>JAYZEN010000001.1:0-1470033 GCA_036337295.1 Pseudomonadota bacterium
CTGCGCCAGATCCCCCAATCGCGGATACTCAAACACATCCCGGATCGATAACCCCCGGCCCAACTCCGACTGCAATTGCGCGATCAACCGCGTCGCCGTCAGCGAGTGCCCGCCCAACTGGAAAAAGTGGTCCCCCAGGCCAACCCGCTCAACCCCCAACAGCTCCGACACCCGCTGACACAGCACCACCGCTTCCCGGCTCTCCGGCGCCACGTAGCCCGATTCCAGTAACCCCGCTTCCGATTCCAGCCGGCTGTGCAGGGCCCGACGATCCACTTTGCCGTTCTCCGTTAACGGCAAACCCTCCAGCAACACAAACCCCGACGGCACCATGTAATCCGGCAGCCTTGCCTCACACCAGGTTCGGTAGTTCTGTGGGGTTGGGATTATTTTCCCGGTGTGGTCAGCGTCGGTGCGGGTAACAAAGGCAATCAATTGGCCATCGAATGGAGCATCTTCAGTCCGATACAAAATCACACAGGCACTGGCAACATTTTCATGACCGACTAAAGCAGCTTCTATTTCGCCGGGTTCGATCCTGTAACCCCGTAGTTTTATTTGCTGGTCGGCCCTGCCGTGATATTGCAACACTCCGCTCACATCAATTGACGCCAAATCGCCAGAGCGATACAAGCGGTCTCCGGCTGTGCCAAAAGGATTGGCAATAAAGCGCGCTGCCGTTAATCCGGATTGGTTTAGATAACCGCGACTAAGGCCTGCGCCACTCACATAGAGTTCACCCACCGTACCCACTGGGCAGGGCTGTAGCCTGTCATCAAGTATCCAGGTACGACTGTTTTTGAGTGGCTTGCCAATGGTACTGCGATCCGTCTCTTGTAAACGTTCGAAAGGGAGATCAAACCAGGTAACATGGACGGTGGTTTCCGTAATTCCGTACATATTCACCATTCGCAGATTGGCTGCAGCGCATTGTTCGCGCCACGCGGCCAGACGCTGAGGGAAAAGCGCCTCGCCACCGAAAACAACCAGCCGCAGTGACTCCAGGCAAGGGGCTCCATTCAACACCGCCTGGCTATCTGCCTGCGTGAGACCGTAAAAGACACTGGGAGTGGCGTTGAAAACCGTGATTTGTTCTGCTGCCAGTAAAGCCCTGGTTGCTTCTGACGAACGCGCTGTATCCGCGGACACCATTACCAACTGCCCGCCATTTAACAGCGCTCCCCACATTTCCCAAACTGAAAAGTCAAAGGCCAGGGAGTGAAATAACGTCCAACGGTCGTTGGGACCAAAATCAAATATTTCTGCGGTGGATTTAAATAAGCCGGACAGCTGTGCGTGTTCAACCACCAGCCCTTTTGGGGTACCTGTGGTTCCTGATGTATAGATTACATAGGCAGCAGACCGGGGTTGAACTCTGACCACCTGGCTGGGGGCGGTCGCAGATGAATGTTCTTCAATTAGCTGGTGGTAAAAATAGACTGGCACACTGTCGGCCAGTTGAGACAGGGTTTCTGTGCATTCGTGTTCCATTACCACGCAGGCCAGGTGCGCATCGTGCATGATAAAGGAGCGGCGTTGGGGAGGAGACAGCGGATCAATGACCACGTACGCGGCCCCCGCTTTCAATATCCCGAGAATGGTCACCAGGGTCTCAGGTTTACGAAAACCCAGCACACCAACCCGGCTTTCCACACCGATTCCACAGGCGCCCAACTGCACGGCAATTCGGGTTGAGAGCAGATCCAGCGCTTGGTAACTGTAATATTTTTCACCCAGGGACACGGCGATAGAGTCAGGATATCTTGCTACGACAGCCGCAAAAATATCGATCACAGATTCAAAACTATCCTGCACAGATCTTCCCCTTGGCCTGAATTTAAAAGATTAAAGCGTTATAAAAAATCTCTTTTTTCTGGATTTGAAAAAGCATATTTAGCCCCACTTTCAGGCGAAGTCAGCACCGTCATCGGGGTATCGAAAATCGGCTCAAGCACCGCTGAATCCATAACTTGAAACGAATCGCCCTCCCAGATAAGCCGACCCGATTTCATCGCGACAATTTTATGGCAGTAGCGACTTGCCAGATTCACATCATGCAACACCACCAAGACCGCCATGTTACGCGACACAGCAATATCCCGGATTAGAGCCATAATCTGAGATTGAAATCGCGCATCCAACGCAGACAGAGGTTCATCCAAAAGCATCACTTCTGCTTCCTGGGCCAACAACATTGCCAACCAACAGCGTTGTCGTTCGCCCCCTGATAGAAGGTCGATATACCGATGAGCAAATTGCAGGGTATCCGTTTGCTCCAGGGCCCTTTCCACAGCGGTATTATCCTGCTCGGTGAAGCGCCCCAGCGCGCCGTGCCAGGGAAACCGACCCAAGGATACCAGCTCCCTGACGGTCAAACCCGGTGTCGATGGCGTGTACTGTGGCAGATAAGCCACCCTACGACTGAATGCCCGATCATTGTATTTGTCATAGGCTTCATCGCCAAGGTGCAGCGTGCCGGCAGACAAGGGCAACTGCCGTGCAAGCACTTTCACCAGGGTTGATTTACCCGAGCCATTCTGGCCAATCACGCCTGTAACACTGGACGCGGTTAACGTCAGGTTTACACTACTGATGAGCGTTGCCTGATTGCTTGTAACCTTGCCCCCAGACAGGGTCACAATCGGCGCCTGCGCCTTTATTGTTTTATCAGCCTCTTTCACCTAATCGCCCCCCATTGCATTGGCTGACTGGCGGTTACTTCGAGCCAACATTAACATAAGCACGGGTCCGGCAACCAAACTGGCCACTATTCCCGTGGAAAGCTGCAGCGGAAAGGCAATGGTTCGCGCCAGTGTATCAGCACACATCATGGCTATCGCGCCCGTTAACGCGCTGAGCAACAACCCCGATTTGGGTTTGCGTATGCCCAGGCTGTTCACAAGATGCGGTGCGATCAGCCCCACGAAAGTCAGTGGGCCGATGATGGGTGTCGCTATCGCGGTGATAACTGCAACCAACAAAAACAACACTAACTGGGCTGTGGAAACCGGCACACCGATACTGCTTGAGATCACCCTGCCCAAGGGTAATATCGTCAACCAGCGCGTACTCAACAAGGCGAGAAACAGCAGCAACAGGAGTGACCCGATTGCGACTAAGGCGATGCCAGGATCAGCTCCATTAGTGGACCCGCTTAACCATGCCAGTAGCATGACCGAGCTCGGTTCACCCGTGGCCATCAAGACACCCACTAAGGCATCCACTAAAGCCGTGAGTGCAATTCCCACCAGAAGAATACGTTCCGGTGACGATGGAGCGCGCATGGAAAGGGTCAATAGAATAACAATAGCAACGAACGCTCCCACGACCGAAGCGGCAGTAACACCCATAGACGAAGTGGCTGGGAATAAAAACAATATAATGGCCGCCGCCAGAATAGCCCCGGCACTGACCCCCATTATTTCCGGGCTGGCCATGGGATTACCTGTAACACGCTGTAGCACGTAGCCGCCAATAGCGAGTAAACCGCCAGCGCCCGCGGCACAAACGAACCGCGGTACCCGCCAGGGAGATATTGAATGCCACGCATCCGGCCCAAGCAGGGACCAACTGCCATCCGGACCCCGCCCAATTAGAAACAGCGAAATCACCAGGTAAAGACCTAAGGTGATAGCGAAAAAGCCCTTGAGTTTCGTCCAATTGAGGGGAGGGAAGGGGTGAGTGTTATCCCCTGTTTGCAGATTGGGCGGAACCATAGATTTCAATCGGGGCAATAACAGAAGCAATAAGGGTGAGCCCAGTACCGCTGTTACAGCACCGGTTGGAAGAAACATTGCACTATCACCAGCCAGAATCTGAACCGCCAGATCGACCACCAATAAGAGTAAAGCCCCAAAGATTCCTGACCAGATGACACATTGTGAAAATTTCCTCGCACCGGACAGTTTCGCAATTATGGGGCCAGCAAAACCGATAAAGCCTATATACCCTACGGAACTGGTAACATACGCGGCGAGCAATACCGCCAACCCGATCGCCAATACCCGAATTCGGGACAGGGATACCCCCAAGCTCTTCGCAACATCATCGCCTAATTCCATAAGAGACATGGGACGAACCAGTAAAAAGACAGGTATCATCAACAGCAAAATACGCCAACCCAAACCAATAGCCGGTTGCCAACTTTGCTGGCTTAACGAGCCGCTGCCCCAAATAAACAAACTGACGAGATAACGATCCTTCAACAACACCATGACCGTGCTCAACGCACCACAATACAGACTGACCACCAGGCCGGCCAATATGAGAGACAGTGGAGAAAATTGCCGCTGACGGGCAATCAACAATACCAGCGTAGTGGCAAAGGCTGCACCCAGCAGCGCCACAACATCTCTGCCAATACCGAGTACTGAAGGAAAAAACACACTGACAATCACCAGCGCCAACCGCGCTCCCGCACTGACACCCAGGGTATCGGGTGAGGCAATCGGATTGCGCAAAACCTGTTGCAGAATGGCGCCTGATACCGCCAACCCGGCGCCGCACAACAACGCCATGACGACGCGGGGCAATGTGGCATACAAAAGTACCGTTCGTTGTACGTTGTAGCCTTCATTTTGAGTACTGAAGAGTGCCGTTACCGGTTCAGCCAGCAGAACTAGCGCTAACCCAAGCACCCAGGGCAGCGTAAAATAAAACAGCAATTGGGGACTTAGCTGAAAACCACTCAGCTTCATGCCCATTTAGACTCAAGGTAGGAGGACAACAGCCGCACCATTCTGTTCGCGGAGGGTACCCCCCCATACATAAACACGGGTTCCAACGTGCCCCACTGATTGGTTTTGATAAACGGCAGGTTCTGCCAAATAGGACTTGACTCGAGCGCATTTGAAATGCCCTGCGGAACAGGCTCAACCGCTATAAACTCAACATCTCCCAGGGTTGATAACTTTTCGATACCAATGGTCGAGAAACCAAAATACCCCACCGGTTTATCCCAGCCATTGGTTATACCCAAACAGTCAAGCACCTCTGCATAAAGACTGGAGCCCCCGTATATTCGCACATGGCGATTATCCACAAAGCTCACAATCACAATGGGGCGTTTATTCAACCCGGCTATTTTTTTCCTCTGAGTCTCCAGGAATTGACTGAATTCCAGCAGATACGCCATCCCCTGGGAATTCTCACCCACGAACAATGCGAGCTCTTTGGCAATATCCATGCGGTTTGACAGCGGGGTGGCGCCTGCACTGTAGACGGATAGATTCCAGGTTTGTGCAATTCGGGTTAACTGGGGTTGAAGGTGTTCCAGAAAGGGCGAAATCAAAATAAGGTCTGGCTGCAAACCGGCAATCAATTCAAAATTCAGTTCTTGCTGCAGGCCCAGATCCGCTACGGTTGAGGGCAATCGCGGCTCAATAACAAACCGATCCCAATCCGATGCGGCAACCACCCCAACCGGTGGATGCCCAAGCACAATCAGCGTTTCAGCCAATGCCCAATCCAGGCTTACGATACCACCGGAAGAAACTCTATGGGGAACGGGTGGTGCACAAGCAGAAAGGCCAACCGACAGCAGCGCCCAGAGAAATCCTCTTCTTCCAATATTCATAAACCGTTTATCTTTGGGTTATGCTCAAAAATCTGTAATCACAAAAGCCGCAGATCACCCATAAAACAGACCACAAACATTTATAGCTGGCCCGCGCCCAAGCGAATAATCGTTCAAATATAACGCATGGGGGGTCGCGTATGCAACGCCCTCAATTTCAAAGACTGGGACACAATTGGGTTCCATAATGCTGTATCCGACATAAGGAGCAGAGAAAAATGCGCGGCGAATCCAATCCTCAGTCTTCACTTTTCAGCTACGTCAGCCTGGAATCAAGAATTCCAGAACAACACCCGATCCGGAAGGTGCGTAAGGTTGTTGACCGGGCGCTGAAGGATATGAAGCCTGAATTTGAGGGGATGTATTCACCAAATGGTCGTCCCTCAATCCCTCCGGAGAAGTTGATTCGCGCGTTACTGCTGCAAATTCTATTTACCATTCGTTCCGAGCGCCAACTGATTGAGCGTCTGGATTATGATCTGGAAGGCAAGATTAGCTTGAAGGATAAGATTGTCTCCTACCGCGCGGGGACCAATCAGTTATTGAAGTCCATAGTTGATGCGAGAGGCGATGGAGCGCTTGACGGCAATGCGTTGCAGGCATACAACCAATCGAGTTTGCGGCTTTTGGGTATCCGTCTGTTGGAAAACCGACTCATTCTCGAAGTGCCTCCGTCGAAGAAAATTTCTGATGGCAACTTTCTGTATCATTGTTCTAAACGCATGTTGTTTGGTGATCTCTCTCTGAACTTAGGGACCGACCTTGGATTCCGTAACCCGTCCGCGGAAGGTGGGGCGAGTATTGAGTTGGGCGGTTGGGATGCAATGTCTGGAAAAATTTCCTTAGACCTCTATCGCGCGATCTTAGAGTTTGAGGCTTTGGGTATCGATATTACGGTGATTGCGCCATCAGTTAAATCGATTTCACCGAGCCTATTGCTGAAGATATTAGCGGATCTGTTGAAGGTCGATATCAAAGCACTTCTTGAAATGGATTTGGATGAAATTGTGATTAACTTGATGGATCCCGGTGGTGGTATCGATCAGCAGAAGAATAAAGATGACGGTGGAGAAGACGAAGAGGAGCGTAAACAAGAAGAGACTTGCCCAGATGGGACGCCTCGTCCTTGTGGTGCACCAATACCGGTGCCAGTGCCGCCTCCACCGCCACCGATCCCATGTACTGAAGATTGCCAAGACCCAATTCGTGAAGAGGAGCCTGGAGAACCGGGCTACTTCGCCTGTCTTGAGCAACTGCCGTCGCGCTACGAGTTTGACCGTATCTATGGAACTCATGAGGTGAAAGAGCATCGACACAATGGGACGTTGCAGCAGCTCGTCGATTGGCATCCTGTAACTTTTGGTAAGGCAGAATATAGCAACCTTTGCTCTGGTTATAAGTTAAATGGTGCTTGGAAGCCGGTGATGGCTCGCCAACGTATTAATTACAATCAATACCATGATTATCAATGTGACGATGAAAATCGTATGAATATTCCTGTGGAAGCTTATAAGAAAGCGACTTGGAATGAGGATGGCCATGGCTATTTTTGTGGCACTGTGCCGATAGGTGACTCGCAAAGTTATCAACAAGTGCGTCGCTTGGAGTTGGATTCTGTTTCCTATGACGAGTGGGAGACCCTGGATAGAAAACGTAAGCACTTTGTCTCCGATGTTTATCAGCGAAAGTTGATAACGGCGTTCAATACATTGGTGCCTGAATTTGCCCAGTATGGCAAAGCGAAACGTAATCATGATTTCACCAGACTAACGTTCGAGAGAGATTGTTACGTCGGTTGGAACTGTGATAGGAAAGTATTCTTGGAAGTGTTCTTTGAGCCGCCAAGTCAATTACACACTTGGAAGCAGGCATTCCAGCTGTTCTATCACCAAGATAAATTCTGGTACCTGAGCATGTGTGAGGATACCAATTTTATGAGAAACAAAGCAGGCCTTGATATACATATAGCATTGGTATAGACAGTGTTCCCACGAATTCTGATTCCGATGGAGACGGTATGTTGGAAGGTGTAGATAAAATCCCTATTGTGTATTGGCCTGAAATGTAGAAGTTCAGACCAGATCTGACACATCATCTTGAAAAAGAGAGAGTTACCCGTTTTGATAAAGGTGTCGAATCTTAAATCAAAACAAAAAGGTAACTCTCATGATCCATACTATTCGCTCTATCTGGGTGCGTCATAACTTGGAAAACTTCAAAAAGCGTCTGAAAGCACTGGAAGAAAAAGTTGCTAATGACGGCGTAATTTTCAGTGATGCTCAGATCGCTGCGCTTGAGAAAAAGAAGCATGATGATGAAGCTTGCGGCGAAATTGAGACTGTACACCCCGGCTATCTGGGCTCTCAGGATACTTTCTACGTAGGCAATCTCAAGGGAGTTGGTCGTATTTACCAGCAAACCTTCGTCGATACGTACAGTAAAGTAGCGTTTGGCAAGCTCTATACAACCAAGACGCCAATCACTGCGGCAGACGCTCTGAACGACAAGGTTTTGCCGTTCTTTGAGCAGGAAGCACTACCCATGCTGCGTATTCTTACTGATCGTGGTACCGAGTATTGTGGCCGTATTGATCAGCATGATTACCAGCTCTACTTGGCGATTAATGATATCGACCACAGTAAAACGAAAGCCATGTCGCCACAGACGAACGGTATTTGCGAGCGTTTCCACAAAACCATTCTGAATGAGTTTTACCAGGTTACTTTTCGTAAAAAGCTCTACGCATCGCTGGAAGAGTTACAAAAAGATATGGACGAGTGGATGGAATACTACAACAATGAGCGAACTCATCAGTGAAAGATATGCTGCGGCAAAACGCCAATGGAAACTTTGCTTGAAGGCAAATCGATTTGGGCTGAAAAGAATTTAGCTCAGATCTAAACTGACAGGCACCGGTAAAAACCGGGTAACTGTCAGATCAAGTCTGAGCTACTACAAAACCCCTCATTGCTTGGCTCTGGACAACCCGCTGATTATAAATAGTGCAACTCTCACATTCACAACATTTAGAATAAAGCGAGATTCACTATCATCGGGAACAGGCAAATATTAAAACTACAGATCTCAATTAAACTCTCAAGCAACTAAATTATCCAAATAATCAGCCCATGCCTGCATCATTTTTATTCGCACACCCCAATATTCCGCACGGTCATATGCCCTTGTAGTAGCAGTGCCAGTTAGGTGAGCCAACTGCGTTTCAATTACATCCTTATCCCATTCTTTTTTGTCCCATTCTATCTCACGTAACATTGTGGACGCGGTGCTGCGGAACCCATGAGCCGTCATCACATCGGCGCCATAACCCAAGTCTCTCAACCTGTTCGTCATGACATTTTTACTGAGTGGTTTATCGCTATTACGCTCATTCGGGAATACGTACGGAGAATAACCGGTTACCTCCTTAATGGCTTTTAATCTATCGACCACCTGATCGGCCATTGGCACAAGATGCTCCCGATCGCACTTCATAACGTGAGCCGGGATTTCGATTCGCTTTAGGTCAAAATCTATATATTCCCATTTAAGAAGTCTTATTTCATTCGGCCGCAAAAATAAACGAGGAATCAACCTCAAGGCTTCAACCGTGCAGTAACTACCAGAGTCTGTTGTATCAACATCACGGATAAGTTGGGCTAATTCCAAAGGCTTGGTGATCGCTGCCCGGTGTTTCACTTTAGGCATCGGCTCAAGAATATCGCGAAGAACCACCCCCTCAGCAGGATTACTACTAGCGTAGCGGAGCCCCCGCGCATAACAAAAGATACGACTGATTGTAGACAGGACGTTTCCTGCACTACGCCTCTTACCAGCTTTTTCGAGCGAAAGCATCAGTTCAGTCAGATGTGCTTGATCTATAGAATCTATGGGTAGCTTTGCTAGAGGTTTGGCATCGACAGTGATCCAACGTTTTACCTTTTTTGCATAATCTTCCGACCAAGGGCCCTTTTGCTTTTCCCACCAAGCCAGTGCAACCTCTTCAAAATTCTTTCCTTGTTCTTTTGCTGATCGTTTTTTAGCACGTCGCTCATCGGTGGGGTTAATGCCCTGCACTAATAGAGCACGGGCCTGAGCAGTCATATTTCTAGCTTCAACTAGGGGTATCGTAGGGTAAGAACCTAAAGCAAGCTCTTGATGCTTATTATTATATCGATACCGCATACGCCACAGCTTGCTCCCATTATCTTTTACCAATAAAAACAAGCCATTACCGTCACTTTTCTTTATCTGCTTCTTGCCTTCTGGGCAGGAAAGCCGCTTCACGTCCATCGCCGTCAATGCCATAACTCACCTCACGCCGGGTACACATAGGGGTATTATGAGGGGTATTTTCGATTTTTCCAGGAAAGATTTAAGCACCTACCAAAACCCGATACCCCTCATTAACCCCCAAAAAAGCTGCGATTTAGTGAAATTTCATGAGACAATTTGAAACAACCAAAAACAAAAAAAGCCCGCAAACACTGGGCTTGCGGGCCTTTTTGAGACGTTATGGGATGAAACTGGGCAGTTTACATCATGCCGCCCATGCCACCCATTCCGCCCATGCCACCCATATCGGGCATGCCGCCAGCGCCTTTCTCTTCTGGCAGGTCAGCAACCATGGCTTCGGTGGTGATCATCAGGCCCGCTACAGAAGCAGCCGCCTGCAGTGCAGAACGGGTTACTTTGGCAGGATCCAGGATACCCAGCTCGATCATGTCACCGTAATTACCGGTAGCAGCATCGAAACCGAAGTTGCCGGAGCCAGACTTCACTTTATCAACCACCACAGAGGCCTCAGCACCAGCGTTGGAAGCGATTTGACGAATCGGAGCTTCCATAGCACGCAGTGCCAGGTGGATACCGGCAGTCTGGTCATCGTTAATACCGACCAACTCTCCGATATTGGACAGGGCGCGAACCAGAGCCACACCACCACCAGGTACCACGCCTTCTTCTACTGCAGCACGGGTAGCGTGCAGAGCATCTTCAACGCGGGCTTTCTTCTCTTTCATTTCCACTTCAGTGGCAGCACCAACCTTGATTACGGCAACACCGCCAGCCAGCTTGGCTACGCGCTCCTGCAGTTTTTCTTTGTCGTAATCGGAAGTCGCTTCTTCGATCTGCTGACGGATCTGCTTAACACGGGCCTGGATTTCAGACTCATCACCAGCGCCGTCTACCACAGTGGTGTTTTCTTTGGTGATGGATACTTTCTTGGCAGTACCCAGGTCATCCAGAGTCGCACCTTCCAGAGACAGACCCACTTCTTCAGAGATCACAGTACCACCGGTCAGGATCGCGATGTCCTGCAGCATGGCTTTACGGCGATCGCCGAAGCCAGGCGCCTTAACGGCAGCCACTTTAACGATGCCGCGCATGTTGTTCACCACCAGAGTCGCCAATGCTTCGCCTTCGACGTCTTCGGCGATGATCAGTAGAGGCTTACCGGCTTTCGCGACAGACTCCAGTACGGGGAGCAGGTCACGGATGTTGGAGATCTTCTTGTCCACCAGCAGGATGAAGGGGCTTTCCAGCTCCACGCTCATTTTTTCCTGATCGTTGATGAAGTAAGGAGACAGGTAACCGCGGTCGAACTGCATACCTTCCACCACGTCCAGTTCGTTTTCCAGGCCGCTACCTTCTTCAACAGTGATAACGCCTTCTTTACCCACTTTTTCCATCGCTTCAGCGATGATGGTGCCCACGGTGTCGTCGCTGTTGGCGGAGATCGTACCCACCTGGGCGATCGCCTTGGAATCTTCACAGGGGGTGGACATGCTTTGCAGCTGTTCAACAACGGCTGCAGTGGCCTTGTCGATACCACGCTTCAGATCCATGGGGTTCATACCAGCGGCTACCGCGCGCAGGCCTTCAGACACGATGGCCTGAGCCAGAACGGTTGCCGTGGTGGTGCCGTCACCGGCTACGTCGTTGGCCTGGGAGGCCACTTCCTTGACCATTTGGGCGCCCATATTCTCGAACTTGTCTTCCAGTTCGATTTCCTTCGCTACGGACACACCGTCTTTGGTGATGGTGGGAGCACCGAAGGCTTTGTCCAGAACCACGTTACGGCCTTTGGGGCCCAGGGTTACTTTAACTGCGTCTGCCAGTACGTTAACGCCTTTCACCATTTTGGCGCGGGCGCTGTCGCCGAATTTAACTTCTTTAGCTGCCATGATAATTTCCTTTTGAATTCCTGAGTTTCTTCAATCGTTAATTGCGGATTCGAGCAAAACCGGGTTCGAGGCTTAGCCTTCCAGAACGCCGAAGATCTCGCTTTCGCCCATGATCAACAGCTCTTCGCCATCGATCTTAACGGTGCTGCCTGCGTACTGACCGAAGATAACCTTGTCACCGGCTTTGACATCCAGAGGGCGGGTTTCACCATTTTCTGTTACGCGACCGGGGCCTACGGCCAACACTTCGCCTTGAGAAGGTTTCTCAGTAGCGGAACCCGGCAGCACGATACCACCAGCGCTTTTGGTTTCCTCTTCAACACGACGAATCACGACGCGATCATGCAAAGGACGGATTTTCATGAGTTTTCTATCTCCCAATTAGCCTTGTTTAAGCCAAGTTTCTTAGTGCGTTTGAAGCGCTTTCCATTATTAGCACTCCCAACCTCAGAGTGCTAATAATAGTGTCGCGAATGCATCCGTCAAGAGCCCTTTGCGCTTTTCTGGGCTCGTTGCCGGGGATGCCCCTTAACTGGGGTTGCCGGCTATGATTTCAAGGGTTGATTGCAGGTTTTTTTCAGCAGGGGCGGCTAGCGCGGGGGGGTGTCGTCTTTTTTTTCCACTTCGCCCTCAATTATGAAATGGCCTTGACGATCTTCACGAACCGAAGGGCCTGATCCCGGGGGCTCGGCATCATAGGTCTGCCCGGGGCTGCGGGATTGCCAGGTACGCTGGTAGACCCAGACATTGCCCTGCCCCGGCCCCCGGTTGAAGGCCTGCATTACCCCCTTCTTCACAATGTAGGACGCCATCCAGCGGCGACTCTGGGGCAGCAACAGCAGGAAACCGATTGCGTCGGTGATGAATCCAGGGGTAATCAGCAGGGCACCGCCCAACAGCAACATGACACCCTCCACCATCTCCACACCGGGCATTTCCCCCTGCTGCATGCGGCTGTTGAGCCGAATCCAGGTCTCGACACCCTGCCAGCGGAAGAGAAATGAGCCCATCATGGCCGTGAGCACCGTCAGCAGAATGGTCACTGGCCAGCCGATGGTCTGGGCCACCTGTCCCAGCACGATGGCTTCCAACAGTGCGAAGATGAAGATAAAAAGAAATATGCGCCCGAATCCCATGATTGTCCTACCTGATGTTGTGCTTTCTTGAGGTGCTTTCTCTAGATGCTTTCCTGGCGGGTTTACGCGTTCAGCGGCGTTCGGGCCATTTCCACCAAAATCGCCCTGGCTTCTTCTGATGTGGTGACGATTCGATCAAAATCAACCCGACGCAGGCGATTATTCAGCAACAGGGTCATGCCCTCCCCATCGATGCCCGCCATGATGGCATCGTTTCCGGGATTGGGTATCTGCCGCAACGCGCAATAGTGCTGGATAGCATCGCCGTGATCCTCATTCATATGATCCACAATGCGCAGCCATTGTTCCGCAGAAAACGGACTGGGCTGCACCACATCCCCCGGCGACAGCCAGCGGGCCTGGCCAAAACCCTCAATAAAGCGTAACTGCACCGGGTTCAGGCGATAGAAGTCAAAGTCCAGCTCGTCGTGATAGCCCCGTGCCTGGGGGAAGCAGCGATAGTAACGGTCGGCCGCCTCGGCTGCGTCGTCCACTCGCTTGGCGTCGGCGATGAGGGTCAGCCGCTCCACCTGCTGAATGTCTCCCTGCTGGCTGTCTCCCCGGGTAGCCTCGGTATCCAGCAGCGTGAGAGACACCTTGGGGTTGTCCGCGATGTTCTGGGTGTGTTGCGCCAGACGGCTGATAAGGATCAGGGGCTGCCCGCTCTGGTCCAGACAGAACGGCACTACCGAGCCAAACGGATACCCTGTGTATTTCTTCGAGTGGGTACTGAGCACCCCGCTGAACACGGTCTGCAAAACACTCCGCGCGCGCTTGCCGGCTTCCATGTATTCCCCCTTTTTCTGAGTTGATGCCTGTGGTCAATGAACTTTAAGGTGACCATTCCGAATGGTACCATGCCGGCAGAATTTTGCGGGGGCGTGAATAGGGTATGGCAGTCAGCAAGTGGGGAGTCATCGCGCTGGTGTGGGGATGCATCGGAAGCACTGCAGTGCGGGCTGAGGAGCCGGCCCCAAAGGAACCCGCCAACTACGCCTTTGCCGCCTACATGGGCAGCGGTTTGTATGGTGCCACCGACGCCTCGCTGCTCGTGTTCAACCTGCCCATGACGTTCCAGTGGCGGGAACGAAAAGACATTCGCATTCGATTCTCCACCTCCGCCGGTTTTTTTGATTACGGGCGTGAGAATCTTGAGGAGTTGGAAATTCCGGACTCCATCGGTACCCTCACCCTGATTCCGGGAGTGGAAAAAGTCTACGCGGCCAGCGATCGGTGGGAGCTGATTCCCCACATCGATTATGGCTATGCGAAAAACTTCTCCACCAAGGAGGAAGCCCAGGTGTATTCAGTCGGCCTCCACTCCCGCTACTACACTAAAGGGGAAATCGACCGGCATGTGTGGGTGAACAAAATTATCCTGGCGGGTTATCGCACCTTTTCCAGCGATCTGCAGGACAATTATGTAAAGCTGTTGTCCGGTTTTGATTACAAATCCAATCTGTACATCACGCTTAACGCAGGGATTGCCATACCCACCCTGTACAGTTCCATTTCCTGGAGTTACAACGGCATCGACTACGTGGAAAAATGGAAGGACCGCACCGCCCGGGACCTGAACTACGAAATGGGGATTTCATTGTACGCCCCCAAGCCCATCGACCTTTGGGTAACTGAGGTAAACCGGGTCGGGCTGGGTTACCAATACAACCAGTTCGGGAACGTCATACGCCTGTTTGCCGGAACCCCATTCTGAGGCTCCGGCCACCTTGCGCCTATTACAACGGACGGGAAACGGACACCGCCGCCGGCTTGTTGGTGGGCTAAGGGCTAGTTGGAGGGTTTGTCCAATGACACCGCATAAGCTTCGGTGTGTGTCACCACCACCGTCTGGCCAATTCTGAGCTTGGTAATGTTCTCCGGATTCTTGATCACCACCACCCGGTACTTGCCGTTGGCATCCTTCAGGGTTCCGGTCATATTGACGGCATTCAGATCCACGATGGTGCAGACGGAGCGGTACTGTTTGAGCATTGCCCCGGCCGGCAATTCCTCCGCTTCCGCCTCTACCGTATGGTTCATTTCCACATACGGCTGTTTCAATTCTTCCTCGGTAGGCGCGCGCACTTCATAGAGCGCCGACACAAAAAAATCCACCGTGACCTGATCACCCACCGCCACCTCATTCAGGCGCTTGACGTGATCCCCCACCACCAGATGTTTGAAATGGCCGTCGGGGCCCCGCAACACCACTTCCCGGGTTTCCAGATTGATGGCCTCTACCGTCTCCGTGACGCTGATTCGCTCAATATCCTCCCGGCCCGGTGCCTGGGCAAACAACGACTGCGCACACAGCAGACCGACAACGCTCATCACCCCAACCCACCTGCTCAGTACCTGCTTCATATCTGTGTCCCTGCCATCCCTATCGATTCGTTATAATTGGTTGAAAAAGCGACGCTTTTTGCTCATCCACCCCATCCAACCAGCGCGTTTTCGGCGAAAACATTACCCCACTTACCCTCGTATGCCAAGCCACAAACAAGCCCGTGACGGCCGGACCACAGCCCTCTCCTGGCCACTCTCCCTCTGGAAATCCGGTGCCAAAACAGGAATAATCGCGACTCGCAAGTCAAGCCGACTATTACAGCGTATTAAAAGCGGACCAAATATAGAGGGTTAGTAGTTATGGATTTAAAAGACAAAGTCGTGGTCATCACCGGTGCCGGACGGGGTTTGGGACGGGGCATGGCTCTGGCATTCGCCCAGAAAGGCGCCAATGTGGCGGTTGTGGACTTGAATGCCGATGATATCGCTCAGACCGTAACCCTGTGTGAAGAACAAGGGGTGAAAGCCAAGGGATACGCCGTCAACGTGGCCAAAGACACCGAAGTTGAAAAGCTGTTTGAAGATGTGGTGGCGGATTTCGGCACCCTGAGTGGCGTGGTCAACAATGCCGGCATCACCCGCGACGGTCTGCTGGTGAAGGCCAAAGACGGCGAGATCACCAAGATGTCCACCCAACAGTGGCAGATGGTCATTGACGTCAACCTGACCGGCGTATTCCTGTGCGCCCGTGAAGCCGCCGCCAAGATGATCCAACTGGGTGTGGAAGAAGGCGTAATCGTCAGCATCTCCAGCCTGGCCCGTCAGGGTAGCTTCGGCCAGACCAACTACTCCGCAGCCAAAGCCGGTGTGGTGGCCATGACCGAATCCTGGGCCAAGGAACTGTCCCGTTACAACATTCGTACCGGCGCCATCGCTCCCGGCACCATCAACACCGACATGATCGCGGCCATGAAACCGGAAGCCCGTGACCGTCTGATCGGTGCGGTGCCCCTGAAGCGCCTGGGTGAGCCCAGCAACATTGCCAAGGCAGCCACCTTCATTTTCGAAAACGATTACTTCACCGGTCGGGTGATTGATGTGGACGGTGGTCTGCGTTAAGCGCAGATTTCAACACCTCCATTGAAAAGAGTGGCAATTCCGCCGTAAGGTGGAGCCACTCTTTTTTTATGGGCGTTCTCTATGAGCAAACCCACTCCCACCGATGCAGCCGCATCCCGCCAGGAAGCCAGACACAGCATTATTCAGGTCGTGGGGGCGATTCCCATGGGCCGGGTCTGCACCTACGGACGTGTGGCGGAGCGGGCCGGACTGCCAGGCTACGCCCGCTATGTGGGCACGGTACTTAAGCAGCTTCCCGCCAACAGCAGCCTGCCCTGGCACCGGGTGATCAACGGCCAGGGCAAAATCTCCTTCCTCGTGGGCAGCGATCAATGGCAATTGCAGAAGCAAAAACTGGAACAGGAAGGCGTGGAGTTTTGTGGCGAACGGGTATCCCTGCGCCAGTATCTGTGGTGATCCGGCGCTATTGGATCAATCCGGATTGTTAGTGCCAGTCTGAGTCAGCGCCAGGTGTTTTGCTGCCAGATAGATGAAGAACAACACCGGCAGCCCCAGCAACCCGGTAATGGTGAAAAACGGCACATAGCCCAGGGCCTCCACGATGGAACCGGAATAACCTGCCGTGAGCTTGGGAATCAGCGTCATCAGAGAGCTGAAAATGGCGTATTGCATGGCGGTGAAACGCACATTCACCAAGGCCGACAGGAACGCGATGAACGAAGCACTGGCAATCCCGGCCGCCAGGTTATCTGCCGATACCACCCCATACAGGACATAGACATTGTGGCCGGTCTGGGCCAGCAGAATAAAGCACAGATTAGTGGCCACCACCAGAATGGCGCTGACCGCCAGCATCAGCATCACCCCAAAACGCATGGTGAGCACGCCCCCCAGAAATCCCCCAAGAATCGTCATCCAGACGCCGAACAGTTTAACCGCCGTAGCGATCTCCTCTTTGGAAAACCCCATCTCCGTATAGAAGATGTTGGAAATCACCCCCAGCACCACATCCGAGATGCGAAACAGGCTCACCAGACACAGCAGAATAACGGTGGTCCGAGTGCCGTAGGTATAGAGGAAATTACGGATGGGCTCCAGGTAGCTGACCGCCACCAACTCCCGGCTGGCCACCCCCAGCGCCACCAGTCCCCGGGCGAGCCCGAAGGCAATGGTGACCGCCGCACTGAAGCGAAGCACTTCCAGCAAAAAAGCACTGAGGTGACCGTCCATCCCGGATACTGAGGCTTTGAGCTGGGCAATGCCCTGCCCACCCCAGAAAAAGGTGGCCACAAAACCGGTGGCCGCCAGCACAAACAGGGCACATAGTCTTACGTAGTCAGAATTGGCGAAGCGGTCATAATCCCGCTTGATCACCGCAGGCTCCTTGATCCAGAACGCCGTCGCCACCCCCACCAGCATGAACAGGGGGATGATCAGGTGGGTCATGCGCCAGGCCTCGTAGAGATAGTGTTCCCGGGTGGTACCAAAGTAGGCCGCCAGGTACAGCGCCCCGGCGCCGGTGACGATCATGCCCAGCCGATAGCCGGCGATGTAGGTGGCAGACATCATGGCCTGCATGTCCGCGTCCGCCACCTCAATCCGATAGGCGTCGATTACGATGTCCTGGGTGGCGGAACTGAATCCCAGCAGCACCGCCGCCATGGCCATCACCAGCACCGCGCTCTGCCCTTGCGCCGGGTCAGTCACCGCCATCAACAGAATCGCGCCGATGATGCCGAACTGGGCCAGCAACATCCAGGAACGGCGGGCACCAAACATCCGGGTCAGCCAGGGAATCGGCACCCGATCCACCAATGGCGCCCACACAAACTTGAAGGAGTAACCCAGTGCGGCCCAACTGAAATAGGTGACCTCGGACTTCTGGATGCCCGCCTCCAGCAGCCAGATGGAGAGTGAGGAAAAAATCAGCATGATCGGCAGGCCGGCGGAGAATCCCAGCAGCAGCATCACCCAGACCTGGGGCTGCAACACGACAGAGAGGCTGTCGCGCCAGGAGTGGTGAAATTTCAGGTGGTTGCTCATAAACGCTGGGTCTACCGACGGCTGCAAGGGAAACTGCACCCGCATGCTAACCAAAAAAAACCGGGCAAGCCAAAAAAATCCGATAAATCAGTGGGCTATTTCACTGAACGGCATTGCGGAATTAGACATATCTCAGACTCTCGGCCACACTTATTCTTCAGAAGCCCGACCACGAATAATAACAAGCCGGAATGAAATAGGTTCCTATGCCGAACGCTGATCTGCCCATCATGATTGTGGACGATGCCAAGTTTTCCGGTGCCGTCATTGGTCGCACACTGAAAGCCGCCGGTTTTAGGGACATTCGCACCGCCAGCAGCGCCCAACAAGGCCTGGCCATGCTGGAATCCCGCCCGGTCAACGTCTTGATTGCTGACTGGCTGATGCCGGAAATGGACGGTCTGGAGCTGGCCGGGCGGGTACGCCAACTGGACGAAGCCACCAATCACTTCACCTACATCATGCTGCTCACTGCCAAGGAAGGGGATCAGGCCCTGCGCCAGGCCTTCGACCAGGGGGTGGACGACTTCATCAACAAGTCCGTCATGAACCAGCAATTGCTGCCCAGAATCTATGCCGCTGACCGCCTGTCCTGCCTGCAGAACCGGCTGCTGCAGGAGAACCAGTTGCTGGTGGAATCCAACCAGCGCTTCAAGAAGCACTCGCTGGTGGACCCGCTCACCGGCCTGGGGAACGGACACTTCGCCATTGAGCGTCTCACCGCCACCATCAAACACGCCGAATCCCGCCAGGGCGCTGCCTGCGTCATGGTAATCAACCTGGATAACTATAAGGAATTGATGGGCACCCACGGCAAGAAGATCATGCGGGAGATCGTCGTCAGCACTGCCCGGCGGCTGCGCCAGCTGGTGCGCCCCCTGGACGTGGTGTCCCGGCTTTCCAACGAACAATTTGTCGTCGTCACCCACCAACCTGATATCATGCAGGCTAACGCCGTCACCTATCGCCGGATATACGACGCGTTGAACGTAAAGGCCGTGAAGACCTCCAAGGGCTTTGTCAACATTCGGGCCGCCATGTGCATGTCTGCCGCGGATGAGGAAACCGGGTTTCCCTCCGCCGACAAAATGCTGGCGATCACCCAACAGCAAATCCCCAATGCCCGGGACACCGGGCGCCTGATGGTCATTCGCTGGCGCACCGCAAAATCCAACTGACCACACGTGTATGACTGAACCCTGGTATGTCCTGGGGCCCGGTGCCATGGGCTCCCTGTTCGCCTGCTATCTGCAGCAGGCTGGTTTCCCGGTGTACCTGATCGGTCGCGGCGGGCAGGCCGTCGCCTGCACCATTGAACGGATTGAGGCAGACGCCTGTTTCCAGCATGCCTTTACCACCGCGCCGGCGCATGCGCCCATTCAGCAACTGCTGGTCACGGTCAAGGCCCACCAGACCCAGGTGGCCCTGCAGTCTATTCAAGCGCGACTGGCCCCGAGAGCAACCATCGTCTTCCTGCAGAATGGTATGGGAGCCTGGGGGGCAGCCGAGCAGGCGTTTCCCGACGGCACCCTGCTGCTGGGCACCACCACCGAAGGCGCCAATCGCCCCACACCCCGCCAGATCAGGCACGCCGGCTCCGGCGCCACCCACTTCGGCGCCCTCCACCCGGCACAACACTCTGCGGCACTGGCCCTCTGTCGACAATGGTCGGGCCTGCCACTGACCCTCGAGGCGGACTCGAACATTCAGGCCCGGCTTTGGCAAAAGCTCGCCATCAATTGCGCCATCAACCCGCTGACGGCGCTCTACGATTGCCCCAATGGTGACTTGCTGGACAATCCCACGGCTCTCGCGCAAATGGAAACAATCTGTGAGGAAGTAGCAACCGTAATGGTGCGGGTATGTGAGCTGAATGGCATCGAGAAACCGGTCCAGGACTTGTTCGCGCTGGTCAGAACCGTTGCGACCAGAACCGCTGGCAATATTTCATCCATGCTGCAGGATGTGCGCAATCATCGGGAGACGGAAATAGACTGTATAACCGGATTCCTGCTGCAGGAAGCGCAGCGACAAGGCATCCACTGCCCGCTCAACGAGCAGATTTACAAGCAGGTCAGGCAGTTGTACTGAGGCTTTTGTCCACTTTGCGGGTGACGGTGCCGGCGGTGCAACTGAGTTCTGAGTGCCGGTTCAACGCATCCAGGGCCAGTTGCTGACACAACAGCTCCAATTCTTCGTTGTCAGAGCCGGCGCAGAGCACATACGCCATATTGGCTGTGGCTTCAAGTTGCCCCAGAACATAGCACTCATGCTCACTGCCACGGTGGGTCAGGGCTGTACGGGACGCTGCATTCAGCAATTCTCGAAGTAACTCAACATCAACATTCACCCTACTCATGCAGCCCTCCGTCTCTCACTACTGCGTGGCAATTTCAGGCCAAATCGCGTCTCCGTCGACTTGACCCTTGTAAAGCTTAGTCGTAAATTGCAGCCCGATTCTGTGACTTTTGATACAAAAGAAGCCCGCAATTCCACATAAATTGCTCACCCAGTAGCCGATCAATCCATAATCTATAGCCAAAAGGAGTAAGTTCTATGGGCAACCGACTTTCCAAGATATATACCCGCACCGGAGACCAGGGCAGCACGGGGCTGGGAGACGGTAGCCGTGTGGATAAAGACAGCCTGCGGGTGGAAGCCTATGGCACCACAGACGAACTGAATTCGGTTATTGGGATGGTGCTGTCTGAGGCCGAAGTCAGCGCGCCGCTGCGGGACTGGTTATTCGAAATCCAGCACGACCTGTTTGATCTGGGGGCGGAGCTGTGTGTACCCGGGCATACGGTGTTGACCGAAGCCTTTGTGCAGCGGCTGGAGCAACACATCGACGCCATGAACGCGGACCTGCCCTACCTGAAGGAATTCATCCTGCCCGGCGGCAACCGGGCCGCCACCACCTGCCACCTGGCCAGGACCGTGTGCCGCCGCGCCGAGCGCCGGGTGCTGACCTTGTCCAAGCAGGAAAGCATCAATGACTGGGGCTTGAAATACCTGAACCGGCTCTCCGATTTTCTGTTCGTGGCGGCACGGGTTCTGGCCCGGGCCAACGGCGGCGAAGAAATCATGTGGAACCGCAAACGCTTTGAATCATGATTGAACTGATCCTCGGTGGGGCCCGCTCCGGTAAAAGCCAACTGGCGGAACAGCGGGCGCTGGCCAGCAATAAAGCCGTGATCTACGTGGCCACTGCCCAGAATCTGGACGGGGAAATGGCCGCGCGCATTGATCACCACCAGCGCCGCCGCCCACCGCACTGGACCACCCTGGAACAGCCCATTGCCCTGGCGCAGAGCCTGAAGCAGGTGGATGCAAAGGGAAGCCTGATCCTGATCGACTGCCTGACCCTGTGGGTCTCCAACCTCCTCTGCCTGGAAGAGGGCCACCATTTCGCCCCCGAAAAGCAGGCCCTGTTGGACCTGCTGCCCCAATTGCAGAGCGATGTGATTATGGTGAGCAATGAGACCGGACTGGGTGTGGTGCCCATGGGCGAGCTCAGCCGCCGCTTTGTGGATGAGAGTGGCTGGCTACATCAGGCTCTGGCCGCCCTGGCAGATCAGGTCACCCTGGTGGTGGCTGGCCTCCCCTTACAACTTAAACCGACCCAACCCATACCGACACAGAACACATGACTGAGACCACTTCGACCGCCCTTGATCCAGCCTGGTGGACTGAGCCCGCTGCGCGCCCCAGCGTCAGCGTAGAAGCCGCCGCCAGCGAACGCCAAAACCAGCTCACCAAGCCACCGGGGGCCCTGGGCCGGCTGGAGCAGATCGCTATCCAGTTGGCGGCCATTCAGAGTCAGGTCAAGCCCAGCCTGGAGCAGGTGCACATCGCCGTGTTTGCCGGTGATCACGGCATTGTGGAGGAAGGGGTATCCGCCTTTCCCCAAGCCGTGACGGTGGAGATGCAGCGTAACTTTATCCGCGGTGGCGCTGCCATCAGCGTGCTGGCCCGGGAACTGGACGCCACCCTGGAAGTGATCAACACCGGCACCCACGCCGATCCCAATCAGTTACCGGGTGTGGTGCACGCATCCATCGCCCCGCAAACCGCCAATTTCCGCCACCAGGCGGCCATGACCGAGGCACAATGGCAACAAGCCCTGAGCCTGGGGCGGGAATCCGTGCAACGGGCCTCTGAGCGGGGAGTTAAGCTCTATATCGGTGGTGAAATGGGTATCGGCAACACCACTGCTGCCACCGCCTTGCTGGCACGACTGCTGAACCTGGCAGTAGGCGACATCACCGGGCCCGGCACCGGCCTGAACCAACAAGGCGTACAGCACAAAATCCGGGTGATTCAGCATGCCCTGGATCTCCATAACAACAGCTTGGCTGACGCCGGGTCCATTTCCCGCATTCTGGGGGGCTTCGAAATCACAGCCTTGACCGGTGCCTACATCGCGGCCGCCCAACAGAGCATTGCGGTCGTCGTGGACGGCTTTATCTGCACCGCCGCCGCCGCCATTGCCTTGCAGTTGAACCCCTCCATCCGCCCCTACCTCTTCTTCAGCCATTGCTCTGCAGAGCCGGGCCATCAAAAGGTCATTGAACAACTGGGCGTGGAGCCCATTGTGGACCTGAACCTGCGCCTGGGAGAAGGCAGCGGTGCCGCCATGGTGGTGCCTCTGCTGCGCCTGGCCTGTGCGCTGCACAATCAAATGGCCACCTTTGCGGAAGCCGCGGTGTCGGAAAAACTGGAGAACGGATGATGTTTGGCTCCCCCACAGAACAGCGCAAAATCACCCTGGACCTGATCCGCCACGGCGAGCCGGAAGGGGGGGTGCGCTATCGCGGCTCAATCGATGACCCTTTGTCCGCCGCCGGCTGGCAACATATGCACCACGCCACCGGCCAGGCCATGGCCAGTGGCACCCGCTGGGACGCCATCATCAGCTCCCCCATGCAGCGCTGCCAGGCGTTTGCCACCACGCTGGCACACTCCCAGGATCTGCCCTTGACAGTGGAGCAAGACCTGCGGGAACTGTGTTTTGGCGAGCTGGAAGGGTTGACGCCCACACAGGCCTGGGCGCAACACCCGGAGTTGCTGCAACGGCTATGGGAGGACCCCACTCAACATACCCCGCCCGGGGGTGAACTGTTCACGGATTTCAGCGCGCGGGTGGCCAACTGTCTTGACCACCGGATTTTGGCCTCACCTCCGGGCGAGCATCTTCTGCTGGTGGTTCACGGCGGTGTGATCCGCTCGGCCCTGTCCCACTTTATCCACCTGACACCCCAGGACAGCTTCCGCGTGGACGTACCGTACGCCGGCCTGACCCGCTTCAAAATTTATCTGGAAGACAACGGCCACTACAACGCGGCCCTCAGCTTCATCAACCGTTTCACCGGTACCCCATGAACCCGTTGAAGATTGCCCTGGCGTTCCTCACCCGTCTGCCGGTGCGCCACGTGGATTACAACGAGGGGGACCTGAAAGCATCGATTTACTGGTATGGCGTGGTGGGCCTGGTCATTGGCGCGATACTCTGGCTGAGCCAGGCCATCCTGCTGTGGATTGCCCCCCTGCTGAACCCCGCCATTGCCGCCGCCGTATTGCTGTGCGTGTGGGTTCTGGTCACCGGGGCGTTGCATCTGGATGGGTTGGCAGACGGCGCGGACGCCTGGCTGGCAGGCGGCGACCGGGAGCGGACCCTGGCCATCATGAAGGACCCGCGCAGTGGCCCGGCGGGGGTGGCCAGCATGGTGCTGGTGTTGCTGGTGAAGTTTGCCTGCCTGCAACAACTGGTTGCCACCGCCCCGGCCTTGCTATTACTGGCGCCATCCCTGGCACGCAGCCTGATGCCAATCCTGTTTCTGCACACTCCCTATGTGCGGGAAGCCGGTTTGGCCACGCCCTTCAGGGATGGACTGGATAGCGCCACCAGCTATCTTCAAGCCGCACTATTGGCCCTGATGTGGTGGTGGTTGATGGACCTCAGCGCGCTGCTCGCTCTGTTGCTTGTAGGCGCCGTGTTTGGCTGGCTGCGCCGCTTGATGATGCAGCGCATCGGTGGCACCACCGGTGATACCGCCGGCGCCTGTGTGGAGATTCTGGAAGCCGTCGCACTGCTGGGCATCGCCCTGGCTGTGGCCTGACGAACTCAGATCAATCCCTGAAGGCACGCCATATCCAGGTTCTGCTCCGCCGCGTCCGCCAGCCGGTCAATCTGACGCTCCCGCTCCAGGTTGTAATCAAAGCGTTCCGCCTGAGTCATGCCCGCCCATTGCAACAGGCTCTGCAGGGCGGCCTCAGTGTCAAAAATCCCGTGTAGATAGGTGCCCATCACATTGCCGTCCTGGGAACGGGCGCCATCCAGGTCACCGTTGCCAAAGCGCACCAGAGGTTGCTCCAGGGCAGGGCCAGTGGACACGCCAGCGTGGATTTCATAACCGCTGCAAGGGACGTTGCCGGTTAAAGGGCTGTTGCCAGTTAGCAGAATACCCTCACGGCGCTTCAGTTGTTTCTCCGGCAAAAGGTGGGTTTCCATCGGCAGCCAACCCAGCCCCGCCTCCTCAGCAGGCCGACCTTCGATGCCCAGATCGTCCACCAGCCGTTGTCCCAGCATTTGAAAGCCGCCGCAAATGCCCAGCAGTTTTCCGCCGTAACGCAGGTGCCTTTCCAGTGCCGCATCCCACCCCTGTTGCTTAAGCCAACGCAGGTCGGCAATGGTGTTTTTGCTGCCGGGCAGGATGATCAGGTCCGCCGCCGGCATCGGCTCACCGGCACGAAGGTAATGAAACGCCACCTGGGGATGCAAACGCAGGGGGTCAAAATCCGTATGGTTACTGATGCGCGGTAACACCGGCACCACCACCTTCAGGGACTGCTCGTGCTTGTGGCTCTCATCCACTGGGTTGATGCCGTCTTCCCCGTCGATGTGGAGACCGTGCAAATAGGGCAACACCCCCAGCACCGGTTTGCCGGTGTATTGCTGCAACCAATCCAGGCCCGGTTGCAGCAGGGCGATATCACCCCGAAAGCGATTGATGACAAAGCCCTTCACCCGGGCCTGTTCCGATTGGCTGAGCAGGGCTAGCGTGCCCACCAGATGGGCAAACACGCCGCCCTTATCGATATCGGCGATCAGAATCACCGGGCAATCCACCGCTTCGGCAAAGCCCATATTGGCGATGTCCCGGTCCCGCAGGTTGATTTCCGCCGGGCTGCCAGCCCCTTCCACCAGAATCAGTTCATATTGCTGTTGCAGCCGCTGATGGCTTTCCAGCACCGCATTCATGGCCAGGGTCTTGTACTCGTGATATTCCACCGCATTCATCTGGTGCCGGGCTTTGCCGTGGATGATCACCTGGGCCCCGATGTCGGTGGTGGGCTTCAACAAGACCGGGTTCATGTCCACCACCGGCTCCAGTCCGGCAGCCGCCGCCTGCAGGGCCTGGGCCCGGCCGATCTCACCACCGTCCGCGGTGACCGCGCTGTTGAGCGCCATATTCTGGGGTTTGAACGGCACCACGCGCACCCCGCGGCGGGCGAACACCCGGCACAGTGCGGCCACCAGGGTGGATTTTCCGGCGTCGGAGGTGGTGCCCTGCACCATCAAAGTGTTGGCCGTCATGCTACAATCGCTTCCTTTTTCCGGCAGGCTGAAAAACGTGCCTATTGTAGTGATTAAAATTCTGATTGCACTGGGTTTGGACCAGATCCTGGGTGAACCCACGCGCTTTCACCCCCTGGTGGGTTTCGGCCGTCTGGCCACAGCGCTGGAAACCCGCTGCAATCGCCCTGATTCCCCCGCACGCACTCGAGCCAGGGGCCTGTGCGCCTGGCTGGTGGCGGTGCTGCCCTTACCCCTGCTGGTTGCCATCGTCAGCCATGGACTGGGCACATCCTGGTGGGCATGGGCGCTGGACATCGGCCTGCTCTATCTCTGCATTGGCCGCAAAAGCCTGGCTGAACACGGGCTGAGGGTATTTCAGGCCTTGCGCGGGGAAAACCTGGAGCAGGCTCGCCACCATACCAGCATGATCGTGAGCCGGGACACCGGGCCACTGGACGCCGCCGGCTGCACCCGCGCCACCGTGGAGTCCCTGCTCGAGAACGGTAACGACAGTATTTATGGTGCACTGTTCTGGTTCCTGTTGTTCGGCGGGGCCGGGGCCGTGCTGTATCGCCTGGCAAACACCCTGGATGCCATGTGGGGCTACCGCAACGAACGCTATCTGCATTTCGGCTGGGCAGCGGCAAAACTGGACGACCTGCTGAATTACCTGCCGGCCCGCCTCTGCGCCCTATGCTACGCCCTGGCGGGCGATCGGCAGCGGGCCTGGCGTAGCTGGCATCAGGAGTCTGCGTCCCTCAGCAGCCCCAACGGCGGACCGGTGATGTGCTCAGGGGCCGGCGCCCTCAATGTCAAGCTGGGCGGGCCAGCCCACTACCACGGGCGACTGCTGCAAAAACCGTATTTTGGCGGCGAAGACACTTCCCAACCCCGCCACATCCCTGCCGCCCTGCAACTGTTGGATCGCAGCCTGATAATCCTACTCGCTGCACTGTGGCTGGCCTGGCTGGTATTGCCGTCGGGGTGGCTCTTATGAGCGCAGCACCACTCCATGGCGGCCGCCTGCTGGCGGCAGCCGAGCAGTTCAAGATACCCCTGAACGACTGGCTGGACCTTTCCACCGGCATCAACCCCATCAGCTGGCCGGTGCCCAGCCTCCCCGATCATGTCTGGCAACGCCTACCGGACAGCTACGCACAACTGGAAGCGGTTGCCGGCGACTATTATGGAGCGCCGGTGTTTGCGGTGCCCGGCAGTCAGTGGGCCATTCAAACCCTGCCTTCCGTTTTGAATGCAGAGCGGGTTTGGCTGCCACAGGAGGGTTATGAAGAGCATCAATATTGGTGGCAGCAATACCAGCACCGGATGTTGACGTATGAAACGCTGGACAACATTACTCCGCAGCAAGGGGACTGCGTGGTGGTGATCAATCCCAACAACCCCACCGCCCATACTGCGGACGGTGAAACCCTTCTGCGCCTGGCGGACCACCTTGCCACCCTGCAGGGTCATCTGATTCTGGACGAAGCCTTTGTGGACCCGATCCCACAGACTTCGGTATTCCATCAAAACCACAACCTGCCGGACAGCCTGGTGGTATTGAGATCACTGGGGAAATTTTTTGGCCTGGCGGGTGTGCGCTTGGGGTTTGTTTATTGCAGTGACGCCATTCGTGCCCGCCTGCAACCTAAACTGGGGCCCTGGGCCGTCAGTCATCCCGCCGCCTGGATCGGTGAACAAGCGCTGCAGGACATTGAATGGCAACAGAGCACTCGAGAGCAGCTGCAAAAACAGCAAACACAACTGCATCAACTGCTCCAGGAACATGTGCAATCCGCCAGCGTGCAATCCACCGCATTGTTCTGCACATTGCGGCTTCCTTCCGCAAGCGCAACCGCTTTGTTTAACCATTGCGCAGGCCGGGGCATTCTTTTGCGGCACTTCCCACATTGGAACAAAATCCGGGTGGGATTAACGACACCAAGCGGCATGGAACGGTTGCAATCTGCCTTGCAGTGTTGGGATCTTTAACAGTTTTCGCATATTGCAACAGCGCTCAGTTGCATTCTCATCCAATCGCTTAAGCCAATTATTCATTAGCAATGCGGCTTTCAGAACCAAGCTCAATAAAAAATGGTGCCGCTACCGCACACGGCTGTGATAAAGCACCGATCAGGAATATTCCAAATCACCATTTGCTGGAGGCAAAAAGAACAGCCGAGATCTTAGTAACGCTTCGTACTTTACCAAACCAGCCTTAACAGGTTGGAAAAGTCCTTCATTTAAAAGACAGTTTCTGACAATTCGCGGCAATTTTTCCCAAACGACTTATATCCCTTCATTACTAAACGCTACATTATTCAACCGATATTTCATTGAAACATTCCTGTTTCAGGCCGATCTTAATATCAGGAGTCGGCGAAACAGGACAACCCCGGCTGGCAGGTTCTTTGCTTCACTCCGGTACAGGCAGTATTTTTGACAGGAGTATCGACATGGGCATTAACTGTCGCGAATTTCTAGAGTATGTGGTCCAACCCACGCTGAAACAGTTGGGTGTGGAATCCCCCAAAGCAGAGCAACTGTTGCTGGCCACCGCTTGCCACCAATCCGAGATGGGCCATCACCTGCAAAGAGAAGGCGGCATCGGTCTGTACGGCATCACGGAAACCATGCATCACAATGTGTGGGATCATTACCTGGCCATGGACCCGGATCTTGCCAGCCAGGTACGCGGCATGGCGTCCCAACATGAGTTTCCCAAATCACCCCACTCTGAGCTGGTCACCAACTTGCGTTACGCCACGGCCATCGCCTGGATGGTGTACCGCCACAAAGGCATGAAGCTGAATGAACAGACCTCCGCCAACAAGCTCACCGACATCTGGCAACGCTGCTTTATGGATCGTCCCATCAGCTTCAAGGAACGGGACGAGTTCACCCGCTGCTGCGAAAAATTTGACCCCAATAAAAAATCCATTGCCGCCTGACGACAGCAATGGATTTTCATTCACGAACGGCAGGGAGCCTACAACAGCAAGCGCCGGATGTCCGTTAACAGACTGGAAAGATAGGTGGTGAAGCGCGCCGCATCCGCCCCATCAATCACCCGGTGATCGTAAGACAGCGACAACGGCAGCATCAACCGCGGATCAAAATCCTTACCATTATAAACCGGCTTCATTTGCGATCGGGACAAGCCCAGTATCGCCACCTCAGGCCAATTCACAATGGGCGTGAACGCGGTGCCACCAATCCCCCCCAAAGACGAGATTGAGAAACAGCCACCCTGCATATCCCCGGGGGACAGTTTTTTGGCTCGTGCCTTTTCGCTCAGTACCTGCATGTCCTGGGCGATCTCCTTCACCGACTTTTTATCGGCGTCCTTGATCACCGGCACCACCAATCCGTTGGGCGTGTCCACTGCAATACCAATGTTGATGTAGCGCTTGAACACCAGGTGCGTACCTCCCGGATTCAGCGAACTGTTGAAGCGGGGGAATTCCTGCAATGCCTTGGCGCAGGCTTTCACCATGAATGCCAGGATGGTGAGCTTGACACCCTGCTCTTTCAACGCCGCGGTTTCCGATTTGCGGAACGCCTCCAGACTGGTGATATCCGCCTCATCAAACTGAGTGACATGGGGGATATGCACCCAGGAGCGATGCAGGTTGGCGGCACTGGCTTTATTGATCTTGCTCAACTCCACACTTTCCACTTCACCCCATTTGGAGAAATCCATCTCCGGCAAGGGCGGCAATCCGGAGCCCGCAGCCACAGCCGTTTCGGACTTGCCCTGCAGACGCCCTTTCACATACTCATGGACGTCTTCCTTGAGAATACGGGCCCGGGGACCACTGGCTTTGACCGCCGCCAGGTCCACACCCAATTCCCGTGCCAACCGACGTACCGCCGGCCCCGCATGGACCCGCTTGCTGGGGCCGGAAGCCGGTGCAGCAGCGGAGGCCGGCTTCGCCGCCGGTGCAGCCGCCGCTTCAGAAGCCTGCGCAGAAGTCGATGCTGCGCCCGCTGTTGACTGGGCTGCCGGAGCACCGGCCGCCTTGGCAGGCGCAGCTTCACCCACCACCAACAATTCCAGCACCGGAGTGCCCTGGGCCACCTTGTCACCCACTTTCAGCAACACCTTACGCACGGTTCCCGCCTTGGGACAAGGCACTTCCATAGTGGCTTTATCGGATTCCAGCACCACCATGGTCTGCTCCGGCTCCAGTAGGTCGCCCTCCTGCACCGAAACCTCAATGACGTCCACCCCATCCGCACCGCCGATATCCGGCACCGTAACGGTTTCCACCTGACTGCTACTGGCCGCGGCCGCTTCCGCCTTGCCGGGCTCCGGTTGTGGTGCCTCGGCGGCGGGTGGCTCGGCTTTTGGTTCCGCTTTGGGGGCAGCCGCTCCCGCTTCCTCCACGTCCATTTTGGCCAGCAGATCGCCTTCTTTCACCGTCTGACCTTGAGATACCTCGAAGGAGGCCAGCACCCCGCTGAAGGGAGACGGCACTTCCACCGTAGCCTTGTCGGATTCCAGCACCAACAAGGTATCTTCTTTCTCCACCCGGTCACCGGGTTTTACGGTTAACTCAATTACGTCCACCCCATCTGTACCGCCCAGATCGGGCACAAACACGTCTTTCACTGCCACGTTCGTTCTCCTCGATCACACACTGGGTGGGTAGGGTTTGTCTGCACTGATGTTAAACCGGCGCAAGGCGTCCGCCACCTTGCTGCGGCCCAACAGGCCTTTATCCGCCAGTGAGCTCAACGCCGCCACCGTGATGAAGTAACGATCCACTTCGAAGAAGTGGCGCAGTTGTTCCCGGGAATCACTGCGACCATAGCCATCCGTGCCCAGCGCCGTGTAGTGATTGCGCACGAAAGGACGAATCTGGTCAGCGTGGGTTTTGATGTAATCCGACGCCGCCACCACCGGTGCCTTGCGGGCCCGCAGGGCCTTGGTCACATAGGGCACCTTGGGTTCCTCTTCCGGATGCAGCATATTCCAGCGCTGTTTCTCCAGGCCTTCGTTGCGCAACTGGGTGAAGCTGGTGACGCTCCAGATATCCGAGGTGACGCCATAGACGTCCTGCAGGATCTCCGCCGCCGCTTCCACTTCCCGCAGGATGGAGCCACTGCCCAACAACTGCACCCGCAGTTTGTTGTTGTCGTCCCCTTCCTTCAGCAGGTACATGCCTTTGAGGATGCCTTTTTCGGCGCCCGCCGGCATGGCCGGGTGTTCGTAGTTTTCATTTTCCACCGTGATGTAATAGAACACGTTTTCCTGTTCCTGATACATCCGGCGCAGACCGTCGTGCAGCACCACGGCCAATTCATAGGCGTAGGCCACGTCATAGGCCACACAGTTGGGTATGGTGGACGCCAGCACATGGCTGTGGCCATCCTGATGTTGCAGACCTTCCCCATTCAGAGTGGTACGACCGGCCGTTGCCCCGATCAGGAAGCCCCGCGCCTGTGCATCCCCCGCCGCCCAGGCCAGGTCGCCGATGCGCTGGAACCCGAACATGGAATAGAAAATATAGAAGGGGATCATGGGGTGATTGTTGACGGAGTAGGAGGTGGCCGCCGCAATCCAGGCGGACATGGCACCGGCTTCGTTGATGCCTTCCTCCAGGATTCGCCCTTTGATGTCCTCCCGGTAGTACATCACCTGCTCGGAATCTTCCGGCTTGTACAGCTGCCCCACCGCAGAATAGATACCCAACTGGCGGAACATGCCTTCCATGCCGAACGTGCGGGCTTCGTCCGGCACGATGGGCACTACCCGCTCGCCGATGGACTTTTGCTTGATCAGAGAGTTCATCATGCGCACCAGCGCCATGGTGGTGGACATCTCGCGACCACCAGAGCCTTCCAGCAAGGGCCCGAACACACCCAGTTCCGGCACTTCCAGTTTCTCACTCTCGGTGCGGCGGGAAGGCAGATATCCACCCAGTGCGTTGCGGCGTTCATGCAGGTAACGCATCTCGTTACTGTCATCCGCCGGTCGATAGAACGGAATCTTCTTCAGCTCTTCATCGTTGAAGGGCATATCAAACCGATTGCGAAAAGCCTTCAGGCTTTCCATATCCAGAGTCTTCATCTGGTGGGTTTTGTTGGCGGCCTCGCCACTGCCCATGCCATACCCTTTCACGGTCTTCGCCAGGATCACCGTGGGTTGTCCCTTGTGGTTCATGGCCGCGTGATAGGCGGCAAACACCTTGAACGGATCATGGCCACCCCGGTTGAGGTGATAGATCTCCTCATCGGACATGTGCGCCACCAGGGCTTCCAGCTCCGGATACTTGTTGAAGAAGTGTTCGCGGGTATAGGCGCCACCGTGGTTTTTGAAACTCTGGTATTCGCCATCCACGCATTCTTCCATGCGCTTGCGCAACACGCCTTCACTGTCACGGGCCAGCAGCGGGTCCCAACGTCGACCCCAGATCACTTTGATCACGTTCCAGCCGGCACCGCGAAACACCCCTTCCAGCTCCTGGATGATTTTGCCGTTGCCGCGCACCGGACCGTCCAGGCGCTGCAGGTTACAGTTCACCACAAACACCAGGTTATCCAGCTTCTCGCGCCCGGCCAGCGAGATACAGCCCAGGGATTCCGGTTCATCGGTTTCGCCGTCCCCCAGGAACGCCCACACTTTGCGGTCGTCTTTCTTGATCAACTCGCGGTTCTGCAGGTACTTCATGAAGTGGGCCTGATAGATGGCCTGAATCGGGCCCAGCCCCATGGACACCGTGGGGAATTGCCAGAAGTTGGGCATCAGCCAGGGATGAGGATAGGAGGACAGACCCTCGCGGCTGACTTCACGGCGGAAATTCTCGATCTGCTTTTCCTGAATTCGCCCTTCCAGGAAGGCCCGGGCATAAATACCCGGAGCGGAATGGCCCTGATAGAAAATCAGGTCACCGCCGAAGGCTTCATTGGCGGCGCGGAAGAAGTGGTTGAAGCCCACATCATACAGGGTGGCCGATGACGCAAAGCTGGAAATGTGACCCCCTAGCTCATCGTCAGAGAGGTTGGCCCGCTGCACCATGGCCAGCGCATTCCAGCGAATCAGGGAGCGAATGCGGCGTTCCATAAAGTGGTCGCCAGGCATTTGTGCCTGATATTCCGGTGCGATGGTATTGATGTAGGAAGTGGTGAGATCGTTGACCTGTACGCCCGCCTGCCGGGCCTTCTCACCCATTTTGTCGAGGAGGTATTTGGCCCGTTCCGGCCCCTCGTTTTCGAGCACCGAAGCCAGCGCTTCCAGCCACTCCTGGGTTTCGACAGGATCACTGTCACCATAAAAACGTTCACGCGTCATAAAGACAAAACTCCTGGTCTACGAGGGCTTTTGGCCCTGCATTACATTCCGTCATTCTCAACAGTATAGGATTGGGATGACACTTCTGGTCACCTGGAATCCGGATGGTGTTCCGGCTCAGGCAATAATGGTTAGCACCGCAATAACGACCAACCAAAAAACGAACACATTGCTGCGCAAATCCTGAACAGCATGAAGACGACGGGCCCCTTCTGAAGCCATGTCCTCATCGCTCATGGGCAGCTCCTGGAAATCCAATCCCATTTTTACTGCCAGCTTCAGCACCACTTCTGCCTCCCTGTCCGTAGCCCGGAAACGCCGCAGTGCAACCGCAACCACTTTGCCGTTGAAGCAAAGCGCCGCAATGGTCAACGCGATGGCCCGGGCAGGTACCCCGTCCAACGCATACAAAAACTCGGTTCCAATCTTCTTCCAGCCGGGCCGGTCATTGCCCTCATCGCCACGCTCCAGCAACGCGGTGAGCACATACAGGACCAATCCCGCCAGACCGAAAATGGCAAACCAGAACAAAGGGGCGAACAAGGTCTGGTTGATTCTTACCCAATACTGGGTGATGGTCTGATTCAGCAACTGGCTGGGGCTGACCATGCGCCCGTAATCAAAACTGCCGGAGCCATACTCATAGGCGGCTTGCCATTCCTGATTGCGCCACCGCTTCAAAAAGGGCGAGAGCGCTGCCTCCACTTTGCGGTAGTCGAGGATGGCCACAAACACGATCACCGCCGCCACGGCCTCCAGAAACGAGAAGAACCAGCGATCGTGCATTTCCGCGAAATACCAAGCCAGCAGAACCGGCGGCAGGATGTAAAACCCGTACCCCAGGGCCGGATGGGCGTTGTTCAGAAAGGCGAGTTGCTGGGCCTGTTTCATGTAGGCCTGACCCCATTGGCAATCGGCAAAATAAGCGGGCACGTAGGATTCCTTTACGCCCCATAGCGCCACCAGTAATGCCAACAATGTCATCCAGCACTCCTTCTTGTAATCACTTTATAGCCTAACAGATTATGACCATCTTTCCTGAAAAAACTGTTTACAAATCATGACAATCCAAGCGCCTGGTATAACTTCTGCCAATCGAAATGGGGGCCGGGGTCTGTCTTGCGCCCGGGCGCGATGTCGCTGTGCCCGGTCAATGCCTGCAGATTCAGAGTGGGGTAATGCGAAACCAGTGTTTCAATCACCTGTTTTAATCGATCGTATTGAAGCGCTTCAAAGGGGCTGTCGTCAGTGCCTTCCAACTCAATACCGATAGAAAAGTCATTGCAGTTGTGGCGCTCGCCGTAACAGGATTGACCCGCATGCCAGGCCCGCTTATCAAACGGCACAAATTGCACGATCTCACCGTCACGCCGAACCAACAGATGGGACGACACCTCCATGCCCTGGATCTCCTCAAAGTACGGGTGCTCGTCAACACACAGTCCATTCTGAAAGAACTGCTCAATGTGGTCGCTGCCGTATTGGCCCGGCGGGAGGCTGATGCAATGGATCACCACCAGCTCGGGCTCCATACCTTGCGGCCGCTCATTATAGTTGGGCGAAGGCACCCGCTTCGCCTCCACCAGCCAGTGATTCTTGATGTGCACGGACAGCTCCCGGCCCGGTTATTGGGGAGAGCTTAAGTTACAGGCAAAAAAAAGCTGCCACAAGGGCAGCCAGGAAAGGTGTAGGAAACAAGTTGAAAGTCAGCACACAGGCTTACAGGTTAGCCTCTTTGACCTTGCGCAGGTTGCCGATCACGTTCTGCAACGCGCGATCAAACAACTGGGAGTCTTCCAGGATCAGCACCTCACCCTTTTTCAGGGCGTGGGCCAGACCCAAGGTGGTCTTCTCATCGATTTTCACCCCGGTACGGTTCACGAAAATCATCTTGTCGGCAGACTTGATGTGGGCCGCCAGCTTGGAGCGGGTTTTATTGCCTTCTGCATTGCGAAACTCCAGCCAGGCGCCCACGTTGAGCTTCTTGGCCTGCTGCAGATAAGGATCGCTGTCCGGCAACGCCTCCAACTGGGCGTCCGGTGTGGCGGTGGCGGTGCGGGTGATGTCCAGAGCCGATACTTTGCCCCGTTCCGGCAATACCGGGGTCGCCCCCATGCGTTCCATATCTTCGGTGACCGCCGCCACCAGATCCTTGGCCGGGTCCTTACGATCATCCAGGTGCTCAGGGGTCTCCCCGCGCAACACCTGCATCTGCAATTGTTCCAGCTCGGTCAGCATCTCGCCCATCTCAAACGGATTGAACGACACGCTATTCAAACCCTGACGCAGGTTCTTTAGCAAGATCGGCACGATATTGAATAGTTTCTTGCGGGCGGTATCGTCTTCGGTGGGGGCCACACTCAACAGCAGGTGATCGATGGTTTTCACCGCACCCAGCCAGTTGTTGCTTTCCGGGCCGTATTTCAGGAACACCAGCTTCAGCACCGACATCCAACCATCCGTCAGCAAGCGCACCACCACTTCCGGTACGGTTTTGCCATCCAGGCGTTTGCGCACGGTTTCCAGTGCCGTCTTCTCCGCCAGTTGCGCCTTGGCCTTGCCTTCCTCGGCGGCCTTGGTGCGCTGCTCGATCATTTGTGAACGACGCACTTCCGTTTGCATGAACTGGCTGAAATCGTGCAACAGCTCGTCAAACAGGGCCGCATCTTTCTCATATTCACTGAGAATGCGTTGCGCCGTGGACTGGATTTTCTTGAACACCATGTCCTTCTGCAGGTGATCAGCATCTTCGTTCAGGCCGATGCCGGCCCGGGCCAGCTCGTTCAATAATTTTCGCGCCGGATGACCGCCCCGGCTAAAGAAACCGTAATCCTGAATGGCCAGTTTCAGATAGGGAATCTGCAAGCGACCGATCAGGGCTTTCACGGGCACCGGCAGGTTGTCATCATCCAAAATAAAGTCGAACAGCATGGACACCAGATTGATGACATCGGAATCCGTCTGCCCCACTTTTTCCGGGCCCTGCTTGGATTCCCGCTGACGCAGAATATTGGACACCACACCGCGCACATTGACCTTGGGCAGACTGATTTTGCCGTTGATCACGTCCTCACCCTGGGGCTGTACCTGCTGCACCCGGGACAACACCTCAAACAATTCTGCGTTGCTCATCTCACGGGCATCGGCCGCGGACGAACCAATGGGGCCCGACACCATATTGGTGACCATAGGTACGTTTCTCACCGATGCGAGCAAGGTCTGCAACTGAGTGAAGAATTCGTTGGCTGCCTGTTTGGCTGCACTTTCCTGAGGTCCAGACTGAGGCCCGGCCTGGGACTCTGCACTTTTCGGTTCCTGGGCACGTCGCCGCACGGATGCCAGCGACGGTGTGCCTTTCAGGTCCGGCAATACGCCTGCTTCCGCCAATACTGCATTGGCGGTATCCAGCACCACGTCGTAATCCGATACCACGAACTTGTCGAACAGCTTGTACAGCACCAGGCGCTTCTTGATGTCGCACTGCACCACCTGGGTGGCACTGTTGAACGCCTCACAAATCTGTTGCGGGTGGAACGGGTTGTTCTTTTCATTCACCTTGACATGGGAATGCAACAACAAGGCTTCCATCCGGGTATTCAACTGATAGATCTTATCGGCAAATTTGTTCTTGGCTTTGGACACCATCGCATCCAGAGCCACATTCATTTCCAGATCGTCATCCGCCACCAGCGACAGGCCTTCGAGGGCGGAAATCGCCTCCAAAGAGACGCCTTCTTCAGTGGAATGAGGTAATTTCTTAAACAGCACATTGAGCTTCTGATAGAAGTTGCGCTCGATTTCCTTTCGATTCAGGCGCAGCTGGCGCATGGTCTCGATGTATGAATCTTTCTCCCGGTCGCTGCCGGCTTTCTCCGCATACTCAAAAAAGACATCGTCGGCCTTGTCAAACACATCCGCCAATAACTGATGCAGCTCTTCCAGTGCCGAGCGGCGCGCTTTCATCAGCACGCTGGGCAATCCGGCATTGGGTTGGGCCTTATCGTTTTGCATGGTGTTTGTTGAACCATTGGGGGAAGCCGACATCCCATTGCTGGTGACACACCGAAGTTCTGGCTTCTGATTCATGGCTGTTAGCCTCGTCTACGCGAACATACATCTTTTTACACAAAGTCCACTCAACAACCGTTTTCTGCGAGCGTGAATCTGTCTCTTCCGTGCTGACTGACAATCTTTGTCATCTTTTGCAAGAACGCAGCACGTCACTAGGAGTATAGGAGTGATTTTATGGTGCACCGATCAGATGTGACCCATTTGGGACCCAGATCACAAAGAAAACCGTCTATTTTTTACCCTATTTTTGCCGGTTTTTTGACAACAAAACTGACCAACCAGTAACCCGTTGATATTCGTAAAAATTGTAACTTTCGCGTAAAATTGCCCCACACAAACTAATCAGTTTCAGGTGGGCGGGATGCAAAACCTAACCGAATTTCTCTCTTGGCTAAGCGGAAACATCCTCTGGGGCGCCCCCATGCTCATCGCGCTGTCCCTCACCGGCATCGTACTCACCCTGGGCCTGCGGCTGGCCACTCTGCGCAAAATCCCCTACGCCTTCGGGCTGCTGATGAAGGGCCGCAAGTCTGCTGCATCCGGCGACATCCCCCCCTTCAGCGCACTGATGACCGCCATGTCCGCCACCGTGGGCACCGGCAACATCGCCGGGGTGGCCACCGCCATCGCCATGGGCGGGCCCGGCGCGATATTCTGGATGTGGTGCATTGCCCTGATCGGCATGGCCACCAAATACAGCGAAGCGGTGTTGGCGGTGCGCTTTCGGGAGCAGGACGACCGCGGCAATTTTGTGGGCGGCCCCATGTACTACATCAAGAACGGCATGGGCAAGAACTGGGCCTGGCTGGGGACCCTGTTTGCGCTGTTCGGATTACTGGCCGGATTCGGCATTGGCAATACGGTGCAGTCCAATTCGGTAGCGGATGCGCTGGACGCCACCTATGACGTACCCCAGGGTGTGACCGGCGCCATCCTCGCCATCATCGCCGGGCTGGTGTTGCTGGGCGGCATCAAACGCATCGGCCAGGTGGCCTCCAAACTGGTGCCCACCATGGCCATCCTGTACGTGGCCACCGGCCTTGTGTTCATTCTCATCAACCTTCAGCAGGTGCCTGCCGCGGTCAGCCTTATTGTGGACAGTGCCTTCAACGGCCATTCTGCCGTGGGCGGTTTTGCCGGTGCGGGCATCATGGCGGCAATCCGCTTCGGGGTGGCCCGGGGTGTGTTCTCGAACGAGGCCGGGTTGGGCAGCGCCCCCATCGCCCACGCGGCAGCGCAAACCAACAACCCGGTACAGCAGGGCTTTATCGCCATGCTGGGCACCTTCATCGACACCCTCATCATCTGCTCCATTACCGGCCTGGTGATCGTCATGAGCGGCGCCTGGACCAGTGGCGCCAGCGGTGCTGAACTCACCCAACAGGCCTTCGATATCCTGGGTTACAATTACGGCGCCCACGTGGTGGCACTGGGCCTGGCCCTGTTCGCCTTCACCACCATTCTGGGCTGGAGTTACTACAGCGAGCGTTGTGCGGAGTACCTGTTCGGCACCCGCGTCATCATGCCCTTCCGCCTGCTCTGGATACTGGCCATTCCTGCCGGCGCGCTGCTGTCGCTGGATTTTGTCTGGCTGCTGGCGGATGTGCTGAACGCCATGATGGCCATTCCCAACCTGATCGCCCTGCTGGTGTTGTGCCCGCTGGTGTTCAAACTGACCAAAGAATATTTCGATAAGTAGACCCGTATGACAACTGATTACCGCTTGCTAGACCTGACCCGCACCGTGACCTTCGCCATTGAGGAAGACGTTCGCGACGGCGACATCACCGCCGCCTTGATCCCGACCACCGAGCAGGCCACGGCCCGCGTCATCACCCGGGAAGATGCAGTACTGTGCGGCGTGGACTGGGTCAACGAAGTGTTCCGGCAGATTGACCCCAACGTTCAGGTCAAATGGCAGGCTCAAGACGGGGATCGGGTGACGCCCAATCAGGTGCTGTTTGAGCTGGCAGGCAACGCCCGCAGCCTGCTCACCGGCGAGCGTTGCGCACTGAATTTTCTGCAGACGTTGTCAGGCACAGCCACGGTATGTCGCCGCTATGCCGATCTGGTGGAAGGCACCGGGGTAAAACTACTGGACACCCGCAAAACCATTCCCGGTTTGCGCACCGCCCAGAAATACGCGGTTACCTGCGGTGGCTGCTTCAACCATCGAGTTGGGCTGTATGACGCTTACCTGATTAAAGAAAATCATATTGCCGCATGCGGTGGTATCGCCGACGCAGTCAGCACCGCCCGGAAGCAAGCACCCGGCAAACCCGCAGAAGTGGAGGTGGAGAATTTCGTTGAGTTACAACAGGCCCTGAGTGCCGGTGCCGACATCATCATGCTGGACGATTTCAGTATCGACGATATGGCGAAAGCGGTGCAGCTGGTCAATGGGAAGGCCAAGCTGGAGGCCTCCGGCGGGGTCACGGATGAGACGCTACGGGCGATTGCGGAAACCGGGGTGGATTATATTTCCATTGGCGGTTTGACCAAGCATTGCCAGGCCGTGGATTTGTCGATGCGGATTGGGTAGTCCAGCCGCTTATTGGCAGCCCGCTGGGCGCACGTTTATGGGAGCGTTGGTTGTGCAGCTCCAGTTCCCGTTTGCATCGCGTAACCAAGTCAGCGTGGTTGTGCCACCAGCCAAGCCTGCTGCAACATTGTTACCGAAGGTGGACACAATCGTAACATCGCCGGTAAGCGGGATGGTAATGAGCGGCACACCGGTACCCGTAGGCAACGCAATGCCTAATTGAGAGGCTCCATCCATTAAATTCGAGCCAGACATTCCGGGATCACATTCTGTTGCACCTGCTCCCACTACCACCTTGCCTTCCGCGATGCAGTGCTCAATAGCGGATTTCAAGGCCCCGCTTTCACTCATCACTCTACTGACTTGGCTGCGCATCACGTAATTTTGGTATTGAGGAATCGCCACAGCGGCCAAGACTCCAATGATGGCAACCACGATCATCAATTCAATCAAGGTAAAGCCGCCGATTCGTCGTTCTTTTTCCATATCCGTTATCCCATAAACCCCAAAAGAAAACCTTCGAAAATCCCACAAAAAAAGGGGAGCAAAGCTCCCCCTTTTAACCAAGCAGGCTAAGCCTGCTCAAGTATTATTGACAACCAGTTGGGTTGTACTTGTCATCTGCAGTAGAAGCACAAGACCAAGAACCATTGACATCACGAGTCCAAGTAACAGTCTGGCCTGTCAACGCAGCCGCAGCATTACCACCGAACTCAGCAGAGATTGTTTGGGTAGTAGTCAAAGTGTCACCAGTCACCGGTGCAGTTGGTAAACCAGTGTTCATAATATTGGAATTGGTGGCACCGATATCGCATTGGCCAGCAGCAGTACCAACGACCAAACGACCATCGTTGATACAAGCTTCAACTGCAGTCTTGATCGCACCGGTTTCCTGCATTACACGAGTAACCTGAGAACGAGCGATATAGTTCTGATACTGAGGAATCGCCACGGCGGCCAGAATACCGATGATGGCAACCACGATCATCAATTCAATAAGAGTAAAACCCTGTTGCATTTGCTTCTTCATACAATGTTTCTCCAAGCGTTTAGTAAAGTACAACGTTCTTCGCAATTGACATCGGCACTATGCCAACCAACTAATTCTAAGAAAAGCACAGCTCGTGCCAGATTCAAGAAATTAATCTTACCCTACAAAATTCAACACATTAGCTGTTCACAAAACATACAAACCAAAAAAAGCGACGGGTTCCAGCAGACACTCCCCGCCACAAGGTGACAATAATTGTCACCCGGGGACATATTTTATTTTACCGGGGCTTTGCGTTCTGAGCGTTTGATCTACTATTAGAAAAGAATCAATATATACAATTGATTAACGCCCAATCTTCAATTGAACCGACAACCAACCCGGCAATCGACTATTAGCTATGAATTTAAGCGGCCTGGCCAAAAAATTATTACATGAAGGTGCCATTGCGGAAGACGCGATCCGCAACGCATCGGAAACCGCCCAAAAGCAGAAGATCCCCCTGGTCACTTACCTGGTTCAGAACAACCTGATCCCGGCCCGCACCATCGCCCTGGCGGCCGCGGAAGAATTCGGCACTCCCCTGCTGGAGTTGGATTCCATGTCGGCGGATGCCTTTCCCAAAGAACTGGTGGCCGAAAAGCTGATCCGCAAGCACCGCGCCCTGCCCCTGTTCAAGCGCGGCACCCGGCTGTATGTGGCGGTTTCCGACCCCACCAATCTGCAGGCCATGGACGAAATCAAGTTCAATACCGGCCTCAGTACAGAAGCCATCATTGTTGACGAAGACAAGCTGGACGGCGCCATTGACCGCTATCTGGAAAGCTCCGACTCCGGCTTCAGTGATCTGGGCGATGCGGACCTGGATGACCTGGATATCGAAGCCGGTGGCGACGACGACAAGGGCAACGACGTCACCGCGGAAGCGGCCGATGATGCGCCCATCGTACGCTTTGTGAATAAGATTCTGTTGGATGCCATTAAAATGGGGGCTTCGGATATTCACTTTGAGCCCTATGAAAAGGCCTATCGTATCCGCCTGCGGGCCGACGGCATTCTGCGGGAAGTGGCCAAACCACCGGTGAACCTGGCAGCCAAACTGGCAGCCCGACTCAAGGTCATGTCCCAGCTGGATATTTCCGAGCGCCGGGTGCCCCAGGATGGCCGTATCAAACTGAAACTGTCAAAAACCCGGGCCATTGATTTCCGGGTCAACACCCTGCCCACCCTGTTCGGCGAGAAAATCGTGCTGCGGATTCTGGACCCGGACAGCGCCAAGCTGGGCATCGACATGCTGGGCTATGAGGAAGACCAGAAAGCCCTGTATATGAAAGCCCTGGAGCAACCCCAAGGCATGATTCTGGTGACCGGGCCCACCGGTTCCGGTAAAACCGTGTCCCTTTACACCGGTTTGAACATTCTCAACACCCCGGAACGCAATATCTCCACGGCGGAAGACCCGGCAGAGATCAACCTGGAAGGGGTCAACCAGGTGAACGTAAACTCCAAAGTGGGGCTGGATTTCGGCTCTGCCCTGCGCGCCTTCCTGCGTCAGGACCCGGACATCGTCATGGTGGGGGAGATCCGGGATCTGGAAACCGCCGAGATTGCCATCAAGGCAGCCCAAACCGGGCACCTGGTGCTCTCCACCCTGCACACCAACAGTGCCCCGGAAACCCTGACCCGATTGCGCAATATGGGGGTGCCCGCCTTCAACATTGCCACCTCGGTCTCCCTGATCATTGCCCAACGCCTGGCCCGCCGCCTGTGCAAGAACTGCAAAAAACCCATCGACGTGCCCAAAGAGGCGCTTATCGCAGAAGGTTTTAAGGAAGAGGAAATCGGCACCTTCACGATATATGGCCCCCATGGATGTGATAAATGTGTGAACGGGTACAAAGGTCGGGTGGGTATTTATGAGGTGGTTAAGATCACTGACCCCATTTCACGCATTATAATGGAAGAAGGCAATGCGATTCAGATCGCCGACGCCGCCCGCGAGGAAGGCTTCAATGACCTGCGCGCCAGCGGCCTGAAAAAAGTGAAGGATGGTTTAACCAGCCTCGAAGAAGTTAATCGCGTAACCACAGGACATTAGTAATGGCTACGGCAACCGCTCAAGCGAAACAAGCAAAAAAGGCAGCGCCCACCAAGATTCAGACCTTCACCTGGGAAGGCCTGGACCGCAAGGGCAACAAAGTCAAAGGCGAGATCCCAGGGCAGAACATCACCCTGGTAAAGGCGGAGCTGAGAAAGCAGGGCATTGTCGCCAACAAGGTCAAGAAGAAAGCCGCCTCGCTGTTGGGTGAGCGCAAAAAGAAAATCACCGCCCTGGACATTGCCATCTTCACCCGTCAGTTGGCCACCATGATGAAAGCCGGTGTACCCCTGGTGCAATCCTTTGAGATTGTGGCGGATGGCCATGACAACGCCTCCATGCGCGACCTGTTGATGAAGATCAAGGGGGATATTGAAGGCGGTAACAACCTGGCCAACTCCCTCAAAGCACACCCGGCCTATTTTGATGACCTGTTTGTCAGCCTGGTGGAATCCGGTGAGCAATCCGGTGCCCTGGAAACCATGCTGGACCGGATTGCAATTTACAAAGAGAAAACCGAGGCATTGAAAGCCAAGATCAAGAAGGCTGTGAAGTACCCCATCGCCGTACTGGTGGTGGCTGCCGTGGTGACCGCCATTCTGTTGATCAAGGTGGTGCCCACTTTCCAGGAACTGTTCGGCAGCTTTGGTGCGGAACTGCCGGCCTTCACCCAGATGGTCATCAATATGTCGGAGTGGTTACAGACCTGGTGGTGGGCTGTACTGTTAATCGGCTTCGCAGTGGCAGTCACATTTTCTGAAACCAAGAAACGATCGGAAGCATTCCGGGACGCCATCGACCGCTTTGTTCTGAAGCTGCCGGTGGCAGGTGACATCATCTACAAAGCCACCATCGCCCGTTACGCCCGCACCCTGGCCACCACCTTTGCTGCCGGTGTCCCCCTGGTGGAAGCCCTGGAGTCCGTGTCCGGTGCCACCGGCAATGTGGTCTATAAAAATGCCGTGGACAAAATCCGGGATGACGTGTCCAGTGGTACCCAGCTTAACTTTTCCATGAAAGCCACCGGCGTATTCCCCGCCATGGCCGTACAAATGACCGCCATCGGTGAAGAATCCGGCGCCCTGGACACCATGCTGGAGAAAGTGGCCACCTATTACGAAGACGAGGTGGACAATGCCGTCGATGGCCTCACCAGCTTGCTGGAACCGATGATCATGGCCTTCCTGGGCGTGGTGGTGGGTGGCCTCATCGTCGCCATGTACCTACCCATTTTCCAACTGGGTTCCGTTGTCTAATTGGTCCAAGGGCACATCACGCATCAATGACAAATTCGATCCTGCAATACCTGTCCGCTAACCCCGACTACTTCGCCGGGGTTATTTTTTTCTTCGGGCTGATTTTCGGCAGTTTTTTCAATGTGGTGATTTACCGGGTTCCGGTGATGATGCAGCTGGAATGGCTGGAGAACTGTCGGGATTTCATCAAGGACATGTTCGGCGCACTGCCCAAAGAACTGGACAAGCATCCGGAGAGCCTGCCCCAACCGCCTTTCAATATCGCCAAGCCGGACTCCACCTGCCCCCATTGCGGGCACCGGATTCGCTGGTATGAGAACATCCCGGTGGCCAGCTACCTGGCCCTCAAGGGCAAATGCAGCCAATGCCGTAACCCCATCTCATTGCGGTATCCCATTATTGAATTGGTTACCGGTGGGCTTTCCTGCTTTGCCGCCATCCAGTTCGGTTTCAGCTGGGAAACCGCCGCTGCCCTGGTGTTCACCTGGGTTTTGATCTGCCTCACCATGATCGACTTTGATCATAAATTGCTGCCGGACCAGATGACGTTGCCCCTCCTGTGGCTGGGCCTGTTGCTGAACATCAACGGCATGTTTGCCAGTCTGCAGGACGCAGTGATCGGTGCCGCGGTGGGATATATGTGCCTGTGGAGCCTGTATTGGGTATTCAAGTTGCTCACCGGCAAAGAGGGAATGGGTTACGGTGATTTCAAACTGCTGGCGGCATTGGGCGCCTGGATGGGCTGGCAGTACCTGCTGCTGATTCTGGTGCTGTCCTCCATGGTGGGGGCTGTGGTGGGCATCAGCCTGATTCTGATCAAAGGCCGGGACAAGAACATTCCCATCCCCTTCGGGCCTTACCTGGCCGCCGCCGGCTGGATTGCGTTCTTCTGGGGCGAAACCATCCTCAGCCACTACCAAAGCCTGTTACGGTAGAGCACCCGTTACATTATAGATAACGCCCTCTAACCCCGGCCGGCTTTACAACCAGGCCCCGGCCCGGGACAATAGACCGCCTAAATTATGCCCCACTTCAATCATTGAGGCGGTATCCGCAATCAAGCAATGAACCGGCATAAGCGTTTTTTCGAATTTGATGGGCACAGCATGCAGAACAGGTTAGTAATCGGCGTTACCGGGGGGATCGGCAGTGGCAAAACCGCCGCCACAGACCGCTTTCAAACTCATGGTATTACCGTAGTGGATGCCGATCTGGCTTCCAGGGTCATCGTGGAGCCCGGCCGACCGGCGCTGGCGGCCATTGCTGAGCACTTTGGTGGTCACCTCATCAGCGCGGAAGGCAACCTTGACCGCCGCGCCCTGAGGGAGATCGTCTTCGCCGACCCTGAACAGCGCAAATGGCTGGAGCGCCTGACCCACCCGCTGATCGCCCAGGAAATCCTCGCTCAGTTGCACGCCAGTCAATCGCCCTACACCATTCTTGCCTCGCCCCTGTTGCTGGAGAGCAGTCAGCACCAGATGGTGAACCGGGTTCTGGTCATTGATGTTCCGGAAGCCGTGCAGGTAGCCCGCACCATCACCCGGGATGACACCACCGCAGCCGGGGTGAAGGCCATCATCGCCGCGCAAATGGCCCGTGAGGAGCGCTTGCGCCGGGCCGACGATGTGATTTGCAACGACCAGGATCTGGCGCACCTGCACCGGGAAGTGGATGCATTACATGAAACCTATCTGGAACTGGCGCAGTCCGCGGAGCAATCATCATGAAAGTAAAATGCCCCACCTGCGACAAAGAACAGGAATACTCGAAGGACAACCCCTTTCGCCCTTTCTGCAGCGAGCGTTGCAAGTTGATTGATCTGGGCGAGTGGGCCAGTGGCGAACGCTTCATTGCAGGCGAACCGGACTGGAGCCTGCCGGAAGACGATCACCCGGATCAGCCGCTACACTAGCCTGAGGCTTGGCCCCAGAAGCCCCGAATACCGGCCGCCCCCTGGGCACCCAGCGCCTGCACACTGGCTTCATCCGTGGGCGTCAAGCCGCCTAGCGCATACACCGGCAGTTTGGCCGCAGCCACCCAGCGGGCAAAGTCCCCGACGTCCAACGGCGACGCCTCAGGATGGCTCAGTGTTTTGCGGTAAGGGGACAGAGTCACAAAATCCACACCCAGCCGCTCCGCCCGCCGGATGTCCTCATCATTGTGACAGGATGCTGCCACCCAGCGGGCCCCGGCCGGGCGCTCCTGGATCTGATGCAGGTGAGCAGCGGTGAGGTGCACCCCATCCAGCCGCGACCATACCGCCACTGGCATATCACTGTTGACCAGCACCACTGCCCCATAACGGGCACGCAATGCGTCCACCTGGCTCAGCAGGCCCTGCAGGCAATCTTCTTCGATGGTTTTGAGGCGTAACTGAAGCAGGCGAACACCCCGCTCCAGCACCCTGTGCAGCGAGTCGACAAAGTCCTCCATGGAACCACCCAACTCCGGGGAAATGACGTAAACCGACGGCAGACGGGCCGCGGCCACGATGGGTACATTGGCGGCAGGAAACTCATACTGCGGCAGTTGCTCCCCCGTAACCCAGCAAATCTCCTGCCCTTCCATGCCCCGGGCCTCGCCGTTAAAACCGGTCACCCGCCACACGTCCAGCAGCACCTGCTTGTCCGGATAGTCATGGGCAATGGTGATCAGCGGGCTGCGTTCCACCACCTCAATGCCCAACTCCTCCTGAAGTTCTCGCCGCAGGGCCGAAGTCACCGCTTCACCCGGCTCCACCTTGCCACCGGGGAACTCCCATTTTCCGCCCTGGTGCAGGTGATCCGGGCGGCGGGCAATCAGTATCTTGCCCTGGCGTTCAATGACCGCGGCCACCACATGAATGCGTTTCATTATTCAGGAACGATAGTCAGCGTTGATCTTCACGTAGTCGTAAGAGAAGTCGGTGGTCCAGATGGTGGCTTCGGACATGCCACGCTCCAGCACAATCCGAATCGTGATCTCCTCTTTCTGCATTTCTGCGGCCCCGGCTGCTTCGGTATAGCTGGCCGCCACCGCGCCCTGCTCCGCGATCAGCACGCCGTTCAACGACACCGACACCCCGCTGACATCCAGGTTATCAATGGAGGCTCTGCCCACCGCCGCCAGGATGCGCCCCCAGTTGGGGTCACTGGCGAACAATGCTGTTTTCACCAGTGGCGAGTGAGCCACGGTGTAGGCCACTTCACGAGCCTCGTCCACTGACGCCGCCGCCACCACTTCTACTGCCACAAATTTGGTAGCGCCCTCTCCATCCCGCACCACCGCGTGGGCCAGTTGCAGATAAATGTCCATCAGGGCAGCCCGAAAGCGCTCCAGTTCAGCCGCATCAGCGGCCGAGACTGCGACACCCGACTGCCCGGTGGCCACCAGCATGCAGCAATCATTGGTGGAGGTGTCGCTGTCCACCGTGATGGAATTGAACGAGGCCTGGGTGGCTGCTGAGGCCATTTCCTGCAGCAGGTCCGGTGCAAGGGCGGCGTCAGTGGCCACATAGGCCAGCATGGTGGCCATGTTGGGTTTGATCATGCCGGCGCCTTTGGCAATTCCGGTGATGGTCACCGTGCCATTCGCCATCTTCAGTTGCACCGAGGCGCCTTTGGGGCGGGTATCGGTGGTCATGATGCCGTGGGCCGCTTCCTCCCAGCCACTTTCCTGCAGGGCAGCAAGGCCATTGGGCAAGGCCGCGTTAATGCGCTCTGCGGGCAGGTGCTCACCAATCACCCCGGTGGAAAAAGGAAAGATATTGGTCGGCTCAACACCCGCCAGTTGCGCCATTGCCTGGCAGACCGCGCGGGCATTTTCCATACCCAGCGCCCCGGTTCCGGCGTTGGCACACCCGGTATTGGTGACCAGGAACAGTGGCTGCTCCGAGCGCCCCCCCAGGCTGGACAGATTGTGCTTGCAGATCGTCACCGGCGCGGCACAGAACGCGTTTCGGGTAAAGGTTCCGGCAATGGTACTGCCCGCTGCAGCCTCCATCACCACCAGATCACGGCGATTACGGTATCTCACACCGGCCTGGGTGGTGCCCAGGCGAAACCCTTTTACAGGATGCATCACTCCGAAGGTTTCTTTTCCTACCGCCATAACGACTTTCCTCTTATTGATAAACTCTTGCTCGCTTCGCTACCGCATTGAACCACAAAAAAAGGGGCTGCTCAGCCCCTTCTTCAACGCCAGGTTGGCATTACTCCACCTGGCCGTGGCAGTGCTTGTATTTCTTGCCGGAACCACAGGGGCAGGGTTCGTTGCGCCCCACCTTGCGTTCCTGACGCTGGAACGGGGCATTCCCGGCCGGCTCCGGCGATTCATTCTCCGCCGTCGCTGATGCGTCTGCGTGCTGCAGGGTCAGTTCCCGTTCAGCCGCTTCCCGACGCTGGCGCTCCAGTTCTTCCACTTCTTCCTGGCGCCGCAGCTCCACCGTGGTGAGGATACGGATCACTTCCAGCTTGACGTTCTCCAGGAACGCCTGGAACAGCTCGAATGCCTCCCGCTTGTACTCCTGCTTGGGATTCTTTTGGGCATAGCCGCGCAAGTGGATGCCCTGCCGCAGGTGATCCATGTTGGCCAGGTGCTCTTTCCACAGCCGATCCAGGGTGGCCAGCATCACATGCTTCTCCAGCTGGCGCATTACATGGGCTTCATCCCCCAGGTTGGCCTCTTTGGCAGCATAGGACTCTTCCAGAATACCCATGATCTTTTCCCGCAGCGGCTCTTCGTGGAGGGATTTATCCTCATCCAGCCATTGCTGGACCGGCATCGGCAGCCGGAAATCGGTTTCCATGGCATGCTGCAGGCCTTCAATATCCCATTGCTCCACCATGCTTTGAGGTGGGATATAGCCACTAATAAAGTCGTTCACCACATCCCGGCGAATCGCCTTGATGTTCTCCGACAGATCTTCCGCATGGAGGATGTCATTACGCTGCTCGTACACCACCCGCCGCTGATCATTGGCTACATCGTCGTATTCCAACAGGGATTTACGAATATCAAAGTTGCGCCCTTCCACTTTCTTCTGGGCGTTTTCAATGGACTTGGTGACCCAGCGGTGCTCGATTGCCTCGCCCCGCTCCATGCCCAGGGTCTGCATGAGACCTTTCACCCGGTCCGACGCAAAGATTCGCATCAGGCCATCCTCAAGGGACAGGAAGAAGCGGGTGGAACCCGGATCACCCTGGCGTCCGGCACGGCCACGCAGCTGGTTGTCGATACGCCGGGATTCGTGGCGCTCGGTACCGATAATATGCAATCCACCGGCTTCCTTCACCGCCGTGTTACGCGCTTCCCACTCGGCCTTCAGCTTGGCAATCTGCTCCGGTGTCGGGTTGTCCAGGGCATCCACTTCGGCCTGCCAACTGCCGCCGAGCACGATGTCCGTACCCCGCCCCGCCATATTGGTGGCGATGGTCAATGCACCGGGTCGCCCGGCCTGGGCAATGATGTCCGCTTCCTGGGCGTGGAATTTGGCGTTCAACACCTTATGCTCGACCTTCTGTTTCTTCAGCAACGCCGACAGGTATTCTGAGGTCTCGATGGAAGCGGTACCCACCAGCACCGGTCGCTTGGCCTCCAGCGCTTCCTTGATGTCTTCGCTGATCGCCTCGAACTTTTCCTCCGCCGTCATGAAGATCAGGTCATTGTGATCTTTCCGCACCATCTCTTTGTTGGTGGGAATGACCACCACGTCCAGTCCATAGATCTGGCGGAACTCGAAAGCTTCGGTATCTGCCGTACCGGTCATGCCGGACAGCTTGTCATAAATACGAAAATAGTTCTGGAACGTGGTGGAGGCCAGGGTCTGGTTCTCGTTCTGAATCCGTACCCCTTCTTTCGCTTCAATGGCCTGATGAATACCATCGGACCAACGACGACCGGGCATGGTACGCCCTGTATGCTCATCCACGATCACGATTTGGTTGTTCTGAACGATGTAATCCACGTCGCGCTGGAACAGGCAGTGGGCTTTCAGTGCCGCATGCACATGGTGCAGCAGGTTCAGGTTGTTGGCCGCGTAGAGGCTGTCCCCTTCCTGCAGCAGCTTATACTCCGTCAGTAGCTCCTCGACGTATTGATGGCCATCCTCGGTCAGTTCAACCTGACGGTTCTTCTCGTCGATGGAATAATGAAACGGCTCTGCGCCTTCACCAATCTCAGCTTCTTCGTAGCCGCGTTTGAGTTTGGGAATCAGAATGTTGATCTTCTTGTACAGTTCGGAGCTGTCTTCGCTGGGGCCGGATATGATCAACGGGGTCCGGGCTTCGTCAATCAGGATGGAATCCACTTCGTCCACCACCGCAAAATTCAGCGGCCCCTGCACCCGGTCTTCCAGGGTGAAGGCCATGTTGTCCCGCAGGTAGTCAAAGCCAAACTCGTTGTTGGTGCCATAGGTGATATCACAACCATAGGCTTCCCGCTTGCTGGCCGGGTCCTGCTGCGACAGGATCACCCCGACGCTCATGCCCAGAAACTCATACAGCGGTCGCATCCAGTCCGCATCACGCTGGGCCAGGTAGTCATTCACCGTCACCACGTGAACACCACGGCCAGAGAGCGCATTCAGGTATACCGCCAGAGTCGCCGTCAGGGTTTTACCCTCACCGGTCCGCATCTCGGCGATCCGCCCCTCGTGCAGGGTGACACCACCGATCATCTGGCAATCGAAGTGACGCATGCCCATTACCCGCTTACTGGCCTCCCGGGCAACGGCAAAGGCTTCAGGCAGGAGCGCGTCCAGGCTTTCTCCCTGCTCCAGTCGAGAGCGAAATTCCGGGGTTTTGGCCTTGAGTTGATCGTCATCCAGGGCCTGGATCGCGTCTTCCAGCCCATTGACCTGGGTAACCAGCTTACCCATTCGCTTAAGTTCGCGATCGTTCTTGCTGCCTAAAATCTTGCGAAACAGTGGTCCTAGCATAGGTTTTCACTTCTTTTACTGAGGCTTTCCTGACCGGCTGACATATTGGACCAAGCGCAGAGGGTAACGGGTCCAAATCTCCCAAATGCCAACAGGAATAAAATTAAAGGGCCAATTCTAACGTTATTTTCCCAGAAGGATAAAGCATTTACGTGCGGGAATGATGACAGGCGCACCGCAATGATGCGCCATCTTGACGAACCTGGCAGCGACTCAGAAAATCAGCTGCGCTTGCGGTAAACGTAACGGGCAGGGTCCACTGCCTTGCCGTTTTGACGGACTTCGAAATGCACATGCGGTCCGGTGGAACGGCCGGTGCTGCCCATCTTGGCCAATGGCTCACCCTGCTTGACGATGTCCCCCACCGACACCAGGATCTCTTTGGCATGGGCATAGCGGGTAGTGATGCCGCCGCCATGGTTCACCTCAACCAGCAAACCATAGCCGTAGCGCTCTCCTGCCCAAGTCACCACACCGGAACCCACGGAGACAATGTCGGAACCCTCTTTACCGGCAAAATCCACTCCGGCGTGCCAGGCAGGGCGCCCAGAGAAAGGATCGGTGCGACGGCCAAAGCGGGAAGACAACCAACCCCAGGTGACCGGACGACCCGCGATGGACACCTCCTGCCGCAACTTGCGGTTTTCCAGCAGGCTTTCCAGCACTTCCAATTGTTGTTCGCGGGCTTCTATATCAGCGGCCAACTGGTCCAGATCCGCCAGGAACGTGGGCCGATCCAGCTCCAACTGCTCTGCCTCTTCCGGACCACCCACCGCCGGGACCCGGGAAAATTCAAACTCGCCACCGTTGAGCTTGGCCACCTCCACCAGGCGCTCGCCCAAGGCGTCCAGGCGCATCAACCTGGCCTGCAACTCCGCCATGCGCACAGTCATCGCAACCAGCTGGTCTTCGGCCTGTTTGCGCGCCTGCGCCACTTTCTCGGCGTTATTGGCGATATCGCCCTTCAGGAAAGTAACCAGATCCCCGGGGGCGCTGTGTTGAGCCTGTTTGAACCAGAACCCACCAGCGACACCCCCGGCCGCGGCCAGGCCCAGACCGACCACCGCCAGCAGCACCAGTAACGGCGTGCGCAGCTTAAGGGTTCTTGAGTGGCCGGTTTTGGGATCAAAAAGAATAATGTTCATTAATTACTACTCTAGAGCTCATCGCCATTTTGGTTCAGAATCCCGTCTGGGCTTTCGGCCCGGGAGCCGCAATTCACTCAGTGAACTGGACAGTTTTCTATCAATGGCGCAGGACAGTACCATAAAAAATATAAGAGATCTCATGCTTTGCAACCAGGAAGTGAAGTCTCTCACCGAAAATTCTCTCCAGATTGCTGAGCTGAATCACATTTTGGCGACCGCGCTCCCAGCAAAGTTGGCGCAATTTTGTTCAATCGGAAGCTATCGTAATGGGGCGTTGATTCTGGAAGCCCGAACTGGCTCCGCCGCAACCCAGCTCAAGTTCATGCAGCCCCAGATTTTTGGAAAACTCAAAAAATCCAGTAAATTCAGAGCACTACAGAACATAAACATACGCATAGCGGCGCCACAACCAAAACTGGACAGGCACTACATACGAAGAGCTCCTGTTGTTTCTGCGCAAAATCGCACCCTGATTCGACAAACTGCGGACACACTGAGTGATCAGAATCTCGCATCGTCCATGCGAAAACTCGCAGACACCTTGGAAAACTATGGCAAAAACTGATGAGATTTCCACCTAACCGGACCTGTGGGCCCGATTAGGTGGACGGAAGGAAGGTTTTAGCTAACTGTCTTTGGCTAGTCCATTGCCAAAGTTGGTCTTGCGTATGAGATGGGAGCGACTTTCTCGTCATCGAAGGTCACGATTTCCCACGCGTCCTGCTGTTTCAGCAATTCACGCACCAACATGTTGTTCAACGCATGGCCGGATTTGTAGCCCTGGAACTCACCAATCAGGCTTTTGCCCAACTGATAAAGGTCACCGATGGCATCCAATACCTTATGACGCACAAACTCATCGTCATAGCGCAGACCGTCTTCGTTCAGAATCCGGTAGTCATCCACCACAATGGCATTCTCTACGCTACCGCCCAGTGCCAGGTTACGTTCCCGCAGATATTCGATATCACGCATGAAACCGAAGGTACGGGCACGGCTGACTTCGCGAACGAAAGACGTGCTGGAGAAGTCCAGGCTGATGTTCTGGCTTCGACTTTTGATCACCGGGTGATCAAAATCAATGGTAAAGCCAACTTTGAAGCCATTGAACGGCAGGAAGGTCGCCGTCTTGTCTCCATCCTTGACTTGCACCTTACGCTTGATGCGGATGAACTGTTTGAGCGCGTTTTGCTCTTCGATACCCGCTGACTGCAGCAGGAATACGAAGGGACCGGCACTGCCATCCATAATAGGCACTTCCGGCGCACTCAAATCCACATAAGCGTTGTCGATACCCAGACCAGCCATGGCAGAGAGCAGATGTTCCACGGTGGAAACCCGGACATCCCCGTTCTGCAGGTTGGTGGATAAAGTGGTGTCGCCCACGCTGTTGGCATCAGCGCGGATGGTCACCACCGGATCCAGGTCTGTGCGGCAAAACACGATGCCGGTGTTCACCGGCGCCGGGCGCAGGGTCAGGTAGACCTTATCGCCGCTGTGCAAGCCGATACCGGTTGCACGAATCGTATTTTTCAATGTGCGTTGTCTAATCATGTTGTTCCACACAAATCAAAGGGTTAAAAGATCAAAAGGCACGAAATCTTAGTCTGCCGCAATATTAGCAGTAACTGTCAAGATAACCAAATATTTAGCAAACAATTGTGCACTCTTTAACCTATTTAATCCGCCTGACGTCGCAGGAAGGTCGGAATATCCAAATATTCACGATTTACATCCGTTTCCATCATGGGACGACGACGGGTTTCACCGGTCGGTTCGCGACGAATGCGGTCCACGGCCGGTTTATCAAACTGCTTGTAATCTGAGACAGCTTCAACAGGTGACCGTTTAGTCACAGACTCGACAGCGCGAACAGGCGTAGGCTGCTCCGCGGCCACCGGGCCCAGACCCGTCGCCACCACGGTAACCCGCAGGTCATCCCCCATGGAGGGATCGATCACGGTGCCCACCACCACAGTGGCGTGCTCGGACGCAAATTCTTCCACCGTATCACCCACTTCAGAGAACTCACCCAGGGACAGGCTCTCGCCGGCGGTGATATTCACCAGGATGCCGCGGGCTCCCTGCAGGTTCACATCTTCCAGCAATGGGCTGCGAATGGCTTTTTCAGCGGCTTCGCGAGCGCGGTTTTCACCGGAGGAATGACCGGTGCCCATCATGGCCATGCCCATCTCGGACATGACGGTGCGTACATCAGCAAAGTCCACGTTGATCATACCGGGACGGATGATCAGGTCAGCGATGCCCTGCACAGCGCCCAGCAAGACATCATTGGCAGCCTTGAAAGCATCCAACAGGCTGGTTTTCGGACCCAGCACCGCCAGCAGCTTTTCGTTGGGAATGGTGATCAGTGAGTCAACGTTTTCCGTCAGCTCCTTCATCCCTTCCATGGCCACCTGCATGCGCTTGCGACCTTCAAACGGGAACGGCTTGGTCACCACCGCCACAGTGAGGATACCCATTTCCTTGGCGATCTCAGCAACGATGGGTGCGCCACCGGTCCCGGTACCACCGCCCATTCCAGCGGTAATGAAGACCATGTCAGCACCGTCCAGCACTTCGCGGATGCGCTCGCGATCTTCCAGGGCAGCGTCCCGGCCCACGTTGGGGTTGGCACCGGCACCCAGGCCTTTGGTGACCGCTCCGCCCAACTGCAGCAGGGTTTTGGCGTTCATGTTTTTCAAAGCCTGAGCATCGGTATTGGCACATATGAACTCCACGCCATCCACTTCATTGGACAGCATGTGCTCGACAGCGTTGCCACCGCCACCACCGACACCAACTACTTTGATGACTGCGTTCTGAGGAACGTTATCAACTAGTTCAAACATATTTATCTCCCTTCCTTTCCTTCAGCTATGGTTTCTCGTGTTGAGAACTTTTCAAATTTGTAATGGCGGCAATCAGAAATTGCCTTTTATCCAGGTCTTCATCTTGTCCATGAGGCCCGTCTGGTCGACGACGGGGGCGTTTTGCGTTGCTGCCCCGCTGGCCACTTGTTTCTGTCCGTACTTGAGCAGGCCGACACCGGTTGAATAAATGGGGTTCTTCACCATTTCGGTGAGGCCTGCCACGGTCTGTGGCGAGGCCAGCCGGACTGGCATGTGGAAGATCTCCTCCGCCAATTCCACGGCACCTTCCATTTTGGACGAGCCACCGGTAAGGACGATGCCCGCTGCAATCAGGTCTTCGTAGCCAGATCGACGCAACTCCGCCTGCACCAGTGAGAACAACTCGTCGTAACGGGGCTCCACCACCTCGGCCAACGCCTGGCGGGACAGTTCCCGGGGCGGCCGGTCGCCAACACTGGCCACTTTAATGGTTTCATCCGGCCCCGCGAGCTGAGTCAGACAGCAAGCGTATTTTATCTTGATGTCGTTGGCGTGTTCCGTCGGCGTACGCAGGGCCATGGCAATATCATTGGTCACTTGATCCCCCGCGATGGGAATCACTGCGGTATGGCGAATGGAGCCTTCTGTGAACACGGCGATATCGGTGGTGCCTCCGCCGATGTCCACCATGCACACGCCCAGCTCTTTTTCATCTTCGGTGAGCACGGCGTATGCGGATGCCAATTGCTCCAGAATGATATCTTCCACTTCCAGACCACAGCGGCGCACACAGCGCTCTATGTTCTGTGCTGCGTTCACAGCGCAGGTGACCAGATGCACCTTGGACTCAAGCCGAACACCGGACATGCCCATGGGTTCCTTGATACCTTCCTGGGAATCGATCACATATTCCTGCGGCAGGATATGCAACACCTTCTGGTCCGCCGGGATGGGAACCGCCTGCGCGGCATCAATCACCCTTTCCAGATCCGCCCGCGTGACTTCGCGATCCCGGATGGCGACGATACCGTGACTGTTCAGGCTGCGGATGTGGCTTCCGGCAATCCCCACGTAGACCGAGTGAATCTGGCAGCCGGCCATCAGCTCCGCCTCCTCTACGGCCCGCTGGATGGACTGCACCGTGGATTCGATGTCCACCACCACCCCTTTTTTCAGGCCGCGGGAAGGGCAGGAACCGATCCCCACCACTTCAATTCGTCCATCACCTTTTAACTGGCCGACGATGGCAACCACCTTGGTGGTCCCAATATCGAGCCCTACAATCATTCGGCTACCCATATTTCTGACTACTCCACTGGACTTTTCCTGTGTACTTACGGGATGGGATTCCCCCAGGCCAAACATATTACGCAGCGTCTGTGTCACCATCGTCTTTCTTCCACTTGATTGCCAGTCCGTTCTCGTATCGCAAATCGACTTTGAACAGTTGTTGTTTTTGTTGTTCGGTGAACATGGCGTACAGTCGGGTGAAACGTTTGAGCTTCTCCATACTGTCCTTGTCGTCAACCACCAACATCAACCCATTGTCGAGTTGCGCTCTCCAGGAAATGCGATCTTCCAGTTCAATGGCTTTGACTGAGAGACCCACTTCACGCAAAATTTTCTGCATTTTCGTGAAACGTTCTGCAATAACAACGGCTTGATCCGGCTTGCCTATAAAAGTAGGCAAATTTACATCAGGCTGCACGTGTTCCGCAGAAAATATTTCACCTTTTACACTTAAAAATTCACTTTTTCCCCAGTTCGCCACCGGAACACGTTCCTGCAAATAAACGATCACGGTATTCGGCCATTCTTTTTTCGCATCGGCGTAATCAATCCAGGTCAAAGATTCTGCCGTTTCTTTTACTTTTTCCAGATCCACGGTGAAAAAATTTTCAACCATGTAGGGTGCGAGCGCTGCCTGTAAGGTCTGCTGATCCACATGCTGCAGCTCACCCATTACCGTGATGCGCTGGATGGGGTAACGGTCAAACCAGCGATAAACAGCCACTCGCCCTGCCAACACGACCGCCGCCAGTATCAGCAGGGCCAGCACCAACAGCACCATGCGCAGGGTGTCCCGATTCACGTGCTGTTGATTGGCTTTGGCTTTTGTCACGTTTCGATTCCGTTAAGCTTTTGCGCTCAGTGCGATGGTCTGCACTAACTCTTCAAAACTGTATCCCTTGGCCCGCGCCGCCATCGGCACCAGGCTGTGATCGGTCATTCCTGGCACAGTATTGACTTCCAGCAACCAGAAATTTCCATCTTTATCCTGCATGGCATCCACCCGGCCCCAGCCCTGGCAACCCACGGCTTTAAACGCATCCAGGCAGAGCTGCTGCAACTGCTGCTCCGCGGCCTCATCCAATCCGCAGGGAATCAGATACTCGGTGGTATCGGACTGATACTTGGCATCGAAGTCATAAAACTGGTGGGGCGTTTTCAAACGAATGACGGGCAACGCCTCTTCACCCAGAATGGCGCAGGTGTATTCAGCACCTTCCACCCACCGCTCCAACAGAATCACATCACCGTGATCCAGCGCTTTGTCCACGGCCGTTACCAGTTCCGCCTCGGTGGTTGCACGGGACATACCGATACTGGAGCCTTCCAGAGGTGGCTTCACCATGACCACGCCACCCATACTTTCCAGAATTCCGTCCAGGTCGTCGCTGCTGGTAACGGATTTGAAATCCGGCGTGGGCAACCCCATACCGGACCAGATCAATTTGGTGCGCAGCTTGTCCATGCCAATGGCGGAGGCGGCAACACCACTGCCGGTGTAAGGGATGTTGAGCACTTCCAGCAACCCCTGGATCACGCCATCCTCACCACCACGACCGTGCAGGGCGATGAACGCCGTATCGATCCCCGCCAGTTGCTTGAACAACGCATCGTTGAACCGGACATCGATACCAATGGCGTTCGCCCCCTGGGCTTTCAGGGCAGCCAATACGGCGTGGCCACTGCGCAGCGAGATGGCCCGCTCAGCGGATTCCCCGCCGTACAACACACCCATTTTTCCCAATGCTGCCAAAGTGCTCATACTGCTCTAGACCTCATGCAACTGGCTGGTCGCCAGTTTGTTTGAAATTGCACCCACATTGCCGGCACCCTGCGTGATCAGTACATCACCGGGTTTCAATACGTCTTTCAAAATTTGTGGGATTTTCTGAGCATCATCCACAAAAACCGGATCCACTGCTCCCCGTTGGCGAATACTCCGGCTCAGGCTACGGCTGTCCGCCCCGGGAATGGGATCTTCACCGGCGGAGTACACGTCCATCAGCAGCAACAGGTCCACCTGGGACAGCACGCTGACAAAATCCTCGTACAGGTCGCGGGTCCGACTGTACCGATGAGGCTGGTACATCATCACGATTCGACGCTCCGGCCAGGCGCCGCGGGCTGCATTCAGCGTCGCCGCCACTTCGGTTGGGTGATGGCCATAATCGTCCACCAGAGTCACGCTGCCCTCTGCCAGGGGAAGGTTGTCGCACACCTGAAAGCGGCGGCCGACGCCCTGGAATTTGGCCAACGACGTGACAATGGCCTGATCGGAGATACCTTCGTCCGTAGCCACTGCAATGGCAGCCAGGGCATTCAATACATTGTGATGCCCGGGAATATTCAGCGACACCTTCAAGACACCGGGCTTATCCTGCCGCACCACATCAAAGTGGGAGCGGGTACCTTCCATGACGATGTTCTCGGCGCGCACATCCGCTGCCTCGCTGACGCCGTAGGTCACCACCGGGCGCGAGACCTGGGGCAACAGACTGACGATCACGGGATCATCCACACACATCACTGCCAGACCGTAAAAAGGCAGGTTGTGTAAAAACTGAATGAAGGTGTCTTTCAGCTTATTGAAATCACCGCCATAGGTGGCCATGTGATCCGCTTCGATATTGGTCACCACCGAGATCATGGGCTGCAGGTGCAGGAACGAAGCATCGCTCTCATCCGCCTCCGCCACAAAATACCGACTGTCGCCCAGGCGAGCGTTGGTACCTGCGCTATTCAGCAGTCCGCCAATCACAAAGGTCGGGTCCAGCTCTCCCTCCGCCAGAATCGATGCAATCAAGCTGGTGGTGGTGGTTTTACCGTGGGTTCCGGCCACCGCGATGCCATGGCGATAGCGCATCAACTCACCCAGCATTTCCGCCCTGGGTACGACGGGCACCCGCATTTCCTGAGCTGCCACCAATTCAGGGTTATCCGCTTTCACGGCAGAGGAAACCACAACCACACTGGCCTGTGCCACATTGTTCTGATGATGCCCGATGAAGACTTTGGCGCCCAACTCCTCCAGTCGCTGAGTGGTCGCACTGGCTTTGATGTCACTGCCCGTAATCCGGTAACCCTGGTTCAACAGCACTTCGGCAATGCCACACATACCCGCGCCGCCGATGCCCACAAAATGTATGGTGCGAATACGGCGCATCTCTGGAATTTCAATCATCCGGGTAATGGCTTTTCGATTATTCACTGGCCACCTCCAGGCAACGCTGCACCAGTTTTTCGGTAGCATTGGTCATGGCCAGTGCCCGCGCTTGCTCCGCCATTCTCTTCAGTTCATCCCGGCTACTTAACTTTTCTTTCAACAATGCTGCCAAATCTGCCTCATTCAATTCACTTTGCTGCACCAGCACTGCGGCTCCGGCAGCGCTCAGGTACTCACCATTACGGGTCTGGTGATCATCCACCGCAAATGGGTAGGGAATCAGCACCGAGGCCACTCCGGCCGCCGCTAGCTCACTCACGGTTAACGCGCCGGAACGGCACACCACCACATCCGCCCAGCCATAGGCTGTCGCCATATCGTTGATGAACGGTACCACTTCCGCATTCACTCCGGCTTGTCGATAACAGTCCGTCGCCGCTTCGATATTGCGGGCACCGCACTGATGACGCACCTGAAAATCCAAATCATCCTGCAACAGGGCCAGCGCTTTAGGCACCAATTGATTCAATGCAACCGCGCCCTGACTGCCTCCCAGAATCAAAATGCGCACCGGCCCATCGTGCTCGCCATACCGTTGCGACGGCAGTGCCAACTGAGCGATCTCCCTGCGCACCGGATTGCCGGTAGTTTCCACCTTGGGCCCGGCGGCAAACGCCCCGGGAAACGCTTGAAACACTTTGCGCGCCAATCGTGCCAACACCTTGTTGGTGAAACCGGCAATGGCGTTCTGCTCGTGGATGAATACCGGACGCCCGCACAACCAAACACCGACGCCAGTAGGCCCCGTTACAAAGCCACCCATGCCCAGTACCAGATCGGGCTGATAGCGGCGCACGATTCCCACCACCTGGGACACGGCCCTGACAATTTTCAATGGTGCCCAAATCAGCCGGGACAGCCCCTGCCCCCGCACGCCAGCGATATCCAGATATTCGATGGCAATCCCGTTGCTGGGAACAATATCTGCCTCAATCCCCTGCCGCGTACCGATCCACAACACCTCAACACCCTGCTCCTGAAACAGGTGGGCCGCCGCCAATGCCGGGAATACATGCCCGCCGGTTCCCCCGGCGGTGACCAAGACGCGCTGTACTTTAGTGTCCGATTTCATAGAACCGGCTCCTTACGCGATGTACCCACGGTTTTCTTGCCGATTTTGGTTTTTCCGGAGGTCTTGGTATTGCTGGACGACTTGGTTTTGCCGGGTGACTGTGCAGCCTTGGCTGCGTCACCCGCAGACGCCATCTGATTTTCCAGATCGGCGCGCATGATCAACGCCAGAACAATGCTCATGATAATCAGGCTGCTGCCACCATAACTGATGAATGGCAGCGTCAGTCCCTTGGTCGGCAACAAGCCACTTGCCACCCCAACGTTGACCATGGCCTGCAATCCAATCAGGGTGGCAAAGCCGTAGACCATATAAGCGTTAAAGAGTTTGCCCACTGCTTCTGCCCTGCGGCCAATGCCAAATGCAATCCACACCAGTGCCAGATACAGGGCAATCACCACCAGATTGCCGACGAAACCAAACTCTTCAGCCAGGATGGCAAATACAAAATCCGTATGGGCCTCCGGCAGATAGAACAGTTTCTGGATGGAGTTACCCAGCCCCACTCCGGTCCATTCACCGCGCCCGAAGGCAATCAGGCTTTGCACCAACTGATAGCCCGTGGAGTACTGATCTGCCCATGGGTCGATATACCCCATCACCCGTTTCCAACGATAATCGGAGGAGGCCACCAACAGATAGGCTATGCCTGCACTGCCAAAGGTGACTGCCAGGAACTGGCTTAAACGCGCCCCCGCCAGGAACAACATGGCGAACACCGCGGTCATGATCACCACCACAGCGCCAAAATCCGGCTGTTTCAGTAACAAAACCACCATCACAGACAGCACCATCACCGGCTTCATGAAGCCCCAGAACGTGCTGCGCACCTCGTCCACTCGTCGCACCAGATAACCGGCCACAAACATAATGCTGAAGACCTTCACGATTTCTGACACCTGAACATTGATCGGGCCCAGGTGAATCCAACGGGTACTGCCGTTAACCGTTTTGCCGATGCCCGGCAACAACACCAACGCCAACAGCAGATATGCCACGATCAACAGGGCACCGCTGCTGCGCTGCCAGACTGCCAACGGAATCTGATACACCAGGACCGCACAAACCACGCCAGCGGCCAGATAAACACCGTGCCGCTTCAGGAAGAAGAAGGGTGACTCGTAGTTCAGTGACGCCATGTCCATGGATGCGGAGGAAACCAGGACCAGACCAATGCACATCAAAACGCAACCGAGCAGCAGCAACCACTGCCTGGAGGACAGTGGCGGTCTGGATGTGATGACGTTAGCCTGGGTCGACATCATCTATCCCCTTTCACCGCAGCCATAAACTGGTAACCTCGATCTTCATAATTGCGAAACTGATCGAATGAAGCGCAGGCAGGAGAAAACAACACCACATCCCCGGCCACCGATTTTCCCCGGATCAGGGATACCGCCTGCTGCATGGTCTCTACCTGCTGTACCGGTACGACCTGGGACAGGCTATTGTGGATCAGCTGCGCATCCCGGCCGTACACCACCACCTCACTGACCCGTCCTTGTACTGCGTCAGCCAGCGGCGCAAAGTCAGCGCCCTTGCCTTCGCCACCGGCAATCAAAAACAGACGCCCTTTGACACCGCCTTGCAAGCCATTGAGGGCTGCAACCGTTGAACCCACATTGGTGCCCTTGGAATCATTGAACCAGGTGACGCCGTCAATGTCCGCCACCCACTGGCAACGATGGGGCAAACCGGAAAACTGCTTGATTGCCGGCAGCGCCTTTTCGTAATGACCAGCGGTGAATTCCGCCAGCACCGTTAAACAGGCCGCGACGTTCAACAGGTTATGGCCACCACGAATGTGAAGCTCTTCTGCTGACAGCACCTGCCGGGTTCCGTCCATCACCGCGCAGGGCTGCGTTTCCGTATTCACGTAAAACCGTCCGTGGGCTGCGGCATCACCGCCAAAAGGCAATTGGGTGCGCGCGCCCTGAATGGGTTTGCTGCGGTGATCCTCAAGCCAATACACCGCGGCGTCACAGCCTTCAAAGATGCGCTGCTTGGCCATGGCATATTCGTCCAGAGAACCGTAGCGATCCATATGGTCTTCCGTCACATTCAGGTTCACCGCCACTTTTGCCCGCAGGCTGTAAGTGGTTTCCAGTTGAAAGCTGGACAGCTCCAATACCCAGACGTCAACATCGATGGCGGAAGACAAGGCGTCCAACACCGGCAATCCGATATTGCCTGCCACGCACACGTTGTATCCAAGCGCCTCAAGGGCTTTGCCGATGATGGACACCACCGTACTTTTGCCATTGGAGCCTGTGACGGCAATTACCGGTGCCGCCACTGACTTGGCAAACAACTCGACATCTCCGGAGCAAGGCACACCGGCCGCCACAGCCTTGGCAATGGCGGGGGTCTGGATCGCAATCCCCGGACTTACCACCAACTCGCGGGCTTTGCTCAAATCAAACTGATCCAACTCGCCGCAGTACAACTTGACATCAGAATGCGCCTGCTCCAGCTCTTCCCTGCCAGGAGGCTCGGATCGGGTATCGATCACAGCCACATCACAACCGAGGCGCTTTAAAAAACGGACGCAGGACAGTCCGGTTTTACCCAGACCAATCACCACATGCTTGTCTTTCAATTTCGCCACGTCAGTATCCTTAGTTACCTTAATCCATTACATTCTTATCGAAGCTTGAGCGTCGACAAGCCAAATAAAACCAGAATGACCGTAATGATCCAGAACCGCACAATCACCTTGGGCTCGGCCCATCCCTTGAGTTCGAAATGATGATGAATGGGCGCCATGCGGAAGATACGCCGCCCTGTCAATTTGTAGGAACCCACCTGGAGAATCACTGACACCGTCTCCATCACAAACACACCACCCATGATGAACAGCACGATCTCCTGGCGGGTAATCACTGCAATCACACCCAGGATGGCACCCAGCGCCAACGCACCCACATCGCCCATGAAGACCTGAGCGGGATACGTATTGAACCAGAGAAAGCCCAAACCGGCGCCCACCAGAGACCCACAGACCACGATCAACTCGCCGGTTCCGGAGATATGAGGGAATCCCAGATAGCGCGAGAATTCGGAATGGCCAAACACGTATGCGAATACCCCCAGGGCGCCACCGACCAATACCGTTGGCATAATCGCCAGCCCATCGAGCCCATCCGTAAGATTGACCGCGTTTGAGGTTCCCACAATTACAAAGTACGTGAGCACAACGTAAAACCAGCCCAGATCCAGATAGACTTCCTTGAAGAAAGGCACAATCAATTTGGTTTCGAAACCACAACTGACGGCATCGGGCGCGCAGTCCGGCGCCGAGAAATACAGGAAGAGGGCTGCACCCAAACCGCCCACAGACTGCCAGAAGTACTTCCACTTTGCGGGCAAGCCCCGAGAGTTGCGCTGCACCACTTTACGATAATCGTCCACCCAGCCCACAGCGCCGAATATCAGAGTCACCCCCAGCACCACCCAGATGTAACGATTGGACAGGTCTGCCCAGAGCAGCGTGCTGACCACAATGGCCACCAGGATCAGCGCACCGCCCATGGTGGGCGTGCCCGCTTTGCTGAGATGGGATTTGGGCCCATCATCCCGCACCGATTGACCAATCTGGTGGTAACTCAACCGCTCAATCAGGTAAGGCCCAACGATGAACGCAATCACCAACGCCGTCAGCACACCCAGTATTCCCCGGAACGTCAGGTACTGGAACACGTTAAACACGGTGTAATATTGTTGTAGATAGTCAGCCAACCACAGCAGCATCAGCAATCACTCCCCTGAGCCCGTTGGCGTTCCAGCATTCGTGTTATTACTTTTTCCATCGCAGCGCTTCTTGAACCCTTTACTAAAATGGTTTTGTTCCGTTGGTTAGCAAACAGATCGTCTGCCAACCGCTGATGATTTTCTGCGGTAATGAAAACGCCGCTACCGGGCTCCGACAGGAACCCTTCCCGATACAGCGCGGCGGACTCACCCATGCCATACACTGTGGAGATACCTTTACGGGCAGCATAGGCTCCCACTTCTCGGTGCAACCGGTTACCGGATTCACCCAGTTCGGCCATACCACCGATCACCAGACAGGTTTCACCCTCCAGCCCCGCCAACACGTCAATGGCGGATTTCATGGAGTCAGGGTTGGCATTGTAGCTGTCGTCAATCAACTTATGCTGCTGCAACTCTTCCACAACGCGCAGACGCCCGGGCACAGCCTTAACCGCATTCAAACCGGCCGTGATTGTTGCCAAAGGGCATCCAGCCGCCTGAGCGACAGCAATGGCCGCCAGGGCATTGACCACGTTGTGGCGCCCGATCAAGGACATCTGCACAGTAATGCTTGCGCCGTTCACCCGGGCATTGAAGTGGTACTGGCCGGTTGCCGTCATCGACTCGGATTCCAGATACACCTCCGCGCCCTCATCTGTACGCGAAAAAAACACTTGCCGGCAATGACCGGTCTTGGCTTTGAACACCTCGACAAACGCGTCATCCCGGTTGATAACGGCCACGCCAGCTGGCGGCAATGCCTGATAGATCTCTGACTTCGCTTCGGCAATGTTTTCGATTGAACCAAAGCCTTCCAAATGAGCCGATCCCACATTGTTAACCAGCGCAATGTCCGGCTCCACCAGACCTGCTGTGTACGCGATTTCACCCAGGTGATTGGCGCCCATTTCCACAACGGCGTACCGGTGCTCCGGCGCCAACCGGCAAAGGGTGAGCGGCACGCCAATGTCATTATTCAAATTGCCCAGGGTGGACAGGGTCGGGCCGTCCTGAGACAGGATGGACGCCAGCATTTCTTTCACCGTGGTTTTACCAGAGCTGCCGGTAATCGCAATTTTCACCGGCGTATACTGTTGCAGCCAGGCTTTTGACAACGCTCCCAAACCCAGGCGGGTATCCGCCACACTGATCTGGGGCAAATCTATCGGCTGCGGCTTCGATACCATTGCCGCTACCGCACCACCAGATTTGGCGGTGGAGACATACTCGTGGCCGTCGAAGTGTTCACCCTGCAACGCCACGAACAGGTCCCCGGCCTGAATGGTCCGTGTATCCGTGGAGACCCGAGCAAACTCCCCATCGCTACCCAGCAACGTTCCGCCTATGCTGTTCGCAAGAGTGGACAACTGCATTTAACGGTCCTCCCCATCAGGTGCGCCGACAGCCACTGCGGCATTGAGGGCCGCCTGGGCGGCAGCCAGGTCGCTGTAGGGATGCTTGTTCCCGGCGATCTCCTGATAATTTTCGTGCCCCTTACCAGCAATCAGGACCACATCGTTGGCCTGGGCATGAGCGATGGCGTAAGCAACCGCCTGGGTGCGATCCTCCATCACCTGAAAGGCCACCGCCGCGGGAATACCCTTCACCATATCGGCAACGATGCCGACAAAGGTCTCACTGCGGGGATTGTCCGCGGTAATCACCAATTCATCAGCCAGATCCGCCACCACGCCGGCCATCAGTGGTCGCTTGCCCGCATCGCGATCACCGCCACAACCGAACACACACCAGATGCGCCCGCCGGCATGGCGCTTCAGTGTCAGCAACACTTTCTCCAACGCATCCGGTGTGTGCGCAAAATCAATGATCACCATCGGCTGACTTGCCTCGGCCTCAACCCGCTGCATTCGGCCCTCCACCGGGCCGAGAGTGCTGAGCGCAGCCGCGGCCTGCTCCAGATCCACATCCAGAGTCAGCAACAAGGTAATGCAGGCCACCAGATTGGCGGCATTGAATTCACCAATAAGCGGACTGCGAATGCTGGTGTGTTGCGGGCCATATCCCACCGTCAAATCGATGCCCTGTTTGTCATAATGAACAGACAGCACTCTCACCGTCACATCATCACGATTCTGCATGGAGAAGGACCACAAGCGCGTGCCTTCCTGGCGGGCAGACACCATGGCTGCCACTCGCTCGTCGTCCCAATTCAATACCAGATGCCGCAATCCGGGATGCAACGCCAACTGGGCCTTAGCCTGGGCATAAGCTTCCATGGTGCCGTGATAATCCAGGTGGTCACGGCTGATGTTGGTGATCAAACCACTGTGAATAGTGACGCCATCCACACGCCCCTGCACCAGCCCATGGGAAGACACTTCCATGGTGGCCGCATCGGCACCCGCAGCCCGCATCTCCGCCAACAGGCGATTGCACTCCACCACGTCCGGCGTGGTGTTCAAGGTGGGCTCCAGGTGCCCGACAATACCGTTACCCAGGGTGCCCACCACGCCACAACATACCCCTAGCTGATCCAGTGCCTGCGCCGTCAATTGGCTCACGCTGGTTTTACCGTTGGTTCCGGTGATGGCCAGCAGCTTCAACTGGGTGCTGGGATTCCCGTAAAATTCAGAAGCGATGTGTCCCAGGTGCTTTTTCAGTCCGGGAATGGCAACCACCGGCACCGAAGCATTGGCAGCCACACCAGAGTGACGCTCGAAGCCCTCTGCCTCCACCAACGCAGAACCGGCTCCAGCCACCAAAGCCGAAGACAGGAAGTCGCGGCCATCCGAGTGGTGTCCCGGATAACCCAGAAAGCAGTTGCCTGCCTTAACTCTTCGACTGTCTACCGCCAAACCTGTCACGATGATTTTCTTCCAACACTCGTCCAGTTGCAAAAAAGGAACGATATCCTGCAGATAGCGCTCCGTTACCTGGCTCCCACTCATGAATCCGGAGCCACTTTTTTAGGAAGCCCGACGTAGGTCTCCACCGCCTTGTCAGGCGGAATATTCTTGACCCGCAGCAAACCAGCCATAACCCGGGAGAACACCGGCGCTGCCACCTGACCGCCGTAATACATATCGCCTTTGGGATCATCAATCACCACCACCAGGGCGATGGCCGGATCTTCCACCGGCGCCACACCGGCAAACAAGGCCAGGTAACGGTGATCCTGATAGCCGCTGGCTGCCACCTTATGCACGGTGCCGGTTTTACCCGCCACGCGATAACCGGGCACCTGCGCTTTCTTGGCAGTGCCCTGTGCATCCACAACGCCTTCCATCATCTGTACCACCTGGCGGGCAATGGCTTCGTCCATAACCCGTTCACCGGACACGGGGCCTTCAGTTTTCAAAAGGCTCACCTGGCGTTTGATGCCACCGCCGCCCAACACCGCGTAGGCCTGTGCCAGTTGCAGTGCAGTCACCGAAAGTCCGTAGCCGTAGGACAGGGTAGCTACTTCGATGCGGCGCCATTTCTGTCGCGCCGGCAACATACCAACACTTTCTCCGGGAAAGCCCACGCCAGTGGGTTGACCCAGACCCATTTTTTGAAAGAACGCGCTCAGGTAATGCTCTTCCAATGACAAGGCCAGCTTGCTGGCCCCAACGTTACTGGACTTGGCAATGACCTTACCCAGATCAATTACGCCGTAGTTGCTCATATCCCGGATGGACTTGCTGCCAATACGCAAATACCCGGGCGAAGTATCCAGTTTGCTGTAAGGCTTCCATTTACCACTTTCCAGTGCCGCTGCCACCGTAAAGGGTTTCACCGTGGAGCCTGGTTCAAATACATCGGTCAATGCCCGGTTACGAAAATTGGGCACATCCTTTTTGCTGCGATTGTTCGGGTTGTAAGACGGCTGGTTGACCAACGCCAGCACTTCCCCGGTTTTGATATCAATGGCCACCGCCGTGCCAGCACTGGCACGATATTCGGTGACCGCGGACAGCAATTCCCGATAGGCCAGGTACTGTGCGCGCAAATCAATGCTTAAGGTAATGTCCGTTCCAGGTGCTGCCGGCTGAATCAACCCCACATCTTTAATGATGCGACGGCGCAAATCCTTAATCACCCGCTTCTTACCCGCTTCCCCTTTCAGGAACTGATCGAAGGACAACTCGATGCCCTCCTGCCCCTCTTCATCAATATTGGTAAATCCCACCAGGTGGCTGGTGACCTCCCCCGCCGGATAGTAGCGGCGGTGTTCCTCCACGCTGTACACCCCGGGGATATTCATCTCCAGGATTTCCTCTGCCTTGGCAGGGTTCATATGACGGCGCAAATAAATAAACTGCTTGTCCTGATTCCGCAAAATGCGATCGCGCAAACTGCTTTCCTGAACCCCGGTTTTATTGGCAAGAAAATCCCAGGCATACTGGGCTTCAATCAGCTCCTGTGGATTGGCCCACAAGGTTTTGACCGGTGTACTCACCGCCAACGGCTCACCATTGCGATCCTGGATCATGCCCCGGTAAGCGGGAATATTTTCCACCCGTACCACCCGGCGATCACCCTGATCCTGCAGGAAGCCCTGTGATTCCACCTGCAGGTAAAACAAACGCCCCACCACCACCAGCGCCAACAACACAAAGACGCCCAGCACTACATAGTAGCGCCAGGCATAATTGGGTTGGCTTGTGTGATCGCTCATGGCTCCACCATTACAATTTCATTGGGCGCCGGCACCCGCATATTGAGCTTGGTGCCCGCTAACTGTTCCACCCGGTTATAAGAGCCCCAGGTGCTCTGCTCCAGCAACAATTGCCCCCACTCCACCTGCATGGCATTGTTCTCTTTCTGCAAACGCTGATGTTCCGCCACCAGTCGACGGGTTTCGTAGCTGGAGAAATTCACCGCCACACTGGAAGCCAACACCAGTACCAACGCTAAGCACACAAACAGCCAGGAGCGGACGGAGGTACGGGCCAACGGATTCATGCCACCTTCTCCGCCACACGCATAATCGCGCTGCGCGAACGGACATTACGCAGCACCTCTTCTGGCGATGCCTTGACGGCCTTGCCCAGACTCTTCAGCTCCCGCTTCACCATGTCATCCCGAATCGGCAGATGGCGCGGCACCGGATCGCCTTTCTCCTTGCGCTGAATAAACTGTTTCACCATGCGGTCTTCGAGGGAGTGGAAGCTGATCACCACCAGCCGACCACCAGGCTTCAACACCTGCAGCGCCTGCTCCAGCACCAGCGCCAGATCATCCAGCTCCCGATTAATGAATATCCGGATCGCCTGAAACGAGCGGGTGGCGGGGTGCTTGCCTTTCTCTTTGGACGGGTTTGCCTTGGCAATCAAGGCCGCTAACTGCGCCGTGGTACTCAACGGCGTTTCGTCCCGCGCTGCAACGATGGCGCGGGCAATACGCTTGGCAAAACGCTCCTCACCAAACTCCTTCAGGACCAGAGCGATCTCATCAACATCCGCCTGATTGAGCCACTGCGCCGCAGTTTGCCCGGATTGATTGTTCATCCGCATATCCAGCGGCCCGTCCGCCATAAAGCTGAAGCCCCGCTCCGCATCATCCAGCTGCGGTGACGACACTCCCAGATCCAGCAACACACCGTCCACCTGACCAGTCAGGCCAAGTGTTTCAATATGCGCTGCCAATGTGGCAAAAGAATCATGAATGATGGCAAAACGGGAATCAGACGCAGCCAATTGCTCGGCGGATTCCAGCGCCAGGGGGTCTTTGTCAAAGGCAATGAAGCGGGCCAATGGAGACAGTCGGGCCAGGGCATGGCAAGTATGCCCGCCACGACCATAGGTTCCATCAATGTAGATACCTGCTTCGTTTGTCACCAGTGCATCCACCGCTTCGTTGAGTAATACGGTTTCGTGTTTCAGTTCCGATGCCATTGTTACAACACCAGATCTTGTACAGCTTGTGGCAGCTCTTCCGCTTTAACCGGGCCTTCATCCACCCATTGCTGGAAGCCATCGTCCCAGGCTTCCTCAGGCCAGATTTCCAGCTTCTTACCCAGGCCCACCAGCATGATTTTCTTTTCCAGCTTCACTTTGTCTCTCAGCAACTGGGGCAGACTGACGCGGCCATTACTGTCCATTTCCACTTCGCTGGCATAGCCCAGCAGCATGCGCTGTAACCGGCGGGTGGCGGGATTCAGGGAAGGCATGGCCAGGAGTTTTTGCTCAATCTCCTGCCAATCGGGGAGGGGGTGCATTGACAGGCAGTGCCCTTCGAAGTCCAGGGTCACGATCAATTTGCCATCGCAATATTCAGACAGCGCATCGCGAAAACGGCTGGGCATTACCATCCGTCCTTTCGCATCAAGACTGAGCGCACTGGGTCCTCTGAACACTGGATTACCTGTTAGTCGTTACCGACTTCTTTTACCCATCAAACTGTGGCCTAATGACTCGACCACATCTCCCACTTTATCCCACCAAGATCCACAATAAACCACTTTGTGACACCTGAAGCACACTATAGGGAGCGGCAGGCGCCATTGTCAAGCTGAAACCCCGGGCAAAAATGTGAATTTGATACGAAAAAACAAAGACTTACGTGCCGAAGCTCCGCCAGCGACAGAGAATTGGCACTCAAAATATCAATACAAAACAGGGGGATAGAAAGGCCTCTTAAAGCCACTTCTAGGGAGAGAGAACATTTCGCGATATAAACAGAATGTTTTTAGAACAGAGAGGTACGGCACAAGCCGCCACCTGAGGGGAAAAACTAAAGTCAGCCGATAAGCCGGGTTCTGTCGTGGACAGTCATTCCTCTGGGACCCATGTCACCATGAGCCTCTAGCAACCTACCCGTGTCCAGCGCGGGTCACACCTTTGGACACCTATTTGGTCTTGCTCCAGGTGGGGTTTTCCATCGCCACGAACTGTTACCAGTCGCGCGGTGCGCTCTTACCGCACCATTTCACCCTTACCGGCCAGCGTACTGGCTTAGGCGGTTTACTTTCTGCTGCACTTTCCGTCGGCTCGCGCCGCCCAGGCGTTACCTGGCACCTTACCCTGTGGAGCCCGGACTTTCCTCCCCTTTCACAACGGTTACCCGCCGGCAAGGAGCGACTGTCTGGCTGACTTCAGGGGGCAAAATTAACCCTAAAACCTTAAGGAATCAACCTTTGTTTTGTTGCAGCGCTGCCCCATAGAGCGCGTTTTTGGGTATACCGGTCAACTCGGATACCACGGCGCAGGCTTTTTTCAGGGGCATGTATTCACCAGTCATCTGCAGAGCACGCAGCACCTTTGGGTCAATCACCGCTGCCGCACCGGGTTCCGCCCCCTGTACCAACAGCACAAATTCGCCACGGGTATGATGCTGATCTTCTGCCAGCCAGGACAGCACCTCCGCTGCCGATGCCGTCTTAACGGTTTCGAACGACTTGGTGATCTCCTTTGCCACCGCCACCATGCGCTCGCCCCCCATGACCGACACCACGTCCTCGATACAGGACTGTATCCGCTTGGGGGACTCATAAAACACCAGGGTCCCGGTTTCTGCCAGCAGGCTTTCCAGTTCCGCCTGCCGGGCTTTCTGTTTCGGCGGCAGGAACCCGACAAACAGAAACCGGTCCGTGGGCAATCCGGCAATGGACAATGCAGCCACTGCGGCACAGGGCCCGGGAATCGACACCACCGCAATCCCATTCTGCCGCATCGCCCGCACCACTCGGAAACCAGGGTCACTGATCAGAGGCGTACCGGCATCCGAAATCATGGCCACTGACTGACCATCCTGCAACAGGGACAGCAGGGTGTGGATCCGCTCTTCCTCGTTATGATCGTGCACGGCCATCAGCTTGCTGTCGATGCCATAATGATCGAGCAGTTTTTTGCTGTGCCGGGTGTCTTCAGCGGCAATTACGTCAACCTGCTTCAAAACATCAATGGCCCGCAGCGTAATATCATTGAGATTGCCGATGGGTGTTGCCACAATATAGAGAATTCCAGTTGTCATACACATGCAGGCCCGATACAAAAATGAAGTTCATCCGACGCGCACAGCTTAACACACTTGCCGCTTTCCTCATGGCGCTGATCCTCGGCGCCTGCGAAACCACAGGAGTCGGGACTGGCGGATCAACGCAAGTGGCGAACAACCCTGCCTCAACCATCAAAAGCCTGATCGAGCGCTCACAAAACGCGCCCAGTCCGGAAGCAGAGCAGCTGCTAATCCAGGCTGCAACACTCCTGTTAGACCAGGGCAAGGCAGAAGAAGCCAAACGATTGCTGGGAGCGGTCAACGCAACCGCGCTGGACAGTGACACCCTGGCCTCACTGGTGCTCACTCTCACCGACATCAACCTGGCGCTAAACGAGCCGTTACAGGCAGAAGAATTGATCACCACGGATCGCATGGGATTGTTGACCGCCTCCAACGACCTGAACTCGGACCGGCTCAACGAAATCAGCCTCAAGCGCGCCCAGGTCTGGGAGATCAATGGAAACTATCTGGCAGCCGCCCGGGAGCGTATTTTTGTCGGTCCGATGCTGGAAGCCGATGCCGCCAACTCCAATCAACAGATGATCTGGAATGATCTGATTGCCCTTCCCAATGACTCACTGCAGGCCCTGGCACAGACCGTAGCCGTTCCCGAATTCCAGGGCTGGCTGGAACTGGCCTGGATTTACAAAGGCTACCAGGACAAACTGGACCAACAATTACAGCAACTGGACCAGTGGCAGTTGCGCTATCCCGGCCACACCGCGGCGGCCCAACTGCCCGAGGCCTTGCGGCTGGTGCGCGAACTGAGCGAGAACCAACCCCAAAACATCGCATTGCTGTTGCCGACCCAGGGTCGCTTTCGCCCTGCTGCCGAAGCTATTCTGCATGGCTTTATGAGCGCACATTACGCGTCAATGCAAGACCGTGAAAACACCGAATCCAACATCAGCGTTCGGGTCTATGACACATCAGACTTGAAGCAATTCACAGCCACTTACAAACAGGCCGTGGCGGATGGCGCAGACATCATTATCGGCCCATTACAGAAAGAAAACCTGCGCAGCTTGCTCAACAGCACCGATCCGCTACCGGTGGCCACCATCGCCCTGAACCAGGAGCTCGGCCCATTCGAGGTACCGGTAAACCTGTACCAGTTTGGCCTCTCACCAGAGGATGATGCCCTCGAGGTTGCCCGCCGCGCCCTGCAAAAGCAGTATCTCAATGCGGCCGTCATGTTTCAGAACAACCCCTGGTGGGAACGGGCCTACCTCGCCTTTGCCGAGCAATGGCAACAGGATAAAGGCCGGGTCACCGGCATTGCCAGCTATGATGATCAGAGCAATATGGCGAACGGGATCAAGGACATGCTGCTGGTGCAGCACAGTGAGCTGCGCGCCAAGCAACTGCGCAACATTCTCGGCAAAAATATCGAGTTCCAACCCAGAAGGCGCCAGGATGTCGACTTTATCTACCTGATCGCCACACCAGACCAGGCTCGCCAGATCCGCCCACTGCTGGATTTCTATTACGCCGAGGCAATTCCGGTTCTGGCCGGCTCACAAATATTCAGCGGCAAAGCCAATCCAAAAACGGATCGCGACCTCAACGGCATCGAGTTCTGCGATATTCCCTGGTTATTGGAAAAACCGGATGCCATCCAACAGGCGCTGAAGCAGGCCTGGCCCACAGCGGATCACCGCTACTCAAGACTCAATGCCATGGGAGTGGACGCCTATCGCCTGCAATCCCGCTTGCAACTGCTCACCCAAATCCCCGACGCCGGATTGTTCGGCGCCACCGGCAATCTCAGCATTGGCATCGACAACCGGGTACAACGGGAGCTTAGCTGGGCCGTGATCAAAAACGGCCGCCCGGAGCTGCTGCCCCGCATCACCGAAACCGAACTTGAAGATCGCCCCCAGCAACCGGAAGGACCCGATGCCCGCACCCCCAAAAACGCTCAAGCCACCGACCGCCAGGAAACTAACCGGCAACCGGGCTGAAGACCTGGCCAGAATCTTTTTGCAGGGCAAAGGTCTGGAATTCTGTGACAGCAACTTCCAGTGCAAAACCGGTGAAATCGATCTGATCATGAAAGACCAGGACATGCTGGTCTTCGTGGAGGTGCGCTATCGTGCGGGATCAGACCACGGCACGCCTGTAGCCACCGTCACCGCAGGCAAACAACGCAAACTGATTCGAACCGCCAGTTTCTTTCTGCAGCAACAGTTTGGCGATCGCTGGCCCGCCTGCCGCTTTGATGTGGTGGGAATCAGCGGTGACCTGGACGGTGTGCCCCAGATCGAATGGATACCATCCGCCTTCTACTGATTTCGGCAAATCGACAGATTCCCGTATAATCAAAATGCAATATTGTCGCAACCAAGGAAGTACACCATGAACCTGCACCACCGAGTCACCGAAATCTTTGACGACCACCTGGTGACACTGCATCGCTGCCAGGAAGAACTTCCTGAGCTGATCATCAGCGCCAGCGAACTGATGGTGCAATGCCTGCTCTCTGACCGCAAAGTACTTACCTGTGGCAACGGCGGCTCTGCAAACATTGCCCAGCAACTCTCCAGCAAAATGCTCAACCGCTTTGAGCGCGAGCGCCCTGCGCTGCCGGCAATCGCTTTGTCCACAGACTCCTCCACCATCACGTCCATTTCCAACGACTACAGCTATAACGAAATTTTTTCCAAGCAGATTCGCGCCATCGGTCACGAAGGGGACATTCTGTTGGCGATCTCCAGCAGCGGTAACTCAGCCAGTATATTGCAGGCCGTGCAAGCCGCTCATGACCGCAGCATGCAGGTCATTGCCCTGACAGGAAAGGACGGCGGGGATTGCGCCCGCCTGATGCAGAGCGAAGATATTGAAATCCGGGTTCCCTCCATGTCCACTCCGCGGGTACAGGAGAGCCACCTGACCATCATTCACACCCTGTGTGACCTGATCGATCAGCAGATTTTCGGAATGGAAATGTAGGAATTATTTAACGACTTTGAGTGAGGGTTTGCCTGCAGGCTTTGCCGGCTTCTCCGAGCTGCCGCTCTCGTCATCCGGGGGTGGCGGCATTTCATCTTCATCAAAAAACATGCCTTTGCCATTCTCTTTGGCGTAGATCGCCAGAATCGCACCCACTGGAACGTGCAAGTTACGCGCTTTGCCACCGAAACGGGCGGAAAATTCCACCTCGTCATTGCCCATATGCAGATTGCGGATGGCGGAGGGGGCGAGGTTCAGGATAATTTTGCCTTCGCTGATAAATTCATTCGGCACCTGCACCATCGGATAGGACGCGTTCACCAACAGGTAGGGAGTCAGTTCATTGTCCAGTATCCATTCATAAACGGCACGAATGAAATAAGGTCGGCTCGGTGTCATTACTTTACTATCCTATCCTCTCAGAAGCTGCTCTCAGGATTAATGAGAGCAGCCATATACAGGCCTAGAGGCGCAGCTCGCGCTCTGCGTCGGAAAGACTGGCCTGGAAGGACTCCCGGGCAAACAAGCGGTCGGCATAGGCCAGCAGATTACCTGCCTTGGACTTTTGCAACTCGATACCCATGGCAGGCAAACGCCACAAAATGGGGGCAACACAGCAATCCACCAGAGTGAAATCGTCACTCATGAAGAACGGCTTCTCGGAGAAAATCGGGTCGATGGCCACCAGGTTTTCCGTGAAATCCTTGCGATGCTTGTTCAGCGTGGCCTCTTTTTCAGTACCGGCCATCAGCGCGTCCACTGCCTGGCACCAGTCACGGTGAATTCGGTGAATCAACAGGCGGCTGCGCGCCCGCTCCACGGGGTATACCGGCAACAACGGTGGATGAGGAAAGCGCTCGTCCAGGTATTCCATCATGATGTTGGGCTCATACAGGGTGAGCTCCCGATCCACCAGTGTGGGCAGTTCGTTATACGGATTAAGCGTTGCCAAATCTTCGGGGATTTCCGCTGGGTCCACGTCCAGCACATCCACCGCCACCCCTTTTTCCGCAAGCACGATGCGGACACGATGGCTGTAATGATCGTTACCATCTGAGAAAAATGTCATCGATGATCGTTTAGCAATGACGCCCATGAAAATTCACTCCAGCGCAGTATTCCAAATAGATAAGCGTTGCAAACGGCTGCAACAGAAACAGCGAAGGGGCGGAAGCCAGCTGGCCAACCGCCCCAAACTACCGATGTATTCCCGATTAATGTACGTCTTTCCAATACTCCCGGTTGAGGAAGTAAACAGGGATGAACAGTATCGCCAGGAATATCAACACATACACACCAATTCGCTCACGCTCCGCTCGAATCGGCTCTGCCATGTAGACCATGTAGTTGGTCAGGTCGGCCATCGCCTCTTCGAATTTTTCCTCGCCCAGGGACTGCTCCATGTTCGACAGCACATGAGGCATACCCACATCAGGGAAGATATGGTTGTTCACACCCCAGGGACGGGCTTCATCCACGTAGAAATTGGTCAGGTAGGAATACACCCAGTCAGCACCCCGAATTCGAGCCACCAGGGTCAGGTCCGGAGGCACTGTACCAAACCACTTCTTGGCCAGGTCCAGGGGAATTGCTGAATGCATGGTCTCACCAATCTTGTCGGTGGTGAACATCAGGTTGGCTTTCATGATATCGGCCGGGATCTCCAGATCCGTCGCTGCCCGCTCATAGCGCATGTATTGGGCAGAGTGGCAGCCAATACAGTTGTTCATGAAAATCTGCATACCACGCTGCAGGGACACTTTGTCGTCCATGTTGATGGGAGCAGGTACCAGATATTCGTTATGTCCACCGCCCGCGGCTTGAGCGAACACCGGCAGACACATCAGTACTAATACAGAGATAAACTTATTCATCAGTGTGTCATCCTTACTCGCTCAGGAACGGGTTTGCAGGTTTCTTTGGTGGTCCAGAACGGCATCAGAATGAAGTAGGCGAAATAGAACACCGTGCCGATCTGACCCAATACACGATAGGTCATTTCGAACGGCAGGAACTCCACATGCAGATCCGGTGCTTTCACACCGCAAATTCCCAGAAGAATAAAGAACACAACAAACAGGGCCAACATGATCTTGCTGATCCAGCCTTTGTAGCGAATGGACTTCACCGGACTGCGATCCAGCCAGGGCAGCACAAAGAGGATGGCAATGGAGGCACCCATGGCGACCACACCCAACAACTTGTCAGGCACCGCCCGTAGGATGGCGTAAAACGGGGTGAAATACCAAACCGGCGCGATATGGTCCGGCGTCTTCAGCGGGTTGGCCGGTTCAAAGTTCGGTTTCTCCAGGAAGTAGCCACCGCCATCAGGGAAGAAGAACACGATGGTCAGGAAGACGAACAGGAAGACCACCACACCCACCAGGTCATGCACACTGTAATAAGGATGGAATGGAATACCGTCCAGGGGCACGCCGTTTTCGTCCTTCAGTTTCTTGATTTCCACACCATCGGGGTTATTGGAGCCCACTTCGTGCAGGGCAATGATGTGCAGCACCACCAGGGCCAGGATAACGATTGGCAGGGCCACCACATGCAGCGCGAAGAAACGGTTCAGGGTAATACCGGAAATCAGGTAATCGCCCCGAATCCACTCGGTCAACGCATCACCCACCACCGGAATCGCTCCGAACAGGGAAATGATTACCTGAGCGCCCCAGTAGGACATCTGGCCCCAGGGCAACAGATAACCCATGAAACCTTCCGCCATCAGGGCAAGGTAGATGGTCATACCGAATATCCACACCAACTCCCGGGGTGCACGATAGGAACCGTACATCATGCCGCGGAACATGTGCAGATACACCACCACAAAGAAGGCCGAGGCACCGGTGGAGTGGAGGTAGCGCAGCAGCCAACCATATTCCACGTCACGCATCATGTTCAGTTCCACTGACAGAAACGCGCCTTCGCCGGAAGGGTTATACAGCATGGTCAACCAAATGCCGGTCAGCAGCTGGTTAACCAGCACCAACATGGCCAGGGAGCCAAAGAAATACCACACGTTGAAGTTCTTGGGAGCATAATATTTGCTCATGTGATCTTCGAACATTTTGGTGGCTGGGAACCGGGCATCCACCCAGCCCATCAGGTTCTGTAACATGCTCATCAGGCTGCCTCCCCGTCTTCACCAATCTTAATCAACGTGTCGCTCATGAAGTAATAAGGAGGCACTTCCAGATTTAAGGGTGCCGGAACTGCCTTGAATACGCGACCGGAGAAATCAAACTTGGAACCGTGGCATGGGCAGAAGAAGCCACCCTTCCAATCAGCCCCCAGGTCGGCCGGAGCCACTTCAGGGCGATACAGGGGGGAGCAACCGAGGTGAGTACACAAGCCAACCAACACCACAATGTTCTGGTGGCCTTCCCGGGCGCGGGCTTCAGGGGAGATATACTCCGGCTGCTTGGATTCCTTGGATTCCGGGTCACGCAGATTGTCGGCTACCGCTTTCAGGCTGGCCATGGCCTCTTCGGAGCGACGCAGGATCCATACCGGCTTGCCACGCCATTCGACGGTCATACGCTGACCCACTTCCAGCTTACTGATGTCTGCCACCACTGGCGCACCGGCAGTCTTGGCCTTAGCGCTGGGGTTCCAGGACTTCACAAAGGGTACGGCGGCACCAACAGCCCCCACCGCACCCACTGCTGAAGTGGCTCCAATCAGGAAGCGTCTCCGCCCCTCATTTACGCCTTCAGTACTCATTCAGTTTCTCTCCCCGCTAAACATTAAGAAGTCACATGACCTTTGCGAACGCAAGGCACACTAACCCCTACCCATAATTTTAAACGCGCAAATAGTAATGAAATTGCAGTGGAGTTACAAGGAAAGGTTTGGCAGGGGCTCGCAGGGAAAGAAGAAACGCAAAACGCCCGGGGTAAAACCCCAGGCGCTTTAAATACACAAAACGTAAGGAATTTCTTAACGCTTTGAGAATTGAGGACGCTTACGCGCCTTCCGCAGACCCACTTTCTTACGCTCGACTTCACGGGCGTCACGGGTTACGAAACCGGCTTTACGCAGGGTGGCACGCAAAGTCTCGTCATATTCCATCAGCGCACGGGTGATGCCGTGACGAATCGCTCCAGCCTGACCGCTGCCGCCGCCACCTTTGACTGTGACATATACGTCAAACTTGTCACCCACTTCCACCAGCTCCAGGGGCTGACGAACCACCATGCGGGCAGTTTCGCGACCGAAATACTGGTCAAGAGATCGTCCGTTGATGGAGATGTTGCCAGAACCTGGCTTCAGAAATACGCGAGCAGCTGCAGTTTTGCGGCGGCCTGTACCATAATTAGTGTCCACTATTCCGCCCCCTTACAGTGCCAGTTCTTTTGGTTGCTGAGCAGCATGTGGATGCTCAGCACCAGCGTAGACTTTCAGCTTGCCCAGCATCGCGCGACCCAGAGGGTTACGCGGCATCATGCCCTTAACCGCTTTTTCAATCGCCTGCTCCGGCTTTCGGTCCATCAGCTTGTCAAAGCTGATTTCCTTGATACCACCGGGGTATTCGGTGTGGCGATAATACATTTTGTCCGTACGCTTGGTACCGGTTACGCGCACTTTTTCTGCATTGATTACAACGATGTAATCACCGGTATCCACGTGAGGAGTATAAATCGGCTTGTGTTTGCCACGCAGGCGCCGGGCGATTTCAGTCGCCAGACGACCCAAAGTCTTGTCGGTTGCATCCACAACGTACCAGTCACGTTCTACCGATTCTGGTTTTGCACTAAACGTTTTCATTGAATCTGCCCTAGAACACTCTAATCCGAGGTCTGCCCGTCAATTTAAAGAGCGCGAATACTACCCAAGCCGTCTCTGCTTTACAAGCATTTTTGGAGACAGTTTCGATAACGCCCTGATTTAACGAGCACTCATTAATTTTTCAGCAGTGCGGCCAATGACGCTGTGAGGTGCGATTCACCGGCTTTGTTGCTACGACAGTAACGGGGTGGAGAACTATAACAGAATTTTGGAAGTTCGCTAGGCCCGCCGGCTGCTTTCTTCTCTATTTTACTCAGGCAGCAATAACGACAACGCACAGCCAACCCTAAGCGTCTGATTTATATGGCAGTCTTTGGCAAATCGGTCAACCCTTACCGCCCTCGCACAAAAACGGTGCACTCAAGACCGTCAGGGCTTGTGAGGGCGGGACAAATATTCCCGGCTTTGCATTTCCAGCAGTCGGCTGCGGGTGCGCTGGAACTCAAACTGCAACCGACCACCAGAATAGAGATCGTCAATGGGCGCCGCACCAGACATGATCAGCTTGACGTTACGATCGTAGAATTCGTCCACCATATTAATGAAGCGCCGCACCATATCATCCTGGGCTGCCCCCATCACCGGCACCCCGGATATCAGCACGGCGTGGTAAATGCGAGCCAGCTCAATGTAGTCATTCTGGCTGCGGGGGCCATCGCACAAAGCCTTGAAGTCACACCACAGCACATCATCTGCCACACTGCGGGTTTTGATTTCCCGGCCATTGATGTCGATGGCCTCGCGGTCATGCCCCGCTTCGGGCGCCAGGGACTGGAAGCTGGCGTTCAGACTGGATTCGGCGGCGGCATCGAGTGGATGGTGATAGATTTCAGCCTGCTCCAATGTGCGCAGGCGGTAGTCCACCCCGCTGTCCACGTTAACAATGTCCGTGTATTTGTTGATGAGCTCGATAGCAGGCAGAAAGCGGGCCCGCTGCAAACCATCCTTATAGAGTTCGTTGGGGACAATATTGGAAGTGGCCACCAGCGTCACACCCTGATCGAACAGCTTTTCCATCAATCCACCCAGAATCATGGCGTCGGTGATATCGGTTACGAAAAACTCGTCGAAGCACAGGATGCGGGCCTCTTTCGCCAGCTGGTCCGCCACGATATCCAGCGGGTTCTTCTCGCCCTGGAGCGCCTTCAGCTCATTATGGACCCGCTGCATAAAGCGGTGAAAATGGATGCGCATTTTGGCCTGAAATGGCACACACTCGAAAAAGGTATCCACCAGGTAGGTTTTGCCGCGCCCGACGCCCCCCCAGAAATACAGGCCCTTGCACGGTTCTTTCTGCTTGGCCCGGGCACTGGGAGCAATCCTGGCCCACAAGGTCCGCGGGCGATTTTCATAGCGATCCACCAGATCATGGTAAAGCCGATCCAACTGCTGTACGGCGTATTCCTGCGCCGGATCATAGCTGAAATCCGGCTTGGTCAGGTCCTGCTGATACTTTTCCAAAGGCGTCATGAGAATCAGGTCTTCAAATTGAATTACGGGCTTGAATTACGGGCCATTGACTACGAAAGCGGCAATCACTCTAGCTCAGGCAGCAATCACTGCCCACGCTCAGGGAGCGATCTGCTCCTGGACGATCTGCTTGACTTCCGTGAGCCGGCCATGAAAAAAATGCCCGGCACCCGGCAAACAGAATACCTGTTTAGCGCTGGTAACGGTCTCAAACCAGTTGTGAATTTCTGTGGCGTCCACCACCTCATCCTCGTCACCATAGATCATGGCCATCGGACAGGGGAACGAGGTCAGCCGGTCAAATGCGTAGTTCACCACAGCAGGGGCAATCAACAGCAAATGCTCGACGGGATCACCCCGCTCAATCGCCCGGGCACACGCGCTGGCAGACACAAAGGAGCCAAACGAAAAGCCCGCCAGCCAGATACGGTCATCAGGGCGCGCTGCACGCACCCAGTCAACCACCGCCAACAGATCCTCCTGCTCACCCAGACCATGGTCGTATTGCCCTGCGCTTTTTTCCACACCGCGAAAATTAAAGCGCAGCACCCGATGGCCCAGATCGCGCCTGGCCCGGGTCACGGTGTGCACCACCTTGTTGTTCATGGTGCCCCCCATCAAGGAATGAGGATGACAGACGATCGTAACATTTCCCCCTACTTCAGCGGCATTTTGGGGGCAGGTTGTAATGGCCTGCAATTTTCCGGCTGGCCCGTCAATGAAAACCGGCGCCTCGCCCGGGGGGAACTCGTTCATGGAAATACTCCAACTGGGGATAATTTGCTTACATTTTACCGCCTGCTTTCTGCTTTGTAAGCCAGCATGCGCCCTGTCCTGCAGAGACAGAAACTTGTAGTATCCTATTATCAAGTCATTGCGAGCTCTGGAGAATTTCTATGTACACGGCAACCTTTATTGCATTTCTGGTCGGATTGGCGGCCGGCGCCCTGGGCTGCTACCTGGCGATGTCCAGAGCCCGGGCCCAATCCAACATCGAACAACAGCTGCGGGAGCTGCAGGAGGAATTCACAGCCTACCGCGAAAACGTCAACACGCATTTCAACAAAACGGCGCAGATGGTGAATACACTTACGGAAAACTATGTGGCGGTGCAGAAGCACCTGGAAATCGCCGCCGATTCCTTCGCTGAACCGCCCAAGAGTTTCCAGTTGGACACCACCGCCAAGTTGCCCAACAAGAAAACCAAATTCATTTCTGTGGAAGCCAAGGGTGAACCAGAGGGAGAGGCGGAAGCCGACGCCAAGTTCGGTGAAAGCGATGCCATGCAACCACCCCGCGACTACGCTCCGAAGAAAGACGTGAAGGACCAGGGCACTCTGTCAGAAGAGTTCGGCCTGCACGATTCCCGCGTCTAAGCCATTCGATATGGGGGCATCCGCCCCCTGATTCAACCCTTACCCCTGAAAACATAAAATTTACCCTTTCCCCTCTTGAAAGGGCTTTTCCTGTGCCCCATTTATTTTTCCGACAACAGCGATTTTAACCGCATCACGTAACAGACAACGTTTTGTATCTCGGGAGAAGACAACATGGCAATTGCAACGCTAAACCCCTGGCAAGTATTGGATCAACTGAGCAACGACAACCTGCGCCGTTATGGCCAGCGACGCTGGCAGCCGGTGGTGGACATCAGTGAATCCAAAAACGGTTATGAAATCCACCTGGAATTACCCGGCATCAAACCCGAGCAGGTGCAGGTGGAACTGGACGAAAAGGTTCTGAAGATCAGTGGCGAAAAAGCACGGACTGAGGAAGAAGGCACAGAGTACCGCTATCGGGAACGGGCCGTGGGTGAGTTCAGCCGCTCCTTCACCTTACCGGAGGACGCCGACCGTAACGCGATTCACGCTCGCTTTGAGCACGGCCTGCTGGTGGTAGAGATCAGCAAGAAAGCGCAGGTTCAACCCCGCAGAATTGAGATTCAAACCCAATAAACCCAATAAACCCAACGGCAATTCTGCAATCTCAACAAAAAAGCCCGCTACATCCTGCAGCGGGCTTTTTTGTGGCAACAGCTCAACCGGGATCAGCCGTTGTTCTTCTGATAATAGTCAATCAGAATCTGAGCCACTTCAGGGCGTGAGAACTCCGGTGGCGGCTTTTGGCCATTGCCCAGCATTTCCCGCACCTTGGTACCGGACAGAAGAATAAAATCCTCCTTGGAGTGATCCGGAGCATCCTTCATCATCACCACCCGATCCAGTTTCTTGGAGTAGGCGGTGTGATCGGCGCGGTAGATTTCGATTTGCAGGGCACCTTCCGGCACTTTCTCGTCGAAGATGGTTTGCGCATCGAAGCCGCCATAGTAATCGCCAACACCAGCGTGGTCGCGGCCAACAATAAAGTGGGTACAACCGCAGTTTTGACGGAACACCGCGTGCAATACAGCCTCACGGGGGCCTGCGTAGAGCATGTCAAACCCATAGCCGGTGATCATCACGGTGTTGGGTGGGAAGTACAGCTCGACCATTTTACGGATACAGGCATCGCGCACGTCGGCAGGAATGTCGCCGGGCTTCAGCTGGCCGAGCAGCATATGCACCAGAATCCCGTCGGTACCCAGGTCTTTCTGCGCCATACGACACAGTTCCTCGTGGGCGCGGTGCATCGGGTTGCGGGTCTGGAACGCCACCACTTTGTTCCAGCCACGCTCCTGCATTTCGTTACGGATCTCAACCGCCGTACGGAAGGTATCCGGGAAATCGTTCTGGAAGTAGCTGAAATTCAACACCTGAATCGGGCCGGACAGCATGATGTTGCCCTGGGCCTTGAAGGTGGCCACACCGGGGTGTTTCGGGTCCAGGGTGCCGAAAATATTCTGCGCCATGAAATCGATCTGCTCGTCGGAGACGGTTTCGATGGCGTCAATATCCATGATCGCCAGCACCGGATTGCCCTCGACGTTGGGGTCGCGCAGCGCAATGCGCTTGGCGTCTCCAATGCTGCTGATGTCCTTGTTGAGGTTAACAATGGGCACCGGCCAGAACAGTCCGTCGGCGGTGTGCAGGCTTTCGGCCACCGCCAGCGAGTCTGCCAGGTTCATGTAGCCACTGAGGGGAGTGAAATAACCGGCACCCAGCATGACCGCATTGGCAGCGGTGGCAGAAGTCACCAGCAGCGAGGGCAGTTGTTGGGCTTCCTTATTAAGAGCGTGGTGTTTCTCGGTATCGTAGACAAACAGCGGCTTGAGCGCGTCTGCACCGTGGGGTTTGATCATCACAAAGTCCTTAATATCCACAGGCTTGATCAGTTACCTGGCCAGAAGCCTGTAATACGTTGGGGTAAAGGGTTGGAAAACGCGTCGCATTATACCCAGTTTCAAGACAAAGATCAGGCCGGGTTATCGATGTCCACAAACTCATGATTTAGATCGAATTTTGCCGCCAGGTGCTCCCCCACCGCCTTGGCGCCATAGCGCTCCGAGGCGTGATGACCGACGGCGAAATAGTGGATGCCGCATTCCCGCGCCACATGGGTGGTTTGCTCTGAAATTTCGCCGCTGATATAGGTGTCCGCGCCCATGGCCACCGCCTTGTCGATATAGCCCTGAGCTCCACCGGTGCACCAGGCCACACGGGATACAGGGTGGTCCCCGCCTTTGACCAGCAAGGGCGGGCGCCCCAGTGCGGATTCGATGGTGGCCGCGAAGCCCTCGGCATCCCGTGGCTGGAGCAGCCGCCCCAGATTGCCGATAGGCCGCTTTTCCAACGGGTCCAGGCCGGACTCCACCCGCAACCCGAGCCGGGAAGCCAGTTGCGCGTTGTTGCCCAGCTCCGGGTGGGCATCCAGGGGCAAATGGTAGGCGAACAGGCTGATTTCGTGCTCCAGCAGGGCCTTGATACGGTTGTATTTCATGCCGACGATGGAGGGGTCCTCCCCCCGCCAGAAATAACCGTGATGCACGAAAATCGCATCCGCCTGTAACTCGATGGCACGCTCAATCAGGGCCTGGGTGGCCGTGACGCCGCTCACCAGCGCCTGGATGCGCTCATGCCCCTGCACCTGCAGTCCATTGGGACAGTAATCCTTGAAGTAACCGGGCTCCAAAAGCGAGTCCAGGTATTGCAACAGGGCCTGACGCTGAATCATGATGTGCTCCGCAGTGCCAACGACCGAGGCCAACTGGCTAAGGGTGGTGGAAGACAGGGTTACATGGTAACGTCCTGCGTTTGTGCGTGATTATTCAGAACTTGCCGTGGATTTTCCAGTCGCCCTATGAAATCGATGCTCCGCCCCCTCTTTGGCCCGGTCCTCTATGGCTTGATTCTCGCCCTCGCCTATATTTTTGTGATGGAGCGCACGTCCCAGCCCATTCAGCATGAAGTGGTGCTGATCGAAAAGCAGATCACCGAGCCCATGCGACAAAGCACGGTGACCATCAGCGAACCGGTTTCCTATGCGGATGCGGTCAGCAAGGCGCAACCGGCGGTGGTGAACATCGCCACCAGCAAACTGGTGACGGAACGGGTGCACCCGCTATACGAGGACCCGGTGTTTCGTCGTTTTTTTGGCCTGAACCAGGCACCCAGACGTCAGCGCATGCAGCAAAGCCTGGGGTCCGGGGTGATCATCAGCCCCTCCGGCTACATCCTTACCAATAATCATGTGATCGCCGAGGCCGACCAGATCAAGGTGGGGCTGGCGGATGGGCGCGAAGTGGAGGCGCAAGTGGTGGGCTCCGACCCGGAAACGGATCTGGCCCTGCTGTTCATTGATATGCCGGACCTGCCGGCCATTGCCCTGGCCAACACCGAGAATGTGCGGGTGGGAGACGTGGTGCTGGCCATCGGCAACCCCTTTGGAGTAGGCCAGACCGTCACCAAAGGCATTGTCAGTGCCCTGGGTCGCCACCAGTCGGACCTCAGCTCGTTCGTGGACTTCATCCAGACCGATGCCGCCATCAACCCGGGCAACTCCGGCGGCGCCCTCATCAACGCCTATGGGGACCTGATCGGCATCAACACCGCCATTTACTCCAATTCCGGGGGCTCCCATGGCATTGGCTTTGCCATCCCCATCAGTACCGCCACCAAGGTGGTGCGCCAATTGGTGCAATACGGGCAGGTGATCCGCGGCTGGGTGGGCATTGAACCCCAGGTGCTGAACCCGGCACTGGCCAACGCATTGAACTTGCCGAATATTGAAGGTCTATTGGTAGTGGGCATTGCCAAGAACGGGCCGGCCCATCTGGCTGGGATTCGCCCCGGGGACATCATTACCCATATGAACGGCAGCATGATCGAAGATCCCCGGGCCGCCATGGACATGATCTCCAACATGCAGCCCGGCGAAAAAGTGACGATCCGGGTGAACCGGCAACATCAACCCATTGATATTCTGGTGGTAGTGAGTGCCCGTCCCACCCCACACAGCTGACCTTAACTTACTGCGAGGACCACCATGCTGAAGCGTCTGCAGGCGTTATTCTCCCAACCACCCGCGCAACAGGACAACCCCAAACCGGAACTGGCGGCAGCGGCCTTGCTGGTGGAAGTGATGGCAGCCGACGATCAATGGCAGGCAGCAGAAGAACAGACCATTCACAGCGCGCTGCAAACGTCTTTGGGTTTATCCGATCTGGAATGCGAAGCGCTGCTGACGTCCGCCAAGAGCCAGCAGCAGGACGCCCACGATTACTACGCCCTCACCCGCCAGATCAATGACCATTTCAGCCCGGAGCAGAAATACCGGTTGATTCTGAATATGTGGAAAGTGGCCTGGGCGGACGGGGAACTGGATCGATACGAGGACAACACTATCCGCAAGGTGACGGAGCTGATCTATGTTCCCCATGAGTTGTTCATCAAGGCCAAGCTGGAGGCCAAGCCCTGATTTACGCGATCGTCCCGGAGTACGCCTTTGACCCCGCCTTACGCCTTTGCCATAGCTCCGTGTAACGCCTGCAGCAGCAGCCTGTTCTCATCGGCTGTGCCCACCGTGAAGCGCAGACAATCCTGCAACTGCGGATGGGCGCCATCCAGGCACTTGATCAGAACCCCTGCCTCCTTGAGCCGCTCGAACACCGGTCGCGCCTGGGCCGCCCGGGTTCGCGCCAGGATGAAGTTGGCCTCACTGGGCCAGACCTTGCTGAACGGCAAATTCTGCAGGGCTGCCAATAATTCGCTGCGGTTCTTGCGCAGCTCCGTGGTTTGCGCCTTCATCACATCATAGTGATTGAGGGCAAATTTGGCGGAAGCCTCTGTCAGTACGTTGATGTTGTAGGGCAGGCGCACTTTCTCGAATTCCCCTAACCACTCGCCAGGACCGAACAACATGCCCAGCCGCAGCCCGGCCAGTCCCATTTTGGAGAGGGTGCGCATTACCACCACATTATCGAACTCATCCATCAGCGCCAGATGATGGCGGTCCGTGAACGCCATGTACGCTTCGTCAATCACCACCAGCCCCGGGGTCGCCGCACACACCTGCTTGACCGCATCCAGGTCGAACAAATTACCCGTTGGGTTATTGGGCTGCGCCAGGAATACCAGGGCGGCCTGGGTTTCCTCGATGGCTTGTAAGGTGGCCGGCAGATCCAGAGCGAAATCCTCCGCCAAGGGAACGCCCCGATACTGCATCCCACAAAAGGTGGCGATCATACGATACATCACAAAGCTGGGCTCCGGGGCCAACACCGTGCGCCCTGGTTGCGCCAATGCCATGGCCATGATCTGGATCAGCTCGTCAGAGCCGTTCCCCAGGACCACCTGGTGTCGGGGGTCCACCCCCATCAGCAGTTTCAGGTCTTCCTTCAGCTCAGCGGCCATCGGGTCCGGATAGCGGTTTACCTGCACCTCTCTCAACAACTCCAACCACTCATCCACCATGGCCGCGGGCCAGTGGTAGGGATTCTCCATGGCATCCAGTTTTACCATGCCAGAGGACGGCGGCACATGATAGGCCGACAGGGCCTGGATCTCGGGTCGCACCCATTGCTCCATCCGTTGCTGGATGCGCTGTTTCATATCGCTCATGGGGCTCTCCTTAATCCTTGATCCGGTATTCGGCGGAACGGGCGTGGGCGGTCAGGCTTTCACCGCGGGACAGCACCGACGCCACCTTGCCCAGCTCCGAAGCCTTTTCCGGCGTGCACATGATCAGCGAACTGCGCTTCTGGAAATCATACACCCCGAGCGGTGAGGAATAGCGGGCAGTACCGGACGTGGGCAGCACATGATTGGGACCGGCACAGTAATCCCCCAGGGCTTCCGCGGTGTAGCGCCCCATAAAGATGGCACCAGCGTGACGGACCCGGGCGGCCATTGCCTCGGCATCGTCCACCGACAACTCCAGGTGTTCCGGTGCGATCCGGTTGATCAGCTCCAGCGCCTGCTCCAGACTGGAGACACTGATCAAGGCACCACGGTTTTTCAGGGAGACCCGGGCAATGCTCTCCCGCTCCAAAGACGGCAACAGGCGTTCAAGGGATTGCGCCACCTGCTCAATAAACGCCGCATCCGGCGACACCAGAATAGCCTGGGCATCCTCATCGTGCTCCGCTTGGGAAAACAGGTCCATGGCCACCCAGTCGGGATCGGTCTGACCGTCGCACACCACCAGGATTTCCGAGGGGCCGGCGATCATATCAATGCCCACCTGCCCAAACACCATGCGCTTGGCAGTGGCCACATAGATGTTGCCAGGGCCGACAATCTTGTCCACCCGGGGAATGGTATCGGTGCCATAGGCCAACGCCGCCACGGCCTGGGCTCCGCCCACCGTGACCACTTTATCCACGCCGGCAATTTTGGCTGCGGCGAACACCATGTCGTTGACCTCTCCCCGGGGCGTGGGCACCACCATCACCACTTCCTGCACACCGGCCACCTTGGCGGGAATGGCATTCATCAGCACCGAGGAAGGGTAGGAAGCCTTGCCCCCTGGCACATACAGCCCAGCCCGGTCCAATGGCGTGACTTTCTGGCCCAGCAGGGTCCCGTCGGCTTCGGTATAGCTCCAGGATGCCTGTTTTTGATGCTCGTGGTAGACCCGCACCCGCTCCGCTGCCACGCGCAAGGCCTGCCGCTGATCCGCGGGGATGGCATCCAGCGCCGCCTGCAGGCGGCTGTCCGGCACCACCAGCTCGGCCACGCTGGCGGCCTCCACATGGTCGAATCGACGGGTGTATTCCAACACCGCCTCATCTCCACGCTGGCGTACGCTTTCCACGATCTCATGCACCGCGGTCTGCACCCCATGGTCGGATACGCTTTCCCAAGCCAGCAGGGCGTCGAGGCGCTGCTCAAAATCGGCTTGATTGGCATCCAGTCGGGTGATTTCCAGGGTCATGAGTCAATCCTCTTTGGTTGGGCTGCGCCCGGGGTTAACGATTATTGTCCACCGCAGCAGACAGTTGATCGATCAGGCGTTGAATGCGGTTGTGCTTCATCTTCATGGAAGCCTTGTTGACGATCAACCGGGAGCTGATGGTGGCGATCAGTTCGGTGGGCTCCAGGCCATTGGCGCGCAGTGTATTGCCTGTGTCCACGATGTCCACAATCTTGTCGGCCAGTCCCACCAGGGGCGCCAATTCCATGGAGCCGTAGAGTTTGATGATCTCCACCTGCTCGCCCTTTTCGGCGTAATACTGCTTGGTGATGTTGACGAACTTGGTGGCCACCCGCAGCCGCCCTTCCGGCTCCGGCGCTTCCTGCTTGGCTGCCACCATCAGTTTGCAGCGGGAGATATTCAGGTCCAGCGGCTCATACACACCGCGGGCACCGTGCTCCATCAGGACGTCCTTGCCGGCCACCCCGATATCGGCGGCCCCGTGCTCCACAAAGGTGGGCACATCGGTGGCCCGGATAATCACGATGTCCACATGGGGATCACTGGTGGGAAAGATCAACTTGCGGCTTTTGGAAGGCTCTTCCAACAGCTCAATACCGGCCACTTTCAACAGGGGCAGGGTTTCTTCCAGTATCCGGCCCTTGGACAGGGCGATGCGAATTCTTGCAGTCATGACCAACTCTGTTGTTGCAATATCTGTTGTTGCAATAATGGTTGCAATGCTTACTCAGGAGGGCAGGCGGTGAATGGTGCCACCCAGAAGCTGCAGTTTCTCTTCAATACACTCATAGCCGCGGTCGATGTGGTAGATGCGGTCCACCAGGGTCTCCCCTTCCGCCACCAGGCCGGCCAGCACCAGCCCGGCCGATGCACGCAGGTCGGTGGCCATCACCGGTGCCGCCACCAGCCGCTCCACCCCTTGGATGATCGCGGTGTTGCCTTCCAGGTGGATATTGGCCCCCATCCGGTTCAACTCCGGCACGTGCATGAAGCGGTTTTCAAACACGGTTTCGATGATGGTGCCGGTGCCCTCTGCCACGGCGTTGAGGGCCGTAAACTGGGCCTGCATGTCGGTGGGGAACGCCGGGTAAGGGGCGGTGCGGATATTCACCGCTTTCGGACGATTGCCCTTCATGTCCAGCTCCACCCAGTCCGGGCCACAGGCGATATGGGCGCCGGCTTCCTCCAGCTTCACCAGCACTGCATCCAGGATATCCGGGCGGGTCTGCTTCACCTTGACCCGGCCCCGGCTGATGGCGCCGGCCACCAGATAGGTCCCGGTTTCAATGCGGTCCGGAATCACGGTGTACTCGCAGGTGTGCAGGCGTTCAACGCCATTGATAACGATGGTGTCAGTGCCCGCACCCTGGATATCCGCCCCCATGGCTTTCAGGCAGTTGGCCAGATCCACCACTTCCGGCTCCCGGGCGGCGTTTTCCAGGATCGTCTGTCCCTGAGCCAGGGTCGCCGCCATCATCAGGTTTTCGGTGCCGGTCACCGTCACGGTTTCCAGCACGATGCGGGCGCCTTTGAGGCGGCCTTTGCTGTAGGCGTGGATATAACCGCCTTCCACGGCGATGTCCGCCCCCATCAGCTCCAGACCATGAATGTGCAGGTCCACAGGACGACTGCCAATGGCACAGCCACCGGGCAGCGACACATGGGCTTCACCGAAGTGGGCCAGCATGGGCCCCAGCACCAGAATCGACGCCCGCATGGTTTTCACCAGGGCATAGGGCGCGTCCAACTGCTTGATGGTGTTGGCCTCCACCTCCACATTCAGCTTGTCATCGATGATCAGCTCCACCCCCATCTGACCCAGCAGCTCAATCATGGTGGTGATGTCCTGCAGATGCGGCAGATTGCACACTTTCATGACTTCATCACACAGCAGGGTGGCCGCCAGCACCGGCAGAGCCGAGTTTTTCGAGCCTGAAATGCGCACTTCACCGTCGAGACTCGCGCCCCCGGTGATTACCAATTTATCCATGTTGAGGCCTCGTGCAGATCAGAATCCGGGAATGCCCAGCTTTTTCTGGGATTCCCACTCGGAAGGGGTGTAGGTATGCATACTGACGGCGTGCAATTCGCCACCGGCAATCATTTCGTTCAGGCAGGCGTATACCAATTGTTGCTTTTTCACGGAGCGCAGGCCCTCAAAGGCGGCGGCGGCCACCGCCACCAGGCACTTGTTGCCCTCCAGGCGCACCATCACCTCAGCATCCTCGATGCCGCTTTCGATGCGCTGCTTGATGTCTTCAGCTGTGATCATTTAGAACTACCTGAGGATAGTTAGGGTTACAAAGGCGCCATTGTAAACAAATTCGACGGCAAAATCAGGAGGAATCAGGAGGAAAAGGGAATGATCGAATCCAGGCTGCTGACCCGGCTCACATCCAGCATATCGTCTGGCACATTGACAAAGGTAAGCTTCTTACCCAGCACCTGAGCCATCCGCAACCAGCACAGCAACACTGAAATCCCCACGCTGCCCACCCGTCCCACCTGGGACAGGTCCACAGTGACCTGTTCGGACATACCGGGCAGCAGCTTCTCCCCCTGCCCCCGCAGACGGGTGGCCGAGGTAAACAGCATGTCACCACTGATGGCCAACTGGCTGTCGTTGACCCGGATCAGGCTCACTCCCAAGCGGGACAATCCATTGCTGCTAGGGCTCATCGGACACCCTGCCCACCAGGAACTTGGCGATCAAGTCCTCCAGCACCAGCGCGGATTGGGTGTTGTAGATCTCACTGCCGTCCGCCAGGTTATCCAGCTCCGCCCCCTGAATCAGGCCGATGTATTTCTCCCCCAACACCCCGGCTGTCAGAATCGACGCGCTGGTATCGCTGGAGAGGTTGTTAAAGCGCTTGTAGACGTCCATTTCCACCACACCCACGAAATCTTCTTTATCCAGGTAGATATCGGAGACCCGGCCGATGGTCACGCCCGCCATGGTCACCTTGGCACGGACGGTGAGGCCACCGATGTTCTCAAATTTGGCAACGACCCGGTAAGTTTCCTCTGATGAGTTCATGGACAATCCACTTACCCGCAGCGCCAGGAAGATGATGGCCAGCAGGCCAATCAGCATGAATCCACCCACCGCCAACTCCAATGTACGACCACGCATTTTACAGCTCTCCAAACATGACTGCGGTTAAAATGAAATCCAGCCCCAATACCGCCAGTGAGGCATACACCACCGTGCGGGTGGTGGCACGGCTGATGCCCTCGGATGTGGGCACGGTGTCATAGCCCTGGAATACCGCAATCCAGGTCACCACCACTCCGAACACAACGCTTTTTATGAAGCCATTGATGACATCGGCACCCCATTCCACGCTGCCCTGCATATTGGACCAGAAGGACCCGCCATCCACCCCCAGCCAGAGCACACCCACGGCATAGGCGCCCAACACGCCGACACTGGAAAAGATCAGCGCCAGGGTCGGCATACAGATGAAGCCGGCCCAGAAACGGGGGGACACGATGCGGCGCAGGGGATCGACGCCGATCATTTCCATACTGGCCAATTGCTCAGTGGCCTTCATCAGCCCGATCTCGGCGGTCAGCGCCGACCCGGCCCGGCCGGCAAACAGTAATGCGGTCACCACCGGTCCCAGCTCCCGCAGCAGCGTCAGGGCCACCATCTGGCCCAGGGCCTGCTCGCTGCCGTAGCGATTCAGGATATTGTAGCCCTGTAGAGCCAACACCATGCCAATGAACAGGCCGGAAACCACAATGATCACCATGGACAACACGCCCACGGCGTAGATCTGCTTCACCAATAAAGGGAAACTGTTGCGCAGACTGGGCCAGGCCCACAGCGCATGGAACATTACCAGGCCGGAACGCCCGAGGGCCTCCAACAAATCCAGCCCGGATCGGCCGAGCGCGGCGATTCGATCCATCACAATGAACTGCCTCTGAGAAAATCGTCTTCCAGTGAGGGGGCCGGGAAGTGGAATGGCACCGGGCCATCCGGCAGCCCCTGCATGAACTGGCGCACCCTGGGCAAATCGGAATTCAGCACTTCATCCGCTGTCCCCTGCCCGATCACTTCACCGCCGGACACCACATAGATATAGTCGGCAATGCTGGCGGTCTCCTGTACGTCGTGGGAGACCACAATGCTGGTATGCCCGAGCGCATCATTCAGCAGCCGAATCAACTGCACCACCACCCCCATGGCCATGGGGTCCTGCCCGGCGAAGGGCTCATCGTACATCACCAGATCCGGGTCCAGGGCAATGGCCCGGGCCAGGGCCGCCCGTCGCGCCATACCACCGGACAGCTCGCTAGGCATCAGGTGTTTGGCACCCCGCAGCCCCACCGCCTGCAGCTTCATCAACACCACATCCCGGATCATATCTTCCGGCAGATCCGTGTGTACCCGCAGGGGAAAAGCCACGTTCTCATACACCGAGAGGTCCGTGAACAGGGCGCCGCTCTGGAACAGCATGCCCATCTTGCTGCGCACTTCGAACAGGTCAGAGCGCCCCAGCTCAGGCACGTTGTGGCCATCCACCACGATAGAGCCCTGATCCGGCTTCAACTGACCACCGATCAATCGCAGCAGCGTGGTCTTGCCGGTGCCACTGGGCCCCATGATGGCCGTCACCTTGCCTTTGGGGATATTAATGTTGACGTTCTTGTAAATGGCGCGATCGCCCCGCATGAACGTCATGTCGCGGATTTCGACATAGTTCACGCCGGGCTCGGAACGCGTGCTGGTAATTGCTGTCATGCAGACCTATTTATCGGAATTTATGGCAGTTGGCAGACATATAAGGTGGAGAACTATATCACTATGTCCAGCAAAGGAAAAACGACTGTTCACCCTTGCATGGTGTACGCTTTCTCATTACATTGCATGCCGTTTCATGCCGAGGATTTTCAGTCATGCTGCTTGCCTTTATTGCCATCATCGCCGGCCTGGTCCTGCTGGTCTGGAGTTCGGACAAATTTGTGGACGGCGCGGTGGGCCTGGCGGAAGGCCTGGGCATGTCGAAAGCCATGATCGGACTCACCATCGTAGCCCTGGGGACGTCCGCCCCGGAAATCGTGGTATCCGTCATGTCCGCCCTGGCAGAATCCCCCGAACTGGCCTTTGGCAACGCGGTGGGCTCCAACATCGCCAACATCGGCCTGGTGCTGGGCATCACCGCCCTGATAGCCGCGCTGCCGGTGACGCCCGGGCTGCTGAAGCAGGATTTACCGGCCCTGCTGGCGGTCACCGCCGTCGGCGGTTTCCTCTGCAGCGACCACCTGCTCTCCCGCGAGGACGGCTGGGCCATGATGGTAATGCTGGTGCTGCTGATGTACCTGATGTTCCGCTATAAAAAGGAACACTCTGAAGAGCTGATCAGCCCGGAAAGCGAAGAGGACATCCCCGATCTGGGAATGAAGCAGTCCGTTTTCTGGTTCATCATTGGCACGACCATCTTGATCGGCTCTTCCCGCCTGCTGGTGTGGGGTGCCATCGAGGTCGCCACAGCCCTGAATGTAAGCGAAGTGGTGATCGGCCTGACCATCGTGGCCATCGGCACAAGCCTGCCGGAACTGGCGGCCTCCGTGGCCAGCGCCCTGCGACGCCACCACGACATTGCCCTGGGCAACATCATCGGCTCCAATATCCTGAACCTGCTGGCGGTCTTGTCGGCCGGAGCGGTCATCTATCCCATCGAAATCAGCGAACAGAATTTCCTGCGGGACTACGGCGCCATGGCCGCCATCACCGCCCTGCTAGCTTTGTTCATTTTTTGGCCAAGAAAACGCCGTCAACTCTCCAAGCTGGAAGGCGCTGTACTATTGGTGGGCTACGTGGGCTACCTGGGTTTTCTCTATCAGCAGACCGTTACTGCCTGAGCGGCATTTGGTTTACACTGTGCCCATCATCCTGAATCGACACTGGTACAAGAATGAGTTCAGACCACAGTACATTTGACTTTATCCTGTCCGGCCAGCGGGTTATTGATATCGAAGCCAAGGCCACCCTGGCGCTGAAAGCGCGCATCAATGACAGCTTCAAAAAAGCCTGCGAACTGATCCTGGACTGCAAGGGCCGCGTCATCGTGACCGGCATGGGCAAGTCCGGCCACATCGGCAACAAGATCGCCGCGACCCTGGCCAGCACCGGCACCCCCTCGTTCTTCGTTCACCCCGGGGAAGCCAGCCACGGAGACCTGGGCATGATCACCGGGGATGACGTGGTGATCGGCATCTCGAATTCCGGCAAAACCGATGAAGTGGTCAACATCGTGCCCCTGATCAAACGCAAGGGAGCACCGCTGATCAGCATGGCGGGTGACGCCAAGTCCCCATTGGCCACCCAGGCGGATGTACACCTGGACATCAGCGTCAGTGAAGAAGCCTGCCCCCTGGGCCTGGCACCCACCGCCAGCACCACCGCCACGCTGGTGATGGGGGATGCCCTGGCGGTGGCCCTGCTGGAAGCGCGGGGCTTTACCGCAGACGATTTTGCCCTCTCCCATCCTGGCGGCAGCCTGGGGCGCAGACTGCTGTTGCTGGTTGAACACATCATGCACGTAGGTGACAAAATCCCGCTGATCCAGCAGGGCATCACCATCAGCCGGGCGCTGCTGGAAATGAGCAGCAAAGGTTTGGGAATGACCGGCATCCTCAGCGACCGCGGTGAGCTGGCGGGCATTTTTACCGATGGTGATTTGCGGCGCATGCTGGATCAGGGCATGGATATCCAGACCACGCTGATCGAAGACGTGATGTCGAAGAACCCGAAAACCATCCACCCTCATATTCTGGCGGTGGAAGCCCTCAACATTATGGAAAAAAGCAAAATCACCGCCTTGATGGTGGTGGACAACGACAACAAACCCGTCGGCGCGCTCAATATGCACGACCTGTTGCGGGCAGGAGTCATGTAACCCATGTCAATGGATGATCTGCACAGCAAAGCACACAACATCCGGCTGGTGGCCTTCGACATCGACGGCATCATGACCGACGGCCGCCTTTACTTCACCAGCCTGGGCGATGAAATCAAGGCCTTCAATGTGAAGGATGGACTGGGCCTGAATCTGTTGCGAAAGTCCGGCGTGGAAGTGGCCATCATCACCGGCCGCACCTCCGAGCTGGTGAGCCGCCGCGCCCGCGATCTGAAAATCGACAAACTGGTGCAGGGCCGCGAAGACAAAAAGATTGCTCTGGAGGAACTCATGCAACGGGAGAATCTCACGGCGGACCAGATCGCCTACATGGGAGACGACCTGCCGGACCTGCCGGCCATCCGTTATGCGGGCCTGGGTGTCACCGTGGCGGATGCGCTCCCCATCGTCAAGCAGCACGCGGATTTCATCACCGAGGCCAAAGGCGGCGAAGGGGCCGTGCGGGAGTTCTGTGACTGGCTGCTGCAGGCCCAGGGCAACCTGGACCAGGTGTTGGAGCCCTACTTACGCTGATGATGTTACGCTGATGAAGCCACGCACCCAACTGATCCTCACCAGTTTTGGTTTAGCACTGTTTGTGCTGGCGAGCTTCGCCTATACAAAGTGGGATCAGTGGTTCCAGAAAACCGACAAACTGGCGGAGCAATCCGAACAACCGGACATGGTGGCCATTTCTCTGGAACAGCTGAGCTTTGACGAACAGGGCAACAAGGAATTTTTACTGAACGCCGAGTCCATGCTGCAGTACCTCGCCAGCAACCGCAACATCATGGTGAAACCCACCATCACCTTCTTCGAGAACCAGAAGGCCTCGTGGATCACCAGTGCTGCCAGCGCCACGTCGACCACCGACGCCAGCAAGCTGAACCTGTCCGGCCAGGTTGTCATCGTACAGCAAGGCGTGCGGGAAGCGGCTGTGCTGGAAACCGAGACCCTGGAGCTGCATCCCCGCGAGTCTTACGCCACTACGGATGACAAAGTGGTAATCCGGCAAACCGGCGTTTATATCGAGGCATTTGGGCTGGATGCCGACCTGAACGAAAACCGAATTCTACTCCGACAAAAAGTTACCAGCATTTATGAACCTGAAGACTCTTAGCAAACGGTTGGGACTGTGCTGTTTTCTGGCCGTGGCGTCCCACGCATCCGCTCTCGACAGCGATCGGCAACAGCCGCTGAAAATCGTTGCGGACACCGCGTTGATCGATGAGAAAGATGGCACCGCCACCTATACCGGCAACGTGATCCTGACCCAGGGTACGCTGCGCATCGCCGCCGACTCCTTGAAGATCAAAACCGAGCAGGGCAAAGTGGACATCGTCATGGCAGAAGGCGAACCCGCCCTGTTTTCCCAGGTGCCCGAACCCGGCCAGGCCGAGGTCATCGCCAAGTCGAAAAACATAGACTACCTGGTGCGCGACCAAAAATTATTGCTGAAGCGCAAAGCCTCCATCGTCCAGGGCGAGAATATTTTCCGAGGGGAAGAAATCATTTACGAAATTCAAAGCCAGCGCCTGCAGGCCGTGGGCCAATCCAGCGATCCGCAACAGGGCGACATCAAGGGCCGGGTGGAAATGATCCTGCCCGCAGCAGCAGAACCGGCACCCAATACCCCGGCCACCACGGAGGCACCGCCGCAGCCATGAGCCGTCTGACTGCATCCAATCTGGCAAAAAGTTATAAAGGACGAGCAGTGGTGGAAGATGTCTCCATCACCATCGAGAGCGGGCAGATCGTGGGACTGCTGGGCCCGAACGGCGCCGGCAAAACCACCTGTTTCTACATGATCATCGGCATTGTGCCCCAGGACAAAGGGCGCATTCTGGTGGACGATACCGAGATCACCCACCTGCCCATGCACGGACGGGCTGCCAAAGGCATCGGTTACCTGCCCCAGGAGGCCTCCATCTTTCGCCGTCTGAAAGTGAAAGAGAACATCATGGCAATCCTGCAGACCCGGAAAGACCTGAATAAAAAGCAGCGCCAGCAAAAGCTGGACGAACTGCTGGCAGAGTTCCATATTGGCCACATTGCAGAGTCCCTTGGCATGGCCCTGTCCGGTGGGGAACGGCGCCGGGTGGAAATTGCCCGGGCACTGGCCACCGACCCGGCCTTCATCCTGCTGGACGAACCCTTTGCCGGAGTAGACCCGATTTCCGTGGCCGACATCAAGCAGATCATCAGCCATCTGCGGGACCGGGGACTGGGTGTGCTGATCACGGACCACAACGTTCGCGACACCCTGGATATCTGCGAAAAGGCCTTCATCGTCAGCGAAGGCCACATCATCGCCGAAGGTGAGCCCTCACTTATCTTGCAAAACCAGAAAGTCCGGGACGTGTATCTGGGTAACCAGTTCCATATGTAAAAGTTCTAAGTAATTTCAGGCATGTAAATTGCTTTGGGCGCGGTCTGCTCTTACAATTAGACGAGAGCAGTGATCTTCGTCAGCACTAACCTGTTGAAAACAAGCCATTATTCAACTGCTTGAAGAATTTGCCCGATTGTTGAAAACGTTGTCTCTGGTCGTTGCAGAAGTTGAATTAGGTATCGATGAAACCAACCTTACAGCTCAAAATTGGTCAACACCTCACCATGACGCCGCAACTGCAGCAGGCTATCCGTCTGCTGCAGTTGTCCACCCTGGACCTCCAGACCGAGATTCAGGAGGCACTGGAATCCAACCCTCTGCTGGATGTGGATGAATCCTCCCCCGACAGTGACGGCAACGATGCCAGCGATGACCAGCCCCAGGCAACCAGCTCTAATTCCGAAACCGATCAAACCCTCGACTTTTCCAAGTCCGGCGACTCCATGGACAGCAGCTCCAGCGCCGGTGCTGAGGATTCCTCGGTGGACCTGGAAGGCAAGGAAATGCCCAACGAGCTGCCAGTGGATAGCGACTGGGACACCATGTTCGACGGCGCCGGTCCCAGCTCATCCGGGGGCAGCTTCGATGACGATGACTTCGATTTTGACAGCCGCAACAGTGCCCCGGAGTCCATCTATGACACCCTGATGTGGCAACTGAACCTGACCCCCATGTCAGACATGGATCGCATGATCGCCATGGCCATCATCGAGGGCGTCAATCCCAAGGGCTACCTGACCCAATCCGTCGAAGAGATTCGCGACGGCGTACTGGCGCAACAGGACGTGGTGGCGGATCTGGTGCGCCTGCAGCAGGAAGAGCTGCAGGCCATGAACATCCAGCTGGTACCGGATGAAGACGAAGAAGACAGCCCGGTGTCGCTGGAAGAAGTGCTGGCGGTGTTGCACCGGGTGCAGCAGTTTGATCCCCCCGGTGTTGCCGCCCGCGATCTGCGGGAATGCCTGCTGATCCAGTTGAAACAATTGCCGAAGGACGAACCGGCCCGGGAAGACGCCATAATGGTAGTGGAGGTTTTCCTGGATGCGCTGGGCTCCCGCGACTTCGCCACGATTATGCGCAAAGGCAAGCTCTCGGAAAGCCGCCTGAAATCCGCCATTGCCCTGGTGCAGACACTGAACCCCTACCCCGGCAGCAGTGTGGAAGCGGACGATACCCAGTACGTGATCCCGGACGTGATCGTGAGCAAAGACAAAGGCCGCTGGAAAGTCGAACTGAATCCGGAAGCCACGCCCCGCCTGCGGGTGAACAGCGGTTATGCGTCCATGATCCAGCGGGCGGACAACAGCAGCGACAACACCTTTCTCAAAAACAATCTGCAGGAAGCCCGCTGGTTCATCAAGAGCCTGCAAAGCCGCAATGAAACCCTGCTCAAAGTGGCCACCAAAATCGTGGAATATCAGATCGGTTTCCTGGAACAGGGTGAAGAAGCCATGAAACCCCTGGTTCTGCATGACATCGCCGAAGCGGTGGGCATGCATGAATCCACCATTTCCCGGGTGACCACCCAGAAGTTCATGCATACACCCCGCGGCATTTTCGAGCTGAAGTACTTCTTCTCCAGCCATGTCAGCACCGGCTCCGGCGGTGAGTGCTCCTCCACGGCGATCCGCGCCATTATCAAGAAGCTGATTGCCGCAGAAAACCCGAAAAAACCGTTGAGCGACAGTAAAATTGCCAACATACTGGAAGAACAGGATATTAAAGTGGCTCGTCGTACCATCGCCAAGTACCGGGAGGCCATGCTGATCCCTCCGTCCAACGAAAGGAAACGATTGGTTTAACCGCAGGTCAGAGATTAAGAGTTAACACCCAGACCCCTGGAGCGGACTCGTCGCGCCCCTAAGGTCGCAGTAAAACCAAACCACGATTAAGGAGTGGCCTATGCAAATCAATATCAGCGGACATCACGTAGAAGTTACGGACTCCCTCAGAGACTACGTTGCCGATAAAATGCAGAAACTTGAGCGCCATACCGACGACATCACCAGTATCCAAGCCATCCTCAGTGTAGAAAAGAACCGCCAGAAGGCCGAAGCCAAAATTCACGTTAAAGGCGCTGATTTGTTTGCCAATGCCGAATCTGAAGACATGTATGCCGCCATCGATATGATGACCGACAAGCTCGACCGCCAGGTGCTGAAGCACAAGGAAAAAATGAAGAGCTGGTAACCAAAAGGCTAAGTGAGAACGTATGGAACTTGCTGATATCATCAGTCCGCAACGGGTCTTCGAAGATGTGCCCGGCGGCAGCAAAAAGAAAGTTCTGGAAACCGCTGCTGGGCTCATCGCCCAGCAGTGCCCGGAGCTGGACCCCAACGAACTGTTCGACAACCTGATCTCCCGCGAAAAACTTGGCAGCACCGGACTGGGCAAAGGCATTGCCATTCCCCATTGCCGGGCCAAGCATTGCAACAAAGCCATCGGCGCGTTCATCAAGCTGCAAAGTGGTGTGGATTTCGATTCCATCGACCGCGAGCCGGTGGACATGATGTTTGTGCTGCTGGTGCCACAGGATGCTCATGAGGAGCATCTGAAAATCCTTTCCCAAATCGCCGCCATGTTCAACGACGAAGGGCGCCGCAACACCCTGCGCAAAGCCCACAGTTGTGACAGCATCTACGATGCCCTGGTGACCCCTGTATGAAACTGGTGGTAATCAGTGGTCGCTCCGGTTCCGGTAAAACCACTGCATTACACGTTCTTGAAGACATCGGTTACTACTGTGTAGACAACCTACCGGTGACGTTGCTGCGTCAGCTGATGAGTGAACTGGCGACACGCACCGCTCCCAAAATCGACACCGTCGCCATCGGCATCGACGCCCGCAACAGCGTCACCCAACTTGAGATGCTGCCGAATGTGTTGCGGGAACTGAGTGCCGATGGCGTTGAAAGCCAGGTGATCTACCTGGATGCCGGCGATGATACCCTGATGAAGCGTTTCAGCGAGACCCGCCGTCGTCATCCCGTCAGCAATGACACCAACACGCTGATGGAGGCCATTGAGCGGGAACGGGAGATGCTGAACCCGGTGGCAGGCAGTGCCAGCCTGATCATTGACACCAGCAACCTGACCCTGCATGAACTGCGAGACCAGATCAAAATCCGGGTGGCCAACGCCCAGGAGGGCATGGCCATACTGTTCCAGTCCTTCGGTTTTAAAAACGGAGTACCCAGTGATGCCGATCTGGTATTCGATGTGCGCTGCCTGCCCAACCCGCATTGGGTTACCCAGTTGCGCAACCAAACCGGCCTGGATGAAGGCGTGCAGACCTTCCTGCAGGGCCACCCCCCGGTCCAGGAAATGGTGGACGACCTGATCGGCTTTCTGGAAAAATGGCTGCCCCGCTTTGCCGCCAACAACCGCAGTTACATGACGGTTTCTGTGGGATGTACCGGTGGCCAACACCGCTCGGTTTACATCACTGAACAACTCTGCCGACACTTCTCGTCACGGATCAGCAATGTGCAAGCTAGACATCGTGACTTATAAACTGGTTTAATCAGTGCTGCAGTAGACTTGTGAGCCACTCATGAAACTGGAAAAATCCATCACCATAATCAACAAGCTGGGATTGCATGCCCGCGCCGCATCCAAGCTGGTGGGCACTGCCTCCCGTTTTGAAAGCCGCATCATCATCAATCGTAACGGCCAGGAAGCGGATGCAAAAAGCATTATGTCGATTCTGATGCTGGCGGCGAGCCAGGGGACCGAGCTGCAGGTCACGGTGGACGGCGCCGATGCGGACGACGCCTGGCACCACATTGAAACCCTCATCAACAACCGCTTTGATGAAGCGGAATAAACCCCATCCAAGCCATTCTCTGGCCAACCTGTTCACAACTCGTTAGAATCCCGCTCCACTGCACCACACCCAACTGTGTTTTCCCGTTCCCTGTCTGGAGGTGATCAATGGCCAAAGCCCAAAACAGCCATGAAACCCAGGATCAACTCCACGCCTTCCTTGAGGCCCTGGACAGCGGCGGCTTCGACGAAATCCGGCGCATGCTGCGGGGCATGTCCCCGGCTGAAACCGCCAAACTGATCGAGTCCTCCCCCTCGCGGGCCCGTAACCTGCTGTGGCAGCTCATCGATAAAGAGGAGGAAGGGGAAGTCCTGCAGTATCTGAACGAAGAGCTGGCCGCACACTTCCTCCGCAACCGCAATACCGAAGACATCCTCAGCCTGGTGGAAGGCTTCGACGCCGACGACTTTGCCGACCTGCTGCAGGAACTGCCAACAACCGTAATGCAGCGGGTGCTGGATGCCCTGGACGACCAGAACCGCTACCGCATCGAAACCATCCTTTCCTACCCGGAGGACACCGCCGGCGGCCTGATGGACACCGACATCATCTCCATCCGGCCGGATATTTCCCTGGATGTGGTACTCCGTTACCTGCGCCGCCACGACTCCCTGCCAGACACCACGGACAATCTGCATGTGGTGAACCGCACCGGACAGTTCGTGGGCATCCTGCCCCTCACCAAATTGCTGATCAAAGATCCGGGGATGAGCGTACGCGAAGCCATGAACACTGACGCCAAAGCCATCCCCGCCTCCACCTCGGCCCGGGACGTGGCCCAGATGTTTGAACGGGAGGACCTGGTGACGGCGCCGGTGGTGGACGACAACGGGGTCCTGTTGGGTCGCATCACCATTGACGATGTGGTGGACGTGATCCTGGAGGGTGCGGACCACTCCCTCATGAGCATGGCGGGGATGGATGAGGACGAAGACACCTTCGCCCCGGTCTGGAAAACCGCGCGACGGCGAGCGGTTTGGTTGGGGATTAACCTGCTTACGGCGTTTCTGGCCTCTTATGTAATTGGCCTGTTCGAGGGGACCCTGGAAAAAGTGGTGGCCCTGGCGGTACTGATGCCGATCGTCGCCAGTATGGGGGGCATTGCCGGCAACCAGACCCTGACCCTGGTGATCCGGGGCATGGCGTTGGGCCACGTGGGGTCCGCCAACGCCCGCTGGCTGCTGACCAAGGAGCTGGCGGTCGGCTTCCTCAACGGCATTCTGTGGTCAGCCGTGGTGGGCGCGATCGCGGCGGCCTGGTTTGGTGACCCGTTGCTGGGTACCGTGCTGGCCGCAGCCATGATCATCAACCTGCTGATCGCGGCCCTGGCGGGGGCCTCTCTCCCTATGCTGCTGGACAAACTGGGCATCGACCCGGCGCTCTCCGGCGGCGTGATTCTCACCACCATTACCGATGTGGTTGGTTTTTGTTCATTTCTTGGCCTGGCCACGCTGTATTACGCCTGAGCTTCGGCTCTCGCCACCGCAACAATAGCAAGAACCTATTGATTCGATAGAAAAAACATCTTGTGCGCCGCGGTGCAGATCTGACAAATCCCGAATAATTCTGCTAAAGTGTGGCCTCTTAACCTAGAGATGAGACCATCCTTAACCAACGAGGGGACATAAACATGGCCTTCACTTTGCCTGAATTGCCTTACGCCAAAACTGCGTTGGCACCACATATTTCTGAAGAAACTCTGGAATTCCACTACGGCAAGCATCATCAGACCTACGTTGACAAGCTCAACGGTCTGGTTCCCGGCACCGAGTACGAAGGCAAGAGCCTGGAAGACATCATCAAAACCTCCTCCGGTGGCGTGTTCAACAACGCAGCTCAAATCTGGAATCACACTTTTTACTGGCACAGCCTGAGCCCCAACGGCGGTGGCGAGCCCACTGGTGCAGTTGCCGATGCAATCAACGCGGCGTTCGGTTCTTTTGCGGATTTCAAAGCCAAGTTCAACGATTCCGCTGTGAACAACTTCGGTTCCAGCTGGACCTGGTTGGTGAAAAAAGCCGACGGCTCACTGGCCATCGTCAACACCAGCAACGCGGGTACGCCCATCACTGAAGACGGTGTTACTCCATTGATCACCGTCGACCTGTGGGAGCACGCGTACTACATCGACTATCGTAACGCGCGCCCCAAATATCTCGAAGGTTTCTGGAGTCTGGTGAACTGGGATTTCGCAAACGAGAATTTTGCGAAGTAATTCACGCTCGTCATTCAATATATAGAAAAGGCCTGGATTCATGATTGATCCGGGCCTTTTTTATAATCACAACTTCTACGCTGATCGCTTTTCATAGCTGTAATGCATCAAGCTACCCTTTGCACACGCCCCCCAATCTGCCCCCAAATTCCTGTAATTTGTAGCCGTTCTGCGTTCAATATATTGATTCATAAGTAAACTGTTTCAATTCATGACTGAACAGAATAATTCATTCACAGTCTGGACAATTTTTTGTACATTTTTGGCCCTGTCAGCTATTACTTAACTAACACGGATTATGGAAGCGGGTTTAAGCACTGATGCGCATTGGAACGTCAGCGTGGACCCGTCGTTAGAAAACAACAAAGTGTTCTCTGCATGGTCAACACCGGCTATATGAACAAAAAAACGGAGCCAGAGGGATGAGTAATACCCAATATAACCACATCACATTCCACCCGTCGGTTTTCCAAATCATTATTCTTTCCGCAGCCTCCGTAATCTAGCTTCAACGGCGGTCGGGGTTTTTCATGAACACAGCGTTTTTGCTGCAAGCTTCACCGTTTTGTCCGTCGCCACTTTGGCACGACAACATCCTAACTTCATCACGAAAACTTACGCTACTGATTGTTCATAACAAGGAGCATCACAATGAAAAGAAAGGCCTTTAAATTCACGCTGCTGGCTGCCGCCGTCGGGCTGGCCTCAGGTTCCGTGCAAGCTGCCGATATTCGGATCGATGGTTTCGCCTCCATGGTCTATGGCCAAACACTGGACGAAGACGAAGGTACTTTTGTCGACGGCAAGTACGACTCTGACGCCACCTTCCAGGCAGACTCTCTGTACGGGATCCAGTTCCGGGCGGACATGGGTGAAGGCCTCTCTGCAACTGCATAGATTCTGGGTAAAGGGGCAGAAGACTACGAAGCCAAAATCGCCTGGGCGTATTTTACCTACCAACTGAATGACAGCTTCACGGTGAAAGGCGGTCGGCAGCGCTTGCCTTACTTCTTGTATTCCGATTTCCTCGATGTCGGTTACGCCTATCACTGGATCGCGCCGCCGTCAGAAGTATATGAATTGGGCGGCTTCGACAACATTGACGGGGTCAACCTGGAATACTACGGCGATTGGGGCCCGGTGATCTCCCGACTCAACTTCATTGTCGGTGCCACCTCCACCACCTCGGGGGATCTGGACGTATCCAGTGAAGACCACTGGGTTATCAGCTGGAACATGAACTGGGATTGGCTGACATTCCAGGCCACCTATAGTGAATCTGCCGTAACCGTAGACGGCATCAACCTGATTGCCGACGGTATAAACGACATCATGACCGCATCCGGCTTCCCACTCACCAGCGATCAGCTGAATAGCTTGGATATGGATCGGGACCGGGGTTATTTCAGCGGGGTGGGCCTGGCGGCAGACTGGGGTACTTTCTTTGCTTCTGCGGAATATACCGACGTAGGTGTTGACGACTCCCCACTCAATAACCAGAAAAAGTCCTGGTACGTATCCGGCGGTTTCCGCACAGGAAAGTTCACCTACAGCCTGACTGTGAGCAATGCGGATCTACCCAACAACCCAGACACCATCGATACTTTAACTGACGACCTGATTCCGCTGGCGCCCGGAGATCAGAACGTGATGTTCTTCCTCGATCAAGCCATCGCTGGTGCACCAGACACCTTCGCTGAATACAGCACTGAACAGCTGGTGGACGCCATTAACAGCACCCTCATTGCCGGTTATGACGTGGACACCTACAACTTCACCGTGCGTTATGACTTCCACCCCTCTGCTGCTTTGAAGTTTGATTATTCCAAGCAGGAAGCCGACTACTTCGATGTATACGGCAACACCACAAGCCGTGAGCCTGAACTGGTTCGCATCGGCGTAGACCTGGTATTCTAAGGGGAGATGGCCAATGAAAAAATCAATAACACGTAAGCTTGTCTCCGGAGTATTGGGTTCCGCCATTCTGCTGATCTCCAGCGCACTGTGGGCCGAGACTGCCGTGGTGGTGAATCCAGGAAATGATGTTCCGATCACCTCGGATGATGTGGCAAAGCTGTATTTGGGAAAAACCAAGAACTTCGCCAACGGTAAGCCGGCCACGCCGCTGGAACGTTCAGAAGGCAGTGCGATTCGTCTCCAGTTCCTGGAAAAAATTGTGGACAAAAGCGAATCGCAAATGAAAGCATACTGGTCCCGTCTGATCTTCACCGGTAAAGGGGTTCCCCCCAATGCGGTGGACTCAGACAAGGAAGTGAAGGAACTCGTTGCCAAGGATCCGGGCGCCATTGGTTACATCGACGTAACCTCAGTGGATGATACAGTGAAAGTGGTGCTGACGTTCTAGTACCTCTGCAGTCTGGCCCTACTTCGGGTAGAGCCAGACTGCACTCAGTGCTGGTTCAATTTATACAAGCATCGCCATCCGCAAAACGCAGGTTGCATTTACATAGATAGAGTGGGTAGTCCGGTTCAGTAACATGGTTAAACGAAATCTTGCTGTCAGCGCGTGTGCGATAATTTCCGTTACTCTTTCCTCCACCCTTCAGGCGGACAGTTTTGACGATGCCGTCAACCTGTACCTGAAAGGCTTTGATCACTGCGTTGAGGCTCGCAACGCCGTAGGCTCCAACAACGTGCAGAAAGCAAGATCCGAGTTTGGCCGGTACCTGGATTTTCTGGACAAAGCCAAGGCCATCGACGGCAGTATCATCGGCTCCTCCCGGCGGGAAATGGACAGCAACCTGAAGTTCTGTGACCGGGTGCGCCACGATATGGAAATCATCATCGGTACCCCCATGATCGAAGAAGCCTTCGCCGCCTGTGAACAAACCTTCTCGGCCATTGAGCAGAAGAATGTGGATCAGGCCAATATGTATCATCAGCAGTTTATTGAGCTGAAAGATAAAGCGATCGAAGCGGCCCCCAGCTTGAAATCCGTGTTCAGTATTACCAGCCAGATCCGCCGCTGCGAACGGGCGGAGAAAAAAATCGGCCGCCTGAACTCCAGCCAAAACGTGGCGGCGCTGATCAAGAGCGTGGACGAGGACATCACCAACTTCAATGCTTACTGCGACAACGGTTTGAAGGAAACCACAGGGTCCCCGCTGAGTTATGCCGCCATTACGGCGGCCAACAGTACACTGAAAACAGCCCGTTCACTGGAGCAGGCTGCCGTTAAAGAACTCAATGGGTTGAAGGCAGAGGTAAACGACCCTGCGGCCATCAGCTCACTGACCGGCAAATTAGCCGGTGGCCAGCAGTGCCTGGGCAAACTGACCGCAGCGGTCAATAAAAAGGAAAGCGGGATGGTGGCGGCCGAAGCCACCCTGCAGACCTATGCCTCGCAGTTGGCCGATGCGGGCAACCTGTGTAAGACCATCGGAAAAATTCCGCCCAATAATACGGCAGCTTATCAAAAGGCAAAAACCAGTTATGAATCCGCCCGGTCATCCCGTACTGCAGTACAACGCAGACTGGCCAAGGACCCGCTTTACAACAGCGCTGAAGGCCCCTCCAATGCCGGCATCAAGCAACAGCTGGCAGCGTTGAACCGCTGCCTGGCCGACGCCGAATCGGAACTGAAAGCAGTCATCATCGCCGCGCCGCGCCCGGCGCCGGTGGCCATCGCCAGTGTGCCGGTCAAAACCAGCGCCAGCCAAGCTGAAGCGAAAGCCACCCCGCCGGCGACAAAGGCCGTGATTAACCTGGACATGGAAGGCCTGACGCCGGAATGGGTGCTGGCCTATTGGGAAGAGGCAACGGCCAGTATCGAGTCAGTGGATATTGAGTTGCTGCAGAGTGGATTTGGCAAGCCTCTGTACATTGCCACCCCAAAAACCACGCTCAAATTCATAAGCGGAGACTTCTCCACCAACCAGATTTTTGCTGAAGTGGAACAATTGAATTATCGCGAGAAACTGGCACAACTCCGCTATCGTCAGCGGGGCACTGCTGCAGTGAACTGGCAGCCGAACTCTGTGGCCACCCTGAAGAGCAATCAGGAGCGGGTAGCACCGTCCTATGTGGCCAATGTGACCTCCACTCAATTCTCCCAACTGGCTTTTGATGAAAATTCCCAGTCATTGAATATCAACCTGGCAAATCCCGGCACGGGAAAAACCGGATACATCCTGATGCCCGGATATGATCCGGTGAAGTTCACCATCGGCCAGGGCGAAGAAGCTCAATATGATGTAAAGACTAACGATTCCGTCAGCGGTCGGATGACCATAAAGGGTGAGTAACCCAGACATTCGGAGAGGGACAACTATGAATCGACTCAATTGCTTAAAAACCATGGCCGCAGGGATCACCCTTGCGCTCCTGTCGAACATCGCGTTCAGCGACGTGGCGGTGATCGTCAACCCCGATAACGACGCCCAACTGGAAGCCGATGACATCGCCAAGATCTATCTGGGTAAGATGAAGCGTTTTTCCAACGGCAATCTGGCTATCCCGCTGGATCGTACCGAAGGTTCAGACATACGCATCAAGTTTCTGGAAAGTACCGTGGGCAAAGATGAAACCAAGATGAAATCCTACTGGTCCCGGCTGATTTTCACCGGCAAGGGTGTTCCACCCAAAATAGTGGAATCGGGACAGGAGGTGAAAGAGCTGGTTTCCCGTAATCCGGACACCATCGGCTACATCGATTCCAGCGAAGTGGACGACAGCGTCAAGGTCATCGCCACATTCTAAACCCGTCTCGGAGACGCTCACGGCGTCTCCGAACAGATCTCCATGCCCAAAGCCGCCAAGTCCACCGTCACCAGCTGATTGCCCTGACCAGTCTGCAGACCACGACTCTCAGTCACCAACACCGTACCGGCCTGAAATCCGGCTCCGGGCTGCCCCAACACGGCGGACGGACTGCTCAACCCGGGCGGGGACACGCGCGCAGACGAGCCATCCACTGGAACATACACCAACCTGCCTTTCACAAAGTCGGTAATCAAAAACCCATCACAATAGCGGTCAAAATCATCCAGTACGGTCAGGTTGCGATATAGAATCTGCGCTGGGCCCGGCGTCCCATCCACCTGCAGCGGCACCCGTTTGAAAAATCCGATGTCAGTAAGATAGATATCGCCATCCCAAACCCGCACACCATTGGCTGCGTAAACCTGTTGCTGGGGTCCGATCCAGTGCTGAACATAGTCGGACAACACCGGCTCACCGGAGCTGAAATCAAACACCGCCTTGCTGACACCACCCTGGGCTACAAAGAAATCCTCATCGGCAATCAGGATGGCATTCTGCCCGGGAAGGGCATCCAGGCCATTGGGAAACTGGAAGCCGCTGAGTTCCATGACGTCGATCAGGCGACCGTCTTCCAGGGAATACGCTTTGAGGACGCCGGCCTGGTCGAATTTCAGGTTACCCAGACGCAAACCGGAGGACTCGGCGCACACAAAGAACAGCCATTGGTTGAGCTCCGCCAAGCCCGCAAAATAGGAACACCGGGTATCCTGCGCGATGGGCACCGCCGTAAAGCCCTGCTCATCCTGCTGCAATTGGTAAAGCGCGTCCTTTCCGGTGATGAAAATGCGGCCATCACTCAGCTGGCGGATGTTTTCGGCGGAGGGAATCTGCACCAGGGGTTCTTTCGGCAAACAACCGCTCAACAGCAGAATCATCAGGGGCAGCAGGAGCACGCGACCCATGATCGCAACCCCCTGGTTGGTGTTCTTCTTATGGTTAGCCCGAGTACAGCCCCGTACAATGGCACGAATTTGAAATAGGTACATCATCCTTGATACCTCTAACGTTAAAAGAAAATAATTCCCATCAAGAAAGCAGGTGCTCTCTTTTATTTACCTGCAACGGTCATGCTGTCCACCAGAATAGAGCCCACCTGGACATTGCCGCGGGCATCCACGTCACTGCCGACTCCACGCAGGTTACCAAACATGTCCCGCAGATTGGCGGCCACAGTCACTTCAGACACCGGAAACTGCATAGCCCCGTTTTCCACCCAGAAGCCCGCCGCCCCCCGGGAGTAATGACCCGTCACCAGGTTGACGCCCTGCCCCATGACATCGGTCACCAGCAGGCCGGTACCCATCATGTTCAATAACTCATCCAGGGAATGGGTGGAGCTGCAGCGCAGGTTGCGCACGCCGCCGGCATTGGCGGTGCTCTGCAGGCCCAGGCGGCGGGCGGAATAGGTGCCCAGCACATAATGTTTGAGAACCCCCTGCTCCACAAAATGCTTGCCATAGGTCGCTAAGCCATCCCCATCCACAGCCGCGCTGGCCGGCCCCTGGGGCAGGTGCGGCAGCTCGTAGACATTCATCCAGTCAGGGAACAGGGTTTGCCCCAGGCTGTTCTCCAGAAACGAGGAATGTCGATACAGACTGCCACCGGAGATGGCGCCGATAAAATGCCCCAGCAGGCCACCGGCGATTTCGGGGGCGTACAGCACCGGAAACTCACCGGTGGGAACAGCCCGGCTACCCAACTTGCGCGCAGCCCGCTCAGCGGCTTTGCGGCCCACGTCAGCACCTTCCTGCAACTGGCCGGGCACGCGGTGGGAGTAGGACCAGCCACCCCGCTCCATGGTCTCGCCCTTGGGCCCTGTCTCCGCCGCAATCAGGGCACAACTGATCCCGTGTCGGCTTTGGGGGTATGCCACCACCAGGCCATGACTGTTGCCATAGGCGCGCACCGAAGCGGACGTCCCCACATGGGCACCGTCACTGTTTTTGATGTGAGGCTGGGACAAGCCGGCGGCTTCACAGGCCTGCGCCATTTGGATGGCCTGTTGCGGATCGATTCCCCAGGGGTGATACAGATCCAGGTCCGCAATGTCCCGGGCCATCAGGGCCGCATCCGCCAGACCGGAGCACTCATCCGGGGCAGTGTGGGTGGCCACATCCAGGGCTGCCTTCACCGCGCGCTCAATGGCGGCGTCGGAAAAATCCGAGGTCGACGCACTGCCTTTGCACTTGCCCCGGTAAACGGTTATGCCAAAGCCGTGGTTACGGGTGAATTCCACTTTGTCTACGTCGCCATTGCGCACACTCACCGACAACCCCTGGTCCTGGTAGGCACCGACTTCCGCGCTGGCCTGATGCTGCTCCGCGATGTGCAACGCCAGTCGAATTCGATCCTGCAGTGTGTCTAGCTCGCGCTCAATATCCATTAACATCCTCGGTAGATGATTGACAGCTGTGATATGATGACCCGTCTGAACAGTATAACCGCAACACCCTGAGATATGGCCAAATTCGACGACATCGAGTCTTTTGACGAAGACGATCCAAGCCCCAGCAAATCCTCCATCAAACGGGAAGCCGAACGCCTGAAAAAAATCGGCGAGAAGTTGCTGGAGATGAGCGACGCCCAACTGGAAAGCTTCAAGCTGGATGACAAACTGGCCCAGGCCATTGCCGAAGGCAAGCGCATCAAGAGCCGGGAAGGCCTGCGGCGCCATAAGCAATACATTGGCAAAGTCATGCGGGATGTGGACACTGAGGCGCTGGAAACCCGGCTCCAGGAAATCGAGAACGCCCATACCCTCAATACCCGCGCCTTCCATGAACTGGAAACCCTGCGGGATGAACTGATCAACGGCGACAACAGCACAGTGGGCACGGTGATTGAACGCTTTCCCGGGGTGGACACCCAGAAGTTACGTCAGCTGGTGCGCAATGCCAAGAAGGAACAACAGGCCAATGCCCACTCCCAGGACAAACCGGAGAGCGCCCATGCCCGCAAGCTGTTCCGTTTCTTACGGGAAGCCGGAGGCAACTAGCCCGGTGCCCTAGCGGGTGCCGCCCACCACCAGCTCGTCCAGTTTCAAGGTCGGCTGCCCCACCCCCACCGGAACGGACTGTCCTTCCTTGCCGCAGGTACCTACCCCTTTGTCCAGAGCCAGATCATTGCCCAGCATGGACACCTTGGACATGGCCTCTGGGCCATTGCCGATGAGGGTGGCCCCTTTCACCGGCGCGGTGATCTTGCCATCCTCAATCAGGTAGGCCTCGCTGGCGGCAAACACAAACTTGCCGGAGGTGATGTCCACCTGACCACCGCCGAAATTCACTGCATAGAGCCCTTTTTTTACGGACCGAATGATGTCTTCGGGCTCATCCTGCCCCGCCAGCAGATAGGTATTGGTCATGCGCGGCATGGGCAGGTGGGCATAGGATTCGCGGCGCCCGTTCCCGGTCAGGGCATGGCCCATCAACCGGGCATTATGCTTATCCTGCATATAGCCCTGCAGGATACCTTTCTCCACCAGAGTGGTGTATTGGGTTGGAGTTCCCTCATCATCCACCGTCAGTGACCCGCGCAGATCCTGCAACGTGCCATCATCAACAATGGTGCACAATTCACTGGCCACCGAGGTGCCGATGCGCCCGGAGTAGTTGGAGGTGCCTTTGCGATTGAAATCCCCTTCCAACCCGTGCCCTACGGCTTCGTGCAGCAAGACACCGGGCCAGCCGGAGCCCAGCACCACCGGCATGGTGCCCGCCGGGGCGTCGATGGCTTCCAGATTCACCTGGGCCATTTTGATGGCATCTTCCACATACCTGGTCACCGCCGTCGAGTCGAACAGCTCGTACCCGGTACGACCGCCGCCGCCGCCATTGCCCCGCTCCTTGCGGCCATTTTTTTCCAGCACCACGCTGACGCTGAAGCGCACCAGGGGGCGCACATCCGCCGCCAGGGTGCCGTCGCTGGCCAACACCAGCACAGTCTTCCACGAGCCCACCAGGCTGACGCTGACGTCCACTACATGGGGGTCCATACGCCGTGCCAGGACATCGGCCTGCTGCAGCAACGCCACTTTCGCATCCGGACCCAGGGTGTCCAGGGGGTTGGTCATTCTGTACAGGGGGTGATGGTGTGTGATTTGGATAGGCTGCACCTGCCCGCCGGCACCACTGGCTATGGACGAAGCTGCTGCAGCCGCTTTGCGGATGGATTCCAAATCCGCCTGATCGGAATAGGAGAAACCGGTTTTCTCGCCGCACAGGGCCCGCACACCCACACCACCGCCGACGCTGAAGCTGCCATCTTTGACGATGCTGTCTTCCAGGCTCCAGGATTCCGAGATGGTTTTTTCAAAGTAGAGATCGGCGAAGTCCGCCCCCTGCCCCAACATGGACTCCAACACCGAAATCAGGCGGCTCTCATCCAGGGCACCGGGCACCCACAATGTGTCCTGAGCCTGCTGCAACTGGCCCTGCTGCAATCGGGAATGTGAACTCATGTCAGCTCCGTTTTGGCAAATCGTTTGTGTTGCTGGACGGGCATGGCGGCGCGAATTTCCTGCTGCCAGTCCAGATCCAGGTCCGCCAGCACCACACCAGGGCCGGATTCCAGTTGCGACAGCACCGCGCCCCAAGGGTCGACAATCATGCTGTGACCCCAGGTCTGGCGTTTTTCCGAATGCTGCCCACCCTGATTGGGGGCAATCACGAAGGCCTGGTTTTCGATGGCCCGCGCCCGCAGCAGGGTTTCCCAATGGGCCTGACCGGTACGATAGGTGAACGCAGAGGGAACCGAAAACAGGCTGGCGCCGGTTGCCGCCAGACATTGATACAGTTCGGGGAAGCGCAAGTCGTAGCACACCGTCAAGCCCAGCGAACCGGCTATCGAATCCGTGGTCACCCACTGCTCCCCGGGCTCAATCACGCGGGATTCCCGGTATTGTCCCTGCTGGTCCTGTACTGCCACGTCAAACAGGTGAATTTTATCGTAGCGGGCACAGAGCTCACCCCGGGCATTGAAATGCAGAGAGCTGGCCGTTACCCGGGTGCCGCTGACGGCGTGGCCATCCGGGCGCACCCGCATGGGAATGGTGCCACCCACGATTTCCAATCCCAGAGTGGACGCCTGCTGCTGGAGAAAGCCTGAGAACAATTGCGTAGCCCTCTCCTCTTCCCCCCAGCGCAGCAGGTTATCGCTGTCCAGCACGGCAAAATTCTCCGGTAGAACCGCCAGAGCCGCACCCTGTCCTGCTGCCTGCGTTAGCAGTTGCTCCGCCGTTCGCAGGTTATTGTCCACATCAAAGTTGCTGACCATCTGAATGGCCGCCACCCGCACCAGTGTCATGGAGTCGACTCCTCAGGTTGCGACTGGGGTTGCAGCGGCGCGGCTTTGTCAGCAGTTTTGTCAGCCGCTTTCTCATTCCGCATGACCGCCTCGCCCACTTGCTTGGGAATAATACTGAAGGAATCCTTCACCGTGATCTCCGGTTGCTCAAAGGTACCTTTGATATCGTACTTGATGGTGGTGAGCTTATCGAACTGCTCACCGAACATTTTCTCCACCACAAATGCGGTCGCCGCCGCCGGCACCCCCCCGATCACGGCCGCAGGCAGCACCAGATTGCGGGTCACCGGCAGGGTCACATCCAGCCCCAGTGCCAGCTGATCCTGTTGCAGGTCCACCTTGCCCTCGGCGTTCATTTTGATGGCAGGGGAATTCAGCTTCACCTGGGAAAGGTCAAGCACGCCGTTGTCCAGCCTGATGCTGCCACTGAATTCATCGTACACCATATCCGACTCACTCAGATCGTCAAAGTCCAGCTGCAGCCGACGCATCAGGGTTTCGAAATTCAGCAGTCCCCAGAGTTTGCCGGCGGCATTGGAGCTGACATTGTAGAAAACCCCGCTTTTCAGTTTCACCGATACATTCCCCGCCAGCCGGGACAAGGCAAATTCAAAGGGCGCCCCCGGCCAGGTCAGGCTGCCTTTGGCCTCGGCGGTTTTGCTGCTGAGGGTGGGGGTTCCCCCCATGGCTTTGATGGCGTCTGCCGCATTGGCGGCACTGGCCTTGCCTTTGAAACTGGTCGAGCGCACGCCCGCAGTCTCGCTCCATCGACCACTGCCCACCAGGGATACACCGTCCGCCTGGGCACTGAGGCTTTTCACCTGCAAACCGTCTGCAACCGGGCGGGCCTGGAACTCCCAACGTCCGAACTGGGCATCGCCCACACCGAACGCCGCAATGGTGACGTCCATCGGCGGCATCAACAAGGGAGACAAGTCCGCAGGTTGCCAGGTTTCTGTGATGGTGGCACCTGGCCTATTCACGGCTTTCGCTGTGTCGTTTTTCTCTGCATTGACTGTTTCGCCTCCCGTGCGGGCACCGACCTGCAGGCGATCCAGAGTAACCACCACTGGCTGCGTCTGCCTGGAATAGTTCTGCTGTGGACCCAGCAGGTAGTCCGGCAAACTCGCGTGACCACTGGCCAGATCGTTGTTAAGCCATAGATTCCAGTAGCCCTGGCCTCGGGTCAGGCGCAAATCGGTCTGCCCGAGGACCTGCCCCTGGAGGCTGAGGTCCTGGATTCTCAGCTCGGAGTCGTCCAGCATGGTCAGCACGGCAGCAGCCGGATTCTCGGTAGCGGCATTACCAGCAACAGCGTTGGCGCTGTCCCCTGCCGTCCCCCCCGGTGCACTCACCGCGGTTTTGGTATCCGGTCGGGAGGAGAGCCGGGCCTTCCATTCCTGATCATCAAAGCGCGCCACACTGCCAGTCACCTGCAATATGTCCCGCTCCGGCAGGCTGGCATCACCCTGACCCAACAATACAGCTCCGCGTTGCAACCCAGAGTCTCCAAACAAGAGCGCCACATTCGCCAGCTCTCCATACTGCACACCCAGTTCAAACGGGGCTCCCCCAAGATCCAGGGTTAGCGCAAAGGGTTGTGGCTGGCGTACCGGCTTGCCAAATGGCTCCGGCAATGAAACCTCCACGTCCTCCAGCTGGCTGTGCACCACCAGTTGTGGCGACACCGTCTTATCCGACTGCCCCATGGGTATGAGGATCTGGGTATGGTATTGCAATGGTCCGCTGGCGTAGTCCAAAAACGGAATGTCGCGCCAGCGTTGCAATGCCTGGATGGTGGTATTGCCGGTCAGATCCAGTTGCGTCCACTGGCCATTGCCCTTGGCGACGGTTTGCATGTCGCCTTGCAGCTTGCCCCCCAGAAAGGTGCCTTCCAGGCGTTTGGCGGACAGCCCCTTCTGCAAATCAAACTGCAATTCCCCACGGGCATCCGTCACCTGAAGATTCTGGCTGGCCAGTTCCACCCGGCCGTGGTCCAGCACCACGTCGGTGGTGGATTGAATCTGATGGGCGTATTCTTTTTGCAAGGGAATATCCAGGGAAAAGCCCACGTCCACGTCCCCCTGTAGTGTTACGTCGTCCACGAACCCACCGATCTGCTCCCGCAATGGGGACTGGGTGAGGATGGAAAAAGCCTGCTCCGCCGGACCGGAAGTCTGTGCCCGCACACTCAACACATGGGGTTGCGACTCATCGTAGCGCGGTAACCTCACGGAACCGGACTGCACCGCCTGACCGTAATAGGAACCGGCCAGGATACGGGCATCTACTTCCCCCCGATCCACCACCACATCGGCAACGCCCTGCTTCACCGGTTCTTGCCAGTCCGGCAGGAACCTCATCTCGGCATCGCGCACAGTAAAGCCAAGCACTACCCCCCGGGGTTCCGCCTGATCCCGACGCACCGGACCGTGCACCAGGATATCCCCGCGCATCAGATGGCCATCAATAATGGCATCATCCAGCCAGCGCAGCAGGGCATCATCAATCACACCGGCCGGCAGATACAGTGACTTGTGTTTGCCATCCCCATTGCGCAGGGTCGCCTGCAGCTGCAGGAACGGACTGATGCTGGAATCTTTGGGGATAGACAGTGACATCTGGGTGGCGGATTGGGCGTGTTTTGAATTCAGGTACATGGGACCGGACTGCAACCACAGCTGATCATCCAGATCCCGCAAAATGATATTGGCGTCCACGTAATTGAGAGTGAGCACATCCCGAAACAACTGTGGGTAGTTCAACTCCAGGTAGGTTTCGTCCACTCTGAACAGGGTTACGCCTTTTTTGCCCCAGGCCCGCAGGTCCAGGTCATAGAACCCCGGTATCGCGTTCCAGGGCCGGTTCTGAAATGCATTCAGGTTCAGGGCGAAGCGATAGTCCTCCACCTTGCGATCCTTGAGCAACAATTCTATGGCTACATCCTGCAGCTGACCGGCCGGGCGCAATTTACTCAGGGTCTGATGCAGTTTGGAATCCCGCGCCTGGGTCCCCAGGTAGTAGTTCACCCAGGGCTCAATGTCCATGTCATCCACTTTGATGCGATAGCGGGTCTGCCCGTTATCCTGCTGCGTGGCATGCAGGTTCATGAAGCTGGGCATCCATAAAAAGCGTGCAGTCTGCATACGGATGTCCTGCAGATCCAGACGCCAGTCGCTGGCATCACCGGCCCAGCGGGCCTTGCCAGTGAGACTTTCGATATGAGGGGGCTTGATGTCGTTTTTACTGGTCAGCGACAGGTTCTCCACCGCGAAATCCGTGAGGATCTCCTGCAGTTTTCCGGCCTTGAAATTGAGCCAGACGCTGGCACTTCCCTGCAGGCTGTCCAGCGTGGCATTGGCGCTGGTGCGTCGCGACGGCGGCACCCAGGGTAACCAGTTGGCGTCTTCCGCCCGCAGATACACACCACCTTGCAGACTGCCCGCACTGAACACGGAACCGGTGACCCGGCCTTTCAGGGAAAAGCGCACATCACTGGGGCCCCGGGCTGTGAGTTCCCCCAGGATATAGCGGCGGCGTTTGCCCGCCTCAGTGCGGAATTCATGCACGGTGAGCGCAACCGGCTCACGATAGAGCCCGGTGATGGTGAACTGACTGTTGCGCAGTTCAATAAGCGGTTGTGCCAGCAGCTGATCCAGCCGGGAGGAAGTGTTTTTAGCGCCAGCCTTAGCAGCAGACGGCCTGTTGTTGGTCGCACGCTGCTGTAAGGAGAGGGACTCAAAACCGGCCACCTGAATGCGCCCATCCTTGAACGAGGCACTTCCCGTGGCCCCCTCCACCTGCAAGCGGACCCGGGGTTGCAAGCTCAGCAACGAGCGCAGCAGCAGGATTTCCAGGTCCAGGGTATCGATGTGCGGTGCTTCCCCGCTGGCATCCGCCAGACGGATGGAAACGTCACGCAGGGTGAAACGGGGAGCCAGGCCACTCCAACTGCCGGCGATGGAACCCAGTTCCAGGTGCACAGAGAAACGCTCGTTAACCCAGCTCACCAACTCCGGCTTGAAGTCGTCAACCTGGTCCACCAGCTCTCGCGCCACGCCGACGAAGATGGCCACCAGTACCACCAACACCACCAGCAGGCTGAGGAGCCCACGCAGGACGCCGGACGCCACTCGCTTCACAGGGCGCTCCCGCTACATGAGCACCACATCAAACTCCTCCTGGGAGTAGAGTGTTTCCACCTGAAAGCGAATGGTTTTTTTAATGAAAATTTCCAGGTCCGCCACGTTGGCGGATTCCTCATCCAGCAGACGGTCCACCACAGCCTGGGATGCAATGACCAGAAACGACTCCACCTCATAGGCGCGGAACTGACGCAGGATCTCGCGGAAAATTTCGTAGCAGACGGTTTCCGGCGTTTTGACAATGCCGCGCCCACTGCAGGTAGGGCAATCCTCACACATCACCCGGGCCAGGCTTTCGCGGGTGCGCTTGCGGGTCATTTCCACCAGGCCCAGCTCCGACACCTGGGTGATCTTGGTTTTGGCGTGATCCCGCTCCAGGGCTTTTTCGAACATGCGCAGCACCTGGCGCCGATGCTCAGGGTCTTCCATGTCGATAAAATCGATGATAATGATGCCGCCCAGATTGCGCAGCCGCAACTGCCGGGCAATGGCCTGGGTGGCCTCCAGGTTGGTTTTGAAGATGGTTTCTTCCAGGTTGCGATGACCCACAAACGCCCCGGTGTTCACATCAATGGTGGACATGGCCTCCGTCTGGTCGACAATCAGATGGCCGCCGGATTTCAACGGCACCTGCCGCGCCAGGGCTTTCTGGATTTCCTGCTCCACACTGTAGAGGTCAAAGATAGGACGCTCACCGGGATAATGCTCGATGAGGGACTCCACATCCGGAATGTATTCGCGCACGAACTCGATCACGTTGCCGTAGGTTTCCCGGGAATCGATGCGCACTTTTTCCACGCCGGGGCGCACCTCATCCCGCAACGTGCGCATGGCCAGGGCCAGGTCACGGTGGATCAGGGTCACCGGGTTGGAGCGGGCAATCTTGTCGTTGATGGAGCGCCACAGCCGGCGCAGGAAGTCCACGTCCCGACGCAGGGCATCCTCGTCGGCCCCTTCCGCCGCAGTCCTTAGGATGAACCCTTTCTTGGGGATGTCATCACGCTCTTCCAGAATGGTGTCCATGATGCAGCGCAGCCGCTCCCGCTCCTGGTCGTCTTCAATGCGCTGGGAGACACCGATGTGATCGGTATAGGGCATGTACACCAGGAACCGGGAGGGAACCGAGAGATGGGTGGTGAGGCGCGCGCCCTTGGTGCCGATCATGTCCTTGGTGATCTGGACCACAATAGGTTGACCCTCTGCCACCAGATCGGAAATATTAGGTGTGGCGTCGCCGGTTTCATCCGGCTTGTCCGCCTGCCAGATATCCTTGGCGTGCAGGAACGCCGCACGCTCCAGCCCGATATCCACGAACGCCGCCTGCATGCCCGGCAGCACCCGGGCCACTTTGCCCTTGTAGATACTGCCCACCAGGCCGCGCTTGGCGGTGCGCTCCACAAAGAGTTCCTGCACCACCCCGTTTTCCACCACCGCCACGCGGGTTTCCATGGGAGTTACATTGACCAGTAATTCTTCACTCATGGGATACTGTCTCTGGCGTCCGCCACAGGCCCACACCGGCCTGCTTCAATAAATTCGCTGTTTCGTATAAGGGTAGACCCACCACACCACTGTAACTACCGGACAGGTTTTCCACAAACACCGCTCCCAGGCCCTGTATTCCATAGGCCCCGGCTTTATCCGCCGGCTCACCGGTACGCCAGTATTGACGGGCCTCTGCCTCATCAATGCTGCGGAACTGCACCTCGGTCACCGAGTACGCCAGCTGCGTCGCCGGACAATCAGCACCGTCGCTCACCAACGCCACCGCCGTCATCACCTGGTGAGTCTGGCCGGAGAGGGCCAGCAACATGGCTACAGCATCGTCTTCATCGGTGGGCTTGCCGAGGATACGCTCCCCCAGCACAACGGTGGTATCCGCCCCCAGTACCGGACGCAGCAGCTGACCTTCCATTTCCACCCGGCTCAACACGGCATCCGCCTTGGCCTGGGCCAACCGGCACACATAGTCCAGCGGTGATTCCCCCGCCAGCACAGCCTCGTCCACGGCCGCACTCATGACGGTGAAACGCACCCAGATCTGTTGCAACAATTCGCGCCGCCGGGGTGAGGCGGACGCCAGATAAACCCAATCAACTGCCACGGTGACCTCTCAAATAGCCCAAAGCCAGACTCACCAATGGCCACACCAAGGCAGACACGACCACCGATACCCAATACCAGAACGTCCAGGGTGTCATTTGGACAGCCCTCATCACCAGAATACTCACCAGCTGGTAAATGCCCACCAGCACCAGAATGGACAGGCACTGCTGCCACACCGGGAACACCCGGATACGCAAATGCAGGACGTAAGCAATATAAGCCACCATCCCCAGTGCCAGCGCATTCTGACCCAGTACGGCGCCGGTGAGCACATCCAGGAACAGCCCCACCAACCAGCCGCTCACCACCCCGATGCGATGGGGCATGGCGATGACCCAGTAAATCAGCACCAGGGGCACCCAGGCGGGGCGCAGCCCAATGGCCCATTCCGGCAGGGGTACGGCCGCCAGGATTGCCGCCAGCACCAGACTGAAGATCACCACCCCGATGCCGTCAGCGGCCACTCTACTGTCCACCATCGGTCACCTCCTGGGCAGGGGATTCCTGGGTGGTTTCCGGTTCCTGGTCTGACGTGAGTTCCTGGTCAGATTGGGGTTCCTGGTCAGATTGAGGCTCGGCGGCACCAAACAATAACGGCACCAATTTGCGACTCTCCTCAGAAAACACCATCAGCACATGGCGGGAGCGGTCCAGGTTGGCCATGGGCTTGGCCTCCACCACCGCAAAGGGCTGCCCGGGATCGTGTTCCACCTTGGTCACCACACCCACCGGGTAGCCTTTGGGGAAACGCCCCCCCAGGCCTGAGCTCACCAGCAGGTCACCGCGCACAATGTCGGCCGTGTCCGGCACATGGATCAGGTTAAGCTGATCCAGCTTACCCGACCCCACCGCAATGGCCCGCACCCCGTTGCGGTTCACGTGCACCGGAATGCCATGGGAGATATCGGAAATCAACAACACCCGGCTGGAAAACGGGCCCACTTCGATGACCTGGCCCATCAGGCCTTCTGCGTCCAGCACCGCCTGCCCCACAAATACGGAGTCCCCCGCCCCTTTGTTCACAATGGCTTCGTGACGATAGGGGTCGGGATCAACACCAATGATTTCGGCGATCAGTACCTGATCATCCACCAGATCCGATGCGTTCATCAGCTCCTTGAGACGGGTATTTTCCGCGACGGTGGAAGCCAATTTCTGCACCCGGCGCTTCAGCACCAGCACCTCTGACTGCAGGCGGGCGTTTTCCTCCTCCAGCTCCCCCCGGGACAGCACACTGCTCTGGGACCAGGAGGCGACCTGGGCCGGGATGTCCGCCACGTACTGCACCGGCGCGATGGCCACGCCCAGGGTGAAGCGCAGGGGATTGAGCACATCCGAGCGGTGATCCACAAAGATCATGGCAAAGGAAATAACGGAAAGCAGCACCAAACGGTAGCGATTTGCTGTGTTCTGACCAAATATCGGCTTTATGGCGCTACCCTCCCGCCAGCCGGGGCCGTGCCGATGCCATGCCTGTTATCCATCACAATATTCAGTGCGGTTACCTGGTTCTTTAAAACGTGAAAGCCGGCCCTGGTGATAATCCGGCCGGCTTTTGCGAAGGTGTGGGACGCGAGTGTGCGCAACGGGGTTGCGTGTAAGGCTCCCATGGACAGCGATCAGTCCACCGAGAACATATCAAACCCGCTCTTGTCCATCATTTCCATAGCCTTGCCGCCACCACGGGCCACACAGGTAAGCGGGTCTTCCGCCACGATCACCGGCAGGCCGGTTTCTTCCGCCAGCAACAGCTCCAGATCCCGCAACAGGGCACCGCCGCCGGTGAGCACCAGGCCGCGCTCGGCGATGTCAGAGGCCAATTCCGGTGGAGATTGTTCCAGGGCGCTTTTCACGGCGGATACGATCTGGGACAGGGGTTCCTGCAGGGCTTCCAGAATTTCGCTGCTGTTGAGGGTGAAGGAACGGGGCACCCCTTCAGCCAGGTTGCGACCGCGCACGTCAATTTCCAGCAGTTCCTTGCCGGGAAAAGCGCAGCCGATCTCCTGCTTGATGCGCTCAGCGGTGGCCTCACCGATCAGGCTGCCGTAATTGCGGCGCACATAGGTGACGATGGCTTCATCAAACTTGTCACCACCCACCCGCACGGAATCGGAATACACGATGCCGTTCAGAGAGATAATAGCAATCTCGGTGGTACCACCACCGATGTCCACCACCATGGAGCCGCTGGCCTCTTCCACCGGCAAGCCCGCACCAATGGCCGCCGCCATGGCCTCTTCGATCAGATAGACTTCGCGGGCACCTGCCCCCAGAGCGGATTCCTTGATGGCTTTGCGCTCCACCTGGGTGGACTTGCAGGGCACACACACCAGCACACGGGGGCTGGGGGTGATAAAACTGTTTTCGTGAACCTTGTGGATGAAGTGCTGCAACATTTTCTCGGTGACGTGGAAATCCGCAATAACCCCGTCTTTCAAAGGGCGGATGGCGGTGATATTGCCGGGGGTTCGGCCCAGCATGCGCTTGGCATCCATTCCCACCGCAGCCACGCTTTTGGCGCCATTTTGCTGCCGGATGGCCACCACAGACGGCTCATCCAGGACGATACCGCGATCTTTAACATAAATAAGGGTATTGGCGGTCCCCAGATCGATTGAGAGATCTGTGGAGAACATGCCACGGAGACGTTTAAACATAGAAGGATTGACAACCCATCGAGCGGTTAAATGATTCTGGAAATTCTTGTAGTTACATTAGTTACACTATTGCGGGAACAATAGCAGTGCGGGGCCGGTTCGGCAAGGGAACCGGTCTAACTTTCCCACATCTATTATGCACTTAGATCGGCTCCGACGCTCCCTCGCTGGAGCCCCGCAGCTCGGGGTCGGGATCGACCCGCAGCCAAATTCTGGTACCATACGCCCTTTGCCGAATTCACTGCCGGAGAAGCCCATGGCATTGGACAAAGAAGACGTCATCAAAATTGCCCATTTGGCCCGTTTGCAGGTGGCCGACAGCGAGATCGCGGCCACCACTGAGCGGCTGTCCTCCATTCTGGGTCTGATCGAACAACTGGAGGCCGCCCCCACCGACGGCGTGGAGCCCATGGCCCACCCCACCGATGCGGTCCAGCGCCTGCGCGAAGACGTGGTCACCGAGACCAATCACCGCAACGACTACCAGCAGATCGCCCCGGCCACCGAAGATGGCCTGTACCTAGTCCCCAAAGTGATTGAATGATCAGGTAACCCATTCCATGCATACCAAAACCCTGAAAGCCCTGTCCAACGCGCTGGCGGCGGGCGAAGTATCCAGCTTGGAGCTGACCCGGCATTTCCTGGATCGCATCAAACAGCTCGATCCGGGCGTCAACAGCTTTATCACCGTCACCGAAGAGCTGGCGCTGACTCAAGCCCGGGCCGCTGACGCCCAACGGGCTGCAGGCAATGCCACTGCCCTCACCGGCGTGCCCATCGCCCACAAAGACATCTTCTGCACCCAGGGCGTGAAAACCAGCTGTGCCTCCAAAATGCTGGACAACTTCATCGCCCCCTATAACGCCACGGTTGTGGAAAAAATGAACGATGCCGGCATCGTGACCCTGGGCAAAACCAATATGGACGAGTTCGCCATGGGCTCCTCCAATGAAACCAGCTTCTATGGCCCGGTGAAAAACCCCTGGAATACGGATTGCGTACCCGGCGGTTCATCCGGCGGATCGGCAGCCGCGGTTGCCGCCCGCCTGGCACCCGCCGCCACCGGCACCGATACCGGCGGCTCCATCCGCCAGCCCGCCAGCCTGTGCGGCATCACCGGCTTAAAGCCCACCTATGGCCGGGTGTCCCGTTGGGGCATGATTGCTTTCGCCTCGTCCCTGGATCAGGCCGGACCCATGACCCAGACCGCCGAAGACGCCGCCCTGCTGATGAACGCCATGGCCGGTTTCGACCCCAAGGATTCCACCAGCACGGATATCGAAGTGCCGGATTATACCGCCGACTTGGACAAGCCTTTAGATGGCCTGCGCATCGGCCTGCCCAAGCAGTTCTTTGAAGACGGCCTGGATGCCGGGGTTGGCCAAGTGGTGCAGGAAGCCATCGCCCTGTATGAAAAGCTCGGCGCCACCCTGGTGGACATCGAATTGCCCAACACGCACCTGTCTATTCCGGCGTACTACGTTGTGGCACCAGCAGAGGCTTCTTCCAACCTGTCCCGTTTTGACGGCGTACGTTTTGGTTATCGCTGCAAAGATCCTGCTGATCTGGAAGACCTCTACAAACGCAGCCGCGGTGAAGGCTTCGGCGAAGAGGTTAAACGCCGCATCATGATCGGCACCTATGCCCTGTCCGCCGGTTATTACGATGCCTATTACCTGAAGGCACAGAAAGTGCGCCGCCTGATCAAGAATGATTTTGATGAGGCCTTCAAAAACGTGGACGTCATCATGGGCCCCACCTCCCCCAATGCCGGATTCAAACTGGGGGAGAAAGCCTCCGATCCGGTTTCCATGTATCTGTCGGATATCTACACCATTTCCGTCAACATGGCCGGCTTGCCGGGTATTTCCATTCCTGCGGGTTTAAGCAACAGCCTGCCGGTGGGCTTGCAAATTATCGGCAACTATTTTGACGAGGCCCGTTTGCTGAACGTGGCACACCGTTACCAACAAGAAACCGACTGGCATGCGCAACTGCCAGCGGCATTCGCATAAGGAGGCCCGCCATGTCATGGGAAGTGGTCATCGGATTGGAAGTGCACGTACAGCTGGCCACCCAATCCAAAATTTTCTCCGGCTCCTCCACTGAATTCGGCGCAGAGCCCAATACCCAGGCGTCCCTGATTGATCTGGGTATGCCCGGTGTGCTGCCGGTATTGAATGCTGACGCCGTCGAGAAAGCCGTGAAATTTGGCCTGGGTATCGACGCCCAGATCACACCAAAATCCGTCTTCGCCCGCAAAAACTATTTTTATCCCGATCTGCCCAAGGGCTATCAGATTTCCCAATTTGAATTGCCTATCGTGGGTATGGGGCACATCGAAATCACTCTGGAAGACGGCACCACCAAGCGCATCGGCGTCACCCGCGCCCACCTGGAAGAAGATGCAGGCAAATCCCTGCACGAAGATTTTCACGGCATGAGTGGCATCGACCTCAACCGCGCCGGTACTCCTCTGTTGGAAATCGTGTCCGAGCCGGATATGCGTTCTGCCAAAGAAGCCGTGGCCTACGCCAAAGCCATTCACTCCCTGATTCGCTATCTGGGTATTTCCGACGGCGATATGTCCCAAGGCTCCATGCGCTGTGACTGCAACGTATCCCTGCGCCAGCAAGGGGAAGAGAAGTTCGGCACCCGCCGTGAGATCAAGAACGTGAACTCCTTCAAGAACGTGGAAAAGGCGATTAACGCGGAGATCGAATGGCAGATGGATGAGCTGGAATCCGGCCGCGACATCCAGCAGGCAACGGTTTTGTATGATGTGAACAAAGACAAAACCTTCGCCATGCGCAGCAAGGAAGAAGCCAACGATTACCGTTACTTCCCGGACCCGGACCTGCTGCCCCTGGAAGTGACTGAAGCGGTCATCAATCGCGTACGCCAGGATCTGCCGGAGCTGCCCACCCAGAAGATCGAGCGTTTTATGGCGCAGCTGGAGCTGTCGGATTACGACGCCCGGGTGCTGGCCGCCGATCGCGTGTTGGCGGATTATTTTGAAACCGTGGTGAAAGAGTCCGGCGCCAAACCAAAACTATGCGCCAACTGGGTGAGCGTGGAATTGCTGGGTGCACTGAACAAAAACGATCTGGATATTGATACCAGCCCGGTGAGCGCTGAACAGCTGGGCGGCCTGGTAAAACGCATCGCCGACAACACCATCTCCGGCAAGATCGCCAAGCAGATCTTCGAAGAGTTGTGGAACAACGGCGGTACGGCGGATGAGATCATCGCAGCCAAGGGCCTGAAGCAGGAAACCGATACCGGCGCCATCGAAGCCATCGTCGACCAGGTGATTGCGGACAGCGCGGATCAGGTGGCACAGTACCTGGCCGCCGACGACAACAAGCGCAAAAAGCTGATCGGTTACTTCGTGGGCCAAACCATGAAGCTCTCCAAAGGCAAGGCCAACCCACAAATGGTGAACCAGATTCTGGCGAAAAAACTGGTTTAGCTTTTTAGCCTCTCTCGTTCGCTCTCTTTTTAGAGTCTTTTCCTAACGGCTCCTCGCCGTGACCTGAAGGCAGGTCACGGCGCCAGATCCCGGCGCTTCACCAAAGGCGGCGTCCGCCACTCATGATTTAAAATGGCAGCTTCCGGCGCATACAAGCGGATGGTGGCCTGGAAGCGTCCTTCCGGCACTGGTAGCCAGTTATTCAGAGGAACTCCACTAGGCGGCGTACTGGCGAAATACAGTGTTGTGTTGCCCTGTTCATCCGCCACCAGATCACTGTTACTGCCCAATGCATGACGCTGGATTCCCAACAGGTGGGCCACCGCATTGTCCCGCAGGAATCCATCCTCCCCATACACCGTTACCGACCAGAACCCCGCCACCGGCGGCGGGTCGTCTGCCGCAAACGTCATGGAGTACACGGCATTGCCCCGCAACAACCGGCGGCGTGAATCGCGCTCCGCATTCTGGTAGACCGCAAACTCACCACGATTGGCGCCAAAGCCCACCTGCGCCACCACTGCCCGAATAAAATAGCGCTGACCAAAATCCCCCAATGGCACCAGCGCCGGATTCGGCCCCCACCCGTTCAGTCCCAGCAAACGGGTGGCCAGGTTCAGCGAAGCCAGTCCCAGGCTACGCCCCGCTTCAACCTGGCGCAGCTGACGGGAGGAAAGACCCTCCATCGGCGTGAGCGCGTTGGGCCCCACTCCCAGACGGGCCAGTGCGTCCACCATTGCGTTATCCTCCGGCGGCGGCGGATAACGCACCATCAGATCCGATAGTCGGGAAAAGTACTCACGACCACTCAGGGCTTGCACCACCTCTATCGGTGGCGTTTTCTCTCCATCCGGCACACAGTTTTCGTTTCCTGCAGAGGCCGCTGTCTCGTCCAGGGCAGTCTGTGTATCTGCTGGCGTTGATGGCTCTGGCATTGATGACTCTGACACAGATGAAAGGCGCGTCAACGCGTATTGCGCCTGTATAAGGTTCACCTCTGCGATATCCCCATCGTCACGCACTTCCGTGCGGCCGATAATCCACACCAGATCCGTCGGCGCATCAATGCGCTCATAGTGTTGTGGCAGGCCTGCCATTGCCTCACCTTGCCAGCCCGGCCCCACAATGACGTAGTGCCCTTCACCAGCCCCCTGATTCTGGGTCCCCACCCCGGCAAAGTTGTTGGACCAGGCATCCAGCAACGCCATCAACACATAACGATCCGCCACCGCCGGCATATCCAACAGCATAGGGCCGCCGGACAAATCCAGCATGGCGGAGGAATACAGGGTGTCCACATTAGGCCGCACCACCGCTTTGAATTCCGGCCCCGGCGGTTCCCATACATGCACGAACCTGTTGAGGTCGGCGCCCAGTTGACAGGAGCGCTGCGCGCCGGTCATGCCATTGAGGGTTTCCTCCATCAGTACCAGGGGGAAACCATAAACATAGCCCGCTGCGGCCAGCGACAGGGTTCCGCTGGCCTGCGTATTCGGGGCGCAAACCCACAATCCTGCCAGCACCAGCAGGCTCCCCCGCAATAAACGGTTCACGAAATCCAACATCATCCTCATCCACCTTTTTATTCTTGATGCCTGTGTTTTTGATGCCTGTGTTTTTGAATCCACCTTGAAGCGCCCGCTTCCCGTTCATCTGCATTTATGGGAACTGGACAGTCGGATTCTAACGTGCAGAATGATGCAAACTTTATGTCGATTTGAGACATTTCATGGCAAAGACAGCGCACCAAAAAACGTTCACCGTATCGGTGGACACCCTACTTTCCCATGCCAGGGCGTTGGAGTGTTTTCTGCGGGAACGGGGCGATTACGATCACCTGCTGGCTATCTGGGGAGCGCAGGCACAAACGTTGGAAGGCTTTAATCCGCAACGGCGGCTGCCGGTGGACATTGTCGCCCGCAACATTGATCAGGTCGCCCAATGGATTGACGAACCCAACCTGGGTTTGAAGCTCGCGCCCTATTCCACTCGCATGCAAGAACGCCTGGCGTTTTTCTTTCAGGAACGGGAGCTGCCACTACTGGATTATTTTCGTATTCTGGCCCGCTACGCCTGCATCAGTTCGGAAGTCATGCAAGTCCGGGTTGACGCCGACCACGATGTCATTGCGTTGGATATCGTACCCAATTGTCCAGAAGGGGTGAGCATCCACCAGATCGAGGGGTTTGCCGCGGCCATCTGCGATATCGTTCACACAGCCCGCGGACTCACCCCTCAGGTGGTGACGTTCAACCATGCCAAGCCCGAAGCGGGGGCCAGTGACGCCATCTATGAACAGGCCTTGGGAGTAGCGCCTCGCTTTCAACAACCGTGCAACCGCACCCTGTTTGCAAACCCGGGCCAGGATCGATACAGCAAGGCACAGCACCCGAGCGCTGCCGGATTCAAACAAATTCAAGCCATGGAAGCGGTCAAACACCGGGAAGTGGACCAGCACCATGGCGCAGAACCCTGGATGCACCGCTGTCATTTCCTATTGGAAATTCTGATGCTGTATGGTGAGCCGACCAAAACCCTGTTGGCGGAACTGCTGGTGGTCACCCCACGCACCCTGCAACGTCACCTGGAGCGGGAAGGCACCACCTTCAGAGCATTACTGGATACACTGCGCCAGCGCCTTGCCGCCTCTCACATCGCAAACCCGGAGCTCAGCAGCGAAGACATTGCGTTTCTGCTGGGCTATCAGGATGCGGCCCATTTCTTCCGCGCCTTCAAACGCTGGTTTGGTGTGCCGCCGGGGCAATACCGGCAGACGCACTACCCTGAACAGCCGCCAGCGCAACCGCCCGCATCCACTGCGCCGGTTACTGCAGAAAGCTCCAGTGATAACGGAGATGGGATTCCATAAAGGAAGCAATGAAATAATAACTGTGATCATAGCCTTCACGACGATTCAACGTCAGACTTACACCGGTGTTGTCACAGGCGTTCTGCAATAATTCCGGTTTCAGCTGCCCGTGCAGAAAGTTGTCCGCCAGCCCCTGGTCCACCAGAATAGGTTTGTCGAAACCATTTTGCTCCAGTAACGCCACCGCGTCGTATTCCAACCACAGTGCACGCTCTTCCCCCAGATACCCGGTCAGGGCTTTTTCACCCCAAGGGCATTGCATGGGCGCGCAGATCGGGGCAAAGGCGGAAACCGACCTGTACTGCTGCGGATTTTTCAGCGCCAGGGTCAGGGCGCCATGCCCCCCCATGGAATGCCCCATGATGCTTTGACGGGACATATCCAGCGGGAACTCCGCTCCAATCAATGCCGGCAGTTCCTGCTGCACATAGTCATACATACGATAGTGTGTGGCATAGGGTTGCCGGGTTGCATTCATATAGAAGCCCGCCCCCAAACCGAAATCCCAGGCGCCATCCGGATCATCCGCCACCCCGTCACCCCGCGGACTGGTGTCCGGTGCCACTACCGCTAAACCCAATTCTGCCGCCACCCTTTGTGCACCGGCCTTGGTGACAAAATTCTGGTCTGTACAGGTCAAGCCGGAGAGCCACCAGACCAGCGGCACCGCCCCCTGCTCGGCCTGGGGCGGCAAAAACAGGGAAAACACCATCTCACACTGACAACGGCTGGAGTAATGTTTGATGCGCAGCTGGCGACCATCAAAACAACGGACGTCTTCCAAAATCTCCAAGGTATGCCCCCTTAGTCAAAATCAGTAAATCACCACGGAACGAATTGCCTTGCCATCGTGCATCAGGTCAAATGCACGGTTGATGTCGTCCAGTGGCATAGTGTACGTCACCATTTCATCAATTTTGATTTCTCCCTTCATGTAGCGGTCCACATAGTCCGGCAGTTGCGAACGGCCTTTTACGCCACCAAAGGCACTGCCGCGCCAGACCCGGCCGGTCACCAGCTGGAACGGCCGGGTGGAAATTTCCTGGCCCGCGCCCGCAACACCGATGATCACCGACTCACCCCAGCCTTTATGGCAACACTCCAAGGCCGAGCGCATCACATTCACATTGCCGATACACTCGAAGGAATAATCCACACCACCGTCGGTGAGTTCAACGATGACGTCCTGAATCGGCGCGTCGTAATGTTTGGGGTTTACAAAATCGGTAGCCCCCAGCATTTTTGCCATCTCGAATTTGTCTTCATTCAGATCGACGGCGATGATCCGTTCCGCCTTCGCCATCACCGCGCCCTGGATCACCGACAAACCGATGCCTCCCAAGCCGAATACCGCCACCGTGGAACCGGGTTCCACCTTGGCGGTATTCAATACTGCACCAATGCCGGTGGTGATGCCGCAGCCCAACAAACACACCTTGTCCAAAGGCGCCGCTTTGTTGATTTTGGCCACTGCGATTTCCGGCAGCACCGTGTACTCCGAAAAGGTAGAGGTTCCCATATAGTGATGAATCATCTTGCCGCTCTGGCTGAAGCGGGAAGAGCCGTCGGGCATCAGGCCCTGACCCTGGGTGGCACGAATCGCCTGGCACAGATTGGTTTTCCCGGACAGGCAGAATTTGCACTTGCCACACTCAGGCGTATACAGGGGAATCACGTGATCGCCCACCGCCACACTGCTGACACCCGGCCCCACTTCCACCACGACGCCAGCACCTTCATGGCCCAGAATCGATGGAAAAATCCCTTCCGGATCGGCTCCACTGAGGGTGTAGGCATCGGTGTGGCACACGCCGGTGGCCACCAGTTTAACCATCACTTCCCCGGCCTTGGGGCCCTGCAATTCCACTTCCTCAATGCTCAATGGTTTGCCCGACTCCCAGGCAACCGCAGCTCTCGTCTTCATCAATCAGGCTCCTTTTTCTTTATCTTTCAATAATATAAACACCCACTACGAAACCAGACAGAGTGTGCATTTTAACCAGTCAAATTTGATCCCTATGCTAAACTCAATAGATAAGGGATTCACCTTTTTCGTTCCTAATACACGAAAATTAATCAAATGAGCAGAATGGAATGTCTCGCAACAGATCCTTTATCACCCTCATCTGCAGTCTGACACTGGCCAGTGTGCCAGCCCTGAGCCTGGCCGACACCATTGAGCAGCAACACTTTCGCATCAGCGGCTTCGGCACACTGGGGGCGGTAAAAAGTGGTGACGACATCCTCGGCTTCACCCAGGGCCTGTACCAGGAAGGCGTTTTTGATGGCGACTGGTCCTACAAATCCAACTCCAATCTGGGCCTGCAACTGGATGCCACCTTCAACAACCGCCTCTCCGCCACCTTCCAGCTGGTGGCCAAGGAGCGGGTGGAAAACGGTCTTGAGGAAAGCCTGGAGTGGGCTTTCCTTCGCTTCCGGGCTACACAATCCGTTACGCTCAGGGCGGGGCGCCTTGGCCCCAGCAACTTCATGCTGTCCGATTACCGCAATATCGGGTTTGCCTATCTCTGGGTGCGACCGCCCACCGAGTTTTACAACATTCTGTCCTTCGATTACATAGACGGAATGGACGTAGCGTACTCCACCCCCCTGGGAACCGGCACCGCCTCCGCCAAGTTTCAGGTGGGCAAAACCTCCAGCACGTTTGCGCGCAGTGACAACCGCTACGACGTCAACATCAACCCAATCTACCTGGGCACCCTGGTTTGGGAAAATGACCTCTGGCAAACCCAGGCGAGCGTCGCCCTGATCGAATTTGACAGCGATAAATACGTGGCCGGAACCAAAGAGTTGGCGCAGCTTTTGGAAGGCCTGGGCGGCCTGTGGCCGGCATCAGAGAGCTACCTGGAGGGCATGAAATCCGATGGCAGGCACACCCGATATTACTCCTTCGGCATTGCCTACACTCCGGAAAACTGGCAGATCCAGTCGGAGATGAGCTACATCGATACCAACGTAGAACTCTACGGTTCCCTGCGCACCGGCTACCTGAGCGTGGGCCGGCACATTGGCCCCACCACCGCGTATGTGATGCTGGCCAAAGCTGAACGGGGCGAAGATCGGAAGACCATCGAACCCGCCCCGACAGTGGGCCCGCCCCTGCAACCCTTGCTGGATGTTCTCCAGGTGAATACGCAGTACGTTTATGACGCCACACAAGTTAATCAGCAGAGCGCATCCCTGGGATTGCGCTGGAACATCCTGTACAACCTGGCGGCCAAAACCCAATGGGACCGCACCTGGGTTGAGGCCTACGGTGGTGGCTTCTGGGATCAGAAAGCGATTCCGACTGAAGACACCACCATCGACACCTTTACCATTAACCTTAACTACGTGTTCTGACGATGCAGAAGCTCTTCAATATTGTAATGCTCAGCATACTGCTCCTCGTCGCAGCCCAAGCACCGGCTGGCATCGTGGTCATTGTGAATAATGAAAATCCGGTGTCAGAACTGAGCAAGCGGGAAATCATCGACATCTATATGGGGCGCAACCTGTACTTTTCCGACGGCAAACTGGCCCTGCGCCTGGATCACCCTCCCACCTCCGGTGAGCGGGAACAGTTTTACCAGACCCTGGTGAAGAAATCCGTTGCCCAGATGAACGCCTACTGGGCCAAGCTGCTGTTTACCGGCCGGGCCTCCCCACCATTGCTGATGGGCGACAGCGAGCAACTGCTGGACACCGTACGCAACAACCGCAACGCCATTGGCTACATCGAAGAGAGCAACCTGGATGGCAGCGTCAAGGTGGTTGGGCGTGTCGATTAACACCCGTTCCTCATTGGCGTATCAGGCCGGCCTCTCCATTTTGCTGGGCGCTCTGTTGCTGACCCTGTGCTTTTCGTTTTACTTCTACGATCGCACCTATCGGGAGCAATTGCAGACAGCGGACCAGCAACTACAGCAACTGTTCGATACCGTGGAAAACAGTGCCGCCGTGGCGGCTTACCTGGATAACGACGAAATCGCGCTGGAAGTGGCTCGCGGCCTGTCGAGGAACGACATCGTATCCGCTGCCACCATCACTAGTCTCACCGGGATGCAGGTCAGTAGCGGGACCGAGCTGTCCATGACGACCCCCGGCATCAAGTCCTTCGCCCTGGAATCCCCGTTCATCAGTGGCGACACCGTCGGCAGCATCACCATGCTGCCCAATCACGACCTGATCAAAGCCTCTGCCCAAACTGCCGCCTGGCGCCATGTGTTCATCACATCGATCCAATCCCTGGCGCTGGTGGCCCTGGCCATCTTCCTGGTACACCGCAACCTCAGTGCCCCCATCAAACGTCTGGCCGGGCAGCTTCACCTAATCCCCCCTGGCAGCAAGGAGCGCCTGCAATGTCCCCGCAGTCATGAAAATGATGAGATCGGCTTGCTGATCAAGGACACCAACCGCCTGTTGACGGCCACCCAGAACACCCTGGACGGAGAACGCCGCCTGCGGGAATATGCGGAGTCCCTGGAGCGCCAGTTCCGTTTGATTTTCGAAAAAGCGAGTTGCGGTATTGCCCTGGTCAACGCGCACGGCAAGATCCTTATGCACAACCCATCCCTCGAACACATGCTGAATATCACCGCCACCCAAACGGATTTCAGGAACACGCCCTTCCACAGTTTTTTTGCCGACCCCGATCAGGTGCGAACCCTGCTGGAACGGGCCCACCACGCCAACAATCCCGTCACCAAAGATCTGCAGCTAAAGCCCACCAATGATGAGACCCGCTGGCTCAACAGCCTGATCTCCAAAGTCACGGACGAAGACGGTGAAATGATTGTGGAATGCATTCTCTACGACATTTCGGAGCGTACCGCCCGTGAACAACAAACCCAGTTTGAAGCCGAACGCGATCCACTGACCGGCTTATACAATCGCCGGGCCGGTTTTCGCAAAATTGAAAGTGCGGTGCAACAGGCTAAGGAAACCAGCTCCCGCTGTGCCTTCATCCTGGTGGACCTCGATAAATTCAAGCCCATCAACGATAACCACGGCCACGATGCGGGGGATCTGGTGTTGAAGACGGTGGCGCATAGACTCAGCAGCCACTTGCGCCAGCATGACATCGTCATCCGCTGGGGAGGGGACGAATTCCTGATTATCGTGGAGCAGGTGAATCACTCTGCCCGCATTGCCGAAAAGCTTTTGCAAACCCTGCAGGATGACATCGACCTTGGTAACGGCCTGCAGGTCAGTATTGGTGCCAGCATCGGTATCAGCCTGTTCCCCGATCACGGCGACCAGATTGAGGACCTGATCCAGCGGGCAGACGTGGCCATGTATCAGGTGAAGGAAAGCGGCCGCAACCACTACGCGTTTTACGCTACAGCCCAGGCCTGATTCAGCCAGCGGAACAGACCGGGCACTCCGGATTGCGTTTCACTTTGACATTACGCATGGTCATGGACAGCGCGTCCAGGATCAACAGTCGCCCCACTAACGGTTCGCCCACTTGCGTGATCACCTTGAGCGCTTCGGTAGCCTGGATACTGCCGATCAGGCCCACCACCGGCGCCAGGACACCATTGGTGGCACAGCGTCGATCCTCCTCGCCGGTTTCTTCAAACAAACAGCGATAACAGGGGCTATGATCCAAACGCGGATCATACACACTGACCTGCCCGTCCAGGCGGATCGCCGCGCCGGACACCAGTGGCTTGTGCAAACTCACACTGACCCGATTCAACAGAAACCGCACGGAAAAGTTGTCGCTGCAATCCACAATCAGATCGCAGGCCGCAATCAGATTATCGGCGTTGTCCTCGGTCAGCCTGGTTGCCAACGGTTCCACCTGGCAATGGGGGTTGAGGGCGCTGATTGCCAGCGCCGCCGACGCCACCTTGTCCATGGCGATACGATCCGTGGTATGGGCAATCTGGCGCTGCAGGTTGCTCAAATCCACCTGATCATGGTCCACCAGGGTCAGCGTCCCGACGCCGGCAGCGGCCAGGTACATGGCCACCGGTGAGCCCAAGCCGCCCAGCCCCACCACCAGCACATGAGCGGCCTGCAGTTTTTCCTGACCCGCTATATCCAGCTCCGGCAACATGATCTGGCGACTGTAGCGCAGCAGTTCTTCATCCGTCAGCATGTGTGTGTTCTCCATTTATGTGTGCCCGCGACTAAGCGTCTGCCCGCCACTGCCCCAGGGTCACCCGGTCATTGTCTCCCAGATCCTGCACCGTGCTCACCTTGTCAAAACCGCGCTCCAGCAACAAGGTCCGCACAGCGTCACCCTGATTGTAACCGTGCTCCAGCAACAGCCAACCACCTGCATATAAATGATCCGGTGCCCGCGCCACAATCTGCCGAATGTCATCCAGGCCGTCGACACCGGATGCCAATGCCCGCAAGGGTTCATAGCGTACCCCCACGCCCTGCAGGTGCTCGTCCTCTGCTTCAATATAAGGTGGATTGGATACGATCAAATGGAAGCACTGGCCAGGCAAATTCTCAAACCAGGCACTTTCCACCAGTTGCAGCGGTATCGCCAGCTGCTGACTGTTACGCCGGGCCACCGCCAGTGTCGGAGCGTGGATGTCGGTGGCCGTCACCGACCAGGCCGGACGCTCATGGGCCAGGGCCAAGGCAATGGCGCCGGAGCCGGTGCCCAGGTCCACAACAGAACGCGGCTCTGCACCGAACAGCAGCAATGCCTGCTCCACCAACAGTTCCGTATCCGGTCGCGGCACCAGGGTGTCCTCTGTCACACACAAATCCAGACTCCAGAATCCCTGTTGACCGGTGAGATAGGCCACCGGCTCCCCCGCCGCACGCCGCTCCACCAAGCGCTGATAACGCCGCCGTTGCTCATCCGATACAGCCTGTTCCGGCCATGCCCGCAACCAGGCACTGTTACGCTGCAGTACATGCGCTAACAACCACTGACTGTCCACCTTGCAACTGGCCAGCAGTTCCGGCGCAGCCTGCGCCAGCGTCAACTCTCCCCACTGCAAACAGGCGGCAACGGTTTCCATCAATCGTCTTCTGACAGGGCGGCCAATTGATCCGCCTGGTATTCATTGATCAGTGGCTGGATCACATCGCCCATCTCCCCCTCCATGACTTCTGAGAGCTTGTACAAAGTCAGGTTGATGCGATGATCGGTAACCCGCCCTTGGGGATAGTTATAGGTACGAATGCGTTCCGAGCGATCGCCACTGCCCACCAGGTTACGACGGGCATCACTGGTCTCCTTGTGCTGCGCATCCTGGGCGTGTTGCAACAGGCGTGACTTCAACAGCGACATGGCCTTGGCCTTGTTCTTGTGCTGGGAACGCTCATCCTGGCACTCCACCACCACGCCGGAGGGAAGGTGGGTGATGCGCACCGCCGAGTCGGTGGTGTTAACGTGCTGGCCACCGGCGCCGGAAGAACGATAGGTGTCGATCCGCAAGTCCTCACTGCGCACCTCGATGTCCGTCACTTCATCCGCCTCCGGCAGAATGGCCACCGTACAGGCGGAAGTATGAATGCGACCCTGGGATTCCGTTGCCGGCACCCGCTGCACCCGATGGGCACCAGACTCAAACTTGAGGCGGGAATACACCTGATCACCAATGACCCGACAGATGATTTCCTTGAAACCACCATGCTCGCCTTCGTTCTGGCTCACCACTTCAATTTTCCAGCGCTGGGTTTCCGCGTAACGGGAATACATGCGGAACAGATCGCCGGAGAAAATCGCCGCCTCATCCCCACCGGTGCCGGCGCGAATTTCCAGGAACACGTTGCTGCCGTCGAAGGGGTCTTTCGGCAGCATCAGCTTCTGCAACTCGACTTCCAGCTGCTCCTGCTTCTCCTCATTCACCGCCAGCTCTTCCTCACCCATCTCCTTCAGGTCAGGATCAGCAAGCCAACTCCTGGCCTCATCAATGTTTTTCAGCACCTGGTCGTATTCACGGTAGCACTGCACTACCGGTTCAATTTCGGCGTATTCCTGGGACAGCTTGCGAAACTTGTTCTGATCCGCAATCACGTCCGGCTGGCTCAGCAGCATGCCGACTTCCTCGTAGCGCTCACTGCGCCCGGCCAGCTTCATTTTCAAAGAGTCTTTCATGTCAAAATATCCTGTTGCGGCGTGGACCCGCCGGCGGCATAAGAGGTAATAAAAGGGAGTAACGCGATGTGGCCCAGCTAATCCGGCTTATTGGGCTCGATGATACCCAACAGTTGCTGGGCCCACTCAATCTGATCATTGCGACCGCTCTCTGCCGCCTGCCTCAAGCCGGTGGTGGGCGCATGCATTACCTTGTTCATCAAGGCCCGGCTCATCCGCTGCATGACCTCTTCCGGATCGGAACCGGAGCGGATCTGTTGCAGCGCCCGCTCCAGCTCCGTCAGGCGCACTGTCTCCAGCTTGTCCCGGTAGCCACGAATCGCCTCCACCGCATCCAGGCTCTTGAGGGAGTCCATGTACTGGCTCATGCAGGCATCCACCAGAGTTTCCGCCTTGGAAGCCGCCTCCTGCCGTTGGCGCCGGTTTTCCTCCACCACCTGTTGCAGGTCATCCACGGTGTAAAGATACACGTCTGCCAGCTCCCCCACTTCCTCTTCGATATCACGGGGCACAGCAATGTCCATCATAAACATGGGCTTGTGTTTGCGCAGCTTGAGCGCATGTTCCACGGCGCCTTTCCCCAGGATGGGCAGGGGGCTGGCGGTGGAAGAAATCACGATGTCCGCCTGGGGTAACGCCAGGGGAATGTCGCTCAGGGTAATGGCATGGCCGCGGAATTCCTCCGCCAGGGCATTGGCCCGGGACAGGGTGCGGTTGGCCACGGTAATGTGCTTGACGCCCTGCTCCACCAAATGGCGGGCCACCAGCTCCACCGTTTCACCGGCCCCGATCAGGAGGGCGCTGGTGTCACTGAGATCCGAGAAAATACGCTTTGCCAGCTTGACCGAGGCGAAGGCCACCGACACCGGATTGGTGCCGATGCCCGTCTCCGTCCGAATCTGCTTGGCCGCGGAAAACGAATGCTGGAACAGGCGCCCCAACTCCGGCCCCACGGTACGGGCCTCCTGGGCGGCGGAATAGGCGGTTTTGAGCTGGCCCAGAATCTGCGGTTCACCCAACACCATGGAATCCAGGCCACTGGCCACCCGCATCAAATGGCGCACCGCGGCCTCATTCCAGAACTCATACACACAGCGGGAGATCTGCTCGATGGGCAGGGCATGGTGCCGCCCCAGCCAGGTCAACAGGGTGGAGGAGTCTTCGTTGTCCACGCAACAGTACAGCTCCGTTCGATTACAGGTGGAGAGAATCGCCACCTCCCGCAGACGCGCCTGTTCCCGCACCTCGTTCAATGCGCTACAGACCCGTTCCGGGGAAAATGCCAGTTTCTCCCGCATATCGACGGATGCGGTTCGATGATTAATGCCGTATGCGAGTAAAGCCATGGTACCGGTTCTGGCTCAGACAGGAGCCGTTAAACACCACCCTCTCTAAAAAGTGGCGCGATTATAACACAAGCACAGGGAGGCACCGCGAGAGATGAACGGTACCTTTGATACTGATCAAAGGGGAACAACCGACCGCCATTAGCATCTATAGTGATAAGAGCAGTCTGTGGATAATTTCCTTGCATGGTTCCTGCATTCCTGCTTTTATTGAAGTTGACTCAGTGACAGGCGCGCCTGCATACGTATGATTTATAAACGAATTTTAGTTGTTATTTCCACTGCGACCATCCTTATACTAAATGGTTGCACCACCCTTGGCAGTGGCAAAAGCGAACAGGTTCAGCAGGTTGACCAGCCTACCGCGCAGGAAGAGACCCTTCCCACCCGCTCCTTCGAAGGAGACACCCTGTTTGAACTGCTGTTGGCGGAGTTCGCCGGCAAGCGCAACCGGGCCGACGTTGCCCTGGGCAAATACCTGAAGCAGGCCCACGAAACCCGCGATCCCCAGGTAGTGGAGCGGGCCACTTTTATTGCCCGCTACCTGGGGGCCCACCAGGCCACCCTGGATGCGTCCATGCTCTGGTCCGAGATCGAACCCCAGAACCCCGCTCCCCGTGAGCTGGCCGCCATTGAGCTGATCCGCTTTGGCAAACTGGACGAAGCCATGGCCCAGATTGATCTGCTGATGGCCAACGGCGGTCGCATGAACTTCGAATATCTACTGCAGGCCGCCCGCAGCTCCAACCAGGACACCCGCCAGGCCATTCTGCTCAAACTCACCGAGTACACCAAGACCATAAACGACGACAAACTCTGGTATGCCAAAGGCTCCCTTGAAGCCATGAGCGGCATGCACGAGCAGGCCATCAAAGACTACGATCGCGCCCTCAAGGTCACCCCCAGTTATGGCAGTGCCATCCTGGCCCGGGCCCAGTCCATGATCGCCATGAACCAGCACGATGAAGCCATGAAGTACCTGGCCAAGCAAACCAGCCTCTGGCCGGAGAACAAACGCCTGGGCGTCGCCTACGCACGCTACCTGATGCAGCAAAACCAACTGGTGGCAGCGCAACAGCAGTTCTATCGCTTGTCCCGCAACTTCCCTCTGGACGGCGACCTGGTGCTCTCCCTCGCCCTGCTGAGCTGGGAAAACAAACAAACCGAAGAAGCCAAACAGTATTTCAACCAGCTGCTGGACATGGGTCACCGAACCGACGAGGCCAACATCTATCTGGCACGGATCGCCCGCAGCGAAGAGGACTTCGAACTGGCCAGCCTGCATTTCCAGCAGGTCACCGCAGGCCCCCACTACGCTCTGGCCCGCATTCAGTATGCCCTGATGCAGGAACAACAGGGTAACATCGATGCGGCCCTGCAGACCCTGGACCAGGCCATGGCCACCATGCCGGCGGAAAAATCCAAATTCACCCTGGCCAAAAGTGAAGTGCTCAACTCCGTCAACCGCACGGAAGACGCCATCGCCGTGCTGAATCAAGGCCTGCAGGCGGCTCCCGAAGACACCAACCTGCTTTACACCCGGGCCATGCTCAAAGAACAGCTGGATGACTTTGCCGGCATGGAAGAAGACCTGCGTCAGGTGCTGGACCTGCAACCCAACAACAGCGCAGCACTGAATGCATTGGGCTATACCTTCGCCGACCGCAATCAGCGGCTGAACGAAGCCTGGGAGCTGATCGAGCGAGCCTACACCCTGAACCCCAGCGACCCCGCCATCATCGACAGCATGGGCTGGATCAAATACCGCATGGGAGAAACCCAGGTAGCACTGGACTTTTTACGCAAAGCCTATGAAGCGTTCGACGACCAGGAGATCGCAGCCCACCTGGGAGAAGTACTTTGGGTTACCGGTCAGCAGAAAGAAGCTGCTATCATCTGGCGCAATGCATTGGACAAAAACCCGGAAAGCAAAGTCCTGAAAGACGTTATGGACCGCTTTCTGCCGCCAACCCCCTAGACCTAACTGAAAAACACCGTGCTCTATAGTCGAACCTTGATCATGCTGGCCATCACCGTGGCCAGCTTAATCGTCTCAGGTTGCCAGATCTGGCAATCCACCCACGAGATGCCTCCCCCAAAACCGGATCAACCCAGACTCAACTGGGTGGAACATGTGCGCACCCTGACCCTGATGCAGGAATGGCAGATCCGCGGCAAAATCGGTGTACGCACAGCGGACGATGGCGGCAGCGCTTATCTGGATTGGAGCCAGTCCTTCGACAGCTTCTATATACTGCTGTCCGGCCCCCTGGGTCAGGGTTCCACCGTAGTCAGCGGCAACCCTTACGGCGCCCGCCTGGAGAACAGCGACGGCACCTTTATATCCGACTCCCCCGAACAACTGGTAATGGAGCACACGGGCTGGGACATTCCCATTCACCAGCTGCTTTATTGGGTAAAAGGCATACCGGCGCCCCACGGCAAAAGCGAGCCCACCTACAACGAATACGGTACCCTCAAAACCCTGCGACAAGACCAATGGACATTGGAATTCGACCGCTATGGGGAGGCCATGGGGACACTGCTGCCACAGAAGATCAAGATTACCAAGGACAACCTGAAAGTCACTCTGATCATCAAAGAGTGGCTACCGCTCACCAGCAACGATGAGACCACTCCCGCTTCATGAGCCTCAGCGTGCAATCCCCTGCCAAACTAAACCTGTTCCTGCACATCACCGGCCGGCGGGATGATGGCTACCACAACCTGCAAACCCTGTTTCAGTTCATCGACCTGTGCGACACCCTGCACTTCGACACCGAAACCACAGCAGGCATTGAAGTGGAGGCGGCCATCCCCGGGATAGAGCCCCAACACAACCTGGTCCACCGCGCCGCAGCCCTCTTGAAAGAACATACAGGGAGCCCGCGCGGTGCCCATATCCGGCTGGAAAAACACCTGCCCATGGGCGGGGGGCTCGGGGGCGGCTCCTCCAATGCCGCCAGCACTCTGGTGGCGCTGAATCACCTGTGGCAAACAGGCTTAAACCGCGCGCAACTGTGCCAATTGGGACTGCACCTGGGGGCCGATGTGCCCATCTTTGTCCATGGCCACGCCGCACTGGCGGTCGGGGTCGGGGAACGCTTTGAGGACGTCAGTATTGAAGAACCCTGGTACCTGATTGCGGCCCCAAATTGCCATGCCAGCACCGCCGAACTTTTCCAAGAAAAACAATTGACAAGAAATTCAAAGGTCATCAGAATACGCGACTTCCTGAACGGGGTCGGTCACAACGACTTCGAACCGGTTCTGCGAAGACGCTTTCCTCTTGTTGATCGATGCCTGGCATTGATGAACTCGGAAGGACAAGCTAAAGTGACGGGAAGCGGTGCCTGCCTCTTTATGAGATGTAATGATCAGGTGGACACCGAAACAAAGCGACACCGGCTAACCCTTAAAATGTCTGATTTTGGCATTACAGATCAAGACCTTAAGTGGCACACAGCAAAGGGTTGCAACCATTCCCCACTGTATTTCGGAGCCTTGGCCAATCAGCGCTAATTTCCGAAAAAAACTTCTAAAACATTTGGTGATTTTCTGGTAAGATTCGCCGCCCAGACTGAACACCAGATCTGTCAAAGCTGTAGGGCCGTCGCCAAGCGGTAAGGCAACGGGTTTTGATCCCGTCATCCCCAGGTTCGAATCCTGGCGGCCCTGCCATATTTCCCTGGATTTTCTCTGCAGACTGAATTTACAAGGTGACTGGCGTGTCCAATCTTATCCTGTTTACGGGAAACGCAACTCCTGAGCTTGCCACCAAAATGGCCAAGCACCTCCACGTCCCCATGGGCGACGCCGAGGTTGGCAAGTTCAGCGACGGCGAGATCTCCGTTGAGATTAATGAAAATGTTCGCGGCAGCGACGTCTTCATCGTCCAGTCCACCTGCGCCCCCACCAACGACAGCATCATGGAGCTGCTGGTCATTGCCGACGCCCTGCGCCGCGCCTCCGCCGGCCGCATCACAGCCGTGGTGCCCTATTTCGGCTATGCCCGCCAGGACCGGCGAGTGCGCTCAGCCCGGGTTCCCATCACTGCCAAAGTGGTAGCCGACATGCTCACCACCGTGGGTATCGACCGCCTGCTCACCGTGGACCTGCACGCAGACCAGATTCAGGGCTTTTTCGATATCCCAGTGGACAACGTATATGGCTCCCCCATTCTGCTGGAAGACATCAAAAAGCAGAATTACCAGGACCTGATGGTGGTATCCCCCGACGTGGGTGGTGTAGTCCGGGCCCGCGCCGTGGCCAAGCAACTGAACGACTGTGATCTTGCCATCATCGACAAACGGCGACCGAAGGCCAACCTGTCTCAGGTTATGCACATCATCGGTGAAGTGGAAGGCCGCACCTGCATCCTCGTGGATGACATGGTGGACACCGCCGGCACCCTGTGCAAAGCCGCCGAAGCTCTCAAGGATCATGGCGCCACCAAAGTGGTCGCCTATGTAACCCACGCGGTGCTTTCCGGACCGGCCATCGACAACCTGAACGGTTCCAAGATGGACGAACTGGTGATCACCGACAGCATTCCTCTGTCTGCCGCCGGCAAGGCCTGTGACCGCATTCGCCAGCTGAGCCTGGCACCCATGCTGGCGGAATGCATTCGCCGCATCAATAACGAAGAATCATTGAGCGCCATGTTCACTCCCAAGGATTAACCTGGGAAGAACAGGGCATTTAACCACCCCTTTCGGCGTTTGGTCGCGAAACCCGGAAGGTTTTATCAAAGGAGAAACACCCATGTCCGGTGATTTTACCATTAGCGCAACATCTCGAGCCGACTCGGGGAAAGGTGCGAGCCGCCGCCTGCGTCGTCTCGAAAACAGAGTACCTGCCATCGTGTACGGTGCCGACAAACCTTCTCAGCAGATTTCTGTGGAATTCAAGGATCTGGTGAAAGCGTTGGAGAACGAAGCGTTCTACTCCCACGTCCTGACACTGGATGTGGATGGAACATCTGAACAGGTGGTACTGAAAGACCTGCAGCGCCACCCCTCCAAATCCGTTCCGATGCACGCAGATTTCCTGCGGGTTGACACCACCCACAAACTGCACATGAACGTTCCCCTGCACTTCATCAACGAAGAAAAGTGCGTGGGCGTTAAGCAGCACGGTGGCGTTATCGCCCACCAACTGTCCGAAGTGGAAGTTGTGTGTCTGGCAAAAGACCTGCCTGAGTTCATCGAAGTGGATCTGGCGGATGCCGACATCGGCACCGTGGTACACCTGAGCAACCTGAGCCTGCCCAGCGGTGTGGAGCTGAAAGCGCTGCAGTTGGGCGAAGACCATGACCTGCCGGTTGTGCTCGTCAACGCTCCTCGCGGCGGCGCCTCTGACGAGGAAGAAGGCGCAGCTGACGACGCTGAATAAGCGCTGAGGCCAGGCAGTTGAAAGACGGCATTGATCTGATTGTCGGCCTGGGTAACCCGGGCCGACAATACGAAGACACCCGCCACAACGCCGGCGCCTGGTTCGTTGCAAGGTTGGCGCACCAACATAACGTCAGCCTTGCCAACGACACCAAATACAATGCCCTCACCGGGCGGGCCAGTATCCATGGCCACGACGTCCGCTTTCTAATCCCCACCACCTACATGAATGTCAGCGGCCAGGCCGTTGCACCCTTCGCCAGCTTTTTCAAAATCCCTCCCGAACGCATTCTCGTGGCTCACGACGAGCTGGATTTGCCACCGGGTGTGGCCAAGTTGAAGCAAGGCGGTGGCCATGGAGGTCACAATGGCTTGCGGGACATCATCAGCAAGCTGGGAAACAACAAAGATTTCGCCCGCCTGCGCATCGGCATCGGTCACCCGGGCAGCGCCGATCAGGTAAGCGGATTTGTGCTGGGCAAAGCCCCCGCCAAAGAACAACAATTCATTGACGACGCCATTGATGAAGCCTTACGGGTCATGCCGGATCTGTTGAGCGGCAACGCCAACAAAGCCATGAACCGTCTGCACAGCTTCACTGCGTCTTCCTAACCTGACAACGAGTGGAACCATCCTATGGGAATCAAGTGCGGTATTGTCGGTTTGCCCAATGTAGGCAAATCAACCCTGTTCAATGCGCTCACCAAAGCCGGGATTGAAGCGCAGAATTTTCCCTTCTGCACCATCGAGCCCAACACCGGGGTGGTTCCCGTGCCCGACCCCCGCCAGGACACTCTGGCGGACATCGTGAAGCCCGAGCGCGTGGTCCCCACCACCATGGAATTCGTCGACATTGCCGGGCTGGTGGAAGGCGCATCCAAAGGCGAAGGCCTGGGCAACCAGTTCCTGGCCAACATTCGCGAAACCGATGCCATCGCCCACGTCGTACGCTGCTTTGAGGACGACAACATTATCCACGTGGCTGGCAAAGTGGACCCGCTTTCGGATATCGAAACCATCAACACCGAACTCGCCCTGGCCGACCTGGACAGCGTCGAAAAAGCCATGGCCAAAGCCAGCAAGCAGGCCAAAGGTGGCGACAAGGAAGCCATTGCCCGGCAGAAAGTACTGGAAAAGCTGATGCCCTTCCTGAATGAAGGCAAACCGGCCCGCTCCGCACAGCTGGATACTGAGGATCTGAAACAGGTTCGCTCCCTTAATCTGCTCACCATCAAGCCCACCATGTACATCGCCAACGTGACGGAAGGTGGCTTTGAGAATAACCCGCTGCTGGACAAGGTTAGCCAGCTGGCCCAATCCGAGAACGCCCAGGTGGTCCCGATCTGCGCCAAGATCGAGGAAGAAATCATTGAGCTGGATGACGACGACAAGGCCGAGTTTCTGGCAGAACTGGGCATGACAGAGCCGGGGCTGGACCGGGTGATCCGCGCTGGCTATCAATTGCTGGGCCTGCAGACCTACTTCACTGCCGGCGTCAAAGAAGTGCGCGCCTGGACCGTCAAGGTAGGCGCTACCGCCCCCCAGGCAGCCGGCGTGATCCACACCGACTTCGAGAAAGGCTTCATCCGGGCAGAGATCGTAGCCTACGACGACTATGTGGCCAACAACGGCGAGCAGGGAGCCAAGGAAGCCGGCAAATGGCGACTGGAAGGCAAGGATTACATTGTCAAGGATGGAGACGTTATCCACTTCCGTTTTAACGTATAATTCGCGCACTTTCGCTTGACTTGAAGGGTCTGAATTGCGAGAATTTGCGCCCTCGAAAAGGCTATGTAGCTCAGCTGGTTAGAGCACATCACTCATAATGATGGGGTCCCCTGTTCAAATCAGGGCATAGCCACCATATCCGGAAACCCCGCCCCATGCGGGGTTTCGTGTTTCTGGGCTACGCCAAATGACAGACATAAAAAAGCCGCCTGCAGGCGGCTTTTTTATGTCTAGAGCTAGACTCAGATAGCTTCCCCCAGAAATTCGCTCGATTGCTCTTTGATCTGAGCCAGCAAATTCTTACGGTCAGCGATCATGTTCCGATAAGTTCGGGCAGTGGACAAACGAGTGTGGCTGGAATCCCCCTCAACTCGAGCAAGCTGCTCTTCCAGACGGGCGATATCCCGCAACACCATGCTCTCAAGCTTATCCAGACTGTAACGCGAACTGATCGGGCTGCTTCGCTTCACTTTCTTCATCGACATCCATTCCTAATTAGGTTAGCCCGCAAATTCCCCAATAGCGAGCCAACACGGACACATATAGTCTATTAACTGCTTTTTTCCAGTAATAGACAACCTACTTCCCTGCAAGCGTGTCCATTTTAACGATGAACGGCGGCTAAATAGTAGCCACTTACTGTATTGATTATGTTTCAACCAGCCTTATTGCCCCCACCGCCGGGGCCAAACGGGAATCCGGGGAACTGGGTAACGTTGCCCCCCTTCACCTCGGTAATCTTACCGACGCCCTGTTTTTCAACCTCATCCACCCGAATCACCGCATGCATGGGAATGTAGGTTCGGCTGACATCCTGGAACTGAGCTTTCAAGCGCTCCTCCGAAGGGTCCACCACCATCTGCCGACGCTCACCAAACAGGAAACCTTCTATCTCCAGAAAGCCGTACAAATCGCTTTGGTATACGTTCTTGACGTAAATTTCGTAGATCTCACTTTGATTGAGAAATACCACTCGGTAAATGGGTTCTGCGCTCATGCGATGCTCTCAAACAGTCCTCACAAACAGATTCAGACTGTATACCTCATAATGGGAGTTAAAGTCCGGTCAAGTATACCTTTTTTTCATCCATGACTGGACATCCGAATGGAGAGAACTTAGAGTTTACGTGGGCTAAACAGAGGGGCGCAGAGGGACCTCTACACCGGGGGGATTTTTTCTGAGTCAGCCTACCAATTACTGACGGCGACGATAGCTTACAACCATAACATCCGAATCTATCTTCGCATGTCACTAGGCATAGCATTATAGTGACGCCCAATGGTCCCGTAGTGACCAAAATCAACTTTCGCATAGATGTCGCCAAGTAGTTCCAATGGCAGGTGTGAGACTGATGCAACAGTAATTGCATTGGCGTAAACGCAACTTTGGACAGGTCCTCCACTGGATGATTGTGGGAGGCGGATTCCTGTGTGTCTTGCATTCCCAGCATTCGATTACTCCAGAAACGTTAATGCCAGCGAATTGATCGGCTGGTGTTGTCGTGGTTTACAAAACCGAGAAAGTCCGTACGCCAACGACTAATCTTAATTGGCGGGCTGACGACAATAAGAATCAGGGAGTAAAGAATGCAGTCATTAGCAAAGCGATGTTCGGCAATCGGCCTTGCGCTAGCCACTGTTACCAGCAGCTCGGTGTTCGCAGAGTGGCAACTGGACATGACCCCAGGCGTCACGGACATCAGCCAGCAGGTTTTTGATATGCACCGCACCATGTTGTGGTGGTGTGTCGCGATTGGAGTTGTCGTGTTTGGGGCGATGTTCTACTCCATGATCAAGCACCGTAAGTCCAAGGGCCACGAAGCCGCCCAATTCCACGAGAGCACCAGCGTGGAGATCATGTGGACGGTGGTTCCCTTTATTATCTTGATCCTGATGGCGATCCCTGCCACTAAAGTGCTGATCGCCATGAACGACACATCAGATTCCGCACTCATGATAAAAGTCACCGGCTCCCAGTGGAAATGGCATTATGAGTATCTTGAATGGGAGGGCCAAGGCAATCTGGATCTGGACTATTACAGCGTTCTCTCAACGCCTTCCGAAGAAATCATACGCCCTGCCCTGGCCTCGGGTCTGTTCCCCAAAAATACCGCCAAAGACAGTTATCGCGCCGACGGCGATTACCCCGAGCAAACGCCCCTCTACAAACAGGATGTGGACAAGCCACTGGTGATTCCCACTGGCCGCAAGGTACGCTTCCTGATCACCGCTGACGATGTGATTCATTCCTGGTGGGTGCCGGATTTCGCCATCAAGAAAGACGCCATACCCGGCTTTATCAATGAGCTGTGGACTCTGGTGCCAGAGGACAAACCCGGGATTTATCGCGGACAGTGCGCGGAACTCTGTGGCAAGGATCATGCGTTTATGCCGGTAGTGGTCGATGCACGCCCGGTGGCGGAATTCGAGCAATGGCTGGCGGATGCCCGTGCCGCCCAGAAAGCAGAGGCGGAAGCCGCCGCCAACAGCCTGGACAAAACCTTCACCAAGGACGAGCTGATGACCGAGGGCGAAAAAGCCTATCTGGCGCGCTGCTCTGCCTGTCACCAGGCCAACGGTAAAGGCCTACCGCCCACCTTCCCGGCGCTGGCCGGCAGCGCCCTGGCCACCGGCCCTGTCGCTGACCACATTAACATCGTGGTACACGGCAAGAATGCCATGCCCGGCTTTGGTTCCATGCTGAGCCCGAAAGAAATCGCGGCAATCATTACCTATGAGCGCAACGCCTGGGGCAACACCCCAACAGATGGTGTTGATGTTGTACAACCACGCGACGTTGCGAAATAAGGATAGGGGGAAATAAAAATGGGTGAACATCACGGCCCAATGAAGGGCATCAAGCGCTGGCTGTTTGCAACCAATCATAAAGATATTGGCGCCATGTATCTCTGGTTCAGTTTCATCATGTTCCTGACCGGGGGCTTTATGGCCATGATCATCCGTGCAGAGCTGATGTATCCTGGCCTGCAATTGGTTGATCCCAACTTCTTCAACCAGATGACCACAACCCATGGATTGATTATGGTGTTTGGTGCGGTCATGCCTGCCTTTGTGGGGCTGGCAAACTATATGGTTCCGATGATGATCGGGGCACCGGATATGGCACTACCACGGCTCAATAACTGGAGTTTCTGGATTCTGCCATTTGCCTTTTCCCTGCTGATCATGGCAATCATCCAGTCATTCCTGGGGATTGCAGATGCACCGAATTTCGGCTGGACTTTCTACGCGCCGCTGTCCACAAAATATGGGCCGGCCTCCACCGACTTCTTTATCTTCTCAGTGCACATGATGGGGGTTTCATCCATCATGGGTGCAGTGAACGTCATCGTTACCATCTTCAACCTGCGCGCTCCCGGCATGACGCTGATGAAGATGCCGCTGTTCGTGTGGACCTGGCTGATCACCGCATTTCTGTTGATTGCCGTCATGCCGGTACTGGCTGGAGCGGTCACCATGATGCTGACGGACCGCCATTTCGGCACCAGCTTCTTTGATGCCGCAGGTGGTGGCGATCCGGTGTTATTCCAGCATGTGTTCTGGTTCTTCGGGCATCCTGAGGTGTACATCATGATTCTGCCGGCCTTTGGTATTGTGTCGGCTATCATTCCCACCTTCGCCCGCAAACCGCTGTTCGGCTATGCCTCCATGGTGTATGCCACCGCCTCCATTGCCTTCCTGTCCTTCGTGGTCTGGGCGCACCACATGTTTACCGTGGGACTGCCACTGGCTGGCAACCTGTTCTATATGTACATGACCATGCTGATTGCGGTCCCCACCGGCGTCAAGGTGTTCAACTGGGTGGCCACCATGTGGAAAGGCGCAATGACGTTCGAAGTGCCCATGCTGTTTGCCATTGCCTTTGTGGTGCTGTTCACCATTGGGGGCTTCTCTGGCTTGATGCTGGCCATCACACCGGTGGATCAGCAATACCATGACACCTATTTTGTGGTGGCACACTTCCACTATGTGCTGGTGACCGGAGCGGTCTTCTCCATCGTCGCCGGCGTGTACTACTGGCTACCCAAATGGACCGGCCGCATGTACAACATTGGGTTGGCAAAGCTTCATTTCTGGAGTTCCCTGATCTTCGTAAACCTGCTGTTCTTCCCCATGCACTTCGTGGGCTTGGCCGGAATGCCACGGCGGTACTCGGATTACTCACTGCAGTTCGCCGATTTCAACTGGTGGATCAGTATCGGCGGTTTCGGCTTTGGCCTCAGCCAGTTGATTCTGCTGTGGATTCTGATCGAAGTTTGCTTCCGCAAAAAAGGCGAGCCAGTCAGCGATCAGGTCTGGGATGGCGCAGAAGGCCTGGAGTGGACCCTGCCCTCACCGGTGCCTTACCACAGCTTTACCACACCACCGGTAATCAAGTAACAATGCAAGGGGAAGCCAGCAGATGACAGAGCAACACTCCGTACAACAGGCCAACCGCAAGCTGATCAAAAAGCTGTCTTTGATCGTGGTGGGCATGTTTGTGTTTGCGGTGGGAGTGTTGCCCCCCATGTATGACGCCATCTGTGCTATCACCGGCCTCAACGGCAAAACTGCCAATGAGGCCGCGGATACCGAAGATGCTGTGGTGATTGAAGACAGGATGGTCACCGTGCAGTTCCTGGCGGATACCGACCCGGCGATGCCTTGGGATTTCAAACCCAACATATTCAGTATCAAGGTGCATCCGGGCGCCATCCAGAAAGTGGACTTTCATGTTCGCAATCCCACCAGCCGCTTGATCGTTGGGCAGGCGATTCCTTCGGTGTCACCGGCGCAGGCTACCCCCTATTTCAAAAAAACAGAGTGTTTTTGTTTCAACAATCAGGAATTAAATGGCGGCGAGGAAATGGATATGCCGTTGATTTTCTATGTCGACCCCGGGCTGCCCAAAAGCGTGCGCACGATTACGCTTTCCTACCAGCTCTACGACATAACCAAATCAACTGAGAAAGGCGCATCGCTGGCCGCGAACTAACCGGATTTTGATCGCTTGAGGAGATCAGTCATGGCAGAAAAAACAACACATTATTACGTGCCTGAACAAAGCCCCTGGCCATTCATCACGGCCATTGCCTTGTTCCTGGTGGCCTTCGGCGCCGCCAATTTCATTCAACAGAACTCCGGTTCCGGGCTGGTCACCAATGAAGGCTCATCTGGCAGTTATATTCTTTCACTGGGGATTCTGGGTATCCTGGTGATGATGTTCGTCTGGTTCAGAGACACCATCAAGGAAAGCCTGGCCAACATGAACAGTGCCCAGATGGACCGCTCCTATCGCATGGGCATGCTGTGGTTTATTTTTTCTGAGGTAATGTTTTTCGGTGCCTTCTTTGGAGCCCTGTTCTACGTCCGCATACTGGCAGTGCCCTGGTTGGGCGGTGCCGGCGAAGAAGCCATGACCCATGAGCTACTTTGGCCCGACTTCCAGGCCATGTGGCCGCTGACTCTGACACCGGGTGGCGCCACGACGGAAGCCATGCCGGCCTGGGGGCTGCCGTTCCTCAACACGGTGTTGCTGGTGAGCAGCAGTATCACTCTGACCATTGCCCATCATGCACTGGTAGCGGGTCAGCGTAATCGGTTGCTGGTCAGCCTGTTCATTACGCTGGTTCTGGGCTTTGCCTTCCTCTTTTTCCAGGTGGAAGAGTATGTACACGCCTACACCGAGATGGGGCTTACCCTGGACGCAGGCATATACGGTTCCACTTTCTTTATGCTGACGGGCTTCCATGGCATGCACGTTACCATCGGGGCAACGATGCTCACCATCATGTTCCTGCGGGCTCTGAAGGGGAACCTAACGCAGGACAACCACTTCGCCTTTGAGGCCTCGGCCTGGTACTGGCACTTTGTGGATGTGGTGTGGTTGTTCCTGTTTGTGTGCGTGTACTGGCTATAACCGGCATACCGGCTGAGCTGCCAGCAGCTCAGCCTTTCAAACCGTGGGGCTGAATCCAGCCCATGGCAAAAGCAACGCCCAACATAACCAGGAGCAGCGCCGAGAAACCTACACGATAGGCCAGCATTTTAACGGTACGCTGTTTGTCCCCGTCCTGATTTCGCACTAACGATCTCAGCGCACCAAACAAGCTGAACACAATAACCACCAAGACAGCAATAACCGCGATTTTAACAAGCATAACAATATCCATGGGATCTGAAGTGAATGCAGTATAACAATGACCAAATCCATAGCACATAGCCGCAAAGGGATTGTCATCGCCGGGTTCCAATTCACACCCACCCTGATCCCCTCCATAGCCACCCTGCTGGTGTTTGCCCTGCTGATGAACCTGGGGTTTTGGCAATTACGACGAGCGGAACTCAAAGTGCAAATGGTGGAACGCCTGGAAAGCCGAAGCCAACAACCCAGTCGCGACCTCAATGACCTCACGGCAGCCGATCTTGCCGCTGATATGACGGATTTCCCCGTGCACATTACCGGGCGCTACCTGAATGACCGCAGTTTGTTGCTGGACAACCGCCCTTATCGGGGCCAGCCGGGCTATGAAGCACTCACCGCGTTTCTGACTGCAGGCCGCATAGTGCTGATCAACCGAGGTTGGATCGCCCAAGGGCCGGATCGCCGGATAGCACCCGCGATTCCGCAGGAGACCGGTGAGTTAACCCTGTATGGCAACGCCCACACCCCCAATCCGGATTTTTTTGTGCTCAAGGAAGACGATTACAGTAACGCAAACTGGCCATTCCTGATCCAGAAAATAGACCTTGAAAAATCAGCTCAGCTGTTTGATTATCCAGTGATGCCTTTTGTGTTGCGTCTGTCACCGGACGAATCCTCACAATTTGTGCGCGAATGGCATAACCATCGAATGGGGCCAGAAAAGCATTACGGATATGCAGTACAGTGGTTTTCCCTGGCTGCCGCTTTGCTGGTGATCTATTTCGTGGTCAACACGAAACGAAAACAATAAAAATGCAGTTGCCTAGTATGGATTCCAATCGCCGAACATTTCTCATCGCCCTCGCCATTTTCGTTATTCCGTTCCTGGCTGCATTGATACTGCATAAAACCGGGTTCTATAAATCCGTTGGCACCACCAATCGGGGCGAGCTGATTCAACCACCGGTTCCGTTTGAATCCCTTGCCCTTGCCACTGCAGACGCACAAACGATACCGGCTGACACCCTGAAGAAAAAGTGGTGGATGGTGTACGTCATGCCGGAAAGCTGTAATGAGTCCTGTGAGAACAGCCTTTACCAGATCCGCCAGATTCACTCTGCCCTGGGGCCGGAGCAAAGCCGTGTGGCCACTATGCTGATCGTGACGCAGCCCCTGGCAGGAAAATACCAGACGCTGGTTGAACAGGAGTTCCCGGATTTAACCGTCGCCTACACTCATCCCGAGAACCTGCAGAACTGGTTCCAGGAAACCGAAAACAGCACGCTGCTCTCCGAGCAAAGCGGCTTTATTTATCTGGTGGATACCATGGGGGCAGTGTTCATGTACTACCCCACCTATGCCGATGAACAACAATCGATTCTGAAAGGGCGGGATATGCTGAAAGATCTGCAAAAAGTTCTGAAGCTGTCCAAGATCGGGTAAGCGCAGATGTGGCTGAAGCGACTCTCAATTCTTGCGGTTCTGCTGGCCTGTGGCGTGGTAGCGTTGGGGGCCTACACCCGCCTCAAGGATGCCGGCCTTGGTTGCCCGGACTGGCCGGGGTGTTATGGCCACCTGGTGGTACCCCAGAGTAGCGAGGCCATCAATAACGCCAATGCGGCCTATCCGGAACGGCCTTTGGAATCCCACAAAGCCTGGCCAGAGATGATCCACCGATATTTCGCCTCCACGTTGGGCCTGGTGATCTTCAGCATTCTGGTCATGTGTATCCGGGCTCGAAAAATCAACCCTGACATCCCCATCCGAATTCCTGCTGTATTGGCCGTCCTGGTGGTGTTCCAGGGTTTGCTGGGCATGTGGACCGTCACCCTGGGCCTGTTCCCCACCATTGTCATGGCCCATCTGCTAGGGGGCTTCACTACTCTGTGTCTGTTGTTTCTACTGGCGGTACGCCTGCACGCACCAGCGGATGTGGGTCGCGCATCCACGCCCACACCCAGCCGGGCTGCCCTGCGCTTCGGCATCATCGGCATAGCCGTGCTGGCATTCCAAATCGCTCTGGGCGGTTGGACCGCTGCCAACTACGCGGCCACCATATGCAGTGAGTTACCCATCTGCCAGAGTGGCTGGCAGCAACATGTGAACCTGGAGGATGCCTTTCAATTCTGGGGACATGGGGTGGAAGACTATGAATTTGCCACGCACCTGGGCGCAGACGCCAAGATCACCATTCATGTGGCTCACCGGATCGGGGCCATCATCACGACCCTGTACCTGGGCAGTCTGTTTATCTGGCTGCTGACCAGATCCGGCACCACACCGCGGGTCAGGAAAGCAGCCCTGGCTGCACTGTTGCTGCTGGCCCTGCAGGTGGGCCTGGGCATTTCCAACGTGGTCATGGACCTGCCACTGCTGGTGGCGGTGGCCCACAATGGGGTCGCGGCCATTCTGATGATGAGTTTAATTTTTCTTAACCTTAGCCTGTATCGATCAAGGGGGATCAAACCATGAGTCGAGCCATCAGCAAGGAATTCACCAGCGCCGTCTCCTGGCGTGACTATATGGAGCTGACCAAGCCCCGCGTGGTCATGCTGTTGATGCTGACCGCCATTGTAGGCATGTTCATGTCCACGCCGGGGATGGTGCCATTGGATGTGCTTATACTGGGCTCTGTAGGCATGGCCTTTGCCATGGGGGCAGCTGCAGCCGTCAACCATGTGGTGGATCAGCGCATTGACAGCATCATGGCCCGCACCGAGAACCGTCCCGTCGCCCGGGGCAAAATCAGTCCCCAACGGGCAATCCTGTTTGCGGCTGGTCTGTCCGTTGCCTCCATGTTCATCCTGTCGTTCTTCATCAACCCGCTGACCGCTTTTCTGACCCTTTTCGGCATCGTCGGATATGCGTTCATTTACACCATGTACCTGAAACGGGCCACGCCCCAGAACATTGTGATCGGTGGGCTGGCGGGGGCCATTCCACCACTACTGGGCTGGACGGCCGTCACCAACAGTATCGATCCCCATGCCCTGTTGCTGGTGTTGATTGTGTTTGTGTGGACACCGCCGCACTTCTGGGCCCTGGCCATCCACCGCCGGGACGACTACGCCAAAGCGGGCATCCCCATGCTGCCGGTGACACACGGCATTGAGTACACCAAATCTGCCGTGTTTCACTACACCATTCTGATGTCACTGTGCACACTCCTGCCCTATCTCACTGGCATGAGTGGCTTGATCTACCTGGGCTGCACCCTGGCCCTGAATGCCCTGTTCCTGTACTACGCCATCCGCCTGAAATTCGCACCAACACCCGGCATAGCCATGAAAACCTTTGGCTACTCCATCGTGTACCTGATGTGCCTGTTCATTGTGCTGTTGGTAGACCACTACTTCATGTTTACCATCACGGCTCAGTAATAGTGAGGGGGCAATGCCCCCTTCTCATGACGCCCATCCATCCACTCCCTTCTTCAGACCGTGCGTTTCTCTACCCAGCTTTCGAGCCCCGGCAAAACCCGCTAGAATCGCCCCACCAGCTTACCTACTGTTTCTTCGGGGAGAACAATGGACTTAACCATGACCATGCGCACCGCACTCTGTGCTCTGCTAGGGTTTCTTACCTTCAGCCAGGCCGTCCAGGCCAACCAGAACCAGGACAATTTTGAGCAGGAAATTGACACGGTCTGCGACGAGGTGTTCCAGAACGAGGAGGACGTGTGCTTTTCCCGCACTGACAACGACTCCACGGTGACCGCTCAAGTGACCCCGGAAGAGGAGTCTGCGCTCTATACATCCCTGGTGCAGATCAGCGGCGACCAGGTCAGCAACGTCAGCAATCATCTGGTGGGACTGCGCCGGCAGCACAACGCCAGCAACACCAGCAGCGCCTCCTCCGCCGCTATCCGGCCCCATTACTATGGTGGAGCGGCCGGTGGTGAGCTCTTCGCTAACAGCCGCCTCAGCGCATTCTTCAGCGGTTCCGTGGTGGACGGCGATCAAGACAATACTGGTTACGAAGTGGGTTACGACCTGAGCACCGATCACTACACACTGGGTGTGGACCTGCAATTGAACCCAGAGTGGCTGGTGGGCCTGGCCTATGGGGCCACGGAAACCGAGTTGAAATACAGCAGCGAATTTGATGACCGCACTGAAAACGACTCCGACCATTATTTGCTTTACGCCAGCTGGTATCGACGGAACTTCGCTGTGGATATGACCCTTGGGTATTCCAGCGGCGAATTCGAAACTCAACGCCAGCTACCCGATGCCATGGCCACTGGCACAACCGACAACGACATGATGTACATCAGCCTTTCCGGGGCCTATGACTTCAGCCAGGGCGGCTGGACCTATGGTCCCCTGGCCAAATTCGACTACCTGGACGGGCAGATCGACGGCTTTGCCGAGCAAGGTGCCAGCGCCTGGAAGGCGGAGTTCGATGATCAGGATGTTCAATCCAGTATTTTCACCATGGGCGGCCAGGTCGCCTATGCCCACAGTTTCAACTGGGGCGTGGTGTTACCCTACGCTCAGGGCGTGTGGCGCTACGAGCTGGAAGACGAGCGCGATCTGATTGTAGGCCGCTTCAGCGTCAACCCGGGCGAAGACTTCACCATCACCCCCGATGAACCGGATTCTTCCTGGTTTGAAGTCAGCGCAGGCCTGTCGGCCGTGTTCCCCTACGGTATCTCCGCTTTTGTCAGTTATGAGCAGGTGTTGGGTTACGCCGACACCGACCTGGCCACCGTTTCAGCCGGTGCCCGGCTGGAGTTTTAAGCCTTTTTTGATCGCCGCCGGTAGTAACGGTGGCGATCAAAAGACCCATCCCTTCTAAGCACCCCCGCTGACTTGCCTTATTTATCATCCGCAGCTAACAAGAGATATTACCCAGTTCAAAATGTGAGGTGACCCATGTGGGATACCGAGCCCGACCCAGTGCGGGAATACCATTATTACAATCAGGAAGGGGTCTTCATCGGTAAGAGCGAAGGTACTTCGCCGCAGAAAGACCTGTTTGATCAGGCTCACTATGTCTTCGACGACCAGAGCGACATTGTGAAAAATCTGGATCTGCTGGCGGTGGCCAAACGCAAACTGGCCAATCTACGCAAGGAGCTCATCGGCGTGCCTCTGAAGGACATCACCCGCATCATCGAATTGAATAAAAAAATAGAGGAGCTGGAGGCCAGCATCGAATCCTTGGCGAAATCGCTCAAGCAAGACAGCGCCTGAGCGAAGTCAGCAGACTATACCAGCGTACTCATAAAAGTTAGAAGTCACCCACAAAAAAACCCGGCACTCAGGCCGGGTTTTTTGTCCTGATCCTGATTATGCGACAGAGGCATACCGGTTCAGGTGATAGTCTGGATTACCCAACAGCGCATCAATGGCGGTGAGACGCTTGAAGTAGAAACCAACGTTCAATTCATCGGTCATGCCCATACCACCGTGCAATTGCACTGCCTGCTGCCCAATGTAACGGCCCGCCTTGCCAACCTGTACCTTAAAGGCAGACGCCGCTTTTTTCGCCACATCACCGCCTTCCAGGTTGCGCAGGCCGGCCATATACATGGAGGACTGGGTCAATTCGTGGGCCATGAACATTTCCACCATGCGATGTTGCAGCACCTGGAATTTACCGATGGGGATGCCAAACTGTTTGCGGGTTTTGCAGTAGTCCACCGTGGTTTTGTACAACACTTCCATCGCGCCCACCGCTTCTGATCCCAGGGCGACCACCGCTTCGTCCAACACCGTTTCCAGCGCTGGCAGCGCCGCTCCGGCTACACCCAGCAGCTCACCCTTCGCACCGTTCAACTGGATGTTGGCAGCACGACCGCCTTCCATGGAAGGGAACGTCGTCACGGTTACGCCAGCATCCTTCGCATCCACCACAAATACGCTGATGCCTTCTGCCTCAGTCAGGCCACCGCTGGTGCGAGCCGTTACCAGTATTTTGTCTGCGGCATGGCCATTCAACACCATGACTTTCTGGCCGCTGAGGCTGTAGCCCTCACCGCCCTGTTCAGCCTGAGTGGCCACACAGGCAGGGTTACCCCGGGCACCGGGTTCATCATAGGCCAAGGCCATTTGCAGCTCACCCTGAATCACGGACGCCAGCAGGCTTGCTTTTTGTTCTGCACTACCCAGCACCTCCACCAGGCGGCCACCCAGAATCACGGTGGGAATAAAGGGCTCGGTGATCAGCGCCTTGCCGAAGGCTTCCATCATCAGCATCACATCGATGGCCGTACCACCAAAGCCGCCATTCTCTTCGGCGAAAGGTACGCTTAACCAGCCCAGCTCGGCAAAGGTTTTCCAGTTGTCGGCACTGTAGCCTAATTCACTGACCGCCAGCTTGCGCCGGGTTTCAAAGTCGTAGTCGTTTTGCAGAAACTTGCTGATGCTGTCCACCAACATTTGTTGTTCTTCAGATAACTCAAAATTCATAATGCGCTCCTGTTAACCCGGAATTACAAGCCCAAAACCATTTTCGCGATGATGCCGCGCTGGATCTCATTGGAACCACCGTAAATGCTGGTGGCCCGGGTATTGAGATAACGGGGCATGGCCGTGAGGGCATATTCCGGACCGATGGGTGCTGCGCCGGAACCGGGTTCCAACGCGTCCAGTTGCAGGGGCAGACCCGCAACCCCGACGGCGTCGATGGCCAGTTCGGTAAGTTTCTGGCTCAGTTCCGTACCAACGATCTTGGTCATGGACGCCACCGCGCCGGGGCTTTGCCCGCTGCCGAGCGCCGCCTTGATGCGGTTTTCAGTGAATTCCAGGGCGCTGATTTCGATTTCAGCCTCGTGCACTCGACGCATAAAATGGGGATCATCCGCCAGGCGACCACCAAAGCCGTCGCCTTCCTGTTCGGCGATGGCCTTGATCTGCTTGAGATAGTGATACAGGCCAGGGGCGTATTCCTGTCCACCGCGCTCGAAGGTGAGCAGGAACTTGGCCACAGTCCAACCCTGGTTTTCCTCGCCGATACGATTGCTCTTGGGCACTCGGACATTATCGAAGAACACGGTGTTTTGTTCCCGCACGCCGTCCAGGCCGATGATGGGCTCCACCGTTACACCCGGGGCATCCATGTCCATCAGCAGAAAGGTGATCCCTTCCTGGGGTTTGCAGTCCTTGTTGGTGCGCACCAGGCAGAAAATCTTATTGGCGTAGTGGGCGTAGGTGGTCCAGATCTTGGTACCGTTTACGATGTAATCGTCGCCATCGGAGACAGCAGTGGTCTGCAACGCCGCCAGGTCGGAGCCGGCACCGGGCTCAGAATAGCCCTGACACCAGAAATCTTCGCCGGAAAGGATACGCGGCAGGTAGTATGCTTTCTGCTCGTCGGTGCCGCAGCCGATGATGCAGGGTCCGCACATGTGCAGCCCCATGGGAATCAGTTGCGGGGCATCGGCTTTCAGGCACTCTTCGGCAAAGATGGAACGTTGCACCACATCCCAGCCGGTGCCGCCAAATTGCTTCGGCCAATGGGGCGCAGCCCATCCTTTGGCGTGCAGAATCTTCTGCCAGGCCATGGCCCGTTCCTTGTCATGGAACACGCTGGTGCCCAACCGACCCGCTTCGCGGATGTCGTCGGTCAACGATTCATTGAGGAAATCACGAACTTCTTCGCGAAACTGCCGGTATTCCGGCTTCACAGACAGATCCATATTCACCTCTGGGAAACAACAAAAATGGCTGCTTCTAAAATCCAAAACTGGCTTGAACCTTCTGGAAAAGGCTCAAGTTAGAAGTTATTTTGCGGTATTTTCCAATGACGTGAACGATCAGTCGATGGCCAAAACTATCTTTGTAATGCTTTGATCAGGCGAGTCAGGGCTTGTGCCAGCTCCTTGGCAGCGGACTCATCCCGGGCAATGACAATCCAATCCCCGCCGGTCACCGGGTGGCGAATCACACACTGATCAGAGGGAGCACTGCAGCGGTAGCTGACAAAGGGATTGACGCCAAATGCGTCCAGGCTGGAGGAGGAAAGCGATGCCTGGCCACCAGCCCCGGGGTCGACCTGCTTACGCACCACTGACAGCTGTGAAGGGGCCTGTACGGACACCTGATACTCCAGCCGTGGAGAGGTGCTGCGATTCTTGATACGCCCTTCCAGGAACTCGTAGGAAGTCAGCAGGCTGTTAATATGCAACACCAGTGAATCTTTCAGGCTGGGAGCAATATAGAGTTTCCTAACCTTATCATCATAGGCTTTTCCCGCCGTATCATCCCGCTCGATGCCACCGCTGGCCTTGATCTCCCGCATCTGGTCCCGGGATTGGGAAACCGCTTGCTGGGATTGGAGCTGCTCTTCAATTTCAGTAATCCGGCGCAGGGCCGGTTCGTAGAATTCGGCCTCACGGCCAGCTTCTTCCACATAGCGGGACAACAGGTCGCTGGCCTTGGTCAATTCGCCATAGTGCAGCGCAATCAGGCCGGAAAGGTAGTAGAACTTGGGGGCGGGCGTGACTTTGAGGGCGTCAATGCGGCCCAGGTAGGTCCGTGCGGCCTCGTAGTTCTGGTCCGAGAGTTTCTCCTGCGCGGCCAGCAGCAAGCGGTCCGCCTCCATATCCGCGGGCAACGCCCACAACGGACGGATCGAAAGCGACAGCAGAAGAGACAATAAGAGCAGGGGCAATACAGTACAGGAGGCAGCGGATTTTATCATAGTCGTATCAGTGAGTTAGTTTCACTGGAGGAGTTTGACAGCATCCCTGCCGGTGGGCAACCGTCCGCTGCTGCGCAAACTGCTGATCTGTGAATCAATCGAGTTTAAAGCTGAAGTAGCTGGTGAGGCCCTCAATCAGCTGCATCAGCTCCTGGGGTGGGTCAATCAGCTTGAAGCCGGTATCGAAGCAGTCCGGGCTCACATCCGGGCGGCACCAGCAACTCAGGGCGTCGAAATCGATGTTGCTGGCCCCTTCGATCTCCCGGGGTAACTTGATGCGGAACTGGAAAACGCTGTGGGTCAGCAAAGGAATGTGACTCACCAGGCGTAAGCCCTCAGTGGAAATATTCACGATATAACCGATGGGCTTGCCCGTTTTGCGGTTGTATACGCTGAGGTAGTACTTTAAGTGGTGCCGTTGTATGACACGTTTTTCTCTGATTCGCTTTTCCATAATCCCCGATTTTTTCGTTCTGGTGCTGTTAATTTTCACAGCTAAATTTGGTTCTGGTAATAGGTAAGTTTAGCCTTCATTGACGCGACCTCAACAGCAACCCCAAGATAATTTAAAGAATCGCTTTAGATCAAAAACTTACCAATCAGTTCGTTTTTTGCTCAAGCCAGAAAAAGATTTAGGTGATACCCTTTAACCACCTGAAAATTCTGATCTTATCTGCTATTGATTATAGAATACGGATAACAGAGTTTCGCGGTACCCCAGTGTGAGCAAATTGATTCGTCTTTGCCTGTTGCTGGCAACAGGTCTGAGTGCCGGCATCAGCCAGGCCAACTACGCCCTTTCCTTTCAAGCCAATCAGGAACAACTTTGGCAAGCCCAGCGGGAACACTATAACGACACCCTAAAACTGCTGACCAAAGGCCAGCGGGAACGGTTCCGGGAGCAGGCGGAAACGTTACGGGACTACCCACTGTACCCCTATCTCAAGTATCGGGAATACAGCCGCTACATCAGCTCCGTCAGCAAAGAGGAGCTGGATGAATTCATGGATGAGTTCTCCGACTCGCCGCTTTCTGGTTGGTTGCGACGTCGCTGGATCAACAATCTGGCTTCGCAGAAAGATTGGGATACCTATCTGCAGGAATATCGTCTCGGCCAGTACGACAACAAGTACGACTGCTACTACTACTGGGCGCACTACAAAGTGGGCGACCGGGAAACCGCCTTCGCCGGTGCCCGCCAGTTGTGGTTGGTTGGCGCCTCCCAGGACAACGCCTGCGACCCGTTGTTTGAAGTCTGGAAAACCACCGGTGAAATGTACGGCGATCTGGCCTGGGAACGCACCGCCCTGGCCATGGCCAACAGCAAAATCCAACTGGCCCGCTACCTGGAAAATCACCTGCCCAAACAATTGCAACCGTTGTCGCGGGAGTGGCGCGACCTGTATCGGGACCCACGCCGCCTCAAGTACATGAAGCGCTACACCAAGTGGGGTGACAGTGCCCGTCCGCTGCTGATCACGGCCTTCTCCCGCCTGATCCGCAAGGATGAAAAACTGGCACAGGAATTATGGCCCCAGTATGTGGCGGCGTTTAACTTCAGTGCCGCCGAGCGCGCCAAGATTGCCAATGAGTTTGCCTTTGTGCTGGCAGTACGCAAACAGGACAACGCGGACTTCTGGCTGAGCCAGGCCGCCCAGTACGGGTACGATGACGAGCTGATTCCCATCGGCATTCGCCATGCACTGTACGAGCAGGACTGGCCACGCCTGCGGATCTGGCTGACGCTGTTGAACGAGGAACAATGGCAAGACGAGACCTGGCAGTACTGGCAAGCGCGGGCCGAGCAGAAACTGGGGGAGGTGGACATCACACAACTGCCCCAGATCCGCATCGACCCCTATCACGTGGACGTGCTGACCTTTCAACAACGCTTCTCCCAGGCGCTGTATGACGAGCGGCAGTTTATGGATCTGTTGCCGGAGTCGGTGGTAAAAACCAAGTTCACCCAATACGACCCGCAGGCCCGCCTGGAGCAGCTCTCTGAGCAACGAAACTTTTACGGTTTCCTGGCCAGCGAGCGCCTCAAGAAACCGCTCAACCTCAACATCGAACCCACCCAGGTACGGGAAGAAGACCTCAATGCCATGATTGCATTGCCCGCGGTGCAACGTACCCGGGAACTGTACGCCATGGATGACCTGCCCCTGGCCCGCTCAGAGTGGGAGTACCTGATTCGCCGCTCCAACGAACAGGAACGCAGCGTGCTGGCGCACCTGGCCTACATCTGGGGCTGGCACCATCCTGCCATCCGCGCCGCCTATCAATCGGACGCGTACAACAACCTGGAGATTCGCTTTCCCACTGCGTTTGAAACCGTGGTCAATAAATACGCCTCCAGCTCCGGGCTGGACAAGGATTGGGTGTATTCTCTGATTCGACAGGAAAGCGCGTTCATGCCCCAGGCCCGCAGCTCAGTGGGAGCCATGGGCATGATGCAGATCATGCCGCGCACGGCGAAACAACTGTCGCAGTCCATCGGCATACCCACTCCCAGCACCCGCGATATGCTGACGCCAGAAACCAATATCAAGCTGGGGACCCACTACATGAGCCAACTGCAGCAGCAATTCAAAGGCAATATCATCCTCGCCACGGCAGCCTACAATGCAGGGCCGCACCGGGCCAACGCCTGGCAGCCGACCTATTTGCCGGTCAGTGGCGACATCTGGGTGGAGACCATTCCGTTCAAGGAAACCCGGAACTACGTTAAAAACATATTGACCTATCAGGCCATCTATCGCCATCACCTGGGTCAGGAAGTCAAATTATCCGATGCTCTGAAACTGATTCCTGCGAAAAAAATGCAGGCGACGGTTATGCGTTAAGAAACTGACGCACGTTCATCGCTTGCCCCTTCCCCTCCTCTGCACTCCCCCTTAAGATAGCAGGCGTGTTTCGATTCGGCAGTACGGATCACGCCTCGCGCAAAAGTGTTCACCCAAAACAATACTGATCCGCCAACGGAGCACTGCCATGTCTTTCTCATTTCGCACTTTGAGTGTTGTCTTTGTTATCACACTGCTGCAGGGGTGTGGCCCCAGCAGTGAATTCGACGCCCAATCCCTGTTGGATAACAACCAGCAGGAATTTGGTGTGCTGAGCTGGCAGGCCGACGCAGAAGCGGTGGACGGTTTTCATATCGAACGCCTCAGTATCAGCCCGGATATCGGCGAAGTGGATTTCAACGGTTCGCTGTTGGTGTTTCCCAGCCAGACCACCACTTACACCCTGTTGGTGGAAACCCGCAACGACAACGGGCTGGTGTACGACTACACCCGCAAAGCCACCGTGTATGTCGGAGCACGGGTGGATTACGATTTGATTGAGGACGACAACCTGCGCGCCTGCCTGGCAGAAAACGGAGCGACTCACCTGCAGCAATTCGACGTTATCTATTGTCTGGATCGTGGCATTGAACAGCTCACCGGCATCGAACAGTTCCAGCTGACCCAAAGCGTCTCGCTGGACAATAATCAACTGACCGACCTGTCACCACTGACCGCACTGCCCGCACTGAAAGTGGTGAGTGTGTCCGGCAATGAACTGGACACACTGGACAGCCTCAGTGTGTCCACCAGCGTGCGCAATATCGTTGCTCACAATAACCGGCTGTTCGACCTGTCTGCCCTGAGCCAGATGCCACAACTGGTGAACCTGGCCCTGGATAACAATCAGATTTCCGATCTGGACCCGCTGCAATCGATCCCACTGTTACAGGGCTTGTCGGTGAGTCACAATCAAATTGAGGATGTCGGTCCGCTGGCTCTCAATACCGAATTGCTGGCACTGGATTTCTCCAACAACCCGGTGCGAACGGGTATCACCGCTCTCAGTACGCTGACCAAAGCCACCCTCATTCGCAGTGAGAACAACGGCGGAGTGTTGTGTCTGGATTACGCCAGACTGGTGTTGAACCTGGGGCCGGTGGTGCTGTTTGACCAGTGCCGTCTGTTCTGAGCCCTGATTTAAACCCTGATTTAAACCCTGCCGCTGCGCTCGATCAGGCCATCGAGGCCAACAGGTCGTTGATGGCCCGGGCAAACGGCACCGGTGAGTCTTCCTGCAAAAAGTGGCCGCCCACCAACGTCTGATGAGGCTGACCCTCGGCGCCTGGAATGCGCTCCCGCATAAACGCGTCACCCCCGCGGGTAATGGGATCACCGTTACTGAACGTGGTCAAAAACGGCTTGCTCCATTGCTCCAGCACTTTCCACGCAGCCCGATTGGCGTCAGAGGCCGGATCGTTGGGCACCACCGGCACCAGGCGCGGAAACGCCCGGGCACCGGCTTTATAACGTGACGACGGGAACGGCGCGTCATAGGCTTTGCGCTCCTCCGGCCCCAGGGTTTTAAAGGTACCGGAATTGATGATGCGGGCAATGGGAAACCAGGGACTGTAGAGCGCAAAGTTCTTCCACAATTGAAACGCAGCCGGTACTTTCTGGTCGCCGGTTGGCAGCATACCGTTGCCCACCACGATGGCTTTAAAACGGGACTCCTGCTCCGCCGCCAGGCGCAGGCCGATGAGCGACCCCCAATCCTGACACACCAGGGTGACGTTGTTCAGATCCAGTTGATCGATGAAGGTGTGCATCCACGCCATATGAGCCTGATAGGAATAATCTTCCAGCGCCGTGGGTTTGTCGGATTTGCCGAAGCCGACCAGATCCGGGGCAATCACCCGGTGCCCTGCCGCCGCCACAATGGGAATCATGTGGCGATACAGATAGCTCCAACTGGGCTCCCCGTGCAACATAAGCACCGGATCTGCAGCCGCTGGACCTTCATCCAGGTAATGCATGCGCATGCCGTTGCCGGCCACCTCCAGATAATGGGGCTCAAACGGGTAATCGGCCAAACGTTCAAAGCGGGTTTCCGGTGTGCGCAGGTATTCCATAACAGCCTCTCAGTGGGTGGCGTCCAGATTTACTTTTTAAACACTTTTTTGCAGCGCCGGGAAATCGTAGTCAACAACATCACCAGCCGTGGGAAATGGCTACCGATCAACGGATTACCCGAGGTCAACAGAGATACCGAAATCATCCGCTCCGGATCGGCCCAGCAGAAGTTGTTGGTGAGGCCGATGTGACCATAGGCATGGGGGGACGCCGGCCCGTACAGCCCCACCGGATAGTTACCCAGCATCATACCGGCGCTGTAGCGCATGGGCAGAAACAGCGTACGATCCAGTTCAGTGGCACTGACTTCCCGCACCGCCCGTTCAATGGTGACCGGTTGAAAGATGCGTTTGCCCTCGTGTTCGCCACCACTGAGCAGGCAATGGAAGAAGCGTGAGCATTCTTCTGCCGTGGCCGTGATGTTGCCTGCGGGAATGATCTGCTGGTAGAAGCGGGGATCGTTGGACAGTTCAATGGCCGTGCCCAACTCGGCCCCCAGCACCCGTTTGATCAGCTGTTTCACCGGAAACATGATGGGGAAACCGGTCAGGTAATTGGTGGCCACTTCCGGATAGCGCTCATGCGGGCAACCGTAATTGAAGTTGCGCATGCCCATGGGCTCCTGCACATTTTTACGTAAAAACTCGCCGATGCTCTCTCCGGTTACCCGCTGCACCAATTCGCCCAACACATAGCCCCCAGTCAGGGCATGATAAGCCAGCTCACGGCCGTGTACGTCGGTGGGCTCAGCATCGTAGATCAGGTTCATAATGGCGTCGTGATCAAACAGCACTTCCGGTTCAATGTCCTTGAAGGACGCAATTCCCGCCCGATGGGACAGAATCTGCTGCACTGTAATTCGCTTTTTGCCGTGGGCGGCGAACTCCGGAATATAGAAACTCACCGGGTTCATCAGGTTGATCTGGTTCCGTTCTTCCAGCAGGTGCACCAGCATGGCCGTGATCGCCTTGGAGGCGGAGAACAGGCAAAACGGGGTATCCGGTGTGGCCACCACTTTCTCACCGGTTTCGCCGGGACCATTACCCTTGGCGTGACCGATGGAGCGATTCAACAGGATCTCGCCGTGGCGGCGGATGCAGATGGACAGTGCCGGGTAGGCACCGGTGCGGTACAGGTCTTTCACCGCCTTCCAGATGATGTCCCGATCCCGCTCAGTGAGACCCAGCCATTCCGGGTTCATTTCGTTATCGGCGATACCGGTAATCCCCTGCAGGGACTTGGGCACATCTATGTTGTTTTCGATCATCCTCAGTGGGTTGGATAAAGCCATCATCTTACTGCTGCGCCCGCTGGCGACCCCTCTTTGCAAACTGCACGAACACGCTGATGCTGGTAAATACTCAGCAAATCAGCACCTTTTGCCAAAATTAAGGCGATTAGACTACGCAAAATTATACATGCTGTCGACGGATTGCGCCCCTTTGACTGGTGGGCCGCGTAACAGATTACCTTCGGCGCCGTTATACGTGTAAAATGGTAACGCGCTTCCCGATACCGCTTAGGGACGCATTCATTTTCATGGAAGAATTTCTGACTATTCAAGGTGTTATCCAATGGCAACAGACAACTCCCGAATCAGCAAGCTCAGTGCCGGCATCAAAGGCGCGCTTCGTATCGGCCAAACCATGAGGGTGCTGGCACAAACCGGCATGGAATGGGTCATGGGGGATCGCCCACCCGCACCCAAGTTGCTGCGCCAGACATTCGAGCGCCTGGGCACCACCTACATCAAGCTGGGTCAGTTCATTGCCAGCTCGCCGTCCATTTTCCCGGACGATTATGTGGAAGAGTTCCAACTGTGCCTGGATAAAACCACGCCGGTACCGTTCTACACCATGAAGCGCGTGCTGGAAAAAGAGCTGGGCAAATCGCTGGAAACGGTGTTTGCGGAATTTGATCCGGTGCCCCTGGCCTCAGCCTCCATCGCGCAGGTATACGCTGCCAAGCTGGTAAGCGGTGAAGACGTGGTAGTGAAGGTACAAAAGCCCGGTGTTGAAAACATCCTGCTGACGGATTTGAATTTTCTGTATGTGAGTGCCCGGGTGCTGGAATATTTTGTTCCCAACCTGAGCATGGCGTCCCTGTCGGATATTGTGGACGAAATCCAGAAAGGCATGCTGGCCGAGTGTGATTTCTATCAGGAATCCAGCAACATTGCCGATTTCCATAAATTCCTGGAAGAAACTGGCAATACCCAGGCCACCGCCCCCAAGGTGTATCCTCAGGCCTCCACCATGCGGGTGCTGACCATGGAGCGTTTTTACGGTGTTCCCTTCACCGACCTGGAAAGTGTGCAGCATATTGTGCCGGACCCGGAGTCCAGCCTCATCACCGCCATGAACACCTGGTTTTCCAGCCTGCTGTTCTGCGAATCCTTCCACGCCGATGTGCACGCCGGCAACCTGCTGGTATTGAAAGACGGCCGTATCGGTTTCATCGATTTTGGTATCGTCGGCCGCATCAAACCCAGCACCTGGGAATCCGTATCTAAATTCATCTGGGCCATTGGCCAGGAAAACTATCAGGAGATGGCGGAAGCCATGCTGGGCATCGGCATGACCGATACGGAAGTCAACACCGAGCGCCTGGCCAAGGACATCGAAGCCCTGTACTCCAGCATGGATCGGGTATTGCCGGATGTGGATATGCACGCCGGAGATATGATGTCCATCAACGAGCATGAAGTGAATAAAGTCATGATGGACCTGGTGGGCATCGGCAAACGTCACGGCATCCACTTCCCCCGTGAATTTGCCCTGTTGTTGAAGCAACTGCTGTACTTCGATCGCTACGTGCGCTTGCTGGCCATGGAATCCAACATCTACATGGATGAGCGCCTCAATATCACACCGGACATGAACTGGAATATGATTCACTAGGCGCGCTGCCTGCGTTCTTGAACTCAAAAATGCACCAAACAAAAAAAGGGGAGCTTGATGAACAGGCTCCCCTTTTTTCTTTCGGTTTTTACTTCTGTTTTTTGTCTCAGACTACCCTTGCTTGCCCAGACTACAGAATGCCCATCTCCTTCTTCTCCCGATAATAGGAGAAGATATCGTCCAGGCTGCGCTGGGGCTTGAAACCAAAGGTCTTGTTGAACAGCCCGCCGTCGATGATCACCGGGTACTTGTAGTAATTCACCAGGTAAGCAGGCCATCCTTTCCAGTTCATGCGCTTGCTGATCGTGCGTGGCAAGCCTTCCGGAATGGAGGGAATTGGCATGCGGCGGCAACCACATTGCGTCGCGGCCTCCTGATAACTGACCCAGTCGTCTGTGGCCACATTGTAAATGCCCGGCTTGTTCTGCTTGAATGCCAACACGATGGCGTGGGCAGCGTCTTCCACATGAATAAACTGCATCATGGGGGAAAAGCCCATCAACACCGGGGCCATCTTGCTGGACAGCAGCAGACTCAGGGAATTCAGGACACCGGGCCCGGAGATATTGCACGGACGCAGGATGGTGATGTTGAGCTCCGGGTATTTCCACAGATAGATATTGGCCAGGTTCTCCAGCTCAACAGAATCCACCAGATCCATGGTCAGCTCGGAGGCCTTCAGGGGCGCCTCCTCCGTCAGTAACGCCGGATTGTAGGGGCTGGCACCGTAGACATAATAGGTGGACAGTACCACCACTTTTTTCACGGCGTACTTGTGGGCCAGATCCAACAGCCGCTGGGTACCCAACACGTTGTGATTGTAGCGGTTGCGATGAGTGGATTCATACAGACCCATACGCCCCAGGTGAATCACCGCCTCAATCTTGTGTTTACGGAAGATATCCTCAAAACCGCGCTTGTTGTATTCCACCCGGTAACTGGACATGCCTTCGTCCATTTGCACCCGGCGCCGGAAATCCACCAGCACCACATGGTAATCTTTCTTCAGTTCGTTGATGACGTACTGTGCCAGGGAGCCGCCGGCTCCGGTTACCAGGACTTCGGGTTTATGTTTATGAATCATTCGAACCACCCACTCCTTTCCTGCAAACCACGCTGGATCAGCTTGTTGATTTCTTCCTTCACCTGTTCCACTTTCACGGCCACGTCGTCCTCCCCGGTGATGGGCCCTGCAAAGGTCATCGGTTCCCCGAAATACAAACGCACTTTCGCCGGTAACGGTATTGGTGTGGTCACCGGAAAATACGGCATGCCAAACAGTCGGGCCAGACGCTTCAGGTGGAACGGTGTCGGCATGGTTTCCTCACAGCCCACAATACCTACCGGAATGATGGGCGTGTTCTCTGTAATGGCCAGGTGCATGAACCCCAGGCCAAAACGCTGCAGTTTGTAGCGCTTGTCCCAGGTTTTGCCGCTGCCGCGCACGCCTTCCGGAAACACAATGATGGCTTCATCGTTGCGCAGCATCTTGGCGCAATTGATAGGGTCCCCCAACACCGCGCCCATTTCATTGAACAGGTTGCCCAGAAAGGGAATGGTGGGAAACCAGCGCTCCACCATGACACGAATCGCACGGGGGTTATGGGGGTTGGTGGCCATCGCGTAACTCACCAGACTGCCGTCGAAAGGCAACTGGCCGCTGTGGTTGGCAATGATCAGCAGCCGCCCCTTCTCCGGAATGTTTTCCAGGCCGAAGGCTTCCACGCGAAAATAGTCTTCATAGATGGGTCGCATCACGCTCATGGCGATCTTCACCACTTCCGTGTTGTAACCCCAGGGGTCGTAGCCGAAGGAACCCACCGGCTTCGGAATTTTATCCACCGCGGCCTCCGTCTCACTGGAGACCAGCAGATTTTTCAAAAATGTTCGGACACTCATGACTTCTCGCCTTTCATTCCCAAGCGGACTTTCTCCCAGTCCGCGCATTACGAACGTTCCCACCACCAACCAATCCGGGCCGGCTCAAGCGGGTGTGAACACTCTCCGATAATGGCGCTCGCACGCACCACTGAAATTGAGGACGTAAGGTGATGTTTTTGTTATTGGTTTTTATTGTGCTTCTTGCTGGTTCTTATTATGGGATGTGAGATGAACTCTGGGCTTGCCGGCCTGATAGACCAATAAGCACCTGTTTGTTACCCGATATCAGGCCGTCCAATGCCGTGCATTATACCAAACTTCTGATTTTAAACATTAATATCGGATCATCTCAAACACCGTCAACAGGGTATTTACACCCCCTCTCCGCTCCCGTAGAGTCTGGGTACTCACGGGTTCCCATTAAACCCTAATTTGAACAAAACTCACACACCCGAATCAATAAAACGACTACTATAAAAATTATGCGGTGTTATCAGAATTACAGAGGATTACAGCTTCGTGGCTAAGGAAAAAGACGATAAGCGTTTCAAAGCGACCACCCCGGGTAAGCGCTTTCTGAAACTGGCAGGCATGTCAGCGAACATAGCAAAAAACGTTGCCAGCCATAAAGTTAAAGGGTTGTTCCGGGATGAGGACACTCACACCCAAAGCCAGGAACAGCTCTATTCTGACATCGGCAAACAGATCGCGCAGACCCTGGGCGAGATGAAAGGTGCTGTGATGAAGGTAGGGCAGATTGCCTCCCAGGTGAAGGATATGCTGCCGGACGAGGTAGCCAGCGCCCTGGAAGTACTGCAGAAAGAATCCCCGCCCATGCCCTACGCCATGATCCGGCGCCAGCTGATCAAAGCCCTGGGGGACACCCCTGAAAACCTGTTTGCCCATTTTGATGAGACCCCATTCGCTGCCGCCTCCATCGGCCAGGTGCATCGGGCCCTCACCAAAGAAGGTGAAGAATGTGTGGTGAAGATCCAGTATCCAGGCGTAAAGGAATCCTGCGATTCGGACCTGAAACACCTGAAGCGGGCCCTGAAGCTGGCCGGCCTGGTGAAAGTCAGTGCCGATGTGATTGACCAGACCTTCGAGGAAATCCGCCGCATGCTGTACGAAGAGCTGGATTACGTACACGAAGCGGAAAACCTCAAGCTGTTCCGGGATTATTATCAGGATCACCCTTACATCGTGATGCCGGAGCTGATTGAATCCCTGTCGGCGGAAACCGTGCTGACCCTGACCTACGTGCCCGGTGATTCCCTGCAACAGGTGAAACAGCCGCAGTACAGCCAGGACACCATTAACCTGATTGGTTACCGCATCTTTGAAACCTTCGGCCGCCAGATCTACGACCTGCACGCCGTGCATTCCGACCCGCACCCGGGCAACTTTGCCTTTCGCCCGGACGGCAGCATCATCCTGTATGACTTTGGGGCGGTGAAGCGGATTCCGGAGGCAACCATCGACAAGCTGCGCCAGTTGGTGGCGGACGCCATTGCCGGCAAAGTGGAAACCCTGGACAGTCACCTGATGGCCATCGGCGTGCGGCAACAGGGCGGCAAGCAGCCGGATGTGGAGTTCTACAGCGAATGGATGGACATCGTGATGACCCCGTTCAAGGACTACACACCCTATGACTTTTCCGAATCCAATCTGCACCGCCGGGTCATGGGCAAGTTGAAGCGGGACGGCCTCAAGTACATCGGCTCCTTCCAGCCGTCACCGGAAACCATGCACGTGGACCGTGTCATCAGCGGCCATTACTGGACTATGGTGGATTTGGGGGTCAAGGTGTCGTTCCGCCCCCTGGTGGATGAGATCGTGTTGCAGAAGGTAGCCTAGCGGTAGGTCACCTGGGAGGGTTCGATGCGATTGCTGCCATACCAGTTCATGGGGCGCAGGGTGATCTTCAGATCATTTTCCTTAAGGCCGTGAACCGGCAGCGGTTGCACCAGCTCGATCTGGCTCTTGCCATCGAATACCGGAAACACCTGGCGGATTACCGCAGAAAACTCTTCCGCCGGGACTTCCACCTGCAACAGCATGTCCACGTAGAACGTCTGCGGCACCTCATCGCCCATGGCCAACAGGCGGCCTGAGCACTTCAACAGCGGTTGAAACATCTGCTCTTCAATGGTGATGTCCTGGCGCGAAATAACGAAGCTCAATTCAGGCACCTGCTCCAGCAGCTGCAACCGCTCCAGCATCTGCTGCTGGGTTTGTTCGAGGGCTGCCAGCTGCGTTTTAAGCCCGGCAAGCTCCGCTTTATCGGCACCGCATCCGCTCAACAGACACGCCAATAGCCACACCAGCGGCCATACCAGAAACCTGGATGATGTCAGCCGACGTGCACTCATAACGTTGCGTAATAGGCCCGTCGCTTCAGCACTTTTTCCACGTAAAGGCGGGTTTCCTTACGCGGCGCCTTGGTGATCAGGCGCTCCAGCACCTGCTCGGGAGTCATGTTATTGATGGTCTCCACTGCCGCCTGGAAGCTGGCTTTGCCCACAAAGGCCCGGGCCACACTGGAGGCACCGGCGTTGTAGGCGGCAATGGTGTAATAGAGCCGACTCTCGGGGTTCTTGATCTCGCTCAGGTAGCCGTAGTACAGCACGCTCAAATAGGCGGCACCCACCTCGATGTTCTTCTTGGGGTTATACAGATACTGCGCGCTCAGCAGCGAAGATTTATTGTAAAGCTTGCGGGTGGCATCCCGCCCGGCGGTGGACGGCACGATCTGCATCAAGCCAAAGGCGGGAATGTGGGAGCGGGCCAGGGGATTGAAATGGCTTTCCGTGTGGATGATGGCCATCATCACATCCGTACTCAAGGAGAAACGCTGGGCATTGCGGCTCACCTCGGGCCGATACTCCACCACTTTCTTGCGGATGCGATTGTCCGGCAACGGCATTACATAGGTCAGCTTTTTGCCGGTGTTGACCGCCACCGACGCCAGATCCAGGCTTGCATTCAAGGCCTGGTATCGAATGGAGGATTTGCGCATCAACGCGGCGGCGGCGTTACGGATGTCGGTTTCCGAAGGTCGGGGTGAGGCAAACATTTCGTTCAGTACCAACTCCGACCCGGCATCCGACGGCTTGGGCGCCTGCCCCAGGCTGCTGTAGGCGGCGTTGATGGCCTGCTGGATCGGGTCCTGATGCACCGCCTGGGCAATGGTGGTACCCAACACCTGCTCCAGCTCACCCACCACCTCTTTCGACATGGCGGAAAAATCCAGGCGGCTGCCCTGGTAGATGCTGTCCACACTGACTTCGATCTGGTTGCGCTCGAAATCCACCACCCGCTTGGAGGAGTAATCGTCGGCATAGCTGACCCAACGCTGGGGGCTGCTCACTTCCGGTGCGGACCAGTGCTCACGAATGCGCTCCTGCTCCGTCTGCAACGCCTGCTGATAGGCCGCCGCCAGCGCTTGTTGTTCCTGCTGCTCCGGGGTCATGGCAATGGATTTTCGCTCTTTCAGCAATGGGCTCTCGCCACGGTCATCCCGCTCGATGACCCAGCCACCGTTAGCGGACCCGTTACTGGCGGTCAGCACCAACGCCGCCACCAGCATCAACCGTCGAATCACTCCATTGCGCTCTCGTGCTACTGCAGACACCTGCAACCTCTTCAGCCAGCCTGTTTAACTAAAGTCTCCGCCCGGGCTGCAGTTACCTGCAGTAGACGCAGACCTCATACAAAAATGGGAACTGGTTAACGTTTTTCATCGTTGCGGGAATTATGACAAATCCCCTTTGTTCCGGCCTCAACTGGTTAGAATTTATCCAGCACAGAACCGTTGATGTTATAACCGGCAACCCAAGCAAGGACCACCATCAGTAAGCAAGTACTCACATTTTAGTGGGTTTTTTGTAACTCAACGGGAGCGGCTATCCGCCTCATCAAGATACATAAAAGACAGAAAGGTGGTGAACAGGGAAACGAATACCGCGAACGGCAATGCCGGCTCAATCAGTACCACCAGCCCTGCGATCACCCAAAAGCCTTTTACCTGTTGGCGTCGCCTGCGATAGGACTTGCAGTGTCTCCTGCGGGAACCGTGTTTTGGATCCGGCAATGCCGATGATATCCATTCCGTCTTCAAGATGTTCCACACAATGCGAAGAAACCACATCCGTCTATCCCCTTACTGTCGTGGCGAACCATTAGGTAATTATAGGCAGGGTTACAAGTCGCTCATTGAAACCATCCTATAAATTTGGAATTATTTGCAAAAAACAGAACTGGGCACGGAAGCACCAGAACAACCTCCACGACAGGACGTCTGGATTGGGTAGTAAAAATGAAAATGACAGGAATCATCACAGGGGTTTGGGGAGCATTGCTGGCAGTCTGCGTCAACACCTATGCAGAAACCATTGATCAGCAAAGCTATTTGCATGTCAAAGAACATCAGTCCCAGCAAATCACCCATGTTTGGCCGGATGGCTCCCACTACGAAGGCGAATGGGCAAAACAGCAGCCCCACGGCCTGGGCAGCCTGACCTATGTGAACGGGGCTCAATACTGGGGACGCTTCTATCATGGGCGCCGCCAGGGCCAGGGGGTCATGAAATACGCCAATGGTGACGAGTACGAGGGCAACTGGTACCAGGATCAGCCGCAGGGGAAAGGCGCCAAGCGCTATGCGTCCGGCGCAGTCTTTGAGGGTGATTTCAAGGACGGCCAACAGCACGGCCACGGTCGCCAAACCTATCTGGACGGCACCTATTACGAAGGCAGCTGGTCCGAGGGCAAGCCCCATGGTTACGGCAAACTCACCTTTATTTCCGGCGGTCGCTACGAAGGCGCCTTTGAAAACGGCAAGCCCCATGGCCGCGGTTACTACTACTACCCCAATGGCGACATCTATTCAGGGGAATGGCGGGACGGTAACCAGGACGGCCGCGGCCGCATCGAATACAGCACTGGCGGCTATTACGAAGGGGAATTCACCGAGGGCATGCGCCATGGGAAAGGCATTCTGGTATCCGCCCTGGGTAGCGAATACCAAGGCCCCTTCCGGAACAACGAAGCCCACGGTGAGGGCAGCTGCAGTCAGGGTAACAAAACCTACCCCTGCCGCTATCGCCACAACAAGCTGGTAAAAACCACCCCGATTGAGCCGGCCGTGACGGTGGCCGCCGTCACCGCAACCACTGTGGCGGTGGCAGCCGCGACCAAACCGGCACCAGCGGCCAAAGCCCCCGCACCCGTAGCGCAAAAAGCAGCGGTTGCAAAACAAGGGCCTGCTGTGAAGAAAGCGCCTGTTGCGAAAGGTGAGCCTGTTGCGAAAAGCGAGCCTGCCCCTCGGGAACCGGCACCCGTGAACACCACCGTAGCCAGCGCCAAACCCAAACCCGTGCCGCAGCCGGTGGTCAAACCCTTTGTACCGGAGACCGTTGCTGCCGTCAGCGCCGTGAAAGCCAGCCAACCGGTCGCGCCCAAGCAGCAAAAATATAACACGGCCTCCATGGCCATTCCCGATGCCAACCAAACCTTCAGCCAAACCCTGGAGCAGGAGAAACAGAAATACAAACACCTGACGGTGGCGGATCTGCGGCAGGATCGCAGTGACATCTACTTCAGCGAAAACTGGGCAGCGAAAGACCTGATGGCCATTCCCGAGCGGGCCTGGTGGCAAAAGCGCGCCTCCCTGTTCCGCGACAGCATGCACATTATCTCAGTGCACGGGGACACCGAGATCCGCATGATCATCAATGATTACAAAGGGCCCGGCGCCTACCCCATCCAGGAAGCGATGGTGACCTCCAAAACCGACAACCTGACAGCAGAGCAGCTGCAGTCCGGTGAAATCATTGTGGAGTCCGATGATGGCCAGTGGGTCAGCGGTTCTTTCCAGTTTGAAGTGAGCGATGGCAATGGCCACCAACTGGCATTCAACCACGGAGCCTTCCGCCTGAGCAGCAAAGACAACCTGCCCCGCTTCTGATCATCCAGCGCAAAAAAGCCGCCGCCTGAGTTTCCCCGGGCGGCGGCTTTTTTGTTTCAGATTACTTGTGGACCGGTTACCCGTAGCCTGTTACCAGTGGGCTTTTACCAGTAGCCTGTTACCAGTGGACACCGCGCATCAGGTAGGCAAAGGCCATCTGCTCCGGGGACACCACTGGCGCGGATTCGTCGCTCTTGCCCTTGGCCGCAGCAGAATCCGGGAACATGCGGAAGCCGGTGTTGATGACGATCTCGGCAAACTTCGGTGCCACCGCATGCACCACCTGACCAAAAATACCCAGCTTGGTGGCAATGCGTTTGCTGCGGGATATCACCGCCTCCGCCACCATATCCGCTGCCTCTTCCGGACTGATGGTGGGCACGTTGTCATAGATCTTGGTAGGCGCGATCATGGGCGTACGCACCAGCGGCATATTGATGGTGGTGAAGTGCACATTGCAATCGGAAAACTCCGACGCCGCACAGCGGGAGAACGCATCCAGCGCCGATTTGGACGCCACATAGGCACTAAAGCGGGCGGGCATGGTGAGCGTTCCGATGGAGGAAATATTGATGATGTGCCCACTGCGATTCTTTTCCATCACCGGCAGGAAGTTCATGATCAAACGCAAAGAGCCGAAATAATTCAACTGCATCGTGCGCTCAAAATCATGAAAGCGGTCGTAGGACAGATTGATGGAACGGCGAATGGACCGGCCGGCGTTATTCACCAGAATGTCCACCCGACCGAAGTCCGCCAACACCTGCTGGGCAAAGCGGTCACAATCCTCCATGCTGGCGATGTCCACACTGTAGGCGTAGACCTTACCACCCTTCTCTTCGATTTCCGCCTTCGCCTTTTCCAGTTTGGTGGGCTTGCGGGCCGCCATGATGACGATGGCACCTGCCTCCGCCAATTTAATGGCCGTGGCTTTACCGATACCGGAAGAAGCCCCGGTGACCACCACCACTTTGTCTGCCACCCGGCCTTCCAGGGAGCGATCGATAAACAGATCCGGGTCCAGGTTGCGTTCCCAGTAATCCCACAGCCGCCAGGCATAGGTATCCAGCTTGGGACAGCTGATACCGGAACCTTCCAACGCCGCCCGCGCATCCCGGTTATCAAACTTGGTGTAGTAACGGGTGAACTTCAGCAGCGTCTGGGGAATGCCCAGATCCTCCAGCACCGTACCCGTGATGCGGCGTACCGGCGGCAGTGTGCCCAGGGTCTTGCGCAGAAACGGCGGCATAAAACTGAACATGCGCGTGTCCACCCGCATATTCATCTGCGGCGCATGGCCGGCCCGGGCGAAAATGTTGATCACCTCACCGATTTTGTAGTGGTTCTCATCGGTCAGGTGGAAGCACTTGCCATCCAGACCATCCTGGTGAGCCAGGTAATCCAGGGCATTGGCCACATAATCCACCGGCACCATGTTGAAACGCCCACCTTCGATACCCACCATGGGCATCCAGGGCGGCAGCAGCTGGCGCAGTTTCTTGATCAGGGTGAAGAAATAGTAGGGCCCGTCGATCTTGTCGATTTCACCGGTCTGGGAATGCCCCACCACCATGGACGGGCGATAGATGCGGAACGGCACCTTGCATTGCTTGCGTACCAGACCTTCGGACTCGTGTTTGGTACGCAGGTAGGGATCATCCAGCTTTTCCGCTTCCTCAAACATGTCTTCACGGAAGATCCCCGGATACATACCGGCAGCCGCGATGGAACTCATGTGGTGGAAACAACCGGCCTTGAGGGCTTCTGCTGCCCCCATGGCATTGCGGGTGCCTTCCACATTCGCCATGATCTGCTCAGACTCACCGGCTTCGAGATCATAGATCGCCGCCAGATGAAAAAAGTGTGTGATCTGACCCCGCAGCTTACCCAGATCAGCGTCGTTCAAACCCAGTTTGGACTGGGTCAGATCGCCGGTCACCGGAACCACTCGCCCGTCCAGGTCACCCACTTTTTTCCGCAGCGTAGCCACTTTCTCCTGCGACGCTTCGCGGCACAGAATGTAAATCGTGCCTTCACGCTGCAGCAGATTTTCCACCAGATAACGGCCGATAAAGCCGGTGGCGCCAGTTACAAAGTATGCCATTTCCTATACCTCATTTTATTCCCTTAGCCCACCTGGCTAAGCATTTCCCAAAAAAGTCGCACAAACGTTTTGTCGTTACACCGCTCTGGAGAGCGCTTCCTCAAACGCAGGTGCTCCCAACACCTCCGCCTGAATGGATTTGAATTCATCCACGTAATCGTCAATCATCGCCTGGGGGTCGGGTACCAACGCCGCATCCGCCACAAAACCGAACTCCACTTTATTGTCGTAGCTGAGAATGCTCACCCCGATTCCGATACCTCCGGACTGGGGCACCCAAAACATGGGCTTGGACAGCTTCTTGCCCTTCAGCAGCACAGGCTCTGCTGGCCCCGGTACGTTGGTCATCACCGCCGACGCCTTGCTGGAAAAGAAGCGCAAGGCCCAGCGCTCAAATGCCGAAGGAAAATAACCGAGAATCCCCAGCACGTTGTAACTCATCTGCGCCTGCATGCCGTTCTTCAGTTTTTTCATATTGCGTTTGACCGCTTCGATGCGGCCTTTACTGGTGGGCTCGCCCACCGGCAACGTCAGATACACCAACCCGAACCGGTTGCCCAATTCCAACGCCTGTTCCAGCGGCCGCAGGTTTACCGGGATGGTGGCGCGCACGCAGACACCGTCCACCGGCTCACCAATACGCTGCAGGTAGCGGCGCAAGCTGCCGGCCACGCACCCCAGAATCACGTCGTTAATGGTACAGCCCATGGCTTTACCCACCCGCTTGACGTCCTCCACCGGCAGTGACGGCGCCCAACCCACTTCTTTATGGGGGGAAAGGTCCCGCTTGTACGCGGTCTTGGAATCGGGCCGGCACAACGAGACCCGCAATGCTTCGAACAGCCAGGCGGCACCGAAGGCCAGATAAAAACCGCCGCTGGTGAGCGCATAGGACAACCGATGCAGCAGTGCCGCCGACTTTGGCTTGCGCTCCGGCAATTTGAAACGAGCCGCCGGTGAACTGTGCATCACCGACTGATCCGCAATGGAATCCAGCACCGAGATCAGGGCGATCCCATCGGCATAGCTGTGGTGCACCCGCACCAGAACCGCACTGCCGGACTGGTAGTTGGAGATAAAATGAAAACGCCACAGCGGCTTATCGGAATCCAGCGGCTGGGGAATCACCGTGCTGACCACGCGGCGCAATTCGGCTTCCGGATCATCGGTGGTTTCCAGCGCCAGGGACGTCAGGTGGTAATCCATGTCCACACCGGACATTTCTTCCCAGAAATACACCCCGCGCTCATTGCGGGCCCGTTGCCGGAAGCGCTTATGCTGTGACAGCAGCCGCTCCTCCAGCAGCGCCTTGAATTCATCCTGGGTCATTGGCTCATCAAAGAACAACAGACCATTGATCACCATCAGGTTGTCGCTGGAATCCATGCGCAACCAGGCGGTGTCCACGTTGGTCATCGGCTCACGCGATAACTGATTAAACGTCCTCATACTTTATTCCCTTGGCCCATCCAGACCAAAATCACCATACCGAGGTGGCATGCAAAAGAGCGGTATACAAAAAGCGCCGAACAATTCAGCAAACAAGTGTTTGCCAATATACTCCCATTTCCATAAAACGCAACTGCTGACTGGCCATCCATGTCACGAATTTAGCTAAATCAGCCGCATTAAAACCGACAATCCGACAACCAGGGAATTGCGTTTGGTTTTTTCAGCAAACACTTGTACACTTATTCAGCTGATTATTGAGATGAACTACAGGTCCCCAACACCATAAACAGTATGACGCAACCCCGGCAAGCTGCCTTACCAATTAGACGACAAATATGACTGGAAACTTGACCCGAGCAGAACAAAAACAACAAACCCGCAACAACATCATGGCGGCGGCTCTCAAAAAAATGAGCGAAGACAAAGGCTTTTCCAGCCTGGGCTTGCGCGAGGTGACCAAGGAGGCCGGCATCGCCCCGGCGTCTTTCTATCGTCATTTCAGCAATATGGAAGAATTGGGACTGGCTTTGGTGTCAGAAGCGGAGGACGCCTTGCAGGCCATCTTGCTGGATGCCAAGGCACTGGAAGAAAGAGGTGAGGACATCGTCGCCAGCAGCGTACAGGTTTGCATGCAGCATTTTCGCGACAACGGCCCCCTGTTTCGGGTACTGGCCCGGGAGGCCACCGGCAACTCGCCACTGATCCGGCGCCGGATTCAACGCTGCCTGATGAACCTGAACCACCAACTGGCGGAAATCATCGAACTGGAAATGCGCCGGCGCCATCGCAAAATCACCAACCCCCTGTACATCGCCGAGGCCATCTCCACCCTGGTCTTCAACCTGGGTATCGCCAGTGCCGACCTGCCCTATGCCAAACAGAAAGAAGCGGAAAAGCGCCTGGCTCACCATATCCGCATCATTTATTGGGGTGCGGAAGCCATGGCCAACTCACAACACCTGTCCCGCAACATCATGCTGTCCTGATAACCACTATTTAACCGCCACACCGGAGATGATGGGCGCCATCAGCGGCGGCACTTTGGGGTGTTCAAAATCCCGGATGTGCTCAAAGTGAAAGCCTGCTGCCTCGAACAGGCTGCGGGTGTCGCGGGTGATCTCGCAGCCACAAGCCAATTTGCGCCAAAGCGGATTTATCCTTTGCTGCCACACCTGAATCTTGCTGCGCGAAGACGCCACATGCTCGTAGAACACCAGCTTGCCGCCCGGCTTTAACACCCGCCTCATTTCCGCCGCCGCCAGCTCCGGATCGGGAATGGTACAAAACACCAGGCACGCCACCACAGAGTCAAAGGAATCATCCTCAAACGGCAACTCACGTGCATCCCCCACCTGCAGCCGCACCGGAAAGTCATGGGCGGCGCTGTCCACCACGGTCTGGGCTTTTTGCAGCATGGCCGCCACCGGCTCGATTCCCACCACTTCAGTGACACCGGCAGTGTAGTACCCCAGGTTGGCACCGGTACCGGCACCGATCTCCAGCACCCGACCCTGTGCTGTGCCAATCAGCTGGGCGATCTCGCGCCGGAATACGCGGGTGGCGTACTCCATAACAAAGGGAAATATTCTGTCCTCATAAAAACTCATGGCCGGGGCTCCACTGGGGCATCGGGTGTGACGCCGAAACCACCAGTGTACCCAGTTTCACTCTGTCGCCACAAACCCCACTCAAACCCCACTCAAACCTGAGGCGGTCGCATCAAACCCAGGCGGCCAAGCAGACCATCCCCCCAATAAAACAACAGCAGGCAAGTACAGATCATCGCAGTACCGAACACCAGGTTTTCAGTAATCACCTCACCGTTCAACATCACCCCCAGGCTAATGGCGAGCACCGGCGTGATCATGGTTACCAGTGCCACCGAACTGGCCGCCATGTGTTTGAGGATATAGAAGTAACAGAAAAAGCCGATGAACGAACCAAACAACGTCAGATACAAAATGGCCGCAATGGCCTTCGGTTGCGGGGCTGTCACCTCCATGCCCAGAATCATTCCCGCCACCAGATACAACGGTGCCGCCAGCGTCAGCGAGCCCACGGTCTGCGCCAGCGGATGCAGATCAACACTGTGGCGCTTGATCAACACACCACTCAGGGAAAAGCACAGCATGCCCACGCCCACCAGGGCAAAGCCGGTATAACTGCTGTCGGTCAGCGCCATGTCCTGACTGAAAATTACCAGCAGGCCAGCCAGCCCCATAGACACCGCCAACCATTTCGCCAGGGAGAACGGCGGCTCATCCAACAACAGACGCGCCAACAACGCAGAGGCCACCGGCGACAGTCCGAACAAAACTGAAATCATACCGCTGGTGATGAACTTGGCGCCGATGTACACACACATCAGTCCAAAGAAAATCCCGATGTTGGAAATCCAGTAAATCTTCATGGCCTGTCGATGCCAGGGCACCTTCACCTTCAGCAGCCGCACCGCGATCCATCCAATGATCGCAGCCAGAAACATACGGCTGAACGCACCGGCAAGGGGGGATAGCCCTTCCGAACTCCATTGCACACCCAAGGGCGTGGTAGCCCAAACCAAAATTACTGCAAGATAAGCAGCTGGCACTGACATGACAGGTTCACTCCTATTTCCTCCTCATTGAAAAACGCGTTGTTACCGAAACCGAACCGCCATCAATGCCATAAACGCAAAAAGGCCGCAGGTCTCTGGAACGCTGCGGCCTTTTTTTAAAACCAGGTTCAGGATTTTATGCTTCCGTCACCCTCCCGCAGCCGTTCCAGCCATACGCCACACACGGGCGCACATGACGCAGCGTTTAAACGCGGCGGAGGGCACCAGAGGACGAATGTTGAAAGCTACGGTTTGATGTTTCATTTGAATTACGGTATTTACACTGAACTCGGAATTGAATGCAGTACAATATAGGTGTTGATTCGATTCAGGGTCAACGCTTTTTTCAACGTTTAAGAAATAATTCACGAAAGCATTTGGAACGGCACGGCATGAATGTGTATCTGGTGGGCGGCGCGGTACGCGACAAGTTGTTGAATCTCCCGGTGAAAGATCGGGACTGGGTGGTGGTGGGCGCCACCCCGGACGCACTGCTGCAACAGGGCTATCAATCCGTGGGCAAGGATTTCCCCGTATTTCTGCATCCAACCAATCATGAGGAATATGCACTGGCCCGCACCGAACGCAAAACGGCCGCAGGCTACACCGGATTCGAGTGCCATTTCGGCCAGGAAGTCACACTGGAAGAAGACCTCTCCCGTCGCGACCTCACCATCAATGCCATGGCCGAAGACGATAAGGGCAGCATCATTGATCCCTATGGCGGACAGCAGGATCTGCAGAACCGGGTGCTGCGCCATGTCTCCCACGCGTTTGTGGAAGACCCATTGCGGGTGCTGCGGGTGGCCCGTTTTCTGGCGCGCTATGATCGCCTGGGTTTTCGCATTGCGGACGACACGCTGGCATTGATGCAACAGATCGCTGCCAGCGGTGAGCTGCAACACCTCACACCGGAACGGGTCTGGGTGGAAACCGAGAAAGCCCTGCAGGAGCCAAGCCCCTGGCGCTACTTTGAAGCCTTGCGGGAATGCAATGCACTGGCGGTGGTCTTTCCCGAACTGGATACCCTGTTCGGGGTGCCACAACCACCACAACACCATCCGGAAATCGACACCGGCGTGCACGTCATGATGACATTGCAGGCCGCCCTGCGTCTGATGACCGACAGAGCCACACCCGAGCTCAACGAACAGCGCATCCCGATTCTGTTTTCACTCTTGTGCCACGATCTGGGCAAAGGCCTGACGCCACCGGAAAAGCTGCCCAGCCATCCGGGCCATGAAGACATCAGCGAGTTTCTCAGCAAACAAGTCTGCGCGCGCCTGCGGGCACCCAATCCGGTAAAACGCCTGAGCCGGCTGGTGGCCCGTTACCACACCCACTGCCATCGCGCGTTTGAGCTGAAACCCAGCACTGTGATGCGCCTGTTTGAAGCGCTGGACCTGTTCCGTCGCGGCGAAACCCTGGAGGGCTTTCTGCTGGCCTGCGAGGCTGACGCCAGGGGCCGCACCGGTTTTGAAGACCGCAACTACCACCAGGTGGACTATCTGCGGGATTGTGCCCAGGCCGCCCGCCAGGTTGAAGCCAAAGAGCTGGTGCACCTGGGCTACAAAGGGGAAACCCTGGGCACCGAATTACGCAAGCGGCGCATCGACGCCATCCGCAACATCAAGCGCAGCTACCTGAAGGACGCCGAATGAGTCACCCCCAAAACAAAGTCGCCCTGATCACCGGCTCGGCCCGCCGCATCGGGGCCTTTACCGCTGAATACCTGCACCAACGCAACTACGACATCATTCTGCATTATCGGGCGTCGGGGGATCTGGCGAAAACACTGCGGGATAAACTGAATGCAGCGCGAGCCCATTCCTGTATCGCCCTGCATGCCGACCTGGCTGACCCAGAGGCCCTGCAACAGCTGGCGGAGCAGACCAAAAGCTGGAAACACCGGCTGGATCTGCTGGTGAACAACGCGTCCTCTTATTACCCCACCCAACTGGGGGAAACCACCCAGGAACACTGGCAGGACCTGTTTTCCAGCAACGCCCGGGCGCCGTATTTCCTGATTCAATCCCTGCACCCATTATTGCAGGCCAGCCAGGGCAACGTGGTCAACATCATCGATGCCATGGCCACGCACCCCAATATGGATTTCATTCCCTACAACATGGCCAAAACCACCCTGCACACCCTGACCCGCTCCATGGCCAAATTGCTGGCACCCAGCGTGCGAGTGAACTCGGTGTCGCCGGGGGTCATGCTGTGGCCTGTGGGGGATCACAACCCCAGCGCAAAAGAGAAAGAAAAGATCGTGGCACAAGTGCCGCTGCAGAGAATGGGCACCGAGCAGGACATCGCCCGCACCATTTATTTTCTGGCGGAAGACGCCCCCTACATCACCGGACAGGATATCGCCGTGGACGGGGGGCAAAGCCTGCTTTAAGAGCCGGCTTTGAATAGCGGGTTCAGCTTTTCAGGGTTCAGGATTCATGGCAGGTTCACCGGCCACAGTGCCTGCCGGGATTTATCGTATTCCGCCCACAGATCCGCGTAGGTGCGCTGTACCTGAGGGTGCAGCTCTTCACCGGCCACGTCCGCCAGCGGCAACAGAACAAAGGCGTTTTTGAGCACTTCATCCCGCGGCAACACCACCCCCTCCACTTCACCCACCCAATCATCGTAGGTGAGAATGTCGATATCCAGGGTGCGGGGGCTGAATTTGGGGCCACTGCGAATACGCCCGTGATCATCCTCAATGGCTTTGATCACCCGCTGCAACGCACCCACCCCAAGATGGGTTTCAATGCCCACCACCAGGTTGTAAAACGGATCGCCGTCAAAACCCACCGCCTCACTTTCATACACCGGGGACACCGTGAGGCCACCGAAGGCCGCCTCCAATGCCGCCAGCCCGGCCCGGATGTAACGCGCCCGATCGATGTTGCTGCCCAGGCTCAGGTAGACCCGCGCCATCAGGGACGGGCTCCCCTTTCAATCAGAATACCCACATCCCGCGCGCCGCGGATCGCCCCCGGCTTACTCAGGCGCAAACGCAGCCAGGGCACCTTGAACTCCTCCAGCACAATGGCGGCAATCTGCTCTGCCATGGTTTCCACCAGCAGAAACTCACTCTGCTCCACAAAGCCGGTAATGCGCGCTGCCACAGCACTGTAATCCAGTGCATCCTGAATGTTTTCACTGGCGGCTGCCGGGCGGATGTCCGAGGCCATTTCCAGGTCCAGCACCACGGATTGCTTGATGGCCCGCTCCCAGTCCAGGATGCCGATCACGGTTTGAATCTTCAGTTCTCGTATATAAACAATGTCCATGGTCCGGCCTAATTGAGTCTGTTTGCGGGAATCTACCAAGATGGCGCCCGTTGTGACAAGTTGCACACCGGATCTGTGCGCCCCTGAACGTCACCCCGCTTGAGCACTCTTGAGCACACTGCCCCGAAGTGAAACAATAGCGCAGCAATCACGGGAGATACTGTTCTGGAAAGCCTGCTCGCCATCGTCCTCTGGATATTTTCCTACCTGATCGGCTCGATTTCCGCCGCCATTCTGGTGTGTCGCCTGTTCGGTTTTCCCGACCCCCGCTCCCAGGGCTCACACAACCCCGGCGCCACCAACGTCTTGCGGGTGGGAAACAAATTCGCCGCCGCCCTGACCCTGGTGGGAGATGTGGGCAAAGGGGTGCTGCCCATCGTCATCGCCCGCGAGCTGGGCATGCCGGAAACCATCGCGGCACTCTGCGGATTCTGCGCTTTTCTCGGCCATCTGTATCCGGTGTATTTTGATTTTCGGGGTGGCAAAGGGGTGGCCACGGCATTCGGCGTGCTGGGCACGCTGCACTGGCCCACCCTGCTGATGGTGGGGGGCATCTGGCTGCTGGTGTTCTTCACCACCCGCTTCAGCTCGCTGGCGTCCATCGCCGCGTTCTTTCTGGCGCCGTTCATCCTGCTGTTATCTTACCCGGAACTGTTTCATCCGATCCTGGTGTTGTGCCTGCTGTTGCTGTTCCGCCACCGCCACAACATTGTGTTGCTGGTCAAAGGGCAGGAGCAGGGCTTCCGCCACCCCCACGCCGACGATTGAGCATGGGCGCGGGGCACCCACCGGGCATCATTAACCCTGCAGTTCTGACAGGGGCCAGCGGGCCCGCACCTGCACCTTGAGGTCCGGATCGCTTCCCTCCAGCATGCGCTGGTAACCGGCAAACGCGATCATGGCACCGTTGTCGGTGCAGTAGCGCAGCTGAGGATAAAACACCTCTGCCTTCTCTTTCGCCACCATCTCCGCCAGCCGTTGCCGCAGCAGGCGATTGGCACTGACCCCGCCGGCCACCACCAGCTGGCGGGCACCGGTCTGACGCAGGGCCCGCCGGCACTTCAAGGCCAGGGTGTCCACCACCGCATCCTGGAATGCCCAGGCAATGTCCGCCACATCCTGGCTGCTCAACTCAGCCTGCTCGGCGCAGTCATCCCGGGTATTGAGGGTAAACGTCTTGAGCCCGCTGAAGCTGAAATCCAGCCCCGGACGATCCACCATGGGGCGGGGGAACTGAAACCGGCCCGGAGTACCCTGCTCCGCCGCCCGGGCGATGGCCGGCCCACCCGGATAGCCAAGCCCCAGCATTTTGGCGGTCTTGTCAAAGGCCTCCCCGGCGGCATCATCCAGGGATTCCCCCAGAATCTCATAGCGGCCGATGGCCTCCACATTCACCAGCTGGGTATGCCCGCCGCTCACCAGCAGTGCAATAAAGGGCGCCTGCGGGGAGGGATCTTCCAACAGGGGCGCCAGCAGATGGCCCTCCATATGGTGCACCGCCACCGCGGGAATGCCCCAGGCGAAGGCCAGGGATTTGGCCACCGACGCCCCCACCATCAACGCCCCCACCAGACCCGGGCCGGCGGTATAGGCGATGGCATCCAGCTCGGTTTTGGCGCAGGCGGCGCGCTGCATCACCTCGTCGATGAGGGGCAGCAACTTGCGCACGTGATCCCGCGAGGCCAGCTCCGGCACCACCCCGCCGTATTCCGCATGCAGGTCGATCTGGCTGTATAACGCATCCGCCAGAATGCCCTGCTCGCTGTCGTACACCGCCACTCCGGTTTCATCACAGGAGGTCTCAATGCCTAATATTCGCACAACTTTTCCTAAACCAATTAACCCGATCCCCCGAGACAGGGGAAATTCCACGCAGTTTACCAAAAACCGGCTTTGCATTTCCCCATCAATGCCATTAAAATGCGGCACCCTTAATGGCCACCGGCCTGGCAGAACGGGTTCCATGGGTCAAAAACAGGTCTCTTGGTGGGTCAAGAACCGGTTTCATGGATCAACAGGAACCGTAAACAGAATTCAAAAGTAAGGTGATTTGTTAATGCCTAATGTAAAGGTAAAAGAAAACGAGCCATTCGACGTAGCCCTGCGTCGCTTCAAGCGTTCCTGCGAAAAAGCGGGTGTTCTGGCGGAAGTACGCCGCCGTGAGTTCTACGAAAAGCCCACTCAGGTACGTAAGCGCAAGCAGGCAGCCGCTGTTAAGCGTCACGCCAAGAAAGTGGCTCGCGAACAGATCCGTCGTAAGCGCCTGTTCTAAGCTCTTTTTTAGCCGCAAATACCTTACACAAGACGCCGGCGGGCCAGACCCGATCCGGCGTATTGTTGTTTTATCCGATTATTCTTCAGACCAGAGCGGAAATCACCATGTCAGCAATAAAAACCAAACTGAACGATGCCGTGAAAGACGCCATGCGCGCCAAAGACAAAGAACGCCTGGCCACCCTGCGCCTGGCCACCTCCGCCCTGAAGCAGGTGGAAGTGGATGAGCGCATCGAGCTGGATGACACCCGGGTGCTGGCCATCCTGGACAAAATGCTCAAACAGCGCAAAGACTCCGTGGAGCAGTTCACCCAGGGCGGTCGCGACGACCTGGCGCAAAAGGAACTGGCCGAGATTGAAGTGCTGAAAGAGTTCTTGCCGGAAGCCATGGACGACGCCGCTATCGCCGCCATCATCCAGGCTGCCATTGCCGAAACCGGCGCCGAAGGCATGAAATACATGGGCAACGTGATGGCCATCGTCAAACCCCAGGTGCAGGGCCGCGCCGACATGGGCGCCGTCAGCAAAAAGGTCAAAGAGCTGCTGGGCTAGACCAGGCCACCGCAGGCACCTTCCTTTATGGCCGGCCGCATCCCAGAAAATTTCATCGATGATGTTCTCGCCAGAACCGATCTGGTGGAACTCATCGACAGCTATGTGCACCTGAAACGCACCGGCAAAAACTACTCCGCCTGCTGCCCCTTCCACCAGGAAAAAACCCCCTCCTTCACCGTCAGCCCGGAAAAGCAGTTCTATTATTGCTTTGGCTGTGGCGCCAGCGGCAACGCCATCGGCTTTTTGATGGACTACACCCGCCTGGGCTTTGTGGAATCCATCGAAACCCTGGCCCGCAACCTGGGGCTGGAAATACCCCGGGAAGAAGGCGTCGGCGCACCCCGGGAGGATTACCAGCCACTGTACCAGATCCTGGAAGCAGCCACCGCCTTTTATGAGACGCAACTGCGCAACCCCAAGGTGAAGGAACGCCCGGTGGGCTACCTGAAAACCCGGGGCCTGTCCGGCCAGACCGCAAAACAGTTTCGCCTGGGCTATGCCCCGCAAGGCTGGGACAACCTGATCTCCGCCCTGGGCGGCAGCGACACCGAGGTCAAACGCCTGCTGAGCGCCGGGCTGCTGATCGAGAACGAACAGGGCCGCCGATACGACCGCTTCCGCGACCGGGTGATGTTCCCCATCCGCGACAGCCGGGGCCGGGTCATCGCCTTTGGCGGCCGCGTCATGGGCAACGACAAACCCAAATACCTGAACTCGCCGGAAACCCCGGTGTTCCACAAAGGGCGCGAGCTGTACGGCCTGTATGAAGCCAAACAGGCCAGCAACAAGATCCGCCGCTTTGTGATTGTGGAAGGCTACATGGACGTGATTGCCCTGGCCCAATTCGGTATACCCTATGCCGTGGCCACCCTGGGCACCGCCACCAGCCGCGACCACATTGAAAAACTGTTCCGCCACAGCGATGAACTGATCTTTTGCTTTGATGGCGACGAAGCCGGACGCCGGGCCGCCTGGCGCGCCCTGGAAAACGCCTTGCCCACCGCCAAAGACGGCCGCCAGATCAAGTTTCTGCTGCTGCCGGAAGGGGAAGACCCGGACACCCTGGTGCGCAAAAACGGCAAGGACTACTTCGAAGGCCTGCTCAACGAATGCGACACCCTGTCTGAGTACTTTTTCAAATGTTTAAGCGCCGAAGTGGACACCCGCACCCTGGACGGTCGCGCCCGCCTGGCGAGCCTGGCCAAGCCCCACCTGGAACAGCTGCCCGCCGGCGTGCTGCAACAACTGATGCTGAAGCGGCTGGGGGAAATCACCGAACTGCAGGACATCCAGCTTGCCCCCCCTGAAGCCCCGCGAGCGGAGCCCGGCGCCCCTGATGCGCGCCATGGGCCGGGGCCGGCGGCGGGGCACGAATACGCCGACTATCCGGAACTGGAGGGGTTGCATTCTGACCAGCCACCCCCATATGAGGAATATAACGCCGGCTCACGCCAGCCCGTGCGCCGCAAGGCCCTGCAAAAGCCCAAACAGCGGGACGAATTATCCCTGGTGGACGCCACCATCCGCATGCTGCTGAACGCCCCGCGCCAGGCCGCGGAGCTGTCGCTGCCGGATGGACTTGGGGAACTGCAGCTGCCGCGCATGGAGACTTTACTGGAGCTCTTTGAATTTATTAAACAAAAGCCGGATGCCTCCACCGCCGCCATCCTCGGCCACTGGCAAAACCGGGAAGACGGCGCCACCATTTTCAAACTGGCAGCGCGGGAGTTTTTACTGCCCAACGACGAGCAAAGCCCGGAGTTGAGCGATGCCCTGCGGCGGCTCTACCTGCAAAAAGTGGAGCAGGATCTGGATCAAATCATCGCCGATGGCGTCAAAGACAAGAACAAGTTCAAAGAACTACTACACTTACAGAAAGAACTGTCCAAATAATCACCAATTTGAGCGAACTTGACCGGGTAACGCCGACCGGCAAACCGAACCGAGAGGGCTGAAATGTAAGCATTTATTATCAACACACCCGAGCCGATAAACTCCGTGGGCTGCCGGTAGCAACGGCCTGCCTTACCCTGTATAATGCCGCGTTCTTCGCGCACCAGACGGAATGGGCATTTCATGACCTCCAATACTGAACAGCAAAAGTCCCAGCTAAAACAACTGATTACCAAAGGTAAGGAGCAAGGCTTCCTCACCTATGCAGAAGTAAACGATCACCTGCCGGCGGACATCACCGATCCGGATCAGATCGAAGACATCATCGGCATGATCAACGACATGGGCATTCCCGTGCACGAAGTGGCGCCGGAAACCGATGAACTTCTGCTCAATGACAATGCCAACAACACCGACGAAGATGCTGCTGAAGAAGCCGCCGCTGCCTTGGCCTCGGTTGAGAGCGAGCCAGGCCGCACCACCGACCCCGTGCGCATGTACATGCGCGAAATGGGTACCGTGGAGCTGCTGACCCGCGAGGGCGAAATCGTCATTGCCAAGCGCATCGAAGAAGGCATCCGCGAAGTCATGCACGCCCTGGCCTATTGGCCCGGCTGTATTGACACCGTGCTGGGTGAATACCATCGCGTCACCGAGAGCGAAGAAGGCCGCCTGACCGAAGTCATCTCCGGCTTTATCTCCGAAGAGGACGAAATCGCCTCCCCCACCCCCAACAACCAGGAACCGGTCGCTGCCCAGAAAAACGACGGTGACGACGATGATGAGGATGATGACGACGATTCCGACAGCGACAGCGACGATTCCAGCGATGACAACAACATCGATCCGGAACTGGCCAAAGAAAAGTTCGACGAACTGGAATCCCTGTACAAAAAAGCGGAAGCCGCCATTGCCAAGCACGGCCGCGAATCCAAACGCGCCGAAACCGCCCTGGGCAAACTGGCTGACCACTTTGTTACCTTCAAGCTGGTGCCCCGCCTGTTCGATCAGGTGGAAACCGAAATTCGTGACACCCTGACCTCCATCCGTGCCGCCGAACGCACCATCATGAACAACTGTATCCGCCTGGCCAAAATGCCTCGCAAGGAGTTCATCAAGAGCTTCCCCGGCAACGAAGTGGACCTGGAATGGATCGACCAGCACATCAAGGCCGGCAAAGCCTATTCCGACGGCCTGGCCAATGTGCGCCCGGAAGTACTGCGGGCCCAGCGCCGCATGGTGCAGCTGCAGGAACTGATCAGCCTGACCATTCCGGAAATCAAGGAAGTCAATCGCCGCATGTCCATCGGCGAAGCCAAGGCACGCCGCGCCAAGAAGGAAATGGTGGAAGCCAACCTGCGTCTGGTTATCTCCATCGCCAAGAAATACACCAACCGTGGCCTGCAGTTCCTGGATCTGATCCAGGAAGGCAACATCGGCTTGATGAAAGCGGTGGACAAATTCGAATACCGCCGCGGCTACAAGTTCTCCACCTACGCGACCTGGTGGATTCGTCAGGCCATCACCCGCTCCATCGCGGACCAGGCCCGCACCATCCGTATTCCGGTGCACATGATCGAAACCATCAACAAGCTGAACCGGGTATCCCGCCAGATGCTGCAGGAAATGGGCCGCGAGCCCACCCCTGAAGAACTGGGCGTGCGCCTGGAAATGCCGGAAGACAAAGTACGCAAGGTGCTGAAGATCGCCAAGGAACCCATCTCGATGGAAACCCCCATCGGCGATGATGAAGACTCCCATCTGGGTGACTTTATCGAAGATTCCACCATCGATTCACCGGTGGATTCCGCCACCATCGAGGGCCTGCAGGAAGCCACACGCGAAGTACTGGCCGGCCTCACCGCCCGTGAAGCAAAGGTACTCAGCATGCGCTTCGGCATCGACATGAACACCGACCACACACTGGAAGAAGTGGGCAAACAGTTCGATGTAACCCGGGAACGGATTCGACAGATCGAAGCCAAAGCCCTGCGCAAACTGCGTCACCCCAGCCGCTCAGAACACCTGCGCAGCTTCCTCGACAGCGAAAACTAAACCATTGTTGGCGCCATTATCGAATCTTCGTATAATGGCGCCCACCTCTTTGGGGCCTATAGCTCAGTTGGTTAGAGCATCCGACTCATAATCGGCAGGTCGCTGGTTCAAGTCCAGCTGGGCCCACCATTTCCCCTTAAAAGATTTTTCAGTTTGTATTGAAAGAATAAAGTAGCCGCAGGCCAAATAGTAAAATTCAATCATAAACGCTTTCCACTTTTACCTTCTTGTACTCAAGTTACCCATTACCTATCTCCAATTTAGGCCGCAAACCTTCCAAGCCAACTCAGGAACTCTGAGTGTGGACTAAGAGGCATAGGTGGTTATGGCAACGTACCATTTGCTGGAAAATCTGACTGGCTCCTATCGAATCCTGGTGGTGGGACGACAGCGCTGGGAGTAGAATAGCGGCGCTTCACGCTCCATCTTTTTAACAATGGCCCTTTTTCCAGGATGAGCAACATGCCAAAAGCCGGTGAGATAAAAAGAAACTCAGCAGTCAATTACAATGGCAATACCTATATCGTGCGGGATATCGAACGTTCCGTTCCCCAGGGCAGAGCCGGAGGCAGCCTGTATCGGATGCGCATGTACGATGTCGTCACGGGCAGTAAACTGGACGAAACCTTCAAAGATTCTGATATGCTCGATATGGCGGATCTTGTGCGCCGGCCGGCGATGTATTCCTACGCCGATGGCGACGAATTCGTCTTTATGGATGAAGAAGATTACACCCCTTACAATCTGAATAAAGACGCCATTGCTGAGGAGATGCTGTTTATTAATGAGGAAACTCGTGGCATTCTGGTGATTCTGGTCAATGACGTGCCGGTGGCGCTCGATATGCCCACCACCGTTGAGCTGGAAGTGGTGGAGACCGACCCATCAATGAAAGGCGCTTCCGCAACCTCCAGATCCAAACCGGCGAAACTCTCCACCGGGGTTACCATCAACGTGCCGGAACACATTGCCACGGGGGATCGGATTAGGATCAACGTGGAAGAAAGGAAGTTCTCGGGCCGGGCTTAACCGCGCTGACCTTCGACGTTCTCAGACATAACTCATCAACAACTGGATCGCACCCGAGATCGCAAACAACGACGCTGTTTCACTCGCCGTGTGGTACTCCGTTGTCGGGATCTGCAAAGTGGTGCCGTTGATCTCGCCGTTGGTGGCTACCGCGACACGCCCCAGCTCGGTTCGGCCTAAAGGATAAGGCCGGGCACGGGTTTGGTTCTGCTGTTCGATGTATTCGTCTTTAAAACCGTAGGTGAGTCCCAGTGACTGGCAGGCGGTCACCAGTTCCTGAGTCATCCATGAAGAAAAATGCCCGTTAGCGTCTTTATTCCGCAACGCGATCTGTTGCGCTTCGGCGTCTTCCCTGGTGGCATAGGGGCTGGTGTCCAAGACGACCAAACGTTGTGTAGTGATCTGGTGTCGTTGAAACCAGGACAGGGTGTAGCGCCAGCTGCGGCCGGATTCTTCCTGAGCCGTGAACAGCCCGGTGCCTTGAAAGCCTTTCTGAAACAAATAGATAATCAGAGCAGCGCTGACCACATTGTCCAATTGGCAGGATATCAGGCCGTTCTCGATGCGCAGGCGATCCAGGAAGGATACCGGCGTGCCGGGTTGCAGAAAGTCCAGTCCATCCACTTCAAATATCAGGTTTTTACGTTGTGGGCAGACAAACGAACGCCTTATTTTACCTTGTCCGAGATAGGTGCCCGTATAGGGCATATGGGCCTGTACCCTTTGCCCCTGAAAGCGGTCTTCAATCTGACCCAGCATATGGGCGGAGACCGATTCCCCCATCACTTCGCCCTGATTGCCGGCAATGAAGGCAGCATATTCAAACTCGTTCGGTCCTGTACAAAGCAGGCCATGGCGATCGATATGGGCTGACAGAAACAGTTCATTCGGCCGATTTCCCTGAGCGGCCAGCACCCCATTGTAATAGGTGACGGCCACTCCGAGCTCCTCGAGCTCCCTGCGCAGCACCCGAAAAAAAGAATGCTCGTGCCCAACAACGGAAGGTTCCCGAATCAGGGGTTTGAGGATATCCAGGAACTCGTGCATTCCTGGGTACTGGTTTATCTGCGGATCAATGGTGTATCTGCTGTTTGGATCGACGTAGTCCATGGCTGTGTCTCTGGATGATCCCACCGGAATGGGGGCGAACGATGTAATCGAGCAATTAGCGTTCCAAACACTGCGCGTTGGATTTGTTGATCGGCAAGTTGTGTTGCCGAGGGTGCCAGGAGAGCATTTATGGACTGAAGACGGGCATCAGGAGGAGGAGCATCAGGCTGCCGTGGGCACCAAGCAGGCGCACTGTTTCGGTACGCCGCTATCTTTGGGTGCTTTGCTGAAGGATAGGAAGAACATAGTTAATCGAAGCTCAATCTGCCGTGTTACCTCAGCAAATTTGGCCAATAACACCAAGAAGCTGAGCGAATTATTATATATAAATCAATACATTATCACGATGATCAATCTTTGCTTTCAATTCCTGGCCAGACTATGACTTCTTGAACAATTTTGTTATTGATAACTAAGATTGTCCGCTACGGCCAAACTATGGTCGCATAGGGGGCCGATATTGTCCGCCCAGTATGATCACGGCTCCACTCAAAAGGCTCTTCTAAGAAATATGCTTTATATCCCGATCAAATAGCCGTCACAACCTACAACAACCAGAGATAAATTTGGCTTAGATGGTACGAACTGCCACCCTAGATAATAACTAACACTAACCCAATATACTCAAATCGGTGGCCGCGTCCGATCGCGGGATACTTCCTTCATGCACAGACTTTCCCAGCTCGTGGGCTTTCTGCACCGGTTCTTCAGTTATCTTTTGTGCCACAGACCCTCCAATTACCTAACTGGTGGATGTACGATTAATACGGTGAATCACAGTTCTGAATTATCACCAACTGCTCGGGTTATGCTAACTAACCTATCCCGCATCTGCTGTGTAACACGACTAATGCCAAGCGCATGCGAGAACTCAACAAACTGCCCGTTATCATTACATTGCTCCAAGATCGCTCTCAGCTCCTCAGCACAAATGAAATCCAGTTTTTTGACATCATCATCCCTATCTTTGGTCCGGGCATAACGTTTGGAATCAATTTCAGGCCAATAAAAAATGCCGACATCTTCCTGGGTACAATTTCTCTGGCCATCAGCAGCCTGTATCACTCTGTCCCGAATCTGCCTTCCAGCCCGCTGGAATCCGTGCTCCCGCGCTAGGCGGCGAACCAAGACCTCTTCATGGATCGGACCCTCTGTGTCGATCACATGCAACACCATATCCAAAAGCGCAGAGTCATAAGACGGTGAATAAAACTGCTCTGGATCAGTTGAAAATGATTCAAGAGAGGCGCGAGCGTAACGTGTTATCATGTTGCCATTATCAACATCAGGAAGGGCAGAGCCACGAGACTGTTCGAATGTTCTTAACGAAATACTCTCTTCTGGTGCTTCTGATCTCGCAGCCTCTTTCTGAGACTCCACTTTTCGCATATGATCGAGATGGGTTCGCAGAGCTACATCCAGCTCATCCAAAGCTTTCGCTTTATTAGTCCACCAGTCTGTGGACCAGACTCTGAACAGAGTCCAACCAAGACCTTCCAATACCACCTGACGGATTTTGTCGCGTTCACGGGCAAACGCAGAACTGTGGTACATCGCACCATCGCATTCAATGCCAGCCAGATATATGCCTGACTTATCTGGATGCACTATACCCAGATCAATGCGGTAGGCTGAAACACCTATTTGAGGGTGAAGTTCCCATCCTTTGTCCTGCAAGGCCCTGGCCACTGCAATTTCGAATGGAGACTCAAAGTCCCCCAATGAGCCGTGAACGGCTGCACCAAGCGCTGAAGCACCGCGTTCGGCGTATTCCAGGAAGTGTTTGAGATCTGCTACCGCTCGGGCCTGTGTTCTGGAAAGATCTATTCGTTCTGGTGGCATAGTGGAGAATACTTTCATCTCCGAACGCGCTCGGGTCATCGCCACGTTCAGGCGTCGCTCGCCGCCGGTTCTGTTGAGGGGACCGAAATTCATGGTCACATGACCAGCTTCATCTGGGCCGTATGTGATGCTGAACAGAATCACATCGCGCTCGTCTCCCTGTACGGTTTCCAGGTTTTTAACAAACACCGGCTCAAGCGTGACTTCTTCTGAGAACGCCCACTCTATAGACGGATCATCCGACCTGGCCTTATCCAACAAGTCTTCAATCAGACTCTGTTGCTCTGTATTGAACGTGACTACACCGATGGACTGTGAACGAACCGACGGATCGGGTGACGTTAAGCGGCGCACAATCTCCGCCACTATCGCCTTGGCCTCACCTTGGTTGTGTCGAGCCTTGCCTCTGGCATAACACCCTTCTGGGCGGACAAGGGATACCCCCTTGTCCGGGTGAACTGGTGCAGGGAAAGTGATTAAAGAGCTGTCGTAATAGCGGCTGTTTGAAAACGCGATCAAACTTTCTCTTCGTGAGCGGTAATGTAGATTCAATACTCGCTGAGGGATACTCGCACCTATTAGTTCATCCAGGATGCTTTCAAGATCCCCCTCAACGTCCACATCGCCATCAGGATCATCATCAGAGCGGGCAAAGAAGTTCGTCGGGGGCATCTGTTTAGGATCACCTGCCACAATGACCTGTTTGCCTCTGGCCAGTGAGCCTACAGCGTCCCAAACCGTAATTTGGGAAGCTTCATCAAAAATGACCACATCGAAAAGCGCTTGCTCAGCCGATAAAAACTGGGCAATGGACAAGGGGGACATCATCAAACAGGGGGCTAGCGAGGTAATGACGTCAGGAATTTCCTCCATCATTTCTCGAACTGGCTTGTGTCGAGTTTTCTTTTGCAATTCGTGGCGCAGAATGCCCCAGGAAGAGCTGCGCTTGATATCCTCCGGGTCAGGAATCTCGCCGGATAGCTTTGCGGCAATATATTGGGCGGTTAGCTTGCCGAACTGATCATCCAATTCTCGGAATTGAAGAATGGCGGCCTCATGCTCTGGGGATGAGAAAGTCCTTAGTACTTCATCCTCACCGATGACAGCGGAGGACCACCACGCACAATAGGCTGCCTCAAACACGTCCTCCACGCCATCCGCATCCACTGCTCCGGCTTCCAGTGCAGACACCAAAGCACCCAGCTGATGGTCCTGGGCCTCTGAACGTCGTCGAACCCAGCCGCACCAATCCTTCAGCGATATATGGTGTTCGACAATCTCTTTGCAAAGGTTACTGACAGCCTCTAGCGCTGGCTCATCAGCTGGGAGAAAGTCATCAATCACCCCACCGGCCAGAGCTTCGAATTGTTCCTTAATACACCGAAATTGAGCAAGCGAGTTCAAAAATTCAGTAATGGAACGACCAACAGTGGCCTCTGGTGCTAATAAATCGTTGGCATCATAGAGCAAAGTCCGAAGTTTACCTCTCAGAGCCGCCAAGGTTTCAGCGTCATCTGCCACCTTCCCTACCGCCACCCGGGCTCGGCTACCAAGCACTTTTAACGAAGCAATTGCTTCAGGATCAGATGAGTAGGAATTCCATTCCCGCAGACCATTAAGCACTCCATCCAAGCGATCAATATTCTGTCCCGTTTCCCTCAGTTGCCGCAGAATTGGAATATCATTATCCGGATCTGGAACCCCTTGGGCTCCATTTGCACGCATGTGCTTACGAACCTTACGTTTCGCGAAAAAGCTCTTCGGCCACCAGGTATTATTCGCTGCAGACCAATACGTTCCCAGCGCATCTGCATCCAGATTTTTCCAAGCCAGCGCTTCATATACACAACTCAGCTTGGACTGAGTCTCTATGTAGGCTTTTAGCTGCCCGACGGCCTCTTCCAAAGCATCAAGCCGATCTGGAGCATCAGGTTCCAATGCGAATGACGCATTCTTGCGATAGGCATCGAGTAATACCTGGCCCAACTCTGCAATTGCCTCGAGCTTCTTCAGGCCTACTGTTCCAAAACTGGAACCTATGGCATCTTGCAAGGCCTTTAAATTACGGCCCACATCGCTCGTATTGGCTATCAACTTTCTGGCAACACTGACGACGTCTTCCTGCCATTGGGGCCGCCAATCAAAGTTGGATATGGGCTGAAGGGGATGGGCAACCACATTGCCAACCGCTTTCGCTTGAATGCCCAGCAGGTTAGCCATTTCCCGCAATGCCTGGAGCTGCGCCTCATCGTGATAATCTGCGTTAGGCCAACTGAACTTGACCTTGGCAGCCAAGTCATCGTCACGAACCTTTATTCCAATGGCATAATGAGCAGTCAGCCCATTTCTGCGGCGCTTGTGGAGAGTATCCACCACCGTATTTAGGCGGTCTCGCAATGCCTTGATACGATCAGCTTCTTGCTGCCAGTCATGGACACTGGATTGGGAGAAACTGTTCCAGGAAGAACGTAGCTGCTCCAACACATCAGCCTTTTTGGCTTTGTTGGAATGCAGCTCAAGACAGAAATGACCCAAACCGATATCCTTCAAGCGACGATGCACTACTTCCAAGGCAGCGGTCTTTTCCGATACGAACAGCACCCGCTTGCCTTTACCCATCATATGGGCAATGAGATTACCAATGGTCTGGCTCTTGCCAGTACCAGGGGGACCAATTATGACAAAGTCCTTGCCCCGATCGGCCGTGGCAATGGCAGACATCTGGGAGGAATCGGCTGGCAATGGGGTCAACAAATCTGAAGGGGCAAACTCTTTATCAATATCAGCTGCATCGACAAAGCGAATATCGCTTTCATAGGGCTCTCTGGGCGTTTCCAATAAGTGATTCACCACAGGGCTCTGCCGCAGAGCCTCTGAACGATCCACCAGATCCTTCCACATCAGGTACTTGGCGAATGAGAAATGCCCCAAAACCACATCTTCTACTACCTCAAAGCCGGGAATATCTTTGATTGCGTGGCGAACGCGGTTCCAAACCCCATCGACATCAACCCCACTATGATCCTGGGGCAATTGCCCGTGCAAGCCCTTTATCTCGATGCCGAAATCCTTGTTCAGCATCTCGAGCAACGTGGTATTAAACCGGGGGTCATCGTCGCTGGCGATGATTTTCACACCACTACGGACCGATTTCCGTTCAAGCGATACAGGAAGCAGAATTAACGGCGCCCGATAGCGTCGATCTTCCTTCTCCTTTTGCTTCCAGTAGAGAAACCCAACGGCCATGAATAAGGTATTCGATCCACCCTCTTTCAACGAGGTTTGCGCTTTTCGGTATATCTCGACCGCTCGCTTATCCAGCTCCTCCTGATTGAGATCCACCAAAATCTGATTCTTTGAGAGAGCGTCTTTAGCGTACTCTTCTTTAAGATCCTGCCCGGTGCGCTGACGATATATGTCCTCATCCTGATCCTGGGACTTGAACTTGGGAAAGGGCGCAATGGAAATTCTTGCCCCGGATGCCAACACATCTTCCAACGCTCCAGGCTCACCACAGATAAACGTCAGGCTAGTTTTGCCCGGTTTATGATTTAGCAGTGGATTGCGAGCCGACAAATCCAGTAATTTGCGCTGCCAACGGTCCAACCGCCCTGACAGGGAATCTTCTTCAGGCAGATCTGCTTCTATGTTAGAGAAACTGGGTAATACTGGCGAATCTTCCAAGCCCGGTTCATACCCATCATTTGCTCCACTTTCAACGGATCTGGTAGCAGGGGTACTTTGTAGCCCAATAGGGTTGACGCGATGACCTCGGGCCCGTCGCACATCAATAGCAGCCACAAATTCCTTGTCTTTCTCAAGCGCTACAACCTGGCCACCGAGCTGCACGGCCTTGGAAAATGGCACAACGGGGTGAGAAGTCGTTGCGGTAGTCTCTATTAGAATGAGTTCTTTTAAGGGGATACGCTGCCTTAAGATCTCGGCCTCATCCACAACCACACTGGAGAGATCTTCTGGCTGTAACCATAGCCCTACAAGGGCATGGCCCTCCGCCAGCACCAACAAGGGATTTAATCCAGCTTGCTCAAATGCAGCGGCAAACAAAAGCGTGGTGTCCAGGCAGGTAGCGACTTTGGCCTCTTCTATTTGACTTGGAAGCCTTATTTTCTGACCATTCCGTTCAAAGCTGCTGGGTGGCAACGCATAACCAATCTGCATCTTGGCGACAGCCGAGTAGATTGCGGACGCCATAAGCCAGACACGCTCCCGGCTTTGAGAGCTGTACCCATTGAGAGCATCAGGTTTACCCGCCTTGCGGAGGATCTGGCTAGCCCGCCCTAACAGACGGTCGACCGCTGGATCATTCGGCGTGGAAAAGGCCGCCAGCAATTCGGGCATAAACCCGGAACCACCCCATTCATTCCTGGCAAGCAGTTCAACGGCGACGACCTGCTTATCCAACAACTGGTCACCTCTGGTAACCCGTATGGTGACCGATCCACGCATGGATTCAGTCAAGCCGTACAGGAAACCGCCATCCAGCTCCACGTCTCGATCTTTTATCGACAACAAGCCGGAAGGAGCCAGCTTATCAATAGTCCAAGTCTTACCTTTAATAAAGGCTGGGGAAGACTCAAGAGTAACCTTTATTTCCGAGAGTTCTGATTCAGCACTCAGATTCTCAAGCTTAAGTTCACGTAGAACCGCGAAAGCGCTCTGATGGCAGGCGAAATTGATCTTTTCCACAATCGTAATGTGGAGTTTGCAAAGGCTATTCCCTAATTCGGACATATCGAATCCCCACCCAACATACACATAATCAACCGAATCAACACCTCCTTCTGTTTCGGGTCCGACTCTGCCACCAACAGGGTCAACGCCGTCAGGCCGGCTTCATTGATAATGGGTTCGCCAGCCTCATTCAGCAGGTGCTCATTACGCTGCAAAAAATCCACAAACAGAAATGCCCCACTACGCTTGTTGCCGTCAACAAAGGGATGGTTTTTCACAACAAAGTACAGCAGGTGGGCGGCTTTGCTTTCAACGGTGGGGTAAGCGGGTTCACCAAAAACGCTTTGATCCAGGTTGCCGAAGATGGCGCCCAGCCCGGTGCCGCGCACACTGGCAAACAGGTTGGTGGCTTCGCCGCGCTCGATCAGTACGCGTTTGAGTTCGCCCAGGGCCGACATGGCCTCTGCTTCGCTGGGCAGGTGGCCCCCGGGTTGCCCCGCAGGTGCTTCCAGCTGCCCGTCGTCGTAGCGCTGCAGCCAGAGGAACGCCCGGCTGTAGCGTGTTATCAGGTCCGCCATGGCGCTACCCCTTAAAAACGTGATGACAATCAATGATGTATGACTTTACTGGTTCCGGCAGGGGATTGTACAGCACGATGATTATATTGAAGGCTTTCTTTAAAGAAGCCAAAAAAATACTATGCTATTTTATTGAGCAATGACACTCCCCAGGAACAGGTGCAATGCAGTTGAAAAGCAGAAAAGCCGTCCTATTGCTAATTGCAATAGGTTTTTTGTTTATAACCGGTGAAATAGTAAGCCGCCAGTACGAGAATTTTTATCGGGGCAAGATGTTGCACGCCAAAATTGAGAACCCCCATGGGACTGGGTCACACCGGCTCATGTCAAACAAGATCTTTCATTTGAATGTTTCCGGCAATCCTATCGAAATCAACCTGAATTCAGATGGGATGAATTGGCATGAGGTCGACCCAACCAAGGTGCGAAAGCGCATCGCCATTGTGGGTGACTCCTTTACCCTGGGATGCTGGTCATCGACCTATAAAAGCAGCTTTGCCGGGGTGTTTGAATCCCTGCTTGACCCAACCGAAGTTGAAGTGATGAATTTTGGTGTGGGTGGATATGGTTTTGATGATATCGAACTGCAGATCGTGGAAGATGTGCTTGCTTATGATCCGGATGTGGTGATCCTGGCCTCCTACGACGGCAATGATTTCAGGGATACTTATCTGGGTTTGCAAAAGTACAAGATCGTGGACAATGATTTTGTTTGGAATGAGGAGGTGCTGAAAGAAAAGATCCCGGAACAGTATTTTCCTCAGAAGAAACACTCCATCGTTGAACGATTTTCTCTGGTGAGGACGCTTGAAGATTTCTTCGACCCAATAAAGCAAGGTGAGTTTTTTGATGAGCTGACCATTGATTCGGATTTCCTGGCGGAAAACTTCTGGTCGCAGAAAGAGTACCCGGAACTGGCCATCAAGGCGCGGGACCTGTCCATTCAAACCCTCAACAGTATTTCAGACAAGCTGCAGCAGGCCGGCGTTCAATTTGCCATTGTTAGCCTGCCTTATAAGGAGCAGATCTATGTAAATGCTGTGGAAACCAGCGTTTATGATATTCATTATCCACAATGGTATGTTGAAGAGTTTGCCCAGCATCATGCCATCCCGTATTTGGACATGCTGCCTGCCCTGCGTGAGTATGTTCGTTCCCACGATGAACCGATCTTTCATAAATACAGCAACGCCATCAATGATGCCGGGCACAAAGTCATTGGTGAGCAAATGGCGCTGTGGGCCAAAAGCCAAGTGATAAACCGGGAATCACCCAAGTCCACATGGGTGACCATGTAACACCCCACGACCCGGTGATTTGAAATTGGGCATTACGGCCTGGCGTGCATAAACGGCGGGCACAGAATTTTGAGCCAGTGGGGGCGCCATGTGAGAGTAGAAGATACCAGCACGGCGGATAGGGGCAGTAACATGATCCACACCAATGCGGCCATTGAGAGGTTGTCCGCCAGCACACAAAACAGGGCTGAGCATAACAACGCCCCCCAGCCGAATGTCCGCAGGCGCCTTTGATGCGGTGTTCCCTGCCCCGCAAAGACCTGTTTCCAATGGTTGTTCAGCGAGAGAGAAAGCCAAACCATGCCAAACACGGCGGCGCACAACGCCAGCGCGAGCCAGATCATCTTATCCATAATCAGCACCATCCATAGTCAGCCCCTTCCATAGTCAACACCTTCCAGAGTAGGCTTTACTCGAAGCTCGCTCTGATCCGCCAGGCTTAGTTTTCGGGCGGCCCACAGTGATACGGCGGCACACCCAAGCAGACACAGGTCGAGCCCGGCCACCGGCCAGAAGGGTTCAACAAACAGGGTCTGGATCAGGTGGTCGCCCGTGGTCCACCCGTTCAGTACCGGCGCAGCAACGGCAAGAGCCGCCAGCACCAGGCACTGTTCTTTCCAAGCCGGATTGATCCGTGCGTTTGCCACCGGGCCGCTGCGCAGAGCGGCATGCACCAGCGCCAAACCCCAGGCTCCCCAGAACACGCGCACCTCCCACTGGCCTTTGTCGGCAATATCCACCGGCAGCAGGCGATTGGCCACCAACATGGCAACAGCGGCAATGACCATGCCGGTGACGGCGGTGACGGCCAAAGCGTCCACCACCCGACAGCCGTAATTGTTGTATTCGGCGTGACGGCGCTTGCGTTTTTCTACAAAGAAGATAAAGCCGGTGGCGATACAGACGCAACCGAGCAATCCGCCCAACACGTACAACCATCGCAACGGCCAATGCTCAAAGTGCTGTAAATGCAGGCTCATCAGATAGCTGCTGATGTTGCCCACGGTACTGGCTGGTGGATCTTCCAGTATCACCGCGCCGGTACTGCCGTTAAAATGAATGCCGGTGCCTTCGTAAATCACCCGATCGCTCCCAGCGCGATAGATGCTCACGTAGCTATTGCGATCACCCAAGTGCTCAACCCGCAGGTAGCCTACCTCACCGGCCATATCCCGCGCGGCCCAAATGCGCTTTGCTTCTTCCATCATGGCGTCAACCGATGCCAGTGGAGCGGCGATGCCTGCCGGCTTCAACGGCAGGCCGGTGCGCTGTGATTCGATGGCTTCATGGTGATCATGCAATTTTGTAAGGTAGAACCCTGACACCGGATAGAAGATAGAGGCGGCAAAGATCAACACGCCGGTGAAGGCAAAGAAGAAATGAAACGGCAACGCAATCACCCCGGTCATATTGTGCAGATCCAGGGTGCTGCGCTGGGTTTTCTTGGCAGGGCGGAACGTGAAGAACTCGCGGAATATTTTGCGATGCATGATCACCCCGGTGACCAAAGCCACCATCATGATGAATCCGGCCAAGCCCACCAGGAAATAGCCAACCAGGCCCCAATGCAGGTTCAGGTTATAATGCAACGGGTAAAACCACTCGCTGCCGATGCGCAGGGAACCTTCCGCCAGTAATTTTCCGCTACGCGGGTCCAGCGTGCCCCAGCCATGCACATGCTCATGCTCATCTGATCCATTCAGCGGTTCGTTGGGGATGCCAAACTCTGCGCCAACACGCAACACTGGGTCCCGGTGGGTGGTGAAGGCATACAGGGTTTGCATGGGCATTGCCTCGGGTGCCGGCAGTGCACCCTTGACCCGGTTTGCCGTAGCAGCCATGTCGCTGGGATGCGGCAGCATGTCTTCAAACATGAACCGCATCATATTGTCATAGGACGGCATGGGCTGCGGTGCAAAGCGGGTATCAGGAATGGCCCAACGATCAATTTCACGATCGAACACCGCCAGCGATCCAAAGAAGAAGCAGGCCATCAGGACGTAACCCAACACCAATCCGAACCAGGTGTGAATCCAGGTCATGGTGAGTCGAAAATTAGCAAGCATGCGTTTCTCCTCTCCTTAGCCTAACTGGAGATTCTCAAGGGCCCGTGCCACCCAGGCCAGAATGATGGAACCCACCACAATCAGGATACAGACCCGCGCCAGGCTGCGATCAGCAAACGCCCACAGGAACATGCCCAGGTACACCAACGGAGCAAGCATCATCATGGTTTTTTCCGCATCGTGGAAATCCACTCCCGCCAAACAGAGTGCAGCGAGCCCTGCTGCGGCGAAAAACCAACTGAATACGTAGCAACCCAATACCGCCAGCACCACCCGCAACAGCACTGCAGCGATGGCGCCGGCGGTGGAGCGGCCGGAGCGCTGCTCCGGCTTGCCAGACATAGACGACGGAATGGGCTTCGATACCGGGTTCATGGTGCGGGCCGGATCAATACTCGATGGCCAGTGACGCGGTCACGGTCAGCGGTTCACCGTAGTACAATGCACCCCCGGTTGCGCTCTGGTATCCGCCTTCGAAGTATTCCTTGTTGGTCAGGTTCTCGACATAGAGGCGTGTGGTCCAGGTGCCCCCGGCGGCAGGTTGAAACCTGTAGCTGGCGCCTGCATCTATCACTGCGTAGCCATCAATGGTGTAGCCTTCAACATTATCGCCATAGGTGTCGTCAACGAACAGGGCACTGACGTTGAAGGCCAATCCGGGAACACTCTGCAAGCGATACTCACCCCACAGATTAGCCTGATACTCCGCTACATTCGCCGGGGTTTTGCCGTCCAGGGTGGCATCACCTGTTTCCTCTTGCTCGGCATCGAGAATCATGGCGGCAACGCCCAGATCCATATCGCTGGTCACGGCATAGGTGGTCGAGAACTCAATCCCGGTATGCACCTGGCTACCATCCTGCACATAAGCCACATTGGGGATCAGGTACTCCAGATCCAACTCAATCTGAAACAGGGCAACTTCCGTATAGAGCCGGCCGCCCAGCGCGTTGTACTTGAGACCCAGCTCCAACTGCTGTGATTCGATTGGCGGTTGGTTCTCATTTGGATTGGAAAGCAGCGGATCATTCGGTGCGGTGCCCCCTTGGGTCAGGCCGGTGGCATAGCTGATGTACGTGTTCAGGCCATCCATGGGCTCAAACATCAACGCGGCGGTTGGGGCAACGGCCCGCTCGTCGTATTTCTCGCCAACGGTCAATCCATCCTGGCCAAAACTCTCACTGGTGATACGGATCAGACGCGCACCCACCAGCGCTTTCCAACGCTCCGACAAAGTGAGCGTATCGGTAACGAATAATCCGTATTCCTCACCCACCCAACCCAGGTATTTGGGTGGAAAATTCGGCGTGATCTTACCGTAGTCGATCTCATCGTAAACACTGTTCGGACCCAGTGCCGACCAGTCGCTGCCGGTCATAAAGGATTTCGTCTCTACGTAACTGGCGCCGATAACGACATTGTGGCGAATACCGCCGGTGTCAAAGCGGCCTTCGGTGAATAGCTGATGATTGGTCACTTCCCAACTGTAGGGGCCGCGCAGGCCCTGGAAGCTGGTGAAGCTGCCGTCGTTATTGACCGGGTAGATCCAGGCACTGTCCACCACCCGCACGCTTTCATTGAAGGCACTGCTGTAGTGTAAAGACCAGTTGTCGTTGAGGCCCATGTCGGCGCCGAAAGCCAGGGATTCCATGCTGATCCAGTTCTTGGCCCAGGATGGTAGATAGTTATCTTCCGGATCACCGAATACGGTGCCATCGGGCGCCACTAACGCACCGGAGAATGCACCCCGTTCACTTTCGTTGTTGCTGATGGAAACCCACAGTGTCGCTGCGTTGTTCAGGCGCCAATCAAAGAAGCCGGAATAGAATTTGCGATAGCCTTCAGAATCATCATAGAACGACTCGTATTGGTCACTGGCCAGCACCACTCGATACCCCACTGCATTATCCGGCCCAAGGCGGCCGCCGGTGTCGAGCTGGGTGTAGAGCATGGAATCCGAGTTCAGGTCAAACTGGATACTGGCCGTGGGGGATTCCGTCGGGCGCTTACGCACCATATTGATGGCTCCACCCGGCCCCATGGCGCCGAAACGCAGGGCCGCAGGGCCTTTCAGTACTTCGATGCGCTGGATGTCATCCAGTGCGGGCTCCACCATATGAACATAGGGCATCCCATCGATGCGGTAGCTGTTGAAATTGTCCGCCGCAAAACCGCGGATGGTGAAGTCCTCACGGTTATAGAAGTTGGTGGAACCACCGCCCAGAGGCGCCACACTGGGATCATTGCGCAGCACTTCGGCAAGGGTGAAGGCCCGCTGATTCTCGATCAGCTTCTCGTCGTAGGTGCCGATACTGAAGGGGGCTTCCTGCTCGGTCAGGCCACCGTAAAAGTCTGCGGTGGACGTGCCTTGGGGATCGGGGTTCTCTGCTTCGGCGTTAACGTTCACCGTATCCAACACTGAAACCTCTTCATCGCTTGTGGAGGCTGCGTTGTCTGTTTCCGCGTGAACCCATGCTGGAGCGGACAGGCTCAGGCCAACCGTAGCCGTCACCGATGCCCGTAACAATGTCCGAGGCAATGCCCGAGACAATGTCCGAGGCAATGCTCTTGCCAAGGATGTGAGTTCCAGACGGCTAGGTGGTGGTGCGTCAACTGCGGTATACATGGGGGGCCTCCGAGGTCGGTCAATGCAAGCGGTCAAAATATCATCGCACTGAATGCTAATGCTAATAATTTGCATTTGCAACCACTGATGCTGTATGGCCTCTCTGTTTCACCATGCAGGCCCGGGCGAGAATGGGTCCCCCCTCAAGTCCTATTGTTCATTCCCCTTATTCATTCCCCTGCCTATGGCTAATCACGGCCATATCTTGTAGTCTGCACCGCCGCCACGCTGTCAGCCTGGCTTACATCTACAGGATTCGAATCGATATATGAGTTTTGCCTTACTGGGTTTGTCAGACCCCATTTTAAAAGCGGTTGCCGAAGAGGGTTATACCGAGCCCTCCCCCATCCAGGCCCAGGCGATCCCGGCGGTACTGCAGGGGCGGGATGTGATGGCCGCGGCCCAGACCGGCACCGGCAAGACCGCAGGCTTTACCCTGCCGATCCTGGAACGGCTTATAAAAGGCAGCAGTGCCAAGGCCAATCAGGCCCGGGTGCTGGTGCTGACCCCCACCCGGGAACTGGCGGCCCAGGTGGGGGCCAGTGTGGAAACCTATGGCAAACACCTGCCACTGCGCTCCGCGGTGGTGTTCGGGGGGGTGAAGATCAACCCCCAGATGAAAAAGTTGCGTGGTGGAGTGGACGTGCTGGTGGCCACCCCCGGCCGCCTGTTGGACCTGTACCAGCAAAACGCCATTCGTTTCAATCAGCTGGAAGTATTGGTGCTGGATGAGGCGGACCGCATGCTGGACATGGGCTTCATCCACGACATCCGCAAGATCCTCAACCTGCTGCCGCGCCAGCGCCAGAACCTGATGTTCTCGGCCACCTTTTCCGACGAGATTCGCCAGTTGGCCAAGGGCATTGTGCAGGACCCGGTGGAGATTTCGGTGAGCCCGCCCAACGCCACCGCCAACACGGTGGAGCAGTGGGTGTATCCGGTGGACAAGAAACCGAAAGCGCGCCTGCTGTTGGAGTTGATCCGCCAACAGCAATGGGAACAGGTGCTGGTGTTCACCAAGACCAAGCGCGGCGCCAATCAGCTGGCGGCGTTTCTGGAGGCCGAAGGCGTCTCAGCGCTGCCCATTCACGGCAATAAAAGCCAGGGCGCCCGGACCAAGGCGTTGACCAATTTCAAAGAGGGCCGCATCCGGGTATTGGTGGCCACCGACATCGCCGCCCGCGGCCTGGACATCGACCGCCTGCCCCAGGTGGTGAATTTTGAGTTGCCCAATGTGCCGGAGGACTATGTGCACCGCATTGGCCGCACCGGACGGGCCGGAGCGGTGGGCCATGCCATTTCGTTAGTATGTGCCGATGAGGCGGACCTGTTGTTCGCCATTGAGCGCTTGATCAATCGGCACCTGGATCGCAAGCCCATGGCCGGATTCGAGCCAGTACATCCCATCGGCGACTCCCCGCCCCTGCGCAGCGCGGGGCGCAGCAGAAATCCCAAGAAGCCGAAAAAGCCCAAGCAGCCTTCTGCACACTCCGGGCAACCCAAAGCCGGTGCCAGTGCCAATAAACCTGGCAAGCCCCGCCGTCGACGCCGCCGTGCACCTTCCGGAAACGCAGCCTGATCGGGCTGCGCGTTCCCTTCATGTCATCATTTGAACATCCAAGCCCCCTATACTGCCGCGCACCTTTAACCTGAAACGAGCCTGGCGTGCGCTGATCGAGTAACGAATGAAAACCACCGTCCTCTTACTCGATGATCAACCGATTTATTCCGAGGGGCTCTGCCGCCTGCTGGAATCCCACTTCGAGGACATCGATATCCTGATGGCATCAAGCCAACAGGAAGCGATCGCACTCTACAACGACCACCCGGTGATTGATTGGGTGTTTGCGGAATTATTCATGAACGGCGGCCAGTGTTTTGACCTGCTGAGTTTTCTGCGTACCTGCGCAACGCCTTCGCCGCTGGTAGTGCTGACCCGCAACGACGACGTGGATATGCTGGACCGTGCTCTCAAGCTGGGGGCCAACGGGTACCTGAGCAAGCAGGCCGCACCCAGTGACGTGCTGCATTGCATCCAACGGGTCATGCGGGGTTATGTGTATCTATCGCGGGATGCCGAAGTGGCCCTGATCGAGTTTCGCCGGGCCACCCTGGTGGAAATGGAACGGGCCCTGAAAAAAATCAGCCCCCGCAAGCAGGAAATTCTGATGTTGATGGCGGAAGGCTATTCCAACGATGAAATCGCCCGCAGTTTAGGCGTGGCAGAAACCACCATCAAATCCCATGTATCAGCCCTGTTGCGGGTGCTGGGGGTGGAGAATCGCTCGCACTGCGTTGCCGAAGCGCGGCGATTGAAACTGGTCTGATCGACTCTGTCATCAATTCAATTTGGGCATGGGGAAGGACGCCACTGCCGGGCCATCTTCCACCGCCGACGCAGTCAGTATCTGTTGGTCCACCTGAACGTCGATCCCTTCCTGAATAAAGCGCTGCATGGCCGCCTGTTGTGCAACCCGGTGAGTCTCCGCCAGGTTACGACGAATGCGGTCGGCAACATCCTCCAACGGCTTTACGTACTCGGCGTTGTAGCCACTGATGTAAAAAATAAAATGCTGTTGGTTGTCCGTGACAAGGCGCCGGTACTGCCCCGGTTGCAGGGTAAAGCCTTCGCTGATCAGCGCAGCGGGCCACTGGCTGTTTTGGGCGGGCCCGTTCTGCTGGCGGCTGATCCAGCCGGCATCCCCCCCCCGGTAGCGGGATGCCCGGTGCGCGGAATATTTGGCGGCGTAGCGCTTGAATAACTGATCACGGTCGTTGCCTTCAGCCTGCGCCATCAGCTCCTGCCACAGGGTATCACTCAGGGTCGGCGCCTCCGCCCCCAGATCCGGCGACAACGCAATCGCCGACAGCCGAATCTGTTCCGGTTGCACGAACTCAGCCTGATGCTGTTGATAGTAGGTTTCGATTTCCTGCTCGGTTACCCTGAGGTTTGCCGGATGCTGTGATTCATAATGCTGCTTGAGGGTGTCCTGGGCCAGCAGACGGTACTTCTCAAGGAACGCGTCACTCTGATCCAGCCCCAGTGCCTGCAGACGCGCCACGGAGGCACGGCGGTCGAGCATTTTTTGCAGCATGTTCTGCAGGTTGGTTGCGGTGGGTTTCAGGCCCAGCCGTTGCAAGGAATCCAGCAGCTCCTGCAGGTAGATCGGCTCACCGCCCACCCGGGCCACCACGTCTCCCGCCCGCTCACTCTGCACCGATGCCTTGTCCTCGCCACAGCCCTGCGTCAGGCACAGCAGGCTTGTCATCAGCAGGGCAACCCACACCCGTTGTGTTGCTTTCGTCATACTCATGTTGGTTCTAGTGTTCACATTCATGTTCAATGCCGTACTCGCCTGTGGGATCAGTTGCCAGAGAAGCTGTAGGTATCGAATACCAGTCGGATGTCCGAAATACCGCGGTTGGCTGGATTGCCGTTATCCCCGTTAATCAGGATATCGACACCTGCACCGCCGCCGGTGCCCAGCAGGCTGCTGTCGGGAATGATCAGCACCCAATCCGTGTTCCACACCGAGCGCCCCACCAACCGGCCGTCGGTATTGACGTTATCGAAATCAAACACCGGGCTGACGTCCACCGGGGTTTCACTGTAGCGGCGACGATTCTGGTTATCCCAACGGGTAGCCACATCCTGGAACGGTATCCAGTCATCGTTGGTGTACGCCGAATTGCCGTTCACCAGATCCGTGGGCACCGGCACCACCTGTTCCAGCACATTGTAATAACGCAGCTGGGTGATGTCGGTAGGGGAACGCAGCACATCGGTTCCGGTGGGAATCAGATAGGCATAGGGTGTTCGTACCAGCTCATCCGGGTAATCTTCAAAGTGCAATCCCACCCGATAGAACTTGGTGGCCGAACGGGTGGCGGAATAGGTGGCATCCTGGCCGCCAGCGGTCCAGCCAAACAGGTTTTTACCCGCCTGGATCGTGGTGCCAAAGCGCAGCACTACGCCCTGAATCGGGCCATCGTCCGGCGACACGCCCGGTGGCACTGCATAGCGGCGGAACTCTTCCACATCCCACAGGTTGGGCACCCAGTTGTCCACCAGCAGTTGTTGCCACTTGGCGGTGCCGGCATCGCTGGCGGCTATCCGGAACGCTTCGCTGCGCAGGGAGAAGTCGTGCTGTTCGTTGAGGGGATCAAGCAAACCGTAACTGCTTTCAGCATTGACGTAGGCCGCAGCCATTTTCGCCAGCGGCGTGGCCAGGCCATTGACGCCCGCTACCGGCAAACCACTGTCAGGGCTGAACTCACCCAGGGTGCGCTTCTTGACCAGATCCTCGTAGAACGACTGATCGCTGGCATCATCGGACAGCAAACCGGTTTCATAATCGAAGGCTTTTGCAGCCAGATAGGTGTAGCGTGCCGCCAGATCGAAACTGGCGCGGTATTTTTGCAGGGCTTCGTTGCGGAACACGCGATAGGTCATGTCCTGATAGCGATCGTTGGTGGTGCGATTGGCCACATCACGGCGGAACATGGAACGTTCCTCCATCAACCGCACCGACTCCGCCACCAGTTGCTGGTACACGCCGCCGGCGTTATCCAGTTCCTGCTGCAGTTCCACGGCTTTATAACGGTAGATCACCTCTTCGTTCAGCAGGTTCTCGATGACCGTAAGCTGACGCTGAATCTCGATGGGATACTGACTCTGACGCACTTCGATCGCATCCTTGTACGAGGCCCGTTGCAACTCACCCTGGCGGATGAATTGAGCTGCACCCACCCCGGCACTGGGCACGATGCCCAAGGCGGACACCACCGCAGCCCCCACACCCAAACGGGCCGGCCAGGTCACATCGTTGGCGAAGCCGTTGTTGGTGGAGAATCCACTGAGCAACAAGCCGGTACTGCGATAGACAAATTCCCCCACCATCTGCAAGCCCCAGGCAGACGCCTGCAGGCGGGCTGATTCAGTACTGAGCGAATTGTAGGTACCGGTGTTTACCCCATCCAACAGGATCTGATCCAGGTTTATATTGTAGATGGCCGCCAGTAAATCGGTTTCTGACTGGATTTTTTCCAACAACACCTGATGCTCGGAATACAGCGTGTTCAAGCGCGCCTGGATCTGTTGCATTTCACCCAGCTGCAACTGGATTCTGCCCGGCGCGGCCCGCTCACCCCAGGATGCGCTGGGTTTCACAAAGGCATAAGGCACCTCACTGACGATGGGGAAATTGACCTGCAGGTTGTTGTTGGCGTCCAGGTTGAAATGGGTGCTCAGATCATCCACCCCATGATCATCGTCGAACAAAAACTTATTGTAGTGTTCGCAATTCAGTGGGTTGCCCGGATTGAACTCGGGGCACTCGGTCAAACCGGCGATGGAAAGATCCAGCGTCGAGATCCGGGAAGGCGGGAAACCGGTGCCGCTGGGCAGGCCGCTGTCGATGTACATGAACTGGTAGATGTCCGGCCCGTTGTAACCGGTAGGATAGAGTTTGCCCGGCCCGATGTTGCCCTGATAGGGATAACCCAGCAGTTCAATCAGACGGCTTTTGAAATCCCGTTCTTTTTCTTCATCCAGCACCTGCATCGCAGCGTTATCAATGTTGCCGACACGAATCTGCTGGGTCAGATCATTAGCATAACTGAAGATCTCCAGACTGTTTTTGGAGGCCTGCAAGGCGCGGGCATAAATCTGTTCAAAGTGACTCTGGCCGTTGGCCAGGGCGGACGGGCTGATATCAAAGGGAATGGTGTCCGCATCCAGGCCAAAGGGATTGTTGCCCTTATCCGCCTGCGCCACCAGGTTTTCGATTTCCGAGAACGCGGCAGAGACTTCTTTCAACTCAGCCACCGTTTGCCGGTCGATGCGTTCAATGCCCTGTTCGGTGGGAATATCTTCATAAGGCAACAAGGCATTGCCCAGCGCCCAGTCCAATACGGCACCCTGCCCGGCCCGACGGGCCCAGCCATCCATGCCCCAGGCCCGATTCGGCACCGAGTCTTTATAGCCCTGCCATTGGGCGCTGGGTTCATGGGTGTATTCACTGCGGAAGGCCAGGTCCACCAGCCGCGCACCGGTACGGGCTTTCGCGGCAGCGGCCCGGGCGAAGCGCACTTCATCCCGATAATCGACGGACACCGCCACCCCGGCGATGGTCGTGTTCTCAGTCAGGGGTTTCCAGTCATAAGACGGATGCAGCGCCAGGGCATAGTAATGTTTGATGGCGGTCAGGTAATGGCCCCAGGCATCTCCGTGACCCTGGGGATACTGAATCTGCGCCTCCTGCTCCAGGCTGTTTTCGCCAGTCACCGTCAAACCATACACTTGCGCATAGATGGCTTCCGCCTCGCTGCTGTCGGTGTTCCACAGCAAACGGTTGCCGGTGAGCACATTGTTATCGGGCAGACCGCGCAACATGGCCATCTCCTCTTCCAACAGGGAGGACACCACGTTGCTGTAGTTGAAGGCAAACTCCGTAGGTTGCAGGTAGGCTGCATCACCGCTGCTGCTCAGGGTGCCGATGGTGGGGTCCATGGCATCGGAATAGGCCTCGTTACCCAGCAGCATGTACAGATCCGCGATGCGACTGGTGGCGAACATCAATTGTTTGTTGATGGCGTCGTCCACAATCGGCGGGCTTTGATTCAGGCTCAGGTCCATGGCCTGATCCAGCACCGTGGTATAGAGCTCAATCAAACCCACCTCGTTGAGATTGCCGTCCTCGGCATTCATGGCCACCGCACCGCGGTAAGAGGGGCCCGCCTGCTGCAGCATACTGGTGTAACTGATTACCCCATTGGCATCGTTGTAGAAATTGCTGTAGCGCTGTTCAAACGGATTGATGTCCTCGATCACCCGTTTCACCCAGCCGGCAATGAACGCCGGTTTGGCCGGATACCCCAGGGTTACCGCCTCACCGGTGAATTCACTCCAGGTATTGCCGGAAGGATCAGCGGCCGTGGGCAACCCTTTATAACGGCTGACCAACCAGCCATCAGATAACAGTGGGCGGCCACCGTCGATGTAAATGGAGAGGCTATCCCCTTCCAGTTTTTGCCAGGCCGAATCCAGTTCGCCGGTTTGTGGATTGATGATCTGGGGTTCGGTGCTGGAACCGGTATCCGGATCGGTGGCGGTGTCCGGCTGCCAGTACCACTCGAATTCCATGCCTTCGGTGCGACCACCGAAATCCAGGTCCTGACGCACGATCAGGCGCTTGTCGAGTTTGTTCAATTCGTTGCGCAGGACATTGATACTGCCCTTGGCGATGGGATCAATCACATCAATCACATGCAGTTTAACCCCTTCGTTGCTTTCACTGGGGCCATCAATGTTTTCCGCCAGCACCACCCGACCCGGCGCCTTGGCGAAGGCGGTGGTCATAGCAACGGACTCGGGCACAATGTTGTGCTGCAACTCATTGCTGCTGCCATCCTGTTCCATGCCGATCATCAACGCATCCTGCGCCTGGCCAGCGACCGCCACATCATTGGGGTTACGGCTCTTGACGTACAACGCATCCACCAGATCGTCCCACACGGTGACGTCCACATCGGTTTCGTTGGCGAAGGGATCTTCGCTCTGGTTGTCCATGCGTTTCAGGGTGTCACGCTCCTGCGGCGTGATCACATTGGTGAGATGCATGGCGCTGGGCAGGTTGGCCGCGGCACCGGTCAGGTCCTGGCCGGAGGTGGGATCAAACACGCCGCCGCGGAAAAAGAAGTAACCGGACTGGGAATTATCAAACCAACGGTAGCGCAGGCGATAACGCAGGTCACTGGGCAATTGTGGGAAATCGAACACGCCCACCTCACCACTGCGCGCACGGGCACGCAGGACCACGTCATCGGTTGAGTTACCACTGCTGGCCGCCAATTGGATAAACCAACCGGACTCGTCTGAACCGCGGGCGGTGGACGCCACCGTGCCAGGCAGGTCGGAAACAATCTCGGCAGTGTAGTTGAACAAGCGCACCGTGGCATTGTCAGCACGATCCACATCCGAAAGATCGTCGGGATCAATGTTGTCATTATCGTCGTAAATCACCCGCAGGGATTTCATATTCTTAACTGCGGGCAGTCCATCCTGGGCGGTAATCAGGGTATCGCCGATGTTGATGGTGGGAATCAGGTCCCACTGGTTGACGTAGGTAGTGGTCAGCGGCTGGCCCGGCGTGCCGTTACGCACATCCAGGAAGGCAGCGGTTTCCACCTCATCACTTTGCCCGTCGCCATCCATGTCCACCCAGAAACCCGACTCCACTGAGTAATGATAATTGATGGAAATCGGCTCGTTACCGGAGCGGGACCAGACCTTGTTGTCGTAATCGATCAGGAAGGCCTCACGACTGGTGCTGTCCGCCGGGTGGGTTTCTGCCGACACCCGGTTCACCAGATAACGGGGCGCGGAGACTTCACGCCCGGCGGTGGAGGAAAGCTCAAAGTCCGGATAGTCCTGGGGATGATTGAAATCGACCCGATACACGCGATAGGCGTAATCCTGTTCCGGCGCTGTGGGTTGGTAGCGCACCAACACATAGGGATCAGAGGTATCAATGGTGCCATTGGAGGAATAGTGGTTCAGGTCGTTGCGAATGGCATGTACTACAAAGCGGTCCAGGCTGCCGTCAAATTGCCTGAAGGCGTGTTCCTCGTTGGGGTTGTAGCCCGGCAGGGTGCGATCGTTCTGCACGTAGATTTGCGGGTTCTCCACCTGGCTCAAGCCGATAAAGGATTGCAGCTCACCATCCTTGAGGCCTTCTGATCCCAATTGGCTGGTCAGCACAATCAAGCCATCATCGGGCCACTCCGGTTGATAGATGCCGAAGTGGAAGGGCCATTCCAGGTTGAGTTGCTGGTCCGCCTGATACCAGGACACGGTGAGCCACTCAGCGATGTCCGCCGGGTTACCGTTTTCGTTCACCGGGAACACCTGGCCTTCACGGCTGCTGCGGGAGTACACAGGTTCCGTGGTGTCATAACGGGCCAGCGGTGTACTCACATAGGCATTGCGCTGGGTCATGGCACCCGCTGGCGGTATCAGGGGCTGGCCGATGGCCGGCATACTGTTGAGCAGGTTAGCCGGTTCCAGCCAAAGGTGACTGCGAACACTCTTGATGGTGGGGTGGCCCTGGGTGGGATTATCGCCATCAAAGAAAATCAGCGCCGTCATGCGATTCTGCGTGGTGGTGAGCAGGCCATCATTAATGGCAACACCATCACCGAACGCCACCGGCGTACCAGACTGCAAGGCGCCGTTGACTTCATTCACCGTGGCCAGGTAGGTCATGCCATACAGTGTTTTGTTGGCGCTCTCCAGGGTGAGGTCCACCGGAGGAATATCAATGGCATCGTATTGGGAATCATAACCACCCTGCAAAACATCCCACATGGCGCTTTGCGGCGCATGATAAATATAGTTCTGCAAGCCTTCTGCCACCGTGGGCCAACGAATTTTAATGGCTTTGCCCACCAACGGTTGATAGGTGGGCTGCGGTGCATCCACCGTGGGCCAGAGCACAATGGCCTGATCTTTCGGGCCGGAGGCAAATACGCTGTAATCGGACTGCGCCACCCACAGGGGCATATTCGGTTGACCCCGCTCCGCTGCAATCAAACCCAGCCCGGTAGCGGGGATGGTGCGTCGCAGAGAATCGCTGACCTGGGATTCCACACCGCCCACTTGAGGCGCAATACGGTCACCCACAATGTATTCATGGTAGCGTTGAAAGTCCGGCAGAAAATTCCCGCTGGCGGGGTCCACCACATTGAGCACACTGCCGATACCGAACAAACGATCCGCATTGGAAGCGTCCGCCTGGGTGAAGTTTGTCACCGTGCCGGACTCACTGAAGGTGGAACCCAGGGTGTACAAGGTGCCGAGATTATTGAGATGCAATGAACGCACAAAGGAATCCGCCGGATTGCCCTCCGGTTCAAGTTTTATCCATTGAAAACCGGCGCCACCGCTGAGGGTCGCAGCATTGAAACGGGCCAGATACGCATCTGCTCCCGCCGGCTCATCCAGCGCGAAACCTGTGGCGTACGCGGCACCGCCAATCACCCATTCGTTATTCAGCGTTTTTTCCAGGTCAAACGCAGCGCCATTCAATGAGGTGTCTGCCCATCCCCACACGCCACTGTCGTCTACCGCCGCCAGCAAGGTAGCACTGCTGCCTTCGGCCGGAGAAGGGATGTCCAGATCCGACGTGGACTGAAACGCCTTCAGGGTGACCTGGCTATCACTCCCCCCCACCAACGTACCGACACCGATCAATTGCGGGCTGCCGTTGACGGTGTTGATCTCCAACGCTTGCAGGGCAGACAGCGCGTCCACTGTGGACACAAACCGCCAGGCGCCGTCTTTATTAATGCTGCCGACAAAACCATTGGCCTCACCACCACGGCTCTGTCGAACCTCACCCAGCGCCCGCAACGCAGAACGGAAATGACCGGAGAAATACACCGGACTGGTGAGTCCCTGATTCGGGTCCACCACCAGATCCGTCACCGTTTGCCGCTGGCACAGTTGACGATCCCGCAACACCCAATCGACATACAATTCCATATGGGGCATGCGCGTAAGACCACCATAGCTGCGCACTACAAAGTTGTTCTCGCCACCGTAGGAGTAGTAATCCGGTTTGAAGTCAAACTCGATATCAATCAGGGTGTCGGCAGGATAGGTGGATGTATCCACCCGGAACAGTTCGATGCGATAGTTGGCAACGAAGATGGTGAGCACTGCATCGTGTTCAGTCAGCAGCTGGTTCACCAGCTCGGTATCGGAGAAAACCTCACCGGGCGCGGGAATATAATCACCGGACTCGATCTCGAATGGTTCACCGGGTATGCGCACGTACTGCAACCAGGTGAGCCCGGATTCCGGATCTTCGAAGGAGGCGTCGTTGGGCCCCAGGTTGGCAATATAGGGTGCCGCTTCCGCTGTGGGCACAATGCGGAATATCATCCGGGTGAAATCCACATTCTGCATCATGGCCCGGTTATCCCCCATGCTGGGATCGTTTTCCAGATAAAACTCCCAGGCCATCTCAGTATTGTTTTGCCCGCGATTAAACTGGAATTGCATGGTCATGCCGGTCATCTCGGCATTCATATCCTGCAGGGGATCGATGTAATCAAAACCGTAGGAGCGATTGTTGTCGGTGTTAACGGGATACCCACCGAAGGACTGGTAATCCACCGTCAGCACATGCTCGGTACCGCTGGGCGGACTGGCACCACCACTGGGTTGTACATAAGTCTGGGTGCCCGGACTGGCATCTTCACAACTGAGGGCCGGTGCAGCGCCGGCAGTTTCCGGTGCGGGCATGGCGGAGCTGTCGAGTTTGCTCATCCAGGCCCAGTTCCAGGTTTCATCACCGCTCTGAAGATTTCTCTGCAACACCAGCTTGGCAACGAAGGACCAGTCTCCCGCGCTGCTGGCCACACCGTTGCCGCCCACATTGGTCCAGCGCAGCAAGTTGTGGCGCGGTTTGCCGGCAAGGCCCAGATAGCCCAGCCAGGTCGCCCCTTCTCCACTGGGTGTGGACATCACTTCCAGTTCCGTGGTTTCACGCAGCTGACTGGTGACGTACACCACCGTGTCGGAAGAAGACGCGCTGTCGTCAACGGCAATCACCAGGTCTTTGCCCAGATCATGATCCTCGCCACCAAATTGCAACGACATCAAGGTGCCAGCCACCGGCGTGCTGCCGTCGGCTTCGGTGAGGGTGAAGGCCAGAGGCATGGTTTCAACATGCAGCCAGTTGCCATCCAGGTCCATGGTGGCGACAAACAGGTTGCGGGTGGTGTCTCCATCCAGACCCTGACCGACCGCCGCGGCATCCACCGACAGCCCCTGGAACCAGGCACTCTGCCCGGTGATATAGCCGGAGATAATCAAGCGCCGGTTAACACGATCAAATGCAATACCCGTGGCCGCATCACTGCCACTGCCGCCAGCGGTTTTGACCCACACCAGCTCACCCAGCCAGTTGAAGCGGGCCACGAACAGTTCCCGTAAACTGCGCTGGGGATCGGTATTGGCCGTAAACAAAGTGTAAGGATTCGCCTGGGCTGCGCCTGGAGCCAGAATGCGCCCACTGTCCAATGCCGCCGGGTCATCCTGGAAGATACTGAGTTTGGGCTCCGTACCCTGCCGGTAGTAGCCGATAACATAGAGGTTACCTTCGTGATCGGAAACCGACTCCACGATGCGTTCCTCTCCGACCCCGTCGAAGTTAACGGTGAAGGGGGCCGGTTCTGAGCCAGTGAACCCGGCAGCGGTCGCATGCCAGAACAGGCACAACAAGGCGGTGTACAGCACTTTCAGTGTTTTTATTGACTTCATGGCATTACGTCTGCTTGATGGATGCTGGTGGGTGATGAGTTCATATTGGTATTGATCGCTCGATCTCAGGGATCCAATTGCGCGATACGATTAACCCGCTCCAACACGAAGCGGCCGCGAATGCGCACCGTACTTTTATGGACGCCGGTGATCTGTTCTTCATACACACCGACGATGCGGCCCTGCCCCGCCTCCGGAGAAGGCGCAAATTGCTGGTCCGGCGTGAGCTTGATCGTGCGGGTGATGTCCCAGACTTCCTGACTGTTCTGCACACCGTCGTGATCAGTGTGATATCGATGCTTCATGGGGTGGGTGGGCAGGTCGGGTTGCAGTTGAATCACACCGTTCAACTCCGATTGCAGATCACCACTCAAGGCCAGTTTGGTGCCAGTAAAATCAAACGCAGATGAACTCAGGCGATAACCCACTTCACGGCGGTTATTGAGCGCGATGCCGTGGTAGTTGAACAATTCAGAGTCGTCGGTCAGCAACACGGATTGGGTGCTATTGTCCGTAGCCACCTCACTCACCAGATAGACTTCCTTGAGCAGATGCACCGTGCTGCCGTTATCGTGCAGCAACAATTTCACCGTCATGGGTGCCACCGTCGCTTCGAGCTGATCCGGTACGGTACCGTTGACATGGTTAACCTGATCCAGCATCACCACACCGGCCCACAGCCCCACCTCAGGTTCCAGTGGCTCACCCAACAAGGGCACCCGCAAGCGGGTTCCGGCTCCGGTAATGGTCAGAACGCCCTGAGCGACAGTGTCGGTGCCAGCGCGGTCCAACCCCAGCAACAGACTTGAGCTTTTCCCCGCACCAATCAGCGGATTGAATCCCGCCAGCGCATGCCACTGGGGTTGGTTATTATTAGATGTGTCGTAACCGGCGAAATACTGCAGGCTCATGCCGCTGGCAGAAAACCCGGTATCCACCGCAATGGAAATAGCCGGGTTGTCCTGCGCAGAGCGATTGGTGAGTGTGATGGAGCGCACCGCCATATGGGGCAGGAATGCCACCCCGTTGCTGGAGGCAAGATCCACTTCCAGCGGCGATGTCAGCTGCAGGTTACCGTCGTTAAACACCCAGTAACCTTTGCCGGAGCTCATCTGCGCATTTTTCGATAACAGATCCCAGGTGCCAGTGGCGCTGTTCAGTTCATAGATCTCCGGCGATTGAGCCGCGCTCAGATTCAGATAATCCGCAAATGACGTGGGAGCCGCCGGGTCCACATAAAATCCCACCAGGTTAAACTGATTGGGTTGCCAACGAATGGAATGCAAACGAGGGCGGCCCGTGATAGTGAGATTCTTGGGTGCACTGCCGGACAACTTCACCAGATACACCTCGCCTGCATTCACCGCAAACAGGTTGGTCAACGCCTGGGCGGTCTCGGCATCGAACTCGGTGGAGGTGCCGGGAATGTACAAACGCCAACCTGGATCGTTGAAACCGATCTCTGAAGGCAACACCGGATACTGCGGTGACACCAAGGCTTTGGGATGATTCCAGACCATTTCAATTTCAGGCACATCAAACACCCGCGCCGGGGCATTATCCTGCGGCTCGGCATCAGTGGCCGGCGTTTGATCGTCACCATCATCGGGATCAAGCTCCACATAAATTGCATTCCAGCCGGGCTGCAATACGATGTGTTGCTGCGTGACCGCGGCCGCTGCATTCAGCGACAAAGCCGTCAATAAACCACAGGCCACCAGGCCAAACCATGTCACACGCATAAATACTCCGGGCTCAACACGCACCACGTTCTGTCGATGCGCAGGCCATCATGAATTCAATTTTTATAGCAATAAAAGTGATCAGTGAAAGGCATGCTTCATTCACAACTGCGTTTCGTACAGGCGAATCAATGTTGTGAATGCGAGACTCAATACTTTGCTGTCAAACCGGAATGGTAAGAGTGGAAACGTTAAACTTCTGTTAAAGTGACCTCCTACGAAAGTAGGATGGCGGCCGCATCCAATTCTGTTTTAATTGGGGCTCTTTTAAATGTATGACGATTGCCATGATGCCAGCGCTGACAAAACCCCGCCACACAGAGCAACCCCGCACCCACGTGACGTCGTCTTTGACGTTATCCACTGCGACCATCGCGCTACTCGGCTCCCTGCTGGCCAATGGGCTTCTGCTGCAAAATGCACAGGCAGCCCTGAGCGAACCGGAGAATGTGCTGTACGGGAAATTCGCGATGGGCGGGATTAGCGTGAATCAGTATTCTGTGTCGGTGTCACGACAAGGAAACGAAATCGCATCGTACTCTGCCAGTACCGCAAATGCGGCCGCAGGAGATCCTTTTGTGGTGCGCATTCCTCTGGAAACACCCACCAACGGCAGTGAACCCCGTGACCCCGATTTCGCCCGCACCGGTGACAGCCTGGACATCGTGGTGACCTATAACAACAGCCAAACGTTCACAACGGCCATGGTGGCCGGCGAACGCGGTGTGATCACGGAAATGAATTTGGGGGACAACTGCCCCACTGTGGATAATCCCGGCCAGGAAGATGTCGACGCCGATGGACTTGGGGATGCCTGTGATGCCTTCCCCAACAACCCCAACGAAACCAGCGACAGTAATCAAAACGGTATGGGGGACAATTTCGAAAGTCAGTTCGGTGTCAGCGATCCCAACGGCAATCCCGATGGTGATGCCTATACCAATCTGCAGGAATTTCTAAACGGCACCAACCCGCTGGTGAATGACGCAGAACTCACCCAGGGGCAGCGCGATGAGGATGTACCGCTTCCGTTGTGGGCCACACTGATTCTGGCAAGCATGCTGGGATGGGCAGGATCTTCACGGTTTTCCCGCAAAGGCAATCAAAGCGCCAAATAGATGCCTCAGTAAAGAGGCAGGGATACGCTAAGGCTGTTCGGAGATCGCGCGACGACAGAATTCCCAGATGTCATTGGCCAATTGCTTCTTAGTGGCCTGATCCACCTGGCCGTTCTCCGAAGTCAGCAATTCCGAATGCACCGTGGTGGAAACCAGGTTATACAGCAGCGTGGCCAGACGTTGGGGATCATCCTGCCGTACCACACCGGACGCCATACCATCCGCCAAAATCTGTTCAATCAACGCAATCAGGGGTTGCAGCGCGCCTTTCAGGTCTGCCGGCCGCGACTCCGCCAACCGCAAATGCTCCCGGCTGAGGGCCGCCCCCCGACGATCAGTATAGGTTTCGCCCTGAATGCCCCGACCCAATACAATGAAGGTCACAATCAGGCGTAACCGATCCAGGGGGTTCTCCATGGACGCCACCCGCTCGGAAAAGAAACGCACCGCCTTGCGGATGGTCTCCTCGAACACCGCCAGCACCAGATCATCCTTACCCTCAAAGCGTTCGTAAAATGCCCGCCTCGACAGGCCGGTGCGGGTCAGTACCGCGCGAATGGTGAGACCTTCCAGACCCGCTTCATCCAACAGATCATAGGCCGCCTCCACGATTTTGCGGCTGCGCTCCAGGATCTGATCCTGCCCCACTTCCATGACACGCTGCGCAGAACGCTGTTCCCAGTGCGCGGGGCGAAGCTCGTCGGTCTGATTTAAGTCGTTGTTTTTACTCGAGGCGGGTTTATTCATGGGCTTTTTTGAAGAGCGGATTCTGCGAGAACTCTGTTCCTCTATTTCGCCTTTTTTCTTGAGGCCTGTCAACTCAGGCCGTCCCAACCTGTTCATTTAAGTTGACTAAAGTGAGAAATAGCGGTTTAATCCCCTGAGAACGCTGTTCTCAGCAACTGTTTAATGGGGACTGATATTCCGTTTTTGGAGTCTTATGCTATGTCATTTTTGCCGGATAACTATCATTTGGGGCTTTCCCTAATCGCCTTTGCCAGCATCATTGTCTTTCAGATCGCCAGTCGCAGCCTGGGCAAGTTCATTCCCGTGTTTGGCCGCGCGGCGAAGCTGAACAAAGAGACCTACGACAAAAAGATGGAGCGCAAGATCTATTCCGATAATCAGAAGCTGAATCGCAAGTGGGGCCTGGTGGATACCCTGGTGATTTTCTTCCTGATCATCCCCTTTTGCGTAACCGCCGAATCCCAGCCCATCTGGAAGATGGCTTTGGACGTGGTCATCATCCTGATGTTCTACGATTTCTTCTATTACCTGACCCACCGCTTTGTGTTCCACGGCACCGGCGATCGGAACGGCCCCCTGCAGTGGGTGCACGCGGTGCATCATCAGCAAAAGAATCCCTGCCGTGGTGATTCCAGCTACATTCATCCCCTGGAAGTGGCCATCGGTTTGGGCCTGTATGCCGGCAGCATTCTGGCGCTGTCCCTGTTGATGGGCGAGTTTCATGTGGCCACCATCGTAGTGACCTGGGTGGCGTTTTCAGAAATCAACAACCACAACCACGACCTGTGGGAAGAAGATCGCTTCCCCTATAAATATCTGAACTACGCGTCCAAGATGCATCACGTGCATCATGCCCGCTTCACCGGCGGCAACTTCGCCACCATCTCGCTGTTCTATGATTGGTTGTTCGGCACCTACGACACCGGCAACGGTTGGGGCAAGAACAAGCGGGAACCCAGCACCGGCAAGCCGGCACCGTCAGCAAATCAAGCGTAAATCAGGATCGACATTGAGAAACACAGCAGGGGCCCGGTGGCCCCTGTTGTGTGTTTGGGATAAGGGATAAGGGGATCATAAGAACCAGGAACTGGAGTGTAAGAGGTATTTACACAAAGCGACGGGCCAGCAGGAACGACAGGCTCAGCAACCCAAACCAGGCCAGAGTCCCACCGCCACCGCCACCTCCGGAGCCATTGGAGCCCCGGCTGCCGGAGTTGGTGGGTGGTGTGCTGCTCAGGCTATCCAGTTGAAAACCGAATAACGCTGACTCCTCATCATCCGGTACGATCAGAAACGTCAGCAGATAATCCCCGCTCTGCAAATCAAGGGTATCCACTTCCACACCACCTGCGCTGACGGGCAGATAACGAACGTAACGATGGTCGTTGCCCTGGCCAAACAAGCCCAGGGCAATTTGTGCCGCCGGACCCGGGAACATCATATCGGTCATGGACAATTCAAAACGTCCGCCAGAGACAGACACCTGCCGGGCGGCCACAACGCCCTGGCCCGCCGTCAGCAAGCGACGACTGATTGATACTCCCGCGCTGTCACGCAGCGTTACCTCCACCAGGGAATTGCCACCCACATGAGCACTGGCGCGTCCCAGCAGGAAGTAATGGCCTGGCGACAGAGACCCCATGTCCACACTGCCCTCGTCCGTAACAAGCGGACTGTTCAGCACCAAGCTGCCGTCGGTAATCGCATATTGAACCGTGGCGAAGGCACTGACAAAGCGGTAGTCGCGGGTGTCGATGAACAGTGATTTGGCAGAGGCAAGATCAAATGCATCCAGCTTCTGCACGTCCCCCAACGGGTATGCATCGGAAAACCGCACCACATCACTGCCCTGTTCGCGTATCTGCAGACCAACCGCTGCGTCTGTCTGCCCGTTGTGCACCAGATAAATGCGGTAATCACCAGTCAGGGATGCCGTTTGTTGAAACTGATTATCGGCTGACAGACTCCACTGCTCGTTTTCACGGGACACAAACAGCGCATACTCTGGGTCGGCCTCATTCATGAGCCAACCGGACGTCAATTCATATTGCGCGGCAGGCAAGGCTCCTGTGGAACCCAACGCCAGCACGTCTGCCACCGGCTCAGAGCCGGTTCCGTTCAGCAACACTTTATCGCCGAAGTATTGGGTACCTGCCTGTAAGCTCCAGAAAAAACCGGCCACGGCCTGCTCGGGAATATTGGCCAGCAGGGTCAGGGTATAGCGGTCTGCCGGCAGGGATACGCTCTGGGTTTGTGCCAACTCCGTTAAGACCACGGCCTGGTTGAATGCGCCGTCACTGCTGGAGATCAACACCGCCGGAGCCGTCGCTGTGTCGGCAAAATAATCCGCCACATCGAAGTGCTCAAAACTGGTGTAGCTGAATATGACATCCGTAGCTGAGTCCAGGGTAAAATCCTGCAACACCGTAACCCGCTGCGCGCCCTGTTCGGTTTCACTTTTGCTGACCGTCAACTGTTCGTTGTAAAGGGACGCCCCGCCGATGTTGTTGAGGGATAGCACCACTTCTGCGACGGTCTCACCACCCAGGTCCACGTAGGCCAGCAGGCTGTAACGGCCCGGAGCCAGGGCGACTTCAGCCGGCGTGGTGGCGTTCAGGTCCACCGCCAACAGGCGGCTGGCGCCCTGGGCCAGTACCGCCTGCCCGGCAACGATGTTGCCGCCGATGGGCAATTGTGAAAACGCCAGGCTGACGGTGGTCGCCTGCTCCAATACCACTTCATGGGTATGCGCCGGCGTGTTGCCGTTGACGAACACCAAGCCACTGGTAACTGCTGCGACACTGCTCCAGGAACAGAGCATGCTGAGCATCAAACACAAACCCACCGCACCGCGCTTCACGCAATAAATACTCATCGTCCTACCCCCCAACCGGTAGCAATAACCCCGTTGTCAACTCAATGGCATCCCCAAAGATACCCCTGACTGTCTACCCAACATTACCCATCAACGGGCAGACAATTTATCTTCCAGTTTCAGTAACGTGTCTTCTGCAGATTCGCGCCCGCGGAAGGGCGTGTTCCCCTGCACCGAGGCCGTCAGATACTGGCGGGCTTTCTCGAAATCTGAAATCCGGTAGTAAGTCATACCTAGGTGATAGTTGATTTCCGGATTGGCAGGATAGGCCACCTGTGCGCGCTTGATCAGGGCAAGGGCCTTGTCGTATTCACCTTTGGTGTAATACAGCCATCCCACGGTGTCCTGGTATAACGGGTTGTCTTTCTCCAGCAGTGGTTTGCTGAGGCGGTCAGCCCGCTCCAGCTGCGCCTGATCGTCACTGCGATTGTTGACCAACAACATCACCAGGTTATTGATGGCTAACGCGTTGCTACTGTCATCCCGCATCACCTTTTCATACTGCTCGATGGCATCGTCCACCCGGGACTCACTCTCATACAGGCGGGCCAACTCCAGACGCAGCCGGGCTGAGCCTTTACTGGCTTCTACGCCCTGCTCCAGTACTTGAATCGCCTTGGGCTTGTCGCCCTGAGCCAGGGCACTCAGCATGAGATTGCGATAAGGCAGCCACCAGCCGGGGTAAATATCCAGTGCTTTCTCAAAGGCCTGGTTGGCACTCGGATATTCTTTTTTCGCCAGATGGATTTCACCCTTGAAATTATAGGCGGGGGAATTGTTCTCGACGCTGTTAACCACGCTATCCAACCAACGGGAGGCCTCATCCAACTGATTCAAGGCAATCAGGCTGCGTACTTTGGCAGACATGGGCTCCAGTGCACCGGGCTTCAGTTGCAGGGACTGATCGAAGTAGGTAATCGCCGTCTGATGATCCCCATCCAACTGAGACGCCAACCCCAGGTACATAGGATAGAGAGGGTTATTGGGGTCCAATGTAATCAGTTTTTCGGAATAAGCCCGGGCGCTGTGGCTGTTGCCTGTGGCCAGATAGGCACTCACCAGTTTTTGCTTAACGACCTGATCATCCGGCGCGATCATTTCGCACAACAGATATTGTTCGATGGCCTTGGCCGTTTGTCCGTTGTCATTATACAGACTGGCCAACTGCATCCGCGCCGGCAGGTCCCGGGGTTGCAGATTCACCACCGCTTTCAACATTTGAATGGCCAACTCTGCGTCGCCATTCATAATGTAGGCGAGCCCCAGCCATTTCAGCGCCTGGATATTTTCAGGGTTGGCATTGACCACCGCCCGCAAATCCGGAATCGCATTCAGCGCGTCTTCCTGTTCCAGGTGCATTTTTCCACGCAGCGACAAGGCGTCAATATTACCGGGGTGATCCTTCAAAACCGACGCCAGCAACTCTTCGGCCTCGCTCAGTTTGCCTTGCTTTTCCAGCAGGTAAGCCAGCCGGGTCTGGGCCTTCACCGATACGGCATCGTTTTCGTTCAGATAATCCCGATACATTTCTTCGGCCTGGGCCTCACGATCGGTCCGTACATAGAATCCGGCCAACTGAAATTTCAGGTCGAAATCGTCCGGGTCCTGCTCGATATAGCGGGTCAGAACGGCTTCCGCCTGCTCCAGGTCACCCCGGGACGCATGCAGGTTATGCAGGGCAATGATGGCATCAGTTTTGTCTTCTTCACTGCTGATGATCTGCTGGTATACGTCTTCGGCTTCCTGGGTGCGCCCGGTCTTCTCATAGAACTCCACTAACCGGTGCTTAAACCCGACGTTCTGTGGCTCGATGGCGATCAGGGCCTTCAGTTCCTCCTCCGCCAGCAGCAATTGATTGCGGGACAGGTAATAGTTGGCCAACATGGAATGAAGGGTGACACTGTCCGGCCATTCTTTCAGCGCTGACTCAAGCAGATCCAACCCTTGTTGTTCGCGGCCATTGGCCACCAACATGGTGGAATACAGCACCAGGGTGTCCAATTCTTTGGGGTTAAGTTTGTAGGCCTGCTCCACGATCAGCAGTGCCTCAGCAGGTTGGCCGGATTTGGCCACTGCACCGGCCTTCAACGTCAGGCCACCGCTGTGTTTGGGGTCCAGCAACAACACCTCATCCGCCAGATCCAACGCCATCTGCGCTTCGTTCGCCAGCAAATAGAGTTGACCCAGTTTCACCTTGGCCTTGGCATTATCCGGTTCAATTTCGATGACCGCCCGATACTTGCCAACCGCACCCCGCCAATCTGCCATTTTTTCCAATGTCTCAGCGTAACCGATCAATCCTTCAATGGATTTGGGATCGATTTTGAGCACGTTTTTGTAATTCACCCGGGCCTTGTCGTAGTCCTTTTCTGCAAAACTTTGCTGGGCCTGATCCAGGTATTTCTGCTTGCGCCCCTCGACGCCATCACAGGCCACCAGAGTCAGCGCCACCAGCAGCATTACGAACGTGTTTTTGAATTTCATGAGCAAACTCGCCATCGGTTTCCAATTCTGATAGCGGAGAATGTCACACTTTCAAGGCAGAAACGTGACAGAAAAGTCACGCAAATAATAGGCCCTTTCCGGCGATAAAGAGTGCTCCGGCGGTCAGCGAATACGGCAATAAACGGAAGCGGTAATAGATACCACTGTTGATAATGTATTCGAACAGATACAAAAGCACGACAAACTTAAACACGTCCAACGGCAGGTGATCCACGGCCGACGCGGAATCCGCGAACAGAGGGATCAGCAAGGCCAGCAATATCAGCAGGATATCGAAGGGACTGGTTTCAAAGCGCCGGCTCTTGCGCTGCACCGAGATGGTCATGAACACCCAGAGACCGGCCACCACAATGAGCAACCACTCCACGATATAAAACGTGCCATCGTGGTTCTGATTCTTGTAACCCAGGTAACACAGCAAGGCGCAAAACGTGTAGGCACCCAATCGATCCAGCCATTCGTTTTGATGTGCCCGGCGTATGCCAAACACCAGCAAGGCGGCCAGCAACACAGACAACACGGCCACGTCCAGGCTGACATGTATGTCATCAGCGCCCGCAAACAGGATCATCAGCGGCACCAACCCCAACACATAATAAGGCAGGTATCGATCCAGGTTAATCGCCCGCAGGGATCGCCGCCACCCCAACACCCGGGCCTTGCTCCACTTACGAATCCAACCGTTGTAGTAGAAATTCAGTTTTTCGCTTTCCATCGCACTGAGGATGGTGGTGAGCAATAACGTGTAAACCACAAACAAGGTGGTGGGTAACCAGTCCTCGCTGTAACAGGTGAGGAACGCGGAGATCACAAACACAGACTGGATCAGATAGAGGATCACCACCGTTTCATAGTGACTGAACTTCAGCGCCAACAGCCGATGGTGGATATGATTTTTATCCGCAGAAAACGGGGAAACCCCGCGCATGATGCGCTTTGACATCACGGTCAGGGTGTCTACCAGCGGCAGCCCCAATATTAACAGGGGAATGGACTTGGACAATGCCAGGTCAGCAAACTGCGTCAGCATGATGAGTTCCACGCCCAAGATAAAGCCCAGGAACTGGCTGCCGGTATCCCCCATGAAAATGGAGGCCGGGTGGGAGTTGAAACGCAGAAACCCGATGACCCCGCCCACCACGGACATGGTAACAATCAATATGCCGCTGGCACCGGCTTTATAGGACAGAATGGCGATCAGGCCAAAGCTGAGCAAGGTGGTACCACCGGCCAAACCGTCCAGCCCGTCCGCCAGATTTAGAGCATTGGTGATGGCCAGCAAACAGAATATGGAGAAGGCGTACGACACCATCAACGGCAGTGGCTGTCCGTCCATGAACGGCGCATACATGATATAGATGTCACCACCGAGCACCACCAGCGCGCTGGCCAGGATCTGCCCCAGGAACTTGTAGCGGTAGGAGATATCCTTGCGGTCATCCCAAATTCCGAACGCCACAATCACCAAAGTACCCAGAGCGATGGCGACGTATTGCTTTTCGTAGGGAAGCCAGATCACCAACGGCACCAAGGCGCCAAAGATCATGGCAATACCACCGATACGGGGCACCACGTTGACGTGGACCTTGCGCGGGTCCGGCTTGTCCACCGCACCGATCAGAAAGGCATATCGGATCAAAGGCGGTATCAACACCAGGGTCAACAGCATGGCCATGATCAACGAGGCGTAAAATGTCATTGCGGGACTCCCATCTCAGCGCCGCTTCTGGTTAGTTCGGAATGTAAGTGGGCAGATCGTCCGCCACTTCCCGGATAAACGCCAGAAGCTGCTGCTCCGCCTGCTCAGCATTATCAAACTCATCAATCTCGATCATGACCCGGATGAGCGCACCATCGGATCGGCCTTGCGTCAGGCGATCCCAGAATATCCACCATTTCGCCATGAATTCGTTGGTAATGACCCGGTTGCGACCCTGCAACCAGTAATAAGCCAGAATTTTCGATCCACCCTTGGAGATCACCGCCCGATTAGCCAGTAACGGCTTGCCATCGATCATCACCCCGGCGATTTCGGTTTGTTGCAGGGAGTTAATCTGCCAGCCGGAACCTGGCAAGCAGGAGCGTGGCGAATGAATGGTGCCCTCACCTTCTGCTTGCACTTCGTAATAGGCGGCGTAGAAGTTGACAGTGGTGCTGTAAGGGGCCTGAAAATCCGCAAGCAGATAGTCATCCAGTTTCAATTCGTCCAGAAAGCGGGACTCAATCACACCAGGCCGGCCATACCAATCCCCCTGCACCATCGAAAAGGCACTGAAGCGCTCGCGCTCTGGAAACACGGTCTCTGCCACCTGCAGGCGGGTGTTGATCAACGCCACCGCCACCAGGATGACAACAGCAGCGTACAAGGTGATGGGCAGATCCCGCTTGCGTTCATCGGTCACTGCCTCTTCTGGCAACGGGGGAGGATCGAGAGCCAGGGCATCAGCAAATGATCGGCGATCCCCCACCAGCCAGCTGATCAGTTTGATCTCCGCGATCAACAATGCCAGCGCCCCCATGAACACCACCCAGCCTTCGAAATCATGGAGTACGCCTTCGGCCATCTCCTGCCCCCAGTACTCCACGGTAACGCCGATGGCGCCGATGCGAAAACTGTTCATCAACACGGAAATAGGCATGCTGGACAGCACGATCAGAGCCCGACGCCACCAAGGTGCACGATATAGAATGGCGATGATCATGCTGAGGGCCATCAGCGGGAACAGATAGCGCAATCCGTTACAGGCTTCCACCACCTGCAGCTGCATGACTCCCAGGTCGATAACATTGCCTTCATAGTAAACGTCGATCCCGAACAACTGAATGAACCAAACCCCGACCTGGGTCGAGATCAATTGCAACTGGCTGGACAGATTGTTGTAAAGAAAGGTGGGCAGCTTCACCATAAACACCAGCATCAACAACGCCGGCCAGATCACTCGAAAGGCGCGCCACCCCATGACGGACAAACAGAAACCCCAGATGCAGATCACCAACGCATACTGACCCATGGTGGAAATCACCGCCAGGCGCCCGCCCAGCAACAAAACTCCGCCCAGTAGCAGGATGGCGACCCCTATCCACGACCCGGTAAACGGCAGCCTTTGCAGCACCCCGATGCGCTGATATATCAGATAGGCACTGATCACCGGAATGAAAAACCCGTGGCTGTACTCCTCCTGCCCGCTCCAGGTGTTGTACAGTGAGTTCAGCACCGACCAGAACATCAATGTCAATAATCCGAACCCGACGCAGGCCGCAGCCACAAAGCTCGGTGTCAGGTTCCAACGCACTCTTGCAGCGGTGCTGCTATTGGTATAGGACGGATACAAGCGAATACTCCTGGTTTCCACTTACGGGGTGCTGGCGGGCCATAGTATTTCAGAAGTATTTAATTTGTATTAACGCCTGGGGTGGCGTGTCCCGCGACAACCCTGTCACACAGCCGTCATAATTCAGTAATGCTTGTTGGCTATGGTTGAGCGCCACCACTGCCTAATGACCAAGACCAAGACCAAGACCAAGACTCAGAGCCCTATGAACCTTGTAACCCAGGCCATCAACCGGATACCGTTCCTCGCCTTAGCGCTGGGGCTTTTGGTCTGTGTTGAACTGGCCTACCTCACCCTGAGCGGATTGCTGGGCAGCATGGGGGGGCTGGAAATGGCCGACATCGCCGAACGGATAGTACTGGGTTACGGATTCAGCTCGCCGTATCTGCCGGTGGGCGAAGGCGGCCCTACCAGCGTCTCTCCGCCTTTGTACGTATGGCTGATGTCGGGGCTGTACGGTCTGCTAGGGATCAAATCCGAGTGGGCCCATGGCCTGCTGCAATTACTGAACATCCTGTTCAACTCAGTCACCCTGGTATTGCTGTACCGGGTGTGCCAGGCGCGGCTCAATGAACTCACAGCACGCTGTTTCGCCCTCCTGTTTGCCTTGCATCCTCATATTCTGCTCATCACCGGAAGCATCTGGGAGACCGGGCTCAGCCTGATGTTTCTGAGCAGCATTCTGTGGTACGCCAGCCTGCGATTCTCCCTGGATTCATTTCACCACAGCGTTATCCTGGGCCTGCTCATGGGCCTGACTGCACTCAGCAACCCAGCCTGGACCCTCTGTTACCCCATCATCTGCCTGGTGCTGGTGTGGCCGGGGCTAAAGCAAGGTGTGCAGAAAGACTTCCGTTGGCACACATCACTGGTGACCCTGCTCATTATCTTCACCAGCTACCTCGGCGTGGTCACCCCCTGGCTGGTGCGCAACTATCAAAGCACCGGCCAGCTCATGTACATCCGCAACATGGCCGGGCCGGAGATGTTCAAAGGCAACCATGAGTATGCCGGCGGTGGGCATGGTGTTGGCTTTCACGATTTCTGGATCTACAAAAGCCCGTCAGAGCAGGAAATTTACCGGGAAATGGGCGAAACCGCCTACGACCAGTGGATGAAGCAGCAGGCAATGGAGCGCATCCAATCCGATCCGGGGCACTTTGCACAACTGGTGGTGACCCGCATTGGTATGTGGTGGAGCGGTGATGTGGATGTGTTGCGCAAATGGTACGCGGTGGGTGATAACCGAAAGTTTCTGTTCGGTGTGGTGCTGACGATCGCCGGCACTCTAACCACCATCTTTGCCCTGTGGGGCACGTGGATGTTGAGACAGCAGGCTGATCGGCTCTGGTTGGTGTGGGTGTACATGTATTTTTTGCCCATCCCCTATTACCTGATCATCATCGGCTTTCGCTACCAGTCCTCACTGATGGCATTCACTCTGATTCCCACGGCTTATTGCCTGGCCTGCCTGGCAGAAAAGCGATTTACGCGTTCACTCCTCCCGCCACAACCTGACCACCATGACGCTGACGCCCCAGTATATTCGACTCGCTAAGAATATCGTTGCGCTCACCGTCGTCAAAGGCAGTAACTTTATCATCCCTTTGATTACCCTGCCCTATCTGGTGCGGGTATTGGGCTTGGAGGGCTACGGCACCATCAGCTTTGCCCTGTCTCTGGCCCAATTTGTGGCGGTGTGCGTGCAATATGGTTTCAACATTTCAGCCACCCGGGATATCGCCCGCGATCGCCACGACCCTGTGTTGGTGGACCGTCACTACACCGTCGTACTCAGCACCTCATTATTGCTCGCTCTGCTGACATTCAGCCTCTATCTGCTGACCATCCTGCTGGTGCCCATGTTCAGGGAGCATTTCTGGGTTTTTCTGTTTTCCGGGCTGTATCTGGCACTGCAGGCCATCACCCCGGTCTGGCTGTTCCAGGGCCTGGAGAAGATGCAGTACATCACGTACATTCATCTGACGTCACGTTTTATATTTCTGGGCAGTATGCTGTTGCTGGTGACTGAATCCACCGACGTGGTGTATGTGCCGGCGCTTAACATGATCGCCACTTTGATCGCTCTGATTGCGGCACTGATTGCCTGCCGTAGCTTTTTGGGAGTGGGTTTGGTCAGCATTGCCTGGGCCGACATCCGCTCTGCACTCCAACAAGGGAGGGATATCTTCCTGGCCCAGTTTGCCCCCAACCTTTACAAAAACGCCTCCATTTTCATTCTGGGGATTTTTACCCATGAGGCCCTGGTGGGCGCCTACAGTGCAGCACTGAAGCTGGTGGAGGTGGCCGTCAGCGGTGCCCAGATCCTGTCCGCCGCGGCGATGCCGATTTTATCCAGAAACATGAGCAACCACCGCCTGTTCAGCCTGGTGATGTGTGGTGCTGGTCTGGGGTTGTCGATCCTGCTGTTCGCCGGAGCAGACGTCATCACATCCCTACTGCTGCAAACCACATCAGAAGAACTGACTCTTAGCCTGAAGGTGCTCGCCTGCTCCATATTTTTTGTCTATTGCCATACCACGTTCGGCATCAATTTTTTGATGCTGATGGGCAAACAGCAGGTGGTGAAAAATTTTACCCTGGTGATCTCGATCCTGGGCCTGGGGCTATTATTGATCCTGGTGCCGCTCTACAGTTATCTGGCAGCGCTGTTGGTAGTTACACTGAACCGCGCTGCCATGGCTACGTTCAGCTACGGTTACTACCGGCGCTATCGCGGACTTGCGGCCTGAACGCTGGCACCGCAACATCCGGATAGGCGCGTTTCAATACCGGCTTGACCTTGCGCTCGGGAATGAACCAGCCATAGCCAACGCGCCGTTCGTAATCCACCTCCTCGAATCGATAGGTGGAAACACCATTCCACCCGGCATACACCGGTTTGAGCGTCGAGAGATCATAATATTCTGCCCATAAAGGAGGAGCGGCGGGATTAGCAACCAACACTTTGTCATAACCAAAACGTCCCCCATCGAACTTGTGGGACTTGACAGTGCCGGCGGGGTCTTCACTGTACTGCAACTGAAACATTCTGTTCCACTTCTGATCGTACACCCGTTTCACCTCAACGCCCTCCAATTGCGCCCACCGGAGCCACTCAATCGCAGAGTTAACCGCTATTTTGACCTGCTGATCCGGCTTTTCGACCCGCCTTAACAGCTTGATGATGCCTACGGTTTCCTTGGTGGCAATCGCGGGAATCTCGTAGATTCTGCCCCGGGCCGGAACATAGCCGGGCCCCGGAAGATATTGTTGCGCCCAACCGGTTTTAAATCCGTCCACGACGATCTGGGCGTCAAGAATATAACGAATGCCTCGTTCATAGGCGGCCTGAGCCCGGCGCCGGGTTTGGGTATCCAGGTAACGAAAACGCCCGTCGGCCACCTCAGACAATGTCAATAAGGCCCCGACCATCGCGCCGTCATTGAACGTGACATAAGCCCCGTAGGAATTCAGGTTAGGGTAGTTCTGTGGCCATCCCCCGTTGGGATACTGGGCCGCCAACAGATACTCAATTCCACGCAGAGCACTGGCTCGAAGGTCGGGCTTAGAGTGGTACAGGGACACCCGTAGCAGGAAACGTATATGAGTATGGGTAGCATTGTTATCCAGGGTGCTGACGTTATGCCGATACCGCGTCTTCTGGGGGTAATCCCCATCCGCACCGGAACCTGTGATCTGTAGCGCATCGTCCGGATTCAGTAACGCACATTCCGGGCTGATGTTTTTGCGCCATCCACCGGAAGGCATTTGCAGCAAAACGATGTTGTTTGCCACTGCCAAAGCGGCTTTGGACTGATAGAAGCCCTGATCCTGCTCCAGCGGAATAATGCTGTACCAGCGTCGGTCATAACCCGCCAACAGATTGTGCTTACCGATATAGGTTTCTTTTCTGGAGTCTTTGTCGTCGCAAATCTGCGCGGATACGCTCGACGAAAGCATAAGTGCAGCAATCAGCCCTATTGCCCTCAACACAGCTGCTGGACAATCGAGGTGCGACATCTTTTTGAAATAAAGTTTTAACAGAATGTCTCTCCCGAATTTAAAGTAAACACCGCTCCCTGGCCATAATGCGGTGGTTAACGTGTCTGAAGTGTGACAGCACCATGAAACAAATCAGCCTTTTTGCTCCCTCCCTGAGAGGCGGCGGCGCGGAACGCGTCATGGTCGCACTGGCGACAGAGCTCAGCAGACAAGGCATGAAAGTCGATCTGGTGCTGGCCAAAGCGGAAGGCCCCTATCTTGAGGACGTACCGGCGAGCGTCAATATTGTTGACCTCAATGCCAGCCGTATTGCCTTTGCATTGCCGGCTTTGATCCGCTACCTCAATTCCACCAAGCCTGATTGCCTGCTGTCAACTCTGCGACACGCCAACATCATTGCCATCCTGGCGAAGCTGGTGAGCAAACACCGCTTTGTTCTGGGGGTTCGCGAAGCCAATACCATTAAGGCACATCTGGAAAATGATCAGAGTACCAAAGAAAAAATATTGCCGTTTTTGATGAAATGTTTTTACGACCGGGCCGATGTAGTGATCGCCGTATCCAACGACGTCAAGTCTGACTTGATGTCCTGTATCGAGATGCGGGGTCACAACATCGTGGTGATCAACAATCCGGTGGTCAGCGATGCCTTCTATGAACTGAGTGAAGCCAGCACCGGGCACTCCTGGTTGGATGAGAAATCCGAACCCGTTATTTTATCGGTGGGTAGACTGACCCGGCAAAAGGATTTTGCTTCATTGATCAGAGCGTTTTCCGACTACCGAAAAAGTCACAGTGCCAGGCTGATTATCCTTGGGGAAGGCGAAGAACGGGCCAGCCTGGAAGGTCTGGTGGCTGAATTGGGACTAACCGACTTTGTCTCCCTGCCGGGATTCGTGAGCAATCCGTTTTGCTTTATGAAACAGTCCGATGTGTTTGTGTTGTCCTCCCTGTGGGAAGGGCAGCCCAACGCATTGATACAGGCCCTGGCACTGGGGGTTCCGGTGATTTCCACTGACTGTCCGGGTGGGTCCCGCGACATCCTGAAAGCCGGCAAGTATGGCACTTTGGTTCCCGTCAATTCGCCGGAGACACTGACCCTGGCACTACGCGATGTGCTGGCAACGAAGGCTGACCCCGTTAGGCCGAGAACGGACACTGCCCGCACCTATTGTCGCCTGGAATTCGGCATACAGCCGGTTGCCAATCAATACCTGAATGCACTGACAGGGCTTTAGATGAACACGCCATTGAGAATCGCTTACTTGATCAAGAAGCTGGAATACGGTGGTGCAGAGATGCAGCTTATGACCGTGGCCAGGGAACAGGTGCGCAACGGTCACCAGGTGGTGATCATGACGTTGCAACAGGCTGAGCCAGCGTTCATTCAGGACATGGAGCAAGCGGGCATACCGGTCCACTGCCATCGTTTCGACAGCCCGTTTCACTTACCAACAACGGTCTTTGAAATCCATCGACTATTACAACGTAACCAACCGGATGTGGTCCATTCCCATATGTTCCACTCCAACATGGTAGCGCGTATTCTCTACCCTTTTATGCGTAAGCCGGTTTTTGTATGCACTGCGCATAACATCAAGGAAGGCAGCAAACACCGGGATCGGCTGTATCGCCTTACCGACGGATTATGCGATGTTACCACCAATGTAAGCCAGGCTGCCGTACGCCGTTACAATGAAGACGGTTTGGTCAAAAACAATGCCTGCCTGTTGATCGAAAACGGCATCGATACCGAACGCTTTTCAGCAGACGTGGGTGCTCGTGATCAATATCGCCGGGAACTCGGGGTCGAGGACAAATTCGTCTGGTTGTCGGTGGCCAGCCTCACGCGACAGAAAGATTTCCCCAATATGCTGCATGGGTTCCAGGATGTTCTCAATTCCAATCCGGCAAGCCATCTGTTTATCGCAGGCGATGGGCCAGAGCGCGAGGCCGTGAAGCAATTGGTCGGCAAGCTCGATCTAGCGCCTAACGTAACTCTGTTGGGCAACCGAAAAGATACCGTGAGCCTCTATGCGATGGCTGACGGTTTTGTGATGTCCTCGTCCTGGGAAGGCTTGCCCATTGTACTGCTGGAAGCATTGAGCTGTTCACTGCCCTGCGTGGTCACCGATGTGGGAGGCAACCGCGATCTGGTCGTATCAGGTGAGAATGGATTTGTGGTTCCACCAGCTTCACACAAGGAGCTGGCTCAAGCCATGAAACAGCTTATGCAACTGCCCGCAGAACGTTTGTACGCGCTACAGGATTATGGTCGACGCCACATTGTCAAAGGCTATGGCATTGCATCGGCGGCCAAGCGTTGGATTGACCTGTATTCCCTCCTCATACGCAATAGACTGTCCGATGGAGTGAAGCAATGATCTCCCATGAACTCAAATGTATCTTCATTCACATCCCCAAATGCGCAGGCACCAGCATCGAGTCAGCCCTGGGCCATCTTGACGGCCACAATGGGCGCGGTGGCCAGGACCACCGCAGCATGCGCATGATTCAACAGCCTGCTGTGAGTACTGACACTTTTACTCGTCGTGACAACATCATGGAGCTGTATCGGCGCATCAAACACCATCTATCGCCCAATGTCACCAACCCGAACAACAAAATCGCCCTCACCCGCCAACAGTATCTCAGCTATTTCAAATTCACCATTGTTCGCGACCCATGGGACCGGGCCTACTCCTGGTATAACAACTACGTGCGCGATCCAGAACACGAGAAATCAGGCCTTTCCCGCCGCATCGATTTCAATCAGTTTCTGCAACAGGAAGCTGGCCATGGCATGCTGGCCTCCCAGCTATACTGGCTGCAGGACTCAAAAGGCAACATCCCTATGGATTACATCGGTCGGTTTGAAAATCTTGCAGCGGATTTTGCCTATGTGTGTGAGCAACTAGGTGTTGCTGATCAGGCTCTGCCACATAAGGTCAAAGGGGAAGCAAGTGGTTACCGTGATCGATATGATGAAGAAGCCAGGACCTTGGTTGAGAGCGTTTATCGGGAAGAGATCGACCTGTTTGGGTATCAATTCTGAGTCAAACTAGACAAACCTGAATTTAGCGGATTCTGGACACTCAGCGTTCCCGAACCCGGTGGTTATTTCACCCTTAGCTGTTAAACCCACAGTATCTACACCAATGGCTACCATGCCGGTGAACACTGAATCAGCGTGCTCCACCCTGGATTTCCTCCCTGCCTGAGCCGGCTCATCGCGGTTCAACTTGATCGACTTACACAACCACCACAGCAAAAACAACCCCACCACAAAGTGGAAGTTTCGATTCAGGATGTGCTTGGGATCGGCATACAGAGCACTCATCCCGGAAACAAACAGTACGGAGTAACTGTAAAGCATGGCGTACACTGCGCCTTCGAACCGTTTCATCAGAAAGCGATCCAGGATGCATAACAATGCGCCGAAAATGAAGCCGACCAAAAGCATCCCCAGGAATGATGCCTGCATGTAGCAAAAGGTAATAAAATCAATGGGCACTGCTGTGGTGGAACCACGTTGACCTTTGCGCTTTCCCATTACGTTTTCGGTGTTCACATCCGATGCCGTATCCAAACCCAGCATTCCTTTCCAGACCCGGGTGGGTAGCAAAAATAACGGTGCAGCCAGCACATCTTTCATATAGCGAATGCTGTTATTTTCATAGGCTTGGGAAAACGAATTGAGTGGAAACGACAGCTCCCGGATAAAGAAACTCGATATATTATCCGACTCCGCAGACTTGCCCCACAACGCGCTACTGGCTGGCAGCGCAAACAGTGGAATCAATGACAGGATGGCGGCATTTCTCAGAAGTTTGATACCCACCCCGTGCCGGTGAACCAGATAGCCGAAGGGTACGACCAGGGCAAAGGTCACCAAGCCAAGACGCCCCTCCCAGCTGTACAGGATGAACAACGATGCCAAAAAAGATACGATAAATCCGACACAAGACTGCAGCCACATGACGGTGGACTTGCCCCGGCTCAACAGTGCGCCACCGAATAACAACGATGCCAGAAAGCAAAACCCTCCGAACCGTTTCAAGAATGTGTAGGCGTTGTCATCCACATCCACCAGCCCCGCACGTATTCCTGCGGAATATTGCAGCAGGTTGCTGAAGCCACCATAGGAACGGGCGTAAAGCCAATACGAAGCGGCTCCCAGTATCAGCGCTGCCCAACCCAACAGGGTAACGCGGGCAATCAACTTTGGGTTGACTTTCAGTTTATGCCTTCCTGGCGTATTGAGATTCGCAATTTCCCTTTCGCTGCCAGTGAACAGCCAGATGGCCAGCCAGACACCTACAATCGCCAGGCCGCAGAATATCGGATAAGCCCAGGCGATAGGACTGTCGGCAATCAGATCCAACGCCACGCTCCGTTCCACCGACACACTGGCGATCACAAACAACAGCGCCACCAAGCCACCGTAACCGGTCAATCCGATCACAAACCAGTCGGCTAATGCCAAACGCTGGGCACGCTGATACCTCATGGCAATGCCCACCGAGCCAAATGCCATTAACAGCAGAGCCGAAATCGCCAAACTTACCAAGCTTTGATCCATAGCAGAGGGTTGACTCAACAGACGGTAACGAAAACAAAATTAGCAGAATCGGGAATTATAAGTTATTCAAAATACACTTATATGACAAAACCTTTACATACCCCCAAGCCCAATGTGAAATGAAACCAAATCTTCATCTCGCTGCAGCAGATAACCCTTACGCTGACTCAACTCTGATTGAGGCCTTATGCACATCTGATCACTAACCTCAAAAATGAATGACTGTTTATTAAATGGAGTTTCTGACATGGCATCATTAAAAGTACTACAACGTGCAAAGCACACAATTCCGACAATCGCCGCCGTGCTGATCGCACCAGCATCCCAGGCAGCCCTCGTGTACATTGAAGACAACCGATACATTCAGTATGAAAACACCAATGGAGAGATTGTTACGGTTCTACCTGATGCCCCCTTTGGCGATTTCAACAGCGCACCAACCGACGGACCCGCAAGCCAGTTCAGCGAGTTAACCAGCCAATCCATGGAGGGAAGGATCAATGTCAACACGTACTGGTCCGATGTCGTGTCCACCAGCGTATTCAACATCACATTCACAGTTGACGAAATTACGCAGTTTAGCGTGTCGGCGAATTTCAGCGGTGAACTGTATGGAAACCCGAGTGGAGAGTTATACAAAGACGGCCAATCAGTGCCCGAGTTCAAGCGCGAATATACCAACACAAGCATGCATGAACGTGCCTCAGGTTATTACACCGGATACGGTGTACTGACTCCGGACAGCATTTACACTCTAGTGTTTCATACTGAAGGCTGGTACGGGGGCAGCGAATTCTATCGATTTAATTTTCAGACAGGGGAAATGGCAACCCCATTACCGGCCTCAATTCTGCTCCTGGGCAGCGGTTTAGCGGTATTATTAACACAGAGACGACGCAAAACCTGAAAGCACAAGTGATTTGTAATCCCATCCCGTGAGGGGAGTCATCTCCCCTCCCTGACTGCAAGATACCGACAGTTCAGATGCCAGGCAGAGATCAAAAAAATCCGATAAATCAGGCGCCCACACATTTTTGCGTATTTATGCCGGGCCTGAGACACCATCTCAAACCGTGCCAACAGTGCCAACATATTCTCCTGATTCCAAAGGGTGCAGGCGCGGATGTGTGAATACACAAAATCCCGGTTCTGTTGAATCACCGAACCGAAATCGTAGCTGTAACCCATTTTCCCGACTGCATCGGAATCCAGGTCAAGCTGGTCCAGCAGCATGCGGCGGATGAGCAGTTTATTCTTGCCGGTGTTCCGGTCAAACAACAGGTGTTCAGGCAATCCGGCGAACAGGGCTGCCACCTGATGATGGGCAAAGGGCAGAATCAAGTTAGCATCAATGCTGTCGGCAAAGTTGCGTGCCTTGCGTATGTGCACCTCCGCTGCAGTGATGGTGGTATGGATATCGGTTTTATGCCGCACCCAATCCAGCTCTCCACCGGGCAAGGCGGTCGTTAATGAACGCTGCTGCCAAAACGCCTGGTGGTCATCCGCATGGGCGTAAACGCTCTTCGCATCGGCATAGCTGAGGCCACTCATGCCGTAGAATTCCGCCGGGGTTTTCAGCAACGGCCCTGCCAGGCTCTCTGTCTTCACCGAATTGCGCAACAGGGCTAGCCCCGGCAGCTGGCAACTCAGGCTCAGTAGCGGCAGCAGTTTACGCTCCTTGCTGGAAAGCGGCGTCATCATGTAGCTGTCGTTACCACCGCCGTCGATGATATTGGCACCCACCAGCGCTTCCACCTGGGTGGTATACACGGGGTACGCTAACGTAACGGGGTCCACCCCGGGGAACGGGGCTTCCCGGAAGAACCGCTCAATGGCATCAACATGCTCCCCGCCCAGTTGATCCACTTCATGTAGCACTTGATGTTTCAAACCCAGTTTTCCGGCAATGGCGGCACTGATCTCACTTTCGTCGGCCTTACCTTTGGATTTGTGCGTAATGCAGGTGATCCGATCCCGGACATCGGAACGGGCCGCCGCCAGGGCAACCATGTTGCTGTCTTTACCCGCACTGTGAAACAAAAAGCCCGCTTGCTGCCTGTCAAAGCGGGATTCCAACGCCTGCTTTAATGCATCCAGCACCTGGTCTGCGGTAGGAACCGTCGATTCAGTGGCGGAACCCACCCCGGCCCCCACCCCAGATCCAAAGGGAAACCGATGCTTGAACTCCACCGACAACGGCCGATCAGGATTAGTCTGGGTGCGAATTCGCACGCAATCCCCCACCCCTAACACATAGAGGTTGCGATAGACGGTGTTCGGCGGTGGCACCACGCTGCATTGCAACAGAAACGAAATCCCCTGCGGGCAAACGTCTACCGACACACGTTCGTCACGTAACAGGTTTTTAATGCTGGTGGAGTAGAGTACCTGATCCGGTTTGATGTAGAGATACAGCGGATGTTCAGCAGCCGGGTCGGACGTCAGCTCAATTTCCTCCGTGCCCGGCAGTATGGCGTTGACCTGGCCCTTCATTCTATCGGTCTCTTCGCTGCATCAGCTTGCACTGTGAGACACCAGCGAAACACACATCCAATATTGAATTGCTAAACATGAAAAAGATCATTCTATTTTCCAATACCGCCTGGTACTTGTACAACTTCCGGCTTCCGCTGGCCCAGGCCTTACAACAGCAGGGCTGGCAGGTGGTGCTGGTGGCGCCCCATGACCCCTACGCGGATCGGCTGGTGGAGCTGGGCTTTGCGTTTATCGAATTGAACCTGCAGCGTCGCAGTCTCAATCCCATTCAGGAATTTCTTCTGCTCACAGAACTGTACGCGATCCTCAACGACGAAAAACCCCACGTCATTCTGAATTTCACCGTGAAGTGTGTGGTCTATGGTTCCCTGGTGGCGAAGTTGGCAGGGGTCAAGCGCCGCGTCAATGCCGTCGCCGGTCTGGGCAGTGTATTCTCCGGCCAAAGCATGACACTGACGTTACTCCGTCCTGTGGTCAAGTGGCTTTTGAAAGCCAGTTTGTCCGGCCCTCAGGCCCAATGCATCGTGCAGAACCCTGACGATGAACAGCTGTTTATCGACAACAGGATCATCAAGCGTCAACAGGTTAACCTGATCAAAGGCTCCGGAGTGGACGGCAGCCGCTTTCTGCCCAACCTGTCGAAAGGCATGCTGTCACAGGGCATGAACACCCGACCGGCCAGGATTCTGTTCGCATCACGCCTGTTGAAATCCAAAGGCATCTATTATTTTTTTAACGCCGCCACCGCCCTGGGGGAGCAATTCGAGTTCCTGGTTGCCGGTGAGCCGGACCCGGGCAATCCTGAGTCGGTACAGGATTCCGAGCTGACACAGGTAGCCGACACCACTGGAATCCGCTTTCTGGGGCACGTGGACGACATGCCTGATTTGCTTGCCGACGTCGATCTGGTAGTGCTGCCCTCGGAGTACGGAGAGGGGGTTCCGCGCATCCTGATCGAGGCCGCCGCCAGCGGTATCCCCCTGGTGGCCTTTGACATGCCCGGGTGCCGGGAGATCGTCCGCGATGGCAGCAACGGTTATCTGGTGACACGGGGCAACCAGTCTGCCCTCAATCATGCCATCGCAAAAGTGTTCAGTTCCCAGGAGCACTATAAAAATCTGGCGGAATCCAGCCGCCGTCACTTCATGTCTGAGTTCGAGCAACAGTCGGTAATCGACAGAACTCTGCAAGTGATCAACCACACGGAGCTGAGCCCACACCCGGTTTCCACCCCCGGCCGGAGCGGGTAAATTCAGCGCCGGTTTGCAGGCGAAGCGTAGGGTGCAGACATGGGTTCGCCCACGAACACACCCTGCCCTGGCATCTTGACGCTGGACCAGTAGGCATCAATCAACGATGCACCGGATAAACGTCTGCGCATGAGGATGATCGGGTTGGGGAATTTCCCGGTGTGATTGCAGGGTTCCACCACAGTACCGTAGCTGCCGGTGGCACCGGCCTCCAGCCAACGCAGCACACTCATCTGGAAACTGTCCGTCAGCATGCCGCCAGCAGAGGTGAGGTGATCGGCGGCTGCCCCGGGCAGAAAGCGATTCTTGCCCAGGTAACGCACAGTCTTTGAACCGGTGAAGTAAAACATGATCTCGGTCTGGTTGGTCAGGTAGTCTGATGCCACAAAGTGGGTGGACACCCGCTCATCGTTAAAATGCCTGAAATCCCCTTCATAGGCGGCAGCACGCACGCTGCGCCTGGCATCCGAGGTCTTCAACAGAAACGCGTTCGCGGTCTTGGGTTGCGAGTAATCCGAACGGACGCCACGATCAATCAACTCAAACACCTGTTTTTCCGAGGCACCGGCCAACATCATGGACGGAGGCAAACCACCTGCCTTGCGAAGAGCCGAGTGGTCCATCTGACCCCGGGTGCCATAGTAGGGTGATTCCAGAGTAGCGCTGCAGTCGGCGGCGCACAGACGCTGATCGAGCCCCAAGGTGATGGCGCTGGTCAACGACATACAGTCCACCCGGTAGGGTGTGGTCCAGGTAATCGCGTACGCTCGAATCCGGGGCAGCGTGTTCGCGCCAATCACCCTGCGTATCGGTGCAAACTCCTGCGCCGGAATGTTTGCGCCTTCTGCAAAGAAGCTGACATAGATAACGTTTTCATCGGGAATGCCCCGGGCACGTTTGTAGTACTTGCCCACCGCAACACTTTGTGGGTCCACCTCATTGATGACGATGGCCACCTGTTCAGGCCCGACCTGATCAGACGTTAAAGAAATGCTGGCTGCCAGCGGCGCACTCCACAGCCACCCGGGCCAAAACCCCAGGCTGCCCAGTACGAATATCAGGAAAAAACGCAGTACTGCTGGCCTCATGCAACCCGCGAATTATTGAGCACGGTGCCCAGGATCGGTTTGTCCCCCAACAGCTCCGCCATTCTGTTGATGTCGGATTTTTTCGTTACGCCCTCTTCAATCACCAGCAACCCCGCATCAAACTGATCGAGAAACGCCAGGGCATCGTCCGACTCCAGTACCGGGGGCAGATCGTAGATGACAATGCGCTGGGAATAACGCCCGGTGATCTCAGACACCAGGCTGCGCATCCCAGGTGTCACCAGACTTTCCGCGGAATCCTCAATGGGCTCCCGTCCCGGCAACACCACCAGACTCTCAATATTCGGTGTGAACAGCATATCGGAGATACTGGCCTCACTGATCAGGTAGTCACTGACACCCAAGGCGGGCTGGAAGTCAAAATAGCGATGAATGGACGGGTCCCGCAGATTGAAATCCGCCAGCAATGCGGTACAGCGGTGATCCAATGCAATGCTGATGGCCAGATTGATCGCTGTCAGGGTGGAGCCCTGCCCAGAACGGGCTGCCATCACGCCGATGCTGTTCCAATGATGCTGGTGCAGCTTTTTCAGAACCTGGGTACGCAGCAATTTATAGGCCTGGACCACCTGGCGGTCCGCCCCCTTGCACAGAATGCGCTGCTCGTTAAGCCATTCCCGGGAGACCTTGTGAATATGGGTATGCTGATACCGAATAGGGTACGTCAAGGTGGCAACCTCACGGTTTTCCGACTTCTCGACACGACTGCCCTTGATGTCAATGGTCGCCTTTTCCTGAACATAGGCCATACATTTCTCCTCACAAAGGTTCCTGGGGGACTTCTGTTACCAGGTGATTAACCCAGCTTGCGCAACGCGGCGTACCAAAGCACATCCAACGGCATCCAGGCCAGATGAATGGCAGTGGCCAACATCATCCCCGCCATCACCAGGCCCCCGGCCAGATACAGACGCCCCCGCTTGACCGCTTTGGCCTCACTATAGGTAATAATATGCGGAATCACGGCCAATGGTGCTCGCCCCAGGTGCCTGGATACGGCATTGGGTGAACGCAGCGTGCGGTCCAGCTTTTCCAGAATAAACAGCATACCCACAGCGCTGGCCGCTGCAAGGATAAACCCGGCCATCACGATCAGCATGCGATTCGGCCGGACAGGTTTTTCCGGCATCAAGGGCGGCTCGATCAGGGTAAAGCGCTCCCCCTTACTCTCGTCCTCAAGGGATTTGGCCAACCCGGCTTCCAGTTGCTTGGCTTTCAATTCCTGGTACTTGCGGGTGGTGTTTTCATAATCCCGGGACAGGGACCGGTACTCCCGCTCCACGGTGGGGGCCTGTAACAGTGACACTTCCAACTCGTCGAGTTTTTCCCGCAGTTTGGCCCGGCTGGACTTCAGGTGGCTCAATTCCACATCCACGGTTTTCAGGGACGTGGCCAGTTGCACATATGATGGGTTATCCGCATTGCGCAGGTCAGTACCTTTGTCGGCAGGAAGCTTTTTCAATTTGGCATTGAAAGCCGCGATGACGGATTCCAGACGGCGCACGTCCGGATGCTCCTCACCATACTTGTTACGCGCGGTTGCCAGCTCTGCCTCATACAGGTCCAGCTGTTTTTCGATGAACGCGGATTCATTGGGGAAATCCCCATCCCCCACCAGATTCTCCAGTTCCCGTTTGACGCGGATCACATCCGGATGATTTTCGGAATACATGGCCAGATAGGAGATGTACTGGTTTTGCAGCAGTCGCGCCCGGGCTGCCGGGGTCAACGCTGACTGTTCCCCCGCCCCCACCACCGCGGCATTGGGTTCCTGCTGGGCCAGACTGGCTTCCAGAAACACGCGACGCTCTTCCAACGACTGGATCTGGCGGCTCAGGTCAAAGTACTCCCGTTCCGTGCGGTCCATCAAACTCATATTGAGGGAAGTCATCTCCGGCAATTTACGCAGATTCAACTCCTTGAATTCCGCCAGCTTGGCTTCCAGTTCACGGCTTTTTTGCTCCAGCCGCTTCACTTCTTCCGCCAGGAACGCCTCAGCATCATCCGCCATTTCCTGCCGGGTCTTGATATTTTCACTCAAGAATAGGGAGGTCAGTTCGTTGGCCACCAGCTGGGCGGTTTTGGCGCTGTGACTTTCGTAACCGATATTGAAAGCGATGGTGGCCTCAATGGGCCGCCCACTGCGGGGGTCCACCACGTCGGCACTGATCATCCGGTGATGGATGTCGTCGCGCATTTCCTCAATCACCGATTCCAATGGTTCCTTTTCCCGCTCTTCGGCATAGAGATCGTATTTCTTGATCAGGACCACCAGCTTGGAATAGGTCATCACCCGTTGGATGATCATCTGGATGCGCTGGTCCGCGAAGCTGGTGACGGTGGAACGCACCAGATCCTGGGGAATTTCCTGCTGTTCGATCAGGATGGTGGATTCAGAGCGATAGGTGGGCTCCGCGATGATGGCATAAGCCACGCTCAGTGCGAATACCACACACAGGGCAATGAGCGCCGGCTTCATGCGGCGCCGAATTATGCGTATCAGTTCATCCAGATCCAGCTGATTGTCCGTTGGTGCTTCCAATGTCTCTCTACCTGTTGTTCAGTTTTCTTGAAATCCGCTACCATTCAAATGGTGTTGGTGTCCAATACAGTCCCAGGGTCACCCGGTTCGACTCCGTGTCATTATTGCTCGTGATGTAGCGCCGATAAATGTAGCGATAGTTTCCCCGCACACTGAGGGATTTCCGAAACCGCCAATCGAACCCCATCAGGCCATAGGCCACGTCAATGTTGTCCCGATTATCCGTGTCAATCTCGCTTCTCTGCTCACTGGCGTAGGCACGCACATTGAGGCGGACATTCTCGCTCAGGCGGGTATTTGCCACCATTTCCAAGCGGCGCTCATCAATGAGCAGGCCGGAGGTGTTGGGCAGAATCTCCTGATAGTAACTCAGTGTGTAGAGGGTGCGTTCCCCCTGGTACTGTAACGACAGGTTGCTGATCCTGCCGTCACCTTCCTCTTCCGTTTCCAGCGTGTACACCGTTGCCGGGAACAGGATGAAATAGTAGCGGCCGAAATAATCCGTTTGCCGATAACCCAGGCTGGCATCCAGGGACCACTTGTCTGCCAGGGTCCAGTTCACGCCCAGACTGCCGCTTTCGATATTCGTCCGGTCGGGTACAAAGCTTCCGTTCAACACCAGATCCAGGCGCACATTGTCTTCGTATTCAATCCGGCTCCATACCCCACTGATGTAGGCGGTCAGGGTTTCGTGCATGGCCCACAGATAGCGGGCATCCAGCGAGGTATAGTCGTATTCGGACAGCGCTGGCGAATACTCCTCAAACCGCACCGCCTCACCATAAGCGGATAAACTGGCGCCCTGGGTTTCGGTAAAAAAGTACTCGCCGGACAACGCCAGGCTGTAGCGATCACGACCCACATCCACCAGCGTGACGCCCGAGCTCAGTGCATCGTCCGCCAGAGTCGTGTCCTGAATCACCGCAGCCCGGGACGTGATTCTCCCCCGTTCCAGCCTGCGGTTTCCCTGCAGAATCACCTGCACTACGTCATTCTCGTCGACATCGTCTTCGTTCAGGTTCTCATCCACCAGGCGACCACTGAGTACCAGTTCACTCAGTTCCGTCTCCCAGCGCACCCTGCCCCGCGCCTGGACACTGGTGCCCGATACGTCGTTCTTGGCGAAGGTGCTGAGCCCGTAATTGTCGTCGCTCAATGCGGAGACACCAATATCACCTCCGTAATACTGGGCTGCCCCATAGGCCTTATTCAGTCCTAGCGCCAACAGTACGAACGGAACAACGCGGATGAGCCTCCTGCTATGGCACCAGAACAACATCACCACTTTCTAACAAAATGTTCTGCTGAAGTTGTTCCCCGTCTTCAATGTCACCATAACGAAAAGCAATGGCTTCCTTTTTGCCATTGCGGATAATCTTGATACCGTTCTCACTGGCGTAGGTGGTCATACCACCCGCCATACTCAAGGCCTGCAACACCGATGTCGGCCCCACCATGGGATACTGGCCGGGTCGATTCACCTTGCCCACCACATAATAGAGATTGCCGGCCGCCTTCAGCAGTGAGACGGTGACGCTGGGGTCGGGAATGTAACGGGACAGCTTTTCCGCGATATCAGCCTGCAGCTGTTTGATGGTGGCGCCCTGCGCCTGCAGATGGCCGATCAGGGGAAAAGCCAGATTGCCATCCGGCGGCACCAGCAACTCCTTGGAAAGATCCGGTTCCTTCCAGACGGAGATCTCCAGAATATCGCCAGGCTGGACCTGATACGCCAGGCTCGCCGGTGCGGAGGTGGTGTCCGCATTTACAGAATATGAAATCAGTGCCAGAACCAGAAATCCCAGCATTTGTATACGATGAACTAACACATTAAGCCTACTATCAAAGCCTACTATCAGACCTGCCTCGGTTGGCAGGTGGTTGCCAAGGTAGCCTACTGTACCGGCCTAATATGAAGTTTATGTTTCGGTTAGCTTGCAGGAAATGGACAGGTAACCTACTGAAACAGAAATCGAACGAAGTCACTGTTCCAGTAGGCTGGGTTTTCTAGATGGACTTTCTGAACGATTTGTTTTTCAACCGGCTGAAGGAGAGCACTGCCAGGCCGGACAACAGAAACACCAGAGAAGCAGGAAGCGGCACGTGTGACACCAGATTCTTCAGCTCCACGCCGTAGAGCCCCAATGCCGAGGCACCGTTAGCACGACCGAATACCGCCAGATAATAGGAATCATGATCGGTGATATCGAAGGTAATGGAATCCTGCAGGATACTGCCGCCGCCCAATATCATACTGCCCAGGGTCTCCGTTGCGGTGGTGAAGGTGACGCCCAACTGGGTCAGGGCTTCCGGAAACGCAAAGTCTGTTAAGGTCAACTGATAGGTGCCCTGGGCCAGATCATCCAACCGCACCACGCTGTAATCGTAGCCATCCACAAACTCCACGCTTTCATAGACCACCTGCCCTGCCTGTACCGCCGCCGGGGTAACCTGGGGTGAACTTGCCAGTTCGATTTTCGATCCGGACTGCCCGCCCAGGGATATTACTGACAAGCCGGAGTTGAACATGGCAGGCTCGTGACTGGAAATCGTGAGCGTGGATGCCTGAATAGCGCTGGACAAAAGCATGGACAGCGCCAGCACGCAGCCCTGAATTCTTGCATTAAAGTACATACTGATTGTCTCCTAAACACACTGAACGTTCGACCGGTTCTTCCTGGTAACCCATAATCTTTTCGCCCAAATATTTGTCGTAAAGATAAGCTTTGAGCGAATTGATCAATTTTGACGTGTCTGCCTTGATCTGTTTCAACTCAGACACTTTGTAAGTGAAGTACGGCGACGGCACACCGGCGGCCGCCAGAATATCCAAATCCTCGGGGTCAACCCGGCGATCCAACTGTTCAAGATCACCGTTGACGATGCGCTCAAGGTCGGCACTGTCCAGGTCAAGGTAATAGGTAAGTTCACTGCCACATTCGATCAACGTGGGAATCAGGTCGACGCCCTTGGCCTCACTGTCCCGGAAAGGCAATAACTTCTCCAATGTCTGCTTCACGGTAAATCGGAGCAGATCCGCTTCCTTCACTCCCAAACGGGCAGAGATCTCTTTCAACTTGCCAATGTCCGACTCACTCAACCTCAACGATACGCTCTTCTTCTGACTCATTATTTTAATATCCTCAGCAACTAAAACGTGGTCTCAAATGCGTCGTTAATGCTTGTGTTTCCCCCGCACCAAGCGCACACATAAGGTAGCAATTTTCTCGGCGTGATAGGTTAATTTTCGAATACAAAACGATTACAAAGTGATTCCCTATTTGTGACCAAATTGATGCATTGCACACAAATGGTTCGTGCCCGCAGAAATCGGATCTGTACAGAGTGGTGTTCAACAGGAAAAGCGAAAGAAAGGTTCGCCGCGAAGTGGCATAGGCGCGGGCAACTCAAGAGGTGATTCAAACGAAAAACGCCGACGGACGTCGGCGTTTACAGCAGCAGAAGCACTGGTGGGCTAGAGCATGTGTCGATCAGTTATCAGCACGGTCAAGGGCGGGGTTGGTCTTCTTCGAAATCAGGGTCTCATCGATCAACAGATCCTCGTTCTCAAATCGGTATTCCTGGATGATATTCTCGATCTCCACCTGTTTGAATCCGGTGACCGGCTCACTTTTCGCCACCACATCCCAGAACCCTTTATCCTTGTACTTGCCCAGGATTTCCTGGTTCAGGGTAAACAACTCCAGATTGTGATTACGGCACTGATCAAACCGCGCCACTTCTGTGGCCAATTTTGCATCCAGGTCTGCATTGATGGATTGCTGTTCGCGCAACAAACTGAGCAGATCCAAATACTGGGCTTGCAGTTCTGTATACTTCTCATTATACAAATCCAGCTTATCCCCCAGTTTCTTTGAGGATTTTTCCTTCGCTGCCAGGGCACTGGCCGCCTGCTCCTCTTGCTGCTCCAGCGCCTTGCGGGCGGAATCCAGTTGTTGTTGCAAATCCTGCTTTTCAGCTGTGGTCTGGCGCAGCATGTATTGCGCCTTCGCCAGAGCGTTTTGCAGCGCCCGATCCTCTGCCTGCACTGGAATGGCCCAGCCCGATAGCAACAGGACAACGACCAACATCATTCTGACCATGGTTTACTCCCCCCCTGATTGGGCATCGCCGGGCACCGGCTATGCCGATGACCACCCTATCATTCGGTATTGAAAATTTATTGTGAATTTTTTGCGACAGCCTGCTGCGCCTGGTAAATCGCACAAGCCTCCCCCATTACCCCCTGCACGTACTCCCGGGGTGCATTGAACTTGTCACGCTCATAGCTGAACTCTTGCAACTGGCCACTGGGCTTTCTCAGAAGCTTGAGCGTTTGGTGGTAGTAGCCGCAGGTTTTCTTCGGCTTCCCGGCCCGCATATTAGTAAGCGCTAACATCCAGGTACTTTGCGCTTCCAGCCACTCTTCATCCAGGTCTTGGTAGTATTGGGCACTAAGAGTAAGGCTGTGTTGGGCGTTCTCATAGTTGACCTGGTCTGCGCCGCTGGCCGCCATGGTCAGAAAGTACTGGGTACCTTCCAGGTAGTAGTAATCACCCAACCCCAGCCAGCTTTCCTGCCCCTGCAGCTGCTGTTCTGTTTTACTCATCAGTTCCGGATTCATTTTACCCTGCTCCTGTAACTGGGATTTCAACTCCTGCAGTTGCACAAACACCTCACCGTTGCGCTCCAGACTGCGATCGCCCTTTGCTGCCCCCAGCCCGGCACAAGCAGATACAGTCAACGAGGTCAACACCACTGCGATCCGAATATTCATAACACAAGCTCACTTGTCATTAGCAAAGTTGTTCCATCAGAACGAGGCCTGCAGACTCAACTGCAGAGTATCCACGCTGATGTTGTAAAGCTGATCATCCGGGTCCGTATCGATGGAATCGGCACTGATCCACCGCAGGGTACTCACCAGATTGTCATAGAGCAGATAATCGGCTTCCAGTATGTAGCCTTCCGCATCCGTTCCCCCTAACAGGAAATCGGAATCGGCAAAGGCGTCCAACACCGCATCCCCTTCCAGATGACGATAGGTAAAGGAAACACGCCAATCCCGGATATAACTCAGTGTCGCGGTCCCCGCCGCAATGCCGAACTGATAGCCGGTATCACGATCCGGCACGTCGCGCCCCACCAGCGCTGAGACCTGTTCCTGATCAAAAGCGATGTTCTTTACATAGTCCGCCTGCAGGAACACATAGGTGGGAAAGAAATCCGCCATCGTGTACTTCACGGTGGCGTTGACCAGCTTGAAGCTGGCCGCCAGCCCGATCTGCGGGTCATCGTTAGGGTGATTGATGTTGAATACCGAGTTCCCCACCTGGTAGTACGGCGAGGCCGTTTCATAGGTCGCATCGGTCCCCTCATAGGGATTTCGCTTGCCCTCAATCTGATCATAATGGTAGTAACTCAACGCCATGGAGAGTTTGCTGGTATTCAGAAACTCATAATGGGTACCGAACTGGATTGCATACAGGTATTTATCCCGATCGTTGGTTTCCGAAACCAGCTTGGCGGCGTCTTCACTCAGGTTCGCGATGGATGAATGAATCTCCTGCAGGGGGAAGGCACCGATGGTTACGAACGGGTCCCAACTGTTTTCATCACTGAAAGGTGAACTCTCCCGCAGGAAATAATAACTGCCGCCGATGCCCTCAAAGGTCATGTCACTGTCGTAGACGAGATCCGTATGCAGGAACGGATTTTTGAAACGCCCGCCCAACAGCTCCACTTCCTCTTCAAGGGAAGTATATTTCAGATACCCCAGATCGAAATTGGCATCCCACTTGGAGGAAAAGTCCCCCAGAGTCTGGTTGGAGGAAACCGGGTTGCCTTCGTTGCCGGTGGTGATGCGCATGCCCAGCTCGATGCGATCCGTCGCCTGGGCCTTCACCATCAGGCGGAAGCGGGTGAGAAATCGGTAGCGGTTGTCATTCACGTTGTCATAGACTTCTTCGCCACTTTCATTAATCGCCACATAGTCCGGGTAGCCATAAATGGCATTGTCATCGGGGAACATATCCGCCTGATAGCGCAGACGACCGTCTCCGGAAATTTTGACTTTGTGCACCCAGGATGGCGCTTCCTTGATGCCCCAACCGTAGACGCGGGCAGTGCGAACCGCCTCGTCCTTCACCTTCTCAACCACATCCACTTCCACCCGCTGGCGGATACTCTGCTCCATATCCTCACGGATGTAGTCCGGCAGGTAAGGCACCCGCACATCACCGGCGGCCGCGTCATCACCCTTACCGGCCTTGATGGCAGTCTCACGCTGACGCAAACGCTCCTGCATCTGCTGGTAACTCTGCTCGCTGATCAGGCCTTCATCCCGCAGCATATCCATAATGTCCGCTGCTTTGATCCGACTTTCCATCCCGGCCATCCCGGTCTTCGCAGCCGGCGGTGCACCCCGTCGCTGATGTACCTTATCCACCAGTTGCTGGGCCTGTTCCCGGGTAATGATGTCGTTGTCCAACAGCATATTGAGCAAATCGGTTTCGGTGAGTTCACCGGCTGTGAGCGTAGCGCCCTGCAGCAACCCCACCACCCCCAACAGCGGCAGTAAACACGAAAATTTAGACTGTCTTTTGAAACGTCGTAACTGGCTCATGATGATCTCTTTACATTACAGCTCTGAGCTGATTCTTAACTTGAATATTTTGTCTTGTTCTTCCAGTGGTACCGGGCGCCCCAGCCCTCCCATTTTTTTGAACAGACTGAGTAACACCGATTTGGCCCGCTCCGAGCCACGCTCCAACTTCACATCCACGGTTTTGAAGCGGCCATCCTCCGCCAGATCCAGGCTCACCACGGCAACGTAATCCAGATATTTGAGCTCTTCGTCTGCGGTAACGGCTTTATTGAGTTCTGACTTGAGATAGGCACCAAAACCTCCGCCGCTCAACAGACCCCGGCCCCCTTTACGGGCCGCCAGGCCGAAGGAATCGCCTCCGGCCACGCCGTCTGCGTCCAACCCCAGGTCCTCACCGGCGGGTTGATCCGACGGCTGGTCCGGCAACGGCTCCGGATCATCCGGAATCTCCTCCTCCAGCTCCTCTTCCACCGGTTCCGGTTCTTCTTCCGGTGGTGGTGGCGGCTCAGGGGGTGGTGGCGGCGGTTTGATGACGGTGATCTGTTGCACCATTTTTTTCTGTTCGCCGGGGCCTTTCAGCCCGGAAACAAAGTGATAGCCGATTGCCACCAACAGCAACACCAGCACCAGCCCGACCAACACGGGAACGTATTTAACAACGCGCTTATTCATCGGACTAAAGTCGTCGACTCGTCATTTGACGACCTTTTTCGTGACCAGGCCCAGCTGGTAAATTTCCAACCGTCCCATCAGGTCCAGGACATCCACCACCTTCTGGTACTGGATCATGGCATCCGCCTTGATGATCACCGGCAGATCCGGTGTCACCGCTTTGTACTGACGCAGCAGGGATTCCAGTTCCCCCATGCTGACCGGATAGGTATCCAGATAAATGGTACCGTCCTCAGTGATGGTGATGGCCTTGGTTTTGGATTCCGCAAGACTGGGCGCCGCACTGGCTTTGGGCAGGTTGACTTTAATGCCCTGCACGGTAGCGGTGGTCAGAATGATAAAAATCACCAGCAGCACGTAGGACAGGTCCAACATCGGCGTGACATTGACCTCATCATAAATCTTACTGTCATCAAGATATTTCATGGCGTCACTCGCTGTATTTTTCCGCCAGCCGGGTCACCAGCTCGTCGGTGAACATGTGCATATCCGCCACCATGTCCTTGATGCGGGTGGCCAGCCAGTTGTAGCCAAACAACGCGGGTATCGCCACCACCAGACCCGCTACCGTGGTCAGCAACGCCGCGGCCACCCCCGGGGCAATGGCCGCGATGTTTACATCGCCGCTGGCAGCGATGGCAGCAAACGTAATCATGACCCCCAGCACCGTCCCCAGTAGCCCCAGGAAAGGTCCACCGGATACGGCGATGGTGAGCAGCACCATATTACGGTTCAACGCCTGGATTTCCCGCACCACATAGGCTTCCAGCCCGGAGCGGATGGAGTTCACCGCGCTCTCCGTCAGATACAGGTTGGCGTCGGTATTGACATCCGCGCTCAGGGCCACCCGTTGTTCACGGGTTCTGGCCACTCGGTTACGCACTTCCGATAGTGCTTTGTGGTAGATGTGATAGAGCGGTGAAGACTGGAAGTGATCGTGCTTGCCAAACAACGACAACACCTGGGACTCATTGGCCACATCCGCGGAATCATCATCCACCACATCCAGGGAATCGAAATGGCGATTATCCAGTTGCCGATACTGTTGCAGGAATGCTTCGTTGTCTTTCTTGGCCCGGCTGATGAACAGGGCTTTGAGGAACATGACGCCCCAACTGATCACCGCCATCACCATCAACAGAAAGATCACCACCCAGCCTTCGTCGCCGGTGCTCTGGAAAATGGTCATGAAGTAAGAGGTGCCAGCCGCATTGCCCAGCTGTTCGGCTTTGCTGGCCGCAACCACGGTGCTCATCACACCCTGTGATTTGGCAGCAAAGCGCAGCAACGGCTGGGATAACGCGGTGCGATCAATCTGCAGTTCATCCAGCTCGGCCACCAGGCCCTGACTGTTGTCGGCTTTGGCACCGAGCAACAGCGGTCCGCCCAGGGTGAACGGTGCGGTCAGGGGTTGGCTTGCAGCCGTTTCCCCATCCAGGTACAGGCTGATGCTGTTGGCAGACAACACCAGGCTGAGATGCTGCCAACGATCCGCACTCACAGGCACTGACGAATTCAGGGTGGCGACGGTGCCGGCACGATTGACCGTCACTTCCGGCAACGCACCATTTAAGGCAAGCTCCAGGGTGTTATTGCCATCGGACTGACTGACAATGACAGCACGCTTACCCGCAGCAAGATCCCCGGTGGGCTTTATCCACAGGGACCAGCTGTGGCCCTGGGCAGAATCAATGGCCAGGGTGGCGGACTGGCCAACGGTAAGCGCACCGCTGCCGGACAGCGACAAACCACCTGCTATCAATGATGCGGGCACCACCAAGGCATCACCGGTCACCGCCGAATTCTGGTAGGCGGACATATCCACCGGCGCCGGGTTCAACGGGTTAAAATGATAAACCCCTACCTTGTTGACCCCGTAAGTACCGGCTGCGTCCTGCCCGGCTACAGCCTGGGTATTACCGTAATACATCCAGATTTTTTGTGGCGTGGCTGCGGCGCCCTGGGGCACAGGCATTTTCACCCAGATGAACGCCAACTGGTTCAGCAGATCAAAGGATTCCACATGGAATTTCAGGGGTGTTTTGTCATCCTGGGCAACAAAGCGCAGATCCGACAGGTCTTCTTTCACCAGAAAGAAATCTTCAAAATTGGCGGAATGCAGCCTAATCAATACAGGCACGCCATCGCCGGGAAGCACCGCCGCCTCAGCCTCAGACCCCACACCGGTATCCGACAATGTGGCGCTATCCACAGTGAAGCCCACCCGGTAAGGCCACTCCTCATTCCACCAGGCGGACGCCATTCCAGGCAACATTAACAACAAAAACATCAGAACGACTGAGCGCATAAATCCCCCGAATTTGCGAGCGCCTCATTTAACCAGCGCCCTGTAACAAAATGGTTACAGGGTTGCCGCTAAAGTTGATTAATTGAACAAAATTGACTGATCAAACAGAATTGAGCTGCCCCGACGATCAGAGCAACTCGATGGTCACAAAGGCGGTGCTTTGTGCCGCCTGGGCCGCCGCCGCTTTTTCCGCACTTTCCTGAATGGCATTGGTGGCGGCATCCACCGCCGAGCCAAGCCCACCCACATCAGAACTGATGCTGGTGGAGGTGGGAACACCTGTGGAGATCCCGCCCACACTGATGTTGTCCGCCCCACTCACCTTGGCCGCCCCCAGGAACAGGTCACCGGCGGATTGAATGCCCGCTTCGCCGGCATCCACAATACCCAACGGCGTCGCCAGGGCGATGGAACCTACTCCTTCGGCAATGGTGAAGTAACGCTCGGTGTTGGTGAGTTCGCTGCTGGTGGAAGCGCGACTGGCCCGGGTCTGGATACCACTACCGGCCACCGTAGGTGGCACAATGAAGGTAACGGCCCCGGTTTCCCGGTTCACATCGAACGTAGTGGCCGGAGCCGCCACCGCGGTTTTCGCTCCACGACCGGCATCAATATCACCAAATACCGACCACAGGTTGATGTCACCACCGGCTGCGGGAATCACCCGGGATTCGTTGACGTTGAAGGCATCCGCCACCACCGCACCGATGTTGCCCTTGGCCAGGGAGAATACACCCAGCTCCCCATTGGATTTATCGAAGCCCAACGCATCCACCAGGGATTGTGATACCCCCACATCGGTGCTGCCGGCAGGCGTGAACAGTGCGATGTCACCCCCGGAACGGGTTTGAATAGTGGAGAAGCGCATATCGATATTGCCGCCGGAGGTCACAGCGGCCGGATAGGCGAAACTGACTCCGCTGTCCTGCTGCCAGCTCTGCAGCAATGCATTCAGAGACGCCACTGTGGAAGAACCAGGGCCACCCAAATTGAAGTCCTCAATCTGCTCGGTGCCCAGCATCAGATTACTCACCTGCTGATCGTCCAGCCCGGAGAAATCCAACTGACTGATACGGTTGAGCTGCTGATCGAGGGTTTCCCGATCCAGCAGACCCCTTCGATAATCTTCCAACAGCGTGATCATCCGACGCAGGGTGCCCGGTTGATTCTGCCCAATGCCGATCAACGAAGACTTGAGTGTCATTCCACGCAGAGCCAGGTCGTAGTCCGAACCAAAGAACATACGCTGTGCCACATAGCCACGTTCAAAATTGGCCACCGCGCTGCCCGCGGCAGCACCCTCTTCCGCCGATGCGGCATTGTGCTGCAGCATGATGGACTCGGCCACCAGCAACTGTCTGGCATGATCCAGTTGCTGATACGAACTGACCGCCAACTGCAATTGCGCACTGGCCGGCAGCTGAGCAATCTGCTCCAGGCTCAGGTTGCCATTGGTGGCGAGAAAGTCTGGAGTCCGGTTGGCACCCTGCAGATAATCCAGCGCGATGAAACTGCCCACCCTATCGAAATAGGCCTGGAACACTTCACTGCGCTGTGCCCCGGTTTGCAAACCGGCATCACCGATTTCCGGCACCGTGAACAGGCCACCGGCACCAGCCAGCAACTGGTCGGGGTTCTTCATGACCACCTGCTTCACATAGTTCACCGCCAACCGCTGCTGCAACGACGTCTCCAGTGCAGAATAATCCCGCAGCATGGCGTTCAGGTTGGCCTGGGACTGGCCCGCCCCATAGCGGTTGCCGGTGGCACTGCTCAGCACGTCCGCGAAGGTTTTATACAAACCGGCATCCAGATCGTCGCCACCGGAACGCAGCAATCGGTACGCCAGATCGATGAAGCTGGCATTCTCCAGGTTCTGGGACCCCAGCAACTGATTGAACAGCGCAATGTTACGGTTGGAGTCCACTGCGCCGCCCACCAGGGTGTCGTAGCCGTGCTGGTTATAGGTATCGGAGTAAATGGTGTTGCCGGTACCTGCATATACATGAACAGAGGTACCGTTGGTGGACAGGTTGCGGTTCTCTTCGTTGCCGATGGAGAGGATGCCGCGGGATGCCCCCAGCTCAATATCCCCCCCGGCCTGAATCAGCAGATCACCCGGACCACCCACCTGAATCACCTGGGTGCCGCCGGTGGTTTCCAGGTTATTGCCCCGGTTATCCAGCGTGAAGCGGATACTGCCGTCGGCGACAAGGGTACTGAGATCGTTGTCGTTGTTGTGCTGCAGCACGAAACTGGCATTCACCATGTCGCCGCCGGCATAGGCATTCACCTGATGGGGCAGGCGGAACATGATGGCTTCGTCGGTGCTGCCCACATCACCCTGTAGCGCGACGATGTGACTGGCCACGCTGTTGTCCCGCTGGATCAGAGAAGTACTGTGATTGAATTGCAGGTTGTCCGAGTTCATACCATAGGGCACCAGAATGCCGGCCACGGTATTCTGATTACGCAATGCGTTCACCGGGTTATCGCGATTCGGCAGATCCTGCGCCAAATAGTCCGGCAGATAGATCTCCAGGCTTTCAAATACATTCGCAGCGGTGGAGCGGGCCTGAATATCCTGCAGAGCATACAGGTTGATGTGGGAAGACACCGCTGGGAACAGGGTCAAGACATTGGTGGACAATGTCAGGGAACCGGATGCCAGTGGAATATCCCGTTCATCAATGTTGATGCTGCCGGACAGTGCAGCGGCAGTAACCTCACTGGGCAACACGTAGTAGGCGGGCTGCAACTGGGCATAACGATTGGCAAAGCGGGAGAAATGCTGACTGAACGCACCGCCGGCTTCCATATCCGCCTGCAGATTCACGTCGCCGGCCACACTGGTGAGGTGCAGTGACGTGCTGTCATAGCCATCGAAGTAGAAAGAACTCAGCGAATCAATGGCATCCGGTGGCACAAAAGGCTGGGCATACAGGCTCAGGTCACCGGGCACCATAAAGGTGTTGACCATACCGCTGAAATTCAGATCCCGTACCGCGGTAACCGCAACCGAAGCATCAGAAGCAATGATCAAGCTGTCGGACACATCCCCGCGTGAGACCACGTCCAGGGCGCCATTGTCCACGTGATAATATCCTCCGTGGATACCATCCCGCGCACTCACCTCAATACTGCCGCCGGCGATTTCCCGCAGGGATTCACCGCCGTTGTTGGCCGCATCACCATACCAGACACCCTGGCTTGGGGTGGCAAAGCCGCCCTGTTCAATGGCGCCGCCCACCGTGCCACGGATATTGCCGCCACCGATGGCATTGATGCCACTGCCGATATCACCCAGCGCGGCATACCAGCTGGTGATGCCGCCGTAATCGATCCCCAGCACGCTGGCATCATCACGGGTGTTGTAGCGGATCATGTAATCCGCGGTGGTCACGTTGGCACTGTTGCCGATAACATCCCCGGCGATGTCAAATTCGATATCGCCTCCGTCCATCCCCATGCCGCCGTATTTTCCATACAGCAACCACAATGAAGGTGCAGAGCCCGGCGTGATGCCATCCAGATAAGGCCGATCACCCCAGGCAGGCAGGCCCTGTTCATCCAGGCCCAAACCCCGCCCCAGGGTGGCAACGTAGGCGGTGCCTTCCTGGATGAAATCACCAGACGCCTGCAGGTTAATGTTGCCTGTTCCGGTTCGCAGAAAACTGCCCGTGCGCAGCGTGATATCGGCCGCAGACAAACGCTGGGCACGATCCAGAGCGGAACCGGCCACCGCACCGGCGGTCAGCTGCAGGGAGCTGGAATCCTCCACCGTCAGCACCGGAATGGCACCGGCCTGGTTCAGAGAGTCGGCGTAACTGAAACTGATGCCCGCCGGACTGAGACTGGCCACCAATCCCCGCACGCCATCACTGACGCCACCCTGCACGGTGATGTCTCCAGTGGCACGGAAAGACACTCGGCCGCTGCCGCCATCGTCGGTGCGGAACGCGGCCAGATCCAACACCTGTCCGGCCTGACCAATAGCCAGGTCAGCGTCACTGTGGATATCCATCTGCGGGCGCAAATCCACGGCAACCGCCGCGGCACCGGCCTGCACCGACACAAAATCCTCCGTGGACAAGCCGGCAATGGCATCCAGGCTGGACTGGATTTCCTGATCCAGGGAACTCACGGTGCTGCGGCTGAACTCGCTGACGCCATAGAGGGTAATGCCGTTACCACCGATTCGATCGTTGTTGCTCACGTCGACTTGCGTGGCCGCCGCGTTCTGCACGGCGGTCACCAGCTCCAGCCCTGTTGCCAACGCCATACGCGCATCCGCATTCACCTGCACAGGCCCGGTTCCGGAATGCAGCTTGAACGCCTGGCCACTGTCATCTGTGGTTCGTACTTCAAGACTCGCGTTGTCACCCACAAACACACCGTTCTGCCCGAACAACCCGGACTGGCGACGGGCGTCCGTGGCCAGCAGCGCCGCATCCAGGTGCAGCTCACCCCGAGCCGCCGCCAGGTTCACAGACTGGGCCGTAAGGTCATGGGCACCTGCCACCAACTGCAGATTCTGCCCGGCGCCGGTCAGCATCACGTCCAGATCCCCGTTTGCTCCGGCCTGATTCAACGCCGCAATGGCATCCATCTCACCGGCACCACCGTCATTTCCGCCAGACGACTGGGCAAAATGATCGGCCTGTATGCGCAGGTCCACTCCGCCATCACCCAGGCGCAGGTTGTCCACGGCGCCCAGATCCAATTGATTACCGGCGATCAATTCAATCATACCGCCGTCAGCATTCTGCCCGGTGTTGCCAAAATCAAACGCACCGGCATCGGCAATGCGAATATCCTGATTGGCCAACAGGCTGATGATGCCCGCCGGACCGGATACCTGTTCACCCAAAAAGGTTTGCTGGTAGGCGCTGGCATCGATGCGCGCCCCCGCACCAAACTCCAGGTCACCCTCGGTGGCGGTGAATTCGGTATAACCGCTGCGGTTGGCCAGGGTGGTATCCAGGGTGACAGAACGCCCCTGCAAGGCAAGAATATGTCCCGGCGCCATGGCCTGGCGTTGTTCGGTCGTCACCTCGGCGCCACTGCTGTTCAGCAACGTTAACGCCCCTGGGCTGCTCAGGTTCAGCTTGGAACCGGCCACACTGGAGCCCAGCAAAGGTGTATCAATGTGCAAACCGCCTGCCGCGGAACCCGCCTGCAGATTCAGGTTGCCCATCATGTCCACCTGCTCGTGCCCTTGCAACGTGACTTGCTCGGCATTCAGACGAATAGTCCTGCTCTCCACAGCAGTTGGAGCAGCACCGTCGTTGTCCGGATTGGCACCCATGAGGTTGATTCGGGCTGCACTGATCAGCAGGGAGGCATCTGCCACCACGGGCGTCATCGCAGCACTGCCAGGGCCACTTTGCAGCGTCACCTGCTGCTCAGCACGCAGCGCCACCTGGCGTCCGGCCGCCACATAAACGCTGTTGCTGCTCAATAACAGAGAGGCCAGTTCCAGGTTGACGTCATGGGTGAATGCCAGACCGCCGCCGGAGTACAGCTCCAGGTCGCGGCTGCTGCCGAGAATGCCGGCATCCAGATTCACTTCCGCCGTTTGCGAATCGCCCACCGCCAATTGGTTGGCAAATACCTGCAAGCGGCCTGCACCGGCGTCCAGGCTGTCGGCCAGCACACCATTTCCGGAATGCGCCACCCCCAGCGTGCCCGTGGTCTGCACCCGGCTGTCGGCACCCATCAACAATGTGCCGCTCATGTTCTCCAGCTGGTCCAGCGACAGACGGCTGGCGGAGGAGTTGGACGCCAGCAACGCGACACCGGCCTGGCTCACATCCCATTGATTGCCGCGGTAGGCCGCCGCGCCAGTGGCGTTCACTTCGGCTCCCTGCTCCACCTGGACGCTGTCGTTGGCCACCAGCAAAATCTCCTGCCCGGCCACAGAATCCTCGATCCGCACACTGTTACTGAGATTACGCTGGGCATCGATGGTCCACTGTCCGTTTTCCCAGGTACGATTGGCACCCAGCAAGACGGAGCCGGCACCGATGTCCTCAAACAGGGTCGCGGACAACTGCAACACGCCATCCAGCACATCGCCTGCCAGATTGTCACTCACTGCATTGTCACTCACTACAATGTCACCAGGGGAGGTGATATCCAAGTAGGTGGCGACGGCAGAATCGCGGGCACCCCGCACCGTGGCTTTCAAATCCAGTTGTTGCGTGACATCGATTCCCACGCCGCCGTTTTCACCGGCGCGACGCCCTGGTGCCAGATCCACGCCGGCAAAGAAGTCATCCAATTGGGTAAAGTTATAGGTGCCGTAGTTCAGTACTGCCGAATCCGGCTCAACCAAGAAGCTGCTCCACAGGGTCTGCCCAACGCCGCCGTTTTGCACCAGACGTCCGGACACCGCCTCGATACCGTTGCGGTTCACACTGGCATAACCCTGCTGTACCAGTTTGTTGACATCCGGCCGCACCAAATACGCCCCCGGCACCAACGCATAACTGGCGGGCAGCACCGTATAGGTACCATCGGCAATCTGACTGGAACCGTTGATCTGGAACTGGGTACCCCACTCCTGGCTCAAACCACTGCCACGAAACTCCAAAGGGTCGTAGCTGGCATAGCCGGAGTTCATAGTGGGCACGATGGCAAACAGATCACTGTAGTGGGCGTCGGCAAGAATGTCCGACGAACCTTCCAGGCCGGCTTCAAATTCGCGCCCGTAAACGCTGCCACCGGCGGACACATCCAGCGTACTGCCGGCGTCCGCCAGCACCCGGTTGCCCTTCAGGTTGATGACTTTGCTGATGGGTGAGGTTTCTGCCGTGTTGATTTCAGTGGGGTTCTGGTAATTAAACAACAACTCCCATTCAACACCGCCCGCCTTGATGCGCCCCATGGGCACGTTTTCACTGGAGGCCACCGCCAACAGTGCGTGCTCCCCCAACACCAGATCACCGGACTGCAGTTCATAGTCGGCGTGGGCCGCTGTTTCGGCCCCCGGGTTACCGGTCGCTTCCACGGCCACCTCACCGAAACTGGCGGCCACCTTGGTGTCCACCTTCACGGCATCCCCGACAATATTGAGGCGTGACCCCACCGAGAGGATGCTGTCGTTGTTTTTACCGTAGTGACTGAGATTGATCACACTGTCAGAATGCAAGGTGCCATTGGCATAAGATTCGGTCCAGATCACCGGGGCGGCGATGTCCAGTACGCCGTTGGTGTGCAGTAATGACTCATCAAATAAACCATCCAGGGTATCAATGCTGGCACTGTTCAACAGCACCGAACGCAGACGCACACCCCGTTCCGCCGTCAAACTGGTGTGGCCATCGCCGGACAGAATGAAGTCCCCGTGCACATCCACCAGATCGGCCTTCACGCTCAGCTCACCCAAACCATTGCCGGCCTGGGATACCGGTGCCAACGCCGGGTCGGCGGTGAGAGATCGGTTGTCACTGTCACCCAGTTGCACATAGGCCGACTCCAACCCCAGGCGATGATCCCCCAGATCCAAAGCCGCAGTATCCAGGATGAGGGATTCCGCAGTCTTGATGTTCACATCATTCACCAGACGCACATTGCCCTGAGCTGAGCGATTGATGTTATTGGAAATAATATAGCGATCCGTGTTCAGCGTGGTGGAGCGGACATGGCCCTGATCCAGGTTGGCCGACGCGATGAAACCCAGGTTGCGGGTTTGGTTACCCAGGTCCGCCAACTCGGCGCCATTGTTGAGGAAGCTGTCCAGTGTCACCCCATCCAGCAAGGTGAAGGCTCCTGCGGTTTCCGCGCTCTGGTCCGCTCCCAGTACGATACTGTGCAGCAACGGACGCTCAGCGCTGGAATAGCCGCGCCCGGAGGACAAATCAAATTCCAACCGACCACCGCGGTAACCGGCTCCGGCCGCACCGAAGTCCACGTCCGCCGCCATAACGAAACCGCCATCCGCCTTCAAGCGGAAGTCTCCGGCCGCCACCGACCGGCTCAGGGCCACCGTCTGACCCTGGATGTCTTCGTGTCCCTTAAACACTCCGCCTTGCAATTTAAGCGTTGCATCCTGGTCCACCAACACATAACCCAGATTGGACGCCAGGGTCATAGAACCGGCTTCCACAATATCGCTGGTCACATTGGCACGGGCCCCGGGCTGGGACACCTGAGCCGCCGACAGATCCACCACCGCGTTGTTGCCGATGTAGATGCTGTTGCGCAAAGTGGGCAGATCCGATTCGTCGTATTGATCCAGTGTTGCGTTGAAGGCACCGCCTTTCATGGTCAGCTGGCCATCGAACAGGATGGATTCATCGGCCATCAGAGACAACTCGGATTCATACAGCCCCTGAATGCGGGCACCCTGCTCCACCACGATGGAGCCTTTGCCCGACACCGGATCGGTTTTGCCGGCCTGCAATGTGAGGGATCCCCCACGGGCCTCATAGTCGGGCACGTCATATTCCTCCAACGCCGCAAACAGGCTGTCGCTGTTGGCGGTGGAGGCGGTCGTCATGTCCGTGCGCACACCCCGTTGCTGCAGCTGGATATTGGCGTCCTCAGCCACGGTGATGTCGCCTTCTTTGGCAATGAATTCAAAATGGCCCACCCGGGCCTGGGCAAACCAGTCGTTGCCGATCACCACGGTCTGCGGATCAGCGCCACCGCTGTCCAGAATGCGGGTGGCCTGCTCACCGCCGATTCTTATATCGGAGGCCATAAAACTGAGGCTGCCGCCCTCCTGATTGTCCAGCGCTTCCACTTGACCCAGCAACGCAAAGGCCGGCCGTTCCGGACTGTTGCCGGCGCCGGGTCTGCCATCGTCCGTCAGCGCCATGGCCACGGCGCCCGCCTCACCGACGGTCAGTTTGCCACGGGCATCCAGCCGCGCGCCGGCGTTGGCCCGCAACAGTGCAGCGTCGTGGATCACCAGACTTTCACCGGCGTTGATTTCAATATCACCGGCATCCAGTACCGACGCCACGGAACTCAATGCCAACGGATCGAGTTTGCGGTTGACCCAGTTGCCGCTGACATCAATGGTGCCATAGACATCCACCCAGTCGGCCGCATCCAGGGTGACATCGCCACCCAGACTGCGAATACCCCCCTGCACCTGAATATTGTTGGCCACCAGGTTCAGGCCCTGCTGACGCCCCAGCTCGAGCTTGGCGTCATCCTGCACGGTCAACACGCGACTGCCGGACACTTTAAAGGTTTCTGCACCACTGCCTGCAATGGTGTCGGTATTCAGGTAAAGGGCTTCCAGATCGTCTTCCAACAGTTCAAGACCATCCTGGATATACACATTCTGCGTGCCGCCCAATGCCGCCAGGTCAATGTGCACTGAACCGCCCTTGGCGCCGAAATCATTCTTCTGGTACAGCCCCATGTAATCCTGGGCTTTCAGATTAACGTCAGCGGCAAACGTCTGCTTGTTGGCGACGATGTGAATCGAGCCGGCATCATGACCTTCCTCATAAGTGGGAAAGTAATTCTGCGAGGACATCAGAATCGTACCCGGATTATGGGAATCCCGTTCGCCCCATTTAGCATCGGTGGCGGAATCGCGCTGCAGATCAATCACGTCATCGATGGTGGCATTGGCCGGTGCTTCGCCGATGTCCAGCAGACGCCCATTGGCGATCACTTTGGAGGTCTCCACCAGCCCCGCCTGATAGGTCACCTTGCCGCCGGACACGTCCACCGTGGCACCGGTTTTCATATCCACCGCACCGGTAGAAGAAATCACCACCCGACCGCCGCCGGCGGAGCGTTCACTCGCGGTTTTTTGCACGGTATCCAGGGCAGGGGTCCAATCGAACAACTCGGTGCCTTTGCGAATGTCCACCGCCACGGTCTTCCGCAATAACTCGCCGCCTTTTTGGGAGGGGTTGTCCTTCACCTCGCTGGAGGTCACAAACATGGTCACCACATTGCGCTCAGCCCCCAGCACGGTGTCTTCAGTACCGGAGGCATCGATCAGTGCGTTTTCACCGATGGTGATGCTGGCCTCGGAATCCACCTCCCGTACATTGTTGCCGGGCATGGGGTCTTCCTTCGCCACCAGTGTGATCAACGACCCGCTGTTGACCCACTCACCGGTGCCCGAGATCTCGGTGATCTTGGCCCCTTTGGCCTGGATCACGCTGTCCGACTGCACATCAATGGTTTTACCGGCCACATGAATGCGGGAATCACGCTGCACGGATTGATTGGTGGCGTATTTGACGTTTTTGGCGGTGACGAATTCCCGCCCCGCATTTTTCTCCAGGGACTTCAGCTGGGCGATCTGTTTTGCTTCACTCTGTTTGAAGAAGGCCACCGGGTCCAGGTTGTGCTTTTGCAGCAGGGGTTCCACTTTGGTGTGATCCAGATTCTGAATCGCCACTTCGGTGACGCTGCCCGGGGCGAAGGTGACGCTGCCACCCTCCCGGCCAATAAAGGCTTTGCCGTAGGATGGGCGTTGATTGGTTTGCTGGTCTGCAGGAGGGTCCAGGGTAAGGCCGGTGCTACTGGAAATGCCATCCTGCTTCAGGCTGCTCTGCTCCCGCGCCACATCAAAGTTGGCCGCACTCCAATAGGCAGAGTTACGGGCCAGGGTTTGAAAATCGCCCACTTCCTGCGCCTGGTCGCGCGCCATAATGTAGATGCTGCCGTTCACATCCACGGCGGTGGTGGCCTTGATTTCACCGGCCTGAATAATGTCGCTGGCCACCAGGGTCACGTTGCCCAGGGTGGACACAATGCTGCCGGCGTTGGTGACCTTGCCCCGCTCTTCCCCCGAGCCGGAGTTCACCTCCACCAGATAGCCCCGCAGGTCGTAGTCCTGATCACTCACCGCCAGATAAAAATCCTTGCGGCTGCCCGCCAGCACCACTTGCGAGTTGGTCGCGAGAATATCCCCGTAGTTTTCCACTTCCGGACCGGCCAGCACCACCGGCGCATCCTCCGAATGAATGGACGCGCCCGCCTCTACCACAATACGCGGCAGGTTTTCTTCTCCCATGGCCCGGATGGCTTCATCGTCCACCACCAACAGGGATTTACCTTCACCAATCACATCCAGCAACGAGTTCTGCAGGAACTTCAGCTTTTGATCTTCGGAGAGTGAAGAGACATCTTCATAGCCATTGAGTTTGGCTGCCGCAGCGATCATGCCCCGGACATTAACCTGGGCACCCTCGCCAAAAATTATGCCGTTCTGGTTCAACAGATAAATCTGACCGTCGGCGATGAGTTTGCCGAAGATACGGCTGGGCCGTGCATCCTCAATCACATTGACTGCCACATCATTGGGGTTTTGTTTGAAGTGCACCGTGCTCTCGGAACCCACATCAAAGGTGGCCCATTCCAGCAGCACCTTTGCCGTTTCCTGGTCAATCACCAGCGTATTGTCACGCTGGGTAAGGGAGGCCTGTCCGGCCCGCACAAAGTCGCCGTTGGCAATCTCCGGCAGCGCCGTCACCTCCGGCGGGAGGACATTAACATGGCGCTCCACCAGGGATTGATGCATGCTCCCCGGTAGCGTTCTGGCATACAGGGTGCCCATTGGCCAACTGAGATAGGTCACCAGATAGATGACAATAATTCGCTTCAACATAGTCCTAACCCGCAGTCGTTCTGCTTAACACTCATAACGCAACTTAATACTCGTAACGCAGCTTGGCGTTGACCCGCACGTCACCTTCCTCAACCTCATCCACCGCTTTCAGTGGATAACCCACATCCAGGTCAAAGAACCATTGCTTTTTGGATTGGGCCCGCAGGCCGACCCCAAAGGATGCCAACCGGAATTCGCTGTCCTCTTCCACCCCGGTATCGGAGTTTTCCAGGTAAGCGCCTTCCACAAAGGTCAACCCCCACACCTCACCCTGCTTGCCGGCGTAGCTGGGTGTGCCCAGTTCAAAACTCAAGCGCATGCCCATGTCCGCCGCCACCTGGGATTCGTAATAACCGCGCACGCTGTCCACCCCACCGGCGGACATCTGTTCGTTGCTGACCAGGGGTGAGGAGCTCCACTGCCCGGTCATTGCTCCCAGCAGCGACCAGCCTTCACCCAAGAAGTAATTACGCTCATAGTCCAGTTTCAGGATGGTGAAATTGGGTTCACTGCGGGAACGTTTGTTGTCGAACTCCTCGTTCTCATTGAACACCTCCCGCACCCCGAATTTCAGTGCCAGGCCCAGGTTGTCGGCCCAGCCGTCGCCCCGGTTGAAGGAACTGTACTGGCTTGTGAACACCACATAATCAATGGGCGTTTCCAGCCCATCGGCGCCGGTGACCCGTATCTGTTCGTCAAAATCCTTGTAGTCAAAGCCGAAAATCAAGGTGCTCACACCGGTGTCGCGACGCTGGAACGGATGAATAAAACGACCGCCCAGAATAAAACCGTCACCCACCACCCGGGTGCTACCCACAGTGGCCACATCGGAATCGGACAACACCCCATACAGTGCCACCTTGTTGCCTTTCAATCCCATCGGGAACACATAGGTGGACGCCAGCACTTTCACTTCATCCGTGTTCTCCGGTGAGGTCTGCATCTGAATCGACCAGTCGTGCAGTTTTTGCCACAGGTTGCTATAGCCCAATTCTGCGATCAAACGGGTATTGGTGGTGTTGGGGGAGTTGTAGTTATTGACTTCCACCCCAGCAGACACCGGCATTTCGTCGTCCACATTCAGCTCCACCTCGATGGTGTCGGCAGTGGGACCCTGCTTCAACATGGGCATCAGTTTCAGATCCGGATTCAAGGCATTGGCGTACTGAATATCCTGCTGCAAATCCCGCAGGTTGAGGGCATTTCCGGTCTGCAGGGAAGGCAATGCCTGCTTGATCAGACTCGGAAGAAAATACTCGGCACCGGTGACCCGCAGCCTCCGTAACCGGGTTTCTGTGACTTGCAGGCGAAATACACCCTGCACCACGGTTTGTGGTGGAATCTCCACGAACACCGCCGGGTAGCCGGCCTTTTTGTACAGATCCTGCAGCAACTTGGCTGCCTGCTCCACATCTTCCAGGGTGCGCGCTGCTCCCAGATACGGTGCCAGTTCCCGTTGAATGACCTCGTCGGCCAACAGGGAATTGCCCTGCACGCGAAACTCCCAGATGTCGATGTACTGAACTGCCGCGCTTACCCCCAACGATAACCACAACACACAGATGCCCCAGAACCAACGTAACCCCTTACCCATAAAAACCACTACTGTTCAACTGTTTCACTTGATTCACTAAATCACTTATTTTTTGTAACCGACAAAAACGCAAGAACAGGAGTACCCTTAGGTACTCCTGTCTTGGTGTTGCCTTGCTCGGTGCGAAGACCGAAGCGGGATTACTTCTGGCTTACGTCAATACCAGTGGAACCCAGAGTCGGAACCGCGCAAGAGCTTTGACCCACCAGGCCTTTGTTGAAAGGCATAACCGGGTTGTTGGCATCGAACGGGAAGGTCGGCACATTGCTGCTGTCAGCGAATACCAGGCTACCTACGTTTACCGGCGCAGCGCCACCAGTGGCCAGGATCTCAGGCGCGTTGAAGCCGCCGGCAGGACGGTTGTCGTTGTTGGTGCTGCCGTCGTCAGTTTGCAGACCCAGGTTGAAGTCTTTTACGTCGTCGATGTTTCGGGCGATTTCAACAAACTTCTCGGCCAGGGCTTCCTGGTCAGAACCCGCTGCAACCACATCAGTACGCCACTGGATGGTCATGGAAGCCCAGTTCTGGTACAGACCAGCGGCTACGTTTTCCAGAGTAGGGGCAACACCGTCGATAGCCAGATATTTGAACTGGTTACGATCGAGACGACCTTCGTCCACTTTCTCCAGAGACTGCACACCCAACGCCCAACGACTAGCGTTGGAAATGTTGGTCACACATTTACCCATATCGGAGGAACCTTCATTCTTGTGAATGTAAGGACCCGGAGCCGGGAACAGACCACCGATCAGGATAACCGGGCTGTCGTTCTCGATACCGTTGCTGTCGATGGCAGTGTTGAAGCCAGCATAGCCGCCGTTGCCGGCACCACGGTAGTTACAGGGGTTACCCATGTAATACGCATTGAACTGGGCCTGAGTACCAGAACCAGGAGTACGCACACAAATGTTCACCGCACCGTTGCTCAGGCCGGCACCGCTGTCGATGCCCAGGCCAGCAGCGTTTTTCAGCTGCGACCAGTTAGCCACTTTACCGGCAAACAGGTTGGCGATCAGGTCAGAAGACAGGGAAGGCATGTCCTGAACTTCATCAGAACCAACAGGCAGACCCTGAGCGGCTTGCAGTGCATCGCGCAGACCGGGAGAAGCCACTACACCGAAGGTTTGGGCGTTGACAGTGCTGACTTTACGGGGAGCGCCCAGGTTTATCTGAACACCGGCTTCGTTGTTGGCACCGATGGTGAACAGTTCAGGCTCAACGTCAGAGATACCCACCATGGCAGGTGCAGGGGTGGTGGAAGTACAGGTGTACTCACCGGCCACAGTACCGGTGTTAGCAGAGATCTGGGAACAAGAGGACATGTTCACTGCAGCAACGGTAGTCTGGTTGAATACCGGTGCAACACCGTCAATGGAACCGCCGCTCTGCTTGTGGAACAGTACGTTTTTGGCAGTGGAGAATACACCGGCAGACGCGGGCACAGTACAGAACACGGCTGAAGCGTCAGTGCCAGTACCGTCGAATTCATAGTTGTCCTGAGTGGAGATATCACACAGGGTGGAGTAATAGGTTTGTACCTGTACGTCGGCAGCAGTGGCGCCGGACAGTTGGAAAACCACATCAGGAGTTACATTGGGGCCCAGCGCGTAGGCGTGCGAGGCCACGGTGGCTGCTACGGCAACCGCCAGTTTATTGAATTTCATGGCATTATCCCTTGGTCAATTGGTTGTGTTCGGAGTTCAGTTAGGTTCACTACAAGGTGGGTGCCCGCAGCAATGCCGGCACCCGGTTGTCGCAATCAGTACCCGGCGATTAGGCCTTGCGACGACGACGTGCTACACCGGCCAGACCCAGTACACCGGAAGCAAACAGCCATACAGCGGCAGGTACCGGTACATAGGACAGAGTGGCAGTGTCGATATCAAGTACCCAGTAGCCAGCAGTCTGCAGTGCATACGGAGTCAAATCCTGCTGACCAACATTGGCAAACTGGAAGCTGTAAGCGTACAGAGACTCACCCACGTTGGCGGCAGACTCAAGAATGCCAGCACCGAAAGTATCGTTGGTCAAACCAGCCATACCGGAACCCCAGAAAGCTTCGGAACCAGAATAGTTAGCGCCACCGGTACCCAGGAAAGTGGGGTTATCCAGGCCATTGGAAGTCTGGCGACCGCCCAATTGCAATGAATAGTTATCCAACGCACCCGTCATGTTGCCCACTGTAGCATAGGTAAAGCTTGGGTTAGGCTGGGCTACCTGAGTGGCGTAGAAAGACAACAACTCAGGATTGGTCACAAACCCGCTTTGATCAAAGTTGGCGCCTGCGATGTTGAAGTACAGGTCGCTGGCATCAGCAGTAGAGGCACTGATGTGGTCCAGGGCAGCCTGATCCAGAGCGAAGGTAGAGCCAATGGCCAAATCCATTGCACCGGTGGTGGTTACACCCAGGTCAACAGCCATGGAAGTTTCAGTATCTTTGTTCCAAACAGACAGAATCAACTCACCAGCAGTGGAGCTGGGGCCACCACCGTGTTCCCAGGCGGCATTAGCAGAAGCAGACACAGCGGCTAACGCAACAGTTGCAGCAATAGCTTTCAATTTCATATTCACATCCTCGGTCGAATACAGGTTTTATGTTCGTAACTTTCGTAACTTTCGTAACTTTCGTAACTACCAAGCCGAGTGCTGCATTGCGCCAGCACACCCTAGTAGGAATGTTTATCAGCGCAACTTCCCCACTGCGCTAACGGGGCACAATACTGATTGAGAAATGTGAAAAATTATTGAAATTGGTGGGAATTCCTACATGAATTTTTCGTGCTGAAAAAAAGTACACGCCGTGTAAGAAAAATGACAAACAGTGAAATATTACAGTTTGAATTGAAGGGAGTTGAAGGGAATCCAGCGCAATGCAACCAAATTGAAATAAAGATTAAGCAAACATCCAACACAACCGTCATGCAATTTAAACATGAACATGCCTACTCCATTACCCCATCACTACCCGCCATCCCACTCGCTGTCCGGATACACACGCAACGGCAGAATATCGCTATGGTTGGTGATGATCAGGCTTTCATCCACCCGCACACAGGCGCCACCGTAATGCCCACCGGCTGTAAAGCTGCACACCTGCACACTGACATCTTCCAGGCGGGGTAACGGTGCCAGCTGCTGATAGATGTAATCCTGGTGAGAGAAGCGGCCATCGGTCTCCACCAGCGTATGATCATTCGCATCCACCAGACTGATATTGAGTCCACAACGACCGGCGATGGGTTTGCTCACATAACCATTTTTTTGCAGGGAGGAGGTCAGCTCGTAGCGGCTCTCCAATAGATAGGGGTGATCGGGCATCATCTCCCACAGGATAGGCAGGATGGCTTTATTACTCGGGATCAGGGTCCACAATGGTTCAATCACCATTACTTCCGGATGCAACAACACATCCTTCAGGCGGGGGACCCGATCAGACTGCAGGTCGGTGCCGGACTCAGTCCCCGCCAGTTCCTCCCGTAACTGATCCAGAGCCGTTTCCCAGGCCCAGGTTTTCCACACCTGGGTAATGGGCACGCCGTCCTGGTCCAGCACGTCGCCACTGCCGGACCACTGCAGCCCGCGCACGCCCTGAATCAACTTCACCTGCAAACCGGCCCGCTCCATGGCGCTCTTCATGTACTGGGCGTGATAGCTTTCTTCCTGGTCGTGATCGAGCATGATATGCACCAGGTCTGTCATATCATTGTGCTTCCAGGCTTCCACCAGCCGATGATACAAATCCCCACCTGGGTCCTTGCCATCCTTCAAGCCGAAGTGATTGGCCCACAAACCCTGAATCTTGCCGCATTCCATATGGCAGGATGCAGAGTCGGCGTTGTATTCATACACCTTGAGCCCTTGTTCACTGAGGGCAAAGTCAAAGCGCCCGGTCACCAGTTGATTGCGCCGGTTATCCCAGGATTGTTTCATCCGCGGCCAAAGAATCTCCGGAATATTAAAACGGCTGTGCAATTGCGGATTCTGGAACACGTAATCTGTAGCGTGCTGAAACAATGCGTTCAGCTCATTGGTGGCCCGCTCCACTTCGTCCAACGCCGACTGCGAAATAGTGACGTATAGATCCTCGCGCCCGGGCACACAGGAAAGCTGCTGGCCATTGCGGATGGCGTAAGCGTATTCATCCTCGTTGGCCAGGTTGATCCAGGCTTTGTGCACCCGCTCCGCCACATCCAGGTGCTGCATTTTCAGATTGAACAAGTTGGAATGCGTGCCTTCAAAGTGCTCCGCATGCTCATCCACCTCCCCCTGAATCACCCAGCCCAGGATAGTGGCGCCTTCGGCACTGCAACGCACCCAGTAACTGCCGTCTTCACCCATGCGCACAAACAGCTCACGGGAATATTCCGCGCCCTGGGGCCAGGGTTTGTGATCAAAATTCTGTTCTGCAATCCGCACATAATGCTCAGTGACCTCGGTCACCACCGCCACGTGCCCGGTCACTTCGAATTCACCGCCGTGCTGCCAGATCATCAGGCACCCCACCTCCGGTGGGTGCTTGCTGCCGTTAAGATACGAGGCCAACGGCAGCTGTTCGCCAGAGGCCACCACTTTCACCTGGCGCAGATAAAATATGTCATACGCCATGGCAATGTCTTCGAACACATAGCCACGGTTCACCAGCAGCCAGCGGCGGGCGAACTCCACGCATTGCCATTTGTGACCGGTATAAACGCCGGCAACATAATGATTGAAGGCATGCCGTTCAGGGAATTCATCGTAATTTACGGTGTTATAGTCACTGGAGTAGCTGGCCACGCCCCCCGGAGCAAGCCCGATCACCGCACCAAACGGAAGCGCAGCAGGGGGAGAATGCTGAACATCATTATCAATTGGTTTATTCATGACAACTCCTGCCAATGGAATACCACTGCCCTAAGCATAGCGCGGGCCCACTGCAGCGTCATCATCAATCCATCCGCACGGATGCTCCCCGCAAACGTCGGGACACAGCGTCCACCAACATGTTCAACAATGCCGTCACCACAATCAGCAGAAACGCCCGATCATAGCGAATCTCTTCAAACGCGGAATCGATATAGAAGCCCAGGGTCGCCAAGCCCAGAATGCCCATGATCGCGCTTTCCCGCAGAATCACTTCCCAGCGGTAAAACAGAAACGCCAACAGCGCCGGAAACCGTCGCGGGGTTTCCAGATAGGCGTACCGTTTCAGACCCACAGGATCATCCGGCCGGCGCAGGCGACTTCGGTATTCCTCATCACTGGCATTGGCCACGAGAAAGGCAATCAAACCACCGTTATGCAGCGCCAGGGCCAACACCACCGGCAACCCCGAGGGCCCCAGCAGCAGCAAAAACACAAAGGCCAACACCATCTCCGGCGTGCTGCGCAGCACCAACAATAAAAAACGCCCCGGCCAACGCACAACCGGGCCTGCCAGGGAACGGGAGGCCAGTGGGTAGGCGAGCAAAACTACAACGCCGGTGAGCACCAGCGCGATCTGTGTCAACAGCAGGGTCTGCCAGAGTCCGGGCCAGATCTGCCCGTGCCACAACGTCACCCACCAGCGCTGCAACCCGTTCCAATCCTGCTCCAGCAGGGCCTTTGGCCAGATGTCTTCACTCACAAACCGCCACAGGGAGCCACCACTGTCAAAGCCCACCGTTTCCGGCAGCACCCACAGGGCCAACAGCAGGTAAGGCACCAACAGCCAGCGTTGCAACCAGAATCGGATGGTGGCAATTAACATCAGAAACGCCCACAACAATGCTCCGGCTTCACTGTAGTCACCCTGCTTGAAGGCGGTTTCCAAATGAAACCCCAGGGTGGGCAAACCAATGAACCCCAGTATGGCACTGGAGCGCAACGCGCACTCAAAACGATAGCGGGTGTAACTGAGCAACGCCGGCCACGATTGGGGAATCAGGGTGTAGCAGTACCGTTTCAAACGCCCGGCAGACAACGCCACGGTGTAAACAGTGTCGGGGTCCTGTTGTTGAAAAATTTCCGCAAAGACTTTGGCAAACACGCCGGTGAACGGCACCAGAATCGCCAGCAAACCGGTCAGTGGACTGATGCCATAGAGTTGCATGAAGATGAGCCCCCAGAACACCTCATGCACGGAGCGCACAGCCGCACAACACAGCCGCACTGCGCGCCAATGAAACAGCATGGCCAACAGCAATCCCAGCGGCACCGCCACCGCCACCGCCAACAGCGCAAAGGCCACCGTGTGCAACAACGCCCACATCAACGAGGAAAGGTCGTACCAGGCAGGAGTCAGCAAACCCCAGCCGAGGCGGCCAAGTTCATGCCAGGGGTCCACCGGGTAGATCTGAAAATTCACACCCCACAGCGCCAGCACGGCGGCCAGCACCAGTGCCAGGCACACCACATTCAAGCGACGTGCACTGGAGAATTGCACCCACCGCGTCATGAAGTGCGGATCACCCAACCGTCGCTTTCCGTCTGCGGTGGGTTTGCCTCCCGCACGGATTCATCCTGGCGGTAAAGCGCATCCAGGTGCTCGCTGCTGATCTCCGCCGCCGCGCAATCCCGTTCGATTTTGCCCGCCCGCAGCAGGATCACCCGGTCAAACTGTTCCAGGGCCAGGTGGCGGTTGTGCAGACTGACCACGGCGGTTTCATGCTGCGCCAGGGCGTGGGCCAACAGCGCACTGGCCTGCAGCGGGTCCACCGCTGATACCGGTTCATCGCCGAGAAAAACCGGTTGTCGCCGATACAGCGCCCGCCCCAGTGCCACCCGTTGACGCTGGCCACCGGAGAGACGATCCACGGAATGCCAGAGTTTATCCTCCAGCCCCAATTGACGGGCAATGGCGCGGATATCCGCTTTGGCAGCCGGCAAGGGTCGCACCAGATTCCACAGCGCCGCCAGGGTTCCCACCCGCTCCAGGCCGCCCATAAAAATATTGTGGTACACCGACAACAGGTCCACCAGCGCGCCGCTCTGCGGCTGCAACGCACACTGTTGCGGCTGTTGCTGATAGAGCTGCATCAACAGGGTGGACTTGCCGGCGCCGGAGGCACCCAGCAAGGCCACCTTTTCGCCCCGCCGCACGCACAGGGAAATGTCGTCCAGTACTTTCAACTCACCGTGGTGAAACGTAAAGCCGGACAGTTCAAAAACGATGTCACTCATCCAGCAGGCCGATGGCTTTGGCGGTGTCTTCAATGGGGGCGTAATCAGCATTGCTGGCCGGCACAAAACTCTGGCGCGGAAAACTCGCCAGCAAATCCGGATCTTTCATATTCAGCAGCGCATCCCGCAACCTCGCTTTGAAACCGGCACCGAAATGCTGATCCACATCACCGCGCACGGTCCACTGATAATCCGGGTAAGAGGGCGTGGTCCAGATCACCTTCACCTTGGCCGGGTCGATCTTGCCTTCCGCCAGCTCGGTGTCCCACACACTGTAATTCACTGCACCCACCTGGTAGGCACCGGCCTGCACCTGGGCAATGGTCTGGCTGTGATCACCGGAGAATCCCACCTTGGAGAAAATCGCCTCCGGCGCGGCCTGGAAGTGTTCCCGCAGATAGAACTCCGGCATCAGGCGACCGGAGGTGGAGCCTTTGGAACCGAAGGTAAAGGTTTTGCCCTTCAGGCTGTCAGGGAGGGTTTCCCCGGGCGCAATCCCCGCAGAATGGTGGGCAATGATATAGGATTTGAAATACTGATCCTCAAAGCCCTGGGCCAGGGCCTCAGACCCCGGCACCAGGCGCCGGGCCTGCACCCCGGACAAGCCACCAAACCAGGCCAGTTGCACCTGGTTGTTGCGAAACGCGGTGATGGCCGCCGCGTAGGATTTCACAGGAATGTAACGCACCTCGATCTTCTGCTGCTCTGTGCTCAGCTGGGCGGCCAGATAACGGGCCACTTTGTCGAACCGCTGCTGCAGCTGGGACTCATCCTGATCCGGGATGGCGGTAAAGACAAAGGTTTCGGCCAGGGCCAAGGTGGGAAACAACAACAATAACGCCAGCAGGCGTCGCAGCATCAACATGATTGCTCCTTGATATTCAGGTTATTTGATTGTGATTCACTCAGGTACTCACGCACCGCCTGCTGATCGCCCTGGAACACCACCAACTCGCGGCGCTTGCTGAGCTGGTAGTCGTACATGGGGTCGTAATATTCCACCAGCAACAACCGGATCAGCTCACGATGCAACTCCGGATCGCCCCGGCGATGGGCCGCCAGTGCGGTTTGCAACTGAGTACTGATGGCCTTGTAGCGCACACCCCCCAGGCGCTTGCGCACCCGGTACAGGGATCGGGTCAGGTCCTCGGCAAACGCCTCAAAGCCCGCCTCCTCCCCCAGCTGGTGTTGCCATTCCTCCAGCTTGATCAGAATGTAATTGCGAAAACTGTGTTCCACCCGCTGCTCCAGGCTGGCTTCCACCAGTACCACCGGTGCCCGCCCCATGGCCTGAGACAATCCGGGAGGCAACGCACAACGGCCGATCAAGCGGCTCTCATCCTCCAACAGAATGGGGCAGCCCGTGCGGATTGCCTGTTGCTCCGCTTTCAGCATCGCCACCGCGACGCCGTTTTCGAAGCTGAGCTGGGTGGGTTGCCCACCGGGGCGACGCCCGAACGCCGAGCCCCGGTGATGGGCCAGCGCCTCCAGATCCACTGCCGTGGCCTGGGATTCAATCAGGGCGGTTTTATTGCAGCCGGTGCGGCCGCCCACGATCAACAGCGGGCGCCCGCGACAGATGCGGTCAAACTCGTCGATCAGAAAGCGGCGCAGCGCTTTATAACCACCGCTGATGCGGGGATAGTCACAGCCGGCCTCCCGCATCCACTCCTGGCAGATCTGGCTGCGCAAACCACCGCGCCAACAATACAGATACCCTTGCGGATGTTGTGCCGCAAACGCCACCCAGGCTGCCGTGCGGCGGGCCTGCTTGTCGCTGTCCACCAGGGCCCGGCCCAGCTCGATGGCGGCGGCCTGCCCCTGTTGTTTGTAGCAGGTGCCGACCTGGGCCCGCTCCTCGTTGGTCATCAGTGGCAGGCTGACGCTGGTGGGGAACGCACCGCGTTCAAACTCCACCGGCGCCCGGGTATCTATCAACGGCACGTCGTTGAGGAAGAGGCTCAGAAAATCCCCGCTGTCGGGGCAAGCATCGGGACGGGTCACGCCAGGGCCACCCAATGGTCAGCGTCGGGCGCCTGCAAGTGACCAATGCTGCGGGCATACAAACCCTGCGCTGACAGCAGCGATTCCAGTTCCGCCGCCTGCCCGGGGTGCACTGCAATCAACAACCCGCCACTGGTTTGCGGGTCACTGAACAGCGTACGGTAGTGGTCGTCCATAGGCGCCAGCTTGTGGCCATAGCTTTCCAGATTGCGCCCGGTGCCCCCCGGCACACAGCCCATTGCCAGGTAGTCCAGGGCCTCTGCTATCACCGGCACCTGGTCCGCTTGCAGCAGCGCCTGCACCGCGCTGCCTTCACACAGCTCCAGCAGATGCCCCAGCAACCCGAAGCCGGTGACGTCGGTAAGCGCCGACACGCCCTCAAGTTGGGCCACCTGGGCCCCCACCCGGTTCAGCTGGCACATGATGTCCCGCGCCAGATGGTTGTGCCCGGGTTGCAGTTTCTTGTGTTTCTGGGCGGTGGTCAGTATGCCGATGCCCAGGGGTTTGGTGAGATAGAGTTTGTCCCCGGCCCGGGCCTGATTATTCTGCTTCAGGTGTTCACGCCGGGTGAGGCCGCTCACCGCCAGCCCGAAAATGGGTTCCGGCGCATCGATGCTGTGGCCACCGGCCAGGGGAATACCCGCGTCCGCACAGGCCTGGCGCCCCCCGTCCACCACCTGCTGGGCCACGTCCGGCGCCAGCACATTCACCGGCCAGCCCAGGATCGCAATGGCCATCAGGGGCTGCCCGCCCATGGCATAGATGTCGCTGATGGCGTTGGTGGCAGCTATGCGGCCAAAATCAAAGGGATCATCCACAATGGGCATGAAAAAATCCGTGGTGCTCAGCAACACCTGGCCGTTATCCAGGGCGTAGGCGGCCGCGTCGTCTTTGCTGCTGTTGCCCACCAACAGCTGGGGAAACTCGGGCAACAGCAAGCGGGACACCAGGATCTGATCCAGGACCTTGGGGGAAATTTTGCAACCACAACCCGCACCATGACTGTATTCCGTCAGGCGGATAGGGGAATCGGACATGCTGGCACCTCCAATGCTTCATTGGAGAGGAATGATACGGGCTGCAGCCGGGTTTGTCAGCGTGGCGTGATTGAACCCGGGACCAGACTCTGCTACATGTGAACACACCGATCATCAGGGAGCTGCCCATGCCTGCCAAAACCGCCCTAGTCCCCATCGCCGATGGGTCTGAAGATATCGAAACCGTGTGCATCATTGACGTGTTGCGCCGCGCCGGCGTGGAGGTGACGGTGGCCAGTGTGATGCCCGAAGGACGCCTGGAGATCTGTGCAGCCCGCCGTACCCGGATTCTGGCAGATGCTCATATTGACGCCTGTGCAGACCAGGAGTTTGACTTGATTGCCCTGCCCGGAGGACTGCCCGGTGCCGAACATTTGCGGGATTGCCCCACCCTGCTGGCCATGTTGCAGCGGCAGCAGGCGAGCGGACGCTGGTTCACCGCCATCTGCGCCAGCCCGGCGCTGGTGTTTGCCCATCACGGACTGGAGCGGACGCTGAGCACCACCGCCCATCCCGGCTTCACCCAACAGCTGACGCACTTTGACAACCAACGGGTGGTGGTCGACCAGAACTGCATCACCAGCCAGGGGCCGGGCACGGCATTGGAGTTTGCCCTTACCCTGGTGGAGGCCCTGTTGGGCCCGGAAAAACGCGCCGAGGTGGCTGCGCCTATGGTTCTCTAGGCGTCGAGGGTGTTGCAGACGGTGCGGATGCCGCGCCGTCCTCCTCTTCTGCTTCCGAGCAGTTCCAGCAAATGTCCACCAGATCCCGCTTGTCGGCATCCAATGGACCGGGGAAGAAACGGGTTTCACCGAACGCCAGTTTACTCATGGCCTGGTATTGGCGGGTTTCCCAGTTATACCACTGCCAAGCCATGTCATCCGGGTCAACGTCGGCGTCAAAACGGATACGAATCCGGGTGGGGCGATCCTCCACCGCCGCCAACACCGTCACCGTCAGATCACCAGCCCGGTGGACATCGCCCGGTCGATAGGATTGGCTGGATTCCGTGAACAAGCCCTGCAGCATTTGCAGGTAGTACACTTCAGACAGCGCCGGCTGCTCCCCATTGAGGTCGGTCATATTGGCATTGCCCGCCAACGCCAGCCCCACCGGCGCCCGCAATTCGTATTCCCGCTGACTTTTCCGGGTCAGGTAAAACGAACTCATGCCCGGCGCCAGGGCATTGATGGCTTGCGGAACCACCCCGTATTCATAGTGCCAGGTAAACGGCAGATAGAATTCCCGATTGGGGGCGCGACTGTTCACCACCACCAGGGCACGCTGACCGGCTGCCTGATGCAAACGTTTGGCCACGCTCTCGTACTGCATGTCACTGCTGTAGGTCACCGGCAGCAACATGGAACTGGCAACAAAGGCGATGGTGACCGGTAGCACCAGGTGAAGTCCCAGCAAGCCCTTGGCAAACAACCGCACGCCACGGCCACGCTGGCGGTCCATAAGTTGATGCAACCAGATGGACAGAATCCAGAAAAATCCGATGGCGATGAACACTCCGCTGCGGGAGCTGCCGGAAATCAGGGATGAGGCGGGAATCGACGCCAACACCGATCCCAGGAACATAAACCGGGCCAGGGCATTGCTGCGCAACAACGGCAGGATGAGCCACACGCCGAGCATCACCAGACCGGCGGACAGCATCACCGCCACCCGGCCCCACTGCGGCGACAGCGATGGCACATAGCCATCAATGCTGGTCATTATCCCCGCAAACAGAGCCGGGGGCGTGGCCACCAGCGCCGCAAGAAACTCCGTGGGGGAACGCATTGGGTCCACATACAGACTGATTCCGCTGGTGCCGTAACCCGCAGCGCTGTACACCACCCGCCACAGGATCACCACCACCGCGTAGGGCCACAACGCTACGCCGATTCGCCGCACGCCGACCTTCTCCACCAATAACAGATAAGCGAACAGATAGCCGGTAACGGCAATACCGCTTTCGGCGCTGAGCAAGGCCAACACAAAAGCCATCAATGCCACCACGGCAGACATTGGCTGCCCCTGCTGCCGCCAGGCAATGAACTGTTCCAACACAAAGCACCCCAGCGCACCGGTGATGAATACGTTGCGGGCGGCAATCCAGCTGAAGTTGACGAAATGACTGTAGTCCACCACCACAAACAGGGTGGCCAGCACCGCCACCGAGGCGCGGGGCGACAAACGCCAGAACAAGCGATAGGCGCTGACACCAAACAGCAGCAGATACAGCAGGCTGTGCAACAATTGAAAGGAATAGGAATTCGGCGCAATCTGGAAATCCAGCCAGTGGGTCAACGCCGCCAGCGGACGCCAGGGATTCATCTTCGGCGCCTCGGCGCTCCACCAGGGCAGGTTGCCGTACTCCGTATACGCCGCTACGGTTCCGGCTTCGGGGGAATAAAAGTGAAACGCGTCCGCGATGCCACTGGCCAGGCTTTTCTCCGGATCTGCCAGGGGGAACCCCCGCTGATACAGCTCCGCCTCGCCCTCTATATTGGCCCGGATCAGATAGTCGTCGGTCGACAGACTGTTGAAGGGCATGGGCAGGTGAGTCAGTGTCACGATCAGCAGCACAACAAACAGGCCCAGGCCATAGGATAATTCCATGCGCCTCAACAGACCTGTCACCTGAGTGGCATATGGCGCCTCGGTATTCAATTTAACCCCCTGAACGATGTAACCATGTCACTGCGCCATGCATTCTGAAGCTCCGATATTCAGAACCAGCGGTCATCAGCAAAATGGGAATCAGTAAGACCGGTGCATCACCCGTTTACCACCGCCTGCAATTCCGTTTTAGTGGCTCGGGAACGCGTACTATACCCTTGAATCAGGTCGTGCAATTGTTGCACCAATTGATCCATGGACTCGTCGGATATCAGCGTGCGATTGGCGGAGACGACAATTTCAGTGCTGTTTTCGTTGCTCATGATCGCCACCATCAGCGGCGTGCCCAACGGCGGCACCGGAATGCCGAACACGGTTTTTGCCGTAAAATGCTCAGTGGAAAACTCCTGCAAGTTGAGAGTACCACCGTAGGACGTCGTGGCACTGCACCGGAACCGGGGCCGCCCCAACAACTTCTTGATCGCCAGCTTCTCGAGGAAATGCAGCGCCAGCAACGGAAACAGAAATGCCAGTTTTGAGGTCACGGAATTAACCGCAATGGGCAGCTCCTGACGATCAGCCATGGCACGTTTGATCTTCTTCACCAACACCTTCTCGTCATCACCCACATTCACATCAATGCGCAGCATGCCGAACAGATTGGCCAGGGTATTCTCATTCGGCACATAACGGCGCAGACTCACGGGCATATGCAGGCGCACTGCACCGCTGTCTTTGCCCCGCGCCATGGCAGACAACGCCAACATCACCTTCAACAGTATCTTTTTATCGTTACCAGGCAATGTCAGCTGGCGCCAGATGCGCTCGCGGCGAATCAACTCCGGATTCTCCTGTGCCAGGGGATACGGCGTCGATGCAGCGGACACGCCGGGGGGAATCGCCTCCAGGTTACCGGGAGGCATTTTCTCCAGGGTCACCGGTGACCCGTAATAAACCGGCTCTGCACCATTGAGCACCTTGAAGAAGGCCTGGGCAAACTCCAGCATACCGATGCCGTCGGTAATGGCATGATGGGCCCGAAAGACAATATAGGTACTGCGCCCCACCACCTGCACGATCTCCGCCACCGGGCCCACAATCAGGTCCAGCGGCGTATCAATAAAATCGAGGCCTTCCTGGCATTGGCCATCCCAATCCAGATTAACGGTTCGTACCCGGGGCAACGGGCCGCTGGCGGACCAGTATTTGGCAAACCAGACGCCTTTCAATCGCGAACGCATGATCGGGCAATAGCGGGAGACTTCCGCTGCAGCATCCAGCATCCGGTGTTCAGGAATCCTTCCCTGACCCCGGACAATCAACTGACACAGCAGTTGATTCTTATGACTTGAGCGATATCCACTGGCAGCATAGGTAAGGTCAGCCAGGGACAGTCGGCGGGTATATGACGTTTTCATCTACTTCTCAACATCGGTGCGCACCGCCAGCTCATCCCGGGCTGGACGCGCGTTCATACCATAGAATTAACAAACTGATTACAGCCAACAGCAACAGGAGTGCCATGGCATCCAGCAGGAGCACCACGTAGTAATTCAGTAGCTCCCAATGGTCATGGACCATTGCCCAGGTCTGCACCCATTGGCATGGCTCCACAAGCAGGCTTGAGAATAAGGTTGAGAGTTGCGGTAACCAGACCCCAAAAGCGGCCACAACCAGGCAAATCATCAGAGCGAACAGGCTCAATTGAGTTAAACTGTCCCGGTTGCGCGTTACTGCGTCCATCCTTAACGTAGCCAGGCTTCCCCCTAGTCCTTAAGCGGACTGAACTCAACTCCCCCCAGAGTTCTGGTGCTCGCAACTTACTAGACCAAATAGACAGAGCAACCTAGACAGAGCAACCACAAGAAACTGGGGGCACAATCATAACGAGACATATTACATATTTTGTATCATTGTTTCAATATAGTCGACACTCATACCTCCGGATCGCGGGATAGCCGTTGTGATCCCCCAATATCGTAGGTACCATCAAGATATAGACAACCCTGATTGACCTTGATCGGAGCCCCCATGATCCAATTGCACACCGTACCCACCCCTAACGGGCACAAGATCTCCATCATGCTGGAGGAAACCGGTCTGCCCTATGAGGTGATCGAGTACGACATCACCAAGGGGGATCAATTCAAGCCCGAATACCTGGCCATCAACCCCAACAACAAGCTTCCGGCCATCGTGGATACGGACCCCATCGGCCAGGGTGACCCCATCAGCGTATTCGAAACCGGTGCCATCCTGATCTATCTGGCGGAGAAGACCGGCCAGTTGCTGCCCAGCGATCCACAGCAACGCTACGCCGTGCTGAAATGGTTGATGTTCCAGGTATCCGCCGTGGGGCCCCTGCAAGGGCAGGCCCATCACTTCATCCGCTATGCCCGCGAAGACCAACCCTATGCCAAAGCCCGCTACATGAACGAGACCCTGCGCCAGTGCCGGGTCATGGAAGGGCAGCTGCAGCAGCACGCTTACCTGGCCGGTGCCGACTATTCCATTGCCGACATTGCCACCTGGCCCTGGGTGCGGGCCCTGCGCCTTATTGGTGTGCAGATTAAACAGGATTTTCCCCACCTCTATCGCTGGTACAAAACCCTGGACCAGCGGGAGGCGGTGCAACGGGGCAAGGACGTGATCAACGGTTTCATTTATTCGGTGCCTCCCAACACGTTTTTTGCCCTGGATGACAAGACCTGGTCGTACTCCTTTGGCGAGGAGCAATACCGCCCCCGCTGATTGCATCTGGATTTTTGCGGCAGATCTGTGCTAATTCTTTAGCGACGACGTCAGCGGTGTAGTGGGCAATGAATATTTGGGCCATGGACAAAGACATCAGCATCAAGCACGTGTTGTTGCTGCTGCACAACCACCTGGGGGCGGACACGTTTGTGCTGGATCGCAACAGCCACACCAACGCCAAAGGGATCTATCTGGAGCACCCCAGCGACCCCGGCGTGCGTGCGTACCTGTTCACCACAGGCCAGGAGCCCGAGCGCTACGGATTGCATCTGGAATATCCGGACGCCGCCCTCAACAGTAACCTGATTGATGCCTATGAGAACTTGAAGTTGATTTCGTTGCTGAATATTCTGGCGGTGCACTTCGATGTGAGTGAACTGAAGAACCTGGACCTGCTGGGATAATCACACTGCGCGCGATTAACGGTCAAAGCCGATGAAGCGCTGCAAAATCGACTGCAATTCCGCCTCGCTCATATCCATGTATTCCACCACCCGGCCGTACAACATCACCGTGGGCACATTGCGCCCACCCAGTTCCTTCTGGGCCTCGTGCAGACAATACAGCACCACCCGTTCACGGCGCGTCAAACCGTCACGCACATCCGGCAGGTAATCTCTGGGGTCTGGCTGTTCGGTTTCCGGCAGATCACTCATGGAGGTTTCATTCCTGATTACGTTGCGGGCCACTGTTGCGGGCCAGTACCATGGTTTGATAACACAGTGATCGCTGCGGAACAACCGTGAGCGCATTCCTGTACAGGGGGTATTAACGGATGACGGCCAGCACGGTTTTACCTAAAATCGCCATTTTGTGAGCGACGCTCATCGGCGAATAGGGGGAACCATGGAATCAGCCACGTTGTTGGTGAACACCGGCATCACTGCCACGCGACACGGCGCCGCACTGCGTTTTCAGGAAGGACTGTATCAGGTCAGCAAACAGGGTTATGCCTGGATGGTGCCCAACGGTTCCTGGGGAGAAACCAACATCGGCCTGATCGATTGCAACGGCAAAAGCGTCTTGATCGATACCGGCTGGGACCTGAATTTCACCCGCCATATGCTGTCGGCCATGCAGCCGGTACTGGCCCGCTCTCCCATCGAAACCGTCATCAACACGCACGCGGATGGCGACCACTGCTGGGGCAACCAATTGTTCAAAGGGCGCGACATCGTGGCCACCCGCGCCTGCCAGGAACAGATGCACCACACCAAGCCGGCGGCCCTGAACGCACTGCAACACAGCTGCAAGGCGCTGCGGTATGTGCCCTTCGGCGGCATGAAGTGTTTTTCCCACTACATGGATGACATGCTGGCGCCCTATCACTTCCAGGACGTGCAGATCACCGACCCCACCATCACCTTCCAGCAGGAACACAACCTGTGCCTCAACGGCAAGGACATTATCTTGTACGAAGTGGGGCCAGGGCACACCGACGGGGACGCCATCGTCCATGTTCCGGATGACAAGCTGGTCTACGCCGGGGACATCGCCTTCATCGGCATCACGCCGGTGATGTGGAGTGGGCCGCTGGAGAATCTGGTGGCCGGCCTGCACAAGCTTCTGTCCCTCAAGGCCGACATCATGGTGCCCGGCCACGGGCCATTGGCCAGCCGCCGGGATATACAGAGCATCATTGATTACTGGGATTTTGTCCACGAAGGGATTCACGCGCTGTATCAGCAGGATATGCTGCCCCACGAGGCAGCGAGCCACGTCATGCACAGTAAGGCGTTCCTGCAGTCACCCTATGCCCGCTGGGATTGTGCCGAACGCATGGTGACCAACGCCTTCACCCTGTACCGGCATTGGGGGGCCCGGCTCAGGAACCTCCCAGAGCCCATGGGCACCCTCGACATCCTGCGCAAACAGGCCCGGGTGGCCCAGTCGGTGGCGCCGCTGCTGGGAATCCCCCCTGCATGATGCCGGGTTTGACAAGCCCGCGCAGGATTGACCTTTCCGCAATCCTGTTATATTTTGTATTACATTAATTCCAGAGCGTGCCGGAGCCGTCACTGTGTCAGACCAGAACACCCCCGAATCACCTGAGCGCAAGCCCCGTAAACCGGGCACCCGCCGTCGCGGCCGCAAGCCGGCTGCCGCCGAGGAGCGCAAGGATCGGGTGATCCAGGCCCGGGTGCCGGAGGATCTGGAGGCTACCCTGAAACAGGCGGCGGAAAAGCGGCGCATGTCCGTATCCCACCTGATCCGCAATGTGCTGGAGGATACCTTCACCCTGGTGGACAACATCGTGGCGGATTCCAGCGCCCTGGTGGAACAGGTGAGCCGGGACGCCAAGCGGGTGGCCGCCAGCGTGCGCGGTGAAGGGGAATTGTGCAAACCCAGCGCCCAGGCCCTGCTGGAGGCCGTGGAGGCCTGGCAGGATGTGATTGTGAACAAGCCCGGCCACTGCGTTGAATGCAACAAACCGCTGCAGCGGGGGCAACGGGCCTACCGCGGTTTAAGCCCGCTGCAGAAGCCGGACACCCCGGCGGTGTGGCTGTGCAGTGACTGCCTGGAGCAGCTTTAACCGATCAGGAACCCCAAACAGTGCCGGCCCGTCGCCGGCTTTTTTTGCAGCATAAATGTAATACAAAAAAAGACAATGACCACCGAGGACCCAAACATGGACACCACGCCCAACGCTACTAACCCTCGTTCTTGCAACCCTCGTAATGAAGGGCTCAAAGCCTGGCTCAACGTGATGAACGCATCCCTCTCCGCCCTGGAACAAACGCTCTGGCAGGGGCGGGAGCTGGCAGAACAGGCCATCCGCACCCTGCAGAAAGTGGGCGACGGCGTGGACCAGGCCCGGGACGAATATGAGGCCCTGGCCCGGGAGGCCGCGCAATGGCCGGCTCGGGTGAAACGCATGAAAGACACCGGCTGGATGCTCACCCGCATCACCACGAGCTATCGCCTGTGGGGCATTAAATCCGCGTTCATTCCACGCCGCAAAGCCCCGGATGCCCTGGCCGAGCTGCACCGCAAGAATGCCCGCCTGTTCCGTGATGTGTCCCTGCGTCAGGGAGGCGCCTTCCTCAAGGTGGGACAACTGCTGTCCGCCCGCGCCGACATTCTGCCCAAACCCTGGGTGGAGGAACTGCGGGTGCTGCAGGACCAGGCCTCCCCGGTGCCATTTGAGCAGGTGCGGGAAGTGATCGAAACGGAACTGGGTAACACCCTGGATGCACTGTTTGCGGAATTCGATCCCGAGCCCATCGCCGCTGCCAGCATCGGCCAGGTACACCAGGCCTACCTGCCCAATGGCCAAAAGGTGGCAGTGAAAATCCAGCGGCCCGGACTGGCCCACATCATCGACCTGGACATGACCCTGCTGAAACTGTTCACCAACAGCATTGCCTCCATGCTGCCCCCCACCGATCTGGACACCATCACCAACGAAATCGAACGCACCATCCGCGAGGAACTGGACTATCGCTGTGAAGCCCGGGCCATGGTGGAAGTGGGCGACTTCCTGCGGGATGTGCCCAAGGTCACGGTGCCGCGCCCGATTCCCGGCTTTACCCGCGAACGGGTGCTGGTGAGCACCTTCATCGACGGCAAGCCGCTAATGGGCGAGCTGGACAAGCGCCAAGCGGAAGGGGATGAGGCGGGCCTGGCCGACCTGTTGGGCCGGCTGCTGGACCTGTACCTGCGCCAGGTGCTGCAGGCCGGGGTATTCCAGGCCGATCCCCACCCCGGCAACCTGCTGGTCACCGCCGACGACACCCTGGTGTTGCTGGATTTCGGTTGCACCATGACCCTGTCTGAGCCGTTCCGGGAAGGCTACTTCAATGTATTGGGGGCCGCCCTCATGGGGGAACGGGACACCATGGCCAAAGAGCTGCTGGCCATGGGCTTTGCCACCCGCAGCGGCAAGCCGGATACCCTGCTCGCCTTTGCCGATGCCCTGTTGTCGCAGATTCAACGGGCCGCGTTCGAAATGAGCCAGGACAATCCCGGCTGGCCCAGCCAGGGTGACATGCTGGCCCAGGCCAAAAAACTGCTGGCGCAGGCGGATGCCGACCCGGTGGACAAGCTGCCGGCGGAGTTCATCATGCTGGCCCGGGTGTTCACCACCCTCGGCGGGTTGTTCATGCATTACCAGCCCAAAATTGATGTGAATACCTATCTGTTCCCTCATTTGGTCGGGCCTGCGTTGAGCCAGGCGATCTAACAATGCATTAGGAAATCTAACAATGCATCAGCAATAAGCTGGCTGTTTTAACCCTGTTTTAACCCCGGGTCCTGTGTAATGATGCCAACCCAATCACTACGCAGAACCCGTATTATGAAACACTCCGCCGGGGCGGAATTCGTTGCCCTGGCCGCCATGATGATTTCCCTGGTGGCCCTGTCCATTGATTCCATGCTGCCTGCCCTGCCCACCATCGCCGCTGAGTTTTCCCTGGCGGACCCCAACGACCAGCAATACATCATCACCAGTGTGTTTCTGGGCCTCAGTATCGGACAGCTGATTTACGGCCCGCTGTCGGATGCTTTCGGCCGTAAAGGGCCTATTTATCTTGGGATCGGAGTGTTTGTGGTGGGCAGCGTACTCTGCTTGCTGGCACCCACCTATGAGTTGCTTTTGGTCGGTCGGTTCCTGCAGGGACTGGGTGCATCCAGTGCCCGTATCGTGACCATGGCCATTGTACGGGATCGCTTCGAGGGCGCAGCCATGGCCCGGGTGATGTCCTTTGTGATGGCGGTGTTTATCTTTGTTCCAGCACTGGCCCCGCTGCTGGGACAGGGCATTCTGTTGTTCGGCGACTGGCACCTGATTTTTGCCTTCATCCTGCTGTATGGGGTAGTGGCACTGCTCTGGTTCGGATTGCGGCTGGAGGAATCACTGCCGGTGGCACGGCGCCACAGATTGAGCATCAAGTCCTTGTGGCAAGGCACCCGTTTTATTTTTCAGCAACCCGTGAGTGTCATCGCCATCCTGATCTCCGGTCTGTTGTTCAGCGGCTTTGTGGCCTATCTCAGCAATGCTCAGCAAATTCTGGGAGAGTTGTATCAAACCGGCGATGCCTTCGCCCTCTATTTTGCCCTGCTGGCCCTGGGGATTGGGTTGGCCTCGCTGGTCAACGCGCGCATTGTTTCCCGCCTGGGTATTTTACGGGTGTGCCTGTTAGCCCTGACACTGCAGTGCGCGCTCACCCTGGCAATGCTGGTGCTCAGCGTCTGGCTTTACGACCAGGTCCCGCCGTTGTGGCTGTTTATGCTTTACTGCTTTCCACTGTTCTTCTGCCTGGGCCTGCAGTTCGGCAACATCAACGCCCTGGCCATGCAGCCCCTGGGTAACATCGCGGGCCTGGGGGCGTCGGTGTCCGGTGCTGTTTCCACCATGATCGCCGTGCCCCTGGGAGCAGTGGTGGGTCAACACTATAACGGCACCCCGGTGCCTCTGGTCGCCAGCTTTCTGGTGTTCGGCAGCGTCGGTCTGGTGGCCCTTGTGTGGTTGAGCAAGCACATGGAGACCAGCTGAATGCAGGGCTATCTGTTTGCCACGGTGGCGGTGCTGATCTGGAGCGGCTTTATTCTGGTGTCCCGCTTCGGCGGCATCGGCCCTTTGCTGCCCGCCGATGTCATCGCCATTCGCTACGCCACCTGTTCCCTGTTGCTGCTGCCGGTGTGGCTGTTCGTGTATCGTTTTAATCTGCTGAATCCCCGCTTGATCATTGCGGCGTTGGTGGGAGGTCTGGGCTATGCGTTGTGCGCGTTCCAGGGCTTTCAATCCGCACCCGCCTCCCATGCCGCCATCCTGTTGCCCGGTTTGCTGCCCCTGTTTATCGCCATGATCAGTTACGCTTCCAGTGCCGAGGCCTTTACCCCCGTTAAGTGGATCGGGATCGCGGCCATCAGTGCCGGAATTTTCTGCCTGTTCTGGTTCGAGATACTCAATGGGGAGGGTGTTCATGGTGGACAGGGATGGTTTGTGGGCGCAGCGTTCTGCTGGGCCGTGTTCTCGGTGCTGATCAAACGCTGGCAGATTTCCCCCTGGCAAGCCACAGTGAGCCTGGCGGTGGTGACCGCGCTGGCCTATCTGCCGGTTTACGTTTTCCTGCTGGAGAAGAACATCAGCCTGGAGCACTGGCGCCACGTAGCCCTGCAAAGCGTGTATCAGGGCTTTCTGGCCACCATCGTGCAGATGCTTTGTTATGTGCAGGCGGTGAGCCGCATCGGCCCCGCCAATATGGGGTCGATGATGGCACTGGTCCCCCTGATCGCAGGGTTTTCTGCCGTTTTCCTGTATGACGAACCTTTGGGGGTTCCGTTGATCATCTGCCTGGTACTGGTGAGCCTGGGGGTTTGGGTGGCCAATCTGAAACGCGCCACCAACAGGTCCGGCCCGGTGACCACCACCGGCTAGTAATCCCCGCCGCTGAACTGTGCTGGCAACAACCCCAGGCGAACGCGCCACAGTCGCTGGTAGTGCTCGGGCGTTTGATACAGATTGTACTCCTTGAGTTTGTCCTGAAAATCCGGCTGCAATAACGCTTCCAGTTTCTTCACGGTTTCCTCTTTCTGTGCGGCGGCATCCGGTAACCGTAAATACAGGTAATACACCTGGCTATGCTGGGTATGACTGAATGCATCCAGCTCGGAGCGATCCGCCATCCGCGGTCCGGACAAGGGCAGCACCAGTGGGCGGTGCCGGTATTTCTCCGTGTACGCCGCCACCAGGGAATCCGACCAGGTTCCGCGGCTCAATATTATGTCGTTGGTACCGTGAATGAGCTGCTCCGGATCCCATCCCACCACGATGTTCTGTTCGTCCAACAGTGTCTGAATGTCCCCCTGGGGGCCGCCTTCGGCGAAGCTCAGGTTTGCCAGCAGCAGGGACAAGCCAAACTGCAAAGCAACGGTTTTCATGGCAGAGATGTTCATGGGTTGGACTCCTTGCGGGCCTGCTCAGTGGTGTAGATTGTCCAGCCAGGCTGATGCTGCTGGGAGACATACTGGACACGAACGATGGTACGCCGCTCCCGCTTTTTCATAACCCCTTCCAGCAATTCGTCGCTGTAGACGAAACCCAGGATGCGCGTGCGCGCAATGCCCCGCTCCGTGAGAGAGGTAATCACTTTTTCCGCACGCCGCTCTCCCAGGTTGCGATTGTATTCGTCACTGCCCTCCGGGCTGGTATCCCCCACCAGCAGAATGCGTGCCTCCGGCTTCTGCCGCATCAGATCCAGCACACCGGCAAACAGGGTTTCGTGTTCCGGCTTCAAGTCATCCTTGTCGAATTCGAAATGAAATACAAAATCCCGATTCACCTGTTCCACCTGCCAGGCAGCGCAGCCCTGGTTGTCCACCGTCCCATCACTGGGGCTATCGGCACAGATATCACGGACGTTCACCACCCCATCCTGGTCAGCATCCCGCAAATCCAGGGGCTGCCGCATGGTAAAATCATCCTCTTTGTAGGCGGACTGGCACCCGCTGAGGGCGCCACAGAATACGAACACAATGAGACTTATGCTGATCCGCGTTTTCATGGTTGTCCCTCCTGCCATTGTTGCGGATACACCACCCGCAGGGAGTAACCCAAACGACCGGTGGCATTCAACAGCCGGTATTGGGACAGCGTGTAGTCCTTGGCGGTGTTGATATAAGTTCTGCGGGCAGTGAAGACTTCCACTTTGGCGTTCAGCATGTCCAGAAGTGAACGCTTGCCCAATTTGAACTGGGTTATGTATCCGCTCTCAGCCAGGGTGGAGGCATCCACGCTGCTTTGCAGGAGGTTAACCTGAGTTTGCAGCGATTCCATGGCGTTCCAGGCAAAACGCGTACCTTCTGCCAGTTGTTCCTCGGCGTTACGCCGCACTTGCAGGGATTCGTTGTAGCGCCAGTTGGACGCTTTTGCGCGTGCCTTGTCCCGCCCGCCGTTGAACAGATCGTACTCCAACACCAGCATAACCCGGTAATCTTCTTCCGGGCCCTCCAGGCCACCGATGTCGTGATTCTGATTGGCGTAGCCTTCCAGGCTGATGCGCGGCAGATATCCGGATTTACTGGCGCGCACCTGCTGTTTGGCCGCGTCGATATCCGCCAGCGCAGATTGCAACTGGGGATGGTTGTCCTTGGCCCAGCTCAACGCCATCTCAAGGTCGGCCGGCAGCAACTGCTGGTCAGGCACCGGCGAAACCAGCTGGCCGGGCTCTCCACCCACCACCCGTACAAACTGGGCCCGACTGTCGCGCAGATTATTTTGCGCTGCCACCAATGAAGCGCGGGCATTGGCAAGGCGCGCACTGGTCTGGGCAATGTCGGTATCGTTGGCGTGACCGGTGCGGGTGAGGCGGCGTACATCCTCCAGGATACTTTCATGATCCGCCACGTGGCGCTGGGCCAGCTCCACCAGGTTTTCGGCCGTGCGGGTATTGATGTAGGTTTCGCACACCTGAAGTGCCAGGTTTTCCGCCGAGGCCAAGAGTTGGTAACGCTCGGCTTCGGCTTCATAGGAAAGGCGCTTGGCGTTGGCCGAGGTGGAAAAGCCGTTGAACAGTAATTGCGATATCCGCAACCCTATTTCATCCCGGGTCATATCCTCATCCACCAACTGACCGGAGCGGTACTCGGTGTGCTCTGGGCCGATGCCCGCCTGCAGCTTCACCTGGGGATAATAATTCGCGGTCACTTCTTCTCGATCCTGCAATACCGCCTGAAAGCGGGCATACTGTTGATGGATTTCAGGGCTGTGATCCAGGGCGGAAACCAGCGCCTGTTCCAGGGTGATGGCAATACTCATCCGGGGTAGCAGTGTGAGTGCCAGCGTGAGTATGAATGAAAGGGCGGATAGTTTGTTCACGTTATCGTACGCTCCTTGTTTCTGCGAATTCATATCGGTATCAGGCTACAGGGGTCAGGGTTCACGCATGGCATTGGCACGGGCTCGCAGCAGGGGTTTGAGCCAATACGTCAGCACGGTTTTCCGCCCCGCCAGAATGTCCACCTGGGCCTGCATACCAGGAATCAGGGGCTTGTCCCGCCAACGGCCGGCGCCCGGATCAAGTTCCTGTTCATCGGCCTGAACCTGGGCCAGGAAAAACGATTCACCGCGCTCATTGGTAATCGCATCCGGTGAAATATTAATGAGCTTGCCCTTCAAGCCGCCAAAAATCACAAAGTCGTAGGCGCTGAACTTCACCACTGCACTCTGTCCCACCTGTAGGTGGGCAATGTCTTTGGGGGCGATGCGGGATTCCACCAGGAGCCTGTCGTTGGCGGGCACGATCTCCATAATGGTGTCACCGGGTTTGATGACTCCGCCAAGAGACGGCAGCTCGATAGACTTAACCGTACCGTCCATTACCGCAAACAGACGGGTTTGTTCAAGCTGACTGGCCAGGCCTTTCAGAATCTGCTCAAGCCGGACCAGACGGGCATCGGTGTCGCTCAGGGTGTCCCGGGTTTTACGGCGGAACTCATCGAACAACAATTGCCGTGCCTGACGGCTTTCCGCTGCCACCGATTGCAGTTTGCCGTAATTGATTTTCTCCGCTGCCAGTTGCCCGGCGACCCGCACCCGTTCCCGTTCCAGTTTACGCAGTTCGGCCGCGCTGAGGGCACCGGTTTCCACGGCGCGGCGGGTGAGTTCCAGCTCCTGATCCAGCAGCACCAGGGATTGCGCCAGTGTCTGGCTGTTTTCTTCTGCTTCCGCCATTTGGCGTTGTTGCTGGATGATGCTTTCACTGGCCTTATTGAGGCGCCGCTTGAGTTCGTTGAGATCGGCGAAGAAGTTGGCTTGTTCATTCGCAGGCAGCGCGTCAGCCAGGGTTTGGGTATGGGCGCTGTCGTGTAGCTGGTCATTGTGGATCGCACGCAGCTCTGCCAACAGGCGGGCCTGCTTGGATTGTAACGTAGCCTGCTCTGCCAGGGCTTCCGCATGGCTGGCCTGGGCCCGGGTGGCATCGAGTGTCACCAGCAAATCTCCTGCCCGAACACCTTCGCCTTCACTCACATGCAGTTCCCGCAGAATGCCGCCATCCAGGCTCTGGATTTTTTGCACTGACGCAGCGGGCACCAGTTTACCCTCCCCCACCACCACTTCATCCAGGGTGGCCAGGGATGCCCACACAATTGCAGACAGCACACAGGCGCCCAGCAACCACACCACTTGACGGGCGCGATAGGCCTGTTGCAATTGTCGCCAGTAGTCAGATGTCATGGCCGGCCTCCCGGGGACGTATCACCACGCGTTGCTGCTTAGGCTTGGCACTGCTGAGCCGATGTTGTTGCAGGAACTCGGCGCGGGATTGATCCACCAGAATCCTGCCCTGCTCAAGCACAATGACACGATCGCATAATGGCAGCAGTTCGGTTTTGTGGGTGGCAATCACGAACCCCTGCGAGGACGGTAATTGTTGCAGGCATTGAACGACACGGCGCTGCATGGCGTCGTCCATGCTGCTGGTAGGCTCATCCAGTAACAGCCAGCGCGGATGAGGCAGCAACACACGGGCCAGTGCGATCAGCTGGCGTTGGCCGCCGGAAAGCTCGCGGCCGCCCTCGCCCACCGCTGATTGCAGACCATTACTGAGATTGGCAAGAAAGGTGCCGATCTCCAGTCGTGCCAGCACATCCCGAAGCTGTGCTTCGTCGCGGATGGCTTCGCCGTTGGTGATATTTTCCAGCACACTGCCCCACGCCAGTATCGGGTGTTGTGGCAACCAGCCCAATTGTTGACGCAAGCGCGACAGAGGCCAGCGTTCCCGTTCCACGTCATCAAACCACAGCAAACCCTGTTGCGGTTCCAGTTGACCTGCCAGCAGTGACAACAAGGTGGATTTGCCGCTGCCGCAATTACCCAGCAGCGCTACCCGCTCACCCGGCTGCAGTTGCAGGTCAATACCGTCCACGGCACTGCGCTGTTGCTGGGGATAGGCAAAGTGCACGTCCTGCAAACGCAGTTGACCGCTGAAGGACAGTTCAGTAACGGTGTGGGATTGGTTTTCCTGTTCCAGCGCCATGATGCCGTCGAGGCTGGTGATGGCAGAACGGGTTTGGGAATAGCGCAGTAACAAAAGTGCCAATTGATTCATGGATTGGGCGGCGCGGCCACTGAGCATGACGATGGCGATCATGCCCCCCATGCTGAGCAGGCCTTCGCTGATGCGGTAAACGCCGCCCAGCAGCAGGGCCACGGTTACCAGCGTCTGGGTAAAACTCATCAGGTGATTGAGATGGCTGCTGGCGTCGCGCACCTTGATGCCCTGATCCGCCAGTTGCGCCACCAGCTGCTGCCAGCGTCGCAGTTGGCGACTTTCCTGATTGTGCTGCTTCAGTTCCGGCAGGCGTTGCAGGGTTTCTATCAATTGTGCCTGACGTTGCGCAGACAATCTGCCACTTTCACGAATGGCGTCGTCGAGCCGGTAGTGTGCACGCCAGGCCGCCAGCAGTAACACCGCCATCGCGACCAGGGGAATCAGCATCAATGGCCCCGCCAACCACACAATTACCAGCAAAAACAGCAGTGTGAAAGGCAGATCCACCAGCGTCACCAGCGTGGCCGAGGTGAGGAATTCCCGAATGCTGTCCACATCCTGCATCTGTTTGGCAAACGCAGCGGAGGATTGCGGGCGCAGATGCAGTTTCATGCCCAGCACCTGGCGGAATAATTGTGCCGAGATGGCGACATCAATCTGACGGCCCGCGATATCGGTCAGCCGCGTGCGGGCGTTGCGCAGCAACCAATCGAAAACCAACGCGATGGTAATGCCACTGGCCAGCACCCACAGGGTATGAAACGCCTGATTGGGTACCACCCTGTCGTACACGTTCATGGTGAACAGGGGCACCAGCAGTGCAATCAGGTTGATGGCCAGTGACGCCAGCAATACGTCCCGATACCAGGGCTTGGCTTTCGTCAATGCCTGGCGTAACCAGTGCACGGGATGTTTCGGCAGCAGTTCTTCACCACGGCAATCACTGAGACTGTGAACGGTAATACTGTGCACCGGTTGCTGGATGCTGTCGGCAGAGCAGCGCAGAATTTCATTCGGTTGGTCCGCCAATCGCAGTTGCAATTGTCCGTCCTGCAGGGATTCGGCAATCGCCAGTTGTCCGTTGTAGTCCAGCACCAGCGGCAACAAGTTCGGATCGGCCGTAAAAAGCGTAGCGCTGTTTAGTTGCAAACCGCGGCTGGCAAACCAGGCTTGCATGCGCGGATCGCTCGCGTGCATGTTTGTGTCGGTGGGTAACCTGTCTGCATCGGTAGCTGGTGCATCGGGCAACTGGAAATAACGTTGCAGATACTGACCAGCCGCCCGCCACTGCGCGCTGCTGTAGGCGCGAACGGAAGTGTTTGAGGCGGGTTTGGTTGCAGTCATAGGTCGTCAGCCGGTAATCAGAATCTGTTCTTGTAGCATGCGTTGCAGGATGTCGGCATCGTTGCTCCAGCCACTGCCGCCATACAGATCATCCCGCGTTACGTTTTGCAGTTCGATGTTTTGCACTACGCCGCTGCCCAGATCAATCGCCAGTGTGGTGCTGCCAGCACTTTCACTCAGATCGATAATGGTGTCGAGTTGAATGCCGGTACTCATACCCGCGGCGATGTCACTCAGGTTGAGGTGATCCTGACTCACATCGAATGCGGTGATTTGATCCAGTGCCGGCGTGCCACTGCTGCCGAGGTCGGCCATGCGAAACAGGAATGTGTCCTCCCCGGTGTTGGCGTTGAGCGTGTCGTTGCCATCACCGCCAATGAGCAGGCTGGTTTCGCCTGCACTGGCGCTGAACGTGTTGTCGCCACTCAGGCTCGCCGCCATATCAATGGTGATGGCTTGTACGCCGCCAGAAACGGTGGTGCCATTCAGAGTGGAGCGTGGTTCAAAACTCAGTTGGTAACTCGCACCGGCCTGGGGATTTGTGATGTTCAGGCCATCCACATCGGCGGCGTTCACGATCCAGTCGGTGCCCGAACGGCTGCCCGCATTCAGATTAACGCCATCTGGCAAACCGCTGATGACAAGATCGCTGGTTTCACCCGGTGCAGGATTTTGCAGTGTGAGATTCAGATTCAGTGGCACGGTGCCTGTTGCCGCGGTGATGTAATCGTAGTCCAGTGTGAGTAACGGTGCGTCCGGCAACGGCGCGATGTCGATGCTGATGGATTGCGTTGCCATATCGGCGGGCGCCGTGGTGGCGTATTCGGTGTTGCCACCCAGCACCGCGCTGTCACGACTGCCCACCTGAATATCAATATCCAGTGTGCCGAATGCGTTGGCACCAGCAAATAATTCCAGTGAAGCCAACTGGGTGAGTGTGGTGGTGACGCTGGCGACAAAGCCGCTGCCGGTGTTCTGGAACAAGCCAACGCGGCCATCGGGTGTGCGAATACCGGCAACCCCTTGCAGAGCTGTGGTATCCGAGGTGTCCTTCACTACCACATTGACTACGACGACTTCATCAGGGTTAACCGCTTCGGTGGTACGAGCATAAACACCGATGGTGATAATGCTGCCTTCCTGTCCATTGACGTCCTGCGGTGTGCTGTAGAACTCGGCGCCGTCGGCAACCGGATATACTTCCACCAGAAAATCCCGACTGTTGATTACCACTTCCTGAGTGGATAGCTCCATCGACGTAGTTTGCAAGGTGAGCACAAACTCACCGGAGAAGTCACGCGGTGGACGCAAAACCAGGTTATCCAGTTGATCGGGGCTGAAGCTCCAGGCGTTGCCGCCACTGCCATCGGCACCGTTGTTGATCAACTGCACTAACGTGCCACCGTTATTCCAGTACAACACCGCGCCTTGGGGTACCCCGAGCAGTTGCAGGGACAGGGTTTCTGAGCCGTCACTATCGAAGTCAAGCACGGTCAAACCTTCCAGAAGAATATCGCTATCCTCATCACCCTCTTGGTCGTTCCGGCCAAAAATATCCCCTGTAATATCCGTATCGGCAATAACGTCGAACGAGACGGTTTTGCTGATTGTGGCTGTCACCGTATCGTTGAGGTTGCCTAAGGTAATGCCGGTGGTTTGATCCTGTACGTTCAGTTCCAATTGCAGCGTGGCAGCGCCTTCGCCGCTGAGGTTGACGGGCGGCCGATAGTAGATCTCGTTGAGACGCGACGGATCATTGAGGGTGAAACTGCCGTCGCCATTGTCGGTAAGCAGGTTCGATGGATCGAGAATAAAGCCCGGCGAAGGTTCCAGAAAACGCACGGACACTACTGTCTCGACGCCCTGTGCAGGATCGGCGTCCTGATCCCCCAGCAATGCATTCAGATTGATATTCAAGGGCGTGGCGGTATCTTCCACAATCTGTATATTGGCAATATCGGCTACTGCATCGACGACCGGCTGCAGTTCGATGGCCAGGTTTTCCACGCTGACAACGGTTGCGCCCTGGGGATCGGTAGCAATCTTGTTCACCGGAATGGATACAGCGCCGGCAAAATCTTCATCCATGTTCACAATGGCCAGGCTCGGCAGACTGGCGTTGGTAAACACCCAGGCAACGACGGTGGTGCCGTCGCCCGCATACTGAGTGATAACATCGGCACCGGTGATAGCGCCGCCGTAAAGCATATCGGCTGCGTCGACGCGATAACTCACCACATCATTGCCATCACCCGCTGCATTGGTGTTCAGGTGGCCACTGGTGTCGATGGTGGCGGCTTCCAGGCCGTCGATGATGGAGGTTTGCAGGGTGGCAACGGCCTGGGCCGATCCCGTGTTCGCTGCCTGAAATTCAACGGTCAGTGCGTTGGAAATGATGTCGGCATCATCGCCGTGATCGAGTACCCGGGCAGCCACAACAATTTCGAAACTGCCCACGTGATCGCTGAGAATGGTGGCCCCTGCCAATAGTTGCGCCGCTGTTTCCACCACGGAATCCGAGGTAAGTCCTGTGGCGGGGATCAGCCAGTTGCCCTGGCCATCGTGAATGGCGCCGTTGGGATGGGTGATAAACCAGCCGTCGCTTTGCGGCACAGAGATGCTGATGTAATCCAGATATTCGGAGCCGTCGATATCCGCTTCGACAAATTGTGCAACGTTGGCGAGTGAAACGGCAGAACCATCCGTGGAAATAATGGCGGTGGGGATGGTTTCAATGCGGGTAATGCCGTCGGCGCCGTTGTCGTCCACAATGCCGCGCACATCCACATTGAGATTGCCGCTCACCAGCTGCACGGCCTGTTGGCCCAAGCCCGAAGTGTCGGTAATTTCGAATTGCACCGGAATGGAAAAATCCTGATCGGAATCTTCGGGCGGTTGCACTTGCAGGCGCGCGCTGTTGATCAGCGTAGTGAAATCCGTGCCGTTATCCGTCGCCAGTTGTGCCAGATCCAATCCAGCGCCGGGAACCGTAACAGGGGCGCCATCCAGCAACAGAATCGCGCCGTTTGGCACTGACGTAATAATGATATTGGTGAGGGTTTCTGATCCGTCTATATCAGCCAGTGGTGGACTGAATTGCAGAACAATCGCGGTGTCTTCGGCGCCGACCGTATCGACGCCAAGGCCATTGGCCGTATCCACGACGGGTGTCACGGTGATATCCACCACGAGATTGAAACTGCCGCTGTCGCCATCAGGTTCGGTGTTGGTCTGAATCAGTCCGAACTGCACCTGGCCGCTGAAATCCGTTGCGGTTTTGACAAACAGATTGCTCAGCTCGGTGGCGGTGAGCGCGTACACTGGCTTGCCGTTGAAGGTGCCGGTCACATTCAGTTGGGCGAGATCGCGATTGGCGTCCACCAGCTGTACGCCAGCGGGCAGGTCCCGTAGTACAAAATCGAATATCTCTGAGCCGTCATCATCTTCGGTGCCGGTGGAAAAATTCAGCGGGATCAGGCTGTCTTCGGCAAAACTGCCGCTGATGGTGGTGCCGTCAAAGCTCCAGGCGTTATCAGGGCCGGGGCCAACGGCGGGCTCGTCCACCACGCTTTGCACGTCGATGTTAATTGTGCGCGGTGCAGATAGTGCTTCGGGCACAGCGGGATCAATGCCATCCACGCTGGATTCGGTGGCAATGGACTGAATTTGCATCGAAAACGAACTGGAAACGGAGCTGATATCGTCCAGCGGTTTCAGGAACACCACACCGTTTTGCACGTCTGCGTCGGAAACGCGGTAGACGCCGGGGCTCACCAGGCCGGTCTCGTTACCCAGTGCATCACTGATCATCCAGCCTCTGGGCAAGCTGAGTTGATAGCTCAATGTTTCGGAGCCGTCATTGTCCGTCAGCGCGCCCGACATAAACGTATTCAGCGCCACCAGCTCATCTTCCAGCATAAAAATGGACGTGGCAGACAGCGTTGGTGTATCCGCAACCGGTGCGACATCCATGGTGATCGTCTGGCTGATTTCCGCCGTGGCACCAGTGCTGTTCTCGCGCGAGATCGCGAACAGATCGAATTGAAGTTGCCCTGCAAGATTGGGTGTGGTGCTGGCTTGCAATGCCGCCAGTTCAGCGCTGGAAAGTGTGGCGCCGTTGCTGAGGGTGCGATTACCTGTGCGCAGAGTCAGCCCGCTTTCGATATTGTCGATGCGGTAACTGAGGGATTCCGAGCCATCGGTGTCAAACAGATTGGCCTGCAGATTAAAGCTGGGTGCGGCGCCATCTTCCAGCATGTCGTAAGCAAATCCTGAACCGCCATCCCATTGCGGTGGATCGACCACCGGTGTCACGCTGACATCGAAACTGTCGTCGTGCGTGCGGGTGCCACTGTCGGTGTTGACAGTAACGGTGACATCAAAACGCACATCATGAGTGGGATCGGAAATATTCTGTGCCGGTGTATAGACCAGCGTGCCGTTGGGTTGCACTTCGCCGGTAGCCGGATTGACCAGCAACAACCCTGCGCCAGTGAGCTGCGGATTGCCGCTGCCGTCGGCAGGCAGTGCAACACCATTCAGTGTGAGTGTTCCGCCTTGCAACTCTGCAAGACTAAATGTGATGGCGGTGATCTGTTCGTTATTGTCGAGGTCGCCGGGATTGGCGGTCAGCGTCAGGGTCAGCGGGGTGTCTTCGGTCGTTACCAGTGGGCTGATATCGATATTTGCCGCTTCATCCTGCACGTTCATATTAAGCGTGTTCACCACCACATCGTCATCACTATCGGTGACTTCGAAATCCAGACTGTCGAAAAAATTCGCGTTGAGTGAAGTGTTGGTGACCACCGTGATACGGCCATCGCTGTAGACAGTGGCGGTGCCCCATTGCTGGCCACCTTCCATCAGCGTGATGGTTTCCGGATCGGAGGTGAAGGTGTAATCCACGCCGTCATAATTGACACGGGTGAGGATCGCACCGTCGGCACCGCCTTTGTCATTGGCGAGCACATTGATGGTTCTGCTGCCGCCTTCGGTGCCGGTGACATTGATATCCGCTGCGGCGGGCACGTCGTCGGTGACATTGACGGTCATGGTGATGACGTTGGAGGTGTCACCATCCGCATCCCGCAAACTCAGGCCGAAATCGATGGCCAGATTATTCTCACCATTAGCCGGCGCATGATCGAGTGGGGCGCTGAGCTGGAATTCGGTGAGCCCGTCCAATCCCGCTTTTACGCGAAATACTTCGTTGCCACCGGCACTGGCAACCCACCAGCCGCTGGCGTCGGCGCTACCGGCCAAGGTGACAGCAACACCGCCACTGGTGAGTGCGGTATTGAGGCTGACCTGAGTGGTCACCAGTGAATCACTGCCGCGGGAGCCAAAGGCCAAACCGTTATCACTGACCGGTCCACTGAGTGTGCCGGCTTCGTCGACGGTCAACGTTCCTGCCGACGTCGCCACCGGATTGCGTCCATCAAAAATGCTGATGTCGGCTTGCAGCGGTGTCGTGGTGCCATCACTGTCTGTGAAAATCACATTTACCGGCACCGTGAGATTATCCACCGGCGTTCCCGCGTCCAGATGATCGATCTGGCTTAGCACGGAAACGGTCAAGGGAATATTTCCCGCCGCACCAGCATCGACATTGACGGATGCCGGCAGCGCGACCTGCAACACCGCAGTGCCAGCGTCAGTACGTGCCTGCCAGGTGACGTTGTCCAGCTGCTGCCACGACAATGGATTGCCATTCTGGCTCAGCGTGTTGCCGTTGCTGTCTTGCACCGCCTTGCCGTTCACCAGATCGAAGGTGGCCTGCACAATTGGGTCCTGGCTGGCAGTGATGACAAAGTCCAGGCTGGTGCTGCTGGGTGTGTCGGCGTTGCCTGTGGCTTTCGGCGTTTCAGAAAGTTGCACGGCGATGTCGCTGCCGCTGGCCGCACTGGCATCGGAAACACTGACCGGGATCGACGCAAAAATGCTGTCACCATCCGCATCGGTAACCTGATAGCGCAGATTGAAATTCAGCGGATCACTGCTGCCGTTAGCATTAAGCTGATCCAGAGCTTTGAACAACGTAAACGTATAAACCGGTGCGGAATCGCTGGTGGCATCGGGTTCGCTGGCAATCACCACGGTGAAAACAGGATCAAGCGCATCGGTGGTAAAAGCCGTCAGCGTCAAACCATCCGGGCTCACCTGATATTGCACGGCAACACCACCGCTGGTGAGTGTGGGTTGCCTATCGGATGTGAAGCCCAGATCTGCAATGGCATCGCTGCCGAGCGTGACCTGCACCGTGCCGGTATCCTGGGCGATGGTGGTCAGATCGTTTTCATTCAACGTGGCATCAGTGGCGGACGAGACAGGCTGATTGCCGTCGAGCAATTCCAGCGTTGATCCCGCGGCGATCACGGTGCCATCCAGATCCGTGGCCTGTGCCTCCACCGGGAACAGCAGACTGTCCGTGGGCCCGTGATCCAGCGGCAAATATTGGGTGGTGGTGGCGGTGGCGTTCAGATTGCCGTTGCTGTCGTTCACCGCCGTGAGCGCAATTTCAAAGACAACGGAAGCGCCCGCACTGGCCACCAGAGTGTTGCCGCCGCTGAGGCTGTAGGTCAGCGGAGTTCCGTCACTAGTGTAGCCCAGCGCTGTGAGCGTACTGACCTGATTGGGGGTGAACACCAGGCTGGCTGGAATCAAATCGTCGGTGCCGGCACCCACCACAAAATCGATAACATAGGTGGTGGTATCGCCGTAGTCCTGTTCCGTGCCGCTGCGGGAACCACTGGGGAACACACCGGCGGCGCCATCGGTGATGGTGATGACAACATCCGAGGAATCAAAATCGCCGTCCTGGTCTACCGCGTCGTAACGGAAATCCAGCGTTTGCAGAACGGTGTTATCCAGATTGCGCGCCGCCACAAAATTCCAGCGGCCATCGGCGTATACCTTGAGTTCGCCTTTTGCAGTGGTGATCGTGGTGGGGCCGGTTTGCGCGATCGTATAGTTGCTGCCTTCCACCTCGACTCGCAACAGCCGCAACGGGCCTTCCTGCAGAATGTCGTTGTCAAATACGTTACCGGATGTAGCCACCTGCTCCACTGCGGTGTAACGGTCGTCTGTCGTGAACGGGCCACTGTCTCGGATCACAACGGGCAATGCCACTGTGACCGTTTCAAACGTGCTGTCGGCATCATTCTGGGTGGCGTCCAGCTGAATACTGGTGAACGCAGAATCACGCAACAAACCCTGGTCCACCGGACCCAGCAGCGTGACGGTCACGGTGCCATCGCCATTGATCACCGCTTGCAAAACCGGTGTGGCGCCGGCGCTGGCACTCAGGCTTTGGCCATCGCCGGACACGGTGACAGCAAGCGGAATGTTGCCCGCGGTGAGCGCCTCCAATTGCACCTGGGTGACACTGAACACCAACGCATCATAACCGCTGATGGTGACCGTACTGGGGGCGCTGAATCCAGTGGGGTATAGCAGTAACGCCTGCTCCGACAACTGCACGGTAGTGGGCACATCCAGCGTCGGTGTGGCGTCCGTGGCTTCATTGCCAGCCACATCGCTCACACTGGCGTCCAGGTTCCACGATGCAAACGGTCCCAGGTCGGCAATGGTCACATCGGTGGACCAGGTCCCGTCCCCCTGCACCAGCGCGGAGAAACTTTGCTGGTTACCCAGCGCATCACTGAACCGCAGCGTCACGGCTTGTCCGGCTTCCACCTCCGTTGTGGAGCCCTTCACATTCACCGTCTCACCCCGGCGCAAGGCATCGATATCCAGGCCATCCACACCGGGGATTCCAGTTACCGTATCGATATCCAGCGCAGCCAGCGTATCCTTAACTGCCGTATTGGAGGCCGCGGCCGGGTTACCGGCGACATCACTGGAACTGGCGTTCACCGTGAGAGTGCCATCGTTGAAGCCGGTCAAGTCCAACGGATCAATTTGCCAGGTACCGTTGGCCTGCACAGTGGCCGTGGCGTTGGTGGTGTTGCTGCCATCGGTAATGGTAACGTCTATCGTTCGCCCCGGCTCAATTTCCGTGACCGTGCCACTGACGGTGACCGCTCCGATCTCAGCGCTGGAATAAGGTGGAGTGCCGTCAAATTGCACGGTGATGACCGCCACACTGTCTTTCATAAAAGTGAAATCAGCCACGGCGATATTACCGGGGATATCCATGCTGGTGAGGGTGGCACGAATCACACCATCCGCCAGCCCGCTCAGATCCATGGCGCTGATCTGGTAACTGCCATCGCCCGCCAGGGTGGTGGTGGCTGCTTGGGTAAGATTGTTGCCGTCGGTGAGCAGCAGGTTCAGCGTCTGGCCGGGGTTGATTTCCGCGGTGGTGCCGGTGAAGTCTACATCGAGCGCTTCCACTGCATTCAGCAGCAGGCCCCCATTCAGTGTGAGATCATCGTTGATGATAGCCAGTGTATCGATGATGGCCGTGTCGACAGCCGAAATACGGTTGCCATAAAAATCCCGCGCTGTAGCCTGGGCGTTAATCTCACCCTGAGCCAGGCCGGAGAGATCCGCGCCACTGAAAATAAAACCGTCGTTGTTCACTTGGGTGATGAACTGTAACGTAGCACCTTGGGAATCGGTCACCAGAATGTCGATTTCCTGATTGTCCCACAGGTACAGCGTGGGCCCGAACAGATCCACCGCCGACACTTCAAACATGTTGATGTATTCATCGCCACCATCCTCGATGGTGATAGCGATTTCAGCATCGGCGTTCAAAGGGGGAATGATTTTCTTGGCATCGGTTCCCGCTTGCGAGCTGGATTCCGCGGAGGTTTGTGGGCGCTGCTGTGTTTGAAAGCGGGAGTCGGGCAGCTGTTCCGGCCCCACCCGATGGATATGCGCAAGCAACGTGGAAGGGCTGGCGGCAGAAGTCGCGGCCTGGGCAACCGCGCCGATGGGTGAGGCAGCGCTGGAGACATGAATAACATCGGAGCCCAGCGCTTCCACCTCGGCCGCAGACAATTTGATCAGCGTACCGTCGTCCTGGAGCAGCCAATATTGACCGTCTATCCGAAGCAGCCACTTCATGAAAATGTCCTTTCTGAAGTGCTACCCAGCCGTCTGCTCATGCGTGCGCCTCCATGATGTCGAAGCAGATGCGGTATGTATACAGGAAACTAGCAGCTTTGGCCAAATAGCGATAGTGAAAATAGAATTTAGTGCAGGAAATGAAGGCGAGCACAGCTCGCCTTGTTATGAAGTCTGATGAGATGTATGCAGTCTTGGTATGACCTGAACTATGAGACCCGAGTTATGAGATCCAATCAGTGAGACAAATCAGCACAGAACGAATCAACAGCGAACGAATCAGCAAAAAACCATCAGGCCGAGCCGGCGCCAAACACGGTTTTAACTTCCAGATACTCTTCAAAACCTTCCCGGCCCCACTCCCGACCATTGCCACTTTGCTTGAAGCCTCCAAAGGGACAGGAGAAGTCAATCTCCGCGCCGTTGATATGGACATTGCCGGTGCGTAAGCGACTGGCCACCTTGAGCGCCCGCTCCTGACTGCCAGACACGTAACCGGACAATCCGTAAGGCGTGTCATTGGCGATGGCAATGGCGTCCTCTTCATCCTCGTACGGGAGAATGGATAACACCGGACCGAAAATTTCTTCGCGGGCGATGGTCATCTGATTGTTAACGTTGCTGAAGATGGTGGGGCGTACAAAGTAGCCGGTACTGAGTCCTTCCGGTTTGCCGGGGCCGCCCACCACCAGCTCCGCACCTTCCTCAATGCCTTTTTGCAGCAGGGCCTGGATCTTCTGATACTGCACTTCACTGGCCACGGGTCCGATGACCGTCCCTTCCGCATCCGGCATTCCGGGCACAATGGTGGCTGCCGCCGCATTGGCGATGGCGGTGGCCTCCTCCAATCGCGCGGCTGGCACCAGCATGCGGGTCGGCGCATTGCAGGATTGACCACTGTTCATGAAGCAGCCCTTCACACCACCGGCCACCGCAGATTCAAAATCCGCATCATCCAGAATAATGTTGGCCGACTTGCCACCCAGCTCCTGCGCCACCCGTTTCACGGTATCGGCGGCGGTCTTGGCAATGGCCACCCCCGCCCGGGTACTGCCGGTAAACGACACCATATCCACATCCGGGTGGGAGGTCAGCGCGCTTCCCACGCCGGCACCGTCGCCATTAACCAGATTGAATACTCCCGGCGGCAAACCGGCCTCATCCACAATTTCAGCGAAGATCATGGCATCGATGGGGGCCACTTCACTGGGCTTCAACACCATGGTGCAGCCGGTGGCCAGGGCCGGAGCCACTTTGCAGGCGATCTGGTTAATGGGCCAGTTCCAGGGCGTGATCAGGGCACATACGCCGATGGGCTCTTTGTGCAGGCGGTGGTTGCCACGCACCTCGTCAAACTCATAGGTCTTCAGCACTTCCAGGGCCTGCATAAAATGCCCCAATGCCGCCGGAGCCTGGGCCGCATTCGCCAACCACATGGGGGCGCCCATCTCCTGGGAGATCGCGGTGGCCAGATCCCCCATGCGCTTCTGATAACCGGCGATGATGGCTTCCAGATACGCCATGCGCTCTTCCCGGGTGGTGCGGGACCAGCTGGGAAACGCTGCCTTGGCCGCAGCGACCGCCTTGTCCACGTCCACTTTACTGCCCAGGGAAATCACCCCCATCGCCTGTTCGGTGGCCGGGTTGATCACTTCCAGACTGTTGACCGTTGCCGGCGCCACCCATTGACCGTTGATATAGAAATTCATGTATTCATACATAGTGCAGTCCTCTTGTCCTCTCTAGTTCTTGTCCTTGGAGTCTCTAATCCCAACATTGGGTAGAGTAGTTATGGGTACATCATTGTTATTGTGGTTATTCTACTGCTCATTATCTGGCTGCATTGGAAGCCACCATTATGCAAGCTTTGGAAGAAACGGTGAAACGGTTAAAGCCGACAATATTCCGGTAAAACAGGTCAGGATTCCGGCAAAACAGATCAGGATTCCTGCGACGGCACCTGCCAGGCCTCCAACAACAACAGCTTTTGGGCACGGGATAATTTTTTGATGGCGGCTTCCCGTCGGGCTGCCTCGGAACGATTGGCCACCGTCTCGGAATACACCAGCTGAACGGGCCGACGCACCCGGGTATAACGGGCGCCGGCCCGGCCTTCGCCATGCTCCCGGGCCCGTCTGGCCAGATCGGTGGTAATGCCGGTGTAAAGCGTGTCGTCCGCACAACGCAGAATATAGACGTACCATGCCCCCATCAGCGCAACCACCGGATCCAGCGCAACGCCCCCAACAGACTGCCCAATGACGCGCTGACATAGGTGAAGGCACAGGCCTGGAGGATTTTGCGTGCCGCCAGCATATCGTCCGCCGCCAAATACTGTCCCTCCTGCAGAATGGGCAACGCTTTGTTGAAACTGGCATCCCATTCCACCGGCAAGGTCACCAGGTGCACCAGCGTCGACAACAGCACCCCCACCAGGATGATGACCAGGGCCAGCCGCATCAAGCCCGGATTCACCGTCGCCAAAGGCAACAAGATTGTGGCGGCCTGGGCGCCGCGGGCAAACCATTGCGCCACCACTGCCAGGCGATACCGGGTACGCAGGCCACCGGAGCCCCGATGATCCTGGATCGCGTGCCCAACCTCGTGGGCCGCCACCACCACGCTGGTCAGCGACTTACCGTCATAAACCCCGGGGCTCAGGCGCACCATCTTCTGCCGGGGATCATAATGGTCGCCCACTTCCGTTGGCTCCACACCCACGCCGTGAATAGAGAAACGCTCCAGCAAGTGCCGCGCGAATTCGCCACCGGTACCGGGAAAGTCCGAGCGGGGCTGGCTATGCTTCCGGAGAATACGCCGGGTGGCATATTGGGGGTAGAACATCAAACCGCACAGCAGCAGGGCGGCCAATAGATAAACCATGATTTTTCAACATACACATAGGGTTGGAGCGAATCGGAGCGATGAATGGCGACATCGCTTAATTTAATTGATCGTTGTGGCAATAGAAACCTCTTGCCATGGGGTTAGCATACTACCATTTGCCCTTGGCTTGGCGGCACAGCTTACAATGAGGAAGTAAACCATGCGCGATGAGCACCTGCCCATGAGCGGGGATCGCTATTTTCCCCGCAGCAGCTTGCTGGGCGGACTGGTTTTACTGTTGTTTCTGGTTGGGTTTTTCCTCCTGCACAGCACACCCCATGCGCCCCAGCCCCAGGAGAGTCTGCGCCTGGATGCTGCTATAACCCCATTAACACTGGGACATTACACCCAGTTCACTCCGGCCCTGCAGGATGAAACCCAGCCGGCTGACGTGATCGCCCGCTCCCCCCATTGGGAAGCCGCAGAATCCGACGCCATCAGCCTGGGCTACCAGGCATCACCCTACTGGTTTCATGTGGCCTGGACCGCCGAGACCGGCATCGACTCCGGTTGGCTGCTGGAGATCAACAACTCCCACCTGGATTCGCTGCAAGTGTTCTTGCTGGAGGATGGCCAACCGCACCAGCAATGGAGCACCGGAGACGGCAGGCCCTATCTGGAACGGCCGCTGGATCACCCCATGTTTGTTTTCCCCCTGCAATTGCGGGGTGGTGCCCAGTATGACCTGTACCTGCTGATTGAAAATACCGAAGCGATGGAGCTCCCGGCACGGTTGTTCACCCCGGAACAGTTTCTCACCTACAACACCTTGCGCTCCTGGATCGATGGCATCTTCAATGGCTTTCTGATTATCATGGCAGCCTACAGTATTGCGCTGTTCGCCATTCTCAAAGACAAAAGCTACCTGTATTACGTTTCGTATATTGTCGCCATGCTGGCGTTCTTCCTGTACCAGCAAGGCATGCTGTACAAGCTGGTCTATCCCCAATCCCCCGCCATCCAGCACTTCCTGCCGATCCTGATTTCGCTCTACATTTTTCTGTCCATCGCCCTGTTTTTTCGCGAGCTGTTGCAGCTGCCACGCCTGGTACCCAAGCACTGGCTGATCTACAAGATACTGCTGGGCATGCATGCAATGTACTGCTTGCTGTTCTGGGTGACCGATTACCAGACGGCCATCTACCTGCTCATCATCAATACCATATTGGCAACCTCGATGGCGGTGAGTTCCATCATCCGCCTGGCGATGGAAGGCTCGCGCTCGGCGCAGATTGTATTGGCGGGCTGGACCCTGTTGCTGTTCTTCCTGATCACGTTCACGGCGGCCAAAACCGGTCTTATTTACAACGAGTTTATGGCCGTTTATGGCTTGCGCATCGGCATCAGCATCGAGATTCTGATTTTCTCGTTTGCCCTGTCTTTCCGCATCAATCAGGAACGCGAAGCGAAAGAAATGGCACTGGAGCAGGCGAACCAGGAGCGCAATGAAAAGCTGGTGGCCCAGGAGCTGGCCCTGCAGCGGGAAATTGAAGCCAACCAGGCGAAAGAGGACAAACTCAAGATCGAGATTCGTCACCGGGAAAACCTGGAATTGCTGGTGGAAGAGCGCACCGCGGACCTGGAACGCACACTGCAGGAACTGGAACGCTCCAACCGCGAGCTGGCCATGTTGAGCAGCAAGGACAGCCTCACCGGGCTGTACAATCGACGCCTGTTCGACATCAAACTGGACGAATACTGGAATCAGTCACAACGCAATCAACAGCCCTTGTCACTGTTGCTGGTGGACATTGATCATTTCAAGCAGATCAACGATACCCGGGGCCATGTCTGCGGCGACCATGTACTGAAGGTGTTCGCCCGGGTGCTGGAAAACAGCCTGCATCGACCCACTGACCTGATCGCCCGTTACGGCGGCGAAGAGTTTGCCATCCTGCTGGCGGACACCCCATTAAAGGGAGCGGAGAACGTGGCGGAAAAAATCGTCAACCGCGTGGCCAGCGAAGAGCTGACGTGGGACGAGCGCCCGTTTCATATCAGTGTCAGTGTCGGTGTGGCCACCCGCCCCAGACAACAGGAATCCAACCCCGGCACCCTGGTCAGCAGGGCTGACGCCGCCTTGTACCAAGCCAAACACCGCGGCCGCAATCGCTGGGTGAGCGATCAGTAGCGGCCCTCCTGGTGCCGGCCCCATTGGCAAAGTGATTGCATTGGCCTCGCACGTGGGGGCCGGTTACGACCCTGAGACCCTCAGCCTGCAGGGGGGAACGCCCATTTTGTCGTAAACACCACTGGAACATTGTGCTCGACGTCGGCTTTGTCACAAGCAGCCCGTGCGGACCCAACAAGCCACTCGAACCCGCCAGCCCCACCTAATACCGCTACAACATGAGTAAAGCACCCTAAAGGGCTCCCTATGATCCGGTACATTGTCATTCACCTGCACCGCACCAGCGCGCGTTTGCGTTTCCTGAATTTTCGGGATTACCTGTGCGGCCCCACTCCACTGCCCAAACTGGTTGAGCTGACCACACCTCCGGCCGGCAACACCGCCCCCAGCGAACACCCCATTGCATCACTGCAGACACTGCGCAGTTATCTTGGCCTGAAAGAAAGTCAGTTGGAGCTGGTGCCGGAATTCCGTTGCTGGATCGAGGCGCCGGGCGAGGTCATTCCGGTCTATATGGCTGCAGCCACCGGACCGGACCCTTTCCCTGCGCCCGCCGGCAGCCAGTGGATCGGACTGCCGGAAAGCTGGCTGTTCACCCCACTGGAACGCGAACTGCTGCGGGAAGCCTACGAATTCCTGTTGGGTTGAACAGCAGGGATAAACAGCAAGGTGAACAGTGATTTAAGCAGTGTAATAGGCACCGCGCAGTTTCATCAGGCTGGCTGCCCGCAGCTCCTGGCCATCGCTGGCCCGGCTCGTCACATAGTCCGTGCCGTCCAGCACGATCTCTTCACCGCCTTCGGCATAGGCCACCACATTGCGCTCCGTCACCCATTTGTGTCGGTAGAGACCACCCTTGGCCTTACTGAAATCCGCCACGATGCCGGCATGGGGCGGATTCACCACCACCACCCACCAGGGCGTATGCGGATCATAGGACCAGGCATTGCCCACGGTTTCCGGCGGCAGGAACCGCTCCACCAGGGTTTCACCTGCCACGCCATGCTGATGACGTCCAGCAGCGTCCACCGGCAAACCGTTCTTCGGCTCGCGGGTTTCCAACACTTCTTCGTTGATAAAGGCTTCGATGGCCGGCAGTACGCGATGAGTGGCCCCATCCAGGTTTTTATGTTCAAACATGATTACGCTCCTCCAAAAATTTTGTCGCATGTGTTGCACACAAAAAGAGGGATAGCAAAGCGTATGCCAGACTGAGCGCGCTTAACGCTCCCCCTCTTCCAGATACTGGCTTTTGAGGGCGCGTAATTCTGCCAGCCGTTGATGCTGCCAGGGATGAAAGTCTTTTTTGTAAAAATCCAGGTACTCCGGCAGCAGTTTCCACACCATGCCTTTGCGACCCAGAAAATAGCGGCTTCCCTTTAACCACATTTTCCAGTTGCGCATCTGGTTCGAGGCCTGTAACAACTGGGTGGTACTGGCAGCGGTTTCCGCCACAAACAAAACGGTCAGCAACAACATCTGGGAACGCCGCAGCCATTGATCGTTCACCACCTCTTGGTACACATCGAATGCCACCGCCTTGTGTTCAGTTTCCTCAATCACATGCCAGGCCCAGATCTTGCGCACCTGCGGAGCCAGCTTCTCCAGTTCCTGTGGCGACTTGGTCATGAAGAAATCCGCCATGATGGCCGTAATGTGTTCCGCACACACCGTGTTGGCCAACTGCCGTTCTTCCGACCAGTTATCCCGCATCCATTGCGCCATTTTGGTCATGCGTTTTTCGATCCTCAGGACCGGAAAGCCCTTGCGCTTCATCAAGTCGTTCAGGGCGTCATGCTCTTTTGAGTGATGGGCTTCCTGACCAATGAAAGCACGAATCTGCTTTCTCAGTTCGGGGTCCGTGATCTGGTCCTGAAAATTGCGCACACTCTGGATGAACTGTTTTTCCCCTTCCGGAAAGGTGGCCGACAGCGCTGTCAGAAACAGGGTCAAAAGTGGGTCCTGGTCATACCAATAGTCAGGGGTGTCATCGCTGAATTCGAAATCCATGCGCCGGACTTTGATGCCCACGTCCATGACGTCCAGGGTTTCCGGCCGTTTCGCAGCTGCAGTCATAGGGTTTCCCTCTGAGTCATTATTAGAATAGTGAACAGGATTATGACAGCGGGGAAAGCAGAGGTATCAGGGGCAGGTGGGACAGATCACTTGTCATTGGTGGCCAACCCATTCCCCGGTGGCCAGGGTAAGCCAGATCACCACCGCATAGCGGGCGCCTTTGCCAATGCCGCAAAGCAGCAGCAACACCCACCAGCGGACTTTCATGACACCGGCAATGAAGGTCAGGGCGTCTCCACCCACCGGCAACCAGGCCAGCAACAAACTCCAGCTGCCATAGCGTTGAAACCAGGCCTGGGCCCGATGCAGGGAATCCGCCTTGAACGGAAACCAGCGCCGGTTTTCAAAGTGCAGCAGGTAGCGCCCCATGACCCAGTTCACCCAGGCCCCCAGCGTATTGCCCAGGGTGGCCGCCGCCCACAGCGCCCACACATTCATGCCGTCCAGCAACAGTGTCACCAACACCACTTCGGAATAAAACGGCAACAGCGTGGCTGCCAGAAACGCGCTGCCAAACAACACCAGATAGCTGCTCACGACAACACCGGATCACGCAGCTGCAGATGGGCATCGTTGCGACGCACCGCCTGCGCAAACAGGGCAAACAGGCGTCGTTGTGCCGTCAGATAAGGCAGGTATTCCGGATGCCATTGCAATCCCAGCAGAAAACCATAGCGGCCTTCGATGGCCTGCACAAAGCCGTCCCGATCCCGCCCCACCACTGACAAACCTTCACCGATGCGCTCGATGGCCTGTTCGTGCAGGCTGTTCACCCGTATCGACGGCCGCTGCAAGCCAGCCACCAAACGCCCGCTGGCCTCCAGGTCCACCCATTTCACCGGCCGGATGCTGCGTCGATTGGGCGTCACCCGGCGCAGGGGCCGGATGTCCTGATGCAAAGAACCGCCACACACCACATTAATCAGCTGCGCTCCGCGGCAGATGCCGATCATGGGCAGGTTGGCTTCCAAAGCCTGTTGGATCATGGCGATTTCAAAGCGATCCCGTTCCACATCGTAACGACGTCGTGGGTGCCATTCACCACCGTAGTGATCCGGTTCAATGTCATCACCACCACCGATGACAATGCCGTGCACCGGCATTGGCGGCATGCCGGTGCGCGCTGTCACGTAGACGGACTTCAAACCCATCAGCCCCAACATAAAACGGGTGGCCCACCAGGCAAAAGGAAAGCGTTTGTGGGGTCCGGTGACTGCAATCAGAGGGGAATCAACCGGAACATGATCCATGGGGGGAGGCGCGGGTGCTTGGATAGTTACCCCTCCTGTAACAGGCGACGGGAGGTGTTCAACCACTCCGTATCAAACGGCGTGGTAAAAAAGGAATCCAGATATTCCCCATAGCGGGCGCAAAAGTGCTGCAACCGCTGCGGCGCAACCGCCAGTCGCTCCACCTGCAGCCAATTCTGCCAGGGCTGATCCAGATTCCACTGCGGATTATCAATATCGCAATTGGGTAAGCGGTAATGCAGAGTGGGCCGGGACTTGATGCGGGCGTCATCCAACCGGTTACGCACCCGGGGTTCATCCAGAAAGGTGAACAGCGGCAGCATGTCCATGCTGCGGTTACGGGTGGGGTTGTGATCAATGTAGTCGTCAATCAACTGAGACAGGTCGGGCCGGTAATCCCAGTCCACCACCAGCTGAATGTACTCCTTACTGAAATGCTTGATGTAATTGGTGAGCTTGCGGGTAAGGTCTATCTGATCCTGATCCGCAATCCAGTCGTACAGACAGAGATAGGCCCGCAGGTAGGCCAGAATGGTGGCGATGTCGGTATTGGGCAACTCCGGATTCAGATGCAGGCCAAAAGCATAGCGGATGCTGTTGCGGGTGCCCAGGGCGCCGGCTTGACGCAAAAGGGTGAACAGTTGCTGCACCTCCGGCAAGCGCGACATCGGCACCGGCGGCGTCACCAGTTCCCAGGGAACAAATTGCTCCGCCGCCTTGGTCAGCAGCTCGGTGGCGACAGCCTCGATGGAGAATTCATCCTCCAGATCGCCGCTCTCCTCCATCAGCGCCCCCAGGGACTTTATGTAGGCGGCATCCAGCTCAATGCCAAACTTGCCCAAAGTGGTGTCCTGCAGAAAAAACTCGAAACTGCTGCGGCGCTGCAGTTTACCGCCGAATTGGTTCTGCACAGAGGCAATGATTTGGGCCGGTTCCAGCCCGGCAAACTCCAGCTCTACCCCCACCCGTCGTTCGGCACCGGTTTGGGTGTTGGGCTCGGGGGGCAACCAACGGCTGATTTCCATCACAACAGACCTCCATTGGGAATGGTGCGCTTCGGTATCCGTTAAACGCCATACATTAGGCGTCAACTGTTGCAGTTTTTCGCAGGCCAGTAAACAGAATTCAAAATCCAGTTAGGCAACCGGTGATCCCATTTTCTGTCGTCCAAGGCCAACGATCATTTTCAATCGTTTGAAGACAATACTAAACTGTTTATAGGTTGTTCAGTAGTAGTCGGTGTCTGAAGTTATGCAGCAACTTGCCATTTCGCGCGATATGTTTGAAGCCCAGCTGGCGCTGGCCTCTTCCAAGGTGAAAGATCCCCAGGTGGGCCTGTTCGGCCCGGATTCCATGATGTGGCGGTTGTCCCGCCATGCCCTGTTCGGTGCCCACGGCGCCGGGCGCGCCCTGCTGTTGCAGATTGCCCACCCCTGGGTGACCCAGGGGGTGGATGAGCACTCCAAGACCCGGGCAGACCCACTGGGCCGGGCCAAACGCACCTTCACCTCGGTACTGTCCATTGTCTATGGCAACCTGGACCAGGCCACCAAATACGCCCGTGCCGTGCACAATATTCACAGCCGCATCCAAGGCGACATGCATTACGACGCCGGGGCGTTCGGCAAAGGCAGCCATTACCAGGCCAATGAGGCCCACGCCATGCTCTGGGTTCACGCCACCCTGTGGGATACCACGGTGATGATGTACGAGCTGTTCCGCCGCCCCCTGACCCGGGAGGAAAAGAACCGCTTTTACGAGGAAACCCGCCTGTTCGCCTACATGTTCGGCATTCCAGACCACATCCTGCCCCCGGACTGGGACGCCTTTATGGAATACAACCGGTCCATGTGGAATTCCGACCAGCTCACCGTCACCCCCGCCACCCGGGAGTTGACCGGTTTTCTGTTTGAACCCCTGCACTTCACCCTGACACCGGCCATGGCCTGGCTCAAGATTGCCACCGCCGCCTCCCTGCCGGTGCGCCTGCGGGAGGATTTCGGCTTCCAGTACGGTCGCCGGGAAAAGTTGCTGTTTGCCACCGGCCGCCGCATGCTGAGCCTGGCGGAACCCATGACCCCCGGCATCATTCGCAATGGTCCGGCCTATGTGGAGGCCTCCCGACGCATTCGGGGACTGCCCTCGACCCTGTTGACCCGGGCCGTAACCCGGGCCCTGTTCGGGCGGCCGGAGCTGGTGGCCCTGAAGCCCCCTGCGGATCTTTGACGGCGGAGGATTCTGGCGACCATTCAAGGGCTTAGGCCACCTCCCCCCAATCCTGCGATGGCGGACAAAACGGCCCCCTTGATCTATAAATAAAAGGACTGTTCGCCAAGGATCGAGGTGCCCGTTCTGAGCAAGTACGCGAAATTCTACCTGTGGCTGGTGCCGACCACGGCTCTGCTGGTGATCTCAGCAGCCTGTCTGTTCATCGACCACCTCAACTTCCAGACCTACAACGAGCAGCTGCGGAATAAAATCCTGAGTGATGTCAGCTTGTTAAGGGCCAGATTGGAAGGTGAGCTGAGTTCCAACCTGAAGACCGTGCAGGGCCTTGTGGCCGCCATCAAGGTGGAGCCGGACCTGGATCAGGCGCGTTTTGCCGCCTTTGCCAAACCCCTTTTCGACACCGACAACCAGCTGAAGAACATTGGCGGGGCACCGGATATGGTGATCCGCTTGATGCACCCCCTGGAGGGCAACGAAGGGGCCATTGGCCTGAACCTGGCCAGAAATCCGCAACAACGGCAGGCCGCGCTGGCCGCCAAGAGCAGCAACGACATGGTGATCGCCGGCCCCCTGCAACTGGTCCAGGGCGGCACCGGCATCATCGGCCGCATCCCCATAATTGTCGAAGAAAGTGGAGAGCAGCGCTTCTGGGGGCTGATTTCCACGGTGATCGACGCCGACCGCCTGTATCGGGACGCAGGCCTGCTGCAGGAAGATTCCCCCTATCGCATCGCCATCCGAGGCAAGGATGGCCTGGGCGCCAGCGGCGAGGTGTTTTTCGGTGATCCCGCCCTCTTCGACCAGGAGCCGGTGTTGGCAGAAGTGACCCTGCCCTCTGGCTATTGGCAGATGGCGGCGGTGCCCGTACAAGGTTGGCCGGCACAGGCCGACAACGCGTTGATCCTGCGCAGCACCATGGCGATCATCGGGCTGCTGCTGGTGGCCGCGATGGTCGCGCTGAGCCAGCTCTATGCGCGACGTCAGTCCGACAACCAACGGCTGAAGACACTGGTGGCCCTTTCCACCTCGCAACAAAAGTCCTTGGAACACATGAGCCAGCTGGCCCGCATTGGCGCCTGGGAAGCCAACCTGGAAACCGGCACCCTGTACTGGTCCCCCATGACCAAGAACATCCAGGAGGTGGAGCCGGATTACGTGCCCTCGCTGGAGCGCTCCCTGGAATTTTTCGAAGCAGGTCTCCACCGTGAAGCCATGGAGCGGGCTATCGAGCGGTGCGTGGAACAACAGCTGCCCTGGAAACTGGAAGCCAAACTGATCACCGCCGAGGGCAACGAAGTCTGGGTTAACAGCATCGGCCAGGGAGAGCACAGAAACGGCCAGTGCGTGCGTTTGTACGGCTCCCTGCAGGACATCTCGGAGCGCAAACTCAACGAACGCCAGCTGTCCCAGACCCACCAGGAACTGGAACAGCAGATGGCACTGCTGCAGGCCATCGGGCGCGCGCAGGCGGCCTTCATCACCAATGAAAGCCTCACCGAAGCGGCCGACAGTTTGCTGAAGAACCTGCTCGCCCTGACCCAAAGCCACCAGGGCTTTATCGGCGAGATTCAGTACGACGAACAGAGACAGCCTTCGCTCCGTGTCCGCTCCATGTACAGCGACTCAACCCAGGACCCCAATGGGTTTTATGAACGCTTTTTTACCAAAGATATGGTATTCCGTGATCCTGATTCCCTCATCGGGCAGACCTTCACCAGCCTGCAACCGCTGATATCCAACAGCCCGCAAACCGACCCCCGCGGCAACGGCACCCCCGACGCCCACCCGCCTTTGCAATCGTTCCTCGGCATTCCCATCAAGAATCAGCAACGAGGCGTCGCCATGATCGGGCTGGCCAATCGACCGGCGGGTTACAACCAGGATATGGTGCAATGGCTGGCCCCGCTGCTCACCACCATCGGCCAGCTCATGGAAAGCTATCGTCACCAGCAGGCCCGCGCCCAGGCGGAACAGGACCTGACCCAGGCCAAGGAAGCGGCCGAGCAGGCGGCCCGCGCCAAAAGTGAATTCCTGGCCACCATGAGCCACGAGATCCGCACTCCCATGAACGGGGTCCTGGGGATGTTGAACCTGCTGCAAAAAACCCAGCTGAACAGCAACCAGATGCGGCGCCTCAAACTGGCCCAGTCCAGCGCCGAATCCCTGCTCTTGCTGATCAACGACATCCTGGATTTTTCCAAGGTGGACGCTGGCAAACTGGACATCGAGATCCTGGACTTTGATCTGCGTGCCATGCTGGGGGATTTCTGTGAAACCATGGCGATCAAGGCCCAGGAGAAGGGCCTGGAGTTGATCCTGGACCTCACCGGCATCGACAACAGCATGGTTCAGGGAGACGCCAGTCGTATCCGTCAGATCTTTACCAACCTGGTGAGCAACGCCATCAAATTCACCCACGACGGGGAAATCATCATCCGTTGCCGCCTGCAGCCGGAAGGCAATGCGCTGCGTTTTGAAGCCAGCGTACGGGACACCGGGATCGGTATTCCCAAAGACAAACAGAGCATCCTGTTCTCCCCGTTCACCCAGGTGGATGCCAGCACCACACGGCAGTATGGGGGCACCGGCCTGGGGCTCGCCATCTGCAAGCAACTGGCCAATATGATGGGTGGGGACATCCACCTGGAAAGCGAGCCGGGCCAGGGCAGTTGCTTCTTCCTCAGTCTCCAACTGGGCACCAGTGAGCAGTCACAGCCAGTGCTGCCGGACATCGACACCAGCCAACTCAAAGTACTGTTGGTGGACGACAATGCCACCAATCTGGAAGCCCTGCACGACCAACTGACCCACTGGGGCGTAGAGGTCCGTTGCGCGGAGAACGGCCAGCGTGCCCTAGAACTCTGTCATCAGGAACTCTGTCATCAGGAACTCTGTCATCAGGAGCTCGGTCATCAGGAACGCCTGACCGCACCGCAGCGGGAGCGTCCGTTTGACATTGCAATCCTGGACATGAGCATGCCGGGCATGAGCGGTGCCCAGTTGGCCCGTGCCCTGAAAGCGGACCCACACCTGCAGTCCATCCAGCTGGTGATGATGACCAGCATGGCCCATCGTGGCGATGCCCGTTATTTCGAGGATCTGGGATTCTGCGCCTATTTTCCCAAACCGGTCACCACCGAGGACCTGCTCACGGCCCTGTCAGTGATTGCGGCCCGGGAACATGCCCAGCCCCAACCGCTGATCACCCGCCACACCCTGCGCTCAATCCGTGCTGAGTCGCCGGCGCCGGCGGATATCACCTGGCCGGAGGCCACCCGCATCCTGCTGGTGGAGGACAATGCCATCAATGTGGAAGTGGCCAACATGATTCTCGGTGAGCAGGGCCTGAACGCCACGGTGGCCGGCAATGGTGTGGAGGCACTGGAACACCTGGGCAGCGACGCAGACAGCCCCCCCTTCACCCTGATCCTGATGGATTGCCAGATGCCGGAACTGGACGGATACGAAACCACCCGCCGCATCCGTGCGGGGGCCGCCGGAGAGCACTACAAGGCCATCCCCATCATCGCCATGACCGCCAATGCCATGAAAGGTGACCGGGAGAAATGCCTGGAAGCCGGCATGAACGATTACCTCAGCAAGCCCATCTCCGCCGACAGCTTGCTGGACAAGCTGCGCACCTGGGTGCTGGGCCAAAGCCCTCAGGAGCCCGCGGCGACGGAGGTGGTGTCCGGCAGCATGGTGTGGAACGAAAGTGGCGCGTTGGCCATGGTCAGGCAGCGGCCGGAGCGGTTGAAGACCCTGCTGGAGTCCTTTTGCGAGCGGGTTCCGCAACAGCTGGACGAGCTGTCCACCGCGGTGGCGGAACAGAATGTGACCAAGGTCGGCTTCATCGCCCACACCCTCAAGGGCAGCGCCGGCCAGATCCGGGCCGGCCAAGTGGAGCAATTGACCGCCGCCATGGAAAGTGCCGCGAAAGCCAAGGACATCGGCCAGGTCACCGCCCTGCAGCACCAATTGCTGCAGGAAACCCAAGTGGTGTTGCAGCGCTTTACAGAGTGGCTCCAGGCCCACCCCTGAACGTATTGGCTTCCCTTAGACAGTGGAGTACTCTCTACGCCATGCCGCATCCCGCTTTGGATCCTTCAATCACCACGCTCCTCAACGAAGGGCTCTGGTTCAGTCGTATCCCCGCCCCGCTGCAGGAAGCACTCATCCATCACGGCCGGGAGTTTCACCTGCAGCGGGGTGAAACCCTGTTTCGACGTGGCGACCCTGCCTGCGGCCTCTATGCCATGATCGAAGGCGCCCTGCGCATCAGCATGGTCAACGAGGAAGGCAAAGAAGCCATTCTCACCTTCATTGACCCGCCCAACTGGATCGGTGAGGTGTCCCTGGTGGACGGCCAGCCCCGCACCCACGATGCCATCGCCGAGACCCCATGCCGGTTGTTGCATGTGCCACAACCGGCACTGGAATCCCTGCTGCAGCAAGCTCCTGCCTATTGGCGCTGCTTCGGGCAGTTGCTGTCGCAGAAACTCCGTTTTACCTTCTACGCTATCGAGGACTATGCCCTGCTGCCTGCGCCCCAGCGCCTGATCCGGCGCCTGGTGATGATGGCAGAGGGCTATGGCAACCGCACCACCGACACCCCCCAGACCATCCACCTGCAGCAGGAGCAGTTGGGGCGGATGCTGTCGATTTCGCGCCAGACCACCAACCAGATCCTGAAGGACCTGGAGGCCTCCGGATTGCTGCGGCTGGTCTATGGTGGCATCGAAATACTGGACCTGGCGGGCCTGCAAAAACGGGGAAACCTGCCGCCAATGTCGGGCAGATGACAGTCTGCGTGCCAGCAAACTGCCTACAATAGAGCAACTATGTGCACCTAAATACACTAGAACAATTATCGAGGGCATCCCACATGAAAACGCTGCAGCAACAGCTGATCCAGTACGCCGAGTACCACCGGGACAAACGCAACATCATGACCCACTTTGTGGGCATCCCCATGATTGTGCTGGCGGTGGCTATCCTCTTATCCCGCCCTCAATTCAGCCTGTTGGGCATCCACCTCACTCCTGCCCTGCTGGTGGTGATCGCCACCAGCGTGTACTACCTGAAACTGGATCGCCCCCTCGGCATCGCCATGGCATTGTTCCTGGGTCTGTGCCTGTGGATCGCCACCCTCACCGCCGCCCAGCCCACCGCTGTCTGGCTGAGCGCCGGCGTTGGCCTGTTTGTGGTGGGCTGGATCATCCAGTTCATCGGCCACATCTATGAACGGCGCAAACCCGCCTTCTTCGACGATGTGATGGGCCTGGCCATCGGCCCGCTGTTTGTCGCAGCAGAGTTGGCGTTTTTGCTGGGCCTGCAGCAGTCCTTGCAGGAGCAAGTGGAAGCCGGTGCCGGCCCCACCGTAATCAAAGGTCAGACGGAAGCGTCCTGAGTGAGTGGTTCCATCAATTTATTCCCGTCACCGGTCTGTCATTGAGCTGTCACTGCATCGGCACGGCATCGCAATAAACAGACGCTAGGCTGTTTTCTCCGCTACAACCTAAATCATTCTGGTTTAAACTGAACTCCGGAGATTACACCCATGCGAACCATCACGATCACTCTCTGTGCGGCCCTGTTAGCCTTGCTGACGGGCACCGCCATGGCCGGCAATCACAAACAGGATGCCAAACCTGGCCACCCTCATGGACACTGGCTGTTCAAACACCTGAAAGGCCAATCAGTGCAGTTAGGCCCGCGCCCATCCTACCTGGTCAACGACATGGACGAAGGCCAGCTGAAACAGGCCCTGCAGCAGTGTGAGAAAGGCCCCTTCTACAAAACCGATTTTTCCATCGGCCACCGCGGTGCCGCCCTGCAGTTTCCGGAGCACACCAAAGAATCCTATGAAGCGGCCGCGGTGATGGGTGCCGGCATCATCGAGTGTGATGTCACCTTCACCCAGGACAAACAGCTGGTGTGCCGGCACTCCCAGTGCGACCTGCACACCACCACCAACATCCTGGGCATCCCTGAACTGGCCGCCAAATGCAGCGTGCCGTTCACCCCCGCTGACCCCATCAATGGCACCCCGGCCCAGGCCAGCTGCTGCACCAGCGACATTACCCTGGCCGAGTTCAAAAGCCTGTGCGGCAAGATGGACGCCGCCGACACCAGCGCCACCACCCCGGAGCAATACATGGGGGGAACGGCGGACTGGCGCACGGATCTGTACGCCACCTGCGGTACGCTGGTGACCCACGCCGAAAGTATCGAGCTGATCAAAAGCCTGGGTGCCAAGTTCACGCCGGAGTTGAAGTCCCCCAGTGTGGCCATGCCCTTTAAGGGCGATTACAGCCAGCAGGACTATGCCCAGCAGATGATTGACGAATACAAAGCCGCCGGCATCAAGCCCAAGCACGTATGGGCTCAATCCTTCAACCTGGAGGATGTGAAATACTGGATTGCCCAGGAGCCCGCCTTCGGTAAGCAGGCGGTATTCCTGGATGCACGCATGTACGAAGATGCCGCGTTCGAACCCAGCCTGGCTGGCATGGAAGCACTGAAAAGCCAGGGCGTGAACATTGTTGCCCCGCCGCTGTGGGCCTTGTTGACCCTGGACAGCGACAACCGCATTGTGCCCTCGGAATACGCCATCAATGCCAAGGCTGCCGGCCTGAACATCATCACCTGGACCCTGGAACGGGACGGCCCACTGGCCAACGGTGGCGGCTGGTACCATCAGTCCATTCGCGACGTCATCAATAACGACGGCGACACCATGCAGGTACTGCATGTTCTGGCCCAGGATGTGGGGGTATTGGGTGTGTTCAGCGACTGGCCTGCCACCACCACCTACTACGCCAACTGCATGAAGCTTTAGTTCAAGGCCGGTTCAAGACCAATTCAAATCCGAACAACAGCCGCGGCGGACTAGGGAAGGTCCGCCACCGGTTGATCCCGCTGCAATTGCTCCCGCACCAACTGATCAATCAGCCCATGCTGGCGCTCAAAACGCCAGGGAATGGTCTGGCGCTCCGCCTCATCGAACCAGCCCCAGCCCTGAATTTCCAGCCTGTCTTCGGCTGATGACGCCAGGCTGGTGTCCGCCTCACAACGATACACATGGAAGCCATTCTGCAAGGTGATGATCCGATAGGTCGGTCGCACCGCCAGCCCGGTTTCCTCCTGGGTTTCCCGCTGCGCGGTGCAGACGGCGCGCTCACCGGATTCGGCGGTACCACCGGGCATGGACCAATGGCCACTGCTGCGCTGTTGCACCATCAGCAGACGGCTGTCTTGAATGATCATACAACCGGCGTTGCCCACCAGCGAGTCCTCCGGCAGCCATTCACACTCCGGATGGGAAGACTGGCAGGCAGCAACTGCAAAAGGCAGAAGGAAAACAATCAGGGTTTTGGTATTCATGGGGTCCGGCCTGGAAAATGTCCCCGCCATTATCCAAAAGCCACCGTACCGGGTCCAGACCTGTGGGGGATGTCTTTGACGGCGCCTCAGCCACCAGCGGAAACAATCAGAAATACTCTGGTGTTTGGCGGTTATCACATTTCCATTACAATTGTATGTCATTCATCCAAGCACACAGACACCGGGTAGTCTCTTGCACACGTCATCCAATAACGCCTTCTCAAGCCTGGAAAAGCAGCTGGGGTTTCTTCTGTATCAACCCTATAAACTACTGATTTTTCTGCCCATTCTTGTTTTTAGCACCAATCTGATCGGCGCCATGGTGGTGGTGTTCATGGCCCTGGGCCTGAACACTCTGGCACGCTCACTGCCGGTGCTCTGGGCCCGCATCAATGCCCTGGGCTCCCTGTCACGGGTACGGGTCAGCGGGCGGGAACAGGTGGACCCCACGCAGTCCTACGTAATCGTGGCCAACCACCGCAGTCATTTCGATATTCTGGCAGTGTACGGCTGGCTGGGCATTGATTTTCGCTGGGTGATGAAACAGGAACTGCGCAAGGTGCCGGCGCTGGGCATCGCCTGTGAAAAGCTGGGACACGTATTTGTGGACCGCTCCGACCCGCGCAAGGCCAAAGCCTCCATCGAAAACGCCAAAGCTGAAATCCGGGACGGCACCTCCATCTTTTTCTTTCCGGAGGGAACCCGCAGCGACCGCCGCCAGATGCTGCCGTTCAAGCGTGGCGCCTTCAAGCTGGCCAAGGAGCTGGGCTTGCCCATTCTGCCCGTCACCATCAACGGCTCCGGCAGGATTTTGCCCACCAAGACCCTGAACCTCATGCCCGGGGTGGTGGAAATCGTGATTCACGAGCCCATCGATTCAACGGATCTGGACGAGCTGGAACTGGCCCAACTCGCCCGCGACCGCATCGCTTCCCAATTGAAAAGCGCTTAATCCGTTTAGCGTAAGTGAGGGCAGTTCAGGATGATGAAGGCCTGCTTGCCCTCACTGATTTCAGAATCCGCCACCACGGCGTTGCCGCCGATTTCCACCGCCGTATTACGGGCCAGCGTGGCCAGCTCGTCCGCCATTTTTTCCTGATTGCGGTTCACAAACCACACCTTGTCCAACACCTGACTGGTGGTGCGACGAATCTGCTCGCACTGCTTGGTCTGGAAAGGTTTCAACAGTAATACGTTCTCCGCTTTCGGGTCCAGGTCCACCCAGCTGCAACCCGCCAGCAGCAGAGTTCCCATGGCCGTAACGGTCATTGTCTTTATCGTTTTCATACCACTCCTATTGTTTACGCGATGATCAACCGAGGGCTCCATATTAAATCAGCCGCCCGCAAACCGAAACCGGAGAGCTGCGACCCGGTTGCCATTTTTCATCATAATTGTTCATCAATGCAGAGCTTTTTCAGCCGGGAATCGCCCGCTTTGCTGTGTTTAATGAATCCTGTAACCAACACAGCCCATCAGGAGATGAACATGAAACCACTGCAACTGACGTCCGCCATCGTATTGCTGTCTTCCACTTTATTGGTCACCACCGCCTGCAGCAGCCATAAACCCACACCGGACACCGCCTATACCCCCAGCCAGGAACCGGTTCGCCATCCGGTTCCGGAAACCGTCGCGGTCATCACCGACCCCACCCCCCTGCCCGAGCCGCTGGCCCAGGCCGAGCTGGAACCCCTGCCGGACCTGCCCCCGGAATTGATGGCAGACGACCCGGAGACGACCGATGCCGTGGAACTGATCGCCCCCACGGTGGAAGACACCCGTCCGGCCAAAACCCTGTTCCTGTTCGGGTTTGACCAGAAGCAACTGGATGACCAGGGGGAAACCCTGCTGCGGGAACACGGTCGCTTCCTGGCCTCGCACCCGGACATGAAGATCCACATCAACGGCCACGCCGATCCCCAGGGGGACGCCAACTACAACCGGCACCTGGCCCAGCAGCGGGCAGAGTATGTGGCGGACCTGCTGCAGCAGGAAGGGGTGAGCCAAGCGCAATTGGAGGTAACCAGCTGGGGTGCCGAAGCGCCATCGGCCTCTGCCACCCACCACCGCGACAACCGCCGGGTGGAGCTGGTGTATGACGAGGAATATCTGGTGAACTATCAGAGCGAGTGATCAAGCAAGCCCTCAACCCCAGGCACGGCCTGCGCATCCGGATTCGGTGGGCAGGCCGTGCTGCTTTTATGGTATGGTGGAGGTTTCGCCAGAGAAGAACCCAAACGCCATGACCACCCCCGCCCAACCCATCAGCGTGGACCAGATCCAGGCCGGCTTTGCCCAATCCGGCTACATCTGTAACGACGACATCGCCATGACCATGTTCCTGGCCTATCAGCTGGAAAAGCCGGTGCTGGTGGAAGGCCCGCCGGGGGTGGGCAAAACCGAGCTGGCCAAAGCCACCGCCCACTACCTCAACTACGAACTGATCCGCCTGCAGTGCTACGAGGGTCTGGACGAAGCCAAAGCCCTCTACGAGTGGAAGTATGGCAAGCAGCTGCTCTATACCCAGGTGCTGAAAGACAAACTGGGGGATCTGCTCAAGGGTGCCCATGGCCTGGCGGAATCCATCGACCGCCTGCATGAGTTCGGCGATATTTTTTATTCAGAACAGTTTCTGGAACCGCGCCCGCTGTTGCAGGCCCTGCAGGCGGAGCAGGGCACGGTGCTGCTGATTGACGAGATCGACAAGGCCGATCACGAGTTCGAATCCTTCCTGCTGGAGATGCTCTCCGATTACCAGATTTCCATCCCGGAGATCGGCACCATCAAGGCCCGGCGCCACCCCATTGTCTTCCTGACCAGCAACAACACCCGGGAGCTCAGTGACGCCCTCAAACGGCGTTGCCTGCATTTGTATATTCCCTTCCCGGACGCCGCCCTGGAACGCAGTATCATCCAGACCCGGGTCCCCGGCATCAGCGCGGATCTGCAGGCACAACTGGTGGGCTTCGTGCAGGAGATCCGTAAGCTGGATCTGAAGAAGCAGCCGGCCATCAGCGAAACCATCGACTGGGCGCGAACCCTGCTGCTTTTGCACGCCGAAGCGCTGACCCCGGAACTGGTGGAATCCACCCTCAATGTGCTGCTGAAACACGAAGAGGACATCAGCAACGTCAAGGACGACCTGCGCACCCTGTTCAACAGACTACTCAAACCCTGAGCGCGCGCCAATGGATCGGGTAATGGTGGATTTCGTCAAGGCACTGCGGGGTAACGGCGTCCGCATTGCCACCTCGGAAACCCTGGATGCCATGCACGCACTGCAGGCGGTGGGTTACCGGGATCGCCGCCGCCTGAAAACCGCCCTTGGGGTCACCCTGGCCAAAACCGAAGAAGAGAAATCCCGGTTTGATGCCTGCTTTGATCAGTTCTTCCAGTTCAACGATTTTGAACAGTTTGAGGACAACCAAAAGCCGGAACCGCCCCCCGCCTCCCTGCTGCAAAACCTGTTGAACCCGACACTCCAGCCCGGTGCCGAGCCCCAGTCCGAATTGGGTCAGCTGCTGTTGCAGGGCACACCCCAGGACATCGCCCAGTCCATGGCCCAGGCAGCCAGCGCCGCCAATGTGCGCGACATCCGCGTCATCACCCAGAAAGGCCTGTACGGGCGCCGCATGATGATGGCCATGGGCCTGGAGGCCCTGGAGCAGGAAATGTGGGCCGCAGAGACAGCGGAAGATCCATCCCAGGCCGCCCTGGGCCAGCAATTGCGCCAGGCCCGGGAACGGTTGCGGGAAGAGGTCAAGCATTACGTGGAACGGCAATACCTGCTGCAGGCCAGTGGCGACAGCCGCGCCCTGCGGGAGTCGGTGATGCGGGAAACCAGCCTGGAAAACCTGCGCGAGTTTAAAGATGTGCAAAGCCTGGTGCGCAAACTGGCCAAGCGGTTAGTGGCCACCCACTCCCGCCGTCGCAAAGTGTATCAGCGCGGCAAACTGGATGTGCGCAGCACCATCCGCCATAACATTCCCTACAGCGGTGTCTTGCTGGAAACCCACTGGAAAACCAAACGCGTGGACAAACCCAAGGTCATGGCCATTTGCGACGTCAGCGGTTCCGTCAGCCAGTACTCGCGCTTTCTGCTGATGTTCCTCTACAGCCTGACGGAAGTCATCTCCAACGTGCGCGCCTTTGCCTTCTCGTCAGACCTGATGGAAGTCACCGACTGGTTTGAACGGGAGAACCTGGACACCGCCATTGACCTGACCCTGGATCGCCTGGGGGGTGGTTCCACTGATTACGGTCGCTCCCTGGATACGTTCACCACGCTGTGCCTGAATCAGGTGGATCATCGCACCACCGTCATCATGCTGGGAGACGCCCGCAACAATTATGGTGACCCCCGCACCGACCTGTTGCAGGCCGTGCACAACCGGGCTCGCCAAATGATCTGGCTGAATCCCGAAAGCCGTTTACGCTGGGGCAGCGGTGATTCGGAAATGAAGCGCTACCAGCCCTATTGCACCTGGGCCGAACCCTGCCAGTCCCTCAACCAGCTGGAGCGCTTCATTAGCAATCTGCTGCGTTATAGCCAATAATGAAAAGCAACCATCACTGAAAAACCATCCTTAATACATTCGAGAGTGGCTATGTCCAGTAATTCCAGGTCCGATCACCCCAAAACCCTGCCCGTGCCTCCCGAAGTCCAGAACAGCGACGCTCAGGAGTTAGTACGGGTGTGGGACGTGGATGGCAAACAGCATGTTTCCATCAGCAATGCCCTGGGGGGCTCGCCCAAACAGTTCGGACAACTGCTGGCGCAAATTGCCCTGTACAGTTCACAGATCTACGAGCAAACCGAAAAGATGGACCCCAGCGATTGCCTGCGCCAGATCCTGACCGGATTTAAAGAAGAAGTGGCGAAGGAAGTAACGCGGCCCAAACCCCAGACCCACTAGAGCCCAGAACATCAGCCCCTGAATAGAGCCACCTGAATATAGCCCCCAGAAAACACCCGGCAAAAACACAGCCGGCGAAAAAAGGGGAAGCAAAAAAAAGGGGAAGCAGACGCTTCCCCTTATCACCGGGATAGATAGGTGCACAACTGCCTGGCAGGATGCGCAATCCATCTGGTTATTAACATAAGCCGACAGCGCTTTGGGTTCATTGAGTTATATCAACAAACCGAGCCCTGCCAGGCTACTGCAGGAAAGAACCGAACAAATTCAGCATCAGTACGGCGTTCACCATACCCAGCACCGCGCCCATAAACACATCACTGGGATAATGTAACCCCAATACCACCCGCGCCAATCCGGTCAGGAGCGCAAAGGGAATCAGCACAATGGCCAGTACCGGTACCGCATAAATCAGCAGAATTCCGAATGCCACTGCATGCATGGTGTGGCCGGAAGGAAAACTGTAGCTGTCCAGGGTACGTGCGCCCTGCCGAATGCAGCGATGACTGACAAAAGGCCGTGGCCGCATGGAACGCTTCTTGATGAGTTTGTAGATATACACACCCCAGGACGCCATCAGAATCATCAAGGCGGTGATCACGAACCCTTCTGCACCCATAAACACTGGAAACAGCAGCATCAGACTGTACCAGAACACCCCATCCCCCAGGCGACTGATAGCACTGAAGAAGCGGTGCACCTGGTTGTCACGAATCCAGCGATTGAGTCGGATGCAATACAACGCATCCATGTGCCCCACTTTCTCTACTACGGCGGCTACCGACTTTTCCATCCTCAATACCTCAGTTGGTCTGCGGAATGGCGACCCATTCCTCTTCTAGATCGGATTCCCTCACTAACACTTCCTTGTGGTCTGCCCAATGCACCAGCTCAAAACGACCATCATTGGTCTCCACCAGAGCAGTGCAATGTTCAACCCAATCTCCATCGTTGCAGTACAACACACCGTCAATCCGGCGCATTCCGCTCTGATGAATATGTCCGCAGATAAAACCGTCGTATTTGAGTTCTTGTGCCTGACGTGCGGCGATGGTTTCAAACCGTCGAATAAATTGATTGGCTTTGCCAATTCTCTTTTTCAAAAAACCCGCCAAAGACCAGTACGGCAGATTGAACAGCCGGCGGGTGCCGTTCAACAGAGTGTTCAATCGCAGTAGTAGCGTATGCGACAGGTCCCCCACCACATACCAGAACACCCCTGCGTGCAGTGCGCTGTCAAATTCATCCCCGTGGCTGACAAAGAAACGTCGACCATCGGCGCAATAATGGACCCGGTTACGATGAATTTCGATGCCCGCCACCATCTGGCCGCAAAAGCGTCGCATTAATGCATCGTGATTGCCTGGAATATAAATGACCCGGGTACCTTGTCGTGCCAGGGCCATGATCTGCTCCACCACCTGTTCATGCAGGGGGGTGAAGTTCACCCGGCGGCGCATGTGCAGCAGATCGATGATGTCCCCCACCAGATACAGGTACTCCATCCTGCAGGTCTTCAGAAAGTCCAGCAAATACTGTGCCTGACAGGCCGACGTACCAAGATGAACGTCGGAAATGAACGCGGAACGGACTTGGGTCTTGATCATATCCAGCCTCCTGTTGGCAAGAAGACTAGGCGCTTTACGGGGCGTTTTTCTGACAAATCAGTGAACAAATCATGACAATGCCAACCGGGGAGACTCGACAAACCGGTAGCACCAGCCTACCATCCCGAGCTGACAGGAACGAAACGGCAGAGACTTTATGATCCAAGCTACCCGATTGATTTTACTTCCATTAGTGCTGATGCTGTCGGCCTGCGCCAGCACCCAGATTGAAGAAGCCTGGACCCTGCCCGGTTATACCCCGCCGGCAGCGGAGCAGCGCAAGGTGCTGGTGGTCACCCTGGCCGCCCAGGAGACCATGCGCAAGGGTTTTGAGTTGGCATTCGTGCAGGAGCTGGAACAGAAAGGCATTCTGGCGGTGCCCTCACACCAATGGATTGTGGACAGCACCACCATCAACCGGGATACCCTGCGCCCCATCGTTGCGCAGAACGGCATTACTTCAGTGCTGGTGAGCAGCCTGCGGGGGGTGGAGAAAGCCCAGACCTACCAGCCACCCCAGCAGGTGGGCCCAGGGGACAATCTATACCGGAATTTCGACACGTACATGGTGTACAGCAGCAGCGGACAGCATGTGCCCGGGGACTTTGTTGAGATCACCGAATACCTGCTGGAAACCAATCTGTTCAACGCCGCCAATGAAAAGCTGAGCTGGTCGGTGCGCACCCGAACCACCGAGCAGACGACGCTGGAAAAAGGCGTCCGCAGTGTGGTGTCCGCCGTCATCAAGCAGGCCGGGCACGACAAGGTATTCTGAGTCTGCGTCCCGGTGGCCATTCAAACCGCCAATAATCTCAAATAACCCCCAACAAAAAAGGGTGCTCCAAGGCACCCTTCTTTATCAGCTGATTGCAAACAGCCGATTACGTCATCCGCAACGAATCAGAACATATCCGCCAGCAGCATGTGGCAGAGGATGCTGGCGGCATACCCCAGGGCAATCGCCCAGCTCCATTTCAGGTGACTGAAGAACGTGTACACCCCTTTCGACTGTCCCATCAACGCCACACCAGCCGCGGACCCCACCGACAGCAGACTGCCGCCCACGCCGGCGGTGAGCGTCACCAGCAGCCACTGGTCCAGATTCATGGTGGGGTTCATGGTCAGCACCGCAAACATCACGGGAATGTTGTCCACCAACGCCGACAACACACCGACGATGACGTTGGCGGTGGTGGCACCCCAGCCGTCATACATGATGTGGGACACTTCGGACAGGTAGCCCAGGGTGCCCAGCCCGCCGACACAGAAAATCACACCAAAGAAGAACAGCAGTGTGTCCCACTCGGCCCGGGCCACTTTGTTGAAAATATTGAACTCCGCCGGACCATCTGCCGAATGCTGGGTGATTTTGATGTAATAGGAGAAGATCAACAGGTACCCCAATCCGGTCATCATGCCCAGGAACGGCGGCAAATGCAGAAACTGCTCGAAAGAGACGGCTGTGGCGATGGTGCACAGGAACAGCAGACAGATACGACGGGCGCCACGCTTCATCTGCACACTTTCTTCGATTGGGGTTGGGGTGACCTTGGGCACCGCAAAATTCATCAACACCGCCGGCACCAGGAAATTCACCACGGCGGGCAAGAACAGTGCGAAGAAATGCAGGAACTCGGCTTTACCACTCTGCCACACCATCAGGGTGGTGATATCACCGAAGGGGCTGAAGGCACCACCGGCATTGGCGGCGATCACAATATTAACGAACGCCAGGGAAACAAAGCGTGGACTGTCGGCACCCACTGCCATCACCACAGCCCCCATCAACAACGCGGTGGTCAGGTTATCCGCCACCGGCGAGATGAAGAACGCCAGCCAGCCTGTGATCCAGAACAGGGTACGAAAGCTGTATCCCTTTTGCACCAGCACCGCCCGCAACTTTTCAAACACATTGCGCTCGGTCAGTGCGTTGATGTAAATCATGGCGGTCAGCAGGAACAGGAACAGAGCGGCATACTCGTTAACGTTGTGGTCCACGGCGTGGTCCAGCATCTCTTTGCCGCCTTCCACATTACGGGCGACCAGGGCAACCAACACCCAGATGGCTCCGGCTGCGAGAATCACCGGCTTGGATTTCCGCATGTGGATGAATTCTTCCGCGATCACGAATCCATAGGCCACCACAAACAGCACCACCGCGGTAATCGCCAGAGGATCCCCTATCATTTGCAAACTCCCGGCCGCCCACGCAGGGGCTGTTCCCAACAGGGACAACAACAACACCCATAACCGTTTCGCTTTCATCTACCTTGTCTCCTTAAAAAAACTGCGCGCTATTGTACCGGCTTATGCTGGAAAACAGTAATTTCCTGGCGCCTATTTGCCTAATCGCCGCAGGGGCACCATTATCGGGTCCAGTCGGGGAAGTGCTTGCGCCGTCGCTGGGCAGCGGCCAGTACCTGCTCGCGTTCCTGCGCACTGTATTGGCTCCAGTTGCGGATTTCCTCCAGGGTACGGCCACAGCCCAGGCAGACATCCTCTTGGTCGAGACAGCAATTACGCACGCAGGGGGATTGCGCTGAAGGGGGGAGAGAAGACAAGGGTTTGGAGCGGGACATAATCCACCGGTTTCGTCAGCCTGCTTTTCAGTATAGCTGAAGTGGTGCACCTGCCCCGCCCTTTTCGTTTACTGAATCCAGATTTCCACGCGGCGATTGCGGTCGGCGTTCAGGCTCGCAGGGTCTGACACGGACACCGCGTTGCCGGCCAGGGCCGAGATCGGATTGCGGATACCTTCTGAGCGCAGGGCCCAGCGTACGTTTTGCGCCCGCAGTCGGGACAGGGTGGCTCGGCCGGTACCTGCCAGCGGATTGGAAAAGCCCACCAGAGTGATGCGGCTGTCGCGGTGTCCAGGCTGGGCCAGGAAATGGGCCAGGCGTTCCACATCCAGGCGGGATTTGTTGTCCAGGGCCGAGGTGCCGTCCTGAAAGCGAATATTCAGATTCATCCGCTGCAACCCCGCCAGGCGGCCATCCTCGGATTTCATAGTCAGGGCATAAAGTGCCTGGGCGACATAACCGCTCTCCGCCACCACCGCCTGCCCGGCATCGCTGTGCACAAACGCCAGGAATTCCGCCACCACCGGTTTGAGGGCGCTGCCGCTGGCCGAATAAAAGTACAGGCGCCGGGACAGGGGGTAGTCTTCTGTTGCCACCGTCATCTCACTGGGAGCCAGGGCCAACGCCGCACCATCGGACAGGGCCAGTGCTTTTGCCGCGCCGATGCTGGGCAGGGCGACAAAGCCAATGGCATCCACGTCCGCCTGCACCTGGGCGGACAAATCGTCGTTGGATTCGTAGCGGCTGGCCTTGGCACTCAGGGCAGCGCCATCGAGCACCAGGTGTTTGAACGTGTCGTAGGTGCCGGAATTGTCGTCCCGGGCATGCAAGCGGATCGGGGCAGAACGCCCCCCCACGGCGGACCACTGGGTAATTTTGCCGGAAAAGATATCGCGCACGCTCTCCAGTGGCAGTTTGCTCACCGGATTATCCTGATGCACGATGACCGCCAGCCCATCAATGGCAACGATATGTTCATTGCCCAGATCCCGCATGGCCCCCAACGAGGCCAATTGGCTGACTTCGGTATCTTTGACAGGGCGGGAGGAAGCCCCCAGGTCGGCACTGCCATCCAGCAGGGCCTTGAAACCGGTGCTGGAACCGTGGGCGGCCACCGGCACCGCCACCACCACGGGCTGCTCCCCTTCCTGCAGGCGGGCCACCACCTTACGGCTGTGGGCACGGCCCGCTTCCGCCACCACCTGGACGTCGGTGAACCCCGCTTGCTGCAGGAATGCACTGATCAACGCGGGCGCCAGCTTTTCCCCCACAGTGTTGGAACCAGCCACCCTGAACAGGGTAATTTCCGGCTGGGTCAGGGCCCGCTGGGCCAAACTGGAACGCCAGTCATCGGCGGCCTGCAGCGACGCACTCTGCCCACAGATGAACAGCGCCACCAGCAGGCATTTCACTCTAAACAACACACCAAACAGAACACTACACTGCACACCACACAGAAAGGCAGATCCATTGCCATCACGAAACTTCACCATAACAACCTCTCGAGCAGCCTGCACCCGGAAGCCGGCGCAGATAAAGGAAAGAACCCTCTCCAAGGCGGCGGATTATAGAGCCCGAACCGGCGGCTGACGAGTCGCGTTAATGAAACTTATACAAGAATATCAATTACTAACAATCGGAAGGGATCAAATCTGGGCGGACAACAACTGAAAGTCATCCGCATAACTGCGCAGTTTTTTCACCATATGACTGCGTTGCTTGGGGGTCAGGGTTTTATCCAGTTGCAGGTACAGATCCACTGCCAGCTCACTGTTGTAAGCCAGCTTACGTTTCAGCGCTTCGCTGCGGCCGAAATCCGGATCGGAAATCAGTTTCCTGAATGCCGCCCCATAGACGGGTCGATTGCCACGCAGGTCCAGTACCCGGCGGAACTCTTCCTGCCAGGCCAACCGCGCCGCTTCGATTTCCGGCCCCATTAATTCAAACTGCCGCACCCATTCTGCAATCTGTTGGGTCTGCTCCGAGGACAGCCGCCCAGTCCAGCGTTCGGCGTACTTGATCACTTCCTTGAAGCGTTGCTTGCGCTGCTTATCGGCACTGACTTCAATGTATTCCCGACGGTATTCTTCATTATCCTGCTCCAGGCGCTCGAACAACTGCTCGATTTGCCCGTCGGTGGCAGTGGCCAGCAGGTCGATCAGGTCATTCAACATCCGGTCCATCAGCGCCTGGGCAAACTGTTCGGTCTGCGCCTCAATGCGGGCAATATCCTGGCGCGTTAACCCCTGCTCCGCCTGGTCCGCCACCTGGTGCAGGAACGCTGCGTAACGGGGCAGTTGATCGGTACGATGCCAGGCCAGGTAGGATTGCAGCCGTTGCCCGAACAGCGCCTCCTGTTCGCGCTCCAACTCGACATAATCCTCCAGATACCAGGGGATCAGCCAGTCCAGCTGGTTATAGACAAAGCGCACGCCGCAGCCGGTCAGCAACCAGCTTAACAACACCACCAGAGTGAAACGCAGTAGACGGGAACTCATACCAATGTATTACCGCTGGAATTCTGTCAATTAATGGATGCCCCCACCCCTTTACCAAAGGGATGGCCTTTCACATAAGCCATAACATCCATGACAGCCTCATTATGCTTTCGTTCCAACGCCCACATTTCCTGTTCAAACTTGCGCTGGTGTTTACGCTCCAGGGCTTTCCACTGACTGTGGGTGGGGATGTGGCGGGTGGCATTGTAGACCTCAAACACCACGGAGAAACGGTGCTTGGTGTCGCAATCCAGAGGCAGGTTATCCAGCAGCACCGCCATGCGGATGCAACCTTCGGTGATGGGGCATTGGTTGTCCAGCACAGCCGAGGCAATCACATTAAGGCTTTCATGGATGTAATCCAGACGATCCTGTTCGCTGCGGGCCCGTTGTTGTTCCAACTGTTCCTGCATCTGCGCCTGTTGGCGCCCCATGCGCCACACTTTCCACCAGAGCCAACCTGCCACTCCGGCCAAGACCATCACCACCAGGGCGAGCCCTGCAAATAACCAAACCATCGCTCTACCTGTACCTGTTACTGACTGAGTCACAGCAACCTGCCGTTGCCGTCCGAGGGGGGATTATACCACGGGGTTCAGGCGCCGGGCTTGGCCAATCCGGGGCGAAGGGACCTCAGCAAGTGCTCGGTTTCCCCGAGAGTCATGGGGGTTTGCAGGAAGAAGCCCTGGAATCCGTGGCAACCCATGGCCACCAGGCGATCCAGTTGCTCCCGGGTCTCCACGCCCTCTGCCACCACCTGCATGGACAGGGCCTGCCCCATGTTGATGATGGTCTGCACGATGGCCATGGCGGCCGGGTTGGCCTGCATGTTCCAGATAAAACTGCGGTCAATTTTCAACTGATCCACCGGCAAACCCTGTAAATAGGACAAAGAGGAATAGCCGATGCCGAAATCATCCAGCGCCACCCGGATTCCACGGGCCCGCAGCCGCGCCAACTGTTTGCTGGTGCGTTCCACATTGGCAATCAGGGCGTTTTCCGTGATCTCGATTTTCAGCAGCTCCGTGCGCAGATTCAGCTCTTCCAGGCGCTTGATCAACTGCAGCGAGAAGCGCTCCCGCAACAACTGATAGGGGCTGATATTCACCGCCACCCCCTCAAAGGAATCCGGCAGCCCCTGTTGCTCCCACTTGCCAACGTGAGTGGCAACGGTATCAATCACCCAATCCCCCAGGGGATGGATCAGGCCGCATTCCTCCGCCACACTGATGAACAAATCCGGGGCGATCATTGCCCCCTGATGGCGCCAGCGGGAGAGCGCCTCCAGACTCAGCAGTTGCCGGTCCGGACCGAAGATAGGTTGATAATAGACTTCCAGCTGTCCCTGGCGCAGGGCATGACGCAGAGCCATCTGCAGGGTGAAACGCTGCTCCGCCTGCTTCTGCATTTCAATGGAAAAGAACGATACTCGGTTGGCGGACTGCAACCGGGCCTGTTCAAAGGCCGTCTCGCCCTGCCGCAGCACTTCCAGGCTGCTGGTTTGATGCCACGGGAACAGCACCATGCCCACGGTCACTTCGGTGTGGACCACCTTGCCATCGATATCAAAAGGGCGGGATATCGCACGTTGGATCTGGTCAGCCACGCCCCGGCAGTGATCCGCTGCCAGACTGCGATCCTCAGACACTTCAGACAGCACCAGGGCATAGTCGTCGCCCCCCAACGAGGCCAGGCAGTCCTCCCGTCGCTTGATGCGCGCCAGCCGCAGAGCCACCTGCCGTAGCAACTGATCCCCCACTTCATAGCCCAGGGTATCGTTGATGGCGCGAAAGCTGTCCAGATCCACATACAAAAACGCGCTGAAGTAGCCATGCTTCACGGCACGGGCCATTTCCTGCTCCAGAATCTGCAGCAGCATCTTGCGATTGGGCAGTTCCGTGGCGCTGTCCAGGAACTCAAACCGGTGCAGGGTGCTGGCCTGTTCAGCCCGCACCTGCTCCAGCAGGCGCCGCTGCCCGATCAGGCCCCGCACCCGGGCAATCAATTCATCCTGCAGCACCGGCTTGGAAATATAGTCGTTGGCGCCGCGATTCAACAGCTCAATACGGCGGGAGGGTTCATCATAAGCACTGACCGCCAGAATCGGCACATCCCCCTGTTCACCGCACTGGCGGCGGACATTGTTCACCAGGCGAATGCCACTCATGTCGCCGGTGAGCACCACATCCACAATCAGCAAATCATAGGTGTTTTCCCGGAACCGCTCCCAACCGTCTTCGGCACTGGTGACACACATCACATCCAGTCCCACACTTCTCAGGATGTGGCGGACGGCCTGCTGCTGCACCAGAGAGTCCTCCACATATAAAACGTTGCCAGTGAGGGGCTCATAGCGACTGTTGTAGCGACGGACGAAGGTGATCAGCTCTTCCAGGTCACGGCGATGAAAGACTTCCGTGGCACCGGCCTTGAGCACTTCGGTGAGGGACTGTTCATCGTATTCCGAGGTGAACAACACCACCGGCGTGTGCTTGTAACTTGGGATTGCGCGCAGTTGCCTGATAAAGAAAGAAGCCTGCATATCCTCAGGAAACATGGACACACACACGAAATCAAAAGCCAGCTGGCGGGCCGCCTCCAGACCGTCCTCCCCTTTGGGCAGACAGTGGCAATGCAATCCGGCCAATATCAGTTGTTGTTCAAGAATGGAACGGAATGTTTTATTTCCTTCCACACACAAGATGCGCATTCGATCCCTCGAAACCAAGAAACTGACGGATTCCTTCCGTCGTCCGGTCGCCCGGCCATGCAGATGGGTTGACCCGCCTCGCCGGGTCTAACAGCAAGGATAGTTGCCCTCAAGGGGATACGCCACCACGAACTGTGGGTCTAATATTGACCGTAGAGCAAATCCACCGCAACCGCAGCCAGGGCGATGAAGGCCATGATGGCCAGCATAGCCCCCACAAAACGTTTCACTTCCACCGGTATACGCTGACGTTTTTCCATTTGGGTACTGATCCTCATAATTTTTGGCATTTTTACAGATTTGAAAGCCACACTGTGCCGTTTTCGCCACAGCCACGCGGCCTTTAAACTAACCCAAGTGACTGCCCCCACTCAATAACATAAGACCCAGGCTGCTTATGAAAAAGGTGAATCTGTTCTCGTCCATTAGCCACTACCGGCTCGACAACCATCCCCACATCCAGTTGTTATTGCAAGGCCATCCCACGGGTCGCCACCTCAAGGGCCGGGAGTTGATGGATCAATATGCATCCGGGCAGCGCTACCTGCTGATCACCACCGACGACAACCCGTTCGATGAAGTGCTGCACATCTACCTGCTGGACCTGGAACTGAACATACTGGACGAAATGGATTTGTCACAGCCCTATACCCCGGGCATCTATCAGCCGCAGCATCACTATGGGGAACGCCTGGAGTTCACCTTTTTTCCGGAGGGATTGTGGTGTTTGGAGGTGCGGGAACAGCCCAAACGCAAGCCGCTGAACTATGACCACTACCCGGTGCGCCGGCCCATCAAGCTCTGGGGCCAACAGTATCTGCAACTGCACCGGGAACAGATTCAGGTAGCCTGACCGCGGCTCAGCGCTGCCTGGTACAAATGTGCCATGTCCTGATCAAAACAGGCGAAGATGACTTTCTTGAACATCAGGTAGGTCTCCAGGCAGCGTTCCACCTCTTCCACCGCAATGGCCACTGCCTGCTCTTTGGGATAACCGTAAACGCCGCAGCTGATGGCGGGGAATGCGATGCAGCGAAATCCCTCCCGTACTGCCAGGGTCATGACTTCGGAATAGCAGGAACGCAACTGTTCCGGCTCCCCCTGCTGACCACCCTGCCAGATGGGTCCTACCGTATGAATGATGGCCCGGGCCGGTAATTGGAAGCCGGGGGTCAACACGGCCTGACCGGTGGCACAGCCGCCAATCTGCCGGCAGGCGGCCTGCAAGTCCTCAGCGCCAGCAGCCCGGTGAATGGCTCCGTCGACGCCACCGCCCCCTGCCAGTTGGCGATTGGCAGCATTCACGATGGCATCCACCTTGAGTGTGGTGATGTCGCCGACCCAGATTTCTATACGCTCATCCATGAGTTCCAGCACCTGCCCGCTAAAATCTACGTCATCGAAAGCAGCAAAAAGCCCATCACCCCCAACACCACCAGGGTCACCCCCACCATCAGGTAAGGTGCCCAGTCCCGCTGCTGCAGGGAGGCTTTGGCCACCGTGGACTGCGCTGCAGGCTCTGCCACAGGAATGGGCGGGGGCTCGTTAGGGCTGACGTCCTGGTCGACGCATTGCGCCAGGATCTCACGCCGGCGCCGGCGATATTCAATTTTATTGAAGGCCCCATCGCAATACTGACGGGCCACAAGGCGCATCTGTGCCGCCAGTTCCTTTTCTTTCTCGGGCGTCATCATTGCACTTTCACCGCAATCACCGTCACGTTGTCCCGGGCACCGGCGTCCAGGGAGCGTTCAATCAACCCATTGGTGACCGTTTCCACGTTGTCGCTGGTCAGGTAGCGGGCAATTTCCGGCTCATCGAGAGCACCATACAAACCGTCACTGCACAGCAAATACAAATCGCCGGGCCGCAGTTCCACCAGGGTGATGTCCACATACAGGGTTTCGCTGGCCCCCACCGCCCGGGTAATCACATTGGACGCCGGGTGATTGATGGCCTCAGCAGGCGAAATCATGCCGCGGGACAGCATTTCGTTGACCTGGCTGTGATCGTCGGAGATACGCTCGAGGGTGTGGTCGCGGTAGCGATACAGGCGGGAATCGCCAGCCCAGAGGCAAATGCCCACGCTCTCCCGTATGTAGAGGGATACCACGGTACTGCCCATGGTTCGGCCTTCGCAGTGGGTGCGGGAATAGGTACGGATTTTGTGGTGTACTTCCAGCAGGGCGTCTTCGAGACTGTCCACCACTTCCGCCAGGGGCTGGTTCAGATCCGCCGCGCCCATGGCGGAGGTGATCATCTCACTGGCCACTTCGCCGGCTTCATGGCCGCCCATGCCGTCGGCCACCACCCACAAACCTTCATTATTTCGGTTGAGGAACGCGTCCTCATTCATGTTTCGAACGGCGCCGCAGTGGGTTGCCGCGCTGCTTAGCCAATGGGTCTGCGCCATGCAGTTTCTTACTCGTTCTGAATGTCGTATGTATTGTTACAGGTGTTTAGAGAAAAGGCCAATGGTGAGATCACATCCAACGGTGTGCTCCATCCGTGCTGGGACCACTCCCCCCCCAATAAGGAAGTGTAGCATTGTGGGGACGGCAAATAACCACTGATGAGGTGAACCGGTGATACGCGCTCGGAGCCGGCGCTGCTCCATAGACTGTAAGCGGGATAGCGCTGGCCCAGCATCTCGTGCAGCAGATAGGGGTAGGCGTGCACGGGATTCTGGTCCTGCTGCTGGAACAGGGCGAGGGGGCGGCCCGCTTCCCATTTTCCACTGGCTGCCGAGCGCGGCGCCTGTAATGGCGGCAACCGGGCCAGTTCCTGCTCCAGCTCGGCCAGGGGCAGAGGCCCCTGTAAAGCCCCCTGCAAAGCCCGAATCGCCTGCTCCTCCAGCAACTGGAACCAGTCCGAGGAGGTCAGCAGTGGGGCGGTGGGCAAGGCATCCCCCGGCAGCGCCTGGGCCAGCACCAATGGGTAGTAGCGACCCACCTTGTCCACACTGGGCACCATCACCCCGGCCCACACCTGCTGATCCACAATGTTGCTGCTGAACACAAAGCGCCATACCGGACTGGTGAGGTAGATCTCCAACCAGCGATTGCCCAGCGCTTCCTGGGACGCCTGCAAGCCGCGCTGCATCCACTCATCCCAACCGGTAGTGAAGGGCAGGGGCAGATGGCGGGTGACAAAGTCCGCCTGCTGCGGCAATTTACCGTGCAGCCCCACTGAAATCTGTGTACTCATGGGATACCATTTCTCAACCTTTGAAACCTGACATATAGACATGCCGCGAATAAACAGTGTGGAAAAGTTGGCCGCCGGCGGGCTTCTGCTGTGCCTGCTCTGTGCCTGTACCCCCTATCACAGATGGATCGAGCAGGGGGACCTGAGCAATCAGGTGATCGCGGGCACCCGCTACCAACACCGGGTGCTGATCAATCCGGCAGGCCGCTCTCAGCCCGCGCCCGAGCACTGGCATGTTTATATCGAAGGGGACGGCCGCGCCGTGGATGGGAACGGGCGGCCGAGTCGGGACCCCACTCCCAGAACGCCCCTGCTGCTGCCCATGCTGCTGGAAGACCCCGCTCCGGCCCTGTACCTGGGGCGTCCCTGCTACTTTCATACCGGCGATGCCCGCTGCAGCCCGGTGGACTGGACCCTGGCCCGCTACAGCCGCGATACGGTGGACAGCATGGCGGCGGTGGTCCGACAGCAGATTCCCGCAACCACCACCCTCACGCTGATCGGCCACAGTGGCGGCGGCACCCTGGCAGTGTTGCTGGCGGCGCAACTGACCAACGTCACCCGTGTGGTAACACTGGCGGGAAACCTGCAGGTGGCGCAATGGACCCGGCATCACCACTACAGCCCACTGACTTTGTCCCTGGACCCGGGTTCAGAGCCCCCCCTTGAGCCCGGTATCCAGCAGGTTCACTTTGCCGCTGCCCTGGATGAAGAAGTGCTGCCCACCTGGATTCAGCACTACGCCCGGCAGCAGCCCTCTGCCCACTTTGAGCTGCTGGAGGGCACCGGTCATCGGCGGGGCTGGCCACTTTGGTGGACACTGATCAGTTTTGAACCAACTATTAAGACTCCATGATGTGACATAGTAACGAGAAAGTAACGAGGTAGAGCCCGGCCCCTGAGGGTATACTTATTCCTATAACGGATTCATATGAGGTGAAAAATGCGCGCTCCTAAAGGATTTCAGTTGACCGCCCGCGGTATTTGCATCGGGTTCTTCACGGTGATACTCGGTGCCTGTGCCAGCAACCCTGCTCCCTCCGCCAGCGGACCGGACGCCGAAGTCAAGAACGCGGATGACCTCCTGATCATCGACTGCCTGTTGCCCGGCCAGGTAAAAAAACTGGGCACCCAGACCACCTTTCTCACCGCCCGCCGCCCCATTAAAACCACCGCCACCGACTGCGAAATCCGCGGCGGGGAATACGTTGCTTTCGACCGGGCCGACTACGCCACTGCACTGAAGATCTGGTTACCGGTGGCCCAGGCGGGCGATGCGGAAGCCCAAACTTATGTGGGTGAAATCTATGAGAAAGGCCTGGGCCTGAAGCCGGATTACCAGGCCGCCTCCATCTGGTATGAAAAAGCCGCCAAGCAGAATTTCTCCCGCGCCCTGATCAATCTGGGCAACCTGTACGAGAAAGGCCTTGGGGTCGCCCAGGACAAAGCCATGGCTCTCAACCTGTATCGCCAGGCGGCGGGTCTGCAAAGCGACGACCTGCTGTATGCCTCCACCGTGGAAGTACGTGCGGTGGACCAGAAGGAACTGATCCGGCTGAAGGATGAAGTGGCGTTCAAGAGTCAGCAACTGCAGGCCGCCGAGGGCAAACTGGCCAATCTGCAGCTGGAGCTGGGCCAGCGCAAACAGGCCCTGGCCGCCGCCGAGAAGAACCAGAAAAATGCCGAACTGGCCCTGTTTGCCCAGGAATCCAAAGCCATTCATGAGCAAAGCCAGGCCCTGATCAAACAACTGCGCTCGGAGCTGGACAGCGCCAAGCTGGAGGTCAGCAGTCAGCAGCAACAACTGGCCCAGGCCAATCAGCAACTGCAGCAGATCAACAGCGAAGTCAGCACCGCCAACAACAGCATCCTGCAATCTGAAACCCTGATCGCCAGCGCCGACAGCATGCCGGTCATCGAAATTATTGATCCCCCCATGACCCTGATGCGGGGCCTGCCCACCATTCCGGTTAAAGCCTCCATCACAGAGAAGGAGATCGTCGGCAAGATCAAGGCTCCCAAAGGCCTGAAGAGCTTCAAAGTGAACGGCAAGGAACAAACCATCGACGAGTACAACCTGTTCTGGGTCAACGTGCCCCTGGACGGCAGCCGTCAAACCGTCAAGCTGGAAGCCGTGGACGCGCAGAACAACAAAGTGGCGTTCAATTTCAGCGTGGTCCCGGATCATCAAACGGCCGTGAGCAGCACCGCCAAACCCGCTGATCCCACCCCGCTGGCGGTGAAATCCGGCATCAATCTTGGTCGGTACTATGCCCTGGTGATCGGCAACAACGAATACCGCAACTACCCAGAGCTGAAAACAGCCGTCAATGACGCGACCGAAACCGCCGCCCTGCTGGAGCAGAAGTTCGGCTTTAAAACCACCGTACTGAAAAACGCCACCCGTTATGAAATCCTGGCGGCCATGAACCAGCTGCGGGAAACCCTGACCGAGCAGGACAACCTGCTGATTTACTACGCCGGTCATGGTGAACTGGATGACAAAACCGAAAAAGGCTTCTGGTTACCGGTGGATGCCGAACAGGGCAACCCCCGTAACTGGATTTCCAACGCCGCCATCTCGGACATCCTCAACACCCTCAAAGCCAAACACGTGATGGTGGTGGCGGACTCCTGCTACGCCGGGACCCTGTCGGTGGCCGCCATGCCCAGAGTGGATGAATCCATGCCGGAAGACCTGCAGAAAGAATGGATCATGGCCATGTCCCAGGCCCGTGCCCGCACGGTGCTGACCTCCGGTGGCATAGCTCCGGTGCTGGATGGCGGTGGTGACGGCCATTCCGTGTTCTCCCGCGCCTTCATCGAAACCCTGCGCAGCAGTAATGGCATCATCGAAGGTCATTCCATCTATCGGGAAGTGTTGAGCCGGGTGCAGTCGAAAGCCAAGGCGCTCAACGTTCAGCAAGTTCCCGAATACGCACCGGCCCGCTACGCCGGGCACGAGGCCGGGGAATTCTTCTTCAGCTCCGGCAGTACCATCTGAACCCACCCGCCAGAGGGACTATCCATCACCCATGACCAGTCGCGTTCTTTCCGCCTACTTTGACGACTTTCGCAAAGGCAAACGGCAACGGGAAGAACTGCGCCTGTTCATGGAGGATGCCATTCGCAAAGAACCCCTGCGCCGGGGCCATTTCATGGGGTGGCTGGATCAGGCACAATACGAGCACCCGATTCCGGTAACGGAATTTCTTCTGCTGCGAAAGGAAATTGAGGCCAGCTTGGACAACGACGAACAAACCCGCATTGTGCCACCCCCAGGCCCGGTCAAAACCAGCCCCGACGCGGAAACTCTAGTGGCCGGGAACGAAGAGGCCACCCTGGTGGCAACCCCGCAAGCAGACCCGGATGCCACCGAAGTTTCCAGCGGCAGCCAACCCAGTGACATGGCCGGGCTACACGCTGCCGCCACCCTGATCGGGGCGTCCCCGGAGCCCGCTCCCACACCATCGCCTTCACCTTCAGCTGCCCCGCCACAGCGTTCCAGCCCGGCCCCGGAAGTGGAGGACGCCACCGTGGTCAGCGGCACCCATGCCTCCCTGGCGGATACCCGACCACGGGGCACACCGGACACAGCGAGCAGCGCCGCGCCCCCTCGCAGCAGCCGATCCACAAGTGCACCCTTCAGCACCACCTTGCCCATGTGGCTGTGGGCATCCCTGGCTCTGGTGGTTCTGGCCCTGGGTGTGGGGTACTGGGGCTTGTCCGCCTGGGATGCCCACCCCCTGGCGGAGCGAACCCTGGAGACGACAGAAGAGACGGCTGAGGTGACGGCAAAGGACATTCCACCGGCAGACACCGTGGAAACCCTGGCCAAAGCGGTGATCGGTGAGCCCACAACAGTAGTACGGGAAAGCCTGCCACTGGCGGCCGAACCTGCCGCCACACCCAGCCAGCCGACACCAGCCCCGGCCGCAGCGCAACCGCTGCCGGCTGATCTGTCACCCCAGCAGGCCATGGCACTGCTGATCGACCGTATCAGCGCAGGTGAGCTGTTGCCACTGGAACAACCGGGCAAGGCCCAGGAAGTGATGGATTACCTGCTGGCCCAACACCCGCAAGCCGCGGAAACGCTGGAAGCCCGGCAACTCCTGAAAGATGCGTACCTGGACGCCAGCAAACGGGCTCAGGGGCAAGGGGAATGGGACCGCTCCCAACTGCTGCTGGACGCGGCCTTCAATGTGTTGAGTGCTACTGCTCGTTAACCCGGTTGCGCAGCAGCATAATGCGATCATCATTGGGAAACAGGCTTTCCGCCAATTCCAGGTGCTTCTCCACGTCCTCCTGACGGCCTTCCAGCGCCAGCAGCTGGGCGCGCTTGAAGAAACGGTTTTTCACCCGGTTGATGCCCTCCAGGGCCGCGCTGTTCTGGGGGTCCACCTGCAACACCAGCTGGTAGGCTTCGAACGCATTACTGCCCTGGGGTGACACCAGCCGCCCCACCTTGAAGTGGGCTTCCGCCACCTTGATCAGCCGCTCCAGCTTGGCCTGCTCCTCCGACGACAACGCGCCGTCTGTGGTTTCCACACCGGGCTGGGCAAATTGCTGGTCCCGCTGGGTCTTGAACCACATACCGCCGGCCACCGCCAACACCAGCACCAACGCGGCCACCACACCAATCAACACCAGATTGTTGCTCTGGGTGCCGGTGGGAGCGACCGCTTTCTGCAAAACGTCACGAAACTCCGCTGCGGATTGATAGCGGTGGTTCAGGTCCTTGGCCAGAGCCTTGCGGACGATGGCATCAAATGCTTTTGGCACCGACTGGCTTTTACTGGTGGGACGTTCCGGATCTTCCGACAACACACTGTGCATAATGGCGTGGGTGTTATCCCCGGAGAACGGCTTCTTGCCCACCAACAACTCGTACAGCACCACGCCGGTGGAGAACAGATCACTGCGCGCGTCCACCGGTAGCCCTTTGCATTGCTCCGGCGACATGTAGGAAGGCGTCCCCAACACACTGCCCATCTGGGTCAGCTCTGCATTATCCACCCGGGCAATGCCGAAATCCGCCAGCTTGATCTGGCCGTTGTGGGTGATGAACACATTGGCCGGCTTGATGTCCCGATGCACGATCCCCAGCTTGTGGGTGTATTCCAGCGCACTGAGAATGGCCGCCACAATGTGGACCGCCTCTTCCGGACTGTACTTGCGACCGTCCTTGAGCAGGGTTTTCAGGTCGTGGCCTTCCACGTATTCCATGACGAAATAGGGAGTGCCCTTATCCTGATCAAACTCATAGATGGAAACGATATTGGCGTGGTTGAGCCGCCCCACCGCCTGGGCCTCATTGCGGAACCGGTCCAGCAGCTCGCGGCCCATTTCCGTGTCCAGCAGTGAAGCGTGTATGGTCTTGATGGCTACCGGGCGAGCGATGTTAGGGTCAAAGCCCTTGTACACCACCCCCATAGCCCCTTTGCCGAGCAAGCCCTGAATCTGGTATTTGCCGAGTGTTTGGGGTTGGCTCATGGACAGCCGCTCAACCCTTCAATTCGTAGACGTGATAGGCTTCCGGAAGATACTGATCGATGGTGGTGCCCAGGTAACTGGCGTTATTGGGAATGCCGTCGCCGGTGAAAAAGACCCTGAATTGGCGGGTGGTCTTGGGGGCAGTCATATCCGCCGGCACTTCCGCCCACATATAGATGGTGCGACGGGGCATCAGATATTCAACGTGAATGATGTTGGATTGTTCAGGCAGCTCGATGGATTGGGTTTCTTTGGAGATAGCGACTTCGAATTTATGGATGGTTCTCATGCAATACTCTCGATTGGAACTCGTTCGGCTTTAATCATAAGCCCAATGATTGCCAATACGATGATCGACGTCAAACGATTTTGGAATGAGGGAAATACAGCGACTCAGGACAACAATCCGTAGAGGGAGTACAACACGATCCAGGATGCCAGCCCCATCAGCAGACAGGGGCCCAGATTGGTTTCAACGGTGGAGGTATCTTTCAGGTTGCTTTGCGACAGGTCTTTACGCACACCCACATTTCCTTTGCTGCTGGCTATTCGGCTATAGACGTCTGTCATAAAAGTAGCTGATGGTTCCTGGTTGCGCACGTGTCTGACCCTGCATTTATGCGAAATACCTGACTTAAACTTTTATCAGCCGGATGTAACAACAATATGACAGAGCGCCCGCCGTCCGTGCCCCGCAGCCGGAACTGCTGCTACACTGAATAGAATCCACCGGAATGGAATCTCACTATGCGGGCCATGATTGTCGACATTTCGAAATCCCTGTCGGTTTTGCTGAATCAGCATTTGGCATCGCAACAAATCAAATCCCTCACCCTGAGCCGGGGCGATGAGGCGCTCGATATGCTGAAACGGGCGCGCTGTGACCTGGTGATCACCGCCATGCACCTGGAGGACATGGAAGGCATCGATTTCGTCCGCGAGCTGCGCAAGCTGAACAGCCAGCAGGATACCCACGTGGTTATGCTCACCACGGAGGAAAACCGCGACATCCTGAGTCGGGCCATGAAGGCCGGTGTCAACGAATTGTTTCCCAAACAAAAGCTCGATACGGTGCTGGAGCACATCACATCCTGGTCCCAGAAAGTCCGCCTGCAGCAAACTTCCGGCAGCATCCTGTATGTAGAGGACAACCAGTCCACTGCGCTGGTGGTATGCGAGTTGCTGAAAAACAGCGGTTACAAGGTGCAGCAGGTCGGGACCGGGCTGGCGGCCCTGGAGCTTATGGATCAGCACAAATTCGACCTGTTGCTGGTGGATTACATTCTGGAAGGGGACATGACCGGACTGGAACTGGTGAAGACCCTGCGCACCCGGGCCAGTCCCATCGAAACACCGATCCTGATGCTGTCCGCACAGGAAAGCGAAGACATCAAAGTGGAGATTCTGCGGTCCGGCGCCAACGATTACCTGTCCAAAGTTGCCAGCCGGGATGAAATGCTCGCCCGCATCAACAACCTGATCCGCACCAAGCGGTTGTTTGAGCAGGTGCAATACCAGCAGCAGAAGCTACAGCACCTGGCCATGACCGACCAGCTGACCGGCCTGCACAATCGTCATTACCTGTTTGAAGCCGCGCCCCAGAAACTCAGCGAAGCCCAGCGCCACCGTTTTCCGGTGGCCTTGCTGATTGTGGATCTGGATAAGTTCAAGGACATCAACGACCTGCACGGCCACGCCACCGGTGACTCGGTACTGAAGGAAGCGGCTCAATTGCTGCGCAACCAGTGCCGGCGGGAGGACATCGTAGCCCGCTTCGGTGGCGAGGAATTCGTGATTCTGCTCAGCCACTGTGACCGCCAGCAGGCCCTGGACAAAGCGGAGTCCATTCGGTTGGCGCTGGAGCAGCTGAACCCGGCCCAGCTGACGGTGACCGGCAGTTTCGGTGTGGCCTGCTGCCAGGCCGGCGCTCACAACAGCTTCAACGACCTGTTCAGCGACGCTGACAGCGCCGTCTACACGGCCAAGCACAACGGCCGTAACCGGGTGGAATTTCTGGAGACGGCGGTCCCCCAGGTGGGTTGATGCCTGTTCTAGGAATCGGATTTCAAAAACCGGTCTTCATCGAAGGTTTTCACCAGATCCGGGAAAAACACGGTCACCGACGTCACCAGCATGCCGTTGATGAAGCCCTCTGAATACAACAGGGGCACCACGAAGGCCCGCTTGTCCCAGAGTGCGAGCAACATCTTGTCCGGCAATAGCCACCAGAAGAATCCCAGCAACAGGAGGCAGTTCAGCAAGGTGGTCAGCAGGGTACCGAAAAAGCCCAATCCCAGAATGTAGACAAACAGATTACGGGTGGGGAGCCACTCAATGACCCGCAACAGGCCATAGGCCATGGACGCAGGCAGGACGGCAGAGAACAACCAGTTCCAGGGCAGGGTCTGCCACTCCACAGTACCCACCAGCACCAGCAACAGCAGGGCAAATGCGCCCATGATCAGGGCGAAGCACCAGCCGAACACCAGTGTGACGGTGGTCATCAGGAACGGGTGAAATTGCAGCCCGGGGATCACTTCGAAGCGAAACGACCAGATCAGGCACACCCCCACCAGCCCCCCCAGCAAGGCATGCTGCCGGGCGGGCACCGACAGCACCGCACGCCAGGGCGCCTGCCACAAGGCCAGGCCCACCAGCCCCAGACAGGCTGCCGCCCACAATGGTAAGGCGAAGACATCAGTCAGTTGTGAGGAGAACAGCATGACACACCTCTAACCCCTTGATTCAATGCGTTCATTCTATAACAGGCCGGAGTGCGAACCCGGCCAAACTTTGACAATTCAGTACCATCGACCCCGGCAATCTGCCCAAGGCTGTCTATGCTTAGGAAGATCCGCAACACTAGCACGGGGAATGCCTCATGAAATTGATCACGCACATGGTACTGTTGATTTCCGCTTTAGCTTTAATGGCCACCAGCGCACAGGCTGAAGAGGGGGCTCCCCCCAGCAACGACGTGGTCTACGTGGAACTGAAGCCGTCTTTCGTGACCAACTACCAGTCCCGCAAGATGGGTTACCTGAAAGCCGATGTCACCCTCAAAGTCAAAGGTGGCCAAACCGCCGAAGCCGTGGATCGACACAAGCCCGCCATCCGTCATCATTTGGTAATGCTGTTCAGCAGCCAGTCCGCAGAGGCCCTGGGCAGTATGGAAGGCAAGGAAATGCTCAAGGAAACCGCATTGTCGGAAGTGGTGGCCGCGCTCCAGGAGGAAGGAGAACCAGCAGACGTGGAGGACATTCTGTTCACCAGTTTCATTGTCGACTGAGCCAGGATCACGCACAGCGGGGCCCGGCGGGTGAAGTGTGGCCCTGGCTGTGACATAATCGGCGCCCACCTCCAACAATGAACGCTTCATGTCCGGGCACCAACACAGAGACCTGCTGAACGCACCCATCGTTCCCACGCTCACCAGTATGACCATCCCCACCATTTTCGGGATCGTGGCCATTCTGATGTTCAATCTGGTGGATACCTATTTTATCGGGCTGATCGGCGCCCGCGAGCTGGCAGCAGTCAGTTTCACCTTCCCGGTGTCCAACGTACTGATGAACATTTCCATGGGCATCGGTATCGGCACGGCCATCCACATCGCCTCCCGTATTGGCCGGGGCGACCTGACGGAAGCCCGCCGCACCGCCGCCCACGCCCTGACCCTGGCGGTCACCATCGCCATTCCCATCGGCATTCTGGGAAATCTCACCCTCGACCCACTGTTCCTGCTGCTGGGTGCCAATCATCAGACCATTGACCTGATCCGTGATTACATGACCCTCTGGTACGGGGGGTTCTTCCTGTTAGTGATCCCCATGGTGGGCAACAGCGTCCTGCGGGCCACCGGTGACACCCGCACCCCCAGCATCATTATGGCCATCGCCGGCCTGGTGAACGGCATTCTGGACCCGCTGCTGATTTTTGGCATCGGCCCTTTTCCGGAACTGGGCATTCGCGGGGCGGCCATTGCCACCGTGGTGTCCTGGGTGTTTGCGGCGGCCGCCCTGCTGCTGGTGCTGGTGCGGCAACGGCGCCTGATGAGTTTTGCGGATGTGCTGGGCCCCAAGCGGGAGCACTGGGCCTCCATCTTGCGGGTGGCCATCCCCGCCACCACCACCAACCTGATGACCCCACTGGCCGCCGCTGTGCTTACCGCCATGGTGGCCCGCCACGGTCATCATGCCGTGGCTGGATTTGGTGTGGGCACCCGTATTGAGGCCCTGGCCCTGGTGATGATCATCGCCCTCTCCTCTGCCCTGACCCCGTTTGTAGGCCAGAATTTCGGCGCCAATCACAGTCAGCGCATTCGGGAGGCGGTGCGCAAGGCGTTGGCCTTCGCCTTCTGCTGGGAGCTGGGCATCGCCGCACTGCTGTTTCTGGCGGGGGATTGGGTGGCATCGGTATTTTCCACCGAAGCCGACACGCAGCAGGCCATCATCTGGTATCTGCTGCTGGTGCCCGTTTCCTACGGCTTTCAAAGTGTGGTAATCCTCAGCTGTTCCACCCTCAATGCCCTGCAGCGGCCGCTGTTCGGCACCCTGATCAGTGTGCTGCGCTTGTTCGCCCTCACCGTACCCCTGGCCTGGCTGGGGACACTCTGGTTCGATTACCGCGGCCTGTTCGGCGGCATTGCCCTGGCCAATGTGCTGGCGGGCATCGGCACCGTGCTGTGGTTGACGTACCGCCTGCCGAAACTGTCCCAAAGAACCACTTCCAGCTAAGCAATTACTGTTAAAGCCGCAGCGGCTTCATTAAAATGGCAGCAGGCCCAGAACCCAGGATCAGTCCGATGTCGCGAGAGGATCGTCGCCGCAGCTTCAACCGTGCCAGCAACACCGCCCACGGCTACTTCAATGCCCTGTTCGATTTTTCCTTCACCAAATTCATCACCGTGCAGATGTTCCCGGTGTTGTACGGGGTGATTCTGGCGTCGACGTTGATCGGGGTGGTCTACTTTACGGTGGAGGCGTTTCTCAGCTCCTGGTGGCGGGGGTTGTTCTATCTGTTTGTGGCGGGGCCGGTGGGGTTTATCACGGTGGCCACCATCACCCGGGCCCTGATGGAGTTTTATCTGGTGGTGTTCCACATTTATGAAGACATGGAAGAGATCCGGGTTATCTCCAAGCGCTTTTCCGGCCTGTCAGAAAGTGTGGAATCGGTGGCCGGCATCACCCGCCGCCTGCCGTTCCTGAATGGCACCAATGGCAAGGCACCCAAGGATGAACCCCTGGCGGAGCCGCCCAAGACGCGCCGTCGCCGCAACAAGGTGGAGCCCTACTGACCAGGGCCGGCTTCAGCGCCCTCCCAACAATATGCGCACGGCGGTACAGGCTTCTTCCAACTGATTCAGGTCCGGCTCCTGGCCCAGGATCATTTCGCTGAAAATACACGAGTTGCCGATGCGGCACATAAAGTAGGACAGGCTGTCGATGGTCATGGCGGGATGGATCAGGCCTTTGGCCGTCTCCTGCTTCAGCAGTTCCGAATTCAACTCCACCATGCGGGAATGGAAGTGGCTGCTCTTGGAGGAAAGGATGCTGACGGCGTACTGCCCGTCGGAGTGCAGCCAGGTGCGCATGGGCTGGGAATTCAGGATCTGGGTGTTCACTTCCCGGAATACATTGACCACGTATTCCACCCCCTCCCCGGAACAGACTTTGCGGGCGTTCAGGACCGTGGGTTTGTAGAGGGACCACATGATCTCGCCCATGAGCAGGTCTTTGTTTCCGATCCAGCGGAACAGGGTGGCGCGGCTCACTCCCAACTCTTCCGCCAGTTCACCCACATTCAGTTTCTGGGTCAGCAACCAGTTCTTTTTCGCCAGATTGAACGCATCCAATGGCGTGGCCCGACTGCGCAAAGATTTGTCGGACAACGCCTTGGACAAGGGTGTTTTACGTTTGGACTCGCTCACCAAGTTACTCCGGTTGATCGTATACAACAAACGGGTATCTTAACCCGAATTGTCCAATCGATCCGGTGTAACCGGTGCCAAATATCAGGCTGTGGCCTGATTCTGGGAGTATTCTTCCAGTTCGCGTTCCTCTTCCACCTTCAGTGTGGTCAGACAACTGTTGATGGTGCGGCCAATGAGGGTGGAATTGCGGATCATCTCCAGCTTGGGCCAGGTACTGGTTTCACCGGAACGAATGTAACGGGCCACATCCTGGGGTGAGGCATTGGAGAGCACCCGGAACGCGTTCATGGGCTGGCGGGGCGGCACAATGTTGATGTCGCCCTGGTAACGCTGGGACACCACCGAATGGGCCTTGTCCACCAACAGCGCCAGGCTGCGGTTGGAGATCTTGTTCTTGGTGAAGTCCAGCACCTGATTCACGTTGTAGCGCACGTTGCTGATCAGCATGTCCTTGGCATAGGCACCAAGGGTTTTCTCACCGGCTTCCGCCCGGGACAGGAACGGCAGTACATGGGGGTTGGTCTGGCTGACAATGGAGTGGTTCACCCCATAAATACGAGCCAGGCGCTGGATCGGCAGGTCGTTCTTGATGGAGCCGTCCACCCACTGGCGCGAAGGAATGTAAGGCACCTTCTCGCCGTTGATGTTTTTGGCCCACAGCATCACCGGCGGATACACGTAGGGAATGGCGCAGGAGGCCAGGGACGCCTTGCGGATCAACACGTGAGGCGAGGTGACCGCATTCAGCAGGCGGGATTCCTGATGGGGGTCGGCCGGTGACACGGTGATGTTGATGCGGCGGCCGGTGAGCTTGTAGGCCTCTTCAAAGGTGAGATCCTGAACATTACGCTCCAGGCACAGCTCCAGTTGGGCCGGGTCCAGCAGGCCCTTGCCGCGCAGGGTGCCCCGCAGGCCCACCACACGGAAGGCCTCCGCATAGATGTACTCAGGGTCCAGCATGGCTTTCAGTTCTTCATCGGAGTGGGTTCCCACCACCGAGGCCATGATGGAGCCGGCACTGGAGCCGGAAATGATGCTGGGCAGCAGCTCGTTATCCCACATGGCTTTCAACACACCCAGGTGGAACATGCCGAGGGCGGCGCCGCCGCTCAACATCAGGGCGGACTCACCAAACGCCTGGTGGGTACGCTCCAGGAAGTCCAGTTTTTGCACCAGGGAGAAATTCGGGAAGTCGGTTTCGCAAATCCACTGCAGGCAGGTACAGACTTCTTCCAGGTAATCGGTAATCAGCTTTTTGGTGCCGAAATAGCACTGCTGATAGAGCATGGGGTTGGCAATGCGGCCCAGGTTGCCGTGCAGGCCTTCGTTGATGTAGAACACCAGCTGGTTAACATCGCCCCGTTGGCGGGCGGTGCGCAGCTCGTTGTAGCGCAGCCGGATCATTTTGTAATCGTAATGGGGGGAAGCATCCTCTTCGCGCCACTCATCGTTTCCAGCCAGACGGTCGTACTCCCGGGCAGCATCGCACCAGGCTTGGTAGTCTTCAGCGTGATCCATCGCTTCCAGACAGGCTTTCAAAGCTCGCTTCATTGTGTCTACCTTCCCCCGTACTACAAACAGCTAATATGTACAAATTTCAGGCGTTTAAGCCCTTTTCATTATTCCCCTATGTGTAACATTGATCCTGCTTGGTTTCACCCTTTAGATCATGTCGTTTTATGCGTAATTTGCATCATTTTGTAAACCAGGGGACTTAAATTGCACCGCCCTGGCGCACACGGGGGTCGGCAGCGGCCTGATACCCCCATAAACTCCAGTTTAGTTCAACTGGAGTCATTGTAAAATCAGACGGGAAAACAGGGGTTTAGACTTTAGTCTAAGGGGCAACTCAGGGCTTGGATGGGAATAATGATAGGGGGACAGAGGACTAGAGACGCAGGACTTTATGGGCATACCAGCAGGAGGCTTCGATGCTGAGCCCCTGGCCGCGGGCCCATTCCGCCGCCGTATTCACCAGTTTCAGCGCCACACCGCTGCCCCTGGCCACCTTGGGAACAAAGGTGTGGTTGAAGTCCACCCGGGTTCCCTCTTTCAATCGATAGGTGAGCAGCGCCTGCTGGCCACCGCAATCGGCCACAAAGCTGCACTGCTCCGGCTTGTGGACCACTTCAAATGTACTCACTGATCAGACTCCAGCAAATGCTCTGCCAGGCGTTTCTTGACGTCCGCCGGGATCGGCACGGATTTTCGGGTGTGCTTGTCGAAGTTCACCATGGTGGCGGTTCCGGTGGCTTTCAGCTCGCCCTCCTGCCAGGCTTCCTGGCCCACCAGCACCGAGGAGGTCCCGATGCGCAGCACATAGGTGCGGATCTCCACCGGCTTGCCGAAGAAGGTCTCCTCCAGGTATTCCAGTTCAATCTTGGCCAGTACCAGGCTGACTTCTTCGGTGGAAAGATTGGGATTAAAAATACGCAAAATGGATTCCCTGCCTTCCAGGAACCACACAGGTAATACCGTATTGTTGATGTGTCCCATGGCGTCCGTGTCACAAAATCTCGGGTTCACCATCAGGGAAAACATGACATCTGGCTTATTCATTTCTTATATCAATTCCTTTGCACTTCCATTGATCAAAAAACAACCTGATCATAAATGTGCCGTGAATTATACACCCAGATCGGCGTCACTTCCTCTTTGTTGCCGCAAAATCCCCCTGAATCCCGATGACCGGATTCAGGGCAGGTGAAGCCCCCGGCCATCCGCGCTATAGTACTGAAAAATGGACAACAATCAGGGAAACGGGACTATGAACACAGCGCGCGCACCCATTGTCATGGTGTTTGCCGGCCACGACCCCTGCGGTGGCGCCGGCATTCAGGCCGATATCGAAACCCTGACCAGCCTGGGCTGTCACCCCTGCACCATCATCACGGCATTGACCGCCCAGGACACCAGCGGGGTCAAGGATTTCCAGCCGGCAAGCGCCACGTTTCTGGTGGAACAGGCGCGGGCGGTGCTGGAGGACATGCCGGTGGCGGCGTTCAAAATCGGCATGACCGCCAGCCTGGAGATTATCGAGGCCATCCATACCCTGTTGCAGGACTACGCCGGTATTCCGGTGGTGTTTGACCCGGTGCTGGCTGCCGGTGGCGGGGGCGCCCTGGCGCGGGATAACCTGATCGACGCCTTTCACGAGCTGCTGCTGCCCTGCACCAGCATCATCACCCCCAACACCCTGGAGGCCAAGGCCCTGTGCAGTGATGCGGATTCCCTGGAGGCCTGTGCCCAGCAGCTGATGGCCCAGGGCGCAGAGTATGTGCTGATCACCGGTGGCCACGAGGCCAGTGCCAACATTGAGAACCGCCTGTGGGGACACCGCCGTTTTCTGGAATCCTATCAGCAGGAACGCCAAGCGGGTGAATTCCACGGCACCGGCTGCACCCTGGCTTCTGCCATTGCCGGCTACCTGGCCCACGGCGCCACCATGCCGGTGGCGGTGCGGGATGCCCAATCCTTTACCGCCAAAGCGGTGGCCCATGCCCGCCGCCTTGGCATGGGCCAGCTGATTCCGGACCGGCTGTCCTGGACCAGCCAACAACGCTGATTTGACCAAACCCTTTCACCCCTTTTCGTTACGGAGTACAGCGTATGTTACGAGGCCTTTACGCCATCACCGACCCGGTTCTGACCCCTCCCCCTACGCTGCTGCACCAGGTGCAGGCCGCCCTGCGCGGGGGTGCCCGGGTGATCCAGTACCGCGACAAAGCGAGCCCCGCACCCCTGCGCCAGCAATTGGCGCAACAGTTGCGGGAACTGACCCGCAACCTGGGGGCGCTGTTGATCATCAACGATGACGTGAACCTGTGCCTGGAGTGCGATGCCGATGGCGTGCACCTGGGCCAGGAGGACACTCCGGTACGGGAAGCCCGTCAGCGCCTGGGACGAACCCGCATCATCGGTGCCACCTGTCACGGCTCCCGCGAGCTGGCCGAAAGCGCCATGGATCAGGGGGCCAACTACCTGGCCTTTGGGCGCTTCTTCCCCTCCCGTACCAAGCCGGATGCGCAGCACGCGGACCTGGAGAGCCTGCGCGATTTCATCCAGGCGTGCCCGTTGCCCACCGTTGCCATCGGCGGCATAACCCTGAATAATGCGGGCCAACTGATTGACGCGGGCTTCTCCATGGTGGCGGCGGTGAACGACGTGTTTGACCGTGACGACATCGAGCAACATTGCCAGCAGTACAGCGACCTGTTCCGGTAGCCGGTTGAAGCTTTCGCTTTCACAAACCGATTTGAGTCACGTTTGCCAACACCACTGGCAAGCCAATAGCCATCAGGAATTCCAATATGAGCCGATCTGAAACCCTGTTCGCCGCCGCCCAGACCCACATCCCCGGTGGTGTAAACAGCCCCGTCCGTGCGTTCAAAGGCGTGGGTGGCACTCCGATTTTCTTCAAGTCCGGCAAGGGCGCTTATTTGATTGATGAAGACGATCGCCAGTACATCGATTACGTGGGTTCCTGGGGGCCGATGATTCTGGGCCACGGCCACCCGGGCATTATCCGCGCGGTGCAGGAAGCCGCCGAGCACGGCTTAAGCTTTGGCGCCCCCACCGCCATCGAGGTGGAAATGGCGTTCAAGGTCTGTGAAACCTTTCCCGGGATGGACCTGGTGCGCATGGTCAGTTCCGGCACGGAAGCCACCATGTCTGCCATCCGCCTGGCCCGTGGCTATACCGGCCGCGACAAGATCGTGAAATTCGAAGGCTGCTATCACGGCCACGCGGATTCCCTGCTGGTGAAGGCCGGCTCCGGGGCCCTCACCCTGGGCGTGCCCAATTCCCCCGGCGTCCCCGCCTGCCTGGCGGAACACACCCTGACCCTGGAATACAACAACAGCGAGCAAGTGCGCGAGGTGTTCAGCCAGATCGGTGAGCAGATCGCCTGCATCATCGTGGAACCCGTGGCCGGCAACATGAACTGCATTCCGCCGGTACCCGGCTTTCTGGAATGCCTGCGGGAAGTGTGCGACGCCAGCGGCGCGGTGCTGATCCTGGACGAAGTGATGACCGGCTTCCGGGTGTCCCTGCAGGGAGCCCAGGGCTACTACGGCATCACCCCGGACCTGACCACCCTGGGCAAAGTCATCGGTGGCGGCATGCCGGTAGGCGCTTTCGGCGGCAAAAAAGACATCATGGACTACATCGCGCCCACTGGACCGGTGTATCAGGCGGGCACGTTATCCGGCAACCCGGTGGCCATGGCCGCCGGGCTGGCCATGCTGGAAGGGGTGTCCAAAGAGGGCTTCTACAAAACCTTGAGCCAGAAAGCAGCCACCCTGATGGCGGGCCTGCAAAGCGCCGCAGACGAAGCCGGCATTCCCTTTACCACCAACCAGGTAGGCGGCATGTTCGGCTTTTTCTTCTCGGAAGAGAAAAACATCAGTCGCTTCTCGCAAGTGACCCAGTGCAACCTGGAACGCTTCCAGAAGTTCTATCACCTGATGCTGGACGCCGGCGTGTATCTGGCACCCAGTGCCTATGAAGCGGGCTTCGTGTCCTCCGCCCATGGGGATCTGGAGCTGGAGCGAACCTTGGAAGCAACCCGCAAGGTGATGAAACAACTTTAACGTTCAGCTGGCTTGTGGCAACGGATGGTCACAAGCCCGCCCATATTAAACCCAATTACTGATCCAAGAATACCGCACACCAACCTGCTTCATCTTGCCGCTTCACCTAATCATGTAAGCCGACCCCGATGCTGTTGGAACACCCTCTGGACGTGATGTTCCTTTGAGCTAATCTTAACGCTGTAGAGAGGATTGTGAGCCTGCAGCCGCAATCGCCCCGGAAGCCAACATCGCCAAACGGAATTGGGGTATGAGTTTCGCACGCAAACATTATCTGCAGCTGTTGCTGCTGCTGACGCCATTTCTATTGCTGGCGTTTGCAGTGTTCTACGGCCTGTATCTGGTGGAACGCCGTGATCTGCACGCCAGCATCAGCGCACAACACCACACCAGCCTGTTACGTTCGGAGCAGACGCTGCGGACCATACTCCTGAACACCGAAAAGGACATCGATTATCTGGCCAACCTGTCCAGCGCCAAAGCCTGGTCACACTCCCCTTCCGAATCCGTCCGCCAGACTCTGGCCGAGGACTTCATCAATTTCATGCGCCGTTATCCGGATTACGATCAGATTCGCTACCTGAATCACGCCGGCCAGGAAACGGTGCGGATCGATAATCTGCAGGGCGCCGCCACCGCGGTTTCCCAAGCGGACCTACAGGACAAATCCAGGCGCTATTACTGGCATTTCATCAGGGCATTGCCGCCGGGTGGTGTGTATGCCTCTCCCCTGGACTTGAATGTGGAGAACGGCGTCATCAGCCAGCCCTTGAAACCCATGCTCCGCATTGCCAAAGCGATCTATGTGGAAGGCCGGTTCCAGGGGGCGATCATTTTGAACCTGCAGGGTCAACGGCTGCTGAGTCAGCTGATTGCAGAAAACACAGATCAGCAAGCGTTTTGGCTGGTGAATGAGAAAGGCTTCTGGATGCAGGGCCCCAGCCCGGACCTGGAATGGACCTTCATGTGGCCGGACAAACAGCATATCAACCTGCTGAGTGAATACCCGGAACTGGCCAATGCCTTTGACGCCAACACCACAACCACGGTGGAAACCGGGGCGGGTCTGTTCACGCTTGCCACTCTCTCCGACCTGCAACCCCCGGTTAATGGCAAACCCCGCCACTGGAAGATCATTGCCTTCACTGCCGCGGCCTATTTCGACGCAACGCTTAAATCCTATGTTTATAATCTGTTGCAGGCTTTCGCCGCCGTCGCCGTTCTGATTGTAATCACCTGCACCCTGATCATCAAAAAGGACAAGAGCCTGGACTGGGCCCGGCAACAGAGTATCCGTAGCGAATCCCAGTTTCGGAGCCTGTTGGAAAGCGCGCCGGATGCCATCATCACGCTGGATGAAAGCCGGGTGGTCCGAATGGCGAACTCGATGGCGCTCGCCACCACTGGCCAAGCACTTTCCGCACTCATGGACCACCCCATTGAACGGATATTTCCACCGGATCAGATGCCGGCCCTGCAGCGGGCCATTGCCGAAGTGGGCAGCAACCCAGACCACATTGTCACCCTGGAAACGGAACTGTTGATGAACGATGGCAGCCGCATACCGGTGGAAGCCCGCATCAGCCCAGCCGGAGGCGAACAGGGTCTGGTTACCTGCATTTTGCGAGACATTACCCAGCGCAAAGCGCACGATGCCAAGGTGCAGTCACTGAATCACAGTCTGCAGAAGCGCAGCCGGGATTTGGAATCCAGTAATGCCGAGCTGGAGGCGTTCAGTTATTCAGTGTCCCACGACCTGCGCGCACCACTGCGGGCACTGGATGGATTCAGCAAAACCCTGCTGGAGGAGTACGGTGAGCAATTGGATGAGCGGGGCCAACATCGCCTGCAGAGAATCCGCGCAGCCGCACAGAAAATGGGGGTACTGATTGATGACATGCTGAATCTGTCCCGGGTCAGCCGTACCGAGGTGCAGAGATCCAGCGTCGACATCTCCGCAATGGCCAATCACATTGTGCAGGACCTGCAGCAGCGATCCCCCAAAACCAACGCAACCATACAGGTTCAGCCCGGAATGCAGGGCGAGGCAGATCCAAGTTTGTTGCGCATTGCTCTGATGAACCTGTTGGAGAACGCCTGGAAGTTCACCGGCAAAACCGAAGCCCCCAGCATTGAAATCAAACAAATCCATAGCGATGACGAACAAAGTGCAGTGTACTGCGTGAGCGACAACGGCGCCGGTTTCAACATGGAATACCAGAAAAAATTGTTCACCGCGTTTCAACGGCTGCACGATGCCCGGGACTACCCCGGTACCGGCATTGGCCTGGCCACAGTGAAACGGGTCATCAGCAAACACGGCGGACGCATCTGGGCCAAGGGAGAGGAAGGCCACGGCGCCAGCTTTCATTTCACACTGGGAGAATCCGTTTAAGGCAACGACCATGACTGAAAAAATAATATTACTGGTGGAAGACAACCCAGATGACGAGCTGCTGACCCTGGATGCACTGCAGGCCAACAGCATCGGCAACCCGGTGGTGGTGGCGCGGGACGGTGTGCAGGCATTGGATTACCTGTTTGGTCGTGGCGAATATCAGGGCCGTGAGGTTGCCGACCACCCCGCCATCGTATTGCTGGATCTGAACCTGCCCAAAATCGACGGCCTGGAAGTCCTGCGTCAAATCCGGGAGGACCAACGCACCTGCCTGCAACCGGTTGCCATCTTAACCTCCTCCATTGAAGACGAAGACCGCATCAAGGGTTATGAGCTGGGCGCCAACAGTTACGTGAGGAAACCGGTGGACTTTGAGGAATTTATTCGGGTGGCGGGACAACTGGGCCTGTACTGGCTGCTGTTGAACCAACAGCCCCCGAAACGCAAGTTGTAGTGAGGCAGCACCATGGCAACCAACGATGTTCTTAACCAACCTCTGCGCCTGCTGGTGGTTGAGGACAATGAGGACGACTACCTGTTGCTGCAGGACCATCTGCAGGCCTGCGGCGTCAACATGCAATCCCAATGCGTGGACAATGAAACAGACTTGCTCAAGGCTCTGGAGCAGCCCTGGGACATGGTGATATCGGATTATTCCCTGCCTGGCACCAATGGCGAGCGTATCCTGCAACTGGTGCGCAGCAAAGACCCGATTGTGTCCTTCATTTTCTTCTCCGGCACCATCAGCGAAGCCGCCATCATTGCGGCCATCAAATCCGGCGCCCAGGACTACATCATGAAAAATGACCTGGCCCGGCTGCTGCCCACCCTGCAAAGGGAACAACGGGAGTACGTGTTGAGAAAAGAGGCATTTCGACAGCAGGAACGGTTGAACAAACTGTCCATGGCGATCACCCAAACGGCCGACGGCATCGTGATTACTGACCGTGAGGGAATCATAGAATACGTCAACCCGGCGTTTGAAAGAATGACCGGCCATTCTGCCGAAGACAGCATTGGCCAACCCACAGAGCAGCTCTACTCCAGCATCGACGGGCCGCAATATCAGGCCGACCGCAACCAGGTTCTGCACACCGGGCAAGCGATCACTCGTGACATTATCAGCCTGCGTAAGGACCATTCCCCATTTCACGCCGAGAAATGCATCAGCCCGATACGGGGACAACAGGGTGATATCACCCACCTTGTCAGCAGTATTCGCGATGTCACTTCCCGCGTTACCGCGGAGCGGGACCGGCAACGCCTGGCCAATGTGCTCGAATCCACGCCGGATTCCGTCATCATGGTCGACCAGCAGGGCACCATTGTTTTTGCCAACAAGGCCGGGCAGTCTTTGCTTAGGTTCGATGGCGCTACCCACCCGGTTGGGCAGTCAATTGCAGCCGTATTCCCCGAGGAATTGCGGGTTCTGTATCAGGGCACCATTCTGCCTGCGCTGCAAACCGGGGGAACCTGGCGGGATGAACTCTGGTTGCACCCAGAGCCGGACCTGGAAACCAGCATCCAGACCAAACCCGTTTCACTGGTCGCCATGCTGGAACGCGAACCCGACTCTGGCGAACAGATCATCGCCTTAATCGGGCGCGATATTACCGAGAAGAAGCAATTCGAGAGTGAGCTTCTGTTCCACTCCACCCACGACACCCTGACGCAACTTCCCAACCGACCCTATGCCCGGGAACTGTTGCAGAACGCCGTGGACATGGCCGAACGTCAGACCAGCAAACTGGCGGTGCTGTCCATGGATCTGGACAACTTCAAAGTAATCAATCACAGCCTTGGCCACTCCGCCGGAGACAAGCTGCTTAAGGAAATCAAACGCCGTTTGAGTAGCTGTCTGCGGAACACCGACATCATTGCCCGCCTGGGCAGCGATGAATTTGCGGTGATCAGCAGCGATGTGCAGAAAGCGGAACACGTCAGCGCCATTCTGAGCAAAATCGAGAGCGTACTGAAGCTGCCGGTGCGCATCGATGATACTGAATTTTTTGTGACCGCCAGCACCGGCATCGCCATCTATCCCCAAGACGGTAACACCGTCGATGAACTGCTGCGCAAAGCCAACATTGCCATGAAAACCGCCCAAAGCCGCGGCCAGGGTCAATATCAGTTCTATTCTGCGGAGATTGACGCCAAAGGACGGGAGTATCTGGAGCTGGAAGCGGATCTGCGCTACGCCATCATCAACGACGAACTCTGCCTGCATTATCAACCGCAGATTGACGTCACCGATGGGCACCCTGTCGGCGTGGAAGCTTTGTTACGCTGGAACAGTCCCAAGCGAGGCCTGGTGTCCCCCGCTGAATTCATTCCGATTCTGGAATCCACCGGACTCATCAACCGCGTGGGAGAATGGGTGATCGCCCAAGCCTGCAGGCAGTATCACCAGTTTGCAGAAGCCGGCCACACTGAACTGCGGGTCAGTGTGAATGTTTCGGCAGTGCAGTTCCGGGATCAGGAGTTTCACAAAAAGGTGGAGTCTATTCTGATCGCAACCGGCATGCCGCCGGAAAAACTGGAGCTGGAAATCACCGAGAACATGTTGATGCAGGACCCGGAAGGCGCTTCCCGAACATTGCTAACTCTGGCCAATATGGGTGTGCGCACCGCCATCGACGACTTTGGCACCGGCTACTCCTCACTCTCCTATCTCAACACGTTTCCGCTCACCACGTTGAAAATTGACCAATCCTTTGTGCGGGAACTGGATATCGATGCCGGCTCCGGGGCGCGGGATATTGTGGAAGCCAGTGTCGCATTGGCGCACAAGCTGGGAATGGAAGTGGTCGCCGAAGGCGTGGAGACCGCGACCCAACTGAAGATTATCGCCGACACCGGGTGCCAGCTGGTACAGGGCTATTTTTTCAGCAAGCCCCTGCCGGAAGAGACGATCATCTCATACATCCGAAGCACCACGTCAGAGACCAAGGTGTCTCGCAATCAAGCAGGATGAGTTTCGGGTATTCATAACCGGATTAGTTGACCCCGATCAAATCACTGTCACAGACATGAACTACAGTTCTATTAGAACAAGGAGAGTGCTATGACACCCACGGATTCACCTGCCGCTGACAAGAAGCGGGAACTGGCGTTGTTTTTGTTTCTCACCATCGTGCTGGCGCCGGCGGTATCGGTTGCCGTCATCGGTGGTTATGGCTTGTTTATCTGGCTTTCTCAGATGTTGGCGTGAACCATGGACACCTCACGTCGCCGCTTTCTGCAGGGCGGGTTTGGCGAAGCTGACGCACGGGACGCGATCCGCTTGCCTTGGAGCACGGACCACACCGCCTTCATCAACGGTTGCACCCGCTGTGGGGACTGCATCGCATGCTGCCCGCAACGCATTATTCGTCCCGGCGCCGGTGGTTACCCAGAACTGGACTTTTCGGAACGGGAATGCACGTTCTGCGGCAATTGCGCACACACCTGCCAGCAACCCTTGTTTGATCTGGAACACCCCCCTTGGCAGCACCGGGCACAAATCGGGACTGACTGCCTCACCCACGCGGGCATTGTCTGCCAGAACTGCAAAGACGCCTGCACAGCCAGCGCCATTCGATTCCAGTTTGCCCGCGGCGGCATCGCCAAACCGGTGCTGGATGTCGATCGCTGCACTGGTTGTGGCGCCTGCATCGCGCCCTGCCCCAACGACAGCATCAGGATGACAACCCAACCAGAATCGAGCACGCCACTATGAACAGGGAATTTCATATCAGCAGTTTCATTGTCCAGGCCAGACCAGAGCACTGCACAAACCTGCGTACACAATTAACCGCGCTGCCGGGGGTGGAGGTACACCACACCACCGCCGAAGGCAAGATCATCGTCACCCTGGAGTGCCGCAATACCGGGGAGATCAGTGACACCACCACAACCATTAATCAACTGCCCGGAGTGCTGTCCTGCAATATGGTGTTTCACCAGATTGAGCAGGAATCCACTACAGGCCACATGACCATTGCCCATTAAACCAGGCATCCTGCACAACGGGTGCTGAGCTGGACGTACAAATCTGGAGAGAGGATCACCATGGCAACCGACCGCCGCACATTTTTGAAAATGCAGGCTGCCGCCACCGCTGCAGCCGCAGCCGGGATAAGCACTGCCGATGCCAGCAACCTGGTGGCCGACAGCAGCATGACAGAGCTCAACTGGAACAAGGCACCCTGTCGTTTCTGCGGCACCGGCTGCAGCGTGAACGTCGCGACCAAAAACGGCAAGGTGGTGGCCACCCACGGCGACATCACCAGCGAAGTGAATCGCGGGCTCAGTTGCGTGAAGGGCTATTTTCTTTCCAAGATCATGTACGGCAAAGACCGCCTTACCCAGCCGCTTTTGCGCATGAAAGATGGCAGGTTCCACAAGGACGGCGATTTCACGCCAGTAAGCTGGGAGCAGGCTTTCGACATCATGGAGGAGAAATACAAAGCGGCCTTGCAGACCAAGGGGCCGGAAAGCATTGGTATGTTCGGCTCCGGACAGTGGACCGTGTGGGAAGGCTATGCCGCGGTCAAATTAATGAAGGCGGGATTCCGTTCCAATAACATTGATCCCAACGCACGCCATTGCATGGCGTCAGCGGTGGCAGGCTTCATGCGCACGTTCGGTATTGATGAGCCCATGGGTTGCTACGATGACATCGAGGCCACCGATGCCTTTGTTTTGTGGGGGTCCAATATGGCGGAGATGCACCCCATACTGTGGACCCGGGTGACGGACCGACGCCTCAGCGCGCCTGACGTCAAAGTGGCAGTGCTGTCCACCTATGAGCATCGCTGCTTTGATCTGGCGGATATGCCGATGGTGTTCACTCCGCACACGGATCTGGCCATTCTGAACTTTATTGCCCACTACATTATTCAGAATAACAAGGTCAATCAGGGCTTTGTGAGCAAGCACACTAACTTCCGTCGCGGTGTCACCGACATCGGTTACGGTCTGCGCCCGGAGCACCCGACTGAAGCCAAGGCCAAAAATGCGGACAAGGCGGGTGATTCAGAGCCTATGACGTTCGCCGAGTATAAAGCGTTTGTTGCGGATTATACTGCGGAAAAAGTCAGCAAGCTGTCGGGGTTGAGTGTAAAACAACTGAATGCGTTGGCGGAACTGTACGCCGACCCAAACACCAAAGTGGTTTCCTTCTGGACCATGGGTGTCAATCAGCACACGCGTGGCGTGTGGGTCAACAACTTAATCTATAACGTGCACCTGCTCACAGGAAAAATCTCCACACCGGGGAACAGTCCGTTCTCACTCACCGGCCAACCCTCTGCCTGCGGCACGGCCCGTGAAGTGGGCACCTTCAGCCATCGACTGCCGGCCGATATGGTGGTGGCCAATCCCAAACACCGGGAAATCGCTGAGAAGGAATGGAACCTGCCGGCTGGCTTACTGCCCCCCAAACCGGGCCTGCATGCGGTTGCCCAAAGCCGCGCCCTGAAGGACGGCAAGCTCAATGTGTACTGGATTCAGGTGAACAATAACCTGCAGGCCGCCGCCAACCTGAACGAGGAAACCTGGCCGGCCTATCGCAATCCGGAGAATTTCATCATCGTATCCGACGCCTATCCCACCGTTACTGCCCAGGCTGCGGATCTGATTTTACCCACCGCCATGTGGGTGGAAAAAGAAGGGGCCTACGGCAACGCAGAGCGCCGCACCCAATTCTGGCACGAGATGATCAAGGCGCCGGGTGAATCCAAATCCGACCTGTGGCAGTTAGTGGAGTTTTCCAAGCGTTTTACAACCGACGAGGTCTGGCCGCAGGAAGTGCTGCAGAAAAACCCGGAGTACAAAGGCAAAACCCTCTATCAGGTGTTGTACGCAAATGGCCGCGTAAACAGGTTCCCGCTGTCCGACATCAAGAAAGGCCACAGCAATCAGGAGTCCACCCATTTCGGTTACTATCTGCAGAAAGGCCTGTTTGAGGAATACGCGGCATTTGGTCGCGGCCACGGTCATGACCTGGCGGACTTCGATGTCTATCATGAAGTGCGAGGTCTGCGCTGGCCGGTGGTGAATGGCAAGGAAACCCAATGGCGCTTCCGCGAAGGCTCTGACCCCTATGTCAAGCCGGGTAAGGGCTTTGAGTTCTATGGCAAGCCCGATGGCCGTGCGGTGATTTTCGCCCTGCCCTACGAACCGCCGGCAGAATCTCCGGATCAGGAATACGATTTGTGGTTGTGTACCGGGCGTGTACTGGAGCACTGGCATTCCGGTTCCATGACCCAGCGGGTGCCGGAGCTGTACAAGTCATTCCCCGATGCCGTGGTGTTCATGCACCCCGACGATGCCGAGGCACGTGGCCTGCGCCGGGGCGATGATGTGGACGTGGTCTCCCGGCGTGGCAACATGCGCAGCCGAGTGGAAACCCGGGGCCGCAACAAGCCACCTAAAGGCCTGGTGTTTGTGCCTTGGTTTGATGCCAGCCAGCTCATCAACAAAGTCACCCTGGACGCCACCGATCCGATCTCCAAGCAAACGGACTTCAAGAAATGCGCCGTTAAAGTGATGAAGGTATAGGGGGACACCGACATGAAAAAGCTCATAGCATTTGCCATCATCGCCCTCTGCTCACTCTCTGTATTGGCACAAGACAATATCGCCACCCTGCGTGGCGAAACCCCGATTGATCAGGAAAGTGCTGCTCCCAACATGGCCAAGCCCATGAAGGACGATGTCAAACGGCATCGGAATTACCCGATGCAACCGCCGGTAATCCCTCACAACATCCAGGACTATCAGGTAGACCTGAAAGTCAACAAGTGCTTGTCTTGTCATGCCCGCAAACGGGCGGAGGAGGCTCAGGCACCGATGATCAGCGTCACTCACTATATGGATCGGGATGGCAACTTCCTGGCGGATGTATCCCCGCGCCGCTACTTCTGCAATCAATGCCACGTCTCCCAGACCGATGCCCGCCCGCTGGTGGAAAACCAGTTCGAGGACATCGACCAGATTCTGCAGAACAACGCGAAATAACGGGGGCCGGATATGAGGGAATGGATCAAGAACTACTGGCACATACTCTGGACACCCAGCAAGCACTTCAGCCTGGCGTTTCTCACCGTGGGGGGCTTCATCGCCGGCATCGTTTTCTGGGGAGGATTCAACACCGGTTTGGAGCTGACCAACACCGAGAAGTTCTGTATTTCCTGCCACGAAATGCGCGACAACGTCTATCAGGAACTGCGGGGCACCATTCACTTCAACAATCGTTCAGGAGTGCGTGCCACCTGCCCGGATTGCCATGTGCCCCATGAATGGACCGACAAGATTGCGCGTAAGATGCAGGCCTCCAAGGAAGTCTGGGGCAAAATTTTCGGCACCATCAACACTCGGGAGAAGTTCGAAAGCAAACGTCGGGAACTGGCGGAGCACGAGTGGAAGCGATTAAAGGCTAACGACTCGCTGGAATGCCGGAACTGTCATAATTTTGAGTTCATGGACTTCACCAAGCAGGGCGACCGGGCGGTGAACCAACACTCCACGGCGCTGGCCAGCGGAGAGAAAACCTGTATCGATTGCCACAAGGGCATCGCCCACGAACTGCCGGACATGGCCGGGGTGGAGGGTTGGTAATTCTCCATAATCTTCCTGTGGCACACTGTCAGGCCGGTGGATGGCTTGTGGTCCATCTCTTCGCTGACCAAGATTGTGCGCATTGACCGCGGTCGCATCTACGCCATCGAGGGTTGGAATCATCTGCTGATTTTCAAGATCAAACCGGGAATACTGTTCCGGTACCTTATTCCGGTATCTTGCTCCCAGGTAGTTTCTCAGGATTTGCCGACGCTCCATTGGCCTTGGGCTGAAATACTGTAGGTTTTTCCACGTTCGATCAAAACGCCGGAACTGGTCCAGGCTTTGGCGCTGGCCGGCACCTTGAGGGTCGGGCTGCCGGTGAGCGGTTTGGCCACGGCTTTATCCAGATTCTTATCCCTGGCCAGATAGGTGGAGTAGTCCAGCGGCTGATTCAGGGGCTGGGAGGGCCACCGGGTCCAATATAACCTGGCCGCGCTCATCCAGCCTGACCCGGTGGCCCAAGAGAAGTCCTTGTTTAAATTGGGATTCCTGATGCTGGCGGCAAATCCCTGCAAGATCATCTAGAATTCGTTTCAGTTCCTTGATTAATGTGCGTATAATCGCGCCTCTTTGAAATTCGCCCCACCGATAGGTCCACCCCATGTCCGACACCGAACACACCACCAGCTTTGAAGCTCTGGGAATGCCCGAGTTCGTCCTTAAAACCCTGAGCGAACTGGGTTATGAGTCCCCATCCCCCATTCAGGCGGCCAGTATTCCGGTGTTCATGAGTGGTGCAGACCTGATCGGACAGGCCCAGACCGGCACCGGCAAAACGGCGGCCTTCGCCCTGCCCCTGCTGGCCAAACTGGAAGACGACCTGCACAAGCCCCAGGGCCTGATCATGGCCCCCACCCGGGAGCTGGCGATTCAGGTGGCGGAGGCGTTTCAGCGCTATGCCCGCTATCGCAAAGGTTTTCGCATTGCTCCGATCTACGGTGGCCAGGATTTTCGCCCCCAGTTGAAACTGTTGAAGCAAGGCGTGCAGGTGGTGGTTGGCACCCCCGGCCGACTGCTGGACCATCTGCGCCGTGGCAGCCTGGACATCAGCGAAGTGAAAACCCTGGTGCTGGACGAAGCCGATGAGATGCTGCGCATGGGCTTTATTGAAGACGTGGAAGAAATCCTCAGCCACTGCTCCGGCGAACAGCAGACCGCGCTGTTCTCCGCCACCATGCCCGCCCCCATCAAACGCATTGCGGACAAGTACCTGACCGATCCCCAGCATGTGGTGATCCAGGCCAAAACCGCCACGGTGGAACGCATTGACCAGAGCTATTGGCTGGTGGACGGTCGCCAGAAACCGGAAGCGCTGCGCCGCTATCTGGAAACCCGCAGCTTTGACGCCATGATCGTGTTCGTACGCACCCGGGAAAGCGCCAGCGAAGTGGCGGAAAAAGTGAATGCCTGGGGTTACCGGGCAGAAGCCATTCATGGTGCCATCAGCCAGAACCAACGGGAAAAAACCATCAACGGCCTGAAGAAAAACAAGTTCGACATTCTGGTGGCCACCGATGTGGCGGCCCGGGGTCTGGACGTGGATCGCTTCAGCCACGTGGTGAACTACGACATTCCATATGACAGTGAATCCTATGTGCACCGCATCGGCCGTACCGGTCGTGCCGGGCGGGATGGTGAGGCCGTGCTCTTCATCACCCAGCGCGAAACCCGACTGCTGAAGACCATCGAGCGTCACATCAAGCAGCAGATCACCCGGGCCCAGATTCCCAACAACGATGTGGTACTGCAGCAACGGGTGGAGCGCTTCAAACAGCAGGTGGCAGAACAGTCCGCCAAAGCCCCCTCTGCCATGATCCAGTCGGTGGTGGAGCAGTGCTGCCATGACCTGGAAATCGAACCGGAATACCTGGCGGGCGTGCTCATCAATATGCTGCACAGCGAGCACCCCCTGGAGCCCACCGAAGAAATGAAGCAGAACCGTGAACGCAGCCGGGAGGAGAACGCCAACCGTCGCGGCGAACTGCAGCAGGATGAAGCCCCCATCGAAACCGCCCCTAATCCCCTGCCGGATTACCCGGACGTGGAAATGGAACGCTTCCGCATTGAAGTGGGACGGCGGTCCGGCATCAAGCCGCGGGATATCGTGGGCGCCATTGCCAACGAAGCGGGCATCGAATCCACCTTTATCGGCGACATCATCCTGCGGGATGAATTCTCCACCGTGGACCTGCCTTCCGGCATGCCCAAAGAACTGTTTAACCAGATGAAAAAGATCCGGGTACGCGGCACACCGATCCGCATCACCCGCTACGGCAAAGAAGCCCCGGACGCCACCCCGGCGCCCAAACGCAAGTTCCGGGATGCCGGCCGCGGCAAACCGAGTGGTAAGCCCGGCCGCAAACCCGCCGCAGCTAAAGCCAAGAAATTTGCCGACGACAAAAGCGGCTTCAAGGGTAACTCAAAAGGCAAGAAAGCCAAGCGCCCCTGATACCACTATCAGTCACAATAGGACAACAATTCGGCGCCGCCAGCCCATTGCCCCCGCAAGGGGGCTTCCTATAATGACGCCTTGTGCATAACAACAATGAATGCTTCAAGGATGATCATCATGGGGAACGTTGCCAAAACCGCCCTGGCGGCCTGCTGTCTGTTTTTTCTCTCCGCCTGCAATATTGAACTGGTCACCCTTGGCCAGGGCCAGGTTGCCGTACTCAGCAGCAATGCCGAACCCTGCGGCCCCGGGGCGCAATGCCTGGAGGGCGGCTACAACCGGCTGGTGGAACTGGAAGCGGTTCCCGCCGACGGTTTTGTGTTTACCGGCTGGGCCGGCGCCTGTGAGGGGCTTGGCACCTGCACGGTTCGCACCCTGGGCCAGAAAACCGTGGTGGCCACCTTCAAATCCCGCCATCAGGTCATCCCCCTGATGAACTACAGCGACGCCTTTTTCTTCAGCGGGCCCTGGCCTTCCGACCTGAAACGTAAAGCCGATGGCCGCCTGAATATGGCGGGCTACCCGTTCAAGAATTCACTGTTTGAACGGGCGGTGAAACGGGACGCTGCCCAGATGAACGGATTCTCGCGCAACGATGCCATTTACATTCCCATTGCCACGGACCTTGACGACTGGTACCCGGCCGAAGATCCCCTGTACTGGCCCGGTTTCAGCCTGGTGAACCTGAGCCCGGACTCCCCCCGTTACCTGGAGTCCATTCCCGTGATGGGCACGCTGCACCGGGATGAACAACTGCAGAAAGATGCCCTGCTGCGCATCACGCCGGATCATGGTTACAGTCTGGAGGCGGCCACCACCTATGGCCTGATCATGCTGGAAGCCCCCTTCGGCAGCCTTCAATACCCTGTGCAGAAAGGCGCCGCCATGGAGCAGATCATCCAGGGCAACGCCACTGGGCTGCTGCAGGAGCACTGGGAATTGATCTCCGATTACCTGACGCGACACACCGGGCATGCCCCCTCAGAAGTGGCCGCTTTCACCGTCTTCACCACCCAGGAGGAGAGCCCCAACCTGGCCAGGGTGCGGGAGTTCATTAGCCAGCGGGATAACGATGAGGTATTGGACTCCGTGCTGGAAGTGGACCTGCTGGACAGCAACTGCACCCGGTTTGATGATGCATCCCGGTATGCGGACCTGTTTGAACTGAAAGTGCGCCTGCCATTTTTTCTGCAGGGCAAACCGCCCTTTCTGTTCACCGGTGGCGACCTGAACCTGGACCCAAGCGGCCAACTGCAAACCAGCTCCGCGGGCACCGAGGCCACCATGATTCTGGTGATGCCCTGCAACCCGGCCCCGGCCGGCGGCTACCCCATTGAGATCTCCGCCCTGGAGACCGGCGGCACGCTGTTCGATTACATGTACTACGAGCTGATCAGCCAGCGCAACCACAATGCCATCAAACTGTACGTACCCGCGCCCTATACCCAGGACCGGGTCTACGACGGCGGCCTGGCCAACCTGAAATGGCTGGAAGAGCTGCTGGGGATCGAAACCAGCTGGATCATCTTCGGCCTGGGGGACTTCAATCCGGTGAACTGGAAAGCGGTGGAACCGCAGTACCTGCAATATGCCTCCGACATGATTTATGCCTACTACGTCGGTGCGCGGCTGAGCCACCTTTTTGCCGAGCGGGGCGAAGAGGATTACCGCGACCGCACCCGCATCAACCCGCAGCAGCTGACCTTCAGCGGCATCAGCCTGGGGGCCATGGCGGCGGTGAACGCCAATACCCTGTACCAGGACAATCGCAATCTGGTGACGTACCTGATGCCGCGCCCCAGTATCCAGCACATCAACAACCTGGTGTCCGGCTTGCTGGAGGACTATATCTCGGAGCAGTCCCTGAACGCGCTGGAATGGGTGCTGGGGGTGGAGTTCCCGGTGAACCTGAACGATCCCACCCTGAGCGTGATGCAAACGGTGATCGACCGCATCGATACCATCAATCATCTGGAATACATGGGGGACAAGAATGTACTCATGGGGCTGTCGGAATTCAGCGATGGCTTGCACGGCGGGGTGGCCGGCTATCTGTATGCCGAGGCCTTCGATCACCGCTACGGCATCAACCCGGTGCTGTCCGGGCCTGGCAACCCATCCTATTTCCCCATTCGGGACTACAACGACTCCCCGGCTTACGACTATGGTGCCTGGGTTACGGATCAACCGGCGCGGCTGGTGATGACCGCGCTCGATGCCTATAGCGCTGCCCAGTGGTTCCCCTATGACACAAGTCGGGAGAACGGCTTCACCATCCGCTGAGGCTTGCCTGCCTGTCCTGCTACCAAACCGCCTGGGCGTTGGCCCGGGCGTTAGCGGCGCCGGCTGTATCACCCTGCTTCTCCCGGCTTTGGGCGATCACGATCCAGGCTTCCGCCTTGGCCGTCTGCTCCGCGCCCCGGGGCGCCGCGGGCAACAGGGATACCGTGCGCTGGGCCATCTGTGCAGCACTGCCGTACTCCCCCATGGCCAGGCGGGTTTTGGCCAGGGCCAGGTACAGTGCCGGTGAGCGCGGTGCCATGCGGATACCCCGCTCCAGGTGATTCACGGCAGCGCCATATTCACCCCGCTGGCGGGCACTCTCCCCCTGTTGCAGCAGGTTATCGGCGGCGGGCACCCCGGTGAGCAGGCTGGATTCGCTATCAATCAGGTCCTGGTCACTGATCTCGGTGTCCACCGGTTGCACAGCACAGGCACTCACCCACAACACCAGCAACATCACACACCACGCTTTCATACTCAGCATCACCGTATCAGTCGTTTAAACCAGTTCAACACCCGTCCCCCGGCATTGCAGGAGACCTTATCCTCCGGCACGGTATCGCTCCGCAGGGGCAAATACAAGGCATTGTCGCAATGGGCCGAAGTACGGGCCTGGCGGGCCGGATCAACCCAGACCCACTCCACGTTCTCGGGCTGCGCAGCCTGCAGCGGAACCTGAGGCAAGGAGGCCATGGTGTTGGCCCACACCGGCAAGGCGCCGCTGGCCCCGGTCAGGGGAGTCGGCTGGTTGCTGTCGATGCCCATCCACACCACCCCCAGGTAGTTGCCGCTGAAACCGGCAAACCAACTGTCCCGCTGCTCATCGCTGGTGCCGGTTTTGCCGGCCAGTTGCAGATCCGGTGACAACCACTTCTGGGTGCTTTTGCCGGTGCCACTGCGCACGGTTTCCTGCATGGCGTAGGTCAACATATAGATGTCCGCCGCGTTAAAGCGCTGCTCCACCTCAAACTCATAGCGCTGCAGTGGTTCACCCTCGGCGGTGAGCACCGAGCGGATGGTGCGCAGGGGGGTGGCGAAGCCTTCGGTGGCGATGGTCTGGTACATGCGGGTCACCTCATAGGGCGACAGGCTTACCGCCCCCAGGGACAGGGCCGGTACCCGGGGCAGGGGTTTGTCCTGCAGGCCCAAACGCGCCATCACATCCACCACCTTGTCGATCCCCACCGACAGTGCCAGCCGGGCCGTGGCCTGGTTGTAGGATTGCGCCAGCGCCACCACCATGGGCACTTCACCGTGGCTCTCTTTCTCAAAGTTTTTCGGCGACCACACCGAGCCATTGGGCAAAACATGCTGCAGCGGTTCATCCTGCAGCAACGTGCCCAGGTGCGCACCGCCTTCCAGGGCCGCCAGATACACCGCCGGTTTGGCCAGCGAGCCGATAGGGCGATAGGCATCCAGGGCGCGATTGAAACCCTCATACCGCACCGCCTTGCCACCCACCACGGCCACCACTTCGCCGGTGTTGCTGGAGGTGAACAATCCCGCCACTTCCAGATCCTGCAGGGATTTGCCATACCCCGACTGCAGGTTGCGGATCTGCTGCTGGGCCGCCTGCTCCAGGCTTTCCTGCGCCCAGGGGTCCAGTGTGGTGAAGATGCGCAGGCCCTCGCTGCGCAGGTCCTCATCCCGGTAGTCCTTGCGCAACTGGCGCTTCATCAGTTCCAGGAACGCGGGGTAACGGGCATCTTCATACAACGGTTTCTTGATCACCCCCAACGGTTTATTGATCACCTGGTCATAGGCCCGTTGATCCAGCACGCCCTGCTGCAGCATGATCTGCAACACCTGGTTGCGCCGCTCCAGCGCCCGCTCCGGATTGCGGCGGGGGTCATACCAGCTGGGGCCCTTGATGACCCCCACCAGCAGGGCAATCTGCTCCGTGGTCAATTCCCGCAGCGGTACGCCAAAATAGTACAGGCTGCCCAAGCCCACCCCGTGGATTGCCCGTTTGCCCGCCTGCCCCAGGTAGACCTCATTGAGATAGGCCTCCAGGATCTCGGTTTTCTCGTAGTGGAAATCCAGCAGCACCGCCATCACCGCCTCTACCCCCTTTCGGGTCAGGGAGCGCTCGCTGGACAGATAGAAGTTCTTCACCAGTTGCTGGGTGAGCGTACTGCCCCCCTGACGCACTTCGCCGGCGGTGATATTGGTGTAAAACGCCCGCGCTATACCTTTGAAAGACAGGCCGAAATGCTCGAAGAAATCCCGGTCTTCCACTGCCAGCAGGGCCTGCAGCAGTTGCTGCGGCACCTGATCCAGTTTCACCAGCACCCGGTCTTCGTTATGGGCAGGATAAATGCCCCCGATCAAGGGCGGTTCCAGGCGCACGATGGCGGCGCCCTGGCTGCCACTGTCCAGCCCCGTGACCCGGCCACCCCGCAGCCGGAACCGCACCCGCTGGGACGGCTCCGCGCCCTCCCAGAAATCAAAGCCGCGACTGACAATCTCATAGCCACCTGTCGCCGTGGAAAAGGTGCCGGACAGCGGCGTATCAAATACATGCCGGTAATTCAGCAGGCTGAGCTCGAAGGCCAGTTGGGCCTCCGTCAACGGCATGCCGTCGTACAGTTCCAGGGGCCGGGCATAGACCTTGGCGGGGATAGACCAGCGCTTGCCCTCGAAGTGATGGGTGATCACGGCATCCAGGTAGATCACACCCAACAGCCCCAACAGGCCGAACACCAACCCCAGCTTCCACACCAGCGCCCCCAACCGACGCCGGGGGGGCGCGGTGTTACGGGAACGCTTTTTGGTAGCAGCTGGGCGGGCTGGAGACTTCCGTGGTTTGGGTTTTGCGGACGATTTGGGGCTGCCGCCCGAACGGGGCGTACTGCGCTTGGCTGGCACCTGCACTCACCTCTGGAGAACGTTCTATGGCCTTGGAGACCGGATTTGCAACGACTGGCTTTCTGTGAAAAGGCCGGTAGTATACGCTCTTGTAAAAGGAAGCCCAGCTAACAGGTAGCCATAATCATGAATAAATACAACGTATATGCCATCGGCAACGCCCTGGTGGACATGGAATTCGCCATTGAGGATGCGTTCCTGAACCAGATGAACATCGACAAAGGGGTGATGACCCTGGTGGATACGGATCAGCAGCAAGCGCTGTACGAAGCCCTGGCCGGCCACAGCGGCAAAATGGCCAGCGGCGGCTCTGCGGCCAACACCATCATCGCGGTGAGCCATTTCGGTGGCCAATCCTTCTATTCCTGCAAAGTCGCCAATGATCCCGCCGGGGATTTCTATGTGCAGGATCTGGTGGCCGCCGGCGTGGACACCAACCTGCACCAGGAGCGCGAGGCCGGTGTCAGCGGCAAATGCATCGTCATGATCACCCCGGATGCGGAGCGCACCATGCACACCCACCTGGGCATCTCCGAAACCGTGTCCACGGCGGAGCTGCACCCGGACGCCATCGCCGCCTCGGACTACGTGTACCTGGAAGGCTACCTGGTGACCTCCCCCAGCGGCCGTGCCGCCGCCATTAAGGCCCGCCAGATCGCCGAGCAGGCCGGGGTCAAAACCGCCCTCACCTTCTCCGACCCCAACATGGTCCGTTTCTTCAAGGATGGCCTGGGGGAAATGCTGGGGGGCGGGGTGGACCTGCTGTTCTGCAACCAGGAGGAAGCCCTCACCTGGGCCGATACAGACAGCATCGAAACCGCCGCCGATGCCCTCAAAGCGGTGTGCAAGAGCTTCGCCATCACCCTGGGCAAACAGGGCGCCCTGCTGTTTGACGGCAGCGATACCCTGCAGGTGCCCGCCACCCCGGTGCAGGCGGTGGACACCAACGGTGCCGGGGACATGTTCGCCGGGGCCTTCCTCTACGGCCTCACCCACGGCTACAGTTTCGAGCAGGCGGGCCGCCTGGCCACCAAAGCGGCTGCTCAGTTAGTGACCCAGTTCGGCCCCCGCCTGAAAGCGGATCAACACAAACCGCTTTTGGGATAGGCACTTAAGCATTTCTTGACCGAAATCCATCGCCATGGCGCAAGTTTGGCTACACTTAATCTAGTAGTCGGGCGCGATGGCGATGCGTTGTGTCGAGAGTAAGAATCAGTCGAGCGTACGCAGATCCGGATGGCAGCATAATTCATGCTATTAACGAGTAGACAGAAGCGGGCACCTGCATGTTCCTAGAGTCCAATTTCACCGAGCTGTTTGAGAAGACGGACAACCACTGTAAAGAATTACTGTCCCTGGCCATGGAAAACATACCGGCGCTGGGGGAAGCACTGTCCTACGAAACCTTTGAGGATCTGTTCGCCACCGATGGCAACCAGAACCGCGCGTTTTACATTGAGCAGGGCGCCGTGGGCCACGAGCAGGAAGGCAAGACCCTGTTTCACTACGACGAAGGCGATATCATCGGCCTGGAGCTGGTGGAAGGCATGCCCCGCCCCAAATTCTACGCCGAATCCCCGGTAGTGCTGCGCCCCTATGACCGGGATGCCCTGTGGCAGGCCGCCATGGAAAATACCGAAAAAGCCCGCCAGTGGGGCGATTACCTGTTAGCGGAATGTGCCCGCCACTCCGCGGTGATCGCTTCCCTGGACACCCCCACTGACAAAGCCTCCCTGGGCTTCCAGACTTACGCCGCCGGTGAAACCATCATCGAGGAAGGCACCGAATCCGACAGCGTGTACTCCATCGTGGAAGGCCATGCCGAAGTGTTTGTACGGGGCATCAAAGTAGGTGAAGTGCTGGAAGATGAAATCTTCGGCGCCATGTCCCTGCTCACCAACAGCCCCCGCACCGCCAGCGTGGTGGCCGATAGCCGCTGCCTGGTGATGGTGGTACCCCGACACCAGTTTGAAATCATGATCAAGACTCATCCGCGCATCTGCATGAGCCTGATGGAAAATATGGCGCGGCAGATCGTCGCCCTGAACCAACAGATTACCGCCAACCACAACGCATAGCAGGCCACGCAGTCTGTTCGACTCAGCTCGACACGGAGAGGAAGTAAGTCAACATGAACGCCGACGTGAAATCCCTGGAGCGGGCCTCCCGCTTCACACCCCCGCCTTTGCATCAAGTAAAGTCCGCCAACCGCCTGGCCCGATTCTATTTCAACCCACAATTCCAGGGGCTGGAGCATGTGGACCCACTGAAACCGGCGCTCTATGTCTGCAACCACACCCTGTACGGCATGCTGGACGGCCCGCTGCTGTACGAAAAGCTGTACGAAGAGAAAGGCATCGTACTGCGGGCCCTGGGGGACAGCTTTCATTTTAAGGTGCCGCTCTGGGGCAAACTGCTGAAGCGCTCCGGCACCGTAGAGGGCACGCGAGAAAACTGTTCCCGGCTGATGGAACAGGGCGAGCACATCCTGGTGTATCCCGGTGGCGGCCGCGAGGTGGCCAAGCGCAAAGGCGAGCAAGGCAAACTCACCTGGAAAACCCGCACCGGCTTCGCCTATATGGCCATGAAGTACCAGTACCCCATCATTCCCATCGCCGCCATCGGCGCCGACGATGCCCTGGACATTGTCTGGGATGCCTATGACTTCATGCAAAATCCCGTGGGGCGCTGGATTCTGGATCACGATCGCCACAACACCCTGCGCGGTGGCGAGCTGGTCATGCCCCTCTGCAAGGGCGTTGGGCCCACCCTCCTGCCGCGCCCGGAAAAATTCTATTTCTCCATCGGCAAGCCCATTGATACCAGTGCATTTCACGGACAGGAAAACGACAAGGAAATGCAGTGGCAGCTGCGCTACCAGACCATGCAGGCCATCGAAGCGGAAATGAACAAACTGCAGCAGGTGCGCCAGCGGGACCCAAGCGTCGGCGTGATGCGAAAGTGGCTGACCCGGCGCTAGCTGAAGCCCACACTGTGGCGGTGAATGGACTCCCGCTTCCAGACAAAACCTTCAATGAAATAGTGGAAGAAGCCGCAGATAAACAACACCTGCAGCCACAGCGACAGGGTGCCCGGCAGATCCCGGGAAAATGACAACGGTGCAGCGGGGTCCATAAAACATTTCTGCGGCAGGTGGTTGCTGGTTCCCAGCAGGGTATCCACCAGCATCGAGCCGCATTCAATGGAATTGGCCAGCAGGATGGCCAGCAACGGGCATAACAACAGCGGTGTCAGCGGGATGAAACGCAACCAGCGGTACACCAGGTTGCGATGGCGCTCCCGGTTGCGATTGTGATCGTGCACTGCGTAGACCTGGAACGCCGTCAGGTCGTGGATAAAGCGCGGAATCATCACCACAAACACATTGTAATCCAGCACCAGCATGGCATAGCTCACCGGCAGGATAGCCAGATTACCCAAGCCGTACCAGGTGCCCAGTGCACGTCGGGATTGTCGCCACAATGGAATGCCCGCCAGGGTAGCCAGCACCACCGAGATCAGGGCAGCGTCCAGCACCAGGCGCTCCAGCTCCATTCCAAACAGATACTCCCCCTGCAGATAAATCCCCCCGAACACCTTCACATACATCAAGGCCCCCGCCAGGGTGGACAGACCCCGCCAACGGTAAAAGGCCAGCGCCCGGGGCGTCACCCGCATCAACATCAGGCCGATGCCGAATTGCTGCGACAGCACATGCCACACGGTGTAGGTGGAATAAAACAGAAAGAAGGCCAGGTACACCTGGTCCGCCACATGGCGGGACGCCACCAACGGCACCAGAATATTCACCGCCAGCACCAGGGGCACGATCACCGCCAACCCCAACACCAGTTTACGCCGATAGAACTGCCAGTATTCCTGGTCCGCCAGGGTCACCAGCGACGACACAATGTGGGGGAAGTTGAAGACGATGGCCCAGATCAGAAGCTCGGCGGGATACTGCGGCAACCACTGATCGCGCCATTGGTGGTGCCAGAACAGCGCGTCCATCCCCACCAACTGCAGCAGCGCCGGCATCACCAGGTACAGCGACAGCAGGCCAACGCTGCTCACCGACAGGGCGCGGGAAACAGGTGCAGGGGCAGGGGCAGCGGCGGCAATGGACATAGGGCACAAGTCCGAAAAAGGCTAACCTGATCGAGACAACGTGATGGAGACAATGATTAAGGATGCTATCTCAGCGGCCGCTCACTGCCAAGACCAGCCCAGGCGGATTGGACCATTCAGATAGGGTGAACCGCCTCACGAGCTGGGTTGGCGCGGTTGGCAGGGCCCGCTGGGGCGCGCAGGCAGGCTGCCGTTGACGCCTTCTGCTTCCAGTTTACGCAACCAGTGACCGGCCTGAGTGTTGGCGCCACCGGTCAAGGTGGCACTGGCGAAGGCCTGGAAGGCCAACTCAGGCTGGTCCAGTTCATAGCGGCTGATGCCCAACAACAGGTTGGCCCTGGACAGGTATTCCACAGCCACCGGTTTTTGACACAGCTGCAGCAACGCCTGTTGCATCTCGGGCCAGCGGGACTGCTGCATCAGGGTTTGCGCCCAAAACAGGTACAGAGGCGCCTCCCCGGTGCGTTGTGCCGCCAGCGCCAGCGCGGACAGGGCAGCCCCCTGCTCCCGCGCCTGCCACCAGTACTCAAACAGGCGCTTGTAGTGTTCACCGCTGGCGGCAACGATACCCTGCTCCATCTCCTGTTGCAGCTGTTGGGCACCGGCAAAGGGATTACCCTGCAACACATACAGACTGCTCAGCAACAGGCCATTGGCCTCATCCCGCAACAGCCCCTGCCGCCGTGCCAGCATCAGGTATTGAAGCGCGGCTGCGGTGTCCTGTTGCTTCAACTGCAGCGACACCATCTGCGACCAGTACTCCGGATTGGCCGGGTCGTGCTCCAGCAACAGCTTCGAGGCCCGGCTGCAGAGCGCAAAATCCTGGATACCGTAAGCCAGCGCCACCACCTGCTGGTACAGCGGCACCGTGGCGGCTTGCAGCAGAGGCGCAATCTGCATGAAGTACTCCAGGGTGTCCGCCACCGGCAGATATTCCCCCAGCGCAAACTGAATCCGAGCCTGGGTCAGAACCAGGCTGGCATCGGTCAGGGTGTTCACTGGCCCCCGGGGTTGCCGCACCTGGGGTTCCAGGACCAGAGGTTCCAGCACCAGGCGAGCCTGCCGGGGCTGCCTGTCCAACAGGTAGATCTCCGCCAGTTCCCGCCGCAGCTCCAGTGCCACCAACGGCGCCAGGGCATCCGCCTGCAAAGCAGACTGGTAATACTCGATCGCCTTTTCGTAATCTCCCTGCTGGACAAAATGGCGAGCCAACTGGGAGCCTACGCTGGCCTTGGCGTAAGCGCTGGAAAGGGATTTGAAACCCGCCTCCAGTTCGCTGATGCTGACGCGGGCGGATTCGGTTAAGGAGGTCTGCGGATTCAGCAGCAGCTTGCTGCGATATTGCTCCGCCGAGCAGGGGAACGCGCACATCAGCCCGAGCACGGCTATGGGCCATGTCGATGCCATGAGACGCGCTATTCTGACTATCCGGGCCAGCCCCTTGTTCACAACGTTTTGCCCCTTGATATCAACCTTTCTCATTCCAAACGGGTTCATCCCAAACTGGCTCAGTCCAGATAAGGACTGTTGTCCGGGTAATCGCGCCAGAATAACTGGATTTTCTGGGTCAGGATCAGTTCGCCTGCGTGGTCCAGGTCACGCATGTCGTACAGCCAGTCCTCCACCGCACGCACCACATTTTCTTCGAACACCCCACCGGGATGCGCGTCCAGCACTCTTACATCGGCGGTGCGACCTTCCCGGGTCAAACGAAAGGCCACCCGTACCCATCCATCAATTTTATGCTGCCAGGCCCGCTCCGGAATATTGGGGCGACGGGTTGCCAGGGGCACCACTTCGATGTAGCCCCGCCCCTTTTCGCCTTCCTGCAGGCCATCCCCCGACAGGGGCGCTGACCAGCCACTGTGTGGCGCGGCGATGGTGGGAGCAAAATCCTGCAGCGTCGGAACCGGCGCCGAGGGCAGCGGGAGTGGCGCCGACTGCGCCTGCAGGGGCGCCGCCAACACCGGGATCAGGTCACTGGCCTGTGGCGGTGCAGACTGAGGTTCTGTAGCCGTGGATGTTTCTGCTGCGGTGTCCGGGGGCGGCTCGGCCGGCAAGTCCACCATGCGCAGCTCGGTAACGGCTTCCGCCAGCAATACCTCGGCCTGGTCGGAACGGACCAGCTGCAGCATAAAGCCGAACAACAACAACGACACCACCACACCCAGCAGCGCGCCCGCCAACAACCGGGGAATCACGGTGTGCCCGGCCTGGCCGCAATGGCAATCTGGTCGATGCCCGCCAACCGGATCTGGTCCATTACTTTGACCAGGATGCCGGTGTCGGCCCGTTCATCAGACTGCACCACCACCGTACCCTGGGGGCTCTCTGCATGCATGCGCGCCACTTTGGCTTTTAACGCCCGCACATCGATGGGCCGGCCATCGATCCAGATATCACCGGATTCATGAATGGCGATGAGAATGTTGGCACTCTCCTGCCGCTGGGCGGTGTCCGCCTGGGGCGTGTTCACGGCAATGCCGGATTCCTTCACGAACGAGGTGGTGACGATGAAAAAGATCAGCATGATGAACACCACATCCAGCATGGGCGTCAAGTCCAGCTCGGTGTCCTGCTCCGGCGCACGATGTCTACGGGTTGCCATGGCCCGCTCCCCGCTGACCGAACGCTGCATTGCCGGAGCCAGCATTGCCAGGGCCAGCACTGCCGGAAAGCGTCAGGCTGTCGGCAAAACGTTGCAGCCCCTGCCGGGTCCAGCGCTGCAGTTGGGCCAGCATATACAGACCACTGATGGAGATCACCAATCCTGCCATGGTGGGCAAGGTCGCGCGGTACACACCCCGCGCCATACCCTGGGCATCGCTGGTGCCTTCCCAGGCGATCACATCAAACACCGCCACCATACCGGTTACAGTTCCCAACAAACCCAATAGCGGACACAGCAGCACCAAGGTTCGCAGCAACCCTAAACACTGATTCAGGCGAATGGACATTTCCACAATCAACCCCTCCCGCACCCGGTGGGCAAACCAGGATTGCCGATCCACGCGCTGCAACCATTGCTGCCTCAGCATCGCGCTCTGGCGGCGCGACACCCACAACAAATACAGGAGCCGTTCACCGATCAGAGTCCACATCAACACCGACACCAGCAGCAATAGCCAGATCACAGGACCACCCTGATGGGCAAAGTCGGTGAGCGCCCGCCACAATTCACTCATGGGGAGCCTCAGTGCGCTCCAGGCGCGCCGCCAGCAATCCGGCCGACTGCTCATCCAGCCGCTGCACCAGGTTGCGGGACAGGGACACCACAAAACTGTGGGAAAACAGCAGCGGGATGGCCACCACCAAACCCAGCACGGTGGTCATCAGGGCCTGGGATATGCCGCCGGCCATCAGTTTGGGGTCGCCGTTTCCAAACAGGCTAATGGATTGAAAGGTGAGGATCATGCCGGTGACCGTACCCAGCAATCCCAGCAGGGGCGCCACGGCGGCCAGCAGTTTGATAAAATTCTGGCCCCGTTCCAGCGCCGGCAGTTCCGCCAACACCATCTCGTCCAGTTTGAACTGATAGTTCTCCTGGTTCGCAGTGCGCACGCGTCCGGCCTGCAACAACACCCGCCCCAGGGGATTGCCTGCGGAAGGCGTGTGCAGTTGTTTCAACTGGGCGTTGACCCGGGCGGTGACCCACAGCAGATAGCCGATGCGCCACAGCGCCAGCAAGGCCCCCACGCCCCCCAGGGCCAATATGATGACACCGATCCAGCCCGCCTGGGCGACGCGCTCCGCCAGCGCCGGGCTGTGTCCCAACTGGCGGATCAGGGCACCTCGGGTGGGGTCCACCACCCAGGTTCTGATGGCCGTGCCGGGGGCGCCCGAAGGGGATGCGGCCTCCACAGTGCGCAGGTAACGCGCCGGAGGCTGCATGGCCGGGCGCAGCAATTCCTGCGTTTCCGGCAGATACTGCAGGAAACCCTCGGCGGCAAACACCGTGAACGTCCCCACCCGGGTCAGCGGGGCGGTCTGGGCGCGACCGGCACCATCCACAAACTGGCCGTCAAACTGCACCACCCTGCCCGCGGCGGTCATTTCCTCCTGGGTAATCAGCCACAGGGCTTCCAGATCCTCCACCGTAGGCAGGTCTGCCAGGGCCGCCAGCCGCTGCAATTGTGCCGACCGCTGTGGAAACTGCAGGGACACCGGCGATTGTTGCAGACTGGCGGCAGTCTCACCGGCGATGCGGGAAAACGTGCCCTGCAGCGCGCGCAACTGTTGCCCCTGCCGGGCGATGGCGTCTTCCAGGGCGCGCACCTCAGCCGTCACCCGCTCCAGTTCCGCCTGCAGGGGTTGCAGCGATTGTTCCTGCTGCAGCTTTGCGCTGCGGGCCTGTTCCAGTTTGCGCTGCTGGTCTTTCTGCTCCGCCAGGAAACGCTGCTCGCGGGCCTGCCACTGTGCTCTCTGCTGAGCCCGCTCCTGCTTCAGCTGATCCAGCAGTTGCTGCAAGGAAGGCTGGCCGGATTGTGTATTCGCCACCACAGGCCGCGGCGCTAACAACAAAAGACTCAGCAACAGGCTCAGCAATAATCCCATTGCCAGCCCCGGCAACGTGGTGTTTAACGGCCCCATCATGGATGCCACTCCGTCACCAAAGGCAGCGGCAACAACTCGGGTGCCACCCGCCCTTGTGCCACTTTAATGCCGTCCAGGATGCCCGCCATGGCAGAGCGTGCAATCTCTTGTGGCAATGGCTGCCATTGTTGTTGCTGCGAATGCCAGAACCCCGCCTCGGAACCGTCGGGGGTCACAAAGTAAAGCGCCAGGCGCCCCACCCGCAGGCACTCCACACTGCGGGTCTCCCCCTGCCACTGAATCTGCGTGCGATAGGCTTCCAGGTTATAGCTATAATCCAGTTCGACCTGGAAGGCTTCCATCATCAGCTGAAAACGATCCGCCAATGACAGACCGGGATCGAGAATGCGTTCCCGCAACAGCAACACCGCATCAATCCGTTCCGGGTGGTGAAACGGAAGATCCGCTACCACGAATTGCTCCAGGGCCTGCACCATGCTTAACAGTAGGGGGGCGAGTCGTTTTTCCGTAACCTGAATCTGATCCAGCGCCTGTTGCAATTGCTGTTGCTTGCCCTGCTGCTGTTCCAGCGCCAGTAACAGCTGCTGCTTGCGGGTTGCGTGGAAGTCACTGTCCAGCATCAACTGCTGGTATTCCTCCAGCAGGCTCTGGGTTTTGGCCGCCAGCTTGTCCACAGTCTTCTGGGAGGCTGCCCCCTGATCGTTGATCTCGCGGGCGACTTGCAAGCTATCATCCAACGTGCCGGCCATGGCCGGCAGCGCCAGACTGCACAGACTCCACAGCAGTAACGCAGACAGGTACCTCATACTTTCCCCCATTAATCTGGTATCCGACACACACGATCATTCAAAAAATAGTACAACACACCGGGGTAGGGAAATCGAAACGGTTGTGGAGGCCACCTTACCCCGTTGCATGACCGGTGTCAGGCGGGTGTCGCGCCGTCAAAATAGGTGGGAATCTCGTCATTGGTCACCAGCACCCGCGGCGCTTTTTGTGGTGACAAGGCAAAGCGCACTGCGGCGGAGGCCAATACCTCCACATCAATCACCGGGCAGACCTGCTGCAACACTTTATACATGGGTTGCAGCGGCACCGAGATCTTCAGCCAGGAGGGCAAACCGGGTACGGTTCTGCGGGTACCGGACACAAACCCCGCCCGCAGGCATACAGCGTTACCCAGGTTGTCCGCATCCCCCTGAATGCAGGTTTCGATTTTGCTTTTACCTTCGTAGTAACCGGGAATCAGGCGCGGAAACGGATACCACCAGTCGTCCATATTGGAGCGATCCCGGGTCATCACCACGAACTTTTCCGCGCCGATGGACTTGCTGATGGTGTAAGCATGGATGTTGGCATCACCGCAGGTGCGCACCATGTTCTGATTGGACCAGGGTGTGATGGCACCCACACAGGAAATACAGGCAAGAATCCGATAGCGTTGTGACACCGGCTGCAATGCCTCGATGACCGTGTGCGGTGCCAGCAGATCGCCCTGCAAAAAATGGAGCCGCTGGGTTTGATACGTGGGATTGGATCGAACCCAGGCCGGGGCCACTCCGGTTCGGCTCACCACAAAAAGGTGGCAGTGCGGGTCCTGCGACAGCGCCTGTGCCAACACCGCCGTGCCCACAAAACCGGTGCCACCGAACACGATCAGTGCCGAAGGCAATGTGCTGGATTGGGTCGGCATGGGGTCCCCCGTTTTTTGTTATGTCTGTCCGGGCTTAAGCATACACAGTGAGGGACGGGTCTAACAATGGGGTCCTAGCTCACCACCAACGGACACCCATACAACGGATGCTCAATCACCTGCGCCTTCACATTGAAAACACACTCAATCAGATCCGGGCGCATGACCTCATCCGGCCTGCCCACCGCCACCGGCTGACTGTTGTGCAGCATCATAATGCGGTCGGCAAAACGGGCGGCCAGATTCAGGTCATGTACGATTACCAGCACGGTCACGGCTTTACCGCAAACATCCCGTACCAAGCGCATCAAATCCAACTGGTGCGCCAGATCCAACGCCGAAGTCGGCTCATCCAGCAACAGCAGACGCCGCCCCAGGGCAACCGGCTGCCAGATCTGCGTCAGTACCCTGGCCAGCTGTACCCGCTGCCGCTCACCACCCGACAACGCGGTGTAGTGGCGCTGCGCCAGATGCTGAACGTCACAGACCGTCATCACCTCCTCCACAATGGCGGCGTCGATTTCACGTCCGGTGGCGTGGGGCATGCGCCCCATCAAAATCACATCACGGGCCGCAAACGGAAAGCTCAGACTGGAGCTCTGCGGCATGACCGCGCGCACCTGGGCCAGGTGAGCGAGGGACCATTTGGCCAAGGGCGTACCGTCAAATATCACCTGTCCGGCACTGGGAGCCCATTCACCGGACAACAGGCGAAACAGGGTGCTCTTGCCGGCCCCGTTAGGCCCCACCACGGCCATGCACTCCCCTTCCAGTACGTGCAGGTCTGTGGGCTGCAACAGGGTGCGACCGGCCGCACGGAAGCTCAGGTTCGTCATCTGCAACACCGGTTCAGACCCCATACATCTGCCCCCTGCGCCGCTGCACCACCAGGAACAGAAAGAAAGGCGCACCCAGCGCCGCGGTCAACACGCCCACCGGTAACTCCAGGGGTTCCACCACCAAGCGCGCCGCCAGATCCGCCAGACTCAGCAACGCAGCCCCCAGCAACGCCGAACCGGTCAGCAGCCAGCGATGGTCCGGCCCCAGCATCAGGCGCACAATATGCGGCACCACCAGGCCCACAAACCCGATCACCCCCACTGAGGCCACCGACACCCCCACCGCCAATGCCGCCAGGATAATGACCCGGCGCCGCAGTCGCTCCACCTGAATCCCCAGGTGACGGGCCTCCGATTCCCCCAACAGCAGCGCGTTCAAACCTTTCCAGAGAAAAGGAATCATCAGCAGGGACAACAGGGTAAACGGCGCCACCCAGCTCACCTTCTGCCAGGATGCCACATTGAAACTGCCCATTAGCCAGTACACCAGATTACGCAGGCGGACGTCCTCGGCGGTGGTGGCCAGGTAGCTGATACAGGCGCTGGTCATGGCATTGATGGCCACGCCCGCCAGCAACATGGTGGCCACCGAAGTCCCCAAAGCGCCCACCCCCAGGCGATACACCAGCGCTGTCACCAGGGCGCCCCCCATGAAGGCAAACAAAGGCAGGTTCCAATCCGGGGCAAACCAGCTCCAGGAGCTCCCCAGAACAATGGCCAGCGCAGCACCCACCGCGGCGCCACCCGACACCCCGATCAGGCTGGGGTCTGCCAATGGATTGCGGAACAGCCCCTGCACCATGGCACCGGACACCGCGAGGCAGGCCCCCACCAGGATGCTCAGGCACACCCTCGGCAGCCGGATCTGCCAGATCACCATGTCGGCGGTGCCGCTCACCACGTCTCCGCTCAACCGCCCCAGCAGCACCTCCAGCAGGGAACCGGTTGCCACGGTCATGGAACCCAGGGACAACGACAGGATGAAACTTCCCAACAGCAACAGCAGCAACAGACAGTGGAAGGCCAGCGGCCTGGTTTGGAACATAGCAGCGAGATCACGTGCAAAAATGAGCTGGGTATTATAAGGAGGCAGGATTCGCAGGGCCATGAATAAAAAACCGGGGGCCGAGGCCCCCGGTAATCGCACCACGAACAGTTGTGAAGGCCGTTTGGTGTTTTTAGTTTCAGCACCATTCAGGTGTAGAGAGGAGAGAGGGGCCATGACAAGGCGCTGATCCATTCAATCCAAACGTGTTCTTCACAACACGGAAACAATGATAATAATTATCATTTGCGGATGCAACACATTTTCGAAAAAAATTTGTATACAGATGGTTTACCTTCGTTGTGGTATCTTTCCTCCCATCTTTGGCGGTTCCTTTGGCGGTTCCGGCAAACCGCCGCTCGATCGACAAACACCGGCTCAAATACAAAATACAGATACAAACACAGAGAGGTAAGTCATGACAGTCCTGTGCCAGGTACACGAAATAGAAGAGGACTCCGCCCGCGGTTTTGATGTGGATGGCCGATCCGTATTGGCGGTGAAAAAAGACGGCCGGATTTACGTCTACGTTAATTCCTGCCCCCACATCGGCATTCCCCTGGAATTCCAGCCAGATGAGTTTCTGGATATGGAGAAACGCTTTATCCAATGCGCCAACCACGGTGCCCTGTTTGAAATCGAAACCGGTGACTGCATTGCCGGCCCCTGCAGCGGCCAGGCCCTCACCGCTGCCCCCTTTGAAATCGATGGCGATACTCTTCGCCTGATCTAGGACCCGCGTACAGGAGATGCCCTATGGATTCCACCGGAATCAGCTTCACCGCCTTGTTCACCGGGCATGTCTGGTACGAGCATGGCATGTCGGCCCGGTTCTTTACCTCCCCCAAAGGGCAGCTGTTGCACCGCGCCGCCCAGCCGGTGGAGGCTGCCGGGCGCAAATGGTTGGGAATCACGGTGGAGGATATGCTGCTGCAGCGGCACCACATCATCGACCACCTGATCCAGCAGCGGGTGACCCGGGACGGGGTCACGCAAATTCTGGAGATCGCCTGCGGCTATTCCCCACGCGGCTATAAGCTGTCCCGCAAGTATCCGCAGCTGAGCTATGTCGAAGCCGATTTACCCCATATGGCACTGCGCAAACGCACCTTGTTGCAGCAGCATCGCGGCTTCGGCCCCCAGCACCAGGTGATTGCCTGCGACGTGTTCGCCCAAGGCAGGCCGCTGGGCCTGGATTACATTTTCACGGAAGTGCTGGACCCGCAGCGCCCCACCCTGATCATCACCGAGGGGCTGGTGAACTACTTCAGTCTGCAGGACATCAGCCAGGTCTGGACCCAATTGGCCAGCCTGGGCCAGGTCTTTCCCAAAGCCTGGTATCTCACCGATTTGGTGCCCAAGCCGGATTACAGCGGCAAAACCCTGGTCCATGCCGCCACCAAGATGCTGTCCCTTGCAACCCGTGCCAGCGTCAATCTGCACTTCAATGGGCCGGCAGACATCAAACAGGGGATGCTCCAATGCGGCTTCAATGATGTGACCGTGTATCAACCTGAGCAATTCCGCGACCAGCTCCCGATTCCCCTGCCTCCGGCAAAAAGCCGCATCAACAGCATCGTGCGGGTGCTGGAATGCCAAATCCACTCAGACTGAACCTTTTCGTACCATAAAAGAGCACAAATCAAAAAATGGGCCTGATTGTGGCCCATTTTTGTTTCGTCACCAATTGGTAACACCTCGGCAAGCAGCTTTCCATTGGTGCACACCCCCAAAATAATCGCCCCATCTTGAAACAAAAAACCGGATACCCCCTACCTGACCCTCACATTCCAACCATTTAGCAAACTTGGCATACAAGTTGAAACCTCAAGACGCAGGAGCTTCGGTACTTCATTAATTCGGACCATTTTCGCAATTGGAGTTAGCAATGAGAAAATCAGGAAAGACATGGCTGCAGGCATTTTCCCTGAAGTCTATTGCCAAGAGCATTTTGATTGGGGCTGCCGCCACCGGCATGATGACCGCGCCGGTTCACGCAGAAGAGCTGGAACTGGAAAAGGAAGATCTGAAGTTCGGTTTTATCAAACTGACCGACATGGCACCGCTGGCCATTGCCTATGAAAAAGGTTACTTCGAAGACGAAGGCCTGTACGTCACACTGGAAGCCCAGGCCAACTGGAAAATTCTGCTGGATCGTGTGATCACCGGCGAACTGGACGGAGCCCACATGCTGGCTGGCCAACCGCTGGGCGCCACCATCGGTTTCGGTACCCAGGCGCACATCATCACCGCCTTCAGCATGGACTTGAACGGTAACGGCATCACCATGTCCAACGCCGTGTGGGAAGAAATGAAGAAGCACGTTCCCCACAAGGACGGCAAACCCGTACACCCCATCAAGGCCGATTACCTGAAACCCGTTGTAGAAAAATACAAAGCCGAAGGCAAACCCTTCAAGATGGGCATGGTGTTCCCGGTTTCCACTCACAACTATGAGCTGCGTTACTGGCTGGCGGCCGGCGGCATTCATCCCGGCTATTACAACCCCACCAAAGGTGATACGTCCGGTACCCTGCAAGCCGACGCCCTGTTGTCGGTTACACCGCCACCCCAGATGCCTGCCACCCTGGAAGCCGGCACCATCTACGGCTATTGCGTAGGCGAGCCCTGGAACCAGCAAGCAGTATTTAAAGGCATTGGCGTGCCGGTCATCACCGACTATGAAATCTGGAAAGACAACCCCGAGAAAGTATTCGGTGTTTCCAAGAAATGGGCAGACGCCAACCCCAACACGCACCTGGCGGTGGTAAAAGCCATGATTCGTGCGGCCAAGTGGCTGGATGAAGAGAACAACAAAAACCGCAAAGAGGCTGTGAAGATTTTGTCTCAACCCAACTACGTGGGTGCGGATTACGAAGTGATTGCCAACAGCATGACCGGCACCTTTGAATATGAGAAAGGCGACAAGCGTTCTCTGCCAGACTTCAACGTGTTCTTCCGCTACTACGCCACCTATCCCTACTACAGCGATGCCGTCTGGTACCTGACGCAAATGCGTCGTTGGGGTCAGATTCCGGAGCACAAACCTGACAGCTGGTACATGGAAACGGCGAAGAAAGTGTATCGCCCGGACATCTACATGCAGGCGGCCAAACTGCTGGTGAAAGAAGGCAAAATGCCCGCCTCCGATTTCCCCGCCGATGATGAAGACGGCTTCCGCGCACCGCAATCCGAATTCATCGACAACATCACGTTCGACGGCACCAAGCCCAATGAATACTTATCCAAGTTCCCCATTGGCTTGAAAGAGTCCGACAAACTTTAAGTCACCCAACGCCGGAGCCCGTCCAGTACGGCTCCGGCACCCTTGTAAGGAGGCACATGCAATGACTGCTCGGGTAATGAATCTGTTTGAATCCATTGGTTTTTCCTGGCTGGTGTCTATCATGAAGTTATTTACACTGCAAAATCCCAAAGAACAGATCGAGAATCTCCTTCGCACCCTGGGCGTGCCCCTGTTTGCATTCGCTGTGTTTCTGGGTATATGGCACGCCGGCGCATCGCAGATCGAGACCAGCCTCGGGAAAGTACCCGGCCCGGTTGCGGTTTGGGACCAAACGGTGGGGCTGTGGAAAGAGCACAAGGCAGAGCGGCTGAAAGAAGCTGCATTCTATGAGCGCCAGGAAGAACGTAACGCCAAGAAGCTGGCGAAAAACCCGGACGCCAAAATCAAGATACGGGACTACACCGGTAAGCCCACCTACATCGACCAGATTTTTACCAGCCTGAAAACGGTGTTCGCCGGTTTTCTGCTGGCCAGCGCCATCGCTATTCCATTGGGCATCATCTGCGGTCTGAGCAACACCATGTACACCGCCATGAACCCCATTATTCAACTATTCAAACCGGTATCGCCCCTGGCCTGGCTGCCCATCGTCACCCTGGTGGTCAGCGCCCTGTATGTGAGCGATGACCCGGTGTTCGCCAAGTCTTTCGTCAACTCGGCCATCACCGTCACCCTGTGCTGCCTGTGGCCCACCCTGATCAACACCATCGTCGGTGTTTCCTCACTGAACAGCGACCTGGTGAACGTCTCCAAGGTATTGCGCCTGAACTGGTGGACCAAAATCACCAAGATTGTGCTGCCCTCTTCCGTTCCCATGATTTTTACCGGATTGCGCCTGTCATTGGGTGTGGGCTGGATGGTATTGATCGCCGCCGAAATGCTGGCGCAAAACCCCGGCCTGGGCAAATTCGTGTGGGATGAATTCCAGAACGGCAGCTCACAATCATTGGGCCGCATCATGGTTGCGGTGCTCACCATCGGCTTCATCGGCTTTCTGCTGGACCGACTGATGCTGTCACTGCAGAAATCTTTCTCCTGGGATAAAGACGCCATCGTGCGTTAATCCGGATGCACTAACGAGGACTGAATCATGCAAGGCTATCTCACCATTGAACAGGTGCACATGGATTTCGACACTCCCAAAGGCACCTTCAAAGCGCTGGACAACGTGACCCTGAAAATCGATAAGGGCGAATTCGTATCCCTCATCGGGCACTCCGGCTGTGGCAAGTCCACTGTACTGAATATCGTGGCCGGGCTGTTGGTATCCACCCAGGGCAGCGTGTTGCTGGACGGCAAAGAAGTGAACGAACCCGGCCCGGAACGGGCGGTGGTGTTCCAGAACCATTCCCTGCTGCCCTGGCTCACCGCCTATCAAAACGTGGAGCTGGCGGTTAAACAGGTGTTCAAGAGCACCATGAGCAAAAAAGAAATGGACGAGTGGATCAAGCACAACCTGCATCTGGTGCACATGGACCACGCCATGAACAAACGCCCCGGCGAAATCTCCGGCGGCATGAAGCAGCGGGTGGGGATTGCCCGGGCCCTGGCCATGAAACCCAAAGTGTTGCTGATGGATGAGCCCTTCGGTGCACTGGACGCCTTGACCCGTGCCCACCTGCAGGATTCGGTCATGGAGATCCAGGCGGAACTCAACAACACTGTGATCATGATCACCCACGACGTGGATGAGGCCGTGCTGTTATCCGATCGCATCGTGATGATGACCAACGGCCCGGCCGCCACCATTGGCGAGATCCTGGAAATTGATTTGCCGCGCCCCCGCCATCGCCTGGAGCTGGCGGACGACAGCAAGTACAACCATTATCGTGCAGAGGTACTGCGCTTCCTGCACGAACGCCACTCCAATCCCAACGCGGCGTAACGATTACGATTTGGTGTTCTCCGAACCGCAAACGCAACCAAAATGCACTTTCTGGTTGCGTTTGTTTTTTTCCGTATGGATTGAATGTTCAGGAAGGGAATAACCAAAAAATCCGATCAGTGTTGAGCCACCTGATCCGGCTGCACCAGACGATGTAACACCAGCGCCAACTCCGCCACCTTGGTCACCGCGTTGACCGACAGGGTTGCCCCCGTAATACCATCAATGGATTTCGACAAACCTTCGCCCTGCAGCCGCACATTGGCAAACTGACGGGTGAAATACTCTTCGTGCACCTCGCCGCCCCGCTCTTCCCGATAGACCAGGATCTTGATGTCCACGATGACGTCATTTTCCACCACCACGCCCATGGTGATGGGTTGGTCTTTGCCGATCTCGTCAATGATCCAGGCGGTGCGGGTACCCTGATACCAGTAACGGATGCGGCCCGCCGGATAGGGGTGGGAAAGTATCTCTTTGATTTGCTTTTTCAAGTCACGATTCAGCCGCAACATTTTCCAACCGGGCTCATCGGCAAATGCCTGCGCCAGAAAATCTTCTTTACTCAGGTGCTGAATCTGCGGAATCCCCAGTGCCCAGGCACCGGAGATTCCAAATGACATTGCCAGAACGAAACCGAATACTGCACGTTTCACGTTAGTTCACCAGACGTTCAACACCGGCGGCCTCGATCACCTTGCGCTGATACCAGCCGACCCGCTCACCCCGCAGGCGGGCCTGCGCTTCATGATAAACCGGGTTCACGCTCACCGAGTCCGGCATCAACCAGTTGTACAGCTTGGAAGAAGGCTTGATCCAACCGTAGTAGTTGATGGAATACCACAGCCCGTAATCCATGTCGTATTGCTCACGAATGGGCGCAGGCAGAGTGATTGACGTGGTCACTTCCTGGATCCAGAGCGGCAGAGCCAGAATCCCGCCCTGATTAAACAAGTCTTCCTTCAGCAATTTGGCATTGTCGGTCACCGTCAACTGGGGGCTGTGCACCATGGTCTCCACATAGTCTTCAAATGCGCTCCAGTTTGGTGGGTTAGCGCTCTCTGGTATACCGAAGATCATGTTGAATAACTTGATCTCTTCATAGAACTGATTCTGCTCGGCCGGGGTCAGGGGCTCTTCGTATTCCTCATACATTTTCGCCAGCGTATCCCACAGGGTAGCCGACACCCAGATCATGGCCGAGACTTCGTTCGCGCCGTAATTGCTGCCTTCTTTGAACGCACCCGCTTTATAGGGAATCTGGCCTTCAATGGCGTTATGAATCTTGTGCACCGTGTTCGCCGCCTCCATCACTTGCGGCATGCTGCCGTAGACGATGGTGGAAATGTAGATGAACGTCCGGCGTGCCCGCTCCAGGGGGTCATAGCGCACAATGGAGTGCTCATCAATACCAGCGGTAATCCAGGGGTGGGCAGTCTGCAGCAACAACGCCCGGCCGGCACCCATGGCGGCTGGTGTCACTCGGGAAGTGAGGCGCCACATCATGGAATCCGGTCCATACAAGCCGATGCGGGTGTCCGGTATAGAGCCGTGCACCTTATAGAGCTGCTTGCAGAAGTCCTGATCGTTGATCCAGCGTGGCAGAGGCGCCTCCCCATTGCGCGGCACCAGATGATCGATGGTAGCACCGTAATGCTGGCCATGGGCTGAATCCGAATGGGAAGTCACCGCCTCCGCATCGAAATCCGTTGGACAAGGCGTGCTGAGATAGCCGGTTTCCGCCCGGACCAGCTCCATTTCCACTTTGGTTTTCTGCTTCTTCAGAGAAATCTTGTCCGGTATCCGATAGCGACCCACTTCCATGTAGTTGTCGTATTCGATGTCCCAGTTGGCTTCCTGAATCTGCTCCACCCGGTCTTCCTCGGTGGTAATTTTTGCGTCCCCACTGGCAGGCAGAGCCCGCAGCCAGAAGCCCAGGTTGTCCATGGGCAGGTTTTCCCGCACGGCATTGGCCAACTCCCGGCTTTGGGGGTCTTTCACCTCCACAGCCACATCCGGCTCTCCCTCATATCCGGAGATAACGGCCTTGGCTTCGCCCACCGGGGAATCGGGGCGCAGCGACAGCTGGTATTCACCATCCACTTGTCGGTACTCGAACCAGGTTTTCTGCTTTCCAGAGGCATTCTTGATGGAAACCTGACCTTCGACGGACCACTCGCTGAGGCTTTCCGGGTCGGCGGGGACAAATTCCTTTTTTGGTAATATTGAAGAGCATCCCTGCAAGATCACACCAGATAGGAGCAAACAGGGCAATGCGAGAGATCGAAGGGCTTGCATAGAGCCACCTCCACAGGTAGGTACATCAGTTCTATTTGTTATACCTGGCCCATCCTAACGACAACGAGACATTATTTCAATATTGTCCCAGGAAAAGAAATTTAGCCGCTTTGTTAAGGAAGGTAACTGGGACGGGGAACGAAAAAAGGCCGGTACTTTGTGTACCGGCCTTTTCGCTGTAGGCATCGGCCGAATCCCGATCAGCCAGAGTTCATCGTACCGTTCACAATACCCTGGAACATGGTCAGGCTGTCACGCATGCTGGCGTTACCCAATCCGTGATTCGGGAACGCTGTGGTGAACTGGTTCTGCTGTCCATGCAGCGCCATGTAGTTCAACACCACGGTCTCCACCAGCAGGTTGGGGTTATTGGCCGCGGGGCTGGAAGCCGTCTCCACAGAACCATCCGCCCGGAACCATCCGATCTGACGACCAGAAGCATTGCCTGTCAAGGCAGCACGTCCACCCGGATTGTAGACCAGGAAAAAAGACGCCGCGGTGGAAGAGTTATCCCCCGTCCACACACCTTTGCCGCGACCGTTCATGGACTCGTCAATCATGCCGTTACTGGCCACAGAACCATCACTGAACACGTAGAGGAACAGCGGTACGCCCACCCGATGGGCATATTCAATACAGGCCCCCATGCAGCGCCCGGCCCGCAGGTCCCGAACTTCGCCCGTGGAGCGATCGCCGGTGTGGTAATCAAACCCGCCCATGGTGACCGTGCCGGCACCGGCAAAACCGTTCACCACCAGTTTCATTACTGAAGCAGTCTTGCGGAACTCTCCGTCGGAGAATTCACCGGAACTGAAGATGCCCGCCGGACCCACGATGTCCGGGTCACTCTCAGGATTCAAGGTCGCCGGATTACCATAGCGAGCCGCCAGGTCTGCCGCTTTCACGTAACCACACCTTACCAGCTCTTTAATCAGGGCTTCCCGAGTCACGATGGGCTGTGCACTCATCTTCTGGTCACTGATGCGATACATCGCCTCCATGACGCTGACCACATCCTCCTGCTCTAACAATCCCACCAGTTTCCCGGTATCGACCAAACCGGTTACGTCGGAAGGCCGATCCACTTTAGTCGGTCGTACGCTGGGATTGATCAGCATGGCGGGTGCCATGGAATTACCGCCGGAGTCAGAGCTGCGGGAGCCTATCAATGTCAATAGCTCGCCATCCGCTCCGGCCCGCCAGATACCATACATGGGATTGTGAGGGTTATTGCCTGTGTCGTTTTCAGAACGCGCGGGAATCACCGCACCATCCACCAGTTGCAACGCCTCGCTGGATGCTTTTTCCCGAATGCCCCGACCGAAGGCGCTGTCGGTGTGGAACAGCAAGCCCATGGTGGTATCGATAAAGTCACTGACGCTGGTGTCCGGGTTCATGATGCTGGGCACCATATCCCCGGGCAGCCCCATTTTGTTGTAACCGGCGGTGCTGATGAAATCCTCCTGACCACCCCGTTGCCCAACCAACACGTTGGAGCCGGCAATATTGGCGCCACCGGCCAGGTCAAAACAGATGAAGGGAATTTTGCCAGCACCTTGCACGGCGATACCGCAGGCCTCAATTTCATCAGCCAGCTCTGCGTAGGCCGCTCTGGGGTTGGCAAACATGCCCATGATGCCCGGCCCCAGTACACTGGCGGCACCGGTCATCATACCCTGGCGGATAAAGTCGCGGCGGGTCTTGGGGCGCTCGTGGTCAGCATGCAACAGCGGGGTATTGGGATCTAAAGTATTTGGTTTCTTTTTCATGTCACTACCCTCACTGTACCAGTACGGCGGCCGAGCCAAGCGCGGCGGCACAGGTTGCTTTAACAATTTTCTGAGTTACGTCAGCGCCTTCTCCGCTGTGGCGATCCTCCGCCAGTAATCTAATCAGATTATCCAGTTCCGTTTTCATATCCAGCTCATTGGGCTGCGATTCCAGACCGGTGCCCACCGCTTTGGCAAACAGCGGATCAATGATGGCATCGCGCTCCACTGAACTGTCAAAGGCCGGCGTCACCCCCAGGTTGAAATTACCAAAGGCGGGGAAGAACGCGGTGCGCAGGGCGGTGTCATCCACCAGCTCACTGCAATACTCAATGGCCATCTGGGCAATCGCCATCTGATGGGACGACAGGAACGTCTCCGCCGAGGTGGTGGTGGGCAACTGCTGCTTCACCGTTTCATAGGTGGACACCACATTGCTGTTGGTGACCGGCACCCCGGTGATCTTGGACAGGGAAGCATTGATCTCGGCAAAGTTGCGCATGCCCACATCCGGTTCCTGCGCAGACACCGCAGGTGCCGAGGGGCTGACCACAGCCTCCACCCGCACGTCGCTGTAGCTGCCGACCTGCTCAAAGGTCAGGAAGAACTCATCGGAGTTGGAACCGCCTTCCAGCGGCAGGATGGTACCGATGCGGGACAGGGGCTGCCCCTCTTCTTCGCTATAGAGCGATGCTTCCAACGTGGTTTGCAGCTTGGCATAGGCCTGGCCTACAGCCGGTTCCTTACCGTTGATGCCCACCCGCATGCCTTGCAGTGGAACGCCACTGAAACTGGCCGGCGTGGCACTGGAATCGGTGCCGTTGGCACGAATGCGATACAGGAACGGATCGCTGAACAGGTAACTGTAGCTGTCAAAGATCGCTGCCTCGAACACCACATAGCTGTCGAAGCCGTCATCGATGCCCGTCAGATCGTCACAGTTATTGCTGGCATCGCAATGCTCCAGCTTGAACAGCAGGTAGTACTTTTCACCCACACCTGCGTCGAAGTTGGTGGTGATCTCCTCCTGGTTAAGCGCACGGTCATAGATCGCGGCAAAGCGGATAATGCCCTCCCACGGATGTTCTCCGGAGGCTTCGTTACCCATGATGAAGACAAAGCTGTCATCCCAGCCACTGAGGCTACCGACAGATGAGGGATCTTCATCACCGGTGAAGACGCCGTTCACGTAAATGCGGCGACCATCAATGGGATCGAAGGTCATCACCACATGCTGCAGGGTGGCCTGCAGGCGCTCATCGTCGTCCGCGGTGGACAGGGCCGGCTGGCCATTGCCATCGGTGCTGGAGCTGCGGTGGAGGAAATCGTAGTTATACAAGGTCTGGCCCAGAGTGAAGTTACGGCTGCTGTTACCATCAGAATAGGTCATGATGCGGGCCGGGCCTTCCTGGGTTACGTTGGCCGGAGCCACCCAGGCTTCCAGGGAATAGGCGTTGCTGGAGCGGATGCGGTTGGCCAGTTTGCGGCTGGAGACGATGCTGGCCTGGGCCTTGCCGCCCGCCAGGAACTGGATGCCGTTACCGCCCACCCAGTTGTAATCGCCATCCAGATCCAGGTTCATGGCCGGGTCCACGCCGCTCTTGTCCAGAATCAGGGTACCGTCCCCTTCCGAGAACTCCCACATGGCAATGGCGCCGGTATCCACCCGACCGCCACCGCTGGCCAGAATGCCATCCCGCTCCAGAATCAGGGCGCGACTGGTGAGCCAGTTTTCAGGCACTTCACTGGGCGAAGGAATCGCGGCTTCAAACAGCTTGATCGCGTTCAGCATCTCCTGGGCGTTGGCCATGCAGTCCTCGCCACAGTTGTGGAACTCACTGCGCTGGCGCACCACAAAGCGGGACAATGCCTCTGCCAGGGGGCGATCCTGCACGCCGTCTTCGATATCAATCTTGCTGCGGGACAGGTCATAGGCTTCGTAAATATCATCGCTGGTGAAGAACGGCTGCTGGGCCGTCACCGCATCGGCGCGATGGCAGCTATCGCAGTTGTAATCCGAGAACAGCGGGTAGATATACGTCTGGAACGCCGTAACCGCCGCATCGTAGCCGTCGGTGCCGGATACCGGCAGTTGCTTGGTGACGGTAATGACATGGGCATCCGGTGCCGACAGCTGAATTTCGGTGCTGCTGGAGCTCACCCCATTCAACCAACGGTCGATGAAATCCGTCATCTCGGAAGCACAGGCTGCCGGGCTCGACAACCAGCAGGCCTGCTGGTGGTTGGCCGCAGCGTATTCCACGAACTTGGAATCCCCGGGATTGTTGCGGTTGATATGGTTGCGGGCCGCATTATAGGCGGCATCCACATCGCTGCTATTTAGGAAGAACGGTGCCTGGGTGCTGTTATGGCAGCCTCCGCAATCTTTGGTACGCAGCTCATCATAGAAGAACTGCTTGAAGCGGCAGACTTCGGCGATGGTATCCGCATCGGAATAGCTGTGACCGCACTGGGCACCGGTATAGGGGCTGTCATCCACCACCACCGCGTTGCCGTTACCACCCAATCCGTTGTTGTACTGGGCGTTGGTTTCCGTTGAGGCACCGCCGCCACAGCCGGACAGCACCAACATCAGGGATGCCAGCAGCGGCATCAACCCGTTTCTCAATTTCATTTCGCTTAACACATTCATTTTAATTCTCCACAGTATCCTGTTAGGCCTGTACAACCGGGGCTCAGTCGCCACGACAGTAAACTGCGGCATCGGTGAACGCAGTCTGCAGGTTGTAATTGCTGGCTTCTAAGTTGGTCACCATGGACGACACTTGCGAGTGATCCGCACTGGTGGTGGGCTCGTGCAAGCAAACGGTCTGGAATACCTGTTTGACCTGGCATTCCGCAAAGGCTTCAGAGTGGGTCAGTTCCATACCCATGGACTTGGCGCCAGTACCACTGCCGGGCAAACCGGCATCCCAGCCCAGGGCTGAGTTGGGGCCTTCGCGCCAGTAATTGGTCCAGGCATTGTCGGGCGTGGAGTAACCATAACGGAAGTTGTCCGCATTGATGTGGTATTTGGGCTGAACCGTGTTGGCCGTGTATTCCAGGCGGCCTTCTTCGGTCCCTTCTTCACCGGTCCAGTTGTAATAGGCGAAGGCCTGGGCCAGCGGGTCCATGCCTGCATGGCAACCCACGCAACGGTTGAGGAAGATGCGGCTGTCACCGCCGGGACTGCGCGAGACATCCTGCCGAATCCGGTCTGGCGTACGGGTGGTGTCCTGCACCTGCTCCAGATCCCGGCACATAAAATTCATCAGGGTGAAACGGAACATAGCCCGGTTGGTCCCTGCCACGAAATAGGCTTTGGCCGCGGCCCGGGTGGTCATCACCCCGGCGGTGGCGCTGGAATCCAGCCCGGTCACACTGGACTGGCTGGTGCGCTGCAGCACACTCTCGCTGCCCAGATTGCCCCCACTGTCCTCGAGGGCGGCATAGTGGTCGTTATTGTCGTTGGAATAGGCCGGCAACCCGCCGGACACGCCCACGTACAAAACGTCATCGTAGAGGACCTTTCGAAAATCATCTCCATCCCGCACCAGGCCAATCACCGTCGCGGTGAAGTCATTCAGGTCGGCGAACATGGTCTGCTCTTCATTGGTCCAGGGGGTCACCATGTTCTTCAGGGTCACGTTGAAAAACCCGGAAGACGACAACGCCAACTCCGCCGCGGCTTTGGCTTCCGCCTCACCGTCGGTGATGTCATCGTCGTTGACGTCCATAATGGCCAGCATGGCGGTCAATTCAGTGTCTGTAGGAGGCACGCCGGCTATGCGGTCGTACATTCGCTTGGCTTGATCCCGCGCCCCGGCCTGGGCCAGGCTTCCGGTTGTGGCCAGCGCCACTCCCAGAACCACAGCACTGACACTTAGCGCACGGTTTACTTTTCTCGTTGTTAACATGGCTCTACACCTATCATTCCTGGCTAATCCAAACTGCGACAGCGCCTACAGACCATATCCATCAAGCTAAGCATTGTAATTGTAGTACCGGTTGACTATTAGACAAACGGGCCGTTTTGACGGCTTAGTGTTGTTGTTGACCGAATTGCCTTCAACCATATTTACTTAGAGCGACGCAGATTTACGGATGCTACAGACTCAGTTTAAACAGCACTCCGGCGGATAATGCGTGACCGGTATCGCAAACTGACAATTCGTGAGCAGCGGAATAACCACATTGTGAATCAGTCCAAATTTAGAGCACCTTGGAACGTGCAAAACTTTGCATACTAAGAGAAGACAACGGCGTGGTGACCGGCGCACAGCGCAACGGCACCACTCACTTTGGAATAAAAAAATGAATTGTGATTACTTTATTCGACATAACCTGATCAGGTCCCTGCTGGTGACGCTGCTGGGTGGAATTGCGCTGGCCGGATGCGGCAGCGATGACAAACTGCCGGGCGGCACCAACCCGGGCGACCAGGACCCATTGTCCGTGGGAACTCCGCTGTTCTACATCGAACGCCAGATTTCTGAAGACACCACCAGCCTGACTGACCCACTGGAATTTGTGGGGGGTGGTCGCCTGATCATGAAAGCCCGTGCCGATCGCAACGCGAAAGAGGTTAACCTGGGGCGCCGCGCCTGTTCCGGCAACTGCGACTTCCGCGACCTGGACGTCTCCTTTGATGGCCGCTTTGTGATTTTCGCTGCGCGGGCGGAAGACCCTGAGCCGGACGACAATGTTCAATACACCTGGGACCTGTTCGAGTACGACATCGAAGATGACTCCATGCGTAAAGTCCTTGCCACCGATGACAGCTCCAAGTTCAACCACGAAATCACCCCACGCTATTTGCCCTCAGGGGACATTGTGTTCGCCTCCACGCGACAGAAGTCCACCCGCGAAATCAATCTGGAAACCGCCAACGGCGGCGCCTACTCCGGTCTGGAAGAGGACCGCAACGAACGCGCCCTGAACCTGCACGTGATGTCGGCCACCGGCCTGAACATCCGCCAGATCACGTTCAACATGAGTCACGATGCATACCCGGTGGTGCTGCCCGACGGCAGCATCCTCTACACCCGCTGGGACAATTTTGGCCGCAACGCCATGAACCTGTACCGGGTGAATCCGGACGGCACCGGCAACCAGATCATCTATGGCATGCACAGCCACGATACCGGCAGCGGTGGCTCGGATCTGCAGTTTGTGAAATCCAATATCCTGCCCGATGGGGACCTGTTTGTGTTGGCACGCCCCATGGACAGCGACTTTTACGGCGGTGATTTCATGTCGATTGATATCGGCGCCTACGTGGACAACACTACCCCCACGGCCCGCACCAACGGCAGCGGCCCCGCCCAGCAGAGCATCACCGACACCAACGTGAATACCGGAGCACAGTATTCCACCGGTGGCTACTACGCTGACTTCCATCCCCTGTGGGACGGCACCAATCGGGCCCTGGCCAGCTGGAGCCTGTGCCGGGTGCAAAACGGGGAATTGATCCAGCCCTGCAACAGCGACACCATGAACGCCAGTGGCGCCCGACCGGCAGACCCCGCCTACGGTATCTGGATGCTGGATTATTCCGAAGACACCCAAACCCCCATCATTCCCGGCCGTTCCGGCGTGCTGATCACCGACGTGGCCCTGGGCTACGATCGCACGGCCCCCCTCACGTTCTTCGATGAACAGCCCTTTGAGAGCAACAATTGCCTGAGCGCCAATTTCAAACTGGGTGCCGCTACCCAGACCGAGATGTGTGAAGGCCAGGAAGGGGTGATCCACATCCGCAACATTTATGAAACCGATGGCCTGCTGAGCTTTGCCGGCACCGACATGAGCGGCACCTACGCCGACATCGCCAACCCGACCACCACCGACGCCGACAGTCGCCCGGCCCGCTTTCTGCGCATTGTCAAAGGCGTACCGGAACCGGATCGGGACATCCGCCAGCCGGACGGTGCCGCCTTCGGCCGGGCCGGTGCCCAGCGCATGAAGGAAATTCTCGGCTACGCCCCCATTGAGCCCGATGGTTCAGTGAAAGTGAGGGTACCCGCCAATGTGCCGCTGATGGTGAGCATCACCGACGCCGACGGCAAACGTCTCACCGCCCGCCACCAGAACTGGCTCAGCGTGCGCCCGGGTGAAATCCTGGAGTGTAAGGGTTGCCACACCCGCAACAGCACTGAGCCCCACGGCCGCTTTTATGCCCAGCCAGACACCACCAATCCGGGCGAAACCAATGGCAGCACCTACACCGGCGCCACCGTCGAGGTGCTGTCACCCTACTCGTACACGGTCAGTGGCGAGATTCTGAACGCCACCATGGCGGAGGCAAAGTTCTACTATGTGGAAAACCAGATGAACTCCTCCGCCCAGGACATCATCAAGCTGAACCAGGACCCACGCTACACCTACACCTGGCTGGACAGCGTGAACTCCCCGCTCACTGAAGCCGATATGGAGCTGGAAAGCAGCAGTGTGGACCGATTGGCGGCCGCCCCCTGGTACAACAACCTGCCCACCTACGTGGCCGGTGGCTACGATCTGCCCACCAATAATCATTGCGAGAACTGGAACTACCGTTGCCGCATCCGCATCAACTACCCTGACCATATTCAGCCCTTATGGGAGTTCACCCGGGCCCTGATCATACCAGCCAGCCTGGGGGGCGACGGCATGACCGCCACCCCCACCGAGTGCACCAACTGTCACAGCCGCGTTGATGCCATGGCGGCCCCGCAAGTACCTGCCGGCCAACTGGAACTGACCAATCAGGTCGACACTGGCATCCGCATGCGTTCCTATGAGGAGCTGTTCTTTGCGGATATTGCGCTGGTAGATGACGGTATGGGGAACGTTGTAACCTGTACGATAGATGTTCCCAGAGTGGACGAAAATGGCGACCCGGTCCTCGATGAAGAAGGAAACCAGATCATTGATACGGAGTTTTGCCCAGAAACCGAGGGCCCCTACGTCTCTGCCAACGGCGCCTTCGCCAGCAGCCGGTTCTTTAACATGTTCGCCCCGGGAGCCAGTCATGAGGACTTTCTGACCCCGGCGGAATTGCGGCTGATCGCCGAGTGGCTGGACATTGGCGGGCAGTACTATAATGACCTCTTTGCCGCGCCGGAAGCCAACTGAGAATGCATTGCGGTGGGTAGCTGCTCCCACCGCAATGCTATAGAATGGCGACAAAACAAGACCTTAGAACCTCCCGACAATAAAGAAGGCGTCCCACCCACAACATGACTGTACGGATTCTATTAAGTATTTTAATCCTGTTTTGCGCGGGCGCCGGGCACGTACAGGCGGCAGAATACCCTTCCGTCAAAGTGGCGGAGCCCTATCTGGATCTGCGCACCGGCCCTGGCCGTGGCTACCCCAAGACCCAGATTGTGGAACGGGGGGACTGGGTGGAAGTATTAATGCGGCGCACCGACTGGATCAAAGTACGCACCCGCAAAGGCTTTGAAGGCTGGGCGCACCAGGATGACATGGCCAAAACCCTGGACCCGGACGGCGAACCCACCCAGATCAGCACGGTAGGGGAAGGCGAATTCGCGCACCGACGCTGGGAAGTGGGCTTCAAAGTGGGCACCTTTGCCGGGGCCCGCACCAGTGACGCCTACCTGGGCTACTATTTCACCGATAACCTGTCAGCGGAAGTCACCGTGGGGGAAGCCTTCGGCACCAGCGTGGATTTCCAGTTCCTGAACCTGAGCCTGACCCACCAACCCTGGCCCCAGTGGCGCTATTCGCCGTACGTAACCCTGGGGGGCGGGGCCAAGCAAACCAGCTATTCCAGCACCGAAGTACAACTCAGCAGTCGTACCGATCAAACCCTGCATGCGGGCCTGGGGCTGCGTGTGTACCTGACCCGGCAATTGATGGCCCGGGCGGAGTATCGCAATACCGTGATACTCACTGACCAAGAACAAAACGAAGAGAGTGACGAATGGACAATCGGTTTATCCGCCTTTTTCTGAGCGCAGTGGTATTGGCGATGGGCACCACCGGGGCTGTCTTCGCCGAGGAGCAAAGCATTCTGGAGGACCCTCCGGTGATCGACCCCAATGTGGTGCGCCTGGGCCTGAAAGACGCCGACATAGACGATGAGAACTTCGAAGTGGGGGCGTTCATCGGTTTCATGAGCGTGGAGCATTTCGGCACCCACGAGGTGTACGGCATCCGCGGCGCCTGGCACGTTAACGAAGACCTGTTCTTTGAAGCCAACTACGGCATGACCAGCGTGGACCAAACCCCGGCGGAATACGCTGCCGGCGACTTCAACCTGTTCACCGACGATGACCGGGACTTCATCTATTACAACCTGTCCCTGGGCTTCAACATTCTGCCCGGCGAAGTCTTCATGACCAGCGACTGGGCCTTCAACTCATCGTTCTATTTACTGGCCGGGGGCGGCACAGTGGACTTCCTGGGTGAGAAGGAATTCGCCCTCAATATTGGAATGGGATTAAGGGTGGTGGCCACCGATTCGCTGGCCCTGCACCTGACGTTCCAGGACATCATGACCGACAAACTAAAACAATTGAGCGACGGCAGTGACGGCTCTGCACACAACATGCAGTACAGCGCCAGCCTGACGTACTTTTTCTGACATCCAGTAGGCAATGGGGCTCCCTATACCGTATTAGGCATACCATATGAGGCATACCATGATGACGAGACGCAACCTGATCCGCTGGATAGCAGCCGCAATGATGATTCCCGGCCTGTTGGTGACTTCCGCAAGCTTTGCCAAAACCGAGCCACTGAGTGGCGCCGCACCGGACTTCACCCTGCCCCTGGCGGGCAAGAAAAAACTCAAGCTGTCGCAACTGCAGGGCAATGTGGTCATGATCAACTTCTGGGCCTCCTGGTGCGGGCCCTGCCGTGAAGAAATGCCATTGATCGAAGACCTGTTCCAGAAATACAAAAAACTGGGCTTCGTTGTGTATGGCGTGAACGTGGACGCCAACCCCCAGGATGCCCAGGCCCTGCTCAAAGAAAGCGGCGTCAGCTTCCCGGTGGGCTATGACACCAAAAACAAGGTGAGCCAACTGTATTCCGTTGACTCCATGCCCAGTACCGTGATGGTGGATCGCAAAGGCAACATGCGGTTTCTGCATCGCGGCTACAAGCCCGGCTATGAGAAAGATTACGAGAAACAGATTCGTCAACTGATTCGCGAGTGATGCTGAACACCATGCCTGCACGTCGTCATATAAAGCATTTCCACCTGTATCCCCTGCTGGCGTTGCTGGGACTGCTGATCCTGTCCGGCTGCAGCCCCATCAAGCCCTGGGTCAAACCCTATGAGCGCAACAACCTGGCCGATCCCATCATGAGTTTCAGCATGGACCCGGTGGAAGCCGGTTACATGCATCACGTGTATCAGGCCCGTGAGGCGGCCCGGGGCGCAGAAGGCGGCGGTGGAGGCGGTTGTGGCTGTAACTAAACCCCTGGGCCTGTTGGTCTGCATCAGCCTGCTACTGAGTGTGCTTACCCCGGCCCGGGCAGCCGTGCTGCCTGCAGACCGTGCCGATGTGATGTACCACAGCTACGATGGCGGCGGCGTCAAAATCGACGGCCCGGCGGTGCTGGTGCGCAAGAGCATCACCGACGATGTTTCCGTCAGCGCCCAGTATTATGTGGACGAAATTTCCGGGGCCTCCATCGACGTGGAAGTGCTGGCCAGTGAATACGCAGAGGAACGCACCCAGTATGACGTGGGAGCGGATTACCTGCTGAATAAAACCATCATCAGCCTGGGCTATTCCAACAGTACCGAAAACGATTACGAGGCTGATACCTATTCCCTCGGCATCAGCCAGGACTTTTTCGGGGATCTGAGCACCCTGAGCCTGAGCTTCGCGCTGGGCAACGACACGGTGAAGAAAAGCACTGACCCGCTGTTCGAAGAGGACAAAACCACCCAGTCCTATCAGTTCAGCTGGACCCAGGTGATGACCAAAAACCTGCTGATGAACTTCATCTATCACGTCATCACCGATGAAGGCTATCTCAACAATCCCTATCGCTCCTACCGCTTCCTCAACGGGAGTTCCGTGGGCTGGCTGACGGAGAAATACCCGGAAACCCGTACCAGCCACGCCTTTGCGGTCCGCGGTCGCTACTTTATGCCCTACCGGGCAGCGTTCGGCTTCGAATATCGACGCTTTAACGATACCTGGGGCATCAATGCCTACAACATGGACCTGAGCTACACCCATCCCTGGGGTGAGCATTGGATTTTCGATGTGCATTACCGCTACTACTCCCAGAGCGATGCGGACTTTTATTCAGACCTGTTCCCCAGCGCCGACTTCCAGAATTACATGGGGCGGGACAAAGAGCTCAGCACCTACACCAACAACACCGTCGGCTTCAAAATCAGCTACGAAATCGACACCGGTTGGAGCCATGACTGGCTGGAAAAAGCCTCAGTAACCCTGGCCTGGGACATCTTGAGCCTGGACTACGAGAACTTCCGCGACGCGCGCCGGGATGACCTTCCCCCCGGCACCGAGCCAATGTACAGCTTTGATGCAGATGTAGTCCGATTCTTCATATCTGCATGGTTTTAAATACCGATAGCCTATAATAAAGGGGTTTTGCACCCCCCCCAAGCTGACAGTTCAGCGCCAACGACATACACTGAGCAATTATGTGGAATAACCGCTGCTGGACGCGGCGGTTGGTGGCGCTAAGGATCGGCTTATGGACAAAACCATTCTTCTCTACGACAGGGACAACGAGCTCCAGGGCATTTTCAGCCACGCGCTGGCTGGCGAGCCGATACGTGTCGTTGGCTGCAACGACCCCGGCAAAGCCCGCTCCCTCGCCCTCAACCTGCACCCCGACCTGATTCTTCTGCACACCGAATTCGACCACGACGGCTACCAGTTCTGTCAACAGCTCAAGCAAAACCGGCAAACCCTGATGATTCCAGTGTTGATGCTGGCGGACGCCCCCAACCTGGAGCAACGCCAGCGTGCCACAACCGCCGGGGCCATCGACCTGATCCAGCGCATCAGCTCACCCTTTTTTACCCGGGAACGCATTCTCTGTGTGCTCAACGAAAGCCAACGTTACTGCCTGACCAATCGTATGAATGAATATCAGTACCAGGTTCTTATCGCTGAAGACAGCCCGTCATTACAGCAGTTTTACTCTGTAGTACTGGGTGAACTCAACTGCCACGTCACCCTCTGTGATAACGGTCGCAGTGCCTGGCAGAAACTGAAAGGCAGCCAGGAATTCGATCTGGTGATCACCGATCTGTTCATGCCCGTGATGGACGGCAAGGAGCTCTGTAACCTGATCCGCTCCCATCACGAATACGACCAGACCCCCATCATCGTCATCACTACGGAGCAGGAAAAGTCCGTGCTCTATGACCTGCTGAGCCTGGGGGTCAGTGACTTTATCCAGAAACCGTTCCGGGAAATGGAGCTGCGCAGTCGGGTGCAGGCCCACCTGCGCAACCGGGTGCTGGTGCAGGAGCAGTTCCACCTGAATCAGGAACTGATCGAGCTGAGCGCGCTGCTGGAGGAGAAAATTGCAGAACGCACCCGGGAAATCTACGAGGCCAATGTGGAGACCATCTATAAACTGGCCACCGCCTGCGACCTGAAAGACGTGGATACCGCCCATCACATCGCCCGGGTCAGAGACTATGTGGAGACCTTCTCCCTGCATTTGGGCATCGATTCCCGTACCGCCCGGGAGTACGGTTACTCCAGCATGATGCATGATGTGGGCAAACTGGGCATTCCGGACGCCATTCTGCGCAAACCCGGTCCACTCAACGACGAAGAATGGGAGATCATGCGCACCCACCCCATCCAGGGCAGGGAATTGTTGGGGCAACGCCCTTTCTACAAACACGCTGCGGATATTGCGGTGGCTCACCACGAGCGTTTTGACGGCAGTGGCTACCCCTATGGCATCGAAGGCAAGCAGATTCCCTTAAGCGCCCGCATCGTTGCCATCGTGGACATCTATGATGCGCTCACCAGTCGCCGGCCCTACAAGGAAGCCTGGCCATTGGAGCAGGCGTTCCAGGAGCTGACCAACCTGTCTGGCCATCACCTGGACCCCTTTCTGGTCTCCGAGTTTCTGAAGCTGGGCCGGTCCGGAGAACTGCAGCGCATCAGCCAGCGCTGCGCCCTGGCCAGCTAAGTCCACCCTACCCGCCAGCACCTGAGGCCCACCGAGCAAGGCACCACATAGCAGTGCCAGTGCTTTAGCGGTATAATCCCGCCTTCGACACCCGCATTTCGTAAACAAGGTTACCAATAGATGGATGTAACAGCCTACATGGCCCAGGTGGGTCAACAGGCCCGCGCCGCGTCCCGTGCGATGGCGAAAGCCCAGACCGGGGCGAAGAACGCTGCGCTGCTCGCCATTGCCGACGCCATTGAGGCCAATCGGGCGGCGTTAACGGCCGCCAATCAGATCGACCTGGAAAACGGCCGCAGCAATGGCCTGGAGCCCGCCATGCTGGATCGGCTGGAGCTGACCCCAGCCCGCATCGACACCATGATTGAAGGCCTGCATCAGGTGGCTGCCCTGCCCGACCCGGTGGGCGCCATCACTGACATGAACTATCGCCCCAGCGGCATCCAGGTGGGCAAAATGCGGGTCCCCCTGGGGGTCATCGGCATCATTTACGAATCCCGACCCAATGTTACCGTGGAAGCTGCCAGCCTGTGCCTGAAAGCCGGCAATGCCACCATTCTGCGGGGTGGCTCCGAGGCCATCAACAGCAACCAGGCCATCGCCCGCTGCATTGCCGACGGGCTGGAGCAGGCCGGTTTACCGCAAACGGCTGTGCAGATCGTGGAAACCACCGACCGCGCTGCCGTGGGGGAACTGATCACCATGCCCCAGTACGTGGACGTGATCGTGCCCCGTGGCGGCAAAGGGCTGATCGAGCGCATCAGCAACGACGCCCGGGTGCCGGTGATCAAACATCTGGACGGCATCTGCCACGTTTACATCGACGCCGAAGCCGATCCGGAAAAAGCCATCAACATCGCCGTCAACGCGAAAACCCACCGCTATGGCGTCTGCAATGCCATGGAAACCCTGCTGGTGCACGATACCGTGGCCGACCTGATCCTGCCCAAACTGGCGGAGCTCTATGGTGAAAAGGGCGTGGAGCTGCGGGGCTGCGATAAAACCCGCCGCATCATCGATTGCGTAGCCGCGACAGAGGCCGACTGGAGCACCGAATACCTGGCGCCCATTCTTGCCATTCGGGTGGTGGATGACATCGACCAGGCCATCGAACACATCAACACCTACAGCTCCCAGCACACAGAAAGCATCGTTACCGAGAACTACAGCCTGTCCCGCCGCTTCCTGACGGAAGTGGATTCCAGCTCGGTGATGGTGAACGCCTCCACCCGTTTCGCCGACGGCTTCGAATATGGATTGGGTGCGGAAATCGGCATTTCCACAGATAAGATTCATGCCCGCGGCCCGGTGGGCCTGGAGGGGCTTACCTCGCAGAAATACATAGTGTTGGGCGATGGTCATATCCGCAACTAACGCCACTGGCGTTCTGGGCGGCACGTTCGACCCGATCCACACCGGCCACCTGCGCCTGGCCTGGGAGGCGAAATCGCGCCTGGACCTGGATTTCGTGCGCCTGGTACCCTGCCATCTGCCCACCCACCGGGAAAGCCCCGACACCACCGCCAAGCATCGCCTGACCATGGCGGAACTGTCCTGCATCGGGGTGCCGGGTTTCGAGGTAGATAACTGGGAAATCACCCGCAATGAGCCTTCCTACAGCATCAGCACCCTGCAGCACGTACGGGAGCAGATTGGCGACGACGCGCCGCTGGTATTCATCATGGGGATGGACGCCTTCAACCAGTTCAGCAGCTGGCACGAATGGCAGACCATCCTCCAGATAGCGCACCTCTGGGTGGCTCATCGCCCCGGCAACAAGTTACCCGAGGACGACACCACCGAACACCAGTTGCTACAGCAACTGCAAACCGAGGCGGATGCGCTGAAAGGCTGTCCGTCCGGCAAGATCCACGTCCACGAAACCACAGCCCTGGATATTTCCGCCACCAAACTGCGCCAGCAGATCGCCGAAGGCATCACCCCGCGCTTTCTGTTACCCGACGCGGTTTGGGCCTATATTCAACAAAACAAACTCTACGGTTACAGGAACGACAACAGATCCAATGACTGACCTGCAGACATTAAAAGACATCGTGATCAATGCTTTGGAGGATATGAAAGCCAAAGACATCGTCACCCTGGATGTCAAACCCCTCACCAGCGTGGCCGACCTGATGATCGTCACCAGCGGCACCTCAAACCGTCACGTCAAATCCATCGCCGACAATGTGCGTGAAAAGGTCAAACAGCATGGCATCCAACCCCTTGGCGTAGAGGGCGAGGATGTGGCTGAGTGGGTGCTGGTGGATCTGGGCGACATCATCGTCCACATCATGCTGCCGGACACCCGCCGCTTCTACGACCTGGAAAAGCTCTGGAGCATGTCGCCGGACCAACAGGTTTGATGCCGTTCAGTGATGTCTTGCAAGGATAGTTCGCCATGCGCGTTCGCCTGATCGCCGTGGGCAGCAAAATGCCCAACTGGGTTACCCAGGGATACGAAGAATACAGCAAACGGCTGAACCAGGACGTGACCCTGGAACTGGTGGAGATTCCCGCCGGCAAGCGCGGCAAAAACGCGGACGTGGAGCGCATCACCCACAAAGAAGGTGAACTCATGCTGGCCGCCATCGGCCAGGGGGATCATGTCATTAGCCTGGATGTGCCGGGCAAACGCATCAGCACCGAACACCTGGCCGCGCGCCTGGAGCAACTGTTGCAGGGTGGACAGCACATCTCCATTCTGATCGGTGGTCCGGAAGGATTGGCCCCGCAATGCAAGCAAAGCGCCCGGGAAAGCTGGTCTTTATCGGATCTGACGCTGCCTCATCCCCTGGTTCGTGTTTTAATTGCGGAACAATTGTATCGGGCGTGGTCTATCTTAAAAGGCCATCCTTATCATCGATAAATAACCCATGCCAAAACCCATCACACTCAAAGACCATTACCGCGAAACCCGGGTATTCGCACGCCGTGCCGTGGTCTCGGTGTTTGTGGTGATTCTGTTGATTGTGGCGTTGGTTGCGCGCATGGTGTACTTGCAGGTGCTGCAATACGAAAAGTACTCCAGCCTGTCCGATGACAACCGGGTCAGCGTGGAGCCGGTGGCCCCCACCCGCGGCCTGGTTGTGGATCGTAATGGCCACCTGCTGGCAGACAATCGCCCCAGTTACTCCGTCAGCATCACCCGGGAACTGTGTCCGGACATCGACGATACCCTGGAAAAACTGTCCCGCCTGGTGGAGATCAGCGACAGCCGGCTGGATGACTTTCACAAACGCCTGGCCCAACGCCGACGCCCCTTCACTCCGGTGGCGGTGAAATTCAAACTCACCGAGGCCGAGATCGCCATCATTGCCGTCAACCAGCATCTGTTGCCCGGCGTGAGCCTGAGTGCCAACCTGGTCCGCCACTATCCCCACGCCGAGGCCATGTCCCATGCGGTGGGCTACGTGGGGCGCATCAATGAGAGCGAACTGCAGAAACTCAATGCCACCCGCTACAGCGCCACCGAACACATCGGCAAGACCGGCGTTGAAGCCTTCTACGAAGAGCGGCTACACGGCGAAGTGGGATTTCAGACCATTGAAACCGATGCCCGCGGCCGGATCACCAAGGTGCTGGAACGCACCGACCCGATACCCGGCGAAAACCTGCAGCTGTTCATGGATCTGAGCACGCAACTGGCGGCCATGCAGGCACTGGAAGGTCGCCGGGGCGCGGTGGTGGCCATCGAGCCGGAAACCGGAGGCATCCTGGCGCTGGCCAGTGTGCCCGGCTTCAACGCCAACCTGTTTGTCACCGGCATCGACTACGCCACCTATAATGCGCTGCAGAATTCCAGGGCCCGCCCCCTGTTCAACCGCACCTTGCAGGGTCGCTACCCCCCGGGCTCCACCATCAAACCCATTGTAGGATTGGGTGGTATCGAAACCGGAGCCACCACCTGGGATTACTCCATCTATGATCCCGGTTTCTACAAGTTGGAGAACGACTCCCGCTTCTATCGGGACTGGAAGAAATGGGGCCACGGCGTGGTCAACCTGCACAGCGCCATCGTTGAATCCTGCGATACCTATTTCTATGAACTGGCGTTTAATATGGGCGTCGACAGCATCCATGACTTTATGGCGCCCTTCGGTTTCGGTGATCGCACCGGGGTGGATCTCATCAACGAAAGCAAAGGGTTGCTGCCATCCCGGTTCTGGAAAAAAGCCACCCGCAATATGCCCTGGTTCCCGGGTGAGACCCTGATCACCGGCATCGGCCAGGGCTATATGCTGGCCACACCTCTGCAGCTGGCATTGTCCACTGCGATCCTCGCCAACCACGGCAACAAAGTACAGCCGCGAATGGTGAAGGCCATCGGAGGCACCCCGCTGCCGGCGCCGGAAGTGGGCCCGCCGATCACCCTGAAAAACCCGGAAAACTGGGACCGGATCATCAAATCCATGCGGGATGTGGTGCACAGCGCCAAAGGCACCGCCCGGGGCATCGCCAAAGACCTGCCGGGCTATGACATCGCCGGCAAAACCGGCACCGCCCAGGTGCTGGGCATCAAGCAGGACGAAGAGTACGACGCCGAGAAAATTGCGGAGTGGCACCGGGACCACGCCCTGTTCGTGGGTTTCGCTCCGGTGCAGAACCCGAAGATCGCCATTGCGGTACTGGTGGAGAACGGCGGTGGAGGTGGTTCCACCGCGGCACCGGTGGCCCGCCTGGTACTGGATGCCTATTTTGAATCCCTGCGTCAGGACGCCAACGTGCCCACCACCAGGGCGGTACAAACACCATGAGCCGATACGACTACAAGCACCAGCTGGGCACCAGCCAATCCCCCGTCACCCGCCGCATCAGCCTGATGCAGGCCATCCACCTGGACGCCCCCCTGCTGGGCGGTCTGCTGGTGCTGGTGTGTGTGGGCCTGTTTGTGCTCTACAGCGCCAGTGGTCAAAGTACGGATACCCTGCTTCGGCAACTGCTGCGCATTGTGGCCGGTTTCGCGGCCATGATGGTGATGGCGTTCATCCCGCCCCGCACCTACAAACGCTGGACCCCCTGGCTGTTCGGCATCGGCATTATTCTCCTCATCGGCGTTCTGGTCACCGGTACCGAGGCCAAAGGCGCCCAGCGCTGGTTGGCCATCCCGGGAACCGGCGTGCGCTTCCAGCCTTCGGAGATCATGAAAGTGGTGGTGCCCATGATGCTGGCCTGGTATCTGGCGGAGCGGGCCTTGCCACCGGGCTGGAAGCCGGTGCTGCTGGCGGCAGTGTTGATTTTGGTACCCACCCTGCTCATCGCCAAGCAGCCGGACCTGGGCACCTCACTGCTGATTGCCAGCTCCGGTTTTCTGGTGCTGTTCCTGTCGGGCCTGGACTGGAAGTACATCGTGGGGCTGGCCGCAGCGGCGGTCCCTGCCGGGGCCGGAGTCTGGATGGTGATGCACGATTACCAGCGGCAACGGGTACTGACGTTCCTTGACCCGGAACGTGACCCCTGGGGCGCCGGCTGGAACATCACCCAGTCCAAGACCGCCATCGGCTCCGGCGGCTGGGAAGGCAAAGGCTGGCTGCACGGCACCCAGGCCCACCTGGATTTTCTGCCGGAAAGCTCTACCGACTTCATCATTGCTGTGCTGGCGGAAGAGTTCGGATTGCTGGGGATCTGCGCCCTGCTGCTGATCTATTTTGCAATCGTGGCCCGCGGCATGTACATCGCCATGAACGCTCAGGACACCTATTCCCGCCTGCTGGCCGGATCGCTGACCCTCACGTTTTTCGTCTATGTGTTTGTGAACATCGGCATGGTCAGCGGCATTCTGCCGGTGGTGGGCGTGCCCCTGCCCATGGTGTCCTACGGCGGCACCTCCATCGTCACACTGATGTCCAGCTTCGGCATCCTGATGTCCATTCACACCCATCGCAAACTGGTCTCCACCTGACCGGGACCCGAATTCCAGGTACTGACATGCACATAACCCGAATCTCCGTCACCCTGTTCCGCACCTGCGCCCTGCTCATCATCGGCGGCCTGACCTGCGTGCAGGCGCAAACGGCCTCTGCAACCCCGGCCAGCGAACCCCAGGCCAAGGGCTATTATCTTGAGCACCCTGCCGGCAAAGCGTTCGTCGCCGAAGTCACCGGAGAGCAGACCTATCCCAAAGCCAAGCTGCAAGCGCTGCTGGCCAGTGCCCAGAAAAGCCAGTCCATTCTGGATGCCATTTCCCGCCCGGCGGAAAAAACCAAAACCTGGGCCGAGTACCGCCCCATCTTCCTGACCCAGGATCGCATCGACCAGGGGGTGGCGTTCTACCAGCAACACCAGGGCACCTTCCAGCAGGCGGAGCAGACGTTCGGCGTCTCCCGCTTTATGATTCTGGCCATCATGGGCGTGGAAACCCGTTACGGCAAACACATGGGTAACTACCGGGTGGTGGATGCCCTGGCCACCCTGGCCTTCGATTATCCGCCCCGCAGCCGGTTCTTTCGCAGCGAACTGAAACACTTCCTGTACCTGGAACAGGAAGCCGGCATTGACCTGATGAGCGCCAAAGGCTCCTATGCCGGTGCCATGGGCTACGGCCAGTTCATTTCCAGCAGTTATCGCCATTATGCGGTGGACTTTGATAACGACGGTCACCGGGACCTGCTCAACAACCCGGTGGACGCCATCGGCAGCGTCGCCAATTATTTCAAGCGGCATGGTTGGCAACAGGGGCGGCCGGTGGCCAGCCTGGCCCGATTTCTGGGGGATGAGCAACAACAGGCGCAACTGGCCAAGGTCATCAGCCCCGGCCCCAAGCCACAGAAGCCCGATTTGACTATACTGGAGATCGAACAGGCCGGTCTGGTGGCGGACGCGGAGTTCCCCGGGCAGGAACCGGCCACCGCCATGGTGTTCGAAGGTGCCGAAGGTGTGGAATACTGGATTGGTCTGCAGAATTTCTACGTCATAACCCGCTACAATCACAGCCCACTGTATGCCATGGCCGTCTACCAACTGAGTGAAGAGCTGAAACAACGTTTGTCATTATGATGTCATTTCTCCGCCCCCTGAGCACTTTGACCCTGCTGTCCCTGCTGGCGGCCTGCACGTCCCATAAACCCTATAACGCGGGCCCCTTCGAGGAAAAAGACAGCGCCCCCCATCAGGTGCTGGACTGGCATAACATTCCGGACGCCGAGCCCAAATGGGAACCGCGGGCCCGTTATGGCAACCACTCGCCCTATGAAGTGTTCGGCAAGACGTACTATGTGATGAAGAGCGCCAGCGGCTACCGGGAGACCGGCATTGGCAGCTGGTACGGCAAAAAATTCGCCGGGCGGCCCACCTCCAGCCAGGAACCCTACGACCCCTATGCCATGACCGCCGCCCACAAATCCCTGCCGATTCCCAGTTACGTGCGGGTCACCAACCTGGAGAACAACAAACAGATCATCGTGCGGGTGAATGATCGTGGGCCTTTCCACGATGGCCGCATCATCGACCTGTCCTACGCTGCCGCCCACAAGATCGGGTACGCCAACAAGGGCACTGCCCGCGTACTGGTGGAGGCCATTCCGGTGACGCAGGGCGGCGCACCTTCCAACGCACCCGCGATCGCACCGACGCCGCAACCCTACCAGTACAGCAGCGAACGTTACTATATCCAGGTGGGGGCCTATAAAGATCTGGGCACCGCCAAATCCATGCAGCAGCAGATGATCACAGTAACCAACGCGCCGGTGGGCATTCACTCCTCTGCGGAGCGGGGCAGCAGCGGTGTACACCGGGTTCGCATTGGGCCCTTCGCCACCGAACAGGCTGCGTTGCTGGTGCAGAACCAACTGCAGGGCACAGTGTCAGAACCCTTATTGATCAGGCGTTGATGCAGGGAGTGTGTTACCATCCGCGGAACCTGACTGTTTGAATTTAAAGACCCTTTTTTGCTGTAAACACTATTTGCTGTTCATACCCACAACGCTGAACGCAAAATTCTGAACGCAACACACTAAACACAACACTATCGTAACTATGACTATAACGAATCCACGAATTCCTGGGCTGCACGCCCTCATCGCCACGGCTTTGCTTGTCCTCAGCCTCGGTTCCACCTCAGTCTGGTCCGCGCCCATGATTCCGGCGCCGCCCACCCTGTCGGCCAAATCCTGGCTGCTGCTGGACGCCAAAACCGGTCACATCATTACAGAATACAACGCTGACCAGCGTCTGCCCCCGGCCAGCCTGACCAAAATGATGACCACCTACATTGCCTCCGAGCAGTTGACCAGTGGCAACATCCATTACGAGGATATGGTGCGGATAAGCGAGAAAGCCTGGCGCAAAGGCGGCTCCAAGATGTATATCCGTGAAGGCACCGAGGTCAAGCTGGAGGACCTGATGCGGGGCATCATCATCCAGTCCGGCAATGACGCCAGCATCGCCCTGGCGGAACACATCGCCGGCAGTGAGGACGCCTTTGCCGACCTGATGAACCAGACCGCCCACAGCCTGGGGATGAGCAACAGCCACTTCCAGAACGCCACCGGCTGGCCGGCTGATGACCATTACACCACAGCGCGGGACCTGTCCCTGCTGGCACGCGCCATCATCAACGATCATCCGGAAGATTACGCCATCTATTCCGAGAAGGAATTCACCTTCAACAACATCCGCCAGCCTAACCGCAACACGCTGTTGTGGCAGGACGACTCCGTGGATGGCATCAAGACCGGACACACGGAAGAAGCCGGCTATTGCCTGGTGGCGTCCGCCAAGAAAGACGACATGCGGCTGATCTCGGTAGTGATGGGCACCCGTTCGGAGAAGGACCGGGCTGCCGAAAGCCAGAAGCTGGTCACCTACGGCTTCCGCTTCTACGAAACCATCAATCAATACCAGGCGAGCCAGGAGCTGTTGGAGCCGGAAGTCTGGAAAGGCCGCGACAACGCCGTCAAGCTGGGCACCGAAGAGGCCATCTGGCTCACCATTCCCCGCGGCACCGCTGCCGACATCGTACCGGAGCTGGAAGTACCGGAGCTGATCATGGCGCCCATCGTCAAGGGCGAAAAAATCGGCACCATTCGCCTCTCCCTTAACGGTGAAACCATCGCCACCAAACCCCTGGTGGCCCTGGAGAATGTGGAGGAAGGCGGCATTTTCAAACGCGTCTGGCACTGGCTGCTACTGTTGATCAAGGGGCTGTTCAGCTGATCCCTGCACGGTGCCCGCCCGCCGGGCACCGGCTTCCTCTTCACCTGCCCCTTCACCTGCCTCTGCCCCCCTAGTTTCATTAGCCCACTTCCGCCCCACTTATCGCCCCCACTTATACTGAACGGCAACCTGGCTAAAGCGCGGATGGCCTGTCAGCAGTGGCTGACGTACAATAGCGGTTCGCGGCCACCGCAGGCCGACGAGCACAACCAAGGCACAGCACCGTCATAGCACAGCCACGAATAGGTACACGCAATGGGCATTCAGGAACACCTGTGGGAATTTCCCTGTGTTCACAAATTGAAAATCATGGGCTTATCCAGCCATCCCATGGTGGATATCGTCACCGAAATCATCGGCAAACACGCTCCGGACTTCGACCGTGACAGCATCACCTGCAAAGCCAGCGGCAGCGGCAAGTACACCTCCGTCACCGTCGCCGTGCGTTTTACCCATAAAGAACAGGTGGAGGCGGTGTTCCTGGAACTTCACGAACGTGAAGAAGTGGCCATGACCCTTTGAGCATGAACCAGGCAACCGACACACTCATTCTGCGGGACCTGGGGGAAGTGGACTACTCCACCACCTGGCAGGCCATGAAAGACTTCACCGAAAGCCGCCAGGAGCAGACCCCAGATGAAATCTGGTTGCTGCAGCACCCCCGGGTCTTTACCCAGGGCCAGGCGGGCAAGGCGGAACACGTACTGGCCCCCGGGGACATTCCCGTGATCCAGGTGGACCGGGGCGGACAGGTGACCTACCACGGCCCCGGCCAGCTGGTGGGCTACCTGATGATCGACATCAAGCGCCGCAAGCTCGGGGCCCGCGATCTGGTGACCCGCATTGAAAACGCCATTGTCGCCGCCCTGGCCGAGCTGGATATTGAGGCCGCTCCCCGGGCGGACGCCCCCGGCGTATATACCCACGGCAAAAAGATCGCGTCCCTGGGGCTGCGCATCCGTAAGGGCCGCTCCTTCCATGGCCTGGCCCTCAACATCGACATGGACCTGGAGCCCTTTTTGCGCATCAACCCCTGTGGCTATCAGGGTATGCAGATGACCCAGGTGCGGGAATACCACACGAACCCCGACTTCGGACACATCAGCTCACGATTGGCCCACCATTTACACCAGCAGCTGGGATATACTGGTTGCCATCATTCAACAGGATTCGAAACCGCAGTATGAGCCAGCACACACCCGACAACGCCAGCCACTCCAGCGCCAACCAACCCGCCGGAGCCCGCAAAAAGGTCGTCCAGGGGGAGAAACTCCGGGGCGCCGACAAGGTGGCCCGCATCCCGGTGAAGGTGATTCCCACCACCGAGTTGCCCCGCAAACCGGACTGGATTCGGGTACGGGTGCCCGCCAACGGTGAGGTGCAACGCATCAAAAGCCTGTTGCGCAAACAAAAGCTCTATACCGTATGTGAAGAGGCCTCCTGCCCCAACCTGCCGGAATGCTTCGGCGGCGGCACCGCTACCTTCATGATCATGGGGGATATCTGCACCCGCCGCTGCCCCTTCTGCGACGTGGCCCACGGCCGCCCCAACCCGCTCGACCCGGACGAACCGGCCCATCTGGCGGAATCAGTGGAATCCCTGAACCTCAAATACGTGGTGGTCACCTCAGTGGACCGGGACGATCTGCGGGACGGCGGCGCCGCCCACTTCGGGGAATGCATCCGCGCCATTCGGGAGCGTTCCCCCAACACTCGGATTGAAGTGCTAGTGCCGGACTTCCGCGGCCGCATGGACATCGCCCTGGATCTGCTGGCCGCCGATCCACCGGACGTGTTCAACCACAATCTGGAAAACGTGCCCCGGCTGTACAAAGCCATCCGCCCCGGCTCCGACTACCAGTGGTCCCTGGATCTGTTGCAGCGCTACAAACAGCGCATGCCCCAGGTGGCCACCAAGTCCGGCCTGATGGTGGGCCTGGGGGAAACCAACGCAGAGGTCATGCAGGTGATGCGGGATCTGCGGGCTCACGATGTGGACATGGTCACCATCGGTCAGTACCTGCAACCCAGCAAGCAGCATGCCCCGGTCGATCGCTTTGTGCACCCGGATGAGTTCGAGGAATTCCGCCGTTTTGGTGAGGAACTGGGCTTCGTCAATGTGGCCAGCGGCCCCATGGTCCGCTCCTCCTACCATGCCGACCTGCAGCACAAGGGCGAGGACGTCAACGCGATCCACAAAGCCAGCCTGAAACCCACCACCTGATCCCATGGAAGCCTCCTTTGAACCCCTGGTCCACTGGCTGGGGGAACATCAGGACTGGATTCTGATCGCCATCGCCCTGGTGTCGTTTCTGGAATCCCTCGCCCTGGTGGGCATCGTGGTACCCGGGGTGGCCCTGCTGTTCGCCGCCGGCACCGCCGCCGGCAGCACCGGCCTCAATCCGGCGTGGGTGCTGTTCGCGGCATTTGCAGGGGCCGTGGCAGGGGACGGTCTCAGCTTTCTGCTGGGTTACCGCTATCACACCAAAATCCGCCAGGTCCCCCCCTTCAAAACCCGGCCGGAGTGGATTGCCAAAGGTGAACGCTTCTTCCGAAAATACGGATTGATGGGCATCGTCATCGGGCGCTTCGTGGGGCCGATTCGGCCGATCATGCCCCTGGTGGCCGGCTTTATGCAGATGAAGCCGACCTCGTTCCTCACCATCAATATGCTGAGCGCACTGGCCTGGGCACCGTTTTATCTGATGCCGGGATACCTGGTGGGGGCCAGCCTGGAGGGCGAAGGGGCCCTGTCCGGCAGTCACCTGATGTTCCTGGCGGTGATGGTGGTCAGCGGCTGGCTGCTGGCCCAGCTGTTGTGGTGGAGCCACGACCACATCCGGCAACGACGCAACAAACTGCTGCTGGCCCTGATATCAGGCGCGGCCTGCCTGGCCCTGTTCGTCATGGTGTCGCAGCTCATGCAACTGGACAGCGTCATGGCCCTGAACCAACGCTTCAGCCTGTGGGCACTTAGTCTGCGCCACAGCTGGCTGGATGATTTCTTCATTGGCCTGACACAACTGGGCTATCGTGCCCCCATGACCCTGTGGGGCGTACTGGTGACCCTGGCCCTGCTGCTGCAACGCAACGCCTATGCTGCAGGGCTCTGGGCCGGCACCCTGCTGCTGGCACAAACCCTGTTGTTCGGCTTGAAAAACCTGTTCGCCTGGCCACGGCCAAGCCTGGTGGCGATGCCTCCGGACTCCTATGCCTTCCCCAGCGGCCACACCACCATGAGCCTGGTTTTCCTTGGCACCCTGGCCATCCTGTGCCTGCCGGGGGTGAGCGCCGGCCGGCAGAAAGCTGTACTCAGCGGGCTGTGTATCCTGGTCACCATCATAGCCTCCACCCGCCTGTATTTAACCGTACATTGGCCGACGGATGTGGTGGGCGGATTACTGCTGGGCGGCCTGGTGCTGGCCCTGCTCTATACCGTTGTACTGAAACGGCCATTCCGTACAATACGGCCTTGGCCCGTCGCCCTGGCTTCACTGGCCGCCTGGGTGATCAGCCTGCTGGTCTGGGTGCTGCCTGATTACAGTGACATCCTGGATCGCTACCTGCCGGTCATCCTGAACTGATTCCCATCCGCCAAGCAACGAGTACTCCGTGGACGATAAACGCAAAGGCCTGCTGTTCCTGCACAGCGCCATCCTGATATTTGGTGGCACCGGGCTGTTCGCCAAATTGATCGCATTGCCCGCCACCGACATCACGGTGTGGCGCAGTTTCATCGCGGTGGGGGTCATCCTGGCGCTGTTGCTGATCCGGCGGCGTCCGTTGGCGCTGCAGCAACCCAAAGACGCCCTGATCATGGCGCTGAATGGCATCCTGCTGGGCCTGCATTGGGCCACTTACTTCCAGGCCATGCAGGTGGCCGGAGTGGCGGTGGGGATGGTGGCCATGTACACCTACCCCATCATGATCGTGTTCCTGGAACCCCTCTTCACAGGCCACCGACCGCACCGGTCAGACGTGCTGTGTGCCCTGGTGATGCTGGCGGGCGTTGTGCTGCTGGTACCGGAATTCGACCTGGCCAACAACATCACCCAGGGCGTGTGCTGGGGCGTGCTCTCCGCCGCCCTGTTTGCCCTGCGTAATGTGATCCAGGGTCATTACCTGAAAGGATACAGCGGCGAGACCAGTATTCTGTATCAAGGGGTATTGGCTGGGCTGGTGATCATACCGTTCATGACCACCGATCCCCGGGCAGTGGCAACCGATGACCTGTTGAAGTTGCTGTTACTGGGCGCCCTCTTCACCGCCCTGCCCCACAGTTTTTTTGCCAACAGCCTGCGCTACCTGAAAGCGAAAACCGTGGGCTTGATCGGTTGCCTGCAGCCGGTGTACGGCACCCTGCTGGCCTTCCTGCTGCTGGCGGAGGAACCCGGGCTGATGACCCTGCTGGGGGGTGCCATCATCATCGGCACGGCGGCCTTCGAAACCTATCGTTCCTGATGTCTTGCGTTTGTAACAGTTTGTATATATGATCGCGCCACTCCCTCGGATCAGCCGTACCGAAACTATTCACTAGAAAGCGTATGGCTGATGTGAGGGAGACCAAACCTCCTTTTCTCCCCTGTTTGGCCGAAACACTGAGACAAAGCTGCCATTTTGCATTGAAAATGTGACCAAAGCCCTTGAACCGGTTACATAAATCAACACGAAATGACTGCGAACCGCTTTGCATTTTTTGTAACTAGGGGATTACAATTCATAAAATTTATACAATAAACAACCGTTCTACTTCCACCTGACACACTGACCACTGATTGCTCCATGGCCGTTCGAACTCAGAAACTGATAACGGATGATATACAGATAGGCATGTTCGTCTCGGGCATTGATCGCCCGTGGCGCGAAACGCCGTTTCCGATTCAGGGCTTTCACATTGAGAACCGGGCGCAACTGGAGAAGATTCAGCACCTGTGCAAGTGGGTGTACGTGGATGTACAGAAATCCAGAACCCTGAACAGCGTTTCCCCGGCGCAGGAATTCACCTTCGTCTCCGGGTATTTCGAAGAAAAGCAGCGCAGGAACGGCCGCGAGCTGCTGAACCTGCGTATTCGCACCATGCAGAATGACCGGCCCTATAAACGGCTGACGAACCTGAACGCCGAGATGCGGCAGGCGCGCAAGGTGCACCGCCGCATCCGCGATCGCATCAAACGCACCCTGCGGGCCATGGCCGGTGAAGGCCGCCTCAGCATCCAGGATCTGCGGGATGTCTCCAACGAGCTGGTGAACAGTGTGATCCGCAACCCGGACGCCTTTGCCTACCTGTCGCGCATTGATTCCCACAGCGAAGACGCCCTCAATTACAGCATCCGGGTGGCCTCCTGGGCCGTGCTCACCGGGCGTCACCTGGACCTGACCCGGGATGCCATGTCGGACCTGGCTCTGGCGGCGCTGCTGTGCAAGATTGGCTACACCACCATTCCCCAGGAAATCCTGCGGGTCAAAGGCACCCCCACTCCCCACATGAACGAGATGCTCAAGTGGTCCCTGATGAAGGGGGTCAAACTGCTGCGGGCCAGCGACCAGTTCAGCAGCCGCATCGTGAAGCTGGTGTCCCATCACCTGGAACGCCATGACGGCAGTGGCTTTCCCCGCGGAGTCTCCGGTCGCCACATTCCCTTCCTGTCCCAGGTGATCGGCCTGTCCGATTATTATGAAAGCCTGGTCAGTTACGATTTTCGGGATGAACCCCTGTCCTCCGCCGATGCGGTGCGGGAGCTGTTCTCCCAGCGCGATATCCTGTTCGATGCCTCCCTGGTGGAGGAGTTCATCCAGGCCATCGGGCTGTACCCCACCGGCTCGGTGGTGACACTGAACGATGACCGCCTGGCGGTGGTGATCGGCCAGAACAAGGCACGCCTGAAGCCCAAGCTGCTGATCCTGGAAGATCAGCGTAAACCCTGGCAAGTCTTCAAGCGCCGCATTCTGGACCTGGAAGCCTCCAGCGGTGAGGACTTTATCGTCGCCAGCCAGCCGGCCCTGGCGCACGACAGCGATCACCGCGACCGCTACTACTTCCGCCATGCAGGTTCACTCTAGGGTCCGCACTTCAGTGTGTTTTTCAACCGCCCATCGGCCAGGGCAGGCAGGTGGGCGCAAACTCTGCTAAACCTAATAAAAAAATAATCAAAGATGCCCCAGGTAATACCTGACCGCGAATGTCTCAGCTGATTCTCCGCACCGACAATCTGATCATCACCGACCCGGCCCTCAAACATGAGATTGAGGATGTGCTGGCGTCCGGCTTTCGCTTGTTGCGCTTTCCGGATTTTCTGGAGCGCCACTTCGCCGCCTCCTATCGCAAACTGGCCCTCAAGAACATGCTGTCCAACGCCCTGTACCTGCTGGGGCTCTATGTGTTGCTGGGGATCGTGGCCTTCGTGCAGTTCGCGGAACTGGACAAGGGCTGGTTTGGCGCGGCTTACGTGATTACCGGCGTCGGCCTGGTGTCCATCAACGTCTGCGCCCGCCTGCCCGCCCTGGACCACGCCTTTCACTGGTATACCGGTGCGGCCGCCATGATCGCCCTCACCGCCATCATGGTCAGCTCCACCACCATTCACGATCCGCTGGGCCAGGCCGGCATTCATGCCATCAATATCTATGTGGTCATCATCATTTATGCCATGTCGAAGATGCGCTTCTACAACACGGTGATCTGGTGCCACCTGGCCGGCCTGGCCACGCTGATCATCAGCAAGGTGACCTCGCTCCACTACACCCAGTTTGAGTTTCAGGCGTTCTTTGTGTTTGCCAACATCATCGGGATGGGCATCGCCTACATCATCGAGCACCGGGAGCGGGCCATGTTTCTGCAGGGCCTGCTGCTGGATATCGACAAAGCGGAAAAGGACCTGCTGAACCAGTACCTGGAACGTCTGTCGCGGGAGGACTCCCTCACCGGGCTGGCCAACCGTCGCTACTTTGATGAACGATTGAAAATGGAATGGCATCGTTGCCTGCGGGAGAAAAAACCGCTGTCCGTGATTCTGCTGGATATTGATTACTTCAAACAGTACAACGACCACTACGGTCACATGGCCGGAGATCACTGCCTGGTGCAGGTGGCCCGGGCCCTGAAAAAAGAGGCCAGCCGCCCGGCAGAACTGGTGGGGCGCTACGGGGGGGAGGAATTCATTCTGCTATACCCCAACATCGACGCCACCCAGATCAAAAATACCCTGATGCGCATCCAGCAACGCATCGTCGACCTTGAAATCCCCCACGAGAGCTCCCAGGTGAAAAAGGTCCTCACCGCCAGCCTCGGGGCCGCCACCGTGTTCCCGGTGAAAAGCCTGGACCCGGAGAAACTGGTGAGCGCCGCCGACCAGATGCTCTACAAATCCAAGGAGAACGGCCGCAACGGTTGGTCCAGCACCCAGATTTCCCATTGCGAGCCGGAACAGCAAACCCTCATTCAACTCAACTGATGCCACCCAGCTTGGTGATCGCGCGCTGCCCATAGTAAGATTCCCTATTCCCCAAAAAGCCAAAAAACAACAAACAAAAAAAACAACAAGCATCAAAGAGGTTTCTGTATGAAGCGCGTTATGGCCATCGCCGCCTGCATTGTCCTGCTCACCCTGGCGGTTCTGTTCTGGGGCAGCATCGGGGACAGCACGCCGCAGCCAGAAACCGGACTCGCACCCGCTGGTCAACAGCCCCAACCCACGCCCGACCTTGACCACCAGTCTGCCCTTGAGCCCGCAGTCATCGACCAAACCGCTGCAGTGAAGATCGAAGGATTTGCCGTGCGGCGGGATGGCCAGGGTAATCTGCTGCCGGGTCCGGAAACCCGGGCCCTGTTCGACAGCCTGGCCCGGCAACAGGGGCCACTGCCTGCTGACCAGTGGAAAGACCATATCCTGGAATCCTATCGCGGACGCCTGGGTGAACCGGCCTACACGCAACTGGAAGCCTTGCTGGATCGTTACATTGAATACAACCTGGCGCTGCAGTTGTTGCCCATGGACGGCGTTGCCAGCCTGGGGGCTGCACTGGATCACGTACGCCAGATCCGGCAGGAGTATCTGGGTGAGGCCAACGCGGCCATGTTCCAGGACTGGCAGCAAATGGAAACCTTCACCCGCCAGTTTGTGGAACAGGTCACCAGCAGCCAGGACGTCGCCCAATTGCAGCAGTCCCTGCAGGAGCAGGTCTATGCCCTGCCCGCCACCGTGCAAGCCAATGCCCAGAAAGTGCTGGACCAGAGCCAGGACCTGTTCAATGCCCTGTCAAATTCAACCGGGGCCGAACGCGACCTGATCCAGGGTATTGCCGAGCAAATGGCGGCCCGTGCGCTGATGCAGCCGGACTTTACCTTTGGCGAACCCAGCGCTGAATTCATGGACCAGTACAACCGCTACACGGGCGCCAAGCAAAACCTGCTGGCCACCGGCCGCATTCAGTCAGAAGACGATCCTGAACTGGCGGCGTTGCGCCAGCGTTACTTTTCCGGCCCGGAACTGTTGCGGGTCAAAACTCTGGACCGGGCGGAAATGTATTGATAACCCTATGGATCTCCGGCGCTTGCCGAAAAGTTGTGCTATACATTAAATGTTGGGCTCTCTTTTCAGACCTTTGGAAACGCCAAATAAATGGGTGAAGTACACGGAAGTCGACGCAAGGACGTTAGCCTGCGCCGCGCTATTGAACGCATGCAATCCAATTTGTGGGACCTCACCTCGAGCCATCGGGTCTACAAACTGGTGCTGGAAGAGCTGTGCCGCCTGTCAGGTTCACCACTGGGGTTCGTCCTGGAAGGAGCAGTCGCACCGGGCGGCTCCCGCCATATCCATTGCCCCTGCATCCACAACCCCGAGCTCCACGGTCCGGACCTATCGGAAGCCACACTTACGCCGGACACAGATACGCCGGACACAGAACCTGAAACGTTTTCCCTTCCCATCACTGCTGATAGCCGCGCAATATATGAGGCTTTAAACCGCAGCCGGGGATCCGTGCTGGATGACACCTCACTGGGCATACTGTCCCGGTCTGCTCCCCAAATGCCAAGGCTCACCCGTGCCCTGCTGATACCGATCCCTGCCGGGGTAGAATTCTCCATATCCATCTGCCTGGCCAACAGTGAAGCAGCCTATCACTCCGACTTCAGTAAACGCGCCTGGCCATTACTATCGCTCTGCGCCAGTCTGATTCGGATGCTGGAAAGCCAACAAGCACTGACGGCGGAAGAGAAGCGACTGCTCCTGGTCAAGGATTCCTGGAAAGAGAACTTCAGCCTGCTGGAGGCTCACTCCCCAGTGGCGATGGTCACCTTGGACAAAGATCACTGCATACTCCGCTTCAATCCGGCGGCGGAGTTGATCTTTGGGTACAGGGCTGAATCCATGATTCGGCGGCCCATACAACACCTGATTCCGGAACGATTTACCCAGGAACACCGATCCCAGACCTTCAACCCTCATTTAACCGGCAGCGCCACCGGTGAGAGCATCCATGTGCATGGATTGAGGGCAGACGCCACCTTGATGGAATTGGAACTGTCGGTATTCCACTGCCATGAACACGGTCAGAAACGTACCATCCTGCTGATGTGGGACCGAACCGATCTGCATCACGCCCAGGCCCGTCACCAATCCGAACTGGAACGTTTCCGGGTGCTGGCGGACCTGTCTCCCATGGGCATTCTGCAAACCGATGAAAACTGGCACACGGACTATGTCAACAAGCGCTGGCTGGACATTACCCACACTGAAGAAGCCCATATTAAGGGTTTGAACTGGAGCCGGGTCTTACACGACGATGATGCTGAACAGGTATTGACGGAACTGCACGAGCACCTGACCAACGGCCAGGAATTTCGCAAAGATTGCCGGATTGTCCGCGAGCAAGGCTACGAAGTCTGGGTGCAGTTCCATGCCCGACCACTGCTGAATCGGGATGGGGATACCTGTGGGTTTCTCTCCACTCTGTTGGATAATAGTTACTATCACGAGTCCGAGGAAAAACTACGCCAGCTTGCCGAACGCGACATCCTCACGGGATTGGCCAATCGAATGCTGTTTTTCGATCGCCTGGATCACGCGCTGAAACGCATGCAGCGCCATGGCGCCCTGGCATTGCTGGCCCTGGATCTGGATGGTTTCAAAAACATCAACGATACCCTGGGTCACGACACCGGGGATGAAATGCTGGTGGAGGTATCAAAGCGCATTCAATCCTGCGTCCGCCAGGAAGACACCGTTGCCCGCTTGGGGGGTGACGAGTTCATGATTCTGTTGGAAGACCTGCAGGATGCAATGACGGCGGCCAATGTCTCGGAAAAAATCCTGAAAGCCCTGGAGCAACCATTTACGCTGCAGAACAAAGAGGTTTACATCTCAACCAGTATCGGGATTTGTTTTGCGCTGGGTGGCAAACGTTCCGATGCCAAAACATTGATCAAGCAGGCCGACATGGCACTCTATCGAGCCAAAGACGCCGGCCGCAATAACTTCCAATATTTTTCCCCGGAGCTGGAGCTGGCTTCCAAGCGCAAACTTGAGCTGGGCAATAGCCTGCATCAGGCACTGGTGAAAACCGAGTTCGACGTACACTTTCAAGCCCAGGCCTCAGTCCAGGAAAAGCAGGTGATCGGTTTCGAAGCATTGCTGCGTTGGCAACACCCCGAGCAGGGCTTGCTGCCACCCAATGAATTCGTTTACCTGCTGGAGGAAACCGGGTTAATCAACGGTGTCAGCCGCTGGACTCTGCACGTTTGCATGCAAACCCTGAGGCAGTGGATCGATCAGGGACTGGTAGCGCACAACGCGGTCATGTCAGTCAACATCAGTCCCAAACAATTCCATGACCCCATGCTGATCCCCAGTATTGAAGGCGCCATCCGGGATGCCAGATTAAGCGGCGAGAACCTGGTGGTTGAAATCACGGAAACCACCCTGCTGCAGGATCACGACCAAACGCGTAAAGCATTGGAGAAAATCAAGAAACTGGGCGCCAAGATCGCCCTCGACGACTTTGGTACCGGCTATTCCTCATTAAGCTATCTGAAAAAATACCCTATCGACATCATAAAGATTGATCGCAGTTTTATTAAAGACCTGTTGGTGGACAGCGACGATGCTGCCATAGTTCAGGCCGTGTTGGCACTGGCCCATTCATTGCGGCTTGAGGTCATTGCAGAAGGGGTGGATTCGGATCCAATTCTGGCACAGCTGCAGGAATGGAATTGTGATCACTACCAGGGATACCTGATCAATCGCCCCATGCCAGGCAGTGACATGGGCCAGTTCCTCTGCAGTGACACCACTGCACCTCAGGGAAAGGTTCTAAAAGGATAAAGCCTGGATCAATACCCGGCAAATTGAGATAGAATAGCCAGCACCATTCTGGTGAGGCTTACAAGGGGACACCATGCCTTCGCACAACGATCAGGATCCGACCCACATAGTGGCCATTGGTGCTTCTGCGGGTGGGCTCGAGCCGCTGCAAACCTTCTTTCAACGTATCCCCACTGACAGCGACCTGGCATTTGTAGTGATTCAGCACCTTTCACCCGATTTCAGGAGTGTCATGGATGAACTGCTGGCCCGACAAACCAACATTCCCATCCAGCACGCTGTCAACGGTACGCTGGTGAAGGCCAACACCATTTACCTGATGCCACCCCGCAAAACCATGACCATTGAGGGGGGCAAGCTGATCCTGGAAGATCAGCACCAGGATCGCGGAAACAACTTTCCGATTGACCGCTTTTTCAACTCACTGGCTGAAGATCAGGGCACCAGCAGCGTCGCAATCATACTCTCCGGCACCGGCAGTGACGGCAGTCGTGGTATCAAATCCATCAAGGACTCCGGCGGCCTGGTGATGGTACAGGAGCCCGCGGACGCGAAATTTGATGGCATGCCCATGTGCGCGGAAAAATCCGGTTGCGCGGACATTATTGCGCCGGTTGTAGAACTGCCCGCCCGTCTCATCCAGTATATATCCCATCCAGTGATTCGTGGTGAAGGCGAGCCTGTTGGCACGCTTCTGCTGGGAGCAGAAGATGCCCTGCACGGGATCTTTGAGCTGTTAAGGGAAAGCTGCCAGGTGGACTTCAGTCAATATAAAGGTAGCACTGTATCCCGCCGCCTGGAGCGCCAAATCAGCCTGCGGGGGTTACGGGATATCAAAGAGTATTACAAACTACTGCAAGAGGACCGCGCTGAACTGGATCTGCTGGCCAAAAACATGCTGATCGGAGTAACCCGGTTTTTTCGGGATCTGGAAGCATTTGAGAGTCTGGAACAGAATGTGGTTCCCTCCATTCTGACAGAAAGCGATGTCAATACACCCATTCGGGTCTGGCTGGCGGGATGCTCCACCGGCGAGGAAGCATACTCCATTGCCATCCTGTTGGACGAGGCCTTGCAACAACAGGGAACCACCCGCGCCATAAAAATCTTCGCCACCGACGTGGACCCTGACTCTCTGGCCGTGGCCAGCAACGGCGAGTACGATCAGAATATTGCAGCTGATATCAGCGAGTCTCGTTTGAAGCGTTATTTCCTGCAAAGCGAACTCGGCTATACCGTGACGCCCTCGTTGCGGCAGATGGTGGTGTTCGCGACCCATAATCTGTTACGGGACCCGCCGTTTTCAAATTGTCAATTGGCGATTTGCCGAAACGTGCTCATCTATTTCCAGAACAAGGCTCAACAACGCATCCTTTCCATGTTGCATTTCGCTTTGCAGCCATCCGGTTTTCTGTTCTTGGGCGGATCTGAGAGCCCTGGCAACCTGGACCGGCACTTTGATGTGATCGACGAACGCAACCGGATCTATCGCAAGAATTCAAAGGTGAGGTTACTGCCGGAATCAATCGCTCCGGCGACCCGCAACACTCAACCCGGACGCACCAGCGGCTCCCGCATTCCCAGTGTGGAAAATCTGGTCCGCAATTATCAGTTAACTCACCGGGCTCCGGTCTACTTTCCGGTGCTGGATGAACTGGTGAATCTGTACGTGCATGGTTGCATTGTGCTCGACGACAATCTCGACGTGCTGCACCTGTACGGCAACACCGAAACCTATACCCAAAAACTCAAAGCCGGCCGTTTCAGTTCCAATATCGATGACTTTATTATCGATAACCTGAAGATACCGGTTTCCAACCTCTTACATCGGGCCCAGAACGAACAGAAAAACATTACTTATCACCGGGTCAGCCTGAAAACCGACAAGAACGAAGAGCTGCTGCTGAACATCCAAGCGGTTTATGTCCGAACCACGAACAATTCTCCTGCCTACATCGCACTGGTGTTCGAGCCCCTGAAGCTGGACCTGGAAACAGATCACCTGGAAGTGGTTCACTTCGACCCGAACAACGAACATCAACGCCGCATACTGGATCTGGAAAAAGCGCTGAAGCAAAGCAAGGAAGATCTGCAACTCACCGTCGAAGAACTGGAGACCACCAACGAGGAATTGCAGAGCTCCAATGAAGAGCTGATGGCCGCCAATGAAGAGTTGCAAAGCACGAATGAGGAACTGCAATCGGTCAATGAGGAGTTGTACTCGGTCAACAGTGAGTATCACGAGAAAATTGAAGAACTGACGCAGGTTAACCTCGACCTGGACAACATCATAAAATCGGCAGACATCGGGTTTGTTTTTCTCGATCATGCCCTGCTGATTCGACGCTTCTCACCCTTGGCAGCAAAGCTCCTGAACCTGATCGACAGCGATCTTGGCCGCCCGTTCCATCACATATCTCATTCCCTGGAGTACGAAGGTATTCTGGGTGATATTTCAAAGGCCATCAGCGACGAACTTACCATTGAATCTGAGATCCTGCATGAAAGCGGCACACCGCTGTGGGTGAAAATTTCGCCCTACTTTGACGACAGCAACGTCACCATGGGCTGTGTTATTTCGCTCAGCGATATCAGCGAGCTGAAAAAACTCAAGGATCAACTCAGCGAAAGCAATCAGCGCCTGCGCGACACCATTGCCACTGCCTTCTGGAAGCAGGAGACACCGCTCAAGTTACTGCTGGTGGACGACAACGAAGTGGACCGTATGGCCATCCGTAGCACCATCAACAAAATCAAGCGGGGTGAATTACAGTACCAGATTTGCGAAGCAGCGAATTTTGACGACGCCTGTGATCTGCTGAGCAAAGAACGGTTTGACGTGTGCCTGGTGGACTACCGGCTTGGAGAACACAATGGCTTTGAACTGGTTGAGCGCCTGCGCAACTTCAGCGCCCAACCTGCGTTCATTGTGGTGTCCGGTTTCATTGAGATGGGCATGCAGGATGATGCGCTACGCTTGGGCATCTACGACATGATTGATAAGAGTGATGTGTCTGCCCCATTACTGGAGCGCAGCATCCGCTACACCCAGCGCCACCGATTAAGCGAATCCTACCTGTCCAACATGGAATAGAATACAGCCTATTGGATTATTTGGCCGCAGGCAGCGAGACATGAAACTCGCTGCCACAGCCAGGGCTGCTTTTCAGGGTGATCCTGCCTTTGTGGTGGTCAACAATTTTGGCAACGATGGCCAGCCCAAGCCCGCTCCCTTCTCTGCCGCCGGACTTCAGGCGCTTGAAGGGATGGAACACGAGCTCCTGATAGTCCTGCGGGATGCCAATGCCATTATCCCGGACGCACAACTGTACATGCTCCCCAGCCTCGCTCCAGGTAATATCAATGCTCGGTGCAGCCTGCGAGTACTTGACGGCATTTTCGATCAGATTCAACAACAAAATATACAGCAACGAGGCATTACCCAGGACGGCAGGCAATGCAGACCGTTGAATCGCCGGCTGCTCCCGTACCACCAGTTCACTGCCCCTCAATACGCGGTCCAGGACCGCATCCAAATCCACCACATCCATTTGTACGCCGATGCCATCCACGCTCAGATAGTCGTACAACCCGTTCACCAGATCATCCATGGCTTGCAGACGCTGATCCATGAGCTGGAGCAAATGCTGGCTGTAATCCGTTAACTGGCCACGTTCCGACAAATCATCTTTCAGCATAACGGACAGCTGCCCGATGTTGCGAACCGGGGATTTAAAATCATGGGACAGGCTTTGACAAAACATCTGCTGTGCCTGGGCTCTTGCCTCGAGTCGGAGCTGCTGTTTTTTTCGTTCGACCGCGTATCGACACACCCGCTCCAACAGTACAGGGCTTAATTCCTCCTTTGGCAGATAGTCCTGAATGCCCTGATTGATCAGTCGCATGGCCACATCGACATCGTTCAACGACGTCAGCACCACCACCGGCACCTGCGTTTCCAGACCGGAAAGTACCTCCACGGTTTCCACCACATTGGAAGTGGGAAAATCCAGATCGAACAACGCAATATCAAAAGCCTCGGCACGCAACGCAGCCAAACCCTCTGCCAGATTCGAACTCAGCACCAGCTTCGCCTTTGATTTGAAAGCCGCCAGGCATGCGTCGGTGATCAATTCCGCATGATCAGGATTGTCTTCTACAACCAGAATTTTCATGCAACCTCCCCCGGTTTCCGCCGCTTACCGACTCCAAGCTTGATCAATTTGGGCAATGGCATCCAGAAACACTTCCTGTGTCAGGGGCTTGGAAATGAAACCGCTGGCCCCAATTTTTTGACAACGTTCCACATCCCGGGTCAACGTGCTGGTGGTTAACATCACCACCGGAACCTGGCACCATTCCGCATCGCTTTTCAACGAATCCAACACTTCCAATCCATCCACCCTGGGCATTTTAAGATCCAGTAAAATGAGATCAGGACAAGCCGGGCGATGCTTGCTTTGGGTGCCAGAAAGCAGCGCTATCATGTCGGCTCCACTGGCCAGGCGGGATACCTGGTTGTCCGGATTAAACCCCAACAACGATTCAATGATCAGCTCGGCATGATCATCATCATCTTCCACCAACAAAATACTAATCGCCCGCATGGATAGACTCCTGCACTGTGGGCTGCTGAACGGGGATACTTTCAGAAGAATCCGCCTGCGACAGACATGGCTGAGCTGGAAAGCTCAACGTGAATTCCGCACCCTGCCCCGGCTGGGACACCAACGCAACCTTGCCATTGTGTTTGTCCATGACGGTTTTCACAATGGCCAAGCCAACCCCGGTGCCTTCCACATGTGTGTCCAGCCGCTCAAAAATCCGAAACACTTTAGCGTGATACTGAGGTTCGATACCCCGACCATTGTCTTTTATCCTGAGCATACCGAAGCCATCCTGCTCCCACGAGCGAATCTCAATTCTGGGCGCACATCCATCGGCGTGATAGTTCACCGCATTCTCCAGTAAGTTCTGGATGCACTGAACCAACATTTTCCGGTTCGCACACAACCAAGTGGTCGCCAGCTCCAGTTCCACCTTACACTCGGTTTGCGCCAGCTTTTCATTAAGGGTACCTGTTGCCTGCTCAACACAGTCGTTCAGATCACAACGCTGCCTCTGCAAGGGTAACGTCACCAGACGGGACAGCGCCAGCAAATCATTGAGCAAGGTACCCATGTGCTCCACATTCGCCAATATACGTTGCAGCCTGTGCTGCACTTTTTGATCCAATGTGGGCCCCGCCTCCCGCAGTACACTTTCAGCGAACCCTTTGATGGTCACCAGAGGGGATTTCAGATCATGAGAAACCGTATAGATGAAGCGCTCCATTTCATCATTCTTATCCTGAAGCACCCGGTTCGCTTGTCTCTGGTTTTCCTGCAGCTCCCGTGCCACAGTGATGTCCCGCACAATGGCGGCCACGCCGGTAACCTCCTGTTCATAGAGTGCAATAGGAGAGAGTGCGACCGAGGCATAACGATCTCGTCCGGCCCCACCTGCCACACTCAACTGGATTTCCACGGTGTCCGATTCTCCGGTTTCGCAGACCGTATCCAATGCGGCCTTCAGTGCCTGCCTCCCATCGCTTTCCGCTTCATCCCCAAGGTCCTGCACCAGGTCCCACAACTCCCGTTGAGTCAGGGAGTCCGGCGCCCAACCGAGCAAATGCAACGCGGCATCATTGCAGGACACCACATGACCGCTGCGGTTCACACCCAGAATAATATCCTTCGAACCCCTCACGATCGCATCAAACTGTGCCCTGGCAGCCAATTCCGCCAGGCCCTTACGACTGAACAACCAATATAGGGTCAGCAGTGCCAGTGCCACTACCAACATGACCGAGTCCACCAGTAGTGCACCGGTTTGATTCTCTCTAAGCCGGACTTGCAGCTTGTCCAGTTCCATCGCCGACACCAGCTCAAGTGCCCAGTCCGAGCGTGCCTGAGGGAACTCAAGACGCTGCTTGTGAACAAGATAACTGCGTTCGCCCTCCTGTATCGCCTGAGCAACGGTGGAGGCCTGATTGAATGGGTCAGGAGCCTCACGAAACGTGTTTGACCAGGGCCGGTCCCGACCATACTCATATTCAAAATTGCGTTCAACGTTGGGGTGCAGGAGGAACTGGGCGTGATCATTCAGCAGAAACACCCCTGCACGCTCCACCGCCGATTCAGTGAGGGCGGAAAACAGCGGGTGTGCATCGAAATTGACCACAATCATGCCAAACAGAGTCTCCGTATCGCTGTACACTGCCTGGATGACCCGGTAGGTAGGCCAATTAGGTTGTTCAATTTCGCCCCATTCCCGATTGAGATTGATTTCAGAGAGGAAGACCTGATTGGGTGGCAGGGAAAGCGCCTTCTGAAAATACTGGCGCCCCCCTTTGGCCTGCATTTCGTCGCTGGGAACCACACGGGCGGTTTCCCCCTGCCGCTGCACGCGCACCAATTCCATCCCCCCCTGCTCCACACCGATGTAGCGGATCTGCACGATGGAGGGGTTATTGAGAACGTAAGATGTGAAGATCGTTTCCAGCCGTTGCACCCAGACCCGGTAGGGCGTGGTGTCCTTCGGGTCGATCCCGGCGTGCTGCCGTGCCCGGATGATGCCCTGCACCGGGGGCGTATCGTGCAGGAATCGAACGTGCCGCTCGGCGGCAACAAAAGTGGTTCGAATCAGATCAGCCTGCAGGCCGGCGACGTTGGCCAGGCTTTCCCTCGCCTCGCGGTATACGATCTTACCCGCATTGTGGTATGACACGCCGATCAGCAGCACAAAGCCACTGAGGAGCAAGGCCACACCCGCCAAGAACGCTTTGTTACTGAGATATAAGCTCTTCACCGTCACCGATCCAGGGCCAGAAGTCTCTCCAGATTATAGAGATCCGTCTGGCAGCATCCAACTCCCCGGACATTACTGCTGTGGCACCAGCTCCAGCACATTGGAGACAAAGCGCCCCATCTTGAAGTCATCCGGCTGGGTACTGAAACCCATGCGCACCACCACGACATCGGCCTGGGGTACCGCCACCACATAGCGGTCATAGGAGCCGGCAAAGGCAAAGGCATCCGGCGGCAGTTCCGGGAACAGGTTCTGGCCCAGGTTCAGCCAGATGCCGGCACCATAGTCGTAGTTGGTCGCCCCCGGTGTCAGCGAATAGTTGACCCAGTCCGGCGTCAGAATGGCGTGCCCATTGAGCTCGCCCCCATGCATATAGATCGAGGCCAGTGCTGCCCAGCCGCGGGTGGTGAGATAAACGCCCTCCCCCAACAAGGGGGTGGCGCCATTCGGTGAAAATTCCATGTGGAAGGCGGATTCCAGATCCCAGCCCGGATCAAACCAGTCATCCAACCGCACCAGGGCCGAGGCCAGGTTCATATAATCGCCGCTGGAATAATTGAATTCCTGCTCCGGGTCCTGGGCATAGGGTTTGCTGGCCGCATAACCCGCCGGATCGGCGCTGTTATACAACATTTGCCCCTGGTCGTTGTTCGCCCCCAGGGAGGCCTCGTGCCACTGCAGGCCGCTGTTCATCCGCAAGCTGTGGTCGTAACTGATCAGGGCGCGCTGATCCTGCTCCCAGCCCGCGAGCAGCATGGCATCGTCCTGATGCACAGCGCCTCGCCCCACCAGTCGCCCGAGCAACAGGTTGGCGAAGCTCTTGGACATGGAGAATCCCTTGAGCGGCGAATCGGGCCCCAGGCCATCGCGGTAGGCTTCCGCCACCACGGTGTTGCCCTTGAGAACCAGGATCGCAGTGGAGTGTTCCGGTGCTCCCACCGCCACCACCGACTGCACATAGCGTTGCAGGGCTGACGTGGGGTCCACCTGGGTCACAAACCCCGAGGACGGTGCCGGCGGCAGGGCATAATAATAGGCGAGTTGGCGATCCAGATAGTGATTGCGGCAGTCCTCACGGGGGGCTTCTGTACCCACCACCGAGGCCTGTTTGCTGGCCAGCCAGGGGAACCAGAAGTTGTCCACCTGGACACTGCGATCGCCTAGCAGGACTTTCCAACTGGGTTGAACCAGGGGCGCCACGTTGGTGACATAGCCGATGGCGGCAGATTGGTCGTAGCCCTCCTGCCAAATGGAGGCACAGACGTTCTTGGCCACATAGCGCCCCAACATGGGCAAATCCTTGGCGTAATCGCAGCCGCCAAGGCCACAGGCAAGAAGTAAAAACATCCCTGTTTTTCGTAACATGACATCCCCAGTTGCCACTTCCCCGAATTTGAAGAGCTCACTGTAAACAGATTAAACAACGAGCACAAGCCACCACCCGACAGGCTGCCGCAGTTGGCCACTTTGGACAAGTAATGTGCGATCTGTAACGCCATTACAGAATCAATACACACTGGATATTCCTTTTTGATCACCGCAAGGTTAATTTCTCTCTCAAACGAAAAAAACAGAAAACATAAACATGCGAGGGGAACACTGTATGGCCAAGGTACCGTTGCGGGATGGTGAACGTTTGAACGTCATACGGATCGGTCGGGGCACTCCGGTGGTGTTGCTCCACGGGTTCGGCTCCCGGGGCTCCCATTGGGTCCACAACGTGCTCCCCTATACCCGCCAGTTTGAATTCTTTCTGCCAGACCTGCGGGGCTTCGGCCGTTCCCACCACGCCAATCTGGAAGGCTTGGATGTATTTGAGACCTATGCCAACGACCTGCAGGATCTGCTGGACCACTTTGAGCTGGACCAGGTCATCCTGGGGGGCGTTTCCACCGGTGCCTACACCTGCCTCACCTACAACCAGGTACATGGGTTTGAGCGGGTCAGCAAATACCTGAACATCGAACACGGCCCCAACAGTGCGCATTGCCCCGGCAAGCTCAATGGCATCTTCGGTGAGCAACAGGAAGAACTGTTCCAGCGCTTTGCCGAGCTGCTGACCCTGGCCCGGGAGGCCGGTAACGGAGTGGAATACTGGCAGCTGCCCACAGAAGTGCGGGTGCGATTCCGCGACACAGTGGCCTTTATCTACAGCATCGCCATGTACCGCGGGCTGGCCCGCTGGGTGGTGGAGTTGGCCTCCCGTTACGCGGAGCCCCTGCTCACCCGTCACATGATGCCGGTGGAGAAATGGCAGACCTACCTGAACGTGATGCAGGCGTTCATGTCCGGGCGCGACACCCGGGATGCCCTGTCCGCCATACGGGTGCCCACCACCCTGATGATGGGCCGTCAATCCCGCTACTTCAGCCTGGCAGCCCAACACGAACTGGTGGAACACATTCCCCATGCCAAAGTCATCATCTTCGATAAAGCCGGTCACGCCCCCATGGTGGATCAACCGCTGAAGTTCCAGAGGGAATTCGGGCGCTTCCTGCGGACTTGAAACCCCCGTTTTTAGAACCAAAAGTTTATAAACAGGGGGCTGACCCAGTTTTTATCGTCGAGTAACCGCATTCTGCTTCCCCATCAGCAATCCTTTTCTACACTGAATAAACATGGATTGAAATTCTCCCCCGGACTCTTTGCTGATAAAGGACTGATCATGCGCGTCAACATGCCGGTGACCCAGAACGAGGTCAAGCTGGCCCCAGGCCAAACCATTGTTTCCAAAACCAACCCTAAAGGGGTTATCACCTACATCAATCGGGATTTCATCGAGATCAGCGGCTACTCTGAGCCGGAGCTGATCGGCCAGGCCCACAACCTGATCCGTCATCCTGATATGCCACAGGCCGCGTTCCAGGATCTCTGGCAAACGGTGCAAGCGGGCAAACCCTGGCAGGGCATGGTCAAAAACCGCTGTAAGAACGGGGATCATTACTGGGTGGAGGCTAACGTCACCCCGATCTGGGACAACGGCGAAATCGTGGAGTACATGTCGGTACGACACGCGGCCAGCACCCAACAAATCCGCGATGCCGAGGCGCTGTATGCTCGTCTGAACGCCGGAGAGAAAGTTCAGCCGGCACCACCGGAACGCATCATGAATTATTTCCGCCAGGGCTCCCTCAACACCAAACTGAGTTGGATACTGGGGGCATTTGCCGCTGTCATGGTGGGGGATTTTCTGGTGAGCGGGCGACCACTGCCCTGGCCCTATCTGCTCACACTGGCCCTGGGCGTGTTCGCCCTGTTCCAGTTTATGCAGCATTGCGTCATCAAACCGATGCAAACGGCCTCGGAAGCTCTGCTGAAAATCAGCAGCGGACAGTTCAACGTCCACCTGCCTATTGATCAAAACGACGAACCCGGGCGGGTATTGCAGGGCATGCAATGCATGAAAATCAAATTGAATTTTGAATTGGAGAACACTCAGAAAATCGCCAGTGAAGCCCTGCGGGTTAAAAACGCCCTGGACGTGTGCAACACCAACGTAATGCTGGCCGATGAAGACTACAACATCATCTACATGAACGAATCCCTGAATCGGATGATGAAAACCGCGGAAGCGGATCTGAAAACCGTGCTTAAACATTTTAATGCAGAAAAACTGATGGGCTGCAATATGGATATATTCCATAAAAATCCGGCTCACCAGCGCAAGATTCTGGACCAGGCCACCACAACGTACAGTCAGGAAGTACAAGTGGCCGGCCGTCATATCGTGATCACCGCGACCCCGGTGTTCGATCAACAGAAAAACCGCCTGGGCACCGTTATCGAGTGGTTGGATCGCACGGAAGCGCTGCGCCAGGAAGAGGCAGAAAAGCGCCTGGAGCAGGAGCGCCTGGATGCGGAACGACGTATTGCCAATGAAAACCTGCGCATTCGCCAGGCGCTGGACTCCGTCTCCGCCAACGTCATGGTGGCCGACCCCGATCTGAACATCGTCTACACCAACCAAGCGGTGCTGGAGATGATGGGCAACGCCGAGACCGACATTCAAAAAGAACTGCCCAATTTTCATGTAAACAAATTGATGGGCACCAACATCGATATATTCCACAAGGACCCCAGCCATCAGCGACGCCTGCTGGCCAATTTGAAAGAGCCGGTGAGTTCCAGCTTTGTGCTGGGTGGCCGTCACCTCACTGTGTACGCCAGCCCGGTACGCAACCGCCAGGGGGAATCCATCGGCACGGTGGTGGAATGGGAGGATCGCACTGAAGAGGTGGCCATTGAAAAAGAGCTGGACCACATGATTCGCTCCGCCGCCATCGGCAACCTTACCCTCCGCGCCACCACCGAGGGCCGCAGTGGTTTCTTCCTGGGGTTGAGCCAGGGCATCAACCAGTTGCTGGACATCTGTGAGGATGTGGTGGGCGAGATGGTCGACATCATGGAGAAGATGGCGGAGGGGGATCTGCGGGATTCCATCCAGAAAAACTATGAAGGCGAGTTTGGCCGCCTCAAGGATAACGTCAATAACACCATCCACCGCCTGGTATCCATCGTCGGAGAAATCAGTGAAGCCTCGTCTTCGGTGTTGCAGGGGGCCAACGAAATCGCCCATGGCAACGCCGACCTCAGCCAGCGCACCGAGGAACAGGCGTCCTCACTGGAAGAAACCGCGTCCAGCATGGAGGAGATGACCAGTGTGGTGAAACAAAGTGCCGACAACGCCCGCAAGGTTGAGGAACTGGCCACCACCACCCGCAAGAACGCCCTGCGCAGCGGAGAGGTGGCACAGAAAGCGGTGTCCGCCATCAACGAAGTCAACGAGAGCAGCAAAAAAATTGCCGACATCATCAGCGTGATCGATGAGATCGCCTTCCAGACCAACCTGCTGGCGTTGAATGCCGCCGTGGAAGCGGCCCGCGCCGGTGAACAGGGCCGCGGCTTTGCGGTTGTGGCGGGGGAAGTGCGCAGCCTGGCACAACGCTCCGCCAACGCTGCCCGGGAGATCAAGGAATTGATCAGCCTCAGCGTCACTCAGGTGGAAAACGGCACCACCCAGGTACAGGAGTCCGGCCGCATGCTCAGCGAGATCATTGCCTCCATCAACGACGTCAGCACCCTGATTTCCGAACTGGCGCAGTCTGCCCACGAGCAGACCTCCGGCATCGAGCAGGTGAATGTGGCGGTAAGCCAGATGGATGAGATGACGCAACAGAACGCAGCCCTGGTGGAAGAAGCTTCCGCCGCCAGCGAGGCCATGGCTGACCAGGCCCGCCGGCTGGGAGAACAGATCGCGTTCTTTAAAATCAGTTGAGCGGCGTTTCCACGTTGAAGCTTACCCGGATCGGTGTGATCCCATTGCGGAGCACACCTTCCAGCTCCCCTTCCACCCAGACGTTGCCACGGGATAGAATGGTCAGACTGCCACTGGAAATCTCATCATAGGCGGTGAGCGTGGTGTTGGCCCAGTGGGAACCGGAAAAGATCACCATGGCATCGGCATTGCCATAGGGCTCTATGTCATAACGGCCCTCCTGCAATCGACCTTCGGTGCGAATGGTTACCAACAGCGGTCGCCCCAGCACTTGCGTGGTCAGCACCAGCGAATCCCCCCGCTCCGTTTCCGAATACTGCACACACACCAGGTTCGATGCCACCACATCGGGCAACAGCGGTGAACTGACTTCAAATTCCCCCATATTGAACTGGGCGACCCTGTCCATCTTCTCGAACCGACGCACTTGATTGTCATAGTTCCATTGCAAGGTGTCGTTGTTCTGTATCACCAGGGCCGCCAGGTCATGATTGTATCCAGCAAAAGCGGTGCCCTGCCGGGTCATGTTGTCTTTCTCAAACGCGCGGCTGCAGTCGGTCATGGTGACGTTGTTGCCAGTGCCCTGCACCAGCACAGTGGAATAGAACGTCTCCCCCTGGAAGTTCTCCATCATGCGCCACAGCCCCTGGGTGTTCGCACTGCCATTGGTTTTTCGTACCACATCATCCTGCGGTAACTGTTCGCCGCCACAACCGGGCAGCATGCTTGCAGACAGCGTCACGGCCACCAGGGGCAACGCCCACCGCAGTTTCATTGTTGTTTTCATCATTGCAAAACCTTCGTTGTTATTGTTGTCGGGTTTACCGCTAAAAATCGTTCTGCAGAATATGTTCGATATTGCGCTCCGCCAGGGCGGAGATGGTCAACGAGGGATTCACCGCACCGGTACTGCCATTGACCATCGCGCCGTCCATCACGTACAGGCGCTCATAACCCCGCAGCCGACCGTGGGCATCCGCCGCTTGCCCCAGAATGGCACCCCCCAGGGGATGTGCTGTGAAGGAATCGTTTACGTCCGGCACCACCCCCAACAAACCGGGCAGGGTCAGGCTGGCTTCTGCGATGCGATTGTTCATTTCCCGGGTGGCCGCCACCACATCGGCGTTACCCTCCTTCGGCCACAACAGAGTGGTGGAATCCGTTGCCGGATCGTATTGGAAACGGCAACGGTTGGTCATATCGAAGCCCATGCCCAGGGACCCGATGGCAGACAGGTTCACCGGCACGTGCAGTGCGTACCAGTTTTCCATGGTGATCGGTGTACCAAAGCCGCTGTCGTGAATCATGCCGGCGGACGGCGATGCCTGATACAGCCCCTGCAATTCACTGGCGGTGCGCACCACGGCAGTATCACCATTGCTGCCCCAGCCTTCGCCGATAAACTCATTCAGGTCCGGTAAATCCCCAAGCTCACGGGCTTTCAAAAGCAGCTCGGTAGTACCGATGGAGCCGGCGGCCATAAACAGGTAATCACAGGCCAGGGTGAACCGATCAATGATTTCACCCATGGGGTCCATCTGCTCCACCTGAATCAGGTAGCGGCCGTTACTGTCCTGCCCCAGGCTGGTGACCTGCATACCGGGATAGATGCGGGTATAGCCACTGTCTTCTGCGTATTTCAGATAATTCTGAGTCAGGTCAAACTTGGCGCCATTGCTGTTGCCGTGATTGCTTTCGCCAATGGAGGCCGAAGGCCGGCTGCGATAATGAAATTCCTTGCGCACCACATCCCAGTTCCAGATGCCGTCGATGGGCTGCGGTTCGTACCCCGCCAGCCGCACCTGCTTGTCCCACACCCGGGAATGACCGAACGACGGTTTGTAATACAGATCCCTGGGCAGCGGGCTCAAGCGCAACATCTCCCGCACCCGGGGATAATAGACATTGTGCATCTCATCGTAGTCCACCACATCACCGAAAATGGCTTCAAAATATTGGCGTTCCGGTTCGATCATCACCCCGGTAAACACTTTCGATCCGCCACCCACACAGGCACCCCGCCACACATCAATGTGCTCGTATTCGGTGACATCCAACAGGCCGGCAAAGGAATCAAACGACACCGTCAAGCCCGTCAGTTGCCTGGCCCGGGTGCGATGCCAGTAGGCGCGCCCGTCCGGAAAAAAATCATTGGGATGAATCTTGCGCCAGGGGTCGATGGGCCAGCGGCAACCCCGCTCCAACACCGTGGTTTGAATACCCGCCTGGGCCAGGCGCCAGGCGGAGATGGCGCCGCCAAAGCCGGAACCAATGACAATGGCCGGGGTGTAGGCAGGGGGCCGACTGACCGGCGCAAACAGCTCCGGCACTTGCAAACGGTATTTCTCTTCCGGGGTGGAGGCGGCCGCCAGTTTGGGGAGGGAGGCACAGGCCCCAAGGGCGGCTCCGGCCTTAAACAAATCACGACGTTTCATTATTGTTGTTATCCGTATGGTTGATTGGCTGGATCAGGATTCTCTGCTTCAGGTTCTGATGCAGATCGGCCAATCATACTCAGGGAAAACGGGATTCGATTGTTAATAGAGGGGCAATAGAGCAGGGCGTTGGCCCGATACAACCAAAACAGCCAATTAAATGCCGTCCGGTGTGGGAGAGAACTTTTTAGCGCGAGAAGGCGACGACCGCCGCCTTCTCACACACGTTGTATTACACTATTTGCAGTTAAGCGCTCACCACAAACAGGGCCACCACACAGCCCAATGCTGCAAACCAGCAGATCGAACGCAGTGTGGCATGATCCGCCACATAGGCATAGCCGTAGGCCAAGCGCAGCGCAATGAAATTCACCGCCAGCAGGTCAATCCAGAACTGGGGGCCATTCACCAGGTGGGCCACCACCACGGCACCGATGAAACCCGGCAGGGCTTCAAAGGTATTCATCTGGGCCCAGTTAGCCCGGGCACCCCGCCCGTCCAATTCACCCAGCCAGGTGCGGGGTTTGTTGTTGTCAAAGCCCCGTTTGCTGGCTTTGGCAATCACTGTAAACGGATACGGCAGCAGAATCGCCACCAGAACACACCAGTAAGCAATGGTCATGGGTTTCCCTCTTTCTATTTTGTTTTCGGTTTTTGTTTTGAGCTTTTGTTTTCAGTTACAGCGATCCGCTTCCTTGTCACAAAGGCGACAAGAATGCGCAACGTCAGGTGGAAGGTGAATACCCCTGTCGGCTTTGCAACACAAGCTTCCCGGTGATTCACCGCTGCGTCCAAAATACTCGCCAAAAAACACAGACATTTCAACAATATAAAATCACAAATGCGAATGCTTGCCATTGGCGTGGGTTTTGCTCCTTGTCTTGCTGAGTGCCAAGGCCAGTCAAGACCAGCCGTGAGAGCGAGAGCAGATTATGTACATCTGTCTATGCAAGGACATTACCGACCATCAATTACGGGAATCCATCCGCCAGGGCGCCTGCGATTTCAGCCAGGTCAGGCGTCGCTGCCAGGTGGGAGCCAAATGCGGAAAATGCATGCAGGAGGCCAGGATGATCGTACAGAATGAACTGTCGATTCAGGACCAATGTGCGCCCATGAGCTGTGGCAACGGCTGAGAATCTGCTAAGGTGGGCTGCCTGATGTTCACTACGCCAAGCCCTGCCTATGTCTGCCGTCGAACCGATCCTGCTTTCCATCGCCCAGATCACCACCCGTCTTCGCAACCAGTCCCTGTCCAATGCCACCGGCTTTTTCTTCCGGCGGGATCAACGCCTCTACCTGATCACCAGCCGTCATGTGGTGATTGATGAAGCCGCCGGGCATTTCCCCGACAACCTTCAGATCGACCTGTTCACCGACAACAATAATCTGGCGGAAACCGTTGCCTTTTCCATTCCGCTGTATGCGCCGGCACCCGCCACGGCACCAGGCTCCACTTCTGGGCCTGACCCGGCAACGCAACCGGCACTGTGGACTCAGGCGGAGGACAGCTCCGGCACCATTGATGTGGTGGCCATCGAATTACAACCCCAGGCCATGCCGGAGAGTGTGGTGTATGAAGCCTTCATCCCGGACACCATCTGCCAGCCGGACACCCCGGTGGAAGTCGGCTCTCCGTTGATGGTGTTGGGTTTTCCCCTGGGGTTCGCGGATACGCTGCACAACCTGCCGGTGGCGCGCCAGGCCATCGTGGCGTCCTCCTTCGGCCTGCGCTTTCAGGGCATGGGGTATTTTCTTACTGACGCCCGCACCCATCGCGGCATCAGCGGCGGCCCGGTGGTGATGCGGGTGGCAACTGGCCCCGCGTCCAATCCCGGGTTTCATTGGCAGTTATTGGGCGTCCATTCTTCGCGACTGGACATGGGCAACCGGGATCGGCAGGTGGATGAAGCCCTGGGTCTGAATTGCGCCTGGTATGCGGATATTCTGCTGACCCTTACAGCACCACCGGCAGCGGACGGGCAATCCTGATTTCCTCGGCGCTGAGGTCGCATTGCCAGGCCAGCACCTCCACTCCCGCATCCTGTGCCTGGCGCAATGCTGCACCGTAGCGGGCATCAATGTGATCCGCCGGCCGGGCCTCGGTCACTCCGCTGTGCTGCACACAAAACAACAGCACGGCCCGATGCCCCTGCTGCACCATGGCTTCCAGCTCACGCAAATGCTTGCGCCCGCGCTCGGTGACCGCATCCGGAAAATACCCGATACGGCCTTCCCCCAAAGTCAGGTTTTTGATTTCCACATAGCAACGCTGCTGCGGTGACTCCAACAATAGATCAATGCGGCTGTTTTCCTCCCCGTATTTCACTTCACTGCGAATACCGGTGTAGCCCTGCAGCTCGCTAATCACACCCGCCTCGATTGCCTCTTTCACCAACCCGTTGGCGCGCCCGGTATTGATCCCGGCCAGGGCCTGCTCGGCCCCTTTGCCTACCGTCACCAGTTCCCAGGTATGTCGATACTTGCGCTTGGGATTGCCGCTATCGGAAAACCAGACCGTGCTGCCGGGATCATTACAGTTTTTCATGGAACCGGTGTTGGGACAGTGCAACGTTAATTCGCCGCCGTCGGCCAGGGTGATGTCCGCCAAAAAACGCTTGTAACGTTTTACCAGGGTGCCCTGCTGTAAGGGAGGATCAAACTTCATATGAGGAATCTGCTGTTACTGAATGAATTTAGATTTAACTACCAATCTATAGTTACCAACCTTGAGCAACCAGCGGCTAACCACCGATAAACCGGGCAATGCGATCAATGGCCTCCTGCAAGCGCTCCAGGCTGGCACTGTAGGCAATGCGGATATAACGATGGGCCTGGTGCACCCCGAAATCGATACCCGGCGTCACCGCCACACCGCAGCCGTGCAACAGCTGCTGACAGAACTCAAAGCTGTCGTCGGTGATGGCCGACACATCGCAGTACAGATAGAACGCCCCCTGGGGGGGACAGGGAATGGTAATACCCAAACCGGGCAAATTCTCCAGCAGAAAATCCCGGCGTTGCCCCAGGATGATCCGGCGTTCTTCGTAGAGCGCAATGGACTGCGTTGAAAACGCCGCCAGGGCCGCATGCTGGGCGATGGTGGAAGCCGCCAGATAATAGTTCTGGGCCAGCTTTTCCAGTGCGGCTACGTGCTGTTGCGGCGCCACCAGCCAACCCAGGCGCCAGCCGGTCATATTGAAATATTTGGAGAAGCTGTTGATCACAAACAGGCTGTCCTGTGCGTCTGCCAGGGCCAGCGCGGTTGCCGGCGGCTGCTCATACACCAGGTTGTGATAAATCTCATCCACCAGCAGGGCCCCTTCCCGCGCATCCACTTCGGCTTTGATGGCCGCCATCTCCGCCATGGGAATCAGGGTGCCGGTGGGATTGGAAGGGGATGCCACCCAGGCGCCCCGGGTATGGGGCTGCCAGTGTTGCCGCACCAGTTCAGCAGACAGCTGATACGCCGATTCCGCACCCACCGCGATGCGTTGGGGAAGCGCCCCCACCTGATGCAGAAAATTATCATTGCAGGGATATCCGGGATCGCTCAGCAAGACACCGTCGCCAGGATTGAACAGCAGCGTATTCAACAGGCCCAGGGCGCCGGAGGCACCCGGCGTAATCAGGATGCGGCTGGCAGGCACATCCACACCAAAGCGGCTTTGGTAAAAATCCGCGATCGCCTGCCGCAGGGCCGGCAACCCCAGGGCGGTGGTGTAGCGGGTCTTGCCCGCCTGCATGGCCTCAACCCCGGCGGCCACCACATTCTGCGGGGTGGCGAAGTCCGGTTCTCCCACTTCCAGATGGATAATGTCCCGGCCCTGCTGTTCCAGCTGCTGGGCCTGCTCCATCAGTACCATCACATGAAAGGAGGTGATCCGCTCCAGTCTGTCCGCCAGTTTTCGCAAAGCTGCCATCCTCTTGTCATTGTTTTTTCATAAAAGTGGTAAAAGATCACACCCTCTTACTATTCCATAGCCCGAAAAATGGGGTTATGATCGGGCGCTTGTTGTCGGAACCGGGTGATCCAGCCCCCATATAACAAGGGGTTATAAAATGCTCGCCCACCTGATCATATCGCTCAGGTCCGATGGTTATGAACCCTGACACAACCCCTGAATGGATTGGCCCAGGCGCCACAGGAAGGAAAGCCTAATGTGGAAAACCGTAAGGTCAAGCAATATCAAGGATTTGCCAATCTTGGAATTTGCTGATATAGATTAAAGATTGAGCAGTTGCGAGGAATACGCTAATGGCAACAAGAAAAAAGAAAAACGTCGTCGAGCTTTCACGTTCACACTTTGAACCCTACGAGCCCGCCAAAGACGAAGAGTACATGAGCAAAGGCCAGTTGGAACACTTCAAACAAATCCTGTTGAACTGGCGCCAGGAACTGATGGAAGAAGTGGACCGCACGGTTCACCACATGAAAGACGAATCCATCAACCTCCCCGACGCGGCAGACCGCGCCACCCAAGAAGAAGAATTCAGCCTCGAACTCCGTACCCGCGACCGCGAACGCAAACTGATTCGCAAGATCAACCAGGCGCTGGACTCCATCGAGAAAGAAGATTACGGCTGGTGTGAAGCCTGTGGCATCGAGATCGGCATTCGCCGCCTGGAAGCCCGCCCCACCGCCACCCTCTGCATCGACTGCAAAACCCTGCAGGAGATCAAAGAGAAACAATGGGGCACCTGATCGCACGCTGATGCCATCGCAACCCTTACTCAGGCACGGAATCGAATCCGTGCCTTTTTTATTTATCCGAAGAGTGCTTAGCCAAAGAGTGCTTTGCCAAAGAGCGTTTAGCCCGAGCATGATTGTCCCGGTTCGCTTCCGCCCGGTGACCACTTCAGGATGAACCCTGCCTACGTCGGACGCTTCGCCCCGTCCCCCACCGGCCCCCTGCACATCGGTTCGCTGCTCACCGCCGTCGCCAGTTACCTGGATGCGAAAGCACATCAAGGGCAATGGCTGGTGCGCATGGAGGACATCGACCCACCCCGGGAGCAGCCCGGCGCGGCGGACACCATCCTCAACACGTTGCAACACTATGGCCTGCAATGGGATGGCGATGTCCTGTTTCAAAGTCAACAGCACGCGCGCTACGAAACGACGGTTCAGCAACTGCTGGCCGACAACAACGCTTTTTACTGCACCTGTTCCCGCAGCCAGATTCTGGCGGTCTCCGGTTCCACCACCTACCCCGGTACCTGCCGCGCCTGCCATCAGCCCCCTGCCACACCCTATGCGGTAAGACTGCAGGTACAGAATAAAGACGTCTCCTTTGAAGATGATTTACAGGGCCCCCAGCACTGCAATCTGCAACAACAGGGTGGGGACTTCATCATCAAACGCAAGGAAGGCCTGTACGCCTATCATCTGGCGGTGGTGCTGGACGACGCGTTACAGGGCATCTCCCATGTGGTCCGCGGCTGCGACCTGCTGGAATCCACGTTCAGCCACTGGTATCTACAGGAGGTGCTGCACCTGCCCCATCCGCACTACGCGCACCTGCCTGTCATCGTCAACGGGGAAGGGCAGAAACTTTCCAAGCAAACCTACGCGGAACCGATCCCCCTGCAGGACCCTGGGCCGTACTTGCGCTACTGCCTGCAGGCACTGGGGCAAACACCGCCTGCCACTCTGCGCGGCGCATCCAAGGCCACCATTCTGCAATGGGGCTGCGAGCATTGGCGCTTGCAGCAGGTGCCCCACCAACGCAGCATCCCGCAACAGAATCTGTGATGGGTCCGGGTCGCGCACTTTGCATCACCCTGCGTCCTAACGTACCATCAATAGACATACACTTCTGGTTGCCATCATGTACATCGACCGGCTGGTTCTAATCTTTATTGTGGGTGCCTATGTGCTGTCCCCGTCCCTCATGCAATGGTGGGCGGAAAGCGGCACCGCCTGGTGGCGCCCCTTCATCATCTGGGGTCTGTTGATCGCCGTTACCTTCTGGATTGCGCGGAGTCGGGATCTGGATGGCTTTTAGTGTTGCCCAGCTGTTTGGGATCGGTGTTGGCTACCTGCTGCTGTTCTTTCTGGTGGCCTATCTTACAGAACACGGTTTCGTACCGGCACGCCTGGTGCGTCATCCCATCACTTATGTATTGTCGCTGGGGGTGTTTGCCAGCGCCTGGGCCATCTTCGGTGCGGTGGGGTTTGCCCATGACTTCGGCTACAACTTCCTCGCGTATTATCTGGGTATCTCCGGTGCCTTCATGTTGGCGCCCATTCTGCTGGCCCCCATTTTACGGCTGACCCAAACCTACCAGCTGGGGTCCCTGGCGGACCTGTTGTCATTCCGTTATCGCAGTCCGGTGGTGGGGGCCGTGGTGACCATCGCCATGCTGCTGGGCATCCTGCCGTTGATCGCATTGCAGATCCAGGCCGTGGCCGATGCGGTGCACATCCTGAACGAGGAAACCTCCCAGGAAATCCTGGCCTTTGTGTTCGTGGTGTTGATCATCATGTTTGCCATTTTGTTCGGCGCCCGCCACATCAGTACCCGGGAAAAGCACGAAGGCCTGGTGGTCGCCATCGCCTTTGAATCCCTGGTCAAACTGGTTGGATTTTTTCTGGTGGGCGGGGTGATTCTGTTCGAAGTCTTTGACGGGCCCGGTGGCCTCAACACCTGGCTGGCGGAACATCCGGAGCAACTGGTATCGCTCTACCAACCGTTGGAAGAAGGTCCCTGGCGGGCATTGGTGGCGGCGTTTTTTGTAGCCTCGGTGGGCATGCCCCACATGTTCCACATGGCCTTCACCGAGAACCTGAACCCCAGGGCCATCATGAGTGCCAGCTGGGGCCTGCCGCTGTATATGTTCTTCATGGCGATTCCGGTACTGATCATCGTCTGGGCCGCCGCCAAGCTCAACATTTTCAGTAACCCGGAATACTTCACCCTGCTGGTGCCGGAAGCGCTTAACTCCAAATGGCTTGCCATTCTCGGCTTTGCGGCCGGCTTGTCCGCCGCCAGCGGTGTGATCATCGTCTGCACGCTGTCCCTGTCGGCCATGTTCCTCAATCACATCATTCTACCCATGGCCCCCTTCTATCGCCGCAGCAACCTTTACTCCTGGCTGCTGTGGACCCGGCGCATCCTCATCGCCGCCATCGTGCTGGTGAGCTACGGCTTCTATGTGATCATGCAGAACAAGCACACCCTGTCGGAGCTGGGCTTTCTGGCGTTTGTGGCCACCATGCAGTTTGTGCCGGGTCTGTTTGGTGTGCTGCTGTGGCCCAAGGCCAACAAGGACGGGTTCCTGGCAGGGCTGGCGGCCGGGCTCAGCGTGTGGCTGTTCGGCCTGCTGTTGCCGGTGCTGCTGGGCATTCAATTCCACATTTCCGCCCCACTGCTGTTCGACGATCTGTTCCCCACCCCCAACAACAGCTACATGGTGGCCACCTTTGCCATCTTCATCAATTCCACCATTTTCGGCATCGTGTCCATGCTGACCGAATCGTCACCGGCGGAAATGCAGGCGGCGGAAACCTGCAACGTGGACAACCTGCGCCGCCCGCAACGCTGGGAGCTGTCCATTGGTTCCGCACGGGAATTTGTGGGGCGCCTGGCCAAACCCCTGGGGGCCAGCACGGCCCGCCGGGAGGTGGAGCTGGCGCTCAATGACCTGGCCATGAGCCTGGACGAAACCCGCCCCTACGCCCTGCGCCGCCTGCGGGATCAACTGGAGAGCAACCTGTCCGGCCTGCTGGGTCCATCGGTGGCCCATGAGGTCATGAACGGCTCCATTCCCTATGTGATCAAAAGCAACGACACCAGCAGCCAGGACATCCACTTCATCGAAAGCCGGCTGGAGGAATACCACGACAAACTCACCGGCCTGGCGGGGGAGCTGGACAGCCTGCGCCGCTTTCACCGGCAGACCCTGCAGGACCTGCCGGTGGGCGTGTGTTCCCTGGGCAGCGACGGTGAGGTGCTGGGCTGGAACAGTGCCCTGGAGGCCATCACCCGGGTCTCTCCGGATCAGATTCTGGGCTCCCAGATCAATCACCTGCCGGAACCCTGGAACGGCGTCTTCAGCCAGTTCATTGACAACGAATCCCGCACCCAGCAGGTGGAAGTGGAGCTGGATGGGGTGCACCGCTGGATCAGCCTGCATAAAGCCGCCATCGGCCTGGGCAAAATGAACCAGATCAACAGCGGCCAGGTGGTGGTGGTGGAAGACACCACCGAAGTCAAAATGCTGGAGCACCATGTGGCCCACAATGAGCGCCTGGCCTCCGTGGGCCGCCTGGCCGCCGGTGTAGCCCATGAGATCGGCAACCCCATCACCGGCATCGCCTGCCTGGCCCAGAACCTGCGCTACGACAGCCGCGAGTCGGCCATCCTGGAAAGCGCCGACCAGATTCTGGACCAGACCAAGCGCATCAGCCGGATTGTCCAATCCCTGGTGAGTTTCAGTCACAGCGGCACAACAGAAGTGGCTATGGAGCCGGTTTACGTGTATGAATGTGCCCAGGAAGCCATCGACCTGCTGAGCCTGAACAAAGAAGTGGCCCAGGTCATCTTCACCAATGCGGCGGACCCCAATCACTGCGTCAAGGGGGACCAGCAGCGGCTGACCCAGGTGTTCATCAATTTATTGAGCAATGCCCGGGATGCCATGGTCGAAGGGGGTGAGGTCAAAGTCATCAGCCATGCCCGCGACCACACCATCGTCATCGACGTGGAGGACAACGGCAGCGGCATACCGGCCGAGGTGCTCAAGCGCATTTACGAGCCTTTTGTCACCACCAAGGACCCGGGCAAGGGCACCGGACTGGGTATGTCACTGGTCTACAGTATTGTTGAAGAGCACTACGGTCAAATTGTGATACAGAGTCCACTGGATTCCGAAAACGGCGGAACCCGTGTTACCATAACTCTCCCCCGCTATACACTGTCGGCGGAGGAGCATTCTGAAGTCGACCATGAGGAACAGCATGAGCCACATCCTGATCGTTGAAGACGAAGCAGTTATACGCAACGCGCTGCGCCGTCTTTTGGAGCGAAACGGCTACCAGATTAGCGAAGCCGGCGCGGTCCAGGATGCCATCGACAGTTTCAAACTGGGCGATTTCGATCTGATCATTACCGATCTGCGCTTGCCGGGTGCCCCCGGCACCGACATCATTCCCCAGGCCGACGGTGTACCCGTGCTGGTCATGACCAGTTACGCCAGCCTCAAGTCCGCCGTGGAATCCATGAAAATGGGCGCCGTGGACTACATTGCCAAACCCTTTGATCACGATGAAATGCTGATGTCCGTGGAGCGCATTCTGAAAGAGAAAGCGCTGGAACGGGAAAACCAGGCCCTCAAATCCCAGCTCAACCGGGATTACCCACTGAGCGGCATGATCGGCGAATGTGAGTCCATGCAGGTCCTGTTCAAGAACATCCAGAAGGTCTCCCCCACTGACTCCACCGTGTTGGTGCTGGGGGAATCCGGTACCGGCAAAGAGCTGGTGGCGCGGGCAGTTCATGACCAGAGTCAGCGCCATGACGGCCCGCTGATTTCCGTCAACTGCGCCGCCATCCCGGAAACCCTGATTGAATCCGAGCTGTTTGGCCATGAAAAAGGGGCCTTCACCGGCGCCAACGCCAACCGCAAGGGGCTGGTGGAAGCCGCTGACGGCGGCACCCTGTTCCTGGACGAGATCGGCGAATTACCCCTGGAGGCCCAGGCCCGCCTGCTGCGCCTGCTGCAAGAGAAAGAAGTGCGCCGGGTGGGTTCCGTGCAATCCAAGACCGTGGATGTGCGCCTGGTGGCTGCCACCCATCGCAACCTGAAGCACCTGTCCAAAGAGGGCCGCTTCCGCGAGGATTTGTACTACCGCCTGCACGTGGTGGAGCTGAAACTGCCGCCACTGCGGGAACGGGGCAAGGATGTGGAAAAGCTGGCCCTGGAACTGCTGACCCGTACCACCCGCCGCATGGCCAAGCAGGAAATGTCATTCACCAAGGAAGCCCTGGACGCCGTTAACAAATACAGCTGGCCCGGCAACGTGCGCGAGCTGGAAAACGCCATCGAACGGGCGGTGATCCTCTGCGACGGCCAGGTGATCACGCCGGACCTGATGGCCCTGGACCTGCACTCAGAGCCGGAATACCAGCTGGATGACGACGTCACCCTGCCCAAGCCCAGCAGCCGCAGCAACCACGATGACGTGGAAGACCCGGCGGAAGACCTCTCCCTCGAAGACTACTTCCAGCGTTTTGTACTGGAACATCAGGAACAGATGACCGAAACCGAGCTGGCGCAAAAGCTGGGAATCAGTCGCAAATGCCTGTGGGAGCGCCGTCAAAGACTTGGCATCCCCCGCAAAAAGCCCGCCTCCCGCTGAAGACAGAAAACCGACACACCACACCCGGTAACACCTGACTATTTTTTGACCTTATGTTACGGATTGTTACCGGAACCCGGTCAGCTATTGGCCTATAGGAACGTGCGCCCCTTACCCGCTGAACGAATTCCCCATTCAAAACGTTGAAATGTTAACAAATTTAACCAAGCGTAACGGATGTGTTACCTGTGTACCCCCACACCAAAGTGTTACCGTCATACACACCAGCGGGAACACATACACAGAAATACGGTAACAGAATATTGACCATTTACTGTGTTTACATACTGCAACATTTATAACCTACTGTTATATAAATACTTTTTAAATTTCACTCAAGTTGGCACAGGCCCTGCTATATATCTTGCGTACCAACAAGGGCAGCCAAAGATAACGAATAACAATAATAAAAAGGCCCCTTGAACAGTCGAAAGCAATAACAACAATAATAAAGCTCGGTGGTCACTTTTTAAGTGGCATACAGAAAGAGGACAACCCCAGGGTTGTGAGCCATAACAAGAACAATATCAAATGGCTTAGATTGCAAAATCCCTCTTACTGCCACAACCACCAAAAACAAGTAACAACAATAAAAATAAGAAACGCGATAATAACAACAAAAACAAGTCGCTAAAAAACAACAATAAGAGTCGGCACAAAGACTGGGCCTTCGGGCCCAGTCAGAAAAAAGAATAGAGCTTCTACAAAAACTACTACAAGCATGAAGCGTAAGGGAAAGTCGAAAGGCTTTCCCTTTTTGCTTTTTTGCCCCGCCAAATTACCGCAGCCCATCGAAAAACGTCTAACCTATTGAATAGAGTGTATTACTCCAGCCACTCGGTGTTAGAATCGTGGCCAACCGAATCCACCGCTCAACCATTACGGAAATCCGACCCGCAGCATGCCTAGACGGCTTATCAAAAAACTAAAAGGCTTAATTTCCGGCGAGCAGGGCAAGCCGGCCCTGAAGGTGATCCCTCGTGGTGAGCACCACTTCCCGGAAGAGGACATTCGTCGCAATGTACTGTCGGTACTGGACGGGCTCACCGACGCCGGATTTGAGGCCTATCTGGTGGGAGGCTCCATACGGGACGGTCTGATTGGCCTGCACCCGAAAGACTTCGATATCGCCACCAGCGCCACGCCGGAACAAATCAAAGCCGTCTTCCCCCGCAATTGCCGCCTGATCGGCCGTCGTTTTCGCCTGGCCCACGTCCGCTTCGGCCGGGAAATCATCGAAGTGGCCACCTTTCGCGCCAACCACAGTAAAGATGAAGACAACGAGCACCGCTCGGCCCAATCTGAGGAAGGCCTGTTACTGCGGGACAACGTGTTCGGCACCCTGGATGAAGATGCCATCCGCCGGGATTTCACGGCCAACGCCCTTTACTACCGACACACCGACGGTGCCGTGCTGGATTTCGTCAACGGTTATCAGGATATCCGTCGCCACACCCTGCGCCTGATCGGCGATCCGGAACAACGCTATCGGGAAGACCCAGTGCGCATGCTGCGGGCCGCCCGCTTTGCCGCCAAACTGGACTTTGACATCGAACCGGCCACCGCGGCCCCCATCCGGGAGCTGTCAGAGCTGCTGGGACTGATTCCCCCGGCGCGCCTGTTCGAAGAAGTCCTGAAACTGTTTCTGGGCGGCTATGCTCAGGCCGTGTGGCCATTGTTGGTGGAATACGACCTGGCCCGCTGGTTATTCCCCCTGTCCATACCCGAGGTCAATGATGACACCGGAGTGCAGACCATGATTGAACTGGCGCTGCGCAACACGGACCACCGCCTGGCGGAAGGCAAACCGGTCACCCCGGCCTTCCTCTTCGCCGTGTTACTGTGGGGGCCATTACAGACAGAATGGCGCCGGGCTCAGGAGAACGGCCTGCACGCTGCGCCAGCGCTGCAGAAAGCCATTCAGAACGTCACCGCCAAGCAGGCCCAACACACCTCCATTCCCAAACGTTTCGGCCTACCCATGCGGGAAATCTGGGAGCTGCAGGGGCGCCTTGACCAGCGCTCACCGAAACGCTGTGAATCCCTGATCCAACATCCCCGCTTCCGCGCCGCCTACGACCTGCTGCTGTTGCGGGAAGAAGCCGGTGAGATCGAGCCCGGACTGGGAGACTGGTGGACCCGTTACCAGGAAGCCGACAGCGATGAACGTGCCACCCTCTGCCAAGGCCTGGGAGGCACCAAAAAGCCACGCCGCCGCCGGCGCTACAAGAACCGTCGCAGCAGCAACCCTTCCAACTCATGACCCATCAGCCTGTGATGCACCGGGTGTATATCGGTCTGGGCAGCAACCTGGACACGCCGCTGGAGCAGCTGCAGCAGGCCCTGCAACAGCTGGAGCAGATCCCACAGACCACCCTGAAAGCCGTATCGGCGTTTTACGGCAGCACGGCCGTCGGCCCTGGTGCGCAACCGGATTACGTCAATGCGGCGGCAGAAGTAAACACCCAACTGGCACCACACGCCCTGCTGGACCACCTGCAGGCCATTGAACAGACCCAGGGTCGGGTACGGGGGCCAGAGCAATGGAGCCCGCGCACGTTGGATCTGGACCTGCTGCTGTATGGGGATGAATGCATTGCAACCGAACGTTTGAGTGTGCCCCATCCGCGCATGGCCGAACGCAACTTTGTGCTGCAACCGCTGCTGGACCTGAACGCCGATTTGCTTCTGCCGGATGGCCGCGCCGTGCAGGCACTGCTCAGTCAGCTCCCATCCGGCGGTTTGTGGCGGCTATGAAATTCATTGTGGTGGAAGGCCCCATCGGAGTGGGCAAAACCACCCTCACCCGCAAACTCGCCCACAGCTTTCGCTACGACCTGCTGTTGGAAGGTGCGGCCGACAATCCGTTTCTGGAGCGCTTCTATCACAATCAAAAGCAATGGGCACTGCAGACCCAATTGTTTTTTTTGCTGCAACGGGCCGACCAGTTAAACGAGCTGCGGCAGAACGATCTGTTCCAGCCGGTCCGGGTCGCCGATTTTCTGATTCACAAAGACCGGTTGTTTGCCGGTTTGACCCTGGACGACGATGAGTTCCGCCTCTACGACAAGGTCTACCAGCATGTGATCTCCAGCATTCCACGGCCAGACCTGGTGATCTATCTGCAGGCTTCGGTGGACACTTTGCAACAACGCATACAACAGCGGGCCATTCCCTGCGAACAGCAAATCAGTGCCGACTATCTGTCCCGCCTCAGTGACGCGTACGTGGATTTTTTTCTGCGCTATGACGAGTCACCGTTGCTGATGGTCAATACCGAACACCTGAACTTGGCAGAAAGCACCCGTGACTACGAAAAACTGCTGGAGTATATTCAGACCAATCACAGCGGTCGCCATTATTTCAATCCGGTGGACGGCTAAGCGGGAAAGTACTGTTTTTCCTGCATAAACAGCAACACAGAGGGAGCATTACGCGCCATGGCTATCACCCTTTCCACACTCAACAAAATCAAGCAGGAAGGCAAGAAATTCACTTGCCTCACCGCCTATGACAGCACCTTCTCCCACCTGGCCAGCAGCGCCGGCGTGGAAGTCCTGTTGGTGGGGGATTCTCTGGGTAATGTTCTGCAGGGGCATGACAGCACCGTTCCGGTCACACTCGACGACATGATTTATCACACTGAATGCGTGCGCCGCGGTAACCAGGGCGCACTGATCATGGCGGACCTGCCATTCATGACCTACGCCACCGAAGAACAGACCATGGCCAGTTGCGCCGCCCTGATGCGTGCCGGTGCCCATGTGGTGAAACTTGAAGGCGGCGACTGGCTGGTAAGCAGCGTGCAAAAACTCACGGATCGCGGTGTCCCGGTGTGCATCCACCTGGGGCTGACACCGCAATCGGTCAACAAATTCGGTGGCTACAAAGTACAGGGTCGTGACCCGGCGGAACGGGAAGCCCTGATCCGGGATTCCATCGCCGCTGAAAAAGCCGGGGCTGCCATTCTGTTGTTCGAGTGCATTCCCTCCGACCTGATGGAAGAGATCATGCAGAAAGTGTCCATCCCGGTAATTGGCATAGGTGCCGGTCCGTCGGCAGACGCCCAGGTGTTGGTGTTGCACGACATGCTGGGGGCCACCACCCGCAAGCCCGCCAAGTTCGTGAAGAATTTTATGCCGGAGGGTGACGGCAGCATTCAGGGTGCCATCAGCGCCTACGTGACCGCAGTCAAGGACGGCTCCTTCCCCGCACCGGAGCATGGCTTCGCCTGAACAGACAGTTTCGCCCGAACATAAGGTTTCGCCTGATGAAAACAGTTAACAGCATTGAAGCATTACGGGCCGCAGTAAAAGCCCAGCGCATGGCGGGAAAACGCATCGGCTTTGTTCCCACCATGGGCAACCTGCACGCCGGCCATATCACCCTGATCACCGAAGGCCTGAAGCAAGCGGATTTTATGGTCTCCAGTGTGTTCGTGAACCCCACCCAATTCGGCCCGAATGAAGATTTCGACAACTACCCACGCACCCTGGACGCCGATGCCGCCAAACTGGAAGCCGCCGGTTGTCATCTGTTGTTCGCGCCGCCGGTGGACGAGATGTACCCTGGCGACCAGGATAAGTGGGCCAAAGTGGTGGTGACGGAGATCACCGACCGGCACTGTGGTGCGGCCCGCCCCGGGCACTTTGACGGGGTCTCCACGGTGGTCACCAAACTCTTCAATATTGTTAAGCCCGATGTGGCCCTGTTTGGCAAGAAAGATTTCCAGCAACTGGCGGTGATCCGCCGCATGACCACTGCACTGTGTTTCGATATTGAGGTGGTGGGTGTGGACACCGTGCGGGAAGCCAATGGCCTGGCCATGAGTTCCCGCAATGGTTATCTGTCGGCGGATGAAAAAAACCGTGGTGCTACCCTGTATCGCTGCCTGGACGCGGCCAAAGCGGCCATCCAACAGGGTGAACGGGATTATATGGCCGTCAGTCAGCGCGCCAACCAGGAGCTGACCGGCGCCGGTTTCGAACCCGAATACTTTTCCGTGTGTCGGGCGGACACCCTGGAACCGGCCACCGCCACGGACTCTGACCTGGTGATCCTGGCTGCCGCCCGCATGGGCAAGGCTCGCCTGATCGACAATATCGATTTTACGATTTGACGGAACTGAGCACCGGATCATCCTGCTTGTGTTGATGGCGTGGCAGGCGCAAGGAAAACAGCGCTGCCAGCAACACAAACAGGGAGGACACAATCAGGCACACGAGCAGTCCATAGGTCTGGAACAGCCAACCGGATAGAATCGTTCCCAGCAACCGCCCCATGGCGTTGGCCATGTAGTAGAAGCCCACGTCCAGTGACACCCCGTCTTCGTCGGCATAACTGACAATCAGGTAACTGTGCAAGGAAGAATTGACGGCGAAAAGGGCACCGAATACCAATAGCCCACCCACCAGACTGATTTGCGGATACAGCCCCCACCACAGGGCAAACGCAATAGTCGCCGGCAGCAGGGACAACGGCAGGGCCCAGGCAAATGCTGCGCGGCCATCCGGTGTCAGCCCCCGGGCCCGGCCGGTAATCCGCGGCGCCAAGGTCTGCACAAAGCCATAGCCGATCACCCACAGCGCCAGGAAACCACCCACGCGCCAATGACCCCACTGAAAGTTCACCGCCAGGTACACCGGCAATGCCACCACAAACCAGACATCCCGTGCCCCGAATAAGAACAGGCGGGCAGCGGACAGCAGGTTGATGGCCGGGCTTTTGGAAAAGATCTGGGTGAATTTGGGTTTGTTTTTGGACTTACCCAGATCACGGCGCAAGAAGACCATACTCAGTATCCAGATCAGCGCCAGTGCGGCAGCCATGGCCGCCACCGCCCCCTGGAAACCCACCCATACCAGCAGCGCTCCTCCCAGAAAAAAGCCGGCACCCTTTAGTGCATTTTTAGAACCGGTAAGCAGCGCCACCCATTTATACAAGGTGCCCTGCGCATCACTTGGCAACAACAACTTGATGGAACTCTTTGCACTCATCTTGTTGAGATCTTTGGCGATGCCCGACAGAGCCTGTGCCGCCATCACCCAGGGTACGGTCAACAGCGTCGTCGGCACCAACAACATGGACAACGCAATCACCTGCAACAACAATCCCAGGTTCATGGTGCGATTCAACCCCAGGCGGGCACCCAGCCAGCCCCCGGTCAAGTTGGTGACCACACCAAAGAATTCGTAAAACAAAAACAACAGGGCAATGTCCAGCGGGCTGTAACCCAGCTCGTGAAAATGCAGCACCACCAACATACGCAGGGCACCGTCGGTCAGGGTGAACGCCCAATAGTTACCGGTCACCAGCATGTATTGGCGAATTTCCGGCGCCAGGCCCGACAGTGCCCCCATGGTACTTACTCCTGATCCAGCCCGGCGACTTTCAGCACCAACTCCGCCGTACGATTGGCATAACCCCATTCGTTGTCATACCAGGCATACAGTTTCACCTGGGTGTCATTGATCACCATGGTAGAGAGTGCATCAATGATGCTGGAGCGGGGATCGGTTTTATAATCGATGGACACCAGCGGCCGTTCTTCGTAACCCAGAATGCCCTGCAGTTCCCCCGCTGCTGCCTGCTGTAGAAGGCCATTCACCTCCGCCACCGTCGTCGCCTGTTTCACCTCAAACACACAATCCGTGAGGGAGGCATTGGCCAGGGGCACCCGCACCGCATGGCCGTTCAAACGGCCTTTCAGTTCCGGGAAAATATGCGTGATGGCGGTGGCGGAACCGGTGGTGGTGGGAATCAGACTCATGCCGCAGGCCCGCGCCCGACGCAGATCTTTGTGGGGTGCATCCAGGATGGTCTGGGTATTGGTGATGTCGTGGATGGTGGTCATGGAGCCGTGCTCTATGCCCAGATTTTCATGGATCACTTTCACCACTGGCGCCAGGCAGTTGGTGGTACAGGATGCCGCCGTGACAATGCTGTGCACAGCCGGATCGTAGAGATGATCATTCACTCCCATCACCACATTCAGCACCCCCTCTTCTTTGACCGGCGCGGTCACCACCACCCGTTTCACCCCCTGCGCCAGATAAGCCTGCAACTGGGCTTGGGTTTTCATTTTGCCGGAGGCTTCGATGACCACATCACAGGCAGACCAATCGGTATCCGGCAATGCCGTATTACGGGTGCAGGGGATCACCTGGCTGCCAATCAGCATGTTGCTGCCCTCCGAGCGCGCCTCATGCTGCCAGCGCCCGTGCACAGAATCAAAGTTCAGCAGGTGTGCCAGAGTGGCCGCGTCACCGGCCGGATCGTTGATGCATTGCACGCGCACAGCGGGATTTTCGTTTAACACCCGCAGGGCCAGGCGCCCCATGCGGCCGAAGCCATTGATGCCCACGTTGATGGTCATATGCTCTCTCTCATTGAATGGGTGACGCCGTTTGGCAGTGGCGCCACCGACAGGTTAGCAACAGGATTCCTGGCGCTGCGGGCGATCCCCCATGCGACACAGGTTGTTCACATTGTCGTTGAGGAAATTCCGGTTGGCGCTCCGGGTGTCCGCCAGCACCTGCCGCGCCCACGCCGGCAATCCGGGGTTGATGCGGTAGAACACCCACTGCCCCTGGCGGCGATCCAACAGCAGCTCACAGCTTCGCAGCTGGGCCAGATGGCGGGATATCTTGGGCTGGCTTTCACCCAGAGCGGCCATCAGTTCGCAGACGCAGAGTTCCCCCTCCTGCTCAATCAACAGCACGCAACGCAGGCGGGTTTCTTCCGCCAGGCATTTAAACAGAGACAGTGGATTCACAACGACTCGCCTTTATTCGCCAATAGCCGGGATGGCTCAAACAACGTCAGCATAGCGGCGGATTATGACATATATATGAAATTTCATATATATGGGTTTACGAATACCCTAAACGGGTTTGCCCGCCAGCTTTATCGGCAACCGGTTTAATCGGACAAGTAGTATTCCACGGTGGAGACCACCCTCACCTTTTTGATGTGAGGATTGTTGGTGTCCCGGGGACTGATGGTGAACTGGCCCTGGGAAGCCCGCTTGATCTTGCCCAGGGTGCTTTGGGAATCGTTTGCAAATTTCATGGCCACCTCCCGCGCCTGCTTGGTGGCCTCCTCAATCATCTGCGGTTTCACCGCGTTCAAATCCGTGAACAGGTATTCGGTCTGCGCCTGATAGTCGCCGCGGGTAATAACCACCCCCTGCCGCCCCAGCTCCGAGAGCTTGCTCATCACGTCGCGTACCTGGGGGATCTGACGGGAATACACCGTCACGGTTTGCTGCGCAGCATAACGAAACGCCACCGCACCATTGTTGCCGTACTGCTGGGCGGATTTATCGGTGATGGCTGGCTGGGATACGGTAATGTCCTCAGCGGCAATACCGTTGGCCTGCAGGAACGCCTTGATCTTGCCGGTGCTGGCATCCAGGGCCGCGTACAACGCACCCAGCTCGTTGTGGGCCTCGGTGAATTGAATGGGCCAGATGACGATGTCGGCATCCACCTCCCGTTCTGACAGCCCTTTCACGGTGACCGTACGCTCATACTCCTTGAACTGGATTGCGGAACTGCCCAACACATACCCCAGGCCAAGCAACCCCACGCACACCAACAAACCCAGCAAAAAGGCTCCCGCTGTATTGTTCCCGGACATCATTCACTCCCTGTGGTCATGGTGGTTAATCGAATACGCCCTCGGCGCTCAACGGTTGGCTTCGCGCTTGGCCAGAATACGATCCAGATGGTTGGCGAACGCCTGCCGGTCACTCTGACTCAAGGCTGGCGGCCCGCCGGTGTCGACACCACTGGAACGCATGGTATCGAGAAAGTCCCGCATATTCAGGCGCGGGCCAATGTTTTCGGTGGTATGCAGCTCTCCCCGCGGACTCAGGGCCTGGGCGCCTTTGGCAATGGCTTCTGCCGCCAGGGGAATGTCGCTGGTGATCACCAGGTCACCGGCATTGACCCGCCGCACGATTTCGTTGTCCGCCACATCAAAACCGGATTGCACCTGCAGGAACTGGATGAAGGCGGATTTTGGCACCCGCAGAAACTGGTTCGCCACCAGGGTGGTCAGCACCTTTTTGCGCTCGGCTGCCCGAAACAGGATTTCCTTGATCACCACCGGACAGGCATCCGCATCCACCCAAATATTCATGCTACTGCGTTCCTTAATTGTGCACTATGGCAGGCATTCTACCCTGAAGCAGGGCTAGATGCCCGCCCCCATCATATTGGTGTGAATGTCGGCCGCCGGGGGGATGCCATCAAACACCGACGGCTTGATCCACTGACTGACGTTTTTGGTCAACGCCGGCGGGCCTACCAGGGTCAGGCGCTTTTCTGAAATAGCCTGTTTGTAACTGATGTCCCCCATCCAGGCCTGGATCATGGTGCGCAGGTCGGTGGTGAAATATACGTCCACATCTTTACCGGGATCGTGAATGCAGGTATCCACATGATCGTTCTTCACCACCAACCACCAGTTTTTCAGATCCACCAGATCGGTGAACTGAAAGCGGATCACCGTCTCGGTGCCCACCAGCTTTTCCGTGTCCACACTGCGCTCCAGGTACAGCATCAACAGCTCCACATCCAGGTCACTCTGGGGCATGCCTTCCCGCGCCCAGCGCATTCCCCACACGCCCATGGTTTCCAATACCGGATACAGCTCCTGGCCGGCAGGCGTTAAAAAGTATTCATAACCTTTCTGGCCGGGTATTTTTTTCTTCAGCACCAGTCCACAGCTGCACAATTCATTCAGGCGTTTGGTCAACATGGTAGGCGAGATGGAGCACAGACCACGCTGCAGCATATTGAACCGGGAAGCGCCCATCAGCAGTTCGCGCACGATCAGCAAAGTCCACTTATCACCCAACACCTCAGCGGCTTTTGAGATGGGGCAAAATTGTCCATATTGCATCGGCTCATCCTCGATTTTGATTTGGCGGTATTCGTTGGCCAAATAAACGTGTGAAAATTCACAGTGATTTTCGCTCGTAATACAGCTTTTACGCCAACTACAGGTTTGGCAGTGCGTTACTACAGTTTACGTAGTTGGTTACTACAGTTTGAAAAGTATTTTTGCCGGATCGGTTTTCCTACCATGGCGTTGTTGATCATTACGACACACAACTTCACAGGGAGAGAACCATGACAACGCATCATCACACCGCCTGGTTTAACACAGCAGAAGAATTGCTGAACAACTTGGGCAGCCTGTTCGCCGAGCGCGCCTTCGATTTTGACACCAATTGCACCTTTGTACAAAAAAATTACAAAGACCTGCAGGAAGCCCGTTTCTTTTCATTGGCAATACCTGTTGAGCTGGGGGGCGCAGGCCTCACCTACAGCGAACTTTGTCAGGTGACTCAGCAACTTGGGCAGTATTGTGGCTCCACTGCCCTGGCGTTCGCCATGCATTCCCACCCCGTGGCCCTGAATGTGTATAAGGCACAACGCGGTGACACCCGGGCGCAGGCCACCTTGCAGAAAATCGCCAGCCAGGAGCTGATCATCGCCGGCACCGGTGCCAACGACTGGTTGGAATCCAACGGCACTGCCCAAGCTGTAGACGGGGGCTACCTCATCAACGCGCACAAACGTTTCGTCAGCGGTGGCCCCGGCGCCCAGGTGCTGGTGTCCAGCGTGAACCATCAGGGTGCGGAGGGCGCTGAGGTGATTCACTTCTCACTGCCCATGAGCAGCGCGGGCATTCGTGTGCAAAATAACTGGAAAACCCTGGGTATGCGCGGCACCGGTTCCAACGACATCATACTGGAGAACGTGTTCCTGCCCGAGCAGGCCATTGTGGCCCGGCGCCCGGCCGGGGTGTGGCACCCCATCTGGGACACCATATTACCGATTGCCATGCCACTGATCACAGCCTGTTATTTGGGTCTGGCAGAGAAAGCGTTCGAACTGGCTCGGGCAGCCAGCGCCGGCAAACCGGATTTGGCTAGCCTGCTGGGCACCCTGAACAATCAACTCACCACCGCCCAACTGGCGTTGGAGGACATGGTGCGCTGTCAGGACAATTATGGCTTCACACCGTCGCGTGCTTTGACGAACGCCATCCTCACCCGCAAAACCATCGCCAATCAGGCCATCCGCAATGTGGTTGAGCAGGCAGCGGTGTTGGTGGGCGGTAGTGGCTTTTTCCAAGGCCACCCCCTGGAGCGGATTGTACGCGATGTGAGGGCAATGCATTTTCATCCCTTGCCTGAGCACAAGCAGGTCAACTTTTCCGGCCGAATTCTACTCGGTCTGGACCCCATCAGCCTCTGACCAAAACTTGCGTTTTCTTAATCACATTTTTACTCACTATTTTTCTGGAGAGACCTCATGACAACGCTGACCCATCAACCAACCACCACCCTCGACCAGCCACTTACTGCGGGCCGCAAGAGTACGCTGCTGCTCTATGGCATCGCTTCCTATCTGATCGGTTGTGCCGGCTTAGTAGCGGTGATTCTGGCCATGGCGGGCATCCTGCCCATGGGAAGTTTTATTGTCCTGACCGACAACACGCTGCTGGCCTGTGTCATCAATGTGCTGCTGATCGGATTATTCGGGCTGCAGCATTCCATCATGGCACGGCCTTTTTTCAAACGGGCCTTTGCGCATACCTTCAGTGCCGCCAGCGAGCGCGCCACCTTTGTGTGGGGCAGCGGTGTCACCCTGCTGATCATCCTGGCGCTGTGGCAACCGGTGAGCGGACATCTGTGGCAAGTGGAATCCCTGGCCGGACGAACGATACTGTGGTGTCTGTTCGGGGCGGGCTGGAGCTATCTGTTTGCCGCCACCTTTGCCATCAATCACTGGGATTTGTTCGGTCTGCGCCAGATCTGGTTCGCCGTCAACGATCGCGCTTACCAGGCACCGGAGTTCAAGGAAAACTGGATGTACCGCTTCAGCCGTCATCCTATCATGCTGGGCGCCTTGATCGGCATGTGGTGCGTACCGGACATGAGCGCTACCAAGCTGGTGATGACCCTGAGCCTGACCGCGTATATCTTTACCGGACTGCGCTTTGAGGAAAACGATCTGGTCCGCGAATTTGGCGAGCAATACCTGGAATACAAGAAGCGGGTTGGCATGTTCTTCAGCTGGAAGTAACCCTCTTGAAAAAACCATGGCGGAAGGCCCTTACCGAAAGGTCTTCCGCCACACTGAATTAGCGATCGTGGCGCTCCCATCCCTTGTGCCAGCCGCGGCCTTGTTCCGGCTCCAGGGTTTTGCTGTACACCGCTTTACCATCAATGTCCTTCAGGGTAACGGTCATCTCTGCGGAATAGGCATCAATGTCCACCTGACCATAGAACTGCAGTCCGGCAAACGGACTTTGATTGGGGCTGTCCGGTGCCATCTGGAAATCCACCCGGGGGCCAAAGGTGTTGTCCAGCGTGTTGGGACCGAAACTGCCGGCGTTCAACGGGCCACTGACGAATTCCCAGAACGGCAGGAAATCCTGGAACTGGGCGCGGTTGGGATCATAATGATGGGCGGCGCAGTAATGCACATCGGCCGTAAACCAGACCACATTCTTGATCCGCTTGCGCTTGATGTAACGCAGCAGCCCGGCCATCTCCAGTTCACGGCCCAGGGCAGGGCCATCACCATTGGCCAGGTTTTCAAACTTATCGGCACCGTCGCGCACCACCAACCCAATGGGCATGTCGGAGGCGATCACCTTCCATACTGCTTTCGAGCTATCCAACTGATGCTTGATCCAGGCGATCTGCTCTTCACCCAGGAAGGCGGTTTCCGGCCCGGGTTCAGCCTGGTCGTTGGCGGAGTTGCCGGCACGGTAGCTGCGCATATCAATCACAATCACATCCAGCAGATCCCCATAGCACAGCTTGCGATAAACCCGTTCCGGTTCCGAGCTGTCGTGGGGGCGCATGGGGGCGTACTCCAGGAATGCGCGGCTGCCGTGCGCAATCAGGGTCGGCACGTTTTTTTCGGTGTAGCGGGCATCGTTACTCAGGTCCTTGGTATCGGACCAGTTGTTCACCACTTCATGATCATCCCACTGCCAGATCTGCGGCACCTCTGCATTGAAGCGGCGTACGTTTTCATCCAACAGGTTGTACTTGTAACGGCCGCGGAATTCATCCAGGGTTTCTGCCACCTTGGACACTTCCTCGGTCACCAGGTTGTGCCACATTTGTCCATTTTCAGCGAGCTGGTATTCAGCAATCGGACCATCGGCGTAAATATTGTCGCCGCAGTGAATAAAGAAATCCGGTTGTTCCAGGCGCATGGCCTCATAAATTTTCATGCCCCCGAATTCAGGATTGATGCCCCAGCCCTGCCCGGCGGTATCACCGGACCACAGAAAGCGAATGTCGCGGCGACGGCGCGGAGCCGTGACGAAACGTCCACTGACCGGCTCACTGACAATCCGGTCGTTACTCAAATCCTGGAACTGCACCCGCACAAAGATTTCCCGGTCGCAGGGCAGCTGGCGCAGATCCAATCGCGCCGTAAAATCCGACGTGGCCAAGGTATAGGGGCCGCGCACTTTCACCGGGCGTGCAAAATCCGGGGACAGATCGTACTCCACCAGCATACGGGCAGGACGATCGCTGCGACTCCAGATCATGGCCCCGTGACACTGCACATCACCGATCTGAATACCCTGTTCCAGTTTCGGCCGGGCAGAATCCAGAGTAATGATGGCCGGAGCGGATTGGGCAAAGCGGGGAGCAACCACCCCCGCCGCCAACAGAATTCCGGATGAACGCATAAACTGACGACGGGTTTTCTTATCCTGGTCTGACATGAGCTTGTCCTTAAATTCACGGCATGAACGAATTCACAGTATGGATGGCAGGGTTAAACAGGCATGCCGCCGATGGTAAGAGCGCTCTATGACAGGGGGCAGACGCTTTTATTGCGTCGTTGACACATTATTTCAGTATTACTATCACGATTCCCGCAGCACCCAGTGCACGGGGTCTGATCCATAGTAGCGTTTGAACTGGTCGTATAATTGTGGATGTTGTTGTTGCAACTGTTGCGGTTTTTCGAAAAACGTTTCCGTCACCACAGCAAAAAATTCAGCGGGCGAGGTGGCGCCATAATCGTCAATCACATCCGGTTGATCCAACTCCATGGCCCGGTGCAATTGCTGGTAGGCATCCGTTAACACCTGCTTCCAGGGACCATATTGCTGGGGATCGGACAGAATCGGCAGGCCGTCCATTTGCCAGTTTTCCTCGTCCAGTTTATGGGCAAACTCATGCATCACCACATTGTGACCATCGCGGTCGTTGCGGGCACCCTGCAACACCTGATCCCAGGCCAGCACGACAGGGCCCCGATGCCAGGATTCACCGGTGCGCACCGACACCACATCCGAATGCACCATCCCGTCCCGCTGGGTCATCGGCACCACAAAGGTTTCCGGGTACACCAGAATGGTTGCAAATCCGGGATAATAGTCGGTGGCCTTGTTCAGGATCAGGATGCAGGCCTGGGCCGCGATCAGCAGCTTCACATGCTCGTTGATCTCCATGCCATTGCATCCCACAAACACCTTTTCCGCCATGAACACCTGCATGTGGCGCTCCAGGGTGCGCCGTTCCCGGTCCGGCAACTTGCGATAGAGGGCAAACTGCTGCCACAGCAGTTCACGCCAGGCGTCCGGAAAGGGCGCCGCCTGCAACCGACGACGGCGCTGCTGTTTCCAGTGGTCCCGAAACTTGCTGCCCAGATACCAGGCCAGTACCGCCGCCGGCACCGACAGCAGAACCAGGTAGATCACGACCCGCTTACCACTAGACCCGCGCTCCCAGCATTCTGCGCAAAGTGCCGTCCCGGTCAATCAGGTGATGTTTCAGGGCCCCTGCCACGTGCAGAATCACGGCCACGATCATGGCTTCACCCAACCAATGGTGGGTACTGTGGGAAAACCCAGCCAACGCTTTGTTGATGGGAACCGACTTGGCGGGATTCTCCGGGTCCAGATTGCGGGCCACCACTTCCAACCCGAACACCTCCAGTCCATGACCGCCCATGGTGGACATCAGAAAACCGGAGATCGGCATGCACAGCGTGCCCAGAATCAACACCCAGTGCACCACTTTCGCCAGGATCTGCTCGATGCTGGAATACTGGCTCACCGGCACCGGCCAACCATTACGCAGGCGCCAGACCACCCGCAGCACCACGATGAAAAAGATCAGAAATCCGAAGGACTTATGCAACGGGTACAGGCTGCGGGTTTCGGTTTCGGTCATGTAGACGCCCACGGCCAGCAGGCCGATGATGGAAAGCCCGACGATCCAATGCAAGGCGATGGTGATGGGACTGAACTTGTCTGCGGTATCCAATTGCATCCGCGTTACTCCTTGAGCTCTGGGTTGAAGTCTCGCCCACCCGCCGGTGAGCTGACCGCAGAATACCACCTTTTCTACTGATTGAACCCTCAGCACCCGGTTCCGACTCACCTTGTCCTGCCGCACCGGACACCCTTGCCCAAGCACTTCTCACCACAAAACGACCATCACAAGACCACAACAAAACCTAGACACAATATAGATGCACCCCACAGAAACCTTCCTCAAACGGATTGGTATAGATATTGTCTATTATTAATGCTTAGACAGACCACCGACAAACCACCACATCAGGGCCTATTGACGTGAAACAATACCAAATCGGCACCGTGGCCAAGCTGACCGGGCTCACGGTGCACAACCTGAGGGTCTGGGAGAAACGCCACAGCGCCGTTGAGACCCAGCGAACCCCCACCGGCCGCCGGGTTTACTCCGACCAGGCATTGGAGCGCCTGAAGCTGCTCAAGCACTGCGTGGACAATGGACACACCATCGGCGCCATCGCTGCCATGACCGACGACGAACTGAGGGAACTGGTGAGCGCTCGCCCGGTGGAGGAAGCGACCGCGGGCACCCGTACCGTGCACGTGACCACGGTGGCCGCCGAGTGGTTCGACAAGGTTCAACAACGGCTGGGCAACGAGGTGCAATGGGGTTTCATCCAGCACTACGACACCTGCGCCGATCTGCGCGCTCACCACCCCGGCAGTGCGGTGGATCTGCTGCTGATTGACCAGCCTTCCATTCCAGCGGCAGAGGTCAAACCCATGGGTCAGCTGATCAAGCAGGTCAACGCGCGCGTCACACTGCTGGCCTACCGTTATGCACGCCAGCAGGACGTCACCTATCTGCGCACCCTGGGGGTCCACGCGCTGAAATCACCGCTGGATTACGCAGACCTCGCCACCTACCTCAAGCGCCGGCTGAAAGAGAAGTCCGGTGTGGTCAGCGTCTTACCTTCACGCCAACCTCCGCCGCGCCTCTATACGGATCAACTGCTGGAGAAAGCCGCCTCGGTAAGCTCCAGCATCGACTGTGAGTGTCCGCAACACCTGGCGGAAATCATTCAAAGCCTGACCGCCTTCGAAGCCTACAGTGCCCAATGTGAAAGCCAGGACCGGGCTGGCGAGGATCTACATCGCCACATCCAGCTGCGCACCGGTCACGCCCGGGCCATCATGGAAGACCTGTTGCAATCGGTGCTGGAACAGGAGGGAATCGACTTAACACTGGTCAAACTGTGAGTTAACGCTCGTGGCCGGGCACCTGCGGCAGCACCACGAACGCAAACCGGTCGACGGCCAAGGCGGGCATTCTGGTGCTGCCGGGCAGGTTGCCGATGGTGAAACGGATGCGCGTGGTGTTGATGTTCGACCAGATCAGTTCGCCCCGACCGCCATCCCCCGGCACTGTGGAGGTGACCACGCCATCCACCACCCCCAGGGTTTGCGTCAGTATGTCCGGCATGCCGATATTGAAGTCCGTCAGGAACTCATCCGGTGGCAGCACGTAGCTGATGCTCAGGGCGAACGCCAACACCGGCTCACTGAACTCAATCACCACGGACGCCGGCCCGGTATTCAGCAGGTCCCGGAAGCCCGATGCAAAGGGTTGGGTGTTGGTGGTGGTCAACGTCACCTGGATGCCGTCGAAGGTTTGCTGCCCGGTAAACGGCGACCCACTGCCAAAGTTAAACGGGTGATACTTCAGCAGATCTTCCGCCAAACCCGGCAGTGGCGCCAGCAACACGCTGCCCACCACGAACACCCTGGCCCGACGCAGCATATCAGCCATCACGCTGAGCATGGCTCTTACTCCGATTCGCAATCCGGTTCACACGCCTCATATCCGGCTCTATGCAACCCCATCCGCGTGCTTGCCCATCACCACGTGGTTCAGGTTCCCGCGATGAACAAAGGTCAACACCAGCACATAGAGTGTCGTGAACAATACCCCGTTGATACAGAGCAATCCCAGCACCATGCCCAACACAGAAAACTTATGCCGCCAGGCCACCCAAAGGCCGGCCAGCAGCATATGGCCGATCAAATCCACATTGAACTGTGAGCGCCAGTTAAGGGCCGCCACATCCCCGGCAAATACGTCTGTCACCATGACCAAACCCTGTGTGCCGATTGCCGACACTGTGAACCCAAGGACGATCAACCACACCAGTCCCAACGTAATACGCAGTCCAATCATATATCACCCTTTTCTGATAACCCCAATCTTACATCGTGCGATCAGGCTGCCTGCGCAAAGCGGCGCACCCGCCCCAGCCAACCGGCCCGCTTGGCGTCGGAGGCATAGCGAACCGGGCCAAAGGAGGTAATTTTAACCGGTTTGATGCCACTGAATTCAAGTATCGTTTTGCGCATCTGGTGGTGGGCCGGACTGCAGTACACCAGCTTGAAGTACCAGGGTGGCGTGTCCATGGTGGCGATGGCATGGGCGGAGCGGCCGGCCAACAGCCGGTCCCAGAACTGCGAGTTGTCGCGGTATTTGAACGCAAAGCCGGGCAGAAACACCCGATCAAACATGCCTTTCAGCACGGCAGGAATCGATCCCCACCAGATCGGATAAACCAGTACCAGGTGATCGGACCAGAGAATGGCCTCGCGTATGGACTCCAGCCCCGGCTCCAGGGTCTGGCGCTGCTTGTAGCCATGCCGCAGCACCGGATCAAACTCAATGTCCCCCAATTTAAAATACCGAACCTGATGGCCGGCCTCTTCGGCTGCCGCCGCATAGGTCTCCGCGATGGCGGCACAAAAGCTCTCGTCGTCGGAGTTCCCCAGAATCAGCGCAATGTTCTTTCCCATCAGTGATGTCCTTTCATTCCATGATGTACGTCGGTGCTTACTTGATAAAGCGCTCAATGGCTCAATGCAAAAGGCCACAGCGAATGCCGTGGCCTTTTGATCGGGGGTCAGCTACCGATGCGGATTTACCGATCGCATCAGCCGCACTTGGAATCCCCACAGTTGAGGCAGGTCATACAGCCGTCCATATAGATCACGGCCTTGGTGGAGCACTTGCCGCACAAACTAGCCCCTTCGGGGAAGGCACTATCTTGTTCGTGCGACGCTTCAGGCTTTTTTGCCTGGGCAGTCAACTCCTGCTTTTTCTTTTCGATAAAGGCTTTCTGATGATCATCCAGATCGTTCTTCAGCAGGCCGATCATGCACATGTGGTTTTCGATGGCTTCACCGATTTCCGCCACCAGGGAAGGCATGAACTTGCCGCCGCGCTTGAAGTAGCCCCCTTTGGGGTCAAACACCGCTTTCAGCTCCTCCACCAGGAAAGTGCAATCGCCCCCCTTGCGGAATACAGCAGAAATAACACGGGTCAGAGCCAGTACCCACTGGAAGTTCTCCATATTCTTCGAGTTGATGAAGATCTCGAAGGGGCGGCGCTGCTCGTGCTCAGTGCCTTCGTTGAGAATGATGTCGTTGATAGTGATGTACAGCGCATGATCCGACAGCGGGGTCTTGATCTTGTAGGTGGAGCCCAGCAGCATTTCCGGACGTTCCACGCTTTCGTGCATCTGCACCACATTGTTTTCGGGCTTTTCCGGCTCAACGGCGGGTTGCTCCGGTTTCACCACTTCGTATCCAATGATTTTGGATTTGATTTCTTTAACCATGGTTTTTTTACCTGAATTCTCGTCTTCCATTGTATGCACCAGTGTCAGCACCAGTTATAAGCATCACCTTTTCAGTCAACCTGATCAGAGCTTGCCGTAGTAGCCTTCTTTCAAGGCATCGTACAGGTTGGCGGCGGTGTGCTCTTCGCCATCGTATTTGATCATCTCGTTGCCTTTGGCTTCGAGCACCGTGCCGTCTTCCAGTGTGAAACGGTAGGTGGTGGCTTCAATGTCCTTCTCTTTTACCAACACACCCTGGAAGGCTTCCGGGTTAAAACGGAAGGTGGTACAGCCTTTCAGCCCCTTACGGAAGGCATACAGGTAGATGTCCTTGAACTTGTCGTATTCAAAGTCCGTGGGCACGTTGATGGTTTTGGAGATGGAGGAATCCACCCACTTCTGCGCCGCCGCCTGGATATCCACATGCTGTTCCGGAGACACATTATCGGTTGCCGTAAAGTATTCTGGCAACTGTTTGTCCGCCTCGTCAGTGAACGGCATCGCATCGCTGTTGATCAGCTCACGATACGCCAGCAACTCATAGGAGAACACATCCACTTTCTCCTTGGACTTGCGCCCTTCCCGAATGATGTTGCGGGAATAGTGGTGGGCAAAGCTGGGCTCGATGCCGTTACTGGCATTGTTGGCAATGGACAGGGAGATGGTGCCGGTAGGGGCGATGGAGGAGTGATGGGTAAAACGGACACCCTTCTCTGCAATCTTCGCCACCAGTTCCGGTTCCGCCTGGGCCAGGCGCTGCATGTAGCGGCTGTATTTGGCGTGCAATACCTTGCCTTTGATGGTGTCGCCCACCTTGAAGCCGTCCTTCTTCATTTCCGGACGCTTGCGCAGCATGGCGCCATCTACTTTAAAGTCCTGTTCCATAATCGGCGCCGGGCCTTTTTCAGCCGCCAGATCCAGGCCGGTTTCCCAGCCGGTCACCGCCATGACTTTGGACACTTCTTCGGTGAATTCCACGGAATCCGGGGAACCGTACTTCATACGCAGCATGGTAAGGGTGGAACCCAGGCCCAGGAAGCCCATACCGTGACGACGCTTGGTGGTGATCTCATGGCGTTGCTGGGCCAGGGGCAGGCCATTGATTTCCACCACATTGTCCAGCATACGGGTGAAGGTGGACACTACTTTGCGGTACTCATCCCAGTCGAAGTAAGCTTTCTCGGTGAAGGGGTTACGCACAAACCGGGTCAGGTTCACGGAACCCAGCAGGCAGCTGCCGTATTCGGGCAGGGGCTGCTCGCCACAGGGGTTGGTGGCGCGGATGTTCTCGCAGAACCAGTTGTTGTTCATCTCGTTCACCTTGTCGATGAGGATGAAACCGGGTTCGGCAAAGTCATAAGTGGAGGACATGATGGCGTGCCAGATCTTGCGGGCTTTCTCATGGCCATAGATCTTGCAGGCGGTCAGGCCTTTTTCATTGACGATATAGCCGTCATCCGCCGGGAACTCACGCCACACCACCTTGCTGTTGTCCTTCAGGTCCAGCTTGTTGGCATCCGGACTGTTGCTCTTGATGGGGAATACCAAAGGCCATTCCTCGTCCTTCACCACGCAGTTAATGAACTCTTCACTGATCAGCAGGGACAGGTTGAACTGACGCAGGCGGCCGTCTTCGCGCTTGGCCTTGATGAACTCCAGTACATCCGGATGGGACACATCAAAGGTGGCCATCTGGGCACCACGGCGACCACCGGCGGAGGACACGGTGAAACAGGTACGGTCGAAGATATCCATAAAGGACAGCGGACCGGAGGTCTTGGCACCGGCGCCGGACACATAGGCTCCACGGGGGCGCAAGGTGGAGAACTCATAACCGATGCCGCAACCGGCCTTCAGGGTGAGGCCGGCTTCGTAGTTCTTTTCCAGAATACCGGACATGGTGTCGTGCACGGTGCCGGATACCGTACAGTTGATGGTGGAGGTATCCGCTTTATAAGCCTGGGCACCGGCGTTGGACAGGATACGGCCGGCCGGAATGGCGCCGTGACGCAGAGCCCACAGGAACTTCTCATACCATTCTGCCCGTTTGGCATCGTCCGCTTCCACGTCCGCCAGGGCGCGGGCCACCCGCTGGAATGAATGGTCGATGGAGTCGTCCACCGCGTTGCCTTCGCTGTCCTGCAGGCAGTACTTGGACCGCCAGATATCCAAGGATGCCTCCTGCAGAGGAATTTCCCTTTCAGCTTGCTTCTCTACTGGTTGATAAGATACAGCGCTCATTGCCACCTTCTTATAATTTCCCGAACAAAATGAACCCCACGCAAGCCTGAGGGAAGGCTGCGGGCCTGGATGTGTGCACTACTAGATGTTGTGGTTTCAGGATCAGGATGATCCCGGCGAACCGGTTGCGTTTTGACTTGAACTAAGTGAGTTTGTTGCCGGATGTACCATTCGAATTCCCAAACAATCCCGAGCAGTAAAGCGATCTATCGGATGCCTCATAAATTACCACCTGATGTGACAATCTATCGATTTTATTATGCTGAGCCGTGCTGACTGCCCCTGCACGGTGCGGTTCGGCCTGCCGCCAACGACATTTTCCGGTTGACATCCCAGGTAACCCGGAAAACAAGCAAACACGCTATATCCGTCTCTCTCATGCCGCCAACCACAATATCTTGTGGTTTCGAAAAATCATTCTAGCCAGCTTTGAAAGTTTAACAACCCCCTGATTTGAGTTTTTTTACAGAATGTAAACGGGCTGTAAGGTAAAGCAGCCAAGTCATTCAGCTACGCCGCAGCCTGAAAAGTAAGTACACCCTAACTAAAGTCATTTTCACTTTTCAAAATTTTTTTGACGGCGCCAGAGGTCCCGCCTTTGACTAAAGGATAATTGCCATTTAAATGACACGGGAGTAACGTTCACCACTATATCTTGTGTCAGGCCCTTCCTGACCGGACTGCAGAGAAACGCTAAAACCGACCGAGAACAACGACAAGAGAACGATAAGCAACAGGAGCTTCTCCTCATGTACGAAATCAAGAACCACCCGGTGGACCCCAACTACGCCCAGGACGCCAACATGAGCCTGGAACAGTACCAGGCCTGGTATCAAGAATCCCTGGAGCAGCCCGACCAGTTCTGGTCCGCCCGCGCCGAACAGTTCCTCAGCTGGTTCAAGCCCTGGACCAAGGTCAACGAATACGATTTCACAAAAGGTGAAGCCACCTGGTTCAAGGACGGTAAGCTGAACGCGGCCTACAACTGCATTGACCGTCACCTGGACCGCCGCAGCGATCAGGTAGCCATCATCTGGGAAGGCGATGATCCCAATGAGGACACCACCATCACCTATAAAGAACTGCACGAGCAGGTCTGCCGCCTGGGCAACGCCCTCAAGGAACGCGGCGTTAAAAAAGGCGACCGGGTCTGCATCTATATGCCGATGATTCCCGAAGCTGCCTACGCCATGCTGGCCTGTGCCCGAATCGGTGCCGTGCATTCCGTAGTGTTCGGTGGTTTCTCACCGGAATCCCTCAAAGACCGCATCCTGGATTCCGACTGCCAGGTGCTGATCACCGCCGATGAAGGCCTGCGCGGCGGCCGCCACATCCCGCTCAAGGACAACGCTGATAAAGCCCTTGCCCACTGCCCGGATGTGCACACCTGCCTGGTGGTAAAACGAACCGGTGGTGAGATTGAGTGGCAACAGGGACGGGATCTCTGGTACCACGACATCACCGCCCAGGTGAGCGCGGATTGCCCGGCGGAGGAAATGGATTCGGAAGACCCCATGTTCATCCTCTACACCTCCGGCTCCACCGGCAAACCCAAAGGCGTCATGCACACCACCGCCGGCTATATGCTGGGCTCTGCCATGACCCACAAGTACATTCTGGATTACCGCGAAGGGGATATTTTCTGGTGTACCGCCGATGTGGGCTGGATTACCGGGCATTCCTATATCGTGTATGGCCCCCTGGCCAATGGTGGCACCACCCTGATGTTTGAAGGGGTGCCCACCTACCCTGACGCCGGCCGCTGCTGGCAGGTGGTGGACAAGCACAAGGTGAATATTTTCTACACCGCCCCCACCGCCATCCGCGCCTTGATGAGCCAGGGTGAGGCGCCGGTGAAACAGTACAGCCGCCAGTCCATCCGCCTGCTGGGCACCGTGGGTGAACCCATCAACCCGGAAGCCTGGGAGTGGTATTACAACATCGTCGGTGATGCCCGTTGCCCCATCGTGGACACCTGGTGGCAGACGGAAACCGGTTCTGTGATGATCGCCCCGCTACCCGGCGCATTTACCCTCAAACCCGGCTCTGCCACCTTGCCGTTCTTTGGCATTGAACCGGCCCTGGTGGACGGTGAGGGCAACGAGCTGAGCGGGGCCACCGAAGGCAACCTGATCATCAAGCGCAGCTGGCCCAGCCAGATCCGCAGCGTGTTCGGCGACCACCAGCGCTGCGTGGACACCTACTTCTCCACCTACCCCGGCGCCTATTTCACCGGCGACGGCGCCCGCCGTGATGAAGACGGCTATTACTGGATCACCGGCCGGGTGGATGACGTACTCAACGTGTCCGGCCATCGCATGGGAACGGCGGAAATTGAAAGTGCCCTGGTGCTGCATGAAGCGGTGGCGGAAGCGGCGGTGGTGGGGTATCCCCACGACATCAAGGGCCAGGGCGTATACGCCTACGTGACCCTGATGAGCGGCATCCAGCCGACGGAAGAACTGCGCAAGGAATTGCTGGCGGTGGTGTCGAAGGAAATCGGGGCCATTGCCAAACCGGACCTGATCCAGTGGGCCCCCGGCCTGCCCAAGACCCGCTCCGGCAAAATCTTGCGCCGCATTCTGCGCAAGATCGCCGCCAACGAGCTGGAAAACCTGGGGGATACCTCCACCCTGGCAGACCCTTCCGTGGTCAACGACCTGATCGACAACCGGGCCAACCAGTAACGGTTCCACCACCTGCAGGGCGAAGGGTCAGCGGTTAGGCTCAACGCCCCCGCAGGTGGCGCTCCCGGTTCTCCTGCTTTTTCTCGTCGCTTTTCTTCAGCAACACATACACCGCGCCGGCGCCACCATGGTGTCGTTGCGCACTGTGGAAGGCCATCACCGCCGGCAGGCAGGGCAGCCACTTGTTGACATAACTCTTGAGCAGGGCCGGCTGCTGGCTGCGATCCCCCTTGCCGTGCAGGATCATCACCGTGCGCACCCCCAGGCGGTTGCATTCCTGGATGAACTCGAACACTTCCTTGCGGGCCTGTTCCACGGTGCGGCGGTGCAGATCCAGCACCGCGTCCACGCTGTATTTGCCCAGGCGTAACTTGCGGTACACCCCTTCCTGTACCCCGGGGCGTTTGAACTCGATGATGTCGTGGGGGTCCACCATGTCCACGTATTCGGTGGTCAGCAGGTTTTCATCCCGCCGCAGGTGGCTGCTGGCGGCTTCCCGGCGGGCCAACTGGGATTCCGTTGGTCCGTCAGTGGCAGGCCGGGTGGAAACCCGGTTGTGGACCAGGGGCGTTACCCCTTCCAACTCCTTGCTGAACAGGTCGTCGTCTTCCGGATCAAACATGGCTGGCCCTCCTGGTTCTGGCTGACGCTCTGGTTCTGGCTGACGTTCTGGATACAGATTTGGGCAACCGGTCAGGCGAATCGTTCCCGCAGGCTACCCAGCAGTTTCTGGTGAATGCCCCCAAAACCACCGTTACTCATGATCACAATATGGTCCCCCGGCTGGGCCGCCGCCGTCAACTCAGCCACCAGTTGATCGATGTCCCCGGCCAGCCGGGCCGGTACCTTGCTGGCTGCCAGCACCGGCTCCAGATCCCAGTTCAACCCCGGCGGCTGGTACCACACCACCGCATCCGCCTGTTCTGAGGCTGGGGCCAGGTGTGGCTTGTGCACCCCCAGGCGCATGGTATTGGAGCGGGGCTCAATCACCGCCACAATGCGCGCGCTGCCCACCTGCTTGCGCAGGCCGTCCAGGGTGCTCTTGATGGCCGTGGGGTGGTGGGCAAAATCATCATACACCGTGATGCCCTGCACCTGACCGATCACCTCCATGCGGCGCTTGACGCCACCGAACTCACACAGGGCCTGCACCCCCTGCTCCGCGGTCACCCCGGCATGGCGGGCCGCGGCAATGGCCGCCAGCGCGTTGTTCACGTTGTGCAGCCCGGTCAGGCTCCAGGTCAGGGTGCCGAACCGCTGGCCCTGGAACGACACCTCGAAACAGGAACCGTCCGCCTGCTGCAGATCCGCCTGCCAGCCACCCTCACCAATGCGCTGCACCGGAGTCCAGCACCCCATGGCCAGCACTTCCGTCAAATAGGGGTCCGCCTGCGGGTGAATCACCAGGCCATTGCCCGGCACCGTGCGCACCACATGATGGAACTGCTTCTGGATGGCCTTGATGTCTTCAAAAATATCCGCGTGATCATATTCCAGATTATTCAGAATCAGGGTGCGGGGCAGGTAATGAACGAACTTGGAACGCTTGTCGAAGAAGGCAGAGTCGTACTCATCGGCCTCGATGACAAAGAACGGGTCCTGACCCAGGCGGGCAGAGACCTTGAAGTTCTGGGGGATACCGCCAATCAGGTAACCGGGCTCCAAACCGGCCCACTCCAGAATCCAGGCCACCATGGAAGAGGTGGTGGTCTTGCCATGGGTGCCGGCCACCGCGATCACCCAGCGCCCCTGCAACACATGATCCCGCAGCCATTGGGGGCCGGAGGCATAGGCCAGGCCCCGGTCCAGCACGTACTCCACCGCCGGATTGCCCCGGGACATGGCATTGCCGATGATCACCAGGTCCGGTGCCGGCTCCAGCTGGGCCGGATCATAGCCTTCGATCAGCTCAATGCCCTGCTCTTCCAGCTGAGTGCTCATGGGTGGGTAGACATTGGCATCGGAGCCGGTCACCCGGTGCCCCTGGGCTTTGGCCAACAGCGCCAGACTGCCCATGAAGGTGCCACAGATGCCGAGAAAATGTAGGTGCATAGAGGGTCCTTTGAAATAGCGGGTCCTTGAGATCCAGAGGGTCCTGAAATCAGTGTCTTATTCGGAAATGGACTGTTCCACCGACGGGGACGATTGGGTTGGCTGCATGGCCTCCAGGGCCTCCGCCGGCATAAACACGTCACTCAACAACAGCACAATAACCCAGATGGTGATCGACAGTAAGTTGGCCTGCAGCCGCCCGAGCCCCAGGGCCGCACCGTAGATACGCCCTTTCACCAGAATATCCCAAATCAGGGTCAGCAGCAGGGCCACCCGGGCCCAGGTACCCACCCCGGCGTCCAGGGGCAGGGACAGGATATACAGCTGCAATGGCACCGTGACCGCACTCAGCAGCAGGTCTGTGCCCAGGCAGGCCGTCATGGCTTGAACATAGCGGGCCTCCAGCCCCTTGAAGCGCAACAGGCCCCAGACCATGGCCAGCCAGGCACTCAGCGCCACCACCATGCCCATCATCTGGTGGCCCATGTACGCCGTCTCCAGCCGGCCGACGATGGCGGCCCCCAACAGCAGTTCGGCCAGCACCAATACTGCCAGCAGAACCGGGGAATACGGCACGTCCTGCGGCCCCCTGCGGAACACACACAACTGCCAGAACAGCGTAAACAACGGTTTCAAAGCAACTCCTGATGACAAGCCCGGACTGCCCCGGAACCCAATGGCGAACTACGAGGGGCAGAAAACTGTGGGCATTGTGCCAAAAGCCCCCGCCCATCAGCAACACAACATGAAACCGCTCCGCTTTTGCTATATCATGCCGCGGTTTCCAGCAGGGTTCCCAGCCAGGGCCTGCATCAGTGTCAGTCGCGGGAGAATTCATGGCCACGAAGAATGCATTCTATGCCCAATCCGGTGGAGTCACAGCGGTGATCAACGCCAGCGCCTGTGGCGTGATCGAAACCGCACGCCGGCACCCCGATCGGATCGGCCGGGTGTACGCCGGCAACAACGGCATCATCGGGGCCCTCACCGAAGACCTGATTGACACCAGCCTGGAAAGTGATGCTGCCATCGCCGCCCTCAAGCACACCCCTGGCGGGGCCTTCGGCTCGTGCCGCTACAAGCTGCGCAGCTATGAAGAGAACCGCCGGGAGTACGAACGCCTGGTGGAAGTTTTCAAGGCCCACAACATCGGCTACTTCTTCTATAACGGCGGCGGCGACTCCCAGGACACCGCCCACAAGGTCTCCCAGATTTCCGAAAAGATGGGCTACCCCATCACCTGCATCGGCATTCCCAAGACGGTGGACAACGACCTGCCCTTCACCGACTGCAGCCCGGGCTTTGGCTCGGTGGCCAAATACGTGGCCATCTCCATCCGGGAAGGGGCACTGGACGTGGCCTCCATGTGCGAATCCTCCACCAAGATTTTTATCCTGGAAGTGATGGGTCGCCATGCAGGCTGGATTGCCGCGGCCGGTGCCCTGGCACGCCAGGACGGCTTCCCCGCCCCCCAGATCATCGTGTTTCCGGAAGTCCCCTTCGAGCAGGAGGATTTTCTGGCCAAGGTTCAGCAATCAGTGAAGAAGGATGGCTACTGCGCCATCGTGGTGTCCGAGGGCGCGCAACGGCGGGACGGTACCTTCCTGGCGGATTCCGGCGGCAAAGACGCCTTTGGCCACACCCAGCTGGGGGGCGTGGCGCCCTATCTGGCGCAACTGATCAAAAAGGAACTGGGTTACAAGTATCACTGGGCCCTGGCGGACTACCTGCAACGGGCCGCCCGGCATATCGCCTCCGCCACCGACGTGGACCATGCCTACGCCATGGGGCAGTCGGCGGTGGAATTCGCCCTGGCCGGCAAAAACGCAGTCATGCCGATTATCGTGCGCAACCCCGGTGAGGAATACAGCTGGTCAGTGGGCGAGGCCAACCTGGCAGAGGTGGCCAATGTGGAGCAGAAAATGCCGCGGGACTTCATCAGTGACTGCGGCTTTGACGTCACCGAACCCTGCCTGAAGTATTTACAGCCGCTGATTCAGGGGGAATCCTATCCGCCTTACCAGAACGGCATCCCCATGATCGCGCAACTGAAAAAGGTCAAAGTGGAGAAGGTGCTGAATACCCACTTCAGCATCTAGCCTCCACTTAACCCAGCGCTAACCCGTAACCCACCAGCGCTAACCCGCCGCCAGAACCCCTTCCTGCTCCGGCTGGACAAGTTCGTAGGCTTCCGGATGACGCCGCGAATCCTGAATGGCACGCCAGGCCAGGGGAATGTAGCGCATCCGCTCCGGCACCAACGGATAGAAGGTGCGCACTGACCAGGCAAACAGCTTGAACAGACGCTGGTCGGTCTTGCTGTAACGGACGTTGAACTTACGGCGGAAGTTCTGCGGCAGGGTAGCCACGGTGATTTTGTGCATACCCCAGCCCATGAGCGTCATCATCAGTTTGAACAGTGGCATGGGCAGCTTTCTCAATTCCTCGGGCCGCGGATAGCCGGCATAGAATTTGGGGTCCATGAGGTCTTCCAGCACCGGCCCCCACTGCAAGCGCTCCTCGATGATGTAATCGAACTGCTTCCAGTAGGCGTCTTCCGTCTGGGGAATGTATTTGTCCGGAATGCCCAGCAGGGCCCCCATACGCTGCCATTCGCTGAACATCTCTGCCCTCTCCTCGCGGCTCACCGGTCGGCCGAAATATTCGTACATACGCAGGGTGGCATCAAAGCCGGTGATGTGTACCCAGGAATAGGCCTCCGGATCCAGGGCATGGTATTTGTTGCCGTGCTGGTCCACGCCTTTGATCTGTCGGTGCAGCTCGCGCAGGCGATGCCCCATTTCGATGGCTTTCTCCGGCCGGGAATACACCACCGGCCACAGCAAACGGGTAGACTCTTTGGCCCGCCCCCAGGGATCAACCTTGTATTTTTTGTCTTTGGACACCGCCACATCGATGATCGGATGCGCGGACTGCAGCACAAAGGCCTGGGGCAGCATCAGATGGAACAGGTAGGAACCAAAGTTGCGCCAGGTGTTGGAGCCTGGGCCCAATGGCTGCAAATCGGGATTATTTTGTTTTTGTTGTACGTTGGCCGCTTGCGTCACGGTATCCTCCAAAACGCCAGATGAGACAACGCACAAAATATGTCCTACCATCCCCAAAATCAAGTGACTAATCGGTCACTCTTTTGGTGAAAAAGGACAGGTGGCACCAGCAACACCTTTCACCGCGCCCTGCACCGCCCCCAGAGAAGCAGAAATAATATTTATATTCAGACGCTTAGAAGAGGCCGCAAGTAGTCTTCTGCAAACTCGCGCAGACTTTCCTCATTGGAAGGATCAATCACACCCCTGGGGCTCAGCATCAGGGATTGGGTCAACCGCAGCAACATTTCAGACATCATGTTGGCGTCCCCTTCCCGGATGTGGCCGATTTTCTGCGCCCGTACAATCTGGTTGGCCAGATACTGGCGGGAAAAGCTCATGATCACCTCAAAATCGGTGGTGAGATAAGGCAGAACATGGTCCGGTTCCGTTTTCAGCAGCCGTTGCAGCACCTCGTTGCCATTTACCAGGCCACCGAATTGCACGAAGGCCTCCAGCAAGGCATCCAGCGCCGAGCTGGTTTCCTTTATGGCGTTCTCAATGATCACCAGATGGCGCTGCAGCTCGCGAAAAATGACCGCCTTGAACAGCTGGTCTTTCTCGCTGAAACGGCGATACAGGGTGGCGCGCCCCATGCCGGCCCGTTTCGCCACATCTTCCATGGTGGTGCGGCGTAATCCGTATTCAATGTACAGTGATCGTGCGCTATCCAGAATCCTTTGGTTGGTGCTGTCCTCGTCCTCTTTGAGGAAGGCTTTGGGTATCTCAAGATTCACGCTAATGGGTTCCTGTTAACTGTCGCTGGTTATTGTGATTATATGCGCGGTGGTTCCTGACCCTCTCCCGTATTCATTCAGATTAGTCAAAGATCACGGTTTTATTCCCGTGAATCACCACCCGATCCTCCAGATGGTAACGCAATCCGCGAGCCAGGACGATTTTTTCAACATCTTTGCCCAGCCTGACCAAATCGTCTTTGTTGTGGCGGTGACTGATCCGCTCCACATCCTGCTCGATGATGGGCCCCTGATCCAGGTCCTGGGTCACATAGTGGCAAGTGGCACCGATCAATTTCACGCCCCGGTCATAGGCCTGGTAGTAAGGGTTGGCTCCAATAAACGATGGCAGAAAGCTGTGGTGAATGTTGATGACCCGGCCACTGTATCGCTCACACACGGCCGCAGGCAGGATTTGCATGTAACGCGCCAGGACAATGGTGTCGGCGTCATACTGATGTAACAAAGCATCCACCTGGGTGAAATGTGGTGTCTTGTCGGCTTTGTCCACTGGAACATGATGGAACGGTATGCCATGCCATTCCACCATACCGCGCAGGTTATCGTGGTTGGCGATCACGGCGCTGATGTCGCAATAAAGCTCACCACTGTGCCAGCGATACAGGATATCCGCCAGACAATGGGAGGCATGGCTGGCCAGGATGACGACTTTCTTGCGTTCGCTGGAATCGTTGATAAACCAGCTCATTTTGAATTCATCCGCCAGGGGGGCAAACCGTTGTTTGAATTCCTCAATGCTGACACTGAGGGAGTCGGCCCGGATTTCATTGCGCATGAAGAACCAGCCCGGATCGTCCGCCGATGCGCTGGCTTCGGAATGATAGCTGGCTTCTGTCAACCAGCCCCGGTGCTCACTGACGAATTCACTCACTTTGGCAACGATGCCCACCCGATCCGGGCAACGAATGACGAGACGATAGGTTTGTTGCATGGCGATACCGATATTTACTGGCTGATGGCTCTAGGCGCGCCAGTATAAACGGATTCTCATTTCAGCCACAAACCCAGGGTCAGAAGATTGGTTACCAGTAATGTCAGCGCCACCCAACGCCAGAACCGGGCCGGGTCCCGCTCCAGCAACGGCCGCTGCTCCACCTTCAGAAAAGCCGGATTCGGGTGTTTCAGATCGTGCACCCACTCCGACAGCGAGTCGTAGCGCAGCTCCGCATTGGTTTGCAGGGCTTTGCGCAGGGCACCGTCCAGCCACAATGGCACCATGGGGTTACGCCGGTAAGCGGGCGTGTATTTCAGGTCGAGGAATTCGGCGGCGGTACCGGCCTTTTGGAACGCCTCTCCGAACGGGTGCTTGCCGGTGAGCAATTCATACAGCACCACCGCCAGGGAGAACTGATCACTGCGCTCCGAGCGCGGCCGTTGCAAGCGATATTCCGGCGCCGAATAATCCAGGGTGCCCAACGCGTGTTCCCGCTCAAAACTGGTGGCGATCTCATCCACCCCGGCCACATACACCGAGCCGAAGTCGATGATCACCGGATCGTCCCCTTTCATGACAATGTTGTCGGGCTTGATGTCCTGATGCAGGGTCTCGCGGCGATGAAAGGCCCGCAGCCCCTGCACCAGTTTTTCCGCCAACCCCACCACCGCGGGTACGTCCAGGGTGTGCTGCTGTTGCAGCAACTTGGCCAGGGTCGGCCCTGGCAGGTCTTCCGTGAGATAGTATAAAAAGCGCCGTGACGGTCCGGCATCCACCACCTTCACCACATAGGGCGAATCGATGCGGCGCCCCACCCACTCCTCCATGATGAAGCGCTCAATGTAGGCCACGTTATCCACGTAGTTCACGGATGGGGTTTTCATCACCGCCACCTGCCCGCTGACCTCATGGCGAACCCGGTACAACTGACTGCGCTGGCTGGCGTGAATCTGTTCCAGCACGCACCAGCCATCCAGTTTGAAGCCCACTTCCAACTCCGGGGGGAACGGTAATTGGCGCAGGGTCTGTAATACGTCTTCGTTGGTTTCCTGGCCCAGTTGCTCCACCTGCACCAGCTGGCAGGTCAGGTTGTCGGTGCTCTGGTTGTCGAGGGCCTGCTGCACCAGGGTTTCCACTGCGGCCTGCAGGTTATCGCCCTGTGCCTGCAGAGTCTGCAGCAACTCCCGCTGGCTCAGGAACTCATGCACGCCGTCGGTGGTTAACAGAAAGCAGTCCCCGGGCTCGATGTCCACCACTTTCAGGTCCACGTCCAGGTTGAGATCAATGCCCAATGCCCGCGACAGGTAACTTTGCGACGCCGAGATGCGGGCCGTATGGTCCCGCGTCATCTGCTCCAATGTGCCCTCGCGCAGGCGCCAGACGCGGGAATCCCCCACATGGAAAATATAGGCGGAACGGGATTTGAGGATGACGCAACTGAAGGTGGTGACGTAGCCTTTTTCCGCCTCCAGGTAACGTTGCCCCTGGCCGAACAGCCAACGGTTCAACGCCGTCAGGACTTTGTGGGCTGACTGTTTGACACTCCAGGAATCCGGTGTGGAGTAATAGTCATTCACAAAACCGGTGATGGCGATTTCAGATGCCTCGCGGCCGGCTTCCGCCGCACTCACGCCATCGGCAATGGCCACCACAATGCCCTTGCGGTTCAACAGACTGCCATCGGGAATCTTGATGGCCATGCTGTCTTCATTCTGGGGTTTAACCCCGGCACTGCTGAACTGGGCCGCACTGACCCGTAGCTGCTGCTTGGTGTTTTCTATGGCCATTGAAGGTCGATCACAATGCAGGGTTGATTAGGTCCGACTCTGATAAAGCAGAGGCCACCGGGTGGTGGCCTCTGTGCTGTTGGCTCAGCTTACTTCAATCAGCTGTACCGTGCCATCGGGCAGCACTTCCGTCATGTGGCCCTCAGGCTCCTCCAGGAACTGCACCAGCACAAACACGGCGCCGGCACAGGCCGCGATCACCATAAAGAAGGTGGACGCATCGACGAAGGACAACACCGTGAGGAAAGTCACCGCACCCACGTTACCGTAGGCACCAGCCATACCGGCAATCTGGCCGGTCATGCGGCGCTGCACCAGGGGCACCATGGCGAACACGGCGCCTTCACCGGCCTGCACGAAGAAAGAACAACACATGGTGGCCACCACCGCCACCCAGATCCACCAGCCGGCATCGATCTGGCTCAGCACCAGGTAACCCACCGCCAGGCCGGCAATCAGGATGCTCATGGTTTTCTTGCGGCCGAACTTGTCACTGATCCAGCCACCACCGGGTCGCGCCGCCAGGTTCATGAAGGCAAAGCCGGAGGCCAAAAGCCCCGCTTTCACCGCATCCAGGCCGAAGGTGTCCATGAAAAACAGGGGCAGCATGGAAACCACCGCCAGCTCCGAACCGAAGGTCACGAAGTAGGCCCAGTCCAGCACGGCAACCTGCTTGAATTTGTAACCCTGCTGCGGGGATTCCGGCTGCGGATCGGTGAACAGGTGGCTGTTCACTTTGTAGATCTGCGTCACCTGGAACACAAACAGTACCGCCAGACCGATCCACAATGCAGTGGCGGCACCCGCGGTCAACAGCTTCAGGTTCTCCGGCCCCAGTTTCCAGGTCAGCACCGCCAGCGCAATGTACATGGGAATGTTCATGCCCAGGTAAAAATAGAAATCCTTTTTGGAACTCACTTCCAGACCACCGGATTTCTTGGGTTTGAAGTAGGTGGAACCCTTGGGTGTATTACGCGCCTTGAAGTAAAAGAACATACCGTACACCAGGGCAATGACACCGGTGGAAGCAATCGCATAGCGCCAGCCTTCAGGCCCGCCGTAAAGCAGGGCAACCGTGGGCAGGGTCATGGCAGCGGCGGCGGAACCGAAGTTACCCCAGCCACCGTAGACTCCTTCCGCCAGACCAACCTGCTTGGCAGGGAACCACTCGCCCACCAGGCGGATACCGATAACAAAACCGGCGCCGACAAAGCCCAGCAGGAAACGGCTCAGGGCCAGCATCTCGTAGCTGGTGGAGGAGGCAAACAGGAAGCATACAAATGAGGAGAGCACGAGCAAACCACTGTACACATGGCGTGGACCGAACTTGTCCACCAGAATACCGATAATGATGCGGGCGGGAATGGTCAACGCCACGTTCAGAATCATCAGGGCTTTGACCTGCTGCTGACTCAGGTCGAAGGTCTCCTTAATGGCCGCCAGCAGAGGCGCATGGCTGAACCACACCACGAAGGTAATAAAGAAAGCAACCCAGGTCAGGTGCAATGTACGAATACTGGGATTACTGAAATCCAGCAGATTCAATTTACCGCTACTCATCGGACTCTCCAGAAAAAATGACCTGCTCTTCATAGCAACCCGTATGCCATCCCCAGAAAAGTGCACAAAAAAAGAGAAATGACTTCTATTTTGGATCTCAGCTGATCACAAACTTACCAAAAAGCACTGTTATGGTGCCAAATCCACTCAAAATGGCATCTTTATCGATCACAAAGACAACCGCCTAAATTTCAATTTTGCACTCTATATGAACACCGACAGATCCAACCCCTACCATTAAAGTGCATTTTTCAGTTTGCCCCGCAGCAGCAGCGTTAACCCCGCGCCCTGGCATAAGGCTTGCTAAATTCCCTGATATACAAGCAGATTTTCATGAGGCGCCACGCGGTGAAAACGGAAAGCAGTAAACCGAAGCTGGTATTTGTGGGCAACGGCATGGCCGGCACACGCACACTGGAAGAGCTCCTGGCTCTGACTCCGGACAAGTACGCCATCAGCGTGATCGGCGAAGAGCATTTCGGCAATTACAACCGGATCATGCTGTCACCGGTGCTGGCCGGCGAAAAAACCATTGAGAACATCATGCTCAACGATGACGAATGGTATCGCCGCAATAACGTCGTCTTCTATAAGGGAGAGCAGGCGGTGGCCATCGACCGGGTGAAACGTCAGGTCACCACCAGGAATGGCAAGTGCATCCCCTACGATCGCCTGGTACTGGCCACCGGATCAACACCCTTCCGCATCCCGGTGCCCGGCAACAACCTCACCAATGTGCTCACCTTTCGCGACATCGACGACGTCAACAATATGCTGCAGTTGAGTCGCCACAAACAACATGCCGCCGTCATCGGTGGCGGCCTGCTGGGACTGGAAGCCGCCAACGGGTTGCGCAAACAGGGCATGGATGTCACTGTGGTTCACGCCTATGATGCCATCCTCAATCGTCAGCTGGACAAAACCGCGTCCCGCCTGCTGCAGGACACCCTGGAACAGAAAGGCATCCGTTTTCTGATGAACGCAGCCACGGATTCGATCCAGGGCAACACCAACAACGAAGTCTGCGGACTGAAATTCAAGGACGGCCGGCAACTGGTGGTGGACATGGTGGTGATGGCCACCGGTGTTCAGCCCAATGTTGCGCTGGCCAAATCCAGCGGCCTGCAATGCGATCGCGGCATTCTGGTGAACGATGTCATGCAGAGCTTCGACCCGGCGATTTACGCCGTGGGCGAATGCGTCCAGCATCGCGGACAGCTGTTTGGCCTGGTGGCTCCGGGCTACGACCAGGCGCGGGTATGCGCCAACCACCTGGCGGAAATGGGCATTGCCCGCTACACCCAGAAAGCACTGGCCACCCAGCTCAAGATCACCGGCATACAGGCATTTTCGGCGGGCCAGTTTGATCATGTACCGGACAGCGAAGAAATCACATTCTTCGATGGACAACTGGGTCACTACAAAAAACTGGTTATCAAGGACAACCGGCTGGTGGGTGCAGTATTGTATGGCGACACCCAGGACGGCGGCTGGTTTTTCGATCTGATCCAGCAACAAACGGATATCTCACCGATCCGGGACCAACTCATTTTCGGCAAAGACTTCTGTCAGTGGCCGGAACAGGCGACCGCCCCCCTGCCTGCAGCAGCCTGACAGAAACACAGGGCGTAAGAACATGGTTAATAGAAGTACCTGTGCCTATTGCGGCGTTGGTTGTGGCATAGAAATCCACACCAACAGCGATGGCAGCACCAGTGTGAAAGGCGATTTTGAGCACCCGGCCAACTTCGGCAAATTGTGTTCGAAAGGCTCCAGTCTGGCTCACACCCTGACCGGGGAAGGCCGCCTGCTGCACCCTAAAATCAATGGCCTGCGGGCCAGCTGGGAACAGGCCACCCACTACGTGGCCAGCGAATTCAAGCGCATTATTGCCGAGCACGGACCGGGCGCAGTGGCGTTCTATGTGTCCGGCCAGCTATTGACGGAAGACTATTACGTTGCCAACAAGCTGATGAAGGGCTTCATTGGCAGCGCCAACATCGACACCAATTCGCGCCTGTGCATGTCTTCTGCGGTGGCGGCCTACAAGCGTGCCTTCGGCGAGGACTCGGTGCCCGCCAGTTACGAAGACCTGGAAATTGCCGACCTGATCGTGCTCACCGGCTCCAACACCGCCTGGTGCCACCCGATACTGTTCCAACGCATCAAGTCCGCCAAGGCAGCACGCCCACACATGAAGGTGGTGGTGATCGATCCGCGTCGCACCGCCACCTGCGAGATCGCCGATCTGCACCTGGCCATCAAACCGGGCACCGACGTCGCCCTCTTCAACGGCCTGCTGCATTATCTGCAGGTGTCCGGCAAAACCGATGCCCAGTACATCCAGCAACACTGTGAGGGCTTCGAAGCCGCCATTACCAGTGCCCGCCAGGCCGGCGACATCCAGCAGGTGGCGGCCCTTTGCGACCTGCCCGCCACGGACGTCGCCGACTTTTATCAATGGTTTGCCGATACGGAACGCACCCTGACCTGCTTCTCCCAGGGCATTAACCAATCCTCCCAGGGCACCGACAAGGGCAACGCGATCATCAACTGCCACCTGGCCACCGGCCGGGTGGGCAAACCCGGCGCCTCACCGTTTTCACTCACCGGTCAACCCAACGCCATGGGCGGCAGAGAAGTGGGTGGCCTGGCCAACCAACTGGCGGCACACATGGAATTTGAACCGCAGGACCTGAAGCAGGTGAGCGAGTTTTGGCAAGCGCCAAACATCGCACGCACACCCGGGCTGAAAGCGGTGGACCTGTTTGATGCGGTGGCAGACGGCACGGTCAAGGCGGTGTGGGTGATGGGCACCAACCCCGCAGTCAGCCTGCCCAACGCCGGCAAAGTGGTGAAGGCGCTGCAGCAGGCGGAACTGCTGGTGGTCTCAGACTGCATCGAAACCACCGACACCAGCGCCTACGCCCAGGTCTTGTTGCCGGCGGCAGGCTGGGGCGAGAAAGACGGCACCGTGACCAATTCAGAACGCTGTATATCGCGCCAGAAAGCTGCCCTGGAACCGCTCGGGGAAGCCCGCCAGGACTGGCGCATCCTCACCGATGTGGCAGCGGCTATGGGCTTCGCCGAGCACTTCCCCTATCGCACCGCCGCCGATGTGTTCCGGGAGCATGCCCGCCTCACCGGACTGAATCGCAACAGCCATCGCAAACTGGATCTGGGCAAGCTGGCGGTGCTGTCCGAGCAACAGTATAACGAGCTGGCGCCCGTACAATGGCCGGTGCTGGACAAGACGGGCAGCCCGCGGCTTTACGGGGACGGCCACTTCAGTACAGCTTCGGGCAAGGCCCGCTTTGTTGCGGTTGCGTACACCGGGGTCAGCCATCCGGTCAGCCCGGATTGGCCCCTGGCCCTGAACACCGGACGCATACGGGATCAGTGGCACACCATGACCCGGACCGCCCTTGCGCCCCCACTCAATGCACACAAGCCCGAGCCTTTCGTGGAAATCCATCCGGAGACCGCCACCGAAATGGGGCTGGAGGACCAAAAACTGGCCCGCATTCAGTCCCCCTGGGGCAGCGCCATCCTGCGGATCAACATTACCGACAGCCTGCGCCCGGGGGAGTTGTTTGTCCCCATGCACTGGAATGATCAGTGGGCCCGCGGTGCCCGCATCGGCGAACTGGTGAACCCGGCGGTGGACCCCATCTCCGGCCAACCGGAGTCGAAACACACCCCCTGCCGTATCGAGCCCTGGCACCCCCAATGGAGCGCCGTGATGCTGTCACGGGACAACCTGCCGATCCCCGATTGCGACTATGCTGCGAAAATCCGGGGCAAGCACTTCTATCGATATGAGCTGGCGGGCGGGGACACAGTGACCTCTTTGCCGGCACAAGCCCAGCAGTTCGCCGGCGCCGACGAGGCGGCCTCTGTGCTGTATCAGGACCCAAGACAGCCCGCCCTGCGGGGGGCCTGGCTGGACGCCGAGGGACTGCGAACGTGCATCTATATTGGCCCCGGCAACTCCGGCATCATCGCCAACGCTGACCGAAACTGGCTGTCCGGCCTGTTCGGCAAACCGGAACTGGACGCCATTGAGCGCAAAGCCCTGCTCTCCGGCAAGAGTCCGGCTGGCGTCGAAGACTGCGGTCGCACCGTCTGCGCCTGTTTCGGCGTAGGTGAAAAAACCATTCTCAAGGCCATCCGTGAACACCAGCTCACAGACGCCGCCGCCGTGGGCAAGCACTTGAAAGCCGGCACCAACTGCGGCTCCTGCGTTTCAGAAATCAAAGGCTTGCTGGCAGCACAGTAGCGCCTTAACGCACGGTCACAATCGAGACCCGGTCCGCCTGAAAATGATAAAGATTGCCGCTCACCGGGTCTGCAGCATTCCGGCGGGAATACTCGAAACCCGGGAATCGCGCCCGAAACTCCGGCAGTGACATGCCCGGACTGACCTGGTTCTCGTCTATGAACCCGGTGTCCCAGGTGCTCACCTGAACGACGGTATCCGTGTCTGCGCCGGTCATCACGCTGAACGTGGAATAAAAGAACTCCCGTGCAGACTGTTCGTTCGCCTCCCGCTCCGGATCACCACAGCGCTTCTGGAGATCACCCAGGGTGGTGACATTCAGCTGAATATTCTGCACTGAACAGTCACCTGCCAATACCTGAAATCCCCAAAAAAGCGCACCCGCCCCAAATAGTACAGCCGCTTTCATAACCACCCTCCGTCCACTTTTTCCATGAATTCAGCCCGTCAACGCCAAGCTTTTTTTGCACCATTTAAAAACACATTCACCCACCAAGCGTATTAAGTGGGTGCATTTTTCAAATCACAAACACCCAACCAAAGTATCATATTGGTGCTCGCGACAGTGCACACAGATCCATAATGATGCATTTTCGCTTTTTTGGGTCGATTTTAGGCATATTCTTCCCTTTTTCCGCTTAGTTTTGCACCCACTCAACTATTGGCACGCTAGCTGCTTTGAAGAGAGCGAGAGAAATCACTATCAGGCCATGCCGGGAGTATCGCCCCGGTTTTCAGCAGTTAGATAGAGCGGAGTCCATCGTGAGCAAGCAAAAGTTAGTCGTTATCGGAAACGGCATGGTAGGCCAAAAATTCCTGGAGCAGTTTGCCGGCAAAGAGCAAGCCGCCAGTTTCCAAATTACTACATTCTGTGAAGAGCCACGGGCCGCTTATGACCGCGTGCACCTGTCCGAATACTTTACCGGTAAAACGGCCGAAGATCTTTCCCTGGTACCCGAGGGATTCTTCGAGTCCACCAGCATCGACATCCGCCTGGGTGACAAAGCCGTTGCCATCGATCGCAAAAACAAGGAAGTGAAGTCCGCCAAAGGCGACATCATTTCCTACGACAAGCTCGTGCTCGCCACGGGATCCTATCCGTTTGTACCTCCTATTCCAGGCAAGGATCGCCCCGAATGTTTGGTTTATCGAACCATTGAAGACCTGGAAGCCATTAAAGCCACCGCAACCAAAAGTCGCGTTGGCGTGGTCGTCGGGGGCGGTCTGCTCGGTCTGGAAGCAGCCAAGGCGCTGAAAGACCTCGGATTGGAAACCCATGTGGTGGAATTTGCCCCGCGCCTGATGGCGGTGCAGATTGACGAAGGTGGCGGCAAAATGCTGCGCACCAAAATTGAAGAACTGGGCGTGCAGGTGCACACCGGCAAAAACACCCAGGAGATCGTCGATGGGGATGAATGCACCCTGCGCATGAACTTCGCCGACGGCAGCCACCTGGATACCGACCTGATCCTGTTCTCGGCCGGTATCCGCCCCCAGGACGAGCTGGCGCGCCAGGCGGAACTGGCCATGGGTGAACGCGGCGGGATCGCGGTGAACAACTACTGCCAGACCTCCGACGAAGACATTTTTGCCGTCGGTGAATGCGCACTCTGGAACAACCGGATTTTCGGCCTGGTGGCACCCGGCTATCAGATGTCACAAGTAGCGGCGGACGCCATCAGCGGTGAATTCAGCTCCGAGTTCAAAGGCGCGGACATGAGCACCAAGCTGAAACTGATGGGTGTGGACGTGGCCAGTATCGGTGACGCCCACGGCATGACCAAAGGTGCCCAAAGCTACATCTACACCGACGAACACAACCAGGTTTACAAGAAGATCGTGGTGAGCGAAGACGGCAAATACCTGTTGGGCGCCGTCCTGGTGGGTGAAGCGGAAGAATACGGCACCCTGTTGCAGATGATGCTGAACGACATCGAACTGCCGGAATTCCCGGACGCCCTGATTCTGCCCCAGCGCGGCGATTCTGCGGCACCAGCCATGGGTGTGGACAAGCTGCCCGACACGGCTCAGATCTGTTCCTGTAACAACGTCTCCAAAGGCGACCTGTGTTGCGCCATCCAGGGCGGCATCACCGAGCTTGGGGATCTGAAATCCGCCACCAAGGCGGCCACCTCCTGTGGTGGCTGTACCACGCTGGTGGGCCAGGTGCTGAATGCCGAACTGGAAAAACTCGGCATCGAAGTGAAAAAAGATCTGTGCGAACACTTCCCCTACTCCCGCCAGGAGCTGTACCACCTGGTACGCGTGGAAGGCATTCGCTCTTTCGACGAACTGATTGCCAAACACGGCAAGGGCAAGGGTTGCGATATCTGTAAACCCACCACCGCCTCCATCCTGGCTTCCTGCTGGAATGAGCACATCATCGAGCCGGCCTTGGCTGGCCTGCAGGACACCAACGACTACTTCTTGGCGAACATGCAGAAGGACGGCACCTACTCCGTAGTACCCCGTGTGCCCGGCGGTGAAATCACCCCGGACGGCTTGATCGCCATTGGCCAGATCGGCAAGAAATACGATCTGTACACCAAGATCACCGGCGGCCAGCGCATTGACCTGTTCGGTGCCAAGGTGCACGAGTTGCCCCTGATCTGGAAAGAGTTGATCGATGCCGGATTCGAGAGCGGACACGCCTACGGCAAATCCATGCGTACCGTGAAAAGCTGCGTCGGCTCCACCTGGTGCCGCTACGGCGTGCAGGACAGTGTGGGTATGGCGATCCTGGTGGAAAAACGCTACCGCGGCATCCGCTCACCCCACAAACTGAAACTGGCGGTGTCCGGCTGCACCCGTGAGTGCGCCGAAGCGCAAAGCAAGGACGTGGGCGTCATCGCCACAGAAAAAGGCTGGAACCTGTACCTGTGCGGCAACGGCGGCATGAAACCCCGCCACGCCGACCTGTTCGCCTCCGACCTGGACGACACCACCCTGATCAAGTACATCGACCGCTTCCTGATGTTCTACATCAAGACAGCCGATCGCCTGCAGCGGACCTCCGTGTGGATGGACAACCTGGAAGGTGGTCTGGACTACCTGCGCGATGTGGTCATTAACGACTCACTGGGCCTTGGCGACGAGCTGGAAGCCCAAATGAATCACCTGGTGGATACCTATCAATGTGAATGGAAAACCACCGTTGAAGATCCAGAGAAGATGAAGCGCTTCCGTCACTTCGTCAACTCGGATGAAACCGACAGCAATGTGGTGTTCGTGAAAGAGCGTGGCCAGATCCGCCCCGCCCGTGAAGACGAAAAACGCATTGACACTGTCGCCGTGTAATCAACCAACGTACGTCTCGCGGTAACGACCAACCCTACCACGAGCAACACCAAGAGGATTCAAGCATGAACGCTAAAGCAGAACTGTCCTGGGTGCCTGTGTGCGATCTGGATGACTTACTGACCAACGTAGGGGTCTGTGCCAAGGTCTCAGACCGCCAGGTGGCCATTTTCAAGGTAGCAGATGGTGAATCGTTTAACCTCTATGCCATCGACAACCACGATCCTTTCAGCAACGCCAATGTATTGTCCCGTGGCATTGTCGGTGACCTGAAAGGACACAACGTGGTGGCTTCACCGATTTACAAACAGCACTTCTGCCTGGAGACAGGCAAGTGTCTGGAAGATGATATCGAAATTCCGGTGTACAAAGTGCGCGCAAACGCCGGAAAAGTCGAAGTGTTTCTGGACTGATAAATCGTCCGGAAACCAACCGAATCAGACTGGGGTGATTGGCCTTACCTCAGTCTGGTACGCCTCACTCTTGCCAATCGAGGCGTTGCTTGACTCAGCCCCTGCGGGGACTGGCTCAAGGTTGGACAGCAGCACGCGTACCGTCAGCAACATCGACGGTACAATGGGAATTTAGCGATACCGAACTCCCCTTAATACCCTTGAAGGTAGTTCCCATGTGCTGCTGGGCCAGCCACCTAACCACCACTTCCACAAACCACCCGTACCGCAACTAGCCGAACATCACCGGACGCCGATCCGCCAGCTCCTCAGGCTTTACCAGTTGATGCACGATGAATCCAAACTCGTCCGTCCACTGCACCACATACTGTTCCGGGTCACAGATCAGCTTTTCATAGTATCGATTCAGAGCTTCCCGACAGGTGTGATAGGTGCCCTGCAGCAGTACATCGTCCTCGCCAACCACAAACTCCCGCACCAGCTCAAATACCTCGCCCTGGGCATCCACACGACGCTTACGACGGATCCGACAGTTGAAGACGCTTACCTTTTTCATGGAATTTCCTCCAGCAGATGATTTGGTAACAAAACGTGTTTCTGCAGAGGTAGACGGTGGGGCTCCGCGTGAAGTCACATGCCGATCGCGAAGTGGTACTATTCACCATTATGGGCGGGACTTAGTAACAAAAGCCCAATAAAAAACGGGGTAAGTGCCCATTACCCCGTTCATAATCAAACCATTAGCCAATCGAACCTTATTCCACCGGACTGACGAAGCCCTCCGGTTTCAAGGCCAGCACTGAACAGGTGACTTCATTCAGAATGGACTCGGCGGTGTTGCCGATCAAAAATCCTTTTATGCCAGTGCGGCACACCGTACCCATGGTCAGCAAGTCAATGCGGTTATCCCGCATATACAACGGCAGGGCGTCACGGGGGTTGCCCAACACCGTTTGCATGACAATGCCGTCACTTCCACCACACACGTCCTCGGTCAATTTCAGTAATTTGGTTTCGGCGCTGGCGATCAGGTCCGCTTCCATACCGTCCAGCATATCTGCACTGCCCACACCCCAGGCCGACAACATGGGCTCACCAATCGGTTGCTGGGCATATACCACGTGCAACTGCGCGCCTTCCCGTTGCGCCTGGTCGTAGGCATAAGTGAGTACCTTTCGATTCAGTTCAGCAGCGCCCGGTTTGTCGGCAAACACATCCACGGCCGCAGCCACTTTGCCAGGGCGGGTTTGTTCACGGATACACAGCACCGGACAGGGACACTTGCGCAAAACATGCTTGGTGGTGCTGCCCATAAAGCGCTTGCGGCCCGGATGGCGGGTGGTGGCGTCCAAGATCAGCAGATCATGATCGCCGCGCACAACTTGACGGATGATTTCCACAAACGGAATGCCTTTGCTCACCGCACAGTCCACCTGGTCATAGGTGGGCTTCAGGTCCGCCACCCGCTTCTGCAGCGCCGCCAGCTGGGTTTCATACATTTCATGCTCCAGGTCCTGCGGCAGCTTGGTGGTCAGCCAGTTCTCGTATTCCTTCTCGATTTCCTCCACCACCCCGAACAGGGTCAACCTGGCGTTATGTTGCCTGGCAACACTCACTGCATGGTCAATGGTGGCGTCCTCCGCATACCGATGGGGAACCGCCATCAAAATACGATTGTAAGTGACCATACCTCTCGTCTCCCTATACCCTTGTTTTTATGAGAATAGCGGAAACGTTATGTGATAAATTGATCAAGCGCAATTGGAAAAGCGGTTTTCATGGACCTCAAAACGGGTTTCGTCGATCCAATACACCCGATACAGGGCATCCTGATTGTTGAGGTATCGGTAGTAGCGATCGATGGAAGAGCGGCAGGCGTAATAGCAGCCTTCCGACAGCACATCGCTTTCCCCATCGATAAAGTGGCGAATCACACGGAACGGCTCCCAATCGGTGGCCCGCACCGCGTCGGTTTTCTCCATGGAACAGGTAAAAAGGGCTTCGGTATGCATCGTCAGTTCTCCTACCGGGTGGTGCTCCAGGCAGAGGCATTGATCCCCAACTATGCCTCGGTTTTCTAACTAGACGCGGCAACTTCAGGAAAAGTCACATTTTTTATTCGTACTATCTTCATTCGTAATGCTGCTTGAGCTTGTCCAGGGCCCGCTGGTAGCGCATTTTAACGGCGCTGAGAGACATGTCCATGATGTCGGCAATTTCCTTGAACTCCAGCTCAGCAATCCCTCTATAGACCACAATGCTTTTGTCCTCTGGGCCCAGGCGGTTGATCCAGCGCTCCAGCCGCAACCCCATTACATCCCGCTCCACCCCATGCTGCTCCGTGGCCAGATACTCATCCTCGCTGACAGAATCCAGGTCCAGCTGGTCCTTGCGCTTGCGCAGCCAGGTCATGGATTCATTGTGGGCAATGCGGTACAGCCAGGTTTTAAAGCTGGATTCGCCCTTGAAACGGGCCAGGCCGTGGAACACCTTCAACATCACCTCATGAACCACCTCCTCCGCATCGTGCACAGACCCCAGATAGCGGGTGCAGGTACGCATCAGGGCATCCTGATACCGACGCATCAGAACCTCATAGGCGAGGGTGACATGAGGCAGCTGCCGGCGGGCAATGGCCACCAGCTGTTCATCGTTTTTCTCGGCCAGTTGGGCCCGGATCGGCCGCCGGGCAACGGGGCGGTTCATGCTGGGATCAACGATTCAGGACAGGCGCGTGCGAAGAAAGGCCGGGTGTCAGTCTTCCTCTTCGGCCCAGGACTGGAACTTGAAGCTGCGGTTGACCAGCTGATGATTCGGCACCGACAGGCATTCACCCTGCTCGTTTTCGAGGATTGTATTGACGGTCCCCACCACCACCACGGTACCGGTAAACTCTCCCACCGTGACCCCGTCACCCGGCTGCAACTGCTCGCGCACATAGACACCGGAGATGATGTTGTTGGACACACTGCGGGTTCCCAGGCCCAGGGAAATGGCCGCCGCCACCCCCAGGGAGCCAAGCATGATGGCGAACACGATGTTGAGCATCTGGGTCTCGATTTCCAGCTGCCCCACCGCCAGGGAAAAGGTGGTGACGAAAATAATGATCTGCGCCAGGCGGGCCACGGAGGAGGCGTATTCCATCCCCATTTTATTGACCGCTGTGTGGATGCTCTGCTTGACCACATGGGCGATGAACATACCCACCAGAATGACAAACAGGGCCCCCAATACCTTGGGCAGGTAGAGGATGAAATCATCCAGGATCACCGTGATGCGATCCAGCCCCAGGGTTTCTGCCGCCGTGAGGGTGACGATCAACAGGATGAAGAAATAGATGAATTTCCCCAGCAGCTCACTGGGGGCTTTCTCCATCCCGGCTTTGGCCATGGACTCGGTCAGGCCGATGCGCTGGCACAGACTGTCCAACCCCACCTTGCCCAGCAGCTTGGCGGACCACCGGGAAAGCAACTTGGCCAGCACGATGCCCACCACCAGGATCACGATGGTGGCCGCCAGATTCGGCAGGAATGCAGCTATTTTGTTCCAGAAACTGGCGGTGGAGTTAACGATATTCTGGGTCCATTGCTCGATGTCCACGGAAGATTCCCCCTGATCCATTACTTGGGTTTACGAATAAAAAACTGGGTCACTAAAAGCGGTAGCACTAAGAGTCGGACGGTGGTGCCGGGCGCCGCTCGCGGCCGGGCGGACGCCGGCGGGCCGCCGGACGGGCAGGATGGCGCCGGCGGCTGGCGCCGTAAAGAGACGCACCAAAGCCGCTGAACAACATCCAGAACCAACTCATAAAGAACGTCATCACATCCCGGGTAGCAGTCTGCTGCTTGGCGTGGGACAGCACCTTGCGCAGGGACTGGTCCGGGTCAAACGCCTGGCCCTGAGTCTCTGACGCCTGCTTCAACCACTCCTGAACATCATCGTGTTGAATGTCCGGAGAATTCTGCTGTTCTTCTTTCATATTCTGCTATACCTGCCCGCCGTTGCTCTGGAGTCTATCATACCTGTATCAAGCACTTGGCGTTTAGACGCACGGACGTGATATAAAGTCACAATTAAAATACACAAGAGACATCACACCCGAGGCCCCCAACGAACACAATGAATGCCCGATTCCTCGCCCTGCTGGCGGTGCCATTATTCCTGATCAGCAGTCTTGGCTTCGCAAACTGCGATGCCCTTGAGCCCCAGCTGACTCGCCAGGAGCGCCAACTCAGCCAACTGGAACAGCAGCGGGAAGCCCTGGATGAGCTGCTGCAGGGGCAAATCAAGGACAGCTTTGTGCTGGCGAATGTGGTGGATGTGTCCCTGGACGTCACCCTGGAGGTGTTGAAAGCTGAGCGCAGCCTGCGACAACAGTTGGGGCACGCACAGCAGATCACCCAGTCAGTGCCCGAGGGCTTCGAATCCTGCCCCCGGCAGGCCCAGCGCTGGGAGGGCCAGGCCAAACAGATTCATGGCCTGGAACAGGTCATCAACCAGCACCTGCTGCACCTGTACCAACTGCCGCGCAATTCCCGCCTGGCCCTGGTGCGGGAAATCATCCAATGGCAGAACCTGTACCAGCTGGAATCCCAGGTCCAGGAATGGGCCAAATCGCGACCGCAAGATGAAGCCATCCAGACCCTGAACCAGGAGATTCACGACTGGATCGGGTACTGGCGCAGCTCCACCCGCATCTGGTTGGCGCAACTGGTGAGCGCCCAACCCCAGGGGATCACCTTTAACGAAGTGTGGAGCAACACGCTGAAAGTCCCCAGTCCACACTTGGGTATCAATTGGAACATTAGCGTGGACGACAACACCCAGCAGTCTGTCGTGCTGGACTGGGTTGAGGTACTGGAAGAAGCGCACCGGGCCTTGGTGCGGGAGTCCGGCAAATGGCGCAACCAGCACATCTGGTCCCAGGGCTGGATCAATTTCTTCAGGGAGATGAGCCACCCCGGCCGCTTCTGGCAACAACTGGTCACCGAAATCCACAGCGCGCCCACCAACCTGGTGGATGCCATCACCCGCCCCTTTATCCGTGACTACCGGCGGGCGGTAAGACAGGACAAGCGGGGGGAAACCCTGTCCAGCTGGTTCCTGCAGGCCCTGGCGCTGCTGGCCATCATGTCGGCGTTGCTGAAACTGGCCACCATGGCACCCCAGTTGCTGTCACAGGCCCAACAGCGCTTGCTGAGCAGCCTGCAACACCGGGGGCTGATCCAGTTCAACGCGGCAGTGCTGTGGTTCATCAAGCCCAATGCGCCCTGGTTTGTGGTGTTCGTGGGCGCCAACGTGATTGCAGAGTTTCTGCCGGACAGCTGGATCATTCTCAACTGGCTGGCCCCCGTTGGCAGCCTGTACGCCACCTTCCGTGCCGTGCGGGTGATCATGGAATGGCTGATCGCCCGCACCTTCACCCGTTCCGGCCAGTTCGTTTCCAGCCATACCGCCAGCCAACAGACCCAGGATGCGCAACGTGTTTCCTGGCTGGTGTTGCTGGGCATTCTGGCCTGGATTCTGGTGAAAGGCACCGGCGGCGGTTACCTGATGTTCTTTGTGATCATCCTCATCGGCCTGCTGTTGTGGCTCACCTTGTTGTGGCTCATGTTGCGCTACCGCGAACCGGTTGCCCGCTTCCTGCTGTACGCGGCTGGCAAGGGCACCAGCAAAAAACTGGACCCGAAGGCTGCCCAGCGCTGGTGGATGATGCCGGCGTGGCCACTGCTGCTGGTGACCGCCCACATCGCGGACATCGTGGTTCACCTGCACCAGAAGCTGTTGATCTTTGATACCTACCGCTCAGTGTCGGTAAAGATGATTCGCATCCGGCTGGCCGCCGAAGCCAAGGAGGATGAGCAGGAAGATGAAGACGAAGCGTTACCGGACGCCAGCTATTCGGACTGGATGCGCTGCAATAACAAAGCCTGGGTGGAGGCCTATAACATCAACACGGTCCTGCAGCCAATCCTGAACTGGCACAAGGAGAAAACGGACGACAACGTGTTGCTGGTCGTGGGTGACCAGGGGAGCGGCAAAACCGCCCTGATCAACCGCCTGAGCAACGCCTGGAAGGACACCCCCATCAGCGTGTTGAACATTCCCGCCAAAACCACTGACCCGGACGCCGTGCTACCCCTGATTGCCCAGCATCTGTGTATTCCGGAACTGGACAACGTGGCAGAACTGGTGAAACTGGATGCTGACATGGAGCCTCAAATTGTGGTGCTGGACAACACCCACAATCTGTTCCTGTCCGAGGTGGGCTGCCTGGACGCCTATCGGGCCCTGAATCAATGTCTCAACGCCCACCTGCAGAACATCTTCTGGGTGGTGGTCATGCATGCCCCCAGCTGGACCTATCTGAGCTGTGTCTTCAACCGGGAGCTGCGTTTCAGCCAGGTGTTCAAAATGCCCAAGTGGTCTCCTTCTGACATCCGCAAGCTGATCCTGTCCCGACATCAGGGCAGCCGCCGTCGCATCCGCTACGATGAGTTATTGCTCTCGGCTTCAGCCGGCAGCGAATCCAGCAGCGTCCGGGCCGCCAATTCGCGGGTCTTCAACATTCTGTGGGAGCAGAGCGGCGGCATTCCCCAGGTGGCCATTCACCTGTGGCTGGATGCGGCCCGCACCAAAGATAAAGTGGTGGATCTGGGTGTACCCACCAAGCCCAACAGCAATGCCCTCAAGCCGCTGAAAGACGACCTGTGTTTTGTGTTTGCCGCCATTGTGATCCACAAGTCACTCAGCAGCGAGGAGCTGATCCTGGTGACCCATTTTCCGGATGCGATTGTCCGCCACGCCCTGAAGCAGGGGCTCAACCTAGGACTGTTATGGCGAGATGACAACAAGCGCTACCGGATTCAACCCAGCTGGCAGGGCACCCTCAGTGCGTTCCTGGCCAGTAAAAACCTGTTGTGGGATATCTGATCTATGGACAACGCAACCCTGGAAGAATTAGCCGCCTTCGGTGAATTGCTGGATTTCAGCCGGATTTTCATGCTGGTGGCCGCTGCCATTTTTCTGTGGATGGTGAACAGCCTGGTGCGCCGCTTCAGCCAAAAGCTGATGGAGAAAATCCCCACCCGGCGTTTTCTGATTTTGCAGACCTCCACCCTGCTCACCTTTCTGTGGTACTTCGGTGGCGCCTATTGGATGATCGTGGGTATCCTGCAGCCCCCTGCCGAAATGCTGCTGGCGTTGGGCGGCAGTGCCGCAGTGGCGGTGGGCTTTGCCCTGAAAGATGTGGCCGCCTCCATCATTGCCGGGTTGATCCTGTTGTTCGATCGCCCCTTCCAGGTGGGGGACCGGGTCAGCTTTGGCGACACCTACGGCGAGATCGTCAGCATCGGCCTGCGCTCAGTGCGACTCAGCACCCTGGACGACAACCTGGTGACCATTCCCAACAGCCGCTTCATCACCGAGGTGGTGTCCTCCGGCAATGCTGGCGCCCTGGACATGATGGTGGTCTGTGACTTTCACCTGGCGCTGGATGCCGACCTGGAGCTGGCCCAACAGCTGATCCATGAAGCCATCGTCACCAGCCGCTTTGTCTATCTGAAAAAACCGGTGACCTTTGCCATCAACGAAGTGGTGGTGGCAGAACGCCTGGCCATTCAGATCCGCGCCAAATCCTATGTGCTCGACGTTCACTATGAAAAGGCCTATCAGTCAGACATCGTGACGCGGGTGTCGCGGCTACTGGTGGAACACGGCATCTCCCGCCCCCTGCTCAACAGTTTATCCCCGCTTACGACGCATATTGCAGAAACACAAAATGCCCCACATTGACCCCCAGGTGTGTCAGCACCGCGCCACTTAAGCGGCCCGTAAGGTGATAGGCTGTGCCATATAAGGCACCGGCCAGGGTGGCCAGCAGCGCGTACTGCGCTCCGCCACCCAGGTGCGCGACGCCAAACAGGACGCTGACCAGGGGGATGGCGATCCAGGAGTATCCTGTTGCCCGGCCTTGCAGCCACTGCATCAATCCCGCCTGGAGCAAGCCCCGGAATAACACCTCTTCGGCCACGACCGTGCACACCAGATTGCCGTACAGGAAGAACAGGGTGCGTTCACTGAATTTGAATTCGTAGGCGTACCCGGCGGCCCAGCCCACCAGCAACATGAACGGAACAAAGGGTGCAATCAACAACCAGCGCTGCCATTCCACGGGGCCGCCGCCATAGGGCCAGCCCACACTGCCTTGGCGCTGGTACAGTAACAACAGCAGCGGAACCGACACCATGCCCTTCACCCAGTTGACGTCAATCCACTCACCGTAGAGAGAAATCCGTTGCCCACCGGGAATCACCTGCAGCGCCGCCAGCACCCCCAGTACCGGTACCAGCCAGACCAGCCAGCGAAGCCCGGCCCCTGTTGGCCACCGCAGCTGCGCCACCATCAACACCACCAGCGCGAACAGTAACGCCCCCAGGCCCGGGGCCAAGCCCCCGGACCACAACAGCAAAGCCAACCCCAGCACCGCCGGCAGCGACAACCACGGCAACCGCTGCCGGTGAGCCCTGGAGTCCACTGCCCACCACAGGCCCAGCACTGATAGGCTTAACAAGATGATGGAGGCCATCGCTGCCACTGAATTCTCCCCGAAATCCAACCGCCGCCATATTACAAATTTCACGTTGTGGCGGCACCCCCCTAAACTGCGTAGGGCCAGGGACAGGACAGAGACAGGGGCAGGGGCCGGCTCCGCTGCGACCATAGTCCAACTAGGCGCAGGCGGGGCCTTCGGGTATAATGCGCCGACTTTTTCGACCTATCCATTCACCCTACAGACACAAAGGTTTAATCATGGGCTTTAATTCCGTTCCTGCCGGGAAAGACATTCCCAACGAGATCTACGTCGCCATCGAAATCCCCGCCAACAGCACCCCGATCAAATATGAGATCGACAAAGACAGCGATTGCGTGTTTGTTGACCGATTCATGGCCACCCCCATGTTCTATCCCGCCAACTACGGCTATGTTCCCAACAGCCTGGGCGAAGACGGCGACCCGCTGGACGTACTGGTAGTGACCCCCTATCCAGTGGTTCCCGGCTCAGTGATTCGTGCCCGTCCGGTTGGCGTGCTGAACATGTCCGACGAAGCCGGCTCTGATGCCAAGATCCTGGCGGTGCCCCACGACAAGCTGACCGTGCTCTACAAAGACGTGAAAGAGTATTCCGATCTGCCGGAACTGCTGATCAAGCAGATCGAGCATTTCTTTGAAAATTATAAAGATCTGGAACCCGGCAAGTGGGTGAAGGTGGATGGTTGGGCCGGCTCTGAAGAAGCCAAGGCAGCCATTCAGAAAGCCGTGGACGCTGTTGCCAAATAAGCCGCATTCAACCCGGCGAATCAAAAAAGGGCCTCCTCAAACGGGGCCCTTTTTTTGTTGGATTCAATCAGGCTGATCCGCTTCATTTCAGCATGGTGCGGAGCCCCAGCCATTTGGCCACCATGGAATTGAGTCCATCCATGTCCAGGGGTTTGGACATGAAATCGTTCATTCCCGCCTTGAAACATTCTGCCATCTCGTCACGGCCGTTGCCGGTCAGCGCCAGGATCGGCACCTTGGAATACCCATCCAGCAAGCGCAGGCGACGGGTGGTCTCCATCCCGCTCAACCCTGGCATCTGACAGTCCATCAGCACCAGATCAAAACGGCTGCTCCGCGCACTGGCCAGGGCCTGGGCTCCGCTCTCCACGCACGTGACCTGCAAGCCCCGGCGTTCCAGCATTTTCTGCAGCAACATCCGGTTCACCCGATCATCGTCCACCACCAGGATGTGGGCAAAATGAGAGGCCGGTTGCAGCTGCACCGGTTCCAGATTCGGGGCCGGCTGATCCACCGCCGCGGCCAGACACAACTCCACGCAGAACGTGGAGCCCTTACCCAACTCACTGGTAACGCTGATTGATCCTTGCATCAGCTCTGCCAGTTGCTTGCAGATATGCAGCCCCAGCCCGGTGCCGCCGTGGGAACGATTGACCGATGCATCCGCCTGCTCATAGACATCAAACAGGTGATCCATGCTCGCAGGCGGAATGCCGCTGCCGGTGTCCTCCACCCGCAGCTGAACACGGCGACAACCGGTGGCCGTACCGGGCAGCCCGCGCACGCCCAAGCGCACCCGGCCGCGGGCGGTAAACTTGAAGGCATTGCTCAACAGGTTATACAGGATCTGACGCACCCGCACCGGGTCACCTTCCAGCCAGTGCGGCACCGAGTCATCAATATCCAGGTCGAACACCACACCGGATTGCACCTGGGGCATTAAAAAAGTGACCGTATCCTGCACCAATGCCGGCAAGGAAAACGGGATAGCTTCCAACTGGATTTTACCCGCTTCCCCTTTCGACAGATCCAGAATGTCATTCACCAATGCCAGCAGGTGATGGCCGGAATCGCGGATCATACGCACCTGCTCCGACTGCTCGTCATCCAGTGTGCTGGTTTCCAGTAACTGGCAGAAACCGAGAACACTGTTGAGGGGCGTACGCAAATCATGGCTCATCTGGGCGAAGAACAGACTCTTGGCCCGATTCAATTGAGCGGCAACCTCCTCCCTGGAGACCGCCCGCCGGGCTGTTACCACATTATGATAGTTGCGCAATCCCGCCACCAGGCAGGACAGCAGTTTTACGTTATCCAACTCGGTTTTGGTGCGGTAATCATTGATGCCGTATTCCAGAATGACTTTCATCTCGGGCGCATAGCCCGGCTGCCCGGTGCGCAGGACCAATTGGATTTCATCGTTGTGCAGCACCTCGCGAATATGGCGTACCAGCTCCAGGCCGGAATCGTCCGCCTCCATCACCACATCGATGAACGCCACCGCAATGTCGTGGTGCTCCTGCAGAACATCGCGGGCTTCAGAGGCCGAACGGGCTGTCAGTATCTGGATGGAATGACCCTGGAAAGAAAACGACGCGAACACCAGCTTGGTCACCGCCAGCACGTCCTCTTCGTCATCCACAATCAACACTTTCCAGTGAGGCGTCTTTCGATCCTCAGCCGGAGTGTCATCGTCATCATCCGCGAACAAAGGCGAATCCCAATTAGGACTGGACGCCACCATCAGCCTACACCTGCCGTTGCCACATTGTCGGTTTCACCCGGTGCCGTCAGCGGAATACTGATACGGAAATGCACGCCCGGTGCGGTGTCACTGAGCAGAACCACCGTACCCGACAGCACCTGTGTTACCAGATTATAGAGTATATGGGTCCCCAGACCACTGCCGCCCTTGCTGCGGGCTGTGGTCACAAAGGGGTCGAAGATCCGGTCACGGATGCTTTCAGCAATCCCTCTGCCGTTATCAAAATAATCAAACACCAGTCCGTCCTGATCCCGATGTACCCGCATGGTGATCTCGCCGGAATCCATCCCCTCAAAGCCGTGCAGCAGCGAATTCATCACCAGGTTGGTAATGATCTGCGACAACGCGCCGGGTGAACTCACGATGGTGAGGTCGTCCGGAACCTCCAACCGCACCCGGTGCCGGGTCCGCTTCAGTTTGGGGTTTAACGACATCAGAACACTGTCGAAGTATTCCTTCACGTCGAACGCCCGCACATCATCCGTGGATTGATCCACCGCCACCATTTTGAAGCTTTTCACCAGCGCTGCAGACCGTTCCAGATTCTTACTGATCATCTGCACGGTTTCTTTCATTTCCCCCATGGCCTCGGCAAAATCCCGTTTGGTGAGGCTCCCGGATTCAAATTTTTCGCTGAGCTCCCGAAACGACTGGGCCAGGTGCGAGGATGCGGTGATACCGACGCCGATGGGCGTGTTGATCTCGTGGGCCACCCCCGCCACCAAACTGCCCAAAGACGCCATTTTCTCCTGTTCCACCAGCTTGCCCTGGGTTGCCCGCAGATTCTCCACTGTATCGCTCAGCACCGTCATGCTTTGCTGCAGCTCCAAGGTGCGCTCATTCACTTTCCGCTCCAGATCCTGGTTCAGTTGCAGGATCTCCTGTTCTTTCTCCCAACGCGCCAGATCATATTCCTGCAGCACATCCAGCATGGAATTGAAGGACATGATCAGGTCCCCCACTTCATCCTGGGATTCCACCGTGGCGCGTTTACCATAATCCTTGGTTTCCGCCACCAGACGGCTGACCGCATTCAGATCCTTGATGGGGCGAACGATGGTGCGCCGGGAGGCTACCGCCAGATAACCCGCCACCAACAAGGCTACCCCGCCGGCAATCCCCACATAGAGCAACGTTTGCCGGAAGTGCTGGTTGATGTTGGCCAGTGATGCCACCAGCCGAATGTAGCCGATGATTTCCCCGGACGACGTCACCGGTGTCACCGCCACCAGATGGCTGCCGACACGGGCAATGTGGGTAGTACCGGACTGCACCAGCTCCGTCTGGGGCACGGCTTCGGCATCCCCATAGCGGGCGAAGGTACTCAGACTACCGTCCAGGGGGTTGAGCGCATAGACCGTGGCCGAACTCACCTGTGGAGATTGCTGCAGAATTTCCAGAATCCCCTGCGCCATGTCCTCCCGTTCAAACACCAGCGCAGGCTCTACCATGGTGGCCAGCATCAGAGTATCTGTGCGCGCCTGATCACTGGCAATCTGCATGAAGTGTTTGGCGGTGTTCATCAGGCTGGGCAGGCTGATCAGCATGACACAGAGAAACGCGACGCTCAGGATCGAGAAGAAAATTTTCTGACCGAAGGTGAGCTTACCCATGACTCACCTCGGCCTGGCCACAGAGAGCAATGGCGCCGCCACCACCAGGTCGGATACCGAGAGGCGCTCACGGTTGATGTAAATCACCATGCGCCCCCCCTCAATTTCCAGTGCAAACAAAGCATGACTGTCCGCCTCCACCTCCGGGGACGTTATCCACAACACAGAAGCATCATCCTGCACCAGGCGCTGCAACCCTGCCAGGGTCTTGGCGGCTGGTGGCTGGTACAGATAAACGAGCTGGCAGTGCTTGAACTCGGTGGCAGCGGCGGGCGGCGAATGACCGGAGAAACTGAGCACACTGACCGGCATCTGCTGGATGTTGCGGCGAGCGGTGGCCTGTCGCAATACCTCCGCCAATACCTGGCCCTGCTCGATAATGCAGATGGTGAACGATGGCTCACCCACAGGATCCGGCCAGGTTACGTAGCTGGCAATCTTATAGATATAAGCAGCCTGAACTTGGTTATATGCAGCACTTTCAATGGATTGCGCCCCCACTGGGGATGCCAGGATGGCCGCCAACAGCCCCCCCGCCATGCGCAGCAAGAAGATACCCGATCTGCGTCTAAGGTTGTCGTACATCGCCTTTTGCAATCCTGGTCATTCGCCCTCATCCGTGATTGGTGGCAGGATATCTTGTCGATTATAGACTGAAGGGCTGGTTGGTTCCTGCATTGAGTCTATTCTTCATAATATAATCAGCGATGGCGTTCAGCCTAAAAGGATTTAAGTATGACGGACGACAGCCTGCTTTTTGCAGAGGATGATGCTGCCCCAGGCGCCGACACCCCGGAAGAACTTCCCATCCGCCCCTGGAATATACTCATCATTGACGATGAGGAGGAAGTTCACAAAGTTTCCAGGTTGGTGCTCGGCAAGATCCGCTTTGACAAACGCCCCCTGCATTTTTTTCACGCCCATTCCGCCGCTGAGGCAAAAACCGTTTTCCAGCAGCAACCGGACATTGCCCTGGCCCTGGTGGACGTGGTGATGGAAACGGATCATGCTGGCCTGGACCTGGTGGACTGGATCCGGCGCCAGCTGGGCAACCTCCACACCCGTCTGGTATTGCGCACCGGGCAGCCCGGACAGGCCCCGGAGCACCAGGTGATTGAGGACTACGACATCAATGACTACAAGGACAAAACCGAGCTCACCGACATCAAGATGAAAACCCTGGTGTACGCCGCCCTGCGCTCATACCGGGATATCATCACCATCGAGCAAAGCCGGCGCGGCCTGGAACGGGTAATCGAGGCAACCTCCACCATCTATCAGAACTTCTCCATGGGCTCCTTCGCGTCCGCGGTGCTGCAGCAGATCAGCAACCTGCTCTACACCAATCATGATTCCATCTACGCCTCGGCGGTGCGGGCCATGGCCGCCAGCCACGGTAAAAACGCCGATCACTACGAGGTGATCGCCACCACGGGCAACCTGGCGGCAACCATGTCTGACGCCACCCATAAGGAAATCCCGGAGGAAATCCGGCGCGGCTTTGATGAGGCCCTGGCAGCGCGCAAAAGCATACAAATCAACAACGCGTTCTTTGGCTACTTTGTCACCAAACAGGGTAATGAACATCTACTGTATGTTTGCCCCGGTAACAACCTCAGCCAACTGGAACTGCATCTGCTGGAGATTTACTCCAACAATGTGGCCATTGCCCTGGAGAACCGCAACCTGCACCAGGAAATCGAGGCCACCCAGCGGGAACTGATCTATCGCCTGGGGGAAGCCGTGGAAAAACGCTCCAAGGAAACCGGTGGGCACGTCAAGCGGGTGGCCCTGATCTCCGAATTGCTGGCCAAGAAGTACGGGCTGGAAGAGCAGCATGCCACCAACATCAAGCTGGCATCGCCGCTCCACGACATTGGAAAAATCGCCATCCCCGATCGCATATTAAACAAGCCTGGAGCCCTGGAAGAGGACGAATGGGAGACCATGAAGACCCACGCCCACGTGGGCTATGAAATGCTGAACAGCACCAACAAGCCGCTATTGGAATTGGCGGCCAGCATTGCCCGGGAACATCATGAAAACTGGGATGGATCAGGCTACCCCAACGGCCTGGCCGGAGAGCGCATCCAGATTGCAGGCCGCATCACCGCCCTGGCGGATGTATTCGACGCCCTGGGTAGCCGGCGCTGTTACAAGGACGCCTGGCCCATGGACCAGATTGAAGCCGAAATCCGGCGCCTGTCCGGCACCAAATTTGACCCGGCCCTGGTGGACATCCTGCTGGATAACCTGGAGGAATTCTCAGCGTTCCGCAGCCGCTATCCAGACTGAGGTCGCACCTCACACCAGCTGGAACTCTTCCAGATGATTGTTCAGGTGCATCACATGAGCTTGTTCATACTCTGCCTTGCTGAGCGCCCCATAGGCGAAATGGGGTTGCAGTGGACCATCAAAATCCTCGAACGCGAGCAGGGACTGCCGCAAGCGCTGCAACCCCTGTTCCGGGTCACCTTCCATCGCCAGCGCCGGGGCGCCAGGAATGGCTTCATCCAGGGCGTGGTTCATGGAGCCTTTCCCGGCAAACACCACAAAGGCCAGGCTTCCCACGGTGTTCTGGAACAACCAGGACTTGGCCTCCGGATATCCGGTCATGGAGTATTCGACACTCTGCGCCAGATGGGTGTAAACCTGGAACAGGTTCCAGCTGCCTGCTTTCTGCACCGGGCCTTGTTGCAATTGGTCCAATTGCGCCAGGGCTGCCGCCACCGTGAGGGGGGCAACCCGAGGTGCTGCCACCTGGGCACGGGACAGGCTCGACGCCGTCACCAACGCCGCTCCGGCTACTCCACCCAATGCCAGGAATTGTCGTCGATTCATGCCCGCCCCGCTTATTTCGAAGGTGTGTTATTGAATTTTGCCAGTTGCTCCGGGGTGGCCTCGGTCTGGAATTTGGCTTTCCACTCGTCATACGGCATACCGTACACCTGTTCCCGGGCTGCAGCGTAATCCAACTCTACACCTTGCTCCTGGGCCGCTGTCACCATCCATTTGGACAGGCAGTTGCGACAGAACCCGGCCAGATTCATCAGCTCAATGTTCTGCACCTGTTTGTTCTCGTCCAGGTGCTGCAGCAGGCGCCGAAACACGGCGGCTTCAATTTCGGTTTGTCTATCCATTGGGTTCTCCTCTTTATCACCCAGTTATCACCCAGGACGTTATCACGTCTTTCCAAGGGTAGGTTCTTACATACTGTAACATGGCGATGGATTGATACGCTCCCGGTCTGATACGGGTATATATATTGCGATTTTTGTCTCAGGCGCCCGAGTGTCAGGGGCTTAGGGACAGAAATTGGTTCTGGCACCGTGCCTGCTCCTTTTTGCCCCCGGTTACAGTCCTCTATGGCTCCCGGATTATAGGCTTATCAATATACAAAAAGACTATTTACTGTTCGCTCCAATCTAGTACGATTGCCCCTAGGTATCCTTGGAAGTCAGGTTTTGGATTGCCTGCAGCGCTTGGTGCAACACCCAATCACCATGCAAAAGCACTGCAATAACAAGAACGTTAATAACTATTCCAACTTAAAAAACGTATCGAGGCGCACATCGTGATCATTTTAAAACGCATGCTGCTGTTAATAGCAGTATTGGGGCTGGCTGCCTGTGACCAGGCCAATATTGTAACTCCCACCAACAACTCTGTTTCCATTGAAAAACCCGTGACGTTCCAGATCGCCTTTACCGGCAGTGCTGGCCCGACGGATCTTGCGATCCAGTTGAACACGGCAGACGTAACCGACCTGTTCACTGTCACTGACGTCAACGCCAGTGCCGATGGCGCCCTGCTGGCGGATCACGTTTTTTCCGGCCGCAACATTCTCCGCGTCACGGCCTACAACCAGATCAAGCAGGTGGCGTTCTATTACGATACCGAAGGGCCGGAAATCCATATCCTGGATACCGACCGTGATGCGCTCACGGTAACCGGTTATGTGTCCGATCCCGCCGGGGTGGAAAGCCTGACCCTCGACGGCGTGGCAGTTGAGCTGGGGGCCGGGAACGCCTTCACCACCTCATTTGTGGATCAGCCCTTCAACACCTTTGTGGCACTGGACGGTTTCGGTCATACCAAAACCACCGAGATCGCCCGCGGCGATAACGAATTCAACGGCATCGCGGCCCGCCTCAACCAGGGTGGTCTGGACTTCCTGGTGAATGTACTGGAAGGCGAGCTGGCCAAAGCGGACTTCCAGGAAATCGTTGACAACATCGGCACCATCGAACTGCTGGATGCCGGCATTTTCGACCTGAACCTGACCGTCACTTCCCTGAATCTGGACAACATCGACATCGGCCTGGATGTGCAGGACGACGAGAAAATCGATACCTCCCTCTACACCCAGAATTTTGAGCTGGGCGTGAGCCTGAGCGGCCGGGTGTGGATTCTGTTCATTCCGGTGGACTGGAACTCCGGCGCCACCATTCAGATGGACGAGCTCTATGTGGGCACCGACCTGCTGCTGGATATCCTGAACTCGGATCTGGACATTTCCCTCTCCAGCACCACCGTGGACCACTCTGCGATCGCCATCGACCTGCACAACACTCCCAACATTCTGAACTTCATCGACATGCTCACCAGTGCTGTGGTTAACATCATCGCGCCGCTGTTTGAAGATCTGTTCATCACCATTCTGGAAAAAATCATCATCCCCATCGTGTCCGACTTCATCAAGGACATTCCCATCACCCTGCAACTGGTGACCCTGGACGATGGCGAAGAACTGATGATCCGGGCACTGCCTACCTACCTGGATTCTTTCGGCAACGGTATCAGCGTGGATCTGGGCACCCGCATCTGGGCTCCGAATCCTCCGGCCGGTATCCCCGGTTCCCTGGGTTCCCTGTACGTAGAGGGTGAAACCCCCAGCCTGGGCTCCACCACCCCGGACGGCATCCCGTTCCACTTCGGTGCCTCCATCTCCTCCAACGTGATCAACCAGGCCCTGCATGCGGCCCACGAAGCGGGCGTGACCACCATGGACATCAGCCCCGGCTTCTACGCCAACGCCACACCGGCCGGTATTGCGGTGTACACTCCGGCGGATTCTGAAATCGATGAAGCCGACCAGATTGGCATGCGCATCGAACCGGCTTCGGCACCCTACATCAAACTGATGCCATCAGACGGTGTGGCCGGTGTCTTCGCCTGGTATGACGTCAAGCTCACGTTCGACCTGTACAAGGCAGAATGGGGCGAGTACCGCACCCTGTTCGGCGTCACCTTTAACCTGGAGGTGCCCTTCGAAGTGAACTCCACCGAAGACGGCTTCCTGAGCATTGGTATCGAGCAGCTGCCCACTATCTACATCTCCAAAACCGATGCCACCGGTATGATTGTGCTGCCCCCGGGCTTCATCAACTCCACCCTGGACTTCTTCATGCCGGCGGTAATGCCACGGCTGGCGGAAGAACTGAAAGTGGTGCCCCTGCCCCGTATCTATGAGCACACCCTGCTGATGCGCGACTTCTGGATCGCCGGTTCCGGCAACAACAACCTGTCCCTGGCCGGTGACCTGATTCCCGTCAGCGTTACCGCGGCCGCAACCGCGCCGGAAACCACCGTGGAAGATGTGCTGACCGAGGACGTTACCGTGAAAGTTGAGTCCGTGGACGCCAATGGTGTAGTGACGTCCAAAGCGGTGACCGTGAACAACGGTGAAGTGACCATCGACATCGACGGTCTCAACCCCAACCCGGACCTGGGTCTGCTGGAGTACCGTTACCGGGTTGACGGCGGCGGCTGGTCCATCTGGAAACGTCGTGATGAGATCCACCTGAGCCGACTGCTGGCCGGTAACCATACGGTGGAAGTCTGCTCCCGCACCCCGCTCTTGAAGCGTGAGCTGTCCTGCCCCGTGGTGGAATTCACCACCACCGTGGCCCAGTAAGCCGCTCTTCAGGCAATAAAAAAACCGGCCCTGGTGGCCGGTTTTTTTTTGGCTTGCTGTTTATGGACCTACTGTTCGTGGAATCAGGGAATCAGGGAATCAGGGAATCCCAGAAGTCACAGGTGGTGGCTGCCAACCCCGTCTCCACGATTGTGTCCACCTGCAGGCTGATGCTCAGATCCGCAGCGCCATCATACTGGGGCCACTCCACAAGCCCTTCCAGATTGGGGTCCCCGGCCACAGCGAATTGGCTCCAGTACCCTTGTATGGCGGCCCGCACAGGTTCGATCAATACCGGTGCCAGGGTGGCACTGGGGTTACCGAACACATAGGGCAATTCCATGGCATGAAACGCCGGGGGTAAATCAAAGCTGTAGAGCCAAACGGAAGAACCCATGGCCTGGGTCAGGCGCGCCAGGTTGCGGGTGGGGCAACGGAAGACCTGATCGGTCATCAGTTCCACCAACTTGCTGTTGGCCAATTCATCGCTCGCCGGCGCGTAGAGGGCCTGCAGCGGTGTCACCAGCGGCGGCGGATAGGTGGCGGCGATGTACTGATTGAATCCATCGATCGTGGACACCGACGGCGCCGCACCGATGAGTTGGAACAAGCCCCACTCATTGCGGTTGGTACCCACCATGATGGGTCCCGGGTTGTATTGACCGCTGGCGATCAACTGCACCGGTTGCGCCGGCAGAATATTGCTGTCCGGCACCACGGTTGGAGACCAGCCGGCACCGAAAATGCCTGCATCCGCGCCCCAGGCCACCAGCGCCTCCGCCGGAACCTGACGCAGGCAGGTCAACCGATCCTCCCCATCACCACAGAAGGTTTGCAGCAGGGCCTCACTGATGCTGTCCGACTGCTGTTTGGTGTTCACCGGCAAGCCCCCCACGCAGACTGCGCTTTCCATAATAAACTGCGATGCCAGGTGCTGGCTGCCGGGGGCGACCATGTGCACACAGGTACTCATGGAACCGGCGGATTCACCGAACAAGGTCACCTGTTTGGGATCTCCGCCAAAAGCCGCGATGTTCTGCTGCACCCATTGCAGAGCAAGCTGCTGATCCTTGAGGGCCATATTGCCGGATTGGGGCACCCCCATTTCCTGGTCCAGCTCCGGGTGCGACAAAAAGCCCAGGGCACCCAGGCGATAGTTGAGGGTCACTACTACCACACCGTATTCCTGGGCCAGGCGCCAGCCGTCGTATTGGTTGCTGCCACCGGCCACGAACGCACCACCGTGGATGAACACCATCACCGGCAACGACCCATGACGGGGGTCCTCGGGGCTGTACACGTTCAAGGTCAGGCAATCCTCACTCAGCTCGCCGCTGGCGGACAGCGCACCGGGATTCTGCATGCAGGATGGCCCGAACGCGGTTGCGTCCAATTCCCCGTGCCAGCGCGCAGCAGGCTTTGGCGGTTGAAAACGCAACTCCCCGATCGGTGGCTGCGCATAGGGAATACCCAGAAACGCCCGGGCGCCGCCTGCCTCGCCATCATGCCATTTTCCCGTTAGCCAGCCGCCGCTTTTGACCTTCACGTGCAGATCATCATGGCAGCCACTGGCCAGCACACAGGCCGACGTCAATGCCACCACCCCAAACCATCGCTGCAGCGCTGGCCATATTCGCCTTTCCATATTCCCACCTCTTTATATTTCGTTATTGTCCGGGCCCGGGAACGGGCTTCCATGTACATGCTATCGGCCAAACATTAAAATGGCAGGCGGACAAACCCACTTTGGCCCACTTGGCCTTGGTGATGACCGAATATCAATTAACACAGGGCCGTGCCATATTCACCTGCAGACAACCGGCTACCTCCTGCATCAGCCCGGACGACGCTTGACACTGATGCCTCGGTTTACATTTTTTTTCCTGATGGGATTATTGCTGGTACCCAGCCTGTCGTGGGCCAAACTGGAATACCAGATCAACGGGCTGGACAGTGCATTGGCGGACAACGTGCGCCTGCACCTTTCCCGTTTTGAACGCCTGCCCGCGGGCGATGAGGAAGCCATTGAGAGGGCCTTTACTGCCGCCATCACCAAAGGCCTGCAACCCTTCGGTTATTACCAGCCAACGCTTCGGATGCACTGGAACGAACAGGCAGTCCGCCTGGACATCGAGCCGGGGCCCGCGGTGGTCTGGGGAGCGGTGGATATCCAACTGCCGCTGGCACCGGGGGTTCTCGGCCGCAGCACACAGAAACTCCTGCAGCAGCCTCCCTTCCCGCCGGGGGAACGCATTGAGCACCCTGTCTACGACAACTACAAAAAAGAACTGCTACTGGGATTGCGGCAGCAGGGCTATCTGGACGCCACCTGGGCCAAAAGCCAGTTGCGGGTGGATGTGGAACGGGGCCAGGCCAATGTGGTACTGCATGTGGACCCCGGTGAACGTTACCGCATCGTCGACATTCGGGTGAACGGAAGCAAACTCTCGGACAAAACCACCGCCGCCCTGGTCAACACTCGCATCGGGGAATACTACAGCGCCGAGAAGATCGGTGAACTTTACGAAGACCTGCTCACCACCGGCTATTTTTCCAATGCCGTGGTGGACGTGGAACGCAACCCGCCCAATGCAGCCACCCTGGTCATCGAACTGGATGACCAACCCAAGGATCAGTTCACCACCGGCCTGGGTTACGGCACTGACACCGGCGCCCGTGGCAAGGTGGGGTGGACCCGTTCCCAGGTCAACAGTCGCGGGGACGATATCTACAGCAATATTCAGGTGTCCCAGATCGGCGAAGAAGTGGCGCTGCAATACCACATTCCCTGGCCCCATCCGCTGGAGCGCTACCTCAGCCTGGACACCGGCTGGAAACGGGAAGAAACCACCGACCGCGAATCCTCGGTGCTGACCACCGGTATCGCCCTGAAACGCTCGCAACGCAAACTCTGGCAATACAGCGTGGGGATCAACCTGGAAAACGAACGCTATCGCCAGGGGGATAACCCGACGGAGACCGTCACCTACCTGTTGCCCAACTACCACTACATCGAGCGCCTGCTGTTCGGCGAGCCACAACGCCCCACCGCGGTGTTGAAATACTGGCTGGACACCTCACTGGGTTTCAACGCCCTGGTCGCCGAAAACACCTTGTTCCTGTCTGCGGCCATTGGCGCATCCTATGTAGTGGATTTCAATGAGAAACACGGCCTGGCCACCCGTTTCGAGCTGGGCGGTATCATGACCGATGACTTCTATAGCGTGCCCCTGTCGAAACGCTTTTACACGGGTGGTGATCAGACGGTACGGGGGTTTCGTTATAACTCCATCTCGCCCGAGGATGAATCCGGCGACCTCACCGGTGGCCAGTTTCTCAACGTGTTCAGTATGGAATACCGCTACAGCCTGGATCAGGAATGGAAGCTGGCGCTGTTTGCCGATACCGGGCGCACCTTCATTTCCAGCCACGAGCCGTTTCATTCCGGTGCCGGTGTGGGCCTGCGCTGGGTGTTGCCCATCGGCACCTTCTCTTTCGACGTCGCCAAGCCGGTGACCAGCGAAGACAAATCCTCCCCCCGCCTGCACATCTACATGGGGATGCTGTTATGAAGCGTCGTCCTCTGCTGCTGGGGCTGGTGGTCCTGCTGGCACTGCTGTTGACGGTGCTGGGCCTGCTGCTGTGGGCCAGTTACAGCCCGGCGCTCACACAACGCCTGCTGCATGAGGTCAGTGACCAAGTGCCGGAGCTCAGCCTGCAGTATCGGGAAGGTGCCCTGGCCCGGGGTCTGGCGCTGGACATTCTGTACCAGGACGATGACGTGACCGTGGACCTGCAGAACACCCACATTCATCTTCGCCCCGGTTGCCTCTGGCAATTGAAGGTCTGTGTGCGCTCGTTGACGCTGGACTCGCTGACCATCATCGTGGCTGACTCTGAGTCGGATGAGCAGGACGACAAACCCATTGAGCTACCGGTGATCGCCATCCCGGTACCGGTGACCCTGGACCTGTTGGGCATCAGCATGCTCAGAGTTGAGGACAGCTCAGGGACGTTGTACGAGGCCCGCGGTATTGCCCTGGCGGCAGACGCCATTCTGCATCGGGTCAGTATCAGCGACCTGGAACTGGAGGACGAATACTGCCAGTGGTCCGGCAGTGGCACCATTCGCCTGACCCGACGCTATCCGTTGACGGTGGACATACTCTGCGACACCGGACTCTATCCGTTCTCCCAACTCAGCGCCGCCGCACAGGGTGACCTGGACCGCCTGTCCATCACCGCCACCACCGAGGGGGAAGTGAGCGCCGCGGTCGACGTGCAGCTGTCGCCCCTGGTCGCTGATTTGCCGCTGTCCTTTGCTGCCCGCCTGAACGCGCCGTTTGTCTACCCGCTGGAACAGGGTCCAATCACGCTGGAACAGGGCACGCTTTCTGGCCGCGGCGACCTCAACCGCCTTACGGTTGAAACGGAAGGCAGCCTCAGCAGCAGCCTGTTTCCCTCCCCCATGAACACTGCCCTGTCGGGCACCCTTGATTTTGAAGAACTGCAGTTGCAGGAATGGCGTATTGATCTGCCGCAGGGGCGCATCCGGACCCAGGGTGCCGTCAGCTTCACACCCCACTTGAGCTGGCAGGCCAACAGCCAGCTCAGCGGCGTCGCCTTTGAGCAGTTCTACCCGGAAATACAGGGGAACGTCACCGGCAGTGCCGTGCATTCCGGCGCCTACATTGACGATGACATCCGCCTGCAGCTTGGCCTGGAGCAATTGAGCGGCACCCTGTTTGACACCCCCTGGCAACTGGCGGGCAACCTGAGCCTGTCCGAGAACCGCATCAGTCTGCAGCAGATACAAGTGGTGCAGGATCAAAACCGGGCCCTGGCCCACGGCAGCCTCGACCTGATGGGAGACAGCGACCTGCGGCTGGATCTGGTACTGCCCAACACCCAGCAGTTTTTCCCCGATCTGAAAGGCGCCGTCAATGCACAACTGCACCTTCAAGGCACGCTGGAAAAACCCTCCATCGACGGTGCGGTTCAAGCCCGGGCGTTGAGCTATCAGGATCTGCAGCTGCAACAGGCCAATGCCCAGGTGGACTGGCAACTGGCGGCTGAACACGACAACAGGATTGATGTGCAGTTCACGCAGCTGCGGGTGGCCGAGCAGGTGGTGGTGAGCGGGGACCTGCGGCTTAAAGGCAATGCCCAAAGCCACCGCCTGGCGCTGAACCTGGAGGAGCAGGAAGGAAACCGCTTCAATTTGAATTGCGATGCCGGCTTCAGGCTGACGCGGGATCAGATCCACCTGGACCAGTGGCAGGCAAACTGCCGGCGCAGCGCGTTGCAGGTAGCCTATCTGGAGCCCCCCCAACGCTGGTCCCTGCTGCAACCCCTGGTGCTGGAGTTAAAGCCTGGCCCGGTGTTGCAGGTGGCACCGTTCTGCTATGGCTATGAAACCGGAACCCTGTGCCTGCAACAGCCGGTCACTGTCTCCGGTGACGCAGTCAGCCCGGTGCAATTGAAGGGCGAGCAGCTCTATCTGTCCTGGCTCAATCCCTGGCTACCCAGTGGCATGAAACTGGACGGCAACATTGCCTTCACCGGACAACTGCAGGTGGCCGAGGAACTGGAAGTCACCGCCAGCCTTGGCAGCGACAACGCCACCCTCACCCTGTTTGAGCAGGACCCGAAACCGGTGGTCATCCCCTTCCAACGCGCCAGCATCAACCTGGGGCTGGCGGAACATCAGGTTCAGCTGGACTGGTCCCTGGCGTCCAGCGCCGGCAGCAGCGAGGGCAATATCCGCCTGACATTGGAACAGCAGCTACTGAGCGGAACCTTGAGCCTGAGCCAAATTACGCTGGCGCCGTTTTCCCCGTGGTTACTGGGCGACGACGGCGACCACATCGCCGGGGTGATTAATGGCCGGTTCCAGCTGGGTGGTAGCACCCGCTCCCCACTGCTTAGCGGCAGCGCCCGCCTGTCAGAGGGCAAGATCGATACCGCGATGTTGCCGATGCCCATCAAAAACATCGACATCCAGCTCAGCACCCAGGATCGGATTGCTGAGTTGAAAGGCACGTTTACTGTCAACAAGAACCCCGGCCATCTGCAGGGTCTGTTCAACTGGCAGCAGGAGGAGTGGTGGAGCAAAGTGAGCTTTCAGTCCGACACCCTGGCCTATCAGCCGGACGACAATATCCTGATTTACATCAAGCCGGACATTGATTTCAACCTGACCCCGCGCACCCTCAATATCACCGGTGATGTCTTTGTGCCCAAGGCCCGCATTCACTTGAAGAGCCTGCCGGAAACCGCCGTGTCGGTGTCCTCCGACACCATCATCGTGGATGACGACGCCGAACAGCATGACAACCTGAGCATCAGCACCAAACTCAAGCTCACCCTGGGGGATGATGTGCGCTTTAAGGGCTATGGCCTGGAAACCGACCTCACCGGGCAGATGACCATTCGCCAACAGCAATCCGACCTGCTGCGGGCCAAAGGCATCATCCGCCTGGAGCACGGCACCTATCAGGCCTATGGCCAGTCCCTCACCATCACCGACGGGGATCTGATTTTCATTGATGATCTGGAAAATCCGCAGCTGCGCATCTCCGCTACCCGCGACAACATCAGCGACAACGTGGTGGTGGGAGTACGCGCCACCGGCCGGGCGCAAAACCCGGACATCAGCATCTTCTCGATACCGGATATGCCGGAGCAGGAAAAATTTCATTACCTGGTGACCGGGCGCGCACCCAACACGGACCCCACCGGCGACTCATCCAGCGTGGCGGCGGAAGCCGCATTGTCCATGGCCCTGGAATCCCGCAGCGGCTTTACCCGCAAAGCCGGGGAAAAACTGGGCATCCAGGACCTGACCCTGAGCACCGGGTCCACCGAGAATCGCAGCGAAGTGGGTTTGAGTGGTTACATCACGCCGGACCTGATGATCCGCTACGGCGTGGGCATGTTTGAAGCGGTCAATACCCTGACCCTGAAATATCGAATCCGCAGAAACCTCTATGCTGAAGTGATCAGCGGCAAGAGCAACGCCTTTGACATCCTGTGGTCCTTCGACCGGGATTGAGGGCACAAAAAAACCCAACCTGAGGTTGGGTTTTTTGTGCCGGTGTCGGTGCGGTACTTACTGATCTTCAGCCTGAGGTGCTGCCACCGGATCGGCCTGCACTTCCTCCACCTCGACCACGCCTTCTTCAGGTTCCGCCACATCGTTTTGCTCGGACAACCAGAAACCAAATCCAAGATTCAGTGCAATCAGGGTTCCAAAGATTGCGATCACGTGTCCCATAATTTTCTCCTATCGATACTGCGAACATTGGCTAACGTTTGAGGTTTGGCAATGGCAGTCAAAATACTCCATCAACACTTCATATACCAGTGGTGCTAGCGTCAATTTCCGTGGTTTTAACCACAATTTCACAGCTTTTCGCTGACTAAACAGTCCAACCCTGGCTGTTTACTGGGCGTCGGATTCAGGTGCACTTTCCGGGGTTGACTGGGGTTCCGCAGGTGCTTCAACGGCATCAACAGATTCCACTTCCACGACCCCTTCCACTTCAGGCTGTCCTTCATTGACGGCCTCGGAACCGACGTAGACGATGCCCAGATTCACGGCGACCAGTACTCCCAGTATGGCGATTAATTGCATGAGTTTTCCCCGTTCTTCAATTTCATTCGTTATTATGAGTCACTATTCCGCAGTGACGATATCAGATTGACCTAACTTGAGACTGATCAGAATCAACAACAGAATGATTTAGTATACACTGAAAACCGATATTTTAATCTGCAAGCAATGGCTACTCGTCGTCCCAAAGTACTGTTTTAGACACCCATAAGGCTAAAAGAACAACTCCTTCAGCTTTTGACCAGGCTGCTCAGCACGCATGAAGGTTTCCCCCACGAGAAACGCATTCACCGCATGAGCGCGCATCTGCTCCACGTCGTCCGGGCCCAGTATACCGCTTTCCGTCACAACAATCCTCTGCCCAGGTATGTGCGGCAGCAGTTCGAATGTGGTGTTGAGACTTACGTCAAAAGTATGCAGGTTACGATTGTTGATGCCCACCAGGGTTTGCTCCAGTGGCAGTGAACGGTCCAGTTCCTGCCGGTCGTGGACCTCGATCAAAACGTCCATGCCCAGGTCCACCGCAGCCGCACACAATTCACGCATTTGCTGATCCGACAGGCAGGCTGCAATCAACAGAATACAATCGGCGCCGATGGCGCGGGCTTCCAGCACCTGATAGGGATCGACAATAAAATCCTTGCGGATCACCGGTAACGAACAGGCCGCACGCGCCTGTTGCAAATAGTCTTCATGGCCCTGGAAAAAGTCGCGGTCGGTGAGCACGCTCAAGCAGGCGGCACCCCCTGCCTCATAGGAGCGGGCGATGGCCGCCGGATCAAACGCCGCGCGAATAACGCCCTTACTGGGGGATGCTTTTTTGGCTTCGGCAATGACTGCCGAACGGCCGGCCGCCAGAGCCCGTTCCATGGCGGTAACAAAACCCCGCGCCGCATCCACCTGCTGGATTTTCTGCAACAGCGCGGCTTCTGATTGTTGCGGCTTGCGTTCCGCAATTTCTTCCCACTTGCGGGCCACGATTTTTTTCAACACGGTGGGCGTTTCACTCATGTGCTTATTCACCCGCGTTTTCCTGCTGAAAGACTTTGCTGAGCTGGGCCAATTCCCCCAGTTTGGCAGAAGCCAGGCCGCTGCCAATGGCATCTTGTGCCAACGCCACCCCTTCACTGATGGAATCCGCCAATCCGGCTACATAGATGGCCGCACCGGCATTCAGGGCCACAATGTCCGCCGCCGGCCCCGGCTCTTTGTTCAACACCCCTTTGATCATGGCCAGGCTCTCTTCCACGCTGTTCACCGCCAGGGTGGATAGCGGTGCCCGCTCCAGGCCAAAGTCCTCCGGCGCAATACTGTACTCTTTCACCGCCGCGGGAGTGGCTTCGGCCACAAAGGTTTCGGCGCCGATGCTGATCTCATCCATACCATCAGCGGAATGCACCACCAACACATGATCACACCCCAGCCGCTGCAACACCTCGGCAATGGGTCGTACCCAATGTTTTGAGTACACGCCCATCACCTGGCGTCGGGCACCGGCCGGATTGGTGAGGGGGCCCAACAGATTGAAGATGGTGCGCACCCCCATTTCCTTGCGCGGGCCGATGGCATGCTTCATGGCGCTGTGGTGGGCCGGGGCAAACATAAAGCCAACACCGATGGATTCCACACAACGGGCCACCTGCCGGGGATTCAGGCCCAGATGCACCCCTGCCGCTTCCAGCACGTCGGCACTGCCGCTGATGCTGGAGACGGAGCGGTTGCCATGCTTGGCCACCTTGCCCCCCGCCGCGGCCAGAACAAACGCCACCGTGGTGGAAATATTGAACGTTTTGGAGCCATCACCCCCGGTGCCGCAGGTATCCACCAGGTTGTCCGCATTCACCTGCACCGGCGTGGCCAGGGACCGCATCACCTTGGCGGCGCCGGTAATTTCGTCCACCGTCTCGCCTTTCATGCACAGACCGATCAGGAAGCCACCAATCTGGGCCGGGGTGGCCTGCCCGGTCATGATCTGGTTCATCACTTCCGACATTTCGCTTTCCGTCAGATCCTGACGCTCAATAACCTGCTTGATGGCTTGCTGGATGTTCATGCTGGACACGTACTCGAAGACTGTAAATGTGCCGCAATCCTACCACAAATCGCCCCCCGTTAACCCGGCCTTAACGCCAGCCTGGCTACTCTCGGGGGGAATTCTGAACTGCGGTGTCTGTTTGTCATGCTCAATCCACCATCATTGCTCCTGCTGTGCGGCCTCCGGCGCTTCCGGCCTCTTTATGTGAGCCTGGGCCTGCTGCTGGGGGGCTGTGCCCTGCAACCCAGCCAACCGGACTGGCAACAACAGGCCCGGGAACTGCCCTCCCAGATCACGGCATGGGAACAGCTAGAAGGTACGGCGGACCTGCACCTGAACCAACTGATCCAGGATGACGCCCTGGATGCCCTGCTCCGTGAGGCCTATGACCACAATCCCGGCCTGCAGAACACGTTGCTGACCCTGCAAATCCGCCAGCAGGAGGTGACCCAGACCGCCGCCCAACGCCGGCCTGATGTGGACCTGGGCTTCAGCGGGAGCCGCGAGCAAGGCCCTGACCGCCAGGCCGGTGACAGCCAATACAGTGGCAGCCTCACGGTGAGCTGGGAGCTGGACCTGTGGAACCGGATTGGCGACAGCACCGCTGCGGCCCGGCTGGATGTGGAGCAACAACAAGCACTCTATCAATCTGCCCGGGACACCCTGGCCGCTGAAGTGATGAAAGCCTGGCTGCAACTGACGGCAGCGCAACGGGCCGTCGGCATTCAGCAACAACGCCTGCAAACCCTGGAACAGAACGAGCGCTTTATTCTGATGCGCTATCGCAATGGGCTGGGCAGTGCCGAGGACCTGGACAGCGCCCGCACCACCATCAGCAGTGCCCGCGCCACCCTGGCGGCCAATGAGGAGGCACTGGCCCAGGCCCAACGCAGCCTGCGCGCCCTGGTGGGTCGCACCGATTCAAAGCCCTTCGCCTTCCCGGCCGAATACCCGGACACCAGTCTGCCCTGGGCCGATCTGCCGGAGCAAACCCTGCAACGGCGCCCGGATCTGAAGGCAGCGTTTCTGGCCCTGGCGGCCGCGGACCACCGCACCTCAGCCGCCTACAAAGACCTGCTCCCCAGCATCAACCTGCAGGCGGCGCTTACCGATGCGGCCAGCCAGCCCCGGGCAGCCCTGCTCACCGATCCACTGTGGTCAGTGCTGGGCCAACTGACCCAGCCCCTGTATCGCGGTGGCGAGTTACGGGCCAGCGCAGAGATCGCTGCCCTGACCAGCGCGCAGGCGTACCAAAGCTACCGCGACACCCTGCTCACTGCGGTCACCGAGGTGGAAAACGCCCTGGGGCAGGAGCGCAGCCTGGCGCGCCAGCAGCAGCACCTGGAGGCCGCCCTCACCAGCGCCCGTAACAACCTGGCCCAATATCGCAACAGTTACCGTACCGGACTGGTCAGCATCCTGGACCTGCTGCTGGTGCAGGACAACACCTACGATCTGGAGACTCAATTGGACACCGTTATCGCCCAACGTTTAAGTAACCGCATCGACCTGGGCCTGGCCCTGGGGCTTGGTATTGAAGAGGCTTCACCACTATGAAAGAGGCATCAACGTTATGAACACACAGCGTAATCAATGGCTGGTGGTTGCCGGTGCCCTGCTCGTCACCGTGGGCGTAGTGCTGTACAACGGCGCCCGCATGAACACCAACCTGCAGCGCCCCCTGCCCCCGGGCCAGACAGAGAACACCGCCGCCAGCGTTGAGATCGTTCCTGTTACCAGCGGCCACTATCAGGCCACCGTCACCGCTTATGGCAACGCCCGGGCTCGCTTTCAACTTACTCTGGAAGCCCAGGTCAGCGGCGAAGTGGTCGCACTATCCCCCCAACTGGAGACCGGTGAGCGGGTGCAACAGGGCGAGGTTCTGCTGCAGCTGGATGACCGCGATTATCAGGCGTCCCTGGCCAGCGCCCGCTCAGATTTGGCCAGTGCGCAGGTGAGCCTGCTGGAAGAGGAACGGGAAGGCGATCAGGCCCTGGCGGAATGGCAGTCCGCCGGCCTGGAAGGCGAACCGGATTCCGAGCTGGTGTTTCGTCAACCGCAACTGGCCGCCGCCCGCGCCGCTCTGGAACAAAGTCGCACTGCCCTGGCCAGCGCCCAGCGGGACCTGGACAGCACCCGGGTCAAGGCACCGTTCAATGCCCTGGTGGTGGAACGGGTGGTGGCCCCCGGCAGTCAGGTTCAGGCGGGCACGGAGCTGGCCACCCTGTACAGCAGCGACAGCGTTGAAATCACCCTGCAACTGAGCCCGCAACAATGGCAGAACCTGCCCGAAAGCGGCACGGTCGCACTCAAGGCGGTTAACGGCAGCGGCCAATGGCAGGGGCGAATTCTGCGGCGATCCCTCAACCTGGACGAAGCAACCCGCCAGCGGTCTCTGGTGGTCAGCGTGGACGCTCCCCTGGAACAGACGCCGGCCCTGCTGCCCGGCACCTTTGTGGAAGCCACGCTGTCCGGTACCGGCCAGGATGGGCTCTGGCGGTTGCCGGCCACGGCCCTCAGCCAACGCAGTGAAATCTGGTATGTCACCGAACACAACACCCTGGCCAGCTTTCCGGCGCAGGTGCTGTTTTCCGATCAAGAGGGGATCTACGTGCAGCCACCGGCGGCTTTGTCCCAGGGGGAACAGCAGGTGTTGGTGCACCCGCTCAACAGCTATTTACAGGGCATGCGGGTAAACGCAACACAACCGTCGCGCGCTGCGCAACCCATTGGCAAGGAGGCAGACCATGGCTGATAACCAAGCGAGCAACGCACGCGCCGTCGGCGGCGGCATCATCGGCTGGTTCACCGCCAATCCGGTGGCCGCCAACCTGCTGATGATTCTGGTGATCGCCCTGGGTGCATTCAGCGTGGGCGATCTGCAGAAAGAGGCGTTTCCCAGCGTCGAGCCCAACAAGATCACGGTGTCCGTCACCTACGACAGCGGTTCCGCCAAGGATTCTGAGGAAGGGCTGGCTATCAAGATTGAAGACGCATTGGAAGGAGTCACCGGCATCAAAACCATCAGCAGTGAATCCAACGGCCGGGGCACCACCGTCACCGTGGAAAAGCAATCCGACTACGACCTGGAAACCCTGTTGCAGGACGTGAAATCCAAGGTGGATGCCATCTCCACCTTCCCGGCAGAGGCGGAAAAGCCGGTCATCAGCAAAGCACAGCGGCAGGAACACGCCCTGTGGATTCAATTTTACGGCGACACCAACCGACACAGCCTGCAACAACTGGCGGACCACCTGAAATCGGATCTGCTGGAACAGGACCAGATCTCCCAGGTGACCCTGTCCGGCTGGCTGGACCCCATGATGGTCATCGAAATCGATGAAGGCGCACTGCAGGCCTATGACCTGAGCCTGTCTACGGTGGAAGACGCCATCAACCGGGGCTCCTCCACCACCATGACCGCCCTGCTGCGCAGTGAGGGCACCTACCTGCAGTTACAGGCCTCCGAACAGGCGTATATGGCACAGGATTTTGCCGCTTTACCGCTGCTGAACCGCAATGACGGCAGCCAGGTGACACTGGGCCAGGTGGCCCGCATCCGTGACACTTACGACGATACCAATGCCGTGCTATCGCGCTTCAATCAGCACAGCAGCGTGGCCCTGCAGGTGGTGGCCGGCAGCGAGGACGACATTTCCGATTCGGTGGCGGCAGCGCAAGCGGTGGTAGCACGCTGGCAGCAGGACGGTTCCCTGCCCGAAGGGGTCGCGCTCACCACCTGGTACGATCGCAGTGAGTCTATCAACGACCGGCTCAATCTGCTGGTGAAAAACGCCCTCGGTGGCATCGCCCTGGTGTTCGTATTGCTGGCCCTGTTCCTCAACCTGTCGGTGGCCTTCTGGGTGGCGGCAGGCCTGCCATTTATTTTTTTCGGTACCCTCTACCTCATGGGTCACCTGGGCCTGACCCTGAACGAATTCACCACCTTCGGTTTCATCATGGCCCTGGGCATTGTGGTGGACGATGCGGTGGTGGTGGGGGAAAGCGTTTATGCCACCCGCGCCCGCGACGGCGACACCCTGGCCAACACCATCAAGGGCACCTTGCAGGTGGCAGTGCCCACCTTGTTCGGTGTGTTCACCACCGTGGCGGCATTTGCGGCGTTGTCCAATATCGAGGGTATGCTGGGGGAACTCTACGCCCAGTTCGCCATGATTGTGGCCCTGTGCCTGATTTTGTCAGTGGTTGAATCCAAACTGATTCTGCCGGCCCACCTGTCGCATTTGAACACCCGGCGCGCGGCCGGCAGCCATCCGCTGCTCCGCTTGTGGAGCACACTGCAACGGTGTGCCGACGGCGGCATGAACTGGTTCAACCAGCGCATTTACGCCCGCACCATCGACCTGGCGTTGCGCTATCGCTACGGGGTGGTGATCCTGTTTCTGGCCCTGCTCATCTGGGTCATGGCCATGCCCGTGAACGGCACCGTGCGGATGAGCTTTTTCCCCAAAATTGCCGGGGATACCGTGCGCGCCCAGATCAGCATGCTCAATGACGCCAGCTTTGGCCTGACCCACCGCAACCTGCTGTGGATGGAACAACAGGCCTACCGCGCCGACCGCGAATTGCGGCAAGCTGAGAGCGGGGCATCCGCCATTGCCCACCTGCAGGTACTGTCGGAAGCGGACCAGTCCGGCAAAGTCACCGTGGAGCTGGCCGCGGACGCGCCCTATGACATCAACCAGTTCACCCAACGCTGGCAGGCCCTGATCGGTCAACCGGAAGGGGTACACAGCGTCAGCGTCAAGCATTCTCCGGATATGGTGGATGCCCTGCGCATTGAATTACGGGCCAACGACGATGAGCTGTTGCGCCGGGCCGGTGAACAATTGCAGGCAGAACTGCGCTCGGTGGCCGGTGTCAGCGGACTGGAGGACAACCTGGAACCGGGCCAACCTCAACTCAAACTGGAACTCAATGCCCTGGGTCAATCCCTGGACCTGAGCACCGCGGACCTGGCGCAGCAGGTGTTGCAGTCTTTCAGTGGACAGGTGGTGCAACGCTATCAGCGGAACAAAGATGAAATCGAAGTGCGGGTACGTTACCCGGAACAGGATCGCCAGAACTGGACCGACGTATTGAATGCCCGTATCCGTACCAACGAGGGCACCGCGATGCCGTTGTCCACCGTAGCCAATGCCAGCTTCGGTTACACCCGGGACAGCATTACCCGCATCGACGGCAAACGCGCAGTGTACCTGTCCGCCGACGTGGATAAAGAGGTGGTGTCCTCCACGGAACTGGTGACCCGGCTGCAACAGGAACGGGTGCCGAATCTGCTGCGCTCGTTTCCCGGCCTGTCTATCAAGTTCGCCGGCGAGGCCGAACAACAGGCAGAAACCCAGCATTCCATGCTGGAGATGTTCCTGCTGGCCATGCTGGTGATTTATATGCTGTTGGCGATACCGCTGCGATCCTACGTGCAACCCATACTGATCATGACCGCGATTCCCTTCGGCGTGGTGGGTGCCATCCTCGGGCACTGGATCAACGACCTGCCCCTGGGTATTCTGTCCCTCAACGGCATCATTGCCCTGAGTGGCGTGGTGGTGAACGACAGCCTGCTGCTGGTGGCCCGCTTCAACGACCTGCACCCGGATTCGGAGCACTACAGTGAAGCCATTCATGAAGCCTGCCACAGTCGCCTGCGCGCCGTGCTGCTGACCTCGATCACTACGTTCGCCGGCCTGATGCCACTGTTGAGCGAGACCTCCCATCAAGCCCAATTCCTGATTCCGGCCGCCGTGTCCCTGGGCTACGGCATTCTGTTTGCCACCCTGATCACCTTGATTCTGATTCCGGCCTTGCTCTACATTCAACATGATGTCAAGGATGGTTGGCAGCGGCTCAGCGGCAAACAGTCACAGCCACGGCCACAGTCACAACAGGAAGGATCGATAACATGATGATACTGCTGGTGGAAGACGACCTGGACCTGGCCCAGACCGTGGTGCAGTACCTGGCGCTGGAGCAGATCCAGTGTGACCACGCCAGCAACGGCGTGGCCGGGCTGAACCTGATGCAGCGAAATGCCTATCAGGTGCTACTGCTGGATCTCAACCTGCCGCGGCTGGACGGACTCAAGGTCTGCCAACAACTGCGTCAGCAGGGTAACGACACGCCCATACTGATGCTCACCGCCCGTGATCAGCTGGCGGATAAAGTGGATGGTTTCGAAGCCGGTACCGACGACTATCTGGTGAAACCCTTTGAGCTGCAGGAACTGGTGGTGCGCATCAACGCCCTGGCCCGGCGCCGCAGCGGTCAGGTGAGAAAACTCCAGTACGGTCCGCTTGAGCTGAACCTGGACGAGAAGAAAGCCACCCGTGATGGGCTCGCCCTGAAACTGAGCCCCACCGGCTGGCGCCTGCTGGAAACCCTCACCCGCGCCGCCCCCGCCGTGGTGAGCCGGGAACAGCTGGAACAGGCCCTGTGGGGCGACGAGCTGCCGGACTCCAACAGCCTGAAAGTGCACCTGTTCAACCTGCGCAAAGCGGTGGATGCACCGTTTGAGCAACCGCTGATTCAGACGGTACCCGGCCAGGGCTTTGCACTGCGGGAGGCGTCCTGATGCGCCTGCGCCAATTCCCTCTGAGCCTGAAATGGTTCATCACACTGAGCTTTCTGAGCCTGGGTTTGCTCTTGGTGGTGGGGTACTCCCTGCTCTCCGCCCGTTATTTTATCGGCGGTATGGACAACATGCTGGCCAACCACATGCAGCGGGCAGCGGAAACCTATCAAGCACAACACGCCAATGCGCCAACCCCGGGATACGAAGAGTTCAACGGCTATGGCATGACCCACCACTGGTCGCAACTTCCGGCAGTATTCGCAGACGCATTCCAGTCGCCGCCGGAGCTCCCCAACCAGTTATACAAATACACCGGCAGCACCATCGGTCCGCCGGAAAAACTGCTGTTCCTGTTTCCCTATCAACAGCCCGGGCAAGATCAGCAGGCCGGACAAACCCTCTACGTGACGTTTCGCATTTCACCGCAAACGGTGTCCGAGTTGCTGGGGCGCAATGCCAGGCAGAGCTTCGATCAATTGCTGTTGATCAGCGGCGTCTGCGCCCTGCTGCTGGTCGCCATTCTGGTGTTGGTGATCCGGCGGATCTTTCGTCCGGTGAGTGAACTGCGGGAATGGACCCGTGCCCTCAACGCCAACGCGCTGGCGCAACCGGCGCCGGATTTTTCCTACCCGGAACTGAATGAACTGGCGGAACTGATCCGCAGCAGCCTGCAGTCAGTGCAAAACGCCCTGGAACGGGAACACCAGTTTTTGCGCCACACCAGTCACGAACTGCGCACCCCCATCAGCACCATTCGCAACAACATCGAACTGCTGCAGAAATTACAGCGCAGCGAACACACCCTGCCGGCCCCCCTGCAACAATCCCTGGACCGCATAGACCGCTCCAGCCTCACCATGCAACACCTGACCGAGACCTTGCTGTGGTTGAGCAAAGACGAACAGGAGGCCCTGCCCACCCAACCGGTCAGATTGGATGAGTTGATCAAAAGCCTGGTGATCGACCTGCATTATCTGTTGCGGGATAAAACCGTGACCGTGAATCTGGACACCCGCCCCGCCACGGTGGAAGTGGCACAAACCGCTGCCGCCATTGTCATCAGCAACCTGATCCGCAATGCCTTTCAACACACCTGGGAGGGCGAGGTGATCATTCGCCAGCGCGGCAAGCAGATTGAAATCCGCAATCACAATCTTGCCGACTCGGCGAACGGCAGTGACCTGGGCTTTGGCCTGGGCCTGCAGCTAACGCGGCAGCTATGCACTCGTTTAGGGTGGGCGTATCAGAATGACACCACCGAGGCGGGTCACTGCGCCAAGCTCACTCTGCCTTCCTGAGGATTAGAGATCGATGAAGTTCTTCAGCAGATCGTGTCCGTGTTCGGTCAGAATGGACTCCGGATGGAACTGGACACCTTCAATCTTGTACTCCCGGTGGCGCATGCCCATGATCTTATCCATGGACCCGTCCTGATGCTGGGTCCAGGCAGTGATTTCCAGGCAATCCGGCAGGCTGTGTCGATCCACCACCAAAGAGTGATAGCGGGTGGCCTCAAACGGATTGCTCAAACCTTTGAACACCCCTTCGTCCCGGTGGTAGATGGGCGAGGTTTTACCGTGCATCACCGCGTCCGCCCGCACCACCTGGCCACCGAACACCTGGCCGATGCTCTGGTGCCCCAAACACACCCCCAGAATCGGCAGTTTTCCGGCAAAATGCTCTATGGCCGCCATGGAAATGCCCGCCTCATTGGGGGAACAGGGTCCCGGTGAAATCACCAGGCGTTCGGGCGCCAGCTGTTCAATATCCTGCAGGCTGACTTCGTCGTTGCGCTTCACCACCACATCCGCGCCCAGCTCACCGAAGTACTGCACAAGGTTGTAGGTGAACGAGTCGTAATTATCAATCATCAGCAACATGGTTTACTCCTCCACCGGAACCAGACCGTTGGCCGCCATGGCCATGGCACGAAACACTGCGCGCGCCTTGTTTTGGGTTTCTTTCCATTCCAGTTTGGGCACGGAATCCGCCACCACACCGGCACCCGCCTGAATATGCAGTTGGCCGTCTTTGATGACAGCAGTGCGGATGGCGATGGCCGTGTCCATGTCCCCATGCCAGGACAAATACCCCACGGCACCACCGTAGATGCCCCGTTTCACCGGCTCCATGTCGTGAATGATTTCCATGGCGCGGATTTTCGGTGCGCCACTCAAGGTGCCGGCCGGGAAAGTGGCCCGCAACACATCAATGCAACTGTGCTCCGGCTTCAGCTTGCCTTCCACGTTGGACACAATGTGCATCACGTGGGAGTAGCGCTCCACCACCATTTTGTCGGTGAGTTCCACACTGCCCACCTCGGCGATTCTGCCCACATCGTTGCGCCCCAGATCGATCAGCATCAGGTGTTCGGCGATTTCCTTGGGATCATTCAGCAGATCCTGTTCCATGGCCAGGTCGTCGTCGTGGGTTTTTCCGCGGCGCCGGGTGCCGGCAATGGGGCGCACGGTGACCACGCCTTCCTCCACCCGCGCCAGAATTTCCGGCGAAGAACCGGCAATCTGGAATTCGCCCATGTCGAGAAAATACATGTAGGGTGAGGGGTTCAGACAGCGCAGGGCCCGATACAGATCCAGCGGCGGCAATGCATAGGGAATGCTCATGCGCTGGGAAATCACCACTTGCATGGTGTCCCCGGCCAACACGTATTCCTTGATGTCGTCCACGGCTTTTTCAAATTCCGGCTGCGGAAAACTGGATTTGAAATCGCTTTCCTGCACGTTGAAACGCTGGGGGTCGTCCTGCACCGGCAAGGGTTGTTTCAGTTGCTGCAGGATCTCGTCCAGGCGCGCCTGGCCGCGGTCATAGGCGTTCTCCTGAGCGGGGTCCACATGGGTGATCACATAGAGGGAGCCCCGCAGGTTGTCGAACACCACGATGTCGTCGGACACCATCAGCATCACGTCCGGGGTGCCGATGGGATCACTTTTCGCAGGCCGGTCCAGGCGCTTCTCGATATAGCGCACGATGTCGTAGCCGAAGTAACCCACCAGTCCACCATTGAAGCGGGGCAGGCCTTCCACCACCGGCACCTTATAGCGGCGCTGGAACTGTTCAACATAGGCCAGGGGATCGTCCACCGAGGTGTGCTCCAGCACCCGGTCACCCTCCATAAGCGTTATGTCACGATCCCGCACCACAAGACGGGTACTGCAGGGCAGACCAATGATGGAGTAACGCCCCCACTTCTCGCCACCTTGCACGGATTCAAACAAATAGGTGAACGGTTGGCCCGCCAGTTTTTTATAGGTGGAGAGGGGCGTTTCCAGATCCGCCAGCGCCTCCCGCATCAGGGGAATACGGTTGTACCCCTGCTCTGCCAGTGATTTGAAGGTTTCCGGTGTCATTATCCTGATCTCTTACTGTGGCTCCGGGAGCGGTAGCGTCGTCACGGATACCGTTCACGCCAGAGCCGAATACTCTGTTTCAGCAGCACTGCACGTACTGAATGTTGTTACTGCCAAAGGTGTTGTTACAGGGAGCGGCCGCGCCACCATTGCTTAGCGCCAGCCAGGGGTGAGCTTCACCAACGCCATCGCCAGCGTAAGTCGGTGATCAGCGACTGGGTAATCAGGAAGGAAGGTTGCTGTGAAAATGTAGAGTTCACGATGCTTTGCACACAATTTCGTTTTCAATGAAATTCAACCTTACACCAGGCGCCCGTTTCTGCCAACCCCGGTATTCCACAAAATTCCTGTTACAGAATCAGCTCCCGGAAATCGTCCAGCAGCCAGTCCGGTTCGCTGTTGGCCACCGGCTCTCCGTGATTGTAACCGTAGGTCAGGGCAGCACTGACCCAACCTGCCGCTTTCGCCGCCTCCACGTCGTTGCGGCTGTCCCCCACCATCAGGCTGTGGGCAGGTGCCGCCCCCAACTGCCGACCCACCTCTTCCAGCGGCATGGGGTGAGGCTTTTTATAGGGCAGGCATTCCCCGCCCAGCACCAGGGTGAAGTAACCGGCGATGTCCAGGCTTTGCAACAGGGGGTCGGCAAATATCTTGGGTTTATTGGTGATCACCGCCAACGGCACACCCAGCTGCCGAATCGCCGGCAAGACCTCTGCCACCCCACCATAGAGCCGGGTCAGGCGCCCGTTCTCTTCTGCGTAGTATTCACGAAAGCGGGCCATCGCCGGATCAAACTCGGCCTCGGTGATGGCCGCCACGGCAGCGGGATCGTAGCTGTCTGCCAACGCCCGCTTCACCAGCAGAGCGGCCCCATTGCCCACCCAGCCACGCACCTTGTCCTCACCCGCGGCAGGCCGTCCCAACGCCACCAGCATGCGGTCGGTGGCGACCGCAATGTCCGGCACACTGTCCACCAGGGTGCCGTCCAGGTCAAAGGCAATCAATTGCGGCAGGTGGCCGTGAAAGAACCCCGTCAGTTTGCGCAGCATGCCAACTCCGCCCGCATGGCGTCGATCACCGACTTGTAGTCTTCCTTACCGAAGATGGCGGAGCCTGCCACAAACATATCCGCACCCGCCTGGGCAATCTCACGGATGTTGGCAACCCCCACCCCGCCGTCGATCTCCAGGCGGATGTCCCGGCCACTGGCGTCGATGAGGGCCCGGGCCTGCTTCAGCTTTGCCAGGGTCTGGGGAATGAATTTCTGGCCACCGAAGCCGGGGTTCACCGACATCAGCAGGATCAGGTCCAGCTTGTCCAGCACATGCTCCACATGATGGAGGGGCGTGGCCGGGTTGAACACCAGGCCCGCTTTGCAGCCACCGTCCTTGATCATGGCCAGGCTGCGGTCGATGTGCTCACTGGCTTCCGGGTGAAAAGTGATGTAGCTGGCACCAGCTTCGATAAAGTCGCCGATGATGCGGTCCACCGGTTTCACCATCAGGTGCACGTCGATGGGTGCAGTGACGCCGTAGTTACGCAGCGCCTTGCACACCATGGGGCCGATGGTCAGGTTGGGCACGTAGTGGTTATCCATCACGTCAAAGTGGACAACGTCAGCGCCTGCCGCCAACACGGCGTCCACCTCTTCCCCCAGGCGGGCGAAATCAGCGGACAAAATTGAAGGTGCAATCAGGTAATCGGCCATGGCGAGTTTCCGTAAAGTTCCGGGTCAAATTCAGGGAGCGCGCATTGTACTGCACTCAGGGTCTATACTGAAGGCAACCTGACATTTGCCTAATACAGTTCATCTGGACCTATGCGATTCACTCTGCTCAAGCCATCCCTGTCCAAGCTATCCCTGTTACTGCTGACCGTGCTGGCCCTGTTGCTGGCGCGGGTGCTCAGTGCCGAAGACACTGCTCCGAATGACCCCTCGGCACAGGAGCAGAGCGATCTGACTCAGTTGCCCCAACCCACCCCGGAGCGGGATGAAACCCTGCGCAACCAGGCGGTGGCAGCTCAATTGGCGCTCACCGACAAGGACACGGAAGCCACCTGGCTGGGCACCGGCAAAGATCAGTTTCTGGGCCTGTATTTGGCGGACAACAGCGGCGAGCCTTTTGTTAATACATTGATTTTGCATGACAATCTGCAGAATCCGGACTGGCCCGGGGCCGTCCGCACCCTGCGCCGGGAACTGACCAAAGGGGGCTGGAACACCCTCAGCATCGCCGTGCCGGACTACCGACCCCGCCCCCGGATTCCGCCGCTGGAGCAGAATCAAGCCGATACCGACAGCACCAGCGCCGAGCTGGATACGGAAGCCACCGGCACCGAGAGCAGTGCAGCCAACGACCCGACCAACGCCGCACCGGACCCGCAACAGGTACCAGAAGAACTGGTCCAGCGCATGCAGCTGGCATCCCGCTTTTTGCAGGATAAAACGGCGTTTCCCCTGGTGGTCATTGGTGTTGGCAGCAGTGCCACCCTGTTGCTGGAGCAGGCCCGGGCAGGCAACCTGGGTGATGTGAACGGCCTGGTCATCATTGATCCACTGCCGCTACCCGAGCTGGGGGCCACGGCCGACCTGGGGGAGGATGCCGCCGACATCCGACTGCCGCTGCTGGATATTGCCCCGGAGTTCAATCCCCGCTCCAACCCGAAAACCCGGGCCGACGCCGCCCGCCGCCAACACCAGACGGGGTACCAACAACGGATTATTCGGGGTAGCTATCGGGAATTCAAAGGCGCGGAGCCGGGCCTGATCAAGGCCATTCGCGGCTGGGGCGAAAAACTGTACCGCCGCCGCTAAGCACTCACTGGTCAACGCTATTTCTTGCGGGCCGCCACGATCATCTCATAGGCGGAACGGATGGCCTGGGACTTCTCTTTGGCCATATCCAGCATCTCGCTGGGCATACCGCGGGCGATCAGCTTGTCGGGATGATGCTGGCTCATCAGGCGGCGATACGCCCGCTTCACCTCCTGCAGGCTGGCCTCAGGATTCACTCCCAGAATGGCGTGGGCGCGCAACAGGCCGTCGCTTTCACTGAAGGATTCCTGATCGCCGCTGCGGAATTCCTGATAGGCCTGGGCGCTGCGCACGATCTTTTCCAGGTAGCTCACCCGGTAACGAATGGATTGCGCAATGTGGGACAGGGCGGACCATTCCTGCTGATCCATCTTGCCGTCCGCCAGCGCGGCCTGCACCAGGATTTCCATAAAGATCTGCAGCAAGGTGGTGCGGCGGCCGCAGGCATCCCGCAGGGCGTCCAGCTCTTCCGAAATGTCCGGGTTGGATTTCCCCTTCTCAAACAGGTCGATGGCCTCACGCTTCTTCTCCGGCGTCAGCCCCATGCGATTCATCACGGCGGTGGTCCACTGGATCTCGGCATCGCACACCGCCCCATCGCACTTGGCCACCCGCCCCAGGGCCACAAAGGTTGCCTGAAAAAAGGCCCGCTGAATCTGGGATTCCCGACCCTTGGTTTTGGGCTGGGCAATCTGGTAAACGCTGCTGCTGAGCTGGATGATGGAATCGAACTGGTGACCCAGCCAGCCTCCCAGCATTGACCCCACCACGCCGAGCACCCCGCCCCCGGCAAGGAAATAGCCTACGAACACCCCTACGAGAGGGCCGATCCACACCAACGATGTCAAGGTTTGTGCTCCTGCTGCTGTTTTGTCATGGATTCTGCCATAGGTTCTGCCATGGGTTCTGTCCTCGATTCCAACATCCGCTCAACCACCGCCAATCGTTGCGGTGTTCCCACGTCCACCCATTGTCCGGAGTAAAGCTCCCCCTGCACCAGGCCCTGGGCCATCGCTTCACGCAGCAGGGGGGCCAGCGGGAAACGGCCGGGACTGCAGCCGGCAAACAGCGCCGGGTGGATCACACTGATGCCGCTGAAGGTATAGCCCGGGTCAGCCTGTGCCAACACCCGGTTGCCCTGCAGGCCAAAATCCCCTTGTGGATGATGCTCAGGGTTGTTCACCAGAACCAGGTGGGCCAAACCGGTGAGGACCTGTGGCAAACGCTGCAGCGGATAATCACACCACACATCGCTATTGACCAGCAGGAATGGGGCATCCCCCAGTAAGGGTAGCGCATTCTGTATACCACCACCGGTTTCCAGGCGCTGCGGCTCCGGGCTGATGGCAAAATGCATGTCCATGTCTGTCTGCCACGCCAGAAAATCCGCCACCTGATCCCCCAGGTAGGAGGTATTGATCACCACCTCCCGGATTCCGGCCCCGGCCAGACGCTCCAGCAGATGGCGTAACAACGGCTTGCCCGCCACCGGCAGCAGGGGCTTGGGGCAGTGTTCGGTGAGGGCACCCATCCGTTCACCGCGGCCGGCAGCCAATACCATGGCTTTCAATGCCGGGCCTCCCCTACCTGCTCAAGCAGTTCTTGGGTGCGGGGGAAATGACAAGCCAGTGCCGGCGCCACCCGCTCCAGCAACCAATGGTCGAACTGCCTGAGGCAGTCGGGGCCATCCGCCTGCAGGGCCCGGATCTCCATCAGCAGATACTGCAGTGACTGCGGCGTGTGCTCCAGATAGCCGTTTTTCTGATCCCGAAAGCGCAGGCGCGCAAAAATCCCGGCCACCTTCAGATGGCGCTGGGCACCCATGGCATTGAAATCCCGCCACAGCCGTTGCTCATCCACCTGGCTCAGGCCCTTTTCCCGCAGGGCATCGCCAAATTGCCGTACCCACTGCCGCACCTGCTGCTGATCCCACGTGGGAAAGGTTTCATCCCGCAACAGGGACAACACATCGTAGGTGATGGGGCCCAACACTGCGTCCTGGAAATCAATCACCCCCAGGGTGCGGTCCGGCAACACCATCAGATTGCGGGTGTGGTAATCCCGGTGCACTGGCACCTGTTCCTGGGCCAGCGCCGTCGCTGCCAGGTAATCAAACACCGCCGTCAGCATGCCCTGCTCTTCCGGGGTCAATGCCAGTTGTAGAAAGGTGTCGCAAAACCAGTCCCGGAACAGCGCCATCTCCCGTTGCAACAGCGCCTCATCGTAGGGGGGCAACGGGTCTCCATGGAAATCCGCCGCCATGATCTCCAGCAGCACACGAAACGCTTCCCCCACAAAGTGCTCGCAGGTGTCCCCGTTGAGTACCTGCTTGAGTAAAGTGTCCCCCAGGTCCGACAGCAGCATAAACCCCTGCTCGGTGTCCGCTGCCAGAATGCGGGGCACCGGCACCCCGGCGGCGGCAAAGCCCTGGTCCACCTTGATGAACACCGGGTTGTTTTCCTTATCCGGCGGCGCATCCACGCAGATCGCTGAGCCGGCAGCACCCGCCACCGGGTAACGGCAGCGAAAATAACGGCGAAAACTGGCGTCCCCGGACACGGTTTCCAGGGGCAGTGAAGGGCCTTGATAAAGCTGCAGGTGAGCAAGTTGCTGATGAACCCAGGCACTGAGCCCGGCAAGACGTTGATCCGACTGATGATCCATAGGAAATGGCAAATTTGTGACTCGTATCAAGTGATCGTGTATCATCACACCAGACTTAAAACAGGGTCAAGCGCCCACATCACATTCCGAACCTTAGTTCATGAATTGGATACGAATTTTTGCCGCTCTCATGATGATGGCGGCTCTTGTTGTGTCTGCCGTTGCAGACGATGAAACAGCAGACAACCCCTACCGCCACCTGGACTGGGTCACCGCCGCCGACATCGCGGCCATGCCGGAGGCGCAGCGTCCTACCTATACCGGGATCTGTGAGGGGGTGTACCTGGCGCCGACCATGGCCCAGGGCGACCCGACCAAAGCCCGGATTGAAGCGTCTGCCGATCGTTTTGACACCTTACCCGACGGCACCAATGTGCTGAGCGGTGGCGTGGTTCTGAAACAGGGCAACCGCGAGCTGTACAGCGACGAGATCCGTCTCAACCGCATCACCCGTGCCACGGCCCTTGAAGGCAATGTCAAAATCCGCCAGGAAGGCATGTTGATCCTGGGGGACAGCGCCGAGGTCAACCTCAACGAGAAAAAGCTCGACGTAAAAAACACGGAGTACGTGATCCACAACATCCACGTGCACGGCACGGCCGGCCGCATCTACAATCCGGACGAGCGGGTGCTGGTACTGGACAACAGTTCCTACACCACCTGCGAACCCGGCAGTGAAGCCTGGGCCATCAAGGCGGACGAGATCAAACTGAACGAAGAGTCCGGCTGGGGCGAAGTCTCCGGCGCCACAGTGGAGCTGGGGGGAGTGCCGGTGGTGTACCTACCCTGGTGGACCTTTCCCATTGATGACCGGCGCCAAAGCGGCTTCCTGTTCCCCAGCATTGGCTCCGGCGAGAACGGCCTGGACATCTCTACCCCCTACTACCTCAACCTGGCACCCAACTACGATGCCACCCTCACCCCCCGCTACCTGGCGGACCGGGGCGAAATGCTGGAGGGTGAATTCCGTTACCTGAGTGACCACACCAGTGGCGATTTCGGCGTGGGCTATATGCCCGACGACCAGGAATTCGGTGATCGCCGTACCCTGGTCACCTGGCACCACAACGGGCTCTACGACCAGAAATGGGAAAGCGGCGTGGACTACACCCGGGTCAGTGACAGCGATTATTTTCTGGATCTGGACACCACCCTCAACACCAGTGCCGACACCCACCTGGACCAGCGGGCGGACCTGCGTTACTACGGCGACACCTGGATCAGCAGCGTCGAGGTGAAACAATACCAGACCATCGACGACCTGATCGACGACGAGGACCTGCCCTATCGCATGCTGCCCCAGTTGCGCACTGTGGGACGCTTCCCCATCAGCGACAACCGCATACAGTTCCAGCTCGGCGGCGAATACACCTATTTCGACCACCCGGAAGAGATCGTGGACGGCCCCACCGATGCCGACCGGGTGCGGGCGATTCCGTCGGTACTGTACAACTACCGCCGCCCCTGGGGCTTTGTGGTCCCCAAGCTGGCGCTGGTGTCGCGCTACTATGATCTCAACCAGACGGGACTGGACGACAACGAAGCCACGGTGGAAAACAGCATTTTCAGCCTGGATTCCGGGCTCTATCTGGATCGTCCGTTCGATTTTCAGGGCACCCATTTCCTGCAGACCCTGGAGCCCCGGGTGTTTTACCTGTATGCCCCCTACAAGGAGCAGAACGACCTGCCTCTGTTCGACACCGCCAAAACCAGCTTCAGCTATGAGCAGCTGTTCCGGGAAAACCGCTTCACCGGCGGCGACCGCATCGGCGATGCCAACCAGATTTCCGTGGGCCTCACCTCGCGCCTGATCAACCAGGACACCGGCGCCGAGCAAATCAACGTCAGCCTGGGCCAGATCTTCTATCTGCGGGATCGTGAAGTGCAACTCACTGAAACCGACCCGGTAGAGGAAACCACCCTGTCCCCCTTCGTCGGGCGCATGAACTGGCTCATCAACCAGAACTGGTCCTGGCGGGCGGAAGCGCAGATAGATACCCAGGAGAACAACCTGGACAACCTGATCACCGGGTTCCGCTACCGCGATCGCTTCAACAACCTGGTCAACCTGAGCTTCAACTACTACGATAGCGGGGCGGTCATCGCCGACCCGGAGTCAGAAAGCATCAAACAGTCTGATTTCTCCTTCCTCTGGAGCATCAGCCAGCGCTGGGGCATCATCGGGCGCTGGGGCTTCGATCTGGAGCAACAGCGCTCCTACGACAATATCCTGGGCTTCGAGTATGAAAGCTGCTGCTGGCGCGCCCGGGTGGTGAACCGACGCTACCTGAAGGAGTCCAATGATGCAGATCAAGTGGTGGAAGCCTCCCAGGGAATTTATTTCCAGTTTGAGCTGAAAGGCCTGGGCGGCCTGGGAGGCGCAGTGGACCGGATGCTGGATGACGCCATCTCCGGATACCGGGAACGGGAAGCCGCCCGCCCCACCAATTTTAATTAATCGCAACCGTATTGCCTGATTTCGTGAGCACAATGACATTGCCAACAACTTCGACCGAACACCCAGCAACAACGTACGCTAAATTGCCCACCCACCTGCTCGCCACCCTGCTCGGCGGTCTGCTGCTACTGGCGGGAAGCCTGCAGGCGGAACCAGTGCCACTGGACCGGGTGGTTGCGGTGGTGGATGACGACATCATCATGGAATCCGAGCTGGTGGAACGCACCGCCAGCATCCGCGCCCGCATGCAGGAACAACGCACCCAACTGCCACCCACGGACGTGCTGCTGGAGCAGGTTCTGGAACGGATGATCATCGAGAGCATCGAGATCCAGATGGCCGACAAATCCGGTATTCGGGTCAGCGACAACGAACTCAACGACACCCTGGCCAACATCGCCCGCCAGAACAACATGACCACCGAAACCTTCCGCGAGACCATCCTCAGCGAGGGCATGTCCTGGCCCGCCCTGCGGGACCAGATCCGCCGCGAACTCACCGTCAACCAGTTACGCCAGCGACGGGTGGCCGGGCGCATACAGATCACTGACCAGGATGTGGACAACTTCCTCAACTCCGAAATGGCCAAGACCAACCTGGCGCCGGACTACCGCCTGGGTCATATCCTGATTGCCGTCAACGACAGCAGCTCGCCCCAGGCCGCCGAGGAAACCGCTTTGCTGGTGTATCAGAAACTGCAACAAGGAGCCGATTTCGCCGCCATGGCCGCGCAATATTCCAGCGGTGAAACCGCCCTCTCTGGTGGCGATTTAGGCTGGCGCAAAGCGGCCCAGCTGCCGACCCTGTTCGCCGACACCGTGCTGGAAATGAAAGCCGGTGAAATTTCCCAACCCATCCGCAGTGCCAGCGGCTACCACCTGATCAAGGTGCTGGAATTGCGGGGCGGCACCGAGCAGATCGTGCAGCAAACCGAAACCCGCCACATCCTGGTGAAGCCCAATGAGATCCGCAGTGAAACCGAAACCCGCGCACTGATCGACGACATCTATCGCCAGTTGCAAGACGATCCGGAGCAGTTTGAAACCCTGGCCAAAACCTACTCGGACGACCCCGGTAGCGCCCTCCAGGGCGGCAGTCTGGGCTGGGTCAACCCGGGCACCATGGTGCCCGAATTCGAACAACAGATGCAGTCTGCGGCCGAGGGGGCAATTTCTCAGCCGTTCCGCACCGATTTCGGCTGGCATATCCTGCAGGTGCAAGCACGCCGCAGCCAGGACATGAGCGAAGAGTTCCGCCGTGGCCGAGCCCGCCAGATGCTGCAGAAGCGCCGCTTTGACGAAGAACTGGATGGCTGGTTACGGGAAATCCGCCAGAACGCCTATGTGGAGATCAAGCTCTAGATGGATATTGCCATCACCCCGGGGGAACCGGCCGGCATCGGCCCGGATCTGGTGCTGCAACTGGCCCAAACCCAGGATTGCAGCCACTGGGTGGTGATCGCTGATCCAACCCTGCTGCAACAGCGGGCCGCCACGCTGCGGCTTCCCATTACCCTGGTGGACTGGCAACAAGCGCCGCCGCCAGAGCCACGCAGCCCCGGACACTTTGAGCCCAAACACCTGAGAGTGCTGCCGGTGCCCCTGGAAGAACCCTGCCGCCCCGGCGTACTGTGCCCGGCCAACGCCCGTTATGTGCTGAAAACCCTGGACACCGCCATCGACGGCTGCCTGCAACAACGCTTTGGCGCCATGGTCACCGGCCCGGTACAGAAATCCGTCATTAATGAGGAAGGCATCGCCTTCAGTGGTCACACCGAATATCTGCAACAACGCTGTGGCGTGGACAAAGTGGTGATGATGCTGGCTACCGAGGGGCTGCGGGTCAGCCTGGCCACCACCCACCTGCCGTTGCGCGAGGTGGCCGACGCCATCACCGCCGACAGCCTGGAGCAGGTGCTGACCATCACCCATCGCAGCCTGCGGGAACAGTTCGGCATCGATCGCCCCCGCATCCTGGTCTGCGGCCTGAACCCCCACGCCGGTGAGTCCGGACACCTGGGGCGCGAGGAGCTGGACCTGATTATTCCCCTGCTGGACCGCCTGCGCAAACAGGGGCTGGAACTGGTGGGCCCGCTGCCCGCTGACACCCTGTTCACCCCCAAACACCTGCAACAGGCGGATGCCGTGCTGGCCATGTACCACGACCAGGGCCTGCCTGTATTGAAGCATATGGGCTTCGGCCGCTCGGTAAACATCACCCTGGGCTTACCCATCATCCGCACCTCCGTGGACCACGGTACCGCCCTCGACCTGGCAGGCACCGGGGAAGGGGACAGCGGCAGCCTGCTCACCGCCATCCAGACCGCCGATGCCATGCTGCAAGGGTCCCGCGCCAGCTCAGGAGCCCCCCATGTCCAAAGGTAGAAAACCGGTTTTCAGCCAGCATCAGCCGCGCAAGCGCTTCGGGCAGAATTTTTTGCACGACCCGGGCATCATCCACCAGATCATCCACGCCATCCGCCCCCAATCCGCGGATCTGATGGTGGAAATCGGCCCCGGCCTGGGCGCACTGACAGAACACCTGGTGGACCAGGTGGGACAGTTGGCGGTGGTCGAACTGGACCGGGACCTGATCCCCAACCTGCGCATCAGCTTCGCCACCCGCAAGAACTTCCACATTTACGAGGGGGATGCCCTCAAGTTCGACTACAGCCGGATTCCCGCCGACCTGGCCGCGAGCCTGGCAGACCCGGCCACCAAAATGCGCATCGTCGGTAACCTGCCCTACAACATTTCCACCCCATTGCTGTTTCACCTGATTGATTACCACGACCGCATCAGCGACATGCATTTCATGCTGCAAAAAGAAGTGGTGAACCGGCTGGCCGCCGGTGTCGGCGACAGCGCCTATGGGCGACTGGGCATCATGATTCAGTACTATTGCCGGGTGGAACCCCTGTTCGTGGTGCCCCCCGGCGCGTTCAACCCACCCCCCAAGGTGGACTCCGCCATTGTCCGGCTGGTGCCCCACACCACCCTGCCAGTGACCACCCGCTGCACCCGCAGCCTGAACAAAATTGTGACCGCGGCCTTCAACCAGCGACGCAAAACCGTGAGAAATGCCTTAAAATCAGTGGCGGACGATGCCCTGCTGGAGGCTGCGGGCATCAGCCCGGAAGTGCGCCCGGAGCAGGTCTCACTGGCACAGTACGCCCGATTAACCGATCTCACTCTGGACCAAGAGCCTACCTAAGGAGCCCGAAACCAGTATGCACAGCGAGCAGGCCCCCAACGACATCCAGGTGCAGGTACAATGCGAATATGTACCTGACCAATCCAGCCAGGATGAGAACCGCTACGTGTTCACCTACCACGTCGTCATCGAGAACTGTGGCACGCTGCCCGCACAACTGTTGTCCCGTCACTGGATCATTACGGACGGCAACCAGAAGGTGCAGGAAGTGAAAGGTGAAGGCGTGATCGGCGAACAACCCACCATCATGCCCGGAGAATCCTACGAATACAGCAGTGGTACCGTGTTGCAAACCCCGGTGGGCAGCATGCAAGGCTCCTATCAGATGGTGGACGCCACCGGCCTGCGCTTCAACGCCAACATCCCCGTATTCACCCTGGCCACCCCCCGGTCCCTGCACTGATGGCCATTTACGCCATCGGGGACCTGCAGGGTTGCTACGATGCGTTCACCTGCCTGCTGCAGAAACTCCATTTCAACCCCGACCGCGATCAGTTGTGGCTGGCCGGCGACCTGGTGAACCGGGGGCCTCAATCCCTGCGCACCCTGCAGCATTGCTATGACCTGCGGGACAACGTAGTGGCGGTACTGGGCAACCACGACCTGCATATGCTGGCGGTGATGGACGGCTGCCTTTCCCCCAAGCGCAAAGACACCTTTCAGGACATTCTGAACGCCCCTCAACGGCACAAGCTGGCACAATGGCTGCATCAGTGCCCGTTAATGTATGAGAATGAAGACTGGGTACTGTGCCATGCCGGGCTCTATCCCGGTTGGGATCTGGCCACCGCCCGCCGCTGCGCCAGAGAAGTGGAGGCGGTGTTGGCTAACCCACAGGAAAGGCAGGTGTTTTTTACTAATATGTACGGCAACGAGCCGGCCCATTGGGATGAGTCCCTTCGTGGTCCGGATCGCTGGCGCACCATCACCAACTTCTTCACCCGCATGCGCCTGGTTGACGACGCCGGCAACATGGATTTCAAGTTCAAGGAAGCATTAACAAATGCACCAGAGGGGTTCAGCCCCTGGTTCGCGTGGCGCAATCGGGTGCCCGTGGAAAAGAAGATCCTGTTCGGCCACTGGGCCGCCCTGGAAGGCAACACCCACCGTGATGATGTCATCGGCCTGGACACAGGCTGCGTATGGGGCAATCAACTTAGCGCCTACTGCCTGGAAACCGGCCAGTGGACCCGTTGCAAGTGCCAGCGCTGAACCAATCGACTGACCGACCGGCTTCGCCTGCTTGGCCAGGCCTTGACCCAGAGACCGGGCCTTGACCCAAAATAGTTATCCACAACCACTTTAGCGTATAAGCGCATGGGGTGTTATTCCAACTCTGCCGGTGACGTTGCCCGCCGTTTTGACGCCCGGAACCACACCAGCAGGCAACGCGAAAAAATTCTCCCCATCTACGTTTTTTGACGCATCCCAAAACCGGAGCATACAGCTTAAAGTTATCTCAACAGGCTGTCATCAAACCGATCAGAATTTATAGACTGAACTTATTTATTTTTGAAAAAAACAAAATAAGTTCTTTTCTTTCAACCATTTTTACTTTTTCATACTAAGATAATAAATAAGCAGGAATTTGATTTGGAACTGATGCCGATTCAAAAACTCAAATTGTAAAGACCAAACGCGGTAACATGAGGTAGACCTATGAGCATATTTAGTCACTACCAAACCCGGTATGAAGTTACGCAAGAGGAAGAGTACACGCTGCAGGAATACCTGGAGATTTGTAAGAACGATCCGAATGCTTATGCCAGTGCCCCCGAACGCATGCTGGACGCCATTGGCGAACCGGAACTAATCGACACCTCCCTTGACCCTCGACTCAGCCGCATTTTCTCCAACAAAATCATTCGCCGCTATCCGGCCTTCAGCGAATTCTACGGAATGGAAGAATGCATCGAGCAGATCGTTTCCTATTTCCGACACGCGGCTCAAGGTCTGGAAGAGAAAAAACAAATCCTGTACCTGTTGGGCCCGGTGGGGGGTGGTAAGTCCTCCCTGGCAGAACGATTAAAACACCTGATCGAAAAGATTCCATTCTACGCGATCAAAGATTCTCCGGTTAATGAATCACCCTTGAACCTGTTCGCACCGGAAGAGGATGCCGGCATTCTGGAAGAGGAATATGGCATTCCCCGGCGCTACCTCAAAGGCATCATGTCACCCTGGGCAGTAAAACGCCTGCATGAATTCAACGGCGACATTTCCCAATTCAAAGTGGTGAAACTCTACCCCTCCATTCTGGACCAGATCGGTGTCGCCAAAACCGAACCCGGCGATGAAAACAACCAGGACATTTCCAGCCTGGTGGGTAAAGTGGACATCCGCAAGCTGGAAGAGTTTGCCCAGAACGATCCCGACTGTTATTCCTTCTCCGGTGGCTTGTGTAAAGCCAACCAGGGCCTGTTGGAATTCGTGGAAATGTTCAAAGCCCCCATTAAGGTTCTGCACCCATTGCTGACCGCGACACAGGAAGGCAATTACAACAGCACCGAAGGCATGGGCGCGATTCCCTTTGACGGCATCGTGCTGGCACACTCCAACGAATCGGAGTGGCAGGCATTCCGCAACAACAAAAACAACGAGGCTTTCATCGATCGTATCTACATCGTAAAAGTACCGTACTGCCTGAAGGTCACCGAAGAAATCAAGATCTACGAAAAACTGCTGCAGAACAGTTCCCTGTCCAATGCCCATTGCGCACCAGACACATTACGCATGTTGGCACAGTTTGAAGTACTGTCCCGCTTGAAAGAACCGGAGAACTCTTCGGTGTATTCCAAGATGCGGGTCTATGATGGCGAAAACCTGAAAGACACCGATCCAAAAGCGAAATCCTATCAAGAGTATCGGGATGCTGCCGGTGTGGACGAAGGTATGGATGGCTTGTCCACCCGCTTCGCGTTCAAGATTCTATCCAAAGTGTTCAACTACGATCACGCGGAAGTGGCCGCCAACCCGGTGCACCTGCTGCACGTCCTTGAGAACGCCATCGACCAGGAACAGTTCCCGGCGGAAACCCGTGAGCGCTACCTGCGATTCATCAAAGAATTCCTGGCGCCCCGTTATGTGGAGTTTATCGGCAAGGAAATCCAGACGGCCTATCTGGAATCCTACTCCGAATACGGCCAGAACATTTTCGATCGCTACGTGACCTATGCCGACTTCTGGATTCAGGATCAGGAATACCGCGATCCCGACACCGGCGAGATCTTCGATCGTAAATCACTAAACGACGAACTGGAAAAGATCGAGAAACCCGCCGGCATCAGCAATCCCAAGGATTTCCGCAACGAAGTGGTGAACTTTGTGTTGCGCGCCCGCGCCAACCATTCCGGCAAGAACCCATCCTGGCTCAGCTACGAAAAACTGCGCACGGTCATCGAGAAGAAGATGTTCTCCAACACCGAAGACCTGCTGCCGGTCATTTCCTTCAACCCCAAAGCATCGCAAGGGGACCAGAAGAAGCACGAAGATTTCGTCAAGCGCATGGTGGAACGCGGTTACACCGAGAAGCAGGTGCGACTGCTGTCTGAATGGTATCTGCGGGTTCGTAAATCGCAGTAACGCGGAACATCCGCTAAGGGTGAAACAGTGTCGTATATTGTTGATCGCCGCCTGAACGGTAAAAACAAAAGCACAGTGAACCGGCAACGGTTCCTGCGCCGCTACCGCAAGCACATCAAGAAAGCGGTGGATGAGGCCGTTACCAAACGCAGCATCACTGACCTGGACAGCGGTGAAAGCATTTCCATTCCGCGCCGGGATATCTCGGAGCCGTTCTTCCATCATGGCAAGGGCGGCAAGCGGGACATGGTGCATCCGGGTAACAAGGAGTTCGTCACCGGTGACCACATCCAGCGCCCCCAGGGTGGCAGCGGTGGAGGTGGCGGCGGTGATGGTGACGCCAGCGATTCCGGTGAAGGCATTGATGATTTTGTCTTTCAGATCAGCCAGGACGAGTTTCTGGATTTTCTGTTCGAGGACCTGGAACTGCCCAACCTGGTGAAACGCCAGTTGCAGGGCATTGAATCCTTCAAGTACGTTCGCGCCGGGGTGGTCAACGAAGGGAACCCCGCCAAGATCAATGTGGTGCGCTCCATGCGGCAGGCCACCAGTCGCCGCATTGCACTGACGGCCTCCTCCCGCCGCCGGCTGCGGGAAGCGGAAGAAAAACTCGCCGCCTTGCAGGAACAGGACCCGGTCTTGCGGGACAAGCGCAAAGAGGAGGAGTTGGAGCTGGAGATCGCCAAGCTCAAACGCCGCATCAACAAGATTCCCTTTGTGGACACCATCGACCTGCGCTACAACCTGCACCTGAAACAGCCCAAGCCCACGTCGAAGGCCGTCATGTTCTGCCTGATGGACGTGTCCGGCTCCATGAACCAGGCCATGAAAGACATGGCCAAGCGTTTCTTCATCCTGCTGTACATGTTCCTGAAGCGCAACTACGAAAAGATCGAAGTCGTGTTCATTCGCCATCACACCAGCGCCAAGGAAGTGGATGAAGAGGAGTTTTTCTATTCCCGCGAAACCGGCGGCACCATTGTTTCCAGCGCCCTGAAGATGATGCGCGACATCATGCGGGACCGCTACCCCGCCGATGAGTGGAATATCTACGGCGCCCAGGCATCCGACGGCGACAACTGGAACGACGATTCCCCCACCTGCCGGGAGATCCTGATCAAGGACATTCTGCCCCAGGTACAGTACTACTCTTATATTGAGATTAACCCGCGTCGACACCAGGCTTTATGGCGAGAGTATGAAACCATTGAAGCCACCGTAGAACACTTTGCCATGCAGCAGATCAGCGATCCCGGCGATATCTATCCCGTGTTCCGCGAACTGTTCCAGCGCAAGGAAACCAAAAGGGCCAGTTAGTAAGACTGCAGGTTGCCTATGACTGAACGCACTCCCATCTCAACCGGGTCCGACTGGACCTTTGAACTGATCCAGGACTACGACCGGGAAATCGGTCGGGTGGCCCGGGATTTCGGCCTGGACACCTATCCCAATCAGATTGAAATCATTTCCGCCGAACAAATGCTGGATGCCTACTCTTCGGTAGGCATGCCGGTGGGTTACAGCCACTGGTCCTATGGCAAGCATTTTGTCAGCAACGAACAGCATTACCGACGCGGACAAATGGGGCTGGCCTACGAGATTGTCATCAATTCCAATCCGTGCATTGCCTACCTGATGGAAGAGAACACCATGACCATGCAGGCGCTGGTGATTGCCCACGCCTGCTACGGCCATAACTCCTTTTTCAAAGGCAACTACCTGTTCCGCACCTGGACCGATGCCACCTCCATCATCGACTATCTGGTGTTTGCCAAAAACTACATCATGAAGTGCGAAGAGCGCTATGGTGTGGACGAAGTGGAAGCCATTCTCGATTCCTGCCACGCCCTGATGAACTATGGTGTGGATCGTTACAAACGCCCCTACCCCATTTCCGCTGAGGAAGAAAAGCAACGCCAGCGGGAACGGGAGGAGTACCTGCAGAAACAGGTCAACGAACTCTGGAAAACCATTCCCCAACTGGGGGACAAGGCGGACCACCACGACGTCAAGCGCTACCCGGAAGAACCCCAGGAAAACCTGCTCTATTTTATCGAAAAAAATGCCCCGTTGCTGGAACCCTGGCAGCGGGAAGTGGTGCGCATCGTGCGCAAAATCGCCCAGTATTTTTATCCGCAACGGCAAACCCAGGTGATGAACGAGGGCTGGGCCACGTTCTGGCACTACACGTTGCTGAACAAACTCTACGAGGAAGGCAAAGTCACCGATGGCTTTATGCTGGAGTTCCTCCAGTCCCACACTTCTGTGGTGTATCAGCCGCCGTTTGACAGCCGTTTCTACAGCGGCATCAACCCCTATGCCCTGGGTTTCAACATGATGTCCGATATCCGCCGCATCTGTGAAAACCCCACCAAGGAAGACAAGAAGTGGTTCCCGGACATCGCCGGCAGCGATTGGAAGGAAACCCTGACGTTCGCCATGCAGAACTTCAAGGATGAGAGCTTTGTGCAACAGTTCCTGTCCCCCAAAGTCATTCGCGAGTTCAAGTTCTTTTCCATCCTGGACGACGACAAGGAACGGGATCTGCACATCACCGCCATCCACGACGACCCCGGTTATCGGGATATTCGTGAGGCGTTGTCCAAGCAATATAACCTGTCCATGAATGAACCCAACATCCAGGTTTACAACGTCAATGTGCGGGGCGACCGCTCCATTACCCTGCGCCACGTGCGCCATAATCGCCGTCCACTGGAGACCGAGTCCGCCGAAGAAGTACTGAGGCATTTGCACCGTTTATGGAAGTTCGATGTCATCCTGGAATCGGTGCAGGACAACACCGTCATGGACACCATCAAGTGCGGTCCCAACGGAATTGAAAAGAAATCCACCGAAAAGGATGAGGAAGAAGAGGAACTGAGCCTGATTCAGCGGGTGTGATCAGGCTTATTCTTCACACTGCCCACAGCCCTGCCGACTCTTACTGTATTCCTGCTCAAACAGGGCCGGCAGGAAGTTCGGCAGGAACTGCATTTCCTGAATGGCATGTTCTCCCAGGCTGCGGGAAAATCCCGGCATCACCCAATCAAAGAACACCGGCACAGTGAACGTGGAGCGCATCACAATGCCGTCACCGTTGTCATTGGTCTGGTATTCGTGAATCAGGCGCTGGGGCAGGATTCCACTCAACTCCTTCAGGTCCGTTTTCGCCACAATCCAGTGTTCGTACTCCACCTGCCCCTCCGCTGCAGCCGGGTCGAGCCAGGTGATCAGCAGATTCGATGCATAGGGCCCGATGTATTCCCGCACCAGCTGCACCGCCCCCACGGAATAATCCAGGCTGTCGGGCTGGCTCGGAGGGACCTGCCAACGAAAACTCACATGGGCGGTGGGGTGCCACCCCCGGTAGCGGTTGGTGGTGTTGATGTTGTCCCACCACCAGTCCAGCATGTCTGGGGTAATGCCGAATATTTCCTGATTGACGATCACTTTCTTCGTCAGCCAACCATTGGCCATAATGTCATAGCTGCCCCGGGTTAACAGGGCCTCTTCCACATAGTGGGTTTGAAACCACTCCGGCAGAAACACCTGCAGGTTCTGCATGCTGACCTCGGTATAGTTGGCCAAGGCCTCCACATATTCCGGATACCGCTCCACAACGCCATCAGGCAGACTATAAGTGGTGCGCAGCAACAGGTCATCGCCCCGCGCGCTGACACCGTAGTCGTAGCGCACCAGGCCGCTGCCCAGTGTTTCGTCACCGGGGAACATGATTTGCGCCTGCACACGGTGGTCATCCCCCACACAGCGCACCGCGGGTTGGAGAAAACGCCATTGACTGTGCACCTGCGACCCACCCAACTCCTGGGTGATCTCCAGAACGGCCCCCACCGGCTCCACAAGTTGATCCTGAGTCGGCGGGGCTTGAAGCCACTGGAAGGACTGGTTGGCCTCCGGATGCCAGCGCTGAAACGCCATATTCCGCCCCAGATTACTCCACCACCAGTCCAGCATTTCTGGGCTGAGCCCCTCCAATACCTGTTCCACCACGATGGTTGTATGCTGCGCCTCCGGGGCCTCCATCAGATCGCGCAAATGGGCTTGGGCGGGCACAACAGACGATAGAATCGCCAATAACAGGCACCGCCGAACCGCCAACAGCGGTCGCCTTCTGGATCGGCCCGGCATCAAACTATCTGGTTTTGGCATGGTCAGTCCCCCCTTGAGTGGTTGCTACGCATATATTATCCATATGGATAATATAAAACAAGAGCCAAACCAGCCCGGGTTCAATACCTGGGCTGAGCTGGCTATACTGCGACTTCCTCCAGTCATGAGACCCAATTGCCCCGTGAGCGATCTGCCCAGAAAACGCGGCAAACAAAGTGCGGAAGCCGCTGCCCAAACCCGGGACACCATCATTCAGGCCGCCATCGAGTGCTTTGCCCAGAACGGTTATGAAGCTGCCTCAGTGCGGGAAATCGCCCACCTGGCCCAATGCACTCACGGCACCCTCCGGCATCATTTCGGTAGCAAATTGGATATCTGGAAAGCCGTGGCGGATACCGTTCTGGAGCACTACCGAGCACGGCTCATGCCTATCGCCTCGGGTATATCCAAAGCACAGAACCCGCTGGACAGCTTCCGGCAGGTGGTGCGGGGGTTTATTGAGGCTTCCTATCACGACCCCATGCTGGCCAAGCTGCTGATGGTGGAAAATCACGGTAACAACGAGCGCGCTGACTATGTGAAGGCCAACTTTCTCAGTCTGCATGAGCCCATCGGGCTGTTGTTCGAGCAGGCCCGCGCCCAGAGCCCCCAACTGTCCCGCTATAACAACGATACCTTCTTCCTCACTCTGCTCAGCCTTACCTTTTTTCCTCTGATTCTGCCTGGGGTCACGGATCTGCTGAGTGAAGCAGCACTGGGTACAGCGGATGACTCGGTTGAGCGCATCATGGGAGTGTTATTTGGCACGGAGCCTGATCGATCCCTCTGACTCTGTTCATAGAGGACCATAGACTCTTCGTTCAGGTTATAAAAAGACGGTTGAGACAGGTTCACATCCCGCCACGGAACCAGTACTTTAGCCTACAACCACCTGCTGAGGAGTCCTTATGATGGATCGTGTGATCGTATCCGTTGACAACGAAATCGCCACTGTAACCCTGAACCGGGCGGACAAGCACAATGGTATGGATCTGGATATGCTGCGGGGTGTCATCGCCGCCCAAAAGCAGGTACGCAAGATGAAAAACATCCGCGCCGTCATCCTGCAGGGGGATGGACCCTCATTTTGCGCCGGCCTGGATTTCAAAAGTGTACTGGCCAAACCAGTGACCGCGTTCACCAGTTACATGCAGTTGTGGCTTCCCTTCCAGAACGATTTCCAGACCTGGAGCATCGGCTGGCGGGATGTGGGGGCTCCGGTGATCGCCCTGATGCACGGCAACTGTTTTGGGGCCGGGCTGCAGCTGGGCCTGGGGGCCGACATCCGTATCTGCCACCCGGATGCCAAGCTCTCCATGATGGAAGCCAAATGGGGTCTGGTGCCGGACATGGGCGGCGTTGCCCTGATGCGGGAACTGATGCCGTTGGACAAAGCCAAGGAACTCACCATGACCGGTCGCATTGTCAGCGCCGACGCGGCCCACTCGCTAGGGCTGGTTACTCATATCAGCGCTGACCCCATGCAGAAAGCCCTGGCCCTGGTGGAAGAAATTTCCGTACGCTCCCCCGATGCGGTGGCCGCCGGCAAGTTTCTGTTGCAGGATGCCTGGCGGGCCCTGGACCGGACCGCTCTGCGTGCCGAACGCCTGTGGCAGCGCCGGGTAATGGGAGGCAAAAACCAGCGTATATCAGTGGAGCGCAACCAGAAGAAAACCGAAATCCCCTTTAACGACCGTACCATCGATTAATTTGACTAACACTTCGCTTCGAGGGAATGAGTATGAGTGGCTACTTAAAATGGTCCAAATGGAAAGAGTTCGCCCAGTTGTTTGATGTTCGCTATTTCAATTCCACCAGCAGCATCAAAACCAGCCTGGGCTTCATCAAAACCTTCCTCGGCATCACCAAAGCCGAAGAGGATATTCAAAAGGGCGGCCTGGGCAGCATCTTCAATTACCATCCCATTGCCGACGGGCTGGCCACCGCCGGACAACCCCAGCCAGCACACTTTCCCTTACTCCGGGAAGCCGGCTTCACCACCGTCATCAACCTTGCACCCCATGGCGCCGAAAACGCGCTGGCCAATGAAGCCGAGCTCGTGAGGACCAATGGCATGCATTACGTTCACATCCCGGTGGCGTTCGATAACCCCACAGAGGCGGACTTCGAGCAGTTCTGCCAGGCGTTGTCGGTGTATCCGCAACAGCCGGTGTTCATCCATTGTGCCGCCAATATGCGGGTATCGGCGTTTGTGTTCCGCTACCGAACCCAGGTGCTGGGAGAAGACATGGCCAAAGCCAAACCGGACCTCGACAAACTCTGGAAACCCTTTGGCGTATGGGCGGATTTTATCGGCCTCTCTTAAGCTCGGGGTTTGACCCTAAGCATATAACAGCCTAAGACACTGGGGCTTCGACTACGTGCTGCAGTCCGCCCGTTTTCCTGAAATGGCCTGAATTTACAGTACAGGCCGTTTCAGCAGCTGTTAGATTGCAGCCTCAGATAACATTTAAGGCCCCAATATCCTGAGGAAGCACAATGCATACGCCCCCCATAACAAGAAGACGCCTGCGCACCATCATCCTCGTAATGTGTTTCGCACCGCTCACACTGCTCTCCGCTGGCTGCGACAGTAATAACAACGCCCCATTACCCATCGGCGAACCGGAAGTCAGTCCCGCCGATGACATCGGCCCATTTTCCATCGGCCACTATAAGCTGACCTTCACCAACCAGCATGGCCTCTATGGCGCAGACATCTATTTCCCGGCTGATGACCAGGGCAATCCCGATGACAGCGCAGGCCCCTACCCGATAATGACATTCTCACCCGGGCTGGGTGCGGTAAAGGAATTCAACACCTGGGTGGGCGAACACCTATCCACGCACGGTTACGTGGTGATGGTCTTTTCCGTTCCCATTCCCTTTATCAAATACTATAACCAGCAGAAAGATGGGCTCATCACCGGACTGCAGGTGCTGCAGGAACAAGGCAGCGATCCCGACAGCCCGATCTTTGGCATGACCGACACCTCCAAGCGCATCATCGGCGGTCACTCCATGGGTGCCATGGGCAGCCTGGTGGCTGCTTCGAAAACTTCTGACCTGTCCGCCGTGGTCGCGCTGGCACCCACTGAACTGAGTAGCGAAGAACTGTCCGGCATCACCGCCCCCACGCAAATTCAGGGGGCGAATGAAGATTGCATCACCCGGGCAAGCGGCGCCCTGGGTGCTTACGACAATTTACCGGAAAGCATCAGCAAACAGGTGCTGGTGATCAATGGTGGCAATCACGTCGGGTTCAATGATGCAGGCAGCCTTGCCGCCATCGCCGGTCAACTGTTGGTGGATTGCACCGCAACCATCGACATACAGAATCACCAACAGCTGCTGTCCCGTCGCTATATGACCGCTTGGTTGAATTACCACGTCAAAGGCCAGACTGACGCCTATGACACCTTGTACGGCGGTGCGGCTGCAGTGGATCTTACCAATCTGTTCCTGACCACAAACCAATCTGAACCCTAGAGTTAACCCAACCCCGCACAGTTCAGCTTATTTGACTGCCTGCAGAGTATCATCGGGCGTGGGATTGGCTCTGAACTGGCGCGGGGTTCGGCCCATCCATTTCTTGAAAGCGTTGTTGAACGCTGATGAATCATAGAAGCCTAACTGCAATGCAATGTCCGTGATGGAATAACGGGTATTGAGCAGTAGGTGAATCGCACTCTGTTTTCGATAAGCCTGAATTTCCTCGAAATAACTGGTGTTGAGCATGTTCAAATGTCGACGCAATGTGCGTGGACTGATGCACAAGTGGTCTGCCGCCACATCGAGTGTGGGAAAACCATCTTCAACTCGGATATCCGCAAGATAGGTATGCAGCCGCTTGCTCAACGAACTGAGCTTGGCAGGCAGATTAGAGCCGCTCAAATACAAATCGCGAACACATGCGTAGCTGCTTTCAGTGATAGCAATGTTCATATGCAATAATTCTTTGGGGATCAGGATGGCCGAATGTTCGGCGCCAAACTTCAAGTCACAGGAAAAATACTGATCGTACTGGCCTGCGTAGCTGGGTCTCCCATAGTCAAAGGTCATGCATTCCGGGCCAACGGCTTCGCCCAGAAAGACCGGAAAATGGTTGGAGACGTTCACCATCACCGTTTCAACCGCCATGCGTTTGGAGGCGGCATCGGGCTCATGGGCGGTAACCTGTAAACCAGCGACATGATCTGTTTCCAAATAGCGTAACGAGACAGTGGGATACGTCGCATTGATGGTTGTGATCATCGACTGGAGCAAGGTTTTGAAGGTGGGCTGATGCTCGCGATACAGCGCAGAACCTGGCGGCAGGAACGCTGCAGAGCGTACCTGTTTGCCCAAAGCGAGTCCCAGATGAGGCATACCCAACAGATCGCACAACTTATTTTTTAGCGCCGAAACCTGGTCGATACTGAGAATTGGTTTGCGTGCAACCAGCTCCGGACAGTTAACCAAAATGGTACGATACACATACTCCATATCGATTCCCAGGTCTTCGAAAAACACTGAGTACTCCGACATGTATCCTTTCAGGCTGGAAAATTGGGTCGTGGCATTCATATTGTCATTGTTATCGTGTGCACAGCGTGTGCAAGAACATTCCCTGTATTACACAAACTCTAAACTAAATTGCCAGAATGTTCCGTGAACCAGCCACGCACTGGCTCCATTCTATGGCTCCGGATACCAGCTGCCGTCCTCCCGCTTGCGAATCCACATACGGGAGTGCCAGTGATAGCGCCCAGGTTGCCCCACCACCGGCAGAGTGCAGTTGTAACGGGAGCGACCCACCGGAATCGGCTTGTTCACCTGCACGACCACCACATTATCGGCCTGCATGCGCAGCGCGATAGCACCCTGCCCGCTGGCGTAACAGTTCAATTGGCCTTTCAGTTCACGCTGCGTCGACAAGGCCAGTATCAATTCGGGCTGCACCGGCTTGTCGAATACCCAGCCAGGGAAGGTTTCCTGTTTCAGGGGCAACGGCAGGCTGCTGGCCTTGATGCGAAAATCATCCAGGTCCTGATAGCTTTGATTAAAGGGGTAACGGGGCGCCATGCCGCTGTTCAGCAGGGTCTTATTCACCGCACCGGACTGCTGCCCAAACCCCAGATAGCCCCAGGACGTCACCGCCTTGATCACCGTTTCATCCGCTTCCCCATAGGGATAGGCCAGATAACGCCAATGCTCACCGGTCTCCGCCTGAATGCGCTGCTCCGCCCCGTCGATTTCTTCGCGCAGTTCCTGCAGCCACTGTTTCTGTGACAGGGCATCAGGCTTGCGCAACAGGTGCAGGTGGCTGCGGGTGTGATTGGCCAGGTTGGCGCCTTTGCCTTGTAACCCCCGCAGCTGATCCCAGGTCATATAGCCGGACTGCTTGCGATCCACAAAATCCGTGCTGACAAAAATGGTGTAGGGAAACCCGAACTGCTCCAGCATGGGCGCCGCCTGCTGCGCGATATCGTCATAGGCATCGTCAAAGGTAATCACCACCGCCCGGTCCGGCAGCGGGCGATTTTCCTGCAACGCCACCACCAGTTTCGGCAACGGCAATACGCTGAAACCACCCTGTTTCAGGATCTCCAGATGCCGACGAAACACTTCCGGGGCCAGGGAGGTACTGGGGGGAGTTCCGGTGGCAATATGATGATATTGCAGGATAACTCCATGATTGGCACTGTTCCCAGCATTTTCAGCCCACAGGTTCACCGGGATTAACAACCCGTTCACCAGACACAACAAAGCGGCAAAAGCTCGCTTGACCATATAGTCGACCTCTTTTCAGCTTGGTATCATCCTGTCACGGACTCAGAGAAACCTATGAACCCACTATACCAAGGTGTAGCGATGCAATTCGATAAAGAAAAAGTAAATGAGATGACCGCCGGCTCCATTCCCCTGGCCAAATTCACCGGTGCCGAGGTGATTGAAATGGAACGTGGCTATGTGAAGATGAGCATGCCGTTCGAACAGAACATCAACCATATCGGCATCATGTACGCCGGCTCCATCTTCACCCTGGGTGAGCTGCCCGGTGGCGCCTTGTTCTGGAGCGCCTTCGACGCCACCAAATGCTACCCCATCGTGACCGAAATGAGCGTTAAGTTCCTGAAACCCATCAAAACCGCTGCCACTGTGGAATGCCGCATCAGCGAAGAGGAAATCGAGCGCGTCAATCGCGAAGTGGAAGAGAAAGGTAAATCCGTCTACATCCTGGAGCAGGAAATCAAGGATGAAAGCGGCGAGATCTGCGCCCTCACCACCGGTCGCTACCAGGCTCGCGCCCACGGCCGCTAAGCTGCTCAACCGCTATTAAGCAGGCAACAAAAAGCCCGGCATACCGAATTGGTCATGCCGGGCTTTTTATATCGGGAACATTATTGGCTGTGGTACTGGGCAGACAGCTCGTGCACCGCATCCACAAACACTTTGGCGTGATCCGGATCAGCATCCAGGGCAATCCCGTGGCCCAGGTTGAACACATGGCCTTCGCCAGCGCCAAAGCTCTCCAGAATCCGCGCCACTTCAGCCCGAATGGCCTCTGGTGACGCATAGAGCACTGAAGGGTCCATATTGCCTTGCAGGGCAATTTTGTCACCGACTCGTGCGCGCGCGTCTCCGATCTCGATGGTCCAGTCCAGGCCAGCGGCGTTGGAACCCGCTGCCGCGATCAACTCCAGCCACTGGCCACCGTTCTTGGTGAACAGGATACTGGGCACCGGGCGTCCATCGTGTTCCTTGATCAGGCCGCCCACGATCTTCTTCATGTAGTTCAGCGAAAACGCCTGATAGTGACTGGTGCTCAGCACACCACCCCAGGTATCGAAAATCTGCACCGCCTGGGCGCCGGCCAATATCTGCTGATTGAGGTAATCAATGATGCTGTCCGCCAACTTATCCAGCAGGGCGTGCAGCACTTCCGGCTGGGCGTACATCATGCGCTTGATGGTACGAAAATCCTTGCTGGAGCCACCCTCCACCATATAGGTCGCCAGGGTCCAGGGGCTGCCGGAAAAACCGATCAGGGGCACCCGCCCGCCCAGGGCTGAACGAATGGTGCGTACCGCATTCATCACATAGTCCAGGTCGCTTGCGGCGTCAGGAATCGGCAGTGCAGCCACATCCTGTTCGGTGCGCACCGGTTTCTTGAAGCGGGGGCCTTCGCCGGCTTCAAAATACAAGCCCAGGCCCATGGCGTCCGGCACCGTGAGAATATCCGAAAACAGAATGGCGGCATCCAGCTCAAAGCGCTCCAGGGGCTGCAGCGTGACCTCACAAGCCAGCTCAGCGTTCTTGCACAGGGACATGAAATCCCCGGCCTGGGCGCGGGTGGCCTTGTATTCCGGCAGATAACGACCCGCCTGCCGCATCATCCACACAGGGGTGACGTCTACCGGTTGTTTCATCAGGGCGCGCAGGAATCGATCGTTCTTCAGTTCGGACATATTGGGCCTTATTGCTTTTTTGCGAGTCGGAGCTCAAAGCCGGTGGCAAGGGTGGGGGTTTCAGACCGTCAGCGGCCAAGGACGGCCGCTGCCGAGCGCACAGGGATGTGCTTGTAGCGTGTCTGGAACCCCCACCCTTGCCACCGGCGGACTATAACGGAAAATAAAAAACGGGTGAAAGTGTACAACGATTCGCTCGTCATTACCCCACCCGTTTCAACGGTGTTACCAAATTGTTCAGTGGCGTTTACGGATTACACGTCCAGATAATCCAGAATGCCTTCCGCCGCCTTGCGACCTTCCCAAATGGCGGTCACCACCAGATCCGAGCCCCGCACCATATCGCCACCGGCGAAAATCTTGGGATTGGAGGTCTGGAATTTGAACTGGGCCTGCTCCGGCGCCACCACGCGGCCACCGTCGTCGGTGTTGACACCGGCCGTATTGAACCAGGGCTGGGGGCTGGGACGGAAACCGAACGCAATGATCACTGCGTCCGCTTCCAGAATCTGCTCAGAACCGGGAATCGGTTCCGGGCTGCGACGGCCGCGGGCATCCGGCTCACCCAGCTGGGTTTCCACCACCTTCACCCCTTCTACCTTGTTATCGCCGATGATGGCGATAGGCTGGCGGTTGAACAGGAACTCTACCCCTTCTTCCCGGGCGTTGGCCACTTCCCGCACAGAGCCGGGCATGTTGGCCTCATCACGACGATAGGCACAGGTCACCTGGGTGGCACCCTGACGGATCGCAGTACGGTTACAGTCCATGGCAGTATCACCACCGCCCAGCACCACGACCTTTTTGCCATCCATATTAATGAAATCTTCCGGCGCCTTTTCAAACCCCATATTGCGGTTCACGTTGGAGACCAGGTAAGGCAGCGCTTCATACACGCCTTCCAGTTCCTCACCGGGGAAGCCACCTTTCATGTAGGTGTAGGTGCCCATGCCCATGAATATGGCGTCGTATTCATTCAGCAAATCATCAATGGTCACGTCTTTACCGATTTCGGTGTTGAGGCGGAACTCGATGCCCATGCCCTCAAACACTTCACGGCGCAATTGCATCACCGGCTTTTCCAGTTTGAACTCAGGGATTCCGAACGTGAGCAGGCCACCGATTTCAGGATTGCGATCGAACACCACCGGCTTGACGCCGTTGCGTACCAGAATGTCCGCACAGCCCAGACCCGCAGGGCCGGCACCGATCACCGCCACTTTCTTATCGGTCCACACCACGTTGGACATATCCGGACGCCAGCCCATGGCCAGCGCGGTATCACTGATGTACTTCTCCACAGAACCGATGGTGACAGCACCGAAGCCGTCGTTCAGGGTACAGGCGCCTTCGCACAAACGGTCCTGGGGACACACCCGCCCGCAGACTTCCGGCAGGGTATTGGTCTGGTGGCTGAGTTCGGCCGCTTCCAGAATATTGCCCTCGGACACCAGCTTCAGCCAGTTGGGGATGTAGTTGTGTACCGGGCACTTCCATTCGCAATACGGATTACCACAGGCCAGGCAGCGGTGTGCCTGCGATGACGCCTGCTCCGGTTGGAACGGATTGTAGATCTCAACATACTGAGAACGTCTTACCCCAACATCCTTCTTGGCAGGATCACTGCGGGGCACATCCAAAAACTGGAAGTCGTTACTTAAACGTTCTGCCATCTTTAACCTCTTTCATGGATCCGGAGCCAGGCTCCCATCACATCCGCCTTATTCAGGGCGGTGTCTAATGCTGTTCAGCAGTTTCTGCACACTGGCGGCTTTCGGTTTCACCAGCCAGAACTGGCCAACGTAGTCATCGAAATTATCGAGGATATGCTGACCCCAGGCGCTGCCTGTCTCCGCTACAAACTCATTGATCACGCCCACCAGGTGGTTGCGATAGGCTTCCATCTCTTCGCTGTTGATACGCTGGATTTCCACCAGTTCGTGGTTGTACTTGTCGACGAACGTTTTGTCTTCGTCCAGCACATAGGCAAAACCGCCGGTCATGCCGGCACCGAAGTTGTAGCCGGTTTTGCCCAACACCGTGATCAAACCACCGGTCATGTATTCACAACCGTGGTCACCTACGCCTTCCACCACCGCATGCGCACCGGAATTTCGCACCCCGAAACGCTCACCGGCGGAGCCGGAGGCAAACAACTTGCCGCCGGTGGCCCCATACAGACAGGTGTTACCGATGATGGCGGTTTCCTGGCTCTTGAACGGGCTGCCCTTGGGCGGACGAATCACCAGCTTGCCGCCGGTCATGCCTTTACCCACGTAGTCGTTGGCATCCCCTTCCAGGTACATATCCAGGCCGCCGGCGTTCCAGACACCAAAGCTCTGCCCGGCGGTACCGTTGAAGCGGATCGTGATGGGATGCTCGGCCATGCCCTGGTTGCCGTGACGCTTGGCGATTTCACCAGAAATCCGGGCACCGATGGAGCGATCACAGTTGGTGATGCGGAACTCAAACTCACCACCGGCTTTGGCATCGATGGCAGCCAGGGTTTCCTTGACCATGCGCTCAGCCAACTCACCTTTATCGAAAGGCGCGTTTCTGGCCACTTTGCAGGTATGAGGTTTCTCAACCGGCACATGACTGCTGGACAGAATGGGGGTCAGATCCAGATTGCGCTGCTTGTCAGTCACGCCTTCCAGCATATCCAGCAGGTCCGTGCGACCCACCAGGTCTTCCATTTTGCTCACCCCCAGACGTGCCATCCACTCCCGAGTTTCCTGGGCCACGAACTTGAAGAAGTTCATCACCATTTCCGGAGCGCCAATGAAGAAGTCTTCCCGCAGCTTATCCTGTTGGGTGGCCACACCGGTGGCGCAGTTGTTCAGATGACAGATACGCAGGTATTTACAGCCCAGCGCGATCATGGGAATGGTGCCGAAACCGAAGCTTTCCGCCCCCAGGATCGCCGCCTTCACCACGTCCAGACCGTTCTTCAGACCACCATCGGTCTGCAGACGGATCTTGTCCCGCAGGTCGTTGCCGCGCAGAGATTGATGGGCTTCACTCAGACCCAGCTCCCAGGGGGAGCCGGCATAGCGAATGGAGGTCAACGGGCTGGCCGCCGTACCGCCGTCATAACCGGAGATGGTGATCAGGTCCGCGTAGGCCTTGGCCACACCGGCAGCGATGGTGCCCACACCAGGCTCAGACACCAGCTTCACTGATACCAACGCGTTCGGGTTGACCTGCTTCAAGTCATAGATCAGCTGCGCCAGATCTTCGATTGAATAGATATCGTGATGGGGCGGCGGTGAGATCAACGTCACGCCGGGCACGGAGTAACGCAACCGGGCAATCAGGTCATTCACCTTGCCACCGGGCAACTGCCCACCCTCACCGGGCTTGGCGCCCTGGGCCACTTTGATCTGCAGTACTTCCGCATTCACCAGATAGTGCGGCGTCACCCCAAAGCGACCGGAGGCCACCTGTTTGATCTTGGAGACTTTCTCAGTACCGAAACGGGCAGGGTCTTCACCACCCTCCCCTGAATTGCTGCGACCGCCCAGGCGGTTCATGGCCATGGCAATGGCTTCGTGGGCTTCCGGACTCAATGCACCCAGAGACATGCCGGCAGAGTCAAAACGGGGCAGTATCGACTCAAGGGATTCCACCGCATCCACACTGATCGGGCTGACATCGGTCTTCAGGGTCAACAGGTCACGGATAGCCGCCACCGGACGATCCTGGGTCAGCGCGGCGTACTCGCGATAGGCTTCGTAATCGCCGGACTGCACCGCCTTATGCAGCGCGCCGATCACATCCGGATTGAACGCATGGTATTCACCGCCGTGAACGAACTTCAGCAGACCGCCCTGCTCAATGGGCTTGCGGGCCTTCCAGGCGTCGACCGCCAGGCGCTTGGTGTCCGCCTCAAAGTGAACGAAACCGGCACCCTGAATGCGGCTTTGCACGCCGGTGAAGCAGGTTTCCACCACTTCATTGGCAATGCCCACCGCCTCAAACAATTGCGCGCCCCGATAGGAGGCGATGGTGGAGATACCCATCTTGGACAGAATCTTCAACAGGCCCTTATCGATGGCCTTACGGAAGTTCTTCTGCGCATCGATCGGGTCCATCAGTACTTCACCGGTACGCACCAGGTCGCAGATCACATCAAACGCCAGGTAGGGATAGACCGCCGTCGCACCAAAGCCGATCAGACAGGCAAAGTGGTGGGGATCACGGGCTGATGCGGTTTCCACCACGATATTGCTGTCACAGCGCAAGGCGCTATTGGTCAGGTGGTGGTGTACGGCACCGGTTGCCATCAGGGCCGGGATCGGCAACTTGTTTTCACCGATATCACGGTCACTCAGCACCAGGATGACCTTGCCGGAACGGGCCGCTTCAGCAGCTTCGTTGCACACGTTTTCCACCGCCTGACGCAGGCTGATGGCGGCATCATAGTTCAGGGAAATTCTCTGAACCGCGTATCCCTCCCGCTCGATGGACAGCAGTTGCTGGAACTTACTGTGAGACAGTACCGGCGAGGTCAGGATCGCACGGTCCGCGTGATGAGGGGTTTCCTCAAACACGTTGCGCTCGGCACCGACACAGGTTTCCAACGACATAACGATGGATTCCCGCAGCGGGTCGATGGGCGGATTGGTGACCTGGGCGAACTGCTGGCGGAAGAAGTCATACAGCGGACGCACCTTGGCGGACAACACCGCCATCGGGGTATCGTCACCCATGGAGCCTACCGCTTCCTGACCGTTCTCTGCCATGGGGCGAATCACCTGATCCCGCTCTTCGAACGAGACTTGGAACAGCTTCTGGTAGGTCTTGATGGCCGCCGGGTCCAGCTGCTCAATGGAGCGGGTTTCGTCGGTGAGGGTGTCCTGAATGCGGATGGCGTTTTCTTTCAGCCATTGCTTGTAAGGCTGCCCCTGTTTCAGGCGCTGATCCACATCGGCAGTGTGGAGCACATCGCCATTCTCCGTATCCACCACCAGAATCTGGCCGGGGCCAACGCGGCCTTTGGCCACCACGTCTTCCGGCTTGTAGGAATACACACCGATTTCCGACGCCAGGGTGATGTAATCGTTTTTGGTAATAACCCAACGGGCCGGGCGCAGGCCGTTTCGGTCCAGCATACAGATGGCATGGCGGCCATCGGTCATCACCAGGCCGGCCGGGCCATCCCAGGGCTCCATGTGCATGGAGTTGTATTCATAGAAGGCGCGCAGATCCGCATCCATGGTTTCCACATTCTGCCAGGCAGGGGGAACCATCATGCGTACCGCCCGATAGATATCGATGCCGCCGGCCAGCAACAGCTCCAGCATGTTATCCAGGCTGGAGGAATCAGAACCGGTACGGTTGACCAACGGCGTGATGTCATCAAGGCCTGGCAGCAGGTCTGATTTGAACTTGCTGGTGCGGGCAACAGACCAGTTACGGTTACCCATGATGGTGTTGATTTCACCGTTATGAGCCAGGTAACGGAACGGTTGCGCCAGGGGCCAGCGCGGCAGAGTGTTGGTGGAGAAGCGCTGGTGGAATACGCAAATCGCGGTACCCATATCCTTGTTGGCCAGGTCCAGGTAGAACGACGGTAGATCGGCCGGCATCACCAGGCCCTTATACGCGACCACCGTGGCGGACAGACTGGGGATATAAAAGTCGCTGTCTTCTTTCAGCAACACTTCCGCGCGACGGCGGGCAAAAAACAGGCGCCGATTCAGCTCCAGATCGGACGTGCCACTGCTGTTGATGAATAGCTGCTCAATGGTGGGAAGGCTTTCCAGAGCAATGCTGCCGCAAACACTGCTGTCCACGGGCACCGTGCGCCAACCAACAACATCCAGGCCCTGCTGGGTCACTTCCTGTTCAAGTATCGTACGGGCAGCGGCAGCTTTGTCCGCATCCTGGGAGAGGAACACCATACCCACCGCAAAGGCCGCACTCAGTTCCTTGCCAAACGTCTCTTTTGCAACAGAACGGAAGAAGGCTTCCGGCATTTTCAGCAACAGACCACAGCCGTCGCCGGTTTTACCGTCGGCTGCAATACCACCACGGTGTGTCATGCAGGTCAGCGATTCAATAGCAGTCTGCAGCAGGTTGTGGCTGGCCTCACCCTTCATATGGGCGATCAGACCAAAGCCACAGTTGTCTCTAAACTGGTCAGGATGGTAGAGCCCACCACTCTGTATACTCATCACAAGCGAAAGCCCTTTTTCCAGTGAATTCAATGGTTTATTTGCGATTCTCGCAGGCCATACGGTACAGCCGGGCAAAAATGGAGAGCCATTTTACATGCGAACCCCCCTTTGAACAAACCCAACCAGGGTAGCGGAGGGTCTTCCATGAGGTATTTGCCTGCCAAACCCCTTTTAGGCAGGCAAAAAACAGTCCAGAAATGAACGAGTTAACGCTGGACCGTCAGTTTTTTAGATCTTTTTGAATTGCCTCGATTTTTCGGATCCAAGGGCCCTGTTTTTGCAGATTTTGTGGCAATTTGCCCACTGCAGACTTGGCGGCATCATAACTGGGATAGCTGGCTTGCACCACAACATACCAGGGCGCACCATTTCGTTGAGTTTTATAGTAAGTAAGCTTTTGCACACTGGGATAGGCCGCCAGGAACTTGTCCACCGTTGCCCTTTCCTTTGCCCCCAGTAACTGGATTGCGTAATGCTCGGCAGGCAGAGACAGAATCCAGGCTGTGCGGCTATCACGCTTGGTCTCAGCCACCGGCTTGGGTTTGGGTGCGGGCCTGGCCTCAGGGGCAGCTTTAGGTGCCGGCTTGGCAGCAGGCTGTGGCACAGGCTCAGGAGCAACCATTGCCACCGCTTCGGGCGCAGGTGCAGCTGCTGGCTCAGGATTCACTTTGGCCGACTGCACCGGCGCGGCTTCTCGACCAGCCTCCGGTTGCCCAGCCGTCGGGGCTGATTCAGTGCTATCGGCCTGGCTGAGCGAGGCAACTTTGGGCGCATCCTGTTCTGCCTGACTCTCCACTACAGGTTGCTCCAACGGGGACACGCGCACGGTTTCCGGTTCGGGGTCAGTGCGGGTCAACATCAGCACCAGGAGCAGTAGCACCACCGCGCCCAACGCTCCTACATGCAGCCAGGGCACACGGACGCCCGCCCCTTTGCTCTGCTTGTGGCTGATCGCCGCTTGCAACAACTCACTGGCCACCCGGTTAATACGCGATGCGTTCCCCAGGCTCATGTTGAAGATTCGCTCCATTTGCTCAGCGCTAAAACGCACCTGTCCCATACCCCCTGTGCGCATTCGATACGTCAGGTAGTCCTCAGTTTCCTGCTGACCGAAGGGAGCAAGCGCCAGCCGGAAGTGATCCGGAACCTGGTCAAACAGGGTTGCAAATTGCTGCAACGCATCGGGATCATCCTCGTCCATGACCAGCAACACTTTCAGTGGCAGTCCGGCACCGGATGCGAGCACCAAAGACAACAACTGACTACAGGTCTCATCCAGAAACTGACTATGCCGCACCACCAACAGCAGGGTGCGGGATTCATTGTCCGCGACGGTGGCGCAGTCAATCACCTGTGCCTGCAGGGAGTCCAGCCTAAACCCCTCCCGAACGTGCCAAGGGCTGCTCAATGCCCCCAGAATCTGAGCAGGATTCATCATCACATCAGCCTGCACCAGGGCCACGTCAAACAGATCCATGTCCAGCTCCGCCAGTACATGGTCCACCAGAAAGTGCTTCCCAACGCCCTGATCACCGTGCAGCACCAGCAAGGATGGGCCGTAGCGCAGCAGGTGAGCAAGTTGCTCCAGAGCCTCCTGACGACCAGCACCGGGGAAGAACAACCCTTCCACCCAACCATCACTGAATGGATCCGCTCTCAGCTCGGCATCAGGATGCTGCGTATCCAACACATCAGGGGTTTCACCGATATCAGGTTCTATATCAGGCCTGGGTCGTGCATTCATGCAATGTTTCCCGTAACAAACTCTGGTCAAAATCCGCTGTGATCATGGCTTCACCTACGGATTTCAGCAATACCAGTCGAATCCTGGCATCAACGTTTTTCTTATCCACGGCCATTTTTTCCAGATAGGTTGCGACCGACATGTCCGCCGGCCCCATCACCGGCAAACCGGCCCCAGCAATAATCTCACGCCCCCGCGCCACCGCCTGCGGCGTCACAAACCCCAAACGGGCGGACAAATCCAACGCCATGACCATACCGGCTCCGACCGCCTCACCGTGCAGCCACTGACCGTAACCCTGCGCAGCTTCAATGGCATGGCCAAAGGTGTGGCCCAGGTTGAGAATGGCCCGCAGGCCACCTTCGCGCTCGTCCGCCGCCACCACTTCGGCCTTGATCTCGCAGGAGCGACGGATCGCATAAGTCAGGGCGGCCGGGTCGCGGGCGACCAGTTCTTGCATGTGGTCCTCAATCCAGCCGAGGAAGGCTGCGTCACGAATCAGGCCATATTTGATGACCTCAGCAAGGCCAGCGGACAACTCCCGTTCCGGCAACGTGCTAAGGGTGTCGGTATCGGCAATCACCACCCTGGGCTGGTGAAACGCACCAATCATATTCTTACCCAGGGGGTGATTAACCCCGGTCTTGCCACCCACGGATGAATCCACTTGGGACAACAAGGTGGTGGGAATCTGAATAAAATCCACCCCCCGCTGATAGGCCGCAGCGGCAAACCCCGTGATATCACCGATCACTCCTCCCCCCAGGGCCACCAAAGTCGTGGTTCGGCTATGCCGACGCTCCAGTAAAGCCGTGAAAATACGGTCGAGGGTGTCCAGGGTCTTGTATTGCTCCCCATCCGGCAAAATCAGACTGGATGCCTGCAATCCCTGCAGACCAGCCATCACCTTATCCAGATATAAGGGCGCAATGGTCGTGTTGGTCACCACCATTACCTGTTTGCCGGACAACGCGGGAAGCAGCTCCCCGAGTCGGTCCAACAAACCAGACCCGATATAAATGGGATAACTGCGCTCCCCCAATTCAACACCCAAGGTTTCCATTCATGCTCCCGCCACGCGTAACGAAAGACGCCATTGTATCAGCAATCCACATTGAACTGACCAGGGGGCATTGGGCTTACAGAAAAAGAAACCGGCAGAGGGGAAAGTGGTGGGCCGGGATGTCAGATAGGTTGGGCTACCAGCTCAGCAATTTTGGTGGCCACATCGCGAATATTGGAAGCATCTGTATCCACCACATGGTCCGCCACCTCAAGATATAAAGGCTCGCGCACCTTCATGAGTTCGGTCAAAACCTTGCGCGGCTCCGCATGCTGCAGTAAAGGCCGCTTACGATCCTTGGCCGTGCGGGACAATTGCTGCTCAATAGAAGTTTTCAGATAGATCACAATACCGCGGGCGGCAATCACTCGGCGATTGGCCTCACGGGTAACGGCTCCACCCCCGGTCGCCAGGACCACTCCATCCCGCAGGGTCAACTCCTCAATAACAGACTCTTCCCGCCGACGAAAACCTTCCTCCCCTTCCACATCAAATATCCAGGGAATATCAGCGCCGGTCCGAGCCTCTATTTCATGGTCGGAGTCAACGAACTCATAATTGAGAATCTGGGCAAGCTGACGCCCGATGGTGCTTTTTCCCGCACCCATCGGGCCAATCAGAATCACATTTCCGTGTTTCGACATGCGTTACTGGGCAGCAAGCACGTCGTTCACGATACGGGGGGTAATGAACACCAGCAACTCCGCTTTGGTGCTTTCATTAGTAGTACGTCGGAACAACCGACCAAGCACAGGTAAATCACCTAGGAACGGAGTTTTCACTACTGCTTCCACCTCTTCGGATCGGAATACCCCACCCAACACCACGGTTTGACCATTGTCCACAACCACGCTGGTCTCAATCTCATTGGTATCGATGGAAGGTACGCCATTAAAGATCTCACCCACGGAATCCTGGTTTACTTTCAGTTCCATGATAATTCGACCATCCGGAGTGATTTGCGGGGTCACCTCCAAGGACAACACGGCTTCCTTGAACGAGGTGGACGTGGCACCACTTGAGGAGGCTTCCTGATAGGGAACCTCGGTACCGGATTGGATTTTAGCTGTCTGCTGGTCGGCGGTTAAGACCTTGGGTGTAGACACAATATCTGCTCGACCATCGGACTCCAGAGCCGACAGTTCAAGATCCACCAAGCCGTGATCGATGTCGAAATAACCCAAAGCAATTCGACTGGCCTCTTCAGAAACAGCTCCAAGGTCAACACCCAAGTTACCGGTGCCAGTTGAATAGGCGTTATCCTCCAACGTATCTTCGAAACCGGTCTTATTACCCCACACGCCAAAGCCCTCGCCGTTTCCTGCTAACGGGCTGCGATCAAAGTGCCCCACACCCCATTTCACACCCAGTTCTTCGGCCGCATCAGATCGGGCTATGACAATACGAGCCTCGATCATGACCTGACGTACCGGAATGTCCAGCTGGTCCAACATGAAACGCACTTCGTCGATATTGGCTGAGGTATCCTGGATCAACATAATATTGGTACGCTCATCCACAGTAATGGAGCCACGCTCGCTGAGGAATCCGGATGCGGTCACCAGCTCCGCCACTTGCGCTGCCTTGGCATAGTTAACAGTCAGATATTCAGTACGCAGGGGCGCCAGCTCTTTCACCTGGCGCTGGGATTCCAGCTCCAGCTTCTCGCGGGCGGCGATCTCGTCCGCCGGAGCCACCAGCATCACATTACCCACCTTACGCTTATCGAGGCCTTTGGTTTTCAGAATCAGATCAAGGGCCTGATCCCAGGGGACATTCTGCAGGCGCAGGGTAATGCGGCCCCGGACCGTGTCACTGGCCACCAGGTTCAACTCCGTGAAGTCGGCAATCAACTGCAGCACGGAGCGCACTTCGATGTCCTGGAAGTTCAATGACAGCTTCTCACCAGTATACTGAAACCTATCTTTGCGCTTACGCTCCAGCTCCAGGGCGCTGATCGGTTTCACACTGATGGTGAACGTCTTGTCTGTCTGATACGCCATGTATTCGTAGTCGCCGGTTGGCGTCACCGCAATGCGGGCATTGCCGGATGCCGTGCTGGCGTCAATCATTTTCACCGGCGTGGCGAAATCCATCACATCCAGTCGGCGGTGCAGCTGATCCGGCAATTTAACACCCACAAACTCGGCCACGATCTTGCCGCTTTCTTCAGACAGGTCCACCGGCGAATTGGCGTTGCCCAAGGTGATCACCACCAGACCTTCGCCCTGCTCACCACGGCGGAAATCGATCTCCTGCACCCCGCTGGCAGACGCTTGTGCGGCTTTCTTCGCCGGTACAGCGGCCGCCGGGGCGGAATTGGCTGCGGAACCCTCACCGATACGGAGCAACAGTTGGTTGCCCTTCACCTCAGTGGTGTAGCCCACCAGGTTGCTCAGATTGACGATCAGGCGGGTACGCGAGCCGGCGCCCATCACTGTCATGCTGCGCACATTACCGTTACCAAGGGTATGGTATTTTTCCGCCAGGCCATTACTGACACCGTCCAGGTCCAGCGCGATGCGAGCGGGGGAGTCGGTGGTATAGCCAGTGGGCTCGGGTGGCACATCGTCAAAGCCAAGCTTGATCTCTACGGCGTCGCCGGGCAGCGAGGCAGACTCAACCCCGGTGAGCGTGGCAGCGAGGAGAGGAGAAGACAACAGGGCAAACACGGCACCCCAACAGAATTTGAATTTCATCGCAGCTACCTGCTTGCTTGTTATCGTTTGAATGAAAGTCTGAAAGCTTTTCATGAATTGTCTCCCACGCTTCAGTCTTCACGCAACACTAATGTGCGTGGACGCTCAACCCAACCATCCTGTCCATCGGACACAATTTCAATCACATCTATCTTGCTGGGGGTCACCGATGTAATCTTGCCGAAGTTCCGGCCCAGATAATTGCCTTCTTTTACCCGGTGCAGGCCACTGTCGGGATCCTTCACCAGCCCGAACAGGTTTGCTCCAGGACGGGTCAGGGTACCAACCATGGAGAGGGAATCAATACCGAATTGCTCCAATACTTCCTTTGGCCGGTTGAAATCCGGTTTCACATTGCTGCGCTTCTGGGGCAATGCCGCCAACTGAACATCAATGGGCCGGTCAAATGGGCTGCGCAAAGCAGCGGCGCCATAGGAGAACGCCTTATACACCTTAAACTCCGGGGGTGGCTCGATGCGGCCTTTGGGGCGGGACTTGACTTCCGCCATCTTGGCCTTGATATCGCTGAACGAAGTGTCACCACCACAACCGGACAAGGCCAAACCCAGGATTACGATTCCAAAAAAACTTACGCCTCTCATATCAATTTTCCTTATAGCGGTAAGTTTTGGCGCGAATTTTCATCACCAGTTCTTGGGTACCCTCTTTGGAGGGGACGATGTCGAAGTCATGCAGGGTAACAATCCGGGGTAGTGCAGCCACTGCACTGACGAACGTCCCAAAAGCATGGAATCCGCCTTTCACCTCAATATCAATCGGCAACTCAACATAGAACTCTTTTGAATTTTCCGGAGCCAGTTGGATGCTGTTAAACGTCAGGCCCGCGGTCAAACCGGTGTGGCTGATGTCTTCCAGCAGCCCCGGCACCTCGGTGTCACTGGGCAATTGCCTCAGCAGCGCGCCGAAGGTGTTCTCCATCTCTTTCATTTGCTCTTTATAAGCATCCAGGTTGGAGGCCTTGAACGCCTTATCCTCATACTCCTTCATGAGGGTTGCCTCTTTGGAGGCCACCGTATCCAGCTGGGTGAGGGAATCCGACAACAACAGGTGAAACACCAGGAAACCGGCAATCACACAGGCCACAATCCAGATGAACACCTTGATGGGTAAAGGCCAGCCACCGATATTTTCCGGGTCAAGATTATTAAAGGACTCAAAAAACTCTTTTACGTCCATGCTCAGCCCTCCTCCTCGGTTTTCGGCTTCTGCCGCTTGACTGTCAGATCGAACTCATTGACAGCCTGCTCTTTGGAGGCGGCCTGCACTTTGGAGAGGTTGGGCGCTTCAAACAACTCCGAAGAATCCAGATTACGCATCAAATTGGATACCCGGTTATTACTTTCAGCCAAGCCGGTCATGCTCAGGGTGTCACCCACTGACTTAACCTGGCGGTAATACACGCCATCGGGCAGCGTGCGCACCATTTCATCAAAAATCTTCACAATTTCAGGGCGGTTACCCTGCAAATCCTGAATAACCTTCATTCGCTCAATCAGCGATTCGCGCTTTTTCTTGAGCTCTTCGATCTCTTTGATCTGCTGTTCCAGCTTTTTGGTCTCACCCACGATGAACTGGTTGCGCTGATTTTGATAATCAATTCGCCCCTGCACACCCATGTCCACCAGATACACACTACCGGCACCCAATAACAGCACACCCACCAGGACCACAAAGAACTGCTGCTTCAGCTCCTGGCGCCGTTCTTCACGCCAGGGTAGGAGGTTAATCTTTGTCATCAGTCAAAACTCCTTAACGCCAGGCCACAGGCGATCATCAGTGATGGCGCGTCGGCGCTGAGTAGAGACGCATTTACCTTGGAGGACAACGCCATATCCACAAAGGGATTGGCAATGGAAGTGGTGGTGCCGACCTTGTCCTGCACCATCTCGGCCAGACCGGGGATGGAAGCCGTGCCCCCGGCCAGCAGGATGTGATCCACATCGTTGTACTGGCTGGAGGAGAAAAAGAATTGAAGGGAACGGGTAACCTGCTGTACCACCGCCTCTTTAAACGGCTCCAGTACTTCGGTTTCGTAGTCGTCCGGCAGGCCGCCCTGCTTCTTGGCCAACCCGGCTTCCTCGAAGGAAAGCCCGTAGCGGCGCTGAATTTCCTCGGTGAGCTGCTTGCCGCCGAAGAGCTGCTCGCGGGTATAAATGGTGCGACCGTCGTGCAGCACGCTGAGCGTGGTCATGGTGGAGCCGATGTCGACAATGGCCACCGTTTGCTCTTCGCCGCCATCAATCTGGTCCGCCACCAGGCCGAAGGCCCGCTCCATGGCGTAGGCTTCCACATCCACCACTTTGGCCGTCAAACCAGCAATCTCCAGGACATCCACCCGCAACTCCACGTTCTCGTTGCGGCAGGCAGCCAGCAGAACCTCCACCTGATCCGGGGAACCCTCCACCGTGCCCTGCACCTCAAAGTCGATGGCAACTTCGTCCAGGGGATAGGGGATGTATTGGTCTGCCTCCACCTTGATCTGGCTTTCCATCTCATCGTCAGACAGCTTGCCATCCATTTCGATGACCTTGGTGATGACGGAAGAGCCAGCCACCGCCACCGCAGCGCCTTTGACACCGCTTTTGGCTCTGGCCACGACCCGGGCGATGGCCTCGCCCACGCCTTCCACATCATTGATGTTCTTCTCAACTACGGCGTTGGCGGGTAACGGCTCCACCGCATAGGCCTCGACCTTGTAGCGGTTTCCACTGCGACTGAGTTCGAGCAACTTCACCGAGGTCGAGCTAATATCGATTCCCAACTTGGCTGTTGAAGCCTTCTTACTGAGGAAGGGCAGCATATCTTCCTGTCCTGTTTTGTAGTTCTGCTTTGATTATGAATTTTGTGCAGTTCTGCACACTTACAAAAACAATGTGTCTATTTACATTAAATACCACAATATTAGATCACGCAATTAGATCACGCCTGCAATATCGTCGTATAATTCACACTCTGAACAAAATTTTGCCATTACAATCGACTCATCCTGACCGACTTTAAGCCTGAAACATGCCTAAAACTCATCCGATTTTGCGACTCTCGCTGTGGCTTCTATTACTTGCCATCAGCGCCGGCTCCATGGTGTTCACTGCGACCCTGCTCTACCTCGGCCCGAAGCTGCCTGCAGTTGAGCAGATCCTTGATATACAATTACAGACGCCTTTACGCATTTATTCCAGTGAAGGCAGCCTAATTGCTGAATTCGGTGAGAAAAAGCGTTCGCCCATTTCCTACGACGAGATTCCACCGGACTTCATCCACGCCGTGCTGGCGGCAGAAGATGCCCGCTTCTTCAAACATCATGGTGTGGACATCAAAGGCCTCACCCGCGCCACCCTGGAATTGCTCACCACCGGCTCCATCAAAACCGGCGGCAGTACCATCACCATGCAGGTGGCAAAGAACTACTTCCTCTCACGAGAGCGAACTTTTCTAAGAAAATTCAATGAGATACTGCTCTCACTGGATATGGAGCGAAAGCTCAGCAAAGAGCAGATCCTGGAGCTCTACATCAACAAGATCTATCTGGGGCATCGCGCTTACGGCATCCAGGCCGCAGCGCAGGTGTACTACGGGAAACCGGTGCAGGCGCTGACCCTGGCACAACTGGCCACCATTGCCGGCTTACCCAAGGCGCCCTCCGCCTACAATCCAGTGACCAATCCAGCGCGGGCGCTTTCCCGCCGCAACTGGATTTTGTCGCGCATGCTGGAGCTGGAGTACATCACCCAGGAAGTGCACGATCTCTCTGTGGCGGAACTGGAAACGGCAGAGTTGCATGGCATTCCCGTAGAAGTGGATGCCCCCTATTTTGCCGAAATGGTGCGGCGCGACATGGTGACCCGTTACGGAGAAAAGGCGGATACCGACGGCTATCGCGTCTACACCAGCCTGAAAGCGGACTACCAGCGGGCCGCCAACCTGGCCACGCAACAGGGGCTGATTGATTACGATCGACGCCACGGCTATCGCGGTGAGGAAGCCAAACTGGATTACCCGCTGGAAGAAGTCGCGCAAACGGACCTGCTGGCAGAGTTGCGCCGTTTCCGCACCATCGGCCCCCTGCAACCGGCCCTGATCACGGAAGCCGGTGATGACCAGGCCAGCGCCCTGCTCAAAACCGGCGAGGTCATCACACTGGAAATGAAGGGCGTGGAATGGGCCCGCCGATTCATCGACAACGTGGACCGGGGCCCCGCCCCGAAGACAGTCAGCGAGGTGGTGCAGCCTGGGCATATCGTGCGGGTCACCCGGGAGAAAGACCACTGGGCCCTGGCACAGAAGCCCCTGGCCCAGAGCGGCATGGTGTCATTCAATCCCAACAACGGAGCCCTGTTGGCCTTGGTGGGGGGCTTTGACTTCCAGAGCAGCAAGTTCAACCGGGCCATCCAGGGCGGTCGCCAGGCCGGTTCCAGTTTCAAGCCCTTCATCTACAGTGCGGCCCTGGCCAAGGGCATGACCCCGGCCACCGTCATCAACGATGCACCGGTGGTGTTTGAGGATTCCAGCCTGGAAAGCACCTGGCGCCCGGAAAACTCCGGCGGCAAGTTCTACGGCCCCACCCGCCTGCGGCAGGCACTCTACAAATCCCGCAACCTGGTTTCCATTCGCGTACTGCGCCAGATCGGCATTCGCCACACCATCGAGTACGCCAGCAAATTCGGCTTTGATCCGGCAAAACTCCCCGACAACCTGTCACTGGCCCTGGGCAGCGCCGCCTTCACACCCTGGGAAATCGCCGCCGCCTATTCGGTTCTGGCCAACGGCGGCTACCGCATGGAGCACTGGTATATCGAACGCATTGAAGACAATGAAGGCAACATCCTGTTTGAAGCCAACCCCATGACCATCTGTGATGAGCTGTGCGAGCAAGCATTGGCCGAGGAGAAAGCCCGCCTGGAAGCTGCCACCAACACCCCGCCGGAAGACGGACAACTGACTTTCTCCGATTTGTTGGCCCAGGAGACCCGCAGCGAATCACCGGAGGCAGCCAACGAGGATGAAACCACCCCTGCCCTGGATGACGAAGCGCAGAAACCGATACGGTATGCAGAGCGGATTCAGGAGCAGCGCATCAACTTCTTGATCACCAGCATGATGCAGGATGTCATTAAACGGGGTACCGGCGTGAAAGCCAGGGCGCTGAATCGGTCGGATATCGCCGGTAAGACCGGTACCACCAACGACCAGAAGGATGCCTGGTTTTCCGGCTTCAACCCGGACGTGGTGACCTCGGTGTGGGTTGGGTTCGACCAGCCCCGCAACCTGGGCCGGGGCGAGTACGGTGGCACCGCCGCCCTCCCCATCTGGATTGACTACATGCGCACGGCTCTGAAGGGCTCCCCCCAAAACACCTTGAGAATCCCCGATGGCATCGCCACCGTGCGCATCGACCCGGAAACCGGCAGGCGCGCCAAGCCCGGCCAGCCAAACGCCATCTTCGAATACTTCCGGGAGGAGAACGTGCCTGCGCAGGAGGTGGATGAGGACATGATCAACCCCCACAGCGACGGCGATGCCCTGCCAGAGCAGCTGTTCTGATGCCCGTTTTTATGCTGCAAATTACCATTTCCAGTGTGTGGCATTTCGCTGACCACGCTGAGACTTGGAGGTAACCTGTTCGGATCGTCAAACGGTTATTGGCTGACATAACGACTGTGGTAACGGGGGGGCTGTACACAGTTCAAGACTATGGACAGGGGCAGGGACAGGGGCGCGCGAACCAAATCCACACACTTTCGCACCATGGCATGGACAGCGCCGGAGCGGTTGGCACTGACCTCGCTGTTGCATGGCGGGCCGACTCCGGACATAGGGCAGTACACCGTGCTGGAACTAGGCTGTGGTGTGGGTGCCAACCTGATTCCCCTTGCCTACTATCGCCCCCAGGCGCAATTCACCGGCATGGATCTCGACCGCCAACAGATCAATATTGCCGACGCCCGCAGCCATGCCCTGCATCAACCGAACCTGCGTTTCAAACATCTGGATCTGCAGCACCTGGATCAACTCCTGGATCAGCTCAAAGCTGGCCCGTTTGATTTCATCCTGGTGCATGATCTGGTCTCCAAAGTCCCCCTGGAAACCCTGGACTCGCTGCTGGCCACCTGCCAATCCATGCTCAGCGAGCAGGGTCTGCTCTACCTGAACTACGATTGCAAACCGGGTTGGAACATCCGCGGCATGGTGCGGGAATATCTGCTGGCACACACCCAGGATCTGGATTCCCTCAGCGACAAAATGCACCAGGCCCAGATCGCCGCCGCAAAAATGGTTCGCTCGCTGAGTGCTAACCTGCACCCGTATTCCCAGCTACTGGTGGCAGAATTCCGTCTGGTGGGTGACGCCGACAGTCACGAGCTGGCGCGAACCTATCTCAACCCCTACCAAGCTGCGTACTGGCGTAGCGAACTCAACGACTGGGCCCGGCAATTCGGGCTGCACTATGTGGCGGATGCGGATTACAACACGTCAGAGCATCACCATACTGCCAAGCTGAGAAAACAGATCGAATCCCAGGACCTGGTGGGCACCAACCTGGCGGACACCGAGGATCTTCTCAACTATCGACTGTCCCATGCCCCGATTTTTTGCCGGCAACCTATTCACATCCGGCAACACGCCCCGGACAAGATCGCCCGGCTGAACATCGCAGCCTGCCTGCATCCGGTGGGCCCACACCGCCCCGGCTGGTATCAACACCCATCCGGTTACCAATTGCAGGCCAGTGAGCCGGAAATGAGTGGGATTTTTGACCGCCTGCTGCCGCTCTGGCCGGACAGCACCCCATTGGCGCACCTGCCGGAGCCCTGGGAGCCTCACCTGAACGACCTGGTGGAATTGCATCACAGCGGCCTGCTGGAACTGCGAATTCCCAATGCAACCGGCTCATCTACCGGCACCGGCAACCGCTCTGAGTCTACGTTGCCGGACACACAAAACTCGCTGAACCCGCTGAATCAACTGGAACTGGAATGGCAGCACTACTACACCACCGCCCGCCACCATCCGGTCAGTCGCTAGCCCTGCTTATCAGACCTTAGAACAGGGCTACCAAGAGGCCTCTCTAAGAGGCCTTTCGCTTGCGGCCAAAATCCACCGTCACCACGTTATCCACCTCGCTGATGACCGCGGAGCTGACCCGGGCAACGTGCTGCTTTTGTTCCAGCACCTGCTCCACCAGATCCAGGCAGGCCCCACGCAACAACTCCATGGGGCTGGGGGCAGAGACCCGCCCCTCCCGCTCCCGCGGGTGCCCGTTCACCTGAATACCGAATTTGAATGCGGCCTTGCCATCCAGGGGCAGCGGCTGCTTCTCATGCAGAAACAACCGCTCCAGCTTTTCCGTCACCCGCATGATGCGATCTTCTTCCCGGGGAATTGGGTCCAGCTGATAGTGCTGACGATCGCAGATCGAAGACAGGCTTCCAATCAAGGTGTCCTGTTCAAAATTCGTACCTTGCAAACACAACGCCGTGGCCTCCCGCCAGAAACGCTCCCGGAATAACTCGGGGAACTGCCGAAAACCCTCCCCCTGCAGCCCGCAGAACACCATCACATACTTGCTGTAGACCTCCTGCGCGACCACGCAGGTGTCCACCCCGATCTGGGCCACATCCGCCCGCCACAGCAGGCTCGGTTCCAAATTCTGATCGGGTTTCACATGGGGCCCAAGCCCCTTCGCCAGCTCTCTTGAGACAAAAAACTGCATCATGGTGGTGTCCTCCGCAATCGGTTGCCAGGCCCTGAGAGCCCCATCCCTTTGGGTGCCGTCTCATTTAACCTTTCATAACCATGCAACTTTTTGACCGCCAGGAGGATCTTGCCCCCACCCAGAACAGACGGGGGCTTGCGGCATGTGGCTGCTCTCGCAAACCAGCTCTGAACTGTCGTGTTTGCAACAAAAAAAGGGCCGGATGTCTCCATCCGGCCCTTTTCTGATAAAGACTTTCTCTTTTACAAGAAAGGCTACCTAAACCGCCATGAACCTTAGAACTGGTTCATAGTATTGTCTTTACCAGAAGCTTTCAGAGCAGCGTCACCAGAGAAGTACTCTTTGTGATCGTCACCCATGTCGGAACCCGCCATGTTCTGGTGCTTAACACAGGCGATGCCCTGACGGATCTCTTTACGCTGAACGCCTTCAACATAAGCCAGCATACCCAGATCACCGAAGTAGCCTTTGGCCAGGTTGTCGGTGGACAGGGCCGCAGTGTGGTAAGTCGGCAGCGTAATCAGGTGGTGGAAGATACCCGCTTCGCGCGCTGCATCCGCCTGGAAGTTCTGGATACGACGATCCGCTTCAACAGACAGCTCGCTTTCGTCGTACTCAACGCTCATCAGGTTGGCGCGATCGTAAGCAGAAACGTCTTTACCTTCGGCTGTCCAGGCATCGAATACCTGCTGACGGAAGTTCAGGGTCCAGTTGAAGGACGGGCTGTTGTTGTACACCAGCTTGGCATTGGGTACCACTTCACGGATACGGTTAACCATAGCGGCGATCTGGCCAACGTGAGGCTTCTCGGTTTCGATCCACAGCAGGTCAGCACCGTTCTGCAGAGAAGTAATACAGTCCAGAACCACGCGATCTTCGCCAGAACCTTTCTTGAACTGGAACAGATTGGAAGGCAGACGCTTGGGCTTCAGCAGCTTGCCGTTGGCCTTAACCACCACGTCACCGTTGGCGATGTCGTCAGCGCTTTCGATGTAATCACCGTCCAGGAAGCTGTTGTACTGGTCGCCCAGGTCGCCCGGTTCGTTGGTTACCGCGATTTGCTTGGTCAGGCCGGCACCCAGAGAGTCGGTACGGGCAACGATCACACCGTCATCCACACCCAGCTCCATGAACGCGTAACGTACGGCGCGGATCTTGGCCAGGAAGTCGGCGTGAGGAACGGTTACTTTACCGTCCTGGTGACCACACTGCTTCTCGTCAGATACCTGGTTTTCGATCTGGATGCAGCAGGCACCGGCTTCGATCATCTTCTTGGCCAGCAGGTAAGTGGCTTCTTCGTTACCGAAACCGGCGTCGATGTCGGCAATAATCGGCACAACGTGGGTTTCGAAGTTGTCGATCTTGTTCTGGATTTCAGCTTGTTTGGCAGAATCACCCGCGTCACGAGCCGCGTCCAACTGACGGAACAGACCGCCCAGTTCACGGGCATCCGCTTGACGCAGGAAGGTGTACAGTTCTTCGATCAGGCCGGCAACCACAGTCTTTTCATGCATGGACTGGTCAGGCAGAGGACCAAAGTCAGAACGCAGAGCAGCAACCATCCAACCGGACAGGTACAGGTAGCGACGCTTGGTGTTACCCAGGTGCTTTTTGATAGCGATCATCTTTTGCTGACCGATGAAACCGTGCCAGCAGCCCAGAGACTGGGTGTACTGGGAAGAGTCGGCATCATAGGCAGCCATGTCTTCGCGCATGATCTTGGCGGTGTACTTGGCAACGTCCAGACCGGTCTTGAAGCGGTTCTGCAGACGCATACGAGCAACGGATTCAGCATTGATCGCGCTCCAGGTGGGGCCATTTGCACTGATTACAGACGCTGCTTCGTCAGTAAAAGTGTTGTAGTTAGACATGGTCGATCCTCTACGTTTGGGAATTTCCGTTTGGAATGGGTTTATCGCAGTCGGTTACATCAACGCTTAACTATAGACAAGCGTCAGACAAGGACCGCACTGCAGATGGTGGCATTCTACGAAGGCCACCAGCATAAATAAAATCAATAGATCGTATAGCCGGTATTTTTTGGCTGAATAAACCCTGCAGCCCTTATGGGGCGCGGCCTCCAGCACCGAGGCCGGCCAAATGTGACCCGAAAGTCACGAATTAGACGTAAATTGACCCCTCCAGATACAGGCAGGCAGATCCGGAAATCTTCACCCGATCCCCCTCAATCGAGCAGACCACATCCCCACCCCGGGGGGAGACTTGACGGGCGGTCAGGTCCAGCTTATCCAGGCGCCGGGACCAATAAGGGGCGAGCTCCGTGTAGGCGGAGCCTGTCACCGGATCTTCTGGAATGCCGCAGCGAGGCGCAAAGAACCGCACCACAAAATCCTGCCGGGTGCCCGGTGCCGTCACCGCCACACCGCGCAGATCCAACGCCTTGAGGGCTTCCATGTCTGGCTGCAGCGCCAGTACCTGAGCCTCGGATTCCAGCACCACCAGATAATCCTCTGACGCCAAACAGGCCTGCGGCTCAACACCCAAGCCTTTCAATAACGCGGCAGGCGGATCGCAGGGCGAGCCGGGCTGCGCTGGAAAATCGAGGGTCAGGCGCGCGCCCTGTCTCGACACACTCAGAGGGCCGGACAAGGACTGGAATTCAATGGACGGTGCGGATTCCCCCATGCGTTCATACAGGATAAAGGCCGCCGCCAGCGTGGCATGACCACAGAGCTTCACTTCCACCGTGGGCGTAAACCAGCGGATGCGATAATCCGCCTCCTCTTGTACAAAGAACGCCGTCTCCGCCAGATTGTTCTCCGCCGCGACGGCCTGCAGGGTGGCATCCGGCAACCAGGACGACAGTGGCACCACGGCGGCAGGGTTGCCTTCGAACACGCGGGAGGCAAATGCGTCCACCTGATATAAGGGTAATTCCATCTTCAAACTCCATTTTGGGGAATAAAAAGAAACACTACTGCAAAGTCGCCGTGCGACCAACCCCACAAAGCGGTCAACTTGCTGATGGACTTGTTAAAAATCACCCACTTACACCTTGCATCCCCCCATAGCGGGTTGCAAAATAGCCCCTGACCAACCGGAGACAGGGACCATCTTTCACGTGCCAGGACACCCGCACATCAACATCCGACGCTTGGGGGCGACGGTCAGCTGCGCCCTGCTCGCCTTCACGGGCAGCAGCCTGTGCCAGGCGGGGCCCTGGATCAACCCCGGCGACGAAACCCTGCGCCACCATATTCAGGTGTTATCGGATGCCCGCGTAATCCGTGTTCCCGTCACTACGTGGCCGCTGATGTGGAGCGGCATCAAAAGCGACCTGGAATCCGCCGACACCAGCCAGCTCAGCAACGGGCAACTGATGTCCCTCAGTTATGTGCGTTTTGCCCTGCGACGGGACACCAGTGACGATGTGCGACTGACCTTTACCGGCGGCCTGCGGCAAGACCCAAACCTGTTCACCAACTTTGCCGACAGCCAACGTGATCCACTGGAAACCACCTTATCTGCCGATTGGATGGGCAAGCACCTCGCCGGCCAGCTCAGCGTCTCCTATACCGATGATGTGAACGGAGACCCCGATGCCAAACTGGACGGCAGCTATTTGAGCGCCATCCTCGGCAACTGGGCCTTCACCGCCGGAGCCCAGGAACGCTGGTGGGGCCCGGGCTGGCAAAACAGCCTGATTCTGGGCACCAACGCCCGCCCCGCCCCCAGCATCGGCATCCAGCGCAACCACTCCTACGCCTTTGACACCCCCTGGCTCAGCTGGATCGGCCCCTGGCATCTTGAAACTTTTATGGCACAGCTGGAAAATGACCGCTATGTGAGTGACGCCCTGCTGTGGGGGCTGCGCATCACCTTTCGCCCGTTTGACGCCCTTGAAGTGGGGCTGACCCGCACCGCCCAATGGGGTGGCGAGGGCAGACCACAGGATTGGGGCACGTTTACGGATCTGCTGTTGGGTAAAGACAATCGGGGCGACGACGATATCGACGAAAGCAACGAGCCCGGCAACCAACTGGGCGGTATTGATTGGCGCCTGAGCGGCACTGTGCTTGATGATGTGGGAGTGGGGTTTTATGGGCAGTGGATTGGGGAGGATGAGACCAACTCCCAACCAACCGCCTTTGTGATGCTGATGGGCCTGGATGTGAGCGTGCTGGCGAATCAAACCCAACACCGAGCCTACCTGGAGTACAGCGACACCCTGGCCGAAGGCTTCAAACCGGATCACCCGGGCAAAAAGAACTACGCCTATGAGCACGGCATCTATCGGAGCGGATATCGTTACCGAAACCGAACCATAGGTAGCTCTGTGGACAACGACAGCCGTATACTGACCCTCGCACATGACATGTTCATACTCGATGATATGCAATTCGGGTGGTCGGCCTCTTACATCAAACTGAACATGGACGGCTCGGATGCTTCCCCTCCCGGGGGGCACACCCTTAGCAGAGACAACACTACGAAACTTTGGGATATAGGCGCTCACTACCGCCTTCTGCTTAACCCTTGGCAGCTGACAGTGGGCTTGAATTATCAAAGCGAAGAACTGACCTACGCGGGCGACACCCTGGATGGAACAAGCGCCTACTTTGCGTGGGAAGCCAGATGGTAATCGGAACAACATGAAACCAATCACAACCCAAATTCGATACGCCCTTAGCCTTTTGATACTGCTGACGCTATCCAGCTTCGCCCTGGGCTTCACCCCCACCGCCCAGCAAATCGAAATGTTCAAGAGCCTGTCACCGGAACAACAACGAGCATTAGCGAGCCAGTACGGCGTGAACCTGAATGATTTGGGACTGGGGAACGCCACCGCACAACCCGATCTGGGGCAGGGAGCCAACCAGCAGAACGTCCGCCCCACCCTACAAGATGTATCGATGTTCAACCGCAACGATGAATCTCCCGCCCCGGGCAACGAAGACAAGGCAAGCCAAAGCAGCGACAAAAAAGTCTCACTCAGCCAATTCGGATTCGATCTTTTCAGCGGCACACCGGATGCCTTTACCCCGGTGAGCGATGTGCCCCCTCCCGACAGCTATGTACTGGGCCCCGGCGACAATCTGGTGATTCAACTGTATGGCAAAGAGAACAACAGCTATAACCTGGTGGTGAATCGCGACGGTCAGATACAGTTGCCCGAAATCGGCCCTATTACCCTGGCCGGACTCACCTTCAGCGACGCCCGGCAACTGCTGATGGACACCGTCGGCCAGCAAATGATCGGGGTGAAAGCCAGCGTTACCATGGGCTCACTGCGCTCCATCCGCATTTTTGTGTTGGGGGAGGCACTGCAGCCCGGCTCCTACACCGTGAGCTCACTCTCCACCATGACCAACGCGCTGTTTGCTTCCGGCGGCATCAGCAAAATAGGCTCCCTGCGCAACATACAACTGAAACGGCAGGGCAAACTGATCACCTCGCTGGACCTGTATGACCTGTTGCTACAGGGCGACACCAGCAACGACGCCCGCCTGTTACCCGGTGACGTCATTTTCATACCCCCCATTGGCGCCACCGTAGGCGTAAGCGGCGAAGTGAAACGCCCCGCCATCTATGAACTGAAACGCGAAAGCAAAGCGATCGATGCCATCAAACTGGCAGGAGGCTTTACGCCAACCGCGTTCCCTGCCGCCTCGCGCATTGAACGCATCGACAGCAAAGGGGAACGCACCCTGGTGGACGCCAACCTGACCCAACCCCAGGGCAAGAACCTGGCGGTGAAAGATGCTGACATGATACGGGTCTTTTCTGTGCTGGAAACCATGGAAGATGTGGTCACACTGAAAGGCCACGTAGAGCGCCCGGGTGGATTTGCCTGGCGCCCGGGCATGCGCGTTACCGACGTCATTCGCAGTGCAGAAGAACTGTTGCCCTTTCCCGACTTGAACATCGCCCTGATCGAGCGGGAGATACAACCCACCCGTGAAAAAACGGTGGTCACCTTTAACCTGGGTGATGCATTGAAAAACCCTAACGGCCCGGACGATGTTGAACTCAAAACCCGCGACGCCATTTACGTCTTCAATTTTGAGCAACCACGAACAGAGCAACTTGCAACGCTGGTGGAACGCCTGAAACTGCAAGCCAGCAAGAATCTTAGAAAGCAGACCATTGTGATATCCGGGCACGTGCGCTTTCCCGGTGAATACCCGCTTGGTTCCAACATGAGCGCGCAAGACGCAATGACCCTAGCCGGTGGACTTACGGAAAATGCCTACGGGCTGAGAGGCGAGATCACCCGCATCACCTACAGCGAAAGCGAAGAGCAGCGCATCGACCACATCAGCGTTGACCTGGCCAACAGCGCATTGCAGAACATCAAGGAAGAGGACGAGCTACACATAAAGCGCTTACCTAACTGGCTGGACCAGGAAACCATCACCATTGAAGGTGAGGTCAAATTCCCCGGCAAGTTCAAGATCAAACGGGGCGAGACCCTGGCGGAGGTGATTGAGCGAGCCGGCGGCCTTAACGAGTGGGCCTATCCGGAAGGTGCAATCTTTTCGCGAGAGGAACTGAGAATGCTGGAGGCAGAACGACTAAAGGAATTACGTAGCAAATTGGAATCGGATATTGCTGCCGCCAACGTGGAACTGCAAACCGCCGAGCAGAAAGTTGCCGTCGAGGATGCAAAAGAACTACTGGAAAGTCTAAATGCAGTGCGCCCATTGGGCCGAATGGTTATAGATCTAGATTCTATAATCGCGCCACAAGGCACTGCCATTCAACTTAAGGACGGTGACAAACTCGTCATACCGAGGAAAAAGCAAGCAGTAACCGTGGTGGGTGAAGTCCAGTTCCCCACCTCACACATATTTGAACCGCACATGGGTGCAGACCAGTATATTGAACGAAGTGGCGGCACGACGCAAAAAGCAGATGACAGCAGAATTTATGTTGTGAAAGCCAATGGGCGAGTGTTCCTGCCGGAATCATCGGGCTGGTTTAGAACCGGCAAGTACAGCATCGAAGCCGGCGATACGGTAGTTGTGCCATTGGATGCTGACAGAATCAAGCCGCTCACATTGTGGACTAGCATCTCTCAAGTGTTTTACCAGATAGCACTAGGTGCAGCAGCTGTCGCAAGCTTTTAAAGGCAATAAACATGAACCAAACCACAGGCATCACATCAAGTGAGATAAATTTTTCCCTTATATTGAGCGCAATAAAAAGCCATCCTGCCCTCTTGATCATATTCAACTTGTCACTTACAACTCTTGCGGCGCTGTACACATTCAGCCTACCAGACACCTATGAATCATCAGCTAAAATAGCCCCCCACTCGATTGAAAGCTCGTCTTACAGTGTAGGGCTAAGCTCTAAACTCGAAGGCTTGACCTCGCTAATCGGGGTGGGAGGCTTAAGCGATGGAGGAAGCAAAATCACACTCGTCGTCGAGCTGATGAAATCGACGACTTTCGCAAACGAATTCAGTGAGAATTATAACCTGCTACCACTGTTTTTTGCCGCCGAAGGGATTGAACCGGACTCAGGAAATATAATCTTCGACAGCGAGGTCTTTGATCCGGTCTTGAACATTTGGACCCGAGAAGTATCAGCCCCATTAACAGCAAAGCCAAACAGAGATGAAATCTACGAGAAGTACATAGAAGCTATCAGCGTCTCTGTAGATAAAGAATCAGGGTACATAACCATATCCGCCAGCACAGTTTCCCCAAGAGAGTCCAAGCTCATCGTCGAGCAACTTGTGACGGAGATTTCCAAAAAAGTCTCTGAGAGGGAAAGACGCATGTCCAGTGATCTGATTATACAATTGGAAGCAGAGCTTGCGGGCACAACAAGCAACAACATCAAGTTACTTCTTACAAATCTTCTGGAACAACAATTACAAAAGCATGCCGTCAGCAAACTAGATGATTACTTTGGTTTTAGCTATATAGACGAACCTTATGAAGCAATACTACCAAGCGGCCCGCCACGACTTCAAATCCTGGCAGTAACCATCTTCGGCTCGTTCTTACTATCAATTTTGATATTAACCCTGAAGCACGCATATTGGAATAAATAGGATGAAGATCTGCTTAACAGGAATGCACCGCTCTGGCACCTCGCTTTTTGCGAGCTACCTTCAAGATGCAGGCTTCGTTCTTGGTGACAATCTGAGAGGCCCCAGAAAAGGCAACATATTAGGCCACTTCGAAGACCTAGAGTTCCAAAATATCAACATCGAACTTCTTGATGCAAACAAATCTCACAAATTTTTACCATGGAGAACCTTAGTAAAGCCCAAAGAGACCCGAAAGAAAGCCGAAATACTACTTTCAAGAAAGCAACCGAACAATTTTTTGTGGAAAGATCCTAGAAGCGCTTTGTTTCTAGACTTCTGGAACGATAGCACCCCAAACCTGAAGTTTATATTTATGCTGCGACACCCCGACTTGGTGTACGACTCCCTGATCAGAAGAGGCACAGACAAACCTATAAAGCTCTTCCCATTCCTAGCTTATTACTCTTGGTATGTCTACAACTCCAACATCCTAGACTTCTACCAAAGAAACCCAGAGAAATGTGCAATTATCGACATAGACAAAGCTTTTAAAGACTGGAGCGAGACTCAAAAACGTCTCTCTGCTTTTCTTGAGGTACCACTACCTGACATTCAGAGCACTCTCAAAAAAGATCTTTTTAATAGTCAGATCGACAGCCAAAATCACAGCTTATACAAGCAAATGTTCGGCTATAGACAGAAATGCTTGAAGCTGTACGACATCATTTTAACGCAAACACAATTTAGCTGAGATGACGCTTACATTACTGGCAATATCTTTTGCGTTAGTAATATATATCATCAAAAAGACTGGCGCATCCCCGGTGAGCGTCTTCGCAGGCATAATATTTCTTAACCAAATGGTATTTTATGGTGTAGTTTATATGCGTGTTTATCCCGCAATAAATACACATAGCCGATATGTTACAAGCGACTACAGCGGAGTCGCTCATAGTGTGATAGCGTTTTATCTGGGCATCATTTTCTTAACATTCCTAACTACAAAGCTTCTTCCCAGGAAGGTGACCCCTAGAGCATCAACGGATTCAACGGGTATCTTTACGAATTTACACTACCTAAATTCGACTACATTCTTCTCGTTTAACCTTATTATATTCCTAGTATATATGATATCTGCATCCCTGATTGATTGGGATGCAATTTGGCACCATAGGATCTACAAGGCCATACGAGATCCTAGCGAGGTAAACTTAGGCATATTCCCTCTTAGCATTTTCCACGTAGCACTCCCTTTGGTGGGAGTCATCTATTCAGGGCTAGTGAGCTACTATGCTTCTACACAAAAATACATCAACATTATGGTGTCTATTCCTATTCTTCTGTACTCACACACAATATCTCTTGCCTCAATGAGCAGATATGCTGTCCTTCAAGTGGTAATTGTCAGCGTTTTTTTATATCTATTTTCAAAGAATAGATATGCACTAGTCTTTGGCTTATTGATCGGATTGGTAGAGTTTGGCATCGTAATTTCAGCGAGGTTTGGTGGAGGAACGGAAATATTCCGATTTGGAGACTATGGCCTAGTTTACGTAGTTGAAAGCATTCAGCTGTTTAGCTTCTTTTTCGACGACATCTTTCTCTTTGTTTTATATAACATGTTTGGTGGGGGTTTCGTATTAGCCGAAGCATTCAGCAGACAAAGCTTAATCTACCCAATTCAATACAAGATACTTTCATTTTCTCCTTTTCCGTCGTTCATTGACGGTTTTGATAAATGGCGAATCTTCGAGCACAGGGTAAGCCTTTTTGGCCCATTCTCAAACTTAGCGGAGGCATATCACTTTGGCATCATTTACTTCATGTTTTACCTCGCAACAATATTATTTGTTAACTTCCAAGCAACGAAATTGCTTCTAAAAAGCAACTCACCCTATTTCCATGTTCTATTGGTTCCTTTGTATTTTGCGTACATCAAAATGCATGCATATCAAATACGACACACTTGGCGGTGGATTGTACTTACACTCATTGTTATAGCACTAATCAACTATGCACAAAAACGATCAACACGATAGAAACATACTCGCGTTACTGAGAATGGCACCTCCAATAACAGGTGAAACCATTGGCAACGAAGCAATTCTTGACCTTTTGAAAGAAATGTATGGCGAAAATTCAATCTCATTAATTAGATTTAACCGACGTAGACATAAAACTCGAGCCTCTGGAACGCTTGATGTATACGATTTGACACACACCATCGTTTTCGTTCTACCTAGGACACTGGCCACACTGATCCTAAAGAGGTTTACGCATTTCTACTTTGTACCCTCATCAAATAGACTTGGACTAACTGTCGATATTCTGATTTTGATTATTGCTCGCCTAACAGGCGTCAAGCCAATTGCACACTCTCGAAGTGGGGCTTTTACTAGAAGCTTTGAAGAGAACAACATCACAAAAATCGAAGAGACTTTTCTGAAATTAGTGCACAAAGTCATTTTTCTCTCATATGAACTATCTTTGCCCGCAAAAAGGATTGATGAAGAAAAGTGTAGTGTGATATTTAACACTATAGATGAGGCTGTCATGCCGCACGCGCCAGTTCAAAGAGACTCAAACAAAATCAGCGTTCTATTCGCTGGAAATTTTTACGAGTCTAAAGGGTACATTGACCTCCTTGACTCTCTCGAACTAATTTCACAAGAGCACAAAGATAGATTTTCCTTCACGTTCTGTGGTCTATGGCCAATGTCTGAACTCGATAAACAACAAAACTTTTTGGTCGAAGTAGAGAGGCTCAAAACAAATTACGACATAAGGTATCTAGGCCCCATAACTGACAGAGCCCAACTTAGTAAGATATACTCACAATCTGACTTCTTATGCTTACCGACCTACTATCCCGTAGAAGCACAGCCTAGGTCCATTATTGAGGCAATGAGCCACGGTCTTGGAATAATAACAACCGCACACGCATCCATACCAGAAATGTTAAATGGCGCCAATTTTGTCAAATGGGTCAAAGCCAAATCACCTGAGCAGATTGCGAGCGCCGTTGAGAGCATATTGACTGTCGGCTCTCTTGATCAAACTAGACGAGATTCCATAGCTCACTATCTAAAGTACTTTTCGAGAGAGTCCGCCAGAAAGAAACTGGAATACATTTTTCTATGATTAAGCTGATTCTAGTCGGGGCAGCGTCAATTCTAGTTAAATTCAGTAGCGCTTTCGCAATACTCGCTCTAAGCGCTATTGTTACCCGACATTACAACCCTAAGATTTCAGGAGAGTTTTTTCTAACGCTTACCCTCGTTACAGTTTTTTCTGCATTATCGAGGCTCGGGTTGGACAATACGTTGATCAAGAATGTAGCGAACCATACGACAAGCCAGAGCATTGACAACCCCACTAATCTACTAGCTAGTTCCGCAAAGTTATTCCTATGCGCTTACGCTATTGTGGTGCTATTAACATTAGCAATTACCCACACCCTTGGCTCAATATCTTTACCAATGCCATTGGATACAACTGCGATCTATCAGATGCTTCTATGCATGTTCATGGTTTCCATTTCATCTTTATGCTCAAGCTACTTGATTGGAAGCTCAAGAGGGCTAATCGGCTCTTTTTTACTCAGTGGGCTTACCCCCCTAATAGCTGCACTGCTAATATTGGCAATCGGCGACTCTGTTCCACCTTTTCAGATCTACATGGCAGCCTGCCTGATAACAATGTCTTGCGCGATTTTTACGATAGTGAAATGCGGCACTTTAGAGTTCTCGCAACCTAGTTCGCTCAGCCTCCTTTCACTCGCAAAAAAGAGTTACACATTCTGGATTATCATATTAATGCAGCTTTTTATAGTTTGGTCTTCACACCTAATTGCTGCCTTCTTGTTGGATCTTGAACAAATCGCTCTATTGTCCGTAGCTCAACGAGTTTCAATGGCTATTAGCTTCACACTTATAGGAGCCAACTTTGTATTGGCGCCGCGATTTTCTCGGTACAGCGCGAAGAACGACTATCAAAGCTTAAAGAAGATTTCGCAGGTTTCGACTCGCGCTCTAGTCATCGCAACACTCCCTGTATACTTCGGCATCTTGCTTTTCTCAGATGAAATTCTGGGATTTTTTGGTACAGAATATGTTGGTGCAAAACCCTTGTTAATACTGCTCTGCTCAGCTCAGCTTTTCAGCATCTGCTGTGGATCAGTAGGCTATCTGCTCATGATGACCAATTCTGCAAAATCGCAGCGCAATAGCCTTGTATTCTGCGCTTTCATCGTTCTGGCATCTTCTCCCATTTTGATATACAACTACGGAGCTCTTGGAGCCGCTATCGCGACGTCGGCTGGAATAATTAGTCAGAACTTTCTAAGCGCCTTGCTGGTGAGAAAGAAACTTGGATTTTTTACATTTGGCAAATAATAGGAACGAATCATGACCAAAGCTGCAGTGGTTTCGGGCTTCTGGGCACAGAACATCGGAAACGCATTTTTCAATATTGGAGGAAAATGGATTCTCGAACAGGTGTTTGGAGAAAATCAAGTTCAGTTTTTCCAGGACGCTCCGGCATATCGGACATTCTACCCAAAACATAAAGGCAACCCTGTCAAGTGGGCAAACTTAATTAAAGATCTCGACGTAGAGTATCTCGTCCTACAAGGACCGATGCTAACTACAACGGTTTCGCAAATTTGGGCGGAAACGCTACTAGAACATCGAAAGCGAGGGGTTAAGCTAATATTGCTTGGTTGCGGTCTTTTCAAGTACACGAAAGAGGAAATTTCCTCCGCTAGGTCTTTTGTCGAAACGTTCAAACCTTCGCTAGTCTCAACTAGAGATTCTGTCACCTATCGTTCTATCAAGGATTTAGTACCAGTTATGTATGACGGAATTGACAGTGCGTTTTTCGCTCCCCGCACCTTCAAGCCGCTAAGCTTCATAGGTCAGCCATACTATGTTTTCAACTTCGATAGGTATCCTGAGCCCACCATTAAGATAGAGGCTACTGACAATCCAAATGACGCCTCATTCATGCATGACGATATGGCATGGCATCTGCAAACACCCAAGTTACAAAGCATTCTATCTCACAAGGGAAAGATACACGCCTATTTAGGCCACCTATTAGACTTTAGAAAGCTACCAATTGAACTAGGCTTACGCAGAATAATTCGGACGGAACATAGATACATGCCTCATATGACTCACAAGATATATCAGCACCCTAACAGTGTTGTGAGCGATGAAGCATTTACCTATCTTTCTATCTATGCCAACAGCACACTAACCCTAGCGGACCGAGTTCACGCATGCGTAGCAACGCTCGCTTATGGTAACCCTGCGATGTTGTTCACACCCTCGAAGCGCCAAAGCTTGTTTGATCGACTCGGCTTAGAATCCATACGCAACAAACCAACTCAGCTAGATCCAACTTATCTGAAAGAAGAACAAGACAAACAAATTGAATTCATCGGCAATGCCTTAAGGCGATAATCATCATTTGAACGACGAACAGAAAGATTGAATGTCTAAATGAATATTCTGATATGTACCGTTAATTTTTCCCCCGAACTTACCGCAACAGGAAAGTACACCGGAGAAATGGCCGCATGGCTACAGCAAAACGGCAACACTGTAGACGCCATTGCCGCCCCACCACACTACCCGAAATGGGAAGTCGATCAAGAATACAAAGGCAAAGGTTTCCTTTCGCAGGTTGAGCAAGGCGTCAACGTCATGCGTGTCCCCTGTTATATACCTAGCGCCAATAAATTGAGTTCCAAAACCAGAATACTCATGGAATCAACCTTTTCGCTACTCTCCCTATTCTGGTGGTTGCCCATATTGTTCCGAAAGAAAAAGTACGATGTGGTTATTTCAATATGCCCTCCCATGCAAACCGCATTGTTCCCCTATTTGTATAAGCTAATTCGCGGCGTGCCTTATATTTTTCATATCCAGGATTTCCAAGTGGATATGGCCATGGAACTTGGAATGTTAAAAAAGGGGCCTTTGACAAGATTGCTCTTTCGCATTGAGCAATTCTTGTTGCGAAAGGCCACAATGGTCACGACGATCACCGACGCGATGCGCAACCGCGCAGTTGCGAAAGGGATACCCAAAGAGAGACTCGCTCTCTGCCCTAACTGGTCTAATATCGACACCATAAGACCGGGCAATCACAACAACCCATTCAGAACAGCACACGGCTTTGGTGAACACGACTTTTTAGTTCTATATTCCGGCGGCATGGGTGAGAAGCAAGGTCTGGAGGTTATTTTACAGGCGGCGGAATCATTGAAGGGTGATTCACGGATAAAGTTCATCATCGTGGGTAACGGCGGTGCAAAGAAAAACCTTCAGGAAGACGCGGAGCGGTTAGCACTCACGAATGTCACTTTTTTGGATTTACAGCCTCTCGAAGCACTCCCTGAAATGTTCTCCGCAGCGAACGTGCATTTGGTTATCCAAAAAAGCCAGGCCACTGACTTGGTGATGCCTTCCAAATTGACCAACATTCTGGCATCAGGCAGACCAGCAATCGCAACCGCCTATCCGGATTCAGCGTTGGGCATGGTCATTGAGAAGCATGATACTGGCCTGCTCATACCTCCTGAATCCTGTGACCACTTGCGAGAAGCAATTCTGACTCTGTGCGAATCCCCCGTTTTGGCGAATGAGAAAGGCATCAATGCACGCGCTTATGCTGAGCGCTTCCTGGATATTGACTGTATAATGGCCGAATTCAACACTCTTTTAAACGATATTGCCACCAGACACAAAGACTGATAGGAACGCTATGAAACGAGCACTAATCACAGGAATAACCGGCCAAGACGGCTCCTATCTGGCAGAGCTGCTTTTGGAAAAAGGCTACGAGGTTCACGGTATTAAGCGGCGCGCGTCGTCATTCAACACGGACCGCATTGACCATATATATCAAGACCCCCATGAGCCCGATCCAAAACTGCAGCTGCACTACGGTGATCTTACCGACAGCTCGAATCTGACTCGCATCATCAGCGAGGTGCAGCCCGACGAGATCTACAATTTAGGCGCCCAAAGCCATGTGGCCGTTTCTTTTGAATCCCCGGAGTACACCGCAGACGTAGACGCGGTTGGCTCACTGCGTTTACTGGAAGCGATACGGTTCCTGGGGCTGGAGAACAAAACCCGCTACTACCAGGCTTCCACCTCTGAGCTGTATGGCTTGGTACAGGAAATCCCCCAAACAGAGAAAACGCCTTTCTATCCCAGATCACCATATGCGGTCGCCAAACTATATGCCTACTGGATCACCGTAAACTATCGCGAAGCCTACAACCTCTATGCGTGTAACGGCATCCTTTTCAACCATGAATCGCCACGCCGTGGGGAAACATTCGTAACCCGAAAGATCACCAGGGCGTTGGCTCGAATCTCGCAAGGCTTACAGCAGTGTCTGTACCTTGGCAATATGGATGCGTTAAGGGACTGGGGCCACGCCAAGGACTACGTTGAGATGCAATGGCTCATGCTGCAGCAAGACCAGCCCGAGGACTTCGTCATTGCCACCGGCAAGCAGTACAGCGTGCGCGAGTTTGTGAACATGGCAGCTGCCACCTTGGGCATTGAGCTTGAATGGCAAGGTTCTGGTGAATCCGAGAAAGGCTATGTAACCAGGATTACGGGCGAGAATGTGGACCCAGGATTGGAGGGTACGGCAATTGTTGCGGTTGACCCGCGTTACTACCGTCCGGCCGAGGTTGAAACCCTGCTCGGTGACCCTTCTTATGCCATGTCAAAACTCGGTTGGGAGCCGAAGATTTCTTTGCATGATATGGTTCAGGAAATGGTTCTAAACGATTTGGAACTTGCCAAAAGGGATGCCCTGGTGAAGAAACACGGTTTTACCGCGTTCAATTACAGCGAGTAAATGTGATGGCTACTAATGTTTTCGTCGCTGGACATAAAGGAATGGTTGGCTCTGCCATCGTTCGAGCGCTGCAACAATCTGCGGACGTCAATCTGGTCAGCGCAACCCGCGATCAACTGGACTTGACCGATTCCAAACGCGTTGGCGAGTTTTTGAATGACAACAACATTACCCAAGTATTCCTGGCGGCGGCAAAAGTAGGCGGCATTCAGGCGAACAACCAGTTTCCCGCTGATTTTATCCACCAAAACCTGATGATTGAAGCCAACGTCATTCATTCAGCTCATGTGGCAGGTATCGATAAACTATTGTTTTTGGGTAGCTCGTGTATTTACCCCAAACTCGCCCCTCAGCCGATTCAGGAGGAGCACCTTCTAACCGGGTACCTTGAACCCACCAATGAGCCTTACGCCATAGCAAAAATAGCGGGTATCAAGCTGTGTGAATCCTACAACCGTCAGTATGGGCGCGATTACCGATCCGTAATGCCTACCAACCTCTATGGCCCCGAAGACAATTTTAACCTCGAGAGCAGTCACGTTATTCCCGCTCTGATCAGGAAGTTTCACGATGCTAAAAGCCGTGATGATAAGTCTGTCACGATCTGGGGTACCGGTACTCCCCGGCGGGAATTTCTCCATGTCGACGATATGGCTGCCGCCTGTGTCTATGTGATGGGGTTACCGACATCCCGATGGAATGAGGTCACCGAGCCCATGAGGGCTCACCTGAACGTTGGTTGTGGAGAGGACATTTCCATATTAGAGCTGGCTCAATTGGTGAAAAGGGTCGTTGGATTCGACGGAGACATCCTACTGGATACCAGCAAGCCCGATGGAACCCCACGAAAACTGCTGTGTATCGACAGAATCAAGGCAACAGGTTGGGAACCAACGATCGATCTGGAACCCGGGCTAAGTGCAACGTATGAATGGTTTTTAAGCCACTCTATGCGCCTGCGCACGTAAATCCACCAAAATCAGATTTTCTAAGTGCTATACTCATCCGTTACTGGCCACATCGCTGTGGCGGGCTCAAAAAGTATGGGGAACATGTAAGGATGCAATCAATAGGCTTTCTCAGGGAGCATGCTCTGCTATTTTCCTGGCTCCTGCGCGCTTTCGACTGGCTTGTCATACTCTCATCAGCATTTGTAGCTCATTTTTTAACCTTAGGCACTTGGCCACCGAAACCTCAGTACATCACCGCCATTGTGCTGGCTTTGGCGCTGTTCACCGCCATTGCTCCTTCATTTAATCTGTATCGCAATTGGCGAGGCTCCGCAAAGACTCATGAACTGGGCACGATGATAGGCGCCTGGGCCATGGTCTTCCTGCTTCTGGCCTTATTGACGTTTGTTACTAAATCCGATGTTTCCCGTTCCTGGGCTATTGCTTGGTGCACCCTGGGGGCCGCTGGCCTGGTATGCGGACGCTTGGCACTGCGCAGCTTTCTTAACAAAATGCGCTCACTGGGCTACAACCAACGACACGTTGTGATTCTCGGCGCTGGCAATGTTGGTCAACAAGTAGCCAACACCCTTTCCGACTCCCTTGAAACCGGATTCAAAGTCAGCGCGTTTTTCACCAATGACTCGGACCTATCTCAGATCAAAAACCTGTTGCCCCATATGGAGACAGGCAAGATCAAAGAGTCGTTTGATTACATTTCCAGCCACCATGTGGATCAGGTGTGGATTGCCATGCCCATATCGAAGGTGAAACAGATTCAGGTGATTCTAAAAGGGTTAAGCCACTGCACAGCAGATATCCGCCTGGTGCCTGATATTTTCGGATTTCAACTCATTAACCAGTCCGTGAGCACCGTGGCAGGCCTTCCCGTTGTGAATCTTTCACTATCCCCCATGGACGGTGCCAACCGATACATTAAGGCCTTTGAGGACAAGCTTCTCGCCGCCATAATTCTGTTTGCAATCTCGCCCCTCCTCGCCATTCTGGCGCTGGGTGTCAAACTGTCCTCACCCGGGCCAGTTTTTTACCGTCAAGAGCGTGTCACTTGGTACGGCAAAAGCTTTTATATGTACAAATTTCGATCAATGCCAGTAAACACTGAAGATAATTCGGGTGCAGTCTGGGCCAAAGCCGGCGAAAGCCGGGCTACACCTTTCGGTGCCTTCCTGCGCAAAACGAGTCTGGATGAACTCCCTCAATTCTGGAATGTATTGAAAGGGGATATGTCCATTGTGGGCCCTCGCCCAGAACGCCCAGTGTTTGTGGATAAGTTCAAAGACGAAGTGCCCGGCTATATGCAAAAGCACAAAGTGAAAGCGGGCATTACCGGTTGGGCCCAGATTCACGGCTGGCGCGGTGATACCGACCTCGCCAAGCGTATTGAGCATGACCTGCATTACATTGAAAACTGGTCTTTATGGTTAGACGTCAAGATCATTTTCTTAACCGTGTTCAAAGGCTTTATTAACAAAAATGCTTATTAATAAGAATATGCTTGAAGTGCAGGCAAGCGATAAATACGCTGAAAACTTTACTTTAAAGTTCAGCTATTGATATTTTATGCCACCTTCAAATAAGTTATCTCATAACAGACGCTTGTCGAATTTCCAGGTACTCACTCGTTTATGGTGATAGCTTTTCCAAGATAGTATTCGCTAGGAGCGAGCCATGATAACCCCAGTAATAATGGCAGGCGGCTCTGGTTCCAGACTATGGCCAATGTCCCGTCAACGATTTCCCAAACAGTTTTTAAACCTGGATGGCACCAGCTCAATGCTCCAGAAAACACTGTCTCGCATCAGCCCCCTGGATCAAACCACGCCGATCATCATCAGCAACGAGTCTCACCGATTTATTGTTGCAGAACAGCTTAGAACTAGCGGTATTGATGGCTCCAAAATCATATTAGAGCCAGAAGGCAGAAACACTGCACCAGCCATCGCACTTGCAGCTTTTCAAGCAATAGCAAATGGGGATGACCCCATTCTACTGGTTCTGGCCGCCGACCATCTAATAAAGAACAACCAAGCGTTTTGTAGCGCTGTAGAACGCGGCATCCCCATAGCTCAAGAAAACAAGCTAATCACCTTTGGCATCATTCCTTCAAAACCAGAAACTGGATTTGGATATATTCGAAGGGGAGAACAAATTGCGGAAGGTCACTGCCATCACATTTCAAAATTTGTTGAGAAGCCGGACGCAACGAAGGCCCAACAATACCTTGATAGCGGCGAATTCTACTGGAATAGCGGTATGTTCATGTTCAAAGCAAGCTGCTATTTGAAAGAGCTAAAAAAATACCGAGAAGATATATATCTCAGCTGTGAGAAAGCATTCAGCAACACCACCAAGGATCTCGACTTTATTCGTGTGGATCAACAAGCTTTCTGTGACTGCCCCGATGAATCTGTCGACTACGCCGTTATGGAGAAGACCGATGATGGCGTTGTGATTCCCCTTGATTGTGGCTGGAGCGATGTAGGCAGCTGGTCTGCACTTTGGGAAGTTTCCGAAAAAGATGTCAACGGGAACGTGACGCAAGGAGACGTAATTGCTCTTGATTGTGAAAACTCCTGCTTCCACTCTCAAGAAAAGCTTATCGCAGCCATCGGGCTGGAAGATGTGGTTGTAGTGAACACTAAAGATGCCATTCTGGTGGCTAAAATGTCTGAAGTTCAGCGGGTTAAAGATATTGTCAATCAGCTAAAGGCCGAAGGCCGGAGCGAATGGCAATATCACAGGGAAGTGTACCGTCCATGGGGGAAATATGACTCTTTGGATTCCGGTCATCGATTTCAGGTGAAGCGCATTACAGTAAAACCCGGGGAGAAGCTGTCAACGCAGATGCATCATCACCGCGCAGAACACTGGGTGGTTGTTTCCGGCACAGCAAAAATCGTTGTTAACGACCGGGAGTTCCTACTCACTGAGAATCAATCAACGCATATTCCTCTAGGTGAAAAGCACTCACTGGAGAACCCAGGCAAGTTGCCTCTGGAGATCATCGAGATTCAATCAGGTTCGTACTTAGGAGAGGATGACATTGTCCGCTTCAAAGATAATTATGGGCGAGTGTAACCTTTAGCCCCAAGTACCGACATCAACAAAAAAGCCCCTTTTTGAGGGGCTTTTTTGACATTGCTTTAATCAATGCAGATCCGGCACCACCCCCACCTGAGGCATATTCGCCAGACCCACATCCCGGGCATGTTGCTCAAAGCCCTTGTTCTTCCAGAAGAAGGCACCGGGCATGGTGGTGGGGATCACCAGCACGTAAAACAGGGCCCGGCCGATCAGCAATGCACCTAAACCACTCACCAGCAGCACCAGAAAGGCGGCCACGCCAGCGGCTTGCAGTGGCAGCAGGGCCATCGCCAGGGCCATCACCACGCACACCGCCATCAGGCCATTGCGCAGGGCATAGGTCTTGCCAAAGGTGGTGCACTGCACATAGTGCGATGCCGCCCCTTCGCCGGATTCCACGTTGAGGTATTTGGCGTGGGCAATCAGGCCCAGGCTTTCGGCGGCAAATCCGATCAGGGCCATGCTGCCCAGCACGGTCACCAGGGCGCTCAGGTTGCCATCGTTCAGCAGCACCAGCGGCACCAGGAATACCCCCAGCAGCAGGCTGCCCAGGCTGAACATGGTGCCGAAGAAGGAGGTGATCACCTGCCAGTGGTTCCAGAACGGGCGGGCCTTGATGCGGTAGCTCTTGTGCATGTACCACAGACCCACCAGGCCAGAGATAGCAGCAAAGCCACCGGCCACCAGGGCCAGCACGTCCACAAAACCCCACTCCAACCACAGGTTGACCAACTTGAGGAAGGTGAAGGCACCCAACCCGGTGAGGAACAGGGTAACGCCAAGACCTTCACGGGACACCGGTGAGTGCTTGAGGTTATTAAAGCCACGATAAAAGCGCATGGGTTTGCCCAGGTGCATGGTGGACAGGACCAGGCCCCATACCTGCAAGCCCATGAACACGGCCAGCATGGGGATGTACAGCAGGCTGCTTTCGATGGCGGCAATGCTGTCCAGGCCGATATAGGGGGCCAGCAGCACGGTAATGAAGGCACCGATCACGGCCTGAGTGGCCAGGGTGAAAATCACCAGGGGGTTTTCCCGGGAGCTGAGGCGGGGCAGGTTCCAGCTGGTTTCCTTGCCTTCTTTCTCGTCCACCACGGAGCGGAACTGGCCGTTGTCGTCCTTGGCGTATTTCACCGGCATGGAGTCCGTGCGGGTGACTTCGTTGGGCATGGATTTGGTTTGCTGGAAACGAATATTGGGGTTGGTGATGTTGGGATCGGGGAAGCCGGGAATCTGCGGCAGTACCTGCTCACGGTTTTCCGGGGTGTTTTCGATTACACCAAAGTTCAGCGCGTTGCCCAAGCAGGCAGACACACAGGCGGGCTTTAAGCCTTCTTCCAGGCGGTCCACACACATGTTGCACTTGGAGACCTGGCCCTGAATCGGGTCCAGTTGGGGAGCGTTATAGGGGCACACCCAGGTGCAATAGCCACAGCCAAAGCAGGTGTCCGGGTCCTGCAGCACCGCGCCGTATTCGGCGTGTTTGGTGTAGGCGCGGGTGGGGCAGCCTTTCAGGCACACCGGATCGTCGCAGTGGTTACAGGCCATGGAGATGTTCATGCGCTTGTAATCGGGATAGGTGCCCCCTTCCACATAGCCCACGGAACGGAAACTGATGTGGGCCGGGTTGCCGTTCTTTTCACTGCAGGCAGCTTCGCAGGCGTGGCAGCCGATGCAGTTGTCGGCGGTAAAGTGAAAGCCGTGCTGCTTGTAGCGGTTGGGGTTCTCTCCCACCGCCGGGTTCTGGTTGATCATCAGGGAGCGGCCTTCCGGCGCGCAGCCGCCGCTCAAATCCAGCAGGTCGATCTTGCGACCGTAGCGGTTGGTATCCTGCACGGTGGGATCAAACAGCTTGGCGTAATTCTGCTCACCCGGGCGCTTCTCCCAGGTGGGTTTGGGGCTGTCCACCACCGGGTCGGGCTCGGCTCCAATCTGGTCCAGGCGATCGCGAACGGCGCGTAATACACTTAACATGGTCTCTCCTCTCTACTGCGGTACGCGATTAAAACGCCCGACGCTGGGCGTTGAGTTTTGCGGCCTGCTTCTGATCCGTGTGCTCGATGCGAACGGAGCACTGTTTATAGGCCGGCTGGCGCGAATGGGGGTCCAGCAATCCCAGGGACAAGCGGTTCACGCAGTCGTGGAAGTGAAACGGGATGAACACCATATTGCGGGGCACCCGCTGGGTCAGCTGCACCATCACCACGGCATCGCCCCGGCGCGACACCAATCGCACATAGGTTTGATGCTTGATGCCCAGTTCCGCCGCCGCGTCCGGGTTCATTTCCATGTAGGGCGTGGGGCTGAACTTGTTGCAGTTGCCCAGCTTGCCGGTACGGGTGCGGGTGTGGAAGTGCTCCACCACCCGGCCGCTGTTGAGCCAGAACGGGTAGTCTTCACAGGGCTTTTCGTTGTTGTCGATGAACGGCAGGGCGATCAGGTTGGCTTTGCCATCGGCGGTCTGGAAATGGCCATCGCTGTAGAGCCGTTGATCGCCTTTGGCCACCTCAGCCCCTTCTTGCTGCAGGCTGGCCAGGTGCTCCTCACGGAACGGCCATTGGATGCCACGGCTTTGCTCGATCAGATCGTGGCTCATACCGGAGATATCCAGCGTGCGGCCCGCCCCTTTCGACAGCTGCTTCATTTCATTGAAGGCCCCTTCCGGGGTATCCGGGAAGGCGATTTTCTGGCCGTTCTCAAAACGCTTGGCCAGTTGGGTGAAGATCCAGAAATCCGGTTTGGATTCGCCGTGGGGTGCGACCACAGGGCGGATCAGGTTCACGCGACGCTCGGTGTTGGTGAAGCAGCCGGTTTTTTCCGCCCACACAGCAGCGGGCAGGTACATGTGGGAGTATTGGTTGGTTTCCACATCCTGATAGGCATCCTGCACCACCAGAAATTCCAGTTTCTCAAGGGTTTTGCGAATCCGCGGCGTGTTGGGCATCGAGGTCATGGGGTTGGTGGCCACCAGCCACAGGCCTTTCACTTGCCCGGTTTCGATGGCGGGCAGGATATCGGTCATGCACATGCCACGCTTGGCGGGGAAGAAGGATTCGTCGATGCCCCAGAATTTGGCGATCTCTTTGCGGTCTTTCTCTTTCTCCAGCGCGCGATAACCGGGCAGGCCGGAACAGGAGGACCACTCGCGGGTGCCCATGGCATTGCACTGGCCGGTGATGGACAGGCTGGTGCCACCGGGTTTGCCGATGTTGCCGGTGATCAGGTTGAGGTTGTTGATGCCCACCACACCGTCGGAACCGTGGGTGCTCTGGTTGATACCCATGGTCCAGATGCTCATGGCAGCGCCGGCTTTTGCGTACAGGCGAGCCACGTTGCGGATGGTGTCTTCATCGATGCCACAGATGCGGGCGGCGGTGATGGGGTCGTAATCCTTCACACAGGCTTCCAGGGCCTCGATGCCGCTGGTGTGGGCATTGATGTAGTCACGGTCTTCCAGGCCTTCCGCCAGAATTACGTGCATCAGCGCGTTTTGCAGCACTACATCGGTGCCGGGGGTGATGGGCAGATGGATGTCGGCAAACTGGGCGAACATGGTGACGCGCGGGTCTACCACAATCAGGGGGAACTTGCGCTTTTCCAGCGCTTCTTTCAAACGCCAGTAGATGATGGGGTGCTGCTCTGGCAGGTTAGAGCCCCAGGCCATCAGGCACTCGGTGTGCTCAAAGTCGTCATAGCATCCCGGTGGGCCATCGGAACCAAAAGAGCGCTTGTAGCCGGATACCGCCGACGCCATGCACAGGGTGGTGTTGCCGTCGTAGTTATTGGTACCGATGCAACCCCGCACCAGCTTGCCCAGGGTGTAGAATTCCTCGGTCATGATCTGGCCGGTGGAGATGATGGCAAAGGCGTCGCGGCCATATTGGCTTTGGATGCGCTGAACCTCGCTGGCCATTTTGTCCAGGGCGGTATCCCAGCTGGTCGATTGCCAGGGCTCCCAGGATTTATTGCGCATGATCGGGGTGTTGCCGCGGCCGGAGGCTTCAAACAGTTCATGCTCGAAGATGCCTTTAATACAGAGCTTGCCCCGGTTCACGTCCGCACTGGCGACCCCCCGGGTAGCCACGGCTTTGCCGGTGTCATCCAGCCCCACCTCGATGGAACAACCCGTGGAACAGTAGCCACAGGTGGTGTATTTCCATTCCTGGACTTTTTTATCAAGAATTTTGATTTTCTTGCGATCCTGCCGGCCAAAAAGCATTATTTTGGTTCCTCTCTCAATTTACAGGCGCATTTAAAGTGCATACAAATTCAGCCAAAACACAAAACAAGCACCATAAGCGTGCACTTTGATCAAGGATGCGCCTATTTTTAGTGATTCTGGTGAGCTAACAGAAGAGATAACAAGATATGTGCCATAAGAACCGGACAATCCTTAGGGTATTAGCCCCGGTTGCGACCCTGGCCCTTAAAATGGCACCATTGGCCGGCGCCGGTTGCGGCCGACGCACTCCGGTATCAGGACTTGGGACCAAAGCCTCTAACTGGATACGTTCAGACCGGGCTTTGCTCCGCTCCGGGGCTACCCCGGGGTTAACCAGGATCGACCCATGACATTGTCAGGATGTCCGGTGCGCTCCACGCACGCGACTCCTGACGGTACCGGCGGCTGATACCGGAGTTTTTCATGAATTATCGGACGTTATTGATCAGGCAGTTGGCGCTGACCCTGATAAATGGAACCCATAGCCGGGATGGATTGGCACGCAGCATCGCCGATTGCATCAACCTGGAGTTCGAAGGCGCCCTTCCCCTGGCAGGCGAACTGGCCCGGGGCTTGAATTGGGACCAGGTTTCCCCAACCCAGCTGGAGCAATGGCTGGACAACAATGATCAGTTCAGGGGGCTCTATCGCAACCAGCGCCTGAAGATCATCAAGTGGCCCCTGACTGTTGCAACCGATACACAGCAACCCCCACTGGGAGCAGCGTGGCGTCTGCCCCACTTTGGCAACACCGATGAACTGGCGCAGTGGTGCGGGCTCTCCCCCGGCGACCTCAATTGGTATTGCCAACGCTACCCCAATCCACACTCCGACGCACCCAAGCTTCAGCACTACCACTACCAAACACGGCAAAAGTCCGATGGCCAGTACCGGATTCTGGAAACCCCAAAATCCCGCCTGAAGTCGTTGCAACGTCGCCTGAACCGAGAGTTGTTGCACAGGATACCGGTGCATGACGCCGCCCATGGCTTCGTCCGCGGGCGCTCAGTGAAATCCTTCAGCCGCCTGCACGTGGACCGGCCGGTGGTGTTGGCCATGGACCTGAAGCACTTTTTTCTGAGCGTTCCGCCGGGCAGGCTGGTACGGTTCTTCCAGCGCCTGGGCTACGACCTGGCAGTGAGTAGGGCGCTGACCGGGTTGTGCCTGAACCAGACACCCGAGGCAGCGTTAACCCCCATCCACAGCCTGGCCACCCGGGGGCTCTATCGTCAGCCGCACCTGCCCCAGGGCGCACCCACCTCACCGGTGCTGGCCAACCTGATGGCGTTTCGGCTGGATCTGCGACTGGAGGCCGCGGCCCACGGGCAGGGGTTTTGTTACACCCGCTATGCGGACGACCTGGCGTTTTCATCCCACCGCCACGACCGCACGGCAACACGCATCCTGCAGCGACAGGTCAGGTCGATCGCGGCCGACGAAGGCTTTGCAATAAAGGAGGAAAAAACCCGGGTGATGACCCGCGCGGGTCGCCAAAAACTGGCCGGGGTCGTGGTGAATAAAAAACAGAGTTTGCCCAAGGCCGAGATCAAGCAGTTGGAGGCGATTCTGTATAACTGTGTGCGTTATGGCCCGCACTCACAAAACCGTGCCGACCACCCGCAGTTCAAAGCCTGGATGGAGGGCAAGCTGGCCTACGTTCAGCATCTTGCCCCCCATCATTTCGAGCGCCTACAACGGCACTTCGAATTGATTCAGTGGTGAATCAACCCTATTTAATCAGCCCTGTTCCAGCAGGCGTCGCAGATCGATGATGGCCGCGTTGGCCCGGGAAATGTAGTTGGCCATCACCAGCGAGTGATTGGCAAAAATGCCGAAGCCGGAGCCGTTGAGGATCATGGGGCTGCCCACGGACTGCTGGGTGGATTCCAGCTCCCGCACGATCTGGCGCAGGCTCACCATGGCGTTTTTCTTCTCCAGAATATCTTTGAAGTCGATTTCGATGGCCTTCAGCAAATGGATCAGCGCGTAGGATGCGCCACGGGCTTCATAGAACACATCGTCGATCTGCGTGAACGGTGTTTTCAGGCGCATCTCCTGCGGGCTCTGGGTGGATTGCCGGGCGGCGGCATCCCCCGCCAGATCGATGTTGATCTGCTCCTTGCCCACACTGGCACTGAGTTTCTGGGACAGGCTGCCAAGGCGGGTTTCAACGTCCGCCAGCCAGTTTCTCAGGTTGTCGGCACGGGCATAGAACTGGGCATTGGAAACATCGTCATCCAGCAGGCGCACCTGATAGGCCTCCAGGTACTGAATACCGCGGTGGTATTCGGACTCGGTGGAGGGGAACCAGAAGCTCTTGTGATCGAAATGCAGTTGCGGTTCAGCGCGGGCCAGGTCCACGTCCTCACGGGAAGTGGACTGGGAACGGGCGATGTCTTTGCGCAGGGCCCGGCTCATGTCCCGGATTTGCACCAGTACGCCGAATTCCCAGTTGGCGATGTTATCCAGCCACAACCCCGGCGGGGTGATGTCGTTGGTGATGTAGCCACCGGGCTTTCCCAGCAGGCTGTTGCCCAGGCGGATCATGGTGGAGGTGGTGGCAAAACCAATGGCCGGTTGCTTGCCCAGTGCTGCGGCATCCTGCTCCACCACCCGCGGCACATCCCAAACGTCCGGCTCTGAGCTCCAGTACACTCCAAGCCCTACCGCAATCAGCAAATAAACCACGATCAAACCGGTGATCAACTTAGCCCACATGCTTCTGTTTTCGTGCGTGTCCAATCCTGTTTCCTCGACCAGTGGAATTCGAACCCTAAGCTAACTGTTTATGCTGTCAGTGGCAACCTTCCGGCCGCTTCCCGTTTACGTTCAGGCGGCTTCGCGGTCCGCTTGTGGCTGGCCCAGGAAATAGCCCTGGGCGCCGTCCAGCTGGAAGCGCCGCAACAGGTTCCACTGGGCCTCGCCTTCCACCATTTCGGCAGTCAACAGAATCTGGCGACTGTGGGCAATGCGCACCAGGGACTGCACGAAAAACTGGTGATCCAGGTTGTCCTCGATATCCCGGATGTAAGAGCTGTCCACCTTGATGGAGTAGAGCTGCAAACCACTGAGATAGCCGAAGCTGCTGTTGGTGGTACCGAAATGGTCGATGGTGAGCTTGGCCCCCAGCTCCTTGAGGCTGACGGCCAACCGGCGCAGCTTGCCGTGGGCGGTGCGCACTGTCAGTTCCGGCACTTCAAAAATCAGGTACGGCGCCACATCCGGGTTGTTACGCAGAATCGCCAGCAGCCAGGTATCAAAATCGTCCTCCCGCACGCTGTGGCTGGACAGGTTCACCGCCAACGGTGCCCGCTTACCGTTTTGCTGGGATTTGAGCTGTTCGATCAGCAGTTCGATGATCATGCGGTCGAAACGGCTGACCATGTCGAAACGCTCCACCAGTGGGATAAAGTGGCCGGCGGTCACCAGCTTGCCGTCCACGGCCACCCGCGCCAGCACCTCGTGATGCATCAGGGACTGGTCCACACAGGAAATCACCGGCTGGTAATGCAACACCACTTTCTTATTGCTGATCACCTCTTCCAGGAAACTGGCCCAATTGCTGACACCGGGCATACTGGGGGCCAGGGCGTCACCGTGGTCACGCTCGTCATAGACTTCCACCTGGCCGCTCTGGTAACTCTGGGCCCGTTCCAGGGCTGCGGCCGCCTGCGCCTCCAACAGTTTGGGATCATCCCCAAGCTTGCACAGGCTCAACCCGGCATACAACTGCACCGATGAACCGCCCAGATTAAGGCCATCCAGACGCTGCATTTTGCCGATCGCCGCTTCCAGCAGGGTTTTCACCTTATCCACCGTTTGGTGGGGCAGCAGCGCCGCGAACCGGGTGCCGGTGACCCGGGCCACGCAATGACCTTCCACCGCTTCCAGTGTCTGCTGCCAGACCTGCCCGATGCGACGCAACACCAGATTGCCCGCATCGTGGCCGAAGTGTTCGTTGTAATCCCCCATGCCTTTTACCTGCAAGCGCACCAGCACACCGCTGAATGGCTCTTCCGGGGATTCCAGGCGGGCCTGTAGCTGGGCATTGAAGAAGCGCCCGTTACCCAGGCCGGTAATGGAATCCACATAGGCTTGGTTGCGCACCTGCTCGATCTGGGCCACCTGCTCGTCGAACAGCACTTTCAATTGCCGGGTCATGCGGTTGATGGCCTGCACCACCCGTTTCAGCTCCCGGGTCTTGGGCAGCGGCTGTTGTCCGGTGAAATCCTTGTTGCAGATCAGCTCCGCCTGCTTTTCCAGGGTGCGTAACGGGGTCAACACCGCCCGCACAATCATCAGGATCACCACCCAGCTGACCCCGCCCACAAACAGGAACAGCCAGAAGGCCTGCTTGGCGGCCACCCACAGATTGCGGTTGGCAGCATCCTTGTCGGCATAGACCCGCACCTCGCCCACCCGGCGCCAGCCTTCGGTGATTTCGCTGATGCCGGGCATGGGATTGATTTCCAGCCACGCCACAAACCATGGCGGTACCAGATGGGGTGGCGCCTCGGCACTGCGTCGGGTGATCACGTCGCCATCCGGATTGCGCAGCACGATCTCCGCGAAATCCCCCCGATCAAAGATGGCGTCCACCATGGTCTGCACCATTGCCAGATCGTCCTGCCCCAGGGGCCGGGACAAGGACAACCCCAGCGAGGTGGCCGTATCCTGGGCATGGCTGTGCATCTGCATTTCCAGATAGTCCCGGCTGTTGCGCACACTCAGGTAGCAAATCCCCGCCAACAACACCAACAACAATCCGGTAATCAACAGCACCATTTGACGATGTAAGCTCACTCCGATCTCCTCTGCCGTGCCTGATAGGCACCACGCTGTCCAGGCTGGATGCCTAGTTTATTTTGTTTATTCCGCGAGTGTATAGCTAAAGGCTGCCCAAACCCAAACGCACTCTTAAATCCCGCCACATGCTGATGTCATCCGCGTCCCCCAGACGGGTCTCCTCACCCCGGGTTCGGGCCTTCCACAAGCCTTCTGCATTGAAACTGTAAACCGGTTCCAGGTCCGGCCGCATTGACGCAGGCAGCATATCCGGTACCAAAATATCCAATACCAGGGGCTCACCCCGATCGGGATAATAGGTGAGCACCATGTGGGGCTCGTTCAGGCGCAGGGCCTTTACATAGGTAATGCGCATGCGCTTGGCGGGCACCCCCAACTGGCGCAGAGTGAAATATTTGGCGATGGCGAAATCCTCACAATCACCGCCATTGCTGGCCAGGGTTTCAATGGGTGTGGCCCAGTAGTCTTCCTGTTGCCAATGCTCCCGGTCACTGCGGAAACGGAGCTGGTTGAAGAACTGGTTCACCGCCCGCAGCTGGTCGGCGGTGTTGTGATAGGTAATGTCCCACACCAACTTTTCCCAGCGTTCCACCCGTTCCACCCCCACAGGGCCATATTGATCATGTACTTTGCCCTTGATCTCCAGCGGAAGTGTTCCTGCCGTCGCAGCGGTACAGACCACCCATAGAAGAACCAGGACTGCCGGTCTTGTTCGCTTACCCACGGATCGCTCAGTAGTTGGTTGGGATAAATTTAACTATAGCAGCGCTTCCGCTTAACCCATGAAAGGGTTCACATTCCTGGCTTTCAGACCCCTCGGGTGAAACCCTTTTGCCGGATATGCGTCTAACGTTACACTGAGCCCCCCTTAAAAATTGATTTAGGCACCGAGCGACATGCCCTACCAACACCTGATTCTGGCCGTGCTACTGAGCTGGCTGCCCGCCCTGACCTTCGCCGCCGATGAGGGAGAGTTCCTGCCCGTCAACCAGGCCTTTCAGGTAACTGCCGAAACGGCCGGCAATCACATCCATTTCCGCTTCACCGTGGCCGAGGGCTACTACCTTTATAAGCACCGTTTCGGATTTGAACCCACGGCAGGCACTCCCGGTGTCCTGGGTGAGCCCGTCTATCTGCAGGCTGGCAAGTGGAAGGAAGACCCCATCTTCGGCCAGGTGGAAGTTTTCTATTCAAAGGTAGACATATATGTACCAGTGATGGAGGCAGACGACGGCTTTATCGAAGTGGATGCCCGCTACCAAGGCTGTGCTGACAAAGGCTTGTGCTATATCCCCCAGACCTATACAGATATGTTCCAGGTTGACGCCAATGCAGCCAAACCGGACATCCAACCGGAGACGCCCCTGCCCCGCCCGGCCACCACCAGTACAGATGTGGACCCTGAAGCTGATCCAGCCGACCTGGAGGAGAGCGCTGCCCCCGCAAAAAAGCCTGACTCCGGGCTGACCGCATCCGCAAACAGTACAGATCTGGACGCGAATGATGCCCTCAGCCTGGAGAACTTTCTCTCAGAAGCCGGCCTGTTCAGCATTCTCGGCGTGTTCTTTTTAATCGGAATCGGCCTGACCTTTACCCCATGTGTACTGCCCATGGTGCCCATTCTCAGCGGCATCATCGTTGGCCAGGGCAAGGATTTGTCCCGCCGCAAAGCCGCCGCACTGTCGGTGACCTATGTGCTGGGAATGGCGGTCACCTACGCTGCCCTCGGCGTGGTGGCGGGCCTCACTGGGGCCAAGTTGCAGGTGGCCATGCAGAACCCCACGGTGCTGTTCAGCTTTGCGACGGTGTTTGTGGTGCTCTCGTTTTCCATGTTCGGCTTTTATGAGCTGCAGCTGCCCAGCGGCCTGCAGAACAAGCTCAACAACATCAGCCAGCAACAGCAGGGCGGCACCTATATCGGGGTGGCCATTATCGGCATCCTGTCGGCCCTGGTGGTCTCCCCCTGCGTATCCGCGCCGCTGGCCGGGGCGCTCCTGTACATCGGTCAGTCCGGTGACTGGGCCATGGGTGGCCTGGCTCTGCTGGCCCTGGGCCTGGGCATGGGTGCGCCGCTGATTGCCATCGGCGTGACCGGCGCCAATATCCTGCCCAAAGCCGGCGGCTGGATGGATAATGTGAAAGGCCTGTTCGGGGTGATGCTGCTGGCGGTAGCCCTGTGGCTGGTGAAACACCTGGTGCCGGACCTTCTGGCCTGGGTGATCGCCGGCGGCCTGTGCATCCTGGCCGGCCTGTATCTGGGCGCCCTCGATCCGCTCACCAGTCCCAAAGGCAAACTGTTCCGGGGCATCGGCCTGACTGTGCTGGCCTGCGGCGTGGCCCTGATCCTGTCCCAGTTCGTAGCCGCCCCCGCAGCGGCGCCGGGTAACGCCAGCGCCACCACTGCGTCCAGTGTCCCGTTCCAGCGCATCCGCAGTGAGCAGGCGCTGGAACAGGCATTGGCCCAGGCCCGCACCAACGGGCAGCCGGTGCTGATCGATTATTTTGCCGACTGGTGCACCGCCTGTTTCGAAATGGAGCACGAAACCTTCAGCCAGAGCGACGTCCAGGGGCGCCTGGGCAATCACCGCTGGCTGCAGATTGACCTGACCAACAACCCGGAAGACAACGCCCTCCTGCAACGCTACAACCTGCCCGGCCCACCGGCCATTCTGTTCTTCGACGCCCACGGCGACGAGGTCAGCAGTGCCCGCATTTACGCCTACAAAAGCAAAAGTCAATTCCTCGCCCATTTGGACCAACATCAAATTCAGTAACAATTTATAAGGCGAAAAAAGGCTAACTTCGTTGAACTTGCGAGCAACCGCAGATAACTTGTAAGCAATTGTAAGAAGTGCCACAAAGCACAGGAATGCGCTGCGGGCACTCGTTATAATCCTGAGCAATCCGCTGATCAATCCGGGGTGACCACCCCGAAATCGGAACCCTAAGGAATACTCTCCATCATGGCAAAGCTGCTGGTACTCAATGGGCCAAACCTGAATCTGCTGGGCACACGGGAGCCCGGGATCTACGGCACCCAGACCCTGGACCAGATCCACCAGAACCTGATCACACTGACTCAGAACCAGGGCCATGAATGCGAATGCCTGCAGAGCAATCGCGAATATGAATTGATCGAGCGCATCCATGCCGCCGGCAAAGACGGCACCGGCTTCATCATCATCAATCCGGCTGCCTTCACCCACACCAGCATCGCGCTGCGTGACGCCCTGCTCGGGGTCAGCATTCCGTTTATCGAAGTTCACCTTTCCAACGTTCATGCCCGTGAGGCGTTTCGGCAGCACTCTTACCTGTCGGATATCGCGGTGGGCGTGATCGCCGGTTTGGGCCCCCAGGGCTACGAACTGGCACTGCAGGCGGCACTGCAAAAACTGGCTGCCAAGTAACGGGTTTAGACCAACTTTTCAAACATAATAAAGAGAATTTCACATGGACATTCGCAAAGTAAAAAAACTGATCGAGCTTCTGGAAGAATCCGGCATCGACGAAATTGAGATCAAAGAGGGTGAAGAATCAGTACGCATCAGCCGCAACCTGAATCGTGGCATGGTCATGGCACCTCAACACTACGCCCCGGCGCCCGCACCCGCACCGGTGGCAGCAGCCCCTGCTGCAGCCCCCAGCCAGGAGGCCCCGGCAGCTGCGGCCAGCAACGAACCCGCCGGCCACAAAGTGAAATCCCCCATGGTGGGCACCTTCTATCGCGCCTCCTCACCGGATTCCAAACCCTTTGTGGAAGTGGGCCAGTCCGTGAAGGCCGGTGACCCGCTTTGCATCGTCGAAGCCATGAAGATGATGAACCAGATCGAAGCGGACAAATCCGGCACCGTCGTCGCGATCCTGGTGGACAACGCTGAACCAGTTGAGTTTGACCAACCCCTATTCGTCATCAACTAAGAAGGCCCTCACCATGCTCGAAAAAGTGCTTATCGCCAACCGTGGCGAAATCGCTCTGCGGGTGTTGCGCGCCTGCAAGGAGCTCGGCATACCCACCGTGGCGGTGTATTCCACCGCTGACAAGGAACTGATGCACATCCGCCTGGCGGACGAAGCTGTGTGTATCGGCCCGGCGTCTGCCTCGGAAAGCTATCTGAACATCCCGGCCATCATCGCGGCGGCGGAGATCAGCGGCGCCACCGCCATCCACCCTGGTTACGGGTTCCTGGCGGAAAACGCAGACTTCGCCGAGCGCGTCACTGACAGCGGCTTTATCTTCATCGGCCCCGAAGCCGACACCATCCGCCTGATGGGCAACAAGGTTTCCGCCATCGAGGCCATGAAGAAAGCCGGCGTACCCTGCGTACCAGGCTCCGACGGCCCCCTCACCGACGACAACAACGAAATCCTGAAGATGGGCCGCAGCATCGGCTTCCCGGTGATCATCAAAGCCGCCGCCGGTGGTGGTGGTCGCGGCATGCGTGTGGTGCACACTGAAAAAGACCTGATCAAGTCAGTGTCCCTGACCCGCGCCGAAGCCCGCGCCGCTTTCGGTGACGATACTGTCTACATGGAAAAATTCCTCACCACGCCCCGGCACGTGGAAATCCAGGTGCTGGCGGACGGTCAGGGTAACGCTATTTATTTGGGGGATCGCGACTGCTCCCTGCAACGCCGTCACCAGAAAGTGGTGGAAGAGGCCCCGGCCCCTGGCATTCCCGAAAAACTGCGCCAGGAAGTGGGCGAGCGTTGCCGCCAGGCCTGCATCGACATCAACTACCGCGGCGCCGGCACCTTCGAATTCCTCTATGAAAACGAAGCGTTCTATTTCATCGAAATGAACACTCGCGTGCAGGTGGAACACCCGGTCACCGAGATGGTCACCGGCGTGGACATCATCAAGGAGCAGCTGCGCATTGCCAGCGGCCAGAAGCTCACCATCCGGCAGGAAGACGTCACCATCACCGGACACGCCATCGAGTGCCGCATCAATGCGGAAAACCCGAAGACGTTCATTCCCAGCCCCGGCACCATCAACTACTGGCATGCGCCCGGCGGTAACGGCGTCCGCATGGACACCCATATTTATTCCGGCTACAAAGTGCCACCCAACTACGACTCCCTGATCGGCAAACTGATCACCTATGGGGAAGACCGCAGCATCGCCCTGCAGCGGATGCGCAATGCACTGGACGAAATTCTGGTGGAAGGCATCCAGACCAACATCCCCCTGCATCAGGATGTGATCATGCAGGACAGCGGCTTCAACAAAGGCGGCGTCGACATTCACTATCTGGAAAAAATCCTGGGTCAGCACTGATCCGGGTTCCCCTGCGGCCACGCGCAAAACCCGATTCTGAAACGGAACACTTTTCAGGTAACATAGGGTTTTGCGCGCCGCCTCCCCTGCGCGCACCACGATCGATTCCGACCACCGATTAAGAGCGCCTCCATGCCCTGGATTCAAATCAAGCTGCAAACTACCGGAAAAAAAGCCAGCCACGTGGAAGACCTGCTGATGGGGCTGGGCTCTGTGTCCGTCACCCTGGAAGACAGCAAGGATCAACCGCTGCTGGAACCACCACCGGGGGCCACCCCCATCTGGGACGACACCACCGTCACCGGACTGTTTGAAGCGGACGTGGACACTGACCTGATCTGCGCCGCCCTCCACAGCGACCTGGGCAGCCACCTTCCGCTGAAAGTGGAAGCGCTGGAGGACAAAGACTGGATACGGGAATGGATGGACAGCTTTGAGCCCATTGCCTTCGGCAAACGGCTGTGGGTGTGCCCCAGCTGGAAAACCCCGGTAGACCCGAATGCCGTGAACATGATGCTGGACCCGGGCCTGGCCTTTGGCACCGGCACCCACGAAACCACCGCGCTCTGCTTACGTTGGCTGGACGGCGCCGACCTGCAGGACAAGATCGTCGTGGATTACGGTTGCGGCTCCGGCATCCTGGCCATCGCGGCAGCACTGCTGGGCGCGAAAACCGTGTACTGTGTCGACAATGACCCCCAGGCCCTCACCGCCACCCGGGACAACGCCCAGCGCAACCAGGTAAGCGATCGCATCGAAGTCTTTCCCCCCGGCGCCATGCCGCAGATCCAGGCGGACGTGATGCTGGCCAACATCCTGGCCGGCCCCCTGATGAGCCTGTCGGAACATCTGGCCGCACTGACCGCCCCCGCAGGCCGACTGGTACTGTCGGGAATCCTGCAGGACCAGGCCAACGACGTCAGCACCACATACCAGCAATGGTTCAACATGGACCCGGCAGCCATCGACGGCGACTGGGTGCGCCTGACTGGCAAAAAAGCAAACTAACCCCTCTGCTGGCACCAAAATAGCCAGCAGATCACAGCGTTAGGCGCTAAACTGTGTAGAATCAGAAGAAAAATCAGTCAGGGATTTCATTCAGACCATGGCGGACAACCTGCTTACAAAATGCCCCCATTGCGGCACCACCTTCCGCTTGACCCAGGCGCAACTGGACATCGCCGGAGGGGCCGTGCGTTGCGGCGCCTGCTACCAGGTTTTCCATGCCGCCGAGCACATTGTAAAAACTTCAGTGGTGGAAGAGCGCCGCACAGTCACAAAGTCTCCCGATCCGGTGGAAGAAGCCTTCGACATGAAAACCGATGAAGGCATGGACCCCTACGATTCCGATGACCTCAACCTGGACGAACCATCCGAGGAAGTGTTCAGCGAGGAATACCGCGCGGGGCTGGATAAGGAATCCACCCTGGAAGAGTTTGGCTATCAGGAGCCCAAACCAAAAAAGAAAGACAAAAGCGATGAATCCTGGGCTGAAGAATTACTCAAGGAACTGGGTGAGGACGAAGCGGAAGAACTGGTTCACGAGGACGAAGAAGAGGACAAACCCGCCAAAATCGTCAGCGGGGACCACGCCTTTTCCATGGATGACGAACCCGCCGCCAAAAAGAAAAAGCCGCGTCGGGGCAATGAGCTGAGCGACACCTTCACCAGCCTGGGCAACTTCTCCAGCGAAGACCCGTTCGCCATCAGCGACATCGAAGACGAAGAGTTCGGTGGCGAACCCGCCTCCGATGACGAATCCTGGGCCAAAGCCATGCTCGATGAGCTGGAGGAAGAAGAGACCCCCAAGAAAGCGGCTCCCGCCGGCCTGGCATTGCAATCCGAGGAACAACCCGAAGAGGACAAAAGCCCATTTGCCGCCCGCGAGCTGTCCAAGGACAAGCGCGAGATCATCGAACGGGCCAAACAGGACAAAGCCAAGCAGAAATCCCTGTCCAAGAACATCAAGAAATCAAAAGACACCCTGCGCAACGACGAGACCGAGGACTTCTTCAATCTTTTGGAAGAAGACCGCCCCCCCGCCCAGACGGCCAAACAGACCAAGCGCGTTGAACCGGAACTGCATGATCATGACGAGCTGGAAGACATCGACGATGAGGCCATCACTCCGGAGAACCTGTTTGCCGACAGCGATGAAGTCATCAACCAGCAGATTCGCCTGAGCGCGCTGGAGTATGGCCGCGAAGAGAACCGCTCCGCACCACGCAACGGCCTCTGGGCCGGCCTGATGGTGCTTCTGCTGCTGACCCTGGCGGGGCAGTACGCCTATTTCAACTTTGATTCGCTGTCCCGCATCAGCACCGTGCGCCCTTACATCGAACAATATTGCCCCATGCTGGGATGCGAACCCGCGCCGCAAAGTGATGTTGCCAGCATCGTGGGTACCAACCTGGTGGTGCGCTCCCACCCCTTCGAAAAAAACGCCCTGGTGATCGACGTCATCATCAAAAACCAGGCCCAGTTCGACCAACCTTATCCGGTAGTACAGTTGAATTTTGAAGACATCAATGGTGAACCGGTGGCGAGCCGCCGCTTTGCTCCGGCTGAATACATCAGCGACAAAACCATTGCCCTGGACAACATGCCCAGCGACACCCCCATCCATCTCACCCTGGAAATCGAGGACCCCGGCCGCGAAGCCGTGAACTACGAGCTGCTGTTTTTGCCTCACACCAGTGCATCCTAAGGGGCCCTGAGCAGCAGAAAAGGGCCATTTATCCGAAATAATTGTCCCAACCGGCTAATAGTCGAATTATTTTACAAAACCTGGCAAAACCATATTTATTCCCGCGGTTCTTCCGGCTATCATAGCTCGATCTTTAAGCATGACTGAAAACCATTAGGCGTTAATTTAAACAGGAGTTCGGCGTGTCCTTAACAATCGGGCCCTTTACCCTGCAAAGCCAAGTGGTACTTGCTCCCATGGCGGGCGTGACAGATCAGCCTTTCAGATTACTGTGCAAGCGCCTCGGCGCAGGCATGGTGGTCGCGGAGATGCTGACCAGTGACACCCGATTGTGGAATACCCGCAAGTCGCAGTTGCGCTTGATCCATCAGGACGAGCCGGAACCCCGATCCGTTCAGATCGCCGGAACCGAACCGGACCAGATGGCGAAAGCTGCACAACTTTGTGTAGAGCGCGGTGCCCAGATTGTGGACATCAATATGGGATGCCCTGCCAAGAAGGTGTGCAAGAAAGCAGCAGGTTCAGCGCTGCTTAAAGATGAAGTACTGGTTCAATCCATCCTGAAAGCGGTGGTAGCTGCGGTGGATGTGCCCGTTACCCTGAAGATCCGGACCGGCTGGTCGCCAGACCAACGCAATGGCATCACCATTGCAGAAATTGCCGAGGACTGTGGTATTCAGGCGTTGGCGGTCCACGGTCGCACCCGGGCCTGCGCTTACAAAGGTGAGGTGGAATACGACACCATTGCCGGAATCAAGGAAGCCGTCGGCATCCCGATCCTGGCCAATGGCGACATCACCACACCGGAGCAAGCTCGACAGGTACTGGAACACACCAAAGCGGACGGGGTCATGATTGGCCGGGCAGCACAGGGGAACCCCTGGTTATTTCGGGAAATCCAGCATTATCTCGATACCGGGGAAACGCTTCCAAAGACGTCATATAAGGACATATCGACGGTTATTGTTGAGCATTTGTGCCGTTTGCATGAATTTTATGGCGACTATTTGGGGGTGCGTATCGCCCGTAAACACCTCGGGTGGTATGTACAACACCTTCCAATGGGAGCACAATTTAAATCACGTTTTAACCAGCTTGACTTAGCGTCGGAACAACTCGCCAGTGCTCAGGAATACTTTGCGCATCTAATCGAGGGAGAGGTAATGGCGGCATGAACGATACAAACTACAACGACGAAACTCCATTTTCCAGCGGCTCCACTTCGGCCAGCAGTACCGATTTGAAGCAACATCTGGTCACCGCAGCAGACCAGGACAGCCACACACTACGTGACAATGTGCACCGTGCACTGCGCAATTATTTCGCGCACCTGGACGGCCAGCCAGTCACCGACGTGTACCAGATGGTGCTGTCCGAGGTTGAAGCACCGTTGCTGGAAACCGTAATGGAATACACCCGAGGCAACCAGACCAAAGCGTCAGTGCTCCTTGGCTTGAACCGCGGCACGCTGCGGAAAAAGCTGAAGACCTACGGCTTGATCTGATCTTTAACGTTTTCATGACGTTACCCTCAACCCCTAGCCGTATTAGGGGTTGAGAGAGAGCTGCCTGTCTGACTATTCCCACCCTCACCGGGTTCGGGAGGTGTGTTTTTTAGCCCCCAAGTCTTAAATCCCGGGCGGTTTCCGACTACAATGCGCCCCTTTCCGGGGAGCCTGCCCCCCCTGTTCACTCACTTTCACGCATACAGTACAGACGTCCATCATGAGCAAGCCCATCAAACGCGCACTGATCAGTGTATCTGATAAAACCGGCATCGTTGACTTCGCCCAAGCCCTCTCCGCCCTGGGGGTTGAGATTCTCTCCACCGGCGGCACCTATAAGCTGCTGCGGGAAAACGGCGTGGCCGCCACCGAAGTGTCAGACTACACCGGGTTTCCGGAAATGATGGACGGCCGGGTGAAAACCCTGCACCCCAAGGTCCATGGTGGCATCCTGGGCCGACGCGGCACCGATGACGACGCCATGCAGGAGCACGGTATCACCCCGATCGACCTGGTGGCGGTCAACCTGTATCCCTTTGAGCAGACGGTTGCCAACCCCGATTGCGATCTGCCCACAGCCATTGAGAACATCGATATCGGCGGCCCCACCATGGTTCGTTCTTCAGCCAAGAACCACAAGTGGGTCACCATCGTGGTGAACGCCAGCGACTACGGCCGCGTGCTGGAAGAAATGAAAGCGGGCGACAACGTGGTCAGCGATCAGACCCGTTTTGAACTGGCACTGGCCGCGTTCGAACACACCGCCAGCTACGATGGCGCCATCGCCAATTACCTGGGCAGCCTGAAAGCCGATGGCGAAAAAACCCCGTTCCCCCGCACCTTCAATACCCAGTTCCTGAAAGTGCAGGAGATGCGCTACGGTGAGAACCCCCATCAACAGGCCGCGTTCTATAAAGAAGCCAATCCGGCAGAACCGTCCGTGAGCACCGCCGTGCAATTACAGGGCAAAGAATTGTCCTTTAATAACGTGGCCGATACTGATGCCGCACTGGAGTGTGTGAAGTCATTTCAAGAGCCCGCCTGCGTTATTGTGAAGCACGCTAACCCCTGTGGCGTTGCCGTGGGTGCCAACATCAACGAAGCTTACCAGCGTGCCCATGAAACTGATCCGACTTCTGCGTTTGGTGGCATCATTGCGTTTAACCGCCCACTGGATGAAATAACCGCTCGCAACGCGCTTGATAAAAAGTTTGTGGAAGTGATTATTGCCCCCGGCGCATCGGATGCCGCCATTGCAGCGGTAGGCGAAAAGAAAAACGTGCGCCTGCTGACCTGTGATATGTGGGGGGAACGGGTTGCCGGTTTCGACTACAAGCGCGTCAACGGCGGCCTGCTGGTACAGGATCGCGACAACGGCATGATCACCCAGCAGGATCTGAAAGTGGTGACCAAACGGGCGCCCACCGCCGAAGAAATGCAGGATCTGATGTTCTGCTGGCAGGTGGCCAAGTTTGTGAAGTCCAACGCCATTGTGTATGCCAAGGGTCTGCAGACCATCGGCATCGGCGCCGGTCAGATGAGCCGGGTGTACAGCGCCAAAATTGCCAGTATCAAAGCCGCCGATGAAGGCCTGACCGTACCTGGCTCAGTAATGGCTTCCGACGCGTTCTTCCCCTTCCGTGATGGCATTGACGCCGCGGCCGCTGCAGGCATTCGTGCGGTGATCCAACCCGGCGGCTCCATTCGCGACGAGGAAGTGATCGCCGCCGCTGATGAAGCGGACATCGCCATGGTCTTTACGGGGATGCGTCACTTCCGTCATTGATCTGCGACGAAGCACACTTTGCTGAGATGACGGGGCTGACAAGACAGGAACGTCAGCGGCCAGGGACGGCCGCTGCCGAGCGCACAGGGATGTGCTTGTAGCGATTCCTGTCTTGTCAGCCCCGTCATCCCCCCGATAGACTTTAAGCAGTAATTACATTCTGAGGGTAGACAATGAACGTTTTGATTATTGGAAATGGTGGTCGCGAACATGCGCTGGCCTGGAAAGCAGCCCAATCCCCCAGCGTGAGCAAAGTCTTCGTGGCCCCCGGCAACGCCGGTACCGCGCTGGAGCCCAAGGTCGAAAACGTTGATATCGATGTCCTGGCCACGGATGCGCTGGTGCAGTTTGCCCAAAACAATGACATTTTCCTCACCATCGTGGGCCCCGAAGCGCCCCTGGTAGCCGGCGTGGTGGATGCCTTCCGCGCCCAGGGCCTGAAATGTTTCGGCCCCACCCAGGGTGCCGCACAACTGGAAGGCTCCAAGGCCTTCACCAAGGATTTTCTGGCCCGCCACCACATCCCCACCGCGGCCTATGGCAACTTCACCGAGATCGATAAAGCGGTAGCCTATGTCAAGCAGCAAGGCGCCCCCATCGTGGTGAAAGCCGACGGCCTGGCCGCCGGTAAAGGCGTGATTCTGGCGCAAACGGAAGAAGAAGCCATCGCCGCCATCGAAGACATGCTGGCAGGCAACAAATTCGGTGACGCCGGCAGCCGTGTGGTGATCGAAGAATTCCTGGTGGGTGAGGAAGCCAGTTTCATCTGCATGGTGGACGGCAAAAACGTGCTGCCCATGGCCACCTCCCAGGATCATAAAGCCCGCGACAACGGCGACCTGGGCCCCAACACCGGAGGCATGGGTGCCTACTCCCCCGCCCCGGTGGTGACTCCGGAGATTCAGGAACGGGTGATGCAGGAAGTCATCTACCCCACCGTGAACGGCATGGCCGCTGAAGGCAACGTATACACCGGCTTCCTCTATGCCGGCCTGATGATCGGCCCGGATGGCACACCCAAAGTGCTGGAATACAATTGCCGCTTTGGTGATCCGGAAACCCAGCCCATCATGATGCGCCTGAAATCAGACCTGGTGTTCCTCTGCGACATGGCGCTGGAAGGCAAGCTGGACCAGGTGGAGGCACAATGGGATGAACGTGCGTCGCTGGGTGTCGTACTGGCCGCCGGCGGTTATCCGGAAAGCTACCAGAAAGGGGACCAGATCTTCGGCTTGCCGGAAGTCGAGCAGGATGACAGCAAAGTATTCCACGCCGGAACCAGCCTGGATGGGGAGCGGGTCAGAACCAACGGAGGCCGGGTGCTGTGTGCGGCTGCGTTGGGTGCAACCGTGGCCGAAGCCCAGGCCAAAGCCTATGACCTGGTGAAACAGATCAACTGGAATAATGTGTATTACCGGGATGACATCGGTTATCGCGCGGTTGCCCGTGAGCGGGAAAGCCAAGGCTGATACGTCTCGCCGAGCATCGCGCAGGCTTCTGAACCTGTGAAGAATCCGCCTCTGGCGCCCAGCTGTCAGATGGACACCAGAGGTGGATTACGATAGCGCTGGATTACAAACCGCCATCGAACTCCTGACGAAACTCTTCCACCACAGATTCCACATCGTCAATATCATCAAAGCGACCCAGGTGAAGCAGCGCCTCCCCTTCGTTCACCAGCGGCAAATTGGTGTTGCCGATCACAATGCCGGCAAAGGGCGCCAACACCGGTGTTTCACTGCCTCCCAGCGGGCCGTCGATGATGCCCATGACTTCTCCACGGGCCACCCGGTCACCCAGCTGCAACTTGCTGCGGAACAGGCCATCGGCGGGGGCACGCACCCAGGATGAGGACTTGGCAATAAAGCTGGGCGCGGTGGGCACCGACGCTTTGCGGGGTGGCAGCATTTTCAGGTGCATCATCACATTACGCACCCCTTTCACGCCGGCACGAATCGCCGGCTCATCGAAGCGTAACGCCTCACCGGCTTCGTAGGTGATGATGGGAATACCCAGGTCATCCCCCGCCCCGCGCAGTGAACCATCTCGAATGGGAGCATCAATCACCAGCGGCACCCCAAAGGCCTGCGCCAGATCCGCGGCCTGCTGATTTTCCAGGTGCACCCTTATTTGCGGCATGTTGGAGCGGTGGGCGGCGCCGGTGTGCAGGTCGATGGCATACTGGCACTTGCTGAGGATTTCCTGCACAAACAGGTTGGCAATGCGTCCGCCGAGGGAACCTTTTTCCGACCCGGGAAAGCACCGGTTCAGGTCCCGGCGATCAGGCAGGTAACGGGAGCGGTGAATGATGCCCAGCACATTCACCATAGGCACGGCGATCAACGTACCCCGCAGGTTCTTGAGCCAGGGTGCTTTCAACACCCGCCGCACCACTTCAATGCCGTTCAGTTCATCACCGTGGATGGCGGCGCAGATCATCAATACCGGCCCCGCAGCCTTGCCGTTCACCACCTGCACCGGAATGTGAATGTCGGTGTGGGTATACAACTGGCCAATGGGGATATTGAACGTTTGCTGCGACGATGCCGCAATGGACTGCCCGAATATTTCAATTGCCTGGGATCGGCGCGCCATAAAAGACTATCCTTTGCCGACAGTTCGGTTGCTGGCCTTACCTTCCATGATGCGCTTTTCCATAAAGCTGTAGATCATCCCTGCCACATCCTTGCCGGTGGCGCTTTCAATGCCTTCCAGCCCCGGTGAGGAATTCACCTCCATCACCAGCGGCCCGTGATTGGATCGGATCAGGTCCACCCCGGCAATATTCAGGCCCATGATGCGGGCAGCCCGCACGGCAGTGGCCCGCTCTTCCGGAGTGATTTTAATCAGGGTGGCACTGCCGCCCCGATGCAGGTTGGAGCGAAACTCCCCGGGCTTGGCCTGGCGTTTCATGGCAGCCACCACTTTGTCGCCGATGACCAGGCAGCGGATGTCCGCCCCGGAGGATTCCGCAATGTATTCCTGGATCAGAATATTGGCTTTCAATCCCAGAAAAGCTTCGATCACGCTTTCAGCCACTTTACGGGTGTCCGCCAATACCACGCCGATGCCCTGGGTGCCTTCCAGCAGTTTGATCACCAGGGGCGCACCGCCCACCATATCGATCAAATCGGGAATCTCATCCGGCGAATGGGCAAAACAGGTGACCGGCATACCCACGCCTTTACGGGACAACAGTTGCAGGGAACGCAATTTGTCGCGGGAACGGGAAATGGCAACGGACTCGTTAACCGCAAACACCCCCATCATTTCGAACTGGCGGACCACTGCGGTGCCATAAAAGGTGATGGAGGCGCCGATGCGGGGAATCACCGCATCGAATCCTTCCAGGGCTTTACCTTTATAGTGAATGGTAGGTTTGTGAGTGGCCATGTTCATATAACAACGCAGAGTATCGATCACCTGCACCTCGTGGCCACGGGACTCACCCGCCTGTACCAGACGTTGAGTGGAATACAATTTTGAATTCCGTGACAGAATTGCTACTTTCATCTTAGATCCATTTCACATTAAACGGAGAAGTGGGGATCGGCTGGAGCCAGCCCGGTCAGGTGGCGTTTATACCAGATCCTGCCCCCCTTCACCTGATTATTTTTTGTAAATTCACGGCCCGATCAGTCCATGACCCGGCACCACTAGAACACTTTTCAAACACAGCATTCACCTGATCATCCCCCCAGTCTGATCTATACTTTTCATACTAATCAGACCGCAAAGGAATCGCCATGTCTCAGCCTGCCCCCTCTCTGGACGAAGCCACCATCAAACAACTGGTGCCGTTCAATGAATTGCTGCGTCATCAATTCCAGGAAGCCCTCAAATGCTGTGAGGTACTCACGTTACCACCCCGCAAAAAGCTATTCAAACGCGGGGAACAGGATGCTTTCTGGTACTACCTGCTGGACGGCTCGGTGGATCTGCTGGACGAAGAGTTCAACATCACCAGTTTCAGCGCCGAAGACCCGGAATGCCGCCGTGCTTTGGATAATAGACCCCCGCACCGGTTTTCCGCCATCACCACCGGTGACTGCCAGATCCTGAAGGTGGACAAGGCGCGCCTGGACCTGGCCATCACCTGGGAGCAGGCCGGCGAATACGGGGTGGAGGACTCCGACGATGAAAACGAGGTGGATTGGATGTCTGCCCTGCTGGAGTCCGAAGTGTTCGCCAAAGTGCCCCCGGCCAACATCCAGCGCCTGTTTGCCTCGTTCAAAAATGAAGAGCACGGCCTGGGAGATGTTATTGTGGCAGAGGGCGACCCGGGGCAGCGCTTTTACGTCATCGAACACGGCAGCGTGCTGATCAGCAAACGCGCTGAACACGGCATGGAACAGGTGGCAAAGCTGGGACCCGGCCAGTTCTTCGGTGAAGAGGCGCTGATCGGCGAGACCACCCGCAATGCTACCGTGACCATGGAAACCGACGGCGCGCTCATGTATCTGGAAAAGGAGGAGTTCAAGAGCCTGCTGGAACGCCCGGTACTGAATCAGGTAACAGAGCAGGACGTGGAGGCCATGCAGGCGGACAGCACGGAGCTGGTGCTGCTGGATGTTCGGCTGAGTGGCGAGTTCAAGCATTTCCACCGCAAAAACTCCGTCAACATTCCCCTCAACAAATTACGCCAGCGGAGCCAGTCCCTGAAGCCGGATGCCTGTTATGTGGTGGTGGACAACGCCGGCCCCCGGGCTGAACTGGGCGTATACCTGTTGATCAAGGCGGGGCTGCAGGCTTACCTGTTACAGTCCGAGAGTGATGCAGGGTGAGCACTTACCCTTATTTTTCTGAGGTTTAACGCCAGAAATATGGGTTATTTCCACCCGCAACGGTGGGATTTGGCAGTCACACTGAATATACTTGAAACAAAATTAACCAGTTGAGCAGGATGCCACCACCCCCATGAAGCCGAACCACCGCCTTAGCCTGGCCAGTCGGAGCGCCCTGTTGCTCTGCCTGCTGCTGACCGTATCCCTCGGTCGGGCTGCGGTGGTGCTGGATTCCCCCAATTTCCATTTCCTGATCACCCAGAACATCAGTTACTTCGAAGATACCGAAAACCAATACCGCCCTGAGGACTTCGCCGACGAGCGCCTGCTGCAACAGTTTACCCCCGCCCGCACACCGGTGCTGCGGCTGGGTTACACCGATTCCACCCTGTGGCTGAAAGTACAGATCGAGAGCCACCTTACCCACCCCGTCAACGCCCTGGTGTATGTGAGCCAACCCAATATCGGGTTTCTCGCAGTCCACGAACTGACCCGGGAAGGCACGAAGGAAATGGAGCGGGTGGGCAGCATGACCGACAATATTCACGGCTTCGTCAAACACCGGGCACCGGTATTGCGCCTGTTCATGATGCCAGGGCAACGCTCGGACTACCTTATTGAAGTGCGTTCCCGCCAGTACATGTCCATGGTGCTGAATGTGTCTGACCCCGCCACCTTTTACCAAAGCCAGTTCAAACAGCAGCTGGTCATGGGGCTGGCCCTGGGCTCACTGCTCATGATCAGCCTGTACGGGTGCTTCGGAGTGATCAAAACCCGGGACAGCAGCTACGGCTACTTTGCACTCTATGCGATGGCGATCGTCTATTACTGCGCCTGCGCATTCGGTTACATCGGTTACTACTGGTTCCCCTACACCGACCTCCACAGCCAGCTGGAAACCTCAGCCCTGATCCTGATGTTTGCCGCCTCCCTGCAATTCAGCCGCAAGCTGTTCGAGTTGCACCGCAGCCGCCGCCACCTGGACCGGATCAACCGGCTGCTGATCCTGGCCATGATGATTGCGCTGGTGGCGGTGTTTTTCATGGACATCCAGACCGGTTCGCGCATTTCGGTGATCCTGGCGCTGTTGGCGGTACCCTTGAACTTTTTCAATGCAGCGATTCGGGCCCTGGACGGATTCAATCCGGCCCGCATTATGGTGGCTCCGCGGCTGATCATCCTGTTCATCGGCCTGATGACGGCACAAACCGTATTCGGCATGCTGGCCGTGGGCATGGAAACCCTGCACATTCTGGTGACCAGTCTGTTCGTCGACTGCTTCGCCGCCGTGGTGGCGTTGAACATCCGTCAACGCAAAGTCAGGCTGCTGGAAGAACAGCAACGCCAGCATGTGGCGGTGCTGGAGGCGGAAAGGCGTGCCAAGACCGAGTTCCTGGCCCAACTCAGCCACGAAATCCGCACCCCCATGAACGGTATCCTGGGCATGGCGGAGCTGCTGGAGGATTCCCCCCTGTCCCCTTCCCAGGAGGACTATGTACGCACCATCAGTGCCTCCGGCAACAATCTGCTGAAAATCCTGGACGACATTCTGGATTACTCCAAAATCGAAACCGGCAAAATGACCCTGGATATCACCTCCTTTGACATCGGCATCATGCTGGCGGAATGCATCGACGTGTACCGCCAACGGGCGGAGGAAAAAGGCATTGAGCTGATCACCCACATTCATAACGACATCCCGTTTCAGGTGAAAGGCGATCCCACCCGCATCCGCCAGGTGATTGCCAACCTGTTGTCCAACGCCGTCAAGTTCACCGATCACGGTGAAGTCATCATCGAAGTCAGCCCGGACCGGGATAAAGGCCAGCACCACATTCGCTTTGCCATCACCGACACCGGCGTAGGCATGGGGCGGGATCAGCTGCAGGAGCTGTTCAGCCAGCGCAAGGACCACCTGGATAACCTGAGCCACCATGGACTCGGGCTGCCGATTTCCCAGCAGCTGGTGTACATCATGCTGGGGGAGATGGGAGCAGAGAGCCAGGCCAGCCGGGGCAGCACCTTCTGGTTCAGCGTCCCCCTGGAGCCGGACCCGGACGGACAGGACGTGCCGCTGTTTGCCGACCAGCTGCAGGGCCTGCAACTGCTGGTGGTGGACGACAATGCGTCCTGCCGCCTGGTGTTGCAACAACAGGCCACCAGCTGGGGCATGAAGGTGTCCACCGCCATCAACGGACGCCAGGCCCTGGCGATGCTGCACAATCAGGCCACCATTCACGAACCCTTTGATGTGGTGATTCTGGACCATGAGATGCCCGGCATGACCGGCATGGAACTGGCCGCCCGCATCAAGGAAGACACCCTGATCAACAACGATCCCCTGGTGCTGATGCTCACCGGCCTGGGCATGGCCCCCAGTGCCACCGCCGCCCGCAATGCCGGCATTCGCCGGGTCATCAGCAAACCGGTTACCGGTCGCACCCTGAAAGTGACGCTGCTGGAAGAGTTGGCCCACATCCGCCGTATTCATGCCGACCACCCCCAGGATGACCAAAAGCTGGAAACCCTCTCCCCCATGCGCATCCTGGTGGCGGAGGATCATCATCTGTCACAGAAGGTGGTGCGCGGTATGCTGTCCCGCCTGGGCATGCAGGCAGTGACAGTGGACAATGGTGTGGACGCGGTGAAGCTCGCCAAAGAGCAGGATTTCGACATCATCCTGATGGACTGTGAAATGCCCCAGCTGAACGGTTTCGACGCCACCCGCGCCATCCGTGAATGGGAGCAGGACTGTGGTCGCAACCCGATTCCCATCATTGCCCTGACCGCGCATATTATGGACGAACACAAGGAACGCAGTCTGGAATGCGGCATGAATGCCTACCTGGCCAAGCCCATTGAACTGAGTGAACTGCGTGATGTGCTGATCCAGTGGCAGGATGCCCGGGATCACGCCGATTCTGACCACGAGCGCTTGAAAAGCCTGCTCTGAGTTGGGCTGCCGTCAGTCTGCCGCCACCGTACGGCCCTCGGCCCAGGCCCGCAGTTGCGCCAGCTGCTCCCCCATTACAACCGAAAGTGGCCGGGTGCTGGCGATTTCCTCCAGCACGTGTTGCGTATCCAGCTCCGTGGATTCCGCCTGACAGCGATACAGACCGGACACCACCGCCTGCTCGATTTCCGCACCGGAGAACCCCTCACTGGCCCGGGCCAGGGTATCCAGGTCCAGGTGTTCCGGGTTCTGGAAGCGCTTGCGCAGGTGAATGCTGAAAATATCCCGCCTCACTGACTCCTGCGGCAGGTCCACAAAGAAGATTTCGTCCAGCCGCCCTTTACGCACCAGCTCAGGGGGCATCCGGGAAATGTCGTTGGAGGTGGCCACCACAAACACCGGACGCTTGCGCTCCGCCATCCAGGTGAGCAAGGCCCCCAGCAAGCGCTTGGAGGTGCCGTTGTCACTGGCATCCACCGACAGCGCTTTCTCAATCTCGTCCAGCCACAGCACGCAGGGGGACAGGGTGTCCGCCATGGCCAGGGATTCCCGCAGGTTCTTTTCCGTTTCACCGATGTATTTGTTATAGAGTGCGGAGAAATCCAACCGCAACAGGGGCACCCCCCACATACCCGCCACCGCTTTGGCCGCCAGACTCTTGCCACCGCCCTGTACACCCAGGAGCAGCACGCCCTTCGGGCTGTCCACCCCCTCCTGCGGATGGAGAAAATGATCCCGGCGCTTGGATAACCATTCCTTCAAAGCATTGAGCCCGCCCACATCCGCGAAGCTGGAAGTGTCGTATTCAAAGCTCATGACCCCATCCATGCCCAGCAATTCGAATTTGGCCCGGTTCAGCTCCGGCAGGTCCGAGGCGGTGATGGCGCCGTCATCAAAAATGGCCCCCCGCGCCAGGCGGCGGGCATCGGAATAGGTGAGCCCCCGCAGGTTGGCCACCAGTTTGGTGAGGGTGGGGGTATCGGTCTTCACCTTGGCGCCCCGATTCTGACTGGACCAGTGGCTGGCCTCCTCCTTCACCAGATGCATCAACTGCTCATCGTTGGGCAGTGACAGGTCCATCCGCGCGCAATAGCGTCTGAGTTCAGGTGGAATCTCCAGGGCATGACTCAGCAGAATCAGGGTGTGGTGATGCTGTTCGTGGGCCATGGCGATTTCCTTCAGCAGGCGCACGTTTTTCGGGGCGTCCACCAGAAACGGATGAAAATCACAGAACACATAGATACCGGCACGACCGCTCTGCTTGATATGAGCCAGGGCGGAATCCGGTTCGTTCGTGAGGTGCTCCGTCACGCTGTGGGCCAGATCGATGCGCTGAATGCCTTCGGTTACCGACCAGGTGAATACCGGCTTCTGTTGTTTCACACCGGCTTTGTTGATCAACTCCAAGGCGCGGGGCTCTTCAAACGTCTCTATGACAATGATGGGAACCCGCGACAGCATCATGATTTCCAGGTCGACCAGATCCGGCATGGAAATCTCCTTCTAATGATTATTCGTAGGGATTTTCGTAAAACACATAATTAGTAGAATAGTCACTGACTTCGAAATACACCTTCTTCTCGTCCGGGTCTTTCTGGTAATTCTGGTTCATATCCAGCACCCCATAGCCGAACCGGTAGGGGCGAGCCCCTTCGCCACTGGTGGCCGCCGCGGTGGACAGCTTGTCGATGCCGATGAAGCGCTTCACCAGTTTGTCACCAGCGTAAACGTCCAGCACCCCGTTGGTGCCAGTCCAGTTCTGAATGGCGCGGCCGATGGAATTCTGGGTTTCCTGGGTACAGCTTGCGCTCAGCCCCCCGATCAGTATCAGTGCCGCCAGTGTGGTTGCCTTGTTCATGCCTGTCATCCTTTTGTGTGCGGTTTGCTGGTGAAGTATGAGAATCATGGACCCGGTATTCAGGGCTGGATCGAAAGCCGTATAATACCCCGACTTGGCTCACAATGTTTTACAACGCAATGTTTTACAAAAGGAAACGTCATGGGCACCCCTACCCAACGTCGCTACAGCCTGTTTGACCGCCTCATTGGCCAGGCGGACAACGCCCTGCGTACCGTGGCCGGGGGCCATGCCGGTACCCAGCGCCCCAATCCCACCGAGGGCACCGAGATCCCGCAGCTGGCCCCGGCGGAACGGCGCCATGTGGCCGGCTTGATGCGGGTTAACCACACCGGTGAAGTCTGCGCCCAGGCCCTCTACCAGGGCCAGGCGGTGACGGCGCGACTGCCCCGCATCCGCCGCCAGATGGAGGTGTCGGCCCAGGAGGAAGAGGATCACCTGCACTGGTGCGAGCAGCGCCTGCAGGAGTTGAGCAGCCACACCAGCCTGCTGAACCCGGTCTGGTATTCCCTGTCGTTTGGTATCGGTGCTGTGGCCGGCGCCATCGGCGACCGCTGGAGCCTGGGCTTTGTGGAAGAGACGGAGAACCAGGTCTGCCGCCATCTGGAGAGCCATATGGCACGCCTTCCCCCACAGGACCAACGCAGCCTGCGCATTCTGGAACAGATGCATACGGATGAATCCCAGCACGCTACCACCGCCCACAAAGCAGGTGCCATGGATCTGCCCTTTCCGGTAAAAAAATTGATGCAGGCGGTGGCAAAAGTGATGACTGAAACGGCATATCGCGTCTAAGTTGCATATTAAACAGGCGGTACTCGAGTATACTGAGTATATGCCTGATGTTCTGTCCACTTGTATGCGCTTGTTGCGCACCCGCGTCGCCCCGGTGATCTGCGCCCTGCTACTGGTCTGCAGCCAGCCTGTGCTCGCCCATCAGCTCAAGTCGGACACCCTGACCCTGGGGGCGGATTTCAGTTATGGCAGCGCTTCCCAATATGCTCATTACCTGTTGGACCCGGAACAACGCCTGACCCTGACTCAGGTTCGGGAGGCCAGCAGCTGGTCCCCCATGCAACAGCGCTTTGCCAATTTCGGGTTTACCGCCGATGATCTCTGGCTCCAACTGACCGTGCACAACAGCGGCCCCGACCAAACCTTCATCCTCAGCCTGGAATATCCACTGCTGGACCGGGTGAATTTCTACTATCCGGATGCTGACGGACAGTATTTACAGCACACCACCGGCGATCAGTTGCCCTTCAACAGCCGCATGCGCAAGGATCGGTTCTTCTCATTCCCGGTATCGCTGCAGGCAGGGGAGCGCAAAACACTGTATTGGCAGATCAGCAGCCAGGATACCCTGATCGTCCCGCTGACCGTGTCCACCCAGGAGGCCTGGGAATCCAACCAGCGCACTGCCCTCATGCTGTTCGGCATGTACTACGGTGCCATCCTGGTCATTCTTCTGATCAACTCCTTCCTGTTCTTTTTTCTGCGCCAGCGCGCCCAGATTTACTACGTGGCACTCCTGGCCAATTACGCAATCGTGGAGTTGTCACTTAACGGCACCGGTAACCTGTTTCTGTGGCAGGACTATCCTGAGTTCAGCAAACTGATTCGCCCCATCGCCATTGGTATTCTCAGTATTCTCACGGTGAAAATGACCAAAAGCTATTTCGGGCTCAATCACATTCGCTTCGGCCGGGTGAACCTGGAGCCACTGGTGCTGAGTGTGGGAGTCATGGCCATTGCGTCAACCCTGACCGTGCCCTTCACCTGGGCGATCCAGATCTCGCTGCTGGCCATGGTGGTGGTGACACCCTATGTATTGACGGCCGCGTTCTACCAACTCTTCCAAGGGAAAAATGCCGCCCATTACTACCTGATCGGCTGGCTGGGGTTTCTCATCGGAGGTGTCATGAATGTGCTGCGGGCGTTCGACATTATCGACGTCAGCTTCCTCTCCACCTATGGCTCGCAGATCGGCTCGTTGTTCACGCTGGTGATACTGAATATGGGCCTCACCGATCAGTTCCGTGAGGTACAGCGCCTGAGCGAACGCAGCAAGGAACGCATCATCCGGCAGCAGGAGAAGCTCAACCAGCAACTGGACCATGCGGTGAAGGAACGCACCCAGGAGCTGGAAGCGCAGAAGCACGAAGCGGAGCGGGCCCGCTCCATGGCGGAACAGGCGCTGGCAACCAAAAGCCAGTTTCTGGCCACCATGAGCCACGAGATTCGCACCCCCATGAACGGCGTCCTGGGTATCACCCAGATGCTGATGGACACCCCCCTCAACAACCACCAGCGTCACCTGATCACCACCATCAAGCATTCCGGCGACACCCTGGTGTCCATCATCAATGACATCCTGGACTATTCCAAGATCGAAGCCGGCAAGCTCACCGTGGAAAGCATTGAAGTGGATCTGCGCACGCTGCTGGACGAATGTATCGAACTGTTTTCCACCGCCATTACGCAGAAGAACATCCGCCTGGTGCTGATCGTCTCCCCCACTACGCCCGCCAGCATCCAGGGCGACCCCACCCGCCTGCAGCAGATTGTCATCAACCTGCTGGGCAACGCCATCAAGTTCACCGACCAGGGATATGTGGCACTGTGCAGCGACTATGACCACACCACCTCTGAATTGCGTATCACGGTGCAGGACACCGGCATCGGCATCACCGAGCAACAACAGCGTAAGCTGTTCCAGTCATTTTCCCAGGCGGACTCCTCCACCACCCGCCGCTTTGGCGGCACCGGCCTGGGCCTGGCCATTTCCAAATCCCTGACCCACATGATGGGGGGACGCATCAGCGTAAAAAGTCGCGAAGGCATCGGCAGCGAGTTCTGGTTGGAACTGCCCTGCCGCCCATTGCGGTTCCCGCAACCGATTGCGGAACTGGCGGGCAAACGGGTACTGGTGCTGGACCCACTGCCGGAAGCTGTTAGCGGCCTGAAATCCCTATTGTCGCTGCACCAGATGGAGGTGGTGGAGGCGGTGGGACAATCCCCCACAGACGCGGTGGACCTGGTCATTCGCCACGCCAGCCAGCCGGCGCCGGCACACCTGTATGAGCAGCACTGCCCCACCATTGTGCTGCAGCCGTTGGCCGATGCCCACCGCCAGCAGGCCCTGCACATTCAGGACCCCTTCACCCATTCACAGTTGTTGCTGACCCTGCAGCAACTGGTCACCGGCCAACGGGAGCCCCGCCACGACCAGGATCAGGTGCAGGATTTCAGCACCCTCAATGTGCTGGTGGCGGAAGACAACAACGTGAATCAATTGGTGGTAAAAGGCCTGTTGAAAAAATTCAATATCGAACCGGACCTGGCCAACGACGGCATGGAAGCCATTCAGTGTGTCCAATCCACCAGTAAACCCTACGACCTGATTCTGATGGATTGCGAAATGCCCAACCTGGACGGTTACCAGGCCACCCGGCGCTTATCCCAGATGCCACAATGCCATCACACCCGCATCGTCGGCCTCAGCGCCCACGCCATGCAGGAGCATCGGGACGCCGCCATCGCCGCCGGCATGGTCGCGTTTCTCACCAAACCGGTGGCGGTGGAAACCCTGGCCACCGAGTTGGCACTCACCCGTCAACAGAAAGAACAGCCTAAATAAATTTCGATCACGAAATCGCAAACTTTTCCCTTCAAACTTTTCCAGTTCTGATACAATTGGGGCAAGTTATGGTTTGAAAAAGTGAGCAGTAACGTTAGCCCTGATGCAGGCTCCGAACGAAGGCATGCACAGCACAAGGGCAATGACTGCTTCACCGCAAAAATCCACTGGACAGGATGCACTCAAACCATGAGCCAATTGGAGTTGTTCAGAAAAAAACGAAAAACACTGGGACCTATGCAGGACACAGAAGCCGCACTGGACTCGGAAGCCTGTTTCAAACTGAAAGGCAGCCGGGTCACCATGACCATTCTGGAGCTCTACCGTTATGACTACAAGAGCTTCAACGCCACCCTCTCCTCCACTGTCAGCAGCGCTCCGGATTTTTTCCAGCAAACGCCGGTGATTTTGAGCCTGGAGAAATGCCCTGGCGATAACTTTATCGACTTCATCGAGTTGGGTGAGCTGTGCCGGGAATACGGCATGATTCCCGTTGCCGTACGTGGCGGCAGTGAAGAACAGATCCTGTCTGCCAATGTGGCGGGCCTGCCCAGTCTGCCGCCGGCCAGCATCAGTGCCCGCGGCCCTGAGCCCACCGAAGCCAAAGCCGGCACCACCGTGGAAATCCGCGAAGTGGAGGTGGAAGTGCCCATCAGCGCCAATAAAGTCATCACCACACCGGTACGCTCCGGCCAGCAGATTTACGCCCCCGGTGGCGATCTGGTGGTGCTGGCCCCGGTCAGTGCCGGAGCCGAGATTCTGGCGGACGGCAATATTCATGTGTACGCTCCGCTGCGCGGTCGCGCGTTGGCGGGCGTCAAGGGCGATGACAGCGCCCGCATTTTCTGTCAGAGCCTGGAGGCGGAACTGATTTCCATTTCCGGGAACTATAAAGTGAACGAAGACCTGCAAGGCTCACTCTGGAAACAAGCGGTGAAAGCGGAGCTGGAAGGCGATCAACTCATCATCAGCCCATTGTAACGCAACAAGTATAACGTTAAGAGGATACGACATTGGCAGAGATTATCGTGGTGACCTCAGGCAAAGGCGGCGTTGGCAAAACCACCACCAGCGCGGCCATCGGCACAGGACTGGCCTTGAAAGGCCACAAAACCGCTATCATCGATTTTGACGTAGGTCTGCGCAACCTGGACCTGATCATGGGCTGTGAGCGGCGCGTGGTGTACGACTTCGTCAACGTCATCAACGGCGAAGCCAACCTCAACCAGGCCCTGATCAAAGACAAGCGGGTGGAGAACCTGAGCATCCTGCCGGCCTCACAAACCCGCGACAAAGATGCCCTCACCCAGGAAGGAGTGCAGAAGGTTCTGGATGAGCTGAAGAAAACCTACGATTACATCATCTGCGATTCCCCCGCCGGCATTGAGAAGGGCGCCCACATGGCCATGTACTTCGCCGATCGCGCGGTGGTGGTGACCAACCCGGAAGTGTCCTCGGTGCGGGACTCTGACCGTATCCTCGGCATCCTGCAAAGCAAAACCCTGCGGGCGGAAAAAGGCGAAGCCCCCATTGAGGAGCACCTGTTGCTGACCCGCTACAGCCCGGACCGCGTGGAACGGGGAGAAATGCTGAGTGTGAAAGATGTGGAAGAGATTCTGTCCATTCCCTTGTTGGGGGTCATCCCGGAATCCAAAGCGGTGCTGTCCGCCTCCAACCAGGGTCAGCCGGTGATCATGGACGAAGAAAGCGATGCCGGCCAGGCCTATATGGATGCGGTGCGCCGTCTAATGGGCGAGCAGGTTGAGCACCGCTTCCTGAATATTGCCAAGAAAGGCCTGTTGTCGAGAATGTTCGGAGGGCGGTAATGAGCTTACTGGAATTCTTCAAAACCAAAAAGAAAAGCACGGCCAGTGTGGCCAAGGAACGCCTGCAGATCATTGTGGCCCATGAGCGTTCGGCCCGCGATCAGCCCGACTACCTGCCCGCCCTGCAGCGGGACCTGGTGGCGGTGATCAGCAAGTACGTACCGATCACCGATGACATGGTGTCGGTGGCCCTGGATCAGAATGACGACTGTGCGGTACTGGAGTTGAACATCACCCTGCCGGAGCCGGAAACCGTACCCTGACCCGCTGGCTTCAGGCGTCTTTGGGGAGCCCTGCCGGGCTCCCGCTCCATCCTTTCTGCACGGCCATGTTTCGAACCTGTTATTTCGATACCGTTATGTTGCTGTGTTGTTATCTTACTATGCCATCCCGGCTTCCAGCTCACGCTGACGCTGCACCCGCTGCATTCGCACCAGAAAGCGCTCAATGACCTTCGACTGGCTGGTGTTCAGCCCGGTCAGGCGCGCCCCTAGCAAGGTACAGGTTTCCGCTTCAGCCCCCGTTTGCAGGTGACGCACCGCCAGCTGGCTCACCATGGGGGCTTCGGCACCCAGCCGCAATGCCAGCCGGGTTTCCTCCCCCAGCTCCGCAAATTCCCCTGGTATGGCCAAGCGAATGCCGGCTGCGGACAGGTCCAGCACCCTGGCCGCCAGGTTGCCCTGCTCTGGCAGTCGCACCACCGCATCCACCGGCATACGGGCATTGACCGCCAGGCGAAAACTGCTGCGCCGCTGCGCCGCCATGATGTCCCGCGGCATTTCCACGATCAGGGCGTTACCCTGCTCCAGTGCCAGGGCACCACTGACCCGGCTGTCGAAGCGGGTGGCCATACCATTTTCACTGGTGGAAACCTTGATGCGACGACCGATCCAGTACTGGGCGGGAAAACGATGGGGGAAGGGTTCATCCAGGATCAGGCGGTTCTGGTCCAGATCCACCTCCAGCAGCAGACTCTGGAACACATCCTCCACACCGGAGAAACGGGCCTGCAGCAGGCTGTGCTCTCGCCGCAACCGGAACAGGTGCATCACCTCTTCCGGTACACTGCGCCGTTCAATACGTTGTTCAAGGGGGTCGGTGTTGCTTTTCTGCTGCCACCAGCTTTTCAGTTTGGCTGCAACGCGTGCCATGATTCGCTCCCTGTTTGCCTTGGTTGACCGACAATGCAGCCCCGCTCAGTGGGCGGGCCTGGACGTCGTGTTCGGTTTTCGGTGCAAAGCTTCTGCCAAGTGCTCCATTGCCGAAAAAGCAAACTGACTGGAACGTTTTCTGATTATCGCCGCATCCTCCGCGGCATGCCACTCCTGTCACCAGCCTCGTCACCAGCCCGGGACCACGGCCCAAGGTGGCGAAACCTTGCCCGTTTGGCGGCAGGGGCCAGGCTGCCGATTGCCGCCGAACGGGTCAACATTGGATCACGCCAGGGCCTCAGCACAGGCCTCACTGGCGTAGAATTCCGCCAGGTTGGCGCGCACCCGGGCCTCCAGCAATTGCCAAAGTGCCTCCCGCCCCAGGGCGCCGGGCAGAATCTGCTTCAGCTCATCGGTAACATACGCCTGGGTATAGCCGATTTCGTTCACCAGATCCGCCAGCGTTTTGTCCCCGTTCTCATCCAGGATGTGATTGACGATGCCGCGGATCATGTTGTGCAGGTACTCAGCCTTGCGCACTTCATTCCACAGGTCATCACCGATGGCCACCGAGGCATCGATGTCTTCCTCGGTCACGTAATGCTTGAACTTGGCGAAATCCTTCTCGCTGACGGTTTTCCAGAAATGGTCGGCTATGGTTCGGATATTGCCTTCCGACAACGCGTTGTTGAGGATTTTCTCACTCAGTTCCACGGAGCTGCGCAGGTTGCCGGCGATGAATTTTTTGATGGTGCCTTCCGCCGCACTTTCCAGGCTGGGTATGGCCTTGTTCAAGCTTTTGGCTCCGGCCTTCATCAGCGCACCCACTCCGGGCACTTTCTTCACCACCACGTTCTCGGTGGTAATGTAATCCTTGATGCCGTGGTACAGCACGTCGGTGATCAGCTCGCTGTAAATGGGGCTTTCCAGCACCATGCGGATCACATCCATGCGCAGCTTTTCAAACTGGGCAAAGTGGGCAACCGCCTTGTCGTACTCTTGCTTCGGCACCAGATTCTGAATGGTGGTGCCGTCGTTGAATTCCGATTGGATGCCGGTGATCACGCTCTTCACCACGATGGTCCGCAGCTCCTGGTTGAAAGGCGCATCCGCCACCAGGCGGACGATGGTGTTGATCAACAGTTCACGATCCAGGATGTCGTTCAGGCTCACACCGGCACCCCATTCCCAGAGGGCCGCCAGCTCACGCTCGATGCTGGCGTCGAGCCCATCCCCCTGCAACCGGCCCAGTAAAAACTGGACGTGGGCTTCCTGCAGTTTGCCGGTCAATTCAGTTTGGTCAGTCATCATTTTCCCTCAACATTGTTATTGTTGGCGCTGGCGCGCCGGTAGCGGGCGGGCGTCATACCCTCGCAACGCCGGAAAGCCCGGCTGAAATTGGACGCATCACTGTACCCCAGGGCCGAGGCGATGGCATCCACCGACTGGCGGGACCCCGTCAGCAACTGCCGGGCCTGGTGCATACGGACTTTATCGAGAATGGCCTGGAAGGTGGTGCCCTCAGCCTGCAACCGTCGCTTGAAGGTCCGCGGCGACAGATGCAGCCGGGTGGCCACCTCATCCAGCTTGGGATAATTGGGCTCCGCCTCTTTCAACAGGCGATGCACACGGTACAGCAGGTCATCCTCCACTTGAATGGTCTGCAGTTCCCGCTGGCATTGCGCTTCGGCCAACTGGCGGGCCATGGGGTCAGACAGATTGAGGCGGCGTTGCAGTACCCCCTGGCGGAATATCATCTGGTTGGCGGACTGGTTGAACTCCACCGGCGGACGCTGGGGAAACCATTCCTCCATGGCTTCAAAATAGGGGGGCTTGTCGCAGGTGCGGCGAATGCGCACCCCTTTCGGAATCTCCCCCAGCAGGTTGATGCTCATGGTGCCGAAACTGGCCATCACCGATTCCAGCAGGAAGGCACCGGCCCGCCCCAGGTTGAGCAGTTCATCCACCTGCAGCACCACGTCTCCGCCGCGCTCGAACAGATCCAGGGCAAAGAAATCAAAGCGGGTGCGACAATACTTCACCGCCAGCTCCAGTGCCTCCCCCAGGGTAGCGGCACTCATGGCGGCAAACCCGAGGAACCCGTGGGTGGACAGTTTCAGCTGGAAGCCGAACTTGAAGCCCAGGGCGGGGTCATCGGACAGGCGCACGGCGTTGTCGATCAGGGCCTTGTATTGGCGACCGCTCAAGCGTGCATCCAGGGATTTCAGGGTTTTCAGTTCGATCCCGGTACCAGCGAGCACTTCCGCCAGAGGAATCTTCTGTCCCACCAGCATTTCCACCAGCAGGGCAGCGTACACCGCATTGGCGCTGAGTTTATCCAATTCCCGATCCAGATCCTGTCCCGGTTCCTTGTGCAGGGGACGCTCCATAGTTTACCCGTGGCTGGCCTCAAATGACCAAACCATACCCGCACCGGCCGGGCATGGCAAGCACAGCGGGTGACTGGACTGAGATCATCGGCGTCAGAAGAACTCGTCCTCTGGTTTGTCGTCGGGGGTGGGGGCGAAAGGGTCCACCGACAGGTCGAAGGGTGAAGGACTGGGCTTGGCTCCGGATTGAGGCTGGCCGTCCACCGGGGCCTGGTCCGGGCTGGCTTCCACCGGTTGTTCATTATCCAGCACACTGATGATGCCTTTCGCTTGATCGGTCTGCTGATCGGCTTCGTCCCCCGACAGCAACTCAAACCCCTCCAGGTTCTCGATGCCCGCCTCTTTCAACAGTGCGGTGTTGAATTCCGGGTCTTCCGGCAGCTTTTCTTCCCCGGACAGGTACTTTTCGTCTTCCGTCCCCTGCTCAATGACGATCTCCACCCGCCGGTTGCGGGAGCGGTTGTCGTCGCTGTCGTTGGCCACCATGGGTTTGGTGTCCGCGAAGCCCTTGACGGTGAATTTGGTGGGCTCCATATCGCCATCTTTCATCAATTCATGGGCCACCGACACCGCCCGGGCCGAGGACAGTTCCCAGTTGGAGCGGAAGCGGGCGGTGGAGATGGGCAGGTCGTCGGTATGGCCTTCCACCGAGTAAATGCCGTCGATGTCTTTAATGGCGGTGCGGATCTTATCCATAATGGGAACAAAATCCGGCCGCAGGGTGGCAGAACCGCTGGGGAATGAGCCCTGCTCTTTCACCCGGATGACGATGCGGCGGTTACGGGTCTCCACTTCCACCGCACCACTTTGGATGTCCTGCTTCATCATGGAAGCCACTTCCACCGCGTCCGCCTGGGTCATGGCAATCAACCGTTCGAGGATTTCAGCAGAATGGTCCGTGGACTGTTCCTCGGCATCCTCCCGTTGCTCACTGCGGCCGGGGGAACAGAGCACCTCCAGGGTATTGTTCATGGTCTCGGTGGTGGATTGGCGCACTTCATTGAGGGGAGTGGGTTGAGGTCGACCGGGGGAAAACTCCTGGGCGATGATGGAGGTGCCCTTGGGAATCTCCTTCATTTTGATCTTGTCCTGCACCCCGAAAGCGTCCTTCATGGAGCCCGCCACCTGCTTGTATTTCTGCACGTCCATTTCAGAGAACGCCAACAACAGCACGAAAAAACACATCAGCAACGACATCAGGTCGGCAAAGGTGGCCAGGTACGCGGGGAGCCCTTTCGGGCATTCAGGGCATTCGCATTCGTCTTCGTCAGCCATGGCTCTCTCCTAACTACTCCTCGCCTTCGCTGGCGCGCTTGGAGGCAGGCAGGTAGGTTTTCAGCAGCCCCTGGATCACACGGGGGTTCTGGCCGGCCTGAATGGCCAGCAGGGCATCGATGATCATGGCCTGGATACGGGCTTCATCGTCGGAACGCAGGGCCACTTTATCCGCCACCGGCAGGGCCCACATGTTGGCGATCATGGCGCCGTACAGGGTGGTGAGCAGGGCCACCGCCATGGCCGGCCCGATGGCTTTGGGGTCATCCATGGCCGACAGCATTTGCACCAGGCCGATCAACGTACCGATCATGCCCATGGCGGGGGCGGTGTCGCCAATGTTCACGAAAATCGCTTTGCCGATCGCGTGGCGGGCAACCCCCTCGCGCATGTCTTTGCTGAGGATGCTCTTCACCACCTCCGGGTCATGGCCGTCCACCAGCAGTTGAATGCCCTTCTGCAGGAAATCGTTGGAGACTTCCTTGCCTTCCAGGGACAACAGGCCCCCTTTGCGGGCCACGTCCGCCAGCTCCACCACTTCCACAATGATTTCTTCCGGCGAGGACAGCTTGAACTTGAAGGATTTACCCATGATTTTCATGGCACCCAGGAACTGGCCGAGGGAGTACTTCGCCATCACGGCGAACACCGTGCCCCCCACCACGATCAGGATCGACGGTATGTTCACGAAGATCATGACATCGCCGCCAGTTACCATGGCCATCACCACGATCACCAACGCTCCGATTAATCCTATGAGGGTCGCTAGATCCACACCCCTACTCCACCTGACTAAAAGTTATCCAAAAATTTGACTGAGAGCGGCCTACATGAGTAAGTCTAGACAGGAATTGGAGAAATTCCGCAATCCAGGCAGATTGTGATTAATTGTGGCATCGCATTGACCTCCACTGCATGATCGCCGAAACTTGCGCCCTCACCCGGCAACCACCGTTTTCCGCAACCAGGAGCCCCCATGGCGAAGAAAAAATCCGCTATCGACTTTGAGCAATCCTTGCAGACCCTGGAGCAGCTGGTGGAGTCCATGGAAGGCGGCGACCTGACCCTGGAGAAGTCTCTGGAAGCATTTGAGCAGGGCATCAAACTCACCAAGGAGTGCCAGCAGGCCCTGCGGGAGGCGGAACAGAAAGTGGAAATCCTGCTCAACCAGAACGGTGAGGAACAACTGGCGCCGTTTGCGGAGGAACAGCCCGGGGATGACGCCGAGTAAATGAGCGCGTTCGACCTAAACCGCTATCTGGAGCAGTGCCAACGTCAGGTCAATGCACGTCTGGCGTTCTGGCTGGAACAGCAGAACGGCCTGGCACCCCGGCTGGTGGAGGCCATGAACTACGCCACCTTCAATGGCGGCAAACGGGTGCGACCGGTGCTGGCCTACGCCGCGGCCGCCGCAGTGGGGGGTGATCCCCTGCAAGCGGACGATGTGGCGGCGGCGCTGGAAATGGTGCATTCCTATTCCCTGGTTCACGATGACCTGCCCTCCATGGACAACGATGACCTGCGCCGCGGCAAACCCACCTGCCATATCGCGTTTGACGAAGCCACCGCCATCCTGGCCGGTGACGCCCTGCAGTGCCTGGCCTTTGAGGTATTGGCGTGCTCTCCGGTGGAACTCAAGGCGGAGGTCCGGCTGCGGCTGATCCGCTTACTGGCCACCAACAGTGGCACCCGCGGCATGGCCGGGGGGCAGGCCCTGGATTTGGCCGCCGAGGGGCAAAGGCTGACTCTGGAAGCGCTGGAAACCATCCACCACCACAAGACCGGCTGCCTGATTCGCGCCAGCGTGGCCATGGGTGCCCTGACCTGGCCCCAGGTGAGTGAAGCCCAATTGAGCGCGCTGGATCACTACGCCCAGGCCATAGGACTGGCGTTTCAAGTACAGGACGACATCCTGGACGTGGTGGGGGACACCCAACAACTGGGCAAGCAGCAAGGGGCGGACCAGGCCCTGGAGAAAGTCACCTACCCCAGCCTGCTGGGGCTGGAGTCGGCCCGGCAGAAAGCCCGGGATCTGTGTAATAACGCTGTGGCGGCCCTGGCAGACTTTGATCAGCGGGCCGAACCGCTGCGACAACTGGCCCACTACATCGTCTCCCGCAGCCATTGAACCCAAGAATTTACCCCTGGACGTTATTTTTGACGCCCGGGACCGTATAATGTCGGATTAATCCAATTCCCACCGGATTGGCACACAGGCAAGCTATTGATGTTTACCGAAATACCGCTCAAACGCCCCAGTACGCCATTGCTGGATCTGATCGACAGCCCGGCCCAGCTGCGTCAACTGGACCCGGATCTGCTGCCTCAGCTGGCGGAAGAACTGCGTCATTATATGATGTACGCCGTGGGCAAGACCGGTGGCCACTTCGGCGCAGGCCTGGGCGTCGTGGAGCTGACCATCGCCCTGCACTTCGTCTTTAACACCCCCGAGGACAAGCTGGTGTGGGACGTTGGGCACCAGACCTACCCCCATAAAATCCTCACCGGCCGCCGCGAAGCCATGCTGAGCCTGCGGCAACGGGACGGTATCTCCGGGTTCCCCAAGCGCAGTGAAAGCGAATACGACACCTTCGGCGTCGGCCATTCCAGCACGTCCATCAGTGCCGCATTGGGGATGGCCCTGGCCAGTCGGGCCCAGGGGCGCACTAACCACAATATCGCCATCATCGGCGACGGCGCCCTCACTGCGGGCATGGCCTTCGAGGCCTTGAACCACGCCAGCCACACCAAGGCCAACATGATTGTCATTCTCAATGACAACGAGATGTCGATCTCGGAAAACGTGGGCGGACTCTCCAATTATCTGTCCCGGGTCTGGGCCAGCCGCACCTACAACGCATTACGGGAAGGCGGCAAAAAAGTTCTGGAGAATATGCCCAGCGCCATGGAATTCGTGCGCCGCACCGAGGAGCACATGAAAGGCCTGGTGTCCCCCGGCACGCTGTTTGAAGAGCTGGGTTTCAACTACATCGGCCCCATCGATGGCCATAACCTGGACAAGCTGGTGACCTATCTGGGGAAACTCAGGGAGATTCCCGGCCCTCACCTGCTGCACGTCTTTACCCGCAAGGGTCGCGGCTTCCAGGCGGCGGAGCAGGACCCCATCGGTTATCACGCCCTGTCCAAGATCGAGCCAAAACCGGCGGTGAAAACCGCGGACCCCAAACCCAAGCTGCCCAAATACAGCGACGTGTTCGGCCAGTGGCTGTGCGATATGGCGGAGCAGGACAAGCGCCTGGTGGGCATCACCCCCGCCATGCGGGAAGGTTCCGGTATGGTGGCGTTTTCCCGCCGTTTTCCGGACCAGTACGAGGATGTGGCCATCGCTGAACAACACGCGGTGACCCTGGCAGCGGGGCTGGCCTGCGAAGGACAAAAACCGGTGGTGGCCATCTATTCCACATTCCTGCAACGGGCCTACGATCAGCTGATTCACGATGTGGCTCTGCAGAACCTGGATGTGACCTTCGGCATCGACCGTGCCGGCCTGGTGGGCGAAGACGGCCCCACCCACGCCGGCGCCTATGACTTCAGTTACATGCGCTGCGTGCCCAACATGGTGATCATGGCACCCGCCGATGAAAACGAGTGCCGCCAGATGCTCTACACCGGCTACCAGCACCCGGGCCCGGCAGCCGTTCGCTACCCCCGGGGCACCGGACCCGGCGTGGCCATCGAATCCACCATGGCCTGCCTGCCCCTGGGCAAGGGTCGCATGATTCGGGACGGCAGCAAGGTAGCCATTCTGTCCTTCGGCAGCGTGCTCACCGCCTGCCGCACGGTGGCCGACAACCTGGCGGCTTCCCTGGCGGACATGCGCTTTGTAAAACCCCTGGACGAGGCCTTGATTCTGGAACTGGCGGACTGCCATGAGCTGCTGGTAACGGTGGAGGAAAACTCGGTGCAGGGGGGCGCTGGCTCTGCCGTGCATGAGGTACTGGCCAGGCACGGGGTGATCGTACCGGTGTTGAACCTGGGCATCCCGGACTATTACATCGAACAGGCCAAACCAGCGGAAATGATTGCAGAGTGCGGCCTGGATGCCGACGGAATCGAGCATGCTGTGCGCGCTCGCCTGCAGCAACTGGCCGCCCGCAAAATCAAACAGGACGCAGTCTAGGCAATAGCCTCAAGTCACCGCAGACGGGCCTGACTACCCTGCCTGCAACTCCTCCAGCACCGCCACCGCGTCGGCAAACCTCAGGTCTTCCACCGCATCCGCCAGCTCCGCCACCCGCTCGGCTCCCAGCCGCTGGGCCAGCTCGGTGTTCAGGTCCGCAAACAGTTCCACCGCCTCAATATTGGAGTGATTGAGTTTATCCCTCAACTTTTCCAGGGCCGCGCCGAAGGCATGCTGATCCAGCACCACCGGGGCAGCGGCGGGCTTTTCCGCTCGATAGGATGCCAACCAGTGCGCCGCCACCTGGAGCATTTCCGCCAGTGCCTTCTGAAACTCGGATAATAACGTGCCCAAGCTGTCCATCTGCTGCTGCTTGATGGCCTGCTCCAGAGCCTGGGCAGCGTTCATCACCCGATCTGCCCCGAAGTTGCCCATGGAGCCTTTCAGGGTATGGAAGTGACGGTTCGCCCCCTCATAGTCTTCCACCTCCAACATGTGCCGCCCTTCCTCAAGAGGCTGCATCCCCTCCGTCACAATGCGCTCGATCATGGCCAGGATTTCCTGCTCCCGGGCCGGTTTGCCTCGCACAAACGACATAATGCGCTCGGGACTAAACACCCCCGCAATGGTGGCCGGGGCGGTTTCTGCAGCAGCCATTGGCGCCTTGTCCTGCAACAAAGGCAGAGCCGAGCGTTGCGGCACATAACGGGAAATGGTCTCCAGCATGCGAGGTATATCCAGTGGTTTGCCGACAAAGTCGTTCATGCCGCTGTCGATGCACTGCTTGCGTTCAAACGCCAGCACCCCCGCCGTCATGGCAATAATCGGGACCGACAACCGCAGATCTCCGCGAATTTTCTGGGTGGCGGTAAAACCGTCCATCACCGGCATTTGCACATCCATCAACACCGCATCATAGAGCGCGGGATCACCGCAGGTCTGCAGGCGCTCCACCGCCTCTGCGCCGTTGTTCACCACCTCCACGATGGCCCCCACCTGTTCCAGCACGCCGACGATGATGGTCTGGTTTGACGGGGTATCCTCCACCAGCAACAGGCGGGCGCCATCCAGCCGGGTCAGCGCCTTGCTGACCATCGGCTTACGTTGGGCAGCCTGATCGGTATAACGCTGACAGGCTTCATCCACCGCATCCAGAAACGTCACGGTGGTAACCGGCTTCGACAACGCCACCACTTTATTGCTGCGCAGGCTGATTCGGCGCAATTCTTCACGGCTCAGGTTGCCCACCAATTTCACGTGGGGCAACGCCACCTGCAACCGTTCCGTTCCATCCGCACCGGCCAGGTTCTGGTTTGAAACCAGCACGTCGTAATCCCCGGCCTGTGCGGCGAGTTTGGCTTCCAGCTCCGCCTCAGACCCGACGCTATCACAAGGCCAACCCCAGTGTTCACACCAGGAGGTCAGCGCCGCCACCGAGGCGGCATTGCTGTCTGCCAGCAGAATGCGCTTGCCCGGCAACGGCGCTGCCTGAGCCGTGGCATTGGGGTCCAGATCCAGCAGCAACTGGCACCGGAACTCCGACCCTGACTCAGGTGCACTGTGCACACTGATCTGCCCGTGCATCAGCTCCACCAGCTTTTTGCAGATGGTGAGCCCGAGCCCGGTGCCGCCGAAACGACGGGTGATGGAGGTATCCGCCTGGGAAAACGCTCCGAACAGGCGTGACTGTTGCTCCTGATCCATACCGATACCAGTGTCCGTCACCGACACCAGGATGGATACGCTGTCCCCATGACGTTCCAACAAGCGAAAACACACCACCACTTCACCCTGCTCCGTAAACTTGATGGCGTTGCCCGTTAGATTCACCAGGACCTGCTGCAGGCGCAGGGCATCGCCCATCAGGTTGGCGGGGATGGCCGGGTCCACATCGATCACCAGTTCCAGGTTTTTCTTGGCAGAGGTACCGGACATGATGGTGGCCAAAGGTTCCACCACATCCCCCAGGCTGAAAGGCGCGTGGCTCAGCTCCATTTTTCCGGCTTCGATCTTGGACACATCCAGCACATCATTGAGCAACGCCAGCAATGCCTTACCGGCAGCCGAGATCATGCCCACGTGATTACTTTGGTTCTTGTCCAACTGGGTAAGACTCAGTAACTGGGCAGCCCCCAACACCGCGTTCAGGGGCGTACGGATCTCATGGCTCATGTTGGCCAGAAATTCGGTTTTGGCACGGTTGGCGCTCTCCGCCACATCTTTGGAGCGCTGCAGGGAACGCTCCGCTTCTTTCTGCTCGGATATGTCGTAGACGTTGACGATGGTGTGCACAATGCCATTCAGCAGCAGGGGGCTGTATTCCAAGAGCGCTTCGAACTGGGTACCATCCACGCGCACCGCCAGCCAGTCCTGTTCGTCGTGACCACGGGCTCCATGATCGGTGGGTTGATAATGGGTGAAACCAGGCAGGTAACCGTTGACGCTGCACCCTGTCATGGTTTGATCGCAGGCGAACATCTGATGTGCACGACTGTTGGCGTTTACCACGGAGCCCTCTCCATCCAGAACCAACATAGCCCCGGGGGCCAGTTCGAACAGGGATTCAAACTCGTCACGCATCTGTTGCGCCAGCTGGATCTGCTGCTCCAGCACGTCATGGGCCGCCCGGATCTCCCGCTCGGCAACTTTCTGCTGCGTAATGTTCCGGGCCACCCCCAGGTATCCGGTCACGTCACCTTTATCATTGTGCATGATGGTCACCGTCAGGTTGACCGGCACCTGTTTTCCATCCTTACACACATAAGTCCATTCCTTGGATACCGCTTTGCCGGCCCGGGCCTGGGCGATAAACACTTCAAAGCCTGCCACGGTGTAACCCAGCTTTTCCGTCAGCAGCAGACCTTCCTGCACCACCTCGTCCTCGTCATGAAAGACGGCGGGCGAGTGCTTGCCTACCATCTCCTCCCGGGTGTAACCCAGCAGCCGTTCGGCGCCGGCACTGAACACCTCGATCAGGCCCTCCGTGTCCGTGGCGATGATGGCAAACTCACTGGCCGCTTCTATCACCGAATTCAACTGCGCTTCGGCGGTCTTGACCGCCCGTTGCGCGCTGACCAGCTCACTCACATCCCAATTCAGCCCCACCATCCGGATCGGCTCACCCAGCTCGTTACGAATGACAATTCCGGCTGCCTGCAGAGAACGATGAGTGCCGTCACTGCGCACCAGGCGGTATTCCGTTTTGTAATCCGCCGTCCCCGCCAACGCATTCTGCAGGGCGCCTTCCGCATGCGCCACGTCGTCGGGATGTAAACGCTGGCGCCACTCCTCCACTGGCAGCGGTGGGTCCTGATCACTAATTTCATAAAGTTGACGCATACGGGCATCCCAATAGATCTCCCCGCTGCTGACATTCCAATCCCACAACGCCAGGTCTACGGATTTGGAAGCAAGGTCCAGGCGTTCTCCCAAGGTGGTAAGTTCACTCTGTCGACGCCGGATCTCATCAATGGCCAGCCCCAGTATCATTGGCCCGAACACTACCGCGGCACTGGCCGCCCACAGGGAATTGGCGTTGCCATCCGCCTGCAGCAACGGAAACGACCACCAGCCCCAGGCAATGCCGGCACCCAGGGCGAGGAAGACCAGATTAGCGAACACTGCCACCCGCAACATGCCGTAGACCAGGGCAATGGCCATCAGGGGAAGCGCAAGATACGCAAAGGGATGCGCCATGAACTCGAGCACAATAAAGCTCAGGATGAACAACCCCAGCAACTGCAGACCCAGGGAAATCAGCAGTCGGGGTTTGACGATGCGACCAAAACCGTCTTCCACCAGTCGCAAGGAAGGCAATAACAAGAGGGCAGCACCGATGACCTCACCCAACCACCAGTCCCACAGCACGGGGCTCCATTCCACTCCCTGGGCCAGCCAGACCACGGCCGCTCCCAGCAGTGCAGACACCGGGGCAGCGATAAAGACATAGCCGCCCAGAATAAAGGCTGCATCGCGCACGGTGAGATGATCCCGCACCAGGGCCTGCACCAACCTTACCGCCACCATCACGCCGATCACCCGGGCCAGGGAGCACCCCAACATGCACCACCCGGGGCCACCATAAAGCCAGGCAACAGCGCTGTTGGCGAGGAAGATTGCAAGATATAGTGAACGGCGCTCTGTGAGGGGCGCCCGTAACACCCAGGCGATCGCCACACTGGCCGGCAGCCAGACGATGGCGACACAGTCGCTGGTGCTGGCCACGCCATAACAGAACGCGGCCAGCAACGCGTAGATTGCGGCCAGCGCTATTGCATTCAGAAATCCACTGGTTTTGATCTGATTCACTCAGACACCAATCTTAGGCACCAATATTAGACACCAAACTTGCGAGCCTATCCGTCACACCATCAATCACAGGGCAGCATTATTCCAAGGTTTTTTCGGCCACCACACACTGGTTACGTCCGCTGGCCTTGGCCTGGTAGAGCGCCTTGTCCGCCAGGCCCAGTAGATGATCCGGCCCGGTTTGGATGCTGGGGGTACAGCTGGCGAGCCCGACACTGATGGTAACCCACTGCGCAACCGCGGATTTGGCATGTGGAATTTTCCGGCTACGCACCTGTTCACAGAGCCAGGGGCCGATTTTCAGTAGCTCAATATTATCCGTGTACGGCAGGATAATAACAAATTCCTCTCCGCCATAACGGGCGACCTGCTCTCCCGGCCGACGCAGAGCCAGGGTCAGGCATTGCGCCACCGCGCGCAGGCATCCATCGCCACCCTGATGGCCATATTCGTCGTTATAAGCCTTAAAATAATCGACGTCCACCAGGGCCACCCCCAACGGACTGCGCTGCCGTTGATGACGCCGCCACTCCTGGGCCATTTGCTCATCGAAATAACGACGGTTGTAAATCCCCGTCAGCCCATCCTGCTCCGCCAGGCGCTGAAGCTCATCGGCTTGTTTTTTGACCAGGAGCTGGGTTTTGACCCGCGCCCGCACCAGGGGTGAGTTGAGGGGCTTGGTAATGAAGTCGGCAGCACCGGCCTCCAGCGCTTCCACCTCATGCTCCACTGAACTGTGGGACGTCACGATGATAATGCTGCTGCCCCGGGTGGACAGATCCGCCTTCAGCTGGCGGCACACCTCGTATCCATTCATCCCGGGCATCTCCACGTCCAACAAAATCAGGTCGGGATTTCTTTTCATGGCCATGGCAATACCGGCGGCACCGGAGGTGGCAAAGATCACCTCGCCGAAGTCTCGCACCAGCAAGCTCAACGCTTTGATACTTTTGGGATTATCATCAATGATCAGAATGACACTGGCAGCAGGGGCAAGCGACGGCTTGGAATAGGATGGAAGGCTGTCGGCTTGCATTGGGTTCGCCCTGTTCCCTCAGTGGGTGATGGTGTCTCGCGTCCGATGTACCCAACTAAGGATAGCAAACGAATCAAAAAACACCGAACCCTTTAAGGTAATCCGCCAAGGTAATGACCCAATGCTGACAGGGTTTTTCCGGTTTGAACGAATAAGTTGAGGAATCGCACCGGTGCATGAGTCACCCCGCTCAAAATGACCCATGCACCGGGGATCCAACCCGGATTAAGCAGCGCTGGTCTGCTCGTCTGCTACGGAGGAGCGAATCAGGTAATCAAATGCGCCCAGGGACGCCTTGGCACCTTCGCCCATGGCAATGATGATCTGCTTGTAGGGCACAGTGGTCACATCACCGGCGGCAAAGACACAGGGTGCAGACGTCTGGCCCCGCTCATCCACCATCACTTCACCGCGGGGTGACAACTCGATGGCGTCCTTGGCCCAGGCGCTGTTGGGCACCAAACCGATCTGGACAAAGATTCCTTCCAGCTCCACCTTGTGCATTTCGCCAGTGGTGCGGTCTTCGTAATCCAGCCCCACCACCTTGTTACCGTCGCCATGCACTTCCTTGGTCAGGGCTGACACAATCACTGTTACGTTGGGCAGGCTGTTCAGTTTCTTCTGCAACACTGCATCCGCCCGCAACTTGTTGTCGAACTCGATCAATGTGACATGGGACACAATACCCGCCAGGTCGATAGCGGCTTCCACTCCTGAGTTGCCGCCACCGATGACCGCCACCCGCTTGCCCTTGAACAAGGGGCCGTCACAGTGTGGGCAGTACGCCACACCTTTGCCCCGGTACTCTCTCTCGCCGGGGACGTTCATTTCCCGCCAGCTGGCGCCGGTGGCGATCAACAGCGCCTTGCTCTTGAGCGTGGCTCCGTTTTCCAGCGTCACTTCCGCGATGCCGTCAGCACTCAGGCCCACCGCCCGCTGATTGGTCATGATGTCCACTTCGTAGCTGCGCACGTGTTCTTCCAACTGCGCCACCAACTGTGGACCCTGGGTCTCTTTAACCGAGATGAAGTTCTCGATGGCCAGTGTATCCATCACCTGACCGCCGAAACGATCGGCGACGATGCCAGTACGGATACCTTTGCGGGCAGCATAGATGGCGGCAGACGCGCCGGACGGGCCACCGCCCACCACCAGCAGGTCATATATTTCTTTCTTGCTCAGTTCCGCGGCCTGGCGCTTGGCGGCACCGGTGTCCGCCTTGTTCAGAATTTCTTCCAGCGTCATGCGACCGGCGCCGAATTCCTCGCCGTTGAGGAACACCGTGGGCACCGCCATCACACCGCGGCTTTCCACTTCATCCTGGAACAGGCCGCCATCGATCATGGTGTGCTTGACGTTGGGATTCAACGCCGCCATCAGGTTCAATGCCTGAACCACCACCGGGCAGTTGTGGCAGGACAGCGAAATAAAGGTTTCGAATTCGAACTCACCTTCCAGCTGGGTGATTTGTTCCAGCAGTTTGGCTTCCTCTTTCGCCGGATGACCGCCCACGTGCAACAGAGCCAGCACCAGCGAAGTGAATTCATGCCCCATGGGCAAACCGGCAAAACGCACGGAGATGTCTTCTCCCGGGCGGTTCACTCGGAACGAAGGCTTGCGCTCCGCATCGTTGCGCACTTCCTTCAAGGTAATCTTGTCGCTTAGGGCGGCAACGTCATTCAGCAATCCCTGCATCTCGTTGGACTTGTCGGTGTCGTCCAGCGATGCCACCAGCTCGATATCTTTTTTCAGATTGGTAAGATACGTTTTGAGTTGCTCTTTGAGATTTGCGTCTAACATGGGTCCACCTGACTGCGTCTTGCTGTTGAACGGGTATAACGGTTTCACTTGTAAAGTGCTTACCGTGGCACTTGCCGGAGGGAGCGAACTCCCTTCCGGCAGGTTTGACCAAGGGCAGCTTAGATTTTGCCGACCAGGTCCAGAGAAGGTGCCAGAGTTGCTTCACCTTCTTTCCACTTGGCGGGGCAAACTTCGCCGGGGTGAGAAGCAACATACTGGGCTGCCTTCACTTTACGCATCAGGTCGTCCGCGTCGCGACCGATGCCTTCTGCAGTGATTTCCATCGCCTGGATGATGCCTTCCGGGTCCACCAGGAAAGTGGCACGATCTGCCAGGCCCTGACCTTCGCGCATTACACCAAAGTTATTGGTGATGGTGCCGCTCTGGTCGCCCAGCATGTAGTACTTGATCTTGGCGATGGTTTCAGAAGCGTCGTGCCAGGCTTTGTGTACGAAGTGAGTGTCAGTGGATACAGAGTAAACTTCCACACCCAGTTTCTGCAGTTCTTCGTATTTGTCTGCTACGTCACCCAGTTCGGTGGGGCAAACAAAGGTGAAGTCGGCGGGGTAAAAGAAGAAGATCGCCCACTTGCCTTTCACGTCGGTGTCGGAAACTTCAACGAACTCACCTTCTTTGAAAGCCATAGTGGTGAACGGTTTGATTTCAGTATTGATCTGGGCCATGTTTGCTCCTAGTTAGGTCTGTTGTCGATAATGTGGAGGTATAATAAGGTTTCACCAACCATATACAAAATTGATTGTTACTATATGATTGATAAAATTTCCAAATCACCATTTCTGACTGAATAATAATCATAACAATCAGGTATAGTGGTGGCCTGAGTATACCAATTTGGGAGTGTTTGCACATGAAACCGGTTGTTTTTGGCATCTTGATGACATTGCTGGTCTGCGCCGGGCTGGGCTGGCTGTGGTATTCGCAACAACCCCCTGTGCCTGTTGCGGCACCGGTTGTCGCAAACCAGACAGCAGATCCTGCCCCCGACAAGCAACTGCATCCCATATTGAGAGAGCTGCCGCCCACCGGGGCCACACCCAAGCCCAGCACTGACCAGCCCGTTGCCCCGACTGCCACCAGATTACCGCAACTGGTGGCCACGCCTACTGACCTTGGTCAAAGCGATGAACAGACCCGCGCCGCTGTGAAGGATCTTTCCCAACACAACATGGGCACTGCTGAAGCAAAGCCGGCGGCGCAGGACTTACTGCAATGGCTGACACCCAAGGAACAGATTCGCAAGTGGGTATTGCTGGTGGACAACGTGGCCATGGGCAAAGTGCCGCTGAAGAACCGGCCACTGGAATTTTCCATCGCGGCATTCTCCGCAGCCGGCCCAGAGCAACAACCGGTTCTGTCGGAATCCAACTTCAATCGATTGAATCCATTGGTGGATGCGTTTGTGTCGCTGGACCCGGATTTACTGGCCCGCTATTACAGCGCGTGGTCGCCCTTGCTGCAGGAGGCTTTCAACGAACTGGGGCAGCCGGGTGCCTTCCGGGACCGACTGCTGGAAGCCATAGACCGGGTATTGGACGTGAAACCCCTGGAAGCCTCGCCCATTGCATTGCAGCGCCCTTCCGTATATTACCGTTTTGCTGATCCGGAACGGGAAGCAGCCAGTGACCTGGAAAAACTGCTGTGGCGCATGGGACCCCGCAACAGTGTGCGCATTCAAAGTCATTTGCGCGACGTGCGCCTGGCCCTGATGCAACAACCGTAATCCCCAGACACAAGATCAGGTACACAAGCAGGTACAGGCAACGCGATCACCAGGTATCGACGCAGGGTCGCTTTTTACCGGAACGGGGAACGGGTGCAGGAGCCGACTGCAACCCGGCCAGAATCCAGCGCCGGGTATCCGCGGGGTCGATGACATCGTCAAACTCGAAGAAGGTGGCGTTGTTGACCGCTTTGCCACGCTCATACATCTCCGCCACCATGGCTTCAAAGCGGGCTTTTTGCTGCTCAGGGTCGGCAATGGCGGCCAGTTCTTTGCGAAAGCCCAGCTTCACCGCCCCTTCCAGGCCCATGGCACCGAATTCGCCGGTGGGCCAGGACACGGTAAAGAGGGGGGCCTTGAGGGAACCGCCCGCCATGGTCATGGCCCCCAGCCCGTAAGCCTTGCGCAACACGATAGTGAAAAACGGCACGGTAAGACTGGCCGCGTTGACGAACATCCGCGCTGCGTGACGCACCAGCGCGGTTTTTTCCACTTCCGGCCCCACCATAATGCCCGGTGTATCGCAGAGGAACACCAGTGGCAGGTCGAACGCATCGCACAGCTGCATGAAGCGGGTGGCTTTGTCGGCCCCATCACCGTCCACCGCTCCCGCCAGATGCTGCGGATTGTTGGCAATCACCCCCACCGGCCGCCCCTCTATTCGCGCCAGTGCGGTGATCATGCCCTTGCCGAAGCCACCGCGCAGTTCCAGCACGGAATCCACATCGAACAATCCCTGCAGCACGGCGCGCACGTCGTACACCCGCAATCGGTTTTCCGGGATCACGGAGCGCAACAGGCGCTGGTCCGGCACCGTCCAATGGGTGACCGAGCCCTGAAAATAGGACAGGTATCGCTTCGCCACCCGGGTGGCTTCTACTTCGTCCTCCACCAGAATATCGATGACGCCGTTGTCGGCCTGCACGGACACCGGCCCCACCTGCTCTGGCCGATACACGCCCAGGCCGCCACCTTCGATCATGGCCGGTCCACCCATGCCGATGTTGGCATTGCGGGTGGCGATCACCACATCACAGCAACCTAACAGAGCCGCATTCCCGGCAAAGTTGCGGCCCGATGCAATGCCCACCAGGGGCACCAGGGCAGACAGGCGGGCGAAATACAGAAACGCCAGGCAATCCAGGCTGGCGGAGGAACCCAGGCCATCCGTATCACCGGGGCGCCCGCCGCCCCCTTCGCTGAACAGGACCACCGGCACCCGCAGCCGCTCGGCCAGCTCAAACATGCGATCCTTTTTATGATGGTTCTGAATGCCCTGGGTGCCGGCCAACACGGTGTAATCGTAGGTCATCACCACACAGCGGGAGGCCTCCTCACCAAACAGCTCGCCGTTGACCCGTCCCAGACCGGTGACCATGCCGTCCCCCGGCGTATTCTCCATCAGATCCTGCAGCTCTCGGCGGCGGCGTTGCGCGGCAATCACCAGGGGGCCGTACTCCACGAAGCTGCCGTCATCGCACAGATCCGCAATGTTTTCACGCGCGGTGCGCTGCCCGTTGTGATGCCGCTTGGCCACTGCCTCGGGACGATTTTGATCCAGGCCGTAACCGTGGCGTGTAATGCTTTCCTGCAGATCCGCACGGATGGCATCCGGGTCCACGACAACGCTTTGGGATGTTTCCGCATCTTCTTCAGTGCCGGCCACAAAGCTCAGCAGGGGTTGGCCTTCCATTACCGCCTCCCCGGCGCCCACCAACAGCGCCTCCACCACACCGGAGGCCGGGGCCTGAATCACATGTTCCATTTTCATGGCGTCCAGGATCACCAGGGTCGCGCCTTTCGCCACAGGCTGTCCCGGCGCCACCGCCAGCTCAACCACCGAGCCCTGCATGGGCGCCAGCAGGCTGTGTTCGGTAACCACCCACTGGCCCGGACTGGTGGCCGAACTGGCGCCTGGGGTAGCATCTGGAGCAGTGCTGGACGGCAGCAGACTGGTGTCCGCGGCGCTCAGTTCCGTGAGATGGGCGTCAATGAAGCCGGTGTGCACGCGATCCTCCCGCACGGCCGGATGCGCCACTAAACGCCGCAACAACGACAGGTTGGATGCAACACCTTCTATGCGGAATTCTTTCAGGGCTTGCGCCAGCTTGCGCAACACCGCCGGGAAATCGCCCCAAAGGCTGTGGACAACGAGCTTGGCCACCATGGAATCGTAGCGGGGGCTGGTTTGATACCCGCTGTAAACATAGCTGTCGATGCGTACGCCCTGGCCGCCGGGCACATCCCAGCTGGCTATGCGCCCGGCCGCTGGCTTGACCTGACCGTCTTCGGTGAGGGATTCCAGGTTGATGCGCGCCTGCAGGGCAAATCCCACCGGCGCCAGACCTTGCAGGTTGAGGTCGGCGATACGGGTGCCGAACACCACGGCCAATTGCAGCGCCACCAGGTCCAGACCCAGAACCGTTTCCGTCACCGTGTGTTCCACCTGGATGCGGGGGTTGGCCTCGATAAACGCGAAACCGGTGGCACCCTGCTGTTCGAAGACCAAGAACTCAAAGGTGCCCAGACCGCAATACGCGGATTGCCTGGCCATGGCCAGGGCCGCGGCAAAGAGCTGTTGTTTGAGGGTTGGTTCGAGGCCGGGACTGGGGGCCATCTCGATGACTTTCTGTTGGCGGCGTTGCAGGGTGCATTCCCGTTCGTAGAGGTGGACGCAGTCTTCCCCATCCCCCAGGATCTGGACTTCAATGTGGCGGGCAGCAGGCGCCCACTGTTCCACATAGACGGCACCATCACCGAACGCCGATTGCGCTTCGGAGCCACAACGGGCATAGGCGTCGGCGATCTGATCCCGCTTGCGCACCACCCGCAGGCCCCGGCCTCCCCCTCCGGACACAGCCTTGATCACCATGGCGGCCCCCTCCGGCAAGCGATCGAAGAAGTGTTCCGCCTCGGCCAGGCTGACGGCCTGGTCCAGCCCACTCAGCACCGGCACATTGCACTCGGCCGCCAGGGCGCGGGCGCGGGCTTTGTCCCCGAACTGTTCCAGGGTGCCCGCCCCTGGCCCGACAAAAACCAGTCCGGCCTCGGCACAGGCGCGGGCGAAGGCACTGTTCTCACTGAGGAAGCCATAACCGGGGTGGATACCATCGCAGCGCTGCTCGCGGGCAATGGTCAACAGTTGCTGCTGATCGAGATAAGCCGCCGCCCCCTGCCCGGTTAAGGGCACGGCCACATCGGCTTTCAATACATGAAGGGAGTGGGCGTCGTCTTGTGCATACACCGCCACGGAACGCCAACCCAGGTCCGCCAGTGTTCGAATAATGCGGACGGCTATTTCGCCACGATTGGCGATCAGGATGGTCTTGGCGGTGTGGCTCATGGGCGACTCCCAGGTCAATTCAGGAAGCCGCTATTAAATCAGAATTTCTTCTCCAACATCAAAACGCTGTTGTGCTCCTGGATCCGAACATACTCCAAATAGGACATTCCAAGTAGCACATCCTGGGGATAGGCCCCTTCAATGACAATAGCCCTGACGTTCGGCACACTGATTTCCCCCACCTTGACGGCATCCAGCGTCACCACCCAGGTGGCCACCACACCGCTGGCGGTAACAGCCTGGGATTCCTGGCCGTTGACCTTGTACAACAACCCCAGGTTGCGGGCCTGGATTTCATTCATGGCCACGGTGTTGGCGCCGGTGTCCACCAGAAACTGAACCGTCTGGCCATTGATACTGCCGCTCACCCGATACTGGTTCATATCGTTTTTGCGGATCACCACCTGGGTGATGTCGGTCTGCTGGTAAGTGCCTCCGATGGCGGTGTGCAGGGCCAGTTCGTGCTGCTGGCCGTCGATTTCCACAATGGCCCGCCGGGCGTTGGCATCCACCAGAGTGACGCCACTTGCATGGGTGCGCCCGTTCTTCAGCATCACCTGCTGACCATCAATCTGCAGTACGGCCGCACCTTTGAACAGGCCCTCCACCCGTACCTTTGGCGCCGCCACCAGCGGGCCCGTCAGGCACCACGCCAGGGCAGCGCCCATCATCCATTTCCGCATATCCAATCTCAATTTCCACAGCAGTGATCCGTTCCCAGGCGCTCAGCCTGACCCCGCCCTTATTGTAAAGGCGAAACATGGCGGGTTCTGTAACCTTCCGTATAAAGCTTGATACCAATGACTGAGAAGTCAAAAATTACCAAATTTTTTCGTTAATTTTCGTTTGGCCTAAATATACAATTTTTTACTTTCTAAGATGCGTCATTCGAATATAATTTTGCGTATCGATCCGGTGGACGAAGTCAGTCTACACGCACAACAACACGTCATAACAATAACCAAAACAATAATCCAACGCGCCGACCGCGGCCTCATCAGCTGCGGCCCTGTCGCACCTGATCGTATTTTTTAACCCAACGAACAGGAGCGTCCCGCAGATGGCCCACACCTCAGGGTGCTGCACAAGCGGCATACCGTGCATTGGTCACCACCGTTCTCGAACGGTCGGCAATACCACTGAAGCTTCCGCTGCCGTGTACAGATTTGTACGCAAGATGCGTGCCCGCGCCGGCAACCCGCACCATGATCTGGGGCCATTGCCATGCTGACCCACCTGGCTCACTTCCGAAACATCGGCCATTGGTTGGAGCACTGGGCCAACCATTCCCCTGCCAAAACCGCGTTTCATTTTCTGGGGGAGTCGGACCAGGAACGCAGCACCATCAGCTTTAAGGAACTGCAGGATCAGGCCCAACGCATCGCCACCTGCCTGCTGCAAACGGCGGCGCCGGGCGACCGGGTCATCCTCACCTATGCGCCGGGCTTGGAATTTATTAGCGCATTTCTGGGCTGCGTACAGGCCGGCCTGATCGCGGTGCCCGTGTACCCACCCAGCTCACCGAAAGACTGGCCCCGTTTCGTCAAAATCGTAGAGAGCTGTGACGCCAACACGGTGTGCACCACGGAACCGTTGGCGCAGATGGCGCGCATGGGTATCGCCATGACCCCGCAGCTGGCCAACCTGAGCCTGATCACCACGGACGCCCTGAACAGGAACGACGCCCCGTATGTGGAGTGCATTGCTGATGAAAATGCAACTGCGTTTCTACAGTACACCTCCGGTTCCACCGGCCACCCCAAAGGCGTCGTGCTGAGCCATGGCAATCTGCACCACAACGAGTCTCTGATCCGGGAAGCACTGCACTGTGATGAGGACAGCGTCGTCGTATGCTGGCTGCCGCAGTATCACGACATGGGCCTGATCGGCAATCTGCTAGGCTGCCTGTTCAATGGCATGACGGTGGTCTTGATGTCGCCCCTCAGTTTCCTGAAAAGTCCGTACCGCTGGCTGCAGGCCATCAGCGAATTCCGTGGTACGCACAGTGGCGGCCCCAATTTTTCCTACGAGCTGTGTGTGAAACGCATTACCGAGGCACAGCTCGACACCCTGGACCTGAGCAGCTGGGAACTGGCCTATAACGGGGCCGAGCCGATTCGTGCCAGCACCCTGGAACGCTTTGCCAACACCTTTGCCCGCTGCGGCTTTGATGCGGCCGCATTCACACCACTGTATGGATTGGCAGAGTCCACGTTGATGGTCACCCATCATCCCCGGCGCGCACCACTGGACCTGTTTGCCGTGGACACGCCCAGCCTGCACAGTGGCAAGCCCAGGGCTGCCGTCGATGGCGGGCCGAGCAAAACCCTGGTGGCCAGCGGCCAGGTCATTGGACAGTCCCTGAAAATCGTCAACCCGGAGTCGATGGCCCCCTGCGCTGAGCAGGAAGTGGGGGAAGTCTGGGTGCAGGGGGACAGCGTGGCCCGGGGTTACTGGAAAAATCCGGACGCCACTGCCGCGACGTTTGCGGCCTGCACCACGGTCGCCGGGGACGGCCCCTACCTGCGCACCGGTGATCTTGGTTTTTTGCGCGACGGTATGCTGTACATCACCGGGCGCCTGAAAGAAATGATGATTGTGGATGGCCGCAATCTGTATCCCCAGGACATCGAGGAAACCATTCAAGCGGTGGACCCAGTGTTCCGCATAGGTTGCGGCGCCGTGTTCAGCCTGGAAGACGAATCCGTGGTGGCGGTGCAGGAACTGTCCGAGCGTTACGACGCCAGCCCGGAACGTCTGGCCGCGTTGGCGCGGACGGCACTGCGCAATGTGAACGAACAACATCAGCTGGCGTTGCAGGAATTGGTGCTGATCGAAGCGGGCAGCCTGCTGAAAACCTCCAGCGGTAAAATTCGCCGTACCACAATGGCCCAGTTGTTCCGCGAGGAAAAACTGAAGGCGGTGGCGCGCTTCCAACCTCGGGATTTTTTCAGCACCGATCCCGACGCCACTGACAACGCCGTCACTTTGTCGTGCCCCCATTATGAAGCGATCCTGTTGCAAACCCTGTCCCGGGAACTGGGTTTAGCGGCCGAACACCTCAATCCTCACACCAGCTTCTCCGACCTGGGTCTGGACTCCAAAACCCTGGTGGGTCTGGCGGGCATTCTGGAACAGGCCCTGGGGCAGACGCTGGCGCCGCAATTGTTTTTCGATTATCCCAGCATTCATAAACTGGCCTCGCACTTGAGCCTGAGCGGCCAGGATGGCCAACAACCCGCCGCCGCAACCGCACAGGGCGCTGCGCCACTGCAGCAGGATATTGCCATCATCGGCATTGGCTGCCGTTTTCCCGGACAGGCGGATTCCCCGGAAGCGTTCTGGCAACTGCTGGAATCCGGCCGCGATGCCATCAGTGAGACGCCGGACTGCCGCTGGAGCAATCAGGAATACTACGATCCCGATATTCTGGCCCCTGGCAAGATGACGACAAAATGGGGCGGTTATCTGCACCGGGTGCGGGATTTCGATGCGGCTTTTTTTGGTATCAAGGAAAAGGAAGCCACCCTGCTGGACCCGCAGCAACGCGTTTTGCTGGAAACCAGTTGGCACGCACTGGAACACGCGGGCATTCCCGCCCACCAGACCAGCGGGCAAAGCGTCGGAGTTTTCGTGGGCCTGTCCAACGTGGATTATGACCGCCACTGCAGTCAACGGGGGGCCAGCAGCGAACCCTATGTGGGCACCGGAAACGCTGCCTCCATCGCCGCCAACCGCCTATCGTTTTTTTACGACTGGCGCGGCCCCAGTGTCACCGTGGATACGGCCTGCTCCTCGTCCCTGGTGGCGTTGCACCAAGCCTGTCGCAGCCTGCAACATCAAGAGTGTGACCTGGCCGTCGCGGCAGGGGTGAATCTGATTCTGGCCCCGGATTTGAGCATCACCTTTTCCAAAAGCGGGATGATGGCCGCCGACGGCCGCTGCAAAACCTTTGACGACCGGGCCGACGGCTATGTTCGATCCGAGGGCTGCGGCGTGCTCATCCTCAAACCCCTGCGCCAGGCCCAGGCGGACGGCGACCACATCATCGCGGTGGTGAAAGGTTCCGCCATTACCCAGGATGGCCGCTCCAACGGCATTACTGCACCCAACGGCCCGGCCCAGGTCAACACCATTGAACGGGCCCTGCGCAACGCCGGTGTGACCGCCGCGGAGGTGCAGTATGTGGAAAGCCACGGCACGGGTACCGCCCTGGGAGACCCCATTGAGCTCACCGCATTGCAACAGGCCTATGGTCAACAGCAACAACGTCACGCCCTGCTGGTGGGCTCGGTGAAATCCAATATCGGTCATCTGGAATCCGCCGCCGGCATTGCCGGGGTAATCAAGACGGCGCTGAGCCTGCAACGGCAACTGTTACCGGCCAACCTGCACTTTCAAACCCCCAATACACGTTTTGATTGGGAGCGCAGTGCCATCCGGGTGGTCACACGAAACCAGCCCTGGCTCGCCGAGGTAGGCACCCTGCGCCGGGCCGGGGTCAGCTCGTTCGGTTTTGGCGGCACCAACGCTCACGTGATTCTGGAACAAGCCCCCCCGCTGCCAGAGGGTGCTGACCAGGACAATGATGACCAGGTCAGTGAAAAACAGGTTATTGCGCCCGAAGCCCATGCTGCGCAACTGTTTTGTTTATCCGCCCGGGACCGCACGGCCCTGCAGGCCCAGATTCAAAATCACCTGCAGTACCTGCCCCACACCAAGCAGCCCATTCAGGCACTGTGTGCTAACCAGAATGCCGGCCGTACCCATTTCGAGGAACGCCTGGCAGTAAAATGCCACAGCGTTGAACAACTGCATTCCAGCCTGCGCAATTTGAACTGGGCCAACCTGGAGGAGAATGTTTTTTCCAGCCGCCGACGCCGCAGCCAGGCCCGCCCCAGTGTCACCTGGATGTTCACCGGCCAGGGTTCCCAAGCGGCCGGCATGGGACGTGATATGTACCACCACAGTCCGGTTTTCAGGCAGACCATCGACCACTGCCACGACCTGCTGTTGCAACACACCAGCATCGAGTTGCGCCGGTTTATTCTGGCGGACGCAGCCGATGACAGCAGCCAGAGGATTCAGCACACGGACTGCGCCCAGCCGGTGCTGTTCTGTTATGAATATGCCTTGGCCCAGGTACTGTTCAGCCTGGGCATCGAGCCGGACAACCTGATCGGTCACAGCCTGGGGGAAATCGTGGCGGCAACTGTTGCCGGTGTATTCTCTCTGGAAGATGGTATCCGGCTGGCCGGTGAACGGGGACGACTGATGCAATCCCTGGACGTGAGCGGGGGTATGATGGCCGTGTTTGCCCACCCGGAAGATGTACAACCTCTGTTGCAGGCTTTCCCGCTGGTGTCCATCGGCGCCCGCAACGGCCCTGGCCAGGTGGTGTTGTCCGGTTGCGTCGACAGTTTACATCGACTGTGTGAGTTGCTTGGGGAACAGGACATCGACACCCGCATGCTGGAGGTGTCCCACGGTTTTCACTCCCCGCTGATGGCGCCCATGCTGGAACCGTTCCGGGACTTCCTGCACACCATTCCCATGCATCGCCCCCGTTACCGCCTGATCTCCAATGTCACCGCGGCGCAGGCAGAGGCAGAGCTGACCACGGCAGAATACTGGTGCCGTCATGTGACGGCCACGGTGGACTTTCATGGGGGACTGCAACAGATCGCCTCCACCGGGACCGGGACCGATAATCCGGGCAACGCCATTCTGATTGAACTGGGCCCCAAGCCCATCCTCAGCGCCATAGCCCAGCGCAGCCTTGACCGGGACAACGTGCGCATCGTTTCACTTATAAAAGCGCCTCCTGTTGCAGCTCCCCTTATTCAGTCTGATGCAGCGGAATACGACAGTCTGTTGGACGGGATCGCCCAATGCTATACCAGTGGCCTGGATATTCGCTGGGATCAATGGATGACGCCGCATCCCCGCACCACCCAGTCGCTGCCCCTGTATCCGTTCCAACGCAAATATTTCTGGTTGAGCGGTGTCGGCATGCAGCCGGTCGCCGCTGTGGACACCACCAACGCGCAGGCATTCCATCCGCTGCTGGGTAAGCGCCAGCGCTCCCCCTACCTCAAAAACGGGGAACTGCACTTTATTGCCTATCCAGGGCTGGATGCTGCTCATTGGGCCTGTACGTTCAAGCAAACCGAGACCATTCATTTCCACCTCAGCCACTTTCTGGAAATGGCCATCGAAGTGGGCAACGAGGTCTTCGGCACCAGCAAGCTGACCGTACAGGATCTGGAACTGCACAAGCGCATGCACCTCGAACGCGGCGATCACCGCAGTATTCATACCATTGCGGAGGCGCGGGCCCACAATGAGTTGCGGGTGCATTTCTACACGGCGGAAGAAGAGGACAGTCAAAGCAGCAACCAGTGGGTACTGCTGTGCTCGGCCAGCCTTACCCCCAGCATCAAGGGCCGTTCGCAGGTCGCACGACAGGAGGCCACCGCAACCGCGGAAACCGGGACGGCTTCCAGCCAAATGTCGAGCTTCTTTGCCGACAACAAATCAGCCCGCACCGTTTACTGCACCAATGACAAAAACGTGGTGTGCTCCACCCGACTGCAGGAGAACCAACTTTCCTGCGCTGTGGATTTCAGTGAGCTGATGGCCAACAGCAGCGCCCGCCTCTGGATCAAACCGGAAGTGGCACAGGGGTTGTATCAGGTGGTGGGTTTCTTCTGCGAATCCCTGCGCCACAACGACGCAGTCCGACCGGGTGTGGAATACACGCCCTACAGTGCTCGCAGTGTCAGCTGGACCGAACACCTGCCTGCCATCGGCAGCGTAGAGATCACCCATGTGGGTTCCTGGTCGGAAGATGCGGAACACACGGAGCTGGACCTGGCCGTTTTCGATGACGACGGTCACTGCACACTGCGCATCGAAGGCCTGCTGATGCGTTCCCGTCTGCGTTCGATACAAACCCTGTCGGAGCGGGTGCGCCAGGTCAGCATGGATGAGCGCGTGAGCATCATCGGCACCCTGGTCGCCGACAGCCTGGCGTCCAGCCTGGGTGGGCAGGCCATGGACATTGACCTGAGCCGATCACTGGCAGAACTGGGTGTGGATTCCATCGCCGTGCTGACCACGCTGTCGCGACTGAAACAGGAACTGGATCTGGACATCAAGGCCGGCGAGATCAATCGGGCGCGCTCCATCGAGGACTTCATCACCATCCTGGCGGCCAAGCTGACGCCCAACACCACAACCCTGGAAACCGGTACCACCTTGCAAGGCTGTTGTGCGGTAATGCGACAGGGCCTGCCCGGTGTGCTGCCACTGATATTCATCCACCCGGGCAACGAGGGTGCCCTGCAATACCTGGACCTGGCCAATGCGTTCGGCGAGGACGTCCCCCTCTACGTCATGCTGCCCGAGATGAGAGACGGGCATCAGCCCCGTTCACTGGACAGAGTGGTTGAGCATCTGGTCAGCGACATCCGCACGCAACAGCCCCACGGCCCCTACCTGCTGGCGGGCTGGTCTCTGGGGGCGACCCTGGCCCTGTTGGTGGCGAACCAACTGAGCCAGGCCGGAGAGGAAATAAAATTCGTGAGCGTGATCGACGCGCCCTGCATCCTGGGTTCGGGCATCAGCGCCCAATCACTGCAATACTGCATCGAGCAACTCAGCGTTCACCAGAACATCATGTGCTCCGAACGTTTGCTGCGTTACAAAGCAGAATTGTTTGACCTGTATGCCCAGGCTCTGAAATCCAAGCTGGCGCCACTGGGTTATGAGCTGCGGCATTTTCAGACCGGCCCCACCCACGGTAATCTGGTTGCCAACAGCACCGCTGCCGAGTGGAGCCGGTTGACCAACCGCAAGCTGCACTCCAAGACTATCCCCGGTGATCATCTCAGCCTGTTCAAATCCGGTAACGTGGAAACCCTGGCGTCTTTCCTGCGCCAGCTGGTGCGCAATACCAGTGGCACCCGCAACCGTTTTCTGCAGTCCGCCCTGGACCGGGCGCTCCTCACGCAATCCCTGTTGCTGGGCGCACCCACACGCAACGAACGCAACCATCCCTGTGGCACGCTGCATCTGGACGAAGAGCATCCCTACTTTTTCGATCACGTGCTGGATCACATTCCCGGGACTCTGATCATGGCGGGGGCCTGGGAACTGATCTGCCGCTCCACCCTGGAATGCGATCCCCTGAACCCGTTACTGTCACGCCAGGTGGGACAATGCTCGCTGCAGTTCAACCGTTTTGCCGAGAAGCATCTTCCCCTGCATTTTGAAGTGGAAGCGAAAGGCGGTGATGCCCACAGCGTCGAGCTGGAATGCATTGTCACCCAGAGTACGCAGCGCATCGGTACGCTCTACCTGACGTTGCAGTACCGTCAGCGCAAACCGGCCCTGATGTTGCCGGCACAACGGGATATTCTGCGGGGCAGCCATGACCTGCTGCACAAGCACATGGAGTCCAATGTCCTGATCAGTCAGCCGGAGCAATCCGATACCCGCTGGCAGTGTCGACCGCAGATGCCGGAAGCCGGCCATTACCTGAGCCACACCACCCTGGCCTACGGCAGCCTCAATCCGATCTATGTATTGGAAGCCACCCGGCAATTCCTCACGTACCTGTCCCACGAGCAATACGGTGTGGCACTGGGCACCCACGTCAACCTCATCGATATTTCTTTACTCTTCAAGGATGCCATTGAGTTCAACGCCGATGTGCAAATGGTGTTGACACCTCAGGCCGACATCGTGGAACAGGATACGTTTCAAACCATTACCGTACTCTGGCAGCAGAACGGGCGCACCGTCGTCAGTAGCCAGATCACCGCCCAGGTCACCCGCCTGGAAACCTATACCCAACAACGTGCACGTTAACCAGAAGGCCGTCATCTATGAACAACATCCGCAACCGAATTCCCCTCTACACCATGCTGGCCGCCATTGTGCTGTTCACCCACTTTGCCACCCTCAAATTACAGCATTGGAATGGCATGATGTGGTTGCTCGGCGTGGTAGCTGCGTTGGGTTACCTGGTGTGGCTGATGGCCGAGGCCAATGTGTCCATTACCGAACCCGGCAAGGGGGAAACCCAGAAAGACCGCGGCACCTGCGAGCTTTATGTGTTCGGCCGCTTCCTGACGGTGTTCAGTGCCATCATTCTGGAAACCCAGTGGCAGACACTCAACCTCAGCATGGTGCTTGGATTGGTGTTGTTGGCCGGGGGCATTGCCTTTCGTCTCAACGCCATCGAGACCCTGGGCAACTTCTATTCCCACCGGGTGCGCCTGGTGGAGGCGCACAGCGTAGTGGACACCGGACCCTATCAATGGGTACGTCATCCCGCCTATACCGGCATGCTGGTGGCGCATCTGGGTTTTGTGCTGATTTTCTTCAATCTCTATGCGCTGTTGGCACTGTGCCTGGTGCTGTTGCCCGCGATCGTCAAACGCATCCAGGTGGAAGAAACCGCACTCTATGAATTGCCCGGTTACCCCCACTACGCTGAAAGTCACAAACGCCTGCTGCCTGGGGTCTGGTAATGAACGACTGCAACACACCATTGACCCTCGTGGTGGTGGGTGCCAACGGCTATACCGGAAGCGCCCTGCTGCGGGCGGCATCCCGCCAGCCCGATCTGTTCCAGGTACGGGCACAGGTGCGCACCGCTCGGGCTTTGGTAAAAGGAAGTAATATTGAACACTTCAGTGGCAGCCTGGAGCAGGTAGACCCGGCCCTGTTCCCCAACACTCCGCACATTCTGCTGCACCTTGCCGGCAAGAATCAGGACGCGGACGGCAGCGGCTATGAACAAGTCAATGTGGCGGGCACCCGCGCCCTGCTGGCCCATTGCAATACGTTCACCCGAGCCGTGCTGTACCACAGTTCACTCTCGGTTCTGGGGCAGGACCCGCAACGGCATGTGTCCAACCGGCAGCCGCCCGCACCGACCACGGCGCTGGCCCGATCCCGGGCAGCAGCGGAAGACCTGGTGCTGACCCATGCCCGTCAGCAGGCTATCAGTGCCTATTGCCTGCGCCCCCGTTTTATCCTGGGAAAAGACGATGCCTTTGTCATGCCCGGCTTGCTGAAACTGGTGCGCAGAGGACTCTTCATCGGCAGCGGCCAACAGCAGTTTTCCATTATTGACGTGGACGACTATGCCAAAATAATCCTGGAGCTGTGTCAACATGCGATGACACTGTACGCCCAGGGGCAGCCGGAGCAACTGGCACTGAATGTGGGTTACGAGCAGCCGCTGAGCTTCGCCACCCTGTTTGAAACACTGCAGCCCGAACGCAGAGCAAAACGCCGTATTCACTATCCCGCTGCCGTGGCAAACGCCTGCAACTGGCTTCCCAATTCGGCACCTGATGCGATAGCCCACTGGAAACCCTTACGCAAACTGCAGGCCCTGGCCACCCAATTGCAACTGATCGGCCTGGATCATTACAGCGACGTCAGCGAAACCCGCAAACGCATCCACAGCGACCTGCTGTCCCGCGACAGTGCAGACTATTTCCGCACGCTTGCCACTCATTTCAAGGAATCACCATGTCACTGACCATTGATTGTCGACAACAGCCCACGCAACAACAGGTGGGCGGCAAATTCGCGCGGCAGGCGGAGTTGATCGCGGCGGGCCTGCCGGTGCCCAGGTTTGTCTGCCTGACCCGGGATTTTTACACCGCGGTCACCGCGTCTGTACAAGCGCAGATACACACGCTGCTTAGTGCTATCGATTTCACAGATCACGCCAGCATCCTGCAGGGCTCCCGGGCCGCACAGCAGTTGATAGAGGCACTGGCTCTGGCGCCTGAACATCAGAACTGTATTCTCGCCGCCTTTGATGCGCACTTCGCCCTGGACACCCTGGTGTCCGTGCGGGCGTCTACCGTGGGCCATAAATTGGAAGAAAGCGAAGACTCCATCAGCAACCCCTTCGCCGGGATGAGTGAATCCTTTCTCTATGTGCGCCGCGACCAGATCATGCAGCGGGTCAAAGCCTGTTGGGCCTCGGGATTTTCCCCGGAATCCCTGATCTATCGTCATCAGCAGCAGATGGACCTGATGGGATTCAGTGTGGCCGTGGGCATTCAAGAGATGGTATTCGGTGAACGCTCCTTTGTGATGTTCACCGCCGACCCCAAAACCGCTGCCTCCGACCAGATTATTATTGCCGGTTATGGAATCGGTGAAGGCGTGGTGCAGGAAAAAGTCGCAGTGGACCATTACTTCATCAGTGGCAAATCCGCCTCGATTCAACACACCATTGCCGACAAAACTCGTCAGCTGGTGTTCGATGAGGACGCAGGCTTCGGCTTGAAGGAGACACCGGTGCCAGACGATCAGCAAACGATTCCCTGCCTCACAGACCAGGAAATCCGGCAACTGGTGGAGATCGGCAAACGGGTGGAATCCCTCTATGGTTTACCCCAGGACATCGAAGGCACCTTCACCGTCGATGGTCGCTTTCATCTGCTGCAGACCCGCCCCATTGCCCTGGATTTTGAGCGCCAACTGGTGTGGAGCAATACCAACGTCACCGAAAGCTATCCCGGCATCAGCAGCACTTTGACCTACACCCATGCCAAGTTTTTCTATCGGGTGATCTTTCGCGATCTTTATAAACGGCTCGGCGTGGCAGACCAGGCCATCTGGAATCACTACCAACCGTTGGACAACATGATCGGCTATCTCAACGGCCGCATTTATTACTGCCTGTCCCACTTTTACCAACTGCACAAACTGAGTCCGTTGTTCCCCCTGTTTGCTGCCCACTGGGAAAACATGATCGGCCTGCGTTCCTCCTTTCATACCCAGCCACCCCGCTCCTTCACTGCATGGCTGAAGAAAGGCTGGGATTGGGCCCGTTTTGGCAAAGCCCTGGTATTGACGCTGACGGATTTTCTGGGTCACGACCGGGCCATGTATCACTACCACCGCTGGTGGGAACAACGCATCGCACCCCTGCGTGGACAGTCGTTTTCCGGCACGGACCCGCTAACGCTGGTGAAGCGCTTCCATGAACTGTGGACGGAGGTGGGTCGTCATTGGGGCGTGACCCTCACCACCGATGCCTATCTGATCCCTTTGTATGGCTGGACCGAAGCCCTGTTCAAAAAATGGAAACTGGATCAGGACGAACCTGGACTGCTGTCGGACCTGCTGTGCGGTGATGAACAGCTGCAGAGCGTGGAAATCATTTTGTCCGCCGTGAATCTGGCAGAGCAGGTGCGGGCCGACGCGACACTGCAGGCAACCTTCAACCAGTCCGATGAGCAGGCGCTGTGGCAGGCACTGGACAACAATGAATTGAATCCCGCGTTCACCCAGGCCGTGCGCCGGCATCTGCATGTATACGGTGACCGTGGCCTGCAGGAATTGAAAGTGGAGCAACCCAGCCTGCGGGATACACCCTGGGTGTTACTGAAGATGATTCGCCAGTACGCCAACCAGGACGTTACGGTGGCCAGCTACCGGAAACACGAGCTGGCGGTGCGGGCCAGCGCCAATCAAACACTGCAGACTCTGCTGCAGGATCAGCCCTGGAAACTGACACTACTGAACCGTGTGATCTTACCCCGCCTGCGCCGCTTGATTCGCCACCGGGAGAACTCCCGTTACTGCCGCAGTGAGCTGTTCGGCTTCAGCAAGCAGATTTTCAAGGCGCTGGCGGAGTATTTCGTGCAACGGGGCATCCTGCGGGATGCCAATGACATTGTGCACCTGACCCAGGATGAGATATTCGGTTACATCAACGGCATGGGGGTAACCGAAAACCTGCAGGCACTGGCGGATCTGCGTCGTGCTGAATACGAGCAGTTTGATGGTGCAGAACCGGCGGAACAGATCACCACCCTGGGGGCGGTGCGGGATAACGACCTGTGCCCGCCCCAGGCCATTGCCCCGGATGGTGATACGTTGCAGGGACTGGGTTCCTCCGCTGGCAAAGTGCGGGGCATTGCGCGGGTGGTAAACGACCCCAATACCGTGGACACCACGGGCGACAACATGATCCTGATTGCCCGGGAAACCGATCCCGGTTGGCTGTTCCTGATGCTGGCCTCGAAAGGCATGGTGGTGGAACGGGGCAGCATGCTGTCCCACACCGCCATCACCGGGCGCAAGTTCGGCATTCCCACCATTGTGGCGCTGCCCAATGCCACCCAACGGATTCCCGATGGCGCCCTGATCGAGTTGGACGGCTCCTCCGGCGTGGTGACCATTCTGGAGCAGCCCGGCGCGGACAACACAGCCAAAGGCGCCGCCGCATGAAGCAACCACAACCACAACCGTACAGGGATGGGCAACAACGCAGTTTTTGGCAACGGCTCGTGGCCTTTGCCAATATCGTCTACGAGCCCAGGCAGCACCTTCTGTTTGCCGCCCTCTGGTTTCTGTCGATTCAGGGCCTGTTCGTTCTCAACAGCCCGGCGACCACCTGGCATTGGAACATCACCACCCTGATTTCAGCCGGCAGTTTTTTCGGTGTGCTGTTCGTGTTACGAGCCATTGATGAAGTGAAGGATCTGGAATACGACCGCCAATACAATCCGGAGCGTCCGCTGGTATCCGGCGTGGTCTCGCTGACGGACATCCGCCACTATGTGGTATTGGGTACCCTGCTCATCGCCCTGGCCAACGGACTGATCGCCTGGCCACTGGCGCTGTTTGTGGTGCTGAACATCGGCTACGGCCTGCTGTTGATGCTGTTGGAAAAAGCCCTTCCGTTGATGGAGCGCAGCCTGTTCTTCAATCTGCTGTTGACCTACCCGGTCAGCATCGCCCTCAGCGTCTACACCTTGTTGCAGATTCGGTTCACCCAACAGGTGGACGTTGTGGTGTGCCTGTTGCCCATTATCCTGTGCTATATCCTGGCGTTCCTGCACTTCGAAATCATCCGCAAGAGCATGTGGGAGCCCCTGGCAGACCCGGGTGAAAAGCTGTACTCCAATGAAATCGGCTGCCGTCAGGCGCTGCTGCTGGGCAGCCTGTGCGGCGTGTTGGCCATTGCGGGCATCATGATGTTGAACCGGCCGTGGCACCTTAATGGTGCCGCCGCCATCACCGGTTGGCTGCCCCTGCTGAACCTGATCTGGATCGGGCTCAGCCTGAAGCTGTTCCTCACCCGGCAAACCCAACGCTTCAACCCCCGGCAATATTCCGTACCCTTTATTGTGTCGTTTTATCTGCTCAACCTGGTGCACACCAGTGTCGCGAATTCAATCCAGTGGTCGTGGACGCTCGCGGTAGGAATGGTGCCTGAATGGATAGGGTTTGAATGGATAAGGCCTGAATGGATAGCCGCGATATGAGTCCCGTGAATCACTGCACCGCCTTCCCGGTGCGCCACCCCTGGATCGCCCTGTGCCTGTGCCTGCTTCTGACCGCGGCCTGCGGCATCGGCACCCTACATTTTCACAACACGCTGGATTTCCGTTTCTTTTTTAGCGCCGACAATCCGCAACTGCAGGCCTACGAAACGCTGCAATCCACCTATGGCTCGGAAGAGTTTGTGTTTGTGGCCGTTGCTACCCGGGATGGCACTGACCTGTTCACCGAATCGAACTTGAAGGCTCTGGCGTCCCTGACCGATGCCGCCTGGGCCACGCCCTATTCCCTGCGGGTGGATTCACTGACCAACTTTCCCTATTCCCGGGCCAATGCGGAAGAATTTCTGGTGGAGGACCTGTTCGATCCGGAGCAGGGCCTGAGTTCGGCGGATCTGCACGCGCGCCAGCAATTCGCCCTGGCTGAGCCTGCCACCCTCAATGCCCTGATAGCAGCAGACAGCACGGTGGCCGGCATGCGCATCCTGATCCAACTGCCGGGCATCGACCGCGCCGTGGAAACCCCCAAAGTGGTGTTCTTCATTCGCGAGCTGGCGCAGCGTTTTGAGCAGGATCACCCCCAATTCAAAACCTACCTGTCCGGCCAGATCGTGGTGGACCAGGCCTTTCCGGAATCCACCGCGGGCGACATGAATTTCGTCTGGCCGGCCTTCTTTGTGGTAATGCTGTTGTTACTCGGCGTGATCTTTCGCAGCGCAGCCTTTGTTGTGTTCACCCTGCTCACCGCCCTGTGCGCCATTGCCACCGGTATGGGCACCCTGGGTTGGACCGGCATGAAAATCAACGCCGCCGTCACCGTGGCCCCCATCATGATCCTGACCCTGGCCATCGCCGACAGCGTGCATATCCTCACCCGCTATCGGCACCTGCGCCAACAGGGCGAGCCTAAGGCCGACGCGCTGCACGCCAGTTTGCAACAAAACGCATTACCGGTTCTGCTCACCTCACTGTTCACCGCGGCGGGCTTTCTCACCCTGCACTTCAATGATTCACCACCCTATCAGGCTCTGGGCTATATCGTCTGCGCCGGGGTCATGGCCGCCTGGCTCTACGCCATGCTGTTGTTACCGGCCCTGGTGATGCTGCTGCCCCACAAAATAAAGCGATTAATTGAGACCACCACAACCGTGCCTATGTCGGCCTGGGCAGACTGGGTGGTGCGCCATCAAAAGCCGCTGTTTTCCGGGGGCGTGGTGGTGATCGTGGCCGGGCTGCTGTGCCTGCCACTGAATCGCATCAACGATGACCCGGTGAAATATTTCGGCAGTCAGCAAACCATGCGCCAGCACATGGAGTTTGTGAACAGTCGCATCACCGGTCTGGGGGCGCTGAATTATTCCATTCCGGTGGAGACGGGGGAAACTCTCACCAGCCCCGACTATCTGCAACGCCTGGACGACTTCAGTCAATGGCTGGCGCAACAACCTCATGTGGTGCACGTGGATTCCATGGCGGACATCATCAAACGCCTGTACCAATCCTGGAACAACGATGATCCCGCGTTCTATCGCCTGCCGCAGCAGCAGGAAACCATCGCCCAATTATTGCTGCTGTACGAAATGTCCCTGCCCTTTGGCGGTGACCTCAGCACGCTGCTTTCTCACCAGAAGGGGGAGTCCCGGGTGCGCGTCACCATGGACAATACCGCCGGCGATTACCACATCCAACTGGATCAACGGGCACTGGCTTGGCTCCAGCAGCATACCGCCGTGGCCGATCAGGTGGTATCGGCCAGCGCGCCACTGATGTTCGCCCATATCGGCGAGCGCAGCATGAAGGGCATTCTGGCGGGCCTGATCGGTTCCCTGTTCGTGATGGGGCTGGTGCTGGCCCGCCTGTTCCGTTCCACCCAACTCGGGCTGATCAGCCTCGTCTGCAATGTGGTGCCGGTGGCACTGGCGTTCGCCGTTTGGGGCCTGCTCAACGGCAATATCGACGTGGGGCTCAGCGTCACCCTGGGCATTGCATTCGGGATCGTGGTGGACGACACCATCCACTTTCTCGGCAAATATCGTCACGCCCGTCAGGCGCTGACACTGGACAGCGAGGCCGCTGTGCGTTTTGCGTTTGCCCGGGTGGGCCCCGCCATTGTGATTACCTCGCTCATTCTGGTTGCCGGCTTCGCGATGCTGGGGTTTTCCGCTATGAACATCACCGCCAACACGGCTATCCTCACCACCGTCACCGTCACCATTGCGCTGGTGGTGGATCTGCTATTCATTCCCGCGCTGCTGCTTCGATTTGATACGTCGGAGCAGCGTGCGCCCACGGAGACTGCACATGGATAACATCAACACCCTGCCCCGAACCAGCGTCCGCACGTTACTCACCAGCACCTTGGAATGGCTCTACTTTCCTGCGCTGGCAATCGGAGCACTGTATGCCACAGTACAGTACCTGCATACCGATCAGGTGGAGACCGCCACCCTCATCATCTCCCTGTCGGTGTTGCTGATCACCCTGTTGTTTGAGCGCGTACACCCACTCAATCCGCAGTGGAATCAAGCCCGGGGCGATCTGGGTCCGGATTTCAGTTCCATCCTTCTGGTGGGCGTGCTACTGGAGGCGGTTCTGAAACGGCTGGGCCCACTGCTCGCCCTGTACCTGTTCCTGGCGCTGGACCTGCCCCAGGATTACCGCCTGATTCCGGCCAGCACCCCGCTTTGGGCCGAGACCATTCTGGTGTTGCTGATCATCGAATTCGCCAAATACTGGTTCCACCGCCTGGGCCATGAACACCCCAAGTGGTGGCCGTTGCATTCCGTGCACCACAGCGTCAAACGCATGCATCTGCTCAACGGATTCCGCATTCACCCGCTCTATCACCTGTGCACCTTTCTGTTGGGCGTGGTGCCCTGCTACCTGCTCGGTGCCAGCCAGGAGGCCCTGATCCTCAACAGTGTGCTGCTGGCCATCGGTGGCTCCATCCAGCATTGCAACATCAAACTGCGTTACGGCTGGCTGAATTACGTTTTCAACACCAACGAACTGCATCGCTGGCATCACTCCAAAAACATCAGTGAAGGCAACCACAATTACGGCGCCATCCTGATCATCTATGACGTGCTGTTCGGCACCCATTATTACCGACCACAGGGGGAACCCCAGGAACTGGGCATCAGCGATGAAGAGCGCTATCCCATGAACAATTATTGGAAACAATTACTGATTCCATTCCGCTGGAAAACCATGATACAGAACAAGTAATCCGTTTATTCATTTGACGCCGGCCCAGGGCCGGCAGCATCATACCCCTCAAAATCCGCCACCACTGCGGCCAGCTACACTGAGGGATCAGGTCACCCATGGGTTATCCTTGTCATAACAGCGGGCATAACAACAGGCAAAACAGCAGCCATCACAACTGGATTAGCAAGGGGTATAAAAAGGGAAATAACCACCCGCCCTTTCACCGCTACATGCTTGCGCTGTTATTGCTCGCCATCGGCTTGTGCGCCTGCGATTCATCAGAACAACCTGGCTCTCCACCTGGCTCTCCACCTGCCCAAACGCCAGCCACCCCCCAGGCAGCGCCCCAAGCTCATTACGTTGGGGCCGATCACTGCCAGGGTTGTCATGACGATGCCTATCAGGATTGGCGCAACTCCCATCACGACCTGGCCATGCAATCCGTGCGCGCAGACACCGTGCTCGGTGACTTCAACAACACCCGTTTTGACTACAACGGCATGACCACGGAATTCTCCCGCCAGGGTGAAACGTTCCTCATCACCACCGATGGGCCGGAGGGCAAACCGCAACAATATCCCGTGGCCTATGTATTCGGGGTTTATCCTCTGCAGCAGTACCTGATTGCCCTGCCCCAGGGGAAATTACAGGCCTTTGGCGTGGCCTGGGATGCCCGCCCCAAAGCGAAAGGGGGCCAACGCTGGTTTCACCTGTACCCCGAGGAAGCCGTCGACAGCCAACATTATCTGCATTGGACCAACCAGAGTCAGAACTGGAATTTCATGTGCGCGGAATGCCACTCCACCAACCTGAACAAGCAATACGATGGAGACACCCGCACCTACAACACCACCTGGTCAGACATCGATGTGGCCTGCGAAGCCTGTCATGGGCCCGGCTCCAACCACCTGCTGTGGGCAGACCAGCAACAGCGCAATCAGTACCGGTTCAACCAGCCACAGGGCCTGACCCATCGTTTTCGCGAACGCCACAACGTGCACTGGCAGATCAACCCAGAATCCGGACAACCCCAGCGCAGCCAACCGGCCCAGGCACGCACCGAGATTCAGGTCTGTGCCGCCTGCCACGCCCGCCGGGCGCAACTGTTTGAGGACAACCGCCAGGGGCAGCCGTTGCTGGAGAGCTTTCTGCCCGCAACGCTGGATGCCGGCCTCTATCACAGCGACGGTCAGGTGAACGATGAAGTCTACGTTTACGGTTCCTTCCTGCAGAGCAAGATGTACCAGGCCGGGGTGACCTGCAGCGATTGCCACAACCCCCATTCCCTGGCCCTCAAGGCCCCCGGCGATGGCGTTTGCCAGCAATGCCACGAGTCGAGCTATGGGCAACCGGAGCACCACCACCACCAGGCCAGTAACGCCCCGCGCTGTGTGGACTGCCATATGCCGGTGAAGAACTTTATGGTGGTGGATGCGCGCCGCGATCACAGCTTCCGCATACCCCGCCCCGACCTGACGGAAAAGCTGGGCACCCCCAACACCTGCAATCACTGCCACAGTGAGCAGAGCGCCCATTGGGCGGCACAACAGATTCAGAGTTGGTATCCCGAACCCAATCCCGGCTACCAGGATTTCGCCGAGACCCTGGCCGCCGCCCGCGCCCACGCCCCCACTGCCAAAATGCCCCTGCAGGCGCTGGCCTCGGACCTGACCCAAACCGCCATCGTGCGCGCCACCGCCGCCCGCCTGCTGGAACCGTATCTGGATGCCGACAGCTTGCAAACCCTGACCCAGGCACTACAGGACCCTGATCCACAGGTGCGCAGTGCCGCCACCCAATCCCTGCGTGCCCTGCCGCCGGAGCTGCGCTGGTCTTTGCTGAGTCCGCTGCTGCAGGACCCGGTGCGCCTGGTGCGGGTGATGGCCGCAGAAGCCCTGGCGGACATACCTGCGCCGTCATTAGCCCCCAAGGAAGCCCGCCTGCTGGACAGCGCCGGGGCGGAATACCTGGCATCGCAACGCTTCAACGGCGACACCCCCGCGGCCCAGGTGAATCTGGGGCTGTTTGCATTGAAGCAGGGGCGTCCGCAGCAAGCCCTGCAGCACTACCAGGAAGCCATTGCCCTGGACGACACCTGGATTCCCGCTTACATCAACCTGGCGGACCTGTATCGAATGATGCAACAGGATGAACAGGGCAAGGCGTTACTGGAATCCGCGCTGCAGACATTCCCCACTGCCGAGGACCTGCATTTCAGTCTGGGATTGTTGTTGATCCGGCAACAGCTGCACAAAGCCGCCCTGCCCCACCTGGAACAGGCCGCCACCCTGGCGCCCCACAATGCCCGCTACCAGTATGTGTACGCGGTGGCACTGCACAGTGCCGGCCAATCCCGGCAAGCCCTGCAGGTCACCCGCGCTGCGTTGGAACGATTACATGACGCCAATCTGTCGGCACTGGAACAGGAATTGTCCCGGCAGGAATAAGGTAAGTGCCCGGGCCTCAACGCCCGGCCTTAACTGCGATGTTTCTTCAATTGACCGAGCAGGGATTTGGGGATGCTATTGATGATGAGGCGCTCGTTTTCCGCATCAAACACCACTTCCTCGCCTAACAGGGAGGCGGCAAACTGCAGGCTCATTTCCTTGCTGCGGCCGTTGAAGCGCACGTACTTGCGCAGGCGGTTTTTGTCGGGAATCAATTCCTCCCGGGGCTGTTCCTGCTGCTCCTGCACAAACTGCTGAAAGCGCTCCGGCTCCGCATCATCCAGATAACAGGACAGCTCTTTGTACACCACCGGCTCACCCTGCTTGTCCTGTTCGATGCAGTAGTCCACCACCTTCTCCCGGTATTCCTTGCTGGCTTCTTCCGGCAGGTTTTGGGCGTAGGCTTCCACAATATTGAGGAACTCGTTAGTGTCCGCGGTGACGTTCACGGTATCGGCAAAACCGATCCATTGGTTGAACAAGCCCAGCAATTCCCGCTCACCCCGATTCTTGGAGATGGTCAGGTATTTTTCCGACAGTTGTTCCGACCAGTGGCTCAGGTTGACCCGGGCACAAAAGCCAATGTGGGATAGATCCGCATACACCGTCTCAGAGATTTCCAGATGACTGTTGATCACCAGACCCACCTGATGCTGCAGATGGGCCACGTACAACCACTCCGCATCCGCATTGTTCTCCTGCCAGAACAGCAGATGACCCTGAAACGGCACCTCCATCTGCTCCAGCAACACCACAAAGTGCTCGGTGAGCTTCTTACTCAATGAAGAGAACGGCATCTGCTGCTTGAGAAAATCCCGCAGCCAGGCCGGAATGGGGTTTTCCCCCAGGTCCGGATTGAAGTGACCGTAGCGCTTGGCGGTTTTGGTGCTGAAGGCCTGTTTGATTTCGTTGAGCAGCTGGCTGGCGTAATCGTCCAGGGCGATGCCGTCATCCCGGTAGTGAACCTGGGCGGACTGGTCCGGTTGGGCGCGATCAATCTGGTGGGCAATAAAATCGGAAACGGGCATGACAACCTCACTGCAGGGGGATTGCCATTATACGGGGGCGGCGGGCATTTCCAAGATCACTTTACCTTTGACATGCCCCCCTTCCACCACTCGATGGGCATCCGCCCCCTGTGCCAGCGGGAAGCGTTGGCTGATGTGCAACGTCACGTCCCCGCGGTCCACCAGCGCCACCAGTTGCTCCAGTTGCGCCGCGTCGGGTTGCACCGTGTAGCCCCGCACCCGCCGCTGGCGGGCAGCCCCGGCGGCTTCCAGCGTCGCCGCGGTCAGGGTGGGAACCGTCAGCAGCAGGCCCTCCGGCGCCAGCCAATCCAGGGCCTGCAGGCCCACATCGCCGCCCATCAAGTCCAGGATCAGATCCCAGGGGCCGGCCTCATCAAGCACGTTAGGTTGGCCGTAGTCCAGACAATGGTGCGCCCCCAGCTCTCCGAGCAACGCCAGGTTGCCCTTGGACGCCGTGGCCGCCACTTCCGCCCCGGCCCAGCGCCCCAGTTGCACCGCCAGATGGCCCACCCCACCGGCACCGGCCAGCACCAACAGCCGTTGGCCTGAGGCCAGGGCACCGTGCTGGAACAAACCCTGCCAGGCGGTCAGACCGGCCAAAGGCAGCGCCGCCGCGTCGGCCAGCGGGGTATTCCGGGGGGCAGCCACCAGCGCCCCGGCCTCTACGGCACAGTATTCGGCACAGGCCCCGCCCCGCAACGGGAAGTTCACCATCCCCACCACCGCAGTGCCTGCCGGCCAGTCCGGGTGGCCGCTCACCACCACCCCGGCCAGGTCATAGCCGGGAACAAAGCGAAACGCACTGCCCAGCTGGGCCGCCACAAAGCCCTTGCCGGCCCGGGTCTTCACATCAATGGGGTTCAATCCGGCGGCGGTCACCCGCACCAACACCTCGCCCTGAGCAGGCTCGGGCATCGGTAGCGTCCCCAGGGTGAGGGTATCCACGGTACCAAAGTGGGTGTAATACAGGGCCTGCATATCAGCGCCGGAACTGCACGTTTTGATCGATGGGTTCCCGGTCAATCCAGGTTTTATTGGCGGCCACCGCGGCATCCTCATAACCGAAGCTGATGCCCAGCAGGATATTGATCTGATCGCCAATGCCGAACGCCTCCCGCACGATGTCGGGGTAATAGCGCATGGTGCCCTGGGGGCAGCAACCCACCCCATGGGCGGTCATGGACAGCATCAGGGTCTGCATGTACATGCCCACGTCAATGGCCACCGATGCCCCGAACACCTTGTCCATGCCGATGAACACCACATGAGGCGCATCGAACATCTGGAAGTTGCGCAGCATGGCCCGGTTGCGGCCCGCCTTGTCACCCCGCTCAATGCCCATATTGCCGTACAGTTCCATGGCACAATCCACCTGCCGCGTGCGGTATTCTCCGTCGAAGGTATCCGGGTATTCATAGTCGGAATTGAAGGGCACGCCCTGCATCACCTTCTCCACCATCTGATCCCGAACGCGATCCTTCAGCGCACCGGAGGCCACGTACACTTTCCAGGGCTGGATGTTGCAGTTGGACGGCGCCCGCTGCGCCAGGGTGAAAATGGATTCCAGGGTTTCCTGAGGCACTTCCTTGTCCAGATAGCCGCGCACGGAGCGACGGGACGTGATGGCTTCCGCCAGGCTCATGGTTTCCGGTGATACAGACATAGATTCCCTCAAAACTTCAATATTCATAATGGTTAGGAGGGAGCATGATAGCGCAATTTCAGCTCAGGATGGATGTCAGGAAAGATCACCCAAACGGTAGATTCGGGCTGCATTGTCGTGGAACAGCTTGCGCCGCTCCGCTTCCGGGTAATGGGCCACCAGCGCCGCGTAGAACTCGTAGAGTTGCGACAGCGACAGGGACACCTTGTCCATGGGGAAATTGGACGCAAACATGCAGCGGTCCACGCCAAAGGCCTGCAGCACAAATTCAAACAGTGGTCCGGCCCCCTGCATCAGCTCATCCAGGGCGGGCGCTGTGGTGCGGTGCTCGTAACCCCAGCCCACCACCGGCATGAACAGGCCCGACAGTTTCACCATCACATTGGGCAGCTCCGCCAGTTCCTGCAGGTGCATCTGCCAGGTGCGCAGGGTGACATCCCGGGCCGCCTCGGTGCGACCATAGGAGGCGAACTGGCCGCCCACCCCGATGGGTGTTCCCATGTGATCCAGCACAAAGGTGAGGCCGGGAAACTGGCGCGCCAGCACCACCAGCTCATCCAGCTGGTGGTGGAAAAACCAGGCATCAAAGCTGAGGTTGTGTTGCTCCAGCAGGGCCAGGCCGGCGAGCCAATGGGCATCCCGGGACAGGTAAGGGCGCGGACAGAAGCGCATGATCCCGGGGTCGAGGTCAAACGCCAGCATCTGGCGCACCCCCACAAAGCGCGGACTGGCCTGCCGATGGGCTGTGATCACGGCGCCGGCATCGGGGCGTTGCAGCTCCACATGGCCCACGATTCCACCTAGCGCTACGGGGCTGTTGCGGAACAACCCTTCGAGCCAGCGGGTCTCCCCCACCAGGCCTTGCCCTTCCCGATCCCGCCACTCGGCCTCCACATGCACCACCTGCTTGATGGGCAGCTGGGCCGCATCCTGGCCATAGTCGTGGGGCAGGTAGTCATGGGCCACGTAGTCCGCACGCCCCACATAACGGCGGTCGGTTTCACTGGCACCAAAGCGGATGGCGGTATCATAGAGCTTGCGATTCCAGCCCAGCAGACGCTTGGGCCAGCTCAGAATGCGCGGGGTATTGAGCAAATCCCACTGGTGGATGTGGGGGTCAATGATGGGAAAGGGAAATTTCACCCGTGGCGGCCCCCGTTTATGGCTGTTGTTGTTATGGTTGTTGTTTTGGTTATCGTTAACGATGTCGTTGTCAGCCTGACTGAACCAGCACAGCACAACGCAGCCGGTTTTGCCCAAAGTGCAACATCATATCAAAGCTGTCCCGGGGAATGGGGAGGTAATGCTTGTCGAGCTGCGTGGCCTCTTCTTTTTCATCGATATCCGGATCATTAATATAGACAAAGTCCTCATCCATATCCACCAACAGCACCCAGTGAGGGGCCTTCTTGCGGTCCAGGCGATAGGTGCTGATCAGCACCAGCAGCATGGCATTCTGATCCAGTAAGGCTTTCATCTGGGACAGGGACAGCGCCTCCTGGTGAATGGGCACCTTCAGTTCCGCCAGCTTTTCCAGAAAGTCGTGGTGCACCAGCTCCAGCACTTGCTTCTTGCTGTCGTTGCGCACGCCCTCCATAAACAGCGGGCCGTCCTGATTCACGAACACATCCACCTGAAAGCCCCGCTTGGCGGCGGCATAGGCCAGACCGTGGGGCCCACAACCACCGTGGCCGGAAGTCATGAAAATGGTGGTGGCCTCGCGCCAGATCTGTAACTCGGTACGCTGATCGCAGACCATGTCTTCGCGCAGATCTTTCATCGCCATCATCAGCGATGCCGCCCCGCAGGTGAAATCCGTGGATTGCTCGTAATAGGCCACCCGCTCATTGGGCTCCGACAGGTGCTCTTCCACCCGCTCATGGGGAATGATGCGCTTCTGGAAACGCAGGGCGTCGGCGTGGTCCTCGTAATAATCCGTATACAGGCCAAACTGGCGGTAACCCATGCGCTGGTAGAGGCCGATGGCAGCGGCGTTGTCCCGGCGCACTTCCAGGCGCATGAACATACGCCCCTGTTCCGCGGCTTCCTCTTCTGCCTGTTCCAGCAAGCGCCGCCCCAAACCCATACCGTGCGCGCCAGGTGACACCGCGATGGAATAAAGCCGCGCCAGGCTGGTGCCCCGCCGCATGAACACCAGTACATAGCCGAGCAGGGTTTGCTGCTGTTCCGCCACCAGCAACAGGTTATGATCCTGCTGCAACTGATGCTTGAAACTGCGCTTGCTCAGCCGGTCAGAGTCAAAACATTGCAACTCCAGCTCCACCAGAGAATCCAGATCCTGCAACGTCGCCTGCCGCAGGAGCACTCCCGATTCACCCATGCATCAACCCCTGGCTCGCCATCTGAATCACCTGGCGCCCGCGCAGCAGCACCAAGGTCTGCCACTGGGATTCCGCCGGGTAAAACTGTTTCAGTAATTGCAGCCGCACCTCCTCACTGCCGGGCAGGGTGAACGGTTGCTGGCCAGGGCGGCGCAGGCGATGATCCGCCCGCAAACAGCGCAGCAGTTCGGCAATGGGATAGGTGCCAAATTCCAGAGTGACATAGCAGCTGCGGGGCCCCATCACCCGGTGGAAGGCGTAGTCCACCAACCCGGTCTTGGGCACGGAGCAGGAATCCCCGCTTTCCGGCACGGTCACCGAGTCACCATACCAGCGCTGGGCAGTGTGCAGGCCGGCGGAATCCAGCGGATGATCGCAAATCAGCTCGCCATAGCCGTAGGGGCCCAGGCCGGTGTGCAAGTCCACCACCGCCACATCCCGGTTGGCGCAATCCAGCGTCGCCAACACCCGCTCCAGGTTGAGGCGGGCCTGGCAGGGCGCACGGCCACCATAGAACAGGCCGTCAGCAAATTCATACTGGCCACCGCTCACCGCCAGCTCATATTCATATTGTCCGTGCCGTTGCAGATAGTGCAGCAGTGCATGCTCCCCCTGGGCCAGCTGTTCCACCGACGGCACCAAGGTATCCGGCACCAGGGCGCTGGCCAGTTCGCGGTACCCGGCGTTGTCCGGCAGGGCCTGGCTGAAATCCACGAAATTGCGGTTCACATCTATGCCCTGTTCATCCACCCGTCGACACCAGGCAAAGCCCCAGGGATTCACCGCGTGCACCAGCAACACCGCCATGCCCTCGGGCACCGACAGCTGGCCACTGGAGAGCCGCCTGACCAGATCCTGCTGAATGGCCGATCCACAAAACCCCTCAATGCCGTGCACCGCCGACAGCAACACCAACACCCGCGGTGCGTCCGCCGCCCCGATCCACACCTGCTGACTGGCTAATGATTCGCCGGCTGGCCCGTGGCCTTCATAGGGTAAAGCGGTCACTTCCACCGGCCATCCCAAGGCCGACACCGCGCCCAGAAAAGCCTGCTCAGCTTCAGCGTAGGAGTTTGAAAATACGGATAATTCCCGCTGGGACAGCAATGGCGACAACATGAACCGGCCTCTCGAATCTGTACGAAAACACAGCGTAACCCTGGGCCTGATTTTTTACCAGCAGCCACTTCAAAAATAGTCGTCCAGGTACTTGTAATTCCGAGTGGTTGAATCCAATATTTCCCGCATGAGGCACGCGCAGACAGTCTGCAACGCCCCACACATTCATTTATTCGTAGCTACCAACTCGGATGCCAACACGGATACCAATACAGCCAACAACACAGATACCAACAGGAAACCATGTCACAACTTCTCGTAGTGGTCGACTCCCTGAAAGATTGGGCACCCTATTTTCCCGCCGAAGACGTTATCACTTTTGATGATTACCTCAGCCTCCAGGAAGACAAAAAGAAAACCCGTACCCGGGTGATCAACCTGTGTCGCAGCTATAAATACCTGTCCAAGGGGTACTACTGCTCCCTGCTGGGTGAAGCGCGGGATCACCACATCATGCCGTCACTGCGGGTCATCAATGATCTCAACCAGAAGTCGCTGTACACCCTGCACCTGGACGATCTGACGGAACTGAAAGACCGCGAACTGCAGGGTTCCGATCCGGAAAAGGAGATCACGTTCATCACCTATTTCGGCTCCACCGCGGAGATGGAATTCAAGAACCTGGCCAAGGATCTGTTTGAAAAACTCCCCTGCCCGATTCTGCAGGTGAGCCTGCGCTTTGACGAACGCTGGCAGATCACCGAGTTGCAGGCGCTGTCGCCCCACAACCTGAAAACCGACGAACAGCAGACCGAGTTCGCCAATGCGCTGGATCGATTCAGCCATAAAATCTGGCGTTCGCCCAAAGCACGCAAGCAGTACCGCTATGACCTGGCCATTCTCACCAACAAGGATGAGAAGTTACCCCCCAGTGATGCCGGCGCCATCAAGCGCTTCATCAAGGCCGGCAACAAACTGGGCGTGGACGTGGACATCATCGACCGCAAGGATTATGTGCGCCTGGCGGAATACGACGCGCTCTTCATCCGCGAAACCACCGCCATTGACCACCACACTTTTCGCTTTGCAAAAAAAGCGGAATCCGAAGGCATGGTGGTCATCGATGATCCCATGTCCATCCTGCGCTGCTGCAACAAGGTGTACCTGACGGACCTGTTCAACCTCAACAAGGTACCGTCCCCCAAAACATTCATCCTCAGCAAGCAGGACAAAGGCGCGTTGCAAACGGCCATGGAGAGCATTGGTTTCCCCATTGTGCTCAAGATTCCTGATGGCGCCTTTTCCCAGGGCGTGTTCAAGGTCAGCACGCCGGAGGAATTCGACGCCAAGATCCAGGCCCTGTTCAAGAAATCCGCCCTGGTGCTGGCCCAGGAATTTCTCTATACGGATTTTGACTGGCGCATCGGCGTCATCAACAACAAGCCCCTGTACGCCTGCCGTTATTACATGGCCAAGGATCACTGGCAGATCTACAACCATTCCGGCAAAGGCGGGCGCTTTACCAGTGGCGGCTTTGACACCATGCCCACCTATGAAGCCCCCAAAGCGGTATTGGACGCGGCCCTGAAAGCCACCAAGTTGATCGGCAACGGCCTCTATGGCGTGGACATCAAGCAGTCCGGCGACCGTGCCCTGGTGATCGAAGTGAACGACAATCCCAGTATCGATCACGGCGTTGAGGATCTGTTCCTGGGCAACCAGCTCTATGAACAGATCATGCAGGATTTCGTCACCCGCATTGAGGCCCGCCGCGGCCAGAAGGGCTAGCCCATCACCGGTGCCGGACTGTCGCCAGCCGACAAGCGCAGCGACAGTCCGGCGCCTGTATTTGACAATCCGACCACTCCCCATGTTTACTGCACTTGTTTACTGCATTCAAACAACACGCAAGGATTCGCTATGAATCACTCGCCCCGGCAGTGGAAATCCATGGGCAAAAGCCTGCGCCTGAACGGGCACTCCCTCTTCGTACTGGACTCTGCCGATGCCGGCAAGCACCCCACTCCGGATAAACCCTGCATCCTGTTGCTGCACGGCTACCCCACTTCAAGCTGGGACTGGGAGCGGCTATGGCCGTTGCTGACCGAGGATTTCCGCTTAATCGCCCTGGATTTCCTCGGCTTCGGATTTTCCGACAAACCCTATCCCCATCACTACAAAATTCAGGAACAGGCGGATATCGTGGACGCGCTGGTGCAGCAACTGGGACTGACCCAGTTTCATGTGCTGTCCCACGACTACGGCGATACGGTGGCCCAGGAATTACTGGCCCGGCAGAATGAACGGGAACACCCCCAGTGGTTATCGGTCTGCCTGTTGAATGGGGGATTGTTTCCGGAAACCCACCGCGCGCGCCTGATTCAGAAATTGTTGGCCGGACCGCTGGGGCCCTTCCTGACGCGACACATGGGCAAGCAATCAATCCACAACACCATGAAGCGGATTTTTGGACCGGAGACACAACCGGACGCTGAGTTGATTGAGGGTTATTGGGAACTGATCAATTTCAACAACGGTCGACGCACCCTGCACAAACTGATCGACTACATGAAACAACGACGTCAGCACCGGGCACGCTGGGTACAGGCCCTGGCCGACAGCCGCATTCCCATTGGCCTGATCAATGGCGCAGTGGACCCAATATCCGGCGCGCACATGGTGGCCCGCTACAAAGAGGTGGTGGGACCACCGTTAATGATCCTGTCCCTGGCCAACATTGGCCACTATCCGCAATGGGAAGCACCGGACCAGGTGAACCAAGCCTATCGCCAGTTCCTGCAGGCTGCGCTGGACTGACTCCATGCGCAGCCCGACGTTTACCACTCCAGCGCAGCGGCACCAAAGTCTTTGCTGATGGCCGTTTGCAGCGCGCCCAACAAGTCTTCCCGCACCCGCAGCTTGGTGCCATGATGCGCCTCCAGATTCAGCTGCATCAGGGCTTCCGCCTTGACCACCGCAGTGTTCAGCAGATTTTCTGCCGCCACCACCTGATCCAGAAAACCTGCGGCAACGGACGTGTCCGGTGTGTACATCTCGGCGTTATTCACGGCGCGATTGAAATGGGCCGGATGCAGTCTGCCCCGGGCCAGTTCCACACCGAACCAGGGCATGGTCAAACCGATGGCCACCTCGTTCAATCCAATCTTGAACTCACCGGACACACCCACACGATGATCCGCCGACAACAACAACAGCCCACCCATGGCCAGTGCATGCCCACTGCAGGCCACCACGACCGGCATGGGGAATGCCAGCAGACGGCTGGCCAACTTGGCACCGCCCACCACCAGCCGGGCCATGGCATCGCCGCCCTGCCCCATTACGTTCAAATCAAAACCGGCAGAGAAACGGCCGGGCCGCCCCACCAACACCACGGCTTTTTTATCCTGTTGTGCCTGATCCAAGGCCCCATGCAGTTCTTCCAGCAATGGCTGCGACACGGCATTGGCCTTGCCGTCATCCCATTGAATGATCTGCACACGATCTTGTTGTTGGCTGCTGATGACGCTCATTCTGTTTCTCCCTTGGCAATGAGTTTTAATAAATAGAACAGCCTGCGGACAGGGGCAATGGCGAAAACGGCCAATCGGATTTTACAGAGGATAGTGTGGAAGGTAGTGAGGAAGGTAACGCACGGCGCAGAACAACACCATCCAGGCCATGACCCCGGCAATGACGTCATCCAGCATAATGCCCAAGCCACCGTGTACGTGCTGATCAAAGTAGCGCACCGGCCAGGGTTTCCAGATATCAAACAGGCGGAACAATGCAAAACCCAACAGCGCCCAGTACCAGGTGACGGGAATCATGAACATGGTAATCCAGTAGCCGACAAACTCATCCCAAACGATGGCACCGTGATCATGTACCCCCCAGTCCTTCGAGGTTTTATCACACAAATAAATGCCCACCAGCGCAGCCAGCACCACCAACGCGCCATACCACTCCACACTGAGCAACGCCAGCGGCACATACAGCACAACGGCCGCCATCGTGCCGAAGGTGCCCGGCGCTCTGGGCGCAGCACCGCTGCCCAGGCCGATGGCCAGAAAATGAATGGGATTGGAAAACGCCGTGCGGGGAACAGAATTCATAGGTCGTTTATCAATAATCAATAATCAAAAATCAAAAATCAAAAATCAAAAATGCTGATAACCGGCGGCCACCACGGGCTGACCCTGCAAGTCGACAATGCCGGTTGTTTCGGTGATGGTGCCGATGGCCGTAATGGGTAACGCCAACACATGGCCCATGGCAATCACTTGATCATGATCGGCGGGCGCCGCGGTGAAACACAGCTCATAATCGTCCCCCGCCGCCACGGCCGCCATGAGATCCATTCCTTCCGCGCAGGGAATGACATTCAAATCCAGTTGCGCGCCAACCCCACTGGCCTGCACCAGGTGATGCAAATCCGCCAGCAAACCATCGGACACATCGATGCAGGCATGGGCAACGGTTTTAATAGCCCAACCCAGCACAACCCGTGGCTCGGGGCGATGCAGGCGTGACAACAAATGCGGATGATCCAGAGGCTGTGACCACAGCTCATCCTGCTCGTTCTGCGCCAGGCGCAATCCCAGCCCCGCCTCACCCACACAGCCGGACACATACACCGTATCCCCCACCTGGGCACCACTGCGGGTCATGGCTTTGCCCTGCGGCACCAGCCCCATCACCTGAATGCTGATGCTCAGCGGGCCCCGCGTGGTATCACCGCCCACCAACACAATGGGGCTCGGCTCCATGACAGCGGCCATGCCATCGCAGAAAGATTCGATCCATTGCCCGTCGCCGTCTGGCAAGGTGAGACACAGGGAAAACCAGGCCGGTTGCGCCCCCATGGCCGCCAGATCACTCAGATTCACCGCCAGAGATTTGTAGCCAATATCAAACGCGCTGGCGGACGCCGGAAAGTGCACGCCCGCCACCAGGGTATCGGAGGACACCGCCAGCTGCATGCCGGCAGGCACATTGAGCAGGGCACAATCATCGCCAATCCCCAGGGCCGGCATCAGCTCGGGATGGGATGCAGACAACAACGCCCCGGCGTGTTCGCTGAGGCGTTTGAAGTAGGCGTCGATGAGGGCAAACTCGTTCATACTGCTTAGTCGGCGGGTTTGTCGTTGGCTTTCAGTTCCAGCACACGCAGCTTCTGCGCCACTTTATCCAGAATTCCATTCACGTATTTGTGGCTCTCAGTGGCACCAAAATATTTGGCCAGCTCAATGCCTTCGTTGATGGCCACTTTGTACGGCACGTCCACCCGCTTGCTGAGCTCGTAGGTGCCGATACGCAGTATGGCCAACTCCACCCGGTCCAGGTCCTTGATCTCACGATCCAGATAGGGTTTGAAATGGCCATCCAGTTCGTTGATACATTTGGGGATCTCATGCAGCAACTCGTGGAAGTAAGCGACATCGGTTTTGCGCATGTCATTGTCCACGCGGAACTGGGTTTCAATTTCCCCCAGGTTGGTGCCAGTCATCTGCCACTGATACAGAGCCTGCACGGTGAACCGGCGCGCCTTGCGACGCGCGGACGGAGAAGGTTTTTGCGAAGCGGTGTTCATCGACTGCCACAGACCTCAGTTAAAGATTGCGAAGCAGGCTGACCATTTCCAGGGCGCCAATGGCCGCCTCGGCACCCTTGTTGCCGGCCTTGGTACCGGAACGCTCGATGGCCTGCTCAATGGTGTCGGTGGTCAATACCCCGAAGGAGATGGGCACATCGGTGTCCAGCATCACATTGGCCACACCCTTGGTACATTCACCAGCCACATAATCAAAATGCGGCGTACCACCGCGGATCACCGCACCCAGGGCCACGATGGCGTCGGGCTTGCGTTTGTGGGCCACCTGCTTCACCGCCAAAGGCAGCTCGAACGCGCCAGGCACACGAATCACTTCGATGTTCTTTTCTGCCACGCCGTGACGCACCAGGGCATCGATGGCGCCGGTTAACAGGCTTTCCACCACAAAACTGTTGAAGCGGGCCACCACGATGGAGAACTTGGCATCGGTTGCGCGAAAATCACCTTCCACTACGGTTACGTTTGTCATGTTGTTACCTTTTCCCAATCAATTTCGTAATTTAAAAGATGTTACTGGGTTACGTCGCTTTCGACGTACTCCACAATTTCCAGATCAAACCCGGACAGGGCGTTGAACCGCATGGGCGAGCTCAACAGGCGCATTTTGCTCAGCCCCAGATCCCGCAGAATCTGCGAACCGGTACCGATGGTACGATAGATGCCGGTGCCATCGCCGGTGGTGGGGCGGGCCGGACTGCGACCGGAGAAGAAACCGTCCACCAGGTCTTCGATGTTGTGACTCTCAAAGGAGTCCCCCAACAGCAGCACCACGCCCGGCTCAGTATGCGCGCCCAAAAAGCTGAGGGATTTGGACAGGTTCCAGCCACTGGACTTTTCCTTTACGGCCATCATCAGATCCCGCAGCGGGTCGGCCACGTGCACCCGCACAAAGGGTGCATCCACTTTGCTCACATCCCCTTTCACCAGCGCCACATGCTTCTGGCCATCGATCAGGTCCCTGAACAAGACCAGGTCAAAATCGCCGTATTGGGTGGGCAGGGATTCCCGCCGCACCTGTTCCACCGTGCGCTCGTTGACGGTGCGGTAGTGAATCAGGTCAGCGATGGTACCGATTTTCAGGCCGTGTTCCTGGGCGAACTTTTCCAGATCCGGGCGCCGGGCCATGGTGCCGTCTTCGTTGATGATTTCCACAATCACAGAAGACGGCTCCAACCCCGCCAGACGCGCCAGATCGCAACCGGCTTCCGTGTGCCCGGCACGCCGCAACACCCCACCGGGCTGCGCCATGATGGGGAACACATGGCCCGGCTGTACGATGTCGGAGGGTTTCGCATCCCGTGCTACCGCCGCCTGCACGGTGCGGGCGCGATCGGCTGCGGAGATACCGGTGGAAACCCCTTCCGCCGCCTCGATGGACAGGGTGAAGTTGGTGCCAAACTGGGAGCCGTTGGCGCCGGACACCATCAACGGCAGGTTCAACTGCTGGCACCGGTCGCGGGTCATGGTGAGGCACACCAGGCCGCGGGCATGTTTGATCATGAAGTTGATGTCTTCCGGCCGCACCATGGTGGAAGCCATCACCAGATCACCTTCATTTTCACGGTCTTCGTCATCCATCAGGATCACCATCTTGCCGTGACGAATGTCTTCAATCAGCTCTTCAACTGTGTTCAATTGCATATATCAAGCCTTACTTTAAAAAACCGTTTTCCGCCAGAAAGCTCATGGTGATGTCACCACCGGCTTTGGGGTCCGCCGCTTTGTCGCCCAGCAGCATGCGCTCCAGATAGCGGGCAATCACGTCCACTTCCAGGTTCACTTTCACGCCGGGCTGCCATTGCCCAACCGTGGTTTCCTGCACAGTATGGGGCACGATGTTCAAATCGAATATGGCACCACTGACCGCATTCACCGTCAGGCTGATCCCGTCCACACAGATGGAGCCTTTGTGGGCGATGTACTTGGCCAGCTCGTCCGGTGCTTTCACCTTGAAATGAATGGAGCGGGCGTCTTCGGCACGGGACACAATCTCACCCAGACCGTCCACATGACCGGACACCAGATGCCCGCCCAAACGGGTGGTGGGGGTCAGCGCTTTCTCCAGGTTTGCCGGGGAACCGGTCTTCAACTGGCTGAAGCTGGTATGGTTCAGGGTCTCAAGGGATACGTCGGCCCAGAACCCGTCCCCGGGCAGATCGATCACCGTCAGGCACACACCGTTAACAGCAATGCTGTCCCCCAGCTTCACATCACCCAGGTCCAGCTTGCCGGTCTGGATGCGCAGGCGCATGTCCCCGCCCTTGGCTTCCATGTTGGCAATCCGGCCCACCGCTTCAATGATCCCCGTAAACATTTCAAGGTCTCCAGCTATAGGTCATACGAATGTCCTGGCCGATCTGGCGCAGGTCCGTTAAGTGTAGTTCCCGGGCGTCACTCATGGACTCAACGCTGAAATCCAGCACCGGCCGGGCACTGCTGCCCATGAGCTTGGGGGCCATATAACAGACCCACTGATCCACTAACTGGCGCTGGGCGAAGGCTCCCGCCAGCACCGCACCGGCCTCCACCAGCACTTCATTTACCTCGCGCCGGGCCAGTGCCTGTAACAGCTCTCGCAGATCCACCCGCCCTTCTGCCTCCGGCAGCGTTATGACTTCCGCTCCGGCGGCCTCAAGGGCCTGGATTTTCTGAGAATCAGGCCGGGTGCAGGCAATCAGGGTGTGGCCAGGCTGGGCCAGGATGCTGGCCGTCACCGGGGTACGCAAGTGGGAATCCACAATCACCCGCAAGGGCTGGATGGGGGCAAAACCCACAGGCCAGCTCCAGCCCGCCAGGTTATCGTCACCGGCCAGAGCCTCGGGCCACAGCTCCGGGCGCACCGTCAACGCAGCGTCGTCGGCAATCACGGTGTCCACGCCGGTGACAATGGCTTCACAGCGAGCCCGCAGGCGTTGCACATCAGCACGGGCAGCGGCCCCTGTTATCCACTGGCTTTCCCCACTGGCCATGGCCGTGCGGCCGTCCACACTCATGGCGGATTTAACCAAAACCCAGGGCAGGCCGGTACGCATGCGTTTGTTGAAACCAGGATTGATGCGTTCTGCCTGATCCTGCAGCAAACCGCAGGCAGTCTGAATGCCGGCCGCCTGGAGCCGTTGATGGCCGCGACCGGACACTTGGGGATTGGGATCTTCCATGGCGCTGATGACCCGGGCCACACCGGCCTGAATCAGGGCTTCGGCACAGGGCGGGGTCTTGCCATGATGGCTGCAGGGTTCCAGGGAAACATAGGCAGTAGCGCCGCGGGCCTCGGTGCCCGCCTCACGCAGGGCATTGACTTCGGCATGGCCCTCACCGGCGACCTGATGCCAGCCCCGCCCCACCACTCGGCCGTCCTTCACCAAAACGCAGCCCACCCGTGGATTCGGATGAGTGGTATACAGACCACGCCACGCCAGCCGGATTGCCTCGGCCATATGCTGGTGATCGGTACGGGTAAAGAGCGCTGCGGTCATGGAATAGGGCCACTACCTGAAAATTCGGCCGCAGAGTATACCACAGCAGCTGGACTATTTAACGCTGTTGATTTTGCCGTTTTTCTGCAGGCGGGCGATCTCGTCGGAGAACTGGCTGATGTCCTGGAAGTCCCGGTAGACGGAGGCAAAACGCACATAGGCCACCTGGTCCAGCTCCCGCAAGGCCTCCATGACCTCTTCTCCGATAACCCGTGACGGCAGCTCCCGCTCGCCGGTGGCCCGCAGCTTGTGGCAGATCTTGGTGACCGCGGCCTCCACCTGCTCCACCGCCACCGGACGCTTCTCCAGGGCCCGCTGGATGCCGCTCCTGAGCTTATTCTCGTCAAACGGCTCGCGGGTACCGTCGGACTTCACCACCTTGGGCATCAACAACTCGGCGCTTTCGTAGGTGGTAAAACGCTCATTACAGGCCAGGCATTCCCGGCGGCGGCGCACCTGATTGCCCTCTGCGACGAGGCGGGAATCAATAACCTTGGTGTCATCGGCGTTACAGAATGGGCAATGCATGGAAATTCCTGTGGATGGATCAGTGTAGCCGGGTCAGTAAAGTGGGCGAATCATACCGCAAAATATACCTACATGGGCAACATATACCTATATGGGAATGGCGGTTTTATCCACCACTTTGCGCATCACAAAGCTCGAATGCACTCCGGACACCCCTTCAATACGGGTGAGCTTGCCCAGCAAGAAAGCCTGGAAGTGATCCATATCCCGCACCACCACTTTCAATAGGTAATCCGCGCTTTGCCCGGTGATCAGATAACAGGATTGCACCTCGGGGAAACCGGCCACCTGCTCTTCAAAGTGGGCAAAGCGCTCCGGCGTGTGCTTATCCATCGAGATCTGAATCAGGGCGGTCATTTTCAGGCCCAGCTTGTCCGGATTCAGCAGTGCAACATAGCGATCGATCAGCCCGTCCTCCTCCAGCTGGCGCACCCGTCGCAGGCAGGGGCTGGGGGACAAGCCAATGCGTTCCGCCAGATCCTGGTTGCTGATGCGGCCATCGGCCTGAATCTCTTCCAATATGCGCTGATCGTACTTGTCCATTGCTGACCTTTCCCCCAACAAACAATAATAATTCAATATTAATAATACATTTGGAATTATATTCTTCCAAAAACCAAAAACAACGCTATTTTCGCAATCTTATTTCCCGCCTGATGCCATAGACTGTGTTGCATCAGGTCGCCGCCCGTATCCACCACCCCAGAGAAGCTCACAAGGCAACTCAGCCGGTAGTGGACCCCCTGCTTACCCGGCAGATGTTGGCAAGGCAATTCACCCCAGGCCCGGGCCAGACCTCTTTCATTCGCAATCCCCAGGCACAACCTTTACGGAGCTCCACCATGTCCTTCGACCATCGCAAATACATGCCCTATTTGCCCATCCAGTTGACCGACCGCACCTGGCCCAACCAGGTCATCAGCCAGGCCCCCGCCTGGTGCAGTGTGGACCTGCGGGACGGCAACCAGGCGCTGATCGAGCCCATGACAGTGGCGGAGAAGAAGCGACTGTTTGCCCTGTTGGTGAAAGTGGGCTTCAAGCAGATCGAGGTGGGGTTCCCGGCGGCGTCGCAACCGGATTTCGACTTTGTGCGGGACATCATCGAGGACGGCATGGTGCCGGACGACGTCGCCATCCAGGTGCTCACCCAGTCCCGTCCGGAGTTGATCCAGCGCTCATTCGAAGCCTTGCAGGGGGCCAAAAAAGCCATTGTGCATCTGTACAATTCCACCTCCCCCGTACAGCGGGAGCAGGTGTTCGGTTTGGATAAAGCCGGCATCGTGGACATCGCCGTGCAGGGCGCCCGCCTGATCAAGTCCGAAGCGGAGAAGCACCCGGATACCCAATGGCAGTTTCAGTATTCACCGGAAAGCTATAGCGGTACCGAACCGGATTTCGCCACTGAGATCTGCAATGCCGTGATCGACGTTTGGCAACCCAGTGCAGACAACAAAGTCATCATCAACCTGCCCGCCACCGTGGAAATGACCACCCCCAATGTGTATGCGGATCAGATTGAATATTTCTGCCGCCATGTGAGCCAGCGCGAAAACGTCATCGTGTCACTGCACACCCATAATGACCGGGGCTGTGGTGTGGCTGCCGCCGAACTGGGCGTGATGGCTGGCGCCGACCGGGTGGAAGGCACCTTATTGGGCAACGGCGAGCGCACCGGCAACATGGACATCGTCACCATGGCCATGAATTTATACAGCCGCGGCGTGGACCCGGAGCTGGACTTGTCCGGCATGGATGAAATCATCTCCGTGGTGCAGGACGTCACCAAGATTCAACTGCATCCCCGTCACCCTTACGCCGGCGACCTGGTTTACACCGCCTTTTCCGGCAGCCATCAGGATGCCATCCGCAAGTGCCTGTCCAAACGCCAACCGCAGGATCTGTGGGATGTCGCCTATTTGCCTATCGATCCGGCGGACCTGGGCCGCAGTTATGAGGCGGTGGTGCGCATCAACAGCCAGTCCGGCAAAGGCGGCGTGGCCTTTGTGCTGGAAAAAGATCACGGCATCGTGCTGCCCCGCTGGATGCAGATTGCCTTGAGCCGAGTGGTGCAGGGGGACGCGGAGCAGAGCGCCGGGGAGATCTCCTCGCATCGGATCTGGGCATTGTTCCAGCAACATTTCATGGTGCAAAGCCCCATGGCGGTGAAATCCTATCGCCTGGAGCATATTGAGAACGAACAGATCAACTTTGTGGTGGAGTACAAGGGTGAGCTGGTCAGTGTCGACGCCATCGGCAATGGCGCCCTGTCTGCCTTTTGCAACGGTTTGAATCAGCACTTCGGCCTGAACCTGGATGTGCTGGACTATGAAGAGCACAGCCTGCAGCACTCCACCGAGAGCCAGGCCGCCGCCGCGGTGCAGGTACATTGCCTGGGCGGCCGCTATCAGGGTGCCGCCATCCACGAGGACACCCTGCTGGCGTCCATGAATGCCATCGTGGCTGCGGTCAACAACGCACTGGCAGAGCAGGCGGTGCAGGTGGCCTGATTCCCCAGGCCCCCGGCTGCCATGCTGCCCATAGAGTGCTAAGGTTAGGGTAAGCGCATCAAAAAGCCGGGAGCGACGCCTTGCCCAACCAGACCCTGCAGCAAATCCAGGCCGTTTTACACAGTGGATTCCCCAAGCTGCACTTTCCCGCTGAACTGGAACAGGCGTATCAGCAGCAACACCTGAGTCAGGCCATTCTGACCCTGCGCCGTAACATCGCCTATGTCTTTGCCATTTATGCGCTGTTAGGGATCGGCATCTTCGCCCTGATCCCCAACGACACCCTGGGCATCTGGCCTTACCTGCATCTGGCGGTGGGCGTTTTCGTCGTGGTCGGGGGTGGCTGTGCGTTCATTTCCCGGCTCGACCCCTGGCACCAGTACTATGCCGCCCTCTGCGCCTGTGGCGGCATCACCATGACCATCATCGGCCCCTACTATCTCGACAACCCCATCATCAAGGACATCGCCCAGATTGGCACCCTGTATGTGGTGATCATCGCCTACACCTCCCTGGGACTGCGTTTCATACCCGCCTGCATCGGCAGCTGGCTGGCGGGGGTGGTGAGCCTGACCTATGCGCTGGTGGCTGATCTGCAACTGGACTGGCTGGTGTTCCATGAAATGTTCACTGGCGCCAACCTGATGGGCATGATCATGGCGTATCTGGCGGAACACCGGAACCGCACCGTGTATCTGCAATCCCGCTTGCTGGAGCTGGAAAAGCAGAACAGCGAGGAGATGGCCCGGGCCATGGAAAAGATGTCCCGGGAAGATGGACTCACCGGGCTGGCCAACCGGCGCTACTTCGATATGGTGTATGAGCGGGAGTGGCGCCGCGCCCAGCGTTACAGCACGCCGATCGCGGTCATGTTCATCGACATTGACCACTTCAAAAAGTACAACGATTTTTACGGGCACCAGCAGGGCGACACCTGCATCAAAACCATCGCTGACATCATCGGCGCCCAGGCCAAGCGGGCGGCGGAACTGGCGGCCCGCTATGGCGGGGAGGAGTTCGTCGTGATCTATCCGCAAACCAACATCGACGTGCTGAAAAAAATCGGCGAGCGGACCCTGGCCGCCGTGCGTACCGCGCACATGCCACACCAGGTCTCCAATACCGCCGACATCGTTACCGTCAGCATCGGTCTGGCCTGCTGTGTGCCCACCCAAAGCACGGACATGGAGGCACTGCTGAAATTGGCGGACGAAAATCTTTACCGGTCCAAAGCAAACGGGCGCAATCAATCCACCTTTTCAGCACTGCCCCTGGAGTAGATTACGTTAGGGATAGGTGGCGCCGGGGAACACTTGCATCAAGTAATCCTGCAATGGCATTAACGGCGTCGAATTGGGGTAACCGAATTTATCCACATAGTGCACTGCGATCTGGTAATCCATCTCGGTTGGACTGATGGGGAAGGACTCAATCTGCAATGACACAGCATCAAACTGATCCGCATCCATTGGGCCAAACGGCGCGGGAATCGCAAATACACGATTGCCATGCCCCATCCAGTCTGCTTCTATCTTGAAACCATAATTGCCGTACATGGGCGTGATCACGTCGGTGGGGTTGCGGTACAGTTTTAACTGCAGATTTTTGCCGCCCACCGTCAGCGACGTCTCATCCGCCAGGGGATTTGGGGTAATATCCATCAAATTACCATGGGCCTGGAAGGTTTCCATGCCGAAGCTTTGGGATGGCTGGTCCAGATTGCTGTTCTGTTCCACCACAAACAGCCTGATTTCCATATTGGAGTGATTACTGATGGGCTCCATGGCATGCACTTCCACCAAAACCTGTTTGTACACCCAGGCATCATCGACAATGGCGCGATACACATTGCCATCGCGGGAGAAATTCTTCACCACCAGGTCGGTCGCGTGTTGAAAATCCAGGGTCATCTGTTCCAGTTCCATTTCCGGATTGAAGTCTTTTTTAACGGCCTGTACTGAGATTTTATTGAGCTCGTTCAGATTCAGGTTGGGATACAGGGGCTGGTAATAGTGCCCCGGCATAATGATTTCATACTGATAGGTAGAGTCCGCTTGTACCAGTTGACTGGACAGCGCCAATGACGCCCCGATTAAAGCGCAGCTGATCTTATTCATGATGGCTTCCTTGTGTTGAGTAAAAAATCCCTAAATGTGCGAAGGGAATGAATTACAGCGATTACAGACCATGAGTGGTTGATCGCAGTAAAATCCGGCTGTACTCAGTGTATGAAAGGAAGAACCAGGGTGCCGGTCAGTAGAGGCATTTTCTTTAAATGGTGCACGCTTTCGGCGCAAGCGAAGTCACAGTCTGGACAATTTATTCTACGGCAAATAAAAAACGGCACATGAGTGCCGTTTTTTATTTTTTTACTGCCCAGTGCTTACCAGACAATAATATTACCGAGATTACTGGCCGTACACCGGATACTTGGCGCAGACCGCTTTGACCTTTTCACGCACCTGGGCGATCAGCTCTTCATTGTTCAGGTCTTCCAGGATATCGCACATCCAGCCGGCGAGTTCTTTCACTTCCGCCTCCCCAAAGCCACGTCGGGTAACCGCCGGGGTGCCGATGCGCAGGCCGCTGGTCACGAACGGAGAGCGGGGGTCGTTGGGCACTGCATTCTTGTTCACGGTGATGAAGGCCTTACCCAGGGCGGCATCCGCATCCTTACCGGTGATGTCCTGTTTGATCAAGGACAGCAGGAACAGGTGGTTGTCGGTGCCACCGGACACCACGTCATAGCCACGCTCGATGAACACATTGGCCATGGCCTGGGCGTTCACCACTACCTGCTTCTGATAGGCCTTGAACTCGTCGCTCATGGCTTCCTTGAAGCACACCGCCTTGGCCGCTATCACGTGCATGAGCGGGCCACCCTGGCCACCGGGGAATACGGCGGAGTTCAGTTTCTTTTCCAGCTCTTCGTTCTTGCGAGCCAGGATGATACCACCACGGGGGCCACCCAGGGTTTTGTGGGTGGTGGAGGTGGTGACGTCTGCGATCTGCACCGGGTTGGGGTATACACCGGCCGCCACCAGACCGGCCACATGGGCCATGTCCACCATCAGGTAGGCGCCCACTTCATCGGCAATGTCACGGAACTTCTGCCAGTCCATGGTGCGGGAATAAGCGGAGAAGCCCGCCAGAATCATTTTCGGCTTGTGCTCACGGGCCAGCTCAGCCACCTGGTCATAGTCCACTTCGCCGGTGGCGTGGTTCAGACCGTATTGCACCGCGCTGTACATTTTGCCGGAGAAATTCACTTTGGCACCGTGGGTGAGGTGGCCACCCTCGGCCAGGCTCATGCCCAGCACGGTGTCACCGGGGTTCAGCAGGGCCATGTACACTGCCGCGTTGGCCTGGGAACCGGAATGGGGCTGCACGTTGGCGTAGTCGGCACCAAACAGTTCCTTCACCCGGTTGATGGCCAGCTCTTCAGCGATATCGACGTACTCACAGCCGCCGTAGTAGCGCTTGTGGGGATAGCCTTCCGCGTATTTATTGGTCAACACAGAGCCCTGAGCCTGCATCACGCGGGGACTGGTGTAGTTTTCGGAAGCGATCAACTCGATGTGTTCTTCCTGGCGCTGCTTTTCAGCCTCCATGGCTTCCCACAACTCGGGATCAAAATCGGCAATATTCATATCGGCTGAAAACATGGTCTCTCCCGCATTTCACTGGCTAACTGGATACTAAACTAACAATACTTGGCCTATGGAGCGGCCTAAATGAGGGCGGTATTGTACATAAAACCCCGCCCCTGGGCACATGAAACTCCCGCCGGACTTCATCAATTTTCTTCATGTTTTCCGAATCAGGTTAGTCTGGCTTGGGCAGATGCTTCACATGCAGGTCCAGCTGCGGGAAGGCGATCTCGATACCCAGCGTCCGGAAGCGCTTGTCGATGGCCGTATGCAGCTCGTGGATCAGCACCAGGCGCTTGGAGAAATTGGCCACAAAGCCACGCAACTCAAAGTCCAGGGAGCTGGCGCCAAAACCCAGGAAGAAGGCCGACGGCGCCGGTTCTTTCAGCACAATGGGGTTGGCCTGGGCAATCTCCAGCAGGGTTTTGGCCACCAGGTCCGTATCGCTGCCGTAGGCCACCCCTACCTTGATCACCACCCGGGTGGTGCTGTCGCTCAGGGTCCAGTTGATGAACTGGTTGGTGACGAAGGTCTTGTTGGGAATGATCAGTTCTTTCTGGTCCCAATCGGTAATGGTGGTGGCGCGCATGCGGATCTGGCTCACGGTACCGCTCAACTCGTTGATGGTGACGGTATCGCCGATGCGGATGGGGCGCTCAAACAGGATGATCAGACCGGAGATGAAATTGGCGAAAATCTCCTGCAAGCCGAACCCCAACCCCACCCCCAGGGCCGCCACCAGCCAGCCCAGCTTGCTCCAGTCCAGGCCAATCATGCCGGAGATGATCATCACCCCGGCGGTAATCACCAGGTAACGGGCGGTGGTGGTGATGGCAAAGCGGATACCGGAATCCACTTTCAGCCGCTGCAGAATCAGCACCTCGATCAGACCCGGCAGGTTTTTCACACCCACATAACTGATCATCACCGCCAGGGACACCGCCAGCAGCGTTTCCAGGGTGACGGTCTTGGATTCCACGCCAGTATCGCTGGCAACGGTGTACGTCCAGAGTTCGATTTCCTGGAAGATCTGAATTGCCTGGAAGAAGTCCTGCCAACTGAGATAACAGACCACGGCAAACAGGGAGAACGCCACCACCCGCAGCAGCGCCCGGTTCTGCTCACTGATCGTGGCCACATCCAGGGACGGCAACTCCAGCTCGGGAACCGCTTCACCGGATTCTCCGGCCGCCTCCTGCTGCTCTTTGGCTTTACGCTGGGCGTCCCGCTTTTCAATCGCGCGGGCGTAGGCCAGCTTGCGCTCCAGCACCGCAAACCAGCGCATCAGCACCTGTTCCAATATGAAGATGAAAAAACCGTAGGTGATGGTCTGGTACATCAACACCATGATTTCCATGGCACTGAAACTGTAACCCTGTACCGAGAGTGCCACCAGGGACGCCGGAATCAGCACACAGACCCAGAACAGCCCCCGATTCCAACGCTGATACCAGTGTTGGCTTTTGCCACCTTCCTGCTGGGTGATGCCCAGGCGGGGGCTGAACATGCGGGCGCAGAACAACACAAACAACAGCGCCACCAGCAGGAACGCGGCCCGGCCCAGAATGCCGGAATGGAAGTCATCCCCCTCCCGCCAGACCACAATGAAGATGAAGGCACAGGGTAACTGCAGGTACAGCAACGGCAACCAGCGCTGCACCGCGGCGATGGCCGAAGTTCGCCAGCGAAAATGCTGCACCGCCAGACCGTTGGGCCCTACCAGATGGCGAATGAACTCAATCAATGACAGCCAGCGGGCCAGTACCAGCAGGGCGGAACCCACACCCAGGCCAAACAGCGAGGTATCATTGCTGGCCAATAACGGATACGCCAGCACCAGCAGGGTAAAGGGAACCGGCAACGTCAGCAGAACGGTGCCCAACAGGCTTTCCAGGGTGTAACGGAAGCGGTCCTTGGTGACGTTGCCGATCTTCTGGGTGCCGTATTCCAGGCGCTGGATCACCTTGCGCCGTCCGCCCGCATAAACCCCCGCGATCACCAGCAGGGCCAGCAGTGGATAGATGGGCTGAATCAACCACTGGTACCAGACCCTGAACGGCTCGGTCCAGGGCTGTTCCATGGCGAACCAGCGGATACTGCCGGGTAACAACGACACCCAGTTCCAGTCCAGCGGTGTGGCGCTGCGGCGCCAGAACAGCTTCTTATTCAATAGCTCATAGAATTGACGGCGTTCCTGAAGTTGATCCCCGTGCAGCAACTCCAGATTGGTGAGGCTCACCACATACTCGGCATTGACCTCCACCAATTTGGTCAGCAGGGTGGCCCGGCTTTCATAAATTCGGTTGAGGTCTTCCTGGAGCTGGCCGGACGCCACAACCGCATCCGCCAGGCGGGTCTCGATGGATTGACGCCGGGCGGTTTCGGTGCGCACCCCATGCAGCTTTTCGTCCAGTTTGAACTGCTCCAGCCGGGCCCGGGAGATGTCCTCGTGGAGCGTGGTGCTGGCTTCCTGCTCGCGGATCTTGGCCTGCAGTAATTGCCGCTGACGCAACAGGTAGTCGTCTACATATTGATGATAGGCCGTCAGCTCCAACTGCTGTTTGGCCACTTCAAAACGGTAACGGATGTCCTGCAGTTCCTGCTTGCCAGCCACCAAATCATCGGTGGCCTGATTGAGGTCGGCGGTGCGGGTCACCAGCAGGTCCTTCAACCGCTGATTTTCCTTTAGCTCCTCCGCCAGAATCGGGGGCAGTTGCGCATACTCCCCTTGCAGAATGACACTGCTGTCCTGATGCTCACCTGCCGTCTGCAGGCGTTTCTCGTCCCGTTCCTTGCGCAGCATTTCCAATGCCGACTTCAGCATTTCCATACGCATGAACAAAAGATCGCGATTCACCGTGTAAAGATCCAGCAGCTTTTGATACCCCTCCAGGCGATTCTGGGCCAGGGCCTTGCGCAGATTGGCGTTGGTCAATTGCTGCTTCAACAAGCCGGCCTGCAGGGCTTTGACGGATTCATTCTTGGGGCCGGCCTGCTGGTCCCGCTGCTTTTGCTCCAGATCCTGGGCCTGTTTTTGGGCAGCTTTCACCTCCTCCCGGGCCTGGCTGGGCAGGGATTGTTGCTCGCCGATTTGCGCCAGCACGTACGACAGGCTTTCCTGCAGGGCCTTGGCCTGGGCTTCCAGCAGGGCAATGGCATTGTCCAGCCCGTTGTCCGCCTTGGGTCGCAACCCCTGCCCCGAACGCTGTTCCAGTTGTTTGATCTCTTTGCGCAGCTGATCCGCCAGCCCCGGCGCCGCCTGTATGTCGTTTTTCACTGCCTGAATACTCTGCTCCAGGGATGCAGTGATGCTCTGCTGTTCAGTCAGTTCTTTTTTCAACAGATCCAGCTCTTTGCTCACCGCCTCCACCTGGGAGGTCTCCTCCGCAGGGGCCGCCACACCCACCCCCAATTGCCCCAGGCCCGGCAGCGCCCACAGCCAGAGCACGAGGCCCACCACCACGCTCAGTCCAAACCCTTTACCCGGTCTCACACAGACTCCTACCATTGTTGTTTACACTGCCTCATTTGGGGGCACGCCAGCCCCCGCCACAGCTCTGTCGGCGTGGTTTGCATCAGGCTCACAATTGGGGTAGCGTACGCCACAATTCCCACCGACAAATGACTAGTAACTTTCCTGTTATGGCGCAATATATATACACCATGCATCGGGTATCCAAAGTGGTACCCCCGAAACGTGAAATCCTCAAAGATATCTCCCTGTCCTTCTTCCCCGGCGCCAAAATCGGCGTGCTGGGTCTGAACGGAGCCGGTAAATCCACGCTGCTGCGCATTATGGCAGGAGTGGATAAAGAGTTCGATGGGGAAGCCCGCCCCGCCACCGGCATCAACATCGGTTACCTGCCCCAGGAACCCCAGCTGGACGAGTCCAAGGACGTGCGCGGCAACGTGGAAGAGGGCATCCGTGAAATCAAGGACGTAATGACCCGCTTTGACGAAATCAGCATGAAGTTCGCCGAACCCATGTCCGACGACGAAATGAATGCGCTGCTGGAGGAGCAGGCTGAGTTGCAGAACAAGATTGACGCCTGCAACGGCTGGGACATTGAGCGTACCCTGGAAATCGCCGCCGACGCCCTGCGCCTGCCCCCCTGGGAAGCCGACGTCAGCAAACTGTCCGGGGGTGAGAAACGCCGGGTGGCCCTGTGCCGCCTGCTGTTGTCCAGCCCGGACATGCTGTTGCTGGACGAACCCACCAACCACCTGGACGCGGAATCCGTGGCCTGGTTAGAGCGCTTCCTGCACGAATATAAAGGCACCGTGGTGGCCATCACCCACGACCGTTACTTCCTCGATAACGCCGCCGAATGGATTCTGGAACTGGATCGCGGTCATGGCATCCCCTGGAAAGGCAACTACTCCTCCTGGCTGGAGCAGAAGGACGAGCGCCTGGCCCAGGAAGCCAAGCAAGAGGTTTCGCGCCAGAAAGCCATCAAGGCGGAACTGGAATGGGTACGCTCCAATGCCAAGGGCCGTCAGGCCAAGAGCAAGGCCCGCATGGCCCGCTTTGAGGAGCTGTCGAGCCAGGAAGCACAAAAGCGTAACGAAACCCAGGAGCTGTTTATTCCGGTGGCAGAACGGCTGGGGGATGACGTCATTGAATTCCGCAACGTCACCAAAGCCTTCAATGACCGGGTGCTGTACGACGATCTCAGCTACACCATTCCCAAGGGTGCCATCGTCGGCATCATCGGGCCCAACGGCGCCGGTAAAACCACCATGTTCCGCATGATCGTAGGTGAGCAGCAGCCGGACAAGGGCGAAGTGCACCTGGGTGAAACCGTGGACCTGGCCTACGTGGATCAATCCCGAGATGAACTGGACGGCGACAAAACCGTTTGGGAAGAGGTGTCTGATGGCCTGGACATCATCAAAGTGGGCTCGTTTGAAATGCCGTCCCGCTCTTATGTGGGGCGCTTCAACTTCAAGGGCTCCGATCAACAGAAGCGGGTGGGTGAGCTGTCCGGCGGTGAGCGTAACCGCTTACACCTGGCCAAACTGCTGCGCAAGGGCGGCAACGTGTTGCTGCTGGACGAACCCACCAACGACCTGGACGTGGAAACCCTGCGGGCCCTGGAAGAGGCGCTGCTGACCTATGCCGGCACCGCCATCGTGATTTCCCACGATCGCTGGTTCCTGGACCGGATTGCCACCCACATTCTGGACTTTGAAGGTGAGGAAGGGGTGGAATTCTTCGAAGGTAACTTCACTGAGTATGAAGCGTACAAGAAGAAGAAATATGGGGAAGAGTCCGTGCAGCCCAAGCGCCTGAAGTATAAAAAGCTGAGCTAAACGCCAGCGACGGCCAGTACTCACCCGATAAAAAAACTGCCGGCTGATCCGGCAGTTTTTTTATGTCCGATGGCGTTATTCGTCGTCGATATCGCCCCAGTCGTCGTAATCATCCAGGTCGTGTTTCAGGCGACGCTGTTCCATTAATGCCTCGATCTTGCGCAGATAATCACCGGAACGTTTGCTTTTCGATTCCAGGCGCTGCTCAATTTCGCCGTCAATGTCATCCATCATTTCCTCATCGATATCATCGACGTACTGGGTATCTTCTGATGTGGATGTTGTTCTCATAACCCCATACCTCTACAGCAAATTCTTTTCAGAGATGTGAAACCATGCGTTGGCCGGTCCGTTCGCCGAATATTCCCTTAAACCTATGACACTTTCATCTTTTAATTATTAACGCAGCATCAAAATTTTTTATAGTGAAAATTTGTTGTTTTTAGATGTTTTTCCCATGCTCGGCCGCCGTATTATTCAATAAATAACCAAGTACTCGATCGTTTCACAACGTTACAAAAACGCCACGCTGCCAACTTGAAAAATCAGCAATTTCGGCGTTTTATGAAAGATTGTCTATGCTGTAAAGAGATGAATCATCCTTAATCAGAAGAGCGTAGGGCCATGATAGAAAAACGCCACTTTACACGCATCGCCTTTGATGCCAGCGCACGCCTCACCCGCGGCGAGAACGACTGGCCCGCCAAACTGCTGGACATTTCCCTGAAGGGGGCCTTGCTGCAGCAACCGGAAGACAGCGCCCTGGAAAAGGACGATCCGGTGTCGCTGTATCTGTTGCTCAGCGATGAGGAAACGGAAATTCGCATGGAAGGCCACGTGGCTCATTTGGAAAACAACCACGTGGGTATCGCCTGCGATCATATGGACGTGGACAGCGCATCCCACCTGCGGCGCATTGTGGAGCTGAACACCGGCAATGAAGCCTTACTGGAACGGGAAATCGAAGCCCTGGTGAACTTTGCAGCGCACTGAGGCCGGTACTTCAGGTCAGAGCGCGTCCAGGGCCTGCTCCAGGCGGGACACCGCCACCACTTCCAACCCTTCGATGGGCCCCTTGGGCTGATTGCCTTTCGGTACAATGGCGCGGGTGAATCCATGCTTGGCAGCCTCCCTCAGGCGCTCCTGACCGCTGGGCACCGGGCGGATCTCACCGGATAACCCCACCTCCCCGAACACAATCAAGCGGGTGTCCAGAGCCAGGTTGCGCAGACTGGACACCACCGAAATCAACACCGCCAGGTCAGAGCCGGTTTCCAGTACCTTGACCCCACCCACCACGTTGACGAAGACATCCATGCCCATGGTGGCCACCCCGCCGTGCCGATGCAGCACCGCCAGCAACATGGCCAGCCGGTTCTGGTCGAGCCCTACTGCCACCCGCCGCGGATTGCCCAGCTGACTGTCATCCACCAGGGCCTGCACTTCCACCAGTAACGGGCGGCTACCTTCCCGGGTCACCATCACGATGCTGCCGGGGATGGGCTGCTCGTAGCGGGACAGGAAAATGGCGGAGGGATTACTCACTTCCCGCAGACCCTTGTCGGTCATGGCGAACACGCCCAGCTCATTCACGGCACCGAACCGGTTCTTGACCGCCCGGATCATACGGAAGCGGTTGTCCTGCTCGCCCTCAAAATACAGCACGCTGTCCACCATGTGCTCCAGCACACGCGGTCCCGCCAGGGCGCCCTCTTTGGTGACATGCCCCACCAGGAACAGCGCGGTGCCCGTCTGTTTGGCAAACCGCACCAGGGCAGCGGCGCACTCACGCACCTGGGATACGCCTCCCGGCGCCGAGCTGAGCCCTTCGGAGTACACGGTCTGAATGGAATCCACCACCATCACCTTGGGCTGCTCCCGGTTGGCGGTGGCGAGGATGTTTTCAATGCTGGTTTCCGACATCAATCGCAACTGGTCCATGGGCAGATCCAGGCGCTTGGCGCGCAGGGCCACCTGCTGCAGGGATTCCTCACCGGTAATGTAGAGCGCAGTCTGGCGGCTGGCCAGGTGAGTCATTGTCTGCAGCAGGATGGTGGACTTGCCGATGCCCGGGTCACCGCCGATCAACACCACCGAGCCATCCACCAGGCCGCCACCCAAGACCCGGTCCAGCTCCCCGGTCCCCGTGGGGGTGCGGGGTTCCTCCACCAGATTCACCTGCGCCATGGTGGTGACCTGGCGGGCCTCACCGGCCCAACTGGTTTTGCCGCCGCGGTTGGCCGCCATGCCCCGGTCCGGGTTGAATTCCGACAAGGTATTCCAAGCCCCGCAGTCAGCACATTGCCCGGCCCATTTGGGGAACACACTGCCACAGTCACTGCACACAAATTGGGTTTTTGCTTTCGCCATTAACTGATCACCCGCAAGCACACCAGCGCACCGAAGTAGTAGGCCGGCACCATCAACAGGACACCCAGCAGCCAGGCCCCGGAATTGGGCTGCAGCTCGGAGTCTTCCGACATTTCAAAATAGTCCGGCAGTTTCTGTTTCAGGCGTTTCAGAGAATACAGATCCCAAAACAGCACAAACGCGAACAGCAACAGCACGGAGGGGGAATGAAAGGGCACCGTGTCCGGCATCCAGTAAGAAAAGACAAAGGCCACACTGAGCAGGGTGGACACCAGGCCGCCCACAGGATGCAGCCAGTCCTGCTCGATGCGGCGCAACATCAACACCCCCACCGGCAGGGAGACCACCATCAATGCCACGTAGAGGGTCACCCACAACGGCATCAGGGGGCTCCGGCATCCTGATAATGGCGCTCCACCCGCCCGGTGACCTGGCACAACAGCTCATAATTCACCGTGTTCGCCCAGCGTGCCACGTCTTCCACCGGCAACCCCGGCCCCCACAGGGTGACCGCCGTGTTGGGGCCGGCACTGCTCAGGCCAGACACATCTACCGTGATCATGTCCATGGAGACCCGCCCCAGCACCGGACAACGCTGGCCCTGGATCAAGACCTGGGCCTGGTGCCCAAGGTGACGGGGGTATCCGTCCCCATAGCCGATGGCCACCACCGCCACATCCGTCGCCCGGGTGGCGGTCCAGGTGGCGCCATAACCGACGCTTTCCCCGGCGGCGACCGTGCTGCGGGATATGATGCGGGATTGCAGGTGCATGGCCGGCAGCAAACCCAGCTCGGCGGCGCTGCGACCGGCAAAGGGCGACGCCCCATACAGCATCAGGCCAGGTCGCACCCACTCATGCTGGAAATCGGCCCGGTCCAGCAGGGCTGCCGAGTTGGCCAGACTGGCCTGGCGGGCCGCCACTGCGGCTTTCAGGTGCTGGAAGCGCTCACCCTGTTGCTGGTTCAGTGGATGTTCCGGCTCATCAGCACAGGCCAAGTGGCTCATCAACACCACTTCACGCACATTGTCACTGGCCTGTAATTGCTGCCAGAACAGGGCGCAACCGTGCTCTGCCATACCCAGGCGATGCATGCCGGTATCCACTTTGAGCCAAACCGTTACCGGTTGCGGCAGGCGGGCCTCCAGCAACATACTCAGCTGCCAGGGCTGATGCACCACCAGGCTGAGACCGTGCTCCGCTGCCACCTGCAACTGCTCCGGGTTGAAGACGCCTTCCATCAATAGCACCGGCCGCTGGATGTCAGCACGCTTCAGGGCCATGCCTTCCTCAAAGGTGGCCACGCCCAGGGCATCGCTGCTGGCGGCCAATGCCCGTGCCACCGGCAGCAGGCCATGGCCATAGGCATCGGCCTTCACTACCCCCAGCACCTTGCTGTGGGGTGCATGCCGGCGCACCTGTTCCATATTGTGGCGCATGGCCGCCAGATCAATGACGGCCCGGGTTCCTCTACCCAAGCTCAGTAATCTCCATAGGATTCCGGCGCCAACTCATCAAACCGCGAGTATTTGCCGATGAACGCCAGCCGCGCTTTGTCGATGGGGCCGTTACGGTTCTTGCCGACGATGATTTCGGCAATGCCCTTGTCTTCCGAATCCTCGTTGTACACTTCATCCCGATAGATAAACATGATGATGTCCGCATCCTGCTCGATGGCGCCGGATTCCCGCAGGTCGGACATCACCGGACGTTTGTTGGGGCGCTGCTCAAGGCCCCGGTTCAACTGGGATAAGGCAATGACCGGACAGTTCATTTCCTTGGCCAGGCCTTTCAGGGAGCGCGAGATTTCTGAGATCTCGTTAACCCGGCTTTCCGCACCGGGCACCTGCATCAGCTGCAGGTAATCCACCAGGATCAGTCCGAGCTCCCCCTGCTCCCGCGCCACCCGTCGCGCCCGAGCCCGCACTTCAGTGGGGCTGAGGCCCGCGGAATCGTCAATGTAGAGTTTCTGCTCCGCCAGGATGCTGACCGCGGAGCTGAAACGGGGCCAGTCCTCTTCCTCCAGCTTGCCGGTGGTCACCCGGGTCAGGTCAATGCGGCCGAGGGAGGCCAGCATCCGCATCACAATCTGCTCCGAGGGCATTTCCATACTGAACACCAGCACCGGCTTGCCCGCCCGGATCAAGGCGTTTTCCACCAGGTTCATGGAGAACGTGGTTTTACCCATGGCCGGACGGGCCGCCACAATCACCAATGCCCCCGGGCGCAAGCCGGAGAACGTCACATCCAGTTGTTTGAAACCGGTGGGAATGCCGATGATGGCCTCGTCGGATTTGAACAACTCGTCGATCTTGTCGACGGTTTCCTTCAAGACCAGGTTGATGGGCACCGGGCCGCCCTGCTTGGCACCCTGCTCGGCGATGCTGAACACCTTGCGCTCCGCCTCATCCAGCAGCTCGGTGGCGTTGCGCCCTTCGGGATGAAAGGCCGCGTCGGCGATTTCATTGGACACCGTGATCATCTGCCGCAACACCGAGCGCTCCCGCACGATCTCGGCATAGGCCTTGATGTTGCTGGCACTGGGGGTGTTCTTGGCCAGCTGTGCCAGATAGGCCATGCCGCCACAATCCTCGAGGATGCCGGCGTTATCCAACGCCTCTCCCAGGGTCACCACATCAAAGGGTTTGGACAGCTCCGCCAGCTGGGCAATGGCGCGATAAATCAAACGATGGTCGCGGCGATAAAAATCCACATCGGAGAGGATCTCAGAGACATCATCAAAGGCCCGGTTGTCCAGCATCAGGCCACCGATCACCGACTGTTCGGCCTCGATGGAATGGGGTGGCACTTTAATGGAGGCCGACTGTATGTCGTCATCCAGCGACAGCTCAATGGGTGAATCACTCATGGGATCTTCGATACTTTTGGTGGAAGTCGGATTTTGCTCAAGTGTAAGGGGGGCAGCAAGGCAGTGCAAACCGGCTATGCCCATGCGCCGGGGTCATATCCCAGAAACAACAAAACTCCGGCACCACAGACGGGTGCCAGAGTTTCATGCAGGCATGACTGATGTCACCAGAGGATCACCACCACCGCGGCCACAGGGGCTCAGGCAGCGGTCATCAACTTATTCCGGTACAACAGATACCTTGACTGTTGCAGTCACATCGCTGTGCACCTGCAGGTCGATCTCGTAGTCGCCTGTGGAGCGGATGGCACCATTGGGCATCAGCACTTCGGCTTTGGTCACTTCGATACCGGCCGCAGTAATCGCGTCTGCAATATCACGGGTGCCGACAGAGCCGAACAGCTTGCCTTCGTCACCGGATTTGGCAGGCACGGTGACCGCGCCCAGCTCAACCAGTTTGTCGGCACGGGCCTGAGCCTCTGACAATTTGTCCGCTGCGGCTTTTTCCAGCTCGGCACGACGCTCTTCAAAATGCTTTACGTTGGCTTCGGTGGCAGGAACGGCTTTACCCTGAGGAATCAGGAAATTGCGGCCGTAGCCCGCGCGTACCTTAACCTTTTCACCCAGATCACCCAGGTTACGGTTTTTTTCCAATAAGATGACTTCCATCACTCATACCTCTTTTGAATTCGATTTCTAAAATCAACAAAACTGTCCATTACAGCTGCAGCGACCAACACCATCATGCCCACCCAGGTGGTCAGTATCAGTCCCACATAAAAGAACACCAGCAGCGGTCCGTTGTTCTGCTTCATGCCCAGCACCCCGTGCACCAGCGCCAGCCCGGCCATCACCATGGGGATGGCCACACAGGGCAGTATCAGCCGGGCCGGAGGATAGCTCTGGCCCAGATACAACAGCAGTGCCAGGACCCCCGCCACTGCCGGCATCAAGCGCAGGCTGTGGAATTCCCGACGAAACCCGCCCGGGTTGTAAAGGCGGGCCTGGAGCCAGCGCGCCACCAGCAGAGCGGCAACCGCACCTGCCGTGGTGACCCAGACCATCCCCTCCAGCACGATGTGCCGAACATCCACCTGCTCGAACACCGATTGCGCCTCGGGGTTGGCGGCCTTCAACTGCTCCACAAAGTCATCAAATGTGGGCTGAAACAAATCCACCAGATTGCTGATCATGGCGGGCGCCAGGTTCAGTACCAGCACAATATACAGTGCGGAACTGATGCCCAACGCCAACAACGACCAGGCCAGGGAGCGGGTGCTGGCCAGCACCAGGCTCGCCACCAGGGCTGCGCACACTGTGCCCACCTGGGTAATGTCCCCGGCGGTCCAGTGCACCAGCACCGCTACCAGCATGGCGCCCGCGAACGGGATCGCCACATCGTTTGCGTTCTTGCGCAAGGCCACCAACGCCACAATGGCGGCGGAGGCCCAACCGAACCCCGGCAACAAGGCCAGGATCGCAGCTGCGGCGAGCGCCTGAAAGGGCCCGCCCATGACCCACTTTGCCAGTGTCAACATACTACTGGCTCAAGCTCAATTACTTGTGTGAATCGGAATACGGCAACAAAGCCAGAGCACGGGCGCGCTTAACAGCACGGGCCAGCTGACGTTGGTATTTCGCACTGGTGCCGGTGATGCGGCTGGGTACGATTTTGCCGGTTTCAGTGATGTAGTTCTTCAGGGTATCCAGATCTTTGTAATCGATCTCGGTTACGCCTTCAGCGGTAAAACGGCAGAATTTTCTGCGACGATAAAAACGTGCCATGGTTGGCTCCTGTTATTTCTGTTAACCATCAATTAACGCAATTCGATTTGCTGAGCGTGCAACACCAGGTGGGTTGCGGAGGTATCCTTGTAGCTGGCCCGGACCAGAAATCCGGTCACCTGCACCCGATCGCTGACAGACAGATGCTCACACTGTGAGGTGATCTCCTGTCCCCGTGCCTCCACCTTGATGCGGCACAGGACTTCGCGCGGGGCTCCCGCCTCTTCCTGACGGGATCGGTGTTCCAGCATAAAACTGTAATGGGGAACACCGGCCGGTGTGTAACGCAAACCGTTGATTTCCGTTACCGTACCACTCAGAACCAGTTGATTGATTTCCACTCAGCGGTTCACGCAGCTCCGATTACTCGTCGGACTCTGCCTCTTCCTCTTCTTCTTCGCTGTCATCACGGTCTTCTACACGCTCATTACGGGGAGCATGGTCGCCACGATCACGGTCTTTCTCGTTGGCTTTGGCCAGGATGGACTGCTCAGCAACGGCTTCGTCGCGCCGAATCACCATATTGCGCAGTACAGCGTCGTTGAATTTAAAGGCACTGGACAGCTCGTCCAGGATTTCCTGGGAGCATTCAATGTTCATCAGAACATAGTGAGCCTTGTGGATTTTGTTAATTGGATAAGCCAGTTGGCGGCGGCCCCAATCTTCCAGTCGGTGGATAACACCACCACCTTCCTGGATCTGGCCTTTGTAACGCTCAACCATACCGGGAACCTGTTCACTCTGATCAGGGTGAACCAGAAAAACGATCTCGTAATGTCTCATGACATCTCCTTACGGATTATAGCCTCCCGACTGTTTCCTTCAGGAAACGTAACGGTAAGGCAAGGAGTTAATGCTTACTAACGTGAAAATCCTCACCCACAGGGGGCGAGGGATCGCGAATTCTATAGGAGGTTCGACGGAAAAACAACAGATGCTTTACTAGAGCACAGGCCTGAGACGGCCTGATTAGACAGACTGCCGTTGACGCAGGGCTTCGAACAGGCACACGCCGGCGGCCACCGACACATTGAGGCTCTGCACATCGCCTTGCATGGGGATATAAACCAGTTGGTCGCAGTGCTCCCGGGTCAGGCGCCGCAAGCCAGGGCCTTCCGCCCCCATCACCAGGGCCAGTGGGCCTTTCAGATCCGACTGATAGAGACTATTGGCGGTCTCGTCCAGCTCAGTACCCACGATCCAAATGCGACGCTCCTGCAGCTGCTTCATCAGGCGCGCCAGATTGGTGACCTGGACAAAGGGCATGACTTCCGCCGCCCCCACCGCCACCCGCCGCACCACCGGGGTCAGGCCCACGGATTTGTCCTTGGTGGTGATCACCGCGTGCACCCCGGCGGCATCCGCACTGCGCAGCACGGCGCCCAGGTTATGGGGATCAGTCACCGAGTCCAGGATCAAGAGAAAGGGCGGGCCTTCAATCCGGTCCAGCAGGTCGAGCAGACCGTGCTCGTCCAGGGCCGCTGAGAGACGACAACGGGCCGCCAGCCCCTGGTGGTTCGCCTCCTGGAACTGGTGGTCCATGGACTTTTTGTTGACGGTCTGGATCGCCACGCCCACTTGCCGGGCCTGGCCCAGCACGGCTTCCAGGCGTCGATCATCACGGCCTTCCTGGACCTTGATTTCCAGTACCCGGTCGGGGTGTTTGTTCAGCACGGCACTCACGGTATGAATGCCGTACAACCATTCTGCTTTGGACATGGACTAGCGTTTCTTCCTGGCCTTGGGTTTTGGTTTCGACGGCGAGGGCGTCCCAGCTTTGGCGCCGGACTTGGCTTTCGCTCCGGATTTGGCGGCTCCCTTGGATTTGGCCTGGTTACGGGATTTCTTCGCCGCCAGCTTGGCCACTTCATGACGGGAGGTGCCGCCCTTGGATGAGCCAGCCTTGGAAGCCTTGCCTTTGGCGGCTTTGCCGGCGGACTTTTTCTCGCCGCTGTCAGCCTTTTTACCCTTGCGGGCCGTGGCTTCCGGTTTGGGGTTGTCCTTGCTCCAGCGCTGCCGCTTACCGCCGGCCAACATCTCAAAATCCAGCTTGCGGTCGTCCAGGTCCACCTTGGCCACGCTCACGGTCACCTCATCCCCGAGGGAGAAGATCAACCCGCTGCGCTCCCCCACCAGGCGATGGCGCACTTCATCAAAGTGGTAGTAATCGCTGTTCAGGGAACTGACGTGAACCAGGCCTTCCACGTAGATGTCCTTCAGTTCCACGAACAGGCCAAACCCGGTGACGCCGGTGATGATGCCTTTGAACACATCACCGATCTTGTCACTCATGTACTCGCACTTGAGCCAGCCGATCACATCCCAGGTGGCCTCGTCCGCCCGGCGCTCGGTCATGGAGCACTGTTCACCCAGCTCCACCATGGCGGCGGTGTCATAGGGCAGAATGTGCTGTTGCGGGATCACTGGGGCACCGGGGGTCTTTTTGGCGTTGGTGCTTTCCTTACCACTGCGCACAAAATAGCGGATGGCACGGTGCACCAACAGATCCGGATAACGACGAATGGGCGAGGTGAAGTGGGCATAGGCGCCATAGGCCAGGCCAAAGTGACCTTTGTTTTCCGGTGAGTACACCGCCTGGTTCATGGAACGCAGCATCACCGTCTGGATCAGGTCGAAGTCCGGGCGCTCCTTGATGCTGCCCAACACCTCCTGGTAATCCGACGGTTTGGGGTCGGTGCGGGCCATGAACGGAATGCTCAGCTCTTTCAAAAAGGCACGCAGGTTTTCCAGCTTTTCGTTCTTGGGGCCTTCGTGAATGCGGTACAGGGCCGGCAGTTTGTATTTCTGCAGGAACTTGGCAGCACAGACGTTGGCCGCCAGCATGCATTCCTCGATGATCTTGTGGGCATCGTTGCGCTGGGTGGGCACGATCTTTTCGATCTTGCGGTCTTCACCGAATTCGATCTTGGTTTCGGTGGTTTCAAAATCGATGGCGCCACGCTCTTCCCGCTGGGCACGGAACGCATGATAAAGCGCGTACAGGTTTTCCAGGTGTGGCACGATCTGGCTGTATTCCTGGCGCAGATCCTGGCCTTCCAGGGAATCCGGCTCCTGCAGCATGGTGCCCACCTTGTTGTAGGTGAGCCGGGCATGGGAGCAGATCACGGCTTCGTAAAAGCAGTAGCGGCTGACGTTGCCGGCGGCGCTGATGCTCATCTCACAGACCATGGCCAGGCGGTCCACGTGGGGATTCAGCGAACACAGGCCATTGGACAGGTTCACCGGCAGCATGGGCACCACGTGCTCGGGGAAATACACCGAGTTGCCGCGGTTACGGGCCTCCTGATCCAGGGGGTCCCCCGGGTGCACATAATGGGAGACGTCGGCAATGGCCACATACAGTTTCCAGCCGCCGCTGCGTTTTTTCTCACAGAAAACGGCGTCGTCAAAGTCCTTGGCGTCCTCACCGTCGATGGTGACGAAGGGGGTTTTGCGCAGGTCAAACCGGTTTTCGTAGTCGCTGTCCACCAGCCCGGAGCCGAAGCGCTCGGCCGCTGCCTCCACCGCCTCAGGCCAGACGTGGGGAATGTCGTAGTTGCGGATGGCCACATCGATTTCCATGCCCGGTGCCATGTGGTCACCGATGATCTCAACGATACGCCCTTCCGGCTGCCCCCGATAGCTGGGGAACTGGGTGATCTCCACCAATACAAACTGGCCGTTCTTGGCTTTGAGGGGATCGTCGGCGGGAATCAGGATATCCTGGCTGATGCGGCGGTTTTCCGGGGCCACAAAGCCGATGTTGCTTTCCTTGAAATAACGACCGACCAGACGCTGGGTTTTGCGTTCCAGCACTTCGACGATGGTGGCCTCACGCCGCCCGCGATGATCGGTGCCGCTCTGGCGGGCCAATACCTTGTCGCCATCAAAACCACACCGCATCTGGCGGGCACTGAGATAAAGGTCATCGCTGCCATCGTCAGGTTTTAAAAAGCCGAATCCGTCCCGGTGCCCGATGATAACCCCTTTGATCAGGTCCATCTTCTCGGCAACACCGTAGGCCCCTCGCCGGTTGTAAAGCAACTGGCCATCACGCTCCATGGCCCGCAGGCGGCGGCGCACAGCTTCTATGGCTTCGTCGTCGTGGAGTTGAAATTCGGCGCAGATCTGGCGGTGGGTGAGTGGCTTGCCCCGTTCTTCAAGCAACTTCAGGATGAAGTCACGGCTGGGCACGGGGTTGTCGTATTTTTCGGCTTCTTTGTCGCGGTTCGGGTCGTCCGACCAGGACCAGTTTGTCATGCACTTTTCCTATGGTTACGGGTGCTTACGGGCACTTTAGGTACTTAGCGGGTTTTTTACAAGGAAAGATCTCCGGATGCCAAAACAAATTTGCGATTTTTCCGAATCAGGGAGTTGACAGACCCCCACTTTGACCGTAAATTAGCGGCCCTCTGCCCAGGTGGTGAAATTGGTAGACACGCTAGCTTCAGGTGCTAGTGGCCTTACGGTCGTGGAGGTTCAAGTCCTCTCCTGGGCACCAATTTCAAGCCATTTCTGTTTCAGGAAAGGCTCACAAAAAGCCGAAATCCCTCACCGGGGTTTCGGCTTTTTTGTTGCCGCGGTGGTTGAGGCTGCACCGCCCCATTGTAGAACACCTGGTGCGGGATTCTTGTTTTCAACGATTTATGCAACTATATTGCATATTTGGTTGCATAAAATAACAAGAACCACAGGTACCTCTCCCATGAAACACCTCCAGAACAAAGTCGCCGTCATCACTGGCGCCGGCAGTGGCATCGGCCGTGCCCTGGCGCTGGCCTTTGCGCAGCAGGGTTGCCACCTGGCGCTGGTGGACGTCAACGAACGCGGCCTGCAGGACACCGCCGCGCAACTGCAGCACTTACCCCATTGCCACATCAGCACCCACCGCTGCGACGTATCGGATCGCAATGCCATGGCAGCACTGCCGCAGCAAATCGAGGCTGAACACGGCGCCATCCATCTGCTGTTCAATAACGCCGGTGTCACCATCAATAAAACCTTTGAACAACACAGCCTGCAGGACATGGACTTTGTTCTGGGCATTGACCTGTGGGGGGTGATCTATGGCTGCCATTATTTTTTGCCCTATCTGAAAAAGCAAAATGAAGCTCACATCATCAACACCTCCAGCCTGGCAGGATTTCTCGGGCTGCCGAATCAAAGCAGCTATTGCCTGGCCAAGGCAGCGGTAAAATCCCTGAGTGAAAGCCTGTACAGCGAGTTGGCGGTACACAACATTCACGTCACCAGCATTCATCCGGGCACCATCAGCACCAATATTCTGCGCAGCGCCGCAGAACATTCCGGCACAGCCAAAGGCAGCACGTTGCAGCTGGCGGGCTTGATGGAACGTTACGGAATGTCGCCCGAGAAGCTGGCGCGCAAGGTGGTGAAGGCGGTACTGAACAATCAAATGCGGGTGCGGGTGGGTGTGGATTCCTATCTGGGGGACTGGTTTAAACGGCTGCTGCCCCGTGCCATCCACTGGCCGTTGAAATGGGGCTTTGCGCGCAGCCAGACCTGAGCCCGGACGCTACGCATCCAGGCTGCCAACTCAGGACGCGGCACCCTTGCCTGACCACAGCGGAGCCAGCAAGCCATGGGCCGCAACCAGTAGCGCACCGCAGAACAATCCAATCACTCCGTTCACCAGGGTGGGCACCACCGCATCCAGCCAGGCCAGGCCGGTGCTGATGGCCTGCATCAGGTGATGCACGTCCACCACCGCTTCGGCGCTGTGGGTCAGGATGCCGCCTCCCACCAGGAACATGGCAATGGTGCCGACAATGGTCAGCAACTTCATGATCATGGGCGCCAGCCATAACAGGAACTGGCCGACACGGGCCGCCAGAGCTTTACCCTTGGAAAGGTATAACCCCAGATCATCCAGCTTGACGATGGCCGCCACCAAACCGTACACCAGAATGGTCATGGCAAACGCCACGAATGCCAGGGCCACCGCCTGTTTTGCAAAGGGGTAATCGCTCATGGTGCTCAAGGCGATCACGATGATCTCCAGGCTCAGAATAAAATCCGTGCGGATGGCGCCCTTGATCTTTTTTTCCTCCAGCTTACGCAGGTCGGCTTTGCTGTCGGCGATCAGCGCCTTGGCCTGGGAGTGATCCTTGTCATGGGGATGCGCCAGCTTGTGCCAAACCTTTTCGGCCCCTTCGTAACACAGGAACAAACCGCCGGCCACCAACAGCGGTGTAATCAGCCAGGGCAGAAAGAAACTGAGCGCCAGGATCAAGGGCACGATGATGACTTTATTGATCATGGAGCCTTTGGCCACCGCCAGCACCACGGGAATCTCCCGGGCGGCCCGCACGCCGCTGACCTGCTCAGCGTTGACCGCCAGATCATCCCCCAGCACCCCGGCAGTTTTCTGGGTTGCGACTTTGGACATCACTGAAATGTCGTCCAGCAGGGTTGCGATGTCGTCCAGGAGTGCCAGGAGGGAGCCCGATGCCATGAGAGTGTTCCTTATCCACTGATTGATCTGCAAGCGCAGAGTGCTGCTTGGTTGGGGAGTGTTGTACTACATCGGGGCACACAATTAAATACTTGGGTGCTTTTCGAAATACCTGGGGCCCTTACATGAACGCTTAAAAACCCAACTCAACGCCAACCATCAGTTCCCGCCCCCGATTCGGCATGGCATCGGTGTGTAACGTAAGGCGGGTGGGTGTACCGTAGTCTTCATCCAACAGGTTGCGTCCATTGATATACAGGTTCGCATGCTGATTGAACCTGTACATCCACTTGCTGTTCAACAACCAGTAATCATCCAGCGCCACCTTGTCGGCCCCCACCTGCATGTCCCGCGTACCGGCATAACTGGCATTGACGTTGACGTTCCAACGGCCGCTCTGGTAATTCAGGATGAAAGAGGAGAGCCGATCAGCCTCGCGATAATCCGACGCCGGCAGGTTGCGCAGTGCCGTTGCATTGACTTGCAACTGCCACTGGGACGACAACTGCACAGCATAGTCTATTTCCATGCCGTAAAAGGCTTCATCCTCGGTGCGATTCAAGAACGTGGTGGTGCTGTAGATGGAATCTTCGATGACATTGTAGTGACCGTTCACCGTCAGCCTGTGATGGCCCCAGAGGCTGATCCAGATCAGCTCGGAGGTTTTGATGGTTTCCGGCTTTAAATCCGGATTGCCCACCAGCGTAACGCCCACCAAATATAGCTCGTTTGCATTGGGCGCGCGGAAGGCCTCACCATACAAGGCTTTCACGGTATGTCGGGGGGACACCGGATAGACCAGGCTGACTCGGGGACTGAAGGAATCCCCCACATCGTCGTAGTCATCGTAGCGCCCACCCACGACCACCTGCAGGCCACTGTCATAATAACGTTGATTCTGGACGTAAAGCCCGGCGATGGTGCGTTCGACATCCGGATAGAATTCCAGGTCTCCCTGGGCCTGAGTACTGTAAACCGATGACATATCGCTTTCCCTCAGCTCCAACCCAAACTCGAGGCTGTTCTGGTTGGCATATTGCCAGGCATTGCGCGCGATAAACTGCAGATTGGTTTCCTGCTGGTCGGTGCGGGTGATGCCCAAACCCCGTATTTCGGTGTTGAGCTTAAAGGCGTTCTCGGAATACCCAAGCTCCAGACGGGTGTGCAGACCGGGTTGCCAGTCCAGGTCACGCATCAGCTGCAGATAGGCAACATCATGGTAGGAATGATTCAGATCTGAGGCGGCCCGCTCCACGATATAGTAATCCTCAGCCTCCTGCCGGGAAATCAGGCCCTGGAGACGGTAGCCCCCCGCACTGGCGCTAAACTGGAAGTCGGTGCCCTTTCTGGGATCTTTGCCGGTCAGCGGCTGCGGCGGGCTTACATTAATGTTTTCCAGCGTATAGGTTTGTCCATCCTCGGCAAAACTATTGAGGGCCAGGTCCAGTTCAACATCCCCATGGGCCAAACTGTAGACCCCGTTGAATTGCCGGCGACCGTGCTCCCCGCCCACTACCTGAACGGCGTCCTGTCCGCGCACGGTTTCGATATTGATCACCCCCAGGAAGGCGTTCGAGCCGTAGATAGCCGAGCCCGGACCCCGGATGAACTCCACCTTGGCCACATTGTAGAGCGACAGCATGGGGATGGCTTCCCCGTTGTCGGCTTCCCGGATCATGCGCACACCATCAACCAGAATCAGCACTTCGCGACTCTTAACGCTGGTGCGATGACCACGGGCACTGTGGAAGTACTGCATGCCATCAGCACCCTGGCGGAACGCCTGAAAACCGGGAACGAAATTGATCAGCTCGTAAAGGTAATCGGCGCCCATGTCTCGAATCTGGTCGCGGGTGAACACGGTAACCGAGGCCGGTACCGATAGCAGGGTTTTACTGGTGAGGGTGGAACTGCTGATCTCCAGTTCCATGAGTTCCTGCAAGGACATTGAGTACAGATCTTCTGCAGGCAGGCCATGCATGGCGAAAGCAGAACTGTTCAGCGCTGCAACGCACAATAACACCAATCCAGCGGAAGCCCTGCTTCCTGTCCCGCCTGTTTCCCCGACTCGCATTCTTCCGTTCCCTGGTCTCTCTTCCTGATTAAGCCTAGTTCAATTCCAGGGTGACCTCCAATGGCTGAACGGGATATTCGACCAGGATCATGCAGTCGGAAATGGCTTCAGGCCGGAAGTGGCTTCAAGGCTGTACCCAGGCTTCACTTTCCTGCCACAGTTGTTCGGCCAAGGCTGCATCACAGGCCAGGCGGGAGGGCTGTACCGGCTGGCATTCGTCATAGTACAACCCGGTTTCGGTGGCCACGGCCGCACTGGTGGCACAGTGCAGGGTGGTGACTGCGCCCTGCTCAAGTGACAGCATGAAGGCTTTGATTAGTTTATCAAACGGCCAGGGTACAGCGCGCCATACGTCCGAAGCCACTACCCCAGGGTGCAGCGCATAGGTCGTCACACCGGTGCCCTGCAGGCGTTTGGCCAGCTCCTTGGCGAACAGGATATTAGCGAGTTTGGCCACCGCATATTCCGCCATCGCGGTGCGTGAGCGGGTGGGCTGGCGCAGCCCATCAAAATCCAGCGACTTGGCAGCGCGATGGACTTTACTGGCCACCACCACAATGCGCGCCGGAGCCGAGGCCTTAATGCACTCTAACAGCAACTGCGTCAGCAGGAAGTGGCCAACGTGACAGACGCCAAAGATCAACTCAAAACCGGATTCGGTCATCCCCCGCTGCCCCGCCAGCCCGGCGTTGCAAATCAGCAGATGCAGAGGCAAATCGCGGGCCAGAAACATCTCTGCACAACGCCGCACGGAATCCAGGTCACCCAAATCCAGGGGCAGAAATTCCGCCTTTGCCTGCCCACCACTGAGTTCATGAATTTCGTCCAGCACCGCCCGGGTTTTCTGCTCTGAGCGGCAAGCCAGGAACACATGGGCCCCCTGCAACGCCAACTCCCGTGCCGTAACCCGCCCAATGCCCGTGTTGGCACCGGTCACCAGCGCCACTTTGCCCTGTAGTTTCATGTGGTTCCTCATCTCGATCATCCGGGCGGTTGGCGCCAGGAAGTTGAATACATGCGAGAAGAGTAACCCTACAGGGCCAATAAGCACAACCATCCACCGGACCAGGCTATTGCTGTTTCAACCTGCGCCCATTGACGTTACGCTCCAACCGCCTGCGATTTCCGACCGGCGGCCATTTCCGTCGCCAGGTCCAAATAGCGGCCTGAGTAAAACAGTAACGGAGCACGATCTGATCGACACTGGTAATGGGTCACATTGGCAATCAGCACGTCATGGTCGCCGGCAGGAACCACTTGGTCACTGGCACACTCAAACACCGCCAGGGCTTCACGAATAAATGGAATACCCCGTTCCGACACCAGAAAATCCCCCGACGACAAAGCATGATCCCCTGGCTTGGCGTAACGGTTGGACAGATCCTTCTGATGTGCTGCCAGAATGCTGATGGAATACTCGTGCACTGAGCTGAACATCCCGTAGGTGACAGCATTGTGCTTCAGGCTCCACAGCACCTGCTTGGGGTCCAACGACACCGACGCAAACGAATTGATGGTCATCCCGATTGCATAGTCATCCTTCGAAAAGGCGGACACTACACAGACGCCGGTTGCAAACCGCCCCAGCGCATCCCGAAATTCTCTATCTGAAATTGACATAGCCATAGCTCCCTGGTGAATGGCTCTTACACAAACTGCTCATTAGCAACTCATCGCTACCCGTGGGTGCATGCTGTGCATTGCCGGGTCACCGAAATTGCGAAAATTGAATGCCTTCATATCCACGCGGATGAATTCGCCCAATGCGTCGATTTCGGATTGCGGCACTGACTCTGCTGCGGAGAATCGAATCACCTTGTCATAAATAGCGTTAAACTTCTCGATGAATTCCGGATCACCGGCGCTGAGCAACAGGTGGCTCATGTCCATACCCTGTTCAATGCCACCCTTGGCCATGTAGCTCTCTGCCCCCATAAAACACAGGAAACAGTAGTGTTTGAACACATCAAAATGACGAAAACTCTTATAGATTCCATGAATCATCTTGCTGACATGGTAGTACTCGCGCACCAGTGATTTTTCATAGTCCACCAACAGCTCACGACGAAAGTTTCCGGTGGGAAAAATTTTCTGCGTGAGCAGATCCACCAGCCGATGAATGGCCATAAAGGACATGGCGAGCCCGGTGCTGAACCAGGCATCCAGACCGTAAGCGGCAGCCGGCAACATGGCCCAACGGTCTCCCACCATTTCCCGGTTCAGAAACTGCAGACGGGCGGTTTTGATGAAGGGCATGGAATTTTCATGACCGGCCAGTAATTCCTTGATAATGGGGTAGTCATTTACGATTTCCCAGAACTCGGTTTCAGCATCCTTGTCGTTCATGGGGAATCGGTCCATATCCAAATTCAGGCCCACGCTGGTGGCACCGTTTTCAAACGGGATCACCCACAACCAGCCCCCTTCAAAGCAGTGATGCTGTGTCGATCGGGCCCTGGACGCTGGCGACCGATCCTGGAACCCGGGACTGGCCAGAAGGCGCTCCTCAAAATCACCAACACTGGTGAAGTGAGTGAAAATACTGCGGCTCTTGAGCGGCGTGTTCAGTTCCTCTCCCTGAATTTTGAGATTGTACTTCTCACCGATAATGGAGCGGAACCCGGTACCATCGATGATGAACTCTGCCTCCACATCGAAAGGCATGCCGTCGCGCTCACAACTGATGGTCACACCCGTGGACGCAAATTCCAGGTGAGTCACACCGGTACGGTCCATGTAGTGAACTCCATAGGCCTGCGCCAACTTGACCATGTATTCGTCGGACTGGGCGCGATAGTACTGGGCATCCACTTCCGGAGTCTGCACAATCACCTCAGGGGCTTCACCACCCTGGCTGTACCGGGTTTGCCCTTTGTCATGAATATAGTACTGGAACAACTCCTTCGGACCACAGAGAATCGGGTTACCCGCCTGCTTGATCTTGTCGTAGGTGGACAACTCATCAAACTCGGGAATACCGTATTTTTTCCCGAGGAATCGAATTTTCTTGCTCATCACCGGCGTGGCGGACTCGCCAATGGCAAAGCGCGGATGAGTTCCCCGCTCCAGCAACAGAACATCATAGCCCAGCTTTGCCAACACCAGTGCGCAGGCGCTACCACCCAATCCACTTCCGATTACTGCTACATGATACCTTTTCATCGTTAACACTCCTTCGTTTGGTAATAATCTTTTCGTTGTCAGCGATCTGTAACCGCCAATTGAACATTTGCCGGAAGCGAATTCCCCATCCGTTGTTGTGAGGCGCGCCACTGGCGCTCACCCACCAGGCGCCCACCCCATGAACGCAGCAACTCGAACCCCGCCAGAAAAACCAGGACTCCGATGCTCGCCAACACCACACCACCCCACGCCAGCTCATCGAACTCGGCGAAACAGGTCCAGAGGTATTGACCGACACACAGCACTGCCACAAACAACAGGGTGGGCTTTCGGCCGATCCAGTTCACAATCAAAACACCCGCCGGGGCACCCAGAATCACAATGGGGGCCGCCGCCAGCCAGTTTTCATAGACGCCGGGCTGGAAACCGCCGCCAAGCCAATTCACCATCACACCAATGATGGAGGTGAACGCCATGATCACCACTGAGGACGGAATAGCGATCTTCAAATCCGCCCGGCACAAAAGAACCAGTGCGCTGTAGAGCACCATATCGATTCCAACACCGGTGACCGAAGCCACACACAGCGTGGAAAACAACGCGATCATAAAACCTACTTTGAAGTCCCATCGTTCCCCCAGATCCGTCATTCCTGTGTGCCCCGAAATCTCATCCAGCCGAAACAGATGCAAAATACCGAAGCTTGCCCAAATCACCGCAAACAAGAGTTTGATCCACAACTCCGGCACGTAGGGCGCCACCAGAAAGATCCCCAACGGAGTGCCAATCAACGCACCCAGCAAAGCACCTTCCAGCATCGCCCAGGCCAGCGGTTGGCGACGCACCAGAATCAAAATACTGGCACTTGTCATGCCGATGGACTGCACGGCAAAACTGAAATCACGCCCCATCATCGCAGGCATATCAAACAGCATTACCAGCACCGGAAACCCTACTGTGCCTCCCCCCATGGGAGTGGAGCCCGCAGCATAACTGCCCAATGCCATGGACAACGCAATCGGCCAATGCTCTTGTATCGTTTGCCACTGGTCCTGGTAAATCACCGTGGCCAGCCACACCGCATAAAACAACATTACCCACAGAATCCATATCCAGAGATAGGTTTTGGGTTTACTCTTGATATTCATACTGATCATCCGGGTTATCGGCGCAGGCGGAGAGCCACCCGCGCCAATGCCAAAGGTTACGCGCTGGCTTCCAACTCCATGGCGTTAGTCATCCCGCCACGAATTCCCACGCTGGCTTTCATACGGCGATCCCGGATGCCGGCCAGAATACCGTCATACACACCGGCCCGTGCTTCCAGCATACGCATAGCGGCCTGATAGACCTTGGCAAACTCAGCCCGGCTGTTCATGTAGGGCAACCCAGCGGCAAACCAGCCATCGCCATGAGACTCGTCCAACTCACAGTGCACCACGAAGAATTTCACCAGTTCCTCGCTCAAGCCCTTGCGTCGCAAGCTGGCCAGCACACGTTTTTGTTGAGCCGGAATACTCAACTCCAGCGCCCCCATTCCACCCATTCCATAGTGCAACCCATCAGCAAACCAGCAGAGTGCCATTTTCGTGTTGAGCAAATGAAACGTTTCCGGATTCCAGTCCTCTTCCCGGGCACCACCAAAGTATTCCATCAGCGGTTCGAACAGATTGGGATGGGCCGCATCAAAATTGCCCTCACCGAATTCATCGTGCAGGTTCTCGTAAAGCTCTTCACGCATTTCGAAAGGCACGAACAAACTGTATGCTGCCACGTGCAGGTGGAAACGCTGCATGTTCACCCGATAGTTAGACAGAAAATAGCGAATTTCTTCATCCGAAAGATCGTCGTTGTCGAAGTAATCGAACAAACGGTGGTGGTTCACCCTATGCTCTGCAATTCGCTCCTTCAACCAGCTGATCATTTGCTCCGGTTCGGATAAATGATCCGGAATATCCAGTTCCGGCTGGCTTTCTGCCTCCACTGTTTCCACCAGATTACGCAACTTCCACTCGAACTCAGCCCGTCGAGATCCTAGGGCAAATCCATCCCGCATTAACCGGAGGTTAATAGTAAACAGGCACTTCTGCAGTTCTGCCCACAGGACGCCGCCCTTGTTGCGAACCGCCTCTCTCACGACAGATTCAATTTCACCGATACTGGCAACCGACTGGATCAACATCGTTTTTTCCTTTTGACTAAAACCTTCATTACTCAAATACATTGCATAACTCCTAACTGTTATTCCCGTAGAAAACTTCTTCCGTGATTCATTCAAATAATGCACAACCAAAGACAGCCACAGACCTTTATGGATAGTGTTCGCTATCTATGGAGAATAATAGCCTTGGATTATTTCGTATTTAATACAATGCAGGATCAAAATTATGAATTATCGACAAAATACAAATGAGAATTTCACACCTTATCTGGATATTGCCGGACAATCATTCAGAGGCATTGTTGACTTGATCGACAAGTGATCTGGTAGGCAAATAGTAGTGGCTGGAAAAGTGTTGGAGGGCATAGAATGCCCTCGCGAAGGGAACTGAGAATGACACCTTCAGGATTGGACGTTACGCAGATGTTTTCGCACATAATACTCAAACTGCGCAGTAATCCGTGCAGGCTGGCTGGTCCACACTTGCGCTTCCTGCGCCAGCCCCGGGTCCAGCTCCTTGATATCGCCTGCCGCCAATGCGAGCATCTGAAGTTGGGCAGTACGCTCGAACTGCAGGGCCAGGATACAGGCCTCCTCAACTGACCCACCGGCCACAATCAACCCATGATTGGCCAGCAGCAATGCTTTTTTATCGGCTAACGCCTGGGCAATCAATTCGCCTTCGCAATTACCCACCGGAACACCGGGCCATTTGGACACAAACCCCACCTGACCATAGAGAATACAGCTGTCCATATGTGCCACTTGAAGGGGCTTACCGATCATAGCCAGCGCCGAACTGTAATAAGGGTGGGTGTGGACAATACACTGAACATCCTCACGGCACTGATAGATCCAACTATGAAACCGGTTCGCTGGATTGGGTATTCCGTATCCGTCAATTACAACCAGATCGCGATTCACCTCCAACAAGTTGGATTCGTGAATCTCATCAAAACCCAGCCCCAATCGTTGTGTAATATAGTTGCCATCGTTCTGCCTGGCGGTAATCTGGCCCGACAAACCGGAGTCATGACCGTGATCAAACAGAATCTTGCAAGTCAGTGCCACTTTCTCCCTGACTGTGCGTTTGCTGGCGCCGATCGAACTGGCCAAGCGTTCGATCTCATGTTTCTTAATGGTTTCCTTATCCAGATTTTGACTTTCCATAGAGTCACTACCCAATCCCATTCTGCAATTATTTCAATTCCGTTATTTCGGTTTCGCGAGCCCGATCGTGCCGGATAGCCCTGTGGCCATCCATCATCATCGTTGCCACCATCAAAGCAACCACACTGATCCCGTATAGCGTCAATGCCTGCACTAAGCCAACAGCATCCGTCAAAGCGCCGATCGCAACACAGGGCGTTCCCAATCCCAGGTAACCCAAGAGGAAGTAGCCGGACAGCGCCCGGGGACGGAGCCGATCACTGACTTGCATCATTATGGAAACGCCTGCTACATAGATAAAGCCCAAACCGGCTGCTCCTGCCAAGGCAGCGGACAGCAACATCACACTCAGGTTATCGATCAACACCGACAGAACCAACAAACTGTAGGAGCTCACAAACACGCAAGCGCCCCAGCGATAGTTACGCAGCGGCGTCCAGCCACGGCACAGGGGTTGCACCACCGCACCGGTAGCGACCGACAGAAATACCAGAGTGCCGGTCCAGGATTCCAGGCCATTGCGCTCCAGTTCACCGGTGACAACCGCAATCATGATACCCACCAGGGACCACCCAACCAGCTGGTACAAGCCATAGGCCCACACCCCGTCAGCGTACACCGGAAGATACTGTTGCCACGTACCAGGCCGGGATTGATCCGCCCCGTCGTCATGCTCCTTTTCTTCGAGCACCCAAGTACTGCCGAGCAAACAAGCAAGCACCAACCCCAGCACGAGCCAATAGCTGGCAGGGGGATCAGAAACCACCACCAACTGCCCCACCGAAGTCAGCAATGCCCCCCCGCCCAGCCCACTGGCCACCAACGCTCCGTGCACATTGGCGGTCTTGGTTGCATGCTGCAGATAACGCCCCAGATATACTGCGCTGGCACCGATGATCAACCCGAATGCGGCCCCCTGCAACACCCTGACGGTATACAGCCACAGGGGCTCCTGGCTCATCATGATGATCACCAGCGCGGCTCCAGCCAGGATCAACGCCAGGCGCACCGTATTACGGGCACCCCAACGGTTGATGCTGTCACCTAGCAACATCAACACCGGCAACAACCCTAGTATGTACGCGCCGAACACACTGGCCGCAGCCCCCTCTCCCACCTCAAATGACGCGAGATAGGTTCGAAAGTATGGTACCTGGAGATTGACTCCTGCAGCGACGGCCCACAACGACACACACACCACCACAACCCCCAGCAAACCATTACTGGGTTTGTTCTGCCGCGCCATATTTATTGCGCCTTGGCCATTATGGATGCGCTGAGATACGCTCTGGCCACTTCTTCCAATTGGTTTTTCCTTACCTTACCCGTTGCCGTTTTGGGAATGCTGTTTTCCAGGTAGTGATGCGGCACCATATATTGGGGCAGATACTGTCGACAGCGGGCCTTGATTTCCTCCGCCTGTACCCGGGAACCTGGCTGCTTCTCGTAGAAGGTGAAGATAACCGTGTCATTTTCATCTTCATCCGCCACGCCTACCACCGCCACATCCTGTATTCCACTGACCCCGGATGCCACCTGTTCAATCTCGATAGTGGAAATATTTTCCCATCCATACTCTGTATTCACAAAGATCAGGTCCTTGATTCGATCTTTTATTTCCAGATACCCGTCAGCGTGAACCACGGCCATGTCCCCACTGTGAAACCAGCCATCCCGAAAGGATTTACGGGTGGCATTAACATTCTTGTAATAACCGCACGCCAGGGTATTGCCACGCATAATCACTTCGCCCAGGGATTTTCCATCCTGCGGCACATCGTAGCCGTCGCTGTCCACCACCCGAACCCCGGTACCGGCGTGTATGGACGGCACACCTTGTCGAAGCTGCTTTTGCAAACGCTGCTCCTGATCCAGAGCATTCCATCCCGGCTGATCCTCACACACTACAAAGGGTCCACAGGTTTCACTTAATCCATACTGATGAATCAGGCGGGCACCTTTCCTGGACAACCTGCGACTCAGATCTGGCGTCGGTGCTGCACCACCGGTCATCAAAATAGAGCCACAAAGAGCCAGTCCATCCCGATCTGCATTTTCCAGATTCGACAGCAACCTGGGTGCACCAGCCAGATGACTGATGTGATTGCATTTCATCAGCTCGATGACCTGGTCCCATTCAGATCGATTCACTGCGGAGTCCACATATTGTGTTGCTCCAATCGCAACCGCCGCCCACATGTGACCCCAGCCATTAACGTGAAACATGGGCACTGTCCACAGGTGTCTGGAATCCGGGCGCAAGCCAAACATCATCACTTGACCGAGGGCATGCAGATACGCAGCCCGATGGCTGTACATCACCCCTTTCGGCGTACCGGTAGTGCCTGAGGTGAAGTTGATTGCTATCGTGTCGTGCTCAGACTCCAGTTGATTATCCAATGGCACATTTCCGTTACATCCGGATTTCACTTGATCAAAGTGGACAGTGCCGTTATTGACCGGATGGGGTTCAGCACCCAACAAAATCACCTCACAATAATCTTTGATCTCAGCAAATAACTCCGGCAGTTTTTTGTAGAGTTCCGTCGAGGCCATAATCACCCGGGCATTACTGAATCGCACCTGATGCAGCATCTCCTCCAGGGTTAACCAGGGATTCAGGCAAACCAGCACACCGCCGCTGGCGGGCACCGCAAAATGCGCCTCCAGCACATATTCAGAGTTAAGCGACAGCAAGCAGACGTTATCACCACGGCCTACCCCCAGACTATTAAGGAGGTCCGCCATCCGGCGACTATGATCAAGCATCTCCCGGTACGTAATCAGCCGGGTGTCGCACTTGATCGCTGTTTTGCTTCCGTAGACCTGCGCGCTCCGCTCCAGAAAAGTGACCGGAGACAGTACTTCGATGCAATGGCTTTTCATCCTGATGTCCATCCATGTTGGTGAGAGTTAAGGTTTTAATTTAGCCTGGATGGCGTCCACACCCTGTTTGGCACAGGCTTCATCCTTCGCGCCGCCCGGTGCACCGCCCACACCCACGGCCCCGATCAACTCTCCGCCCTTGCGGATTGCGACTGCGCCAGGCAACGGGGCAACATTGGGTATCGTCAGAAACCCTGGCTCACTGGGCTTCCCACTCAGCAACGCCTGCGCTTCGGAGCTGGTGTTGAGATCAAAGATCGGACCCAGGGTCACCAAGGTATAAGCCTTACGATAAGCCGTGTCCTTGGTGTGAATCGTGCTCCCGTCCGCCTTGAGAAGCACCTTGGTCTCGCCATGAAAGTCCACCACCGCCACGGTCACCTTGTAACCGTCACTCTGACAGGCCGCCATCGCGGCCTGGGCCGATTCCAGCGCCAGGTTCAAGGGCAAGTCCGCCCCCTGAACCTGCGCTGTACCCAACATGGCAATCCCCGCAACTGCGCTGATCAGTCCTTTGTTCATTGTCTTTCTCCCATGTTCAATTGGTATCAATTCGGCTTACTCAAATACCGGGGTACGTTCATCCAGGGATTCCAGGAAGCGCACCAGCAGGCGCCGGCTTTCCGCGTCCGCCAACACATCCGATGCCCCTGCTGTCAACCCGGCGGTCCGGTGGAATTCATCCTCCAACACACAACTCAGGGTTTCGCAGGCACCGTTGTGGTAATAAGGGGGAAGATTGAAGGCACCCAGAATGGATGAGACGTTGTAGCCTGTTCCCTTACCATCGTTGTTGTGATCAAAGCCCAGAGCCAGGCGGCCGATGGTATCGGTTTCCACACCACCGATCTCCGGATAACCCGGGATCTGGTTGCCGGCACCGGCCACATTCAGGTTGAAAGAACCGATATCAAACAGGTACGTGTGTAGATACTGAGCCGGGTTAACTCCATCGACGCCGGTTTCTGTAGCGACCCACTCCACGGGTGGAGGCGACACAAAGTCCTTGCGGCTGCTGGTCCAGGAACCACCGTTGTGGCAATGCTGACAACCGGCCTCTGCAAACAAACCGGCCCCGGCCCGAATTTCCCGCTCATTGGCTGCACCGGCCGGCGCCACGCCATTTGCTCGCAGTGCTTGCGCCGACATCGGGCTGTTCGGGGTGCGGATGGCGTAGCGCTGCCAGTCAATCAGCGCATCATGGGCTTTCACATCCACTTCACTCCCCGGCAGGCGCACGAACGGTTGTGCCCGGTTGCCGTTGGGCGTGGCGAAAGCATTCATCACACAGGCGGCGAATTCGAAGTTGTTCCAATCCCCCAGAATAAGCCCATGATCCGGATCGATACGACTTTCCGTCACGCCCGGAACCGGGTTGGTCTCCACACAGGGCAACGCAAACTCCAGATAACCCGCGCTGGAAACGAGGCGAGTGTTAAAGTCCGCATCCTCCACTTCATCAAAAATCGCTGAGGCGTTAATGATCTTGTGCACCTGCGGATTAGTGGGGTCAAATGTACCGTTCACCGCCAATGTTTTACGGGGCCCGGTGGCAAACTGCCAGATCACACCATCAGTGAGACCACCGGAGTGACAACTGGCGCAGTTCTGGCGGCCCTTTTCCGATAAGCGGTTGCGGCTGGAACCGGCCGCTCCTTCCGGCTTGACGAAGTTACCCCGGGAGGAAAAGAACATTTCGGCACCCACCAGAATTTGTTCTTCCAGACTGCCGGGCTCAGGTAAACGTGCCGTGGCTACCACCTCCACCACCTGATCAGAAGCCAGGTCCACCACTGAAATATTCCGTGAAATATAGTTCAGCACGTATGCGATGGTACCCGTGCGGTTGATGGCGATACCGACAGGGTTCTTACCGGCCCGGGCACCATTGGTGGCCAGGTTGTCCGGATCATTGAGGTCGATGTAACGGGTGGTATCTTCATCATGGGTGAACTGCAGGTCGCCGGACTCCGAAACCGCAAGTTTCACCAGAATGTCACTGCCGGCAGATACCACGTATGCGCTTCCTGGCTGGCCGGCGGGGGTAGTGAAGGCCATGGCCCAGGGATTGGCAAAATACAACTCTTCTTTTCCAGGTTCCGGATCAAGCCCGCCCAAATGCAGATTAATGGCGTCATGATCCGTTTCATAACCGCCGACATCGCCAACCACATTAACCAGCGCCTGAGTATTCACATCGAACCGCTGGGGCCCTGTAGGGGAGGCACCAATGTTGGGCAAGTACAGCTTGTCGCCACGGATAACCATGCGTTGTAACTGATTGGGGAAAGCGTAGGTCGCTTCGCCATTGGCATCCATCAACCCGCTGAAGCGCGATTGCAGCTGAATCACGCTGGCAAACGCAAGCTCACCGCGTCCCCCAGGGGTGCCATCAAGCCGCAACTTACACACAACACCTTCCTTGCCAAAATCATCCCTTTGCACGCCATACTCCGAGGTATAGGCAAGAAACCTTGAGACATACAGGAAACTGCCGTCTTCCGAAATGGCCATCGCACCCGGATTGAAGTGACGCTCCTTATCACCGACGTTACAGTCACTGTTTCGTAGATCGAATACCGTTCTGACAGAAGCGCTCTTCACATGCAGGCCGACAATGGTGTCCTGACTACTATTGGCTACATACGCCCATTTTCCATCGGGCGTAACCACCACACTTCTTGGCTCTGCTCCGGTGACAACCTGGCCGCGGTTCTCAGCATTCTTGTGATAAGTCACTTTTAGACGCCCCCGATTCGCCTCCGACACCTTTAGCACGGTGACGGAATTCGCCGCGGAGTTCGTCACAAATACGCGGCTACCATCCGGACTGATCGCGAGGCTGGTCGGTTCGTCTCCGACCGCAATGGTGTTAACCACCTGCCTGGACCCTGTATCCATGACGCTAACCGAATCCAGATCGGTATTGACCGACCATAAGTAACGATCGTTCTGAGTCAGCGCTAACGGGGACGAAGCCGCCGCCTCTGCTCTATGATCCTGTGCTAAAGCCGCCCCCGAACACAGCTGAATCAATCCTGCTACGCTGGCAACCAGCCATCTCCCCGTTGCACCTGAATACTTACTCGTCAAACCGATAGTCATCTCTCTCTCCTTGGTCTAAAACAGGTCCCAAACAATATCAGCAATTAAGATAACGTATATTATCTATGCGCCGAAGACTATCAGCGTAGCGCTCGATGTCAATGTCATTTATTTGAACTTTTTGTGGAAATCCGGTTCGACATGAATGCGCAGATTTTGGCGCACCTGCCAAGAAAAGTTCACATTAAGTGCGTTGACACCGATTTTTATTGTCTTTTACCATGAACTTAGATAGCGTTCACTATCTTTATTCAAAAATGAATTATTGAGCCCTATCTGCAAGTGCAAAAAACACTCAATAGATGGACATTTTGTTGAGACCATTACCTTCATGCTTTGTAGGGAGTTAGACATGCGTAAGACATTCAAGTTATCCAAACTATCCTCCATCATGGCGCTGCCCGTGGTTGCGGCGGTTGCCGGAATCGCACCACAAACCGCGTTCAGTGATTTTTTCATCAGCAGCTTCGGCACCAACGAATTGATGCGCTTTAATGAAGACACCGGTGAGTATCTGGGGGTCATCGCAGAAGTCCAGGGCCCGTTTGCCTCACAAATAGGCTTCGACGGCGATCTCTTTGTCTCCAGCTTCCACACCGGCGAAGTGTTGCGATTTGACAGTAAAACCGGTGAATTCATCGGTGTGTTCATCGCATCCGGCGCCGGTGGACTGACCAACCCCACCGCGCCGAACTTTGGTCCCGATGGCAAAGTTTACGTGGGTGATCTAGCCTCCAACCGCGTACTGCGCTACACCAAGCATGGCGTCTTTATCGACGTATTTGCCGACGGCGAAACCAGCGATCTTAACGGCCCGTTCATGCAGACCTTCGACGACAGCACCATGTATATTGCCAGCGGTTACGACAACAGCATTCTGCGTTACGACCTGAGAACCAAGGAATACATGGGCAGGTTTGTGGCACCGGGAAGCGGCGGCCTGCAAGTACCGGTGGGCCTGGAATTCGGCCCCGACGGTCATCTGTACACCAGCAGCTCCGCCACCAGCGCCATTTTGCGCTATGACGGATTAACCGGTGAGTTTATAGATGAGTTCGTTCCCCCTGGTGGCGGCGGCATGAGCAGCCCGCGGGCCATTCGGTTTGGCGGTGCCAATTCCGACCTGTATGTGATCAGTTCCGACACCAATGAAGTACTGCAGTTCGACCGGGAGACCGGTGCCTTTGTCGGCATCATTGCCTCCAGCGACGAAAGCGGTATGGCTGCCGCCCGCGGCCTCACCTTTACTCCCCGGCCGGAGTTCTTTGTTTACGCCAACGTGGTTCAACGAGGCAGGGATACGCACAAGGCGGATCATGGGATCAAACGGGATTTTCAGCGTATCAAGGTTGATCATCGCCTGAAAGATTACTCTGATCCATCCCCCAAGGTTGAGCTGGTTTCAATCACCTCAACCGATCCCTCTGTAAACATCGATAAAGCGGTAAAGAATGCCCGTTATGGAAAAGAGGACTACCACTTTGCGGTAAGCTTCGCCAACACCAGCGGTCAGACACAGTTCTATAACGTGACCTACCACGCCACCAACCAGGATGGTGAACTCACTATTGCCACCACCAAGATCGAAGTACCCGCTCAATAGCAGAAACCCGGTCAAGCCGCTGGTCCAGGTGACCTCGGCTTGACCCCCAGACACGCAAAGCGCAGAAAGGAAAACACCATGCACTCACGTATATTGCACACCATGTTACGCATCACCAATCTGGATCGCTCAATTCGATTCTATGAAGACGCTCTCGGCATGTCGTTGCTGCGCACCTTTGAGAATACGGAGCAGGATTACGTGCTGGCGTTTCTTGGCTACGACCGTGAAGAAAGCAGCTGTGTTATCGAGCTGACCTATAATCTGGGAACCCATCGCTATGACATCGGCAATGCCTACGGGCACATTGCCATCGGTACAGACAATTGCCAGGCCCTGTGCGACCAGGTCAGCCGTCACGGCGGCCGCATTACCCGTCCTCCCGGCCCACTTAAGGGCGGCTCCGAAATCATCGCCTTTGTGGAAGATCCCGACGGCTACAAGATAGAAATCGTTGAGCGCCCTGCTCATTGGTTCTAGCCGCAGCCGCGCTCGGGTTGGAATGGATAGCGTACTGAATCTATACTTGCACTATTAATCGAATTGGTTTCAACTAATACTGATATACAGCGCCCGGGCCTTGCGCCTAAGCGACTTAGTGGAAACGCATTGCGAGTGGTCAGTATGCGATATAGCAAAGAACATATGCAGGAAACCCGAAACAAAATATACCAGGCCGCACTGAGTAAATTCAGGTCAGAAGGCTTCCATGGTATCGGTGTGGATGGCATTTCCAAGGCAGCCGGGGTCACCTCCGGTGCTTTCTATAAACACTTTGGCTCCAAAGCTAACGCGTTCCGTGAGGTGCTTTCTGAGGGCCTCGGCATCCTGCGCAACGGCATCGAACGTAATCATGCCGAAAAAGGTGAAAAATGGCTGGAGCCGTTTATCAAATGGTATTTCTCCCGCCCCGAGGGCCCTGACTGCGATGGCGGCGATAGCTTGCTGCCCATGCAGGGCGGCTGTGCACTGCCCACCCTGTCACCGGAAGTGGCTCGAACTGACGAAGAAACCCAGGCCATCTATGAGCAGGAGTTGCTGCAAATCGTTAAAGCGCTCAAGGCCGGGTTGCCTAAAGAAACCACCATGAAAAAGCAGGTTTCCTGGAGCATCCTGGCGACGATGATCGGCGGGGTCGCCCTGGCCAGGGCGGTTCAGGATGAAGACCTGGCTGAGGAGATAGCCAAATCCATGGTGTGGGCCAACAAGAAACTGATTCGCTGAACACAACCGGGCCCGCACAATTATCCAAGCGGGCCCGACCTAATGACTAGCTATGTGATATCCGACGTCGAGTCATCAATTGTAGAAAGGTGAATTCATCTCACGGCTGGCACTTTCGGTGATATTGGCATCGAATACCCGGGTATAGAAGGCCGCATTAAGGCCTGCAGCTTCCGTGGGAAAGTATTCAATGGCAAATTTCTGAGCGTTTTCCAGGGTATCAAACGCATACAAACCACCCGGAGTTCCGGTATTCAGCCCGCTGAGCCAGGTTTTGGAAAGCAGGCCCGGTTGCTTTTTCAGCACCGGATTCAATTGCCGCCATGGCCCGTTATCGAAAGGCACCACATGCAATTGCACTTCCGTGTAAACATAGGCACCGGGCTTCTGCTTCATGGTGCCGTTGTAATATACGGAGTTCATGTCCATGCTTGCAGCTTTGGTGACCTCTGCGTCAAATACTCGAGTGGTTTGCGCGACACCAAAACTCTTTGCCTCTGCCGGGAAATAACCGGTCACAAACTTCTGGGCATTTTCGATTGAGTCGAACGCGTACAACCCGCCACCGGACTCATTTCCCACTCCGGCCAACCAGGTTTTGTTGATAAAACCTGGCTGCTTCTTGATATCCGTGTTGATCCTGTGCCAGGGAATATTCTCAAAGGGAACAGACATTTGCAGTTCGGTATACACGAATGCTTTGGGTTCCGCCTTAACGACGTCACTGCCACTGGCAAACACGGACGAACCTGCCAACAACGCCAACAGACCCGACAACACAGCACTTAGCACCCGCGGCTTACGGCGCGTACTGTGCTTGTGATGACTGGCCGATACTCTTCCAAAAGTTACATTTACTATCGATTCCATGATGATCTCCAAGTTTGTGGTTAAGCGCCTTAGATATCGGTCGCTATCTATAAAATATTACCAACCTAACAAGCCTGTCAACCTTCGGTTAATGACAAATTTGGTTTTTCTGATTGCCGCCAAAATTTAATGAATCCTTCACCCGTCTGAAACAGGTATCGACCCCATTAAAACCAGCAATAAATAATTGATCCTGACGCGCATCGCGATCATAGAAAGTGTTGACAATCTATCAGTACTGACTTAGATTTTTACGTAGATAGCGTTCACTATCTAATCTTCATGAGCACCTATGTTATTGGCTGTAAAATATCGTTCACATCGAGGAAACCTGTATGGAAATCAAGGCCTTTGTATACACTGAACTGCAAAACTCCCTGCCATTCGACCAAGCCCCCTGGCGGGAACTGAACCCCATCATTCTTGAGCAACCGGGCTTTATCAACAAAACCTGGCTGTCTGGCGCAGTCAACAACTCGGTTGGTGGCTTTTATGCGTTCGACTCAATCGAGAATGCCCAGAAATTCGTCACTGCCTATTTCCCGGACGAAGTACGCAACTTCAACGTGGCCCACACCACCCGGATTTTCGACGCATCGGTTGTCGAGGAAGCCAGCCGCGACATGAACTCTGTGCATTTCGGTGCCACCCTGGACATGAAACCCGGTGCATTTGTCTACACCGAGGTACAGCTCAGTGTCCCCTTCGACCAGGCGCCCTGGCGCGAACTGAACCCCACCCTGAAGCAACAACCGGGAATTTTGTCCAAAACCTGGCTCAGCGGACTGCATACCAATACCCCCGGCGGGATCTACGCATTCGACACTCTGGAAAACGCTACTAACTTTGCTGTCAATTATTTTCCAACTGAAGCGGCCAACCTCAATGCTGCCTTTACCACCCGCATCTTTGACGGCTCCGTGGTGGAACAAGCCAGCAAACAACTGAAATCACCTTTCTATCGATAACCTTTTTCTAAATTCACTATGACCACTGTCATTTTTTAGACCAATAGGAGTTTTTATGAATCGCTTAGCATTAGGGACGAGCGTGATTCTGATCAGCGCAGGGATCGCATCCAACGTATTGGCGGATGGGGATCAACACCAAAAACGATGGAACAAAGACACCCTCGCGGTGCACATGATCGGCACCGACATAGTGGAAGAACGCATAGTTCCAGACATCGACGGCGACGGCGTAGACGATCTGGCCCGCTGCTTTGATATGGAATTGCGGGATGTTCGCACCGGCCGGGTGATCGGTCACGGTGCAGACTGTGTTGCCAACCTGACACCCGTCGGCTCAGGCCTGCAGATCGACGCCACCTACTATCTGGAGCTGAATAACGGTTCCCTGGTGATTCGGGGCAAAAACAGCGCCCAGCCGGTACTGCGGGAAACGGTTACCACCGTGGACGGCTACCCCTACACCCATTCCGTCGCTGCATCAGGGGACTGGGATGCCATGCTGGAGGGGACCGGTATCTACGCCGACCGCGGTGGCCGATTGCGCGTCTCCGGTTTGATGAACATTTCCAATGTATTGGGCACGCCGGAAGACAGCGCGTTCCTGGATCTTATCCTGCTGATCAAATTGGACTAGTCTCAGCCACCGCACCTGACCGGCCCGGAAATCCGCCGGACCGCTCAGGTGCATAGCACAAGGAGTGAAAGCAATGCCCTACATACATCTACAGGTCAATCAGGAATTGTCGGAAGGCACTCTACGGGAAATTTCACTGCAATTGTTGGAGATCACAGCAGGCGTGCTCCGAAAGAAGCCGGAGGTGACCGAGATTGTGATCGAACATACCAGTCGTTCCTGGCACTGGTCATTGGCTGGCCAGCGCCAGACGTCGGTCATGTACAAGCTGGATATTTCGATTACAGAAGGCACCAACACCGACGAAGAGAAAGCCTGTTGGATCAGCGCAGCCCATCGCCTGATGAGCGACTGCCTGCTGCAGTCAGAGTTGGTGAACTACATCACCATCAACGAAATCCCCGCCGGAAGCTGGGGCTATAACGGCGTAACGCAACACACCCGAATGAGTTCAAAGTAATTGAGTTTGCCTAGAGCAGGAAAAGGGACAAGACATGGATACCACCAATACCAGACCGGAAGACAATGACAAAGTCCTAAAGTTTGACATGGCCGATGTTGATATACCTGAATTGCTGTACCAGGAAATGGAGCCTGGCCTCAGAAAAAATGTGAAGATTCACGTGCTGTTCGATAACAAACGTAACGACCCGGAATTCGGTTCCGACGCCGCCATCATTAAATACCTGCCCGGAGCCTTTGTGCCACTGCATTTGCACCGCGGCTACGAAATGGTGTTTGTGTTGGAAGGGGAGTACATCGAAAACGATATCCCCTACTACCCGGGGTCCCTGATCATACGGGCCCCTGGCACCACTCATCAGATGCGTTCCGTCACCGGGTGCACATTCCTGGCCATGAGGGATGTACCCGTACGGCAGCTCACCTGATACCTAACCACTGCATTCTGACCGACACGCTTTTTGCGGACAGGATGCAGTTCCCCCGCTGAAATATTTTACCAACCAAGATGGATTGCATTATGGAATACTTTTCGAAATTCAAAGGGCTGTCGAAACCTGTCCCCCCCCGCCCGGACCTGAAACAACTTGCCTTTGTTTGGGTCGGAGGGTTTCTCGCCATTTCGGTGGTGGGCATGCTGGCTACCTACACGCACCAGGCTTTGATTCTGGGTTCTTTTGGCGCCTCCTGTTTTATCCTGTTCATCTTACCGGATAGCCCGTTTGCCCAGCCCCGCAACACCATCGGCGGCCATGTTGTGTCCACGCTGGTTGGTTTGGTGTTCTTCCATTGGGTCAGCACCGAATGGTGGAGCATGGCACTGGCTTTGGGTACAGCGCTCTCCGCCATGCAGTTACTGCGGGTAAACCACCCCCCGGCTGGCTCCAACCCCATCATCGTGTTCATTGCCGCCGCGGGCTGGGAATTCCTCATCATGCCCACCCTGGTGGGTTCCGTCATTCTGGTTTTGATCGCGCTGTTCTATAACAATCTTTCCAAAGAGCGTAGCTATCCGCTTTATTGGGTATGATGATGACGGTGTCCTGTTGCCTTCACCCCATGAGGTCATAAGGACGCCTCGCCCAACGCCAGCAGATGACGTTCGATGGCAAAAACATGCTCGTCCACTTCATCCAGCTGCCTCAGGGCCTGCGCCAGTTGCAGCAGGTAGTCACGGTTTTTACCGCTGGGTCCTTCGCAACGGGCAATGTGCTGGGCAATTTCCAGTTCCGAGGCCGCCCCCAGAAATGCCGCATTACCCCGGTTGGCCACATAGACAACCCCCTGGGCCTGGGTGCCATCGCGAAACTGGATTTCGGTGAGCGTGCGCAGGTAACCGTTCTTCTCCCGAAAATCCAGGTGGGCAAATTCCTCCGGCGTAATCAGGTAGGCCATACCCTCGCACACCGCCCCCGGGTCTTGCACCAGGGTCACCACCCGACCCGGCTGCTCCGGCGTGCCACGATGATCATGGGAACCCTGCCAAAAGCGTCGCGCCCAATGATGGATACGGGCAGGTTTGCGTTCCAGATAGGGAAAATCCGCTTTGTAGATCAACGACCCGTAACCGAACAACCACAGCGAAGTGTGGTCATCAAAGTGATTCATGGCCTGGTTCAGTTCAATGGTATTGGCGGACATAACAGGATTGGCTTATCTGGGTCAGAATGCTGGCTTGACAGGATAACGGAAAGCTCTTATTACAGGGAGTTCATTGTAGAAAATAGCAGTAACCGCCATGAACTTCGACCTGAACCAACTGATCGCCCACCTGAAGGTGGAAGCGGTCAGCGAATTACAATTCCGCGGCCGCAACCTACCGGGCAAACGCCGGGCTGTGTTTGGCGGCCAGGTGGTGGCCCAGGCCCTGAGTGCCGCCATCCAGACCGCCCCCGCCGATCGCCTGCCCCATTCCCTGCATTGCCACTTTTTGCGCCCGGGCAACATCGCGCTGCCCATTGAATTTACCGTAACGGTGATTCGTGACGGTGGCAGCTTTTCCCTGCGCCAGGTCAGCGCAGCGCAGGATGACAAAACCATTTTTCTGGCGACAGTCTCCTTCCAGACGCCGGAGCGCGGCCTTGAACATCAGCTGCCGGCCCCGGTGATGGAGCCCCGGGAAACCATGATCAGCGAGCGGGCGTTCTGGCAACAGGTCCAGCAGGAACGGCCGGAACTGACCTACCTGCGGCCGGACAACTTCACCGCACTGGACATCCTCAGTCACTTCCGCCCGGGGGTGGACTCACCGGCCCCCCAGCCAGATCCGCAACAAAGTTTCTGGTTCAAGGCCAACGGCCAACTGTCATCCCAGGCCGACCACCTGCTGGTGGTGGCCTTCCAGTCGGATCTGCTGTTTTTGAACACGGCATTGCACGCTCACCCTTACACGCTGATTGACCCCGAGGTGCAAGCCGCCAGCCTGGACCACTGCCTTTGGTTCTATGATCACATCGACACCACCGACTGGCTCTATTACCACATGCGCAGCCCCCTGAGTGGGAGCGGACGCGGCTTGAACCACGGGTATTTCTATACCGAATCCGGCAAGCTGGTGGCGAGCACCGCGCAGGAAGGTTTGATGCGGGTGCGTCGCTGAGAGTGCAGTCATCGCTGCACTGATTCCGTCGCCCAGGGTTATTTCAGATTGCGGGTCAGCAGATCCAGAGTTTTCCGGGCCGGCGCCTGACTCCAGGGATGATTGGCAAAAAACCGGATCATGCCAGGGCCGGTTTTATAATAGGTTTTCACCAACAGCCGGCCGGAGGCAGACTGCTTCAGGCGTTGATCCCGAAACCGGCGTAAGGCTTCTGTGCGCTGCTCCAGATCCGTGCCCTTGGACAAAGCCACCCACGGACACAACTCTTTCAAAATCTGGTCATAGTCAATATAAGATGGCTGAATCATGGCGCATTCTTCCAGGGTCAGGCCATGGTCTTGAGCCCACTGCGCCACGTCAGGCACAGTAATATCCGGCAGGTAGTCGTATTCGTGCAGTGCGTTGATCTGTTCCGGCAGCGTTGGGCCATCCGTGTGTCTGATCAATTCCCCCACTGCGCAATGCACACCCCGATGATCGATAAAACGGGGCTGCCGCCATGCGCCTGCCGGGCTGTCGTGTTGCGGAAACTCCCCGGCCAGAGCGTACTCCCGCAATACCTTGATCAGGTGCCGGCGATTGACGCGTTGCGCGGTGCTCAGGTGCCCGGTGGACGCCGCAGCCAGGTAATCACACACAAACAACAGATGGGTCTGAATGTGTTGCTGCTCATCCAGATCCGGTAGCGACCGACCGCTGAACTGAACGCTGTAGTCCCCAATCACCGCGTTCACCTGAAAAGGGTTCACTTGCAGAGTGGACGCAGTGGAATAGTTAGAAGATGGGTACATATTCACTCCTTGAATCGTATTATGGATTGATGTATTCAGCGGACTCCCTGTGCATCAGCAGATTGCATCCACAGCATCGCCACCCCCATTCTATGGACAGTCGCCTGAGAAGACCATGCTCACCGGACGACCGGTCCGTTATCTCAGGGCCGTTCCCTTTTACAGACTTAATATACAGACTTAATACACAGACCTAATGTCCCGCTCTGGTGCTACGCTTTTTAACGGAGCGCCTCCTCCTCTTCCACTACCGGGCGGTCTTCACGGGTTCCGCGCATACGATTCCCCTGGGGCGGACGACGGCCATCATCATGGGCCAGGATTACGTGATCCTCATGCACTTCCAGCAAAATCCCCACAAAGGGCATCTCCGACAGACTCCCGGTCACGCGATAACTGATCATATCGCCCGCCTTGAAGGTGCTGGCATCAAAATTAAACTCAAAGGGGCACTTCTCTTCCCCCGGCTTCACCATCTCTTTCATCTTTTTAACCTTATCAATTCAAGTACCGCAAACCGACTTCCAGACAATGTAAATAAGATTGGAAATGTAGTAAATATATTCGGCGAAATGAGACAGAACGTCGTGAAAATAAGCGGTTTTGTTCAATATATTGAAGATTGGAATGAGAGTAATTCAATGGACGATTCGATTTACGCAGAAGCAAGGCAACGGGCGGTTGAAGGCATGGAGATTGCCGAGTACGCACGCCTGGTACCGGAACGCGTGGCCGTGCGTTCAGCCGGGGGCGAGTTGAGTTACGCAGAACTGAATGCACAGGCCAATCAGATCGCGCACTTTTTACGGGCGCAAGGAGTGGCGGAAGGTGACAAAGTGGCGCTGCTGTGCAGTAACCGGCTGGAGTTCGTGGTGGTGCGTTTTGCAACCTACCGCATCGGTGCCGTGCTGACACCCGTCAACTGGCATTTGACCCCGGAGGAGATTACCTACATCGTCGACAACAGTGATGCCAAGGTTCTGTTCGCCGATGTGGGTGTAGCCGAGGCGGCCGCCCGGCTGGCGCAGCAGTGTCGCGCTCTGACCGCACGGGTGTCCATTGGCGGAAGTTTAAATGGCTTTCTGGATTGGGGAGCTGTTCTGGGAGACTTTCCCTCCCGGAATGTTGATCACCCCAAACTGGGTGGCATGATGTTATACACCTCTGGCACCACCGGACGCCCCAAAGGCGTTGCACGCACGCAACCGGACGCTCAGCGGGTAACCGCCATGATCGCTGCCACCCTCAATGCATTTCAATTTGATCCCGACTCCGGTACCGATCTGGCCCTCACCTCAGGACCTCTCTATCACACCGGGCCGTTCAACCTCTCCATGACCTTTCCACTCATCGCCGGCATCGGCACCGTGTTGATGGATCAGTGGGAGCCGGAGTTGACACTGCAACTCGTTCAGCAACACCGCATCACTCACGGCTTTTTCGTACCCACCATGTTCCATCGCCTGCTGCAATTACCTGAAGCGGTTCGCTCGCAATACGATACAGGGTCACTGAAATTCGTACTGCACAGCGCCGCGCCCTGCCCGGTCCCGATCAAACAAGCCATGCTGGATTGGTGGGGCCCGGTAATCTGGGAAATGATGGCCACCACGGAAGGGCCAGGCACCCTGGTGAGCCCCCAGGAATGGTTGACCAAACCCGGCACCGTGGGCCAGCCCCAGCCGGGCCAGATCATTATTCTGGATGCGGCCGGTAGTCCGGTGGCCCCGGGCCAAACCGGCACCCTGTACTGGATCAACCCTCCGGACAGCCGCTTTGAATATTACAAAGACGCGGATAAAACCACAGCCAATTCCCGTGACGGCTATTTCACCGCCGGTGATATTGGCTACCTGGATGATGACGGATACCTGTTCTTGAGCGGACGCGACGCTGACACCATCATTGCCGGCGGTGTAAATATCTATCCGCAGGAAATTGACAACATCATCCTGCAACACCCGGCTGTACAGGATGTGGCCTGCGTGGGCGTTCCCAATGAGGAATGGGGTGAAGAAATCAAGGCGGTGGTACAACTCACCGCCGATGTTTCCGCCAGTGACATAACCGCTGCTTCCATCCTGCAGTTTGCACGACAACGATTGGCCAAACACAAGTGGCCTCGTTCTATTGACTTTGCGGACAATCTGCCACGCACGGAGACCGGGAAGATTCAGCGTCACCGGTTACGGGATCGTTACTGGCAGGGCGCCATTCAAATTTGATGAACTACGATTCATTTCAATCACCTGACTGCGTAAAAAACACGCCATTAAAAAATCCAATCACCAGTTTTAAAATTATAAATTGTACTCCCCCGATGCATCCCTCCTAAGATGGCGTCGGGAAGTATTCCTTACGTAGTTGAAACATTATGCACAACTACTGCAGTAGCCGCTCGTTGCTTCCTGAGAGTACTGAATCAATACTAAAAATCTCCGAGGATATAACCACATGAGACAGCTACCCACCGTGAGCAAAGCTCTTACGTTCGCTGCCCTTTTTACCATCAGTTCCCCTTCCGCAATCGCCGCTACTGCAGAACCACCGGACAACAATTATTGGTGGCCCAACCGCCTGAGCCTTGAGCCGCTGCGGGATTCAAGCGCCTCAGCTGACCCCATGGGAGCCGACTTCAACTACGCCGATGCCTTCAAAGATCTGGATCTGGAAGCGCTGAAAAAAGATCTTTCCACATTGATGAAAACCTCCCAGGACTGGTGGCCGGCAGACTATGGCCATTACGGGCCGTTTTTTATCCGGATGTCCTGGCATGCAGCCGGCACCTATCGCTCCATCGATGGTCGCGGTGGCGCCGACGGTGGCATGCAACGCTTTGCGCCCCTCAATGCCTGGCCCGATAACGCCAATCTCGATAAAGCCCGCCGCCTGTTACAACCCATCAAACTGAAGTACGGCAATGCGCTCTCCTGGGCGGACCTGCTGGTGCTGGCCGGTACCGTGGCAATGGAAGACATGGGCTTCAAAATTGCCGGCTTCGCGTTCGGGCGAGCCGACGAATGGGAGCCGGAAGAAGTGAACTGGGGCCCGGAAGGACAATGGTTGACCGATCAGCGGCGCGATCAAGACGGCATGTTGAAAGGTCCGTTTGGTGCCACCGAAATGGGGCTGATTTACGTCAACCCGGAAGGCCCCCACGGCAACCCGGACCCACTGGCCGCCGCCAAAGACATCCGCCAGGCCTTTGGCCGCATGGGCATGAACGACGAAGAAACGGCTGCGTTGATTGCCGGCGGTCACACCTTCGGCAAAGCCCACGGTGCGCACAAACCCGCTGACTGTGTCGGTGTCGATCCTGAAGCCGCCACCCTTAAGGAACAGGGCCTGGGTTGGACCAACAAGTGTGGCAAAGGCCACGGCGTGGACACCGTGACCAGCGGCCTGGAAGGCGCCTGGACCATCAGCCCCGCGGAGTGGACCCATAACTTTTTGCAAAACCTGTACGGTTTCGAATGGGAACTGACCACCAGCCCTGCCGGTGCCAAGCAGTGGACGCCCAAAGATGGGAAAGGCAAAGGCATGGTGCCGGACGCCCACGATCCCAAGCAGCGACATGCACCCATCATGCTGACCACCGACCTGGCCCTGAAAGAAGACCCCAGCTATCGAAAAATTACGGAGAAGTGGCTGAAAAACCCGGCGGAGTTCGAAGACGCCTATGCCCGTGCCTGGTTCAAACTGACGCACCGGGATATGGGCCCCACCTCACGCTACCTGGGTAACTGGCTGCCGAAAGACGAATACATTTGGCAGGACCCGGTACCGCAAGCCGCGGCTCAAACCATCAGCGCTTCCGATGCCGCCAAACTAAAAGCCGCGATCCTGGATTCCGGTTTGAGCGTGTCGCAACTGGTGCGCACGGCCTGGGCATCGGCCTCCACCTTCCGCGAAACCGACATGCGCGGGGGTGCCAACGGTGCACGCATTCGCCTGGCCCCGCAAAAGGACTGGGCGGTAAACCAGCCCAAGGAACTGAAGAAAGTGTTGGGTAAACTGGAAAAGATCCAGAAGGATTTCAACAAGAAAAACACCAAGACCCCGGTGTCCCTGGCGGACCTGATCGTGCTGGGTGGTGGCGCCGCCATCGAGAAAGCCGCGACGGATGCCGGCTACAGCGTGTCGGTGCCATTCATCCCCGGTCGCACCGATGCCACCCAGGCCATGACCGACGTGGAATCCTTTGCTTATCTGGAGCCCAAAGCCGACGGTTTCCGCAACTACCTGCAGCCGGGCTATCCGCGCCCACCGGCAGAAGCACTGGTGGAAAAAGCCGCCCTGCTGGACCTGAGTGTACCGGAAATGACGGCGCTGGTTGGCGGCATGCGGGCATTGGGTGCCAATGCCGATGGCAGCAAGCACGGCGTGTTCACCAGCAAGCCCGGTCAATTGAGCAACGATTTCTTCGTGAACCTGGTGGATATGTCCACCGTGTGGAAGAAGTCGAAACAGGAAGGGCTCTATGAAGGCAGTGACCGCAAAACCGGCAAGGTGAAGTGGACCGCCACCCCGGTGGACCTGATATTCGGTTCCAACTCCGAACTGCGGGCGATTGCGGAGTTTTATGCCTCGGCCGATTCCAAACAAACGTTTGTGGATGACTTCGTGTCGGCGTGGGCCAAAGTCATGCAGGCGGATCGCTTTGACCTACGCTAAACGCTGATCCTTGACACCAGAACGGCGCCGTCCAGTGGATGGCGCCAGCCGCTCGCGCCTCTATACCCCGCCCTCGTATTCAATGATCTGATCCCGCCCCTGGTGCTTGGCCTTGTATAGGGCATCATCGGCTTTGTTGAGCAACACCTCTATATCTTGTTCCTGATCCAGAAAAACCACACCAATGCTGGCGGTCATACGCAACTCCCCGGCACTGGTGTTGATGACGATATTGGCAATGGCCTCACGCAGTCGCTGGGCGGTTCGGCGGGTACCGTCCCGATCTTCAGTCAACACCAGCGCAAACTCCTCGCCCCCCAAGCGTCCCCAAACATCACTGTCCCGCAGATTGGCCACCACCGTGTCACTGAACAGGCGCAGGGCTTCGTCCCCCAGTCGGTGGCCGAAGGTGTCGTTGATGGATTTGAAAAAATCGATATCGAACATCAACAGACTCATGGGGTGCTGCTTGCGTAATGCCAGGTGCAAGCGCTTACCGGCCTCAATGAAAAAGCTGCGGCGATTGTAAACGCCAGTCAACGGATCGGTACGGGCTTCGTGTTCCGCCTCCAGCTTGGCCATTTCCAATTCCCGGGTACGGACCCGCACCTGTTCCTCCAACGCCTTTCTGGACTCTTCCAGGTGATGGCGATAGCGTTTTTTCACTTCATTTTTCTGCAGCCGCAACCGGCGCACCTTAAGTCCCATGGCGGCCATGATGCCCAGCATCTCAACAAAAGAGGCAAACGCCGGCCAGTAATAATTCAATGTACTGTGAGCCACGATGCCCAGATCACGCAACGCCTGCACCACCAAGCCAAAGACCAACAGACTCCAGGCCAACGCAAACACGCCCGCATCCGCCGAGCCCTGCCGCCAACGCACCACGCCCGCCACGGACATCATGGGATACAGCAACAAGGCAACGGTGATCGACAACACCGCCAGTTTGTTAAAATTGAAGATGGCGCACAGCAGGAGAAATACCGCATTGCCCAGCATCAGAAGCAGCACGTAATCCACCACCGGTGCGAACTTGCGTGTCTGCAGAAATTCGCGGGCAAAGACGGTGCCAAAAAACACCCCCAGTGCACCGCTGATGGAAAGGTAATTCCAATGGAAATGATCTTTTAACAGGAACTGGTGGGTATAGCCCAGAATCGTACACCAACTGACGATTTTCGATACCGCATAAACGGAATAGAGCAGGAATGTTTTATCCCGGGTGGCAACGGCGCCCACCAGAGACAATATTGACATAATGAAGATGCCACCAAACAGAAACATGATGACGCTGGTTTCCAGTGTGTAGTGCTCACGCAGACGCTCGGGGGTCCAGATGCGCAGACTGGGAAACACAAAACCTGCCTGATGCGAACTGAACTTCACCATAAACTCTACGGTCTGACCGGCCGGGATAGAAACCGGCACCACAAAACGATTATGGGGCACCGGGCGCAGATCAAACGGGTCGGACAGCGACAGGTTGGCAATGGGTTGATATTGCCCCACACCGGGGCTTAAACGGGAGAAGGCCGCAAGCGCAATCAACTGGTGGTCTACATACTCCAGCTCCAGGGTCAGCGGCTGGTTCGTCACATTATGCAACAGGAAATGACTCCAAAACGCACCGGGTTTCAGTCCGGTGGAGCCAGCGGTTTGCAGTGGCCCGAACTCGCCCAGCTGATAGCGGCGTTGCGCATCGGCGATGCGATGGTCATTGTCTACGTCGTGCCAGATTTCCGCCTGCCCAGTGGTCTGCCGACCGGCTTCGCTGCCATCTACCGCAATGACGTTGAGTGCGATCGCAAACTGAGGTACCGACCACAGCACGACCAGTAAAAATGTCCATTTCATGACAAGGCCCCAAAGCCAATCAAACAGGGCAACCAACACCGTATCCTGCCCGATTAACTATAGATCAAAAACATCACGACTATCGCAGCGGTAAGACCTCACCCATCTCTGTTCAAAAATCCGACAAGCGCTGTTCGGACGGTGCAGCGGGGTGCCTCCGCTTTGCTAGACAATGTTCCGCTTCAGCGTTATTGTCATGCCACCCACATGGAACCGGAGGCACCACCATGAACACAAGCAAGTTACCCGCCCTACTCGCCCTTGCTGCCAGCTTTTCGTTTGCCAACCTTGCCGTTGCAGGCTCTGACAGCGGTTTTTACCTGGGAGCGTCCCTGGGCACAGCCGAAGTGGATTTTTCCGACGGCGAAGGCGACGACGAAATAGAATTCGATGATTCAGACACGGGCTACAAGCTATTTGGCGGCTACAACCTGGGTCTGCTGCCGTTCCTGGACCTGGCAGTGGAAGCAGGTTATATGGATCTGGGCTCCGTCAAGGGGGATATCGGCAACTTCACTGACAACGAGCTGGAAGCCTATGGCTGGACTGCTTACGGCCTGGGTGGCTTTAACCTGGGCCCAGTGGGCCTGTTTGCCAAAGTCGGTTATTTCGCCTGGGATTCCGACATCGACACAGCCCTGGGTGACGATTCAGAGTCCGGCACCGATCCCGCATTCGGCTTGGGCGCCAAGTTCCAGCTGGGGTCCATCGCAATACGGGCCGAGTACGAAATGTTTGATTTGGATGAAGTGGACATCGATTACATCTCTGTCGGTGCTTCCTACACGTTCTGAACGTTCTGAGTTCAGGCCAAGCTCAGCCAAAGCCAAGCTCAGCCAAGATCAGGTTCCGCCCGAGTCAGGTTCAACCGCAGCCGCTCCCCCACCGGGGGCAGCGGTGACCGACGGAAAGCTTCCCCATCCCAGTAAATGATCACCACATCCTGCGCCCCCGTGGAGTGAAACCGCATGTCAAGCCTGGTGGGAGAGCCTGCGTCATCCAGGGCCAGTACCGTCATGGTCATGGCTGTAGTGCGCACTTCCTGCCCCACGGCCAAAGGCTCCTGCTGCAGATCCCGCACCGTTTGTTCAAATTCATCGATCATCCCCAAGCTTGACTCTATGCGGATGCTGTCCTCCGCCACCCGACTGACGGTGAACTCAGCATGACGGGACGAAATGAGCCAGGCGTTCGCAGGCACGGTAAGGTGATGAGCAAAACGCATAGGCGTCGTGGCCAGGGCGATGGGCATGCTCATACCGAACAACAACACCTGATCCTGTTCGGTTTGCACCGGCATGCGTTTGGTCATGGGTAACGACATCAATTGGTTCCAGATCACCGGGCTGTAACTCAACAGCGGCATCAGCAACGGTGCCAACATCAGATGCAGCACAAACAGCACGTAGGCGCCTGTCCGTTGCAAGCGGGAACTCAGCACGCCTTGAGCCAAGGCATCAAACAACATCCCCAACAGGGCCGACGCGCCGATGCCCACCATCAGCAGATTGCGATCCGCCGGTACTGTGGCGCTGATGGGCACGGCGGCAAAAACACAGCCTAACGCCCAGAACCTGGCCTGAGCCGAATCCCGTAACAACGGCCACAGAACCAGTACCACCAGCACCAGAAAAATCACACTCACCAGGGCAAACAGGGTCATGGATTCAGGGTTGAAGCCAAACACATCCGCGGGTACCAGGCCAAACTGGGCAAACAGCAGCACGGGTATACGTTCCCCCAGGTTACTGAGAAAACTGAGGGGAGACTCCACCGGATCAATGTAATTGGCATCGGAGTTGTTCGCGCCAAAATTGCCCAGCTTGTAGGTCACCCACCAGGCCACACTGATAACAAAATAAGGCCAAAGTGCCAGTAACGCCCGCCGCGGCCCACTCCGGTCCACCATCAGTGCATAAGCACCCAAATACGCGCAGGTGGAAATACCGATCTCCCCACTGAACAGGCTGCACATGAGCCACAACAGACTGAGCGCCAGCGCGTGAGCCGCACCGCTCTCGCGCCAACGGACATAACCCAACACACACAACACCCCAAACAACGCGGCCATCAGTGCATTGCGGTTGGCGATCCAGCTCAGGGTCAGGCCGTGGGTGCTGTCCCACAGGTACACCGCCAATGCTGCCACACTGGCCGTTTGCGACATCCCCATGCGTCGTAACAGGTGATACAGCGCCCACCCCAGGCCCAAATACCACAGCAGACTCTGAACGTGCATCAAGCGCGCTGAATCCCGCCACAAACGATGATCCAGCCAATGGCTCAGCTCCGCCAACGGCCGCCAGAACTGATAGCGGAATTCTTCGTAAGTCCACCAGGGAATCACCCCCTGATCGATGAGCACACGGGTCCGCTCCGGCGTGGCATCCACCCAGGAAAACAGTCCGAACAGGGACCAGTCGTTGGCACGGGGAATCTGGATGTCCGGGTGCAATAACGCATAGTGAATGTAGTCGTCCCCCAACCAGCCTGACCCCAATGCCGGCAACGTCAGCACCAGCGTAATCAGGAATACCCGGCCCGGGCTTTGACCCAATTTGTGCAAATACAACATGATATAATCGGTCCTTACCTGAGCTGATCACTGCATATTGCAACAGGCGTATGCTTGAATCCCTGCGTCAGGCAAGCGTTGTTGGATGACGCGCTAACTGGAATAGTCATCGTCATCCGCTTCAACTTATTCATGCCACCCCCCTGGCGTGCATGCATTCTTGGCATTTTTGTGACCCCGATGGTAGCACTATCGCCCACCGCTGACAGGCTCCCTTCACCGGGAGATAAGTTGCAAATCTTAAACAAGCGTAAGTATCGTAACGTATTGTAATTGCAATGGGTGTTTCCTATTCTATGGGACATCTGACGCTGCATCACAGGCAGCACGCTACGCACCATGGAGAAAGGTAAATCCGCATGACCAAACAGAAAGCGACCAACGTCCACTGGCACCACGGTGAGATTTCCCGGGCGGACCGTGCCCGCCTGATCAAGCAGCGCGGCGCCACCCTCTGGTTCACAGGCCTGTCCGGAAGCGGCAAGAGTACAGTGGCCGTTGCTCTGGAGCAGAGGCTGTATGAGATGGGGCACCTTAGCTATCGACTCGACGGTGACAACATCCGGCTGGGCATCAACAAGAACCTGGGCTTCAGTGCCGAAGACCGGGCCGAGAACATACGCCGAATCGGTGAGATCGCCAAACTGTTCGCCGACACCGGGGTCATCACCCTGTCCAGCTTCATCAGCCCTTACCGCGAGGACCGCGACCGGGTGCGGGAAATTCACGGGTCAGCGGATCTGACCTTTATTGAGGTGTTCGTGGACTGCCCGCTGGCGGAAGCTGAGAAGCGCGATCCAAAAGGGTTGTACAAAAAAGCCCGCGCCGGGGAAATCAAAAACTTTACCGGTATTGACGATCCCTACGAGGCACCGCTGAATCCGGAAATCCACCTGCAAACTGCTGATATGACACTGGAAGAAGAAGTGGATACCGTCATTGGCTACCTGCAGCAACACGGCTATCTGGGCGAGCAGTAGTCACGCTGACTTCCGCCCGGTGCGGAAAGCCGGTTAGCATTCGCCTTCAGCCCGGTATCCCGCTAAAATTGCGGGTCATTCCAACACGACAAAGAAGCATTCCCATGGGTCGAGCATACCAGAACCGTAAAGTGTCGATGGCCAAGACGGCCGCCGTCAAAACCAAAGTTTATTCCAAATACGGCCGCGAAATTTATGTGGCTGCCAAAAGCGGTGGCCCGGACCCCAGCGCCAACCTGGCCCTGCGCAGCCTGATCGACCGTGCCAAAAAGGATCAGGTCCCCAGCCACGTGATCGAAAAAGCCATCGAAAAGGCCACCGGTGGCAGCGGCGAAGACTTTCAGGCGGCGCTGTACGAAGGCATCGGCCCCGGCGGATGCATGGTGCTGATCAGTGCACTGACCGACAACGGTAACCGCACTTTCGGCGAAATCCGCGGGGTGTTTTCCAAATGCAAGGCCAAGCTCGGCAGCCAGGGCTCGGTGTCCCACATGTTCGATCACCGGGCCATGTTTGTGTTCCCCGGTGAGGACGAAGAGCCGGCGCTGGAAGCCCTGCTCAATGCCGATGTGGACGTGAGCGACATTGAGCAGGATGACAATATGATTACGGTGCTGGTGCCCCCCACCGAATTCTTCAAGACCAAGACGGCCATCCTCGAATGGGCACCGGAAACAGAATTCGAGATGGAGGAAATCACCTATCTGCCCCAAACCGCCCACCCAATGGCGGCTGAGGACGTGGAGCAGTTTGAGCGCTTTGCCGGCTTGCTGAACGATCTGGAAGACGTGCAGGAAATCTACCACAACGCGGAATTCCCGGGCTGACCTGGTGGCCGCAGCGGGCATGATGATACCACTGCGCCTGGTGATCCTGCTGGGCTTGTTGCTGAGCCCCCTGGCCGGGCTGAGTGCCCAGGAAGCAGCGCCCACCATCCGCGATGTGTTGGAAGCCGGCTCCCGCTCGGAAGAGGTGATGGAGCAGTTCAAGGACGAAGGTAACAGCATCCGGGAGGGGGAGACGCCGCTTTCTACTGTGCTGGCCCTGCACGAAGCCAGCGAAAACCGGGACTGGAAAAAAGCTGCACAGTTTCTGGATACCCGTTTTCTGGCGGAGGAATTGACGGGACAGCAACCGGATGAATTGATCCGGAAGCTGGCCATCATCTGGAGCCAGAACCGGATCATCGATTTCTCGTCTGTGAGTAATACCCGGGATGGACATCTGGACGATGGCTTGCCCAGTTACCGGGATCTGCTGGGGAATATTCCCCTCGACAGTAATGAGTCCATCCCCATTTACCTGCAGCGGGTCCCGGATAATCAGGGCGGCCGCATCTGGAAAATCTCCAATGCCACTACCCGTTATATCCCCGACCTGTGGGCGGTCTACGGCTACAACCCACTGCTGATCAAACTGGAAGAACACCTGCCCGACTTCAATTTTCTGTATCTGCAGAATTGGCAGGTGATCGGATTACTGGTGGTCATGGCCGGCGCCGCGGTATTGGCGTTCGGGTTGCGCTGGCTGTTGCTGTGGTCGATCCAGTTTTCTGAACGTTACCGGGACAATATGCATCGTCTGGTGGCGGTCCCCATGCCCTGGTTTGTGTTCTTTAAACTGACTCAGCTGGGCGTGGGTGAACTGGGGCTGTCGGTCAAAGCACGCATTTACCTGAACGAAGCAGCCCTGGGCTACATCGCTACCGTTTTCCTGTTGCTGGCCGCCATCGAATTTTTCACCGCCCTGTTTCTCAGCCGCACCGCAAACCAACGTTACTGGTCCGGCATCATCCGCCCCATCCGCACCATTCTGAAAATCATTGCCATTATCGTGGTGCTGGTGCTGTGGCTTACAGAAAGCGGATACGACATCAATACCATATTGGCAGGCCTGGGCATCGGCTCCCTGGCGCTGGCCCTGGCAGCGCAAAAAACCCTGGAGAACATGATCGGCGCAATCACCCTTTACATTGCCCAGCCCATCAAGCCCGGTGATTTCTGCAAGGTAGGTGACATCACCGGCATCATCGAGGAAATCGGCCTGCGCTCCACACGCATTCGTCGCCTGGACCGATCCGTGGCCCATGTACCCAACTCCAGTCTGGTTTCCATCAGTCTGGAAAATATCAGTGAGAACGATCGCCGTCGTTATTCCCGCACATTATTTCTGGCACTGGATTCCACGCCAGACCAACTGCGTCTGGTACTGCAAAAGATCAGGGAACTGCTGGCCAGTCACCCGCGCCTGCTGGACATCGCAGCACGGGCCCGCTTTGAAACCATCGAACGGGATGCCTACATCATTGCCATCAACGGATACGTGGACAGCGCCGACTACGAAGTGTACCTGGCGGTGGCGGAAGACCTGAACCTGCGCATTCTGGAGATTCTACGGGACTGCGCGGTGCAACTGGCCGTGCCCCAACAGCGACTGCTGATCCGGCAGGAAGCCGACACAGGCACAGACGCGGCGGCGGAAGCGACGGCGCGGATCAGTGAACTGGAACAGCAGAACCGGCTGGCATTCCCGGATGTCACCGAGGCGGAAAAAGCAAACCTGAAAGGGCAACTGCGCTATCCGGCGCGGGGACATTCTCAAAGCTGAGTGGGCTCCACCGCGGTCACCACCCGCAATTCCGGCACAAAGCGAAACCCCAGTTTGGGCACCGTCTTGATCACCTTTTGTTGCGCTGCGCTGTCCCCCAACGCCCGCCGGCATTGCGCGACCACCTGGGCCAGTGATTCATCGGATACGGCGCGCCCTTCCCACAACACATCGAACAGCCTGTCCCGGCTCACCACGGCGTTACCCGCATGGATCAGCAGACACAGAAAGTGCAGCGTCTTCGGCGCCAGCGGCACGTCCACGCCTTGCCGCAGCAGACGGGCCTGATCCGGTAACAGCTGAAAATTCAAAAAGTGGTATTCCTTACCGTTTGCTAGATGCATCCCTGTTGTAATCCTCGGCGAACAGAATGTCCGGTAACCGCCAGTATGCACCAGGCCACTTATGGCTGAAGTTAAGGATCAACGTTGGCGCTGTTAAAAATTGACATTACATCTGCGTAATTCCACTGAATTCAAGGAAACCTCAAACAATCATCAGGCAAACTTCAACTTTTCTTCAGGTGCAGGCGGTGGCGCTTGGCTAGGGTAGGCAACGAATCCGGCAGGAAGTCGGATGCAGAACCCAATACCACTCAGGAGCCAACATCATGAAATACGCAACCGCCACCCTGGTCATCGCCACCGCGCTGGCCGCCTCGGTCAGCCAAGCCGCCAGTGTCGAGGAAACCCGGGAACTCAGCCCGCAACCTGGCCTGGAATACAAAGCCACATTGAACGATCTGGTGGCTAACCCAACGCTGGAGGAACCGGATGTAATCCGTTTCACGTCCCGCGGCCACTACTACAAACAGGCGCTTACCAGCACCAAGCCAAGGGTGATCAGCTCGGAAAAATTTGTCACCCTGCCCGGCAGCAAAAGCCGCGTAGTGATTCCCGCCGGCAAAGATGCCCTGGTGAATCTGTCGTTCAGCGCCGAGTCCCGTTGCAACGAACCGGGCAGCGCGGCACCGGACTGGTGTGAAGTGCGCATCCTGGTGGACGGTGTGGAAGCCTCCCCCCAGGCCTCCAGCTTTGCCCCGGACACCTATGCCTTCGACAGCACAGACGGCGGCACGGAGTCGGATGCCTCCTGGGAATCCCATGCCATGGACCGTCACCACTGCGTCTTTAACAGCGACAGCAAAACCAGTAAAGCCGTGCCGGTGGAAGTACAGTGGAAAGTCACCAACTTCGACGGCGGCCCCGCCCCCCAGTTCTGGTTGGATGACTGGAGCTTCACCATCCAGTTGGCAGACGGCTGCCGCCAGGAACGCCTGAAAGTGGAAGAATAACGGTTGCCACCCTACCCTGCGGGTAATCCTTCCGGGATTACCCGCAGCCCTTATCCCCATCGCTGGTTGCCCAGCTGGGTCACAAATCTGAAGTAATTACCTGATAGCGTTCTGCTCCATTGGTCAGCATCCAACCAAGTAGGAGAGAGAACATGCGTAACGACCTGCAATACGATAATGATAATGGTATCAGTAACACCAGCGGCAACCGCCCGTTTGAAGACGTGCTGCAATCCAGCCTGGATCGTCGCCAGGTGTTGAAAGGGGGCATGGGCCTGGCGGCGGCTTCGTTTGTCGCCGCACCGAGCCTGGCCAGCGCGGGCCACAAACACTGGCCCGGTCGCAAACCCCTCATCGATTTCACCCCGGTAGCCCTGGCGGACGGCAATGGCCCCATGCCCGCTATCTCGCCGGACTACGAATACGAAGTCCTGATTCCCTGGGGTGAGCCCCTGGAGCCCAGTGGTCCTGCCTTCAGCTGGCCGCCCAAGCCGGCGGATCAGGCCAAGCAAATCGGTATCGGCCACGACGGCATGGCGTTCTTCCCCATCGATCAGAAAGAATGTGAGAAGTTCTCCGACAAATTCAAGCGCGGCAACCGCGGCCGTCGCGGCAACGAGCACGGCATGCTGGCCATCAACCACGAGTTCGGTGGCAACCATCACGTACTGGGCAAAGCGGCACCGGAAAGCCTGGACGAGGTCCGTACCTCGCAACATGCCCACGGTGTTTCCGTGGTTGAAATCAAAAAACGCGGCCGCACCTGGCGCCCGGTGGAAAGCAAGAATGCCCGCCGCATTCACGTTAACACCCCGGTCACGTTCAGCGGCCCGGTTGCAGGCCATGCCCTGCTGCAAACCCCTGCTGGCAACATCCCCCTGGGCACCGTCAACAACTGTTCAGCCGGCCCGACTCCCTGGGGTACATACCTGACCTGTGAAGAAAACTTCAACGGCTATTTTGGTGCCACCAACCGCGAGCAAACCTGGTCTCCCACGGAATCCCACAGCCGTTACGGTTTCAGCGCCGGTGGTTTCGGTTACGGCTGGGAGCAGTTCGACGCCCGCTTCGACCTGTCCAACCCGGACTACAAAAATGAAGAAAACCGCTTCGGCTGGGTGGTGGAAATCGATCCGTTCGACGCCACCCAAATGCCGGTGAAGCGCACGGCCCTGGGTCGCGTCAAACACGAAGGCGCCACCACCGTAATCGGTCAGGAAGGACGTGCGGTAGTGTACATGGGCGACGATGAGCGCTTTGATTACATCTACAAGTTCGTCTCTGCCGGACACTACGAGGAAATGCTGGCCGCCGGCATCAGCCCGCTGGACGAAGGTACTCTGTACGTGGCCCGCTTCGACGAAGACGGTTCCGGCGTCTGGTTGCCATTGACCCTGGACAACGCCGACCTGGCCGCCCGCTTTGCCGACATGGGTGAGTTGCTGGTGAATACCCGCATCGCTGCTGACATCGTCGGCGCGACCCCCATGGACCGTCCGGAGTGGACCACCGTTGCCCCCAACGGCGACGTGTACTGCACCCTCACCAACAACAGCCGCCGCACCACCGCCGACGCAGCCAACCCGCTGGCGCCCAACCCCGACGGCCACATCATTCGCTGGCACGACGCCGATGAGCACACCGGCACCACCTTCAGCTGGGATATTTTCCTGATCGCGGAAACCACCCACGGCACGGATGAATCCTTTGCCTCCCCGGACGGTCTGTGGGCCGACCCCGACGGTCGCCTGTTCATCCAGACCGATGGTGGACAGAAAGACGGTCTGAACAACCAAATGCTCGTAGCCGACACCACCACCGGCAAACTGAGCCGCCTGTTCACCGGAGTCAGCGGCGACGAGATCACCGGCATCACCGTGACACCGGATCGTCGCACCATGTTCGTGAACACCCAGCACCCGGGCGACGGCGATCCTGCCCTCTCCAACTTCCCGGCGCCCTTTGACGGTGTCACCATTCCTCGCGACTGCACCATCGTCATCACCAAGAAAGACGGTGGCGTCATCGGTTCGTAAGCCGATTACCTTATATCCTTACTGAAACATCTCAGGAGCAAGCGGACCCCATGGCCGTTTGCTCCTTTTTTCATTCAGCAGGCCTGTTCTTTCATGGGTCAAGCCGGTTCCGTCGCGATGGCTCAGCGACCACCACCCAATTGATTGAGGGGCAATTTCAGATAGCGGATACCATTGTCTTCCGCCGGCGGCAGTTGCCCGGCCCGGATATTCACCTGCAACGATGGCAGGATCAGCATCGGTGCAGCCAGCTTCGCGTCTTTCTGCTGGCGCGCAGCCACGAACTGTTCTTCTGTTATCCCATCCCGGATCATGAGGTTTTGCTGTCGCTGTTCCGCCACCGTGGTTTGCCATCTAGGTTCCCGACCGCCGGGCTGATAATCGTGGCACATGAACAAGCGGGTAGCGTCCGGCAGGGCCAGAATGCGCTGAATGGACTGATACAATGCCCGGGCATCGCCACCCGGGAAATCCGTACGCGCGGTGCCATAATCCGGCATGAACAACGTGTCCCCCACAAACACTGCGTCCCCGATCCGGTAGCTGACACAGGCCGGGGTATGCCCCGGGGTGGACAGCACCTCCGCCGACAGCTCACCAATACGAAAGGTCTCACCGGCCCGGAACAGGTAGTCAAACTGCGAGCCATCCGGCACAAAATCCGGCCCCAGGTTAAACAGCTTGGCGAAATGGGCCTGGACCCCGGTGATTCCCTCACCGATGGCAATCCGTCCTTCGCCCAATTGCTGTTTAATCCAATGGGCAGCCGACACATGATCGGCGTGGGCGTGGGTTTCCAAAATCCACTCCACACGGAGCTGCTGCGTGCGCACAAAATCAATGATGGCCTGGGCCGAGTGGGTGGCGATACGGGCGGCTTTGGCATCAAAATCCAGCACCGGATCGATGATGGCACAAGGACTGCAAGCACCAGCATGCACCACGTAGCTGATGGTGGAGGTAGTCGGGTCAAAAAAAGCGTTGATTTCTGCGTTCGCCATGATGTCACCTGCCCTATTAACTGCCAGAATTGAAACGTTTGAAGAATCCATATATATTAGAATAATCTAAATTAGAACTGACCGATATGCAAATCAGCAATTTAGAAGAACTCAGGACGCACGCCCAGGCGGCGGCCGACCTGATGCAGGCCCTCTCCAACCCGAACCGGCTGATGATCATGTGCACCCTGTCCCAGGGTGAATGCTGCGTACGGGAGCTCAACGAGCAGCTGGACCTCTCCCAGTCGGCACTGTCGCAGCATCTGGCGGTACTGCGCAACCAGGGGCTGGTACAAACCCGTCGCCAGGCCCAGACCATTTTCTATTCCGTCGCAGAGGGTCCCGCCATGGACATTGTCGCCCTGCTGCATCAACACTTTTGTGGAAAGGCCTAAGGAGTCCACATGCTGAATGACCACCCTCTTAACGTTCCCAATCTCTGCACCCCACAACCGGACCTGCTGGCCTGTGGCATGCCCAGTGAACAGGATCTGCAGGATGCTGCCAGGAAAGGGATCAAAACCGTGATCAACCTGTGCCCGCAGGAAGAAACCCCGGCCAGCGAGTCGGATCAGGTGGCCGCCCTGGGCATGCACTATGTGAACATTCCCATTCGGGGTGCCCAGGATCTCACCCGGGACGCCGCCCGCCAATTGGCCGCCCTGATGGAAGACTGCAACCACCACCCCTTGCTGGTGCACTGCCGCAGCGCCAACCGGGTGGGCGCACTGGTGGCCTTGAAAGAATACTGGTGTTCCGGAAAAAGCGCCGAGGAAGCGTTGGCCATGGGCCGCAAAGCCGGACTCAGCAAACTGGAGCCCGGTGTCGTGGAGCTGATGCGCCGCGACCCCGCCTGACCGGTGCTGGCGGCCGTTCTGGGGCTGCTGGTAGGCCTGATTCTGGGGCTTACCGGCGCCGGTGGCTCGGTGATCGCAGTACCGCTGTTGATCTGGGGGTTGGGTTGGACGCTGCCGCAGGCGGCTCCCACGGCGCTGCTGGCCGTGAGTGCGGCGGCCATTCTGGGCACCCTGAGTGCCTGGCCCCAGGGCATCGTGCGCTACCGCGCCGCCATGGTCATGGCCTGCGCCGGCCTGCTGACTGCTCCACTGGGTCTCATGGCCGGCCAGAGCCTGCCCTTACCCTGGCTCAGCGCAGCCTTCGCCCTGGTGCTGGTGTACGTCAGCCTGCGCATGATCCGGCAGGCCCGGGCCGCCCCGGAGGAATCCCGCATTGTACGGGCCGGCCTCAAAGCCGAACCGGAAAACCCCTCGGAGCCGGTGTGCCGGATGAACCCCAGCACCGGACGCCTGAGCTGGACCCGCCCCTGCGCCCTGGCCATCTCCAGTGGAGGTCTGCTCACGGGTTTCCTGTCCGGGCTGTTGGGGGTCGGCGGCGGATTCGTGATCGTGCCCATTTTGCGGGCTGTCACCGACCTCAGTTTCCATTCAGCGGTCGCCACGTCGCTCATGGCCATTGCGCTCACCAGTGCCGGCACTGTGGTGATTTCCGTTGCCCAGGGCCAGACCCTGGACCTGATGATCGCAACCCCGTTTGTCGGCGGTGCACTGGCGGGCATGCTGCTGGGGCGGCAAACCGCCGCACGCCTGGCCGGACCAAAACTACAGGTGGGGTTTGCCAGCGTGATGCTGTTGATTGCCGGCGGCATGTTCTGGAGTATCCTGGCCTGAGCGACTTGCTCCGCCCCACCCAGACTTTCCCCAGGAATCAGTGCGACATAAAAAAGCCAGGCGCAAACGCGCCTGGTATCAACAACACAAGAGTCTTCAATACGGAATCAGGACACCAGCAACGGCTGTCCGTAAAGCAGGCGGTTGGTGAACTGGGTCACCAGGCCGGCCTTCTCGCCCTCCAGTCGCCGGCAGGCTTCCAGACACGGAGGCATATACTTCACTGAACTGGGCGCCACATTGAACAGCGAGCGCGCCAGCTTCACATCAAAATCGAATTGTTTCTGCAATGCAGGGGTAACAGTCGGAAAGCCGAAATCCCGTCGCAGGCGCTCCGGCAACAGCACGGCGGTATGCACCTTGTGGCGATCCAGGAACGGTTTCAGATAGGCTTTCATCGAAAAGATATATTCCACCAGTTGCTGCCCCACTTCACCCACTGCCAGCTCATCGGAATTCACCACGCCTTCATAATACTGCAGGAAATCCACCCAGGTTTCCGGCATCGCGGATTCCGGAATGCCGAACAGAAACGCGAACAGCTTGGATTCACGGTAGTACTGCTCTTTTTCCGCTGCTGTGAACGGTTGATGGAACAATTCATACACCCGCAGACCGGTGATCCAGAGAGTGGCATGAACCCATAACATGGCTCCAATCTGATTGGCAAAATAAGCGCTGCCTTTCTTGCTCTGGCCGGCGCTCTCGCTCACCTGGCCGGTAATCTTGGCATGGATGTTGTGTACTTTGATCGCAGAATCCAACACTTGATCCAGACTGCCGAACACCATGGTGTGCACGTTCAGGAACGTGCGCCGCAAACGTCCCAGGGGATCGGTCTGGGTTTGGGAATGTTGGTCGATGGCCTGCGCCACCCAGGGATGTGCCAGTTGCAGCAGGTTGGCGCAACCCGCCCCCATCATAATGGAGGTGTGACGATTCACCCGCCAGGACATGGAACCCGGTCCATACAGGCCCACCGTGGGGTCCAGCACCTTCTCACTCATTTCCTCCAGACGGGCCTGCAGATCCGCCTTGGTAATCGCCTTACGCTTCAGCGATGAATTCTTATCTTCCTGTTTTTCTTGGGTTTCTATGGCTTTTTGCGCGGTCATGAATGCTCTCCTACTGCAAATACAGGAGCCATACTATGCCTGCAGCGAAACCGACACATTGATACACATCATGATTATTGTCCCGATGCGCTCGTGAACTATCATTAATCTTCAGGTGTTTAATCGCAAATCGGGACAGGTACCCCAGCAACCATGGATGGGAGAAAGACAGGGCGACTGCGCAAGCAACTGGCAGGATGGTTCCTCGCTATCGGGCTGCTGCCTTGGCTCTTGGTGGCCTTCATCAGTTATCAGCAGTCCCGCAACAGCCTGGCTGAAGCCGCCGAGGACGACTTGGCGCGTTCCGCCGCCGACAAAATCCGGTTTATCGAGAGTTGGTTTAAATACCGCTGGCTGGACCTCAACCTGCAAGCCAGCGACCCAGGCAACCTGGCCCTGCTAACCCAACTGAAATCCAGCTTCGAAGCCAGCGGACGTAGTGGCCCTGAGTTCGTCCAATCTCCACAGTGGACACAAATCACCACCGCACTCCCTCACCACCTTAACCAGGTGCTGGACAACTACGACTATTCTTACAACCTGTTCCTCATTGATACGGAGGGCAACATCCTTTTCACGGTCCTGCAGGAAAACGACCTGGGCAGCAACCTGTTCACTGGTTTTCTGCAACAGACGCGTTTCGCCCAGGCCGTCGCCCGCACCTTGGCCGAGCAGCAACCGTCGTTTTCCGATTACGAACATTACGCGCCGTCCAAGAACCTGCTCAGCAGTTTTCTCGTCGCTCCCATGCAGGACTCGAAGGGAATGATGCAAGGTGCGTTCGCTTTGCAGATTCGCCAGGATCAATTAAATCAGGCGCTGAGTTCTGAGCGGGGAAACGATGTTTATCACTACATCGTGGGCACTGACGGACTATTGCGCTCCCCCCTTGGTCAACCTCACGAAATCCTGCGTAGAAAAGTCGACACTCCCCCTTACCGGGCCTGGGCTAACGGCCACAGTGCAGCAAATCCCACTACCTACCATTACCAAAGCCCGCTGGGTAACCCGGTACTGGGTCAGTACAACCCCGTTGCTGTGGAAAACAAGCGCTGGGTGTTGATCAGCGAGATCGATCAGGCAACCGCTTATGCAGCCAGTAACTGGCTGGCAAAATTCGACTCCGTGTTACTGCTGATCTCAACTTTGATCATCGCCATGGCTTCGGCCTTTTTCTCCAAACGTATCGCGCAACCCATCGCGCAACTGAACAACGCCGTGGAAGCCTTTTCCCGGAATGAGTCACCGGCGCCGATGCACTATCACAGTAACAACGAGATCGACATCCTCACCGAAAATTTCAACCGCATGATGATTGTCCGCAGACGCTACGAACACCAATTGGAAACCAGCGAGGCCGCCATCCGTGCCGCTCTCAACGAACGGGATGAGCAACAGTTCGCTCTGTCCCATCACGCCATCGTCGCCATCACCAATATCAAGGGTGACATCCTGCACGTTAACAGCAAGTTCGAAGAAGTCAGCGGATACACCTCCGATGAACTGCTGGGCATGAACCACCGGCTGCTGAATTCCGGCTATCATCCCACCTCGTTTTTCCGCGACATGTATTTAACCATCTCCAAAGGCAACATATGGCATGGGGAGATCTGCAACCGCGCCAAGACAGGTCACCTGTATTGGGTCGCCACCACCATCGCGCCGTTGCGCGACAATGAGGGTCGGATCGATCGTTACATCGCAATTCGCACCGACATCACCGAACAAAAAGCGGTGCAACAGGAATTGCGTGACGCCAAAAATGCAGCAGAGGCGGCAGCGAAAGCCAAGAGCGAATTCCTTGCCACCATGAGCCATGAAATCCGTACTCCCATGAACGGCGTACTGGGTATGCTGGACCTGTTACTGCGTACCAAACTCACCGGTGATCAACAACATCAGGCGCGGCTGGCCATGAACAGCGCCGAATCCCTGCTGGTGATCATCAATGACATTCTGGACTTCTCCAAAATTGAAGCCGGAAAACTCGACATCGAACAAATCGACTTTGATCTGGTGACCATGCTGGGAGATCTGGTGGAAACCATTGCGCCCAAAGCCCAGCATAAACGACTGGAGTTGATACTGGATACCGTGGACATTGAACACAGCATGGTAGTAGGTGATCCGGGACGTCTGCGCCAGATTCTCTCCAACCTGATCAGCAACGCCATCAAGTTCACCGAGCAGGGCGAGATTATCGTTAAGGCGGCCTTGCGCACCACGGACCGTTATCAGTATCGGTTTGAGTGTTCTGTTACCGACACCGGGATCGGCATTCCACAAGATCGCATGGAACATGCATTCGATTCCTTCACTCAGGTGGATGCCAGCACCACCCGTCGTTTTGGCGGTACCGGTCTGGGGTTGGCCATCGTCAAACAACTGTGCCAGTTGATGGACGGTGACATCAGAGTGGAAAGCCCGGTGCAACGAGAAGACCAGACAACAAATGGCAGCCGGTTCAGCTTCAGCATCAACTTGCAACCAAGCCCCCTGTCACGGGCGGTGGTGCCGCCCGCGGATATCACCAACGTGCCCATACTGGTGGCGGACGACAACGCCACCAACCGGGAGGTTCTGCGTCGCCAGTTAACGCTTTGGGGTGCGAAGGTGGATTTGGCTTCAAGCTCGCAACAGGCACTGGAGCGCATCGATGCAACACTGCAGAACGCCGGGGAACATCTGTATGCAGTGGCATTTTTGGATATGCAAATGCCCGATCTGGATGGCGTCCGGCTGGGAGAAATCATTCGAGCCAACCCCAAACTGGATGCCATGAAGCTGATCATGATGACCTCCAACGGCAACCGGGGGGATGCCACTAAACTGGCCCGGATCGGCTTTAATGGCTACTTCCCCAAGCCCGCCACCACCTCTGATTTGTCCGCTGCCCTGGCGGTACTGCTGGAGAACGGCAAAGCCCTTGCCCAAGCCGCACCGCTGGTTACGCACCACTATCTGAAGAGCCTGGAGCTGAGCCATAATGACCGCCGTCAACAATGGCCATCTCAATGTCGCCTGCTGCTGGTGGAGGACAACTCCATCAATCTAACCGTGGTTCAGGGCATGCTTAAGGAATTCTCCCTGCATTGCGAAACCGCCAACCATGGTGAGGAAGCACTCGAATTGCTGCAGAATGCCTCCGGGGAATACCCCTATACGCTGGTGATGATGGATTGTCAGATGCCCACTCTGGATGGTTATGAGACCACCCGCCGCATTCGCAAGGGCCTGGCGGGCGAGCGCTATCGACAGCTGCCCATTGTGGCCATGACCGCCAACGCTATGAGCGGCGATCGGGAAAAGTGCCTGGACGCCGGCATGAATGATTACCTGCCTAAACCCATCAGCATCAATCGGCTGCACGAGAAGCTTTGCATCTGGTTAAAACAGGAGCGGCCGGAGGCTGCGCAGGACATCGCTCATCTGGACGGACCGACAGAGGCTGGCGAGGACAGCGTGTGGGTTGAGGCAGAAGCCCTGAAGCGGGTGCGCAACAAACCGGAACGCCTCGACACCCTCATCAGCATGTTCCGTGACAGCGGCCCGCAGTTGATTGCTGAGATTCGGCATCACCTGGGCGCAGGCGATGCCAAGGACGCCCTCCACCCCGCCCATACCTTGAAAGGGGTAGCCGGCAACCTGAGCGCCTACCGCCTCATGCACGCCGCCGAAAAACTGGAACGGCTGTTACGTGACAACGAGCTGGACGATCTCATGCCGCTGGTGGAAACTATTATTCAGGAGCACGCCCAGCTGCTTTCACGCTTCGATGCCTACCAAAACCAGGACAAACCGGACCCTCTATCCGCCACGCCATAAAAAAAGCCCCGCTGTGCGGGGCTTTATGCTTACTGGCCGTTGAAAGGATTCTGCAGAATCATGGTTTCATTACGATCCGGACCGGTGGAAATGATGTCGATGGGGGCGCCCACCGCTTCCTCCAGTTTTTTCACATAGGCCACTGCTGCCGCCGGCAATTCTTCCACACTCTTGGCGCCGAATGTGGACTCCTTCCAGCCGGGCATTTCCTCATAGATGGGCTGAATGCCATCGTAATCCGCCGCATCCACCGGGAAGGCGTCAATCTTGTTGCCACCGGCATCCTGGTAACCCACACAAATGCGAATCGTGTCCAGGCCATCCAGCACATCCAGTTTGGTCAGGCACAAACCCGTCACCGAGTTGATCTGCATGGCGCGGCGCAGGGCCACCGCATCGAACCAGCCACAGCGGCGGGTACGCCCCGTGGTGGTACCAAACTCATGCCCCTTCTCACGCAGATGGTCACCCACCTCGTCAAACAATTCCGTGGGGAATGGGCCGGAACCCACGCGGGTGGTATAGGCCTTGGTAATCCCCATCACGTAATCCAGATACAGGGGGCCAAATCCGGAGCCGGTGGCAGTACCGCCAGCACTGGTATTGGAAGACGTCACAAACGGATAAGTGCCATGATCGATGTCCAGGAGCGTACCCTGGGCACCTTCGAACAGAATGTTGTCCCCGGCCAAGCGATGCTGGTGCAGAATCTCGGTGACGTCCGCCACCATGGGCTTCAACTGCTCCCCCATCTCCAGGGTTTCATCCAGCAGTTTCTGGAAGTCCAGGGTTTCGGACTTGTAATAGTGCTTCAGGGTGAAGTTATGGTAATCCAGCACTTCGCCCAGCTTGGAGGCAAAACGCTCCCGGTGGAACACATCCCCCAGGCGCAGGCCCCGTCGGGCCACCTTGTCTTCATAAGCCGGACCGATACCGCGACCGGTGGTGCCAATGGCGGCTTTACCTCGGGCCACTTCCCGGGCCTTGTCCAGTGCCACGTGATACGGCAGGATCAGCGGGCAGGCCGGGCTCAGCCGCAGCCGATCGCGCACCGGCACCCCACGATCTTCCAGCATGCTCATTTCTTTCAGCAAGGCGTCCGGTGCCAACACCACGCCATTCCCAATCAGGCATTTCACGTTGTCCCGCAAAATACCCGAGGGAATCAGGTGCAACGCCGTTTTCACGCCGTCAATCACCAGCGTATGACCGGCATTGTGACCGCCCTGAAAACGCACCACACAGGCCACGCGGTCCGTTAACAGATCAACGATTTTACCTTTGCCTTCGTCACCCCACTGGGTGCCCAGAATAACGACACTTTTGCCCATTGCTATTGTCTCTACACGAACAGATTAAGAATCGGAAACGACTTCTGTGACCCAGCCGGATTGCGCACGGGTCAGTTGCTGATGACACCCCAGGGACTGCGGTGTTTGCGCTGCATCCAGCGCCTGAATCACAATTTCACCCGCCGCCCGCCGTTGCTGGATGGCATCCAGCAGATCCGCTGTCGGGGGATAAGGCGCAAATATAGGGGACGCGGCCGCCACCGGGGCCACCCGCCGCACCAACGCCGCCAGGTCCGTACTGAAACCGGTGGCCGCACGGGCCCGGCCGAATACCTCACCAATGTGATCATAGCGACCCCCATTGGCAATGGCCTGACCCAATCCGGGCACATAGGCACTGAAGACGGGTCCGGTGTGATAATGATACCCCCGCAATTCCCCCAGGTCGAAATAGAGGGTGACATGGGGGTGGCTGGCTTCCAGTTGATCGGCGATCTGCTCCAGATCCTGCAGGGCCGCCTGTACTGCAGCTGGCCCCTTGGCCAGGCTGGTTTTGGCCGCAGCCAGGGTACCACGGTCCCCCGCCAGCGAGGCCAGGGCACGCAACATGCTGCGCAGGTCCGCGTCCGCCACCCGCTGCTGCAGGAAGGCTTCCAGCTCGGGCACCGCCTTACGCTGGTAAATTTCAAACAATTGCCACTCAGCGTCACCACTGAGCCCGGCTTCTGCCGCCAGGGCGCGATAGATGGCCACGTGCCCCAGATCCAGGTGCACCTCGGTACAGCCGCCCCGACGCAGGGTCTCCAGCATGAGGCCGATCACTTCAATATCACTGGCAATCCCGCCATGGCCGTAAATCTCGGCCCCGATCTGGATCAGGCTGCGGCTGGCGGTGAGGCTTTCCGGTTTGGCATGCAGCACATGGCCGGCGTAGCACAGGCGGGTCACCCCTTCCCGTTGCAGGGTATGGGCATCGATGCGGGCCACCTGCGTGGTCATATCGGCCCGCACACCCATCAGGCGGCCAGTGAGCTGATCAGTCAGTTTGAAAGTCTGCAGGGCCAGGTCATTGCCGGCCCCGGTCAACAGGGATTCGATGTATTCCACCAGAGGCGGGAACACCTGCTCATAGCCCCAACTTTTATACAGATCCAACAGATCCCGACGCAACTGTTCCAGTTTCGCCGCCTGAGGAGGCAGGATTTCATCAATCCCGTCCGGGAGCAACCATCGATCTGCTGTGGCCATAGCGGGTTCGTCGTATTCCTCTGGATAGTGATAGCGCAAAAATCATACGGCGCGGATGTATCGGGTGGGCTGATGTATCCGTCTGCCGGATTTAGCCCACAAAAAAACCGGGGGTTGGCCCCGGTTTCCTTATGATAACACGCATAGGAGGGCCGAGTTAAACCTTTCGGCCCCTTTTTGCCTATTGCTGTTTCAGATACTGGAAGAACTCGCTGTCCGGCTTCACCAGAATCAGATCGTCCTTGCTGCTGAAGACGTCCCGATAGGCATCCATACTGCGGTAAAAGGCAAAGAAATCAGGATCTTTCTTATATGCCGTTGCGTAGATGGAAGCCGCCAGGGCATCCCCCTCACCGCGCAGTTCTTCTGCCTGGCGATAGGCGCTGGCCAGAATCTCGGTGCGCTCACGATCGGCTGCGGCCCGGATACCTTCTGCCAGCTCGTTACCGCGGGCCCGGTGGCTGCGGGCTTCCCGCTCCCGTTCGGCCCGCATCCGGTCGTAGACTGAGGCGCTGGCACTGGAAGGCAGCTCGATGCGCTTGACGCGGATTTCCACCACATCGATACCGAGGGCTTCCTGGGCTTTGCTGTCGATGGCGTCCGTCAGGTCCACCACCAGCTCTTCCCGTTCACCGGCCACCACTTCATAGACCGTACGCTCACCAAACTGGTTACGCAGACCTTCGTTCACCCGGGGGCCCAACAACAGGCGCACCCGTGATTCCTGACCACCACCGGTGGCGATGTAGAACTGCTTGACGTTCTGGATACGCCACATCACGAATGAATCCACGATCAGGCGCTTTTTCTCCTGGGTCAGGTACTCTTCCTGGCGCATTTCCAGCACCCGCACCCGACCGTCAAACAGGCGCGGCTCATGCACCAGGGGAATCTTGAATTGCAGACCCGGCTGCAGGTCTTCCTTCACCACCTCACCGAATTTCAGCAGCACACCGCGCTCACTTTCCTTGACGGTGAACATGGCACTGCTCACCGCCAGGGCCAGCACCGCCAACAACAATAAAACCGACATACTCTTGTTATTCATCAGCGGCTCTCCCATCGGCTTTCACGGGCCTGGCGAATGCGTTCCAGCCCCCGTACAGCATCCGAGGTTTTCTGGGTGGTGGTTTTGCTTTGCTGGGAGGTGTTGGCCTCCACCACAACCGGGTCCATCACCTTGCGCTGTTGCATCAGTTTATCCAACGGCAGATACATCAGATTGTTTCCACCTTCCACGTCCACCATCACCTTGGAGGTTCTGCCCAACACACTTTCCATGGTTTCGATGTACATACGACGACGGGTGACTTCCGGCGCCAGGCGATATTCCGCATACAGGCGATCAAAGCGGTTGGCCTGACCTTTGGCCCGCTCCACCACCTCAGCCTTGTAGGCGTTGGCCTCTTCAATCATACGCTGGGCTTCACCACGGGCTTCCGGCACGATCTGGTTGGCGTAGGCTTCCGCCTCGTTCTTGACCCGCTCTTCGTCTTCCCGGGCCTTGATAACGTCATCGAAGGCTGCCTTTACGTCTTTCGGAGGATGGGCATCCTCAATGTTGAGCTTGTCCACCGTGAGTCCGGTTTTATAGGCATCCAGGTATTCCTGCAGACGCTGATGCACTTCTACAGCGATGGCTTCACGGCCGTCGGTGAGCACCCGGTCCATCTCACTGCCACCCACCACATGTCGCAGGGCGGATTCCACTGAGTTGCGCAGGGTGTCAATCGGGGCGCTGGATTCCAGGAAATAGTGCCGGGAGTCGGTGACCACGTACTGAACCTGCAGGTCGATGTCGACAATGTTCTGGTCTTCGGTGAGCATGGTGGCCCGCACCGGCATGGTTTCACGCTGGTTGACGTCCACTTTCATGATGGTGTCGATGCCCCAGGGGTTCCAGTGCAGACCGGCGTTGACAGTTTCGTGATACTTGCCGAAGCGCAACACCAGTGCCTCTTCCGCCTGCTCCACCCGATACAGTCCGGCTACGAACCACACCACGAGAATCACGCCCAGGATCAGCGACAGCAGCCCGAAACCACCTCCGTCGTTACCCTTGCCGCCGCCCAGCATACCGCCAAACCGGTCCTGCAGCTTTTTGATCACATCGTCCAGATCCTGCTGGCCGCGACCGTCTCGGCCCCGCCATGGATCCTGATTTCGCCCGCCGCCGGGCTCGTTCCAAGCCATATATTGCTCCACCTTGTTCAGTGCTCGGGAAATGTTATTGCATCTCAAAACGTTATAACAGGCTTATTATTCCGAATGGTCTCAATTTAGCAACCCTGTCCCGTTTTCAGCCAGGGTGCCCCGATCCAAGTCAAAGCGCTTGATCATTTGCTCCCAGGCCTTCTCAGGCATCCGGATTTCCAGCAGGATGTTGCCCTGCTCATCAGCGCTTTCACCCTGCACGGCCTTCAAACCATAGCAGTGGGCACGCACCGCTGAAAGTCGCGGCGCCAGCCGCAGTACACCAGCCACCATGCGCCTGCCCAGGCGCTCGTTCAATACCTGCTGCAACAGCTCCAGACCAGCACCAGTCCGGGCGGACAACCACACCGCCACAGGCACGCCTTCGTCATTTCGATCCACCCGCGGGGCCACCTCCCCCATCAGGTCGATTTTGTTATAGACCATCAGAAACGGAACTTGATCCGCGGCGATCTCATGCAGCACTTCATTCACCTGGAATATATTGTCTTCCCGCTCGGGGGAACAGGCGTCCACCACATGCAGCAGGAAATCCGATTCCCGGCTCTCCTCCAGGGTGGCGCGGAACGCCTCCACCAGCTTGTGGGGCAAATGCCGGATAAAGCCAACCGTATCCGCCAGAATCACCGGCCCCAGGTCCGGCACCTCGATACGACGCAGAGTGGGGTCCAGGGTGGCAAACAGCTGGTCGGCTGCGTACACCTCAGAGGCCGTCAGATGATTGAACAGAGTGGATTTACCCGCGTTGGTATAGCCCACCAGGGATACGGTGGGCACTTCAGCCCGCTTACGGGCCCGCCGCCCCTGATCACGCTGGCGACGGACCTTCTGCAGGCGCTGTTGAATGTACTTGACCCGCGCCCGCAGCAGTCGGCGATCGGTTTCCAGCTGGGTTTCACCGGGGCCCCGCAAGCCAATCCCGCCCTTTTGGCGTTCAAGGTGGGTCCAGCCACGAATCAGGCGAGTGGAAAGATGCTCCAGTTGGGCCAGCTCCACCTGCAGTTTACCTTCGTGGGTGCGGGCCCGTTGGGCGAAGATATCCAGAATCAATCCGGTGCGATCCAGAACACGGCATTTCAACTCCCGTTCCAGGTTGCGCTCCTGGGAGGGGCTCAGGCTGTGATTGAAAATGACCAGGTCCGCCTCGAACTCCGAGACCAGTCCAGCCAGCTCTTCTACCTTGCCTTTGCCGATGAACAAACGGGAATTGGGGGCCGGGCGGGAACCGCGCAACACCCCCAAACGCCGGGCGCCGGCAGAATCCACCAACATTTCGAATTCCTGCAGGTCCTCACAATCGACTTCCTGCGGGAATTCAATGTGCACAAGTATCGCCCGTTCCCCGCTTTGGGGACGGTCAAACAGTGATTCCATCAATGATGAACTTTATCGCTTTCAGCAGGCACAATTACCCCTGTCCACGGTGCCGCCACCGGGCCACTGGATGTACAGGCTGACGGTCTAATGTCAGTGATCTGCGTTTCCGGCGTTCTCATTGCCAGCACGCTCTCCACCGCCATGGGCGCGTGGGTTACGGGCAGGAACAACGGTGGAAATGGCATGCTTGTATACCATCTGGTTGACAGTATTTCGCAACAAAACCACGTATTGGTCGAAAGATTCAATCTGGCCCTGCAGCTTAATGCCATTGACCAAAAAGATAGATACTGGGATTCGTTCCTTGCGCAGTGCGTTCAGAAAAGGGTCTTGTAAAGAGTGCCCTTTAGACATAAATGTCTCCTTGTATGGGCCCAAACTCGGGCTAAAAGATCAAAAATAAAACACGATTTCGTCTAAACGAGAGATCGTCGGCTAAGATAGCATGTCGTCCGCAGGCAAAATTTTCAAGACCTTTTCCAATAAATTTGGATCAAGACTATCCAACCAATGCAGATCCTTCCAACTGCGAAGCCATGTTATCTGGCGCTTTGCGAGCTGCCGGGTAGCGATGATCCCCCGCTCCACCATTTCAGCGTAGCTCAATTTGCCGTCCAGACAATCCCAGGCCTGACGATACCCTACCGCCCTCATGGACGGCATATCGGGGCTCAGGTCGCCCCGTTCATAGAGCGACTTCACCTCATCATAGAAGCCTTCGTTTAACATCTGATGAAAGCGTTCGGCAATGCGCTGGTGCAGCACTTTCCTGTCCGCCGGACACACCGCCAGATTAATCGCCCTGTAGGGAAACGCCGCTGCCGCACCTCCCCAACCGCCATCCCCCCCAGCTTGTTGCCGTCGGTGCCACTCGCTGAGGGGAACCCCGGTGCTGCGAAACACTTCCAGGGCGCGCTGCAGGCGCTGGGCGTCATTGGGATTCAGACGCGCTGCCGCCTCCGGGTCCACCCGGGCCAACTCAGCATGCAGGGCGGGCCAGCCCTGCTGCGCCGCTTGCGCCAGCAATTGCTGCCGCACGGCCGCATCCGCCGGGGGCAACTCGGCGATGCCTTCCAGCAACACCTTGAAGTAGAGCATGGTGCCGCCCACCAGCAGCGGAATGCGTCCCTGAGCGCTGATCTCTGCCATCTCCCGCAGGGCATCAGTACGAAAGTCTGCGGCGGAGTAACTCTCCGCCGGGTCCAGGAAATCGATCAGGCGATGGGGGGCCCGCTGCAACGTTTCTGCGTCTGGCTTGGCGGAGCCGATGTCCATGCCTTTGTAGATCAGGGCGGAATCGACACTGATGATGTCCATGGGGTAACGCTGTACCAGCTCCACCGCCAAGGCGGTTTTGCCGGATGCGGTTGGCCCCATCAGGAAGATGCACCAGGGCTTTTCCTCTGGCTGTTGCGCGGACACGATCAGCGCCCCCGCAGGAACAGTTTGTCCAGATCCGCCAGGGACATCTGGGTCCAGGTGGGGCGACCGTGATTGCACTGCCCGCTGCGTTCGGTGATTTCCATATCCCGCAACAGGGCGTTCATTTCAGGCAGGGTCAGTTTGCGGTTGGCGCGGACCGAGCCATGACAGGCCATGGTGGCCAGCAGCTCATTGATGGAATGCTCGATCCGGTCGGAGCTGCCGTGGGTGATGATGTCGGAGAGCAGGTCGCGCACCAGGGTTTCCACATCGGCATGCCGCAGCAGGATCGGGAGTTCCCGCACCAACAGCGTCTCCGGCCCCATGCGCTGAATCACAAAGCCCAGTTTTTCCAGGGCGGTTTTGTGTTCTTCGGCGAAATCCGCCTCCCGGCTGCTGACCGCCATACTGAGCGGCACCAGCAAGGGTTGGGAACGGACTTTCTCCTCCTGCCAGCTGGTCTTCAGGCGTTCGTAGGTGATGCGTTCGTGGGCCGCATGCATGTCCACCACCACCAGCCCTTGCTGATTCTGCGCCAGAATGTAGATGCCGTGCAGTTGGGCCACGGCATACCCCAAGGGTGGCGCCTGCTCCGGATCATCCTCCGGCAGCGTCGCTGAATTTGTTGGTGGGTTTGCTGATGGGCTTGCAGATGGATGGAAACCGGCGTAGGCCTGCATGGTTTCCGCCACCATGGACGGGCGCGGTGGCACCCCGGAGCCACGGGTGTCGGCGTTGTGCAGATGCAGGCGGCCCTGTTCGCGGAATTCCCCAGCCTGAACTCCGGTCAGTGGTGCCGACGGCGCCGCTGCCAAACCCGGCCGGGTAATGGAATGGAAACCACTGGCCTCCGCTGGCTGCTGCCGGTCCCCCGGGGTCAGCTCAGCGATGGCACGGTGCAGGGTACGGAATAGAAAGTCGTGCACCTGGCGGCTCTCGCGAAACCGGACTTCGTGCTTGGTGGGGTGCACGTTCACGTCCACCCCTTTGGGGTCCAGCTCCAGATACAGCACAAACGCGGCATGGCGACCGTGGTACATCACATCCTGGTAGGCCTGACGCACCGCGTGATTGACCACCTTATCCCGCACGCTGCGGCCATTGACGAAGAAATACTGCAGGTCGGCCTGGCTGCGGGAAAACGTGGGCAAACCCAGCCACCCCCACAAGCGCATGGCGCCCAGCTCCGTGTCCACCCGCACCGCATTCTCGATAAAACTGGGGCCGCACAGACTGGCCACCCGGCGATCCTGTTCCGCTTCGGTGGTGGCCGGCTTGAGGGCATGCACAGAGCGCTGGTTGTGGCGCAAACTGAAGCCCACGTCAAAGTGACTGAGAGCGAGTCGCTTGAGGACTTCTTCCAGATGGCTGAATTCGGTTTTTTCTGTGCGCAGAAACTTTCGGCGGGCTGGCGTGTTGAAAAACAGGTCCCGCACTTCCACCGTGGTGCCCTGAGGATGGGCCGCCGGCAGGATCACGGCCTCCATATCGCGGCCTTCCGCCTGCACCGACCAACCGGCCCCACTGTCGTCTGGGCTGGAAGTCAGGTTCAGGCGGGAGACGGAACTGATACTGGCCAGCGCCTCTCCCCGAAACCCAAGGGTGGCCACCCCTTCCAGGTCGTCCAGGTCGTGGATTTTGCTGGTGGCATGACGGGCAATGCTGAGCGGCAGATCCTCTTTCTCCACGCCGCTGCCGTTATCCCGCACCCGGATCAGCTTGACGCCGCCCTGCTCCACCTCCACGTCCAGGCGCCGGGAGCCGGCATCCAGGCTGTTTTCCAGCAGCTCCTTCACTACGGAAGCGGGGCGCTCCACCACTTCGCCGGCGGCGATCTGGTTGGAGAGCCGGGTTGAGAGACGATTGATTTTAGCCAACGGAGAACCTTACCTGTGATCCGGTCATGAATGGGGCACTATGATAACGTACTTTGCCGGACCCGCCGAGGCCGGGAGCGGATTCGGCCAGGGCGGGCAGGTGGAATATCCGCTCAGGAGTGGGGAATGCGCAGTACCTGGCCTTCGCGGATCAGGTCAGTGGTGGTGATCTGGTTGTACTGCATCAGCGCCGCCAGATCCACCCGGTAACGCTGGGCAATCTCCGACAGGGTTTCACCCCGGGCGATGCGATGCTGCTGCGCATCCCGCTGTTGTTTGCGGGCGGCAAAGTAGGTGCCCGGCGGGGGATGCAGGTCAAAGTAGGCGATGATGCCGCGACCAATGGCCCGGGACAGTTTCACCTGATGATCCTGGGATTTGAGGTTACGCTCTTCCGTGGGATTGGAGATGAACCCGGTTTCCACCAGGATGGAGGGAATGTCCGGGGATTTCAGCACGGCAAAACCCGCCTGCTCCAGCTGTTTCTTGTGCAAGTGGGTCACGCCGCCCATTTCCCGCAACACCATGGACCCCACCTTGATGCTGTGTTCCATGCTGCCTTCCATGGCCAGGTCGTAAATCACTGAGGTCACCATTTCATCGGCGTTATTGATCTGCACGCCGCCAATGGCATCGGACTGGTTCTCTTTTTCCGCCAGCACCCGTGCCAGGGTACTGGTGGCGCCCCGTCGGGAGAGAGCAAACACAGAGGCCCCCCGGGCGCGATGATTGTCAAAGGCGTCTGCATGGACGGACACGAAGAGGTCGGCGTTGTACTTGCGGCGGGCCATCTCCCGCCGGGTGGCCAGGGGCACGAAGTAATCGCCGGTGCGGATGAGCACCGGCTTGATGCCTTGCTCCACCTTCAGCACATTGTAGATACGGCGGGAAATCTGCAGCACGATGTCTTTCTCCCGGGTGCCGCTGGGGCCGATGGCGCCTGGGTCCTCACCGCCGTGGCCGGCATCGATGGCCACCACAATATCGCGGCCACTGCCCATGGTACTGTAGGATTTTGCAGTGCTGTAGGATTTCGGCTGGCTGACCGGCGCGGCCGCCGGCACCTGGGCCTTGGCCGCGGTGCCCGCTTTGGCGCCCACCTGCTCCAGGTCAATCACCAGACGATGACCGTACTGGTCACTGGGTTTCAACAAAAAGCTTTTGGGGTTGAGACGACGATCCAGATCCAGCACCACCCGCAAATCGCCGTTGGCCTGGGCCGCACTGCGCACATTCACCAGCGGACCGCCTTTGAAATCCACCAGATCCAGGGCCCGGGTTTTTTCTGCGTTGGGAATATCGATCACCACCCGATCCGGCGCATTCAGGGTGAACAGTTGGTGAGTGACCGGGCCGGTGAGATCGAACACCACCCGGGTGTTGTCGGGGGCATTCCACACCCGGACACTGCTGATTTGTTCCGCCGCCGGCAGCGGCGGCGTAATAATGAGGGCCGCCAGCAACAGGCTCAGGCGGGCCAGAGTGGCCCCAATCCAGCTTGTTTGTAACTGCATCTTCACTGACTTTTTCAAAGCCTTTCCTAACCTCATGAACACAAACCACTTTCCCCATCTGACTTTTTAGGCTTTTTTTGCCGTTTGGTCAAATATTCGTTAACGCCCCTAACATTGTTTGGCCGCTCTCAGAGCAGGCCGACAGGGTCGCCGAGCGCCCCCGCCCCACCTTCTCCAAGGTCAGAATCAGGTCCGGCGGGGGTATCCGGTCAGCACCGCGATCCGGCCACTCGATCAGACACACGGTGCCCGGATCGAAGTAATCCCGGATGCCGATAAACTCCAGTTCCTCGGGATCGGCAAGCCGGTACAGGTCGAAGTGGTACAAACGCAGGCCGCCCAACTCATAGGGTTCAACCAGGGTATAGGTGGGACTCTTAACCGCGCCTGAATGCCCCAGGGCCTGAATGATGCCGCGACTGAGGGTGGTTTTGCCGGCCCCCAGATCCCCCTGCAAATAGAGCACACCGCCGCCAGCCAGCGCGGCCGCCAGTTGCTGTCCCAGTTGCAGGGTGTGGGATTCATCCGGGAGGGGAAAACGTGATTGCATGGACCACCTGTTCGCTATCGTGGATTTACCAGGCGGCGAATATAGGGCATAAGGTCTGTGGCCAGCAAGCCCCGCTGACCGGCCTGCTCCACCGCGCGGTCCCCGGCGGTGGCGTGGATCTGGACACCGGCGGCGGCGGCCTGCTCCAGGTTCAGCCCCTGCGCCAGCAGTCCGCCGATGACACCGCTCAACACATCCCCCATGCCACCGGTGGCCATGCCGGGATTGCCGGAGCGGCACACCCAAAGCGCGGCGTTCTCTTCGCCCGATTCTGTCCCCGGTGCGGCCGCCACCAGACTGCCGGCGCCTTTCAGCACCACGGCCCCGCCAAATTGCTGCTGCAGGCGCTGTACCGTGGCAAAACGGTCCCAGGCCACCTCTTCGGTACTGATGCCCAGCAGCCGGGCGGCTTCACCGGGGTGAGGGGTCAGCACCCAGTTGCCACGCCGGGCCAGCTGCAGATCCTGCTGCCAGCTCGCCAACAGGTTGAGCCCGTCCGCATCCAGCACCATGGGCAGTTCAGTGGCCAAGGCCTGCTTCAGCAACGACTGCCCCCAGGTGTGCTGGCCGATGCCCGGCCCCACCACCAGCACGTCCGCCTTTTCCAGTGACGACCGGATATCCGGGCTATCCGCCCCCACCCCCAGCACCATGCACTCCGGACGCCGACCCAGTACCGCGCTGATGTGTTCCGGGCGGGTCACGACCGAAATCAGCCCGGCACCGGCCCGCCCGGCGGCCTCTGCAGCCATGACTGCGGCGCCACCCATGCCCAGGTCTCCGCCGATCACCAGCACATGGCCGTGGTTGCCTTTGTGGGAAAGGCGGGAACGGGGCGGCAGCCAACGGCGAATTTGCGCAGCCCCGATGAGGGCGGACGAGGGCGACAACGCGCTCTGCACCTGGGCTGGCACGTCCAGCGACGCAAAGTACAAATCCCCCACAAAATCCGGCGCCTGCCCGCTGAGCAGACCCTGCTTGAGGCCGATAAAGCTGATGCTGCAATCAGCCACGACCGCGCGCCCCAACACCCGGCCGGTGTCGGCACAGAGGCCAGATGGAATGTCCACCGCCAGTACCGGGCACCCGCTGCGGTTGATGGCGTCGATGGCAGCCTGGTAGTCCCCCCGCACGTCCCCGCTGAGGCCAGTGCCCAGCAGGGCGTCCACGATCACATCGCCGTGATACATCCCGGCAGAGCCCTCTTCATTACCCCCTTGCGGGTCAAAAGCTTCGAAGGACGCCCCCTCCGCCTCCGCCCGCTGCCAGGCCGTAAGGGCATCGCCCTGAATGCGGTCGCTGGCGCCCACCTGCACCACATGGGCCTCGAAGCCGGCTTTCTCCGCCAGGGCCGCAATCACGTAACCATCGCCACCGTTGTTGCCCACGCCGCAGAAGACACACAGGCGCCGGGCCTGGGGCCAGCGATCCCGCAACAGGTCAAAGGCCGCCTGCCCGGCCCGGCTCATCAGCTCGAAGCCGGGAATGCCGTGCTCCTCGATGGCGATCCGGTCCAGCTCGCGCACCTGGGCCGCACGGTACAGGGCCGCGGGTAATTCGCTGGTATACTGCTTGATGCTGTCGCTGGTCATGGGGGCGCTCCTTGTCTTTATCGAGCTCTCTTATACCATATGCGACCCGGATTGCTTATGACGCGGATTTCACCATTGGACTTGCAGGCTCTAGCACAGCAGATTAAAGACTGGGGGCGGGCGTTGGGCTTCCAACAGATTGCCATCGCCGACGTGGACCTGGGGGAACATGAAGCCCACCTGCAACGCTGGCTGGCGGCCGGCTTTCAGGGCGAAATGAACTACATGGCACGCCACGGCCACAAGCGCAGCCGCCCGGCGGAACTGCAACCGGGCACGGTGCGGGTGATCACCGCGCGCATGGATTACCTGCCACCGGATACCACCATTGTGGACGTGCTGCAGGACGCCTCCAAGGCGTTTATCTCCCGCTACACACTGGGCCGCGACTATCACAAGCTGATCCGCAAGCGCCTGACCCAATTGGGGAGGCAAATCGAAGAACAGATCGGGCCATTCGGCTATCGGGCCTTTGTGGACAGCGCCCCGGTGCTGGAGAAAGCCCTGGCGGAAAAGTCCGGCCTGGGCTGGATTGGCAAGCACACCCTGTTGCTGGATCGCAGTGCCGGGTCCTGGTTCTTTCTGGGGGAAATCTTCGTGGACATTCCGCTGCCGGTGGACCCGCCGGTGCGGGGCCACTGCGGCACCTGCAACGCCTGTATAGAGGTGTGCCCCACCCAGGCCATTGTGGCGCCCTATCAGCTGGATGCCCGCAAATGCATCTCCTATCTCACCATCGAGCTGCATGGCCCCATTCCGGAACCGTTGCGGGCGCCCATGGGCAACCGGGTGTTCGGTTGCGACGACTGCCAGCTGGTGTGCCCCTGGAACCGGTTTGCCCGCTACACCCAGGAAGCGGATTTCCTGCCCCGGCATCACCTGCAGGATCGCTCCCTGGTGGAGTTGTTTCTGTGGGATGAGGCCACCTATCTGCAAAAAACCGAAGGCTCGGCCATTCGCCGGATTGGCTACCCACGCTGGTTGCGCAATCTGGCGGTGGGGTTGGGCAATGCCCCCAGTTCAGAGGCGGTGATCAAAGCGCTGTGGAGCCGGGCCCAACACCCCTCGGAATTGGTGCGGGAGCATGTGCACTGGGCGCTGGCCCGCCATGGACAAGTGCCCGGGAGTGAAGCGCCAGGCACGAATGATCAGGGATGAAGGTTCAGGCGCGCATTCATCAAGCGCGAATAAAGGTCTGCCGGTAATGTTTCAGCTCCGCGATGGATTCGCGTATGTCATCCAAGGCCAGGTGGGTGGCGGATTTTTTGAAACCCTGCATGGCATCGGGATTCCAACGTCGGGCCAGTTCTTTGAGGGTGCTTACATCCAGGTTTCGATAGTGGAAGAAGGCTTCCAGTTTGGGCATGTAACGATATAGAAAGCGGCGGTCCTGGCAGATGCTGTTGCCGCACATGGGGGACGCGCCCGCATCCACCCACTGACTCAGGAAGTCCATGGTGGCCTGCTCCGCCGCGGCCTCATTCACCGTGCTCTGTCGCACCCGATCGGTCAGCCCGGATTTGCCGTGCTGATTGGTACACCACTCGTCCATACGCGCCAGGGTGGCATCCGTTTGATGCACCGCGAACACCGGGCCTTCCGCCAGAATATTCAGTTCCGCATCGGTGACGATGGTGGCGATCTCAATAATCACATCGGCATCCGGATCCAGCCCGGTCATCTCCAGATCCAGCCAGATCAGATTGTTCTTTAGGTCGGTAGTCATGCAAAGTCCTTGGGTCGATTCTGCCTTCTGGCACACGGGTTAATAACGTAGAATAGCGCAAGAACCGGATTTTGACCGTAAAGGCCTTCATGAGCAAACGCAAACTCACCCGCCGCCAGTCCTGGCGCATCCAGAAAATTCAGGACGAAAAAGCCGCCCGCATGGCCAAAAAAGCCGGCACGGTGGGCGACTCCGACGAGTTGGGGGATGAAGAGGAAGGTCTGGTGGTCAGCCACTTCGGTACCTTGGTGGAAGTGGAACCGGGGTCTGCCCCGGAGCACACCACACAGTGCCACTTTCGCGCCAACGTCGGCGCCATTGTGGCCGGGGACCGGGTGGTGATGCGCCAGGGCAAGTCCGGTTATGGAGTGATTGAAACCGTGCTGCCCCGCAGCTCCCTGCTGTCGCGCCCGGACCCCCGCGGCAACCTGAAACCGGTGGCCGCCAACATCGACTTTATGGTGCTGGTGATTACTCCGGAACCGGCGCCTTCCAGCGTCCTGATCGACCGCTACCTGGTGGCGGCGGAACTGCAGCAACTCAACATCAAAATCCTGCTCAACAAAACCGATCTGATCACCGACATGAACGAGGTGATGCTGGACCAACTGCTGAAAATCTATCGGGACATCGGTTATGAAGTGTGGGAGTGTTCAGCCAAAACCCTGCATGGACTGGAGGAACTGAAACAGCAACTGGATCAGCACACCTCGGTGTTCGTGGGCCAGTCCGGGGTGGGTAAATCCTCCCTGGTGAACGGCTTGCTGCCGGGGGTGAACGCCAAGGTGGGGGAGTTGTCGGAAAACTCGAAACTGGGTCGCCACACCACCACCAATGCGCGGCTGTTTCATTTCCCCAGTGGAGGGGATCTGATCGATTCACCGGGGATTCGGGAATTCGGTTTGTGGCACCTGGAACCGGACAGTGTGATCGACGGCTTCCACGATTTTGCACCCTGGCGTTTTGAGTGCAAATTCCGCGACTGCAAACATCAGCAGGAACCGGGCTGCGCCCTGCAGGCTGCCGTGGCGCGGGGCGACGTCCACCCCCAACGCTTCGACAACTATTTCGCCATTCGCCAGGCGTTACTGGAAGCCTGACGGCGTTCGTCTGAATTCGATTCAGGATTCCGCTTCAACCCAATTGATAGAGGCCACTGGCCTGCTTCCAATGACTGCTGCGGGCCCGGGCACAGATGTGCTCCACCACATGGCAGGCATCCTGATCCACGCCGGAAAAACGCCCCGACCCCCAGGTATAGAGCCAGGGCAAGCCGATAAAATAAAGACCGGGAAACGCCGTCACACCGCGTACATGGGTGGGATAACCTTTGCCGTCAAAGACCGGTACCTCCAGCCACTGATAATCCGGCCGGAAGCCGATACACCAGATCACATCGGTAATGCCCGCCGCCGCTAAATCCAGGGATTCACGCTCGGTCGGCGGCTGCCACAGCGGCTGGTAACGCTGCCCCGGCGGCGCCTCGATCCGGTGTTTTTCGATGTACTGGTCAATGCGTTCATTAATGCTGTTGTAGGTGGCATCGGCACTGTCGAGCGCTGCGTTAAGCGTAGGCGCGAACTGCAATTGCCGGGCATCCCCGTCCCGCAGCTTGCCGTACAGCTCCATGCCTTCCAGAGCGAACCGCCGCAAATCAATATCACGCCCGCCGTCGCGCCCGGTGACGTAGTGATTGGTATTGTCCCGCACCCCTTCTTTTAACGGATGTTCATGCACCGGCATCTCGTAATACTTCATGTCTGTAAGCCAGTCCACCACATCGCGGCCCCGATAGAAGCGGGCACAACGGGGCGCCTCACCCACGGCCAGGTGAACCTGTTTGCCAGCCAGGTGCAGGTCTTCTGCAATCTGTGCCCCGGATTGACCGGAGCCCACCACCAGCACCGCCCCCGACTGCAGCTGGCCGGGGTTCTTGTACTGCTCGGAATGCATTTGCTGAATGCCCGCTGGCAGGCGCTCCGCCAGACGCGGGATGATGGGCTCCTGATAGCTGCCGGCGGCCACCACCACCTGATCCGCCACAAAATCCCCGTTGGAGGTATGCACCTGGTAGCGGCTGCCGTCGTGACTGACCTTCAGCACCTCGGTGTGCTCCAGCACCGGCGCCGCCACTTTTTCCGCAAAGCGATCCAGATAGGCGATGATCTGTTCCCGGTTCATAAAACCGTGGGGATCATCACCGTCGTAGGGATGCTCCGGCAACAGACACTGCCAATTCGGCGTAACCAGGGTGAAGCTGTCCCAACGCTTGTCTTTCCAGGCGTTCATAACCCGCCCTTTTTCCAGCACCAAATGGGAAACCCCGTACTGCTGGCAATAATGACTGATGGCAAGCCCGGCCTGACCGCCGCCAACAATGACCACGGAATAATGTTGCATGTTCGCTCCAGTTTACTGATGAATGTGCAAAACGGTGATGCGATCCGATGCCTCGAAACGCGCCGCGGTCTGACGGATCTGTTGCAGCTGGTCGGCGGCACTGGAACAGTAGTAACCGAACTTCTGTTTGACCCGTTCACTGGCTGCGCCCAAGGCGGACTCGCTGATGCGAATAAAGTCGGTGAGCGAGTAGTCCGTCTCCGGCTGGAAGTAGTCCGCCACAATACTGGACGGTGAATAGCAGCTTTGCTCTTTGCCGTCGGGCCAGCGCACGCGAAAATAGGTTTCAGGCATGATGTTGTCCTCTTTGATCACCTCTGGTTACATCAGGGCTTCTCATGTCATTTCCTCGCATACCGGTCAGCGGCGTTGCACGCAGATCCCAGAACAGGTCGCTCTGCTGGTGCCAGGAAACCGTGCACAGGCCGGAATCGTTGATGCGGCCAATGGCCGCAGCGTGAATGGAACGCTGTGCGAATAGCGACAACAGCGTGCTCAGGTGCGCGTCATCACAGGTCAGCAGAAAACCGAAGCTGGGGAAGGTCTGCAGCCATTGCTGCCAGCTCACTGCCTCGGGTTTCGGCACCAGCTCCAACTGAATGTGCGCGCCCACGTTGGAACTTTCCAGCAACATGACGCAGGTGCCCAGCAGTCCGGCCTGGCTGATGTCTTTGGCGGCCGTAGCCAGTTGCGATTCGGCAATCTGCGGCAACAGCTCGATGTCCTGGCGCAGGCGCTTAGCCGGCGCCCGGGTGGAGGCATTCCAGTTATTGAAGGGGGGCTGGTATTGCCCGCGCAAGTCCACCGCCATCACCAGATGCTGGCCGGGGCGGGCGCAGAAACTGCTGAGCACCCGTTGCGCCCGCCCCAGTATGGATACGGACAGCCGCAACTCCGCACACTGCAGGTTGGTGTGGCCGCCCACGATGGGCACGCCATAGGCACGCGAGGCCGCACACATACCCTGCAACAGGCGCTCGGTTTGCTGATCGGCGCCCCCCCAGAGGGCATTGACCACCGCCACCGGACGCCCACCCATGGCGGCAATATCACTGACGTTCACCAGCACACCACACCAACCTGCAAACCACGGGTCCGCCGCCACGAACTGATCCATGAAACCTTCACCGGCCAACAGATCGAAGTGTTCACCATTGGGAATCACCGCCGCATCGTCCCCGTTGGGATAATCCAGCGCGGGAGATTCCAGCAACTGTCGCTGCACCCGTTGGATATCCCGTTTGTGCAACAGGCCGCTGCCGTCACGAACCGTTTGTAACAGGCTTTCCAGGTTCGGATCAGACATGGGCTTGCCGCTGGGAATCCGTGGCGGCCAGGGTGTGCAGCAGGCAGGGTGCCATGTCCTGGGGCACGCTGGCCACGCTGCCCTTCACCACGAAGCCGCTCTCCGGCTGATGCACAATGGGATACCGGGACAGCTCTGCCTCCATCATCACATGGGGACGATTGCGCACCGGCAATTCATATTGACTGTTCCAGTTCAACCGCTGAAAGAGTACTTCATTCTGCTTTTGCACCTGGGCCAGAAACCGTTGGCAACCCAGACCGCGGGCACTGCCCACCGCCAGCCGGATCAGGGCAGCGCCGATGCCGGAGCGGCCCCGCGTGCCCGTGTCCACCGCCAGGCGTGAGCCCCACCAGACCATTGGCTCGGCAGGGTGAATGCGCACGGTGCCCACCACTTTGTCGGGCCAGCCGCCATGATTGGCAATGGCCACCAGACAGCGGGTGTGCGGGTCGGCATCCAACGCGTCCAGGTCGTGCTGCTCAAACAAACCCTGCTCGGTGCAGAACACCTGACGCCGCAACGCCAGTGCCTGGTTTTTTTCCCACTCGAGAGTGGCCCATTTAATGGTGAAATCGGAATAACGGGCTTCAAACAGATTCATGCTGCTCACCCTGGCCTGCACGTTCAAAACTCTTAAGTGAAGAGCAGGCACCGCAACGGGCGCAACCGGCGCTGACTTTTTCGGAGGTCAAATCCGAATGACGCAGCTTTTCACCCAAGGGTTGCAGAATGGAATGCATAAAGTTGGCATCCGGCGCCGGATGATGTTCCAGTTGCGTACCGGCGATGGGCACGAACGGCACCACAAACGGATACACGCCCAAGTCGATCAGCTCATCACACAGTGCGAGAATATCCGCGGCCGTATCACCCAACCCCGCCAGAATATAGGTGCTTACCTGACCGCGGCCAAACAGGGGTACGGCATAGGCAAACGCTGCCATGTACTCAGACACCGGGATATTGGCTTTGCTGGGCATGATGCGGCGGCGCACATCCGGATGCACCACTTCCAGATGCAATCCCAGTGCATCGGCGCCGGCTTCACGCAACCGCTGCAACCAGATCAGATCCTTGGGCGGTTCACATTGCACCTGGATCGGCAGGTCCACGGCGGCCTTAACGGCCCGCACACTGTCACAGAGTACACGGGCACCACGATCATGGGTGGCCGGCGTGCCCGTGGTCATCACCATGTGTTTGACACCGTCGAGCGCCACCGCGGCCGCGGCCACTTCGGCCAGTTGTTGCGGCGTTTTGTGGGCAATGGTTTTGCCGCTGGCCAGAGACTGCCCGATGGAACAAAACTGACAGGCGCTGTCCGGCTGATCGTAGCGGATGCAATTTTGCAACACGGTGGTGGCCAACACATCGCGGCTGTGCAGGGTCGCGATATGAGAATAGGGAATTCCGTCTGCAGTGGAGTGTTCATAAAAACGCGGGCGTTGCGCAAAACTGATGTCCGCAACCGGTATGCCTTTGCTTAAAAGGCGCGAACGCCCACCGCTCTGCGCCTGCACACTGAACGGCGACTGACGCGCACTGTGGGTATGCACCGGTACCATGATGGTTTGCCCATCCACCACCATCGCCTGATGATCACTGGGGCCAGCACCGCCCTTACGGGTGAGCGGCAACGTGGTCGGGTCCAGCACCTGGACACCATGGGTTTGCAGATCCGTAAGCAATTGCTGCTTAGAGGCGGTCATAGGCTGCGTCCTCCGCTGTGGGGCTGTGGCCTGGTTTGTCGATCTGGTTATGAGACTGATTCTGGGTCTGGTGTTGGCTCTGTTGAAGGCAGTGCCGGCCCGGTTCATCATTGATTAACAGCGACAACAGTTCCGGCCGGGAGTAGTGGCCCACGGAATCCATCATGCGCTTGCGTTTGGTGATCAGGCGCATGTCCAGATCCGCAATCACCAACCCTTCCCCTTCGGTGATGGGGTCCGCCAGGTGCACACCTTCCGGCGAAATAATGGCGGTGTTGCAGCCGTGGCGCAGGGCCTTATGCAGGGATTCGTCGTCGGTGATGGACGCAATCTGGGCCTCCGTGAGCCAGCCGGTGGCGTTCACCACAAAACAACCGGATTCCAGAGCATGATGGCGAATGGTGGCCTCGATCTGATCGCCAAAAATCGGCCCCACCAACGAACCGGGAAACTGGCTGCAGTGAATTTCCTCGTGCTGGGTCATGAGGGCATAGCGGGCCAGCGGATTGTAATGTTCCCAGCAGGCCAGCGCGCCGACACGCCCCACCCGGGTGGGCACCACCTTCAAACCGGAAGCATCGCCCTGCCCCCAGATCATGCGCTCATGGTAGGTGGGCGTAATCTTGCGCCGTTTGAGAGACAGGGTTCCATCCCCGTCGAACACCAGTTGCGTGTTGTACAGTGTGCCATGATCCCGCTCATTGACGCCCACCACCACCACCATCCCCAACGCCGCAGCACGCTCGGCCAACGCCTCGCACACCGGGCCGGGAACCGTGACCGCGTTGTCATACAAACGCAGATGTTCAGCCCCGCATTTCACCGGCGGATACACAAATGAGAAGTAAGGGTAATAGGGCAGGAAGGTTTCCGGAAACACCAACAGCTCCACCCCTTTACCGGCAGCCTCATCCATCCAATCCAACACCTTGCGCAGGGTACCGTTACCGTTTTTCAGATCAGGCGCCAGTTGCGCTGCAGCGGCTCGTATCACGCGGGACTGAGTCATGGGCAACCCCTATACGGTCCAGGTATCCACAATCACGGCATCGTCGCGCACGTGCAGTAATTTCAGGTCCAGCACGTCCAGCGGATTAATCGGGCGAATGCCTTCGATCAGCGAAGGTTCGCCGTGACCGTATAAAGCTTGTAAGGCGAAACGGCAGGCATACACCTTGCCCCCTTCCGACATGAATTTTTTCAGCTGGTTATTGAAGTTCTGGTGGCCGGGGAAGGCTTCATCCCCCAGGGTGGGAAAACCCCGCTGCACCCCCAGGGTGACCCCGGGCCCGTACAACAGAATGGACGTTTCAAATCCTTTGCGCTGCAACCGGGTGGCCTGCAGCATATTGACGAATCCGATGGAACCTTCGAAGGCCACCGTGTGGAAAGTTACCAGGGCTTTCTGGCCCGGTTCCGCCTGGACGTCTTCAAATACTTTCTCCTCATAGTCAACAAAGAAATCACCATCTTTATGCATGGGCGTTTCGACGGTTGGCATAGTGCAGTTCCTCTTATCAACGTGTTATCAGTGTGGGTAGCCATTGAAAATGCGTGTTGGTACCACCGGATAAGAGCAACGCCTGTGCCACTCAAGTACGGCGCCCATGCAATCAAGATCCAATCAACGGCTGATGACAAAACCCGCACGCAAGCAAAAATTTTATTCCGCACATTTACCATGGAATAAATTGATTGTGCTGACGCACTAAAGCGGCACACACCTGCAGCCTGCATGCTTCGTAACGTTGCACCAGGCGAACGACAATTGATTGCTTTTTCATGCAATCAATGGGTTGCACTGGCCCCTGTTTTGATTGGAACGATATCTGCAATCAATCGGCTATTGAGCTATTGAAACGACGGCTGTGGACCATGGAAAAATATCGTCACTGGCAACAGGCATTGCACGCCGGGGAAAAGAAACCCGCTTATGTCCTGATTGCAGATTTAATCGAAGCGGATATTGAAAAAGGCTTTCTGCAGGCCCGGGATCGCTTGCCGCCACTGCGGGATCTGGCCGCGCTGCTGTCACTGAACTACACCACGGTGACCCGTGCCTATAAAGAAGCGGCCAATCGCGGCCTGATTGATTCCCATCCCGGCTCCGGCTCCTACGTCAAAGGGCGCACTACCTCGCTGCCACCCCGCAATGGCAGCAATGTGGAAATGACCATGAACATGCCGCCGGAGTTGGAAGATCACGCACTGCAACAACTGGTGCGCGAGGACATCCTGCAGGTCACCCAGACTGCGCAGCTCAACAATCTTTTGCGCTATCAGGATTTCGGCGGTACCAATCAGGACAAGGAAGCCGGTGTGTGGCTGTTGCGGGAGCTGGTGCAGCCACTGCACACCGATCGTATTCTGGTGTGCCCCGGCATCCACAGCACACTGGTGGCGCTGCTGTCACTGCTGTGCGGACGCAAAGGCACGCTCTGCGTAGGCCATCTGGTGTACCCCGGGTTGAAGGCCATCGCCGCACAACTGGGGGTAGCCCTGGTGGCCACACCCTGTGATCAGGATGGCCCCCAGGTGAAGGCCGTTGAAGCCCTGTGCAAAGCCGAGCAGATCTCCGCCCTGTACCTCAACCCCACTCTGCAAAACCCCACCACCCACACCATGGGACAACGCCGGCGGGAAGCGATTGCCGACCTGGCCCTGCGCTACAATCTGCCCATCATCGAGGACGATGCCTATGGTCTGGTACCCGCCACGCCGGTACCCGCCATCGCCAACCTGGCGCCGGAGCTCACTTACTACATCAATGGATTATCCAAATGCTTCGGAGCCGGCTGCCGCAGCGCTTATCTGGTGGCCCCCAGCCCGGTGCAGACGCAACGGATAGCCGGCGCCCTGCGGGCGCTCTCGGTGATGGCCAGCCCCATCACCACCAGTCTGGCCACCCGCTGGATTCAGAACGGCACCCTGGACAAAGTGCGCCAGCACCAACGGCAGTTGTCCCGCCGCCGCCAGCAGCTGGCCCGGCAGCAACTGGGTCACCTGCACCCGGTTGCTCATGCGGACGGTTTTCATCTGTGGCTACCCCTGCCCAGGCACCTGAACGTGAATCCCTCTGATGTGGCGGTGTTCCTGCGCAACCACGGGATCAGCGCCGTGTCCAGCGCCGCCTTTTGCACCGACAATAATCCTCCCGACGCCATTCGCATGTGCCTGGGAGGGCCAGTGGGTTTTGGGGAGCTGGGGCAACGTCTTAACCTGTTGCAGGATGTGCTGCAGGAAAACAGCAATTTTGCGTTGATCTAGCAGCGCCTATAGCAAACAGCGCCTAGAACACTTCGTCCCGGGCGTCGTTCGCCGGCTGGCGCACGGTTTCTTCCCGCTGCTTGCGGGTCATGGTTTTGCGCAGGCGCTCAAAGGCCTTGAATTCATCCTCGACAGCGGGTTCGGTCTGCGTGGGTGTCGGCGCCGGGAACTCCTCATCCAGCGGCAGGGGCTTGCCCTCCTGCTGTTGCTTGAGCTTGGCTTCCGAACGCTCACTCATCACCAGGATACTGATGCGGCGGTTGACGGGATTCTTGGGGTCATCGCGGTCGTAAAGCATGGACGAGGACAAACCCACCACCTGCGCCATCTGCTGCTCCCGCACCCCGTTCTTCAACAGCGCCCGGCGGGCGGCATTGGCCCGGTCCGCCGACAATTCCCAGTTGGAATAGTCGCTGCGTTCAGTGAAGGCTTCTGCATCAGTGTGCCCGGTAATACTGAGGCCATTGGGCACGCTGGAAATGGTACCGGCCAGGGCGTTGAGAATTTCGTTCATGTAGGGTTTGATTTCGTCGCTGCCACTGTCGAACATGGGGCGGGACTTGGCGTCCACAATCTGGATCTGCAAACCGTCCTTGGTGACGTCCATGATGATCTGATCACGATACTTGCGCAGGCTGGGATCCTGCTCGATGCGGGTTTCCAGGGTTCTTTTCAGTTCCTGGAATTTGCGGCTTTCAATCTGCGCCGCCAGATCCTGCACCGTGTCTTCGGTCAGCACAATGCCCTGATCCTGAATCCTGGTTTCGGGGGTTTCCACATTGGACTCGCCGGAATACTGGTCGTCCTTGAGGCCTCCTCCCAGGTCAATCACATAGGGGGAACCGCCTTCGGTGAACGCTGTGGGATCGGAGAAGTAACCGGAAATGGCCGCTTTCTCCTGCTCGGAGGTGGCCTCCAGCAACCACAGCACCAGGAAGAACGCCATCATGGCCGTGGCAAAATCCGCAAACGCCACTTTCCAGGCACCGCCATGGTGGCCTCTCTGGATTTTCTTGATGCGCCGGACGATGACCGGCTTGTTGCCGCTCTCGAACTCCATCAGCGGCCCCGCAGGTGTTCCTCAAGGGCGTTGAAGGAAGGCCGCTCGCTGGAATAAATGGTCTTACGCCCGAACTCCACAGCCAGTTGTGGAGGAATACCGTTCACCATGGCCAGTATGGCGGTCTTGATGCACTCCAGGGCCTTGATCCGCTCTTTCGCCTCCTGCTCCAGGGCATTCGCCATCGGGCCCACAAAACCGTAAGCCAGCAGAATCCCGAGAAAGGTGCCCACCAACGCCGCCGCCACATGCAGACCCAGTTCCCCCGGTGGGCCACCCAGGGATTTCATGGTAATCACAATGCCCATAACCGCCGCCACAATACCGAAACCGGGCAAGGCATCCGCCACCCGCGAAAGAGCATGGGCAGGGTGCTCTGCCTCCTGGAAACTGGTTTCGATGTCCTGGTCCATAAGCGTTTCCAACTCGAAGGCCGACAGATTGCCCGAGGAGATGATGCGCAGATAATCGCAGATGAATTCCAGCAACAGGGGCTCGTGGGTGATCCGCGGGAAACGATCAAAAATGTCGCTCTCGCCCGGCGCCTCCACGTCTTCCTCGATGGACATCAGACCATTGCGGCGGGCCTTGTTAAACAACTCATACAGCAGGGACAGCAGATCCATATACAGGGCCTGCCCATAGCGGCGTCCCAGCAGGGAGTGGAACACCGCCTTGAACACCTCTTTCACCACATGCAGCGGGTTGGCCACAATAAAGGCCCCCAGGGCAGAGCCACCGATGATCAGCAACTCGAAGGGTTGCCACAGTGTCAGCAGTTCCCCGTGGGACAGCACATAGCCCCCCAACACACTGGCGATCACAATTACGAATCCGACAAACTTAATCATATGACCTATAAAGCATTTCAGCGTCTATAGTTATGAGTTAAGGACAGCTTGGCGGATTTCACAACCAACAGGATACATCACGGGCTATGTCGAGTGTTTTTCAACCCAAAGGACTCGAGAACTGGGTCACCATACTGGATGATCACCTGCTGCCGGTGCTGCCCGCCAGTGCCCGCCAAGCCAGCCGCCTGCTGAAGAGCCCGGATGCCTCCCTGTATGAGCTGGGCAACGTGATCGCCCGGGACCCGGTGATGCGGGTGCATGTGGTACGGGAATGCAATCGCCAGTTCGGTGAACGGGCGGCAGGGGTGCTCGCCAACCCCCATCATTGCGCTTCCATGCTGGGCCTGGACAAACTCAACGTCCTCATGCGCCAGTTCAAGGCCACCAGGGGGGATGCCCGTGACCCACGGGATTACCACTATTTCCAGGCCATCAGCACCAGCCTGCACGCAGCCGAGCAGGCCGCGGCCTGGGCCCAGTACCGCAATCAGGCCGGCGCCGACAGCATGTTCCTCGGCGCCCTGCTGTACGGGGTGCCCAACTGGTGCCTGTGGCGCTTTGCCCATCGCGAGATGAACATCATCCAGGTGCTGTTCCGGCGCGAGCAGATTCCCCTGCAGGAGGCGGAGCGCGCAGTGCTGGGCTGTACCCGCGAGGCCATTGCCGTGGAGCTGGCCCGGCGCTGGCACATCCCGGAGAACATTCGCGAGGCCCTGTCCAGCGCGCATCTGCCCTCCCCCCGTTTTTTGCTACGCTGCGCCCGCCGCCACCAGCAGGACCCACACTACCGTATCCCCAACCGCACCGAATCCGGACAGTTGGTGAACAGCAACGCCCTGCCCCTGGCGCTCAGTCACCAGCTGGCGCAGGAGGCCGCCCGGGACTGGTATTCCCCCCACACCCGGCGTCTTCTGGACATCATTGCCGCCTATCTGGAACGGCCCATCTCCGAGCTGACAAACCTGGTCAAACACACCGCGGTGGAAAGCTCCCGGCGCTGGGTATTGCCGGGCACCCTGGCCCCGGCTGCCAACCTGATCTGGCCGTCGCTGCCGCGCCGCCCCCGCCACCTGAAGCCGGGGCAATTGCCGGCGGCGGTGGCCAGTCTGTATGCCGCCGGGCAAAACAGCGCCGGGAACAACAGCACCGAGAACAACGACGCTCAAAACAACGACGCCCAGAATAAACGCCAAACCGCCCCCCACAACACGCAGCCCAGGCCAAAGGCCAAACCCATCGGCATCCGCAGCGAGCACCTGCCGGAGGACCTGGATCGTCAGGCGATCCTGGGGGCACCTCGCCCCGCCGCGGCACCAGTGCCCGGCGCCGTCTCCAGCCACAGTGGCTTCCTGTCACTGGAAAAGAAGCAGGCCTTCGAGACCCTGATGCACCGCCTGCTCCAAGAACCGGAATATTTCTCAACGGAATTCGAATCCATCCACAGTGTGGTGGACGTGCTGGCCGACTGTACGCCCCTGCAACGGGTGCTGGTGCTGCTTTACCAGCGGACTCCACAATCGGTGCAGGCCTACTACGCCCGCGGTTGTGATCAGCATCCCACCCTGGCGAAGTACCGGATCAGCCTGCAACACAACAACCTGTTCAGCCAGCTCTTGAAACAACCGGCAGCCACCTGGATCAGCCCGGAGCGCCCCAGCAAAGTGGCGGGCCTGGTGCCTGGCACCTTTAAACAGGCCGCCCAGAGCGACCACTTTTTTATGATGTCGGTGTTCAATCATCGGGGTGCCTTCGGCCTGTTTTATGCTGATCGGGGACCGGGGGACCACATGGGCCTGTCGGAAGCGGAATACAAGATTTTCCGCCTGGCCTGCAGCACCTGCAGCAAACACCTCATTGCCCGGGGCAAGCGGGCCGCCGCCAAACCCGCCAACCAGTAAACCCCTGTGACAACAATGTTACAATGGACTGAATATTCGCGAAGGACCCTGGCTGTATGTCACCTATCTCACTGCCCCTGCTGATCGAACCGGACGACCTGGAACCCTGCCTGGGCCACCCGCAACTGTTGCTGGTGGACCTGTGCCGCGCGGAACAATATGCCGCGGCCCACATTCCCGGGGCGGTCTACTTGCCCTTTACCCAACTGATGAGCGGGCAAATGCCCGGACCGGGCAAACTGCCGTCCGCAAGCGCCCTGTCCCAGCTGTTTTCCGCCCTGGGGCTGACGCCTGATACCCATGTGGTGGCCTACGATGACGAGGGCGGCGGCTGGGCCGGACGCCTGATCTGGACCCTGGACATGCTGGGCCACCCGCACTACTCCTATCTGAACGGCGGCCTGCATGCCTGGGCCCAGGCGCAGAAGCCTCTGGAGGAAGGGGTGAACGTGCCCGCCCCCAGCACCTATCAGGTCCAGCTCCACAACAGCCCCAGCATCACCAAGGAAGAGATTCTGCAACGGCTGGAGCTGCCCAACTTTGTGGTGTGGGACGCCCGCTCGCCGGAGGAATACCTGGGTCTGCGCCAGGGGGCGGCGAAGAACGGCCACATCCCCGGTGCGGTCAACTACGAGTGGGTGCGCGCCATGGACCGTCACAATGGCCTGCGCATCCGCGACCACAATGCCCTTCGGCAGGAGCTGGCGGCCCTGGGCATCAGCGCCGACAAGCACATCGTCACCCACTGCCAGAGCCATCACCGCTCCGGCTTTACCTACCTGCTGGGCAAAATACTGGGCTTCGATCAAATCCAGGCCTATCCCGGCTCCTGGTCGGAATGGGGCAATGATCCGGACACCCCCGTTGAAACCGGGGCCCCGGAAGGCCCATAATCGCGCCTGAACTATTACTGCCGCCCGGCATCACTCCGCATTAGAGAGCCCAAGATGACTGATTCCGCACTGGATCGAATAAAAGTGCTGCCCCAGTACTGCGTACCCCAACACCTGTTATCCCGGGCCGTTGGCCTGCTGGCGGAATCCCGCTGGCCCCTGATCAAGAACGCGTTCATCAACTTTTTTGTGCAACGCTACGACATCGACATGAGCCTGGCCGCTGAGGAAAACCCGGAAGCCTACGCCACCTTCAATGATTTCTTCACCCGCGCCCTGAAAGACGGTGTACGCCCCATCGCTGACAGCGGCGTGGTGTGCCCGGCGGATGGCGCGGTCAGCCAGATCGGCCCCATCGAAGAGGATCGTATCTTCCAGGCCAAGGGCCACCACTACACCCTGTCCCAATTATTGGGCGGGAACGAAGACAAAGCCGCCCAGTTCCGCAACGGCCAGTTCGCCACCATCTATCTGTCGCCGCGGGACTATCACCGGGTGCACATGCCTTTTGGTGGCCAACTCACCGACATGACCTACGTGCCCGGCAAACTGTTTTCCGTCAACACCGTCACCGCCGGCCAAGTGCCCTCCCTGTTCGCCCGCAATGAACGGGTGGTGGCCTTCTTTGACACCGAGATCGGCCCCATGGCGGTGGTATTGGTGGGGGCCATGATTGTGGCCAGCATCGAAACCGTGTGGGAAGGCATGGTGACCCCGCCCCTGCGTCGGCTCAAGCATTTTGATTACGCACCCCACGACGGCCGCATGGAACTGGCCCGGGGCGCGGAGATGGGCCGCTTCAAGCTCGGCTCCACCGCCATCGTGCTGTTTGGCCCCAACCGGGTGCAATGGAACGACCACCTTCAGGCAGGCAGCCGGGTCTGTATGGGGGAATCTTTGGGAACCCTGTTGTAGAAGGCGCTGCTCAGCAGGCGAACCTACTCCATCGCCTCCACAAAGGGTTCTTCTGTCAGGTTGAGGAGAATTTCTTTCTTGTAGGTGGTGATGATGATGCGGTGGGTGTCCAGGCGCTGGATGCTCACCACGTCATCGATGGAGTCGTCTTCCGGCTCATTCAGCAGATTGCTCTCATTGAATGACACAATGCCCGGGAACACAATGCGCTGCACCAGATTCTGTTTTTCCGGATCGTCCATCAGCTCGATGAACAACAGACGCACATCGATGTCGTACACCAGGTTGCCGATATAAGGGGAACAGTCCCCGATCAGTTTTTCCGTTAATTCCATGAAGGACCTGCCCCTGCGCAATTGGTCAAAAGTCGGAAGCGCTATTGTATGCGTCAGGGGCCGACAAACAAAGCATCAGGCCACATTGGTCACCAGGCGATACTCTTCCACCAAGCGGTCAAAGCCTTCAAACAAGGTGGCAGACAGTTTCAACACCATGTTGAAGCGGTTGTTCTGGGCCAGCAAAGTGCTCTCCAGGCCGTTCAATTCATGGGTCACCGGCAGGCTGCCCTTCACATGGTCGGTCAAATCCTGCAACGGGGCGAGGATGGGGTCAATGTAGTTTCCCACTTCCCGCCGCAACAGGAACTCCAGCTGGATCAACGCATCCATGGGCAGATCCAGCTCCGCCAGCGCCTCATCCACCGCCTCGGTCAGGGAGCTTTCCCGGTCATAGCGGGATTCCACCTGCCCCAGCGCCGAGCCCAGCTTCTTCAGGACCACCATGGCGGGTACCAGATCATCAATGGCGCTGTTCAGGGCAACCGCCATGCGCATGAGTGGCTCCAGACGGGCACTGAGTTCCATCAGGCGATTCATCTTACCCATCAGAATGGACATCTGATTGGCAATATCCGAGGTTTCACTTTCCATCACCTTGAGGCGGGGCACGTACAGCGCCAGCTGCTCTTCCACCGCCCCCGGCAGGCCCGAGGTGAGCTCATGGTCGGACAGGCGGGCCATGGTTTTCTTCAGCTGGGTAAGGCGGCGATCCAAAAGCTCCAGATCCCGGGCCATGGCCTCCGCCACCGGCGAGGTACTCACGGTGAACACAAACAGAGGGTTCAGATAGCCGTTAAGACGTGCCATCAGGTTGTGGCAACGGTCAATGGCGGGCTTGAGGCTGCGGGCGGTATCGTGCAAATGCGCCGCCGGCCGTAATACCAGGGTCATGGAGCGCTGGGCCAACTGCTCCGCCAGGGCGCTCTCATGAATGGCAATGTCGTTCACTTCCTGCATCGCCTTGGTGGACTTCACCAGGCTGCGCAGGGTGTTGCGTAACGACGCCAGGCCACTGGGTGCTGCCAGGGCAAAGCGATCCGGCTCCGCCTGCAGAATATTGTTGATGTTGGCGACAAACGTGTGCAGGTTGCGCACATCCCGCGCCAGGGGGTACAAAATCGACTTGATGGTTCGGGCTTCATCCATAGCCACTTCCCTCTTATTGTCCCTCTATTGGGATAGGTCATACCTCTCCTGCCTCCGATTGCCCAAAGGGTCAACCGACCAGGATCAAGTCACAGTATAGACACTTCCCCCTTGATAAACCCCTAAGGCGGTTTGTTTTGTACGGGAATTTGTCACAAGTGGAGAATTGCCGAGTATTTATTCACCTAGGGGGATTCAGTTTGGGTAATAAATACTCGGTAGAGGGGTGGCAACGCCGTTATTCGTCGCTGGAGAAGTCGTAGTTCATCTGCTCGGTGGGCGCCTGCAGGTAATAGCCCTGGATATAATTAACCCCGATCTGCCACAGGGTGGAGAGAATCGCCGCGCTTTCCACGAACGGGGCAATGGTCAGTTTGCCTTGGGCATGAGCCGCCGCCACCATTTCCTTCAGCGCCTCTCTGCTCTCGTCGCTGCCAATGTCCTTCATGAAGGAACCGTCCACCTTCAGGTAGTCCACTTCCAGATGCTTGAGGGTATTGAACGGATTAAGCGAACAACCGAAGCGGGAAATGGAAATCTTGCAATGCAGTTCTTTCAGCCCGCGGGTGAACTCCTTGGCCTGCTTCAGATACGTGGTGGCATCGCTTTCAGAAAACTGGAACACGATGGCATCACTGGGCATGCGCGCCGCTTTCAAGGCCACGCTCAACCAGGGCAACAAGGTCTGGTCCTTGAGGGATTCGCCGGTGATGTTGATGATCAGTTTGGTGTCGTGACCGTCTGCACGATGATCGGACAACAGCTTGATGGACTGCAGAATCACCCAGCGGTCGATCTTTTCACTCAACTCCTGCTGGGAGGCTGCCCCCAGGAAGTCGTTGGGGGATACTTCCTTACCGTCGTCGTCCACCATGCGCAGGAAGGCTTCGTACAGCTCGCCACTGCCGCCCCGCAGATCGATGACCGGCTGGAACAACAGTTTGAACAGCCCTTTGTCGATGGCATCCTGCACCACCGCACCGGTGTCACTGGGATCGATTTTCTTGATGGAGGCGGGATCGAATACCGACACACCATTGCCCAGCGGGTTTTCCTCCCGCACCTGCTCACTGGCCTGGTGGGCACGGGTCACAATCTCTTCGGCATCGTCGGTGTTTTCGCTGATGAGCGTAATACCGATGCTGGCCGTCACCTGCACGGTACGCTCCTGCACTTCCGACAGGTGATCCTCAACGGCACCGCGAACGGATTCGCCAATGGCGCGCCCTTCCTCCAGGGATTTTTCCTTGATCAGTGCCGTGAAAATTTCATCGCCAAAGCGGGCCAGGATAGTGCCTTCCGGCAGCATTTCACGAATCAGAGTGGCAATGTCCGCCAGCACCATATCCGCTCCCGCGATGCCGATGTCCGACTGCACAGAAGCAAAATTGTCCAACTGCATGTAGGCCAGAACCGCTGTCTTGCTCTGGGTCACCGCCCATTGCATCACCTTGTCCAGCTCCTGGGTAAAGTGCGAACGGTTGTACAAACCGGTGAGCAGATCCTGACTGCTGATTTCCTTCAGCTTTTCCTGCAGTTCGGCATCGGCCTGGTTAGTACGGATCAGAATCTGGGTACAGGGTTCACCATCGTAGGTGGCGTTGGAGAAAATCATCCGTGCCTGGATCTCGGTACCGTCGGTACACAGGCCATGACACAGAAATTCGTTGGAATCGCTTTCCCCGGCACTGTACGCCCGCAGGAACTGCTTGAATTCCTCATGATCTTTGGGGGCCACCATATCCATGATCGGCATGCCCTCCAGATCCTCCGCATCATCATAGCCGAACAATTCCAGATAGGAATCGTTGGCGTAGGTGTGCATGCCGTCGGTCACATAGGTGATGGCATCGCGGGAACTGTCCAGCAATACGGCGCAGCGTTTTTCCGCTTCTTTCAAATGCAACTCGGCACTGCGGCGGGCACGCCGTTCCATCAGGTTGCGCAGCTCGCGCTGAATCACCAGAATCAAACGATCCTGATCATCTTTAACCACCACATCCTCGTAGCCTTCGCGCAGGCCTTCCACCACTTCCTCGGCATCGTATTCATCCACCAGCAGAATGGCGGGGATGTCCTTGGACTGTTTCTTGACTTCCTTCAGGCACTCCATGGCGAACATGTCGTTGGCCTCGGGGCGCAACAACATCAGGTCCCACTGACCGGCACCCAGGGCCTGCACCAGACCGTCAGTATGCTCGATCATCTGACCGCGGGTGGCACGCCCGGAATTGCGGATCAGATTCATCAGCTGTTCCGCATCATCCGGCGATTCATGCAGGATCAGTAATTTTATGGTCTCTGCTTTCTTAGTCATGCAATCATTAATTCAAATGGGCCCCGCAGGGCAAAGATTTGCTGGAAACTCCGAAACAGGGCTGGTTTGAGCGCCCTGTGATCAAGCCCCCGTCAGAGGCTCGACCAGATGGAATCAAAATCGTCGTCTTGAGTTTTTTTACTGCTTTCTTCCGCCTGCGGCTTGGCGCGCTCTTCGAGCAACTCCTCCCGACCGGCTGCAGGCACCAGCATTTTAAACTGAAACTGACTGAAACTTGCAGTGGAAGTTACCTGTTTGATCAACTGGCCTTTGGATACCAGGCCATTCTCATTGATGTTGACTTTATAGCCTACGTGAAAAGCGATGTTGGGGGTAATCAAGGTGGCCGGCTGACCAATCGCACGCAACTCCGGCAACATCAGTGTGCGCATGAATTCCGTGGTGCCCCCTTTCTTGTGGATGACCTGAGTACCACAGGCCTCCGCCTTCGGTGCGATCAACTCCACCCCCATGCGCACCCCTTCATCCTTGAACTGTTTCACCCAGCGAATGACGCCGATGCTCCAGTGGTTTTTGTCCTCTTCCAGAATGCCGATAATTTCACCGGTCTTCACCTGGGGCGGCACATCCTGATGCCAGCTCAAACAAAAACCACCAGGGCTGGTGTTCACCACTTCGCAGCTGTATTGCGGATACTTATCTTTCTCTGCGGCGTGGCGCTGTTCCGCATAGGCGTCAATTTCGCCGTCGAGCCCGTCCTCCTTCAGCTTGAGCTTGGAGGAGTCCACATTCAGGCCCCAGACGTCGTTGGTCTCATACACATCCCGCCGCCGCTTGCCCGGCCCATGCTGCAGAAACGGGTTGTTGAGTTCCGGGTCCAGCACACTGCTGGCGCCGCTCACCATGCGGTTGAAGTCCGCCTTGCCGGAAACAAAATAATGGGTCGCACTGAGGCCAATGCAAAGCTGGAGGTCGCTATGCTCCTCGATCCGGGTAAAGGCCCGCTCCGCCAGCACACCCCAGGCCTGGATCAGAATCCGGGTCAGCTCCGCCGGAAATTTCTCCGGCACGTAGAAACTGGACACTGGATGGGGTTGACCCTGGGGCAACTGCAGCAATACCCGTAGGTGATCTGAGATCACCGAGGCATCAAAGTAACGAATGTTGTGCGGCAGAGTGGAGCGCCGCATCAACGACTGGTAAATCGGTGGAAAATCCGTCATCACATCGATCACAAATAACCCACTGGCGGATTTGGCATCGGTGACCGACGCAAACCGTGCCCAGTAGCGGGCCGCCTCATACACCTGCTGGATCTGGTTCTGGCGCAACTGATTGGGCTTGGCGGTGGACAGCAGCAATACCCGCATATAAAGGTCGTAGACGCTGGACTCCCAGTTGTCCTCTTCCGGGTCATCCACCGCCTGCTCCAGCATGCCGAAACGCTGGGCAATCAGGTACAGCAAATGCAGTTCACGCCAGAAATTGGCGGGCGCCGGATAGTAAAGCTGAAAACTGCGCAACAACACCTGGCCCTGCTCGGCAATGGCGCGATGAATGGCTTTCTGGCACAGCTTTTTGGCGTCCTTATCCATGTTTTTGACCCGGGGCAGCAACTGCATGGTCACAGCCTTGTACCCGGTGGCCAGATGATTCTGCAGGGCCTGCGCCAGGGCCGCGATCTTGGCCTCCTTCGGGGGCAACACCACGGCTTTATTCAGAAAATGCTTTTCCAGGCTTTGGCAGATGAAATGAATAGGACCCCGCATGATCTCCATCAGCTGGAAACGGGTATCGGAATCGGTCTTCAGGCGATTCAGTTCCTGAATGGCAGAATAGAGCCGTTTGGCGCTTTCACCCACGTTCATCTTCGGCAACCCATCCACCCAGGCTTTCACCTTTTTGGGTTGGGGTGCACTGAAGGACAGCACCTCCAGATCGTGTGGGGGCAGCTTCAAGCTCAAATGCTCGGCTGAATTAGACATTCATGGTTCCCGTTTCTGCACTGCAATTCTGTCCGCGACGAACTTCGTTTAATGGTGGCCTCAGACCTGTGGGGAGAATCCCTTACTAGTAAGTATAGGCAGACTTTGCACAGGATGCGCAAACAATGATTGTGACGGGCTCTTCAGGATAAATGCAAATCTATCAGGGTCTTGCCGGGCTTTCCTGAAATCTCCCTCACTAAGCGGGGTATCAGGAAGCCCGGCAGGCGCCGGTGGAGCTGGGCCATCAGGCTGCGGGCCTCGGCTTCGGGCACATCAAAATGATGGGCGCCGGCCACCGGGTCCAGCAAATGCAGGTAATAGGGCAGGATACCCCCCTGGAACAGACGCTCACTCAATGCCACCAGCACATCGGCCTGATCGTTCACTCCCCGCAGCAGTACCGCCTGGTTCAACAGATGTACCCCCGCCTGGCGCAGCGCACCCATGGCCGCATCAAACACTGCATCCAGTTCCCGGGGGTGATTGCTGTGGGTCACCAGCACCACATCCAGCCGCGTCTGGGCGAGGGCTTCCAACAAACCCGTGTCAATGCGTTGGGGGATCACCACCGGCACCCGGGAGTGGATTCTCAAACGCTGCACCGAAGGGATATTTTCCAGCAAATTCAATAAACTGGAGATCCTGGCATTGCTCACCACCAAGGGATCGCCACCGCTGAGGATGACCTCATTCACCTCCGGATGGGCCTGCAGGTAGGCCCCGACCTGGTCGAACTCGTGGCTGGAGAGGCGGTTGTCTGCGTAGGGGAAATGGCGGCGAAAACAGTATCGGCAATTCACCGCGCAGGTGCCGCTCAGCACCAGCAGCACCCGGCTCTGGTATTTGTGCAGCAGGCCGCTCTGGGGATTGGCCTGGCGTTCGCCCAAGGGATCAACCACAAACCCGGACACCGTCTCCGACTCGGCCGCCACCGGCAGCACCTGCAACAGCAGCGGGTCGTCCAGGCGTCCCGGCTGGATTTTATCCAGGTAGGGCTCCGGCACCCGCACCGGGAACGCCTGATGCCCGCGCAATCCCGCCGGCAGGGTCTCCAGGGGCAGTTCCAGGCGCTTCCAGAGGGCTTCGGGGCTGCGAATACTGCCGGATAGCAGAATTTGCCAGTCTTCAGTATGCCAAGTTGGGGCAGTTCGAGTTATCATTAGCGCCTTTCCCGTTACGGGTACTGCAATTTTCAAGAAAACAGGTATTGATCAATGGCCAACTATTCTACCAACGAATTCCGCTTGGGTCTTAAAGTGATGTTGGATGGGGACCCGTGCTCCATCGTCGAAAACGAAGTGGTAAAACCCGGCAAGGGCCAGGCCTTCAACCGCGTCAAACTGCGTAACCTCAAAACCGGCAAAACCTGGGAACGCACTTTCAAATCCGGCGACTCCGTGGAAGGCGCCGACATTATGGACGTGGACCTGCAATACCTCTACAACGACGGCGAATTCTGGCACTTCATGGACCAGCAGACCTTTGAGCAACAGGCCGCAGACGCCAATGCTGTGGGCGACGCCGCCAAATGGCTGAAGGAAGAGGACGTCTGCATTGTCACCCTGTGGAACGGGGCTCCTTTGGCCGTAAATGCGCCGAATTTCGTCGAACTTGAGATCATTGAGACCGATCCGGGATTGAAAGGTGACACCGCTAACGGTGGTTCCAAGCCCGCAACCCTGACCACCGGCGCCGTGGTACGCGTGCCCCTGTTTGTGAACCAGGGCGACGTCATCAAAGTGGACACCCGCACCGGCGAGTACGTTTCCCGCGCCTGATCCATCACGCTGCCCGGCATCACCCGGGCAGCACCATTTCCCAAGCAGTTGAATCATGACCTGGCAACCCAGTGCCCCCATCCCCCACCTGACCGCCCGTGCCAAACTGAACCGCCTGATCCGGGACTTTTTTGCCCGCCGCGACGTCATGGAAGTGGAAACCCCGCTGCTGTGCTCCAGCACCGCCACCGACCCGCACCTGCAGAGCTGGACTGCAGAGGCGGATGGCCGCACCTATTACCTGCAGACCTCACCGGAATTCTGCATGAAGCGCCTGCTGGCCGCCGGCTGTGGCCCCATCTACCAGATCGGAAAAGCCTTCCGGCGGGAAGAACACAGCCGCTGGCACAATCCGGAGTTCACCATGCTGGAATGGTACCGACCGGACTGGCAGCTCAATGAACTGATAGCCGAGGTGGAAGCCCTGGTGCTGAACGCCGCCTCGGCCTTCGGCCAGAACTGGTCACCGTTCCCCCGCCTGACCTATCAACAGGCGTTCGAGGACACCCTGGGCCTGAACCCCCACCAGGCCAGCGCTGCCACATTGCTGCAACTGGCCAATCACCGCATTAACGGGGATTTCTCCGGGTTGGACCGGGACGGCCTGCTGGATCTGCTGACCAGCCACCTGGTGGAACCCGAGCTGCCCAAAAGTGGGGTGTTCCTCACCGAGTTTCCCGCCAGCAAAGCCAGCCTGGCCCAAACCGGCAGTGCCGCTGACGGCACTCCGGTGGCACTGCGCACGGAGCTCTACCTGGGCGGATTGGAGATCGCCAACGGCTACCAGGAGCTGGTGGATGCCGCCGAGCAATCACTGCGTTTCAAGGCGGACATCCAGACCCGGCAGACACTGCAACTGGCCCCGGTACCCTACCCGTCCCACCTGGTATCGGCCCTGCAGCACGGCTTTCCGGAAAGCGCCGGGGTGGCACTGGGACTGGACCGACTGTTGATGGTGCTGCTGAACTGCGAACAGATTCAGGATATTCTGGGTTTTCCCATTGATCGCGCCTGAATGGTGGTTGAAAAGAATGGTGGCTGAAAAGATTGTGACGGAAACGGTAACCCGAGATGGACCACTTTGATTGCTGTGTCATCGGTGCCGGAGTGGTCGGGCTGGCCATTGGCCGCGCCCTGGCCCAGGCGAGCAAAACCACCGTGGTGCTGGAGCAGGCCACCTGCGTCGGCTCTGGCATCAGCAGCCGCAACAGCGAAGTCATCCACGCCGGCCTGTATTATCCCCGCGACAGCCTGAAAGCCCGCCTGTGTGTTGAGGGTAAGGCCCGACTGTACGCGTACTGCGCCCAACGGGGCATCGGCCATCGCCGACTGGGGAAACTGGTGGTCGCCACCAGCACCCGGCAGGAGAATGCCCTCTCCCACCTGCAGGCCAGGGCGGAAACCAATGGCGTGACGGACCTGACCTGGATCAGCGCCAAACGCCTACGCATTCTGGAACCCAACCTGCGCGCCAAACACGCTCTGCTGTCCCCATCCACCGGGATTATTGACAGCCACGGCCTGATGCAGGCTCTGACCCAGGATCTGGAAGCCGGGCCCGGCCTGTTGAGCCTGCAGACCGAATTACTGGCCGCCACCCGCCACGGCAACGGCTACCAGCTCGAGCTGAACAGCGTCGGGGAGCGCTACCGTTGCCGCTGCGACGTTCTGATCAACGCCGCCGGGCTCAGTGCACAGGCGGTGGCCACCCGCATTGAGGACTGCTCGCCCCAGTCCACTCCCCAGCTGCACCTCTGTCGTGGCAACTACTTTGCCTACTCGGGCCAGGCCCCGTTTTCCCATCTGGTTTACCCCCTGCCGGAAGCAGACGGCAGCGGCCTGGGCATCCATGCGACCCTCGACCTGTCAGGACAGGTACGCTTTGGCCCGGACGTGGAATATCTGCCTGAGGAGGATTACCGAGTGGATGAGAGCAAACGGAGCCACTTTGTGAACGCCATTCAGCGCTATTTCCCGGGGCTGGACCCGGGCCGGCTGACGCCCGCCTATTGCGGCATTCGCCCCAAACTGCAGGGGCCAGGGCAGCCAGCTGCAGACTTTCATATCCAGCACCAGCCCCAGGGCCTGATCAACTTGTTCGGAATAGAGTCCCCGGGCCTGACGGCATCGCTGGCGATTGCCGAGCACGTAACCGGATTGGTGCGATAAAAAAAGCGGGCCGCAGCCCGCTTTCTTGTTCTGATCAGAATCCAGCTTAGTTGATGGTCACGCTGACCGGGCTGGAGAGTGCACTTTTGAGGCCGTAAGTATCCACAGTTGCCAGGCTGAAGTAATACGTACCCTGGGCCAAACCGGTGGCAGTGTAATCCAGGTTGCCGCCGTCAACAGAGTCAACGTAGTACATGGTGCCGGTGGCGCTGTCAGAATAGTAGATCTCATAAGACTGAATTTCGGATGCCGCCAGACGACTGTCGTCTTCACGTGACTGTGGAGGGTTCCAGGTAATCAGGGCCTGGCCCAGGCTGGCGGAGACGCTCAGGGTGGCCGCATTTGAAGTGGCTGACCCGCTGCCGTTGCTCACCACCACATAGTATTCACCTGCGTCTGCAACGGTGACGTCATCCAGCAGCAAAGTTGCTGCGGTGGCCCCGGAGAGAGCACTACCGTCGAAATACCACTGGTAGCTCAGTGAGCCGCTGCCGGAGGCCGCCACAGACAGAGTCACGTCAACCCCTTCGTTTACCATCTGGTTGCTGGGCTGGGAATTGATGCTCAGGCTCTGGCCCGCAGTCACCGTCAGGGTGAAGGATCTGCACTGGGCGCTGCTGACACCATCGGAAATGTAGCAGAGATACTTGCCGGCTGCGGACGCGGTCAGGCTGGTACTGGAAGAGCGCTGTACAACCTGCCCGTTGCGCGACCAGGTCACAGTGATCGGATTTTCGTGCTCCACCATCACCACAAAGGTATGGGACTCGCCCTCTGCAATGCTGGCATCGCCGGGCTGTGAAATCAGATTCAGAATGGAAGTTTCAGGTTCATCAACCGGATCATCCTGACCGCCGTTATCAGTCTCGGTTTCATCATTGCCGCCTTCCACTTCATTGGAAGCCTGAGCATTCGTTTGGGATGTGTCACTACCAGCCCCACAGCCCGCCAGAACCAGGGTCAGTGCCATCAACATAATGGCCAGTACCTTGCTCCCAGACAGATTATTGGAAAAAGTTAAAGCTGACATGAATACACTACCTATGTTGTGAAACGGGGCTAATGAACTTACAAGGGTTAGACTAGATCAACGCCCTGATAATACGTGTGGGCCAGTTCACAACAGGAAAATCACCCCCAAGGCAATCCATAAAACTGCGCAGAATGTCACACAAATTAAGTCTAAGAGGCACGCTTCCAACCATTGATTGATCAGCTATCGCCCAGCACACACAAGAAGACTCGATTCAGGCCCCCGCAATTTATAGCTTTGAACGTCACCCCAAGATGAGCAAACTGCCAAACCCCTAATCGTTCAATTTTTAACCCGATCGCATCAGATCAATTCATCCTTGATCACAAAGCACTCAGCTTGCTGATTTTACACAAAAAAACCGTCACTTTCTCTCAAAGTTTGTGATCACTTTCAACATTTGGCCGTTTCCTTTCTGGGAACATTGCCCGGCTAATAAGAATTCAAGAATCCTTTGCCTGGCTTTATAGACCGATTAAGAGCGATGATGACTTTTTCCAGAAAAGTGATACTGGCGTTTTCACTTGCAACCACCTTGCTGCTGATGAATGGGTGTAAAGACCTGGGCAAGCAAAGTGCCAGTGACGGTGGGCGGGAAACCGTGTCGGAAAATGACTCCGGCGTGAAGGAGCCAACCTTCTACCCCATCCAGATCAACTCTGCCCCTATCAGCCTCACCGGATACGAAGGCCAGTCAGCCACCTTCACAGTGATGGCCAGCAGTGATACCACCCTGTCCTATCAATGGTTCCACAACGGCTCTCCAATCGACGGTGCGACCCAGGCAACCCTGAGTTTCACCATTGCCGGAGCGGAAGACGCTGGCCGTTATGAGGTGGTGGTGAGCAACAGCAGCACAGAGGCCGAAGCGTCTGCACAGTTGACCATACAGGATCTTCCCGAGATCACGCGGGAGCCCCGCGATGTGGACATCTACCCGGGGGGAACCGCCGTTTTCAGCGTCCAGGCCAGTGGCGATGAACTGGTCTACGAGTGGCAGGCCCGCAGCTTCACAGGCTGGTCAACCCTGGACGAGACCAGCGACACACTGGTGGTGGAGAACGTGGGCTCCAGCACCAAAAAACAGTACCGGGTCAAAGTGGGCAATAACGGCGGCCAGAAAACCTCTCGCACCACCCGTATCAACCTGAAGAACGCTCCCAGCATCACCTCCCATCCTGCCGACCTCCAGGTCGCGGGGGGCGCCAATGCCGGATTCTCGGTAGCCGCCACCGGTTACGGCACCCTGACCTATCAGTGGCACAAAGCAGGTGCGCCACTCAACGCCAGCAGCAAGTATCAGGGCGTCACCTCAAACAACCTGACCATCGTCAACGTCAGCAGCAGTGACGCCAGCCTTTACCATGTGGTGGTGCGCAACAGTGACGGCCTGACCGCCAGCTCCAATGCTGCGGAACTGTCCATCGTCGGCCCCGCGACCGTAACCCTGAACCCCAGTGATACCACACTTTATAGCGGTCAGTCAGGCTCGCTTCGGGTGGCTGCCAGTGGTGACAAACCCATTACTTATCAGTGGCAAAAACTCAATGGCAGCAGCTGGCAGAACATCGCTGGAGCCACCGCCTCACAATTGAGGTTTGATGCCGTGAGCAGTGCAGCTGCAGGACAGTACCGCTGTCGGGTAAGCAATTCCGCCGCCAGCGATATCAGTGCCAGCGCCACCGTCAAAGTATTGCAAAGCGTGGCCATAACCCGCTCCCCTGCCAGCAAGAGCGTCCAGGCAGGCGAAAGCGTGGCCTTCACGGTTCAGGCCAGTGGTGATGGCTTACGTTATGAGTGGCGCAAAAACGGCCAGGTCATTCCTGGCAGCAGCCCCACCCTGAGCTTCGCAGCAGTCCGCGAGCTGGATGAAGCCAGTTACAGCTGCCGGGTATTCAACGATGGCAGCAGCGCCAACTGCTCCAGCTTTACGCTGGATGTGCTGTCTGCAGTGAAGATTGTCACCCAGCCCGTTTCGGTGAACACCTATGAAGGTGGTAGCGCCTCCCTCAGCGTCGTTGCCAGCGGAGACCCTGAGCCCACCGTGGAGTGGTACCGCAACAGCACCCTGGTAGGCACGGGCAACACCCTGACCCTGAACTACATTACGCCGGAGCAGGCAGGTGATTACCGCTGCCTGGCCAAGAACAGCAGCGGCGCTGTGTACTGCAATACGGCCACCATCACCGTCAACCAGTCCGTGGCCATTACCGCCCAGCCCTCCAACATCGCAGCCAACGAAGGCAGCACCCTCAGCCTCAAGGTCGAGGCAACCGGGTCGAACCTGACTTACGGATGGTGGAAAGACGGCACCAGCCTGGGCGTCAACAATGCCACCCTGAACCTCACCAGTCTCTCTCCGCAGGACGCCGGCACTTACACCTGCCGGGTGTGGAACGACAACAGCAGAGCCCGCTGTTCGGATTTCTCGGTCTCCATCAATGGTAAAGTCACCATTACACGCCAGCCGGTGGCCGCCTCCGGTTATGAGGACGACGGCCTCTCCCTCAGCGTGGAGCATTCCGGTTCCACCGATACGCAGGTGCAGTGGTTCCACAACGGAGCCTTATTGCCCACCGCAGGAAAGACGCTGACCCTAGCGCCTTTGAGTATGGACATGGCCGGTGACTACCGGTGTGTGGTTCAGAATTCCGTGAACTCGGTAACCTGTAACACCGTTACCGTCGCGGTGATGGAGAAAGTCAGAATCACCAAGCAACTCTCCAACCAGATACTCCCCGCGGGCAACGACATCCTGCTGAATATCCAGGCCACCGGCGCCCTACCCATTACCTACCGCTGCTTCAAGAACGGCTCCTTGCTGGTCACCACACAAAACCCGGCGGACCTGATCATCCCGGGCAGCACGGCAAGCGACTCCGGCCAGTACCACTGCCAACTGAGCAACGCCGGCTCTTCAGCTACTTCCACAACGGCAGAGGTCACGATTCTGACAGACGAGACAGGATCGATTATGTTGAGCTGGAACCCACCGCAACGACGCGCGGATGGCAGCCGATTGGAAGCGGGTGAAATTCAAGGCTATAGCATCTATATGGCCACCGAGATGGATGGTGGATATGACCAGGTGAAACACACCAACAAGACCAGCGCGGAGATTTCCAACCTGGCGATGGACACCTACTACATCAGGATCACCACAGTGGACTCTATGGGGCTGGAAAGCGCCATGTCAGCACCGATCCCCATTACCCTCAACTAACACCCGATATCGGTTTTCACCCTGCAGCCCGCTCGCGGCTCGGGGTGTAAAGCCCAGGGTGCAAAGCGGGACGTTTCAACTGCGCTTTAGCAGCTCCTCACTGTCCCGATCCCGGACTCCCAACAGATAGAGAATACCGTCCAGGCCCAACTCGGAAATGGCATGTTCTGCACTCTCCTTCACCACCGGTTTGGCGCGGAACGCAATGCCCAGGCCGGCCACGCTCAGCATGGGCAGATCGTTGGCTCCATCCCCCACGGCAATGACCTGTTGCAGGTTCAGGTTCTCCTGAGCGGCCAGTTGCCGCAGTAATTCGGCCTTGCGCTGGCCATCCACCACCCGGCCTTTCACTTCGCCAGTGACCTTGCCGTCCTTGATCTCCAGCTCATTGGCATAGACGTAGTCGATCCCCAGCTTTTGCTTAAGGAATTGACCGAAGTAGGTAAAGCCACCCGACAGAATCGCGGTTTTATAACCCAGGGCCTTCAGGGCCCGGATCAGGTCTTCAGCCCCTTCGGTGATGGGCAGGCTGTGGGCGATGCCTTCCAGCACCGATTCATCCAGCCCTTTCAACAAGCCCACCCGACGCTGGAAGCTTTGGGTAAAGTCCAGCTCGCCCCGCATGGCCTGTTCGGTGATGGCGGACACTGCCTCCCCCACGCCGGCGGCCTTCGCCAGCTCGTCAATGACTTCCGCTTCGATCAGGGTGGAATCCATATCAAAGCACACCAGGCGCCGGTTACGGCGATAGGCATTATCCTTCTGGAAGGCGATGTCCACGCCCAGGTCCCCGGCCGCGGCCAGGAACTGGGCCCGCATCTGGCCGATGTCACTGGGGGCACCCCGTACCGACAGCTCAACACAGGCTTTCTGGTCCGGGCTTTGTGGCCCCAGGGAGATTCGGCCAGAGAGGCGATTGATGTGATCGATGTTCAGGCCATGCCCGGCCACAATACTGGTGACGGCGGCAATGTGTTTGGCGGTGATCTTGCGGGCCAGGATGGTCACGATAAAGCGATCCTTGCCCTGCCCCTGTACCCAGCCTTCGTAGTCCGCTTCGGCAATGGGCTCAAAGCGCACTCCCATACCCATGGAATGGCAGGCGAACAGCACGTCCTTCAGCACCGGTGAAGACTCCGAGCCGGCCGGCACTTCCGCCACCATGCCCAGGGTCAGGGTGTCGTGGATCACCGCCTGGCCGATGTCCAGTACATTCACGTCGTAGCGGGCCAGCAGGTCCGTTATGGTAGAGGTGACCCCGGGCTTGTCCGGCCCGGAGATATTGATCAACAGTATTTCGCGCACTCCCAATCCTTTCCGTTTCATGGTCGCAGATTGGCGCCTATTCTACACGTAACCATGAACATTAGAAAAAACGGGTTGCGTTGCAAAAGAGTAACGTTCGTGGCGTAATCCCCCCTCAAGGAATTGATTCGGATCAGGTTATGTCAAGGCATCTACCACTCATCACCACCGCCATGTTCTGCCTGGGCTTTGTGGCCCTGCACTTGGCCATTACCCCTCACCTGATGCAACCGTCCTCCGGTCTGCTGGGCGGGGACGGCGTGGAGGTCACAGCGGACGATAAACCGGATTTCGCCGCCATCAAACCGGTGAGCAAGCGCAAGAAAGCGTTCTTCGCCTTTCTTGACGACTACATCCACGCCCGCAACCAGGAGATTCTGGCACTGCGCGAGCGCATCGAGAAACGCACGGTTGAGGAAGCGGAATGGCAACAGCTGGCCAAGCGTTATCGGGTGCGCAGCGAGGACCCCGAGGAAATCCGCACCCAGTTGCTGCTGAAAGTGGACACCCTGCCGCCCTCCCTGGTGAAAGCCCAGGCGGCCATGGAAAGCGCCTGGGGCACCTCACGTTTTGCGGTGGAAGGCAATAACTACTTCGGCCAATGGTGCTTCCGGGAAGGGTGTGGCCTGGTGCCGGAATCCCGCGGCGAAGACAAGGATCACGAGGTTCGCCTGTTCACTTCTCCCCAGGCCTCGGTAAACAGTTACATGCACAACCTCAACAGTCACCGCGCCTATCGCCACCTGCGCCAGGCACGGGCGGAGCAGCGCCAACAGGCCGAGGCGCTCAAGGGCTGTTATCTGGCCCGGGGCCTGGTGAGCTACTCCGAGAAAGGCGAGCAGTATGTGGAGACCATCAAACAGCTGATCCGCGTGAACAAGCTGGAGCCGGACCCCCATGGCTACTGTGCCCCGGTCATGCTGGCAGATGAAGAAGCCGATACAGCACCGCGGGAGGAAGCAACGACGCAGGCAAGTGAAGAGGCGAACGAAATCGCCGTGGATGACAGCCAGAGCCAGTTCATCCCCACCCAGGAACCCAACTCTCCCCCTTCCAGCTGATTCGCACCGGAGCCCTTATGGATTACCAAGCCCTGAGCCCAACCCTGAGAGTCCTGCTTGGGTTCGCCTGTTTTGTCGTGGTGGTGGCCGGCATGAAAGCCGCCTCCGAGATTCTGGTGCCGTTTTTACTGTCTGCCTTCATTGCCATCCTCTGCGCCCCCCTGGTGATGTGGCTGGAATCACGGCGCATGCCCACCAGCCTGGCGGTGATCGCAGTCGTGCTGCTGGTGGTGCTGACCATCGGCGGGTTCTCCATGGTGGTGGCCACCTCCATCAATGATTTTGCCCGCCAGATTCCCATATACCAGGCCAGCCTGCGGGAGGAGACCACCGCGGTGACCCAATGGCTGGCAGGGCACGGCATTGAACTGTCCCAGAAGATGGCAAAGGAACAGATCAACCCCGGCAAAGTCATGGAGATGGTGCGCACGGTGGTGACCGGCTTCGGCAACGTGCTGACCGACTTTTTCCTGATTTTTCTGACGGTCCTGTTCATCCTGTTTGAGGTCTCCAGTTTTCCCGCCAAGTTTCGGCGCGCCATGGGGGACCAACACCGGTCACTGACGGCGTTTGAGCAGTTCAACCAGTCGGTAAAGGGTTACCTGATCATCAAGACCCTGGTCAGCCTGGGTACCGGTCTCTTTATCGGCGTCTGGCTCGGGGTGCAGGGGGTGGATTATGTGGTGCTGTGGGCGCTGCTGGCGTTCCTGCTGAATTTCATACCCAATATCGGCTCCATCATCGCTGCGGTTCCGGCGGTGCTGCTGTCCTTCGTGCAGTTGGGGCTGGGGGCCGCGGGCATCAGCGCTCTGGGTTTTCTGATTGTGAACGTAGTGATGGGCAATATCGTGGAGCCCCGCTACATGGGCCAGGGGCTGGGGCTGTCAACCCTGGTGGTGTTCCTATCCCTGCTGTTCTGGGGCTGGGTGCTGGGGCCAGTGGGCATGCTGCTCTCCATCCCCCTCACCATGATCGTGAAACTGGCCCTGGAGTCCAACGAGGAGAGCCACTGGCTGGCAGTGTTGCTGGGCAATAAGTAGTGGTACTATGCGCGGCCGGGCATTTGAAGAGAGTAATGTCATGTCAAGCAAAGACAAACAGAAGGTAATCGGAGAAGAACTGGACGCCAACAAGGTGGCCCGTTTTCTGGAGATGCAACCCATTGGCGACGAAAACGCCGATTTTCATGTATTAACCAAAGCCTATCGCGGTTTGCCGGTGGAGTACTTTGACCAGTTCCTGGCGATGTTTGTGGCCCAGGGTCGGGATGTGAACGCCACTGACCGGCAGGGGCGCACCCTGGCGCAGATTGCCGCCCAGCACAGCCAGCAACCGGGCTATGTGGAAGTCCTGAAAAAACACGGCGCACAGTAAGCCGGCCCGCCTGCCAATGGGGCCGCTGCGCACACTGCAACTGCTGACCGCGGTGCTGCTGCCGGCCCTGTGCGCCATTCTGTGGGGCACCCTGCTGCGCCTGCTGGGACGCCCCCAACAACAGATTGTCCTCACCATGGCCCGCACCGTGGGTCGGCTGGGCCCCACCCTGGCCGGTACCCCGGTGATCTGCCACCAGCGTGAACACCTGGGGCTCAGCCCCGCCGTTATCCTGTTCAATCACCAAAGCGGGCTGGACCCGGTGATCGTGGCATCGCTGCTGATCCACCCTGTGGTCGGCATCGCCAAAGAGGAACTGGGACACAATCCGCTGTTGGGGCCTCTGTTGAGATTGAGTGGAAACCTGTTCATCAAACGGGGTGAAGGCTGGAAGGAGCAATTGCTGCCCCAGGCTCAACAGGCCGTGGAACAGGGCTTTTCCATTGTCATCGCCCCGGAAGGCACCCGCTCGCGCCGGGAGCAGACCGGGGACTTCCGCCTGGGGGCCTTCGCCATCGCCCGCCACTGCGGACTGCCTGTGATTCCCATTGTCATCCACAACAGTGGCAGCCGCCTCCCGCCCCGCAGCACCCGCCTGCGACCTGGGCCGGTTTATGTTAGCGTATTGGAACCGGGCCACATCCCTGCAGAAATGGATCTGCAGCAGGCCGCCATCGAGATGAAACAACGCTATGACCGCTGCCTGGCCCAAGGCCATCCTGCTGCTCCTCAGCCTCTGCACTGATTTTGCCGCAGCCGAGCCCTGGCAAGTGCTGGCCAGCCCGGACCCGGCGGTGCAATTATGGGTGAAAATAGGGGGGGCAAAAGAGGTGGCAACGCAGGCGCCACCCCATGACCCACGCCCCTACGACATTGTGCGCGCGGAAACCGAAATCAACGCCCCCATATTGCCGCTGCTGGCGTTACTGCAGGACGCCGGTCGACAACGGGAGTGGTTGCCCTTCACCCAGGACGTACGGGTGGTGGCGCAGCCCGCCCCGCACCAGACGCTGGTGCAGTTCCGCACCGTTACCCGCTGGCCCTTCCGGCCCCGGGATGCCATTACCTTGTTCGATGTGATGCAACTTTCCGCCGCCGAGCTGCGTATAGAGATGGAGAACCAGCCGGACGCCCTGCCGGAAGAGCCTGGATACCTGCGCATCCGCCAGGCTGAAGGCCACTGGCTGCTGAGCGCACTGGACCACTGCCGAACCCGGGTACGTTACCAGTCCGGCAGTCGCTGGGGTGGCGTGATCCCCCAATGGCTGGTGAACAGCAGCAACCGGGATCTGGCGGTGGAAGCATTGCTGAACCTGAGTCAGTGGGCGCAACATCATCATCGGGAATACGAGGGAAACAATGACCTTTATCCGCAGATTACCGCACATCGCCATTGTCGTTAGCCAACTCCTGCTGTTCGGTTGCAGCCTGACACCCGGCCCAGATGGTAAAGCAGCAGAGGGTGAAGAAGCAGACGCCCAACAGCCTCTGCAGCAATGTCAGGCCCAACTGGCGCAGTTGCAGCGCAGCATTCAGCGCCACGGGGTTGGGGATGCCCAGTATCACCCGGTGCCCGGCTTTCCCACCTATCGCAGCAATCGCTTCTGGTCCAGTTTCCAGGCAGCAGAGCTGACCGCGGAACAACAGACTGAGTGGCGCCGGACACTGCATCAGCTGGGCATGTCCAGCCTGGCTCTGGAGTGGCGCAACCTACCGCAGGAGGCACCATCATCCCAGACGGCGTTTACCGAGTTTGAGGCGAATTGCGATCAGATATTGTTTGAGACCAGCCTGCAGAAGCCGCTCACACAGCAGGCCCTACAGGTGCCGGACAGCTACAACGACGTGTTGCGGTTCTTCGGCTTTTACGCCCTGATCAAGCAGGCGGCGGCCGGCTCCATCGCCGAGTACCAGCAGGAAATGCGGGCGCGCATCCTGGCGCCGGTGGATTACACTCGTCCTGCCAATATCTATGCTGCCCCGGAGCCCGCCAGCATTCCATTGCACCAATGGCTGGCCAGTGCCTATGAGGCCAATGCATTGCATGTTCCGCAATTGCCGGCGGAGCAGATACAGCAGGCGCTGGAGTACTTCGCTCCCCGCTTTCGCATTGAAGTTGAAACATCAGCAGATTTGCCGGGGGCCGCCACCTGGAGCGGTGACCACGAGGGCGTCTCCCGCCACATCGACCACGGCCAGCCCGCCCTGTACACCTACCCCAGCTATGTGCGCTATGGCTCAGACATCTTACTGCAACTGAACTACACCCTCTGGTTCAGTGAGCGCCCCAAGCCCACCACCGACGACTGGTATGGCGGCAAGCTGGACGGACTGGTGTGGCGGGTGACCCTGCAGCCGGATGGCAAGGTACTGATGTACGACAGCATTCATCCCTGCGGCTGCTATCACTCAGTGCACGTGCCGGCGGACTCTCCACTGGCTGCCACCGTTGATGGCCTGGATCAATCCTACAGCCTGGAACCGATCCTGTTCTTCGTAAGCCAGCTCCCCGCCAACGAGCCTGCGCTTGAACTGACCCTGGAGGCCGGCACCCACTACCTGACCCGGGTGAGTCATTGGAACGGGCAGCCACAGGAGCAAATCAGCCTCTACCAACTGGTTGACTATGAGGAACTGCGTTCGCTGCCGGTGCCCGGCGACGGCGCCCACTATCGTAGCTGGTTCGACCCCCATGGCCGGATTGACGCGTCCGCCCGACGCGAACGATTTTTCCTCTGGCCCCTGGGCGTGGAAAGTGCCGGTGCCATGCGCCAGCAGGGCCATCAGGCGGTAGCCTTCGTCGGTAAACGTCACTTTGATGAGCCCCGGTTGGAGCAGTTGCTGAATCTGTCTGCGCCAGACTAAAAAACCGCGGACCGAACGCCTCAGTGCTCAGCGAAGCGCTCTTTGATCACCAGGATGTCCGGCAGGCAGGCACGGAAAATTTTCACCAGATCGGGATCGAAATGCCGGCCACTTTGCTCTTCCACGTATTCCAGTGCCGCCTCCACGGTCCAGGCTTTTTTGTAGGGGCGTTCACTGGTGAGCGCATCAAACACATCCGCGAGTGCCACGATCCTGGCTTCCCTGGGGATGTCCTCTCCATGCAGGCCATAGGGATAGCCTGAACCATCCCACTTTTCATGATGATGCAGCGCCACACTTCGCGCCAGCCGCAGCAGCGGCACATCCGATTCCCCCAGGATTTCAGCACCGATTTCAGGATGCTGCTTCATGACGGCAAACTCCTCTTCAGTGAGCTTGCCCGGTTTCAACATAATGCTGTCAGCGATGCCGATTTTCCCGATGTCGTGCATGGGGGCAGCGTTCAGCAGGTCCTCCGCAGCGGCTTCGGAATAACCGGAGGCCAACGCCAGGATGCGGGAATAGTGGCTCATGCGCATCACGTGCAAGCCGGTCTCATTGTCCTTGTACTCCGCAGCACGCCCCAGCTTCTGAATGATCTGCAGCCGGGTGGACTTCAGCTCCTCCGCCTGCACCAGGGACAGGTGGGTCCGCACCCTGGCTTTGACGATGGCCGGACTCAAGGGCTTGGTGATGTAATCCACGCCGCCACAATCGAAGCCGGTGGCTTCATCCACCTCGTCCTTCAGGGCGGTGACAAAGACGACAGGCACGCTGCCCTGATTCGGCAGGGCCCGAATTGCACTGCAGGCTTCGAACCCGGTCATCCCCGGCATCATCACGTCCATCAACACCAGATTCGGTCGTTCCGCCTGCACCAGGGCAATGGCTTCTTCGCCGCATTTGGCAAACACCAGGTCATAGTCCTCCTGCAGCATCAGCTTGAGGATTCTGAGATTAGTGGGCTCATCGTCAACGATAAGCAGCTTCTGTTTGGTATCGGTGCCGGTGATCATGATGATGCAATATCCTGATTGACCCGTTGATGAAGTTGATGCAGCGTTTCAAGTGCGGCGGCAAACTCAAAATTGTTGAACGCCTCTTCCAGCTGTTGAATGGTTTCCACACCGAGCAACTCGGACTGCCCCACCAACAACGCCAGCGCCGCGTCATCGCAGGCGTTGCGTTCGGACGCCTGAATCAGTTTGCCCACTGCGCTCTGCAGGTCTGCCAGATCCGCATTGCCGCAGGTGGTTGCTTCGCTAGCAGATCGACTCTGCTGCAGGCGTTGCAGTTCACTGCGCAACTGGCGGGACAAAGTGGAAACCGAGGACAGGTTGTTGCAGCACTCCTGGAAGCGCTTGGCCTTGGCGGCCTTTTCCAGTTGGGAGAACACCGGTGGCAAAGTGGCGATGGCCAGATTCCCGCTTACCCCCAGCAAACTGTGGGCAGCTTGGGCCAAGGTCGCGTAATCGCCGCGATCCAGGGTATGGTGCAGATCCACGCTATCCCGCTCCAGCCGATGACTGAATTTGGTCAGCTCGTCCAGATAGGCGGCGCGGCTGCCCCAAAGCGCAAGCCCTTTATCAAAATCCAACATGGCGCTATCAGACTCTGTGGTTTCTTCTTCCACTTCCCGCCACGCCACCGGAATCTGCAACACCCGCACCATTTCCTCGCACAGTCTGTTGAACTCAACCGGCTTGGTACAAAAGCCATCCATGCCGGCAGACAGCGCCGCCTTGCGATCGGACTCCATGACGCTGGCGGTCATCGCGATCACCGGTATCCGGGCCAGCTTGTGGGTATCGCGCCATTCCCGAATGTATTTGCTGGCGGTGAGGCCATCCATGTTGGGCATCTGCACGTCCATCAGGATCACATCAAATTCGTTGTATTTGGCTGAGCGTACTGCTTCGCTGCCATCGGTAACGCAGGTCACTCGATGTCCTTCCCGCTCCAGCAGAATGCGCATCAGATCCCGATTCTGTTCCATGTCATCCGCCACCAGCACACTCAACGACGGCAACTCCATGACCTGACCTTTCTGCTGTTCCGGCGGCGCCGTGGCCACCGCCAGCGGCAATTCAAACTGGAAGCAACTGCCTTCTCTGATGCGGCTTTCCGCTTCCAACTTGCCACCCATCAACTCCACCAACTGACGACTGATGGTAGTGCCCAATCCGGTGCCGCCAAAACGCCGGTTCATGGAGGAATCCGCTTGGGTAAAGGGTTCAAATATGGACTGCAGGCGATCGGCTTCGATGCCGATACCCGTGTCCACAATACGAAACCGGACCATGCCCTTGGCAGCCGGCTCCACATCGAGGGTGACAGCACCCTGTTCGGTAAACTTGATGGCATTGCCCACCAGATTGGTGAGCACCTGGCGAATACGGTCACTGGCGCCGCAGTAATACGCATCCAGTTCCGGGCTCAGGTTCACCTCCAGTTGCAGGCCTTTCTTACGAGCCTGAATCCAGAGTGTGGAGGTGACAGAATCAATCAGTTCCCGCATGGAAAAATCCAGTAACTCCAACGTCACCTTGCCTTTTTCCAGTTTCGCCACGTCCAGAATATCGTTCAGCAGGTGCAACAGGGAACGAGCGGAGTTACTCAGGGTGGACAAGTATTCTGTCTGCTCGCGAGAGAGCTCCGTGGTCAACAGGATGTCACTGAATCCGATGATGGCGTTCATGGGGGTACGAATCTCATGGCTCATGTTGGCCAGGAAGGCACTGCGGCTCATGGCAGCCTGCTCCGCGTTGACCTTGGCGCTCACCAACTCCATATCGAGTTGCTTGCGTTTGGTCACATCCATAATGAAGCCATCCACGAACTGCACGCTGCCCTGCTCGTCCAGCACACATTCACCATTGTCCTGCAACCAGCGCACAGTGCCATCGCGATGTGTAATCCGGTATTCAGTTGCGAATGCCCGCGGGTTTTGTTGCAGGTCATGGGCATAGACCCGGTCCTGCTCCAGGATCAGGTCAGCAAAGTTACGCTTGGGATGGGGCAGCATAAAATCCGTTGCCGGGTAGCCGGTAATGGCTTCCACTGCATCGCTGATGAACACCATATCCCAGCGGTCGTTGCACTGGCAGCGATAGGCCGCACCGGGAATATTGCCAATCAGGGAACGGAAACGGGCTTCGTTGGCTTTTAGCTCGGATTCCATTTTCACCTGTTCCCGCAGATCTGTGAGAAAGCCCACAAACAGATTTTCGTTGGCAGTCTGAACATGCCCGATAGCAAGCCGCACCGGAATCAAGTCACCGCCTTTGTGTTGGGCTTCCACCTGCCGGCCCTGACCGATGATACGGGCAATACGGGTTTCCATGTAATTCTGCAGATAGCCGTCGTGGGCACTGCGGATGGGCTCCGGCATCAGCATTTTAATGTTCTGGCCGAGCAACTCATCACTGCGCCAACCCAGCATGCGTTCGGTGGCATCGTTTACCGCCAGGATGATGCCCCGGTGATTGATGGTGATGATGCCGTCCACCGCCGTCTGCAGAATGCCCCGGATACGCTTTTCATTGGCCCGAGCCTCCAGCGACAAACGTTTGTAACCCAGCAGCAGATCCACCGCCACCACCAGGCAGGCGATTACCACGGTGGTCACCGATACGCCGGTGGCCAACAACAGGGAGACCGGTGACGTATCCGGGTCCAGCTCGAATCCGGGCGGGGGCACAAAACGGGCCGCCGCCATGCCGACGTAATGCATGGCAGAGATGGCGACCCCCATGCCAATACCACCCACCACGTCGCCGAGAAAACGGGAGTCCCGAAACCGGGGCAGGCGGCCGATGCCGGTACGCAACCACAACGCCAGCACGGATAAGGCCACCGCCACCACGATGGAGAGCGCGAACATGCCCATGTCGTAGCGCAGCGCCGGTGCCATCACCATGCCGGCCATTCCGGTGTAATGCATGGTGCCAATACCGGACCCCATCAGCACCCCGCCCACCAACAGTTCCCGCAAACTGATATTGGGCTTGCTGTTGAGTTTCAACGCCACCCCGGAGGCGGCAACGCTGGGCACGACAGACACCAGGGTCAGGCTGAGCTCATATTCCACTGGGGTACAGAGATCAAATGCCAGCATACCGATGAAGTGCATGGCCCACACGCCACCCCCCATGGCCACACTGCCGGTGAACAAGGTAATGGCGCGGGATCGGGCCACCTTGGACTGGCGGGCCTGACTGGCCATATGCAGCGCCATGGCCGAGGTAAAGGCCGCGATGAGGACGGACAACACCACCAGGGCAGGATCAAAACTGCCGTAAATTAGGAGCGAGTCGTCCGGATAGGAAAAAAAGGAGAGCAGAGAACTCATATCGGTACAAAAAAACAGCCAGCGATATGAGTTAGTCTAGTAAAACAGTCGGGTAATGCTACCTTATCTGCCTAGCAGGCTAAGGTAGCGTGTCAGGCCACCTCAATGGCATCCACTTTCTGGAAACCACGGGGTAGCTTGTTGCCGCGCCGGCCCCGTTCTCCCAGATAATGTTCCAAATCCGCAAACTTGAGTCCGATGTGGCGTTTGCCGGCGAAGATCTTAAGCTGGTTATCGGTACCCAACACCACCATATCCACCACATATTCCTCCCGGTTTTCCACCCGGGCGCCAGGGATACTGATAATTTTGTTACCCTTGCCCTTGGCCAGCTCCGGCAGTTCCGCCACCGGGAACATCAGCATGCGGCCTTCGTTGGTGACCGCCACCACATATTGATGATCCGGGTCAGTTACCGGTTTGGGTTGCAGCACGCGACTGCCCTTGGGCAGGTTGATAAAGGCCTTCCCGTTTTTATTGCGGGTCTGGGCGTCTTCCAGTTTGCCGATAAAGCCGTAGCCGGCGTCACTGGCCACCAGCACTTTCTGGCTGTCCGCCCCCATCAGAACCGCATCAATGGTGGCACCCGACGGTGGCGACAGGCGGGCGGAAAGCGGTTCACCCTGGCCCCGGGCCGATGGCAGGGTATGAGCCGGCAAGGCATAGCTGCGCCCGGTGCTGTCGATAAAGATGGCATTCTGGTTGGACTTGCCCAGGGCCGAGGCCTTGTACTCATCTCCGGCCTTGTAACTGAGCCCCTCCGCATCCACCTCGTGGCCTTTGGCAGCCCGCACCCAGCCTTTCTGGGACAGCACCACCGTCACCGGATCAGCGGACACCAGCTCGGTCTCATCCATGGCTTTGGCCTCACCCCGCATCACAATGGGAGAGCGGCGCTCGTCGCCATACTTCTCCATGTCTTCACGGATTTCTTTGACAATTTCTTTCTTCAGTTTGGCATTGGAGTTAAGAATGGCTTCCAGCTTTTTGCGCTCTGCTTCCAACTCATCCTGCTCACCACGGATTTTGAATTCTTCCAGTTTCGCCAGATTACGCAGTCGGATGTTGAGAATGGCTTCAGCCTGTATATCGGAAAGGCCAAAGCGTTCCATCATCACCGGCTTGGGTTCATCCTCCGTGCGGATGATGTGGATCACCTCATCAATGTTGAGGTAGGCAATCAACAAACCTTCCAGAATATGCAGACGATCCAACACCTTGTCCAGGCGATACTGCAAACGGCGGCGTACGGTGGTGATCCGGAACTCCAGCCACTCGCTCAGCATGTCGTGCAGCCCTTTCACCCCGGGGCGACCATCGTTGCCGATCACATTCATGTTGACCCGGTAAGTGCGCTCCAGATCGGTGGTGGCAAACAGGTGATTCATCAACTGCTCCACATCGATCCGGTTGGAACGGGGCGTGATCACCAGGCGTGTGGGATTCTCATGATCGGACTCGTCCCGCAGATCGCTCACCATGGGCAGCTTTTTCTTGTTCATCTGGTCGGCGATCTGTTCCAGGATCTTGCTGCCGGATACCTGGTGCGGTAACGCGGTCACGATCACATCGCCGTCTTCCATCTGGTAACGGGCCCGCATGCGCAGGGAGCCGCGACCGGTGACGTACATTTTGATGATGTCGTTGCGGGGTGTGATGATTTCGGCGTTGGTGGGAAAATCCGGCCCCTGCACGATGTCGCAGAGGTCGTCCACGGAACAGCCGGGATCTTCCAGCAGCTTGATGCAGGCTTCCCCCACTTCCCGCAGGTTATGGGGCGGAATATCGGTGGACATCCCCACCGCGATGCCCATGGCACCGTTCAGCAGTACATTGGGCAGGCGGGCGGGCAACACCACCGGCTCGTCCAGGGAGCCGTCGAAGTTGGGCTGCCATTCCACGGTGCCCTGGCCCAGCTCACCCAGCAACACATCGGCATAGGGCGCCAGGCGGGATTCGGTATAGCGCATGGCGGCAAAGGATTTCGGGTCATCCGGTGACCCCCAGTTCCCCTGCCCGTCCACCAACGGGTAACGGTAGGAGAACGGCTGCGCCATCAGCACCATGGCTTCGTAACAGGCGCTGTCCCCATGGGGATGGTATTTACCCAACACATCACCCACCGTACGGGCGGACTTTTTGTGTTTGGAACTGGCCTTCAGACCCAGCTCCGACATGGCGTAAATGATGCGCCGCTGCACCGGCTTCAGGCCGTCCCCCAGGCTGGGCAACGCCCGGTCCAGAATGACGTACATGGAATAATCGAGGTAAGCGCGTTCGGTGTATTCTTTGAGAGGAAGGCGTTCGACGCCTTCAAAATCCATAGGCTGGGTCATAGTATTCTGGTTTTTTCGTTGCTGGGGCTGGTCGATCGAAGACAGATTGCCTTCATTCTAATAGAAGAGACCGAAAAAACCAGAATTGATTCAGTGGCTTAAATATTGTCAGATCCGTGAACAATCCCGGTACAGGGGCTCGTTCTTTTGCAGCACCATGGCGTCAGGGCCCTTGGACCAGAAGATCAGGTCCTGCTCCCCTTCATAGCGCTCTCCGGAACCGGTAGGCACCCGTTTCAACAGGCTGGCCCGCTGCGATTGGGCATCCACCAACATGATCTCACCCTGCCCCAGTGTCTGCTGTTGACCGCCGCTACTGTAGGTCGAGCGGTAGACCGTAAAGCGTTTATCGCCCACACAGCGGAATTGCTCACCGCCGCTGGCCTGTGCTGCTGCGTCCAGGCACTCCGGCTTCTTGTATTCCATGCAGGCCATGCGGGTGCAGGCCGCCATCTCAGAACCGGCCGCCCGGGTGCATTTGTTACAACCGTCGAAGAAGTGGGTGCAACTGGCAGGAATCATGGATTGCCAGCTGTCCTGGGTGTAGTGCTCGGTTTCGTCCGCAGCAGGCGGGGTGGCGGTGCACGCCATCATCAGACTCACAACCAACAGCAACGACAATGACTTTATCCATTCCATGACAGGCTTCCTATATATGTATGTATATATGTATGTACGTGTAGAAATTATGTATGAGCAAAAAACGGTGGTGAGTGAAGATGCATGCAGGGTGCCGTTACTGTGCCACATTCCAGCGCCGAATTCGATCACTGCCCACCGTGCTTGTGAACATCTTCATGCACATCCCGGTAACTCAGCATCTCCAGCAACCGCTCCTCCCGGGATTCTGTGAAACCGCAGTGACCGTTCCAGTGTTGCGGGTTTTCGTAGGTTCCAAACAGCATATCCCACCACACGATATCGCCGTAGTTGTTCTTGTGGCGCCCGGCCTGGTGATGAATGCGGTGCATTTCCGGCCGCTGGAATACATACCCGATCCAGCGTGGGGTGCGAACATTGGTGTGATAAAAAAACTCACCCAACGCTGTGCAAGCCGTGTACACCAAGCCAGCCTCCAGGGATAACCCCAACAGCGTATACACCAACAGACTGCCGATCACCGAATTCACGATCATCTCACCGGGGTGTTTATAGAACGAGGTGATCACTTCCAGCCGTTGCGGACTGTGATGAATCTGGTGGAAGGCGCGCCATAGCAGGTCCGATTCGTGGCGCCAGCGATGCCACCAGTAAAAAACAAAGGTGGCAATAAAGTACGCCACCAGACCACCCGCCACCGGTGACAGAAACTCACTGAGGTGTAACAGCGATTGTGCGGACAGCCATTGCTCCCAAGTGATGCCCGCCAACAAGACCACCCCGATCTGTATCAGGTTAATCAGCAACACCCGCCACGGCCAGGATTTTACCCGCGGCAATTGCCAACCCGGGATCAACCGCTCCAGGATAAAACAGAACAAAAAAACCACCATCAGCTGCAGCAACATAATGTGTCCTTGAAGGTAAATTGAAGGTTTAACCCGCGTGAAAAAAGGGGCGACTTACGCCGCCCCTCTGGCATCGGCACGGACGCATCCGTTGCCGACCCGTCAGGCTGCCCGCTGCTTTCGGAGCCGCTCCAACACTTTGTCGGCGTCGTGCTCACCGCTGGCAATACCCGCCTGCCTGAGCCGATCATCCAGTTGTTCTCCATTCAGCTCCGCGTCGATTTCCCGCAGGGCGTCATCCATTTCCGAGGCCCGGGTCTGTTGCCGTTTGATCTTGTCCAGGGAGGACGACATCTCCTGCAGGGACGCCGACAGACCACTGGAGTAACCGTTCAGATTCCCCAACGCTTTGTGGGCGGTGCGGTTGGCCTTGGCCAGGGTCAGCTCGCGCTGGTATTTCTGGATACTGTTGGCGGCAATGCGCAGTTGTCGTTTCAGGTGGAGCGCCTGCTTCTCCAGATAGGCCACCTGCTTGCGTTGTTGTTGCAGCAATTGTTCATCTTCCGCAATCAGTTCCGCCAGGTCGCGGGCCAATGCTTCCTCCTGTTTGTCCAGGGCTTCGCAGGTCTGGCGCTCTTTGTTGCTGATGTTTTCCTCCAGGGCCTGATTGTGGCGTTGCAGTTGTTTTTGCTCTGCCATCACCGTGGCCAGTTGCAACTTGGCCTGCTGGATGGCTTTTTCCGCATCGCGAATCTCCTGCTCAAAAATGCGGATGCTGTTGGCGTCCACCAGGTGATGCAGGGGCTCCTCGGCAGAGGCACGAAACAGGGTATTCAGTTTGGTCCAGACACTCATGATGATTACTCCGCGTACTCTTTGATCAGTTGTTTGGTTTTGGCTTCCGAAATCTTGTTGATCAGCCGTTGGTTCTCATGTTCGTCCCGCAGGGTTTTGGACAGGGTGATGCTGGTGCTCACCAGGAACAGGGCGCACAACCCCATGTATCCTTTCACCAGAAAGTCCGTGGGAATGAACAGAATGCCCGCCGCGGTGGCGGCCAGGGCCACACAAAAAGACGCTTTTACAAAGAACAGCCAGCCCTTCGAGTTGTCACTGATGTTGTCGATCATTGGGGTCATCTCCGTGGTTGAAAGCAGCAGGGTCAGTGTGGTCCCTGGGCTCAAAACAGACAACCTTGGTGTGATTTGTAGCGTTGAATTGAACCAAAGGCATCAAATATCGATACCATCCGCACTTTTACCTGATGATCCGGCAGGACAATGCATTCCGATACCGCACTGGGTGGCTGCGACGGCATCTTTTTACCCTACGGGTATTGGGGTTATACTGTAGCGGCACATCGACTCCCTTCCGCTAAGGAACCGCACCATGAAAGGCAAGCAAACCGTCATCGACGCTCTCAACGGACTCCTGGCCAGTGAGCTGGCTGCCATGGACCAGTATTTCATCCACTCCCGCATGTATCAGGACTGGGGGCTGCACAGGCTCTATGAGCGCATCGACCATGAGTTCGATGATGAAAAGCGGCACGCGGCGGCGCTGATTGAACGCATGCTGTTTTTGGGGGGCACAGCGGACATGACCCAACGCAAGGGCTTCAAGGTGGGTGCTGACGTGGTGTCCATGCTGGAAAGCGATTTGCGGGTGGAATACGAGGTGGACAACGAATTGAAAACCGTCATGGCCCTGTGCGAAAAAGAACAGGATTACGTGACCCGGGACATGCTGCAGGCGCTGTTGAAGGACACTGAAGAGGATCATGCCTACTGGCTGGAGATCCAGTTGGGCCTGATCCAGAAAGTGGGTATGGAAAACTATCTGCAGTCACAGATGGAGCCCGCTTCCCCCTAGGCCGGTTGGTTGTGATCCAGCAGGGTTTTGTTGCCGTCGAACCGCTCGAACAATGCCCTGTGGGCGGCGCGCGAAAACGTATCGCTGCGCTCAGGGTACTGGGCAATCCACTGAATCAGCATCTCAAGATTGGCATCCTGGGCCGCCTTGGACTCATACTTGTGCGGCTCCCAAGGTCGCTTTCTGGCATTCTCGATACACATTACCACCGGTAGATCCAGAAAGATCAGCTCATTGCATCGGCCCAACAACATCTCCAGCAAGTCCGCGTAACAACCTTCGATCACCCAGCCAGCATGCTCCGCCACAAAGCGATCGATCAAGGCACCGGATTCCGCCAGGGGCATGCGCTCGGGTGGCAGCCCCGGCTTCCAGGCGATCACATCCAGGTCCAGGTGTGCCAAGTCATACTGCGCGCACAGCTGCTGCGCCAGGGTGGACTTGCCGGAACCGGAGTTGCCAAAAATCAGAATGTTTTTCGCGCTCATCAAAGAAAGATTCCCCGGCCTGATTCAGCCGCTGTGATTGGATCGTCATGTAGCAATGCTCCTGGAACCGATGCACCTGGAACCGCTGACCCTGAGACAACGGGGCCGGGAGCGAATGGCCAGCACGATACCCATCAGTATCAAAGCCAGCATCTCCACAGGCCCAGCCACCGTACCGCCATAGCCCTCACCATACACCACTTTCACCTGTTGCGGGTCGCGTTTGACCTTGTCCTTGAACTGACCCAGCTGCGTATCCAGTTGTGCAATCATGTTGGCGGCGGCCTCATCGAATCCCTGCAGACTGTCGTGACGCAACTCCGCGCTTAAATCCACCGGGGTCGCCCGGCCCTGAACCTGGCTGGTACCCGGTGCACGGAACAGCATTTTGCGGCTGGCAATGTCGTACACCACCGTATCCATCATGGTACTGGTAGCGTTTTTTTCACCGGCCACCACATAGGCTCCCACCAGCGTCAGATAACTGAAAGAGAGCCGGCCGCTGTCGGTAAATTGCACCTGGTCGTAGGATACCAGCGCCACCACATCAAGGTCGTAGATGGCCTGGATCTGATCCAGGTTGGTAAAGCTGCCACCCGGGGTGAGATATTCGGACGGAATCACCTCGATGTCACGGACGAATTCATACTGCCTGAAATGCTCGGCTACCCGCTCCAACAATTGCGCCTTGTAGGCAGCGGTCAGCACACCGAAACCGAAATCCCCGCCCCACAGGCTGCGTCCGCGGTGGACACTCGACTGCTCGGGAACAAACGCGATGCCCACACGCAGTGGCAGGGTGAGTGATGGCACCGCATTCGATCGCCGCGCACCGTCTGCGCCGTCGGTGGGATACAGGTAATCCACCACGCTGCTGTTGGTCCTGACCTGTTGGCCGGCACAACCGCCTGCCAGCAGCAGTACACTCAACATTCCCGTCCACAAGATTCTCGTCCAGATTCGTTTTTGATTTTGCATGTGAGGCTCTCCCCTTCGGCCTGTATTGATGGGGAGAGTCTTATTTCTACGATGAATTTAGGCTACTGAGGGATGAAAAGTGTCAGTGGGCAGTACCGTTGGCCGCAAGGGATAACACCAAAAGCTCGTGCTATGCCACCAGACTCACCAACAGGATGACCAGCAGCAAAAAACCCAGCATGATCATCGACACAGTGTGAAAACTCAGTGGCCGGGATTCGGCGGCGGCATTGCCCTGATGAACACTGGCATCGTATTGCGAAACCCGTTGCCGGGCGGCGGCGACGTCCGCATCATTCACCCGCACCACCGCAAAATCCGCCATGCCCAGTTCCCCGATTCCCCCCTGCAGATAATGCCCGCCCACAAAGGCCTCGATGCCGTCCGCCTGCAGCATCCCCGCCACAATGTGAGCTTCAGCAATATCCCGGGAGCGATACACAATCTGCATAAGGCGATCTCACCGAAAGGGACTGGAGTGGAACAGTGCCTGATTGATCCTGGGCTCCAGGCGGAAGCGAAACCAGCGACCCGGCACCGCGATTTCCGGGTTGTACCAGCGCAGGGTATAACGGGACATGCCCGCATCCGAGGCGCCGTTGTGAATCACCTGCAGATCCAGCCCCTGATCATCCAGCAAGGTGCTGAAGTGTTCGCCGTCGTCACTCACCTCCACCGCCAGCAGGGGCTGGTGCAACTGCAGTTGGCCGGGATTCACGTCCAGCACCTGCCACTCCCAATAAGGTTCCTGGTTCCTGGCCGCCGCCACAAACACCGCTGGCTGCAGTTGCACCCGCTTGCCGGAAGGTGTGACCGACTCGGGGAAATAACGGGCGCTGGCCAGATTGAATTGCCACTGCTCCGGCAGATCCGCATACCCCGGTTGCTGCAGCATCATGGCCACCAGCTCGCGGGATTCCCGCGCCAGAAACGGTGTGGTGTTGGGGCCGTAGATGGTGTGCCCCCCCTCATACCATTGTGCGCTGTATTCCTCTGGCGTGGTGCTGTAACCAAAAAAGCCGTTGGTGTGGCTACTGATCACCACCTGGCGGATACCGTTGCCATACTGGCTTACCGCCTGCTGCACGGCGTCCGCCATGCGGTTGCCGGCCTCGAAAGTCACTTCGAACGGCAGCCCCACCAGGATCAGCTCATTGATGCGAAAACTGCTGATGGAGATCCGGTGCGGGTAACGCCAGGGTGCCAGGCCCCAGGCCTGTAACCGGGACAGCATCCAGCGCTTTGCGCCATGGCAATCACCGGCACCGTCGTCCGGCCAGCCCCGCTGAAATGGCGGCAGGTAACTGATGGGGAAAACCTCGTCGTCCTTCGCCGCCCCCACCACGGCGGTGCCGGCAATGGCCCGCTCACACAGCAGGCCGCGATCCTCCGCCGCCAGGTTCGACACATCCAGTTCGCGCTGGGCGGAGGTAATGGTCACCTGGTCCGTGAGCTGATCGTCCAAAGACTGAAACAACTGCCAGGCCTGCTGCGCCAGCTGAAGGCCAATGCGCCGGGTTTCGATATCCCCCCTCAAGCCCAGCCGATAGTTCGGGTTGTTATCGCCGTGATTGGCTTCGAAAGGCCCGTGGGCCACCGGCCAGGGCGGCTGATAGTGGTGCCGGATATGGTCTTCCAGCTGGCGCTCGAAGAAGGCCCAGACATCGCCGTGATAGGGGTGCGTAAATGGGGGGATCGCGGTGCCGTGGATGGCAAAGGTGGAAAACGCCCCCAGGGGCCGGTAATCGCCCTGCTCCGTAAGCCCGTCCAGGCGCACCAGGGTAATGCGGGGATTGACCGCCCGCAGTGCCGCTGCCTCGGTTTGCTGTTTGTCGCTGACGTTCTCATTGCGCACATAGGCCCCCATGGCGCGGTTGCGGGTGACGCCGTACAACTCCGTCTGCCCGATGGCCAGTTTGGCCGGGCGCCGCTGCTCATAGGCTTCCACCACTGCCTCTGACAACTGCTGCACCAGAAACCCGAACACATCCGGATCAAAGCCCGGCCGGTTGGAGCCAAAGGCATTATAAAAATCGCTGGAAAAATACTGGCCGGGGCCACTGTGGGTATGGGTAACGTGCAGGCTCAGGTTGTGCACGGCCACATCGGTGCGTTCCGCCACCCGCTCCGCTACTTTGCGCTGCAGTACCAGGGAGCTGGCCGGCAGATCCGCCTGCAGCACCAGCAGAGGTTCACCACCGGGTGGTTTCAGATAAAAGGCCCGCGCCTTGAGCCGGTTCCGAAACCCGTCCGCATCCCGCGCCCAGGCGGAATAACCCATTTTGGGAATGCCGATGGGCGTCGTAATGTCGCGTACCCCCACCCCTGCCAGCAACTGGTCATTGGGCTCGGAAAGCCGCGGTGTTTTGCGCTGGACCTTGATCTCCTCCACCGGGTAGGTCAAAAACGGCCATATCGCGTGCAGGCCACCACCCATGGCCAGCAGTACCAGCAGCAACACCCCCCACAGGATTCGCTTTATTGCTTTTTTCATTCAGCTTCCTAATAAGTCCTCAATCCTAAACCCACTTTAACCCACCTTGCATTACCGACAGGGAGACGGCAACTCCCACGGGGTAAAACATGTACGATCGTACCAAATTTAGCAAATCCGTCACAACTCTGACCGCGGACATGGACTAATTATGCTAACTGATTCATCTTTAAGGGAAAGCAGACTGGAAGAGAGCACATGGGCATCGAGATCCGGCAAGATCAGTTTACTGCGGAAGATTATGACCGTTTTAACGAGAAAATCCGCGATAACCTGCACGCCCTGCAACAACTGCTGGAACAACCGGGGTTTGGGGTGGGAGCCGATAGCCTGGGAGCCGAGCTGGAATTCTATCTGGTGGCCCCGGATGGCCAGCCAGTGCCCTGCAACGAAGCCATTCTGAAGGCCGCCGCCAATCCACAGCTGACCCCGGAGCTGAACCGTTTTAACCTGGAATACAACCTGCGCCCCCACAGCTTCGCCGGCGCCCCCTTCGCGGCCTTCGAACAGGAGTTGCTGCAGGCCATCCGCGACACCAACGCCTGTGCCGCCCGCTATGGCGCCGAGCTGCTTCCCATCGGCATTCTGCCCACAGCGCAACTGAGCCAGTTCGGCTCCCACATGATGACGGATCAACCCCGTTACCGCGCCATGGACAATGCCCTGCGCCGCTTGCGGGGCGCGCCGTTTGAAGTCCATATCGACGGCACGCCGCCCCTGGACCTGACCTGGGACGACGTCACCCTGGAAGGGGCCAACACCTCATTCCAACTGCACTGGAGGCTGAACCCGGATCAATTCGCCGACAGTTTCAACGCGGTGCAGCTGGTCACCCCCATTGCCCTGGCCCTGGCCGCCAATTCCCCGCTACTGTTCGGCCATGAACTGTGGCAGGAAACCCGCATTGCCCTGTTCAAGCAATCCATCGACTGCCGGGATGAAAGCCACGCCCAACGCAAGTATCCACCCCGGGTGTACTTTGGCAACGGCTGGCTGCGGCAGGGTGCGCTGGAGCTGTTCGCTTCCACCGTGGCCCTGTTTCCGCCCATCATGCCGGTGCTGCATGCCGAAGATCCGCTGCAGGCACTGGCCCGGGGAAAACGCCCGCAACTGCATGAGCTGAAACTGCATCAGGGCAGCACCTGGCCCTGGAACCGGGCCATCTATGATCATCACGACGGCGGTCACGTGCGCATGGAAATGCGTGCCCTGCCCGCCGGCCCCAGTCTGCAGGACATGAGTGCCAGCGGCGCCTTCCTGCTGGGCAGCGCCCTGGCCTTGCGGGATTCCATGGCCGACCGCACCAGCCTGTTACCCTTTAAATTCGCCGAGCATAATTTTTACCGGGCCGCCCAGCACGGTCTGGACGCCGTATTGCTGTGGCCCTCATCCAGCCAGATCAAAGTGGTGGAATACGAGGTTCTGGAACTGGCCCGGCGCCTGGTACCCATGGCGGAAGATGCCCTGCAAACGGCAGGCATGGAGCACCGCGAGGCCAAACGCCTGATGGACAATATCCGTGACCGCCTCCAGGCCCGCACCAACGGCGCCCAATGGCAGCTCAACATGCTGCACCGGTTGCAGGCCAGCGGGCTGGACGCAGCAAGCGCACGCCAGCAGATGTTGCAACGCTACCGCCAGAATTTCTATTCTCAACAACCCGTCAGCCAATGGAGTGAAGCACTATGAGTTTGGGCAGTCCCCTGATCCGCTACTGGTATCATCCGTCACCGGAAATGGTGGGGGAATCCGTGGAAGCGTTTCTGCGGGAAATGGCCGGCCCCACATTGATTCACATACCGGGGCGTGACCGCCGCCGCGCGCGGGCCATCTGCACCCTGTTGCACGGCAACGAGCCCTCCGGCACCCGCGCCCTGTTCCGTTTCCTGCAAGAGGGCATTGAACCGGCGGTGGATCTGCTGTGCTTTTTTGGCTCAGTGCAAACGGCCCTGCAGGAACCCCTGTTCTTCTACCGCCACCTGCCCCAGGAGCGGGACCTCAATCGCTGCTTCAGGGAACCCTTTGACGATCCCCAGGGGCGCCTGGCCAAAGCCATCCTGGACATTCTGCAGGAGCTGAACCCGGAAGCCCTGATCGACATCCACAACACCTCCGGCATGGGGCCCTGCTTTGCGGTGTCCATGAAACAGGACCCGGCCCACGACGCCCTCACCAGCCTGTTCACCGAGCGCATGCTGGTGACCGGGCTGAAGCTGGGAGCCCTGTTTGAGTACAGTGAACGCAATGTACCCACGGTCACCATCGAATGCGGCGGGGCCCAGGACCCCCGCGCCGACCAGATCGCGTATGAAGGCATCCTGCGCTACGCCACCCGGGAAGACGTGCTGACCCCGCTGGACGCGGACTGGGATCTGGAAATCCTGCGGGAGCCGGTGCGTCTGGAATTACGGGAGGATGCCAGCATCACCTACAGCGAGGCGGAAGACGTCTATGCCGACATCACCCTGCCGCCGGATGTGGAGCACCACAACTTCGGCCGCATCAACCCCGATGTGGCCCTGGGCTGGGTCAAACCGGAAAGCTGGGATAAGTTGATCGTCAACACCCCGGCCGGGGTGGACGTGAAAGACAAAGTGCTGAAACTGGAGGGCAACCGGCTCTATCCGGCCCAGGCGTTGAAGCTGTTTATGATCACCACCAACGCCACCATCGCCAAAAGCGACTGCCTGTTTTACGCCGTCACCGACAACGGCAGCCACCTGGCCTAGGCCTTCGGCGGTTCCAGCTAATCGAGCGGCCGGTCCAGGATCGAGGCCATCTGTGGTGCCGGCGGTGCATCCAAACCGGCGGACGGGGCCTTGAACAGCCAGCTGGCCAGCAGCACCAACACCACCACCGCGGCCACCGGCCAGACACTCACCGCCCCCTTGGGCACCACCGGCTTGAGGGAAGCCCGCCCACTGCGCACCGGGGAAGACCGCTGGGATCGTACCACCGGAGTCCGGCTCACCGGCTTGGGCCGGGCGTCCACATTCATCTGCAGGGTGCCGGCACGCTCCGCCAGGCCCTCCAGGGGCACCGGCCGGATCACGCAATCCACTCCCAATTCCCGCAGGATGGACTGCAGACTGAAGGCATCTTTGTGGGGCAGCAGCTTTTTCGACAGGGCCCCCTGGTTCAGCAACAGCTTGTCCACCTGTTGCGGCTCCATCTTCAATTGACTGGCCAGAGCAACACGCACGCTGGTATCGCTGAAGCCTTTCAGCACACCTTGTATGGAAACTTTGAACTTTGGCGCCGACACCGCATTTCCCCCGAAATGATCGCTGGTCTCAATGGGCAAAATGCTAAAAAGAAACGCGTCCGGAAACTGTGTACTGCTTCCAACTTTGATAAGAAACGGTGGCCGGGATTGCGAAAACGCGGGGCACCGCAGGCCGCTTACCCTGCTTTGGTATACGCCGCCCAACCCCATGTTTCCACTTGCTTATTAATCAACCAGCTCCGCATCCTCCAACCGCAAACAACCCAGGGCCAGGGCAAAATTATCCAGGGCCGCTTTCAGCTCCCGGTTCACGTTCAACAGCGTCGACGTCTCCTGCTCGTCGGCCCCGTCATGCAGGCCCTGCACGAACAGGGTCTGCTCGGTGTCACGATGGCTTTGCCGAACCTGCTCCTGCAACCGGCTCAGCTCCGTGCGCAGATGTGCGGGCTGGTAGTGAGCCTCCAACAGGGTGCCCAATTCGGTCAGGCGCTGCTTCTGCAGCCCCACTTGAGCCTGATAAAACGCGGTCAGGGTGTGCTTTTCCGAATGCCGCAGAAAGGCCAGGTTCTGGCGAATATCCTTGCCGGACTTGGCCGCATACACCCCATGACGGGCTGCGTTCAGGTAGCGGTGCACCTGCTTCACCTGCTCCGGCGCCACCACACCGGTCTGCACCGCACCGCAGAACTCCAGGATTTCACCTTCCAGGCGCTTGATCTCATCGTAACCCTCCTCATAGCGCAGCCCGGAGGGAAACGCCTGTTGCAGCCTCTGTTGCATGGCCAGGGTCAGCCGCAGGCTTTCCGGTTCCAGCTTCAGGTTGCGCAACGTCAGCGCCATCACTTTCACCAGCAGGCACTCCACCTCCCGCGCCACCGCCTCCAGGGATTCCTGCACCAGGGTGGGCGCCACGTTCTGGATATAGGTTCGCACGTCGTCATCCGAGCTCAGAAAACGCCGTTCCAGAAAACGGGAGAAGGGCTTTACCCACGGCAGCAGCAACATAATGCCCACCAGGTTGAAGCCACTGTGGAAAGCCACCAGCTGATAGAGCGGATCCTCCACACCACTGGCATCCACCAGGGACAACAACAGCGGCAGGCCGAGGAACGCCAACGCAGCGGTGACCACATTGATGAGCACATGGGCCAACGCCAGTTGTTTTTTCACCGCCGAGGCCTTGATGCCCCCCAGGGCCAGTGTGCTGGTAGTACCCAGATCGGCTCCGATCACCAGTGCTGCCGCGGACGGCAGGTCCACGATACCGGTATGCAGTGCGCTCAGGGTGATCATCATGGTGGCCGAGCTGGACTGGATCAGGGCGGTGAACGCCACCCCCACCAGCAGATAGACCATGGCCGGATAGCCCTGCAACACCGACACATCGAAGCGGGTCGCCACCTGCTCCATGCTGCTTTTCATGGCATCCAGCCCGAACAGCAACAGGCCGAGGCCGAACAGCATCCGCCCCCAGGCCAGCCAATGCTCCCGTCGTGCCATCAGCACGCACCAAAGGGCCCCGGCCCCCATGGCCGGCAGAGCCAGGGCGGCCAGGTTCAGCTTGAAGCCCAGGGTGGCGACGATCCAGCCGGTGAAGGTGGTGCCCAGGTTGGCGCCCAACACCACGCCCACCGCATTGGCGAGCGGGATGATACCGGCCCCCACCAGGGCCATCATCAGCAGACCCACCATGGAGCTGCTCTGCACCAGCATGGTGGTCAGGGTGCCCCCCAGCACCGAGGTCACCGGGTTGCCGGTGGAGCGCCGCAGAAAACGCCGGAACGAGCCACTGCTTAAGACCCCGAGGGCCTCTTCCAACTGGCTCATGCCGTAGAGGAACAGCCCCAGGCCCGCCACGAACGATAAAACGCTCATCCAGATCGACATATAATCCGCTTCGAATCCTGTTCAGGCTGAGTTAAGGTTAGCCCCGGCATCCTGTTCTGGTGTGCAGGCCAACGCCGGCGGGAATTTAATTGTACAAGAGGCACTCGTGGAAGAATATCAGGCACTTATCAGCACTCTCGCCCTCACCATGGGGGTCTCCTGGGCCAGCGGCGTCAACCTCTACGCCGCGCTCCTGGTGCTGGGCATCGGTGGCGCCACCGGCAACATTGATCTGCCGCCGGACCTGCAGACCCTGCAGGACCCGCTGGTGATCATGGCGGCGGGTGCCATGTACGCGGTGGAGTTCTTTGCCGATAAGACGCCGGGAGTGGACTCCGGCTGGGATACCCTGCACACCTTTGTGCGGATACCCGCCGGCGCCATGCTGGCAGCCGGGGCCGTGGGCGACGTCACCCCCACCCTGGAAATCGCCGCCGGCATCCTCGGCGGCGGTATGGCGGCCACCTCCCATGCCACCAAAGCCGGCACCCGGCTGTTGATCAACACCTCCCCGGAACCGGTCACCAACTGGATCGCCTCTTTCAGCGAGGACTTTCTGGTGTTGGCCGGGTTGTGGGCCGCCCTCAATCACCCCATTGCATTCCTGATTTTCCTGTTGGTGTTCATTGCCCTGGTGATCTGGCTGTTGCCGAAGATTTTCCGCGCCCTGCGCTTGATGTTCCGCAAAATCGGCCAGTGGCTGGGCCTGGTGGAGAAAGACGCCCCCGGCTCAGAGGCAGAACCCCAGCAACACTATCTGAGCCGCCTGGCACAACTGAAACAGCTACTGGACCAGGGCGCGCTGACCCAGAAGGAATTCGAAACGGAGAAAGCCCTGTTGTTGACACAACGCAATCAGGGCAACGCCTAGCCAGCTCAGGAGCGCCGCCGGGACTGGTCCCCCCGGGCCACCCAGGTGTCATAGAACTGATCCGCCGGAATCGGCCGGTCAAAGTAATACCCCTGGTACTGGTAGCAGCCTTTTTCCTTGAGAAAGTTCAGCTGATACTCCTCCTCCACCCCCTCGGCAATGACATCCAGTTCCATCAATCGCGCCATGGCGATGATGGTCTCGACGATGACCCGGTCGTTCTGGTCATTGCGTATATCCCGCACAAAGGCCTGGTCGATCTTCAGTTTGTGCAGGGGCAACTCCCGCAAATACGACAGCGAAGAGTAACCGGTACCAAAGTCATCCAATGCAATATAGAAACCCATGTTGTGGAGCAGGCGCATTTTTTCCACCACCTGGTCGAGGTGATGCAACAGCATGCTCTCGGTGATCTCCAGTTCCAGTTCCGCGGGGCTGATGTCGGCCTCCCGGGCAAAGGCTTCCACCTTCATGGCAAAGTCATCCTGGGAAAACTGGCGGGCACTGATGTTAATCGCCAGGCGTTCAAAACTGTCCGGTAATCCCCGTTCCCGCCACTCCCGCATCTGCTGACAGGCCTTACGCAACACCCAGTCCCCCAGGGGAATAATCTGACCGGATTCCTCGGCCGCGCGGATAAACAGATCCGGACGCACAAAGCCCAGATTCGGCTCCTCCCAGCGCAACAACACTTCGGCTCCGATCAACTCGCTGCGGTCGTTGAACTGGGGCTGAAAATAGAGAATGAACTGTTCTTCCTCCAGGGCACCCGGCAACAGCATCTGCAACTTCAGGTTCTGCTCGATCTGTTGGTGCATTTCCTTGCTGAACAGGCGCACCGTGTTGCGACCTTCCTCTTTGGCCCGATACATGGCGGCATCTGCCTGCTTCATGATGTCGTGGATGGTTTCCTGGTCCAGGGGATACAGCGCAATCCCGATGCTGCAGCCGATATTGAGTTTATTGCCGGAAACATCAAAAGCATCCGCTAACACGGACTGGATCTTCAAGGCCACGTTGCGGGCCAGGGAGGCCGCCGCCGTCGTATCGTCGCTGAGCTCCGGCAGCAGCACCACAAACTCATCCCCACCCAGGCGGGCCAGGGTGTCCTCCTCCCGTATCACCTGCCGCAGCCGGTCGGCGATGGCAATCAAGAGCCCGTCCCCGATGGGATGCCCCAGGGAATCGTTGACGTTCTTGAAATGATCCAGATCCACAAACAGCAAGGCGCCACAATGGCTGTGGCGCAGTGCCCTGGCCTGTTCCTGGGCCAGCTTGTCGTTGAGCATGCGCCGGTTGGGCAGGTTGGTCAGCTCGTCATAGAGCACCTGTTGTCGAATCCGCTGCTCCGCCCGTTTGCGCTCCGTGATGTCCATAATGCCGGCAATACGACCGGCATATTCGCCACGGTTATCGTAGATGATGGCGGTCTTCATGGTGACATGGATGCGGCGGCCGGTACGGGAAACAAAATCATAATCCTGATACATTTCAGAGATGGGAGAGCGACCGCGCAGCGCCTCCTCCAGCCGGGGGCGAGTGCCTGGCTCCACAAACTCCAGGATGTTGCGGCCGATGATATATTCCTTGTCGAAGCCCAGAATGGCCGCCATGGAATCGTTGACCAGCGTGGTGAAGCCGTCCGCATCCAGCACCCAGATGCCTTCCTGGGCCATATCGAACAGCATGCGGTATTTTTCTTCACTGCCACGCAAGGCGTCTTCAGTACGACGTTGCACGGTAATATCACTGTGGGTGGCGATGAAGCGCAACGCCTTACCGCTGGCATCATACTCCACCACCTTGCCCCGCATCAGAATAAAACGCGGCTCGCCCACCGGATGTTGCACGCAATATTCAATGCGACACAGGTCCGACAGCCCCTGGACGTGGCGCTGAATTTTCCGTTCCACGAAGGGCCAGTCTTCCGGGTCCACCAACTGTTTCCAGTCATCCCAGGTAACGTCCCGCCCCTGGCTCAAACCCATCATTTTTTTGAACTGCGGTGAAAAATACGTCCTGCCGGTGAGCAGATTCCAGTCCTGTACACCATCCCCCGCGCCTTCCAGCGCAAACACCCAGCGCTGTTCGCTGCTCTTCACCTTCCGCAAACTGTTGTGCAGATTGCTGTTCATGCGATTCAAAGCCGATGCCAGCTCCCCCAACTCATGAAAGCCCTTGTGCTGGAACACCTCCGTCTCCTCACCGGAGGCCACCCGATCAGCTTTGCGGGTAAGGCTCTGCAACGGGCGCAATACGATTTTACGCAACACAATCAGCAATGCCGCCAGCACCACCGCCATGATGCCCCACAGGATTGCCAGGTTCTGCCACACCGCTTGGCGGATCAGGGTGTAAGGGCGGCTCAGGCTCCACTCCACGTACAGCACTCCGATGTTCTCCGGTCGCCGGCCCGCCCCGCTCGCATCCATCACCAAGGGGTAGTAGGCGATCAGCAGATCCCGGGGGGAATTGGTGATGAGCACCGGATTGCGGCGCTCCACCACCCGCTGAAACAAGGCCTGATCGAACTGCGGCAACTGGGTGGCCGCCGGTTGCTCCAACACCACAAAGCTGCTGGAGAATTTCACCACACCGGCCTGGTCAACCACCGCCGACAAGCGCACGTCGTCCAGCAGGTTCAACGCCATCACTTCGCGCTCGACGCTGGCCGGTTCCCGATGCCGGAATTCCTTCTCAAACCGCGCCTGGGACACCATCAGAATGGTCTTCATATTGATTCTGGCTTCATTGAACGCGTGTCGTTTCAGCACCAGATACTGGTTATACGCGAACAGGGCCGACAGCAGCGCAAAGCTGACCGCGATCACCAGCACCACCAGGGAGGTAAGGGAAAGCTTCGCGGACTTCAACCTGAAACCTCCAGCAGCCAGGCCGGTGGATTCTGCGCTTCCGGCTGCCCCTCCACCAGGCCATGGCGGTGCATCACCTCCAGCACCCGCCCGAAGGTCTTCTGATAAGGGCTGGGCTGACCGGAAAACCAGGCGCGGTTATCCTCCAGAGTAGGCAAATACAACCCGCGAAAAGCGTGCCGCAACTGGGCTTTATCCAGACGCAGGCGTTTGCTGAAAAAGGCCTCCGACTCACTGTGGTGACTGTCCATATAGCGGCGGGCCTCCAGGTAGCCGGTCACCAGCTTTTTGAACTGGCGGCCACGGCGCTCCACCACAGGGCGGCGCGCCACCAACACATCCACTACCAGCTCCGGCGCCTGCCGGGTATCGAACAGCACGTGGCCGCCCAACGCCAGAAGGCGGCTCAACCTGGGCTCGAAGGTGACCACCGCATCCACCCGCCCCTCGCGCAGCACCGTCTCATGCTCGTCCGCGCTGACGTTCACCACCACGATGTCACTGAAATCGATCCCCTGCCGGCTCAAAGCCTCGGTCAATACAATGGCCCCCAGCGCGGTATTCTCCACCCCCACCGACAGACCTGAGAGCGAGGTCACCCCGGCCTCCAGGGTGACGATGGCATCCCCGCCACGGGAGTAGTCCAGCACCAGGATGGGCTCCAGGTCCATGCCTCTCGCCATCAGCCTGATGGCCTCGTCCAGGGTCAGGGCCGCAACATCCAGATTGCCATGCGCCAGGGCCCGCATCACTTCTGTTGCCGATGACAGTTGAATCACCTCCACTTCGCCGTCAAACGCCCCCAGATACTGGGCCAGATAGAGCGGCTCATAGCCTGGCCATAGATTGGTGGCCACCTTCAGCGGGCGTCCGTCGTCCAGGGTGCAGCCCGGGGCCAGCACCAGCAACAGCGAGGTGACGATCAGTTTCAGGAACTTCATGGATTCAGGGCATTTCCCGCGCGTTTTTCGTTATTTCACTATAGCAATGAAGCTTTTACCCTGCAGGATTGTTGGCAGACTAGCGTCGGCGCACTAGCGAAAGAAGATCTCGAAGGATACGGTGATGGAAGCGACGCCGGTGAAATCCTCATCGCGGGGAAACGCCAGTTCCGGCACTACGTTCATATATAACCAGTCTTTATATAGGTCCCGGCGATAGTCGGCACTGATGTAATATGTGTCGATTTGGGAATGGCTGTAGCTGTTGCCGAAAATACCCAGGTGGTAGCCAATGGCGTCACGGGGCCCCAGATCCTGGAACAAACTGAATTTTTGTCCGAACTCCAGGGTGTCCTTTTCATCCCGCCAATCCAAATAGGTGCCAGCGCGAAACAGGAACTGTTCCGCCACGATGCGTTCGAAAATGAAATCCGTGCCCGCGTGCACCCCACTCGAATCAAACCACTCCAGAATGCTCTGGAATCTGAACTCCCAGAAATCACCGATGGAAAACAATCGCTTACCCGAACTTCGCACAAACGGGTCCGGGGGCAGCTTGACCTTCACCCCGGCACTGAGCTTGGTTTCCCAGTTGCCGCTTTCATCGCTAAGCGTGCGCAGCAGGCCGGCAAACAGCGACTGTTCGTCTGGTGGCCGCGCGGTTTCACTGGAACGCTCCCGTTCTTCCAAGGTTTGCTCGTTGTCTTCCTGATAGGCCAATACCAGGCGATAGCGCTTCTTGGTGCCCGGCAGATCCAGCCGGAATTTGTAGTCCAGCTCCGGCTCCAGGTGGCCGCCCTCGATCCATTTCTGTGACAGGCGCAGGCGCAGATAGGTATCGTTTTCCTCATTCCAGGTCTGGTCACCGGCGAAATACGCATCCATACGCTCCCCCATCAGGGACACGGCAGAGGAGATTTTGCGGCGGGAATCCAGTAGGTAGGTCACCCCTTGGTCCATGTAGCCGGGCCGGACCCAAGGCACGTAGACATCCTCCAGCCGCGGGTAATTGTGAAACGGGTCAGCGCCTTCGGCTGGGGTCTTACTGCTCTGCAGATCCGGAAGCTGAGCGGGGCCATCCAGAGGAGGTGCCGCATCCGGGGGTGAGGCTCCAGCGGCTCTGGCAACGCCGGCACAGGCCAAAGCCGCTACTCCGAACAGGATGAGCCACTGTACGCGCACAGACCTATCGCAACCCAAACACCGGGCTCACTGCCGTGGAACAGGAGCACATATCAATCATCCAACGGTCTGGGCTTCTCTATTCCGTATCCCTGCGCATAATCGACGCCCAGCTTCCGTAAGCATTCCACGATCGCCTGGTCCTCCACGAACTCGGCCACGGTTTTCAAACCGGCGGAGTGAGCAATGGAGTTGCAGGCACTGACGATGGCCAGGTCCATGGCATCGTTTACGATATTGCGAACAAACCCTCCGTCAATTTTGAGCACGTCAATGGGGATGGCCTTCAGGTAGGCAAAAGAACTCATGCCCACGCCGAAATCGTCCAGCGCAAACAGGAACCCCAGATCACGAATCTCAGCGATGAACACCGACACCGTTTCTATATTGGAAATCGCCGTCGTCTCAGTGATCTCAAAACAAATGCTGTGAGGCGGGATGCCATAGAAGTCCTTGCGCTCCCGCACAAAGTCAAAGAAGGTTTCATCATTCAGCGATGAGCCGGAGAGGTTAATGAAATACAGCCCACCGGGCAGGGAGGTCCCTTTGCTGACGCAGTTCTTCACATAGGCAAAGGCATGATTCACCACCCAGCGATCAATCAGGGTCATCAGATTGAAGCGTTCCGCTGCCGGGATAAAGAGTCCTGGCGGGACGATCCGCTCACCATCTTTCATCCTCACCAGAAACTCACAGTGAGTGGCAGACTCAGATAGCCCCACGATCGCCTGTTTGTAGAGCACGAATTCATCCCGGTCCAGTGCCTGGCGAATACGGGAGGCCCAATGCATCTGGTCCCGGCGCTGAGTCAGGTCCTGGTCATTCAGGTCATAAATCTGGATGTAGCTGCGGCCTTTGTCCTTCGCCGCATAACAAGCCATGTCCGCACTGGCCAGCAGCTCCTCAATAGTGGAGCTGGCACGGTTGATCTGCACCAGACCAATACAGGATGACACCCGGAACTCCTGGCCATCCCAGAGAAAGCGATGCTGTTTGATGGCTTCGTGGATACGGCTGGCCATGGCCGTGGCTTCATTCAAGGTGCAATCCAGCAACAGTATCCCGAACTCATCACCGCCCATGCGGGAGATGAAGTCTTTCTCCCCCAGGATCACCTTGACCACATTGCCGATCTGTTTCAGCAATTCATCACCGGCCACGTGGCCGCAGGTATCGTTGATGATCTTGAACTGGTCCAGGTCCACATAGATGAGGGCATGTTCCACCCCCTGCTCGAAGGCGCTTTCCAGGGCATGGCCCAGGTGCACCTTGAATTGTTCCCGGTTGATCAGGTCAGTCAATACATCGTGATTGGCCAGATAGGCAGCCTTGCGCTCCACGGCACGATGAGCAGAGCGCTGCTCCGACTCCCGCAATTCACGCTCCACCACAGGGACCAGGCGTGCCAGGTTATCTTTCATGATGTAATCCTGCGCCCCGGACTTCATGGAATCCACAGCCACATCATCACTGATGGCACCGGAGACCACAATCACCGGAGTTTCCGGTTGCATCGCTTTGGTGATTTTCAACGCTTCGGAGGAACCGAAGGCAGGCATATTGTGATCGGTGACCACCAGATCCCATAACTGACGATTGAGTGAGGATTTTAACCCAACGGCACTTTCGACCCGTTCAAACTCACAACGCAGGCCGCCTTTGCGTAACTCACGCACCAGCAGCAGCGCATCGTCTTCGGAATCGTCTACGATCAAAACTTTGAGGAAGCGTTCCAAGCCCATCCCCCTGGATGATATTTTCTTATTAGTATAGAGCGGGAACGCGGTTTACACCCAACCAGTACTGGCCTAATAACTTAACCTGCGACACAAATTCGTCGAAGTCCACTGGTTTGTTAATGTAACTGTTCACACCAATATCGTAGCCGGCCTGCATATCCTGCACTTCATCAGAGGAGGTCAACAGAACCACCGGCAAACCTTTGGTGCGTTTGTCTTCCCTGATTTTGCGCAACACTTCCAGACCATCGAGTTTGGGCAGTTTCAGATCCAGAAACACCACCTTCGGCAAGACCCGGACGTCACGCCCCTGGAACTTGCCTTCCCCAAAGATGTAATCCAGTGCTTCCTGACCATCACGGGTGACAACCACCGTGTTGGGCACATTGCTCTTTTTAAGCGCACGCAACGCCAACAACTCATCATCAGGGTTGTCTTCTACTAGCAATATAGTCATATCACTCATCTTGGTCTATTCCAAAAGATCATATCAGAAGGCTGACAGACCACTTCAAAATAATGACAGTCGGTTTTTAAGTCAATGTTTTTACTTTTATCTGAAGACTATCCGGAACGGCGTTAACCGTCTGCGGCACCCGTCACGAGGACACGGTAAAATAGAAAATTGCCCCGCGATTGACTTCACTTTCAGCCCAGATATCGCCCCCATGGCGCTGAATCACACGGGCCACCGTCGCCAGCCCCACGCCGGTACCTTCGAACTCATCCTTGCTGTGCAGACGCTGAAACACACCGAACAATTTGTCTGCATAGCGCATATCAAAACCGGCCCCATTATCCCGGATGAAGTAAATCCCTTCCTTGCAGCCAATACTGACTTCCGGCGCGGACGCGTGCTGGGTATATTTGAAGGCATTATCCACCAGGTTGGTGACCACAATACGCATCAGGCGCGAATCGCAACGCATGCTCATACCTGGCTGCACCGAAACCCTCACCTTATGGGACGGCTCCCGGTCCTGAGTATCCTGCACCACGTCCTCACACATGAGGCTGAAGTCAACGGTGCGGGTCACAATTTCCTGGCGGGTCACACGGGACAACCAGAGCATGCTGTCGATCAAGGTGCCCATGCGCTGGCTCGCCATCCGCACCCGCTCCAGATAGCCCAGGGCCGGACTGTCCAGCTGATCGGCGTAATCCTCCAGCAAGGCCTGGCTGAACCCGTCGATGGCTCGCAACGGGGAGCGCAGATCATGGGATACAGAGTAACTGAACGCCTCCAGCTCCTGATTGGCCGCCTTCAATTCGGCGGTACGCTCCTCCACCTTGGATTCCAGTTCAACTTTATGGGACTGCAGCTCCTGGTCCCGTTGCTGGATCGCCTCCAGCATTTCATTGAAGGCATCCACCATCTGGCCGATCTCATCATCGCTGGTTTTGGCGGCCCGCAGACTGAAATCCCGGTCGTTGGCAATACTGGTGGCGGTCTGTGCCAGCTCGGATATCGGTGTCGTCACCGCCTTCTGCAGCACCATGGCCACCAGCAGAGACACAGCAGAAATGATGCCCAGAGCGGTCAGCATCATGTAGAAATAGCGCTGAATCTGACTGTTCACATAGTCCATGTTGGCGCTGATGAAGATGGTGCCGATGCGCACCGACTCGGAAAAGACATCTTCGATGTGATGATACTTGCCCTGCACAAATCCGCTGGGGTCAGCGTGGGGATTATCCGGGCAGGGAGTCGCCCTGACCGAGCCCGGGAAGGAGCGGGCCTGCAGACTCAGGTTGCCATCGTAGATGCACACCACATCGATGGTGTAATCAAAATCCAGACTGTTGGCGCTCTCCTGCAGAGTGTTGAGATCCTCGAACTCCAGTGCCGCCGCCACCTGGGAGTAGGACACCTTGGTGATCACCGTGATCTCATGTACCAGCTGTTCCCGACTCTGGATGCGTTCATAGCCCATGAAGAACACCCCCATCAGCACCACGCCGGCAAAGATGGTAAGCAGCATCACCATAGTCAGTTTCTGTTTGATGGAGAAGGCTCTCAGAATACTCGTCACGGCGATTCCACCCTTCTCGCCAGCTGCAGCAGACGGGAACTGATCTGCAGCTGCACATCCCGGGCGCGGCCCAGATTGATGTCAAACCGAATCCGGCGGCCTTCCGTCACCAGACCGATCATACCTCCGGCATCCACGAAACCGGGTTCATCGCTGATGGTCAGAACTGGAAGGTTTGCGGTCTGGGGCAGGAACTTACGGAGGCTCACTCCGGAGGTGTAAATGACCTGGCAGCTGTCGATGGGATCGGAGGGTTTGAGTTGTTTGATCTCCAGTTTGAAACTGCGCACTTCGCGGCCGGCCAACTGGCTGAGTTCGTCAAAATAGGCATCGGCCCCCAACACGCACACATGCAGGGCTCCCCCGGCCTGTTCTATATATTGAGGCCAGGTGACGTATTTGGTGAAGTTGTAGATGAATGCAGCCTTGAGTCGTGCCTCCTCCTCCCCAAAACCCGGGACGGAGGTCATCAACCCAATCCCTAGCACGATCCCCCAAAGCAGCCTTCGACCTGCCTTAACAGGGCTTACAATCCCCTTCAAGTACCATCCCTTATTCAATTCCTTGTTCGAATACTCAGAGTATAGTGTGCAAGCGCATGAATCGCTTTGCTTTTTTTTGCACCCCCAGCGTTTTTGAGCAGTCGCTCAAACAGTTAGGTGGAGGGTTCTAATTTTCACGGTTAAGGTTAGCACCCAATTCCTGCCATTCCTGTGTTAATGAGGCAACCCGAACATGAATCTAGAACCCCTTGCCAACTTTGGCCTGAAGCAACTGGACACCGCTGGCTACTACCTGAGCCGATACGGCATCACCAACCAGGTAAACCGTCATAACCTGATCGCCATTGCCATGACGGAGAAGGAAAGACTGCTGGGGGAAGTGTCCCGCTACGAGCTGCGCTACAAAATACAGAAACGCCGCCTGGAACAACTGCGCCAAGAGCTGGACAGCCAGCTGGACGAACTGATTGCCCGCACCCCCAAGGCCCTGGCTGAGCGCCTGTATGAAGCAAAAAGCAAAGTAAACTCGTACATTTAAGCGCCAAATAAGCCTTTATTAAAACCGCCTGATCTAATCAGGCGACCCTAAAGACTATATTGTCACATAGGCGTGTACTGCATCCGTCGTTGGTTTAGATTGTTAAGTCCAATAACTATAAAACCGATGAGGGAATATTGTATGTATATCGATGATGTTGTGATCGCGGCCATGCTCACCGTGGTTGGCACCATAGCCGTGGGCGGTTATGTCATTTATTACTGGCAGCATGATCTGAAGATGAAACGCCAAGGCAAATCCAAAGCCCACTGACGGTGCTACCCTTTTAACAACCCACCTGTTTGACAAACTCCCTTTCGACAAGGCCACCCTGAAACAAGGTGGCCTTGTTCGTTATCACTCCGCAAACCCGATCCGCTGCAGGAAGCGCGCTACGTCTTTCAGGTATTTGCCCTGGTCCAGGTGCAGAATGTGGTTTCCGGGAAACCAGTGGATATCGGGCCGGTCCCAGTGATCCCATAACAAGCGGGCGTGTTTCGGCGGCGCAAAGCGATCACCGGCGCCACCAATGATCATAAGGCGCTCCCGGGGAATAACCGGCTCATAGGTGAGTGGACAATGCACCGCCATGATGTGGCGGGCATCCTTGATCGACACGCCGCTCAGCCGCAGCCCGGTCTTGATCACCGCGCTGGCGGGAAACCATTGCAGCATCAGGTCAAACAATGACACCACCGGCACACTGGGAATACTGAACTGGAGCCGTTCCTCCACTGCCGCCAGCAGCGCGCTGGTATACCCTCCCAGGCTGATGCCGGTCACGCCGAAGCGAGGTACGCCCAGGGACTCCAGGTGGTTCAGGAACAGGCGGAAGTCATAAATCGAATGGGCAATGGTCTCATTGATGTGAGACAGGCCGTGGGCGAAATAGCCGTGACCACTGAACGGCGACAACAGGCCCTGACGATCCCCATGGAACGGCAGGGTATAGAGCAGGATGTCGTAGCCCAGCTTGTAAAACCAGGGCAAGCCCAGGAACAGGCTGTTGACCCAGTAAGGGTCCGCCATAAAGCCATGCACCACGCAGATGGTGGGACGGGGCCCCTGATTATGAGTCCAGTACTGCGCCACCGCCTGCCGATTGCGCCGGTTTTTCAGGTAACGCTGCCGCAGGCGGGGGTTCAACGGCTCAAAAGGGCTCTGAAACACCAACTCCCGGCATTGCCCATCCGGCGGCCGAAAATGCACCCAGCCGGGTTTGCGCTCCCGCACCGCCACCTGCTGGTGCGGACGACGGAAAAACCGTTCAGCCCGGTGACCGGAAGCCAGTTCACGATAAAACGCCCCGTCTTCAATATCCCGCAGCAGGCGCAGGGGGTTGGAGGATAGCGGCAGCGCCAGCACCGACACCAGCGAGGCCACCGCTGTGCGCATCGCCAGATCAATGCCCGCCGTACCGTCCACCAACAATTGCGTGGGCAAATCCAGCTCAAAGTCATCAGGGAACTTGTGAAAGCTGGACTCCAGGTTATCCCACCAGGGCTGCTCAGGCATGATCCGCCGCGAGTGGCCGTAGGTTTCGTTGGCGACCCGGGAAACCGTCTGATAGGCAGATGACATCGCACACTCCTCGCTACCCTGATATCTGAACCCTGAACCCTGAACCCTGAACAATCTTCAAAAAGTATAGATGGTTCAGGGGGTTGTGCCGGATTTTGTGCTGGTTTGAGTGCGGCTTTCAGTGCCGCTCAATCAGAGCCGGTCAATGGCCTTTTGAATGCGCTGGATACGCTCTTTGTTGGAGGGGTGGGAGCTCAAGAAACTGCTGTCTGAGCCGTATTTGGCCTGCAAGGTGGCAATAGCCCGCTTCATGGCGTAGGGATCTTTGCCCTGGCTGTGCAGCATCTTCACCGCAAACTCATCGGACTCCAGTTCGTCATGCTGGGAGAACTGGGCGTTCACTGCCACATAAGCCAACTGCCCCAGTTGTCCCTGGGTCAGCTCCCCCACCATGCCACCCACTGACACCGCCGCCTGCATTGCAGAATCCGTGAGGATCTTCTGCTGCATCTGGGCATAGCTGTGCTTGTGATAAACGTGACCAATCTCATGGCCAATGACCGCCAGCACCTGGTCATCCGGCATGGCGTCCATCAACCCGGAATAGACCCGCACAGTGCCGTCGGCCATGGCAAACGCATTGACCTCCGGCGCCAAGTACACCTTGAAGTCGAACTTCAGCCCCTTGTAGTTCTGCAACCCGGAGGTGATTCCGGCCAGGCGCTGAGCATAGACACTGCTGGCGGGCGCCACCTGATTCTTGCCATCCATTTCCTTGGCCGCCAGGCTGGCAGTGTGCTTGACGCTCTCTTCATTCAGGGTGACCGCCTGGGCAACACCCATGCCCACCGCCATGGCCTTATTGGTGTCGAAGTTACCCTCGGTGGTACAACCGGCCACCGTCAACAGGGCCGCCAGGATCGCTCTACGGGTGATTCGTTTCATAGGGGTTCTCTGTCAGAGTTCGAAGGAAAGCAGATAGTCTAAGAAGAAGTCCATACATTGCAAGCCAATGCAGACACTTACCCAATGCAAACACTCACAGGGGAGAGTGCGTGTCCCGTGCGGTCAGGCGGGAGAGGATGGTCTGGACGTTATGATGCACGCCAGCGCCCAGCCCCACCATATCCGTGAGCGAGATATTATTGAGAATCTGGGCGATCAGCTCATTGATGGTGGGCATGTGGTAGGCCACTTCGCAACCAGAGGACAGCTCACAACCGCCGTCATCGTCACAGCACTCGGTGATGGCCAGGGGGCCTTCCACAGCAGAAACCACCTGGGCAATGCTGATCATCTGGGGCAGACGCGCCAGCTGGTAGCCGCCCTTGGCACCCCGCTCCGAGCGCACCAGCCCGGCCGCCACCAACTGGCGCATCAGCTTACGCACGGTGGGCAGGCCCAGGCGGGTGGCTTCCGCCAGCTCCTCCATACGCAATTGCTGGGCCGGCGACTTGGCCAGCCGGTTCATGATCACCAAGGCGTAATCTGTCATTTTGCTGATGCGTAACATACAATGCGCGCCCGACGGGGGCTCCGGCAATGAGCTTCACGAAAGAATACCAAATTGGTATTGATTTTCAAGGCCGAGTATTTTAGTCTGCTTTCCCGTAGAGAGATCCATTTGAACAGACTTGAAAACACCGACTGCCCGTTCGGGTCGGACCATCGTGACCTGCCCGGAAGCATCTGTACCTCGTGGCCCACCTGCCCACGCAGCATGCTGTGCCCGGTACACCCAGTTACCAGCGGAGACACGCCATGAGCGACGAAATCGAATCGTTAATCCGTCGTGAGTACGAAGCCGGATTCGTCACCAACATCGAATCCGAAACCCTGCCCCCCGGCCTCAATGAGGACGTGATCCGCATTATTTCCGCCAAAAAGAATGAACCGGAGTGGATGCTGCAGTGGCGCCTGGAAGCCTACCGCAAATGGTGTGACATGGAGGCGCCCCAATGGGCTCACCTGCAGCACCCACCGGTGGACTTCAATGCCATCAGCTACTATTCCTCTCCCAAGTCCAAGGACGATGCGCCCAAAAGCCTGGACGAAGTGGACCCGGAAATCCTGGAAACCTTTGAAAAGCTGGGCATACCCCTGCACGAACGTGCCAAATTGGCCGGCGTGGCCGTGGATGCGGTATTCGACAGTGTTTCCATCGGCACCACCTACAAAGATGAACTGGCCAAAGCCGGCGTGATCTTCTGCTCCATCTCCGAGGCCATCAAAGACTATCCGGGCCTGATCCAGAAATACCTGGGCAGCGTTGTACCCCAGCAGGACAACTTCTACGCAGCCTTGAATTCTGCCGTGTTCAGTGACGGCTCCTTCGTGTACATCCCCAAGAACACCCGCTGCCCCATGGAGCTGTCCACCTACTTCCGCATCAACGAGCTGAACACCGGGCAGTTCGAGCGCACCTTGATCGTGGCGGATGAAGGCAGTTACGTCTCCTACCTGGAAGGCTGCACCGCCCCCATGCGGGATGAAAACCAACTGCACGCCGCCGTGGTCGAACTGGTGGCCCTGGGCGATGCTGAAATCAAATACTCCACGGTACAGAACTGGTACCCCGGGGACGAAAACGGCAAAGGCGGCATCTATAACTTTGTCACCAAGCGCGGCGTGTGCGATGGCGCCAACAGCAAGATCTCCTGGACCCAGGTGGAAACCGGTTCCGCCATCACCTGGAAATACCCCAGCGTGATCCTGCGGGGTGACAACAGCATCGGTGAATTTTATTCGGTGGCGCTCACCAACGGTTACCAGCAGGCGGACACCGGCACCAAGATGATTCACCTGGGCAAGAACACCAAGAGCACCATCGTGTCCAAAGGCATCTCCGCCGGTCGCAGCCAGAATGCCTACCGCGGCCTGGTGCGCATCTCCCCACGGGCGGAAGGGGCGCGCAACTACACCCAGTGCGATTCGTTGCTGATCGGGGATCAGTGTGGCGCCCACACCTTCCCCTATATTGAGAACAAAAACCCCGATGCCATTCTGGAGCACGAGGCCACCACCTCCAAGGTGAGCGACGACCAGTTGTTCCTCTGCCGCCAGCGCGGCATCGATGAAGAGAAAGCCGTGTCCATGATCGTGAACGGTTTCTGCAAAGAAGTATTCAAAGAGTTGCCAATGGAATTTGCGGTGGAAGCCGGCAAGCTGTTGGAAGTGAGTTTGGAAGGGGCAGTAGGTTAATCATGAGTAAAACACCCTTGTTGGAAGTCAAAGATCTGGTGGCGGAAGTGGATGGCAAGACCATCCTCAACGGCATTTCCCTGACGGTGAATCCCGGCGAAGTGCACGCCATCATGGGCCCCAACGGTTCCGGTAAAAGCACCCTGGCCAACGTGTTGGCGGGGCGTGACGACTATGAAGTGGTGAGCGGCAGCGTCAGTTTCAAAGGCCAGGATCTGTTTGAACTGGAGCCGGAAGAACGGGCCCGGGAAGGGGTGTTTCTGGCCTTTCAGTATCCGGTGGAAATCCCCGGCGTCAGCAACATGCAGTTTTTGAAAGCCTCGGTGGACGCCGTGCGTAAGCATCGCGGCCAGGAGGAGTTGGATGCGCCCTCCTTCATGAAACTGGCACGGGAACACTGCAAGGAATTGAAGTTGAAACCGGAATTTTTGAAGCGCGGCGTGAACGAAGGCTTCTCCGGCGGCGAAAAGAAACGTAACGAGATTCTGCAGATGGCCCTGTTGGAACCGAGTCTGGCCCTGCTGGACGAAACCGACTCCGGCCTGGACATCGACGCCCTGCAGGTGGCGGCCGAAGGCGTGAACGCCCTGCGCAACCCGCAGCGCAGTTTTATCGTAGTGACCCACTACCAGCGCCTGTTGAACTATATCGTGCCGGACTATGTGCACGTGCTGGCGGGCGGCAAAATCGTCAAATCCGGTGGTCGCGAACTGGCGTTGGAGCTGGAAGAAAAAGGGTATAGCTGGATTCAATAACGGCAGTTGATGATGATGACACCCCACGAATTGAAACAACAGGTGCAACAGCAGCTGGCACAACAGGCCTCGCTGGACTGGCTCAGCCTGCCGCAGAAAGCGCAGGCCACGTTCGCCGCGCTGGACATGCCCACCCGCAAGACGGAAGCCTGGAAGTACACCCCGCTGACCGCGCTCCTGAACACCCCCTACTTCGCCCATACCGCCGCCGGCCAGGTGGACGAATCAGCAGCGGCCGATCGCCTGGGGCAACTGGGAGACGTCAGCCGCCTGGTGTTTGTGAATGGTCACCTGCATCCGGGGCTGTCCAGCTACAGCGACCTGGAGAACCAGGGCATTGTGACCCTGTTCAGCAATGCCAACGAGTCGCAGCGCGAATTGATCAATGCCGAACTGGGTACCGCGTTTGAGCCGCAACAGCATGTATTCGCCGCACTCAATTACGGCTGTATTGAAGACGGCGTGCTGATCCAGGCGCCTATGGATTTCAAGGTGCAGCAGCCCATTCAGCTGGTGTACCTGAGCACCGGCGAAGCGCAACCCGCCCTGGCCCAGAGCCGGGTCCTGGTGTACGGCGCGGCCGGCTCCAGCCTGGAACTGATCGAACAGTACGACAGCCTGGGTGAAACCAACGTCTTCCATAACCAGATGACTGAAATCAGCCTGCAGCCGAATGCGCGGCTGACCCATCTGCGCCTGCAGGTGGAACACGAAAGCCTGAGCCAGGTGAACGGTCTGCACGTCAAACTGGCCGCTGGCAGTCACTACGAGCAGCATGCTTTAGCCTTCGGCAGTACCCTGAAGCGTAACGACATCAATGTGAACTTCAATGGCAGTAACGCCTACTGCCGTCTGCATGGCGTGTTCCTCAGCAAACACAAACAACACATCGACAATCACCTGAACCTGGAACATGGGGTCCCCCATTGCAACAGCGACACGGTGTACAAAGGCTTTATCACCGATCAAAGCCGGGCGGTATTCAACGGCCGCATCCATATCCACAAACATGCCCAGAAAACCGAAGCCCACCTCAACAACAAAAACCTGTTGTTGTCGAAGCAGGCGGAACTGGACACCAAACCGGAGCTGGAGATCTACGCCGACGATGTGAAGTGCTCCCATGGCGCCAGCATCGGCAAACTGGATGACAAATCCCTGTTTTATTTTCAGTCCCGCGGCATTGATCGCGCCACGGCCGAAGCCATGCTGTGCCTGGGCTTTGTCAATGAAATGGTGGAGCAGTTCCCCAACACAGCGGTGATTGAACTGGCCCGCCAGCGTTTGGCAGAGTTCTTTAACGATGTGGACCAGTTAAACCATCTGTGGACCCTGGAGTAAGCGGTATGCGTCCGTTTGACATTGAAGCCATTCGCGCCGACTTTCCCATCCTGCAACAGCAGGTAAAGGGCAAGCCATTGGTGTATCTGGACAATGCTGCCACCACGCAAAAGCCCCAGGCGGTGATGGATGCGTTGCAGCGTTACTACAGCACCATCAACTCCAATGTGCATCGCGGCGCACACACCCTGAGTGACCTGGCCACACGGGAATTCGAGGGTGCCCGCGAAACCGTGCAGCGATTTATCAATGCACGGTCGAGCAGTGAAATCATCTGGACCCGCGGCACCACCGAGGGCATCAACCTGGTGGCCCACAGCTACGGCCGTGCTTTTCTGAAGCCTGGCGATGACATCCTGATTTCCGCCATGGAACACCATTCCAACATTGTGCCCTGGCAACTGGTGGCCCGGCAGACCGGCGCCAACCTGAAAGTGATTCCCGTGACGGCGAACGCCGAGCTGGACATGGACGCCTTTGACACCCTGCTGTCGGCAAACACCAAGCTGGTGTCTGTGGTCCATGTTTCCAACGCGCTGGGCACCATCAACCCGGTGCAGACCATTGTGGAAAAAGCCCATAGCGTCGGCGCGCTGGTACTGCTGGACGGTGCCCAGGCCACGCCCCACTGGAGTGTGGATGTGCAGGAACTGGGTTGTGATTTTTACGCGTTCTCCGGCCATAAGGTGTATGGGCCTACCGGCATCGGCGTACTCTGGGGCAAAGCCGAACTGTTGGAGAAAATGCAGCCTTACCAGGCCGGTGGCGAGATGATTGAGAAGGTGTCTTTCGACGGCACCACCTTCAACGCCCTGCCCTATAAGTTTGAAGCCGGCACCCCCAACATCGGTGGCGCCATCGGGCTGGCGGCGGCCATCGATTACCTGAACCAGTTCGATCGGCAACAACTGGCGGACCACGAACAGGCATTGCTGGATGCCACCCTGGAACGGGCAGCTGCGGACCCCGCTATCAACCTGATCGGTCGCGCCACCCATAAAGCCGGAGTGTTTTCGTTCCTGCTGGAAGGCGCCCACCCACATGACCTGGGCACCCTGCTGGATCAACAGGGCGTGGCGGTGCGCACCGGTCATCACTGTGCCATGCCGATCATGGATCAGTTCGCCATTCCGGGCACCGTGCGGGCATCCTTTGCGTTCTACAACACTCTGGATGAGGTGGATCGCTTTTTTGCCGCGCTGGAAAAATCCAAAACCTTTTTGTTATGAACACCTTTACAGGAACCTATACAGGCCCTGCAGGAATAGAGTGAGAGCAATATGAGCGTTCAAACATTTATTCCCGAACAATCCATCACCCTGACGCCTGCCGCCATTCAACATATGGCAGCGGAAGTGGCCAGGAAAGACGGCGTCAACGCTGTGCGCATCTCGGTGAAGCCCAGCGGCTGTTCCGGTTACATGTATGAAATGGAACTGGTGGCAGCGCCCCAGGCCAACGACATCAGCATCCAGGCGTCGGACCAGTTGACCCTGTATGTGGATCAGGACAGTCTGCCGGTGCTCAAGGGCACTGAGCTGGACTACGTCAAACAGGGATTGAATGCCATTCTGCAGTTCCGCAACCCCAATGCCACCTCGGAGTGCGGTTGCGGCGAAAGCTTCTCGGTGACCAAATGATGATGCAGTCCAGCGCCGAGCAGAGAATGGTGCCGGTGTTGCGGGATTGCCCGGCACGGGCTGTGCCTTCCGGCACCCCCATCACGTTGCCGAAAAATGCCTTTGTCACCATCACCCAGGCCCGCGGCGGCAACTACACCATCAGCTTCAAAGGCAACCTGGCCCGGGTGGACGGCACCGACGCCGATGCCCTGGGACTGGAAGTGGAAGAACTGGACTTTGGGCAAGTGGAAGATGGCGCCCCGCTGTCTGAGCATGTGTGGGCCACCCTGCGCACCATTTACGACCCGGAAATACCGGTGAACATTGTGGACCTGGGCCTGGTCTACGACGTGCAGATCAACGAGCGATCCCCCGGTCACGACGTGGTGACCGTCACCATGACCCTGACGTCCCCCACCTGTGGTATGGGCCAGGTATTGGCGGATGACGTCCGCTACCGGCTGAAGAAAGTGCCCAATGTGGACGAAGTGGATGTGGCCATTGTGTTCGACCCGCCCTGGTCGCGGGATAAAATATCCGAAGAGGCGCAGCTGGAGCTGGGCATTTTTTAATTTCCAAGGCAACGATTTCAAGGCAACGGCATGAGCGATAACCCTTTCGGCAAGACCATCACCAGTGAGGACATTCTGGAGGATCTGGCGTTTTTCGATGATTGGGAAGACCGTTACCGTTACATTATTGACTTAGGCAAGAAGCTGCCGGCCATGCCGGAGGAGCAGAAAACCGACGCTAACTTTGTCCATGGCTGCCAGAGCCAGGTGTGGATCAGCGCCCACCACAATGCGGAGGACGACACGCTCAGTTTTCTGGTGGACAGCGACGCCCACATCGTACGGGGACTGGCGGCAATGGTGATGGCGGCATTCAATCAGCGGACGCCCCAGGCCATACTGGCATTCGATGTGGACGACTACTTCGGCAAGACCCAGCTGATCCAGCATTTGAGCCCAACCCGAGGTAACGGCCTGAAGTCCATGGTCGGCAAAATCCGGGCGGCCGCCCAGGCCCGGGTATAACCGCACCCTCACAGCGGCCTATCGTTTTCGTGAATGCCCTATCGTTTTCGTGAAAGAATTACTTTTCTGAGCCCGCCACCGGCCTCATAATCCTGACTGCATTGCCAACCATTACCCACTCACGGTAAGGATATATTCCATGCGTCAAGCACTGAGCGCCATCGTATTTCTGTTTATTTCCAGCCTGGCACAGGCCCAGGATCTCACCGATGCTGAAGTCCAAAAATGGGTGAAAGCCTACCAGGCCATCATCAACTGGGCGGAAAGCGCCAACATTGAAGAAGAGCTGGACGCCAAAACCGAGCCCAATGAGTACTCCCGCATTTTCAGCCAGATGATGGAGCACTCCAAAAAGAGCAAACACTATGACGCGCTGGTGGATGTGCTGGACGACAATGGCTATTCCGATCCCAAGAAATGGTCGGACACAGGTGACCGCATCATGCTGGCGTACGTGGCCAACGAAATGGATGGCCAGGAAGCGGAAATGAAGCAGCAACTGCAACAGATGCAGACCATGATGAACAGTGGCATGGTACCGCCGGAACAGAAGGCCATGATGGAGCAAATGCTGGCGGAAAGCAGCAAAGCCATGAAAGCCGCATCGGAAGCCCCGGAGGCCGATAAGAAGGCCGTGAAGCGCAACCAGGCGCTGCTCAACAGCATCATGGACCCAGGCCAATAAACCCAGGAATTTTGACAAGGTTTTCTTAAACTTAGTGAGAGTGTCAGGAACCCGACACTCTCACCGCCCACCCCGATTTCCCGCCTTTTCTCCCCCCTGCCAGCCGGCAAGTTTGAACTATACTGAAGCTTGGGCTCCGTTTCGGCTCAGGCTTTATGTCCCGGCATGCCGGCCTGAAGGTTGCCCCAGACACAGACCATGCACCATCACTTAGCACTGCGGATAAAGAATTTTGTTTGCAATTCAAAGCCATAATCTGTTTAGGACGCTGCTCGCTCTCTGCCTGGTCTGCTGCAGCAGTGTGGCGTTGGCTTTGGAGACCATCACGCTCAAACAGCAAACGGAAGAAATCCATCTGACCCGCCAGCATATCGAAATGTTCGAAGACCAGGGCGACAGGCTGACCATTAACGAAATTACAACAAATCGCAGCACGCTGTTGTTCTCGCCCTCAAACCAGGACGTGATCAATCTCGGCCACACCGACAGCTCCATCTGGGTACACTTTCAGGTCGCGTTGGAAGCGGGTATCGACAGCAATCAAACCTGGATTCTGGAGTCCGAATTCCCGCTTCTGCGACGCTTTGATATTTTTGTGACCCAAGGTGGACAGCTACTCCAGCAATACGGCATCGGATACTCCATTCCCATGTCGGAACGCAGATTACCACACCGTTTCTTTGCCCAGCCGCTGACCTTCGAGCCCGGGCAGGTGTATGACGTATTCATCAATACCAAGCGGGCCGGTGGCAACGTCCAGTTGCCGTTGAAGCTGTCCCAGCCTTTACGTTTTGTTTATCGCGAACTGGTCCATAACCACGTCTTCGGGTTGTTCTTCGGTGTACTGATCGCGATGATGGCCTACAACCTGTTCCTGTTTTTCTCGGTGGGCAATCGGGCGTATTTTTATTACATCACGTACATCGGGTTTTCTTTCCTCACGTTCCAGACCTTTACCGGTTTCGGCTTTTTGCTGATGTGGTACAACGCGCCGGGCGTCAATGAATACATTACCCAGATTGCCGCCTGCATGGCCGCCGTCAGTGGACTGATGTTCATCAAACATTTCATCAAAACCGAGCAGTACGGTCGCGCCATCGACAGCGGCCTGAACCTGCTCGCCTTAATTGGCCTGGGCCTGGCCCTGCTGCGTCTCGGCACCGACTATTTTCTCAGCGCCCAGGTCTCCACCTACATCACGGTGATCAGCATTATCGTGCCCGGGCTGGTGTTTTACTGCTGGTGGAAGGGCTCCCGCCCGGCGGGCTTTTTCCTCATCGCCTGGGCCCTGTTGATTGTGGGTATTGTCATGTTCACCCTGGTGTTGTTGGGCCTGTTGCCATCCAACGCCTTCACCAACAACGCCGTGCTGGCGGGATCGGCCGCCGAGATGCTGCTGCTGTCACTGGGTTTGGCAGACCGCATCAATTACGAACGCAAGGCCAAGTACTCTGCCCTGCAGGAACAGCACAAAGCGGTCGTGCGCCTGAAAGAAGCCGAAGACCGACTGATTCACCGGGCCTTGCACAGTCGCACCACCGGCCTTCCTAACCGCACCCTGTTGCGCAGCACTCTGGACCTGTTGTTGCAGGAGGAGAGCAAGCCCGGCTTCTCGGTGGTGTTACTGAGCATCAACAACTTTCACGAATTCAACAAAACCCTGGGACACAGCAACGGCGATGCCATTCTGGCCATCCTCACCGAACGCCTGAATTCCCTGAGCCAGCACATCAACCACATCGTCCCCATTGAGGACAGTGAGACCCGCCTGCATTACGTGGCCAATGTGGAGGGCGTCAGCTTCGCGCTGCTGGTACGGGAACTGGACCCCAACCTGATGCACACCGTGGTGTGGAACCTGCTGCGCGACATGGAAAAGCCGTTCGAGTACCAGGGCCTGACCCTGGATGTGGATGCCACCGCCGGCATTGCCTTCCACCCGGCCCACGGCAACAGCAGTGAAAACCTGCTGCGTAACGCCCACATCGCCCTGGAAGCCGCCGGCAGCACCAACGAAAAATTTGCTGTCTATTCGCCGGAGATCGACCCCTATAACCAACGGCGTATTTCCCTGTTGGGCGAACTGCGCAACGCCATCGAACAGGATGGACTGCAACTGTATTTCCAGCCCCAGATTTCTTTGGACACACTGCAGGTTTCTGGCGCAGAGGTACTGATACGCTGGATTCACCCTGAATACGGTTTTATTCCGCCGGATGAATTCATCCCACTGGCAGAACGCACCGGGGTGATCCAACCACTCACCTACTGGATCTGCCGTAAAGCCTTTGAGTTCAAACAGGCCCTGTCTGCCCAGGGCTACGATATCAGCCTGTCCATCAACATCTCCGCGCGCAACCTGCAGGACCCACACTTCAAGGATCAGGTCTGCCAGATTGCTCAAGAGACCAACATCAGCCTGGAAAAAGTCATCATGGAACTCACCGAGACCGCGGTGATGCACAACCCGGATGATGCGCTGCGGGTAATGGGCGAACTGAGTGCCGCGGGCATACGCCTCTCCATCGATGATTTCGGGACCGGTTATTCCTCCCTGTCCTACCTGAAAAAGCTACCGGTGAACGAGATCAAAATCGACCGCAGCTTTGTGATGGAGATGGCCAAGAATAACGACGACCAGGTCATTGTGCACACCACCCTCACCATGGGCCACAACCTGAGCCTGGAAGTGGTGGCCGAGGGCATTGAAGATGCCGCCACCCTGGACAAACTGAAAGAGATGGGGTGCGACCTGGCCCAGGGCTACCATATCGCGCGCCCCATGCCGGCGGCGGATTTCTTCACCTGGCTGGCCAACTATCAGACGGAGCCCAAACCGGCGCTCAACATCAAGGGCCTGTGATTTAGGACCGTGATCACACCAGGTCGTCAGTGCGGGCGGCCAGGATGAAATCGTTGCGGTGCAGGCCACCCAGGCTGTGGGTCCACCAGCTTACCGTCACCTGGCCCCATTCCGTCAGCAGGGCCGGATGGTGGTCGAATTGCTCAGCCAGCACCCCTACCCGGTTGGTGAATGCCAACGCCTGGGCAAAATCCGCAAAGCGGATCACCCGCTGCAGCTTCGGCATCCCGTTTTCCACCACCTGCTGCCATTGGGGCAGCTGCGCCATCCACTCGCTGACCTCTGCCGCCGTCGCCAGGCGCGCCCCTGGCCCGCAGGCCTCACAGACTTCGGTTTTCAAATCCATAACATTTCCTCACCTGATCGAACACATGCTTACCGGGCCTGGCGGCCATCTATACTGATTATGAACCCATTAAAACGGCTGTTGGCCATTCTGACATAGACAGTCTTCAAAGCTGCCAATGGCGGCACCGGCCCCTTGGTGCACACTTGCGCTCCTGATACCACCTTTGGTTAGGAACCCACACAGGATACAGTGCGATGCCTCAGTATAAAGCGCCATTACGTGATATGAACTTCGTGATGAACGATGTTCTGAATTACCCAAAGCATTACAGCAAACTGCCCTGCGCCGAAAACGCCACTCCGGACATGGTGGACGCCATTCTGAATGAATGCGCCAAATTCTGTGAGCAGGTGTTGTCCCCCCTTAACCAAAGCGGCGATGAGGAAGGCTGCCACTTCGAGGACGGTAACGTCACCACCCCCAAAGGCTTCAAGGATGCCTATGAGCAGTATTGCCAGGGCGGTTGGCAGGGCCTGTCTCACCCGGAAGAGTTTGGCGGCCAGGGCATGCCCCTGTCCCTCAGCATCATGAAGTCCGAAATGATCGGCACCAGCAACTGGTCCTGGGGCATGTACCCGGGCCTGAGCCTGGGCGCCATGAACACCATCTACCTGCACGGCACGGAAGAGCAGAAACACCATTTCCTGCCCAAGATGTGTGAAGGCACCTGGACCGGTACCATGTGCCTGACCGAACCGCACTGTGGTACCGACCTGGGCCAGCTGAAAACCAAAGCCGCGCCCAACGCCGACGGCAGCTACGCCATCACCGGCACCAAGATCTTTATTTCCTCCGGCGATCACGACATGGCAGAGAACATCATCCATATCGTGCTGGCGCGCCTGCCGGACGCCCCGGAAGGCACCAAGGGTATCTCCCTCTTCATCGTACCCAAAATAAAATGCGACCCGGCCGGCACACTGGGTGAGTTCAACAACGTGGTGTGCGGTTCCATCGAACATAAAATGGGGATTCGCGCGTCCGCCACCTGCGTGCTCAACTTCGAGGGTGCAGAAGGCTATCTGATCGGCCCTGCCAACAAAGGCCTGGAGTGCATGTTCACCTTCATGAATTCGGCCCGGGTGGGCACCTCCCTGCAGGGTCTCGGCGCGGCGGAACTGTCGTACCAGGGCGCCCTGCCCTACGCCAAGGACCGCCTCTCCATGCGTGCCCTGAGCGGTAAAAAACATCCCGACAAAGTGGCCGACCCGATTATCTGCCACGCCGATGTACGCCGCATGCTGCTGACCCAGAAAGCCTTCGCCGAAGGTGGTCGCGCCATGGTGTACTACGCCGCCAAATACGCCGACTTCATGTTGTTTGGTGAAACCGAAGAAGCCCGTGCCGAAGCCGATGATCATCTGGGCTTTTTGACGCCCATCCTCAAAGCCTTCCTCACGGAGTCCGGCTGTGAAGCGGCCAACCTGGGTATGCAGGTGTACGGCGGCCACGGTTACATCAAGGAATGGGGTATGGAGCAGATTGTCCGGGATACCCGCATTGCCACCTTGTACGAAGGTACCACCGGAATTCAGGCACTTGACTTACTGGGTCGCAAAGTTCTGTTAGGGAAAATGAAAACCCTGAAGACCTTCACTCTGGAAGTGCTGAAATTCTGCAAGGATAACGGGCTCATCTCCAACAATCCGCACAAGAAAGAGATGAATCGTTTCATCTGGCCCCTGTTCAAGTACACCACCAACTGGCAGCAATACAGCGTGCGCCTGGCCATGCGTGCGCGCAAAAATTTCGATGTCGTGGGCGCCGCCTCAGTGGACTACCTGATGTATTCCGGCTACGTCAGCATGGCGTTCATGTGGGCAATGATGGCCCAGGCCGCGTACGAAAAACTCGCGGCCGGCACCGATAACCCCGAGTTTTATAAAGCCAAAATCCAAACGGCGGAATTCTATTTTGAGCGCTTGCTGCCGCGGGCCAAGGCCCATGCCGAGTGCATGATGGCGTCGCCCAAGTCGCTGATGAAAATGAAAGAGGAGAACTTCTCTTTCCTGGATTGAGTTTCAACCCACCTCGCACTGGGTTACCTATGGCCCTCCCAACGGAGGGCCTTTTTTTATCCATTTGTGTTAATTTTTGTAACCACCCTGCGCAGCAAACCGCGCAAATCCTCTACACTCTTCTGGTGCGATTTAAAAAAATTTGCGACCAAACTCCAACGCAGTCACACAACCGCTTGTAACTGGGTTCCAATAATTCGATTTAACAGCTTTCTGCGCACAATGGGCCACATATTACAATTAAGGACCACTGTAGCATGGCGTATAATGAATTCTTCCAGTCAAGACATCCCGCATTGATTCACGGCCAAACACATTGGGCCGGCGGCTGTATGATCGTTACAACAATAACTATAACTCGACGACAATAACGACAAGAAAGAATAGGGTGCGAGCATGACGTCCGACAACGCGCTGTCTCAATTTGCCGGTCTCAGTCCGGAACAACGGCAGCTGTTATTTGAAAAAATTCGCCAGAAGAAACTGAACAGTGCCCGGCGTCCGATCACCCAGGATGACACAGTCCGGCACAATCCGCTGCAGTTGTCTCCCCACCAGACCGAGCTGTTCCGGCGACTTCACGCCACACCCTGCAACCGGGTCATTGAAATGCGCTTGCACGGTGCTCTGTGCTTGAGTGCCCTGCAACCGGTACTGCTTGAATTGCAACAGTTGTACCCCATCCTGGCCGCCCGCCTCGACAGCAACGAAAACCAGTTCAAGCCGGGGGACGGCCCGCTGGTGGAATCGATTCAGCTCAATCAACTGAACCCGGCAGAGGCCCAGGCCCAGCTGGATGAGATCCGCAATCAACAGCAACGCCGTCACTGCGAACAGCAGGCCCTGGCTCTGACCCTGGTCCAACAACAGCAGGCCCCATCCCACCTGCTGCTGAGCTGCCACCCTTTGCTGCTGGACAGTTACTCCCTGTTACGGCTGGGCCATCACCTGCTGGCGGCCGTGTTCACCGGGGTGGATGCCATTGAGCTGCCCACCCAGTGCAACCAAAGCGCGTTTGCCCATTGGTCCGGCGAGGTCTTGAACAAACCATTTCTGACCAAAGAATGGGCCCGCCTGGCGCCCAAGGCCCTGACGGAATCCAGTGCCACGGCCTTGTGTGCCAGCAGCCATCTGCACCAGGAACAACTGGATGCCGAGTTCATCCACCAGCACCTGCCAGCCGGGCAAAGCGCCAAACAGTGGTTGTGTGACGCCATTAACCAATGCCTGTATTCCTGGCTCTCCCATCAGGGCATCACCTACTGGTTCAGCGATCCCAACCTGAAAGACAGCGAGTTTGAAAACCTGCTGGGGTATTTCCCCTATTACGTTCCCATGCAGGCCCAGAAACGGGAAGGTCAGGCCTTTAACGCCAGTACAGAACTGGCGAAGCTGCACACCCGCTTTTCACCAGTTTCAGAACAACTGGCCCATCACCTGTGCCATGCTGGCAGCCCGGTGCCCATGGTGCACTACCATTGGTTCGACGTGGACAACGGCGATGCGATCAACCTGCAGGGGGTCACCCAGCTCAACAGCGGGCTGATGCTGGCGCCCTTTGAGATCCATGTGATTGAGCAGGCCTGCCAGGTAGACCTCAGCATTCACTATGACCCGGGCAAACTGGGCAGTGATCAGATTCAGTTTCTGGTGAAAGACCTGCTGGCATTGCTGAAACAGGACCAGCACAACGACCCGGGTAACCGCCCCAACCTGCCGGACCAGCTCCGCCATATCTGGCGGGATCTGCTGCAGGTGACGGAGATTCCCCCGGCGGCCAGTTTTTTCGAACTGGGCGGCCACAGCCTGCAGGTCACCGAGATGAAATTCCGCATCAAGCAGCAGCTGAAACTGGATATTCCGATTTCGGTTCTGTATGAACTGCCCACCATCGAGAAATTGAGCAGTTTTATCCTGGCCACCCATGGCAACAGCCTGGGCTGGACACCGGATTCCCAGCATGGGGATCAGGAGGAAGAGGAAGGAACGCTTTAAAGGGGGACTCTTTAATCTGTAGTCTGGTACAGGTTAACGCGCTGACGGACTAGTCCGGTGTGGGCGTGGCATCCGGAGCCGGCGGTGCGGGTTCCGGGCTCATCTGCATGAACGTGGCAAAGCGGGACCAGAACGTCATATCAAAACGGCCGAAGTCCGGCTGCTCACAACCCAGCCCCCGGGCCACGTGAAAGACATACACCATCATCATCTCGGCATTGTGCTCAAAACGCACATCCCCCAGGGGCGTGTTGTCCATCAGGTCGATGGTGGAAATACCGGAAATCGTGGCCATAAAACAATGCACGATCTGGAAACGCAGGTGGTGAGGGTTTTTATTGGGCTGCAGCTGCACCATCAACTGCAGGATGCGCCCCACCGGTTCCTCCAGGTAACGATTGTAGAGCACCTTGAGTTCGGCATTGGCTTCCAGCATTAAGCGGGCACTGAGCTTGACCGCGTAGCGTCCGTATTCCGGGGTGCAATTCAACACCCAGAACGGCAACTGAATGGCCATGGCCACGTCTTCCGCCGTCAGCTTGCCTTCCGCAGCGCGCTCTTCCAACGCTTCCGTCACCTGGTCGAAGATGGGGCGCAGCTGGGCGTTGAGCTTATCCATCACCGCTTCGATGATGCCCATTTTGCTGCCGAAGTGATAATGCACCGCCGAGGAATTGCGGGTGCCCGCCGCCGTGTTGATGTTGCGCATGGAAACGCCGCTGAAACCCTGTTCAGCAAACATCTTGATGGCCACCAGAATCAGTTTTTCGCGGGTATCCGCTCTGTTTTCTGCCCGTTTATCTGCGATCACGCGACTTCATCCTTCTTTTTATTGGTGCTCGTTATTGCTGCTCGGCAAGGTAAGTGCTTGACGTCAATGCACAAAGTATAGTCTTTCACAACATTGAATGGTAAACCCCCGTACCCCATGCGGCGTTCCAAACGGCATGTGGTGACCGCATTATACAACCCCAACGCCCCGCTGCCAGTCCCCACACCAGGGTTAACAAAGGGCGTGGCTAGGGAGTGGCAAGCCTAGGCGGTCAGGGCCCAACCCGGTATGATGCCGACGATGAAACTGAATCCCGAACAAACCGCGGCGGCCCACTATCAAGGCCAGGCCCGGCACCTGTTGGTGCTGGCCGGGGCCGGCACCGGCAAGACCCGCACCATCATTGCCCGTATCCTGTTTTTGATTCAACAGGGGGTTCCGGCAGAGCGCCTGTTGATGCTGACCTTCACCCGCCGGGCGGCCAAGGAGATGCTGCTGCGCCTGCACAATGAAGTGGGCAAGGTGGCCGACAGCGTCACCGCCGGCACCTTCCACCATTTTTGCCTGCAGGTGATGCGTCGGGTGCCCAAGGCGTTCGGGGTGGAAGAGCGCACGGTCATCGACCGGGATGATGCCCAGAGCCTGCTGCAGATGATCCGGGGGGAACGGCTGAAAAAAGGGGAAAAGCGCGATTTTCCCAAGGCCGCCAGCATCCTCAACTATGTGTCCTACGCCAAGAACTGCTGTCTGGAGCTGGAACAATACCTGACGCAGTTCACCGAGCTGGACGAACACACCATGGGCCGCCTGGTGGAGATTGCCGCGGAGTACGAGCGCCGCAAAACCGAACGCCGCTATCTGGATTACGACGATATCCTGCATTTATTTGTGCAGGGTCTGGAAGGCAACCCCAAGCTGCGGGCACGGATCGCCGGCCTCTACCAACATGTGCTGGTGGACGAAATGCAGGACACCAACCCCCTGCAATGGCGGATTCTGCAGGCCTTGTCCGACCAGGCCAGCCTGTTCTGTGTGGGGGACGATGCCCAGTCCATCTACGCATTCCGCGGCGCAGATTTCCGCAATGTGCATGAATTCGACAGCCGGCTGCCCGCAGCCGCCATCCTCAAGCTGCGGGAAAACTATCGCAGCACCCAGGAGATCCTGGACCTGGCCAACTGGCTGCTGGCCCAGTCCAGCATCCATTACGACAAGGATCTGCACGCCCACCGCGGCCGTGGCCTGGGGCCAATCCTGCTGGATTTTGAAAGCAAGTTCGATGAAGCCGCCTGGATCGCCAGCGACCTGCAGGAACGCCATGAAGCCGGCACCCCCTGGGGTGAGCACATGGTGCTGGTGCGCTCGGCCTGGTCGGCCAAAACCCTGGAAGGGGCACTGATCGAGCGCAATATCCCCTACCGCTTTGTCGGCGGCACCAGCCTGCTGGAAGCGGCTCATGTGAAGGATCTGCTGTCCCTGTGTCGGGCCGCCATCAGCGCCTACGATGAGCTGGCCTGGATTCGTTACCTGAAGTGCTGGCCCAAAATCGGCGATACCACGGCCGCCAAAATTGTGCAGCAGCTGATTGCACTGGACCCGGCGGACAATCCCCTACAGGTGTTGGAAACTGCGCTCGCCAAGCGCGCAGACATCCGCCAGGGCATCGCCCTGATCCAGCAGTATCGCTCGGAGCCCAGCACCGCCCTCAAACTGGGCGCAGAACACCTGGGTAACGCCCTCTCCCAGCGCTACGACCGCTGGGAAAGCCGCCTGGGGGATCTGCGTCTGTTATCGGAACTGGCCCTGCGCTACAAGGACCTGCTGGGGTTTGTGGAGGCCTACACCCTGGACCCGGTATCCAATACCGAAGCGGAGAAAGCGGACCAGGAAGACTGCGTGACCCTCATCACCGTCCACAGCGCCAAGGGTACAGAAGCGCCAGTGTGCTACTGCCTGGGGGTGCAGCCGGGCATGTATCCCCACCTGCGCAGCCTGGGGGACAAGGAGGCGGAAGAAGAGGAGCGCCGTATTCTCTACGTCGCCCTGACCCGGGCCCAAAATGAGTTGGTGATTACCCGGGCCGGGGACAGCAGCCAGACCGTGTTCCACGGCGGCTCATTTGTGCACGGGGCCAGCAGCAGTTATTTTCTGGAGTACCTGCCCTCGAACCTGGTGGAATATCAGCATTTTGGCTATCACCAGGGGCACGGCGGCGGTTCGGTGCTGGATGAGCTGCTGGACTTTGAGTAGTACCGTCACCAACACAACGACACAAATCAAAATACAAATCGTTATCACTAAATAGTATCCTCCCAAAATATAGGTTTATTGGGGATACTGTCATGGGCCACTACGCCGTCATTCACATCGTCCATCTGTTCTGCGCCATCGCCTTCATCGGGGTGGTGTTTTTTGAAGTGTTCATTCTGGAAGGCATCCGCCACCACATCGGCGCCACCCTGATGCCCCAGGTGGAACAGGGGATCATCGGCCGTGCCAAACGGGTCATGCCCTGGTTTGTGGGCACCTTGTTTTTATCCGGTATCGCCCTGGCCTGGTTCCATTACAGCAATCTGGGCAGCCCGTTCGACAGCTCCCTGGGCATCTTGCTGGGGGTTAAAATCCTGTTGGCATTGAGCGTACTGGCCCATTTCGTCAACGCCATGATGGCGGCACAAAGCGGATGCATGGATTCTTCCCGCTTTCAGATCACTCACCTCAGCGTGTTCATTCACATGGTGCTGATTGTGATCCTGGCCAAGGTCATGTTCTACGTGCACTGGTAGCCGCCCATGGCCGCAGTATCCGGGCACAGGGTCCACTTTGCCAGGGTCCACTTCGCCCTGCCTGGACTCTGCCTTATCGGTGGCGCACTGTTTGGCGCGGCCGGCATCGCACAGGCGGAACAGCCGATCCGGGAGCGCACAACCAACCGTTATCTGGAAACCGTCCAGGTTACCGCCACGCCACCGCAGGAAGCTCTGGTGGAGTCGGAGAACGACCTGCAGGAAGCGCTGCAAACGGTGCCCGGCGGTACCAACCTGGTATCCCTGGCACAGCCGCAAAAGATCAGCACCCTGTCGGACGCCCTCAACTACCAGCCGGGCATCATCGTACAGGAGTTCTTTGGTGGCCTGGACCAGCCCCGGCTCAACATCCGCGGTTCCGGCATCCAGGGCAACCCGGTGTCCCGGGGGGTGCTGCTGCGCCAGAATCACCTGCCCCTGAACGACGCCGACGGCTCGTTTATTATCGGCCTGGTGAATCTGCGGGACACCCGCATGATCAGTGTCCATCGGGGCGCCAACAGCCGGGTGCCGGGCTCCTTCACCTTGGGCGGCGATCTCAACTTCATCACCCGCCAGGGTTCCGCGCCGGACCAGCCCGAACCAACCCTGCGCGTGGGCTTTGAAGGCGGCAGCTTCGGCCAACAGATGATCCACATGGGCTACGACTCCGGTGCCGAGCGTCACAGTTGGCATGGCAGCCTGACTGATGAGCAGGCGGAAGGCTACCGGTACCACTCTGCTTCCCGCCGCCAGCAGCTGCACATCAACCTGGCATCCCAGTGGACCCAGCAGCTCAGCAATTACAGCTACCTGAGCCACACGGACATGCACTTCGACATGCCTTTTGTACTGCCGGAAGACACCGCCGAATCCCACCCGCGCTGGGTGTTTGGGGATGGCGTACCGGTGTCCGGCCTGCTGCCGGATGGCATAGCACTGCCACCGTTCATTGACGTGGACAATGTGGCTAACCAGTTCCTCAATATGTATCGACGGGACCCTCATCGCAGCACCGAGCAACTGCGCCTGACCAACCGCACCACCTACTGGCACGACCACTACGAACACAGCCTGGGACTGTACTGGCAACAGACTGACGACGCCTTTGTCGATCCTTTCAGCCACATTGACACCGACAGCGAAACCCTGGGTGGCCTGTGGACCCTGGATGCCCAGCCCACTGCCTACCTGCATTACCAGGTGGGGCTGGACTACAGCCACAGCGACATGCCGCGGGACTACACCGGCAACCACCCGTTCCAGGGCAGCCCGGTGGAACCGGCCTACGCACGCTTCGACCTGGAGGCGGAGAACCGCGCGTTCTCCCTGCTGTTCGACCTGGATCTGCTGCCACAGCTGACCCTGAATGGCCAATGGCAATGGGGGCAGGCCCACCGCAAGGCCAGGGAGCAAGGCGGCGATGCCATGGACGAACGCTGGACGTTTTCCCTGCCCAAGCTGGGCCTGATCTATCGCCCGGACTCGTATGCCTGGCGTAGCTTCCTCAACCTGAGCAAGAGCATCGAGCTGCCCACGTTCTGGGAGATCGTGGGGGTGGACATCAACCCCTTGCTGACCTGGATGTCCGACGCTTATGTGCAGTCCATCGAACCCCAGACCGCCGTCACCCTGGAATGGGGGATTGACCAGAAACTGGCAGCGGACCGCTACTGGGAACTGGTGCTCTACCACAGCCGGATCGAAGACGAGTTGATTTCCACCGCCAGTCAGTTCGGGGTCATCGCCACCACCGAAAACTACGCCGGGGACACGGTACACCAGGGCATTGAAGCCGGCTTCGGCGGACGCTGGGGGAAACTGATCTATCGTGCCAGCTGGACCTACAGTGACTTTTATTTTGCCGAGGGGGAGTTTGCCGGTAATCGGATCGCCGGGGTGCCAGAGAATCTGATCATGCTGGAAACCCTGCTGCAGGAAGGCGATTTTCGCTTTGGCCCCAACTTGACCTGGGTGCCCGACGACAACCCGGTGGACCACGCCAACAGCCTGGGCCAGGGTGCCTACGCCTTGCTGGGTTTCAATCTGCGCTATCAGCCGAACGCGCTGCTGCAGGGGTATTGCACCGTCAGCAATCTGCTGGATGAAGTCTACAACGCCAGCTACGTGGTGCGGGCGCAATCCAGCGCGGAACTACCCACTTTTCTGCCGGGCAACGGACGCAGCGTTGTGTTGGGTCTACAACTCAGCCTGCGTTGAATGCCACTCAACAACTCAGTCAGTAATAGCAGGCAGAAAAAAGGCCTCCGCAGAGGCCTCTTCCCGATTCCGCAACCGCGCTGCGCTTAGGGCAGGGACGGTACCCGCACGAAATGCACGCTGTGGTTCTCCACCACCCGCTGGTTGTCATCGTTCACTTCGTTGATCGAACCCAGCCGTACAAACAGGCTGCCATCTTCAGAGGATTGGAAACTGTCTTCCTCTTCGCCTTCCCACACAATGGTCACGATGCCGGTACTTTCGTTCACCGACCAGGTGCTGGTGCCTGACGTGTCTTCCCAGCTATCGGTGCTGGAATCCATGTTATTGGTCTGCACACCGCCTGGATCGTTCATGGGGTCTTCATCATAGAGGAAGGTGGAGCCCTCGGCTTCGGATTCCGCAGCCGCCAGTTCCGTGATGGTGCCATCGCCATTAAAGATGATGGTGGAACCACCTCCCCCCATCAGGAAGCGAACGTAGTCGGTCATACTGCCATCGCCTTTATCCGCGCCGAAATACGCATGGTAGGTCCAGCTCAGCTTGTAAGTGGAACCGGTGATGCGCTCCTGGTAAGTGGTGGTCTCATGCTCCGCCTCCAACGCTTCAATGCGCGCCAGCAGTGCGGCAATGGCGGCTTCGTTGGTGTTGACGCCGTTGGCCACCGCGGTGAAATTGGCGTTCACACTGGCGGCGGTGGCCGCCTGTCCGGCACTGAACGAGGTCACACTGACTTCCGCCATGGCAGAAGAGGCTCCGGCAATGGCCAGACTTAAAAGAGATGCGCTAAACACAGTTTTCAGTTTCATGGATTCTATCCTCAAAAATTCAATTCTGTTCGTATTCATTCAATGGCTGGCGATCATTGCCAGGTGCTGCCGTCGTCCCAGTTAAACTGGTCCCAGACGGCGCCGGTGGGGGTTTCATCCTCTTCACAGGCGTCACCCACACCATCGTCATCGGTATCGGTCTGTTGCGGATTACTCACGCTGGGGCAGTTGTCGGCATTGTCACCAATCTGATCGCCGTCACTGTCCGCGGTTTCACCGGGATCATCGGGGAAGGCGTCGGCGTTGTCGCCAATCTGGTCACCATCAGAGTCCGCCCACTCAGTGGGGTCGTTGGGGAACAGGTCGCCGTTGTCGCCCACGTTATCGCCGTCGCTGTCGGTGGTTTCATCAGGGTCGGCGGGGAAGGCATCGGCGTTATCGCCCACCTGATCGCCGTCGGAGTCCAACCACTCGTTGGGGTCGTTGGGGAATACGTCGGCGTTGTCACCCACGTTGTCACCGTCGCTGTCGGTGGTTTCAGTGGGATCAGTGGGGAAGGCATCGGCGTTATCACCCACCTGGTCACCATCGGAGTCCGCCCACTCTTCAGGATCGTTGGGGAACACGTCGGCGTTGTCACCCACGTTGTCACCATCGCTGTCGGTGGTTTCGGAATCGTCCATAGGGAAGGCATCGTTCAGGTCATCCACGCCATCGCCGTCGGAATCCGGGGTGGGGTCCACCGCCGCCGGGGTGGTTTCGGCGTCTTCAATGTCCGTGGTGCTGGTGGTTACGCCGGTGCTTTGCTTCTCGGCGATCAGCACGTCGCTCACCTCCGTCAGAGGGGTGCTGGTACCGGGAATGGTGAGGGTGGCCGGGTCCACCGTGACCGATGCGCCCACATCGGGTACATCCGCCATCACCGCCAGGGCACCATCGTCATCCTGGCCATCCAGGGTGCCGTCGGAGAGGTCTGACGCCAGGGCCGCGAACATTTCATCGGTGGTGGCGGTGCTGGAGGCGTTGGCCGCCACCGCATCGTCTTTCAGCTTCTGGGCAATGGCGGCCACCCCTTCCAGGGCGGTGCGATAGTTCAACACGGCACTCTGGCTGGCGGCGTCAGTGGTTGCGTCGTTGATCAGGGGCGACTGGCTCATCAGGTCCAGTGTATCCACCAGGCCAAAACCCAGGCTGGATTTCACCTGGGACTGGGCGACCGGCAGCGCCGCCAGGAACTCGGCTTCGCTGAGGCTGCCGTCGTCATCGCCGCTGTAACCCAGGGTATCCTTGTCGCCGTTCTTCCGGGCCAGATCCACCACCAGAGTGGTAAGGGGTGTTGCATACGCATTCCCGCTCATCAGGTCTGCCGCGTCCCGCACCGTCACCATGCGGGTGATGACCGGCGCCACGCCGGTGGTGAGGTCCACCGTGTCGGCATCTGCCACCATCTCCAGCAGCACAGGACCGGTGGTACTGGAGGCAATGGCCAGGCCGGTTATGGCCGCCTGCTCGTTGGTGGAACCGGAATCCAGCAGGCTGCCTTTCAGATCGGCGGCGCTGGTATCCAGGGCATAGGCCCGGACCGTGGCATTCACCAACGGCCCTTTGACGGCACTGCCGGATACAGAAGTTGTGGGGGTGGGCGTCGGTGAGGAGGAGGAACTGGAGCCTCCCCCACCACCGCCACCACATCCGGTCATCGCTACAGCGACAGCCAGACACAGCGGTTTCAGCTTCATTCAAACACTCCTAAGAAAGACCGAATGGATCGACAAATGGGCACCCGCAGTGGTGTGCTGAACTAAAGCTAGCAGTGGAGGGGGATTTCAGAATCACCCAATCGGGTGAAAATGACTGACCGGTTTAAAATCGGGGGGCGTGATCAGGGGCCATGATCGGGGGTTGGAATCAAAGGGTTAAAGAGGGGACGGTGGCGCCAGCAGCGCCGGGTGGGTCATCAGGGTCACCACCAGCTCAGTCTGGGTGCTGACCCCCACTTTGCGAAAAATACGCCGCAACTGGGTGCGCAGGGTTTCCTTGGATTTGTTCTGCTGCTGTGCCAGTTCCGCCAGGGTCTGCCCCTGCACCAGGGCATCACACAGGCCCTGCTCCGCTGCCGTCAGGCCGAAGATCGGTTGCAAGGGTGACAGGTCCACCCCCACACTGCCCTCCTCCGCATAGATGAACACCAGGGCCGCAGCAGAGGTAACCGTCTGGGTACCGCGATCCCGCAGGGGCAGGAACACCAGGGTGAACGGGGGGTGCGGAGGGCGCTCGATGCGCAGGATCTCCGGTTCCAGCTCATATTGACCCAGGGCCAGCTTGACCGCCGCCATCACCTGGAACCCCACCCGGCTGTTCTCCTGGGGGTCCCCCAGATCGAAGCGGCCATCCTGGATCCGGATGCCACCCTGCTGCTCCAGAAACTGCCTGGCGGCGGAATTCAGGTGCGTCATCTCGAACTTCTCATCGAACAGCAGCGCCGGAGGCTGCAACAACGACAGCCAGCGGTCGATGCTGTGCTGCTGGTCGCGGGCGTCCACCAACCCCCGATGCAGTTCCAGACCCCGCTGCAGGTGGGGCAGCAGGCGGTCCAGCACCGCCAGTTCCGGCTCCAGAAACGGTCCCTGCTCGTCGCGCCGATGCAGCACCACAAAACCCACCCAATCTCCGTCTCTCAATAGCAGGCCCATGGCCACATCGCGAATGCCCTGCGGATTGGCCCAGGTCTGGTAGACCTCACTCCGGGCCTGATAGTCCGCGGCATCCGGCAGATGGGCTTCGATGCTGTAGAAGCGCCCCACCGGGGACTGCATCACATGCTGCAACAGGCGGTCTTTATGGGCCAGGTCGCCAGCCACATACACCGCCAGGTACAGGGGTTCGATATTCCAGGGCCAACCGCCCTTGATTTCCCGGGTCTGCAGGTTGCTGATCCCGATGCTGCCGGAGCGCAGCGCCATCACCTCCGCCAGCTGTGCCATAAAGTCCTGAAAAAACTGGGCTGTACCCACCCCGGCATAGAACCGGGCGATCAAGTCGCCCTCCTCCGCATCGAACCGCCTCAGGCGCTCAGCCAACCCCACCATGTCAGCGGCGCCCAACCCAGTACGCAGGATTGAAAAACAGGCGGCGGGCCAGTTGGGCGGTGGTCTGCACCCCGGTTTTGCGATAAATGGAACGTAGCTGGGATTTGATGGTGTTAATGGAACGGTTCTGCAGGCGGGCGATATCGGTGGGTTCCTGCCCCGCCAACACCCATTGGCACACTGCCGTCTCCGCCGCACTGAGGCCATAGATCGAATCCAGGATGGTTGCATTCAACAGGGGATGGCGACGGCTGTCCGGCAGGCTGTAGATGCGCACCGGGTAGGCACCCCATTGCTCTTCGAACAGGAAGCGGGCGGCCAGCTCCACCCCGTCACAGGTCAACCGCTGGCGGCTGGAATCGAATTTCAACCCGGACCAGTCGGCCGCTGCCAACCGCGTGTCAGCCTGTGCCGGGGCGGCCTCGGCCAGCAACCGTTGCAGCAGGCGGCAGGTGGTGAAGTTGGCACTTTCCACTTGGCTGTGCTGGTTCAGTACCACCAGGGGCAGCGGCACCAGCTGCAGCAAACAGTGGGTGACCTCAAGCCGCTGCAAAGGTTGCCTGAGCTTACCCAGCAAGGCATTAACCTGGGCCAGCTGCGGCAGTGTGTACAGCATGATGTCGGAGAAGCGGGGGCCATAGTCGCGGGGGCACAGCGGGTCCAGATTTGGCCGCAGCATTAGCACCACCTCACAGCGGGCGCTGGCATGGGTCATCACAAGCCAGGGCGGGGCACCTGTCAGCGTATACAGCGACAGGCAACCGTCCTTATGGAAGTGCTGATAGGGCGTCTGCCGGTCCAGGCCAGACTGCCCGATTCCGCCTGCGGGCAATGCAGAATCAGAACGACACCACTCAGATACCGCGTCCGTCTCCTTACAGGTGATGCGAATCATCTCCACCTCACCTGCCAGCAGCTCTCCTAATCCGGTTATGGATTGCTCGAGCCGGGACCGGTCGTGCAAACCGGCATACAGCTGGTTCACCCAGCTACGGGCAGCCGACAGGGAAGCGGGGGTCAACCGCTGTGTCTGGTCTTGCAACAACATCAGTTCGGAATCACTTTTGATCGGGTTTGCCGGATTGGGTTTGCTGCAGTATAGGTTACGGAGAACTCATTTTCTAACCACATGCCCTACACCGCAGGCCATGCTGACGGTATGCAATCCCATAAAAACCGGAATATAAACCATAAAAAAAGGAAGCCTTTGGCTTCCTTTCCGGCTTGCACCGGGTGCTAGAACCGAACCCGCTTTTTGTATTCGTATTCGTATTCATAGCCACTGCGGCTGTAGCCACGGTCATAATCCTTGCGTTTGTGGCCGTGGCGCTTGCCCGGGTGATCACAGCGGTCATGACGATGCCGATCGCCCCGGTAGCTGGGAGGATTGTGGATCACGTAATGCTCCACCCGTTGCGGTTGCCGCCGATAGCCATGGTGATGATCATCATAGCGGGACCGTTCCCGGTGCTCCCAATCCCGACGGTCGTGTTCACGATGATGCTTCACCGCCACCGCGGCCACCGTACCCACGGCCAGCCCCACCAGCACTGCCGCTTCATCATCATTCAAAGCGTAAGCCTGATTGGCGCCGAACGTGGTGGCCGCCACCAACACCGCGGCAGCCGGGAGAATGCTCTTTTTGTACCACATAAGGAAATCTCCTTTTGTTGAATGTCCCACCATCCTAGGCCCCATTAACTGAATCAGACCTGAACCGTAAACGTCGCCCTATTCAGGATGAATTCAGCTGCGACGGGCTGTAATGAGGAGCAAATGGAGGAGCCCCGTCATGTATAAAATTGCCTTGATCATCGTCACATTCCTGCTGGTGGTACTGGCCAGCGCGCCTCAAGCACAGGCACAGGCACAGACTCAGGTACAGCCCCAGACCGCCAGCAGTCCGGACCCGAACAGCAAGTTCCGCGGCAAGATCATCAGCAACCCCGCCAAACCCGCTGCCGATCTCACGGCGAATGCTTTAGCAACGCCCACCGCACTCAACACCACCGCCACAACCACCAGCGTCTCGGTGTACGACGTCTGGTTCGACCTGCAGGGCGATCACGATGGTGACGGTTATTACCATCAATTTGATGTGAACTTTGATATCGATACACTGCGCAGCAGCCAACGGATTTTTGTGGTGGGTGAACTGCAAGGGGAACACCAGCAGACCCTGTTCCAGACCGAGGTGTATACGATTTACGGCGCCAGCGGGAACGATACCTACCAGGCACGGGTACTGCTCACCGACGGCTATCCCAGTGATCAATATACATTGAGTCTGAGCATCCACGACGCGGACACCGGTGCCGAACTGCTGCATTACAGCAACACCGACAACCCGCAACTGGCGGACCTGTATCTGGAAGACAGCAGCCGGGAAAACGCCGCCCTGCACAGCATCAGCATTTATGAACTGGCGTTTGACTTGAGCGGTGATCAGGATCGGGACGGCTATTTCACTGACATAACCGTAGAAGTGGATGCAGACGCACCGGGGCAGAGCCGCTGGGTGTATGCCCGCATCAGCTTGATTGATCCCCACGACCATTGGCGCGAAATCAATACCAGCCAGGACTTCCGACTGCAGGATTACAGCAGCCAGGATCGTTATCTGAGCCGCCTGTCCCTGGACTATGGCTTCGACCCGGCCCGCTACCAACTGGCGGTGCAACTGTACGACGCCGACAGCGGCAACCTGCTGATCACCACCACATCACCGCTTGCCACACCACTGCATATGGAGAGTCAGGATTGGGACAACGATGCCTACAGCGTTGTGGTGGAGGAAGAATATTATTCCGCGGCCAGCGGCGGCAGTGTCGGCCTGTTTTTTCTGCTGATGTTGGGATTGTTATTGCTGGTGGGACGCTGGCGGAAAAGCAGCAAGTAAGGTTTGCAGGTGCCACAGTGTTTCAGACTGCTTGCTGAAACCTGTGGCGTTCCCCGGTCTTTTAAAGGTCGGCACGACCGATAAAATCGTCAGCGTCTGCGGGCATTACGCCGTCAGCACGCACCAGCCCGGGCACAAACAGAAGTAAAACAGACAACAACGCGATGGTGAACGCGGCGGACCCCAACCAATCCAGAAATCTTACGTTGTTCATAACACCCTCCTAGTCTTTGCACCCCGACTTCCCAATCAGTGTGTGAATTGATACTGATCAGTGTAATGAGGGATTGTGAACCTGCAAACGAAAAGCCGCGTGGCAGTTTTCCACAAAAGCTGATGTGAACTTTACCTTTATCGCGCAAGCCCCATGATCCCATGAGAGTTTTTCCCTGCATCCAAATTCCCCATATTCAGGATTCTGAAAGATCATGTAACGAATCAGTCTAAATGACGTACAATAAACGTTCTTGAGCCCACTCAACCTAGACGAAGTAGCGGGTTTCCTGACACACTAAGGTGCAATCAGTCGCTGCTTTCTGTCATCAAATATTCATGAGACTTGACAAATATCTAAGCAATTATTCCGGTTTGTCCCGCAAGGAAGCCAAGCAGGCCATTAAGCTCGGAGATGTGCTGGTGGATCAGGTGCCCGCGGCAGGCCCCGAACAAACGGTCAGTGAACAACAGGATATTCGCTTGGGGGGCATGCGCATCGCACCGCGCGGGCCACGTTATTTTATGCTGAACAAACCTGTCGGTTGTGTCTGTGCCAACAGCGATCCGCAACATCCAACCGTGATCGCGCTGTTCGCAGACGAAGAGGATGTGTCCGAGCTGCATGTGGCGGGCCGGCTGGATCTGGATACCACAGGACTGGTACTGGTGACCGACGACGGACACTGGAGCCACCGCGTAACATCACCCAAACATAAAATGCCGAAACGGTATCAGGTCACCCTGCAGGCCCCCATTGCCGACGACGCCGCAGCCCGTTTTGCAGAAGGCATACTGTTGCGCAATGAACACAGGCGCACCCGCCCTGCCAACCTGCAGGTGAACGCACCACAGCTGGTTGAACTGACCATCTATGAAGGCAAGTACCATCAGGTGAAGCGCATGTTCGCCGCCATCGGCAATCATGTGGTGGCCCTGCATCGGGCCGCCATCGGCCCCGTGGTGCTGGACCCGCAACTGCAACCGGGGGAATACCGCCCCCTACATCAGGAAGAGATCGAACGTTTGTCATGATGGACCCCGCCCTGGAATTATTGTGTGACGCTCTGCCGGACTATTCCGGCCGCCTCCTGCTGGTGGCCGATGAGCACCTGGACAGCAAGCTGCTGCTGTCCCTCAAAACCATCGACAACCTGAGCCTGCTCACCAACCGCTACGACGTCTACCACGCGGCCATGGACAGTAACCTGTCCTGCCAATTTAACGACATGGATCTGCGCCAGCCGGGCGGACGCTTTGACCTGATTGCCTATCGGGTTTCGAAGGAAAAGGCCATCGTTCACCACATTATCAATCAGGTACCAGAACACCTGAATGAGAACGGCAGGTTCCTGCTCTGCGGCTACAAAAACGAGGGCATCAAGACCTACATCAGCAAGGCCGAGCATTACCTGGGCAGCAAGGCCGAGGTCAGCAAGGGGGAACGTCAGCTGAAACTGGCGGAATTGTCCTGCCAGGCCCCAGGGGAACCCCTGGATGATCGCAATTACCTGGCAACCGTGAGCATCGGTGAACGCCGCAACCTGGAGCTGTTCAGCAAGCCCGGCCAGTTCGGCTGGAATAAAATCGACAAGGGCAGCGAACTGCTGATCGACGCCTTTGCCGAACACGTGCAGCAAACCCAAGCCCCGGGCACCGTGCTGGATCTGGGCTGTGGTTACGGCTACCTGGGCATCATGGCCTGGGCACTGGGTGCCAAAATGGTGGTGGCCACCGACAACAACGCCGCGGCCATTCAGAGCTGCCAGGACAACTTCACCCGCCACGGCATCAACGGTGAGGTCATTGCCGATGACTGTGCCGCCGGCATTCATCATCAGTACGATGTGGTGCTGTGTAACCCACCCTTCCACAAAGGCTTCGACACGGAGCGGGATCTGACGGAAAAATTCATCCGCAGCGCCCGCCATCATCTGAAAAACGATGGCGTGGCCTTTGTGGTGGTGAATCAGTTTATTTCTGTGGAAACCATTGCACCGGCCTATTTCAAGAGCGTCGAGACCCTGCACCGGGACAAGAGCTTCAAAGTCTTCAAGCTATCTTCTTGACCGCATAACGCAAGCGACAACCGGCGCGCTCCGGATTCAGGCCTGGGGTTTGGACCAGCGCCTGGCGCAGCATGCGGGTTTCGGTGGGCTTGCGCAAAAAGCCTACCACCGCGTTGTGACAGGTGGGTGTGGCAAACTGATACACTGATTGGAACCCTTCCCGCACAAACTCTTCCGAGAAATAGGCGCTGTTGCGCCACTCCCGGTAGTTGACGAAATTCATCACCAGCGCGCCCTCCTCACTCAAGTGTTCCATCAACACATCAAACCAACTGGCGTCGGCGGCAATGGCCCGCTGCGGTTCGCCCTGCTCCTCAAAATACAGGTCGTCGATGATCAGGTCGAAGGGCTCCCCCTGATACTCGATCAGCCAGTCAACGGCGTTGGCTTGCACCAGTTCCAGGTTGGGGTAGTTCAAGTCGAAGTAACGTTGGGCCAATTGGATATGCAGCGGGCTCAGTTCCACCCCCACCACCTGGGTAGGCTGCACAAAACGGTTCAACATGTGAATCACGGCACCACCGCCCACCCCCAGCACCAGCACCCGCTGGATCGCCTCCCGGGCATAGAATTGACTGGGCAGGAACAGCAGATCCCAGACACTGCCGGTGACCGGGTGCCCCGGATTGTACTGACTGTGGAACACGCCGTCGGTGTAGAGGCGCCGGGTGCGCCCGGCACTGCGCACCTGATAGTGGCGCCCCTGGTGTTTGCGTTCGAATTCAATGGCCATGAACACTGCGGTCCGGATACAGGTGAATAAGGGGTCAAAACCGCCATTGTAGCGTTTCCTGCTTTTCCGCACAGAAGATTTACATGCTATTCTTGCCATTCTTTTTATCCGTTGATCTACAGAGAGTAAGGTGTATTCCCATGCCGATTCCAAGCAGTTTTGAAGGCAGATTGAAGTTACCGGTGGTGGCCGCCCCCATGTTCCTGGTGTCCGGCCCCAAAATGTTGATTGAGAACTGCAAGAACGGGGTGGTGGGCACCCTGCCGGCCCTTAATCAGCGCACCAGCGAAGGCTTCGAGGAGTGGCTCATTCAGATCAAACAGGAACTGGCAGCCTTTGAAGCGGAAACCGGTAAAAAAGCGGCTCCCTTCGGTGTGAACCTGATTGTTCACCACACCAATCCCCGGGTACAGGCAGACCTGGAACTCTGCGTGAAGCATGAAGTGCCCCTTATCATTACCTCTCTGGGGGCCGTGAAAGATCTGGTGGACACCGTCCACGGCTACGGCGGTGTGGTGTTCCATGACGTGACCAACCGCCGCCATGCGGAAAGTGCAGCCAAGGCCGGTGTGGACGGCCTGATCGCTGTCTGCGGCGGCGCCGGTGGCCATGCCGGCACCACCAACCCGTTCGCCCTGGTGCAGGAAATCCGCAGCTTTTTCGACAAGACACTGCTGCTGGCCGGTTGCATCAACAGTGGCTCGGACGTAGCCGCTGCCCTGCAGATGGGCGCTGACCTGGCGTATATGGGCACCCGCTTCATCAATACCACCGAAAGCGAGGCAGTACCGGACTACAAACAGATGATTGTGGATTGCAGCAGCAAGGACATCATCCACACCCCTGCCGTATCCGGCATCCCCGCCAGCTTCATGCGCCCAAGCATGGAAGCCAACGGCTATGACATGGATAAACTGGGCCAGCCCGGTGACGTGGATTACGGCACCAAATTAAAGCCGGTGAGCGATGAAGCCAAGGCCTGGAAAACCGTCTGGTCCGCCGGGCAGGGCTGTGCCGGTATCGATGATGTGCTGCCGGTAGCGGAGATGATTGAACGCATGCATGGAGAGTTCACCCGCGCCATCCAGGTCCAGGCGAAGCTACTGGATACCTACCGATAAAACTGAATCATCACCCATAGAAAAAGGGATGCACTGCATCCCTTTTTTATTTCATGCGCGTAAGTTGGTAGCGGTCATGCCGCGTCTGCCGAGGGTTCCTGCAGCGCTTCAATGTGGTTCATTTCCTCCCGGAAACGCTCTTTCAAATCGCGCCGCTCATCGGTCTCCCAGGGATGAAAGTCGGGCCGGAAATATTGCAGCAGGAACGGGGCCAGCGCCCGCATGATGCCGTCCTTGCCCCAGATCAATGCCCGCATGGCACGCCGGTGCTTGGCATCCCACAGACCATCCTGTTGCAACAGGTACTGCATGCGATTGCGCAGGCGTAACAGCAGATCCACGGTCACAAACACCATGGCAGAGGCGCGCTTCCAATAGCCGCCCTGGGCCTGCTCATACAGGTCATAGCACACGGCTTTGTGTTCCACCTCTTCCAGGGCGTGATAGATCAACAACTCCCGAAACGGGGACCGGGCCTTCTCCACCAGGTCCGGGCGATGATAAATGAACAAATGGGCCAGGGATGCAGTGAAATGTTCGGAGGCCGCGGTCATGGCCAGTCGGGTAATGGGTGCCAGGTTCTTGCGGGACCAGGCGTTATCCCGTCTGAGTTTTTCATCAAACATTTTCATGGCGGGGTAGCCCAGCTCAATCAATGCAGCGGACCAGTTATCGTGTTCGCGCCCGTGCATGGCTTCCTGGCGGATAAAGAGCTGGATCTGCTCCAGCAATGCCGGCGGAATGTTGCCTTTACCCAGCTCATCCCGCACATCCCGGGCGGAGTCCATGAAAAACCGTTCCCCTTCCGGGAACAATGCCTGCAATGCATTGAAAAAATGCGTTTTTACCGGATCGTTATCGTGCCAATAGCGATGCTTCTGCATGGCCTCCAGATAGTCGAAACGGACACTGCGGGCCAGCAGTTTCAAAGTTGACGGAGTCTGTGCACGACGCTTACTGCCTAACATGGTTATGCTGCCTCTTGTTATTGTTCAGGCCATAATTCGGTTGATAGCTCACCCTAAGATTAGTTCACTGAACGCGCTCCGGTTAGGTGAAAGCATGACGTTGTTCTGTGGCGGGGCGCCATGTTGCAAGCCCAGGCCCGCTGTTATGCGCTGCGGGCCTGGTTTTGCGGAGTTGATATTACCGGGTGTACAGATCCTGGTACTGACTGCGTAACTCCCGTTTCAGCAGCTTGCCGGTGGGGGTATGGGGCAGCTCATCCACGAACAACACTTCATCCGGCATCCACCATTTCACGATCTTGTCGGCCAGGTATTCCAGCATGGCTTCTTTGGATAAGTTGGCACCTGGGTTCAGCACCACCAGCAATAAGGGTCGCTCATCCCACTTGGGATGGGGCACGCCCACCACCGCACACTCCGCCACCGCCTCGTGGCCGATGGCAATGTTTTCCACGTCGATGGAGCTGATCCACTCACCGCCGGACTTGATCACATCCTTGGCCCGGTCCACGATGTTCATGTAGCCCTGCGCATCAATGGTGGCGACGTCGCCGGTATCAAACCAGCCGTCTTCCCAGTCAGACTGATCCTCATGTTTGTAGTAGCCGCTGGCGACCCAGGGGCCGCGCACCTGCAATCGGCCAAAGGCTTTGCCGTCCTGGGGCAGCTCCTTGCTCTCGGCATCCACAATGCGGATTTCAATACCGTATATGGGGCGCCCCTGCTTGGTCTGCAGTTGGTAGCGCTCTTCCTGGGATAAGCTGGCCATGTATCGATTCATGCTGTTCACGGTACCCATGGGCGACAGTTCCGTCATCCCCCAGGCGTGAATCACGAAGGCGTCGTGCTTTTCCTGGAACGCTTTGATCATGGACATGGGCGCGGCGGAACCGCCAATCACCACTTCCTGCACCGACGCTAACGTCAGCTGTTGCTGATCACAGTATTGCAGCAAACCCAGCCACACGGTGGGTACACCCAACAGCAGCGACACGTCTTCACCGTGAATCAACTCATAGAGGGACGCGCCATCCATGCCGGCCCCGGGCAACACCAGTTTGGCACCGCCGGCGGTGGCACCATAGGGCACGCCCCAGGCGTTCACATGGAACATGGGCACCACCGGCAACACCGCCGACTGATTACAGACGCCCAGGGCATCGTTGCTCACCGAGGCCAGCGCATGGATCACGGTGGAGCGGTGACTGTACAGCACGCCTTTGGGATTGCCCGTGGTACCGGAGGTGTAACACAGGGTGGCGGCCATGTTCTCATCGAACGCAGGCCACTCATAGTCTTCACTGGCGGCCTCCAGCAGTTCCTCGTAGCACAACAGATCCAGCTTGGACTCGGGCATTTTGTCCTTGTCCACCATCAGCACGATGTGCTTCAGCCGAGGCAATTGATCGCGGATGGCTTCAATCAGCGGCACGAACTGGATGTCCAGGAACAACACTTCGTCTTCTGCATGGTTGAGGATGTATACGATCTGCTCCGGGAACAGGCGCGGGTTCACCGTATGCAGCACGGCACCGCTGCCGGACACGGCAAAATACAATTCGTAATGGCGGTGGCTGTTCCAGGCCAGGGTGGCCACCCGATCCTGTTGCTGCACACCCAGCGTGACCAGGGCATTGGCAGCCCGCCGGGCCCGTTTGCCGGCGTCTTTGTAGGTGTATCGGAAAATTCCGCCCTCCGGCTTGCGGCTGACGATCTCACAGTGCTGATGCACTTTTTCTGCATGACGCAGAATGGATGAAATGGAAAGTTGTGAATCCATCATCAATCCGTGCATGGTGTTCTCCTCGCGTTTGGGTTTCCAGTCAGTGGTTAACGTGCTTTTCTTGCTTTTTTGTAACGGCTTTAGCCAATGCAAAAAACCCGGGCTGAGCCCGGGCGTTTTGGCGGTAACGGGTTAACGTCCGGCCCACTTGAAGGAGGTGGTCACCAGACGCTGGTACACCACCGGCAACGTCCGCTGCATCAGGTCCAGTACCCGGGCATCCGGCCCGATCAGCACCCGGCGTTTGTTCGCCTTCACCCCCGCCAGGATCACAGCGGCGGCTTTCTGTGAAGTGGTCATGAACAGGGCCTCAAACTGATCCCGCATGTTCTCTGCACTGGCGCCACCGGTGAGTTTTTCCATACTGTTGCTCATGCGGGCGTTGCGGGCAATGTTGGTTTTGATACCGCCGGGGTGAACACAGGTGCAGGACACCTTGCCACCTTCGATATCCAGCTCTTGGCGCAGGGATTCAGTAAAACCCCGCACTGCGAATTTGGACATGTTATACCCGCTCTGCGTGGGCTGGGCAAACAGGCCGAAGACGCTGGAAATGTTAATGATATGCCCTTCTTCGCCCGCCTGCTTGATGTAGGGCAAAAAGGCTTTGGTACCATAGACCACGCCCCACATGTTAATGCCGACTATCCACTCATAGTCCGCATAATCGGTGTCTTCCACGGTGCCGCCCAGGGCCACACCGGCATTGTTGAATACCATATTCACTTTGCCGTGATCCTGCACCACCTGGTCCGCCCAGGCGTGAACGGCCGCACAATCCGCCACGTTCACTTTGGCGGTAGTCACTTTAACACCCAGCGCGGTGGCTTGCTTGGCTGTTTCTGCCAATCCCTTGTCATCCACGTCGCTCAGGGCCAAATCACATTGTGCCCTGGCCAATTCCAGTGCCAATGCCTGCCCGATGCCAGAGGCGGCTCCGGTGATGGCCGCCACTTTGTTCTTGAATGTTTTCATGTTGATGCCCTTTTTATAAGTGCTTAATTTGAGTGCCCCGTTGAAATGAGAATGACCTATTGAACGGCCTGGGCGGTTGCAGTGCCGGCAGTGGGCACGGATGCAGTGGCTGCTTCCCGGGCGCCATTGAACAGATAAGCTCCGGCATCGAAGCGTCGGGTTTGCTGGCGGAACTGCCAGGTGAAGCCGGGCCACAGGGTGACGTTTTTACCGCTGACCGGATGCAGGTACCAGCTTTGGCAACCCCCGCTGTTCCAAACCGAGCCCTGCAGTTTATTTTGAATGCGGTGGTTGTACGCCGCCTGGGCCGAGGGAGCCACATCGATCTGGCGAATGCGTTTTTTATCCATGTACTGCATCGCGCTCATCACATAATTCACCTGGGATTCGATCATATACACCATCGAGTTATGACCCAGCCCGGTGTTAGGCCCCATCAGCATAAAAAAGTTGGGGAAGCCGGACACGGTGGTGCCCTTGTAGGCCTCCGGCCCCTGCGGCCAGGTGTCCACGATATCCACCCCGTCACGACCAAAGAACAGGCCCGCCGGAACGGGATCAGTGGCCCTGAAACCGGTGCCGTAAATGATGGCGTCCACTGTGCGTTCTTCCCCGTCCACGGTGATGATGCTGTTGGCGGTGACTTCGCGGATGCCGGTGGTGATCACGTCCACATTGGACTGATCCAGGGCCGGGTAATAGTTATCGGACATTAGGATGCGTTTGCAGCCGATGGTGTAATCCGGCGTGACTTTTGTGCGCAGCTCCGGATCGCTGATCTGGTTGCGGATGTGATTCAGCGCCCAGCGTTTGGCGATGGCCATCAGGCGCGGGTTGACCAACATGCCCAACACCCGGCTTTCCAGGGTCCAGTAGATTTTTTCGCGCAACGCCTGTTGGGCTTTGGGGAAACGTTTGAACAGGGCTTTTTCAGCGAAGTTCATGGCCCGGTCCGGCTTGCTCAGAATCCAGGGTGGCGTGCGTTGATACAGATCCAGTTGCGCCGCCTGCTTTTGCACTTCCGGTACAAACTGAATGGCGGACGCGCCGGTACCGATCACCGCCACCCGTTTGCCCTTCAGGTCATAGCCATGATCCCAATCCTGGGAATGGAACGCCTTGCCTTCGAACTTGTCCAGACCCGGAATCTTCGGATAGGACGGCACCGACAAGCCACCGGCACCGGCCACCAGCAAATCGGCGCTGTAGTGTTTGCCCTGCTGGTCAGTCACCTGCCACAGCTGCTGTTTGTCATCCCAACGGGCGGACTCAACGGCGTTATTCAGTTTGACGTGGGGCATCACACCATAGTGATCGGCACAGTATTCCAGGTACTTCTTGATCTCCGGCTGGGGCGCAAACATACGGCTCCAGTTGGGGTTGGGCGCGAACGAGAACGAATACAAATGGGAGGGCACATCGCAGGCGCAGCCAGGGTAGTGATTGACGCGCCAGGTGCCGCCCACTCCGGCTTCTTTTTCGAACACAATGAAATCGTTCTCGCCCTGCTGCTTGAGACGAATGGCCATGCCGAGGCCGGAGAAGCCGGTGCCGATGATCGCTACTTTATAGTGTTGTTTTGACTGCTTGCTCATGCTGTAGTCCTGGTGATGATGGTTTGGTTGCCGCCGACGCCATTGGGGGAGCCGGCCAAATCCCGGATAAACTCAATCCAGGTAGACAAGCGTCTACCTCAGAACCAAGAGTATACAAGCGTATACTTCGCGGTCAAGAGCCGGTACAATTCTTCATATTGCTGTATACAATTGGATAAAGAATAGACAACTCATGAGCCTTCCCAAATCTGTTCTGGCCCAGGGCAAGCGCCTGCTGATGGAGGCCGCCCTCAAGCTCAACGCCAGTACCCGCAGCCTGAACGCCTTAAGCCTGCGGGAGCTGGCCCGGGAGGCTGGCCTGAACCCCAACACTTTTTATCGGCATTTCAAGGACTTCGACGAGCTGGGCCTGGCCATTATTGAAGAAATGACCAACCAGATCCGACAGCCCCTGCGGGAGCTGCGACGCAAGGCGGCGGAATCGGTGGTGCCGGCGCACACCCCCATCGCCTCCTGGCGGGAAAACCCACGCCTCAACCTGGCCCGGGCCACCCAGGTCAACCGGGAAACCGTAAAACTGTTCTTTGATTACGTGGCTGAAAACCCCAATGCGTTCATTCTGGGAATCCGGGAGCTGCACGGCGCCTCGCCCATTCTGCGGCGGGCCCTGCGCAAGGTGATGGACGACTTTGCCCGGGATATGGCGGATGACATCAATGAACTGAAGCTGATGCCGGAGCTGAGTCAGGACAGCCTTTACGACATTTCGGAAACCATCACCCGGGAAATGTTCCAGTTGTCCATGGAATACATCGAGCAACCGGAACGCCAGGAGCAGATCTGTATCAAAGCGGAAAAAATGATTACCTCCCTGATCATGGGCAGCGCCGTTCTGCATGGCCACGGCGCCATTTTAATGGGAGCATTACAGATGGATCAGACTTCATAACAAGAACGCACAACAACCAAGGAGCCGGCCCCCATGTCCGCCACCATCATTTTACCCCGTATCCTGCAGGTGGGGCGCAACGCCTGTGAAGCGGTTGCGTCTGTCATGAGTCAGCTGGGCTGTTCGCGGCCCCTGATCATCACCGACCCGATGATGGTGCAACTGGGCTATGTGACCCGGGTGCAGGCGGTGCTGGAGGAGGCGGGTCTGCGCAGCAGCGTATTTGCCGATACGGTGCCAGAACCCACAGTAACCTCCATCGATGCCGGCGTGGTGGCAGCCCGGGCAGATGACTTTGACTGCCTGCTGGCCCTGGGGGGCGGCAGCCCCATTGACAGCGCCAAAGCCATCGCCATCCTGGCCCGTCACGGCGGCACCATGCGGGATTACAAGTTCCCCCGCAACGTCAGCGAGGCCGGCTTGCCGGTGATCGCCATTCCCACCACCGCCGGTACCGGCTCTGAAATGACCCGCTTCACCATCATCACCGACGACACCGTGGACGAGAAAATGCTCTGTGTGGGCATGGGATTCCTGCCAGTGGCAGCGCTGGTGGACTACACCCTGTCTATCAGTGCGCCGCCCCGCATAACCGCGGATACCGGCATTGATGCCCTGACCCACGCCATCGAGGCCTATGTCAGCCGCAAAGCCAACGCCTACAGTGACAGCCAGGCCCTGGCGGCCATGGGATTACTGGGCCCCAACCTGCGGCGGGTATTTCATGACGGCCGGGATGAGCCGGCACGCGAGGCTATGATGATGGGTGCGACCCTGGCCGGCGCCGCGTTTTCTGCTGCATCGGTGGCACTGGTGCACGGCATGAGCCGCCCCATCGGCGCCCACTTCCACGTGCCCCACGGGCTGTCCAACGCCATGCTGTTGCCCTGCGTCACCGAGTTCTCCATCGCCTCCGCGGCTGAGCGCTACGCGAATTGCGCCCGCGCCATGGGCATCGCCGCCCCCGGTGAGAATGTCCTGATTGCCAACCGGAAACTGCTGCAGGAGCTGCGGGACCTGAACACCGAGCTCCAGGTGCCCACACCTGCCGGCTTCGGCATCGAACAAGACGCTTACTTTGCCAAACTGGAGCTGATGGCAGAGCAGGCACTGGCCTCGGGGTCACCGGGTAACAATCCCCGCGTCCCCACCATTGACGAGATGATATCCATCTATCAGTCCATCTGGTGTTGATCGCAGAGCAAGGTAACACTGGACGCTTGCTTTCAAAGCGAATTACGTCATAGTTACTGCTGTCGGACACCCACACGCTATACAGGTATCGAGGTTTGCAGAACAGGGACAGACAGGCAGCCCTCCCCTCCATCAAACGCCGAGTCAAACGCATCATCTGGATGCTGCTGGTGGTGTGCCTGATCGTATTCACACTGGGGACCCTGCAAATTCAGTTGATGAGCGGCATCCGTGCCTACGTGCGCGGCGAGGGTTTGTGGGCCAAATCCCAGAAAGACGCGGTATTGCTGCTGTATCGCTACCTGGAACATCCGTCAGAAGAGTTGATGCAACAGTTCCACCAATCCCTCAAGGTCAACCTGGCGGACCGCAGGGCGAGACTGGCACTGCAGCAGGAGGAGCCAGACCGGGAGGCAGCACGGGAGGGCTTTGTGGCCGGCGGCAATCACCCCAACGACGTGCGCAACATGATCGACCTGTTCGTCTATTTTGGTGATGTGAAGCACATGCGCAACGCCATCAACATCTGGACCCAGGCAGATGCCCAAATTGATCAGCTACTGCAACTGGCCAACAAAATCGCAGCTCTGCATCGGCAAAACCCAACGGCGGACCTGAGCGTTTACGGGCGACAACTGAACGCCCTGGACCGCACACTGAACCAGTTTGAAACTGAATTTTCCAGCGAACTCAGCCGCGGCGCCCGCTGGATCAGGCAAGTGCTGCTGTGGGTGAATCTGAGTGCCGTTACCATCATCCTGTTGTTTGTCGGCCTGATCTCTCAACGCGTGTTACGGCAAATAGACGACACCGAAAGTCAACTGCGGGACAGCCAGCTGCGGTTCAAATCACTCTACGAGGCCAACGTCATTGGCATCATTATCTGGGGCCAGGATGGTGAGATCTTCGATGGCAACGACTATTTTCTCAGCATCCTCGGCTACAGCCGCCAGGAACTGATCGACGGCCAACTCAACTGGCGCCAGCTCACCCCCGGCGACCTGACGGACGACGAGCGGGCCCTGGCCCAGATCAATGAGCAGGGTTACTGCCTGCCTTTCGCCAAGGAATTTTTCCATCGCGATGGCCATGCGATTCCGGTTCTGGTGGGAGGCACCATGATGGATGGCAGCAGCCACCAGGGCATTGCGTTTGTGGTGGACCGCTCCAACGAAAAGAAGATGGAGGCGCAACTGCGATTGTCCGCCACGGTGCTGGAGGCCAGTCGCGACGGCGTCATCATTTGCGATGCACAACGTCGGGTGCTCACCGCCAACGGTTCCTACCTGGCCATGACCGGATTCGGCACAGCGCAGCTGCTGGGGCAGGAAGCCTGCTTCTATCACACCACCAACCCGGCGGAACAGAGCCTCATTGAAGAGTCACTGAGCCGGAATCACCACTGGCAGGGAGACACGGAATTGCCCTGCCAGGACGGCACCCTGCTCCCGGTGCGGGCCAGCATCGGCACCGTCACCAACGATGCCGGCCAGATTACCCAGTACGTTTCGGTGTTTTCCGACATCAGTGCACGCAAAGCCATGGAGCAGAAGTTACTGAGCATGGCCCACTACGACAACCTCACCGGCCTGGCCAATCGCAGCCTGTTCTCAGACCGCCTCAATACCGCCATTTTGCGGGCGCAGCGTCACCACAGCCACTGCGCGCTGCTGTTCATCGACCTGGATAAATTCAAGCCCATCAACGACCAGTACGGCCATGCGGTAGGGGACGAGTTGCTGCAACAGGTAGCGCTGCGTTTGCTGGAATCCCGCCGCAAAAACGACACCGTGGGACGCCTGGGTGGTGATGAGTTTGTGATGATTGTGGAGGAGCTCAGCAACGCCGATTATGCCGTCGGCATTGCCGAGCAAGTGGCCACACGCTTGCAGGAACCTTTCCTGGTGGCAGATATCGATGTCCACATCGGTTGCAGCATCGGCATCGCTGTGTACCCCCAGGATGGGGAGAACGAAGTGACCCTGACCCGCGCCGCTGACATCGCCATGTACGCCGCCAAGGGCAAAGAGGACGCCAGCTACTACCTGTACAGCGGCGGCAAACGCTGACCCGGTGGCTTCAGCCCTGGTAGCCGATGCCGCGAATGATGATTTTGGTCAGCGCATCAGTGGCTTCATCAAAATCTTTTTTGTTGAGGGATTTCTTACCCAGGGCCGCAGCAATCTGCACTTCAAAATCCGCATAATGCTGAGTGGAACTCCACAATAGAAACACAATGTGGGCAGGGTCGATGGAATCGATCTTGCCCTGCTCGGCCCACTTACTGAAGACATCCGTTTTCCGCAGAAACCACTCACGATAATCACTGCTGAAATACTGTTTGATGCGCGGTGCGCCGGACAGGATCTCTTTGGCGAAGACCCGGGATGCCAGAGGATACTCGCGGGAGAAGCGCATCTTGGCCGCGATGTACTCCCGCAACGCTGCGGCCGGCTCTGAATCCGCATCCAATTCATTCAGCGCGTTGTCCCACAGGTCGATGATATTGATCAGCACTTCAATGTAGAGTTGCAGTTTGTTCTTGAAATAATAATGAATATTGGATTTGGGCAAGCCGGCTTTCAGGGCGATGTTGTTCATGGTGGCGCCCTTGAAACCATTGGCCGCAAACTCTGCCTCCGCTGCGGCAATAATAATCTGTTCATTCTTCTGGCGGATTCTGCCGCCGGGCTTATCGGCGCGGTGTGACCCGATTTCCATTAACATCATCTGTATCCGAACTTCCTTTGCATGACTTTGCATTGCCTTGCGGTGTCTTACCGTGCGGTGCCTCGCCCTTCGGCCAGTGGGCAGATCCACTGGCACTGGGTATACTTTACGGCATTATACATAAACTGATGCCGGAATAGTGATGAGGTGGCCCCATGTCCCAAGCCAATGACCGTACCCGTCAACGCCAGGATGTGGGCCGCTATATCGATCAGGCCCTGGGCCGCATTGCCGCCGACCTGGTGATTCGCAACACCCGCTTTCTGGACGTCATCAGCGGCGAGCTGGTCTCCGGTGACATCGCCATCTGCGGCGACCGCATTGTCGGCACCTGCGAATCCTACCAGGGCCAAACCGAGATCGACGGCCACGACCTGGTGGTGGTGCCGGGCTTCATTGACACCCATGTACATTGCGAATCCAGCCTGGTAACGCCACTGGAATTCGATCGCTGCGTGTTGCCCCGGGGCACCACCACCGCCATCTGCGACCCGCACGAGATTGCCAACGTGCTGGGGGCCGATGGCATTCGCTATTTCATGCGCTGTGCCGAACAGACCTGCCTGGATCTGCGGGTGCAACTGTCTTCCTGCGTGCCGGCCACCCACCTGGAAACCGCCGGGGCCCGCCTGGAAGCGGATGATCTGGTGGCCCTGCGGGATCACCCCAGTGTGATCGGCCTGGCGGAATTCATGAACTATCCCGGTCTGCTGGCCAAGGCACCGGATGTGGTGGAGAAGCTGGCGGCGTTTCAGGGCTGGCACATCGACGGCCACGCGCCCCTGGTGCGGGGCAAAGACCTGAACGCCTATCTGGCCTGCGGTATCTGCACCTGCCACGAAACCACCAGCGCCGACGAGGCCCGGGAGAAATTACGCAAAGGCATGCATGTGCTGATCCGCGAGGGCACGGTGTCGAAGGACCTGCAGGCCCTGGCCCCGCTGCTGAACGCCAAAACCTCCAACGCCATGTGCTTCTGTACCGACGACCGCAACCCGTTGGACATTGCCGAGCAAGGCCATCTGGATTTTCTGATCCGTCGCGCCATTGAACTGGGCATTGCCCCGGACGATGCCTATCGTGCCGCCACCTGGTCAGCAGCCCGCGCCTTCGGTTTGCGCGACCGGGGCCTGGTGGCACCGGGCAAGCGGGCCGACCTGGTGTTGCTGTCCGATTACGACACCTGCCAGGTGCACAGCGTCATCAGCGCCGGCCGCCCGGTGACACAGGAACTGTTTGCACAACGCACCCCGGTGCCGGCGGTGGGGCTGAACAGCGTGCAACGGGCACCGGTCCAGGCCACAGATCTGAAGATACCCGCACAACACAGCGACGGCACGGTGACGGTACCGGTGATCGGCGTCAGCGCCGGCAGCATCATCACCGAGCACCGCACCTTGCCGGTAGCGGTGCGGCAGTCGGAGTATCAGGCGGACCCGGCGGCGGACATCCTCAAAATATGCGTACTGGAGCGCCACGGTCACAGCGGCGATATCGGTCGAGGTTTCGTCCAGGGCTTTGGGCTCAAGGGCGGCGCCCTGGCCTCCTCCGTGGGTCACGACAGCCACAACCTGTGCGTGCTGGGCGCTAACGACGAGGATATGGCGCGCGCCGTCAATCACCTCATTGGCATCGGTGGCGGATTCGCCATCTGCGTCGACGGCCACATCGTTGCCGAGTTACCCTTACCCCTGGCGGGCTTGATGAGCCTGGAGCCCCACGAACAGGTGCGTGCTCAATTGACCAGGCTGCGGGACGCCGTGCGCAACCTGGGCTGTGTGTTGCCGGAGCCGTTTCTGCAGTTGGCGTTCCTGCCCCTGCCGGTGATTCCCCACCTGAAGATCACCGACCAGGGACTGGTGGATGTGGATCGTTTCTGTTTGCTGGAGGCGTTCTAGGCCTCCGCGGTTTCACCTTTTTTCACCTCGGCCGGCGTGTCCTCACTCTCAGCTCCCTCTTTCCCGGCTTCATCCGGCAGGATCAGGTTCAACACGCTGGCGGTCAAACCACCGGTGGTGATGGGGGAACCAAACACGTTCTGCACCAGCTTGGGCATCACCTCCAACAGGTTGGGCACCATGGAAACCCCCAACCCCACACCGAACGACACTGCCATGATCAGCATCTTGCGCCGGTCCAGTTCCTCCCCGGAGAGAATCTTCACGCCGGCTGCAGCCACCGTGCCAAACATCACCAGGGTCGCGCCCCCCAACACCGGCTTGGGAATCTGTTGCAGCACACCGCCGATGATGGGAAACACTCCCAGCAGTACCAGCAAAGCAGCGATGAACATACCCACATAGCGACTGGCAATACCGGTAAGCTGGATCACACCATTGTTCTGGCTGAAGGTGGTATTGGGAAAGGTGTTGAACACAGCCGCCAGTGCCGAGTTCACACCATCCCCCAGCACGCCACCCTTGATACGCTGCAGGTAGGTTTCCCCTTCGATGGGCTGCTTGGAGATAAGGCAATTGGCGGTGATGTCACCGGTGGTTTCAATGGTGGTGATCACATAGATCAGGGCGATGGGAATAAACGCCGACAGATCAAAACTGAAACCGTATTTAAACGGCACCGGAATGCTCACCAGGGGCAGGCTACCCAGGTGGGAAAAATTCAGTTTCCCCATCAAGCCGGCCACCACAAATCCGGCGGCCAGGCCGATGACAATGGAGGTCAGGCGCAGCCACTGATTGCTCGAGCGATTGAGGAGGATGATCAGGGTGAGCACGAACAACCCCAGCCCCAGATTTTCCAACGAACCAAAATCCTTGGCCTTGAACCCCCCGGCCAGATCCGTCATGCCCACCTTGATCAGGCTCACCCCGATGATGGTGATGACAATGCCGGTAACCAGCGGCGTGATCACCCGCTTCAGTTTGTGCATCACCTGGCTCAGGAAAATCTCGATAAACGCACCGAGAAAGCAGATGCAGAAAATCAGCGACAGAATTTCATCCGGCCCGCCCCCTTTGCCCTTGGCGATGAATCCCGCCGCGAGAATGGAGCCAAGGAACGCAAAACTGGTGCCCTGCACACAGATCATGCCCGCCCCCACTTTAAGGGGGCGCCGCGCCTGAATGAACGTGCCCACCCCGGACACCATCAGGGCCATGCTGATCAGGTAGGGAATGTGCTCCCCCAGCCCCAGCACGCCGCCGATGATCAGGGTGGGCGTGATGATGCCCACAAAACTGGCCAGCACATGCTGTATGGCCGCGAAAGTAGCCTCCAGGAAAGGAGGCCTCGCATCCAGCGGATAAATCAGATCCGATTGAGACGAACTCATGGGATAGTCCTCCTGGTTAGAAATGCCATTTCACGAGCAGGTTCGGATTCCTTTCGTCGACACCATCGATACCGTATTTATTGTTCCAGTAAGCATATTCGATACCAAGGTAGAACGGCGCCTTGCTGTTCACCAGTTTCCCCACGTTCCATTTCAGTTGCGACGTGAAGTTCATTTCCTTGGCATTGGTGTCGGATTCCGTGGAGTAATCCAGGAAGCCGTCGTAGAGGAATTCAGCGCCACCCAGGCTGAAGGGCAGACCCCAGGTCAGGGTGACCTGCTCATCGTCATCCCACAGATCGTTGTTGGCTTTGTAGAAATTCACCCCGAAATACTGGAACCCGGGCACATCCAGAGCGAAGCCAATACCGTAGAGATAATTGTTGAAGACGTCGCCCATCTCCCAGGTGGAGGCGATGAAGACATCCTTGACGAAACTGAAACTGAGATCCTGGCGTGTGAGGTAGGAAAAGCTCAGGCGGGGGGAAAGCTCCCCGTAGTTGGTGACCACACCATCGTCAAAAGTGGAGTGATCCATGAAGAAGAAGTTATCGCCCCAGTCGTGGCCACTGGCGTGCTCAATAGTGAGAACCTCGCGCTCCTTGTCACCCACTTTGTAGTGGTCCCCTTTCAGGTAGCTGAGGCTGAAGGTGCTCCAAATCATTTCGGCCTGTGCATTAGCGGAAATCAAACCGGAAGCCAGAACCAGTGCTCCGCCAGCGGCGGCCAAAGACTGCTTTAACATGCTAAGTATCCCCTTGATGTGTCAGTTGTATGAAAGTTAAAAGTTGTCCAAATGGTCAGGTTGCAATGCAGAAAGCAAAAAGTTGGCCAGTTGGACAGGTTTTACCTCTCAATACCCGGGACGTCCTGCCTCGTTTGCATAACCAGTTTAAAATTAAGCATTTACGATTCTGTCCCCTACTAACAATCTAGACCCGTTTGGCGGATTGGGGAAAACCGCCCGCGATCAGGACGGACCAGAACGAAAAAGGGCGCCTACATTTGGCGCCCCGGCGGTGCTCTATGGGTGATTAGGGTGCAGGTTTGCGATAGCCGTAGGTGGCGTTCAGTTGCTGGGCCAGGTAGTCGGCGCAGGTGATGGGAGGGTATTTGGCGGCCTGCTGCGGAAACAGGTCCCGGCTGTCCACCACCGCATCCGGGTCCACTTCCAGGAAGAAGGCAACGGAATAGCGTTCGTGGGCAGGCGCCTTTACCCGGTGCGGCGTGGACACGTAGAGATCATTGGTCCAGCGCATCAGGCAATCGCCGATGTTGCAGACCAGGGCTCCCTCCACATAGGGGGCATCGATCCACTGCCCCTGCCGATTGGCAACCTGCAGCCCCGCCACGGTGTCGGTGGCCAGCAGGGTGATGTTGCCGTAATCCGTATGGGTTCCGGCACCGGCGTCCAGACGTGGGGTGCTGGCCCCCGGCGGCAGCGGTGGATAACGCAACAGGCGCAGGGTGGCAATGGGTTCCACCAGATGACGGTCAAAATACGTCTCCGGCAAACCCAGATCCAGACTGAAGCCCCGATGCAACAGCCGGCCCACCGCCAGGCAGGCATCGAAATAGGCCAGCATATCGGCTTTCCAGTCGCTCAGATCCGGCCAGTAGTTGACCCCGCGAAACGGCTTGCCGGACACCACATCCGGGTGATCCAGCGGCAGGTCCACCCCGATATTGAAGGCCTCCTTCTGGTCCGCGCCCTGCTCCGGATTCAGGCGTTCATCCGCCAGGGCGATATAGCCACGGTTATGCCGCGACTGGCGGATGGAGAGGATCTCTTTGCGCGCCACAGGCAACTGGAAAAAGCGCCGTGACTGCTCAAAGACACGATCACTGAGCGCCGCCTCCACCCCGTGATCCACCGCATAGAAAAAGCCGATCTCCCGGCAGGCCTGACCCAGGGCAGCGGCCACGGCCCGCCGTTCTACGTCATCGCCGCTGCGCAACCCCGCCAGGGATATGACGGGAATTGCATCCGCAGAAAGACTATCGACCTTGGTCATTTGGGAATAGAGCCTTCGACTCCCTCCACGTAGTAATTCATGCCCGCCAGCTCCTGGTCAGTCATCACTTTGCCTTCCGGTACGGTGAGCTTGCCGGACTGATCCTTGATGGGTCCGGTAAACGGGTGGAAAGAACCGTCGATAATACCCGTAATCAGCCCCTGTGCGTGCTGCTTGACGTCATCCGGTACCGCCGGGCCAAATCCCGGAACCTGAATCATATCCTCTTTCATGCCACCCCAGAAATCCTCCGACTGGAAGGTGCCGTCCATGACCGACTGCACGGTGTGGATGGTGTACCAGGCCCAGTCATCCACCACAGACATCAGGTGCGCGTTGGGACCGAAGCGCGACATATCGGAGGCCTGCCCCACCGCGTATTTGCCCCGGCGCTCGGCTGCCTGCATGGCGGCCGGACTGTCGGTGTGCTGCAGAATCACGTCCACTCCCTGGTCCATCATGGCGTTGGCGGCGTCCGCCTCTTTGCCCGGATCAAACCAGGTGTTCACCCACACCACTTTCAGCTCGGCATCCGGGTTGTACTTGTTCAACGCCAGCTGCACGGCATTGATGTCGCGGATCACCTCCGGTATCGGGAACGAGGCAATGTATCCCACCTTGTTGCTCTTGGTCATCTTGGCCGCCACATAACCGGCCACATAACGGCCTTCGTAGGTTTTGGAAATATAGGTTCCCAGGTTCTTGCTGCGCTTGTAACCGGTGGCGTGCAGGAAGGTGGCCTTGGGAAACTGCTTGGCCACCTTGGCCGTGGGATTCATAAAACCGAACGAAGTGGTGAAGATCACCTGATTGCCGGACTTGGCCAGGTTGCGAATCACCCGCTCGGCATCCGCCCCTTCCGGCACGTTTTCCACATACGTGGTTTTCACTTTGTCGCCAAAATGTTTTTCCAACGCGATGCGGCTTTGGTCGTGCTGATAACTCCAGCCGTGGTCACCAATAGGGCCCACATAAACAAACCCCACTTTAAACGGTTCCTCCCCGTGGGCTTGAGTGCTGATGCCTGCAGCCGCGGCCAGGATGGCCAGCAGCCCCACGAAGTGACGTGTTATCCCCTTGAAATTCATGCTGAGAATGCTCCAGTAGTATGAGTTGACGGAAAACCTGTCTATTTGGACAGGTTTCAGCAAAGCAAGAATCTGACCAATTGGACAAGAGCTTGATTTGCAACAACTTGCGTCCCTGAGTCATGATGTAAACCGTGCGTTAGCGGAGCACGGACCCGCACCAGGCATTAACTTGGTGCGCATCTGACGGTTTGCAGTAGACTAAACGCAGTCTATGGCGACCAGTACCCGGGGAACGGAACCATTCCAATGAAAACAACTGCGGTTTCTGAGGTGGAAATACAGACGCTGACGCTGGAGGCGCCCTGGCGTTGGCTGCAGGCCGGCTGGCAGGACTTCAAGCGGGCTCCCGTGATCGGCGTACTGCACGGCGCGGGCGTGGCGGCCTTCGGCTTCCTGCTGTTGTTGCTGGCCTACGACCAGTTCTGGTTGCTGGCAGGCGCCTTCACCGGATTCCTGGCAGTGGCACCGGTGGTGGCGGTGGGGCTGTACGCGGTGAGCCAGGCCCTGGAACAGGGGCGGCCGGCCACCCTGGGGCTGGTATTCCGCACCTGGTGGAGCTGGCGCGGGCGGCCCCATCACGATTGGAGGCTGGTGAGGTTCGGCCTGCTGCTGTGCCTGTCCGGCACCGGTTGGGTACTCACCTCCGCCGCCTTCATCACCCTGTTTGCCGAGCACCCCGTTAACCGGCCGGAGGATTTTCTGCGCTATGTGGTGCTGGCCGCCGACAACCATCTGTTTGAAGCCTGGTGGGTCATGGGCATCGCCCTGGCGGCCCCCGTGTTTGCTTCCACCGTGGTGACCCTGCCCCTGCTGCTGGATCGCAAGATTCCGATCCTGGATGCGGTTCTGGTGAGCTGGAAGGTGGTGATGCAGAACCCCCTGCCCATGGCGCTGTGGGCGTTACTGATCATGGCCAGTTCCATGCTGGGGCTGCTGGCCATGGCGGGCAGCATCATTGTGGTTCCGGTACTGGGTCACGCCAGTTGGCACGCCTACCGGGATGCAGTGAATGCCGACCACCTGCCCCCCCGGGCCAAGGACATGCCATGAACACGGTAATGGGTTTCAGCGAACAGGAGATCGCCAGTTTCGGTCTTACCATCGGCCTGGCGGCGTTCATGCTGTATATGGTGTTCATCGTGGCGCAACTGGCCAGGGAATCCAAAGCCGGTCGCTTTGGCACCTTTGTTTTGTTCCTGGTGCTGACCCTGGGCATGATCGGGTTCGTGGCGAAACTGCTGATCCAGTGGTTGCTCGATATTGAATAAACGCTTGTCTGATTGACGGATGACCTGAAACTGAAAGCTGTATCCCATCAAGCTGACACACAAAAGAAACACAAATGTCACATTACCTTTTGCAACACTTCATCAACAAAGTGTAATAATCCCTGAGCCTTCCGGGCGCTTTTTAGCCAGCGGCAAATAACATCCTGTTTTCCTTGAGCCTTGTTCCTGTCAAATCCGTTTTGGCGAACCCGGCATCCAATCAATTTCGGATTTTGACCGGATTACCCTGACCTGTCGCATTGTTTGGCACCCGGGTTCGGAGTACAACGTACGGCGGCAACAGTTCACGTAAACATCAGGTAATCATCAATAGGCCGTTAATACAGGGTGAAGCACATGGACACAGTAAACTTCCAAACCGGTCTGGCTGTATTTTCAGACAGGCATGCACGCGTGCAACGGCAACTCAGTGACATTGAACAACGGGGGCTGGTTCCCCGCCATATGAGACAGTATCGTCGTCTGCTGGACGAGCTGATTCAAATTGGAGTAGAACGGGCGCACTACTGTGCCCAATGGCAACAGAAACAACTGGCGGCGGGCTAACGCCCTGCTCTCACTCCGGCACACTTATCCCGTGTATCCCGTACGGAATTGCTCGAGCGTGGTCAGAAGGCTGTTTGATATTCCTTTGTAATCACGCTCGGGTTGCGACAGACGGTCAATATGCCGCAGCAACCGTTGCAACAGATTCACCTCTCCACTGATCTCATCCAATTCCGCCAACGACCACAACTGCGTACGAATCAGAAACACCACCGCACCACTGTCCGGCAAACGCAACAACGACTGCCGCTCACTGCGATAAAACAACGGGCCTTCCTTGCGGGCAACCTGCCCCGGCAGGCGCGCCAGTGCATCCCCCACCTGAATCGCCCAGTTAAACCGCACCACCGGCCGCCCCACTTTCAGATGATGAAAAAACCGATTCACTGACGGCAACAAACGTTGACCAAATTCCGGAATGGGATGATGAATGTCCGCCAGGGTTTTATTCATTTTATCGGCCGGGAGCCACAGACTGGGGCAGAACACCGCCGCCGCGGTGAGCACATAATCCCCGCCGGTATTGAGCTGCAAAATACAAATATCATCGGGCAGCCACAGGCTCATGTCCTGCAGATCCACCGTCGCATCCGATGCCGGCGCCTGCTTGAACGCAATGCCACAGGCATCCATCGCGGCACCATGATCCCGCTGCAGATGCTGCTGCAATGCCTGCCGACACTCCCCCACGGCAGCAGCCGCCTGCGCCGCCACCAACACTGGCTGGGCCGAATCCGGTGTGTGTTCACCCGCGGCCAGCAGACGCAGTTTGTGCTGGTGAAAGCGTGCAAATTCCGCTGCCGAAAACGGCGCCACCCAATCCCGCTCGGTGACCGGGTTCAACCCCATGTGCAGCAGGGTATCACGGGTCAGAAACGCAAACGGATCGGGTGTACGTGGGGGCATGGGGTTACTCGTTACTCGTATTGCAGGTATTTGTTGATGGCCTGTCAGCGGGCAACCAACTGCCGCGCCGCCTGCCCATGATCCGCCATCAACTGCGCCAGATCCAGTCCGGTGATGCAACCGTCCTCCACCGTCCAGTGCCCGTTCACCATCACCCGATCCGCTTTATGGGCACCACACAGTAACAGCGCCGCCAGGGGTTCATGGCTGCCGGAAAAACGCGGCTCGTCCAGCTTGAACAGGGCCAGGTCCGCCTGCTGCCCGATGTCCAGCGTACCGATGTCGGTGCGGCCCAACACCCGCGCGCCGCCCACCGTGGCCCAACGCCAGGCATCCAGGTGACTGACCTGCGCAGCACCATAACGCAAGCGCTGCAGCAGCATGGCCTGGCGCACTTCGCCGATCATATTCGAGCCGTCGTTGGAGGCGGAGCCATCCACCCCCAGGCCCACAGGGCAACCGGTGGCTTCCAGTTCCAGGGTGCGACAGATGCCCGACGCCAACACCATATTGGAACAGGGGCAGTGGCTGATGCCGACACCGGCCGCCCCCAGGCGCTGGATCTCCTCATCGTTGAAATGAATGCCGTGGGCCAGCCAGGTGCCGGCCCGCAGCCAGCCCACGGACGCCAGGTAGTCCACCGTGCGCAGGCCAAACTGGCGCTCGCAGAAGTCTTCCTCATCCAGGGTTTCCGCCAGATGGGTATGCAGGCACACCCCATGGCGCCGGGCCAGTTCCGCGCTGGCCCGCATGATGTCCGGCGTCACGGAAAACGGTGAACAGGGGGCCAGGGCAATCTGCACCATGGCCCCGGCTCCGCTCTGGTGATGGGTTTTGATCAGGCGTTCGCTGTCGTTCAGAATCTCTGCTTCGCTTTGCACCACCGATTGTGGCGGCAAACCGCCGTCGTCCTGGCCCAGGCTCATGGAACCCCGCGTCAGTACCACCCGGATACCCAACTCAGTGGCCGCTTCCACCTGCAGATCAATGGCCTGCTCCAGCCCCTGGGGGAACAGATAGTGATGATCCGAAGCGGTGGTGCAGCCGGACAACATCAACTCCGCCAGAGCCAAACGGCTGGAGAGTGAAATCATTCTTGGCGTCAACCCCGCCCACACCGGGTACAGGCTCTGCAGCCAGGGGAACAGTTCCTGGTTCAGCGCCGCCGGCAGGGCCCGGGTCAGGGTCTGATAGAAATGATGGTGGCAGTTCACCAGGCCCGGCGTCACCACGTGCTCGCGGGCGTCAAACACGCGCTCACAGGGGGTGGCTGGCTCGCCCCCCCGGGGCACCCACTCCACAATCCGGTTCTGCTCGACCACCAGACCACCGGCGGCCTCTGCGGGTGCCAGCAACGCCAGCGGGTTTTTGATCCAGAGTCTGCTCATGTTGATTCCAACGTCGTATTACCCATCAGGTTGATTTGAAGAACGGCTGCCCCAGGGACACCGGTGCGTACAGTTTGTTGCGGGCCGGGTTGCTGGACAACATCACCAACACCAGAATCGTGGCCACGTAGGGCAGCATGGCCAGCAAGTTGGGCGGAAAAGAGAAGCCCAGGCCCTGCGCCACCAGGTGCAGTATGCTGGCCAAGCCGAACAGATAGGCCCCCAGCATCACCCGCTCAATGCGCCAGCTGGCAAACACCACCAGTGCCAGAGCAATCCAGCCCCGCCCGGCGCTCATGTTTTCAGCCCACAGGGGCGTATAAGCCAGTGACAGATAGCCACCGGCCACCCCCGCCATGGCGCCACCAAAGGCCACCGCCAGATACCGGGTGGGCAACACCGGCAGGCCGATGGCATTGGCGGAATCCGGGCTTTCCCCCACCGCTTTCACAATCAGGCCACCACGGGTGCTTTTGAAAAACCAGAACAACACCGCCGTGGCCAGGAACGACAGATACACCATCAGATCCTGGTTGAACAGGGCATTGCCGATCACGGGAATGTCGCTGAGCCAGGGAATGGCGATGGGCTCCAGCCCGGTCACCGGCTGCCCCACATAACCGGCCCCCACAAAGGCGGACAGACCGGTGCCGAAGATGGTCAGCGCCAGGCCGGTGGCATACTGGTTGGCATTGAGTTTGAGCACCAGTACCCCGAACAACATGGACATCAATACCCCGGCCACCAGGGCCGCCATAAATCCCAAGAACAGGCTGCCGGTGGTGAGGGTGGTGATAAAACCCACCACTGCTCCCACCAGCAACATGCCTTCCTGCCCCAGGTTCAACACGCCGCTTTTTTCCGCCACGGTTTCCCCCAGCGCCACCAACAACAACGGCGTACCAGTACGCACCGCCGCCTGCAAAACATTGTTCACCAATTCAATATCCATCATCACAACCTCACAGCGTTTGTGTTGCGGGCTGACTCACCCAGCGAATGCGATACAAAATCAACACGTCACAGGCCAGCAGATAAAACAGCAGCATGCCCTGGAACATCCCCACCAGCGCCAGCGGCAGATTCAATTCGATCTGCACCATTTCGCCGCCCATGAACAACAGTGCCATCAGGATACTGGCGAGGGTCACGCCCACCGGATGCAGACGCCCCAGGAACGCCACGATGATGGCAGCGTAGCCATAACCCGGGGAAATCTGCGGCACCAACTGACCGATGGGGCCGGCCACCTCCCCCACGCCGGCCAGGCCTGCCAGGCCACCGGAGAGCAACAACACCAGCCACACCAGCCGCTTTTCTTTGAAACCGGCCATTTTCGCGGCCCGGCTGTCCCGGCCCAGCACCTGAATCTGGTAGCCCAGAAAACTTTTCCCCAACAGCACCCACACCGCGGCCGCGGCGGCCAGCGCCAGAATGATGCCCAGATGCACCCGCGCATCTTCCATCAACAACGGCAGGCGGGCGGCATCGGCAAACATGGCCGACTCGGGAAAGTTAAAGCCGTGGGGATCTTTTAACGGGCCATGCACGCAGTACTGCAACAGGTTGAACGCAATGTAGTTGAGCATGATGGTGGTGAGGATTTCATTGGTGTTGAAGCGGGTCTTCAACAGGGCTGCCAGCGCTGCCCACAACATGCCCGCCACCATGCCGCACAGCAGCACCGCCGGCAGCAGCCATAAGCCCTCACTGTCGGTAAACTGCACCGCCAGGGCACTGCCGGCCAGTCCCCCCATCAATAGTTGTCCTTCAGCGCCGATGTTCCAGACGTTGGCCCGATAGGCCACCGACAGCCCCAGCGCACACAGCAAAATCGGGCCGGCCTTCACAAACAACTCACCCACGCCATAGGCATCGGAGATGGGCGTGATCAACACCGTCTTCAACGCAAACAGCGGGTCCTGCCCCAGGGCGGCAAACAGAATGGCGCCGGTCACCAGGGTCAGCACACCGGCCAGCAACGGCGACACATAGGGCATCCAGGGCGAGGATTCCTGCCGCGGTTCCATCTTGATCATGCGGCGTCCTCCACAAAATCCCCGGCCATCCAGCGCCCCACCTGTTCAATGGTGGTGTGCGCTGTGGCCCGTAACGGCGACAGCTCGCCATGACAGATCGCACAGATACGGTCGGAAATCTGGAACAGCTCGTCGATGTCTTCGGACACCACCAGGATCGCTGCACCCTGATCCCGCAACTGAATCAGTGCCTCATGAATGGCCACCGCCGCGCCGATGTCCACTCCCCAGGTGGGGTGAGCGGCGATCAGCAACTTCGGATTCTGCAGAATCTCCCGGCCGATGATGAATTTTTGCAGGTTGCCGCCGGACAGGCTTTTGGCCTGGCTGTGGGTGCCGCCGGCTTTTACCTTGAAGCGATCAATGATGCTGCGGGCAAAGGCCTCGGTCTTCTGGGTCTGCACCATGCCGTTTTGCACCAGGCCCTGCAGAAAGCCGGTCAGCAGGCCGTTATCCCGCAGGCTCATGGTGGGCACCGCGCCGCGGCCCAGGCGTTCCTCCGGCACAAAGGCCACCCCCAGGCGCCGTCGCTGATCCGGTGGCAGGTGTCCGATTGCCTGATCCGCCAGACGGATACAATCCCCCTCCCGCACCGGTTCCTCACCGCTCAGGGCCGCCAGCAATTCCTCCTGGCCATTGCCGGCCACCCCGGCCACTCCCACAATCTCACCGCTGCGCACCTGCAGTTGCAGGTTTTTCAGATGCGTACCGAACGGATCGTGGGTGGGCTTGTTCAGGCCATGGATGGTCAGGAACGGCTCCCCGCCTTCCACTTTCACGTATTCCGTGGCGATGGGCGTGTCATCCCCCACCATCATGCGGGCCATGCTGCTGGGGGTTTCCACCCGCGGGTTACAACTGCCGGACACCCGGCCTCCGCGCAGCACCGTGGCCCCATCGCACAGGGCCTGCACTTCATTGAGCTTGTGACTGATGAACAGGATGCTGCAGCCTTCCTCCGCCAGTTGCCGTAACGTCACAAACAGGGTGTCCACCTCCTGTGGGGTCAACACGGACGTGGGCTCGTCCAGAATCAGCAGCTTGATGTCCTGCACCAGGCAGCGCACGATTTCCACCCGCTGCCGCTCGCCGATGGAAAGGGTGTGCACCAGACGTTCCGGATTCAGCGCCATGCCGTATTTCCTCGACACGTCTGCAATTTTGCGGCTCAGCGTTTTCATTTCCCGGGCCGGGGTCCCCAGGGCCAGGGCGATGTTTTCGGTGACGCTCAGGGTTTCGAACAGGGAGAAATGCTGGAACACCATACCAATGCCCAGGCTGCGGGCGTGGCTGGGGTCGGCAATCTGCATGGGATTGCCGCGCCAGTACAGCTGCCCCCGATCCGGTTTCACCAGGCCATAGATGATCTTCATCAGCGTACTCTTGCCGGCACCGTTTTCCCCCAACAGTGCATGGATCTGCCCCGGTTTGATATCCAGGTCCACCCGATCGTTGGCCAGGCAACCGGGATACTGTTTGGTGATGCCCCGCAATGCCAGGCGGGAGGGCATGGGCAGGCCGCCCTGCGCCGACGCCACCGGCAAATCTTCAAGTTTTGAGTCTGAATTCATGCTCTTTCCATCCCGTGAACAGGCTTATCTGGGGTTTGAATATTCTGACCACTTGGTTAGGTTTTTATTGACGAGAGGGTCAGCGTTGGCAAACAATATGCAATAACCTGTCCAGTTGGACAGGTTTTTCCGAATCCCCCGGCCACCCTGATCAGGCCACGAGCGAATCCGGACAGCAACCTTGCCGAATCCAAAAACTGCATTACTATCAATATATTAAAGGGTGACTCTTTATGCTGTACTGGCTCCGCAACCGTCCTGAACCGGGCCTGAACTCTGCCGAGGGAACGCAGCTGTGATTCAATTTCTGCTTAACGATCAGACAGTGACGCTGCATGCGGTGGCTCCATCAATGAGCGTATTGCAGTACCTGCGCACTGTGCTCGTGCAAGTGGGGACCAAAGAAGGTTGTGCCGCCGGGGACTGTGGCGCCTGCACGGTGGTGTTGGGTGAGGTGTGGGATGAGTTGCATCCCCAGGGCCAGCAAAGCGCTCTGCATTACAAAGCCGTGAACGCCTGCATCACGCCCCTGGCCAGCCTGCACGGCAAGCAACTGATCACCATCGAGCACCTGCAGCAAGGGGACAGCCTGCACCCGGTACAACAGGCCATGGTGGACTGCCACGGCTCCCAATGCGGCTTTTGCACGCCGGGTATCGTGATGTCGCTGCTGGCCTGGTGGTTGAGTGTGGGCCAGGGCACCGCCAGCGCCGATCGCCACGGCATTGAGTTGGCCCTGTCCGGCAACCTCTGCCGCTGTACCGGATACCAACCTATTATTGAGGCAGCGCAGCAGGCACTGGCGAGCACTGACGATCATTTCCGGCAGCAGCAGGCTGATGTGGTGCAACAGTTGCAAGCGTTACAGGGTGACCCGATGGACGACCAGGGTGACACCGGCAGTGAAGCCATGCAGCAGAACGTGCAATTCTTCCTGCCGGGATCGGTGTCCGCATTGGCCCGGCTACTGGAAGCGCACCCCCAGGCGCGACTGGTAGCCGGTGCCACGGACCTCGGTCTGGAGTTCACCCAACAACTGGCGCAACCGGATACCCTGATCTATACCGGCCGGGTGCAGGAGCTGACCCAGGTTATCGACACCCCGGAACAGTTGATCATCGGCGCCGCCGTCACTTACAGCAACGCACAGCCCTTTCTGCGCAAATACTTTCCCGCCTTTGCCGATTTATTGAATCGGTTGGGCTCCCTGCAGATTCGCAACCAGGGCACCCTCGGCGGGAACGTTGCCAACGCCTCCCCCATCGGCGACACCCCACCGGTGCTGCTGGCACTGGCTGCAAAACTCAAACTCACCGGCACGCAAGGCAGTCGGGAGCTGGCCATCGAGGATTTTTTCAACGGTTATCGGCAAACCGCGTTGCGGGCCGGGGAATGCATTGAGTCCATCATCATTCCCAAGTTAAGCGCCAACACCACGCTCCAGGTCTACAAAATTTCCAAACGTTTTGAAGACGACATTTCCGCCCTGTGCCTGGCCATTTGGATACAGCGGGAACCAGATGCTGGAGGGAGTGGAGCCGGGCGCAGCACAGTGCAGGCAATTCGCATCGCTTGCGGGGGCATGGCGGCTATTCCCAAACGGGCCCGGGCCACCGAGCAGGTCCTGCAGGGCACCCTGTTTTCCACCGCAGACGTGGACCGTGCCAAAGCAACGCTGTCGCAGGATTTCCAGCCCATTGATGATGTGCGTGCCAGTGCCGCCTATCGCCTGGCGGTGGCCGGCAACCTGCTGTCGCGAGCGCAACTGGAACTGGATCAGACGCTGGCTCCGGAAAAGCTCAGCCTTTTCGGTACAGCAGAGGTAGCGGCTCATGACTGATACCCGGTTCAAGACCGACTCTGCTCTCAAGACCAACACATTAAAAGGCGCCACCGGCCAGAGCATGCAGCACGAAAGTGCCGTCAAGCATGTGACCGGCGCGGCCCAGTATGTGGACGACCTGGCCGAACCGCGCCAACTGTTGCACGCTGCGGTGGGCCAAAGCCCGGTGGCCTGCGGCATCATTCGAACACTGGATCTGTCGGCGGTGTTGGCCGCCCCCGGGGTGGCGGCGGTGTTGACGCTGGCGGACATTCCCGGCCATATCGACATTGGCCCGGTGTTCCCCGGTGATCCCATTCTGGCCGACGGTGCCGTGAAATTTCACGGCCAGCCATTGTTTGCGGTGGCGGCGGACACGCTGGATAACGCCCGCCGCGCCGCCCTGCTGGCACACGTGGAAATTGAGGAAGCTCCGCCGCTGCTGGACCCGCAGGAGGCCATTGCCCGCAATCAGACCGTGCGTCCGGTGCACACCATGCAACGGGGTGACGCCGCTGCGGCCATCGCCAAGGCTCCCCACGTACTGGAAGCCAGCCTGAGCGTGGGCGGTCAGGAGCACTATTACCTGGAAGGCCAGGTCTCCATGGTGGCACCGACCGAAGACGGCGGCATGCAGGTGTGGTGTTCCACCCAGCACCCCAGCGAGGTACAAAAGCTGGTGGCAGAAGTGCTGCACCTGCCCATCGGCGCCGTCACAGTGGAAACCCGGCGCATGGGCGGTGCATTCGGCGGCAAGGAAACCCACGCCGCACAATGGGCCTGCCTGGCCGCATTGCTGGCCAACAAAACCCGGCGCCCGGTGAAGATGCGCTTGCCCCGGGCGATGGACATGATGCTGACCGGCAAGCGCCATGCATTTGAAAACCGGTACCGGGTTGGATTCGATGACAGCGGCCTGCTGCTGGGGGCCGATATTACGGTGATCGGCAACTGCGGCTGTTCACCGGATCTTTCTGATGCCATTGTGGACCGCGCCATGTTCCATGCGGACAACGCCTATTTTCTGCCGTCCGCCACCATCACCGGGCATCGCGCCTTTACTAATATGGTGTCCGCCACGGCCTTTCGTGGCTTTGGCGGCCCCCAGGGCATGCTGATCATTGAGAAAGCCATGGATGACATGGCCCGCGCCCTGGGCAAAGATCCACTGGAAGTCCGCAAACGCAATCTGTATCAAGGGCCGGACCGCAACCTGACCCCCTATCACCAGACCGTCTCCAGCGAAACCCTGACCAAGGTGATTCAGGAGCTGGAAATCAGCAGTGATTACTGGGCACGCCGACAACAGATCAGCGACTACAACGCCGGCAGTCCACTGTTGAAAAAAGGCCTGGCCCTGACGCCGGTAAAGTTCGGTATTTCCTTCACCGTGCAGCACCTGAACCAGGCCGGCGCGCTGATCCACGTCTACACCGACGGCAGTATTCACCTGAATCATGGCGGCACCGAAATGGGCCAGGGACTGAACACCAAAGTGGCCCAGGTGGTGGCCGAAGAACTGCAGGTGGACCTGCAACACATTCACATCACCGCCACCCGCACCGACAAAGTACCCAATACCTCCCCCACTGCGGCCTCCAGTGGCGCCGATTTGAATGGGCAGGCGGCCAGGGATGCGGCGCGCACCATCCGCCTGCGGCTGGCCGAGTACCTGGTAGAACAACAGGGAGCCCTCCGCGACGGCATCCGCTTTGCCAATAACCAGGTGCAGTTCGAAAACAGCAGTGGCGCCCACTGCATGAGCTTTGCCGAGCTGGCAGAAGCGGCCTACATGGCGCGGGTGTCGCTCTCGGCCACCGGCTACTACCGCACACCCAAAATTCACTACAATCGCAGCACCGCCAGCGGGCGCCCGTTTTTTTACTACGCCACCGGGGCCGCCGTGTCCGAAGTGCTGGTGGACACCTTGACCGGCGAATACCGGGTGTTGCGGGTGGACATCCTGCACGATGTGGGACGCAGCCTGAACCCGGCACTGGATAAAGGCCAGGTGGAAGGGGGCTTCATTCAGGGCATGGGCTGGCTCACCACCGAAGAACTGCGTTGGGATGAACAGGGCCGGTTGCTGACCACCGGGGCGGCCACCTACAAAATTCCCACGGCGGCAGACATTCCCCCCGTGTTTAATGTGGCACTGATGGAGGACCAGCCCAACGAGGAAGCCACCATCTACCACTCCAAAGCCGTGGGGGAGCCGCCGTTCATGCTGGCCATCTCCGTATGGTCGGCACTGCGGGATGCCATCAGCAGCGTAGCCGATTACAACATCAATCCACCCCTGGACACCCCGGCCACGCCGGAACGGGTGTTCTGGGCCATTCAGGCGGCACAGCAGGCCGCTGCCACCCACCCCAACGGAGCCAATACGCCATGAACCCGTTCTCGTACTCGCCGGGATCGCAGTTTGCTTCCGCGCCTGGAAGACAACACTGGACCGAAGCCGCCGCGGCACTGCGGGCACAGGGCGAAGGCTATGTGCTGGTGACCGTGCTCACCGTGAAAGGCTCGGCCCCGCGGGACGCCGGCACCAAAATGCTGGTGTGTGCCGACCGCATCGTGAATACCATCGGCGGCGGACAGCTGGAATACGATGCCATTCAAACCGCGCGCAATTTATTGCTGCAAGGCCGTGATCAACAACACCTGGAGGATTACCCCCTGGGGCCGAAACTGGGACAATGCTGTGGCGGTCGGGTGCATTTACTGTACGAGTGCTTTGCCCCCAGCGCAGTGGAAATCGCCCTGTTCGGCGCCGGTCATGTGGGTCAGGCCCTGGTGAGCATCCTGTCGCAGTTGCCGGTGCGCCTGCGCTGGATCGACAGCCGCGCGGAGGCCTTCCCGCCATTACACAGCTCCACAATGCCCAGCACCGTGCAGACCATCGTCAGCGACGATCCGGAAACGGAAATTGCACAGTTGAACCCGGGGGCCTATGTGATTGTGATGACCCACAACCACCCCCTGGATTACGCCATTGCAGAGGCGGCGCTGAAGCGCAATGATACCGCGTATGTAGGGGTCATCGGCTCCAACACCAAAGCCGCGCGTTTTCGCATGCGCTTGCAATACTGGGGCTTTCCGGCAGAGGTGATAGAACATATGCGCTGCCCGCTGGGGCTGAGCAGTGTGCCCGGCAAGCAGCCCATGGAAGTGGCTGTGTCTGTAGCCGCCGAAGTGATCGGCCTGTACCAGCAACGGGCGGCCCTGGGCATTCAACCCGACCTCAATGCCATGCCCATAGTTGAGATGCCCATCGCCGAAATGCCCGGAATGGAAACACCAGGAGATGAACAAGCCACCGCCCAGCACGGGAGCACTGAAGAACCATGACGTTACTGGATTTACCCGAACGGTTTGCCCTGCGCGCCCGCCAGGTGATTACACCCGGCGGTGAGCAAGCGGCCACAGTGGTGGTCAACGGTGAAAAGATCGAAGCCGTGCTGCCGTTTGATGCCCACCCGCACTGCACGGTGGTCAATATCGAACAGGTGCTGATGCCGGCCCTGGTGGACAGTCACGTGCACGTCAACGAGCCCGGACGCACCGACTGGGAAGGCTTCGACACCGCCACCCATGCGGCGGCGGCCGGCGGTATCGCCACGCTGGTGGACATGCCGTTGAACTGCATCCCCGTCACCATCACCGCCGCCGCTCTGGCGGCCAAACTGGATTCCGTACAAGGCAAACTCTGGGTGGACACCGGCTACTGGGGAGGCGCCACTGCGGACAACCTGGAAGACCTGCCGGAACTGTTGGACGCCGGCGTACTGGGCGTCAAATCCTTCACCATCCACTCCGGCATCGAGGAATTCCAGTCGGTGGATGAAGCCCAACTGAAAGCCGCCATGCGCCACCTGGCCCGGGCCGGACTGCCCCACCTGGTGCACGCAGAACTGGATCGGCACGAGCATGATCCCGGCACTTCGCCTGTCACCCCTGCAGCCACCACCGCCATCGGGCGCAGTTACGCCCGCTTTCTGGCATCCCGCCCCCGCGCCTGGGAGAACGACGCCATCACCATGGTGATTCGGGTGATGCGGGATCTGACCGCGGAAGGCCTGCAACCCCGAGCCCACATTGTGCACCTGTCCTCCAGCGATGCCCTGCCCATGATCATCGCCGCCCGGGCCGAGGGCTTGCACTTGACGGTGGAAACCTGCCCCCACTATCTCACCCTGTGGGCCGAGGCTATTCCCGACGGCGGCACGCTCTATAAATGTTGCCCACCGATCCGGGAAGACTCCAATCGGGATCAGTTATGGCAGGCATTAAAAGACGGCCACATCGACTTTATCGTCTCCGACCACAGCCCCTGCACACCGCAGCTGAAAGCCATGGACAGCGGCGACATCGGCGACGCCTGGGGTGGCATCTCCGCATTGCAGTTCGGCCTGTCACTGATCTGGACCGAAGGCCAGCAGCGCGGCTTCACCCTGGTGGACCTGGCCCGCTTGATGGCGCAGACGCCGGCGGACATCGCCGGGCTGGGCCAGTGCAAAGGCCGCATTGCCCCGGGCTACGATGCCGACTTTCTGGTGTTCGATACCCGGGCCCAGCAAACCGTCACCGCCGACACCATCAAACACAAACACAAAATCAGCCCATACCTGGGCAAAACCCTGACTGGCGTGGTGACCGAAACCTGGCTGCGGGGGCGCCCTGTTTTTCAGCAGGATCAATACATCGGATCAGCCCGCGGACGCAGTCTGTTGCGGGGCAGCGGATCAAGCCTTTAGCTTGTTAATACGGGAATTAATACAGGAACACGAATTTTTATGAGCCAACTGGACACCAACACTTCCCCCTGGGCACTCACCCATGTGGACCTGCTGAGCGAACGCTACGGCGGACAGGCACTGCTCTGCAACGACGAATTTTTTGCAGAAGCCAGCAATCTGATGAAACGGGCCGAACCGGTTTTCATCGAGGACAAGTACACCGACCGCGGCAAATGGATGGACGGCTGGGAAACCCGCCGCCGGCGCACCCCCGGGCACGACTGGTGTGTTTTGCGCTTGGGATTGCAAGGCCGCATCCGCGCCATTGACGTGAACACCACCTTCTTCCGTGGCAACGCACCGCAGTCGGTGATGATCGAAGCCTGCGCCAGCACCAGCGATCCCAGCGACGATCAGGCCTGGACCCCGCTGCTGGAACAAACGCCGGTGAACCCCCACAGCCACAACCTGTTCGAGCTGGACAACGCGCACAGTTGGAGCCACCTGCGCCTGCACATTTATCCCGATGGCGGCGTGGCCCGCCTGCGGGTGTACGGGGAACCCAAAGTGGACTGGTCCCGCAGCTTGCCCAACGAGCTGGTGGATCTGGCCGCCAGCACCAACGGGGGTCGCGCCCTGGCCTGCTCCGATATGTTTTTCAGCCCCATGAACAACATTGTCGCCCCCGGGCGCGGGGTGAACATGGGCGATGGCTGGGAAACCCGACGCCGCCGCGGCCCCGGTTATGACTGGCTGATCGTGAAGCTGGCCTGTGCCGGGCAGGTCAAGCGCGTGCTGGTGGACACCTGCCATTTCAAAGGCAATTACCCGGACAGCTTCACCCTGGAAGCCATCCACACCAAGCGGGAAGACATCACCGCAGAGGACCTGCAATGGCAACCCCTCATCGCCCAAACCAAACTGCAGGCCCACACTGAGCATGTCTACCAGGATGACCTCCTGGATACACACGCCCGCTTCACCCATGTGCGATTGAATATATTTCCCGATGGCGGCGTCAGCCGGTTGCGCATCTTCGGCTATCCCGCCGTGACGGAGGCAGCCGAATGAGCGTGACCACCACCCCGCCACTGAGCCTGGAACAATTCAATGCGGCCAGTACCACCGACGCAGCCGAGGCACTGCGGCAATGCTGCGCGGCGCAGGACTGGATTCAGGCGATGGTAGCCTCCCGCCCTTACACCGACCTGCACCACCTGTTGCACCAGGCCGACCAACACTGGGCCAACATGGATGAAGCCAATCTGCTGGAGGCGTTCAGCGCCCACCCGCAGATCGGCAATGTGGCAACCCTGCGCGCCAAGTATGCCAGCACCAAAGCCCTGGCCTCTGGCGAGCAGTCCGCGGTGAGCGCCGCCGATGAGGCCACCCTGCAGGCCCTGGCCCAGGGTAACCAGCAATACCTGGACACATTCGGCTTTATTTTTATCGTCTGCGCCACCGGCAAATCCGCGGCGGAAATGCTGAGCCTGTTACAGGCGCGCCTGCCCAACTCACGGCCGCAGGAACTGGTCAACGCCGCCGAAGAGCAACGCAAAATTACCGCGCTGCGCCTGCAGAAATTGTTTCTGGAGTGAAACCCTTTCAGGAGTAACACCATGAGTCAGATCACCACGCACATTCTGGACACCGCCCTGGGCAAACCCGCCGCCGGGGTGCCGGTGCTGCTGAGCCAGGTCAACCCTGAGCAACCGGAGCAATGGCATAAAGTGGCAGAAGGCATCACCAATGAAGATGGGCGGGTGCCGGAATTCGGGCCGGAGCAACTTGAGGCAGGCACCTATCGCATGCGCTTTTCCATCGCGCCCTATCTGAATGCCACCGGCCAGGCGGTGTTCTACCCTTACGCCGATGTGGTGTTCAGTATTGATGGCCGTGGTGAGCACTACCACATTCCCCTGCTGCTCAGCCCCTTTGGCTATTCCACCTATCGAGGCAGTTGATGACGCTTCCACTGCGCGCGCCGCACCCCTTACGCCGGCAGGACTTTGTGCCCTTCGGCGATGTGATCGAGGCCCACGATGAGGCCCGGCACTTTGCCATCAACTATGGCCAGACCGAGCGCTACCATGATCTGGCCCAGATCGATGTCAGCGCCCAAGGGGGCCGGCCCATTGTCAGCCTGTTCCGCAGCCGCCCCCTGCCCACCCCCATAACCATCGAAATTCTGGAGCGTCACCCCCATTCCAGTCAGGCGTTTATGCCCCTGGGCAACCAGCCTTACCTGGTGGTGGTGGCGCCACCGGGGCCCCTGGACGAAACCGCCATCCGGGTGTTTCTGGCGCAGCCGGGGCAGGGGGTGAACTATCACGCCGGCACCTGGCATCACTTCAGCCTGGCGTTGCATGCGGACAGCGATTTTCTGGTGATCGATCGAGGCGGCTTGGAAGGGGAAGTATTGAGCAACTGCGACGAACAACGACTGCAGCAACCGTTTCGCATTGACCTGAATGAACCAGCATCCCCAAGGAGTAAGCCATGAACAACAGGAGCACGGGATGAACGTGCACAGTCACGGCTACGCTTATCGGGCCGCCATTCTGTATTGTGTGGGCGACCCTCATCAAATGGGGCCACAGGCCTGTTGTTACCACGAGGACGGCATCCTGTGGGTGGAAGACGGGCGCATCAAAGCGGTCGGCCCGGCGGAAAAAATACTGAACCAACTGCCACAGCGGATTCCATTGGAAACCTTTGCCCATCACCTGATTCTGCCCGGCTTTGTCGACACCCACATCCATTATCCGCAAACGGAGATGATCGCGGCCTACGGTGAACAACTGCTGAGCTGGCTCAACACCTACACCTTTCCCACTGAACTGCAGTTCGCTGACGCCAACCACGCCAGCAAAGTGGCCGATGTGTTCCTGGATGAATTGCTGCGCAACGGCACTACCTCTGCCCTGGTGTTCGGCACGGTGCATCCGCAGTCTGTGGATGCGTTTTTTCAGGCGGCGCAGCAGCGGGGCCTGCGCATGATCGCCGGCAAGGTGATGATGGACCGTCATGCACCGGACGCGCTGTGCGACAACGCCGAACAAAGTTATCACGACAGCAAAGCGCTGATCGAACGCTGGCACGGCGTGGATCGCCTGCAGTACGCCGTCACTCCCCGCTTTGCACCCACCAGCACGCCGCAGCAACTGGAAAAAGCCGGGCAATTATTGCAGGAACATCCCGGCGTCTACCTGCATACCCACCTGTCTGAAAACACCAATGAAGTGGCCTGGGTGCAGGCGTTGTTTCCCGAAGCGGCCAATTACCTGGACGTCTACGACCGGGCCGGTCTGCTCAGTCGGCGCAGCGTCTTCGCCCACGGCATTCACCTGTGTGATGCCGAATGCGCCCGCCTGGCGGCCACCGGCTCCGCCATCGCCCATTGCCCCACCTCCAATCTATTCCTGGGTTCCGGGCTGTTCCCCCTGGACCGGCTGCAACAGCATGGGGTGACCGTGGGCCTCGGTACCGACGTGGGGGGCGGCACCAGTTTTTCCATGCTGCGCACCCTGGACGAGGCCTACAAAATTCAACAACTGCGCGGGCACACACTGGACCCGTTCCAGGCCCTGTACCTGGCCACCCTGGGCGGCGCCAAGGCACTGGATCTGGACCACAGCATCGGCAGCCTGCAGGCGGGTTTTGAAGCGGATTTTTCGATTCTGGATCTGCACGCCACCCCGTTGATGGCGTTCCGCATGCCTCATTGCCGTACCCTGCAGGAAACCCTGTTCGTGCTGAACACCCTGGGTGACGACCGCTGCATAGAACGCACCTACGCCCTGGGCCGCTGTGTCCATCAAAAGGAGACCTCATGACTGCGTACATCATCGATTGGTTGAATCTGGTATTACGATGGGTGCACCTGATTACCGGCATCGCCTGGATCGGCGCGTCGTTTTATTTTGTCTGGCTGGATAACTCCCTGGAGGAACCCAGCGACGACAACAAACAGAAAGGCTTCGGCGGCCAACTCTCGTCCATTCATGCGGGGGGATTTTATGAAGTGGCCAAATACAAATTGGCGCCCCCGTTCATGCCCGCCCATCTGCACTGGTTCAAATGGGAGGCCTACAGCACCTGGATCAGCGGTTTTCTGCTGCTATCGCTGATGTTCTACGTGGGGGCGGAAAGTTACCTGATCGACCCCACCAAACTGGCATTGAGTCCGTGGGCGGCGGTGGCCATCAGCCTGGGCACCCTGGGCGGTGGCTGGATTGTCTATGATCTGCTGTGCAAGAGCCCGTTGGCCAAGCAACCCGTGGCACTCGCGGTGTTGCTGCTGATCTTTGTGGCGGCGGTGGCCTGGGGCCTGAACCAGATCTTCAGTGCCCGTGCCGCCTACCTGCACGTGGGGGCCCTGATCGGCACCTGCATGGCGGCCAATGTGTTCTTTGTCATCATGCCGGGGCAACGGGCCCTGGTGTCTGCGGTGGAACAGGGGCAGGCGCCGGACCCAAAATACGCCATCGCCAGCAAAATCCGCTCGGTCCACAACAACTACCTGACCCTGCCGGTGCTGTTCCTGATGATCAGCAACCACTATCCCATGACCTACGGGCACGCCCAGTCCTGGGCCGTGCTCATGGCCATCCTGCTCATCGGCGCCTGGACCCGGCACTTCTTCAATCTCAAACACAAAGGGGTTATCAAGCCCGGCATTCTGGCGAGCGCCGCATTGGCCACCATCGCCCTGGCCTGGACCATCGCTCCCCCGCTGGCCGCTCCGGCAGCCGGGTCAGCAGACGGGGTCAACGTCACCACAGAACAGGCGTTTGCCATCGTGCAACAGCGTTGCAGCACCTGCCACAGCGCCACCCCCAGCGATGACGTATTCAAGGTGGCCCCCAGCGGCGTCATGCTGGATTCAGTGCCACAAATGGAACAATGGGCGCCCCGAATCCTGGCCCGCACGGTGACCAGCCACGACATGCCGTTTATGAACAAAACCGCCATGACGGATGCAGAACGGGCGCAACTGGGCAGCTGGATCAACCAGCGCTAGTGGTGTTTGCGACTGCGGGAGGCCGCCGGCACCGGCTTGGGTTGCACGGGGGCAGAGTCAGTGAATTCGTGGTCTGGATAGGCCTCCTTCACTGCCAGCAGTTTATGCAATTGGGATTTGAAACAGGCCACAATGGTCGGATCAAAAGCGCGCCCGCTCTGATCGTCAATAAAGCGCACCGCCTCCTCCACCGACCAGGGCGCTTTATAGGGGCGTCGTGACGTCAGCGCATCAAACACATCACACACGCTGGTGATGCGGGTGAACAGGGGGATCTCCTCCCCTTTCAATCCCCGCGGGTAGCCGGTGCCGTCCCAACGCTCGTGGTGATTCAGGGCAATCTCCGCCGCCACCTTCAATAACTCCGAATCGTTGTCGTCCCCTTGCAGGATATGCGCCCCCAGGGACACGTGGGTCTGCATGGTGGTCCACTCATCGCCATCCAACTTGCCCGGCTTCAACAACACCCGATCCGGGATGCCGATCTTGCCGATATCGTGCATGGGGCTGGCCTGCTCAATCATTTCCACATCCTGGGGCCGCAACCCCAGCGCCCGCGCCACCACCCCGGTCATCTTGCTGATGCGCATAACATGGGCACCGGTTTCGTTATCCTTGAACTCCGCCGCCCGCCCCAGGCACTCGATCAACTTCACCTGAGAATAATGCAATTGCCGGGTGCGCTTCTCCACTTTTTCTTCCAGCAGCTCATTCTGTTGTTTGAGGGCCTTCTGCAGATGCACGGTTTCCAGCAGATTACGAAAGCGCAATAACACCTCGCGATTGTTGAATGGCTTGCGGATAAAATCCCGCGCCCCACTGGCCAGGGCCAGATCGCGGGTGTAATTGTCTTCATCCGCCGTGAGCACAATGATCGGAATGAATTCACCGGGATAGGAATCCGACAGCGCCGCCATCACATCAAACCCGTTCATCACCGGCATGTGAATGTCCAGCGCAATCAGGTCATAGGCTTGCTGGTTATACAACAGGGATACCCGGGTGGGATCATCCAGCGTGATGACGTTGTGGTATCCATCCTTCTTCAGCATCGCCTGCAAAATCCGCAGGTTAGTGGCGTCGTCGTCCACCAGCAGAATCTTGCTTCGATGCAAAACTTCCAGATCGAACATGGCCGGCCTCTTCCCGAATTTTATTGTTATTGAAGTATACGTTATGGGCAGCTTGCGTTTCGGAATTCATAGATTCTATCGGTATAAGTGGGGGTTTGGATATAGGGTGGGTGGAAAATTAGGCTAAGTAGGTTTGCTTTGTTTTTTTGAGAAGATGACTACCGATCTGAATCCACACTCGTGTTCAGCAGCGAAAAGAGCGAAATAGTCTCTGGGACGCCAGCATCAGAAGATGCCATCCACGGAACGAGTCACTGTCAATTCCCGATTGAGGTAAAAGTCCCAATACAGCCCATAGCAATCCGAAGCGTTCCGATCAAAGATCAGGCTTTCATCGACTTCCATTACAAATTGAACGATATCGCCGATGGAATACGTTGAGAACCCATCAGTGGACGTCACCGTTCAGTGATAGCCACAAAGCCAGCGATTGCATTGTGCGACACCGCAACCATCGAAAGCAGTGATATGAGTAATATTGGCTTTATCTTGAACATGCGTCAGTCCTTGCGACCATTAGTCCATGCAGTTTTTAGGGAGACTGTTGCGGGTTGAGATGGCAGATTTATTTATTGGGGTTGGGGTGGTTGGTTTGGTTTGGAGGATTCCACAGGTATAGTCTCTGTACCGGATTAGCCAGTAATCCGGAATGACTTAGCCAGGCATTCCGGAAAGCACTAACCAACAATCTGATTTGCTTTAGCCACTCAATGCGATCCAGTTGGGGGTTAAAATCAAGGCCTCGCCATATGATATTTGGCAATCAATGACTCTGACCCCTTTTGATCTTTACCCGATCACATCGCCGTACTGGCGGTGGCGCATACGCGGCGCGATATTGGGCCTGAGAATATTCAGCATGCTTAAAGATTTTGAATCCTCACACCTTTGGACTCTTCTCCTGGTTAATTACGTCCTTTTTCTCCCTCACTCTAGCAAAAAGCACATACGTGACCCAATAAGACAATACTATCGAGACTAACAATAAGGCTAATAACCAAATTTTTTCAATGCTTAAACTATATAAGAATGAGAGCATACATAAGAATAAGATAGACGCAGATATATGCCATGAAATACCACCATAAAATGCAAGGTGGCATTTACAATGTGGGCAATCAAACCGGTTCTTAACTTTAGTTATTGCAATATGTTTATTACAATGGGGACATTTCACGGCATCTACTCTTTAAGGTGCAGGACAGCTATTCTCATCGTCATCACAAACCATATCACAAACAAACAACTTCACTAATACGCACGTTCCACCTACGGCAGCGCCACCAAGTTTATTAGCATATCCAACCGCCGCACCGGCACCAGTACATATTGGCTGATACTTAAAATTGCACTCTAATTTACATTGCGTATCGGGAGGATATGTAGGGTTCGGCAATATTCCAGCAGCACACTCGGCTGTTGCACACTTACCCTCATTTGGATAACCACTGGGACTAGTACCATCATCAATATGGCAACTTCCTGAAGAAACAGTTCCAGGAACACAGGGTTTCAGGCCATCAGGGTCTATAAAATTAATCGAGTTCCCGCCAACATACCCATATGTGTTTAGGCCACCCTCCAACCCAATCGGATCACTTTGAACATACCGTCCCAAACTCGGATCATAATCCCGAAAGTAATTATAATGTAGCCCCGATTCAGAATCGTAATACTGCCCCGGGAACCTCAGATTGTATTCAATCTGATTACTGCTGATATCCGTTTCCCCAAAGGGCAGACGGTCGCCTTCCCAGACCTTTTGTTGGTTGGCATCGGTGATGACCCGAGGTGTACCCAGGTGGTCAGTGTGCACATAATAGAGTGTGCCGGCACTGACAGCGGCGGAGCAACACCACAGCATGAAGAACAGTGCAATGCCGGGGCGAATGCTGAACAAGGTAAAGATTATGCGTGCGTTGTTCATTGTGCTGCCCCCCCGCAGTTGCTTTCACAAACAGTTACGTTGCTGACAGTGAGTGTGGAGGTGGAAGACCCAGAATCCTTGTCGTTAACGATCAGCAACTGCATGTTCGCTCCCGTGTAGTGTTGACCCACCGGGATAATAATGTGCTGGACACTACCAGAACCGGTGTAGCTGTAGGTCTGATTACCCCAGTTTTGGGTGCCACTCAACTTAAACACGGCAGAACTGCTGGCGGAGTGGTCGGTGTCAAAGCCGATACCCTGAATTTCACCCAGGCCGTCGGCGACCATGTCGAATTCCAGAACCGATTCAGCAGTCAGGGTGAACACTTCACCATCCACATAGCGCCAGCGGTTGCCCGTCAGGGTAATACTCGCTGTGCTGGATTCAACAGCGCCACTACTGCTGTCCTGGGACGTGAATGCACTGGTGCTGCTCAGATCCACCTGGTTGGCCGGTACGCTATCAACAGGATCAGCCATCACGACCGCTACAGGCTCGTTACCCAGATAGATGTGTTCCTGAATCAAATTGCCCTGACCGTCACTGGAGGCCAGCTGCAATCCCTGTCTGCTGTAGTGGAAGACTTCCGTCCCTAGTGCGCTGGTCTTTCTCACGCGCTGCCCTAATGCATTGTATTGGTAGACACCTAAAGCATTGCTGTCTTCGTTTAGCTCAATCAGACGCAGATTGTCATTGTATGCATAAGTACGGTTCTGGCCGCCGTAGGTGGTTTCGCTATCCAGCGCACCAGCATCGTTGTAAACCAGACTGCGAACCGACTGATTACCGCCAGTATCGAGAGTGACCGCGTTCAGCTGGTTACTGGCCTCATCATAGGCGTAGGTTTCGGTGGTGTGCGTCGTCGCCCCCAATGCCAGGGCTTTCAGGGTACGATTGCCGACCGGATCATATTCATAACGAATGTGATCGGTGTTGGTGCCGTAGTTACCATAGGCGTGTTGCAGGCGATGCAGATCATCATAGGTGAAGGTCTGGCTGTCGCTGCTGTTGAGGTTATCCAGAATACTGGTGATGTTGTTGAAGGCATCGTAGCCATAATCCAGGTCCAGGACGGATTGGGTATCGCTCACCTGAATCTGGTCGATGCGGTAATCCAGATCATAGGGTACCTGACGCACCAGGCCATTGCCGTAAGTGTATTGCTGGATGGGCCCAAAGGGTAGGTATTGAATAGCCGTAACAACATTTTGCTCCGGCTCTGCAGCGGAGCGCCGGGTGGTGACCGAGCTGATGCGACCAAGCGCATCATTACGGTAGTAATACACGATACGACCACTGGGATAGGTTATCTGAATGAGTTTGTCTGCCAAATTATAACCATAACCGGTGCTGTAGGTCTGACCCGCAATGACACGGGTATCCTGGGTCAGGTTGCCTCGATGATCATAGGTATAGACCGTACTACCACTTTGATCCGTAATGCGGGTGAGTTTACCCAGAGCATAGGGGTTATTGGCATCCACTTCATCGTAGTAGTAGTGCACATCCTGGGTACCGTTGGGGTATTGGATCCAGGTCAGTCGGCCCAGGTCATCGTAGTGGTACTGCACTGTCACATTACGGGCGTCCCGCTTGAAGGTCAGGTTGCCCTGCTCGTTGTACCAGTAGTGGGTGGTACCGGTATCCGGGCTGATCTGGGTGATCTTGTCACCGAAGCCGTTGTAGACGTAGGTGGTGGTGTTGCCTTTGGGGTCTTTGACGGAGGTCACCCGATCCTGGATGTTGTAGGTGTAGTAGGTGTAATGATTAATGGACGTATTCACACCGTTCACTTCGGTTCTTCGGGGTTGCAACACCCTCGAAATCCGATTCATCGTATCGTATGTATTGGTAGTGCGCGCTGTAAATGGCCCTTTATCCTGAATCGTCGTTAGGTTGTTTTTGACATCATACATATAGATGGAGCGCTGACCATTATTGCCCAACAACTCCCGTAAGCGCCCCAAATCATCAAAGATTCTGCGTTGTAGATACGCTATGTTATCGGAAGCGTCCTGGGTTTCCGCCCGGGTCCAGTCTCCCAGCGCATTGGGTGTATAGACGATCTCTTCCCCCAGGTTATTGGAAACACTTACGATGTGGCGGGCATCATTGTATTCGTACTGCAGATAGGCCCCATCCGGATACGTCACCTTCTCCAGGGTGCCGTTCGGGTACCAGTCGTATTCGGTCACCGCATCCAGGGCGGGGTTGCCAGAGGTATCTCTGACCGTCACCGATTCAATCCAGCCCAAGGGGTGATAGCTGATCTGGGTGATGACGCCATTGCTGTCTTCAATGGTCTTCGGCAAGCCAGCGCCAGTGAAGTTGCTGTACTCGGTGGTCTGGCCCAGCGCATTGACCCTCTGAATCAGTCGTGACTGAATGTCGTAGGTGAACGTTACGCTATCCGAATCACCAGGCAGGGGCCCATCCACCGTTAGGGTGTCCACCAAGGTGTCGGCGGGAATGCCACCCCCCGTATGGTAGGTGTAGGCAAAGCTGGTGGTACGGGTTTGCCCATTGGTGCTGCCCAGGGGTGTAGTGTAATCGCTCAGATCCGTGACGGTGATGGACTGGATTCGGTTATTGGGCCAGTAGGTGTAGTCTTGCTGGAGCAAGCCAACCCAGTTGGCAGTTGTACTGCCGCCATCACGGTAATATTGAGTGGAGGACTCGACTTTGCCATCGGGGTAGTAGGTGTAGCCGGTGGAGCGGGCGTCGATATTACTGTATGTAGGAGTGATGCCGTTCAGGCGCCCACCTTCCGCCACACGAGTCACCCGATTGTCGTCGTTATACTCATAGACCATGCCGCGATTGCTGTCATTGATATTGATGGCACCCACTTTACGATTCTTTGCATCATAGACATATTTGTTGCTGGTGGCTGCACAGGTTGTGGTGCTTGCACCTTGAGAGGTTAACGGCTTGAAGGGTGGGGTGACCTGAAACAACATAGTGGTGGTTAAACCAAAACTGTTAGTGACACGTCGTTTCGAGGCATTCACATAATCAAAGTAGTGGATTTCGCCTTCCGAACCCAGTTGGCTGGAGGCAACTCGACCATCTGCATGATAGGTAACCGACGAAACCACCATGTTACGCGCATCCATCTCTTTGGTGTAATACAGGGGATAGTTGGCGTCTTCGTAGAGGTATTGCCGCACCTGAATAGGCGACGAACTAGCACCTGTCGGGGTGAAGGTCACGTTCTCCAATCGGGTATTAGCCGTATTGTAGGTGTAGTCAAATTGACCTGTACTGGTAATGACAGTAGCAGGTGGCGAGGGGAATCCTGTAGTTCGGAAATTATCATACACGCCAGCGACTGCAGGGCCTGTATATGTAAGGGTTAGCGAATCGCCATTGGTGTGGGTCACCTGCATCTGATTGCCGTTATAAGTAAATTTTTGCTCCAATCCAGAAGTTGTATCGACAATGCGAAGGAGTTGGCCGCTCTGGTTATAGTATTCCTCGGAATTTCCTGGATGGGTTAAACGCCAAAACTCGTTATTCGTACCATCGAGCGCCTCAAGATAGGCTGCATTCGCAGAATCACGGTCATAGTACACACCATTATCGGATTGGATGTAGATAAAGCTGGCACCATCGTCTCGCTTCGCCAGCACCCAACTATCGGACATATCCCCCCAATCCCCGGAGATGGGATCTACACTGATAGATAATGAGCGGGAGTAATCACTGGTCCAGTGTGAACTGAAATACTTGCCGCCAACTTTATTGAGCGAATTGAAGTGGAAGCCAAAAGTAATAGGAAAGTCACCAAAGCCGAGATAGTCAATGCGGGATTGATATTTTCCACCGGTTGCGATGTTGACCGGATGCGGGGTGTGGGAGTCGCAACTGGGTCCACCATTCGAATCACTTACGGGCGGGGCGGAGCAGTTGGCGCCACTAGAAAGTTCTTCTCCTGGGCCGCAGGGACTGTCATACCCACTCCAATACAGAATGAAGGAGCCATCGTCTATGCAGAGGTGTTGTGGTGCGGTGATTGGGGAAACTAGGCAGTTCTGCATACCCCACTCTGCCATCCACCCGTAACCACTCGAGTTAGGATCTTCCGGATAATCTATCCAGCCCTTCCATGCAGCAAATGTTGTGCTAACGTACATGAGCAGAAATGCTGAGCAGCAGAAAGGCAAGAATTGCTTCCGGGAAATAATTTGGTTGATCATACGACTGTGGCTCCTACCGGGCGTAGCACAATCATCAGTCGTCGCGACGGACTAGATTGGCTGACGTGTTCCATAAATTGAATGGCGGTGAATATACCAGAGAGTCTGGGGGGCTGAATGAAGTGCAATGGATACAGAATGTGCCATTCTGTAATTTTGTGGAATATTCACATTCACACTCATCGACCCTGCAAATAAATGAAACATTGCCTATAACCCAAACCAAGTTTGGGGTTTCATCGAAATCAACTCCAAGCCTGCCTTTATTAGCTGTCATCTCTTACCGTACATTCGTTCTTTACTTTTATTTTCTGTCTTGGCCCGATAGATCAACAGCAACTCTCACTTGCCAGCTGCCATCCATTACGCCTTCAACCATCATCAAGTCCACACACCAAGCCCCATCTATAGAGACAAAACCCACCCAAACTCAAACAACACGATCAATGGCAATTCGACCTACAAATTTATCACTAAATTTTCATCATGCTTGGCGATCACCTTCTCGCCAGAAACAGCACCTGACTCCCCACCAAGCACACAAACCTCTACATTAGCTTCACCGAGCTTAAACCAACCTTCCCTAACAGTGCCATCGCTTGCTACAAAATCTCCAGGTATCCAGAAGCCATACAGCTCAGGCAGCATCATTTCACAACTCAAAATACTTCTATGCACGGAAGTTTTGACATAACTCTCCACGAAAACTGACTCATAAGGGCTGTCGACCTCCAACAATTCCACACCCACACTCGCCCCCTTTGGCTTCATGAACGAAAAAGCAGGTTTAGCATCTGCGTGCGCTTTAGCTAACATCCCACCTGATACAAGTTCAACTTTTTTGCCCGAGGGCATAGCAATAAAATCACCATGCGCCAGAGAGTCATCTGTCAACGGGATCAAAGTGGCTGCAATTATTTTGTTGCCTTTGATCTTCATTGGTCGCTTATCGAACTCTAATATTTTAAACGCTTTCATTATTGTCCATTCCAAATATCAAAATAGGAACCATCATTGACACGCCGAATATCATCTTTCAATTCCGCTCGCAATGCAGGCGTCAACTCATAGCTGTCGATGATCGAGCGCTTAGCCATTATTTCCAATGCCTCTGGAGAGTAGCCTTTTGTCGGCACCAGAATCAACCCACAACCAAACACCCTTTACTGTCAAGCAAACTCTTTAAGGACAAGAGCTGGCGTCTAATTTCATCGCTTGACCGATTGGAGAATGAAACAAACTCATCCTCATCACCAATTGAAGCCAGTTTATCTCTGATTTTGGCTTTCACCCATTCGGGAGATTCAGCCCACACTTCCTCCTCACCCTCACCAAGCATCGCAAACGTTTTGGAGATCAACTCGATATCCGTATACAAACCGGACTCATAATTTGAAATCAGTTCACGGTATTCGTCTATCGGACGGTTCACTATTCTCTCTCATATGTGCGAAAAGGGTAATCCGCTTTTTATCAGACGGGAGACCGCTGGGAATAACTCGCAAGCCAACACCAACCCCAATCAGCTGTATAGATGGACATTGCCTGCATCGATTGGACTCGGGTTACACCATTCATTCAGCCAATCTATTCATAATTGCCAGAAACCCCATTCCCAACTGCCGACCAACGCCCTATCCGACTTCGACTTTCCAAGCTTTCTTGCATGTACTGCATTCAAGTTCAGGAAACTTTTCCTGCACCTGAGCAATCTGGAAAAATAACCTCGATACTCTTTCCTTCTTCAAAGAGAGCGGCCATTTTCTAGAAGGCTGTTTCTCTCAGCCCTGCTTTGTTTGGAACAACTGAGCCGAATGCTCTGCCCTACCAACGATCAAATATGATTATTTTCCTGGAGCCAGTGCTTTACAAACAAATTTTTCTTCTTAACTAACTCAGGATCAGCTCTACCAAATGTAACTACCTCATCAGACTCAGAGAAGTTAGTTAAAATGGTCGATACTTTCTGCTTTAGCCAACTGGGGAAATCATTCCATACTTCATCAATATTTGACTCGCCCAAAAGCTCCATAGCATTTACCACTACCTCGCCGGAAGTATAAAGGCTGTTAGAATAGCTCTCTAACAAAGCATTTAAATCATTCTTGACTTGAGCAACACCCATACTATTGACCTCCTCTCATCTTAAAGACAAGCTTATCTGCCACATCCTATGATTGCTCATGAAGGTTTCCTGAAAGACCGCCACCTCTCCTCGCAACGATCAGTTGATTTAATTCCCGTACCTGGATAGCACCACGCTCCGCAAACATATTCCTCAAGTTGTTGATCTCATGCATTTCATGAGAAATATGCGCCACAATGGACTTATCACCATTCAGAATATTTGAATTAAATCTAACCGGCAGTTTACCAGTTTTTTCATGCAGGAAACCATCCCACTAAATCCAGTCGTCGTGCTTGAAACTATTTGATAGAGTAAAGTATTCCGCGTCTGCGTCGGTTCGAGACCAGTTCTTCATGAAACCAATCGTAATGCCATATCCAATCTCAACACCATAGGAGCGTGCTAAATCAATAGCCTCCTGCTGTGATCATACACCCCATTGAGATTCAAACTATATGGAGCAAACCTTGGGTTTTCTGCGGCTCATCGAATACGAATACGAATACTGACTGGAACAACAGAGCAAGACTAAGTCGTTCCTCAATCAGCTCAACTCAAATTCTATAGGCTACCGTTACTCCCGCACCATCATCAACTTCGAATTTTAACTCAGGGTCCTCGAGACCCGTTATAACAAAGGGTATCACCAGCTTTTCAAGCTGCTTATTCTCAAAGAATGAGAACTGACAGACCAAACACACATCATTTCTCAAACGATCTTCATCTGATGACAAAGAAATTAGATCCATAAGCCGACCGGCGCCATCCGTGAAATCAATCGTAAAGTGGACTGGAACTGGACTCATTCGAGAACTACCAATCCTCACATACTCCCTAGACTTTAATTTTGTAAGCAACCTATCATCTTGCTCATGACTAAAGATCTGGCCTACTCGCTCATCACAGGCCTGACCGTCAGAAACAACTACGCTGCTCTTTTGTGAGGATAAACTTTGTAAAAGCTTATCCCACATACCATCAACCAAATTGGGATCTACCGGCATATACATGTTTAGTTTCCTCCTATGGTAGTGGTATCGACTTTGCCGCCATATGGACGCTGATAATATCGATCGATGATATAGTTTTTCTCATTTAGGTAGTTCTCAATTAGAGTTCTTCTTGCACTCGTATCGCCAATATCCCTGGCCGTGCGCATTTCTCCCAAATACTGCCTTCTTTCTGTAGAAAGAATTAGCTCGGGCTTTTTGAAGTACTCGATATATCGTGGAGAACCTAACGCTTGGTGATCCAAGAAATGTCCGTACTCATACCTCAAAGCTGATATCGAAAATTCATTCGGTAAAAGCATTTCGTTACCCAATGGTCCCCCAGCCGTATTTGGAGAGAATGCTATTGAAGCATCACCATATTTAATTGAAACGTCATTTACTTCGAGATCATTAAGTATGGTTTTGTACTCAGCAGGGTGACTTAGCTGAGCAGGCCCCATTGAATCCAACAACGGATCAGCTTGAGAGTTAAACTTCAAACTATTGCTGTTTGGAACCCCCTTCCCAACACCCCGCACCGCCCCCACCACAGGAGCACCACTCAACACCACCCCACCCGCATCCAACAACAACTCATCCAGCGCAGCATCTTTCAATACCGCTGGCATCTTAGCATTATCCACGGTGAGAATATTGTTGGCCTGGCGGGCGCCTTCGGAGAGGCCCGCCACCAAGCCAGGGCCGTCACGGCAGGCGCCACTGACGGGATAATGAGTGGCACTTTGGTATGAAAATGCATATAGGAGTAGATGATGCATTGGGTGTGATTCACAGCATGAGCACCACTGCTGCTAACGAGCATGATGTTACCCAGGCGAAGCACTTACTGCATGGTGATGAATCTCGCTTATGGGGGGGATGCTGGCTATCAAGGCATTCGTAGTCGGCCAGAATTGGAAGGGCATGCAACTTTGTATCCTCGCAGCCTTTACCAACCTGTTAACCTGCAAAAAATATTTGATGGCGTAGGATTGTTGCGCCTAATTTTCACCGTTTGGTGCAAATTTGGCCATCACACATAGACAAAAACAACGAAATACTGGGCGTGTTTTCTTGAGATTGGTGCCAGTTGATATTTTGCACGTCAAATATCAAATTATTCAGAGATTCCCTAGCTTTATTGTTCTAACCATGAACACGCACACAGATATCATCTACAGTTGTTTCAAACTCAGTGCCCCTTGCTTCCAGCTTATATGGTAGCTGCCAATAAGGTAGCATTACCATCGCCTGCAGCTCTGCAGACACATCTGTACGACGCGCATATTTACCAGTTGATGATTGAGTAGAAACTGAATCAACACTGCCTAGAACAACAAACCTGCCATTAGCGGGTTAACTTTATGACAGTAGAGATAATGTACGCTTTATATCATCTCTTAGCTTAAGCCGCTCCTCATCACTAAGTTGTTGATCACAATGCCCAAGATCGATTCGCCCCAACAATTCCTGTGTTTGCTCTTTGATATCCTCCCTGAGAAATCCATGCTTCACGCCTTCTTCACACAAAGCCATATAGATAATTAGCTTTTCTAGCTCACTCTCCTTAATTGACTTCGCATACTCAACTTGCACACGTGAAGACGCCTGTCGAATATCGAGCCCATCCCCCAAAAACTCTTCAATATCCTCAAGGATAAATTCTTGTAGTTCTTTGTACGACCATTTATCCACGATTATTCTCCCGCAAACACGTTCAGCTGAATATTAGGGTATCGATCTTTAAAGTCGAATATAACGTCTGTACAACTGGTACAAGTCAACCTTTCTGTAAACAGGTTTATAGAACCTGCTGCATTTCGATTATTTCCAAGTCTTAAAGCCACATCATTCAAAATCTTGAACTCAGTATCCCATTGCCTTGTATATGCATCCGGTGTACCCACCCTAACATTGTCAGGATCGACTGCCTTCGGTTTAAAAATCCAATCAGATTCGTCGGCCAAATGCACGAACCCATCAGCATCTTTATCAGTAGGGTAGTTAATGCGGCTATGAGCTTTCAACTCAGTAGGCAATCCCGGTATATCAAGCTGAGCAACTCCCACGTTGCCGCTACCTCGAAGTTTCTTAGGTAGCCCCACACGAATATCATCGACCCGGGTTTGTAGCGCTTGCTGGATCTCTAGCCTTTCAGCTTTGGTCAACACTTTCGTGTTTGGAACCCCCCTCCCAACACCCCGCACCGCCCCCACCACAGGAGCACCACTCAACACCACCCCACCCGCATCCAGCAACAACTCATCCAGCGCAGCATCTTTCAACGCCGCTGGCATCTTAGCATTATTCACGGTGAGAATATTGTTGGCCTGGCGGGCGCCTTCGGAGAGGCCCGCCACCAAGCCGGGGCCGCCGCCGTAGGCGCTGCCTTCGGGATCAGCAATCGCCGATTCCAGGTTGTCGGTGTAGGCTTTGACTGCCGGATGATCCTGAATATAGGCACGGGCATTGGCTTCACCTTCGGCCACCGCATCGCTGATCACCATCTGTTGGGCGCCGCTGTCGATGTTGTGGGTCAGCGCCTCTGCGGTTTCGTCCGAGATAAAATAGCCGGTCTGGCCGAACACCGTATCCAGTTTCTGATCCCGGGTTAAGCCGCTCAGGTCCACCAAGGTATCATCGCTGCCCACCCCCAACTCGCGCAGTTGGGCGGCCTCGTTGCGGGCGCCGTTGTGGCGGCTCATCTGTCCACCAATGCCCCGCCCCGATAACAGTTGTTCAACCCGCTCAGGGCTGAATACCTTGCCTGCCGGATCTGCCTCGCCCTGCTGCACCCGCGCCAGACTGGCGGCCAATGCCGTCACGGCAGGTGCCATTGACGGGATATTGTTGGCCTGGTTACTGCTGGAATGGCTTTTAGACGGCGCTGCCGAAGCAGAACCGTGCACAAAGGTTTTTTCCAGAGTCTTCACGGCGCTGGCATCCAACACCCGACCCTTGCTGTCATCAAACTCCACCGGCTGTTGCTTGAAGCGGGCGCTGGCGCCCAGGGCCGGCATGCTGGCGCCCGGGTTGCCGGGGTCCACTGCTTTTGGTGGCTGCGGGGCCGTGGGTGAAGCGCTTTTGGCGGAACCGGCGCCACCGCCACTGTTGATTCTTACCATGGTTCCGGTGATGGCCACGCCGGCCGGATTCAACACAATGGTGCCGCCCCCGGCTTTGAGGGTGACCGACATGCCGGCATCCAGCACTACGCTGGTACCGGCCTTCATGCTGCATTCGTTGCCCACCTGCTGCAGCCAGTTCTGCCCGGCCTTTTGCTGCACGCTGCCACCCACCGTCTGGGACAGGGTCTGACCGATTTTGAGGTTGCGATTAGCGCCGGTTTTATTGCTGTAGTCCTGGCCAACTTTCTCTTTGGCGGCGGCGATCACGATGCGGTGACGGTCATGATCGATGCTGTCCATGCGATCGTTCTTCACATACAGATCCACGTCTTTCTGTCCGTGAATAAAGATCTGCTCACTGCCCTTTTTATCCTCCAGGCGCAGCTCGTTATAGCCACCGGCGCCAGGGCTGCTTTGGGTTTTGAGCGTGGTGCGGGTTTTGTTGGCCGGCAGGTTGTACGGGGGTTGGGTGGTGGCGTTGTAGAGAGCTCCAGTCACCAGTGGGCGGTCCGGATCGCCGTTCAGAAAGCTCACAATCACTTCCTGGCCAATGCGGGGCAACGCCTGCGCGCCCCATTGATTGCCGGCCCAGGCCTGGCTCAGCCGCAGCCAGCAGCTGCTGTTCTCATTGCGCTTGCCCTCGCGATCCCAATGGAACTGCACTTTGATGCGGCCATGTTGATCGGTATAGATTTCTTCCCCTTTGGGACCGGTCACAAACGCGGTCTGCACGCCGCTGATGCGGGGGCGCTGTTGGGTTGGATTCTGTCGGGTGAGGCTGGGCCGATAGGGGGTTTTAGCAGGTATGGCCTGGGCCCGCACACCAAAGTGACTGCCCTCCTCGGAGGCACCCTCTTCCAACACCTGGGGCTGGCGGCCTTCCACCTGCAGCGAGGTGACCACGTATTCCTGGTTAAAAGCCTGGGTGCCGTGTTGGCTCAGGCTAAAACGTCGCCCCACCGCCAGGCGCACACAGTCCGATTCCAGCGTCACGGAGGCCCGTTGGGCCTGGTGACCCTGCAATTGTGCCTGCCCGAACGCGCGCCCCTGGGCCGGGCTCTGAAAACGTCCGGGATAACGGTAGTGTTGCAGCTCGTCAAAGTCGCTCGCGCTGGCACTGCCCTCCAGACGGTTGGCGGGTTTTTGAAAACCGTAGTCCCGCAGCGTCACCGCGCCGCTTTGCAGCTGCTGTTGACTATGGAACTCATAGATCGACTCTTCCCCACTGACCAGGCCACTGCGGCCGCGATACGGCAACACGGCCCGGCCGGGCATCGGCTGAAACACGCTGTTGGTGTCGGCAATCACCAGCACATGGCCCGACAGGCTGTGCTCGAAGTGGTAGAACAGCCCTTCCTCAACCAGCAGGCGTTGGACAAAATCCAGATCGGTTTCCCGGTACTGGACACAATATTCCCGTTGCAGCGGTGGCGACTGGATCTGCCAGCGCACCTGCTGGTCGGTGATGCCTACATCCTTCAGCACCTGGGTGATGATCTGCCGGGCGGTCTTGTCCTGAAAGATGCGCATGCCACTGCGCAGCCCCAGCAGGCTGATTTTGGGCCGTAACAGCATGCGGTATGACGTGAAACGTTTGCCGATGGCGCCCTGGGCCAGCTGCACCAGCTCGCCGTGAATGTGACGGGGGTGCCTGGCATCGAACAGGGTCAACACACCGCTCTTGCCGAGCAGATCCTCCAATGGCAGGTCACGGCGCTCACAGGCGACATCCAGCCAGCACTCAAAGGGGGTGGACAGTGCACCCTGATACTGGAACGACACCACCCGCACCTCATCATCCAGGGCGGGAATCTGCAGGGCAAAACGGCTGTGGTTGGCGGGGGAAGACATGGCACTCCCTGTCTGTGGTATTTAGGCCTTCTACATAGACAGGGAGCGCGCAGATTTTCGGATGGTTTTCAGGTGGTCTTATCTTTCAGGCACGTAATTCCAGCCACCTAATTTCAGGAGCCTGTTTTGGCCACCTAATGGGTGCCCCGCAGAATGACGTGGCTCACCAGCCCGGGGGCGTCCCACATGGGCACATGGCCACAGCCGGGCAGGCGCACCCAGTGGGTGTGGGCCGGGGCCCGACTGCGGTCGCGGGTGCCCAGGGGGAACACCATGTCCAGGTCACCAAAGGCGATGGTGCACGGCACCGACACCTCGGCGGCCCGGGCAAACGGTGGGCGGAAGGCGTCGAACACCGCGTCAAAGTGATGGGATTGCGCAAACATGCGGGCGGAGCGGATGGCGTCCCGGGCCGGCATTTTCCAGCCACGGGCCGACACCGCGCCCGCCATGATGAGGGTGCGACCCACCGAGGTTTTCAACAATTGATCGGTCAGGCCCGGCGCCACCTGATAGGCCTTACGCATGGCGCCAAACAGGGGCTCCAGGTGACCGGGCCCGGTCTCCCGCCACAATCCGGCCGGCGAGATCCCCACCACGGAGCGCGCCAGGCCCTCTGCCGCGGCGTCCAGCATGATGCGCCCCCCCAGGGAATTGCCCACCATGTCCACCGGCTCGTCGATGCCCATCTTTCTCAAACTCTGGCCCAGGCTCTCCACCATGGCCGCGGAACCCGGCTCCCGCCCCTCGATGCCCGGCGTTTGGCCGAATCCCGGGATATCAAAGGCAATGACCCGACGCTGCACCGCCAGCCGGTCCATCACCGGCGCCCAGGCTTCACTGTTCATGCCAATGCCATGCAGCAGGATTAGGGGGCGCCCGTGGCCCTTCTCGATGTGATGCCAGATCATGCTTTCCTCTCTCTAAATCAGTTTGTTTTTATTCAACCAGTCTGCATTAATCGAATTACGCGGCTCGATTAAATCACATAGCTTAATTGGGTTCGAGGATACCACGCCAGCCAGGCCGATGGATTTGCCCGGGGGACGCAGGCTGACGGCGGCGCGCCCTGTACCTTCACCGTACCTTCATAACCGAACGGGGTTTTGCAACGGTATGTTATTGGACGCTCAAGGGGAGATTGACTATGTTGAGGGGACGTATTGACGTCACCACAGGTCAGGCAGATGGAACCCATTAACAGCAACAGCTCCACCACGCTGATTCAGCCTAAAACCAATGCCGAAAAGCAGGGTCGGGATGCGGCACAGGCCGAAACCCAGAATCAAACCCAGCGGGCGGCAGAAGACCGTTTCAGCAGCAGCAATCCGGTGAGCGATCTGCAACTGCAGCGCAGTCAGGTGGTGGAAAGCCTGGGCCAGTCCCAGCAGAGCGGGCTGGACGGAGTGCAGACCAGCGGGGAGGCCGAATTCCCGGCCGACGCCAATGCCTCCAACCGTGACATCCAGACCGAACAGCAGGCTGCTGCTGCCACTGACACCCTGCGGCAACGCATCAGCGAACAACCGGGCAATGCCCTGCAAGCGCAGGCGGATCAGGCCAGCCGTGACGCGGCGCTTACCTTGTTCCAGTAAAGCTGACGCCCGCGGCAAACCGCGCCCGGTTTCGCTTAATGGATTAATTAGTTGCTATACTGACACTAATTAATTTCGTGTATCGGTGAAATGCCAGAGTTCGACTCGGATCTACAAAAGTACGATAGGCAACTCGCAAAAGGATTCAAGTCTCTTACCTTCTCGGATGAGTTGGAATCGGAGTTCCGCACTTTTTTTCACGCCCGCAATGTAGTCAAACAACGGGGCGCGATCATCGTGGGCATTCTGCTGTTGCTGCTCCTGATTCCACTGGATATGGCTCATCTGAAAGGCGAGATTCGTGAGTTCTATCTGATCGCCCGTGCCTGGATCACCATCCCGATTCTGGTGCTGGCCCTGGTGTTCACCTTTCGCGAAGGCTTTCGCCGTTACTTCTCGGTATTCAGTTTTCTCATCATCACCTTTATCGGTATCACCACCAACATCCAGGTCGTGTACGGCTTGCAGGCCGGAGTTTATGCGCCCTATGAAGGCGCCATGCTGTTGATCATGGTGGCCTTTTTTCTGGGTGGCATGTACTTCCGCCAATCCCTTGCCTGCATCATCCTGGTGGCGTTGAGTTACCTCATCCTCAGTGAAACGTACCTGGGGCCGCACCCGTCCAAATTGCACCAGTACTTTTTTATCTTCGCCACCTGTTTGATTGGCGGTGTCAGCGCCTACACCCTGGAATATCAGGTACGTATCTCGTTTTTGCAGCGGGGGGCACTGAAATCGCTGGCCAAGACCGATCCCTTGACGGGGCTATACAATCGCGGCGCACTCAACCAGAAACTCACTCACCTCACCGAGTACGCATTCCGTGAAAAGAAACCCATTACCCTGTTGCTGGTGGATGTGGATTTTTTCAAAAACTTCAACGATCAGTATGGCCATATCAAAGGCGATCAATGTCTGGTGGAAGTGGCCGCTGCGCTGGCCAAGAACTGTCAACGACCGCTGGATTTTGCCGGGCGCTATGGTGGCGAGGAATTCCTGCTGATGTGGTTCGATGCCGCCCCCAATGAAGCGCGCACCTTTGCTGAAAAAACCAAACGCAGCGTGGACTTATTGCAACTGGCCCACGAGGCATCCGCCATCAGCAACACCGTCACCCTCTCCGGCGGCATGGTAACCGGCGTTCCCACCCGCCCGGATCAGGCAGAAGCCATCGTGCATCAGGCGGATCAGAATCTGTATCGGGCCAAGGACAGCGGCCGCAACCGCATCATCATTCAGGATCTTGGGGATGAGCACAACATTGCGGACATCGTGAAGTAATCGCGCGTAACAAAACGTATGGCCTAAACCTCTTTTGTTATTATTTGAAACCGGACACTTTTTCTGCCCACCAGGGTCTAAACTGAGTACGTAAGCAAGCGATTCAATTCCCGATCGCTCACTGAAGTAACGGAAGGCCCCTGTTTGAGCACATTGACCCGATTATCCCTGCTCCTGCTCTTATTGCTCGCCAGCACCCTGGCCCGGGCAGCAGATACGCTGTTGATATCCGATCACACCGACCGGCTCAACCTGCTGCCCTATCTGGAGTATCTGCCGGATTCCGCCCACACCCTGTCTTTTGATGATGCCCGCAGGAATGCCGACCGCTGGCGGGATGCCCCGCGCCATCGCGATAGCCTGAATTTCGGTTACACCGACGACGTGTACTGGTTTCGTTTCAGAGTCAAGAACACCGCCAATTCCACCCAGTCTGCCAATATTGAAATCGGCTACACCGTGCTGGACAACGTGGATGTGTATGTGGAGCAGGCCGGCCGCGAAACCCTGCTGTATGAACTGGGAGACAAACACCCCTTCCATGATCGCCTGGTGGAGCACCGTAATTTTGTCGTGCCGCTGAACCTGGACGCCAACAGCGCCGCCACCTATTACCTGCGCATAGAGACCACCAGTTCCATGCAGGTGCCCTTGTTCCTGTGGCGGGATGCCAGCCTGCTGAAGAACAGCCAGGCGGAAATGCTGGGCCTGGGCATTTACTTCGGCACCATGGGCGTGATGGTGCTCTATAACCTGTTTGTGTTTTTCTCCGTGCGGGAATCCAATTACCTGTACTACGTTCTGTACGTGGCCAGCGTGTCGCTGTTCTTTGCCAGCCTGAGTGGCATTTCCTTCCAGTACCTGTGGCCCAACAACACCTGGTGGAATGATCAGAGCATCGTGTTCTTCCTGGCCTGCGTGGTGCTGTTCGCAGCCCTGTTCACCATTCGGTTTTTACGCATCGAAGAAACTTTTCCGCGCCTGCACCATGTGGGCACGGCGGTGGTGCTCATCAGTGCCCTGATCGCGGCATCCACGTTGCTGTTTGACTACCGCACCATGATTGCCGTGGTCATCACCTGGGCCATCATCGGCATCACCCTGGCGCTGGGGGTGGGCATGTATCGCTGGGTGCTGGGGGATTCTTCCGCCAAGTACTATTGCATTTCCTGGTTCACCTTTCTGATCGGCGGCATCATTCTGGCATTGAATAAGTTCGATGTGATTCCCCGCAATTTTCTCACGGAAAACGCCACCCAGTTCGGCTCCGCCATGGAAGTGATCCTGTTGTCCTTTGCGTTGGCGGATCGCCTCAACATCGAGAAGCGCCGCCGCTTTGAAGCTCAGCTGCACGCCCTGGAAAATGAACGGGTCGCGCGCCTGGCGCAAGCAGAAGCCCTGCAACAGGAGAAGAACGCGCGCAAGGCCCAGGAGCAGGCGCTGGTGCACGAACGGGAAGCCCGTGAAGCCCAGGCCGCCGCGCTGGCAGTACAACGTCAGGCCACCGAAACGCTGGAACACAAGGTGCGCGAACGTACCCACGAGCTGGAGATCGCCAACCAACGGCTGGAAGAACTCACCTATACCGACGGCCTCACCGGAATTCGTAACCGGCGCTATCTGAACCGGGCGTTGGAACGGGAGTTCTCCCGGGCCCGGCGGGAAAAATCCCCGGTGGCCGCACTCCTCATCGACATTGATCACTTCAAGCAATTCAACGATACCCACGGCCACCTGGTGGGTGATGACTGCCTGCGGGAAGTGGCGCAAACCATCCAGCAGTGCGCGCTGCGGGAGAACGATGTAGTGGCCCGTTATGGTGGCGAGGAGTTCTGCATCCTGCTGCCCAACACCGACCAGCCGGGTGCCATGCGGGTGGCCGACCAGGTGTGCGAGGCCATCCGCGATATCCTTTTCGATGTGGAAGGCCAGCGGGTCATGATCACCGCCAGCATCGGGGTCACCTCCTGCATTCCCGAGCGACACCAGGATGTGGACCGCTTCATCGCCGCGGCCGACAGCGCCCTGTACGCGTCCAAGGCCAACGGCCGCAATCAGGTCAATTTTTCCCTGCCCAATTTCTCCTCTTCACTGAATCAGCACAACGGCTGACCCGGGCTCCGGTCTTGACCGGAACCCACCGCCGTGCTTTACTGAAACCAAGAAATGAATATGGATTCACTTTATGGCATACCGTGCTACCGAGTTCACCGAACAGCGCAAGGCCCAGACCCGGGCCAGACTGCTGAAGGAGGCCAAAAAACTGGTTTCCGCCGGCGGTTTTCGCAGCCTCTCCATCGCTGAAGTGGCTCGTCGCAGCGCCATTGCCACCGGCACGGTGTATCGTTATTTTCCGTCCAAATCCGAACTCTGTGTTGCTGTTTTTGAAGCCGCCACCCAGCGGGAGATCGAAGCCGTGTCCCATGCCGGCCTGGATGCCGGGGATGCAGTGCAACAACTGCAGCAGGCGTTGGAATGCTTCATCCAGAGGGCCATGCTCAATCCCAACCTGGCCTATGCCCTGATCGCTGAGCCGGTGGACCCGGAGCTGGAGCAGACCCGCCTGAACTACCGGGCCCAATGGGCGGAGGTGTTTGCACAACGGCTGGAACAGGGCATGCAGCAGGGCGTATTCATTTCGCAACCGGCCACGTTGTGCGCCACCGCACTGGTGGGGGCCATGGCGGAAACCGTGATCCTGCCCCTGCAGCAGGCCCGCTCGCAAAACCCAGCCTATGCCACCAATCAACCCCTGAACCAGGACCACTGCCTGCACATCATTGCATTCTGCCTGCGGGCTGTGGTGAAACCGGAGAACCACCGATGAACTCACGCACCCCGTCTTTTCAACCCTCACCCGAGAATCCATCGGCGCATACCCTGGCGGACACCCACGCAGTGGAAAACCAGTCCTACGCGCTGGAAGACTACAATCTTTATCTGTCCGACGTGGCCCTGCAGGAGGCGGTGAAACGGGAAGGCGCCGCTGCGTCGCACATGGACCTCGCCGCCTTCGGCCAGCTCACCGGCTCAGCCCAGGTGATCCAGTGGGGATTTCAGGCCAACAAAGTCAAACCGGAGTTCCGCAGCCACGACCGATTCGGCCGTCGGGTGGACCTCATTGAATTTCACCCGGCCTATCACAAACTGATGGAGACGGCGATCGTCAACGGCATCCACTCGATTCCCTGGTGCGACCCGCGCCCCGGCAGCAATGTCTATCGCGCTGCCCTGTTTTACCTGCAGTCCCAGGTGGAAGCGGGCCATGGCTGCCCCATCACCATGACCTTTGCCTCAATCCCCACCATCCGCAAGCAAGCCTCCATCGCCAGTGTGTGGGAGCCCCTGATCACCAGCCGCCGCTACGATCCCCGCAATGTGCCGGTGGCCGAAAAATCCGGGGTCACCATCGGCATGGCCATGACCGAAAAGCAGGGGGGCTCCGATGTGCGCGCCAACACCACCCGCGCCCATCCGGTGGGTCAACGGGGTGCCGGTGAAATCTATGAATTGGTGGGCCACAAGTATTTTGTCTCCGCCCCCATGTGCGATGCTTTTCTGGTTCTGGCTCAGGCAGAAGGCGGTATTTCCTGTTTTCTGGTGCCCCGCTGGCGCCCGGACGGCAGCAAGAATCCGCTGCAGATTCAGCAGCTGAAAAACAAAATGGGTAACGTGTCCAACGCCTCGTCGGAAACAGAATTGCGCGGCGCCATGGGTTGGCTCATCGGCGATGAAGGCCGCGGCATCGCCAACATCCTGGAGATGGTGGCACTGACCCGATTCGATTGCATGATCGGCTCGTCCTCTGGCATGCGTCAGGCCATGGCGCAGATTCTTCATCACTGCAGCCAGCGCAAAGCCTTTGGCAAATTGCTGGCCGATCAACCGTTGATGCAAAACGTGCTGGCGGATCTGACCATCGAAAGCGAAGCCGCCATGGCCTTGACCCTGCGCATGGCCCGGGCACTGGACAACCCGGAAGATGAACACGAAAAGCTGGTGGCACGCATCGGCACCGCCATCGGCAAGTACTGGATCTGCAAGCGCACACCGGGGCATGCCTACGAGGCCATGGAGTGCATTGGCGGCAGTGCCGTGATGGAAGACAGCATCATGCCCCGTCTGTATCGGGAAGCGCCGGTAAATGCCATCTGGGAAGGCAGTGGCAATGTGCAGTGCCTGGATATGCTGCGGGCCATGAGCCGCACCCCGGGATCACTGGAAGCATTGTTAGCTGAAATCGACGAGGCCAAAGGATTGCACCCTGCCTTTGACCGGTTTGTCTCCACCACCAAAAACCTGTTCGCCGATTTATCCGATGTGGAATTCCAGGCCCGCGTATTAGTGGAGCATCTGGCGCTGTCGCTGCAGGCCAGCGTCTTGCTACGGGCAGACAATACAACCGTCGCCGATGCGTTTTGCGCGACCCGCCTGCAAAGCGGCAGTCATCACATGTACGGCACCATGCCCAAAGGGGTGGACTGCCAGAGCATTATCCAACGGGCACAGCCACAGGTGGGTGTATGACGGCAACCACACTGACTCCAAACCAGGTGCAAGCCTACCTGGCGGAAATCTTCCCACAGTTCGATGCCACCATCACCCACATCGATCGTGACGGCGCCACCCTGGAGCTGCCCACCGGTGAACGGCACCTGCGCCCCGGCGGCACCGTCTCCGGACCCACGCTAATGGCATTGGCGGATGCCGCCATGTACGTGGCCATTCTGGGCAACCTGGGCAAAGTGGCCCTGGCGGTGACCACCAACCTCAATATCAACTTCTATCGCAAACCGCTGCCCGGTCGCTTGCGGGCCGAAGCCCGCATCCTGAAAATGGGTGCGCGCCTGGCCGTGGGGGATGTACTGATCTACAGCGAGGGACTGGAGGAATCCGTGGCTCACGTCACCCTCACTTACTCCATTCCGCCCATTTCGTAAGCCACTGAACAGGGCTGGACATTTTTCTGAAATATCCTTTACTTACAAGGATGTTTCGATCAATATCGGGGATGTTATTGTTTGCGGTGCAGTACCGATACGGATACCGAGACATACCAAAACCAACAATATTGGAGATCAATGGATATGAAAAAGTTACTAATCGGCGCAGTACTTATGGGCTCCACCACTTTCGCCATGGCAGAAGCGCCCGGCGGCCCGGACTGCGGTTGGGGTAACATGTTGTTTGAAGGCCAGAGCGGCCTGGGTCCCCACTTCCTGGCTTCCTGGACCAACGGTACTACAGGTAACGCCACTTTTGGTATGACTTCCGGAACCAACGGTTGTTCCTCCAACGGCACCCTGACTTACGGTGGCCAGTCTCTGGTGAACCTGACCAAGGTAATGGACGAATTCGTAGCGGACGCAGCGAAAGGCCAAGGTGAAGCGATGACTGCGGTTGCCGTTTCCATGGGTATCGCGCCTGAAGATCGCGCCCATTTCGCCGATGCCATCCACAGCAACTTCTCCAGCATTTTTGTATCCGCTGACGCCACAGCAGAAGACGTGCTGAACAACATCGTCAGCGTGATGAAATCCGACGAGCGCCTGTCCAAGTACGTAGCGTAATTCAGCGACGCTGAGTAAAAGGGGGCACTGCCCCCTTTTTATTTGACCATCCAGATAATATTCCCACTAACATGACATCACCCCTGCGCTTAGCTGCGCTCTGCTGGTTGCTTTTCGTTTGCGTCACGAGCCCGGTCCAGGCCCTTGAGCTGGACGCTCAACGGAACGCATCATTGTCTGAATCCTCAGTCTGGCAGCGTTTACTTCATTATGAACCCACCTATGGACAACAGCGCGTTGAAAGCCAGGTGGACGATGACGATTTTTTTCTGGCTGCCAACGGTAAAACCGATCCCGCTGCAGAACTGAATGCCACCCTGGCCGCGTTTTACCAACCGGTTGACGATGCCAACCAGCATCCGGTGTGCCGCTTTCCGGCCCGCTGGCATTTTCTGAATACAGAACTTGAGTTACCCGAGCCACCGCTTACACCACCGCACTGCCCCGAATTCAACCAGTGGATGGGAACGTTAAAACCTCACAGCGCCAGCCTGGTGTTTGCATCCTCCTATCTGAACAGCCCCTCCTCCATGTTCGGCCACACGTTCCTCCGCATTGACCCCGAAAATGTGGAGGAGGGCTCCACCTGGTTATCCTACGCGGTCAATTTCGGCGCGGAGTTAAACGCGGAAGACAATTCCATTGTGTACGCTTACAAAGGTCTGTTTGGTGGTTACCCCGGTTTTTTCAGCGTCATCAAATATTACGAGAAGATCAAGGAATACAGCCGCATCGAAAACCGTGACCTGTGGGAATACAACCTGAACCTGACACCGCAGGAAACCCGGCACATGGTCACCCATTTATGGGAACTGCGTAATGTGGACTTTGAATATTACTTTTTTGACGAAAACTGTTCTTACCGACTATTGGAGCTGTTGGAGCTCGCCCGCCCGGGCAGCTCACTGCGGGGTGAATTCGGTGTACGCGCCATTCCCATCGACACCGTGCGGGCGGTGATCGACGGCGACTTCGTTGCAAGCACCACCTACCGGCCATCAGTGGCCACCCAACTGGAATTCAACGTTAATCAACTGAGTGATGACCACCAACAGCTTACCTGGCAGTTGGCGCGCCGTGACATCACCCTGGGTGACGCTCGCCTGACGGCACTGACGCCGGAGCAGCAAGGCCACATCGTTGCCGCCGCTTACGAATACCTGCGCTATCTGGAGCTGGAGCAACCCCGCACTGCAGAGGGCGCCCAATACAGCCTGCAGCTGTTGCAGCGGGTCAGCCAGTTACCGGTGCAGCAAAGCGCCGTGCCCACACCGGAGCATCCCCCTGAACAGGGCCACAAAACCTTGCTGCTGGGCCTTACCGGTGGCGAGTCAGACGGCACCGGCTTTGCCGATCTGCGAGTGCGGATGAGTTACCACGACCTGGCGGACAACCGCGTCGGTTATCTGGACGGCGCGGCCATCAATCTGTTTGAGATGCGCCTGCGTCAGCAGGAAAGCGATTCCCTTCAAATCGAGCAGATCAACTTTGTGGACATCAACTCCCACGCACCCCGCAGCCGCTTTTTAAAGCCCATTACCTGGCGGGTGCAGGCAGGCTTTGAGCGGCTGTACGCCCGCGACGACGATGATCTGGTGGCTCAGGTGCACAGCGGCGCCGGAGTGACCTATGGCTTGGACGTGAATGGCCCGGATCTGAATGGCCAGGGCGCGGATATTCTGCTGTACACCATGGCCATGGGCCGACTGGAATACAATGAACTGCTGGAGCACAACTGGGCCGTGGGCGCCGGTGCGCTGGTGGGGGCACTGGTCTATCTGCCCTTCGGCACCCTGCAGCTGGAATCCGATTATTACCAGTTCAGTGACGGGCTGGAGCGCTACCAGCATCAGTTGATACAGAATATTCCCCTCGGCCAGGATAATGCCGTACGATTGTTTGCCACCCATCGCAAAGAAGTGGATACCCTGATCGATGAAGTCAGCCTGGAATTCCGCCACTATTTTTAACGTCCTGAAATCAAGGGTACTGATCTACGGTGCCCTGAGCCTGTTTCTGGTGACGCAGATGAGCGCCTGTTCGAGTTATTTTTTCTACCCATCGAAAAAGATTTTGCACACACCGGATGAGGGCGGGCTGGTGTATGAAGATGTGGTGGTGGAAACCCGGGATCACCTGAACATTCACGGCTGGCTGCTGCCGGCGCAACAGCCCAAGGGCATCGTCTTTTTTCTCCATGGCAACGCGGAAAACATCAGCACCCACATTAACAGCGTCTATTGGCTGCCGGAGCAGGGGTATGACGTTTTGCTGATGGACTACCGGGGTTACGGCCGCTCGCAGGGATCGCCGGATTTTCCTGACGTGTTTCTGGATGTGGATGCCATGTACCGCTGGCTGGAAGCCTATGCCCGGGACAAACAGTTACCGGTTTACGTGCTGGGCCAGAGCCTGGGCGCAGCCATCTCCAGCGTTTATTTCAGTCAACTGCCACCGGACCAGCGTATCTATCGGGCGGTAGCACTGGATGCGGTGTTCGCCGGGCACCGAGACATCGCCAAAGACGTGCTCGACCGCCATGTGATCACCTGGCCCCTGCAATTCATCGTGCCCTGGTTTTTGCCCACGGAATATAACCCCAAGGACCACGTAGCGGATTTCAGTCCGGTGCCGTTGCTGTTCATCCACAGTCCGGAGGATCAGATCATCCCCTTTGCCCAGGGCCAGACGGTGTTTGAACAGGCGCAGGCACCGAAATATTGGGTGACCAGTCACGGCCCCCACATTGCCACCTTCGGGCACCCCCGTTATCGCCGCATCCTGCTCAATTTTCTGGAGGACCCGGCGCAGGACCCCATGCGCAATCTGGAATCCAGCCACCCTGAATCCAGCCGCTCCGAATCTAGCCCCACTGACCCCGCACAAACGGATTCGTCTTCTTCTCGTAACCAAAAGTAGACATGGGGCCATGGCCGGGAATGAATTCCACATCGTCCCCCAGGGAGAACAGTTTGTCTTTGATGGAGCTGATCAGGGTAGCGTGATCCCCGCCGGGAAAATCGGTGCGGCCGATGGAGCCGTTGAACAATACGTCCCCCACAATCGCCAGTTTGCTCACCGGATCAAAGAACACCACGTGGCCGGGGGTATGCCCCGGGCAATGCAGCACACTCAGGGTCACATTACCCACCTGGACCGACTCCCCGTCCTGCAGCCAGTGGGTGGGCTCAAACACCCGGGCCTCTTTGAAACCGAACATTTTGCCCTGTTCCGCCAGCCCCTGAATCCAGAAATCATCCCCCTCATGGGGGCCGATAATGGGCAGGGAATGTTCATCAGACAGATCGGCCGTGGCGCCGGCGTGATCGATATGGGCGTGGGTCAGCAGAATCTTGTCCAGCGTCACCCCCTCGGCCTGCACCGCCGCATACACCCGGTCCAGGTCCCCGCCGGGGTCCACCACCGCCGCCTTCAGGGTTTCATCACACCAGATCAGGGAACAGTTCTGGTCAAAGGGGGTCACAGGAATAATTCTATATTTCAACATGCTAGACTCTCTTTCACAGGCCACGAGGAAGGCACATGTCCTACATCATTAGATAATAAGATCCGTATCATATCACTTCCCGATCGCCGACCCTAAACTGCCACAGACCGAGAGACCCGATCCCCAGTGAGGACCAGAATGCAGACATCCTACTTCATGCGCACAATTTGTCCGGCTGCCGTTATGAGCCTGAGCCTGCTGAGCGGCGGCTGCGTGACCGAGCCCGTTGAGCAGAGCACCAATCCGGCCCTGCGCCAGACCTCGGTGGTGTCCACCAGTGCCCCGGAGTTCGCCCCTCAGAAGGGGGAAACCGTGGCCTGGAAGGACGCCATCAGCGTGCACGCACCCGATGGCCTGACGGTGCCACAAAAGCTGGTGGACGACCTGAAAGCCAAAATCGACACCCGCCTGGTGGCCAAGGGTTATGCCTTCACCCCCATGGGGCAGCAGCCGGACTACCTGATTCACGGCCTGATCGTTATGGGTAACGAGTTGAACGAACACCAGCTGCGGGACGTGCTGGGCTTTGAGCCCGGGCTGGTGAGCAGCGGGCAAAAATACGAAAAAGGCAGCCTGCTGCTGATGCTGGTGGACCCCAACACCCAATACACCGACTGGCGGGCGGTGGTGCAGGTGTTCACGTCCCAGGAGCTGAGCGACGAGGAGCGGGATCAGCGCTTCGACTACATTATCCGCAGCCTGCTGCGCCCCCTGCCTGACTTGAAACGCTGAACCCCATGAGCCAGCCATCCGACAACCTGGCACGCTACGCCGGTCAGGCCTTCCACGAGTCCTTCCGCAACGGCAAGGCCTCCGGTGAGATCAGCCTCACTGACGTGCATGTGCAGTTCCAGAACGATCAGGGCCAGGTGCGCTTCAGCATCCAGGGTGCCCGCTTTAAGTTAGGGGGTGCCAGCGACCGCCTGCTGTTCATCAGCCACCCCTCACAGCCGGACTGGAACCTGTACACCAGCGACCTCAGCATCCTCAAGCACCCGGCCCTGCAGAACGACCCCGAGGTACAGCAGCAGGTACGGCAGGTCCGCAATACCAAACGCTGGGCCTGGGGGGTGTTCGGCTCGATGGGGGCCCTGATCGTCGCCATTCCCCTGTGCATCATTCTGTTCATGGACAGCATCACGGCGCTGCTGGCACCCCAGGTGCCGGTGGAGTGGGAGACCTCCATGGGGGAGAAAGCCTTTGAGCAATACACCCTGGGCCAGGAACTGTTGGACCGCGAGGCCACCGATAGCCTGCTGATGCCCCTGGTGCAGCCGCTGCTGGAGCACCTGGACGACGACCGCTATGAGTACCGTTTTCACATCAGCCGCGATGAGCAGGTTAACGCCTTCGCTCTCCCCGGCGGCTTTATCATCATCAACAGCGGCCTGATCCTGAAAGCCGATTCCGCCGCCGAAGTGCTGGGGGTTGTCGCCCATGAAATCGCCCACGTCACCGAGCAGCACAGCGTGCGCAACATCATGGGCACCGCCGGCGTCTACATCACTGTCAATGCGTTGCTGGGGGACATGACCGGCCTGCTGTCGGTGATGGTCAGCGCAGCCCCCCTGCTGATCAACCAGAGTTACTCCCGGGGCTTTGAATCCGAAGCCGACGAGCTGGGGCTGGCGCTGCTGCACCGAGCCGCCATTGACCCGGAAGGTCTGATCACGTTTTTCGAAAAGTTACGCGAGCAGGAACAGAAGCACCTGCAGGACACGGCCGGTGAGGACAACCGTGAAGCGGTGGAAACCACCCTGCAGTTTCTCAGCACCCACCCTGCCACGGACAAGCGCATCAAACACCTGCGCGAACGCATCAACGCCTTGCCCCACCAAAGGCACCGGGATTTGCAAACCGAATTTGAAGCATTACAGGAACGGGTCAAACTGTTCGTAGCCGAAGAGGACCAACCATCATCATGAAAACGGAAATCAAGGGCCAACCGGCCTTCTCCTACATCGACGTGGAACTGGAACCCGGTGAGACCATCACCACCGAATCCGATGCCATGTCCAGCATGGACGCCGATCTCGAACTGCGTTCCCGCTTCAACGGCGGCTTTTTTGTCGGCCTGTTGCGCAAGTTCCTGGGGGGTGAAACCCTGTTCATCAATGACTTCAGCAATCACAGCGACGGCCCCCGCCGCATGACCATCGTGCAACCCACCCCCGGCGAGGTACGCGAACTGGCATTGCAGGATGAAACTCTGTACATGCAACCGGGCGCATTCCTGGCCTGCACCGAAGGCGTCAAGGTCGGGGTCAAGTTCGCCGGGATCATTTCCTGGATTGCCCGGGAAGGTCTGTTCCGCATCGCCGTCAGCGGCACCGGCAAGGTCTGGTACGGAGCCTTCGGCGCCCTGCTGGACCGGGAAGTGGACGGCGAATACATCGTGGACACCAGTCACCTGGTGGCCTATGACCCCGGTATCAAGCTCAAACTGCAGTTGGCCGGCGGCATCTTTTCCAGCCTGTTTGGCGGCGAAGGCCTGGTCACCCGGGTGGTGGGCAAAGGCAAGATTGTCATTCAATCCCGCAGCATTTCCGGCATCGCCAGCTGGATCAACCCCCGCCTGCCATAAGGAGCCCGACCATGGACATTGAATTGGTGAACCGCCCCGGCAACACGGCGGCCAAAGTGTTGTTGCAACCTGGGGAAACCTGTACCGCGGAATCCGGCGCCATGATCGCCATGAGCGGCCACATGGACATCACCACCACCACGCACAAAAAGAAAAGCGGCAGCATCATGAAAGCCATCAAGCGCATGGTGGCCGGCGAATCCCTGTTCCTGAATCACTTCGAGCCCAAGGGTAAGGCCGGCGAAGTCTGGCTGGGCACCGCCCTGGCGGGGGACATGGAAGTGATGGAACTGGATCAGGACAGCCTGATCGTGCAGGGCAGTTCCTTTCTGGCGTGTGAGGAAGGCATCGACATCGACCTGGGCTGGCAGGGCTTCAAATCCGTGTTCTCCGGCGAACGGGTGTTCTGGGTCAACCTGAAGGGCAAAGGCAAGGTCATTGTCTCCTCCTTCGGCGCCATATACCCGGTACAGGTGAACGGCGAGTACATCGTCGACACCGGCCATATTGTGGCTTTCAACGAAACCCTGAACTTCAGCATCACCAAGGCGGGCTCCAGCTGGCTGCACTCCATGCTGGGCGGAGAAGGCCTGGTCTGCAAATTCAGTGGCCAGGGCACCGTGTGGTGCCAATCCCACAACCCCATCAGCTTCGGCCAGTCCCTCACCAGCGGACTGCGCCCGCGCCGCGTTTAGGAGCCCACATGACTACATACAACGTCAGCGTCACCGGCGAAATCAGCCCCTATGCCCAACGCGAGAGCGTGATTCAGGCCTTCGCCAAAATGGCCAAAATCGATGTCGAAAAAGCAGAGGCCATCTTCAGCAATGGCCCCGTGGCCATCAAGAAAGGCGTGGATGAAGACACCGCGGTGAAATTCCAGCAAGCCCTGGAGCAGATCGGGGCCATCGCCGTGATTGATCCCCCCCTGGCCGAAGCCATCTCCCTCAGCTTTGACGAGCCGGAGGCGTTGGCGGCGGACTCTGCAACTCCAGTGGCTTCCTCCGAACCCGCACCCCGGCCACAACGCCAGGAACCGGACCCGCGCGGTTATCGCTTCAGTATCGAGGGCCGCCCGGACTACGCTTTCCTCACGGTGCAGGTGCCGGCCAATGAGACCCTGAAGGTGGAAGCCTCCTCCATGGCCACCATGGACACCCACATGAAGATGAAGACCAAATTCCGCGGCGGCTTCAGCCGATTTCTGTCCGGGGAGTCCATCTTCATCAACGAGTTCACCGCCGAAGGGGGTCCCGGCGAAATCGGCATTGCCCCCGGCTCCCCCGGCGACATGACCCATCTGTATCTGGACAATAACATCGTCTATCTGCAGAACTCCGCCTTCGTGGCCAGCACTATGGACGTGGCGATCGAAACCAAGTGGCAGGGATTCACCAAAGGCTTCTTCTCCGGCGAAAGCCTGTTCCTGATCCGCGCCAGCGGCCAGGGGGATCTGTGGTTCAACACCTACGGGGCACTGATCGAGATCGATGTGGAAGAGGACTACGTGGTGGACACCGGCAACATCGTGGCCTTCACCGACGGCCTGGACTACAGCATCACCAAGGTGGGGGGCTACAAATCCCTGTTCTTCTCCGGCGAAGGCTTTGTCTGCCGCTTCAAGGGCCAGGGCAAGGTCTGGATTCAGACCCGCGGGGTCTCGGCTTTTGCCTGGTGGGCTCACTGGTACCGCCCGGTGGAGAAATCCAACGGCTGAACCCGGTCGACAAAAAATATTTAACCTGATGAATCAGGTTTTTTGTTACACATACCCGGGGGCAGCGTCCAGAATGAAAGGCAACGCTGTACCCCGTGGAGTTATGTCGTGCTGAGTTTCCGTTTTACCCTGTTGTTCCTGCTGACACTGCTCTGTAGCCGGGCGCTGCTGGCCAACGAGCCGGATTACGAAGAACCAGTGTACGAGGATGTCTATCAGGAAGAGTCGTACACTGAGCAAACCTACCAGGAACAGACCTACCAGGAAGAGACGTTCACCGAGGAATACTACGCCGAGGAACCACAAGAACAGGATGAGGCCCCGGCGTACAACGAGCCGGCTTACCAGGAAATGCCACTGGACAACGAGCAGGCGGCCATGGTGAAGGAGGCCCGCACCAGTTGCCAGCAGTGGGCCCAGGAGTCCGGCCTGGAAGGGGAAGACAAAACCCTGTTTGTGGAAGACTGCGTGTACAGCCAGACCGGCCTTTGAGCCGGCAATCCGTTCAATTTCCTTTTACTTCAGAGCAAATATTTTTTGCTGTTCTTATGCCGCGGGCGTGTTTTCTAATGCGCATGTCTGCAGCGGCCCCCGGGCACGCCTGCACCTTTACCGAATGATTACGCCTTTTTGTCATTGAGGTTACATATGAGCAATCCGGCCACCAGCGACTGGGATGACGACCTCTTCGAAGACGACGATTCCTCGTCTGTCTCCAACCTGGACGACTCCCAATCCTCTCGCAAACAGAAACTGGATATCCGCCGCAAACTGGAAGACCGCATGGAAATGAAACGGCTGCGGGCAGAGATCGACGACCTGGACCTGTCCTGGCTGGATTAACCCGGCCGCACCCGCTATACCGCCAGCGGCTTCAGCAGGTGCACCACTTCTTCCACGATGTCCCGGCGGTCGCTGGAAGCCCGATACACCGCATATAACGGGCGGGAAAACGTGGGCACCCCCTGGATCTGATGCAAGGGCCGCGGGTGCTCCTGTTCCAGCACACTGTGCGGCAGATAGGCGGCGCCATCCAGGTGCTGCAGATAGTCCAGCGCGATGGCACCCATGTTGGTGTGCAACACCGGCTTGGGCAGATCCCCGAAACGCTTGGCGTGGAACATCTCAAACGACACGCCCCAATCCACATACACATAACCGGATTGCAATGCGGTTTTGTGATTCAGCTCCGGATTATTACTCACCAACACCAGCTTGACCTGACCGATCTTGTCGGCCCGGAAATCCGCCAGGGTGGGTGGCTCCAATAGAAACGCCACATCCAGAGTGCGCTCCACCAGCATACGGGTCAGCAGATCGGAAGGATGGGAGATGGCCCGAATGGCCGCCGTGGGCAGCAGTTGAAACAGTTTTGAAAGCTGCTTGTGCAAACCGAAACTCCACAGGCTGTGGGTGGTACCCACGTTCACCTGCTGCTCCTGATCGTTCTTCAGCGATACATCCTGCAGCGCCCGTGACCAGGACAACAACATGGTTTCCGCATGAGGCAGCAGGCGCTCCCCTTCCAGGGTCAACTGGATGTTATTGCGGGTGCGGATGAACAACTCCACCCCCAGGGTCTGCTCCAGCTGGCGCACCCGGGCACTGACCGCCGCCGGGGTCAGGTACAGGTTATCCGCCGCCCGACCAAAGTGGCGGGTCTTGTTCACTTCCAAAAACGTTTTGAGTAAGTCGATGTCCATCCGAAGGGTGCCTGCAGCTGCGACCCCGGCAGCTTAGGGCAATGATCCAGCGGAAATCAAGCACTCCCCGAAGGGTCTGTGGTACTGTAGTGGCCTTTTTTTAATAGCCCGGAACACAGCAGGAGCCTGCGTCATGGGATTTGAACTTTGGCCAAACATCGCGGAAGGTGACGGTGAGCACGCGCATTGACCGCACCCTGTTATCCGACAGCCTGCTGTTGGTGGTCACCGTGCTGGCCGCCCTGGGCTGGATTTTCTCCAAGGAAGCGTTGCAGGGCATCGCCCCGTTGTCGTTCCTCGGCATCCGTTTTCTGCTGGCGGGCCTGTTGCTGGGTTGCCTGTGCCTGCCCCAGCTGCGCCGAATGAGCGGGGCCCACTGGCGCCTCGCCCTGGCCATGGGAGCGCTGTTTTCCCTGGCGCTGATGCTGTGGGTGAACGGGCTGTTCCTGAGTACCCATGTGGGGGAAGGGGCGTTCATCACCAGCCTGGGCGTGGTGCTGGTGCCGGTGGTGGCGACCCTGATCTTTCGCGATACGCCGGAGGGCAGCACCTGGCTGGCACTGCCAGTGGCGGTGGCCGGATTGGCCTGCCTGTCTCTGGGCAACACCCGGGGCAACGGCTTTCATTTTGAACAGGCTCAGATCCTGTTCATTGTGGCTGCGACCATGTTCGCGGTACATTTCAATCTGATCAGCAAAGCCCTGGCGCAGATTCCCGCGTTTGCCCTCACAGCCATTCAACTGTTCATGGTGGGGGCGGTGTCACTGGTGGTGGCCATGCTCCGGGAGCCCTGGCCACCGCAGATCAGCACAGACATCTGGGGTTGGATACTGGCCAGCGCCCTGTTGGCCAGCGCAGCCCGTTTCCTGATCCAGGCTTATGCCCAATCCATGGCCAGTGCCAGTCACGCCGCCATCATCATGGTACTGGAGCCCCTGTGGGCCTCCCTGCTGGCCGCCTTCTGGTTCGACGAATCCATGAACCTGCAGCAACTGCTCGGCTGCTCACTTATTTTTATAGCTTTATTAATCAATCGCTGGCGAGCACTGCGCCAGCTGTTGAAAAGCCGGTTGCCCTGAGGAGAACGACCTATGGAAGACAAAATTGTGGACATTGAAACCCGCCTGGCCTTTCAGGATGATACCATCCAACAATTGAGTGACATCATTTACCGGCAACAGCAGCAAATCGATCAGTTGGACAAGACCGTCAAAATGCTGGTGGAGCGAATGCAGGATGTGATGCACGCGTTGCCCGGGAAAATTGTGGATGAGAAACCACCACACTATTGAGCTGAGCCCTCAAGGCACGTTAATCCATCAAGGAAAGATCATGAAAACTGCGAATGTACTGTTTCGATTGGCCACCCTCGGCGCATTGCTCACCTTGAGTGCCTGCGCCTCACCACCCCCGTCGGTGCCGGACATCAAACTCTACGTGTTCCACTGCGGGAATATCGAAGCGCGGGATGTATCGGTGTTTTCCCCCGGGGTGAACCAAGGCCAGCCCAAATCCCTCACTGACAGCTGCTACCTGATTCGCCACCCCAAAGGGGATCTGATCTGGGATACCGGTCTGGCGGATCAACTGGGCCCCCAGGGTCAGGAATTCTATGACGGCCTGTTTTATATGAGCATGCCCACCCCCTTACTGGCACAATTGCAGTCCATCGGTGTGCAACCGGAGGACATCGAATGGCTGGGCATCTCCCATTTCCATTCCGATCACACCGGCAATGCCAACCTGTTCCGCAAAGCCACCCTGCTGCTGCAGAAAGAGGAATATGAGGCCGCCTTCGGTGCGCAGGCCCGGGAGTACGGATTTGATCCGGACTCCTACAGCCAATTCAATGCGGACAACAGTCAGCAACTGCAGGGCGACCACGACCTGTTCGGTGACGGCCGCGTGGTGATCAAGCGCGCCGTCGGCCACACCCCGGGGCACCAGATGCTGTATCTGGATATGCCCAAAAGTGGCCCTATTCTGCTGTCCGGCGATCTGTACCATTTCACCAGCAACCGCGAACACCAGCGGGTGCCCTCCTTCAATTTCAGCAAGGAACAAACCCAGGACAGCATGAAGCACATGGAGGATTTCATCGACCGCACCGGTGCGCAATTGTGGATTCAGCACGACAAGGAACAGAACGCAGATATCCGGCATGCGCCGGCCTTCTATCAATAAATCCATGGTCATCAGACTCAGGGGGGAGTCATGGGCAACAAAATTCTGGTAGGGCCATTACTGGGCCTGGAATCTGAAGAGCTCTACACGGTTTGCTTCAGCACCGACAAAAACGTACAGCAGGCGAAGGTCAGTCTGAACGGCCACAGTGTGAGCGCGGTTCAGGTAGGCGCCACCAGCAGCAGCCTGTTCTGGCGGGCACAACACGTCGAAGCTCCCCACAGCAGCGCAAAAGTGGTCCGCTATCATATCCACCTGGACGGCAAGCAGGCCGTTAACGATCACGCTCAAAACGAGTGGAGTTTCTATGTACCCGCCGCTGACGAGAAGCCGCGCTTCGCTTACGCGTCCTGCAACGGCTTTTCCAGTGCTGACCTGGTGAACAAAACCGAACACCCCTATGCCCTCTGGCAACGCATGCGCGAGGCCCACGAAAAAGAACCGTTCGCCCTGCTGCTGATGGGAGGCGACCAACTCTATGCGGACGAAATGTGGGGCAGCGTATCCAGCCTGAAAGCCTGGGGCAAGTTGCCCCGCTCCAAGAAAACCTCCGGCAACACCCGCTTCACCAAAACCATGCAGCAGCAGGTGGAGCGCTTCTACGACGATCTGTACCGCAGCCGTTGGAGTGACCCGGACATGGCGTTCATGTACGCCAGCGTGCCCAATGTGATGATGTGGGATGACCACGATATTTTCGACGGCTGGGGCAGTTTCCCCAAGGACATGCACGAGTGCAATGTATTCCAGGGCATTTTCCAGATTGCCCGCTCCTACTTTGAGCTGTTCCAGATTCGCTCCCGTCACAACACCAGCCTGTTGAACCCGGCGGCCGAACACTATGGCTTCGGCTTTGCGTTCCGTGGCTACCATATCCTCGCCCTGGATAACCGGGCAGAACGCACGTTGCAGCAGGTGATGAGCCCGACCCAATGGCAGGACCTGATCCACTATTTCAACCAGCGCGCCAACAGCGGTCATTTGCTGCTGCTGTCCGCGGTGCCGGTGGTATACCGGGATTTTTCATTCACGGAATCCGTGGTGGACGCCACTCCTTGGGAGGAAGAGCTCACCGACGACCTGAAGGATCACTGGCGTGCCAAAGAACACCAATGTGAGCGGGCCCGCCTGGTGATGCGCCTGCTGGAAAATCACAAGCGGCGCCAGGGCAAAACGGTGATTCTGTCCGGCGATGTTCACATCGGCTGCCTGGGGGTGATCAACGATCGTGAAGGCGACGGGCATCGCATCCATCAGGTGGTGTCCTCCGGCATCGTACACCCTGCCCCCAGCCGCATTGCCTGGTTGGGCATTATGGCGGTCACAAATGATAAAAAAGAGTATCTGACCGAAGATCGCCGCATTGAGATTTCCATGCTGCAGCCCTACCATTCAGACAAATATTTACGCAGTCGCAACTACGTGCAACTCAAGGAAGGCAGCGACCAGAAACTTTGGGTCACGTGGGAGTGTGAATCCAAAGACAAACCCGTTTATCCTATGGCCTAACCTACAGAACCGGAGTCACTATGCTGGAATACGCAGCGTTATTTGTTTTAATCTTTGTTGCCGTGGTGTTGTTCTACGGCATCATCGCTGTCCACGACATCCCCTATGAGATCGCGAAAGAACGTCAGCATCCCCACCAGGATGCCATCAATGTGGCAGGTTGGATCAGCCTGTTGACCTTACACGTGATCTGGCCCTTCCTGTGGATCTGGGCAACCCTCTACCGACCGGAGCGGGGCTGGGGCTTTAAGGACGGACAAAGTGGCAAAGAACATATCGAGCGCCTGGAGCAACAAGTAGCCCAACTGGCCGAACGCCTGCAACAACTGGAACAGAAACAGGAGAGCGGCAACTGATGGAAACTTTACTGCTGTTGACCTATGGTGCGATTTGTTACTTCGTCTTCAAGGTGTTCAAGGTTCCGGTGAATAAATGGACCGTGCCTTCCGCCGTGCTCGGCGGTATTGTGCTGGTGGGCGCCCTGGTTACGCTGATGAACTACAACCACCCCTACTCTGAACGCGTGCGCAAATATTCCGTCACCACCCCCATCGTGCCGACCGTCAACGGGCGGGTGATCGAGGTACCCGTGACCGCCAACATCATGCTCGAACAAGGGGACGTGCTGTTTCGCCTGGACGATACACAATACAAAGCCAAGGTGGAATCCCTCACCGCGCAACTGACCTCTGCCAAGGAAGACCTGGCGCGGGCCACCAAGCTGGCCAGTACCGGCGCCGGACCCCGTCGCAACCAGGATATTGCCCAGGCCAACGTGGACGACCTCACGGCCCAGTTGATGGGTGCCCAGGACAACCTGGATGAAACCGTGGTGCGTGCGCCCACCCGGGGCTACGTGACCCAACTGTTCCTGCATCCAGGGATGATGGCGGTGAGCCTGCCGCTGCGCCCGGTAATGGTGTTTGTCCACCAGGAAGAGGATCTGTTCGCCGGCTGGTTCCGCCAGAACAACCTGCTGCGCATTGAAGTGGATAATGAAGCGGAGATCGCCTTCGACAGCATCCCCGGCCAGGTGTTTACCGGCAAGGTAACACGAGTGCTGCCAGCGACCTTTGAAGGGCAGCTGCAGCCCACCGGCAACCTGATGACGGACCACAATATGGCCGGGCGCATTCCGGTCACCATTGAGATCACCGACCCGGATTTTGAGCCTTACCGGGGCCAGGTACCAGGCGGCGCCTTCGGCCAGGCCGCGGTGTACAGCGAACACGTTCATCATGTGGCCATCATGCGGAAAATTCTGCTGCGCATGGCCGCCTGGTTGAACTACTTCTTCCCGTTCCATTAAGTTCAGATTGCATTAAACGGTGCCGCTGGTCACCTCAACCGACCAGCCCTATACGCCATCCTGAATCTGCGTTATAAAAACCCTTCCCAATGAAGGGAATAATAACCACAAGACAGGGATTTCATGATGGCTGCACGATACCCAATGGGCGCAGTGGGAGCGCTTGCGCTCCTGCTCTCCACCCTCCCCCTCACCGGCTGCCCCAAAAAGCAACTGGTGACCTTCGATACCGATGGCGTTCTCAACGCCAAGATTCGCCGCACCGACTACGGTGTTCCCCACATCAAAGCGGACAACCTGGAAAGCCTGGCCTTCGGCATCGGCTATGCGTTTTCAGAGGACAATGCCTGCATGCTGCTGGACATCGTAGCCCGTTACAACAGCCGGCGCTCGCAGTACTATGGCCCGGACAAAGTGCCCGGTTCCGGTGACAGTGCCAACCTGATTACGGATTTCAGTTATCTGGCCCTGGGTATTCGTGAACAGGCGGAAGCGGGTTACGCTCAGCTCAGCGACAACACCAAAGCCATGTTGTCCGGCTACAGCAAAGGCTTTAACCACTACCTGGACCATACCGGCAGCGCACACCTGGACCCGCAATGTGCCGGCCAGCCCTGGGTCCAGCCCATCGACGACCTGGACATGCTGACCGCGCTGCTGGGTACGGCGTTACTGCCCGGCTCGGGAAACTTTCTGGCCCCCATCTTCCTGGCGGCCCCTCCCAACACCAGTTATCTTCCCACTCCGGTCACCCCGGCGAACAGCGCCGCTCTCCGTCCTGAGCGGACGTTACCCCAAGTGGATGCCCAGGCCGTGGTTCAGCAAGCCACTTTGCCCTCCAATCCCGGTGCCAACCCGCAGGAACTGGGTTCCAATGCCTGGGCCATTGGTGGGGATCTCAGCGCCAATGGCCGTGGCCTGCTGCTGGCCAACCCCCACTTCCCCCATACCGGCATTCTGCGCTTCTGGCAGTTCCACTCCACCATCCCCGGCGTGCTGGATGTACTGGGGGCTTCCCTCTCCGGCACACCGGGCATGGTGAACCTGGGTTTCAACAAGCACCTGGCCTGGTCCCACACCTACTCCACCGCGGAGCACTTTATTGTCTACCAACTGGACTTGGCTGACAGCGATCCATCCGGCATGACCTATCTGGTGGACGGCGAACCCCGCACCATCGAGCAACGGACCCTGACGCTGAATGTGGCGGTGGGGCCCAATATGGTGATGCCGTTTTCGAAGACGGTGTACTACAGCGACTTTGGCCCCATGCTGGTGGCGCCGGAGGTGCTGCCCTGGGGCAACGACCAACAGGGTCGCTTCGTGGCCTACAGCATCAAAGACGTGAACAAGGAAAACTTCGACATTGTGGACCATTGGATGGCCATGAACCTGGCCCGCAATATGGAGGAATTCAAGCAAAGCTTTGTGAATTTCGACGGCGTGCTGTTCAACAACACCCTGGCGGTGGACCGGGTGGGCAACAGCTTCTATATCGACGATTCCACGGTGCCGGGTTTATCTGCGGTGGCGGAACAGGCATTGCGAACCGACCCCACCCTGAAACAGGCACGGGAGCTGCTGGGGTTTTCGGTGTTACCGGGCAACGCCTCCGTGTTTGATTTCAGCGGGCCGGTGCCGTACGAACGCGCGCCCAAACTGGAGCGCCGTGATTTCGTGCAGAACTCCAACGACAGCTACTGGCTGACCAATCCCGCGGAGCCCCTCGTCGACCACTCCATTCTGTACGGCAAAACCGGTGTGACCCAGAGCCTGCGCTCCCGCATGTCACAGGCCATGTTGCGGGACAGCACAGGGCCCGATGGCCGCTTTAACCTGGACGACCTGCAGGCGGTCCTGTTCAGCGAGCGGGCCTATCTGGCGGAAGCGGTGTTGGCGGACCTGGTGACCCTGTGCCAAGCCCAGGGTGACACGCCGGTTGAAGTGGAGACAAGCGTGGAAGATGAAACCACCACCGTGGCGGTGAACATTGCCGACGCCTGTTCCAGCTTGAGCCAGTGGGACGGCCGCTACCAAAAAGACCGGCGCGGTGCCCATATGTTCCGGGAGTTTGCCCAGCAATTCGCTTTGGCGCCGCAATGGGTTAACCCGTTTGACGCCAACGATCCCACCAACACCCCCAACACCCTGGCCCCCAACCCCAGCGTGCTGCAGCAACTGGCCAAAGCGGTACTGGTGCTGGAGGCGGCCGGCGTAGCGCCGGATGCCACCCTGGGAGAGGTTCAGTTTGTGGAATACACCCAGCCGGACGGCACCCCCAGCGGCGAGAAGCTGCCCTGGGAAGGGGCCAATAACGTGGAAGGTGGCTTTAACGTATTTCGTTCCATTGACGAGGACAGTTCCCTGATCCCCAGACATGTGTATCCGCCCCTTCCCGGCAGCCAGATCAGTGCGGAAGGGCAAGGCTATCAGGTCTCACAGGGCAGCAGTTGGATCATGTTGGTGAACTTCACCCGCAAAGGGCCAGTGGCGCGCGGCCTGATGACCTATTCCCAGTCCATCGACCCCCGCTCACCCCATCGTGATGACCAGACACGGCTATATTCTGAAGCGCCCCGGTTGCGCCCGCTGTACTTCTCGGAAAAAGACATCCGGGCACACACCATCAGCGAAGTAAACCTGAGTTACCCATTGCCCTGAGGGAGCCACGTGCTCATTCACCGTCAATGACAACCTGGTTGCGGCCGGCGTCCTTGGCCCGATACATGGCCCGGTCCGCCCGCCGCAACAGTTCGTCCACATCCATATGCACGTCACCCTCATTACAGACCAGGCCGAAGCTGCCGGTCAGCGTCAGCCGTTCACCACTCTCCAGTACCACGTTGGTGGATTCCAGTTGCTGGCGACAGCGCTCCGCCAAACGACGGGCGCCCTCCCGATCGGTTCCGGGCAGCACAATCAGAAATTCTTCTCCGCCATAGCGCCCCACCCGATCGTTCTGGCGCAAACTCTGTTGCAGGGCATCGGCGGCGGCAATCAAGGCGTAATCGCCGGCTTCATGCCCCTTGTCGTCGTTGATGGTTTTGAAATTATCCAGGTCCACCATCAGCAGGGACAGGGCCGGTCCTTTCTTGCGACTGCGCTCCTGTTCCTGCTCCAGGTGCACCAGGATACTGCGCCGGTTGAACAGGCCGGTGAGCGGATCGGTAATGCTCAGCAGGCGCACTCTTTCCTCCCGATCCCGCCAACGGCGCAACACCAGATAGGAGACAAAGATCAAAAAGATCATATGGGGGAAGGTGAACAGATACAGCTGGAACACACTGAACGCCGACGGCGCGACCAGTTGGCGGGCACCCTCAGCGAAAATGGGTGCATAGGGCCACAGTTGCCAGGCGGCGCCAAAGGACAGCACCAACTGTATGATCACGGACACCAACAGCGCCAGCATCACCGCCGTGCGATTGAAGAAGATGAACCCCACCACCGGAGCGCCCACCAGGACCGAGCCCACCGGTAACGACAGCGTCCCAATGTGATAGCTGAAATAACTGAGCGAAAGCGCGAAGTAAAGGGAGGCCACATACTCAAACAACACGCTGTCGCCTTTGAGGCGATGCATCAGGTAGGTGCTGATGATCAACAACACCGACAAACCGATAAAGCCATAGAACCAGGGGATCTGCCGGGCCAGGTAGGCACTGTCCACCCAGACACTTTCATTGCCCGGCAGCAGCAGGAACTCGGCGAGAACAGCATAATGCAAGTACAGCAGCCCGGTGACCACGCCCAATAGCATGGACTTGGAACTGGACTGCCACTCCAGAGGATTGCCTATGTGACGATTCAACTTTGCAGTGAATCGTTTTGTGCGCTTGAACAAAGTCATTTACGCCCCAATTGTATCGTTGTTCAAATTCCAGGATGTGCAGCAAAGCTCAGGCGGCGATCACCAACCGGTCGCGGCCGGCGTCTTTGGCCTGGTACAACGCCAGATCCGCCTGTTTGATCAGGCGGTCCACCGTGATGGGCTCGGACACCGCGTTACAACTCATCCCCAGACTGGCAGACAACGAAATTTCCGCGCCATTGGGCAGCGTCAGCTCCACGGCAGCAATGGCACCCCGCACCCGCTCGGCCAACAGCTTCGCCTGTGCGGCGTCGAGCCCCGGCAGCACCACCAGAAACTCCTCACCGCCATAGCGCCCCACGTGATCGTGCTGACGCACCGCCCGGCATAACGCTTCAGCAGCGGATACCAGGGCCCGGTCACCCACATCATGTCCCCATTCATCATTGATGCGTTTGAAGTGATCCAGGTCCACCATGACAATGGAAAGCGGCAGCTGTTTGGCCGCACAGTCCGCCACTTCCAGCTCCAGCAGAGACATGATGTGGCGGCGATTCACCAACCCGGTAAGGGCGTCGGTGCGGCTCAGCAAGGTCACTTCCTGTTCCCGCATGCGCCAGCGCTGCAACACATAATAAGCCAATGCAAAAATGAATAGAATGTGCGGCATGGCCAGTGTCCAGTAGGAAATCACCCATACCGTTGCCATATTGCCGTCGGGGCCCATCATATTCCGCGCCACCGGCGCATAGGGCAACCAGCCGGCATCGGTGGCGGCACTGAGGGCGAACAGCAGCAACAGGCTGGTACCAAAGGCAATGGCCACCGGCCAACGGTTCAACAGAATAAAGCCCACCACCGGGGCTCCCACCAGCACCACCCCCACCGGGATCGACATCAGGCCCACGCAGTATCCGTAGTACACATGGGTCAGGCCGAAATACAGACACCCCATGTATTCATAGAGCACGTTATCCTGATAGCGCCGCGGCGCCAGTTGCGCCACCATCAGCAAGACGATCGTCAGCGCCGTCAGCCACACATAGAACACGCTGTGATAGGCCACCTGCGCCAGGTCAAACCAGGGTGCCATCGCATCAATTTTCTGTGCCGCCAGCACAAACAGAAGGTAAAAAACCTGGTCGAAGAGATACATCCACAACAACAGAGCGGCCTTGCGGGCGGCACTCCACTCCAGTGGGTCACTGACGAATTGAGACAACTTTTCGTTTATGTTCATCGGGCTACGCTTGCTGTGCACTTACGTATACTTTTTAGCCCGGATTGTGGAGACACGCAGTTATAAATTGGTGTGCGTGTTTTGCGATAAGTAAGTTGCCGATTACCAAAAACGCACCAAGAAACCATGCAGTTTCAGAATTATGGTCTACGCAATCCGATTAGGGGAAAGGTCTGTCCAGAAAGGTCAATATGCGCTGCTCCTGATCGTCGTAGAACGGGTTATAGCGCAGTCGCATCAGTTGGTTCAAGGGCACCTGCAGAATACCCCGCTCCCCCCTCAGGGTTACATTGCCCAGGGACTGGGGCCGCCCTTCCAGGGCCGGCACATCGCCATACACCGGATCAGAGGGGGCGAAGGGCAGGGCCACGTGGGAAAGCGAGTACAGGGATGCGGGCCAGGCCAGCTCCGTTTGCTGCTCCATCACCTGGTCTGCCCCCGCCGCCTTGATCTGGCGCACCAGGCGGGCGGAACCCGTGGGCCCATTGGTCAACACTTCCACCCGGTAAGGCAGGGTCTGCGCCAGCAGCTGCTCCACCACCGCCACGGCGTGCGGGGCAAACAGGAAGCGGGTATTGGATTCCTGATTGACATCGTACATCACCAATTGATATTGGTCGCCGGACAGTTTACCCATCAGCCCCTGCACCGTGGCCGCCACGGACACGGTGGCATCCACCGCCGAGGTGAACACCTGGGTGGGCGGAAACCGCTCCAATTGACGCGCCTGCCGGGCCTGTTCCAGCCGTTGGGTGATGCTTTGCGTGAGCCGGTACACCTGCTCGGCCGCGTTAAGGCTAAACGAATTGTATTTGAAGGGATCGTACTCCGGCTGCACGGACTGCCAGGCCAGTTTCCCGAATCCGGGCAGCGCTGCCAGCCGCCGTTGCCAGGGCGCCAGTTCCGCCAGCCGGGAAACACCAATGGCGGGGGAAATCAGCACCAGTCGGGCAACCGCCGGTAGAGGCTGCGCTGGCGATGCCTGCAGCACATCCAGGGCATAATCCACCGCCAGGGCCGCACCATTGGAATAACCCACCATATGGATGGGGAGCGCCGGCGCCAGGCTCTGCCGTAAATGACGCATCGCCAACCGGACCGCCGCGCGGAAATCCTCAGCGCTGGCATTGAGCAGGCTGCTGGGTACGGTGCCATGCCCCGGCAAACGCAGCACCACCACATGATAGCCATGCCGGTTCAGGCTCCTGGCCAGGGTCAACAAGCTGTAAGGCGAATCCGACAGGCCGTGCAGCAGCAACACGCCACCGCGGGGCTCGGTTGCCGTTAATTCCAGGGTACGATTGCCGTTTTCCGGATACGCAGTGGGGTCCACCCGGCTGCCATGCCGGTAGCGACTCAACTCCGGCAGGGGGCCGGGGGCTGAATAGATCGTCTGTTCCAGCTCAGCGAACAGCTCGGCTTCCAATTGCTGGTATTGGGCCAGGGACTGAAAGTCGCGGTGTCGGCGATGATCGTATTCCTGCTGCAGGACCACCTCATGCCAGCGCTCCAGGTCCGGGCGGGAATCCACCACATAGCCCAGCAGCAGAGCGCCACCGGCCAGCAATCCCAACACCCAGTACAGGCAGGCCAGCATCAGGTGTCGCAGCAGCGGCTTCACGTGTTTCATACCCGGCAAGAAAAAGCCCATTGAGATCAATGGGCTTTAAGAGGTGTTCTACTGGGCTGCCAGCTTGGCGAAGGCATCCACCACCGCCTCGGGGGCCTGCACCAGCTCGATGAGCACCCCTTCGCCGCCAATGGGGAATTCCTCATTGCCTTTGGGATGAAGGAAGGTGATGTCAAAACCGGCCGCGCCTTTGCGGATGCCACCGGGGGCGAAGCGTACGCCATTGGCGCTCAGCCATTCCACCGCCTTGGGCAGGTCATCAATCCACAGGCCTACGTGATTGAGGGGAGTGGCGTGTACGGCAGGCTTTTTGTCCGGGTCCACCGGTTGCATCAGGTCCACTTCCACCTTGAACGGACCCACCCCCATGGCACAGATGTCCTCGTCCACGTTTTCCCGCTCGGATACAAAGGTCCCGGTCACTTCCAGGCCCAACATATCCACCCACAGTTTTTTCAGTTGGTCTTTGGAGGGGCCACCGATGGCGATTTGCTGGATACCCAGCACTTTAAAAGGACGTTCCATAATTCATTCCTGCTGATTCTGAGACTTTAAGAAAGGGGCCATTATACGGGGCGGCGCCACACATGGAAATGACCGGTCGGACACGGGCTCAGTATCCCAGGCGGCCAACTGCAATACGATAGGTGGTGAAGTCCCGGCCCAGGAGCCGGGTGCGACCGGTGTGGGTGGCAAGCCGGGTCAGAAAACGGTATTCCCGACGGCTGTCCAGCAGATGCAGCACCACCTCCTGGTGCCCGAACTCCCGCGCCCAGGCGATCAATTGCCGGAACACGGCAGGGCCACAGCCCCAACTCGCCTGCGCCAATACAATCGCCAGCTCATGATCCTTTCCCTCCCGCTGAATACCGCACCAGCCCACCACGTGGCCCGCTTGCAATATGACCCGGGTGCGACACCCCGGTTGCTGGTCGGCCTGGGCCTTGCCTGCCGCCCACCCACGCACACTGTCCGCATCAAACAGCGCATGCTGCACCAGGTGTTCCCGAATGGGCGATTCGTTCAACACCGGAAGCAGCGTCAAGGGGTCCACTTGAGCAAAAGGAATATAGTGAAGGTCAGTCATGGCAATGTAGACGTGGAGGAGACGGGTTTGTTACAGCGGCACCGGCATCTCAATCGCTCACCGAGAACGGGGTAAAGTTGGTGTCAGTGTCGTAGAAATCCTCTCCCTCGCGCTTTTTCAACCACCCCACCACCGCGTAGGTCACCGGTGTCATGATCACTTCGATGGTGATCTTGAACAGGCCGTTGAACAGAATCACATAACCGAGAGTGCTGTTTTCCCAGATGCCGTAAAACGCAATGGGATAGAAAATGATGCTGTCCACGAACTGGCCGCACAGGGTAGAGCCGATGGTGCGGCTCCACAGATGTTTCCCCTGGGTCAGCAGTTTCATCCTGGCCATCACATAGGCATTCACGAAATCCCCCACCCAGAACGCCAGAATGGACGCCACCACAATGCGCCAGGTATTACCAAAAACGGTTTCCAGGGAGGACTGCAGTGCCACGTTGAAGGGCTCAGCGCCGGACATGGGCAAATGAATAATGATGGTACTCATGATGGAGGCAAAAATGATGGCAAAGAATCCCGCCCAGATCACCTTACGGGCGCGGGCGTAGCCATACACCTCCGTCAACACGTCACCGAAAATATAACTGATGGGGAAGAAAATATTGCCGGCACCGAACACCAGCACACCGCCGATCAACGGCAACCAACTGAAATCCACTTCGCTGACTTTGGCCGGGCCAATCAGGTTGGAGCACAACAACACCGTGACAAATCCGGCCATCAGATAATCGTAGTAACGGTAATGGCGATGCCGGTTGTGCTGAGCGCCGCGATCAATGTCGTGCTGAGCACGAACCGGGGGTGTACCGCTGGATTCCACTGCAACTCCTGAACCTGGGTGAACGCGGGTGAGAGGGACGCTTCCTGAAACCCAGAGCATACGGAAAATAGCGCCGGAAAACACCCCAATTCTGCCCCGGGATTTTTTGCTCCCACGCCAATTCGTGGTACAACCAATGGCCAGCATCTCTCTTCAGGCACAGCCAACATGAACGTTCAACCCATTGAAAAACCGCATGATTCTGCAACACCGCCGTTTACCCGCTTACTCATCGCCAATCGCGGGGAAATTGCGGTGCGCATCGCCCGCAGTGCCGCCGACCTGGGCCTGGAAACCGTGGCGGTGTTCAGCGAAGACGATCGTCACAGCGGCCACCTGCGGGCCGCCGACCGGGCCTGCCCGTTACAAGGTCAGGGCGTCGCGGCCTATCTGGATGGACAGCAGATCCTGGCCATCGCGCAGCAACAGGGCTGTGACGCCATCCATCCGGGCTACGGATTTTTGAGCGAGAACAGCGCCTTTGCCGCCCAGTGTGCTGCATCCGGTGTGGTGTTCGTGGGCCCCAGCGCGGAACACCTGGCGCTGTTCGGCGACAAACTGCAGGCCAGGGCCCTGGCGCAGCAATGCGGCATTGCGGTGAACGCCGGCACCGACGGTGTCACCTCGCTGCAACAGGCGCAGGCGTTCTTTGCCCACCTGCCGCCGGGGGCCGCCATGATGATCAAGGCTGTGGCCGGTGGCGGTGGCAAGGGCATGCGCATTGTGCGCCACGCCCATGAACTGGAGGCGGCGTTTGCGCGCTGCACGGCGGAAGCCCTGCGGGCGTTCGGCAACGGCGATCTGTATGTGGAACGCTTGATCCAGCGGGCACGTCACATCGAAGTGCAGATCATCGCCGACGGTGAGGAGGTGAGCCATCTGTGGGAGCGGGAGTGCACCCTGCAACGCCAACAGCAGAAGCTGGTGGAATACGCCCCCAGCATCAGCCTGACACCGCAACAGCGGCACTGGGTGTTGGATGCCGCCAGCCGGATGGCCCGGGCCAGCGGTTATCGCAACCTGGGCACCTTTGAGTTTTTGCTGGACCTGGAGCGCCCGCCGACAGAGGACGCCATCCTGTTTCTGGAGGCCAACCCGCGCCTGCAGGTGGAACACACGGTGACGGAAGCGGTACTGGGACTGGACCTGGTGCAGATCCAGCTGGAACTGGCGGCCGGTCGACGGCTGGCGGAGTTGTCCCTGAGCCAATCCCGGATTCCCCTGCCCCGCGGTTATGCAGCCCAGTTGCGCATTAACCTGGAAACCCTGGACCCACAGGGCCGGCCCCTGCCCACCGCCGGCACCATCCAGGCCTTTTCTGCGCCCCTGGGCCCGGGCGTGCGGGTGGACAGCTTCGCCACCCCCGGTTACGACACCGTGCCGGGTTACGATTCCCTGCTGGCCAAACTGATCGTGCATTCCCCGCGCCCGGAATTTGCAACCCTGCTCCACAAGCTGGCCCGGGCCGCGGCTGAATTCCGCATCGACGGCGTCACCACCAACCTGCCATTCCTGCAACGACTGTTGGCTCACCCGGCGGTCATCAGCAACCAGATTCATACCCGCTTTATCGAAGATCACCTGCACGAGTTACAGCCAGAGGTTGCAGACACCAACAGTGCCCGCGGCCGTGACGGAGCAGGCGCCGTGATCCAGGCGCCCCTGCAGGGGGTCGTGGTGGAACTGGCGGTGGCGGTGGGAGACCGGGTCCAGGCGGACACCGAGCTGCTATTGATCGAGGCCATGAAACTGCAGCATGAACTGCGTGCCGGTGACAGCGGCGTGGTGGAATCCATTTTGGTCAAACCCGGCGCCAGCGTGAACCCGGGGGATGCCCTGCTGATCCTCAGCCCCTGTGATGTGGAGGACGCGATAGAGGGAGCAAAACCAGGCCACACCGGCACCAACCCTGCGCAGCAGATTCGTAACGACCTGCAGCAAGTGCGCGACCGGGTGCAGGCCACCCTGGACCCGGCCCGCCCGCAGGCAGTGGCGCGCCGCCATCAACGCGGCCAACGCAGCGCCCGGGAAAACCTAGACCACCTGTGTGATGCCAACAGCTTTATCGAGTACGGCCAGCTGGCGGTGGCCTACCTGCACGCCCGCCACAGTGATGCAGAGCTGCGGGACAAAACTCCGGCGGACGGCTTTGTGATGGGCCTTGCCACCGTCAACGCGGCCCTGTTCGGCGAGACTCCGGCCCAGGTGGCCGTGGGCAGCTACGACGCCACGGTGATGGCCGGCACCCAGGGTCACAAGAATCACCAGAAAACCGATCGCCTGTTCGACCTGGCGCGGGAGCATCGCATTCCCCTGATCCTGTTTGCCGAAGGCGGCGGTGGCCGGCCACGGGAAGACCCGGTCACCATCGCCGCACTGGAGAACCAGAACTTTTACAAACTGGCCGAACTGAGCGGCACCGTGCCCGTCATCGGTATTGTGTCCGGTCGCTGCTTTGCCGGGAACGCGGTGTTGCTGGGCATGGCGGATGTGATCATCGCCACGGACAACAGCAACATCGGCATGGCAGGCCCGGCATTGATCGAAGCCGGTGGCCTGGGTACTTTCACACCGGAACAGGTAGGCCCGATCCAGGTCCAGCACCGCAACGGTGTGGTGGACATCCGGGTGCGGGACGAAGCCGAAGCGGTGGCCGTGGCAAAACAGTATCTCAGTTATTTTCAGGGGCCATTAGCCACCTGGCAGGCCCACGATCCGCAGCAGTTGCGTCACCTGATTCCGGAAAACCGGGTGCGGGCCTATGACGTGCGCCGGATCATCCATGCCCTGGCGGATCAGGATTCCGTATTGGAATTGCGCGCGGCCTTTGGACCCGCCTATGTCACCGCATTGATGCGCGTGGAAGGCCGCCCCATGGGGGTCATTGCCAACAATCCCAAGTTCAATGCCGGTGCCATCGATGCCGAGGGTGCCGACAAGGCCGCCCGTTTTATGCGACTGTGTGATGCCCACGGTTTGCCCATTCTCACCCTCATCGACACGCCTGGCATCATGGTGGGACCGGAGGCGGAACACACCGCGCTGGTGCGCCATTCCTCCCGCCTGTTCCTGACCGCAGCGTCTGTGCAGGTCCCCCTGTTCGCCATCGTCTTGCGCAAGGCCTATGGCCTGGGTGCCATGGCCGCCGCCGGTGGCCATTTCAAGCGCCCGTTCTTTACCATCGCCTGGCCCAGCGGTGAGTTAGGCGGCATGGGGCTGGAAGGTGGCGTGCGCCTGGCGTACAAAAAAGAGCTGGAGGCCATTACCGACCCGGAGGCACGGCAGGCTTTTTTTGAAGAACGGGTGGCATCCCGTTATCGCAAGGGCAAAGCCAGTTATCTGGCCAGTTACTTTGAACTGGATGCGGTAATTGATCCGGCGGACTCCCGGCAATGGCTGGTGCGGGGCCTGGATGCCACCGCCCCCTGCAGGAAAAACAGCGGTCGTTTTATTGATGCCTGGTGACGAAGGCGGGCTGAACGTTGTGAACCGATCAGGTCAGTTCAAGCTCCGTTGAGAACACCATCCGCTCCTCCACCACACGGCGCTGGACTGTGCCATCCGGTACCGTGTGATCGCTATAGAAGCGCTCAAACTCCCTGAGCTGCAAGCGACTTGGTCTTGTTCGCTGTGGAATGTCCACCGCAGCCTGCCAGATCAGCGGATCGAGTAAGGCAAGGGTTTCCGCCAGCCCCTGGCTGATGGTGATGTCCGCGTCCACTTTGGCACGCACCGTACGCCCGGCAACCGAGGCAAGCTCCCCATCAAGCACTTTTACCAAGCGCTCGACGTCGCCACGCCCTGCGGCCTGCGCTATCCCCTGTCCGGATTGCGCTACAGCGGTGCCTGATGCTCGCGCGCCCGGCAAGTTCTGCGCCACGGAATCTGAATACAAAACAGCGTCATCTTCCCAGGCCATATCGCTGTTGAGAGCGGGGTCCCGGGTCTGCAGCACCAGCTCAAACCGGTTCCTGCCGTACTCCTGATTGGTACCCACCGGCGATTCGCCGAGAAACGCATTGTCCACCGAATACTTCATCGGTCCGGCGCTGGCGACTGCACCCCGAACCTGGATCGCCAGTTGATTCGCTTCCCGTGTAACGTTGACACGACGGTTGGGTAACAACTGAATAAATTCCGTCAACACCACTTTCGAAATTTTGGCACTGGGCCACGGCCGGGAACTCCCTGCCACGTTCAACGCTGTTAGGGCTTCTTTTAGCTTGCCTGCCCTCAGCTCACTGCTCACCTCTCTGTTCAACTCGCTGTTCACCGGTGACAGCCCAGAGCCGGCAACAACAGGGGCCGGAATAATGAGTTTGCTGCCGATCGCGTTGGGCTGATAACGCACCAGTGCCAGCCGGGCAAACGGCATATAGCTGTTGTTGCCGGGTCGGATCTGGATATCACAATACCACTGTTTGCGTTGCGCATCCCAATACACCCGGTGGCCCACCACATGCACCGACGCTTGCGGGAACTCCTGCAATGGGACTGGCTCCGAACTCACCGCCAGAGGGAAATCTGTGGTTTTGGTAATGTTCTTCGGCGTGGCTGTCGCCCAGATCGGATCAGATCCCCACATGCTCACGTAGTGCAGCATGGCCGCCGGCACCGCATCCAGAGCCCCTTCGTTTGCGGCAATGACCACCCCCAACAGCTCACCGTCTCCCGAGCTGAACCAGGGCCGCTCCAACCACACACGGATACCGCCGCCCGTGCGGGAGATCGTTTCTGCGCCGTCACCGGCCTGTTTGCTCCAGGCCACAGCCGGTACGGTATACAGCACTCGAGGATCGGCCGGAGGCGCGGTCGCCAACAACATCGAGTGCTGATTCGCACCTTGGCTATCCCGTAACACCGGTGCACCGGGATCGTCTTCAGCCCCCAGCGACATACCGGGCCCTAACGCCACTGGTCCGGTGCGGGTGACCTGCGCTTTGTCGTCGAATAGCACCGGTGGGAAGTACTCACGAAAACGGCTGCTGGCACACAGGCGATACTGCACCAGGCGGAACCGGGTGTCCCCCAATTGGTGGCGATCCTGGCGCACTCTGGGGCGGGTGCTGTCATATACCTGCGCCTGCATCGCAGTGTCCAGCGAGAATTCATTCACATGATTCTCCGTCAGGTTGATTTCCCCCAACGCGCCGGTAAACGTGCGCCGCTCAGGGCCGTCGGAATTGACGTCGTCGACCCATTCCTGCCATTGCGCTTCGATTTCAAATTTACCGGTGCTGGGCCCGTGCAGATGAATATGCTTACTGATCAGATCGGCGTGGGTATCCCCCAAGGTACGGGACACGGTGAGGGCATTGAGCTGCGGTACACACACGGGCTGCTGAGTTGCATGCACCAACGTAAGCTTGCGGGGCGGTGCCAGCATCCAATGACGGCCCACCGTCGCCCATTGATAGAGGTGATCCTTTTCAAAATCAGACTCTGCCCAGTGCATCAAACCGAATTCTCGGACGCGCTGACTGTCCACCACGCTGGCGTATCCAAAGCGGAATATTTCACCTTTACGGGCATACAAGGTCAGTACCCGAGTGACTTCATCCCAATGCGGCAAACCATCATCCCCATCAGTTTGGATCTCTGCACAGTTTTCATCGAGATATTGAATATTCCGTTCCTGCAGCACAATCCGGCAGCCCTGACGATGAGGCCACTCACCGCCGTGAGTAACAATCAACACCGAATTTTCCTTGGGATCTTTCACGATGGCGCAACTGGGGCCAAGAATCGTTTCCGGGTCGCTGGTGTTAAAACCGGGCATGCGATGGGAACCCAGACTGAAAATAGCAATGCCATCGGCCGCCGGGTCCGGCAGGTAAGGAATGGCCACCTGAGCTTCCTTGTGCAGGATGTACTGCCCTCCCACCAGACGGTCCCCCACCGGATTACTGGCACTGGGCGCTGCCAGGGGAAGACTCAGGGAAGTCGCCGTGTCCTGGACGGATTGGGGCGTTACCAGTTCAAGGTCCGCGGTCTCAGTTTGATCAAACAAACTACCGGATTCCCTGGCCGCAATGGCATAACCTTGCTTGATGTTGTCCCCGTTACCAAGATAGTCATCGAACAGACCGTGCTGTTCACACTGAATATGCGCAGCTTTGGGGGGTAACAGGTGCCGTTCATTGACCGCAGGATAGCGGAAATCGGCAGACTCCGGTAACGCAGTTGCCGCGCTGAATGCCGCAGTTTGCGGATACTGATCCGCCGTCACATTGAAATTGGAACGGATCACCATGCGCTCCAGGGACTCCCCTTCACTGAGCCGGTGCCGGTGCACCACCACCGGAGGGTCAACCGGTTCAAATCGCCAATAACCCACCGGCTCGGTGGCATGCTGAAAGGGCGTCATAAATTCCGCATCGTGCGCGATGCTGTTGCCCGCCAAATCCACCATACGGGCGCGGAAACGATATTGCTGCCCAAAACGCAGCCGTGGCAGACTGCGGGGAGGTACAGAAAAAGTAGCGGCAATGTTATTGCCCCGATCGGTTGCTTCCTCCACCCGGGTGATGATTTCATGTTGCAGGTGGCCGTCCTCCGCCTCCTCCGCTTTCAGGGTTAAGCCTGGCAGGGGCACCGACAAACTCCAACCGGTCCAACGAAACAGTGACTCATGCACATAGCGATCCGCCGGGTTGGCATTGGGTTCGGTACTGTGGGTCGTACCCGCGCCAGAGATATAGCCTTCATCCCGGCCCAAGTTCAAAACGTTCCCGGTGGAAATGACCCGATACTCGCCCTGCCGTTCACACAGGCTGTACCATTGCCCGGTACTGAGAGCGTCGTCCACCGGCATCACATCCAGCCGATAGCCACGCATCACGTCTTCGGCGAACAAGGCCACACTGTCAGCATTCCCGGCCTGGAACGCCTGCTGCTTGAACGCTGCAGACGCCGCGTGCTGCGCCAAACGCAGCGCACGACCATGTTGGGAAATGCCGATTCCACCAGAACGCAATGCTGCCGGAGCCTGTTCATTCCCCGTCGTGTAGGTGACGCGTCCATCGGGCAGGGCCTTACTGAAACTGCGGCTCAGCAGATTTTGTGCAGTACGGGTAAAACCACTGGTTTTCAAGGCCGCACCATCCGGGTCCACCTGATAAACATCAAACAGACGATTCAGTTTGTCGGAATTATTCCAATCGTCATCCACCTGTTCCAGATTGAGAAAACCATGATCGTGTTCGTTGGATTTGGGGCGGCACACAAAGCGCTCCCGATCAGCGAACCAGGCCACTGCAGGTGTCTGCTGTATCAGCCCCGAACTGCCAGCGCGCCCTGCCACCGTCAGGCGCATAGTCCCGTGCGCCTGGCCTCCACCGGCGGCGATCAGGGCGTCAATCTGGGCGGTGTCTTCGATATAGGCGTCCACCACCAGCCCCAAGGCCCGCAGTAAACGGGGGTACCCTGCATAGCTGGCCACAATGCGATGAAAATCAAATTCCGGAATACTCGGCGGGGCAGTGTCGTTATCGAAGCTGGGATAACGTTGGTGTGGTGGTGGCGGCGAACGCTGGTAAAAGCTGTCCGCCTGGTAAAGGCTGTATTCGCCGGCGGATTTGAACATGCCCATAACAGCCGACAGCTTTCTGCCGGGATTCGGCTCCCAATCCGGTGGCAAGGCTCGCAGCGGCACCGGCACCTTAACCGGCTGCCCCGCCTGGGAATCAATCCCCGGACTGTCGGCAAATCCGCTCACAGCTCCCTTGGATTGGAACACCCACTTGTCCAGCTGGTTGCGAACATTGTACTCGTCGCCAAACAGGCGCTCAAAGCCGGGCTCAACATAAGGTGTCGCCCCAGGTACATCCACCACCCGGGTGCCCAGGCTTTCCAACAGATTTTTCAGTCCGGTGGCGGCCTCACTCCAAGGCAGCAGTGTCGGCGCCTGATCCGGGGTTTCCGCGGCCAGGTAACGATAATGGGTGCGCAGGTTACCCAGGATATTGCGCACAGGATATGAGCGCAGATTACGCTGGCTGAAATCTTCAAACTGAAAACCCGCAACCGGAGTTTGCCCCGAGAACAACTGGCTCCAGAGGGAGGAATCCGCCACGGGCTTCGAGGACAGGTGCAGCGTCTGGTTACCCACGTTCAACGCAAAACTCAAACCCTGCAGCGTTGTCGGCCAATCCAGAAACAGGGGAAACGCAGCCAAGGTCTGCTCATCACCGGATTGAGGCGTCAATCGGGGCGACAGGAAAATGGAAATTCGAAGCTTGCCGGAGTGTTCGCCCGCGGTTTCCCGGCCATTCGCCAACGGCGTCCAAAGTGCCAATTGCGTTGCCATAGTTCCCTCTTTGTGCGTAATGCCGAAAAGTGAGTCGCCGCTTAAGCGAATGCCTGCATGTAATCGCGCCAGCCGTACTGGGTGGCTTCGGTGATTGCATCCAGTTCCTGTTCCAGGGGCAGGGAGGCATCCAGCCCCAGCATCTGCCGCAGACTGGGATCGCCATTGGAACCGGCAAACTTGCGTTCACAGGTAATGGTGACGCTGCCGGAGAACAACAACACCTCCACCTCAATGGTCAGCTGGGCCTTGCCTTTGCATTTTCCACTCTGCATCTCGTAATAAAGCTCGAGATACAACTCGATGGAAGCGGTGATCAATCCCAGAACGTCTACACTGCCCCCCAATCGGAAGTATCCCGTCAAGCTCGCTTCCGACTGCTCAATGCGGTAATACAACCCCGCCATCACAGTGACATTGCCTGACGCCACCCCCAGATCGACTGACAGACTGGCACCGAATTCAAAGGCTGCCTCAAAAATCTGAACACCGGATGGATCGATGGTCAGTCCAAAAAAGCCACCGCCACCAAACAGGCTGACGGTGAGCAGGAACGGCTGTTCGCGACGACAAAAATTAAAACGTACGCTTACCGGCTGGCCCACAAACGGCACGGTAAATCCGGCACCCAGTGAGATGTTACTGATGTTCAATACACCCACGGCGATATTGGGCAGCGATATATCATAGCCCGCGTCGATCCCGTTTGAAGTGATGTCCAGATACGGCGGATCGGAGAATCCGTCCAGGGGAATCAGGCTGCGCAGGGATTCCACAAAACTCAGTGGCCCGACGAACTTGATATCCGCCAATTGCACATCCACATCCATCTTGGCGTTCTGGTTGATGAGAAATTCAATCCGATCGAAATTCAACTCGATAAAACTGGCGGGAGCAATCAACACCAGATCAAAATTGTTCAAACTGCAGCTGACCTGGATTTTGGCATCGCTGGCGTTATTTTTCTTCACCCTGGCCTCAATGGCCACCACCAGACCGTGGACGTCGTTGGCGCGAAAAATCGGATCGTTGGCCGGGTAACTGGACAATTCCGGCGTCCAGTCGAAGCGAATCGTCAATTCATCACCCGTGAGCAATTCCACCAGTTCGGCAATATCACCCAGGGACGCCACGGTATCCAGGATTGATTGCAATGCCGAGTTGATTGAAGAACCAACCGTGCCCTGCAGCAAGGCCAGCCCCGCAAACGCACTCTGAAAATCCTGAATGGCGGTTTGCAATCCATTGATGGAATCCGTGAGCATGCCGGGATCATCCAGCAGCGCATTGATGTTCGGTGCATCGACGAAGGTGGACAGGGCTGCCTGCAGCATCTGCGCCGCACTGAATCGGGTAGGCAGGCTGGCCAGTTGCTGAGAGTGGTTTTGCAATTGATTGATCGTGTTCAGCAGATTCTGTTGCAAGCCAGAGGGCAGCGACACACCGGCAATGGGTGTGCTCAAGGTGCCTTTGACACCCGCCAGTTGATTTAAACCGCCTGTGGCCAAAGTGGCAACATTGTCCACCAACGCGTTAACGTTCCCGCTGCTCCAGGACAAATCCGCCAGATCGTTCAACGGTGTCTGCAGCGACATGATCAGCGCCTGCAGGGTTTGCAATCCACTGCTCACCACCGTCTGTTGGGTATTCGGCAAGACCAGGGACTGTGTCCCCAGATCCGCCAGCGTCGACAGCAATCCACCGGTGGGCAGGCCCAGCTTGGCCAGTGCAGTGCCCCCAATGGTTGCCGGCAAAGACGCCAACGTCTGATGCGCATGGGCCAAGCCGTTGAAAAAGGTTTCCAGCTGCGTGCCCGCTTCGCTGATAAACTTGGGAACCGCCGCCAGCTGGGATTCGATATTGGCCGCGCCGATGACCTCCGCCAACGGGATGGTGCCGAATAACAACGGCAACGGTAGCCCCGCCGTGTTGATCGAACCAAAACCCGCCCCCGCCGCCATGGTGCCCGCAGCAAAGGCCTCGACATCGCTCATTACCGGACCTGCCAATCGGGACAGCGCCTTGGGTTGCAGGTTGGGTTGGATAAAACCACCGGAGCGGTCTCCCTGAGCAGAGAAGTCCATGGTGGCAGCGTTGGAGCCCACATCCACGAAGACCTGACCTTTGTTGGCTGCGTTGAATCCATGCCAGAGGTAATGACTATTCCAGGTGAACGTGGAATCGCTTGCGCCACCGGCCAGCCCCGCCATCGCCGGCACCAGGCCGCGCACCTGACTGACCTTGGGGAAGAACAGAGGCTGGTTCAGATCGTCACTGTAGGCCCGCAATGTGGCGTTTTGCTTTTCGGCCTCCACTGCAAACACCATGGAGCGGACGTCTACAGCGGTATCGCCGGCTTTCATACTGTCTGCCAGTGCCACTTTCTGCTGATCAAACTGAATGGTTTCCTGATACCGTTGCGCCAGCTCGGTGGCAACGGTTTCCGCCAGCTCATAGTCAGGTCGGGGAACCCGGCTGCCCGGCCCTTGCTTGAACGGCGCCACCAGGGTGTTGGAAACGAAAATCATGGGCAGTTCGAACGTGACGATACGGCCGTCCAGGTCGGTTGCCGAGCACTGGAACATCAAGCGTTTGCCGTCCACCGAGGGCCAGAACATATCCTGGCCGTAACTGGCCACTGAACTGGGCGCAGACCCGGGGTCATCCAGATTGGGGGTGACTTCGGTGAGCAAACCGACCTTGCTGAAGGGCCATTGATAGATCAGTTTACGGGTATCGTTGTTGTCCTTCAGCAACTCAACCTCGGGCCCCTGAAAATAGCGATCCCGTTCACGCCGCACAAGATAAAACCGCTGGCGTAGATAAGCCGTATTGCCCGGCGCTTTCTCGATCACCAGATTGCCCTTGGCATCCTTGGCACCGGTGTGAAACTTACGCTCCGTCACTTTCACCAGTGAAACCCGGTGACCCAGCGGACATAAGAACCCGCGATACACTACTTTGACATAATGGTCCCGCCCCATACTGCCCCGGTGGACCCATTCCTCCACGTCCAGTCCGGTGCCCTCCAGTTCCCAGGCACCGCGGGAGTCCAACCATGCACCCAGGCTGGACAGCATCATGTTGTGCACCTCCACCGGGCTCGGAGTATAATTGCTGCGCTTAAAATTGGCGGTCAGATGACTGATCTGAAAACGGTCAGCGTCGGTCAGGGGGGACCGAAACGGCAGGTTCACTTTACCGGGCAAGGTTCCGACTCCCACACTGGGCCACGCGCTGCCCATGGCCACACCGGAGCCCTCCCCGGTTCGGGCCCAGATGGCGCGAATGATGCGCTGGGGATCGGGTACGAAGGGTTTCCCGCCCGGCCCGGTCAATCGCGTGTGCCAGAGTTCAGTCCAACCGGCAGGTGAGGTCAGGGGGCGGCGGGCGTGCAGCCAGCGGCCTTTGCGGCTGGGTGAAACCAACAACCGCCAGGGCATCTCGATCGCGGTTTCATGGCTTTTGGGCGCCGCGGGCGCCGGCAAGCCACCCTTGGTCACGAGAGACCAATCGAAGTCTTCCCACAGGCCCGGGGCTGTCACCGCGCGCTGCAATGGCTCCCGTGTCATGCTTCGATTCAGGGTGGAAAAATCACGCCGTGACCTCAGCCACCGGTCACGCAGCGCCCGGGATGAGCGGAAAGGCTGATTCAATGCAGGCACCACAAGCGACACATTGAGCGATGATGCCAACCCCACTTCAACCTCCACCGGAGCGGGCAGGGCACAGGGGCTCACGCTCAACGTAAGGGACTCTATTGCCTCCAGTATTCGATCCAGTTGATAAGGCACACTGAAATTATCCGGCACCTTGAAAACCAATCGGGATTCATCGGCAATGCGCGCCCGCACCGGTGGTGGCCGCAGGGCTTGCACCTGTCCTGACGCTTCCGCCGAGGTTTCATCCGGATCTGTGGTGTTCTGGGGCTTGGTTTCAAAAAATGCCTGCTCGGTAATGGTTTGCGGCGGAAAATGCACAATCAGATAGCCGTCACCACCATCGGCTTTACTCAATAGCGGGATGTCACCACCGCTCACGTGGAGATTCACAAACTCAAAGCGTAACGCCAGCAGGTCTTCCGAACGCACGGTGGGATGCCCGTTGCGGGATGCATCAAACAGATTCTTGGAGTAATCGAACACCCACTTGAACGGAGGAACCCTGATTCCCCCCACCTCAACCTGGGTGAAGGGGCCGCTCTGTCCTGTGGCTCGCTCTAGAGTTAAAGAAGGGGTGCCTGTACGGGTTTCATTCGGTCCCTTACCTGGGGTTGTGCCTTTGGAACTCCTCCGCTGAGCCATAGTGCCCCCTGGCGAACTGGCGCGATATCCTATTCCATAACGACATCTGAAGCAGTGCTGACGTCAAATATAACGCCCCGCACTGGCAACCACCACCACGATGAGCCCCAATGTTAAATTCAGCGCAATCAGTTTGCGCATTTTTCCCAACTGCACCCCACCTTCCGACCAATTTTCACTCTCTACTGCCCGAATCAGGCGTCGATAGGGCGCGAAAAACACATGGGCGTAAATCAGCATCATGATAATCCCCAGCAGCAGCATCACATGGACATACGGCCGGGTATTACCCATACCGCCGTAGAAGCCAAAAATCATCCACAGCCCGGAACAGAGTAACAGCACCACCGCCAGGCTCACCCAGACAAAGAAACGGGCGAACACCTGGCGCCACAATCGCAACCGCAACGGTGGCTCAAGCAATTCCGCCGCCACAGGACGCAGGGCCACATAGGCGAAGAACATGCCTCCTACCCAGATGACGGCACTCAACAGATGTAATGCAAGGGCCAGAACCATACTATGCTCCTCGATTGGGTTTTTGCTCTAACGCTCATTTAACGCTCATTGGCCCGGATCGGCTCAGCCGCGCCGGGGGAAAATGCCGTGATCACCCGGATATAATCCCCCGGACTGGCGGCCACCCAATTCACGGATATGGATTGCAAGCCGGTGATGGTGACCGTGTCCGCCGGCTCCAGCCCACGCAACCCCGGGTTCAGGTAGTTAACGCCAGTGTTGGCCAGGTGGTCGCTGAGCTCCAGGTGTTTTCCCTTGGTGATGACACCGATGATCATGGAATCAAAATGGATTTCGCCCTGCTGTCTTTGCTTCTTGACGGGGTCAAAAAAGATATAGTGACTGGCAACGGTAATACCGATAGGTATCACGCCTTTTTTACCGCCCCCGCCTTGACCGTCCGCCATGATGTCCACCGCCAAGGGTGCGGTGATTTCGATGTTCTGATCCTCATCAAAACCGTACAGGTTTACATCGTTGAAGGTATTGGCCCCCACCGTGTTGGGGGGCGATGAACGGGCGAAAGGGACGGCAAGCTTGATGAATTGCCCACCCAGTTGCAACGAATCGCCCCCCGTGACCGTTCCTTCCACAATCGTGGCGAATACCAGACTGTGCACCCACAGCAGGAGCAGACCAGCCCCCCACTTCACTGAATGAACACTTCTTCCAGCTCGGTCACCCGGATGCGCAGCGATTCCAACTCCGCCTGTTTTTCGATCATCACCGGATCACGGTCGGATTCCATCTTCAGCAATTCCGCTTTGATGTCAGCGATTTCCTGTTCCAGTTTCTTATTACCATCGGTACGCTTTTCCAACTCACCCAACAGATTCTGCAGCGCGGTATTCAACTGTTTGTACTCAGACTGCTTGTTGCGGTACTCCATGAGCACTTCGGATTTTTCTTTCTCCACCGCCGCATACACTTCGCGGAACATGGCGTTCAGCCGCTGCTCTTCTTCCAGAGTCAGTTGCTTTTGCTGCACATTGTGAGCGTAACCCCCATGCATATCACAGCGCGCTTTAGTGACCATCCCGGCATCGGCATTCATGGTATTACACTGGGAAGGATCAATGGCACAGGCCGCCAACACCGCCGCCGCCGAAATCACACCCAGTTTGAAAACATTCTTCATAAGGTTTACCCCAGTTGAATGGCAGAACGCTGGCCGTAGAGGGCATCGATGTCCGATTCCAACACCGCGATCTGCTGTTGCATACGATTGATTTCGGAGTTGAGCGCATCCAGGCGGGCGCCACCACTGGTTTCCTTGGCGGCCACCTCACGCCACTCCTGCTCCCGCTTTTTAAGATCCGCCAAGGTGGTTTTCAGGTACTTGGCATTGGCATCCACTTCCTGCAGGGTACGGGAGGCCTCTGCGGTGTCCACTTTGTTCTGGGCAATATCACTCTTGATCTTGTCCAACTGCTTTTTGTTTTCCGCCAGCACGGTTTTGGCGGTGTTGTTCAAGCTCTGCAGTTTACGGTTATCCTCCTGCACGTCCGCAATCATCGCATCCAGCAACTGTTCCTGGGATGCATATTGAGCGCGACGATAGTCGTAATAATAATTCGCCCCCATGGCCACACCGCAACCGACAAAGGCGGCCTTCAGCATGCAGTCTTTTTTATCACTGGCATTACTGGCCTGACAGATCACCGCCCCCACAAAGGCGCCGCCAATACAGGCTTCGAATCCGGAGCGACTGAAAAAGCTGGCTTCGGTACTGTTCTTCAGCCGCGGATCAGCCTGCGGCTGCTGGCCACTTTGCTTGCCGCCGAACAAGCCCTCCGGCATGGACAACGGCGAATTATTACAGCCGGTGGTGAACCCCAATTGCAGCACCAGGGCAATGGCCACTGCAAACTTCATGATGATGCGCATGTTCATGTTACGTCCCCAAGTTGATTGCTTTCTCAAAACATTAAATGACTTTGCACGAATCCAGCCACTGCTGGCGGGACACCCGCCCGTTATCCATGTACTGTTCCAGGTTTTGCCAGTGCACTTTCAGGAAGGATTTCAAATTGGAAACCCCTCTGGCACCCAGTTCTTTATCGGCCACCGGCACCTGCTTTTCTATGGTGTCTTTACCGTAGTTAAGGCCAGTGTCTACCACCGTATCAGCATAATATTGCAAGGTGAATTCCAGCAGATTTTCACTGTTGGTGAGGCTTTCCCGACGCTTCAGGCAACGCTCGTCCCCAGCGGGAGCGTTGCCGCAATGACGGTCGTACAGTCCATTCATGAGGTCCACGTACTTACCGTCATCCTGCAGTTTGGTGCACAAAAACGCACCCAACCGCAGATTGGAGCGGATGGCCCGGTTCATCTGCTCATCCCGGGTCTGGGTGTTGGCCCGCAATTCCGCCTCCAGTTTCTGCAGTTTTTTCTTCAGGGCCTGATCGGTGACGCCCGCCTGCATGGCCTCCAGCTCCTTCATCGGGTCCGCACCTTGCGCCGGCTTGCTTTTGCCCAGGGTTTTCCAGTCTTTCTCAACGGCCAGCACCCGTTCCCGCGAGGTCAGCGACGGAGCCACCAGCACCAGACGGAAACCCACGGTTTTGGCGGAGTACTCCTGTTTATCCCGATAGAAGTTGTTTTCCTGCCGCAGCGACGTGCGCAGTTCACTGGCCGGCGAGAGGTAATTGCCGCCCCGCACCACGAAGCCACCGTATTGCCCGTGCATGCGATCCAGTTTGTTAAGACGGAACGGCTCCAGCATCATTTCATCCACATTCCCCAGCATATCGTGCAAACCCAGTGGATTGGGTTTCAAACGTCCCACCAGATTCAACTTACCGTTGGCCGATGCACTGCCCGCATACCAGGCATATTGATTAAGACCTTCCGGCACCGGGAAGGTGTTGTCGCGGAACTGGGACTGGGTCACTGCCAGGCCACCCCGGGCGGCAAATTCCCACTCGGTTTCCGTCGGCAATCGCACAAAGCCGTAGTCGCCGTCCTCCTGGGGGATCTGCTGCAGATGGTGTTCCCGCAACCACAGGTTGTAGCCATTGGCGAACGCCACGGCATCGTACCAACTGATGCTCACCTGGGGCATCAAACCTTTCATACCCGCGTTGCCGCATTCCGGCGCATGCACAGCCTGGTATTGCAGCTCCGTGGTTTCGTACTTGGCAATCAGGTAATAACGGCTGCTCTTGTCCGCATTGCTGAAACTGCCGGCGATGTGGGCCGGGCGGGAATATTCGATGTAACCCCAGTCATCACCATCGCGCCCGAGGGTGACACCATAATCCGCCAGGGGTGATTCCGCAGGCACCTCCACCTTGCGAAACACCATGCCACCACCACAGGGCATCGGCAGCACCACATCACCGTCGGCAGGCTCGGGGTTGATGTATTTGTCTTTCCATTCGGCATAACCGTTGCCGGACAACAGCAACCAGAACAATCCCAAAACAACGAAATCAGAAATCCCGCAGGCTTTCTGACGGCTCAACGTTAAGTGCACGGAGTCCCCCTAAACTTGAAACAATGGCAGCCAGGATCAGCGTCGCGGCAAACGCAACCGCCAAATCCATCGGGCCCAGATAACACACATAGGCCGACTGCGGCAGATAACTCGCCAAGGCCTGGTCGAATGTGGCCTGCCCAACACCGAACAGGAGCAGTGCCACCACAAAGGCGATGCCGGCCAACACTGTGGTCTGTGCCATGATGAAGAATACGATATCCTGCCCAATCAATCCCATCAAGCGCAACATGGCCAGGCTTTTCCGTTTACGGTCGATATTGGACAGCAAGGCACCAATGAGCGCAGCCACCGCGCCTAACACCGCCGTCCAGGCGATGATACTGAAGATGATGGTCAACAAGCGATCAACCGCTTTCACCGATTCAATCTCCGAGCGCTGTGTCAGCGCATCGATATTGTGACCGGCGAGCCAATCATCCAAACGCGCCACATCGTCCAGGGTGTTTGCATACAGGCGCACTTTGGCAAATTGCGTGCGCTCGGCCTCTTGCAATCGGCCGGTGGTGAGCCCAAAGGCATCCACCCGATAGCCGTCCTTGAAATCTTCAATCGCCACCAGTAATGCCAACGACACCAACGCCACCGGCCGGGGGAACACCTGCTGGGGCACAATGGCCGCCACCACCAATTCCAGTTTGCCGCGTTCCCGCTGCCCGTCCAATTGCCGCACCACCACCAACTGCACTGTCTCCCCGGGCTGCACGTCCAAGCGGGACGCAACAGCTTGGCTGATGACAATTTCGTCACGACCCTGTGGCGGTGCCAACACCGTATCTCTGGACTGCAGCAGTGGATCTCCGGCGCCGGAGGGCAGTAACTCCACGTTCTCAAGAAAATGCCGATTATCTTTGAGTAAACTCACTTCCAGATTGAGGGAACGGGTCATGGGCATCACAAACCCGACGGCGGACTGTGCTTGCAGTGTTGCGATCCAGTCCCGGGTCAGGCGGTGATTGCCCACGATTTTCACCGCGCGGATTTCCGGGTTACTCAACAGCTCCTGCCGCAGCTGGGTCACCACACCATTCTTCAGCCCGAACAACAACATCAACGGGGCAATCACCGCCACCAGCGAGGCCACCACACACAGGGACACAAACTTATCATCCCACAGGTCCTTCAATGCCAGCCCCCAGCTTAGGCTCATGTGCTGTAAGCGGCGCATTTAACGAAACACCGCGCCGCTGCCAGCAGCGCCCGTCAGATTGTCGCCACGCAGGACCGGCAAACCAAATTGTTCGATCAAGGTTTCATTGTGGGTCACTACGATCGCACTGACCTGATGGCGCCCCACCACGTCCAACATTTTCTCAAACAGACGCTGGCCATGATACGGATCAAGTGCGGCCGTGGGTTCATCCGCCAACAACAACGAGGGCTCATGGGACAGCGCCCGCACAAACGCCACCCGTTGCCGCTGCCCCACAGACAATTCCCGGGGTTTGCGTGCCATCAGTTCCGTTACTCCCAGGGCGTCCGACAACTCCGCCAGCAACGCGCTCTTGGGCGGCAGGCCATTGAGTTGCCGCGGCAGCAGTAAGTTCTGCGCCACCGTCAGAAACGGCAGCAAGCCACCGGTCTGCAGTACAAAGCCAATGTGACGGGCCCGAATCTGCGCCAGTTGATCCTGGCGGGAATCCCGGATCAACTGCGCGATATCGATGGAGGATGCAGCGCTTGATGGTGTGAACTGAAAACGTTCAACACGGTGCGGGGCCAGGACCAGGCCGATCATTTCTAGAAGGGTGCTTTTTCCGGTGCCGCTCAAGCCGGCAATGGCCAGGGTTTGCCCCTGCGCCAGCTGCAGGCTGGGGAGCTGGATGGAAAAGGCATCGCCACCCTGCCCCCTGGTCATGTTGAGCCCTGCGATCTCCAGCATCACTCAGGGCAACATTTCCAGTGGCACCGGATAGACATGCTCACGGGGGTCACTGCCCTCCGCCAGCGACACCCAGCGATCCACATCGTCGTTGTACTTGCGATAATATTTCAGCTTGGTATTCAGGCGCCGGATGAATTTTTCCTGTTGCAGGCCGCTCCAGCTTTTCCAGGTCTCTTCATCCAGCATGAGGACTTCACTGAGATAGGGCAGGCCTTCAATGTATTCCCCCATTAACCCCATTTCGCTGAGGGCAGTGGACTCCGCCTGCTTGACCTGATTCGCGTCCTTACCCATGGTGGCAGACAAGGACTGCAGTTTCTTGAACATGTCGGTGGGCGAGATCAAACCCTGGTTGGCGGCGTCGGCGATCTGTTTCACGATGTCGCTGAGATCACTCAGCTGACTCTTGGTTAACAGCACGCGTACATCCACCGTGGGCTTGGTCTGCTCCACAATATCGCGATCGCTGATCCAGCCTTCAAACACATTAGGGGCTTTCGTCCCGGTGACTTCCCCCAGGTAAGCCAACTGCATGGCGTGCCCGAGCAACAAGGTGTCCTGCAGTAGCTGTTCTTCTTCGGTATTGTCCGCACTCACCGGCGGCGCAGGCTTTTTGCTGCGGCCGTATTCCGGATTGGCATTCAATGCACTGCCCGCCGCCTGCTCACCGGAGTAGGCCAGTTTCACCTGGGCGGCGATGGCTTCCGCCAGGGCATCCACCTTGCGGCCGAAGCGATCCACATCTCCGGCTTCCACCGGAAAGTAGAGGGGCTTGTTAAGAACAGCATTGTGGGTCAGCTCGGAATATTGCTGTTCCGCTTCAGCGTGATTGTTTTTCCCACTGGGGGTTTTCAGGTGCAAGGCATAGATGGCCACCCCACGATAATCCGCCTCCAGCTTCACCTGACTGGCACTGAGCCCGGTGCCGGACAGCGCGTCGTCACCGTCCAGCGCGCCGGCATCCGTCACCAGAATCAGGTAGCGGGCGCCAAACTCATTCCATTTCACCTCATCCAGGGCTTGCATGACACCGGCATAGGCGTCTTCATTAAATGCCTTGCTGGAAACCGACGCCGGCTTCAGGGTTTTCACTTTTTCCAGAAAATCCTTACCGTCTTTGACCGTCACCGGGTCCACATACATTTTTGACACGTATTCCAAACCGGGGGCCGCCGCCACACTGGAACGATAGGCCACCAGCCCGAACTTCACCTTGTCCAGCAGCTCTTTCTTTTCAATCACCTGGTAGATGTTGTTGATCGCCTCTTTGGTGCGCTCGATGTACGGACCCATGGAGATGGTGGAATCAATCACAAACACGATGGAGGCGGAAAAACCCTTGAACAGGTTTTTCGCGTTTTCATTGGTGGCTTTGGGCTTGGCATTGCCGGTGGCAGCGGACTTGGCACCGGCGCCGTCCTGTTTGGAAACCGACGCCACTTTCAGAATCCGGGCCCGATAGCCCTGCTCGGTGAAGGTTTCTTCCGCTTCCATCACCGGTAACAGATAAAAATTTTCTTCCAGGCTGACCTGGTATTCCGGCTCGCGGGAAACCACCTGCGGATGCCGGCCCTTGGTGTCCACTTCCTGCAAAATGGCCTGGAAAGGCGCCTCTGGTTCCTCCTCGGCGAACAGGTCATCCAACGGCGCCCGCTGTTTGAAAAACAGCAGTGGATGGCGGTCCGCCGGATTGGTGAAGGCCAGGGTCATTTGCATGTTCCAGGGCACCGTGCAGTCCGCCTTCATCCAGCCACTGGTGTTGCCATAACTGTCGGGGCCTACCTGCAGCCACTTTGCACCATTGAACTCCTGACGCTGGTAGACATAGAAACGGGTGAAAGCCGGCTGCGGCTTACCGCTGCGGCTGCTCATCTGCTCCGTCAGCTCGCAGCCGGGCACGGTCAATACCCGCTGGTAGATGGAGGTTTTGTTTTCCACTTTGAGCGGGGTTGCCCCATAGGCACTGTGAGCGCTGAACAGACTGGCCCCCAATATCAAAGGGCCCACAACAATCACAGGGGCCATAACACGCGGCTTCAGCAGGGCAGGACTAAAAACCGCAGCGGCAATTCGACGTACTATGTGCTTCATGTAAACAGGTTCCTCGGTGCTCAGGGCCTCAATGCTTGGATACGCTCTTTGGCAACGGCATTTTCAGCGTCACGCTCGAGTACCATTTCATACCAATAGATCGCCGTTTCCCCATCCGGTTTGTCAATACAGCCACCTTCCTGATGGAACTCCGGATCGTATTCCTTGCCGTAGGCCAGCGCCACATCCGCATCCCCACCCTGGGCTTTGAAGGCATAGATGCGCTGCACCACACCACAGCGTTCTGCTTTCTTGGCCATTTCAATAACCTCGAATACGGCGTCTGAATCCGGTGCGCTTCTCAGGCAGCCCTGCACAAACAACAGGTCGTCCAGATCTTTGAGTGATTCGACGCTGCACTCGCCAACAACGCTGGGACTGGCGCCATTGTCACCGCTCAAGGTTGACTTATCCTTTAACAGGAAAAACCAGGCCAGCCCGGCCAGGATCGCCAACAACAGCAACAACCCCAGGACCCAGGGCAGTTTGGATTTTTTCTGCGCTGGTTCAGCCGCAGGCGGCTCCACCACCGGGGGTGCCACTGGCGGCGGTGGCTCGGCCTCCTGCTCTTCCTTTTCTTCTTCGGGTTCCGGTGCAGGCGGTTCCGGTTCAGGATCTGGAATGGGTTCCGGTGCCGGTGGTTCGGGTACAGGTTCGGGCACGCTCACCGGGGGCGGCGGAAGCGGCACTGGTGTTGGAATCGGGGGTGTGGTGGTGCTGGCCGCTTCCGAGGACAGAATATTGCCCCGCATCTGCACCCCACCTACATCGACATGGCTGCCGCATTTCAGCTCCAGGCGAAATTGCGATTGGGAGCCCTTCACCAGCGGATCAATCAGCCAGGGCCCCACGGTGCCCTGCAGCAATTCATCGTCAAAGCTGAGGCCGGCGATGCTGTGCCACTCCTGGGAGGTGGTCCAGTCGCCGCTGACCGCCAGGTAACGCTCGTCCTGATTGCGTTGTATCGACAATTCCAGGTCATCTTCGCCCTGGCTCCAGCCCTTGATTTTAATGTCGCCGTAGCCGGGCCCCTGGGCGGAGGGGTGCAATTCTATTCTTAACATTATGCTGTCATTAACTCCTAAAGCTCACTGGCGGTGAATTTGCCGATGATCACACCCAATTGCTGATTCTGATCCGGGGTGATTTCACGTCCCGCACTGTGACCGGCATTGGCCTGCGCCACCTGGGAAAACGCCACCAGCCAATCTGCCAGATAGGCCGCCGAAAAGTTATAGGGCTGCGGGGTCAACTGCGGCAACTTACCTTTGGCGATGGCCGCCGGTGGCTGGAAAATTTTGGTGCCGCGATTCACCAGACTCGCCGGCCGCTGCTCCAGATCCACGCCCAGAAATCCCAGCCAGGCGATAAAATCGCCCAGTTGAGCGCGCACCGCCAGAATCTGCCGCTCCACCAGCAGGTCCCGCTTGGTGGCATCCTGATCTACCTGACCCACGGTACGCAGCAACATGGCTTCCAGGTTCACGCGGTTTGCCGCCGTCACCAGCTCATCCACAATGGCTTCCACACTGCCCACCGGAAATCCCAGATAGCGGATCAGGCTGTGCTGCTCGGTGATGCTGCGGATGTGATTGATCCATTCCCGTACCACTGCTTTGGCAAACTGGGCGTCACCGGAACTGGTGGTCTGGGTGGGCGCCTCATCCAGGGCGGCATCATCCGCGGCACCGCTCAGATCCATGTCGAAATCCATATTGAGAAAATCGCCGCCGATGGAGATGGCACCGGGATCTTCCGCCGCCACCGGATCCGACGCCTGGGATTGGGCCGCCACTTCATCATCCACCCGCAGGTACAGGGAGCGCAGCATGTCCTCCGGCAATTGCAGGCGCGCCATAAACTCCCCCAGCAGCATGATTCTGGGCTTCACCTCATCGAACACCTGCTGCGCCAGTTTCTTTTTCTTCTCCACTTCACTGGCGCCTTCGGACATGAACCAGGGGCTCAGGCGCAGGTCCACCAGGTCGTGCAACAGATTCTGCAACTGCTCGTCGAGACGCTCCAGCTTCACCGACTGCAACGCCACGGTTTTCAGATACGCTGCCACCCGGCCAATGCCACCGTCGTTTGCCGCCAGCATGGCTTCCCAGGCAGCTTCCGGATCGCTCACGTGCTGCTTCACGTTTTCTTCATGGGCAAAGGTGCGCTTCATGATCTCCAGCTGCGGCTTGGCGGAACCGGCTACGCCGATCTCGCGGGCGCCTTCCAGCTCCAGAAACGCCACCGGAAAACCGGGCTTGCGCACCAGGAAGGTATTGGCGAACGGCTTTTGATCCACCCACTCCTGCATCCAGGCAAAGGAACCGAATTTCTCCAGCATGGCGGCTTTCATCATGCCATCCCAGGCACCGGGCAGATTCTCCTCGCTCATGTTGAGCTGATTCACCACCCGCTTGTCGAACATGGTGACCGCCCACAGCAAGCCGGATTGCCGCTTGGCGCGCACGTCCGGTGTTTCCCCCTGGGTGCGGTTGATCCACTCCGTCAGCACCGGCCCCACGTCTTCCACGTCAGACTGTTTGTCCGACGGTGTACACACAATCAGGATGTTCATTTCCTGGGAATCCGTGTAGCGTTCAAACAGATAGGCTACCTTGCCCCGCAGCAACAATTCCGACACCGGGTTGACGCCAGCCTTGGCTGCGGAACTGCGCATTTCATCGATGGAGCCGTGATCCTTGCGGCCGCGATACCCCGGAAAATCCAGCAGATCCACGTCCTCAAAAATGGGCTCCTTGGTTTTTTCCACCAGGGGAAACACCATTTCCACCGTCAGCGCCGCCAGCATGGCCGCCGACACACTCACCGGGGCCAACACCTCAGCTGCCACAACGGGGCACACCGACAATGAGTGGTCGTCACTGGTACCGATACGGCCGAGCATGTCCACGTTCATGATGCTGTCCGCCTGGGACAAAGTGCCCTGGGCCGTGGCAGACACCAGTGCCTCCAGCGGCGCATACACGGTATCGGCGTTGCTCAGGCTGTCCAACAGTGTGGAAAACTGCACGTAGGTTTCAGAAAATTCCGGGATCTCGCCCCACAGAATCGAAAACAGCTCAGCACGATCCCGGGCCGACAAATAAGGCGCCAGCCCCACCGCCGTCGGCCAGTAATATCCGGACAACGCTCTTGAGGTGGAAGAAAACCGATCGCTGAGATAGTCCCAGATATCCACCACATCGTCTTCGTTGATGCCTTTACAGGGGGCCGCCTGCTTGCGCTGCGACAACGCCTTCAGCTTGGTGCGGATGTGCTGGTCGTTGTAGTCGTAATTGAACTTCTCGTGATTGAAATCCTTGAAGAATGAGTTGGTGAACACCTTCACCAGGTCCGCTTCGGAAAACAGTTTCAACTCGATGGGAAAATCCGCTGGTCCGGCGTTGGCGGTACGACTGAAGCGGGTCACCAGGCCCGTGGCTTCCTTACCGCCCCCGGGGGGATTCACATGATCGATAAAGTCCAGCCGTTGGGGACCGTACTGGGTTTCCAGCTTGCCGTTGTCACCGGCCGCCAGGGCCGAGATCAGATAGGATTTACCGGCCTGGGACAGGCCGAAAAAACCCACCGTCATGGGTCGATTGGAAACCGTGCCCAAACGCCGCGCCATATTGCGGGCTTTGCGCAGGCGCAGAATCAGGTGATCGGCTTCGTTGTCCAGCCGTGGCGCGTTGACTCTTACTTTCTCAACCCAACTGACCGCTTCACCGGCTGCATCCCGAATGGAGGCCCAGCGCTGGGTTAATTGTTCGGCGTTGATATTGCTCATCGAATTACGCTTCCACTATCCAACCAATATTGAGTTTCGCCCAGCCCGGCGTCCGTGAGGGTGTTGAGTTGCAGCTTCAGGCTTTTGGTTTTCACCGCCCCGGCATCCGACTCCACCGCCACAATCACAAACTTCTCGGTGCCCGCAGCATCGCCGCGACGGCTGCGTTCATTCCGCAGACGCACTTTGAGCACCGTGCCCTGCTCGGCCATCTGCCGCTTCACCTTGTCGTCTTCGATGCTCAGGGTGTACAGCGGGGCCGCCCCCCAACGCTCGGCCCCCAATTGGCGGAAGCCCAGGCGCATGGGCCCCCGCACTTCAAAGCTGGTTTCCGGCAGTTCGTAATCCGGGTCGTCCAGATCGATGTCCTCATAAAACACGTTACTGTTCTTCAGCATATTGTTGTTGTCGATCAAGCCCAGGTGGCGCACGGTGGAATAGGGTTTCAGCGCCGCCGCCCGGAAGAAAAACTGGGACAGGTTGGGCGCCATGGCACACAACATGGCCCCCACAGCAGCGGTGGTTTTGGGATCGTCGATGCGCCCCTGTTTATGGAACGGATACCACCCTCCGGCACGATAGCCGTGCAATGGAAAAATACGATTCACCGGCACCGGCAGCAGGGATTTCAATACCGCCTGCACCCCGGGCAGGCGGGAGGGCCTGCCCGTCAGCAACAACACGTCACACTGGTAGTAGTACACAATCTCACCCAGCGCTTTCAGGGTCTTACAAATATTGAAGCGGCCGTTCAGGAACGCCTCGTGCACCTTGCGCAGATTGATGGGCAGCTCCACATTGAGAATATTGAAATCCGACACCGTGGACTCAGGATGAGTCACCACCGCGTTGTTGAAATAATGCAGCACGCGATCCGTTGGGTGTTCGTAACGGGAGATAAAATCGCCTATGGTGACTGCCCCCAGATTGCCCGGTTCAACAGGATCAAACTTTTCATAGGCGGACAACATTTCCAAACCAATGGGGCTCAGAATCTGCAATGACAGTTGTTGCCGCAACACTGCCTCCTGTACCACCACCGGCTCGCTGCCGATCAGCCGTGACAGCAAAGGTTGCGGATCGCGGATACCGGTTTCCTTCAGGCGCTGTGCTAACACCGGCACCACAAACAATTGCAGCATTTCCAGCAGGATGTCATCCCCTGCCACCTTGAAGCCGTCGCGGAAGCGCTGTTCCGGCACGATAAAGGCGTTACTGCTGCGGTCGTCATCCAGGCCATAATCGTTGATCACCAGATCCGTAGTGCCGCCGCCGATGTCGATGGACGCAATGGTCAGTTTTTTGCGGGTGTCGGCACTCTGCCGGGCCAGAGTGGCAAAAAACTCCTCACGCCGGCCGGCAAAGTTGTTCTGGATTTCACTGAACAGATACACCACCTGTCCGCAGGTGGCCTCGTCCCATTGGATGTGCACATCCGGAAACGCGGGCCAGGCTTTTTGCTTGCCCTCCTCATCCATGTCCTCATCTTCCGGATGCCAGCCCAGGCTTTTCCAGACAATACCCAACGCCTGCTCCACCCGTTTGCGCAGAATTTCCTTCTCCGGTTTGGGCATGGAGGGCGGCACGGTCAACACGATGGTGCGCAAGTGACGGGGCATCTGCGCGTGGCTCATTTTGTTGCGTTGGCTGGGGCTGTTGATCTGCATCAGGGCCTGGGCGATCACTTCCGACAGCATGAACGTCATCACCGAGCTGCGGGAATAATGAGGCCGGAACACCGGCAGGCGGTCCGCTTCCGGCACCGCAAACAAGGCTTCACCCTGTTCGTTGATCAGGTTCGCCACCGGCGCCGCAGTGGCATAGGGTTCAGAGTCGGACTTCACAAACGCGCAATTGAAACGCCAGCCCGGCTCGTAATTGTTTTCATCCCACAGATAGCGTTTGGGGCTGGACAATCCGGTGGAGCCTTCCGTCCCCTTACGCTGGCTCGCCAGGCGCCGCGCTTCGGCCCCCACCCGCACAATGGTGGGCCACATAAACGCATTGCTGCGACCGCTTTGCACTGAATAATGATCCTTGCCGAAATTTGCCTGACTGAACTCCACCCGACTTTCAAACGGCTCTGAATACACCTGGGATGGATTGGTCAAATCCCTCAGCTCCAGCTCATAGCGTTTGTGCAGCGTATCTTTTTCCTGGGGGTGATTTTCAATGAGGATGCCGCAGGTGCGGGAGTTGCCCACATCCAGCACCATGTCCACCGGAATGGGTTTCTCCAGGTCGGTGGCGGTGTTGGTGGTGATCTTGTATTCGTGATCCGGCAGTTTGCTGCCGATCAGATACAGCAGGTTGAGATAATGGGCCTGGTAGTAGAACTCCTTGCACTCGTCCTCAATGTCATCCTCCTGCATGCCAAAGCGGGAGCCGGCCTGTTCCGAGAACACTTCCTGCAACCAACTGTTGACCCAGGGCAATTCCAGAAACCAACCCATTTCATTGGCGCGGTGGGCCAGGCTGAACACATGCCCGGCGCTCACATCATCCCGGGTCGGGGCCAGATAGGAAGTGTCCCGCAACACGTCAAACACCTGGGTATCAAAAGCAATGGTGATCCAATGGGTGTTGCCGTCCCGGTCCTCACCTTCCGCCAGTTCGCGAATCCGCGCCCGCGCCCAGTTGGTGGGCCCTTCGGCAAAACGCCGCGGCGGGGTCAGACGGAAGAACGGCACCGGCAGCCAGGTGTCCGACAGCAGCTTCAAAGACTGGTCGATGGGCACGCTGATGGAGGGCTTGATGGACTCGCCGGGTTGCGACGGATGGAAAAAAATATCCTTGCGATCATCGTATTCCAGCCGGGCCACAGACAGATTACTGATCTGGGGCGCGAACTCACCAATGGCTTCACGTTTCAGATCCAGCTTCACCGCAAAATCGACAAACTGAATGCTGCTGCCCTGAATCAGGGTAATCACTTTGTCTTCAAATGCTTTAATGGTTGGCAGCATAGGGTTTCCTTATTCCGTCATTACTGACGCTTGATCGACATGGGGAAGGCGTTTTCACCGTCATAGCTTCCGCTGCAATCCGCTTTCGAGGTTGCGCCCGGTTTGCATTCGATGTTCGGCAGACGGTAGGTGGCCCCATTGGGACATTTCACAGCGCCCTCTGAGGCAATACTCAAACTGCCGCCGCTTGCGCGGGTGGAAACGTTGCCGACACAATCCACGCCCTGCGCGTCTTTCACCTTGACCTTGCCCTCGCCATCGGAGAAATCGTACTCCAGCTGCAACGGCCGGCCGGTTTCCGCGTCCTGAATGCCGGCGCCGGCGTTCCAACTGCCGTTCAGGAAACTGGCTTTCTCATCCTTCAACTGGTCTGCGCCCAACTGCAGCGGTTCCCCGGACTGCGGCTCGGGTGGCGTTTGTGGCGCCTCCGGGACTGGCAGCGGCCCCTGATCCTCCGCGGGGGTGTCTTCTGGCGGCTGCGGCTCATCCTGGCCTTCCTCTTGCGGAGGCTCTTCTATGGGAGGTTCTTCTAGCGGGGGTTCTTCTGGATTCTGGGCAGGATCAACGGGCGTCTCGTCCGCAGGTGTTTCGGTCTCGGCCAACGGCTCGGTCCCTTCCACATCATTCACTGAATCCAGCCCTGAATTCGTCCCGTTGATCCGGTCCACATCATCCACCAGGGTACGACGCGGAAACTCAGGATCTTGCAGTTCTGGCACAGGCTCATCGGTCACCGCCTCAGGCAGCGGTGGTGCGATCACCTCAGGTTCAGCGCAACTGCGCCACAGGAACAGCAAGGCCAACAAGAGCAGTAACGCCAGCAGCAACCACCACCAGGGAAAGCGCTTTTTGGTTGCCACCGGCATGGGGGGTGGCGCGGGCTCCAGCACGGGTTCCGTCACCGGCGCAGTGGGGCGTGGGCCCATCGCACTCAGGCAGGCCAGGGGATTGGCCGGGATCACACCATCGGCACCGGTGAACCCCCAGAAGGTGATCACCGGCTTGTCATTCACCAGGTATACATGCTGACTGTCAGGAAAAAAGATCACCTTATCCAACAGCCGGCCGAAAATCTTCTGTTCCCGGTTTTCGCTGCGGCTCATTTTCTCCGCTTCCCCTTGCAGGGATTGCTGGAGAAATTCCAGATCCTTGATGGCTTGCTGCCGCTCGTCTTCAGTGGCGGTGGACCAGGGGATTACCTCGTCCCCATCCGCAGCGTACCAGTCGATGTTGTCGCCGGTATCATTCTGCTGGGGAATCGCCAGGCAGTTGGCAACGTCTTTGCCAAGCTTCAAACGCACCGCTTCACGCAACTGTAACGCCGACCGATACACCGGTCTGCCGTCATCCCCAAGTGCCTTATATGACTCTAACTTGCCACTTCTTAACAGAGCCCCCGCCATAATCCCCCGCATCCATGTATCTGATTAGTCAACGTATAGTACTTGAATACCCATGCGATCAAAAGATCAAAAATCGCTCAGATTCGCAGACAAATTTGCTAAAAACCCCAAAAAAATGTGATAGCCTGCGGCAATTGCCCTGACTTCAGTCCCATCACCTTTGCATTGGGTTGCTATGAAACGTATTGCACGATCGCTGACAGATAAGTATGTCGCCACCGACGCGCTGGCTCAATTTGAACCGCTCCAGCGAATTCTTAGACAACACCTTCCCGCCAGTACCGCCGCGCTGTTCTCGCGCCCCAAACAGAAAAACGAAGATGCCGTGGAATGGTATTCCGATCTGGGCGGAGAACCCATTCCCTATGCCCAGTTAAGCCCGGAGCAAAGCACCAACCTGGATCGACTGCTGAACGAAAGACTGGATTCCATCAAACAACTCTCCAGCACTCTGCGTTCGCGCGGCGAAACCGCCGAGGCGGACATTCTGGATAATGCCATTCGTTATCCGAATCAGGATAACCTGTATTCCTTGAACGGCGAGCCCGTGATTACCTTTTGGGGCTATGGCATGGCCCCAACGGCCGCGCTGCCGGAAACCGACCCAACGCCGGTGGCTCCCCCGGTGGAGATACCCCCAGCCACAGCCGCCAGCACCACACCCAAGCGACGAGCCTGGCTGCGTTGGTTGCTGTTGCTGCTTCTGCTGCTGTTACTGTTAGGCCTGTTATATTACTTTTTCTGCCCGCTGGCAAAAGATACCCCCCCCGAAGAGCCGGTGGTGGAGGAAGTGGAGCCGGAGCCGGAAATCCCACCGGAGCCTGAACCGGAACCCGAGCCCGATCCGTTTGAAGAGCTGCTGGACCTGATCAACGCTGCAGGTGACGATTGCGCACAGCTGCAGGCCATCTTCCGCACCCATCCGCTGCTGAACAGCGACGACCCCAGGGCCATTGCCCTGAAAGCGGAGCTGGACACAAAACTGCAACAGGACTGCCGGGAGGAGCTGATCAAGGACGCCAAAAACCTGTGCCCGGAAGAGCGCCCGGAAAACCTGGCACCGGAATTGGTCATCGTGTTCGACGCGTCGGGCTCCATGGGCTACAGCATCAACATCACCACCCAAGAAGCCCGCCAGGCGGAAGAAATGATGCAGCGTGAGAAAATGGCCAACGCATTGTCTCAACTGTTTGGTGGCCGCCGCCAGAGCAGCAGCAACTATGACTACATTTTCAAGAACCCCAGGATCATTCCGGCCCGCGAAGCGGCTAATAGCGTGATCAGCAAAACCCCCAGCGACGTCAACGTGGGATTGGTGCTGGTGGGCAGCTGCCCCACCGCCCAGAGCTACGGCTTCTTCGCCCCCGGCCGGCGCTCAGAACTGCAACGCTCCATCAGCAGCATCCAGCCCAAACAGGGCACCCCATTGGCGGACGGTGTGCTCAAGGCGGGCCAACTGGTGGACGGCGTTAACAAGGAATCCACCATTCTGGTGGTATCGGATGGTGAAGAGAGTTGTGAAGGCAACCCCTGTGCCGTGGCCAATGCCCTGGCTCGTTCCAAACCCAACCTCACCATCAACGTGGTGGACATCCTGGGCACCGGGGCCGGCAACTGCCTGGCCAGCGCCACCGGCGGCAAGGTCTACACCGCCAAAAATGCGGATGATGTTCTGAAGATGGCCACCGAGGCGGCCCGGGACGTACTGGGGCCGGAGCATTGCGTCAAACCTGAGGCCAACGCTTCGCCACCGCCCTGAAGCGGCCGCTAGTTTTTTAACATCGGTCGCCCCCGGACCACGGTGAAATTGCTGCCTTTCTTGTAGGCATCATAGATGTCTTTCGACATGTCGTAATAATACTGGGCATAGGTCTTAGCGGGCGCCGCAAATGCAATTTTCACACAGTATTTAGCGGTAAATTCCTTTTGTTGCTGTCCTTGCCAACCGTCCTCCAGGGTGTGCTTTCTGAGCCTGCCAATGTGGGTGGCCACGCTGATTTCATTTCTTGGCTTTACATCGTCTCTACACTTGGTGTTGAGAGTGGCCATCATCGGAATCGAATACTGTGTGCCAGCATTGATCTCAGAGGCGCCGAACCAGGCATAAATCCAACCTTCTGCTTCACTGTTCAGTAGATGATCCCGGTTGACACTGGCAAACTGCTTCTGGGTACCGTACTCCTTTGGATGCGGCCAACCGGATTGCACACGATCACTGTGAGCGATCTCCTCCAGCATCATCCGCACAAAGCTTTCAAATTTGCGTGGGCTTTCCTGATCCACTATCAACCGGATAATATCAAAAACGTCGTAATAGCCTGTACCCGATGGCAGGGTGTCACAGATATAGAATTTGCCGCCCCGCTTCTCAAACGCCGCCAATTGGCGTCTGCTCTCACTGGTGTGTTTCCGAATCAGCTCCAAGGATTGATCCACCTGCTTGCTTAGCTTCTGATACTTGGATTTTGTATATTCCTTACACTCCTTTTCATTGCCTGCAGGCGGCGGGCTGGGCGCAGGCGTGGGCAACGGCTTCGCCACCGGCACATAGAACGTAGCCTGATTGGCATGGGGCACTACACCCAGAAAAAAGCCGCTGATGGGATTTTTCAGGCACCGCTTTTCTTGCGGACGGGGCAAATGAGTGATCTCCACCCGAATCCCGCGGGCAGCAAACAGCTTCGAGCGCTCGATGGCGACGCACTGGTCGAAGTTATTGATCGCCAGGGTCAGGATGTAGCCTGTCTTATCCGCCTTCAGGTTCACCCCCGGCTGGTTACAGCCCTGCACCCGGGTAAAGAATCCTTTTTGATAAGCCAGGGCACTGATGTCCTTTTCGGCGCTGTATTGATGGGGAATGGAGCTTTGGATGGCCAGCAGGGTGTCCAGCACCTGCTGCGGCAGTTGGTTACCCAATTTGGGTAAAGAACATTCCGGTAAGGACGGCCGGGCCAAAACCGGAAAGGACAACACCCCTAGCAACAAGCACAACATTACCCGCGTCACTGCAACCCCCTATCAATCCGCGCAGTCTGTTCGATCGATCACCCCAATATGGGCGACACAGAGGGCAACATCCCCGATTTTGGACGATTATGCAAGCCACTGTGGATCACGGGGGGGGGTAGCCGCAGGGAGGGAGGCCCACTGACCTTCCTCCGCTCCATGCGCTATTCAACGGCCTCAGCTGCCGTTCAACTCACAACTGCTCCCCACCAGCACGCCACCGACCCCGGCCACCTGCCAATAGCCCCAGAAGCCCGGCTCCCCGAACAGCACCTGGTCTGGATGGTCCACATGATCCCCGCTGGCATCAAAGATCAGGCCGAGGGATAACCCCTCCGCCGTGGTCAGCACCAGGCTGCCGTCCACCAGGGTCCCAGCGAACGGATAGTGTTGGCCCCGCGAGGTCACCAGCTCCCCACGCACCTGGTCGTCGGCAAACACATCCAGGGCGATGGCGCCGGTGTTGTCCGCGGTGGCCAATGGCAGGCTTTCCACCCCCACCGCGCCGCTGAGGCGATAACGGGCCGTGGGGTCGCCGGCCACCCGTGTGCCGGAGAACGCCCCGGAGCCCCCTTCAACGTCGTTACGCCAAACCCCGTTCACGATCCGGTTGAAATCCTCCAGGCTGGCGGAAAACTCGGCGCCATTATTGGCCTGTCCCGCCACAAAGCCGTTGCTGGCATCAAACCGCAGCCCCGCCTGTGGGGATACACCGATGAGGCGGTTCTGCAGCTGACTGTACACATAGGCACTGGTGACTCCGGCTCGGGGGTAGGTGTCGCCGAACACCAGCGGGTCTACCCGTTGATGCTGAATCCACAACACATAATGCCCTGCATCCTCACCGCTGAAGGTGCCGGAAAAAATACCGGAACTCTGACAGGCAATGGTCTGCTGCAGGTGCGCGCTGGCCTGCCCTGCACTGGGCAACACATGGAGTGTGGAGTCGTAGGTGTTTAAATCCTGAATCACATCCAGCAACGCCAACTGATTGCCAAAATCGGGATCGGTAAAGTCCAGGGGCGGCCAGTCCAGCTCCACCTCCCCCAATGCCGTCAGCAACTCCGCTGAAGGGGCAATGCCATTTTGCGGGTCGCCATCGGAATCCAGCATCTGCAGAAAGCGGGCAATATTCTGCACCGTCACCTGCTCAAGCTGGCCGTCTTCCACCAGATCCACGGGGGTGACCACGCTCTTGCCCGGGGCCGAGCCCAGCTCAATGCCGTTAAACGAAAAGCTCACGTCCTGCGCAACGCCATCCAGAATCTGGTATTCAAACGTGCCGGCAGCGTCGGTGATGCCGCTACGGCTACCGGATACGTAGGTCAAGCCGGCGACGGCGCTGTCGAGGAATTGACCAGTGGTGGTGGTCACCACCGAGCTGCCATCATCCTCATCCGAGCCGCCCCCGGAGCCACCACAGGCGACCAGCAGCGCAGAACTCATCAGCAGGGTAAATGGTGTAACGGGTTTCAGGCGTGTCAGCCGTGCCAGCGGTGTCAGGGAGCGTTTCAGTGTATTTGTATTTTTCATCGGTTCGTCCTCAAGGGGTTGTTACGGGTTGTTGTGGATGTCTGGCCCGTGCTTGGGGCCTTGTGTACAATCCCAGCTTTACGGAACCCACCTGGCGCAACAAACCTTTATCAGTATTGATTGGTACTGATTAAAAAAGACGAATAAAACCTAGTAAAAACAACCCACTAAGCGAGCATAGGACAGCATTGAACAGCACTGATTTTTATGCGGTACGTCCGGATCTGGTCCTGAATGCAGCACGCTGTTTCAACATTCGGGTCAGCATTCTGGAAAGCGGTGCCCGCACTTTGTTCAACAAAGCCATCGCCATCGACGCCGGCAAAGAACAGGCTCGCTGGGGCCGGCATCAGTGCGCCGTGATCAAGCAGTTTTGTGAATACACCGCCAGCGACGACACCGGCACCACGTTGCCCTGGCAGGAATTGGTGGAAGACGCCATGAACTACGACGGCCAGGAGGGTATCTCACCGCGCACCGGCAACCGCCCCCTGGCCACGGTGGAGCGCTGCGCGATCGATGCCTGCGCCCTGCGTGATGCCCGATTGGAGCGCGGCTGGGAGCCGGCAGAACTGGCAGAACGCTGCGGCCTGCCGCTGCGGTTCCTGCAGGCCATCGAAGACGGAGAATGGAAAGAGGTGGCCCGCTCCACCGCCGACACCATCGCCGCCGCGTTGGAAGTACCGGTGGAGACCATCCTGGTTACCGATTCCGCTGCAGACACCACGGATCAATCTGCACCGGAACGCCCCGGTTTTTTGCCTTTCGTTGCGTTTCTGCAACGGCCAATCACTTCAGCGACGTTGGCCACGGTGCTGGTGCTGGCGGTGGTATTCACCGGCTGGTGGCAATGGCAGGACAACGCATCAGCATCACCCCTGGCCGATGCCCTGATCGACAGCCAGTGGCACATGTCGGTGGAACTCATCAACAAGAACATTCCTGTGCCGGAAGCGGAAATCGAACGCTGGCGTAACGGGGGCTTCATCCGCCTGGAGGGGGATCATGGCATCGCGTTCAACTGGATCGACGCCAACGCCCTGGTGCGGCTGCCGGATGGTGTGAACTGGCAAGCGGATGAGCACCAGCTGGTGCTCAAGCTGGACAAGGTGATCTACAAGTTCGACATCCAGACGCTGGGGGACACCCACACCACCCTGGACACCACCCGCTCGTTTGAAATGACGCTGCATCGGTTGTATTTGTGAGAGTGAAGGCGCTTACCCACACCAGCGGGCGGCGTCAGCTCTTCCGGGACACGGCCAGATGCTCACATTCAGCACTGGCGATACCATCAATAATGGCGCATTCGCTGGTGTCGTCACCACGACATTGATCGGCCAGCTGTTGCAGGGTCGCCTGCAGTGCCTGTAACTGCTCGACGCGCTGAGCGATTTCGTCTATGTGCTGTTGCAGCATCGCTTTTACGTCACAACTGCGCCTGCAGGGGTCATTTTTCAACTGCAATAGCTGTTGGCAAGCGGCCAGGTCAAACCCCATCTCCCGCGCCTGGTGCAAAAAGCGCAAGTCGGCGATATGGCAGTCGCTGAACTCGCGGTAACCGTTAGCCGGGTTACGAGCGGCGGTGACCAGGCCCATATCCTCATAGTAGCGGATGGTTTTTTCGCTGAGTCCACTCAAACGAGCGGCTTCCCGTATGGGTTTCATAGATTCAGCATCCAGGCAAACAGAATGATCTGAGGTAACGTGATGAGCGGCAACAGGAAGGCCATTTTCCAGCGACCGGTCACTTCCCGCAATACCAGCATTTCAGTGTAGTCGGTGGACACCCCTGCCATTAGGAACGCAAAGGCATTGCCCGGCGCGGCGGCCCTGGTCATCAGATCAGCGGCCACCGGTAACAAACCCTCGGAACAGACCTCAATGATGGTCGCGGCCACCAAGGTGGCCAGCAGGCCCAACACCGTGGCCCCAAACCAGGTCTGCATGATATCGGCGGACACGAAAGTCTTGATCAACGCGGCCAACACCATACCCAGCAATAACCAGCGCATGATCATTTTACTCTCAACAATGCTGTCCACAAACAGTGTGCGCGCGATACCCCGTTGCTCACGCACCTGAGCGATATGCTCCCGCAGACTCACGGGGGTACTGGAGTCCACTTCAGCGCTGGCGGGATTGGCAGCGATTTTACCGCCGCGCTCCATGGCATCGACAATCAGTCCGGTGATCACCGCAATCAGGAAAGACCCGACCACGAACACCAGTGTCCACTGCCAGCCCAACAACGCCAACATCACGATGGTCAGCGAAAGGGAGTTCCATGGCGACGCGATCAGGAAGGTCAACACCTGGCTGTAGCGAACGCCGCTGTTATACAGCTTGGCGGCAATAAGCAAAATGCCATGATTACACAGGTCCAGCACGATACCGGCCACGCCGGCCCGCAGGATGCCGCTCCAACCGGTTTGTGTGCCGAACGCAGACCGAATGTGTTGTTTGGGGATCAGGTTCATTACCCCGATGGACAGTATGCCGATCGCCATCCCCCACCACATTTCCTTGATCAGGTTGCTCTCCGCATCGGCAAACCGGTACAACCATTGCCACCCGGAGCTGCCCTGCCAGCCACTGTGATACACCACCAGACTGGCCAGTAATGTCACGGCGGAGCCCCAGAAAATCCAGTCAGTCCTGGCTGATTTCGCCCCCGTACCCTGGTCACCCTGCGCGGAATCGCAACAGCTGTGGCTCATGGCCGCTGGCGTGGTGGCTGGCGTGGTGGCTGGATTGACCGTCGGGGTTTCGGGCTGGGGTTTGGGTTGGCAACAATCCGACATAATGGAATCCTCATTTAAGTCATGATTACAGCATAAAGGTTCCAGCGAATGGAAGGTCAAGCGGGAAAGGCAGGTTTGCGCATTACGCGTTAGCTAAGCGATTTAAGCGATTGCGGATCTGCAACCATTTCAGTCAGTTGCTGCTGAACCGCGTTTTATTCATGCTTCGGGAGCCTGTCCGGATTATTTTTCGCTAATGAACAGCACCCACCTTTAAACACCTTGTCCACATCGCGACAAAGCACCTACACTTCACTTCAGAGCAAATAGCGGTATAGGCCGCTGCAGGACACACTGACTGACCGCGATAGTCTTTGAACCATGCTAGACAAGAACACGTTTTTTGACAGCTACACAAGAATCTTTGGTGAAGAACTGAAAGTCGATGCCACCGGCAATCGGTTTCTGGAGGAATTTTATCGGTGCTTTATTGCAAGCTCTGAAGAAGTGGCTGCCGTGTTCCAGAATACCGACATGGAACATCAGAGGAAGATGCTGAAAAATTCCCTGTTCTACGGCATCAATTTTCTGGAAGACATCCACTATTTCGAGGCACTGCACAGAATCGCCGTATCCCACAGCAAAAAGCGTTACAACATCAAGCCGGAGCTCTACGATTTGTGGCTGGATTGCATGGTCGAAACCGTGCAGAAGTTCGATCCGGAATTCTCCGACGATGTGGAACTTTCCTGGCGCCTGGCCTTTTCACAAACCATTACCTACATGAAATTCATGTACACAAGGTGATAAGCTCAACCACCGGCATTGCAGGCAAGCCACCGTAACGGTGAGTAGGCCAGGAACACCATCACACCACCGCCAGATTCCCTTTCGTCTCCAACCACTCCTTACGATCCCCCGCCCGCTTCTTCGCCAGCAACAGATCCATGGCCTCGTTGGTGTCGTCACCCGGCTCCACCACCAGCTGTACCAAACGGCGGGTGTCCGGGGTCATGGTGGTTTCCCGCAATTGCATGGGGTTCATTTCACCCAGGCCCTTAAAGCGGGTGACCTGAATATTGCCACGCTTTTTCTCGGCTTTGATGCGATCCAGAATGCCCTGCTTTTCATCTTCATCCAGGGCGTAATACACATCTTTCGCCACGTCGATGCGATACAGGGGCGGCATGGCCACGTAGACATGACCAGCCAGCACCAACGGGCGGAAATGGCGCACGAACAACGCACACAACAGCGTGGCGATGTGCAAACCGTCGGAGTCCGCATCGGCAAGGATGCACACCTTGTTGTAACGCAGGTTACTCAGGTCGTCGGAGCCGGGCTCCAGCCCAATGGCCACGGAAATATCATGCACTTCCTGTGACGCCAGTATCTCGGTCGAGTCCACTTCCCAGGTGTTCAGAATTTTTCCGCGCAACGGCATCACCGCCTGGAATTCACGATCCCGGGCCTGCTTGGCGGAACCACCGGCAGAATCACCCTCCACCAGGAACAGTTCGGCGCGCTCGGAATCCTGGCCGGAACAGTCCGCCAATTTGCCGGGCAAGGCCGGGCCAGCGGTGACTTTTTTACGCACCACTTTTTTGCTGGCGCGCATGCGTTTTTGCGCGTTGCTGATGGCCAGGTCCGCCAGGGCATCGCCTTCGGCTGTGTGTTGGTGCAACCACAAACTGAAGGCGTCTTTCACCACGCCGGAGACAAAGGCCGCAGTCTGGCGGGAGGACAGTTTCTCTTTGGTTTGCCCGGCGAACTGTGGGTCCTGCATTTTCACCGACAGCACATAGGTACACTTGTCCCACACATCGTCGGCGGCCAGCTTCACGCCCCGCGGCAGCAGGTTGCGGTTTTCGCAATACTCGCGCATGGCTTCCAGCAAGCCGGTACGCAGGCCGTTCACATGGGTGCCGCCCTGGGCGGTGGGGATCAGGTTGACGTAGCTTTCGGTGATCAGTTCACCCCCTTCCGGCAGCCACTGCACCGCCCAGTCCACCGCTTCGGTGTCGGCACTCATCACTCCGACAAAGGGGTCTTCCGGCAACAGGCTCCAACCGCGGTTGGCCGCCAGCAGATAATCCTTGAGCCCATCCTGATAGTGCCACTCCTGGGTTTCACCGCTGTTTTCATCGGTGAATTTTACGTGCAGGCCGGGGCACAGTACCGCCTTGGCCCGCAGCAGATGCGCCAGGCGGGAAACAGAATACTTTGGCGAGTCGAAATATTTCGGGTCCGGCATAAAGCGCAACGAGGTGCCGGTGTTGCGCTTGCCGCAGGTGTCGATGATTTCCAGGTCAGTGGCTTTGTCCCCATCCTTGAAACCCATGCGATAGACATTACCATCGCGGCGGATGGTCACTTCCAGCATGGTGGACAGCGCGTTCACCACCGACACCCCCACCCCGTGCAAGCCGCCGGAGAACTGGTAGTTTTTGTTGGAGAACTTGCCACCCGCATGCAGGGTACACAGGATCACTTCCACCCCGGGAATGCCTTTTTCCGGATGGATGTCCACCGGCATACCGCGACCATCGTCCACCACTTCCAGGGAGCCGTCTTTGTACAGGGTCACTTCGATTTTGCTGGCATGCCCCGCCAGCGCTTCGTCCACACTGTTGTCGATGACTTCCTGGGCCAAATGGTTGGGGCGGGTGGTATCGGTGTACATGCCAGGGCGTTTGCGCACCGGGTCCAGCCCGCTGAGGACTTCTATGGATTCGGAGGTGTAGTTGTTCTCTGCCATAAAATTCGGTTATTCCGATGTGATGTTGAAAAAGGAAAAGAGTGCGGGCAGGTGCCGCTCAAAATGATCAAAGCCATGGGAGCCGCCTGGCTCCACCGTCTGTTGGCTGGCGGCAAATTTCTCAACGCCCTGCCGGTAGTCCAGCACTTCGTCTGCGGTTTGCGTCAGCAGAAAATAGTGTTCCGGCCGGGTGATCGCCGGTACGTCCAATTGCCGCAGAATCTCAATGTGCTGCGCCGTAAATTCGTAACGCTCGCCAGTATACAGGTTCTCGTTGATGCCCAGATAATCCTTCAGCAGTTCATAGGGGCGAATGGCCGGGTTCACCAACACCAGCGGAAGATTGTAATGCTCCGCCAGCCAGGTGCCGTAAAAGCCGCCCATGGAACTGCCCACCAGGCCCACCGGCTCCGGCAAACAGGCTTCCACTTCTGCCTTCAGAATGTCGATGGAGCGCTGCGGGTCATAGGGCAGGCCCGGCACGTGGAGTTGCACCCAGGGCATGGACGCCACGGCATCGCCCAGAATACGGGCCTTGGCCGATTGGGGGGAGCTGTTGAAACCGTGAATGTAGAACAGGTGAAAGGGTGTGGGCATGGGGCTCAGATTAATAGCCTTTGACGCTGTAATCCACCACAAATTCCACGCCGGTGACGCGGGATACACCGCTGTCGAGGGTGCCATCAGGATTGAGGTCAATCCAACGATAGCCGGGGCTTTCCTTGTCCACGGCAAAATCCTGGCTGTTGGGCAGGAATTGCACACAGGTGGACGGCACTGACATCAACTTCACGCCCTTGCGTTCGGTCTCGAACACCTGATGCACATGACCCCAGATGATGGAACGCACGTTACTGAACTGGTCCACCACCTTGAAGAATTCCGCCGCATTGCCGACGATCTGCTGATCCAACCAGGCACTGCCTACGGGCACTGGCTGATGGTGCAGGGCAATCAGCACATGCTTGCCCTGGGAGGCCTGCAGGGACTTTTCCAGAAAGCGCAGTTCAGAATCGGCGAAGTTGCCCGGGACTTTGCCGCGAATGGTGGAATCCAGCATGATGACCTGCCAGCCGCCAGCGTCAATTACGCAGGGGCTCATGCGCTTGGCCGCCTGATGGTTGGACATGATATCGGTGAGGTCGTGGTTACCGGGCAGCCAATAAACCGGGCTGCTAAACGATGCCATCCACTGGTGGAATCGAGCGTAGGACTCGCTGCTGCCGTCCTGGGACAGGTCGCCGGTGGCCAGCACCAGGTCGATGGCGGGCTGCTCTTCTTTGATCAGGTCCATCACCAAAGACAGGCTCTGCTCGGTGTTGAGACCCAACAACTTACCCTCTGTACTTTTGAACAGATGGCAATCCGAAAGCTGAATGATGCGAATTGATGGTTGGGTAGTAGTGCTAACCAAAGGTCAATCCATTCTATTTGTCATTAGGTAGTTATAAACCACAGATGCCGGCCCGACCATATAAAGGCGGCATTCTGATCAGTATAACGGGTTTTCACCGGTGCGGCAGGCTCCATCGCAACAAAATCGACTCCAACTCCCTGTGAATTTTCACATTTTTTGAGTCTGTGCGCTCCTTCACACTTATACTTTGACCAGTGCTCGGCCGGACCTGAGACAGAATTCAAGCCATTCGCCCAGAAAGGCATTGAGCTGGGCTTTTTCGTCCGGCTGGAACATTTTCTCGTTGGGATAGGTGTAATTTTGGCGAATATAGCGATTGCGCTGGAACGACAGCACTTCCGCCATTTGCGCATCATGATATAGCCGCACTGTCAGCATGGGCTTGGGCACCCAATCGTCCAGCATGGATTCCTGGGCCAGTGCCACGGTGGTGGTGTATTTGCTGCGCTCGACTATATGAATGCTCACCTGTTTCAGCTCTTCGCTGTTGGCATCCACCCCAAAACACCACTCCTCCTGCTCCTCCAGCTCCGGCAGCAGGCGCATAATGCGATGGTAATTGATCTCACAATTACTCATCAGCTGACTGAGATTAGGTGTGTAGTTCTTTTTGGGGTTCATGAAACCGCTACTGCCACTTTTCCTGTAAACGTTGGTAGTTCATCTGCAGCCACTGCAGGGCGATAATGGTGGATGCATTGTTGATGTAGTTTTCCTGCAGGATATGCCAGGCCTCTTCCCGGGGAAACACCTGCACCCAGATGTCTTCCCCTTCTTCCGCCAAACCGTGTACACCGCCCACATTGGTGGAATCGATGCCTCCACAGTAGAGGTACAGCTTTTCGTTGGAGCCACCGGGGCTGGGGTAATACTCGTAGATATACTCCAGCGCCAGTACATCGCTACCGGATTCCTCGATAGCCTCCCGGTGGACCACATCCTCCGGGGTCTCGCCAGGTTCCAGAATGCCCGCCACCAGTTCCAGCTGCCAGGGCCCTTCGTTGCCTTCCAAAGCACCGATACGGAACTGCTCCAGTAACACCACGCTGTCCTTGTAGGGATCATACAACAACACCCCGACGGACGGCCCCCGGTCAAAGCATTCCCGGGTCAGCAGTTTGCACCAGCCCCCTTCAATCAGCCGATGACGCAGTTGGTAGCGTTGCATCTTGAAAAAGCCGTCATAAACCAGCTTTTTCTCCGCCACTTCCACGTCTTCATGACCAAAGCAGGGACCTTCCTTTCGATCCATGAAATCACCTTCTGCCTGTTTTTTAGCACCTCTATAAGGCTAGCCAGTATAGCGCCCTGCGACAACGCAATCCCCGGCACTATTTTTGTGCCTGCCGGGTTGACATCATATTTTCTTATAGATTTCAGCACCTTGTGCTTTGAACTCGCGGGATTTCTCGAGCATGCCCTGCTCGGCTTCGCGGGCTTCAGTGGCGCCGGCCTCCTGGCTGGCGGCAAATTCACGCACATCCTGGGTGATTTTCATGGAGCAGAACTTGGGGCCACACATGGAGCAGAAGTGAGCCACCTTATGGGCTTCCTTGGGCAGGGTCTCATCGTGATAGGCCTTGGCGGTGTCCGGGTCCAGAGCCAGGGCAAACTGGTCAGCCCAGCGGAACTCAAACCGCGCCTTGGACATGGCGTTGTCGCGGATCTGGGCACCCGGGTGGCCTTTGGCCAGGTCTGCCGCGTGGGCAGCAATCTTGTAGGTGATCAGGCCTTCCTTCACATCCGCCTTGTTGGGCAGACCCAGGTGCTCCTTGGGGGTTACGTAGCACAACATGGCGGTGCCGTACCAACCGATCATGGCCGCGCCGATGCCGGAGGTGATGTGGTCATAGCCCGGGGCGATGTCCGTGGTCAGGGGGCCCAGGGTATAGAACGGGGCCTCGCTGCAGTGTTTAAGCTGCTCTTCCATGTTTTCCTTGATCATGTGCATGGGCACATGGCCGGGGCCTTCGATCATCACCTGGGCGCCGTGCTCCCAGGCTTTATGGGTCAGCTCACCCAGGGTGCGCAGCTCGCCAAATTGGGCTTCGTCGTTGGCATCCTGAATCGACCCCGGACGCAAGCCATCCCCCAGGGAGAAGGTCACGTCGTAAGCGGTCATGATCTCGCAGATTTCATCGAAATGGGTGTAGAGGAAGTTCTCTTTGTGGTGCGCCAGACACCACTTGGCCAGAATCGATCCACCCCGGGACACGATGCCGGTCAGGCGATTGGCGGTGAGCGGCACGTAACGCAGCAGCACGCCGGCGTGGATGGTGAAGTAATCCACCCCCTGTTCCGCCTGCTCGATCAGGGTATCGCGGAAGATATCCCAGGTCAGTTCTTCAGGCACGCCGTCCACTTTCTCCAGTGCCTGGTAGATGGGCACCGTACCGATGGGCACCGGTGAATTGCGCACAATCCATTCCCGGGTTTCATGGATGTTCTTGCCGGTGGACAGATCCATCACCGTGTCCGCACCCCAGCGGGTGGCCCAGGTCATTTTCGCCACTTCTTCCTCGATGGAGGAAGACAGCGCCGAGTTGCCGATGTTGGCATTCACTTTCACCAGAAAATTACGCCCCAGGATGGCAGGCTCCAGTTCCAGGTGATTGATGTTGGCGGGGATAACGGCACGGCCACGGGCCACTTCCTGACGCACAAACTCCGGAGTGATCTCATCGGGGATTTTGGCACCGAAGGGCTGACCCGGGTGCTGCTGATGCAGGACCCCATTGGCGCGGGCATCCTGCAGCTTCATGTTCTCCCGAATGGCCACGAACTCCATCTCATCGGTGATGATGCCCTGGCGGGCGTAGTGCATCTGGCTGACGTTGGCTCCGGGCTTGGCGCGCATGGGTTTGCGGATATGATCAAAGCGCAGATTGGCCAACATGGGATCATTCTTGCGGCGCTGACCATAGGCGGACGTCAGTTCATCGAGCTCCGCCACGTCACCGCGGCGCTGCAACCAACCCTGGCGAATGGGGGCCAAACCCTGGCGCACGTCGATCACGGCCTGGGGGTCGGTGTAGGGGCCGGAGGTATCGTACACATACACCGGCGGGTTCTTCTCACCGCCAAAATCAGTGGGCGTATCGCTCAGGGAAATCTCGCGCATGGGGACCCGCACATCGGACTGACTGCCCTGGACATAGACTTTACGGGAATTGGGAAATGGCTGAATGGAAGCCTCATCGACCTTGGCTTTCTGGCTGAGAAAATCGTCTGAATACGCGCTCATGGTAATCTCTGTCGTTATGAATGGAGATAAAAAGCCCCGGATTGGTCGGGGTATTCTCCATATGAAATGATCGGGTGTTACACCCGTAAACCTGAAGGGCAACTATAACCAGTGCGCCAGACGGCAGCAACCGCGTAAGGACTCAGGGGCTAGGAAATCTGCTGACAGATGAGGCCAAACAGACGATCCATGGCCCCGCGATTTTCCTCAACAACGTATTTACCCCGCTTGGATAAGGCGTAACGGGTTTCCTCATCCTGGAACAGGGCTTCCACCGCCTGCCCCAACCCCAGGGGCGTGGTGACGGTTTTCAACACCTCCAGCTCGGACAGCATCTGCGCCACCACCTGGAAATTAAAAACATGGGGCCCGGTCAACGCCGGCACCCCCATGGCCAGGGCCTCGAGCATGTTATGCCCCCCCACCGGCACCAGGCTGCCACCGATAAACGCCACATCCGAAGCCCCCAGCAGCGTCAGCAGCTGCCCCATGGTGTCCCCCAGAATGACATCGGTATCTCCCTGCACCGGCTCCTGCTTGCTGATGCGGCTCAGATTCAGGCCACGGGCCACCACCAGGTTGGCCACATCCTCAAAGCGTTCCGGATGACGGGGCACGATGACCAACAGGGATTCCGGCACCTTGCTGCGCAGATAGAAGAACGCGTCCAGCACCTGTTCGTCCTCTCCCTCATGGGTACTGGCGGCGATGAAGACCCTGCGCTGACCACCCCACTGCGCCCTAAGTGCCCGCGCCTCGGCGATGGTGTCCGGCTTGATATCCAGGTCGAACTTGACGGTGCCGGTCACCTGAAGGTTTACGGGTGGCAGCCCCATTTCCACAAAACGCTCACCATCCGCATCGGACTGCGCTGCAATCAAGGACACTTCGCGCATCATGGGGCGGAACAGCGGCAACACCTTGCGATAGCCATTGGCGGACTTCTCTGACAGGCGGGCATTGGCCACAACAATCGGCACACCCCGCTGCCGGGTATAATGAATCATGTTGGGCCACAGTTCGGTCTCCATGATGACCAGCAGCCGTGGGTTGAATCGTTTCAGAAACCGGTTGAGTGCATCAGGCAGATCGTAGGGCAGATAGACATGGTGTACCCGGCCCGTCGCCAGCGGTTGCGTATACGCTTTCAGAACTCGCTCAGACCCGGTGGGGGTCATGGTAGTGATCACACATGGGGTGTCAGGATACGTAGCCAGAATGCGGTCAATCAGCGGTTTGGCGGCCAGAAACTCCCCCACGGAGACGGTGTGGAACCAGAGGCAGCCTTGCAGGGGTTTGCCGGGTGGATACAGCCCAAAGCGCTCGCCAAGGCGATTGCGGTATGCCGGGTTCTTCTTGACCCGCCGCTGCAGGCGCAGGAGCAAGAGTGGAATGGCGAGGTAGAACGCGAGGGTGTATAGCCAGCGGGTTAGCATTGGTATCCCATGCTCAATACAGAATTGTTGAAGTATAGACAATTACCATCGTTCAACCCCAAACACGTATCTCACACACTAAAATTGGTATTTCAATGTCTCAATTTCATCGCCATACAGCTCTTCGACACGTCGCCGTATCTCAGGAGTATAGTACTCGTGATAGTCTCGCCTTTTGCTGGCATTCAATTTGGGCAGGCGAATAGGCCAAGTTTTCATTTTCAAAGAAATTTTGAACACATCAGCGCGAAGATTCTCAAATTTGCCCACATAATCCACGAGAACACGCCCAGTCTCATCCGCAATATAGTGCAGCTGATCCAAGGGCTTCGTTACTTCCAGCCACTCTTCGAAACTGCCCGGATCTTCAAGGCCATACTGAACTGAGCTGGGGTCCTGGCGAGCAGACTTGCTATAGGTATAAAATGAAACCAGTCGATCATATGGGTTTCTGACAATTGTAAATTTAAAGCAGCGATCCCACTCTTCTTGACCAATGAGCTTGATAACATCCAGAGCCTTAACATGTTGCCAATTGGAGGCTTGGTATAGTTCACGCTGATCTTCAGGAATTCTTCCCCATAGAGTTTCCTGGTCCTTTTTCTCAAAAATCTTCCGTTTCTTGAATGCATTAGCCATGCTGGTTCCCGCAGTCTTGGGAACCCAAACATAGATACACTTGCGGGCTGGCGAATATGGCATGATTCGAATCTACTGGAATAAAACGGGGCTAGGCTGCGCTTAGCCAAACATGAGAGAATTCTATCTTATCTGACATGATATGTAACCCGAAAACAAAAGGCCGGCCACACCCAATAGCATAATCGACCTACATAGGCTTTTCATAAGAAACCGGTCCGCCAGCCAACGAATAACCAAATTCAACCAGAACCGGACCAGCTATTTCATCGATCCGTGACAGCTCCTCCTCAGACAAGGCCTCCCAACGACCTCGACCATCAAACAATGGCTGGTTGATTTGCCAATTCCTGTACTGGCTATGATTTTCACCAAACGCAGACTCTGGCTTTGAAATCACAGCTGAAAACCATTTTTTAGGGGTTTTATGGTAGTCCTTTATCTCTGGAATATACTCTTCACCGATGAATGACAGCACCCCCTGAATTGAAGATTCAAAATCAGTCACCAAGTCTTCGTAACGCAAAAGATGCACATCTGGATGATTCCAAAAGCGCTTACCCGCAACATTGTCATCACACCAACGCCGAATTCCCTTTTCCAAATCGCCGGTTCTCTGCTTAATCGAGTAGGCGACATCCTTTCCATCCCTCAGAATGAGGATAATTTTGGCGCCTTCACACCAATTAAGAATTTCATTAATATGCAAAATGTGCCTGGGGGTTTTTTCGACCCACCGGCGCTTCCCTGCTATAACCGTGCTCTTATCAAATTCGAGCATGCCCTGCTTGAATTTCTTTTCTTTGCCTTTCAACAAAATTTTACTCTCATAGGGCACCGCATAGATTCTCGGATGCCCTCCCAGAATCGCCAGCAGCAAGGATGTTCCACTGTGACCACACCCCACGATGAAAATTGGTGGACGATCGATCTCGATACGCTTGACATACCTGTTCCAGAGATATTTCAAATCACTCGTTATCGCTTTAATTTTTTCAAGAATCTTTTTCTGCATAGCCACTAATTCTAATTACTGGAAACAATGAAACCACATCAAGTTGAACGCGAACTAGTTTCTCGACACAGGCTCAAGCGCGCGCTTCATAAACTCTCGAGATTGATGAATATGCTGCTTCAACTCTTCACTGAAGTCAGATAACTGCACCGATACCTCATCAACACTTTCAAGCGTCAACCCCTGCAAATCAGTTCTAACTTTTTCCTCGAACGAAAACTTCTTGGCGAACCCAATCACCTTTGCAGATTTGCTTTTATTGTAAATAGGAATTACGGGAGTATTACTCTTCAAGGAAAGCAACATGCCATGATAATAGTGCGTCACAACCAGTTCTGCATTCTCAATCAGATTCAACCAAACTTCAGGCTTGCAGGTCATGTAAACGTCGTCAGCAACCTTCACCTTATAACCAATAGCAACAATGGACCATCCCTTTTCATCTGCCCAACGCTTTATGACTTTTAGATCCTTTTTGTGCATAGAGGCGTAAATCAATATATAAGGCTGACTGAACACTCGGCCATTCAACCTCAACGCAGACATATCCGCCACCAATGTCGGATCAAGAACCTCTGTCACTGCCTGGCTCACCAGGGCCTGGATATGCTGCTGGGTAAAATCATCGCGTACGCCGATGTTGGAAAAACGACTCAGCAACTCGGCAATCCGATCTTCTCGACCACCGTAATCAGTGCCATAGTTAGAGCTCGCAGCATAAGAAATCAAACGGGTTCTACTGGCATCAGCAAATCCCAGAAAATAGTTTTCATCCCAACCTCTGATTTTGCTTATTTTCCATACTTCATCGCTACCAACGATGATCGCATCGTAAGCCTTTCCCAAAGCAGCCAGGGATGGGGTATCCGTTATTTTTTTCCCGCTCAAGTTCATACGCTTCCTGACGAAAGACCAGAAACGATAGAGTTTGAAAAAATAACTGTATTCCTTCCCTTCAATCACATGCTTGCGAAAATAATGTCGACTCGCTTTTTTGGGTTGATAATTAATAACCTCTACATCCGCACCCGGATACAGCTCCCGGCACAACTCTTGGACGCCATAACACTGCATAACTGCGCCATAATTAGTGACACTGTGGAATGTTAAAATACCAACTCTCATTTGAGGCCAACCTTCTTTTTTAACTTGGCAAGTAAACGGCTTGATTTACCCTTGTTCTTTTCTTTCTTTAGCAACTGTTTCTGCCTTTCAACCAGCGGCGTCATACTGGCTATGAAGTCGTCTAGGGAGTCATTTTCTTTGGCATCCCGAAACGCGCTGTGGCTTAGCATTGCCAACTCATACCTCAGATCATACAATCCACCGCGATGCTTGAACCGGGTACGCCAACCAGGCTTCACACGTTTGCGAGGCATCCATTCTTCTTTTCCCTTCAGCGCCTGGAGGCGACACTCCAAACCATCCGTTCGATGCCTGAGCCCCCCTTCCTGGCTCTGCAAAATCGCATCAGCACTCAGCGAATCCAACTGAAGCTCGCCCTGCGCTATGCCACGCGCAACAATCTCACCAAGCTCACGGTTTCTGACTATCACAATACTGCTCCCTCTTGAATCCTGCACGTATTCCGGCAACCAGGCGTCACCAATACTAATGTCAGCGACCTCAGCCAACACATCATCACAGAAATCACAAGCTTTTGGCTTAAATAGACCTAAGCCATAGCCTGTTCCGAAAAGGTCTTTAGAAAACTCTTTATGGTCTTTCCCACCCGCAGTAACAATATTCTGCTTAGTTGAAGCTTTAATGCCATCAACTTTTCCACGAAAGTCAATCTGCTCAAGGCGCTCCGGCTTCACACCCATCTGCCAAGCGATCAATTCAGCATACGCCTCGCTTTTCATATGGCCACAAACAATCCCTACCACATATTTGATTCGCTCGCCCAACACTGTGTCTTCCAGACAGAGAGATTTCAACGCTTTGGCGAAGCACGGCACACCCGTGAACAGGTAGCGCCCCTGCAGCCCTCTAACCTGCTTCAACACTTCGTGCATCGGTGTAGGGTAATACGCGGAGCGAGCCCCTTGCGCAACAGCCTCAGCACTGGACACAATAGTAAACTCAAACAGCGGCTGCCCCGAATTATTGGGCGTCGGAATAACATGGACGACACCATCAACCAGTCCTTCCTCCAACAACTTGCGCTCCAGCCATCGGCCGATCCCACCTGAGCTGGCCACTGCCCGCAATTCATCATCTGCAACGCTGCCTGCATAAGTCGCCCAATGGCGCCCGATATGCCTCTTGTTATGAGGCGCATCCGAATAGAATATTCGATTCAACTCGTCCTCATCCCTGGCAGCATCACTGAAGGGGCAGACTTTTTCTGCAGCGACAAATGGGAGTGCGGAACCAGAGCGCTCGCCAGGTTCGATCAACTCGGCTTCCTGCAGTCCGAACTCAGTTCGGGTGATCTTGTACTCGGCATTCTCCAGCGCGGCGCAGGCTCCGCACCCAATGCAATAACCACCAGCAATTACTGAATCTGAGAGTTTTTTATTCAAATTCACATCCTTAAAATGAATCCAGACACCGTCCATCGACCCACACAGAAAACCGACCTTAACTTTCCCACTGATAATCAGAGGTAAAACCGAACTTACAGCCCGCCGTCATCCTGGGACTAGCCGTCGAACTCACTCACATACAGCTCATGATACTCACCACCCGCAGCCATCAATTCATGGTGCGTACCGGACTCAACCACTCGTCCACCGGACAAAACATACACCCTGTCTGCCTGCATAATGGTAGAAAGCCTATGAGCAATAACGATCGTGGTTCGGGAAAGCATCAACGACTCCATAACGGTAGAGATTTGTCTTTCCGACTCTTTATCCAAGGCGGATGTCGCTTCATCCATAATCAGAACGGGCGCATTCTTCAGGAACGCCCTGGCAATGGACAATCGCTGTCGTTGACCGCCGGAAAATCGTGAACCATCCTCGCCAACCATCGTATCCAACCCCTTTTCAAGCTGCTTAATAAACTCCAGGGCGTTGGCCTGATCAGCGGCAGCTTTAATTTCATCATCACTATATGCCGTGTCGCCATAGGCAATATTGTTACGAATGGTGTCATCGAAGAGTGCAACATTCTGGTTTACCGCAGCAATGTGAGTACGAAGATTCTTCAACTGATAGTCGTTAATATCAACATCGTCCAGGTAAATGCTTTTCGACGGCACACTGTACAACCGATACAGCAGCGATGCCAGCGTCGACTTGCCACTGCCTGACTTACCCACCAGGGCCACCATTTCCCCTGGGGCCACTTCCAGATTGATATCAGTCAACGCATTACCCGCAGCACCTGGGTACCGGAAGCTCAGATTGCGGACTGTTATTTTTCCCTTCACGGTTTCCACCGAAAGATCACCGGTGTCGACCTCGGCCTCAGTGTCAAGCAAGCCGAAAATCATCTCTGCACCAATCAGCCCACGCTGTATGAGAACTGTGACCTTGCTTAGCTGTCGCAAAGGCTTCGGAATCAGCGCAATTGCCGTAAGATAACCAATAAGCTCCCCAGCTGAACTCTCTGCCAATACCGAAGGCGTCAATAACAGGAAAATGATCGCAGCAATTGCCGCCGCGACGATCAGCTGCGATAAGGGCGTAAACACAGATGCAACCCGGGAGATTCGCATCTGCGTCTTATGCATATTTTTGACGGCTTTCTCGTACCGAGAATACTCATAGTCCTCGGCACCAAAGCCCCTTACAACATGGTAGTTACCCATCATTTCCTTGGAGACCTGCATCGCTATACCCGCAGCCCCTTCTGCACGGCGACTGATCCCCCGGAACAATTTGTTAGTATATAAAACGAGCACCCCCAGGATTGGCGCCACCAGGAGAAACAGCAGGGACAACTTCCAATTCAGATAGAACACATATCCCAACAACGCGATCACCGTCAGACCTTCTTTAACCACCGTTTTCAGTGCAGTGGTAATCGCGGCCCGTACCCGAACCACCCCGTTGTTAAGTCTGTGCAACAATCGTCCATGAGTAGCATCATCGTAAAACGATGCCGGCAACACTGTCAGGTGATCGAACAATTCTATTTTCAGTTTGCGAACGACGCTTGCACCCACAAGCTCGTTGTAGTAGTCCCCCAGAAAGCTCCCAATACCTCTGACAAGAAAGATAGCCACTGCATATAATGGCAACACCCAGCGAGCATCCATGTCTTTGGCCTGGATGGCTCCAATTATTGACTCCATCAATTTGGCCAACATGGGCTGAGTACTGGCGAAAACCAGATACCCGAAGATACTGGCCAAGAATGCAATCCGAACGCCTTTCAGGTATCCCAACAATCGCCAGTAGGAGGAAGTATTATTTTTCGGATTCGAATCACTCGTCATATATTGAACTACAACATTACAGAAAGCGGCATTATATCGAACAATTGGGCCAGTATCCCCAACCGCCCGGAGTTTGGCGCTGGAATTTACGCCACATAGGCGCGGATGGCTAGATCAGGTATAATTCCTCGCCGGATTTAATGAGACATTCCATGGGAAAAGACAGCAAACCAGACGATACCTCCAGCCTGAAACTCTACATCCGATTACTCAAATACCTGAAGGGTAAAACTGGCCACCTCACCCTAAGCATATTAGGCTTTCTGGTTTTCGGCCTGAGCCAACCCATGCTGGCCAAGCTGATGGAAGTGGTTATTGAGTCTATCGAGAAGCAGGATACAGACGCCCGCTGGTTGCTACCCGCAATGGCACTCGGAGTCTACACCTTTCGCGGCATCGGGTCGTTTATTGGCAACTATTTCAATGCCTTAGTAGGTACCGGGGTGATCAGGGACCTGAAACTTGAAACATTCAAGCACCTGACTCATTTACCGGCTGCGTTTTACGACAGCTCCACTCAAGGCAAGCTTATCCATAACCTTAATGCCAGCGTCAAACTGGTGCAAAACACCATTACCAACGCCTTGAAAACGCTGATCCGGGAAGGTATTACCATCATTGCCCTTGTCGGCTACGTCTTCTATTTGAATTGGCAACTATCGATGGTGTTCCTGGTAGTGGCCCCCATACTGCTGGGCTTGGTCAGCCTCGCAGCCAAGCGATTGCGAAAATTCGCTCGGCGCAGTGAAAAAGCCCTGGGGAACGCGATGCAGATATCCAAGGAAATGATCAGCAATTATGGACTGGTTCGCTCCTTTGGCTCCCAGGACTATGAGAAAGCGCGTTACGAACGGGCTGTAAACAAATCCTTCGAAGCGCAGCTTAAATCAAGAAAAGTAGGCGCATTGTTCACACCAATAGCTCAGGTGATCGTTTCCTGTGCCGTAGCAAGCATTGTTTTCCTGCTGCTGTCCCCATCCATTCTGGATCAATACAGTGCGGGAGAGCTCATCGGATACCTGACGGCTATCGCTCTACTCCCAAAATCCATAAAGCAACTCGGCGGTATCGGCGTTACCATTCAGCAGGGGTTGGTAGGAGCTGAAATGGTATTTAACTTGTTGGACGCGAGCCCTGAGCCTGACCTTGGCACCCATACAACCAATTCGGTCCAAGGCAAGATCGAATTTCGCAACCTGGATTTCAAATATCCAAAGGGCAAACAGCCCGCCCTGGAGAACATATCCACTATCATCGCGCCCGGGGAATTGATTGCCCTGGTCGGCCCATCGGGCAGCGGAAAATCCACGCTTTCAAGCCTGATCTATCGATTATATGAAGTGGACAGCGGCAAGATATTTCTGGACGACATCGACATAAACGACTACAAGCTTGACAATCTGAGAAGCCATATTGCGATTGTTGGGCAGAACGTACGGTTATTTGACGACACATTAAGAAACAACATAGCCTACGGCGATGTAGCGTACAGCGATGAACAGATCGCTGATGCCTTGCGACACGCCAACGCCTGGGAGTTCGTTGAAAAGCTCCCTCTGGGCCTGGATACTCCGGTAGGGGAAAACGGCTTGAAGTTTTCTGGCGGGCAACGCCAGAGAATTTCTCTCGCGAGAGCTTTTTTGAAAGACGCCCGAATATTGATTTTGGACGAAGCAACCTCCGCATTGGATAACGAGTCGGAGACTGCAGTTGCCAAAGCCATCGACGAAATCACAGCAGACAAAACGACTATCGTTATTGCCCACCGTTTAAAAACGATTCAAAAAGCTGATAGGGTCATCGTGATAGAGCGTGGCCGGATCGTGAAGGAAGCTTCCCCCGACCAGATCCTGGCAAACAGCCAGGAACTTTCCAGATTGGAAGCAATGCTGACCCCAACACCTGATCAACCCGGCTAGAGGAACAAGACTGATTATCCGCGATTGAAAATATAAAAGCGGCTAAATCAGCTGACGATCAAAGACGTTTTAAGCACTCTCTCATCAATGTAGGCGGCGGGCAGAGTTGATCATGTATCTGATAGAAGGCGCACAAATCGGTGTGCAGATTGAGATACTCTGCGGCTTCAGGAATACCAAAGAACGCATTCCCCATCACAACGAACTCGCCAATATCCGCAAAATCCACTTCTTTGTCCTGCTGTAGTGGCCAGGACTGCTGGTCCCTTACAAAGGGCAGGACATACTTAAACCCTCGCTCTAACTTCCCTTTGTACTGCGACAGATCCATGCCGACTTTATTACCAATCAAGCACAGATGAAAAAGTTTAGTCAGGTTGTATATATGGTAGTAAAGACTGATGGTCCTGTCTGCCTCATGAGGCTGTTTGCCTTTCCCATCAATCTGCAGATCAATTCTCGCGGATTTCGCTTTCCACAGGAAATAGCGCGCTCTCCAAACTTTGCCAACGAACGCAGTGTACCGCGCGATCTGCACAGTATGGGACGTGCCATGATTGTTTTTTCGAGCAGCCTCGCTCTTGCCTTGCCCGCTTGAAACTAGCCAGTAAAGATAGGCTGAAAACCAATCTTTAATAGGCTTTGGGTCGACGAACCCACTAGCAGCAAGCAGCTCCACGGCATCAAGAAGATAACAGAAATCATATGTATCAATTATCCCCACACCATTTGATTTTTTCCCCGGGACAAATTGCGAATACTCCAAGTTTGGATTCATTCTCGTATCAGGGTCTACAAACCAGACGTCGATCAATCGGGCCGCATTTTTGGCGTACTGATCATCATCACTAGCGATCCATGCCAATGTACAGGCTACTGCGCCATTGACCATATCCTCAAGACGCTGCCTATCAAAATCTCCACCCCGATTTGCAGGATTAGGCTGACCATCTCGACGCACATAGTCTTCGCCCTCTTTCCACCAGTACAACCGACCGCTTACGTAATCGTGCTTATCCTTTGTTAAGCTGAAATTCTGCTTGTGGGTTACTGAATATGGTCCATTATCCGCATAATGCGCTGCAAGCTCACACAGAATTTCTGTTTGCACCATTAAATTTACTCCACAAAAAATATTGTACCAGATAGCCCAGGCTCAAATCAGAGACAGCAAAAGCCTGTTCACCATACACGAACCACAGGCACCCCTGTCGCAAGGCCAACGTTTGCAATAATCTCTCTTTTCTTTATTGCATCCAATGCCCGGCCTGTTGCCGCCTTATTTATATCGTCCCAATTACCACCTTTATTTACGCTGTTCTGCAAAGATGCCGATTTATCGTTTTCTACCGGCCATTTGCTCTTAGGCTGGGGAATCTGTAATAGCCCCATACCTTGCAGGTTGTAAGCTCTCCACATTAGGTCCTTATCCTGCCCTCCCATCGCGGGCAGCTCCTGATTATATCCACCAATCAAGCAAAAAACCTGCTTCGGCAAACCTATGTGCCCATATGTACCATTAAAGTCAGTACCCATACTGTCACGTACAGTTCGTATCACCAATCGGCCCCACCGTGGCTGATAACTTCCCCGACTGAACGCTTCAGACATATGCGCGCGGAGACGCAGAGAATCTATAGCATCCTTCCACCTTGGTTTGACTTTTACTTTCTTGATCACCAAATGTCCGGTAAAGCCACTGAAGATAGTTCTGTCTAGCTCTTTCTCATTCAGCGAAAGCAGTTTTTCTACCGTTTCCTTAGCGATGAAGTTATCACAATCCAAATTTATTAAAAAACGACCATCTGCTTGCAAGTGCGCAGTATTTTTAGCTGTGGGGGCATGCCAATGTTTCAGATCACGAGACACAAAGTATTTGAAGTTAGCTGGCTTATCCAAACTATTAATCCAATCATCAATGAGCTCCCCTTCATCATCCTTGATAAAGTTAACCAATACCAACTCGACCTCTTCCTCAAACTGCCTGATTAATTCAAAATTGGATACCAATGTTTTTTGCAGCTGGGATCGCCTGTTCATGCAGGTGGAGCAAAACGATATTTTTATCTGGCCCATAGTTTTCGCAGAAAGCCCTCAGTGATGTCCTAAACCGCTATTGCCTGCTTTACGTATGTGTAACAAACAATGCTCCATTTATGATTCATTCCTACCCACTAAACTGCCTGGAATGAAGCCTTGGCTGACAAATTGTTGCCAATTCGCACCCATTATTCAACCTCCGATAGGCCCCCTATCCATGGCCGCCAGCAGCGTACGCACCCCAGTTCCGAAACGATCCGTTTCTGGCCGCTTATACGCTCCCAAATACAGCATGATGCTGGTAGACTCACCCTCATTCCCAAGCCAAAGAACGTTTGTATGCCTAGTCGAATTCGAGCTGCCCACATTTCCATCTGCGTCTGCACCCGAGAACGCCCCCGCATGCTAAGAAAGCTGATTGACAGCTATCTGCAACTGGAAATTCCCGAAGATATTTCTGTCAGTCTGGAAGTGATAGAGAATGACACAGCCCCAGGATGCAAAGAGCTGGTAAGCCAATACGCCAATCAGTCCGTTAGATATTTTCACGAGCCTAGGCTGGGTATCCCTTTTGCGCGCAATCGAAGTGTGCAAGCGGCTCTCAACAATGGAGCTGATTTTATCGCGTTTGTTGACGACGACGAGTGGTTTACCAAAAGCTGGCTTACCGCCATTTGGGGTTTTTATAGGAGCCAACCTGAGGGAACCGTTGTGCAGGGCGCGGTTACCTCGATCCTGCCAGCCAACACTCCCGAGCATTTACACACTTTCTTCCAGCGAAAGGAGCTTGATACGGGCAGCAAACTCCATATGTGCCGCACCAACAATGTCTTAGTTCCCGCATCCGTGTTTACGATTTACAAACTACGCTTTGATGAGTCAAGACCATTTGCAGGAGGCACAGACAGCAAGCTGTTCAGAGAAGCAGCATCACTGAATGTACCTCTGGTTTACTGTGCAGAGGCAATCGTGAACGAAGATGTCCCGCCGGCACGCATTAGCTATCATTGGCTAACAAAACGCTACTTTCGAATCGGCCTAACCCTGGGGGAGCATCAAGGCCTCGTTAACCCCGGGAGCAAAGCGGCACACACAATCAAACGCATGGCATCCTTTGTCAAATATACGTTGAAATCAGCCCTGTATTTGGCGTTAAACAAAAAGCAGAAACACATGAAAAGCTGGCTTAAAGGCTGCCAAAAATTAGGCGAGGGCTTGGGGCCATGGGGAGTCAAGGTTGATTCCTACCGCGATGTACAGGGAAACTAGGTCAAGCCAGCGATCTCATTACACCGACATACTCGGCCAGCACAGCTTCCCATGCCAACGATTCCTCTGCATACTTAAGCGCAGCTTTTCCCATTCCTATACGCAGGGCATCATCACCGATCAGCTTGTCTAATGCATCCGCCAATGCAGCAGGATTGGACTGAGACACAACCAACCCAGTTTCTCCACGCACTAGCATCTCCGCCGATCCCCCAGCATCAGTCACAACGACGGGCGTACCACAACCCTGGGCTTCGCAAATACTTCTGCCCATAGTTTCAGTATGGGTGTAGCGGTAACCGTCCACATCTCTGACAATATCTTTTGAAGAAGAAAGATATAGGTCAGCCGCCTGATAGTATTTGAATACATTTGATGGATCGACTTTACCCACAAACCGACAGTTTTCACTGACACCTAATTGTTCTGCTAATGTACGCAACTCCTGATCCAACGGACCATCGCCTACAATAACGAACATCGGCTCCTTCCCACGCTGCTTCAGTATGGCCAAGGCTGCCAGCGCATCATCCAAGCCTTTGAAATCCACCAAGCGGCCGCAACTCAAAATAACGGGCTGACTTTGAGAGAAGCCAAGCTCAGGTTTAACATTTTCATGTCCACGCCCGATGGCTATACAACCGCCTTTTACCACTTTCAGAATTCCTGATGGCAATCCGATTTCAGATGCTTTACAGCGACTGTACTCACTATTCAAAAAAAGCGTATCCAGCTTGGCAAAAGCAGCACAATATTTACCTTTCTCCCCAGCATTTTTCTGCAAAAAAGACAGGTCATTCCCGCCTGATCGAGCCACCTGAAAGAATCCGGCATTCGCTAGCGCTTCGTAATATTTATAGAGGTCCAGACTATTGTGGTAGATGACTGTTTCGTTCGGCTGATAGCCAAACCCCGCAAACAGGGAGACAACGCTTCCAGCGTCTTGCAACTTTTTCTTTTTGGCAAGATGGGCACTGAATTCCACATCACCGTATTTAAGATTGATTCTTTTTCTTAGCAATAGTTTACGTTTTGTTTTAGTCAATACGCTCAAATGAAGGTCAAGATTCCGCAACAGATACTGCACAAGAAAAAATGCATTTGTCTCGATTCCACCGACATGCAGTGGGGGCAAGGTTTGGGAGTACAAGATCACGTTTTTGATAGTCACTTCAGTCTCTCAGCAATCAACTTTACTGTAGCTATCCACTTTGACACCGAACAACCCCATACACACCCCCATCGCACGGCAACTTTTCAGCCAAAAGCGCGTGCGCGCCTCTTTATGAGCTACCATCAGCGCCACCAACGCTTTTAATGCTTCAATGATCACCTGCAACGCCGCAGAAACAAATATGCCCAACCTGGAACGACCATTCTGCTGTTTTCTCCAGGCGTCGGTGACACCGGCCCGATACTTGCGCTTCATCCACCATCTTAAAGTAGTTCGGCTCTCAGGAATGGTTTCCTTTACCAGTGCTTCTGTACATTCATATATTTCCACGCCCCGCGCAGCGGCGGTGGCGAAGAAAATGGTATCCGTGCCGCCAGCCAGCGGATTGGACTCATCAAATCGCAGCCCCATTTCCCTGGTCAACCTGATCGGGACGATGACGTTGTTGGTTGCGCAGGCATTCAGCCTGTCGCCGGTGTTGCGTTTTTTCTTGTTGTAGAGCGATCGAATGTGCGGTGGAGTTGCAGGAGGTAGCGCCGACTCTACGGCGCCATGAATGACTGCCTGGCCACCTTTCACCATGCAGTAGTGATACAACTCTGCCAACCAGTTTGGCTCGACTCGCTCGTCATCATCCACAAACACGATGTAGTCCGCGGCTAACCCGTGCGCCACCTCGATAGCCCGGTTTCTTGCGCAGGGAATACCGCGCCGGGGTTCACACTCATAATGTAAAGGCACAGGGAAGCGAGACTGCCGGCTGGCCACCAGCGCACGCGAAGTTTGTCGGGCATCATTGTCAATTATCACCACCTGCGGTTTCACACCCTCAGGCAGGTCCATACCCTGCAAACTGTCAAGGCACTCGCCTAAGAGCGCTTCGCGTTCAAGCGTACAGATGCATATTGCCACGCTAGCCATTGATTCCCCGTTGGTCTTCGCTATTCCCGGGCATTCTACACAATCAACGGAAGCAATGCGTAATTTTCAACATGACCCCATTGTGTCGGTTTTAAGGCCATGGATTTTAATGCCAATGAACGGTATTCTTCTTGTCCAGTTAATGACTCTCTAATCCGGGATTGGCAGGCTGGTCCCACCCGCAATCACACAGTACAAGGTTAGTTTCCGCTTATGAAAATCACCGTATTCGGAACCGGTTATGTAGGACTTGTTACCGGTGCATGTTTAGCAGATGTGGGCCACGAAGTGGTCTGTGTTGATATTGACCCGGCCAAAATAGACAAGCTAAAACAAGGCGTTATCCCGATCTACGAGCCAGGGATTGAAGACGTGGTCAAGCGTTGCGTGGCGGAAGGCACCCTCAACTTCACCACTTCAGCCGAAGACGGCGTGGCACACGGGGTGCTGCAGTTCATCGCGGTGGGCACGCCACCGGACGAAGACGGCGCCGCCGACCTGCAATACGTGGTGGCAGTGGCGCGGACCATCGGTCAGCACATGTCAGACTATAAGGTGGTGATTGACAAATCCACGGTCCCCGTGGGCACAGCCGAGAAGGTACAGGCGGCCATCGCCCAGGAACTGGAAAAACGGGGTACCCAGCTGGATTTTGATGTCTGTTCCAACCCGGAGTTTCTGAAGGAAGGCAGCGCCCTGGAAGACTTCACCAAAGGCGCCCGCATCATCGTCGGCACCGATTCAGACCAGGTCCGCGACCTGATGCGCGAGTGCTACGCCCCCTATATGCGTAATCATGACAAATTGATGTTCATGGACGTACGGGCTGCAGAATTCACCAAATACGCTGCCAACGCCATGCTGGCCACCAAAATCAGCTTTATGAACGAGATGTCCCAGTTGGCGGAACGCCTGGGTGTGGATATCGAGCATGTACGGGAAGGCATTGGTTCCGACCCCCGCATCGGTTATCACTTTATCTATCCCGGCGCCGGCTACGGCGGCTCCTGTTTCCCCAAGGATGTGCAGGCACTGGCGCGCACTGCGAAGACCATCGGCTACCATCCAGAACTGCTGATGGCAGTGGAAAACGTCAATCTGCGGCAAAAGGAAACCCTGTTCACCAAGATCAACAACGCCTTCGGTGGCGACCTGGCGGGTAAAACCATTGCCGTCTGGGGCCTGTCCTTCAAGCCCAACACCGACGACATGCGGGAGGCTCCCAGCCGCACGCTGATGGAATCCCTGTGGGCCGCCGGCGCCAAGGTAAAAGCCTATGACCCGGAGGCCATGGAAGAATGTCAGCGCATCTACGGCAATCGCGAAGACCTGATGTTCTGTGGTACCCGTAATGAAGCCGTGAAAAGCGCTGACGCCCTGGTCATCTGCACCGAGTGGAAAGCCTTCCGCACCGTGGACTTCCATTGGCTGAAACAACAGCTGAACCACAGCATCATCGTGGATGGTCGAAATCTGTACAACCCCGATGACGCCAAGGCCGCCGGCTTCCTGTACTACGCGGTTGCCCGCGGAGATTCCATCGCCTCTCCCGTGCAGTGAACACCCCTTCCAGATTAACCATCGTCCAGGTTCTACCCGCCCTCAACTCCGGCGGCGTAGAACGGGGCACGGTGGAATTTGCCCGTGAGATCGCAGCCCTGGGTCACCGCTCCATTGTGATCTCCAGCGGTGGCGGCATGGTGCAACAATTGATCGCCACCGGTACGGAACACATCCAGATGCCGGTACACCGCAAATCCCTGGCCTCGCTGCTGCAGGTTCGCCCCATGCGCCGGCTGCTGGCGGAGCTGAAGCCGGATATCGTCCATGTGCGTTCCCGGGTTCCCGCCTGGATCGTGTGGCTGGCCTGGCGCCGGATGCCGCAAGCGACCCGTCCCGGGCTGGTCAGTACCTTCCACGGCATGTACTCCGTCACGCCCTACAGCGCCATCATGGCGAGGGGGGAGAAACTCATCGCCATTTCCGACTGCGTACACCGTTATATCCTGGACAACTACCCCGTGGACCCGGCCAAAATCACCCGCATCTACCGGGGGCTGGACCCGTCTGCGTTCAATACCGATGCCTGCACGGCGCAATGGCGAACCCAACTCTACAGCGAATACCCTCAGCTGGAAGGCAAACACATCATCCTGATGCCGGGCAGGCTGTCCCGCTGGAAGGGGCAGGAAGCGTTTCTGGCGATGATGGCCCAACTGATCCGGTTGGAGCCAGAGGCCCACGGCGTGGTGGTGGGTGCCGCCGAGCCCAACAAAGAACACTATCTTGACGAGCTGCTCAAGCAGCGGGATGACCTGGGGCTGACCGAACACATTACCTTCGTGGGGCACCGTGCGGACATCCAGGCATTTTATGGTCTGGCGGCGGTGACCTGCCATATGTCCAACAAGGCCGAGCCCTTCGGTCGCACCGTGCCGGAAGCCCTGGCCTGCGGCTGTCCGGTGGTGGCCTATGATAGGGGTGGCGCCAGTGAATCCCTGAACGCCGGCTTCCCACGGGGCCTGGTGCCCGCCGACGACATTGCCGCCTTCAGCCAACGGGTCAGCGAGCTGCTGCATGAACAACACAATATCAGCCTGCCTGCAGCCTTCTATCTGGAGCAGCAGGTGCAGGGCACCCTCGGTGTGTACAACCGGTTGCTGGAGGAAAAGGCCCGCCGTATCTAATCGTCGTCTAACCATGGTCTAGCCAGGCCAACCAAGGGTTATCCCTTGCCCGCAGCACTGTTATAATCCCGCACACTTTATCCCACTGCCCTTAACTCCGAGGAACCCCGTTATGCCGCAACCCAAAAGGGTATTGCACATCGCTTACCAGCAATTGCGCCGCTACGGCAAAACCCGGGTAAGCTGGGCACAGAAACTGACCTTTGGGCTGATCAAAAACGACCACTACACCCAGGGCTTCAGTGATCGGGATGTGGCTGCCTTTGAGGCCCCTTTCGGGATTCGCGACCTGGGGGTGAAGAGCGCCAACAAACGCTTGCTGGAAACGGTGGAAGCCTTCGAACCGGACCTGGTGATCGCCGGCCACTGCGACATGATCAGCAATGACACGTTGACGGCCATCAAGCACCGGTTTCCCGCATGCGGCGTCATTCACTGCAACAATGACCCCCTGTTCGTGCCCAGCAACGTGGAACGCATCAAGCACCGGGCCAGCGTGGTGGACGCCATTTTTGTGTCTACCGGCCGCCGCGAATTGAAGATCTTCGAGGGCATCGGGGCCCGCGTCTACCACATGCCCAATCCGGTGGATGCCGCCATCGAGACCCTGGATAATTCCCAGCGCACGGACCTGTCCATAGATCTATTGTTCTGCAGCAATAGCAACAACTTCACCCAGCGCCTGGAGATGATCAAGCGCTTTAAAGAGGCGCTGGCGGATGAAATGAACTTCAAAACCTTCGGCAGTTTTGGTGAGGCACCGGTATGGGGGCGGGACTATGACCGGGCATTGGCCAACACCAAAATGGGCTTGAACCTGAATCGTCAGGAAGGCGATTACTGGTATTCCTCCGCCCGCATGGCGCAATTGGCGGGCAACGGCATCCTGCAGTTTACCAGCGCCAAGCCTCGCTTCGATGAGCTGCTCCCCCCCGAAAGCGCGGTGTATTTCAATGACGAGGACGACCTGCTGCGCAAGATCCGCGAGTTTCATCATGACGATGCCAAGCGCCAGGCCTGGGCTGCCTGCGCCAGACACTTCTTCCACACCGAAATGAATTCCAGGTTATACGCGCAGTACATTCTGGAGGCCGCCTTGCAGATTCCGTTCAGTCATGATTACGTCTGGGCCCGCGACATCAACCTGGATGGCTCCATGAAATGACCTTGCCGTTAAGCGCCAGCAAACCCTTTGCCAAAGGCGGTAACCGCTTGTGCTTTGTGCATCCGGAGAATCCTGCACGCTGTATCAAAGTACGCAAACCCAACTTCACACTCGTAGATCTAAGGCGAACCAAAGGATTCCCCAAAAACCTTCGCCCTCTTTCCAGTTTCGACGACAACAAAGAAGAGTATGAAGTAATGAAAAAGCTGGAACGCCGCTATGGTGAAGCGTTGTTCCAGCACGTCAGCCGATGCTTTGGCATGGTGGAAACAGATATGGGCAAAGGCATAGAATCTGAACTAGTGCGAAACGCTGATGGAAGGATAGCCTTCTCGTTGAAGCAACAACTGTTCGAGGTTGGCTTAACACCTGACCTTATTGCAGCCATTGATCAGTTCTGCGAGTTTTGGGAGAGCTACTGCATACCGTCCAGGCAATTACTACCTCACAACCTAGTGGTGCAATGCAATAGCGATGGCTCCGTGAAACGACTCGTGGCGATTGACGGCTTGGGTGATCCTACCATCATACCTTTAAACTGGTTACCGAAAATGTACCAGAAGCACCGTTTTCGACAAAAAACACAACAATTACGATCTCGAATTGCAACCTTCATTCAGGAGATAGACTCAGGAAAACATCCCAGTAAAGTGGGCAAGTTAAAGCACGATGGGACATCACAATAGAACATGTATTTAGTACGACAGCAGAGTCAATCGATATGCGCTTAATGCAAATCTTACTGTCTCAGGCGGAAGCCGGTGCTGAGACCTATTTTGAAAAGGTGGCGGCTGCGTTCGCCCAGCAGGACGGCATCGAGCAACACCTGGTGATTGAAGCGCTTCCCAGCCGCGAATCCCGCCTGAACAGTGCCGGGGTACAATACACCGCGGTGCCCATGGGTCTCATCAGCCGCCCACTGCTGTACGACTTCACACTGCACAAAGCCGTGCGGGATTTCAAACCGGACTTGATCGTCACCTGGGTCAATCGCGCATCCAAAAAATGCCCGCCCACATCGGCGGTGGTGGTGGGTCGACTGGGCGGATACTACGACATTAACAACTACCGGAAATGCCAGCACCTGATCGTGAACACCCCCGACCTGGTGCGCCATGTCACGGATAAAGGCTGGTCCGCCGATCATGTTTCCATGATTTCCAATTTTGGTGAGCTGCCGGACGCCCTGCAGATCCCTCAGCCACTACCGGACATTCCCGCCGACCATACCGTGTTACTGGCACTGGGCCGCCTGCATAAAAAGAAAGCCCATGACATCCTGATCAAGGCCATGACGAAGATTGCAAACGCCACGCTCCTGATCGCCGGTGATGGTGAACTTCAGGAATCCCTGCAGGCCCTGGCCAACGAGCTGAACGTCGCCGACCGGGTTAAACTGCTGGGTCTGCGCAAGGATGTGTTCAACCTGTTCCAGCGGGCGGACATCTGTGTGTTCCCGTCCCGCTTTGAACCGCTGGGCAATGTAGTGCTGGAGGCCTGGGCCACCGCCACACCCCTGGTGGCCGCCGCCAGCCAGGGACCCTCCTGGTTGGTGCAGCATGAAGAAAACGGCCTGCTGTTTGCGGTGGACGATGTGGACGCCTGCGCTGAACAGGTCAACCGCATCATTCAGGACCCGGAACTGGCCCAGCGCCTGGTACAGGGGGGGCGCAGGAAATTCGAGGCGGAATTTTCCATGGACGTGATCGTCGGTCAATACCGCGCCCTGTTCGAGCAACTGATAAACGAGAAACTGAAAGGCGAGCGACAGCATGGCAACTGATCCCATCCGCGTGGCCCAGGTACTGGCCGGCGCTGAGCAGGGCGGCGCGGAGAATTTCTTTGTGCGCCTGGTGAGCGGGCTGAACGAACGCAGCGAACTGCAGGAGAAGGCCTTTATCCGCGGCCATGCCCATCGCCTGGACGCGCTGCGCAGCAACGGCGTGGAAGCGGAAGGTTTTCGATTCGGTGGCAAGCTCGACCTGCTGGGCAAGTGGCAATATGTCCGCGCGCTACAGGCGTTCGAGCCGGAGATTGTGATGACCTGGATGAGCCGGGCCAGCAGCACCACACCCGCCTCCCCCAAATACGTGCTGGTGAATCGGCTCGGGCATTACTACAAACTGAAATACTACGCTCACGCCGACTATTGGGTGGGCATCAGTCGCGGCATCTGCCAGCATATGGTGGATGGTGGTTTTCCCAAAGATCGGGTGGTGTACATTCCCAACTTTGCCGATGAAACACCGGTCACCCCTCTGCCCCGGGACAGTTTCAACACCCCGCCGGATCGACCTCTGATTCTGGCCGCCGGGCGCCTGCATGAGAACAAAGGGTTTGATGTGCTGCTGCACAGCCTGGTGCAGTTGCCGGACACCACCCTGTGGCTGGCGGGCTCCGGCCCGGAAGAAGCAGCCCTCAAAAATCTGTGTGCACAGCTGGGGTTGCAGGAGCGGGTGCGGTTCCTGGGTTGGCGCAACGACGTCACCACCTTAATGGCCGGCGTGGACCTGTTTGTATGCCCGTCCCGGCACGAAGGCTTGGGCTCCATCGTCATGGAATCCTGGGCCCACCGCTGCCCCATCATCGCCACCAACTCCCAGGGCCCCGGCGAAGCCATCAGCGACGGCATCAGCGGGCTGCTCACCCCCATCGACGATGCCGATGCCCTGGCCAAAGCCATCCAACGGGTGCTGGCCAGCGCGGATTTGAAACAAACCTTGATTGAAGGTGGCAGTCGGGTCTATGCCGAAGGGTATTGCAAAGCACACATTGTGCAGCAGTACGTGGAGCTGTACGCCCGCATCCGGCGCTGAACCAGGTCAATCCTGGCCGAGAAATTCCAGCAACCAGCGCGCACCGCGATCCGCTTCCCACAGGCGGGTCGCCGTCGCCGGCAGCGGCTGCGACAGGTCCCATTGTGTGTAATCCTGCAGCCAGCCTTCCTGCAACAGCTTGCTCATGTCTTTCACCACCCGCGACTGGCGCAGGGGCGTCATGGCCAGCAGGCCGGTGGGGGCACCTGAGGTAATGCACTCATACACCATGGACACACTGTCGCGGGTCACCCACAACTGGCCGGTGCTGTCCAATTGCTGCTTGATGAAACCGCGCTCGGTATCCCGATGGGAGATCAGGGACAGATTGGCAATCGAGCAGGTCGCCAGCGCCGGCAGAAAGGTATCCGGGGAACGGCGCGAATCCGTCAAGGTCCAGTGCACCTGCGGCTGTTGTCGGCAGATGGCTTCCACCTGCTGGATGATCTCGGCATCATCCCACTGGAAATGGTCATTGATACCGCCGATCAGGAAGGTGCCAGTCGCCTGATCACGGCCTTCGTAACGGGGCGCCACCGGATTCATGACGCCGGTGGTGGGCAACACGTTGTCACGCTGGGGTGGATTGTCATGCAGCGGGGTGATATTGGCATCAAACAATGCCATGGGAAACGCCCCCCGCATCAGCAGGATGGCCTTGGCACCGAACCGGTACTTTAATTTCAGGATCAGGCTGTGGGTGCCGGCGCCAGCCCCCAAAATCCAGTCCGGTGGCGGCAAGTCCGGCTGCACCGGTCGCCGCAGCAATGCATCCAGCAGGCTGACTTGCAACGTATCGATGTTAAGCCAGTACACCTCGAACGGCGCCAGCGCCTGCAGCCGTTCCACCAACCCTTCCTGCTGGCTGCGATGACCGGGTTTCTCATCGGTGACCACCCACAATATCCTGGGCTCAGTGTGACTCATGCTGCATCTGCCTGTTGGCTAAGTTTCCGAAGACAAAATAAAACCGCAGGAAACGATTCCTGCGGTTTCGAAAGGACATCAGATCGGGCTCAATCTTATACCAGACTGATCCAGTCCGCATGCTTGTCGGTTCGACCCATGACGTGATCGAAATACAGCTTTTGCAGTTGCTCGGTGATGGGGCCGCGCTTGCCGGAGCCGATGATACGGCCGTCCAACTGCTGGATCGGCAACACTTCGGCGGCGGTGCCGGTGAAGAAGGCTTCGTCCGCCACATAGACTTCATCCCGGGTAATGCGCTTTTCAATCACTTCATAACCCAGCTCCTGGGCCAGGGTGATGACGGTGGCACGGGTAATGCCATCCAGACAGGAGGTCAGCTCCGGCGTGTACAGTTTGCCTTTCGTCACGATGAACACATTCTCACCGCTGCCTTCTGCCACATAGCCTTCCGGGTCCAGCAGCAGGGCTTCCTCGGCGCCACAGGACAGGGCTTCATTCAAGGCCAGCATGGAGTTGATATAATTGCCATTGGCTTTGGCCTTGCACATTGTGATGTTCACGTGATGGCGGGTGTAGGACGAAGTCCGCACCTTGATACCCACTTCCTTGGCTTCCGGCGTCATATACGAAGGCCACTCCCAGGCGGCCACGATCATGTGCACCTTCAGGTTAGTGGCCCTCAGACCCATGCCCTCTGATCCGTAGAACACCATGGGGCGCAGGTAGGCGTGGGGCAGGTTGTTTTCCCGCACCGCAGCCAGCTGGGCTTCGTTCACTTCATCTTTAGTGAAGGGAATTTTCATATTCATGATGTGGGCGGAACGGAACAGACGATCGGTGTGTTCCTGCAAGCGGAAAATGCCAGGGCCTTTGACGGTTTCGTACGCGCGGACACCTTCAAAGACACCCATGCCGTAATGCAGGGTATGGGTCAGCACGTGTACCCGGGCATCACGCCAGGGAACCATTTCTCCGTCAAACCAGATTAGACCGTCACGGTCGGCCATGGACATGATCTACTTCTCCTTCGTTGTCGTTTGCGTTGTTGTTTGCATTGTTGTTTGCATCGCTGCTGGCTGTGCAATCAGAATTCTACTCGCGCCCAACGGACTGGGCCGTTCGGGACCGGCAACTATAGCACATTAGCCGAAGGTTTTATGCCAGATTTCACGGACCCGGCGCCGCTCTGCCACAAATTGCGCAGCACTGATGCGGCCTTCGGTATTCTGCAGGGCCAGAGCGTGGGTCTGGCTGCGATAGGCCAGGTAAGCGGCCTGCAGGGCCTCCACTTCCGCCGGGGACAACAGCCCCTGCTCGCCGGCACTGTCCAGAATCCGCATATTGTCGGTCCAGCGCGTCATGGCGGGCTTTTCAGCCGACCAGCGCAACACCAGGTACTGGGCCAGGAACTCGATGTCCACCATGCCCCCCGGGTCCTGTTTCAGGTTGAATTCACTGTCGGCGCTGCAGCGTTCCGGCCGCAGATCCAGTTCCTTGTAGGTACTGAGATGAGCGAGCATCTTGTCCCGCATGTCAATGACTTCCTGCTTGAGTTTGGGCAGGTCACGGGACTGGGACAGGATCGCCGCCCGCACCTGGCTGAAGCGTTCGCTGAGCTGTGGGCACCCCGCCACCACCCGGGCCCGCACCAGGGCCTGGTGCTCCCAGTTCCAGGCTTTCTCCAGCTGATAGTCCTGAAACGCCTTCAGGGAGCTCACCAGCAACCCCGCATTGCCGGAAGGCCGCAGCCGCATGTCCGTTTCATAGAGTTCACCGGAGGCCATTTTGCTGGTCAGGATGTGAATGATGCGCTGCCCCAGGCGGGCAAAGAAGACACTGTTATCGATGCTCTTTTCACCGTCGGTGGCGCCGGCCGAGTCGGCATCGTGTATGAACACCAGGTCCAGGTCCGAGCGGTAACTCAGCTCGATACCCCCCAGTTTGCCGTACCCCACAATGATAAAATCCTGCTCGCAGGGGGAGCCATCCTGGCGTTGGGGGCGGCCGTATTTCTCCACCATCTGGCGCCAGGCCAGGTCCAGAACCGCCTGCAACAGGGTTTCCGCCAACCAGGTTAAGTAATCGCTCACTTTCATCAAAGGCAGCGTACCGGCTATCTCAGAGGCCGCCACCCGCAGCACATGGCTGTGTTTGAACTGACGCAGGGCATCCATCTGCCGCTCCAGGTCGTCCTCGGGTATCCGCAGCAACACCTGGCGCAACTCACTGGTGAGGGTGTCCACCCCCAGGGGCGTCAATAGAGAGGCTTCATTCAACAGGGTATCCAGCAACATGGGATGCCGGGCGATGGTATCCGCCACCCAGGGGCTGGCGGCGAACAGCCCTGCCAAGCGCTCCAGGGAGCCGGGGTTTTCTACCAGTAAGGCAATATAAGCTGAGCGCCGCAGGATGGCTTCCACCAGCCCCAATACCCGTTGCAGGGTCAGGTCCGGGTCTTGCTGAGTGGCACAGGCATTGAGCACCAGGGGCATCAGCTTGTCCAGGCGTTCCCGTCCGACCGCCTGCAGGTGCGCCACCGGGCGGTCGGTTTTGAACTCGTTGAGCAGATGCCAGCAGTCCCCCGGGCGCCGGAATCCCAACTCATGCAGGTCCTGCTCTGCGTCCTGCTTCGACTGTTCCGTCAACCAAAGGGCCACCGCCTGATCCAGCACCGTCACCGTTTCCTGATCCTGGGGGTCGGCGATGACGGCGTCAAAATGAGTGCGCACCCGCTGACGCACGGCCGTCAGCTCCGCATAGAAAGCACCCCAGTCAGCAAACCCCAAGCCCAGGGCAATGCGCAATCTCGGCAACTCATCGGTGGGCAGCACCTGGGTCTGGCGATCCTGTAGAGCCTGAATGCGATGCTCCACATTGCGCAGAAACCGGTAGTCCTGGCACAGGGCGCCCACAATGTCCGCCGGCAACAGCGCCAGGTCACGGATGATGGCCATCACCTGCAGCACATTGCGCTGCTGCAGCTCCACATCCTGGCCGCCGCGAATCAACTGGAACACCTGGGCGATGAACTCCACTTCGCGGATACCGCCGGCACCGGTCTTGACGTTGTCTTCATTGCCCCGGCGCAGCACTTCCTGGTTGATCATTTTTTTCAGGGTGCGCAGGGACTCGATGACGCCGAAATCCACATAGCGACGATAGATAAAAGGCTTCAGGCGGCGCAACAATTCCGAGCCATCACCATGATCACGACCGATGGCCCGCGCCTTGATCATCGCGTAACGCTCCCATTCCCGCCCCTGCTCCTCGTAGTAACTTTCCATGGCACGGAAATTCAGGGCCAGGGCGCCGCTGCTGCCGTAGGGGCGCAAGCGCATGTCCACCCGGAACACAAAGCCTTCCACGGTGTTTTCATCCAATGCTTTGATCAGCTTTTGCCCCAGGCGGGTGAAGAAATCCCGGTGGGCCAGCTCTTTGCGACCGCCGCGGGTCTGTCCCTCCTGGGCGTAGGCAAACATCAGGTCGATATCAGAGGACAGGTTCAGCTCCAGGGCCCCCAGTTTACCCATCCCCAGCACCACCATGGGCATGGGCTGGTCGCTGTCCGGATAATAAGGCAGGCCAAACTGGGGCTCCATCCAGCCGTAGAGCCGGTCCAGGGCCGCATCGATGCAGGCGTCCGCCAGATTGCTCAGGTCCGCCACGGTTTCGGCATAATCCGCCAGCCCGCTGCTGTCGCGCCAGATGATGCGCACCATTTCCCGGCGTCGGAATTGGCGCAGGCAAACCGACAGCTCGGCTTCATCGGCCACCGAGGCAGTCAGCCCGAGCAATCGGTCATTCAGCTGCAGGGGGGAATAACGGCGCTGCAGATCGCCACTGTCCACCAGCTCCTGCAACAAGCCGGGATGACGACAGAGCTGGTCTGCCACATAGTCGCTGGCCAACAGGCAGGCCTGCAACTGTTGCCGGAGCGGCTCATCCCAACAGGATGCCCAGGGCAACAGCTCCGCCTCCTGCAATGCACTCTGCAAACGCTCCCACTGCAACTGCAGGGCCGCAATGACCACAGCGGGAAGACCTTCAGGGGAAAACTGTGTCATGACGGAGTCCTCTGGGTAGGATCAAGGCTTGTTGCTTCAGGGCTCGGCGCATTGGGTGGAGTCCACCCGCAACTCCATGGACTGGTTTTTCGGCGGCAAACGGCAGGGTGCCACCTGACCACTGTTCCAGTGGGAAAAGCGGTAGCGCTCACTGTTGATGGGGTGGGCGAACTGAAACCGGGCCCGCAATGGCACGCCGTTTTCCACTTCCATCACGGTCACAATCATACCGGCCAACTGCACGCTGTCGCCCACGGCGAACGGCGCCTGGGGCCCGCGCAACACCCCTTCCTGGACAGCATCATACAACCCTTCGCGGCTGTATAAGTCAAACGTGTAGGCATTCAACACCGTCAGGGTCAATGGTTGCAGCCCGGAGGCCAACAGCCAGGTTTTCGACGCCACCGGCAATCCCAGATAGGCCCGCACACCATTGATATAGCCCCCGGCACTGGACAAGGGCGGGTTGATCAGCACCGGTGTGGTTTCGCGGGGCATGTCCGCCAGATCCCAGGAGCGGGCTCCCTGGTTGAGGTAATTGTCCCCGACGATGCGCATGGAGACCATCTCCAGCGGCAACAACAAGGCGGACAACCCCAACTGCAGCACCAGCAGGGCCGCCACCAACACACCGCTCAACCCCCGCAGCAAACCGGATTGCGCAAGCTCACCGTGGCGCCAGGCCTTGATCAACAAACCGAGAAAGCCGGCGGCTCCAATACTGGCGGCAATCAACAAGCGGCTGTGGGGAATGGTGCTGGCCACCGGCACCAGACAAAACAGCGCTCCGGCCAGCCAGAAGCGGGCCCGGCGATCGGCCTTCAGCAGCGGCCAGGCCACCCACAACAACAGCAGGAACAACACCAGGAACACCAGCCGGCGCCCTTCCGGCAGGCCTGATCCCAATTCCGGCGGCACCACCCACAACAACCCGCCCAACAGATCCAGCCCGCGTCCCACCAACACCTGCAGGAACAGGCCCGGTGCCTGGAACAGATCCACATAATGGCCGGAACCACTGGCGCCATACCCCAGCAGCGAGCGCATGCCCAACCAGGCGGCACCGATCACCACATAAGGCGACAACGACATCAGGCGTTCCCGCCAGGGGCTGTTTTCGTACAACACCGCATAGGCGAACAGATAGGCCCCCGCAGTCACCGCCATTTCCCCACACAGCAGGCCCAGGGTGAAACACACGCTGGCCCGCAGATTCAGCAGGCCGCGATCCGATTCCCGCCATTGATGATGAAAAAAGAGGGTGAGCAACACAAAGATCACCGCCAGCACCGCATTGCGGTTGGCCAGCCAACCCGCCGGCACCCCATGGGTATAGGACAGGGCAAACAGGAATACTGCCCACAGCCAGGCGGAGCTGTCCCCCTGCAGGCGCTTGAACAGGTGAAACCCACACCACAGCATCAGGGCAAAGTACAGCATACTGTGCACGTGCATCAGCATGGGGTGTTGGGGCCACAGGGAATAATCCAGACCGTGGGTCAGTTCCGTCAGCGGCCGCCAGAAGGCGTATTCCACTTCCGGATACGTCCACCAGGGTGCCAGCCCCAGGTTCATCAGGTCCATCACCCGCGCCGGGTTGCCGTCCACAAAACTGAACAGGCCGTAGGGACTGGCGGGACTCACCGTCTGCAGCACCTGGCTGCGCTGGGTCACCAATCCCCAATGAAAGTAATCGTCCAACTGCATCCCCACCCAAAGGGACGGCAACGCCAACAGGACGCCAAGCAGCAGAGCCCAGCGGGCCGGCTTCTCCAGGGTCAGGAAACTCATGTTATTTCCGCAGGTTCATAATCGGGCGTTCGATCAGCAGATAAATGATCACCGCCCCGAGAATCGTGATGATGGTGGAATACAGACAGATCAGACTCATGGCCTGCCAATGGGTGTAGTCGTAGCGCTCCGGATACTGCTGCATGGCGTTCACCCCCATTTGCACCAGAATCAGGATGGGGAACACATGCAACAGGTACATGGAATAGGACAACTGCGCCAGGGGATACCAGAAGCGATTGGAGAACAGCAGATTCAAAAACCAGCTCAGGTAACTTTTTTCCAGGCAGACCAGGGCCAGATACGCCACCGCACCACTGAACAGATTACGACTGAAGGTTTGGTAGAGGATGGTGAGGGTCTGCTGATCGTCCATACGGGTGCTGACCACCGGCAACCACATCAGCAGAACAATGATGCCGAAGCTGGCGAACTCACAGACTTTGCCCCAGGTGGAGTTAAGGAAATTGCGCAGCGCCTGCTCGTGATGAAAGTAGTAGAAGGCGGCAATACAGCCACACAGCAGCGCCCCGAAGCGGGTGTACAGATTGTCGTAGAGCACCGAGAAATGGTAGGCATGGAATTCCTGATCGATCACCACCTGACTGCCGGACATGGTGCGAATGGGCTCGTCGGTGATGATCACCAGAAACCGCACCAGGAACGACACCCCGATCAAAGCCCACAAGCCCAGCAGAGGACGTCGGGTGTACTTCACCAGCAACAGCAGAATCAGCGGATAGATGAGGTAGAACTGTTCCTCAATGGCCAGGGTCCAGGTCCAGTTCATGGCCTGTTCGTCATAGGGCACGAAGTTATTGATGTAGAGCAGGTTGGTCCAGATGTTGTGCAGATTGAGCTGCTCGCGGCCTTCTGCATCCATGGCCACATAGCCCATCCAGGCGTACAGCCCCAACACCAGCCAATAGGCCGGACTCAAGCGGAGGAAACGCCGGAAATAAAAGTTGCCGAAGCGGATGCGGTTTTCCTTATCGATCTGCCGCAACAGAATACCGGTGATCAGGAACCCGCTGATGACGAAGAAAATGTCCACGCTCTTGTCCGCATTCCACACCCAGGCGGACCAGGTGCTGGCGTTCACCATATCGATCAGCTCCACATCCGGGTGCACCACGGAATAAATACTGAACGTATGGAACACCATGATCATCAACATGGAGAGCGCACGGAAACCGTCCAGCACCGGAAAATTGGACGCTGGCCGAACAAACAGTAATTTTAGATTTCGAAGTGGAGAAAACGCCGACAACAGGGTACTCATGAAAGACTCTTCTTATTTTTATTTTCAGACTGCAGTGCCTACCCTGCCTTGCCCCTGGCGAGTGTGCAACAGCGGGAGCGCCCATTCTAACAACGGATTCACAGTTTAGGCTAGGTGCTGCTGACCGCCGGGGCCACCCGCATCACCTCTTCCGCCGTGGTGAGGCCTGCCGCCACCTTCTGGGCCCCACTCAAACGCAGGGTGCGCATGCCCTCTTTCATGGCCTGTTTGCGAATGTCCGCCAGTTCCGCGTTGTGACTGATCATATCCTTAAGGTCCTGGGACAGGGGCATCACTTCGTAAATGCCCACCCGCCCCAGATAGCCTGTTTTGCGGCACTCCAGGCAGCCCACCGGGGTTTTGATCTTTTCCGGTTGCCGGCCTTTCCAGGGGGAGATCAATGTTTCCCAGGCTTCCGCATCGATAAAGGCGTCCCGTTTGCAGTGGGGGCACAGGGTCCGTACCAGGCGCTGGGCCATGACTCCCAGCAGGGTCGCCGAAATCATATAGGGAGGCACCCCCAGGTCGGTCAGGCGCACAATGGCGGAAGGCGCATCATTGGTGTGCAGGGTGGAGATCACCAGGTGCCCGGTGAGAGCCGCCTGGATGGCCATGTTGGCGGTCTCCAGGTTACGGATTTCCCCCACCATGATGATGTCCGGGTCCTGCCGCAGCAAGGCCTTCACCCCATCGGCGAAGGTCAGGTCAATGTTGTCCATCACCTGCATCTGGTTAAAGGAAGGCTCCACCATCTCGATGGGGTCTTCGATGGTACAGACATTCACTTCCCGGGTGGCCAGCTGCTTGAGGGTGGAATAAAGGGTGGTGGTTTTACCGGAACCGGTGGGCCCGGTCACCAGCACAATGCCGTTGGGCTGGGACACCATATGGTTCCAGCGCTCGTAATCGTCATCTGCCAGCCCCATCTGCGCCGCAGAGCGCACCAGCACTTCCGGGTCGAAGATCCGCATCACCATCTTCTCGCCGAAGGCCGTGGGCAGGGTGGACAGCCGCAGTTCCACCTCATCCCCCTCGGTACTTTTGGTTTTCAGGCGGCCATCCTGGGGCCTGCGTTTTTCCGCCACATCCATACGGCCCAGGATCTTGATCCGGCTGGTGACCGCTGCCATGACCGGCGCCGGCAGCTCATACACATCATGCAGCACCCCGTCGATGCGGAAGCGGATATTGCCGTGCTCCCGGCGCGGTTCCAGGTGAATATCACTGGCGCGCTGGTCGAAGGCGTACTGCAGCAGCCAATCCACGATCTTGACGATGTGCTGGTCGTTGGCGTCCGGGGAGCTGAGCTCCCCCAATTGCAGCAGCTGTTCAAAGTTGGTCACCGTGGAGGGAGCCTTGCCACCACTGGCCCCTTTCACGGAACGGGCCAGATTGTAGAACTCCAGGGTGAAACGGCGAATGTCCGCCGGATTGGTGATGACCCGCTTGATGCGCTTGCCTTTTAAGGTCTGCTCCAGCCCTTGCTCCCACTCACTCAGGAACGGCTGCCCACTGGTGATAGTGACGGTTTCGTCGTCCACCGCCACCGCCAGGATCTCGTGACGCTCGGCAAACTGGAACGACATGATGGCAGTGGTGGCGCCCACGTCCACCTTCAACGGGTCAATGTGATAGATGGACTGATTGGCCCGCTTGGCCAGCCACTCGGTGAGGTTGTCCAGATCCAGCTTGCGGCTTTCGAACTGCTGGTCCGCCAGGTCAAACTTGGCCACGAACTGCAGGGGGTTCCAGTTCAGTTCATTCTTCTCGCGCCGCTGTCCGGCGATGAAATTCAGGTCCCGCTCGCTGATACGGCCGTCCTCGAACAGACCATCCAACACCCAGCGCACGTCGATGCGGATACTGGGCTGCATGAAACTGGCTTTACCTTTTTGCGTACTGGTCACAGGGGGTGCTCTGCCGGGTATTAATGGATGAACGATAAAACAATTGTAGTCTCAAGCGTTTAAGCAAACCAACCTCCCCCTCTCACAACCTTGCCAAACCGTGACCCGCCCCGAAAAATCCGGTATCTTTGCCAACACCCATCCGGTCTCTCAGGAATCACGTTCCCATGGAATCATTGATCGAAAAAGCACTCTACGCCAGCCGTTGGATCATGGCCCCGGTTTATCTGGGCTTGAGCCTGCTGCTGTTGGTCCTGGCCGTCAAATTCTTCCAGGAGCTGGTGCACATCGTACCGGCGCTACTGACCACCCCCGAGCAGACCCTGATCCTGCAGATCCTGACCCTGGTGGACCTGACCCTGGTGGGCAGCCTGGTGGTGATGGTGATGTTCTCCGGTTATGAGAACTTCGTCTCCAAGATCGATATTGAAGAAGGTCAGGAAAAACTCTCCTGGTTGGGCAAAATGGACTCAGGATCACTCAAATTGAAGGTATCTGCTTCGATTGTGGCGATATCTGCCATCCACCTCCTGAAAGTGTATATGGAATTCAAGCCCGACGCCGAGGGCACAGGGGAAACCAAGCTGATGTGGTTACTGATTGTTCACATGGGATTTGTGCTCTCCGCCCTGTGCATGCAGGTGATGGACAAAATGGACCGGGCGGCGAAAGCGCTCTCAAAATGACCCAACACTTCAAAATGGTCATACTGCTGGCATAATTTCCCAGAAATCTGTCCTTTCCTGCGCTACCGCCCCTGAAACATCAGCACTATGATGTCCCACGCAATACAGGTTATATACCAAGAAGTAGAAGTAGGGGGCGGTTGTGTTGGCACGAGCTTGGGCGCAATGGGTGATGAATCATCGCATCACCAGCATCGTAGTGGTGATTCTGGGGGCGTTACTGCTGGGAATGGGGGCCAAAGACGCCCAGTTCTCGGCCAATCAACGGGATTTCTTCAAGGCCAGTGATGCCAACCTCAACAACCTGATCCAGATTGAAGAGGACTACACCAGCGACAAGAACGTGATGGTGTTGGTGGAACCCCGCAACCGGAACGTGTTCAGCCCCGACGCCCTCAAAGCCATTCAACAGCTCACCGAGTTCGGCTGGTCGATCCCCTATTCCCAGCGGGTGGAATCCCTCAGCAATCATTTGTACACCCGGGTGGACGGGGACGATCTGATGGTGGAGTTCCTGGTGGAGGATGTGGACACCCTCTCCCCCCAGGAGTTGCTGGCCCGCAAGCGCTACGCCACCAGCAAGGTGGGAGTGAAAGACTACCTGATCACCCCGCAAGGGGATTTGTCCCTGGTATCGGTGATCCTGAATTTTCCGGACTCCGATCATGGTGAGGCCGCCGTGGAAGTGGTGCAGTACGTTCATGAATATGTGGACGGGCTCAATGCCCAGTATCCGGAGATCGATTTTCGCGTGGTGGGCGGCGTGGCGGTGGAAACCTCCCTGCCCGCCATCATCGAGGACGACGGCCGCACCATTTTCCCCTTTGCCCTGGTGCTGGTGTTTGCCTTCCTGATTTTCACTCTACGGGATTTCATCGGCAACCTGGCCTGCATCACCACAGCTCTGCTCTCCATCATGGCTGGAATGGGCGCAGTATTGTGGAGCGGTGTGAAGGTTTCCCCCATTCTGGTGAACACTCCCGCCATCATTGTCATCATCGCCATGGCCGACTGCATTCACTTGATGGTGAACTACGCCCAGGGTCTGGCCAGAGGCCTCGATAAAAAAACCGCCCTGGAAAAAAGCATCGAAGTAAATTTCTCGCCCATCATCTTCACCAGCCTCACCACCGCCATCAGCTTTTTCGCCCTGAACTTCAGCGAATCGCCACCCTTCGCCCACATGGGTTCCGCCGCGGGTGTGGGCATTCTGTACGCCATGCTGGCCTCTCTGAGTTTTCTGCCCGCCGTGGTGTACTACCTGCCCAGCAAGGCCAAGGGCGTCAACAAGCTGCCCAGCATGGGGGGCCTGATCCGCTTTTACCAGCCCCACGCCAACAAAATCATTGTCGGCTTTGTATTGGTGATGGTGGCGCTGGCCTCGTTCATCCCCATGAACCGGCTCGATGATAATTTTGTGGAGTTCTTCGACGAGGATCTGGAAGTGCGCCGCAATATGGATTTCATGATCGAGCACATCAGCGGTTCAGTGGTGGTGAACATCAGCATTCCCGCCACCGAAAACGGCGGCATTTACGATCCGCAGTACCTGGGCCTGCTGGAGGATCTGGACCAGCACCTGCAGGAAAACCCGCAATTGCGCTTCACCACTTCCTTGCTGGAAGTAATGAAAACCCTGAACAAAAACCTGCACGAGGACGATCCCGACTGGTACCGGATTCCGGAATCCCGCGAGCTGGCGTCACAGTATCTGCTGATGTATGAAATGTCGTTACCTTTTGGCCAGGACCTCAACAACCTGATCAATTTTGACCGTTCGGAAACCCGGGTGATTGCGGTCTATGACCAGCTCTCCGACAAGGAGTTGATCGACCTGGAGCTGACCATTCAGCACTGGCTGGACCAGCATCAATTCGACACCAAGCAAGCCATCATCGGCAGTGCCAACCTGGCCTTTGCCCACATGCAGTACACCAATGTGAACAACCTGTCGAAGGGCTTTGTGGTGGCACTGATTTGTATTTCGCTACTGTTGATCGCCATGTTCCGATCCTGGTCCCTGGGCCTGATCAGCATGGTGCCCAACCTGTTTCCCGCCGCCATGGCGTTCGGTATCTGGGCCTTGATCAGCGGCAAAATCGGCTTCGGCATGTCCGTGGGCATCACCATCACCCTGGGCATTGTGGTGGACGACACCATCCACTTCCTGGCCAAGTACAAATACGCCCGCGAGCAGTTGCATTTCAACAATCATGACTCGGTGCGCTACGCCATGGACACCGTGGGTGTGGCCATGCTGCTGACCACCGCCATGATGTCCATCGCGTTCACCTCACTGCTGTTCTCCGATTTCATTCCCAATCAGGATTTGGGGCTGATCACCATCATCACCATTATCTGCGCCGTGCTGGTGGATCTGGTACTGCTGCCGGTCATCCTGCTGAAACTGTTTGGCGACGACGGCTCGGTTCAAAGCCGTTCTGCTCAGCTCGCCTCCTCCCAATTCAGCCCCTCTCAGTTCAGCTCAGAAAGCGGCACGGATAACAGCGCCAGACTGGAAGGGTACTCAGGCCCGTGATAAAGGGTGGTGACACCCCCTTCCACCCGTGCCCGCTGCACCAGGTTCAACACACCCTGAGCCTGGTTACTGGGGCTGATGGACACCCGCAATCGACTGCCGGCCCGAATGATGACGCTGGTGGGGAAGATCTCCACCTGCATTTTTACCACCTCACCCGGTTCCAGTAATTGCTCGTGCTCCCGGGTAAGGAAGTGATAGGGCTGCACCATTTCTCCATACACATAACGGGACCGGCTTTCATCCACCGCCCGCAGGGATGCCAGCAACAAGCCATTGGTAATGGGCACCACCCGGCCACTGGGCAGTACTTCGTCCACCCGCACTGACAGCACGGCATCCGCCGTGGTGCTGGACATCCAGACGTCCGCCTGTAACGGCCCGGCGATGAAGTAATCCTCCGTCATCGTGGCGGTTTCGTAGTTCAGGGCATCCTGTTCCAACTCCCGGTGATCCCAATAACAGGGTCGGATCTGGGTAATACCCGCCACCCCCAAGGTCCACTGCACATAACTCAAGGAACAGTCCGAGCCATCGCTGGGGTGAATCTCCAGCTTGAGAAAACCACCATCAGCACTTTTGCCATAGTCGTATTCCGCAAAAGGTGCCGCCGCCATGGTGCGCTCTGCTTCCTCCCAGGCCGGTGCCTGTTGGCTCAGGCTGCCGTCCCCGTGCAGATACCAGCGCTCCGGTTGCGCTGCCGGATGGGGCCAGTTGTCGGCGCGGATAAAACCCTGCCAGTTGCCCGGCTTGTAGTGTTTGACGTACTGGGTTACCGGCGCAATCCGCTCAGTACCACTGTCCATTCCCCGCAGGTGTTGATCAAACCACTGCAGCAGCACATGCAGTACCGGGTCGGTTTTTTCCGTGCCGGGCAAAGCCTGCATAAAATTGCTGAGGTGGTCGCCGTCGAACAGCATCAGGCGCGCATCCACCTGATCCCGCAGGCTTTCATACAACAGGGGTGCATCGCGCTGAAACAGATCGTTGAGGGCACCGGCAATCAGGGTGGGAGCCTGGATTTGGTCCATGTTTTCCAACGGCGAACGCACCCGCCAGAACGGGGAATCGTACGCCAGCTCCTCGTCACCGTGGATGGCCCGCTCAATCAACGGCAGATAATAATTATCGATATGATCAATGTGTTCCTGAGTGGCGGCCATGACCTCAGGCATCAGCTCCGGTTGCAGCAACATCAAGGGAACGTTCTGGGTGGAAGTAAGGTGAGTCAGTGCCATCCATTCCCCCATGAATACCGCATTCAACAATCCGCCGGTGCCCACAATGCCCCGTTTGGCATCCCCCAACGGCACGCTGGCAAACACCGCCTTGATGTCCTGGGGACGCACCTGCGCTGTGAAAAGGGATGTGATGCCCATGTACGAGGCGCCGGTTACACCGATGTCACCGTTACACCAGGGCTGCGCCTTGACCCAGTCCACCGTGTCCGCATAACCGGCCTGTTCCTTCTCACCGAACAGTTCCCAGCCGCCCTGGGAAATGCCGCCGCCGATGACGTCCACCGACACCATGGCGTATCCGCGCCGCACCAGATAGGAATCGGGAATACCCAGAAACACACCACCGGGGGCTGCGGCAAACGACATCAAGCCAATATTGTAACCACTCTGCACTAGAATCACGGGGAAGGGTCCCGGCAGAGGATCGCCGTTTTCATCCGCCGGCAACGTCAGCCGCATGCCCAGCTGCTGGCCCGTGGAGATGGGGATGTAACGCATGGGCGCGATATACACTTTGGGGTATTCTGCAGGGCGATCATAAAAGCTGCCGGGATCATCCATTTGCATGACCACCGGTGCACCGGATTCCGTTGGGGAGTCGGGCGACGGATCTGTTTCCGCCCCATTCACCGCTTGTGTCGACCGCTCTGTCGACTGGGCAGGGGACTGGGACTCTGAATCTTCGGAGCCACCACAGCCAGCCAGCAACAGCGCCCCCAAACACAACACAACACATTGATGCCTCAACACAGCACCTCTCCTTCATTCTTGTTATTGATGTTTTTTTAAAGCTCCACCTTAGCCCCTTGAACCCAAATGGTATTGACGAAAACCGGTCACCATGGACCAATTGCGCAATCGGAGAATTTGTACAACCTGCCCCGGTTGGGCGTATGATATAGAGACCAATACGGCCGACTTCGGTTAAATCCGGCCACAGGTGATACCTCTATAAAAAGTAATATCTCTATAAAAATAAAAAGTAAGAAAAGTGAGAAAGGAACCCCAATGGAATTTGCAACCACCGGCAGCGTCCGCCTGGGTTATGTGCGGGCGCTTCTGGATTACCTGGACAATCACCAGTACGGGTCCAGCGCAGAACTGACAGCAGAGCTCCAGCTCCATCTGCAGGATCACACGCTGAATGAGCGCATCCCTGTCCCTTTGTGGAGCGAACTGATGGCGAAAGCCATCGCCTGTTCCGGTGACGAATTCCTACCCCTGAAACTGGCCAGGGAAATCAACCCCAAGCACTGGGGCGTGTTCTCCTACGCGGCCATGACCTGCAAAAACCTGGCGGAAGTGGCCAGCATGCTGGTGCGCTACGAAACCGTCATCGACGAAGCCAACGATACCCGCATGGTGCTGCTGGAAGACCGGGTGGGGTTGCAATGGATTCCGCGCATGGAGGATTTGCATCCTGCCCTGATGCAAGTGTCGGTGGCCAGTTGGGTCGTGTTTGCCCGTCGCCATACCGGGCGTCGTGATCTGGTGGCGGATGTGGATTTCAGTTTTGGTTCTCCGGCGGATACCCGCCCCTTCCTGGAACTGTTCGGTGGTGACGTGCGCTTCGAGCAGGAAACCACGCAATTGTTGTTTCCCAAAGAATATCTGCAGATTCCCATTACCTATCACGATCCGGAAAGCCATCACATCCTGGTCTCGCAGTTGATGCAGCAGGCAGCCAATCTGAAGCAACCGGGCGAGCTGCACACCCACATCAAGCAACTGATTGTGGAACGACTTTCCAGCGGTCGTTGCACTTTGGAAAACGTGGCGGATGGATTGATGATGCCGGCCCGCACACTGCAATACCAACTCGAACAATCCGGCACCAGTTTTCGTGAACTGCTGGACGCCACCCGTGCCGAGCTGGCGCGGCATTACTTGTTGGACCCGGACATGTCGCTGGTGGACGTCGCGTTTATTCTGGGTTTTTCCGAACAGAGTCCGTTCACCAAAGCGTTCAAGCGCTGGACTGGGGAAACTCCGGGAGAGTTTCGCAAACGCAACAGCCACTGAATACCGGGCACTGAGCAAGTAGAAACGAACAACCGATGATCATGAAAACGTCATGCCGGGCCCCCATAATCCCAACCGATGAGAACCATCAGGCTGCACATTTATCGCCTGCTCTAAGGTGCGATTCCGTTGCGACTTCGCACCAAAAAAGGTCAAATAAAACAGGTTTCCGAAAGCGTGAAAATAGTTCACAAAATCGTTTGTAAATTATCTACAATGCGCGCGCCTCAACACCAAGGAAACGGATAAGAATGAACAGTACACAACCAAATTTTGCGCTATCCCCCCGCTCCAACCTGCAACTCAATGGTCGCTGTGGATTCAACATCCAGGACGACCGCGTCAGCATCAACATCGACAGCATTGCCAACCAACGGGACAACACCAACCTGAGTGGTACCCTCGCCATTGAACTGTGGGCATTGAAACAGCCCTACCAGGGTGAGAACTTTGACGGCGTTGCCCTGGCCGGCACCACCATCGGCCAAATCCAGGGTCAGCACTTTATTCCCCAGTGCCAATATGATCTGATGTTCAGGGAGCCCCCGGCGGGCAACTGGCATCTGGCATTGATGTTGCGCGAGTGGAACGGTGCTGCCTATGAAACCCGTGACTACGTGAACTTCACCGTGCCCTACAGCGCCAGCTGGGTGCCCACCGTAGTGAAAAAGCCTTCCGACAACGTGATTAGTGTCAGCTTCAATGAGACGGAAAAAACTGAGCAAACTGGTGCGAAAGCAGCGGCGCAGAAGCCAGCTAAGCCTGCAGAAAAAACCGCAGCCAAAGCGGAGCTTAACCAAACCGCAAAAACGGCTGCAAAAAAAGCTGAGCCTAAGGCGGCGCCAAAAGCACAGGACAGTACCCTGTGCCTGAACACGGCCAGCCAGAAGGAAATTGCCGCCATCAAGGGTGTGTCCACCAAGCTGGCCGCCCGCCTGGTGGAAGCGCGCCCGTTCAAAACCCTGGATGACGTTCTGAAAGTGAAAGGCATGGGCGCCAAGCTCCTGGCCAAAATCGAAGAAGTCATTACGCTGTAACGGCGTTGCCTGGCTTGACACCGTTGGCTTGATCCCCAGCCCCCCGGCACCCGACACAGGGTTGCCACGGGGGCATTCCATTAAAAACCTCACACCTGGCCGCATCCTGTGCCAAAATGTCTTATAGAACATTGCTTTGGAATTCAGGAACGCACGTGGCACGCTGTAGAGCCCCCTCATCCATGGGATTGGAGTTTCCACTCCCCGACAATTTGCTGACCCATTATCTGCGCAGCGAGGAAGACGCCGTGCAGGAATTGCTCATGGGCTACACCCTGGACACCGCCGCCCGGGATCGCATTCGTGCCCAGGCCAGCGAATTCCTGTTGGCGATCCGCAATACCAAGCCCGGAATCCGGGTGGAAACCCTGCTCAAGGAATACGGCCTCGATAACAAAGAAGGGGTCACCCTGATGTGCCTGGCGGAAGCTTTATTGCGCATTCCAGACCAGGAAACCGCCGAGCGCTTCCTGCAGGATCGCCTGCAACAGGGCAACTGGGCCGAGCACCTGGGCCACAGTGATGCCCGCTGGGTCAACGCCTCCACCTGGGGCCTGCTGATCACCGGCAAACTGTTCACCAAGGATCACCTGCCCGGCAATTGGCTGTCAGACAGCTTCAAGGGCCTGATCCGCCGCATGGGGGAACCGCTGGCCCTGAGCGCCATTCGCCAGGCCATGATGGTGATCGGGCAGCAGTTTGTCGCTGGCGAGACCATTGAAGATGCCCTGCAGCACGCCGAAGGCGAGGCGGAAAAAGGCTACTACCACTCCTACGATATGCTGGGGGAAGCCGCCATGACCATGGCGGACGTGGAACGCTACATGGACGCCTACGAGCACGCCATCAGCTATCAGAGCGAGCAGCTGGAAGCACGAAAGGATCATGGCGGTATTTCCATCAAGCTGTCGGCCCTGCACCCCCGGTTCGAACTGCGCCAGAGCCGCAACCTGGACCAACTGCACAACCGCCTGCTGGATCTGTTGCTATTGGCGCAGGAAAAAGACATCGCCGTCACCATCGATGCAGAGGAATCCTGGCGCCTGGAATCCACCCTGATGCAGTTTGCCCGTGCCATCGGCCACAACCGACTGCGCCATTGGGGCAAACTGGGGCTGGCGGTGCAGGCCTATCAAAAACGGGCTCCCGCCCAATTGCAGTGGCTGATGGATGTCAGTAAAACCCTCCATTGCCAGATTCCGGTGCGGCTGGTGAAGGGCGCCTATTGGGATACCGAGATCAAACAGGCCCAGCAACTGGGGTTGGAGGAATATCCGGTTTATACCCAGAAAGACCACACCGACCTGAGCTTTCTGTACTGTGCCCAGATGCTGCTGGCGGGGCGGCATTTTCTGTATCCGCAATTTGCCACCCACAACGCGCACACGGTGGCCAGCATCCTTACCCTGGCAGAGCAGAATCAGGTACGCCATTTTGAATTCCAGCGCCTGCACGGCATGGGCGAATCCCTTTACGATCACCTGCTCAGCAGCTACGACGAGGCCCATTGCCGCATATACGCTCCCGTAGGACGCTATCAGGAACTGTTACCGTACCTGGTGCGCCGCCTGCTGGAGAACGGCGCCAATACGTCGTTCGTGCGCCAGGTGCAACTGGCGCAGAGTGACGGCGGCTGGCTGATCGAAGAGCCCAGCGCCAACATCCGCAACATGGACCGCCTGCGCAACCCGAAAATTCCCCTGCCACGGCGGGTGTTTCAACCGGAACGGAAAAACTCCCTGGGCCTGAACCTGGAGAGCATGAAAACCCTGCAGGGCCTGGCCAAATCCATGCAGGAGCGGTTAAAGCAGCAAACCGCCCTGCCCACGGACAACCCGCAGACGGTGGCCATTCACTCCCCCACCGATCCGGAAGAGGTGGTGGGCCATTTTACCAAAGCCGGACGCCAGGATTGTCACCAGACCTTCGACCGCTGCCGCAACGCCTGGAAAAGCTGGCGTTTTGAAGCCGTGGAAGAGCGGGCCAGCCTGCTGGAAGCCACTGCCCGCCTGTATGAGGAACACTATGACGAGCTGATCCTGCTCACCATGCGTGAGGCCGGCAAAACCCTGAGCAACGCCCTGGCAGAGGTGCGGGAGGCGGTGGATTTTCTGCGCTACTACGCCAACCAGGCCCGGCGCCTGTTCGAGCCCACCCAATTGCCCAGCGTCACCGGCGAGGAGAATACGCTGGTGCTGGAAGGCAAAGGCCCGGTGCTGTGCATCAGCCCCTGGAATTTCCCCCTGGCCATCTTTACCGGCCAGGTGTCCGCGGCACTGGCGGCGGGCAACACCGTGATCGCCAAACCCAGCACCCTCACGCCGCTGATCGCCAGCCGCGCCATCGAACTGTTTCACGAGGCCGGCTTCCCCAAAGAGGTGGTTCAGACTCTGTTGGCTTCCGGCAAGCTGGTGGAGGACACCATCCTCAAAGAATCCTCTCTGCGGGCGGTGATGTTCACCGGCTCCACTGCGGCGGCCAAACAGATCAACCGCAAAATTGCCGAGCGCGACGGCCCCATCATTCCCCTGATTGCCGAAACCGGCGGCCAGAATGCCATGATTGTGGACAGTTCCGCCCTCACCGAGCAGGTGGTGCGCGATATCGTACAATCGGCCTTTGACAGCGCCGGCCAACGTTGCTCAGCGTTGCGGGTGCTGTTCGTGCAGGAGGACGTGAAAGAGAAAACCCTGGACACCCTGATTGGCTATCTGAAGACGATCTCGCTGGGGGACCCGCTGGATTGGGAAACGGACATCGGCCCGGTCATCGACAGCCACTCACAGGCGGAACTGATGCTGCACATCGAACGTTTTCGGCTGCAGGAACGGGTGCTTTACCAGGGCCCGCTGCCGGAATTGAAGGGGCATTTTGTACCGCCCACCATCATCGAACTGGAAGACCTGAACGAATTGCACGAAGAAGTGTTCGGGCCGGTGCTGCATGTGATTGCCTATCCCGCCGAAAAGGTGGATGACGTCATCCGGCAGATCAACCGCACTGGCTTCGGGCTCACCCTCGGGGTTCACAGCCGCATCAATCAGTTCTGCGAAACCGTGGCCAGGCGGGCCCAGGTGGGCAATATCTACATCAATCGCAACATGATTGGCGCAACGGTGGGCTCGCAGCCCTTCGGTGGCCAGGATCTGTCAGGCACCGGTCCCAAAGCCGGCGGCCCCCACTACCTGTTGCGCCTGGCCAACGAGAAAACCATCTCAGTGAATACCGCGGCGGTGGGCGGAAATACAAAATTACTGACTGACGATTGAGATCAGGGGCGTGGCAAGGATAAGATAACCCCTGAATATTCGGAGGCTTAGCAACAGAACCATGCAATCTGACGGGACGGGAGAGGCACCCAGCGCCTACGTAAACGGGTTTCGCAACAGCATTCCCTACATCAATGCCCACCGGGGCAAGACCTTTGTGGTGGCGTTTCCAGGGGAGGCCGTGGCGGCGCCCCGTTTCCCGCAGTTGATTCAGGACGTGGTGTTGCTGCACAGCCTGGGCATCCGAGTGGTGCTGGTGCACGGTGCCCGCCCCCAGATTGATCAGCGCCTGGAAGACAGCCAACTCCCCATTCAGATTGCCTACCACCGCCGGGTGACCGACCTGGCCAGCCTGCAGGCCGTCACCGAGGCCATCGGCTACACCGCCATCCAGGTGCAGAGCCAGCTGGTGCAGTGCATGGCGGCGGCGCATTTGAATCCAGCCAACAGCGTGGTCTCCAGCGGCAATTACGTGATTGCCAAGCCCTTCGGCGTGCACAACGGCATCGACTACCAGCACAGCGGAGAAGTGCGCAAAATCCGGCAGAGCGCCGTCCACCAGCTGCTGGATCTTGGCCATTTGGTATTGCTTTCCCCCTTGGGCTACTCCCCCACCGGGGAATCCTTCAACCTGTTGTGGGAAGAAGTGGCCGAGGCCGCCGCCACCGCACTGAAGGCGGACAAGATTGTGTATTTCAGCGGTGAAGAAGGCATTCTGAATGACCAGAATCAGTTGGTGCGGGAGCTGACGGTGCCAGAGGCCAACACACTCATCAACGAACTGATCTCTCCCCACTACACGCTGATCAGTGCCCGCGATGCAGTCACCAAAGGCATCAACCGCGCCCACATCATCAGTTACCATCGCGACGGCGCCCTGCTGCAGGAGCTGTTCACCCTGGATGGCACCGGCACCCTCATCACCCAGCAAATCTATGAAAAAGTGCGCCTGGCCAGTGTTGACGATGTTGCCAGCCTGCTGGAATTGATCGAGCCACTGGAACAGCAGGGTGTGCTGGTGCGACGTTCCCGCGAGCTGCTGGAGAACGAAATACAGCATTTCACCCTGATTGAACGGGATGACAAAATCATCGCCTGCGCCGCGCTGTACCCCTTTATGGAAGAGCATTGCGGTGAGCTGGCCTGTGTTGTGGTGCACCCCGAGTACCGTCAGGGCAGTCGCGGCGACGCATTGTTGAAAGCCATTGAACAACGGGCCGCCATGCTCGGTCTAACCTCACTGTTCGTGCTCACCACCCGCACGGCCCACTGGTTTATGGAACGGGGGTTCCGCAGTGCAGCCATTTCCGAGCTGCCACAACACAAGCAATCCCTGTACAATTACCAACGAAATTCAAAGGTATTCGTGAAACGACTGACAACGGAGCCTTAACGTTGCCACGCACAGTGCCACATGCAGCGGCCCTGGGAGATCACAGCAGAAGATTATGACTTTAACCAGAATGCTCATGCCATTCTTCGCCAAGATGGCTACCAGTCCCAAAACCCGGAACCTCCGCCGGGGCTGGTTCGAAGTAAAGCGTCGCCTGCTGCCGTCTTTGAACACGGTCATTTTCTACCATCGGGTGAACGACCCTTATTCGCTTCTGCTGCTGCAAGCCATGCCCCGTTTTCTGGAGGACTTCAAGGTCCAGCTGCAGATTCGTTTCGTGCTGGATTTACCCGAAGACGCCAACCCCCACCCGGATCTGCAGGCTCAATATGGGCTGCAGGACGCCAAACGGCTGGCCAAGCTCCACGAACTGGTGTTCCCGGCCGACGCCAAAACCCCCAGCTATGACGACGCCCTCAAGGCCACCGCCATCCTGCTCAAACACCAGAACCGGCCCAAGTTACTGCATCTGGTGACCGAAGTGACCGGCGCCCTCTGGGGCTGCAGCACCACCACCTTTCAAAGTGCCGCCAAGCGCTACGGCAGCCTGAAAGAGACGGAAGTCCGCCCACTGCTGATTCAGTCCAGCGCCGAACTGGTGGCACGGGGCCATTACAACTCCGCCATGCTCTATTACGGCGGTGAGTGGTACTGGGGGCTGGACCGCCTGGCCCATCTGGCGGATCGCCTGAACAAGCCGGGCATGCGTCGGGCCACCGGTGACCTGGCGGACTACCAGCGCCAGTACCGCCACGTACTGCAAAGCTACAACACCCTGCGCCCCCGCCCCAAACAGGTCAAAACCCTGGACTTCTATTTCTCCTTCCGCAGCCCGTATTCCTACCTGGCGGCGGACCGGGTCTTCAAGCTGGCGGATCTCTACAAGATTCCGGTGATTCCAAAACCGGTGATGCCCATGGTCAACCGCGGCATTACGCTGCCCAAATCCAAACGCAATTACATCCTGCGGGACGCCAAGCGGGAGGCAGAAAAGTACAACCTGCCCTTTGGCAAAATCTGTGATCCACTCGGTGACGGTATCCAGCATGCCATGGCACTCTTTGAATTCGCCCAGCAAAAGGGTCTGGACAAGGAATACGTGGTGTCGGTGTTGAGCGGCATCTGGTCCGAAGGGCTGGACGTCTCCCGCAAATCCCACCTCAGAAAAATGGTGGAGCGGGCGGAGCTGGACTGGAGTGAAGCGGAAGCCTATCTGGGCACCGACAGCTGGCGCCGCGGCGCCGAGCGCAACCGGGATGAGCTGGGCAAGCTGGGCCTGTGGGGTGTGCCGGCGTTCAAATACGGCAGCCTGCTGCTCTGGGGCCAGGATCGGCTGTGGGCACTGGAGAAAGAAGTGTTGGCCGGAACCAAAAACGGAAATTAGGAATTCACTATGCGTTATCTGCTGCTGTTGATTGCCCTGCTGGGTGTCAATGTCACCGCCTGGAGCCAACCGAGCACCCCGGACCTGGGGCAGGTCCAGCAACTGATATCCGCCACCGGCCTGGACAAACATATCCAGCAGATTCCGGCGGCGCTGAGCAAAACCGCCAGTGCCGGTGGCGCTCCCACCAGCGCGTTTGTCAGCCCCCTGATGAAAACCATGGCCACGGTGTTCAACCCCGATGAAATGCTCGACACCCTGGCCAAAGACCTGACCCGCCGCCTGGATGTGCCCACCCTGCTGGACGCCATGCAATGGTATCGCAGCGACAACGCCCGTGCCCTGATCGGTGCCCACAAGCATGCCACCCAGCCGCAGACCATCCAGAAAATGGGGGAAGTGTTGGCCACCCAGCAGAGCCAGGCGTCACCGGAACGGCTGGCGCTGCTGCAACACATGTCCACGTCCACCCAGGCCAACGACATCGCGCTGGACATGATGGTGAATGTGCAGGCGGCCTTTATGACCGGGCTGGGCACCATGATTGCCCCCAACCAAACCCAAAATTTCAAACAGGTACACGACAGTTTTGCCGCCACCCGCAACCTGATGGCAGACAAAATTTCCGAGCAACTGCTGCTGCAGCAAACAGTGGCCCTGGAGACAGTGAGTGATGGCACCATCCGTGAGTTCCTGCAGTTTGCCGACAGCCAGTCCGGCAAAAAACTGTTTACCGCCCTGCGCGCGTCACTGGATTACACCGTACAAACCACCGCGGAGCGTATTCCGGCGGTCATGAAAGCCAACAACGCCAAGGCCAGCCAATAAGTTGCAACCGGTTACCCGTGCCCGGGCAACTTTACTGCTAGCAGCGTGTCTGTTGATGTGGTTTTTGTTGACGCCAAGCACCGCGCTCAGTCAGACCACCATCCCGATTCCGGCCTGCAACACCGCGCCTACCCCCAACCAGCTGGCCCGCATTGGTGATTGGATCTATCGCAACGAATGCAATCGCAATCCCCGCTGCCTGGTGGAATGGAATCAGGGTGAAGCCTTTCCCTCCCTGGGCATCGGGCATTTCATCTGGTACCCCCAAGGCATACAGGGTCGGTTTACCGAGAGTTTTCCTGCGCTGATCGCATACCTGCAACAACAGAAGATTGCCCTGCCCACCTGGCTGGCAACACGCTCACCCTTCACCGCGCCTTGGGCCGACCGTGAAACCTTTCTGCAACAGAGGGACCAGTCCCCCGCAGCAGAGTTGCGCCAGTTCCTGGCCCAACACACGGCAGCGCAAAGCGGCTTCATGCTACAACGGTTACAGCGGGCATTACCGGCGATACTGGATCAGGTTCCGAAGGCTGCGCGCGGCCAGGTCAGCCAACAATTGCAGGCTATGTGCCGATCTGAGTTGGGATGGTATGCGCTGGTGGATTACGTGAATTTCAAGGGTGAGGGCCTGAATCCGCAAGAACGTTACCAGAACCAGGGCTGGGGTCTGCTGCAGGTCTTGGAGTCTATGACGCCAAACCGAGACATCCATCACAGTTTTGCCGATGCGGCGGCGTCTGTGCTGACCCAACGGGCGAAACTGGCTCACAATTCAATGGAGCGCGAACGGTGGTTGAACGGCTGGCTGAAACGGGTGAACAGTTACCGGGCTTTGCCATAAGCCTTGTACCATAAGCCTTGCCGCACCGATCTGTGCCAACGTAACGGACCGACATGCCTGGACTACACTTTTAGTCAGTACCGAGTTCAGCCCATGACTTAGACCACAGTGGACAACATGATTACCCAAAGGCTATCTGCATTTTTCGGAATATGGGCACTGGCATTGAGCCTGTTGTTGCCCACCAGTCACTGCCGTGCCAGCGACATTCTCATCAACAATGAACCCGCCTGGGCAACCCCACTCGAAGTGCCACAACAATTCGACTACCCGGCCTCTGACATACAAAATGGCATCTATTATCTGACCCTGGATGTGCAGGTGCGGGTTACCCCGGACCAGCCCACGCAAACCTACCAGCATTACGCAGAACACATCGTCAATCAGAACGGGGTCACCGAAAACTCGCAGATCAGCATCAACTACGATCCCACTTACCAGAGCATACAACTGCATACGCTCCGCATTCACCGTGCCAGCCAGGTCATCGATAAAGTCACCAGCGCAACCATGAAGGTGCTGCAGCGGGAAGAGGAGATGGAGAGCCTGATTTATAACGGCCAGCATACGCTCAACATCATTCTGGACGATGTGCGGGTGGGGGACACCATTGAATACAGTTTCAGTCGCATCGGCTCCAACCCGGTGTACCAGTACCTGTTTGCTTTTGAGCACAGCCTGAACTGGTCAGTGCCGGTAGGGGCGCTGCAATTGCGGGTGCTGTGGGAAAAGCCCAATCCCCTGCATCACCAGGTGACCCGCTCAAGCCTGAAAGTGCAGCAGACCCGCACGGCCGCCGGCATCGATTATCGTATTCAGGATCGCAACATCGCCCTGGTTCCGCTGCAGGATAACGCCCCCGACTGGTATTCCCCCTGGGGCAGTGTCAGCTTCAGCGAGCTGGACAGCTGGCAGGCGGTGGTACAATGGGGCAACAGCCTGTACCACGACGCGTGGCAGAGCAATGCCGAACTGGATACGATTGCCGACGACATCCGCAACACATCCGATTCCGATATCCAACGCATCAGCAAGGCCCTGCGTTTTGTGCAGGACGACATTCGCTACCTGGGTATTGAACTGGGGGAAAACTCCCACCGTCCATCGCCGGCCTGGGAAACCCTGCAACGCCGCTACGGCGACTGCAAAGATAAAACCGTGCTCTTTATCACCCTGCTGAGAAAACTGGGCATCAGCGCGTATCCGGCACTGGTGAACACTGAGTTAGGCGATAAACTGGCGGAGCAACTGCCGTCGACACAGGCCTTTGACCACGTCATCACCTACGTGGAACACAATCACCAACGCTGGTGGCTGGACCCTACCCGCACCTATCAGTACGGTGCCATCGATTCCATCCACCAACCGGATTTCGGCAAGGCACTGGTGCTCGGCACGGAAACCGCCACATTGCAGGACATGGACCCGGACAATCGTCGTCACGGCATCAATATCGATGATCACTTTCGCCTGGACCCGGACACCCGCAAGCCGGTGCAGTTCACCTCGAGTTCCCTGTATCTGGGCTGGAATGCCGAACGTCAGCGCAACCGCATTGCCGGCGATGGCCAGGCCAAACTGCAAAAACAGTATGTGGAGTTTTTTCAATACTACTATCCTGAAATCCGCAGCACGCAAACACTGGATGTGGAAGATGATGAGCAGCACAATCAACTTCAGGTGAGCGAATACTACGAGATACCTTCTTTCTGGCACGATGACGAAGCGGCCCAGCGCTTCACTGCGGACTTTTATCCCAACGGCCTCAGTTCGTATCTGGAAGTCCCGGACGAACCGTCCCGCCAGGACCCGCTTTATCTTACCCACCCGCACCGGGTGGACCAGACCATCCTGGTGGAGTTCGGCGCTGACGGCTGGAACTTTGATGCCGATTCGTTCCGGGAAGACAACCGCTTTTTCACCTTCCGCTATAAGGCCAGTTTTGATCACAAGGCCAGGGAGCTGAAACTGCACTACCACTATCAAAGTAACACCGACTTTATCGCGGCAGCGGACTATCGGGAGTACCGGGAAGCCCTGCAACGGGTGCAGGATTACCTGGGGTACGGTATTTTCCAGAATTACTCGGCCACGCCTGCCGCAACCGAGTCCACCGACAGCAGTGGGCTGGCCTGGTGGCAGACATTGGATCAGACCACCATCATCTTCAGCTATCTGGGGGCCTATGTTGTGGTGTTCCTGCTGTGGCGTTTGGAACAACGCCGTCATCCCTTCCAGGGCGAGGCCTATTTCTACCCGGTGCAGCCGGGCAAATTCATTGGCATGTGGGTCATTACCTTCGGCCTGTATCCCATGTACTGGTTCTACCGCAACTTTCACTACATCCGCCAGCAACAACAGAGTTCCATCATGCCGTTGCCACGGGCCTTCTTCTACAGTTTCTGGTACTACAACCTGTGGCAGAACCTGAAAAAAGACAACGCAGCACGCCATGCTGAATCGCACCTGCCGAACCAGGCCATCGCCACTGTGCTGGCGCTGGCGTTTCTGGGGGCGGTGATCCTGATGAATGAAAGCCGCTGGTGGATGGCGGGCCTGTTGTTATCGGCCTTCATTTGCATGCCGCTGGCCAATTACATCCAGTTCATCAACCGTGAAAATCCGGACGCCCTGCACCACGCTTCCCGTTGGCGGGTGCACAATTATTTATTGGCGCTGCTGTCGGTACCGTTGCTGCTCCTGCTGCAGAGTTCGGATCTGGGCTTCATTCCCAATGCCGCGGTTATTTCCGGAGACCGTCTGTGGCAATCGGACGTGAAACGCATGCAGCGGGTCGGTGTGGTCAAACCCGGCGATGAGATCCAGTATTTCTACAGCGACGGTTTCCTCTCGGTCATGGAGGACGGCAACGGCATCACCCAGCGGCATGTGTTTTCCTACTGGCGCGAGCAGGATGGATCGATCCAAAGTGAAACCGCCAGCTTTGATGACATCGACACCATTGATGTGACCCCGGGCAGCGGCACCGACAACACGGTCATCAGCGTGCAGCGCAAGGACGGCAGTGATTTTTTGCTGTACCTGTCCACGGAAGAGTCCGGCGACGACCGTTTCATCAAGGCCTTGCGTGCAAAGCTGCCGGCCAGCCCCACCGATTCATGAAGGTATTCAGGAGAAACACAATGACGAATGTATACGAGCAACCTGGCTCCACCCTGATGCACAACACCGCGCTTGAAATGGAGTTTTCAAGCCTGGATATCTGCAGAAGAAACGCTTTCCAAAACCAGGACCCTACGAGAAATCCATGAAGCACCTGATATTATTGATCACCTGTTTGCTGTTTCCAACAATGGCACTTTCATTCGACGGCAATCCCGCAATACAGGTTAACGCCTTTTTTACGGCGATGACCAAAGACTCAAATAAGGCGATAGATGACCTGTATTCCAATAACCCAGCCATGCAGCAAAAGATGCAAACCCTGACTGTAATGAAAACCCAACTGGCCTCTGTAACCACGTTCTTCGGCTCCTACCTGGGTTTTGAGATCATTGCCGAGGAGGAATTATCCCCTTCATTGGTGCGCATCTCGGCAATCGCCAAGTATGAACTGCACCCCGTAGGCTGGGAATTCTATTTCTACAAGCCCCGCAACAAATGGATCATCAGTCAAGCGTTGTTTGCCGACCAGTTCCAGAACATTGCAAACAAAAAATAGCACATAACGTTTCTGCCAGCGGACCGCAGACATGTACAAAACCTTCGGCACCAACCGCGACTTGTATAACGCCATATCGGAAGCGTTGATGTTCCTGTTCATCGTGGCCATGCTGCTGTTTCTGTTGGTCCTGTTTTACGCTGAGCAGAACTATGCGTTTGCGGTCATGGCATTTGTTCTGGCGACGCTGCTGTCCATGGTCGGGATCGATGCCATACGACAGCGGTATCGGGCCTTTCCCCTGGTCATGACGGATTACCACCTTGTGTGCAGTTTCCCGATGGCGAAACGACGGGTCTACGATCTGAGCAGCATCAGCTGGTTCATAATAAAAAGGAAACGGCTGCTGTTCTTGGCGGATGGCTGGCCAGTGGTGGTGTACGTGAAGGGGTTGGATGATCTACAGCGGCGGGAACTGGAGCAATTGCTGTCGACGAAAACCCGCTGACGGCACTGCAGACTGCGCTGGCAGTTCCGCACCAATAGCACGCACCCTTCCACCCAGCGCACCAGTGAAGCGCGGCTGCTTTATCGAATCCCCGACAAATCAAGCATTTGCAGAGCAGATTTTGGCTTTTCCAGCAGTGGCACAGGCCTTGCTATCCAACTATTGACCATTTCAGAGGAATCAATGGCATCTTGATCTTGCTGTTGGCTCTGACTACAATCTGGCGCTACATCAATGGACAGCTAGGGTTCCGATCAGATTTCATGGCGTTGCTTATGAACTGGTGACTGGTCCGAGAGCTGTCGACCTCAAGCACTATGCGATTGACAAGCTTCAATCCGCAATAGCCGCACGAGGTTACACGGCGGGACAAAAGCCCGGGAGGCAAGCATGGCCAAGAAGCCATTGACTCCTCTGTGATAAAAACGTGTAACCCTCAGGAGGTTAACCATGATCCACCGTGTCACCGCTGCTCTCTGCATTTTCGTTGCTCTGCTGAGCTTTGCTCCCCTCGCCAACGCCAAAGATTCATTCAAAGTTTGTTGGTCCATCTATGTGGGCTGGATGCCCTGGGATTACGGCGCCCAGCAAGGCATCGTAAAAAAATGGGCTGACAAATACGGTATCGACATCGAAGTCGTGCAAATCAACGACTACGTGGAATCCATCAACCAGTACACCGCCGGCCAGTATGACGGCTGCACCATGACCAACATGGACGCCCTCACCATCCCGGCTGCAGGCGGTGTGGATTCCACTGCCCTGGTGGTGGGTGATTTCTCCAACGGTAACGACGGTGTGGTGTTGAAAGGCAAGAAAAGCCTGAAGGACATCAAAGGCCAGACCGTTAACCTGGTGGAGCTCAGCGTATCCCATTATCTGTTGGCGCGGGGTCTGGAATCCGTGGGCATGGCAGAAAAAGACGTGAAAGTGGTGAACACCTCCGACGCGGACATGGTGGCCGCGTACACCACTGACGATGTCACTGCCGTGGTGACCTGGAACCCGCTGTTAAGCGAAATTGTCGGCATGCCCAACAGCACCAAGGTGTTCGATTCCTCCCAGATTCCCGGCGAAATCATCGACCTGATGGTGGTGAACACGGACACCCTGAAAGCCAACCCCAAGTTCGGTAAGGCCTTGGTGGGCGCCTGGTACGAAATCATGGCCACCATGAGTGCCGACAGCGACGCCGGCAAGGCCGCCCGCGAATTCATGGGCAAGGCGTCCGGTACCGACCTGGCCGGTTACGACGCGCAACTGGCCTCCACCAGAATGTTTTACACGCCTGCCGATGCGGTTGCATTTACCACCAGCGAACAATTGAAAACCACCATGAAATACGTGGCGGAATTTTCCTTTGATCACGGTCTGCTGGGCGAAGGCGCCGCCGACGCTAGCTCTATCGGCATCGAAACCCCCGCCGGTGTTTATGGTGACAAGGGCAACATCAAGCTGCGCTTTGATCCGACTTACCTGAAAATGGCTGCAGACGGCAAGCTGTAACGCCATCAGGTATCGCTAAAGGGGTGCCTTCGGGCACCCCGCCTTTAACGTCAATACCGCAGGCTCAACCACCAACGCACCACTGACCGTACGCTGGGGTTCCACATGAAGAAGCTCATCAATCAACATCCCACCCGGCCGTTTCGCTGGCTGTTGGGCATCATTCCGTTTTTTATTCTGGTGATTCTGTACATGGGAGCTTCCAACGCCCGACTGGCGGAAAATCCCAATGACAAACTGTTGCCCGCCTTCAGCAGCATCGCGGATGCCATGAACCGGCTGGCCTTTGAGCCCAGCAAACGCAGTGGCGAATATGTCTTCTGGCAGGACACCATCAGCAGCCTGGAACGGCTGACCATCGGTGTCGGGGTCAGCGCCCTGATCGCCCTGGTCTTTGGTGTGCTGAACGGCACCATTCCTTATGTACGTGCCAATCTGTCGCCGTTGATCACCGCCATCTCCCTGGTGCCACCCATGGCCATTTTGCCTGTCCTGTTCATTGTGTTCGGCCTCGGTGAAGTGTCCAAAATCGTGTTGATTGCCATCGGCATCACGCCGTTTCTGATCCGAGATATGCAACAGCGGGTGCTGGAAATCCCCGGTGAACAGATCATCAAAGCCCAGACCCTGGGGGCCAACACCTGGCAGATCATTGTGCGGGTGGTACTGCCCCAGGTGATGCCACGCCTGATCGCCAGTGTCCGCCTGTCCCTGGGTGCCGCCTGGCTGTTCCTGATCGCCGCCGAGGCCATTGCCTCCACCGACGGCCTGGGTTACCGGATATTCCTGGTACGGCGCTACCTTTCCATGGATGTGATCCTGCCCTATGTACTGTGGATCACCCTGCTGGCCTTTGCGGTGGATTACGCCCTGCGCCAACTCTCCCAGTGGTTATACCCCTGGTTCCACGACCAGACACCGGAGGGAGCCTGATCATGAGTTACATCAACATCAAAAACGTGTGGAAGGAATACGGTGATCAGGTGGTGCTGGAACGCATCAACAGCACGGTGGAAGAAGGCGAGTTCATCACCATCGTCGGTGCCTCCGGTTGCGGCAAAACCACGTTCCTGAAAATGTTGCTGGGCACAGAAGCACCCAGCCGGGGCCTGATCACCGTGGCCAACGAACCGTTGCGCTATGAACCGGATGCCCAGCGTGGCATTGTGTTCCAACGTTATTCCGTGTTCCCCCATATGACTGTGCTGCAAAACGTGGTGCTGGCGCGGGAATTTGAGAAAAGCCGGTTCCTGTCCCGCTTGTTTGGCAGCGCCAGAAAGCAGGCCATCGAGGAAGCGCTCACCATGATCGAGGCGGTGGGACTGAGTGCTGCGGCCAACAAGTATCCCCACGAACTGTCCGGCGGTATGCAGCAACGCCTTGCCATCGCCCAGGCCCTGATCAAGAAGCCCCGCATCCTGCTGTTGGATGAACCCTTCGGCGCCTTGGACCCGGGCATCCGCGCCGACATGCACCAGTTGGTGCTGGACCTGTGGCGGCGCTATAAGCTCACTATTTTTATGATCACCCACGACCTGAAAGAAGGCTTTTATCTCGGCACCCGTCTGTGGGTGTTCGACAAGGATCGCATTGATCCCCACCACCCTGGGGCGTTCGGCGCCCGCATCACCTACGACGTACCGGTGGGCTCGGTGGACGAGAAAGCCAGCGAAAAAATCCGTGAATCCCTGCAGCAGCACAACGCCGCCCAGGACGAACCAGAACTGAGTGGAGTCTCATCATGACGGAACCCCTGTATCAATACACCCTGCCCCCTGCGGCGCACTGGTCCCTGCGGGTTCGCCGCGGCACCAGCCTGCGCCTGACCGATGTGGAAGGCGGCGCCAACCTGGGCATGATGTTCTATAACCCGGAAGATCTGCTGGAAAAATACAATGCGCCGGACACCCTGAAGTGCCAGCACACCTTCAAACTCACCCGTGGCAACTGCTTGTATTCCGATATGGGTCGCATTTTCTGCTCCATCACCGCAGACAGTTTCGGTTGGCACGACACGGTCTGCGGCAACACCAACAAAGAAATGACCGCAAAAAAATGGGGCGAAAAAGATTACCAGGCAGCCCGCAATGAATGGCACCAGAATGGCTACGACAGCTTTCTGGTGGAATTGGCCAAATACGGTTTGAACGGTAAGGATCTGGCGTCCAACCTCAATCTGTTCAGCAAAGTCATGGTGGATGACAGCGGCAACCTGAGCCTGGATACGTCTGCTGCCCAGACCGGCGCCCAGATCACCCTGCGCTTTGAAATGGATACCCTGGTGATCCTGCACAGCTGCCCGCACCCGTTGAACCCGGCCAGCGAATATCCTTACAAGCCGGTGCATTGCGAACTGCTGCCCTCAGCAGCGGTGGCCGACGACGATTACTGCCTGAACTTCCGCCCGGAAAACCGACGCGGATTTGAAAACAATCGCCTTTATCATTTCTTTCGCTAGGAGACCGGCATCATGATCGTGGAAAGTGAAAAACAGGCCACCGCCGCCATCTTCAGTGAAGTGGTTCCGGCAGGGGATTATTTTCTCAAGGTGGTCAAGGCCGGACAGACCTTTCGCATTCTGGATCTGGAAGGCAACCAGGCCGCAGACACCCTGTTTTACAACGCGGACGATGTGTCGGAGCGCTACAGTGCCATGGATACCATTCGCGAGCAGGGCAATGTCTATCTCACCGCCGGGACAAAACTGTTGTCCAATCTCGGTAATGAAATGCTCACCATTGTGGCGGATACCTGTGGTCGACACGACACCCTGGGTGGCGCCTGTGCCACCGAGAGCAATACGGTTCGCTATGATCTGGAGAAGCGTTGCATGCATGCCTGTCGCGACAGCTGGATGCTGGCCATCGCCGAACACGAGGAACTGGGGCTGACCAAACGGGACATCACCCACAACATCAATTTCTTCATGAACGTGCCGGTGACGGCAGCGGGCGGCCTGACCTTTGCCGATGGCATTTCCGCTCCCGGCAAATATGTGGAGATGACTGCAGCCATGGACGTGGTTGTATTGATTTCCAACTGCCCGCAACTGAACAACCCTTGCAACGGGTATAACCCCACACCCGTCGAAGTGCTGATCTGGAACTGACGTATTCACCCTGACGCATTCACCCTGAACAGGACGACCTGCTTCAGCAACCGATAACGGGACGACCCGTAAGTGAATCGATATGTTGAACAAAGTACTGATCGCTAATCGTGGTGCCATCGCGGTCCGCGTTATCCGCACCCTGCAACAGATGGGCATTCATTCCGTAGCCGTGTATGCCGAGGCCGACGCCGATTCCCTGCATGTGCTGCAGGCCGATACTGCCGTGAGTTTGGGTGCCGGCACAGCGCGGGAAACCTACCTAAACCAGGATAAGCTGTTTGACATCATCGCCCGGGAAGGTGTGGATGCAGTGCATCCGGGCTATGGTTTTCTCAGCGAAAACCCGGAGTTTGTGGAACGTTGCGAGGCCAACGGCATCGCCTTCATCGGCCCCACCGCCGACCAGATGCGGGTGTTCGGCCTCAAGCACACCGCCCGCGAAGTGGCGCAGAAAAGTGATGTCCCCCTGTTGCCGGGTACCGATCTGTTGACCTCGCTTGACCAGGCCCTGCAGGCCGCCAACCGCATCGGCTATCCGGTGATGCTGAAGAGTACCGCCGGTGGCGGCGGCATCGGTATGCAAACCTGTTTCAATGATTCACAACTGGAAAAAGCCTTCGACAGCGTCAAACGTTTGAGTGCCAACAACTTCAGCAACGACGGTGTATTTCTGGAAAAGTACATTGAGCACGCCCGCCATATCGAAGTGCAGGTGTTCGGCGACGGCGCCGGCAATGCCCTGGCTTTGGGGGAGCGGGATTGTTCCGCCCAACGCCGCAACCAGAAAGTCCTGGAGGAAACCCCGGCGCCGAATCTGAGTGACGACGTGCGCACCACGTTGCATGAGGTTGCCAAACGCCTGGTGGCCTCGGTGCAGTACCGCAATGCCGGCACCGTGGAATTCATTTACGATCAGGCCGCGGCCAAATTCTATTTTCTGGAAGTGAACACCCGCCTGCAGGTGGAACACGGCGTTACAGAACAGGTGTATGGTGTGGACCTGGTGCAATGGATGGTGCAACTGGCCGCAGGTGACCTGCCCCCTTTGCCCACCCTGGGGGCTGACTTGCATCCCAAAGGCCATGCATTGCAGGCCCGGGTGTATGCCGAAAATCCCCACAAACAATTCCAGCCCAGTGCGGGATTGCTGTCAGCCGTGGATTTACCGGCAGCGGACGGCAAGCACCTGCGCATTGACCACTGGATCAGTGCCGGACTGGAAGTCTCTCCCTTTTTCGATCCCATGCTGGCCAAAGTCATTACCTGGGCCGACACCCGAGGGCAGGCCATCGCCGATCTGGATGCAGCACTGCAACGTTGCACCATTCAGGGCATCGAGACCAATATGGATTATGTGCAGACCATTCTGCACACCGACGTTTTCAAAGAGGGCCGCATCCACACCCGCTACTTGAATGACCTGGCCTATCAGCCAGGCACCCTGGATGTGATCATGCCCGGCACCCTGACCACGATACAGGATCATCCCGGTCGTACCGGTTACTGGGATGTGGGTGTGCCCCCCTCCGGCCCGTTTGACGGCTATTCCTTCCGCCTGGGTAATGAAATGCTGGGTAACCCGCAGGATGCCGCCGGCTTGGAAATCACCGTCAATGGGCCCACGCTGCAATTCAATTGCGCCACTCAAATTGTGATTACCGGTGCGCCCCTGGATGCCACCCTGGACAACCAACCCCTGCCCAACTGGCAGGTGCAGGCAGTACAGGCCGGGCAGGTATTGAAGATGGGTAAGGTACAGAGTGCCGGTGCCCGCGCCTATTTGCTCATAGCCGGAGGCCTGGACGGCAACCTGTACCTGGGCTCCCGCGCCACCTTCACCCTGGGTCAGTTCGGCGGATTCAGCGGGCGTGCGTTGCGCAGTGGGGATGTTCTGCATCTGTTGCAGCCGGATCACCCGGTTGCCGCCAAAACCTTGGACGCGGACATCAAGCCCGTCATCAGTAATCACTGGCAGTTGCACGTCACCTATGGCCCTCATGGGGCGCCGGACTTTTTCACAGAAGAAGACATCACCACCTTTTTTGCAGCTACCTGGGAAGTGCACTACAACTCCAGCCGCACCGGTGTGCGCCTGATCGGACCCAAACCCCAATGGGCCCGCAGCAGCGGTGGCGAAGCCGGCATGCATCCCTCCAACATCCACGACAACGCCTACGCCATCGGCACCGTGGATTTCACCGGCGACATGCCAGTGATACTGGGGCCGGACGGACCTTCACTGGGGGGCTTTGTGTGCCCGGCCACGGTGGTCACCGCCGACCTGTGGAAACTGGGCCAGCTCAAAGCCGGGGACAAACTGCAATTCATTCCCGTCACCCAGGACACCGCCCATCGTATGGAGCTGGCGCAACAGGAGCAGATTGCAACGCTGGCAGCACAACCGTTTCAGCCACCAGTGGCAACACTGGCTGAGCTCAATCCGATTTATGACCAACTGAGTGCCGACGAAAACGGCGTGCAAGTGGTGTATCGACCGGCCGGGGACAAATACCTGCTGGTGGAGTACGGGCCGCAGAAACTGGATATCAAATTGCGCTTTCTGGCCCACACCCTGATGCTGTGGTTGCAGGAACACCAACAGAGCAATCCGAAACTGGCGGCGCTGCAGGAACTCACGCCGGGCATCCGCTCCCTGCAGATTCACTACGACAGCCTGCAATTACCGCTGCCGGAGCTGGTACAGATTCTGAAAACCGCCGAACGGGAATTGCAACGCCACGACGATCTGACGGTGCCTTCCCGCATCGTCCACATCCCCTTGAGCTGGGACGATGAAGCCTGCCGACTGGCCATCGAGAAGTACATGCAGTCCGTGCGCAAGGACGCACCCTGGTGCCCCAGCAACATCGGGTTCATTCGCCGCATCAATGGACTGCAGGACATCGAGGCGGTCAAACGCATTGTGTTTGATGCCCACTATGTGGTGATGGGACTGGGGGATGTGTACCTCGGGGCGCCGGTGGCCACCCCACTGGACCCACGCCACCGCCTGGTGACCACCAAATACAATCCCGCCCGCACCTGGACCGCGGAAAACTCCGTCGGCATCGGCGGCTCCTATCTGTGTGTGTACGGCATGGAAGGCCCCGGCGGCTATCAGTTCGTGGGCCGCACCTTGCAGATGTGGAATCGCTATCGCAAAACGCCGGAGTTCGAGCAACCCTGGCTCCTGCGCTTCTTTGACCAGATCAAGTTCTACGAAGTCAGCGCCGAAGAGCTGCAAACCATCCGTCACCGGTTTCCCCGCGGTCAGTACCCGTTGAAAATTGAGGAAACGGAATTCAGCCTCAGGCAATACCAGCAATTCCTGGCGGACAACCAAAGCAGCATCGATGAGTTTGTGCAGCAGCGGGATGCGGCCTTCGAAACCGAACTGCAACACTGGATCGACAGTGGCCAGTTCCATTTCGATTCTGCCAGTGTCGGCCACGACCTTGCCGAAGAGGAACACACTCTGGAGGAAGGCTGCGTCGCCATCGACAGTCACGTGGCCGGCAACCTCTGGCAGTGGAACGTCAAAGCCGGCGATCATGTGGCCGCCGGTGATGTGGTCTGCGTATTGGAATCCATGAAAATGGAGATTGATGTGGTTGCGCCGGAGAGCGGCACCATTGTGTCCCTCAACCGGCAGCAAGGACAGCAGGTCAATGCCGGACAACCCCTTTTGATTTTACAGCAGGATTAGGAGTCAACGCCGTTATGCCGGAACCTACAAGCAGAGATATGACGACCATAGACTTGAAGACCATAGACCTGACCATCAGCGGACTGCAGCAACATTATCGCAGCGGGGACTTCACACCGGCGCAGCTGCTGCAACAATTGCGCAGCGCCAACGCTGCCTACAACCAGACCAACCCGGTGTGGATTCACCTGCTCAGTGAAGCGGAACTGGACTCTTACCTGGTGAATCTGGCAGGCAAAACCGTGGACGACTTGCCGTTGTACGGCATTCCCTTTGCCATCAAGGACAACATCGACCTGGCCGGCGTCCCCACCACCGCCGCCTGCCCGGATTTCACCTACACCCCGCAGGAAAATGCCTTTGTAGTGCAATTGCTGTTGCAGGCCGGCGCCATTCCCCTGGGCAAAACCAACCTGGACCAGTTCGCCACCGGCCTGGTGGGAGTACGCTCCCCCGCGCCCTGGGGGCCCTGCCACAATGCTTTGAATCCGAACTACCTCTCCGGCGGTTCCAGTTCCGGTTCCGGCGTCACCGTGGCCCGTGGCCTGGTGAGTTTTTCCCTGGGCACCGACACCGCCGGTTCCGGCCGGGTACCCGCCTCACTCAATAACATCGTGGGGCTGAAGCCCAGCAAAGGCCTGTTCAGCACCCGCGGCCTGGTACCCGCCTGTCGCAGCCTGGATTGCATCACCGTGTTTGCACTGACGGTGGAGGACGCCAATACGGTATTCGATGTGGCCGCGCAATTTGATGGGAATGATCCTTTTTCCCGCCCTAACGCTTACGAAAACGGCAAGCGCTATTTCTCCGCCGAAACCTCTAGCCCAACCATCGGCGTACCTGCGGCCTCCCAGTTGAACTTTTTCGGCAACGCAGAAGCGCAGGCCCTGTTTGCCGCCGGCCTGAAGCAGTTGGAAGCCATCGGCGCCACTCTGGTGGAGCTGGATTTCGAGCCCTTTGCCAGCGCCGCCCGCCTGCTTTACGAAGGCCCCTGGGTGGCAGAACGCTACCTGGCCACCCAGCCATTGATCGAGCGCTCGCCGGAATCCATGTTGCCGGTCATCCAGACCATCATCGGCGGCGGCAACAAACCCAGCGCACTGGATACGTTCCGCGCCCAGTACCAACTGCAGGCGTTCAGCCAACAGGCCCGGCAGGAACTGGCCAAAGTGGACGCCGTGGTGATCCCCACCAACGGCACCATCTATACCGTGCAAGAGGTGCTGGACAACCCCATTCAACTGAACAGCAACCTGGGCTATTACACCAATTTCATGAACCTGCTGGATTGCAGCGCGGTGGCAGTGCCGTCCGGCTTTTATGACAACGGCGTCGGCTTCGGCATCACCCTCTTTCACACAGCCCTGCAGGACAAGCGCCTGTTGTCCCTGGCGGCAGCATTGCAGCACTCCACGGCACTCCCCCTGGGGGCCACAGCCATCCCCTTGCGCCCGGCCCGCTCCCTCAAACCGGCGCCCGCCACCATCAACGTAGTGGTGTGCGGTGCCCACCTGGATGGCCTGCCCTTGAACTGGCAGCTCACCGAGCGGGGTGCAACCCTGCTGGAAGCCACCCACTCGGCCCCCTGCTATAAACTCTATGCCCTGGCCGGTGGACCGCCCTATCGTCCCGGCATGGTGCGGGTGGACAGCGGCGGTGTCGCCATCCCGGTGGAGGTGTGGCAGGTCCCCATGCAACACTTTGGCAGCTTTGTGGCCGAAATCCCAGCCCCCCTGGGCATCGGCAAAGTACAATTGCAGGACGGGCGCTGGGAAAGCGGGTTCATCTGCGAACCCTATGGCCTGGAAGGTGCAGAGGACATCACCGCTTTAAATGGTTGGCGGGCGTACCTGCAACGGACCGTCCCCAAATGACAAGCCAAATGTCCGCTCACCCCCTGTTCTGGCGCGCCATCTGCCTTTAAAGTACGACGGAATAACAAGACGAACAGATCCTCAGAACAGGAAAAGAGCATGAAATCACTGAACCAAAAAGTGGTGGCCCTTACCGGTGCCGCCTCCGGCATCGGTCGCGCCCTGGCCCAGGAACTGGCAGCGAAAGGAGCCATTCTCGCCCTGGCGGATGTGAATGCGGCGGGCTTGCAGGAAACCGTCGACAGCCTGCCCGCCGGCACCCAGATCTCCACCCATAGCGTGGATGTGGCAAACAAAGAGCAGGTATCTCAGTGGGCAGAAGCCGTGGTGCAAACCCACGGCGGTGTGGATGTGATCATCAACAACGCAGGCGTGGCCTCACAGGGTCTGATCGAGGATCTCAACTACGACGACTTCAACTGGGTTTTCGATATTGTGTTTTATGGCGTGCTGTACGGCACCAAAGCGTTCCTGCCTTACCTGCGCCAGCGGCCGGAAGGTCACATCGTCAACATTTCCAGTGTGAACGGATTTTTTCCGTTTCCCAGCAACGGCCCGTACAACTGCGCCAAACACGCGGTGAAAGCCTTGAACCAAACCCTGATCCAGGAACTGCGCGACAGCAACATCCACATCACCTCCGTGCACCCCGGCGGCATCAAGACCAACATCGTCCGCAACAGCCGCATCGTCAAACCGCTCTCCCCCAAGCTCAGCAAGGAACAGGCTGCCGCCCGCTTTGAAAAAATCGCCGGCACCACCGCCGACCAGGCCGCCCGCATCATCATCAACGGCATCCTCAAAAACAAAGAACGCCTGCTGGTGGGTAAGGACGCCTATGTGCTGGACCTGCTGACCCGCACCTTTCCCCAGGGTTTCTCCAATCTGGTGGGCCGCATCATGCTGCGGGAATGAACCCACAGCCTTGTTGCTCATCCGTTGTGAGCAGGCGCCGGAACCCGACCTTGCTTGTCATCAGAGGCCATAGGACTGCACCTGCGCTGCTGTTACAGTGATCGAACTGCATCCAGACACTGAATAACGACAACAGGAACATGACCAAACGCAAGCACAACTGGGAACAACAGCCGGTTCCCGCCCTGTTCCCCCGGGTTTATCTGGAATACGCCCAGGCCCAGGGCCTGGAGGTTGCCGTGGTGCTGACCCGGGCCGGGTTGCCCGACACCCTGCCCCAGCAGCCCAACCCGGAGTTGTCGTTTCTGCAGTTGCGGGATCTGGTGAACGCCATCATCCAGGCCCTGGGAGATGACAGTCTGGGGGTGGACATCGGCCTGCGCCTGCCCCCCACCGCCTATGGCAACCTGGGTTATGCCCTGCTCTGCAGCGAAACCCTGGAGCAGGCGGCCAGTCTGTTAATCCGCTATTGGAATCTGCTGGGGCGCGCGGTCAACGTGTCCCTTAGCACCGAAGCGCCGCAATGTGTGCTGGATCTGAACCATGTGTTTCCATTACCGGCGCCACTGGATCATCTCAGCTATGAATCCACCATGGCCAGCTTTCACCGCGGCTTTCAACTGCTGGTGGCTGCCCGGGAGGAGGACATGGAAATCTGGTTCCAGCGCCCGCCACCCGCCTACGCCGACAAAATCCGCGCGCTGCTGGGCAATGTGCACTTCGATATGCCCGCCAATCAGTTCCGTTTTCGCACCGAGCTTATGCAGAAGCGCTTACCCATGCACAACCCCACCGGTTTGCAGTTCGCCATCCAGCAATGCCAACGGGAAGAAGCCCTGCTCAACGACAGCGGTTATGTGCTGCGGGAAAAAGTGCGGCAGGAAATGGTGTATGGCCCGGAAGGCTACGCCACCCTGGAGGACATCAGCCAGCGCCTGAACATGACCGCCCGCACCCTGCGCCGCAAACTGGAGGAGGAAGGCACCCACTTCAAGGCCCTGTTGGAAGAGGCCAAGCGCCGGGACGCCATCCAACTGCTGGACGATCGCCATCTGGAGATCCAGCGGGTGGCCACCCTGCTGGGCTATCAGGACCCGGCCAATTTTACCCGCGCCTTCCGGCAATGGACCGGCCAGACCCCAAGCCAGTATCGAAACACCCGCAACAGCGCCTGAACCCGAAATCAGGATCAGGGTTTAGCATCAGGGTTTAGACGCCAGTGCCGACAGAGCTCCTCGGAGAATTCGAGGGCGCCTGTATGAATGCATCAAGCACCCTTTTCGATCAAGCAAGCGTGGAATCCTGGCCCAGGGACGGACTGGCCTGGGCGCTGTTTTCATCCCGCACCTGATACAACCACTGCAACATCTTCTGCGTCAACTCGTCCAGTACCGCATTCAGATTCAGGCCGGGCGGCGGCATCAACGCCATCTGCAACAGGGTGGCACCGGTCATGGTGGTGATCAGATAGAGGGATTCCCGCGACAGTTGGATCAGGTATTGCTCCCGGGTCTTGCTGGCCCCCACCAGCGCCAGCCGGAACAACTCGGTGCGCATGCCCGCCACCGCCGGCACCTGATAGATAAACGGCACCTGGAACAACAGCACCTTCAACAGCCGGTGCTCCTCCCGCGAGATGCTGTACAGGCTGTAGATCCAGGTACGCATGGCCGCTTCCAGTTCCAGGGTCTCGGCGTGCTGCAGGGCCGCCTGCATCTTCGCCAGCATGCTTTCCACCAGCCGGGTGGCCACCGCCGCCACGATGGCCTCCTTGCCGGGAAAGTACTCATACACCGAGCCGATGCTGACCCCGGCCCGCTCCGCAATGCCGTTGGTGGTCAAACCGGCGTAGCCATCCTCCTCCAAAACCTGAGCACTTGCTTGGATTATGGCGTGACAGGTGGCCTTGGCGCGGGCCTGCTTTGGCTCTTTTTTATAATGTAAATCAAGTATTTGCTTCTTGCTCAAGTGTGCTCTCACCCACCCTTCAATATCCGAGTTTTTCTGAATATATGCTTGGTTTAGGATACCCTAAACCGTCATAACAGTGAGCAAGATTATGAATTCTGCCGCACGAAAACTGGAAAACGCCCTCGAGACGCCGGAATCCGGCAGCAAGAAACAGCCTATTCAGAGCCAGTGGGAAGAGCAAACCGCCGCAGAACTGGACCGCGCCATACCCGGCTGCATTGACAGCATCGGCCTGCTCAGCGGCCCTGCCAACACTATTATGCAACTGGCTTACCCCGGTGTCGGCCACGGCGTCATGGAAAGCCGGGTGGAATCCGGTTCCATCCTGCTGCACCCGATCAAGCGCGCCCGCACCACCCTGAGCTATCTGTCGGTCGCCTTCTACGGCACCACCGAAGAGAAATTGGCCTATCGTCGCGCCATTAACGAAGCCCATGCCCAGGTGACCTCCACGGAATCCTCCCCCATCAAATACCGGGGACTGGACCCCAACCTGCAATTGTGGGTTGCCGCCTGCCTGTTCTGGGGTCACATCGACGTCTATGAAAAACTGCGTGGCCCCATGTCAAAAGCCGACCAGGCCCGCTTCTATGAATTCGCCAAGCCGTTGGGCACCACTCTGCAGGTGCGTCCCGACATGTGGCCGGAAGACATCGATGCCTTCTGGACCTACTGGAACGAAACCCTGGATACCCTGGTGATTCCGGACGACGTTAAAAACTGGCTGATGCAACTGGTGGATCTGAGCTTCCTGAGCCCCATCACCCATAAAACCCTGGGCGGGTTCGCAAAGCTGATGACCACCGGCTTCCTGCACCCGAAAATCCGGGCGCAAATGGGACTGCCCTGGGGTGCCAAAGAACAACGCCGTTTCCAGCGCGCCATCAAGCTCATGGCCACCGTCAACAACGCCATGCCCCGACGCCTGCGTCAGCTGCCGGGACTGGCCTTGATGTGGGACTTCCGCCGCCGCCTGAACAAAGGCCTGCCCCTGCGCTGAGCACTGTCCATCACCTGTTGTAATCTGTGACCCAGGGACGGGTCCTGCTGAATCCCACCTGAGCTCACCAGGGCAGATCAAACGCCCGGGCTTTCGCCACCGCCTCTTCGTAATCCGCCGGCAACAGAAACCCTGCCGCCCGTGCTGCGTCCGCTGCTGCGATGTATTGCATCACGTAGTCCTGCTGGCTGGGATAGAGCGTCTTTAGTTTCTCCTGCGTAAAGGGCACCGTGTTCCCCAGAAACGGGCAGGCAAAGGAGTTCACCAGAAAATTGCCGGCGCTGCCCAGCGCACCGTAATTGGCGTAGTTGTGGGTGGCGGTGGGCACCTCCAGCTCCGGCAGGCGAATACCACCGGTGGCGTTGCCATGATCATCACGCACCACCTGCCAGCGCTGGTATTCGATACGGGGTGACTGCGGTGGTGCCTCCCCGGTCAACACCCAGCGCCGTAAATGGGAGAGCGCCGCGTTCACCACATAATGCTGGGGCACCTGGTTCAGGTCATTGCGGCAATCCAGGGCAATATTCGACAGGGCAGGAAAATCCCGCTGGTATTGCGGCAACAAGGTACTGACACCGTATTCATCGTAGTGAGAAGCGCCGGGCAATTCCCAGCTGCGCAAAAAGTCCGTGTCGTCCTGACGCACCAGGCGGAACAGGAACATAAACACATCCTGCTCCGTTTCAAATTGCAGAATTTTCAGCTGATTGTCGTCACGGATAAACGCCCGCGACGGCGCGGCCAGGGTGATACCCGCCTTCAACGGCGCAGCTGAGAAAAAACGGGAATACAGCAACATGGCGTCATACACTTCCACCGCGTCCGCCTGGAACGCATTCACATAGGTGGTTAAACGAATGGCCGACTGCGACTCCCCGGCGCCGATAACGCCGTTCACCGTCAGGCCGCCCAGCAGCTGCGCCGATTGTTGTTTTACCGCACGCCCGGCCTGGGAAAAAATATCGTAGGAAAGCCCATCGTTGGGCAGCCGCAATGTGCCATAACGCTCCCGATCCCAGGACTTCAACATGCTGACACCGAAAAACTGTGCGCTGACCCCCACCCAGGCATAACCTTCCCGCAACAGCTCATCGTGGGATTGGGCCCAGATCACATCCACATCCATGAAGGCGGTATTGTTGAACCACTCCACCACCACGATGCCGTTGAACTGTTCTGCCTCCGCCGGGCGTCGCACCAATAAGCGGGTGGCGTAATCCCGCTCGGCTTCGATGGCAACATTCCACTGGCCATCCCGCCGCCAACGCCCATCCGCTTCATAGTAGTGCCCGGTACCGGACATGATGAATTCCTCTTCCACGTAACCGTAGGCTGCCAGATCCAGGGTTGAGGTGATGAAAGGGCGTTGTTTGATTCCGGCGTCGTAAGGTATTGGCGTCAGCACCGCGGCCAGCAGCGGAGCTGGCAACCAGCACAGGATAAAGCATGGGACAACGCACAACAGCCGGACAAGCCAGCCGCACAGAGGGGTTAGCGCATTGGGCAATCGCATAACAGGGTCCTTTTGTTTTTATATTTTGCTGTTTTATTTTGTTGTTTTTTATATCGCGCTGAACACAGGCAGCTTCAAAATATTGAACAAACAGAAGGCGATGCCACTAGCCGCATCATTGTTACTTGAGTGGAAGGCTTTACGCAACCATTAAGCCCGGGAAGGAAAAACCCAGCCGAACCAGGTAGAACCCGATCTCGACGTGGACCCTGTGGCCGGCTCGGGTTCTGCGGCTGGCGTCGCACCCGCATCGGTGTTTGATGAAACATCCGTCTTCACCGAGACCGGCGGGATCGTTGTACCCGATTGTTTATTTACAATCCCGGTGCTCCAGATGTCACGCGATTGGGAGAGCAGTGCTTGAAACTCTTCGAACACTGCATCCACCTCGACTTCAGTGACCGATGACCCGTGCAAGCTGTACTCCAGTTTTCGTTTCAGATCCAACAGCGATAAATAAACCATTCTTTCATGATGCCAAAGCTCATCTGACTTTCTCAAACCTTCGATTGAAGCCACTACACTGGCGCACGCAGACACCACCAGAACCACAATGCTCAGTGTTTGCTCTGGATCCTCGAAGAAAAGATTGCAACCCGACAATATGGTGAGAGCCCCAGTAAACACGTAGGCACAATACCGGAACCCACGATGCATTCTTTTATGTTTGTTGGACTCCTTTTTGAATTGCCCGATCTTGTCCTCAATTTCCTGCAACAGGAAACACTGTTTATTGGTAGCTGTGCACATCCCCGCTCCCTCCTATCGCCCACATCCACGGGCAAAATCTGCCCCGAAGTTATCCCCCAACCAACTCGCCGCTACGATCAGACGCCGTGCTTTTGCGCCCTTTCAACCACTGCTCCACCACTTTGTTCTTCGGTGTTTTCTTACCTTCCATCACAGCGATATCGTAGATTTTGGATTCCATGGGTTCCAGCTCATCTTCAATCTGGCGAAATTCCTTTTTGATCGCCACCAGTTCCTTGGCAGCGGTCACCACGGCGGATTTTTTGATGGTGAAATCCTGCGACTTGAGCTGCATGCGACCGCCAAAATAGAAACCGATGATCACGCTGAGCAACGCCCAATACCCTGGCGGCATCACCTCATAGGCTTTGGCAATCTGAAAAAAGCGCTCGGGGAAGAGCGGCGCCAGCACAAAGAAGCTGATGATGGCAAACGTCAGCAACGGTCGGGGCAGCCGGTTCAGTCCATCCACAAAGGAATCCCAGCCATTACCTTTTTGCCGCCCCTGGAATTCTGCGGCAAACTGATTAAGGGACGCCATGTCCCGACCAACGTCGGCAATTTTTTCGTCGTGCTGTCGCTGCCCCTTGGCTTCCTTGTTTTCCACAAAGACTTCCGCCACCTGCTTGCCGCCGGTAAATATATCGCCTATCACGTTCCACCATGCCATCACACTATCTCCTGATCACTGAATTCGTTCACCCGATTCATCCAACCTTTGAGAAATACCCGTTGTGAAGGATTGGCCTCCACAATCAGCAGGTAAAAATTGCGTCGCTCCTCAATCAGGGCGTCCAACAACAGGGTGCCCATTTCCCGTAACGCCCACTCCGCACCGCGGCGGGTATTGGGGCCCACCGCACCGTCCACCGACAGCAGGGGGCGATAGCCAGCCTCGTTACACACCTGCTGCAAAAACTTGATGGCACGCCGCGGACCATGATTGACGGCAGAGTCGAAAATAAATGGCTGGATCAGGTCCGGCAGCGTATCAATGCCGGGACCTTTGAAGTAATTGCGCCGATAGATTTCCTCAGCCACTTCCCGGGACAGGTTTTTAACTTCATCGACGGTGGCGGCGCGGCCATAATAACGGGAGAGGGTTTTCTGGGTGATACCAAAGTTGGTGGGACCGCCGCGGTCTGCGGGGTGATCGACGTAGCCGCCTTCGCGTACCAGGACATCATCGATCATGTCTTCAATCATGTTCATCTGGCTATCCCTATAAAGAACATTTTCCACGGATGGATGATGGCTTTACTGGCAGGGATTCTGCGCAATCCCTGTGCAGACAACAAAGAACCTTATTGCGGGCAGATCACGGCATCAAGCTCTGACACTTTCATCAGCATAGAGGAGCCATTGCGATGCGCCAAGTCGGCGACATCACAACCGGAATGTGATTTTTTACCCGCTCTGGCAAACGTTCGGTGGAATTTCAGACAGTGGGGGCCTGCCATTGCTGGATCTGCTGCAGAATCCAGGGGCCGTCGTCCAGCGGCAGATCGTGGCCAGCGTGAGAGTGGGTTCGCAGGGGCCAATCCCAGCGCCGGGCCATGCGCTCAGAGCACACCGGATTCACCAGGCGATCCCGGGCACTGTTCAGCACCAACACCCGATCGTGGGGGCGCCGCCTGGGGGCCGCATAACGCGCCGCCGCCAGCAACTGGCGCAGGGCATTGCGGCGACTGGTGGGGTGGGTGGTGGCGTATTCTGTCCACTTGCGCGCCAACGCGGCTTTGTGGGGATAGAGGTTACTGGAGATGTCCAGGGTCAGCTTTTCCCGGGAATACGGGTCCCGCTGCAGCAGCAGGTTTTTCAGAATGGCCGGGTAGTTGGCTGGCTGCAGGCGATCAAACAGGGTGCCGGCGTCGCGCAGGGAGGAATTGATGATGACGGCGCTGGCCACCTGCTGGCGGTGACGGTGCATCCATTCGATGGCCACCATGCCCCCCAGTGAAATGGCCAGCAGGTTCACCGGCCCCATCATTCCCCGTACCTGCAGTTGCTGCCGGGCCGACTCCATCATCTCCCGCACGGTCAGCGGACTGGGGCGATCACAAAGGACACCGTTGCCCGGCAGATCCAGGGTATGAACCCGGGCCTCTGGAAAGGCTTCAGCAAAGCGAGCCGGAAACTGCTCCCAGTGTTTCTGCTGGCGCACCAGCCCCCGCAGCAACACCCAATCCCCGCTCACATTGAGGCTTCCGCTCATCGTGCATCCAGCCCCAGATTCACGATCCGCCCCTGCAGATCCCCGCTGCGGCTTTTGCTCACGGTCACCCGCGCATGATCCAGTTGCAACACATCCACCAGATGCTGCTTGATGGCCAGGGCCCGGCGATCCGCCAGCGCCAGCAAGTCGGTATTGGTGATGTTCTGCTGTGCCGCCACGTCCTCGTACATCCCCTGATACACAGCAGCCTCCAGCGCATCCCCTTTCAGGTCCGGTTGCGCGGCCTGCAACCCATCCTCCCGCGCGGACTCATCCGCCAGCTTCAGTTCGTCATTGATGTTTTCGATGGCCCGGCGGTTGGCCCGTACAGTCCACCAGTCCTGATCACCGGCTTCTTCCCGCAACTCCTCCAAGGACATTTTACGGGCTTCGGCCACCCGCTCCTGGATGCGCAGTTTCTTCAGCATGGGCGTATCCTCCTGTGGGGAGGCAGCCCCACTGAACGTCACCACCAACTGCGGGCGCTGAGCCAAGGCTTCCACCAACTGCTGCAGGCGGGTTTGGTTTTCTGCCGTGAGCGTGGCAAAGCCGGCATCAAAATCAATGGCCCCCATGTCCTCACCGCTGCCCACCAGGGACCCCAGCAACTGGAACGGCGAGGTGGCGGCTTTCACCAGCACATTGACGAAGGCTTTCAGGATAATACCGGACACATTGAAACCGGGATCGTCCAGATCCCCGGCCACCCCCACATCCAGATCAATCACACCGTTCACATCGCGCAACAATGCCAGACCCAGTGCCACCGGCGCATCGATGGCCTCATCATTGGGCACTTCCTCCCCCAGGTAAAGCTGATCCGCCACCAGCTTGTTACCCCCTTTGAGTTTGCTGTTGTGCAGCGAGTAATCCAGATCCAGGCTCAGTTTTCCGCTCTGCAGGTTGTAGGCAATGAACTGGGCGGAGTACGGTGACAGCGCCGGCATTTCCAAACCCTGCAGAGTACTTTTGAATTCAAACCCCGGCTGTTGGGCAATGGGGTCCAGGGTGCCTTTCACACTGAACGGCGCATAACGATCAATTTTACTGGTGAGGGAAAACGGCACCGGCTGTGTACCGTCGCTGGCCACGGTGTCCAGTTTGAAATCCAGATTGTGCAGGCCGGTTTTGAATACCGGTGACAGGCTGCGGTCTTCAAACCGGGTCAGCCCGTTGAGGATTTCCACCTTGGTAATGCGGTACTGCCAGTCCGGGGTGGATTCAGTGGTGTCCGGCGCGGTTTCTCCGGCGGGAGTCTCCTCACTCCCCGAGGCTGCAGGCTTGGTAATGGTGGCCCAGTTCATTTGCTTTTCCGCATCGACGGCCAGCAGCAGGTTAGGCTCCGTCAGCACCAGCCCGCCCACCTGCACATTGCGGGCCTGGGTATCCAGATTCATGTCCTGCAATTGCAGTTGTTTGAACTGCACCACCGGTTTGCCGGTGCGGGTATCCTCCGCCTGAAAGCCGTCCACCGTCAGTGCCAGTTGCGACTGGATGGGCATATCACCCTCGGTATCCAGGGCAATATTGCCCTCCAGCTGTAACGCACCTTTCTCGATGCGCAAATAGGTTCCCAACTCCACGTATTCGGAGAACGCTGGCAACGGCAGGTTCGCCAGCCCGTAGTTCAACTGCATTTTGAACGGCACCAGGGTCATGCTGCCATCCACCTTTAGTTCGCCCTGCTGGTCCAGACGCGCACTCACGGCTACCGGTACGGTTTCCCCTTCGGTGAGGGTCAGGTTCTGCAGATCCACAGTCAGGGCGGTAACACTGTGACTCTGGGTGATGCCCGGATTCTTGTCGGAAAAATAAAATTCGCCCCCGGCCAACGCCAGGCTGTTCACCACCACGTTCCAGGGCGCGCTTTCCTCCTCCGGCTTCGCGGGCGCCTGCTGCTCGATGTTTTCCTCCACCACTTCCTGCACCAGCAGGTGTTCAAAGCGGGGCTTGCCGTTTTCATCCAGCCACTGGTGCAACACCGGACCGTCCACCCGCACACTGGTGATCGTCAGGCTTTGTTGCAGCAAATCAAATTCCACCCCGCCAAGGGTAATGGCGGACACCCGGGCCATAGGCGGGTCCAGGGTGCGATCATCCAGTGCCAGACCGGTCACGGCCAGTTGCTCAAGCCTGGCAGTCACCGCCACCTCATCGCCTTGCTGTTGCACCGCCAGCGCACCGTTCAGCGCCAACTGGCCATCCGCCACTTTGATGGGAATCACGTTGGTGACAAAGTCACTGAACTCCTTCAGCTCCACACCACTGGCATCCAGTTCGGTTTCCACCAACAAGGGATCCACCCGATACTGGCCCGCCATTTTCAGGGCTCCACCACCGGGAATGGCGGCGGTGATATTGAACGGGTTCAGGTGTTCATCACCGGTAGCCAGGTAGAGGTCAGACAGTTCAATGGTGACGTTATCCATTTCGCTGCGGGCGGGCTGCGCGCCACTGAAGTCCGTGAAACGAAAGAACCCGTCATTGATGGCGGTGCGGGAAATTTCCAGGGCAATACCGGTGCTGTCCGCGGACGCCGCTTCCGCTTCCTCCGCCGTCTGCTCCTCGCTGTCTTCAGCCGTTGCAAACCGCTCCAGAATGTCACTGAAATTGAACTGATGACCGTCGGTGTCCAGGTTCACCACCGGCTTGTCCAACTGCACCGCTTCCAATTTGATTACCCAGCCAAACAGGGAGCCCCAGGGGGTGAAGTTTACATAGAACTGGTCCCAGGCCAGCAAAGGCGCATCCGGTTTGTCCGGTACGTAGAGGCCGAACACCCGCAGCGACAAATCGAAGGGGTTGTACTCAAAGCGCTCCACCGTGATATCGCGTCCCACCTGTTGCGCCACGTCGGTTTCCACCACCTGCTTGAGCTTGCCCGGCAGGTACAGGTAGGACAGCGCGATGTAGAGCAGGTAGAACAGAACCAGGGCGACGAGCGTCCACTGTTTCCAGCTGAGGTGTTTCCAGCTGAGGTGCTTGAGACGGGCGGTCAGGGTGGTCACGGGCACAGCTTCCTTGTATCACGGGGATGGCTTGCTACAGAATCGAATAGAAACTGTGCCCATTATACTGATTTATGATGCGGAGTCGTGACAGGTTAGTATCCCGGTCAGAAGTCGAACCCCACACCAATGTGATACACCCAGGGGTCCACTGTCACATTGACACTGGCATCCCCCACTTCCGCCGGACTGTAGGTGGGCAGCTCCGGGGTCTCCACCCAGATGTCTTTCACCGTGGCTTCGGCTTCCAGGCCGCCGATGAACTTCACATCAAAGTTCACCCACCAGTCCTTATAGAAGTTGTACTCCACACCCCCCTGCACCACATAACCGAGCACATCATCGATTTCCAGTTCCGGCTCCCCCACCGCCGTCAGCACCGGATTGGTGACCTCGGAATCGTAGGTGATCATGTAAGACAGGCCGCCGCCGATATAGGGCCGCAGGGGCTTGTCCATCAGGAAGCGATAGACCACGGTCACCACCGGCGGCAGCACCTTGCTTTCCCCGAATTGGGAGCCCAACGGCTCCACCCCGGTGGGTATGTTGCCCAGGGCATAGGGGGCAATGGATTCATCCTTAAGGGTGCCTTCCGCCTCAAACTCCACCGTAAAGGGCAGTGCCAGCACGGTTTCGATGGACCACTGGCCCCGATCCCAGGGCAACCGGTAACCCAGGACAGCCGACGGGAAGCTCACCGGATTCACCGACGCTCCGGAGCCCTCAATAGGGCCGCTGCTGATGGCCAGGGTGGTGGGTGAATCCGAGGGCACGTCCAGGCTCACCTCGTCGCTGAAGGAATCCGGTTGCAATGAGGTGTAGCCAGCCCGGAAATAGAAGGGTTTGGCACCGGGTTCCAGGCCCAGGGTATTGGTTTTGAAACGGTCCCAGTAATTGGCCTGGCCCTCAATCTGGTCCGCAACCGGTTGCTCTACGGCCGCCACCACCGGGCCACTGACGATGGCCGTCAACATTACTGCCAACATTTCCGCTAAACAGGCGGATGACATTAACCTATTCATACTCGCCTCCTTATTTGCGGCCTTTGAGTGGGTTACCGATTAAACGCAACTGCATGGCGTTGGCCTCAATGGCCATCTTGATGGCGCCGTTGCCCGCGATGGAAGACACGTTGATCACCAGTTCGATGGCGCCCACATTCATTTGCTCGATCAGGATGCGGCCGTCCTCCAGGAAGGTGACGGGGCCTTTCACAATGGCCGTCAGCGGCAGGCTGTGCAGGTTGTGGTTCACCGCAATCAGGCCACCCAGCAATGGAATATCCACCTCGATCTCCATGTCCGGGGCATCCATGTACAAGTCGAGCTGGGCAATGAACTGGGGCTGCTCCTCCCCCGCCTCCTGCACAATGTAACCCGTCACCGGCTCGCCACCGGATTCCCGCAGGCGCAGGATGCTGAGCCCGGTTTCCACATCGGCGATGGGAATGGTAATCCCCAGCACCCGGGCGGAGGAATCCATGGTAATGGAGGTGCCATACAGGATGCCAGGATGCACCTGCACCGGAATCTGGCTGTCGCCGGTCAAGGTCATGCCCCAGAGAGCACCATCAATGGCGAGGGGTTCCGGTTCCCCCACGGTGACCGGCAAGGCGCCGCTGAGGTAGATGTTGGCCTGGGGAATCACGCTGCCGCCGGGCAGATCCAGGAACTCAGCGCGGGTAATGATGCCGTTGGTGATGCCATCCAGGTCCAGGGGCACAATCACCACCCCGGCGCTGTTCTCACTGTGCCCGGTTTCACTGCCGTCCACATGGCCATTACCGTTGAGGTCGGTGTAGGGCTGCAACTGCAGGGGCAGAAACACATCGTTGTTGGCCGCCACGGCGGTGAAGGTGTTGACGATGTTGCCGCCACCGGCATCCCCGGACTGGCCACCATTGAGAGGGTCAGGGTTCAGCGGACGCCCGTTGCTGCCGCAGATTTCCCCGGCATCACAACTGGTATTGCCTCCCGGCACCAGGGTCACCCGATACTGGGTGCCTTCGCTCCAGGGCTGGGTGGGTGTGAATTTGAAACTGCGGGTGTCGGCGATCAGGGAGCCTTCCACCACCCCCACACAGCTGCCGCCGCTCAGTTCTTCAATGCGCACCGCGCCGCTGCCACAGGCGCTGCCCAGCACCAGGGTGGACGCGTTCATGGGCTGGGTGAAGTACACCTCCAGATGACCATCTGACGGCAGAGTGAAAGGCAGGTAGCGTTCATCCCCGGAGTTTCCGCCCACGCAGCGCCCGGCAAAATTCGCATCGCCGCCGGTGAGGTTACAGGCGGCACCGTTATAGACGCTGGTCACCATGGGGCCGACACTGGTGGCACCCGGGTTTTCCGTGTTGAAGGTGATCACCCCGCTGCCGCCGGTGGCATCCCCCACATCCAGGGACAGCCCATTGCCGGACAGATCTTCCAGAGCACCCAGGCTGATCTGGTATTGCTTGTTGTAGCTGAGCGGCGTATTGGGTTGCAGCAGCACGGTGCTGCCGTCCCAGGCCAATTGGAAAGGCACGGCTCCCCCATCGGTGACGTTGGTCAGCACGATCTGATCCTGGGGGTCCACGCCGGCATTGTTGATGGGTTCGCTGAAGATCAGTGACAACTCGTCCCCCACCGGAAAATCGGTACTGCCGCTGGCAGGATACGCCGCGGTGATCAGCGGGGCGGTCAGGTCCGGCTCCGGCACGGACACCAGATCAGACTGGATGCCCAACACCAGATGAGCGGGCGCCTGATCCAGGCCCAGCAGATCCATCTCCAGAGTACGCACGCTTTCGATGTAGAGCGTGCCATCGCTGATGCGGGCGGTACCGGTGGCCTGAATGTGTGGGATGGTCTGGTTCAGCACCGCATTGCCGGTGGGGTCTGCACTGGTGAGCGCCAGATCGAAAATCAGGTACACAAACACTGGCGACCTGGCGTCATCCACCTGGGTGCTGTAGGGCCGGTAGGGGTTGCGGTCCATATAGCCGGTCACATCGGTGATGAAACTGGCGGTGATGTCCCCGGTCTGCAGGTTGGCGGGCACCGCACCCCCCAACGCCAGGTCCAGGCCGGTGATGGGCAGCGATGCGCCCTTGCGAATCACAAACGGAATCAGGCCGCCAAAGGCACTGGGGTCAGCCAGGCGCGCCTCCAATGTGGCATCCCGCAGATTGATGTCATTGCTGCCGATAAGGGGAGAATACAGGTCGATGGCGTTGAGCGGGCGCCCGGTCAGGCGCGAAGCCTGGGGGAAGCCGGCTTCGCCAAAGGCCGCCGTGGTATTGAAGCGCTGGGTAATGACACAACCGCAACTGTTGGAATCCTCGGGCACCATCTCATAGGTCACCGGATTCACGGTTTCGCCGTTAAGGTCGGTGATTCCGGCATTCAGGCGCAGGCGATAGGTGACGCCGGGGGCCAGGTCTGCCTCCGGGTCAAAGCTGATGTGCTGCTTGCGCACCACCAGCGAACCGGGCACCAGGGTTTCGGTGGCACCGTCCACACTGACAAAGGCAAAGGGGCTGTTGGCCACATCGGTGGCGTCAATGCGTACGCTTTTCTCATCCAGGGGCTCGCTGAATTCCACCCGGATGGTGGAGAAATCCATCATGGGGTAGCGGGGCTCGGGCGGTGACGGCAGAACACTGGAATAGACGTCCGGGTCCTCGCCGTTAATGGCCGTCACGGTGGGCGCCACACTCGGCACCGGATCGGTGCGGCTGGTAAGGAAGGTCACCAGGGGCGAGCTAATGGAAAGGTTGGAGGCACCCCCGCCAATCACCGCGTTGGAAACATACAGCTCATAGCGGGTGCCCTGTTGCAACTGATCGGTTTCGAACTGCACCACCGCGCCACTGACACTGGGCGCGATGGGCACCACCGAGTTGCCAGGTCCGATCAGGCAGAAGTTGCCACTGACATTGCCGCTGCCGTCCACGCTGCAGGCAGCCGCCACCGCCGCGGCACTGGCATTGCGGCTGAAGGTGGCATAAAACCGCGTGCCCAGTGGCACATCCGTCTGGCCATCCAAGGGGTAGGTGAAGATCACACCGTGGGACAGGGCCGGCGGTTCATAGGCGTCGCCGCTCCCGCCGCCACCGCAACCGGCCAGCATCAACAGCGCCGGCAAGGCACATCCGATCAGGTATTTGGGAATTGAAAACTGCTTCATAAAGGTGGGACTCGTTACTTTCACTTGTGCTTGTTTTGCGGCGCTCCGCCAGAGAATAACCCGGACCACTCCTGGTCGAGATTTGATCAAGTCAGGTTCTTTAAATATGGTAGACAAGCTGAATATTCGCCAGTTTATTGGGCACGGCGGGGGCGGGCGCTCTTGATTGACGCACTGAATCGGTAGACACTAGGGCGTTGTAGTGCCAAAAAGAATAAGCAGAGGGCGGAAATGAACAAAACACTCATGATGGGCAGCCTGGTATTGGCTAGCCTAATTTTTCAAGGCTGCACCAATACCGTTAAATACGACGACACTCCCGCCGCCAAAACCGTCCAGAAAGAGGTCAAGGACGACGCCATCAGCAACAGCGCGGTGGCCATGCTCGAAGCCATGCTGGCGGATGACCAGGTGCAACAGGCCACCAAAAGTTCCCGCCCCAAGCTGGCGGTGTTTGGCCTGATCAACTTCACCTATGACAAAGTGGATCTTGCGTCCATCAATGGCCAACTCATGAACGAGCTGAATAAGGCAAACCGTTTCCGCTTTGCCGATCAAGGGGCCATGGCCAAGGAAAGCGAGCGCTGGAAAGGCAGCCTCTACCAACTGTTTGAAGACGCCACCAGCGGCGAGTCCCTGGCCACTGCCGTCGACGCCGACTATTTGCTGGTGGGGGAAATCAGCAACGTCATCCGCACCGAACCAAAGCAGAAGAAGACCTTCTACCGGATTAGCCTGAAACTGCTGGACCAGGACAGTGGGCAGTACATCTGGCAACAACAGCAGGAACTGCTGAAGAGCGAGAAAAACATCGTCTATGGCATCTGACCGGCCCTAACAGGGTCTGTCCTTGCCTGGGGCAATCTCCATCACACACATCGGCACCGCCGCCCGCACGTCGCGGTGCTGATCCAGCGCCCGTAAACCAAATACCAGCAGCGCCAGTAACAGCACTGCGGTATACCATTCATTACGCCATCGCGGCCTGGTTTCCCACTTCATGATTCGCTCCTGAAGACATCACATTCCGCTCCAGTAAACCGCGCTGCTGTGGCCAGGCGGGGCCGAACCGGTGACCAGGCACTGATCAATTATGATGAATTGTGGCAGGGACTCCCGCCCCGGGAGGACTGAGGTACACTTAAGCCATCCACCCCCGCAACAGCAACCCCGTTGGGTAACCGAGGTTATGGCCAAACACATTGCACTGATCGAAGACGAAGCCGCCATCCGCGAAAACTACACAATGTTCCTGCAAAGCCAGGGCTACGAAATCAGCACTTACGACTCCCGCCCCGCCGCCCTGGCCGGATTGCGCCAGCGGCTGCCGGACATGGCGGTGATCGACATCGGTCTGCAGGATGAAATTGAAGGGGGCTTTGACCTGTGCCGGGAGCTGCGGCAACTGGCCCCGCACCTGCCGATCCTGTTCCTGACCGCCCGCGACAGTGAGCTGGACGCCATTTCCGGACTGCGGCTGGGGGCCGACGACTACCTGACCAAGGACATCAGCCTGCCCCATCTGTCCGCCCGCATCACCGCACTGTTCCGCCGCCTGGACGCACTGAATCAGCCGCGCCAGGAGGATAACCGCCTGCAACGCAGTGCGCTGCTGATGGACCTGGACCGCTTCCACGCCCGCTGGCAGGAACACCCCCTGGACCTGACCCTGACTGAATTCTGGATCGTTCACGCCCTGGTGAAGCACCCGGGCCACGTGAAGAACCGGCAACAGTTGATGGACGCCGCCAGCGTGGTGCTGGATGACAACACCATCACCTCCCACATCAAGCGCATCCGTCGCAAGTTCAACCAGATCGATCCCGCGTTCGACGCCATCCAGACCGTCTACGGCATGGGCTACCGCTGGCATCAGCCGGGACTGGGGGACTAACGCTTGCGACTGCACACCCAGCTGCTGCTGGTCTCCCTCACCACCCTGTTGTTGCCCTGGGCCGGTTGCCATTACGCCCGGGAAATGGAACAGGCACTGCGGGAGAGCCAGCGCCAGGCCCTGCAGCAGCAGGCCGGTGTGCTGGGTCAGCTGGTGCAGACCAGCGAGCTGCCCGCCAACCTGCCGGATGCCGTGTTTTACACCGCCCGCCGCTATCAACCGGTGCAGGTGGACGGCTACGGCGACGACTGGCAGAGCCACCCGGTGCACACCCTGGCTCCCGGTATCCGCTTGCAGCAAGCCCTGTTCGGGGAGCGCCTGTACCTGTTTGCCCAGGTGGAGACCCCCCGCATTCAATATTTCAACCCCGGGCTTGAATTCGACCGGAGCGATCACCTGCGCTTCACCACCCACGACGGCCAGGTGCAGCGGCAGTGGGTGCTGTTCACCAGCGGCCCGGGGCAATTGCAGGCACAACAATGGTTCCGCCAGCAAAAGAGCCTGCACCCCATGCAGGACATGCAGGTCTGGTGGCAGGAAACCCATGATGGCTTTAATGTGGAGCTCAGTGTCGCGGCCCAGGACCTGCTCTCGCACTTGGTGCTGGAGTTTTACCAGGCCGACGCCAGCGGCCCGGCACAGCGGGTAGCCACGACCCTGCAACCGGAGCGGGGCTGGGGGGATTTCTGGCTCAAGCCGCTGCCGGCTCTGGCCCCGCTGCTGCAGGCACAGCGCAATGAGGAGCTGGACGCCGTGGTCCTGAGTCCGGCGGGGTGGCCCCTGTCCCCGCAGCAGGACTGGGTCTCCCACCCGGTGGACATTCCGCCCCCCACCGACCCGGAAAACCTGCTCAATCAGGGCCTGGGCCGTTTCTATCGGCTTTTAATCGACGTACTGACCCCCAGTGGCAGCCAACAGCCCTGGCCCCTGGCCCAGGAAGAACTCAGCGCCAGCCAGGACCGCTTTATGCTGGACAGTCTGCAACTCCAGCATCGGCCCCAGGCCGGCTGGTACCAACTGCCGGAGCGGCAACAGTCCGCCCTGCTGGTGAGCCAGCCGCTGCTGCATGAAGGCAACCTGCTGGGCTACCTGCTGCTGTCCCAGACCGGGGAGGCCCTGATCAGCCTGACCAACGAGGCCCTGCGCCGGGTCACCACCCTCACCCTGGGAGTACTGGTGCTGGTGATCCTGATCCTGGTGCTGTTTGCCAGCAGCCTGTCCTGGCGCATCCGCCGGCTCAATCAGGCGGCCCAGCAGGCCATCAGCCCCGACGGCCGGGTCGAGCCCTTTGCCGCCTCCCGCCGGGACGATGAAATCGGCGACCTTTCCCGCAGTTACCAGGATCTGCTGCAGCGGGTGCGGGGCTATACAGACTACCTGGAAACCCTCAACGGCAAACTGGCCCATGAGCTGCGCACCCCCCTGGCCATCGTCAAATCCTCCCTCGAGCTGGCCCAGACCCAGGCGGACAACGGACCTTATCTGCAGCGGGCGGAAGACGGCATTGAACGCCTGCGCCAGATCCTGTCCGCCATGAGCGAGGCCAGCCGGGTGGAACAGACCATCCAGCACAGCGAGCGCACCCGCTTTGATCTGGTGCCCCTGCTGCAGGACCTGACCCGTGCCTATGGGGATACCTACTCCGGGCACCAGTTCTACAGCGTTATTACGCCCACCAGCGCCCCACTGGAAGGCAGCCCGGAACTGATGGCACAACTGCTGGATAAGCTGGTGGATAACGCCCGCAGCTTCACCCCAGTCGGGGGCCGCATCGGCCTGGGCCTGCAGCGACATCAACAGCGTTGGCAGCTGTGGGTGCGGAATGAGGGGTCACAACTGCCGGCGGGCCTGGGCCAGCAGCTGTTCGACTCCCTGGTTTCCCGCCGCGACGGCGGCCACAAAGGTGACGCCCCCCACCTGGGCCTGGGACTGTATATCGTGCGCCTGATCGCCGAAGCCCACGGCGGGCAGGTGCGAGCGGCGAATCTGGCGGATGGGCGGGGGGTGGAATTCTCTGTCTCCCTGCCGGTTTAGGGTCTATGCTTAATCCTGCACAATAGACAAAAAAACAACGAGATAGCCCTATGTCCAACCACAATGAGTCCAGCCACGAAGAACGCCGCAGCGCCCCCCGCTCCCCTATCGAGGACACACTCTTCATTGAGTCCATTTCCTCCAGCCAGATCAGCATGGTGGAACCGGCTACCGCCAACGCCATCAATGCCTCCCACACCGGACTGCAGGTGGAACTGGATTTTGCGGTGCTCGAGCGTGCAGAAATCGCCCTCTGGATCAATTCGGACGCCGGCGATCGCACCCTCATCAGTGGCATCGTACGCTGGATTCAACCCACCGAACGGGACACCTATCTGGTGGGCATCGAACTGGACGAGGCGTCCGTACCGGCCATCAGCAGCTGGCTGAAAAGCATCCGTTAACACAGCTTAACGTAACTGCAGGCAAGGGATGCTTGCCTACCCCCCCTCCTTTTGATCAAATAGCCAAAACAACAACAAGTACACGGCGTTCACTTCACGGCGTCCATAACAAAAGCACCAAGAGGGAGTTTCATGAAGACCCTAATTGCACTCACCACAGCGGGGATACTGCTGAGCGGTTGCAGTAGTTCTGTGGTTGATCCTCAGGATGACCCTATCGTAACGGACCTGACCGGCAAGCCGGTGGAGTACGTGGAAAAGAAGTTGGGCCTGCCCAACAAGCGTGACGAGACCCGTTCCGGGTCCATGGTCTGGGTTTATCTGGACCGGCAAAAAGGCATGAGCGCCAAAGAGTGCTCAGTGACCCTGTCCATTCGCAATAAAGTGATTGAAAACGTGGTGGTGAAAAGTGACGATCAGTCCCTGTTCTCCATCATGAGCAGCTCCTGCTCCCGCATCCGCAAGGATCTGGGTTTGACTTCCTGATCACACCAATGGCAACGGGGTCCATTCCAGACCCCATTGCCATCGACATCAGTCCAAAGCCTGTGACAACACCTGACGGAAGCGCTTGCCGTACTGCTCCCGCTCTGCACTGCGCACCGGGCCGATGCCCGCCCACTCCACCTGCATCTGCTCGATCAGCTGGCTGGCACTGACGGTTTCCCCGCGATGGGTCAAGCCGTCATTCAAGCGATTGATCTGCAGGGCCATGCGCTGCGGCTGATCCTGCGCGGGAGATTCCACGCCGGCGGCAATTTCCAGCTTCAGACACAATGCGTGCAAGCGTTCCCCATTACGGTCCAGTTCATCTGCAGAGGGCAGGTGACCACCCTGCAGCGCGGCCAGCACCTGCTCATAACGGGCCTGCAGCAGCGTTTCCGCGTCCGCCGGCAGGTTTTGCTCGCTGTTCCATTCCGCCTCCGGGGCCCCCTCGAACGGCTCCCCCTGAGTTGAGTTCAGCAAGGTGTCTTCCAGCTCATCGCACAGCGCGGCGCGGCGCCACAACTCCTTGAAGCCCTGCTGTCGCAATGCGCTTTCCGCATTCAGCAAGGCCGCCTCGAACTGGGCACACACCTGCTGATAACGGGTCTTGAGCCCATCCTGCTGCTCCCGGGGCAATCCCCCCAGATCCTGAAACCGCTGTTTCAACTGACGGAATTCCTGGCGCACGGCGGCCACATCGGTGACATCCCCTTCCGCCAGTTGCTCGATCTGTTCACACAGGTGTTCCCCGTGCACCAGATTCTGTTCCCGTTCTTTCTGGAATTCTTCGCGCTGCTGATCACGGCGCTCAAACACCCGGTCACAGGCGGCACGGAACCGCTTCCACAGGCGGGCGTCATCCCGCCGTGCCACCAGGCCCACCGCCCGCCAGTCCCGCTGCAGGCCCTTGGCCTGTTCGATGGCGTCCGCCAGGCTGTCCAATTCCACCAGTGCTTCCACCGCCTCAATCAGTTGCTCGCGGCGGGCTTTATTGCGTTCAAACTCGCCGTGTAAACGCTCCCGCAGCTGATCCAGCAAACCGTTAAAACGCTCCTGGATTTTTTTGCCTTCCTTGCGTTCCACCGGCGTATACAGGCGCCACTCGTTCTTGGCGGTTTCATAGACTTCGTTCACCGCTTTCCAGTCCGCATGCTCCCAATCGTATTGCTGCAGATAGGTTTCCAGCTGATCGCAGACGCTGCTGCGTTTTTCCAGGTTGGCCTGACGCACTTCCGAAAGTTTGTCGAAATAGCCGCGACAGGGCTCATAGGCTTTGTCGGCGGCGGCGCTGAAGCGCTCCCACAATTCCTTGTTGCGGCCCTTGTCCGCTTCCCCCAGGCTGCGCCACTCATCCTGCAGCCGGCGGATTTTATTGGACAGGGCCTGGGGGTCCAGGTCGGCTTCCACCAGTGCTTCCATCTCTGTGATCAGCTCTTCTTTCTTCGGGGTGGCGACAAAGCCCTGCCAGTCCCGCAGCTCATTCACCTGCACAGTGAGTTCCCGCAGCTTTTTCTGGTAGCCGGAGGCCACTTTGATGGGCAGGTGCTTCACCAACTGGCTGGCTTCTTTCAGCAAGCGGTTGGCGGGTTTCAAATGACCCTGCTCGATCTCGCTGGTGAGTTCATTGAACATGGAGCGGATGTTGTGAATGGCCTCTTCTTCCATGGCCTTGGCTTTGGTCTGCAAACGGCCGAAATGATCCAGGGCCTGCTGGTGCAGTTTCAACGATTCCGGCCACGCCAGTTCTTCTGGCCACTTCAAGTCGCCCAGAGACTTTTCCAGATCTTTCTGCTTTTGCTGCAAGGTGGCCATGGTGGCCTCCTGCAGATCCAGTACCGCCGTGGCGCTGTCACGGATGCGTTGCTCCCGTTCGCTCAGACTGCGCACCGCATCCAGCGCCCGTTGCAACAAGCCGTGAATGCGGCTGAAACGCTTGCGTTCATCCGCTGCCGGCTCCACCACCGCCGCGGCTTCCTCCCAACGGGTTTTCTGGGTATTCAACAGCGCCTGCAGGGCGGGAATATCCCCCGGCTGCAGCACCGCAATGGAACTGAGCTGGCGCACCGCTTCTTCCAGCTGTTCGCAGGCGGCCATGCGTTCTTGCAAGGCTTCCCGCTGGCGCCGGGTTTCTTCCGCCAGGCGATCCTGTTCGTTGTGAATGTCATCAATGGTGGCCTTGCACAGGGCATAGGCGCGATTGAAGCGCTGCACCGCTTCGTTGTCCGCATGGTGTTGCATGCGCTGCCATTGTTTCTGCAGATGCTCCAGCTTGGGGCCGTACAGATTGTCATAGGGCAGGCGGGACAGGGTTTCCAGGTTCTGGCATAACTCTGCTATCTGCTGCTCAATGGAGGCTTCCTGCTGCTGTTCCGCGCGCAAGCCATTGAGCTTGTCCTTGCAGATGCGCCACACGGATTTATCCTTACCTTTGCTGGCCTTGATCACCCGCTCCAGTACATCCTCGCTGTGCAGACGCTCCGCGGCCGCCTGCCGCATCTGTGCCAGGGGCAATTTCACTGCGTAGGTTTCCAGCACGGTTTCATCGGCGATGGCCGCCAGGGCCAGTGTTCCCAACTCGGCGCTCTGGGTCTGTTCCACAATGGCCGCCAGGGCATGGCTGTCCAACTCCCGCACCATGTCCCGCACCACCGGGTCCAGTCCGGTAGCGTTGTCCGACAACACCGAAATCAAATGTTCGATGGCAGCAAAGCGCACGCCGCTGTCTTTCTCCTGTTTGATCAGGGTCAGCAGTTTTTCCCGCTGGGGAATCCGCTTCATGGCCGCCAGGCGCACGTCATTCTCCACATCGCCTTTTGCCATCAGCTCAAGGATGTGAAAGTCGTTTTCATCACTCACGTTGAGATTTTGCAGGGCCTGGATACGCACCTGCGGTTTGGCGCTCTGCCATTTGGGTTTGAAGAGGTTTTTAAACATTTCGTATCGTCGTGCTAGTTACGTTGATAGGTCACAATGCTGTACGCAATTGCAGAGTCGGTGCCGGCGGGAACATCTTTGCGTTCGATCTCCTGCCAGTCATCGGGATTCAATTCAGGAAAAAACGTGTCCCCATGCGGCGCCAGGTGTACTTCGGTGATGTAGAGCCGATCCACCCGATCCAGCGCCTGCCGATAAATTTCAGCGCCACCGATAACCACCACCTCATCCTGTTGCGGGGCAAGCTCACGGTTGAGGCGCTGAGCGGTGCTGATGGCAGCATCGAGCGATTGCACCGGATAACAGTTTTCCGGCAGTGAAAGTGGACTGCGGCTGATCACCACATGAGGGCGCCCGGGCAGCACCCGCCCCAGGGAGTCGAAGGTTTTCCGGCCCATGATGATGGGCTTGCCCAGGGTGCGGGCTTTAAAGTACTGCAGCTCCGCCGGTATGTGCCAGGGCATTTTGTTGTCCAGGCCAATCACGCCGTTGTCGGCCTTGGCCACGATCAGGGAAATCATAACGTACCCCCCTTCTTAAATAGCCACCGGTGCCTTGATGTGCGGATGGGGATCGTAGCCCACCAATTCAAAATCCTCGTACACGAAATCAAACAGGGAGGTGACCTGCGGATTGATATTCATGGTAGGCAGGGGACGGGGCGCGCGGGACAACTGCAGTTCCGCCTGTTCCAGGTGATTCAGATACAAATGCACATCACCGAAGGTATGCACAAAGTCCCCCGGCTGCAAGCCACACACCTGCGCCACCATCAAAGTCAACAACGAGTAGGAGGCAATATTGAACGGCACGCCCAGAAACACATCGCCGCTGCGCTGGTACAACTGGCAGGAGAGTTTGCCGTCCACCACGTAAAACTGGAACAGGCAATGACAGGGCGGCAGGGCCTGTTTACCTTCCGCCGCATTCTGCCTGGGCGATTTGCTCACGTCCGGCAACACCGCCGGATTCCAGGCACTCAACACCAGGCGCCGGGAATCCGGATTGCGTTTGATCTCATCGATCAATTGCCCCAGTTGATCCACCGCCGCACCGTTACCCGCTTCCCAGCAACGCCATTGCTTGCCGTACACCGGCCCCAACTCGCCGTTTTCATCGGCCCACTCATCCCAGATGGAGACGCCGTTTTCTTTCAGGTACGCAATATTGGTTTCGCCCCGAATGAACCACAGCAATTCATGGATGATGGATTTAAGATGCACCTTCTTGGTGGTCACCAGGGGAAACCCCTCCGCCAGGTTGAAGCGCATTTGATGCCCGAACAAACTGATGGTGCCGGTGCCGGTGCGGTCACTTTTGGTCACGCCCGTCTCTTTAATCAGGCGCAGAAGATCAAGGTATTGTTTCATGATGCCGTTTGCTTTCCGTTACGTTTGCCATAGGCCAGATACAACAGGATCAGTCCCACCGCGATCATGGGCAGCGACAGGATCTGTCCCATGGTGAGCCAGTTCAAAGCCACGAACCCAATGTGACCATCCGGTTGCCGTACGAATTCCACCCCGAAGCGGAAGATGCCGTAGAACAGGGCGAAGAGGCCGGATACCGCATAGCGTGGCCGCGGTTTGGCGGAGAAGAACCACAGTATGCAGAATAACGCCACGCCTTCCAATGCCGCCTGATACAACTGTGAGGGATGACGGGGCAGATTGTCTATATGGGGAAACACCATGCCCCAGGGAACATCGGTGGTACGCCCCACCAACTCACCGCCGATGAAGTTGCCGATGCGTCCGGCCCCCAAGCCGATGGGCACGATGGGGGCGCCAAAATCTAGGATGTCCCAGATATTCTTCCGGTACTTGCGGGCGAACAACCACATGGCCAGCATCACCCCCAAAAAGCCACCGTGGAAGGACATGCCGCCGTTCCACACTTTCAGCAGAATCAGGGGATCACTGATGAAAGCGGAAAAGTTATAGAAGATCACGTAACCGATGCGTCCGCCCAGGATCACCCCGAGGGCACCGTAAAAGATGACATCGCTGACCTGTTCCACGGTCCAGCCTGAATTGGGTTGGCGGGCGCGGCGGGCCAGCAACCAGTAACCGGAGGCAAAACCGATCAGATACATGATGCCGTACCAGCGCACGCTCAACGGGCCCAACTGGATCGCCACCGGATCGATTTCCGGGTACATCAACATGGCGGGATTCCTTTTTAAAATGCGATCAACGAAAATGAATTTGCTGTGGGCTATTATATGTTCAGCTGCTGGCCGGCCCACTGAGGCAATAAGCAGGGGCCCTAGTGTACACCAATCAACGGCTTTCTAAACCATGTGTCTGATTCTGATCGCCCTCAACGCCCACCCGGATTATCCCCTGGTGGTGGCCGCCAACCGGGATGAATACTTTGTCCGCCCCACGCGGCCGGCAGGCTTCTGGCCGGAAGCCCCGCAGCTGCTGGCCGGGCAGGATCTCAGCGCCGGCGGCAGTTGGCTGGGGGTGACCCGCCAGGGGCGCTTTGCGGCCCTCACCAACGTGCGCGACGGTCGCCGGCCGGAGCTCACCGACGCCATCAGCCGGGGCCATTTGGTGACCGGATTTCTCCGCGGGCAGGCCACGCCCGCTGACTACCTGGCGCAACTCCAGGGAGAGCGCTACAACGGCTTCAACCTGCTCTGTGGCGATGGCAGCCAACTGCTCTATCACTCCAACCGGCAACCGGGGATCACGCCACTGCCCGCCGGTGTCCACGGGGTCAGTAACGGCACCCTCAACACGCCCTGGCCCAAACTGGTCTCCGGCAAACAGGCGCTGGGGGACTACCTGGCACACCAGCGCACACTGCATGCAGACGACCTGCTGGCGATCCTGAACCACCGCCAACCGGCCCCGGAGGCCCTGCTGCCGGACACCGGCGTGGATCCCCACTGGGAAAGGCTGCTGTCCTCACGTTTTATCGAAGCCCCCGCCTACGGTTACGGAACCCGCTGCAGCACCCTGCTGCTGCAACACCAGGATGGCCGCACCGAATTCTTCGAATGGGATTGGGATGACCGGGGCCGCCTCAGTGGCAGGCGGGATTACCGCTTTACACGGCAGCCCGAGGGCTTAGCCTAAACCCACTAGCCCAGCTTTCCTTTTCATTCCATCCCCATTCCATCCCCATTCCATCCCCATTCCATCCCCATTCCAGCCGCTTTCCCACGCCTTACCCAGCGTCCATGGACTATATTTAGAAGGTTGCACTCAATCCACGGAGACAAAGTTGCCGAGACTCAGGTTCCACCTATGGGGAATGGTCTTGTTGTGTCTGCTGCCATGGACTCCGGCCTGGGCCGCGGCCCCCCTGCTGATAGAATCCCCCCACCAGGAACAATTCAACCTGGCAACGGCCGTCAGCGTCTATCGGGATGAATCGGGCACGCAGGATTGGGAGGCTATCCAGGCGCTGCCGGATGCCGCCTGGCAAGCGGTGCAGACGCCGATCCCGGCGTTCGGCTTCGACACCACGCCCTATTGGTTTCGCTTCACCATTCAGAACCGGAGCGGCGCTGCCTTTGACGGGCTGCTGGAAATCGCGTACCCCATTCTGGATCACGTGGCCCTGTATGAAGTGAGCGGCCCCGAACCATCACAGCCCCTGCAACTGGGGGACACCCTGCCCTTTCACCAGCGCCCCCTGGACCATCACAATTTTGCCATTCCGCTGCCGCTGGCCGACGGCGAGGAGCGTCGGTTTCTGCTGCGGGTGGAAACCGAAAGCTCCGTGCAGGTGCCCTTGTACCTGTGGGAGAGAGATGCATTTTACAAAGCCCGCCAGAACACACTGATGGGCCATGGCCTGTATTTCGGCATGCTGATTGTGATGACTCTCTACAACCTGTTTATCTTCATCACCGTACGCCACCCTTCCTACATCTACTACGCCCTGTCGGTCACCGGCATTGGCCTGTTTATGGCGGCGTTGCACGGCTTCGGCTATCAGTATTTGTGGCCCACATTGCCACAGGCCAACCAGTGGGCGCTGGTGGCCTCATTGGGGTTCTTCGGCATCTTCGCCTGCGCCTTCACCATCTCATTGTTGCACCTGAAGAAGAACAGCCCCCGCTATTATCGCCTGTTACTGGCCCACGTGATCCTCTATGTGCTGGTCTTCGTCGGTGCCTTCCTGATGCCCTATAAGCTTGCCATCCTGTTTGCCATTGTGGTGGGTCTCACCGCCTGCGTCAGCGCCCTCTTGTCCGGTGGCTACACCCTCTACCGCGGGCTGCGTGAAGCACGCTACTATGTCCTGGCCTACGGCTCCCTGATGGTGGCCAGCATCATTATCTCCCTCAACAAAGTGGGCATCGTGCCACGCAACTTTTTTACCGAGAACTCCATGCAGATCAGTTCCATGATGGAAGTGATCCTGCTCTCGTTCGCCTTGGCAGACCGCATCAATCAGGAACGACGCAAAAAATACGAAGCCCAGAAGCGCGCCCTGGAGAACGAAAAACTGGCGCGGGAAGAGCGGGAACGTTATCTCAAAGTGGAATTCAACGCCCAGGTGGATGAACTGAATTCGCAAAAGAAAATCATCGAGGCGGAAGCCGAAAGCCGGGCCAAAAGCGAGTTCCTGGCCACCATGAGCCACGAGATCCGCACCCCCATGAACGGTGTGCTGGGTATGGCAGAACTGCTGCAGGATACGGAGCTCAACCCCCAGCAGCAACAATACCTGAAAGTCATCAACAGCTCCGGCAAGGCCCTGCTCAACATCATTAACGATGTGCTGGATTACTCCAAGATTTCCGCCGGCAAGATGCACCTGGAACAGATCGATATCGAGCTGGAAACCTTGTTGCTGGAGTGCGTGTCGGTGTTTTTTGTCAGCGCCGAGCGCAAACAGCTGGCGTTGCTGGTGGAAACGCAGCAAGGGGTGCCCGGCCATGTGCTGGGTGACCCCACCCGACTGCGGCAGATCCTGCTCAACCTGTTGGGTAACGCCTTCAAATTCACCCAACATGGCGCGGTCACCGTGACCGTGTCAGTGATCGATCAGGAAAGTCCCCAGCTGCAATTTGAGGTCAAAGACACCGGCATCGGCATCCCCGCCGCCATCAGTAAAAACCTGTTCAATCCGTTTGTGCAGGCGGACTCCACCACCACCCGCCAATTCGGCGGCACCGGCCTGGGGCTGACCATTTCCCAGCGCCTGGTGGAACTGATGTCCGGCCAGATCAGTGTCGACAGCCAGGAAGGCCATGGCAGCCGCTTTCGCTTCCACATCCCCCTGCAGCAAGCACGCGCCGACACCCCGCCCGAGCCCCAGGACAACCCGCAACAGGAGGCCATCCGCCGGTATCGGGTGATCCTGGCCGACCGCTCAGAGGCGTTCCTGGAAGTGATGCAACGCCAGGCCCGGCAGGAAGGCCTGACGCTGCTGACCGCGTCCACGACCGGGGAGCTGACCCGTCATTGCCAGGCCACTGCGGATGACGCCGACACCGTGCTCTTGATCGGGCATCAGCTGGCGGACGCCAGCGGCCTGGATGGATTACGTCAATTGCAGCAACAGGGACTTGCCCGCCATTGCCGACGCCTGTTGCTGGCACCGATGCGGCCGCGCCCGGAGCTGGTTGAGCTGACGTCCGCCGGCGTGCATCACGTGATCCAGCAACCGGTGATGTGGAAACAACTGCGGGATACCCTCAGCGATCTCCACCAGGGGCGCCTGGACAGCCCCTCCCCGGAACTCGCCCATAGGGCCCCAACCCAGCGGCACCGGGTACTGGTGGCAGAGGACAACCAGGTCAACCAGATGGTGGTGTCCAAAATGCTGGATAAAATGGGCCTGGAGTACGAACTGGCAGACAATGGCCGTCATGCCCTTGACCTGCTGCTGAGGGATTACGATCGCTTCGATGCGGTGCTGATGGATTGTGAAATGCCGGTGATGGATGGCTATGAAGCCACCCGTCTGCTGCGCCAGCAGGAGACCAAACTGCAGCAATCCCATAAGCCGGTGATCGCCCTGACGGCCCACGTGCTGTCCGAGCACAAGCACAAAGCAGAACAGGCGGGCATGGATGATTTTCTGTGTAAGCCCCTGGGCTATCAGGCCCTCGAGGAAAAGCTGACCCGGCTGCTGCCCTCACAACAGGAGCCGCATTCCGCTGCCGGACTGTGAAGCGCGCAAGATAGTGACGCGCGAAGAGCAACCTAACGGGCCTGGACTTTGGGTTCCTGGGAGGAAGTGCCCTGAAACAGGGTCGGGCGAATGAAGTTACCCAGGCCGGCCCGATCCAGCATCAGATCCACATGGCTTTTGATCACCGCGGCATTGTCCATTTTCCAGACCTGGGCCAACAACTCCTGGGCCGCGTCCATACCCACTTTGCGCAACACCCATTTTACCCGCAGCAGGCTGGTGGCACTCATACTCAGGGTTTCATAACCCATGGCCATCAGCAGTACGGCCGAGCAGGGGTCACCCGCCATTTCACCGCAGATGGACACCGGTGTGCCCTCGGCTTTGGCCGCATCAATGATGTGTTTCAGGGCGCGCAGCACCGAGGGATGGAACGCCTGGTAAAGACTGGCCACCCGCCGGTTGTTGCGATCCACTGCCAGCAGGTACTGGGTCAGGTCATTGCTGCCCACCGAAAGGAAATCACACTGCTGCACAAAATCCTGGATCTGGTACACCGCTGCCGGTACCTCGATCATCACCCCCACTTCCGGCATCTGCACATGGGCGCCTTCTTCCAGCACCTCCAGATAGGCCCGGTGAATCAGGTGCATGGCCTCGTCGATTTCCATCACCGAGCTGACCATGGGCAGCATGATGCGCAGGTTGTCGAGGCTCTCGCTGGCCCACAACATGGCGCGAATTTGCACCAGGAAAATCTCCGGATGATCCAGGGTGACGCGAATACCGCGCCAGCCCAGAAAGGGGTTGTCCTCCTGAATCGGGAAGTAGGGCAGGGATTTGTCGCCGCCCACATCCAGGGTGCGCATGGTCACCGGCGCCGGGTAGAACGCCTCCAGTTGCTGGCGATAGATTTCCATCTGTTCCAGCTCACTGGGGAATCGGTCCCGCACCATGAACGGTATTTCCGTGCGGTACAGGCCCACACCTTCCGCGCCGCGCTGCAGGGAGATATTCACATCCGCCATCAGGCCGGTGTTCACAAACAGGTTGATGCGATGGCCGTCGGTGGTTTCGCAGGGCAGGTCGGTCACCGACTCCAGTTCCTTGGACAGCTCCGCCTGCTCGCTGATAATGGCCTGGTACTGGCGCAGCACCTCCGGCCCCGGCTGCACAATCACTTCGCCGCGATGGCCGTCCACAATCAGGTTGAGCCCTTCCAGGCGGGACAGGGGAAACTCCCCCACGCCCACTACTGTGGGGATGCCAAGGGAACGGGCCACAATGGACATATGACTGTTGCTGGAGCCGTGCAGGGAAACGATTCCGGCAATGCGCTCGCGGGGGATATCCACAAAGATGGTGGGCGTGATGTCCTCCCCCACCACGATGGCGCGCTCCGGAATGGGGGCGCTCAGGGTTTTGGCTTCCTGCAGATAGGCCAGGATACGCAGCCCCAGATCGCGCACGTCCGAGGCCCGGGCCTGCAGATAGGAATCCTCCATGGCTTCAAACGCCGCCACATGCTTCATCACCACTTCCCGCAGCGCACCCTGCACCCAGTTGCCGCCCTGCACATGGGTGCGGATTTCCCCGGCCAGGGCGTTGTCGTCCAGCATGCGCTCATAAACCTGGAACAGGGCCTGCTCTTCCGGCGGCAGGGTCAGTGAGGCTTTCTCACTGAGGGCGCGAATGTCGGCCCGCACCCGCTTGAGGGCATCGTTGAAGGCTTTCAATTCTTTACGGACATTCTTCACCGGGCGGTCCGGCACCGACTTGAAGTCCGCCGCCGGGTACACCACAAAGGCGGTGCCGATGGCCACCCCGATACAGCCCACCACACCGTCAAACTTGGTGGTGACGCCCCCCATGGTATTGCCGAAAATGCCGTCGATGGCACCGGTGGCCTCCGCATGGGCCACCACCGCGGCCAGCTGGGCCGACAGGGTTACCAGGAAGGCTTCCTCCTCCTGATCGAAACGGCGCCGGTCCCGCTGTTGCACCACGATGACGCCCAGCAGCTTGCGATGATGAATGATGGGCACACCCAGGAAAGAGTGGAACGGCTCTTCGCCGGTTTCCTGCAGGTAGCGGAATTTGGGGTGACTGGGGGCGTCGTCGAGGTTGATGGGCTCTTCCCGCATCCCCACCTGACCCACCAGACCTTCGGAGAAATGCAGGGTAGCCATGCCCACTGCTTCTTTCTTCAAACCTTCGGTGGCCATCAGGATATAGCGGTTGGCGCTGTGATCCATCAGGTAGATCGAGCACACTTCCGTGCCCATGGAAAGACGTACCCGTGCCACCATCACGTTCAACGCAGAGGACAAATCCGGAGCGGAATTCACCTCCTGTACTATACGTCTTAAGGTTTCCAGCATAGAAAAGCTCTCGCAGCCGACGGTCCTTCCCAGTACGCCCCCTGGCGTGCCCTGTTCCTTGGCCATCCAGGTCCAACCGGACTTACACCGGCCACCACATTCCCGGTTAAAATTTGTTATTAATTTCTAATTGTTTTGCTGTCTCCCGCTTCCGCTGCAATGGAATGCAGGGAGGGGGCCAGCTCTTTGAGCGCCTTGCGGTACACTTCACGCTTGAACGACACCACCTGGTTCAAGGGGTACCAATAACTAACCCAGCGCCAATCATCAAACTCCGGTGGATCACCGAAGGCAAAACTGACCCGGCTCTCGCAGCCGGTCAACATCAGCAAAAACCACTTCTGTTTTTGACCAATACACAACGGTTTGCTGCGGTAACGCAGAAAACGCTTGGGCAGACGATACCGGAGCCAGCCCTTGGTGGAGCTGATCACCCGTACATCCTCAGGTTTTAAACCGATTTCCTCATGCAGTTCGCGGTACAGCGCCTGTTCCGGCGTTTCGTTCTCCGCAATCCCGCCCTGAGGAAACTGCCAGGCATCCTGACCCGCCCGCCGGGCCCACAACACCTGCCCACGGGTATTCGCCAGAATGATCCCGACATTCGGCCTGAATCCGTCCTCATCGATCACGCTTATGGTTCCAATTCTTCACTAGGATTATAAATACCCTAGTCTGCCCGTCGGTACAACTGGGATTCATCCAGGACCGGCGCACACAGCACCCGTCAACATCTTATAACTATAGAACTATTTGTTTGATTTTTCTAAACTTTTAAAGGCATGTGGCGATATGCAGCGTTTATTAGGCCTAAGCAGCCTGATAAACTGGCGCCCATCCTTTGCTGCCAACAAGTGAACTGACTATGAGCCTGGCCATTTTCGATCTGGACAACACCCTTTTGAACGGCGACAGCGATCACGCCTGGGGGGAATTCCTGGTGGACAAGGGCATTGTGGATGCGTCCTTCTATCGCAAACAGAACGACCATTTCTACGAACTCTATAAACAGAGCAAGCTGGACATCCTGGAGTACCTGGCCTTCGCCCTGGAACCGCTGACGCGCTTTACCCGCCAGGAGTTGAGCGACCTGCACCACCAGTTCATGGCGGAATACGTTGCTCCCATGCGCCTGCAAAAAGCGGACGAGCTGCTGACCCGGCACCGTGCCCAGGGTGACTATCTGTTGATCATTACCGCCACCAACGGCTTTATTACCCGGCCCATCGCCCAGGCCCTGGGGGTGGATGACATTCTTGCCACCGACCCCGAGATCGTCGATGACCGCTATACCGGCGGCATCGTCGGCACCCCCTGCTACCAGGACGGCAAAGTGACCCGCCTGCAGCAATGGCTGGCGGCAACGGATCACAGTCTGGACAACAGCTGGTTTTACAGTGACTCCATCAACGACCTGCCCCTGCTGCAGGCGGTCACTCATCCGGTGGTGGTGGACGGCGACGAGCGCCTGTGCGCCGAAGCCCGACAGCGAGGTTGGCCATGCATCAGCCTGCGCGACTGATCCGGATTGCGGTTGCCGCGAGCCTGGTGGCGGGCAGCGTCTTCCTGAACGGCTGCGACGACCCCGAGCCGACGCCCGAACCCAGCCCCGTCGTCGCCCCGGTGGTGGAGACAACCCCCATCACCGCAGGGCAATTGGCCACTCTGGAACACTTTCGCCGGGGCACCCAAAACCTGTTCACTGAACTGGAAACCTGCAGTGCGGAGCTGCTGACCCAGGGCAATCTGTTTCTGGAGCATACCGACGCCAGTGGACTGGAAGCGCTCAAAGCCCACTGGCAGCGCTGCTTTGACCTGTATCAGGCCAGCACCGTGCTGCAGGCCGCCAGCGCGGAACAGAAAGCCCTGCTGGCGGAGGCCCACAGCCGGTTGGGCAACCCCCTGACCATGCCCGGCTTTATCGACAGCGTGCAGGAATACCCGTACAGCGGCATCGTCAACGACGCCAGCCTGCCCCTGGACGCCGAAACCCTGCGCCAACAGCACGGCATCACCGACGAAACCGAGGTCAGCACCGGCTTCGACGTGGTGGCGTTTCTATTGTGGGGTGAATCGTGGAGTGCAGCGCGGGGCAATCCCGATCTGCCACCCCGCCCCCTCAGCGATTACCAGGCAACGGACCTGTGGGAGGACAGCACCACCGACCTGCCGATCGAGGAACACCCCAACAACCGGCGCAGACGGCTGCTGGCTCTGACCCTGGAATTGCTGGCGGCAGACTGCCAGGCCCTGGCGGGCAGCTGGCAGAACGGGGGTATGCCCGCTTCCGGAGAAGACTTTAGCGCCTGGCGAGAGCAGCAGCTGCAGGCATTGCTAACCGGTTTGTCGCAGTCACCGGAGAACCCGGTGTTACGGACGCAGGTGATCCTCTGGCTGCAGAACGGGTTGCTCCCCGGGGTCAGCCCGGATGGACTGACGGAAACCACCCCGGCCCCGGAGTTGATTGAGCGCTTATCCGCGATTCAGGCACCAGACCTGACACTGGAAAGCATCGAAACCCGCCCTACAGCGCCGGATTGACGCGAAAGAACAGTGCCTTGAGGTAGTGGGTTTCCGGAATGGCCGGATGAACGGGGTGATCCGGCCCCTGGCTGCCCCGATAGACCAGCTGGGCATGCCGGTCCACGTGCCGGGCACCGGCCCGTACGGTATCCAGCAGCGCCTGCTCGGGCAGGTGCATGGAGCAGGAGGCCGACACCAGCAGGCCATCTTTCTCCAGCAGCCGCAGACCCAGGTTGTTGAGCTTACTGTATGCGCTGAGACCGTTCTTATAATCCTTTTTGCGCTTGATAAAGGCGGGCGGGTCCAGCACCACCACGTCGAATTTCTCCCCCTGCTCCAACAGCGCCTGCAGTACGTCGAAGGCGTTGCCTTCGTAACTGGTGACCCGGTCCGCCACGCCCTGCTGTTCCGCATTGGCCTGCAGCTGGTCCAGGGCCTGCTCCGAGGCATCCACCGCCGTCAGCGATTCCGCCCCGGCCGCCAGGGCCTGCAGCCCCCAACCACCGATGTAGGAGAACACATCCAACACCCGCTTGCCCTTCACCCAACGCATCAACTCCCGCCGGTTTTCCCGGTGATCGTAGAACCAGCCTGTTTTCTGGCCGGTTTCCCCAAGCGCTTGGAAAGGCACCCCGTTTTCCTGCAGGCTCAGGGCGGCCGGCCAGTCTCCGCTTGCGACACTCACGTCCAGGGTCAGGCCTTCCTGTTCCCGCAGGGGGCTGTCATTGCGCAGCAAGACGCCCTTGGGTTGCAGTACCGCGTCCAGGGCCGGCAGCAACATGGGCAGCAGGCGTTCCATCCCGGCGGTATTCACCTGCACCACCAGGTGATCACCGAAGCGATCAATCACCAACCCCGAGAGCCCGTCACTGTCACCATACACCAGTCGATAATAGGGCTCAGGATAGACCCGCTCCCGCAGGGCCAGGGCTTGCTGCAGGCGGGCCTCAAGAAAGCGCTGGTCCAGTTTGCGTTTCCAGTCCCGGGTCAGCAGGCGGCCGCAGATCAGGGAATGGGGGTTCACATAACCGCGCCCCAGGGGCTTGCCGGAGGCCTCTTCAAAGATCACCTCCGCCCCGAGCTCCAGCCCCTGCAATGGGCCATGGCCGGTGTCCACTTCATTACTGAAGATCCACAGATGGCCGCTTTTGATCCGGCGCTCCTCCTTGGCTTTCAAACGGATACGGGGCAGATTGGCTTCGGACACAGGAACGGCTCCACAGTCTAGTGGTCTAGCAACTGGAGCATCATTGCCCGGCTGCTAAACTGATTAATCATAAGTTGGCCGCGGATTATACCGAAATGACCTCCACTCCCATACTGGACGACGAGCACATTGCCAAAATACTGCGTGGTATCACAGTTCCCCCACAGCCCCAGGTGATTGTGGACATCCACATGGAACAGGCCATGCCCAAGCCGGACCTGGATCGGATTGCCAAACTCATCAGCCAGGATGTGGGCCTGTCGGGCACCATTCTCAAAGTGGTCAACTCCAGCCTGTTCGGCATGAAAAGCCGCATGACCTCCATTGAGCAGGCCGTGCAAATTCTGGGGTTGCCCACCATCGTGCGCATCATGGAAGGCCTCTCCATCAAGAGCCAGATGGACGACGAAACCATTGTGGCCCTCAGCAGCTTTTGGGACAGCGCCCTGGACATCGCCAACGCCGCTGCCACCCTGGCCCGGGCCATCGGTTACAAAGCCGGGGACAAAGCCTATTGCGTGGGCTTGTTCCATAACTGCGGTGTCCCCCTGCTGTACCGCGCCCATGACAACTACCAGGCGGTGCTGGAGGAATCCTATTCCCAACCCAACCCCCGCATCATCGACGTGGAAAACCAGCACCTGAAAACCAACCACGCGGTGGTTGGCTACTATGTCGCCAAATCCTGGGGCTTACCGGCCGACCTGTGCGACGTGATCGCCGAGCACCACAGCGTCGAGAACATCTTCCGGCATCGGGCCAGCAGCTATGACCACGGCCGCAAAACCCTGCTGGCGATTCTGAAGATGGCGGAGCACCTGTGTGGTCTGCCGCGCATTCTGGGCAACAGTGAACAGGACCACGAATGGGAGGCCATCGGCGAAGACCTGCTGGTGTACGTGGGGCTGAGTGAGCTGGATTTTGACGACCTGGCAGCCCAGATGGAAAACAGCGGGGTCGCCACCTCCGGCTACTATGATCATTGAGCTGGTGAGTGGACAGCAAGTATCCAGTCATATTCTGTTACCCTGTCCCCTTCTCTCCCATAGCTGGCTTCGGTAGACTCTGCCCCCAGCGTTTACACCAACCGGAGATAGGGATGTTTTGTTCACCACGCCGCTACGCCACCGCAAGGATTACCCTCCATTGCACAGTACTGACACTGCTGATGGTGCTCTGCGGCAGTGTCGCCCAGGCCTCCCTGATCGGCGCCGGCAGCAACCCCAAGCAGGCCCGGGTTCTGGTGGAGGAAGGCCGGACCATTCAGGTGCGCTGGATTGTGTCCACCACCCCGGCTCACCACACCGGTGCCTTTTCCCCCCAGGGCGTGTTGAAGGATGCCGCCACCAGCACCGTGTTGAAAACCCAGGTCACCCCCTTTAATGACAGCGAAGGCGCTGGCCCCCTGCATTTTGAGGAAGCCCTGATCATCACCGCAGAGGAAGCCCGCAAGTGGCTGGAACTGGGCTATCGAAAATTGCAGTACACCCGCCAGTTCAGCACCGGCAGTGAAAAGCCTTCCACCAGTGAAGCCAGCGTCAGCATCCTGCTGGCCACCAAGGACATGGGCCTGAACGCCGCCACCCTGAACGTGCCCCTGGCCATTCACAATCTGGAGCTCAGCTTCAAACCCCAACGTTTTCGCAGCCAAATTACCCAGGGCTTACCGTTGCAGGCTCAGCTGGGCATCATCTATTCCGGCCAGGGTCAATTGCAGGGCAGCTGGCAACTGGGCACCATCGACCCCAGCAGTGGCCAACTGGTGTATCAGGAGCTGGCGCAAGTCAACAAGGACCTGCAGCAGGGCCGAAAGGATTGGCTGCTGAGCCCGCAGCTGGATACCGTCAAAACCGGTCACCACGTACTGCGTTTTTGTGCCCTGGAGTCCCTCGAGACTGTGCAGGCCACCCCCACCAACCTGTGCCCCAACCAGCAACTCAGCAGCACCCTGGAATATCAGGTCATTGCCGACAGCCAGCAAGCCTCCGCCATTCAGGCACCTGCCTCCCTCTCCGCCAGTACGCAACTGACCTGGCCGGCAACCGCCGATACCGTGGTCTATGAGTTGGTATTGCGCCAGGAGAACGGGAAAGAAAGTGTGACTTCGGGGGAATACGTTGGCCGTCTGCTGATCCCGGCCCCCAGGACCGGCACTGTGCTGTCCGGCGCGTTGCTGGAACAGTTGAAGCCCGGTGCCACCTACCTTTGGCAGGTGAACGCCCTGGATCTGCACGGGGATTTGATCCGGCAGACCGCACCGGCCCGTTTCGTTTTCATGCCGTAGGATACGTGGGCGGCGCTTGCCTCACTTATCCGCAGCTTTGGCTTCCTGCTTTTTCTCTTCAATTTTTTCCACCACCCGTTCCACTTTCACCAGCGCTACAATGCGAGAGCCAGGGGTAACCTGCTCCCGGGTGGGCGCACCGGACAGGATGGCCAGTTGTTTGCGCGGGTCCAGCACAAACATCGGGATCGCCTTGCTGCCGTATTTCTCCAGGTAATCCTCGAGGGTGAATTCTTCGCTGATATTGGTAGTACGCATCTCCGCGCCCTGGGCCACCAGACTCGCCAGCTTGCTGTAGGTGGCATCCTCCGAGAACAGCGCGATGCCGGACAGCTCCTCGGACACGGTCTCCCGTTCGCTCTTGCGCAGACTGGCTTGCGTGGGCAACGCGTACACCCGCTTCTTGCCAAACTCACGGGTATAGCGTTGTACTGCCAGCAGGTTCAGGTCGTCGTTCTGGGACAAACCCAGCATGCGACCAATGCCCACCAGATCCAGTTCTTTTTCCGCCAGTCGGGACACCGGGTTGCCATGGAACGTCTTCAGACCGTCCATGCGGGCCTGACGCACGTTGTTGCGATAGCTGTCCGCCAGCATCACATCAAAGCCCAGCTTTTTCAGCTCCTTGGCAATAGTGCGCGAGACCTGGTTGGCGCCGATGAACAGCAGGCCACGGGGGGCCTGTTCCACCACACCCAGCCAGGTGGCCAGGGGCTTGGCGGTGAGGCTCTGGAACACCACGGTGCCGATGATCACCACGAAGGTGAGGGCCACCAGCAGATCCGCATTCTCAAAGCCCAGCTGGGACAGGCGCAATGCGAACAGCGCCGACACCGCTGCGGCGATGATGCCGCGGGGTCCGATCCAGGCTATCAGGGTTTTCTCCTGCCAGGTGATGGAAGTACCCAGGGTGGCGCTGATGATTTTCAGGGGGCGGGCGACAAAGTGGATAAAACCGAGGATGGCCAGGGCCTGCCAGCTCAACACCGCCAGGTCATCCAGGTTGACCCGCGCCGCCAGAATAATGAACAGGCCGGAAATCAGCAGGATGCTCAGGCTTTCCTTGAAGTCGAGAATGTTTTCGGTTTCCACCCCGCGCATGTTGGCCAGCCAGATGCCCATCATGGTCACGGCCAGCAGCCCGGATTCATGCTCCAGGGTATCGGACAAGGCAAACACCGCTAACACGGAAATCAGCACAAACACATTGTGCAGGTAGTTGGGAATCACATCGTTGCGCAGCAGCCAGCCGCAGATATAACCGGCTCCACAGCCCAACGCGCTGCCAATTGCCAGGATCTTGAAAAACACCAGCATCACCGCCAGCCATTCATTGCCACCGGTGGATTCCGCCACGATGAAATTGAACACCAGTACCGCCAGCAGCGCCCCCAGCGGGTCAATCAGGATGCTTTCCCAGCGCAGAATATTGGTGATGCGGGCATTGGGGCGCACCGAGCGCAACATGGGCACAATCACCGTGGGACCGGTGACCACCACCAGCGCGCCGAACAGCAGGGAAAGATGCCAGTCCATCTCCAGCAACCAACTGGTGAACACCGAAATGCTCACCCAGCTGGCCACCAGACCAAAGCTGAGGATACGCCACACCACCGATTCCATGCCCTGGATTTCCTTGAACTTCAGGGTCAGGCTGCCTTCAAACAGAATGATGGCAACCGCCATGGACACCAGTGGAAACAGCATGTCGCCGAACATCATGTCCGGATTCAGCCAGCCGGCCACCGGCCCCACCACAATGCCGGTCAGCAGCAAAAACAAAATGGCCGGTAACCGCAGCCGCCACGCCACCCACTGACACACCAGCCCCAGCAGGCCGACCATGGCAAAGCTCAGAATAAAATTGGATTCCACCCGGACTCTCTCGTCACCTGGTTAATGAATACACCTGCATTGCACTCTACTGGAAAGCAGTCGCCAGCTCCAGAGCACTATTCCCCCGGCCCCGCAGTGTTGCAGCTACCGCCTCGGGTGGTATGCTTCAACCGCAACATGCTGGCTTCCAGCGTGCGCAATTGTTCCAGTATGGCACCCATTTTGTGATGGGTCTTGAGATCCAGGTCGATTTTGCCGTCCATGGCCTTCACCAGGGGAAAGATGCTGCCTTCCAGGGTGGAGACCAACCCCTGCAGCAACAGGTCGATGCCCGGCACCGGCTGATTGACCACCTCCACGTGGGTGGTCATGTTGGCCATGGCATCGGCGATGGACTGCAGGGATTGCTGCAAGCCTTCATTATTGGCGGCGGCAGGCAATTCCGAACGGGCTGACAGGGCCGTGACCGCTTTTTCAATGCCCTGGGACATGGCATTCAACTGCGACACCACCCGCACACCCACATCCGCGTCGTCGCCACCGATCTGCTTCAGGCGACGGAATTCCTGTTTGATGGCCTCCCAACGTTGCGCTTCATCTTCTGTCAGCACTGCGCGCAGCTCTTTCAACTTGAGCAGGTTGGCCTCCGTTCCCGTGGTCAGCAACTGCGCCTCACCCAGATAATGATCGTGGAGCAGTGCCTCCAGCTCATCGGCGGTCATCACCGGCGTCACCTTCTCTGCCAGTTTGTTCATATTGCGGTAACTGCCCTGCAACTTGAACGGTGGTTCAGTGCGAAAGCGTTCATCCTGGGCAGCGGATTCGATGTATTGCTGATTCACTTTCAGCACCACTGCCTGCACCAGGAACAACTTCTTCAGGGTCTCAACGATTTCGCGGCTCTCGGCGGCGGAGTAGGGATGCTTGAATTCGGATTCATTCACCGCCCGGCCCTTGGCCATATCCACAAACAGATAGAAGTCCGCCATGTCGCGGGTGGCCAACGGCGCCAGCACCGGATTGGAGGTCATGCTGTTTTCAATGTAGCTGAGGGCGAACACCTCTTCGGTGCCGCTCAACACGTCACCCAGGTTATAGATGTCAGCCCGGTTGGCCAGCATGTCCGGAATCTTGAACAGCTCGCCGCTCTCTGTGTAAGGGTTCCCCGCCATCACCACACAGAATTTTTTACCGCGCATGTCGTAGGTTTTGGTTTGCCCTTTCCACACACCCTCGATGCGCCGGGTTCCGTCACAGAGGGAAATGAATTTTTGCAGGAACTCGGGATTGGTGTGCTGGATATCGTCCAGATACAACATCACGTTGTTACCCATTTCCAGACCCAGATTCAGCTTTTCCAATTCCTGGCGGGAGGTTGCGTTGGGCGCCTGTTGCGGATCAAGGGAATCCACCTCATGCCCTAACGACGGACAGTTGATCTTCATAAAGATCAGGCCCAGACGATTGGCTACGTATTCCATTAACGTGGTTTTACCGTAACCGGGGGGCGAGATCATCATCAACAGGCCCATCAAGTCAGAACGTTTTTTATCGCCCACCGTCCCCATCTGCTTGGCCAGGTTATCACCGATCAACGGCAAATAGGATTGATTGATGAGTTTGTTGCGCACAAACGAGGACAACGGCCGCGCCTTGAATTGATCCAGACGTAAACGTTTTTTCTCGGTCTCCACAGCCTGGTGGCGCTGGGTTTGATATTGCTGGTAAGCCGGCACCACCACCGTCTGGTGCTGCTCCATGCGCAACAGGAATTCATCCAGTCGCATTGTCAGGCTGCCGTGTTCAATAGTGGCATGGGACGACAGCAAACCCTCCACCGTTAATTCCAGATTCAGCTCGCGGGCTTTCCAGGCCAGGCGACCGTCCACCAGAATGCGGGCCACCGCCTCAGGGATGAAGGCGTGGAGGGATTGATCCTCCTGCTGGTGCAACCAGGCGCTGAGCCAGCCTTCCACATAACGCCAGGCCTTGCCCGGCGTTCCCTGCAAGGCGCGGATATTGTCCTCAAACACCGACTGGGCATTGGCTTGTTTCAACGCCCGCTGCAGCTTTTCCATCAACGTCTGGCTGGCCCGGGTCACGGAGAATTCCAACATCGGTTTTGCCAGCTCCAGGATCAGGTAACGGGCGCTACGCTGGGCAAACGACACCGCCCCCGCGACACCCTGCTGTTGCAGGAAATCCTGCAGCTGCTCACCAACCTCCAGCCACAACTCGTTGAAGGCCCGATCGCTGCCAAACAGGCTGGACATCTGCACGGCAGACTGGGCCCGCATGGGCCACTGTTTCTGCTCATCCTGGTCCTGGGTTTGCGCCCAGTACAGCGTGGCCCAGGCCCGCGCCAAAGGATCAAAGCGCAACAGATCCGCCAACTCATACTGGGGCAACAGGCGTTCCAGGATCAGCGCCGCATCATGGTCGTGGATGCCCCGCTCATAGCCCTCTTTATAACGGGGTTCGGCGTACTGGCGCAGTAGCTCCATCAGCGCTTCCCGCTGGTTGCGCGCCTGCATCAATTGTGTGATGGAGAGCGCTTCCTGATTGCGTTCCGCTGCCCGCAACACCGAGTAAGCCAGGTATTCCGCCCGACTGACCTGCTCGGACTCCGAAGCCATCGCCATATTCCAATACGCCTGGGTGCCCTGCAGTCCTTCGATGCCACAGGCTTCATAAAAATCCGTGCCCGACAGATGAAAATACAATTCCTCACCCCGGGGCAGCAGGGTCAAATCCAGATCCTGGGTGTTGACGCTGAAACGATGGCGCGGCCCCAGCTTGATGACCTTGCCGTCGTCCTCATAAATATCGGATTTATCCCGCAGGGAGCGCACCGCCTGATCTTTCACCCCTTTTAACTGGGCGTCCACATCATCGGCTTTGACCGCATCATCCAGTTCACGCAATTGCTGTGACAACTGTTTGAGCTTGTTCAGCAGCGGATCGGAACTGAAGAAGGTGTTCAACTCCTCTTCGGTCTTGAACTTCTGGCTGCGTTTGCGGACACCGTCGACGATGCGCTTGGCCGCATCATGCAGGGTTTGCGCCCGGCGTTGCTGCTCATCCAACAGACCCTGCTTGTGGGATTCAAAGGATTCAAAAATCTCTTCCCGCTTTTCCAGGATGTCCGCCAGGAACTCATCGTACTCCCCAAACTGACTTTCCAGCTCCTGCAACTGGTTCATCAGTTTGGCCAGTTGCTCGTCACAGCGATCCGGCGAGGTGGACAGGCTCAGGCCGCTGGTCATGCTCTGGGACAACAGTTTGAACTGGGCGGAAAACTGGGCCAGGGCCTCGTTGTAGCCCAGGCTCTTCAGTTTGTTCTGGGTGCGGGCACGGGCCTGGTTCAAATGGGCAAACAGGGTGGAGATGCGTTCGATGATGGCGGTGCGGACGGTGGCCTCCGCCGCGGTAATGGCGCTGACGGTTTCGGTGAGGGCATCCAGGCCGTCACTGAGGGCCGCCAGTTTCACCAGCAATGGTGCCAGCTCGGATTTGATGTCTGTGTCTGCCACCTGCTTTTCCAGGTGTTCCAGATCATCGTAGAACGGCTGCAGGGATTGCTCCACCGCCAGAAAATCAATGGTGCGCTCTGCGATGGCGTCCTGCTGCTGCTCCAATTCGCCATCCAGTTCCCGAATGCGTTCCTGGTTGATGTAGCGGTAGTCCAGAATGGTCAGCAGGTGGCCCCGCAGCTTGCGGATGTCCAGCATGGCATTCATGAAAGGCTGAGGTGTGGTCCAGGCGTCCGGCTGCATCCGTTTGATCAGCGCCGCCACGGATTGCTCGGCATCCTGCAACGCTTTCTGGGAACTCTTGCGGATGCTCTGCACTTTCTCATATTCATCCAGCACCAGCTCGCCGGACTCAATAATGGCCTTCAGGATGTCATGGGTCTCCGCCAGGGAGGCGTCCGACAACCAGTAATACTGATCAAACAGGCGGGAGGCGTATTTGCACAATTCGTGATAATGGGCCGACGCTGCATTGGGGCTGCGGATCAGCTGCACCACACTGAACAAATCTGAAATGCCCCGCACCAGTTCCGCGTTACCAATCCGGCCGTAAAAACTCTGGGATTGTTGCGCCTGGCTGGCGTGAACGTCACTGAAAAACGGCGACTGCCAGATTTGCATGGGGTGCACACGGGTGGGTTCCTCATCCGCCGAGAACACCACCATGCGGCCATCTTCAAACAGGCCGTAGCCATGGCCATAGACCGGATTGCGCAGGGCCTTCTCGATCATATTGTAAGGATACAGGGCCACCACACCGGTTTCCGCCTGGTAGTGCACGTACAGCACATCCTCGCCGTTGGGGGAACGAATGGCACGGCGGAAGCGCAGGCCCTGATGCGGCTCATCAAAGGTTTTGTATTCCCCGGTTTGCAGGTAATAACCACCGGGAAACACAATACCGTGATCCTCCGGCAACTGTTGGCAACTGTCGCCGATGGCGTCAATGCGCACCACAGATTCGTTCAGGCGATTGAACACCAGATGGCGCCAGCGCTCTTCCTGGTAGGGTTTGATGCGCAACAGAATCAGCTGGCCGATCTCAGCAAACAGGAAATCCGCGTCATCCAGGGATTGATTGGGATCGTCCACCGGCTCCGCATAGATGCCTTTGCCACTGCGGGTGTTGTTTTCCACCTTGATAGTCAGGTCGCCGGCGATGGTATCCACGAATAGGGTATCGAGGATATTCACATGGGGATGGCGACCGTCGACGATGGCTTCCCGATCCACCTCACGCCATTGGAAATCCCACGCCGGCGGCAACTCGATGTCGCGCTCACCGCGGTTATCAATGTACTCAATCTGTGAACCGTCCGCCGATACCGACCAGCGAAAAACGCGAATATCCGTCAACCGCTCGCCGATCTGGAACGCCGCCAGCAGGCGCCCCTCCTTGACCCGTAACTGGGTCAGCGATGTATTCTTGTAATAGGTATACAACTCATTGAAATCGGACTGAAACCGGGCATCCCCCAGAAACGTGTTCTGGGCAGCCACCGACTCCATGTCCAGCGCGTCTTCCCCTTCCACCAATCGATAGAGGGAAAACACATCCGCCACCGAGGTAGTTTGTTTGAGTCCGATAAAGACGTTGTAGCCAAACAGCAGGTAATCCCCCACCCGCACAATATCCCGGGCCAAGCAGTTGTTATCGGTGCGCACCCGGGTGCGGCCGATGATGTTCAACTCGGTGGAACCGAATTCCTGCAAGCGCGCCTGATTGAGCTGGTTGGCCAGGGCTTCCAGACGGTTACCCTGGTCCGCCAGGCGCTTGCGAATGACTTCGTAGGCGGTGCCCTGGGCCACCGCCGATTCAACCTGTTTCGTGCCTTGTTTCATACCTTGTGTGGCGCTTGCTGCCTGACTCACGTCTGTCACTGACCGTCCCTGCCTTTATGCTTCTTTGGAGGAATCCGCTTCAACGGCTTTTTCGTCACCACCCAGATTGATCAGCTTGTTCAACGCCTGCTGAATCATGGGGCTCTTACCGGTGACCGCATTGATGGCATTGCCCACCGACAGAGCTTTGGCAAAGCTGTTGAAGTAATCGCCTTCACCGCCCACGATTTCGATCTTCGCTTTCTCCAGGGCCGCCGACAGCACTTCCGCCTGATCTTTGGCGATGTCCTTATTGGCTTCGATGGTGGCCATGACTTCCTGGAACGCCAGATCCAGGCGCATGCGCAATTCTTCAAAGTCACGGGCTTCCGGACTCATATTGTTCATGGCTTCGAACTTGTCGGTGAGGCCTTCCGCTTCAGCACGTGCCTTCTCACGGATAACCTGCGCAGTGGCCAGGCCTTTCTCACGCTCCGCCACCGCAGCGGCACGGCCGATGGCCTCATCTCCACTGGCCTGCGCAGTCAGTTTGCCTTCCATGATGGCCACGTCTGCCATACCGATTTCTTTCTCACCACGGGCCTTGGCCTGCAGTTTTTCTTCCAGCACCCGGGCATCCGCCAGGCCCTGTTTCTCATTGGCCGCAGCCTGCTCTTCAATAACGCGGGCCTGGGCGATACCCTGCGCCTGATCGGCGTTGGCTTTGGCCACGCCTTCTTTCTCCAGCGCCACCGCTTTGGCTTCCTGCACGCGGGCCTGGGCCAGACCCATGGCCGCTTCTTCCGCCTGGGTGCCTTCGGCACGCTTGATCTGGGCCTCCGCCTGCTTGGCCGCCGCTTCCAGTTCCGCCTGGGCAATCACATTGATCTCCTTCGCCCGGTGGTTGGCCATCATCTCTTCGGCTTCCGCTTTCTTCACCTGCTTCACCAGGTCTTCCTGGGCGTCGGCTTCCGCATCCAGCACTTTCACCTGCTTCAGACGTTCCGCTTCGGAGATCGTGCGTACATCCTTGATGCGCTCTTCCTCTTCTGCCACCTTCTTCTCAACGGCAATGCGTTCACTGATGGTATTGGCGATGATCTTGCGCTCTTCTTCCAGTGCCTTTTCTTTTTCGATGGTTTGCAGTTCAACTTCCCGCTCGCGGTTCACCACCTCAAGCTGACGGGCTTTTTCCACTTTCTCATGTTCAATGGCCACCGCACGTTCGCGGTTCTTGCCGGCGATTTCCACCTGACGCATCTTGTTCTCTTCGGCAATGGCAATGGCCTCTTCCGCCGTGATGCGGGCCGACTCAGACTTCTGGCGTTCCTCTTCCTTGACCTTGAGGGTTTCCGCTTCCTCACGGGCGCGCAGGCTTTCCACTTCACGCTGCTGACGGGCTTCCGCATCCGCCTGCTGGCGCTCGAGCTCCAGCATGGCCTCTTTGGTGGTGACGTTCTTACGCTTGATTTCCAGCTCTTCGTCCCGCTCCAGGCGATTGGTTTCCACGTTCTGGGTGGCGGTGACTTCAGTGATGCGGCGAATACCTTCCGCATCCAGAATATTGTGAGGGTCCAGTGCCGACTTCGGCGTTTGTTCCAGATAATCGATGGCCACGTCTTCCAGCACGTAACCATTCAGGTCTTCACCGATAACCTCAATAATGCGATCACGGAACTGTATGCGGTTTTCAAACAGCTCCAGGAACTCCATTTTCTTACCCACGGTTTTCAGGGCTTCGGAGAACTTGGCGTTGAACAGTTCGTTCACCGCATCTTTGTTGGAGGCACGTTCCACGCCGACAGCTTTCGCCACTTTCAACACGTCTTGCGCGGTTTCATTCACCCGCAGATAGAAGGCCACGTTAATGTCGGCCCGCAGATTGTCGCGACAGATCAAACCATCCTTACCCCGGCGATCAATCTCCAGGGTGATGACGGAAATTTTCATGATCTCCTTTTTGTGGATTACCGGCAGCACCATAGCGCCAGTGAAATATACCTTCGGGGTTGGTGACGTGTCATTTACGATCAATGCATTACCTTGATCAACCTTAAAATAAAAGGCTTTAATCAGGGCCAGCGTTCCTACAATCAAAAAGACTATAACTCCCAGCACTGCAAGGCCAAGTAACACTAATTCAAAATCCATAGCTTCCGTACCTCTATCTAAAATTTGAGTTTTTCAATTAATCGTTGTGGTTAAATTCATCAGCAGGAACAACCCAATAGGTATTGTTCTCCGGTTTGTGCTCGATTAGCACTACACTGTCACCCCGCTTCAACTCTTTAGCGGCATCAGCACGAATACGCAGAATCAAACTTGCTCCTTCAAGATCAACATTGGCTTCACCAAAGTTCTCATCGACCCGAGTTGAGCGCACCAAACAGGTACGCCCCAACAATACTTTTTCTGGTGGCGGTGCATAAGCTTTTCTAAAAAACATCTTTAACGGTTTAATTAATTGCGCGGTAATTGGGATGGAAATCGCTGTTGCGCCAATTATCACCACCGTTCCAACCAAGTAACTCAGCAAAGTACCAGGCTCCCAGAAGAAGAACAGGTACACAGCGAGGTAACTTAGTACCCATGCGACAAGACTTAAAAGAGTCACCACAACGGTTATCGGGACACCAGTGAGGCCCAAGGTGACCAGCAATCCGGCCAGGCCTGTTAATCCCTCCAGATCCATATCGGTATCCAGATCCAAGTCCAGATCCAACACATCAATATCCACCATCCCCAAAATAGCGAAGAGCCAGTAGAGCACCATCACAAAGAGAATTATGGTATAGAAAACAGTAGGATAGTGAAAAATATTAGAAATGAATGCTTCCATTTAGATCCCCGACAGCAGACATATTATGTCAAACTAGACGCTTCGACATAATATGTCAAGATTGATGTTGTTATAATCCTGCCTCAAAGAGACGCAACGATAGCAAGGTTTTATCCGGTTAGACAGATTTGCTTGACATGATATGTCAGACAGGTCTAACCTTAACCCTATCGACATAATATGTCAAAAAGGAGACAAGCAACGATGACCCAAATCCAGGAACTCACCATTCAATTGGGGCAGGTGAATTACGAAGGGCACACCTTTAACTGCTTACCCATTCAGGGCGAACAGGAGGTGCTGCAGGTGATCGTGTCGGAGCTGGATGCCATGCCCATTTTCGTCACCATCACCGATACCCAGATTCTGTGCATCACGTACCTGTGCAAGCAATCGGAAATCCAGCCGCAACGGCTGGCCGATTTGAACAAAACCATGCTGGAGCTGAACGTGGCCATGCCACTGAGCTCCTTTGCCATTGTAGAAGATTATTACGTGGTGTTCGGTGCCATGGCCACCAGCAGCAGCTTTAACGACACCTGCAAAGAATTGATCACCCTGGCCTCCAATGCCTACGACGCACTGGAAGCCCTAGAAGAATACCTGATTTAACGAACACAGACCGGAGACACAACATGAGCGTACTTAACAAAATCTGGACTGCACTGCGTGGCGGCGTACGGGAAATGGGCGATGCCATCGTGGACTCCAATGGCATCCGCATTTTCGAGCAGGAAATCATTGACGCCAAGAACAGCATCCAGCAGGCCAAAACCAATCTGACCGAAGTGATGGCCCGCAAGATGCAGGCAGAACGCAAGGTCAGCAAGCTGGTGGAGGATATCCGCACCCACGAAGGCTATGCCAGCAAAGCCCTGGATCAAAGCGATGAGGCCCTGGCCCTGGAAGTGGCCGGTAAGATCGCCACCTTTGAAGGCGAAAAGCGGGAGCAGGATGCCATTGTGGCGCGCCTGACCGGCCAGGTGGAGCAGCTGAAAGCCCACATCAAAAAAGCCGAGAAGCTGATTGCCGATCACGAGCGCGAGCTGTCCATCGTGCGCACTACTGAAAGTGTGCAGAAAGCCACCGAGCAGGTGGTGGAAAACGTGGCGGCCAACAACTCCACCCTGAACACGGCACGGGAATCCCTGGAGCGCATCAAAGCCCGCCAGGAACTGAAACAGGATCAACTGGAAGCCGGCGAGTTGCTGGACAAGGAGTTCGCCGGTAACGATCTGGACAGCAAACTGGAAGAAGCGGGCATCAAAGGGGAAACCGCATCAGCGGCTGACATCCTGGCCCGGATCAAAGCCGGCAAACAGTAATCCTGCAAACGGATTACGGCACTCTTAACGCGATACCACTGCGTGTGGTATCGCGCTTTTTGCGTGGTAAACAGGTAACAGCATGAACGAACGTTGGCAAAAAGAGAAACAGGCCATCAAAGCCGTCCAGGTGGCCTTTGATGTATCGGCGGAGGCGCAGCGCGTCATCAAGCAGGCGGCGCTGGACAGCAATCTGAACCCGCCGGACCAGATCCGCAAGATTCTGGGTTTACCCTATAATAAAAAGCCCCTGCGCCCCCGGCTCACGGTCTCCCTGAAAGCCGAGGACTTCACCATTCTGGCGGAAAAATACGGACTTGATCCCGACGACCAGAACGCCATTCGGGAAAAAGTAGCGGAAGAACTGCTGGCCTACGCCCGCAAACACGAAGACTAACCGAATCTACAACCAGCGTCGGCGACGGAAGAACGCCAGCAACGTAATCGCCACCGTCGCCATCACACCCAGCAGGACGTAGTAGCCGTAGCGGGAGTGCAGTTCCGGCATGTGTTCGAAGTTCATCCCATAAATTCCGGACAACAAACCCAGCGGCACAAAAATCGCCGTAATCACCGTCAGCGCCTGCATGGTTTTGTTCAGCTGGTGCGACGTCAACGAGATATAACCTTCAATCAAATCGCCGCACTGCTCGTAATACAGCGTGCCCAGGCTGTCCAACCGCTCACACTTGTCGTACACATCCTGCATGGAGTGATAGATGGCGGAGTTGGACATATCCAGGATCTCCGTGGGCTCCTTCAGAATTTCCGCAAACACTTTTTCATGGTAACTGAAGACCCGGTTTAACTTGCGCAGGCGGGAACGATACGACACAAAGCGCTGCATCAACTGGTCGGTGGGGTCATCCAGCATTTCGTCTTCCATGCGGCTGATGTTGTCCTCCAACTCCAGCATCCTCTTGATGTACTCACCCAGGGACTGGTTGACGATGCGGGTGAACAGGATGGCCGGGGTGGGCAGATAACGCTGCACATCCTCCACCACGTTCCACAGCTTCTCCACCCCGAAGGAAGTGCCGTTGCGACGACTGATCAGGAAGTTGGTGCCGATGAAAAACGCCACCTGTACGTGACGGACATTGATGTCCTGATCAAAGCGCTCAAAGCCACGATACAGCACGAAGGTATTGGTCTCGAAATCCTCGTACTTGGGGGGATGCCGATGGCGCTGGGCATCCTGCACCGCCAGGATATGGCAGCCCAACCCGGTGAGAAAGGCTTTCTCCTGCGCTTCATCCTCCCCCTCCAGGTCAATCCAGATGGTGCCGCCTTCGCTCTGCCAGCGGCTGATCAGCTCCTCGTGTCCTGCCTGTACCGTTCCGTCTTTCAACCACTGGGTTCGAATCATGCCTGCCACCTTATCAATCTATCAAAACTACCCATCCCTATGGACGGGCGCTTTTTGTCCATGGCCACCTTTATAATCCATCATCAGAGCTGTCACAACCGTTCTTCCCCCATTGGACCAAGCCTGTAGAGAGTGAGACATGAACAATAAAAACAACGGCCTAGGAGAACTTCCCGCGCCGACCACCATGAGCCGAAAATCCTTTTTGCGCCTGTCTGTCGGTGTGGCCGCCGCGGCCGGCCTGGGCACCCTGTCCGGCTGCAGCAACAACGGCCGGGGCCTGCGCTTTGGCGACCTGAATGAAGCCCTGATCGAGTTGGCCCAGATTGAAAACAACCTGGACACCCTGGAAATGCAACAGGAGTGGAGCCTGTACAAGGTCCTCAACCACCTGGCCAAGACCTGCGAAGGCGCCATGTTCGGTTTTCCGGAAACCGATCCACCGGCGCAGCAGGCCGTTCAGTACATTGCCTTCCAGGCCTTCGTGGCCCAGGGCTATATGAGCCACAACCTGACCGCACCGGTGCCTGGCCCTGAAATCGCCGACGACGGCCCCCTGCCGGAAGCCTTTGAGCGCATCCGCAACGCCATCAGCGATTACCAGAACTTCACCGGTGAGCTGTTCCCCCATTTCGCCTATGGCAAGTTGAATTACCGGGAATGGGAACTGGCCAATGCCTTCCACATGGCAGACCACTTCTCCAGCCTGACCTACTGAGTTGACGCCACGCGCAGAATCAGGCTACAAACACAGGGCGATTTCGATCGCCCTTTTTTATAAGCTTGTTTAGGTCTTTTAGAATCTCTTGAAGAGCGTCCATTGGCATGAGCGACCGCATCCAGAACAACAAACTGGTAGCCCTGCACATCCGCATCCTGGATGAGTCCGGCAAGCTGCTGGAAACCACCGAAGGCTTTCTGCCCATGCTGTATGTGCACGGGCACCGGCAGATCCCGCCCGGTTTTGAACAGGCGCTGGCAGGCAAAACCGTAGGCGATAAAATCGACGTGCAGGTACCGGCGGAATTCGGCTATGGCCTGCGGGATGAGGACTTGCTGCAAACCGTGCCCCGCTCGTTGCTGGCCACCGATACTGAACTGGCCATCGGGATGGAGATCACCGCGGAAACCGCCGACGGACCATTGCCGGTACGCATTGTGGAATTGAACGAGCACAGCATCACGCTGGACGGCAATCACGCTTATGCAGGCAAAACCCTGCGTTTTGTTGCCGAGATCCGCAATGTGCGGGATGCCACCGAAGAAGAGTTAACCGGCGGCCCCCAGACCTGAGTGCAATGCCCGCGCCGACTCCGGCTCTGCGTTTTTGAATACCGACACATCTATCCGCCAACGCTGGATACGGGAATACAGGGTGGTGGGTTTCATGCCCAGCAAGCGTGCCGCCCCATCCACACCAGACACCTTACCCCCACATTGCTGCAAGGCGCTGATCACATTGTTGCGTTCCTCGTTGCGGCGTTCCTCTTCCGTTTTCACCAGCGTCCCGGTGTTCTCAGGCTGAGCCAGCGTCGGCGCGACGGGCAGCAGCGAACGGGTCAGCTCCGGCACATCGATGCGTAACTTGCCGGTGCCGGATACAATCACCGCTCGCTCAATGACGTTCTCCAGCTCACGAATATTGCCGGGCCAGTTATAGGCCTGCAGGCGGCGCACATCCGCGATCGACAACGGCAGCACCGGCTTGTTCTGTTTGCGGCAGGCCTTCTCGATGAAGTACGTGGCCAACAACGGAATGTCTTCACTGCGTTTGCGCAACGGGGCCGACTCAATGGGAAACACATTCAGGCGAAAATACAGATCCTCCCGAAAACGGTGGTCACTCACGTCCGCTTTCAGATCCCGGTTGGTGGCGGCAATCACCCGCACATCCACCCCCCGGGTCTGGGTATCTCCTACCCGCTCGAACTGTTTCTCCTGCAGCACCCGCAACAGTTTGCCCTGCAGTTCCAGGGGAATCTCCCCCACTTCGTCCAGGAACAGGGTGCCGCCGTCCGCCAATTCAAAACGCCCGATGCGATCACTGGTGGCACCGGTGAAGGCCCCTTTCACATGGCCGAAAAATTCACTTTCAAACAGGTCCCGGGGAATGGCCGCGCAATTCACCCGGATCAACGGCCGGGTGCGGCGTTCACTGGCTTCATGGATGGCCCGGGCCAACAACTCCTTACCGGTACCGGACTCGCCGGTGATCAGCACGTTGGCGTCGGTGGGGGCCACCAGTTCAATCTGGGCGATGGTATTGCGAATGGCGTTGCTGCGGCCGACGATTTCCCGATAGTTGTGTTCGGAGCGGATTTCCTCCTGCAGATAGGCGTTCTCCAGTTCCAGGCGCCGCTTCAGGCTTTCCACCTCCGACAAGGCCGCCCGCAACCGGCGATCCGCCTCCCGCCGTTCACTGACATCCCGGAACAGCACCACCGCACCCACCACCCGGCCCTGATCCTCAATGGGCGTGCTGGTGTATTCCACCGGAAACGAGGAACCGTCCTTGCGCCAGAACACTTCGTCCCCCACCTGATGCACCACCCCATCGTGGAACGCCGCGAAAATGGGGCAGCAGTTCATCTGGTAGCAGGAGCCGTCCTCATGACTGTGGTGGATGTACTCGTGGGCATTGAGCCCCACCAGTTCCGCCGCACTGTAACCCAGCATTTTTTCCGCCGCCGGATTGAGGAAGGTGGTCACCCCTTCTGTGTTGACCCCGTAAATGCCTTCCCCGGCGGCATTCAGGATCAACTGGTTTTCGCGCTCGAATTCCGAGAACACTTCTTCGATCCGCTTCCACTCCATCAGGCCACCGCGATGATAGCGGGTGGCATCGGCATCCAGGCGCAGCTTGTGGCAGTACTGGGTATCAAACAGGGTGAACAGCAGGCGGGGTTTGCCGTGCTCTTCAAACACCGAACCGTACACTTCCACCGGACGCGTGCTGTCGTCGGCGCAAATCAGATTGAGTTCGCTGGTGTAGCTGTTCTTGTTTTCAATGCAGGCCTGACTGAAGGCCACCAGGCTGGGGAATTGATTGGCGAACAGAATGGACACGGGCATGGAAAAGATCTGATCCCGGGTGAAACCGGTGAGGGTCACCAGGGTGGCATTGCACTCCAGCACCTGATCGGCCACCGGGTCGATGCACAGCACCGCCATGTCGCTGGTATCCAGCCCATTGGCCAGTAATTCTGTTCTGGTCTCTATACAGGATTCCATACGGGGTTCCATACAGGGTTCCATGCAATGCCCTCACGAATGTTCAATTACGCAGGATCAAACAAGGGCCGTGCCAATTACGAATTCTCGTAAAATATTTTTACTCATCTGCGTAATTTACGCATTTGCGTAACCCCTTCTCACCCCCACCACAAAAACATAAGTCATTGTTTTATTTGAAACCTGGACCACACCAACCAGATTGGCACGGAGCATGCTCTGATCATCACAGAACCAGGCCCGGATATCGAATCGATTCCGATCACGGGCTGAACAAGGGACGCCTGTCCCACTCATGTTCCGTAACTCATGTTCCGTAATAGTGCAGGCCGCTCCATTCTGCACAGTTTCACCAACCACTCCGGGGGAGAGTCAGAGATGACCGTTAAAAGTCTTGGAAACCCATACGATCCAAACACCAGCCTGACCCATGAAGCGGGATGCAGTTGCCAGAAATGCGCCAGCGCCATCCAGCAGGAAGACGCCACCAGCACTGCGCCCTCGGCACAGATGTCCTCCGAAGAGATGATGGATCGGGCCATCGAGAACGCCGTGGTGCGGGCGGTGTTCAACCAGAGCGACGTCAGCCGCCGTCAATTTATGGGTTTGCTGGGTGGCGGTACTGCCGCGGCCATGCTGTCCACCTTCTTCCCCATGAACGAAGCCAAGGCGGCCCTCAAGGAATCCATGGGCAAGCTGGAAAAAACCAAACTGAACGTGGGCTTTGTGCCCATCACCTGCGCCACTCCCATCATCATGGCGCACCCCCTGGGCTTTTATTCCAAATACGGTCTGGACGTGGACGTGATCAAAACCGCCGGCTGGGCGGTGGCCCGGGATAAATCCCTGGCCAAGGAATACGACGCCTCCCACATGCTGACCCCCATGCCCCTGGCCATGACCCTGGGTGCCGGTTCCACTGCCGAGCCTTACATTATGCCCGCCGTGGAAAACATCAACGGCCAGGCCATCGTGTTGCACGTGGATCACAAAGACAAACGCGATCCCAAACAGTGGAAAGGCTTCAAGTTCGGTGTGCCCTTCGACTATTCCATGCATAACTTCCTGCTGCGTTACTATGTGGCCGAACACGGCCTGGACCCGGACAAAGACATTCAAATTCGAGTGGTTCCACCACCGGAGATGGTGGCCAACCTGCGGGCCGGCAACCTGGACGGTTACCTCTCCCCCGATCCGTTCAACCAGCGCGCCGTGTGGGAAAAAGTGGGCTTCATCCACACTCTCACCAAAGACATCTGGGAAGGCCACCCCTGCTGCGCGTTTGCCTGCAGTAAGGAATTCGCCGAGACCAATCCCAACACCTACGGCGCGTTGCTGAAATCCATCATCGACGCCACCCAGTATTCCTCTAACCCGGATAACCGCAAAGAGATCTCGGAAGCCATCGCGCCGAAGAATTACCTGAACCAGCCGGTGCCGGTGATCCAGCAGGTGTTGACCGGGCGCTACGCCGACGGCCTGGGTTCCATCCAGGATGTGCCGGACCGCATCGACTTCGATCCCTTCCCCTGGCATTCCATGGCCGTGTGGATTCTCACCCAGATGAAACGTTGGGGCTACATCAAGGGTGACGTGGATTACAAAGCGGTGGCAGAGCAGGTGTACCTGGCATCGGATTGCGAAAAGATCATGAAGGATCTGGGTTACAGCGCGCCCACCAAAACCTACGCCAACTACACCATCATGGGCAAAGAGTTTGATTACACCAAGCCCGATGAATACGTGAAGAGCTTTGCCATCGGGAGAGTCTGATGATGCAGTCCATGCCATTTCGTGCCGCCTTGCTGTCGATTGTGATGGCCGTCCTGCTGTTCGGCATCTGGGAAGCCGCAGTCGTGACACCGGAAAAATCCACAGAGATGACGGAATACGAAATGCTGATGGGTGGAGCCGAACAGGAAGCGCGGGTGCCCCCGCCTTCCGACGTGCTCAAACACGCCTGGGATGAACTGAGTAATCCGTTCTACGACAAGGGCCCCAACGACAAGGGCATCGGCATTCAACTGGCCTATTCCCTGTACCGGGTGCTGACCGGCTATATTCTGGCGGCGCTGATTGCCATTCCCATCGGCTTTGTGGTGGGCATGTCACCCCTGATGTACAACGCGTTGAATCCGTTTATCCAGGTGCTGCGCCCCATATCACCCCTGGCCTGGATGCCGCTGGCCCTGTTCATCATTCAGGACTCAGAGACCTCCGCCATTTTTGTGATCTTCATCTGTTCCATCTGGCCCATGTTGATCAACACCGCGTTTGGTGTCGCCAACGTGCGCGGCGACTGGATCAACGTCGCCCGCACCCACGAGCTGTCCCCACTGCGCACAGCATTTCAGGTGATCCTGCCGGCGGCGGCACCCACCATTCTCACCGGCATGCGCATTTCCATCGGCATCGCCTGGCTGGTGATCGTGGCCGCGGAAATGCTGGTGGGCGGTACCGGCATCGGCTACTACGTGTGGAACGAATGGAACAACCTGGATTTGAACAGCGTGATTTTTTCCATCCTGATGATCGGTTGCGTGGGCATGCTGCTGGACCTGGCGTTGTCCCGCGCGCAACGACTGGTTGAATACAACGAATAGGAGGCAGCCACATGTCACACGCATTTCTGGAAGTCAGCGGCCTGTCGAAGGTGTATGCAACCAAAGAAGGCAACGACTTCACCGTCTACGACAACGTCAACTTTACCCTGGATAAAGGCGAGTTTGTCTGCATCATCGGCCATTCCGGCTGCGGCAAATCCACCATCCTCAACACCCTGGCGGGGCTGGACGATCCCAGCGCCGGCGCGGTGATCATGAACAACAAGGAAGTAAAAGGCCCGAGCCTTGAACGCGGCGTGGTGTTCCAGAACTACAGCCTGCTGCCCTGGTTATCCACGCTGAGCAATGTGGAGTTCGGCGTCAAAGCCCGCTGGAAGAGCTGGAGCAAAAGCAAGGTGCGGGAACACAGCACCCGCTTTCTCAACATGGTGGGGTTGGAACACGCCTTGAACCGCAAGCCCTCGGAATTGTCCGGCGGCATGCGGCAACGGGTGAGCATCGCCCGCGCCTTTGCCACCCAGCCGGAACTGTTGCTGCTGGACGAACCCTTCGGCGCTCTGGATGCGCTGACCCGGGGCGTGATTCAGGAGGAACTGGTGAAAATCTGGAGTGAAACCCATCAGACGGTGTTCATGATCACCCACGATGTGGACGAAGCCATTCTGCTGTCGGATCGCATCTTCCTCATGTCCAACGGGCCCAATGCCGCCATTGCAGAATCGGTGAAGGTAGACCTGCCCCGGCCCCGGCAACGCAACACCATTTTTCAACAACCCGGTTACTACCCGCTGCGCAATTACCTGGTGAACTTCCTGGTCAACCGCTCCGGCGAGAAACCGGACACCACCTCGGGCAAACCCAAAGAGGTGAACCCGTTAGCAGATCTGGACCTGTCCGGCGCGCCAGCAGAAGGCGCGGCGGCGGCCCACACCCCTCAACATCCACGAGCAGTCAATCAATAGCAACAGCAGGAGAATCGTCATGAGTGAAGTGGCAAAAACCATTATCGCTGCCAAAGAAAGCAAAGGAATGAGTTGGGAAGACATCGGCAAAGCCATCGGCATGTCGCCGGTCTGGACCACCTCCGCCTGCATGGGCATGAACAGCATGCCGAAGGAAAGCGCAGAAGCCCTCTGCGGTGTGCTGGATCTGAGCCCCGAGATCTGCACCGCGTTGCAAAAGTACCCCACCAAGGTGTGGGATCAGGCGGTCCCCACCGACCCGCTGATCTATCGCCTGTATGAGATCGTCGGCGTCTATGGGGAAACCCTGAAAGAAGTGATCCAGGAAAAATTCGGTGACGGCATCATGAGCGCCATCGACTTCTCCATGGAAGTGGAGAAAGAGGAAAACCCGAAAGGGGATCGGGTGGTGATCACCATGAACGGAAAATTCCTGCCCTATAAAGCCTGGTAAGGTTATTCCCCTTTATCCAAACCCAAATCCAAACCCAAGCCAGAACCGGTTACGGCCGGTTCTGGTTCCCCCACAAAATCAATCACCCGGATGCCGGCAATGGTGGCCTTGTTGCGCTGCAGCAACTGCTGGTGCCTGGGATGCGCACTGTAATCCGCCAACGCACTTTCGCTGCTCAAGCGCACATAAATCCCCACATCGTAATCCTGAATGTGCACCGGCCGGTTCGCTTGTGCCTTGTGCCCCGCCGCCACCGCTTCCACACCGGGAATGCCCCGCAGCAGGGTGAGCGAATCCTCGATCACCTGTTGCCGTTGTTGCGGCGTGCTGTCTTCGCTAAAACTCACCAGCACCAGATGATGCAGAGCGGGGGTGGTATCGGCCGGCGTTTGCGCCTGCACGGGAACGGGCCAGACCATGGCAATGCCCAGCGCCAGATCACAACTCAGTAACAGGGCGTTTATCCATTTACGACTAAGAGTCTGATGCACGGTTGCCTCCTAACTTAAATCCCGTTTCTTGCGCTGCCACCAGGTCACCACCTGAATCCGCGCCACATTGGCCATCACCCCCAACACCCCCAGCACGCCGATCACATTCAACACGCTGATGTCATAAATGCGGGGGCCATGGGGCGTGATCAGCAACAGAGTAAACATAATCAGAAAACCCACATCGTAAATGGCCTGGGTCTGGCGATAGGATGCATCCTCCAAACGATAGGACAGGCGATCCATCAAATAGGCGTCCATTTTGGCACTGCTGCCCTGGCTGTGCACCTGGGGCAATTCAGACGGCGGTTCATAAATACGATCCACCATCTTGATGGCGCGACTGCCCAGGGAGCGGGCCAGCCGCACCGGGTGATAGCGCTTCTTGATCAGATCCCGAATCAATGGCTCCGCCGCATCCATCAGATTGAAATCCGGTTTCACCAGGCGGCCAAAACCTTCCAGCGTAATAAACGCCTTGGCCGCCAGGGTGATGTCCGACGGCATCACCAGATCGTAGTTGCGCATCAACGCCATACAATCCAGGATCACCTGGGGAATATCGATCTCACTCAGGTTCAGGCCGTAATACTGCTCCACCAGATCGGCGCAATCCCGGGCCAGGGCCTCCACGTCGATGTTGTCACTGTTGCTCCACTCCACCAGCACAGCCGCGGCGGTGTCCGTTTCCTGAAAAATAATGGAGCGCACCAGGCGGATGATCTGTTCCCGACGCTGATAACTGAGCTTGCCCACCATGCCGAAGTCCAGCATGGCAATGCCGTTGCCCGGCAGCACATAAAAATTGCCCGGGTGGGGATCGGCGTGGAACAGCCCGTCCTCCAACATACACTTCCAGGCCACCTGCGAACCGCGGCGGGCCAGCAGCTCCCGGTCGACTCCCATGCGGTCCAGTGCTTCCGCGTCTTTGGCGGAGGTACCCTGCACATACTCCTGCACATTGAGGGTTTCACTGGTCCACTGCCAATACACCTTGGGAATCTTCAGCCATTTGAACTTGCGCAGGTTGCGGGCAATGCGTTCGGAGTTCTTCGCCTCAATGGTGAAATCCAGTTCGCGACGCAGGGAGCGCTCGAACTCCCGCACCATTTCCTCCGGCCGATAGCGGCGCAGCTCCACCGACTGGATATTGATGAGCCGGGCCAAGCTGTGCATCAACCGCAGGTCCGCCTCGATGGTGCGCCGCACTCCGGGCTTGCGCACCTTCAGCACCACCCGCTCGCCCTTTTTGGTCATGGCCTCGTGCACCTGGGCAATGGAGGCGCTGGCCAGGGGCTGCTCATTGATGTGGCGGAACACCTTGGCCGGGGGCGCCCCCAGGGCCTTTTCGATCAACGGCTCGATCTCGGCGTACGGCATCACCGGCGCGTTGTCCTGCAGCTTCTCCAGTTCGTGAATCATGTCCTGGCTGAACAGATCCACCCGGGTGGCCAGGATCTGCCCCAGCTTGATGAAGGTGGGGCCCATCTCCTCTATGGCGCAACGGAAGCGCTCGGGGGGCTGCATGTTCAGCATCTGGTTGGAAATGGGCGTGCGCATCAGGCGGCTGGCCTGCTCCACCGTATTGGCCAGCCCCATGCGCCGCAACACATCGCCGAAGCCATACTTGATCAGGATGGAAAAAATCTCATTCAGCCGTTTAACGTCTTTTACCGGATTGGATAGCATGCCCATGGCAGTGGGGTTCCCTCGCAAATTGTTGTTATTGGGCTGTAAAATCGGGTGATTATTTAGAGTGTTATGATTGTTGTTATAGGCTTGCGCCGACCCCAGGCATCATAGCCAGAGCCGGCCCCGTACACCACTATTGCCAGCCATTCTGTGACCTTTTGCCCTGTTTTTATAGCTCTATAGATTCCATCATACACAGGTGCAGTCAGCATTTACCAGCTCAGGGAGGCCACCGGCAATGGGATCCGCCATCCATAACCGTCTACTGAAATCCGTCAACGCGTTCCTCACCGACCACCATGCCCGGCAGGAGGCCACCCGCCCCTGCGAATACGCCCGCCTGATCATGCTGTCCGCCCCCTTTCGCGGCCTGGAGATGGTACTGCGGCCCCACCACGACCAACGCAACTGGACCCTGGGTTCCACCACCGGCGTGGACTTTTACCTGCGCCACCCCAGCCTGCTGGATTGCCACCTCAACATCGAACACCTGGACGACCTGTGGATGATCACCACCCACCCGGACAGCGGCGGCTGCATCGTCAACGGCGAACCGGTGGGCACCGCCGTGCTGGAGAACGGTGACCGCATCGCCATCGGCGCCTTCGACTTTGTGTTCCTGGAAGGCTCCGCCCCCAACCAAAACCGATAGCGTCATCGCTTTGCCCTTACCCGCAATCATAGGCTAGAATTCCATCACCCCGGCCGAACAGCCCTCTGTCGCCCGGGGTGCACTACATTAAAAATATCTGGAGTTCTTTAATTATGAAAAAATTCGCCTTGGGCGCGGCCATGTTGATGGCGGCCAGTGGATCTCTGTTTGCGCAGGAACCGGGTGTGTATATTGGGGTTAAGGGTGGCAGCTTTAAAATTGACGCCGAGGAACTGGATTCCAACGATCCCAACGGCAAAGGCTTTTTGGTTGGATACAACCTGGGCAACGGCACCGCCATTGAGTTCGAGCACAACAAATCCGATACCTTCCATGCTGGTTTATCCGGCTACTACGGGCGCCAAGTGGAAGGCGACATCGAAACCAACGCCCTCTACTTTGCCTACCGTTCACAGGGCACCGTGTTCTTCAAAGTCAAAGGCGGCATCCTGCAAGAAGACGTGACCGCGGAAGCCTACGGTAACAGTGCCGACGAGAGCGACACCGGCTTGTCAGTAGGCGCGGGCTTTGGCTTCAACCTGGGTGACGTTGCCCAGATCGAAGCGGAATACACCATCATTGAAGAAGATGTCAGCTATTTGAGTTTGGGGCTGAATCTGCGGTTCTGATCGGGTTGATGCAGGACTGAGGTAAGACCACAGCAAGACCAAAACCGATGCGCTTTGGTCTTGCTGAACTCAATCAAACATAACGCACAAAATTATCCCGATCGAACTTCACCCGCGGGAAATACACCCCATCCTTGGCCCGTTCGCCGGCACCCACCACCATCACCACCTCCGCATCCCGGGGCAGTTTTAGCAGCTTGCGTACCCGCTGCTCGTCCATGCCTTCCATAGGGCAGGAATCAAAACCGTGGGCACGGAACGCCAGCATCAAGTTCTCTGCCGCCAGGGCGGTGCTCTTGATGGCCCACACCCGCATATCGGATTTGGTGAAGGGCCCACGGGGCATGGGGCGGAACAGACCGGCCACATTGGACAACGCCTTCTTGGCATAGCCCACCGCGTGCAACGGCCCCTGCCAATAGGTGAAGGCCACGCCCTTGCTGTAGAAATCCTTCCAGTGTTTGGGAATCTTCGGCTGCGGCCACTGATCGATATTGAGCTTGGCGATCTTCTTCCAGTTATTGGTGCGCGCCACCACCACAATCAGCTCCGCCGCCGTGGTGGCCGCGTTCTGGCTCATGCAGGCCTCCACCAGCTTGGCTTTCTTGTCCGGCGACTGCACCACATGAAATTCCCAGGGCTGCAGGTTACAGGAACTGGGGGCAATCAGGGCCAGGTCGATGCACGCGTCCAGCACCTCCCGCGGGATCGGCGTGTCGGTGAACTTGCGCACCGAGCGCCGGCTCTCCACCACCTGAGTAAAGGCCTCACCCTGGGTTTGCTCCGGGGCCGGTTCGTAATAACGCTTCTTCACGTTGTAGTCGTAACCGTCCACCGTGGCGCCCCGGCGCAGGGTTTCTTTCAGGTCGTCCATAAAGTTGGAGCGGGTTGCGGAATCTTTCATCTCAGTTTCGGCCATGGTTGTTATCCTGCTGCTCAATCGTACTCGTCAATCCGGCCTCCACTTTAGCAGGAAGCCTATTTGGATATAAGGTGTATACATGACTGCCTTTTTTATGTTGGTATTGGTTAGGCACACCATGAAGCATCCCATGATAGGTATGCTAGACGGGCCGTTATCCCATAGGGGGAGTCAAAATGGGCAAAATGCAGGGCAAAGTCGCCATCATCACCGGCGCCAATACCGGAATCGGGCGGGAAACCGCGAAAGAACTGGCGCGCCAGGGTGCCCATGTATTTCTGGCCTGTCGCTCCCAAGCCAAGACCCAACCGGTGCTGGATGAAATCGATCGCGAAAACCCGGGCAAGGCCGAGTTCCTGCCATTGGATCTTGGGTCTTTCGAATCGGTGCGCCAGTGCGCTGACCTGTTCCTGCAGTAGAACCTGCCCCTGCACCTGCTGGTGAACAACGCCGGCCTGGACGGGGCCAAGGGCATGACCGAATCCGGCTTTGAGATGACCTTTGGCGTGTGCCATATGGAGCACTTTTTGCTGACCAACCTGCTGCTGGAAAAACTCAAACAATCGGCACCGGCGCGCATCGTGGTGGTGTCCAGCAAGCTGCACAAAGCACCCAAGTCGTTTGATTTAAGCGACGTAAAAGCCCCCACCAAAAGCTGGAATGGAATCAAGGAATACGGCCTGGCCAAACTGGCCAACGTACTGTTCGTGAAAGCGCTGGCAAAGCGCTTGGAAGGCACCGGCGTGAACGTGTATGCGTTACACCCCGGCGTGGTAGCATCCGACGTGTGGCGCGCAGTGCCCTGGCCGCTGGATAAACTGATCAAGCTTTTTATGATCAGTACCGAGGAAGGTGCCAAGACGTCGTTGTACTGTGCGATGTCGGATGAGGTGGCTGAGCAGAGTGGATTGTATTACGACGAGTGTAAGGTGGCGGAGCCTTCGGCGTTGGCGTTGGATGAGGGGTTGGCGGAGGAATTGTGGGTGGAAAGTGTGGAGTGGGTGAAAAATAGCTGAGGATGTACCCCTAAACGCCTTCACGAACTTGCTGCAATATCGGCCTACTTTTATACTAACCTACCTATATTTGGATATTCATGAGTACATTGATGGCTTGTGAAACAGGTGAATACGGTGTTCGAGGTACAGATACTAAGTATCAACAGTACATTGTCGCCAAATTTTATCCTTTCATAAACTCGAGGAGGGTTGTGGATGCGCACTCATAATGCTGCACCCTCTGCCTTATCATTTTTAGAATCACTCCGTGACATCGGCTACTCATTGGAAACAGCAGTCGCTGATATACTGGATAACTCGATTACAGCAAAGGCTTCAGAAATTCAAATTCTTTTGAATGTTAACTCATTATCTGCCGAGATTGCAGTTATAGATAATGGAACAGGAATGACTGAAGAAGAGCTAATCGAAGCTATGCGGCCCGGTAGCAAAAACCCTCTAGACTCCCGTTCAAAAAATGACCTTGGGCGCTTTGGCCTTGGATTAAAAACAGCATCATTCTCTCAATGCCGTCGCCTGACAGTAGTTACACGTAAACACAAAACACTGTCTGCCGCTCAATGGGATATGGATTTTGTTGCCCAGCAGGAGAAAGATGAATGGACACTTCAAATTCCTGAAGGAGAAGAGATCAACAGAATACCTTATGCTGATCATGTGCCCGAGACTGGAACCCTCGTGCTGTGGGAAAAGCTCGATAGACTGGAAGATGCAACCGAAAACACTCCACTCGAAGATCACTTATACGAGAGATTCGATACAGTTAGAAAGCACGTAGAACTCATATTCCATCGATTTCTGGAAGGCGAGCGCCCCTTTAACAAAGTGAAGGTGACTATTAATGGTGAACCCATTGCACCATTTGATCCATTCAATTCCAAACACCCTGCAACGATTCTTCTGCCTGAGGAAATTATCCAAGTACGGGGCGCAGCTGTAAAAATCCAGCCTTATGTATTACCACACCATAAAAAGACAACACCCGAGGAATGGGCGAAATACGGTGGTGATGCTGGCTACCTCAAAAACCAAGGCTTCTACGTATACCGAGCTGGCAGGCTTATCATCTATGGAACATGGTTCCGTCTTGCCCAGCAGGCTGAATTAACCAAACTATCCAGAGTCCGGGTTGACATGCCGAACGAGCTTGACCACCTCTGGAAAATTGACGTCAAAAAAGCATCCGCACAACCACCACTGGTAGTTCGTGAAAGACTGAAAAAAATAATCGAACGAATCGGTGGCGCCTCCAACAAAGTATATACCCAAAGAGGAATAAAGCTTACACAACCTAACATCAATGCAATATGGGCAAGAAGAGTTAATAAAAACGAAATCAGTTACGAGATCGATTTACAACATCCCGCAGTAATGGGGTTTTACGAGATGCTGGATGAAGATCAAGCTAAAAAATTTGACTCCCTTGTGAAAGTCTTCGGTGAATACCTACCAATTGATAGCCTTTTCCATGACGTCGCAGAGCAACCTGAAAACATGCTTTCAGACTGTTGCGATGCTGAAAGTTTGAAAAGCCTGCTAGAGCTTACATGCGTATTATATAGACAAAAATATCCAAAAATTGAAAACAAGGATATTCTGGAGCGTCTAAAGAAAACCGAGCCTTTCAAATCTAACTACAAAGCAACACAATTCTTGCTAGAGAGTGAATTCCCAGAGAGGCTGAAATAATGGAAGAACAACGTCGATATGATCACCTGAAATCAGCAGTCACAAAATTACTTAGCGACGATGAACTTCCGTTACCTACATCGAATCAAATAAGGAATGTAATAAGTGAGTATAGAACAGCTTCTTTTTATAGGGTATCCGATGAGCTAGCCGAAAAGATGGCACGTGAGCTGGAAACATCTCTTGGCATCACGATGGACATTGGTAGCGTTATAACTGAGAAAGGGTACGTGGAGTGGTTAACTTCAGCAAAAGCAAAGATAGAACCGTACTACTGGGAGCGGTATAGAGAACTTCTAGAGAACAAACACTTTCCACCCAAAGTACTGGCTAAGCTGGACGAAGTCACTGATAAGATATTAGGGTTGCTTGGCAACCCTAAAGAAGATGGACCGTGGGATAGGAGAGGAATGGTTGTGGGCCATGTCCAATCAGGGAAGACAGCAAACTACACAGGTTTAATTTGCAAGGCAGCTGACGCAGGCTATCGATTAGTAGTGGTAATTGCTGGCATTCATAACAACCTTCGAAATCAAACCCAGCAAAGAATCGATGAAGGCTTTATAGGGAAAGATTCAGGTCGATTAGTAACAGGAAAAGAGAATCGCTATATAGGCGTTGGCAAAATAGACACGCGAAATATCCCTGTTTCCCTAACTAGCTCTTTGAGAGATTTCAACAAAAGAGAAGCCGAGACAAATGCATTTGAATTAAGGAACTTAAATGTTCCTGTTGTATTGGTCATAAAAAAGAACACCAGCACACTAAAAAACCTTGTCAATTGGCTAAAAGAGCACAATGCTAGGGGTGGCACCCAACTGATAGATGCCCCTATGCTACTAATTGATGATGAAGCAGATAATGCTTCGATTGATATAAGCAAACCCAAAGAGGAAGCATCTAGAATTAATTCTCAGATACGTGAACTTCTCCAGCAGTTTCACAGGAGCTGCTACATCGGTTATACGGCTACACCATTTGCAAATATTTTTATTGATCCAAGTAACGAACATGAAATGTTAGGGGCTGATCTTTTCCCTAGAAACTTTATCGTAGGGCTAGATGCTCCTGACAATTATTTTGGTGCCAATAAAATATTTAGCGAAGAATCAAACATCATTCGTACAATAGATGACAATGAAGATCTGATACCTGTAAAGCACAAAAACCAACACGAGCTATCTGATTTACCGAATTCGTTAAAAATTTCTGTGCGCACATTCATATTATGCAGATCAATTAGAATGTTGCGAGGGAACAAAAACACCCATAACTCCATGCTAGTAAACGCTTCGCGCTTTACTAGCGTGCAAAGTGAGTTAAGAAACAGCATTCACGGTTTGCTTGGAAACATAGTAAGACATATTCGATTCAATTTCAGAAAAGAAGAAAATGAAGCATTGAAGGATGAAGAAATCTCTGCGCTGCATGAAGCATGGCAGAATGAATATTCTAACTTAGAGTTTAAATGGAATGACATTCAACCTACTTTGCTCGATGCTGCTGCACCCATTTCTGTAATAGAGGTGAACAGTAAAAGCGCAGGGAAACTAAATTACTCTGATCACCCGGAAGGGCTTAATGTTATCGCTGTAGGGGGATTCAGCCTGTCACGTGGATTCACACTAGAAGGCCTTTCAATAAGTTATTTTCTCAGAAACTCAATTATGTATGACACTCTGCTACAGATGGGACGCTGGTTTGGCTATCGACAGGGGTATGAGGATTTATGCAGAATTTGGATGTCACAGGAGGCTGTAGGATGGTATGGGCATATAGCAGAATCCATTGAGGAACTACGTGATGAAATCAGGAAAATGCAGAAGCAAAACCGAACCCCACGAGACTTTGGCCTAAAAGTTAGAAGCCACCCAGATTCACTAATTGTAACAGCCCGAAACAAGATGGGAAGCAGCAAGAACGTGCCCGTCAAAATAGGACTTGGAAATCAATTTATCGAAACATCCATTCTGGCCAAAAACCCGAAAATTATTGAAGCAAACAGAAATGTTGCACGAAAGCTAGTATCAGATCTCGGAACAAACTCATACGACATGAGCATGCCAAAAGGAAATTACTTATGGCAAAAGGTAGATGCTAAAGTTGTGATGGACTTTATTTCGGGTTTTACCAATCATAAAAACTCCCTATATACTGAAAGTGGGCCTGTAGTTGAATATATTAATCAACGCGCTGATAACGAACTAAAGCATTGGGATGTGGCCATCATCAGCACAACTGAAGGCCAGGAAGATGACATCCTCGGACTCTTGGTAAAACGGCAGAATCGAACCGAAAGCAAGCGAACTCTCTCCAAAACCGATTACCTTATTGTTACCGAAAAACAGCGCATTGCTGATGCAGCCATGGAAGCTATTGGCCTTGAAGAACACCTAGTCGAGACAATAAAAAGCGACTTTATAGAAGAGCAGAAGGCGAGAACCAAGCGGGAAGGCAAGCCACCAAGAAATGGGCGTTATACGATACCTGGAAGAAAATATCGAGAACATCGTAAAACTCCGCTTTTGATTATTCATCTCCTAACAATCAACAAGCCAAAAGCTGAAGGGGAACTTAGGGAACCATCAATTGACAAAGGCGTAGTTGGTTGGAGTATCAGCTTTCCAGAAACCCAATACGAGGAGAAAACAGTTGAGTACATAGTAAACACCACATGGTGGAAGGAAAACTATGGTGATGACTTCGATGATGAGAGTTTAGAAGATGAGTGATCCGTGGTCCAGCATTGAGATTCCAGCCAGCACAGCTGCCAACGCAAGAAGAGCTGACATGGAACACCCCCACGATTTCTTTTGGGCATTGGATACTGAAGGGCACTGCTTATTCGTTCTAGAATACCCAAAGGAAATATCTATCAGTGATAAAAAGCCCCATCTAAATGGGATAAAAGTAATCGATTATGCATCTAGTGAATCTTCAAGAAAAAAATTAATTCTATCTTTGCGTCAAAATGAGCATAGAGAAGTTTTTTATCGTCTCTGCACTGATGTTCTAGAGGCTACCCAAAACTGCATTGATTCCACATCTGCGTTACATGTAATGCTTAGAAGAACTTGGCGATGGCATCAACTATTACGGGGCGAGCGTGATGGACGCCTCAGCCCAGAGGCTCAAAAGGGGTTGATCGGGGAAATTGATTGCCTAGCAAGCATTGCCTTAGTGCATTTTAATCCATCTGAAGCTTTGTCGTTTTGGGAAGGGCCATCTGGATCACCAAAGGATTTTGTGATAGGAAAAACGTGCGTCGAAGTAAAAGCTAGGCTCGGCTCGGCTCAACCATTCATTTCAATCACATCTGAGCATCAATTGGATTTAGGGAGATTTAATGACCTATTTCTCTACGTTCTCGATTTATCACCCGCAGCCAGATCCGATGAAGGTTCGTTTACGCTAAATGATTACGTAGATCGCACTTGGAATCTTATTCATAGTCGCGACCCCAGATCTGTCGAGATTTTCGAAGAAAAATTACTTGCACTTGGCTATCAAAGCGAGGACGACTATTCCGACCAGTACTGGATTCGCCTAGATTCACACGTCTACCAAGTCCATGAAAAATTTCCTTGTATTATTGACTCATCCTTACCCCCATCCGTCACTCATGTAAGCTACAGAATCGACCTTGGATCGATTCGAGACTATAAAATAGAACTATCAAGGCTGGAAGATAGGATAATAGGAAAAGGTAGTGATCGATAATATTGATGAATTTTTTCAAGATTTTTTTCAAGATATTCGGTCTTCAGCAGATGCAGACGGCGAATTCTTGGAGTCTTCTTTCGTTGAGATTTTTTGTAACTACTTAATTGATGCCGGAGAGTTTGACACTTACGATGCTGGTCATTACCGTGCCGCAAAGGGTATGCGCGTTGACGGTTATGCTGGCGACCCTGCTGAAGAAGACGGTGTCTTGACTCTGTTTATTTCAGATTTTATCCAAGATGACAAGCTAGGAACTCTCACTAAAACTGAGATGAGCGCCATATTCAAGCGGCTAGAAAACTTCTACATAAAAGCAAGATCTCCCGAATTCAGCATCGAATTGGAAGAGACATCGGCTGGCTATGGCATCGCTGCACTTATTAGCGCGCGAGCAGATATCGTTCGCAGAGTTCGTTTTTTTCTATTGAGCAATCGAAAGCTGAGCGAGCGCGTCAAAGGAATCGAAGAGGGCATGATAGGAGGAATCCCCGTTACTTACCATGTATGGGATATTTCTAGGCTACACCGAATGGTCATGTCAGGAAAAGGCAAAGAAGATATGGATATCGACTTTGCTGAAGAATACAGACAGTCACTTCCATGCTTACCTGCCCACCTTACAGATGCATCATATGAAGCCTATCTAGCAGTTGTACCCGGAGAACTACTTGCAAGCATATATGAAAAATGGGGCACCCGTCTCCTAGAACAGAATGTGCGCTGTTTTCTCCAAGCCAGAAGTAATGTAAACAAGGGAATTCGCAGTACAATATTGGGCGAACCTGAAATGTTCTTTGCGTACAATAATGGAGTCACTGCAACCGCTGAGTCTGTGGAGCTAATAGAAGACAACGGACAGCAAGCCATCCGAAGCATTCGAAACCTTCAGATTGTGAATGGCGGCCAAACAACTGCATCGATTTTTTCAGCAAGAAAAAAAGACACGGCTGATCTGAGTTCCATTTTCGTCCAGATGAAATTATCGGTAATCCCACCAGACAAAACTATCGATGTAGTTCCGAAAATTTCCGAGTACGCCAATAGCCAGAATCGTGTTAATGCTGCTGATTTCTTTTCCAATCACCCTTACCATATTCGTTTGGAAGAGTTTTCCAGGCGCCTTTGGGCTCCATCCACTGAAGGCTCATTCAAAGAAACAAAATGGTTCTATGAACGTGCACGAGGCCAATATCTTGATGAGCAAACGTATAAGACACCTTCCCAAAAAAGAAAGTTTCAAGAAGAATACCCTCGAGCACAGATGTTTAGTAAAACCGATCTTGCAAAATTTGAAAATGTTTGGCGATTAGTACCTCACATCGTTAGCCAAGGAGCCCAGAAGAATTTTTCTAACTTTGCTAATTTTATCGGCAAGGAGTGGGATTCAGAAGAGAATCACTTTAATGAGTTTTACTACAAGTGCCTGATAGGAAAAGCCATCATATTTAAACGACTAGAAAAAATCATATCAAATTTGAATTGGTACAAGCAGGACCCTGGCTACCGCGCCAATATTGTCGCTTACACGCTTTCTTGGATTGGAAACCATGCACAATCAAAGGATAAATCAGTTAATTTTTTAGAGATTTGGGCAAAGCAAAACTTAACAGACCCATTAGTTACCGGAATGGAAATTATCGCCAAGGAAGTGCGAAGTTGTCTAGTTGACACACCAGCAGGTATATCAAACGTTACTGAGTGGGCTAAAAAGCCAGGTTGCTGGGACCGTATTAGAGAGGTTGAAATTCCCCTTCACGCATCTTTTGAAAAGGAACTTGTTAACCAAGGTTCAATGATAGACAGAAAAAAAGCTGCCTCCAGAACACAAAAAATTGACAACGGAATCAGAGCTCAAGCGAAGGTCGTTGAAATTGGGGGTGACGGTTGGCGCCAAATTCTAAATTGGGCCATAGCCCAGAACCTTATAGGGAGCAAGGATGAGGAAATACTAATGATTGCATCTCAAATACCTTCAAAGATTCCTACAGAAAAGCAAAGTATTCACCTGTTAAAACTACTTCAAGCATTCAAGCAAGAGGGATGGCGTTAGCCAAACAACGCACACCCCATAATCACTATAGAACACTTGCAATATCTGCAACCACTTCTGCTATTTGATTGGCAAGATAAGGTGGAACTGCATTCCCGACTTGTACGTACTGCTGAGTCCGATTTCCTACAAAAAAGTAATTATCAGGAAATGTCTGAATTCTTGCCGCTTCACGAACAGTTAAACTACGGCATTGAGCCGGGTCATAGTGAATAAAATAATGACCATCTTTTGAAATATGACTTGTAACAGTGGTAGCAACTTTATTGGCTAACTGGACTCTAAACCTATCTATAAAATGCCCACTTTTCCAGTTAGCATGATTTGGAGCCAATATCCGGGGGAATTGCGCAGCTTTTGGAGCCAAACCTGAACCATTTGGATCAATGATAGAAAAACAGGCGCTGAACAAGTATCTATGCAGATCGCTAGACATATGCCCCCTGGTGTCGTGATTGTAGATCTCCCTTCGCCCCTGGGGATCCAAATACCAATTTCGCAGATTTCGTGGCAATCCACGAGTTATGGGCACCTGCTGGGGCTGTGCCCAGTTAGATCCGCGATCGAGCTTTTTCTTTTTCATCTTGGAGGCAACCTTAAGCATTAGCTCTGCAACCTCCTCATTTCCTCCCACCTTAACTGACTCTACAACTTTATCTAGTCCTGTGTTAATAGAGCTTAACCAATTCTCCCAAGAATCCTGACTCTTGGATAAACCACTTCTTAGAGCAGGCAGGTCGTCAATCACGTCCCGAATATTAGGAGCAGGCTTTTCCTCCAGAATTCCAGGGTTCACTAGTGAAGCCACATCGCTTTTTATTCCAAGCAAAATCACTCTATGCCTGGCTTGCGGGACACCATAGTTTTCTGCTTTGAGCACAAAATCATGAGGATCTAGAGATTTATCAAACAGATCACTAGTGCTCTGCTCAGATTCAATAGCTAATGAATATATGACATATTCTTGCGGCCAATCACTAGAACGTAGCGCTTTCGCCGGGCACTGAAGATCTCTCCGTATGTCTTCAAATATCGACCTGCCACCTACCTTCGCAGATAACATGCCTTTGACATTTTCCATTACAAATATGGTCGGCCTAAACTTCGCGATAACCTTTAGATATTCCCGGTATAGAAAGCTTCGATGATCTTTTTCCGCATCATAGCCCTCTATCCCCATATTCCTGGAGCGACCAACCAAAGAGTAAGCTTGGCACGGAGGCCCACCTATAAGCACCCAGGGGCCTTTGTTTTTTCCTAGCGCCGCTTCAATAGCTGTGTTGATCGCTCTGTTATGTTCACCTAACGTAAATTGGCGAGCCTCTTCAGCTGCTAGCCTAGCCTCCTTTCTTACGGTGGAGTCTTTGTATAGCTCATCAGGAAGCTTTCCAAACTCCCCAGCAAGATAACGATAATAAACATCAGGAACTTCGCCCTCAGGAAACTGGCGATAGAAGGATCTCAACTGAAGTGTTCTATGTGCACTCTCTTCTTTTTCAATTGATAGTGCTATTTTAAAGGGGTGTTGGCCACAGCTATCTTTGTACGCTGAGAAGCCTTCACCCAAACCACCCGGGCCAGCAAACAAGTCTATGATTTTAAAGCCATCTTTCATTATCGGTACGCCTGGATTTTAATGCTGATACAGGATACCAGGAAATCGAGTGAAAACCAGGAATTACTTTCAGAATGGTTGATATAGTTGACAAGTCCACACGCTCAAAAATGATGTCTGGTATTAAAGGAAAAGACACTAAACCAGAGATCATAATTCGAAAAGCTTTATTCAAAATGGGGTTTCGATACCGTATCCACAACACTCGCCTGCCTGGCAGGCCGGATATTGTCCTACCGAAATATCACGCTGTCATTCTGGTTAACGGTTGCTTTTGGCATGGACATAACTGTCACTTGTTTAAGTGGCCTTCTACCCGTCCAGATTTTTGGAAAGAGAAGATTTGCTCTAATATAGAAAGGGACAAGAAAAACATATCAAAGCTCCACAAGGAAGGTTGGAAGACGTTAGTAATCTGGGAGTGCGCATTAAAAGGCAAACAAAAACAAGACTTCAACATTCTTATTAGAGTAGTATCAAACTGGATTCAGTTTGATACAGAAAGTGCGGAAATCCCACCTGTCGTCCTCTAGCCAGAGCTCCCGAAAGTCCACTCAACTAACTGCTGATTGGCCTTGAGCTTGGCACGCTGATGTAGCATAGCGTCATAGATCATCTCCAGATTTTCATCAGATGCCTTCACCAAGGGTAGTGAAGATTCCGCTTCAATAAAAAAGCGCTCTCTATAATCTCCTTGACAATAGCCAGACTCCCACCACTCCAGAATTCGCGACCTTGACTGATGCATTAATGGTGCAGACGGGAGCTTGTCACTCTTATCGGAGTTTATCTGGGTTGTCGCTGGCATCAGGTTCCACAAATCATTATTAAACCACCTACTCCAGGGGAAGCAGTGATCCATCGCATAATCATGCCTTATCGATTTGTCGCTCCACACACAGTGCAGATGCTGGCCATTGCTTTCAAGATTGGATTTAAGCGCGTCAGCACAAGACCTAGCTAGTCCTGTGTCCCTTCGAGCCTCATTCCACTGCATGGCCTGATAACAGGTGTCACTGTTTACATAAAGATTCCACGCTCTCATCACGTCAACCCATTCACCGACTATTGCTGGTTCCAGCCAACAGCTGAATTGGCTCATCGTTTGCCAAATAAATGCCGGTATACGAAAGACACCAAACTCAGACAACGTATCGCGTGTCAGATGAAAATATTTTCGTGCACGAACACTGCGTCGATCACATTGAAATACCTGTTCCGAAGTTCCAGGCCATGTAATGAAATGCGCCGGCATTTTCTGGATGTTATCGCTGGCCCTGTTAAGTGACCCGATAACATTCTTTGCATCATCGTCGGAAAAGAAAGCGCCAATTCTGAAATCATTGAGCGATATTTTACTCAATTTCCAGAAGTGCTGATCAGCCCATCCATACCCGCTTCTTTCTGCATGATCGGCTCGCGGTGATTGAATAATATTATGCTTCTGAACCAAAGGAATATAGAGTTTCAACCAATACGAAGCCACAAGGCCAAAAGGAATATCAACGCTATTATCGCTTCTCTGAATCACCATGCCGGGCAGACCATCTGCAATCCTTGTCAGGGCTCGCAAAAGACCGAGTTTGTACGTAGCAGACTTATTATCATTAACAATGATGTGCCGTAGCACTGGCAAACTTCCAGTGCCGTCATCTGGCAACTTGAATACTACGGTTTCCCATTCCACGTCCTGACGCTGGAGTTGATCTTCCCTATTCTCAATAAGAATCGTTGCAAGCGCCCGCTGATCGGCGAAACCTAGTAACTCATCAGAACTCGCTGGATAGAACTGGCGCAGCTCATTTTCTTCCTGGTTTTTCCCGTGCCGCAGAGTAATAACCAGAATACCGCCTGGAGCCAGAAGCTCACTGATTATCCTGAAGGCTCTTTGCCGCTTGGGTTGCGGTAAATGCATCCAGACTGCGCTCAATAACACCAGATTGAATCGATGCCCAGTGGCTCGCAGTTTCTTCAGATCCGGAAGCGAATCTTCTAACCAGGTCACTCTGGGATGTGATGTTTTCTTTCCTAGCTCAGCAAACTCCTTGACTGGCTCTACTGCCACGACATCCCAGCCTTTACCGGCTAGCCAGTTCGCGTCTCTCCCTGAACCCGCACCAATGTCACAAGCCATACCTGGCTGATCATTCAGATGCTTTACCCACCCAACGTGCAAAGAATCGACATCAATGCTGTTGTATTGAGCAGCAAGTTTCTCAGCATTTTGCTGGTAGTAGGTAAGAGACATAGTGGGCTATATGAAAGGCCAATTGAGAACTTGAATATTATATACACTAATAGTCTACGAATTGGGGAGATTAAAACTGATCACGTATCAAGACTGGTCGCAGCGCAGGAAGGTTATTTGTTCGCTGGGAAGCCAATTTTCCCCATAGGAAGCCTCGGTTGGCTATCCTCCAAGTTTCAGCCCCCAAAGCCCGCCAATACACAAAGCACCCCCGCCGCCAACAGCACAATGACAGTCAATAATGTGCCCACGCTGCGCCCGAATACGTTCTGCGTCGTAAAGGCCAGCGCATAGCCATGCAGCATGCGCCCCACCAGCAAGGTGGCACCCAGGGCATGCAGAACCCAGGCGGCGGTGCCATTCAATTCCAGTATTCCCAGCAGTACCAGAATCAGGGGCACGTATTCGGAGAAGTTTGCATGGCCGCGAATCCGGCGCATCATTTCAGGGTCGCCTCCGTCCCCCAGGTTGGGCTTGCCGGGGCCCGCCCGCCCCTGCATGACTCTTACGCTAAGCACCAGAAACCAGATGGCCAGCAGGCCGGCATACAGTGGGATGACTCCAAACCGCGCCATTTTACTACAACAAAAGTGGCGCAGTTAGCAAAACCGCGCCATAATGGCGCCATACCTCATCCATACTGCGCCAAATGCCATGTCATCTACCAGCGAATTGCTACACAGCATTGAATCCTCGCCCCAGGGCTTATCGCTTTCTGAATTATTGAATAATCATCCGGATATCCCCCGACGTACTGCCCAGCGCCATATTGCCCGACTGCTGGAAAACAGCCAAATCATCGCCCGGGGCGAAGGCCGGGCACGCCGTTATTTCAGTGCCAAGGGGTCGGTGCAAACGGATTCCCATCGCTTCCCCAATTTCATCCCCCTCTCAGCCGACAGCCGCGACATCCTCAGCTACGTTGAACAACCACTTGCCGCACGCCATCCTGTGAGTTATCAACGTGATTTGCTGGATGCGTACCAGCCCAACCAATCCTGGTACCTGTCCGATTCGTTGCGTCGTAATCTGCATAAAATGGGCAATACAGCCGAATTGAATGCTCCTGCCGGCACCTTCAGCCGCAACATCCTAAACCGACTTTTGATTGATCTTTCCTGGGCCTCAAGCCATTTGGAAGGGAACACCTACTCTCGGCTCGATACTCGCGAGCTGATCGAGCACGGCACAGTGGCCACGGGCAAGGCGAGCCTGGAGACCCAGATGATCCTGAACCACAAGGCGGCCGTTGAGCTGCTGGTGGAGAACATTGACCAAATCGGTTTCGACCGCTTCACCCTTATGAATCTGCACGGTACTTTGGCAGAGAACCTGCTGCCCAATCCGGCAGATGAGGGCCGCATACGCCAGCATGCGGTGGATATTGGGCAAAGTGTTTATCGCCCCCTGTCTACTCCACAACAGATTGATGAGGCCATGGATGCAATGTTGGATAAGGTCAGTCGAATCAAAGATCCCTTCGAACAATCCTTTTTTATCATGGTGCACCTTCCCTATCTGCAACCCTTCGCCGACGTCAACAAGCGAACATCGCGATTGGCGGCCAACATACCGTTGATCCACGCCAACTTGTGTCCGATGACCTTTCTTGATGTGCCGGAAACCGCGTACAGTTGTGCGATGCTGGGCGTGTATGAGATGGGCCGGGTGGAGTTGTTGCGGGATCTTTATGTTTGGGCATATGAACGTTCAACCCGGGAATACCTTGCCATCAAACGGGATCTGGCAGAACCCGACCCACTGCGATTGGCTTGGCGTCAATTAATTAAGGGCACGATCCAGGGCGTCATTCTTCACCCCGAGGAAGATCCACTCGCTTATATAGAACAAGCGGTTAAACGGCAGGTGCCAGCGCAACTTCAGGATAATGTTCAAGCCCTGATTGTGGAGGAGCTGCGACGCCTGCATGAGGGTGTACTGGCACGTTATGGCCTGAGGCCGTCTGAGTATGCTTCGTGGAAAGCACAACACTGAATCTGCTTCAAAGAATTCGAATTACTTTTTTGCGTCAGCACTCACCGGAAACAACCCCCAATAGCGCCCTTGCGAATTCATCTTACCCGCCTTCGCGGCCGCCGCCTCCCCATGCCCCCAGAACACATCACCCCGCACCGGGCCACGGATCGCGCCACCGGTATCCTGCGCGATCATTAAACGGCGGATCGGTTGATCGCTCTCAGGCACCGGTTCGATATCCACCCATAACGGCAAGCCATAGGGCAGCCAGGATGGGTCCACCGCCAGCGAGCGCTGCGCAGTCAGGGCGATACCCTCGGCGCCGATGGGGCCCGCACCGTTAACCTCGCGAAAGAACACATAGGATTGGTTGGTGTTCATGATGGTCGCGGCCTGATCCGGATTCTGGTCTAACCAATGGCGAATGCTCTGCATGGACACCGTTTCTTTGCTCAGCACGCCCATCTTGATCAGCTCCCGGCCGATGGCGTAGTAAGGGTGCCCGTTGTGGCCGGCATAGCCGATGCGCACCTCCGATCCGTCATCCATTTCCACCACGCCGGAGCCCTGGATCTGGGTAAAGAATGCATCCACCGGATCATCCACCCACAGCAGGACGCTGTCCGGGTGCGGCCATTGATCCGTCGTAATCTGTTTGCGGGTTTCATAGGGTGTGAGTTTGCCGTTCATCACGCGGCCGGCAATGCGCTGGCCTTTTAAGTCCGACCGAAAATCCCCCAGCTGGACCATGATCAGATCGTCCGGCCGTTGGTGTAAAGGGGTAAGGTACGGTGCCTTCGGCGTGCGGGAGCCATTCAGGCTTGCTTCAAAATAGCCAGTGAACAGGCCTTTGCTGTCGCCATTGTTGGTAATTTGGTAGGGCGTGAAGTGGGTTTCAAAAAACTGTTTGAGCGCCGCGGGATCATCGGCGTTTACTGTTTTGAATTGGGAGCAGATGGATTGCCATAGGCCGTTGCTGCCGGCCTGTTCTATTGAGGAGAAGGGTTGAGCTGGATTGAGTTTTTGGATTCGGGTGCAGCTGCGGTTGAAAGCTTGGGTGAAGGAGGCGAGCGGGTCGTGGCCCAAGCCGGGTAACGCCTTGAAGGTGCTGGGCGTTACCAACAGGTTGGGTGCTTTCTCTGTGGTGGCGCAAGAGGCAACCAATAGTGTAGCAATCAGGATTGCTAAGGTTTGTAGAGATTTAACTTGATTATTGAGTCTCACGCTTCATCAAACCTGAAATCATCATTGCAGAATATATTATTCGCATTAATTTGTTTGATAAAGCGTAAACTTGCCCTCAGTTGAAAGAACGTTCTTATACTGGTCTGGACCTATCCTGAGATTAAAGTAATTCAAATAGGAAGCGTCCCCCTCAAGCACATCGGACTTCCAAATCATCCGCCCCGAACTAGGGGAAAGCTCATAGAGACGCATCTCACTCTCCGCCTCGGCAATCACGACCATCGAATTACGGGTAGACGCTTCCAGAAACTCGGGGATGTTGGTTACCTTTAGAGGAACACTAAACCTCGAAACCAGTTCATAGCCCTCAAACACATAAAACCATGTCGAACTGCCCTGTGGCCTGACAACAATCAGCTCTTTCTCGCTATCAGCATCCACGTTCTGAAACGACATCATCATATTATTTGTTGCCCCGAAAAATTCCTTATCAACATATTCGAAAACCAATTGGGAACCACCATTCCTATACTCATAAGCACGCAGAGACATTCCACCATACATATCCGATCCGAGCATAACTAAATCTTGTACACCATCATGATCAAGATCCGATAACTTCTGCTCATTACGAAAAATCAAATCCAATCCATCACGGCACTCTACCGTTTGGTTGGCAACACCCAAATCCCGGTACATCAGAACACAATTGTAGAGAGTAAAGAAATCAGGGATTAGATTACCATTGTAATCCCCGACCAGAATATGCCCATTTAACTCTCCTTCCTGTATAGCAAGGTTTTCTCCACTGATTACATCTTTAATGCTGTGATACCACTCTCGCTCATTACGACGAGCCCCGGTATCCGATATTTTTGTATAGTCAATAAAAAACTCATTCACCCAGACATGCTGTCCTGAGTTCGTATAGTACAAACCGGAAGGACCATCATACCTAGTACTCCAGTAATCCCCTATAGACTCAACATTGCCCATTTCATCTAACTTAATCCGATCATAGTTACTGAACAACGAATAACCATCATCATTCCGGAACATTTTGGTCTCACCATTTCTAGAGAATGTTTCTTTTTCAGGAATTAAAGGTATATATCGATCGTTTTCATAATCGAACAGAAACTCTCTTCGATCGGCCTCCATCACCAGCCCACGAAAATCAGAAGGCCTTCCACCTTCACTAAGCACTGTCAGGCGCTCGGTAGCGATTGTCCCCATATCCAATGTTCGGACCTTCGTCAGAGAGCCTGAAATGAAGGAGTAGACTTGCAATTCTCTCGTATACATACGCGAATCATAGAGCACTACTTCCAGTGCAGAGTCTCCCATCACATCTACCATAGCCAGCGTGGGATACCACAACATACCATCGCCGATAATAGGCGATAATATATGATTGATTGGCTCAGCATTGCTTTCCAAATCCTGAACCTTTATCTCAAGATCCACCCCACCAAATGCTGCTCCAATGTGTTTTCTGACGAGTTGCCGTCGCCCATTTCCGTATAGATCCGTCACAAAAACGCCTTCGCTTATAGAAAAAGGCTCCAACGTAAGTTTTTGTTCACCATCCAATCCCAGCACAGCCCCATCAGAAAATATCAGTTCAACCGAATTTTTCTCCGTCAGATCTCCCAATGCTTTAAATGTGGCATCGCGTTCAATGGTCGAGATTGATCCATCCTGAATATTCAGAACGTAGAATACGCCATCAACGGATTCATCCTTTAGCACAACATGTGGTGTTGAAACGTAGGTAAAGTCCGATAGGTACAGCGCCCTGCTATTTTCAGAGATTGGCAATGCATGGCTTGCAACTATTGTCGATTCGTTGAGGTTTAGAATAACAACCCCTTGTGCGAGGCCGACAATCAACTCCTTAACCCCATCCCCATTCAAATCTCTCCACCAAGTCTTATAGATTTTCCCTAAAGCACTCAAATCAATATCAAGTCTGGACCTTTGAATTTCCTTATTCAGAATTGAGTCAATATAGTACTGCTCATTTATTTGGGCCAAACGAGCATATTGCTGCTCACCATTTATCAACGCCCAGGGAAAACCTGCGCTCAAAACTACAGTTTCACCAGTCAACTCTTGCTTCTGATAAACTTCAGGGTCAGATAGCACATTCACAAGTACCGTCGTTTCCTTTCTGTTATCGACAGAAACTTCTATTGAAAACTCAACGGGTTCATCGCTTGGCAAAAGAAACGCAGGTTTACCATAGAGCAGCCCTTCGGGTGTAACAAAAACACCTTCAGGTGCAGAGGAAATACTGATGTCGTAGGGTCCGTCCTCCTCAAGGTTCAATATATTCAGCTGAACATTCAATTCTTCGCCTTCTAACAAATGCTGCTGGGGAACCGGTTCCACATCAGCTGCCAGTGGCATTACTGCAACGGTGGCTGAAAGTGTGGCCTCCCTAACACCCGTCCCGAGCCAAACCTCCAAGTTGAAATTTTCAACGCATTGAGATGCTATGGAGACTTCTGAAGAGTCGCCCAACCAATCAGGCGTACAACGATATGCCCCATCAACCCACTCCATATTGGTTTCGAAAAAATCTTTGACCTCGCCGACCACATCAGAAAAAGCAAGCAGCAGCGTTTCTTTTCGTTCCACATCGAACTCAGATTTTATTTGAGAAAAGTACTTTTCGAGGTGCGGCCAATTAAAGAGTTCACCAACCAAAATCCTAAACGGTGCAGTATTCTGATCAGAATGGAGAGACATCAAAGCGGAAGTCACTTCACGATCAATGGGATCATCAAGTTCCGCATCCACACGGGTATCATCAGCGCCTGAAAGACTCAAACTCGGGGCCTCATACCCCAAATTCACATACCCATACCCACCTATATAAAACTGACCGCTTAACGCAGTATCAGATAGTTCAACATTTTTGAGTGCGAAGTATTCGTTCACTGAAGACGCATATATGGCTAATTCCGTAGTGAATCCACCCACAACGTGATTAGCAAAGCCAGAGACTCGATATTTCTCATACTCGGTTTCGATCTCTATTCCAAGAACATCAACTTGCATTGAGCTTTCATCCAGCTCTTCTAGCTCCGGGTCCTTATCTAATTCCAGCTTCCCCGTCAGGGTCATACCCTGAATGCTACAGTGATCAAATATTACGGAACGTTTATTATCACCCGAACTTTTAACGGAATATTTCCCGGATTCACAGGGAATATAGTCAACATCCTCTTCTATCGCACCCCTTTCCTTATACATCAAATATCCGGGCATATTCGAAAAATGACCCAGCGATAATTCCCGAAACAAAGCCAAAGCAGAATAGGCTGAGCTCATAAAATACATAGCATTTGTTGAATCGAGAGCAACCAGATTCTCTTCACCAACATATGTAACACTTTGGACAGAAGACCCAGGTGAATTAGTTTTCTTTTCATCACCCCCGCCGCCACCGCCACCGCCACCGCCACCACAAGCAGTCAGTAAGCTGAAAACAAAAGCCAATGTGGTAAATCTGGTTATATGCACGCTACAACTTCCCCAATAATCAATAAAAAAGGTGCCTTAGGCACCTTTCCTTATTTTCCGTCGAACAGGTTTGCTTGATAAATGCAATCTTGGTTAAGATCTGTAACTACTTACCCCAAACCAAATCCAACTCCCGCGCCGCTTTCACATCATCCAGCCTTCTCACAGGCTGCGTATAGGGCGCCCCTTTCACCAGATCCGGAGTCTCTTCCGCTTCTTTCTGGATTTTCACCATGGCTTCAATGAACCCATCCAGCTCATCCGGTGTTTCGGTTTCAGTGGGTTCGATCAACCAGCATTCCGGTACCAGCAGGGGGAAGTACGTGGTGGGCGCGTGGTAGCCGTAATCCAGCATGCGCTTGGCGAAGTCCATCGCCGTTACGTGCAGTTCTTTGGCCTGCTTGCTCAGGGTGATGATGAATTCGTGGGTGGCACGGCGATTGGGGTACGCCAATTGGAAGCCGGCCTGTTCGGCTTTTTTCATCATGTAGTTGGCGTTGAGCGTGGAGAATTCGCCCACTCGGTGCAGGCCTTCTTTACCCAGCACGCTGGCGTAGAAGAACGCACGCAACAGCACGCCGGCGTTGCCCATGTAGGTGGACAGGCGGCCGATGGTGCCGGGGATGTCTTTTTCGGTAAGCCAGCGATAGTGGTCGGCGCCGTCTACGGTGTCTTTACCCACAATGGGCGTCGGCAGGTAAGGCAGCAAACGCTCGCCCACGCCCACCGGGCCGGCTCCGGGGCCACCGCCACCGTGGGGTGTGGCGAAGGTTTTGTGCAGGTTCATGTGCAGCACGTCAAAGCCCATGTCACCGGGGCGCACTTTACCCAGAATGGCGTTGAGGTTGGCGCCATCGTAATACAACAGGCCACCGGCACCGTGAACGGTTTTGGCGATCTCTTTGATTTTGCGTTCGAACACGCCGCAGGTGCTGGGGTTGGTCATCATCAGGCCGGCGGTGTGGGGGCCCACAGCGGCTTTCAGGGCTTCCACATCTACGTCGCCGTCTTTATCCACGGGAATTTCACGCACCTTGTAGCCACACATGACGGCGGTGGCAGGGTTGGTGCCGTGGGCGGCTTCGGGAATCAGGATTTCGGTCCGTTCGTGATCGTTACGCGCTTCGTGGTAGGCGCGAATCATGGCCACACCGGCGAACTCACCCTGGGCACCGGCCATGGGGGTTAACGACACGCCTTTCATGCCGGTGACGTCTTTCAGCACTTCCTGCAGATCGTGCAAACAGGCCAGGTAACCCTGGCTGTGTTGTTCCGGTGCCAGGGGATGGCGGCTCAGAAAGCCCGGCAACATAGCGGCACGATGGGCTCCACGGGGATTGTATTTCATGGTGCAGCTGCCCAGGGGATAAAACTGGGTATCGATGCTGAAGTTTTTGCGCGACAGGTTGGTGTAGTGACGCACCACCTGCATCTCGCCCACTTCCGGCATCAGGGGTTTTTCTTTGCGCAGCAGACCTTCGGGAATACCGCCTTTCAGCTCCACGTCTTTTCCGTGAAAGTTTGGCGCTTGCGAGGTGGCACGACGGCCGCTTTGGCTCTTTTCAAATATCAACATCACAGCACCTCCTGCAGGGCCGCTGCATAACGATCCAGATCCGCTTCGATTTTGGTTTCGGTGGCACACAACAATATGCAGCCATCCAGTTCCACATAATAAGCGCTTAAGTCCACGCCCCCTTGAATGCCTTTGTCCGCCAGCTTGTTCAGCACGTCGCCCGCGTTTCCAGGCACCCGAATCACCACCTCGTGAAAGGTGGACGCCGTAAAGACTTTTTCCACGCCGTTGATGGCGGTGAGTTTTTGCAGCAGGCTTTGGGTATTGTTGTGGCTGGCCACGGCCACTTGCTGCAGGCCATCGGCACCCAGCAGGCTCATGTACACGGTGGCGGCGGTCATGGCCAGACCCTGGTTGGTACAGATGTTGGAGGTGGCCTTGGAACGGCGGATGTGTTGTTCACGGGCCTGCAACGTCAAGGCAAAACCGGGGCGGCCTTCCATGTCGACGGTACGGCCAATGATGCGGCCGGGCATCTGGCGCACGTGCTGTTGTTTGCAGGTGATGAATCCAAAGTACGGACCACCGGAGGAAAGCGGCACGCCCAAAGGCTGGCCTTCACCCACGGCAATGTCGGCGCCCTGCTCACCCCATTCACCGGGTGGTTTCAACAACGCCAGCGACGTGGGGTTCACCGATGCGATCACCAGCATGCCGTTGGCGTGGGCCCAATCGGTCAATGCATCCACGTCTTCCAGCGAGCCGAAAAAGTTGGGCTGCTGAATAATTAAAGCGGCAAAATCCTGGCCTTCAAAATGCTTCAACGCGGCCACCGGGGTGGTGCCCTGTTCACTGCAATAGGCCACTTCCACCAGCTCCAACCCCTGGTTGTCGACGATGTTGGTGGTGGCCTGGCGATACAGCGGATTCACACTGGTGAGCACCAATGCTTTTTTGGATTTGGATTTGCGGTTGGCGCGCACGGCCATCAACACCGCCTCAGACAAACCGGAGCCGCCGTCGTACAAAGACGCGTTGGACACATCCATACCGGCAAGGTGGGCGATCATGGATTGGTATTCGTAAATCACCTGCAGTGTGCCCTGGCTGGCTTCCGCCTGATAAGGCGTGTACGCGGTGAGGAATTCCCCACGCCCGGCCACTTCCCACACGGCGGCGGGAATATGGTGCTCGTAGGCACCGGCGCCGATAAAACACAGATTGCCGCTGTCCTGCGCGGCGCGATCGCTCATGATGCGCATGGTTTCCATCTCGGTTTTACCGGGCGGAACCTGTTGCAGGGGCTGGGCGATGATGTCCTTGGGGATTTCATCAAACAGATCGTCGATGCTGTTCACGCCGATGGTGTCGAGCATGCGTTTTACGTCATCGTCTGTGTGGGGAATGTAGGGCATGTTGGGTACCGTGAATCAGGAAGATAAAAATGCAAAAGCCCGACTGCAGTGAATCGGGCTAGTATTCGGCTCAAGTCAGCGAGTTGGCTTACTCGTCTTCGATCTGCGCCTGATATTCGTCGGCGGTCAGGGTGTTTTCCAACTCGGATTCATCCGCGATCTGCACCTTGAACATCCAGCCCTCACCATAAGGATCGGAGTTGACGGTTTCCGGTGCTTCTTCCAACAGACCGTTAATCTCAATCACTTCGCCGGAGACCGGGGTGTAGATGTCTGATGCGGCTTTGACCGACTCCACCACACCGGCTTCGTCACCGGCGGCCAGCTCGGTGCCCACTTCGGGCATTTCCACAAACACCAGATCGCCCATGGCGTGCTGGGCGTGGGCGGTGATGCCGATGATGGCCACGCCGTCTTCCACCCGCACCCACTCGTGGGAAGAGAGGTAACGCAATTCGGTTGGTATTTCGCTCATGTTGATTCCTCAGAACTGATATAGATTATTGAGACTTTGAAATTAAAAAACCTGTTTGCCATTGCGCACGAAAGGCGGCTTCACCACTTTGACGTCGTGCAGCTTGCCCCGGATTTCCACCTGGGCGGCCTCGCCGGTGGCGGCGGGCACCCGTGCCAAAGCTATAGAATATCCCAAGGTGGGGGAAAATGTACCACTGGTGATCTCACCCTCGCCCACATTGGCCACAATCACTTTTTGATGACCGCGCAAGACACCGCGGGTTTCCAGCACCAGGCCCACCTGCTTCATGGCGGGGCCGCTGGCCTTCTCGGCGGCAATGGGCCCGCGACCGATGAATTCACGGTCTTCCGGCGCCCAGGCGATGGTCCAGCCCATGCCCGCCGCCAGGGGTGAGACGCTGTCATCCATATCGGAACCGTACAGGTTCATGCCGGCTTCCAGGCGCAGGGTATCGCGGGCACCCAGGCCACAGGGGGCGACGCCACCTTCGATCAATTGCTGCCAGAAGGCCGGTGCCTGCTCATTGGGGAGCATGATTTCCAGACCATCTTCACCAGTGTAGCCAGTGCGGGCAATAAACCAGTCGTCGGCCGGCAGACCCTGGAATACGCTCAATGACTGGATCACAGCGGCTTTGGGTTCCCCCACCACGGCACAGGTTTTGGCGATGGCGTTGGGGCCCTGCACGGCGATCATGGCAAAGTCCGGACGCTCGGTAATGGTGACGCTGAAACCCTGGCTTTGGGTTGCCATCCAGGCCAGGTCCTTCTCGCGGGTGGCGCAGTTCACCACCACTCTGAACCAGCCTTGTGTGTTGCCGTCCTGCATGTTGTAGACGATCAGGTCATCGATGACGCCACCGTCTAGATTCAGCATTCCACTATAAAGGGCTTTACCCGGGGTTTTCAGCTTGGCCACATCATTCGCCAGCAGATATTGCAGGAATGCCTTACTGCCCTCGCCCTGCACATCCACCACGGTCATGTGGGACACATCGAACATCCCGGCATCCGTACGCACCTGATTGTGTTCCTCAATCTGGGAGCCGTAGTTGATGGGCATATCCCAGCCGCCGAAATCCACCATTTTGGCACCGGCTTGCAAGTGACTTTCGTAAAGGGCTGTGCGATTGGCCATGGGTGTTCTCCGTTTTTGGCACGATTGTACCAAAACAATCGCTATGGTGTAGCTTCCGGGTCGATTTTAGGGGGGCAATTGTACTCAGGACGGGGGCGGGTGGCCAGTGGCGCCGCTCGCACTATTGCAGCAGGTCGTGTATCTGCTGTCGCAGCCAATTACGCAGCTGGTCGGAATGGGTCCGTTCATGCCAGATCTGCATCACCTTTGCCGTGGGTACTGCAATCGGCAGTTCATGAATGACCAATCCGTCATCGAGATCGGCCGCCGTTTTGGCGAGGGATTCCAGGCAAGTGACGATCCGGTTGCTGTTGCGCACGATGGCGGCAGGGGATAAAAAACCGGACACTCCGGCGCTGACCCGGCGACTGAGTTTTTGCCGCTGCAACACCTCGTCCACCAGCCCCTGCAGATCCCCGGTGAGGGTCGTCACAATATGCTCGCAGGCCAGGTAGGCTTCCAGATCAAGCGGCTCGCCGATAAAACGGTTCTGGCGGGCAGCCAGCACCACAAAGCGCTCCTCACACAGTTTTTGCTGGCGGAAGCTGTCAGGCAAATCGGAATAGAAACCGGCGATGGCCAGATCACATTGGCCACTTTCCAGTTCCGCGCGGGGCAGACGCCCGTTGGTATTGTGGGCCACCAGGGTGACATTGGGGGCCTGCTCACTGAGCCGAGTCAGCAAGCGGGGAAACAGGGTTTGTTCCATGTAGTCGGTGGTGTAGATATGCAGCCGTTCTTCCCGGTGCAGAAAGTCCTGTTCATCCAGCGATAGAAAGAAGTGTTCAACCGCCCCCATGAGTGTGCCCACCTGGCGGGCAATCTGATGCGCCTTGGGGGTAGGGGTCAGGCCTCGTGGCGCCTTGATGAACAGCGGATCTTTCCACTCATTGCGCATTTTGTTGATCTTGTGGGTAAGCCCCGGCTGACTGATGGACAACCGTTCCGCCGCACGGGAAGCATTGCATTCTTGATACAGCACATGGAAGACCAGCAGCAGGTTCAGATCATATCGTGAGACATCCATTTTTCTTATAGCTCATATTGGATTTTTAAAATATTAGAATATCACAGGCCTTTCTATAATGGGCGCACGTCAATTAAGGAGGAATACCTGATGGAAAGCCTGAAGATTCTGATGATTCTCACCTCTCACGCCAGCCTGGGGGATACCGGCCACCCCACCGGTTTCTGGCTGGAGGAGTTCACCACCCCCTACTACGCGTTCGTTGATGCCGGTGCAGACGTCACCCTGGCTTCCCCCCAAGGCGGGCAGCCGCCCGTTGACCCCCGCAGTGAAGATGAGTCCGCCCAAACCGATTCCACCCGTCGTTTTTTGGATGATCCTGAGCTGCAACAGAAGCTGGCCAGCACTCATAAACTGGCAGACATGCAACATGACCAGTTCGACGCTGTTTTTTATCCCGGTGGCCATGGTCCGTTGTGGGATCTGGCGGAGGATGCAGCCTCCATTGCCTTGATCGAAGCCTTCTATAACGGAGGTAAACCTGTGGGGGCAGTGTGTCATGGTCCGGCGGTGCTGCGGCATCCCAAAAACGCATCAGGTGCGCCATTGGTACAAGGCAAACGGGTGACCGGCTTTTCCAACACCGAAGAAGCGGCAGTGGAACTCACTAATGTGGTGCCCTTTTTGGTAGAGGATATGCTGCAGGAAAACGGGGGCCACTATGAACGAGCCGCAGATTGGCACAGCCATGTGGTGGTGGATGGCCTGCTGATCACCGGGCAGAACCCGGCGTCTTCAGCCGCAACGGCGCAGGCGTTACTGAAGGTTATACCGAAACGTTAGTGCGCCGAACGACGCACAAGAATGATCACCGGCAGCAGGCCCACCAGCACGATGGACAAACCGGGCAGGGCCGCCTGTTGCCACAATCCTTCTGAAGTCATTTCATAAATGCGCACCGCTAATGTGTCCCAACCAAAGGGACGCATCAGCAAGGTGGCGGGCATTTCTTTCATCACATCCACAAACACCAGCAGGGCAGCCGTGAGCAGCCCGGGGGCCAGCATGGGCAGGTAGATGCGGCGCACGATTTCCGGTGGTCGCGCGCCCAGGATAGCCGCCGCCTCCGGAATGGAGGGTTTGATGCGATCCAGGCTGGTTTCCACCGGGCCGAAGGCCGCTGCCAGAAAGCGGGTGGTATAGGCCAGCAGCAGGGCCAACACGCCCCCCACAAACAGGGGCTGCACTGGCAGGCCCAGCAGGGTCTGCAGTTGCGCCGCCCAGTGGTCCAACCAGTTGAAGCTGAGCATGATGCCCACCGCCAGCACCGAGCCCGGCAGGGCGTAGCCCACGGTGGCCAGGCGCACAATCCCGGTGGACAGGGCCCCTTTGTAGGTGCGGTTAAACAGGGCCAGCAGGAACGCCGCCAGCACGGTGACCAGTGCGGCGATGGCCGCCAGACTGAGGGTATGGCCCACCAGGTCCAGGTAACGGGTGTCCCAGTCCCGCCAGGCACCCCGCGCAATCCAATACACCAGCTGGCCCACGGGAATCAGGAACGCCACCAGGAACACCAGCCCACACCAGCCGGATACCAGCCAGGCCTTGGGCCCATTAAGCTGCAAGCGGGCCTGGGCGGCGCGGCGGCGGCTGTTCTGGTAATAGCGGGCGGAACCTCGGGCCCGGCGCTCCAGATACAGGCCCGCCAGCACGATCACCAGCAGCATGGAGGCCAGCTGCGCCGCCGTCTGCAGGTTGAAAAAGCCATACCAGGCCTTGTAGATGGCGGTGGTGAAAGTGTCGTAATTGAACACGGCCACGGCACCGAAATCCGCCAGGGTTTCCATCAGAGCCAGCGCCACACCGGCCACAATGGCGGGTCGCGCCATGGGCAGGGCCACCTGCAGGAACCCCTGCAGCGGCGACAACCCCAGCACCCGGGCCGCCTCCAGGGGCTCCCGGCCCTGGGCCAGAAAGGCATTGCGCGACAACATGTACACGTAAGGGTACAGCACCAGCGACATCACCATCACCACGGCGCCGGTGCCGCGAAAACTGAAGGAATAGCGGGTGCCCATGTACTCCCGCATCAAGGATTGCACGGGGCCGGCGTAGTCCAGCAGGCCCACCATGACAAAGGCCATCACATAGGCCGGCACCGCCAACGGCAGCATCAGGGCCACATCAAAATACTTGCGGCCGGGGAATTCACAGGTGGCGGTAAACCAGGCCAGGGGCACCCCCAGCAGCAGGACGCTGCAGGCCACCCCCAGCACCAGTACCAGGGTATTGCCCAGCAGACGAAACAATTGGGTCTGGGCCAGGTGCAGCCAGATATCCGCGTCCACACTGCCCCAGCTGAAGGCAATCACCAGCAGTGGCGCACCCACCACCAGCGCCAGCAGCAGGGCGCAGCTGCGCAACAACCCCACCCGCCGGAGTGTTTTCGGCAGGTAGGGCTGGGGGCGGGAAATGGCGATAGACAATGGCGCCGGCTTAACGGTAACCGGCCCGGTCCATCAGTTTGATGGCTTCCACCTGACGGCGACCGGCCACTTCCACATTCAGGTCGTCAGCCTTGAACTCGCCCCAGGTTTTCACCAGATCGTCCACCGACACATTCGGGTTCACCGGGTACTCCATGTTGATCCCGGCGAACATGGCCTGGGCTTCGCCCTGGGCCAGCCATTCCAACAACTGGCGGGCCAGCTCCGGATGCTTGGCATGCTGGGTGATGCCCGCACCGGAAATATTCACATGCACACCGGAGGTCTGCTGATTGGGCCAGAACAGGGCCATGGGAATCTCCGGGGTGTCCTTCTGCAGGCGGCCAAAATAGTAAGTATTCACTATGCCCACGTCACACTGGCCAGCAACGATGGCCTCCATCAGGGCGGTGTCATTGGGGAACACGTCGGTGGCCAGGTTATCCACCCAGCCCTTGACGATCTCTTCAGTGCGCTCCGGGCCGTGCCGCTCGATCAGAGTGGCCACCAGGGATTGGTTATAAACCTTCTTGGAGGTACGCAGGCAAAGGCGGCCATCCCACTCCCCGGTGGACAGATTCTCATAGGTGGACAGCTCTTCCGGCTTCACCCGCTCGGTGGAATAGACAATGGTGCGGGCCCGCACCGACAGGCCAAACCAGCGGTTTTCGGAATCCTGGAACTTCTCAGGCACATTGGCTTCCAGAACGTCGGACTGTACCGGCTGGAACAGCCCCATGTTGGCCGCCTGCCACAGGTTGCCGGCGTCCACGGTGATCAGCATGTCTGCCGGGGTGCGCTCCGCTTCCGCCTCCAGGCGTGCCATCAACGGCCCTTCGCCGTCGGTCAGGTAGGACACCTTGATGCCGGTTTCCGCCGTGAACTGATCGAACAGGGGTTTGACCAGGTGCTCCTTACGGGAGGAATACACCACAATCTCGCCGCCCTGGGCTGCCGTGGCCGCCGCCTCAGCCGGCACCGGCTCGGAGGTGGCTTCCTCCTGCTCGCTGCAACCTGCCAGCCAACCCAATGTGATTAATGCCATCGAGGACAGCACCCTGCCGGAAATACGCTTTACCATAAGAACACCTCTGAATTCATGAGTTTGAATAGCGACGGCCGAAAATGATAATTTGTGTCATTTGCAAATGAAACAGCTTATCGGAGTTTTTTGCAGAAAGCTGACGGAAATCAATTGGGCAGGAAAAGATTGAAGCAAACCTGTTTCTGGGCGTGGTCAAAGTTGGCCTTGATACTGCCACCGTGGTGCTGCACGTGCTCCTGGGCCAGCGCCAACGCCAGGGCCGACATGCCCGCGTCCCGCTGCAACTGGCTGTGCAAATGATTGTAGCGATCGAACAGACGGGCTTTGTCTGACTCCGACAGAGTGCCTTCATAGGAAACCTGTACCAATGCTCCCTGGGGCAATTCCCCCAGTGCCACCCGGATCTCCGGCCCCTGGGCAAAGGCCAGGGCATAGCGCACCAGGCTGTTGATGGCCTGCTGGATCTGCTCGCCGTGCGCCGGAATCACAATGCTGTCCGGGGCATCCAGCAGGATACTCAAGTTGTATTCCTCCGCCCGCGGCGCCACCTCGTGTACCGTGCGCACCAGGGCTTCCATCAAATCCAGGGGCAAGCGCGCTTCCTGTTGCGGCGGATGACGGTCCAGATCCGACAGGGCCAGCAGATCATTCACCAGCCCCAGCATATTCCCGGAATGACGAACCACCTGTTGCAGGGATTCACGGCCGCGGTCGTCCAGGTCGGGGCTGTTGCGTTTTTCCAGTTGGTGAGAGAACCCGACGATGGCATTGAGAGGGGTCTTCATCTCGTGGCTCATGTTGGCGAGGAAGCGGGTTTTGGATTCCAGGGCCTGGATCAGCTCCTGTTCGGCCCGCTCCGCACGGGCCACCTGCTCCTGCAGTTGCTGGTTCTGTTTTGCCAGGCGGGCTTCGGATTGCACCAGCTGGGTCAGGTAGCTGCTCACCAGAATCAGCACTGCGCAGGTGATGCCCAATGCCTGCAGGAGCTGCTGGGATGCCACGTGTTCCGGAGGCGTCTGATCGTGGAACACAAAGCCGTGGTTCTGCGCCAGATAGCAGCTGTAGATGGAGGCCAATACCAATGCCCCCCAGCCCAGGCTGCTACCCAGGCCCCGCAACAACCCGGCCAGCAACGGCACCAGTATCCACCACCCCAGGTTGGATGTGCCAATGCCGCCCCCGGTGAGAATGGCCCCGGCCCCACCCACAAACACCGCCAGGGTGACCAGTTGGGTACTGATCCGGAAATGCCGGAACACGCCCAACACCAACAGCGCACTGACGCTCAGCCCCATGGCCGCCGGCACCGTCAGCATGCGCAGGTTGATGTGCCATTCATAGGCACGTAAAAGAAAGGGAATGCCCACCAGGAGCAACAGGTAACACACAGCTGACGTGGTCCGTATGCGCCGCAACTGAACCGGATCGGTGCTCTGGGCATCCCATCCACAATTCAGCAGTAAACTCAGCATCCGTTCCAAAGCCACTCCTTTTTGATGTTCCTGACCCCTCAGTATAGTGTGCGACTATTGAGTGGGCAGCGTTAGCCGGTAACAAACTCCGGCCCCGGCATCATTCTGAACGATCAACGACCCGGCGTGCAATTCCGCCAGCTCCCGGGCCAACGACATGGCCAGTCCGGATACGACAATCGGCCGCTCGCAAGTACTGTGCAGGTGGTGATAGCGATCGAAAATCCGCTCCAAGTGCTGCTCATCGAAGTTCAGTTCTGTGCACTGGACCTGCATACACCATTGGCCCCCGCCGGCATCGGCCCGCACTCTGACCACCCCTGCGGGGCAATACTGCAAAGCATGGCCCACTACGGTTTCGATGACCCGCTTGATCTGCGACACATCCCCCTGGGTGAAGGCTTCCGGTACGGCATCCAGCTCCAGCTCCAGATTGCAACGCTGGGCCGTCAGGCGCAGGCGCGGGGTCAGCACATTAAGCATTTCCCGCAGATCAATCAGTCCCCGGCTCAATTCCATGCGCTCCGATTCCAATTGGGACAGATCCAGCAAATCATTCACCAGCTTCAACATCTGGTCGCCGTTGCCCGCCACCATTTTAAGGGCATCGAACTGGCGGGGCTCTATCTTGCCTTCCAGCTGGCCCATAACACGGTGGGTAAACCCGAGAATGGAATTGAGGGGGGTGCGCAATTCATGAGTCATGTTGGCCAGGAACCGGCTTTTGGCCGCGGCCGCTTGCAGGGCGACTGACTCCGCTTTTTCCGCCCGCTGCACTTGTTTTTGCAGCTGCTCATTGCGTTCTTTGAGGGCCCGCTCGGACCCCTCGATCTGGGTATGATACGCCGCCATCACCGCCCCCAATGCCACAAACTCCCCCACCATGATCATCACCCGCTGCACATTGCGTGCCTCTGGCGGGGTGAGGTTATCAAATACCATTCCCTGCGCCTCCAGAGTAAACAGGAGCAGGCCGGTGGAAAGACTGATGACGGCCCAGCACAAACCCGCCCGCAAACCACCGAACAAACTGCTCATGAGAGCTACAATCAGCCACCAGGTGACGGCGCCGGAGGACAATCCCCCCACGGTGACATATTGATTGAAACCGCCGAGGAAGATCGCCAGCGCCAGGCTGTGCAGGCTCACGGCAAAGAGGCGGCGGCGCAACAGCAACAGCGAGCTGCAAGCCAGCGCCAGTACGGTGCTCAACACCAGAATGCGAAACGGGATGCCCCATTGAATGGAGCGCGCAATAAACGGCAGGACCAGCAGAATAACGGCAAAGCAGGCACAGACCAGGGACCGGACTCTGCGCAGCAGGGTGGGAGGGGTGGTATCGGCGTCCCACCCCCAGTTCAGGAATTGGTTCGTATACATGCGCCCTGTTTAAGCGGCGACCCCGTCTGCCGTGGTCACCTCTTCCTGCAGCAGTTCCTTCTGCACCGGGTCCGGGCCATATTCCTGGATCAACGGGCGTTTGCTGTCGTCCAGCGCCACATCCACTACAGTGCCACGCAGCTCGATGTCCTTGGCGTTGATTTCGATAAGTTGGTTGAGGGCCTGATCATAATGGGGCTGATTGAACAACACCGAGGCATCCTTGCCGGACACCCACTCCCCCTTTCGCGTCAAATACTGACCGAGCTGGTTTCGTATTACGTACGCTTTTGCCATGCACTTACTCCTGCTTACGGTTTCTCTAAGGTTACAAGAAACCTCAAAAATCCGCCACCAGGCCCGGTTGCGCCAGGGCCGGCAGATCCCCTTCCATACCCATGGCCCGGGCCATGATCTGGCCTTTGATCAGGCTATGCCGGTTGAAGAAGGACATGCCCAGGTTGCGCACCACCCGCAACGGCGGAACATCCACGCCGAACAGCCGCTTGAATCCTTCCATGGTGGACATCAAGAGCAGGTTATGGGGTTTGCGGCGGCGCTGATAACGGCGCAGGATGCTGAAATCCTGCAGTGGCAAGCCGAGCTCCAGCGCCCGCTGAATTTCTTCTGCCAATACCGCCGCATCCAGCAAGCCCAGGTTGATGCCCTGCCCCGCCAGAGGGTGAATGGTGTGGGCCGCATCCCCCAGCAAGGCCACTCCGGGCTGGACGTAGTCCACCGCATGGTTCTGCAGCAGGGGAAAGGCAAAGCGCCGGTCGGTAGTCAGTACCGGCCCCAGACGCTGTTCGAAGGCCTGCCCCAGACGCGCGCAAAACTCCGCATCCGACAATGCCATGACCGGTTCCAGCTGATCATCGTCCAGGGTCCAGACGATGGAAGACAGACAGGAGGCGCGGCTTGTGCTCTGTTCCCGCAGCGGCAGGAAGGCCAGGGGCCCACTCTCCAGAAATACCTGGCGGGCCGTGTCCCCATGGGGCTGGGCGGTTTGCACCGTGGTGACGATGGCGCTCTGGCCATAGGACCAGGTGCGGCAGCGGAATCCCAGCTGGTCCCGCACCCGGGACCGGGCACCGTCGGCACCGATCAGCAGGGTGGGCTCCAGGGCGCGGCCATCGCGCAACAGGATGCGCCAGCCGCCCTGCTCGTTTTCCAGGATTTTGTCCAACCCGGTGGCGATCACTTCCACATTGGACGCCGCCAGCACCCGCTCATACAGGGCATGGGTGGTAACCCGGTTTTCCACGATATGGCCCAGGTGGGTGGCCCCGGCCTCTGCGGCGTGGAATTGGATGTTGCCGGTGCCATCGCCATCCCAGACATCCATATGGACGAAGGGTGCCACCCGTTGCGCCGCCATGGCATGCCACGCACCCAGGCGCCGCAGCATGTTCTCCGAGGCCTGGGTCAGCGCGCTGACCCGGGGATCAAAGCTGTGCGGCCATAGTTCCGGGCTATCTGGGAGCTGCGGATCAATGATCTGGACGGAAACCGGCTGCTCCGCCAGCGCCGCCGCCAGGGTAAGACCGGCCATACCGGCGCCGACGATCAGGATATCCGGTTGCCCTGTCGAGGAGGCGGAGGGCGTGGAGGTCGAGGGTGTTGAATTCAAGGAGCCACCTCCGGCAGCGTGGTGGACACCGAACGCCCCATGGCATGGCGGGCCACCAAGCGTTTGGTGCCCTGCAGGGTGTCGAACAGCAGCAGGCCACTGTTACGGGCCAGGCTCAGCAGGGGGTTGTGATTGCTGAACAGCTTGGTGAGCTTGTCGGAAAACTGGATGGTGTTGAACTGGTCCTGCTGCCGTTGCTGCAGATAGCCGTTGAGCAGTTTGAAATCGCCCCAGGGGATGTTGCGGGCTTTGGCATCAAACAGGGTCTGCACCAGCACCGCCACATCCCGCATGGCCATGTTGAGGCCCTGCCCCGCCACCGGATGCAAACCGTGAGCGGCATTGCCCAACACCACCACATTGGGGCGCACCTGTTCTTTGGCCAGGGTGAGTGCCAACGGGTAGGTATAGCGCTTGCCCACCCGGGTGAGGCGGCCGATGGCGGACCCCGCAGCCTGTTCCAGTGCCGCCATGAACGTCTCATCATCGGCGGCCATCAAGGCATCGGCCCGCGCCTGGTCCAGGCACCAGGTCAGCCCCCAGCGATTGTCGGTCTGCGGCAACACCGCCAGGGGACCGGTGGCGGTAAAACGCTCCAATGCCAGATTGTTGTGAGGGCGATCCGGCGTCACCGCCGTGACAATGGCCACCTGATCGTAGGGGGTGACCTGCGCACCAATACCCAGCAGCTCCCGCCCCCGGGACTCGGCGCCGTCCGCGATCACCACCAGCGGCGTTTTGATCATGTCCCAGCGCCCGTCCATCTCCACCGAGGCCACCACCTGATCCTCTTCATAATGCAGGCCGCCAATCTCCGCCGGTGCCAACACCTGCACATTGGGGCAGCGCTGCAGGTGCTCAAACAGGAACTTGCCCATATAACGGTTTTCAATCACGTAGCCCAGGGCCCGTACCCGCTCCTCTTCAGCGCGAATCACAGCGCGACCAAAGCTACCCTGATTGGTGATGTCGATGGTGTGAATGGGCACGGCAAACTCGCGCATGGACTGCCACAGCCCCAGCTGATCGAATACATGACATGTGCCATTGGACAGGGCGGTATTGCGGGCGTCAAAACTGGGATGCAGCTCCGAGGCTTGCGGCAGAAACTTTTCCACCACGGCAATGCTGAGCTTGGGATCGCGGGCCAGGCAAGCGGCGAGGGAGGCACCCACCAGGCCGCCCCCCATGATGACCACGTCCATCAAGCCACTCGTTTATGCAGCTTGGCGGCTTTCGCCATCAAGGCTTCGATGGCATCTGCGTCTTTGGGCACCTTGGCGGTGAGTACCTTGCGGCCTTTGTCCGTCACCAGCACATCATCCTCAATGCGGATACCGATGCCCCGCCACTGCGGGTCCACGCTGTCGTCGTCCGGCGCCACGTACAGGCCTGGCTCCACCGTCAGCACCATCCCGGGTTCCAGTTCCCGCCAGGCGTCCCCCACCTTGTAATCGCCCACATCATGCACGTCCATACCCAGCCAATGGCCGGTGCGGTGCATGTAGAAACGACGAAAGGCTTCGCTTTCAATCAGCTCATCCACCTTGCCCTGCAGCAAACCCAGTTTGACCAGGCCGCGGGTGAGTTCCTTCACCGCCGCCTCGTGGGGCTGGTTCCAGTGGTTACCCGGCTTCACCTGCTTGATGGCCGCCAGCTGGGCTTTCAACACCACATCATAGATCGCCCGCTGGGCGGGGCTGAAGCGTCCGTTCACCGGAAACGTACGGGTGATGTCCGCTGCGTAGTGCTGGTATTCCGCCCCGGCGTCAATCAACACCAGGTCGCCGCTGTTGAGTTCGGCGTTGTTGTCGATGTAATGCAGGATGCAGGCGTTGGCACCCCCGCCGACGATACTGGAATAGGCAGGGAAGCGACTGCCCTGGCGCCCGAACTCATGCAGGAACTCAGCTTCCAGTTGAAACTCCATCAGCCCGGGATGGCATTTTTCCATGGCCCGGACATGGGCCTCGGCGGTCATGTCTGCGGCCTTCTGCATCAGCCGGATTTCGGCTTTGCTCTTGTACAGGCGCATATCGTGCAGCAGGTGATCCAGGGCGATGAACTCACCGGGAGGATGGGCCCCGCTGCGCACCTTGGCGCGAATGGTGTTGACCCATTCCATCACCTGGCGGTCAAAATCCTTGTCCTTGCCCATGGCGTAATAAACCCGGTCGGTGCCTTCCAGCAACCCCGGCAGGATCTCGTCGATATCACCGATAGGGAAAGCATCGTCAGCCCCGTACTGCTTGACTACCCCTTCCGGGCCGGCCCGATAGCCGTTCCAGATTTCCATCTCCCGATCCCGCTCGCGGCAGAACATCACAAACTCGCCGTGCTCGCGCCCGGGGATCAGCACCAGCACCGCTTCCGGCTCACCGAACCCGGTGAGGTAATAGAAATCACTGTCCTGGCGGTAGGGGTATTCGGTATCGCGGCTGCGGGTGCGCATGGGGGCGGCGGGGACGATGGCGATGGAGTTGGGCTCCATCATGTCCATCAACTGGGCACGGCGTTCAACAAACTCTTTTTTGGTAATACTCATTCAGTGGAGCTCTCCAGCGGTGCTATCAATGAATCGTGGCACCGGGCGGCACCATATTGTCGCGGTCCATGGCAAATTCGGTGAAGATCATCAGGGCGGCCATGCGCACGTATTCCAGCACTTCGAAATAGGCGGCCTCACCGTCCTCTTCCTCATCCACTTCGGTATCCACCTGACTGATCTGCTGGATGTCGCGCAGGGCGGACAGGGCATCTTCGGTGAACTCCTCCGGCTTGCGGGAACCGGCCGAGCCAAACCCCGCCAGGAAGCCGGAGCACCATTCTGCCAGGGAGCCCAGGCGGGCATCCAGGGGGTCTTCGTCATCGGGCAACAGCGGCATAAAGTTGAACTGGTCGTCCGCCAGCTCACCCAGCGTAAAGCGGTGCAGCTCGCAGAACCACTCCCGGGTGTTCTCCCAGGGTTCGCCCTTCACGCCCAGGTTGGACAGGTATTCCGTGAGCCAGGCCACCTGATCCCCCTTGATGCCGCCGCTGAGTTGGCCGCAGAGGATGCCATGGGCCTCCGACGGGCTGGCGAGGGCGTCAATCTTGCGTAATTCCGCTTCCAGTTCGTAAAAATCCAGTACGTCTTCAGCTTGCAGGGACATTGGGTCTTTTCCGATTCTAAACACTTGCCCGCATTGTAACACGCTGCCGGGTGTAGCAAAGCCGGGAATCAGGCTAAGCTTAACCCATGAGCAGGCACCGAACGCGAAAAGCGTCATAGTGCGGACCCGGTACTTCATGTACCATAGACACCAAAAATTGCGACCGAATCCGAATGAATAAGATTGAGCAGCTATTCAAGAACCTCGAGTCCCGCGTGGATGAATTCATTGAACTCTGTGATGAATACAAACGCCATAACCGATCACTGAAGGCCAGAGAGTCGCAACTGGCGGAAGAACGCGCCAATCTGATGAAAAAGAATGACATGGCCCGGGCCAAAGTGGAGGCCATGATCTCTCGCCTGAAGGCACTGGAGCAGGACTCATGAGCGACATCGAAACGTTGCACGTCAACATTCTGGACCGGGAGTACGGTGTCAGCTGCCCGCCCCAGGAGGTGGAGGAACTGCGCAGCTCGGCCCGCCTGCTGGACGAGCGCATGCGGGAGATCCGCCGTTCCGGCAAGATCGTCGGCGTGGATCGCATTGCGGTGATGGCCGCCCTCAATATCGCCCATGAGCTCATCAAGGCCCGCTCTGAACTGGCCAATTATGACCGCATCACCGAGAAGCAGCTGGCCAAGCTCAACGAGAAAATCGAGCGCGCCCTGGCTTCCGCCCGGCAGTTGGATCTGTAAAGTCAAGCCCTTCGGCACAAATAGGTTGTTCGAGAAACCCTCTGGATTCCGTTATAATTGGGCCCGAGCCCCCTGCGCTGTTCGTGGTATCTGGCCGACGTCCCTGAGCCGATGCTTTTTTCACCCGGGGGTTCCTTCTGGTGTGGGAGTGCATGTCCGCATGACGGAAAGCCCGATGCATCATAGGAACCACCACCTTGAACCTTGGGTTCAAGGGCTACCGCCAGTCACGGCAGAACGGGGGGCACTACCTTTACATCCCAGTCAGTCCAACCCTGGTACCCGGCCAGCAGAAACGGAATTCGCAACTTGGAATTGCCAGACAACGCCTCCAACAATCCCCCTGCCAAAAACGACCTTCGTAAATCCCTGCGCAGCAATCGCCGTAACCTGAGCCGACAGCAGCAACGCCAGGCCTCCATGGGCTTATGCCGCCAGCTGAGCCGGTTGCCGGAATTCCTCTTCGGCCAGCGCATTGCCGCCTATATTCCCAATGATGGTGAGATTGACCCGCAGCCATTGCTGGAGCTGGCCTGGCGCCTGGGGAAAGAGGTTTACCTGCCGATTCTGCACCCCTGCGCCAAGGGCCGCCTGTTATTCATGGCCCACTACCCGAACCAGCCCATGGCCAAGAACCGCTACGGCATCCCTGAGCCCCTGTGTGATCAGAGCGCCTATTGCCCGGTGTGGACGCTGGACCTGGTGTTGACGCCCCTGGTGGGATTTGATGCGGAGGGCAACCGCATGGGCATGGGTGGCGGCTTTTACGACCGCACCTTCGCTTTCTTGAACACCGGCAGCCGACCCCGGATACCCATGATGGTGGGGGTAGCCCATGAATGCCAGAAAACACCCCAACTGCCCAACGAGCCATGGGATATCGTAATGCACAAAATTGTCACGGATAGCGCAATCTACACAGCCCGGTAGACGCGATGAAAGACGGTAGGCCGGGGAACAACCTACCGGATGGAACTAGCGAATGGAGAACTGACTGGCCACCATCTCAGGGTCCGGTTGACCCTGGGTATAGGAGCTTGCGAGCACACCCAAACCCAATACCAGCATCAGCACAACCAACAAATCGGGTTTCTTCTTCATTTTTACCTTGCCTCGTTAAAAAACACGCCATCACTCTCCGATGGTTTCCTTCCCGTAATTATTGTGGTGTAGAGGTCGGGAAGAAGCGCTCACCTTGATTACTTTCTGGTCAACGTCGTGTATACACAACTGCTCTCAACGTAACTATAGACCAGCCCTTAAGGAGAGCCAGCTGCCAAGTGAGTATCAGCTCACATTTCGATCACATTGGGCAGTTTTTTATTGTGAGGCGGCTAGCCGCCTGGAAAACCGGGAATCCCGGGAACCGAGAGAAAGCTACCACGGCCCCCGATCTATGAAAAGATGCAAACTCAAAAACAATGACTTACTTCAAAAATAAATGGTAGGCGGGATTGTCGCTCTCTTCCCAATACCGGTAGCCGAGCCCCTGCACATAACGCTTCAGCTTCAGGTGCTCTCGGGCTGGCACCTGCAACCCCACCAGGATTCGGCCAAAGGCGGCGCCGTGGTTGCGGTAGTGGAACAGGCTGATGTTCCAGTTCTGGCCCAGTTTGCCCAGAAACTCCATCAGCGCACCGGGACGTTCAGGAAATTCAAAGCGATACAGCACTTCACGGGTATCACCCACGGTATTGTCGGGGCCGTGCCCGCCCACCATGTGGCGGATGTGCAGCTTGGCCATCTCGTTGAGGGAAAGATCCTGCACCTGATAGCCCTTGGCCACCAGACTCTCACAGATCGCCAGTCGCTCCTTGGGACCGGCGGTCTGCACCCCCACATAGACATGGGCGGCCTCCGCTGAGGCATAGCGGTAATTGAATTCGGTAATGGAGCGGCGCCCCAAGGTCTTGCAGAAACGGCGGAAGCTGCCGGGCTGCTCCGGAATGGTCACCGCCAGCACCGCTTCCCGCTGTTCACCGATCTCCGCCCGCTCTGCCACATGGCGCAGGCGGTCAAAATTAACGTTGGCACCGCTGCAGATCGCCAACAGGGTGGCGTCTTTGCAGCCTTCCCGCTCCACATACTTTTTCAGGCCCGCCACCGCCAGGGCACCGGCGGGCTCGTTGATGGAGCGGGTATCGTCGAACAGATCCTTGATGGCGGCACACATCTCGTCGGTGGTGACGGTGATCACTTCGTCCACATATTTGTGGGCCAGGCGGAAGGTCTCCTTGCCGATCTGCTTCACTGCCACCCCGTCGGCGAACAGACCCACTTCCGGCAGCACCACCCGACGACCGGCGGCCATGGCGGCCTGCAGGCAATTGGAATCGATGGGCTCCACGCCGATCACCTTGATCTCCGGCCGCAGGTATTTGATGTAAGCTGACACCCCGGCAATCAGGCCACCACCGCCCACCGGTACAAAGACGGCCTCCATGGGGCCAGTGTGCTGGCGCAGGATCTCCATGCCCACAGTACCCTGCCCGGCAATCACATCCAGGTCATCGAAGGGGTGCACGAAGGTGTAGCCGTGCTTCTCCATCAGCTTGTCGGCCCGTTCCTTGGCCTGGTCGTAGGCGTCCCCGTACAGCACCACTTTGCCCCCCAGGGAACGCACCGAGTTCACTTTGATCTCCGGCGTGGTGCGGGGCATGACGATCACGGACTTAATGCCCAATCGGGCCGCCGCCAGGGCCACACCCTGGGCATGGTTACCGGCGGAGGCACAAATCACACCGCGGGACTTTTCCTCATCGCTCAGGTTCACAATTTTGTTGTAGGCACCCCGTATCTTGAAGGAAAACACCGGTTGCAGGTCTTCCCGCTTCAACAGCACATTATTGTTCAGGCGGCGGGACAGGGATCGGGCTCGATCCACCGGGGTCTCCTCAGCCACATCATAGACGCGGGCCTGCAGGATCTTCTTGATGGTGCGGATGGGCATGGTGGTGCTGGTTTCCTAACGGTTATCGGCGCATTTCGCAGCAAGCATACACTATCTGTTCGCCCCCTGAACCCCTATAATTCCCCCAAATTTTTCCTGCGGGGCAGCAGCATGACACAAGATGAACTGAAACAGGCGGTGGCCAGAGCCGCCATGCAATATGTCGAGGAAGGCACCATTGTGGGCGTGGGCACCGGCTCCACCGCCAACTACTTCATTGACTACCTGGCCGAGATCAAGGGTCGCATTGAAGGCACGGTGGCCAGCTCCGAAGCCACCCGCCAGCGCCTGGAAAGCCACGGCATTCCCGTGTATGACCTGAACACCGTGGACGATATTCCGGTGTATGTGGACGGGGCCGATGAAGCCGATCCCAACCTGTGCCTGATCAAGGGCGGCGGTGGCGCCCTCACCCGCGAGAAAATCATCGCTGCGGTGGCGAAAAAGTTCGTCTGCATCGCTGACGGCAGCAAGAAGGTTCCGGTGCTGGGCGCATTCCCCCTGCCGGTGGAAGTCATCCCCATGGCGCGCAGCCACGTGGCCAGGGAAATCGTCAAACTGGGCGGTGACCCGGTATACCGTGAGGGCTTTGTCACCGACAACGGCAACATCATCCTGGATATCCACAATATGCAGATTGCCCAACCGATTCAGCTGGAACACCAGTTGAACAACATTGTGGGTGTGGTCACCAACGGTCTGTTTGCCGCCCGCGCCGCCGATGTGCTGTTGCTGGGTACCGAGCAGGGTGTGGAGAGCATCGAGAAGTAAATCGAGAAGCAACCGGCGTTCCCCCTGACCCAGAATGCCTCCGCTGCCCTCATCCTGTTTGAAAAGCGCCCCTGCTGTGCTTTGCCCAAGCCTGAGATCGGGCTTGGGCTCGATATTGGGATTATGAAAAAATCAGGACTCACCCGTCCAGATCAACTCAATGCGGATGCCACCGGGTTCATAGAATATGGTGTGCATGGCGCCGCTATCGCCCAGTGGTTCCGGCGCAAAATCCGCACTCACACCGCTCACGCCCAGGGCCTGTTGATAGAGCTCACGCAGGCTGGCTTCCGAGTCCACCCGCAGCGCAAAGTGATGCAACCCCACCGCACTGCGTCGGTTAAAATCCGCAGCACCGGCATCGGTCTGCCACAGGGTCAGCACGCATTGCCCGTTGCTGATGAACTTGGCCGGGTAATCCGGTTTTTCCCGCACCACCTTGAATCCCAAAATTTCCGTGAAGAATGCAGTGCTGGTGTCAAGGTCCCGAACCGCCAGGCCCAGGTGATGGATGTTCAGTGTGCTCATGGTAACTCCTTGTGTTGGGCGATGAGAGAATCGAGGGTAGTCTGGTCATAGCGTGGCACGATGTGCTGGGAACAGTTCCAGTCAAAGGCCGCCACCTGAATAATGAAGCCCCGCTCCGGTGTGGCGCCGTAACCGGGGTCACAGAGTTCAGCCAGTGCGTCAGACTCCGGTGCCACTTCCTGTGCATACCCCAGCAGTTTCAACCGGCGCTGGTTGGCATAATCCATCAAAAACATTGCAACCCGTCGATTCTCACGCAGGTTGCCGGTGGTGATGTATTGCCGGTTGCCTCTGTAATCGGCAAACCCGATATGTTGCGCATCCAGTACCTTGAGAAACCCTTTGGGTCCGCCGCGATGCTGGATATAGGGCCAACCTTCCGGATTGACGCTGGCCAGATAAAAACTGTCCCGTTGCTGCAGAAACTGAATTTCACGTTCCGCCAGGCGCTGATGGGAGTCCGCCCCACCTTCCCAGCGCTGGTAGATACGGCGACTGTCCTGCTCGCTCTGCACCGCCTGAACGGAGGGGGAAAACAACAGGTCGGCAAATCGGTGTCCCATGGCGTGCTCCCGGTTTCAGTTGTGTGGAGAAGGCTTGTGAAAAAGGCATATCCGGATCATCTCAACTATCGCTTGCCTTAAGAATACCCAGCGCTAACAATTAACTATTTCGAAAAATGGAATAATGACATGGACAAGCTGAAAGCGATGAGTGTGTTTATCGCCGTGGCTGAGGAGCAGGGCTTTGCTGCCGCTGCACGGCGACTTGCCTTGTCTGCTCCGGCGATCACCCGCACCGTCGCCGAATTGGAGGAACATCTGGGGGTCATTCTGTTGCTGCGCACCACTCGCCGGGTGCGACTGACCGAGGCCGGGCAACGCTTTTTGCAGGACGCCCGCCGCATTGTGGCCGATGTCACCAGCACCGAAGAGTCCATCAGGGGCATTCACGGCAATCCGTCCGGTCATCTGGTGGTGACGGCACCGGCCATGTTCGGCTGCCTGCACGTCACTCCGGTGATGACTGCGTTTCAGGATCGTTACGAAAACGTGACGGTGTCCGCGCTGTTTGTGGATCGCATCACCGATCTGATTGAGGAAGGCATTGATGTGGGCATTCGGATCGGCGCCTTACCGGATTCCTCCATGCGCGCCATTGAGCTGGGGACAGTGACCATGAAAACCTACGCCGCGCCGCAGTATTTACAACACCATGGGGAGCCTGCAGTGCCCGAGGACCTGTATCAGCATCGGCTGATTGCCTCCACCGCCGGCAGTCGTGGTCCCCAGTGGCGTTACTATCAGGGCGACAACGAGATCACCCTGCGCGCCACCCCGGTGTTCAGCAGCACCACCAATGATTCGGTGATTGCCGCCGCCGTGGCCGGTCACGGCATCACCCGGGTGCTCTCCTATCAGGCCGCAGCCCAGGTGGCCGCAGGCGCATTGCAACCCATTTTGACCGCGTTTGAAGGCCCCCCCATTCCGGTGAGCATTGTACATCCTCAAGGGCGTAACCTGCCGGCGAAAGTAAGAGCGTTCATCGACCTGGCTGTGCCATCGTTACGGCAGACCTTAGGCACAACATGAAGCGCGTTTGCCTGCCGGGACTAGTCTTCGATCTTGCCCGTCTCCAACCGTTTCTGATAGATCATCTGCATTTCGTACAGATCCTGCTGCAACTCAAAGAAACCGTGCCAGTGCGCATAATCCGCAGCCCCCATCATGGCTCCCTGGCGGGCCCGACGGCCTTCGTGGTGCCACATATAGTAATACTTGATCTGGAACGCGTCGGCCCAGGGATTGTCTTTCAACAGTTTCTTCTCTTTTAACTCGTTGAGCATTTTGGTGGCCGGTTGGTAATAGGCTTCGTTGTACAACTTCACCGCCTTATCGCCCTGCGCGAAGAAACCATCGGTGTGCCTGGGGCTGTGGCAGTTGTTGCAGACGGACTTCATTTTTTTACGCCCAGCCGGCCCGTCACCCAACAGCGGGCTGAGCACATCATCCGATCCCCGTACCTTGGATTCCTTGGCCCACAGGTTCCAATACAACCGCTCACTGACGTTGTGGGTGACGCTCAGTTCACCGATGCCGCTCATATGGCAGGTGGCACAGGTCGGCGCACGATAGTCACCGGGCTCCCAGGCATCCGGTGCGGTGTCCCAACGCCAATCGTCAGAGTTGGTATTGAAAATATGGCCGTGTTTGGAGTTGTTGTAGATTTCGATATTGGGGTGATCCGGCCCCAGATGGCAGGAGGCACAGGCATTGGGCTTGCGCGCTTCCGCAATATCAAATGTGTGGCGACTGTGACAGGCGGTGCAACTGCCGGTGGAACCGTCGGGATAGATGTTCCCCATGCCGTTGTTGGGCCAGGTTTCCGGCGTGGGCCGGTTGTTTTCGTCCAGCTCGATGCGGGTGCCATGACACTGCATGCAACCGGTTTCATTGGGGGCGCCTTTCAGCTCAGGATGGTTCTGGCCTTCGTGCACGTTGGTCAGGGCATGCAGGTTATCCTTGGGGATAATCTGATGATAGGCACGAAAGTGGCCGCTGCTGTCGAACTGTTTTTTGGCATCCACATGGCAGCGGCCGCACACCGCCGGGGAAACCAATGCTGTCACAAACACATCGGTTCCCACCAGGGATTCATGCTGGGTGGCCATGGGCGAGTCTTTGGCAACCGCATGGCAGTCGATGCAACTGACGCCGGCGTGGGCGTGCCGGCTCATCTTCCAGTCTGCCACCTGCCCCGGGCTTTCCTGTTGATGACAGCGAATGCACTCTTGGCCGATGCTGGAAATATCCCGCGCCATATCGAGCGTTTTCACTTGCGCCAGGCTTTGCGATGCCAATGCGATAACGGGCATCGTTACGGTTACGCATAACAGCAACATACGCACACATCTATTGATCATGGCTTCTCTCCCAACCCTGTTCCTCAAGGTGCAAGCCCAAATTGGCATGGCCCACGTGATTGTGACAGCTCACACAGCGCAGCCCGGTTTCCTCACCACTGAAATATTTTCGATGGGGCAGGAAGGCTTTCCGATTGGCCATGGAGGTTTGCTGAATGAATTTGTGGCACTGCAGGCAGCCGCTGTCATAGACATACCGCTCCCGGTTTTGCCGGTTGCCGTGCCAATCGATGTCCAGGGGGTCTTGCAGGATTTCCATGGTGGGGTCCACCACGCCATGGACGGCTTTCACCCACAGGTAGTTGAGCGCATTGTCGTGGGGAATATGACAGTCACTGCAGCTGGCACGCCAACCGGCGGGATTGTTGCCACCGTGCAGGTCTTCCCGGTAGGACGTGCCAATGGGTTGATGGGAGTGGCAGCGGGTGCAGAATTCGTAATCGCTGGTAAGGTGGATACCCGTGTCCAGCGCCGCCCAGCTGGTGATCATGAATACCCCGATCAAGGCTGCAATCAAGGCCCATTTGAAGAGCATCATCCTGGGCACAATGTCTCTCCTCGATATCCCTCTCGATATCCCTACCAGTTGATATTACCTCGCCCCCGCGGGTTACTGCCCCCTCGCCAGCGGCACTGTTTGGGCGACAGACCCCTTATCGCCATAGACCACACATCGATTACGGCCGTGGTGTTTTGCCTGGTAGAGTGCCTGATCTGCGCCTTGCACCAATTGATCCTGGTCAAGGTCCGGTTGCGGTATCAACATATGGACGCCGACACTGACGGTAACGCGCAGGGTTTCCCCTTCCCAGACATAGAGCTTGTCCGCCGCCGCCTGTACGATCATCTCGGCAACATGACGGGCACCGTCCACCGGCGTTTCCGGCAGCAACACGGCAAATTCCTCCCCGCCATAACGGGCGATGACATCCGTGGGCCGGTGCAGCAGAGAGGACAATAAAGCACCCAGTTCCCGCAATACCATGTCCCCGCAGAGGTGACCCAGGGTATCGTTGACCTGTTTGAAGTGGTCCACATCCAGCAACAGCAGAGCCAGTGGTTGTTGCTTGCGCTGTAATTGTTGCCACATAGCTTGTAACTGAACATCAAACAGGCGGCGATTGAACAGCCCGGTGAGCCCGTCTTTGGAACTGAGCTGTTCCAGCTCCTGATTGGCCTTTTCCAGATCGAGCAAAGTGCGCGCCAGATCGGCTGTGCGCTCCTCCACCACGTGCTCCAGGCTTTCACGATGCTGGATTTCCAACTGCAAAGACTGCTCCTTGGCCTGGCTTGCCTCGATCTCCCGCTGCAGGGCCAGTTCCTGGGCGCGGATGCGTTCCACCCGCTCCAGGTTGATTTTGTTCAACGCCCACTCCTTCTCCTGCCGTTCCTGATTAATGCGGAACGACAGCGCAAAGGAGAAAATCAGGATTTCCAGGGACACCCCGATGCGCAGCCCATAAGTGGCCAGGAAATCGTTATAGAAGATGCCCATGCGGCTGCAGACAAACAGCAGGATAAACGTGAACAGCATACCCCAGCCCGCCATCACGATCTGAGCCGGGCGCGAGCCATGCAGCGACAGACGCCAGATCCCCATCACACCCAGCACCATGGAAAGCGCCACGTTCATGGCCATCATGCTCACCATGGTTTGATAGGGGAAGAACGCCAGCCCCAGGCACAACATTCCGTGAAAACCCAACATGGAAAGGTACACCCGCCACAGCACCGGAAAGTGCTGGCCGAAACTGAGGAAAGTGCCAAAAAACGCCGCCACCGACATATAGATCAACAATGACATCAAGGGCACGGAATAGTGTTGCAACCAGGGCACGCCCGGGAACAGATATTCGTACAGCAAACCCTGTTGACTGAGAAAAAACATCAGCATCGACGTCACGTAGCAGGCATATAACAGATAGGACTTGTCCCGCAGAATTACATAAATCGCCAGGGAATAGGCTGCCATGATGATCAGGAAGCCATGAAAGATTCCATCCACCAGGGAGCGGCGGTCGGTCATGAAGGTATGATAAAAATGCTCCGATATCGTTAACGGCAGCTCCAGAGCCTCGGTGCTGCTCACTTTCATGTAGAGGCGATAATCACGATCCGCTTGCAACTCCAACGGAAACTGCAGCCGCGCCGCCTCCAGTGGGCGTTGCGCAAATGGCAGCGCATCACCCGCGTGCCAATGCTGCAAGCGGCGCTCTCCCTCGTAGAGATACAACCAGACGTGGTCGATCATGGGGTTGCCCAGTTCCAGAATCCAGTAGCGGGACACATCGCCCGCGGTGCGCAAATCCATTACAAACCAATGGGACTCACTCTGAAAGCCCAGGCTGATGGTGTTGCCCGAATTCTCCTGCCAGTCGGCAGCGGGAATCGCAGCCAGCGCCTCCGGCGTGTCCAGATCAGACACCACATAGCGAATCCGGCTACCGAGTTTCACAGTAGGGGTGAAGGGCGAAAGGGTCAGGGGCTCCTCTGTAGACTGCCAGCCGATGTCGTCTGCACGGGCACCAGAGGCGAGCAGGAGCAAAACTCCCAACAGAAAACAAAGAGATACCCAACCTGAGGCACAATTGAACTGCATTGGCGATACCACTGGAACGGCTGGTTTACCAATTCAGTATAGTTAACCCCAGGAAAGTCACGGTTAAAAAGCGGGCACCTGGGGCCACCAGGTGCCGGTGATCGGATGAACGGTCAGCAGCTGGAGATCAGGCGCTTTTGCCCCATTTTTCCCGAAGGGATTTAGGCCCGATATCCTCTACCGTATAGCCGTCCGGATGCGTGGGAAACTGCTGGAAGGTCATCACCTGCGGATTCTTGTGCTTGGGCAGCAACCGCATCAGCTTGGCCCGCACCCGCAGGGCGGCCTCCACCCGACGGCGGGTGGCCGGACTGGGCAGCGGGTAGTTCATGGCCGTCAACAGGGGTTCATCCATCAGGGCATAGACGGCTGGCTCCGCGGTCTTCCACAGCGACTTGGGCAGGTAGAAGCTGAGCAGCAGATCCCGGGTGCAGTTAGCCACCCGCTGCGTGGCATCGATATTGGCGAACATCTTGTTCTCATAATCCAGGCTCCACTGCTCAAATGCTTCATAAGTCGGCGGAATATCCTGGATGCGCATACGCTCGCCCACCGCGCTCCAGAAATGATACAAGGCAAGGCATTCGTTCTGATACAGCGGGCGCCAGCCAAACTTATTGATCCAGCGAATGGGCTCATAAATAAAGGTGGACAGGGTATACAGAAAATCATCATTGCTGATTTCATACTGCCCGTGCATGCGGTTCATACGCTTGATGAAGGCACCGCCCCGCTCCGAGTCATAGCCGTTGATCATCACCTCATTGACGATGATGGAGGTGTCATCATAGCGACGCAGGGTGTCATTGCTGAACTCGCCGGTTCGATCCAGCAACGCGGAGATCGAAGGCACCGCAAAGGTGCGGAACAGGGCCAGCTCCAGGGCGCGGGTCATATCCCAGGGGAATTCCAGGTACGAAGTGAGAAAAACGATGCGCTGGCAGTCCGCTTTCGGGTCCAGCCGTTCAATTTCTTTCTGTACATTCATGCGCTTTTTCATGTTTCCCCCTACAACTTGGATTGGTGGCGAGAAGGTAACACAGGCTGTATAGGGTGAGGATGGCCTAACCCATCAGCCATGATGGCCAAAACTACCACAGAAAGTGAGACTATACGCCATCATCAATGGGTTAGATTTGGTGCATGGGGCCTCATCATGCACCTTTCTTTTCTCCCTACCACAACAAAATCAAGCAATTCAAGAGCAATATTCCCGTTTCCAGAGCCTGAAAAATTCCCTGGCATAAAGATTGCTGAACAAATCGCGCTCAGTAATAAGATCTCGCCTTTTTATTCCACATTTGAACTGAGGTTTCCCCCAATGAAACGATTTACAGTGCTGGCGCTCGCGGCTTTACCTGTGGATACCTGGGCCGCTGTCGGTGATGAACCGGTGAACACCGTCTGGCTGGTGGTGGCTGCCGCCCTGGTGTTTTTTATGCAGACCGGCTTTGCCCTGTTGGAAAGCGGGATGTCCCGCAGCAAGAACGCGGTCAACGTGGTGATGAAGAATTACATGGATGTGTGCCTGGGCAGCATGGTGTTCTGGGCCTTCGGCTTCGGCATTATGTTCGGCCTCAACCAGACCGGCTTTTTCGGCGCCAGCCACTGGCTGCCCCAATTCAGTGACGAGTGGTCCTATACCTTCCTGTTATTCCAGATCATGTTTGCCGCCACCGCCACCACCATTGCCAGTGGTGCCATGGCGGAGCGCACCCGTTACTCCGGCTACCTGGTAGGGGCGATCATCATTACCGGCTTCATCTACCCGGTGTTTGGCAGCTGGGTCTGGGGTGGTTTCTTCGGCGGCAAGGGCTGGCTGTCGGAGCTGGGCTTTGTGGATTTTGCCGGTTCCACCGTCGTGCACTCGGTGGGCGCCTGGTGTGCCCTGGCCGGTATCATGGTGGTGGGCCCCCGCCTGGGCCGCTTTGATCCGGAAACCGGTGTGGCCCGCCTCATCCCCGGCCACAACCTGAACAATGTAGCCCTGGGCGGATTCATCCTCTGGCTGGGCTGGTTCGGCTTTAATGCCGGCAGCACCCTGCAGGCGGACAGCAGCCTGGGCAAGATCGCCCTCAACACCCATCTGGCGGCCTGTGCCGGAGCCGTGGGCACCTTCCTGGCCCAGACCCTGACCCGCAAGCCGGTGCTGCTCACCCACACCATCAACGGCAGTCTCGGCGGCCTGGTGGCCATCACGGCCGGCTGCGCCACCATGTCCCCCACCTACGCGGTCATCACTGGTCTGGTGGGCGGTGTTCTGGTCATCATCGGCAGCTACCTGTTGGAGCTGCTGCAACTGGATGACGCCGTAGGCGCCATCCCCGTGCACGGTTTTGCCGGGGTCTGGGGCACGCTGGCCGCCGGCTTTTTCATGGAAGGGGACCTGTTCAACCTGCAGCAGCTCTGGGTGCAGGCCATTGGTTGTGCGGTGGCCTTCCTGTGGGCCTTCCCCACGGCGTTTATCGCCTACTGGCTGCTGGAAAGGCTGATCGGTTTGCGCGCCTCCAACCTGGATCAACAACGGGGTCTGGACTACAGCGAACACGCGGAGCGGGGCTATCCGGAGTTTGACCGCCTGCCCCTGCATAAACCCCTGGCCGGATAGGAGCGATCAGCATGGATCAGCAACACGTATTACAGCGTCGCGCCATCTATACGGTGCTCCAGGAATGGTTGAACGAGGATCAGATCATCGAAGCACTGCTGGTGTTCGAAGAACATCACAAGGGCAAACCCTCCATCGCCATCCACGAATACCTGACCCGCATTGGCCATTTGTTCGAACAGAAAATGGATACCAAACACATCCGGCGTCGCCTGATGGAAGTGTTGGTGCGGCGCTCCCACGACCTGGCGCCGGACCCCATGCCGCTGCTGGAACGGGCCCGCGCCAAAACCGCCAGCGCCGTGTTTGACCTGAAGCCCACCGAGTCGCAACTGGCGCTGCACTGCCTGATCTCGGAACTGATGCGCAAGGCCTCGGTGGGCCAACGCAAGCAGCTGCATGAACAGTTGGCCAAACAGCTGGGCAAGCGCTTCGTCAACGGCAGCTATGATCTGCTGGCCCAGTATCTGCTGTCGGATAACCCGCAATACCTGGCCCGCTTTGATGACCGCGCGCTACAGGACTTTTTCACCGTGATTTACGTGGCCTGTTGTGAAGTGCTGGGGCCAGTGAAAACCGACCAGTGGTTTGGTACTGCGGTCCATAGCATTCGCCAGCACAACGCCGAGGCCGGGGAGCAACTGAACCGCTTTCTCTGAGCCCGTTACGCTACTATAGGCACACCGTGGTGGTGATCGTCGGTGAGAATTTCAAAGGCGGCACGATGCTCGGTGTGCAGCTTGATCTCGGCCTTGTCTTTGGGCGTGATGGTCAGCCGGCACTGGGCCAGCTTGCTGTTGAGGCAGGTGTGTGAGCCACCGGGCGGATTGTGATAGGTGAGCCCAACAAAGTAGTGTTTGGGCGCACTGATCACCCCCCGGATGCGGGCCTGTTGATTGCGGGCTTCGAATTCCCAATTGAAATACTCATAGCGCCCCTTGGCCAGCGCCGCCCGCAGTAAATTATTCATTACATAGGTCTCCCCCGCCACCCGGCAGACCAGCATGGTGATGCGCGGTGATTTGATCGGGCCGAGTCGCACACGTACCGTGGCGCATTCCAGAAAGGCGTCGCTGTCGTTGTCAAACCCGGCCACCTGACCCCAGGCGTACTCGTCGGTGTGCTGGCTGCCCCAGTTGTGATTTTCACTGCCCACCCAATGATCCACCACGATGGTTTCACCGTTGACCCGCAACGTGCCCCGGAACACCGCATTGGGGTTGGCCACCAGTGCCTTGGCTTTGGGCAGGGGCGTGTCGTAGAGGGATTCCGGCAGCAGGTACACCGGCTCATCACCAGGCTGGTAGGACAGATCCCATTCGATCCGGTTACGACCCTGTTTGGCTTCGCCAATGGCCACCCCGGGGCGCAGGCGGGACTGCTTCAGCAGTACGTTAAGCTGGCCGTTATCAAACTGGCATTGCGCCAGGGGGCAGGATTCTTTGGCCACCACAATGCGTTTGCTTTCGCCATCAAACAGGATGGCCCATAACTCACCCAGATTGTGTTCGGCATGGCCCTTGGGCGCAAAAATCGTGTAACGCAGCCAGAACGCCAAAGGGCGGCTGGGGTGATTGGCCCGCAAAAAATAGCTTTCGTAATGCCCTGCCGCGTGGTGCAGATAACGGCATTCATTCATGGCGCGCCGCTGATCCACATAAGGGTCCAGTCTGGCCGCGTCCGTGAAACTGTCCATGGTCTTAAAACCTCATGATTTACTCAAATAGTGACATAACGGGAAAGCCGAAACGCTTTCAATGGAAAGGTGACCAGGGAATCCTCATAGGCCACTTCAATGTAACCGATGGCCTGGCCGTTCTGATACAACGTCAGCGGGCACATGGTCAGGGATTCTTTCAGATTCATCAGATCGTATGACTTTTCACCCTTGGCCTCCACTGGCCCCACCCCCGGCAGATCGAACCACAGTTCATAACGGGGGCCACCGGGCTGAAGGGTGAAATAGCCGTGGGTTTCGGTGGTGACATGACGCTGGGACAGCGTGATCGACCCCAGGAACGGCTGCGGTTTCCAGAGTTTAAGGCGATGCATGAACGTCACATCAATGGAAAATTCCAGCGGCTCCTTCTGGTGGGAGGCGTTCAGTTCCAACCAGCCTTTCATGGTTTCCTTGAGCTTGAGTGTCAGCATAGTGCCCTCCCTGTGATTGTTATTAGGTATAACCCAACCCGGTGCAAAACTCGATGATCCAGATCACACAGAATTCGTTCCGCAATGAGACGATCCCTGCAAACCGTCTGCATCGGCCTGCACCGTCTAGCTCACCCGGGCGCGGCACTCCAACAGGGCATCCGCGGCTGCCCCCAGCCGGGCAATCAATTGATCACCGACCTGCAGCGGCCCCACCCCGGCCGGGGTCCCGGTCAGCACCACATCCCCAGGTTGCAGGGTGAAGTAACGACTCATATACGCGATTAACCCATACAGCGGCGTAATCATGTCGGCGGTATTGCCCTGCTGGCGCGACACTCCATTCACCTGCAGGCTCAGTTCGGTATGCAACGGATCACTCAACGCGGTTGCGGGTACAAACACCGACAACGGGCAGGCGCCGTCAAAACTCTTGGCAACCTCCCAGGGATGGCTTTTTTCTTTCAGTTTGGCTTGCAGATCCCGCAGGGTCAGATCCAGGCCCAGGCCGAAGCCGAGGATCGCAGCTTGCGCTTCGGCTTCACTGGCATGCCGCAGCGACTTACCGATCAACACCGACATTTCCAGCTCGTGATGACATTCGCCCTGTTGTTTGGGAATGGCAATCTCACCCGCGAACGGCACCACGGCGGTGGCGGGTTTGATGAACAGGATGGGCGTAGTGGGCACCGGGTTATTCAGTTCCCGGGCGTGGGCGGCGTAGTTACGGCCCACACACACCACTTTGCCCAGGGGCAGATCCAGGGATTCACCATTGAGGGTATGTTGATACGCCATCTGCTGATCGTTCATGGGGCCTTCTTTTGTTCAATCGGTTTTTTGTTCAATCGGTTTCGTAATCCACAACCCGGCGCTCGCTGCGGATGGCTTGCATAAAGGGAAACACCGCCACGTGCTCCGGGTGTTGTTGATAGCGTTGCAGGGCGGCGCGGTCTTCAAATTCGGAATACAGCAGCAGGTCCATGGAGGTCTCGGTAGCGGAAAAGTCGATGCCCACTTCCAGCTTCAACAAACCCGGCACTTTGCCGTTCAAGGCTTCCAGTTTGGTTTTGGCCAGTTGCGCATTGTACGCTTTGCTGTTGCCCTCGGCCTGATCCAGCAGTTTCCACATCACAATATGTTTAATCATAATGGCCCCCGGACTCAACACCGGCTACAGATCAAAGACCTTGCCGGGGTTCATGATGTTGTTGGGGTCAAAGCTGCGTTTCACCGCCCGCATGTAATCAATCTCCGCCGCGCTGCGGGTGTACTGCAGATAGGGCTTTTTGGTCATGCCCACCCCGTGCTCGGCGGACACACTGCCATGGTATTTCTGCACGGTTTCGAACACCTGGGTATTCACCTGTTCGCAACGCTGGAAAAATTCCTCTTTGCTGAGGGCCTGGGGTTTCAGGATGTTCAGGTGCAGGTTACCGTCGCCGATGTGACCGAACCAGACGATCTCAAAATCCGGGTATTGATTGCTGACGATGGAATCGATCTCTTCCAGAAAATCCGGCACTTTCGACACCAGCACAGACACGTCGTTTTTGTAGGGCGTGAATGGCGCAATGGTTTCGCTGATGCCTTCCCGCAGACGCCACAAGTTGGCCGCCTGGGTTTCACTCTGGCTGATGACCCCATCCAGAACCCAACCTTCCTCTACACAGTGCTCGAACAGGCTCATGGCCTGTTCCAGTACGTCTTCGGTGGGGGCTTCAAATTCCAGCAGCGCATAGTACGGAGTAGCGGCTTCGAACGGACGGGGCACGTCCTGGTGCTCGGTCACCAGTTGTACCGCCTTGTCGGAGAAAAACTCAAATGCGGTCAGGTCGATCTGGCTCTGGAACGTCTCCAGCACCTTCATGATGGCGCGGAATTCCGGCACCCCCAACACCAGAACAGTGAGGTTCTTGGGGCTGCGGGCCAGTTTCATGGTGGCCTCAACAATAAAACCCAGGGTGCCCTCGGCGCCGATAAACAGGTGACGGAAATCATAACCGGTGGCGTTCTTGTCCAGACCCACGTTCAGGTCCAGCAAATCCCCCTTGCCGGTGACCACCTTCAGGCCCTTCACCCACTCGCGGGTCATGCCGTAGCGGATCACCTTGATGCCGCCGGCGTTGGTGGAGATATTGCCCCCCAACTGACTGGAGCCGGCGGAGGCAAAGTCCACGGGGTAGTAAAGGTTATTTTCTTCCGCAAAATGCTGCAGTTGCTCAGTGACCACTCCGGCCTGGCACTGCACAGTGCGATCAATGGGGTTGAAGCCATTGATTTTATTCATCAAATCAAACGCCACCACCACTTCACCATGAGCCGCCACCGCCGCCGCACTGAGGCCGGTGCGCCCGCCGGAGGGCACCAGGGCCAGGCGCTGCTCGTTGGCATAGCGCACAACGGCCTGCACCTGCTCCACGGTTTTCGGCAACACAATGGCCAGGGGTTGGGGTTCGTACTTCTTGGTCCAGTCGCAACCGTAATGCTTGAGGCTGTCGGCATCGGTAAGTAAACGGCCCGCGTCCACAAGCTGGCTCAATCCGGCAATGATCTGGTTGGTGTCGGTCATGGTTTTCTCTTTATTTACAGCTGGTTATTCAGAATATTGAGGCGAACCGAGCGGTCACACGCCCCTTGGGCAGGCAATCCGGAAGTGCATCCATTAGGGAATTTCACACCACCATGCGAGATTTTCACGGATCTTTTCACGGCGCGGGACTGCGTTTTCGATGCGATATGATACCATAGCCGCCCTCAAAGCTACCCCAATTTGATACGAGTAAACAGCATGAGCACGACTTCTCTGGATAAAAGCAAAATCCGCATTCTGTTGTTGGAAGGCGTCCACCAATCAGCCGTTGAGAACTTCGAGCGGGCCGGGTACAGCAACATCGAATACCTGAAAACCTCCCTGCCGGAAGACCAGCTGAAAGAGAAGATTGCTGACGCTCACTTTGTCGGCATCCGTTCCCGCACCCAGCTCACCGAAGAGATCTTTGAAGCGGCGCAAAAACTGATTGCCGTGGGCTGCTTCTGCATCGGCACCAACCAGGTGGACCTGAGCGCCGCCCTGGCCCGTGGTATTCCAGTATTCAACGCGCCTTTCTCCAACACCCGCTCGGTGGCGGAACTGGTTCTGGCAGAAGCCATCCTGCTGCTGCGCGGCATTCCGGAAAAGAACGCCGTGTGCCACCGGGGTGGCTGGCAGAAGACCGCCACCAACAGCTTTGAAATCCGCGGCAAAACCCTGGGCATCATCGGTTACGGCAACATCGGCTCCCAGTTGAGCGTCATCGCCGAAAACCTGGGCATGAAAGTGAAATTCTACGACGTGGTCACCAAGCTGCCCCTGGGCAACGCATCCCAGGTAAATACGCTGGACGAACTGCTGGAACAGGCCGATATCGTCAGCCTGCATGTACCGGAAACCGCCGCCACCAAATACATGTTCGGCAAAGACCAACTGGCGAAGATGAAGCCCACCAGCATCCTGATCAATGCCTCCCGTGGTACGGTGGTGGACATCGATGCCCTGGCGCACACACTCGGTGAGAAAAAAATCCTGGGGGCCGCCATCGACGTGTTCCCGGTGGAACCCCGTGGTAATGATGAAGAATTTGTGTCACCCCTGCGGGAATTCGACAACGTCATCCTGACCCCGCACATCGGCGGCAGCACCCTGGAAGCCCAGGTGAACATCGGTGGCGAAGTATCGGAAAAGTTCATCAAGTACAGCGACAACGGCTCCACCATTTCCGCAGTGAACTTCCCCGAAGTCGCACTGCCGATTCACGATAACGTGCACCGTATCCTGCACATTCACCACAACGTGCCCGGTGTGCTGTCCAACATCAACCGTCTGTTCTCCGACAACAACATCAACATCTGCGGTCAGTACCTGCAAACCAACAACAAGATCGGCTATGTGGTGATTGATATCGACAAAGCCCACAGCGAGTTGGCACTGGAAAAACTGAAAGAAGTGGAAGGCACCATTCGCTGCCGCGTGCTCTATTAAGCTTCAACGGACTGAATAACGCGACAACTCCCAAGGCCACTTTGTCCCATGCCGGGCAAAGTGGCCTTTCTTTTTACCAATATCCACCCACTGAAACCTTTTTGCCATTGACCCCTCAGTCACTCCGTTACTACCATGGCTCTGCAACCAATATGGATTTTGTACATTCATGCAGTCATGGAGTTGAATGATGCCCTATTCGTTACCCCACCAGGCATCCGCCCTGGAGCGCGCCGATCGTCAGGCACAATTAACCGAATCCAAACAGATTTACCAATACCACACCCGCATCGGAGAAACCCAGCACATCCGGGCGCCCCGCGCACTTCCCATCGGCGAGGCCTTTTCCCGAATCGAAGACAGATCCCTGACCCCGCCCAGTCAGTACCAGCCCAAACTGCTCAACCGGGTTGCCAAGCTCGCGGCCAACATCTTCTACAATTCGTTTTTGTTAACCCGCGTGGCCAAGGTACGCCGTGATACCCTGGGGGATCTCTGGGCGTTGGAAGACCAGCTGGCGGACGACCCCACCATGGAAAACATCAGCGCGTACTACGCACAGCTGAGTTCCGTGGTGTCCGAGTCCGGCGCCACCCGCGAGATTAGCGAATACCTGGACCTGTATCAGAACTGGTCCAACCAGGATGTACGGGGCCAGGGCGATGAACTGTTCAGCGACGCATTTTTTGCCCGGCAGGCGGTGGCTGGCCCCTGCCCCAACGTCATCAAACGGGTGGACCTGAGCCTGCTGAACGATTACCGCAACAGCGGCTTTCCGGTCACCGATGACATCTTTCTGGACAACTCCCCCTTCACTCTCACGGGCGATACCAGCCTGGAAACCATGGCCCTGGAACACCGCCTGTATGTGCAGGACTTTTCCATGATCGCCCACATTCCCGGCGCCAACCCCGGCGCGTTTTCCTTCGAGAAGCGTTTTGTGTTTGCGCCCATCAGCCTGTATGCGGTCACCACCGATGACAATCCGCGCCTGCTGCCCATTGCCATCCAGATGCGGCAGAACGATCGCAACCCCGAGCACTGGGACCCGATTTTTGTGCCCCACATGCCCAACGCCATGACACCGGGTGCGGACGAATCCAACGCCGACTGGAGCTGGGAAGTGGCGAAAGCTGCAGTCGGCTGTTCCAGCCAGATTTACCATGAACATTTTGAGCACCTGGGGCTGGCCCACTACCTGATGGAAACCGTCAGCATGGTCACCCAACGTTGCCTGCCCAAACAGCATCCGGTTCACGCTTTGCTGGCGCCGCATTTGCTGGGCACCCTGGCCATCAACAATTTTGCCCGTCAGGTACTGGTGATCAATCTGGGCAACCTGGATCAGTACATGTCCAGCGATATTGAAGCCTTCCGGCAGGCCGCCGCCAAATCCATTTATGAAACGGATTTGCTGTCACGCAGGCCTCGAGTGGATCTGGCCAACCGCGATGTGGCCGACCTGCCCTATTATCCGTATCGTGATGACGTGGTGTTGTATTGGGATGCCATCCACCAATACGTGCAAGAGTACTTGTCTGTGTTCTATGCATCCGACGCCGACCTGATCCAGGATCTGGACACGGACTACGGTGGCGAGCTGGGGGAATGGTGGCACGAACTCACCGGTGACCTGGATATCGGCACCAGCCCCGGCAGCATCAAAGGCCTGAACTTCGGCACATTGAACAGCCTGGATGACCTGACCAACATCATTGCCTACATCATTTACAGCGCCTCCGTTCACCACGCTGCAGTGAATTTTCCTCAGGGGCATTATTACTCCAACGCCACCATCTGCCCCGCCACCGTATCACGGCCCACACCGGTACCCGGCAACACCAATAAAGGTTACTTCATGGAGTTTCTGCCGCCCAAACACCAGGCCATGATGCAGATGAATGTGATGATGGTGCTGGCTTCCATTCACTTCACCAAGCTGGGCCGCTTTGCAGACGACGCCTTCGACGATCCCCGCGTGCAACCGGCCATCCAGCATTTTCAGCAGGCACTGGAGGCGATCCGGATTACCATCGAAGAACGCAATGGCCATCTGCCCCCGGATCAGCAATACCATTACCTGCACCCGGACCTGGTTCCGCAAAGCACCAATATCTAGGCTTGAGAATTTAGGAGGCTACTATGTCAGTGAACCGACGTTTTTTTCTGCAGAGCAGTTGTGGCGCCGTGGTTGCCATAGCCGCGTCACCCCTGGTTTTTTCCCACTTTTTCGACAACCCGGGTTCCAGCAGCACGCTGGTGATGAACACCATCCGGAAACGTTTTCCTGCGTTTGATTTCAGCGGCAACGCGCTGCAGCAGTTTGCCAATATGATCGTACACAAGGATGTGATTCGCACCGGCACGTCCAGCTTTTCCCTGCAGGAAATTTTTGACACCAACGAACCCACCATCACCTTTGAACGCTACATCATGCGGGAATTTATTCTTAACACCAATTACCTGAGCCACCAGGCTGCAGATTATCCGGGGTTGGAGTTTGTGCCGTTTGAGCAACAGCAGGGGGAGTGGTTAGGGTAGAGTCATGACGTGCCGCCCGGTGTTATAGACGCACTCTGATATAGACGCCCTCTGTAATAAACGATCATAAAAAGGCCCGCGAACAGCGGGCCTCACGCACCTAAGAACTTTTCACCGCCGTACGCCAATCGATTTCGTGGCGGCTATCCCCCACCGGGATCTGCAACTGAAGCTTGCTGGCTTTGGCGCTCAAGCCGGGGCACACCAGTTTTCCCACGATCACTTCACCCGGTTCCAGTTGATGCTTGCGCAGCAGCTCTTTCATGTATTTCTCTTGCTCTGCCTTAAGCCTGGCAATGCGCGCCTCCTGGTCTGCCTCAAACTGCTCCTCTTCCAGTCTGGCCTGCGCCTGTTCCGGCGTGTCCGGGCCATCGAACAGATCCACTGTGGAATCCGCCAGGTTGAGCAAGGCAAAGCCCAGTGGTTCTTCTTCCTCACTTTGCAGATCACGGGTCAGTTGGGCGATTTTGAGTTCCGGGTCCAGCACAGGTTCTTCCCGTACCATTTCATCGCTGTCGCTGAATTGCCGGCATTGAATATTGGCGGGTTCAAACAGCACCGGTTGCGGACCATTGTTGGTGATTACGGCCTCGAAGGCGTAGCCGTCTTTGCTGTATTGGGAATAGCCCACCAACACAACGGAATCCGGTTGCCGGGATTCGATGAACATCACACCGTTTTTCCAGATCCCGCTGGATGCCACCGGCTCCACAGTTTTGATCGGGGTGACTGTGCAGGCGGACGCCAACAACGCCAACCCTGGCAATGCGTATTTTATAGACATAAAAAGCTCCCGTTTTCATGAACGATTCCAGGTTCATTATCCAAGAATCAAGGTTTGGACAACGCCGACAGCACTTCCGCAGCGGGGTAGACCAATAAAATAGACAGCCGATACGCAAACCTGCGCACCCACTCTCGGTGGCAACGCCAATAATGCGAAAGCCGGTACCTGCAGTCGCCACAAAGAACAACAATTCTCATTTGCAATTACATATCATTATCGCTATGGTGTGCCCCTTTTTGAGACATTTCTGTTCTGGATTGCCAAACCCGGGGACCACCTGACATCATGCCAAAACTTCACCAGATCCTGCCTTCCGTTGTGCTGTGCACGGTCGCAGCTGACCTGCGAGCTTCAGACACCACCTCTTTACAGCCGGTGACCGTAACCGCGGACCGCACTGAAAAGCCCATCACTGCCATCCCGAATACGGTGAAGGTCATCGATAAAGAACAACTGGATCAGCAACTTGCGGTCAGCACCAGCCTGTTGGACAGCCTGAGCTTTCTGGTGCCCAGTCTGACCCCGCCCCATCAGAAGATGAGCAGCAACGGCGTGACCTTACGGGGTCGTACCCCGCTCTACATGCTGGACGGCATCTCTCAATCCACCCCCCTGCGCAACGGCCAGCGCAGCGCCTTCACCATCGATCCGGCTTTCATTGAGCGGGTGGAAGTCATCTATGGTGCCAACGCGATCCAAGGGGTAGGCGCCACCGGTGGTGTCATTAACTACGTCACTGTGGACGCGCCCCAATCGGGGGATTGGTTGAACCGGGTGAACCTGGAACTGACTACAGACAACTTCGAAAGCGACGGCACCCACTACAAAGCCAGCGCGTTGACCGGCAAGAAATTCCAGCAGACGGATTTTGTCTTTGGTGCGTCATACCAAGTGGAGGATCTGTACTACGATGGCAATGGTGAAGCCATTGCGGTGGACCCGATCCAGGGCGACATCATGGACAGCCACGCCTGGAACCTGTTTGCCAAGGGCGGCCTGGATCTGGACGAACATCAGCGCCTGGAGGTCATGGCCAACTATTTCGATATGGACGGTGACGGGGACTACCATGTGGTGCCCGGTGATGTGGATGCCGGTGTTCCCGCCACGTCCGCCGAGGGCCCGGGCGAAGGTGAGGCCCCCTACAACGAGGCCAAGAACCTCTCCCTAACCTACACCCATGACGATCTGGGGGCTGGCAAACTCACCCTGCAGACGTTCTACTACGATTTTTACGCTCTCTACGGCGGTGGCACCTTCGCGTCGTTCCAGGATTCATCCATCGCCCCTGATGGAACCCTGTATGACCAATCCGCCCTGAGTTCCGAAAAGTACGGCGCCAAACTCACCTACGTGCGGGACAACACCTTCTGGCAAGGATTCCAGGTGGCCACCGGCCTGGATTATCTGCGCGACAAAACCTATCAGGAACTGGCGCAAACCGGGCGCATCTGGGTACCCGACATGATTTTCAAGGGTTGGGCCCCCTTCGTGCAGGTGGAACAACGACTGATGGACGACCGTTTGCGTCTTTCCGCCGGTGGCCGCTACGAAAACGTGGAACTGGATGTGCCTGATTTCACCACCGTTGCCAGTGCCGGAAACACCTTTGTGGAAGGAGGCAAGCCCACCTTTGACGACTGGCTGACGAACCTGGGTGCTGTATTTGAGGTGCAGCCCGGACTCAACGTGTTCGCCTCCTATTCAGAAGGGTTTGATATGCCTGATGCCGGTCTCATCCTGCGCGGCGTCAACACCCCTGGCCAATCGGTGGATGATCTGGTGGACCTGCAACCGGTGATCGCCGACAACACGGAAATCGGCTTCAATCTGCGACACGGCAACTTCGACCTGGCCGCCAGTTATTTCTGGTCGGATTCCGATTTTGGTTCCCGCATTCTGGTGGTGAACGGCATTGGTGAAATCACCCGTCAGAAAACTGAAATCGAAGGCTTTGAACTGGCCGCGAACTATTACTTCGAGTCTGACCTGGTGACCGGTATTGCATACAGCAAGCTTGAAGGCCGCTACGACAGTGATCAGAATGGATCGCTGGATAAAGACCTGGATGGGCGCAACATCGGACCGGACCGGGTGAACCTGTTTGCCGAAAAGCCGCTGACCGATTCGCTGTTTGCCCGTATCCAGTATTCCAAACTGCTGGATCGCAAATTCGACGGTGGTTTACCGGAACACAACTTCGACGGTTATGATCTGGTGGATTTGATCGTGTCCTACCACCATGACCAATTGGGTAACCTGACCGTCGGCGTGGAAAACCTGTTAAACGAGGAGTACATCACTTACTTTTCGCAGACGCTCACCTACGTCAACGATTCCACCTACTTTGCTGGTCGCGGCCGCGCCATTACGTTGGGTTGGAGTAAAGACTTCAATTGATCCACTGAAACAACGTGCCAACACACCGAAGTCCAACACACCGAAGTGCGCGGCTAACGCTGCGCACCCTACATAAATACAGCGGGCTGCTGCTGGGGGCCTTGCTCACCCTGATCGGATTGAGCGGCAGCCTGCTGGTGTTTGATCACGCCCTGGATGAGCGGCTTACACCCGAGCTGCGTTCGCTTTCACATCATTCCGGGGCAACACTGCAACAGGTGCTCGATCAAGCCGTGCAGGCTGCCCCCACCGACACCCGGGCCACCCGCATCGACCTGGCGCGCCAGCCGGGCTCACCGCATACGGTACGTTTTGACTGTCATCCGCCTCGGGACTGTCTGTTGGAAGTCAGTGTCGACCCGGCTACTGGCCGCGTGCTCACCCAACGGGAATGGGGCCAGTACCCCGTGAGCTGGCTCTACCGCCTGCACTACACATTGCTGGCCGGCAACACCGGTAAAACCCTGGTGGGCTGTCTCGGCATTGGGCTGTTGTTTTTTCTGGGGAGTGGCTTGTACCTGTGGTGGCCCCGGCGCACCACGATCCGTAACGGGCTGCGAATCCGGCGTCGCCCCACCATCCGTTTCCTGCGGGAGCTGCATCAAGTGATTGGCGTCATCAGCGTGCCCCTGCTGCTGGTGAGCGCCCTGACCGGAATCACGCTGGTGTTCTACTCACAGGTGCAGGCCGGTATCAGCTCGGTGACACCGGTAGTATCCAAACCGAGCTTCAGCGTACACCCACAAGGCCAGCACCTGCCCCTGGACCGCCTGGTGGAAGCCGCACAGGCGGCCTATCCCAACGGCACCCTGAAGCGGGTTTTCCTGCCACGACATTCCACCAGCCCGCTACAGGTACGATTCAATTTACCAAGTGAAAGCTGGAGCAACCATGGCGCCAGCGTGGTGTGGGTGAATCCTTACGACGCTCTGGTCCTGGGCACCTGGGATGCCGGTAATCTGCCCCTTGGCAACACTCTGCTCACCTGGGCCTTTCCACTGCACAACGCCGATGCCCTGGGCCTGGCCGGGCGTGTACTGTGGTTGAGCGGCGGCCTGCTGCCCGGCGTGCTGTTCATGGCCGGGCTGTTGCATTGGCGGCAGAAAGCTAGAGCAGTTCCACGTCGCCGAAAATCTTGGTGATTTTAAGCGCCTTGTCCACCCGTTTCACTTCAATCCGTTCCGCCGACCTGCTGGACATCACCACCTGGCCTTTGTGGATCGCATCCTCATACACCACGTCGGTGATCACGGCCGTTTGCCCATCGTCGGCGATCTGCATCTGCAGGTCTTCCACCCGATAGGTTTGATCGATGCCCATGCGCCAGCCGGACGCCACGTCTTTTATGTATCCATCCAGGCTATACCGCTTGTTGCCACCCAGCTGGGCAGGGAACGCAATTTCAATAACCGCGTCGTCGGTGAACTGCGCACGCAGCAAGGTTGCATCTTTCTCCTCAACCGCCGATCGCATGGCCGATATCAACATGTCCAATTCATACTCCTGGATCTTGGGCTCATTACAGCCCACCAGGATGACCAACATAAACAACGCGCATAGTTTTCTCATCGAGCAGCCTCACCGTGCTTGCAAGTTATGGTTTTTGTGAAGCGGTCAGTCTACAACGAAAAACTCATCTGAATGAACCGAATAGCACGATATTTGCGCGCCTGGCCGCCGTGATACTTTCGCAATACTTTCGTGAGGATTCCGTGCCTTCCTGAGTTCAGACTGGCGTTGAGTGGGATGCCCAGCCGGGTTGCCATTCGCTAACCAGCCGTTTCCAGTCACTTTATATTCAGGACCAGAACCATGCTTTACACACTGATCAATCGTTTGTTATCGGCCGTGCTTGTGCTCGGCAGTCTGTCCCTGCCTGCCTGGGCGGGACATTTTTCCCCCAGCAAAGTCTTCACCATGACCAACGCCCCCGAAGGCAATGAAGTCCTTATGTTTACCCATCACCCCTACCAGGGCCTGATCGCCAGCGGCCGTTTTGCCACCGGCGGTAATGGCACCGGCTCAGGGCTGGGCAATCAAGGGGCGGTCGTGCTGAGCAAAAACGGCCACTGGCTGTTTGTGGTGAACGCGGGCAGCAATAGCCTGTCCCTGTTCAAGGTGGGTGAGGACACCATAACGCTGCTCAACACGGTGGACACCGCCGGGGAGCGCCCGGTGAGCGTGACTCAACATAAGAACCAGGTGTTTGTGTTGAATGCTGGCAGCGACACCATTGCCGGATTCCGTTTGCAACATAACGGCTCGCTGCATCTGATTGAGAACTCGGTCCGCGGTTTGAGTGGCACCGGTACCGCGGCCGCCCAGGTCAGTTTTACCCCTTGGGGCGACGGTCTGCTGGTCACCGAAAAAGCCACCAACCTGATTACCAGTTTTACGGTGGGCGAGGACGGCATCCCCGGTGAGGCCATTGTCAACGAATCCGCCGGCGCCACCCCCTTTGGTTTTGCCTTCGACCGCTACGGCCATGCCATCGTCAGTGAGGCCAATGGCGGCGCCACCGACGCCAGCAGCCTGTCGTCCTACCGGGTCAATGATAACGGTTCCCTGAGTGTGCTGGCCTCCGCAGTGCCCACGACAGAAACCGCCGCCTGCTGGGTGGTGATGTCCGCCAACGGCCGGGTTGCCTTCACCACCAACGCGGGCTCATCGTCTATCTCCGGTTTCAAGGTGAAACGCAATGGCCAGCTCAAGCTGACCACCCGGGATGGCGTTGCGGGCTTCACCGGTGAAGGCAGCGCCCCCATCGACATGGCGTTATCGGATAACGGGAAATTCCTGTACACACTGAGCGCAGCAGACGGCAGCATCGCGGCGTTTCTGGTGTTGGGTAACCGGTATCTGGTGCCACTGCCAGGCGCCACCGGTCTGACTACGGGGCTCAACGGCCTGGCCGCATTCTGATTGCAGCCAGCATAAGTGGGCACCCGATGAATACGCCCGGGTGCCCACACGTTGGTATCAAGCCATCGCGGCGGCTCGGAAAGGAATCACTTGCAATACACTACCGGCCTGCGCCCGCTGCTCCAGGTAATTGGTGTTCAACAAAAACTCCCGCACCACATAGCGATCAAAACTCACCGTGGGTACGCCGTCATCCATGATGTCCGCCAACGCCGTGCCCGAGGTGCCGGCGCTGGAAAAGCCGCGGCGGGCCATCAGCTCAGCAAACTGTTGCACACCCTCATCATTAAGAGTTTCCCGGGGAAAGCGTTTGCGTACTGTATCCCGAACCAACGACACCAGCGAGTCCGTTTCAGAAAACAGTTGGCTGAACAAGGATTGGGAAGCCACCACCGCAACCACGGCACCGCAGCTGCTTTTCAAAAATAATCGTCTGTTAATCGACATAATGTTGCCTCTTGATAAGAAATGGATGCTCAGATATTAGTGCTCTGGGGGATGTTGTTGGGGTGCAGATAGTGGTATCGCAACCCCGTGGGCAACGCGGCATTCCGGCTTTCAATCTGGGTGCCAATGGCCGCCAGATCACTTTGGAATTGCGCTATTGCGGAATCCACCCGCGCATCAGAAAAGGCATCCGCTTCGAACCGGCCCAAACGGGTGAACTGGAACGACGCCAGGATCATCATCTGGTTCATCTGGAACGTGGCCTGGGCCTCCGGCGGCAGAAACTCCATGTAATAGGCCTTGTTGGTCTCACCGGGGACGGGCGTGGGCCGTGACACCGTGGCCGGGCACAACGATGCGTTGGAGTAGTAATCGCCCTGGGGATAATTCACCGCCGCATGGTGTACCGACGAGGTATAAATGATGAACGCCACCACCGTCACCAGGTCATCAAAGGTCTGCAGTGAACCCAGGTTCAATCCCTTCAACACGCCCACGGAGCTACCCACATCCAGATCCGTGGTCAACTCATACCACCAGTCACCCAGCTCACCGCCGTTGGCGCGGTCCAGGTCACCCTGCAGATCCGCGGCCGTGGGGTAAAACACGCTCAGAAAATTCCCCACATAACTGTGAATCGCGTTCCACAGCGGCACGGCATCATCGCGATAGGGATAATAGGGCAGTGCATCCACCTCTCGATTGGCCAGATCCACCGGGGGGATCAGTGCCAGCAAATCCGTTTGATAGATGGCTTTGGCAGCAGACTGACGGAAATCCTCAATCCGGCAGGACATATAGCGATCCACTGTACCGCCGTTATTCACCAGGGTATCGCGGCCAAAGTCGTTGATGGCCAGCGTGCCTTCAAGATGCGGCTTGAGAATGGCGTACACCGGATGCTTGCTGGAGAAACAGCGATTGGTGGTCATGGAGGCGGATTCCACCAGGAAATGCGCACGCCCCAGGTGCTCAAAGTACTCGTGGTAAATCTGCGAGGAGCAACTGACACAGGTCTTCGCCACCATCCAGCTCCAATCGGAGGTATTCACGTTGCCACCATACACCATGGCATTGGGCATGTGCGGCACAAAGATGGGGTCCCAGTGATCCGGATTACGATCATTCTGCCGCATCTGAATCGCAATGGGCAGCAAGCGCGGGTTGCTGTCGGCGGTGACGGCATAAAAGGCGATGGGTGAAAACACAAAGCGCTTTTCATCCGACCCGGCACCCGTGTGTCCGCTGGACAGGGACGACAACATGGAGAAATCCTGCACGTACAGACGGTCTTCTGCCGCCATGGTTTCCAGGTTGGTGTCACCGTTCTGGGTGAAGGGCGAGGCCGCCAGGAAAATGTCGTCGGTGATGGGCAGGCCATTGGACCGATAGGCATCCAGCATGGGGATGGTCACCATCCGAATCACCGTGGGACACGGCCCCGCCACCGCCTGGTTGGCAAACACCGTATCACTGTACAGCTCCGACCCCTTTCCCCGCACGCCGGCCTGGGACCAGTTCTGATACAGATCCAGATATTCCTTGGTGTCATCACTGGTACCCGCCGACGTCACCACCGACGCCAGGCCGTCATAATAGGCACTGATGTTGTCCAGGGTGGGATCATCCGCCAACTGGTCTTCCAACGCCAACAGATCCCCCAATGTGTCATGGCGAACCTTGGCGTAGTTACGGGTCAGAAAGAATGAATGGAATAGCACGTTGGCGGCCATTTTGCCCACCGCGCTGTTCAATTGAGGTTGGTAATCGATAGCAGTGCCAGTGCTGGTATCCACCATTTCCGCGAAGGATTCCGCATCTGGCAGACTGTGTGGCGCACGGATGTGACTGCCGTCGGCCTCGGTCTGGCTGTAGCGGTACGTGGTTTTCGACTGGCTGATTTCTTGTTGACGCAGCAAACGGTCGCTGGCCGTATCGTTGTGCGATAAGGAGTAAGGCATACATAATTCCTTTTATGTTTATTAGTGTGTAATCGATCGAAATCCGTTTATATCCTGTGCGGGTAAGCAACCTCCTGCGTGTAATGGCTTTCAGGGTAAAGAGTTAGAGTGCAGAGCCCAAATGACCGTTGTCATACTACGTGACCGTGCATTCGCTTCCTATTTCTATTATGTAAACTTATTTAGACACTAATATTTCGATATATTGAAAATCAACGCATTCATACAAGTTTCACTTCTCATCCATGGTATATACTGCTTTTTAAATGCGGATCAACTTGGCAAGCCTTTATAAAGAAATCCACAAAATGAACAACAAATCGAAGCAATATCCTGATTTTTCGGTGCAATGGCACGATTCGTCCCACGAGTTTGAATCACAAATTTACATCGACAATCCCGACCAGAATACAGACGCTTTATTGCTGGAACAATTGCATGAGCCGCTGATTCTTTTGGAAACCACGACAACCTGTGTTGCGGTAACAGAAATGTGCTGGAATGAGCCCACCTCCATTTCACTGGTTCCGGACAGGCCCGCCTTCTCCATGATGGTGTCCGCCTCCCCCTTGTTTTCCGTGCAATACGGCTATGAAGAGGAACAGGATACCGCCGCCGCCATCGGCAACACTCTGTTCCTGGTGCCCGGCAGGAAAATCACCGGGCACGGTAGCGCGGGATCGTTTCGTTCGATCATGGTGTCGTTTGATACAGCCCACGCGGAAACCCTGTTTGGAGCACTGGGCCAACTCACCAGCGATCAATTGACACGTGCGCTTTGCGTGCAGAATTCCCTGATCACTTCACTGCTGTTCCGCTTGATGAAGGAGGCCATGCACCCAGGTGCCATGAGCGACGCCGTGGTGGAAGCCTGCGGCAACGCAATGCTGGTGGAGTGCGCCCATTGGCTGAAATCAACTCAGCCGGTTACGGACGTACGGGGCAAGCTGACCCCCAAACACCTCGCCATCATCGAGGAGTATCTCAACAGCACCCACGGCAAATTGCCCAGCGTAGCCGATATGGCCAAGGCGTGTGGATTCAGTGAGCGCCACTTTCTGAAGCTTTTCCGCGAAGAAAAGAAATGCACCGTGGCCCAGTACATCAAGGCCTTTCAGGTGGCCAGGGCCAAAACCTATTTGCTGGATACCGACCTGCCGCTGAAGGAAATCGCCTTCCGGCTGGGTTTCCGCTCTTATAACAGCTTTTCCTCCGCCTTTCGTGCCGCGACCGGGCAATCGCCCAACGCATTAAGGAAGCAGGCCTAACCTGCCCCTCCTCAAAACCAACTCCGAAACTCATCACTCAATCTCCGATATTCGAAAGCCTTCCCCGTTGGCGCCCTGCCTTGCCCTGTGTACTCTTGAAAGAAAAAACAATTCAACAAGAGAGACGTTCTGTGAAGAATTCCATCAAGGCGCACGCCACTGACGCCATCCCCAACCGGCCCCTGCAAAAAACTCTGGTACTACTCACCCTGATCTTTTCCATCCTGGGCTGCAGCAAAGTGGCGGAGAACACCACCGTGCTGTTCGGCACCCTGTTCGACCTGCGCCCGCTGGGCTATCAGAGCAAGGAGTTTTTCATTGAAGGGACCGCCCACAGTTACCTGCCGGTGGGGGAACTCAGCAGCGACGGCCAATGGCAAGCGGTGGAGCATGAACAGGCGGACTATCTTACCCGCATCGTGGTCAAACGCCCCATCAAGGCCGAGGATTTCAACGGCACCGTGGTGGTGGAATGGAACAATGTGACCGGCAACACCGACGCACCGGCAGAATGGAGCGCCGCCCACACGGAGTTTATCCGGGAGGGGTACGCCTGGGTGGGGGTCAGCGCCCAGCGCAAGGGCATCGACAACGTGGGCGACATCAGCCTGGTGAACTTCAACGCCTCCCTGAAGGCCTTGAACCCGGCTCGCTACGACAAACTGGTGCACCCGGGGGACAGCTTCTCCTACAGCATGTTTCACCAGATCGCCGAAAAGATTCGCGCACCTGAAGACGTGGATTACCTGCAGGGCCTGCAGGTGCAACGCATGATTGGCGCCGGTGAATCCCAGTCCGCCGCACGAATGATTACTTACATCAACCTTTTCGGCAAAACAGAAGGCGTCTTCGACGGGTTCTTCGTGCACAGCCGCTTCGGCTCCAGTGCACCGGTTTCCGAAAGCCCACTGCCGGAAGCCCTGCCCCCGGCCATCGTGAAGATTCGCGAAGACCTATACAAACCCGTCATGCTGCTGCAGACCGAGACCGATCAATTTGTGGAGTCTTTCCTGCCTAGCAACGCCTATGAAAATCGCCAGGACGATACCGAGTACTTCCGCCTGTGGGAAGTGGCGGGCACCGCCCACGCAGACACCTATAACACCCTTGGCTTGTTCGATCGTGGCGTCTCCTCCTACTACGCGCAACTGGTGTCGGTTTCCTACGCGATCCCCCTGATTGCACCCTGCGATGCCCCGGTCAACGGCAATCCGATTCATCACTTTACGGTTAACGCTGCATTCCATGCCCTGGACACCTGGTTGCGCAGCGGCGTTGCGCCCACCATCGCGGATCGCCTGGCCGTCGCAGGCAGCCCACCGCAATACGTGACCGACGAATATGGCAACACCCTGGGCGGCATTCGCTCACCCTACGTGGATGCTCCCCTGGCCCGGTTCGGTGGCATCGGCAGCGGCTCCATCATGTGCATGATCTTCGGCTCCATGGAAAAATTCAGCCCGGAACGTCTGGCCGAGATGTATGCATCCCGGGACGACTACCTGCTACAGGTGGAGCAATCCATTGTGCGCTCGCTGGACCAGGGTTTTCTGCGACCGGCCGACGCCGAGAAAATTCGCCAGGCATCGCGCACGATGTCAAAGACCATTCCCGAATAAACACCGCGCCCAGATCGGTTATGCACAAGGTGAAGAACATGCATTGTTTGCGTCTGGCTGTGGCCCTGTTGGCGGTACTGTGGCTCAACGGTTGCGAATACCAATACACCGGCGACGGCTATGCCATCATTGAGGAAAACCCCAACGCCGAGCCCTGGTTTGATGTTTTTCGCCCTCTGGACCTGACGGCAGTGGTAAACGAATCCGGCCAGCTGCTGCCGGTGATTGTCTGGGCCAATGGGGGCTGCCTGCGCAGCAACTTCACCTGGCAACCCCTGTTCAAACGCTGGGCCGCGCAAGGCTATGTGGTGCTGGCCATGGCAGAAGAACCCGGTAGCGGCGCACTGGGCACCAGCAACGTACAGGACCACGGCGCACTTATAGACTGGGCACTGACCCAGTCCCCATACGCAGACATGATGGACGGCGACCGAGTCGTGGCCGCCGGTAACTCCTGCGGCGGCGTCACCGCGCTGGGCCTGGCGGCGGTGGACGAACGGGTGGCGGCCGTGTTCGTGCTGTCCGGCTCCAGCGCCATCGGCTCCACCAGTGAATCCATCATGCAGGCCATTGACGTGCCCGTCGGTTACGTCACCGGCGGCCCCACCGACATTGCCGGCGGCCCGGCCCGTTCCGATTTTGATGCCCTGCCGGCCGACGCTTCGGCCATGCTGGTGCAACGGGTCAGCGGCGGCCATGTTACCGTTTCCACCTCTGTTGCCATTCTGGAAGAAGTGGCCGATATCGCCCTTAACTGGATGAACCTGGCCCTTGATGGTGATGAAGCATCCTATCTGGATTTAACTTCAGAGACTTTGTGCGCAACGTGCACCCCAGGTGACTGGGGATTGATTGAGAAGAATATGGAGCGGTTGGTGGAGTGAGAATGCCAGCATCCCGGGCTTGCTTGTAAGCGGGACCGCAAATAGTCATTGGCGGCTCAGGTTGCCTGCGCAACTTTACTACAATAGTTCATCATCTACGCTTATATAGGTCACTATATAACGTTGCACTGAGAACAGCATGATGAGCAAACATCAATTGCAAGCCACAAGGCTATTACGGGTTCTGCCCAGTTGCTTTTTCGCCTCCAATTTATATGCAGATGATATGGGAGGCTTGCAAAACCCAATAGTCCTGCTTGTCGTTATCGCTATGCTGTTCCTGTTTATCGGCATTCCCCTTCTCGCCTGGGTTATCGCCATATCCATTCTAAAAAGAAAAGCAGCCGATAAGGAAATTTTGACGGGTCTTAAAATTGATACTTTTGTATCGCTTTTTTTAGCCAGTGTCGTTGGATTCAGCATTTTTTATGCTTTTGATGGTTTCGCGCCAGGCATACTATTGCCTTTCATCTCGTCGATTATTGTTGTCATATACGCCAAGCGCAAAAGCCACCATGAATAGACATCTGAACTCGCGCATAACACTACCCGTTTTATCGTTATATTGGGCTCTTCCAACTACCGTTTATGCGGATAACATGGGTGGATGGGGAAATCCCATTTTTCTTGTCTTTCTTGCCATCGGTGTCGGAATTTTCTACTTAATACCGTTAATTGGATGGCTAATTTCAATTAACATTCTCAAAAGCAAGTTTCTCAACAAATATGATTATGGCACTGTAAAGAGCATATCGTTCTGGGCATTATTCTCTTCTGGAACAGTTGGTTTCTTTATACTTGCACTACTAGGCAGTGAACGCTTGTACGAAGTGTTGGGATTTTCACTGCCCTCGCTATCGGCAATACTAGTGATTGCATACGCAGTTATCAAAAAGAAAGAATCCAGTTCGAAATAATCCTTTTTTGACAAATCCAAACCTAGGATTCTGATAGAGTGTAAGCCCCCCTACCCTTTCGGCAGATCCAGATTATACGGATGCAACGCCAACGGTTTCACCTTGGCGGGATTGTGCGCCTCATGAAAATCCTTGCGGGCATCCCAGGCTTTTTTGTAACGATAGAATGGAATGGTGGGATACAGATGATGGGCCAGGTGATAGTTCTGATACATCATCAGCACACTCATCACCCGGTCCCATCCTTCCCGCATCAGTGTGGCCTGATAGGGATTTTCGCGATGGGTGTACACGTGGGGCACATGGGGCAGGTACATGAACACAAAGCACACCAGCCACACCATACCGCGGGACGGAATAAACCAGAGGATCAGGGTTTCCAGGGGAAAGAACCAGGCAACGGTGCCGATGATGGCATAACCCATGGCCATCTCGAAAAAGATCCGGTTGATGTTGAGGTCCGGATAATATTCTTTGTGTTTGAAATAGAAAAACAGATAGCGGAAATCCCAGAAGAACCACAGGAAGGCGGCGTTTTTGAAGGAGCAGGCCACGCCGTGATCCGGGTCCAGCTCTTCGTTGGCAAAACGGTGATGCTGCATGTGCATGACCATCAACATCTTGCCGCTGTTGCCGGGCAGGTAGGTCTGCATCATCTGGAAGAACACCCATTTGTTCACCCAGGGAATACGCGACACTGCATTGTGAGACGCATCGTGGGCGGGGGTGAACTGCACGTAATAGGCGATGATGTTGATGAGGCAACCGGCCCACAGGGATAAGTGCCCATTCAGGCAGGCCATCCACACCGCCACGATCATGATCTGGGTGATGATCAACAGACCGAAGGTGGGCCAGGCCAGGAGCGGTTTGCGGCGCAATTCCGCCAGCGCGGCTTTTTCCCTAAGCACTTGTTCTGATTCTTGTTCTTCTAATGGCTTCTGCAGAGCCACGGAATTCGCGGTGGTCATGTCAGCCCCTCCCTCAATGGTGGATCATTTCCCAGACCACCCGATGATAAGTGACCACGCAGTCACTTATCCATGACCAAGTTGCTCAAATCCGTTGACCGTTGTCAGCAAATGCCAGCTATAGCCCCCACAGGAAGGTATACACAAAACCCGCGGCGGCGCTCAGGCCGATGACCCGGAGGATGCTCCACTGCAACTGATACAGCAGGGCCACGCACACAATCCCCCAGCCCAGGGACGGCACATCCAGGCCATACCAGGCCCCACTGCCCCACCCATCCGGAAACAGCACATGCTCGCCAAAGAACAGGGCCAGGTTGAGAATTACCCCCACCACGGCTGCGGTGATCCCGGTCAGGGGGGCCGTCAGCTTCAACTGGTTACGACTGGCTTCCACCAGCGGTCCGCCCAGCAGGATGAACAGGAACGAGGGCAGGAAGGTAAAGAAGGTCACCACACAGGCGGCCAGCGCGCCGCCCAGCACCAGGGCGTCCGGCCCCAGCACGGCTTTGGTCCAGCCGCCCACAAACCCAACGAAGGCCACCACCATGATCAGCGGCCCCGGTGTGGTTTCCCCCAGGGCCAGCCCGTCCATCATCTGGGTGGCCGACAGCCAACCGTAATGCTCCACGCCACCCTGCACCACATAGGGCAGCACTGCATAGGCGCCACCAAAGGTGAGCAGGGCCGCCTTGGTAAAGAACCAGCCCATCAAGCTGAGATCGTGGGTGGGGCCAACGCTGGCCCACAACAACCCCATCACCAGCCACCACAACCCCAATCCAACCAGTGCCGTCATCACCAGTCGCTTGCGAGAGAAGTGGGCATGTTCAGGCACGGGGGAGTGGTCACCGATGAGGGCATCCACCACGCCGTTGCTTTTCTGGGGGCCATGGGCCACGGCTGCCTGAAAAATATGGGGCAGCCAGCGCATACCCACCCACCCCAGCAGAGCCGCCCCCAGCAAAATGGCCGGGAACGGGACCTGAAACACCGCCATGGCGAGAAACGAGAGCCCGGCAATACCCCACAAATACCAATGTTTCAGCGCCCGCGAACCAATGCGCCAGGCCGCCAGCAGGACGATGGCGGTCACCGCGGGTTTGATGCCATAGAGAATCCCCGCCACCAGGGGCAGATCGCCGAACGCCAGATAGATCCAACTCAGCAACATCAGCAACAACAACGACGGCAGCACAAACAGTGCGCCGGCCATGATGCCGCCATTGACGCCGTGCAGCAGCCAGCCGATGTAGGTGGCCAGCTGCTGGGCTTCCGGCCCGGGCAGTACCATGCAGTAGTTCAAGGCATGCAGAAAGCGCTGTTCCGAAATCCAGCGCCGCTTGTCCACCAGCTCCTGATGCATCATGCTGATCTGTCCGGCGGGCCCGCCAAAACTGATGAATCCCAGCTTCAACCAATACCCGAATGCCTGTTTCAGGCTCACCCCTTCACGTTCGTACTGCACAGCCCCTCCAAACAACCACTCCAACAATTCGTTACGCAAATAATCATTGCCAGACGCTGGCCGTGGTCCTACATTCAGGCCTATCAGTACCCGATGTGGATATCATGAGCCAGCGCCAGATTTATCTCGACAACCTGAAGACCCTGTCCGATCAGCTGATTGCCGCGCAGGCGCCCATTCGCATCCTGGACAGCATCAAGTGGCCGAACCAGTGGCGACAGCAATTCTTTGATTCTGGCATGCGTTGGTTACCGAATGCCGACGCGGCCTACTACCAGACGCTGGCATTGAATTTCAATCCTGATGACAAGCAGGAAGAATTCCGCGCCCTGAAAAAGCAGATCAAACGCAAGCTGGGCAAGCAGGACCCATTGGGCAAGCTGCTCACCACCACCACTGAACAGTACATCAAAGTGATTGAGCTGTTGAAGGCCCGGGGCAAAAAAGACTTTGGCCGCTTCAGCACCGAGCTGTACGGTTCCGCCCAGGATCACCTGTTCGGCGACAAGCGTTCCCTGCTGGAAGTGGGGGAACAGCTCTGCGCCATCTTTTCACAACCGGCGGCCCAGCACATCGCCTTTGCCCAACCCAAGCAATACGACGCCACGGCGGCGGTGGAGATTCTGCAAAAACGCCTTAACCGCTATTTTACCCAGGGCGAACTGAAAGTAATCCTGTCCGACGGTATCGTTTCCGACGCCGCCGCCGGCGGTGACAGCATCAAGATGAATTCCCGTTCCCACTTTTCCGAGCGGGATCTGCGGGTGCTGGAGGTACACGAAGGCTGGGTGCATGTGGGCACCACTCTCAACGGACGTCGCCAGCCCTACGCCAGTTGGCTGAGCGTGGGCTCCCCCCGCATCGCCGCCATTCAGGAAGGGTTGGCCCTGTTGATGGAAACCCTCACCTTCAGCAGCTTTCCGTTTCGCGCCCGCCGGGTCAGTGACCGGGTCAGCGCCATTCACGTGGCGGAACAGGGGGCGGATTTTGTGGAAACCTTCCATCATCTGCGGGATCGCGGCCTGCCCGATGCCGACGCCTACACCACCACCCAGCGGGTGTTCCGCGGCGGCATGGTAAAAGGCCGCTCGGTGTTCACCAAGGATTTATCCTATGTGAAAGGCTTTGTGGAGAACGTGAATTTCATCCGCAGCGCCATCGGCGCCGGCCTGCCGGAGCTGATTCCCATGCTGTTCGTGGGCAAAATCACCCTGGAAGACATACCGGTGCTGTATGAGGCCTATCTGGAGGGCATCGTGGAACCGCCCCGTTATATGCCGGAAATGTTCCGGGACCTGAACGGGCTTTACGTGTGGTTCGGCTTTTCCAACGGCCTCTCCATGGTGGACATGAAGCGGGTACAGAAGCATTACCTGAAGACCTTCGACGACATCACCCCGGTCTGCCCCCTGGAGATGGCGCCTGGCCGCAGCGGGGAAGGCGACCAGGACCCGCTGCCCTGAGATGCCAACGCGCGATAGCCCCAACCTATCAAAATCGTTAAAATGATTCATTTCACTTAATGAGAATCATTTGCAATTATTACCTCCACGAACTTGATATTCACTTACTATCACCTCAGGAGGTGCACCATGACCAAGACTATCAGTTTCGCAGTGATTCACATGGGTGTGGCCTTCACCGTGGGCTACGTTATGACCGGTGACATCGTCGTGGGCGGCGCCCTGGCATTGGTTGAACCCATGTGCAACACGGTTGCGTACTACTTCCACGAAAAAGTGTGGAACCGGATTCAACACCGCGCCGTGACCCCGGCCCCGGATCAGGTGATTCACGCCTGATCCGTCCGAACGGTTACCCCGCCCCAACCCCTGCCTCAACCCCTTTTACTTTCTCCTTAATACAACCTGGCGCAGTCACCCTGCGCTTGGTTGTATTGATGTATCCGCGTAAGATGGCGTTTTTATTCAGGATACCCGCATGTACTACGGTGAACGACTCAACAGCATCAGTCATCTGGTGGGGGCAAGTCTGGCCCTGGTGGCCCTGGGCGCCCTGCTCACCGTCAGCATCCAGAGCGGTGACCCGTGGCTGATCACCGGCTTTACGGTGTTCGGCGTCAGCATGGTGTTGCTCTACACCATGTCCACCCTCTATCACAGTTTTCACCCGCCACACCTGAAACGCATTTTCAAAGTGCTGGACCACGTGTCCATCTATCTGTTGATTGCCGGTTCCTACACGCCGTTTATGCTGGTCAGCACGCGGGCCGGTAACGGCCTGTGGATTCTGGCGCTGGTGTGGGCGCTGGCGGTGGTGGGCATCCTCACCGAAGTGCTGCTGAAAGGTAAGGCGGTGAAAGTGGGGCAGATGGTGATTTACCTGGCCATGGGCTGGGCCTGCTCCCTGGACATGGCCAACCTGAAGGCGGCGCTCCCGAAGGACGGATTCTTCTGGCTATTGAGTGGTGGCATCGCCTACACCGCCGGCATTGTGTTTTATGTACTCGACAAAATGAACAAGCTCACCCACGCTCACGGCATCTGGCATTTCTTTGTGTTGGTGGGTTCCGGTGCTCATTTTATTGCTATCATCGGCTACGTTCGATAACACCATTATCAGTCGCCAATCTATGCCAAACCTCTTTGATAAACACGCACTCCACGGGGTGATTCTGAACGCCCTGCAAGGGCTGGTAGACAACGCCCAGGCTGCCGTGGATCGTGCCTATGAAGCCGCCACTCACGAAGAAAACATTGCCGAAAACAAATACGACACCCTGGGTCTGGAGGCCTCTTACCTAACCCAGGGGCAAGCCCGTCGTCTGGTGCAATGCAAAACCGACCTGACCGCGTTCAAGGCGCTGACGCCGAAAGACTTTCAGGCACAGGACGCCATCGCAACCGGGGCCCTGGTGCAGCTCGCGGATGCCGATGACAACACACAGCTTTTCTTCTTGGCTCCGGCCGCCGGCGGCCTGAAGGTGCACTACAACGGGCGGGACATCATGATCATCACCGCCGCCGCCCCCCTGGGCAAGGCACTGTTGAAAGCCTGCGCCGGGGACGACGTCACGATAAAACTGGCAGGAAAAGAAACCCATTACGAGGTGATTGGTATCTACTGAACATCACCGGGACTCACAGGATAGAAAATCAATCCAGGCATCGGGCGACTGCGCCACCAACTGGTCCACTACGCTGCAATCTAATTTTGGGGAATCGCTTACCACCACTTCGAACAGGTTGGGCAGGTCCAGCAATGCGCTGACGTCCACCAATTCACGGGAGGTCCCCCACATTGCCAACAGCATCAGATTATTCAACCCTCTCAGGGGTTCCAGATCCACAATGTCGTTCACCGGTGTCTGAATACGAATGAATTTCAGGTTATCAAAAAACTCGATGCCGGAGAGCGACGCGATTTCGCCGGCGGAACAGCTCACCGACTCCACGTCTTCCACCAGCTGATCCGGGTCACTGAAGCAGGCACGGAACGCGGGGTCCGCAAAGGGCACCTCCGACACAGTGAAGCCGGGGTCCACTTCATCCAGGCAGCCCTGATCCAGGGTGACACTGTCAAACAGGGCGTTCAGCCCATCGACTGCCAGGCATGGCACATAGGGCTCAGTTGAGTAATCCGCAAAGTGCAGCGGCCAGTCAGCACTGTCGGCACCGCGGAGCTTGAAGGCAACACCGTCAATGTCCGTGATGGAGCTCCAGTCCGCCACCTCCGTATGACGCAGACTCAGGCGCATGCTCCTGTTCTGGTCCGCACCCGGGTTACGCCGGTAGACGGTCATCTGGTTCATAAAGTTCCAGTCCGCCAGTGTCATGTTGTAGATCGCCAACCCCGCATCCGCGTTGGTGGAAAACTCCAATTGCAGCGGCGGCAGCGTGGACACCGGCACCGCACCCAGCGACAAAATGGACAACACGCGCCCTGACAGAGCGTCCAGGTGGGTCAATGAGGGTGTGTTCTGCAGGCTCAGTGTTTTCAATTGCGGCAGCGGAGCGAAACGGGCGTCCGGCGGTGATAGCAGGAAACCATCCAGGCTGGCGATATTGGCATGCAGAATAAAAAGCGAACCCAGGTTGTGGAAACGCTTGATAAAACTCAGATCCGGTGCCGGTGCTGTAGGGGGCCTTACCACCTGCTCCACCCGTAGTGTCGTGACTTCATGCACATATCGGGACTGTTCTGGCCTCACGCTGACACTGACTGCCTCCACTTCGCCCAACGCCGTGGTGACGGGCACATTGACCTGAACCGGAATGATCATGCGGGTTGTGCCAAACGCATTGGTGGCCACCGCTTCGTATTCCAACGGCACATTCTCGGCGCTGGTTTCCGGTACCACCAGCCATTGGCACGCCCCATCGTCAAACGCTGCGCCGCTGACGGCTGCACCGTGCAACGTAATCGTAACCGGTACACTGGAATGGGCGCACAGTCCGAATGTCTCCCCACTCCCCAAATACTCACTGCTGATCTCAGTTTCAATGACCGGCTTGCAGCCGAACAACAGCATTGATAGCCCCAAAAACAGTAATTTTCTCATGAATCCCTTCCTTGTTTTATATAGTGAAGTCATGCTCACGCCTGCCACTAGGGTCCCGGCGCTGGCCCCCACTCTACCGGGATCTTCGCCCCTGTCAAACTGCGTTGCCTGCCCCAAATAAAAAACCGGGCGCAGAGCGCCCGGCCGAATCACAAGGATTCTAAAGCGATTCCAACATCTCCTCATAGGTGGTGTCGTCAATCATGCAGCCCCATTGTTCAGTGGCTTCCCGTACGGTGGTCAATCTCCAGTAACCGGCGTTGTGCATCAGGCTGCGCAGCAATCGATTATTCAAATGGTGACCGCTGCAGTGCCCGACAAAGCGCCCGTAGATGGGCACGCCCGCCAGGGACAAATCGCCCACAGCATCCAGCAGCTTGTGGCGCACAAACTCATCCTCATAGCGCAGACCTTCTTCGTTCACCACCCGATCGCCGTCCACCAGGATGGCATTGCGCAACGATCCACCCTGCGCCAGACCCAACACCTGCAAGGTGGCCAACTGGTCTTCGAAGCCGAAGGTGCGGGCGGCTGCGATGTTGGTGTCAAACATTTCCTCCGTGAGGGGCATGGAGTAGTTCTGTTTGCCGATGGCCTTGGATTCAAACTCAATGGTCACATCGAACCAGGGTCGTGGGCAGGGCAGGAACCCGGCGTAGCGATTGCGTTCCTGCACCCAAACCGGGTTGGTGACCACCAGGGCCCGACGCTCCCGTTTCTGCACCAGCAGGCCCTCAGCCTGGATGCGCGTCATGAATCCCTGGGCACTGCCATCCATGATGGGCACTTCAGGGCCGTCCAACAGTATCCGGCAGTTATCCACCCCACAGGCACTCAAGGCGGCCATCAGGTGCTCAATGGTGCTCACCGACACACCAAATCCGTTGGTCACGGTGGTGCTGAGCCGGGTATCGGTCACCGCGTGCCAGCGGGCAGGGACGATCTGCTGACCAGGCTCCGCATCCAGGCGTTCAAACACATAACCGGTGTCGGTATCTGCCGGCAGCAGCGTCATGCTCACAGGCTTGCCGTTATGCAGACCGCGTCCCACAAAGTGCACAGGACCGGACAGGGTATGCTGATAAAAAGGGGTTCGCGTTGAAGTTTTCATAACCAGTTCCTCGTTGTGTTTCACTGAGTTCAGATTACGAAAACACCCCGCTGCCCACTGGTCCCGCCCCGCCAACCTCTTGCAAACCCTTTGTCATTTGCCGCCAACTGTTTATCCTAGGACCTGTTCACACACCACAGGCAGAAAACTCAAGGAGTTAGACACGGTGCCAGCCTCAACTCTCAGTTCCTGGGCTCGTCTGGTATGGGAAGAATTGAACGCCCGCCAACTGGATGCCAACGCCATCTTTCGCCAGGCCGGTTTGAATCCCGCCAAGCTGGGCAACGCCGTTGCGCGATTTCCTGTCGCGAATATGATTGAGTTGTGGCAACTGGCGCAGGACACCAGTGGTGATGACGGGTTTGGTGTTGCCACCGGGCAACGCTGGAACGCCACCACCTTTCACGCGCTGGGGTTCGCCTGGCTCGCCAGTAGCTCCCTGGGGGAAGCATTGCATCGCATGTCCCGCTACGGCGCTTTTCTCAACGACGGTTTGCTCTACAGCCTGACGTCCGAGCAGATCCGCTACCGGTTTCGCATCCGTCGCGACCCGGCGCAGCTACCGGAGCAGCAGTTCCCACGCTCTGACCCCTCTGCCGATGCCGGGGTAGTCGCACTGCTGAAGATGTGTCGCCAGTTGCTGGGGGAGGATTTCAGCCCCGTCGAAATCACCTGCGGCCATCCTCCCAACGGAGGAGCGATTCTGTTGGAGCAATTTGCCCGCTGCCCCATACGCTATGATCAGGATTACCTGGAGATGGTGTTTGATCGTCAGGACATCGAGCGCACCTTACCCAGCGGCAACGACGAGCTGACCCAGGCCCATGAACAGATTATTCTCAAGCACATGGCGGACCTGCAACCGGACAACCTGTCCACCAAAGTGCAGCTGGCAATTCTGGACCAACTACCCTCTGGCAACGTGAAAGAGGCGGACATTGCATCGCAGTTGGGGCTCAGCTCCCGCACCCTGCAACGGCGCCTGCTGGAGGAAGGGATTAATTTTCAGGGCCTGTTACAAACCGCCCGCCAGAAACTCGCCGACCAGTACATCCGCGACGAGAATCTGTCCATCAGCGAGATAGCCTACCTGCTGGGCTTTTCGGAGCAGGCCAATTTCACCCGCGCCTTCAAGCGCTGGACCGGGTGCTCCCCCACCCAGTTCCGGCAACAGGAATTGCTGGCCAGTTAATCCAGGGCCGCAACGATGCGTTCGGCAAAGCCTTTCAACACCGCCTGATCTGCCATTTCCGCCGCGTGCTTGCGGGTACGCAGGGTATGAATAGACGTGGGCACCAAATGGAAATGCAGATGGGGAACGGTCTGGCCGGCGTCGGTACCGCTGAGCTGGAACATCATGATGCCTTCCGTGGAAAACGTCTTCTTCAGGGCATTCCCCACTTTCTGCAGGGTGGCAAAGCAGGCTTCATAGTGGGTCGCCGGTAATTCGAACAGGGTTTCTGCCGCCACCTTGGGAATCACCAGGGTGTGACCATCCGCCTGGGGCATGATGTCCATGAACGCCAGGGTCAGTTCGTCTTCATAGACCTTGATGCAGGGCAGCTCCCCGCGCAGAATTTTGGCAAAAATGTTCTGGTTGTCATAAGCCATAGTGCAGCCTCTGGTTATTGTTTGAGAATCACGCTGATGGGCACTAAGGCTAACGCGATTAAGTGCAAGATCCTAGTGTCCGCATCGGCTATTTCATCGGTTGCAAAGCGCGCCGTGAGTTTAAAGTGCAATGAGTTCGTGGCATAGTGGTCGGCGTTTCGCTGTTGACCCGCAAGGAGCCCCCCATGAGCACTGAAGCTGAACTGCCCAAAACCGTTTTGATCACCGGAGCCTCCGCCGGCATCGGCAAGGCCCTGGCCCACGTGTTCGCCGCCAACGGCTTTGATGTGGTGTTGGTGGCCCGACGGGAGTCGAAGCTGAACGAAGTGGCGGAAGCCATCAAAAAGCAATACGGCCAGATGGCCTATGTGCTGATTGAAAACCTGGCAGACCCCGCCGCTCCACAACGCATCTTTGACTGGTGCCAGGTGCAGCAGATCAGCATCGATGCCCTGGTCAACAACGCCGGCTACGCCCTGCACAACGAGTTTCTGGAAGCCCCCTGGCAGGCCCACCTGGACTTTCTGCAGGTACTGAACGTGAGCGTGGTCCAGCTCTGTCACCTGTTCGCCCCCGCCATGAAGGATCGTGGCTACGGCCGCATCATCAACCTGGCGTCGGTGGCGGCCTGGTCGCCGCAATTGAAAGGCAACCTGTACGGCGCGGCCAAGGCGTTTGTGGTGGATTTCAGCCAGGCGATCGATCTGGAGCTGCACCCCCACGGCGTACACTGCACCGCGCTCTGCCCCGGCTTCACCTTCAGCGAATTTCACGACGTCATGGGCACCCGCGGCCAGGTCAGCAAACTGCCCCGTTTCCTGTGGATGACCGCGGAAGAAGTGGCCCAGGAAGGGTTTGACGCCGTGATGGAGGGCAAGCCGGTGCACGTGCCCGGCCGGGTCAACCAGGGCCTGACCCAGGTGATGTCCATGCTGCCGTCATCGCTCAAACATTACCTGTCGAAGCAGCAGAAGGTGATGTAATCCCCCCGACCGACGCTTGACTCACTGCACCAATACTGTAAATATATACAGATATTTGGTCAGTTTGCAGGAAGCAACCCCATGAAGATTCTGGATCAGGTCAGGGACGCCGTGCGCGTGCGGCATTACAGCATTCGCACCGAAGACGCCTATTGCTATTGGGTGCGCCGCTTTATCTTCTTTCACGGCGCCCGCAATCCCGAGCAGTTCAATGACAGCCACGTGAATGCCTTCCTGTCCCACCTGGCGGTGAATGAAAAAGTCAGCCCCTCCACCCAGAACCAGGCGTTGAATGCGGTTCTGTTCCTGTTCAAGCACGTCCTGCACAAGCCCTTTCCGGAAGACATTGATTTCACCCGCGCCAAGCAAAACCGACGCCTGCCGGTGGTGCTCACCCAGGACGAAGTACAGCGCCTGTTCTGCCAACTGCAGGGTCGTGACTGGCTCATGGCCGGACTGCTGTATGGCTCGGGCTTGCGCCTGATGGAATGCGTCAGGTTGCGGGTGAAAGACATCGACCTGAACCGCTGTGCCATCGTGGTCCGGGACGGCAAAGGCGCCAAGGATCGGGTGGTCACCCTGGATGAGCAACTGCGCCCCCACCTGCGTATTCACCTGGCCCATGTACGCAACCAGCATCTGCAGGATCTGAACCGCGGTGGTGGCCAGGTGTACCTGCCCTATGCCCTGGAACGCAAATACCCCAATGCCTGTCGGGAGTGGATGTGGCAATACGTGTTCCCGGCGGCAGCGGAATCCATTGACCCGCGCTCCGGGGTTCGGCGCCGACATCACATCAGCGAACAGTTATTGCAGCGGGCAGTCAAACTGGCAGTGCAGGCCGCCGACATTGCCAAACCCGCCACCTGCCACACCCTGCGTCATTCCTTTGCCACACACCTGCTGGAACGGGGTTACGACATTCGCACGGTACAGGAGCAACTGGGGCACAAGGATCTGAAGACCACACAGATTTACACCCATATTCTGGAGCGGGGTGCAAACGCGGTGAAAAGCCCGTTCAGCAGTGTGGTACAGCCAAGGGCCATGGCCTATCGGGTGGAAGACAACAGCGACAAAGTGGAAGAACCCCGCGGGCTTTATTTAATCGCCAGCTGAGCCTGGGCGGCAAAGGTATCCAGGTATTTGAGGGTGCGGGCGAAGACATCCCGGCGGTACAGCTCCAGCTCGTTCACCACATGATGGCGCACATTGGGCATGTAGATTACATCGGTGCCATTGAATACACGCTGGAACTGGGGGATGTTGGCTTGCCAGTCCACGGTCTGGTCACTTTTACCCTGGATGATCAACAGCGGAAACTCTACCGGTGGATGACGCTCGATGTAGGGAATCCACTGCTTGAGCGCACCCACCCATTTGGCCGACAAATAGCGCGGCTGCAGTGGATCTTTCTCACGGATGAAGCGGGCGAATTCCGGATCATTGCTGTTGTCGGAAAACTTGCGGGCCACAAAGTCCCGGAACGGACTCACCACGGAGTGCAGTCGCTTGTTGAGGAACCAGTGCACGGGGCGAATCAGGGGCGCATACAACACCACACCGGAAAACGGGATACGTTCTTCCAGTCCACCGAACTGCAACAGGTACTCAGACAACACGGCACCGCCGGTACTTTGCGCCACCGCATGCCAGGGGTGGGGCGCATAATCCTTTGCCAGGCTCAGCACCTGTTTCAACACCGGCCCATATTGTCGAAACGAGGATATGGCCGCACGGGAACCGGAGGACAAGCCATGGCCCGGCAAATCGAAGGCAATCACCGCATAGCGATTGCGGATCAGCGCTTTGATCAGATGGTTATAAATGCCCACATGATCGTAATAACCGTGCACCACAAACACGGTGCCTTTGGGGGACTGGGGCACGTAGGCCTGCACCACGATGTCAAAACCCGAGGCCCGGGTTTTGCCCATATACACTTTGAGATCGTTGAAGCGTTTTTCGAAATCCAATCCATAGAAGCGCCGGTAAGCCTGGATTGGCTCAGGAAGGCTGCGCCGGTTTTCCAGGGAAAACGGCGGTAATTTCTGGCGTAATTCGACCGGGATGAACTTCAACCTGCACTCCATGCGCGACTGTGGTGGGTTCTGGGCATTATAGAATTTAATAAAAAAGGGAGCCAGTGCTGCTCCCTTTTTTACGCTCTCTGCTGTGGCGTGCCGGCTTCGCTCAGGTGCGCTGCCGGGTTTTCTGAACTTATTTAACTTCCTGGTTCAACTCGCCTTTTTCGTAGCGCTGGAACATGGCTTCCAGGGAAACCGGGTTGATTTTGCTGGCATTGCCGGCGGTTCCAAAGGCTTCGTAACGGTCAATGCAGATATCCCGCATGGCGGTTACGGTTTCTTTCAGGTATTTGCGGGGGTCGAACTCAGCCCGGTTATTGGCCATAAAGCGACGAATGGCACCGGTGGACGCCAGCCGCAGATCCGTGTCGATGTTCACTTTGCGCACGCCGTACTTGATGGCCTCTACAATTTCCTCCACCGGTACACCGTAGGTTTCACCGATGTCACCACCGTATTCGTTGATCACCGCCAGCCAGTCCTGGGGCACAGAAGACGATCCGTGCATGACCAGGTGGGTGTTGGGAATGCGCTGGTGAATCTCTTTGATGCGGCCGATGGCCAGGATGTCGCCCGTAGGCGGACGGGTGAACTTGTAGGCGCCATGGGAGGTGCCGATGGCAATGGCCAGGGCGTCCACGCCGGTGTCCTTCACAAACTGGGCGGCTTCTTCCGGGTCGGTCAACAGCTGGGAATGATCCAGCACGCCTTCGGCGCCAACGCCGTCTTCTTCGCCGGCCATACCGGTTTCCAGGGAGCCCAGGCAACCGATCTCGCCTTCCACGGACACACCGCAGGCGTGGGCCATGTCCACCACGGTTTTGGTGACATTGACGTTATAGTCGTAGTCTGTGGGGGTTTTGCCGTCCACACCCAGGGAACCATCCATCATCACCGAGCTGAAGCCCAGCTGGATGGAGCGTTGGCAGATGGCTGGGCTAGTGCCGTGATCCTGATGCATGACCACCGGGATATGGGGGAACTCCTCCACCGCCGCCAGAATCAGGTGACGCAGGAAAGGAGCACCGGCGTATTTGCGGGCGCCAGCCGAGGCCTGCACGATCACCGGGCTGTCGGTCTTATCCGCCGCTTCCATGATGGCGCGCATTTGTTCCAGGTTGTTTACGTTGAACGCGGGCACGCCGTAACCGTATTCGGCGGCGTGATCCAGCAGTTGTCGCATACTGATGAGAGCCATGTTCCAGTGCCTCGTTTTAGTTCGTGAATGTCGGGAAACTTGTCGTGTTGTGCTTTTAAGCGCTTTTAAGCATCTTCGTTGTCAGTGTGTCGCGGAGCAATGCCGGGTTGCTGGGTCGCTGCAAGCACATCCCTGTGCGCTCGACAGCGGCCGTCCATGGCCGCTGACGCCCTGCAACCCGACACTGCTCCGCTCTATGAATGTCGTGCCAATTCCGTTACTGGCCACGCTCATGCAGCATGGCCACCGCCGGCAAGACCTTACCTTCCACATATTCCAGGAAGGCGCCGCCACCGGTAGAGATATAGGATACTTTATCGGCTACACCGTATTTGTCCACTGCCGCCAGGGTATCACCCCCACCGGCGATGGAGAAAGCCGCACTGTCGGCAACGGCCTGGGCCAGGACTTGGGTGCCGGCGCCGAACTGATCCACCTCGAACACACCCACCGGGCCGTTCCACAAAACGGTTTTGGCCGCCAGGATGATGTCTGCAAATTGCTTTGCAGTGTCCGGGCCAACATCCAGAATCATATCGTTGTCGCCCACTTCCGCCACCGCTTTCACCACCGCCTTGGCGTTGCTCACGAAATCCATGAAATCCTCAATGGGGCCAGTGACTTCCGCCACCACCACATCGGTGGGCAGGGGCACTTCCACCTTGGCGGCAATGGCCTTGGCGGTGTCAATCAGGTCGTGCTCACAGAGGGATTTACCCACGTTGTAACCCGCCGCCGCCAGGAAGGTATTGGCGATACCGCCCCCCACGATCAGCTGATCGCATTTTTCCGACAGGGCATTCAATACATCCAGCTTGGTGGACACCTTGGAGCCGGCCACGATCGCCAGCATGGGGCGTGCGGGTGCTGCCAGGGCCTTTTCCAGGGCATCCAGTTCGTCCGCCAGCAGGATGCCGGCGCAGGCCACCGGCGCAAACTTGCCCACACCGTGGGTGGAGGCCTGTGCCCGATGCGCGGTGCCAAAGGCGTCCATCACAAATACGTCACACAGGGCGGCATAGGCCTTGGCCAGGTCTTCACCATCTTTCTTTTCACCCGGATTGAAGCGCACGTTTTCCAGCAACACCAGCTTGCCGGGTGCCACGTTCAAGCCGTTCTGCCAGTCCACCGCTACGGGCACGTCAAACCCCAGCAGCTCGGATAAGCGCTTGGCCACCGGCGCCATGGTGTAGGGAGCGTTCTCCTCGGCGGAACCACCTTCCACCGGTCGCCCCAAATGCGACATAAGAATCACGGATGCACCCTGTTGCAAAGCCAGCTCCACCGATGGCAGAGAGGCGCGGATGCGCACGTCGCTGGTCACTTCGCCATTCTTAACGGGCACGTTCAAATCTGCGCGAATCAGTACGCGTTTGCCGGCCAGGTCCAGATCGGTCATCTTAATTACGGGCATCGGTATTCTCCGTTGGGTTAATCAAAAGAAAGCCAGTCGGTGTCAAGCGCGATGGTTCCGCGCAAAGTACGCTGGGCGCTGCTGACACTGTCTTCAAAATCGAGATCCACCGCCAAGTTGGTGGTGACGCCCTGCGACACTTCAATGGTCCCATCGGGATTGACCAGCACCGTATTCAGGGACGAAGAGAGTACGTAAGCGTCTGCATCATTGGTCCCGACGGGAAAATCATACACAGTAGTTTGAATACCACCATCGAACACTGCATTCAGGCCCACGGTAATATTGCGGCTTGCATTTACCGCTTTCACCTTGAGCTGGTCATCCGAGTTTTGGCTGAGCACGGTTTCCACACAGACCTGCTCCCAATTGGAGTTCGCCACCGGCTGGGTAAACGCGACGTCGGCCAATACCACGGCAGTGTCATCACTGACCTTATTAAAAAGCAACTCGGTTTGCGTGGAACCCTGGCTGATGTTCACCGTTAGCGTGGTGTCGTCAATGATGTGCAGGCTGGAGACGCCTGCGGAATAGAACTCAACCACATCGTGATCGATATTGGCCATGAGCACATCACCGGACACACAATTCGTGAAATCCAGATAGTTGCCTGCGTCGGTTACGATCACCGTCTCTCGGTGTATGGCAAAGGGTTCACCGGTGGCCGTGTAGTAATCCGTTTCGGTGCGAATCCAGGTGCCCACCAGATCCGGGCCGGAACGGTAGGCCCCACTGGTGTCATCGGAGCCGGAGCTCCCGCCACCACAGGCACTCAACCCCAAACAAAGTGACACTGCCAAGAACGCTTTTCGCATTGTTCAATCCTGCCCCATGGTACTGCTTACATCAGAATTTCCACCAGATCCAACAAACGATGGGCATACCCCGTTTCATTGTCATACCAGGCGACGATTTTAATCATGCCGTCGGTAACAATGGTCTGGGTTTCATCGTAGATGGCGGATTCGGTGCGATTCAAAAAATCCACACTCACCAGTGGCTCGCGGCAATACCCCAATATTCCGCTGAGCTGGCCCTGACTGGCCTGCTCCATCGCCTGGTGAATCTGGTCTACCTCTTCCACGGCGGCATTCAACATCAGGGTTAAATCCACGGCCGCCACATTCAACGTGGGCACTCGCATGGAGTAACCCGAAATTTTGCCTTCCAGCTGCGGCAGCACCCTTTGCACGGCACCGATACTGCTGCTGGTGGTGGGAATCAGGTTCTGCGCGCCGGCCCGGGCCCGGCGCAGGTCACGGTGCACATGATCCAGCAACACCTGGTCACTGGTGTAGGAATGGATCTCTGTCATAAAAGCCTGCTTGACGCCGAAATGATCATCCATTACCTGCAACAGGGGCGCAATACAATGGGTGGTGCAGGAGGCGCTGGAAATCACCTGGTGCTGTGCCCGCAGTTGCCCATGGTTGATGCCATAGACGATGGTGGCGTCCACCTCATCGAAGGCCACGGCACCGATGATAACCCGTTTGGCACCTGCCTGCAGATGCCGGCCGGCGTCTTGCCGGGCACGAAACTCGCCGGTGCATTCCAACACCACGTCGATGTCCAGTTCACCCCAGGGACACTGGGCCGGATCAGCCACCTGCAACAACAGGATGGAATCCCCATTCACCTGCAGCACAGTATCCTGCGCCAGGGTGACCGGCGTGTGAAAGCGGCCGTGAGTGGTGTCGTAACGGGTCAGATGGAGCAAAGACTCCGGTGACCCCAGATCGTTGATCGCCACCAACTGAATCTGGCGGTTGCAACCCTGCTGCAGGTTTTCATACAACGCCCGCAGCATGTTGCGACCAATACGGCCATAGCCGTTGATGGCGACCCGGATCGGCATATCAGCGAATAACGGATTCCACGGTGGCAACCACATTGTCCACGGTGAAACCAAACTGTTTGAACAGCTCACCGGCCGGGGCGGATTCACCGAAGGTCTCCATGCCCACGACGGCGCCATCCAGGCCCACGAACTTGTACCAGTAATCTTTCATGCCCGCTTCCACGGCCACCCGGGCACGGACGGAGGCCGGCAATACGGATTCGCGGTAGGCTGCATCCTGCTTGAGGAACACGTCCACGCTGGGCATGGACACCACCGACACCTGCTTGCCTTTGGCGGCCAGGGCTTCCGCTGCCTGCATGGCCAGCTCCACTTCGGAACCGGTGGCGAGGATGATGGCATCCGGGCTGGCCACGGCTTTCAACACGTAACCCCCTTTGGCGACATTGCTGAGCTGCTCGTCGCTGCGCGCCATGGGTGCCAGGTTCTGGCGCGAGAAGACCAGCGCAGACGGCCCGTCACGACGCTCGATGGCGGCTTTCCAGGCCACGGCAGATTCAGCCGCATCACAGGGGCGCCAGAGAGACATATTCGGTGTGGTGCGCAGGTTGGTGAGCTGCTCGATCGGCTGGTGAGTGGGGCCGTCTTCGCCCAGGCCGATGGAATCGTGGGTGTACACCTGGATATTCTGCTGCTTCATCAGGGCCGCCATACGCATGGCGTTGCGGGCGTATTCCATGAAGATCAGGAAGGTGGCGCCGTAGCTGATGAAACCGCCGTGCAGGGCGATGCCGTTAATGGCGGCGGTCATCCCGAATTCGCGCACACCCCAGTACAGGTAGTTGCCACCCGCTGCTTCCGCACTGACGCCTTTGGCGTCTTTAAACAGGGTCAGGTTGGAGCCCGCCAGGTCGGCAGAGCCCCCCAGCAGTTCCGGCAGCATGTGGCCGAAGGCGTTCAGGCAGTGCTGGGATGCCTTACGGGTAGCAATTTTCTCACCGGCTTTCTGAATCTGCTGGATGTAATCGGTAGCTTTGGCGTCCCAGTCTTCCGGCAGCTCGCCTTTCATCCGGCGATCGAATTCCGCTGCCAACTCCGGGTATTCGTTGCGATAGTTGTCGAACAGACGCTGCCAGTCGGCTTCGGCCTTGGCGCCCTTCTCATTGGCGTCCCAACCGGCGTAGATATCGGCAGGCACCTCGAAGGGAGCGTGGCTCCAGCCCAGCTGCTCCCGGGTCAGGGTGATTTCGTCCGCTCCCAGAGGGGCACCGTGGCATTCTTCCTTGCCCTGCTTGTTGGGGGAGCCATAGCCGATGACGGTTTTGCAGCAGATCAGGGTGGGTCGGTCGGCGTTGGCCTTGGCCATTTCCACCGCAGCGATCAGCTCTTCAGTGCTGTGGCCGTTGACGTTGGGAATCACGTGCCAGCCGTAGGATTCAAAGCGCTTGGGCGTGTCGTCGGTGAACCAGCCTTCCACTTCCCCGTCGATGGAGATGCCATTGTCATCGTAGAACACCACCAGCTTGCCCAGGCCCAGGGTACCGGCCAGGGAGCAGACTTCGTGGGAAATACCTTCCATCATGCAGCCATCGCCCATGAATACGTAGGTATTGTGATCGACAATATTATAGGGGCCACGGTTGAACTGAGCGGCCAGCACCTTCTCGGCGATGGCCATGCCCACGGCGTTGGCGATGCCCTGCCCCAAGGGCCCGGTGGTGGTTTCCACCCCTGGGGTGTAACCGTATTCCGGGTGGCCCGGGGTTTTGGAGTGCAACTGGCGGAAGTTCTTCAGGTCGTCGATGGAGACGTCATAGCCGGTCAGGTGCAACAGGGAATAGATGAGCATGGAACCGTGGCCGTTGGAGAGCACAAAACGGTCACGATCCACCCAATTGGGGTTGCCCGGATTATGCTTCAGATAGTCGCCCCACAGTACCTGGGCAATGTCCGCCATGCCCATGGGGGCACCTGGGTGTCCGGAATTGGCTTTCTGAACGGCGTCCATGGAGAGTGCGCGAATGGCATTGGCGAGTTCACTGCGGGTGGGCATTGGGGGATGCTCCTAAATAATTTAGTTTACGGTACCGATTTGCGGGCGCTATTGTCGCTTAAAGGAAGGCGGTCAGCAAATCCAATGCGTCAAAAGGTCCAGGTCGCACCCATCCCCAGGGTCCTGGGCTCTGCCAGGTTCCAGGCGGAGCCATTTTCCGTATAACCAAACACGCCCTGCCCGAAAACATGTAAAGGATATTGCTCATCGAACAGGTTACGCACCCACAGGCTCAGCACGGCTGCACTGCCACGGGGCCGCGCGTACAACGCCAGATTGGAGATCTGCCGGGAGGGCACACTGTCGCCGTCAGCATCCTGGGGCACGATGGAATAGGCCCCGGTGTAATTGCCCTGCCATTCCAGGCGATACCGGTTCTGCCCGGTGTCCTCCCAGGAGTAATTCAGGCTCAGGGCCAGCTCATGAGTGGGTGCCCGGGGCAGCCGGTGCCCGGTGAGGCTCTGTCCAGTGCCGGGGGAGGCGAAGCGCAGGTATTCGGAATCCAGGTAGGTATAGTTGCCGGCCAGCTCCAAGCCCTGCAGGGGTTTGAACCGGACATCCAGCTCCGCCCCCCGGATGCGGGCCCGCGGGGCATTGGCGCCGGATTCCAGACTGGCGTAGACCTGTAGCTCATCGTAGTCGAGCTGGAACAGGGCGCCGTTGACCTGCAACCGCTGTTCGAAGAAATACCCTTTCCAGCCCAGTTCGGTGTTCAGTGCCGTCTCCGGTTCTGCACTGGCCAGGGCCGAGTCCGGGGAAACCGCCAGCATGTTGAAGCTGCCACTTTTGAAACCGGTGGCCAGGCGCCCGTACAGCATCACCTGCGGGTTCAGTTGATACTCGAGGGACAAGGCATAAGACAGCTCCCGCCAGTGATCCCCGGTTTCCACCCCAAAGTCCTCGCTGTTGATGAGCCCCACATCCAATGGGTCGCCACCGGTCACCGACAGATCAAAGTCCTTTTTCACATAATCGCCCCGCAACCCCAGGTGCAGAGACCAATCGACCGCAAAGTTCCAACGGGACTGGATAAACAAGGCCCAGTTGGAAACCTCGCTGACGGCGTCATAGCGGGTGGAGCCGGGGGTTTCGTCGGTCAGCAGCCCACCAACCCCCAATAATTGCATGAGCCCGGTGAGATCCCCCAGTTCATCACGGGCGGTGTGCTCCTGGGACAGATACACACCGCTCTGCCATTGCCAATCCCGCCAGCTCTGCTGCAAACGCAGCTCCTGACTCAGCTGCCAGCTTTTCTCATGGGCGCCATTGGTGGATTCGGAAAACAAAATCGGCAACACCGGCAACTGGAATTCGTAATCACCACTGATGTAAGCGGTGCGGGATTCCCAAGTACCGTAATCCTGTTCCAGCTGATAGGTGACCATCAGGCTGTAGGTGTCCCGCTCCGTGGTGCCATCACCGGCAATGGCCACCCGCCGCTCATCATTGGCATAGGGCACCAGAGCGCTGCCACCGAATGCGGGCAGAGGCGTTTCCCCCTGGTAGCTGCGGGCCGGGTCCAACCCCCGGTATCGACTGTATTCCAGCAGTACCCCCAGGGCCTGATCCGAGCCTTGCCAGTGCCATTGTTCCCGTGCAATCAGCTCTTCGAATTCACCCTGTTCCGATCCGGTCACCACATTCTCCAGGTAACCCTGCTGCTCCCGGTAGCTCAGGCTGAACCGGTTGGCACTGTGACTGCCAAGCTGCTGATTGTTGATGTTCTGCAGCGCCCAGCCCCGCTGATTCACCGCGGTGCTCAGGCTGTTGTAATCCGCCAGCTCGGGCTTGCGATAGACCACATTAACGGCGCCGCCAATCACACCTTTGCCATAGAGGGTGCCCTGTGGCCCCTTCATCACTTCGATCTGCTGCACATCGAACAGGTGCTGATTCTGTAATCCGGGGCGGGCGATGCTGACCCCGTCCACCAGGTATGCAACCGAAGGATCGTCACCGGCACCGGACACATTGGAGCCCACGCCACGGATGTAAAGTTGGGGTGTGACCCTGTTGTATTCAGTAATGACCAGCCCCGACACCCGCTGATCCACCATCTGCAGCGAGTCGAGCAACGGGGAATACACATTGACGGGTTCGAGCACGGCAAGGGAGAAAGGAACCTTTTGCGCGAGCGACTCGCGCTTCTCGACGTGCGTCACCACATCGGTGATTTCCAGTTCCATGAGTTGTTCCAGCGAATAGCTGAACAGATCCGGATCACTGTCCGCCACGGCGAGAACAGGCAGCAGTGTGATGGCGGCACAAAAGCGGTGCGGTCCCTTTATCATTGTTATGACGACCCGATACAAAATCCGTCTGCGGACGTTCCAGTTCTGTCAAGGATAGGACGATCGTACCCCGGCGTCCAACCGGGTTACTGGCAGGCGGGTTACTGGGCGGGATATTCGTGGTTGCGAATCACCTCGAGGAAATCCGCACCGAAACGTTCCAGTTTGCTGTCCCCCACGCCTGATAGTTTCAATAAGGTGCGCTCGGTCATGGGCCGCTGCTGCACCATTTCCCGCAGGGTGGCATCGTGGAACACCACATAGGGGGGCACGCCGTTTTCGTCCGCCAGTTTTTTACGGCAGGCCCGCAGGGCGTTCCACAGGGGCAAATCCCGCTCGTCAATTTCCACCGTACGGGAGCGCTGGGTCAGGCCGGCGGATTTTTCCGGCGACTTGCGCAACTGAATGTTTTCTTCACCGCGCAGCAGCGGGCGGCAGCGTTCGGTAAGCTTCAGGGCTCCGTACGCATCCGCATCCACCTGCAGATAACCGCGGGCCACCAGCTGGCGCACCACCGCCCGCCATTCATTGGTACTGAAGTCGCGGCCGATGCCGTAGGTGGACAGTTGATCGTGACGGAACTGTTGGACTTTCTCGTTACTGCTGCCCCGCAACACGTCGATCACATGGTTGGCACCGAAACGCTGGCCGGTGCGATAGACACAGGACAACAGTTTGCGGGACGCCTCGGAGCCGTTCCAGGTGATGGGCGGCTGCAGGCAGCAATCACAATTGCCGCAGGGTTGGTCCAGGGTTTCGCCAAAGTAGCGTAACAGGGTCTGGCGCCGGCAACTGGTGATTTCGCACAGTCCCAGCATGGCATCCAGCCGCTGCCGTTCCAGGCGCTTGAACTGCTCATTGCCTTCCGAGGTGGCAGCCATCTGTCCCAGTTTGACCACATCCTCCAGGCCATACAACAGCAGCGCGGTGGCCGCTTCCCCATCACGACCGGCGCGGCCGGTTTCCTGATAGTAGGCTTCCACACTTTTCGGCAGATCCAGATGCGCCACAAAGCGCACGTCCGGTTTGTCGATGCCCATGCCGAAGGCGATGGTGGCCACCATGATGATGCCATCCTCCCGCAGGAAACGCTGCTGATTGTGCTGGCGCTGCTCCGCCGGCAAGCCGGCGTGATAGGGCAGTGCATTAAAGCCTTCATCACACAACCATTGCGCGGTCTTTTCCACTTTGTTGCGGGACAGGCAGTACACCACGCCGGCATGGCCTGACTGCTCGTCCCGCAGAAACTGCAGCAGTTGCTGCCGCGGTTTGTCCTTCAACTGGATGCGGTATTGAATATTGGGCCGGTCAAAGCCGCTGATGAAATGCTGTGCCGCTTGCAGGTCCAGCCGCTGCGCAATTTCCTGGCGGGTACGCTCGTCCGCGGTGGCGGTCAATGCCACTCTGGGCACCTGGGGAAACTGTTCGTGCAGCAGGCTCAATTGCAGGTAGTCGGCGCGGAAATCATGGCCCCACTGGGACACACAATGGGCTTCGTCGATGGCAAACAGGGACAAGCGGGCCCGCTGCAGCAGATTCAGGCAACGGGGCTGGATCAGCCGCTCCGGGGCAATGTACAGCAGCTCCAGTTCACCGTTCAGCAATTGATGCTCGATCTCGGCAGCCTGCTGGGGCGCCAGGGAGGAATTCAGAAAGCCCGCTTTCACTCCGGCAGCGCGCAACGCGTCCACCTGATCCTGCATCAAGGCGATCAGGGGCGAAATCACTACCCCGCAACCCTCCCGGGCCAGTGCCGGAATCTGGTAGCAGAGGGACTTGCCGCCTCCGGTGGGCATGATGACCATGGCATCGCCGCCGTCGATGAGGGTGTCGATGATGGCCTGCTGCTGGCCACGAAACGCGTCGTAGCCGAACACATGCTGCAGGATGTGCTGGGCGGAACTGGATTGAACTGAACTCATTCGGTGGCAAAACCGCTTGTGGAATCAAAGCGGCAGGATACCAGATCAGAGGGATTCTGGCCCGCACCCTGAACCCGTTTGTGCCGTTTGCGACACGCGCGCCACAGGGTCACCCACTTGGCGACCCACCCAAGACCGACAACGCCGTCACCCCTGTCGCATTTCTCACAATCCCCGGAATTGGGCATTTGCCGCGTTGTCGGATTAACGACAAGCGCCTCTGGCGGATTCTGACAAAATCAAAAAAAGCGCCTAATTTTCAATGCACTAGACATAACAAGCCGACCCCCACCCGCTGGCACATCCTCTGCACTTAAGAATCAGGGGGGCACTCCCAACATTGCGCCCAGCATCGCGCCCAAGCAAGGCCACACAGGCCAGGCGTTTCCAGTTCAAGCACGTTATAGGAGTCGTATTATGGCCCGAGTCGGACTTTTTTTTGGCACCACCACCGGTAAATCCCGCAAGGTTGCCAAGATGATCAAAAAGAAATTTGATGACGAGGTGATGGCAAAACCCGTCAATGTGAATCGCGTCGAAGCAGAAGAATTCCTGAGTTATGACTTTCTCATCATCGGTTCCCCGACCATGGGTGAGGGTGAGCTGCCGGGGCTGTCTTCCGATTGTGAGGAGGAAAGCTGGGAAGAGTTCCTGCCCAAGCTGGAAGATGCCGACATGACCGGCAAGACGGTGGCCATCTACGGTCTGGGTGACCAGGTGGGTTACCCCGATGAGTTTGTGGATGCCATCAAGGAGCTGTATGAGTTTGTCACTGAACGGGGCGCCAAAGTGGTCGGCGCCTGGCCCATCGACGGCTACGAGTTCGAGCATTCTGAAGCCGTGGTGGACGGCAAGTTCCTGGGGCTGGCCCTGGACCTGGATAACCAGTCCGCACAGACAGAGGCGCGATTGGATGCCTGGCTCAGCATCATTGCGCCGGAATTCGATCTGCCGCTGTAGTGCTGGCCTGGATGCCACAAAAAAGGAGCTGATTTGCAGCTCCTTTTTTTATGGTGATCTTGTTTTGTGGTGAGCTTGTTCTGTTTAACGCCGGCTGGCGGCACTGACGGTTACGACAGCGCAGGCACCGCTTCCTTGGGTGCATCGTTGGACGCATCACGGTTCAGGCTAACATCACCGATCACTTCTTTCACCACCAGCTCCTGGTGTTCCAGTTCACCCTCACCCTCGCCCTCTCCCTCGACGGTGATGATGCATTTTTGCAGACCCTGCCGGGATGGCAGGTCGAACATGGTGGTGCGCAGCAAAGACTCCAGCATGGCACGCAAGCCACGGGCACCGGTACCCCGTTTCACCGCCTGACCGGCGATGTAATCCAGTGCCGACTCGGTGAACTCCAGGTCCACATTCTGGAACAGGAACAGCTGCCGGTATTGCTTGGTCAGTGCATTGCGGGGCTCCAGTAAAATCCGCTTCAGACTCGCCACATCCAATTCATGCAGGAAGGTGATTATGGGGAAGCGGCCGATGAACTCCGGAATCAAACCAAACTGCTGCAGGTCATCCGGTTGCAGGCCTGCCAGCAGCTCGTCGTTGGATAACTCGTCGTCCTGCTTGATGGGCGCGCTGAAGCCAATTCCAGTATTCGGTGGCCGCAGCCGCTTGCCAATCACTTCCGTCAGCCCCGGGAAGGCACCACCGACGATGAACAGAATGTTCTGGGTGTTGAGAATGACTTCCTCACTGCTGCCATCACGACGACCGGACTTGGGCAGGTGCACCTCGGTGCCTTCCACCATTTTCAACAGCGCCTGCTGCACACCTTCACCGGAAATATCCCGCACCGCGCCCCCGCCGGTACCGCGCTTGGCGAGCTTGTCGATTTCGTCGATGTAGACAATGCCCCACTGGGCCTGCTGCACATCCCCCTGGGCTGCTTCCAGCAAGCGCTTGAGCAGGCTTTCCACATCATCCCCCACATAACCGGCCTGGGTCAGGGAGGTGGCATCCCCCACCACGAAAGGCACGCCGATGATGCGGGCCAGGGTTTTCACCAGCAGGGTTTTTCCGGTCCCGGACGGCCCGGCCATCAATACATTGGATTTTTCCAACTCCACCTGTTCGATGTCCAGCTGGGAAATGCTGGCGGCAGAGCCCTGGTTCATCAAACGCAGATAGTGATTGTAAACCGCCACCGACAGGGTTTTCTTGGCTTCGTCCTGGCCGATGATGTACTCGTCCAGGAAGTTCTTGATGGCGGCCGGGGTTTTCAGTTCCGGCTCCACCGCCACTGCCTTACGGCCCCAACTGCTGACCACCTGAAACGCCAGTTTGACGCATTGCTCGCAGATATGACCATCGTTGCCGGCAATGAGCGGCACTTCCGCGCTTTTTTCCACCCCGCAAAAAGAACAGGCGGGTACCAGCGATTCAACAGTTGCGTTTTCTGCCATGACTGCTTTCTCCAATTCCGGGCTGAGTCATTCCGCCGGAGTTTTTCCGGGGGTGCTCAGCACTTGCTTGAGCCAGCGTTTCTGCTCGCGCACTCGCTGCCGTTGCGTCAGCTGTTCCTGTAACGCAGGCAATACGTCCGACAATGGCGCTTTGCTGGCGGGTTTAATGGCATCACACAGCAGGATGTGAAAACCGTTATCTGTCTGGATCACTTCACTCAACTGACCGGCGTTCATGCGGAACAGGACGGCATCCAGTTCGGGGTACAGGGTGCCTTGTTTCACTTCACCAATCAGACCACCCTGCAGAGCGGATGGGCATTCGGAGTACTGCAACGCCTGTTGCTCAAAACGATGAGGGTGTTTTTTCAGCCGCCCGCGGATGGTTTCGATGCGGGCGCGGGCGCTGGCCTCGGTGTTCTCAGCAAATTCATGGTTGATGGTGATGAGGATATGGCGCACCACCCGGGTTTCCTCTTTGGCAAACTTCTCCGGGTGCAGGTAATAAAACAAGCGGGCTTCGGTCTCGTCCACGGTGTCCACGGTGCGGCTGATATAGTTCATCACTGCCTCCACCCGCAACTCCCGTTCCACGGCAAAACGCAGGGTTTGCTCATCCAGCCCATTGGCGGCCAGGGCGTCTTCGAACTCTTCATCCGATGCATAGCGTTTGCGGATCATCTGCACCGCAGAATCCAGCTCCGCCTGAGGCACCATCACTTTGCGCGCTTCCGGTTGCTGTAGAATGGCCCCTTCCATATACATTTCGCGCCGGGCGATGTCGGTGGCCTCGCGGGTTTGCTGAGGGTTCATACCATCGGGATTGGTACCAAAGCGCTCACTGGCAATGCGCAGCAATCGGTAGTTGATGGTGTCGGTGCGTGCCATCTCAGCTTGCATGGCCATCGTCCTGTTCATCCTGCTCCCCGGCCAGGGCCTGCTCGGGAATCTCGTACAGTTCATCATCACCGGAAAAACGCACCAGGTAATACATGGTGCCCGGCTCCCGTACCACCTTCTGGATTTCCCCCACCGTCCCCTTGGCGGCGATCACCTGCCCGCCACTGGCCAGGGTTACCTGGGTGATCACCTTGTCACGAAACTCAAAGCGATTGGGAATCCATTCTGCGGTGGCCGAGATCAACTCTTCCTCCCGACAGCCGACAGTACGACCCTCGTCCAGAAAGTGCACCCGATAGATGAGCTGATCCTGCAGATAGGTACCCACATCATAGACACAACCAATGGCTCCGCGCCGAATCAGCAATTCCCCCACTTCCATACCGGGATAGGTGCCGTCATTGCGTACGTTGCGCGTCAAACGGACTTCTTCACCATATTCATAGGCAGGTTTCATGGAACACCTCGACTACTGATTACGGACAACCGGGTTATTTCAACAGACTGTCCACGGAGACAAACGTGGTTTGCGGACCTTGCATTTTGAATACCTTGAACACTTTTTCAGTGAGGGCATCCGACTCCACAAAATCCTGGTAAGCCTGCGTCAGCAAGGCTTTGTACAACGCCGCCATGGCATCGTCGTTGCCTTCATACTGGGTCACCATTGCCTGGTTCTGGTTCAGGTAATCATGGAACCGTTGCATGATATGGAGGCGATTGACATGGACCACGCTAGCGTCGAAAGGGATGTCAAAGAACAGCAAAAAATCCTCGGCGGAACTCAGTTCCTCCATCAGATCATCCAGTTCACCCTCTTGGTATTTGGTTTCAGTACTCATGTCATTTACCTCACAGAGATTGAGTGGGAGAGCGGTTTACGTTTGCACTGGTTTATTCACTGGCGGAACCGGCCCGGGTCACCACCGCCGGGCCCATCGCCTGCAGCAACACGCGGGCGCCCAAACGGTCGTTGTTATCCAGTTCGATCACTTTATTGAGCATGGCAACCCCTTCCTGGATATTTCCCATGCGCAGATTCAGGTAACCTGCGCCTTTCAGCGCCAGCAGATAGAAACGCACAATGGTGAAGGATTGCATAACGCCATTGGCCAGATCCGCAAATTCCAGCTGACGCCAGTGCTCAGGAAAGCTGATCTCGCCCGCCACCGCGGCCATTGCTTCATAGGCTACGTTCAACGCATCCTGATAGCGGTGCTGGTAGTAATAAAAACGGTACAGTGCCACCAACACAGAAAGGTTGAGTGGTGCGATGGCGTAGGCCTTGAGCAGGCATTGCTCCGCACCGCCATCGGAATACTGCTCCGAGGCAGATTGAATCAGCTCTGCAACATCCTGGGGCATGTCGTCATCAAAATAGAGTTTCTGTCCTTCAAAATCCTGTAAATCCATGAGGCGTTTCCTTTGATACGATAAGCCGGCGATTACACCCGCTTCAATGCACGTTCCACTTTGCCACCGGGACACTCACTTTCGCACACTTGATTATCCACATCACAGGCTGCATAGCCGGTGGCGGCCAGTCCGGTATTCAATTGCCCTTCCAGGGCATCAATCCGTTCCAGTAGACATGCAATGGCTTTGCCAACGGGGTCTGGAATCAGATGGTGATCCAGGTCGATACCGTAAGGATTCAGTTTTCCCACCTCCCGCAGTTTCACCACCTTGCCGGGAATACCCACCACGGTACATCCTGTGGGAACATCTTCCACCACCACAGAATTGGCACCAACGCGGCAGTTGTCCCCCACGGTGATATTGCCCAGGATCTTGGCACCGGCGCCCACCATGACACCATTACCCAGGGTGGGATGGCGCTTGCCTTTGTTCCAGCTGGTGCCGCCCAGAGTCACCCCGTGATAAAGGGTGACGTCGTCGCCGACGATGGCGGTTTCGCCCACCACCACGCCGGCACCATGATCGATGAAGAAGCGCTCCCCGATTCTGGCACCGGGGTGGATATCCACATTACTGATAAACCGGCCGATGAAGGACAATAACCGGGCCGGGTAACGCCAGCCTTTCAACCACAGTCGGCTGGCAATCCGATGCAGCATCACTGCATGGACGCCGGGGTACGTGGTGAGCACTTCAAATACAGTACGCGCCGCCGGGTCGCGCTGAAAGACACTGGCAATATCGTCTTTCAGCTGTTGATACAGGCTCTTCCTGCTGTGGTCCGCGCGCTCGATCACTGTATCGCGGCTGCGACTGGCATGGTTTGACATGACTCTGCTCCCCGTTGATTCGGCTGGCGTGCCCCGGTCAGCGCTGTGGCCCCGGTCAGCGTTGCGTTGTTGACGATGGCCACATACAGCAACAGCAGGTCTTTCGGCTGTGGGCTGCGTTTGGTGCGGGTAACCTCCTGACGAACCTGTTGCAGCAGGATGGGCACCTGCCAGTCCGCCAGTTCCACTCCCAGATCCTGATAGGCTTTGATCAGCATATGTTTACCGGAGTGCTTACCCAGCACCATGCTGTGTTCACGGCCCACCTCACTGGGATCGAGGCCCTGGTAATTGCGCGAATCTTTCATCAGGCCATCCACGTGGATACCTGCTTCGTGGGTGAATACACCCTGCCCCACAATACTTTTCTGCCAACCCACCAACCGGCCGGAGGCCTGCTCCACCAGACTCGACAGCGCGGGCACACCCAAACTGTCCACACCGGTATCGATGCCATGCAGGTTCTTCAGGCCCAGCACACATTCTTCCAGGGCGGCATTGCCGGCCCGCTCCCCCAAACCGTTCACCGTGGTGTTGATATGGGTGGCGCCGCCCAGCACTGCCGCCAGGGTGTTGGCGGTGGCCAGGCCATAATCGTCGTGGGCGTGCATCTCGATTTCAAGATCGGTACCGGCGCGCAGTTGTTGAATTTTCTGCATCACCGAAAACGGTTCCATGATGCCCACTGTGTCGGCAAAACGGATGCGTCGGGCCCCTGCGCGCTGGGCGACTTCTGCCACCCGCTGCAGGAAGTCCATATCGGCGCGGGACGCATCCTCGCAGCCGACACAGACGTCAAACCCAAGGTCCAGCGCGGCGCGAACCATACGCTGTATTTGGGTGATGACCCAGTCCCGGTCCCGACGTAGTTTGTTCAGAATCTGCTGATCCGATACCGGTATGGATAAATCCACAATATCCACACCCACATCCTGCACAGCCAGCAGATCTGCTTCAAACATCCGGCACCAGGCCATCAACTTGGACGGCAATCTGAGATCGGCAATCGCCTGCATTACCTCGCGCTCCTCGGCTCCCATGGCGGGAATTCCGATTTCCAGCTCACCCACACCGATGTTGGCTAACTGCTGGGCGATGGCCAGTTTCTCCTCCGCTGTGAAGGCGACTCCGGCACTTTGCTCACCATCCCGCAAGGTGGTGTCGTTGATCACGACCCGAGGTTGCTGCTGGCTCATAAGCACTACCTTTCCAGATGACCGTTGTTGTATCGAGCGTTGTTGTATGGAACGTTGTTGTATCGAGTGTCAGGCGTAGACAGGTGCAAACGCCTGTTCCGGATTTTCCACCGGGCCGTTCTCACCCCAGTAGGGGGATAATTTACGCAGCTTGGCCACAATGGGCGGCACCGCTTCAATGACCCGCTCAATTTCTTCCATGGTGTTGTAACGGGACAGGGAAAAACGCACTGTGCCGTGGGCCGCCGTGTAGGGAATGCCCATGGCTTTCATCACGTGGGATGGCTCCAGGGAACCGGAGGTGCAGGCCGAGCCACTGGAGGCCGCGATGCCCATCTTGTTCATCAGCAACAGGATGGCCTCCCCTTCAATGTACTCAAAGGCGATGTTCAGGGTATTGGGCAGGCGGTTGTCCACGTCACCGGTGGGGAACGCATTGGGCACGGCGGCCAGAATGCCTTCCTGCAGGCGGTCACGCATGGCTTTCACCTGCACGTTCTCGAATTCCATGTGTTCCATGGCCTGTTCACAGGCCAACCCCAGGCCGATGATGCTGGCGCTGTTTTCAGTGCCGGCACGGCGCCCCCGCTCCTGGTGACCACCGCGCAACAACGGACGGAAGCGGGTACCACGTTTCAGGTACAACACGCCTACGCCTTTGGGTGCATGCAGTTTGTGGCCGGAGAGCGACAACATATGAATGGCTGTATCCTGCAGGTTCATGGGAATTTTTCCCACGGCCTGCACCGCATCGGTGTGAAACAGAACGCCCGCTTCATCGGCCATTTCTGCCATTTTTTCCACTGGGAAAATCGTGCCGGTTTCATTGTTGGCCCACATCACGCTGACCACCGCCACGTCGTCGCTCAACAGCTTGGCGTACTCATCCAGGTCCAGGCGGCCTTTGCTGTCCACTTTCAATTTGTGCACGGTGTAGCCTTCGGTTTCCAGATACTCACACAGATTCAGTACCGCGGGGTGCTCCACCACGGTGGTGATGATCTCTTTGCGTTCCGGATTGGCTTTCAGGGCTGAGAGGATCGCGGTGGAATCCGATTCGGAGCCGCAGGAAGTGAAGATGATTTCGGAATCGTGCTCCGCACCCAGGATTTTCTGTACCTGACCGCGGGCTTTTTTCAGAGCCATCCCCACTTTGTTGCCGAAACTGTGCAGGGAGGAAGGGTTTCCAAACTGCTCAGTGAAAAACGGCAGCATGGCTTCGACAATCGCCGGGTCCACTTTGGTGGTCGCATTGTTGTCCAGATAGATATCGCTCATGATGCTGTACTCCTCAAGCTGCGGGACGTTCGCTGGCGGGGATAACCTTGATGAATTCACCCATGGCTTCGATCAGTTTTTGCTGAATGCCGCCCAGGGTCATGGCCGCCATCTGGCAACCGCTGCAGGCGCCCACCAGATTGACGTAGACGGTTTTGCCATCCACATCCACCAGCTCCACATCGCCGTTATCGGCGCGCAGTGCCGGGCGCATGGCTTCCAGTACATCTTCGATCTTGCGGATGCGCTGCACCAGGGTCAGGCCAGCGCTCGCTGCGGCAGGCTTGGCAACCGGAGCTTCGATTCCCACCAGATCGGGCTTCTTCTTCTCGACTTTCTTCGTCTTCTTCTTACCGGAAGACGCCGGCACAAAGGTTTCGCCCCGGGCCGCCATTTCTTCCGTCAACAGGTTCTCAATGGCTTCGTGACAGGAGGAACAACCACCACCGGCTTTGGTGTAGTTGGTCACCTCTTCCACGCTGCTCAGGTTGTTGGCTTTGATGGTATCGCGCACCATGACTTCATCGATGGCGAAGCATTTGCACACCAGCGCACCTTCTTCGTGGTCGTCGCTCCACTCTTCACCCCGATAGTTGGCCACGGCCGCCTGCAGCGCTTCCCGACCCATGACCGAGCAATGCATTTTCTCCGGCGGCAGGCCATCCAGAAAGTCCGCAATATCCTGGTTGGAAATCAACAGTGCTTCATCCAGGGTTTTGCCTTTCACCATTTCCGTGAGGGCGGAAGAGGACGCAATGGCGGAGCCGCAACCAAAGGTCTGGAATCCGGCATCCAGAATGATTTCGGTTTCCGGGTCCACCTTCAGGGTCAGTCGCAGCGCGTCTCCACAGCTGATGGAACCTACGTCGCCCACTCCGTTAGCATCCGCCACGGCGCCGGCATTTTTCGGGTTGTAGAAATGTTCTTTCACTTTTTCTGAGTAGTCCCACATGATCTCAGCTCTCCTGGTGCGATTCGTTTAGTCGGGGTCGGGTATCGACATTAACAACTGAAGGATTTGCCACAACCGCAGCTACCAGCAGCATTGGGGTTTTCAAACTTGAAACCGCTGCCTTCCAGTCCGTCCAGAAAATCCACGGTGACACCCACCAGCATGGCCGCGCTGCTTGGGTCCACCAGTACTTTGATACCGGGAAATTCCACCACCTCATCATCCTGCGCCGGATTTTCTTCCAGGCGCATTCCGTACTGGAATCCGGAACAACCACCGCCTTCCACTTTAATTCGCAAGCCGGCAATGGGTTTGTCTGCAGAATCAATGAAACGTTTTACAGCGGATACGGCGTTGTCGGTGAGGTGTATCATGGTGGTTTCTCCGGTAGCTAAAGCGTTTGGGAATCGATACATTAGGTTCCCGAGAGATTTTGCAAGCCATGTGCCAGCGAATTTGCCAACCGGGTTTTGTTATATATTTCTTATGGTTATGGTTTTATTCCTGCTCTAAAAGCCTGTCGTAAACTCCACGGGAAGCGGGCTTTGTCGCAATCGCGACAGGCCGGTACTTGCCAGCGGATCAACAATTGTCAGAGAGGCAACAATCGGTAGCTAACCGACTCGACAAAGATGTTGGTGCCACCCCCTTCCAGCAGGACTTTCAGCAGCAGATCAGGGTCGTTCACCACTACGCCGGCCAGGTAGTTCACACCGAAATCAGCCCACTCAGGCAGCCAAGGTAAACTGGGCCCCATCAAGACCACCTGGGCCTGCGGGCAAAGACTGAGTAAATGGGGCAGGGTTTTGTTGGCAATGCTGCTGGCGGTAATGAACACCCAATCGGCCTGCGGCAGTATCCAGTTGGCGGCGGCGTCCGGCAGATCACCGGGTCCGGGTCGGCGTTCAATGCAGGTAAAGTCAAAGTCTTCACGAAAGCGTTCCAGGCCGGGATAGCGACCAATCACCGCCACCTTGGCCTGCTTGAGCTGGGGCTTGAAATAGTCGAATACCGAAAGATGGGGCGCCGGATCGAACGCCAGGGTTTGGGCTTGGGCCGGCAGCGGCGATGTGTGGTTGATGAGCGCATTCACCACGGTCGCCCCCACCACGGCCTCGCTGCTGTTCCAACTGCATAACCAGGGAATCAATTCATCCGCCGAGCGCCCTGCCAGGCTTCCGGACCAGGGCAGATTGCGCGGTGCCTCCGTGGGACTGAAACACAAGCCAACGCCGGCTTGCTCGGCATCCTCAGCCTGCACCCGCGCCAGCGACCAGGCCAGACCCAACGCCAGCTGTTGCACCCGCGCGGGACGCCGGGCCCGATCCATGATCAGCCCGTACAGGTTCGCAGCGTCTACTGGCATCAGGCGCCCAGGGCAGGCAGCAGTTTCAGTTCGGATTTCAACTGCTGCGCGGTTCCCCAGGTGGTCACCCCTTCCACGAACCAGCGTTCATCGGTGGGATGCGGTACCAGCACATCAAATTCCGCAAACACCTGGCCACCCTGATGTATCAACACACTGCCCAGTTTGGTACCGGCCGCATTGCGCCACTCTCCGGCGAAGGACTGACTGCCGTCAAAGGGATCGGTTTGCATCTGATGACTGGAAAACTGTGGCGGGATGCGATCCTGCAAGTGACCCAATCCAGCCCGCTCCAGTTCCGCCACCAACGCAGCCTGGATCTGATCCAGACTGGCAAGCGCCGCCTGCTCCGGACTGGCCGTCGCTCTGGTCATCGCGGTTAGCCCCACACCTGTTCAGGAGCCAGCTTTTCCGTCACCACTTCGCCCCCAACCAGATGTTGATCGATGATCTGCTCCACGTCCTCTGGCTGCACATTCATGTACAGGTGTGCGCCCGGAAACACCAGCACGTTAGCACCGGCCTGGCAGGGGCCCAGGCACGCTGTGGGCACCAGGGACACCTTGTTGAACAGGTTACGGGCAATAATCCCCTGGGAAAACGCCGGCATCAATTTGTCGGCACCTTTTTCAGTACAGCTACTGCGGGGATGACCGGCTGGACGCTGCTGACCGCAAATGAAAACATGATACTCAGGACGTGGCATGTGTGGTTACCCCGCTAATGCTTCGTGGGTGTGGCAGTTCTTCGGGCAGACGGCCGCACAGGACTTACAACCGATGCAGTCCATGGCATCCTTGATGCTCATGACCATCATCTCGTCGTCATCATCATAGAAATCGTCGTCGTCATCGATTTCCTCTCCCCGATCCACCAATTCAAATACGTCCCGGGGACAAACCTTATAGCAGCGCCCGCAACCAATGCAGGTGGATGCATTCAACTCCGTGACGAATTCCGGTACCCATTCCTCACCCCCGCGGGTTCGGCCGACTATTACACCTTCTGTCATGACACACCTCTCTTAAGGATCTTCTTAAGGTTCTCTCTACAGGACGCTCGCTATCGGACACACGTTATCAGACACTCGCTATCGGATCGCCGCCACACCCCTCTCACCGGTGTCGACTCACTGCTGGTTGGCGTTGGCACTGCGCTCAGCTTTTTTCCGCCGCTTCGTAACGGGCTTTGGCGCTGGCCCAATCTTCACAGGCCGCCACCGCCTGCGCGGCCAACTCCGGCAGATTCTGGTATTCGCTCCACAAAGTGTCTTCCACCACATCGTGGATCTTGGAAGCCCAGTCCGTCGCGATCCGCTTTTTACTGCTCACTTCTTTTTTCAGATCTTTCAATTCATCATCAGTCATTGAATTGTTCCCCCGTTGAATGGACCGTTAAAGCTTGGCCACGTCGCGGTGTTCATTGACCAAGGTAATGGCTTTGCTGGTGACCTTGTCCACTTCGGCAATCAGCTTGTCCAGGGAATCAAAGCCAAAGCGGTGCACGTCGCGCAGGGTTTTATCCACCACAATCAACTTGCCCACCACCACAATGGCGCGACCAAATCCCTCATGGGTGAGATTCACCATGGGCACTGCCATCAGGCCACACTCCAGTTCAATGGTGGAGGCAATGGCGTTGTAATAGGCTTTGATGCGCGAGATGGTGGTCTCATCGGGATCGCCCACAACCGGAATTTCCCGGCGTCGCTCTTTGGTCAGGATCATGGGGTCCAGCACCTTGGCATCGCTCCAGGTATCGTAGGTACCATAGCTATCCATCGCCCGCAGCTGGGTCACCACCTGTTTGACAAAGGGATGGGGCATGAGTGGATTGGATTCTTCAACAACGGCGTCAGTCATGGTATGCCTCTCTAGTTCTCTGGTTAAAAATGCCAAGGTTAATAATGTGTCAACAGTGTTTTCACTCCAGCCAGCCTTCCGCATCCATGGCATCGAATTTGTCCGCCGCCATGGTCCGGCCGCGCTGGATCGCTTTAGCCAGCCAGCTGGATGGCCCCTCTCTCAGCTCCTGCTGCAGGCTCTCGATCAGATCTTCAATGCGGGCGCCTTCGGTGACCTTGACCGGTTGTACGCCCAGCTCCAGCAACTGACGCACCGCAGAGGCGCCACAGGCGCGGCAATAAACCGCAATGCATCCCTGCAACAGCGCCAGCTTGCCCGCCAGCTTGTCTTCGGTATCCTCCGGTGAGATTTCTGCGAACTCACTCACCGTCAACAATTGCGCTTGCCCCACATCCACGCCGTAGATAACAAAGGAGCAGGCCGAACCAAAATGCTGATCCACGACTTTGCGGTCCGACGACGCAAACGCCACTTTCATCAGGGTGGCACTTTGACTGTCGTCCAGAACTCTTAACTGCCGTGTCGGCCCCGCCATGCTAGTGACTCCACTGCTGCTGCCGGTTTTCAATGTACTGGGGTGAATCCTGTTTCTGGGCATAAACGGAATAGTAAGGTGCCGTTTCCTGGTGGTGGGCCATGACCAGATTGGCCAGGTCAAACAACGCCTGGGCCGTACCCCGATAGCCAAACCAGCAGCGCTGGAATCCCCCCACCAGATCGTATTGAGGGAAACCCACCCGCAATATTGGAATGCCCAGGCGGCGTGCACTGGCCACCGCATGACTGTTGCCCAACAACAGTTGCGCCTGTTTTTCCGCGGCAACCTGTTCCAGGTCTTCCAGGTCACCGATATGAATCTGTTCGATGTCCAGATCACTAATGGCCACCCCTTTTGCCGGCACCACGGCGGCCACCGTCTCTGCCCCCATGCCTTTCAACAAGCGGTGATAGCCGGCCAGCATGTCCGGGTCGGCGGCAATGGCCACGCGGGAATGGCCGAGCATGAAGTGCGTGTCGAGCATGGCATCCTGCAACTGTTTGCGTTGTCGCTGCCAACGCTCAGGCACTGGGTTGTTGCTCAGGTTGGCCAGGGTGGCGAACCAATCATCCACTTCATCCAGCCCCATCAGGTGACCAAAGCGAAATGCGGGGATATCGCATTTCTTGCGCAACAGTTCCGCCGAGCTGAACAGGCTCTCACCCACCGCCAGCGTGGCGATGCTTTCACAGGCGGTAGCGATGTCGGCAACCGACACGCCCCCGGTGGTGAGCGGATTGTGCGGGCTGTCATCCAAGTGGCCATCCAGGGAACCGGACAGGTCCGGAATCAGCAGCGGACGCAAGCCGAAACTTTCGATGCTCTCCGCCACAAACTCCAAATCCCCCGGCGTGAGATTGGCGCCGCACAGTACATTCACCTGGCGTTGACGCAGCCCTTTACGGGACTTGTCGTCGGGCACCAGTGTTTCGATAATCCCTTTGACTGCGAGGGCAAACCCGCTCTCAAAGCTGCCGGAGAAATCCGGAGTGTTCACCGCCACCACAGCGGTTTTTTCGTATTGCGGATATTTCTGACGAAAATCCCAGACGCCCCGCTTTATGTCCGCACCCTGGGTTTCCGCCAAGCCGGTAGTGACCAACCCAATGATGGACGGATTGCTTTTTTCGCAGATGGTTTTCAGGGCTTCGGTGACATTGCCATCAGCACCCATTACCGAACTCACCTGATCCATGGCGGTGGTTTGCAACGGCACCGGCTCGCGAAAGTGGCGCACAAAGAAAACCTTGGCAAAGGCCGTGCAGCCCTGGGAGCCGTGCATTAACGGCATGGAGCGCGCTATGCCCAGGAACGCCAGGGCACCGCCCACGGTCTGACTGGTTTTCAGCGGGCTGACGGACAAAGGTTTTTTTCGCTTGATGATTTCCGGCATGATGGGCTCCCGTTATCCGTTCACCGTCAATAACTCACCGGCCGTGGTGGCCCAGGGTGCCGGTCGGCGTACTGCCGCCCACACCGGGCTTTCCAGGGTCAGGGTCAATTGCCGCACCAGTTCCAGCATGCCCTGGTAGCCGGCATAACCGAACTCGCGCTCCTGGTTGATGTCCAGGAACGGAATCTTGGCTTTCAACGCGGTGTACATGTTACGGCCGCCGGCAATCAGGATATCGGCTTGGTATTCCGCCACGGTGTCCAACAACACTTTGGGATTGCCTTCGTCCAGCATTTTGACGTCGTCGCCCATCAGTTCACGGATACGGGCTTTGTCTTCCTCAGTGGATTTTTTGGTTCCGGTGGCCACCACTTTCATGCCCAGATCCTGCAGGGCCGAAATCACCGACCAGGATTTCACACCTCCGGTGTACAGCAGCACCCGCTTGCCATTAAGCCGTTCACGCCAGGGTTCCAATGCCGCCCGCACCCGTTTCTCTTCGCGCTCAATCAAGGCTTCGGTGCGCCGGGTAAGATCAGCATCGCCGATCAGGCGGGCCACTTCCCGCAGTGCGTGAGAGGTATCGGTGATGCCATAAAAACTGCCTTCAAACCAGGGAATCCGATACCGTTCTTCCATTTTGCGGGCCACGTTCAACATGGCTTTGGAACACACCATCATGTTGGCTTCCGCCTGATGCATGGTTTGCACTTCGCGGAAGCGGGCATCACCGGACAAGGTGCACAACACGCGGATACCCAGCTCGTCAAACAGGGGCAGCACATGCCAGAACTCACCGGCAATGTTGTACTCCCCGATCAGATTGATATCGTGCACCCTGATGCCCGGGCGCTCTGTTCCTTCCGGCAACGGGTCTTTGTCGCGGGTGCCGATCACATAACGCACCATGGCATCACCGGCAATGCGGTTGCCCAGATTTTTGGTGCCATAGAAACCCGCGGCGTCGATGGGCACCACGGGTACGTTCCACTTTTCCTGCGCCGCCTTGCACACGGCATCGATGTCATCGCCGATCAACGCCGGCACGCAAGTGTTGTACACGAACACCGCCGGCGGTTGATGATCTTCGATGGCCTGCTTGATGGAATGGAACAACCGTTTTTCCGCCCGCCCCATGACCACGTCCTGTTCAGTGAGATCGGTGGTCATGCCGATACGATACAGATCCGGTCCGCTGGAGCGGGTTCCCCGGTTATCCCAGGAACTGCCGGCACAGGCGATCGGGCCATGCACAATGTGCGCGACGTCGGCGATGGGCAGCAGCGCGATCTGGGCGCCATCGAACGCACAACCCCCGGCGGTGGAACCGGGCTTGGGTTTGGCACAACCGGATTTCTCCTTCTTGTTGTGCTCGCAAGCGGGCTCATCCAACAGTTCTGCAATATCCTTGGCTTTCATGGCGCGACCTCTCGTAATGGCTGACAACAGCAACCGCAAACAGCTTGGCTGCAACCGCCATACCAGATGATAAATCGCTGATTTTTAAAGGCTTAGCCAGCTTATGGCTGTGTCGACATTGCGACAATACGATGGGCTTTGCAGGGTCTGCGACAGAATGCCTGGCGTCGGCGGGCCTGGCCCTGTGGTTTCTGTGGGGTTTGCGACAAACTCTATGCAGGGAAGCGACTCCGGACCCGGGCCAGAGCGCACGCTGATGCGGTTAAGGTGTTGAAAGCAAAGCCGTTGCCGACGCTGCACACACTGCAGGGGACGAGGGCACAGGGCTTGCAATATTCATCCTCAAGAGTCTGACATAACAGGAGTCTGACATGCGAACCAAACCGGCTCACACATTGTTGAAACCTGTGTTGATGTGGATCGTCATCATCACCTACCTCACCCTGGGCGATCCGCAAGTGACTCAGATGATCGCGTTGGCCCTGCCTTAGAGGGCCAGCAACAAAAGGGCTCTAGTTCGTCACCAGGCGATACAGGCGGGGGATGTTGCCTTTCACCCGGTTGGCACTACGGGGAAAATACAGGCTGTAAAAGTACCCGTTCCAATACAAGCGGTATTCAAAGTCGATTTCGCTACCGTCCAGGGTAATGTTTTCCGCAACGGCGGCGCTGACCGGTTCCAGGCGATAAATCCAGGGAATGGAGGCTGCCGCGGTCAGTTCACCAAAATGATCCCGCGTCGCCGTCGTTGCCGTCACGTCCAGGTACAGAGTGAAGGCCTCCACCCCATTGCAAACCGGAAATCCACTTTCACCGTACATCACGTTCACCTCCGGCTCCACCGTGATGCTGAGAGTACGGTTGTCATGCCAGCGGATCACCGGCGTATAGCCGTGACCAGCGCTGTCCACATCCAGCTGGTAATCCATTTCCGCCAAGGTTTCCTCCGGCACCCCGAATTCACGCTCGAACTCCATGCAATCGGCCATGATTTGTGACGGCCACTGTGTCTTATCCAAAACACTGAAGGCATGCTCATTCACAAACCCACCACTGATAGCAGCGCCATCGGACATCCGATACAGACGCACATTGTGATCGAAGAACGTGGAACTGAATTGAAAGCTGTATACCGCCAGCAGGCGATTGTCCGGTGAGGGCATCAGGGAAACAATACTTTCGGAGTAACCGTCGTAGGTGGCCATGGCCGAGTTCACCAGGGTTGCACGCTGGGGCGAAAGGCTGGTGAGTCTCGCCATCTGGAGTGTTTCCGCTCCAGTGGTGGCATCGACGTTGACCATGGCGAAGCCAGCCCGGCCGGTGGGAAACACCGGTTCCAGACGATAGATGGGTTTAACGATTATGGGATCGAGCAACTCCAGCGCCAGGCTAACGGAAGCATAACAACTCAGCAGCAAAGCAGACAGAACGGCAGGCAGAACACGCATAACAGGGTCTCCGGCGGCGATGAACAGTGCGAGCCCCATTATAGGCGGACCCCGACAGATGAAAACACCACAGGCTGCAAGTCTGTTCTGTGCATTTTTACCCGCTCCCGGAACAGAACAGGTCAGCGGCGTTTGGCAGGGTACGGCGGCAGCGTGGTGATCCGATGGTCCACCAGCGGACCACCCACGGTGAAATGATACAGGTTTTGCAGGGTGTGATCGGTTAAGCCCAGCAGCTCATGCACGGGGTCATCAAAATAGCAGCCGATGCCCGTGCCACGCACACCGGCGGCTTCCGCTTCCAGATACAGGCACTGGCCGAGGCTGCCCGCTTCCCAGAACAACTCCCGATAACGCCAGGGTCCAGCGGCAAGAACCGGCTCGAACTCCGCCAGCATGGCCACACTGAAGCAACTGTCGCCGGCGATGGCCTGTTGGCAGCTGAGCTTGGCGATGGTACGTTCCGCCCGGGCCAACAGCAGTTGATACAGGGGCACCGTATCCGGTGCTGCGCTGACCGCTTGCCACTGGAACTCGGCACGCATCTGATCCCGCATCAAAGCCAATCCATGTTCACTGCGAGGCAACGCATACAACCCTGGCGCCAGTCCCTCCACCCGATGAATAAACAACACCAGATGCAGGCGCGGCGCCCAGGGCAAAGCATTCCAGGGGGCAAAACGGGGCCGCGCCACCAACTGATCCAGCATCCGCAGAAACGCGTCCAGCGGCAGCCAGGTGGTCCCATCGAAGGCCTGGGCAGAACGGCGCCGGCGCAGCAGCTCGGCAGCGCTGCGGGTGCACGCGGAGGCCAGCACCGGGACCGACTCCGCCATGTCGGGCGGAATCTGCGTATCCGTTTGCATATCGGTCGGCACTGGACGCTCACTGGCGGCCGCCACCTCATCGATGACCGGCCAATGATAAAGCGGTTTGGGGTCCAGCCGATTGGCCTTGCCCTGCCAGTGCCCCCCTTGCGCCCACGCCAACAATTCGCGAGCCTCTGACGGTTGTGTTGAATACGCCTGAGTAGTGTGCACCCTCAGCAGCACATCGGGATGTTCCTGTTCCACCTGCTGGAAATCCGCCTCCCGATCCAATCCCAACAGGGTAGCCAATGCGGCGTCGCCCCAGTGCAAATCGGTGCCCACGGTCCAACCCAACGCCGCTGCACCGTAGCTGATGGCCGCCATGGCATGACCCACATCGTGCTGGCAATAACGGAAAGCCCGCTCGCCATATTTCCAGGCTTCACGCCAGTGTACAGAACTGAATCCGATGTGCAGGGCAGGCTCCGCATTGCTACCGGCATCAAACCGGCAACGCGGCTCCAGGGCGTGCAGGTCCGCGCGATAATGATAAACACCGTCCCGCAAACCCTCGACACCCACAGCCACAACATAGGTTTCCGTGGGATGCAGGTTGCCGCTGGACGGATTCACCCGCAACGACCAGCGGGCGGTGCCGTAGTGCTTCCAGGCCGACAACGCCACCGACGTCTCCAGCAGAACGGCCACGCTGGGCAGAGTCAACGCGTGCGCTGCGATGGTCGCAGCCTCGCTCAGGGCACGGTAGGGCAGCGTCTGCTGATCCGCCAACAGGGGCAGATCGATGAGAGAGGCCTCGTCATAACGCCGGAACGGGTCCGGCTGCGCATCCCAGTCCAGAGTGTCCGGGCCCTGGGCATAGCCGTCCAGGCGATGCTTGGTGCGGTCGTGGTAATCCAGAATGATGCGGAGCAGCGATCGGCTCATCCACCCGCTCTACCCATGATGGCTGTAGGGCACAATGGGTGTGGCGCTGAGCTCATGTTCCAGGCAGGTCACCGGAGGCCCCAGCTCGCCGTTGGGCAGTTGAAAACTCACCAGGAACAGCTCCTCACTGGGCTTTTCTTCCAAATGCCCGGTGTTGATCAACATCCCCATGGTGCCCACTTCGGCAAAAATCTCGTTCTCATCCGCATGCGGTACAGAACCGTCATTAACGATGCGCACGGCCGCGAAAACCGCGTCGCCATTGTGTACATGTCGCAGGCTCATGACTGGCCGCCCTCCTCAATTGTCGCAAAACCGACACAACCCACACGATACCCGATCAGTAACCATAACATCATCATACTGGCGCTCCCTGTTATTGCAGGACGTTCAGATTCAGATAGATACAGCCCATCGGGCTGTGATCCAAGTGCACGTCGCTGGAATACCACTGTAAATAAAACTGCAGGCACCGCCTGATTCACAGGCGGCACTCTGGTGGGAGTTGCAAAAGGTTTGCCAGTACTTGGAAGCGGTAGAAGGGTTATTTTTTGCCGAAGCGATCGCGAAATTCCTGAACCACGATGGGCCAGAAATCACGAATGTTTTCCCACTTGTGATCCATTTCCTGCAGGTGATCATCCAGGTGATCGATACTTTCGTGTTGTTCCTCGGCCACCGCCTGATTCAGCTGCAGCTTCAATTGAGCCAGGGCGGCTTCCATTTCCCCGATCTTCTGTTCCAGCTCCCGACGTTTTGCACTCATGATCAAGACTCCACAGGCGGATCAGCCCAACATCCAATTGCTCAGGCCAATCAATAAGAACGGTACCAGGAAGAACATTCCTCCGATGTAGGCCAGCGCCACCAGCTTGTTGCCCACCGCCACGTCCGCCAGCTTCAGCGCGCCTTTGATGGGCAGCTCCCGCAGGAAGGGTACGCTGTAAATCACCACCACACCCAACACATTATAGAACAGGTGCACCAGGGCAATCTGCAAGGCGAACACCGCGTTGGGACCGGTAATGGCCGTGGCCGCCAACAGCGCGGTAATGCAGGTGCCGATATTGGCCCCCAGGGTGAATGGGTACACCTGCCGCAGCGAAAACACGCCACTGCCGGCCAGGGGCACCACCAGGCTGGTGGTGGTGGAGCTGGACTGCACCAGTACGGTGACCACCGTACCCGAGGCAATGCCGCTCAATGGACCGTGCCCCACCGCCGAATGCAGAATCTGCTTGGCGCGCCCCACCATGATGGATTTCAGCAGCTTGCCGATAAAGGTGATAACCACAAAGATGACCAGCACACCCAACGCAATCATGATGCCGCCGGAGATTTCCACCGGTAAACCCGCCAGGGTGGTTTTGATGAATTCCACCGGCGGTTTGACGATGGGTTTGATGAAGTTCAGCCCTTTCATGGACAGGGACTCCGCCCCCACCAGATAGGAAGACGCCCACCCCCCCAGCCGTTCCAGTATGCCGAACATAAATTCCAGGGGCCGGAAAATCAGCACACACAATATATTGAAGAAGTCGTGAATGGTGGCGGCAGAGAATGCCCGGCGAAATTCCTCACCCCGGCGCACATGGCCCAGGCTGACAATGGTGTTGGTGATGGTGGTACCGATGTTGGCGCCCATTACCATGGGAATGGCGATGCCCACCGGCAGGCCACCGGCCACCAGGCCGACGATAATGGAGGTCACGGTACTGGAGGACTGAATCAGCGCGGTGGCCACGGTGCCCACCACCAACCCGGCCACCGGATTGCTGGCAAAGGCAAACAGCTCCCGGGCATGATCCCCCGCCGCCAGTTTGAAACCACCCCCGATCAGGGACACCGCCACCAGCAGCAGGTACACCAAGCCGGCAATCTGAATCCATTTCAACCAGGTTGGTCCTTGGGCCAGTTCGGCTACACGGCTGTCAACAAGATCAGGGGCTGGGGCGGTCAGGACCGTTTCCTTGGACATGTTCGGGTGCTCATTCAGGGTGGTTCGAAAATCGGTGGTTCACAAAATGCGTGTAACCTACCACCAAACCCGAATTATTACACTCATGTTTCCGTTATATTTCGATCATAAAATGATCAGAGGCATGAGTAATATTCCAGCGAACAAGGTGTAACCTGCTGTTTTTTCGGAAATATAGGGGCCAATCAGAGCGCCCGCCAAAGACCCGGCAGCCACTTGACCTGGATCAGAGGAACGGCTTTCCGAACTGAGTTAGCCAGGCACTAATCATCGGCTTCCACAATGCGGCGGCCGTCGGCGGACACCTCCAGGTCAAGCTGCTTGCCTCCCATTGTGCCCACAAACTCATACTGGATGACCTTTTTGCTGGCCGAGTGGCTGGCCTCGATAAACTCAATCTTGAACCCGGGATATTGATGTTCCACCGCCTTCAGCACCGCACCGGGCACCAGATCCCGGGTGAACTCCACCTCGATCTCCTCAACCTGGCCGGATTCCAGTACGTCCACTTCCAGCGCCCGGCCGTCGGCGGTTTTACCCTGTATTTCATACACCAGGCCGGCGGCTTCCTGTTCCGTGTTGGCGGAGTGGAAGTGGGCGTTGGGCATGGCGCGGGTGGCCGCCTGCAGGATCGGCTCCGGCACCGCCTGCAATTCAATCGTCACCGACTCCCCCGCGACGACAGACCCCACCGCGAAAGCCCACGCCACTGCCACACTGCGCTTCATTGTGGCCATGACTCACTCCTTGCCGGAACTGTTCTTGTTGCCGAACAGTTCCCGTAATTCCGCCAATACAATGGGCCAGAACGAGCGGACATTCTCCCATTTGTTGTCCATGGACTGCAGGTACTCGTCCAGATGGTCGATGGCGTCGTGCTGCTCCTGCGATTCAATCTGACTCAACTGGGTTTTCAATTCCTGCAGTGCCTGTTCCAGTTCAGTGATCCTGGATTCCAATTCACGTTTTTTTGGATTCATGATTTAACCTCAGCGGGCTTTCATATGCCCATCAGATTACTGCCGCCGATCAACAGCAGCGGCACCACAAAAAACACCAGGCCGATGTAAGCCACCGCATACAGTTTGTTTTGCACGGTGGCGTCTGCCAGACGTTGCGCTGCCAGCAGGGGGATTTCCCGCAGCCAGGGAATGCCGTACACCACCACAACCCCCAGTACGTTATAAATCAAATGCACCAGCGCCACCTGCAACGCAAAAATGGCATTGGCGCCGGTGACGGCCGTGGCCGCCAGCAGCGCGGTGATACAGGTGCCGATGTTGGCGCCCAGGGTAAAGGGATAAATCTGGCGTAATGTAAACACACCACTGCCCGCCAGCGGCACCACCAGACTGGTGGTGGTGGAACTGGATTGCACCAGTACGGTAATGACAGTGCCGGAGGCGATGCCCGACACCGGGCCCCGGCCCACCGCACTGTGCAGGATCTGCTTGGCTTTCCCGACCATCAACGATTTCAGCAGTTTTCCGATCAGGGTAATCACCATAAAAATGGTGACGATGCCCAGCACAATCATCAACGTACCCGTCACCGCTTCGGGCAGACCACCCAGCACGGTGTTCTCCAAAAACTTAACCGGTGGCTTCACCAACGGCTTGATGAAATCAAATCCGTTCATGGACATGGAGTCCCCACCCACCAGCCACTGGGATGCCATGGCACCCATTTTTTCCAGCAGGCCAAACATGATTTCCAGGGGCAGGAATATCACCACACAGATCAGGTTGAAAAAATCATGCACCGTGGCCGCGGAAAAGGCGCGGCGAAACTCTTCACCCTGGCGCACATGACCCAGGCTGACAATGGTATTGGTGATGGTGGTGCCAATGTTCGCGCCCATGACCATGGGTATGGCGATGCCCACCGGCAGCCCTCCGGCCACCAGGCCGACGATAATTGAGGTCACCGTACTGGAGGACTGAATCAGCGCGGTGGCCACCGTCCCCACCACCAGACCCGCCACCGGATTACTGGCAAACGCGAACAGTTCCTTGGCTTGATCCCCCGCCGCCAGTTTGAAGCCACCACCAATCAGCGACACCGCCACCAGCAGCAGGTACACCAGTCCGGCGATTTGCAACCACTTGATCCAGTTCGGGCCCTGGGCCACCTGGGCTTTATGGTGATCGGGTACATGATTCTCGGGTATATGGGTCGTCACGCTCATAACGAGTATCCCGCAAATGTTGTAGGTGATAGGAGAAGTGAAGATGGGAAGCATTTGCAGGCTACAAAAAAGCGGTGACGGTTGTGTGACGCCCATGGGACTAGCGAGAGACGTAGCTGACCTGGGTCAGGACAGTGTGCTGGAACAAAAAACAATAGTGCGTTTTTACTTCAGGCGTTTTCCCTCAGGCGCTCCTGAACCGCCTCCCGCACCTCTGGATCAGCGTCCTCCATCAATGGCTCCAACAACGAAAGGGGCGCGTTCATCACCGCCGCCAGACGTACCGTCCAATCGCTGTCTTCCAGCAGCGGTTTGACGGAATCCCCGGTCATGCGGGACGCCACAATGCGGCGCACTTCCGGCTCCGGGTCCATGGCCATCAAACCCAGACTTTCCTCCGGTAAGCGCTTTGCCACCAGCTTGCGCACCTGGCGATCGGCATCCCGCATAAAGCGGAACAGCCGCCCTACCGGTAAACGCTGAACCACATAGGCCCGCACCAGATAATCCGGATCGGCGGCCATGCGTTCCAGTTGCTCAATAGGCAAACGGTCGGCAACGGTAATCCGGACTTCACGGTCCTCATCATCGATCAACGCCACCAGCTGTTCCCGGGGCAGGCGATAGGCTACCGCACGGCGCACCGCTTCGTCAGGATCAGTCATCAGCTCCGGCAGACGAGCCACTGGCAGGTAACGGGCCGCCACCGCACGCCGTTCCCAGAACTTATCCTGGATATACAAAGGCGCCAGTTCCGGGTTGATGCGAAAAAAGCGATCGATCTGACGCCCACTGTCCACCACCACGCAGCTGTCACCGGGATTGCAGCGGCCGGACAACAGCAGCGTGCGCCGGAACTGACAAACCCGGCAGTCCGCGATTGGGGTCAGATCGTCATCGCAACGGGAATCCATGATGTTGTCACTCAGGCCGCTGCGTCTTCGTCTGCAATCACTTCGCCGAAGACGACGCCGGATGCAACATCCGCATCATCGGTCAAAGTGGAGCAATGGGCACGGGAATCCACCAGGTACACGTTATAGGCACTGGTCTCCGCATAGGCTTTGGAGAACATCACATCATCATCCATGCAATAGGTGAAGTGGCAGTCAGGAAATTCACTTCGCAATTCCATTAACGTTTGTTCACTTAAACCTTTTTGATCTACAAATTCCAAAATGGCTTTGAGGGAATGTCGGTTAATCATGATGCAGCCTCCTGGTTAAATCGAACGCGTTGTTCCGGCTTCTCGCCCATCACCTTGGCCAGCCAGGGTGGTGGGGAGGATCGCAACACGGTTTGCAATTCGGTCATGTACTCTACAGCCCCCACGGCGGCACTCAACTTGATGGGATGCAACCCTTCGCGAATCACCTTGGCCGCGGCCGGCCCACCAATGGAGGTGGTACAGAGCACGTGACAGTCATTGATCAGCTCTGCCCGCGCCTTGTTCTTATCCTCATCCGGATCAATGTCCGGAATGGAGCGGATCTGAACCAGACGCACTTCTCCGGCGGCCACCTGGTAAATCAGGAAACGCTCACAGGAACCGAAATGACCGTCGATCTTGTCACCGTTGTCCGAGCTGCAGGCCACGCGAATGGAGCCGGGCATATCGCCTGGCTGGTAGTCGCTCACCGCAGGCAGGGGTTCAGCTTCAAGCTTGATGCCTCGGCCCTTGAGAAACGACAGCGCCCGCTTGAGGTCGTGCTCATCGATCACATCCAGAGCACCATTGCCAGCCTGCCTTAATCGGTTGAGGCGTAATTTTGACAGTTTCGCCACCGTAATAGGTTGACCTACGGCAGCAATCAGGACAGAAACAAAGGATCTGGCATCCACATCCGGCAACGCTCGTGCTGCCAGACCAATGCGCAGAGCGACATTGTCGTTAACAGCTTGCGAAGACATGGTTACCCCTCCCCGCCACGCTTGGCGCGAATGGTGATCGGCAGATCGGGAGCAACATCAAGCGGCTCAATATAGTACGTGGAGCCGTCCGCCAGGGTGATATCACCCCCCCAACGATCAGCGGCTTCAAATTCAATGGATACGATATCTTCTTCCAGGTCACGCTTGGCGACATACAGGGTTTTCTTGCCGCTCTGGTCCTGGCGAATCATTACGTTCGGCATCACTGCACCTCACTGGTCTTGCGAGTTAAAAAGTTCCGCAGCGGGCGGGAATTCCCGCTGCGGAATAAAAGGACGAGGTTACAAACAACCTCTGGGAGAGTACGTACTTAACGAACCAGGTCGTAGTTGTAGTCTGTTGTCTGCATGCCACGAGTGGCATCGTCCAAGCGCTCCAGTTCCGCATTCACCAGAGTTGTGAGGATCTGCATGGCGCCCTCATAACCCATGGTGGTTTGACGGTGCAGGTGGTGACGATCAAAGATCGGGAAGCCGATTCGGATCAGTGGCACCTCGTGCTCTTTTCCTTTGTACAGCGTGTCACGCTGGATGAACTTACCGTAAGAGTTACCGATCATGAAATCGGGCTTGTCGGTAAATACCAGGGAACGCATGTGCCACAGGTCTTTCTGGATGTGCACAGTGCTGTTGGCTCCGTAGGGTGATTCGGACAGGATGCCCTCCATTTCCTTCTTCCAACGCTTGTTGGCATTGTTGCACAGGATATGAATCGGCTCACAGCCCAGCTCCAGCAGGAACTTGACCATGCCCTGAACAAAGTCAGGGTCACCCCACAGCGCGTAACGCTTGCCGTGTAACCAGGCGTGGGAGTCGGTGATCATATCCACCAGACGTCCGCGCTCTTTGGCCAGTGCTTCCGGAATTTCCTTACCGGTGACTTCGCTGACGCTCATCAGGAAGGCATCGGTCCCTTCCAGGCCCATCGGGATCTTCAGTTTGGGTACTTCGTGCTTCCAGGTATTGGATACGAATTTTCTGGTCTTTTCCAGATGCCAAGGCTGCAGCAGGAATGTGTTGTGCGCATTCGGTGCGTCCTTGATTTCCGCCTGGGTTGTACCACCGGCGTACATACGGAATTCACCATCCGCTGGCGTGTCCAGCACTTCTTCAGGATCGGACAGCATGGAGTAATCCACATCCATATCCTTCAGCATGCGCTTGATCACACGGAAGTTACCCAGATAGGTTTCGAAGCCAGGAACGATGTTGATTTTCCCGTTGCTGCCGACTGCCTTATCTTCCATATAGTTCAAGGTGAAGTAACGGGCCATACCTTCGAACATGTTGTCCCAACCGGTAGTGTGGCTACCCACAAAGCTTGGGGTATGGGCAAACGGTACTGGATAGTCCTCTGGTACGTGACCGTCCTTCTTGGAGTTGTTGATGAAGGCGTTCAGGTCGTCGCCGATCACTTCCGCCATACAGGTGGTGGATACAGCAATCATGTCCGGCTTGTAAGTTGCCTTACAGTTTTCCAGTCCGTCCATCATGTTTTTCTGACCACCGAATACCGCCGCGTCTTCGGTCATGGAGTCGGATACACAGGCAATCGGCTCCTTGAAGTGACGGTTGAAGTAGGTGCGGAAATACGCAACACAACCCTGGCTGCCGTGGACATAAGGCATGGTCTTTTCGAAGCCCAGAGCACAGAGCACCGCACCCAGTGGCTGACAGGCTTTGGCCGGGTTAACGGTCAATGCCTCACGCTGGAAGTTCAGTTCCTGATACTCTTTGGTGGTGGTCCACAGGAAGGTTTCATCGATCAGTTCCTGGGAGTGAACTTCCTCGAAGTTCTCACGCTTGTTCTTGAGCATGTCCTTGTATTCGTCTTCACGGAACAAGGGATAGCTGGGTTTGATGTCGTCAACTTGCTGACTCATGGTCTTAGCCTCCTCCCGCGCCACTAATCTGTGGTCCGGCGGGTAATATGAGTATGGGGTTTAAGAATCAGGCCGATGCGGCAACTGCAGAATCAGCAGCGGCGGCTTCAGTTTTCTTCCAGGGTGCTTGCAGCATTTTCCAGCAAGGATTGTTCAGGGTCATATCCATATCGCGAGCGAAGATGGCGAAACCATCAAAGCCGTGGTAGGGGCCTGAGTAATCCCAGGAGTGCATTTGGCGGAACGGCACACCCATTTTCTGGAAGATATACTTTTCCTTGATACCGGAACCAATCAGGTCAGGCTTAACCGCTTTTACGAATTCTTCGAATTCATAACCGGTAACGTCATCATACAGCAGCGTGGCGTCGCCCATTTCCTTGATCGTACGATCGTAGTCATCGTTGTGACCAAACTCGTAACCGGTACCAACCACTTCCATACCCAGATCTTCATAGGCACCGATCACGTGACGTGGGCGCAGACCACCGACGTACAACATAACGCGCTTGCCTTCCAGGCGCGGACGGAACTTGGCGATAACCGCATCCCATTCCGGACGGTATTTTTCAATCACTTCTTCGCACTTGGCCTGGATGGTTTCATCGAAGTGTGCAGCGATTTTGCGCAGAGACTCAACCGTTTTAGTGGGGCCAAAGAAGTTGTACTCGATCCAGGGAATCTTGTACTTCTCTTCCATGTGACGAGAAATGTAGTTCATGGAACGGTAGCAGTGCACCAGGTTCAATTTAACCTTCGGCGTCAGCTCCATTTCAGAGATAGTGCCGTCACCAGACCATTGGGCAACAACACGCAGACCCATTTCTTCCAGCAGGATACGTGAGGACCATGCGTCACCACCGATGTTGTAGTCACCGATGATGGCGACGTCATAAGGTGTGGTAGGGAAGCTGTCATCTTCGTCACGGGCACTCAGAACCCAGTCGCGAACGGCGTCGTTGGCGATGTGGTGACCCAGCGACTGGGACACACCGCGGAAACCTTCGCAGCGTACCGGCACAACGGTTTTGCCATGCTCAGCGGTTTTCTTCTTGGCAACCGCTTCGATGTCGTCACCGATCAAACCGATCGGACATTCTGACTGGATGGTGACACCCTTGTTTAACGGGAACAGGGTTTCGATCTCATCAATCAGTTTGGCCAGTTTTTTGTCGCCACCGAAAACGATGTCCTTTTCCTGGAAATCCGAGGTAAAGTTCATGGTTACGAAAGCGTTAACGCCGGTAGTACCGATGTAGTAGTTACGGCGTCCAGCACGGCTGTACTGGCCACAACCCACAGGGCCGTGAGAGATATGGATCATATCCTTGACGGGGCCCCACACTACACCTTTGGAACCTGCATAGGCACAGCCACGAATGGTCATCACACCCGGCAAGGACTTCTTGTTGGAGGTGATGCACTTCTTGGACTGCTCGAGTTCGTGGTCGTTTGGAGCAAGGTGCTTGGTGCGATCTTTCTTCGCCTTCGCGGGATATACTTCCAGTACTTCTTGAATCAAGGATTCAACTTCATCGCGTGACATGACAGACATGGTCAGTCTCCTCTCTATTTAGGTTTACGGGTCGCGAATCACGGCGGCGCGACCACCTGAGCGCGCCGCCGAATTCGATAGGGCCAATCTGCCCTATCCCGAGCCACCCTGAGCGAACTCAGGATCAGACTGCTTAGGCTTCGTCAGCAGCAGTCTTACCAACGATGCTCAGGTCTTCTTCATCCATGATGCCGAATTCCATCAGCAGCTCTTCCAGCTCATCCATAGTGATAGGAGCAGGAATGACCAGCTTATCGTTGTTGACGATTTTGTTGGCCAGAGCGCGATACTCATCAGCCTGACCGGCTTGGGGGTCATACTCGATCACAGTCATACGACGGATCTCAGCGCGCTGCACCACGTTGTCACGGGGGATGAAGTGAATCATCTGAGTGCCCAGCTTGGCGGCCAGTGCTTCGATGAGCTCGTCTTCACGGTCAGTGTTACGTGAATTACAGATCAGGCCAGCCAGACGCACGCCGCCAGAGTTGGCGTACTTCACGATACCTTTGGAGATGTTGTTGGCAGCGTACATCGCCATCATCTCGCCAGATACCACAATGTAGATTTCCTGCGCTTTGTTTTCGCGGATAGGCATCGCGAAACCACCGCATACAACGTCGCCCAGTACGTCATAGAAAACGAAGTCCAGATCGTCTTCGTACGCACCTTCTTCTTCCAGGAAGTTGATGGCGGTGATTACACCACGGCCGGCACAGCCAACACCTGGCTCAGGCCCACCGGACTCAACACAACGGATGTCGCCATAACCGGACTTCAGTACATCTTCCAGTTCCAGATCTTCCACGGTGCCGGCTTCAGCGGCCATCTCCATGATGGTGTTCTGAGCTTTGGAGTGAAGGATCAGACGGGTGGAGTCAGCTTTGGGGTCACAGCCCACGATCATCACTTTCTTGCCTGCTTCTGCCAGAGCAGCCACCAGGTTTTGAGTAGTGGTTGACTTACCGATGCCGCCTTTTCCGTAAATTGCACATTGACGCATTGCCATAATTGTTCTCCTCTAGGTTTTTCCAGGCATGTAGTTGGCCTATAGAAACTTTGTGCGGCAGACAACGTTGCAATGAGTGGATGGTGTGGATGCCTGCACACGTCTAACCAAGTGCAGGCACTATGCCAGCTGACTGCATTGAACGTATGTGGCTGTTTTTTCAGATTTAATTGATCGTACTTAGCCGGATTTGTCGTAGTCTTGTAGGCTACACAATCGCTTTGGCTGTCGTAATAACAACAAACTTTTCGAGGTGATAGGAACAAATTGATTTGGATCAATCCCCGGCGTTGATGCCCTGATTTTTTTGTCGCAAACACGCCAAAGCGCCGGTCCAGGCTTCCGCGCAGTATGACAATGTTACGACCTTTACAACGCTTTCCATCAAGAAATCAGAGACTTAGTCGTGGCCTGGATCTTGCCATGCTTCTCTATATAAATGCACATTCCACAAAACCAAGAGAGGCAAGGTCATGGCAGATTCCCAACTATTAGCGGATCTTATTTCCGGCATTACACAAGGCAACATTGTTCCCTACCTGGGCCCGGGTGTTCTTAAAGGTGTTGTCAATGCGGACAGTGGTGCGGCCATTCCCGCCGACAGTGACAGCCTGATTCTGGCGATGAATGATGGCAAGCCCATGGCGCCACGCCTGATGTATGAGTTCCCACGGGCGGCCATGAACCTCGAGAACAAAAAGGGTCGCAAGTTTATTGAGAAGTTTCTCACCAAAACTTATCTGGAAACACAATGGACTGATTCAGGATTTCACCAGTGGCTGGTCTCACTGCAACCCCACTACATTGTGGACATCAATCGTGACACCCAGATCCAGGCCTTGTATAAAAGCACTCCTCATACTCTGATCGTTGGCATGGCCCGCATTGCCGGCACCGACTTCCGCTTCAAGATTTATCACCATGATGGCAATGGCTATCGGGAAATCCCTCAGGACGCCGTGGATACCAGCCTCCCGGTACTGTTCAAGCCCACCGGCACACCGCTGCCGGAACCGAACTATGTAGCGTCAGACGCCGACTATGTGGATTACATCACTGAACTGATGGGCGGCTTTGCCATCCCGGGATTTCTCAAGCAGTACCGCAAAGACAAGCAATACCTGTTTATGGGTTTGCGCATGAACCGGGATACCGAGCGCATGGTGCTGAGCGATATTATCTATGGGGCGGGGTCCCCTGCCGGCTGGGTTATGCTGCCCGATGCCAATGACAAGGAGAAGCGCTTCTGTGAGAAAAAGAACCTGCAGATCATCGACGCAGACTGGACTGCATTACTGACTGTGGACAAGTCCAGTCTCACCAGCGTGGCCTGACAAACCTGCCCTGACAAACGAGGAAAGATCCGACCGAATCGATCGGGTCAACAGACTGCCGGCGACGTCTATGCCCGCAGTCTGTTGATCGGTCCAAGCCGTGAGGATTCCTGGTTTGAACCTCCCGCTCAGGCCGCCGTGTATTTAGAGGCACAATCGGTGCAGGCACCCACATGACGATAGATCTTTTCCCCTTCTGCTTTTGCACTCAAAAAACTGGCAATAGAGCCCAGGTATCGAATCTCCTGCTTGGCCGGCAAAGCACCACAAGTGGCGAAATGAATCAGGTGGGTTCCGGTTTCTGTCTCGTTTGTTTCAATATAAAACTCAGCCATGATGTTGCCCTCTCTTTAGGCGTGATACGTTCTTTAGTCGCGATGCGTTACGCTCTACTCAATCAATCGCTTGATTTCAAACATTGCAGAAGATTGATGCATTCATTACCAAGCGGCGTGAATTTGTTTTATGTGCCACAGCTTTTCGCACAAAACCCATCAATTTCTGCAATTACATTGATGTGGAGCAAGATTTAAACCAGCTTTGTTAAAAACACCGACCAACGCCAATTGCTGTCGCAAACTTCCCCGCAATCAGGATTTTGTCGCAAAGCCCACAGCCGCCACACCATCTACCTCACACAGTATGCGAAGAATCAATCAGTTAGGGCGTAAAACCCTGGGAAAAACTGGTTCGGTTTGTGCTACTGCCTTTGTGCATTATGAACAACACACTTTAAAGAGAGATCACCACTATGTCAGTTAAAGCAATTGCTGGCTTTTCAGCTAAAGCGAAAGCCGAACCGGAATTGGCGGATAAACTCAAAGCCTGTGTCAAAATGAAAGATATGTTCGCTTTGGCACGGGAAAACGGTTTTGAGTTTGATGAGGATTCACTGTATCCGCCCAACGAACCGCAGTTCACTGAAGACCAATTGTCCGAGCGCCTGGCGAAAGCCCTGCTCCGCGCCTGACTCAGCCTTTCAAAAGCAAAAAAAGGCATGGAATAACCATGCCTTTTTTGTTTGCGCGTCATGCGATCACAAGGTACGAGGTGTCAACCCGTCAGCTGGGCATCTTCACGATTGAAGCGCACACGATCCTCCGCCTTAACACCCAGTATTTTTGCCAGCCAGGGTGGCGGTGTTCCCGCCATCACCTGTTGCAGTTTGCTCAATACTTCCCGTGCTTCCCCACCGTCAATCTGTTTAATGGGATAGATGTCCGCACGTACTACTTTCGCCGCCGCCGGTCCGCCCACCGAAACCACGTACAACACCTGGCAGTCACGAATCAGGTTGACTCGAAAGGCATTACGATCATCGGAGAAATCCGCTTCCAGAGCGGAGCGAATTCCCACCAGGCGCAGTTCCGTTGCGTTCATTTCATAAACCAGAAAGCGAATGCAGGACCCGAAATGCCCATTGAGGGTTTCACCGCTGTTGGACGCCACCGCCACCCGGATTGAGTTCGGCAATGGCGTTGCAGCCTGCACAACCTGCGGCAGGTGCTCATCGTTCTGCTCGCCCCAGAGGATACGGACTGCCTCTTTCAGGGCCGGCAATCCAACGCTGATGTCCTCACCGTCTTCCTCGCCATCGGCACTGCCAAACCCGGTTTTCAAGTCAGTGACCGTGATGGTGGTGAGGGATTCCTCATTCAGTTCACCCTGAATGCGGCGATGCAGGATGTCCAGCAACTGCCCCACATCCACACCCGGTAACACCCGGGCCGCCAGCGCAATTCTTAACGCCGCATCGCGACTCAGATTTGGTACATCGCTCATCCGTTTATCCTCCCCTGTGGCATTTCACAGTTCGATCTGTGTCAATCCTACCTGCTGGAATGATTTCCATTCCTCCGGAGTGTGTGCTTTGACACTCAGCGCATGCAATTCGCCGGTCTGCAGTTCCTGGTTGAAGGCCGACAACACTTTCTGTTGGCGTCGAACCACTGGCATACCGGCAAAGTCCGCGGACAGCACCACCACCGAAAAGCTGCAGTCGGCGCCGTCCACGCTGATCTCTGCGCCCGGTAACGCTGCGCTGATGCGGGCTACTACCTGTTCAGTCTGCATTTATACCACCTCAGTTTGTTCCAGCATGGGCTTGTTCCAGCATGGCTATCAAGCTGCCATCGGCCACCATTGCAACAACAATGTCACTACCACCCACCAATTCACCGTTGATGAACAGTTGCGGAAAGGTGGGCCAGCTGGAAACCTTGGGCAGGCGTTCCCGAATGAACGGGGCCTGCAGGATGTTCACGTACGCGAACGGCTTGCCGGTTTGCTTGAGGGCGGCCACAGCCGCGCCGGAAAATCCGCACTCAGGCGCTTCCGGGGTGCCTTTCATGTACAGAATCACCGGATTATCGGCCAACTGCTTCTTGATGACGGCCTCGGTACTGTTGGCATTGTTGGTGGTCATGTCAGTCTCCTGATATCGATTGAACTGGGAATGAATTGAACTGGCAATGAATAGCTGGCGCCGGTCAACAGACGGCAACCCGGTTGATGACATGGGGCGCCGCCCGCAGAATCTTCAGCGTTTCCCGATCCCCGCACACATCCAGCGCACTAAAGTCATCCAGGGTGACCAGATCCTGTTTCGCCCCCAGGGACACCAGCAATTTGACGATCTCCACATTGCCTTTGGACGCCGCGAACATCAACACGGTGGCGCCGTTGTCATTCTGGTTATTGATGTCCGCACCGTGATGAATCAACAACTGTATCAAATGCGGATTGCCCACCACACAGGCAAACCACAACGCGTTGTTGCCATCTTTATTCAACAGATGTACGGAGGCACCTTTGTTCAGCAGTTCCTCACAGATCTCTAGGTTGGATTCCATCGCCGCGCTCATCAACGCAGTGTGGTGGTTAACGCCCTTGGCATCCAGGTTATCCACATCATATTGGTGTGACTGCAGCCATCCCGTCAGGCTGTCACTCAATGGCGCCGTGGGCGGTGTAATGGTCTGGAACCAGGCCTCCCAGCCACCATCGAGGCTGTAGACTTCCTCAAATCCAAAATCCCCGAACAGGCGGGCCATGTCCTGACTGGAATGACCGTGATAGCAGTAAATCAGGATGGGCACATGCTTGGCGGTATGCTTCAGCAGCGAACGCAGGTTACTGTCGGTCAGATGCAGCGCCTTGGGATGATGCCCCGTGACATAGGATCGGTAATCCCGCATATCCAGAATCAGCAGGTGGCTGCTGAGGATCAGATCTTCTGCGTCGTCTACCGAAATGCAGTGATAGGTTTTCATACTGGATACTCCCCTTATTCTTCCGGACCAAAACAATCATCGTAGGCAGCACATTGTTCACAACTGGGAGCCCGGCACACATACCCGCCCTCCTGTTCACACAGCTGCTTGTAAAAGAACTTCTTCCATTTCATGTCGCCGCTATTGCGCAGCGCCAGCTCTGGAAAATGGCGCGCCATCAATTCACTGAGTTCGGTGCGGGATTTCAGCCCCAGATCCCGCCACAGATGATCACCACCCAGGCAGCCTGCCGCCAGGATTCCGGCCAACGACACCTCAAATTCACTCTCACCGGCCCGTGCGGACAACAGCAGATCCCGCACCTCCAGCCATTCATCCTGGCGCAGCTGCAACAGATCCTGACGCATCGCACCTTTTTCCAACGCCAGCGCATTGGCCGGATGAGTCAGGTCGATCACCTGCTCCAGGAGCGGGCTGTCAGCAAGGAACTGATGCAGCAACCAGACGAAATCCAACGGCATCAAGCCCAGACAAAATGGCAAACAGCCTTTGCCGTTCCGCTGGCTGTACACCAGCTGGGAAAGCAAGCGTGCCTGTTGAAGCTGCCCGTTGGGGCAGGCGTCCACCTCTGAAAAATCACGAACCGATAGGCTTTGAGCGGCATTCATTACCCACTTTGCCTGTGCATTCATACGCTGCAACCTCCCACATCCCGGCTTTGCCGCGAACAGGTTTCAATACCGTCGGGCACTTCCGGTGCGCGAGCTTCGGTTCGTCCCAGAAGCGGCATCCAGGTACTCAGATCAAAGCCAGCCTGTTTCTGCTTGCCATGGGCGATCAGCGGGCGACGGATCAGCAGGGGGTCCTTTACCATCTCCGCCAGCGCTTCTGCCTCTGTCAGCAGGAAGGGTTTAATCTTTTCCTGTTTGATGCGGGGCGCGCTGGGATTGAACCACTGCGGCAGCGGCAGGTCGCCGAAGAAACACCGCAGTTCGTCTGCGTGCCAGGATGTGGTTAACAGGTTATACACCTGCAACTCGAAGCCGGCTGCTTGCAGCAGGGCTTTCTGCTTGCGGTTATTGATACAACCGGGCTTCTCATAAAATTCCAGCACCACGCCTGTCATGCTGAGCTACCGGGCCTGGATTTCGCGCATGGCTTCTTCCAGCAGTTCCGGCGGGATACCGGTCAGGGAGCCGGCCGGATTCATCTCGGCGCCGGACGCATCCAGAATGGCACCTTCGATCGGACAAATGCTGGCGCATTGGGGATGCTTGTAATCGTCTTCACACTCGGTGCATTTCTTCGGGTTGATCTTAAAATGGGGGGAGCTGGAGTAGATGGCATTACTCGGGCAAACATCGTAACACGCCCAACAGTTCACACAGGATTCAACAATACTCAGTGCCATGACCATATCCTCTCTGGTATCTCGATAAATAGCGGTGTTGCTTGGTTCTTGCCCATTGTTCTTGCAAAAGCGACGCTGTGTGTGCCCAAACCGGAGGTGCGAAGTCCGGTTTGGGCACTGTGGCTTCAGCCAACACTGACCTGTTGTACTGCTTCTGCCGGGGCCGCCTCTTCCAGTTTTCCTGCTGCGATCATTTCCTTATAGACCGCCAATACGGCTTCTTCGATAGGCTCCATGGCGTGCTCACCATTGGGAACGATGCCGGCGTCTTCCAACAGCGACCAGGGCTCATAACCAATTTTGGAGCACAACACCGCCTCACAACCTTTCAGCGCACGGATGCTGCCACTGAGTGCGGATTCCTTTTCACCACAGGTGTCACCACCGATGCAGTACTGATCCACCTTGCGATGGCTGATAAAGCGCACCCCGCCTGGTGATGCTTCATAGATCAGGAACTCAGTGGCATGACCAAAGTGCTGGTTAATCAGACCGCCACCACTGGTCGCCACCGCCATCAGAGCCGGCCGGTATTTCGGATCGATGATGTCCTTCGGTTCTGGAATACTCACTGCGGCCAGGCGATCCCGTTTGGCTTGTTTCTCATTCAATTCTTCAATGATGCCTTCGTGCACGGCTTTGCGGGTAACCATCGCGGCGTTGTAATCGATGTTCATTTCCGCAATTTTGTCGAGGGTGAATTCTTCGCCCCGATCCTCACCCAGCAATCCCACCGCATCGGCCCGGCACTGACGACAATGGCGCATCATATTCATGTCACCGGCACAGGCATCCTGCAGATCCTGCAACTCTTCCGGCTCCGGACCACGCTGCCCCATCACACCATAGAAGGTACCGTGTTCGGCTTCCGCAATCAGCGGCATGACGTTGTGCAGGAAGGCGCCTTTCTGTTTCACTATGCGGCTCACTTCCTTCAGATGATCATCGTTCACACCAGGGATCATCACCGAGTTAACCTTCACCAGAATGCCGCGGGCAGTCAGCATTTCCAGGCCCTTCTGCTGTTGCTCAATCAGGATCTTGGCGGCTTTCTTGCCACGGATACGCTTGTTGTTCCAGTAGATCCAGGGATAAATTTTCTCACCCACTTCCGGATCCACACAGTTGATGGTAATGGTGACGTGATCGATGTTGTGCTTGGCCAGTTCATCCACCGCTTCGGGCAGGGCCAGACCGTTGGTGGACACGCAGAGTTTAATGTCCGGCGCCTGTTCGCTCAGCATGCGGAAGGTACTGAAGGTACGCTCCGGGTTCGCCAACGGGTCGCCGGGGCCGGCAATACCCAACACCGTCATCTGCGGAATGGTGGCTGCGACAGCCTTGGTTTTCATCACCGCTTCTTCCGGGGTCAGCAGCTCAGAAACCACCCCGGGCCGTGATTCATTGGAGCAATCGTATTTACGATTGCAGTAGTGACATTGAATATTACAGGCTGGCGCCACCGCCACGTGCATACGGGCAAAGTAATGATGCGCCTCCTCGGAGTAGCACGGGTGGTTCTGTACTTTCTCCCGGATATCATCCGCCAAGTGACTCATTTGATCATTACTGCTACCACAGGACCCAGACGCACAGCTACTGGCCCCTTCGTTACTCGTTTCCTGATCTAGCACTGTCAGCTCCATCGCGAGAACTCCTCTTGCTGTTTCACCCAAAGTGTAAATGCAGGATTGCAATGCCCATGCCTACTCTTAATCCACTGTTTTTGAAGGCTTTTATTTCATTCAGTCTTGTGTGTTGTGGGTTTTGTTACAACCAATCGCGGCACTGGGATGTAGGGAACGAGACCAACGCGCGTCAGATTTTACGTACGTTGATCTTCATGGTTTGAATGCGATAAGCGATCTGGCGGGGCGTCATACCCAACAGTCGTGCCGCCTTGGCCTGGACCCAGCCGGCCTGTTCCAGCGCGGCAATCAGGCGCTCACGTTCGTCCATTTCGGGATTGTTCAGATCCACCTCCTGCACCGCGATGGTGGAAGGCATAATGGCGTTACCACTGTAATTATCCGGCAGGGCAATCACATCACAATCGATGATGCCCTCTTCACTCATGACCGACGCCCGCTCCAGGCAGTTTTCCAGCTGACGCACATTGCCCGGCCACTCGTAACCCATCATCATCCGTACCGCGTTGTCCGTCAGGCGCAATTCACGGCCCTGTTGCTTGGCGATTTTCCCAATCAGGAATTTGGACAGCTCCGGCACATCCACCAGGCGCTCCCGCAATGGTGGTATCCGGATCGCCATCACGTTCAGGCGATAATAAAGGTCTTCCCGGAACTTGCCTTTTTCCACCTCGGCTTCCAGATTGCGGTTGGTGGCCGCTACAATGCGAACATCCACCTTGATGGTTTGACCACCGCCCACCCGTTCCAGCTCACCTTCCTGCAACACCCGCAGCAATTTGGCCTGGAACATGGGGGAAATCTCTCCGATTTCATCCAGGAAGAGGGTGCCACCATCGGCCTGTTCGAAACGCCCTTTGCGCTGTTTTACCGCATTGGTGAAGGCGCCTTTCTCATGGCCGAACAACTCCGATTCCAACAGGGTTTCCGGCAACGAGGCACAATTCAAACGCACAAACCGATTATGGGCACGGGGCGAGTTATAGTGGATGGCACTGGAGATCAACTCCTTACCGGTTCCGGACTCACCCAGAATCAACACCGTGCTGTCCCACTTGGCTACCCGGCGCACCTGATCGAAAACCTGCCGCATGCCCTCAGAATGGCCCACCACCATATTCTCAAAGCCGTATTTACCGCGTACTTCCCGCCGCAGTTCATCCCGTTCACTGGCCAGGGTCTGGCCTTTCTCCACATTCACCAGCAAACGTACGGTCTGCGACAACAGATCCGCCACCGCTTCCATAAACGCGGTTCGCTCCGGCAGATAATCGTCCGCCGGCACATCCGGCTGCGCCGCCAACACCCCGATGGCAGAGCCGTCACCGCCCCGGATCGGCACCCCGATAAACGGCAGCTCCAGATCATACAACGCCAGTCGGTCCAGAAAGCGGGGCTCAGAAGAAATACGGCCCAGTACAATGGACGTGTTGTGTTGCAGTATGCGCCCGGTAATGCCTTCGCCAGCCTGATAGCGTACCGCCGACGACGCTTTACTCACCGACTCCGACTCGCTGTACAACGCGCCTACCTGCAACACCGCATGCTCGGGATCAGACAATGAAATGACGCCGTGCAGCAACCCACACTCCTTATGCAGAACCGCCAGAATACCGTCCAGGGTCTCCTCTATGTTCTTGGCCCGGCACAGTATCTGCGATATATGGCACAACGCCTTGAACTGTCGCTCCACCAGTTCGGCACGACTGCCCACACTTAACCCACGCTTGGACATAATTGACGTATTCATGACTACTCTCGCTGCCCGTTATCCGGCCGATGTCACCGGCAGTTGCACAATCACTCTGCAACCATTCCGGTAGTTCGGATCGATATAGACCGTTCCGGAATGGTCAGCCACGATTTCCTGAACCATCGGCAATCCCATTCCCCGGCAGCCCTGCCCACTGGCTTTGGTGCTGAAGAAGGGTTGAAACACTTTCACGTGCATATCGGCGGCAATGCCCGGCCCACTGTCACTGATTTCAATGATCACCATTTCCTTTTCAGATCGGGTTACGATGGTCAGCTCCCGCTCTTTCACCGAGCGCTCACTCATGGCATCAATGGCGTTATCAAAAATCTGTTTGAACATGGAGCGCAGGCGTCGCTCCCGACCGATCAGCGCCGGCAATCGCAACGACGGGTGCCACTCCACGGTGATCCCCTGCGCCAGCAGTTTTTCCGCCGCGATGGAAATCACTTCCCGGATCAACTGATTGGTGTTCACCGGCTGCTTGGTTTCCTGCAACGGCGCGGGCAGCGATTCCTCCAGGTTATCCAGCGCTTGTTGCCCGGCCAGCAGTGCCTCCTCCAGTGCGGAGAGCACCGCCTCATCCTGTTTATCCTCTCCCCGGCGCTGCAGTATGTTCACCGCGGCCGACAGCAGGTTCACCGGACCCTGTAACTGATGAATGGCCCCGTTCACCGTTTCCCGCATACCCTGCACCATGTCTTCCTCAGTCATCAACGCTTTGAGGGAATTCAGGTGGGTCTCCTGCTGACGCCGCCGCAGGGAGCTGACGTCGTTGATCATCAACAGGGAATAGTGACTGATCACCTGTTCAAAAAAGCCATCGGCACTTTCATTCTTCACATCAATGCAGGTGCCGAAACAGGAGAACCACTTTGGTGAGCCACCTCCCAGGTCAATGCTCAACTCGGCACCGTCAAAACATTTGCGGTCTTCCATCAGAGACTTGATGCAGCCTTCCATGTTCAGATCCAGTACCTCGAGGAAGGATTCCAGCGGTTCATCCGGGGCCAGTTCCCGCGCCAGCGCCTTGAAGCTGGGGTTGGCCAACACCACCCGGCCACTTTCATTCAGCAGCACCATGGCAGAGGGTACCGAATTCACCACTGCCTCAATCATCAGTTTCTGATTCAGCACTTTCTGCTCCAGCTCATGGACTTCAGTGCTGTCCCGATGCATACCCAGGTAATGCACGGTCTTGTTGTGTTCGTCGATTACCGGCGCCACCATCAGCTCGGCCAGATACAGGCTTTGGTCCTTGCGCCGATTCAATAACATACCGGTCCAGGAGCGTTGCTGGGCCAGCCGCCCCCACAGCGCCTGGTATACCAGGCGCGGGGTCGTGTGATTGGAAAGAATGGATTCGTTCTTGCCAATCACCTCTTCCTTGCTGTAACCGGTCACCTGGGTGAAGGCCCTGTTGGCATAAAGAATGTTGGCTTTCAGGTCGGTAATGGAAATGGCCACCGGACAATGCTCTACCGCCTGAAAAAACACCTCGTCGTTGAGCAGAGTCTCATTCACACTGACGCCCCCGGCTTCCTCATTCTCCGTTTCCTGTGATTCCACCTGTAAGTTCTTGCTCATGCTTCACCCCGAACGGCGCCACTGCACCGTTATTACCGTATCAACGCTGTACAGGGGTTGGAGCAAGATGCGTGCCGCCCGCAAAAAAGCCGAAACAACAGGCTTTTGTAGGATCGCATTGTTGGGTTTGTCGCAAAGCAAACAATTCAGGCTTGACCGGGATCAATACATTTGTAGGAAACACAACAATGGTCGCAAAACTGGCATGCACTAACACAGGGCGAGTGCCCGTACATCAATAATTTCCGGGCACTGGGCACAAATACAATTTAGGAAGCCAGCCGTTCCCTTGTCGCATTTTTTCCATGGCATACATCATGCAATCTCTCCTGAAACCCGGGTTCTCTCGCAACAAACGCGACAAAGCCGGCGCCATTAACACGACGGGTGAAGGATTATGGATTACCTACTGCTATTTATCGGAACGGTTCTGGTCAACAACATTGTCCTGGTGAAGTTTCTCGGGCTGTGTCCGTTGATGGGCGTTTCCAATAACCTGAGCGCCGCGTTCGGCATGGGTCTCGCCACCACCTTCGTACTGACACTGTCGGCCCTGGCCAGCTGGATCATTGAACACCTGTTGCTGGTGCCGCTGCACATCGAATTCCTTCGCATTTTGTCGTTCATTCTTATTATCGCTGCGGTGGTGCAATTCACCGAAGCGGTAGTCCGCAAGACCAGCCCACTGCTGCACAAGAATCTTGGCGTGTTTCTCCCATTGATCACCACCAACTGCGCCGTCCTGGGCGTCGCCCTGCTGAACGTGCGGGAGGAATACAGCCTGGTACAGAGCCTGGTGTTCGGTATGGGGTCGGCGTTGGGCTTTTCCATCGTGATGGTGATTTTTGCCGGCTTGCGGGAACGCATTGCCATGGCCAACGTACCGGCCACCTTTGCCGGCACGCCGGTGAGTCTGGTGACGGCGGGCCTGTTGTCACTGGTGTTTATGGGTTTTAGTGGAATGATCTGAGGAGACCGAGATGTTTGTTGCCACACTTGTACTGACTGCACTGGGTTTACTGTTGGGATGGTTGCTGGGTTTGGCGGCCAGGGTGTTCGCCGTGGAGGAGAACCCCATCGTCAATGAAGTGGAAGCCCTGCTGCCCGGTAGCCAATGCGGCCAATGCGGGTTCCCCGGTTGCAGTGCTGCTGCCGAAGCCATGGTGGAAGGTAACGCCGCCGTCAATTGCTGCCCGCCAGGTGGACGTGCTCTCACCGAAAGCCTGGCGGAACTGTTGAACATCGACCTCAACTCATTGGGGGATGCGCCGGTTCCACAACTGGCGACCATCGACGAGACACTGTGTACCGGCTGCACCAAGTGTTACAAAGCCTGTCCCACGGATGCCATCGTTGGCGCCACCCGGCAAATCCACGCAGTCATCAGCAAAGCCTGCACCGGATGTTCCAAATGCAAGGACGTCTGCCCGGAAGACTGCATCTCACTGAACCCGGAGCCGCTTACCCTGAACACCTGGCACTGGACCAAACCTGAGGCGGCCTGATCATGTTCGGTATCGCAATGCGGGGTGGCGTGCACCCGGAGACCAAAAAGGACCTGACGGCTGAGCGCAGCATCATCCGGCAACTGCCCCTGCCCAAGCGCCTGTACCTGCCGTTGTCACAACACGCCGGTATCGAATCCCGACCCCAGGTGCAAGTGGGTGATCGGGTATTGAAAGGTCAGCTGGTGGCGCGCTCCGGAGGCCCGCTCTCAGCCAACCTGCACGCCCCCACTTCCGGTACCGTGGTGGCCATTGAACCCATTGTGGCCCCCCATCCATCCGGCCTGCCGGCAGTGGCCATCGTCATTGAAAGTGATGGTGAGGATCAATGGATGGTACTCCCCACCCTGGATGACCCGTTGGCATTGAGCCCCGACGATCTGGCTGACAAAGTGGAAGCCGCCGGCATCGTCGGCATGGGAGGCGCGATCTTTCCCGCAGCGGTGAAATTGCGCCAGGGTCGACGCTTTGAGATCAAAACCCTGATCATCAATGGCAGCGAATGCGAACCCTACCTGACCTGTGACGACCGCTTGATGCAGGAGCGGGCCGAGGCCATCATTGACGGCGCACGGATGATTCGCCATATCATCGAAGCCTTCGAAGTGATCATCGCCATCGAAGACAACAAACCGGACGCAACCGCCGCCCTCAAAAAAGCCGCCGCGCCCTTTGGTAAGATCGAAGTGCGCAACGTGCCCACCCAGTACCCCATGGGTTCCGCCAAGCAGCTGATTCAAGCGGTCACCGGCAAAGAAGTCCCCGCCGGCGGACGCAGCAATGATATCGGCGTGCTGGTGCACAACGTCGGCACGGTTTATGCGATTCACGAAGCGTTGCGCTTAGGCCGCCCCCTGATTTCCCGCATTGTCACCGTCAGCGGTGGTTGCGTACAGTCGCCCCATAATGTGGAAGCCCTGATCGGCACCCCGGTTCGCGACATCATCCAGGCCTGTGGTGGCCTCAGTGCCACTCCCGCCCGCCTGTTGATGGGCGGGCCGATGATGGGGCAAATAATCCCGTCCATCGACAGTCCGGTCATCAAGGGTTGTACCGGTGTGCTCGCCCTCACTCGCCAGGAAGTGAACGAACACGTGCCCTCCCCCTGCATCCGCTGCGGCCGCTGTGTGGATGCCTGCCCCATGGGACTGGTGCCCCTGGAAATGGCCAAACACGCCAAGGCGGACGACTTCGACAACGCCCAGCAATACGGTCTGCGGGATTGCATTCTGTGCGGCTCCTGTGCCTATGTCTGCCCGTCCCATATTCCCCTGGTACAGTTTTTTGAATACGCCAAAGGGGAACTGAAAGAGCGCCGCAACAGCGAGCATAAACAGGAATACACCAAACGCCTGACAGAACAGCGCAACGAACGCATTGAACGGGAAAAGGCCGCCAAACTGGCCGCCAAAAAAGCCAAAAAGAAAAAGTCCTCCCGCACATCCCAACCAAAGGCATCTGAACCAACAGCATCCGAACCAGCAGCATCTGCACAAGAGGAGTCTGCAGGATCATGAACGCCATCAGCGAATCCGTTCACCGCGCCGCACCTTATGCCCACGACCGTTCCAGTGTTGACCGCATCATGTTGCAGGTGTGCCTGGCGTTGACACCGGCAACCTTGTTTGGCTTCTACCTGTTTGGCCTTCCCGCCATGCTCACCTTTGCCAGTATCTGCCTGGCGGCCATCGGCACAGAGTCGATTTGTCTGTTATTACAGGGTCAGTCACTCAGCCGTCTGCGCGATGCTTCCGCCCTGCTCACCGGCTGGTTGCTGGCCATGAGCATGCCGCCCTGGTGCCCCTGGTGGCTGTGCCTGGGCGCCGGCTTTTTTGCCATCGCCATCGGCAAGCAGCTCTATGGTGGAATTGGGCAGAATGTGTTTAACCCGGCCATGCTGGCCCGAGTGGCCCTGTTGATCTCATTCCCGGTGCAGATGACCACCTGGGTGCAGGTGACGCCTCTTGGCAGCGAGCAGGCGCCGGGTCTGTTGCAGTCCCTGGCAATCTTTTTCGGGCAGCAGTCCATTCCCGACGGCTACACCGGTGCTACATTGCTGGGTGCTGCCAAAGCAGCCGCCAATGGTGGCAGTGCCATTTCAGAGCTGGTCGCCGGCAACTATTCCCTGACACAATCCTTTTTGGGCAACACCCTGGGCAGCCTCGGGGAAACCTCTGAGCTGTTGATTCTGCTGGGTGGACTCTGGTTGTTGCGCCGCCGCATTATCAGCTGGCACATTCCCTTGGCCATGTTGGGCAGCACCCTGCTGCTGTCCGGCTTGTTCTATATGGTCAGCCACGAGCAGTATCTGAGCCCCTGGTACCATCTGACCTCCGGTGGCGTGATGCTGGGCGCCTTCTTCATCGCCACCGATTACGTTACGTCGCCGTCTTCCACTGCCGGGAAGCTGATCTTCGGCGCCGGCTGCGGGTTGGTGATGTACGTCATTCGCGCCTGGGGTGGATTTCCGGAAGCAGTCGGGTTTGCCGTGCTCTTCATGAACGCCCTGACACCGTTGATCGACCGGGTGGTGAAACCCCGCGCCTACGGCCGCGACCAGCGCGGCAACCCCATCAAAAACGTCAGCGCCCGCAAGGCATCCTAGGAGGAGAGCATGGCCACCATACTCAATCCCACTTATCGATCACGCCTGGGCTATCAGGCCGCCCTGCTGGGGGGAATGTGCTATCTGATGAGCATGCTGTTGATCGGCGGCAACACTGCCACCCACCAATTGATCGACCAACATGTGCTGAACGACAAACTGGCGCTGTTGGATCAGGTTATGCCCCATTCCCTGTACGACAACGATCCCGTTGCCGACAGTCAGGTCATCCAGTACAGCGACCTGTTCAAGGAGCCCATCGAAATTCTGCCAGCGCGCCTGGGCAACGAATTTTCCGGAGCCGCACTGAACCTGACGGTGCAGGGTTGGGGAGGCCCGTTGAACTTCATCATGGCGGTGGATGCCAGCGGCCAGGTCCTGGGTGTGCGGGTAATCAATCACAAGGAAACCCCCGGCCTTGCAGACAAAATTGAATTGGACAAAGACGACTGGATCACCGGCTTCGACGGCCGCTCCCTCAGCAATACCAGCCACATCCAGTGGGCGGTCAAAAAGGACAATGGTGATTTCGATCAATTCACCGGGGCCACCATCACGCCCCGCGCCCTGGTGAGTGGGGTCTATCGTGGCCTGCAGTGTTTCCAGCAATGGCGGCAGCAAGCCCAAGCACAAACCCGTGCCAAAGAGGAGTCAGGATCATGAGCACAGCATCGGCTCTCAAAGCCCCTGCTTACCGCACCATTTTTCGCGATGGACTGTGGGACAACAACGTAGCCATGGGACAGATGCTGGGGCTGTGCCCCTTGCTGGCGGTCACCACCAGTGCCACCAACGGCCTGGGCATGGGCATGGCGACCCTGGCCGTGTTGATGCTCACCAATACCCTGGTGTCCCTCATCCGCGGCATCGTCACACCCCAGGTCCGCATTCCGGTGTTCATCGTTTTGATTGCATCGGTGGTTACCCTGGTGGACATGGCCATCAACGCCTGGATGCACGAGCTGTACAAAGTACTGGGCCTGTTCATCGCCCTGATCGTCACCAACTGCGCCATCTTCGGACGGGTGGAAGCCTTCGCCTCCAAACAGCCGGTGCTTCCGGCCATGGCCGATGCACTGGCCATGGGCATCGGTTTCACCTGGGTGCTGGTGGCCATTGGCGCCATGCGGGAAATTCTGGGCAGCGGGACCCTGTTCGCGCACGCCTCGCTGCTGTTGGGGGATCACTTCACCTGGCTGGAGGTGACCGTCATCCCGGACTTTTCCGGCATACTGCTGTCCATCCTGCCCCCGGGAGCCTTCATGGCACTGGGTTTTCTGATTGCCATTAAACGCCTGATCGACCGGGGCATCAAAGCCCGTCAGGAACGGGCCGCACTGGCAAGCCTGGTCACCGAGTAATGGCCGAACTCTGTGGAGGATCACATCATGCAGGTTAGTGTTGCGTACGTAGGTGCCCTGTCTAACAGCTGGTTGGAACTGAAGGTGGAAGAGCATTGCACGGTTGCGGATGCCATTGCGCAATCCGGCGTGCTGCAGCAGTTTCCGGAGATTGATCTGAAGAAAAACAAAGTGGGCATCTTTGGAAAATTCGCCAAGCTGAACAACCCGCTGCAGGATGGCGACCGCGTTGAGATCTATCGCCCCATCACCCGGGCCCTGGACGAGGATGATGACGACGATGACGATTGATTCAGTCATCACCCCTGAACATTGACAAGCGGTCACCGGTTTTGCTCCTATAGGCTATCTGTCATATGTGGCTCCGGATGACCTATGTCCAATTTCGATGTAGTCGAGATCAAATCGTTTGTACCCGCCCGGGATTTCAGTCTTGCGCTGGCTTTCTACCAGCACATCGGTTTTGAATTAAAGTGGAACAGCGACGATCTGGCCTATTTTGCTGCCGGCAACGCCAGCTTTCTGTTGCAAAACTTCTATGAACCAGCCCACGCACAGAACTTCATGATGCACTTGCTCGTAGAACGCGTGGAGGCTTGGCACACGCGCATCATCGACAGCGGAGCCCTGGAGGTGTTCGACATTCAGCTGGGGGCGGTCGAGGATCGGGATTGGGGAATGCGCGATTTCACCTTGCGTGATCCCAGTGGGGTTCTGTGGCGCATTGCACAAAACACGGAACCCAAGGTTTCCTGATCCACCTTGGCCCTACCTGCCATGCTAACCCGAGATAAAAAGGAGCACAGATTGAAACTCACCGGTGAATGTTTTTGCGGTGGCATCCGCTATGAAATCAACGGCACACTGCGGGATGCCAGGTCATGCCATTGCTCCCGCTGCAGAAAGGCCTTCAGTGCCCAGGCATCGGCGTACGCCTTGGTGGACCCGGATCAGTTCCACTGGCTCCAAGGCAAAGAGTTGCTCTCAACCTACCTGAGCCAGGCGGACTATGGCTTCCAGTTCTGCAGTCGCTGCGGCTCCACCCTGTGTGGCCTCCACCTGGGTAAGGTGCACGGTATCACCCTGGGATGCCTGAACGAGGACCCCAACATCGAAATCGGCCGCCATATTTTCGTGGGCTCAAAAGCCAGCTGGGAAGTCATCCCCCCGGGCGTCAACCAGTATGACGGGCACGCCCCTGAAGCGCTCTGACCGAGGTCAACTGCGAGATCAGTGCTATGGTGAAATCAATGCGGGCCCTGGCCATCCGATTGCGGCCGATTCGTTACCTGTTTGTCGTCATCGGCGCTGCCTGTACACTGGGGTTTGTGTTTCTGATACTCAGTGGCGACCGTGCGCTGGACCCATTCATCCTGCCCCTGATTTCCGTCCTCGGCTGGTGTATCGCCCTGTTTGGAATCGCCAGCGCCCTGCATGCCGTACCCGAACCCGTCGCAGCCTCCGATCCACTCCTCGTCCGCATACGTAAACGATTATCGCGCATGCTGATGTGGTTGTGGTCGGCGTCGTTTATCCTGTTGAGTGTGCTTATGTTGTACGTAACCTACAATACCCTTTCCCTAACGCTCTAGGGCAGCAATGAATGAGTACCATGATTGAGTACCATAACCAAGTATAAGGACCATACGCATGATCAAACCAAAGAGCGCTTTCACCGTCTTCATTATTGATGATCTGGATGCAGCGAAACGTTTCTATACAGACCACCTGGGTTTCAGTGTGGTGTTCGACGGTGAATGGTACATTCACCTGATTTCAGAATCCGGTGTTCAAATTGGTTTTCTGTTGCCGAACCAGGCCACCCAACCCCCCTTCTTCCAATCCGCCTGCACCGGCAGCGGCGTTATCTTCAGCCTCGAAGTGGACAACGCCGATGCCGCATTCGCCTTGGCCAAGGAAAAGGCCCTGGATATTGTGCTTGAGCTGCGCTCCGAAGACTGGGGACAACGCCACTTTTGCATCAAGGATCCCAACGGCCTGTACCTGGACATAGTGCAGTCCTTTGAACCCACCGAGGAATACCAGAAAGACTATGTATCCTGAAACGCCAGACAGCATGTGGTGACCCGGTAGGCCCCGAGTTGCTGCGTGCTGATTCAGCTGTCCCCGTAGATTTTCTCGTTCAACGCCAGCAAACGCTGGCGCACGGCCTGAACATCCGCATCCTGCAGGATCAGGTGGCCCAGCTTACGGCCGGGGCGCACGCTTTTGTTGTACCAATGCAGGCTCACCTCATCGGTCAGCAGTGCCTTTTGATCCAGCGGAATTCCCAACAGATTCAACATGCCGGCAGCGCCCTGCAATCGGGTCGACCCCAGGGGCCAGCCGGCAACGGCACGCATGTGGTTTTCAAACTGGGATGCCAGCCCGGCCTGCATGGTCCAATGGCCGCTGTTGTGTACCCGCGGGGCCAGCTCATTCACCCACCATTGATCGCCCGCCACAAAACATTCCATGGCCATCATCCCCACGTATTCCAGATGCTCCTGAATACGGGCCAGGCCGGCCTGGGCCTGTTCGGTAATCGAGGCAGGCAAAGCCTGCGCAGGCGCCACTGAGTGCAGCAGCACCCCGCTCCGGTGGACATTTTCGGTGGGCGGATAAAAGCGGATATCGCCCTGGGGGGAGCGGGCGGCCAGGAAGGACACCTCGCGCTCGAAATTCATGGTGGGTTCCGCCAGGTAGGAGACCTCACGCCATTGGGCCTGCTGTGCAAACGCCGCCACATCCTGATCATTGTGCAGGCGCCACTGGGCCTTGCCATCGTAGCCTTCTTCGGTGTGCTTGATCACCAGGGGAAACCCGAAGCGGTCGGTGGCGGTGTTCAGGTCCGCCGCTTCACGCAACGGAACGCAGGGGGTATGGGATACCTCAAGGGACATCAGCATCCGCTTCTGGCGCCAGCGGTTCTGACACTGATACAGGGCGTTCACCGGCGGATACACCGGGCAAAGATCACTGAACGGTTGCAGCCGGGCCACTTCGATCTGTTCCCGTTCCACGGTCATCACCTCCGGCTGGCCCAACTCCCGGTAGAGCTGCTCAACCGCCACGCCCTCCCGCAGGGTGACAATGGGGCCCAAGCCATTAACCGGTGATGCGTCTTCATCGGGCTCCGCCAGAAAGCTGAAGCGCATCCCCATGGGAATACCCGCCAGAGCCATCATCCGGGCCAACTGTCCGCATCCGAGAATGGCCACCTGCATCACTCAACCTCCACCGGCACACCGTCAGTCTGGCGGGCACGCCATTCCAGGAACCGCTGTTTCAGCTCCGGGTCCGTCAGTGCCAACACCTGGCTTGCCATCACCCCGGCGTTAAAGGCACCGGGCTCACCGATGGCCTGGGTGGCCACCGCAATGCCCTTCGGCATCTGCACGATGGACAGCAAGCTGTCCAGGCCATTGAGCTGGCGGCTGGACACTGGCACCGCAATCACCGGCAACCAGGTGAGGGCCGCGGTCATACCCGGCAGATGGGCGGCGCCACCGGCCCCGGCGATGATCACGCGAATCCCCCGCTCCGGCGCCTGCTCGGCAAACTCGTACAACCGCTGCGGCGTACGATGAGCAGACACCACGCGGGTTTCATAGGGGACCTTCAGTTCGTCCAACACCTGGGCGGCCAACTTCAAGGTGGGCCAATCGGATCGGGATCCCATGATAATACTGACAATGGGTTGCTGCATGATGCCTCCAGCTAATTAACAATCAAAAACCTGATGCTTCGTATACGAATTCTGTAACTCTATATATGCAAGTTTGTCTGTGTAAGTGTATCCAAGGGAAGATGTGACGGTGGGATAGTTGCCACACCCTGGGCCTTCACACGCGCCCTGAGCTTCCACAAAAGGGGCATTATACTGCAATTCGGCTCCAGGTCCGGCAAAGTATTAACCGAGATCAACGAGGCCGCCCGCGCCCCTTGTGGCGAACGGCAAACGCCCTATACTGTCTGACTTATTGGCTATACCACTGGGTTTTGACCGAAAAATGAACAACATACTGAATCTGGAGGCCCTGCAAAATGCGCCTCTCAACACCGAACCCTATCCCTATTTTACTGTGTCACACTCCATCCTGGAGGATGCCGTGGGGGCTGTGATCCGCGATTTCCCCAAAATCCAGGACGGTGGCAGCTACAACCTGGGTGACGTCAAATACGGTCCTGAGTTCGATAACTTCCTGAAATCACTGGATACTCCCGAATTCCGCAAGATTCTGTGCGACAAGTTCGACGTGGACGTCATGGATCTGCCCATGATGATTACACTGCGCGGCTATTCCCGCAAAAAAGACGGGCGCATTCATACGGATTCCAAAACCAAGGTGCTCACCATCCTCATTTACCTGAACGAGGATTGGAGTGCGGAAACCGGCCGCCTGCGGGTGCTGCGGGGCCCCGATGACATGGAAGACTACGCCGAGGAAATCCTGCCTGGCCCGGGCAGCCTGATGGCGTTCAAGGTCACCGACCATGGCTGGCACGGATACCCCTCCTACGAGGGCCAGCGCCAGTCCATCCAGATCAACTTCCTCACCAGCGAAGCCGCCAACAACAAGCACCGCTTCTTCCACGGGTTGAGCGCCAAGTTGAAAAAGCTGCGCCGGGGCAGCGCCGAGGACTACTGAGGCGGACGCCTGCACCGACAACCATTACAAGGAATAACATGAGCTTAAGACGCCCCCTTTACCTGTCCATCGGCTTTGTGGCGGCCGCGGTGATCACCGTGGCCCTGCTGGCCAGCCATTACCGACACGAACTCTACCAGTCCGGCATCGAAAGCAACGCCAGCGCCCTGGGCCTGCAGATCAAGACCCTGGAAGTGGACGGCATGCTCTGGTCCTATATGGAGAACGAGCGCCAGGCGCAGCAACCCACCCTGGTGCTGGTGCACGGCTTCGGCGCCTCCAAGGACACCTGGCTCGCCTTGTCCAAGTACCTGGCCGCCGACTATCACCTGGTGATCCCCGACCTGCCGGGCCACGGTGATTCCGGCTTTGATCCCAGCCTGACCTATTCCCTGGCCACCCAAAGCCGCCTGCTCCACGACTTCGTGACCGCCCTGGACCTGGAGCCGTTCCACCTGATGGGCAATTCCATGGGGGGAGGCATCACCGGGGCCTACGCCGGCACCTATCCGGACCAATTACGTTCCGCCATTCTGCTGAATCCGGCGGGGATCGTGGAATATCGCAGCGATTACCAGCAACGCCTGGAACAGGGGGAGAACCCCTTGCTGGTGAATTCCGTGGCCGACCTGGATTTTCTGTTTGAGTATGCGGTGGCGGACAAGATCAGCATTCACTGGCCCTTCAACCAGGTGCTGGTGGACAAGGCCATTGCCAGGCGGCCGGCCCAGGACAAGGTGTTTAACGACCTGACCGCCGACCCCAGCGCCAGCACCAAAGCCGAGGTGGCACAGATTACGGCCCCCACCCTGGTGGTGTGGGGCAAGCAGGATCGCATCATTGCCCCCGAAAACGCGGCGCTGTACCAGCAGACCAACCCCAGCATCCAGGTCAAACTGCTGGATCAGGTGGGCCATGTCCCCATGGTGGAGATCCCGGAGGCCTGCGCCGGGATTGTGCGCGACTTTACGCTGCAGGCGGCGCGCTGATCCTCCTGGCCGATCCTCCTCTATGGTTCACAACAGGCAGAACTGTTCATAAGCAGACCAACCTATATCAAAATATTTTGATATAGGTTGGAAACGCTGCTAGTATTCCCCTCCATGAATGCTGGCCTCCCTCCCATTGCTGCCGATCACCTTAATTCCTTAGCCCAATTGTGCAAGGGAACCGGTGATCCATTGCGTTTGGAGGTGTTGCGGGCCCTCAAAACCGACTCCTTCGGCGTGCTGGAGCTGTGCGACATCTTCGCTATGAAGCAGCCCGCCATGAGCCACCACCTGAAGGTGCTGGCCAAGTCCGGGGCCGTGACCACCCGCCGGGAAGGCAATTCCATCTTCTATCGACGGGCACTGGCGGATCTGGCGCAGCCGCAAGGCCAGCTGCTGGCGGCCCTGTTCCAGGCCATCGACCAGGTGGCGTTGAACCGCCACACCGCCGGACGCATTGAGGCGATCAAGCAGGAGCGGGAGGAAGTGGCCCGGGAGTTTTTTGATCGCCATGCGGAGCAGTTCCGGGAGCAGCAGGAGCTGATCGCCCTGTTTGATCAATACGCTGAAAGCGTAAGAGACCTGCTGCTACAAACCAATCCGCATAAGGGCCAGACAGCACTGGAAATCGGCCCCGGAGAAGGGGCATTCTTGGCTACCCTGGCGCAGTTGTTCAGCGCGGTCACCGCCATCGACATTTCCCGCGAAATGCTGGAAAAGGCCGAAGCCCTGCGCCAACAGCAGCAACTGGACCACGTGACCCTGCTGCAGGCGGACACCGAGGATGCGGTGCAGCAAGGTATCCTGGTGGATCGCATTGTCTGCAATATGGTGTTGCACCATGTGCCGTCACCGGCGGACGTGTTTGAGGATTGCGCCCGGCTGTTGAAGCCCCAGGGCGCGTTGATTGTGGCAGACCTGTGTCGCCACGATCAGGACTGGGCCAAACGCAGCTGCGGTGACCTGTGGCTGGGCTTCGACCCGGAGGAATTGACCGATTGGGCGCAGGACGCCGGATTGGTGAGTACGGAAAGTCTGTATGTGGGATTGCGCAACGGTTTCCAGATACAGGTCAGACGATTTGATAAACCCTGAAACTGGATTTTAACCCTGATATTTTTGAACCCTGTTTTTTGACCGTTTGAAAAGGAAGCGAGTGCAATGAGCGAATATTCCATCTTCACCTCCGAGTCGGTTTCCGAAGGCCATCCCGATAAAATGGCCGACCAGATTTCCGATGCCGTGCTGGATGCCATCATCAAAGATGACCCCCACTCCCGGGTTGCCGTGGAAACCATGGTGAAAACCGGTATGGCCATCATCGCCGGTGAAGTGCGCACCAACACCTATGTGGATCTGGAAGACATCGTGCGCCAGGTGATTCTGGACATCGGATACAACAGCTCCGACGTGGGCTTCGACGGCGCCTCCTGCGCGGTTCTGAACGCCATCGGCAAGCAGTCTTCCGACATCGCCATGGGTGTGGACGAAGGCGAACAGAAAGATCTGGGTGCCGGTGACCAGGGTCTGATGTTCGGTTACGCCACCAACGAAACCGACGTGCTGATGCCTGCGGCCATCCACTATTCTCACCGTCTGGTACAGCGTCAGGCTTACCTGCGCAAGAACAGCATCCTGCCCTGGTTGCGCCCCGACGCCAAAAGCCAGGTGACCCTGCGTTATGAAAACGGCAAACCCGTTGCGGTGGACGCAGTGGTACTGTCCACCCAACACGATGAAGACATCAAGCAGTCCGACCTGCGTGAAGCCATCATGGAAGAAGTGATCAAGCACGTACTGCCCGCGGAATGGCTGCACAAAGGCACCAACTACCACATCAACCCCACCGGCCAGTTCATCATCGGCGGCCCGGTGGGCGACTGTGGTCTCACCGGCCGTAAGATCATCGTTGACACCTACGGCGGTGCTGCCCGTCACGGTGGTGGCGCGTTCTCCGGTAAGGACCCCTCCAAAGTGGACCGCTCCGCTGCCTACGCCGGTCGCTATGTGGCGAAAAACATCGTCGCCGCCGGACTGGCGGACAAGTGTGAGATTCAGGTGTCCTACGCCATCGGTGTGGCCGAACCCACCTCCATTTCCATCAACACCTTCGGCACCAACAAGGTCAGCGAAGAGCAGATCGCCAACCTGGTGCGCGAGCACTTTGACCTGCGCCCCCGTGGCGTCATCGAGATGCTGGACCTGCGTCGTCCCATCTACCGTGCCACTGCGGCCTATGGTCACTTCGGTCGTGAAGACCAGGGCTTCACCTGGGAAAACACCGACAAAGCCGACGCCCTGCGCGCCGCGGCAAACCTTTAATTCACAGCCATAATTCACCTTAGGAAGAGGCAAACATCATGAATGCCGTACTGGAAAACAATTTTACCGACTACAAAGTAGCGGACATCTCCCTGGCCGACTGGGGTCGTCGCGAAATCGAAATCGCTGAAGGTGAAATGCCTGCCCTGATGGCGCTGCGCAGCAAGTACAAAGCCGAGCAGCCCTTGAAAGGCGCCAAGATCATGGGCTGTATCCACATGACCATCCAGACCGCCGTGTTGATCGAAACCCTGGTGGAACTGGGTGCGGATGTACGCTGGTCCTCTTGCAACATTTTCTCCACCCAGGATCACGCCGCCGCTGCCATCGCCGCTGCCGGCATTCCTGTGTTCGCCTGGAAAGGGGAAACCGAGGAAGAGTTCTGGTGGTGCATCGAGCAGACGATTCTGGAAGGTGGCAAGGAATGGGATGCCAACATGATTCTGGACGACGGCGGTGACCTGACGCTGGTGCTGCACGACAAGTACCCCCACATGCTGGACAGCATCCACGGTATTTCAGAAGAAACCACTACCGGTGTGCACCGCCTGCTGGAAATGCTGGAAGCCGGCACGTTGAAAGTTCCTGCCATCAACGTCAACGACGCCGTCACCAAATCCAAGAACGACAACAAGTACGGTTGCCGTCACTCTTTGAACGACGCCATCAAGCGCGGCACCGACCACCTGCTGTCCGGTAAAAAAGCATTGGTGATTGGTTACGGTGACGTGGGCAAGGGCTCTGCTGCCTCGCTGCGCCAGGAAGGCATGATCGTTCGCGTAACTGAGATCGACCCCATCTGCGCCATGCAGGCCTGCATGGATGGCTACGAAGTGGTGTCACCGTATAAAGACGGCATCAACGATGGCAGCGCCGACAGCATCAACACCGCCCTGCTGCACAACACCGATCTGGTGGTCACCACCACCGGCAACGTGAACGTGTGCGATGCCAACATGTTGAAAGCCCTGAAGAGCGGCGCCGTGGTCTGCAACATTGGCCACTTCGACAGCGAGATTGATACGGCCTTCATGCGCAAAAACTGGGAATGGCAGGAAGTGAAGCCCCAGGTGCACAAGATCGTACGCAATGCCGACAGCAACGATCACTTGATCCTGTTGTCCGAAGGTCGCCTGGTGAATCTGGGTAACGCCACCGGCCACCCATCCCGCATCATGGACGGCTCCTTCGCCAACCAGGTGCTGGCACAGATGTATCTGTGGGAGCGCAAGTTTGCGGATCTGCCGGAAGCCGACAAGAAAGCTGCACTGTATGTAAAAGTTCTGCCCAAAAAGCTGGACGAGGAAGTGGCAGCGGAGATGGTGCGGGGGTTTGGCGGGGTGATTACCCGCATGACCGACGCCCAGGCCAAGTACATCAATGTGCCGGTGGATGGGCCTTACAAGCCGGAAAGTTATAAGTATTAATCAGATAGGGATTGTGCCAATTCTCCGTCAGAGTGAGTGTTAAACTTGCTCGGGATCGCTACAAGCACATCCATGTGCGCTCGACAGCGGCCGTCCATGGCCGCTGACGTCCCGACCAAGTTTAACACTCACTCTGACTACCTTGGTTACATATCCCAATTTTCGTGAGCAGAACATGAATTCTCAAAAACAACACGAAAAACGTTTCAGCTTTGAATTCTTCCCGCCAAAAACGGACGCGGGCGTAGAGAAACTGAACGTGGTACAGCAGGAACTGGCAGAGAAAAAGCCCAGCTTTTTTTCCGTGACCTATGGCGCCGGCGGTTCCACCCGCGACCGCACCTTTGAAACGGTGATGAACGTCAAAGCCAAAACCGGTATTGACGCCGCACCGCACCTGTCCTGTGTGGGCGATACCAAAGCCCAACTGGCGCAGCTGCTGACCCAATACCAAAGCAATGGCATCAACCGCATCGTCACCCTGCGCGGTGACCTGCCTTCCGGCATGGGCGCCTCCCTGGGTGAATTGAAATACGCCAGCGATCTGGTGGCGTTTATTCGCCAGCAAACCGCAGATCATTTCCACCTGGAAGTGGCGGCGTATCCGGAAATGCACCCCCAGGCCAAATCCATGGATGCCGATCTTCAAGCCTTCAAAACCAAAGTACAGGCCGGTGCCAACAGCGCCATCACCCAGTACTTTTTCAACGTGGATGCCTATAAATTTTTCGTCGACAGCTGTGAAAAAATGGGCCTGGATCTGCCCATTTATCCCGGCATCATGCCCATCATCAACTACGACAACCTGATGCGCTTTTCCGGTATGTGCGGGGCGGAAATCCCACGCTGGATTCGCATGCGCATGGAAGGATTCCGCGGTGATGAGCAGTCCATCAAACAGCTGGGGGAAGAGATCGTCACCAGCCTGTGTGAAGAGCTACTGGACATGGGCGCCCCCGGCATTCACTTCTACACCATGAACCAGGCCGAACCGACCCTGGCGATCTGGAACAATCTCGGCTTGTGATTCCTGCCACAGCGCTATACCCTGCGGGCAAATAACCGAAGGCCCAGGGGTATAGTGCTGTGGATTTGAGTGCATTCAAAGCGTACGACATTCGTGGTCGGGTTCCTGACCAACTCAACGAAGACATCATTGAACGCATCGGCCGTGCCTACGTCGAGGTCACCGGCGCCAAAAAGGTGGCCGTGGGTTACGATATTCGCCTGTCCAGCCCGGCACTGGCCAGGGCGTTGTGCCGGGGCATCACCGCCGCCGGAGCGGACGTTTACGATATCGGCCTGAGTGGCACCGAGCAGATCTACTTTGCCACCTTTCATTTCGGGCTGGATGGTGGCATCGCCGTCACCGCCAGCCACAATCCCAAGGACTACAATGGCATGAAACTGGTGGGCAAAGGTTCCCGCCCCATCAGTTCGGACAACGGCCTGCTGGACATTAAAGCCAAAGTGCCCGGCGCCTTCCAGGATGCCGCTCAACCCGGCACCGTGCAACCGTTGCATATCACCGATGACTACATTCAACACCTGTTGGGCTATGTGGATGTCAAAACGCTTCGACCCTATAAAGTGGTGGTCAATGCCGGCAACGGCGGCGCCGGCCTGGTGATCGATGCGCTGGAGCCTCACCTGCCATTTGAGTTCATCAAGGTACTGCACCAGCCCGATGGCCATTTCCCGCAGGGCGTGCCGAACCCACTGCTGCCGGAAAACCGCGAACTCACCCGGCGCACGCTGCTGGCTGAACAAGCGGACTTTGGCATCGCCTGGGATGGGGATTTTGATCGCTGTTTTCTGTTCGACGAAAGCGGACGTTTTATTGAAGGGTATTACATCGTCGGCATGCTGGCGGAGCTTTTCCTGCAGCAGGAACCGGGCGCCCGCATCATTCACGACCCCCGCCTCACCTGGAATACCGTTGAACTGGTGGAGCAGGCCGGTGGCGTGGCGGTGGAGAGCAAAACCGGTCACGCCTTCATAAAAGCCCGCATGCGGGAAGAGGATGCCATCTACGGTGGCGAGATGAGTGCCCACCACTATTTTCGCGACTTTGCCTACTGCGATTCCGGCATGATCCCCTGGATGATGGTGGCAGCATTGCTCTCACAAACCGGAAAAACCCTGTCGCAACTGGTGGACGAGCGCATTGCCCGGTTTCCCGCCAGCGGTGAAATCAACCGCACTATTGCCGATTCTGCTGCCGCCATTAACGCCATCGAAGCCCACTACCGCAGCGAGGCCAAACACATCAGCAAGATTGATGGTTTGAGCATGGATATGGGGGACTGGCGATTTAATCTGCGCTGCTCCAATACGGAACCCCTGGTGCGCCTGAATGTTGAATCCCGCGGCGACGTCGCCCTGATGGAACAAAAAACCGAGGCCCTGCTGGCCCAACTGAACCACTACAGTGAACCCGCTGCATCAGGCTCGCAGTAGCGGACATCGGAACAAACGCGTCAGTCTGCCGGTGGCAATCGGGTCACCAGCACCTGGGTGATCCGCACGCCCTCCAGATCGATCACCTCAAACTTGTATCCCGCGTGGTTCACATGATCGGTGAGCTTTGGCAGCTTCCTGAGTTGATAGATGATGAAGCCGGCAATGGTGTCGTACTGGTTTTTATCCGGAAACTCCTCCAGGCCCAGGTAACGCATCACATCCACAATGGGGGTCAGGCCGTCCATGATCCAGGACTGGTCGTCACGCTGCACAATCTGCTCTTTACCGGCGGGCGTGATCAGCTCCCCCATAAAACCGCCCAGCAAATCCTTCACCGTGACCACCCCCACAATCAAGGCATACTCGTTCACCACCACCGCCAACTGCTGGGGCTCGATTCGGAAAGCGTTCAGGGCATCCGCCATACTCAGGGTTTCCGGCAGATAAAACACGTTCTGGTTGATTTCCTCAGCGCTGATGGCCGCCGGCTCCCCCTTCAGCACCTTGCGCAGAATCTCTTTTGAATCCACCAGCCCGATCAGTTTGTCCAGGCTGCCATCACACACCAGAAAAGTGTTGTGGGGATGATCGATGATGACCTGGCTGATGTGCGCGCTGTCGTCCGCCAGATCAAAGTACACAATGCTGTCCCGGGGCACCATGGCGCTGGAGAGGGTGCGCTGTTCCAGCTCGAACACGTTTTCAATGATCTGCAGCTCCTGGGGCTGCACTGAACCGGAATCGAGCCCGGCGCCGATCGTGGCCACAATGTCCTCCGTGGTCACCACCTCCTTCTGCTCGGTGGGCAGGCGCAGCAGGCGCAACACCCCGTTGGTGATGCCGTTGAAAAACATCACCAGTGGTGTCAGGGCCAGGGTCACCCAGCGCATGGGGGTAATCACCCGAATGGCAATGCTCTCCGGCATGATCATGGCAAGCCGTTTGGGCAACAGGTCTGCAAACAGGATAAACAGCGCGGTAATAATAAAAAAGGAAATGAAAAAGCTGATCTGGTCCAGCAGCGCTCCGGAATAAACCATCACCAGCATGTCGCGGACGTAAGGGGTCAATGCCGCTTCCCCCAGAATACCGCCCAGAATGGCAATGGCGTTCAGCCCGATCTGGACCATGGCAAAAAAGGCACCGGGGTCTTCCTGCAAGGCCAGGATTTCGGCGGCTTTGCTGTTGCCTTCCTCCACCATCACCATGAGTTTGATTTTACGGGCGGCGGCCATGGCAATTTCAGACATGGCGAAAACGGCACTGGCCAGAATCAGCAGAAACAAGTTAAAGAGGTCGACCATGGGCGCTCCCCGCGCGGCGGCTATACGACTGCGTATTGTATACAAACCAAAGGGTTGGAATAGTGTTTTGAAGCGGTAATCGTGAATTATTCAGTGACCACCTCCACCGGTGAAACCACCCGGGAAACGGCCCCTGAGCCCATGCTTGCGCCCTGCTGGCAGAGTCTTTACTCTACCCATTCACTCATTACCCACCGGTTACAGCATGTCTTTGAATCATAGCCTCATGCAGCGCGATCTTCAGGTTTTGTGGCACCCCTGCACCCAGATGAAAGATCACGAAACTCTGCCCATCATTCCCATCAAGAAGGGGGACGGCATCTGGCTGGAGGATTTTGAAGGCAACCGTTACATGGATGCGGTCAGCTCCTGGTGGGTGAATCTGTTTGGCCACGCCAACCCCCGCATCAACGACCGCGTCAAACAGCAGCTGGACCAGCTGGAGCATGTGATCCTGGCGGGCTTCAGCCACGAGCCGGTGATCGAGCTGTCGGAACGACTGGTGGCCATTACCCCGGAGGGGTTGAATCGTTGCTTTTACGCCGACAACGGTTCCTCCGGCATCGAAGTGGCCCTGAAAATGAGCTTTCACTTTTGGTTGAACGCTGGCAACACCCGCAAAACCAAATTTGTCACCCTGGCCAACTCCTACCACGGGGAAACCCTGGCGGCCCTGGCGGTGGGCAATGTGGAGCTTTACAAGAAAACCTACGAACCCCTGTTGATGACCACCTTCACCGCCCCCAGCCCGGACTGCTACGATCGGGAAGCCGGTGAAAGTTGGGAAAGTTACAGCCTGCGCCAGTTTGAAAAAATGGACGCCCTGTTGGACGCCCATCATGAGGAAATCTGCGCGGTGATTGTGGAGCCGCTGGTACAGTGTGCCGGTTCCATGCGCATGTACCACCCGGTGTACCTGACCAAACTGCGGGCAGCCTGTGATCGTTACAATGTGCATCTGATCGCCGATGAAATCGCCGTCGGCTTCGGCCGCACCGGCACTTTGTTTGCCTGCGAACAGGCTGGCATCACCCCGGATTTTATGTGTTTGTCGAAAGGGCTCACCGCCGGTTATCTGCCCCTGTGTGCAGTGCTGACCCATGACCGGATCTACCAGGGCTTCTACGACGATTACGAAACCCTGCGCGGTTTTCTACATTCCCACAGTTACACCGGCAACCCATTGGCCTGCGCCGCCGCACTGGCGACCCTGGATATTTTCGAACAGGACAACGTCATCGCCAACAACCAAAAACTGATCCGGAAAATGGCTGACGCCACCGCCCACTTTGCCGACCATCCCCATGTGGCGGAGGTGCGCCAGACCGGCATGATTCTGGCCATCGAAATGGTGCAGGACAAAGCCGCTAAAACCCCCTACCCCTGGCAGGAACGACGGGGTCTGCGGGTGTACGAACATGGCTTGAAGCATCAGGCGTTGTTACGCCCTCTGGGCAGCGTCGTGTATTTCATGCCGCCCTACGTCATCACCGAGGAGCAGATTGATCACCTGGCCAAAGTGGCCTGGGAAGGGATTGAAGCGGCGACCCGGGACTGAGGCAGACCCTCCCACACCTAGTCCAGATCCATTAGCAACAAGTCGGTGGTTCCCACATCCACGTCCATCTGGGTGAGCAGTGTGGTCACCTGGCCCCGGTGGTGAGTCTGGTGGTTGAACCAATGGCTGAGCGCTTTATTCACAGTGAACTCAACCGATGTTCCATCCACCAGGCGATGGGTCATCAGCGCATTCAAATCCGCGCCCTTGGATTCCATGATGTCCATGCAGCGAACGATCTGTTTATCGATGCGTTTGCGCCAGGCGGTCAAGCCCGCCAGATCGTCATAAACAACCTGGTCAGAGGCCGTGATCCTGATGGGTTTGCCCACCCCGTCCAACAGCACCGCCACGGATTTGTCCTCGGCAAAGCGGCTTAGCCAATAGGTATCGGCAATGAGGATATGGTTCAACGTCCGGCAGATAGAGCCAAAAAAAGCACCCCGCTCCTCGGTGAACTGCCCGGGCCGCAAACGCGCACAGGCCTGGTATAAGCGCTGGTTCATGGCCTGGTTATAGCGGGCCCAAAGCGGGAAGCTGTTCATCCGTTCAGATCCCGGTTTTCCAGCTTGCGAATTTCACTGATCAACTGCCGCGCCAAGTCCCGGGTATCGGATTTGATCATCCCCAACCCGATGCTCACCAGCAGCTTCACCACCGACACCAGTAAAAACCCCGTCAGCAGAATGGACAACAAGCCGCTCACCTTGAAGAAGCCCACCGGGAGTACCATGCTACCCTGCTGCAGATCAATGGTGCGATCCGCTGCCGGCAGCGCCACCAGTTTCTGATAGATGGGAAACTGGTCCGGCGCCTGGACATAGAGCCCCAGTTGATTTACCCCCACGACCAGCAGGGCGATCCCCGCCAGCAAAAACACGTATCCCAACAGTCTCGTCACCTTCACCTCCAAATCTGCAATGGGGACAGCAGCCGTCATTGTGTTCTAAAATGGGGAATAAGCCCATAGCTAAGAAAGCCTGATCCCGCCCTATGCGTACGCCACGAATTTTTCAAAATCAACCTCTGTTGGAAGGCAATACGGTTCAACTGGATGAAAACGGCAGTCGCCATCTGAGCAAGGTGCTGCGCATGGCTGAAGGCGACGCCGTGATTCTGTTCAATGGCACCGGCGGCGAGTACCACGGCCAGATAACAGAAATCGACAAGAAATGGGTGAAAGTGTCACTGGATTTTTTCAATGACGTGGATCGCGCGTCGCCGGTTCAGGTGCACCTGGGACAGGTGCTGGGCAAAGGGGACCACATGGACTATGCCCTGCAGAAAGCAGTGGAACTGGGGGTCACCGAGATCACGCCCTTGCTGAGCCAGCGCTGTGAAGTAAAGCTTTCCGGCCAACGTATGGAGAAAAAGCTGGAACAATGGCGCAATCTGCTGATCAGTGCCTGCGAACAATGCGGCATGAACATCGTACCCGTCTTGCATCCGCCGCAGACACTCCTGCGCTGGACAGAAACCGTAGAGGCCGAGCGCAAATGGATTCTGCACACAGAGGATCTTCCCGGCACGCCCTTCAGCGGTGAGGCCCCCGCGAGCCTGTGTTTTGCGGTGGGCCCGGAAGGCGGCTTTGCCGATGAGGAAGTGGAGCAGGCAAAGGATTTCGGTTTTGACTGCATTACCCTGGGCCCCCGGGTATGGCGTACCGAAACCGCGCCGGTGGTATTGTTGAGCCTGGTACAACTGTCCTGGGGTGATTTCCTGTTATAACCCTCGAATTTATATCCCAAGGCTCGACTTACTCATACGGTTCCACCTGGCCCGCCTCCAGAATGTAACCCGCCCGCGCAATGCCCCCGTCGAAGAATTGCGTTTTGATGACGCCACTCACCCACACCACATCATAAAGTTTGCGGATGGCGGCACCCTCCGGCCCTTGCACCCGCACCAGAATGGTCTGATTCGCCGGTGGCGGTGGCACATGAATGCAGGCTCCGAAATACGGCACCAGTAAAAACTCCGATGACCGGGTGCCATCGGTTGCCAGTGGCACCACATAGCCGGCAATCCGGGCGGCAGTGTTGTTCAATTCCGGTTTTACCGGCGCCGCCTGGTAGGCGGCTTCCACTTTGGCCATCATCTCTTGCAGCCTGGGGTCCTCATCCGACAACTCACTCAACCGATACTTGCGATCATACTCATCGATGATCTGGTCGGCGTCGAACCCTGCTGGAATCAGGTCCGCCCATTCCAGCGTCCGGGTTCCTGTTTGAGATGCTGTTTGAGCAGCTGTTTCCGCCTGCAGCCATCCGCAGCTGAACGTCATCATGATCGCTGCCAGCCATGTGGCGGCCACTGAATACCATCCTGTTCTGTGTTTCACCTGTAGTGTCCTCTATATTGCCATTGCCCTGATCACAGCCGCACGGTCATGCCGTCGGCCAGGGAGTACCGATAGGCGCGATAAGCGGGAACAAGCCCCACGGACAGGCCACTGACCAACGCGCCGCCCAACAACCACCATTCCGTCGGCGCCAAGCCGCGCAGGGACAGGTACAGCCCCCACTGTTGCTCCAACCAGGGCGCCAGAAGAAAGTGCAGCAGATACATACCCGACACACCGAGCACCACACTGACGAGCATGATGATGAGCGCCTCCCCCTGCACCAGGACAAAAATATGCCAGGGCCGCGCGCCCACACTGCGCAACACCGCCATCTCCCGTCGCCGTTCGTTGAGTCCGGCCAGCATGGCGGTGGCCATACCGGTAATGCCCACCAACACCACCATCACCGAGATGGCCAGCAATGCCTGTTGCACCAATGCCAGGGTGTCCCACAGTTCCTGCAATGCCACCCCCGGCATGGCAGCCAATAAGGGTTCCGCCCGATACTCGTTGATATAGCGCTGCAGCAGAAACACCGCCATGGGGGATTTCAGCCCCACTAACACCGCCGTCACCGATTTCGGCTGTAATGCCTCCGGGTCCTGCGCCCGCCGCAGCCGCGACAGTGCCGTGGGGCGACCACCCACCCAGCCCGCGTGAATGGCCTCCATACCCTGCAGTCGAATGTGCACCGTACGGTCCACCGGCGTTCCGGTTTTGGCGAGAATGCCCACCACCCGAAACGGTTGGTCACCGTGTTCCTGCAGGCTCACCTCCCCGGTACCATGGGATAACACAATGGACTCACCGATACCGTAGCCCAACTCCCGCGCCACATCGGCCCCCAGTACCGCATCGTACACCCCGTCGAAGGCTGCACCGGCACGGAAGCTCAGGGCCTGCTTGCGGCCAAACCGGTAATGCTGAAAGTAATCCCCATTGGTGCCCAAAACCCGGAACCCACGATGGGAATCCCCCAGGGACAACGGCACCGTCCAGGCCACATCGGGGTGCTGGCGAAGCTCGTGATAACTCTCCCAGGAAATATTGTTGGTGGCGTTGCCCATACGAAAAATGGAGTACAACAACAGTTGCACCTGGCCACCGCGGGCGCCCACGATCAGGTCCGTTCCCGCCACGGTGTTGGCAAAACTTTCCCGCGCCTCGTGCCGCACCCGATCCACACTCACCAGCAGCAGAATGCTGAGCGCAATGGACAGCACCGTAAGCGCCACTGAAAACAACCGGTTGCGGATGCTTTTCCATGCCAGTGTGAGCAGGCTCATGCCACCACCTCCTGCCGCGAGGCTCGGTTCATGGCAGGCAGGTGAACGGTGCGCTGGAAGGCGTTCTCCAGGGCATCGTCGTGACTCACGAACAGCAGGGTGGTGTTGCTGCGCTGACACTCCTGCTGCAACAGGGACAGGAACGCCCGGCGGCGATCCGTATCCAGGGCGGAGGTGGGCTCGTCGGCAATCACCAGTTCCGGCGCACCGATCAGCGCCCGGGCGGCCGCCACCCGCTGTTGCTGGCCCACGCTGAGACGGGTCACCGGCACGTGCAACAAGGACTCTGACAGGTCCAGCTGCAGCAACAACCGCGTGGCCGCCGCTGGGGGCGTTTCACCGGCCGCTGCCATACGCCGGCGTCGCAGGCTGGAGAATCGACAGGGCAGCAACACGTTTTCCAGCACCGTCAGGTAGGGAATCAGGTTGAACATCTGGAAGATAAAGCCAATGTGATGGGCCCGGAAGCGGTCCCGCTGGGCGCCGCTCAACGGCCCCAGATCCTGACCCAGAACCTGCACCGTACCGCGCTGGGGAGTCACAATGCCCCCCACCAGACTCAGTAAGGTGGTCTTACCACTGCCACTGGGGCCTTTAACGAACACCCGCTCGCCGGCAGCCACGGTCAGTTCGGCAATGTCCAGTACCGGGTCGCCCTGCGGCCAGGCAAATTCGACCCCTTGCAGATGTATCGCGTTCCGGTTCGTCATAGACCCCTCCCCATCAGGCTAGCGCAACACAAGCCGATTGTGCCCGGCGCGGGCCACCATGCCGCTCTGCCCAGCGGGCCCGATCAGTTGGACTTTCAGCTGCTCCAGGTCGGGAAACTCACTGAACAGGTTGATGGTCAGGGTGTTCAACCGGGCCGGCTGCTGACATTCAAACTGATAGCGCAGATCAAACTCCGCGTGGCCCTCATCGTGCTCATCGTGCTCCGCGTCCGCGCTGGCTTCCACCGCAAGCAGGGCCGACGCCACGTCCTGCTGCTGCAGACGACACTCCGCCTTCTCATCGGTCAGGAACAGGGCCCCACCCTGCCGCAGCCGGGCTAACGCCTGCTCCAGCACCGCCCGCTGCTGCGGGGTTTTCGGTTGATGCTCGAATCCCACCAGGTCATGGGCGGGTATGGATAATTCAATCAACAGCTGGCCTTCGGCCACCGCCACGTTCATGGTGCCAACGCCATGCACATGGGCGTCATGCTGACGCGGTTGGGTTTCCGCTGCCCAACAGGACATAGCTCCGGAAGACAGCACAGCAGACAGCAACAGCCCCGCCGCAGTAAAGGGTTTGCACATAATGTTCTCCAAAAACAGATCGGATTGAGATGCCGTTCAGGCAACCAGAAGGACTCAGTTCAGGAGCGTGAAGGGGGAGCGCGGGCGTGAAACACCCACAGGGAGCTTACCGCTGGCACGGCCACCAATACCGGTTCCGGCGCGGGCGAAGCAGTGATGACGGGGAAGGACGCCAGGGCCAGGAAGGCCGCGCCACTGACCTGCTGCTGCACCAGGCAATAGACACAGTCCCCATGGACACCGAGGGGCTCATCCTGGTGCTGATGGGCCGTGCTGCTGAGCAGACTCCACACCAACGCCAACATCAGGCCAAGGGCGATACCTGAGCGAACCGGGATTCTGGGCGGGGTGAATGTAGGGAGACGCATTATCGCAAACTGCACCGAAACAGGGCTGTACCAGCGTGGGGACTCACTATAACACCGGATTCCTCGCCCACTCAACCGGTCCACGCCTTGCGGAGTATTGGCAAAGGCATGCAACTTTTTCCCCACTGGCAACGTAATGCTAGAGGAACACCCCACATTCATCATTGAGAGAAGGATATTGTCATGAATTACACCAAACCGTTGATCTGCGCCCTGTTGGTTTCCGCCCTGTCGGCACCGGTCTATGCCGCCAAACCCTCATCCTGGGGGGAATCCGATGCCCTGGGTGGCGTCTCCAAAAAAATCGATGCCCAACAATACGATGCCGCCATTCTAGACCTGGAGAAAATTGTGGCCAAGGACGCCGATAACGCCGACGCCTATAACCTGCTGGGCTTCAGCAACCGCAAGCTCAAGCACTATGAAGTGGCGGAGAAATACTATCTGCGGGCTCTGACCCTGAACCCGAAACACAAGGGCGCCATGGAATACCTGGGGGAGCTGTATGTGGAAACCAATCGTCTGGACCAGGCCCACGATATGCTGACCCGACTGAATGAAGCCTGCTTTTTTGGCTGCAAGGAATATCGTGAGCTGAAAGCGGTGATCGAACAAAAGGAACAGAAGCTGGAAGTGAGCGCCAACTGAGGTTGGCGCGTTCTCTTTTTACTCCACCCTCTTAGCCCGTTTTAGCCTGCCAACCTTCCACCTTCACGCACAGCCCTTTCGCCACCACCCGGGCACTGGGTTGTGCCACCCCCGCCGCCGTCTCCACCGACACCAACAGGTATTCGGCATCCGCGATCAATCCCCATTGCGGTTTGGTGAGTGCTTTCTCAATGTGTTTTTCCACCTGAATCGCCCCCAGGCTGCTGATACTGCCGTCCACTTTGGAGACGGCCCACAGTTGCAGATTCTGGTGCTGCTCCACCTGCGGCTTTTCCAGCATGTCCAGTGCCAGCAGCCGGCCGGTTTTGGTGAGGGTCACCACCATGGTGGGGCGCTCCGCCTCATCCTTCATCACCGCTACATAATTGATGGCGGCCGGTTGCGGGGACGTCGGCTGCAACACCAGCACGGCCAGCACCAGGGCACAGCTCAGCGCAAAACCGGAGAAATATTTGTAGAAGTTGAGTTTCTTTTTGAGGGTGGCCAGCATCGGGTCGGCGGCCCCGCCAATGGCGCTGGCGATGCTGTCCCAGGTGGATTTTCTGGGCGCGACGTCCGGGGTGTTCTGATGCAGCGGTTGCAGTTTGGCTTCCCACTGCTGGACCCGCTCGCGCAGAGTGCGATTGTCCTGCATCAGGGTTTCCATGCGTTGGCGCGCCCGTCCACGCAGCGTACCCATCACGTAATTGGAGGCCAGCAGGTCCTGCAGCTCCGGATTCTGATATCTCAATGGCCCAGACATTGTGCCAACCTCGTCAAGCCGCGTTTCAGCCAGGATTTCACCGTATTCACCGGTTGCTCCACATGAATGGCAATGTCTTCTCGACTGTAGCCATAGTAATACGCCATCAGAATGGCGTTGCGGTTCAGGGCATCCAGGGTTTCCAGACAGCGCCCCAATTTGGTATCGGTGTCCTGCTGCAGCAGCCCGGCCATGGGGGACCCGGCACTGGTCTCCCCGAACAGGGTCTGCACTTCTTCGTATTGGTTACGGCGTTTCTGCTCGCGGTTCTCCGCCCGCAGCTTGTCCAGGGCCCGATAGCGCAGCAGGGATGCCATCCAGGTCATGGGTTCCCCCTGGTCACGCCGATACTCGCCGGCGTTGTTCCAGATCTGCAGAAAGGTTTCCTGCAGCACATCGTTGCTCAGGTCTGCATCGTTCAGCAGTTTCATGGCGATGCCATTCAGTTTGCCGGACACTTTCTGGTACAGCTGTTGAAGGGCCTTCTGGTCCTTCAAGGTAATGCGCGCCAGCAAATGGTCAAGCTGGTCAGCCTCTGCCCTGGCTTTCTCGGTATATTGATGTTCGATAACTTCGCCGCCTGTCATGCTGGTCTCGTCGTTCTGCCACTCAATACTGCATGCTGCAGGGCCGGATCAGCAATGACTGCCGGCCAAAGGGATGAAAAGGTCAGTGGATACAAAAAAGCCCGCCGGGTGCGGGCTTGATGATTCCGCCAACTCGAATTCTATATAATTCATTACGACGGAAAACGGAAAAAGTTGCGTTTTGGAGGAAAATCCTCTGATTTCACACCAACTGGTTGAGCTCGCGCTCCACGTTGGCCAGATCCGGGATCACCGCCCGTTCACCGCTGACCATCACCAGGGTATCGTAGGCCGGGTCCTCGGATTGCTCCTCGCTGCTGAGCTCTTCCGGAAACACCCGCACCAGACGGGGCAGGCCCTGCACTGAGATGGCATAAAACGGCAGCTTGCATTCTCCCACGCCATTGATCACCGCCAGGCGGGCGCCCTGTGCGGCATCCTCGATCTCCGGGTTGTTCATCAGCTCCAGCGAGACCACCGGCAACGCCACCCCGCGCCACTCCACGGTGCCCAGCATCCAGTCCGGTGAGTCTTCCCGCTTGTCCGGCTGGTCCCAGCTGACGATCTCTGCCACCGCCACGTTGGGGATCAGCAATGGGCGGCCGATCATGGGGATCAGGAGGCTGGCAATCTGTTCTGGTACTTGAGACATGAGTATGTTCCGTCTAATTAATCAATGATTCGGAATAGTGCCTGGCTGCGTATTCAACCAGCTTGTGTGCCAACTGCTTGGGTGAGCCGCTGAAGGTCACGCAGCCTGCGGCCCGCGCCGAATCCGGTTGTGAGCTGTTGGCGCAGGTTTCCGCGCTTTGCGCCCAGACTTCAATGCCCATCTGTCGCAGTTTGGCCGCGGAAATGGCGCCGTCGTTGCCCATTCCACTGAACAGTATAGCCCCGCTCTGCACACCAAAGTGATCCGCCAACAGGGACATGGACTGATCAATGGAGGGGGAATAGGGCCCTTCCCACTGCTCTTCAAACAATTCCACCCGGCCAAACTGGTTCACTGTCATCACCTGCTCCACCGGCGCGATGACAATTTCCCCATGGCTTACGCAACGCCCCGCCAACGGCGCCTTGAAGCGAAAATGGGAATTGCGGCCCCAGACTTTGCTCAACGTATCCTGAAATCCGGGGTCGATGTGCTGGGCCACAACAAATGCGATGGGCAAACCGGCCGGCAGCTCATCCAGAAACTCCTTTACCGCCGCCGGACCACCCAGGGACGCTCCCAGCACCCAAACGTTGGCGGCGGGTTCCCCTTCGGCCTCGTCATCCAGCTCAGGGGGAACCGGCTCGATGGCCGCCTGGGCCAGGGACTGGATTACCGCGTCCTCCGGCCGGGGCTGGCCCACGATGTCTTTCAATTTGGCGTAGATCTTCCGTTCCCAACGCTGGAACTGCAAACTGCTGACACTGGGGGCATTGCCTTCCCCCAGCAGGATCGGTGCCCGGGAGGCCTCAAACAGGTGGACAATAAAGTCGGACCATTTGTCCTCATCTTCGATGTCCACCAGCCACACATCCGCCTGGTCACCGGTGATCAGATCGTCGCTGACTTTGTCCGGCGACAAGGTCACCGCCACGCCGTAGCCCGCCGACTCGATGGCCTTGCAGACCACGTGTCGTTGCAGTGTAGAGTCTGCAATCACCCCCACCCGGGGGTTCGCCCCTTTGGGGGGGCCGGGCTTGTCGGACACACTAGGCTTCCTGTTTGATCAGATCTTCTATGGTCTGCAGCAATACGGTTTCCTGATAAGGTTTACCCATGTAGCGGTTGACACCGATGCTCATGGCCCGGTCGCGGTGTTTCTCACCGGTACGGGAGGTGATCATGATGATGGGTGTATCCTGCAGGCGCTCATCGTGGCGTACCAGAGTAGCCACTTCGAAGCCGTCCATGCGCGGCATTTCAATATCCAGCAACATCACATCCGGCTTGATATCCTGCAGCTGGGTGATCGCGTCCACACCGTCTTTGGCCGTCACCACATCGAAGCCATTGCGCTCCAGCAGGCGACTGGTTACCTTGCGCACCGTGACCGAGTCATCCACCACCATGACCAGCGGAGTCTCGTTGACCTCTTCCTTGGCCCGTAGCTGATCCGCCTCTTCCAGATTTTCTTCCAGGCTGAGTTGAGCCTGTTCGGCCCGGATCACGGCGTTCAGGTCGAGGATAATGACCACGCTACCATCACCGCGGATGGTGGCACCGGAAATCCCGCTGACCGCCGCCAATTGCGGCCCCACGGATTTCACCACCACTTCGCGGGAGCCCAACAGGGCATCCACCTGCAGGGCCACAGCATGATCCCCACCGCGCACCAGCAACACCGGAATGGGCTTGGTGTGACTGGTCAGGTTGGGGATCGGGTTGTTGTGTACATAACGACCCAGGTACCGCATCCGATATTGCTGGGAGGCATACTCAAACTTGGGCGCGTCCGGTTGATAGTAGGCTTCCAGTTCATAGGGGCTGACCCGCACAATACCCTCGATGTTGTTGAGAGGAATCGCGTACTGGTCTTCGCCCACCCGCACCATCAGGGCGCGGTTGACCGACACCGTAAACGGCAGGCGGATGGTGAACTGGGAGCCGGCGCCCGGCGCCGAGTGCAGTTTGACGTTGCCGCCCAGCTGCTTGATCTCGCTGTGCACCACGTCCATCCCCACACCTCGGCCGGAGATCTGGGTCACTTTTTCTGCCGTACTGAAACCGGGCTTGAAGATAAACTGCATCACTTCCTTATCGGTGAGCGGTGCATCCGCTTTCATCAGGCCGCGTTCGATGGCGCGTTTCTTCACGCCGTCCAGGTTGATACCTTTACCATCGTCAGTGAGCCGCAGTACCACCTCACCCCCTTCCCGGGCCAGGTGAATGGTAATTCGACCAGTGTCTTTCTTACCGGCGGCGGCCCGTTGTTCCGGCGTTTCCAGACCGTGGTCCACCGCGTTACGCAACATGTGCTCCAACGGCGGCACCATGCGTTCCAGCACGGTCCGGTCCATTTCACCTTCTGCACCGATGATTTCCAGTTCCGCCTTTTTACCCACTTCCCCGGCGATCTGCCGCACGATTCTGCGCAGACGCGGCACCATGCGGGAGAACGGCACCATGCGGGTGCGCATCAGGCTTTCCTGCAATTCGGAATTGATCCGGCCCTGCTGGATCAACAGGGTTTCCGCGTCACGGGCACGGTCGGTGAGGGAGTCCCGCAGGTCCATCATGTCCGATACGGTTTCGCCCAGGGAGCGGGACAGCTGGTTCAGGGTGGAGTAGCGGTCCATCTCCAGTGGGTCGAAGTCTTCGTACTCCTCGCCTTCGGTCTGGGCCTGTTGATAGCGATACAGGATCTGGGCTTCGGTTTCGATGTCCAGACGCCGCAGCAGTTCGCGGGCCCGGTCGATGGTCATGCCGATCTCGCCGATAACCCCGTTGAAGTCGGTGATCTCCTGTTCGATCCGGCCGCGGAAAATGGAGGTTTCACCGGCCAGGTTCACCAGGTTTTCCATCAAATCCGAGGAAACTTTGACGCTCTCACCACTGGCGCGCTTTTTATCGTCGGTATGGAAGGCCGACGCCGGCAGCATCTCATCAGGCTTGGGCGCAACAAACGTTTCCTGGGGCGCCGGTTGCGGGGTGATGGGCACCACATTGTCGCTCGACGGCGCTGTCTCGGCGGCCGGCTGCAAGTCCTCAGGGGCCGGCTCTTCCTCCATGGTGAACTCGAACTCGACAGCGTCTGCTTCACCGGCAGAGGAAATCAGCTCGCTGCCGTGCTGACGCAGGTGATCCATCTGCTCAAACAGCTTGTCGTGCTCCGCCTGCACTTTGGCGAAGAACTCGTCCCCCATGTCCACGCGATCGGTTTCGCTCTGGATGATGAAGGTTTCAAAGTTGTGGCTCAGGTTGCCGATATGCACCAGACCAGCCAGACGGGCACCCCCTTTCAGGGTATGCAGCAGGCGCTTCATTTCGTCCAGGTGTTCGTGGTTATCCCGCTCTGACAACCAGGCATTGATGGTGTTGTCGATGCCCTCGGTGAGCTCCTCCGCTTCTTCGAGGAAGATCTCCAGAATTTCGGTATCCACCTCTTCCCCGCTTCCACCCAGGGCGGACAGGGCTGCGGTATCTTCCGTCGGTTGCGGTTCGAATGCGGGGGCCTGCGCCACCGTGAGGGTGGGCAGTTCTTCCTGCTCCACTTCCGCTGGTGCTGGCGGTGCCTCGGCTTCCAATCGACCGTGGGTAAAGTCATCGATCTTACCGATCAGGTCATCCGCCGCTTGCGCCTGCTGGCCGCTCTGGATGCTTTCGAACATCACCGCCAAGCGGTCGTGACACTGGTGCAGCAGATCGAACAGGGCCGGGGTAGCGGTGAAATTCCGCATACACAGGCCTTCGTACAGGTTTTCCAGGTTGTGGGCCAGGTCTCCCATTTCCTTCATGTCGGACATGCGTGCGCCCCCTTTCAGGGTATGCAGGCTGCGTTGCAGTCCCGCCACAATGTCCAGGTTATCCGTCTGCTCTACCCAGGCCTGCAACTGCTCCGCCGTGGTGTCCAGAATTTCCGATGCCTCTTCCAGGAAGATCTCCACCAGCTCGGGATCGTAATCCCCCGCCAGATCTTCCTGTGGAGTTGCCGCCATGGGCTCTTCTTCCAGCTCGTCGATTTCCTCAACGCTGAATTCGGAGGTGTCTTCGCCGTCATCTTCGATGATCAGTTCTTCCGCTTCGAACGCGGGGGCTTCCAGTTCTATTTCCGGCTCCCCATCCGAGTCAGCTTCTGGCTCGGTTTCGAACTGCATCTCGAATTCCGGCTCTGCCTCGGTTGCAGCCTCGGCCGCCATATCAGGGAGCCCGGTGGACAGATCGTCCATATCGAATTCAGGTTCGGAGACGGTTTCGGTGGAGGACTCTGAGATGGAGGGCTCTGAGGTGGGTTCTGCATCCCGCTCTGGCGCGGAATCCATTTCAATTTCCAGCTCCGACTCGGAGTCAAGCTCAAAGCCGAAGTCCGCCTCGTCTGTGTTGAAGTCCGCTTCTTCCAGCAGGTCTTCTTGCTCCGCTACCGATTCATCTAAGGACTCTTCTAACAACTCTTCCGGGGATTCTGACTCCGGCTGTGCTTCAAGATCCGGCTCATAGTCTGCCGCAACCGGCTGCTCCTGCTCAGCCGCTTCCAGCTGTTCACTCACTTGCGGGGCCTGGTCCATCAACGCCTGCAACTCCGGCACCAGCGCCTCATCTGCCACAATTGGCTGACCGGCGGCAATGAAGTCCATCATATTCACCAGGGCTTCATGGGCTTTGTGAGCGGTGCGGAAGAACAGCGGATCGGGAGTGATCATGCCATTGGCCGCCGCTTCGTAGAGCTCTTCCAGCGTCATGCTGAGCTCCACCACTTCGTTCAGCTGCGCGGCACTGGCGCTGCGGGCCAGGATACGCAATTCCTGGCGCAGCTTGTCCAGGTCCTCACCCGGGACGGGGTTTTGTTCCCAGTGCCGGAGCACTTCTCCGGCATCCATGATCAGATCCATGCCCTCGGACAGGAACATACTGACCACCTGGGGGTCCGCCTGGGCCGACGGTTCCTCTTCACTGTGCTTGAGTTTCTCTTCCCGCAGCTGCTCCAAATGCTGCAGCAACGTTTCGCTGCCGGCGATGGGTGCTGCCGGATGGGACATCAGGTCTTCCAGCCCCTGCTCGACGTTTTGCACGAAATCGTCCAGCAGCTGCAGAATCTCGGGGGACGCCGCCACCCCTTGTAAATGGCATTCCTTGAAGAAGCGCTCCGTGGGAGACGCCAGTTCGGCAATGGGGGTGATCCCTGCCATGTGCGCACTGCCCTTCAGGGTGTGCAAAGCACGCAGCATATCGTCGCTGAGGACATCGTTGTTGTCCTGGGCGAGGAACGCTTTCAGGGTCTCCAGATGCGAAGAGGCCTCCTGACTGAAAATATCCACCAACACCGGATCGATTTCACCGCCGTTATCCTCCACCTGCATGTCTGCAGCAACGGGCAGCTCTTCCAGCGGTGCCGGCTCCTCTGCAGTTGCCGCGGGAGCCGCCGTCAGGGAGAGGTCATCCGGAATGGCCGGAGGCTGTTCGCCTTTGGCCAGGGCATCGGCCACTGCCGCCAGGACATCCACATGCAAAGTGGGCTTGACCCGATCTTCGAAGGCTTTCACCAGAACGGGGATCACTTCGGTGACCCGGTCCACGATGCCCGTCACCTGATCATTGGTGGGAATGCTATTGTCCAGCACCCGGTTCAGCATGTTTTCCACTGACCAGGCCAGCTCGCCCACCACCGTGGCACCGACCATGCGGCCACTGCCTTTCAATGTGTGATAGGCACGGCGCAGCTCTTTCAGCGCTTCTTCGTTGTCGTAGTTGGTTTTCCATTGCGGCAGGTATTCCTGGATCGTCTCCAGCACTTCACCGGCCTCTTCGATGAAGATTTCAATCACTTCCTCATCGATCAGGTCGTCATCATCTTCCGGCTCGGGTTCCGTCACAGCTGCGCCGGCTTCCTGCAGGTCTTCTTCCGTGAATTCGATCTGGATGATCTCATCTTCTTCGTCACCGGCCAGGCTCTCCAGTTCCGCTGCCCCGGTATCGGCTTCTGCAACAGGCTCATTAGCAAGCGGCACAGCGCTGGATTCCGCATCCAACAGGGTGGGGGCCAGTTCACTGGGGTCAATACGCTCTGCCGGATAACCCAGTGCGGACACCGCTTCTTCCGCAATGGACAGAATGTCCTCATCTCCGGGGAAGCGATCGCCCAGGCGTTCCAGATAATATTCCACACTGGTGATGGCGTCCGCCAGGGTATCCAGTTGTTTCCAGTCCGGCTGCACCGCACCGTCAATCAATTGCTCGCTGATGAAATTGATGCAGCTTTGCAGTAATGCCGCCGGGTGTGCCAGCGGCACCATTAACAGGCCGCCACGAACACTGTGCAGAATATCAGGCACCGCCTGCAATGGGCCCAGGTCGAAGCCCGAACCAATGTAATCGGAAATGGCCTCTTTGGCGTTCTCCAGGCCGGTGCGTGATTCCTCGATCACGGCAGAACGGGCTTTGCTGATCTGCTCCGGCGAAACAAACTGTGACTCGTCTTCATCGCCCTCTCCGGCGCCCGCGGCCGGATCATTAGCCATGCCTTGCAGGGTGGCTTCCACATACAACAGGGCACCGGCTACGTCCATCAACAGATTGTCATCCGGCAGATCAGGATGCTCGACAATCCGGCCGATGGTATCAATCTGTTCCACAATCACCCGGCGGGGATTGCCCACCCCCAGCACCGCCAGGGTATCGGCAATCTGCTTCAGGACCGGAATCACCGTGCGCAGGTCAGTGCCATCGTGCACCTGGCCCCGCATAAACAGGTCCAGGGTTTCCTTCACACTGCCCAGCTCTTCCAACAATGCCGAGACCACGGACGCAATGGCTTCTTTATCCGGGCCGGTCAGGCGCTGGCGCTCATCGTCCAGGCGCTCTTCCGACGGCAAGGCCCGATCCAGTTTAAAGGCGGCTTTCACTTTCTGAATACGGGTGGTTTCACCCTCGGCCCGGGCCACATAAAACAACAGGTTCTTCAGCAGATCTGTGGGCAGGGCTTCATCGCGGTGGGCACCGGTGTCGATGCTGTGTTTGAGCTGGCGGTCCAACTGACCGAATAGCATTTTGACGGACGTGCCCAGCTCAATGTAGGAACGGGACACCCCTTCCACCAGCGCCGCCGCCACCCACCACAGTTGTCCCATGGGGGTATTGCTATAGAGCTGCTCCAGTTTGGCCAGGGATTTGGCCATGTACCCCAGGTTGGTGGGCATGTCCTGATTGCGGATCAAACCCACCAGCGCGAATTGATAGAGCTGGCGGATTTTTTTCAACAATTGGGGCAATTGTGCCAGGGCTTCCTGGGATACCGATTCTTTCGGTGCCGCTTCACCACCGGCTTCCAGATCCGGTTTGAACAGCGCGGTTTCCGACAACAGGGGCTCACCACGGGCCGCACGCAGATCGTTCAACAACGGCAACACCACCACCGGCATATCCCGCTGGCCGTCCTTCACCCGATCCAGATACACGGGTAATTGCAGGATGGCTTTCATCAGCACTTCCTGCGCATCTTCCACCCGCTGCACTTTCTCATTGATCAGCGCGATGGCCAGGTTCTCCATCTCTTCGGCCAGCAACGCTGCGCCAAAAAACTCCACCATCTGCAGGGTACCGGCCACCTGATGCAAATGGGTAAGACAAAAGCGCATGCGCGTGGAGTCCTCGGGATTGTCCACGAATGCTTCCAACGATTGCTGCGCCTGCTTCAGGGTTTCTTCAATTTCACCTTTTACCCAATCCAGCGCTTGAAAATCGTGTTGTTCGGCCATGTCAGCTCCTGGCTCTGGTTATCCTGACTGATCTAAGAATGATTGCGTTTGACGAACGCAAGGGTGTCTTTATATTGGATGCGCTTCATGTCCGGCCGTTGCCAGTCAATCACCTCACCCACACCCAGCACCATCATGCCGCCCGGCGCCAGCCGATCAGCCAAATGGGAAACGATGTCTTTTTTGCGCAGACTCTGGAAATAAATCAGCAGGTTCTGACAGAACACCAGATCCACGTTCTGAACCGGTGCCTGCCGCAAATCCAGCACATTGATGCGCGCAAAGCAGACTCGATCTTTCAAGCGCGGCACCACACGACATCGACCGCGCTCATGGTTTTCAAAATACTTTTGGACATAACGTTGATCCACACGATCCAGCTTGCGGGCGTTGTATACACCTTCCCGCGCCTTGGCCAGTGCCGGCAGGCTGATGTCGGTGGCCGTGATGCCGTAATAACGCTTCTCTTGCTGCTGGCTCAGCAGATCTTCCATCACCATGGCCAGGGAATAGGCTTCTTCACCCGTGGCACAGCCCACGCTCCACAGTTCAATGTGTTTGCGTCCCTGTTCTTCATAGAGATTGCCACAATAGTTGCGCACCAACTCATAGGAGCTGGGGTGACGAAAGAAGCTGGTTTCCTGAACCGTAAGGCGATCCACCAGCGTCGCCCACTCCACTTCGCCTGCCAAACCGGACATCAGTGTGTCGTAGTAGGTGTCGTAGCTGGTGCAGCCGATTTCCCGCATGCGGATGTTGAGGCTGGTTTCCAGAAAGGTTTTGCGTTCGACGGTCAACTGCATGCCGGTGCGATCTTCGAGCAAACTGCGCCAGCGCGCGAACTGTTCGTCGTTCAACTCGGCTTTCTGAAGACTCCATCGTTCTGCTGGCACTGACATCGCTCCCGGCCATGGCACCTTTGATTGGCCCGGATTCCAACAAGGTCACCGGGCCAAGGTGTTTTACATTCCGGTTTCCGGCAGTTTGAAACCGGCTACCGAATTGCGCATCTGTACCGCCAGTTCCGCCAGGTTACCGATGGACGTTGCGGTCGCGGTGGTACCGGCAGAGGTTTGCGAGGTGATTTCCTGGATAACGTTCATCGTATTGGAAATGTGACCTGCAGACGCTGCCTGCTGCCGTGCGGCGTTGGAGATGTTCTGGATCAAGTCCGCCAGGTTACTGGATACGTTCTCGATCTCTTCCAGCGCCACACCCGCATCCTGTGCCAGGCGGGCTCCGCGCACCACTTCCGAAGTGGTTTGCTCCATGGAGATTACCGCTTCGTTGGTGTCGGTCTGAATCGTTTTAACCAGTGCTTCGATCTGCTTGGTTGCCGCCGATGCCCGTTCCGCAAGGCGCTGTACTTCGTCCGCTACCACCGCGAAGCCTCGACCCGCTTCACCCGCCATAGAGGCCTGGATCGCAGCGTTCAATGCGAGGATGTTGGTTTGGTCTGCGATGTCGTTGATCAACGATACGATGTCACCGATCTCCTGGGAGGATTCACCCAGTCGCTTGATCCGTTTCGAGGTTTCCTGAATCTGCTCACGGATGGTATCCATCCCGTGGATCGTATTTTGTACCACCTCGGCACCTTTGTTCGCGATCGATACCGATCGCTCCGCAACCGCGGCGGATTCGGCGGCGTTGGCGGATACCTGGTCGATGGACACCGCCATCTCATTGATCGCGGCAGACGCCCCGGCAATTTCCTGGGCCTGGTGCTCGGATGCTTCCGCCAGATGCATCGCCGTGGCCTGGGTTTCCTGGGCCGCTGCGGATACCTGTACCGCGGTTTCGTTGATGGTCGATACCAGCGAGCGCAATTGGTCGATGGTAAAGTTAATGGAGTCCGCGATGGCGCCCGTGAAATCCTCGGTTACCGTGGTCTGGATGGTCAAGTCACCATCCGCCAAGTCGCCCAGTTCGTCCAGCAGTCGCAGGATCGCCTCCTGGTTGTGCTGGTTCTGCATTTCTTTTTCTTCACGACGCTGGGCTTCTTCCGCCAGCTGGGCACGGGACTGGGCCATTACGCTGAAGAATACCAGGAGCAGGAAGAGCAGTGCCAAACCGGCGAAGATGATACCGAACAGGGTGGACCAGAAGCCGGCTACCGGCGTGCCCTCAAAGGAGCGGGCCAGGGCACCGGTTTCGGTGAGCAGGGTTTGCGAATCGGTGAAGATGCCGTTGGCCGCCGCCCGCACCTGGAACAGTTCCGGAGAACTTTCCAGAATCTCGTCGACGCTTTCCGCCACACCGGCGAACAGATCAGAAATTTCGTTGAGGGAGTCGACCGCGGCCTTATCCCGCACCCGGGTGATGCCAAGGGACTTATCCCCTTCCAGCATGCCCTGCAGTACGCGACCAAAACGCTCAGTGTCCTGGCCGAAGCTGTCGGCGGCCATCACCGCGTCCTCGCCCCCTTCCAACACCTTGTTAACCGATCGCACAATACGTTCCGCCAGCAGGGACTGACGCTGGGCCACCGCCACCTGATCGGCAGGGGCCTTGCTGTCCACCAGGGTTTGTACCACCAGGTCGTATTCTTCCTGCAGTACCGGAATGTTGTCGTTCAGGGCCCGCGCCACGTCGTGCAGGTTGATCACCGTTTGGCGACCTTCCAGAATCACGTCGGAGCTATCGGACACCTGCTTCCACACCCGTTCCACGTCCGCCATTTCCTGGGGCGCGCTGGTGATGAAGACGGAGTCGGCGGCCATACCCTCGTCGGGGGAGCCGTTCTTGATGGCATCCCACTCCAATCCGAAATCCACCCGGGCCTGGTCGAGGAAGGAGAACGCATCCGCGTTACCTGCCGCTGCTTCCAGGGCGTTTTTCGCGATCCTCTGAGAGAGTACCCTCAATTCTGTCGCTTTGGTTACGTACTTCGCTGACTGCTCACTGTGATTTGCCACAAAGTAAAAGTTCAGCAGCATCAGACCAATGGTGATAACCAGGCCAATGATATAGACCGGTATCAGGTTAGTGGATTTGCTGGATTCCAGCTTTCCAGTGCTAGACGACATAGGCGGACTCCTGGCCGTTTAGTGCACAACACATGTATTTATGAACACTTGTTATTGGTTACACAAGAAAGGCGCCTTTCAACACCTGTCCCTTAATTCATTAAAGAACAAATTCTGAAAGATGCCTTATCGTTTAAGTAATGAACATCGCTGTTCACACAGGCGGGGTGTGAAAACCTTCTGCAATCCCAACCCCAATTCAGCCTCTCCCCATGGGGAACAGGCATGAATAACAACACTTCCGTCAGCTCAGGAAGCGACATTGAGGAAGCGCGGGTCGCGCGCCAACTCGTATAAACTAAACCAGGCAAAAAAGCCCTTTTCGGTATCAAATCCACCCTTTATATAGGGCAGGGTATCGGCGTACTCCCCAGGAACAGTCTGGGTATAGAGATCCTGCGCGATGTGCTGCATACCCAGCACCTCGTCCACCACCAGACCGCTGTACAGCTCACCACGCTCCAGCGCCAGCAGGCGTCGACGCTTCAGTTGCAATTGGGAGGGATTATTGAGAAAGGCCATCAGATCCATCACCGGCATCAGCCGGCCACGCACGTTGGCGATGCCCTTGACCCAGCTTTGCACACCGGGTACCTGGGTGTAACGGGGCACCGTGAGGATTTCGGATACTTCATCCATCGGCGCCACATAGCGCCGGTTATTCAGGGTAAAGCCAACGCCACTCCAGATTGACTTGGCCTGCTCCTGTTCCGGCAGACCCTGCGCGTGCTGGCGGCTGCGCTCGGATATCTCAATCAGTTTGAGATAGGCTGGGGAAACCTCAGACATAATAGTGATTAACTTCCGCTCATGGCTCGGTTAATGGTGTCGATGAGTACCGCCTCTTCCACCGGCTTGGTCAGGTAATCGGTGGCGCCCTGGCGCCGGCCCCAGACCTTGTCGGTCTCCTGATCCTTGGTGGTCACGATAATGACAGGGATGTGTTTGGTGTCATCCCCCTTGCTTAACTGGCGCGTGGCCTGAAAGCCATTGAGGCCCGGCATCACCACATCCATCAGCACCACATCCGGTTGTTCCTGACGGGCCACCGCCACACCATCGGCGCCGTTATCGGCGGTGATGATCTCGAAACCGTGCTTTTCCAGGGTTTCCTTGAACTTGTATGTTTCCGTGGGTGAGTCGTCAACGATTAGAACGCGAGGCATAGCTCCTCCGTAGTCTTCTTATAAATATGGAACATTCCGGCCTTGCCCAGGCCACCGAACACCGACAATCAGGCCGCCGCCACGTGCTCGCGAATGGCTCCCAGCAGCTCTTCTTTGCTGAATGGCTTGGTTAAATACTGATCTGAGCCCACAATCCGACCCTTCGCCTTGTCGAACAGACCGTCTTTACTGGACAGCATGATCACAGGCGTACTCTTGAACGCACTGTTGTTCTTGATCAACGCACAGGTCTGGTAGCCGTCCAATCGGGGCATCATGATGTCCACGAAGATAATATTCGGCTGGGTGTCAGCGATTTTTGACAGTGCGTCGAACCCGTCAGTGGCGGTGATCACCGTACAGCCGGCTTTTTTCAACAGAGTTTCGGCGGTTCGACGAATGGTTTTACTATCGTCAATGACCATCACTTTCAGATTCTCAAAATTATCTTCCATCGACATTGCCTTTGTTATTAACAGCGATAAGTCAGCAATCTTATTATAGTTATAATATCGTTATGGGCAGTTCGCAAACTCGAAAGGTGAGAAAATCTGCCGTATATTCAACGCAGCATGATATTTATCACAGTTTTCACCTTCAATCTATAAACCACTGTGGATAAAGCGTTTTTTTAACTTTAATTAAAAAACAATATTTATAACCAGAACAACAGATCCGGTGTAACCTATATACAGTTTTCGGGTCCAACAGAGACCTTAATGCAGCAAACAGAGCACACCATGACAATCAAGATCGGGGTGGTGATGGACCCCATTGAATCTGTCACATTCAAAAAGGATAGCACCCTCGCCATGTTGTGGGAGGCGGATTCACGCAATTGGCAGATTTTTTATATGCTGCAGTCCGACCTCTACATTGACCGCGGCGAACCGCGCGCCCGTATGACCCGCCTGCACCCCAGACAGGACCCGCAAAAGTGGTACGACTTTGGGGAGGAAACCCACGCCCCCCTGGGCAACCTGGACGTGATCCTCATGCGCAAGGATCCGCCCTTCGACATGAACTTCATTTACACCACCTATATCCTCGACCAGGCCGAGCGCGACGGCGTGCTGGTGGTCAACCGCCCACAAAGCCTGCGGGATTGCAATGAGAAGGTGTTCGCCACCCACTTTCCGCAATGTTGCGCGCCAACACTGGTGAGTGCCGGCAAACAGCGCCTGCGGGCATTTGCCGAAGAGCACACTGATGTCATCCTGAAACCCCTGGACGGCATGGGGGGCGCCTCCATCTTTCGCACCGGGGCCCGCGATGGCAACCTCAGCGTCATCATCGAAACCCTCACACAACACGGGCGCACCCCCGCCATGGCCCAGCGCTACATTCCCGAGATCAGCAAAGGCGACAAGCGCATCCTGGTGATCAACGGCGAGCCTGTGTCCCATTGTCTGGCCCGCATCCCGGCCGTGGGTGAGGTGCGCGGCAATCTGGCGGCCGGGGGCTCCGGCGTGGTACAACCGCTCACCGCTCGTGATCGCTGGATTTGCGACCAGGTACGCGACACCCTGCTGGAAAAAGGGTTAATCTTCGTGGGCCTGGATGTGATCGGGGATTATCTGACGGAAATAAACGTCACCAGCCCCACCTGCATTCGCGAGATCGACGCGGGCGCCGGGCTGAACGTCGCCGGGCTGTTGCTGGATGCCATTGAGAACCGATTGTCAGAAGCCGAATAACCTTGAGTAATCCACGATAATTATGGCTGCTGTTGCCGAACAACCCGTCATTTCCGCCACGGACCGTTTGACCTTTACCCTGTTTCTGGCGTTGGTGCTGCACCTGATTCTGCTGTTCGGGGTGCACATCGGGCTGCCGGACAAGCTGCCTTCGATCTCCTCACTGGAGATCATCCTGGCTCAGCACAACACGGACAAGGAACCGGAAGACGCGGACTTTATGGCCCAGGCCAACCAGGAAGGCAGCGGCACCGAAGCGGAAAAGCTGAAACCCACCACCGACCAACTGGCCAGCTTTGACGACGCGGTGATCCGGGAGGTGAAGCCCCTGCCCCAGGAAGCCACCCAAACACCGGTGCAGCCCACGGTGGCCACCCAGTTGAGCACCACCGGCAAGACCGAACAGACCGTGGTCAAAACCCCCACCAGCGAGCTGGATCGCGAGGTTAAGATTTCCAAGGAGGAAATGCTGGCCAACCTCAACCGGCAGATCGAGATGGCCAGCTACGAAGCGGCTCTGGAGGCCAAACGGCAAGCCTATGCCAAACGTCCGAAGAAGCGGGTGCTGACCTCTGCCAGTACCAAGCGGGCTGCAGATGCAGCCTATCTGGAAGCCTGGCGGCGCAAAATCGAGTACATAGGCAACCTGAATTACCCGGCGGAAGCCAAACGCAAGAAGATTCATGGGGAATTGCGGCTGCTGGTGGCCATTAACTCCGACGGCACCCTGCGGGAGATGAAAATCCTGAAAAGCTCCGGTGAACGCATCCTCGATCAGGCGGCCATGGAGATCGTCAAGCTGGCCTCCCCCTTCTCCACCTTTCCCCCGGAAATCAAGCAGGACACGGATATCCTTGAAATTATCCGCACCTGGCGTTTCGGCAAGGGGGACTTCCTGTCCTCGTTCTAGGTGCCTCATCGTCGCGCCATGCACGGACCTGCTCAACGGGCCTGCTAAAGGTCAGTCTGGTCATTCCAAAAAATTCACTTGAACCCCCAGGCCTAACACCCAATACTGAATGTATGACTGATTCCAATCCCACCAACCTCAAGAATCACTTCCTGATCGCCATGCCCTCCATGGCGGACCCCAATTTTGCTCACTCCATAACCTATATATGTGAGCATAATGAGGAGGGTGCCATGGGTATCGTGGTGAACCGCCCCATGGATCTGTCGGTGGGGGACATCCTGTCTCACCTGCACATTGAATCCTATGACGACAACTTCAATGATGTGCCGGTCATGTGCGGTGGCCCGGTGCAGATGGAACGGGGCTTTGTGCTGCATCGCTCCAACCCGCACCAGTGGGAAAACAGCCAGATGGTGCATGGGGACATCTGCCTCACCAGCTCCCGGGATATCCTGATGGCCATCGCCCACAATGAAGGCCCTGCGGAATCCCTGATTGCGCTGGGCTACGCCGGCTGGAGCGCAGGGCAACTGGACGAGGAAATGGCCCAGAATGCCTGGCTCAGCGTCAATGCCGACCCCGACATCATGTTTGCCACTCCCTACGAGCAGCGCTGGCAGGCGGCGGCCAATCTGCTGGGGGTGGACCTGAACCTGCTTTCCGATCAAATCGGCCACGCCTGATCCGGCATTTCCCCCATGGCCACATTTCCCAGCTCCCTTAATGTCAGTATCATGGCGTTTGATTTCGGCACCCGTAAAATCGGCGTGGCGGTAGGTCAATCGGTAACCGGCACGGCCCAGGCACTGCCGGAATTGCCCGCCCGGGATGGCCAGCCGGACTGGCAGGCCGTGGCCCGGCTGATCGAGGAATGGCAACCGGACGCCTTCGTGGTGGGCGTGCCGGTGCAAATGGACGGCACCGAATTTGAGCTGACCCAGCGGGCCCGCAAATTCGGCCAGCGCCTGCACGGTCGTTTTGGCAAACCCTGGTTCGCCATGGATGAGCGCCTCACCTCCTTTGAGGCGCGGGAGCAACAGCGGGAATGGCGCCAGGCTGGCAGTACCAAAGACAGCCTGGTTGACAGCATCGCTGCAAGCCTTATCCTGCAGTCCTGGTTCACAGAACAGTGGCCACAATTAGTAAAGGAAATGTCTTGATGATCATGCCGGAAGTGGCACCTCTGCTGGATTCCATGGCCAGCGACATAACCAAAACGGTCTATCCCAAACACAACAAACGGCCTGCCATGGTGGGTATTCACACGGGCGGTGCCTGGCTGGCGAAAGAGCTGCACGCCAGCCTGGGATTGAAACAGCCACTGGGGCTGATGGACATCTCATTCTATCGGGACGACTTTCAGGGCAAGGGTCTGCACCCCCAGGTCCAACCCTCCAATCTGCCATTCAATGTGGAAGGTCAGCACATTATCCTGGTGGACGATGTGATCATGAGCGGCCGCACCATCCGCGCCGCCCTCAATGAATTGTTCGATTACGGGCGCCCGGCCTGCGTCTCGCTGGTAGCCCTGGTGGACCTGCCGCGACGGGAACTGCCCATCCAGCCCGATGTGTGGGGCATAAGAATGGATTTAGAACCCCAACAAAGGATAAAATTGAGCGGCCCTGAGCCTTTGACTCTGACCCTGATTGAATCCAACGCATGACGCCGACCATACCGCCACACCAATTGCAGCTGACCCCGCAAGGTCAACTGCGACACTTTCTCACCACCGAAGGATTATCCACCGAACTGCTCACCGAAATTCTCGACACCGCTGAATCCTTTGTCAGTGTGGGAAAACAGGCGGTGAAAAAGGTGCCCCTGCTGCGGGGCAAAACCGTGGTCAACCTGTTCTTCGAAGCCAGCACCCGCACCCGCACCACCTTCGAGTTGGCGGCCAAGCGGTTGTCGGCAGATGTACTCAACATCAACATCAGCACCTCCGCCACTTCCAAGGGTGAATCCCTGATGGACATGCTGTGGAACCTGGAGGCCATGGACAGTGATATGTTTGTGGTGCGCCACGAGGCCAGCGGTGCCCCCCACTTTATCGCCGAGCACGTGACCCCCACGGTGGCGGTGATCAATGCCGGCGACGGTCGCCACGCCCACCCCACCCAGGCCATGCTGGACATGTACACCATCCGCCGCCACAAAGGTGACTTCAGGAACCTGAAGGTGGCCATCGTCGGCGACGTGCTGCACTCCCGGGTGGCCCGTTCCCAGGTCCACGCCCTGCGCGGGCTGAATGTGGGTGAGGTGCGGGTGATCGGCCCGAAAACCCTGATCCCCACTGACTTCGACACCCTCGGGGCGAAGATTTACTACGACATGGTCAAGGGCCTGAAAGACGTGGACGTGGTGATCATGCTGCGCCTGCAGAAGGAGCGTATGCAATCCGCACTACTGCCCAGCGAATCGGAATTTTACCGCTTGTACGGCCTCACCACCGAGAAGCTGGCGTTCGCCAAACCGGACGCCATCGTCATGCACCCGGGGCCCATCAACCGCGGCGTGGAAATTGAGTCCGCCGTGGCCGACTGCAGCCAGTCGGTGATCCTGCAGCAGGTGAACTACGGCATTGCCGTGCGCATGGCGGTACTGTCCATGGCCATGAGCGGCCAGACGGATATGCAGAATGCGCTGGAAGGAGGCGACGCCTGATGGATTTTTCCCGCCCCCAGTTCAACCAACGCATCGTGATCCGCAACGGCCGGGTCATCGACCCCAAACAGGTGCTGGACCAGAAAGCGGATGTGTACATTGCCGACGGCGTCATCGCCAGCATCGGCGACGCTCCGGTAGGGTTCAAGCCAGACCTGGAATTCGACGCCAACAACATGCTGGTGATTCCCGGTGCGGTGGACCTGTGCGCCCGGGTACGGGAACCCGGCCAGACCCAGAAGGGCAATATCCACACCGAAACCCACGCCGCAGCGGCTGCGGGGATTACGCATCTGTGCTGTCCGCCGGACACCAATCCGGTGCTGGACACCCGGGCGGTGGCCGCCCTGATCCAGGAGCGGGCCTATCAATCCGGCTACGCCCATGTGATGCCCATCGGGGCACTGACCCGGGGCCTGGAAGGAGAGCAGCTTTCAGAAATGCACGCCCTGCGGGAAGCGGGCTGTATCGGCGTGTCGCAATTACGGCGCCCGGTCAAGGATTCCCAGGTGTTGATGCGTTGCCTGGAATACGCCAGCACCTTTGACCTGATCGTGTTCTTCCAGAGCGAAGACCAGTCCATCAGCCCCCGTGGCGGCATGCACGCCGGCCCCACTGCCACCCGCCTGGGCCTGCCCGGCATTCCCGAAAGTGCCGAAACCATTGCCCTCAGCCGCGACCTGCTGCTGGTGGAGCAAACCGGTGTGCAGGCCCACTTCGGCCAGATCTCCTGCGCCCGCAGCGTGGAATTGATTGCCAACGCCCAGGCCCTGGGGCTGAAGGTCACAGCGGACGTGGCCGTGCATCAATTGTATTTGACGGACAACATGATCGACGGCTTCAACAGTGCCTACCACGTGCGTCCTCCGGCCCGCACCGAGGCGGATCGCCAGGCGCTGATTGACGGTGTGAAGTCTGGCGTGATTTCCATGCTCTGCTCCGACCACCAGCCCCATGAAGCCGCCGCCAAGGCCGAGCCCTTCCCCACCACCGAGGCAGGCATCTCGGCGTTCTCCCATTTCCTGCCCTTAAGCTATGAGCTGGTGAGCCAGGGTGTGTTGTCGGAATCGGAGTGGGTGCAGCGCATCGCCATGAACCCGGCCCACCTGATCGGGTTGGACGCTGGTCACCTGGGGGTGGGCAGTAACGCCAACCTGTGTGTGTTCGATCCCAATATGGAATGGACCCTGAAAAAGGAGAACGTCTACTCCCAGGGCAAGAACACGCCTTTCCTGGGGCGCACCATGCCCGGTCGTGTGGAATTGACGTTACGGGACGGCACCATCAGCTTTCGCCGGGGGTAGCGTCCCGGCACCTACTTTGGCTTACCAGCGGGCCCGATTGCCGCGTACGTCCACATGCACAAACGGCCCGTGGGCGGAATTACTGCCGTACACACCCAGGCCGCCAATGCGGGGTCCGAACGCCCCACCCCGGGACATGGTGTCGATGAACGCCGCCAGCCACTGGGCATCGGCCCGGTTGATCTTGCCGTCGCCATTGAGATCGTCCATCACGCCGTCTTTCGGGTTGTCATCGATAAAAATGTCGCTGGCCCCGCCCCATACATGCCGACTGTAGGGCACATTGCCGATGGCCTTGTTGTACCAGGGTGTACGGTAGCCGCTCATGATGACAAAACCGTCCGTGGCGTGCCCCTGGCGATTCAGCTCCGCCAGAATGTTCTCCAGCTTGAGCAGCAGTTGCGGACGCAGCAGCACATACTTGGGAAAACCCTGCGCCTGCTTGGAGACAAACTGACCCAGGGTAAAATTGGGGGAAAGCCGCACCTGCATATTGGCCTCCGTCACCTCAACGAAGCCTTTTGGCGGCAGGTAGATCGCATTATTGTGCAAGGGCTTGGCGGGGTAGCTGCCAATCCGATAGCCGTTCAATTCACCTTGCTTGTTCACCGCGGTGGCCGGGGTCAGCACGAACACATTGATGCGGGCGGATTCCCCGCCCCGGGTGTTGGTGATCGCCAACGGATACACGCCGGGGGTGTTGGGGGCGGTCAGGGGCGCACTGCCCACGGCCATGTCAGCACCGCCAAAGGTTAACCGTCCACCCTGTTGGGCATCCTTGAAGTGTACCGAGAACATCTGTCCCGGCATGACGTAGATAGCAAACTCCGGATACGGCACGACCATCTCATCGATCACCAGCGGCGTGGCCAGGCGCTCTGCGTTCCAGCTAAAGGCAGGGTTGGCATTCAGGGACAGACCCAGCATCACTGCCGCAAGCAACCACCGCTGAATGTTCCGCATAGCAATATTCCTGTCTGTCACAATGACTGCCTATTAAAATTCCTGTCGTAGCTGCCTGACAATGGGTTGATCCCGCTGATACAGATCACGGCGGAACACCACCTCCCCATTCTCATCCACAAATGCGGTCAGATAGACAATATATACAGGGATTGGTTTCTTCAGGTAAACCGTTCGCGTTTCGCGACTGTCGATCTGCTGTTGTATGTCTTGCCGGCTCTGGCCTTGACCGTCGGTATCCAGCACCCAATAGGCCAAACCCTGAGGGTCTGACAAGCGCACACAACCAGAGCTGAAGCCGCGCTCCTGCTTCTGGAACAGGTTGTGGTCGGGGGTGTCATGCAGATACACCGCGTAAGGGTTCGGCAACATGAACTTCAGGCTTCCCAACGCGTTTTTCGGCCCTGGCTGCTGGCGCAGCACGTAGTTGAAATTGCGGGGCGTAACGCCGGTCCAGTCCACCTGGCTGACCCCGATGAATTGGGATTGCTGTGGCACTTTCACCTCATAGCCGATGGATTCCAGCGCACCGGCATCCTTGCGCAACAGGGGCAGTTTGTCTTTGGTGGCAATACTGGGTGGGACGTTCCAATAAGGGTTGTAGACAAAGTACTTCATGGACTCGGAAAACACCGGTGTACGCCGAAAGGGTTTGCCGACAATCACATTCATTCGATAGTCATCTTTATTGTTGCGAATCGCCCGCAGGGAGAAGGCAGCGATGTTCACCCGCAAATAGGTTTCCGGCAACACATCCGGCAGCCAGCGCCAACGCTCCAGGTTGGCATCCACCCGGTCAACCCAGGAGAAGTGGCTGGCGTTCAGACGCTCCAGGGTGGCGGCGCCCACTACCCCGTCCACGTCCAGCCCGGCCGCAGCCTGGAACGCCTTGACGCTCGCCTCCAGGGTCGCATCGAATGCATCGGAATACTCACCGGGCCCCAACAGGCGCTGCTTCAAAAGCATAACCCGCTCACCCTGCATGCCCGGTTTCAATGCCGGGCCCGGCGGCACTTCGGCGGTTTCGGTATCCTGCATGGCCAGCAATTGCGCCCGCTTGGCCAACAGCGCCTGATACTCCTGGTGGATTGGCCACAGGCCATTCAAGGTGGCCTGAATCTGCCCTTGCACCAGAGCCTCGTCCAGCAAACCCACCGGGTCCCGGGTTTCCCGCGACAGCGACCATTCGGGGTCAATGGTCCTGGGGTCCAGCACCCCGTTCTGCCGATGCCGGGCCTGGGCCAGAAAAGCATCGGTGGCCAACAGTTCCCGCGCCAGGGGGGGCAGGTCCTCCCGCTGCAGCAGGGCCAGGTGATAGTTGTCCGGCAGAAAGCCGTGCTGGCCGGAGGATTCTATGGCCGCAATCAACTCGGCGACGAGCTGCTCCGGGGCCTCGTTGTCGAGCCAGACCGTCTGGTGCTGCCGCTGGCGGTAAAAACGCTGCAACTCTTTAGCGGCCAGCAGCCGCTGATCGGCGACGATGGCGGGGGAGCCGGCGTCCAGGCTTTCCAGATACTGGCGCAGCTCCACACTGGTGTCAGCCCGGGCCGACACCACCGCCAGCCCCACCACACACAGCATCCACCGAACCCGCTTCATTCTCCGCTTCCACATTGTTGTTACCATACTGCTGATTGATGCCAAACCTGATTATCCGTTGATCATATTACGCTAAATCCCCCAGCGCAGTTCACCGCCGCACGGAAAAAAGTCTGGAATCGTCATCGGGTGGCGCAGAAGCAGCCGAACACCAGGGTGTTCAGGATGGATAGGTCCTGCCCCTGGGCCAAGGCCTGTAACACCGGCTCCAGGTAACTGTTCTCCGCGTTACAAATGCCTTCCTGGTGATAGGGGCCAAAATAGTTGACCGCGCCCTGATGATTAAACAGGACAACAGAGGGTGTGGCGGGAATGACTTCGGTGATAAAGGTGAGCTCTTCCGGGGTGAAGCTGTCCTGCGCCAGATCCACGCTGATCACCTGCATGTGCTCGGGGTCCGCACGGTTGGTAAAGCTCTGGTGATAGAGCTCAACAAAGCGCTCACACTGACAGCCGGACTGCTTGAACCGCACGAACCAGGCGCGGTCATCCTGCAGTTGGGGAAAGTGCTGCCGTAATCGCTCCCGCAATATCTGCTGCCGGGCACTGTCCGCCAACAGGGGAGGTTGTTGCTGAGTGGCGTCGAACCACTGCTGCGGTTTGATCAGGAAGTACCAATAGGCCAAGCCCAGGAGCAGCAGCCAGACGATGAAGAACGGCACGGCCTTGAGTAATGTCCCCTGTTTGGCCTCGCTCTTATCCAACCCGGAACGCCGCCAGGTGGTTGATCCTGGTGCCGTACCATCTTGCCAGCCCCGGAATATTCAACGGGCCCATGGCTACCAGCCTCCTTTCATACCACCTTCATCGTCCTGCAGAGTCAGCCCCTTGGTGGCAGTATCCAGCGCATCGGCCGAGCTTTCCGAGCCCAGTTTGATCATCAGGCGCAGATCATTGGGCGAATCAGCGTGGGCCAGCGCGTCTTCATAGGTAATCTCACCGGCACTGTACAGATCGTAGAGCGCCTGGTCGAAAGTCTGCATTCCCAGCTCGCGGGATTTGGCCATCAGCGGTTTGAGCAAATGCACTTCACCCTTTCGAATGTGGTCCGCCATCAAAGGCGTATTCAACAGGACTTCGATGACCGCGCGGCGGCTCTTGCCATCCGGTGTGGGAATCAGTTGCTGCGCCACCATGGCCCGCAGGTTGAGGGAAAGGTCCATCCACAACTGGCCGTGGCGATCCGCCGGAAAGAAATGAATAATGCGATCCAGCGCCTGGTTGGCGTTGTTGGCGTGCAGGGTGGCCAATACCAGGTGACCGGTCTCGGAAAACGCCACCGCGTATTCCATGGTTTCCCGGGTCCGGATCTCGCCGATCATGATGACATCCGGCGCCTGACGCAGGGTATTCTTCAGGGCAGTATCAAAACTTTCCGTATCCAGTCCTACTTCGCGCTGGGTGACAATACAGCCCTTGTGCTGGTGAATAAATTCGATGGGGTCCTCAATGCTGATGATGTGTCCCTTCGAATTATTGTTGCGATGACCAATCATGGACGCCAGTGAGGTGGACTTACCCGTACCGGTGGCCCCGACAAAGATGATGATGCCGCGTTTGGTCATGGACAGGTCCTTGATCACCGACGGCAGGTTCAATTCATCAATGGTGGGAATCCGGGTTTCGATACGCCGCAACACCATGCCCACCAGATTACGCTGGTAGAAAGCACTGACCCGGAAACGGCCGATGCCCCGGGCGGAGATGGCGAAGTTGCATTCGTGGGTTTCGATAAACTCTTTGCGCTGGGATTCGTTCATTACCCCCAGCACCGTTTCCCGGGTTTTTTCCGGGCTGAGCGCGGTTTTGGTGACCGGCACAATGCGGCCGTGCACTTTCATGGAAGGCGGCACACCGGCTGTGACAAACAGGTCGGAACCGCCCTTCTCCACCATCAGTTTGAGTAGATCTTCAAAATCCATGGTCTACCTCAGTTGCATTCTTGTTATTTGATCGCGTCCGGATTCTTGGCTTTCTCACGGGCCAGCTCAATGCTGACGTGACCCTTGCGCACCAGATCCCCCAGACACTGGTCCAGGGTCTGCATGCCCAGCGAGGCACCGGTCTGAATGGCGGAATACATCTGCGCCACTTTGTCTTCCCGGATCAGGTTCCGGATCGCCGGAGTGCCGATCATGATTTCGTGCGCCGCCACCCGGCCACCGCCCTGCTTCTTCAACAGCGTCTGGGAGATAACCGCCTGCAGGGATTCCGACAACATGGAACGCACCATGGCCTTTTCGGCCGCGGGAAACACGTCCACCACCCGGTCAATGGTCTTGGCCGCAGAGGTGGTGTGCAGGGTGCCGAACACCAGGTGCCCGGTTTCGGCGGCGGTCAGGGCCAGCCGAATGGTTTCCAGGTCCCGCATCTCACCCACCAGGATGATGTCCGGGTCTTCCCGCAGGGCTGAACGCAGCGCCTCGGCGAAGCCCAGGGTATCCCGGTGCACCTCACGCTGGTTCAACAGGCACTTTTTGGATTCGTGTACGAATTCGATGGGGTCCTCGATGGTGAGGATGTGCTCATAGCGGGTTTCATTGATGTAGTCGAGCATGGCCGCCAGGGTGGTGGACTTGCCGGAACCGGTGGGCCCGGTGACCAACACAATACCACGGGGAAACTCACAGATATCCTTGAACACCTGGCCCTGCCCCAGATCCTCCATGGACAGCACCTTGGAGGGGATAGTCCGGAACACCGCACCGGCGCCCCGGTTCTGGTTAAAGGCGTTAACCCGGAAACGGGCCACACCGGGCACTTCAAAGGAGAAGTCGGTTTCCAGGAACTCCTCAAAATCCTTACGCTGCTTATCGTTCATGATGTCATAAATCAGGCCGTGCACCTGTTTATGGTCCATGGGGGGCAGGTTGATGCGGCGTACGTCGCCGTCTACGCGGATCATCGGGGGCAGACCGGCTGACAGGTGCAAGTCCGACGCGCCATTCTTCACGCCAAAGGCAAGCAATTCGGTAATGTCCATGGGATACCTTCTTTGAACTGGGTTGAATTAGAACCTGAGTCGACAATATAGGACTCTTTCAAGATTAGCAGACATTCCAGCTGCCACTTTTTTCCTTGGCCCACCTAAACGATTTTTGTGATTAAATACCATACTTTGAGAAAAATTTCCGTAACTCCAACCCAAAGCCATGAACAACGACCTGGAACACCGCTACCGAGCCGTCAGTGCGCGCATTGCTGAAACCGCCCACACCCTGCAGGCCACACCGCCGCTGCTGCTGGCAGTGAGCAAAAAACATTCAAGCGAGACCATCCGCGCTCTTTATAACCTGGGCCAACGGGATTTTGGCGAGAGCTACTGGCAGGAAGCCGAGACGAAGATGCAGACGCTTGAGGATCTGGACCTGGTCTGGCATTTCATCGGGCCGATTCAATCCAACAAAACCCGCCCCATCGCTGAGCATTTTCACTGGGTGCACAGTGTGGAGCGGGAAAAGATCGCCCGCCGCCTGAGCGAGCAACGACCTGACCACCTGCCGCCGCTGAACCTGTGTCTGCAGGTGAACATCGATCGGGAAGCCAGCAAATCCGGCGTCTTGCCGGAAGCGGTTCTGCCCCTGGCCAAGGCAATCCAGGGCTTGCCGAAGATACGGTTGCGGGGACTGATGTGCATTCCTGAGCGCAGGGGCGATAGTAAATCTCAGCAGCAATCCTTCCGCCGATTGGCTAAACTTGGGACCGATCTGGAATCCGCCGGCATCGCAACCGACACCCTATCCATGGGGATGTCCAGTGACCTGGAATCTGCAATCAGGGAAGGCAGTACCATCGTTCGTATTGGAAGTGCGATTTTTGGAACCCGTGCTTGAACACTCACCTGCTTAACTATAAAGACCTTAAAACCCTTCTGATCGTGCTGTTTATCTTGCTGACAGGCTTTGCCTTGCGCAGCTACCAGGCCTCCCAGATTGAGAAAGTCCCCCATGACGATACCATCAGTTACCTGGCGTCTGCTGGTCACCTGGGAGATTATCACCGACTCAGTAACGACTTTTCCTCGGCACCCGCATGGGTGACCAACGCCACCTGGCTGTCATTTTTTGAAGCCCGGGATGAGCCTTTACTGAGCAACTGGCACACCACCATTCAGGATTTACAGCACCTCGATATACACCCTCCCTTGTATTTTCTGTGGCTGAACCTGATCATGCGCGCCTCGCCTGACATCGAGCCCTGGACCGGGTGGCTGTCAAACACCCTTTTCTATGTAGTCAACGGCATCATGCTGTTCATGCTTGGCCGTCGCTTTATCTCCCGGCAAGCAGCCCTGCTGGGATTGCTGATTTGGACCGTGTCCGTAGCCACTATCGATACCAGTATTATTGCCCGGCATTACGAGATGGTGGTGACGATCAGCTTGCTGAGCACCCTGGTGTTGGCGAGGACAGTACGCCGCCAGAATCTGGATGGGCTCTCCATCGTCCTGTTCGGATTGTTAACGCTGTTGGGATTCCTAACCAACTATCAATTTCTCTATTTCGGGTTGGCCATGTCTGCCGCCATACTGTTCGCTCACCATCGCCAGCCCGGAAGGGTCTTCTATTGCGGTCTTGCCATCGCGAGCGGCGTTTGCTCAGGCATTTGGGTCTATCCTGCTCTGCTCGATCAGACAGCACAGGTACAGGCGTGGAGCACAGAACCCACCGCAAGTGACGTTCTATTCAGGTTACGCAATACCCTGGAGGAACTGTCTAAGTTCTGTGTCCTTGCCAGCTTGTTAGTGCTGTTCGGGATCTGGGATCGAGGCCGCCGCGCCAAGGGGCAACCCCTTCCCTTTACGCTCATTATATTGGCCGGGGTCTCTTGCTTACTGATCGGTGCGGCTTACATGAGCTTTTTCTCACCCAGGCACGCCATGGGCGAGCGCTATTTAGCCGTAGTCTGGCCATTTCTTGCCTTGATCATGGGGGCAGTGGTGAGCCGATATTGGCACTACCGGGTATATCGTCCCGTGGCAATGGTTCTGATCCTGCTGCCGGCGTTGCTCAATGTAGCTGAGGGCGACAAGAACCAAGCCCCTCCTCCCCGTATGGCCCATGCCAGCTACGTCATAGCGGATTTTAACCAGCGGGGCATATGGCCCAGCATTGCGTTGCTGCTGCCAGCTGAGCAAATGACCCTGGTGGCTCCACAGAGCACACTCTTGCAACACCAACAACTGCTAACGGACTCAGCCTGGACTGCCCGTGAGGACGGCCTGTTGATCAGCAGCCACGCTCTTGGAGCCAACCAAAGATCCGGACAGCAGCAATTGATCGAACTGCTTGAGCCGACCCGGGATCTCACCAACCTGCAGGACTTTGATCGCAGCCTGGACTACTTTGAAATCGATCTATCTCAGGCGCATGCAGAAAACCGTAACAAATCCGTCATAGAATCGCTATCCTACCAAGCATATTTGAGCGTTAAGATTCTTTAAATTCAGAGATCCTACAGACCATGAAGATTACCTTTATCGGGGCCGGAAACATGGCCAGCAGTCTGGCGGGGGGCATGATTGCCAAGGGCATGGACCCGATCAACGTTACCCTCTCCGACATCAACGAACAACAACTGCAACATGTGCGCAAGCAATTGCAGGTGAACACCACCCGCGACAACATCAACGCCTGCCAGAAGGCCGACGTAGTTGTGCTGGCCGTCAAACCTCAGGTCATGGGGGACGTGCTGGCGCCGCTGAAGGATTTGTTCGCACAGCGCAAACCCCTGGTGATGAGCATTGCCGCCGGCATCACCCTGGCCCAGCTGGAGCACTGGCTGGGCGCGGACACCCCCATCGTGCGCTGCATGCCCAACACCCCCGCCCTGGTGGAAACCGGGGCCAGCGGGCTGTTTGCCAACACCAACGTGAGCCCATCCCAGCGTGAGCAGGCCCGCTCTATCATGGGGTCGGTGGGCCTGGCCCTGTGGGTGGAAAGCGAAGACCAGATCGACGCGGTAACCGCCGTATCCGGCAGCGGCCCTGCCTATTTCTTCCTGGTGATGGAAGCCATGATTGCCGCCGGCCGCGCCCTGGGGCTGAGTGAACAAGCGGCCAAACAGCTCACCCTGCAAACCGCCCTCGGCTCCGCGCAAATGGCCATCACCAGTGATGTGGAGCCAGATGAACTGCGGCGCCGGGTCACCTCGCCCGGCGGCACCACCGAGCGGGCCATCGGCATCATGGAGGACCGGCAACTGCGGGATATCTTTGCCCAGGCCCTGCAGGGCGCTTACCAGCGTTCCAAGGAACTGTCGGGCTGAGCCGGGTCTGTTATCATTAGTGAGTTTAAATGCCGCTGAATTAGGAACTGCTAACCATGCACGTGAACAACGCCTTACTTTTTCTGGTGACCACCCTGTTCGATATCTACATATCGATCGTGTTGGCCAGATTCATCCTGCAGATGGTGCGGGCTGATTTCTACAACCCGGTATCCCAGTTCATCGTCAAGGCCACCAACCCGTTGCTGGTGCCCCTGCGCAAGGTGGTGCCCGGCTTTGGGGGTCTGGATGTGGCCTCCCTGGTGCTGTTCGTAGGGCTCATCATGATCAAGCTGGGGCTGTATATCTTCGTGTTCCACGATCCCGGCCAGGTCAATGTGGTGGCGTTGTTCATTTTCTTCCTCAAGTCGATGGCCAACACCATCATCAACTTCTTCCTGTTTGTGATCTTCGTGTCCGCCATTCTGAGCTGGGTATCGGCGGCCGGGGGCGGCTATAACCCGTTTGCCGACATCCTCAACCAGATTGCCGAGCCGGTGCTGGCACCGGCACGCAAGGTGATTCCCCCCATGGGTGGGTTGGATATCTCCCCCATGCTGGTGATGATCGCCATGATATTCATCAAGCAACTGTTCGGCCTGTCGGGAATGCCGTAAATTGTGGCAGACTGGTATCGGTGGCAGGACGCGGACCTGATTCTGGATTGTCGCCTGCAGCCGAAAGCCGCCAGCGATGAAATCGTGGGTGACCATGGCGCGGAGCTGAAGATCCGGATTACCGCGCCACCGGTGGATGGCAAGGCCAATGCACACCTCGCCCGGTTTCTGGCCAAGAGCTTTGGGGTCAGCAAAAACCAGGTGGTGATTGAAAAAGGCGAACTGGGCCGAAGTAAACGGGTGCGGATACAGTCACCGAAGAAAATCCCTGCTAAGCTGAACATTATCAAGCCCTGAGTGCTCAAGGGTTTAGCGTCTGCTTGGCAGCCAAATTGTTAACTTTATTGATCAACAATCATGAGTGAATGACCCGATGGAGTCTGCGCGTCTTTCCAATCAGATGGATGCCTACCTTCAGTGGCGGCAGGAAATCCACCGCGAACTGACGCATTATCGTGGCTGGCTGATTGATCACAATGTGCAGAATCCGGAGCTGGAAGCCAAGCTGGAACAGGCCCTGCAGACCCTCAAGGAAGACCGCATTACCATCGCCTTTGTGGGGGAGTTCTCCCGCGGCAAGACCGAACTTATCAATGCCCTGTTCTTCAGTCACTACGGTACCCGCATCCTGCCGTCCGGGGCCGGTCGCACCACCATGTGCCCCACCGAGCTGATGTACGATCACCGGGCCACCGAGAGCTATATCCGCCTGCTGCCCATTGAAACCCGCATGGTGGGCTCCAGCCTGTCCAGTTTTCGCAAGATTCCGGAAAAGTGGGTGTTTGTCCCCCTCAACACCGACGACCCCCGCGCCATGAAGAAGACCTTTTCCGAAGTGGCCCAGCTCAAATCGGTCACCCCCAATGAAGCCTCTGCCATGGGATTCCAGATCGATCTTCTGGAAAAAGACACCGAAAATCCGGAAAAAGTCCAGATTCCTGCCTGGCGCCATGCCATGATCAGCTTCGATCATCCGTTGCTGCGCCAGGGCCTGACCATCATCGACACCCCCGGACTCAATGCCCTGGGCTGCGAGCCGGAACTGACCTTCAGCCTGCTGCCGGAAGCCCAGTCCATCCTGTTCCTGTTGTCCGCATCCTCCGGGGTCAGCGCCACCGACCTGGATATATGGAACCGCCACATTCGCGACCTGGCACTGCGGGAATCCACCGGCGTCTACGCCATTCTCAACAAGGTGGACTCGGTCTGGGATGAGCTGGAGGACGACCAGTTCAACAAGCGGGTGCTGGGGGATATCCGGGCCCAGTGCGCCCGCCAGCTGGCCATCGCACCGGACGAAATCCTCTGCGTCTCCGCCAAAGAAGGCCTGCTGGCCCAGGTGGAAGGCAATATGGAACGGCTCGACAACAGCTTTCTACCGGAGCTGGAGGAGCTGCTCTCCAACGATATGATGCGGCGCAAGGAACACCTGATCCAGAAAAGCGTGATCAAGGACATCCACGCCATGCTGCACGGCAGCCGCAAGACCTTGCTCCGGCGCCGGGAATCGGTGCTGGCGGAACTGCGGGTGCTGAAGGCGGAGGAATCCGACCGCCAGTCCCAGCTGGAGAAAATGCTGTCCCAGGCCCGCCACGAGCAGACCTACTACCACAAGAAGCTGATCCTGCTGAAATCCAGCCGCAAGATGATCCTGCGGGAAGGCGGCGCCATGCTGGAGCCGGTCAACAGCGACAAACTCAGCGCCTATCTGAAAGAGGCGGGCAAGGCCCTCACCAGCAGCTGGACCATTGTCGGCATGAACAACGCCATTGACAGTTTCTTCGACAACCTGAAGCGGGACATGACCCAACTGGCGCAACGGCAGGAGAAAATCCAGCCGCTGGTGGCGGATATCTACGCCAAGTACGAGGCGGAGCAGGGCATGGCGCCCCTGGACTACCCGCGCTTTTCCCCCAAGGAGTACCTGACCCGCCTGGACGACCTGCGCACCAAATCCGGCAGCTTCCGCCGCAACCTGCGCAAACTGCTGACCGAGCAGAAAGCCACCTCCAAGCGCTTCCTCAGCACCATCGTCAACGAAGGCTCCACCATCTACCGCCTGTATGAGCGGGCCGCCAAATCCTGGCTCAACGACGTGCTGCTGCCCCTGTTCCAGAATGCCCAGGAGCAGAAACACCTGCTGGATGAACACATCCTCAAGCTGCGCAACCTGGGCAACGCCGAAGACAACGCCGAACAGCGGATCAGCAACATGGAATCCCTGCTGGAAGACCTGGATGAGCAGATTGCCGAGGTGGAAGAGATGGTCAAGGGCCTGCGCAAACCCGCCCCAATCCATCAAAGCCGCAAGGTGATCCCCATGATCACGGCCCAGTTCTCCAATACCACCCGCAAACGCTAGGGCTATCCTCCCCACCCCTTTTTGAAGACCCTTTTTAAACCCCCTTTTTCTGATAGACTGCGCTCTTCATTGTTTTCAGCTCAGGAACACGAGGATTGACCAGCGCGCTCCAAACACCGGCCAAGCAGACGAAAGGCTCTGTGGGCATTGTCCAGCCCCGGCTGTTTCGATATGACCATCCGATCACACTGCAATGTGGCAAAACGCTGCCCCATTACGAGCTGGTGTACGAAACCTATGGCACGCTGAATGCGGCAAAAAGCAACGCCGTGCTGGTGTGCCATGCCCTCAGCGGGCACCATCATGCCGCCGGTTTCCACAGCGAAGACGACAAAAAACCCGGCTGGTGGGACGCCTGCATCGGCCCCGGCAAGGCCATCGACACCAACCGCTTTTATGTGGTGAGCCTGAATAACCTGGGTGGCTGTCACGGCAGTACCGGCCCCAACTCCGTCAATCCGGACACCCACAAGCCCTATGGCCCGGACTTTCCCATTGTCACTGTGCGCGATTGGGTCAACAGCCAGCTCACCCTGATGCAGCACCTGGAGATACCCCATTGGGCCGCCGTGGTGGGGGGCAGCCTGGGGGGCATGCAGGCCATGCAGTGGTCCATCGACTTTCCGGACCTGGTGCGCAACGCTGTGGTGATCGCCGCCGCCCCCAAGCTGTCGGCCCAGAACATCGCGTTCAACGAAGTGGCCCGCAAGGCCATTCTGTCGGACCCGGATTTTCGCGAAGGCCATTACTACGAGCACAACACCTACCCCAAGATCGGCCTGAGCCTGGCCCGTATGCTGGGTCACATCACCTATTTGTCCGATGCCGCCATGCGGGAGAAGTTCGGCCGCGAGCTGCGGGACGGCGCCAAGAGTTTCGACTTCGACGTGGAATTCCAGGTGGAGAGCTACCTCAATTATCAGGGGGAAGTGTTCTCCAAGAATTTTGACGCCAACACCTACCTGCTGATGACCCGGGCGTTGGATTATTTTGACCCGGCCGAAGAGTTCGATCACGATTTGCGGCTGGCACTGGCCCAGGCCCAGGCCCGCTTTCTGGTGATGTCCTTCACCACCGATTGGCGTTTCTCACCGGAGCGCTCCCAGGAAATCGTGCAGGCTTTGCTGGCGGCCCGCAAACAGGTCAGCTATGCCGACATCGAGTGTCCCCAGGGGCATGACTCCTTTCTGCTGGATGTGCCCCGTTATACCAATTTATTCAAAGCTTATATGAATTCAATCGAACTGGATGGGGAGCACTGAGCCATGCGTCAGGATTTGCAGACCATTCAACAATGGATTCGCCCGGATTGCAGCGTACTGGACCTGGGCTGTGGTGACGGCGCCCTGCTGGCCCACCTGTGGGAAGCGAAAAATGTGGTCGGCTATGGCCTGGAGATCGACCAGGACAAAATCCTTGAATGCATTAAGAAAAACGTCAATGTCATCGAGCAGGATCTGGACGGCGGCCTGGGCAACTTTGAAAACGACAGCTTCGATGTGGTGATCATGACCCAGGCCCTGCAGGCCGTGCATTACCCGGACAAGGTCATCGATGACATGCTGCGGGTGGGCAAAGAGTGCATCATCACCTTCCCCAATTTCGGTTATTGGGGCTGCCGCCTGTACCTGATGACCAAGGGCCGCATGCCGGTCTCCAAACAGTTGCCGTATACTTGGTACAACACCCCCAACATCCATCTGTGTACGTTCAAGGATTTTGAGGCCCTGTGTCATCGCAAGCATCTCAAGATACTGAACCGGACCGTGGTGGACATGCATTTTCGTGATGGCGTGCTGATGCGACTGTTCCCCAATCTGTTCGGTGAAGTGGCGGTTTATCACGTTACCAAATAAGCGGCACCACACCTCGGAGGTCAAGAACATGAACCTGCAACCACGGACCATCAAACGGATTCTGACCCCGCTGACAGGGCTCTTCCTATTGTTGGCCGCCACCCTGGTGGCGGCGGAACAGTTGGTGGAGAACAAGGACTATGTGGTGCATTACAGCGCCTTCAATTCCACCCATCTCACGCCGGAAGTGGCCGACCGTTACGGCCTGATGCGCAGCCGGCAACGGGGGGTGATCAACATTGCGGTGCAACGTAAACAACCGGGCGGCACACCCAAAGCGGTAATGGCTCAGCTGGAAGGCTTCACCGGGCAGCGCGGCGGCAGTGAAATCCCCCTGCAGTTCCAGGTGGTGGAGGAAGGGGATGCCATTTATTACCTGGCGGAGTTCCGCATTCATGACGGCGACCAACTGGACTTTGACATCAAGGTCAAACCCACCCCCGAGGTTCCGCAATTGAAAGTCAGCTTCAGCCAGGAATTCTATACAGATTAAATACTTAGCTGCCGGCAAACAGTCGTTGCCGGCGGCCTTTTACAGTTATCAATCTGACCCTACAATTTACTACACTCACTTACATTACCCTGGGCTACAATCCAGGGTAATAAATATTATAAGCACCGAAAGAGTCTTTTGATGTTACCTAAATATCTGTTTTATCTTGCCTTTGGCACCCTGCTGATCAGTGGCTGCGGATTGGATACCGACGACGATGAGGACGAGGAATCATCCTATGTTGAGGTCAGCGTCGAGCAGAGCATTTACCTGCCACTCACCAATGGCACCCAATTCTTCTATACGGCCACTGGCGGCACCGTAAGCGGACTGGAAGCCAATATTTCCTATGATGTGGGAATGTCCAACCAGAAGGGTTACCCGGTCCACAAAGTGGCGATTGACGGCGATGATTTGTCCCTGGACTTGTATTTCCGCACCACCACCAACCAAATCGAGCTGATTGGCATTGATGGACCGGTGGATGTAAGCGGCGCCTCCATCGATTACCTGCGTTTCAACACCCCCATCAAACTGATCGGCAATCGCAGCGATCAAAGCACCAAGGCCACCGCCGCCATTGAAATCAACGGCGGCAGTCTGTCCAACAGCAGCATCACTCTGGACTACGACGTTTCCAATAGCAGCAACAGCGCATTCAACAACGACACCACGTTAAATGGTGACGTATGGCGCTTCCCGACCCTGAACGCCACCCTCGAAGCGGAAATCACCGTGACCGCCACCGGCTTGAGCATTGATCCCATACCCATCACGCTGGAGTTTTATTTCACCAAAGGCCTGGGTCTGGTGCAGCACAGCGGCAACCTTACTGAAAACACCAGCCCGGACTATGAAGTGAAGTTCGACCATCTGCTGGAGCTGCCGAACGTCATGGTGTTTGACACCAACGGAGACGGGCCCAGCAGCCACTTCACGATGGCCGACAGCGGTGACAACCTTTCCTCTGCGGATTTCAGTGTGGTCAATCAGTCGGAATTGAACGCCTTGAGCTGGTTGACCGTCAGTACCGATACCAACGGCGACTGGCGCATCATCATCGAGCACGACGACACCATGCCCAACGACCTGACCAGCTATCAGGTGTTGTTTGAAAACAAGCGCAGTGACGAGCGCCTGTCTGCCAACATCACCATTTTAGAACCGTGATTTAAATTAAAACAATAAGACGAGAAGTATCATGATGAAGTCTATCTTTAATCGATTCGCACCCATGATTGTTGCCGTGTTCATGCTGACCGCCTGCGGCGGAGGTGGTGGTGGCAGCGACGGTGACAGCCGTGGCGGTTACAGTAGCAGCGACCGTTATGTGCAAGCCTTCAATCCCTATATGCCGTTCACAGAAGACACGTCCATCAATTACGAAGATGGCACCTCGGGTGTGGTGGCCTATGACGAAGAGCTGTCCACCAACAGCCGTGACGTGTATTCAGTCACCTATGGTGAAGGCGATGACGCTTTGACACTATTGTTTGAATCCACGCCCGATGCCATCAAGCTGCACGGCATCCGTGGCAGTTTCGAAGTTTCCATAGTCACCATTACCCAGCTTCTGTTTCAAACCCCGCTGGTGATCAGCGACAACAGCAACGCCAGTTATGCCCCCACTATCGCAACCGCCAAGGTTAAATATGGCATTCTGACGTTGAACGTTAATGTGGATATCAGCTACACCAAAGCCGAAAGCAACTCCACATTCACCACCTATGGAGACGGCGACCTACCGGTGATCCAGTCGGTGCTGACCACCAACATAGACTTCGATGGCAATGTCGCCGGTAATGCCATCGTGATTGATGAAACCCTTGAAACCACCCTGAAGTTGGCCAAGGGCATTGGCATCGTCAGCCACGAAGGCAACTACGTAGGGCTGGAGTTCGATGCCCAGATCAGTTCCCTCACCGACCTGCCGGAACCCATCTGGTTTGAGTACAACGCGGGCGAACCCGTTAATGTCACCACCGACACCACGTTCCAGATCACCAGCCAACTGGGACCGGTGAATTCACTGGTATACAAAGTAGCGAATCTGGAACAGTTGAATGCATTGGGATGGCTGAGCATCGAAGAAGATACCGCCAGCAACACGTTTAATGTAGTGATGCAAAACCACGAAGACCTGCCTGACACGTTGACCAGTGTGGAAGTGGTATTCGAAAGTCTCTCTTCAGGAGCACGCATGTCGGGCAACGTCACATTGTTGCCCTGATACGCTCTCGGTATCCGAGTTCTGATTCCAAGCAATGCCCTACTTAGGTAGGGCATTTTTCCATTTCGCCCCGCCTTTCGGAATATTGTCCTCATAATTCCATTTTCTGCTGCCCTGCAATGTTAGAACAGTGCCGGGATGCCCAGTCTGCAACCCCTTTTCGATAACAACAGGACAACTTTATGATTCAACCACGCCCCTGGATGCGCCAGCTGCTCTGGATCAGCAGCGCGCTGTTGGTCGCCTGTGGCGGCGACCAGACGCCCGACCCCCAACCCGAACCGTACGTGCAGCAATACAATACTTACCTGCCCTTGGCGGTAGGTGCTTCACTGCGTTATGCCGATACCAATGTGGGCAGCCTGGAAAGCCTGCATATCCTCGACAGCGCCTTGAGCCAACAGGCTGGCATGGACGTGTTTGAGGTGACCCTGGACAGCGCAAACCAGACCTTCAGCTTTTTTCTGTCCAGTGATGAAGAACGCATTCTGCTCTATGGCCTTGATGGCCCCATCATGGTGGACAACAACGGGCTTGCCTTTGAACTGGACGAATTGCGCTTTGATTCCCCGCTGGTGCTGGAGCGCAGTGGCCACAATCTCAACAGCGGCCACACCCTTGCCAGCGCCAGCCTGGCCTACAATGGCGTTCAATCCCACTTGACCGATATAGACATTCAGTATCAGACCATCAGCGTCGACAACCTGTACCAGGGGGCCTACGGGACGCTGCCGGTGCGGGCCGCCCTGTTCCGGGCCGATGTGACGGCGGTGGTGCAGGTGCTGGGCCAGTCCATTGAAATTGAGGAAACCCTGAGCAACACCCTGTTGTTCACCAAGGGCATCGGCATTGTGCGCCACACCGGCACCTATGTGTCGGAGGAACATACCTACAACAGCGAACTGACCGCCCTCAACAACCTGCCCCGCACCATCTGGTTTGACTACAACAACGGCCGCCCGCGTCTGGCCAGCGGTGCCAGCAATGTGTTCCAGATTGCAGGGCAGGGCAACATCAGCAGCAACGACTACGCCCTGGCCAACCTGGAGCGGATCAACCAACTGGGCTGGATTCAGCTGCAGAACAGCAACGGCCGCTACAGCGTGACCCTGCCCGGTGGCGCCAGCCTGCCCCAGCACAGCACCAGTGTGGAGGTGGTATTCGAGCACCGGGTCACCGCCCGGCGTCTTTCCGCCAACGTGACCTTGCTGGTGCCCTGAACGCTTAATTCTGATCCACCGGGTTGGCTGGGGTATACTGGCCCCACGTTTTCCAACCCAGTGGATCTGTTTTATGCAAGACATCGTGGTGGCCACCGGCAATCAGGGCAAGCTCCGTGAAATCAACCAGGTTTTAAATCCCTTTGGCCTGCAGGCGCGGGGGCAGGGGGACTTCCAGATTGAGGAAGTGGAAGAGACCGGGCTGACCTTTGTGGAAAACGCCCTGCTGAAAGCCCGCAATGCCAGCCGCGTGACCGGCAAACCCGCCCTGGCCGATGATTCCGGCCTGGAGGTGGATGCCCTGCTGGGGGCACCGGGCATCTACAGTGCGCGCTACGCCGGTGCCGACGCCAGCGACGCCGCCAATGTGGCAAAGCTGCTGCAGGCACTGCAAGGGGTGCCCCGGGAGCAACGCCTGGCTCGGTTCCAATGTGTGATGGTGTATTTGCGTCACGCCGACGACCCGGTGCCGTTGATCTGCCAGGGCACCTGGGAAGGCTATATCGATGAGCAGCCATCAGGCAGCAACGGCTTTGGTTATGACCCGGTGTTTGTGGTGCCGGCACATCAGTGCACCGCTGCGCAATTGCCGCCGGACATCAAAAACCAACTCAGTCACCGGGGCCAGGCGCTGCAGCAATTGATGCAAGCCTTTACCCGTCGGATGGGCTGATATGGGCCTGGCACTCTACGTCCATATTCCCTGGTGTGTACGCAAGTGCCCTTACTGCGATTTCAACAGCCACGAAAGCCACGACATCCCGGAGGCGGACTACGTTGCTGCACTCTTGCGGGATTTGGAGCAGGACTTAGAGCAGGGTCTGCCACAGCAGCCGTCCTGGGCCCAGGGCCGGGAGATCAGCAGTATTTTTTTCGGCGGCGGCACCCCCAGCCTGTTCAGCGCCGCCCGTTACGATCATCTGCTGCAAGCCATCCACCAACGGATTCCCATCGCCCGTCAGGCCGAGATCACGCTGGAGGCCAACCCCGGTACGTTTGAATATGAGAAGTTCGCCGGCTTTCGCCAGGCGGGCATCAACCGGCTTTCCATTGGTGTGCAGAGTTTTGCAGACGACAAGCTCGCAACACTGGGCCGCATTCACAACCGCGACAACGCCATTCGCGCCATCGCCGCTGCCCATGAGGTTGGCTTTGCAAAGGTGAATGTGGATTTGATGCACGGTCTGCCCCAGCAATCCGTGACCGATGCCCTGGCAGACCTGCAGCAGGCCATCGACCTGCACCCTGCGCACCTGTCCTGGTATCAGCTCACCATCGAGCCCAACACCGTGTTCTACCGCCGGCCTCCCACATTGCCGGACGACGACGCGCTGGGGGATATCGAAGACGCCGGCTGGGCCTTGCTGCAACAACACGGTTATCAGCGTTACGAAACCAGCGCCTACGCCCAACCCGGTTTTCAATGTGAGCACAATCTGAATTACTGGCGCTTTGGAGATTATCTGGCCCTGGGTGCCGGCGCCCACGGCAAGCTCACCACGGCAGAAGGCCGCGTGCTGCGCTATCAGAAAACCCGCCTGCCCCAGGATTACCTGAATCCGGATAAAGCCTTCACCGCCAAGCAACACAGGGTGGCGGCGCCAGATCTGCCCTTTGAATTTTTCATGAATGCCCTGCGCTTGATGGAGCCCATCGCCAAAAGCCTGTTCAGCGAGCGCACCGGCCTTGCCCTCCAAACCGTGGATGAACCCGTGGCGCAAGCGGTCGCCCAGGGGTTACTGGAAGACCATCCGGACCACTGGCGCACCACCGAACTGGGGCAGCGTTTTCTGAATACCCTGCTCAACCTGTTTCACTGATTTCGCGGTGGCAGGCTTCCCAGCCGATCATGGCCTGCTTGCGGGTGGGGCCCCAGCGATACTGGCTGAACTCGCCGGTGGCGCGGATCACCCGATGGCAGGGAATCAGGTAGCCGATGTGATTGCGGGCAATGGCGCTGGCCACCGCCCTCACCGCAGAAGGTTCCTGGATGGCATCGGCCACCTGTTGATAGGAGCGCACCTGTCCTTCCGGAATGCGCAGCAGCGCCTCCCACACTTTCAGTTGAAACGGGCTGCCTTTCATCAGCAGGTGCAGCCGTTGCGGCGCACCGCTTGAATTCGCCTGCAGGCCACCGAAAATCCGTTCACCGTTGCCTCCCGCCACTTCGTCATCCTGCTGCAACGTCGCCTGCGGCCACTCCGCTGCCAGCTCCGCCTGCAAGCGCTGCCACTCGTCCGGGGTGTCATAAAATCCCAGCTTGCAGATGCCTTTTCCGGTTTGCGCCAACAGCGCTTCACCGAAGGGGGTATCGATGGCTCCGAAGGTAATCACCAGCCCGGCGCCCTGCTGCCGTACCTCGCCTGGGGTCATGGCCTCGCAGGTCAGCATCAGATCGTGCAGACGACTGCTGCCACTCAAACCCAGCTCCAGCGCAGTATCTTCCACCGATTGCCGCGGCAAGCGACGCTTGGCCTCCTGCTTGGTGAGGAATTTGAGGAATTGCTTGGGGGACACACCCACCCATTCCGAAAACAGGCGCTGCAGGTGGGATTCGCTCAGCCCCAGCTGGTTGGATAACTGCGCCAGACCGGGCTGCTGCTCCCGGTGGGTGACACAGTATTCGATGGCGGCGGCAATCTGCTCATAACGGCTGCTGGAGGTTGGGTCTGCGCTCACGGTTTCTCTCGAATGCTGTTCTATGGAATGCTGTAACCTGATGCAGGCCAGTATCCGGTTATCCTGCCGCGAGCGCCACCCGAATCCTGCTCAGGGGCGATTGCGGCCATAGGCGTCGTGGCTGGACACCCATTCGTCCGCCACTATGGCCGAGGCCAGGGACAGCTCACCACACAGCACCGTGGCCGCCACGATCTCCGCAAACTTGTAGACACCGCCGTTGCCATAGCAGCCCAGCACATCCAGGCACTCTTTCTGGGTAGGCAGGCCAGTGCCGCCGCCGTAGGTGGCCACCACCAGGGAGGGAATGGTGGTGGAGAAGTAGTAGTCGCCCTGCGGGGTGATCTCACTGTAGTTGAAACCGGCGGAGGATTCCGCCACGTTGGCCACGTCCTGCCCGCAGGCGATGAACATCGCAGTAATCCCATTGGCGTAGTGGGCACCATTGCAGACCGAGCCCGCCATGATGGCCCCCATATTGGAATACTGGCGCTGGCGGAACAGGTCTTCCGGCGTGGTGTGCATGATCTCCTTCACCAGTTGTGCCGGCAGGGTCACCTCCGCCACCGCGCGCTTGCCCCGGGTATGCAGGCTGTTGACGAAGGAGTGCTTTTTGTCGGTATCGAAGTTGGCCGCCAGGGTGAAGTTTTCCAACCCGGGAATACCCTGGTCGATCATCCACAGGCAGGCGTGACGGGTGGCTTTGCTCACCATGTTCTGGCCCGCCGCATCGCCGCAGGTGAAGTTGAAGCGCAGCCAGCGCATCTTGGCCACCGCGTACTGTTCAATGTTGCGCAGTTTGCCGGAGGTGGTGGTCTCTTCCGCCTTGGCCTTGATGGCCTCGAAGTTATCCTCCACCCAGCGCCCGAAGGCCAGGGCCGCACGGGCATCTTCAAAGACAAACACCGGTGCCCGTTGCATGGCATCGTCGATCACCGTGGTTTTGATGCCGCCGGCCTCCCGGGTCAGGCGCATGCCGCGGCTGTAACTGGCCACCAGGGTGCCCTCGGAGGTGGCCATGGGCACGTAGAATTCACCCTGGGCGTGCTCCCCGTTTACCCGCAGGGGGCCAGCAAAGCCCAGGGGAATCTGGGCCACACCGGCGAAGTTCTCGATATTGCCCGGCAATACCCCGGGATCAAAGGAATACGAGCCCACGTGCTCCAGGCTGGCGCCGGTTTCGGTGCTCACCACCTGGCGGCGTTGTTGGGCCATGGCGGCCGTGTAGTCATTGTGTTTGTCGCGGGGCAGCTTCTGCATGGAATATCCTCGTATGTCTGAAGGCAGGAGACGGCAATGGCAAGATACTAAGCAGCTTCCGCAGCGAGCGCAAAAACCACCACCGAATAGGCCGAAATTGCATCATATTTTGGCCAGTAGAGCCGGGTACAACCGCGTCAGTGATCGGGAAACCAGATTTCGAACACCGTACCCTGCTGGGGGCGGCTGCTCACCGCGATGGCGCCGCCGTGCATTTCCACCAGCTCCTGCACCAGGGACAGCCCCAAGCCGCTGCCCAGATACTGGTTGCTGAAGTCGTTGCCCAGCTGCTCAAAGCGCCGGAACAGCCGTTTCAGGTCTTCCGAGTTAATGCCCTTACCGGTGTCCTCCACCTGCAGGCAGACCCCCGGCCGGCCTTCCCTTACCTGGCGCCGGTAGCGCAGGGTAATGCCTCCCTGCTCGGTGAATTTCACCGCATTGGAAATCAGGTTGATCAGGATCTGGGAGAAACGCATGCGGTCGGCCCACAGGGTGGTGACGTCGCCGGTATCCAACGTGATGCTGAGCTGACGCTCCTCCGCCAGGGGTTGCAGGATGTGAATCACATCCTGGGTCACCTCCGCCACCAGCACCTGGCTACGCTCAATCTGCAGCTTGCCCGCTTCGATTTTGGACAGATCCAGAATGTCGTTGATCAGGTTCAACAGGTGGCGCCCGTTCTTCTCGATCAGGCCCAGGGAATCCAGCACCCGGTGCTGGCCGCTGCCCTCCAGTTTCTTTTGCGCCCGCACACTGAAGCCGATGATGGAGTTAAGCGGTGTGCGCAACTCGTGGGACATATAGGCCAGAAAGTTACTTTTGATGCGGCTGGCGTTTTCGGCTTTTTCCAACGCCAGTTTGAGTTCCACCGTCTGCCGTTGCACCGCGTTCTCCACGGTGGATTTCTGGGTCATCACCATCAGGATCACCATGCCGAACACCGACACTGCCACGAAGCCCGCCACCAGCACCACCCACACCGAAAATGAACGGGTCCGTTTCAGATACTCCACACCGGGGGAATAGGTGATCTGCCAGGTTCGGCCGCCAAACTCCAGGCTCCGCACCCATTGCTTCTGGGCGGGTGCAATCTGGTCGTTGAAAAAGGGAATCGGATTGCCGGGGTCGGTGTTGTCCACAATGGAAATCGACACCTGTTCCAGATCATCATGATCGAAAGCCGCTTCCAGCAAGTCCTTGGCGCGATAAACAGAGGATATCAGGCCGATCACCTGCTGCTCCCGTCGCACCGGCGCCAGCAACAGAAAGGCATACTGCTGGCCTTGTTCCTGCACCAGGGTAATGGGTTCCGTCGCCACAACGGCATGGCTGCTGATGGCCTGCTGAATGGCCGCCAACCGGGACGGATCGGACCCCAGGTCAAAGCCATGGGCCCGCCGGTTGCCGTCCATGGGCGCAATAAAATACACCGGAAAATATTGTTCCCGCACATCCGCCGGCATCATATTCGTATCCGCACCCAGCTCTTTGAACTGGAACGGCTCACCCAGCTGTTGCCGCATGTTCTGTTCATAGGCGGCGCGTTCTGTGTGAGACACCCGGGGAATCCAGGACAAAGCCTGGGTCCCGGGTACATGTTGGTAGAGCTGCTGCGAATAACCGCTGAACTGGGGGTAATCGATGCCTTCGAACGTGGTGAACAACGCCACCAGGGTGTGGCTGATATGGGAAATCCCATCCAGCTGTTTGTGAATCGCACGCTGCATGCCAGCCACATGTTCGCCAAACACCCTGTCCACCCAACGTTCATGCTGGCCACGAAAATACAGAAAGCTGGCACTGGCCACCAACACCAGGGACACATAGAGCGCAATAAAACTGGTGAGCCGGGTGCTGGAGGACCAGGCGGTTTGCCCCTTCACCGCCACGATCAGCGGCGCCACGCACATGACACCGATGGCATCCCCCACCCACCAGTTGACCCAGTTGGCTGCTGCCTCACTGAAGTCGACAATGCCAAAGCCCAACAACGTGCTAACCCCGACACTGCAGGACACCAGACTCGCCACCGGGCCACCGAGAACTGCAAACAGGATCGGGTCACTGCCGCGAATCCAATGGGGAAAGCCGGTGAAGCGCCGCACCAGCCAATAGGCCAAAGCGGTTTGCAGAACAGCGCCCAATGCAATGCTGGCCGCCACCACCCAACTGAGGGAGGGCTCGCTGAGGGAAGCACCGGAAAAGCGGATATTAAGCAGGAATGACGCCAGCCAGATAGCGGGCAGTACCCGTGGGCCCACCACCAGCAACATGAACAGGGCAAAACCCGCCGCCGGCCAGATCGGACTGGCGTAGCCTGGAGGAATGGCGAACCAGCCCGAGGCCACCCCCAACAGCCAATAGCCCGCCAGCGTGGCGACGAAGAGCAGTGGCTCGCGCAAGCGCAACATGTCCTATCCTTGAATCAGCCCTATAGCATGACTAAGGATAGTCCAGTTTCGGGATAGCCCAGTTTCAGAGACGGAACCGGTTTAGAAATTGGCGCCCAGGCGCAGATACAGGGTGCTTTCGCCAATCTCGTCATCCAGCCCCCGGGCATAGCCCAGGGTGCTCTCCAGCTTGAACGTGGAGTAACCGATCAGCAGGTCCGGGCGCAACTCCACTCCCACACCGGTATAGAATTCGTGGCTGTCGCCGCTATCCCAGGCCGCACCGTGATCCACAAACACATGCACCCCGGCCTTGCCCAACCCCACCGGCAATGAAGTTAAACCGTCGAACCACTCCCCCAGCGGCAGGCGGTATTCCAGGGAATACAGACGCAGGTTATCCCCTTCCAGTTCCGCCTGGTTATCGGAATAACCACGCAGGGTGTAACCGGTACGGCCGAAGCCGATGGAGGCCCCAAGGGTCTGCAGCTCATCCAGTTCATTACCCAACTGGAAGGACTTGGCGGTGTCATCCGCCTGCCCCAGCACCATCCGCAGCGCCAGCACATGATTGTCAAACAGGCTCAGGTACTCTCGCCAATCCAGACTGTACACATCGCCTTCGTGGTAGCCGTCGCCGAAGGCATTGTAGTGCTCAGCCTGCAGCTTGATGCGACGGCCATCTTCCACGCTGATGGAATGCAGATAGTATTCGTAGTCGGACCAGTTCAGGGACAGGCCCACAAAATTATCCTCGTAGGAATCGAATTCCACGTCGTCGATGATGCGTTTCACGTCTTCCTTACCCATGCCCAGATCGAATTCGAAACTGCCATCGAAACTGTTGAACGGTTGTTGCCACACAGCCTGGTAACGGGTTTCCTCCCGCCAGATACCCGGCGCGCCCGCCTCCTCGTCCTGAATTGTGTCCCACTCCCGCTCGGCCAGCAGTGCCAGCCGGTGATAGGCAATGTAGGCCAGGCTGCCGCCGAATTTTTCCTTGTCGAAGTAATAGGCCGGCGCCAGCTGCCATTGGTGATAACCGAGCACATCCTGGCCCTGCAGAATAAACTGAATCCAGTTATTGTCGTCGCTGTCGGCATACAGGAACGCAAACCAGGACGTGGGGGCGATGGTGTGGAGGGGAGAATAGTCCTCAATACCGGTATAGGACTCCACCGAGTAACCCGGCTGATTCACGATGGACTGCAGCGGTGCCCGCTCCTGCCACAGGCCGGCATACTCGCTGCCCCAGGGTTGCAACGCCTGCTCCCGAATACGCCAACCGTCCGGGGAATACTCCACCACCCGCACCCGCTGCTCATCGTCACTGAGGCTGTAGTCCAGAATGGCGGTTTGCGTACGGGTGACGGTTTGCACCTGGCCGTCCGCCAGCCGCAACCGACGCAGGTTCATCAACCCTTCCCGATCAGAAATGAAATACACCCACTGGCCGTCGGCGGAAAAACGGGGGCGCTGTTCCAGATGCGTATTGCGGGTCAGCGGTGTCCAAAGGTTGCGGGCCAGGTCGAGGATTTCCAGATTCCAGCCGCTGCGTTCGCGCCGCACCGCCGCCACCAGTTTGCGATCATCAGGGGACCAGGCGATATGGCCGATCACTTCCCCCTGCCCCAGGGTCGGCAGCATCTGCAACAGGGTACCGCGCTCATCCAGAATGGCAATCTGCGATAAACCCCGGTCGGTGTGCACCGCAGCGATCTGTTGGCCGGAATGGGACCAGGCGATACGGGGATAACGGCCACATTCGGTGATGCGCTGCCAGCGGCCGTTGTCCTGCAGGCGATACAGATCCGCATAGACATCCACGTTGTTGCAGATCGAATGCCGCGACATCAGCACACCGGCCTGGGGATGCACATCAAACTGCAGGAACTCCACCACGTCGCTGAGCTTGGTATCCTCTCCCTCGGCCGAAACCTGTTGCAACGACGGATGTTGGCGACCGTCTTCCCGGTAGTAGTAGAGGTTGCCGTCCGCCAGCCAGACCGGGTTGCCGTTCACGCGTCCGTCGGCGACGATCTCGTCGTACTCCACCACCGGCAGGCGCGCCATCTGGCCACCGAATTTTGCATCCAGATACGTTTCAAACTGGTCCCACAACGCCTCGGCACTGACACCGAACACCTCTTTGGCGCGGGCCTGCATACGCCAGGGAATGATGTTGTTGTTCCAGTTACGCAGATACTCAAAAGCCTTGTCTTCACCGTACTGCGCCGTCAGAAATTCAAAAAAGTAGTAGCCATACAAATAGACCTGACCAGAAGGCCAGTCCGTGCCCCAATAGCCCTGGTAACTGGTCTGGGAAAAACTGCGGAACCCCTTCAGATATTCGGCCCGCATCATGGCGTCGTAAAACACGCTCTGACCACGACCGAAACCTTTTTCCACATCGGTCTCTTCATAAACCGCGATGCCTTCCGACACCCAGGAGGGGCTGAAGATCTGCGGGAAGGCAAAAAAGAAACGTCCGAACACGTTGCGCAGAAAAGTCTGCCCACCGGAACTTTGATCCAGGTGCAGGATGTGCACAAATTCGTGGGTGAACACCTGCTCGATCCAGGGACTGTTATCCAGCAGCTCACCGTCCACCGGCGCATTCATGAAAATGAAAAAACGGTTAAAGGGCAGCACGCTGGCGCCCCCGTTGGAGCCGTCGTAACTGTCGATGATCACCACTTCGGTGGGTTTGGCCGGCTCCCATTGCAAACGCGGGGTCTGCTTGGCATAAACCGTCTCCGCCACCGCCGCCAGGCGTTGCGCGAAGGCCAGATGCTGATCCCGGTAATTGATGCGGAAGTGCTCGGTCTGCAGGGTTTTCCAGTTCTGGAACGGTTGCGGCATCAACAACGCGCTGTCTTCCGGTATCGAGGCCCGAACCGGCTGGGCCAGGGTGCACGCACAGAGAAGCAGTGCGACAAAAATGCGATGCATTAACATGGTTCCTTTCTTGATGGTGCTTTTCTTATTGTTATGAGTCCCAATACGGCTCAGTGTGTTTTCACGAATACCAAATCCCAAACCCCATGACCCAGGCGCTCACCGCGCCGTTCAAACTTGGTACTGGGGCGGTAATCCGGCTTAGGCGCATAGTGTCCCGCTCCCGCCTGGTTGTCATAACCCTCGGCGTCGGACATCACCTCCATCATGTGCTCAGCATAGGGCTCCCAATCGGTGGCCATATGGAAATAGCCGCCCACTTTCAGTTTGCGCCGGATGTTGGCCGCAAACTCAGCCTGCACGATGCGCCGTTTGTTGTGGCGTTTCTTGTGCCAGGGGTCCGGAAAAAACAATTGCACGCCGTCCAGGCTCTGGTCGGGAATGCAGTGCTGCAACACCTCAATGGCGTCCTCACAGAACACCCGGATGTTGTGCACACCGGCATGATGGGCATCGTTGATCAGCTTGCCCACACCGGGGCGATGCACCTCCACACCGATGAAATGTTTCTGCGGCGCCGCCTGGGCCATCTGCAACAGGGACACGCCGTCACCAAAGCCGATTTCCAGAATCACCGGGCCATCTCCACCGAAGACTTCAGTATAGTCGATGGCACCCTGTTGCAGATTGAGGCCATAGTCCTGCCACAGGGTGTCCAGGGCACGGCTCTGACCTTCGGTCATGCGCCCCTGGCGACGCACAAAGCTGCGCAGGCGGCGCAGGGGTTGTTCGGTGGCTTGGGTGTTGCGGTCGTTCAATGGGGTTACCTGCACTACTGCGATTAGAAAAACGTGCCTTCGATGGGCGAGGATGCACTGGCATAGAGTTTTTTCGGCATGCGCCCGGCCAGGTGCGCCTCACGGCCGGCTTCAATGGCCTTGCGCATGGCCGACGCCATCAGCACCGGGTTGCGGGCCGCGGCGATGGCAGTGTTCATCAACACCCCTTCGCAACCCAGCTCCATGGCCACCGCCGCATCCGAAGCCGTGCCCACACCGGCGTCCACAATGATGGGCACCTTGGCGTCTTCCAGAATCATGCGGATGTTATAGGGGTTGCGGATACCCAGGCCGCTGCCGATGGGGGCCGCCAGGGGCATCACCGACACACACCCCATCTGCTCCAGCTCCTTGGCGATGATGGGATCGTCCGAGGTGTACACCATCACTTCGAAGCCGTCCTTGATCAGGGTTTCACAGGCGGACAGGGTTTCCACCACATTGGGGAACAGGGTTTTTTCATCCCCCAGCACCTCCAGCTTCACCAGATTATGGCCATCCAGCAGCTCCCGCGCCAGGCGACAGGTCCGCACCGCGTCCTTGGCGTTGTAGCAGCCGGCGGTGTTGGGGAGGATGGTGTAACGGTCCGGTGGGATCACGTCCAGCAGGTTCGGCTCATCCGGGTTCTGGCCGATGTTGGTACGACGCACCGCCACAGTGACAATTTCGGCGCCACTGGCTTCGATGGCCAGGCGGGTTTCCTCCAGATCCTTGTACTTGCCGGTACCCACCAACAGGCGGGATTGGAATTCGCGTTGTCCGACTTTGAGCGGGGTGTCTGTGAAGGTCTGAGTCATGATGGGCCTGATTCCTTGAATGGGTGACTGCAGGGGGCGGCTCAGCCGCCGCCGATGGCGTGCACGATTTCCAACACATCACCGGCCTGCAGCCGGGTGCTGGCGTGGGCAGCTTTGGGCACGATTTCCAGATTGCATTCCACGGCCACCCGGCGCCCGGCCAGGTCCATGGACGCCACCAGATCGGCCACCGTGGAGCCAGCCGCCACCTGTTGCGCGTCACCGTTGACGGTGACTGTGATCCTGTCTGTGATGGTAGGTTGTGTCATGGCTAATTCGTTTATAAAACGTCCATTTTCAGCTGGCTGACTATTGTGTTGAATTGATGACAGCCCGTAAAGGCTTGCGCCAACATTTTACACGGATCTGATCACAGACCAGGCAATCCAAACCCAGCCCACAATGAAGGCGGTGCCCCCCAGCGGGGTAATCGCCCCCAGCCAGCGCAGCCCGGTAAAGGCCATCAGGTAAAGGGAGCCGGAGAACAGGAGGATGCCCCACAGCAACAGCCAGCTGCCCCACTTGAAGCCCGCCGCCTGGGGAAAGTGAAAGGCCAGCACCCCCACCAACAGCAATCCCAAAGCGTGGTAGAGGTGGTATTCCACGCCGGTCTGGTACGCCGCCAGCAGATTGGGCTCGATTTTTCCCTTCAAACCATGAGCACCAAAGGCCCCCAGAATCACTCCCAGGGCCATGGCAAACAGTCCTATCACAATGAAAATTTTCATGTTTCCCCCCAACGCTGTGGCACATGTGCCGCCATTTTACCCGCGGAACCCGCGGCGGTTACAAAAATTTCCCCGTGACCCGGTGGCCACCGCTTGCAGTTCAAAGGGAGATTGGCTATCTTTTAGTTAGATTGTAGGACAATCTAACAATTATCAAAAAACAGGAAATGCCATGTTCGGTTTATTCAAAGCCTCGAAGCCCAAGCTGCTCCACATCGAGGGCACCCCCACGCCGCTGCCCGTGGGCGAGAAGGAAACCATCCTCAATGCGGCCCTGCGACAGGGTATACGCTTTCCTCACAGCTGTCGCGTGGGGGGTTGCGCCACCTGCAAGTGCCGGCTGACCCGGGGCAAGGTGAAGGAACTCACCGAATCGGCCTATGTGCTGTCCGCTGAGGAGCTGGACCAGGGCTACATCCTGGCCTGCCAGTCCGTGCCCAGGGGCGAGGTCCACATCGCCCTGGACCAGCCACCGGTCCAGGCTCCGGACCCGATCAGCTGCTGGGGTACCGTGGTGGCGCAGCAGGCCCTGACCCACGACATTACGGCCCTGGACATCGAGCTGGAGCCTGAATCCAGCCTGCCCCTGCACTACGCCGCCGGCCAATACGCACGGTTGTCGGTGCCGGGCCACATCGACTCCCCCCGCAGTTATTCCTTCGCCACCCCGGCCACCGCCGCCGGTCAACGCCGGGTGCGCTTTTTCATCCGCCAGGTGCCCGCTGGCGAGATGTCCAGCTGGGCCCAGGGCCCGGTGCTGGCATCCCGGGTAAAGCTGGAGGGCCCCTATGGCGACTTTTATCTGCGGGAGAGCCCTGCCCAGCCCATCCTCTGCATCGCCGGGGGCAGCGGGCTGGCTCCCATCAAAGCCCTGCTGGAGGACGCCCTGACCCACCGCAATCCACGCCCGGTCACCTTTTTGTTCGGTGCCCGCACCCAACAGGATCTGTATTGCCTGGCGGAACTGCAACAGCTGCAACAGCAGTGGGCGGGGGACTTCCGGTTTATTCCAGTGTTGTCGGAAGAGCCTGCCACTTCCAACTGGAACGGCGCCCGCGGCCTGGTAACTGATCACCTGGAGCAATATTGCGATCCCCGGAGTCAGGCCTATCTGTGTGGCCCCCCGGCCATGCTGGATGCCGCTGAACAGACACTGCAGCAACTGGGCATTCCCCCACAGCAATGTTTCAGCGACAAGTTTCTGGATCAATCCAACCAGGCAAACGCCCAATAACTTAGAACAAGCCCCATCAAGCACATAAGGACACTGCCATGTTCCACTATCTTAAATTTTTTCTGTTTCACGGCATCGGCCTGTTGTCGGCCCTGTTTCTCACCCTGGGTGGAGACTGGATGACCTACGGTTTCCTCGCCATTTTCTGCGGCTACGTGTTGCTGGATGCCGTGCTCGGTGACGACATCAGCGTGCCCGATTACGCCCGTCCGGAAATCCTCACCTGGCAACTGTGGCTGGCGTTGCCACTACTGGCCTTCATCCTGTTCACCTTTTTATGGCAGGTGAGCGGACTGTGGCAAACCGGTGCAGTGGACCCGTTGGGTTACGGTGCCCTCATCCAACAGCTTAGCGGCTATGACATGCTGGCGGCCCGGGACAGCAACAGCGGCTGGAACCTGTTCTGGGGTGTGATCCTGACCGGCCTGATGATCGGCATGGTGGGTACCATCACCGGCCATGAGCTGACCCATCGCACCTGGGACCCGATCTCCATGTGGGTGGGGCGCTGGCTGCTGGCGTTCAGTTTCGACAGCAACTTCGCCATCGAACATGTCTATGGTCACCATCGCTACGTCAGCACGACCGAAGACCCTGCCACCGCACCCCGGGGGCGTAACGTTTACGCCCACATCGTGATTTCCACCCTGCGCGGCAACCTCAGTGCCTGGCGCATCGAACAGGCGCGCCTGCAGAAAAAACGCCAGCGCCTGCTCTCCATCCACAATGTTGCCATCCGCGGTTACCTGATGAGTGCCACCATCCTGCTGGCGGCTTATTGGGTTGCCGGCTGGGCCGGCGTGTTGTTTTTCAGCGCCGCCGGTGTGTGGGGCAAGGCCTTGCTGGAAATCGTGAACTATATGGAACACTACGGCATGGTACGCAACCCGGAAACACCGGTGCAGCCACGCCACTCCTGGAACACCAACAAGCGCTTCAGTTCCTGGTCCATGTTCAATCTCACCCGGCACTCCCATCATCACGCCCAGGGGGAGGTGCCCTATCATGCGTTGCAACCCTATCGGGACGCGCCCATGATGATCAATGGCTACCTCACCACCATTGCCGTTGCCTTGATTCCTCCCCTGTGGCACAAGTTGATGACGCCCAAGGTACTGGATTGGGATGCCCGCTATGCCAGCGCCGAAGAACGCATTATGGCAACCGCTGCCAATCGAAAAAGCGGCCTTAAATCCTTGCAGGCCATTCACTACGATGAGGACGCCCACGCCGCCTGATTGATGACACATTAATTACAGCAGGCGCTTGTCTTGCGCGTTGCATTGTCCTAGGCCTCTCGCTATGCTGCCTGTTCATTTTTTTATGATTCAGGCTGCCATGACCACTGCAACGCGCGCTTTCTGTCTGCTGTTTTTGACCCTGGGCATGGGCCTGGGGCAACCTGTTTTTGCCGCCGACAACAAGCGCACTGTCACCCTGGCCCAGATTGCTGAGCACCCGGCACGCCAGGCGCCCGCTACCGCCGTCAGCCTTAACCACACCACCTTGAGCGCCCAACTGCAGGCCACCGTCACAGCGATTCCCGTGGGCGTCAGCCAACAGGTGAAAAAAGGCGAAACGCTGCTGCAACTGGATTGCACCGATTTCAATCTGGCCCTGCAACTGGCAGAAGCCGGTATTACCATCGCCAAAGCGCGCCAGGACCTGGCCAAAACCCAACAGGATCGCGCCGCGCAATTGATGCAGAAAGACTTAACCTCCCGCGAAAGCCTGGACACCGCCAACGCCGAAGCCATCGCCCGCCAGGCAGAACAACTGCAGGCCCGTATCAACCTGCAACAGGCGCAACTGGATGTGAAGCGCTGCCAGATCAAAGCCCCCTTCGACGGCATCATCACCCAACGTATTGCCAGCGTCGGGCAGCTGGCCGCCGTCGGCACACCTCTGATTACCATTGTGGATACTCTGCAACTGGAACTGTCCGCCCTGATCAAGCCGCAGGAAGTGTCCCAGCTGCAGCAGGCGGCGTTATTGTTCGTTGCCGACCAGTCCTATCCGGTGACCCTGCTGCGCAGCGGTGGCATTGTGAATACGGAAACCCGGGATCAGGAGATCCGGCTGGCGTTCCGTGACCAGGCGCCGCCACCGGGTACGGCGGGAAAACTGGTGTGGACCGATCCGCGCAGCTTTGTTCCCGCCCAGTATGTGGTGAAGCGGGATGGCCAATGGGGCATATTCATCAAACAGGAAGGCAAAGCGCGTTTCATTGCCCTGCCCAACGCCATCCCCGGCCGCAGTGCACCCTTGGAGCTGGCGGACGAAACGCTCATTGTGGTGAAGGGCCTGGGCCCACTGAATTCAGGTGACCCTTTACCGTGAAGCTACTGCGGCGTTTTCTCGAAAATCACGTCCTGGCCAACCTGACGTTTGGCCTGGTGATCATCCTCGGCATCCTGGCCTATCAGGATATGCCCCGCGCCCGCGACCCGGAGATCAATTTCAACTGGATCGATATCACCACCGCCCTGCCCGGCGCCTCGTCCATTGATGTGGAAAAACGGATCACCGATCCCATCGAAGACACCATCAGCAGCACGGTACGGGATCTGCGCTTTGTCACCAGCACCAGTCGGGAGGGCGTGTCCTCGATCCTGGTGCGTTTCAATCAGCTGAGCAAAACCGAGTTCCGCGAACGGGTGGCGGATCTACGCCGTGAAGTGCAGAACGTTTACACCGATCAACTGCCGGACGAGGCCCTTGATCCCCAGATCCGCGAGATCACCACGTCTTCCGGTTTCCCCACCGCCAGCCTGGTGCTCACCGCGCAATCCCCCGACGAAACCTTTCGCCGTTACGCCGCCAACCTGAAACTGGCCCTGGAACGACAGCCGGGTGTGGACGAAGTGTTGAAGATGGGCAGTGAGGACCCGGAGCTGCACATCGCCTTCTATCCGGAAAAATTACTGGGCCTGGCCATCAACCCCAACGACCTGGCGGCCACCGTGAGCGCCTATTTCAGCGATGTGGCCATCGGCGATCTGAATACCGCCAGTGGCCGCTGGCTGGTGCGACTGGAAGGCACCAGCAGCTCCCTCAATGAACTGGAAGCCTTCCCGGTGGTGACCGCGCAGGGAGTGGTGCCCCTGGGCAGTCTGGCGGAGATTTATCGCAGCAGCGCCGAGCCATCCATTCTCGCTCACTTCCAGGGCCGGCCCGCCATCATGTTCAACATCACCAAACAGGAACAGGCCAATACCCTGCAGCTGCTGGACAACCTCAACCACTTCATCGAGCGGGAGCAGGATGTGGTGGTCCCGCAGGGTTATCATCTGGAACTGGTGGACGACCAAACCATCAGCACCCGAGATGCCATCCGTACCATGCAATGGAACGCCGGCATCGGTCTCAGCCTGGTGATCCTGGTGGTGTTTGTGTTTCTCGGGGGCCGCATCGCCCTGCTCACCGGCATCGGCATTCCCTTCACTCTCGCGGCCACGTTTTTCATTCTGCACGCCATGGACATGAGCCTGAATAACACCGTGCTGCTGGGGGTAGTGATTGCCCTGGGCATGCTGGTGGACGATGCCGTGGTGGTGGTGGAAACCATTTATTACCGCCTGCAACAGGGTGGCTCCGCCATGGACGCCGCCATCGAAGCGCTGCAGGAAGTGGCCGCGCCGGTGTTCACTTCCGTGCTCACCACCATCGCCGCGTTTCTGCCATTGATGTTGCTGCCCGGTTTTATGGGGGATTTCCTGCGGGTGATTCCCCTGGTGGTGTGCATCGCCCTGGCGGTGAGCCTCCTGGAAGCGTTCTGGATGCTCCCCGCCCATGTCTCCGCCCTCCGCGTGAACTTTGTCAAAGTGTCCGCGCTGCAACGCAAGCGCCAGCATTTTTCCCGCAACATCCGCCATTATTACAGCCTGCTGCTGATCCGGGTCATGCGCCATCCCATACGCTCCTTGCTGGGCATACTCGGCGTGGCGGTACTGGCCGGACTGCTGCTGGCCAGCGGCGTCATCCAGGTGAATTTTTTCGCCGCCGATCCCTATCGGGTGCTGTATATCAACGTGGAGTCCCCGACCCGTTACACCATCGATGAATCCATGGCCGTGGCGGAACAGGTGGAACAAAAGGCCCTGGCAGTGCTGGAACCGGAAGAAGTCCGGGCCACGGTGGCCTACAGCGGCATCATGTTCACCCAGACTGAACCGTATTTTGGCGAGAATTACAGCCAGGCCTTCATCAGTCTTAACCCCATTCGTGGTGACATGCGCGATACCTACAGTCTGATTGCGGCCGTAGAAGCTGCGGTGGGGGAACAGCTGGGGGAATCCAAAGTCTCGGTGCTGGTGCTGGAGGACGGTCCGCCGGTAGGCCAACCCATCAGCGTCAAGGTGCGCGGTGATCGCTTCGAAGACATTCAGGACGTGGTGGACAAGATCTCTGCCCACCTGCAGGCGGACCCGCGTTTCAAAAACATCAACACGGATTTCAAAACCGGCAGTCCGCAGTTGAAGCTGACCCTGGACGGCGACGCCATCCAGCGGGCCGGCATCGCGCCCCAGGTGGTGACCAGCGCCCTGCAAAGCCGGGTGGACGGCCTGCTGATCGGTCGCTATCAGAACTTCGGTGAGGAAGTGGACATCCGCTTGCTGGCCCGTACCGATGGCGAAGACAATCTGGACAACCTGTTGAGCACCACACTCACCACCACCAACGGCGGCACGGTGCGCCTCAGTACCCTGTTGCAGGCGGAATACGGTTCCGGCTACCAGAACATTCGTCACTACAATTTCAAACGTTCCATCACCATCAACGGTGACATCGACGAAAGCCAACTGGATGTGGTGGCGGCCAACGATCTGATTCGGGAGTATTGGAATACCATTCGCGGCCAACATCCCGGTGTCGACCTGGACTTCTCCGGCGTGCTGGATGACATCGAGGAAAACCTCAGCGGCATCATCAATCTGTTTGTCATGGGGCTGTGCCTGATTTATCTGATTCTGGGCACCCAATTCAAAAGCTATCTGCAACCGCTGATGATTCTGGTCTCGGTGCCCCTGGCCTTCATCGGTGTGGTGTTCGGCCTGGTGCTCACCAACAACCCGTTGAGTTTCACCTCCATGTACGGCGTGGTGGCCCTGTCAGGTATCTCGGTGAATTCCGCCATTGTGTTGATGTCCGCCGCCAACAGTCGCCTGCAAATGGGCATGAGCCCCCTGCACGCCACCATCTACGCCGGCCGCCGTCGCGTGGTGCCGATTCTGATCACCTCCACCACCACCATCGCCGGGCTGTTCTCCCTGGCGGTGGGGGTGGGCGGCAAGTCCCTGCTGTGGGGCCCCATCGCCGCCACCATCGTCAGCGGCCTGTTGTTTTCCACGGTACTGGTGTTGGTGGTGATTCCGCTGATCTATTATGCCTCGGTACGCAAACAACGAGTTGTTTAGCCTTGCCCCGCTGCCGATGCATCCTGCACCAACGTCGTTTCCACAACGCCTTTGCTGGTACTAACCGGCACCAGCAGCTCAATCTGGTTACGTTTCTCGTATAGTTTCAGCTTTTTGATCAGATCTTCAGACAGCTTGGTATCTTTGGACAGCAGAAGTATTCCATCATGATTGTGCAGATCGCGCGACACTGACATTCCCTGAGTAAGGTATGATGTTTTGATGAACTGCTCGTTCTCAAACACCAGGTGAGCATTGCCGCCTTCCAGTATGGACAGATACTGTTTAAGTACCGCAGGGTCATACTTGCTGCTGACATGTTGCTTCATGTATTTGATGGTGGTCTGCAGTGTCTCAGCTTTGCCGGTTATTAACCCTCCAAGGTACTGGTTGAAGTCGATTACCACTTTCAGGATGCGCGAACCCAGCGGAATTGCCGGACCTTTGAGCCCGTCAGGATAGCCTTTACCGTCCACACATTCATTTTGGTGACGAATGATCTTGGCACAGGATTCCAACGCACTGATGGGCATCAACGCCTGCTCACCCAGCACGGCATGTTGTCGAAAGCGTGCCTGGTCAGCCTCCGACAAGTCGCAAAACGCCTGGCGCAGCATACTGTCGTGAAGAAAGATCTTTCCCAGTTGATAAAGCAGTGCAGCATTCCGAATGGCCTCTTCCTCTGCATCTGAGCACTCCATGGCTTTTGCCACCATATTGCAGTGCTCCTGAATGCGCAGGCTGAGTTGGGATTCATTGCCAATTTTCAAATTGATAATATTCGCGAACGCTTTGATAAACGTTTCATAGCTGTGACGAAGTTCATCCTGAGCCAAATCCACAAACATGGCGGCCTGCGCCAGCTCCGCTTCATTGCGCTCAAGATCGTCATGTAAGTTTTTTGTTTTCACCTTCAACGCCAGATTTTTCTTCAATAAATTCTGGCGGGTAGCACGACGCCTCTGAACCGTACGGTGATTTTCTCCCGCCTCGTTGATCAACAACCGCAATTCGTCATTATCCCAGGGCTTCTCCACGTAACGAAAAATTTTGGCTTCGTTGATCGCACGCACAGTGGAGTCCTGATCAGAATATCCGGTCAGCAGTATTCTGGGCGTGTCAGGCCACAGCGTCGCCGCTTCAAGCAGAAAATCCGCACCACTCATTTCCGGCATCCGCATATCAGAGACGATGACGTCAAACTCCTCAGCCTGTATCGCCTCCAAGGCCTGCAACGGATTATTGAAGGTGCTGACGTCATAAGCCTCACCCCGCAGCATCCTTTTTAGCGCGGACAACATATTGCCTTCATCATCCACCAGCAATACTCTCAAAGGATTCACATCGCTCATCGCCACTACTCCTTCACGTCGCTTTATTTCTTACACCTTAAAAAATGGCTCAACCTGTCTAACCTGTCTAATATTTATTTCGAATACTTCTTTTGTAAAGTGACAAGCGCTAGTTATTATTTCTCTCAGAAGAAAGAGGTTACGGTATGAAAACATTGACCACCGGAGAAGCCGCTGCATTGTGTGGCGTCAATTTTAGAACGGTCATTCGATGGGTAGAGAAAGGTTTACTCAAAGCACACAGACTTCCAGGACGCGGTGATCATCGCATTCTGGTTGAGGACTTTGTTGAGTTTCTTGAGTGCAGCGACATTCCAATTCCCATGAATTTGCAACCACTTAACCCGGCTCTCATATTGGTCATTGATGATCAGATTGAAGTGGCACGCTCCTATGAAAGGGTGCTGCGCCGAACCGGTTATACGGTAGAAGTGGTCACTGATGGATTTCACGCCGGAATCAAGTTACTCAGCCTGAAGCCAAACCTAATTATACTCGACTTAAAAATGCCTGGTGTGGATGGCTTCGCCGTACTCAAGTTCGTGCGCCAGGAAAAATCACTGAAAAGCACAAAAGTTCTGGTGGCATCCGGAGCCGATGAGTCCAGCTTGAAGCACGCCATCGAGCTCGGTGCCAATGTAGTACTGCCCAAACCCTTTGCCAATGCCGAGCTGGTGCAGGAAGTAACTCGACTGAGCCCGATCCCCAACGACACTGGAGTTCCTCGTGGATTACAAAGCCGCGTTTGAAGAAGAGCGCTCAAAACGCTTACGTGCCGAAAAGGCACTGGATGAGAAAGTACGTGAAGTGGACAGCAGCATCAATATGATTCGCTATCAGTTCTCGTCCATCGCATCCCAGAAACGGGGCCTGGAACTGCTGCTTAACATGGCACAAATGGCAGAGCTACGCCTGGAACGGGACGCGGTTTTAAAAGTATTTACAGATGCGGTGGGGCAACTGCTCGAAGCTGACTATGGCATGGTATTTCTTCGCAATAAGCAGGCAATCGAAACCGGCAACCTCAGCGCATCACCCATTTGCTATTTACCGCATGATGAGTACTCCGATTTAACCCTGTCACAACTGTCTGGCCAACGTTGTTTTTCACCAGATGACATCGTCGGTCAAAAAGTGATGGAGGGAACCAATGTAATAGAAGTCAAGAGTGGGCAGGCTACACCACACACCGAAACTCAAGCACTTTGGCTGGTGTATTTTCCGATCCGCAAAAACGGAAAGCTGGAGTCAGTCGTTGAGTTTGGCGTCAGCGGCTGGACCAAGGAAAGCGAAAACTATCTGACGTTGTCCATGGCTGCCGCTGCACAGATCGGTGTGATGCTGGAGCGCTCCGACGCTCACCACAAACTGGAAAAAAATTATCTGGAGATAAAACAGGCCCACGATCAACTCAAGGCAACCCAGTCACAGCTGGTACATTCTGAAAAGATGGCGTCCATCGGACAACTTGCAGCCGGCGTTGCCCATGAGATAAATAATCCTGTTGGCTTCGTCATGTCCAACATCGACACTTTGCAGGAGTATATGCAGGCGTTCCTCAAACTGTATAACGAATATGAAGGGCTGGTAGAAATCGCAGGTGATATCAACCAGGACTCCGGCACGATCATTTCAAATATTAATCAGGTGAAACAACAGCATGACTTTGCTTTCATTCTCGAAGACATAGAACAGGTCATACAGGATTCCAGTGAAGGTCTCTCCCGCGTCAAGGAAATCGTCATGAGCCTGAAGAATTTCGCCCGTGTGGATTCGGACGAGTTGGGACGGGTGGAGATTGATAAAATCATTGAGGATGCTTTGAAAATGATCTGGAATGAGCTTAAGTACCACGTTGAGCTGAGCAAAGACCTGGCGGCCAGCAGGCCAATCCCCGGCAATGCCGCACAGCTGTCGCAAGTTTTTGTAAATCTGATTATGAATGCATCCCAAGCCATAGAGGGGCGTGGCAATATCGCGATCCGAAGCCACCAGGACGAACATCATACTTACATTCGAGTGGAAGATGATGGTTGTGGCATTCCTGAGCCTATTCTTAAACGCATCTTTGATCCGTTCTATACCACCAAACCAATGGACATCGGTACCGGGCTCGGTTTGTCCATTTCTCATGGCATCATCGAAAAGCATGCTGGCAGCATTGACGTCGAAAGCGAAACAGGCAAAGGTACCTGTTTTACCATCCGGCTGCCCAATCGATCCGGGTGACACGCGCGGTGTAGCTGGCTTTTCGCTGGTATTTACGCCTATAATTTCGCCAAATGCATGCTTACTTTACTGGGTATGATGATGCTGAAGGGAATTCTCAAAATGCCACGGAAGCAAACGGCTCAACCGTATCATCTGTTTGTGCTGATGCTGGCCATGATCCTGGCCACGACCGCAGTCAGCAAGGAACTGACCCCCATCAAGGTAGGGATTGACCTGTGGCCAGGTTACTACCCGGTGGTCATCGCCAAGGAAAAGGGCTGGTTCCGGGAAAACGGCTTGGCGGTAGAGTATTTCCTACCCGAAAACACCGACAAAATGCTGCAGGACTTTGTCAACGGCGAAACCCAGGTCATCTGCGTCGCACTTGGGGACGTATTCGCCCTGACGGAAAAACTGCCGGGACTGCGGGTGCCAATGATCTCGGATGAATCCGCCGGCGGCGATGCGTTGATCTCCCTGAAACCTTTGCCGGATTCCCTCAAAGGGCTAAAAATTGGCACCAATCTCAATGGCTTCGGCGAACTTTTCGTAACCGAGTTCTTGCGCCAGCACAATACCAACCCCAAAGACATCATACTGGTACACCAGGAAGCCTCACGGGCCAGTCACTTGCTGTCCACCGGCAAAGTGGACATTGCGCACTCTTGGGAACCCTATGTGTCGGAAGCATCCGCGTACTACAACGCGCAGGTCGTCTTCAGCAGCGCGGCAACCCCCGGATTGATACCGGATGCTGTGGTCTTCCACCCGGATTTGATAGCGCAGCCGGCAGCGGCTAAAGCATTCGTAAAAACCTGGCTGAAAGCAGCGGAGTGGTGGCTCGGGCATCGGCATGACGGCAATCGGATTGCAGAACGGAACCTGCTCCTGATGCCCAACACCGTCAACCTTGAAGGCATCAAACTCATGACCACCGAGGGTAACAGGACACTGTTTGCGGCACCGGAGGAGATAACGTCTCTCTACCAGGTCACCAGCCTGTACATTGATTTTTTCAGGAGCAAAGGTGTGATTACCAAACCCCTTGCCGCCAAGGATGTGATCACACCGGAGTTTTTACCCTGATGCCAGGGCCGTCTGCCCGCAGATCCTATAGAGTAAATCGGGAGTAATGAATTTCCCAATCCAGGCGTTCAGGATAGCGGTTCAACTGGCTGCCGATACCGAGGATGAAGGATTGATTCTGAAAATGCACCACTTGTTTGACGGTGGTGAGTTCCTGGCGCGGCCCGGCTTTGAGCAGGACGTCCAGCCGATAGGCCAACAGGCCTTCCTCGGTGACCAGGGTATCCCCCAAATCCCAGGTGGCGGAAATTACGGTGGACCCCGAAGGCTGCTCCGCGCAGAGGGCATCGGGGTAACTGATGGTGGTGATGGTGGCCAGGTGATCCAGCACAAACTCAAAGGTCCGAACCTGATAGGTTCCCTCGAACGCATAACAGTTGGACACCCACAGGCCGTCCAGCGCGGAGCCGCTCTCTGCAATCTGGGTCGTGAACACCCCTTTGGTGGCTTCCATGGCATCGTCAGCGAATACGACGCATACTAAAGCGGCCAGTGCCAAGCCAGCAACACGGACAAACTTCATCTGTAATCCCTAGAAAAAATACAAAGCCGAAGCAAAACAGAATTGAGTATACCGCCTAATCAGGGCGATTTCAGTTAAGGTTTATTACACTGCGTAAATAAAAAAAGGCCAATCGTAAGATCAGCCTTTTGACAGCCCTTAATGGCCGTTTCCAGTGATCGCCTCAGGCTTCCAGCATGTGGGCCTTAAGCTTTTTCATGGCGTTCTTTTCCAACTGGCGGATGCGCTCTGCAGACACATCGTACTTGGCCGCCAGATCGTGCAGAGTGGCTTTGTCCTCATCAAACCAGCGCCGCTGCAGGATATCGCGGCTGCGTTCATCCAGCGTGGTGAGAGCTTCATACAAGCGTTCGTTATGGGCAGTTTCCCAATCGTCCGCTTCCAGCATGGCGGCCGGGTCCATGGAGCGGTCTTCCAGGTAATACACGGGCGCCTGACCAGCGCTTTCATCATCGGCATCCACCGGCGCATCAAAAGAGGCGTCGTAGGCACCGAGGCGACCTTCCATTTCCCGCACGTCGGAGGCATCCACTCCCAGGTCTGCGGCAATGGCATTGATCTCGTCGCTGCTCATCCAGCCCAGACGTTTTTTCTGGCTGCGCAGATTGAAAAACAGTTTGCGTTGGGCTTTGGTGGTGGCGATTTTTACGATGCGCCAGTTACGCAGTACATATTCGTGAATCTCGGCCTTGATCCAGTGCACGGCGAAAGATACCAGCCGCACGCCCACGGTGGGGTCGAAGCGCTTGACCGCTTTCATCAGGCCCACATTGCCTTCCTGGATCAGATCCGCCTGGGGCAGACCGTAACCGTTATAGGATTTGGCGATGTGCACCACAAAGCGCAGATGGGACAATACCAGCTGGCGGGCGGCATCCACATCGCCGTCGAAATACAGTTTTTCAGCCAGTGCCTTTTCTTCTTCTGCACTCAGTACCGGCACAGTCTGCACGGACTGCACATAGGCCTCAAGGTTGACCCCGGGCGCGGTGACAAAAGCAGGTTGAAGGGCAGTGTTCATATAGTTAAACCTCCATTGGGTCTGACTGAGTTTAGCACTCCGGACATTTGAGTGCTAATTCCGCCAAAAGTTCCCTGATTCCGTGGTATTCCCCAGGGGCGGGATCATTCTCAGGACTGTTATTGTTGGGGCTTCCTTGGGCCATTTTCAAGGTCTTCAAGGGTCGGATTTGGTATTTTTTAACAAAAATCGCAGCAACCACCAACACCCCCACATATCTTGCGACACGCAATGATAGTAAGCGATTACACACTTCATTTGAAGAGGGTTCAAGATCCCGTTTTGCCCTTCAACTGCACCGTCCAGCAACTGCACCTGCAACTTTGTCCATTTAGACACCGTATCAGGATTACACCCATTCACTTGATACATTAAGGAAATAACATGAGCAGAAGCAGCTTAATTAACTTCACCTGCCTGGAGCAGTCCGGTTGCTACATTGAGTATTCGCAGGGTAACCGGGGCACCGATGACATAATCAAACAGTCCCCACTGACAGCAGGTGGTATTTGTCAGGCGCTGTCAGCCAAATGGATTGCGCAACATGCCAATGACGACAGCCTGTGGAACTGGCTGTTCCTGCCTGGAACCACAACGGTAAACAAGGCAGCAGTGCTGCAACTGATGCACAACTGTACCGATACCTCACCCGGAGCCCGCTTTACTTCCCTGGGTAACCCCACCACGAAAAACAAATACACTCTGGGTTTGACCTATCAGGACTATGTAACCGACCGCTATCTGGAGCTGTATGATGTAAAACGGCGCCAAATGGTGAGTGCGTCCTTTCTGGGCAACCAAAACGCCCGCATTGGAACCGGTGCTAACGGCTTCTGCCTGGCTAATCGGTTACACAAGAAATTTCTCAATACCCTGGGAGGGTCCTATGTGCTGATTGTCATCAAGGGCCAGCACAACAATAGCCAGGTGGGGCACGCCATGGCGGCCTATGTAGGGAAGGCCGACGTCACCTTCTTTGACCCAAATTACGGTGAATTCTGGTTTCCCAGCCAGGACAAATTCACTACCTGGTTCACGCAATATTGGTCAATGTCGGAGTATGACAAGATATTCAAGGACTTTTATCTTGTGCCCTACGGCAAGGCCGTGTGAGTTCAATGCATGGATGCGACTAACCCGGCTCGATGGCGCGAATGTGTTGGCTCACTGCCAGGCGCGCGCCTATCAGGCCGATGGCAATGCTGCCCACCAGCATCAGGAAGGACACCTCCAGCCCCAGCCCACTGAGTTGAAACTGGCTGCGATAGAGTTCCGATAACGCCCGCACCGGCTCATCCAGCCACCACAGCACCGTCTGGATCAGTAGCAGAGCGACCACACAGCCCCCCAGGCCGTACCAGAGGCCGGTGTACATGAACGGGCGCCGCACAAAGGCGTCGGTGCCCCCCACCAGTTTGACGATGATGATCTCATCCCGGCGGCTTTCGATGGCCAGGCGAATGGTGTTGATGATCACCAGCAGCACCGCCAAGGCCAGGCCGATGCTGAGTGCCACCACCAGGCGCCGCCCCAGGTCCAGAATGGCATACAGGCGCTGGACCCACTGGGCGTCCAGTTGCGCCAGGTCCACTTCCCCTTTTTGGGCCAGATCCAGACGCAGCTTTTCCGCTGCCTCCAGATCGGTAACCGCAGGGTACACTACCACCACCGCCGGCAGCGGGTTCTCCCCCAGCTCCTGCAGCAGATCACCAAAACCACTCTGCTCTTCGAACTCCGCCAGAGCCTGCTCGCGGGAAATGTACTCGGTGCGCTTCACATCCGGGCGTTTGGCCAGGTCGTCCGCCAGCTTCCGCCCCTGTTCCGCCGAGGTTTTGAAACTGAGGAACAGGGAGATCTGGGCGCTGCCGTCCCAATCGTTGCTGATGGATTCGGCGTTCTTCAGCATCACATAGAGCCCGGCGGGCAGGCTCAGGGCGATGGCAATCACCAGGATGGTCATTAACGTCGGCAAGGGTGTAACCAGCAGGCGGCGCAGGCTTTCCAGGGCCACTTCTTTGTGGTGCTCACGCCAGCTCTGAAAGCGCTGCTTGAAGGTGGTGCGGGCCGTAGTGGCGCCTTTCGGGGCCTGATTGGAAGCAGTGGTCTGGCTCATCAGTAGCTCCCGGTGTAGATACTGTGGTCCGGGTCGGCGGGGATGTGATCGGTGCCGTCACTGAGCAACTGGCCGGAATCCAGGGACAAGAGCCGGTGGTCGTAGCGGGCGATCAGGCCCAGGTCATGGGTGGCGATCAGCACCGTCACCCCCACCTGGGAGAACTGGTCGAACAGGTCCATGATCTCGGCAGACAATGCCGGGTCCAGGTTGCCGGTGGGCTCATCGGCGATCAGGATCTGGGGCTTGTTCACCACCGCCCGGGCGATGCCCACCCGTTGCTGCTCACCACCGGAGAGGGCAATGGGATTGAGGTTCTCTTTGTCCAGCAGGCCCACTTTATCCAGGGCGGCCCGCACCCGGCGCCCGGTTTCCCGCGGCCGGTAACCGGCGATGATCAAGGGCAGGGCCACGTTATCGTACACCGTGCGGTCGAACAGCAGTTGGTGGTTCTGGAACACCATGCCGATCTGGCGGCGATAGTAAGGAATGGCGGAACGCCCCACCTTGGACACGTCCTGGTTGCACACCACCATGCGGCCGCCACTGGGACGCTCGATCAACATGATGAGTTTCAGCAAGGTGCTTTTGCCCGCCCCGGAATGCCCGGTGAGAAAGGTCAGCTCACCCTGGTCCAGCTCGAAACTGACGTTGAGCAGGGCGTCTTTACCATTGTCGTAGCGTTTACTGACTTTTTGGAAGTGAATCATAGAATCCAGATAGCGTTATATCTTACTTCCGCAGAGGCCGGGGAGTGGCGTTCAAGACTCGCTACAAGCACATCCCTGTGCGCTCGACAGCGGCCGTCCATGGCCGCTGACGGTCTTGAACGCCACTCCCCAACCTCTGCTCCGTGCCAATCCTAACCACCCAGCTGCGTGAGCAAACAAACTCAACGATCAAACAATGCCCGCACAAATTCATCCGCCTCGAATGGCCGCAGGTCATCGATCTGCTCCCCCACCCCGATGTAACGAATGGGCAATCCCAGGTTGGCGGCAATGGCAAACACGATCCCGCCCTTGGCGGTGCCGTCCAGTTTGGTGAGCGTGATCCCGGTCACCCCCACCGCTTGGTGGAATTGTTCCGCCTGGCTGAGGGCGTTCTGCCCGGTACCGGCATCCAGTACCAGCATGACTTCGTGGGGCGCACTGGCGTCCAGTTTCGCCATCACCCGCTTCACCTTGGACAGCTCGTCCATCAGGTTGCTCTTGGTGTGCAGGCGACCGGCGGTATCGGCGATCAGCACATCCACCCCTTTGGACTGGGCAGACTGCACCGCATCGAAAATCACCGAGGCACTGTCGGCGCCGGTGTGCTGGGCCACCACCGGGATGTTGTTACGTTCGCCCCAGACCTGCAATTGTTCCACCGCCGCCGCGCGGAAGGTATCCCCCGCCGCCAGCATCACCGACTTGCCTTCCTGCTGGAGTTTCTTGGCCAGTTTGCCGATGGTGGTGGTTTTGCCCACGCCGTTGACGCCGACGATCAGAATCACAAACGGCCGCTTGCCACTCTCAATGTGCAGGCCACCACCGTCATCGGAGCGGCGCAACACCTTGGCCATTTCCTCTTTGAGCGCATCGTAGAGGGCGTCGGAATCTTTCAGTTCCTTGCGGTTCATGCGCTCAGTGATGGCGGCGATGATCTTGCTGGTGGCGTCCATACCCACGTCCGCCACCAGCAGCTGGGTTTCAATTTCTTCCATCAGGTCGTCGTCGATGGCTTTTTTGCCCAGCAACAGACCCGCCAGACCGTCACTGAGTCCGGCGCGGGTGCGGGACAGGCCCTGTTTGACCCGGGCGAAAAAGGACACCGGCTCCGGCGCAGGTTCCAGTACAGATTCCAGTACAGGTTCCCGTTCATGTTCGAGGGCAGGCTGGGGCGCGGATTTAGAGACGGACTCAGGGACAGATTCAAGCGTGGAGCGGACGGCAGCCACATCGGCCACAGCACCCACCACCTGCTCGGCAGGGGGTGCCAGCAAGGCCTGTTTGGCAGCATCCTGATCGAAGAAGCGGGCGAACAGGGCCTGCTCAGTGAGGACATCCGGGCCGCGCAAAAACGCCGGCGTCGATTCAAAGAAGCGCCCAAAAATTTGCTGTTCGTGAGCGATACCCACCATGTAAAACCCCTGACCTGCACTGCTGCTGAAACTCTGTTGGCGGGTATCCTAACATTTGTTCCGGCCCGGCTCAGCTGGAAATTAACCAACCTCCTGCCAGTGGGTGATCAGGGGAAAGTAAAGTGCCTTTTTCACTTTGCTGAAGCCCGCCGCCTGCAGCGCCCGCTGATACAGGCTCAGTTGCGCCTGGTATTGTTCCAGCTCCTGAGCAATGAAGCTGTCCAGGGACTGGCCCGGTTCCGGCTCACTGGTTTTGTAGTCCACCAGCCAGGTGGTGCCCTGCGGGGTGGTGAAGACCCGGTCGATCTGCAGGTTCTTGGGGCCCACCGAACTGGCAAAGGTGATGGGGTACTCACTGGCGTGGAACGGGTGCTTGTGGGAAAGGAAATGCTCCGCCTTGCTGTCCTGCAGCACCATCTGCAGGGCCAGGCTGACCTTGTCCACCGCTGCAGACAGACGGGCACGGGGCACCCCCATGCCCAACAGCGCTACGGCCATGGCCGGTTCCAGGGCGCGAATGCCATCGACGCGCCAGCGCTGGATGCCACTGTTGCCGATGTGCTGCAGATATCGGTGCACCAGGGTGCCCACCGCTCGTGGGGTGGCATCCTGCCAGGTCAACTCCACCCGGTTGCTGGCATCCCCGTATTCATAGCGGGGCACGAACGGCTCCAGCAGATGGCCGGTAGGTAGCGGCGGTGGCTGCCAGTGACGGGGCAACCGCTGCAACGGCCGGGGCGCAAAACCGGTGTGGGGCATGACCAACGGCACCGTGCTGTCATAACGCTGCACCTGCAACTGCACCGGCTCCCAGATACTGTAAAACAGGGACGACTTGGGCGGTGCTTTCAGCGCCGGTGCCCGGGCCTCATCGGCTTTCACCTGGGCGGTTAAATGCAGCGCCTGTTTGGCCCGGGTGCAGGCCACGTACAACAAACGACAGGATTCGTATCGGCTTTTCTTGCTGTCTTCCGTCTGCAAATGGCGGTAGGTGGGGTGTTTGTCCCGCCCCACGGCGGTAATGGGGGCCATCACCAGCTCCATCTCGCCCCGACTGTTCAGGCGTTCATGCCACAACAGTAACGCCGGATCGTCGCTGCGGGGAGCCTTGTGCAGCGCCGGCACGATCACCACATCGAATTCCAGCCCCTTGGATTTGTGGATGGTCATAATCTGCAGGCGGTCATCGGCATTGGGGTCCGGCGCGGCATAGAGTTTTTGCACCGCTTTTTGCAGGCTGTCCAGGGATGGGATGGCACTGCCGTGGGACCAGCCCGACAACAGGCCGAAAAACTTGTCGGCGTTCTTCAACGCCTCGGCGTCTGTCACGCAGGCCGCCCCCCCCAATGCCAGCCAGGTACCTTCAATCCAGCTGCGCAGGGTTTTGCGTTCCGCATTGTGAACCGCCTGCTGCAGAATCGGCAGCACCCGGGCCAGGCGGGTCCGGCCATCGGCACTGAGCAACTGCCCCGACGGCTGCCCCGGCTGCGGCCGGGGGGCAAAGAAAAAGTCATTTTGCAGCGGCGCGGCATCCCCGTTCTGCGCTTGCGAATGGCTGGCTGGGCCCGCGCTCATGGCCTGCTCCAACTGCGCCAACAACGTATCGTAGTCCCGCTGCTCCGGACGTTGCAGATTGGCAATGGCCTCCAGATCCACCAGGCCCAGGCCGCACCAGGGTGCCCGCAGCACCGCCAGCCAGGCAGTGCGATCGGCCGGGTGCAGCAGGGCCCGGGTCAGGGCCATCAGATCCTGGATCACCGGCTGATCCTGCAACAACTCCAAGTCCAGGGCCCGGTAACTGATCCCGGCGGCTTTCAGCAACGGCAGGATATGGGCGGCATGGGGCCGGTTGCGCACCAGGATGGCAACGCTGGCCTCGGGCTGCCGGTCGCGGCTGGTTTGAATAAGCTCCAGGATCACCCGGGCTTCCTCGGCGCGGCCGTCGTGGTCTTCACTTTCCACAAAGCCATGCACCCACACGGAACGCTCATCCTGTTGCGGGTGGAAGGCGTCGGAGGGGGAATAGGTCACTGCGCCGGTGGAAATGTCATTGGCGGTCGGAAACGCCCGCTGGAAAACACGGTTCACCCACTCCACCACCCCGGCCTGGGAACGGAAGTTGGTGGTCAACCGTAACGGGGTCAGGGGCACGTTTTCCAGGCCCTGTTCCCGGCAATTCAGGAACAGGCCTACGTTGGCACCGCGAAATCCGTAAATGGACTGCATGGCATCCCCCACGCAAAACAGGGTGCGGCCGTCACCGGGCTGCCAACCGGCGGTGAGCTGATTCAGCAACTGCACCTGGCTGGCGGAGGTGTCCTGAAACTCGTCCACCAGAATGTGCTGCAGCCGGTAATCCATTTTCAGCGCCAGTTGACTGGGGTCGTCCAGGGCGCCCAGCGCCCGGCGTGCACGGATACTGATTTCGGCAAAGTCCAGGCTGTTGGTTTCCTGAAACACCAGCAGCAGCTGCGCCGCCAGCACCGGCAACACCTGGGTCAGGGCATCCAGCAGACACCATTGCTCGGCGCTGAAATGCGGCTGCGGCAGCACCAGCATGTCCGCCACCGCGTCGTCGAGGCCTTCCACGGCCTGCAGCTGCCCGATCAGTTCCAGCAACTGTTCCTTGCGGGCCTTGAATTCCCGCTTTTCCTGGGCGTTGTCGCCGGGGGGAAAACCGGTGTTCTTGTTGACAGCCTTGCGCCACTCCCCCTTGGCGGTGGTCAGCAGAGTGATGATGCCTTGCCAGCGAGGCAGGTCTGCTTCAGTCCAGCCGGGCAGGCTTTGCTGCGCGTGATCCAGATCCAGATCCAGGCAGTGCAGAATGGGTGAATCCAGTTGCATGCGCTTGAGGTTGGCAGCGGCAAATCCGGCCAGTGCCAGCAACTCCCGTTGCAGGGGCGGCGGGATCAGCTCGTGCATTTTCGCCACCGAGTCCCGAATGATGCTGCCCAGGTTGTGCTCCAACGAGGCCCGCACTGCCTGCGGGTCCAGCTGCTGGCCAAAGGAATAGCCCAGCAACGGCAACCACTCTTCCCGCCGCGTCAGCATTTGCATCAGCAGCTCCTCCAGCCGGGCGAAGCGGTTGTCCATCTGCTGCAGCAGGGTGGCCAGCGCCTCGCTCCAGGGTTCAGCGGATTCCAGGGTGGCCAGCAACGCCTGTACCGCCCGCCGGTAAATCACCTCACTGTCGTCGCTGATCTGGGGTTTGGAGCCGATGGCGGACTCCAAGGGCATGCTGTTGGTGAGAAAGGCACACAGGCTGTCGAAGGTTTTGATCTGCAGACGGTTGGGATTGTCCAGCAACGACCACTGGCGCTGCCGGTCCCGCTGCAACACCGCACTGGCCAGCTGCCAGGTCTGCTGTTTGTGGCTTTCCCCGGGCTGCGGGCCAGTGGCGGACTGCAGGGCGCTGAGAATCCGCTCGCGCATTTCCCCCACCGCCTTACGGGTGAAGGTAATGGCCAGCACCTGCTCCGGCCGCTCCACCCGGGTCAGCAGATTCAGGAAGCGCTGGGTCAGCAGCTCGGTTTTACCACTGCCGGCAGGGGCTTCACAGATAAAGGATTGTTCCGGGTCCAAGGCCTGTTGACGCTGCTCCCAGTCAGACGGGCGACGTTGTGTGCTCATGAACGTTCCCCCCCGGCATCAGAGCCATCATCTTCACTACCGTGCTGTGCCTGCTGATCCTGAATCCGGCACAGGGGTTTGAATTCGCAATAACGGCAGGTGACCCCGGCTTTTTTTGGGTCCACCGCCGCCGCGCCAGCCATGAATTCCTGCGCCAGTTTTTCCAGCACGGCACGCCAGTGTTCGACGAGGGCTGCCCAGTCTCCGATTGTCTTGGCCTGGGCCTGGTCTGTGTGACGCTGTTCTGTCTGCATCAGGGCCTCCGGCCCTTTCATGCCCGGCGCCACCGAGACATCCCCGGCGATGCCTTTAAGGGCAATCTCATCGGCGGTGATCTGGCCGAAGGCGGCACCGCTCACCTTGCCGCTATTGGCCACACAATAAAGCGGCACCTGGGGCTCATCGGGCCGCTCCCCCTCCCAGTAACGAATCTCCTGGCGCCCGGTTTTGTAGTCCAATACGAACAGGCTGCCGTCCTCAAGACGGTCCACCCGGTCGTAGCGAATGTTGAGGGGCAACTTGCCCAGCTTCACGGTTTTGCGACCCTCGTTGAACACCACACTGAACGGCGCCCGCTGCTTTTCCAGTTCCAGAAACGCCCGCACCTGGGTCGCCAGCCGCTGGCTTTCAATCTGCAGCAGGCGGTTGCCCACGGAATGGCGGAACGCAAAGGCCTGCAGGGAGGCCTCAATGCTGCGGGCAATCAAATCCTGCAAATCCGCCTCGGACAATTCCAGCAGCCGTTGCTGATGCCGCAACCGGCGCCAGATCAGCTCCATCACCTTGTGCAACAGGTTGCCCCGCTCCAGGGCGTCCAACCCCATGGCCGGCAGCGGCATCTCATCGGCGTGCAGGCGGTGGCGGGCAAAGGCGCGGAACGGGCAGGCGGCCTGATCCTTGAGGATGCCGGTACCACCACGAATGGTCGCCGCGTCCACCACCTTGGGGCCACAACTTTCCAGGGAAGTCTCGATCTCCCGTTGCCGGAACAGTTGCCCGGCGAAGGATTCTGGTGCGCTCAGGGTGAACGGCTGCAGGGGCACCGCACTCACCAGGGTGCTGGCCCGCAGCTGCTTGTCCTCCTGCAGTCGGCTGTGGCTGTAGGCCACCATCGGGGCACTGCTGCTGAGGCGCTGCAACAGACGGCGGGCGTACTCCAGTTCCCGCTGGGACGAGGATTGCGGCATGCCGTGTTCAATCTGAAAACCCAGGGGCAACAGAGGATTGGGGTCCGGCGCCGGCGGCCAGGTTTCATCGTCCATGTTCATGAGCCAGAGATGATCAAAGGGCAGGCCGGCGGCCTCCAACACCCCCAGGATCTGGATGGGGGAAGTTTTGGTCTGGGCCTGAAAACTGTTGTGCTTCAACAACACCGTCAGGTACTGCAACGCCGTGCCGCCATCGATAGCCCCGCACACTGCATCCAGTCCGGCAAACGCCTGCAGTGCCTCCTGCCAGCCTTGCACCTGCTGGAATTCCAGGGTGTCCAGCGTACGCTGCCCGGGCCAGCCCATCACCGTCAGTAACTGGAGAAACCAGGGTGCCCACTCACTGGGCCGTTGCTGTTTGGGGGCACTCTGGCGCAGCTGGTCCAGCCGCTCCAGGGCGGCGTGCAGGTCCGGACAGCGAAACCGATACTGCGCCCCGGCGGCGCCCTCCCGACGCCCCAGTTCCCGCAGCAACTGCGCCAGGCTGAGGCTGAGATCCCCCTGCCGCAGCTCCCGATCCAGCCGCGCCCGTTCCGGCAGTTCCCCACTGCTGCCCACAAAGGGGGAACGCAGCAACTGGGACACCGCTTCGATATCCAGCAGCCCGCGCTGACAGGCAAGCACGTTCAAGGCAGCAGCCACCACCGGCACCCCGTCCATAGGCTGACCAGCCGAAATATTAAAACCGGGGGCATGCTGGGGCTGACCCGGCAGAATGTACTGGGGCTCGAACACGCGGGTGAAAATGCGCTCCACCGCTTCCCGCAGTTGCGCCAGCTTGGGAATCACCACGGCAATGCGCTGCTGGGGATTGTCCTGGATGCGGGCCTGGGCCCACAGGGCCGCCGCTTCGATTTCCGCTTCCTCGTCACTGAACTCATAACGCACGCTCTGCTGCGCCTGCGCCTGCCAGTCCAACTCCTCCACCTGACTGCCCTGGGCGCTCATGGCCTGCAGCAGCCCCTTGAACTGGGGCGTCATTTCGTCAAAGCCGTACAGCATCACGGTGGCAGGGGCAGGCAGCACGCCCTCCTGCAGACAGGCGCTCACCACCTCGGCCACCTGGGCCTGGGACAGCACACCCCGCTGCTCACATTCGCCATTGAAGGCGTCGCACCAGGCGGCGAAGATGCGCCCGTTACTGTCGCCGTCGGTGGGCACCGGCAGCCCCCACTGCCGCAGCAGGCGCCAGGCCTCCATGGCATGATTGCCGGTGGCCCGGGTGCTCAACAGGGGCGGTGTTTCCGGGTGCTCCGCCACCACCCGCTGCCACAGGATACGTTCCTGCATGGGGGCCAGGGGCATCCGCTGCAGCAAAGGATGTTGCGGGCGCAGGGCCAGGGCTTCCCAGGCCTGCTGCAACCATCCCTGCAGGGAATAACAAGTGGGCGTGGCCCAGGCTGTACCGGGCTGGCGGGTGGCCTGAAACTGGTTGTAACCGTCGCGCAAAAAGCGGCTCAAACGCTTGTTGGGGGTAAGGACCAACAGGTCCCCGGGGGACTGGGTTTGCAGTATTTGGAAGAGCTCGGCAAATTCCTGGAACGGCTTCACGGGTCGCAGTACGAACAGTCAGTGGATGGGATTTGTTTGCTAGTATGGTAACCATAACCACCGGATTAGGCGAGCCTTATCTGTATATATATTCAGTATTTTGGCCAGGGAATTTCTGTGTCCGATCAAGGTCTTAATCCGTTACCATAACCCCAAGCATCCATTACCGAACGAAATTGGACATCATGGCAAACGTTGCATCTCGATACCTTCTGCCCCTGGGCCTGGCACTCTGCCTGGCGCCGGCATTGAACTCCGCCTGGGCCGCCAACGACAGCGCGGCCCGCCCCTCCGCCGCCGAACGCACCTTCACCCACACGTTGGACAACGGCATGAAGATCATCGTGCGGGAAGACCACCGGGCGCCGGTGATGGTGTCCCAGGTCTGGTACCGGGTGGGCTCCAGTTATGAACACGCCGGCGTGACCGGGGTGTCCCACGTGCTGGAACACCTGATGTTCAAAGGCACCGACAAGGTTCCCGACGGCGAGTTTTCCAAGCTGATCGCCCGCTACGGCGGCAGCGAGAACGCCTTCACTTCCTACGATTACACCGGTTATTACCAGCTGATGAGCGCCACCAACCTGCCCCTCTCCATCGAGCTGGAGGCAGACCGCATGCAGAACGCCATCATGCCGGACACGGCCTTCACCAAAGAGATCGAAGTGGTGAAAGAGGAACGCCGCCTGCGCACCGATGACAAGCCCAATTCGGTGGCCTATGAGCGTTTCATGGCAGCGGCCTACCTGTCCTCCGGCTACCACAACCCGGTGATCGGCTGGATGCATGACCTGGACAACATGACCGCCCAGGACGCCCGCAGCTGGTACAAAAAATGGTACATGCCCAACAACGCCATCCTGGTGGTGGTAGGTGACGTGAAGGCACCGGAGGTGTTTGAATTGGCGGCCCGCTACTTCGGCCCCATTCCCCGGGGAGAATTGCCCAAGCGCCCCCTCAACCGGGAAGTGCCCGGCAACGGGGAACGCCGCATTGAGGTCGCCATTCCCGCCAAGATTCCCACACTGTATGTGGGCTACAACGTGCCCGGCATCAACACCGCAGCAGACGAAACCGATGTCTATGCCCTGCGCATGCTGGCAGGGGTGTTGGACGGCGGTTACAGCGCCCGCATCGAAACCCACATGGTGCGCAACCAGGGCATCGCGGCCAGCGCCGGAGCCGGTTACGGCGGTTTCTCCCTGGGGGACACCCTGTTCTATTTCAGCGGTGTCCCCGCGGAGGGCTATTCCATCGAACAGTTGGAGCTTGCCTTTAACGACCAGATTGAAACACTGCAGACCGAACTGGCGGACCCGGAGGAACTGGAACGGGTCAAGGCCCAGATCATTTCCGGCATCATCTACCAGCAGGATTCCATCTCCAGCCAGGCCAACCAGATCGGCCGCATGGAGGCCATCGGCCGCAGCTGGCAGGAAGCAGATGCCATGGTGGAGAAACTCTCCGCCATTACCCCAGAACAGGTGCAGGCCGCCGCCCGCAAATACCTGGTGGCCAACAATAAGACCGTTGCCGTGCTCAACCCGCAACCCCTGTAATCGCCCCAAGGATCATTTTTCATGTCCGAACAGAGCAAGATCAGTCGCAAGACCCTCAGCATCATGATCCTGGTGGTGAGCCTGTTTATCGTGGTGCTGTACAACCTGCCCGGCAGCATCAAACCCGGTGACGGCGCAGAACCCGGTCCCATTGTGACGCCGATTCTGAGCGAACCGCTCAAAGAGCGAGCCGATGGCTCCAAACTCACTTCCCTGGAATTGATTGAGCAGGCCGAGTCCAAGCCCTACAAGGTGCGCATCGAATCCTGGAACACCCCCAACGGCGCCAAAGTGCTGTTTGTACGGGCACAGGAGATTCCCATGCTGGACGTGCGGGTGGTGTTTGACGCCGGTGCCGCCCGGGATGGGGAGTTGCCCGGCCTGGCCCAGCTCACCAGCGCCATGCTGACCGAAGGGGCGGGCATTGCCGACGTGGACGCCATTGCCCGGCACTTTGAAGGCCTGGGGGCCAACATCGACACCGGCTCCTATCGGGACATGGCCATCGTCAGCCTGCGCACCCTGTCCGATGCCCAGTACCGCGACCCGGCCCTGACCCTGTTCTATGATGTGGTGGCCCAACCCACCTTCCCCGCCTCCAGCCTGGAGCGCCTACGCCAGCAGATGCTACTGGGGCTGCAACAGGAAAAGCAGAGCCCCGGCGCCCTGGCCCAGAAGGCGTTTTTCCAGGGACTGTACCCGGACCTGCCCTATGGCATTCCCCCCAACGGCACCGAGGACAGCCTCACCCGCATCAGTGCGGATGACCTGCGCCGCTTCCACGAACAACATTATGTGGCGGCCAATATGGTGATCGCCATGATCGGCGACATCGAGCGCACCCAGGCGGAGCTGATTGCCCTGCAACTGGACAGCCAATTGCCCAAGGGGCGCGCTGCACCGACGCTGGAATCCGCGCAGCCACTGGCGGAAGCCCGTGAGGAACACCTGGAATTCCCCTCCAGCCAGACCCACATCATGGTGGGCGGCATCGGGGTGAAACGGGGTGACCCGGACTGGTTCGCCCTCAGCGTCGGCAACGAAATCCTGGGAGCCGGCGGCTTCAGCTCCCGCCTCACCCAGATCATCCGCCAGGACAACGGGCTGGCCTACAGCGTGTACAGCCACTTTATTCCCATGGCCAGTGAAGGCCCGTTCCTGATCAATCTGCAGACCCGCAATGACCAGACCCAACAGGCCCTGACCCTGCTCAACCAGACGCTGCAGGACTTTGTGGAAAACGGCCCCACCGAAGAAGAGCTGGAAGCGGCCAAACGCCATATTCTGGGCAGCTTCCCCCTGCAGACCGCCAGCAACAGTAACATCGTGGACTACCTGGGCATGATCGGCTTCTATCAGTTGCCGCTGAATTACCTGGACACCTACATCCGCAACATCGAACAGGTGGACGCCAACGCCATCCGCCAGGCCTTCCAACGGGTGGTCCAGACCAAGGCCCTGTTCACGGTCACCGCCGGACAGCAGGCAACGGCCGGTGAGTAAGCGCGCTGCTGCGGGCAAAAGTGAACTGCGCATCATCGGTGGCCAGTGGCGGGGGCGACGCCTCAGCTTCAGCGCCGAGGAAGGACTGCGCCCGACCCTGGACCGCTACCGGGAAACCCTGTTCAACTGGCTTATGTTTGATGTGGAAGGGGCCCGTTGCCTGGACCTGTTCGCCGGCAGCGGCGCCCTGGGCCTGGAGGCCCTGTCCCGCGGTGCCCGCCACGTGGACTTTGTGGATGCCAGCCCGCAGGCCGCCCAGTCCATCCGCCAGCACCTGAAAACCCTGGGTTGCCAGCAGGCTGCTGTGCACCATCGACCGGCGGAGGCCTGGCTCAAACAACAGGCGCAGGCACAGCCGGAGCCCTACGACCTGATCTTCCTGGACCCCCCATTCCACCGGGATCTGCTGCAGCCCTGCCTGTATCTGCTGGAGTACCGGGGCTTCATTCAGCCCACCACCAAGATTTACCTGGAGGCGGAAGCGGAGTTCCGGCCCAGTCGCCTGCCCGAGCATTGGCGCACCCTCAAGCAGAAAGAGGCCAAGAACACGATTTTTTTCCTGCTGGAATGCCCAACACCGCACTCTGACGAGGGGAAATCAATCACATAGCCTGACATTCTCCAGCCCACCTGAAGAGCCACTGTGGCAGCATTTCAGTGCGCTACTATGCTTAAGGGCATGGCAGATTGTGAGGTGAGTAACATGCCCATTCCCCCAACCGTCAGCGAGCGGCTTGACTCCCAAGGGATTCACTACCAGATCATCGAAGAAGCGGAAATCGCCCCGCTGCACCAATTGTGTCGCGGCGATCAGCTCACCCAGAGTCAGGTGGTGAAGCTGGTGATCCTGAAAGATTCCATCGGCCACCTGCAGGCCCTGATTCCGGCCGACAGCCTGCTGGACCTGAGCCGCCTCTGTGAACAGCAGGGTCGCAATCTGGAAGCCATTCCCCCTCAGGAATACGAGCAGCTGGCCCGCTCCCAGGGCCTGGAGCACCTACCGGACTTTCCTCTCAACGACAGCCTGCCCCTGGTGGTGGAAAAACGCCTGAAGCACGCCGGTGACCTGTATCTGGAAATGGGCAACAGCGGCCACTTCCTGAAACTGCCACAAAGTGAATTCGCCAAGCTGGTGGCCAACGGCAGGCAGGCGGATTTCTGTGTGGCGCTGGACGAGTTCTCCCCCAACAGCGACGACCGCAAGGCCATCGAAAACTCGGTGAACCAGTTCACCCAGCTGCGCATCAAACGGCGCCTGGAAGAAACCCTGGAAATGCCGCCCTTACCGGAGACCGCGGAGCAGATCATTCAGTTGCGCATTGATCCGGATGCCGGTGTCGGCGAACTGGCAGAGCTGGTGGAGAAAGACCCCAGCCTGGCAGCCCAGGTGGTGAGTTGGGCCAGTTCCCCCTATTACGCTGCCCCCGGCGCCATTCGCTCAGTACACGATGCGGTGGTGCGGGTGCTGGGCTTTGATCTGGTGATCAACCTGGCGCTGGGCCTGGCCCTGGGTCGCACCCTGGAACTGCCCAAGGACGGCCCCCATGGGGTGACCCCGTTCTGGGATCAATCCGTGTATTGCGCAGTGACCATGGAGGGCCTGGTAAAAGCCATGCCGTCAGAGCGACGCCCGTCCATGGGGCTGGCCTATCTCAGCGGCCTGCTTTCCAACTACGGTTATCTGGTGTTGGCGCACATCTTTCCCCCGTATTTCAAAGTGATCTGCCGCAGCATCGAAGCCAACACCCATGTGGACCCGCACCTGCTCGAACAACACGTACTGGGCATTGACCGGGAAACCCTGGCCAGCCAGCTGATGGATTGCTGGAGCATGCCCGAAGAAGTGATTCACGCCTTGCGCTGGCAGAACTATCCCGGCTATCAGGGGGATTACAATCTGTATGCCCGCCTGCTGTACCTCACCAACCAGTTGCTGCGGGGTGTGGGTCTGATCCAGGGCCCGGTACACCCCATCAGCGAGCGCATTTTTGAGGAGCTGGGCCTGGAACGGGAAGATGCACTGCACGTCATCAATCATGTGGTGGCGATGAAGGATGAACTGCGCCAGATGGCAAAAAATCTGGAGGGTTGACGCCCGGTTCTCAGCCCGGTTGCCAAGACCGGGCAATCACGTTCTGTTAACGACTGCCGCCTAACCGAAACCACCCGAAATTGCAGAATTCAAACCTTACCGGCCACCACCGGATCGGGTTAATCTTGATTTTCACGAACAACGAAAAGTGAAGTCGATGCGGGTCTACGACCTTGCAGGCAAAGCGAGAAGAAACGGAATTTTTCGTTTAGTGTCGTGATGAAAGTTAGCCCTTTAGTGCTTTGTGCCCAGGGTCCCTCTCTGGGCTTCTTTTCTACCCATACACCACATTCAAGTTAAGAACCCAGCCCGGGACAGTGCGGAAAAGTCGCTTATTTGCTGGTTAAATGTCCAATCTTCCATGATCTGTAGTACACTTTCATCGCGGGAATCCACTCTATCGATTCACCGATTCCGGATTTATGTTGGATGAGCACACTACGTGACAAGCAATGATACCTGGCTCGGCAAAGCACTGACCGATCGCAAAACCCAAATTCTGTGCGCAGCACAAAACCTGTTTGCGGCCAGCTCCTTTCGCAATACCGAAGTCTCGGATATCGCCAACGCCGCCAGCGTCAGCAAGGCCACCATCTACAAACATTTCACCAGCAAAGATGAAATCCTGCTTAAAGTGGTAGAAGAGAATTTTCAGTACATTCGGGATATGGTGATCCTGCGCCTGTTGACCGGTTCAGAAACGCCCCTGGAACGGCTGAAAGCCGCTGCCATGGATGTCGCCCGCCACCTGGAGCAGAACAAATCATTTGTTCACGTGCTGATTAAAGACGCCGGCGAATGCATGCCGGAGATTCAGAAAATCCATCACGCCATCATGCATTCCAATTCGACGGTTGCCGAAGGGCTATTCAAGAACCTGACTAAAGACGGCAACATTCCCGAGACCCGCTCCTCCGACCTGCTGAAAATCGTGTCGGACATTTGCATCGGTGCCACCTATTCCTGGGTTCTAAGCGACAAGGGGTCGCTGGTGGACAGCGTGGAGTTCTATTTCAAATTCATCTTTCAGGAATACCCCTGCTGATACCCGCGCAGCACATTCAAGCGCTGTAGTGCTTGCGATACTCTTTCGGGGTCATACCGGTTTTGATTTTGAACAGGCGCCGAAAATAACTGCTGTCGCGATACCCCACCAGGTCACTGATGCGCTCGATGGGCATGCTCGTCAACTCCAGGGCATCCTTGGCCCGTTCGATGCGTACGTCCTGAATAAAACCGATCAGCGAAACCCGGTGCGCGGTTTTGAAGCGCCGTGCCAGAGAGCTTTCACTTAGCCCCAGTTCCTTGGCCGCCCGCACAATCAAATTGTTTTCTGCAATGTGGGCGGTGAGCCAGGTTTTGGTTTTCTCCGCCACCGCATCGTGAGCCGATCGTCGCGCACCGAACTGTTCCACCTTGGGCACAGCGGATTGCGCTACGGCATTGAAGCTGAACATTTCTGCCGTTTTTTTTGAGACTTCCTTGCCGAATTGCGCCTGCAATACCTCCCGGGCCAGTGCCAACCATTCCTCGTCCGCCGCCGCACTGTAAAACCCGTTATCCGCATACACCGGCACCTGCGGATTCACCGTGATCAACGGATAACGCTCTGACAGCATCTCCACGAACGACCAGTGCACCGTGGTCACCTTGAAATTCAGCAGGCCGGTTTCCGCCAGCAAAAACGCCCCGGTGCAGACGGTGGCCACCTGGGCCCCGGCGCTGACCTGTTGCCGAATCCAGCTCATCATGGCCTTGCGCTTGCGATAGCTCAGACCACTGTCCAACATCAAAGACGGTATCCAGATCAGGTCAAATGTCTCCCGGCTGTACACATCCTCTGATGCCGCGATGTGAACACCATTGAACTCCGGTAATTGATTCTTGTCTTCCGCCACGATGCTTACCGACACATCCGGCACTGAACTTTGACCTGTACGATATTTATAGAGCCGTTGACTGCGGCTCAGAAGATCAAACGGTTCGATCACCGAATGGGGAAAGGCTTCGGGAATGAGGACAATTGCGACCTTGTACATTGGAACTTCCCCTCCTGCGAAATCACTGCATCAGCTCGCGACTGATGAATCGCTTTTTCTTATTGTGGGTGGGCGGATATGCTGCGTTGGCCTTTGGGTAAAACCGCCCGCTTATCGACCGCCACTATAGGGGATGAATCAAAAAACAGTCAAGTCAAAACTAAACTAACCAGTACTCAAATGATCGCTTGATCAAATATAATTTTTATAAACAATTTAAAAACAACGACTTAAACAACCGAGACAAAAATATAAAACCGTATCAGCTCACCAAAACAGTACTGACTGTTACTCAAAACCACAAAGTAAGCCCCCCGGCAGCTCTGCCTAGACATCGAACAGAATTTGCTTGATCTGCACGGGCTGCGGGGCACAGCCGTAACGACGGATCAGGCCGGTCAGCGCGATCAGCACCCTCCCGGTCAATAAAAAATGATCCGGTATGTGCACCGCATGCTGGTTCAGCATCCGATATAAATCCAGGATCAAGGTTTCCAGTTCCTCATTGGACAACTGAAACTCTCCGGACATGCTCACCGACGCCAGCACATTCACCAGCTTGCCCGAGAAGGCACTGGCCGGCAGATTGGTGACACCGGCCCGCTCCAAAGCCCGCGCAAACGCCGCTACGTTGCCATCGATGATGGCCAGCATGATGTTCACATAGCTGACCCGTTCCGCATCGGTTAACGGTGCCAGCAAACCGAAATCCAGTAACACCAGTTCCCCGGCTGCGGTCACCATAAAATTACCCGGGTGGGGATCACCCTGTATCAGCCCAAAACGCACAATCTGTTGGATATAGCTGTTCTGCAACAGGGTAATAAGCCGTTCCTGTTCCGACGCCGTGGCCGACTCCAGGTAGCTCACAATGGGTATCGCCTCCATCCATTCCAGCGCCACCACCTGATCGTTGCTGCATTCCTCAATCAGCGCCGGTATGCGCACACCCGACAAGTGCGGCAACGCACCGAAGTTTTTTACGTTCTGCGCCTCCTGCACAAAGTCCAGCTCCCGGGACAGGGAACGCAGGAACGCTTCCACCGCCCCCACCAGATCAAACTTGCCGTACAACAGGGAGGCCACCCGGGCGATCAAGCGATAGAAGCACAGATCCACCGCGAACAGGTGATCAATGTGTTTGCGCTTGATTTTCAGTGCCACTTCCCGTCCATCCAATAAGCGGGCGCGATATACCACCGCAATGGACGCACCGGCCACCGGCGTGCGATGAAACACGTCGAAACGCGCGTGCCAGGCGTCGCCGTACACACTTTTCAACACGGAGTAGACATGAGAATCCTGCTCTGGCTCCACCTGGTTCTGCAGTGGAGCGAGCCGCTCAATATAGGGGGCTTTCAATAAATCGGGGCGTGCACTGAGGAACTGGCCGGCCTTGATCCAGGTGCCGCCATTGCGACGCAGGAGCCGTTCCAGGCGCCTGGCATTACGGGCATCCAACGTGCTGCTGCGGGAAAAGAGCCAATAATCCAATCCCATCACACTGAAGACAACAACCGCCCGCAGACATCGGGCCACACCCAACAGGGTAATCAGAAATTTGGTCATTCTTGATTGTATTCCGTTGTGTTCACAGAGTACTGGCTGAAAACGACATTGCGACCCAACGCGCCAGAATAGAAACGTTTTTGCCGATTTAGACCATATCCAGCCGCAACCCGCGCTCTATCATAGTCAACAGCACGAACATAAAACAGGCAATTCATCATGACAGACCTGACCGATTCAATTCAATTGAAAGTGGCGAACCAGCGCAAGCTGATTCCAACACTCTATGGCGATGTGGACATGAGCATCGTGCCATACCGTTTCGCCGGCAGCGTCCTTGATCAAAGCCTGTTGCCCGCCAGTCAGAGTGATCGGCGTATCAAAATACTGCGGGACCTGGATCGGGTGGAACGCTTCAGTGCCTACACCATGCTGGGGGATACTGTCTCCGATGCTTATGCCGCACTGCTGCCCAGCTATGGTTTTCGACGCCTGATTGATATGCTCATCACCGCCTGCGACAAAGGAATCGCCGCGGTGCCGAATGCGCCACCGGAATTGAATCGGTTTATGGACGAGTTGGCGCACGTACCCGATTGGCTGGACCTGGATCTGGTGGAAGAAGGCGCCCGCTACACCCGCATTCACATGGCTATACAAGTGCCATTCGTGATTCGTGGTGTGTTCATCGCCACCTTTACCAATCAGTATTCCGGCCTGCCCATGGCCCTCACCGGCACCCTGGCGGGCCAGTCCGCCGCCCGCCGCATGCAGGAGACCGCCAACTTTTTCACCACCGCCTGCCTGCCCGGTGCCCTGCAACGCTATGGCATGGGCTTCAAGTCCGCGGCCATGGTGCGGCTGATGCACTCTATGGTGCGTTTCAACCTGCTGACCCGTTCCAAACGCTGGGACGTGAATGTCTATGGCATTCCCATTCCACAAATAGATCAAATGCCCGCAGGCATGGTGCCGGCCCTGCTGCTGGCGGCAAAGGCCATTCGCCGGCGGAGTAAGAGTTTCACATCAAGGGAGCGTGCCGTCGTGGAACTGTGCCGCTATCAAAGCTATCTGCTGGGGTTGCCACAGGAGTTGTTGCCGGCCACCCCGGCTGGCATCCTCGACGTCATCACCACTTATTACGGTACCCTGCGGGACGGTTATGACGATGCAACCTGCGGGGCCCTGGCCCGCGCCACCATGGCGGCCTATCGCCCATCCGATAGACATTTGCGCAGCCGCCTCTACAACAGCTTCGAGTGCAGCTTTTCCCGGGTTTACTTTGAACGCCTGTTTCCGGGCAAGGGTCGCATCTCCATCGCCAAGCGCATGGGCATCGAATCCACACCCATGGACTACCTCAAGTTCAGCCTGACAGCACTGTATCTGGCACCGCAGGTGGCATTCCACAGCATCGCCTCACGACTGCCCCTGCTGGCGCCCATGGCCGACAACATGTTGATCCGCAGAATTCACCGCCTGCTCATGGATTACGGCCACGCCAGGTACACCACCGACGCCGCTGCCTATACCGATGGCCACAACAAAGCCGATGGCCGCAACAGAACCGATGGTCGCGACGCAACGCAGGCCTACCCGAACGCGCCCTTCGCCTGGCAACAGCATGAACACTAAACCCCGCATACTCGTAATTGGTGCCGGCCCCGCCGGCCTCGGTGCCGCCGCCCGTTTACTGGAGCGATCGGGCAGCAATATCGAGCTGACCGTGATGCACGGCGATGGCAGCGCCGGTGAGGAATACGAGCACAGCGGGCACCGGGTGTTGGGTTTTTACCACAACCTGAAAGGTCTGATGAAACGGGCCGGCATCGATCTGGACACCACGTTGCTGAGCATGGGTGGCGTGAGTCACATGCTGGACCCGCACCGCAGGCAATTGCACCCCATCGACGGCGCCAGTGCCTTCGACGTGGCCACCCAGAGCCTCACCCTGCCCGCCCTGGGGATGGCCGAGCGCCAGAACGTCGATCGCATCATGAACGAGGCCTATTTGCTGACCCTGCGCGGAACCGACGCCCTCAAAGCCTGCGACGAGCAACGCTTTACCGCCTGGTGCATCGAACGGGGTATGCGGCCCCAGGTGGCCCACAATCTGCCCATGCTGCGCTTATTCCGCGAGGCTTACTTCAACTATCCCGGCGAGATCAGCGCCTATCACCTGTTGCAGAGCTGTCGCTTGATGGGTGGACTGAGCACGGAAAATGCCAAACAATCCGTGCTGCCTGCGGATGCCACCAACGCGGTATGGAATCCCATTACGACTTACATCCGCAGAATGGGCGGTACCTTTCTGCCCTTCACCAACGCCAGTAACTGGCACTACGAAGGACACCACATCACCGGCGTGGAAGTGACGCGCGCGGACCCCGCCGGGCGCCACTTTGCCATGGCCAGGCCACACCGGGCCATTCCGCTGCAGGACACCGGCCGCCGCATCTACCGGAATTTTGATTACGTGCTGTCGGCCCTGCCAGTCGCTGCGTTCTGCAACATGAACCGCGGCCAGCAGGCCTGGTGGGAATCCGGTTTCTTCAACCGCCTGGCCCATCTGCCCAGCGCCACCACCATGACCATGACGGTGATCACGCGCAACCCTGTGGGCCAGTATCAGGGCACGGTATTTGGCCTGCCGGCTCCACTGGGGAGCTGTACCAACATGACACCCTACTGGCGCCGGTACCGGGATGATCCTGAGGTGGGTGCGGTGCTGATGTTCACGGGCCAGACCCGCGGCTATGAACACTGGAGTGACGACGATATTGCCAACTTCACCCTGGACAACTTCTCCGCAGTCAACGGCTTTGGCAATATTCGCGACGCCGACATCCTCCAGGTCAGGATGCAGCGCAATGTGGCCGACCACCTCCGCCAGTTTGATTGCGAACCGGGTGTACAGAAATTCCGCCCAGGCAACCGCACGCCCTTTCACAACCTGTTTTTAGCGGGGGACTGGGTGCGCAACGCGGTGGATGTGGTGTGCATGGAGGGCGCCATCACCTCAGGGCAGGAAGCCGCCGACCAGCTGCTGCGCCATATGAATTCCTATGACCATGCCCGGTTTCAGCAGTCGGTTTCGGTTTGATTCGAGGCGGGCTAATACCGTAGCGGTGCCCGGGAACAACAGATTGTCAAAGTGACATGACTCATCATTGCTCCCGTACACCACCACGGCCTGTTTATCTAAATGAATGGATCTTGTTGAGGGGAAGACGCATTAGAACTTTCTGTATACGCCCAAATTCAAAGAGGCGGTTTCAACATCGATCTCATAGTCGTCATATTCACCATCCGGATACTGGATATACTCCAGATTAACGCCGTACTTCTCACAGAAATCAGCCGCAAAGCCCACACCGTACAGCAGCCCGCTGGCGTCTGCCCGATCATCGTCGCTGTCGCTGTACTCGATTTTGGCCAGGCCAATTTTACCGTACACCTTGAACACATCATTCAAAGGTAAAGACCCGATGACAGATGCTCCGATCAAAAGATCGAGCTCGAAATCAAAGCCCGCATCTTTCACAGTGTCATCCTGTGTCCCGATTCCGAGCATAGCCTCCCCGGAAAAATACTCTGAAAACGCCCCGCCAAACTTTACACTGAGCCCTTTGGGTTCAGTGCCAGCGCTTTCCCCAAACGCTTTTAAGTCGGTATCCAACATCAGATAATCCGCACCAACATAAAAACCATTGGCCGAACTAAAGCTCGCTGCACTACTCAATACCGCAGCTAAAACCATTTTTCTCATTTATCTCTCCATTTTTTTACGGTTAACAGACACAGTGTTGTGTCAAACTTCAAAAGCAATTACCAAGGATGGTCTTCAGTGTAGTTCGCTGTCACAGGATTTCCCATGTAGAACCGAGATTTTGGAACGAAGCGACAAGAAACCCGCCGTCAGTTCCCTGCTAACTGCACATCATCCTCAATCTGTGCACGGGCGTCGCGAAACGAATCCTGCACGCTCTGCAGGCACAGGGCCATGAAGGCATCGAAGGCCGGTTGATCCAATGACACCACCAACTCCCTAACGGTGCTGCTGGGGGTGCGCTTCAATAAATACAAGTAGGCAAACAGGGCGTTTTCGCTGATTTCCCCTTCCACGGTGGAACGGTATTGTTGCAACTGGTTTTCCAGCATGGTTTCAGAAAAGGTCTCGCTGGCTTTAACGTGGGAGACCGTGGCCAGCAACTGTTTGCGCAATTCCACTTTCAGCTCTGTTTCCAGTGCCGACTGTTGCAACTGCTGATCCAGGGCAGACAGCAGCTCCAGGCGCTGCTGGTTGGGGGAACCGTCCATCACTTTCAGGCGATAGGCACGCACGGCCCGCCGCACATTGGCGTCGCTCAATTGCTGTTGCAACTGTTGCAGCTGATGCAATTGATTGGAGGCCAGCACGGATTGCAGTTCGCCCATCTGCTGGCTGGAAAAATCCTCTTCCAGGCGGGCGATGATATTGCGTTTCAACTGCTCTGAGCCCAGCTGCTGCCGCAGTTGGTTGCGCATGGTTTCCAACTGTTGCGCGCTAAACCCCAGGGGCGCCTTCTCCAGGTTGGTAATCTCCTGCTCGATGAGGCTGTTGGTCTGTTCCAGCACCTGGCCCACTCCGGAGGTCACGATCAGGCGCTCCCAGGCCTGGGGCGAAGACTCCTGGGGCGAGATCTGCTGGGGTGAGGGCGCTTGCAGCGCCGGCTCGGCAACAACGCCCGCAGACAAAAGCAACACGCCCAGCAGCAACGCAAATCGGATCACGATCGGTTTCATCCCGGCTGTACCTCCACATCCGGATCATCGTAGATACTCTGATCCAACGCGCCTTCGGAGCGGGCCACGGTGCAGGTCACCACAGCATCACCGGTGATGTTCACCGCCGTGCGCACCATGTCCAGCACCCGGTCCACACCCAGGATCAAACCGATGGCTTCCGCCGGCAACCCCACCTGTCCCAGCACCATGGCCAGGGTGATCATACCGGCACTGGGCACGGCCGCGGTGCCGATGGAGGCCAGGGTGGCGGTGGCGATCACCGACAGGAATTCGGCCAGCCCCAACTCCACTCCATAGGCGCCGGCGATAAAGACCGTGGCCACGCCCTGCATGATGGCGGTGCCGTCCATATTGATGGTGGTGCCCAATGGAATGGTGAAGGAGGCCACGGAGTTTTTCACCCCCAGTTTCTTTTCCACAATGCCCATGGTGATGGGCATGGTAGCCGCACTGCTGGCGGTGCTGAAGGCAAACATGTGAGCCGGACGCATCTTTCGGAGAAAGATCACCGGATTGAGTCGGGCCAGGAAGGTGAGAATGGTGAGGTAGGTGCCGGTGAAGTGCAGGAACAGGGCCACCAACACGCAGGCCATGTAGGCACCCAGGCCTTTCAGCAGATCCAGCCCCTGCTCGGCAAACACCTTGCCCACCAGGAAGAACACGCCGTAGGGTGCCAGCTGCATGATCAGTTGCACCAGCTTCATCACCACCACATTCAGGTCTTCGAAGATGGCACCGATGCGCTTGCCGTTGGCGCCGGTGTGGTTAAGGGCGATGCCCACCAGGATGGCGAACACGATCACCTGCAACATATTGCCTTCGGCCATGGCCTCAATGGGGTTGTCCGGGAAGATGTTGATCAGCACCTGCACGAAGGGGGGCCGCTCCTGGGCCACATAGGGCTCATAGCCGCCGTCCAGGCTGATGCCGGCGCCGGGGTTCACCACCTGGGCCACCAGCAGGGCCAGGGAGATGGCGACACCGGTGGTAATGAGATACAGGAAAAAGGTCTTGGTGCCCAACCGCCCCAGGCTTTTGCTTTCTTCCGACGCAATGACCCCGCAAATCAGGGACACCAGCACCAGGGGCACAATCATCAGTTTGAGCAGGTTGACGAAGATTTTGCCGAATACCAGGAACACGCCGTTGATCAGGTATTCCTCCACCCAGGCCGCGGCGACCGAACCCTCCGCCGGCACGTAATACATCAGCAGACCCACGCCAAAGCCCAGGGCCAGCCCCAGGAAAATGCGGAAGGTCAGCGTGTCTTTCTTGTGCTGATGCAAGTGCTGATGATGCTCGGAAGCCTGACCGGGAGCATCCTGTTGCCCCGGCCGCAGCGAATCTGTCACCCCGGTTCCTCTTGACTGAAAACGTATCTAAATTAAAAACGTACCTTAAAGTGTTGCTGGTCTTTACAAGCCCGTTGTTGCGGTATTCGGTGCAGTCCGGCAAGAACCCGATTCACCCCATGGAAACCTGCGCAAAAAACAGTCAAGCACACTCTACCAATCGCACCGGACAAAGGCCAGCTAACCGTTAAGTTTCGTCACAAAGAGACTACGAAACAAGTGCAGTTTTACCGGATACGTTGAAGATTGGTTACTTTTTCTTCTTTTTCGGGGGGAAGAATTTAATCAAGCTCATGAACCACATCATTTCCTGAGCCTCGCCGGTAACGACGATGTCCTTGGTACCCATGCCCTTCATAAAGGCCATTTTGTCCTTGCTGGCGTTCATGATGGTCTTATAAGCGTATTGGGCATCCTTGAAGGACATGCACATATTGGGCTTGGGGTGGATGCCGCCACAGGGTTTCACTGTCTGCTCGCGGATCACAAAGTAGCGGGCCACTTTGCCGCTCTCGGTACGAAACTGCAGCACAATGTCCTTGTTCTCCAGTTTTTCTTTAAAGGCATCGTTATTGTTGGCGAGCCAGCGCATACGCCAGCCCAGAACGAGCAGCAAAAACCAAAACTTCATAGTGGCATTCCCAAGTATTTCAACAGCCTAGCCGGAGATGGCGTCTTTCAGACCCTTGCCTGGTTTGAAGTGGGCGTTGTGCCCGGCCGGGATGTCAATGGGCTCCCCGGTCTGGGGGTTGCGGCCGGTGCGGGGGCCATAGGCGCGCACTTCAAACACACCGAACCCGGGCAGGCTGACGCGCTGGCCGCGGCTCAATTCCAGGGTGATCTGATCCAGAATCACGTTCAACAGATCCCGTGCGGCGGTTTTTGTTATGTTGAGTTTTTCTGCCAGTGCCGCTTCCAGTTCTGATTTCTGCATTCGTGAGGTCCCCTCAAAAGCGGCGATTGTATAATGGATGGCGGGTGAGGGAAAGTTTGCTGCCGGTCAAGACGCCCGCGCCTGTTGCACGAAGCCCACCAGAAAATTCCGCACCTGCTGATAGTCCACCGGTTTGCTCAGGTGATGATCCATTCCCGCCGCCCGGCACTGATCCAGTTGTCCGCCCAGGACATGGGCCGTGAAAGCGCAGATGGGCACCCGACCCCGGCGCTGCTGCGCCGCCAGGGCCTGGATCTTGCGGGCGGCACTGTAGCCGTCCATCACCGGCATTTCACAGTCCATGAAAATAATATCGATGGCGCTGGCGTGATCCCGGTAATAGGCCACCGCCTCGGCACCGTTGTCCACACAATGATAACGAATCCCCAGTTTTTTCAGCATGCCGGTCACCACCATCTGGTTCACTTTGTTATCTTCGGCCACCAGGATGTTCAATCCGGCAACCTGTTCCAGCTCGCCGGATTCAAGCCCCCTGTGATCCCCCTGCTGACGCTCATAGTCCCCCTGGGCGCACGGGATCACCGTTACCGACACCCAAAAGGTGGCACCCTGCCCCGCTTCACTGTGCACACCCACTTCACCGCCCATCAGCTTTGCCAGCTCACGGCAGATGGATAAGCCAAGGCCCGTGCCACCGAAACGCCGGGTGGTACTTTCATCGGCCTGGGAGAATTCCTGGAACAGTTTTTTCTGATCCTCCAAAGCGATGCCGACACCGGTATCCTGCACCCGGATTCGCAAGCGGTTACCGTCCAATCCCTCGATGTGAATGCGCACGCTGCCGGCGTCAGTAAACTTCATGGCATTGCTGACCAGGTTGGTGGTGATCTGTTTTAGGCGAATGGGGTCGGAATAAAAATAGGCCGGTGCCGACGGTGCCACCTGCAGGCTCAATGCGAGCCCTTTTTGCTGCGCTGCGATCTCGAACACATCCCGCACTTCGCCAAACAGGTGCTGGGCACTGCAGGGAATGGATTCAATCACCATCTTGCCCGCTTCCAGTTTTGAAAAATCCAGGATGTCGTTGATGATGGTCAGCAGGGAATAGCCGGAGGATTTGATCAGCTGGTTGTAATGGCGGGCGGTGTCGTTGTTCAGGTGATCGTCCAGCAGGCTCGCCACGCCGATTACACCATTCATGGGAGTACGAATCTCGTGGCTCATCTTGGCCAGAAAGTCGGTTTTGGCTTTGCTTTCCGCCGCCGCCCGTTCCCGCTGCAGATTGATGGCGCCCAGATGTTTCGACAGCGCCGCAGAAAGGAAGATGAATTCCCCCAGACTGGAAAATTGCACCACGATCACCGAGTCAATGGGCTTTGGAATATCCAGCAGGGTACTGGCCACAAAATACAGCACCGAGATACACAGGCAGGCCATGGCCAACAGAAAATAGTTGGCAAACTCGTGCTCCCGGCGCCAGATGAAAATACCGATGTAGAAAATCATCAGGTAACTGCTAATGCCCACCAGCAGCATGATTTTCAGCTGCCATTCGTTGGTGAACAGGAAACAGTAGATCGCATAGAAGAATGAAAACGCCGCCATGGACAGCAACATGCGATTGATCACGGGGGCATAGTGCTTCATTTTCAGAAACGAGGCAATGAACAGGCAACTGGTGGTGCAGGTGAGACAGGACACCGCCTCCGACAGGTTGGCAATCTCAAAGCGCAGCGCCGCCGGCAGAATCTTATGGGCCATGCCGTTGTTAAAAAGATACAAGGCCAGGAAACTGAGAATGAACAGCGAGTAGTAGAGGAACAGCCGGTCCCGCAGGGTGAGAAACAGGAACATGCTCATAAGAAACATGAGCGAGGCGCAGCCGGCATAGAATCCCTGGGCCAGAAAGTAGGTATCACTCCAATCCTCAAACGCCGCACGGGAAAACAGCTTCATATCCAGAATGGCGACGGTGTTGGACTGGTGGCGAAAATAGATTTCCAGATCGTCGTTGGCCTGCATGCGCAGGGGCACCACCGGTGCATAACCCTGCAGTTCCAGTTCGGCGTAGGGAATCGACGTACCGGTGGCGGCCTGCTGCACCAACTGCCCGTCCCGGTACACGAACATGTCCAGCCGATACACGAACGGATAGGACATCACCAGAATCAGCTCGGGAACAAAGTACGCACCACTCTGCAGGTGCAACCTGACCCAGACATCCTGCAGGTGTTGCGCCGGCACCAGGGTATCCCGTCCATTGGGCCGCCACGGCAACCCGCGCAATGCCTGCAGCAGTTGTACCGGGTCGTCGGTGGATTGGGGGCTGGCGCCGCCCTGGTAGTAGTCCACCACCCTGGGAATCACATAGCGACCCTGCTCCGGGCTCACCGTCAGTGTGCGCATGGGGGTAGACTCAACAGCCTGGTCGTGTGCTTGTGCCAAACCAATTGCAGGCCAAACAGACCCCGTCAGGACGCTGACCAGCAGCGCCCATAGCATTGACCGGATTGGAATGATGTTGATCAACGTGCCAGCCCTGCACTGCTTGCAAAAACGCAACGAAAAATGAATCCCACTCAAACCAGTATAAGACCTGGTTGGACTTTTTGCTCCCGCGGCACGGCTTTAACCGGAAACTCGGTTTTAATCGGACCGCAGGGCTTTGGGTTTGAAGAACTGGATCAGGATCGGCAGGATCAGCAGCGTCAGCAGCGCGCAGAGGGTCATGGTTATGGCAATCAACATCCCCAAGCGGCTGGTGACGGCATAGCTGGACGACATCAACACACAGAAACCCAGGGTCATACTGACGGAGTTGACCACGATGGGTCGGGACACGCTGGATACAGTTTGGCGGATGGCCTGTTCCAGGCTGAGCCCGGCCGCGGTATTGCGTTGCAAGGTCGCCAGGAAATGAATGGCGTAATCCACCCCGATCCCGAACACAATGCCGGCGATGAGGGCCGTACCGATGTCCACCGCAATGCCGGACAGTTCCATGGTGGCAAAGTTAATCAGAATGGACAGGGTCAGCGGCACCACCCCCAGCACGGCCACCAACAATGAGCGGAACAGGAACATCATCACCGCCGTCACCAGCAGGGTGGCGGCAATCAGGCTGCTGAGCTGGCCGTTGACGATCTCATCGGTACTCACCACCATGATCTGTCCGAAACCTGCCACCTGCATGGTGACGTCCGCCGGCAGAACCGTCTGCGCGTAGGCGTTTACATCCTGCACCACGGTGCGCATTTTCGACGACTGGTCGGTGTGGGACAGCGCCACCATGCGGGCATTCTCGTAGTTCATATCCAGGGTATCGCGAATTTCCTGGCCACTGCCGTTTTCGTACAGCAGGTAATACTGGGCGATCAGTTCTGCACTCATGTCTTCGGGCAGCCCATAGTCCACATCGTTCAGCACCTGATTGATGCGTTTCACCAGATTGCTGGGGCTGCCCACATAGCCAATGATATCGTGCTGCATAAAGCGCTGGCCAATCTTGTCCATGGCCGCCACCACGTCAGGCTGGGTAAAGCGACGCTCGTCCTCCGCGCTGAACCATACGTTGATGGGCACGGTACCGCCGAAGTGCCGGTTCAGCACCGCGTCGTCCATGCGGATGCGGGTGTCCGCACCAAACGACGCCACGTTTTCGTTGTCCACCGCCAGATCACGGATCAGATATCCGCAGCCGGCAATGAGCGCTACTGTGAACACAATGATCACCAGGGGCGCTTTGCTCAAGCCGTGATAGATACGGGAAAACAGGCGGTCGATACCGTGCAGGGGGCTATTCTTGGCTTTGCTGGCCTGGGTGCCTGGTTGTTTCATCAACGGCAACAGGGCCGGCAGCAACGTGATGGTGATGATGAAGGCAAAGATCACCCCGGCGGCCACAAACAGTGCAAACTGCTGGACAAAAATCAGGTTGGTGCTGGCCAGGGCCAGAAACCCGAAGAAGGTGGTGACACTGGTCATCAGCAACGGCGTCATCAGACGGCGCAGGGATAACTTGACCGATTCCAGCGGATCATGCTGTTCCAGTTGGTGGTAATAATCCGTGAGATAATGAATGGAATCCGCCACTGCGATGGTCATCAGAAACACCGGCAGGCTGGCGGTGACGATGTTGATGTCCACTCCGAAAATCGCCATCAGCCCCAGGGTCCACAGGGTGGATAAACTGGACACCACCAGGGGCAACGCCACGCCCTGAAAACGGCGGAAGCTGAAGAACAGAATAATGCCGATCACCGTGGTCACCAGGGGAAAGAATTTCATGTTGTCCATCTGGATGGTTTCAGCAATCTGCGCGGTCACCATAGGGGGGCCACTGAAATGCAGACTGCCCTGCAGTTCCGGTTGATCGGCTTTGACCCGATCCACCAGCTCGGCAATGGCCGCGTACATGGCCTGCATGTTGGGAGCATCGTCTTCCGCAATGTGCAGCTCCACCTGCAGGTTGGACGCCAGGCCATCGGCCGAGACAATGACACCGGTGAGCAGCGGATTGTTCAGGACATATTCTTTCAGTTCCACCAGGCCGGCGTCGTTGGTGGGAATCTCCTGCAACAGGGGCTCGATCTGCAGATCGTCACCGTCCGCTTTGATGTCCTCCACCGTGAACAGGCTGCGCACCCGTTTCACCGGGCGCACCTGCACCAGGATCTCCTGTAGTTTTTCCAGCTGGCGGGGGGAGAACTGCTCAGCGGCCACCCCGGACGCCAACAGTTGCTTCACCCCATCATAGTCCTCCACACCCAGGCCATTGTCGGCGATCTGCTCCACCAGGGCACGGCTGTGTTCACTGCCGGCGGCAAGCGCCCGCAGGGTTTCCAGATCACCCTCGTCGGCCAGCACAATCGTATCCAGCTGCCGGGTCAGTGATTGGATCAACTCCAGGTTAGCACGGGTAAAAACGCCGTTCTGTTCATCCACCAGCGCCACAAAGGCTTGCTCTTCGGTATTGGTGAACAGGCCTTTGATTTGCTGTTCGGTGACCCGCACCGGATGGTCAGCAGAAATAAAATACGGCGTGGCGTTGATGCCCATGCGAAACAGAAACAGGGAGAAAATCACAGTAACGGCGATCAGCATCCCCAACACCAGGTGGCGGTATTCGGTCACCCACACCAGCAGGGATTCCAGCATCCGACTGGCCTGGAATTTAGGGAAGAAACGCCCGGTATGGGACATATACGCCTTGTACTCATCGCCGAATTCGCTGACCTGCAGGCGCTTCTCCTCGCGGGCGGCGGTGATGTTGAGGATGACCACCTGATAAGCCAGCAACAACAGTTGAAACCAGTGTGTCACCAACAACAGACAACCCAGGTGGGCAACGATGAACGAGGTATAAAACGGATGCCGGATAAAACGATAGGCACCCCAGGTCACGATGGAGCGGGGCGCATCGTTATCCTGATGCCAGAGTGACAGTGGAATACGATGGGTGCCCAGGGTCAGGGCCATAAACGCAATGGAGCTGCAGCACAGCAGCACCCCGAAGGTACTCAGCGAACGGAACCATTCCGATTGTGCCCCCAGCCACGGGTCCAGGTAACCCCAGAACACGCCGTACACGGAAACCGGCCAAAGGAACAGGGGCAGCCCGGTCACGAACCACATCAGATTGAACGAGCCGTCCTTGCGAAAAAAATAAACCGGGGTCAGCCCAATGAACAGGAAATTAAAGGTTAGCAGGATAACCGAAGCGAAATCCACAAATGATCCCTCTGCTGTGGTAAAGGTAAAACACCCAAATTATCAGGATAGTAGACTGGTCAAGTGTTGCTGTACCAACGGTGCTTTTATTTTCCCGGTGCGGGTTTTCGGCAACTCTTCGGTTTGCACCACCACCCGGGCCGGCTTTTTATAGACCGACAGGGTGCGGCACAGTCGCGTCACTTCCTCTTCACACAGGGTTTGCAAGGTGGCCAGATCGTGCTGCTCGATCAATTCCGCCTGCGGCACAATGACCGCACACACCTGCTCGGTTTTGCGACCAGGGAGCGATGGATGCTCCAGGCACACCCCGGTCACACACACGTCCTGGAACAGCACGCTGGCGGTGAGGGTTTTCTCCACCTCTTCCGGGTAGACTTTCTTGCCCCCATCCAGCACGATCAGATTCTTTTTGCGGCCGGTAATGAACAGATAACCCTGTTCATCCACATAGCCCAGATCCCCGGTATGGAACCACTGCTCTTCATCGATCACGGTGGCCGTCAGCGCCGGATCATCCAGGTAGCCCTTCATCACGCAGGGGCCCTTCACCAGGATTTCACCAATGGTTTCGTCGCCTTCGGCCGCGATCTTCACGCTGCAATCCGGCATCACCAACCCCACAGAGCCGCGGCGGATCTTGTTGGGCGGACTGGTGCTGACCACCGGACTGGTTTCAGTCAGGCCATAGCCCTGGCATACCTTGATACCCATATTCAGAAAAAAGCCCACGGTGTTGGCGTCCAGTGTGGACCCGCCCACCAGCACCATGCGCAGCTCGGGGCCCAGCTCATTGAGGATAAAGCGATTGAGAAAGCGCCGCAGTTGATTGCTCGGCGCCAGGCTGGAGGTGGTCTGCAAAATTTCGAGGAAGGTTTTACCCCGATCCCCCAGCTTGGTGATGAAGTTACGCTCGATGCCTTTGCGGATCATCTCCATCAGGATAGGCACCACCACAAAATGGGTGATGCCACGGTGTTTCAACGCCTCTTTGATTTCGTGAGGCAAAATGGAATTCAGATAGTTCACATGGCCGCCGCACGCCAACACCGCCAGGCAACCGCAGGATAATTCAAACAAATGATTCAATGGCAGGATCGACAGAAACGAATCCCCCGGCTTGGTACCAAACCAGGAGCGCAGAGAAGCCGTCTGGTGGAGCAGACTATCAGCACGGGTTTCCACCCCTTTGGGCTTGCCCGAGGTGGCGGAGGTGAAGGCGATGGTAGCGGTCTGCTCTGCGCCATGGGTAAGGGGCGCAAAACTGGCCGGTGCCGCCGGCAGTCCACCCAGGGCCGAAGGCTGTATGGATTGAGTCTCCATCACCAGTTGTCGGCCCTGCCACTGCGCGATCACAATGGCCTCCTCCAAAACGCCCTGCAACAGCGGTGATACCAAAATCACGTCCGGCGCAGTGGAGGCAATAAATTCCGCCAGTTCCTGGGCGGTGGATTTGGGGTCCACCGGGATGGCGGTGGCCGCTGCACTGGCAATACCAAGAAAAGTGAGGGGCCACTCAATGCGGGATTCCGACAGAATCATGCAACGGTGGTTGAGCTGATTTTCCAGCAGCCAATGCGCCAAAGCGAAGGCTCGTTCGCGCACTTCCAGAAAATTCACAGAGCGCCATTCATTACCCCGGCGGTCGGAAAAGGCAGGATGGGTGCCATAAACCTCGGCGGCCGCATCCACCAGTTTTCCAAAGGAACGCGAGTTTAATGCGACATCAATCAAATTCGCCTTGGCGAGCGTGACTACTGGCTCTGACATAACAGTCGGTACTCCAAAAACAGTAATGAACTTCTATTACACTGAAAACCCGATTGAATGAGCTCAAACGAAGACATTATTTTAATGTAGACAAAAAACCGGTTGGTCACGCTGGATGATTTGTTAGAGTTTGTAACCTGTTTGTGAGTGCCCCAAGAGGGTCACCGCAGCCCCCATTATTTGCACCAACATGGTGAAGAACAGGGCATAAGACCGACTCAAACTATACAGCTTTTCCTGCATCGTATATTTGACGAACCGGCAAGCCATTTAAAAGTTCACTTTCAACAGATTGTTTAAGAAGATGTTTGTACGGCGATGACTCGATCTGAAAATCAGTCACGGGTTAATATTGGATATTCAGACGGTTTTTGTCTTAACTTCTAGGTATTGTGTTTTTTGCAGCAGGTGAATGCTGTGCATTCCTCAACACTGGTGTTTAGCAAATGATGTTGTAGCCCAAGATGTTGTTGATGGTGTGGTAGATGACCGATATTTTTCTGAACTTTCCAGCGTTCTGTTTGGGATCACAACAGCGTACAGTGGCCGATGCGGCCGCGCACGGTGATCTGTTGTCCACCGCTGACGCGTTGACGGCGGCGGGTTTCAACCAGCACTGTCATTGTGACGCGCACGAAACCGCGTACGACCTGGCCAAGGGCACCCTGGATGACATGCTCACCAGCTACCCGGAAACCCGGCAGCGGCTGCCCGATACCGACGTGATTCTGTATGTCACCTGCCTGCCACTGAACGGCAATCACGGCAACGTGGATGAGTTTGCGGCCAGCCGTGACGTGAAGCACCTGATGGATTTTCCTGCCAGTCGTTTGCAAGCGGATTTCGATATGGATCGCGCCTTCGTCATGGGCCTCAATCAACAGGCCTGCACCGGCATGCTGGGCTCCATTCGCGTGGCCGCGGCCCTGCTGCGATCCGAACCGGATTTGCAGCAGGCGCTCTGCATCACCGCCGACCGGTTTCCACCAGGGGCTGTCTATGAACAGGCTTACAACCTGATTTCCGACGGCGGTGCCGCCTGCATCGTCAGCACAACGCCCGGTGGCTACCGCTTGCTGGGGGCCCATCACATCACCAACGGCGCTATGGCCACCGCCACCGATGAAGAGACCGCCGGCTTCTATTTCAATTACAGCCATCGCCTGATCACCGAGCTGTGCGCCAACGCGGGGATCACCCCGGCCGAGGTAAACTGGATCGTTCCCCAAAACACCAATCGCAAAGCCTGGCGCATCCTGGCCAGTGTCCTGCGCTACGATTTTGAACGCATCCTGATGCCCACCATTGGCAGCGTTGGGCACTGTATCTCCGGCGATAACATTATCAACCTGAAAACCGTGGCCAGCGCCGATCAAATCAAGGTGGGCGATACCATATTGATGCCCATGGCGGGCTTCGGGCTGAACTGGTCCTGCCTGTTACTGGAAAAGGTGGCGGACTGATGGAACGACTGGCCCGGATCGCGCGCAAGTTGAGTGATGCTTCCGTCAAGCGCTACAACAACCCCTACGAGGAGTTCCAGTGGCCGCAGGACCTGCCCATGGATCAATGGCATTTTGCGCCGGAACTGATTTCACTCTATGGCCTGGAAGAGTACGCAGCCCTCGACGAACAGCAGCAAAAGCAGTTGGCATTCTGGGAAGCAGTAAATTTTTTTGGCATCAACATCCACGGTGAAAAGGCCTTGATCGGCGGCCTGGCGGAACATCTCTACTATATGAACTGGAGTCCTGAGCTGTCCGAGTACCTGCATCACTTTCTGGATGAAGAAAACAAGCACATGACGGTCTTCGGCACCTTTTGCCACCGCTACGGCAAGAAAGTCTACGCCGATAAAAAAATGGCCCTGCCCCGTGACTACGCCAAGGGGGAAGCGGACTTCCTGTTTTTTGCCAAGGTGGTGATTTTTGAAGAGCTGGTGGATCACTACAACATGGCCATGGGCAAAGACGAGCGTCTGCATCCCCTGGTTCAGCACATCAACCAGTACCATCACAACGACGAATCCCGCCACCTGGCGTTCGGGCGTGAACTTAGTAAAAGTCTGTTCGAGCAGTGGGCCCCCACCTGGAACGAGCAGACCCTGGCCGGGGTGCAGGCTTATCTGTCCAACTATATTGTGTCCACCTGGCGTGAATACTATAACCCCGCAGTCTATGCCGATGCCGGTTTCGACAACAGTTACGCGCTGTACCAGAAAGCCTGGTCAGCACCGGCCTGTCGCGCCCACCGGGAAGCGGTGTCTGCGAATTGCATCGACTATTTTTTAGAGCACGGCATGATGACGGAGCGACCCGCCCTATGAGTAACCTCAAACACCAGGTTCGGGAATGGATACTGTCCACCAATCCCAAGGTGGACGGCGCCACGCTGACGGACGAAACCCCATTGCTGGAACAAAAAATTCTCAGTTCCATCCAACTGATGGATCTGATTCTGTTTCTGGAACACGTGCAGGGCCAGCCGGTGGACATCGATCAGGTGCGACCGGAAAACTTTCATTCCCTCAACACCATCTGCGCAGCCTTTGCTGCCACCCCAGAGTAACGGATGAGCACCACCATGGCAGAGACCATTCTGATCACCGGCGCAGACGGCTACATCGGCAGCCTGATCAGTGCCTGGTTATTGGAACACACCGATGCGCAATTGATGTTGTGGGTGCGCGCCGACAATGACACCGAGTTCGAAGACAAGCGCGCCCGCCTTCATCAGCAGCACGCTGCCCACGGGGAACGCATACAGGTCTGCTGTGGCAATCTGCAGGATGAGGCGCCACTGGACAGCATCAATCCAGAACTGATTCAGCGCATCATTCATGTGGCTGCCGTCACCGAGTTCAACGTCACCCGGGAGCGGGCGGACGCCGTGAACCGCGACGGCACCCGCAAGGTATTGGCCTTCGCCCGCCGCTGCCCGCAACTGCAACGCTTCTGTTACGTCAGCACCGCCTATGTGGCCGGCCTGGCGCAAGGCGGTATTGCCGAGCAGCCCATGCCTGCCGACGGCCCGTTCGCCAATCATTACGAGCGCTCCAAGTGCGAGGCAGAAAACATTCTGCTGCACGAATTTGCTGACCTGCCGTGGCATATTTACCGCCCGTCCACCGTAATGGCCCACGACGCGGCCGGCACCGTGGTGCAGTACAACGTATTCCACAACACCATGCGCCTGTTGTTCTACGGGTTGATCTCAACCATGCCCGGCCTGGCCGACACCCCCATCTATATGGTCACCGGCAAATTTGTGGGCGATGCCATCGCCGAGCTGAGTGTGAAACCCGTAGCCCAGCGGCAGATCTTTCACGTCTGTCATACCGAGGTGGAATCCCTGGCGCTGGGTCAGATGCTGGCGGTTTGCTTCCGCGAATTCGGCACCGACGCAGGCTTCCGCAAACGCCGCATCCTGCCGCCCCTGCTCACCGAGTTCGAGATGTTCGAGATGCTGGCCAACGAATTGAAAGGCCTGTCCGCCCAGGTGGTGTCGCAAGCGGTGGAAAGCATTCGGCCCTTTTCCCAACAACTGTTCATCCACAAAGCCTTTCACAACGATAATCTGCGGGCCGCCCTGGATCACTACCAGGCCCCCGATCCAACCACGCTGCTGGCCGCCACTGTGCAAACCCTGATTCAAACCAAATGGGGGCGTGAACCCTGATGCAGCGCATGACCCTGCTTGAACAACGCATCATGCGGCGGTTCCCCGTCAACCTTCAGCTGTGGCACCAGCACAGCACCAAGGAGCCCCACGCCGCCTTGATCAAGCAGATCCAGCGCTGGTTGGGGCAGCCCTCGTGGCCGCACCAACCGATTCGCGCCGGGCAGCCGGATCACTCCCTGACCCACGCCGGCCATTCCCTGTTTGCGCTGGCCATGAAGGGCACCGGCTTCTGCGGCGTGGGTATCGACTATGAACCCTGGCGCGCACTGGATCACCGCCACCACGCTATCCTATTGACGACGCGGGAGCGCCATCAGATGCCCGCCGCATCTGCAGATTCCGCACGCCAGCTATTGCGCATCTGGACCATCAAGGAAGCCTGTTTCAAAGCGGACCGCGGTGGCCAGCAACGCTGGGTGACCGCCTATGAGCTGCAACAACCGACCCAGGGGTTCGGCCGGGCGCGGCTGGCCACCGCCGATGGTGTCGCACATTTTCGTTATTTGAGTATGGACGTTGCTGACGGCGCGCTGTCGGTGGCGATCAAGATGGAGAACTAAACCATGACCGAACACGATCGCTGGATACTGAGCTTTTATCGCCACTCCGAAATTTCCGGCGCCCAGTTTTTTGCGCGCCTGGCCAAGACGCTGCCGGCCGGACCGATCCAGCATGATCTGACGAAACATTTTGCCGATGAAAGTCAACACGCCTGGTACTGGACCAAAGCCCTGGACGAGATGGGACTGGAGCCCCTGAAGATGACCTTTGCCTACCAGGACCAGTATCTGGAGGCAGCCGGCATGCCCACCAACATCATGGAGATCCTGTCCCTCACCCAGGTGTTCGAGCGACGGATCATCTCCCAGTATGCCCGCCATGGCCGGGTCAAGGATGTGCACCCCGCCATCAAGGCCACCATCAACACCATCATGGAAGACGAAAAGTGGCACATCCATTGGGTGGGCGAAGCCCTGAAAGAACTGGTAGGCAGTTTTGGGGCCGAGCGGGTACACAAAACCTACGAACACTATCGCCAGGCCGACGAGGCCGTATACGAGCGCTTTGTGACCGAACACGAAGAACGCATCGGGCATATACTGGATAAACAGAACTACGCTTTTTGAGGACACCCTGAATGCAACGTACCGACATCATCCAGCACTTGGTTCAGTTGTTGAATGTGGACGCCGGCCGCGTCACCGAAACGTCCATCCTCACCGACCTGGTGGTGGATTCTTTTGCCCTTATCGAGATGGTGATCGCCCTGCAGGAAGCGTTGCACATCACCCTGGTGCAGGAGGATCTGGACGGCGTGAAAACCGTGGGCCAGCTGCTGGATGTGTGTGCAGCCAAATTAGCCTGAGCGGATCAGGGTTTTACGTCGGCGTGGCGTTTGGATGGCGCCATTCGGGTCGCCCGCAGCAGGCCGATCAGCGCAAATGCTCCCACAAACATTACCCCGCCGTAGAACACCGGGGCCAGGGCCATTCTGGGATTCTGCAGCAAGGTGGTGGTCACCAGTATCGCCAGCGCCGCATTCTGAAAACCGGTTTCGATGGCGATGGTGGTGCGCTGACTCATGCTCAGTTGCAGCAGCGATGCCAGCACAAAGCCCATCAGCATGGAACCGAGATTCAACGCCACAATGGCCGGGCCCAGGCTCCACAGCGCCTCAATAATCACATCCCGGTTCTTGATGGCGATGCTCAGCATCAACACCCCCAGGAACAGCCCGGAAAAAATCCGGAATCCGCTTTCCGCCCACTGCGCCACCCCACCCGCCAGACGTCGTGCCAACATACCGATCAGGATGGGCACCACCGTAATCAGAGCGGTGGTGAGAATGGTTTTGCCCACCGGCAACAGGATCGCCTGCTCACTGGGCAGAAAGGTTCGCAATGACAGGTTCACCCACCAGGGCAGGCTCAGGATCAACAGCAGATTACTGATACCGGTCAGCGTAACGGACAACGCCGTATCGGCCCGCGCGATCAACGCCAGCAAATTGGAACCCACGCCACCAGGGCAGAAGCTGATGATCATGACCCCGACGGCAAACTCCGGTGGCAGTTGCAACGCCGTCACAATCAACCATCCCAACACCGGCAACAACAACACCTGGGCGCAAAGCCCGGTGACCACTGCTTTGGGGTAAGCCAGCAAGCGGCGAAAATCGGCGACCTCCAGGGTCATGCCCATTCCCACCATCATCACCGCCAACACCGCGGGCACCAGGTAGGTGCCGACGACATCCTGCTCCATTGCGGACTCCCCTGAACACACTATATTTTATCTATGATGAGTTGTTAGCATAGCGTATGAATCCCTATTCCATCAGTTTTGGCCGCGCCGCCGCTGCCACACCGAATGCACCAGCGTTGGTGGTGCAGGGCAACACCTACACTTACGCCCAATTACAGGCCCGGGTAAACGGCCTGCGCGCCGCACTGCAACGCTGCGCCCCATCCGCATCCGTTGCGATCTATGCCAGCCGCAGCCTGACGGCCTACGTCGCCGTCCTGGCCTGTGTCGCCGAATCCCGCACCTGGGTGCCGTTGAACCCCTCATTTCCTGTGGCACGCAACCTGCGCATGCTGACGCTTTCCGGGGCCCGCATTTTAATCGTTGATGAGGAAGCGCAGTACCTGCAACAAGAACAGGATCAGCATCAGCAACAACAGGCCACCGCTTTACGTGAACACCCTGCGCTGGACCAGGTGCTTGGCCTGCAGGATTCCATCCGCTCTGAACTCGTTACTGATGCTGCGCACAACCCTGCGGCGGGAAACGATCACACCGTCTATTTGCTGTTTACCTCCGGCACCACCGGCCAGCCCAAGGGCATCCCGGTGGCAGCAGCCTGCCTGGTGGCGTATTTGCAGAATTTCAGTGCCCTCTATCCCCTGCCCACGGGACTGCGCTGCAGTCAGATGTTTGATCTGACCTTCGACCTTTCGGTGCACGACATGTTTGTCTGTTGGTATCACGGCGGTTGCCTGGTGGTGCCCACGGCTGCCGACCTGTTGATGCCGTTGCAGTTCGTGCGGCGCCACGCCATCCAGGTCTGGTTTTCCGTACCGAGCATGGCCAGCCTCGCCAAACAGAGCGGATTGCTTCGCCCCTGTGTTCTGCCTTCACTGCAGTTTGCGTTTTTCTGCGGTGAGGCTCTGCCGGTGAGCACAGTTCACGCCTGGATAGCAGCAGCACCTAAGGCCAGGGTGGTGAATCTGTATGGTCCCACGGAAGCCACCATCGCCATCACCGCCTTTGAAATGAATCCGCACGATCCCCATTGGCAGACATTGAGCGTCGCGCCCATCGGCGCACCCTATCCCGGCCAGTTTGCCAAAGTGGTGGACCCCCAGGGTAACGAAGCACCCGACGGGGAACAGGGCGAACTCTGGCTGGCCGGCTCGCAACTCACGCAAGGCTATCTGGCGGACGTGGCGAAAACCTCTGCCGCCTTTGTCAACCATGTGTTCCCCCACTGCCCGGCCTCGCGCTGGTATCGCACCGGGGATTGCGCGCTGCAACAGGGGGAACTGGGGTTAGTGTACGTGGGCCGCCTGGACCGGCAGGTCAAGATCAACGGCTACCGGGTAGAACTGCAGGAAGTGGAGCATCATTTGCGACGGGCCGCCGCAACCGAACTGGTGGCAGTACTGCCCTATCCGCAACGATCCGATGGCCTCTACAGCAGCATTGTCGGTTTTGTGGTGCAACCTGCCCTGGCGACACAGACCATTTGCGACCGCCTCAGCGACCACCTGCCGGCGTATATGCAGATCGCTCGGATTCACACCCTGGAGAGCCTGCCGCTGAACGCCAACGGCAAAGTGGATTACGCGCAATTACAGAACTGGTTAAACGCAAAGGGCGACCATGCCTCCACATGATCGCCCCGTTGGTTGTGGCGCTTGGATCAGTTAGCGAACGGCATGGTCACGCTGGAGTTGTAACCGTCACCGTGCAGGATTTTGACGCGCTTGTTGTAGCCATTAACGTTCTGGTACAGCGGATCTTCGGTATCAAACACCACCGCAATTTTGCTGCCGGGTTCGGTGGTGAACTTGGAGAACACCATGTCGAAGGTCATGTGCAGGGGCTGACCGGCCACCACACCGCGACGGGTTACCGGGGCATGGGTGATCAGGCGGTTCTTGGCACCCCAACCGGACTGGATCTCATACACGTACGCCACCAGGTGCACGTCGGAAGATTGTGGTTCCACCCACAGATCCATTTTGGCGGCGCCTACGAACTCTTTGGCGTCACTGAAGGTACCGGTTTCATACTTCACACCGGCCTCACGGTAGCAACCCAGGGGGCAGCTGATGTTGGCATAGTACTCAGTGAAGTCACCCAGATCCGCAGTGCGGTGAACGTCATCCACGTGCGCTTCCATCAGACCGGCCAGGGTGGAGGTCAACGTGATGTCGTCCAGCAGGAAGGACACCAGGGTGTCGATGAAGCCGTCCAGGTTGCCGGGCAGATCCATACCAGTGGTGGCATCGGTGTCTTTACCGGTGTAGATGTTGTAAGAACTGTTGCCCACGGTCTGGGTTTTCAGGTTGGTTTTATAGGGAGAGAAGATACTGGACCGTGAATAGTCGAAGTAGAAAGTCTGATCCACTACGTTAGCGGAATCCCTAGGCGCAACCCAGTCTTTGAAGCGACCGCTGGCCACTTTGTCCTTCAGCTGGATCTTTTCTTCCGCCATGATTTCGTTACCGTCCACATCAATGGCAATGCCTTTCAGGTGGTGGTCGAACCAACGGTGGGCTTTTTTCCAGGGACCATTGTTGGAGATGTCACCCAGCTGGATGTCCAGGGCACCAAAGATACCGGTCAGCGCATTGCGGATGGGGCCGTCCCCCAGGATGCTCATGAAATCCGCCAGGGTGCCACCGATGTTGATGAAACCGCCGATCTCGCCGGTGATGTGAATCCCCTTGTTGATGTCCATGCGCTTGGCGTCGTAGTTCAGCTTGCTGAAGAAACGCTCCATCTGGTTGGCCTGGAACAACTGATCCTGGTAGTTGTTGATCATGTACACGGGGATTTGACGGGCGTTGTACTCGTCCACATAGGTTTCCACGCTGCGCTCAGCGGCCCAGGCGGCCACCTGGTCCAGCTCGTAGTTACCCGCCAGACGATCGCGCATCTGTGCCACAGTGGGGTCCAGGTTGCCGATCAGGTCACCGGCGAAAATCAGGATACCGGCCCAGGCGCTGCGCAGGGTGGCCTGGCCCTGACCGCTGCTGGTGTCGTCAGCCCAGCCGCCGTACATGGAATCCAGAATGTTGGTCCAACCGCTGAACGAGACTACGGTTTTGATGCGAGGCTCGTGGGCAGCGGCCATCAGGGTCATACCACCCCCCAGGGACACCCCGGTCATACCGATGTTGTCCGCATCCACCTCCGGCTGCGCCACCAGGTAGTCCACCAGGGCATTGATGTCCTCCATGTCCTTGGCGCCCGTGGCGTTAATCATGCCGCCAGAGCCGTACCAGCCGCGTGCGGCATAGGACAGGGTCACATAACCCTGCTCGGCAAACAGATCAGCCTGCAGGTCGTATTCACTTTCACCCAGTGCCCAGCTGTTACAGAAGATGATCACCGGGAACTTCTCCCCCGGCGCACCCACAGGCACGTTCATTTTGGCGGAAATATAGGTGCCGTCTTCAGAATAGATGCCGACGGTACCGAAATGTTGAAAGTCATAGGCGCTGGCGACAGAACTGACCACCATCGTAATAAACAAAGTTAAGGCAGGAACTACACGAACCATTGTTTTTATCTCCGATTAATCACACACACAGGGAAATACCTGTACGAACGCTTCCATTGATTTTTTTTCCTTTGGCCATGGATATGGCATTGAAGATAAGAGCAACGGTTATGCCCGCTGCCTATGACGGGGTCTGAGAGGGGCGATCCACGAGGCCCGTGGGGCAAGATAAGGAAAACATGTGAAATTACAGGTGGTTACAGACTTTCGGAGAATTACACTCCGTTACAGAGAATACATAACGTAACAAAGCGCTCAGGGACAGTTATTAAAAATCGTATCAAGCCACCATCTCGGTCTTTACCCTGTCACCCGCGCCAAACTTCCGGCGACCTGAAGTGGATTAGGGGGCTTCAATTCCATAATTCGTTGTTAGTGAAGGTGTTTTTAGTACCAATTCAACTAGGGTGCGTGAGCCAGATCACAGTTTTTACACTTGGTAACACTGGTTAGAACCTATCACGCTAAGCACGACCCATCCCACACTATTTCGGGTCTATCGTGACGGGTCACTGTTACCGTCCCTGCTACAGACAGTAACTAAGTGGCTTCCTGAAGCTGTGTGTTTTTTACTCAACAAGATCAAGAAATCAACTTGTTTGACTAAATGGTCATGACAGAACACTAATAAAAACAACAGGCTGGAGAGCATCGGGACGGGCTGAGGCACAACAGGGGAAATTGTGCGAAATCTCGACAAACGTCGGGAAACAGGCGCTAAATCGGTGATGTTACCCCAACAGGCAAAGCAAAGTGCCGCCGGTTAACGTGATGCCTGGGGTGCGGGGTATCTAACGGGGATGTTGCAGGGGTTTTCTGTTGAAGAAGTTCTTTCTGTTCCAGAGGCTCACAGGAACCGGGGAGCGCGAAAGCCGACCAGAGCCGGCTCCAGCGAAAGAACAGAGCGATCTCAGTCTTCCATTAACTCGAAATCTTCTTTGGTCACACCGCAGTCGGGGCAGACCCAGTCATCGGGAATGTCTTCCCACTTGGTTCCGGCGGCAATACCATCTTCCGGCCAGCCCTCGGCCTCATCATAGATATAGCCGCATACGATGCATTCGTATTTCTTCATGTTCTACACCTTTTCACTATCACAACCTCTGTAAGGAAGGGGGAAATTACGTGCGAAACCTCAAAAAAGCAAGTCACCCAGCTCAATTGGCGGCCAGTACTGACAGCATTCCGGCGGCTCTTTCGCTACAATGACGAGCAACTCCGTTAATAGTTTCAACACCTTATGGCAAACCAGCACTTTCTTCCGGCAATCCTGCAGGATCAGGCCCTGTATCTGGGGGGCGGGGGCCGGACACCCCCTTACCAGGTGCCGCGCCGGCTGCGCCCCTGGCTGCTGGACCGGGGCTCCCTCACCCAACGCCTGATCCGGGCCAGCGACGGTGAATTTCGGGTAAGGCTGCTGCGCCAGGGCCACCAGCAGGCCACAGATCAGGAGCGAGAAGCCCTGGGCCTGGAGCAACGCAGTTGGCCCTTTCTGCGGGAAGTGGCGCTGCTGTGCCACGAGCAGCCCTGGGTGTTTGCCCGCACCCTGATCCCCACAGACACCCTGCAGGGGCCCGCCAAGGCCCTGACCCGGCTTGGCACCAAACCCCTGGGTGCGGTACTGTTCAACCACCCCAATGTGCGTCGGGGGCCCATCTCGGTGTATCGGCTGGACGCCGGCCGGGTCAGCCGGGAATTGTCCGGCCAGGGCATCATTTGGGGCCGGCAGTCGCTATTCTTTCTATATGAAAAACCATTGCTTGTAAGTGAGTACTTTCTTCATGCATGTCCCATGTATTTGTAATCGGGTCCAGGAGCAACCGTGGCCACACTAAAAGAACTCCAGCTTTCCAACTCCCGACTGCGGCGTCTGCCGGATTTCATCGCCCTGGGCCGACTGGATCGCCCCATCGGCATTTACCTGTTGTTGTGGCCCACCCTGTGGGCGTTGTGGGTGGCTGCAGAGGGCAACCCCAGTTTTCAACTGATCTTCATCTTCATGGCCGGGGTGTTCCTGACCCGCACCGGGGGCTGCATCATCAACGACTACGCGGACCGGGATTTCGACGGCCATGTCACCCGCACGGCCAGCCGCCCCCTTGCCACCGGACGCATCAGCGGTAAGGAAGCGCTCGCTGTCGCCGCTGTCATCGGTGCCCTGGCCTTCACCCTGGTGCTCTTCACCAACACCTTTACCATCCTGCTGTCGGTGGGGGGCCTGCTGCTGGCCTGCACCTATCCCTACATGAAACGTCACACCTACCTGCCGCAACTGGTGCTGGGCGCGGCCTTTGCCTGGGCGGTTCCCATGGCGTTCGGGGCGGTGAGCGAATCCGTGCCGGAACACGCCTGGCTGATCTACCTGGCCACCGTGGCCTGGACCATGGCCTATGACACCCTGTACGCCATGGTGGACCGGGAGGACGACCTCAAGGTGGGCATCAAATCCACCGCCATTCTGTTCGGCGACCTGGACCTGACCATGGTGGGCGTGCTCAATGGCACAGCATTGCTGGCCCTGGTGCTGTTGGGCAGCCGCCTGGATTTCAGCCTCTGGTATTACGCCGGCCTGCTGGCGGCCGTGCTGCTGTGGACCTGGCAACTGTGGCAGAGCCGCCAGCGGGATCGGGACGCCTGCTTCCGCGCCTTTTTGCACAATCATTGGGTAGGTGCAGTGATTTTTGCGGGAATCTTCCTGCATTACAGCCTGTCTTGACCCATAATCGTCATTTTTCTGTAACATTGACCTAATTAAATGTGCGGTAACTATTGGGCAGTGGAACAGTTTAATCATGGCCGACGCAAAAATTCTGATCGTTGATGACGAAGAAGCCATTCGCGAAATGATCTCCGTGGCACTGGAGCTGGCCGGCTTTCAGTGGATGGAGGCGGAAAACGGGCAGGTCGCCCACGGCATGATTGTGGATGAACGTCCGGATCTGGTCCTGCTGGACTGGATGTTGCCCGGCGTCAGCGGCATCGAACTGGCCCGCCGCCTGAAACGGGATGAAGCCACCAGCGAAATCCCGGTCATCATGCTCACCGCCAAAAGTGAAGAAGACAACAAGATCCAGGGACTGGATGCCGGTGCCGACGACTACATCACCAAGCCGTTTTCCACCCGGGAGTTGATCTCCCGCATCAACGCCGTATTGCGCCGTACCAAGGGCGACCAGAACAAGGCCATCCTGGTGGAAGGCCTGGCGCTGGACCCCATCAGTCATCGCATTACCGCCGATGAACGCCCGGTGGAAATGGGCCCCACGGAATACCGCCTGCTGGAGTTTTTCATGACCCACCAGGATCGCGCCTATTCCCGCGCCCAGCTGCTGGATCAGGTGTGGGGTGGCAACGTGTATGTGGAAGACCGCACAGTTGATGTTCACATCCGCCGCCTGCGCAAGGCTCTGGCCCCCCACAAGTACGACCATCTGGTACAGACGGTTCGCGGTACCGGCTATCGATTTTCAACCAAATTCTAGGAAAATCAGTCCGCTAGCCCAAGTGGCGAGAATCATTGTCACAGCGCAACCGTTTTGCTACTAGTGTAAAGTAGTATTCTCCTGAATCAGTAAACCAGGGTGCAGCGCGTGTTTAAAGAATGGAACATTGAGCTTAACCAGTTCATCATTCTGGTCATCATAGGCGCCATCGGCGGCTGGACCCTGGGTTACCCCGGGGTGGGCGTGGCCCTGGTGAGCGTGCCCTACTGCCTGTGGATGCTGATCCGAACCCGTGAACTGGCCCGCTGGCTGGCCTCGGACGACACCTCAGACCCGCCGGAAAGCACCGGTCTGTGGGGCATGATTTTCGACAACCTCTACCAGCAGAACCGGGTTTTCAAAAACCAGATCAGCAACCTGCACAACATCATCATCCGCGCCCAGCAATCCACCAACGCCATTCAGGATGCCGTGGTGGTGGTAGACCCCCAGGGCAATCTGGAATGGTGGAACGACGCCGGCACCCACCTGTTGGGCTTCAAACTGAAAACCGATCGCGGCCAGGCCCTCACCAACCTGCTGCGGGACCCACGCTTCATCCGCTACTTTGAATCCCGTAATTACCAACGGCCGCTGGAAATCCCCTCCGCGCAACAGGCCGGGGTGTTCCTGCAATTCCAGATCACCGTGTTTGGTGAAGGCGAACGGCTGATTGTGGCCAGGGACGTCACCCGGGTGCACAACCTGGAGCAGATGCGGCAGGACTTCGTGGCCAACGTGTCCCACGAATTGCGTACCCCGCTGACGGTGATCAAGGGCTATCTGGAAACCTTCATGGATACACTGCAGGAAGACCACCCCCAGCTGAGTCGGGGCCTGAACCGGATGAACGAACAGGCCCTGCGCATGGAAGCCCTGGTGAACGACCTGCTGCTGTTATCGCGCCTGGAAACCGATCGCAGTCAGCACGTAATGAAACCGGTGGGCGTACCGGGCCTGCTCAAGCGCATTTTCAACGACGCCCAGGCCATGAACGACAGCAAGCAGCACAACATCGCCCTGGAGCTCAACGACGAGCTGGACATCAACGGCGATGAGGAGGAACTGCGCAGCGCGTTTTCCAACCTGGTGATCAACGCCATCAAGTATGCTCCCGCCGGCAGCAACATCAGCCTGCGCTGGTACGAGGACGAGAACGGGGTCTACATGGAAGTGGAGGACGACGGTGACGGCATTGATCCCCAGCACCTGCCGCGCTTAACCGAACGGTTCTATCGGGCAGACCAGAGCCGGCACAGCAAGACCGGTGGCACCGGCCTGGGTCTGGCCATCGTCAAGCACGTGCTCATTCACCACAATGCCAAGCTGGAGATTTTCAGTGAGTTGGGGGAAGGCAGCGTCTTCACCTGCCACTTCCCCTTGAAGAGCCGGGTGGCAGCAGCCCGGCAATCGGTAGCCTGAGGGGCGGCCTCTCACCGCCACCGCATCAGTCCCGGAAGTTATCGAACTGCAGGGGCATCTCAAAATCCGCCCCCCGTAACATGGCAATGACCTCCTGCAGATCATCCCGTTTCTTGCCGGTGACCCGCACTTTTTCCCCTTGAATGGAGGCCTGCACCTTCATCTTCTTGTCCTTGATCATCTTCACCAGCTTTTTCGCCTGGTCGGAGTTCAGGCCCTCCCGCAGGGTCACTTTCTGGCGTGCCTCGGCCAGATTGAGTTCCGGGTCCGCGGCATCGATGCACACAATATCGATGCCACGCTTGATCAACTTGTTTTCCAGGATGTCCTGTAACTGGCGCAGGTGAAAGTCCGCATCCCCGATCAGGGTCACCACATTCTTATCCTGCTCGAACGCGCATTTGGTGCCCTTGAAGTCAAAGCGGGTGCCCAATTCCCGTTTGGCCTGGTCCACCGCGTTGTCCACTTCGTGCATATTCAGTTCAGAAACAATGTCGAAAGAAGGCATGATTTTCCTCAAAACGTGCAATTTGCCACATAGTAATCCATCGCACGCGGCCTGTGTAGGTTGTAATGGGGCTATACTCAGGAGATTGGCTCATCTGGAGGAGCGGCCCCGGTTCATGAAGTTTGTGATCAAATTGGTGATGTTTTTAGTGGTGTTTGGCCTGGCAGGACCCTATCTGCTGATGGGCCCGGACGGCATGCACAAGCTGCTGCAGATCAAGGATATGATCCCCAGCCTGGAGTTTTCTGCCCCCAGCCTCGAGGATGCCGAAGACCTGATCAGCAGCAACGACAGCGGCCAGCCCTGGATACAGTGGTCAGGGGAAAGCGCCGCCTTCCAGCAACCGGATCAACTGACGCGGGAACAACTGGCGGTGCTGGACATCCAGCCCCAGAACAACATTTACTATCGCTGGCAGGATGAAGACGGCGTCTGGCAGTTCAGTGAACTGCCCAACCGCAACACCCTCAATATGGTGGTGCGCACCGACCCCGATGCCAACGTCTTGCAGGGCCTGAGCGAAGAACAGATCGACAGTGCCTTCGGCCGCATCCGCAACACCAATTCCATCGTGGAGAACAACCCCCTGGCTAACGGTGAGGGACTGGAACAGACCCTGCCGGTGCCCACCACCATTCCCATCACGGAAATCCCGGACCTGATCGAACAGGCCAAGGACGTGCAGCGCATCGTGGATGAGCGCATGAAAAAGGTGGACATGGCCCTGGGCGCACCCCATCAGTAATCAACCTATCGCACACCCGATCTCGACCAACGCGCGGGTCAGGTGATTCTTTTCCATTGAGTTTGATACCGGATCTTTACCATGCAGTTAACACCCCGTACCATCCTGTTTTCCTCCAGCCTGCTGGCGGCCGCTCTGCTGCCCCTGCCCGCGTCGGCGCAACCCTTTATGACCCTGGACGCCCGCTCCATGGCCATGGGGGACACCGGCGTGGCCTCAGCCCAAGCGGGCACCGCTCCGCTGTTCAACCCTGCCCTGCTCAGCTCCGGCCCCGACAGCGATCGCATCCACATCGTGGTGCCCAACCTGGGCCTTGCCGGGTTTGCCGATCCTGATGCCATTGACGCCTATCAGGACATCGACGACGAGGCCTACCTGGATCAGATCGATGACGCCATCGTCGCCATGGAAGACGCGCTGAACGACAGTCAGTTCCTCAGTGCCAAGCAGGACTTCACCAGCAACTCCCGGGCCCTCAACAACAATCTGAGCGACCTCAGCAACCAGCCATTCCGCATCAACGGTGCGGTCTTCGCCAGCATCAGCGCGCCGGGCACCAACCTGGGCATGGCCCTGTTCGCCAACGCCAACGCCACCCTGGAAACCTCCCCCCGGGTGTCCGCATGCGACAATCAATTGCTGGAGGATTACCTGACGTTTTTTGAATCGGTGAACTCCCAGGCAGAGTTGGCCCTGGCCGCTGCCGATCCGGTGCGCAATCAGGCCGGCTGTGACGATGTTCCCATCGTTAATCTGGGCGACAGCAGCATTCACGACCCCACCGACGACCTGACCTCGGACGTGCTGGTGGCCGGCGTCAGCATAACGGAAGTGGGTGTGTCCCTGTCCAAGGAAGTGATGATCTTCGGCCGTGACGTAAGCCTGGGCATCACCCCCAAGCTGCAGAGCATCACCAGCTACTATGCCGTGCCCAACGTGCAGGATCTGGAAAATGAACACTACGACCTGGCGGATGAACTGGACGCCAGTGAAAACACCGATGACGACTTCAACCTGGACCTGGGTCTCGCCACCACCTTTCTGGATGATCGCATTACCCTTGGCCTGGTGGTGAAGAACCTGATCGCCAACCAGTACCGCACCAAAGTCTCACCCAACACCGGTGAGGCCGCGGAGTTTGATGTGGACACCCAGGCCCGTTTGGGACTGGCCTGGGATGCGCCCATGGGCCTGACCCTGGCCGCGGATCTGGACCTGACCCGCAACCAACCCTATTTTCTCGGGGAAGACACCCAGTTCCTGGGGGCCGGTGTGGAGTGGGATGTGGCCAGCATCGTGCGCTTGCGCGGTGGTGTGCGCACCAACCTGGCGGATAACGACGACCACGTGTTCACCGCCGGTGTGGGTTTCAACATCATCGCTGTGTATTTTGATCTGGCGGCGCAGTTCAGTGAGAACAACGCCGGTGGTGCATTGCAGATGGGCGTACAGTTCTGAGCGCGGGCCCTGCACTCATTTGCGTTTGTTCACGGCCAGGGGCTTGCGTTGGATCTCCCGCTCCTCGGACTGCCAGCGGATGCGAATGTCCAGGCGGTTCTGCCCGTCTTCCTGACGGGCACTCACCTTGAGCGCCAGCAACCCCTCCGGCTGCAGCACGATCTCACCTTCATCATCACTGAACACCAGCTCACCCTTGGCAATGCCCTTGGTAACGGCCTTGAGAATATCCTGGATGCTTTTCTGATCCTGCAGGGATTCGTGTTTGAATGAGTTCTTGATCTGTGCCATGCCTATTCCGGTGCTTGAAGATAACGCTGCGGCTCGAAAACCTTGGCGTAGGGAAAATCGTTACTGATACCGATGACGCGCCCCTCGGGGCTGACAATAGTGACGCCCATGCCGACACCGGGCAAGCCTTCTTTGCGTCGGGAGTTGCGATCCAGCGTGATATCCCCTTCGATGTGGATCATGCCCTGGCGCAAGGCAAGGCACTGACCGCAGGTACGATTACGATGCCCGTGCACCACCACATGTACGCCATACCGGCCCGCCATTTCCACCCCGTCGTCGGTCAAGGGCAGATCCACATCCCGGTACTTGGTGCGCATGGTGTTGGCCAATGGCCCGTAATAAAATCCAAACAGATCCGTGCGGATCTTGCGTCGATACAGATCATTCAAATAGGCTTCATCGCGGTGGGTAAGCAGGCGCACAAAGCGGTCGTCCACACCGGCGTGCAAGAACAGGAAGGAACCTTCCCGATGCAACAACTGCATGCTGTCAAAGAACCAGGCGTACTCCCCTTCCGGCTGCAGAAATAATTCCCGGCACTTCATGGCGGTGGCATACACCTGGCGCAGATCGAGCCCGGCATCACGGCACACGGCTTCAAAGCATTCCACCTTGCGGCACATGCGTTTGATTTCCTTGGCGATGGCTTTCGGTGGCAGTTCTTTTGCGGTCAGCCTGGGGAAGGCGCGAAACCACTCTTCCGAAGGATACAGCCGCTGCCGGCATACCTTGCTGGAGGGAATGTGCTGCAGATCGCTGTCGGTCAGATACGCGTCGAAGACTTCCTTCAGCAAGGGCACCACCTTGGGCCCCATGCGCAGAAACAAATGCTCGGTGGCGGGGTCAGGTGCCATGTCCAACGCCTTAATGCCCATCAGCAAACGCACATCATGGTTGCCTGCCAACAGGATCACCCGGGCACCGGTGTGCATCAGGCGGCGAATGCTCTGCAGCAGCTTGAGGTTGCTGGGCCCCTTGTCCAGGCAATCACCACCGATGACAAAGGTGCTGCGCTGCCCTGCTGCCGTAAGTTCAAATTCCGCGGGATGAGCCTTCGACATCCGCACCCCGCCAGAGGCCAGCAGCGAAGCCTGAAAGGCCTCGGCATCCGCATGTAGATCAGCAAAAAACAGAACCGGTTGCTGTGGCCATTGCCAGGGGCTGAGATGGGTGCTGCGCTTCACCACGGACTCCAGGGGTTGGCGCGAACCCCGCTGACCCGGGTTCAAGGTCCATTCCATGGCTTCGGTTGGCAATCCAGGCCAGCCATATTCGTGGTTTGACGGTAATTTCAGTTCAACCGGATTCTGCAGCATGTCTGAGCCCACTCAGGTGTCCAACAACCAATACTGCCTAACGTTATATTGCACATTCATGGCACAATCATGACGGTTTGGCAAATCCACTCCCCCTTTGCGCTCAGCTTAATCGTGATAGCCCTCCGCCGCGGATCGCACTTTCCAATCCCCACCCACATGAGACCAACGGCCATCCCCATGGTATTCCAGATAAACCGGCACCCCGTGATACATGGAAAGCCGGGCGATCTGTTCGAACGGCAGCACACCCAACAGGTGAGCCCCGTGGCGAAACGCGGCGCCATGGCCCACGAACACCTGTAAGGTATCCACCGTCACCTGGCCCGCCAGCTGTTCCATCCTGCTGCCCAGGTGATAGGCCACCCGCTCCCCCGCCTGCATCAGGGATTCCGCCCCCTGCAACGGCAGGCAATAATGACTGTTGGACTTCCAGTCCGCCGGCGGTGGGCTGAAGCGGGGGTCCTGCTGCAACACTGCTTCGATCGCAGACACCGTCAGGTTCGCCGCACTGCCCAGGCCACGCTCGGCCAAGGCCTCAGTCTGATGTAAACGGATGGGGTGACCACGGAAGGGCTGTGATTCCACATATTGCGATTCCGAATATTGCTTGATGAGCCACTGGCACATGAGGTCGGCGGTTTGCCAGGCCCGCAGCAGGCGTGAACAATCCAGCTCTGGGTGCAAATGCCAACGTTCCTGCTGCAACCTGTCCCACAGCGCGGTGGCGGCAGCAAGGGCCTGTTGTCGGCCCGCCTCCGTGAGTGGAAAGGGCTGGTGAGCGCTGGGCGTCTGGGGCAGCTGGTGATAGTCACCGTGCCGAATCAGGGCGGCGATCACGCGGGCCATGTCTTACGCCAACCGCTGCCGACACCAGTGGGCCAGGGCATCGAAATCGACCCCGCCACTGACTTCGTAGATCGCGGCACCGGCCAGCACATCCACATAGCGCTGTGCATCCAGCGGTGTCTGGTCCGAGAGGAACTGCCCGTTCGACTGTTGGTAAAACGGGCCCGGCGCTTTCATCAGGGCCGGCAGCAGATCCCGGCGCTGATCCAGGTCCACCGCCTGGATAACGGTCTCCGTGCCATTGTGCTGCCAGTTCAGAAGCAGAAAACAATCCAGCTCCGCAAGATGTTGGATGCGGTCGTCACCGTATAATTCCAGCACGTCCACATCGTATTTTTCTTCCAGCTCCCACAGTTCCGCCGCGGGCAGGGATTGCAATTGCTCGCGCCGTTGTGGTGACAGGATGGACTGCAGCACCGGATTGTTCACAATGGTGCCGGGGTTAATGCGGGGCAACTTGGGCACACCGGCCACTTTGACTCCGGGTTCCTGTTGTCCGTGCTGCTGCCCCTGATCCTGTTCGCGCAGAATGAACAAACGGTCGTTGGTGAGAAAGCGGGTGCCCGGCTGATCCAGCAGGCGCAACATGGAGGTGGACTTGCCGCCACCGGAGAACGCCGCGATGGCGATGGAGCGGCCCTGATATTCCACTGCCGCGGCATGGCAGATCAGCCAACCCCGCTGTTGCAACCAGGTCATGAACTGGGCATTGATGAAGTTGATCACCTGGTTGTCGTTGGCCAGGCAATCCCCCACGGCCAGTGGCGCCTGCGCGCACTGCAAAAACACCATGCCGGTGCGCACCTTGTGCACCAGCCGCCCACCGGGAACATCGTAATAGGCATCCTTGCGCCCGGATTTACCGGTCTCCCGCCGCCAGTCTGTGAAACTCACATTCAGTCCAGGCGTTGGGCGCTGAATGGCCGTCAGCATGAGCGTTGATTCAGCCATGAGCGGCGATTGGACCGAGTGCGTGCTGACCACCATATGGCGAAAGTAGTGCTGCAAGCGCGCCAGCAACTCAGCGGAATTGGATTGCACACACAGGCGGCAGGCGCCCATCTGCAGATGGAGACGTTGCTCCAGCAGCGGATAGCCCGCGCTGAGGGTGGCCGTCCAGTCCACCGTGTCTTGCTCTGATTCAGTTTTCATCGTTCACCAACTGTGTGATCACATACTCTGCGTAGAGGGTGGCGGCTTCCACCCCGGCCCCCTCCAACGCACCGCGAAAACCACCGAACGCAGACACCTCAAACACGATGGGGCCAGCGTCGGTTTCTGCCAGGTCCACCGTGGTAAAGTCCAGTCCAAAGGGCGCCTGGGCCCGCCGCGCCAACTCCACCCACGCCGCCGGGGGAGTAAAGGCTTCATAGCGCCCGCCGCTGTGGATGGTGGTGTTCCAGGTGTCACTTTGCGAGACGCGGGCATAGGTCCCCAGGTATTCTCCCCCCAAAAACACCATACCCAGATCACGCCCCGGCAAGTTCAATTTGCGTTGCAGATACAACATGGGGTTCTGTTGCTGAAATTCTACAACCCGCCGTCGCACTTCCGCTTCGCCGGCGTTCGCCTCGATCACACACATGCCCCTGGCTTTGGTGGAATACAGCGGCTTGAACACAGCCGCACCGTATTCCATGACTGCCTGCACGGCGGCCTCCACACTTTCCGTCACCAGGGTGTCCGGCATGGGAATACCCGCATTGCGCAGGGTCACCGTGCAACTCAGGCGATCAATCAGGCGCAACATGTTGAGGGCCGGGCTGAATACCCGCACGCCCTGTTGTTCCGCCACCCGCAGCAATTCCAGTCGGTCCAGGGTGCCGGGGTTGTATTCGGCGCTGATTTTTTTCACCACCAGGGCATCCAGTTCACACAGGTTATGACCTTGGTACCACAGCTCGCAGGTGGCCAGATCCAGCGCCACCTCCGCCATATCAATCACCAGCCGGAATCCGGTGTGCACCGCCAGCGCATCGGCCAGCACCTCAGTGGACCACTTGCCGGGAATGCCCACCACCCCGATTTTAAGTTCAGTCACGGAATATCTCCTCAATGGGAAGTTTTGGCGGACGGCTCACAGCCCCGGCTGCGCGATTCACGCTGGCCTCACACCCCAGCACCCATTCAATCAGGTAGGTGGCCCGCAGGAACATATTCTGGGCCAGCGCCTTGTCCAGGATAAAACGGGTGGAGGTCACAAACGAACGGGCCAGCCCCAGGGCCAGACGCAACTCAAAAGAATCATCACCGGCTTTACGCGCAAACCGCCGGGCAGCGCGGTAAAACTCGATGGCCAGGTTCAGAATGCGTCGCCGCAAGGGCTGATCCAGGATTTGCAGCCGGTAATTGGAGACCATGAACACCGACACATCTTGCACATAATCCTGGTAACGTGAACGGTGCAAATCGATAAAATTGATGCGCTGGTCCAATGGGTCATAGATGATGTTGTCCACGTTAAAATCCCCGTGGATGTACACCGAAAACGGCGGCTGCAGATGTTTCTCCAGGGCGGCCGCCTGCTGCACCAGGCCATCAAAGCCGGGCTTGCTGCAACCGCACAGGTTAACCCTGCCGCGTTGGAATTCCGGATGAATTTTATAAACCTCACTGATACGACGCGCCAGTTGCCCCATAAAATCAGCGGCCACCGCTTCTTGATTACGCGTGCCCTTCCAGACTGAACGCAAGGTTTTCATCAGCTGCTTGAGCGCCTCGTCCACCATGCTCTGGGGTTCGTTCAGCAGCACCTGCTCGAAGGTGTAACCCGGCAGGTGTTCAATCAGCAATGCCGCCGACTGCCCCCGCTTTTTGTAGGAAAGAATTTTAGGTGCCAGGCCGGGGTACACATGGTGCCAGCTTTGCACACCTTCCCGCTCCTCTTTTACCTTGCGCTTGATGCCATCCTTGTAGATGGCCAGATAATCCTGGCCTGCCTTGCCGCGCACCCCGGAAATGGCACTGCCGGAGCGGGTTTCCGCCAGGGGCTCGATGGAGATGTTTTCATCCTGGGATTCAAACGTCTGCACCAGAGATTGCAGCGAGAAATAACGCTCGAAATTCACCGGCTGCCCCAGGTTGGCGGAGATAATGGATTCACTGATATGGCGCAGTGCATCTCCCATCTGCTGCACACTGTGAGCAACGAACAGTATCTGCGCCAGATCCTCGGTTTGATGCTGGCTTTTCAGTGCGCCGATATAGTGTCGGTAGAGGCGGGCGTACTCTTTTTCCACCCGGTTTTCCAGTTTGCCGATGTCCAGCGCCAACTGGGTATCCCGGGCTTCAATGGCCGCATACACCTGATTGACGCCGTGGGCGATGCGCTCCAGCGCCGGCTGAAACCGCTGCGGTTCCAACAGCTCCGGCTGCCGCACAAAGCTCATCTGTTTGACGCATTCCCGGGCCAACTCAGTGATGCGCTCCAGGTCCGTTGCAATGAATTCGGCACAGCGCAACTGCAGACGCTGCAACTCATTCTGTTTGCGGCTGGTCAACGTGTTGATACAACTGGTGTGAATGCGGGTTTTCAGATTAAACGAATAGCCACTGCGATCGACGATGCGGCGGGCGTTGACCGAGGTGGGAGCCGCCAGATATTCCTGCAACGCGGAGAGCTGTGACTCCACCTCCACACACAGGAACCGGAGATTTTCGCCCACACTTTTCGGGAGTGCCAAGGTCATGAACAGGTTCCAGGTCGTTAAACGGATCTGGCGCTGACCGCCACCTGATGGACACGGACAACACGCACTGCATTTCTTATTCGCGGAATCAGGGTTAACATAACCACTATGCCCGCGACATTACGGTTCCGATTGTGACACAGTGCCGCGGGAAAGTCCGTATCGTGGCCACCAGAACCTGATTACCCGGGAACCTTGCGTTTTGACTAAAATCCGGATCACCCGCACTGTTGATATTCCTGATCCCCTGCGGATCAGCCGCTATCGGAAGAACCCCGAGCTGGGGCCCAAGGTGTTGTTTTTCAGCGGCGGCTCGGCCATCAACAGCCTGTGCCGCACACTCAAGGATTACACCCACAACTCCATTCATCTGGTTACGCCATTCGACTCCGGGGGCAGCTCTGCGGAATTGCGGCGCGCCTTCGCCATGCCCGCCATCGGCGACCTGCGCAACCGGCTGATGGCCCTGGCCGACGAATCCGTTCTCGGGCACCCGGACGTGTACCAGCTGTTCAACTTTCGCCTGCCCGGGGACAAACCCCAGAAACAGTTGCGGGAGCTGCTGCAGGACATTGCCAACGGCCGGGCTGACCTGATCTCCAACATTCCCAACCCCATGCGTCAGCTGATCCGCAACCAGTTGGGCTTTTGCATCGAGGCCATGCCGGCGCAATTCAATCTGCGCGGCGCCAGCATCGGCAACCTGATTCTGGCAGGCGGTTATCTCAACAACCACCAGCACCTGGACCCCATCATTTTCCTGTTCAGCAAGCTGGTCAACGTATTGGGCACGGTGCGCGCCATCGTCAATCGGGATCTGCATCTGGGGGCGCATCTGGAAGACGGCAGCTGCCATATCGGCCAACATCTTTTATCGGGAAAGGAAGTGGCCCCCATCACCTCGCCCATCCAGGATATTTTTCTGAATGCAAATCCCACTGAGTATCAACCAGGCCAGGCCCAGCTGCGTAAAAAAAATCGCAAACTGATCCAGAACGCGGATCTGATCTGTTATCCACCTGGCAGCTTCTACAGCAGCCTGATGGCCAATCTGTTGCCGGAAGGGGTCGGCACGGCGATCGCTAACAACGATTGCCCCAAAATCTACATTCCCAACCTGGGTATCGACCCGGAGCAATTGGGCATGAGTTTTGAACAGGTCATCCTGCGTTTACTGGAACAACTGAAAGCGGACAGTCCTGCCGTGAAGAGCAATGGGCATTTTCTGAATTTCGTGCTGATCGACAGCAGCCGCGGCGAGTACCCCTGGACAATACCGGTGGACTTCCTCGACGGTCTGGGCATCACCCTGGTGGATACCCATCTGGTGAGTGACCGCAGCGCACCCTATTACGATGAGCAACTGTTGGTGTCCGCCCTGCTGTCGTTTACCTGAATCGACCAGCGGGCGGAAATCGGCATTGCCGCCCGGTGTTAAACGCCTTCCCCGTCGTTCACCAGGTCATTGTCATCCAGGGTGGACAGCGGCATATGGCGAATATCCTTACCCTTCACCAGATAAATCACCTGCTCGGCAATGTTGCGGGCATGATCGCCAATGCGCTCCAGGGCCCGCAGGCTCCACATTACGTTCAGCGCCCGTTTGATGTAGCGGGGGTCTTCCATCATGAACGTCACCAGCAGGCGCATGGCGGACTCGTATTCCACATCGACGGATTTATCCTCCCGCACCACGTCCACCGCCTGCTCCACGTCGAAGCGGGCAAAGGCGTCCAACGACTGCCGCAGCATGGCATTAACATGATTGCCGATGTGGCGAATCTCAATGTATCCGCGGGGAATGGCGCCGTCCTCTGACAGGCGAATGGCCATCTTGGCGATCTTGTTGGCTTCGTCGCCGATGCGCTCCAGGTCGGTGTTGGCTTTGGTGGCCGCCACCAGCAAACGCAGATCGCTGGCCGCCGGCTGGCGCAGGGCGATGATGCGGGTGCACTCTTCATCAATGCGCCGCTCCATGCCGTTGACCTGCTTTTCATTGCTGATCACTTCAGTAGCCAGTCCGCTGTCGCCTTCCACCAGCGCCTGTACCGCATCCACCACCTGCTTTTCGACCATGCCGCCCATCGCAAGAATGTGGCTTCTTACCTCTTCCAGGTCAGCATTGAACTGTTTGGAAATATGATGGGTAAATTCTTCGCTGCTCATCCACGTTCTTCCTCTGCGTGCATCAGCCGTAACGGCCGGTGATGTAATCTTCAGTCTGTTTCTGTTCCGGGTTGGTGAACAGGGTATCCGTATCCTTGTACTCGATCAGGTCACCCAGGTACATAAAGGCAGTATAGTCGGAAACCCGCGCGGCCTGCTGCATGTTGTGGGTAACAATGACGATGGTATAACGATCTTTCAGCTCATTGATCAGCTCTTCCACCTTGAGGGTGGAGATCGGGTCCAGCGCGGAACAGGGTTCATCCAGCAGCAACACTTCCGGCTCCACGGCGATGGTACGGGCGATCACCAGACGCTGTTGCTGACCACCGGACATGCCCAGGGCGTTGTCCTGCAGCCGGTCCTTTACCTCATCCCACAGGGCCGCGCCTTTCAGGGCCCATTCCACCCGCTCATCCAGAATCCGCTTCTTGTTGATGCCCTGGATACGCAGGCCATAGGCGACGTTTTCATAGATGGTTTTGGGGAACGGGTTGGGCTTCTGGAACACCATGCCCACCCGCCGCCGCAGATCGGTAACGTCCACCGTGCGATGAAAAATGTCATTGCCATCAAACAGGATCTCGCCTTCGGTACGGCAGATATCCACCAGGTCGTTCATGCGATTGAAGCAGCGCAAAAGGGTGGACTTACCACAACCGCTGGGGCCGATGAACGCCGTCACGCGCTTTTTCGGGATCTTCATATTAATATCATGAAGCGCACGTTTGTCACCGTAGTAAAGGCGAAAATTTTTCACTTCCAGACAAACATCTTCTTCCTCAAGCTTGTGAGGAACAAAATCCATATCCACCACTTTCTGTCCAACTTTGGGCCGGGGTGTTTCCGCTGCAGTCATGGTTGCACCTTTTCTAACTTCTGAATTCGTTTCACTCATATCAATTCTCCAATGACCGGTACTTCTCGCGCAACCGGTTGCGGATCATGATGGCCGTAAGGTTCAGTATTACGATCACCAGCACCAGCAGGGCCGCGGTGGCGTAGACGAGCGGTCGCGCCGCCTCGACGTTGGGGCTCTGGAATCCCACATCATAGATGTGGAACCCGAGGTGCATGAATTTGCGCTCCAGGTGCAGGTAGGGGAAGTTGCCATCCAGAGGCAGGGACGGCGCCAGTTTCACCACCCCCACCAGCATCAGGGGCGCCACTTCACCGGCCGCCCGGGCGATGGCCAGGATCAAGCCGGTCATCATGGCCGGGCTGGACATGGGCAGGATCACCTTGGTGATGGTTTCGAACTTGGTGGCCCCCAGGGCCAGAGAACCCTCACGCAGGGATTTGGGAATGCGGGTCAAACCTTCTTCCGTGGCCACGATCACCACCGGCAGGGTCAACAGCGCCAGGGTAATGGATGCCCACATCAGGCCCGGTGTACCGAACACCGGCGACGGCGCGGCTTCCGGATAAAACAGGGCATCCAGGCTGCCCCCCAGAAAATACACAAAGAAGCCCAGGCCAAACACCCCATAAACAATGGAAGGCACCCCGGCCAGGTTGTTGACCGCCACCCGGATAGTACGGGTAAGGGGGCCCTGCTTGGCGTATTCCCGCAGGTACACCGCGGCGATCACGCCAAACGGCGTCACGATCACCGACATCAGAATCACCATCAATACCGTACCGAAGATCGCCGGGAACACACCGCCTTCGGTGTTGGCCTCCCGCGGATCATCGGACAGGAACAACCACAGTTGGTGGAAATAATCGCCGATCTTATCGAACAGGGACATTTTGTTGGGCTGCTTGTACTGCACCACCAGTTTCAGTGGGATTTCTTTTTCCACGCCGCTCATGGTGGTGGCCACCAGGCTGTCACGGCTGATCTCCACATTGAGCTGGTCCAGATCCGCCTTCAACGTCTGATATTCAGCATCCAGGGCGGCGCGCTCGGCGTCCAGCTCCATCCTGGCGGCATCCGTCAGACCGCCCTCCAATTCCAGGCGTCGTTCTTTCAGACGCAGCCGCTCCACCTGGTAGTTGATGGCACCGATATCTTTGTTCTCAATATCGTGAATGGCGTCAGCCAGATCCAATGCCCGCTCCAGTCGGGCATCCAGCGCCGGCAGCGCCTCAGCACCGGTCGCAACCACCTGGCCGTTCTCTTTCATGGCGGTGAGGTAGCCATAAAAATTACCCCACTCACGCCGCTCCACCATCATCAAATCTTCCGGAGTGGACACATCGGTGAGCTTGTCTGCCACCAGCCAGCGGAAGTCGAGGCCGGTGACATCCCGGTTACCGGTCTTGATCAGCATGCGCTGTACGACTTTCACGTCTTCCGGAATGGCCACGCCGGTGCCCCGCACCCGGGAGGCCGCCACCCATTCCTCATCCGCCACCTCCCCGATCAGGGTGTAGGTGGAACCGTCCGCTTCATGGTAGGTGCCTTCGATGATGGTATGGGGCCAGAAATGGGATAATCCCCGGAACGCCACCAACAGCAGCAGCCCCACCACCATGACCACGCTGATGGCCACAGCGCCGCCATTCAGCCAGACCCAGGGGTCCCCTTTTCGGAACCAAAGTTTGATCGAGTTCATCGTGTTTCCCCCAACTACAGCGAGCCGTATTTTTCACGCAGACGTTGACGCACAACCTCTGCTGTGGTGTTGACCATAAAGGTGAAGATAAACAACACCAGACCCGACAGGAACAGAATGCGGAAGTGGGTGCTGTCCACCTCCGCCTCCGGCATTTCCACCGCGATATTGGCGGACAGAGTGCGCAGACCTTCGAAAATATTCATGTCCATGATCGGCGTGTTACCGGTGGCCATCAGTACAATCATGGTTTCACCCACGGCCCGGCCCAGACCGATCATCAGGGCTGAGAAGATACCCGGGCTGGCGGTGGGCATCACCACCCGCACCAGGGTTTGCCAGGGGGTAGCGCCCAGTGCCAGGGAACCCTGGGTGAGCCCCTTGGGCACCGCAAAGATCGCGTCTTCCGTGATGGAGAAAATGGTGGGGATCACCGCAAAGCCCATGGCCAGGCCCACCACCAGGGAATTGCGCTGGTCAAAATCGATACCCAGGTCATGGGACACCCAATCCCGCATGCTGCCGTTGAAGAACGCCATTTCGATGGGATCGCTGAGCCACATGGAGAGGGCGCCGGCCAGCACCACCACCGGGATCAGAATCACCGGCACATAACCATCGGGAACACGGGTGCTGATTTCACGGGGCAAACGGGACCAGAGAAACGCCGTCGCGATAATAAAGATCGGCGTCAGCACCAGGATGCTGGTTACCCCCGCCAGATGCGCCTCCACCAGGGGGGCAAGCCACAGCCCGGCCAGAAAGCCCAGGATTACCGTGGGCATGGCTTCCATCAGTTCGATGGTGGGTTTGACCTTGGTGCGCAGGGTCGGCGCCATGAAATAAGCGGTATAAATCGCGCCACAAATGGCCAGGGGCACCGCCACCAGCATGGCATAGAAGGCGGCTTTCATGGTGCCGAAAGTGAGCGGCATCAAGCTGAACTTGGGTTCGAAATCGTTGCTGGCGGAGGAGCTCTGCCAGGTGAACGTGGGCTCCTCATAACGCTCGTACCAGACTTTGTTCCACATGGAGTGCCAGGACACTTCCGGGTGCTCGTTGTGGATGTGGAAATTGCGCGGGGCTTCCTGCTGGGCTTTAAACAGCACCGAGTCACCACGGGGTGACATGGCAATCCAGCGGATCGGCTCAGCGGAAATCTTCTCGTCTTTCACCTCCCGCTCGGCGGTGGTGTTGAACAGGCCGACGTTGCCCGCAGCGTCACCGGCAATGAACCCTTTGCGACGATGCTCGGTTTGCAGGGTGGTGATGGGAGTGCCTTCCTCCAGGGTCAGGGATCGTACCTTCACCAGGTGCGGTGCATTGTTTTCGTTATAGGTGATGAACCACTGGCTGATGACTCCCTGGGTGTCCGCCAGCAACAGGGAAAAGCCACCCAGCAGAAAATCACTGACCGTAATGCGGGTATCCCCGCTGACCACATCGGCAATGTCCACCCGCATATCCGCCACCGGATTACGCAGGTCCATCACTTCCACCCGCCGCTGGTTTTCCACCAGGAACAGCCAGCGCTGATCCAGGCTCAACAATACTTTATTCAACGTGCCCGACGCCGAGGGCAGCTGCACCCGGTCGATTTCCTCCAGCTCCACCTCATCGGAGAGGAAGCTTTCGGTTTTGGCAAAATCCTTCATGAACAGCTCGCCGGCGGCGTTGGCGGCAATGATCCGCACACGATCACCGGACTCACGATAGGCCAGGTGGGTCACCGCCTCACCTTCCAGCACACTGATGGGCTCCTCACCCAACGGGTAAGTGATGCTGGGCACCACCGTTTTATCCTGGGTGGTGGCACCGTATTCAATGTTGTAACTGGGTTTTTGAATCAGCACGCTGCCGTCGGCAAAGCCCAGGGCGAACGTGCGGGTGCCCGGCGCATCCTTGGAAAACGCAGTGATCGGCTGGTCCACAGGCAACTGCGGCTGTTCCACCAGTTCACCACTGCGGGCGTTGTAGAACACCGGGCCGCGCACCTTGTCCACCGCCAGTGCTACCTGGCCTTGCTCTTCCAGCACAGTGAAGTAAGGGTCTTCCACCTGATAGTGGGTCAGGCTGCTGCGTTCCTCCATGGAAGCCGGTAAAAATAACGGCAACACTTCATAGAGCAGGTAAAAAAAGATCAGACAGATGGCGAAAATAACCCCCACGCCACCGGCGCTGATGGCCTTGGCCGCTACCTGGTCTTTCAACTTGCGATACCGCCGCATCTTGGTCAGACGCTCTGCGGACACCCCAAACAATGCTTCGCTGGTTGATTCCATGGACTAAACCCAATACTTTCTGATGACAAAACGGGGCCACAGTATATTGCCTGTAGCCCCGTCCTTGGTTTTCCTTCTATCTATGCGCAGTTACTGCATCAGGAAGGAATTATTTTGCGGCGATATCGGACTTGATACCCAACTTGCCCAGAGTCTTGGCAACCAGAGAGGAAGGCAGCGGAATGTAGCCATCCTTAACCACGATTTCCTGACCTTCTTTGGACATGATCAGTTTTACAAATTCACGCTCCAGGGGAGACAGGTCCTTGCCAGGCGCCTTGTTCACGTATACGTACAGGGCACGGGACAGAGGATAGGAACCGTCCAGGGCCGCTTCCGGAGAGGCTTCTACATACTTGGTGCCTTTCTTGGCCAAAGGCAGAGCGCGTACGCTGGAAGTTTTATAACCGATACCGGAGTAGCCAATGCCGTTCAGGGAGGTGGCAACAGACTGCACCACTGAAGCAGAACCGGGCTGTTCGTTTACGCTGCTCTTGAAGTCACCTTTACACAGGGCTTCATCTTTGAAGTAACCGTAGGTGCCGGATACAGAGTTACGGCCATACAGCTGGATGTCGCGGTTGGCCCACTCGCCGGTCAGGCCGACCTGGCCCCACTTGTTGATGTCCTTGGCGCCACCACAGGTGCGGGTGGAAGAGAAAATGGCATCAACCTGTTCGATGTCCATACCTTTGATCGGGTTGTCCTTGTTTACAAACACCGCCAGGGCGTCGATCGCAACCGGAATGGCAGTCGGCTTGTAGCCGAACTTCTTCTCGAAGGCTTCGATTTCCTTGTCCTTCATCTTGCGGCTCATAGGGCCCAGATTAGAGGTGCCTTCGGTCAGAGCCGGCGGTGCAGTGGAGGAACCCGCAGCCTGAATCTGTACAGCAACGTTGGGATACTGCTTTTTGAACTCTTCAGCCCAGAACGTCATCAGATTAGCAAGAGTATCGGAACCAACGCTGGAGATGTTACCGGAAACGCCACCCACCTTGCTGTAGGCAGGCAGTTTAGGATCGACTTTGGCTTCGGCCTGAGCACCGGTTGCAATCAGGGCAGCACTGGCCGTCATTGCAACAGAAGCAACTAATTTCTTGAAATTCATGGATTTTCTCCGAGATTGTTGGCTTTGAATCGGGGTAATAACGCTGTCTTTGCCCCCATGACCTCGGAACTATAGGGGCAGCGTGTGACAATTATATTACAATTTGGTTTCGACCGGACGCGCCCATGGGATATTTATCCCGCAGGGATGCTTTGCCCAGGCAGCCCCCCTGCCGCTATAATGCGCCGCGACTGTTCCGGGGACGCTAGCACACCAAAATGACAACCATTATTTCCTACCTGGACCGGGTCAGCGAGGCCTTGGGGCGCCTGCTGGCCACCGCATCCATCGCCATTATGGCCATCACCTTCCTGGTGGTGGTGTTGCGCTATGGTTTCAACACCAGTGGCCTGACCATCGGCGGCCTCCGCCTCAGCGCCATTGCCCTGCAGGAAAGCGTCATGTACCTGCACGCCATCCTGTTCATGCTGGCCAGTGCCTATACCCTGAAGCACAACGCCCATGTGCGGGTGGACGTGTTCTATCGCCGGTTCACCCCCCGTATCCGGGCCTGGGTGGACTTACTGGGCACCTTAGTGTTGCTGTTTCCCATGGCCGGTTTCATGCTCTGGTCCAGCCTGGATTTCGTGGCCTTCTCCTGGCAGATCCAGGAGCGCTCCGGCGAGGCCGACGGCCTGCCCTATATCTATCTGCTGAAATCCCTGATTCCCCTGATGTGCGGCCTGTTGCTGGCCCAGGGCAGCATTGAAGCCCTGCGCAATATGGCCATTCTCAGCGGCAAGCTGGCTCCCGCCACCAAGGAGTCCGAGTTGTTATGATTCCTTTATTAATGTTCCTGGTGGTGTGCCTGGCGCTGATGCTGGGTTACCCGGTGGCCTTTACCCTGGGCGGCGTAGCCCTGATATTTGCCGGACTCGGCGTGATGCTGGGGGGCTTCGACCCGACCCTGCTGCATGCCCTGCCCAACCGGCTGTACGGCATCATGGAAAACCAGACCCTGCTGGCGGTGCCGTTGTTTGTGTTGATGGGCGTTACCCTGGAGAAGTCCAAGGTGGCCGAGAACCTGCTCAACACCATGGGGCGCCTGTTCGGCCGTTTCCCCGGCGGCCTGGGGCTGTCGGTAACCCTGGTGGGCATGTTGCTGGCCGCCAGCACCGGTATCGTCGGCGCCACCGTGGTCACCATGGGGCTGCTGGCCCTGCCCACCATGATCAAGCGGGGCTACGACCCGGCCCTGGCCACCGGCAGCATTGCCGCCACCGGTACGCTCGGGCAGATCATTCCACCCTCCATTGCCCTGGTGCTGCTGGGGGATGTGTTGTCCAATGCCTACCAGCAGGCCCAGCTCAACATGGGCATTTTCAATGTGGATACCGTGTCGGTGGGGGACCTGTTCGTGGGCGCCCTGGTGCCGGGATTACTGATGGTCCTGCTGTACATGGGCTACATTATTAGCCGGGCGTTGCTGAACCCCGCCTGCGCACCGGCGGTGGAAGCGGATGAATCCCAGCAGGGTCCGTTGCTGCAACAATGCATCAAAGGCCTGCTGCCGCCCTTACTGCTGATCGTGGCAGTGCTGGGCTCCATCCTGGCGGGGTTGGCCACCCCCACCGAAGCCGCTGCGGTGGGGGCCGTTGGTGCCACCCTGCTGGCCCTGCTGCAGCGACAACTGACCTGGTCCAACCTGCAGGACATCATGACCTCCACCACCAAAGTCACCTGCATGGTGTTCGCCATTCTCATCGGCGCCACCCTGTTCTCACTGGTGTTCCGCGGCTTCAATGGCGATGACCTGATTCACGAATTCTTCAACAATATGCCCGGCGGTGTGTTCAGCGCCATGCTGCTGGTGATGGTGGTGATCTTCCTGCTGGGGTTCATTCTGGACTTCATCGAGATCACCTTTGTGGTGGTGCCCATTGTGGGCCCGGTGCTGCTGGCCATGGGCATTGATCCGGTCTGGTTCGGGGTGATGATCGCAGTCAACCTGCAGACCTCATTCCTGACCCCGCCCTTTGGTTTTGCCCTGTTTTACCTGCGCGGCGTCACCCCGGACAGCATCCCCACCGGCACCATCTACCGTGGCGTGGCACCCTTTATATTGATCCAGATTGTCACTTTGTCACTAATTGCAATTTGGCCTTCACTTGCCACATGGTTGCCAGATATAGTCTATAACTCTTAAAGACCGACCACTTTCCCCAATAACAGGAAGAACATGAACGATATCGTGGAAATCGACGAAGAAAACGACGACGTACCCATGCCGGTGGGTGAATTGTCCCTGCAGACCATCGCCATGCCCGCCGACTCCAATGCGGACGGTGATATTTTCGGTGGCTGGCTGGTATCGCAGATGGACCTGGCCGGCGCCGTTTGCGCCAATCGCCTGGCCCGCGGCAGAGTGGCCACCGTCGCCGTCGATTCCATGGTCTTTTTGCGCCCGGTAGCGGTGGGCTCCGTGGTGAGCTGTTACACCACAGTTAAAGACATTGGCCGCAGCTCCATGACCATCGTGGTGGAAGTCTGGGCCCGGCACCACGGTGACGCCGAAGCGCGTAAAGTCACCGAAGGCCAGTTCACCTTCGTGGCCATCGACGAAAACCGCCGTACCCGCCCGGTGCCCCGCACCTCCTGAGGTGTGTTCGCCACCGCAATCAACAAGGCCGCGCTGATGCGGCCTTGTGTTTTTATGGGGATGGCAACAACCTGTTTACAGCCTGCGACTATTTCCCATCCCGGATTTTAAGAAACGCCTCTTCGGAGATGGCGGTGTACGGCATCACATTGTCGCGGAAAGCTTTGAAGGAGGCGTACACCTTCTTCGCCGCGGCATCCTCGGCAATGGTCTCCTGAATCACCTGCTCTGAGGCTCCCCGCAACGCCTCCACCACATCGTCCGGCAGCTTGCGCAGTTGCACGCCGTGCTTTTCCACCAGTTCTTTCAACGCCGTGTTGTTGCGGGCGGTGTACTCATCCAGCATATCCTGGTTGATGGCGCGGGTGGCGTAGGTGACGATGGCCTGCAGATCCGGCGGCAGCTTGGCCCAGGCCTCCTTGTTGATGATGAACTCCAGCATGGCGCCGGGCTCGTGCCAGCCGGGGTAATAATAATAGTCGGCTGCTTTATACAAACCGAAGGTGAGATCATTGTAGGGGCCCACCCATTCGGTGGCATCAATGGAGCCGGTCTGCAGGGCGGTGAACAGCTCCCCCCCGGGTAAAGTCACGGGCACACCGCCCAGACGCTGGAACACCTCACCGGCCAGCCCGGGAATGCGCATCTTCAGGCCCTTGAGATCATCGACGCTGTGGATTTCCTTTTTGAACCAGCCTGCCATCTGCACTCCGGTGCTGCCACCGGCAAAGGGTACCAGGTTAAACGGTGCGTACACTTCCCGCCACAACTCCAGGCCACCGCCATAATGCAGCCAGCCATTCATCTCCTGCACGTTCAGGCCAAAGGGCACCGCTGTGAAAAACTGCGCTGCCGGGCTCTTGCCTTTCCAGTAATAGGCCGCACCATGACCCACTTCCACCGCACCGCGGGCCACCGCATCGAACACCCCCATGGCGGGCACCAACTCGCCGGCCCCATGCACCTTCACCTTCAACCGCCCCCCGCTCATTTCATTGACCGCTTTGGCGAAGTTTTCCGGGGCCATGCCCAGGCCGGGATAATTGCGGGGCCAGGTGGTGACCATCTTCCATTCAAAGGTCTGTTGGGGAACGGCTTGCGTCGCATCGGTGGATTCTGTGTCTTTCCCGCAAGCGGTGAGGGCGAGCAACCCTAGGGTCAGCCAGGCCAGCTTCGTGAGCATCCGCATCATCTGTAGGCTCCTGCAGATTTTTTGTTGGTGTTATCGATTGTTGATCTGTTTTTTGTGCCTGAAAGGCTCTCTATTTCAGCGCCGGGAGTCAAGCCCCCGGGGGCAAGGAAATACCTCGCTACAGCAACTCCAGGCGGGCGTACTGGGCCACCAGCCACTTCTCCCCTGCCCCGGCAAAGTTGACCCGCACCCGGGCATTGGGCCCCTGGCCCTCGCAGCCCATGATCACCCCGTCGCCGAATTTGGGATGACGCACCGAACGCCCCAGACGATAAGGTGCATCCGGCTCCTGCACCCGGTAACCGCCGCTGGGCGCAATGGGGCGGGTGATCTTGGCCGCCGCCCGCACCTCCTGCAGGCAGTGCGGGGGGATCTCGCGGATAAACCGTGACGGCGCATGCAGGGCTTCCGAACCGTAGATGCGTCGGCTTTCCGCATGGGTGATGAAGAGTTTCTTCATGGCCCGGGTAATGCCCACGTAGGCAAGCCGGCGTTCCTCCTCCATGCGCCCCAGATCCTCTGCCGACTGCATGGACGGAAACAGCCCCTCTTCCACCCCGGTCATGAACACCACGGGAAACTCCAGGCCCTTGGCGGAATGCAGCGTCATCATCTGCACGCAGTCTTCGCCTGCTTCTGCCTGGGTATCCCCTGCTTCCAGCGCCGCGTGATCCAGAAACGCCGCCAGTGAGGTGCCGGCTTCCTCTCCACTATTGCCTGCGCCGTTGATTTCGAATTCCCGGGTGGCACTGATCAGTTCCTTGATGTTCTCCACCCGCGCCTCACCGCGGTCGCCTTTCTCGTTCTGGTGATAGGGAATCAGGCCCGACGCTTCGATCACCCGCTCTGCCTGTTCCGACAGACCCAGGCCGCGAACTTCCTGGTCCAGCTGTTCCACCATGGCCATAAACTCCGCCAGGGACTTGCCCGCCTTGGTGGACAGTTCCCGATGCTGCAACACCATCAGGCTGGCCTGCCACAGGGGGATCTTGAGTTCGCGGGCCGTGAGCCGAATCCGCTCCAGGGATTTTTCCCCCAGGCCCCGGGGTGGCGTATTCACCACCCGCTCAAACGCGGCGTCGTCATCCCGATGCTGGATCAGCCGCAGATACGCCAGGGCGTTTTTGATTTCCAAACGTTCGAAAAAGCGGTGGCCGCCATAGATTCGGTAAGGAATTCCGGCCCGCAGCATGGCCTCCTCCAGCACCCGCGACTGGGCATTGGAGCGATACAGAATGGCCATGTCGCTGCGCCGCATTCCCTGCTGCAAACCCTGCTGAATGCGCTCCGCCACGAAGCGGGCTTCATCCACTTCGTTAAACCCGGCATACAGGGAAATGGGTTCGCCGTCATCACCGGAGGTCCACAGCTGTTTGCCCAGGCGATCCCGGTTGTTGGTGATGACGCCATTAGCGGCGTTCAGGATGGTGGCCGTGGAGCGGTAGTTCTGTTCCAGCCGCACCACTTCCGTCCGACCGAAGTCATCACCGAAGGAACGAATGTTCTCGATGCGGGCACCGCGCCAGCCGTATATGGACTGGTCGTCATCACCGACGATGGTGATGGGGACGGTTTTACCCGCCAGCATCTGCAACCAGGCATACTGAATGCGGTTGGTGTCCTGAAACTCGTCCACCAGAATATGACGGAAGCGCCGTTGGTAATGGGCCAACAACTGGGGTTGCTGCAACCACAGTTCGTGACTGCGCAACAACAACTCGGCAAAGTCCACCATGCCACCCCGCTCACAGGCGTCCTGATATTGCCGGTAAACCGTGACCAGGGTTTTCTGATACAAATCGCCGTAATCGTCTATGTGATCCGGTCGCAATCCTTCGTCTTTATTACTGTTGATGAACGCCTGGGCCTGCTTGGGAGGCCAACGGGATTCGTCCAACTCCAGTTGCCGCATCACCCGCTTGACCAACCGTAACTGATCTTCGGAATCCAGAATCTGAAAGTTTTGCGGCAAACGGGCTTCTTCCCAATGCATGCGCAACAAACGGTGAGCAAGGCCGTGAAAGGTGCCCACCCACATGGAGCCGCTGGGTGCCCGCAACAACCGTTCAATGCGGTGCCGCATCTCGGCGGCGGCCTTGTTGGTAAAGGTCACGGCCAGAATACTGTGAGGTGATAAGTGTTGTTCCTGAATCAACCACGCAATGCGATGCACCAGTACCCGGGTCTTGCCGCTGCCGGCGCCGGCCAACACCAACAGACGATCGGCCTCGGAGGTCACCGCCTGTGCCTGAGCACTGTTAAGAGACTGAACTAAAGAGGAATTTTGCATTGCCGCATTCTACTGTATTTGTTCCGGCAAGTGCCAAACATAATAAAAAACCGTCGGGGCTGGCGGTTTTCTCTATAAAACGCGCTAACTTTGACAAAAATCCATCAAATAGCGGCCATTTTGTAAAAAATGTCACAAGAAAATTTCACGTATTGTGTTTTTACGTATATATTTTTTGCTAACCAAAGTGCGAAGGTGCGTCTATCGAACTGGTATAACGATAACAATAAGAAAAACCCAATTTTGAAGCCCAACTTCCTTATTGTTGTCCCTCCTTTAATCGATTCCTGCACGGCTTGGTCTTCCATATAAAAATACCTACTTAAATGGAGTTCGACTCTAATGGCAATGAACAAACGTTTTAAGGTGACTGCTTTAGCCGCTGCCATAGCAGCTGCTGGGTCGGTTATACCGGCGTATGGTTTCGAATACGAAAAAGATGATTTTCGAATGCAGGTGGATACCACGGTTTCCGTGGGCGCCTCTTGGCGAGCCGATGACCGCGATTATCGGAGTGTGGGCGTAGCGAACGCCACCGCTGCCGGAAAATCACAAGCCCACCTGCACGGCACCAGCTCACAGGACAACAGCAATCTGCTCTGGCAAGAAGGCTCCACCTTTTCGGAAGTCGCCAAAGTCACCGTCGACATGGAATTAAACTACAAAAACTACGGTGCGTTTGTTCGTGGTAAAGCTTTTTATGATCACCGTATTGTCAATGGCGATGGCCGTACTGACGAACCCGCTTTCTATGAGCCCAATCAACCCGCACAAAGCGCCGGCACCAGCGCTGATATCCTGGATGCGTTCGTCTGGGCTGACTGGTGGTTGGGGGACAAGCCCCTGAACGTACGCCTGGGTAAACAGGTCATCAGCTGGGGCGAAGGCCTGTTCTTCCCCAACGGGATCAACACCATCAACCCCGTTGACGTCAACGCCCTGTTGGCCCCAGGCTCCGAGGTCAAAGACGCTTTAATCCCCTTAAACGCATTGTACGGCTCACTGGGCTTGACCTCCAACCTGACGTTGGAAGCGTTTGTTTTGTTTGAGTGGAAAGAAACCAAACTGCCTGAATGTGGTACGTTCTTCTCCACCACGGACCTGGCGGGCGCCAACTGTTATGGCGGTTTCTATCCAGGCGGTGAGGAAGTTGGCTACTACAACCCATCGTATGGCCCCGCTGGCGGTGCAGAATATCGCGTCCTGCCCCGCGGCTCAGATGTCGAACCCGACGACCAAGGTCAGTACGGTATTGCGGCTCGTTACTTTGTGGATTCCATCGAAACAGAATTCGCGTTTTACTACATCAACTATCACTCACGCACCCCCATCGTATCCGGTCACATGGTTGACCCAACACAGGTCGACCCACTGGTCACAGCGGTTTTGGGCACCGGCCCCTTATCGCCTGACCTGGAAACTGCGCGGACACAATTAATCGCCGCCACCGGTAATCCCACTTCCACCGCCTTTCTGTTGCCCACAGGCGATTTCTTCAACGATTACGTAGAAGACATCCAACTGTTCGGCGCCAGCTTCAACACCACCATCGATTTTGGTCTGCCCGGTGGTGCCACTGCGTTCTCCGGTGAAATCAGCATGCGCAAAGACCAGCCCTTCCAACAGGAAGACGGCGACACCCTCGGCGGTGCCCTGGGTCTACCGTCGTTGAGCTGCCATGAATCGGATGTGGAATACGACTGTTACAGCAAATACGAAGCAGGCGAATACGCACCGGGTTATGTCCTCGCGGACTACTACCAGGCTGAAATCGCCTTCATTCACTTCTTTGATCGCATCCTGGGCGCCTCCCGTTGGACGGCCATTCTGGACATCGCCGGCTCCTATGTGGACACGCCCAGCAAGGACGAAGCCCTGCTGAACAGTTCCTACAACGCCACCCTCCACCACCCTTGGGTGGCCGATGTGGCGACGGTTGCTGGGCTCATTCCCACCGCCTATCCTGACTTCCTGGCAGCCGTTGAGGCACCCTACAGCTCTACGGCCTATGAAGACGACTACTACCCCACCAGCGGAGCCTGGGGTTACAAACTGCGCTTCAGCGGTGAGTACAACAACGTATTCGCCGGTATCAACCTGAGACCCACCATCAGCTTTAGCCACGACGTGTACGGTACCACTCCAGGCCCAATTACTAACTTCCTGGAAAACCGCAAAGCGCTCGGTCTGGAACTGGAAGGTGTTTACATGAACACCTACTCCGTATCTGTGGCCTACACAGATTTCTACGGCGCCGAACCATATAACCAGCTTGCCGATCGTGACTACTACACCATCAGCGCTCAAGCCTCATTCTAAGTTGTGGGGGAAACAAGGATATGAATATGAAATCAACGCACAAATTGAAACTCCTGGCCGGCGCATTGTTGGCCACCTCTTTGGCAACAGCCCCAACCTTTGCCAAAGTACCCCAGGCAGAAGCCGACAAGCTGGGCGGCAGCACCCTGACTCCCAGCGGCGCGGAAGTGGCGGGTAACGCCGACGGCACCATTCCCAAATGGGATGGCGGCATGAAGGGCAACCCGGACTGTTACAAAGGCGGCGAATTCCTTTGTGATCCATTCCCGAACGACAAACCCCTGTTCACCATTACGGCTGGCAACCTGGACCAATATAAAGACAAGCTGAGCCCAGGCCAGATCGCCATGTTCGAGAAATACCCGGACACTTACCGTATGCCGGTGTATCAGACCCGCCGGCCCTACGTGATGCCTGAGCGCATCGTGGCCTTAACCAAGAAAAACGCCCTGGAAGCCGAAACCGTGGGCGCCACCGGTCTGCGCGGACTGAACCTGCAGGGTTTCCCGTTCCCGATTCCGCAGAACGGCCTGGAGGCCATCTGGAACCACATTGGCCGCTGGCGCGGTGATGCCCTGGAGCGCACCATTGGCCAGGTTACGCCCCAGGCCAACGGCGCCTACAGTATGGTCATGTTCAAGGATCAGCTGTCCGTCACCAATCAGTTGACCGACTATGTTCCCGGGGAAGATGACAACGTCATGTTCTACTTCAAGCAGCAGGTCACTGCACCGGCGCGCCTGGCCGGTAACGTGCTGCTGGTACACGAAACCATCGACCAGGTGAAAGAGCCTCGCCGGGCCTGGATCTACAACGCCGGCCAGCGTCGGGTACGTCGGGCACCCCAGGTGGCCTACGACGGTCCGGGTACCGCCTCCGACGGCATGCGTACCGCGGACAACTTTGACCTCTACAACGGTTCTCCTGACCGCTATGAGTGGACGCTGAAAGGCAAAAAAGAGATGTATATTGCCTACAACGCCTACAAACTGGACGAGAAAGGGCTGCCTTATGACGATATGGTGAAACCCGGCCACATCAACCAGGACCTGACCCGCTATGAGCTGCACCGGGTCTGGGAAGTGGAAGGCAACCTGCGGGAAGGTACCCGTCACATCTACGCCAAACGGGTCTTCTTCCTGGACGAAGACACCTGGCTGGCAGGGGTGATTGACCACTATGACGGTCGAGGCAACCTGTGGCGGGTGGCGGAAGCCCACCAGATCTTCTACTACAACGTGGACGTTCAAGGTTATGCCATCGAGACCCTGTATGACCTGAACGCCGGTCGCTACCTGGCCCTGGGCTTCGAGAACAACGAAGCCAAAGGCACCAACTTCGACGTGAAGTTCTCCAAGACGGAATTCCAGCCTGCCGCCCTGCGCCGCAGCGGTGTTCGCTAGTCCCCTATCTTGGGTATAATGAGGGGGTGCTCTAAGCACCCCCTTTTTTATGCCTGACCGTTTTTTGTACAAACCTTTTACAGGGACGCCACAGTCTGTAACAGGCTGATATGGCACTATTAACTATGGGAAAACCCCAAACGGGTGAATTCCGTGGGGTTGCGCAGGAGAGAGAACCGTCTTATTCTGCCTTGTGAACCTGATCACACTCTGACTACACACCATCTGACTTGCCATATACAGCGAGCAGCCAGGTCCGGGGCCGGAACAAGAATAAGAACGGTAGATTCGTTCAGGGAATAACTATAAGAAGTGTTGATACACATGGTGAGCTTTACTCTTTTTAACTTATTCAAGGTATTGGTACGTCATCAATACCGCTGGATCATCTTGCTGAGCTGCATGCTGTGGGGCACCGCCCACGCGGTGACACAGGCGCAAATCAACACCAGTGCCTCCACCGTCAAGCAGCTGAAACAGGAAGTCGCCAACACGGAAACCGCCATCCGCTCCCAGGAGAAAAACCTCTGGAGCCTGGACAAGCAGATCCTCGACAAGCGTAAGTCCGTGCGTGAAGAACGCACAGAGGAGCGCAAACTGTTTCACGAAGCCAAGCGCCAGCTGAAGCTGCAGAATTTCGAAGTGGAACGTATCGAGAAAGACATCTCCCTGGTGGACTTTGATATCGATATCGTGCGTCGCGACCAGGAACGGGACCAGCAGCGCCATGCCGCATTGAATGTGCTGAAGCAACGACTGGCCCAAAGCGACTACGAAGCCCGCCAAAAAGACTACCAGAAGCAGATCGCAGACCTGGAGAACAAAAAGCAGCCATTGCTGGCGGAATTGGATCGGGCCAAAACCCGACTGGCTGAACTGCAACAACAGCTCCAGACCCAGAAAGACGATGTGGACGACCACTCCATGGATGCCGACCCCCGCATTGCCTCCCTCATCAGCAAACGGGACAGCACCGCCCAGCAACTGAACAACCTGCGCGCTCAACTGAATAATCAGCAAACCCGTTTACGCCAGGCCAACGACACTTTTAACCAACTGGTGACCCAGTTCAAACAGGAACAAAGCGCCGAGCAGAAATCCGCTCAGGCCAAAGCCGCTGTGCCCAAAGCGGTGAGCGCTCCGGTGCGGCCCAAGGTGGCGCTGGAAGGGGAATTTGCCTCCTATGTGTTTGTCATCTCCGGCGACCAGGAGCCCAATATCGAAAGCACACTGCACCTGAAAAGCTGGGTGGAATCCTACGGCGCCAAATACATCGAGGCCAACTGGAACGGCTTCGGCCAGGGTACCGGCCCCAACAACAGCCTGGGGTTTCAGGAAGCGTTCCGTGAATACGTGCGCCAGATTCCCCAAAACAGCAAAGTTATCCTGATCGGTCACGGACTGGGCGGAGGTGCCGCCATCGAAGCCGCCACCCGGGTGGCCTACAGCGAGAAGCGCACCATCGATTTCCTGGCAGTACTGGACCCCATGGGCAATGCCGGGCTGCGCGCCAACATCGTGTACGACACTCGCGGCGCCTGTGTGCAACCGGACCCCGGCAACACCATGACCAACGCCGAATACATTGCCTGTATCAAATCCGCCAAAAAGCGCATGATCACGTCCAACATCAAGTATTTCTATAACCGCTGGCAGAAAGATGCCCAGGGCCCGCTGGATTACCAGCGCCAGATCGCCAGCATTGATGCCAAAGGCAACGTGGTAAGCGTGCCCACCGCGTCCGGCCGTTTCACCATTGAAAACGGCACAGAGGCGGATCAACGCCGGGTGTATTTCGCCGGTGACAAGGATGCCCATAAATTGCTGTTGGCCGAAGAAGCCAAGGTTTTACCCAAACTGCTGGTTCAACACTTACGTTAAACAACGGGAGACGGTGTTATGAAAACAATAACAACAGGACTATGTTTAGCCGCTCTGCTGGGCTCCGCCACTGTCGCCATGGCGGACAGCACCATTGTCAAAGTGCCGCGGGAAAACGGTGCCGTACACCAGGAGTTCAAGAACCTGCTGAACGAGACCCTGAGCAAGTTCCGCTCCGGCATCGGTCGGGTGGAACTGGTGGGTAATGCCGGTTCCAATACCACCTGCAATGCCAACTTCTACACCTCTGGCGAGACCACCTTTGTCACCATGGCGGTGGCGGATGGGGATTTCTACAACGAGTTTTACATCGACCACCCTCATCAATCTTTCAAAAAGATCCTGTTCCAGAATCTGATCATGAGCGACGAGAACGTGGAGCTGAAGGTGGTACAACGGGACGGTGGCTACTCCATCGTGACCGACGGCAAGAGCCTCAAGCTCTCGAGCAAGTCCCACGGAGTGGAGAGCCCCACCTGCCAGTTCTCCCTGGCCCAGGCCACCCTGCACGAAGGGGAAACCGAGTAGGTTTGCCAACACGAAAAAGCCACCGCGAGGTGGCTTTTTTATGACAGTGTCCAGGGTTATTTGATGTCGTTGGGATCACCCACGAAATAATAGGTTTTCCACTCATTGTGGAACACCGTAGGCGAAGACGCCGCCACCACCGTGATGACCGCACTTTCGCCGGCCTTGGCGAACTCCGCTTTCACGCCGTCCCCCATATCCCGCTTGCCTTCTGTCAGCACCCATTCCGGCCCCAGGCACTGCCGGGTCACAGCCTTGGCTTTGCCATAGTGGTCCATGGCGGTTTCCTGGTTGGGCTCGGTTTGGGAGCAGACGTAGCTGAATTTGTCGGCACTCCAACCCCACACCTGGCAGGCATCCCCCACCAGGTGATAGCGGGCTTTCCACACCTGCATGATCTTGGCATTGGAAAGGGTGGTCTTCAGCTGGGGAAATCCGTGGCGGTGTCCCTGCACCAGCGCCTCGATTTTCTCGCAGTTGCTCATGGCGGCCACCTGGCTGTCCATGGCCGTCTCCTGAGTGGTGGTACAACCGAACAGCGCCGCCACTGCCATCACACCCAACCATCGCTTCATCATGCGGAATTCCTTATATCATGTGCCTAGTTTCATGTGCCAAGTTTCACGTGCCAAGTTTCAGATGCCCGATTGAATTGCCTGTCGTCCTACAAAGACCGTACTTCCAGATCCGGCAGAGTTCGGGTGTAGGGTGCAAACTCATTGGGATCGCCCTCAAAGCCGTCACTGATGAACATGCTCACCACAAAACCGATGAAGCCGGTCATGGGGAACTCATCGATGCCGTAGCCCACATTGGGCATCTGGCCTGGGAACACTTCCGGTGGATCATCATTTTCCAGATCATCCTTGTACAGCAGGGACATGGGCTCATCGAAATCACCCAGATAATCCACAAAGGCTAAAATATCCAGATTTCGCTTTGAAGTCACCCAGATCCAGTTGGAAGCGGGATTCAGGCCGGCTTCGATCATGGCCAACTCGTTGTCGTCCACTACGCCGTCCACCGTGGCGGGGTGATCGGGCCACTCCGAGGTGTAGGTGTTGGCACCCAGCAGGCGGTTGGCGTCGATGGACATGGTGAGGGTTGGGTCCACCAGCAGCTTGCGCCGTAATTCCGGAATGATGCCACGCACGTCGTACATGATGGACTTGGGATAATGGTGGATCTGCAGGCTGAGCTGGAGGATGGAGACCCCGAACAGGTAGAGGTTGAAATCCAGCTGCGTGGTGGTGCGAATGGGGCCGATGATTTCGCCGGTGGGCAGGGCAATCATCTGGTCATTGTTGAGTTCGGTATCGGTCACCGAGGTGAGGATGCCGGTGTTGAGCCGCAGCTTCATGGAATCCAGAGGCCGCTCACCCACGTAATTGACGTAGCTGAAATCGTCCCATTTCAGGTGGTTTTTCTTGTTATAACGCAAACTGTAGAAATCGGTCTCCACCAGGCCCAGTTCCGCGCTGTAGCGTACATACTGTTCCTCGGAGCGCAAGCGGGAATTACGCACCAGATAGACGAAGCGCTCCACACCATTCACATCGCGAGTGACGATTTCTGCTGCCATGTCACCGTCATAGGGGGCTCTCGGGTCCCGGCGTGGGCCCGCATCCTTGAACAGGAACAGGATTTTATCGGTGCCATCCATCAGGTCCGGGCTGCCAGCCATGGGCACGTGCCAACCTTCGAAATAAATGGCACCACCGGTGTTGTACTGATCAATCTGGAAGGGAATGGGCTCCATCACCCCGTCCACCATGGCAGCCAGGGACAGATCTTCCAGTTTCCAGCCCAGCACCCAGGGAATGTCTTCGCCTTCCAGGGAGATCACCTTGAACGCATCAATCTGTTGCAGTGGGGGCACCAGGGCGTAGCTTTGGGCAGAGATGATCAGACTGAGTAGCACGAGGGCATATTTCGCTAAATTCATACGAACGACCTGTTTAGTTGTTATTCTTATAACCGCTGCCTATTGTACACCCCCAAGACCCAAAATTAACCCCTGGAAAACGCAGCAAACAACCGCTTCCGACAGAGGGTGCTATTCTTAAGCGTGACCTCGCTATCTACGTGTAAACCGGCTTATGTACCGATACTTTATTGGCTTTTTGTTTCTTGCGCTGCAGGTGTGGAGCGCCCACGGCTCGCCCTTGCTATTGGACGACACCGGCAATGGTATCAGTCTGAACCCGGCGCTCAGCTACCTGGAGGACCCGGACAGTCAGCTGCAACTTGATGACCTGCTCAGTCACTCGCAGCAATGGACCCCGAACGGCGAGAAAACCTTCAATAAAAGTTACAACGAATCCAGTTGGTGGCTGAAGCTGGAAATCGACAATCCCACCGAGCGTACCCAATCCCGCCTGTTAGAAATCAGTTATCCGGTGCTGGATTACGTTGATGTGTACCTGCTCTCCGGCGACGACCTCATTGCCCAGCACCAATTGGGGGACAAGTACCCCTATCACAAGCGGCTGTTCGACCACCGCAATTTCATCATTCCCCTCACCTGGGAGCCGCAGCAGCACCTGACGGTATACCTGAGGGTCAAAACCAGCAGCGCGGTGCAGGTGCCGGTGACCCTGTGGGATGAACAGTCCTTCTTTGGGTTCGATACCACCCGCACTATTCTGCAGGGCATTTTTTTCGGCACCATGATCGTGATCGCCGCCTACAATCTGCTGATCTTTTTTGTGCTGGGGGAACGAACCTATCTGCTGTACGTGGGTTATGTACTCTGCATGCCCCTGTTTCTGGCGAGCCTTGGAGGGTACTCCTTCCGCTACCTGTGGCCCACCTTCACCCAGTGGAATGACCAGTCGATCATTGTGTTTCTGTCCGGGGTGGTGATTTTTGGTGCGTCCTTCACCCGCAGCTTTCTTAAAGTGCGGAATTATTCTCCTGGCATCGACCGGGCGTTGGTGGTGTTCTGGGGCGGCAGTATCCTGTTGGCGGTCAGTGCGTTCTTCCTTCCCTATCACTACAACATCGTTGCCCTGATCATCTGGGCGGCTGGGGCCTGCATTACCGCGCTGCTGTCCGGCTGCGTGTGCTGGTACAAGGGGCAGATCACCGCCAAATACTACACCATCGCCTGGACCTCCATGTTATCCGGTGGCCTGATCCTGGCCATGAACAAAGCCGGCATCCTGCCGAGCAACCTGTTCACCGAATACGGCACCCACATCGGCTCAGCCCTGGAGGTGGTGCTGTTGTCTTTTGCACTGGCGGAACGCATCAATGCCGAGCGCCGGATGCGCTATGAAGCCCAGGAACACGCCCTGATCGCCACCCAGCGGGCCAATGAGGAACTGGAAGGCCGGGTGCAGGAACGCACCCGTGAATTGGAGGACCTGACCCGGCAGCTGCGGGATCTGAGCAACACCGACCAACTCACCGGCCTGCACAACCGTCGTCATCTGGATTCGGTGATGCTGGAGGAATGGGAGCGGGGCAAACGTTACAAACGCCCGCTGGCGGTGATCCTGATGGACATCGACCACTTCAAGAACGTAAACGACACCCACGGCCACCCGGTGGGGGACGACTGCCTGCAGGAAGTGGCCAAGCGGGTTCAGGCCGGGGTGCGCTGGCCGACGGATTTTGCCTCCCGCTATGGGGGTGAGGAGTTCTGCATCATTCTGCCGGAAACCGAGGTGGAGGGCGCGCTCACGGTGGCCGAGCGCATCCGCTCCCTGATTGAAAGCGACCCGATTCTGACCCGCAACGGCCCCCTGCCCATCACCATCAGCGCCGGCGTTCATTCCCTGGTGCCGGATGCCAACAACACCCCACAATCCTTGCTGGAACAGGCGGATATGGCCCTGTACCAGGCCAAACAACAGGGCCGCAACCGGGTGTGCCCACGCCAGGCGGCCTGACATTCCGCCTTGCCCTGCCCCTGGCAATAGCCTGTACCAATCGGCTTGATAGGCAGACCTGATCGACTATGCTGAAAAGTATCATCCATTTTGTATAGTCGCTATGTCCTGGCTGAAGCATATTTCCTGGCGTTATAAATTGATTGCCATGTGCGTGATGCCCGCCCTGGTGGCCGTCGGCTGCGTTTTGCTGGCGGGTTTCACCCTCACCCAGCAGAATCAGGCCCTGACCCAGGCCATTGAGGAATCCCAGCAGCGCCAGCACCAGGCCAACAGCACCCTGATGGCCATCATGCGGCTACAGCGGGATCTGCAGGCCCTGATCGCCTCCAACACCCCGGAGCTGATCCGGGAAAACGCCATTGCCACCATCAAGGCCTCCTCCACTCTGGATGAGCAGATCCAACGCCTGGAGGAAACCATCCCCGACAGCGATGCGGTGAAAACCCTGAAACAGGAGCTGGCGGACCTCCGGCCACTGCAGATGAAAGTCATCGGCTATGGCAAAAAGAACCGGGATGACGATGCCAACGCGGCCTTCAAGACCATTGCGCCGCAGACCGCCCGCATCATCAGTAATGCCCAGAGCATTCTGGACAACGAATTCAAAAAGCTCACCGGCCTGACGGAAACCAATCGGGAACGCAACGTCACCATCATGACCAGCCTGGCCACCTGGACCGTGCTGGGTCTGTTACTGACGGCGGTGATCGCCTGCATCCTGATTCGCCAACTGGTGTCCTCCATGGGCCGCATTCAGGATTCCATGGGGCGTTTCGCCAAGGGCGACCTCAATATTGATCTGCGCGAAAGCGGCAGCGATGAGGTCTCACGGACCTTTGGGGCCATCAACTCGGCGGTGGAAGCCACCAGCCGCATTGTGAACAACCTGCAACGCCAGTCCGGACAATTGGATGCCAGCGCCGGACAGGTTAATCACAGCGCCCACACTGCTGCCGCCAACGCGCAACAGGTGGCCAGCCATGTACTGTCCATCAACGACAAGGTGTCACAGCTGCTGCAGATCGCCAACCAGGTCAGCGCCATTCTGGAAAGCAGCAGCAATGACGCCGAAGACACCGCCAAAAGCTGCGCCGAGGCCAACCTCCGCATCATTGAATCCGCCCAGCTGCAGCAACAGTTTGAATCCCAGGTGCATTCATTGTCGCGGCAAATCACCACCCTGTCGGAATCCGCCAATTCCATCACCAGCATTGCCGTCACCATTCAGAGTGTGTCAGAACAGACCAACCTGCTGGCGTTGAATGCCGCCATTGAGGCCGCCCGCGCCGGGGAGCAGGGGCGGGGCTTTGCGGTGGTGGCCGATGAGGTAAGGGCACTGGCCAATCGCAGTGGTGACGCGGTCCAGGAGATCTCCGGTCTGGCCTCCACCATGACCCATCACTTCCAACAGGTCACCGATTTGCTGGAAGTGGTGAACACCGAACTGCAAAGCAATCTGGCCCTGTTCGAACACAGTGCCAATGATGTGAAACGGGCCAACGAGCATTCTGATCATTCCCGTCAACAAATTCTGTCTGCCCTGAATATCAACCGCTCGCAACTGCAGGGCATCGATGACATTCACCATCACATCGAGCAATTACAGGAAATCAGCGATTCGGCACTGAGCAGCGCCTCGCAGATGGACGAACTTTCCAACAATCTGTCGGCGTCCTCCAATACGCTGACCAATATGGTGTCTTTTTTCAAACAATAACAAGGAGGTTGTATGACTAACCGATACTGGGCGACCATGTTTGGCCTGTGGTGCGCCATCACCAGTGGACTGGCGCTGGCCGACAGCGACTATGTGTACAAAGCCGGAGACCCGAGCCTGCAAGAGTGGTTGCTGCCCGCAGTCCCTCACCCGAAAAACAATGCCCCCAGTGCGGAACGGGCCAGCCTGGGCAAGATGCTGTTTTTTGATCCGCGCTTGAGTGGCGACGGCAATATGTCCTGCGCCACCTGTCACAGTCCGTTGTTCGGCTGGTCCGACGGCCTGCCCACCGCCAAGGGTTTCAAGAGCAAGGTTTTGGGCCGGGCCTCCCCCACCGTCACCAACACCGCCTTCAATCACCTGCAAATGTGGGACGGCCGCAAGAAATCCCTGGAAGACCAGGCCATTGGCCCCATGTTGTCCAGCGCAGAAATGAACGTGGACCTGTCGATGGCCCTGCGCTTCTTGCAGAACAATGCCACCTATGTGGCGGCGTTTGAACGGGCCTATCCGGGCCAGGGCATTACCGATGAAACCCTGGCCATGGCCATCGCCAATTTTGAGAGAACCGTGATCAGCAACAACTCTCCCTTCGATCGCTGGATCAAAGGTGACGCCAAAGCGATGACGGCGCAGCAGGTGAATGGCTTCAAACTGTTTGTGGACCCGGCCAAAGGCAATTGCGCCGTGTGCCATTCCGCGCCCAATTTCACCGACAACGGTTTCCACAACATTGGGCTGGATTCCTGGGGAATGGAGAATCCGGACATGGGCCGCTATGCCATCAAACCCATCGGTCTGATGAAAGGGGCTTTCAAAACCCCGACCCTGCGCGACATCACCCTGACTGCACCGTATTTTCACGACGGCTCAGCCATGACGTTGAAGGACGTGGTGGATCACTATGAAACCGGCGGCACCGTAACCACGAATCTGTCCCCCAACATGAAAAAGCTCAGCCTTTCCCAACAGGAAAAAGCAGACCTGGTGGAATTCATGAAAGCACTGACCACGCCGCCCGAACCATTTGCACTGCCCGTTCTGCCACCCAACACCTTTTGACCGGACAAGGAGTCTTACCATGCACACCCGTTTACTCTTGATCGTTCCCGCTCTGTTGTTCAGTGCCAATTTGCTGGCCGAGCAATTCGAAGTGGGCCAGAAGGATAAAAAGTTCACCCAGGATCAGCTCAGCATCAAAGTGGGTGACACCGTCAAGTTCACCAACAACGATCCGTTCTTTCACAACGTGTTCAGTCTGAGCGATGCCGAGATGTTCGATCTGGGATCTTATCCCCAGGGCGAATCCCGTGACGTCACCTTCGAGACGGCCGGAGAGGTGGAAGTGGAATGCGCGATCCACCCGGAAATGCGGATGACCATTCAGGTACAGGAATAGGCTCATGTGGATGCAAGGGATTGTACTGCTCGTTGCCGTGGGCCTGACGCTGTTCAGTCATCCGCTTGCGGCCCAGGTGGACTACGAAGACCCCACTCCCAGCGTGGAGCTGGGTGCCAAGGTTTACGCTGCCCGCTGCGTGCTGTGCCATGGTGGTAAAGGCATGGGTGAGGGGATATTACCGATGCGACTGAAGGAGTATCCCAACACGTCGCTCATCACCAGCCGGGTGGCGCAAGACCGGGCCGGGGTGCTGAATGCCACGGTACTGGGACCCCATTACCGCGACATTTCCCATTACATGCCGCCCTTTGGCAAAGAGCTGAGCTGGAGTGAACTGGAATCCGTTTCCGATTTTGTGATGTTGCTGCGTACGGATAAAACCCGCGCCTATGCCCTGCTGGCCAACGTGGACAGCGGCCGCTCGGCGGATCGCAAACTGGGGCAACAGATTTACAGCACCCGCTGTGTGCTGTGCCATGGCCAGTTCGGTGAAGGGGATGGCCGCATGTCCAAGCTGCTGAAAACCCCGCCGCCAGCGGACCTGACTGCGTCGCGCCTGCCGGATCAGTATCTGAAGGACATCATTGTAAAAGGTGGAGAAGCAGTGGGCCGTTCCAAACACATGCCGCCCTGGGGTGATCAGCTGACCGATGCGGAAATCAATTCGCTGATGTTGTACCTGAAAGCCATACGGGACTGAACGATGGGATGGCAGTATCCGATCCCACCGGCCAGCCAAATCACCGACCCCAAGGTGTTCCAGCAACGCCGCCGGTTGTTGCAGACCCTGCCCCTGGCGGGTTTGGGGCTGGCCTTGCCGCAACTCGCCCAGGGCAGCGAGGCCTGCCCGGCGCCGTCCGCAGCGCACAGCATCGTGCCGCCCATCGCCGAACCCGCCAGCCCCATTACCCCCAAAAAATACGCCACCGGCTACAACAACTATTACGAGTTCTCCACCGACAAGGAAGCGGTGCGCATCCTGGCCCGCCGCCTGACCCTGTCACCCTGGGAGCTGACCCTGTCCGGCGCCGTGGCAAACCCCCTGACGTTGGATCTGGACGCCATTGCCAAATTGTGCCTGGTGGAACGCATCTATCGTTTTCGTTGTGTGGAAGGCTGGTCCATGGTGGTGCCCTGGGAGGGTGTCATGCTCAAGGACATCATCGCCCTGGCACAACCTCTGTCCAACGCGCGTTATGTGCGGTTCCGCGCCATCGTCAATCCCAAAGAGATGATCGGCCAGCGCCATCCCACCCTGGACTGGCCCTACGAGGAAGCCCTGCGCCTGGACGAAGCCATGCACCCCCTCACCCTGCTGGCCACTGGCTTGTACGGCGCCAGCCTGCCACCGCAGAACGGCGCCCCACTGCGCTTGGTGGTGCCCTGGAAATACGGTTTCAAGAGCATCAAGGCGGTACAACACATTGAACTGCTGACGGAACAACCCACCACCACCTGGCAACGGGCCGCGCCCCGGGAATACGGCTTTTACGCCAACGTCAATCCGGAGGTGGCCCATCCCCGCTGGAGTCAGCGCCGGGAAGTACCCCTGGGCCAGAGCCGCAAACAGCCTACCCTGATGTTCAATGGTTACGCCGAGCTGGTGGCGCACTTGTACCAGGGCCTCGATCTGCAGCAACACTACTGATGGCCCTGTTGCGTTGGTGCAATCAAAACGATCACTGGTTCCGCCTGGGACTGTTCCTGTTCAGCTTGATTCCGGGCCTGTTGTTGCTGCAGGATACCCTGGTGGATGGCCTGGGCTTCAATCCCTTCGAGGCCCTCATCGCCCGCACCGGCTTCTGGGCCATGTTCTACCTGCTGCTGACCCTGGCCATTACCCCCCTGCGGCGCTGGCTGGGCTTTCTCTGCAAACGGCTCCGGTTGAAATTCGGCAAACGGCTGGCGGACTGGAATTTCCTGATCAAGTCGCGCCGCATGCTGGGCCTGTTCAGCTTTTTCTACCTGAGCTGGCATGCGGGCATCTATCTGCACCTGGAATTGGATTGGAATATGGGCTGGTGGTGGCAGGACCTGCGTGAACGCCCCTTCCTGCAGATGGGCCTGCTGGCCTGGATACTGTCTTTACTGCTGGCACTGACCTCGCCCCAATGGGCCCGACGCACCCTGGGCAAACGCTGGCGACAACTGCACCGGGCCATGTATCCACTGAGCATCCTGGCGGTGGCCCATGTCCTGATGGAGGCCAAGGTGGGGGAACAGGATGGCCTGGTCTACGCCACCCTCTGTGTCGCCCTGTTGTTGCACCGTCTGCTGGTGAGCACCATAAACCGCTGGCAGCGGGCCGATGATGACGGTTTAGAGGCCAAACGTTGATATTTGATGGCCTGTTTACCCAGGCTTTTGTCCCATCTGCCACAAATGGACGTGATAAAATGGGGCAACTTCGTCACTTTTGAGGTGCCCAGTCCCATGCAGGCATTCACATTCTCCACCACCAAAACCATCATCAACGAACCCGGCAGTGCCCGCCAGCTTGGCGCCCTGTGTCAACAACAGGGGGCCCGGGCGGTCATGCTGGTGACCGATGCCGGCATCATCAAGGCCGGGCTGCTGGAGCGGGTGTTGCCCAGCTTCGAGGCCGTCGGCGTGCAGGTGCAGGTCTATGACGCGGTGGAACCGGACCCGGCGGACAGCACCGTGCTGGAAGCAGTCAGCGCCGCCCGCGCCCTGGGGGCCGACCTGGTGGTGGGGTTCGGCGGCGGCAGTTCCATGGACGTGGCCAAACTGGTGGCCATCCTCTCCCACCCCCAGTGCAACCAGTCCCTGGCGGACATGTACGGGGTGGGCAATGCCAAGGAGCCGCGCCTGCCTTTGATCCAGGTGCCCACCACCGCCGGCACAGGTTCTGAAGTCACCCCCATCGCCATCGTCACCACCGGCGCAACCACCAAGGCCGGCGTGGTGTCTCCGGTGTTGCAACCGGACATCGCCCTGCTGGATGCGGAACTCACCGTGGGCCTGCCGGCCCATGTCACCGCCGCCACCGGCATCGACGCCATGGTGCACGCCATTGAAGCCTACACGTCTGTGCACAAGAAAAATCCGCTGTCGGATATGCTGGCCAAGGAAGCATTGCGCCTGTTGTCACGCAATATTCTCACCGCCGTGCGCATCGGCACCGATGTGGAAGCCCGCAGCAATATGCTGCTGGGTGCCCTGCTGGCGGGGCAGGCGTTTGCCAATGCACCGGTGGCCGCAGTGCACGCCCTGGCCTACCCACTGGGTGGACACTTTCACATTCCCCATGGCCTCAGCAACTCACTGGTGTTGCCCCACGTCATGCGCTTCAATGCTCCCAGCGCGAAGTCACTTTATGCTGAGCTGGCACCGATCATCATGGGTGAGGATTTTGTCGCAGGCAGTGATGACGTGGTCGCCGACAAATTGATTCAATGGATTGAAACCCTGATTACAAAAGTGTCCCTGCCCAATCGTTTGCGGGATTGCAACGTACCGGAGGATTTCATCGCCACCCTGGCATCCGATGCCATGGCACAACAACGGCTGTTGGTGAATAATCCACGTCAAGTGACCGAGCAGGATGCATTCGCCATTTACCAGGCTGCCTGGTAATTCATTTTATTGAACAAAGAAGTAATGACATGAGCAACAACAAAGCCATCGACAAACCCATTGCCCGCAGCGACTACAAACTTTTTTATCCCATCACCACCCGCTGGATGGACAACGATATTTATGGTCACGTAAATAACGTAACCTATTATTCCTACTTTGATTCTGCCGTAAATCGTTACCTGATCGAAAAAGGCGGTCTGGATATTCAGAATGCACCGGTGGTAGGGTATGTGGTAAATTCCAGCTGCAGCTACCTTTCCGGCATCGCCTACCCCGATGAGATCGAAGCGGGTTTACGGGTCAATAAATTAGGCAACAGTTCCGTCACCTACGGCGTCGGCATTTTCAAACAGGGTGAAGACACGGCTTGCGCGTTCGGAGATTTTATTCACGTGTTTGTGAACCGGGCCGAGAACAAGTCTGTACCCATACCGGCGGAGATTCGCAGCGCACTGGAACAACTTGTGATGGCACCTTAAAGACCAAGGCAGAAACCCCATGCTGAAAAAAGAATACCCCTATTACCTGGCCAACGAGGCGGTGTACGCCAACCAGGATTTGAAAATCTACGACAAGTACAACGGCGAACTGGCGGCAGTTGCACCCCTGGCCACACCGGACGTACTGGATCAGGCCATCGCCGCCGCCTGTGATGCCGCCGATGCCATGGCCAAGATGCCCATGTTCGAGCGGCAGGCGGTGCTGGAACATTGCGTTACCCGTTTCCGCGAACGCTTTGATGAGCTGGCCTATGCCCTGTGCGTGGAAGCCGGCAAACCCATCAACGATGCCAAGGGCGAAGTCACGCGTCTGATCGACACCTTTAAAATTGCGGCCGAAGAAACCGCACGCCAATACGGCGAAACCATACCCCTGGACATCAGCGCCCGCGCCAAAGGCTACAGCGGCATGACCAAGCGGGTGCCCATCGGCCCCTGTGCGTTCATCAGCCCGTTTAATTTTCCGTTGAATCTGGCGGCCCATAAAGTCGCGCCGGCCATCGCCGCCGGTTGCCCCTTTGTGTTGAAGCCTGCCAGCCTCACCCCCATCGGCGCCATCCTGATTGGTGAAATCCTCGCGGAAACCAATTTGCCGAAAGGCGCGTTTTCCATTCTGCCCTGCCGCCGTGACAGCGCCGACCTGCTCACCGAAGACGACCGTTTGAAACTGTTGAGCTTCACCGGTTCCCCCGATGTGGGCTGGCAGTTGAAAGCCCGCGCCGGTAAAAAGCCGGTGGTGCTGGAACTGGGCGGCAACGCCGCCTGTGTAGTGGACAAAGACTGGGATCTGGAAGACGCCGTGGCCCGCATTATTTTTGGTGCGTTTTATCAGTCCGGCCAGAGCTGTATCGGTGTGCAACGGATTTATGTTCACAGCGATGTGTACGCCACCTTCAAAGAAAAACTGGTGGCAAAAACCAAGGCGCTGAAGAGCGGTGATCCCAAAGATCCGCAAACGTTCATTGGCCCCATGATCAGCGAAGGGGAAGCCTCCCGCCTGCACGGCTGGATCAACGATGCGGTGGCCGCCGGTGCCACCCTGTTGTGTGGTGGTGATCGTGAAGGCACCATGCTGCAGGCCACCCTGCTGGAAAACGTGGATTCCTCCCAGGCAGTGTGTGCAGAAGAAGCCTTCGGCCCAGTGGCCGTGCTGGCGCCGTTCGATGATTTCGATGCAGTGATCAAGGACATCAATAGCAGCCGCTTCGGTTTGCAGGCCGGCATCTTCACCCGGGATCTGTATCAGGCGCAAAAAGCCTGGGACGAACTGGAAGTGGGCGGCGTGGTGATCGGCGACATTCCTTCCTGGCGCGTGGATCACATGCCTTACGGCGGGGTTAAAGACAGTGGCCTGGGCCGCGAAGGCATCCGCTGGGCCATGGAAGACATGACGGAACTGCGCCTCATGGTCATCCGCAATCCGTTCCAGTAATCAACCTTCAGTCACCCTTCCCTGGGGTGCGCGCTCTGTGCTGCAGCAGAGCGCGCCGCCTTCAGAATTTTTTCCCGCAACACATTCATCTCCACCGGCTTGGAAATATGATCGTCCATGCCCGCCGCCAGGCAACTGTCGATGTGTTCCTTCATGGCATGGGCGGTCAACGCAATGATCGGTGTTCGCATCCAGTTTTCCGCTTGTTCCTGTTGCCGGATACGGCGGGTGGCGGCCTCGCCGTCCATCACCGGCATTTCACAATCCATCAGGATCACATCAAACTGATCGTGGGCCTGGGCATAGTCGGCGCAGGCCTGACGGCCGTTCTGCGCCACCTGATAACGGGCACCCAGTTTATCCAACATGCTGGTGATGACTTTCTGGTTGATGTCGTTGTCTTCGGCCACCAACACCGAGCAACCTGACAACCCCGACTGCAATGCGCTCATTTGCGCAGCGGGATGATGTTCGTCCAACAGCCCCAGGGCCTGGGCCAGGGGTTTTCTGAACTGAAACGCACACACCGGTTTGGTCACCACACTGAAGCTGTAGCTCGGATATTCCTCCGAGCACAGCACCAGGCATTCAACCCCGTGGGAACGACACAGGGACTGCAGTTGTTGCACCACCAAGGGGTCTAGTTCGCTGTTGCTGTCCAGATCCAGCACCACCACATCACAACCGTGATCCGCGGTGGACAAGCGGGTGATGGCCTGGCTCACCTGACGTTCGTTCTCCACCTGAATACCCCAGTGTTGCAGATGCCGGCTCAACTCCATGCCGTAATGACTGGGGCGCCCGGTGAGCAACAGGCACACGCCGTAAAAACGCGGCAGGGGCTCAACGGTCTCCACTGCCGCCGCGGTTTCATAGTAGATGGTGAAACTGAAGGTGGAGCCCTGCCGTGGCGCGCTGTCTACTGTGATGTCCCCACCCATCAGCTCGATCAGGGATTTGGAAATACTCAAACCCAGACCACTGCCACCGTATTCCCGGGTGATGGAGCTGTCCGCCTGTTGGAACGGCTTGAACAATTTGGCTTGCTGCACCTGGGAGATGCCAATACCGGTATCCAGAATGGTAAATGCCAACTCGCCGCCGTCGATGGTGTCCGGGCCTTTTTCCACTTTCACCTCCACCCGCCCCACCCGGGTGAATTTGAAGGCGTTGCCGATCAGGTTCAATAACACCTGACGCAATCGTGAGGGATCGCCTTTCACATGGGTCGGCACATCCGGGTCCACACACACCACAAACTCAATGCTGTTTTTGTCGGCGGTGGATTTGAAAATGGTGGCGATCTCGGCACAGAGGGCATACACATCAAAGTCGGTTTTTTCCAGGGTGACGCGACCGGCTTCGATTTTGGAATAATCCAGGATGTCGTTGATCACATTCAACAGCGAGCGGCTGGAGTAGGAAATCACATCCACAAAGTTTTTCTGTTCCTTGCTCAGGGAAGTGGTCTGCAGCATTTCCGCCATGCCAATCACCCCATTCATGGGGGTGCGGATTTCATGGCTCATGGTGGCGATGAAACGGCTTTTGGCCTGGCTTTGCAAATCCGCCTGCTGCACTTTGATGCTGGACTCGCGCTCAATGATTTTGGCGCTTTTCCAGGTGCGGTAGCGATAGCTGTTCATGAGAAAAATAAAGAAGGTCACAATCATGGACGCCACCACCACATCGTTGACGGTGTAGCGCACCCGGGTCTGGGTCAGGTCCACTCCCACATAGCTCGCCGAAAGCAGCAATGCCAGCAACCCCAGCGCCAGGCTGGACAGAGCATAGGGCACCCGCAACGGCGCCATCGGAATCAAACAGGTCACCAGTACAAAACCGGAAACATAGGTGGGGTCCACGGCAGTCAGTCCGGTGATGGCGCCGCAGGCACCGGTCAGGTACCAACCCCACAGCACCAGCAGAATCTGATTACGTTCCCGAAAATAGCGAATACGCCGCAGCATCAGTACGGCGGCACTGACCACCACCAACCCCCAGCGCAACATCACAATGGCGCCCTGTTCCGGATGCAACAAGGTATCCACCGGAATGTAGCTGAGCCAGGTGAGAGACATGGCACAACTGAACAACAACACCCACCCTGCGTGGTAGTGCAGTTCTTGGTTGAAGGTTGCAGACAGCTCGCCCCGCCCGTTCCCAAACAACGCTGAGTGTTTTAACCGCTTCATCCATTCCATTGCTTAATACATCCCAAATTGCCATGATGACTGCGCGTTGCATGAAGACCGCGCGTTGAGAAACACCCTCTTTGCAAATCAGACGGATTACCATTGTACATGGGGAAACTGCATTCTCACACTTTGACCGACGCCTTTACCCGGCTCAGCTCTGGCCCCGAAGGTCTCAGCGCGGAGACCGCCGCGCAACGACTGCAGGAGTTTGGGCCCAACCGCATGCCGGAGGTGAAACCCCGCCCGGCCTGGCACCGGCTCCTGGCCCAGTTCAATAACGTACTGATTTATGTGTTGCTGGCGAGCGCTACCCTCTCCCTGCTGCTGCAGCATTACGTGGATGCTGCGGTGATCTATGGGGTGGTGCTGATCAACGCCCTCATCGGTTTTATCCAGGAAGGCAAGGCCGAGGCGGCGCTGCGGGCCATTCACCGCATGGTGCGCACGGAATGCCGGGTGTGGCGCAACGGCCACATCGTCAGCCTGGACAGCGAACAGCTGGTGCCCGGCGACGTGATTCTTCTGCAATCCGGCGACCGGGTACCGGCGGATGTGCGACTGTTTGAAATCAAGGATTTACACTGCGACGAATCGACTCTCACCGGCGAATCCCAGCCCGTGAGCAAGCACGACGCCGCGTTGGCAGACACCACGGTTCTGGCCGAGCGCAGCAACATGGCATTCATGGGCACCCTGGTCACCTACGGCAGTGCCCAGGGCCTGGTGGGCGACACCGGCCGCAATACCGAACTGGGCAACATAGGGGAACTGGTGAAACAGGCTGAGGTGCCGCAAACACCCCTGACCCGCCGCCTGCACCAGTTTGCCCGCCAGCTGACCTATCTGATCCTGGGGTTGTCCGGGGTGTTGATGCTGTTCGGCGTCTGGGTACGTCACTATGATCTGCTGGCCATGTTCCAGGCGGCGGTGGGCATTGCGGTGGCGGCCGTACCGGAAGGGTTACCGGCGGTGGTCACCATCACCCTGGCGGTGGGCGTGCAGAAGATGGCCCGCCACCGGGCCCTGGTGCGCAAACTGCCCTCGGTGGAGGTGCTGGGCTCGGTGTCGGTGATCTGTTCCGACAAAACCGGCACCCTCACCCGCAATGAAATGACCGCCACCCGCGTCGTTTTCGCCGACCAGGCACTGACGGTGACCGGCACCGGTTACGGCGACAACGGTAACGTGCAGGCTGGCGAGCATGCCTGGCGCTGTGGCGATCATCCCCAGCTGGACTGTCTCAGCCGCATTGCCCTGCTCTGCAACACCGCGTCGGTCACCAAACAGGAGAACCTCTGGCAACTGAGCGGCGACCCCACGGAAGGCGCCTTGGTAAGCCTGGCCCTGAAAGCCGGATTGACGCCGGAGCAGGTGAGCCAAACCTGGCACCGACATGATCTGCTGCCGTTTGAATCCGAACGCCGCTACATGGCCACCCTGCAACACGATCACACTGGCCAGCACGAGATCCTGGTGAAGGGTGGCCCGGATCGGTTGCTGCCGTTCTGCCACCAGCAACTGGGGCAGGCCGGTCCCCAACCCCTGGACCCGGCATTCTGGAATCAGGCCATCGAAACACTGGCCAACGACGGGCTCAGAGTGATGGCCCTGGCCTATAAACCGGTGCCGGAGAAGACCGAGCTGAAATATGCCGATGCGGAGTCCGGCCTGATTCTGGTGGGCCTGGTAGGCATCACCGATCCCCCGCGGGAAGAAGCCATCGCCGCCATCCGTCAGTGTCAAAGTGCCGGCATTCGCGTCAAGATGATCACCGGGGACAACCCGCATACCGCCGGGGCCATCGCCCGCCAGCTGGGTCTGCAGGCAAACCGGGTGATGACCGGAGCGGAGCTGGATCAGATCGATCCGGAGCAGTTTCCGCAACGGGTGCAGGCATGCGATGTCTACGCCCGCACCAGCCCGGAACACAAGCTGCGCATCGTGCAGGCCCTGCAACAACAGCAGCAGGTGGTGGCCATGACCGGAGACGGCGTCAACGATGCCCCCGCCCTGAGGAAAGCGGACATCGGCATCGCCATGGGCCGCAAGGGCACCGACGCCGCCAAGGACGCCAGCGACATCGTGCTTACCGACGACAACTTTGCCACCCTGGTGCAGGCTGTGCGGGAAGGCCGTACCGTGTACGACAACATCGTCAAGGCCATCCTGTTTATCCTGCCCACCAGCCTGGCGGAAGCCAGTGTCATCAGCGTGGCCATTCTGCTGGGCCTGGTGCTGCCCATTACCCCGGCGCAGATTTTGTGGGTGAACATGATCACTGCCATCACCCTGGCCCTGGCCCTGAGTTTTGAGCCGGCGGAGCCCCACATCATGGGCCTGGGCCCACGCCCGCCGCAACAGGGCTTGATGACCGCAGCGGTGTTGCAGCGTCTGCTGATCGTGGGCGCGCTGGGCAGCGTGCTGGTGTTTGGCTTGTTTTACTGGTCCCTGCAACAGGGTGACAGCGTGGAGCAGGCCCGCACCCTGGCGGTGAACGCCCTGGTGTTCTACGAAATTTTTTATCTGTTCAACTGCCGCAGTCATCGCCCCCTGTGGCAACACAGCCAGCCCCTGGGCAGCTGGCCGGTCTGGCTGGCGGTGAGCGCGGTGGTGATCCTGCAGATGTTGTTTAACTACCTGCCAGGCTTCAAGGAGTTGTTCCAGTCCCAGGGGTTGAGCCCACAACAATGGTTATGGGTGATCGGCGGGGCCGGCGGCATTATGGTGCTGGTGGAGTTGGGCAAAGCCGCCACGTTGCGTTTCAGGAAACACGAGCGTTAAGAAAATCGGGGCTGGCGACTCTGGTCTACTAACAAGGTCTACCCGCTACCAAGTGCTACCCTCTAAAGAAAAGACGCCGGCGTCAGACGGGTACGCAGCAAATCCAGCAAGCGCTCGTACTCCGCCGTATCCCGGGCCTGAAGGCTGTCCAGTTGCTGCAGAATGTAGTCGGCACTGTGGCGGGCCTTTTCCTTTTTGATCTCATCGCACATGGCCTGGAACGCCGCAATCGACTCCCGCTGTTCCTCGGTGATGGCATCGCCACTGACGGCTTCGAACTGTTTGATCAACACGCCCATCACCTCAGCCATGCGAGCCAGCTGCCGCCCGGCACTGGCCACCTGACCGAAGATGCGCTGCTCCAGCATGGGATCGGAGGATGCCACGTTGATGCTCACCGATTGATTCTGGTTTTGTTGCTGTTCCATTGGACACACTCCCTGCTGTTTATCCCTCACCAGCTGTTTAGCCTTCGCCCGCTGCTTACCCTCGGCCCGGTGCCCGCCATTATATCCCGCCGCCGGGCAATCACCATGCCGATTTGGTCAATCCAGCAGTGCCGAGCTGGAACCCAGCATGTCGAAGAAGCCATCCATCATCCGCATGCCATCGCGATGCAGGTCGAACGACTCCGGTTCCAGCAGCCAGCTGCGCATGATGCCCTTGGTGTAGGAGAGATAGGCATTCACCGCCAGGGTCACATTGGTTGTCGCAGGCAACTGCCCCAGGCGCACCGCATTGGCAAAGGTGCGCTCAAAACGCTCCCGAAACGCTTCCCGTACCCGCGCATCCCGATCGATGATCGGCCCCAGCTGCTCCACAAACTCACACTTGTTGAAGAGGATATCGAACACCCGATGGTGATGCAGGTCGGTGGACACTTTCAGGAAAAAGTAATCCACGGTCTTGCGCAGTTCCCCCATGGGGTCGGTCACACTGTCCTCCGCCCCCGCCGCGATCATGGTTTCCATGGGCAGCCGCACCCGATCACACATGGCTTCAAACAGGTCCGCCTTGTTTTTGAAATGCCAGTAAATGGCGCCCCGGGTAACACCAGCGGCGGAGGCGATGTCTGCCAGGGTCGTGCCCGATACCCCTTTCTGGTTGAACACGCACTCAGCCGTATCCAGCAGGAGGTTGCGGGTCTCCAATGCTTCTTCTTTGGTTTTTTTCACCATGACTCGTTTACTTTTGTCTATACTCTATTTCAATTATACATACATGAATGTATGATTAAAGCGTATATAATTTGATCACGCTAGTTTCATTTCAACCTGAATTCCCAATAATTGAGGTTTATCAAGATGTTGTCCTCGTTGATGTCTCTTTCGTCAAGCGCCCTGCGGTTACGGCTGTCTGGCCCCCGCGGGCGCGCCACCGCCACCTTGCTCGCAGCCTCCCTGCTGTTGTGGGGCTGCAATGATTCCGACAGCGGTGCCCCGGGTGCCGCCGGCATGCAGATGCCCCCCGCCGAAGTGCTGGTGGAGGTGGTGACCCCCCGTCACCTGGTGGTGAAAACCACATTGCCGGGCCGGGTGCAGGCCCTGCGCACCGCCGAAGTGCGGGCCCGGGTGGAAGGCATTATCCAGGAACGCCGCTTCAACGAAGGCACCGAGGTGGCAGCCTCCGAGCTGTTGTTCCAGATTGATCCCAGTACCCTGCAAGCGGACCTGGACGCGGCCAAAGCCCGCCTGGCCCGGGCCAAAGCGGATCTGACCCAGGCTACCCTCAAGCAGAAACGGTTCGCCAACCTGTTGAAACGCAAAGCGGTCAGCCAACAGGATTACGATGAAGCCTTCGCCCTGGCCAAGCAGGCGGAAGCCGACGTGGCCGCCGCCCAGGCTGCCGTGGCCCGCTCCCAGATTGACCTGGAATACGCCAGTGTGCGGGCCCCCATCACCGGCCGCATCGGCCGCGCCCTGGTGTCCGAAGGTGCCCTGGTGGGCAACAGCGGCGCCACCCATCTGGCCACCATCGAACAGCTGGACCCCATCTATGTGAATTTTACCCAGTCCAGCAGCGAATTGCTGCGTTTACGACGGGGCAGTGAAGGCCAGGATCTGTCGGTGGAAGACCCCCACGTGACCGTATTGCTGGAAGACGGCAGCGAATACGCCCACGGCGGCAAGCTGCTGTTCTCCGAAATGACCGTGGACCCGGGCACCGGCGAGATCCTGCTGCGGGCCCAATTACCCAATCCGGAACGGCTGTTACTGCCGGGCATGTTCGTGCGGGTGAGCCTGGACCAGGCGGAGTATAAGCAAGCACTTACTATCTCCCAGCGCGCGCTGATCCGAACTGCCCAGGGGGATATGGTGATGTCGGTACTGCCGGATGGCAAGGTGGTCCCGCTGCCGGTGAAAACCGACCGGGCCCAGGGCGACCGCTGGATCATCAAGAGCGGTCTGCAGGGCGGCGAACAGGTGATCATCGAGGGCCTGCAGAAGGCTCGCCCGGGTGCCACGGTGAAAGCCGTGGTGGCAGAATCCACGACCAATACGGACAACAGCAGCTCTGGCAGCACCCCTGGCAGCACCCCTGAAATGGCGGCTTCCACTGACGAGGTGAAGTAACCATGGCGCACTTCTTTATCAACCGGCCGATCTTCGCCTGTGTGCTGGCCCTGCTGATCATGCTGGGGGGCGCCCTCACCGTGATGGACATGCCGGTGGCCCAGTACCCCAATATCGCGCCCCCTTCGGTGCGGGTGAGTGCCACCTACCCCGGTGCCAACGCCAAAATCCTGGAGGAAACCGTCACCGCGGTGGTGGAACAGGAGATGAACGGCATTGAGGGCCTGTTGTCGCTGAGCTCCGAAAGCAGCTCCAACGGCACCGCCAACATCACCATTACCTTCGAACCCGGCATCGACTTCGCCATTGCCCAGGTGGAGGTGAACAACCGGGTGAAGCGGGTCGAGGCTCGGCTGCCGGAACCGGTACGCCGCCAGGGTCTGCGGGTGGAAAAAGCCACCCGCAACTTCCTCATGATCCTGACCGTCAGTTCCAGCAACGGCAATATGGATTCCATCGCCCTGGGTAACTACGCCAACAGCTACCTGCTGGATGAACTGCGCCGCATCAATGGGGTGGGTGAAGCCGAAGTGTTCGGCACCGAGTATGCCATGCGCATCTGGCTGGACCCCATCAAGCTCACCGCCTTCGCCCTCACCCCCAGCGACGTGGCCGCCGCCATCCAATCCCAGAATGTGCAGGTGGCCGCCGGTGAACTGGGTGGCCTGCCGGCACCGGTGGGGCAGATGCTGAACGCCACGGTGGTCACCGACAGCCGCCTCAACACGCCGGAACAGTTTGAACAGATCCTGCTGAAAGTGAACTCCAACGGTTCCAAGGTGATGCTGGCGGACGTGGCGCGGGTGGAACTGGGGGGTGAGTCCTATGCCTCCACCGCCTACGTGAACGGGCAACCGGCCGCGGCCATCGGCATCAAGCTTTCCCCCACCGGCAATGCGGTGGAGACCTCCGCCCTGGTGAAGGAACGCATGGCTCAACTGGCAGCGTTCTTCCCCGCCGGGATGGAATGGGATAACCCCTACGACACCACCGACTTTGTGCGCATTTCCATTTCTGAAGTGGTGCAGACCCTGTTCGAGGCAGTGCTGCTGGTGTTCCTGGTGATGTTTCTGTTCCTGCAAAACCTGCGCGCCACCCTGATTCCCACCCTGGTGGTACCGGTGGCGGTACTGGGGGCGTTCATCGGCATGGGCCTGTTCGGCTTTTCCATCAACGTGCTGACGTTGTTCGGTCTGGTGCTGGCCATCGGCATTCTGGTGGACGACGCCATCGTGGTGGTGGAGAACGTGGAACGCATCATGCGCGAGGAAGGGCTGTCCCCCAAGGCGGCCACCCAAAAAGCCATGACCCAGATCACCGGCGCCATCGTCGGCATCACCGTGGTGCTGGTGGCCGTGTTCATCCCCATGGCGTTTTTCAGTGGCTCGGTGGGCGCCATCTACCGCCAGTTCTCCCTGGCGTTGATCACGTCCATTCTGTTCTCGGCGTTCCTGGCATTGAGCCTGACCCCGGCGTTGTGCGCCACCTTGCTGAAGCACGATCACGCCCCTCATCAGCGCGGCTTCTTCGCCTGGTTCAACCGCACTTTTGACCGCTTCACCGGCCGTTATGAAACCGGGGTGGGTTACCTGCTCAAGCGTGGCGGCCGGGTGATGCTGATCTATCTGATCCTGGTGGGCGGTGTCACCTTCTTCGCCTTCCGCCTGCCCACCTCCTTCCTGCCCCAGGAAGATCAGGGCTACTTCATCACCATCGTGCAGCTGCCCGCCGGGGCCACCCAGGAGCGCACCACCCGCGTGCTGCGCTCCATGGAAAATTACTTTCTGCAGAACGATCCCAACGTGGAAAAAATTGTCGCCATTGCCGGCTTCAGTTTTTTCGGCAGCGGGCAGAACGCCGGCATCGCCTTTGTGCGCCTGAAGCCCTGGGATGAGCGTCAGCGGCCGGACCAGCAGGTGGACGCCATCATCGGTCGCGCCTGGGGCGCCCTGGCCGGAGTGCGCGACGCCATCATCTTCCCCCTGAATCCACCGTCGATTCCAGAGCTGGGCACCGCTACCGGTTTCGAATTCCAGTTGAAGGACGTGGGCGGCCAGGGCCATGAAAAACTCACCGAAGCCCGCAACATCATGCTGGGCATGGCCATGCAGAACAACAAACTGCAGGGAGTGCGCCCGGAAGGCATGGAAGACAATCCGCAACTGCGGGTGGACGTGGACCGGGAAAAAGCCCGCGCCCTGGGCATCGACATCAGCGAGATCAACAACACCCTGAGCATCGCCCTGGGTTCCTCTTACATCAACGACTTTGTGAATCAGGGCCAGGTGCAGAAGGTGATTCTGCAGGCGGATGCCAGCGCCCGCATGTTGCCGGAGGACATCAAGCAACTGCGAGTGCGCAATCAGGCCGGGGAAATGGTGCCGTTTTCCGCCTTTGCCGATCTCAAATGGACCATGGGATCGCCGCGCCTGACCCGCTACAACGGCGTGCCTTCCATGAAAATCGGTGGCCAGGCGGCACCCGGCATCAGTTCCGGTGAAGCCATGCTGGAAATGGAAAACATGGCGGCCAAGCTACCGCCCGGGTTCAGTTTTGAATGGTCCGGCGCGTCCTATGAGGAGATCCTGTCCGAGGCTCAGGCACCGGCCCTGTTCATGCTGTCGCTGCTGGTGGTGTACCTGTCCCTCGCGGCCCTCTATGAAAGCTGGAGCATTCCCATTGCGGTGGTGCTGGCGGTGCCGTTGGGCATACTGGGTTCGCTGGCAGCGGTGTACATGCGCGGCCTGCCCAACGATGTGTTCTTCAAGGTAGGACTGATCACCATCATCGGACTGGCCGCCAAGAACGCCATCCTGATTGTGGAATTCGCCAAGGACGAGGAACACAATGGCACCTCGCTACTGCAGGCCACCATCAACGCCTGCCGCATGCGTTTGCGCCCGATCCTGATGACCTCACTGGCGTTCACCTTCGGTGTGCTGCCCCTGGCCATCAGCACCGGCGCCGGGGCTGCCAGTCGCCAGGCCATCGGCACCGGAGTGATCGGCGGCATGATTGCCGCCACGGTGCTGGCGGTGGTGTTCGTACCGGTGTTCTACCAGGTAGTGCGGCGCTGGCTGTCACGCACCCGACTCGGGCCCGACGCCGCCAACGAATAACCGCGGTACACCAATCCGCTACCCCTAATACGACGCTGCCAACTGGCAGCGTCATCGCTTTTCAGTATGATGGTGTTACCCTGCATCCAACCGGGAGACATCACATGCACATTCCATCACACTGGTTCGGCAGTATTCTGCTGTTCATCACCACCTTGAGTTTTGCTCAGCCCATCACATATCAGGTGGATGGCCAGCCCTACGAGGGCTACTACGTTACCCCCAATAGCACCACTCCCCAGGCCAAAGCGCCACTGGTGATTCTGCTGCACGACTGGGATGGCCTCACCGACTATGAAATCAAGCGGGCCAAGATGCTGCAGCAGGAAGGCTACGCGGTATTTGCTGCCGACCTGTTCGGCCAGGGCGTGCGCCCCACCAAGGTGGAAGACAAACAGCAGCACACCGGTGCGCTGTATAAAGATCGCGCCAAACTGCGGCGCCTGGTGCAGGCCGCGGTGGACACCGCCAAAGCCCAGGGGGCCGCCACCGACAACCAGGTGGTGATGGGTTATTGCTTCGGTGGGGCTGCTGTTCTGGAACATGCCCGCGCCGGTGCCGACAGCAAAGGCTTCGTCACCTTTCACGGCGGACTCAGCACACCCGGCGGGCAGAGTTACGCCAATGCCCAGGGCAGCATTCTGGTGTTCCACGGCAGCGCCGACAGCATGATCACCCTCACCGACCTGGCCCTGCTGGGCAATGAACTGGAACAGAATAAGATCCCCCACGAACTGATCACCTACGGCGGTGCGCCACATGCTTTCACCGTGTTCGGCTCCGACCGCTACCGTGCGCAGGCCGACCAGCATTCCTGGACCCGGTTCCTGCAATATCTGAACGAGACCCTGCATGACTAATGTCCAGATCTGGGGCAAAGCCCTCACCGGCATGCCCCGACTCACCGATGAACAATGGGAACAACTGGACCCGTTCGGCCGCTGGCTGATCTGCGTGCGGGCCTCAGTACTGTTAATGACGTTCAGTTCGTCGGTACTCGCCGGTCTGCTGGCTCTGTACTTCAACACCCTGCACTGGGGTCTCTGGTGCCTGGTGACCCTGGGCCTGTGCCTGGCCCATGCCACCAACAATCTGATCAATGACGCCACCGACTACTGGCGCGGTATCGACAAAGACGAATACTTCCGCAACCAATACGGCGTGCAACCCCTGGCCCGTGGCCTGGTATCCAGCGCGGAGATGATCTTCCTCATCGGCTGCACCGGGCTGGCGGCCCTGGCCATTGGCCTGCTGTTGCTGTGGTGGCGGGGCGAACTGGTGCTGCAGCTGTTGTTGGCTGGCTGCTTTTTTGTCTTGTTCTACACCTGGCCCCTGAAAAAATGGGGGTTGGGGGAACCGGCGGTGCTGCTGGTGTGGGGGCCGTTGATGGTGGGAGGCGGCTATTACGTGATTACCGGTCAGTGGTCCTGGCTGGTGGCCCTGATCTCGCTGGCCTATGCCCTCGGGCCCACCTGTGTTCTGTTCGGCAAACACATCGACAAACTGGCCGCCGATGCCGTCAAAGGCGTACGCACCCTGCCGGTGATACTGGGGGACAGCCAGGCCCGGCGCTGGGTTCAGGCCATGCTGGTGACACAGTACGCCATCGTGGTGCTGCTGGTGCTCAGCGGCTGCCTGCCCTGGCCCACACTGCTGGTGTTGCTGGGCCTGAAATCCGCCCGCCGCCTGTGGCAGGTCTACAGCCAGACCACCCCGGACAACAAACCTGAGCGCTACCCGGAATCGGTGTGGCCCCTGTGGTTCTCTGCCTACGCGTTCGCCCACACCCGGCTGTTTGGCGGCTGGCTGTTTTTGGGGTTGGTGCTGGGCTGGGTTTGGGATTTGCTCTAGGGTCTTGGAATAGGGTCTTGGGATAGGGTCGTGGGATAGGACCTAAAAAAACCTACGGCTTCTGGCCAGATTGAAGCGCGTTCTGGCCTGTTCACCACCCCATTGGCCTGATTTTCCAAGAACGCGATGCCATAACCGATTACAACTGAGCCGTGCCCCATTGATTCAGCAAGTTTGATTAAGAGAGGTCGGCTGCCGTGGACAGGAACACCCCCACCATCTTGCCGGAGTACATCGCCACCACCTTGCGTTACCCCCTGCATTTGGGGCTGGACCTGAAACAAATCGAGCGCCACTCCGGGGTGGACCTGAGCAACCTGGCCAACCGCAGCCAACCCTTCTCCCTGGAGGAAGTCATCCGCCTGGTGCAAGCCAACACCCACCTCAGCGGTCTGCCCCACTACGGTCTGGCCAATGGCCATTTCACCAGTCTCAGTTGCCACGGCATGGCGGGCCTGTCCGCCATGTACCAATCCAACTACGCCGACTGCCTGCAAACAGCCAGCCGCCTGTGCAACCTGCTGTATCCGCCACTGACCATGCATTACTTTGAAACGGAGGACCAAGTGGGGGTACGGTTGTACGAATGCCTGTCCCTGGCCCCCTGCACTCCGTTCTTCATGGAATGGATCATGACCAACTTCCACAACATCCTGCAGTTTTTACTGGGGCAGGAACATCAGCCGGACTACATCGCCTTTCCCTACAAGGCGCCGGAATATGAGGACACCTATCACCGTTACCTGAAGTGCCCGCTGTATTTTGACGTGGAGCACGCAGAGTTTGTGGTGGACAAAACCCTGGCCCAATCCCCCCTGCCATTGGCCGATCGCAAAATCGCCCACACCGCCGAACAACGTTTTATCGAAACCCTGCCCCAGGAAGAAGTGTTCGTGGACCGCCGGGTACGCGCCCTGCTGGCCCAACACATGGGCGAATTGCTGACCTTTGAGGAAGTCGCCGCCCGCCTGCAAATGGGCACCCGCACCCTGCGCCGTCACCTGCAGAAAATGGACACCTCGTTCGTGGACATCATGAACGACCTGCGCCGGGAAACCGCCATCTCCCAATTGCTCAACAGCAACCGCTCCATCACCGACATCGCCACCAGCTTGAGCTTCTCCGACAGCTCGGCGTTCAGCAAAGCGTTCAAACGCTGGACCGGGCAATCGCCGCGGGAATTTCGGATGAGTTTTGGGTGAGTGGATTCTGCAGTATTGCTAAAGCACCCCGACTGAAAATCGTCTATGGAGTTGTTCCGCCGCCTGCCGTTTAGAGCTGGGGCCCGACGCCAGGCAGGACAATCTCTTTCGAAATGCTGAAATCAGCCACATTTATATAAATAATCAACCCTTGATTGTCTCGATTAAACATCACCGCGATGACATTTTTGTCTAAAACAACGTAACCCAATACTTCATCAATGTTATGAGCTAACTCCGTGTGGTTTTTGCCTTCCGGAGTAGAAATTGACAACGTTATCTTGTCATTTTCGGTCAGCCTGTTATCCCCGTTTGTATCACTTGTTACCACATGATAAAGGATTGATAACACATCCTTGTCTCTATCCCAGTAACCTGACTCATTAACTTGTCGATGCTCAACAATTAAATATTGGTTTGATGGTAAAAGCCATGCGCTGGATTCCGACTCCATATCCGAAAACAATAGATTACGGGTTGATACCGTAGATTTACTACCCGAATATTTGAGTGAAAAAAACTGATCAGAAAGCAGAGGAACGATTACCGAATTCGATCCTTTGACATGTTCAATGCTTCCCAATCGAAACACCTCTTCGATGTTCGACTGAGGGTCAACGTTAACAATTTCATTACCCCGTTTTCTTCCATTGATTTCCTTGAAAATCATATACAATGAGAAAATCAAAACCAAAATTGCAAGCATACCTGCCGCTGCGATCAAAACCGCATTAAAGCGCCACAATGATTTGAAGAATTTGCTATCTTCCATTAGAAGTTGATCTCTTATCTATCACAACAAAATCTGATTCTGGCAACGTCCACATTGAATTCCTTTTAATCATTCCCCAATATCCTCATTCCACAAACCGACTGCATAGGTACTCTTGCAGCCCTTTCAATACAATCCATTTCATTCACCTTGATATCTCAAACTTCAAATCGGGTTGGAACCTGAGCAAGAAAGATGCTTTGCCATGGTTGCACAAAACTGACTGAAATGCTCCAGATATCCAAGGGTCAAATCAGTGTACCTTCGGTTCACCCCTGCCTACTGCAAAACCCCCACCATGACAACACCCAGATCAACGAAGCCAGACGCACCACTGCCCCCTAACATCCCGACAAACCCCACTCCACGAGCCAACCCCATGCCCCCTACCACTGAACAACAATTACAAGACCTGCTGGACAAACACGCCATCCACGAGCTCATCCACGCCTATTGCAACGCCGCCGACCGCCGCGATCTCGACAAGGTGAGGGCGTTGTATCACGCCGATGCCCTGGACGACCATGGTGGTTTCTTTCAGGGACTGGCCATGGAGTTCATCGACCAACTGCCGCAGATTCAGGCGCCCATGGAGATCCTGCACCACAACGTCACCACCGTGAGTCTCAAGCTCGATGGCCACTACGCTGAGGGGGAGGTGTATGTGTTGGCGTTTCACAAGGTAAAGACGGAGGATGAGCCTTTTGATCTGTTGATCGGTGGCCGTTATCTGGATAAATACGAAAAGCGTGCTGGGGTCTGGAAGTTTTCCCATCGCGCCGTGGTGGCGGACTGGGTGAATGTGCACAACCCGTCCATTGTGGATCTGCACAGCCCCATGGTGGAAGGATCAAAGCTCGGCCGCGCCGATGTCGATGATCCTTCCTATGGATTCTTCAGTTTATTCAAGCGGGGCGAGCGTTAAAGCTGCGCCACCGCTCCGGATGCCAGCAGACCGTCCACTTCTGCCTCCTCAAAGCCAAACGCCAGCAGCGTTTCTTTGGTGTGGGTTCCCGGTGTGCGCATGGGTTCCGGTGCGCCGCTGGGGGTACGTGAGAACCTGGGGGTAGGTGCGTGCTGCACCACACCTTCCACTTCGATAAAGCTGTTGCGGGCTACATTATGCGGGTGGCTGGGGGCCTCTGCCAAACCCAGTACCGGGGCAAAGCACACATCGCTGCCTTCCATAATCTCGCACCATTCATCGCGAGTTTTGCTTTTGAACACCGCCTCCATTTTCTGCTTTTGTTGCGGCCACAGGGCGGGGTTCATCTGCACGCCAAAATCCTCCAGTGACAGCTGGGCTTTTTCTTTCAGCAGCTCATAGAACTGAGGCTCGATGGAGCCGATGGAGATGTATTTGCCGTCCTTGGTTTCATACACATCATAAAAGTGAGCGCCGGTATCCAGCATGTGGGTGCCGCGATGGTCGCTGAACAGGCCATTGGCTTTCAAGCCATAGAACATGGCCATCAGGGCAGCGGAGCCTTCGTGCATGGAGCAATCTATCACTTGGCCTTTACCGGAGCGTTGAGCTTCCAACAGCGCGCATACAATGCCGTAGGCCATCATCATGCCGCCGCCGCCAAAATCCCCAAACAGGTTTAATGGGGGCATGGGCTTTTCACCCGCACGCCCCACCGCATGCAAGGCACCTGAGATAGAGATGTAATTGATGTCGTGGCCGGCGCTTTTCGCCAACGGACCATCCTGTCCCCACCCGGTCATGCGACCGTACACCAGTTTTTCATTGCGGGCCAGGCATTGTTCCGGGCCCACACCCAAGCGCTCCGCCACACCCGGGCGATACCCTTCAAAAATCGCATCCGCCTGTTCACACAGTTTTAAAATCGTTTCTACGCCTTCCGGGCTTTTCAGATTCACCGCAATGCTTTTACGATTGCGGAACAAAATGTCGTGGCCACCGGCGGCGGACGGGTTGCCACCGGGACGATCCACACGAATCACTTCCGCACCCATGTCCGCCAGCATCATGCCGCAGAACGGTCCCGGCCCGATACCGGCCAATTCAATTACTTTAAAACCCTGTAACGGTCCCATCGATATTCCCTCTGTTGTCATTAATATTGAATGGTTCAGTTGGACTGGCGATACGCGCGGGGCGTTAGCCCGGTCCAGCGTTTAAATGCGGTGGAAAAATTTCCCACATCGCGGTAACCCAATTGATAGGCGATTTCCGAAATATCCAGTTCGGTTTCCTGCAACAATTGCATGGCCCGCTGCTTCTGTTCCTGCTCCAGCAGTTCGCGAAAGCTGGTGTCATCGTCCTGCAGCCGACGTTTTAAGGTGCGCGAGGAAAGATGAAAGCGGCGCGCCACTTCTTCCTGGGTAGGCAACGCTTTGCCCTTTGCGGAATGTTGCAGATGACGGCGGATACGATCGGCAAACCGTTCCTGTTGCGGAAACAGTTCCTGATATTCCAACTCACATTGCTGGCGGGCCAGCTCCGCCGCCGCCGGGTCGGCCAATTGCGGCACCGCGTGGAATAACTCAATGGGCGCCCGCACACAACAGCGGGGGCAATCATACCGTACCGGCACCGGCAGGCGCTCGCGAAAGCGCGCATAATAGGGCGGCTCCGGCCCGGTCATTTCCACACGGGTGTGTTGCAGGGTGCGCCCCAGCAGTTGTTCCGACATGATGGTCACGCCAATCAGAATGGCTTCGGTCATAAAGGTGCGGATGGGCGCGTCCATGTCCAGAGTCGGGTCCAGGGACACCACCATTTCCTCCGCGTCCGTGGCAAACGCCGCCTTGAAGAACGGCGCCCGCAGGGCGATAAAACGCGACATGGCCTCCAGCGCCGCGCCGATGGTGGGGCTGGTCATGGCCACCAGGCCCACCGAACCGTGCAGGGTCACCTTCAACGCCTGGGCATAGGCCATCCCCAGCCCCATGTCCCCCGCCAGGGCGGTGCCCCGTTGCGCCGCCACATGGCCCATTTTCATGGTGATGCGGCTGTCCGGACGCAGCAGCTCGCTGCGAGTCACCCCCAGGTCGTGGATGATGTCCTGTTCGTCCAGGCCGAACTGCTTGATCACGTCGCACAGTAACAGCAGGTAGATGCCCGGAATCCCCTGAAACAGCCCATCCGGCTTATCGTGGCCTAAAGTCAAAGTTAATTGGCCCTCCCACAAAGGACAAAATCAGAATTCTATACGAGCATTAGACCATAGTTTTTTTGCCGGCCCATGTCACCCATTTTTGATTTTGGGCCAAAGTAGTTTTGGACCACTGCAGCATGGGTCCTGTTTTATCTAGAGAGGCAGTCAATCATGTGGAATCCTGTTCGTGCACTCCGCTCCACCATCAAATCCACACCCAGCACGGTGACCATCATTCCGCAGCGGATGAACTTTGATTTCAGGAACACCCCCAGGCATTGGTTCGACAACGAACCGGTGCAGACCCACCTGATGAATGCCCTGTCGCTGACCTTTCCCGATGGCGAGCGCTTCTTTGTGGATTCGGTGCGCCACTTCCGCAAGCAGGCCACCAGCCAGAAACAACAGCAGGAGATCTCCGGCTTCATTGGCCAGGAGGCCATGCACTCGCTGGAGCACGACACCTTCAACAAGATGCTGGCGGCCACGGGCTATCAAGAAGAGGCAGAAGGCGGCCAGAACCTGGCCCAGAAAATCATCGCCGGCGGACGCAAGCGCCTGAGCCCCAAGGAACAGCTGGCGGCCACTGCAGCGCTGGAGCACATCACGGCCATTATGGCGCAGTGGTTGTTGTCCGATCCCGGCGTCCTGGAAAAGATCGATCCCAGTGTGCGTCAACTGTGGTTCTGGCACGCCATTGAGGAAACGGAGCACAAAGCGGTGGCCTTTGACCTGCTGCAGCAAGTGACCGACGGGGATTACCTGACCCGGGTGCGGGTAATGGCCCCGGCCACCTGGTTTTTGATGCTGTACTGCTTTGTTTATACCGGTGCGTTCTTGAAGAAAGACGGCCTGCACAACAAGCCCCTGGTGATCGCCAAGGGCCTGTGGGCGCTGGCCAAGCCCGGTGGCCTGTTTGCCAGTGTGGCGCCCGCCTGGTTCCAGTACTTCAAACCCGGTTTTCACCCCTGGGATGATGACGACAGCGCCGGGATCGCCCAGTGGCGGGCCTCCCTGAGCGCTGCACTCGAATCCCTGCACAAAGAATCAGCGCAGGCGGCAGAAGGGGCGGCAGCGGCTTAAGCACGCTCCAGCACAAAAAAGAACGGCCGGTAGTTCTCCGCCTTCAGGTCCATCACCCCCAGCACGGTGTTGTCGTCCACCTTACGGAACACATCGTTGATGGCCTTCTGGTCATACACCATGGTGGCACTCACCTTGCCCCGGTATTCGGTCATGCGCAGGCGGGCGCGGGACTTTCCGGTTTTCAGTACACGGGTGCCCAGGTCGAACATCAGTCGGCCCAGGGCGCTCATGGACAGGCGGCTGCGACCGGCGTATTTCATGGGGAACCAGAGGGGATTGAGCTTCACAATGTCCCCATTGCGGCGCTGAAACACCAGCGGGTGCACATCCTCGCTACTCTCAAAGATCTTGCCGTACCAGTTGAAATTTTCCATCAGCCCATCCATGCGGTGATGGGTGGGAAACCCCTTACCCCGCCAGGCCCCCAGCATAAACGGCACATCCACCGGCTCCAGCTCGTCAAAGAACGCCAGGGCCTGGTCGGTGTGCACCGGTCCGGATTGCAGCAGATCCTGAAACTTAACCGCACAATTCATCCTGTTATCTCCCCTGTTGTGAATGTCGGAACACCGCTATCCGGCCTCGAACAGCTTAGCACTGCCTGCACTGGCCAGATAAGTGACTGGTGGTACTTTATCAGGTGTAACCGGGTAAAACACTGACCGAATCTGCCTTGGCGATTGACCAATTTATTCCAGGGTACGAGCCCGGCCCATTGACAGAGCCTATTCTTAGCATTGCCATATTCAATTAGATTGATGATTTCGATTAGTTATACTTATCAAAGTTGCATTCCAAACGCATTCAAAAGGAGCCCGCTATGAGCACGATCAACATTGGTATCAAGGAATCCGATCGCATTCAGATTGCCGAAGGCCTGAAACGCCTGCTGGCTGACACGTACACACTCTACCTGCAGACCCACAACTTTCACTGGAATGTCACCGGCCCCCAGTTCCGCGAACTGCATCTGATGTTCGAGGAACATTACACCGAAATGGCCGTGGCGGTGGATGACATTGCCGAGCGGATTCGCACCCTGGATGTGGTGGCACCGGGCACCTATAAATCCCTCGCCAGCCTGTCCTCTATCCAGGAGGTGGATAACATTCCCAGTGGCGAGGACATGGTGAATATTCTCACCCAGGGTCATGAGCAGGTGGTACGCACCTGTCGCGAGGCACTGAAACTGGCCCAGGAGGCCGACGACGAATCCACTGCGGCGCTGGTGTCTGACCGCATGCGCATTCACGAGAAAACCGCCTGGATGCTGCGTGCTTTAAACCGCTGATAGTCAGCACCAAGCCCAACCGAACCCAAAACGCACCCGAACGCACTTCTCCTTGCAAACCTGCCTTGGCCGGAGCATCACGCTCCGGCCTTTTTTCTGCTACCATCGATGGCCACAACGACCAACCGGGTCTATCAGGGAAAGAAGGGGGAACATTATGTTTAAAGCGGCGCTAGCACTGGCTATGGTATTGGTTTCCGGAGTGACCTGGGCATCGGAAGGGGAATCCACCCGACGCCCTTACAGCACCGAGTTTTCCTTCAACCTGAATTATCTGGAGTCGGACACCTTCGACGGCCCCAACGGCTCCTATCTGGATATGAGCGACGACGTGGGCCTGGGTTTCGCCTATCTGTACAACTACAATGCTCATTGGGCGTTCGGGGGCAGCATCAATTGGGCCACGCCGAACTATAAAGCCTTTGTAAAAGCCGAAGCTGGCGCCGAGGATTTCACCTATAAAAACGAGCTGGAGATGTTCACCCTGAACTTCGACATGGTGTACTACTTTCTGCAGCGGCCGTTCACGCCCTTTGTCACTGGCACCCTGGGTTGGGCCAACATTGACACCAACATCGCCTCCGGCGGTTCGTACGATTATTGCTGGTGGGATTACTGGGGCGGATACTATTGCACAAGCTATCGACCCACCAAATCCGAAAGTGGATTGAACTACGGCGTGGGCCTGGGCTTACGTTGGGATTTCAACCGGGATTGGGCCTTGAAGGGCACCTACCGCTGGTCCGAAGTGGATATCGATGTGGCCGGTGAGAACCCCACCTTTACCAGTTGGCGGCTGGAGTTCGCACGCAAGCTTTATTAATGCTGGAATCCAGGTTCTTAAGGTAACGTGTGATTACAGGCCGGCTTGCGCCAGCACCTGCAGGAACGCATCCGGCTCCGGCCGCACCCGGTAATTATCGGTCTGGTCGGCATACAGAATACGGTGATCCCCGTCGGTAATGATCACCGTTGGCATTACCGTATCACTGTCGTAACCCAAGGCCTCCAATCCGGCGGGCAAACCGGCGAGGGCTTCAATCCCCAGGGCTTTCGCCGCCTGTAAATCCACGTCCACCAAAAATTGCATGGGCACATCGAACTTCTGCGCCAGGGCGGCGGTGTTGGCGTGCGATTGCGGGCTGATCATCAACAGGGCCACGCCTTTTGCCGCCAGTTGCGCGTACTGGTCAGCCACCTCTCGAATCTGTGCCATACACAAAGGACACCAGTTGCCGCGATAAAACAACAGCAGTAACGGCCCTTCGATCTGGTTCACCTGCAGGGTTTCCCCCTGTGCATTCTGCAATGCAATATCAGGCAGCTTAGTGCCGGGTTGTAACTGCGCACTGTCGCGGCCAACAAACACGGAATACCAGCGAATGTACAACCCTGCGCCCAGCAGTCCCACGCCCAACACCCAGCACCAGATTTCCGGCACCACCACGCCCTGCATCAGCAAACCGACTGTGGACAACACCGGCCCCAACCACATCACCACCGAAGCCCGGCCGGTGCGCGCCACGTTGAACGCAAACACCCAGCCAAAAAAGCCCAGGCCAGGGGCCAGTGCCAGCACCACCCACCACCACTCTGCGTGAGCCGACTGCAGCCACAGTGCGCGCACCAGGCCCAGGCTCAGCAAACTGAGATACAGGGAAATAAACAGGGACTTCAAACGGTTCATGGGGTGTGCCTCCTCGTGCTTTCCAATTGGATGCACGAGGCTGCAGATTGTTTCAGCGCGCCCTGTTCCATCCCGATGTTGCCGCTATTCAGCGTAACCGGGATTGCGCCGGTCCAGACGCCGCAACAACGCCGGCCAGGCCAGCGCGCCACCGGCCTGGCGGGTCACTGCCTGAGCCTGGGCCTGAGCGGTTTCAATGATGCGTGGATCAATGCCAATCAACTCACCACCACCGGACTGTGCCCGCACTTGGATCATGCAGGCGGCCTCAAACAGGTACATGAACAGAAAGGCATCGGCGATGTTGCCCGCTGCCGTCAGCAATCCATGGTTGCGCAGCATCAAAAAGGACTTGTCCCCCAGGTCCGCCACCAGGCGGGGCTTTTCATCGTCACGCAGGGCCACCCCCTCGTAATCGTGATAGGCCAGGGAGGCCAGCACAAAGATCGACTGTTGCGAGATGGGCAGCACCCCTTCCTTCTGTGCTGACACCGCCACCCCGTTCAGACTGTGGGTGTGCAGCACGCATTTGGCGTCCTCCCGCGCGGCGTGAATGGCGCTGTGGATGGTGAACCCCGCCGGGTTGATGTCGTACTCACTGTCCATCACCTTGTTGCCCTGCAGGTCCACCTTGACCAGGCTGGAGGCGGTGATTTCCTCAAACAACAGACCATAGGGATTGATCAGAAAATGGTGCTCGGGGCCTGGCACCCGGGCTGAGATATGGGTGAAGATCAGGTCGTCCCAACCGAACTGGGCCACCAGCCGATAACAGGCCGCCAAATCCACCCGCTGTTGCCATTCCTCGGCGCTGACCTGGCTTTGAATTGCCTCTGAATGATTCATGATGTCGCTAACCTCTTGATGAATTTGAGTTATTTTCTAGTATCGCCAAACAATGAGTCATTTACAAAAAACGACTCGTAATTTGATTCTGAACCTCCTATCATGGGCCAACCCAGGATAAAGAGTGGCCCCAATCCACTTACAAGGACCCTAACCAGCAAGGATAAGCACCCGGTAGTACTCCTTGATTCACCCAAAACAACAATGAAGGGGAAACACCATGACAGCATTCGAAGATCAGGCGATCTATCCCAGTGCGGAACTGTTCCTTATCAAGCAGTTTATGAAACGGGAGGGCTTTCATCCACGGCAGTGGTTGTTGGGCACCGGCCTGAAAGAGGAACACATCCTCAATCCGGAGACCCTGGTCTCTCTGCGGCAGTTCGACATCATCTATCACAACATCTTCCGCATCACCAATCGGCCGGATGTGGCGCTGGCCCTGGGCTCGAGCCTGAACCTGTCCCGCTGGGGTGTGCTGTCGGTGGCGATGATCTGTTCCCAGACCCTGGGCTCTGCCCTGGAGACCGGTAATCGTTTCCGCAGCATCGTCCGCAGCCGCTTCAAGCTGACCCCGCATTTCCGTAAGGATGTCACCGAGATTGTGATTGAACGGCAGGAAGGCATGAGTTTCCCGCTGTCCACCAGTTTTTCCCACGAATTGCTGATCGCCTCCATGCAAACCATGATTCGGTCCCTGGTGAAAGAGCGTAATGTGTTCGCCGAGATCCAGTTGAACTACGCACCACCGGCTCACTATCAGGATTACGAGAAATTCTTCGACTGCCCTTATTCCTTCAACCGGGAAAGGAGCATGCTGGTGATTCCCAATGAACTGATGCACCGCCCCCTGCCCACCGGCAACCCCATCACGGAACAGCAGGCCATCGCCGTATGCAAGCTGGAAGCAGAACGGGTAGCACAGGTACAGAAAGGGGATCTGACCTGGATGCTGCGCTCTGAGATCAGCAAACAGGAAGGCCCGCTGCCGAGCCTGGATGACATTGCCGACCGCCTGCACGTCACCCCACGCACCCTGCGCCGCAAACTGCAGGAAGCCGGCACCAGCTATCGCCGTATCTGCCATGAGCATCAACTGCAACTGGCGCTGCATTACCTGGCGGACCCCAAACTGAAATCCAGCGCAGTGGCCCATAAATGCGGTTTCAAAGATGCCGCCAGCTTCCGCGAGGCGTTCAAACGCTGGACCGACATGACCCCTCAGGAACACCGCAAACGCAGCCGCGCCACCCACGTCACCCTGCCCATCGGCTCGCTGCTGCCCCGCTCCGCAGCGGCTTGATACCGAACTCTGCGGCGGGATTTGAAGCGTCCCGCCGCCACTACCCAGACCTTCACCTTCCCCAACAGTGTGCTATAGTCCTGCATAATCCAAAAAACTCAAGCGGGAACAATCACATGGCACAACTGGTAAAAATTCAGGCACAACAGGCCAGTGAGATTCTCAAGCATTTCGAGTTGAGTGAAGACGCCATTGAGTTCGCCGAGAAAGGGGCACTCCCACCCGCTGACTTTATTGATCAGCTGGTGCAGTCCAACTTCTATTTTGATGCCGTTAAGTTTCTGGCCCACGCCCTGCCGAAACGGGAGGCCATCTGGTGGGCGTGTATGGCGGTGAAGAAAACCCTGCCGGCGGACGCCCCAGCCCCCCAACAGGCCGCGCTCAATGCAGCGGAGCAATGGGCGATTCAACCCACCGAGGAAAACCGCCAGCTGGCCAAAGCCTGGAGTGAGAAGACCCAGAACAAATCCGCCCCCAGCTGGGCCGCCACCGCCGCCTTCTGGAGTGGCGGCAGCATGGCCAAGCCCGGCGAACCGGACATGCCCGCCCCGCCTTATCTGTACGCCCATGCCGTGGCTGGCGCCATCTCCATGGCCGCCTTCAGCCCCGATCCGGAGAACGCTGCCGAGCAGTTCCAGCTGTTTATCCGTCAGGCGCTGGATCTCGCAGCCGGTGGCCGGGGTGAGGTAGCCTGAATAGCGCAGTGACACTGGAGCGCACGCCACCCTGTCACAACACCAAACAGTGACATGTCAATTTACCCCAGGGACACAGCACCTCTCTTCCAACGGCCGGCCTGAATTCGGCCCCACCTCACAGAAAATCCATTTTATCCTTACATATCAACAACTTAAAAACTTGGCACGCAAGTTGATTAGTAAGAGTCAAGCAACACCGAAACGCAGTAACCAATACACAAAGCATTACACAAACCGACTCAGACAAAGAACTCTCAGGAGAGAACACCATGGCTATTTACATGAACTACAACAAACTGGCGATCAAAGGCAACGTAACAGCAAAAGGTTATGAAGACTGGATTGAACTGGACTCTGTGAGCCTGGGCTGCGGCCGCGGCATCACCATGGAAGTGGGCAACATGGCCAAC
>JAYZEN010000002.1:0-150350 GCA_036337295.1 Pseudomonadota bacterium
TCCTGCCTGTCTTCCTGATACTGCTCCTAGCCATCACCCCACCAGCTTTCACCGTGCTCTTTACCTTTCACTGCACTCTTAACTAAGGCTCCAGCTCAGCTCCAGCCCGTATACACGCAGAACGCACCGGTCACTGTCACAAAATCTTCGTTTTATTTCTATTGCGAAAACAAACGAAAGAAAATACACTTCAGTAACACGCTGCACGAATCAATTTGATTACTGTGAAGGGAGCGCCCCATGCTCAGCCAATCCCCAGTTTCAGCCGTCAGTCATAACGCCGGCACCACTGAACAAAACGTCAATTTATCAAACAGTTATGACGTATTTGTGGTCGGTGGCGGCATCAATGGCTGCGGCATTGCTGCGGAAGCGACAGGCCGGGGGATGAAAGTGGGACTCTGCGAACAGGCCGATCTGGCCTCGGCAACCTCCTCCGCCAGCAGTAAATTGATTCACGGCGGCCTGCGCTATCTGGAACACTACGAATTCCGGCTGGTGCGCGAGGCCCTGGCGGAGCGGGAGATCCTGCTGCACAAGGCCCCCCACCTGATCAAGCCCCTGCGCTTTGTACTGCCGCACCGGCCTCATCTGCGTCCGGCCTGGATGATCCGTACAGGCCTGTTCATGTACGATCACCTGGCCCGTCGCAACAAGATCCCGGGCTCCCGGGGTTTGGCCTTCGATGGCACTGACCAGCATCCCGCCAACCCTTTACAGGATTCCATCGTCAAGGGTTTCGAATACTATGATTGCCGGGTGGACGATGCCCGCCTGGTGATCAACAATGCGCTGTCCGCCCACGAGCAGGGAGCCGACATCCTGGTGCAAACCCGTTGTCTTAATGCCCAGCGACGGAATGGCCTGTGGTACATCACCCTGCAGCATATTCCCAGCGGCCAGCGCCAGACCTGCACCGCCAAAACACTGGTGAACGCTGCCGGCCCCTGGGCCCAGCGTTTTATCGAGCACAGCCTGCAGGCGACCTCACCGCGCAAAATCAATCTGATCAAGGGCAGCCACCTGGTCACCCGCAAACTGTACCAGGGCAATCAGGCCTACATCCTGCAAAATGAAGATCAGCGCATCGTCTTCGTGATTCCCTATCAGGATGATTTCACCCTGATCGGCACCACCGACAAAGCCTATCATGGCGATCCTGCCCAGGTGGCCATGGATGCCGAAGAGGAAGCCTATCTGCTGGACATCGTTAACCGCCATTTCAAGCACGCCGTCAGCAGCGATGACGTGCTGTGGCGCTACTCCGGTGTGCGCCCCCTGTGTGATGACGAGTCGGATTCCCCCTCGGCCATGACCCGGGATTACACCCTGGAACTGCAGACCAACGCGCAGAACCAAGCCCCCTTGTTGAGCATCTTCGGCGGCAAGATCACCACCTACCGCCGTCTGGCCCAGGCCGCCATGAAAGCGCTCGCGCCCCACCTGGAGAACCTGCAACCGGCAGTGGCGGATGCTACTGTGCTGCCTGGCGGGGACATCGGTGACACGGATTTCGATGTCTGGGTGGCCCTGGTGCAACACCAATACGAGTGGCTGGATGCTGAATACTGCCGCCGGATGTGCAATGCCTACGGTACGCGCATTCACACATTGCTTGAAGATTGTCGACAGCTTGCAGATCTGGGGCAGCATTTTGGTGCCGGACTGTTCCAGCGGGAAGTGGATTTTCTGATGCAACAGGAGTGGGCGCACAGCGCAGACGACATCCTCTGGCGCCGCAGTAAACTGGGGCTGCGCCTGAGCCCACCAGAAGCGCAACGCTTGTCAGACTATATAAGGCTCAAGGCTAAGGCCAAGTTGGTGGATGCCGGCCCGGCACAAGCCGAGTTGCCTTGCACTCCAACCAATGAGCCGGCATTGCGACAAGCCGTTTGAGCGCGCCTTTTTAAGCGACTTTGGTAAGCGACGTTGCAAGCACCCCTTTTCATGGGCACTTTTGCACGCGGACTTTTGCACGCGGACTCTGCCGGCTCCGAACTTTTATTTAGTCCTGGTCTGGGTGACAATACCCCGCTGTTGCATTCTCGCCACACAGCATTACACCACTACCGAACCCAATTATTTCGGAACAAATTATTGCGGAACAAAGCATGGCACGCATCGAAGTCAAACATCTGCGCACGCTGGTTGCCCTGAGGGATTGCGGCAGCCTGGTGGATGCCGCGCAACAGGTACACCTCACCCAGTCCGCGCTGTCCCATCAACTGAAAGAACTGGAAGACCGCCTGGGGCAGCCGGTGGTGATCCGCAAATCCAAACCGTTGAAGTTCACCAAAGGCGGAGAACGACTGCTGCAACTGGCGGAACAGGTGCTGCCCGCGGTGGAGCAGGCGGAACAGGATATCGTGCGTCTGGCTGAGGGCAAGCAGGGTCGTTTGCACATTGCCATAGAATGCCATAGTTGTTTTGACTGGTTGATGCCCACCATTGACGAATACCGGGAAGACTGGCCAGACGTAGAAATCGACCTGATCAGTGGCTTCAACTTTGATCCCCTGCCGGCACTGGCGCGGGCAGAACTGGATCTGGTGATCACCTCCGATCCGCAAAACCTGCCGGGCATCCGCTATATTCCCCTGTTTCAGTATGAGGCCCTGCTCTGCGTGGCCAAGCATCACCCCCTGACCAAAAAGCCGGTGATCCAGCCCCAGGACCTGGCCGGCGAAACGCTCATCACCTACCCGGTGGAGCATGCCCGGCTGGATATCTTCAAGTACTTCCTGCTGCCGGCCAACGTGCAACCGGCCCACACCCGGACTGCGGAGCTGACCATCATGATCATTCAACTGGTGGCCTCCGGTCGTGGCGTATGCGCCCTGCCAAACTGGGGCATTACGGATTATCTGGAAAAAGGCTATGTGGTGGCGCGCTCACTGGGGGACGACGGCATCTGGGCTAACCTGTATGCTGCCATTCGTGAGGATCAGGCGGAATCGCCTTATATGGAAGAGTTTATCAACACGGCCAGGCTGTGCAGCCAACAGAACCTGCGCGGCATACTGGCTGTCGTGCCAGAAGAAGCTCCGGGGGATTAGTTCGACTCCCTGAGGCTTTGCAAACGGGGCCAGAGGAAACTGAATTTGGCCCCGCCCAATTCGCTCTCCCCTACCCGCACTCGCCCACCGTGCCAATAGGCGATCCGGTTCACAATCGACAATCCCAAGCCATAGCCACCGGACGCCCGGGTGCGACTGTCGTCCAAACGGGTGAACGGCTGGAACACCCGCTTGCGATCGGATTCGGGAATGCCCGGACCATCATCGTGCACATCAATGCGGAACACATCCCCCATAGCAGAGAACGTGATCTCCACCCGCCCCTGGGCATAGCGTAGAGCATTGCCCACCAGGTTCTGCACCACGCGATGGATATAACGTTCCTCCCCTTCCGCGTAGCAACGCTCCTCCGGCAGGTCCGGCGCCACATACACCACGGCCTTGTCGCCGGACAGCGCCTTGCTCTCCTGTTCCACCCGCCGCATCAGGGCATCCAGGTCGATCATCACAAAATCCAGTACCGGAGTGCCTTCCTCCAGCTTGGAATAGGTGAGAATCTCATCGATGAGTTTGTCCAGCTGTTCGATATCCAGGTCGATAAGATCCACCTGCCGCAATCGCTGCTCGTCGTTCTCAGCGTCGATCAGCATTTCCAGGCCAAACCGAATCCGGGCCACCGGCGTGCGCAGCTCATGGGACACCGCCCGGGTCAATTCTTTCTGGGAATTCAGCAGGCGCTGGATGTGCTCGGTCATGCCGTTCAATGTGCCCGCCAGCTGGCCGATGGCATCGGAGCCTTCCACCGGAGCCCGCGCATTGAGGTCACCGCCGCGGATGCGCAACACGGCTTTTTCCAGCGCAGAAAGCCGGTTCTCCAGGGGTTTCACCAACAGATAAACCGCAAACCCCACCAGCCCCAACGCGATTACCACCATCACCGCCATCAGCTCAAACGGGTACCAGTTGAACATGTTCTGGGGCCCGAGCTGCAGCACCTCGCCAGTTTCGTTCAGCAGTTTATAGGCGGTGATCTGTGTGTTGTTGCCGCGGTTGCCGGCAAAATTGGCCACGGCCTGCTCCTCATTGAACAGGCGATGTTTCTTGTCGTCGTCCAGCTTGACTTCAAACGGCGCAATGCGGCGCACGGGAAAACCGAAGGTTTTATTGATCTGGGCAAGGCGGGCATTCCATTCGTTTACCGGATAGCGGGACAGGTACTGAGCGATCAGCTCGGCCATACCGCGGCCCTGCTGTTCCGTCATGTATTCGCCCCGGGCCACCAGATAACGCGTCCCCTCCCGATAGGGAATCGAGACAATGGCTTCACCTTCCCGGTTGAACTCGTCCAGAATGCGCAGAACCACCTTGTTCTCTTTCAGCTCCTCGCGCTGGGTGTTGGTAAGTTCCAATTGATCCAGGCCTACCAGCGTCATGCGTGAATCCAGCATGTGGCCGACTTCCTGCACCCAACGCTCCCGGTAGTCTTCCGGCTGACTGGCAGTGAGATCCGCTATCAACTGTACTGGCCCGGTGATCAGGGCACCGCGAAAATACTGCAGGCGGAAGAAATTAATGGCTTCGAGTGAAACGTAGAACGCAATACCAATCACGAGGCAGACCATGATCATGCCACCGTATATGCGCAGGAAAATACTGTTCAAAGGGCTTCAACCTTTACAGCCTGCCTCACCCGTTGATCAGGTGAGGTCTCTGACAAACAAATAACCTTTGCTGCGAACTGTCTTGATGCGGCGGGGATTCATCGGGTCGTCTCCCACCTTGGGGCGAATCCGCGACACCCGTACATCAATGGAGCGATCCTGGCCGTCATACTGAATCCCCCGCAACCGCTCAAAGATTTCCTCACGGGACAAGATGGAACCGGCATTGGAGGCCAGCAACCACAACAGGTCGTATTCAGCACTGGTGAGATCCACAGCCGCTCCACCCAACCAGACTTCACGGGCGCTGTTATCAATGACCAGGTCACCGAACTCGAGGCGGTTCTGGGTGGACTCTGAGTTGTTTTTCTCCTGTTGCGCGTCACTGCTGTCAGACCGTCGCAGCAACGCACGAATTCGGGCCAGCAATACCCGGGGTTTGACCGGTTTCGCCACATAATCATCGGCGCCCATTTCCAGGCCGAGCACCTGATCCACGTCGTCAGTCCGGGCGGTCAACATCAGGATGGGTTTCTTATACTTGTCGCGTACACTCTTGCACACTTCCAGGCCGTCGGCCCCGGGCAGCATCAGGTCCAACACCACCATGTCCGGCTGGCGATCAATGATGGCGCTGATGGCCAGGTTTCCATCTCCGATGATCTCCACCTTCAAACCATTGCCGCGCAGGTACTCCGCGGTCAATTCCGCCAGGCGTTCGTCATCTTCGACGATTATCACATAGGGCTGGCTGTTCTCGTTGGTATCTGTGCGCATGGCTGCGACCTCTTGAACCTTGCTATGTCTATAAAAATATTATGTTTTTTTAACGACTTACCTACAAAGATAGGTTGTATACGACAACTGCGCCAGTTTTATCAAGCGCATCGTTCAAATTTTGTAGCCTAGGTTATAACAGCAGCCTCTAATTGAGCTAGGCAAAATTTTCAATCTACACAGCAACCCCACATTTTATCCACAGCTTTTCCACTGCAAGTCACCTTGATAAGGCCATTATGGCGCACTATCTTGTAGTGTACTGGTTATTCAATAACTAGATGTTGTATCTGTCTCCCAATACGGACTTTATTGGCTTTGTACCGAAAATAACTATAACAACCGAAAACCGCGCTATTCCTGCCCCGCATCGTCCCCGCGATGGCGGGGATTTTTTTCTGTTTTGTCATATTTTGGTTATGATGCTGCCTCGGCCCGGTAGCGAGAACCCCTATGAACCTGAAACGCTGTGATTGGTGTGGTGATGACGAGTTGTATCGACAGTATCATGACGACGAATGGGGAGTGCCCTGTTTCAATGAAGCAGTCCTGTTCGAGTTCCTGCTGTTGGAAGGGGCCCAGGCCGGCCTCAGCTGGATTACCATTCTTCGCAAGCGGGAAAACTACAGGGCGGCGTTCGATCAGTTCGATCCCGCAAAAATCGCGCGCTACACCCCTAAAAAGATCGAGAAGCTGCTGACCAACCCCGGTATCGTCCGCAACCGCCTGAAGGTGGAAAGTGCGGTTCGCAACGCCCGGGCCTACCTTGCCATAACGGAAAGAGAGTCCAGCTTTTCTGACTACATCTGGCAGTTCGTGGACGGGGAGCCGAAGCAAAACCGCTGGAAGTCCATGGCTCAGGTGCCCGCCTCCACCCCGCAATCCGACCACATGAGCAAGCAGCTCAAGAAGGACGGTTTCAACTTCGTGGGCAGCACCATTTGTTACGCGTATATGCAGTCCATGGGCATGGTGAACGATCATCTGACCACTTGCTTCCGCCATCAGGAGTGCGCCGTTGTCAGTCGAACCTAAGCGCCCAAAGTCCCGTCGAAAAATTTTGCCGGCGCTGTTGCTGTGCCTGGTGTTTGGACTGTTCGGCACCCACCGCTTTTATGTGGGCAAGGTGGGCACCGGGATTCTGCAGATGCTGACCCTGGGCGGACTCGGATTCTGGGTGCTGTTTGACGCCGTGCTGCTGGTCCTGGGCAAGTTCGTGGACGCCCAGGGCGCCCAGCTGCGGGACTGGGCCTAGTGTTTCCAGCCGCTCAGTTCACCAGGTCGTAAAATCGGTCCGCGAGGATATTGCGAAACGGTCCGCGCCGCCCTTCCACCTGTTCCGCACAGCGAATGATGGCCCCGTTCAAGCGGGCGATGCGGGTATCACCAAATGGTGACGTCCCGCCGCTGCTGTTAACGATGAAGCCCACCCCCAAACGTCGGCCCGGATCGCACCAGGCGCCGGAGCCACCCCAGCCAAAATGACCGAAGGCCTCTGGCGTCCGCGGACCGGTAGTGAACACCCGATGGAAGCCCAGTCGCCAATGCATCGGCAACGGCACCACCCGATCCACCCGACGGCTCTGGATTTCCGCCATGGCCCGCACCCGTTGCGGCGATAAAATCCTCACGCCGTCCAACTCGCCGCCGGCTGCGATGGCACCGTACATGCGGGCCAATGAGCGGGCGGTAAACATCCCGTTCGCTGCGGGAATGCAACTCTGTACCACTTTCGGATCGTTAAAACTGAGGCGACCGATACCGCGGGGCGCCAGACCGGCCGCAAAGCCGTTGGGATCAGCCCCCAGCAGGCGGACACCGCTGCTGATCAATTGCCCCTGGGCCTGGCGGATCAGGTTGGGTCGGGAACGGGACGCAGCAGACCCGGAAGGCGGCCGGGATTCTTCCGCATAGGCCGCCAGGATCGCCCGACGCGACATGTGTTCATCCGGCAACCCCACAAACATCCCGTCCAACCCCAACGGTGCAACCAGCAGTTCGAACATCAATTCAGAGAAGGCCTTCCCGGTAACCCGGCTCATCACCTCCCCCAACAACCAGCCATAGGTGAGACCATGGTAGCCATGGCTGGTGCCCGGTCGATGACTGGGGGTAGCCTGTTCCAGGCGGCCGATCATGTGCTCCCAATCCAGCATGTGGGTGGCGTCATCAATCATGCCGCGAATGTCGTACAGGCCGCTTTGATGGCACAGCAGGTGGCGAATGGTGATCTCGTCTTTACCGGAACCTTTGAATTCCGGCCAGTAAAAGGCTACCGGCCGGTCATACTCAATCAGCCCACGGTCCGCCAGGATGTGCATCATCACCGAGGCCACACCTTTGGTGGTGGAGAAGGACAGCGCCAGCGTATCCTCCAGCCAGGGATTGCCCTGCTTGTCCCGCTTTCCGGCCCAGATGTCCACTACCCCTTGGCCCTGGTAGTACACTGACAGGGCGGCGCCGCTGAGCCCATCTTCCGGAATCTGGCGGACAAATTCCGAGGCTACCGCCCCGAAACCCGGGTGGACATAACCTTTGTATTGCATCACACCTGCTCCTGGAAAAATTGCTGCAAGTTCCGGTATGTGGTTTCGTTCAGGTAACAGGTCACAAACTTGCCCTGGCGTTCCACACTGATCAGCTCCGCATTCACCAGCTCTTTGATATGGTGGGACACGGTGGGTGCCCCCACATTGAGCGCGTTGATGAAGTCCGTCAGGGCGCAGCCTGCCAACGCCTGGGAAGACAGGGCCCGGCGCTGTATGATCTCCTGATAGATCTGTAATCGGTTGGGGTGTGACAGAGCTTTGAAGGCCTTCGCCAACTGACGGTTATCCACCTGATGGGTTCTCCCGGAATTTCATACTTCGACAAGTATAAAACTAATCCAAGGTCAGAGCACCCCAGGCATGCCCTCTATTCACCCCCTATCCACCTCCCTGTCCACTCCTTTATAATGCGCCGTTTTCATGCTGCGCGTCCCTCGGCGCGCCCTTGCCGGGGCCAGGTTTATTCATGCTGTCTGACAACTACCAAAATCGCTTCGGCGGCATTGAACGCCTCTATGGTGCCGGCGCCCTGGACATCCTGCAGCGGGCCCACGTCTGCGTGGTGGGCATTGGCGGCGTGGGTTCCTGGGCGGCAGAGGCCCTGGCCCGCACCGGCGTGGGCGAAATCACCCTGGTGGACATGGACGAGATCTGCGTGTCGAACACCAACCGGCAGATCCATGCCCTGGGCGGCCAGTTCGGCCGGGCCAAGGTAGAGGCCATGGCAGAACGCCTGCTGGCCATCAACCCGGAGCTGCGTTGTCACCCCGACATGGATTTCGTCACCGTGGCCAACGTGGCCGAAAAAATGCGCCCGGAGTTTGACTTTGTGCTGGATGCCACCGACAGCGTCAAGCACAAGGTCGCCATGATCGTCTATTGCAAACGCAACAAGATTCCCATTTATGTGGTCGGTGGTGCCGGTGGCCAAACCGATCCCACTCGCATTCATTACGCGGACATCACCCGGGCGGAGCAGGACCCATTGCTGGCCCTGGTGCGTAAAAAGCTCAGGCAGGATCACGGCTATACTAGTAACCTGAAACGTCGCTTCAGTGTCGAGTGCGTTTATTCCGATGAGCCTGTGCTGTTTCAGCAGGCAGACGGCAGCGTTTGCTCCACCCGGCCTCCGGCCCACGCCGACAGTAGTGTAAGGCTGGACTGCGCCGGGGGCATCGGCGCCTCCACCTGTGTGACCGCCACCTTTGGATTTGTGGCCACTTCACGTATTATCAAAAAAATATTGGATAAGGCACACCGAACTGAGCCATAGTCGGTGGTTAATGGAAGTACGGATAACAATATGAAACACCATAACTCATTTAGTTTATTTAATCTTTGCTGCGCCCTTTTGTTGTGGGCCAGCAGTGCCCTCACCTTTGCACAGAACACTCTCTATCTGGACATTGCCGGCCAACCCATGGCGCTGGAATTGACCCCCAGAAACATCGATCGCTATGGCATCCAGCCGGCAGACCCGGCAACGCGTTTCTATGCGGTGCAGCTGCAGGATTTCCCGGAGAGTAAAGGCCGGGCCGCCTACATCGACGGCCAATGGCAGGGCCTGCTGCTCCATGACGGCCAGCTTCACCTGATCAGCGCACTCAGCGCTGAGGGTGAGGCCAAAAGCGCGCTGACAACCAACCGCTTTGTGGCCCAGACACTCAACCAGGACCTGAGTCTGGGGCAGTGTGGATTTACCCCTAACGTGTCAGCCGCGACACAATCCCCCGCGGCCGCCAGCCAGACCATTACTCCCCGCAACTTTACCCCGCGTGCCCTGCAGATCGATTACGACACGTACTGTGACGATACTGTGGAAGGCGTTTGCCTGGTCGGCCAGCTGACCCTGGTGTTTGACAGCCAGTTCGAATCCGATTTTGGTTCCAGTTATCAGTCCCAGGCCATCGCCATCACCGAATACGTGGACCTGCTGTACCAACAGGAATTCAAGATCGCGTTCAACAAGCTGCGCATGGCCTTCGGTTCCGGTGACCAGTTTGGCGGCGGCAACGACATCGAAGCGGTATTGGACGACATGGAAGCCCAACGGGTGGACGGTGATACTGCCGCGTTTGATCCCAATGTGTTTTCCATTCTGCATTTCATCAGCGGTCGCAACTACGCCGACGCCGGCCCCGCCATCGGCATCGCCTTCGGCCCCACTTACGCCAGCTTCCCCACTCCGGATTTTCCTTTACTCTGCTCCGGATATGCCATGGGCACCTCACAAGTATTCGGCAGCGGCAGCAATCGTACCGCCCTGACCTCCATCATCGTCGCCCATGAAATCGGCCACAATTTCGGTTTCCTGCACGACGGTGTTGATCCCGGCGTCACCTCCTGTTCGTCCTCAGCCTTCATCATGGCCGCGGAATTGAATCCTTCAGCCACCGGGTTTTCCACTTGTTCCCACGATGCGCTGGCACCCAACCTGAACGCCATCAGCAACATCGAAACCTGCTTCGACTTCCCCATCAACGCCTCGCTGGTGGTGGATGACAGCAACCCGACCGTTGCCGAGCCCGGCGCCATCATCAATACCCGCTATGACATCAGCGGCAACGCCCGCAGTGACCGCACCCTGAACCTCCGACTCAGCGGCAGCATCACCAGCAGCGCCGCCACCCTGATCAGTGCCAGTGTGGACAGTACCCCCTGCACCCTCAGCAGTGGCAACACCCAGTACACCTGCAACATCACCAACGCCAGCGTGCATTCCCTGGAACTGGAGTTGCAAACCGCCCTCAGCAATCTGAGCATCCGTCATCAGGTGGCCAGCACCGACGGGGATGATTACGACGTGGACAGCGCAGACAACCAAGTGGTGGAGACCATCAGCGTGGACTTCGACGGCTCCAGCGGAGATTCCGGAAACCAGGCGTCTCTTGACAGCAAAGGCAGCGGCGGCGCCCTCTTCTGGCTATCGCTTAACCTGATCGTTCTGCTCTTGGCCAGACGACGCAACAAGGCCCCGTCACCATCGTGAAAACCGTCACAGTTTTGGTCGTTTATCCATCAGAGATAGTGGCTGTGTGAAAGAAATAACAGTGGAATACTCCTGAACACCCCCCCAGCTACTAAACTGGAGGGATTAAGACCTTGCAGGAGTATCCCATGGCCATTTTCCATCAAGACGCTTTTTTCTGGCGACTGATCAACCTGACCCGATCACTGTCCACCGAAACCGACAAGTGGAAACTGTTCAGTAACATTCTGAATGAATGCCAGGGTATCACCCATTGCGACGGCGCCACCCTGTATTTACTGGAGGAGGACGAAGCCGGCCCGCGCCTGGACTACGCCATGATCCAGAACAAATCCCTGGGCCTGAATCAGAAATTCTGTGAGCCGGGTCAATCCGCCCTGACCCCCATCCGCGTACAGACCACCGATTCCGATAACAACCAAACCCACAGTATCGCTGCCTATTGCGCGTTGCAGGCCAAGTCTGTGTGTGTGGAAGATGTCTACAACTCCACCCAATTCAACATCTGCGGCATCAAGGCCTTTGATGACCTGTTCGACTACCGCACCCGCTCGGTGCTGTCAGTGCCGGTGATCAAACCCGGGCGCCGGGTGCTGGGGGTCATCCAGTTGGTGAATCCGCTCAATCCGCTGTCCGGCACTGTGGCCCATTATTCCGAAACCCAGATTGCCATCATCGAATCCCTGGCGGCCCTGATGGCAACGATTCTGGAAAGCGCTGAGCTCGAGCACGCCGAGGGTGGGCTGCTGGTGCGGCTCTCCCAACCCAAAGGCACCGACGCCATATTCGAACGGGTGCTGGACGAAGCCATGCGGGTCACCCGGGCCGACGGCGGTACCATCTACTGGTATCGGGACGACGCGCCCAAGCGTCTCGAGTTCGTGGCCCTGAAAAACAATTCCCTGAACCTGGCCTTCACCGCATTCGAGTCCGAATCCAGGGACATCTCCCCATTACTGCTGGAGGTGGATGGCGAGCCCAATTTGCACAATGTGGCAACGTTCACCGCCATCAGCAAACAGGTGGTCAATATCGATGACGCCTATAACAACACCACCTTCGATTTCTCGGGCATGAAGAGCTTCGACCAGCAATACGGCTATCACTCAAAATCGTTTCTCAGTGTGCCACTGCTGAACCATGCCCAGGAGGTAATTGGTGTCATGCAGCTGATCAATGCCCGCAACGCCTTCAACCAGGATGTGATTGCTTTCTCCAGCCAGTTGGAGCCGTTGGTGAAAGGGTTGGCCTCGTACGCCGCCATGACCCTGGAGAACGACATGCTGGTGCACGCCAAACACACTGATAAGACAATCAGAAAAGCCGTTAATCCATGACCGGTCCCGCCGCGAGCCCCCTGATTTTGGTAATTTTTCACAAAATACCTCGGTAATTTGCCAATAAAAAACCATGCCGAATGCTACTACTATTTGAATCAGGCGCTTAAGAACACCGCGAGCACCCTTCGTTCTAAGTGCCTGCCCCGAATACCAAGTTCGGGGAACTCACAACTATGCGAGCACCAACTGGCCATGGGTATGGACGCTCTGGAACGGTCAGTATGTGTTGGTAAGGGATGCGAGCCCCTTACCAACACTTTTTTAATCTTGGGTCCGGCTTCCGGGGTTAGTTGGAGAGAACATACAGTCAACATGGTAACGCAATGCACGCTGTGAAACTTGATATTCAGTCTGCCCTCCAGCAGGCGCAAAGCTGGCTCAAATACGAAGGCATCGTACAGGTTCAAGCCTCAAAGACCCCTAATGGGGATGCCCTCGTGGTGCTGACCAATTGCAACCCGGCCGCAATCACCGCACCAGTACCCTCCTACTTCCAGGGTTTTCCCGTCATTTACTGTCAAACTGCTCCCTGAGTATCCTATTTGTACATTGGCATCATAAATCGCTGGGTTTATACTTGAACAATTGAGTGAATAACGTTGTACAAAAAACGACCCAGCTCGCATTAACATGGGTCCCCAAGGTGCTTTGCGCGCTGCACGAGTCTAGCGGACAGGATTCGAGAACGTTTCATGCGATGCCCAAACTGTGGGGCTGATAATCCAGCTTTTCACGCATTTTGCTACCAATGTGGCAATAAAGTAGCCCAGCATTCCTCCAATACTGAAGGTGAGTTCTCTGCGCCACGAACACAGGACCTGCAGCCCGAGCTGAAGAAGGTCACCATCCTGTTTGTGGATATCACCAACTCGGTTCAGCTCATACACAAGCTCAAGGCCGAAGACAGCGCCGATTACCTGGACCCGACCATCTCCTCCCTTAAGCAGAACGCCCACCGTTACGGCGGCATGATCAACCGGGTGGATGGCGACGGCATGATGGTGATCTTCGGGGCCCCGGTGGCCTATGAAGATCACGCGGTCCGGGCCTGCTACGCGGCGTTGGATATGTTGAAGTCGGTGAAAGGTGAATTTGAACGCACCGGCATTGCGGTACGCATCGGCATCCATTCCGGTGAAGTGTTGATGAAGCCGTTTTACAACGACTTTTCGGTGGATTATGAAGCGCTGGGGCCTACTGTGTACCTGGCCCATCGCATGGAAGTGCTGGCCCACCCCAATACCGCGGTGATCTCCAAGGACACCTACAACGCGGCCCAGAAACAGATCCGGGTGGATGACCTGGGCCCGGTGCAGGTAAAGGGCCTGGATGAGCCGGTGGAGCTGTACCAGATCCAGGGCCGCGTGCGCCAGGATGAAGGCAACGAGAGCAAGCTGGGTGACACCCCGTTTGTGGGACGCGACAACGAGATCAAGCTGATCCAGCAGAATCTGGCGGAGACCCGGGAGCACTTTGGCCGCTGTGTGGCCATTTGCGCTGAGCCCGGGGTGGGTAAGTCCCGCCTGGTGACCCGCGTCCTGCAGGGTATCAATCCCACCCAGTATCATGTGCTCACCACCGCCTGTGACTCACACAACCGCAGCACAGCCTATCTACCCTTTTCCAATATCATCCGTTGCTGGCTCAACGTACAGGACTCCGATTCGCAACTCGACATCGCGCAGAAACTGCGGGATAGAATCGCCAACCTGAATGAGAGCTTCGCAGAACACCTGTCGGCGTATCACTTTCTGCTGGATCTGCCGATCCAGAACCAGAGCTGGAACAGCCTGGAGCCGGTGCAAAAGCGGCAGCGGGCGCGAAAAGCCATGCGGGCCTTACTGGACGAACTGGCACGCCAGAAACCGCTGGTCATTCTGCTGGAAGATCTGCACTGGATCGACGGTGAGAGCCAAACCCTGCTGGAACAACTGGTCAAATCCGTTCATGACCACAACAGTCTGTTGATTGTGACCTATCGTCCGGAATACCAGGCCAGCTGGTTGAATGAGAATGTGAGCCTGCTGGAGTTGAAACCGTTCACCGATCTGGAGTCGAACGACTACCTGAAAGGCGTGTTGGGCAAGGACCCGAGCCTGATTACCCTGCGCGACGAAATCAGTCGTCGCTGCGAAGGCAATCCCCTCTATATCGAGGAAATGATCCATCACCTGATGGACAGCAACCTGATCTGGGGTGAGCCCGGTAGCTACACCTCAGGCCTGAATAGTCTGCCGGACACCTTGCCGCTCACCATCCACTCGGTCATTTCCACCCGCATCGACCGGCGCTCCAAACTGGCCAAGAATATCCTGCAGGCGGCTTCCGCCATCGGCCAACGTTTCTCCACCGGGCTACTGGATTACATCACCGACATTCCCCGCGACTACGCCAAACACGCCATTGATGAGCTGGTACAGTGCGGACTGGTGATCAAGGCCAGCGATGGGCTCAACGACGAGTTCCAGTTCAAGCACGCCCTGGTGCACCAGGTGACCTACGACTCCATTCCCCGGGAGCGCAAGCGGCTGATCCACGCCAGTCTGGTGAATGCCATCGAGTCCCTGCACAAGGAGCGCCTGGAAGAACATGTCTACCGCCTGGCGGAGCACGCCTATATGGGCCAGTACTGGCACAAAGCGGTGGAGTATTACCTCAAGGCCTGTTACCACGCCATCGGCCGCTCCTCCCACCACCAGGCTGTATTGTTGTTGGATCGGGGACTGGAGGCGTTGCGGCACCTGCCCCTGAACAAAGATACCCTGGGTCAGCGCATTGATTTCCTGGCGGTTGGCATGAATGCACTGATTCCCCTGGGGGAACAGGATCGCCTGGTGCGGGATCTGAAAGAAGCGGAAAAACTCTGTGACGCCGTGGGTGAGCCCAAGCGCACCTGCTCAATCCTGTGTCAGCTTACCAACGCATTGTGGATGGTGGGCAAACACCAGGAAGCATTCACTGCGTCCAGCCGGGCGGTGGAACTGGCCAACGAAATTCAACACGTGCCACTGCAAATCGCTGCCAGCTACAATCACGCCATGGTCTACCATGCCATGGGTGAGTTCGACAGCTGTATCCGGCTGGAGCAAGGCATCCTCAGAATTCTGACCGGAGACATGGAGGTCAGCCGCCTGGGCTGGACCGGTTACCCCAGCGTGTTCTGCCGTACTTTTTATGGCAACAGCCTGGTGGAACTGGGGCGGCTGGCGGACGCAGAAAGCGTCATCCAGCGTGCTGTCGAAATTGCAGAAGGCGCTCAACACCCCTATTCCAAAGCCATGATTTACGACACCTACGGCTACTATCTGCTGGCGGTGGGGAATTACCAGAGTGCCCGCAGCATTCTGGATACGGCGCTGACCATCTGCGATGAATTTGCCATCCACACTATGGTGCCCGCGGTCTCGGCCAAACTCGGACAGGCGCTGGTGGGCAGCGGTGAGTTGCAACTGGCAGAAAAGGTGCTGGAGCAGGCAGTACAACCCAGCTGCTATCGCAAAGGCGGGCGTTACACCTGGTTCTATCTGTTCCAGGCCATGGCGGAACTACAGCTGGCGTTAAACAACATCGACAAAGCCCATCTTTATGCACGGAAATCCTTTACCGTCACCAGCGAAACCAACGAGAAGGCCCATCACGGCTGGGCCTGCCTGACGCTGGCCAAGGTCCACAATGCCATGGATCAGCAACGCCAGGCCGACAAGCTGATCGACCTGGCGCTGGACATCGCCAAGCAGAAAAACATGGCGCTGCTGGGTTATCAGGCTGCAGTCTACAACGCGGAAGAACTGCAGCGCCGGGAAGACCACGACGCCAGCCTGGTGTATCTGGAGCTGGCCCATGATTTTGCACAGATCACCGGCCATCGCCCCTTTTTGGATAAGCTGCATTACTTGAAAGACCGGATTGCCTGATCAACCACATTGCCTGATCAACTACTCCGATCGCAGCGCAACAGCATACTGTCAGGCATGTTGTACTTGAAAGTCATATCCCCCAGATTGCCCGCCGCCGGCCGCACATTGGGCAGGGTCAGCAGCATTTTCAGCGCCTCCCGAATTTCCAGCATCGCCACGTGATGCCCCATGCAGGCATGGGGGGTTCCATCCATGAAAATAAACGGCTCTTGCTGCGGTGAAACCTGATGTTTCAGGTTAGCTCCCATGGTGACCTGGGACACCAGCAACACCACCGAGCCCGGCTCAATGTTCAGCACCTCCCCTGCTGAGGACGTATAGGTTGCGCCGTTGGTGCAATAACGCGGCAGTACCGGCGCCACCGGATTCAGGCGCAGGCAGGTCACGATGGCCTGGTCCAGCATAGGGTCCAGAGCGGGCTCCATGGCGGCCCTGGTTGACTCGTCCGCCATTCTCCAGGCTTCCAGTGCCTGTTTGACCTGGGCCATCACCGCCGGTTTGGCGTCGTCAGACACCCCCGGTTGACTGGCCGCCAAAAACTGCAATCCACTGACCAGATCGTTGCCCATCTCCAGCAGGGATTTCACCACCATGCTGATGCCTTTCGCCGTGGTATCGGTACTCCCTACCATCAGCTCGAGCACACTCTGCCGCACCGCTTTGACCAGGGCATCCCCGGAATCACTGTAGTGCTGCTGGAACAGCTGGATGAAGCGGGACATTAGGGTGCCGTCATCCTCTGCAGCCTGGATGCGCTTGCGAATCTGAGCATCCAGGTGCTCTATCAGTTCCCCTGAAGCATTCTTGGCGAGTTCAGTGAGGTAATCTGCGTTGTAAAGATTCAGGAACACCTCGATGAACAGCATCCGCACCCAAAACAGCAGGGTCTGGTCCGGCGTGGTGGAAAAGCCCAGTTCGTCATACTTGGCCTGCCACACCGGAGGCAGTTCCGCAAAATCTGCCCGATCAAAAAAGTGAGCAATCTGGGTTTTGGAGAGAATACGTTTAGCGACGGCTTCCGGCGCCGCAACGCCATAGAACCCTTTGATCACCTGCAGCGGCAACTGGCGCGCCAATCCCTCCACCAGCTCCAACTGCCCCGTTTCCAGAAACGCGTTCCGGATTTCCTGCAAGGGTGCCTGCAACAGGGTTTTCAATTGTTGCTGGAAGCCCTGGTGTTCAATCTGCTGTGCCGATTGCGCCTTGAGTTCAACGCGCTCCGCGGTGTTGGGTCGGGACAACAGCATGGTACCGCCAGTGAGGTTTCGAATCTTCCGCGCGTAATGATCGTTGGTGAACAACGCAGTTTGCTGCAGTATGCTCATCACATCTTCGGGATGGGCAAAGTAATAATAAAAACGGTCCGCTCCCCCTGCATCCAGTTTGAGTTTTACAAAGCGTTTGCCGGTCAACAGGGCTGTGGCGTCCACATAACGGGCCACATCCAGAGGATCAGAGGACTCCGGCTGAAATTTGTCAATGTGCTGCTTAGGAATCTGGAAAGGATTGATGGGCTGGGCCAGCCCCGCAATCAATCCCAGCGCCTTGCGCCCGGGCGTGAAAAAGTACTCGCCGCCTTTCACATGCACATACTGCTTCAAGCCAAACACCGGCATGCGCTGCTGGTTGAAGGAGAACTGCCCCAAATCATCCGGCCCACGACTACCGACAATGGGATCGATGATGGGACTTGGCATATGCATAAAGTCGCAGTTGTTGATCCAGTTCTTCTGGATGAATTCAAACTGGGAATCAATGCGGGCGTTATAGCAAAAAAAGTGCAGACCACGAGGTTCAACCGGTGCCGAGGTGGCGTTCTCACCAGGTTTGATAAAGGTGCCGTAGGGCATCCCCCGGCGGATGATTCGATGTTGATCCACCAGCGACGTGCCTTCATCCACGCCATCGTTCAGGGTCAGGCGCGGATTGACCCGCCGCACGTGGGAGGTGAACGGACAACGCTCACCCTGGGTATCATCCTGGAAATCAAAGTCGTTCTGCTTGGGTTTGGGGTCAGTGCCCGTCAACGGCGTGCCGTCATACTGACGCCCCACCAGCTTGGCAGCCAGCTCATCGTCATCCTGGCAATAATCGCGAAAGCCGGCCACATCCTGCTCCAGTTTTCGGTACACCAGGAACGAACCGTTCATGGTCAACGTCTGGAACGCCGATTTATCGGGTTCTTTCAGGGCCGGGCTCAGGGGGTTGATATCGTTTGCAGCAGCCTTATCGGGCTTGCTGGTGGCTGGTTCGCGGTTCTTCAGGTCCAGCTCATCCAAATACCCCAGCAGAAACTCCCCCGCGGCCAACGGCTCCCAGTCCGCTTTTCGTGATTCCTTTTTGCCAGCAATCGCACAGCCCGGCATGCCGTCGTTGATGCGCGGTTGGGAAATTCCATCCACAAAGCCGAAGTGCTCCCGGATCAGACTCTGGTAACGAATGACATGGGCCTGCTCCTGCGCCAGGCAATGGCAGCCAGGGAAATCAGGTTGCCCCTGTCGAAGGGTGGCAACGCAGTCATCAATGATCTTGAAATGCCGGCCGCGGTCGGCGTCGCTCCACTCCTGCGGCGGTCTCGCGCATTCGTCCTCCAGAGACGGTACGTAATTAACCCCCAGGAACACATGGATATGAGGGCTGCCATAAAACCCCTCCCATTGGGTGGGGTAATCCCCCCACTGGTCGCCGATAAACTGAGCCCGGCGGGCCATCCCCTCCCGGAAGGCAGGTGGGAACTGGCAAATCAGATGATCCGGCAGCCCCATACGCTGCAACCCGCTGTAGGTAAATCCGATGTTGAGAAAGCAGGGACTGGCGATGGCAGTGCCACCGTCGGTATGCAAATCCCCATCGGATATCAGCAACTGCCTGAACGCTTGCGACGCAATATAACGGGCAAAGACGACGGGGTTGGTGATGGTAAGAAAGTAGTAACGTGCCGCCGAAGGTCTGGCACTGCGAATAAGGTGCGCCTGAATATCATCAAGCTGAAGACGATTTTTTCCCGAGTTCACTTGGCCGCTCCGGATCAGTGGATTCAATATTGAGGTAGGTCTGATTTTCTTTGACGAAGCGATCGAACGCCTGGCGAAATTCAGCATTACAACTCCGGCGTTCATCGGCATACCAGTCCGCCATGAAGCGGTCGAAGTTGGCCTTGAAACTGCGCAGAGACTGTCTTCGCAACAGGGATTCGTCGGGAATCGCTGCATAGAAGGCAGTGGTTTTCACCTGATGCTGTTTCACGTATTGCCAGAAGGCGTCGAAGTCGCGGCATCCCTGTTCCGGGTAACCTTCACAGTTACCCCAAACCCGATCCATATCCGCTGCGATCAGGGTCGAGAAGTCTCTCAGGTATTGCCACATGCTGCCGTCATAGTTCGAGGTGAAGATCAGTTTGTCCTCTTGGGAAGAAGGGTCTTCCCAGATGATCCAGCGAGCAAAATGTATGGTCTGAACCAATCGAATCGGGGTGGGAATTCCTTTCGATTCCCGATTCACTACGGAGTCCAGAACTTTCTGCAGTTGTTGTTTGTATGTCAGCACACCATCCTGTGTGCGGCCCCTTTTTATGGTGGTGATGACAGTAAGCTCATTCACACCACCCAGAAAACGTGAGTCCTGAACGTGCGACATCCAGAGATCCTTGATGGTTATTAAAAGAATGATGACCAGAAAAATGAGAACTACTTCACTTTCCTTGACTAATCAAAGCACTTGATTGGGACTCTGTAAACCGCTTTTCTCATTTTGTGTATGCAGCGGCTGGAGGGCTGCCGATCTTGCAAAAAAAAACATTAAAATTCGATCACTTAAGAAATTATTTACTACACTTACAGCAATTTAGTACTAATGACCCACCACATGATTATTCCCGTTGATTGCAGGGCAGGCCGGGGGGCGTGTTGAAGTTTCGCATTTATCAGCCTTTGTTGTTCGTGTTGCTGGTTCTTGCCTGCGGGCCGGGGGCGGCGTCGCCGCACTTTATTCCGATTGAGGCATCGAAGGTGCAGGACATGCCGATGGGCCGGCATTTGCAGATGCTGGAGGACCCGTCCGGCACACTGCTGGTGGAGGATGTTCGGTCGCCCGAGATCAGCCGGCAGTTCGAGCCCCTGTTTGTGGACACGCCCTATCTGGGGCGCACCCACTCCGTATTCTGGTTCCGCTTCGATGTGGATTTCAACCAAGAGCATTCCGATCTGGTACTGGAGCTGGGTTATCCCCACCTGAAGCACATCACTCTGTTCCGCTTTGAGAACGGACGCCTGCTGGACGAGCAGAATGCGGGTTATGGCGATCCCCAAACCAGTAAACTGCATTGTTCCCGCCCCTGCTTTTCCATCAGCCACAGCACCAATATCCAGACCCTGTACCTGCGGGTGAACAGTGATTCCCCCATGTTTTTGCCCATCAATCTGCGCAGCCCCAACAGCCAGTTGCGCAGCGAGCGAATCATGATGGCGCTGTCTGCGCTGTTCTATGGCGCCTTCATGGTGATGGGGCTGTTCAATCTGTTCCTGTATTTTTCCACCCGTAAAAGCAGTTATCTTTACTACGTGGCTTACATCATTTCCCTGGGTCTGTGGACGTTGTCCCACGATGGTTTGCTGCGGGAGATGCTGTTCATGCATAACGAGGCATTGGCCTCGTACCGGGTGCACTTTATCTTCACCCTGCTCAGTATCTGCATGGGGGCCATCTTCTGTCAGAAGTTTCTGAACACCGGCGAGAACATGCCCCTGCATCACAAAGCCTTCAGTTTCCTGATTCTGATGGGGGTGATCGACATCCTGCTGATCATCGTCACCGGCAAAGTGTTGTTGCCCAACTCTGCCAATCTGTTGACCATCCTGATCTGTGTAGCCGGCCTCTCCGCCGGCAGCGTCGGCATGCTGCGGGGATTGAAAACCGCCCGCTTCTTTCTCATCGCCTGGCTCAGTGTCATTGTCGGCAGCGCCTGCTGGGTACTGACCATCTCCGGTGTGTTTCCGCTGAACAAATTCACCCTGTTCAGTGTGCACATGGGGGCCCTGCTGGAAACCATCCTGCTGGGTCTGGCCCTGGGCGACCGCATCAACGTGCTGCAGGCCGAGCGCATCCAGGTGGAACAGGATGCCAAGCGACGGCTGGAGGAAAGCAACGTGAAACTGGCGGCCAGCAATCGCTTCAAGGATGAGTTCCTGTCCACCGTCAGCCATGAATTGCGCACCCCCATGAACGGTATTTTCGGCGCCTATGAGCTGCTGGAGCACACCGACCTGAATACCGAACAGGTGAAATACCTGAGCACCATCAGCCGTTCCAGCCGGGACATGATGGGTATGATCGAAAATATCCTGACCTATACCCAGCTGGAGTCCGGCATCGCCAAGCCCAACGCTCACCCCTTCCGCATCAAGGAGTGTCTGCAGGAAATGGCGATGTATTATCGGGGGCGCGCCTCCATGCAGGATCTGGATTTTGACTTCCGGCTGGACAACAACATACCCATGACGCTGGAAGGGGACGAGGACAAACTGCGCCTGCTGCTGGACCACCTGCTGGACAACGCGTTCAAGTTTACCGATCAGGGGTTTGTGCGGTTTGAAGTGACCCACCTGCAGTCCAGCGAGTCGGAGACGGAAAAACTCATGTTTGTGATCCGGGATTCCGGTTGCGGCGTGCCGGAATCCCTGCAATCGGATATTTTCAATTCCTTCAAACAGGCCGATGGCTCACTGACGCGACGTAAAGGCGGACTGGGGATCGGCCTCGCCCTGTGCCAGAAGATTGTGAACATCCTGCAGGGCAAGCTGGAATTCAAGTCGGTGGTGAACGAAGGCACTCAGGTGGTGTTGACCCTGCCCTTCAAACCGGCTGCAGATCAGTTCCGTCAGGCCAACCAGATCTCCACCAGCATTCGTCCGGATACCACCGACATCCTGGTAGTGGAGGATAACTACGTGAACAAACTGGTCATGGAAGGCCAACTACGCAAACTGGGTTTCCAGGTGTACTCCGCCGGCAACGGCCGTGAAGCCATCAACATGATGGAGAAGCGGGAATATGATCTGGTGTTTATGGATTGCCAGATGCCGATTATGGATGGCTTTGAGGCCGCCCGCCGCATCCGCCAGCTGAACAACCGCAATGCATCCATACCCATCATTGCCGTCACCGCCAACACCAATCCGGGGGACCGGGAACACTGCATTTCCGCCGGCATGAACGATTACATCAAAAAGCCTTTCAACCAGGCCATCCTGATTGCCGCCATCAACCGCTGGCTGAGCTACGATACCGAATCAGCTCAACTGACCTGAGTTACCAGTTCAACGGCAGGCTGATGAGGAAACGGGCTCCGCCCCATTCAGAGGCGGCAATACTGAGATTGCCACCGGACGCCGTGACAATGTCATTCACCACCGCCAGGCCAATACCCTGCCCACTGGCCCGTTCATCCCGGCGCACACCGCGACTCAACACCTTGGCTTCGTCACCAGGCGCAATGCCCGGGCCGTTGTCTTCAACGTAAAAGCGAATCTGCCCGCCGTGGATGTGCCCGCCCACCCTGACCCGATCGCCCCCGTATTTGCACGCGTTGTCCATGAGGTTGCCCAGCACTTCCAGGGTGTCACCGTCATCCCAGGGCATCCGCAGGCCCGGCCGGATGTCCTGCTCGAAGGTGATCGCACGGTCGGCGTAGACCTTCGCCAGCACCTTGGTCATGCGCTGGTACATGTCCAATAACACGGCACCCTGCCCACTCACCTGGGGCACGGCAGTGATCGCCCGTTTCAACTGGTAGTTGACGATTTCATCCATGCGGCGCACCTGTTCATCCAGGGTGTCCTGCTGTGAGTCGGCCACCGGATCGCTACCGCGCTCCAATCCCTTGAGCACCGCCAACGGGGTTTTCAGGCTATGAGCCAGGTTGCCCAGGCTGTGCTTGTAGCGCTCGCGCATGGCACGCTCATGTTCCACCAGGCGATTCAGGTTGTTCACCACCGGCATGATTTCAGAAGGGTATTGTTTGATGATACGTTGCTGGCGGCCCATCTCCACCCCATCCAACTCCCGGGCCAGTCTGCGGAACGGACGAAAACCCAGGTTCAGCACCGCGAAAACCAGCACAATGGCCGCCAACACCAGACCGCCCAGCCAGATCCAGAGCGTGGTCTCAAAACTTTTGATCTGGGCTAAGTAGGGCTGGTCCCACTCCCTTACCACAAAGGTGTAGGGTGAGGCTGCCGCGGCCTCCTCCCAGAACACATTGATGCTGAGCTGGTAATACTGCCGACCGTTTTGATCTTCCACCGTCTGGAACAGCCATTGCCCGGTATCGGAGCTGGGCGGCAGGGGGAATTGCTCAAGCAACAGGGAGCGGGACTGCCAGACCACCTCACCATCATGGATAACCACCGCCAGCAGGCCGGAGTTCAGTTGATTGAAGCGCGGGTCCGCCAGTTGCTCCGGTAATTCCAACCGGTCGTGGTCGTAATCCGCAGTGGCAATAAAGCCGAACATCTGCAGCTTCAGCTGTTCCCGCGCCCGGTCAACAATACTGGCCTGGAACGACTGCCGCAAAATCCAACCGGCGCTGATGGAAAAAGCCGCCAGTATCAGCGCCGCCACCAGCACAAAACGGGTTCTCAGGGATAACAAGAATCAGGACTCCAGGGCAAACCGGTAACCACGGCCGCGCAGGGTTTCGATGGGTTTCAGGGCATTGTCCGGGTCCAGTTTCTTACGCAGGCGCCCCACGAAGACTTCAATGGTATTGCTGTCGCGGTCGAAATCCTGGGCATAGATGTGCTCGGTCAATACAGTTTTGGAAACCACTTCGCCGGGCCGCAGCATAAGGTATTCCAGCACCTTGTACTCAAAGCTGGTGAGCTCCACCGCGGTGCCATTCAGGGAGACTTTCTGCGCCGCCGTGTCCAGCGCGATTCCCCCCACCGTCACCACCGGTTTGGCGTGTCCGGCGGAGCGTCGGATCAGGGCATTGAGACGGGCGAACACCTCCTCCATTTCAAAGGGTTTGACCACGTAATCATCGGCTCCGGATTCCAGTCCGTCCACCTTGTCCTGCCAATGCCCCCGGGCAGTCAGGATCAGGATGGGGTAGTTGATGTCCTGCTGCCGCAGAGCGCGGATCAGGTCGATGCCACTCAACTTGGGCAGCCCCAGGTCGATGATGGCCACATCGTATTCGAACTCCGTGCCGTAATAGCGGCCCTCTTCACCGTCCACCGCCAGATCAACACTGTAGCCTTTCTTTTGCAGCGCATTGCCGATCTGCTCGCGCAGATGCTGCTCGTCTTCCACCACCAGAATTCTCACCGGGAACCGCCCTCCTCACCCACCGTTGACCACCCTAGACACCATTATCCCCCATTGCCGCCGGTTTCCTTGTCCACAAACACGGTTTTGATGCGGCCTTCCGGTAACAGTACCTTGACCCGATAGACCCCGCGACCATCGCGCTCCTCCAATGTGACCTTGAGCACTTTGCCGCCGGTTTTCTTGACCACTTTGCTGGCGGCCTGGGACGGGCTGAGGTCCGCCACCCAAATGACTCCATCCCGGGCATGGGAGGCCACCGGCAGACTGCCCAACAGCAGCAAAAAAACGCACAGCATAGGGAATTTGAATCTCATGAACCTGAACAACTCCGATAATCTGGTGATCACCATAACGCACCCATTGTGAACCAACCCTGAATTGACTGCCCTCAATTAAAACGTCGCCACCCTATCAGGAACGCAGAGCAACCCCATAACCACAACTGTTTTTATTGGATATTCATAATCTTAGTAACAAGGATAGCCGAATGGCATGGGGGTTGCTGTATACAAAAGGTGACCGAGCATTTCGCTGATCACCTTACACACAAGCCTGGAGGCACGATATGAGCATCAAGGAATCCGCCACTTTCTTATTTGAAATCACTCATCCAGAGCAGGCCGCCGGCTTCTGTGCTCTGAAAGAATACCTCGAGAACATGTATTTCGGATAATCCAGCGCCAGTTTATTGTAAAAAACCTGACATTACTCTTCCCGTTCGAGTTCGAAGCCAGCGTCCGCTGGCTTTTTTTATGCCCCAGTCCTACTGCTACCCCCTGCCTGAACCAGACTAGCCAGCACATAGACAACACCTAGACAATAACTTTGACAATCCGATATATGCAGATTTAAGATTCATATGTCTAGGACAATATATGGACAAATAAAATGGACCAGGCAACTTCCAAAATCCCCGTCGGCATCAGCCGCTGCTTGTTGGGGGATAACGTGCGCTACAACGGCGACCACAAACACAACCGTTTCTGCACTTCTGTGCTGGCGGACCACTTTGAATTCGTGCCCACCTGCCCGGAGGTGGAAATCGGTTTGCCGGTACCCCGCAAACCCATTCGTCTGGTGGACATGGGCAATGACGTACGGGCACTGGAGAGCGATGACCCGAGCCGGGATCACAGCATTCCCCTGCTCCAGCATGGCCACGATTATGCCCGGGCACAGCCAGACCTGTGCGGCTTCATCGCCACCCCCAATTCACCCAGTTGTGGTGTGTTTGGGGTGAAGTTGTACCTGCCCAATGGGCACCCGGTGAACAAGACCGAGGGTTTGTTCAGCCGGGCCCTGCGTCAGTCCAATCCGCTGCTCCCCATCGAAGAGGCAGGGCGCCTTAATGACGCCGGCTTGCGGGAGAATTTTATCGTGCGCGTGTTCACCCTGCATCGCTGGAAGAACCTGGTGTCCACAGGCGTAACTGCCGCCGCACTGGTGGCGTTCCACAGTCGCCACAAGTACCTGGTGATGTCCCGTGACTACGCTGCCTACAAAACTCTTGGCCGTCTGCTATCGCGCCTGGATCAACCGGACCTTCAGCCCATCGCTGACCAGTACATCAGGCTGCTGATGGCCGCCCTGGAAAACCCTCCCAAGCGGGGCACGCAGTGCAATGTGCTGATGCACCTCATGGGCTACCTCAAACAGGTATTAAGCCCCCGTGACAAGCAGGAACTGGTGATCAGCATCGAGGACTATCGCCGCGGTATCGTGCCCTTGATTGTCCCCATCGCCCTGCTGCGTCATCACTTTGAACAAAAAGCGGAAGAGCACGCCTATCCGCTGCAACAACACTATCTGGCGCCATACCCCCACGAGTTGGGTCTGCGCAGCCATATTTTTTAACAGCACGATTATTAATAGACACCATCACTGGGAGCACTACATGTTGCACGCCGTCTGGTTCCGCAACGATCTTCGTACCCACGACAATCCGGCCCTGCACGCAGCCGCATCCAGTGGCAAGCCGGTGGTCGGATTTTATTTCTTTACACCGGCGCAACTGGCACAACATGACGTGGGGCCAACCAAGCAGCGTTTCATCCTGGAAAACGTAGCGGCGCTGCGCGCAGAGCTGGCTGACTTGAACATCCCCCTGCTCGCCCTCTTGTGTGACGACTACCGCAGCTCGGTGGCGTTGCTGGTGAAACTTTGCCACCAGCATCAGGTGCAAACCCTGTTTGCCAACCGGGAGCTGGAACTGAACGAACGGCGGCGGGACAGCGATGCCCACCGTGCACTGCAACAGGCCGGCACCGGGATTCAATTTTATCAGGATCAGACCCTGCTGCCGGTGGGCCAGGTATTGACGGCCGAAGGCAACCCTTATCGGGTTTTCACACCATTCAAACGGGCCTGGCAGAAGCAGATCGCCGAGCACAGTCTGGCCAGCCTGCCGCGCCCCAGCGCCCAGTCCCCGCTGCCCATCGCCGCCACCCCCGAAGAAGAAATACTCTCCTGGCAGCATCCCACCGCGGCCAACCGCTTCTGGCAGGCCGGAAGCGAGGCGGCCTGGCAACGGCTGAATCAGTTCTCCGAGCGCCTGATGGACCATTACAAAGAGCGGCGGGACATACCTTCCCTGGGTGCCACCAGCCAATTGTCTCCCTACTTGGCGGTGGGCGCCATCTCGCCCCGCAGTTGTCTGCTGCAGGCTCTGAAGGGTAACCACTTTGAGTGGGATTCCGGCAATCCCGGCATTCTCACCTGGATCAACGAATTGGTCTGGCGGGAATTTTACAAGCACCTTTCCTATCACTACCCGGAACTCAGTAAGGGTGAAGCCTTCAATCCACAGACCCGGTTCATTCCCTGGTCCAGAGACCCGGACCATCTGCAACGTTGGCAACAGGGCATGACCGGCTACCCGTTGGTGGATGCCGGCATGCGGCAACTCAATCAGCTGGGCTGGATGCACAACCGGCTGCGCATGCTCACAGCGATGTTTTTTACCAAGCAGCTGTTCATGGACTGGCGCCTGGGGGAGGCTTATTTCATGCAGACCCTGATCGACAGCGATTATGCCGCCAACAACGGCGGCTGGCAGTGGTCCGCCTCCACCGGTGCCGATGCTGCCCCCTACTTTCGTGTTTTCAACCCGGTCCGCCAGTCGCAACGCTTTGACGCCAACGGCGACTTCATTCGCCAGTGGGTGCCGGAGCTGGCGCAATTGGGCCCCAGGCAAATTCACGATCCGACCCCGCTGGAACGACAGCTGTGCGGTTACCCGCAACCCATTGTGGATCACCGCACTTCAGTAGAACAGGTCAAACAAGCCTTCAAAAATGCCCAGGCCATGGCCGCGGAGATAGCGTGATGGAATTGCGCAACAACGTCATCTGGATCACCGGCGCCTCCAGCGGCATCGGACGCGCCCTGGCCATCCAGCTGGCCCGCTACAACACAGTCATTGCCACTGCTCGCTCTCAGGACAAGCTGCTGCAACTGAAGGAGGAAGTTCCGGAGATTGTGATCCGGCACACGGACGTTACCCAAATGTCGCAACTGGCGGACACCAGCGCCTTCATCGACCATATGTTCGGACGCCTGGATTGCCTGATCGCCAACGCCGGTCACTGCGAATACCTGGACGTGCGCCACTTCGACAGTGGTGTCGCGCGGCGCATGATGGAAACCAACTATCTGGGCTTCGTCTATACGCTGGAATCCTGCCTGCACCTGCTGCGGCTCTCCGACCACCCCCATATTGTCGCCATGAGCAGCAGCTCGGTTTACGCGGGTCTGCCCAGGGCCGAAGCCTACAGCGCAGCCAAAGCCGCCATCTCCCAGTTTATGGAATCCCTGGCCTCCGACCTGAAACCGGAAGGATTTGCCCTCAGCGTGATTCACCCGGGCTTTGTGGATACCGAGCTCACCCGGGACAACGATTTCCCCATGCCGTTGCTGATGTCCTCCGAGCAGGCGGCAACGCGCATCATTAAAGGCATCGAGCATGGTCGCTTCAATATTGATTTCCCCAAGCCTTTGACGTGGGTACTGCGCTGCCTCAGGTCCACCCCCCATTTCCTGCGTCACCGTATTACCAGCAGCCTCTCCAGGAACGTATACCATGACCTATAAACACATCGCCGTCATCGGCAGCGGCATCTCCGGCCTGACCACCAGCTACTTGTTGCAACGTCGCTACCAGGTGACCCTGTTCGAACAGGAGGACTATCTGGGCGGCCACACCAACACCGTGGACATCGAACACAATGGCCGGGTTTACCCGGTGAACACCGGCTTCATTGTTTTCAATGACTGGACCTATCCCAATTTCATTCGCCTGATGGATCATCTGGGTGTGGCCAGCGAAGATTCCGACATGAGTTTCAGCGTACGTTGCGATCGCAGCGGCCTGGAATACAACGGCTCCACCCTCAACACCCTGTTCTGCCAACGGCGCAACCTGGTGAATCTGCGTTTCTGGCGCATGATCCAGGACATCATGCGTTTCAACAAGGAAGCCACCCGCCATTACCTGAGCGGCGCCTTGGACAACGGCATCACATTGCAGGAATACCTGAACCGTGAAGGCTACGGCGATGCCTTCCGCCAGTACTACATTATTCCCATGGGGGCAGCCATCTGGTCAGCGCCGGAAGCGGACATGATGGCGTTTCCCGCGGCCTTTTTTATTCGGTTCTTCCACCATCATGGGCTCCTGTCTGTGAGCAACCGCCCGCAATGGCGGGTGATCAGTGGTGGCTCCCGATCCTACGTGGATGTGCTCAAACGCGAACTGACTGGAGCCGTGCATCTACAGCGGGGCATTCGTCGGGTAACCCGCCATGAGCACGGAGTCCGGCTTACCGACCACCAGGGTGCAGAGCATGACTTCGATGCTGTGGTGTTTGCCTGTCACAGCGACCAGGCCCTTGCCATGCTGGCACAACCCAGTGTGCAGGAACAGAGCATACTGGCGGCGATTCCCTATCAGGACAACAGCGTGGTACTGCATACCGACACGCGCCTGTTGCCCCGCAACAAAAACGGGTGGGCGGCCTGGAACTACCGCATTCCCACCCACGCAGAGCAGCCGGTGACGGTCACCTACAACATGAACATTCTGCAGAATTTCGATTCCGACACCACGTTCTGCGTCAGCCTGAATCAGGATGCCGATATCGATCCCGCCACCATTTTGCGCCGCTATCGCTACAGTCACCCGGCCTTCACCCAGGCCGGCGCTGAAGCTCAAAACAGGTTTGACGAGATCAACGGTCATCAGCACACGTTCTATTGCGGTGCCTACTGGTTCAATGGTTTTCACGAAGACGGGGTCAACAGCGCCATTCGGGTGGCCGAGTCCCTGAACGTCCACTTTGATGAACGGGTGCCCGCATGCACAGCGCACTCTACCAGGGCTTTGTAACCCACCTGCGCCGCCAGGCGCCGGCACATCAGTTCCGCTACCCCATGTTCATGCTGTACCTGGACCTGGATGAGCTGGGCCCGTTTTTCCAGACCTCCCCACTGTGGTCCCGCGAGCGCTTCAACTGGGCCAGCTTCCATCGCGAAGACTATCTGCGACCGGACATACCCGATCTGAAGCAGGCGGTGAGCGCTGAAATAGAACGCCAGACCGGACAGACATTCAGCGGCCGCGTGTGTCTGCTGGGCCACTTGCGTTATCTCGGCATCTGTTTCAATCCGGCCACGTTCTATTTTTGCTTTGAGGGAGACCAACTTAAATATGTTGTCACGGAAGTCACCAACACCCCCTGGCAGGAAAAACATACTTACGTGCTGACCGAGGCGGAACTCCAACGCAGCGAGAACACCGAAAAGCGCTTCCATGTGTCCCCGTTTCTGGACATGGAGCTGCAGTACCGCTGGCGGATACCCGCCCCTTCCCAAACTGCGACGATCTCCATTCGCTGCCTGCGCAACGGGAACACCGTATTCACGGCACTGCTGGAACTGGAACGCATGGCCGCCACCCGGCGCAACCTGAACCGCATCCTGTTCAGATTTCCCGTGGTGACACTAAAAACCATCAGCGGCATCTACTGGCAGGCTCTTAAGCTCTGGCTCAAGGGCGCACGCTTTTATCATCATCCCAACCTTCCTGAGGACCCATCATGAACTCCACCACATTGACCACATCGGCCCCGCTCAAAGGTATAAAACGGCTCTGCAAACAACAACTGTTCAGGCTGTTACAACAAGTCGACTACGGCACCCTGAAGGTGACCGATGCAGAAGGCTGCTATACCTTCACCGGAAAAAAACAGGCCGATTCAGTGGTGGCCGAAATCGTGATCCATGATCCGGCCTGTTATCCCGCCATGGTTCTGGGGGGCAGCATCGGCGCCGGCGAAGCCTACATGTCTGGGGATTGGGACTCGCCCAACACCACCGACGTCATCCGCTTCATGAGCCAGAACCTTGCCACCGTGCAGCGGCTGGAGTCCGGATTTGCCCTGTTATCAAAGCCGGCACAGCTGGCCTATCACCTCAGCAACCGCAACACGGAGAAAGGCTCACGCCGTAACATTGCCGCCCACTACGACCTGGGCAACGAGATGTTCAAGCTGTTTCTGGACCCCACCATGATGTATTCCTCTGCGGTTTTCCCTCACCCCGAAGCATCACTGCAGCAAGGCTCACTCTATAAATTACAGCGCATCTGCCAGAAGCTGGACCTGAAGCCCAGCGATCACCTGGTGGAAATCGGCACCGGCTGGGGCGGCATGGCTATTTATGCGGCCAGTCACTACGGTTGCCGCGTGACCACCACGACCATTTCCCAGCAGCAATACGACTACGCCCGGGAACAAATCCAGCAAGCCGGTGTTGGCCACCTGGTCACCCTGCTCAAGGAGGACTACCGTAACCTGCAGGGCAAGTACAACAAGCTGGTGTCCATTGAAATGATCGAGGCCGTAGGGCATCAGTACTATCCGGACTACTTCCGCGCTCTCGGCCGCCTGCTTGAAGAGGATGGACTGGCGCTGATTCAGGCCATTACCCTTGATGATCAACGCTACGAAAAAGCCAAAAACAATATCGACTGGATTCAACGCTACATATTCCCTGGCGCCTGCCTGCCGTCGGTGAAAGCCCTGACCGAGGTCAGTGGGCGCAACAGCGATCTGGCACTCACCCACCTGGAAGACATCACGCCCCACTATGCCCGCACTCTGCAATTGTGGCGGCAACAATTCTTCGACAATATCGATGCTATTCGTGCCCTGGGTTACAACGAGGAATTCATTCGCATGTGGGATTACTACTTCTGCTACTGCGAGGGCGGCTTTGCCGAGCGCATCATCGGTGACGTGCAGATGCTGTTCGCCAAGCCGATGTATCGCGGCCCGTCGGTACTGGGTCAACTGTAACAGGCCAGCCACACCGCAGGGAGGTCAAAACCATGCGAATTGCATTGCCCGTTTTTCTGCTGGGGTTACTGGTTTCCAGCACAGGCCGCACTCAACCCCAAATGGCACCCACAATGACACCTCATATGACACCCCAAACAATACAGGCGGCCACCATTGTCGGCTATGCCTATCATGAGCGAACCGGGGCCCTGTTCTTCACCGAAGCCTACCGCAACCGGTTCGATGAGCAGGGCCGTCTGCTTTCCAGCGCTGTCGAATATCGGCCGGCGCAAGGCACCCCCCCCCTGGCCAGCAAAGCGTTGGATTACGCCAAACACCCGTACGCCCCGGAATTCACCTTCGCCAACCATGCCGCCGATTACCAGGAAGCACTGTACTGGCAAGGTCCCGATCAGGTACTGGTACGATCTAAGGCAGCTGGTGAAGAGTGGCTGGAGCGGCGCTTGCGGATTCCGGAGCCGGTGGTGGCGGATGCCGGCTTTGATGCTTTCCTGAAGGACAATATGGACAGGCTGCAGGACGGCCAGTCGCTGCGGTTCAACTTCATCAATCCGGCACGCCTGGACTGGTTCCGTTTTCGCGCTGATCCACTGGAGCAATCCCCGCATACCATCACCCTGCGGGTGTATCCGGAAAACACCCTGTTGCGATGGTTGGTGGACCCCATTCTACTGACCTATGAACTGGCCACGCACCCGGATGCCCGTCCGAAGCTGATGCATTACAGCGGTCAGACCAATATGCAGCTTTCAGGCGACCGACCTGTGGTGGCAAACATATTTTATGAATACCCGCAGCAGACCGCGCAACCGATTGTGAACCTGTTCTGACGGGTTACAATAGCGCTTTCACATACGAGGTTACAGGCAGTGCACACCATCCAGTCCGTGGCAGAAAAAACCGGTCTCACCCCGGATGTGATTCGCATCTGGGAGCGGCGTTATAATGTGGTTGCCCCGGAGCGCACGCCATCCAATCAACGCCTTTACAGCGACCAGGATATAGAACGCCTGAGCCTGTTACGGCGGGTGACCGAGCAGGGGCGACGCATCAGTGCGGTGGCCGCACTCAGCAATGAGGAATTGCGCGACATTACAGCCTCCACCATCCCGAGCAGCCGCCCAGCGGCAAACCTGGCGGTGAACCAAACCATCGCCGAGGCCATCGACGCCATCATCGAACTCAACCCGGTGCGGCTGGAACAGACCCTGCACCAGGCTTTTGTCGGTATGGGCTCAGTGGGCTTCATGCTGCACTTTCTCTACCCGCTGATGGAGCAGGTGGGTGAACTGTGGCGCAGCGGAGCGGCACGCACCTGCCAGGAGCACTTTTCCAGTGCCCATGTGCGATCCTTCCTGGGCCGCTTCATGCTGGAAGCCAACACCGACGCCCACGGCCCCAGAATCATCGTTGCCACACTGCCGGGGCAACTTCACGAATTGGGGGCCACCATGTCGGCGGTGGTAGCAGCCCAAAGTGGTTGGAACGTGATTTACCTTGGCGCCGCCGTGCCCCTTGAGGAAGTGATGTTCTGCGCTGAGGACAAAGCCGCCCGCGCCGTGGCCATCAGCCTGGGTTATCCCATGGACGACCCATCCATTCCACTGCAACTGGAACAACTGGAGCGTGGCCTGCCGACCCAGTGCCGGCTCATCGTCGGCGGCAGCAGCGCGGCACGCTACAACACCACCCTGGCGCAGATCGGCGCCCTGCAGGTGGATTCGCTGAGCAACCTGTCCGGAGCCCTGGATTCCCTGCGTTGAGTTGGTAACAGTCCTGACAAAACTACCCAGCGCAGCCCCAACCAAACCACGGCAAACAGACCCCGGCCGTAAAATAAATCCCTGCCCCACTTGAAAATTGCCATCCCGGCACCGATATAAATGGATATTTCATTTTCTGCAACACGGGTGGACACCAGGTGGCAAAAGACGATCAGGATCCGGATATCATCGAAGTCAGCGAGGAACAACTGGAACGGGGCCTGGCCCTGCCGGACTCCTCTTTACCGGAACGTCTCTACGTTATTCCCATTTCCAACAAGCCTTTTTTCCCGGCTCAGGTACAACCCATCGTCGTCGACGAAGAGCCCTGGGCCTCAACCATCGAACGGGTGGCCAAAACCCCTCACCGCTGCCTGGCACTCTGTTATGCCCCGGAGCCGGACGACGGTGTTCTGCTGACCGACCGCTTTGAGCGCATGGGCTGTGTGGTGCGCATTCACAACGTGGTACGCGATGAAGGCAAGATCCAGTTCATCGCTCAGGGCATTCGCCGTACCTGGGTCCATCAGTGGCTGCACAAGTCCCCGCCCCTCATGGCCGGAGTCACCTACCCATATCCTCGGGAAGAAGATGCCCAGGAGGTGAAAGCCTACGGCATTGCCATCATCGACTCCATCAAGGAACTGGTATCCATCAACCCGCTTTACACTGAAGAACTGCGGGACTACCTGGACCGGTTCAGCCCCAACGACGCCTCTCCGCTGACGGACTTTGCCGCCGGCCTGACCACCGCCGAACCGGAAGACCTGCAGGAAGTGCTGGATGCCGTGCCGCTGTTGAAACGCATGGAGAAGGTACTGTTACTGCTGAAAAAGGAACTGGAAGTGGCCCGCCTGCACCTGCAGATCAATCGCCAGGTGAACGCCAAGCTGGAGGAACACCAGCGCAACTTCTTCCTGCGGGAACAACTGAAAGTCATTCAGAAAGAACTGGGCATCACCAAGGATGACAAGGAAAGCGACGTCGACGAATTTCGTGAGCGCCTGGACAAATGCACCGTGCCACCGGCTGCCATGAAAAAGATCGAGGACGAACTGCACAAGCTGTCCATGCTGGAAATCGGTTCACCGGAATATGCCGTCACCCGCAATTATCTGGACTGGGCCACCGCGGTGCCCTGGGGCGTCACCTCCAAGGACATGCTGGACATCGAACACGCCCGGATCACCCTGGACAAACATCATGACGGCCTGAATGACGTCAAAGAACGCATTCTGGAATTCCTCGCGGTGGGCACCTACAAAGGGGAAATCAGCGGCTCTATTCTGCTGTTGGTGGGCCCGCCCGGCGTGGGCAAGACCTCCATCGGCAAATCCATCGCCGAAGCCCTGGGACGCAAATTCTATCGTTTCAGCCTGGGTGGCATGCGCGACGAAGCGGAAATCAAAGGTCATCGCCGCACCTACATCGGCGCCATGCCAGGCAAACTGGTGCAGGCCCTGAAGGATGTGGAGGTCAGCAACCCGGTGATCATGCTGGATGAAATCGACAAGATCGGCGCCTCCTATCAGGGTGATCCCGCCTCCGCCCTGCTGGAAGTACTGGACCCGGAACAGAACCGGGAATTCCTGGATCACTATCTGGATTTGCGCCTGGACCTCTCCAACGTGCTGTTTGTCTGTACCGCCAATCAGTTGGACAGCATACCCGGCCCCCTGCTGGACCGCATGGACCTGATTCGCCTGTCCGGTTATATCACCGAGGAAAAACTGGCCATCGCCCAAAATCATTTGTGGCCAAAATGCCTGAACCGGGCCGGCGTCAAAAAGTCCCTGCTGAAAATTTCCAAGACCGCCCTGCGCAACATCATTGAAGGCTATGCCCGGGAAGCCGGAGTACGCAATCTGGAAAAAACTCTCAACAAGATCGTACGCAAGTCGGTGGTGAAGCTGCTGAAGGCCCCCAATGACAAGATCAGTATCACCCCGGCCAACCTGGAGGAGTATCTGGGCCCACCCATCTTCCGGGATGAAACGCCCATCCAAGGGGTTGGCGTGGTCACCGGCCTGGCCTGGACTTCACTGGGGGGTGCCACCCTGCCCATTGAAGCCACCGCAGTACACCACCGCAACGCGGGGATGAAAATCACCGGGCAACTGGGTGATGTGATGAAAGAATCCGCCGAGCTGGCCTACAGTTATGCCGCCTCCCACATAGAGGAATACGGCGGTTCGGAGGCGTTCTTTGCCAAAGCCTTCCTGCACCTCCATGTGCCAGAAGGCGCCACCCCCAAGGATGGACCCAGCGCCGGCATCACCATGACCACCGCACTGATCTCCATGGCCTGCAACAAAAAGCTGCGCCGCCCCATCGCCATGACCGGTGAGATTACACTGACCGGCCAGGTATTGGCGGTGGGGGGCATCCGCGAAAAAGTGATTGCCGCCCGGCGCCAGAAGATCAAGGAACTGATCCTGCCCAAAGCCAATCAGCGGGACTATGACGAATTGCCGGACTACATCCGTAAAGGGCTGAGCGTCCACTTCGCCGATCACTACCGGGATGTATACCAGGTGGTGTTTGGCTAAGCGGTCTGGCCAATATTTGTAACAACTTTTGCCCACCCCAAAGGATCGACAGCCGAGCTGCCGGTCCTTATCATCTGCCGGTAATGTCAGACCAACCGGGTTGATTCAAATGCACAAGCTACAGGCACTGCTGGACAATAACGTCAAATGGGCGGAAGGCATCACCCGGGAAGACCCTGAGTTCTTTCGGCGCCTTTCCGAAGCGCAATCCCCCGAGTATCTCTGGATCGGTTGCTCCGACAGCCGGGTACCGGCAAATGAAATCGTGGGCCTGTTGCCCGGGGAAATCTTCGTGCACCGCAACATTGCCAACCTGGTGGTGCACACCGACTTCAACTGCATGTCCGTGATCGAATTTTCCGTCAAAGTCCTCAAGGTAAAACACATTATCGTGTGCGGTCACTATGGCTGCGGCGGCGTCAAGGCGGCAGTGGATAACACCTCTCACGGGCTCATCGACAACTGGCTCTATAGCATCAAAAATCTTTACTACCGCAACAAGTACCGCATGGACACACTGCAATCCGAAGAGGATCGCCATAATTACTTGTGCGAACTGAACGTCACCCAACAGGTCAAGAACGTCGCGCACTCCCATGTTGTGCAGGATGCCTGGTCCCGCGGTCAGGATCTGACGGTACATGGTTGGATCTACAGCCTGAAGGACGGGCTGGTAAACGATTTGGGCATTGATATTCACTCACCGGAAGACCTGGCTGACGAATATCGGGTTAATAACACACCCCAGGAATCATAACGCCAGGGGTGGCATTCAGGGCCTGGATACGACCATCCAAAAAAAAGCGCCGCATTACGCGGCGCTCCGGACCTCATATCCCTGAGGGAGTTAGATGGCGTACTCAGCCATCACCCAAACCTTGGTCACATCAGTAGTGAAGTAGTCGTCACCACCACTGAAGTCAGCGTATTTCAACAGCAGAGTAGCACCGTTGCTGAACTTCTTGCTCAACGCCATATCAATTTCAGAACCGAAATCAGAAGAGGTCCCTGCGGCCACATCTTCGGCACTTTCGAACTCATGGTACATAGCAATGAAGGACATACCCATGGGCAAACCGGCTTTAAAGGTTACGTACATATCTTCGACACCCGTGCCCGGGGTAGCCAGGAACACATCCGCCCAGCCCTGGAATTTGTGCAGCGTCGCCAGGGAGGTGGTGAAGCCCACACCCGCGTCATCATCCGCGCCCAGAGTTTCCTGCGCCAGGCCCAAGGTGAATCCGCTCATGGTGCCAGACAAGCTGATCAACGTGTAGTCCGCTGTGTACTCGGTGGGGTTATCACCGGTTTCTTCCTGTTCCGCCCACTCCAGCTCATAGTCCAGCTTGATGGCATCCATTTCAGTGGCACCGGCAAAACGCACACCCATCGAGGTATTGGACAGGCCCACGGCATCCAGGTTGTCGATGTCATAGTAATAAGCACTGATCTTACCAATGCCGTCGATGGTATAGCCGACATTCAACAGATTGGTCTCTTCGGTGTGATCACCCAGACGCGCAGCAGGCACCACATCCGGAGTAGCCTGCTCACCAAAAATTCGGTTCACGTTGGAAATATTGGCATAGAACGCGGACAAACCGGGAATGCTGGAATTGGCAATAGAGAACGCATCATAGGTCTGCTCGTTCTGGCGCCAGCCCACCCCACCGACAAAACGCTGGTTGTCCAGCAGGATTCGCTGACGGCCCCAGATGAACTTGGTATCCGCCAATCCGGAATAGGCCAGATAAGCCTGGTTGACTTCGGTGCCTTCTGGATCAGGAATAATGGGGCCGTCCTTGGAATTCACGCCGTCAAAATAGTCCACATCTTTCAGCGAAGTCACATCATCGAATTCCAGTACCGCAGAGAAGTCATAGAAACTGCCGGTGGTGAAGGTCAATCGGGTTCGCAACGTGGCAGCTTCGGAACGGGATTCATCGCCAGCGGCCGTTACGGCTTCAACGTTTTCATAACGGGGACGCAGGTTCAATTTGGTCGTGCTTTCTTTCAAAGCACCTTCCAGGGAATCAGCAGCCATCGCATTAAAGGGAATTGCTATACCCATCGCCCCCAGTATGGAACTGATTGCAACTGCTTTAGCCATTGGTTTGGTGTTAGCCATGGTGGTACTCCTCAGAGATTCTTAAAATACAGTCAAAAAACAATTCAAGCTCACAGATGTATTGCCTGTGCCCCCACAAATCACCATGCTGGAAAACATTCAGTGGCTTCCCATTGGCCTGCACGGCTTTAATCACATACCACACTGCACCAAAGTGACTGTCATCACTTTGCAACAATACAGCATCGAATTAGCAATACTCAGGCCAGATTTTGTCGCCCAAATTTGGGGCAGGCCTGAATTCAGGCCGTTTTCGACCCAAAATGACAAATAATTCACTCCGCAGGGCAACCTGCTTTTTTCCTGCAGAATCTGTTTTATAGTGTTCTGGTGAACGCCTAATTGAGAGGAAAAATCATGTCCAAAGCGCTCGAAAACCTGGCAGGAAAAACCCTTTTCATCACCGGAGCCAGCCGCGGAATCGGCAAGGAAATCGGCCTGAAAGCCGCGCGGGACGGGGCCAATGTGGTGATCGCCGCAAAAACCACCGAGCCCCATCCCAAACTGGAAGGCACCATCTACACTGCCGCCGAGGAGATCGAAGCGGCCGGGGGCAAAGCCCTGCCTCTGGTAGTGGACGTGCGGGAGGAACAACTGGTGGCGGAAGCCATGCAGAAAGCCGTCGATACCTTTGGTGGAATCGACATCCTCGTGAACAATGCCAGTGCAATAAATTTATCGAACACGCAGTCGGTGGACATGAAGCGCTTCGATTTGATGCACCAGATAAATTTTCGGGGCACTTTTCTGTGTTCGAAACTCGCGGTGCCGCACCTAAAAAACGCAGAAAATCCACACGTGCTCAATCTTGCGCCACCTCTTAGCACAAATCCTCGCTGGTTCGCGCCGCACCTGGCCTACAGTATGGCCAAATTCGGTATGAGTTTTTGTGTGCTGGGAATGGCCGAAGAATTCAGCCGGGATCAAATCGCCTTTAACGCATTGTGGCCCCGCACCGCCATCGCCACCGCCGCCGTGCAAAACCACCTGGGAGGAGACACCACCGTCAAGCTGTCTCGTTTACCCACCATTATGGCGGATGCCGCTTATGAAATTTTCAAGCGCCCCAGCGGTGACTGCAGCGGTAATTTCTTCATTGATGATGAAGTGATGGCAGAGGCCGGGATCACCGACCTGCGCCAGTATCAGGTGGATCAGTCCCTGGAAGTCAACCAGCTCATCCCTGACTTCTTCATTGACTGAGTGAACAGAACGAACTTGTAGAAACGAGGCGCCCCACCCATGGGGCGCTCCTCAATACCCCGACAGAACCTTCATTAGCGTACGGGTTGCCGCATCCGGCAGATACTTGCGGGCAGTGCGCAGCAGCTTGTATTCCAGCCCTACCGGATGATGCAGACCGGTGTCGGTCAACGCTGCCAGCACCTGCCGCGCAATATCATCGGCGTCCAGCTTGACCCCCAGGCGTTGGATGATCTGACTTTCCTTTCCAGCCAGCATCGGCGTCCTCACAAAGGGTGGCTCGATATCCATTACCGTGATGTCGTGGCGGGCCCACTCCACATTGAGCGATTCAGTAAACCCCTTCACCCAGAATTTGGACGCCGAGTAGCTGGCAAAGCCCGGCACCCCAAACAGCGAAGAAGCGGAAGACATATTGATGACCCTGGCTCCCTTGGTATCCCGCAAATATGGGAACGCCACATAAGTGCAGTTCAACAAGCCCCGGTTGTTGATATCCAGAATCTGGTGGTGCCGATGCAGGTCAATGGATTCAAAATCCCCGATCTCCAACACCCCTGCGCAGTTGAACAGCACATCCAGGTGGGGCACCGTCTGCATGTAAGCGCCAAGGGCGGTGGAAACCATATCGGCATTGGTCACATCCGCCACCTGGATGGAGTACCGGCCCGGATCCCAGTGACCGCTCAACTCCGCCAACGGCTCCCGGTTGATATCCAGCAACCCCAGATTCCAGCCATCTTCATACAGCAGGCTTGCCACCGCCCGCCCAATACCGGAACCGGCGCCGGTAATCAAAATAGTCTTCATCAACAGGATGTCCCCTTCAAGTGGCCAATCAGTCTGAAGTATATTAGCAGGAACAGGTTACCGGGACTGCACAGGAACAGACGATGAGCGAGCAAATTCGAATCCACGCCGTGGTCAGCGGCCGGGTGCAGGGCGTCTACTACCGGGCCTCTACCCGGGAACGCGCCCTGGAGATCGGTGTAACCGGCTGGGTACGCAATCGAGCGGATGGAAGCGTGGAGCTGGAAGCCCAGGGCAGCCCTGAGCAGGTTGAGAATCTTCTGGCCTGGGCAAGACAAGGCCCTGAACAGGCCCGGGTACAGAGCTGTGTGCCGCGGGAGATACCCACCGTACCCGGCGAGCAACACTTCCAGATCACTCAGTGATCTCAATTCCCCGTCGCTTTCTGCCCCAGTGACCCGGTTGAGCGTCAAAGCGCCCGGCGATGGTGGTCCCGCAGTGCCGGCAAGCGGACTCTGCATTCAGCCCCCATTGAGTCAGCTCATACCAGTCACGCACGATCACGGCCTCACCGCAACCGGGACAAAACGTCGTGTCGCCCTGCCGATGGTGAACATTACCGGTATACACAAACTGTAACCCCTGCTCGATGGCGATGTCGCGGGCTTTGAGCAAAGTCGCCCTGGGTGTGGCGGGCACCCCGGTCATCTTGTAATCCGGGTGAAAGGCGGAAAAATGCAACGGCACCTGTGGACCCAACTGCTCACGAATCCAGGAACACATGGACTCCAGCTCGGCAACCGAGTCGTTGTGATCCGGGATCACCAGCGTGGTGATCTCCAGCCAGGTGGACGTCTCATGATGGATATATTGCAGGGTGTCCAGCACCGGCGCCAGATGGGCACCGGTCAACTTCCAGTAGAACTCTTCATTAAACGATTTTAGATCGATGTTGGCGGCATCCATGTGCTGATAAAAACGCTGCCTGGGTTCAGGGCAATGATATCCCGCCGACACCGCCACCGACAGCACGCCAAGCTCCCGGCAGGCTTGTGCCACATCTACGGCGTACTCCTGAAAAATCACCGGGTCATTGTAGGTATAGGCCACACTGCGACAACCGGCATCCACCGCTGCCCTGGCAATCCGCTCGGGAGCGGCCTGGCTGGCCAGGGTGTCCATTTGCCGGGATTTCGAGATGTCCCAATTCTGGCAGAACTTGCAGGACAGGTTGCAACCGGCCGTACCGAACGACAACACCGAAGATCCGGGGTAGAAGTGATTGAGGGGTTTCTTCTCGATTGGGTCCACGCAAAACCCGCTGGAACGTCCGTAAGTGGTGGATACCACCGCCCCGTTCAGGTTGGCCCGCACAAAACACAGCCCCCTCTGTCCTTCCCGCAGCGAACAGGCACGGGGACACAGGTCACATTGAACGCGACCATCCGGCAGGCTGTGCCAGTATTCGGTGGGATGAATGAAGGGGCTGGCGGGATCGAGACCGTCGGCACCCCCAACAACAGTGGAACCGGTCATCGTACCTCCGGCGTATAACAGGTCTTCCCTCTATATTGCTGTCAAGCCGGTGAATTTCAAGCGCCACATTGGGCCAATAATTGCTCAACCTCCGCCAATTCCTTGAAATCCGGATACTTGGCCTTGATGAACTTCAGATATTGGGTGGCTTTTTGGGTGTGCTGGAACCCTTCCACCAGTGCCCTGGCCACCAGCAGGTAGGCCTCCGGGATCCGGTCATAATGAGGGGCGCTTTTATGCAGGTTGGCCAGCAACTGGCACACCGGCTTGTACTTGCCCCGATTGAAAAACTGGTGCGCCAGGTTCAGCACCACTTCGGGATCATCCGGAGTAAACGCCGGGTCCAGCGCCTGGTAACTGCCAAACAGAAAGTACAGGCGCGAATCATCCCCCAACCCATTCAGCACCACCATATACCGCTGCCCATGGGCCAGGGCCTGCTCCTTATCCTCCATGGCCAGCAACAAACGGGACAACTTGTCATGATGACGCACGCTGTTGGGGTTGGCCATCAGATAGCGGGTCAGCACTTCCGCCGCTTGCTGATACTGCCCTTCCTTCACCAGGATTTCTGATTTGGCGTCCACCGGCTCCACGGTGCGGCGGCGGCGCTCCCTGGCCTGCTGGTCTTCGGCGATGAAGCCAATCTCGGACTGATACTGGAAAATCACGTAGCCCATCAGGTGATAGCCCACCATCAGGAAATACAGGGTCACCCCCACAAACACCGGGATGAACAACTCAGCAGAAACCTCTTCTGCAAATACTTCGAACAGCGCGGCCTCGGCCCCCAGCAGCAGAAACAAAAAGGCGTACAACAACAGATAGGACCAGCCGATACCACGAATCAGATGGGAGATGGCTGCTGGGGAAATGGCCGAGGAAATGGATTTTTCCGTAGCCAGAATCATCATGCTGGCGGGTGCCACGAAGATCACCAGAGCATTGGCAAGCACATCCAGAAAACTGCTGTTTAACATCGCCACCAGAATGGTGAAACCGGCAAAGACCAGTTGCACCACCACCTGCTGGAACAGCACACTGAAACCGGATTCTGAGAACGTCTCCTGCAGTGTTGGTGGGTCAAATCGACCTTCTGCGGTGTGCTCAATGATCATAAAACCATAGCGGGTTATGCAGGCCAGGAGCAACAATCCCCCGATCACGAAAAACACAAAAGAGGTGATGTCCGTCAACCCCACCAACACCCAGGTCAGCACCATAAACACCGCAATGACCAGCAGGCTGTCCTGTTTCAATGGATAGCGGAAAAACACACCCAGGCGATCCCAGAATGGCTGGGCGGTGTTGGAGCTGCCAAGGTAATCCAGCTCCTCCCCGGTGGTGAAGCACTTGGCCTGCCCCAGGCCACCCAGCGTCTCGCCACTGTCAACACAGCGTTCACAATAGGCAATATGGCGCTGGGTGCTATACCACATCGCCGGTTCCAACGGATGATATTTACAGAATTGACGCGCCATGCTTTCCCCTCGTTTGCCACCAGTATAGCACCGCTGCTGATGCCTGATTCCAAAGCGCGCAATTACAAAACTCCCGCCAAACGGAACAAAAAGTCTGTATCCCTGATTCACACCGTGACGTTCCAGGTGCAACTTTTCCGTTACAATGCTTTCTCTTGATGAACACCGTTTGTTGTAGTCCGGACCTCCCCATGAAACTGTCCTCACTTGCCATCACACTGCTGACCACGTTCTGTATGTTGAACAGCCCTCTGTACGCGCAGGAAAGCACGTTTTTTCTGGGAGCCAAATACGGACAATACGATTTCACCCTGGACCAGGCTTCCCGAACGGAGGATGGCCATGGTTTCTCCCTACTCGGCAATCTTGACTTGCGCAAAGGGCTTGCCCTGGAGTTCGAGTACGGTGACAGCGGTAAGGCAGAATTCGACTACGACGGGGATACCATCACAGGCGGGCAAATTCGGATTCAACATCTGGGCGCCTACGGTGTGTATCGCACACCGGGTTCTTTCTATGGCAAATTGAAGTTGGGCGTTTCCGTCAATCGGGTGGATGCGACCAATCTGAAGTGCCCCTACAGCCTCTGCACCAACACACTCTCCAGGGATGACGGCGCCACTGTCTATGGTGTGGGATTGGGCCTGACAATGCAGGGCCGGTTGCGCACAGAACTGGAGTACACCGTCATCGATGAGGACGTGGACGTACTCCAATTGGGATTTCTGTTTGGACTGTAGGTTGGTTGAATTGTCGCGTGATTGAGTGCTAGCGCAATTCCGCCCGAATCGCGCCAAGAACCGCATCAGGCAAGCAACCATCCACCCATTCACTCTCTTCGCCTTCTGCACTGATGTACTTGCCTTCAAGCAGCATATGAGTGAACTGCTCCTCGTTGGCGGGGATCGGTAACAGGCAACTCCCCACCTGCAGCAGGCTCTCCCGCCACTGGGTGACTTCATAGTCCAGCACGGCCACCGGCTTGGTTCTGGGGTTGTGGTCATGATCCAGCAACACCTTCTCCACCAAATCCTTGAAATACGGGTTCACCCAGGGATTGTATTCCAGTGGCCACTTAAACCGATAGCGGGGAATATGAGTGCCCTCTACCAGCGTAGCGATGAACACATCGGCCACATGATTATTGTCTCCACCCACCAGATCGCTGGCTTTGGAGGCAAATGCCACATGGGTTCCATCATCGCTGATCACTGCGGTATAGGAACCAAGATTTCCGGAAAAATTTCCATTCATGCTGCGGGAAACCCGATCGGTATGCCCATTCGCGACATCCCGAACAAACACATCCCAATCCCCGTTGGTATCCCCATGGTCAAAGTTACTGGACAGGGATTCAAACACCGCCACCTGGCCATCCTGGCTGATGGAGACCACGCCACTGTTGTAATCATTGGCCTCATATCCTTCAGTGGAGATGGTGACCCTGCGGGTGGTATTCAGCATCAGATCGCGCACATAGCCGTCCAGGCTGATGCCCGTGTTGGAATCCGGATACATGAGGTCTTTTCCATCATCCAGAATCATCATCGCCACATAACGTCCGTTGCCACTCAAACGGGCTGGCATAATATAGAAATCAAACTGGCTGCCATCATTGGCCAAAGAGGCGCGCAGGTTGATACCCTTTTCCATATCCCGAACAAATACATCATTGCCATCGTTGGTATCGCCAAAGGTAATGTCCGGGCGTGGGGATTCATACAGCACAAACCGGCCGTCCTCACTGATATCGGTCAGGCCGCGCCCATACACCGGCTCCCCGAAATAAGAACGGGACGCCACCTCGGTCACCCCGGTCAGGCGGTCCCAGCGAAAAACGTACATGGTGGTGTTGTCCAGATCCGGCACCAGATTGGAACGGTAACCGGAAAACGAGACATAGCGCCCATCGCTGCTGATGGCAATGCCGTCATCCACAAAACCGTTGTAACTGGTGTAGTCAGTGATGCGGGTGGTGGTCTGGGCTGCCACGTCCCGAATGTACAGCTCAGAAGGAAAACTCTTGGGTGGGCCTGTGACATACTGAGAGGTAAAAATCACAAACTGCCCATCACCACTGATATCCACTTCCTGCACCCCGGTTGACAGTGGGTTGCCATCCGGATTCAGGGACACCAGCTGGACGCTGCCATTGTTCATGTCACGCAGATAAGCCTGGCGGGTATTTGCGGGAACCGGAATCGACGTCATGTTGGTCGCGCGAGATAAAAAGGCCACATGACTGCCATCATTATCCACGGCGGGACTCTCACTGGCTGCATTGGGCTCCGCATTTTTTGGGGCGATGGACACCCGTTGGATGGTACCCGGCAGATAGGCCTGTGCCAACACCGGACACAGCAGCAACACCAGAGTGAACAGACACTGTTGGCAGACCCGTTGGTAAAATTGGCTCATGATATCCCTCTGCGGCAATCAACCTGTTACGGACACCCAGACTAATACCGAACCACACTGCAGCGCAGTGAAATATCCCCAAACCGGTTTGTGACTTGTTTACAACGGACACAAAAAAGCCCGCCCTGAGATCGGGGCGGGCTTTTTTTGATCAGAACAAACTTATTCGAACAGTTCGCCCTTCTCGGCTTTTTCCACCAGCAAGGCAGGAGGAGCAAAACGCTCACCGTACTTGTCAGCCAGTTCCTGGGCGCGGGCAACAAACTCACGCAGACCATACTGGTTAATGTACTGCACCACACCACCGGTCCAACCGGGGAAGCCAATGCCGAAGATGGAACCGATGTTGGCATCCGCCACTTTCTCGATCACACCCTCTTCCATGCAGCGAACGGTCTCCAGGGACTGAACGAACAGGAAGCGCTCTTTCATGTCCTCAAACGGAATGTCGTTGCTGCCGGCACCAAAGGCATCCTTCAATCCAGGCCACAATGTCTTCTTACCACCCTGCGGATAGTCATAGAAGCCCTTGCCTGCCAGCTTACCGGCGCGGTCGAATTCATCAATCATGCGATCGATAACGGCGTCAGACGAGCCTTTCTGCAGCTCTTTGCCTTCTGCTTTGAGGGCGGCTTCAGTCGCCAGGCGAATGTTGCGCATGGTCTGCAGGTTCAGCTCGTCGCTGATGGCCAGGGTGCCCACCGGGAAACCGGCGCAGGACGCGGCCATCTCGATGGAAGCCGGGCTCAGGCCTTCAGCCAGCATGCCCAAGCCCTCGTTAACATAAGTACCGATCACGCGGGTGGTGAAGAACCCGCGGGCATCGTTGACCACGATAGGTGTTTTGCGGATTTGCAGCACATAGTCGATGGACTTGGCCAGCGCTTCGTCGGAAGTCTCTTTACCGCAGATGATCTCAACCAGCGGCATTTTATCCACCGGAGAGAAGAAGTGCAGACCGATGAAGTTGGCGGGACGGCAGGAAGCCTGCGCCAAACCGGTAATCGGCAGACTGGACGTGTTGGACGCCATCACACCGGTAGGCAGCATTTGCGCTTCCGCTTCCTGAGTTACCGCCGCTTTCAGTTCCGTTTTCTCGAACACTGCTTCGATTACCAGATCACAGCCCTGCAGGTCTTCCGCATTGGCGGTCGGCTTGATCAGGCTCAACACGGCATCGGCTTTCTCCTGGGTCATCTTGCCGCGGGAAATGGCTTTGTCCAACAGCTTCTTGCTGTAATCCTTGCCTTTCTGTGCGTTTTCGTCGGAGATATCTTTCAACACAACTTCGATACCTGCCATGGCAGACGAGTACGCAATACCCGCACCCATCATACCCGCGCCCAGGATACCCACTTTCTTGGTGGTGTACTTATCGAAGCCCTGGGGACGGCTGCCGCCTTTGTTGATCTGCTGCAGGTTGAAGAAAAACGCCGTGATCATGTTGGTGGAAACCGGACCCACCGCCAACTCAGTGAAGTAACGGCCTTCGATGATGAACGCGGTGTCCACGTCCACCTGCAGGGATTCCACTGCGGCACACAGGATGTTTTCCGGAGCCGGATAGCAGCCTTTGGTTTTAGCCTTCAGCATCGCCGGAACGATAGGCAGTTTCATGGCCAACGCCGGGCTGGCAGGGGTACCGCCAGGTACTTTGTAGCCTTTGGTATCCCAGGGCTGCAGTACTTGTGGATTGGCTTTACACCAGGCTTTCGCCTTGGCCAGCATGTCTTCTGCGCTGTCGGCCAGCTCGTGAATCAGGCCAGCTTTCAAGGCGCCTTCCGGGTTCACCTGCTTGCCTTCCATCAGGAACGGTGCAGCTGCTTCGAAGCCCAGCAGGCGAGTCAAACGCACCACACCGCCGCCGCCGGGCAACAGGCCCAGGCCCACTTCCGGCAGACCGATTTTGGTCTTGGGATCGTTGATGGCCACGCGATAGTTACAGGCCAGGCAAATCTCGTAACCGCCACCCAACGCTGCTCCATTAATGGCAGCAACCACAGGCGCCTGGATTTTTTCCAGACGACGCAACTGCGCCTTCACACCCATGGAATTGTCCAGGAATGCCTGGGCAGTTTCAGGAGTGGCTTTCACCAGGTCACGCAGGTCGCCACCGGCAAAGAAAGTCTTCTTGGCAGAAGTGATCACCACACCCGCCAGGTTTTCTTCCTGCTCCAGGCGCGCGATGCACTCGTCCATGGACTTGGCATACGTCTCATTCATGGTGTTGGCGGACTGGCCAGGCATGTCCATCGTCAATACGACGATATTGTCACTGTCTTTTTCGTAACGAATAGCTTCACTCATTATCTTTCTCCCGGTCCTTATACGCGCTCAATGATGGTTGCGATACCCATGCCTGCACCCACGCAGAGAGTACACAGACCGCGTTTCAGATTTCGACGCTCCAGCTCGTCCAGCACAGTGCCCAGAATCATGGCACCAGTAGCTCCCAGCGGATGACCCAAGGCAATGGAACCGCCGTTCACGTTGACCTTCTCGGCGGGTACACCGGTTTCCTTCATGAAGCGCATCACCACAGAGGCAAAGGCTTCGTTCACTTCGAACAGGTCGATGTCGTCGTAGGTCAGGCCGGCTTTGGCCAGGGCCTTGTTGGCCGCCGGAGCAGGACCGGTCAGCATGATGGTGGGGTCCGTGGAGGTGATGGCGGTGGCAACGATACGACCGCGGGGGGTCATACCCATTTCCTTACCTTTGGCTTCAGAACCGATCACCACCAGCGAGGAACCGTCCACGATACCGGATGAGTTACCAGGCGTGTGGATGTGGTTGATGCGTTCTACCCAGTGATATTTCTGCAGGGCCACGCTGTCGAAGCCCATGTCACCCATCATCTGGAAAGAAGGGTTCAGGGCATTCAGACCTTCAACGGTAGTGCTGGGGCGCAGGTAATCGTCTTTCTCCAGAATCACCAGGCCGTTCATGTCCCGTACGGGAATCACGGATTTGTCGAAGTGACCGGCTTTCTGCGCCGCGCCCGCTTTCATCTGAGAGTTGTAGGCAAAATTGTCCACATCTTCCCGGCTGAAACCTTCGATGGTGGCAATCAGGTCCGCCGAGATACCCTGGGTAACAAAGGAAGTCATCAGGTTGGTCTGCGGGTCAGAGGCCCAGGCGCCGCCATCAGAGCCCATGGGTACCCGGGACATGGCTTCCACACCGCCGGCGATGACCAGGTCTTCCCAGCCGGACGCCACTTTCTGAGCGGCCAGGTTGACGGCTTCCAGACCGGATGCACAGTAACGGTTGACTTGAACACCGGCTACCACCGTGTCCCAACCGGCCTTCATCAGCGCAGTTTTGGGAATAACAGAACCCTGCTCGCCCACCGGGCTCACGCAGCCCATTACCAGGTCTTCCACCTGGGAAGTGTCCAGGCCGGGGTTACGCTCGGTCAGAGCATTCAGCAGGTTAACCACCAAATCAACGGGCTTCACCTGGTGCAGTGACCCATCCTTTTTGCCCTTTGAGCGCGGTGAACGCACCGCATCAAAGACATAGGCTTCTGTAGACATTCAACCAATCCTCTTTGTTTTTGATGTGAGCCCAGCTGTAAATGGCACCTTGACCCAAAGCGGCAACATGACCCACTGGACACTCAGGCTGCATACCTTGCGCCTTTTGCAGTAGCTGCGCAATGACCTCACCGCTCAGGGGTTGTGACCAAAACGACCAAGGCACTCTGTTACCGCAACTGTTACCTTTGGAAACATATAAAACGTGAATTAGTTACTAGACTTCCCATAATTATGGTGTACACTTGTAAACAATGAAGCTGAAAAAGCAACCTGCTTAACCTTCATTGAACGGTAAACACACATTGATAAGATGGATTAGGCTGATCATTCTAAATATTGAAATTAGAATTGATCGCAATCACTGGAAACAGTGAGTTTGTTAACCTATAAATCTAAGGACGGCTAATCACTAGCCTAACTTGGTAAAGGTAACGTGAACCAGAACTCCAATAAGTAAACAGTCACGTTATCGGGTTAGCAGAGTCTGGCTTATTACATGTTGTGTCAGATACACAAAGGAGTTCACTATGAAACTGGCAACATCAACTGTAAGACAACTGGCTATCGACAGCCTGTCTTTCATGGCAGTTCTGGCATTAACCGTTGGTGGATTTTGGGGATTGTTCCTCGTGGACGCATCCTTGTTCACCATGGTGGTTTTCGGACTGCTGATGGTACCCGCTTTGCTGAGCAGCACTTACTACCTTGGCAAAGACATCAACGAAGCCACGCATAAGCTGATTGCGTGAGGACCTTGGTCGCGGCCAACGCGTGAGATTGCTCCGCGTGGCTGCGACATTGGTATTCCCCTAATTCTCAAATCCTGGCTTCAGTCAGGCGGATTCAGCGTGATGATGATGTCATCACGCTGGTCAGTAAAGCCTTTGAAACTGAATGTTACCCGCGCCAGGAACTGTATGGGATCGGTCCCCGTGCCGGGCTCAGGCAACAGTTCCGTACCCAGGCATCGCACCTTTTGATAGGCCGTTCCCGTTGAATTGACGCGCAAAGCCCAATCACATTCCTGAGTGACGGGCGTTTTCATCTCATTCAGGGCTAATTCTGCATCTGCGGGAATATAGTCAGGATACGAATTCACATTGAAAAGCTGGTCGCCTTCGAAGACAACAGTAATGAAGTTGGCATAGTTGGGCACAGAATCGCTGGCTTTCAGGGTGCGCGTAGTCACCTCTTCCGGGTCAAAATTCTCCAGCGAAGGGTCATCCTCCTGTGACTCAAGTACCAAGCGCTGCCTGTAGTAGCTTGAATTCCAGACTTCCTCCCCTTCTACGCCGCCATCATAACGGTAGATATGGACTTCCATACCCAGGCCTTTGTAATCAACATCGATGCTTTCGTAGGTGGGATTGGTGAATCTCGCCGAAAAGGCGATGCTGGTTACCGATCGAGAACAATAGCCTGCATCTGAGCTGTCCAGAACAGCCTGACCATTGTCAAAACCGTCCGGATTACAGAAGCCACCGTCATCATCATCCGAGGAGATTTCAACCCAGTCCAGGTTGACACTTTTGGCATCCAGGACGCCATTGACACGAAATTCCACATAGGGGTCCCGTGGGGCTTTATCATCATCATCGGAACCACCACCACAACCGGCTGCCAGCACCATACCCGCCATCACGCCAACACGCATAAAATTCATTCAGATCTCCAAAACAAACTAGGCCTGCGGGATTGACTCGCAGGCCCAAGGCGATGCATTTAAACAGCCAGCATCGAAAAACTCAACTATCCGGTGTTGCGCATCCCCGCCGCAATCCCGGCTACGGTGATCATCAGCGCCCGGGTCTCCTCAGCCTGCTCGGCAGATTTCAAACGACCGGCCCGCATCAGCTCCACCTGCAGCATGTGCAAGGGGTCCAGGTAGGGGTTACGCACTTCTATAGACCGCCGAATCACCGCATTGTTCTGCAACAGCATGCTATGGCCGGTGATGGTATTCACCAGATCCACCATATCCGCCAACCGGGAGCGCAGTTCCTGGCCCAACTGACGGTCCCCGGGCTGCGCCAGTCGTCGTTCATAATAAGCTGCGATCTGCGGGTCGGACTTGGCCAGCACCATTTCCAGCATACCCACTATCATGCGGAAGAACGGCCAGCGCTCATACATTTCATGCAGCAGATCCCCTTTGCCTTTCTGCAGGGCTTGCTGGAAGGCATCGTCCGCCCCCAGCCAGCCCGGCAACATCAATCGCATCTGGGTCCAGGCAAATACCCAAGGGATGGCGCGCAGGGTTTCGATCCCCCCGTCCTTACGCCGTTTGGCGGGGCGACTGCCCAAGGGTAAGCGCTGCAGCTCCTGCTCCGGGGTGGCGTGGCGGAAATAACTCAGAAAACGGGGATCTTCCCGCACCAGACGGCGATAGGATTCCATGCCGGTTTTTGCCAGGCCGGCCATAGTATCCCGCCACTCCGGGGCCGGGGCTGGCTGCTCCAGCAAGGTGGCTTCCAGAGTGGCGGCGATATAACGCTGCAAGGTACGGATGGCCACCCCGAAGGGTGTAAACTTGGCACGGATCACCTCACCCTGCTCCGTTATCCGGATGCGGCCATTCACGGCGCCAGGCGGCTGGGAGAGTATGGCCTCGTGGGAAGGTGCTCCACCGCGACTGGTGGAGCCGCCGCGACCGTGGAACAGGGTCAATCGAACCTGGTACTCCTGACACAGCGCCGTCAACTGTTCCTGAGCCTGATATTGCACCCAGGCCGCCGCCAGAAAGCCCCCATCTTTCGCCGAATCCGAATAGCCAATCATGACCTCCTGCTGGCCCTGAATGTGCTGACGGTACCAGTCGATTTCAAACAGACTGTGCAGGGTCGCCCGGGCACGCTCCAGGTCATCCAGGGTTTCAAACAGAGGGACCACCCGCATCAGCCGTTCCAGGCCCGCCTCTTTCTGCAGCAGCAGAACCGCCAATACATCGGAAGGCACGTGGGCCATGGAAATAACATAGGCGCCGAGGGCATCGTAGGATTGGTCCGCCAGCATGCGGAAGGTATCCAGCACTTCCTGCACTTCGTCGCTGCAACGCAAATGACGTGGAATCAAGGGGCGCTGACTGTTGAGCTCGGCAATCAGAAACCGCTGTTTCTCTTCCTCGCTCCATTGATTGTAATCACCCAGCCCGATGGCTTGGGTGATAGCCGCCATGGTGTCGGCATGGCGGGTGGATTCCTGCCGGATATCCAGACGGAGCAAGGTCACCCCAAAGGTGTTGATACGACGAATGGTGTCCAGCAACTCACCGTTGGCAATTTCGGCAATGCCGCATTCCATCAGGGAACGATGGCATAACTTGAGGGGTTCCAGGAGCTCCTCCTGATCCAGGATCGGCGGCTCCCCATGCCACTCTTCGCCGGCCAGCTGGGCATTGAGATAGTCTTTGGTGGCGAACAGGCGATCCCGCAGAGGTTTGATGAGCGCCCGATAGGGTTCGCGGGTATCCCCTACCACCGCGCGCAGTTCGTCGGTACAATGCACAGCCGACAGCACCATCAACAGATCTTCGAAGTCATGGCTCAACAAATCTGCCGCCATCCAGCGGGCCAGGGTAAGCACCTCCCGGGTGACGTTGGCTGTGACATTAGGATTGCCGTCGCGATCCCCGCCCATCCAGGATGAAAACGTGAACGGCGCGAAATCCATGGGCAGACTGCGATCGAGGTTTGCCTGACACCATTCGTCCAGCTCCCGCAGGTATTCCGGCACCGCACTCCACAGAGTTTGCTCAATCGTGACGAACCCCCAGCGCGCTTCGTCCACCGGGCTGGGTCGCTCCTGGCGGATTTCATCCGATTGCCAGGCCGAAACAATTTTTCGTTTCAGAGTTTCCATCACCCGGTTGCGTTCGATGTCGGTCAGATTGACTGTATCGAGTTTTTCCAGACAATCGGTGATGTCGTCGTATTTGCGGATCAGGGTGCGCCGGGTGACTTCCGTCGGGTGGGCCGTCAACACCAGATCGATGGACAGCTCCTGCAAGGATGCGAACAACTGATCATCGGAGATTTTGGCCCGTTGCAGACGTGGGTGCAGCTCCGCCATAGTGGCACGCTGGTTTTTGCGCTGGCTCTGTTGATACTCACGGCGACGGCGCACCCGGTGATACTGCTCCGCCAGGTTCGCCAGGTTCAAAAAGTGACTGAACGCCCTGGCCACTGGCACCAGTAGCTCCGGTTCCAGGCGGGACAGTTTTTCTGACAGTTTTTGCGATTGGTCTTCATGACCGGCGCGGGCATGCTTGGCCAGCTTGCGAATCTCTTCCACCAGTTCCAGAAGAACCGGGCTTTCCTGCTCCTGAAGTGTGTTTCCCAACAAACGCCCCAATCGACGGACATCCTGTCGCAGCGGGGCATGGGCATCGGGCTCAGTCATGGCGGCATCCTGTGATTTCACATTCCCTCCATAATGAAGAGAACAGAGCCCTGAATCAAGGGTTAGCCGCTTCCTGCTCCGGTTGATAAACCTCAACACAATTACGACCGTTCTTTTTGGCGCGATACAGTGCTTCGTCTGCTTTCACCAAGAGTTTTTCGGCGGTCTCACGGCCATCGGGAATGACGCTGTGGACGCCAATGCTCACAGTGACCGGAATGCGACGCTTGCTGTGCCAAAATGAGGCAAACTGAATATGACTGCGAATGGACTCCGCCACTTTTTGTCCAGCGGCTTCATCAGTGGCCGGCAGCAACAGGATAAACTCTTCCCCGCCGTAGCGAACCAGAACGTCCAGGTTGCGGCGGGAAAAGCGCTGCAAAATGACCGCAATTTTCTTAAGGCATTCATCCCCGACCAGATGCCCGAACTGATCGTTGATCTTTTTGAAATGGTCGGCGTCAATCACCAGAATCCCCAGCGAGGACCGGGTCTGCTGGCATTGTCGGATCAATTCAGGAAAACAGGTATCCAGATAACGACGGTTACCCACCCCGGTCAAGGCGTCTGTGAGGGTGTCCTGGGCCAGTTTTTCGTTACTCTGTTTAAGCTGATCGAGCATGGCGCTCAGGTCACGGGTTTTCTGATCCACTCGGCGCTCCAGCTCATCACGCGCCGATGCTGCAATCTGCTCTTTCTCCCGGGTCAGTTCAGTCACTTCCTGGGCCAGGTCCAGTGCCTGTTTGAGGGCCCGGTTTTTCTCACTGCGCTCCCGTTGCATGCGTGCTGCCAAAGCGGAGGTGACCATCAGATTTCCTAATGACAGGCCAGCAGCGTGAATGTATTCGATCGCCACCGAAAACTGGATCCATTCCAGTTGCGCTGCCACGTAAAAACAGGTCCCTGTGATTAACACTGACCAACCGGCCATGAGATAGCGCGCCCAATAATTATCGGTGAAGCATTGATGGGTGAGCACAAAAATAGCGTAGATGCACACCAACATTTCCAGGGGATAGATAAACGGCAATACCAGGCGCTCAGGGAACAACACCACCGGAATCACCCCCAGCCCAAACATCGTAACGAAGAACCGCGTCAGCCTTGCCAGCCAGGGAATCCGGTTTTTCAGGTCGATAAACAGAACCGCGAAGTGGCCGGCAAAAAAGATAGTGGAGAGGATACCCAACCCATAGCTCTTGTCATTCAGGAACACCTGCGAGCCCCACAGGTACAGAGAACCGAATCCGCTGATACTGGCCTGATAGAGCATGGCGGACACGATGAACGCCATGTTGAACAGATTGGTGCGATCCCGCAAAAAGTACCACACGTAAGCGTTATAAAATGCCAGCACCGACATCATACCGAAGAACAAGCCATAGAATGCCTGGGCACGAAACTCCGACTGGAAAAACCCTTCCGGGGTGCGGAAGTTCACAGGGAAAATCATGGCACTGTCGCTGCTCAAACGGACATAGACCTCGTAGTCACCCGCCTGGGACACATTGATGGGAAAAATGGGAAAACGGTGCTCCAAATCCTGGGCAATGAACGCCTGATGATCACCGCCGATGCCATGCGCCAGCAGGTTTTTGCCCTGCGGGGTGGGTTGCACCAGATAGAAATCCACATAATCCAGAAACGGGGTGGCCAACTCCATGTACATGCGCAAAGGCTTTATACTGTTAACAGTAATACTGAATCGCAGCCACAGCGTATCGCCAACGTACCCTTGTTGCACGGAGCCGGGAAAGCGGGAGACTGACCAGGTCTGCGGCGTATCCAATATGTCACGCAAAGACAGGTCTCCGGTCTCATCCACCAGATACTGGTAATCGGGAGAAACCCGAAAGGTCGGATTATTCTCTGCCCACCCTGAACCGGACAGAAACAGGAACAACACACCCAGCAACAACGACAGCGGATGCGTCAGGGAATTGAACATTGTGCCCCATCATGAATCTAATTATTTGAAAAAACACACTACCTGAAAGCGAGCCGACCGAGTATACAATTATTGTATCCTCTGTTGATAGTGTGTAATAAATAGTCAGCCATAGTCTGGCATAACTATTGCGTTAATGCTCCCCAAAGGACAGGAAAGCAGAACATTCCAACGGTTGATACGTGTGATGGGCCAGATAGAACATTGTTTACAAGACGCTGATATGCCGGAAAACCCTACAAGCGACAGCACTTTAGCTCAAGATTTATTCAAAACTCACCAGTTGAGAACAGCACAGCTGGATTTGATGGTTACAATTTTAAACCTTAGCCGGTTCATTCAGCGCCATCGTGGTGCAACGCTTGCACTGTTGGGGGGCGATACCAGCTTCCGCAACCAGGTCCAGGCGCTCCAAAAACAGACATCCGCCCAGTTTGAATACCTGCAGTGCCTTAATAACTCGGCCGGTAAACCCCTGGCCGACAATGATTACGAGCAACTCACCCTGGGTTGGCTCACGATCATCAAGGATTGGGAGAACGACGATCTGCACCACAGCTTCGAATTCCACTCCCACCTGCTGGAATTGATTATCCGCATCACCCGCCAGCTGTCAGAGCAGGTGTTGGCGACGCCGGCGGGGCTGGAGCACAACGAGGCGCTGCGCAGCCGGGCCGACAACAGCTTCACCTACCCCCTGCATGGCCTGGTGCAGACCTGCGTGATCGACCTGTATGAACTGGTGGAGTACCTGGCGCGGATTCGCGGTATCGGCACCCACATGGCCGTCATCGGTCATACCGACAAGGAACTGGGAGCGCGGGTGACTTTCTGGTTGCAGGAATTCCGTTATCGCAAGGAGCGTTTTGACCAGAACATTCAATTGATTTCGAGCCAATACCTACCCTGCATTCCCGGCCTGAAATCCCTGCCCAACCTGAACATGAAGCTGAATTACTTTATCAGCCTGCTGGGCCACGAGATGGACTCGGAAAGAACCTTCCAGGTGCCCAGTCACAAGCTGTTCCTGATGGGCACCGAGATCATTGACGGCCATTTGGCGGTGATGGACCAGGCCAGCGCGGTGGTCCGCGATCAGTTGTATGCCATGAACCAGATGATGCTGGAACGACTGTCGGCGGACACCTGACCCAGGGATAACAACCTAGACGACATACACTAGTAGCAACGGCAGCAACACGAAGGACAACAGGGTGGAGATCACCACCATGCCCGCCACCACCTGCGGTTCACGCCCATAGCGCAGGGCGAACAGATAGTTGAACACCGCCACCGGCATGGCACTTTGCAGGATCACCACCCCCCGGGCCACCCCGGTGAGTCCGAATCCAGTGGCCACCCCCACCCCGACAGCCACCCCGATGCCCAGCCGCAGCAGGGCGAACACTGCGCTCTTGCCCAGGTGCGATACCTGCATGTTGGCCAGACTTACCCCCAAGGTGATAAGCATCAGCGGAATGGTCATATCCCCCAGCAGGGACACCGTGTTCTGGCCCCACTTGGGCAGCGACAGATCACCGTAGATCATCACCAGCGCGGTGACGATGGAGTAGATGATGGGGTTTCGGATCATCTCCTGAAAGACCGAGCGTCCGCTCACCAGGGCGATACCCAGGGTAAAATGCACCAGGGACAACATCATGAACACCGCGATGGCCAACACCAGACCCCGCTCCCCAAATGCAAACAGGCACACCGGCAATCCCATGTTGCCGGCGTTCGGAAACACCATGGGCCCCAACAACGCGCGCAGGGACTGCCGACTGATGGCGATTACCAGGGCCGCCAGCAACAGCGTGGCCACCACCATCACCAGGGTGACCCAGAACATCTCTTCAATCACCGCTCGGGACACCGCCGCGTTGGTCATGGCTGACACCACCAGGCAAGGCGCGCCGATGCACATCACCAAGCGGGTTACCATATCGGTATCGTAGGGTACGTTCAGCTTCTTCCAGCAGAATCCCACCAGAATGCATATCATCACCGGACCGGTGACAGGTAACAGCGTCTGCAGCATAAGCCTCTGATTCGACTGTGTTATGATGGCGCACAGTATAACCCATGGTAATGATTTGTCCCGATGAACCAACCGCCTTCCGACACCCCGCCTGCCCCGCGCTCCCGCATCGTCCCCTGTGCCCGCATCGAGTGGCAAAACAGTACCCCGGTGTCTGATCAGTTTGAGGACGTTTACTTTTCCCGCGAGGTCGGCAGCGAAGAAACCCGCTATGTGTTTCTGCAGAACAATGATTTGGAGGTACGCTGGCACGAAAACGGACTGCGTCAGTTCACCATCGCTGAAACCGGCTTTGGCACCGGCCTGAATTTTTACTGCGCCGCCGAGCTGTGGCGCCAATACAAATCTGAAGGCCGCTTACAGGGAGACGCCCACCTGCATTTTGTCAGCGTGGAAAAACACCCCCTGACCCGGGCAGACCTGGCCCTGGCCGCAGACCAGTGGCCGTCGTATGACTGGATTTCCGGCCCTCTGCTGGAGCAATACCCGGCTCCGGTGCGGGGCTATCATCGCCTGTATTTTTCCGCCGCCAATATCACCCTGACCCTGATTCTGGACGACGCCAGTGCCGGCTTCAGCACTCTGGAAGGCCGAGTGGATGCCTGGTTTCTGGACGGCTTTGCTCCCGCCAAAAATCCGGGCATGTGGCAAGAGGAGCTGTTCCAGCACATCGCCCGCCTCAGCCATCCACGCACCACTGTGGCCACCTTCACCGCAGCCGGCGTGGTGAAACGGGGGTTGCAGGAAGCCGGATTCTCGATGGCAAAGGTGGCCGGTTTTGGCCGCAAGCGGGACATGCTGCGGGGCCAATTCCAGGGGGCGTCGGCTGAAGAAACGTTAGCCCCGGAAGCGAAACCCTGGTTTCACTTTCACTATCCTGGCTCCGGGCAGAGTGGTACCAGGGCGGCGGTAATCGGCGCCGGCCTGGCGGGTGCCACGGTAGCCAACAGCCTGGCGCGACGGGGCTGGCAGGTCACGGTGCTGGAGCAGGCAAGTACGATTGCCAGCCAGGGTTCCGGCAATCCCACCGGCATCACCTTCACCAAACTGAGCCTGCACGACACACCGCAAAACCGCTTCTACCAGTGGGCCTACCTGTATGCCTGCCGTTACCTGTTGGACACACTGCGCAACAGCGACGCGGTAGAGGGTAAGGACTGGAACCTGAACGGCGTTCTGCGCCTGGCGTTCGATGCCAAGGAAGCCGCCGAGCAGGCCAGCCTGTTGCAGGAGCAATACTGGCCACCGGAACTGATGCAGGGGCTAGACCCTGAGCAGATTCAACAACAACTGGGGCTTCAGACTGAACTGAGCGGAATGTTGCTGCCTGGGGGCGGCTGGCTTAACCCTGCGTTGCTCTGCCAGACCCTGCTGCAACACAAAAGCATCGAGCTGCGCACTGCCGTTGCCGTCAAAGCGCTGCAGCGACGGGACAACCAATGGCATGCGGATGACCTGGGCCCCTTCGATGCGGTCATCCTGGCCAACGCCTTCGGCAGCAATCGGTTTGAGCAAACCCGGCACCTGCCCCTGAAATCCGTACGTGGCCAGATCACCTACTGCCCGGCCACCACCGCCTCGAGCCAGTTGCAGCATGCCATCAACTACCACGGCTACATCAACCCGGCACGGGAAGGCTTTCATTGTGTGGGCGCGACGTTCAATCCACGGCTGGATTGCGTCCATCCGCGTCCGGAAGATCATCACTGGAACCTGGAGCAGCTGCGGCAAACCCTACCCGGTTTGGCTCGCGATCTGGCGCTGGCACCTGCCGAGAACGCTGAAGGCCGGGTCGGGTTTCGCTGCCAGACACCGGATTATTTGCCCATTATCGGACCTTTACCCGACGTTGAACGCTATTCCCAGACATTCAGCGATTTGGGTAAAGGGTTCTTGAAGCGCACCTTTCCTTATGGCCCCAATCACGATGGATTGCTGATCAGTTGTGGTCACGGTTCCAGGGGCATCACTTCCGCTTGCCTGGCGGCGGAAATCATCGCATCGTACCTGACGGGGGAACCGCAACCACTGGACCGGGAAGCTCTGTTTGCGATTCACCCGGCACGATTCCTGATTCGGAATATAATTAGAAGACAACACCCGCAATAACGTCAGCATTCAGGGAGTCAACTATGACGGCACTCAGCAAGCGTATCCATCTGTTTGGCCTGCTTCTGATTTTGACCAGTCCATGGACTTATGCGGATTATAAGGGAGAGCTGGACCAAACCCAGGCCCAGGGGCAACTGCAGGCCGGGCAGATCACCGCCATTGATGTGCGCAGCCCCGAGGAGTACCAGGCCGGGCACGTGCCGGGGGCCATCAATATTCCCCACGACCACATCGACGCCGAGCTGACAAAGATCGCCCACTTGAAAGACAAACCGCTTCTACTCTATTGCCGCAGCGGACGGCGGGCAGAGATGGCGGAATCCACCCTGACCCAGCTGGGATTCACCCAGCTCTATCATCTGCAGGGGGATATGCAGGGCTGGAGCAAAAACCAGTTGCCGGAGGAAAATTAGCTTGGCACCATGGATTACATCCGCAACGCGAACCGATCAATAACAATCACAAACAGAGTCGCGCTTGAATACCGTTAATTCGCATTCACATACCATACTGGTGGTGGACGGTAATGAAGAAAGCCGCATCGCCATCAGCGACAGTCTTAGCGCAGCTGGTTTCAACACTGTGGAAGCCAGGAATGCGAAGCTGGCGCTTGTGTATTACAAACAGGTGCACCCCGATCTGGTACTAATGGATCTGGACCTGCCGGATGTGGCAGGCGGACTCGCACTCTGCTCCGAACTCACCGCGCTCGCGGCTCCGGCCAATGTGCCGGTCATCGTGCTGTCCCACCACAACGAAATGACTCTGGCCGCCACCGTGTTTGACGCTGGCGCGGCCGATTTCGTAATCCACCCGTTGAATCACCTGGTTCTGGTACAACGCTGCCGTTACCAGATCCGCGCCAGTATGACGCTGATCTCGCTCAAGCGCCGGGAGCGCATCCTGGAGCACGCGGAACGCATTGCTAATATGGGAAGTTGGGAGTGGGACAGCAAAACCGGCGAGCTGATGGTGTCCAGGGAGTTCAATCGCATGCTGGGCTTTACTGAGGATCGCAAGACCAGTGTGCGGGATGTGCTGGAAAAGTTGCCCGAATCCGAGCGACTTAAAATAATCCGGAATTTTCAGCAGGCCGACAGCAAACACCAGGGCCGGATCACATTGCACCACCGGGTCAGTTCAGATACAGGCCTGGGACGCACCCTGCGCCACGAAGCGCGCTTTGTCCTGCACAACGAGAAGGACTATTCAGTGTATGGCACCATTCACGACATCACTGAAGAAATCGCCCACAAAGACCAGATCCTGCAGCTGGCATACTACGATACCCTGACCCAACTCCCCAATCGCACCTTCTTCAAAACCCATCTGGATCACGCCATCAAGCAGGCCCGGCAAAAAGGTCATCTGTTGGCGGTGATCCTGCTGGACCTGGACCTGTTCACCCGTATCAACAATTCCCTGGGCCATGAAGCCGGCGACGAATTACTGAAGAAAGTGTCCAACCGATTGTTGCGCACATTTGATGACGAACGCTGCACTGCGTTGAACATGCACGCGATCGACCCTCAGGCCCCGTTGGAAAACATGACCGACAAAATCGCCCGGCTTGAAGGGGACCAGTTTGCCGTGCTGGTCAATCGTTTCAAGCGGCTGGATGATGTCATTCTGTTTGTGCAGAAAATGTTGAAGCAACTGGTCACGCCATTTACCTTGCAAGGCAACAACATCGTGCTGACGGCCAGCGCCGGCATCGCCCTGTATCCGGTCAACGGCCTGGGGTCGGAAATGATCCTGCGCAACGCCGACGCTGCCATGCATTTCGCCAAATCCCAGGGGCGCAATAACTTTCATTTCTATTCCAGCGATATTGATTTCAAATCCAAGGAACGGCTGTCGGTGGAAAACGACCTGCGCCACGCCATCCGTCACAACGAGCTGGAGCTGCACTATCAACCGAAACTGCACCTTAAAAACGGCGGCATCCAATCCGTGGAAGCCCTGGTGCGTTGGAATCACCCGGTGCGGGGTTTGGTCAGCCCCTCCCAATTCGTCCCCATGGCGGAAGAAATCGGGCTGATCAATGAACTGGGAGAATGGCTGATCAACAAGGCCTGTCTGCAGGCCAAGCAGTGGAACGAAAGCGGCCTGCAACCCATCCGCATCGCCATCAACCTCTCCCCCATTCAGTTTCGTGGCAGCCCGCTGGTGCAGATGATTCGCAATGGCTTGCTGGCCTATCGACTGGCGCCCTCGCAACTGGAAGTGGAAGTGACTGAAACGGTGCTGCTGGAGGACACCAACCGGGTGCTGCGGACGCTGGACGGTATTCGTAACCTGGGGGTCAAGGTGGCTTTGGACGACTTTGGCACAGGATACTCCTCATTGAGCTACCTGACCCGATTCCCGTTCAACACCCTGAAAATTGACCGCAGCTTTGTCTCCCAATGCATTCGCAAGGGGCAGGCCGCCGCCATCATTCACACCATTATCCAACTCTGTAAAAACCTGAACCTGGAAGTGGTAGCGGAAGGTGTGGAAACCCACGAGGAACTGAAGTTTTTGCTGGATCACCGTTGTGACGTGGTACAGGGCCATTATTTCAGCCCGGCCCTCAATGCCGAAGATCTGGCTCAATACGTGCGCCAGCAGTCCTGGGTTACCCTGCTCGCCGATCCAGTCGCCACAGCCACCCCGAGCCGCTGACCAGCATCACTGCGGCGCGCCGGAGGCACGCCATTCCCGGGCCGTAACGATGTGCACGTTATCCATCTCCTGATCGTAGAGAATCACATACTCTCGCGCCTTGATGCCCCTGATGACCTGTTCCACCTTGCGGGACAATGCCACTTCCTCCGCGCCGTAGTCGGTACCGTCGCGGGTTACGAATTCCTCCACCAGGCCCTGCAATGTCTCTGCCTGCAACTGGTCCCAGGGAATCTCAATCAGGTTTTCCATCGCTTCCATCCGCCAGCTGCACCCGCAGCACATCCTCGCCGAATTCTTCTATCACCTTGGCAATCACCTTGGGGTCCAGAATCATCACCCGACCGGTATCCACCACCTGCTCCAACTGATCGGCAATGATGGAAAGACATTTGACCCGGGCATACTGCTTGTTGTCCGCCGGGATCACATACCAGGGTGCAATCTTCGTGGCGGTCTTGTTGAGCATGTCCTCATAGGCGTTTTGATAGGCACTCCAGTGGTGACGGCTTTCCAGATCCGCCGTGGTGATTTTCCAGCGCTTGGTGGGTTCCCGCAATCGATCCATAAAGCGGTTGTACTGTTCGTCTTTCGAAAGATTCAGGAACAGTTTGATTAACACCACACCGTCATCCGTGAGCTGGCGCTCGAACTCCGCCAGTTCGCGATAGGCACGCCCCCACTCAGCTTCGGAGGCAAAGCCCTCCACCCGCTCCACCAGCACACGACCGTACCAGGAACGGTCGAAGATTGTGATTTCACCGGGCTCCGGCAGCTTTTGCCAGAAGCGGTAAAGATAGTGACGGGATTGTTCCCACTTGGCCGGTGCGCCGATGGGCCAGACCCGCACGCCGCGGGGGTCCAGATGCCGGGTCAAGCGCCGGATAACCCCGCCTTTGCCGGCAGTATCCGTGCCTTCCATCAGGATGATGACCCGTTTTCCTTCGCGGAACAGCGCCTGCTGGGCCCGCAGCAACTGCAATTGCAGCTCGTCGATTTTTTCCCGGGCTTTTTCCAGCTTGCGCTTGGGCGTGGCTCCCAGGTCTTTCAGTTTTACAGCGTCACCGCTCAGCTTGACCACTTTCACTCGGCTTGCCCTCCTCGCGCCCGGGTTCAAACAACATGGGATACAGGAATTCCTGGAATTCCCGGATCATACGATCCATGGTGGTTTTGTCTGCCATGATGATACCCTGCTTGTTCTGCTCATAGCCAATCAACTGCTTGGCGAGATTTTGGAAGATGGTGATGCGTTTTTGCATGGACAAACGACTGCCACTGTCCATGAACGGCTCCAGTCCGTAATAGGATTTGGCCAACTGATGCAATGCCTGATCCAGATCCTGTCGGCTTTTGCGGCCAACGCTGTTCCAGGCATCCGACAACGCGCCCATAAAATCCGCGTAATGCTTCTGACGCACTTCAAAAGAACGCTCGAATCGCTCCGCCTCGGCGCGCTGATAAAGAAAATGGGCGTACTGGTCCAGAATCTTGCTCTGGGCACTTTCCTGCAGCTGTTGCGCCCGGATCAGCTGTGCGCCCGCCACCTTGGTGATTTCATAGTTGAGATAGGCCATATACCCGGTCAGGCAGAATGCCAGTATCACCAGCACCAGGCTGAACAGGGGAAACCGGTTTTCCTTGAGAGTTACCACTGAATGATGGATCGGTTCGGACACAGCGCCTCCATTAAGACGGTTGGATTCCGTGGTCGTGCAACAATGCGATGAACGCGTCTTCATCCAACACCGGTACGCCCAGGGATTCAGCCTTGGCCAGCTTGGAACCGGCTTTTTCGCCGGCAATGACGCCATCGCTTTTCTTGGACACACTGCCACTGACTTTTGCTCCCAGGGACTGCAGATATTGCTTGGCATCGTCCCGGGTCATTTGGTTCAAGGTGCCGGTCAGCACGTAGGTTTTGCCCGCCAACGGCAGTGAATCACGGTCCACCGTTGCCTGTTCCTGCCAGTGCACGCCGGCTTGAATCAATGCATCAATGATTTCCAGGTTGTGAGGTTGCTGGAAGAAAGCGGCAACATGATCCGCCACAATGGGGCCCACATCCGGCACCTGCTGCAACGCGTCGGCATCCGCCTGTTTCAGCGCGTCCAGATTACCAAAATAGTTGGCCAGGTTCAGGGCCGTGGCCTCACCCACTTCCCGAATCCCCAATGCAAACAGGAACCGGGGCAACGTGGTGGCCTTACTGTGCTCCAGGGCCTTGATCAGGTTGGCGGCAGATTTCTCACCCATGCGTTCCATGGCGGCCACCTGTTCCACCTGGAGCCGGTACAGGTCAGAGACATGGGCAATCAGGCCCTGGTCCACCAGCTGTTCCACCAGTTTGTCCCCCAGGCCATCCACATCCATGGCTTTGCGCGAGGCGAAATGCTTGATGGCCTCTTTCACCTGGGCCTGACAGAACAAGCCACCGGAACAGCGGGCGACCGCCTCCCCTTCCGGCTTGATGATGTCGGAGCCACAGACCGGGCACTGACTGGGCAGCACCACAGCTTCCGCCGAGGGTGGTCGCCGTTCCAGCACCACTTTGACCACTTTCGGAATCACATCCCCGGCCCGATGGACGATGACCGTATCGCCCTTGCGGACATCCATACGCGCCACCTCATCCATATTGTGCAGAGTGGCATTGCTCACGGTCACCCCACCCACAAACACTGGTTCCAAACGCGCCACCGGCGTGATGGCCCCGGTACGGCCCACCTGAAACTCCACGTCCAGCAGCCTGGTCAGTTCTTCCTGGGCGGGAAACTTGTGTGCCGTGGCCCAGCGGGGCGCCCGGGAGACAAACCCCAGTTCTCGCTGCAGCTTGAGGTCGTTGACCTTGTAGACGATGCCGTCAATTTCGTAATCCAGTGCCTCGCGCTGCTGCAGAATATGATCGTGATAGGCCTGCAAGGCCGGGGCGCCGGTCGCTAACTGTATTTCAGGGTTGACCCGAATCCCCCAGCGCTTCAGCATCATCAGATTGGCAAAATGGGTGGAGGACAGTTCACCCTCCACATAGCCGACACTGTAGCAGTACATGTCCAGTGGCCGCTGGGCGGTGATGCTGGAATCCAGTTGGCGCAGACTGCCGGCCGCTGCATTACGGGGGTTAACAAAGGTCTTTTCCCCCTGCTCCAGGGCATTCGCATTCAGTTGCTTAAAGCCTGCCTTGGGCATAAACACCTCACCCCGCACTTCCAGCACCGTCGGAAAATCACGGCCCCGCAGCCGCAGGGGAATGGAATCGATGGTGCGGATATTCTGGGTGATGTCCTCGCCCACCTGGCCATCACCCCGGGTGGCCGCCTGCACCAGTAGCCCCTGTTCATAGAGCAGGCTTACGGCCAGGCCATCCAGCTTGGGTTCGCACACGTATTCTATGTCTTCCTCCAGGTTCAGGCGTTCACGCAGCCGACGGTCAAAGGCGACCAGCTCCTCTTCGTTGAATACATTGTCCAGCGACAGCATGGGTATCCGGTGCTGTACCTGCTGAAAGGCATCCAGGGGTTTATCCCCCACCCGCTGGGTAGGCGAGTCGGGCGTGATCCATTGCGGATGTTCGGTTTCCAGTTTTTTCAGTTGCTGGAACAAACGATCGTATTCCACATCGGGGATCGAGGGTTCATCCAATACGTAGTACTTGTAATTGTGCTCGCGCAATTGTTCGCGGAGCTGCTCGATTTGTTGTTCTACTGATGACATGAAAAATACCAGCTGGATTGATTCTGAATAGCAAGAGGATATGCGCTGGAATTATACACTTCAGGCGCCGCCATCACGACGCCTGATTGGAGGAGATGGGACCGGCTCAGTGTTGCTTCTGGCTGGCCTTGTAGGACAGGAAACGACGTTCGAAATCCAACACCCGCTGCCGGTAATGTTCCGCCGTTTGCTGGCGCATTACATTGTGGTGTTCGTCTTTCACTTCCGCGTCCAACAGGTTGGCAATTTTGCGGGCGGAATCCATCATGATTTCGAAGGCATGGATGGGGCGCTTGGGACCCGGCAGTTTCATGAACATACAGATTCCGGGTGTGCTGAACTCATCCATTCGATCCACATCGAACACCCCGGGTTCCACCACATTGGCAGCGCTGAACAGCAAACCGCCTTTGCCGCTGTGCTGTTCATAACGGTGAAAAATGTTCATGTCACCAAAACGGAACCCGCAGGACAACATCACCCGCAGCAAATCGTTGCCGGCCAGATCACCCTGCTTGGCCATCACGTTGATCACCAGCACTTCCTGCAGCTCCGGATCGATTTCCACTTCCGCCGGCTTCGCTTCCGCAGCGCGCCCACCGGTCTTCTTCGCCAGCTTGGCCTGCTGTTCTGCCCGGGAGGCAATCAGCAGGTCGTCATCTGAAAACAGATCGCTCTGGGTGTGGGCATCCCCTTCCGGGGTTACCAGGTCATCCACATACTGTTGTTCGGGGGACGCTGCCGCGGCAGGTTCGGGTGCACGACGTGCCGCGGCAGCAGACGGCTGACTGACGCGACGGGGTTCACGGCGCTCTGCCACCACCTCCTCTTCGCTGAAGGTCACCTCGCTATCATCCAACGCGGAACCGAAATCACCGGTCTCCATGCCCGCCTGGGCGCTGGCGACCTCACCACTTGCCGCCTCACCAATGGAGCGACGCACACTCAAGGGAATTTTGCGGGCGCCACCGTTGGGCAATTCGCCCCGGTAGAACTCCCAATCCTCTTCGCAGCTACCACCGATTTCAGACGGCAGTTCCAGCTCGCCGAGTTTGGATTTGCGCATACGGCGATAACCGTCTGCCAGTATCCCTGCGATAACCACCAGACCTACCAATATCAAGACTTCTCTCAGGCCGAATTCCATCAGTCGAATCCTCGCGTCTTCTCTGTGGTTTCTGCTCGATCACACCCTGATCGCACTTTTTTCACATCTATCAGAAACATAGAGCATATCCAATAAAAATAAAGCGAATACGTCAAATATTCGTTAATTAAGCCACTGCCATGGCGGCGGCCTCTTCCACATCCACCGTTACCAGTCGGGACACCCCCGGCTCATGCATGGTGACCCCCATCAATTGATGGGCCATCTCCATGGCAATCTTGTTGTGGGTGATGTAAATGAACTGCACCTTGGAGGACATTTCCTCCACCATACGGGAATAGCGACCGACGTTGGCGTCATCCAGGGGAGCATCCACTTCATCCAACATACAGAAGGGTGCCGGGTTCAGCTGGAAGATGGAAAACACCAGGGCAATGGCGGTCAGTGCTTTCTCGCCACCACTCAGCAGGTGGATGGTACTGTTCTTTTTACCCGGCGGCCGCGCCATGATGGCCACACCGGTATCCAGCAGATCTTCGCCGGTCAGCTCCAGATAGGCGTGACCACCACCGAAGACTTTGGGGAACAGCTCGGACAAGCCGGCGGTCACCTTGTCGAAGGTTTCCTTGAAGCGGGTACGGGTTTCCCGGTCGATCTTGCGAATCGCGTTTTCCAGGGTCTCCAGCGCCTGCATCAGGTCATCGTGCTGGGCATCCAGGTAATTCTTGCGCTCGGATTGCGATTTGAATTCATCGATGGCCGCCAGGTTGATAGCACCCAAACGGGAAATACGCGCCCCAATCCGTTCCAGCTCCTGGGTCCAGTCCGCCTCATTGGCTTCCTGGGGCAATTCGGTGACCACGGTTTCCAGGTCATACTGGGATTCCGCCAACTGCGCCTGCAGGTTTTCCCGCTGCACCCGCATGCCCTGCCAGTCCATACGATGGCGTTCCAGTTCGGAACGCACACCCTGGGCCGCTTGTTCGGCCTCACTACGTTTTTTCTCGGCGCCGCGCAAGAGGTGTTCGCATTCTTCCTGGGCACGGCGGGCCGCCGCCAGCTCCTCTTCCACCTTGAGGCGCGCTTCCAGCTTTTCTTCCAGCTCCGCCTGCAGCTCCACAAAGGGATCGTCACCGAGGGAAAGCTGCTCTTCGATGCTGGCGCGCCGCTCCTGCATAGTAGCCAGCTGCTGGCGCAGGCGCTCCAGGCCCTGCTTAACCGATTCCTGTTTGGACTTGAACTGTTGGACCTGCAGTGCCAACTGGTGGGCGCGGTCTTTGCCGCCACGGGCGGATTGCTTCACCTGGTCCAGACGGTTTTTCAGTTCATCCCGCTGCTTGAGCAGGGCTTCCCGCTGATCCGTATCCTGGGCCATGACATCCAGGGCCTCCTGCAGAACCAGGCGGGCCTCCCCCAGGTTTTCCTGTTCGTGAGCCTGCTGCTCGCGGCATTCTTCCAGTTCGTTGCTGATGCGCTCACGCCGCATGCTGAACTGCTCCAACCGCACCTGCTTGGCACTGAGCTGGGCCTTCAGGTCGGAGATGGCGCGATTGAAATCCGTCAGCTCCCGTTGAGCCTCCTCGCGCTGCTCTTCCAATTCGCGCAGGGACTCCCGGCCATCGGTGAGGGTCTCAGTGAGCGTGTCCACCTTCAGCTCCAGCTCTTCCAGACGGGAAGTGGTTTCTTCCAGCTCTTTCTGGCGCTTGAGTACGCTGTCCTCCTGGGCCGTATCCCGTGCCACCCGCATCCAGTTCGGACCAATCCAGATACCGTCCGGAGTAATCAGGGATTCGCCGCCATTCAGCTGACCCCGCAACTGCAGTGCCTGGGCCAGGTCATTGGCCACATAGACACCCGCGGTCAGGGCCCGGGCGGATGTCTCACCTTCAATTTTGTCCGCCAGCGCCGTGAGCGCCTGGTTTGCCGGCAGCGCGGGCTGTTTGCTGGTATCCAGGAATGACACCACGCCCTTTTGCAGGCCGCTGACCACCGCGGTCACCGCGTCCAGCCCATCGATGCAGACTGCCTGCAGGTAATCCCCGAGCACCGTCTCGACGGCCTTCTCCCAGCCGGATGCCGCGGTCACCTGCTGCGCCAGTCGCGGTTTGTCGTCCAGCTGATTCTGGGCCAGCCACTCCACCAGATTGGACTCCCCCAGCGCCGCCTGCTGCAGGGCCTCCAGGGAGGCATGCCGGCCCTTGAGGGTCTGCAGCTCACTCTTGGCGTGGTCAAGTTCCTGGTTAACCTGGTTGTTGGCTTCGCGCCGGGTTTTCATTTCTTCCTGGATCGTGAGCACGCTGGCCTGCATGTCCTCGATCTTCATATCCGCTTCGCCCATGCGTTCCTCCAGCATGGCGACTTCTTCTTCCAGCGGACCGGCGGACAGGGTCTCCTGCTCGCCTTTCAAACGTTCGATGCGATCCCGCAGGCGCTCCACAGACTGCTCCAGATGCTGGATGCGGCTTTGTTCCACCTGGGCCCGCTGGCGGGGCTCATTGGCTTTGTGGTTGAAGTCGTCCCATTGCTGCTGCCATTCCTGCATGCGCTCTTCCGCCTCGTGCAGGTTTTCGTTGGCCGCATCGGATTCCTCTTTCACCAATTCATATTGCGGTTCAACCTCGGTGAGCTCAATGGTGACCTCTTCCAGCAGCGCTTCATCCTGGCGGATCTGCTCCTCGCCGGCCTTGCAGGCTTCGATGGTTTGCTGCAGGTCAGTGCGCAGCTGATTGCCCCGCTCCTTGGTGTGCTGGATGGTCTGCTCCACCCGGGCGATGTCGGCCCCCAGCCCATAGTAACGGCCCTGCACTTCATTCAGTGTGTCGCTGAGTTCATGATGCTGGTCCCGCTGCTGCTCGATCTGGGCATCCATGGCGCGCTGGTCGGCAATACAGGCCTCCAGCTTTACTTCCAGGTCGCGGATTTTGGTTTCACTGCCCTGCACCAGGTCATTCAGCGACTTCCACTTGAGAGCCTGCAATTGGGCCCGCACCAGGCGCTCTTCTTCTTTGAACTGCTTGTATTTTTCCGCTGCGGCCGCCTGCCGTTCCAGATGCTGCAGCTGACGACCCAGCTCTTCCCGTAAATCTTCCAGTCGCTCCAGGTTCTCCCGGGTTCGGCGCATGCGGTGCTCGGTTTCCTTGCGCCGTTCCTTGTACTTGGAGATCCCGGCTGCCTCTTCAATGTAAACCCGCAATTCTTCCGGTTTGGCTTCAATCAGGCGGGAGATCATGCCCTGTTCGATGATGGCGTAGCTGCGAGGCCCGAGACCGGTGCCCAGGAAGATATCGGTGATGTCCTTGCGGCGGCATTTGGTGCCATTCAGGAAGTAGTTGGACTGGCCGTCCCGGGTCACCTGGCGCTTGATGGCGATCTCGTTGTAGCTGGCGTACTCACCCACCACGCTGTTGTCACTGTTGTCGAACACCAGTTCCACGGAGGCCTGGGTGGTGGGTTTACGGGAATTGGAGCCGTTGAAGATAACGTCCGTCATGGACTCGCCCCGCAGGTGCTTGGCGGAGCTTTCGCCCATCACCCAACGTACTGCATCGATCACATTGGACTTGCCACAGCCATTGGGGCCCACCACCGCGCTCAAATTATTGGGGAAGGACACAGTGGTGGGGTCCACAAACGATTTGAATCCGGCAAGTTTGATCGATTTCAAGCGCATGAAACGTTGTTATCCTTATTGGAATTTGTCCAGCCGCTATACAAAATAATTTTCTAACGACGGGTTGTCACCACATATGGTCTTAATAACAAACCGCCTATTGTAGCGGGTTTTAGCGCCAGCACCACCCTGGCAGCCGGGTAAAAATACCGAATATTTATAGGAGCTTAAATGGGCCTGTTCAGCCCCGGTTAAGGCAGGTGGGTGCAGAATATGGTAGGGTTTCGCGCATTGACCAAGCAGGAGCATGATGCATGATTCAGGATTTACGGGAGGGGGTGAATTGCGTCTCAGAAGGCTTTGAATTGGCCAGGCGACGCAGCTTGCGGCCTTATATGGTGGTGCCGCTCATCACCAACATTTTACTGTTTACCATTAGCGGTTATCTTGTAACCAGCTACGCCTATGAATGGATCGCCGGCTGGAGCACCGCCGTGGACCTGTGGAGTTGGCTGGACTGGCTGGAACCCTTCATCGATCAATTACTGGGCGCCCTCAAATGGCTGATTTTCGCCGTGATCATTCTTGGGCTGCTGTTCATCATGGGGTCCACGTTCACCATGTTTACCCACCTTGTAGTGGGGCCCTTCATCGGCATCCTGGGGGAGAAAGCCGAGCGCGAGCTGCACACCCCCAGCTACCCCCAACACACCTTGGGCCAGATCGCCCTGCGCACCCTGGGTCGCGAGTTCCGCAAGCTGATCTACTGGCTGGTCCGGGCAGCCGGACTGGGAGTACTCTCCCTGATTCTGTATTTCATACCCGGAGTCAATGCCGTGGTACCGGTGCTGTGGTTCCTGTTCGGCTCCTGGATTCTGGCCATGCAGTATCTGGACGTGCCGGCGGACAACAACGGTCGCAGCTTCCCGGAGCTGCTGGCACTGATGCGTCAGCATCGGGCTTCTGTGATGGCGTTTGGTGCCGTGGTGATGGCGTTGACGTCCCTGCCCATCGTCAACCTGTTTATCATTCCGGTTGCTGTCTGCGGCGGGGTGGTATTCTGGGTGAAGAAGGTGCAGCCCCAACTGGCCGGGTAACACCCGGGAATTTGCGAGGTGTCACCAATCCAAGGTGCTGCCAAGGGCGTGAAGGCTGCTTCAGGCGGAGGCAGCCTCGCTGGATTGCAGGCGCTTGAGCACGGTATCACACTGATGCTCACCAAACTGGATCAGCTTCTGTTCCGCCCCATCCACATCGCGGGACAGGATGCAGGCCATGAGTTCACGAAAGAACAGCATGGAGGTATCGATTTCCGCCTGATTGAGATTGATGGCGAAATAGTAGGTGCGGCGCACGGCCGGCTGTAGGTCTTCCAGCATGTCTTCCAGGTAAGGGTTATCCACGAACTGGTAGGCCATGCGGGCAAAATTGAAGGTGGCGTCGTAGAACTCCATGACCTTGCCGCTGGCCACATAACCTTCCATCAGCTGCAGTAATTCCAGAAAAGGCTCCAGCTCCCCTTCTTTCCAATTCTGCGTGGCGCGCCGGCACAGCTGGCCGATCAGCAAAATGTTCATCTCGTAAACGTCGCGCACATGCTTGGGCGTCATCTCCGACACCACGGCGCCCTTGCGGGGCACGATATCGATCAGGTAACGGCGGGCCAGAATCAGGTAGGCTTCCCGCACGGAGCCACGGCTCACATTCAGCTCATTGGCGACCCGAAGTTCCTGAATCCGATCGCCGGGCTTCAGCTTGCCGGTAATAATAAGTTGGCCGAGGTGCTGAGCAATCTGCTCAGAGAGACTGTCTGGTGCTTTAAAGCTCATGTTTGAGAGGCTACTTCTTGTAGTGTGTGAATCTTGTCCTTCAAGCATGCCCAAGGGCATGTCAGCGTGGAGTTTCCCCATTGGCACCAACCCAGTCAAGTTTTTCTACTGCAATCCGAATGTGTACGGACACCCGCGCCAATTGTCCTACAATCATACAAATACTGCAAAACATTTTACTTAGCTATTAATTAACTATGAAAAACAATCGTATATCATCATTCTTCCTGCCAATTTGCGGCCTGTAGATGTGTGATATACATGGGTTTTGATGTTTTATTGATGAGGGAATACGTTGTGTTGTTGAAAATAAGAACATTGGTTATCGCGGCTGCGGCTTTGATGGTACTGCCGGCCCAGGCTGCCGATTACGTGAAACGGACCGTGTGCGTATGGGATATCGTTGGCCGCGGGGGGCCCATTGCCCAGGCCGTTGAAGAATTCAACCTGGAAGCCATCAAGTGGGGTGTGGAGTTTGAACTGGTGGTCAACTCCAGCGAAAAGATTGTCGTGGAGCAGTTCCGCTCCAAGCAATGCGATGCTGCCTTCCTGTCTGAACTGCGCATCCGCAACTTCGTCAAGTTCACCGGCTCCCTGTACGCCGTAGGAGCAATGCCCGAACGCCGCCACCTGCAGCTTATGTATCAACTGCTGGCCTCGCCCCAGATGGCAGACAAGATGCGCGTAGGCCCGTTTGAAATCGCCGGTATTGCGCCTGCCGGGGAAGTCTATGTGTTTGTTCGGGACAAGGGAATCAACAGCCTGGATAAAGCCGTGGGCCGCAAGATTGCGGTGCTGGGGGATGACGTCTACCAGCAACAAATGGTGGAACTGATCGGCGGCACCCCCATCAGTGTTACTGAAGCCACCGCCGGCAGCATGTTCAACAACGGCGCCGTGGATGTAATGCCGGCCCCCGCCGTCGCCTACAACCCACTGGAACTGTACAAGGGCCTGGAGCCCAATGGCGGCATCATTAATTACCCCCTGGCCCAGATTTCAGGGCAATTGATTGTCTGGCATGAGCGGTTCCCCGAAGGCTTCGGCCAGAAATCCCGTGAATTCCATTTTGCCCAGTTCGAACGGGTCATGAAGGAAGTGGAGTCCGCCGCTGCCGCTATCGATCCCAAATGGTGGGTGGAGATTCCGGAAGCGGATAAATCCAACTACGAAAAATTGATGGACGACGTGCGCATCGAAGCGGTGAAAGCCGATTACTGGGATGGGGAGATGATCAAGCTGCAACGGCGGGTGCGCTGCAAGTTCGATCCCACCCGGGCAGAATGCGCCAAGCCCAGAGATGCTTTGTAACGGCAACTGAGCTTCAGAACCCGACCATAAAAAAAGCCCGGCAAACGCAGCCGGGCTTTTTTTTGTGAGGCTGCCTCCGGCGCTTAACCCTGTTTCTTGGGGTGCCCGGCTTTTTCGATGGCTTCCTGCACTTCTGGGGGCACATAGTTCTCATCGTGTTTGGCCAGCACTTCATCGGCTTCCACCAGAGTGCCACCAATCAGTTTGCCATGGGCGATGATGCCCTGCCCTTCGCGAAACAAGTCCGGCAGGATACCCGCATAACGCACCGTGATCTGCTGGGCGTTGTCGGTAAGATCAAAGCTGACTTCCAGCTCCTCACCCCGTTTGACGCTGCCGGGCACCACCAGGCCACCAACGCGAATACGACGCTCCAGTGGCGCCTTGCCTTCGGCTATTTCCGAGGGGGTAAAGAACAGGTTGATGTTCTCCCGTAGCGCGAAGGTGATCAAGCCGGTCGCCGCCGCCACCGCCACCAGTACACCCAAGACAATGACCAGTCGTTGTTTGCGCTTAGGATTCATGATTCCAACTGCTCCCGTTTAGCTTTGCGTTTGATTGCTTCCACCAGCCCTTTGCGCCGCAGCAAGGGGGCGACAATATTGGCCAGTACCACCACCAGCGTGATGCCGTAAGCCGACCACACGTAGGGGCCGTGTTTGCCCATGGCAATAAAGTCAGCGAAGGTTTCAAATTCCATCAGCAGGCTCCCACCAGTTTCTTCACCCAATTGCTGCGCTGCTCCCGCAGCAACACTTCGCAGCGCGTGGACAGGATCACCATTACGGCGAACAGACAATAAAAGCCGGCAATACAGGCCAACAGGGTGAACAGCATTTCAGGATCGATGGCCGAGCTGGTCATCTTGATGGAGGCCGGCTGATGCAGGGTATTCCACCACTCCACCGAATACTTGATGATGGGCAAATTGACCGCTCCCACAATGCTCAACACCGCCGTGGCGCGGGCTGCCGACTGGGCATTTTCGATGGCCGCGTTCAGCGCCATGACCCCAAGGTACAGAAACAGCAGAATCAGCATGGAGGTCAGCCGGGCATCCCACACCCACCAGGTGCCCCAGGTGGGCTTACCCCAGATGGACCCGGTCACCAGGCAGATGAAGGCAAAGGAGGCCCCGATGGGCGCCACCGACTTGGCCACCATCTCGGCCATCTTCATGCGCCACACCAGCACCACCACCCCGGCCACCGCCATCAGCATATAGCCGGACATGGCGATGCTGGCGGCCGGCACATGGATGTAGATCACCCGGTAGCTGTTGCCCTGGTATTTTTCTGGCGGGGCAAATCCCAGCCCGTAGATCAGCCCGGGGATCAGTAACAACACCGACAGGGCTACAAGCCAGGGCAGCATCCGTCCGCTGATGTCGTAGAAATACTTGGGGGACCCCAATTTGTGGTAAAGCCTTTTCAGGTATTCGAACACAGGAACCTCAAATTCATTTTCACACTACTGGCTGGTGACGCTGATCCGCAACGCAGCTCCAATAGCAAAGGGCGCAAAGGTGAGCGCCAGTACCAAAAACGCGGCCAGGTACGCCAGCTGCCCTGCGTAAGGCAGGGTCATGGCGGCGGCCTCCACCGCACCGGTACCGAATATCAGGACAGGTATGTACAACGGCAATGCAATCACAGCCACCAGCACACCACCCTTGCGCAAACCCACCGTCAGGGCTGCGCCGATGGCACTGATCATACTCAACACCGGCGTACCCAATAGCAGACTGTACAGGGTCACCCACACCGTGTCTCGGTCCATATACAGCATAACGCTGAGAATTGGCGCCACCATAATCAGCGGGATGGCGGTCACTAACCAGTGTGCAATGACCTTGCCGAATGCCAGAACGAACAAGGGTTGCGGGCTTAACAGCGCCAGCTCCAGTGAGCCGTCGTCAAAATCCTGCCGGAACAGGCTGTCCACCGATAACAGCGTGGACAACAGGGCGGCAATCCAGATCACACCCGGACCGATCTTCTGCAAGGTGGACGGCTCCGGGCCAATGCCCAGAGGAAACAGGGCAATCACCATGACGAAGAAAAACAACGGGTTCACCATGTCCGACCGTTGACGGAAGGCAATCTTGAGATCCCGTTTCATGATGGCCATCATACCGGACCACATGGAGGGTACTTCCTCTGCCCGCAGCGGTTGAGACACTATTGGATCTGCCAAGTTCCCCTCCCCAGGCCCAGTTGCAGTTTGCGGATGGTGGGTAAGTCCAACGCGTGGTGCGTGGTGATCAGGACCGAGCCGCCGCCACCGGCATGCGCCTGAATCAGACCTTCCAGTTGCGTCACACCCTTGCGGTCAATGGCCGTAAAAGGTTCATCCAGTACCCACAGATCCGCCGGCTCCACAAACAGCCGGGCCAGGGCCACCCGCCGCTTTTGGCCAGCGGAAAGGCTATAGACCGGTACATCTTCATAGCTATAAAGGCCGACGTTGCTGAGGGCCTGGTCGATGCGATCATTGAGGCCAGGAGAATGCGGGGGAATGCCTTTAAGTTGCAGTATCCAGCGCAGGTTTTCCCGCGGAGAGAGGGAGAATTTGACCCCGGTAAGATGACCGAAATACAGAGTGTCGCGGCGAAATTCGCTGTCCACCCGGCGCCGCGCCTCGCCCTGCCAGAGAATGTCGCCGCTGAAATCATCAGACAGGCCACAGAGTATCCGCAGCAAGGTGGTTTTGCCGCTGCCGTTGGGGCCTTCAATCTGCACGACCTCGCCGGGCTGGAGTGCGAAATCCAGATCGCGGATCAGGACCCGATCATCCCGCTCACAAAACAGTTTCACCGTCTGCAAAAGTGCTGTCGCCACAAACCCAGCCTAATTATTCTTGGTTAGAGTATTCAAAGCGGCCCATTATAACCAAACTTTGTACGGCTTGCCGTCCTGTATTTCATCCCCTACCATTGGTCTCCCTTTTTCAAGATAAGATTCAGGAATCAAGGTTCAAGATCCCGGTCCGAGGTTCTGATCCCACCCACTCTGGTTCACCCCATGGATATCGATGCGCTTCATTTGCTCCTGCTGATTGGTTCCGGCGTTGCCGCCGGCTTTGTGAATACCATTGCCGGGGGTGGTTCCATCTTTACTCTGCCGGCGTTGATATTGCTGGGGATGCCGGCGGATGTGGCCAATGGCACCAACCGGGTGGGCGTGCTGCTGCAATCCCTGGCCGCGGTCAGGGGCTTTGATCGCCATAACAAACTGGATCGCGATGCCGTTGCGCCCATCGTCTTGCCCACTATCGTCGGAGCCTTGCTGGGCTCTGCCATTGCCTCGGTCATTCCGGTGGAGATCCTGAAACCGGTGCTGCTGGGCACCATGATGGCGATGACCCTGTTCATCGTGCTGAAGCCTGGCTCCATCCCCGATTCTGACGAGCCGGTGTATTCCCTGCAGGAGCGCCCCGCCGCCATCGCCTGGCTGTTCTTCGCAGGCCTCTACGGTGGCTTTGTGCAGGCGGGGGTCGGCTTCATTCTGCTGACGGCACTGGCAGGGGTATTACGCTATGACCTGCTGCGGGCCAACGCCCTGAAAATGATGTGCACCCTGGTCTTCAGCCTGGCGGCACTGGGAGTCTTTATCTACCAGGGCCAGGTGCTCTGGATTCCCGGCCTGATTGTGGGCCTGGGCTCCATTGTCGGGGTTCAATTGAGCGTGAATTTTGCCATCAGCGCCCGGCAGCAGACCCTGAAATGGATTCTGCTGGGGATGGCCATGCTGGTGTGTGTGGCTGCGCTGCTGAAATAACGGGGTGCCCGCCCTGCGTCGATCCGAACTATACTTGGCAGCATGAATACGCGCTTAACACCGAATCCATGATTAATTTACCCGGCTTGCCGGCCACCGGTTCCCAGACGGTGGCGGAGGTTCGCTCGGCCGCGGACCTGGCCCGCCAACAGGTAAGCCAGACCATCCAGGCGGTGGTGCAGGAAGCCCGGCTGATGGCGGAAACCGGTGCCAATGGCAAGCCAGTGTATGAGATTCTGCTGCGGGCCACTGCGGCACCGGGCACAGCGCCGCCACTGGCAACGGAAGCCGGGACAATCCCCTCGAGCCAAGCCGCACCGAACCAGGCGTCTCTTAACCAGGTCTCTATAACCCATGCTCCCCTGACCCAGATCACCGCTCAGGCCATCCAGGCCCTGCGTCAGGGTCAGGCTCTGCTGATCAAAACACAGTGGGAAATCCCCCTGACAGTGGGCAGCCAGTTACTGGCCTCCGTAACACCCAACTCTGGGGTGGTGATCCACCGCATTCTGCCGGCACTGGTGGCAGCCAGCCTGAGCCAGGCCTTACGGGAATGGGTGCCACAACAACAGGGCCTGGCGCCTCTGTTCCAAGCCCTGGAGCAAACAGCGAATCAGGCTGGCGCCAGCCGGGCTGTGTCGGTGCAAGCCTTGGCTGCGTCCCTGCTGCAACAACTGCCCACACCGGAACAGCTGCGCAACGCCGATCAGGTGCGCCAGGCCATCCACAACAGCGGGCTGTTTCTGGAAAACAAAATTCGCCAGGCGGTACAACAGAACTCAGCGGCAAGCAGCAGCGCCGCCAACCACCGAACCTCGGCCAACCCATCCTCAGCTGCAACCCCACCCGGCGCGGCCCCCCCACCTGGCGCGGCACTGGTGGACAGTTTGAAACAGGCCTCCCAACACCTGAGGAACGTGGTCAGCCGCCAGGACTCCGGTGGCGCTAACGCATCAGCGACAGCAACATCCAAAACCCCGCCGCTGGATCTGCATCGGGTCGTGCAAGGAGATGTAAAACACCTGCTGCAACAGCTGCAGGTCAAACTGGAACAGGCTCAGAATACCCTGAAGGCCGAAGCAGCCCACAACGCTCCCCAGCCAAGCGCAACGCCGGACAAAGCGCTGCCGATCGACGCCAAATCCCCGGCGACGCCTGCAGACAGCAAACCCGGTCAACAGCCCCAGCCTGGCCAACCACTGGATGCCCGTAACCGCCCTGTGGAAGGCCGCACCGGAGAGCCCCCGCGCACTGACCTGTTGCATAACACGCAGCGCGCAGTGGCCAATCGGCTGCAGGGGTACACTGGTCTTAAAGGCAGCGGTTTTCAAGGCAGCGGATCTCTAGGCAGTGTGCCGGGAGACGGTACCCGCTCCACGCTGGAAACCTACATTCTGCCGCCGCTGCCCGGCAATATCGTGTTGCAACCACAAGCGCGCAGCAAGCTGTCGGCCAGCGGTGATATGGCGGATGCGCTGGTATCGATCCTGTTAAAACAGGTGAAAGGCGCCATCAGTCGCATCAACCTGCATCAGGTGGCATCGCAACCCCGCAGCCAGGACCCGGCCGCGCCTCAGCCACTGCTCAGTTTCGAACTCCCCATTCTGCACCAGAATCAGGTGCAGATTTTTCAGTTTCGGATTGAGGAAGAGCCAAGCCGGGATGAACAGGAGGCCAAAACCCTGGGCAAACGTTGGGTGGTGCAAATGGCCTTTGATGTGGAAGGACTGGGGCCCATGCTGTGTCAGATCAGCATGCTGGGACACAGTGCCTCAGTATCGTTCTGGGCGGAATGGGAGCGCACACTGGAACACACCCGCCGCCATTTTGATTACCTGCAAACGGTGCTCACTGAAATGGGGTTGCGGGTGGAAAAGCTGCAGGGCCACCTGGGCCTTCCCAAATCCGAGCAAGCCATTCTGCACAATCAACTGGTGGACATCCGCACATGAGTGAACATCATCCCAACCAGGCGGTGGCTCTCACCTATGACGGTAAGAGCGCTCCTTTCATCAGCGCTTCCGGTGGCAGCGAACTGGCGGAGGAAATCATCCGCATCGCCCGGGAGCATGAGGTTCCCATCTATGAAAACCCCCAGTTGGTGGACATTCTGGCGCGCCTGGAAGTGGGTGATGAAATACCGGAGCTGCTGTATCGCACCATCGCCGAAATTATTGCGTTTGTGTACATGCTGAAAGGCAAAACCCCGGCTGGATTCGATACCCCCCACAACCACGTGCTCAACGGCCCGCCGACAGACAAAACGCCCTGAGGGCCCAGCGTACCCGCACACCCGTAGCACTCATCGTCTATCTGATCCGTCACCCATCTGGTCTATCACGCCACAAAAAAAAAGCGGCTTTCCCAAGGGAAAACCGCTTTTAATGCGAGCACCAGGCTATGCGAGCACTTGGTTATACGAGCATTGAATTACCCGAATTCTATACGGCGATACAGGCCTACTGAATGACGCTGTCCACCTGTACGCTACGACCGGCCATTTTCAGCTCAACCGGAAAGTCCGCCGCCATCCAGGAATAAAACCCTTCCCGGAAGTAATACACTTTACTGTAGCCCCAGTTGGAGGCGAAGTAGCTGGCCATGGCACTGCTGACATTGAGCGGGCTGCTGGTGTAAAACACGATGGGCGTGGAACGGTCCAGCTCTTTGGAAATGTACAACACAGCAAATTCGCTGGCGTTGAAATCCAGGTTCACCGAGCCCTGAATATGGCCCAGGCTCCAGGACTGCGCATCCCGTACATCGATGAACACCGCGCCATCATCAAACAGGGTTTTGGCCTGTTCCAGATCCACCGTTTTTGCACCGTTCACGACTTCCGGCGCTTCCGCCATGGCGACCACTGAGCACAATAAAAACGCCAGACTACCCACTACTTTCGCAAAATGCTTCATACGATTACACCCGGACAGGCTCTTGAAAACTCTTTATGAGTATAGGTGTGGGGGGTGTGGCGAGTTGGAATATTTGGCTCTAAGAATAGGAAAATCTATTCGCAAGACTTTGAATTTTATAGAACTATTTTAAGCAAAGCGCCAGAAAGAAAGACACAACGAAGGCACTTAGGGTTTTTTCGCAGGCTGCTTGCTTACCAGTGCCATTAATTTGGCTTCAGAGCGGGAAGGAGACTCCTCTTCCACCGTTTCCATATCCCGGCCTTTCAAAACCCGATCCGCCTGCCGACGAAACAGATGCTCGCTGCTTTGATTGGCCATGTCGTCCTGGCGGTCCAAAGCCTGGTTCAGGCGCTTTTCTGCGTTCATCAGACGCTGGCCGATACCGACCGAACCGGTGTTCAGAAATTCGATTTTGCTTTCCAGGCTTTTCAATCGGCTCTCCAGGGCCTGCTTCTCCTGCAGCAACTGCCCCTGGCTGTGTTTCATTTTTTGCACCTGCAACAACAAAAACACCATGCCGGTGGTCAACAGCACCGCAATCAAAACCCCTAACCAGAACTGATCTATGTACATAGCAGCCTCACTAGAATCCCATGGCCATGCCCGCTCCGCCACCGGCTTTGTCGATCATGCGCTCCAGGTCGATCAATATCAGCAACTCTTCATGCTTATTACACACCCCGGTGATGAACTTGGATGTCTCCTCGTTCCCCACATTGGGGGCCTTTTCAATTTCGGATTCATTGAGATAAGTGACTTCCGCGACGCTGTCCACCAGCATGCCGATCACCTGTTTATCCACCTCAACGATCACAATGCGGGTGTTGTTGTCGATGTCGCCGGAACTCAGCCCAAACCGGGTACGGGTATCGATGACCGTGACCACGTTACCCCGCAGGTTGATGATTCCCAGCACAAAATACGGCGCCCCGGGCACCGGGGTGATCTCGGTGTAGCGCAGCACCTCGCGGATCTGCATCACATTCACACCATAGATCTCGTCGCCCAATCGAAACGTACCCCATTGTGTTACCTGGTCATCGGAGGCAGCTTCCGCTCTGGCCATAATCAGGACTCCCGCAGTCTTTCCTTAACGTCAAATTTCTATCGCAACAGGCCGCAATTGAGAAAAATGCAGCATGCATGCCAATTACCCTTGATCAGATGGCTTCCAGTTCCGCCCACTCGTCGTCCGTGAGCAGCTTATCCAGTTCCAGCAGGATCAGCAGTTCGCCATCCTTGTGGCAGACGCCCTGGATGTAGCGGGCGCTTTCGTCGTTGCCCACATTGGGAGAGCTGTCGATTTCCGACTGACGCAGGTAAACCACCTCCGCCACACTGTCCACCAGGATGCCGATCACGTGGCCATTGGCTTCAATGATCACAATACGGGTGTTGTCGGTGATCTCCCCTTTGGGCAGACCGAATCGCAGGCGGGTATCGATCACCGTCACCACATTGCCGCGCAGGTTGATGATGCCCAGTACGTGGTACGAGCCCCCTGGCACGGGGGCGATGTCCGTGAAACGGAGCACCTCTTGCACCTGCATTACATTGATGCCGTAAGTTTCCCCCGCCAGTTGGAAGGTGACCCACTGGATGACGGGATCGTCGCTGGAACGGGATTGTGCTGTATTTGCCATAGTTATATGCCACTCGATTTTGATGACACTTCGGCCAGTTTAACTGGTTGTTTTATAACTATAGAACAGGGGAACGGGCACGCCAGTTTTTAGCGCCGGGAAAATCGGGAGAGAAGGGGATCAGCTCAGGGTTAAATGCCCTGCTCTGCCTGGTTGATGATGTGCTGGAAGCCATCGGTGTCCACCAGGGAACACATATAATCCAGCACGGTGCCCGCCAGCCAGGGCCGCTTGCCGCGCTGGGTTCGCCACTTCACCTGATCCGGTTCCAGGGTGACGGATTTTTCCACCCGGTGGCAGGCCAGACCCCAGGCAAAACCATGAATGGTAATCACATAGGCCAACGACTCACGGGAGGCCGGGTCGTGACGCTCCGGCATTACGCATAAACCGGTATCCAGTACCTTGATGTTACCGGCGCTTGGGGTCTGCAGAATGCCGATGAACCAGTCGTACTGGCCGGGCAAGGCATTGAACTTGCGATCAATGGGGTGAATGGAACCCAACAGCACCAGCGGTACCGCCAGTTTCAGTCCGTTCACGGTAAAAATCAGGCATTCAAAACGGGATTGCGCCCACTGTGGTCGTCCGTTCGGACACCAGGAATGTTGCTCCGCCGGTTCCTCCGTACTCCGATCCACGGCTCTGTCCGTTTCCAGTCCGGCAATCAGCACCTCCGGCGTTGATTCGTCGCTAGCAGGCTCAACCTGGTTCGGAGCCGGAGCAGTCGGTACAGGCTCAGTGGGTACAGTCTGGCGGCTTTCCGTTTCAACCGGTTCGGGCAGAACCGGTGGCGTCGATTCCGGCGCGGGGTCTGGTGCACGCAAAAAAGACTCCGACAATAACGACTCGGACAGCAACGCAGGTCGCTCGATCAGGGCGAGAGGCTTGGCTTCCTTGGATTGCCGCACCGGACGTGAACTTGATGGTGAAGTTGAGGGTGAAGTCGCGGGTGAAGTCGAGGGTGCCGCGGGAAGTGCAGCCGGTGTGGACAGCGCTGCCTTTTTCTTATTGCGATCAAAACGCGCTACGTTATCCGGTATCACCAGCCCCAGTTCCGGTTGCACAGACACTGGTTGCCCTGCCGCCGGGTCATGGAGCATCTCATCCAGATAACTGTAGATTTGCCGCTCTGTGTCGCTGATGGGCAAATCGTCTTGCTTTTCGTCGTTCATGTCTTTGCTACTGCGTTCGACCCAGGCATGTTCGATCCAGGAACACTGAACCAGACCAAACCAGGTTAGGAAGACAGCTCGTGTTTTGGTGCCAACTGTGGTTCACGGTTCATTAGATATTTTAGCAGAGAGCTGTAGGCTGCCACGCCACGGCTGTTGGCGTCGTAAGCGCTGGGGGGTTGACCCGCCTTGCTGGCATCACGAAAACGGGTATCTTCGGGAATGGCCGCCGGCCAGATGTGACCGTCATAGGTTTGACGCAGCAAACGCAGACTGCCCACCGAGGCCTGGGTACGCCGGTCAAACATGGTGGGCACCACCAGATAAGGCAACTCCCGCTTCTGGGATTTCATCACCATCTGCAATGTACGCATCATGCGCTCAAGCCCTTTGATGGCCAGGAATTCAGTCTGCACCGGCAACAACAGTTGCTGACAGGCTGCCAGGGCGTTGATCAGGAGCACCCCCAGAATGGGTGGGGTATCCATTAACACATAGTCGTAGTCATCCCACAGCCAGGCGATGGTTTTGGAGATCACCAAACCGGCGCCCCCCTGACTGACCGCCTGACGTTCGAGCATGGCCAGCGACGTCGACGCGGGCAGAAAATCCAGGCGCGGATAGCCGGTGCCAAGAATCAGTTCCCGTGGTAAATGGGCCGGTACATCACCTTTGTGCTGGAACAACTGATACACCGACTTCGACATTTCATCCGGGTTGTACTGGAAATAGCTGGTGAGCGAGCCATGGGGGTCCAGGTCGATCATCAGCACCCGGTGCCCGTTTTCCGCCAACAGGCCACCCAGGCCTACCACCGTCGTGGTCTTGCCGACGCCACCTTTTTGATTTGCCACTGCCCATACTTTCACAATGTCGACCTATTTCGCTGCTGCGCCCGGGGCAGAGAACAGCAAGCCTCCGTCCTGCAGGCGGATGATTCGCAAAGGCACCTCAGCTTCATCCCGCTGACGCCGGTCTTTGCTTTCTGCTTTTCCAGCCCCCAGTTTGTAATCCGGCGGAGTCGTTGCCGGCGCTGCGGCTGAAACCGGTTCTGATTTGGATATCACCAGGGCAATCCGTCGATTGCGGGAACGCCCCTCTTCTGTATTGTTATCGGCCACCGGGTGATGTTCTCCATAACCCACAGCCGCCAATTGACTTGAATTAACCCCCAGCTCTTCGAAGTAACGTACCACGCTGGCCGCCCGCGCGGCGGACAACTCCCAGTTGGATGGGAATTGTCGGGTTTCAATGGGCACGTTATCGGTATAGCCTTCCACGTGAATCGGGTTTAGCTTGTCTTTCAGAATATCACTGACCCTGGCCAGAATGTCTCTTGCGCCACTGGACAACGTCGCACTGCCACTGGAGTACAGCACGCTGGCCTTGATATTGACCTCGATCCATTCATCGTTGCCGCGGATCTCCACTTCGTCATTCTGGATCTGCTGCTGCAGTTTGGTGGCCAGTTGTTCCGTGATCCGGGACAGATGATCGACTTCGTTATCACGCATTTCACCCTGACGGGCCGCCCGGTTCTCCACATCGTCGAACAGGCCTTCCACGCCGTATTTGAAATCCTCTCTACTGGGATAATCCCCCGGCACCGGTAACTTGATCAGTTGATCGTTGCTCTTGTGGACATCCTTATCCCCCACGGTCAACGGGTCTAAGGTTTTGGGCTGGGCATTGAACACGCTCACCAGGGAATCGGACAGTACTTTGTACTTGCCTTCGTTGACTGAAGAGATGGAATACATCACGACAAAAAAAGCGAACAACAAGGTGATAAAGTCCGCGTAGGAAATCACCCAGCGTTCGTGATTCTCAGGTTCCTCCAATTGCCTGCGTCGCATATCCCCTCCGGACTATTGATCCAGATACCCTTCGAGTTTCATTTCGATGGTACGTGGATTCTCACCGTCAGCGATCGCAATCAAACCCTCGATGATCATCTCTCGCTGGCTGCTCTGGGCTTTGATGGTGGATTTCAACTTGGCCGCTATGGGTAGGAAAATCATGTTGGCAGCCCCCACCCCGTAGATGGTTGCCACAAAGGCGGTGGCAATCCCCGCGCCCAGTTTGCTGGGGTCCGCCAGATTGCCCATGACATGAATCAACCCCATCACCGCACCGATGATGCCGATGGTGGGAGAATATCCCCCCATGGCTTCGAAGACCTTGGCCGCATGCAGGTCCTTGTCTTCCTGTGTGATCAGATCCACTTCCAGCACATTGCGGATGGATTCCGGCTCGCCGCCATCCACCAGCAACTGCAGTCCTTTGCGGGCAAAGCGGTCGGTTTCGTTTTCAGTGATGGCTTCCAATCCCAGCAGACCTTCCTTACGGGCCGTCATACTCCAATTGATCACATGATCAATCTTTTCTTTCATATTCACCGCCGGCGGGAAGAAAACCCAGCGTAATACCGTGAATGAATGCCGGAACGTGGCCATCGGAGTTTGCAACATGGCAGCGCCCAGAGTACCCCCCAGTACAATCACCGCCGCTGGCCCATTGGCCAGGCCGGAAAGATGCCCGCCTTCCATCGCATTGCCACCCACAATGGCCACGATGCCGATCAGGAGGCCAAGGAAACTTAATATATCCATAGTATCAGCGTAACTCGCCCAACAGGGTTCCCACGTCTTTTACGTCAATCACCGCATCCGACAGTCCTGCGGTTGCCACTGCCATGGGCATGCCATAAACCACGCAACTCTGTTCGTTCTGGGTCCAGATGGTGGCCCCATTCCGCTTCAGCAATTTGCATCCTTCACGACCGTCACTGCCCATGCCTGTCAGCACCAATGCAAGAACCTTGCCTCTAATAGAACGAGCCGCTGATCCAAAGGTGACATCCACGCTGGGACGATACTGAATTCGATCATCACCCTCGATAATCGACACAGACTGAGCGTTTCCCTCCACCAGCATCTGCTTACCACCGGGCGCCAGCAGTGCTGTGCCCGGGCGAATGGGGTCATTATCTGCCGCTTCCTTCACGTTGATCTTGCACAGGCGGTTTAATCTTTCCGCAAAGGCGGAAGTAAATGTCCCCGGCATATGCTGGACCAGCAGCAGGGGAAACGGATAGTTAGCCGGCAGCGACATCAGAATATTCTGCAGTGCCACGGGGCCACCGGTGGACGCACCGATCAGGACAATCCGGGGCCGCTCCCCCTCCAGGCTGTCCAATGGGGATTTGCCGGATCGCGCAACCGGTTTGCTGGCAGCGGTTTCTTTTGCCACCGGCACAGGGGTTCGCGCCACTGAGGCTGCGGGGGTGGATTTGGGTTTGGGTGCACTTGCTGCGCTTGGCGTGGTGGCAGGTGGTCGTGGCGCGGCGGCCGGAGTAGCCCGTCGCATCGTCGCACCACGGCGTGAAATCGCGAGCACCCGATCCTGCAGCAGTTTGGCGCTGTCGCCCGGGTCACCGGACATGGATTCAAAACTTTTCGGCAGGTAATCCAATGCGCCGGCTTCCAACGCATCCAGGGTGACGCGGGCACCTTCATAACTCAAAGAGGAGAACATCAGAATCGGCGTGGGCTGTTCCGACATGATTTGACGCACAGCAGAAATGCCGTCCAACAACGGCATCTCATAATCCATCGTAATCACATCCGGTTTTAGCTCTTTGACTTTTTCAACGGCCACTTTGCCGTTGTCCGCAAAGCCCACCACGTTCAGAGCCGGGTTCTTTTCCAGAATATCTTTTATTCTTCTGCGGAAAAATGCGGAGTCATCCACGACCAGCACGTTGGTTGGCATTCAACATCTCCAAAACGGCAACGCCGTGCAATCCAGTACGATCAGACTCGTTGCGCGTACGCTTTAAGCATACTGGGTATATCCAGAATCAAGGCAATACGGCCATCACCGGTGATTGTTGCGCCGGCCATGCCTGGAGTACCGTGCAGCATTTTACCCAGGGGTTTGATCACCACCTCTTCCTGGCCGATCAGCTGATCCACCACAAATCCAACTTTCTGAGTGCCGACGCTGACGATCACCACATGGGCTTCTGTGTCTTTGCCTTGCGCACCCCGAATCAACCAACGCTTCAGGTGAAAAAGAGGCAGCGCCTTTTCGCGCACCACCACCACTTCCTGGCCATCCACCACATTGGTGCGGGACAGATCCAGATGAAAAATCTCGTTCACGTTCACCAACGGCAAGGCAAACGCCTGCTTGCCCAACATCACCATCAAGGTCGGCATAATGGCCAGGGTCAGCGGTACCTTGATCGCGATCCGGGTGCCCACACCTTTTTCAGAGTGAACGTCGATGGTGCCATTAAGTTGGGTGATCTTGGTTTTAACCACGTCCATGCCCACGCCCCGGCCGGACACATCGGAAATCTGTTCCTTGGTGGAGAACCCGGGATGGAAGATCAGGTTAAAGGCTTCGGGGTCGCTCAGGCGATCCGCCGCTTCGGTATCCATCAACCCTTTTTCCACCGCCTTGCGGCGCAACATATCCGGGTCCATTCCGCCGCCATCGTCGGTGATGGAAAGCACAATATGATCCCCTTCCTGCTCCGCCGCCAGGTACACTTTGCCCATGCGGGGTTTGCCCATTTGCTCACGCACGTCAGGTGCTTCGATACCGTGATCCACACTGTTGCGGACCAGGTGCACCAGAGGATCAGCCAGGGCCTCCACCAGGTTCTTGTCCAGATCCGTTTCCTCACCCTCCAACTCCAGGGTGATTTCCTTCTTCAGGTTGCGGGCCAGATCGCGGACCACCCGAGGGAAACGTCCGAACACTTTCTTGATGGGCTGCATGCGGGTTTTCATCACCGCCGTTTGCAGGTCCCCGGTAACCACATCCAAGTTGGCCACGGCTTTCGCCAGATCTTCATCTGCCGTCCGCAACCCCAAGCGCACCAGGCGGTTACGCACCAGCACCAGTTCACCCACCATGTTCATGATGTCGTCCAGGCGTTTGGTATCCACCCGCACGGTGTTTTCAGCCGCCGCTGGAGCTTCTTTGCCGGGTACGGGTTTGGCAGGAGGCTTTTTCGCCGCAGCCGCAGGCGTGGCTGGTGCGGCAGGTTTCGCCGCGGGGCTGGGCTGCGCGGGCGCTGCAGAGGCAGCCGGTTTGACCGCTGGCGCAGCAGCCGGTGCCTTCGCTGCACTGGGGGCTTGCTCCGCCGTAGCGCCTTTCCCAGTAGTAGCGCCTTTCCCTGCAGCGGCGTCTTTCCCTGCAGCAGCGTCTTTCTCGGTAGTAGGACCTTTACCCTTGCCGTGCAATTCATCCAGCAGGGATTCAAATTCGTCGTCCGAAATCAGATCGGCACTGGCCGCCCCGGAAGCAGCCGCCTCACCACCTTCTTCAGACGCTTTGGGAGTACCTCCGTGCTTGCCCTTGCCGTGCAGTTCATCCAGCAGGGATTCAAATTCGTCATCGGTAATTTCATCGGAGCCACCAGCAGCAGGGGCGGCAGCCGATGCCTGCTCCGCAGCCGGGGCAGCGCTGAATTTGCCCTTGCCGTGCAGCTGATCCAGCAGCGCTTCAAACTCATCCTCAGTGATTTCATCGGAACCACCGGATGCTGCGGCTTGAACCACTTCCTCGTCTTCACCGAACAGGTCAACTGCGCCACCGGCTTCCTGGGCGGCTGCGGCCGGCTTCGGCGCGCCGGATTCATCCAGCGCATCCAGGAACTGTTCAAATTCCTCGTCGGTAATATCGCCCTTGGTTGCGGGTTTTTCGGACTCCACTGCGGACTCTGCAGCGGGTTCTGCCACAGGTGCCGGGGCTGCTGGCGTATCACCCTCCAAAATGGCATGTAACGCTGCCATCAGAGCCGGGTCGGCCGGGTCCGGATACTCGCGCCCATGCACCTGCTCGAACATGGAATTGACAGCGTCCAAAGCCTGCAGCACCACATCCATCAACTCGGCATTGATGGAGAGTTTTCCGTTGCGCAGCAAATCAAAAATATTTTCCGCCGCATGGCAAAGATCCACCAGAGTGTCCAGCTGCAAAAAGCCAGCGCCGCCTTTTACCGTGTGAAAACCACGGAAAATGGCATTCAGGAGATCGGCGTCATCCGGACGGTTTTCCAGATCCACCAACTGCTCAGACAGCACTTCCAGTATTTCTCCGGCCTCAACCAGAAAATCCTGTAGTATCTCTTCGTCGCCATCGAAGCTCATGCCCTTACTCCTTTAAAACCCGAGACTGGACAGCAGGGCATCGACGTCGTCCTGATTGGATACGACATCATCCCGTGTCTCGGGGTTCATGATGGGTCCCTCGGGACCAATTTGTTCTTCTTTGCTTTCGGTTTTCTGGGGTTGGAGCTCGTGCTTGACGCCCGTAATCTGGTCGATGGTGCTGGCCATGGTCACCAGGTTCACCAGGTTGTCTTCCACCTCTTTCACCAGCTGAATGACCCGTTTGATCACTTGTCCGGTGAGGTCCTGGTAATCCTGGGCCAGCATGATACTGGAAAGATTGGAATCAATACGGCTGGATTCGTCCACAGCGGTACACAGAAAACCATCGATTTTCTTGCTTAATTGACGAAATTCATCGGCTGACATTTCGCGCCGCATCAGCCGATCCCATTCGCTTTTCAGATCCTGGGCGGTTTCCCGCAGATGAGCGGACACAGGCATGGTGTGCTCCACCATGTCCATGGTTTTGTTGGCGGCGTTCTCCGTCTTTTCGATGACGTAGTTCAACCGCTCAGAGGCATCCTGCATGCGGGACATCTCTTCCCGCATTTCACTGTTGCTAGTATCAATGGCGAAGTTCTTGATGGACTCATGCAGGCTACGGGTCAGCTTACCCACTTCCTGAAACAACACCTGATCCCGCTGCTGGTGCAAGGAGGATATGGTGCGCATCGCCTCTTTGGCGTCTCCATTTTCCAACTGTTCTACCAGGGTCTTGGCGTATTCCACCAAGTTGTCCTGATGGGCTTGCTCCGTCATGCTCATCTCACATCTGACTCTGGGAACGAAGGGTACTAGGCATCCACCCGTTCAAATATTTTCTCGATCTTCTCTTTCAATGCCTGGGCGGTGAAAGGTTTCACCACATAGCCATTCACACCCGCCTGCGCCGCCTCAATGATCTGCTCGCGCTTGGCCTCGGCGGTCACCATCAACACCGGCAGGCTCTGCAGCTTTTCGTCAGCCCGCACAGCCTTGAGAAGATCGATCCCGGTCATGCCGGGCATATTCCAATCCGTAATAAGAAAGTCAAAATCGGAGGATTTCAGTAATGGCAGAGCAGAACTCCCGTCATCGGCTTCCTGGGTATTGGTGAAACCCAGGTCCCGCAGCAGGTTCTTGATAATTCGTCTCATCGTGGAAAAGTCATCGACAATGAGAATTTTCATGTTCTTGTCCAAGGTTGCCTCCAATGAACCCAGTTCACTACTACTACGCAAACATCTGATTTATCTGGCTGTTGATAAACCCTCCCGAGAATTCGTCCGGCAGGCTGGACTTTCAACAGACCCTTTTGATTAAGTCTAGTAGCTGTTTTTATCTGATCCAGTTTTTGTCTGATAAGGCCTCTGTTCAGGCTTCAAAGCCACTCTTGCAGGCGCGAGCGCAACCGTTGAGCTGCTTGACTGTGGATCTGGCTGACCCGCGATTCGCTGACACCCAGCACCTGGCCTATTTCCTTGAGATTGAGCTCTTCGTCGTAGTACAGCGACAGTACCAACTGCTCCCGCTCCGGGAGCTGCTCAATGGCTCGGGCCAGGTGGGTGCGGAACACGCCGTTCTGAAGATTGTCGAGGGGGTTTTCCGCCTGCTGTTGCTGCAAACCAACGCTGATGTTCTCCTCGGTGGATTCCAGCTCATTCAGGCTGAATAGACGGGTGGCCATGCTGTCCTGCAGCATGACATGGTACTCCTCCAGCGAAACGCCGAGGCGCTCGGCAATATCACGGTCCCGGGCGTCGGCCCCGGTTTCATGCTCTATTTCGTGGATAACCTGTTGAATTCGTCTGGCATTCCGGTGCACGGAACGGGGCGCCCACTCCCCTTTGCGCAGCTCATCCACCATGGCACCGCGAATGCGGATACCGGCATAGGTTTCAAAGCTGGCGCCCTTGCTGTTGTCATAGCGTTTGAGGGCATCCAGCAGACCGATCATGCCGGCCTGGTAGAGGTCTTCCACGGACACGCCGGACGGCATACGCGCAATCAGATGATGGGCGATGCGCTTCACCAACGGGGTGTGCTGCTCAACCAAAACATCCAATTGTGGCGCTGATTCGTCGTTGTACATAGCGTGTCGCTTCATGCCCAGCATGGGATACTCTGTTGTCCTATCGGGCAACCGCTCCTTGTACCAGCCGATCCACAAAGAACTCCAGGTGCCCCCTGGGCGTGGAAGGTAATGGCCAGCTGTCCACTTTATTGGCCAGGGAGCGGAAGGCCAGGGCCGCCTTGCTGCGGGGATAGGCCTCCACTACCGGCTTCTGTCGCATGACTGCCTTGCGCAGGTAGTCATCAAAGGGAATGCAGCCGGAGAATTGCAGGGCTACATCCAGAAATCGATCGGTGACTTTGGTCAGTTTGGAATAAATCTCCCGCCCTTCCTGTTGCGTGCGCACCATGTTTGCCACCACATTGAAACGGTACATGCCGTGCTTTTGATTCAGGATTTTCATCATGGCATAGGCATCGGTGATGGAGGTGGGCTCGTTGGTCACCACGAACAGGCTCTCCTGGGCAGCGGTGACAAAGCTCATCACCATCTCGGAAATGCCGGCGGCGGTATCCACAATCAAAACGTCCACGTCGTCGCTGAGTTCACTGAAGGCGTGGATCAGGCCGGCGTGTTCCCGGGGGCCCATGCTCACCAGCTCCTGGGTGCCGGATGAGGCGGGCACGATTTTCACCCCCGCCGGTCCTTCCACCAGGATATCCCGGATACTGCACTCCCCGCGCAACACGTGGGACAGATTCTCCCGGGCACTGATTCCCAACAGGATATCCAGATTGGCCAGGCCCAGGTCAGCATCCAGAATCACCACCCGGCGCCCCATTTCCGCAAGACACACCCCCAGATTAATGGAGACATTACTCTTGCCCACTCCGCCTTTACCACCAGTGACGGCAATTACCTGTACGGGATGATTGCTCATAAACGTATTTCTATACACCTTGTTGTGTCTTCTTTATCCGTAGGCCAGATCCGATTCCGTTACCGACATGGCGTCGTTGTACATATCTGCCACCAGGTCCTCGTCCACGCGATATTCCTTCGCCAGTGCGATGGCGTGGTTGATCAGGCGGGTGGCATTCGGGCGGGCAATGTCGTCCGGGATGTTCTGACCATCCGTGATATAGGCTATGGGTAGCTGCGACTCGATCGCAACACTTAAAGCCTCGCCCAAACTGGCGGATTCGTCCAGTTTTGTGAGGATACAACCCTCAAGATTCAGATGTTTATACTCATTCACCGCCCGATCCAGAATCCGGCGCTGGCTGGTGGAGGACAGGACCAGCCAGCGTTGCACATTGGCCCCCATACTCTCAATCATAGCCATTTGTTCCTGATGTACCTGATCTTTATGACTTAAACCGGCCGTATCGATCAGTACCAGCTTCTTGCGGGACAGGGAACGCAGCAAATGGTCCAGCCCGGCCTGGTCAGTTACCACCCGCACCGGCACCTTCAGAATGCGGCCCAGCGTGCTTAACTGCTCATGCCCGGCGATGCGATAGCTGTCGGTGGTCACCAGCGCCAAATTTTCGGCGCCGTGTTCCAGCACAAAGCGGGTGGCGATTTTGGCGATGGTGGTGGTCTTGCCCACGCCGGCGGGCCCCACAAAAGCAAACACCCCGCCGTGGGCCACGATATCCTCCGACATCAACGGCAGATCTTCACTCAACTCCAACAGGGCATCACGCCAGGCGGATTTGATCTGCGCATCTGCTGCCAGATTGCGAACCAGCTTACGGCAGAGGGCGGGAGACAACCCGAGGCGCGACAATTTTTTGAAGACAGAGGCCTCCATGGGATGCCGGTGGGAAAAGCTCCCCCAGGCCACATTTGCCATCTGCACGTTGAGCATCTGGCGTAATTGATTGAGTTCACCCCGCATCGCTGCCAGCTCGCTATGACTTTGGGCAGATGGCGTGACGGCCACCGGCGCAGCCGCTTGAGGTTGGTTCGCGGCCGGCGCAGCTCTGGACGGCACCGTGGCTGCAACCGGGGCTGGCATGCCGGGCGCCTGACCGGATACCTGTCGCGACGCCTGCGACCGCCCCTGCTGGCTCAGCTGCACATTCAGATCGGTATCGTCACCGTCATTGAGCTGCTGTAACCACAAATCATTGAATTTCTGATTGGCCTGCTCCCGCCGCTGCAGAGCCTCCACCAGGCGGGCTTTATCTTCTGCCGAGGCCTCCAGTGCAGCACGGGAATCCAGCAGTTTGGCCGGATCACCCTGGGCCGGCGCCCGTGCGCTGTCCGCCATAAAATCCGGAATATGGTTGTCACGACGCTCACGGGCTTTGTGCTGTTCAACAAACTCGTCATAGTCCGCTGCCGCCACAATCTCAATCCCGTTTGCCACTTTGCGATTGGAAAGAATGACTGCGTCCGCTCCCAATGCCTCACGAACCAACTTCAAAGCCTGGCGCATATCGGCTGCAATGAATTTTTTTGTGTTCATGATTGTCTAGCCTCTCTGCTTCGACGGCTCTGCCTGATTATTGGCCCACCGAAGCGGTAATGGTGATCTGTTTGTTGTCCGGTACCTCGTTGTACGAGAGCACATTCAAGCCTTGAACACTGAACCGAAGGAACCGCGACAGCATCGGTCTGATGCCTGCGGAAACCAGCAGTACCGCCGGGTTGCCGGCCAGTTCCTGTTTCTGAACGGCTTCTGAAACGGAACGCTGCAGTTTTTCCGCCAAGCCCGGTTCGATCACTGCGTCGCTGGCGGTACCGCCAGAATTCAGAGCCTGTTGTACTGCCTGTAGCAACAACTGTTCCAATTCGGGTTGCAAGGTAATCACCGGCAGCTCGCGGCCCACGCCGTATATGGTCTGCACGATCATGCGGGAAAGCGCAACGCGGGCCGCGGACGTCAAAGCGTCAGCGTCTTGACTCTTGGGTGCCAGCTCCGCCAAAGCTTCGGCAATGGTGCGGATATCGCGAATGGGCACGTCTTCCTGCAACAGATTCTGCAACACCTTATGCAGCTTGCTCAGGGGCAACGGATTCGGTACCAGGTTTTCCACCAGTTTGGGCGACGCTTTCTGCAGATTCTCCAACAGCTTTTGAACTTCCTCGAAGCCCAACAACTCATGGGAATGCCGCAACATCACCTGGTTGATGTGGGTGGCCACCACCGTACTGGCATCCACCACCGTGTAACCCATGGTCTGCGCCTGATCCCGTTGCCCCGGTTCGATCCAGACGGCATCCAGGCCAAAAGCCGGATCTTTGCATTCGACCCCATTGATCGAGCCGAAGACCTGGCCCGGATTAATGGCCAGCTCCCGATCTGCATGAATTTCGGCTTCATCAATGGCCACCCCCATCAGGGTGATGCGGTAGGCGTTGGGCAGCAGATCCAGGTTGTCGCGAATATGAACCGAGGGCATCAGGAAGCCCAATTCCTGGGACAGCTTTTTGCGGACGCCTTTAATGCGCCCCAATAGCTGCCCGCCCTGGGCTTTATCCACCAGCGGAATCAAGCGATAGCCTACCTCCAGACCGATGGAATCCACCGGCTGCACATCATCCCAACCCAGTTCCTTGAATTCACTTTCACGCTGGGCGGCCATCTCCTCCATTTTACGGGCGTCTTTTTCTTCTTCCTGATCCTGACCACCCTGGGCCAGTCGACGATAGTAAATCCAGTACGCACCACCACCACACAGGGTGGCCAATCCCAGGAAAGCAAAATGCGGCATGCCGGGAATCACCCCCATGATGCCGAGAATCACTGCGGCGATGGCCAATGCCTGCGGTGATCCAAACATCTGCACCATCACCTGATTGCCCAGATCCTGGGAACTGTTGACCCGGGTTACGATGATCGCCGCTGCCGTGGACAGCAACAGGGAGGGAATCTGTGCCACCAGACCGTCACCGATGGTGAGCAACGCATACACTTTCAGGGCCTCGGCAAAACCCAGGTTGTACTGCACCATACCGATGGCCAGTCCGCCGATGATGTTGATCAACAGAATCAGAATGCCGGCGATGGCATCACCGCGCACAAACTTGCTGGCACCGTCCATGGCACCATAGAAATCTGCTTCCTGGGACACTTCCGCCCGCCGCAGCTTGGCCTCTTCCTGGTCAATGACGCCGGCATTCAAGTCCGCATCAATGGACATCTGTTTGCCGGGCATGGCGTCCAATGTGAAGCGCGCGCTTACCTCGGAAATACGCCCGGCACCCTTGGTCACCACCACAAAGTTGATGATCACCAGGATCAGAAACACCACCAGACCCACAGCATAATTACCGCCGATGACCACCTCACCAAAGGACTGAATCACCTTACCGGCGGCATCCCCGCCTTCGTGGCCGCGCAACAACACCACCCGAGTGGAGGCCACGTTCAAGGCCAGACGCAACAACGTGGCAATCAACAGCACCGTCGGAAAAATGGCGAACTCCAGGGGCCGCATGGTGTACACCGACACCAGCAACACCACCAGGGCCAATGCGATGTTGAATGTGAACAACACGTCCAGCAGGATGGACGGCATGGGCAGGGTCATCATGGCCATGATGATCAGCAGGAAGATGGGCGCGCCCCAGTTTCCCTGCTTCAGAATATTTCCGGTTTGAGATGCAACACCTGCTGCCATAACACCTTGATCCCGCAATAACGAAAAATTGACACCTTACGTGCTCTACAGGGGTATATCGCAAAGATCGTGCCCGAACGGGCAAACAATTGATGGGAAAGGTTATTCGTCTTTTCGGAGATCTTCCGGCACCGGGAAATCCGGCACCACTCCGGGGTTGGGCCCTTTGCCCTTCTGGAATTGCTGCAGCTGGAAAACATAAGCCAGTACCTGGGCCACCGCCAGGAACAAGCCCTGGGGGATCTCCCGTTCCAACTCAGTGTGATAATAGATCGAGCGCGCCAATGGCGGTGAATTCAGGATCATAACGTCGTTGGCCAAAGCCACTTTTTTGATCTGTAACGCCAGGTGATCCGCTCCCTTGGCCACCACAATGGGCGCCAGCATTTTTTGGGGATCGTACTTCAGGGCCACCGCATAGTGAGTGGGGTTGGTGATCACCACATCCGCATCCGGTACGGCTGACATCATGCGACTCTGGGCAATCTCCCGCTGTTTCGAACGCAGTTTGCTCTTAACCTCCGGCTTGCCCTCGGTGTCCTTGTATTCGTCCTTCACTTCCTGCTTGGTCATCTTCAACTGTTTATTGTGTTGATAGACCTGGAACGGCACATCAATGGCCGCCACCACCAGCAACGTACAGGACAACAGGAACAGGGCCCAGGCCACGATGGAAATACCCTCTGCCATCGCCTCATGGGGCGGTAAAAAGCCCAACGCCATAAACCGTTCGCGGTTGTGATCCAGAATCAGGATGGCGGCCGTCGACACCAGCCCGAATTTGGAAACCGCTTTCAGCACCTCCATCAGGGACTGCACGGAGAACATGCGCTTCAACCCGGTGAGCGGGTTCATCTTGCTGAACTTGGGCGCCAGCGCTTTGGTGGAAAAATTCATCCCCCCCACCATGGGAGGAATCAGCACCGCCGCCAGCAACACCGCAATGTAAAACGGCACCAGGGCGGCAAACGCAGTCTGGGCCGACAGAATCAGGGATTCCACCATCACATCCGGTGTCATCAGCGCATCCCGATCGAACTCATAGTTCATCTCAAACACCGATTGCGCAGCGTCAAACAACATCCGGCCGGACATCATCAACCCGGCAGCGCCGAAAATCATGACGGCCACCCCGCCCAACTCGCGGGAACGGGGTATCTGACCCTTTTCCCGGGCCTCCTGTAATTTTTTCTGGGTGGGTTCTTCCGAGCGTTCTTGCCCGTCTTCGTTCTCAGCCACCTATTGCACCATCTGCCGCAAAAAGTCGAAGGCGTCTGCACTCAGGTGCTCGTACTGAGGCAGAATATTGGAAAGCGTGAGCCAGATAATGATGAGCCCCATCACCATGGTGAAGGGAAAGCCCACCGCGATGATGTTCATTTGCGGCGCCACCCGGCTGATGACGCCGAAGGACACATTCACCACCAGCAACGCGATGATGGAGGGCAGCGCCACCAACACGGCACCGGTGAACATCCAGCTGCCCAGGCGGGCAATCTCCAGATAATTATCCACCGGCAACCCCAGCTGTCCCACCGGCAGTTGCTCAAAACTGGTGCCGATCAGGTACATCACTGCCAGGTGGCCATTGAGGGCGAAAAACAGCAGGTTCACCGTCATCAGATACAACTGGCTGATGGCCGCCACACTGACCCCGTTCACCGGGTCCACCATCAGGGCAAAACCAAGGCCGTTCTGCATGGCCACAATCTGGCCGCCGATAACGAAGACCTGGAACATGAGCTGCAACACGAAACCCATGGCCACGCCGATCAAAATCTGCTGGAGAATAATCAGGAAGGATTCAATGGACAGCAACTCAATCATGGGCACCGGATCGATCATCGGTGCCACCACCAGGGTCACCCCTGCCGCCAGCCCCAAGCGGATGCGGGCCGGTACCAACTGGGTGCTGAGAATGGGCATCGCCATGAAAAACGCCGCAATACGGCAGAAGGGCCAGGCATACTGGCCAATCCACTGGTACAGCTGCTCAATGCCGATTTCAAACATGCATCAACCCAGGAACGTGGGCATGTCCACCAGAATTTTCATGGCGAAGTCATGCACCAGGCCACCCAACCAGGGCCCCATGACCACCAGGGTGGTCAAGGTGATCAGCAGTCGCGGCAGAAAGCTAAGGGTTTGCTCATTGATTTGCGTGGCCGCCTGGAACACCGACACCACCAACCCCACCACCAGGCTGGGAATGATAATCACCGACACCAGCAGCATGGCGATGAACAACCCCTCGCGCATCAGATCCGACACCACTTCCGGCGACATAAGCTAACCTCAGAGCCCGAAACTGCCGGCCAGGGTGCCCACCACCATGGCCCAGCCATCAATAAACACAAACAACATAATCTTGAACGGCAGCGATACGATCATAGGCGACAACATCATCATACCCATGGCCATCAACACACTGGCCACCACCAGATCAATGATCAGAAACGGAATAAACAGCAGGAAGCCGATCTGGAAGGCGGTTTTCAACTCGCTGGTGACGAACGCCGGAATTACGATGGTCATGGGCACCTGATCCAGGGAATCGAACTTCTGGTCATCCCCCGCCAATTCCACAAACAGATTGAGATCCGTTTCCCGGGTTTGCGCCAACATGAACTGACGCATGGGCACACTGGCGGTTTCCAGCGCTTCCAACGCCCCCATTTGCTCATTCATATAGGGCTGGATGGCCTGACTGTGTATCTGCTTAAATACCGGCGCCATCACAAACACCGTCAAAAACAGCGCCAGCCCGATGAGGATCTGGTTGGATGGTGTTTGCTGCAAACCAATCGCCTGCCGCAGAATTCCGAACACCACAATGATCCTGGTGAATGCTGTCATCATCATGATGATGGCGGGGATGAACGACAGCATGGTCATCAGGATGACCACCTGCAACGTCACGGAGTAACTCTGGGAACCGTCGTCATTACTGGTCACGCTGAGCGCCGGCATGGAGAACGGATCGGCCGCCCAGCCCGGCGCCGACCACACCAATATAGGCAGCGCCAGCAACAGTAGACGCAGCGCTCCCTTAATCATGTCCAGTCACTCCGGTTTTGAGAAGTTTACTGATACGATCTGCGAATTCGGTACGCGGTGTATTGGACTGTGATTCCGACGCCAGCGCTTCCTCTGCTGTCTGTCCGGTTTTACCCAACTCTTTCAGCGCATTGATCTGGTGTGGAGTCACCCCCAGCAAAAGTTTTTCTCCCTCCACTTCCACCAGCACAATTTTCTCTTTTTGCCCAACGCTCATGGCGCTGATCAGGCGCATGTTGTTGTGACCACCCGGTGTGCTAAAGTTGAAACGTTTGCTGAGCCAGGCCAACAACAGGATGATGCCCAGCACCGCCGCCAGCCCCACCACCATGGTGCCCACGTCTCCGCCACTTTTGGCTTCACCGCTGCTGACCAGTTCGTCTTTCAATCGAAACACCGGCGGAGCAGGTGTTTGCATCGAGGCTTCTGACTCCGACGGGGCTTCTGACTCCAGCGGGGCTTCCGGTACCGACGCCATCGCCCCACCGCCAAGACCGCAGGCCACCACAAACAGAATTACGATCAATGCTCTCATGGCTGGATCAACTCAGTTTCTTGATGCGCTCAGTGGGACTGATCACATCCGTCAAACGGATGCCGAATTTTTCGTTCACCACCACCACCTCGCCATGGGCAATCAAGGTCCCATTCACCAGCACATCCAGCGGCTCACCGGCCAAACGATCCAGCTCAATCACCGAGCCCTGGTTTAGCTGCAACAGGTTGCGAATGCTGATGTTGGTGCTGCCCACCTCCATGGCAAGCGTCACCGGAATGTCCAGGATCACATCCATATTCGGGCTGTTCTCTGCGGAAAAAGGCGTTGAGCGATCGCTCAACGGCTCCAGGGGAGCAGCCTGCACTTCATCTTCCTCCGGAGAATCCTGCTCCGCCAGGGCAGCGGCCCATTCGTCCGCCAGCGCATCATCATCCACCGGTTTATCTTCGTCTGTCATTGTTCATACCCCATGCATCAGGCCTTCGCCTGTTCATCCTCATCCGACATTGCTTGTTCACGCATCCAGGTCAACCGGGATTCTTTGCCGCTGTCGGACTCCGGACGCTCTACCTTACTCATCACCTGTAACGCCAGGTTGCCGTTGGCCTCACCCAGCTTACCGCGAAACGCGGGAATGCCGTTGGCCAGCATCAACACACTGTCTGGCATTTCAATCGGGATGATGTCGCCTTTTTTCAGTTTGGCTAATTCTGTGAGGCGCATTTTTTTTTGGCACAGCTTGCCCTTCAGCTCCACCTTGGCGCCCATGATTTCTTCCCGCAGGGACTTCATCCAACGTTCATCCTGGTCACCGATATCACTCTGCACACCGGCATCCAACACTTCCCGCAGGGGCTCTATCATGGAATACGGCAGTGTCAGATGCATCTCGCCACCGCCGCCGTCCAACTCCACGTGGAAGGAATTCACCACCACCACTTCACTGGGGCTGACGATGTTGGCCAAGGAGGGGTTCACTTCTGCACTGAGGAATTCGAACTTCACCGGCAGCACCGCTTTCCAGGCTTCCTGCATATCCACGAAGGCCTGCTCAAGTACCATTTGCACCACCCGGTTTTCCGTGGGCGTGAATTCGCGGCCTTCAATCTTGACGTGACGGCCGTCGCCACCAAAAAAATTATCCACCAGTTTGAATACCAGCTTGGCATCCAGAATAAACAGCGCCGTGCCTTTCAAGGGCTTGATGCGGATCATGTTCAAAGAGGTGGGAACATACAGACTGTGGACATACTCGCCGAACTTGATCACCTGCACCCCGCCCACCGATACATCGGCGGTGCGTCGCAGCAGGTTGAACATGCTGATGCGGGTATAACGGGCAAACCGCTCATTGATCATTTCCAGCGTGGGCATGCGCCCACGCACGATCCGGTCCTGGGTACTCAGGTCGTAGGACTGTATCCCGTCTTCCGGTTCATCCGTACCGGTCTCAATGTCGCCATCGTCTACGCCGTGTAAGAGCGCGTCGATTTCGTCCTGTGATAATAGATCCTGTACGGCCATAACTATTGCATCACAAAGTTGGTAAACAACACCTGCTCGATCACAGGACCACCACCCGCCGACAGGCCACCTTCTCCACCCGCCTCGCCGGCCGCAGCGGCTCCGCCACTTTCTTCCATTAGAATTTTCTGGATTTCTTCCAGCATGGTCTGGCGCAAAACCTCTTTGCCTTCTGTGGTGCGCAGGGTTTCAAAGTCCTGGGCCCCCAGAATCATCACCAGGTTGTTGCGCACCAGCGGCATGTGGGTATTGATCACATCGATGGCACCGGCATCGCGAGTCATCACCGTCAAACTGATCTGCACATAACGCTGCCGACCCTTCCATTGATAATTCACCACAAAGGGTGGTTTGAAATCGAAATAAATTGCGGGCTTCTGGGTCGGCTCCGCCGCTTCTTCGGAAGCCGGCTCGTCACCACCGGAGAGCATCAGGAATGCAGCCACCCCACCGCCAATCAATAGCACCACCAGCACCGCGATGATGATCAGCAGCATTTTTGATTTCGGCTTTTCCTGCTCTTCACCGTTTTTGTTGTCGTCGTCCGCCATAAAAACACCCTTCGGATTTCCATTGCCATGAACAAAAGCAAGGCCTATACCAAAACCATTTCTTCAAGTTTTTCATGAGGTTAGCTAGCAGAAACAGAACCAGGCGCCAGCAACGTCAAAAAATCGGCCTACTCAGGCAAGTTTAGACAAGATTCCCGGATCTGCCCGTCAAAATACTGCCAAGTGCTGGAATTAGTTGAAAAAAACGAGGAAGGTCTGTGGGGCCGGGCGGCCCCACTGGGTAGAAGTCAGAGGGTCGTATCTCGTCCTCAGGCGTAGTAATCCACCAGGCCCAGGGCCACTGAACTGTTGGTCGCGGTGGATTCTGCACCGTCGTCAGAGGCGGCAGCCGATTCCGCCGCCCGCTCGCCACGGCGTTGCTGCCCACCCGCCTGATCATGGGATTCCCGGGCGCCCTGGTCCCGCACATCCACGTCACCCAGAGCCACACCGTTCTGTTCCATCATCTCACGCAGCCGGGGGATGGCTTGCTCCAGTGCATCCCGCGTGGGAGCGACCTGGCTGGTGAACACCACATGGGCCTGATCATGCTTGACCGCGACCTTCACATCGATGGTGCCCATCTCCTGGGGGTTCAGTTGAATCCTGGCGCTGCTCAGCTTGGTACTGACCATCATCACCAGGCGTTGCGTCATCTCACCAGCCCATTCCCGACTCTGCAGCGGAGACTGCATCGCCGTCGGCATATTGGCCGTCGTGGGTCTGCCGGCCGCTCGCCCCATCTGTTCCAGGCTGCGCTGGAAAGGGTTCAGCTTACTGCCATCCGCCGGTTCAGAGGTTTTGCTCACCGCGGAAGTCTCCTTCGTACTCCGGGACTTGTCCGCCGTACCGTTCATGGCCTGGTCCAGCGCTTTAGCCAGGGCTGCCAAACGCTCCTGCACCGGAGTAGGAGCCACCCCTTCTCCTTGCGCCGGCTTTAACGCCAGCTTGTCCGCCAACAGACCGAGATCGGATTTCTTGTCTGTTTTTGGCTCGAATACCGCCAACTCATCCGCCTCTGCGCCTGTTTGCACTACACCGGCCTTCGAGTCTGCGGCTTGACCACCGCCTTGAAAGTCCTGACCAGCCGCCGCGGTATGCGCTGCAGCGGAGCCAGAACGAGGGGACTTAGCATCATCTGCGGTCTTGGCGTCCACCCTAGACTCCATCACCTGAGTGGCTCCCTGAGTCGCGCCTTGAGCAGCCTTCCCATCCGTCACCTGTGCAGATGCAAGGGTGTGCTCCACAGAGCCGGATTCTTCAGCCCCAATGCCGGTGGCGCCCGCCTCCATTTCGCCGAGCAGCGCCGGGTCAACCCCGTCAGAATCCACATTCGACTCGTCACCTTCCATACCCGCTTCTCCAGAAACCGTCTGTCCGGATGCCGCGGCTTGCTCCGACGACGCCACCAGGTTGGTGTCAGACTCACTCTCTGCCAACTCTGCCAACTCTGCCAACTCTGCCGACTCATCAGCCCCCAGGGCCCCTTCCGCCGACGCCGCTTCCTCATCTGCCGAGTCTAACGCCTGCTCCAGCGAACCCTGTCCAGACTGCGCGGACTCTCCCATCAGTGCCGGGTCCGCAGCAGACTCAGGCGAGCCACCCCCCGCCTCACCCGGAAGCCCATTGACCGGGCTCGAGGAAGTTTCAGCCTCTGACGACGCCACTTCCTCCGCACGGTCAGCCGCATGTTGCCGCGCCTGATCATCTGAGGCGGCACGATAGTGTTCACAGCGGGCTTTTTCCTCCGCTGCCCGGTTCTGCAAAGCTTTATTCTGGTGGGCCTGCTCCTGCGCCACCCGCTGCCGGTTCTCTTTGGCATCCCGATGGGCCTCGGCCCGGCTATCACGCTCACTGCGGACCCGATCATCCCGTTCGGTGCGCCTTTGACTTTCTACGCGTCGCTCATCCGGCAAGCCATTGCCGCCCTCCGAACGCTGCTTTGCCCCCTGCGCATCAGATCTGGCGGCGGTATCCGCCCGAGCGGACTCCTGCGCCCGCGCCGTCTGTACCTGGGACATCAAGATCCGATCAAAGGACTGGCCCGATTCGCCCGCGCTAAATAACTGATTTGCAAGGCTCATCCCCTGCTGTTTGCTGGACAAATTAACCGAAGGGGAACTGTTATTGGGGTTGTTGTCGGTGCGCATGGACGCCCTCCTCCTTTTACTATGACAAAGAGGAGAGCAAGGCCTGTGCCAGAGAAGAGTGGACGGGGCCTAGAGCCCCATGCCGTTTAAGGTGGTAATGATCTGAGAAATAACGCGGGCAATCAGCGGGTGGGCTTCTTCGTATTGAATCAACTGCTTTTCGAACTCCTCCACCAGTCCTTCTTCCCAATGCTCAGCGGAGCCACTCAACATCACCTCCAGCCGGGCCGCCAGATCTGTGAGCGCCTCTTTGTCATTGGTGGACACCTCACCGGCCTGGTCCAGATGGCTTTTCAGTTCCGATACAGAATTCTGCAATTTTTCTTTTGGCATAAAACACCTCGATAGCTGTTCAACCATTATACGGCATCGACCAGAGGAAAAAAGCTGATGGGAATCAGGAAAAACCAGCGGAAATTTTGCCCCAGGCCCGTCTTAGATAAAGACTGCTTCAAAAAGGACAGCTTATGCCCCCTTCAGCGAGAATCGGTGATTTCCACGTATGCCCCAAGGTCAACCCCGGCCCAGTCCCCCACGTGGGCGGCCCCATCGCCATCGGGCAACCCAATGTTCTGATCGTCGGCATGCCCGCCGCACGCCAGGGTGATATGGCCATCTGCGTTGGCCCACCAGACTCCATCGCCAAAGGCAGCGCCACCGTCCTGATTGGAAATAAACCTGCCGCAAGAATGGGTGACAGTACGTCACATGGCGGGGTGGTGGTGATGGGGGCACCGACTGTGTTGATTGGGGGGTAGTTGGGGAGCAGTAATTGGATGATTAATTGGAGGAAGGAGGCCCATTCGCCTCCTTCCTCCAAATTTGATCAAGCCAAAACGACATTAACCACTAACGAATCACCGAACTAACCAATCCAATACCACGAATATCCAAGGTTACACCCAAGGCGCTTGGGCTTCTATATTTCAGGCTAACCCCCAAGCTAGCCATACCTAAATTTAACTTGCTATCTGTCACTTGAACAAGAGTACCTAATGGTGTGGGAGAGTAATAACCAAACAAGTTTTCGATTACGCCATTTGCGTAAAAGTCCTCACCTTCAACACCAACTGAATAAGAATCAAACCAGTTCAACGCAGAAAAATCTGGAATGCTTTCCCGAGCATTCAGCCTATCTGTATCAACATACGAGGGCATACCGTCAAGAAGGCCAAAATAGCTTAACCTCTGACCAATCCCATACTTCACATATCTATTTGCAATTCGATATGCGAGTTCCCTCTTCTCGTTAAAGTCTTGCCAGTCTGAAAAATCAACAATGTCATCGCAGTATTCAATGGTGACCTGATAAGGAGATGGAGTGCATTCAAACTCAGGATACATTACGGAAAAAACATCAGATGAAGACAATGGATAGCATGCTCCGTTCTTACTCTCGATGTAAAAATTATCATCTGAAAACGAATACAGTTCCAAACCACCAACACAAACAAACCGGTGGTTCACACCTACGTTGCCAATCCAGTCATGCATTGCAACCTCGTAGAGGAATGAGAGTTCTGTCTCCGGTTCAACCTTACCTGCGCCAGAGTAAGAACCAGATTGCTGCGCCATCACCACATTAAACTGCTCAAGATTCGGAGCAAAACTGCAGCGCTCTTCACCGGGCATCCCGGGAATGACCATGTTCAGGCACAACCGCGGTGACAGTTCCGTTGCCTCCCAACCTATAACGCGATTGGCGTAGTCATCATCCACTTCTGCCAGCAGGAGTGCGTCCTGCAGGTAGGTGTTGCAGTGCTCCGACTCGTTTGCACAGGCCACACCGCGCACGTAACTCGACGCATGACTGGCGACCCTGAGCATATCGTCACGGTTGAAGGTTGCATTTGATAAGTTCTCAACTGCCGCCACCAATTCCTCGGCCTGCTGGTCCTGGATGTACGCCGTCTCGATGCTATCCGACAAACCACCATTCCCGACCAAGTTGCCTGAACGTTTAGGCTGATAGGATGAGGTGGCAATGATGCTCTCCAAGGTGGTGTCGAGCATGTTGATATAGGCGTAGTTGCGCCCATTTTTGCTTACTTTGAAGGGGTAACCGGATTCGTTCAATGTCAGGTAGGTGTAGCGGCCCTGGGTATCCACATGGGTAATACGCGAGAGGTATAGGCCCCCTTCTCCATTACTGACTTCCAGGTATAGGTGCTCTGAGGGTGAACTGGAGCCGGATGCGCTGGCCTCCACATGAGCCAACACCCCAGGCCCCGCCAAGGTGGAATCCCATTGGATGTTCATGTTGGATATCTGGGCATCGAGCGTGGCGTGCAGATTGTTGATGGCTTGTTGGACATCAGCGTTATCCGCCATATGATCGTTGGCCTGTTGTCGGGACGCCAACGTGCCGGAGGGTGCATAACGCTCCACCAAATCCGTCACCACGATGTCGGTAGCAAACGCTCCGTCGGATAACGCAAAGTTGATGCTGCCCTTGATGTTGTGATTCTGAGGCGGCAGGTCGATTTCTGGGGCTGTGCTCTGATCCAGACTGATCAACAGGCGAGAGATGTTGTAGCCGGATTGCAGCCCAGCAGGCTGGCCTGGTGCAGCCAGATGATAGGGTGTGACGACCTCACCGCCGTGAGCGCAGCCCAACAGTAATTCGTCGATGTAGAAGCAGACCGGCTTGGAGCTGTTGGCGTTATAGGTAAAACGCCCCGAATCGGTATAGCCTTCACGATCACCCTGTACATAGCGCAACCCGGTGACGGGTGCATCGGTAAACAGGCCGGTCTGCAGGTCTTCCGGCTCGGTGGGGCCGTTGTTGTTGACTCGATCGGGGGAAGAGTCTGAACCGCCGCCGCCTCCGCCGCCGCAGGAAGCCAAAACTAAAGAAAACAAAAAAACCGCGAAAGCTAAAACCAACTCTCTATTCATTACTATCACTCACACCAAGCCATATATACCACGTCAATAACGAAATCAGGGTTCCCTGTGTTTTTGGGACACCGCCAGTCAGCGTACTCAAGCCCATCGCCATTCAAGTCAAGAGGATTTCCTTCCCAATTGGGATAATAATCAGACGCGTTCTCTACTATCCCTCGATACTGGGCAGCTTGCTTGCCAAGAAAAACATTGCGCCTATACGAAATAAAGCCCCGCACGGTGGGATCTGGCGGCTCATTCCATGGCTCAAGGATGTTGAAGTTTTTTCGCGCTGATATACACATCCCATCAAAACCGTAAACGTAATTCTCAACTTGCACACCAGTGCATAATGGGGAGGTAAATTCAAGAGGATTGTATTCATTATCGTTCGACAACTCCCCAAACTCCACCACCGCTCCACCGTTCATATCCTGCCGATTCACCCGCACAAACATACGTGAATACCCCGCAGGCACACCCGAATGACTTCTGGAGATATCCTCATCCATCATTGACCTGAAGCGCGCATAATACTTGTCCGGAATGATCTGAGATAGGGTGTAAGTCGCATTGTTGCCACCGCAATCACCGCTACCGACGATGTCATAACCCCAGCCATTGGTCATGCCCCCCATGCCGTTGATCACCCCATCGGGGGCCAGGCAGTCGTCCGCATTATTTCTCGGCCAGCGATTATGCTCCAATCGGTAGGCATTAGCCAGATTCAGTGCATTCTGCAATTGCGCCAAGGTGAACTCGAACGCCCTGCGCTCATCCTTCACGCTGTTCATATAGGCACGATGAATCAGCACCGCGGAAAACACACTGATGCTGATCAGCACATAAATCAAAGACAGTCCGGATTGAGTGCGGCAGTCTATTTTAATCACAGAAAGTCACGGCCCCTACCATAATGGGTTGTCCACCACATGTGGGACCGTCACCCAGACTGGCAAAGTTGTTCGGCATACCGTTGTTAGTGCCGTTGGCGACTCGCAGCTGAAGGCGCCATTCATTACCAGCTGCACCATTGATTTCAGCGAAGTAATAGCCACCCAACCCGTTGCTGCCACCGGAAATACACACCGCTTGAGGGATCACTATATAAGCGGGATTGGAACCTCCACCGGGGCAATCCGGCTTGGTCAAGAAGAATGCAGAGTCGGCTTCCAAAGTTGCTTTGTGAAAGGTGTAGCGCCCAGACGCCCTGCGGGGTGTCGCTACGTAGTGAGTGACGCGGGGCTCACCACTACCGGAGGAGGAGCGCGCTGCAGTTGGCAACAGGCTCATCAGCATGTCCGCATCTTCGCCGCTTCCGGCAGGAAACTCTACCGTGATCCGCAAGGTACTCCCCACGCTTCCCAGGTTTGAGCAGTCGGCATCCAGGGTTACATCGTTCGGGCCAGTATAACCGCCAGCCCCCGCCGGAAACGCATCTGCGGCCGCCAGCACCGCCACCAGATTGCCACAGTTACCCGCCTGATCGGGCCACTCATCCATTTGAATAAAGTACGCCATGGAAGAATTGGCAAGGCTGAGCACATCCTGGGCGATGGACTCCACCATTTTCTCGCGAACCTGATTAATCTGAGCCGTAATGAAATAAGCTGCTACTAATGACAACAAGGCCACTGACACCAGCACTTCCACCAGCGTAAAACCAAACTGTTGTTTTGTGCGTCGGAAATAAAGCTCAGTCTTCATAATTCATGTAGTGATTGGTCAAATGTGCGGCACTGATGCCATCCGTCAGCGCGGGACCGGTGGTCCAGGTCACCACTTCCTGCTGGACACCCGCCACATCCTGTACCACGACAGTTCTTTGGCTAGAGGGAAACTGAAACGTGGAATATTCGCTGCCCGTCTGGCTGAATGACACCTGCACCGAATAAGGGCCGACGTTTACCCGGTATAGATCACGCTGATTCACGCCCAAGACTTCGATATTGGAATTAAGAGACGACATATAGTCGTTCACATTCCAAGCCTGAGCAGTGATGAAATTACGCAGGCTTCCGTCATAGTTCCCTACCACTCCCATAGCCCTGGCGCTGTCAATGGCAGCGGCTATGGTTCCCGCGCGCTTAACCGCGTTGCCAACTTCCTGATAGTGCTGCTCATGAATGAAGGAAGGGACAGCAATCACCGCCATAAGGGCAAGGAGTGCAACTACGGAGAGGAGTTCCACTAATGTAAATGCCTGTTGATGCCGGTTCATCAATGATTCACGTTCGACGCTGCGCCGGCCAAAGGCAGATAGAATCCGAGCACGGACACCACAGCGGCCAACACCATCATCAGAAAGCCAATTCTGGATAGAAACTTGGAGATCTGGCGACTGGTATTGACGTTCTTCAGATGCAAGGTTTCTTTCACGGAGTCGAGAATAAAACCCTGCTGCTCTTCATCGACTTCATTAAACACCTGCATGGCTTCGATCAGGGCATCATCCCACTCATCATCTGTGAGGGCATCACCCAGTTCTTCGGATTTTGCAAGATGGGCGTAGACCCTCTGGTAACTGGCTCGCAACTGACCTCGGGTGGAGCGCATCAACTCCGCCACAATCTCGGAGTCCACATACCCGGCTTTCTGCAGCATTTCATACACCGAAACGAACTCTATGGAACGTTCCTGAATACGCTTGGTTTCGATCAAGTTGAAGAGCGGCAGGCGTTTCAGGATGGACCACACCACATTGCGGTAGAAAAAACCGACACCGGCCACTGGCAGCACAACCCAAGCGTATGACTTGGTTGCCTGCCCCAACCCCATGAGCACGTGGGTAAAATTATTGGGCTTTACAAACCCATTGCTACCCACGCCCATCAACGACTGCAAGGAATTATCCAGGAACGCCGGTACCACAAAGAAGAAGGCGGAGCCCACGAATATATAAATCAGGCCGGTCTTCAGCTCAGAGCTGACTTCTGACTTGATCTTTTCCCGGGTCAACAGGAATTGAGCGGATTGGCGTAATGCACCGGAATATTCTCCTGCTTTTTCCGCCGCCCGTGCCATCAACACCGCAAAATGGTCAAACCTGAACAACTCCAGATAGTCTGCCAGGTTTTCGCAGTTATCCAGCTCGTCCGGTTTGACCTTAAGCCAACGGTTTTTCTTGACCAGTTGTTCAACACTCTGCTTGACGGTTTTACCGCTGGACAGGGAGCTGCTCAGGGATTGCATGAACAGGGCCTGGTTTTTGCGATCCGGCCCTGGCGGCTCCAGCACAAAGCTCAGCTGGCCCAGCATGTCCTCCCGCACAGAGATGATCCGGCGCTCGGGAATGCGGGACAGCCAGCGGGCTTCTTCCCGGGTGGGGGCCTCTACTTTCAGAGAGGCCTGCTCACCTTTGGCATCTAGATATTGAACAACGTAGTACATGGATCAGGAGCAGGAATACACAACGGTAATCACGTTGCTGGCTGCAGTGGCATTAACCACCTGCGGCACATCAACATCGCTGAGGTTCGCAGCGATATTGGTTGCGCTGGCGTTGGCGTTGGCCCCACTTACGGTGAACACCAGGGAAATCTGACGGTTTGCGTCACTGTAGGAAGCCGTCCATGGGTCATCCCATGGCGAATTGGGCACCAATCCACGGTCGGTCAGTAGTGCCTTGATATCCCCTGGTGTGTTCGGCGCAATGGCCATGCTGCGGCAGCTCGCCATATTGCGGGCGCGATAGGACGAAATGGCCGCCGGCACGTTGGAGGCGAGGAAGGCGGTAGCGATACCCACCTTGGCATCATCACTGGACTGGTTGATAGAGATGGTAATATACACGGCGATCATGGAGATAATGGCCACCACCGCGATCAACTCAACCAGCGTAAAGCCTCGTGCCTTTGCTGGACGCGCGCCCAAACGCATATTCATAAACTGCTTGTTACCCATAACGTTTCCTCTATCCTTCTTGGTCAGAAATGTTGTTAAGCCTGCTCAACTTCGAGCAAAGGTGTTTCCATATTTTGCAGGTGGCGGGCACCCCCTTTGACGTATTCCGCCTTACGGTAGGCCCGCGCCACCCGGATCGGGTTGATCTTGGTTTCCAGCGCTTCCAAGGTGGTCACCCCCTCTTTCACCAGCCGTATACCGTCGTCCCACAGGTCCTGGAACACGCCCCGCTGGGACTGGTGACGCCGGATCTCGTTCGAGGGCACCCCATCAATGATCTGCGCTTCGGAAATCGGATCATTCATAAACAATTCACACACCAGATGCCTACCGGTATACCCGAAATTACAGTATTGGCATCCTTCCTTATTAGACACCACAGGCACTAATATTTCGGGACTTTTCAGCTCGGGAACGTGTTGATATTTCGCCCATAATTCTTTCGATTGGGTAATGGGCAAGTGTTCGGAGCAATGGGGGCAGACCTTGTTCACCAGGCGCTGGGCCGTGACCGCCATCAGGTTTTCGGCCATCAGGGCGTTGTCAAGGCCCAGGTTGCGCAGGCGGTTGATGGCACCATGGGAATCATTGGTGTGCAATGTCGTCAAGACCAAGTGGCCAGTCATACTGGCCCGTAAGGCCAGTTCCGCGGTTTCTCCGTCACGAATCTCACCTACCATGATCACATCCGGGTCATGCCGTAACAGTGACCTCAAGGCCTTGGCAAACCCCATGTGCTTGGTCACCTCCAATGAAGTGATACCGTCCAACTGGTCCTCCACCGGGTCTTCAATGCTGTAGATGGCCTTTTCGGGAAAGCTGTCCCGAATGTCCTTCAAAATGGCTTTCAGGGTGGTGGATTTTCCGCTCCCAGTCGGCCCAGTCACCACCAGCATGCCATTGGCACGATGGCCCAGACCGCGCAACTGCGCCACATGGGACGGACTCAAGCCCAGGTTTTCCAGCTTGTTGACGCCGCGCTGGTTGTTCAGCAAGCGAATGGTGATCTTAGGCTGGATCTCGGAATAGATTTTGACCGGCGCCATCTCCAGCCGCATGCTTACCTGCTTGTGGGCTGATTGAAAAACCAGATAGCCGCTGGAGGGCTCCAGGTAATTGTTCTGCTTGCCGACCCGCTCCATCAGATTGTTGGACACCAAACGGAACCGCTCCCGCTCGATGGTTTGCAACCCCGGCACGCGGCACACCTGACAGCGACCATCCACCCGGAATTTGATGACGCCACCATGGGATTCAGGATTGATGTGGATATCACTGGCTCTGAGGGAAATGGCCTCATTGAGCAGATCATCCACGAAGCCTTTTGCCCAGGCCCCGGACACTTCCGCAACAGAAACACCCTGGTCGTAGTTCGCCTGAACAATCAGATCCGATTCGAAATCGGACATGGCCAGGATGCCCAGTTTCTCGAACTTCAGTTTATCCTTGAGGTCATTCTTGCGCCGCATCAGCGGCTCGATCTGTGCCCGATCATAGGGGTTGGACACGTAGAGCACCCGGTCGACGATCAACCAGGGGCAGCGATCATTGCTGCTCCGAATCAACCCGTCACGATCCTTGATGACTCCGTTGAACAAATCACGCTTGAACAACAACGACAGGGCTTTGGCCAATTTCACATCATCGATCCCCACCTCCCAAAGGCGGGGTACGATCTCCCCCGCCTCGGACGGCAAGGGTAAGTTGCGCGATGAGGCCTCGGTGATGGCGCCCAATTTAATCAGCTCACCCAACAACTGATCAAACTGTTGATGCAACCTGGATTGTTGCTTTTCGCTCATTGCGTTACCAGCTTATATCGATGTCATAGCGCATGCCGTCTTTCTGCAGGCGCACACCATCCCGCATACTGATGGCCACCACCCGGTAACCACCGGGCAGGGTCTGGCCTACTTTGCCGAACACCTTGCCTTCATTGGTCTGAAAGGCCGCTCGATTATTCTCGATATTCAATACCGTCGGCAGTTCATCCACCTTTGGTATGACCGGTGCCGACACAGACACTGGCGCATTGCTGGAGCCAGTGGATCGTGTGGATACGGTGCCGAAGTCCGTAACGTCACCACCATGCTTCTGGATCTCGTCCATGTACTTGGCAATTTCCGCCCGCTGCTTCAGCAGTTCCGCCTGATACTGCAGACGCTGCACTTCTTTTGCCCGTTCGGCTTCTTCCATCAGAATCTTGGAACCGTCCATTTCTGCGTAAGCCAAGCCCGATGTGCACATCATGCCCAATATCATCAATCGTTTCATAGCATCACCTATTCACTTCCCAGTACGGAAAAGCCCAGCGTGGCCTTTCCATTTTTGATGTTAAGCTTGTAAAGGTACGTCGGTACCGTTTGCTGGATTTCCAACGCAGCCACCAACACTGAACCGACCTTGCCTTCCAGCTCGCCATTCCAGGCGCGCAAGGGGCCGTTGTACATATTCGCGGGGTTGCTCAGCACATTCAGATCCACACCATAGCGACCGGCAATGGCCGGGACATACTTCCATTGCTCCTTCACCGGAGGCAGCACTTCCAGTTGCGCCAGGCGCTCCGCCATGGTGTTGTATTCCTGAATGTTCTGTTCAATTACTTCCACCTGGTTCTGGTCCAGCACCTGAAGCCGCTTGACCTGATTCTCGTAGACTTCCTTCACCGAGATCACGAGAACCGCCGCCAGGGCAACCCAATGCACCCAGGTCCAGTTCTTCACAAACCCAAAGTTCAATTTCGTAGCGGCCATATCAATTTCTCTTCACCGGCATTCGCAGCGTTACGATGCCTTTCGGATCGTAACGGCTTTCCACCCAGGGGTGCTGAGGCACGGAGTCCGGACCATGATCGGTGTTGTACTGCAACATCATGTCTCCGCCAGCCAGGGTTTGATCACCTTGGGTCTCAATATTCGGATATTGCCGCCAAAGTATGGCCAAGCGCTCCAGATCCTCATGATTGTTCGGCACCTCCGTCAAGCGCGTTGTGCGCAGCTTGTCGAGGCCCGTCTGCAGGCTGTTGAGCATGGCCGTCTTGCTTTCCACCTGCTGATGGGCTCGCGCATAGATCGTGGACAGACCAAAATTGACACCGAAGGCAGTCGCCACCACCAGCACCAGGACAATGGCCAGGTAAGACCAGGACTGACGGGTGATCATCTGCCGCTCGAAACGCAACTCCGCCGCCAACTTTGCCTCGTGCTCCGGCAACACCAGCTGATCCAGGGACGCCTCAATGGGCAGCGCCTCATCCAGAGAGAACCCGGCGTCGGCCGCGAAGAACCCCGCCTCATAAATCCCGGAGTACTCTGCCCGCCCCAAATCACAGTGGATGTAATAGCCATCATCCCCGCTGATCGGTACCACCTGCAAGGTGCGTTTGAAGGACACCAGCCCACTCTTGATCAGAACATGCCACAGCCCGTACACCGGATGATCCGGGTAACGCTCACGCATCTCTTCAATATCGGTTTCCCGCACATGGATCGCCGGACAGGTGTTGGTCGGTGGACAGGATTCCACATACTGGTGTTGCTCACTAATGGGTACCGGGCCAACCAGGTCGGGAACCAGAACCAGTTCCTGACCCTGAATGGTGATTGGCCGCTTCATGTAGTCCGCCAGTGAACTCACAGATTAAACTCCCTCCACGATGGTGGGTGTTACCGTCAGCACCAACTCCCGGCGGCTCAGCTCATTGGATTCGGAGCGGAACAAGGGATTGACCAGGGTTTTGGTAACCGCATCCTTCCAGGGTAAATCCTGCAGGCTCTTGGCTACGGAGCGACGGATAAAGCCACCCAACTGGATGGGTTTGCCGCTTTCCGTTATGACTTCGGTAGACAGTTCATTCAGGGCAATGTTCGGCACATCATAGGAGAGCCCCTCGAAGGTGTAAGTGGAGTTGCCCGATACTGAGCTGATCACGGGCCAGATTTCCAACATGATGCGGCCGTCTCCCAGCACCCGGGGGGTTACTGCCAGGGTGACCCCGACCCTCACTGAGTTCAGAGTAGCGGTAATTCGGTCATTATTGTTATCACCCTGTTCGGTCTCGATTTCACCGATAAAGGTCAGCTCCTCACCCGTGGAGATATAGGCGTATGAACCGTTCCGAACAGTGACGTTAGGTTGCGTCAACAGTTCCACCTCGCCATATTCGCTGAGGAAACGGACGATGGCATTGGCATCCACCGAGTCGCTGCTATAGCCCACATTGGCTTCAAACAAACCATTGTTGCCATTTACTACGTTCTTGCTGACAGTATTGGTGCCATCGGACGATAAAATGCTGTTGAGGCTGAAATCCAAAGGGTTGCCGTTGATGGTCGCGTCCTTCAACGCCAGTTGAGTCCAGTCTATACCGGCACCGCGATCATCCTTCAGGGTCACGTCGTACGCCTGCACATTGATATTCACCTGACGTTGACCGCGCTCAATCAGATTGGAGATGAATTCGTCCAGCGCATTGACCCGATTGGCCTGACCTCCCACACTGATGGTCCCCACGGAACGGACTGCCTGAACATAGGGTTTGATCATGGCATCGTCGACAGTGTTCGTCTCAGTATCGGACTTCTTAACATTCAGGATATCGCGGGCTCCGCTCACCAGAATGTTCCATTCATCGTCGTTGTAGTTGCTTTCAATTTTGTTATCCGTACCACCCCGAGTGGAGGTGCTTTCGCCGTCTGACTGGGTTGTGGTGCTTTCGGTGTTGAAGGTAGATCCCACTTTCAACTTGACCGTGCGATGAGAGGCAAACGCAGCCACGTTCCACTCCTTGCGCACGAATGAACGCACGGTCACCACGCCACGGCTGTATTCGATGTTGTAGCCGGTCACCGATTCCAGATAACGCAGGTAGTCTTTAAGATACATGCCCTGTGCAAACACGCTGATCTCTTTATTCAGCAGAACATTCTGATCCCCGGGCACGATATTCACATCATCAAATTGCTTGCGAATGGCGTCAATCAACGCCACTTTTCCGCTAAAGCTCACTTTACGATTGAAAATAGCTTCTTCCGGGGTGACTTCCCGCACATAGGTGTCACTGCGCTCCACCACCAGCTGGGTGGGTTTGTCCTGCAGTGGCTGGTACTTTTCCTTTTCGTTGTACGGCGTCACCGCACAACCGGCCAACAACGAAGCCAGCACGAAGGAGGATGACGCGACTTTAAAATTGAATTGCATGTTCTGATTCCCCACAAATATCAGCGCTGGCTAATGACGAGTAACGGCGTTTTAGCACCGGAGGCATCTTTTAGATCAAAAAAGTACTGATGCTTGAGCCCGATCGGTGCGAGCAGGTCACGCAGTGCCTGGTCACGGCTCTTCGTGGTCACATACTGAAAGCGCTTCTGCAACACGTCTTTGTTTTTAACGTCCACCAGCACCCGCCAGTCGGAGGGCATGATGGCCACAGCGATCTCTTCCACAGTGGCAGCGGAAACCTCTACCGCCACCTGTCCCCGCTGGATCTCTACCGGGCTCAAATCGCCGGCTTGATCATTTACCACCGAGCTCTGGCGAATCTGGTTTGCATGCTGTTGTGCTTCCAGCACAATTTGCTCGGCGATCTGGCGTGCTTCTTCCACCGCAGCCCTCGCCTCTTCCAGTTCCACCTTTACCGAATCCAGATCAGCCGCCTGAGCAGTTTCCTGCGCAGCCAAGACGGCATCAGCACTACTCAGCGCCCCAATAAGCGTCAACCCTAACGCCAAAGATCGATTCATGATCAGTTACTCCAAGATTTTCCAATGATCGTTAACAAAGACAGTGAGCTCGCAAAAAACTTACGAAAAACTGCTCACTCAATTGGAGGCAAGTGCAGAGGATTGCACATTTGCACGCATTTCAGGCCCCTCACCGAACAAGGCACTCAATGTGTCATGCCGCTTGAGCGCATCGGATTCCCGGTAATACGCCCCGACATAAATGAAATAGCTGGGCTTGGCGGGGTTGGAGCCTCTCCATTTATCACGCTCATCAGCCTCTTCCAACTTGTCCCACATGTCGTTCCAGGGTTGTGGTTCCTGATAGACATAGACCAATGAATAGTTGTATTTGGACTGTCGGGATTGCGAATGCGTCACTTGCCCCACTACCTGGCCCTGCTCACCCCGCTGAACGCTACCGGCAACAGCGACCTGGGGGGAGAGAGAAGTGACAGCGTAGTCATCAGGCGTCACAGATTCGGGAACCACCGCCAGGGTTTCCGTTTTATCCTGAGCCGCAGGCGCCACGTCCAGGGCAGCGATCGCCTGATCAATCACCTGCACCGCCTTATCTGCTTTGGATTTCAGGCGCGCGAGAAATGCATCTGCCTGACGATCGGCAATGGGGGCCGATTCGCCTTTAGTGGTTTGAGCGGCTTGAGTGGCGAGCGGAGACGCAGCAGGCTCACCCATTTTCGATCGCAAGCGGGCAATCTCCTGCTCCAGTGCATAGAAACGCTCCCAATAAGGGTCCTGGGTCGCTGCGGATCTCGGCTCAAAGTAGCCTTCTTCTGACCCCGGAGCCATTTCCCCAAACAGCGAGCACCCGGCCATCAGCCATACCGCACCACTCAACACCACCATTCGCTTGACCATTTCTACCTCCCCATGGGCTCCAATCCGTGACAAAACGCTCATTTAGTTCAAAGACACCATCGGGTTAAAAAAAGGGAGGTTTTATGACCCGATCCTGTCTATTTACGAAGCACCAACTGAGATATACACGATGCAGACCATTTCCAGACCTCTAGGGGCCTCTTTGTTTACCTGCCTGACGTTCTCCGTTTTGGCAGTTTGGACCCTGGTTAGCTACAACAGCGTCCGCGATGACCAACTCCTGCATGCAGCCCATATACAACACCTTGTGCACGGAACCAAACGTCTGGCTGGGGAGTCCCGTTCGCTATTGCAACAGGCCGATAGCCTCACCATTATTCAGTCGCTCCAGGACCAGAACATTATTGAATTCCAGGCCATCACCAACGGTAGCCTCAAACAGGGCCTGCCCCCTCTTGATGACCTGCTTGGCACTGATTTGACAAACCTTAACGGGCACTTTAATCAGTTCTCGAACCACGTTTCCAGCCTGCTGCAAAGTCGTACCCGACTGACTCAACTGGCCGCTAAAAAGGAGGACACTCTGCTGGCATCCCGGGACCTGGCCGACAAGGCATCGGACCTGGCCCAGGGCATCCTGCAGTACGGCGCCAGCACGCCCCAGGTCTCGACCGCCTATGAGTTGGCGCTGGTACTGGCAAAACACCACCTGAACGTGAATCAGGTTTTTAACAACGCCGTCCGTTATTCGCCCCTCGATCTTGACTACATTCGCAGTGCCGTCGGTACGCTCACCAGCGGCGGCCGGGCATCAGACTCCGCCATTTTACGGCGCAGCGCCGCCCACCTTCTGGACAACATCAAGGCTTTTTCCGCAAAGGCAGACGGAATCCAGGAGTTCTCTACCCTGGAACAGTCGGTTTCAAACCAGGTCACGCAGCTGCAGACTGCCCAAACGGTGTTCGCGGACGCCATGGAGACGGTGGAAGATCAATTGCTGTCCGGATATACTTCCCTTTGGCTTCTGACAGCCGGGCTGTGGTTGGCGGCCGTTGTCAGTGCTCTCGCTGGCACATTTCTCGCCCTGAACAAGCGAGCCAGCGCCCCGAAAGCGGTACCGATGACCCAGCCGGAAGCCGCCAGTGAGATCACCAGCAGCCACGTCCTGAACCAAATCAAAACCGACAAAAACAAATTAATGAACGATATCCGGCCGTTGGCCGATGGGATTCTGTACATACGTGCTGACGAACATTACGAATCCACCAGCGATCTGGCCCGCTGTTTCAATCACAGCCGGGAGGCGCTGATCCAGCGCATTGAGCACCTGCGCGCTCTGGCTGAATCATTGCAAAGCGAGCTGGCCCATAGTCCGATGGATGATGGAGAGCAGATCGATATCCAGATAGACACCAAGCCGCTGGAAGATCTGACCTACAAAGCCCAAGCCGAACTGGAAGGCATCATCCGCCGCACCAAGTCCCTGTCGACGGAGGGCCAGGATAACCGCAAGCTGATATTGGCCCAATGCCTTCGCACCGATCACCTACTGGATGAAATCCGGGTTCGGATTCGCAAAGGCTGGCGGGAGAGCATTGTGGATACTCAGAACAGCGACAACCCCACCAGTACCCCGAACGGGCAAGAGGAAATTCGGCGCATTGTGGACCAGTTAACCCGATATCTGGATGAATTCCAGACCACGCCCCCCAGCAAACGATCGAAAAGAGCTGGCTAGGCGCCTGGAGAAACGGGAGCTATTGTCGGAAAGGTGAATAGCCGCACTCACTGCAGGCTGCGGCGTCTTTTCCGATCCGGAGTCTTGATGTTGTAGCGGCTCATTTTGTCAATGAGCGTACGGCGCGGAATCTGTAAAGTCTCTGCGGTGCGCGTCTGATTCCAGTTGTTGGCCTGTAAATGCTGTTCAATCACAGAGATTTCATAGGCATTGACAGCAGTTTTCAGTGACGAAAACCGTTGATCAGCGGGCTGAGGCGTCACCAGAGTGCCACCGGTACGCCCCGCGAGGGAGACCTTGCTACGCACCTGCTGCTGCATCGCATCCGGCAAATGCTCGATCAAAACAGCGCCTTCCTGCTCACAAAGCAATACCGCCCGCTCTATCGCGTTTTGCAGTTCCCGCACGTTACCTGGAAAGTGATACTTGAGCAGCACATCCAACGCGGCGGGCGAAATGCCGGTGAGCCGTTTGCTGTACTGTTTTTTGTATTTGCTGACAAAATGGTCCAACAGCAGCTTGATGTCCCCACCCCGGTCCCTTAACGCGGGCAGCGTAATGGGAAACACGTTTAATCGAAAGAACAGATCTTCCCGGAACTCGCCTTTTTCAATCTTTTCGCCTAGATTGCAATGGGTCGCGGCAATGACTCTCACATCCACTTTGATTGAGGTTGTACCACCCAAGGGTCTGACTTCACCTTCCTGCAATACCCGCAGAATTTTACTCTGCAGGTTCAGGGGCATATCCCCGATTTCATCCAGAAAAATGCTGCCGCCATTGGCCAGCTCAAACAGCCCTTTCTTTTCAGTGGTGGCGCCAGTGAACGCGCCTTTTTTATAGCCGAACAGCTCACTCTCCAGCAATTGCTCAGGCAACGCAGCACAATTCTGTGTCACAAAGTACTTGCACTTGCGGACGCTGTTCTCGTGAATGGCACGGGCGAAGACTTCCTTACCAGTGCCCGTTTCCCCCGTCAGCAGGATACTGACGCCGGTATCCATAGCCTTTTCCATCAGCCCGAATACTTTCTGCATCGATTCACTTTGACCGATGATATTGTACTCCTGCTTACGACTGCCACGCTCCTTCAGCTGCCGGTTCTCTTCTTCCAGGCGCTGATTAGTGTCGTTCAACAGTTCAATCAGGTGATTATTGGTTTCAATCAACAGGGCGTTGTTGATGCACACCGCGGCTTGAGCCGCAAAGGCACAAATGATGGGCTCCAGGGACTTGAATGAGACGTAACGCCGGTTGTAGGCGTCCTTGGCATTGATCAGCTCGAGCACGCCGATGGTTTGCCCGTCGTGATCCCTCAGGGGCACCAGAATGAGCGATTGGGTACGAACCGCGCTATCCTGATCATGCTGATAGATATACTCCAGGTCAAAACCACTGTAACTGTAGACATCATCAATCAACACCACAGATCCCGTCATGCCACAGTACAGCAGCGGGTCATTGGCAGCGAGTGAGCCCACCTGCCCAAAATCCCGCACCTGATACCAGTCCGACTCCGGGGATTCGTCTTCCCATTGGCTGATGCGTAATTGCAACATCCGCTTGGTCACGTCCAGAACATAGATACGTCCGGCATCGCAATTGGTAAAGTTGCGGGCAGACAGCAGCACCTTACTCAGAAGGTTCTGGACATTGCGCTCCGTCGCCAGGGTTGTGGTGGTTTCCACAAACTCTTCAATGAAGCTGAGGGATTTGACGAGCTTACCGATATCGTTCATACCTACAAAGACAACTTAGGGTTAAATAGAACGGTAATCCGTTACACAAATTCTCACCGGCTCAGGAGACCTCGCTCCCTCCGGCCCACCAAGCGCCAGGTTCCATCCCAGTGCGCCACCCAGGCTATCGCCTGACCCAGCAGCCCGCTCACCCTCCACATGCAGCAACAGCTCATATTCGTAGGGGTCAGACATCAGCAACTGAAGCAACTCGATCAGTTCGTCGAAGCCGTCACCATCCGGCAAAAAGCGCTCATACTGATCTTGCGCCAATCCTTTCAGGTGAATCAGGAACTTTCCCATGCAATCCTGAATGCTGTCCCCCATCACCAGATCACTGCCGAGACTGGCATTACGCATCCCCATGGCATTACATTGCCCCGCTGGAACAGCAACCGTACGAACGGCCCAGGGTTCAAACTCAACTGATGGTAGCCGGAAGTAGCGGGCGATCACCTTGGACATAAAATCCGCCCCCCCATTCGCACCCGCCAACACGCCGGCAAAGGGCAACAGGCGGTGCCACTTCAACCGGCTTTGCTGCCGCAGCAGGGGCTGATCCACCCCGGCCAGGCTCAGCAACCAACGGGAATAGTGATCCCTACCATCGACACCATATTGAATGTAATAGCGATACTTTTCCCAACACACCTGCATCAGGCTGATCAACCGGTGATTGAACATGTCCATCAAATCCCGGCTCGGGTGCTGGGGGTCATTGGAGTGCAACACCCGCTCAGTGTAATACACCGGCAAGGGCGAAGCCGGGCCATACAACCCCATAAAACTCACCGTAAGCTCGATGAATTCCCGGTCCGCCTGCTCTAGCCAGCGCCCACCGGCGATATCCGACGCCGGAAACCCAAGACTGGCCAGTGCGCGATAGCGAATATCCACTGGCTTGTCATTGGCTTTGTTGTACACTGTGCGAAACTGCTGCAGCAGTGCATTAAGCTGAAAAAAAGCATAGTCGCCGGCTTTTTCCAGCTCTTCATTTACAGTAGACGGTATGAGCCGGTTCTTGGTTTCCATTCGTAAATCTCACCGTTCTCAACACCGTGTACATAAAGGTGGTGGAAGCTATTCATAGTACTGTTCAGTGCAAACAGTTCGTTCAGTACGGAGGCAAACAGAAACATGTCCCCTTCACTGGCGAAGTGGCTTTCTTTCAGTCGAAGCACCGTTTTCCGGCCGCGCACCGGCAAGCCATTATGAATCCGATCTTCACTGCCGCATTGGATTCCGTCGAACGCATCCAGTCGGTGCTGGGCGGCCAACGCCTGCTGGCGGTCGTAATAGCTCTTGTAATCATAGGTTGACAGAATGGCCTTCAGCGAGTTCATATCGGTCAACGACAGGTAATTGAGTGACATATTTGAGATCAGGCGCCAGTGAAACGCCTTATCCAAAGGCGGGGCAAACGAAGGTGTGACATGGGTGATGTTCTGGAAACGGGCGTACTCAGGGCTGCTCCCGGTTTCCACACAAACATCCCCAACCCCCAGCAAGGTGGGCAAGTGCCGATTGGTACACACCAGATCAATGGAAATTGTCTCGGTTTCCGGAAACACGCCATGTTCGTACTGATTCACAAAACTCAGATAGCTGTCCAGCCCGTAGCCAGTTACTGACGGTTTTTGCCGTTCCCGATAGAAGCGTTTTTGATTGTCCACCGGGGCACTCTGGAAATGCTCGAAGGATTCAAATCGCTTGAATTCACGATTGTGGTGGCTTTGGTGTCCCCAACCCTGCACACGCAGAATATCAAAAATCTCATAATGTGACGGATTTTGCCCCCCGGGCATCACCCGATACTCGGCTTTCTTGTGATCGGCACGAATGGGAATGGCTTCGTGGCTGAACAAATTGACGATTGGTGTGCAAAACAGTCGGAAGTTGTCAGGCCCCACATGCACATGACTGTCCAATGGTCGATCAAAGTTAAACCGGATTTCCATCTGTGTGGCGCCGGCAACGCGCTCGTCCCGCCCTGCCCGTGCCTGGATCGGCCCAAGATCGCACACATTGATAAAATGGAATTTTTCCGGCAGCGCATAGTATTCCTGCACCAAACGGTATCCATTCAACAAATGCGGTGAGGCCGGCAACAGCGCTTCGTTTTCGGCAAAGCCACTGGGTGTCACGGATTCGTAACCCAGTCTTGTGATCAGCAGCTCGTCACCATCCTGGGTGTGGGCCACCACATCCACCGATTCCAAATAGCGGAACATCCATAGGTAGAGCGACTGGGCAACGTGGACCTCACCATGCAAATACAGTTTGAGCCCATCCAGTGCCATGTCCTGCCAGCTGATGTGCGCGCTCAGCCCCAACATCACGGACACACTGGCCCCACTGGGGCGCTGATGCAGCCTGGCATCCACCACTTCCAAAGGCAGCAGGTCCACATCGTAACAGGTGCGAAACACACAGGCTGTGCTGTCCACCTGACGGGATTCCACTTCCACGCCACGGGGGATACGTTGCTTTTCTGACAGCGTGGTCAACGGCGTAAATTCCAGGATGGATAAGGCTGGAATCGGTCGCAAAAAGTGCGGCCACATCAGCGCCATCAGGGAATGGGTCACTTCCGGCAGCTCATCATCCAGCTTCTGCCGAAGCCGACCGGTCAGAAATGCGAACCCTTCCAAAAGGCGCTCTACATCCGGGTCCTGACCCTCCACGGTAAGAAAGGGCGCCAACCGCGGATTACGCTCCGCAAACTCCCTGCCAAGCTCACGGATGGTGGACAATTCATCATGAAAGTATTTATTGAAGGACACACTTACACCCTGACGGTGGCCTGGCCACTGCCGGTAAGCACGGTGTCAAAGGCGACCCTGGATACCTGACCCTGATAACGCAAGCGGCCCTCAATGGAGTATTTCATCAGCAAGGGCTGCTCGGTATCAGGCACATAGTAGACACTGACACTTTCCAGGCGGGGTTCATACTGTTCAATAAAATGCTGAATAGCATTGCGGATATACTGTACGGCGTCGGGGAACTGGTTCACCACATCATTAAAGTCCGGCATTCCGAACTCCTGCAGCGCTTTCACACTCCCCAGACGCACGTTCAGCATATTTTGAATATTGAGGGTCACACTGTCGAGAAACGCATTCCAGTCAAAGCGCGTCGTATAACTGGCCGGAAGCACTTCGTTATCCAGGCGATCCAACAGGCTATGCTCTTTTCTCACATCATGACCCTCTTCCCTGTTCGTACCGGGCTGACAAGTCAGCCCGGCTCAAATCAGGATTTCTCCAGTTTACCCACCAGGGACAATTCGAAATCAGCACCCATATATTTGAAATGGGGGCGCACTTTCAAGTCCACGCGGTAGATACCTGGCTGGCCTTCCACGTCTTCCACCACAATGGCGGCGGATCGCAACGGACGGCGGCTGCGAACGGCGGCGGAGGGATTCTCCTGATCAGCCACATAGGCGCTGATCCAATGGTTCAGCTCCCGCTGCAGTTCCACCCGATCTTTCCAGGTTCCGATGTTCTCCCGCTGCAGCACTTTCAGGTAATGTGCCAAACGGTTGATGATGAACATATAGGGCAACTGGGTGCTCAGGCGGTAGTTCAGCTCTTTGGACTTGGCCTCTTCGTTATTGCCGAAATACTTGGCTTTCTGTACCGAGTTGGCAGAGAAGAATGCCGCGTTGTCACTGCCCTTGCGCATGGTAAGGGGAATGAAACCTTCTTCGGACAGTTCAAATTCCTTACGATCCGAGATCAGAATCTCGGTGGGCACCTTGGCTTCCAGCTCACCCATGGACTCATACACATGCACCGGCAGGTCTTCCACTGCCCCCCCGCTCTGGGGACCGATAATGTTCGGGCACCAGCGGAACTGGGCGAAAGAGTCGGACAAGCGGGAAGCAAACGCAAACGAGGTGTTACCCCACAGATAATTTTCGTGGGATTCGCTTACCGTTTCGGTGTAATTGAATCCTTTGGACGGGTTGTCTTCCGGGTGATAGGGAGAACGCAGCAGGAAGCGCGGCAAGGTCAGGCCCACATACTTGGCATCCTCGGACTCCCGGAAACTGCGCCACTTGGCAAATTGCGGGCCTTCAAAAATGGAACTCAACTCTTTCAGGTTAGGAAGGCCTTCAAACTCATCGAGCCCAAAAAACTTGGGCCCGGCCGCCGCGACAAACGGCGCATGGGATACCGCCGCAACGGCAGCCGCGTTCTGCATGACCTTCATGTCCGCGGAGCTGGGGTTGAATTCGTAATTGGCGACAATCGCCCCTACTGGCTGACCACCGAACTGGCCATATTCTGCGGTGTACGCCAGTTTGTAGAGGCCGGATTTGGTGATATCCGGAGCATCTTCGAAATCGTCGTACAGGTCCTGCTTGGACGCGTTCAGCATTTCAATTTTGATGTTCTGGGTGAAATCAGTTCGATCCACCAGCAATTTCAGACCCCGCCAGGCGGATTCCAGGGATTGAAACTCCTTGTGATGGAGGATTTCATCCATCTGCGCGCTGAGCTGGACGTCCAGTTCATCAATCATACGGTCAATCAGATTCTTATTGACCCGTTCTTCTTTGTTCTCCGGACGAAGCAATTCTGCGATAAAGGCGCCCACACCACGTTTTGCAACGTCGTAACCTTCATCACCTGGATTCATTCGGGTTTGAGATACAATCTGGTCCAGCAACGAGCCTTCGGTGACTTCCAGCGCGTTGTCGCCATTTTGTACCATGCGTTCGGGATTGCCCATGATACTCTCCTGATCAGTAGATCCTGTTAACCTTCAATCTTCAGTTCACCCAGCACGACTTTGCGCTGTTCATCGTCTTCCAGAATGCTCTCAATGGCTTTGCGGAAAGCGGGAACGTTGCCCAGGGGGCCTTTCAACGCCACCAGTGCCTCACGCAGCTCCAGCAGCTTCTTCAGTTCCGGAACCTGGCGGGCCACATTCTCGGGGCTGAAATCCTTCATCGTGTCAAATTTGAGGCTGAGACCCATTTCGGCTCCCTCTTCCTCTGACAGTCGGTTTGGCACCGACATATCCACACCGATTTTCTGATTGCGCAACACGTCGTCAAAGTTGTCCTTGTCAACGTTGATGGGTTTTCTCGCTTCGATCACCCGATCGTCTTCGCGCTGCGTGAAATCGCCCACCACCATCATTTTGAAGGGCAGCTCAATGGATTCCTGCGCCCCGCCGTGTTCTGAGCGATATTTAATGTTGATGCGCTCTTTTGGCGCTACCGTACCCTCTTTGGACATAACGTCACCTTTCCTGGTTATCCTGGTTAGTCTTGAATGATTACGCGGTTAATGTGCGGCCAGATCAAATGCCAATGCCAGATCCAATTTGCAAAGCCGGCCATGGAGTTGCTCCACCTTGCGGCTCCTGTGCTCTGAGTCATCACCTTGCTGGTGGCAACGTAACAGCAACTCCAGTACCCGCTTTGTTACCTGGGGCTCCCACTCGGCCACTCCCTGTTGGCTGAGTTGGGAGTCCAGGTTCTCCAACAAAGGCAATGCCAATTTCAACATGCCCTGGTCGAAACAGAATTGCGCCTGACTCAAGCGCCACAGTGCCTGCTCCCGCAAAGACGTGGAGCGGGATACCCCAGCCTGGAACAGGTCCAGTGCCTCACGGACTTTCTTCTGCCGGGCCAGGGCCACTCCTTGCTGAAGGGCGCCTTCCCAGTCCTTGCTGATCTCGGACGCGTCCACCACCAAAGCAGCCCCTGCTGACGACGAGGCGGAAGGCTGGGCAACCTGTTGCAGCCATTGGCGGGTTTTTTCATCGGCAAAAGGGGTGTCATCGTTGAAGGCCAGATTCACTACATCCGGCAGGCGGCCAACAAAATCCCGCACGCCCTGTTTGACGGCATTGAGCGCCAATTCGGCCTCCAGGTGATCCAAAGCTTCCGCCAGCAGACGCTGCCCGGTGATCCAGAACGGCGCTTTAACCAGGCTTGGTTCCAGCTCCACGATCAGATCCCGCCAGCGCTGCTCCTGATAAAGCCCATTGAATGTGTCCATCTTCTCTTTTGAGATCGGGCGCAATTGGGTTTTATGCTGGGTGGCCGGGGGCAGCTGGTTCACTCCCAGCCAGGTGATGAAGCGGTTGATACGGAAGATCTCGGCATCCAGTGGATTTTTTCCTGCCAGATGCTGACTGGCATTACGCAATTGTTCCTGACACAAGCGGTAAACCGCCATCAAGTCACGGTCGCTGGCCACCTGGGCCGGAGCACTGGCCGCGGCCGCTGAAGTAGCCGCTAAGGTGGATGGGGTGGCGGACGAAGCGGCTGAAGTGTTAGCCTGGCGCGGCCCTGAGCCGGCTGCTGCGGTGCTGGGCGCAAAGTTTTTTTGCTCTTCCACCTCCAGTCCCTGTCGCAGACGCTTCAACGCCTGGCGAAACTCTGCCATGTTCGGCGCCTGGTCCGACATTTTCTCCAGCAGCATGCCATCCAGAGCGGACAGGCTTTCTTCCACCTGGCGAATGCGCTCAAGATCATTCACTGAAGGGTTATATTCCTCCAGTAACGGGTGACACTTTTCCACCAGCCATTCAAATGCCTGGGACCGACCACGCAGCCGTTTCTTGGGTGGGAACGCATGCTCCCAGTAAGTCTCGGCAATACCGGTTCCGATTTTCAGCCCCTGATGGAGTCCGTCCAGCAGGTCCACTTCACACAGGGAACGGGTCAGGAAACAGGCCACCAGAAAATCCTTGGATTGTTCCTGTAATATCTGGCGGGCGGTGTCGCGGATGGTTTCCCAGCGCACCGGGTCATCGGCGGTGAACGAATCCAGTTTTGCGATTTCCTGCTCAATGGATTCGAATGCCGGTTCCAGGCGCACACTCTCGCCCGCCGGATTGCCCCCGGGGATCGGCTGGGTGGCCAGTAGGCTGATCTCTTCCACCGAAAGCAGGTTCATTCAGTCTCCATTTGGGTTTGCTGGGTATACGCAAGGCTTACGACAAGCTCGTGCACCAAAGTGCGCAGATTTATGTAAATAGAGACCGGTGACCGTTAAAAAAGCAGTCTGTTTTTGGAAAATCTTTTTAGGAGGGTGAATTTATTCCTCTTGCACCGCCGATCTGGATAATTTTCAACCAACACAATTTTACAATTTACGCTAAACGGTCCGACATCATGGTCTACACTTACCTTATTAGGTAGGAGTGGGGCTAATGAGCACTGAAGAAAAGTCGGTTCGTTATCAGATTTTTTTCAAGACCCAGGATTATGTCTTCGACCAGACCATCCATCTGAATGACGAAACCTACGAGCATCCGGCGCCTGATGAGGAGATTCCGGAGTGGTGTAATCTGGAATTCAAGAAGTGTCCGAATTGCACGTTGAGCAGCATCTGGCATGAGCACTGCCCCCTCGCCGTGCGCCTGATCCCGTTCGTCAAGCTGCCTGCTTGCAACTCTTACGATGAAGTGCGGGCAGAAGTCACCCTGAATCACAAAACCATCATTGCGGAGACCTCAGCCCAGGAGGCGTTCAGCTCGGTACTCGGCTTGGTGATGGCCACCAGCGGCTGCCCCCACACCAGCTTTTTCAAACCCATGGCCTGGTACCATCAGCCCTTTTCCACCCCGGAAGAAACCATGTACCGGGTGTGTACGGCTTACCTGTTCTCCCACTACATTCATCGACGGGATGGCAAGAAGCTGGACTTTTCCGCCTTGAAGGTGATTTACCACAACATCCACCAGATCAATGTGCAGATAGCTGCCCGCATCAAGAATTACTCGGATACTGACTCCGCCCTGAACGCCATCGTCTTGCTGGACCTGATCACCAACGACCTTCCGATCGCGGTGGATGAGGATCTGGACGAGCTCAAGCGCCTGTTCGAGAGCCACAAAAGCCTCTTCAACTGATCCAAGCCCCAAGATTGACTCCAGTTTTACCCAGCGCCTGTCTATATACAGATACATCAGCGGTTTGGAATCCATCATGAAAGCAACAAGCTCGGTTTACTGTGGCACGTTTTTCTGCACCCTGGCGTCGGCCTGTCTGCTGACCGCCTGCGGCACGAATACCAAAATGGACGATGGTTCTTATCGCTCCATCGGTCATCAGCCCCCGAAACAGGTACAAAAATACGTTGACGAAGAATTCGAAAGCCGAACCGGCAACCTGAACACCGGAAACGTACCGGCCCCGGTGCCGGACTTCCCGGGGGAAACCACCCGCCTATCCCGCCAGGGAGGCACTACTAACCATTTGGGAAACCACATGGTGCGCTACGGCCACCCCGGGCTCATCAATAAAATCGTCAAGACCGCCCAGATCCACTGCCAGCCTCTGGCTTATCAGATCAACACCAGTGAAAACAGCTTTTGGGGAAAGGATAAAGGCACCTTGCAACAGTGCACCTATCAGTTTCCCAAACATTGCGGCAGCCATCAGTTTTCCATTGTGGCCTACAACAACAAAACCATTCTTATTTACCAGCCACCCAATCAATCCCATTACGTTATCGACACATTGTCTGGCACCCCAAAATCCCAGGCTGGGCTTTGGGATCAGGATGATCATCTTGGCTCCAGCACCACCAACGCCAATTACCTGTTTCAGAATGATTACAACGCCAACTATCAGCAGCAGGCCATTAACCCGGTTAATCTGGGCTGGATCATCAAGGCGTCCCATAAGGACGAAGAGGAGTTCGGGCAACGGTATCATCGTGCCGTGGAAGAAATCACCGGCTGCTTTTAAGACGTTCGAGGCACACCTGTTCGTTCCCTTCCGTCCTCCAGCATTATCGCTAGACACAAAAAAAGCTGGTGCCTTGCGGCAACCAGCTTTTCTTTGCCTGACAGGTCAGGACTACACTTTGAGTACACGCCAGTCGTCGTGACCGGAAGTGCCGGAAATCTCGTGTGTCCAAGTGATCTTACGATAAGTGAAGGACACGTCTTCCAGGTGAGTGAAGTGAGACTGGCCTGGATCCTGACAGTTAGGCATATAAGCCTTGATGTCAACGATGATGGCGTCTTCCAGTTCGATGGTGAAGTAATGCTCCTGGGTACCCGTAGCGGACGTACGCCACCATTCGATTTTGCAGCCCACCATACGCTCACCGGAGGTCAGCGCGGCGTACAGCAGCGGAGAACACTTGTCGAACACCTTGGTGATGGTAACCGGCTGGTGCACACGCTGGCCAGTGGGCTGACCGCTTTGCGGATCACGGGGCAGAATGATGTTGTGCTTGAATGCTTCAACCAGAACCTGGTCTTCGTGACCTTCCTGGAAAATATTACCAACACTGGGCTCAGTGAAGTTGCCAGCGGTGATCAAACCTTGCAGTTCGCCTTCGATGCTCATATACGCGGGAGTTGGCATTGCCGATACCTCTATCTATAAAATCCGTTTAATGTTCAGTTTCTGCAGCGATAACCCCTATTGGTCCATTTATTCGCTGACACAAGCCATATATCAAAGCCCGTGCCACTATCATTATGTTATTGTTTTTATTGAAGAATAGACAAAAACACAAGAGTATGCAGCGGCCAGGGGAAGTAAAACACAACCAGTCTGAGCAATTTAGTGCTCAACTTTTTCCACCGATGTACGACCAACCGCCAATTTGATCTGGATTAATACTTTACGGTGTCCATATGCACTAAAATTCCCGGCCCGTTGCCTCAGCCAACGAAATTTGGTGTCACAATCATGCACAAACCCCAGTGACCGCGCGCCCAAAATTAACCGGTCCCCACTCTGGTGTGGGTTATGGAACTCGTCTTCGCTTCGCGGGTCCTGGCACAGCAAGCTAGTTCAATGCCCGGGTCACGCGAAACCCACGCAGGGGCGAGGGCTCGCCATCTGCGCTCTGAAGCGATTCCGGCACACATTGATCCAGCTCGGTGGCTGCATCGCCGCCGGCGATCCAGAGTGTGGACCCGGACCGAATCCATTCACCGGCATTGCCCAACAGATTCTTGAGCCCGAGACTGTTCTGGTAGCCCTGCTCCGCCGGCCGCAGCGCAGCGCCCCGAATCCAGCGACCGCCGGCAAACACTTTGCAATTATGGTCACGAATGCCGCTGTCGTCCCTGGCCATCAACTGCCACTGTTCCAGGGTGGGCAAGTCGTAGTGGAATCCGGACAGATCCGTGAGCCATTGCGCATACCGTTTCGCCTCAGTGTAACTGAGGTCAGTAACGGGCAGCGCGCTGTCAGGCCGGGGAGTACAGGCTCGATACAGTCGGCAATAGTGATTGTAGTTCTCCACTTTCACTTCCATGCGGCTCACCGCAAATGCGGGCTGGGAGCGACTGCCTTTCACCACCACCAGCTCTGGCCCACGCACAGACGCGGTGAGCGAATCCCGGCAGTGAAAACGGCTGTCCGCCCCCCGGTTCGCCCAAGAGGACAAACAGGGGTTACGACGTTGTTGGGTCTTGGGCCTCTTGATTTCCGGCGCCAGTGATTTCTTCAGCGCTAACACATCAGGATCGCGAACTCCATGCTGTTGCACGAACGCCTGTAGACTGCTGGCCACCACCTGCAGCATGGCCGGGCTTTCCGTGCGCAATTCAGACAGAAAAGTGCGCAGCTGATCGGGGTCCGCCAGATTCCGGCCGGCGGCCAGTGCGACAGCTTGCCGATAGTCCGCCAACCATGGCTCATGCATTGCATTTGAGGGCAGGGATGGGTGCCGCTGCCCATGTGCCGCGGCGGCCGATGCGGATCGCTTCAGAAGCTGCTGAAATTGTCTCCGGTCTTCCGGGAACAATTGAATGGCCTGGGTGACCACTGCCTCGGCCAGTTCACGATGGCCAAGATATACCGCCAAAGCGGCCTCGCGGGCCAGCAGCGCACGGAAATCCCGCTCTTGAAGCAACGGGTGTTGAGGTTCCACCCACTGCAGATCCTGCAACAGAGCGCTGAAATCAGGCTCTGTCTCCTGATAACGGCGCGCCTCAATGCGCTGTTCCAGCTCCTGCGCCAAACCGCTTACATAACGATCCCGCATCCCGGCGAACTGGTGTTCCAACTCCAGCAACGCCGATGAATCAGGATACAGGCTGAGGACCAGCGCAAAACGACGCCCCACTTGCTGATAGTCCGCAGCCGACTCAAGTGACTGCATCCCGGTGTGCAGATTATCCAGTACCGCTTCCCGGGCACTGCCCAGTATCACGGCTTTATCGTCATCGCTGAATTCCGCCAAGCGCCCCTGCCCCTTGTGCAGCGACTTCAATTCTTTCGCCGACAAGAGGGAGATGACTGCCCTGTGCTCACGATGCGTTATCCAGTTGAACACCAGCAGGCCCACCACAAGCAACACCAACGCCGTCATCGATACCAACGCGATGCGTCTGGATTGCGAAGTGCGGTCACCGAAAAACCGGTGGCGAAAGTGGTTGAGGCTAAGATCGTCCCCCGGGTGAAACGCCAGCAGGGATGACAACGCTTTCCATTGGCTGCGACCAAGCGTGGAAATGCGTTGTGGCTTCAGCCCCGCCGCATCCGCCTCGGTGGCTTTGCAACGTCCATAGGGATGCTCCCCGGTGAACAACATATAAAATATGCAGCCCAGTGCGTACAGGTCATCTTTGGGTTCCGGAGCCGCACCGGTCAGTACCGCGATGCTGGCGTAGGCCGGAGTAAAGGCCTGAACAGCGGTATTGCGCAAGGCTGAAGACTCCGCCTGCAAGGCCCGGGCAATGCCGAAATCCAGCACTTTGACCTGACCGGTCTGGGTCACAAAGATATTGGCGGGTTTCAGGTCCGCATGGACCACACCCTGTTGGTGGGCATAGGAAACGGCTTCCGTCACTTGCCGCAAAATATGCATCGCCCGGGATTCATTGAGGCCGGATTTATTCTGGCGCAACAGTTGGTCCAGCGATTGCCCCTGCAGCAGCTCCATGGTCATGAACGCGATGTCGCCATCACGATCGAAGTCATAGGCACTGACGATATTGGGATGGGAAAGGCGCTGGGTCTTTTTGGTTTCCTGCTGCAGACTCAGCAGAGCATGCTCATGGCTGGCGAAGCTCTCATTGATCACCTTCACTGCCACCCAGGGGTCCAGATCCCCCGCCTCCACCTGACGCAGGTCACGGGCTTTGAAAACCGCCCCCATGCCACCGGCACCCAGCAGCTCCACCAGCTCGAAGCGTTGCTTCAGAATCATACCTTCGCTGGCGCTTGCCACCGGCTTGTTGGTAGATTGATCCAACCCCGGGTTGCCGGCGACCACGGTGCGATTCGGCGTGGACTCCACCACCGTCGACTCATCCGGGCGCTGTACAATGGTTTTGTCCACCGGCTTATTCACGCAGCAGCATTCCTGTTCCCCACCTACTCCACCGCAACGACCGTAACGGTGACATTATCGTTGGCGTTACCGGACAACACCGACTCCACCAGCCGGGTGGCCTTGGTGTGGCAATCCTGCGGGGCGGACAGGATCGACATTATCCGCTCTGGCGAGATCTCGGAATGCAGGCCATCACTGCACAGCAGCAACACATCCCCTGGTAGCAGATCAAGAGCAATGTAATCCAACTCCAGCTCCGCGTTTGCACCCACGGCACGGGTGATGACATGACGCCGTGGGTGTGATTCCGCCTCTTCCGGCTGAATCATTCCTTTATCCAACAGCTCCTGCACCACACTGTGATCGGTGCTCAGTTGATACAACCCGGCATCGCGCAGCAGATAAAGACGACTGTCACCCGCCCAGACACAGGCACACTCCTGCCCGTCGGCAATCAATGCCACTACGGTACAGCCCATCATGCCGCTATCCGGTGATTGGGTACGCTCCACGGTCAGGCGGGCATTCACAGACTGGATGGCGTGCTTGACCACCGCCACTTTGCCGTTGAGGTCCGGCTCCAGCTGCACCCGCTGCAGTGATTCCGATACCGCATCGGCCACCATGTTGGCCGCCACCTCACCGGCGTCATATCCTCCCATCCCGTCTGCCACACACCACACACCGGCCGCCGCGTGTTCACAGTACGCATCCTCATTGAGTTTGCGCACGTTGCCCACATGGGTGCAGGCGGCCGACAAAAACCGAAACGCCATGGCCCTAGAGTTTGGCCGGCAGGGCAAAGTTACCCAGGTAATCCCGGGCAAACGGATTCCGGGCACTGCCTGCATGCAGCTCGTACACCGCGCGACGTTCCTGGTCTTTGACCGTCAACTGATAACGGTCTGCATACGCGGTCTTTTTCAGGGGGAACTTGTCCAGCAGACGGAACAATCCCCAGGCTCCGGCCACCTGATCCGAGAACTGCACGCCATAATGATCCTCAAACACGTAGCGGATGCTGTCCTGACGGGTGGCGGACGGCCAACTGAGATCATTGCGGCGGGCCGGGCCATGACGATACTCCAGGCGCTCACCCAACAGATCCAGCTCAAACCGATTTATGTTGGCATCCAGATAGGTTGCCCTCAGCTTGAAGTTGACCTGGGGGGCATCACCGTCGAGGAAAAACACCGTGCGAATCTGATGAGCTTGCTCAAAACGCGCCAGGCTTTGCTTGCTCAACGCCAACCCCTGGCCGTCCACCGCCACCATACGCCAGGGTGAACGGCGGGTATCCACGAACGGCGCCAGATTGTTGTCGAAGAACTGCTGTTCGATGCCCCCGGGTTTAAAAAACTCTGCAAAATCCGTCAGTGTCACGTCCACATTGGCTCGCTTGTCCAACGGGTAACGACCGGACAGGCTGCGGTTGTAGAAAGGCCTTACGCTGGCATCGTATTCTGCTGCAATGTGACTGCGGGCCGCTCCCAGGGTATGCCCCCAGGCCCGGTCGGTGAGCGTCTCCACCCATTGCTTCACCGGCTCTGGCAAATGACGGGCCTCCACCTTGAGCCGCCCAATAGGATCAGAGCGTCCATTGCGCATGCGGGCCGCAGCGGCGTCAAATGCCCCCTGTCCGGTAGCACCTGAACTGGTGATGCCTTCCAGATAAAACTGCAGTTCCGTCAGCGCGGAAGTGACCCGGTCGAACGGAGCCGACTGGCCTTTCTCCGCCAGCATCAGGTCATGTAGAGGCTCAAACCGCTTGTCCACCAGAGTGGCAGGGTTCTCGGGCAACTGCATCAGGCGGCTACGACCCGCCATACTGGCGATGCGACCGATTTTGCCCGCCTTGGGATCGGCCATTCGCGCCAACTTGCCCGCCCCTTCCAGGTTTTCCGCCAGGGCACTGGGGTCCACCAGGGGCTTGGACAATTGCGTGTGCACCACCACCTCCTCCAGCACCCGCCGCAAAGGGGAGCTGCCGGACAGCATTTCATTCAGCAGCCGCACATGCTCATCCAGGGAGCGGGAGTTTTGCAATCGCAAACTGCTGATGGCAGAACGCCAGTAGCCGATGTAATCATCCAGATACCGCTTTTCGATTTCCGCCTGGACGTTGGCCAGATCCAGTTCGCTCATGTCCTGGCTGCGATTGCCCACCACCCAGCTGTCGTCCGCCAGATCCTGCATGATGTTGGCCTGCTGGGGCTTGAAGAAATCATGATAACCTGCTGCCGTGTACAACCACGGGATCGACACAAATTCGCCGTTGAAAACATAATGCACATCGTGGCCGATCTGGCTGTCAAAACGATAGTCCATGGGGGCCTGCTGGCGGGCTTTTTCCTGCAATGAGGCATAGATCTGCTGCGCCAGCGGCACCTGTCGCAAAACCCGTCGGGTTTGCTCCACCAATTGAGCGTCCGCGGTCAACCCCGGCCAATCCATACCCAGCAACCGGGTCAGATGCCGATTCAGGGCATCCAGTTGCTCCGGCTGATCCGCATAGCGATTGCGCCAGTCTGCCCGCAACCAGGTTTCCACATACTCTTTGTCAAGACGCTCCGGCAGGCTCAACATCAGATAGGCTTTCAAGGCATGGTGCAGGTATTCCGGAAGATCCTGATTCTGTTGCAACTGGCGGGCGATCTGCTGCTGCAGGGATCGATGAAACTCCTGCTGCAGAGCCTGCTGGTATTCCGTTTCAGTCTGCTCATAGAACACGTTGCCCTGATACAGCCCGCCGCCCATTTGCCAACCATCCTGCCCCGGCTGATAGACATCGCGCAGTGCCAGCAGGGGCTGCAGTTCCAGCACCACCTGTTCCGGCAGTTCATCGCCCCCAAGACGGCCGCGGTGCTCGACATATTGAGCCAATTGGACTTCCGCCTGATTGAGGCGCGATTCATTCAAGCCGTAACTGGTGGACCACAGCACCGTCATCCCGGTGGCACCCGCCAGAGTGGCTGCGTAGCCCGCATTGCGCGCCCAGCGCAGCTTGCTTTCGTAACGGCGGTTGGCCCCGGCCAGCTCGGCTTCAGGGAACACCACGTTATGGAACAGGTGATTGAGAAAGTAGCTTTTGCCGGACGCAGGCGCACCCAGCAACGCCTCTTGACCGAATCCCATCTGCCCGGCCATATTCTGCATGATCCGTTGCATGCCCGCCCCTTCCTGGGTACCGCTGGTGAAATACACCCCACGCAACAGGTAGTGATCGTGAAAGCGGGATTCACTGAAGGTACGCCCCACGAATTCCGAGAACAGGGACTTCAACTGTTCGAAGCGGGCGGGGAACGCCAGAATATCCGCTCGCCGGCGAAAGTCCCGTTCGAAATGAAACTTACCCAGGACACCGTCGTGCAGGCGCTTGGCCAGCAGATCAAATTCCTCATCAAATAATTGATGATAGGATTGATGTGCCTCCAGTTTGTCCGGGAAGGTCATGCCCCACACCTGGTTGCGCTCTTCTTTGCCCATCATGTCAAAGAACTGGTTGAAGCCGGGGACCAGGTCGCTCTTGGTGATCAGGAGATACACCGGAAAGTTAACCCCCAGCTGATCCTTCAGCTCCTTGAGCCTGGCCCGCACCGCATTGATGTTGGCCACCCGCTCCGACTCGGTTTTGTGTACCAGCTCATCCACACTGATGGCCACCAGCACCCCATTAATGGGGCGGCGTTTGCGGTATTTTTTCAACAACCCGATAAAGCCTTTCCAGGCAGTGGCGTCGGCACTGGCGTGGCTGTCCTGGGTGGTATAACGCCCGGCCGTATCAATCAGTACGGCCTGGTTGGTGAACCACCAATCACAGTGACGGGTTCCCCCTACCCCCTGGATGGCACCGCGGCCAAACTGCTGTTCGAGGGGAAAATCCAGGCCGGAATTCACCAGGGCTGTGGTTTTTCCGGTGCCCGGAGGGCCGATGATGATGTACCAGGGCAGATCGTACAGGTAATTCTTACTGTAGCGGCTGTTATTGCCACTGCTGCGCCGCAGGGTCTCAATGGCGTCCTTGAAGCGCGCACTCAACAGCGCCACTTCCCCCTGGCTGGTGCCGGCGGGGTCCGCGGTGAGGGGGTCGCTGTGTTGTTGCCCATCCTGCTGTAAGTCTTGGGCCAGTTTCTGGTGCCCGGATTTAGCCTGCATGGACAGGCGCAGGTTGTTCAATCCCCACGCCAGAATCAGGGCCATTATGATCAACAGGCGGACCACTTCACTGGCCAACAGCGCTTTATCCGCAATGGCAATGTAAGGCCCACCGAACCAGATCAGGATGGACAGTGCGATCACACCTACCAGGGTTATCACCCACTTTTGCTTCAACATCGAGGTTACCCTTTAATTATCCGCGTAATTATCCGCGTAATGATCTGCTGGATTACGTTCCGACTCTGTGGCCAGCGGCCGCTCCAATTGCTGCAGCAGCGTTGCGCTTCGACCGTTCAGCAAGTACGAAAAGCCGGAATACGTGCCCAGCATCAACACCCCCACCACCGCCACCACCACCCACAGCGGCAGGTAACGGGACAAGGGATTGCGGCGTTGGGTGACCCGCTGCCAATGGGGAGACAGATCCCGCTCCGGTTCCCCTTTCTGCAGGCGGATCAAATGAAACAGGTTATCCCGCAGAGCTTCCAGCTGGGCATAGCCCCGGGCATCCAGGCGAAACTTACCCTCAAAGCCCAGCCCCATGCAGACGTACATCAACTCCAGTAGGTGCAGGTTTTTGGCGGGTGCCTGCTGGAGATATTCCAGCAGCTGGAAAAAGCGCTCGCCACCGCCGGTTTCGCCATGAAACTGGCTGAGCAGGGATTGTTTGCTCCACACACCACTGCCCCAGTGGGTTTTATTGACCAGCTCGTCGATCACCGTGCACAGCACGTAGCGGGCATAAAAGCGGGTTTCCTCATTGACGTCCTGCTGCAGCAGCTGTTGCTCAAAGGCCTGCAGCTGTTGTACGCAACTGTCCCGGTAAGGCATCACCTCGTGGGCTTCCGCCTGCACCGCCAATTGCGCCACCCGCTCCAATAAACCCTCGGCTGCGGCCAGCAGCGGATTATCCAGGGCGCGCCTGGGCTGGGGATACCCCCAGCCGTAACCAGCGTTCGCACCGGGCTGAAAAAAACCGCTACCGGCCGGTGGGCTATGCGGTTGTGATTGGGGCTGTGATTGGGGATGAGCCTGAGACGGGGGCTGAGGCGGCCTGGGCGGTGGCGGTGGTGCAGCGCTGCGTCCACCGGGATTGGGGCGTGCAAAGCCGCCGGCCACGGGGCTGGAGGTGTGGGTCACGCCCTCGGCGTTACGTATCTGAATCAGGGTTTTTTCTTCATTGCTCATAGGGGTCTCACCGCTATCCTTTTACCGCCCAGAGTTCCAGCTCCAACCCCGGTATGTCCCCGGAAAAATGAAACGCGATACCACCGGATTTTTTGAGTTGCGACCAGTGTTCAGGGGATTTCTCCAATTGGAAATAGGTGCTGCCGGAGGTATAGGGCACCTGTCGTGGGGCCACCGGTTGGGGAATCAGACTGATGCCCGGCAACTGCAGGTTCACCAGCTCCCGCAGCTGTTCCACACCGCCGGCCTTCACCGAGCTGGGCAGGCGGGTCCGAACCGCGTCCGGACTCCACTCGCATTTCACCGCCAGGAAGAACTGGGCCTGGTCCAGCAGGGCGCGATCCTGAATCGGCGCCACCCGCACACCAAAACGACGCTCCTGCAGCGGCAGAGCCACGGCGGTCTGCTCGAACACAAGGCTCAGCGCCTGGCGCAACTCCCCCATCAGCAGATTGAAGCAATGACTCAGGTTGCGGTGGTCATAGGGAATCTCGGCGGGGGCCAGTTTGGTGTCTGTGGTAAAAGTGGCCATTTCCCCGTTCAGCATCACCAACTGGTGATACAGGGCTTCCGGATGCAGCTGCTGCACCTGATGCAGATGGCGCAACCCCGCCAAATACCGGTTCACCATCTGCAACAGCATGAAATCCGCGATATCCGTGGAGCCACGTCGGCCCGAAGCCGCTGACAGGCGCGAAGCAATGGCCTCCGCCCGGTGGCTCAGCAAACTCAGGGTCTCTTTGAGGAAAAACGTCAGACGCCGGGAGCTGTTCACCGCCAGACAGGGAGGAATATATTGGTCATCCAGTTCAATTCGGCCATCGGCATGGCTTTCCCGGATTCGGGCGATGGGCAACGCGGTGTAATCCGCCGTCAGTTCACTTTCCAGGAGTAGCCGAAAACGGGGCTGGGCCACGCTGACACTGACGGTCTTGCTGGCCCCCAGGTTGCTGTCCTGCACGTCCTCGTTGCTGACCGTCCAGCGGGTCAGGCTGTTTTCATCCTGGGCCGGTGCTGTTTCATCCGCCCCCAACAACAGAATGGGCAGGCCGAGATACACCAACAGGTTCTGTTTGCCCGGATGCACCTCCAGCAACAAACGCTGGGAACGGCTGTTGAGGGAGAACACGCTGCCATCTGCGAAGATGCCATCTGCCTGGGACAGGGCAAAGGCACCCTGCTGCAGCAATTGCTCATCAATCTGCAACTGACGCAGCCCCCAGCCAAAGGGATTCAGCATCTGGGTGCGGGTCCGGAACTGCTGATCCAGGTAACGGTCGTGCTGCTGCAGGTGTTGAGGGCGGAGTAACATGCCCTCACTCCAAACTACCTTGTCATAAGACGGCATGGAGTGGTATCTCCCTAAACATGGTATTAATGCCTAGAGAGACAGGGGCAGGGCAAAATTTCGGGAGGTTGTGTGCAGAAAACCACACTATTTCCCTTAACGGGGTGTAGCGACCTCAATCCCCCGGTGATTGAGCAGAACCGTGATCTGATTCTTTTCCCGCAAGGTCAGGGGCAGCACCAGGCGCCAGTTCACCTTATCCAGTTGGCGATAGGCCGCGAGCACCGCCACGTAATTGGACTCCGGCTTCAGCGCAAACCGCAGGTCCTGCACATCCCCGGGCTTGAACTCAAACTCTTCGGTGGCCACCAGATCCGCGCCCAGGGTCTGGGCTTCTGACTGGTACAGCGCGAAGAAATCCGCACCTTCAAAGACCGCCTGGGACTTCAGCTCCAGCACCCGCACCACCACCGGCGACGGGCGCCCGTTGTCATCGGGATTCACATCCCCCCCGGCGACAATCCGCATATCCACCTTGGTCAGGTCCGACATGAAATATGCACAGCCCCCCAACCACAGCGCCAACAGCAGTACAACGGCGTGTTTCCCCCACTTCATGCGTTACTTTCCTTTACGTTTTCTGGTTTTCTTGAGTTTGGAAATCTGTTCATCATAGGCCCGGGCAAAGGGCTCGGCGAACAGGCTGGAGAAGATATCATCCTCTGCCAGCAAATCCTTGTGCAATTCCCGATAGGCATCCCAATAACGGGCCGTCTTGGAACCGATGGAAAGCCCACCCCCCCGGCCTTTTTCAAACCGCTGCTCCAGCGCCTCAGGGGACAGGGTATCCAGCAGCTCCAGGAACGCCCCCTGCATCCCCGCCATCACCGCCAGCTGGTGCTCCTGAAAATCCTCAAAGCATTCCTCGATGGCCTGGTCCATGGGCAGGAACGAGCCCACCTCCCGACTGAGCAGGTGTTTGATGGCCTGCTCCCCATTGGCGGACAGCTTGATCGGGTTATTGTCATGCATGTTCACCAGGGTCATATCCAGGCGAAACTCATTCTTCATTCTGGCCCGCATCTGGGAGGCGGACACCAGGCCCCGCATGCAGAGCCGCAACAGCATGCCCGCCCGCCGCAGGAATGCCTCGCCGCCGGCGTTTTCCACTTCCTGGACACTGATGCCCATGCCTTCGGCGAAGGCTTGCAGCGCAGCACCGGAACCCTGATCAGAGGCCGCGGTGGGCTGGCTCTTCAACGGGGCGATGGCGGTCTGCAAATTCTGCAGATCCTCCATGTTCATGTCCCACTCCGAATCCACCTCCGCCCATTGCGGCAGCGGCGGGATATCCGCTTTGCCGGGCAGACGCTCGCCCCCACCATCGTTGTTTTTCGCGGCAGCGCCTGGTGGGATGAGCGGGGGCTTGTGTGCTGCGGGTTCCGGGAGTGAGGAATCCTGCCCCGGCGGTTCATGCAAGGGCTCATCCCACCAGTTCTCGGGCAGTTCCCCACCCAAAGACTTGGCATTCGATGCCGGGGGTTCGGGGGGGTGAATGGGCTGCGGGGACTGGACTTTAGGCACCTCGAAAGGGGCTTTCTCCGGCGCCAGATCATCCGGCATGGAGTGGGCCTGGCGGTGCCAGCCTTCCCGTTCAGCCGTGGTTTTTGCCTTGGCCTGCTCGGCCGCCCACTGGTCCACCTGATCCATCGGATTGGCAGCAGACACCGCCCCCGGCCGGCCCGGCATGGCGGGCCTTGGCACCTGCAGCGGCGGTGGGTCCAGCTCGCGACCCGGCTCCAGGTTCACCTGAACCTGAAAGTGAATCTGCCCCATCAGCAACTTGTCGCCGTCACCGAGCGGGGTGGCGCGGTTCTTCTCCAACGTTTCCACCCCATTCAGGTAGATGCCGTTGGTGCTGATATCGGTAATGAAAAACTGCCCGGACTCGTAGGACACAATGGCATGACGACCGGACATGTGGCGAGTCTGATCAGGAATCACCCAATCGCAACCGGCGGATCGCCCAATCACACCACCGGCCGGATAGAACACATGACGGGCATTCTGGCCCATCAGGTGCTTTTCTGTGCTCACTACTTCGAGTACTAGTTCCATTATTCCCAAACGGTTCCCAAACTGTTCTCTAACTGCCTAACCCATCAGTCATTTGTGGTATGCCTGCATAGTCTAAACGGTCCCGCCCGGTTTGGCGGGATTTTTTACCCGTTTCCGGTCTTTATAGGGTGAACGTAACACTCAACCACCACTAACCGTAACCGCAGACCGGACTCAAGCCGCCCTTATGACCTCACGTCCAGCCAACTCCAGTCGTTTCAGCCTAGCCATTCATGGCATCGACGAGTCCTTCCGCCTCACCCGCCTGCGCGGTGCCTCTGCAATTGGCGATCTGTATGAATATGACATTTCCTGCGCAAGTAAAAGTCAAAAAATTACACTGGAAGACCTGCTTAATCACTCGGTTCTGATCACCATTCATGACCTGACCGGGGCCGGAGCACCCCGCTTCCTGCGCGGCATCATCAGTGAAGCCGCCTATCTGAACCACGGTCGGGAATACAGTGAATACCAATTGAAAGTGGTGCCAACTTTCTGGATCTGCACACAAAAACGCGGCTTTCGAATTTTTCAGGACACGTCACCGAACGCCATTATCCTGGGCCTTCTCAAAGAGCATGGGATCAGCGGAGACCTGCTGCAGGACCGCACCCAGGCGGCACCCAAACGGCCCTATTGCACCCAGTACGGTGAAACCGACTATGAATTCATCACCCGGTTGATGGCTGAGGAAGGCTGGCATTTCCATTTTATCAACACACCGCAGAAGCAGATCCTGGTGCTGGCCGATAACAACCAGGCGTTTGCGAAGAAAAGCGGGCGTGCCAGGCTCCGCTACGAGCAGGAAAGCAGCCGTCCTCAGCAGGAAGAGTGTGTACATCTGCTGCACAGTCAACACCAGCTGCAAACCGGGCAGATCCGCCTGGGTGACTACCAGTTTGAGAAACCATCGCTGACGCTGCAGGAAACCAGCGCAGGCCATGAGCCCGCCCTGGAGCACTATCACTTCCCCGGTCATTTCAACGAGCCGGGGCGCGGTAAGGCCCTCTCCCAGCGCTACCTGGAGCAGTCCGAGTATCCACGCCAGATCGTCACCATGGAGACCCACTCCATCCATTGTGAGTCCGGTCAGACCTTCACCCTGGAGAAGCACCCCAACGCGGGGATCAACCAGCGCTATCTGATCATCCGCAGTGAACTGGAAGCCGAGCAACCACAATCCCTGGATTCCGGCGCCAGCAACACACCGGCCCGCTGCATCAGCCGCCTGCTGTGCATCCCCTATAGCACCCCGTACCGCCCGCCTTGGCAATTCACCCGCCCACAGGTGCCAGGCCCCCATAACGCCATTGTGACCGGCCCCAAAGGGGAAGAGATCTACACCGACCAGCACGGCCGCATCAAAGTACAGTTTTACTGGGATCGCGAAGGCCAGGCCAACGAACGCACCAGCTGCTGGCTGCGCGTCAACCAGCCCATCGCCGGTATCCAGTGGGGGGGCATCAGCCTGCCCCGCATCGGACAGGAAGTGATCGTTGATTTTGAGCACGGAGACCCGGATCGCCCGGTGATGACCGGCCGGGTCTACAACGGCCAGAACCTGCCACCCTACCCCCTGCCCGCCCACAAAACCCGGTCCACCCTGAAGAGCCTGTCCAGCCCCGGTGGTGGCGGTTATCACGAAGTTCGGCTGGAAGATAAAAAAGGCAGCGAACAGATTTTTCTGCGGGCGGAAAAAGACCTGGACCTGCGGGTGATGAACGACCTGAAATCCCAGACCGACCGGGACCAACATCTAACGGTGGCCAACGTGCTATCGGAGGAGATCGGCAAGGACCTGCACTCTGAAGTGGGGGCCAACCAGAATGACGACGTTGGCCAAACCCTATCCCTCAGCACCGGCAAAGACCTGCAGCTTAAAATCAGTGGCGCCCATGTGGTTCAGTCCGGCAATAGCATCCACATTAAAGTGGGCAGCAAGGCAATTCTGCAGGGCGGCATGAGCCTGTCGGTAAAAGGCGGCGCCGGGGTGATCACCCTGGACCCGTCCGGGGTGGCCATATTGGGTCCACTGGTGCGCATCAATGAAGGCGGTGGCGGCGGTTCTGCCCAATCGGCCAACCCCACCCGGCCAGGCACACCCGCTGAAGCGGATAACGACCGCCCCGGCGCCCGTATCCGGGCGGCCACCGGCGCCAACACCGCCTTGCCACCCGCCATTGACTTTGAACGCACCCGGGCCCAGTTGGCCACACTGCAGGAGGCGGCGGAGTTGAATTCGCCGTTTGTAGAGGAATGCCCCGAATGTGCCCTCTTCGCCCAACAACAGGCGGCAGCCATGGCCGCGGCACATGAGGCAACCAGCGAAGCAGTCAGTGAAGCAGCCGTCACCACCAACACCCTGGACTTGATCTGCATCGATGCCGACGGAGGCCCCGCCGCCAACCTGCCCTACCGGGTCACCCTGGCGGACGGCAGCGTGCGCAGCGGCACCCTGGACGCAAACGGCCAATGCAGCCTGGACGGGCTGCCACCCGGTACCGCCTCGGTGGAGTATGCAGAAGAGGTCAACGAGGCAGAGCTGGCAGAAACCCGCCGAGAAATCGCAGCCGCACTGCAGGAAATTGTTGCCGCCGAAGAGCAGGAAAAGGCAGCCATTGAAGCAGAGTACGCCAAGCAGGGTGCGGTGGGCCAGTGGTGGGAAGAGGAAAAAGCCAAAGCCCGGGGCATGGGTAAATCCGTGGTGGGGCTGCTCTCCTTCCTCAAGGAGGTCAACGACCTGGCACCGATGAACGCGTTCATGAGCGCCCACAAGGTAGCCTGGGATTCCTGGCGCAACACCGATGACCGCCCCTACCTGCAACGCTTCAGCGAAAACCTGACGGAGTCCCAATTCAAGGAAGTGGCCGACGTGCTGGGCTTTGATCCCCGCAGCATCTCCCGGGAAGGCATGGCCGAAGCCTGGGCCATGGCCAACTTTGTCTGGGATGATCCTGAGACCCAGAAACTGCTGGTGGAGTTTGGCGGTGATTACGTATCGGCCCAACATAAGCTGGAGATTCTGGAGTTTGGCGCCGGCGCCGCAACGGAAATCGCCATCGATGCACTGATTACAGCCGCCACCGCAGGGCTAGGCCTGGCCGTGGCCGCTGGAACCAAGTTGCATTATCTGGACAAATTCAAGAAACTGGGCCCGTTGTTTAAAAAACTGGCGGAGTTACGGAAGAAGGCGTTTCAGCGGAAGCAGAAGGCTGGGCAGACTGGGGGGGAAATTCCGGAGCAGTTGGATAAGCCTGGGGTTGTTGAGCCTCGCACCAGCAGACTTCCTCCAACTCCTCAAACCATGGATGAAGTGTTAACTCGAATGGATATAGCCACAGAAAAAGTAGCAGAAGCTCGACGCAATGGAACAGATTTGCCCACTTCTCCATTTACAACTGAAGATAAGTTAAGAATCGTTGAAGAAGGCCTGCAAGAAAAATATATAGTCAGGATTATCAAGACTAACTATGCCAAAGACACTGGCAGTATTGGTTGGGTTAACCCTGATACGGGCAGATCGACCTATTGGACGACCACCTACACCCAACTTGAGTATGCGGACAAAGATGCCGAGCTGATTGCAAAGGCCGTAGGAACCGATTACGACCCTAAAAGCGAATATACACTGCTTGTTATCGATGCAGAACAAGCAGCAAAAACGGGCGATATGACTACATTTATTCCCACCTATGAGCGACTGGGAGAGCTTGCTAAAACAGATATGCCACATATAAATCCAGAGCATATCGATTCAGTCATGACACCTGAATACTCTGCCACTTATGAAGCATCGATTGAGAAAGCGAAGGGTTATGGGTTTGACATAAAGAGTGAAGACGACATGATGGCTTTTGCAAAGAACGCAAAGCTGACGCCTGAAGATGTGCAACTTTTGGACACAAGACAGGAAATCAACAATCAATATGGCGCTAATGAACTGTTTTTGGGAAATGGCCTAACAAAAGATGTTAACGGAAGTACAAGTTCTGATGGTTATGGAATGGTAGAAACTTTCACTCTGGACAAAAAGCCTGGTTTACTGGGAGACTTAGAAAAAAATGGGGTACTTCAGAGAGTGCCGTTAACCTCCTACTAAACGCAAAGAAGAGAATCACAGAATGCAGGATTCTGATCAAATAGATCCAAATACCATCAGCCAAAACCCCAAAGTAATTGCATCAATAGTTGACCCAAACAATCACGACCGAACATTCTATATATTGATTGACGAAAGCCACTCTATTATTGCGTCGGCAAAAATGCACACCTACCCGGCAACAGGAAAAAGCGAGTGGTTAACTCACCAATTGGAGTTCCCAACAGCCGGAATTAAGTGGATTGTAAACACAATAGAGAATAAGTTTCTCAAGCTCTCTTATGAAGGCGGATTACCCGCCGATGTCCGTCATTTTGAAGAAATCGTAGATGGCGAGGAACTGGGCATCAGCAGAGCAATGGGATTAGGCACCGATGACAACAGGGAATCCGGTTACACGATATACACTCACTCACGCAAAAGCGAATGGGATACGTCCAAGAAAATGAGTTTTACCGATTCATTCCTCTTTGAGCATGGATTTTTTGATCTATTAAAAGACCTTGCAGCTAAAATTGAAAAAGGCATCATCTAGGGAACAAAGGCATACGTTCAATTTTCTTTTCACACATCGGAAAACAATCTTATCTCGAATGATGCCAATATGAGCTACGTGCAAAACCATCCACTGCTCCCCCCCTTGACAAGATTAATCGGCACGACCAATTGCCAAACATTTGTCAGATCATAGCCCAACGACAAGAAGGCAACCTCCAAGACGATGGTAAGCGCCCGATAAACCGCCTCTAGGCAAAGCTCTTTTTGATCTCTAACCTCCAATCACATGATCACCCAGGAGGTTGAAGATGAAATCACGTAAACGCCTGACCCAGGCACAATGGAAAGCCCACATCGAAGCTTGGCAGCAATCCGGTGGCACACAGGCCGATTATTGCCGTAAGCATGGCTTGACCGACAAAGTGTTCAGCCTGTGGAAGCGACGCTTCCAACGGGAGAACGTAATTGATGCGCTTCGCCCCACTCGTTCCAAGCCCACCACCACAGATTTCGTACCTATCAAGGTGGTAACCCAATCTCCCAGTCAGGGCCAGATCCTGTTACGCCTGCCCAATGGCATTGAACTCCAGCTGGCCGTTGCCACCTTCAATAGCCTGAATGCTAACGTGGTCAGCGACCTATGCCAGATTCGCTGATTACCGTTCCGCCGCACCTGAAAGTCTATCTGGGAGTAAAGCCGGTGGACATGCGCAAATCGTTCGATGGTTTAAGTGCCTGGATACACGACCAGCTGAAACAAAATCCCATGGCACCGGTGCTGTTTGTGTTCCGCAACAAGCGAGCGGATCGTATCAAGTGTTTGTACTGGGATCGTAACGGATTTGCGCTCTGGTATAAACGCCTGGAAAAAGGCACCTTCAAATGGCCACGAGGTGGCGAACAGGAGCTGTGTATCACCTCACAAGAATTAAATTTACTGATGGATGGCGTTGATATCGGAAAGTTAAAACGCTTACCCTCACTCTCGTTCAGTAATGAATTTTAACGGACTAAACAAACACGCATGCAAGCCAAACACACCTTAACCCGCGATGTTGATCAACTGCATACCCTGGTCTTTGAACTGCAAAGTCAGGTGAATGTATTGAAAGATCAATTGAGCCTGATGAAGCATCGGTTGTTTGGTCCCAAGCATGAAAGCGTCGACGTAAACCAGATTCCGTTGTTCGAGTCTGATGAGGTACAACTGGTGCCGGTGGCGTCCCAAAACGAGATCGTGCCCAAAGACGCAACCAGGCCACTCCCGGAAAAGCGCTCTGCACTTCGAGTATTACGCAGCCTTCCCGTTAAGGTGGAGATCGTCGATCTACCGGAACATCAACAACACTGTGATTGCTGCGGTAGCAGCATGGCCGATATCGGCCAGGACATCTCCCGACAAATCGAATACGTACCCGCGCAGCTGTATATAAAAGAGACCCATCGTAAAAAATACGCCTGCCGGTCCTGTGATCTGGAAATCCGCCGTGCACCCAAACCGTTTCAACCTATCCCCAAGAGCATGGCCAGTCCGGCTTTATTAGCGCATCTGATTGTCTCCAAATTCGCAGACCACCTACCGTACTACCGACTGGAGAAACGGTTATCCCGTCTCGGCATTACCCTGTCCCGCAACACCATGAGCGAATGGCTAATGCGCAGTGCCGATGCCCTGGATGCCCCGTATCAATCCCTGAAACAAGCCGTTCTGGATCGCCATCATCTGTTCACCGATGACACCATCTTGCCCATGCAGAATACCGATCCCTTACGCAAGACCACCCTGAAATCCCGGATCTGGGTCTACGCCACCAATGATCAACGGGGCCCACCCATCACCGTCTATGATTTCTCCAGCGGACGACAACAATCTGCACCACACCAGTTCCTGGAAGGGTTTCACGGCCATCTCCAAGCGGACGGCTATGCGGGTTACCAAGCCCTCTACGACAGTGGCCAGGTAACTGAAGTGGCTTGCTGGGCCCACGCCCGCCGTCGTTTCGTCGATGCCAGTCGTTTGGTGAAAACCCCCGGTCGCGCCCATGAAGGGGTCCGTTGGATCAGAGCACTCTATCGTGTTGAGCGACGAATAAAACCTTTCTCTATAGAAGAGCGCGTTAAAGCACGACAACAAGACAGCATTCCGTTACTCAAAGCCTTCCATGCCTGGTTGCTACAGCAGTCCGCGTCAGTGCTACCCAAAAGCCCCTTGGGGGATGCCATCTTCTATGCCCTGAACCGATGGGAGGCCCTGACCCAGTACTGTGAGGGCGGTGAGCTGGAAATCGACAACAACCTGGCTGAGCGCTTTATGCGCCCCATTGCCCTGGGCCGCAAGAACTACTTATTCGTTGGCAACGAAACCGCAGGTCACGCGGCGGCCAAACTCTATAGTTTGGTGGAAACCTGCCAGGTCAATGGCATCAATCCACTGGCCTACTTAACCGATGCCCTCAGTACTCCGAATCCGGAGTGCCCACTGTCTTGGCGGGAACACCAACCCCACAGCTACGCTCTTTAACATTACGGAAACATTACGGACCAAACGCCTCTAAAAACGCATTCAGTTCTGGATTGTCACGGTGGACAACCTGCTTGGTGGTGGGCAATGCCGCTGCGCCAAACAGGGATTCCAATGGGCTGTCGAAGTCATAACCCTTCTGTTGCGTCAGGTGCAGGTAGACCTTAGTGGTCTCAATGGATTCGTGCCCGAGGATATCCTTTACCCGGTGGATCTCCAGCCCGTTCTCAATGGCATGGGTGGCAAAGGAATGACGCAAGGTATGAGGTCCCACCAACTTATGGATCTCGGCTCGTTTAGCTGCGGTTTTAATCGCAGATTGAATGGTGCTGGGGTGCAGGTGATGACGACGGGTCTTATCACTGCGGGGATCGGCACTCAGCTTTTGGGAGGGAAACACATACTGCCAGGCCCAGGAGCTGGCGGCTTTGGGATACTTCCGCTCCAACGCATTGGGTAAATGGACTTCGCCGTAACCCGCTGCCAGATCGGTGTCATGTAACTGCTTCACCATACTGAGATGCCGTTGTAGGGGTAAGATCAAGGCGGGATGCAGTGGCACTACCCGATCTTTACTGCCCTTGCCCTGATGAATGTGCAAGCGGGCATCATGGAAATCCAGATCCTTCACCCGAATGCGCAGGGCTTCACTCACCCGTAACCCAACCCCGTACATCAATGAGGCCAATAAACGATTATGGCCTTGCAGTTCATACAGCAAGGCCTTCATCTCCGGTCGGTTCAACACCGCAGGTAGTTTTCGCGCCCGCTTTGCCCGACAGGCATCCAACCCCACCAACGGTTTATTCAGCACATGGCGGTACAAAAAGATCAGAGCATTAAAGGCCTGGTTTTGTGTGTTCACCGCCACATTGCGATTCACCGCCAGGTAAGACAGAAAGCGTTCCACCTCCGGTTCAGCCATCGTATTAGGATGCTGATCCTGGTGAAACTTGATGTAGTAACGGATCCAATAGATGTAGGTCTTCTCCGTCTGATAGGCATAGCCGCGAAGGCGAAGTACCCGTTGCACCTCATTCAAAAAGGGGGATTTGTATTGCATGGACCAGCCCTCAAAAATGCCCACTTTATGTACATATATACAGTAGACAGGGGCTGCACAAACAAAGACCATAAATTTGGATATACCGGAACTTCCGGTATTTGCTTCCGGGATATACCGAAGGTTTCGTGATTTGCACCGTGGATATCTCGAAGGTT
>JAYZEN010000003.1:0-335437 GCA_036337295.1 Pseudomonadota bacterium
TCTGGAAGCCAAGCGCGATATTGGTAGCTACCTGATGGACTACTATAACCGACAAAGGCCTCATGCGTTTAATGGCGGAGTCCCACCTGTTACCGCAGAGGAAAAACTTAAAACACTGTCCGGTATTAGTTGACCAGTACACACCACATATGGCAACGGAACAATTATCGAGGTTGTTGAGTTTCCAGATGAAACACATACCGTTAACGTAGACTTTGGTGAGAATGGCAAAAAATGGTTGGGGCCTGAATATTCTGATCTAAAACCAGGTGAATGAAATTTACCGCAGATTAGCTCCGCTACGTTATTACCCTGAGCGATTTATACAGGTCCTGAATGAATAGAGTTATCTATTTAAAGAAAGGTGAACCATATTTTTATGCCGCTTACTTTCCGGAAAAACCATATCATCCATCTATCGAGACACTGGTTTATGATGGGGAAAGCCTAGCTGAATGGGTTCTTGAGCCAGCAGATTTTTCTAAGCCACGAGAAGAAATTGAGTATGTCGCCCTATAACAAATACCCCGTAGAAAAGTGAAATGTGGGTGAGTAATAAAGTCGATCTGATCACGGACCGCATTTCTTTGCGCAGAACGTGGGTGTAAATCATGGTGGTTCTCACGTCTTTATCCCCCATTAGTTCCTGGATGGTTCGAATGTCGGTTCCTGCTTCCAGTAAATGAGTGGCATATGAGTGGCGAAGCGTATGGCAGGTAACGCGCTTACTGACCCCAACACGGTTAACCGCTTGTTTCAGCGCCTTCTGCAGGGTCGAAGCCGAGCAATGCCAGCGCCGTGTCTTTTGATCCTGCCGGTCTTTTCGTGCGGTGGAAGAAGGAAAGACATACTGCCAGGAGAAGCTACTGTCTGCCTTGGGGTATTTTCTGGAACGCGCATTAGGCAGCCACGTACCGTGGGAATGTTCTTGAACCGTCGCACATTACGCAGGTAATCCAGATCACCGATTTCGAGGTTGAGCACTTGTTTGGGCTGTAATGCCGACGACGAATCTCGTTCCGCAATTGCTCCAGTAGCTTAGGTGGTTGAATCGGGGTCTGTATATTACCCCATTAGGCTAACTCCTTTTGTTGTATAACACGCTGTTTTAAATGAGGAAATACGACATATTAGCCCAGGTGACCCATGATGGATATATGGACGCGCCGGTCCGTATATTACGCAAAATAGAACAAAAACAGGAATATACTAAGCTATTGAAATAGCTCAAAATATGTAAAATTGGGAATAATGATTAAAAGTGAATATACGGACCGAAGGGTCCGTATATTCACACTGTTATGTGAAAGGGAAACGATGAGATTCTATTCATCAGATGATTTATGGAAGTACTCTATGTCTTTGGTTGATCAGTTAAAATCGGATGGTTTTGAAGATCAAGCAGGTATCCTAGAGTCGGCTACAAAAATGGTTTGTACAACTGGCTGGGAATGGCTTGGTGAACTAGGTATAAGGGTAAAAAAAGTTCAGTCTATGGGTCCATACCCAGAAGATTTAAATAAAAAGCTTTCTATTATTCTAAAAACAACCAAATCAAAGACACCATATGGCTAGCTACATAATTCACATAACAAGCAAAGGCAGCATCGCCCTGCGGGCTGGACGCGCTAACGCGCGCCGCTGCTTTGGGCGTTAGCGCTTAAACTAGAAAATACACATGTTAAATTTGACTAATGTAGAGAACAAAGTACGTCTAGACCTATCGATTGTCGGATACCAGTTCCCAGACGACTCTCTCGATAATTGGTGTATGGTAAAGGCCGTGGTAGAACAAAGCGGGGATAAGTTTGAATATACTGATCCAGCTTTAGACGCGAGAGATTTACTCAAGATACGTGATTGGTTTAAGTGCCTGTCTGAGAGAAAACTGCCGAGGTTTGCCAGGTTAACGTTCATTGAGCCGTGCCTGGAATTTGAGTTCTTGGCGTGTGAAGGTCCAACTGTAAGGATCGCAATTGGGATGAGCCGCGAACTAAAACCCTCATTTGAGTTAAACCAGTTTGGTCGAGCTAACCCGAGTTGGAGGGTGGTGTTTGAGCTTAGCGAAAAAGAATTTATAGCAATATTAGCAAATATGGCGAAGGCAATAATTAATTATCCCGTGCGGGGCAGGCGCTAAAAAGTGAATATACGGACCGAAGGGTCCGTACTATCACACTGTTATATGGAGTTTTCGGTTTCGTGCCACTAGAAACTAAAAGACTGATTTTAAGAAACTGGACGGACGCTGACCTGGAACCATTTTCTGAAATGTGTGCTGATCACGACGTAATGAAGTACTTTCCTTCTGTGCTAACGAATGAAGAAAGCATGGATATGGCCAGGAAAATCAGATCGCTGATCAGCGCGCGAGACTGGGGTTTTTGGGCTGTGGAGTTAAAAGAGAACTCGAGGTTCATCGGTTTTGTAGGGTTGCATGTTCCAAAACCATACTTGCCATTTTCGCCGTGTGTGGAGATTGGCTGGAGGCTGAGCAAGGAATACTGGGGTAATGGTTATGCATCCGAAGCAGCTAAGGCATCAGTTGATTTTGGCTTTTCTCAGTTAAAATTGAACGAAATAGTAGCATTTACAGCAGCAACTAACCGCCCTTCCATTAGGGTTATGGAAAGAATTGGCATGTCAAATACTGGGCTTGATTTTGTGCATCCAGATGTTCCGGTAAACAGTGAGTTATCTCACCATGTTCTATTCAAAATTTCAAAATCCGAGTAGCGACATCCATATAACAAGTTGGTGCAGTGGAACCAGTTACTCTACGCAAATTTTATGGTATCGCTGCGCTCTTTTTACCATAAAATTTACTCCACTACACTGGTCCACAGACCAAGGCGTTATGCCTTCACACGGAGTAGTTTCAGTGTTCGAAAAGTACAGGAGGTTATCGAAAATGAAAAAGCTAAGCTTATGGGGTTCTATCGCTTCAATTTTTGGATTGTTTTTGGCATTTATGTCTATCAATGCTACATCTGTTGAGCAGAATGTTAATGGGAATCAGAACAACGTTATTGGAGAGAATAAAGGAACCATTAACATTAATCAGGGCAGCAACAGCCCTGAAACAAAAAAAGAATATGTGCTAAGAAATCCAAAAGCTGGATCTGTTTTAGTGATATCTGAACCTGATCCCATAGCGGCATCTACGGATTCTAGTAGGCATGTATGCATGGCAATGCCAGGCACAGTCGTGTCTTTGACTGGTGAAAAAGCTAACTATGCGGGCATTGATATGTGGCGAAAAGTAAGAATAACTAGTGGTGATTGTGAAGGTAAGATCGGCTGGGCAGCACTAGAGAATATTAGTTACGAATAAGGGCATAAAAAGTGAATATACGGACCGAAGGGTCCGTACTATCACACTGTTATGCGTGAAGGTATCGAACAGAGGCAAAAATGGAGTATTTTGAAAGGCTATCAGATCTATATGGTTTAGCTTGTATTTCTCAGGATATGGGGATTGCTAGTGCGGACCCGGATAGACTTGACGAGTTCTTTCAGATATTTGCCGATCATGTGGCTGTTGATCCATGGGAATGGGAAGAGTTAGCGGATTTGGTGTTTGAATCAGCAAACTTACTTATTCAACGAAATGGACTGAACGATTCCCAAAAGGATCGAATTGTAGAGATTGTATTTGACCATAAAGACAAATTCCCAAATGCTATGAAGTATTGGTTGGGATTAGAAAAATGCGATTACCCGATAATTGAATTCATCGAATCAGGCAATCAGTAGCGGAACATGGAAATGCTAATGAGAGGGTGGTTGTGCGTAAAGTTAATAGATGTATTGCATCGCATAACAAGGCAGTGCACGGGAACCAACTACGTTCCACAAACATGTGCTTCGCTGCGCTCAGTCTATCACATGTTTGCTCCACTACGTTGGTCCCGTGGCTGCGGCGTTATACAAAATGGGAGCCGTATGAAAATTGCTGATCTCCTTAGAACACTGAAAGCAAAAAGCCCTGCTGATTTGTTTGAAAGTGTTTGTTCTCTTTACGCGGAAGTCAGATTTCCAGGCGTTATTGAAGACGAAGGTGATATGCTGCTATATCAATATGGCATATATGATTGGGGTGACGGTGAGTACTTCCAGTTGGATCTCACGAGGCAATTTATAAAAGAAGATGACGACGTTGTTCAGCTGAGGACAACTCTATTGTTTCATCCAATAGACGAGTTAAGGGATTTGGAATCTGCTAGCTATTGGTGTGAATCTACAAGCGTCCTCGACCATTTCGAGCAGATTATTCAAAACTCATCTGCATATAAGATATGTAGGGGATTGATCCCTATGAAAGTTAATGTTGAATTAGTAAATGTATAAAAAGTGAATATACGGACCGAAGGGTCCGTACTATCACACTGTTATGTTTCCACAGCAGGAGAGTCATTTGCCATTTTCTTATAAGACTGAATCAAAAGAGTTTGGAAAAGCCCTGCTTGAGATGGCTGTCAGAGCGCATAGAGAGCAGATTTCTCAGTATGTGTCTAAGGATAATATGCATAGCTTTCAACACGGAAGCAGCTGGCTGACGGTTAGAGAAGATGGGACAGAAGAATCATCATTCAAAGAGACTGGCGTTGAGCTAAGCATTGGATATGAAGACCTTATTAAAAACGACATTAATCAGTTCTTTCAATTCCTTAATACCTTTATTGAAGGCTTTACCTCTCAAACTATGCAGGGCATGTTTCAGACGATAAGCGAAAGCTGTGACAAAATTGGGAATACCGTAAACCAAAAAGAGTACGCATCCCAAGCTGAGGCGTTTTTAGAGATGCTGAAAAAAGTTGAATTTAGCGTTAACGAAAATGGCCAAGTAGAACTCCCACAGATTCATGTCGGCACTGGTGCTGCGGAACATCTAATGCAGTCACTGGAAGCACAGGGTGATGAGTTTCATGCAGAAGTAGAAAGAATAAAACAAGAGAAATCCGAGGCAGCACTAAAAAAAGAAAAAGAGAGACTAAATAAGTACAAAGGTATAGATATATGAAGGCTTATTTAATCTCTATTGGTTGTGACAACTATCAGAGTGAAACGCTTAATAATCTATCTGGCGCTGAAAATGATGCATCAGATGTTTATGATGTCTTAGTTGACTCAGAATATTCGATATACGAAAAAGAAAGTTCATATTTTCTGAAATCCCCAGTAATAAGCGATGTTAAAGGAGCGCTCGAAGAAGCTCTATTCGATAAAGAATGCCCAGATATTTTTACGTTATTCTTTGCGGGGCACGGAGGTGTGATTGACGGTACGTACTACCTTTGCCTAAACGAAACTAAAACAGACAGAATGAGCTTAACTGGGCTATCGCTAACCGAGATCTTTAGAATAGTCTCCTCTTCGGGGGTTAAGCACGTAAATTTAGTCATTGACGCCTGCAACACCGCAGGGTTGGTTAATGACTTGTTGTCTCTGATAAAACCCGAACTTATGGGAGCTAAAGGTTCATTTGGTATTTCAATACTCGCTGCAGCTGCCTCAGATGAATATGCTGGTGAGGTAGCGGGCCAAGGGCTACTAACAGGTAGTCTAATCGATCTAATTTCTGGAAGAGATAAAGTTAATTCAGATGTTGAATTCCTCGATCTTGTGAATTTGGGACGTGTAATATCGACGAAATTTATACAAGAAGGAAGGGATCAGACGCCTTCTTCGTGGGGGATGAATCTCTACGGGCCAAGCATATTTTCTAAAAACCCATATCATAGTCAAGACGACACAATTTCAACTCATGATTTTTCGTTTATTCCGCCGGCGTCTAGAGTCGGAATGGTGCTACTGAATTATAAAGATGATCTTTGGGCTTTATATGACGACCTAGGAAATACTGAAGGCGTCCGTGAATTTTTAGAGGTGATTAGGTCTGCAGGAGAAGCCGTTGATAACACTGATGATCTAGTAACCTTGCTAAAAGGCGTCGGATATAGATTCATAGAGAAATATAGTCCTGAATGTGATTTTAAACAGCTTGAATTGATCAATGCTATTTCCACCGTCCTAATTCCTCACTTGTCAAACGAGAAGGCTCGAGTAGCCTTTTCAGAATTCATGGCTTTATTCAAGTTATATGGCATCAGATTGCTAGATGATGCATTGGCAAACCTTCGAGAAGACAAATATTACTTGATAAACAAAGAAGGCGCTGGATTTGATGTACTATCAAATTATTACTATTTGCCCATCAGATTATCAAAGCTTTTAGGGTATTTTTCGCAATTACTATTGATTGACGAAGGGGAAACCGAAAAAGTTTCTGCATTCCTTGATTTGGTTCGTAAGGACTATAGTGGTCATCTTGTCGTGATGTCTGAAGAGCAGGCGCCGTACCTACATTCTTTCTTTGGGATATATAATGCTTTAGGCAAAGGGGAGCAAGTTAAAGACCTCCTTATCTCTTATTTTCGCGACTATATTGGTTGTGAAGGACAAGTTGCGGCTCTTAATCTACCTGCTGAAGATACATTAAAATTCCTGATTCAAAGATATACACAGAATAAGGTAAATATAGAGTACAAATCTAATCCGGATAGTCTGGGGTCTTCATTATTACTTCAGTCTAATGCCTATGGCATAGGTGAAGATGTGAATTTAGTTTTACATGTTTTGGATAGGCATAGTTTCCACCTGTTTATCCCCGGAAATATTGATCAGTTCGGGGAGAAAACAATAGAAAACGGGTTCAATATGGTTCTTCGATGTGGATCAAATTTTTGGACGTGTAAAGAATTCAACGATATTGTTAAAAAACATTTTGATAAATATTCAGAAATTGATCTTTCTTCTTTAAGCTTTATTGAGAAATATTCCAGTGTTGCCAGCTCTTTTGTTCAACCTGATCGTATTCCTCTAATGGTTTAACCCGTGATAAAAAACATAACAATCGCAAGCACTCGGAACAATTCTCCGCTTCGCTACAAATTGTCCGGTGTTGCGGACGTTAAACCAAATCAGAATTTGGTTTCGACATCAGAATTTTTGTGGAGAATTCTGACGATATTTATTAAACCGGATGATTCTGAAGTGTAGAAAATTATGTGACTACCGACGGATGATTTTCGATAACCCGGTTTGATGTAGTCACATGGTTTCCCGATTGTTGGGTTGAGCGCAAGTTTAAGGAATCGCTCATCTATTTGGCGAAGGTAAGTGTTGCGTTGTTCTGTGCCCCATTGGTCCTTTGTGTATGTCGCAATTTGTTTAAGGTCATTTTTAGCAGCATGCGTTAATCGGAATTGGGGCATTACTTATCTGTACCATCTAGCTCATCGATCAATGAATCCAGGGAGTACTCTGTATACCCGCTTTGCTCACCTTCGGTTAGCTTGGCGCGTAGGGCGTTCAGTTTGGCTTCATGCTCCTCCAACAGGCGCAGGCCAGCACGAATCACTTCGCTTGCAGAGCCATATCGTCCACAGCTAAGCTGTTGATTTATAAAGTCATCGAAGTGATTACCAAGGTTGATGCTAGTATTTCGTGCCATGAGGGTATACCGGTGAGTTTAGCGAATACCAACAAATACCATATTTTGGTATTTTGTCAATTCAATAAGCAAGGTAGGGTTTAAAAGTTGCTAGGCAACGTTGATGCTAATTGTGAAAAGCTCGTTGTGCTAATGCAGTCGGAAAATGATCCACAGATGCGTGGTAAGTTTATTGCGATTCTCGGCGACGGTACGTCTAAAAGCATAATTCCCGTCTTAGAAGCAGAGCTATCGAGCTCGCATCGTGATGTGCGTTTTTGGGCCCACCGGCAGCTTCAGCGAACATAGCATCATTTAATATGAACCATATTTCCTTTTATACCTTAATATCTGATCTATACAGAAACATAATTCTGCTTGATTGACATAAATTATAAATGGAAATATAGTTCCTTTAAATCTACGTTTTTCCCAAATTACAGCAATATATTTCTGGTTATGAACCTGACGCATTTGAGTGACCAAAAGGTCCTGGAATGGCTGGGGGAGCGCTTTCGGGCCACCCGACTCAGCCAGAATATCACCATGGCAGACCTGGCCGAAAAAGCCGGCATCACCGAGCGGACGCTGTATAACCTGGAGAACGGCAGCAAGAGCGTGGGGTTGTTGAACGTGATTGCGGTCCTGCGGGCACTGGGTAAATTGGATGAGCTGGATCAGTTTCTGCCGGAGCCACCACCGCGGGCAGAGGCCTTGGTTCAGATTGAAAAGCTGCAGGCGCAACGCCGACAGCGGGCGTCTCGTTCCACTTCCGGCAATAAGCCAGGCAACGATAAAACGCCCTGGACCTGGGGGGAGGATTAAATGGCACAGACCGCCCGCGTCATACTGTGGGGACGACAAATCGGAACCCTGATCTGGACCAATGATCGCGGCTATTTCGAGTACGACCAGGGGTTTCAGTCCTCCGGTATTGAGCCCTCCCCCATTAGAATGCCGCTGGGCAGCCAATCCTATTCCTTTCCCACTCTGAACCGGGAAACCTTCAAAGGGCTTCCGGGGTTGTTGGCTGATTCGCTACCGGATAAGTTCGGGAATCGCCTGATCGATCAATGGCTGGAGCGACAAGGCCGCGCCCCGGACAGCTTCAGCCCATTGGAGCGCCTGTGTTATATCGGTTCCCGCGGCATGGGCGCACTGGAATTCCAACCCGCCATTGCCACCTGGGATGAATCCGCCCAACCGATCGAAATCGCGGAACTGGTCAGACTGGCGAATGAAGCATTGAGCGCCAAGCGCGCCATGGCCGTCGATCTGGCCGGGGCGGATGCCAGCAAAAAACAGGCACTTGAGAAAATCATTTCAGTGGGGACCTCGGCCGGTGGTGCCCGTGCCAAAGCGGTGATTGCCTGGAATCCAGATACCCAGGAAGTGCGCTCCGGCCAGGTGAAAACCGATGCCGGTTTCGGCTACTGGCTGTTGAAATTCGATGGGGTGGAAGAAAACCGCGATCACGAGGTATTGGCGGACCCCAAAGGCTTTAGCCTGGTGGAATACGCGTATTATCTGATGGCCAGGGCCTGTGGCATCACCATGACCGAATGCCGAATCTTTCAGGAAAACGGCCGGTGTCATTTCATGACCCGACGTTTTGACCGCAGGCACGGTGGTGAAAAGATTCATATGCAGTCCCTGTGTGGACTGGCGCACTATGACTTTAACCAGGCCGGTGCCTATTCCTATGAGCAGGCCATCGGTGTGATGCGGGATCTGGACTTACCCAAGCCGGAGTTCGAGCAGTTCTTTCGCCGGATCGTGTTTAATATCGTGGCCCGCAATCAGGACGATCACACCAAGAACATTGCCTTTTTGATGGATAAGACGGGCAGCTGGTCACTCTCCCCCGCGTATGACATTACCCATTGCAACGGCAGCGGTTGGACCAGCCAGCACCAGATGACCGTAAACGGCAAGCGCAATCACTTTGTCACAGATGATCTGTTGGCGGTTGCACAACATGCGGATATTCGACCAACCAACGCAAAACGCATTATGCGTGAAATTTTATCCCAGGTAGGCCGATGGCCAGAGTTTGCTGAGCAGGCCGGAGTACCGGAGCAGTATCCCGGTCAAAGTAAAGGGCCCTCATGGATGGAACTGATTCAACAGGATCATCGCCTGGATTGGGAAGGCCTGTAAACCCCCCCGAAGAGCAAGGTACATGACCCAAGCCATTGCGGATCAGCTGGCGTTTTTGCGCAGGCATGTGCTGGCTTCCGTGGCTGACTCTGGGTCTGACGCTGTGTCGGACGCTGGCTGAGTGACGGGGCGCCTTCGGAACAACGGGCGTGGCTCGATGGCCGAACGACTATAGAGCACGCTCATCCCCCGCAACCCCTTGATTGCTTCCGCCGCCGACTTGTCTTCGCGCAACGCAAACACGTCGAAACCACACTGACGCATATGACTGAGCTGATCGCGCAGCACGTCCCCCACGGCGCGCAGTTCACCCTGCCACCCCATTCGCGTTCGCAGCAGGTAGGCCTGGCTGTATGCGCGACCATCGCTGAAGCGGGGAAAATGCAGTGCAATCAATGGCAGCACCGAAAGATAGGGCACAAGCTGCTCCACATCATCATCTGCTCGCAAGCAAACAGCATCGACACTGGGCCTGTGGCCATTGAGCACCGTTTGAGGCTGGGTCGCCAACCATGCCTCCAGACTGAGTATCCGGGGTGCTGTCTCTGTCGCTACCGTTGTTGCTGTCGTCGTTGCAGAGGGTTCCAGCATCAGCATCCATGGATCATCGGGCACCGGTTCTGCACCGGAACGTCCCAGTCGAATGACGTTCTTCATGGACTGGCTGCCTCCCGTGGATAGACCCGGGCCTTGAACGGCTCCAGACCAATCCGTTCCACCGTATCAACGAAGGTTTCGCTCTCGATGCGCTGTTCACGATAGACGTTGGCCAGGGTTGCAATCACCTGCGGTATCTCTTCGGCGCTGAACGCAGGCCCCATGACCTTGCCCAGTCTGCTGCGTTTGCCCTGGGTGCCACCCAAGGTAACCTGATACCACTCACTGCCATTCTTATCGACGCCCAGAATACCGATGTTACCAATGTGGTGATGACCGCAGGCATTCATGCACCCGGACACGTTTACACTGATTTTCCCCAGCGCCTGCAACTGTTGCTGATCTTCAAACTGTTGTTGAATCGCCAGGGCGACCGGAATGGATTTGGCGTTTGCCAGAGAGCAGTAGTCCCCACCGGGGCACGCAATGATGTCGGTAAGCAGATGGATGTTCGGAGTCTCCAGACCGGTTTTGCGGAGCATTTTCCAGAGTGAATACAGATCCGCCTGCGCCACATCCGGGAGCACCAGATTCTGTTCATGGGCAACCCTGATCTCCCCAAAACCGTAGCGATCCGCCAACTGGGCGATCTGCTCCATCTGGGTAGCCGTGACATCGCCGGGAGCCTGTCCTGTATCCGGTGCTGTGCTGTTCCCGGGCTTGGTGGACAGGATCACCGAGACATAGCCAGGAACCTTGTGCGGATGAGTGTTGCGCCTGACCCAGCGAGCAAACTCGGGCTCCCGGTCAACAGCGTTGGTAAAGTGGCTGTCCGATGCGGACCTTGCGGCATACGCGGGCGGTTGAAAACTGGCAGCCACCCGGGCGTATTCAGCGTCGGTCAGTTGCGCTGGCCCATCTTTCAGGTGTTGCCACTCCGCTTCCACTTCATTGGCAAACGCCTCAATGCCCAGCGCTTTCACCAGGATCTTGATGCGCGCCTTGTATTTATTGTCGCGTCGACCGTGACGGTTATAGACCCGCAGCACCGCCTCCACATAAGACAGCAGATGATGCCAGGGCAGCGCTTGCTTTAACGGTTGGGCGAGAATGGGTGTGCGGCCGAGCCCGCCACCAACCGTGACATCGAACAACATATCGCTGTTCTCCCCGCGGTAGAGATACAAGCCAAGATCATGCGTCATCACTGCCGCCCGATCTTCTGCCGCCGCACACAGCGCAATCTTGAATTTGCGCGGCAGAAAGAGAAACTCCGGATTGACTGTCGACCACTGCCGCAGAATTTCAGCCAGCGGACGCGGGTCCATAATCTCATCGGCAGCCACCCCGGCAAACGCCTCCGTGGTGATGTTGCGAACGCAGTTACCGGATGTCTGAATGGCGTGCATGTCGGCACCTGCCAGCCGTTGCAGGATGTCAGGCACCTGTTCCAGCGTTATCCAATTGAACTGAATGTTTTGTCGAGTCGTGAAATGGCCGTACCCACGATCATAATCCCGGGCAATACTGGCCAGAGTTCGCAACTGATTCGACGACAGCGTGCCATAGGGTATGGCCACCCGCAGCATGTATGCGTGGCGCTGCAGATACAACCCGTTCTGCAGGCGCAGTGGTAAAAACTCTTCTTCGCTCAGATCACCGCTCAAACGCCGGCCGACCTGATCACGAAACTCAGCGACCCGTTCATCCACCAAAGCACGGTCATATTCATCATAGCGGTACATACTCACCTCCAACTTGCCTGCTTCAGGCAGGAGCGATTTGCCCACCACCCAAAGCAGAATTCTGCCGTCCACTATGCGTATTATCGCCCTCCCAATACAGGTTCAGATTGCAGATAAAAAACCATATCAGATGAGAACAAGGCTCATCTCTGCCAAGAAATCTGATAATTGGTCCAAATTTACCATGTTCCTGCCCCAACCAATCTGATCCGCATTTTTATCTACAATCTGAATCTGTTATGAAATTGAGCCAGCGCGCACCATGACGACTGACTGCTACACCAAGAGCCACACCCCACATGACACACCATATTCCCGTCAGAGATGCCATCCCCGCACCAGCCCAGCCGGTAAAGTTTGTACCGCCTGCGCAATCCGGTGAGCCCATTCATACCCGCAGCTTCAAGGGGCTGTTCCGCAATCTACGTTTAGCCGGCGCAGGTTCACTGATGCTGCTGTTCTTTGGGACCGCCTGGTTGAACTGGAACGGTCAGCAAGCGGTGCTGTGGGATTTGCAGAACAAGCAGTTTCATATTTTTGGCGCCACCTTCTGGCCTCAGGATTTCATTCTGCTGTCTGCCCTGCTGATGATCGCAGCCTTTGGATTGTTCTGCGTCACCATGTTCGCGGGGCGGGTCTGGTGCGGATATGTATGCCCACAAAGCGTCTGGACCTGGATCTTCATGTGGGCTGAAAAGCTGGCGGAAGGCGAGCGCCATCGACGCATTCGACTAGCGGCAGCGCCCTGGTCTTTGCAGAAAGCGGCACGCCGCGTTGCGAAACACGGATTATGGCTAGCAATCAGCCTGGCTACCGCCATCGGGTTTATCGGCTATTTCGTTCCCGTGCGGGAATTGGTCTCTGACTTGTTCCATCTGCAGCTAAGTACCGGCACCGGTTTCTGGCTGCTGTTGTTTACGGCCTTTACCTACTTCAATGCGGGCTGGCTGCGCGAGAAAGTGTGCCTGCACATGTGCCCCTATTCACGCTTCCAAAGCGTCATGTTCGATGAGCATACCTATTTGGTCAGCTATGATGAAAAACGAGGCGAAGCCCGTGGCCCACGCAGCAGAAACAGCCAGGCGGAGCTGGGCGACTGTATTGACTGCACTCTGTGCGTGCAGGTGTGCCCAACGGGCATCGATATTCGTAACGGCTTGCAGCTGGATTGCATCAGCTGCGGTGCCTGCATTGATGCCTGCAATAACGTGATGGATCAAATGGGCTATGCTCGTGGCCTGATTCGCTACAGCTCACAACGGGCTTTACAAGGCATGCCTACACGTTGGTTGCGCCCACGCCTGATCGGTTACTCCGTGTTGCTGAGCATGATGGTGGGAGGCCTGGTCTGGGGCTTGCAGGCGCGCCCGCTTATCGATGTGTACGTAAGTCAGGACCGCCGACCGGCCCCCATCCACGCCGCTGGGAACGTGGAAAACCTGTACTCCCTCAAAATTCTCAATAAACACCAGCACAGCCGCACCTTCCATTTGTCGCTGGCGGAAGCTGCGGATTTCAGTACGCAGGGCCTGGAAAGGATTACCATTGCCGGTGGCAACAGTGCAGTCGTACCCGTGCGGCTAAGGCAGATACTGCCCAGCAGCCAGGCAGGCAATCGGCCGATCACATTTGTGGTGCAGGATCTGGACAATGCTGATTCCCGGGTCAGCACCCAATCCGTTTTCCGTTCACCCAAACGACAATGAAGATCGCATGAGGGTTCGCGACATCGTAGAATACGGGCAACCTTCACCAGCCCCACACAATAAAATGAAACGCTACGAACAGTTAGCCGACGACATTGCCGAGCTGATCCGATCCGGGGTCATCGCCCCGGGTGAAAAGGTTCCCTCGGTACGCCAGGCGAGCCGCACCTATGGCGTCAGCCCTTCGACGGTGTTTCAGGCCTACTACCTGCTGGAAGATCGCGGGTTGATTCAGGCGCGGCCGCGCTCAGGTTACTTTGTCCGCTCGCTGGCTCAGAGCCAGCTCAATGAGCCCGACTTTAGCAAACACAGGTCAACCACGGTGGATGTCGACGTCAGTGAGCTGGTGTTTTCAGTGCTGGACTCCCTGAAAGACCCTGACATGGTGGCGTTCGGCTCCGCCTTTCCCAGCCCCAAGCTGTTCCCCCTGGCGCGCCTGTCACGCTCGCTCGCCAGCAGTGTGCGGCTCATGAGCCCCGATTCCGTGATTGCTGACATGACCGCCGGCAATCCCGATCTGCGCCGGCAAATCGCCCTGCGTTACATGGTCAGTGGTATGTTGATGCCGATGACGGAGCTGGTGATCACCACTGGCGCCATGGAAGCGCTGCACCTTTGCCTGCAGACGGTTACCCAGCCCGGCGATCTGGTGGCGATCGAGAGTCCCGCCTTCTACGCCACATTACAGTTACTGGAGCGACTCAAGCTCAAGGCCGTGGAGATTCCGGTGCATCCGCGGGAAGGTGTTGACCTGGACAGCCTGGCAGACAGCCTGCGACGCTTTCCGATCAAAGCCTGCTGGTTTATGAGCAGCTTGCAAAACCCCCTGGGTGCGAGCATGCGCGACGAGAAGAAGCAGGCTCTCTACACCTTGTTGCAACAACACCAGGTGCCGATGATCGAAGACGACGTCTACGCTGAACTGTATTTCGGCGCGCAACCACCACGGCCGGTAAAGAGTTGGGATACCGATGGACTGGTCATGCATTGTGGATCGTTTTCCAAATGCCTGGCCCCCGGCTATCGCGTTGGCTGGGTTGCTGCCGGGCGCTTTGCTGCAGCGGTCAGCCGCCTCAAACTGATGACGACGATTTCGCCCTCCGTACCTTCACAGGTGGCCCTGGCGGACTATCTGCAGCACGGAGGATACGACCGCCATCTGCGTAAGCTGCGCCACGCACTGGAAAGCCAGCAGCGCGCCATGCTGGATTCAGCGGCCCGCCACTTTCCACAGGAAACCCGCGTAACACACCCCAAAGGCGGCTATTTTCTCTGGTTTGAGTTTCCCACCAGGGTCGACACACTGCAGCTGTTTCAGCACGCCCTCGCCCAGGGCATCAGCTTTGCACCGGGGCCAATCTTTTCTGCCAACCGTCAGTATCAACACTGTGCCCGACTCAACTACGGCCACCCCTGGGATGATCGCAGCGAACAGGCCATGGCAACCCTGGGCCGATTGATTGCTGCGTTTTGATGTGGGGAAGACTCTGCCAATCAAAAGATCAATTCGTTCTATTCAATGCTTTCGTTTATAAAACACAGCACAAACCAGGCCAACCAACGACCGGATTAAGAGGGGCTGATGGGGGGTGAGCATTACCTGATTTGGCTGAGACATTTTGCATATTATTTATTTCCCCGATGATCTAGTGTGGATTTGGGTAGTTAGGAGAGCAGTAATCTAAAACGCAAGAAAGGGACTTTTCAATGACTGCTAGAAAACAACCACGCCAGGACAAACCAACTCAACCGACCTTTCTAAATGACGCAGCCAAGATCGTTGTTCGTTTTCGCGATCTGGACCAGTTCAGGGATGACGCCAGTGCCAAACGCTGGATTGATTATTCCATGCAAGATGAGCTGGGAATGATGGAAAAAGAGTTCGGGCCATTCTCACTTGCTCCATTGCTGACACCGGAACAGACCAGATTGTCGGAAAAACTGGTTGCCAGAGCAAACGAACGGGACAAGCGGGGTTATATCAATCACTTTCGCAACTTTTATACAGTCGATTTCAAGGAATCCAGAGACATGGTCGCGCTGGTGAAGTCACTCTGTACATTGGAGTGCGTGCAAACCGCGTACATCGACAAAGCGGCCCCCGATCCGTTGGTTGATCCGACCGATGATCCCCGATCCCCCAACCAGGGCTATCTGGATGCGGCCCCGGATGGCATCGATGCGGAGTATGCCTGGAGTTTTACCGGTGGAGATGGTGCTGGGCAGCGCTTTATTGATTTGGAGCGCGGCTGGACACTGGACCATGAGGATTTGAATGCTCATGGTGGAACGCTGTTGCACGGTACGCTGCGTGATGATTCCCGCGCTCATGGTACGTCGGTGCTTGGCGAAATCTGCGCAGTGGATAATACGCTGGGCTGCGTCGGTATCGTGCCTCACGTGGACAGCTATGACGTGGTTTCTTTTCACGGCAGTACCCGCGTAGCAGCGATCCTGGCGGCGATCGACAATCTCAATTTCGGTGAGGTTTTGCTGCTGGAAGCCCAGGTCTGGTTGAATGGAACCACATTATTGGGGCCCATTGAGGCATATGATGCGGAATTCGAAGCGATCCGCCTGGCCACGGCACTGGGTGTGATCGTTGTTGAAGCCGGTGGCAATGGCACGAATAACGGGCAGGCCCCGGCGTTGGATATGGATACCTATACCACGCTTGGCGGCGAGCAGATCTTTAATCCAGCCAGTACGGATTTTCGTGACTCAGGGGCAATTATCGTAACGGCGGCCACGTCCGCCGCCCCTCATATCCGTCGTAATTACGGACCCTATGGTGAACGAATTGACTGTTATGCGTGGTCTCAAAATATCGATACCTGTTCGTCCAACAGTTTGGGCTCCACTACGGCCTATACCACGACATTTGGCGGCACATCCGGGGCCTCGCCAATCATCACCGGGGCGGCCCTGGCGATTCAAGGCGTAGCCGAATCCCAGCTGGGATTTCGATTCGGGCCTTACCAGATGCGCTCGATTTTACGTAATCCCGCCAATGGCACCCCACCCGATGTAGCCGAAGTCACAGCCATCGGGGTGATGCCGGATTTGCGTCAGATTATCGATAACGTGTTAAACGTGGCACCGGACGTCTACCTGCGGGATTTTGTCGGTGATGTTGGTGAGCCGCACAACAGTGCAATTTCCGCGTCTCCCGATATCATTCTGCAACCCAACCCGGTGCCAAATCCGCAGTTGGCCTACGGTGCCGGTAGTGGAACTGAAAATTCCAATTCATTGGGTTTTGAAGTGGAAGCGGGCCAGGATAATTACATTTATACCCGGGTGCTGAATCAGGGGGGCAGTAACGCCACGGATGTGGAGGTGACCCTGTACTGGTCTGAAGTGTCGACCTTGGTTACGCCTGATATGTGGAATGAGATCGGGTCTACCATCATTCCCAACGTACCAGCGGGTGAGGTGTTGACTGTTTCTGATGCCATTGTGTGGCAGGCGGCCGATATTCCCGCTACCGGACACTACTGCATTGTGGGAATCATTGGCACTGCAAACGATCCCGCGCCTAACCCGGCCGAATTTCTTGACTGGGCTAATTTCCAGCGTTTTATTCGGGACAACAACAACGTCACCTGGCGTAACTTCAACGTAGTGGACTACGAACCGGACACCGAGGTGGAACCGGCGCCGGGTTTGAAATTCAAGGCACTGGAATTCGTCTCCCCGGGAATCCCGCGGCAGGCGGTTCCCATGCAATTGGAGTTTATTGGCAAGTTGCCCGAAGGCGCGCGAGTTTATTTGGAAGTGCCAGGATACTACGGTGAGATGTTGTTGCAGCATGGTTTGAACATGCATGTATTCAAGGAGGGAAATCGACAATTGTTACCTGTAAAGCAGAACGGTCGATTAAGGTTGCCGGAGATAGCCTATCCCGCCAAGATCCGTAATCGCATGCGGTTGCTCGTACATTTACCTGAGCAGGAACACGATGCTCACTATGATGTGGCGGTACGTCAGCTTAGCGAAGGTGAAGAGGTCGGCCGGGTTACCTGGAGGTTGCAGGCAAAAGTGGATCGCAACACCCAGCATTGGGGTTTCCAGATCTACAAGGATAAAGCCGGTGAATATCGATGGCGGCTATTGGCCGGGGCAAAAAACATCATCGCAGACTCAGGCGAAGGCTTTAAAACCAGGCAGGAATGTGAACAGGAGATCGCCCTTGTTAAACGTGTTTGTAGAAGTTAACTAACCCTTTGCGGTCCATCTGTGTGTGGTCCATTGGTGGTGGCGGTACCGGTCAAGCCAGATTCCTTACCGGTATTCCACCACTAGCGCATTAATCCTGACCACTAACATAATGGACTGTCAACGCTTGATCAAACGCCCTGAAGATCTCCAGCAGGGCCTTTTTTCATGGTCACTACACTGACACCATTCTGCAGTATTTAACCCATATCATCGGCATAATCACCCACCAGGATACCCTCCGATGAAAACGCCAGGCCTGCTCCTTCTGCTGTTCGCCCTGTTGCCATTACCAACTCTGGCTGCATCGGATGCCAATATCAGCGGGCAGAGTTGCAGCGGTGATCTGTCTGTCTCGGTGATGGACTCCATCACCTACGTGTGCGCAGGGAATCTGTCGCTCATCGACGGCACGTTAACTTCCGATCAGCTGGTCAGCATTTCAGCAGAGGGCAACATACTGATCGAGAACCTGACGATCTCGGCGCCACTGATTACACTAACATCGACATCAGGCAACGTCTCGCTGGATGCTGAGTCGGCGTTATTTGCCGATGAACTGACACTGAGCACTCCCGGTGGATTCGGTAGCCACATTTCGGTGTACGCAGGGCTCACGCTCACCACCCACGATGACATCGTGGCGGACACTCTCGAGTCGTTACACATCTACGCCTATCAAAACGAACTGATGAGCAGCGGCGGCCAGCTGGAAGTCACCCCGGTTCCCGTACCCGCCACTGCACTACTATTGCTGTCGGGCTTGCTGGCGTTGCTGTTCGGTGCACGCAAGCGGGCTTACCGACAGGCGTAAATGTGCACCCCCAGAGTTGCGTTGGCGTTGCTGTGCTCCCCCTGGCTCAACTCAGATCAATATTCAGCCTCTAAAAAATGCGAGCAAATCCGGGTTGATAATGTGCGGATGCGTTGTACACATGCCGTGGCTCAAACCGCCATACGTTTTGATGTCGCCTTGTTTTAACAGCTTAACTGCCAGCGGCGCAGAGTCCGCATAAGGCACGATCTGGTCGTCTTCACCGTGCATGACCAAGGTGGGTACTGCGATTGCTTTCAAGTCCTCAGTAAAATCCGTTTCACTAAACGCTTTGATACAGTCATAGTGCGCTTTTGCTCCTCCCATCAAGCCCTGACGCCACCAGTTCCAGATTACCCCCTGATCGATTTTGGCGGCTGGGCGGTTGTAGCCATAGAATGGGCCACTCGGTATCTCAAGAAAAAACTGTGCGCGGTTGGTCACCAACGCCGCGCGGAAGCCATCGAACACCTCGATGGGCAAGCCTCCGGGATTCGATGAGGTCTTAAGCATAATGGGCGGTACCGCACCAATAAGGACTGCTTTGTCGACCCGGCCATTTTTCGCTCGCGCCACATAGCGAGCAACTTCACCCCCGCCAGTGGAATGGCCTACATGGATCGCATGCTTGAGATCCAGATGATCGGTCAACGCTGCAACATCCTCGGCGTAAGTGTCCATGTCATTGCCAGTAAATGTCTGGGTGGAGCGACCATGGCCACGGCGATCGTGAGCAATAACGCGGTAGCCCTGATTGAGGAAAAACAACATCTGGTTATCCCAGTCATCCGCCGTCAACGGCCAACCATGATGAAAGACAATGGGTTGCGCTTGCTTAGGCCCCCAATCCTTATAATAAATCTCAGCACCATCTTTAGTCGTTAAGAACTGTGGTTTACTTGACATGAAGTTGACTCCTTTATTGAGTGTTTTATCGAAAACTATTGAAGGATAAAAAACGTTATTGCAGCTTCTTCTTCTGAGCTGCCGTTTTCGCCGCGCGGTCAATGGTATCGGCCACCACGGTGGGTTGCGTCATGAAAACGGAATGACTGGCAGAAACTTTCGTGATGTTCGCGCCGATACGCTCGGCCATGTGAATCAGCATCGCCTGGTCGAATGCCTTGTCTTCAGTGGCAATCACGGCCCAACTGGGTTTGGTTCGCCACGCGGCTTGCTTGAGTTTCGTTTTGAAGACTGACATATTGATCGGTACCTGCGAGTCCCGTAGAAAGGCGACGTCGGCATCACTCACGTCGTGGGCAAAGCCGGCTTTGAAATTCTGCAGACTGACAAAACCAAATCCGTCATCATGGGTGTCAATGACGAATTCCGGCGTCGCAAGAAATCCTTGATATTGCTGCGCCGTCGACTCACCTACGTCTGGAGCGAGAGCGGAAACGTAAACCAGACCGATAACATTCGCATGCGTGCCTGCTTCAGTGATTACGGTGCCACCCCAGGAGTGGCCAACGAGGATGGTAGGACCTTTGAGACGATCTAGCGCACGGCGAGTAGACGCAACATCGTCGGCAAGAGAGGTCAGTGGATTCTGCACAATAGTGACGCGGTAGCCACGTTTGGCCAGCTCATCGTAAACTCCACGCCATCCCGAACCATCGGCAAAGGCTCCGTGGACCAACACGATGTTTTCTGCGGCGGCATTACCGCCCGAGGGGGTGGAAGGGTATGCAGCTGCAGGGGTGATCAATGCTCCTGCCGCTACAGTGGCAGCGAGAATGGCTTTAGTGCTTTTCATGACGCATCTCCATGGGAAGGTGATTAAGGAGATGCCATATTCGCCCAATATCGAATGCCCATCTTGAACAAACGGGACTTGCCTGGAATGATCGGGACACGCTGTACCGTGGTATCAGCGTTGTTGCATGCGCCGCCATGCGCTAGGGGTCATACCGGTCGATCGCTGAAACACTCGTGTCATGTGGCTCTGATCCGCAAACCCGCAATCGAGAGCAATATCGGCCAGGACAATGCGTGTGCTTTTGAGTATCTGCTTAGCTTTCTCAATCCTCAGATGAAGCAACCATGCGTGGGGCGACATTCCAGTCGAGCCGCGAAAAGCGCGGGTGAAGTGACGTATCGACAAGTCACAGGCTTTTGCCAGATCGGCGAGGGTAATATTCCCCGTGAGATGCGCAGCGATCAGCTCCTTGGCACGGCGTTCTTGCCATCCGGCCAATGTGCCATAACGGGTATCCTTGGCACGCATGCCCCCGTATGTGTGGGCAACGTGGGTGGCCAGTGCCATGGCAACGTGGTCAATAAAAAGCTCACTTGTCAGCTTTGGAGCTGATAATGCGGGTTGAATGGTCAGTAGTAAGTGACGTGCTATGGGATCTTCAAACGCTTTGCCTGGATCATGATGAAGTTCGTCGATCACTGATGCATTGGCGTCATCGGCAAGTGTATCCAGTGAGTTGCGCGGGATGTAAAGATCCACGGCATGAAACGGATCACGACGGTCCATCGCCATATTCATCCGCAGATCAAAGATGGCGATGGCGCCGGTGCTGAATTCTTGCGGCCGAATAATGCGGCCATCGGCATACAAATCAAAATCCGCACACGTCTGTAGCTGCAGCGCCACCAGAAAGGCATCATCCTGAATTGACTCGGTAATGCCTGCCTTGTCCTGACCGGATGCGATTTCAATGAACGTCATCCCCGACTTGCAGGCAGTGCTGGTTTGCAGGACCGGGGGTTGTTGCAGATCGAGCGAGTCTGCGAGGGCATGCACACCTGTGGTCTTTCTTTCAACACGTTGATCATTACCGCTATGAGCGCGCATGGCATGGGCCCTGTGTGGATTGGTCACAAAAGCAGCCATGCGCCATGCCATCAGATTACAAGCTAAGGCCCCGTCAGGCCGTAGGCACAGTGCCACCGTCAATAGTGTACTCCGCTCCCGAGATGGAAGCAGCCCTGGGTGAGACCAAAAATGCGATCAGGTCGGCCACTTCGCCGGGTTGGGCAGGGCGCCCCAGGGGGATACCTCCCAAGCCATCCATGATGATCTGCCTGGCGCCTTCGATATCCGTGCCAGCTTGTGTTGCCAGGCGTTCAGTCAGCGCGACAGCGGCTTCGGTTTCAATCCAGCCCGGCGCAACCCGCACCACCCGGATTCCCATGGGTGTCACTTCCTTTGACAGCGCCTTGCTGTAGGTCGACAGAGCCGCTTTGGCGGCAGCGTAGCCAATCGTCGCATCGGGCAAAGGCAGCATGCGCTGAATCGATGTAACGTGTATTACAACACCAGAGCGTTGTTCAATCATCCCGGGCAAAAGAGCACGATCGAGACGTACCGCCGACATCAGGTTGAGATTCAGTTCCCTGAACCACTCGGCATCATCAAGCGCAGCAAAACCACCCGCCGGCGCAGTTGAACCACCGACCACGTTAACGAGGATATCGATACCACCCAAGCGCTGTTGTACTGCGCTTACGGTTTGATTAACTCCTTCAGCCGAGGAAAGATCCGCTGCGATATAGTACACATTACCGACGGCGTGCTCAGGAAGTGATCGAGAGACCGCTGCCACCTGCACATTCGCTGCCACTAATGATTGCACTACCGCCGCTCCTACACCGCGCGCTGCGCCAGTGACCAGGGCTCGTTTGCCCTCAATTTTCAGATCGAAGCTCATAGCGTAATCTCCAATGAGGCGATCTTGCAATCCTGAAGCGTAAAGCGATAACGAAGGTCTACCGGGCTCCCAGGGAAGTTACCTGTCACTCGGCCGGTTACGATAAATTGATGGTCTTTCTTTTCGAAACTGACGGGTTCCGTGCTATATAAAAATTGGTCGGATGCCGATGTTTTCCAGGCCTCAATCGCATTCATTCCAACATAGGTCTGTCCTTCATCTCTGACCACGCCATCTTCCATGAAGCAGCGTGCTACTGCCGGACCATCTTCTCTGTCTGCCGAAAAGTACGCGGCGATGGGTTCGGGTAGGTTAAGCGCTTTCATCTCTAGGTTCCTCCTGGTTGCAGGCCACCAGAATGACGCTATTGTCACGAAAAGAGAATCACCTATAATCTGAACGAACTGTTTAGAGATTGATGCACAATGCGTGGTTCCGAATTCGCTGAACTAAAAGCGTTCGTGGCGATTGTTGATCGCGCGAGCTATGCCCGTGCCGCAGATCATCTGGGGCTATCCCGATCAGCGCTCAGCCAAATCATTCGTCACCTGGAATCCCGACTTGGCGTCCGCCTGCTCAATCGAACCACCCGTAGTGTTTCACCGACTGAGGCCGGGAGACGGCTGCATGAACGGATCGCTCCAATGATCAGCGAAATGGATGATGCGGTTGCAGAGGCGATTGATTCGACCAGCCGCACAGCGGGCACACTGCGGATAAACACACTGAGCATGGCCGCCAAGAAAATCATTGCGCCGCGGTTGGGACGTTTCCACACAATGTATCCCGACGTCGTGCTCGATATCGTGATTGATGATGGTCTGAGCGACATCGTCAGTGGTGGATTCGATGCCGGAATTCGAGTGGGTGAGCGTTTGCAGAAAGACATGATTGCTGTTCGACTCACAGACGACGTTAAACTGCAGGCGGTGGCGTCGCCAGAGTATCTCGCCAAGTTTGGAGAACCTCGCACGCCCGATGATCTGCAACTCCACGCCTGTATCAATTGGCGCTTCCCGGGCAGTGGCAAGGTTGCAGTATGGGATTTTCAAAATGGAAAGAAAAAAATCGAAGCCATTGTTGGCGGCACGGTCATCTCAAATCACCAGGACATTGTGGTACCCGCGGCGATTCAAGGATTGGGAATTCTGTATTCGTACAATGATGATGGTATCACTGAAGCCTTGGAAAACGGACAATTAAAACGCGTCCTGGTTGACTGGTCTGCCACACTGCCCGGCCTTTTTCTCTACTATTCGAACCGCCACCATTTCCTTCCCGCGCTGCGGGCTTTTATTGACTGTTTGCTTGATCGAGATATCCACACTGCCCCCCATCCTGCCAATAAAACTGAATAGCTCTTTGTGTATTACCAAACAATGATGCTTTTCACCGAAATCCGGCTATCCGGGCCTGCCATCTGTGGACGCCTGAGTGGTAGCAGAGAAAAGTCATCGCAGCGTTACAGGAGCGACCTGCACAACCAAAGTCTAATCGCCCACAGCCTGCACATCCGCTACCATAAACCAAATCCCAGCGGATGAACCCCATGACCAGCGATCCCAACCACCCGGAAATACAGGCTGTTGCGGACTTTTTGCGTCAGTGCCTGCCCTTCAACGAGCTGCCGGAGGCCGCGCTGCAGCAGACCGCCCGTCAGATTCGCATTGTCTACGTGCGCGAGGGCCACCCTTTCAGCGCCGCCAAAGATGAGTACTGCCTGCGCATCGTGCGTTCCGGGGCGGTGGAAATCCGCAGCAGCCGCAACCAGTTGATGGACCGGCTGGGGGAAGGGGAGAGCTTCAACATCCACGGCCTGGAGATGGGCGAGGAAGGGGTCCACGCCCAGGTGATCGAAGACAGCCTGATCTATCAATTGCCCCAGGTACACTACGAATCCCTGCGCGCCCATTTCCGGGATTTTGACCGCCACTTCCACAGCCAGCGCAGCCGGCGCCTGCGGCGGGCCGCCCGTTATCAACCCAACACCAACATGATGATGCTGCCCATCGAGAGCCTGGTGAGCCGCAACCCCCTTACCCTGGCGCCGGAAGTCTCCCTGCAGGAGGCCGCCCTGGCCATGACCGGGCGCCGGGTGTCGTCGGTGCTGGTGATGGAAGACAGCACCCTGTGCGGCATTGTCACCGACCGCGACCTGCGCAGCCGCGCCCTGGCCAAAGGCCTGCCCCTGGACACCCCCATCCGCACCATCATGACCCCGCAGCCGCAGCACATTGAGTCCGGCGCCAGCCTGTTCGATGCCATCCTGCTGATGACACAACAGGGCATCCACCATCTGCCGGTGCTGCAGGATGGCGGGGTGTTCGGCATCATCACCTCCTCCGACCTGATGCTGGCGCGCAAGGATGATCCGGTGTACCTGGTGCAACACCTGTCGCGGCAAACCACCACCGACGGCATGCGGGCCATCATTGAGACGCTGCCCAACCTGCTGGTGGAAGTGATCAAGGGCGGCATGCGCGCCCACCAGATCAGCCGGGTGTTGACCGCCATCAGCGACACCGTGACCAGCCGCCTGATCGAGCTGGCCATCGAGGATCTGGGGCCGCCACCGGTGCCGTTCTGCTGGCTGGGGTTCGGTTCCCAGGCTCGGGGGGAACAGTTGATCGGTGCGGACCAGGACAACGGCCTGCTGCTGGATGACAGCGCCACCGAGCAGGACCACACCTGGTTCGTACAATTGGCGCAACGGGTCTGCGACGGGCTCAACGCCTGCGGTTACCCCTATTGCAACGGCAAGGTGATGGCCACCACCGATGAATGGCGGCAACCCCTGCAGGGCTGGAAAGCCACGGTGGACCAATGGACCCGCACCCCCACCCCGGATGCGGTGATGCGGGTGTCGATCTTTTTTGATCTGCGGGCGGTGTTCGGTGACCCGTCTCTGTGCCAGCGGTTGCAACAACACATGCTGTTGCGCACACAAAAGGACACCATCTTTCTGGCCGCACTGGCGGCCAATGTGTTGGAGCAAACGCCGCCCCTGGGCATCTTTCGGCGCTTTGTGGTGGAGCGCAACGGCGAGCACCGGGACGAGTTCGACATCAAGAAGCGGGGGGTCATGCCCATAGTGGACCTGGTGCGGATTCACGCCCTGGCCCATGGGGTGGCCGCGGTGAATACCCGGGAACGGATTCAACAGCTGAAGCAGAACAAAGTGTTCACCATTGCCGATGGTCGCAACCTGCTGGACGCCTACGACACCATTCAACAACTGCGGGTGGAAAACCAGAGCCGTCAAATCGCCGCCGGCCACCCTGCCAGTAATTATCTGAACCCGAAAGACCTGCCGGAGCTGGAACGCAAACACCTGAAGGACGCGTTCACCATTGTGCACGATTCCCAGGAAGCGTTACGCAACCGTTATCGGCAGGGGCTATGATGTCGTCGGCGTTGGGAATCAATCTGCAACGGATGTGGTGGCGCCACAAGGCGACCCACCCCACCCTGCAGGCACTGTTGTCGGAACCGCTGCAAAGCCAACCGTTCCAGCAGACCCGCTATGTGGTGATCGACCTGGAAACCACGGCGCTGAACCCGGAGCACGGGGAAATCGCCAGCATCGCCTGGGTGGTGATCGAACAAGCCACCATCTGCCTGAACCAGGCAGCCCACTATCATGTGCGGCTGGAAAAGGAAGTGGGGCAAAGCGCAGTGTTTCATCAGCTCACCGATTCCGACCTGGAGCAGGGCGTGCACATCAAGGAAGCGTTGGCAGCCCTGTTGCAGGTGTTGTCCCACAGCACCCTGGTGTTCCACAACGCCCATCTGGACATGGGGTTTCTCAACAAGGCCCTGCGAGCGCTGTGGGGTGCACCGTTACTGCTGCCGGTGGTGGATACCCTGCAGGTGGAGCGCAAGCGCCTGCAGCAACGCACCGAAGCCATTCCCGCCGGCGACCTGCGCTTGTTCCAGTGCCGCCAGCGTTACGGCTTGCCGGATGTGCCGCTGCACGATGCCCTGGGAGATGCCCTGGCCACGGCGGAGTTGTGGCTGGCCATGCAGCATTGATGCGGTGGTTTCAGGCCAATGGATCGGAGAAAAAAGGATACGAAACACACAACGTACAGAATCCACGAGAACTTGGGGTTGGCAATCCTGAATCAATGCATGGCCAGCTTACGGGCCACATCCCGGCTCACGTTCGGCAGCAGCGGCGTGAGATCTTCCAACGCCAGGGCTTCATAGAAATAATAACCCTGTACCACGCGGCAGCCGCGATCCCGCACCAGCTCGATCTGGTCCTGGGTTTCCACCCCCTCCGCCACCACCTCCAGCCCCAGCTCCTCAGCGATGGAGGTAATGGCGCCGACAATGGCGCGGCAACAGGTGTGGCCCACGTCCAGAAAGCTGCGGTCAATTTTGATCACATCGATGGGATACTGAGCCAGATACGCCAAGCTGCAATAACCGGTACCAAAGTCATCGATGGCCAGCACCACTCCCAGGTCATGCAGCGCGTTCAGCATGGTCAACACTGCCCCGGACTCTGCCGCCAGTACCCCTTCGGTGATTTCCAGCTCCAGCGCCTGCGGTGGTAGCCCGGATGCCTGCAGGGCATTGCGCACCGTATCCACAAAATCCGGCTGCTCCAATTGACGGGGCGATACATTCACGGAAACCCGAAACGCCACGCCGTGTTGTTCCCGCAAGGTGCGGATATCCCGGCACGCCTGCTGCAACGCCCATGCCCCCAGGCTGAGGATATAACCGGTGGTTTCCGCCATCGGAATAAAACGATCCGGCGCAATGGTGCCGTGCACCGGATCATGCCATCGAATCAACGCCTCGAACCCGTTCACCCGACGGGTCTCCACATCCACCCGCGGTTGGTAATGGAGCTTCAAGCGGCGGTGGTGAAAGGCATGGTGCAGGGCCTGTTCAATCATCATCTCGTCATGATTGACCTGGGCCATTTCCTGGCAAAACACCGAGTAACCGTTGCGACCACTCTGCTTGGCCCGGTACATAGCGATGTCGGCGTGCTTCAGCAAGTCCGCTTCGTTGTCACCATCATCCGGAGCCATGCTCAAACCGATGCTGGGGGTCACGGTGAGGGTGTTCAGGCCCACCTGGACCGGCCGTGCCACCGACTCCAGAATTTTGAGGCAGATGCGTTCCACATCCTGGCGCAGGTGCACATCAGGCAGAATCACCACAAACTCGTCGCCTCCCATGCGGCACACCGTATCGGAATCCCGTACCGCCACCACCAGACGCGTCGCCACCGTCTTCAGCAGCTCATCTCCCACCACATGACCCAGGGAATCGTTGATGCGTTTGAAATGATCCAGATCCAGCACCAGTACACCCATTTTACGGCCGGTGCGCCGTACCCGTCGCAACGCGGTTTCCAGGCGATCCTGCAGCAAGGTACGGTTGGGTAACCCGGTCAATGCATCATGATGAGCCACGTGCTGAATGCGCTCCGCTGCCTGCCGCTGCGCCGTCACGTCGTAGGCCACCCACAGATAACCGGTAAGACGGCCATCGTGGTCCCGCAAGGTAGTGACCGTCACATTCACCGGCACCCGAGTACCGTCCTTGCGGGTATAGTTCCAGTCCTGCCCCCGCACTTCCCCATTGCGGGCCGGCAGCACCAACATGTCGAAATTGGGATCGATGTCCCGGTCCAACTCATCAGACAGGGTCTGCGCACAGCGGATCAGTTCAGCTTCATCGTGAAACATCAGCACCGAGCGCTGCTGCACCAGTTCATCCTTGTGGTAATCCAACATGCGTTCCAGGGCCGGGCTTACCGCCACAATGATGCCGTTGAGATCGGTTGCCACAATACTGAAAGGGGAATGGTCAATGATGGACTGGGTGAGCTGGTGAGCACGAATCAGGGCCTGCTCCGCTTCCTTGCGCTGGCTGATGTCGGCCAGGGCTACAGCAAAGCCGGTGCCGGCCACTTCCACTTTTTTCACATCCAGGATGCGAGTGCCCACCACCATTTCCCAGCTGCCTGCACCGCTCTTAAGCCATCGACAAAAGGCACCCTCATCCAACAATGCCCCGTCGGTCTGTTCCCGCTCCACCTGCCGGTTGAACAGGGCAATCAACGCCGCCACCCGCTTTCCCAGCAAGCAACCCTCCGTGCCGGACGGAAACAACGCGCTGAAATAGCTGTTGTGATAGGTGATGCAGAGATCCTCGTTGATCACGATCACCCCTTCTTCCATGGCATCCAGGGTTTTGTAGCAGAGGTTTTTCTCCTGCTCCAGCCGCGCCGCATGCTGCCGCAGGCGGGCCTGCAACTGATGCCGCTCACAGGACCGCACCAGCACCGGTGCGATCAATTCCAGATATTGACCGTTCAGGTCTTTGGAGATGAAATCGGCGGCACCGGCGCGAACGGCAGCAAACACCAGCTGCATGTCCTGGGTCGAGGTCATCAGGATTAAGGGGATGTCCAGCTCGCGCTTGCGCACTTCCGACAACAACTCAAACCCGCTCATCTGCGGCATGTATTGGTCGGTCAGGATGACATCGTATGATTGGCCCGAGAGTGCAGCGAGGGCTGCTTTACCGTTCTCCACATGGGTGACGGTGAATCCGTCCTGTTGCAGGAGGGACAACACGATCGCGGATTGAACACGATCATCTTCAGCGTACAAAACATTCCAGTTCATGGCGAAACAGCGCTTCCTTGAGCTGTATATTTGAAATTGCTAATAAAACAACTGTCAAAACTCATTCAAGTATAGAAGCTAATCCCCGGGGCTGCCGCCTTTTGCATCGGCGCTGCTGCGCAGCTCCAGGCCCCGCCGTTCGGCTTTACGCAGCCCCTTCACCACCAGGCGATAGGAGTTATCGACCATGCGCTCAATTTCTCCGGCGGGCAGGCTGCCGTCCAGGCGCACGGTATTCCAGTGGGTTTTGTTCATGTGGTAACCGGGCAACACGGCCGCAAAAACATGGCGCAGCTCAAGGGCTTCCTGTGGATCACACTTCAGGTTCACCCGCCATTCGCCCTGCTGCCGGAACACCAGGGCGAACATCTTGCCGAGGATTTTGTAGACCGCCGCGTCCGGACCGAAGGGAAAATCCTCCACCGCTTCCGGCTTGCTCAGCAAATACTGTTTCAGGGTCTGTTCCGTCATCATATTCCCACGCCTTTTGCGCGCCTTTTTTACGTGCACTTTCTTCACCAGGTCTTGGTCTTGCGGCGAATCGAATTTGCTACAATCCCCACAGCGATTTTACTTGAATACCCCATTTTACGTGAATCACGAGAGGAGGCTCCATGATCTTGTTCTCCCGCCGCGGCTGCGGCTTAGGGTTGCTATTGCTGTCACTGCTGGCCGGCTGCAGCCAGATGAACCTGAACAACGTGGTGAAAGAACCCCGCGTGCAGGTACAGAACATTGCGGTGCGGGAGGTCAACCTGGATTCCGTGGGACTGGATCTGGTGATGCAGGTCACCAACCCCAATGCCTATACCCTGGCCCTGGCGGGCTACGATTATCGCATCCGTTTCAACGATCACCAATTGGTGGAGGGCAGCACCGATGAAGGCTTTCGGGTGGCGGCCAATGCCTCCAACCAGATTCGGGTGCCGTTCAAGGTGGGGTTCAAGGATGTGATGAAGCTGCTGGATTCCATGGGGGATTCCAACACCCTGCATTATGAAGTGGACGCCGACATGCGGCTGGATGCGCCGGTGCTGAACCTGTTCAACATCAAGAGCCACAAAAAAGGCGACATCACCATTCCCCAGTTACCCCGGGTATCCTTTGGCGATCTCAAGGTGAAAAGTTTCAATTTTACCGAGGCGAGCTTTGAACTGGCCATGCAGATCACCAACCCCAATCAGTTCGGGTTGGACCTGAAAGACCTGGACTACCAGTTCAGCGTGGGCGGTGAAAAATGGTTTGACGGCCGCATTGACCAGACCGTGAAAATCGGCGAGAAGCAAACCACCACCGTGAAAATCCCGGTCAGTGTCAGCCTGCTGAAGCTGGGCAGCGGCGCCTTCAGTGCCATTCAGAAAGGCAATTTCACGGATTACTCACTGGACGCCAATTTCACCCTGGACAGCACCTATCCGGCCCTGAAAAACCTGCAGATTCCCCTGCATTACAAGCCCTAGCCTTTACCGCACCCGGAACCAGCCGGCGATGCTGTAGCGGCTGGTGCGGGCAGGCAACACCTGATGGGGAAACTCCTCACTCAGGAACAGCACGCTGACCCCGCCCTTGGGCTGCACCCGGGTCAGCTCCGCGCCCTGCCCGTCGTACAGCACCAACTGGCCGCCCCACTCCGGGCGCCAATGGGGATTCAGGTAGGTAACGCAGGTCACCATGCGGTTGCGCTGGCCTTTTAAAGCATCTACATGGGTGCGATAAAAATCCCCGGAATCAAAGCGGGCAAAGTGGGCCTCGTATTCCTGCAAGCCCAGGAACAGGCGCCGATTCATTAGCATTCGCAACGACTCCATGCGCTCAATATAACGGGCCTGAGCCGGGCTCTCCCCCTGCAACCAGCCAGTTTTGTCGCGGCGCACGTCGTCGTGGGTGCGCTGCTGATGATGACGCCCCACTTTGGCGGCCACCAGGTCGTCACGACCCAGGACCTCCTCATACAACTCGGTGATCAGCAGCGGGTCCAGCAACTGATCCGTCACACACCAGCCTTCTGCCGCCAGGGCATCCACCACCACCAGATCAAGCGCACCCCAGGCACCTTCAACCGGGGCAAACTCAAACTCCGAACTGTCCATCCAACTTCCCATCCACTGCGACGACTGCGAGGCGCACGTTATGGGGGAAAGCCGTGCCCGGTGAAAGCGATGTTTTTTATTCGTGACGCACAGAATTTTTGTTGCCGGGCTCAGCGTGCGCCCCGTGTCAGCACCACCTCCACGGCGCCGGGGGCAGTATGCCCACACTGCAAGGTCAGGCCACGCTGCCGGCATGGGCCCGGCGCCTCCCAGGTCAGGCCTTCCTGCCACCAGTCCTCCGGCACAAACAACTCGGTGCCGCCGCGCCGGGGGTCGTGCTGCCAGCGATACCGCAACTGCTGCTCACTGACTGCCAACTGCAGGGGCGCGCCGGCACTCGCCAGCGGATAGGGGCGCACGGCGTAGTTCTGTCGCAGGGCATCGCTGCCGGCGGTGATGCTCAGATCCTCCAGATTCCAGCCGTCCAGGGTCTGGTCGTTCCAGTTCGGGGTGTAGTTCCAATGGGCACTGGAGGCAAAGCGGCTGTCCAGCCAATCGTAGAGCTGGCGGATGTAGGCCGCGCCGCCACGGGTGGCCGCCGGCGCCCCGAATTCCCCCAGGAACAGCGGCACATCCCACTCCTCAGCCTGGCGGGCCATGATATTCAGCGCTGGGGCGGAGGAATTGCCCAACCACCACTTGAAGGTGATCATGATGGGGTCGTAGAAATGGGGCGCATAGGCAAAGTTCTCCAGCTCAGGGCGGGGAATGCCGTTGCCCACCAGGCCGGAGGACAAAAACGCATGGGGCGGAATGAACAGCATGGCCTCCGGGTCCTGGTGCCGGATGGCGCGCCCGGCATCCTCATACAGGCTCAGCAATTCCCGGTTGGTGCCCCAGGGCTCATTAAGGACATCGTAGCCAATCACGTTGTCGTGGCTGGCCATACGCGCGGCCACCCGTTCCACCATGGCCAGAAACCGGCTGCGGGCCCCTTCGCTGTCCCGATGAAAGTGATACCAGGTGCGATGATGGGACAGGTCCAGCAGCATACGGGTGCCCCAGGATTCGCACACCGCCTCGTGATTGCGGGGCGTTTGCAGGGCGATGGAGGAATGCACGGCCCAGGCGGGAAAGCCTTCCCCACAGCCCCCATTGGAGAAGCGGGAAAACGCATCCTGGTGGAAATCCACGATCACATACAGGTCGCGTTCGGCCGCCCAGCGGGTCACCTGCTCGTAGTACTGCAGATAGGATTCGTCGTAATCGCAGGGGGCCGGTTCGAAGGCCTCCCAGGTGAACAGCAGGCGCAGGGTGTTGAAGCCCCAGCGCGGCAAGGGGTCCAGCTGCTGGGCGGCGGTCACCCCGTAAAACGGCGGCACCTTGGCATCCCCACTGACGTTGATACCCCGCAGCAGCAGCACGCGCCCCTGCGGGTCCACAAAGTGACGCCCCTGCACCTGAACCGGGGGCGTCCGTACCGCCGCCGACGGCGTCGGGGGCTGACAGTCGGCGCTGAAACCCAGTCCGGACCAGACCATCAACCACAGGCCAAACAGCCCTGCATAGCATTCACGAATCATACCCAACCTCTTGTTTCTTATTGATATTGGTCATCAGAGGTTTGGACTGCACTGCCTGCACACCCAGTGGCGCCGGCACCAAACTGTACCATAGTGCCAGAAAAGCCAATCCACATCACGTCATTTACATTGCCTCGGCAGACTTGTAACCTCGCCCACCAGATTCACAGGAAGCCCCATATGAACCACAACGAACTGATGCGAAACCTGCGTAGGGCACTGGCGGTGAACGAACACGGCCTGGCGGAGATCTATGCCCTGTCCGGTGACAGCATGGATGCGGAAGGGTTGAAGAACCGCCTCAAGCAGTCCAACGAATCAGGCTATGTGGAATGTGAGGAAGTCACCGCCGCGCGCATGCTGGAGGCCATGATCATCCACCTGCGAGGTGCCAAAGAGGGCACACCAACGCCCCAACCCCAGTTGCCCCTGAGCAACAACCATGTTCTGAAAAAACTGAGAATCGCCTACGATCTGAAGGATGAGGACATGCATCGCCTGTTCGCGGCAGAAGGCACGGAGCTGGGGAAACAGCAACTGAAATCCCTGTTCCGCAAGGAAGACAACAAAAACTACCTGGCCTGTTCCGATAAGCTGCTGCGGATCTTTCTGAAGAGCCTGGTCAACGAAGCCCGGGCGCAGCAGACAGGCTCAGAACACAACCGGACTTAATCAAAACACCGCACCCGGCGGAATTTGCGCGGGTTGCTGCGCTCCGACAGGCTGATGCCGAACAGGTCGGAATAGACCCGATAGAAATGGGATACATCGTGGAAGCCCAAGGCATGGGAGGCGGCGGTGATGGTGTAACCCTGCTGGGTGATCAGGTTCAATGCCCGCCACAACGCCGTCTGCCGGGCATACTGGGATACCGTACAACCGGTCGTTTCCTTGAACAGGTGGCGAAAGCGATCCGCCGATAGATTCACCGCCCGGGACAACACGCTGAGGGAAATATCCCCCAGGGCCATCTCATCGATCATGCGCAGGGCTTTGACAATGCGGGAATCGTAGTCCAGCGGCGCCACCTCCATCCCGGTCACCTGCATCACCGCCTCTTGCTGCAGCTCCCCCAACTCACGGCACTGCAGTGAGCCGTCCTGCCCGGCCTGTAGGCGGGGCACCAAATGCTCGAACGGGCCCATCTCCAGAGTCGCGCAGGGGCGCCCGGCCAGGTATTGAAACAGCGCCAGGTATTCCGCCGTGGCCGGTGAAAAATCCAGCAACGCCACATCCGCCGCGATGCCCTCAATGTCACTCAGGCTGATGTCATCCCCCAGCAGCAGCACACGCCCTTCCAGGGTCTGGCCCTCGCCGAAGCCCACCTTGACCGGGCCACGGCAACCGATCAACAACCGGATGCATTTACGCTTGTGGGTTTTGTCGCCGGGGCCGATGCACAGGGTCGGCGCCAACAGCAGAATGCTGCGGGCCCGGTAGTACACCACGCCTTCAAATCCGGACAGGACTTGTTGTTTGATGCTCTGAATGGTCATAACTTCGTTATTGATTTTTTTATTATGAAATCAGTGTCTAATTGGGTAGCCTAGCGAACCACGATACTAAAAATGACGGCTAATGCGAATGACTTAGGGGTCAGAACCTGTCCCTAAACCCGCAAAACAGCCGAACCATCCAACAATTTGGCCTGATCAGCCCTCTTTATGGACCTATTTATGCGACTTCAGTATTCCATTCTACCGGTTTTGTTCTGCCTGCTTGCCGCCTGCTCCACCACTAAAATGACCGACACCTGGCAGGAGCCGGAATTTCATCGCAGCGATATGAAATCCGTGCTGGTGGTGGCCGTGTCCTCCAACACCACCAACCGCTTCCTGTTCGAGACCGGCTTCATCAACGCTCTCAATCACCATGGCATCAACGCCACCGCCAGCTTCACCGTACTGGGGGATGAAATGCCCACCAAGGAAGGGGTGCAGGCGCACCTGGACAAGAGCCAATACGACCACATCATCGTCACCGCCCTGGGGGGAGTGGATGTGGAAACCGACTATGTGCCGGAGCGAGTGCGCAGCTATTACACCGGCCCCTATTACCCCTACTGGGGTGGTTATTGGGGCGGTGGCAACACCGTGACCATGACCCGGGAAGCCTACACCGACACCCAGACCAATGTGTTACTCACCACCTCTATTTACACTCTGCCCAAGGGCACCCTGTCGTGGGTGGGTCGTAGCAAGACCTTTGAAGTGGGCTCGGTGTCGGACATGGCCGATAGCCTGGCCAAGCAGATGATCCGCAAGATCAACCACTAAAGTCGCATGGTCGACGGCGGCGGCTTTTGATATATCTTTAAGATAAAAAAGGCGCCGCTATGTTTTCCGTCTGGACCCTGGCCGGTTTCGCACTGGCTTACACCTGTCTGCTCTTTCTGATCGCCTGGTACGGCGACCGCCGCACTGCGCGCTCCGAACAGGCCCTGAACAGCCCCTGGCTGTACAGCCTCACCCTGGCGGTGTACTGCACCTCGTGGACCTTTTTCGGCGCCGTGGGGCAGGCCGCCAACTACGGCTGGGATTTTCTGCCCATCTACCTGGGGCCCATCATCGTCTTCATCCTGGGCACCCCCATGCTGTTCAAGATCCTGGCCATCGGCAAGCAGCAGGGCATCACCTCCATTGCCGACTTTATCGCCTCCCGCTACGGCAAATCCCAGCCTTTGGCGGTGCTGATCACCCTGGTGGCCATTGCCGGCACCATTCCCTACATCACCCTGCAGCTGAAAGCGGTGACCATGGCCTTCGACAGCCTGACGCCCAATATGGAAGGCCACTGGCCCATCAACAGTGCCCTGGCGGTGGCACTGCTGATGGCCATGTTCGCGGTGCTGTTCGGCACCCGGCATATCGACGCCAGTGAGCACCAGAACGGGCTGATGCTGGCCATTGGCTTTGAAAGCCTGGTGAAGCTGTTCGCCTTTGTGGTGGTGGGCGTGTTCGTGGTGTGGCAGGTGTTCGGCGGCGTGGGTGGGCTGTTGAGCCAGGTGGAGCACAACCCGCTGCTGCAGGAGCGTTTTTCCAGCGATTTCTTCGACCAGGGCTTCTTTACCCAGACCCTGCTGGCCATGGCCGCCATCGTCTGCCTGCCACGCCAGTTCCACACCACCGTGGTGGAAAACCGCCGCAGCACCGACCTGAGCAAAGCCCGCTGGCTGTTCCCCGGTTACCTGCTGTTGTTCACCCTGTTCGTGGTGCCCATCGCCATGGCCGGTCTGGTGTACCTGCCGGAACAGGCGGATACCGCCGACCGTTACATCCTCACCCTGCCCATGCATTTTGACCAGCCGGGGTTGGCCCTGCTGAGTTTTCTGGGCGGGGTGTCCGCCGCCACCGGCATGGTGATTGTGTCCAGCGTGGCCTTAAGCATCATGGTGTGTAATGAGTTGGTGATTCCGGTGTACCTGAACCGGGCGCGCCGGGCCGGCGAGCTGCCGCGCCAGATCACGCCGCTGGTGCGCAAGATTCGCCGCATTTCCATTTTTGTGATCCTGTTGCTGGCCTATCTGCTCAACGACCTGTTTGCACGTTTTGACGCCCTGGCCAGCATCGGCCTGCTGTCGTTTGCTGCGGTGGCCCAGTTCGCTCCGGCGCTGGTGGGCGGCCTGTACTGGAAGCAGGGCCACAAAACCGGCGCGGCCCTTGGCATCGTCTCCGGCTTCAGTGTCTGGTGCTATTGCCTGTTGCTGCCGGTGCTGCTGCCCTCCGCCACCGCGCAGCATTTGCAGGAACAGGGTTTGCTGGGCTTTGGTTTGCTGCGACCCTATGCACTGTTTGGCCTGGAAGGTCTGGACCCGCTCAGCCACGGCGTGTTCTGGAGCCTGGCGGTGAACATCTTCTGCTACGTGTACTTTTCCAAAACCGCCAAACAGGAGACCATCGACCGCAACCAGGCGATTCTGTTTGTGGATGTGCCCACCCACTACGAAAGCCTGCTGGGCCGCTACCATGCCGGTCACATCCGGGTGCAGGATCTGCAGGACATCGCCGCCCGCTGCCTGGGCAAATACCCCAGTGAAATGGCGTTTGCCCAGTATGCCGCGGTCAATCAGGTGGAACTGGCGCCACAACTGCCCGCCACCGTGGACCTGTTCCGCTTTACCGAGAAAATGCTGGCCCGGGTGATGGGTGCCAGCTCGGCGCGGGTGTTGCTCGGGTCCATGCTCAGTCGCCATACGGAGGACACCTCTGAAGCGGTGGCCATGATCGATGAGGCCGCCGAGCTGATCCAGTTCAACCACCAGCTGCTGCAGACCACCATCGAAACCATTTCCCACGGCATCTGCGTGGTGGACAAGAACCTCAACATCGTGGCCTGGAACCGCACCTATATTAATCTGTTCGAGTATCCGGACGGGCTGATCCAGCTGGGCCGCCCCATTGCAGACGTCTATCGCTTCAACGCCCACCGCCACTTTTATCCGGAGGAAGATGAGGCCACCCAAGTCCAGCGCCGGGTGAATCTGCTGAAGCAGGGAGGGCCCCACCGTTTTGAACGGGAGCTGCCCAACGGCATCATCATCGAGGTGCGGGGCAATCCCATGCCCGATGGTGGCTTTGTCACCACTTTCCTCGACATTACCGAAAGCAAAATGGACGAGCGTGCCCTGCGGCAAATGAACGAAAGCCTGGAAATGATGGTGCAGGACCGCACCCGCAAACTGTCCCAGCTGAACGAGGCATTGCACAAGGCCAACGAGGGCAAGACCCGCTTTCTGGCCGCCGCCGGGCATGACCTGATGCAGCCCCTGAATGCCGCACACCTGTTCACGTCGTCCCTGCAACAACGGCTGCAACTGAAGAACCGCAACCAGCAGTGGCGGGAAGAGCTGGAGATCCTGCAGAACATCGACAACTCCCTGCACGTGGCGGAGCACCTCATCAATACCCTGCTGGACATCAGCCGCCTGGACACCGGCACCATTAAACCCAACGTCAAAGACTTCAGCCTGCACACCCTGCTGGCCAGCCTGGCCCACGAGTTCGACGCAATCGCCGGGGAACAGGGGCTGAACTTTCGCTGGGTGGATTGCCGGTGCTGGATTCGCAGTGACGACAAGCTACTGCGCCGGGTGTTGCAAAATCTGTTGCTGAACGCCGTGCGGTATACGCCCCGGGGCCGCATCCTGTTGGGGTGCCGGCGTCATCCGGGCCAGGTGGAAATCCAGATCTGGGACACCGGGGTGGGCATTCCCCAGGATCAGATCCAGCACATCTTCAAGGAGTTCCACCGCCTCCGGCACAGCAACCACGACCAGATGCTGAACGCCAAAGGCCTGGGTTTGGGGCTGGCCATTGCCCAGCGCATCAGTGACCTGCTGCAGCACCCCATCCGGGTACGCTCCGAAGTGGGTAAAGGCACCCTGTTCTCTGTGCGGGTGCCGGTGACCCAGGCCCTGACGGCCACGGCACCCGCCAGCCATCCGCCGGCAGCAGCAACGCTGCCCCAGCTGCACAATTTGACCCTGCTGTGCGTGGACAACGAACCCATGATCCTCACCGGCATCGAATCCCTGCTGCAACACTGGCAGTGCAGTATCCATACCGCCAGTTCCCTGGCCACCGCCGTCACCACCGCCCGGCAGCTGGCATCGGCTCCGGACGCCCTGCTGGTGGATTACCAACTGGATGACGAGACCGGCTTCGAGGTGATTGAAGCCCTGGACGAGTGCTGGGAGGATGTGGTGCCGGTAATCCTGATGACGGCGGATCATTCCGAGCAGGTGCAACAGCGGGCCCGGGAGCGAGGCTACTACTTTCTGCAGAAACCCATCACCCCGGACGCGTTGCAGGCGGCCCTGGAAGCGGTACTGGCCTGAGGGTCTGAGGACCTAATGACCGCGGGCCACCTCCCCCTGCCAGCGCACCACCGCCAGGCTGGTGGCCGCCAGCAACAGCAGCGCCAACGCCCCCAGCCAATGGGTATTGAGCAGCTCGCCGGCAGCGCCGGTCATCAGAATCACGCTGGCGCAGACCGCCGCCAGGGTCACCGACAGATCCTGCACGATGCCTTCCAGGGCCAGATAGCCGGCCCGCTCACGGGGCTCCGGAGCCTGGCTGGTGAGGGCGGCAATGCTCACGTTACGGCCCGCATTGCCGGCCATGAACAGAATGAATGGCACCACCAACAGCCCCCACTCCAACCCCAGAAACGGGGTCAAACCCAGGCCGGTTCCGGCACTGGCGATCAGCACCGAGCGCGCCGGGCCGGCACGGTCGGTAATGTGCCCCAGCACCTGCATCAACACCATGGCGCTGATGCCACCAGCCAGGTAGAGCAGGCCCAGGTAGTCCCGGGGGAAACCCAGATTCAGCAGGAAAAACGCCGAGAAGTGCGGCACCACCAGGAACGCGGTGAACTGACTGCCGGCCTGGATCAGACAGGCCTTGGCAATGGCCGGTTGACGCAGCAGTGAGAACGGGGACACCCGGTCGGCCGCCGCGTCCGGCACCGAAGTGGCTGGCAACCAACGCCAGGCCGCCAACCACACCAGCGCCCCCAGGGCCACCACCACCAGAAACGGAGTGGTCCAGCCGCCCCAACGGGACAATTCCAACGCCGCCGGAATACCGGCAATGGCCGCCAGGGAGAAGGCAATCATGACCCGGCCGATGGCCCGCCCCCGGCTCTGGGGGGGAATAGCATCAATCAGGATCGCCATGCCCAGGGCCACCGCCGGGCTGCCCGCCAGACCGGTGAGCGCGCGCACCGCCATCAGACCACTCAGGCTGTCGACCAACGGGGTCAGCACCGTGAACAGCACCAGGGCACCGAAACACAACAGGAAGGCAGGCTTGCGGGAAAACCGGTCCAGCCAGCGCACCGCGAGAAGCCCTGCCAGCATGGAGGCCACGGTATAGGAGGCCGACAACCAGCCCAACCGTTCCGCACTGAACGACAATGCCCCCGCCACATCCGGGCCCAGGGGCATCAACATCATAAAATCCAGAATGAAGACAAACTTGACCGCGCCGATCAGCGCGATGATTCGGTTTTGTGAAGACATGGCGAATATCCGGGACACTGTCGAACGCCAGCGGCAACACCCTTGCGAGTGCCCACCCGTTCGAAAAACTAAGCTCAAAAATACAGGCTTTTCTGGAACTGCAGCGCTTCCGCCACACCCTAATTTAATTCAAATAGTATTGCGAACCATTATCATTTAGATTATTGTACACACCAAGCCAGCCCCTGACAATCTCTACCAACCTGAAATGCCAGTCATCGACGAGGGATCCCACATGACCAGTCATTTGCCGTCTCACCTGTACTTTGCCGCCACACTCTATGATCACCTGTTGCGCTACCATCGTGGCGACTTTGTGTTCTCCTCCCCCCGCCAATCCATTATGGCCAGCGGCATCGCCCTGGAAGACTGGGCCAGTGGACACAGCGAGATTCTGGATCGGGCCGACCAGTTGCTGGCCCGTGCCCGGGACCAGGGCTGGCGCCGGGCCCTGCTGATGAGCGCCATTGGCTTTGATGTGAACACCCCCAGCCGACTGGTAATACCCCGTTACGTGGAAGCCATGCCCCAGGTGGGTCATAACGGCCTATCCTCTGCGCCCCCGCAGAGCACCGTTAGTCGCGACCAGCCGGCTCAGCTCACAGCCATGTCCCCCACGCCCCAGGCCTATCAGGATCTGGTCAGCAAGGCGGTGCGCAGCATCCGGGAGGGGGAATTCGAGAAAGTGGTTCTGTCCCGTTCCCTCAGCGTGCAGGCCCGCGTCGACCTGGCGGCCCTGCTGGCCACCCTGGCCCAGCGCAACCCGGCCGGTTATACCTTTGCGTTCGATCGCCAGCACCAGGGGCAACAGCGCACCCTGGTGGGCGCCAGCCCCGAACTGTTGCTGTCCAAATGCGGCCCGCAGATTCTATCAAATCCGCTGGCCGGTTCCCTGCCCCGCAGCCAGAGCCTGGAAGAAAACCAGCGCCGGGCCAACGAACTGATGCATTCTGAGAAAGACCGCTATGAGCACGCCCTGGTGGTGGACGCCGTGGCCACCGCCCTGGCGCCGTTCTGCAAGCATCTGTCGGTGCCACCGGAACCCTCGGTACTGGAAACCCCCACCATGCTGCATCTGTCCACCGCCATCAGCGGTGAATTGCATGGGGCGGACACCTCGTCCCTGGCCCTGGCCCTGGCCCTGCACCCCACGCCCGCCGTGTGCGGCCACCCACGCCAACCGGCCCATCACTTCATCCAGCAACAGGAAGGCTTTGACCGCAGCCTGTTCACCGGCCTGGTGGGCTGGTGTGGCCAGGACGGTAACGGCGAGTGGGCCGTCACCATCCGCTGTGCCGATGTGGGGGATAACGACGCCACCCTGTACGCCGGGGCAGGCATCGTGGAAGGCTCCCAGCCGGACAAGGAACTCACGGAAACCAGCGCCAAGATGAGCACCATGCTGGCAGCCATGGGCCTGGAATCGTTGATGGAGGCCAGCCTGTGATGCGCTCCACTCATGCCCAGGGCTGGGTGCCCTGGCCCGACGATCTGGCACAACAATACCGTAGCGCCGGTTACTGGCGCGGTGAAACCCTGGAACAGATGCTGGCGGCCTCCGCGTGCAAGCATCCCGACCGTATCGCCCTGGTGTGTGGGCAGCAGCGCCTGACCTATCGCCAACTGCACCAACAGGTGATAACGGCCGCCGCCGGCCTGCGGCAGCGGGGCATTGGCCACCAGGACCGGGTGGTGGTGCAACTGCCCAACATCGCCGAGTTCTTCATTGCCAGCTTTGCCCTGTTCCGCCTGGGGGCGATCCCGGTGTTTGCGCTGCCTGCCCACCGCGCCACGGAGCTGACCCATTTCTGCCAGCTCACCGACGCCATCGCCTGCATCATCGTGGATCGCGACAACGGTTTCGATTACCGGGCCATGGTGCGAAACCTGCTGCCCCAGGCGCCGGCGCTGCAGGATGTCATCGTGGTGGGTGAGGCGGAGGAGTTCACGTCCTGGGACGGGATCATCAACGCCGATACCGGGTCCACTGAGCTACCCCCCTCACCGCAAGCCGGCGAAGTGGCCTTCCTGCAATTATCCGGCGGCAGCACCGGGCTGCCCAAGCTGATCCCCCGCACCCACGACGACTACCTGTACAGCGTGCGCACCAGCGCGGAGATTTGCCAACTGTCCCCGGCTTCGGTGTACCTGTGCGCCCTGCCAGTGGCCCACAATTTTCCCCTCAGTTCCCCCGGCACGCTGGGCACGCTCTATGCCGGCGGCTGTGTGGTGCTGGCCCGACGTCCGGCACCGGATGACTGCTTTCCCCTTATCGAGCGGGAAGGCGTGACCCTCACCGCCCTGGTGCCGCCCCTGGCCATGCTGTGGCTGGATGCGGCCCGCAAACGGCGAGAGGATCTGTCCAGCCTGCAACTGCTGCAGGTGGGCGGCGCCCGCTTCAGCGCCGAGGCTGCAGCCCGGGTCAAACCCATTCTGCGCTGCCGCCTGCAGCAGGTGTTCGGCATGGCGGAAGGGCTGGTGAACTACACCCGGCCGGAGGATGACGACAACCTGTTGCACCACACCCAGGGCCGCCCCATGTCGGAGGCCGACGAAATCCGCGTGGTGGATGATGAAGACCGGCCAGTGCGCTGTGGTGAACCCGGCCACCTGCTGACCCGGGGGCCCTACACCATTCGCGGCTATTACCGGGCCCGGGAGCACAATCTGCGGGCGTTCACCGCCGATGGCTTCTACCGCACCGGTGACATCGTGCGCCAACTGCCCAGCGGCCACCTGATGGTGGAGGGCCGGGCCAAGGACCAGATCAACCGCGGCGGTGACAAGATCGCAGCGGAAGAGGTGGAAAACTATCTGCTGGCCCACCCGGCGGTACACGACGCCGCCCTGGTGGCCATGCCCGATGCCTACCTGGGGGAGAAAGCCTGCGCCTTTATCATCAGCCGTGACCCCAGCCTGCGCCCCATTGAGCTGCTGCGTTTTTTGCAACGGCGCGGGGTGGCCCAGTACAAGATTCCCGATCGCATCGAGTTCATTGACGCCTTTCCCAAAACCAGTGTGGGCAAGGTGAACAAGCGGGCCCTGCGTGAGCGCATCACAGAAAAACTGGCCACTGCGTTGTCCTGATATCTGCCTGATCTTTGCGTTGTTTTTGCCTGATTTATTGCTTGAGCTATTACGAGTTCTGCCGGAGATTGTCATGAGTATTCCAAAAATTCCCGCCTATGACCTGCCTGAGCTGGAGGGGATCACCCCCAACCGGGTGGACTGGCAACCTGATCCCGCCCGCGCGGTACTGCTGATCCACGACATGCAGGATTACTTCCTGAATTTCTATGACCAGAACGCCGCGCCGATTCCCCAGATGCTGGATAACCTGATCACCCTGCGCCACTTCTGCGCCAGCGCCGGCGTGCCGGTGGTGTACACCGCCCAGCCGCCGCAACAGACGGCAGAGCAACGGGGCCTGCTGCAGGACTGGTGGGGTCCCGGGCTCACCGCGAAACCGGACCAGGCCGGCATCGTCGCGGACCTGGCGCCGGAAGCCCAGGACATCGTGCTCACCAAATGGCGCTACAGCGCGTTCCAGCAATCCCCACTGCGGCAGATCATGCAGGAGCAGCAGCGGGATCAACTGATCATCGGCGGCATCTATGCCCACATCGGTTGCATGACCACCGCCGTGGACGCTTTCATGCAGGACATCCAACCGTTCTTCGTGGCCGATGCGCTGGCGGACTTTTCCCAGGCCGAACATCAGATGGCGCTGAATTGGGTGGCGCAACGCTGCGGCGTGGTGCTGGACACCAATCAGGTGATCCGCCAGATCAGCCCGCCGTTACCAATACCGGAAAGTGAACAGGCCCTGCTGGCCTCCATCAGCCAACTGCTGGGCCTGCCCCCGGGTGATCTGCAGGCGGACGATGACCTGCTGCTGATGGGGCTGGACTCCATTCGCCTGATGAACCTGGTGGCCGGTTGGCGTTACCTGGGGCTGCCCCTGGAATTCAACGACCTGGCGGAACGCCCCACCCTGGCAGAATGGTGGGATCTGCTGCAGACCCTACGGGGATAATCATGTTGCTTTCGACCTTGCAATCACCGCCTCTGCCGATCACCCCCGCCCAGCTGGGCATCTGGCTAGGCCAGCAATTGGACCCGGATAACCCCGCCTATTGGACCGCCGAATATCTGGAGCTACAGGACACTCCATTACAGAACGCCGAGCTGGATTGCGAACGGCTGCAGCAGGCGGTACGTGCGGCAGTGCTGGAATGCGAGGCATTGCACATGCGCTTCGTGGAGCGGGACGGCACGGTCTGGCAACAGCCCGGCCCCGTACCGGAAATCTGCTGCAGGCTGCGCGCATTCGATTCGATAGACCCATCCCAACGGCGGGCGGTAGCGGAGGCCTGGATGCAGGCCCAATTGTGTATCCCGGTGGATCTGGAACAGGGCCCGCTCTGGCACTGTCACCTGCTGCAGTTATCCCCCGGGCAGCACCTGTTGCTGTTCCAGGCCCATCATATTCTGCTGGACGGCTTCGGCTTCGCCCTGCTGCTGCGCCGCATCGCCGCGCTCTATAGCGCTGCCGGGGGGAGTACGCCTCCAGGCGCTTCCGAACGCCCATTGGCGCCCCTGCAGCCGGTGCTGGATGCCGAATGTGCCTACCCCGACAGCCCGGATTACCACCGGGACCAGGCCTTCTGGCGGGATCGGCTGCAGGACCAGCCGGCACCGGCCCGCCTGGCCCCCATGCAGCCGGTGAGCCGCGAGGTATTGCGGCATCGCCTGACCCTGCCCGCGGCCCGTCTGCAGCGTTGGCAGCAATCCGCCCAGCGCCTGCAAGCCGACTGGTTCTGCTGGCTGGCGGCCGGGGTGGCCCTGTGGTTGTACGATCAGACCGGACGCAACCAGCTCACCCTGGGGGTACCGGTCATGAACCGGCTGGGGTCTCCTGCCCTCAAAGTGCCCTGCATGCACATGAACATCGTGCCATTGCCGGTGACCCTGGATCTCCACAGCAGCCTGCGCCAGCTGGTGCAGCAGATCCAGCGCGACTGGCAGGCCTGTCGCCCCCACCTGCGTTATCGCTATGAATCCATGAAGCAGGATCTGGCCCTGGGCAGTGGCCGCCGCCTGTTCGGGCCAGTACTGAACCTGATGCCCTTCGACCGCCCCCTGCAGTTCGGTGCGGTACAGGCCAGTTCCCACCCTCTGTCCGCCGGACCGGTGGAAGATCTGGCGCTGAATATCCTGCCGCAACGGGAACAGTGTGTGATCAGCATAGAAGCCAATGCCGACGCCTATAGCCTGGCGCAACTGGAACAACACGGCCAACAGCTACTGACGCTGCTGGATGCCCTGGCAGCGCCAAACCACCAACCCCTTTACCAGCGCATCGATCAGCAGCATCGTCGCCATACCCTATTAATGCCTGCGGAAACTTCTGCGTTACACAGGGATGGCAGCGGCCAGAGCATTACCCAGGCCCTCTTGCAACACGCCCGCCAGCGCCCCCGGCACACCGCCATCATCAGCCCCAACGGCCAGCGCTTGAGTTACGGGCAACTGTTACCGGAGGTGCAGTCCCTGGCGGGCATTCTGGCGGAACAGGGCATTGAACCCGGCGACCGTGTTGCCCTGTTACTGCCGCGCCGCAGCCAGACCCTGGTTGCCATGCTGGCGTGCCTGTGGGTGGGGGCGAGCTACATTCCCCTGGACCCCGCCGGACCGCGGCAGCGGGCGCAACGGATTGTGGAGCATGCGGACCCACACCTGACCCTGGTCGACGCCAGCCTGCCGGAGGATTGGCGCCGAGAGCCCTGGCTGGCGCCGCGCCGGCGCCTGGAGCTGGATCAGGCCGGAAGCGAGGTGCCACAGCCACTGCCACTGCTGAATCCATTGCCGGTAACCGCCGACCAGCCCGCGTACCTGCTTTATACCTCCGGCTCCACCGGCACCCCCAACGGGGTGGTGATCGGCCGCGGGGCCCTGGATCATTTCTGTGCGGCTGCCAGCCAGCGCTATGGCATCCACGCTGACGACACCACCCTGCAATTCGCCCCTCTGCATTTTGATGCCAGCGTGGAAGAAATTTTCCTGACCCTCACCCAGGGGGCAACCCTGGTGTTTCGCGCCGACAGTGCACTGGATTCCATGGCGGCCTTTCTGGATCAGTGCGCTGCCCACACCATCAGTGTGCTGGATCTGCCCACCGCCTTCTGGCATGAGCTGGTGTTTGCCATCGCCCACACCGGGCTTTCCCTGCCCCCCTGCGTGCGCATTGTCATCATCGGTGGCGAGGCGGCCTTGCCGGCTCAACTGGCCCTGTGGCAACAACAGGTGTCGCCCCAGGTACAGCTGATCAACACCTACGGCCCCACTGAAACCACGGTGGTGTGCACCAGTGCCCATCTGACCTGTGCCCATCTCACAAGTGCTCACCTCACCGACTCCAACCTCAGCATCGGTACCCCCCTGCCGGGCCTGCAGACCGCCGTGGTGGACGCCGATGGACTGCCGGTATTGCCCGGGGAGTCCGGCGAGCTGTGCGTGCTGGGCCCCACCCTGGCCAACGGCTACTGGCAGAACCCCGCCCTCACCGCCCAGCGCTTTATTCAGCTGGACTGGCTGCCGGAAGGCCCCCGGGCCTATCGCACCGGCGATCGGGTGCTGCAGCAGGCGGATGGCAACCTGCTTTACCTGGGGCGCCAGGACGACGAACTGAAGATCAGCGGCCAGCGCATTTCCCCCACCGCCATTGAAAGCGTCATCAGTGCCCATCCCCAGGTGCGCGAATGCGCGGTGCTGGCGGTGGAAACCCCGGCCCGGGTGATCCTGGTGGCGTTCCTGACCACAGTCAACGCTGATGCCAACGCCGGTGCCAATTCCGATGGCAATACCAATGCCTGTGCCGATGCGCAACCGATTGCCGGATTCGAGGACTGGTTGCAGCCACAACTGCTGGCCGCCGCCATGCCCGCCCAGCTGCACTGGCGCAGGGAACTGCCCCGCAACGCCAACAACAAGATCGACCGCCGCCACCTGCGCCAGGCATGGCTGGACCAGAATTCGGTGCTGAACGCGGTGACAGGGGACCCGTTCAGCGCAATGGAGGCGGTCATCGCCGAGGTGTGGCAACGGATTCTGGGAATCGCCCCCCGTGACCGCAACGCAGAGTTTTTCGCCCTGGGGGGCAAATCCCTGCAGGCCATCCAGGTGGCCAACCGCCTCAGCCAGCGCCTGCAACAGCCGGTGGCCGCTGCCATTCTGTTCCGCCACCCGCAATTGGGTGAACTGGCACAGGCCCTGGCGCAACCGGCCGACTCCATGGAAAACACCACAGGCGAAGCGCTGCACGCGCAACCGATCGCGGATTACCCGGAGCTCGCCATCGAGCTGAAACTGCAACCCGGTTCCGGCACACCGATTTTCTGCATTCACCCGGCGGACGGCATGAGCTGGAGTTACGCCGGGCTGGCACGACACCTGCCCGGGGTGCCGCTGATCGGCATCCAGTCCCCCGGCATGCTGCAGCAACAACCCGCTACCTGGAACCACATGATCGACCAGTACCTGGCGTTGATCCGGTCCCGTTGGCAGGGGCCCTATCGCCTGCTGGGCTGGTCCATGGGCGGAGGCATCGCCCAGACCCTGGCGGCCCGGCTGCAGCAACTGGGGGAGACGGTGGAGCACCTGTTTCTGCTGGATGCCTACCCCGCCGATCACTGGCGCGATGCCGAGCCGCCCCAACGCCGGGACGGCCTGCTGATGCTGCTGGACGACATCACCGACGCCAACGATGCCCAGGGTGAGCCCCGCTCCGAAACCGACCTGCTCAAGGTACTGCAGGCGCCGGGCAGCCCCCTGGCTCAATACAACACCGATCTGCTGCTACGCCTGGCGGATACCGCGCTGTATAATATGCTGCAATACCGACAGGCTGAGCATCCCCGCTTCTGCGGCGATGTGCTACTGTTCCGTGCCAGTGAACGCCGGCCGGAAGAGCCGGATTGGATCTTGTGGAATGCTTACATTCAAGGCAGGATCGAGCTGGTCAACCTGGACTGCAATCATTTTGAACTGCACAGGCCCGGGCCACTGACCAAGGTAGGCCAGACCATCGCCCGCCGCCTGCAACTGCACAGCGAACCGGAACCCACGTCATGACTGAAGCCACACCCCGCCGCACGCCACCGCGCCTGCTCAGGGTCAAACACACCCGCCTGCTGAGCCCCGGCCTCAAGCGCGTGACCCTGGCCGGGGACGCCCTGGCCGGGTTTCCATCCGACAGCGACGGTGCCCACATCAAGCTGATGTTCCCCCAGCCACACCAGACCGATCCGGTGTTGCCCACCCTGGGCCCCAGCGGCCCGGTGTGGCCACCGGATCACGAACGCCCCATTGTGCGCACCTACAGTGTCAGCCGTTACCACGCCGACACCGGCGAGTTGGAGGTGGATTTTGTGTTGCATGGGGACAATGGCCCCGGTTCCCGCTGGGCGCAGCACGCCGCCCCCGGTGACGCCATAGGCGTAGCCGGCCCCGGCGGCCCGGATCGGGTCAAACCGGCCGCCGACTGGTATCTGCTGGTGGCCGATCCCAGCGCCTATGCCGCCCTGGCCGCCGCCCTCGGCGCACTGCCGGACAACGCCCGCGGCTATGCCCTGATGGAAGTGGCTAGCGCCGACGAGATTGTGCCCCTGCAGGCTCCACCGGGGGTGACGGTACACTGGTTGATGCGGGGCTCCAAGCTGCCCGGTGCCAGCACCTTGCTGCTGGACAAAGTGGTATCGCTGCCCTGGCTGGCTGGCACCCCGTCGGTGATGGTGGCCGGGGAAAACAGTCAGGTGGTGGCGATTCGCGACTACGTGTTGCAGGAAAAACAACTGCCCAAAAAGATGCTCTATGCCGTGCCCTATTGGAAAGACCAGCACGACGAGGAAAGCTATCACGCGGAACGCCACCGCATCATGGATGAACTGGATGAGCAATAGCCCCGTGGAATCGACAACTCAGGTGGTCATGATCAGTGGCGCCGCACGCGGTATCGGCGCGGCGGTGGCCCGCACCTTCGCAGCCCTGGGACATCCCCTGGCCTTGCTGGACTGCCAGCCGGACGTTACCCAACTGGCCCGCGCGCTGGCGGCCACGTATTCCGTGAAGACCCTGGGCCTGATTCTGGACGTCAGTGACCGGAGCACTGTGGAACAGGCCGTCACCCGGGTGGAGGATGAACTGGGTGAATTGCATACCCTGGTGAACGTAGCCGGTATTCTGCGCCTGGGCTCCCTGCTGGAGATGGCCGCCGAGGACTGGGACCGCACCCAGGCGGTCAACAGCACCGGCGTGTTCAACCTCAGCACCAGCGTGGCGCGACGCCTGGTGACCCGGCGCCGGGGCTGCATCATCACCGTGGGCTCCAACGCCGCCACCACCGCCCGTACCCAGATGGGTGCCTACGCCGCCTCCAAGGCTGCCAGCCACCAGTTCACCCGCTGCCTGGGCCTGGAGCTGGCACCCTACGGAATCCGCTGCAACATCGTCTCACCGGGTTCCACCGACACCGACATGCAACGGCAATTGTGGACCTCCGATGAAGTGCCTGCCGGGGTATTGCAGGGTTCCCCGGAGCAGTTTCGCCTGGGGATTCCCCTGCAGCGCATCGCCTCCCCCGAGGACATCGCCAACGCCGTGCGCTTTCTGGCCAGCGACGAGGCCCGCCACATCACCCTGCATGATCTAAGGGTGGACGGCGGCGCTACCCTGGATGCCTGATGGCATTCAGCACCTGCACCCGCGGATAGCCCATGGGGCCGATCTCCACCTGGGCCTCCACCTTGAACACCCGGGCGATGTTGGCGGGGTTCAGCACCTCGGCCACCGGCCCGGCGGCCACCACCCGGCCCTGTTCCAGCATCACCAGCTGGGTACAGTAACGGGCGGCCAGATCCAGATCGTGTAACGCGGCAATGGCAATGCCCTGCTGCGCCTGCACCCGCTCCTGCACCAGATCCAGAACCACCATGCGCCAGTGCAGATCCAGCGCCGAGGTGGGCTCATCCAGCAGCATCAGTTGCGGATCACGGATCAGCGCCAGCGCCAGGCCCACCAGTTGCCGCTTGCCCCCGGACAGGGAGTACAAAGGCGCCATGGCCCGTTCCGCCAGCCCCAGGCGCGCCAGCAGGGCTTCGATGCGCTGGGTGAGCGCCTGATCACTGAGGGTGACGCCCAACGCACGGGCCGCGCTCCACAACAGCTCAAACGGGCGCAGGGCGGATTCCTGGGGCGGTGTCTGTGGCATGAAGCCCACCCCGGCCAACCAGTGGCGGGCGCGGTGGCGTTGCAGCTCCTGGCCGGCAAACCGGATCGCACCACCGCGGAAATCCTGCTGGCCTGCCAGGGTGCGCATCAGGGTGGACTTACCGGCGGCATTGGCACCCAATAAACCCAGCACATCCCCTGACTGCAATGGTGGCAGATCCACCTCGAACAAGCGCTGGGTACGGCCGTAAAAGACGTTGATGTTGTTGACTTCGAACACACTCATACCCGCCGCTTCTGCCCCACGATCAGCGCCAGAAAAATCGGCACCCCCACCAGGGACGTAATGATGCCCACCGGAATGATCACCCCCGGCAACAGTGCCTTGGACAGGAACGATGCCAGCGACAAAATCAGAGCACCGCAGAGCGCTGCCCCCGGCACCAGGTAACGGTGATCCTCCCCCAGCAAGATACGGGCGATGTGGGGGCCAATCAGTCCCACAAAGCCGATGGCCCCCACAAAGCACACGGCAAAAGCACAGAGCACCGACACCCGCAGCAACACCCAGAGGCGAATCCGGTTCAGATCCAACCCCAGACTTTGGGCCTGGGCCTCACCGGCCCGCAGCAGGGTTAAGACCCAGACGTGACGCAGACTGAACGGCAACACCAGGGCAAAGCACAGGCTCACGGCGATCACCTCCGGCCAACCGGCCTTGGTCAGATCGCCGATGGTCCAGAACACAATCTGGTCCACCGCCTCGGTATCCCCCACGTATTGCAGGGCCGAGGTCAGGGCAGTACCCAGAAAAAACAGCGCCATGCCGAACAGCACCACGGATTCCCGTGCCCCCCCGGTGAGCCGCGAGAACAACAGCACCAGCGCACCGCACAGCAGGGCAAACAGCAGGGCCAGCAACGGCAGCATCAGGGTATGGCCGATTCCCGGCAGGGTGGGCATGAAGACGATGGCCAGACCGGCCCCGAAGGCGGCAAACGCCGACACCCCCAATGTGTAGGGACTGGCCAGGGGATTATTCAGCACGGTCTGGGTTTCCAGGCCCGACAGGCCCAGAGCCGCCCCCACCGCCAGGGCAATCAGGGCATCCGGCAACCGCACGTCGAACAGAATAATGCGGTGTCGCAGATCCAGCTGCTCACTGTCCCACAGGGCTGCCAGGATCTGGCCTAACGACAGATCCGCCGGCCCCGCCTGCAGATCCAGCAACAACGACCCCAGCAACGCCAGCAGCAGCCCCCCCAGCATCACCAGCCGACGCCAGCCCAGTTCACGAAACGAGGCCTCCATCAACGGGCTCCGGATGCCGCAGGCACCGTGGATGTCGCCACGCCATCCCAGTGAAACGGGGTGAAGGTTTCAAAGATCAAACGCTGGGTCTGTTCCGGGTCCAGCGTTGGAAAGCGCTCCGGGTGAAGCCATTGGGCGAAGGCTTCCAACGCCACAATGTTGAGGGGTGAATTGTAGAAGTCATGCCAAACGGCGTGGGCGCGGCCGGTGCGTACCGCATCCAGGGCCTGGAACTCCGGACTGGAAAGATAGGCCTGCAGGCTGGCCGTGGCGGTGGTCGCGGTCATGCCCGGACCCAGTGCCACCCAGGATTTACCCGCCGCACGATCTGCTACCGTGCCGGACGCGGTACCGATCCACACGTCCGGATTCTCCACCAGCAGAAACTCCAGGGTGTGCTTGGAGGTGGGGCCCGGTGCCACAGCATCAGCGATATTCTTGCCGCCGGCGGCCTCCACAAAGGGCCCCAGCATGCCGTCGGCCATACCAATACAACACTCAAAGCGCCCCGCATGGGCCTGCAGGAACACGGTGGGGCGTGAGCCCAGATCTTTGAGCCCGCTGGCAATCGCCTGCTGCCGCTGTTGGTAGAACGCGATGTATTGCTCCGCCTGCGCCTCCGCACCCAGTACCTGTCCCAGGATGCGCATGGACGGCACGGTGTTGTGCAGCGGGTCCAGCCGGAAATCGATGAACACCGGGGTGATGCCGGCGCTTTCCAGTTGTTGCAGCAGTTCGGCGTTTTCCGTGCCCGGGCCATGGTCATGCAGTCCGAAAATGGCCACCTCCGGCTTCAGGTCGATGAGCTTTTCCACCGATACACTGCTGCGGTCCTGATGACCGAAGAGGGCAATGTCGCGGGCTTCCGGAAAGCGGGTGAATAACTGCTGTTCCAGATCCGGGTAGGTCCAACTCACCGGCTGCATCATCCCCACCAGACCGGCCACCGGCTGCTGCGGTCGCAGCAGGCTGAGCGCCAGCACATAACGCCCCTCGCTGATCACAAAACGCTGGGCCGGTTGTGGCAGCGAGACCGAGCGCCCCGCCAGATCGGTGATTTCCACCGCTGCCGCCACCGCCCACATCGGCGCCAGCCACAGGCAGGCCATCAAACTCCAGAAAGTAATACGCATGCTTGCCCCCTCCCACGCAAAACGGGCCCATAAAGCGGGCCCGTAGGGTATAACCAGATGTTAAAGAACTTAGAACTGATAGGCGATGGTGGCCTTCACATTACGACCGGGTTCGTAGTCCAACAGGAACAGATCGCCGAAGACGGGATGCCCGGTGACCCCGGTGCGGGAAGACTGGGACGCATAGTATTCGTCAAACAGGTTATCCACACCCACAGTCAAGGCCAAGCCCTCCACCGCCGCTGGCGTCCAGCGGGCAGAAATATTGTGCACAGTGTAGCCTTCTTTGTAACGGTCGTTGCCGGCGCCATCCAGATCGATGTCATCATCCAGATCGTCCACCCACTCCACATCCCAGTGCAGACTCAGGTCAATAGACGCCACCAGGTAGTCGAACAGCAGACTGACCGAATCACCTTGTTCCCGGTCGATGCGAGCGCCATCCAGATCAGAATATTCACCGTTGGCGTCCAACTCGCTTTCCGCGCTGGCGTAGGTCAACAGCATGCTCAGACCACCCACTTCGATACCGGCATAGGCTTCGTAACCGTCGATCGTCATATCGCCCACGTTGTCTTTACCGTAGAAGGTGGCGGTTTCCGCGTAGTCGTAGATGTAATCGTCGATTTTAGTCTGGAACAGGGTGAACCCGGCGTGGAAACGATCCAGGTTCAGGATGCGATCCTGAAAGCCCAGGGAGAATTCATTGTTCAGACCGGTTTCCGCTTCGATGCTGCTATTGGCCTCATCGTTGTAGCCCGCTTTGTCATAGGCTTCACCCAGCTCCGGGCCTTTGAACAACTGGGTCGCACTGAGGCGGAACAACCAGCGATTCTCCAGCTGCAGCTCAGCGGCCAGGGCACCCAGCACGTCGTCATAGCTGTCGTCCACCACGTTGGAGTCGATGTCATAGTACGCATAGCGAATGCCCTGGATCAGGGACACGCCACCACCGACCTCAATACGGCTCTGCAGGAATGCCGCCCCGTCCACCGCTTCTTCCCCGGCTTTCAGGGAACTGCCGGAAACCATGTCCTCTTTGTATTCGGTTTCATAGCGAACAGCATCAATACCGTAGGTCAGCTCCACATACGGGTTCGCCTGACTCACCGCCAACAGGTTCAGACCGGTGTTTTCCGCAGTGGCCTCTTTGATACCGGCGGCGGCCCGCAGGAACGGCTGCAGCGCCTGGCTCAAACCGGTTTCGTCCCGCCAGAACTCACTGGTGCTCTGATACAGCGCTGTTTTGATCCAGGTGTGATCACCCAGCTCGATGTCGTGGTTCAAAGTAAGCGTGTCACGGGTGAATTCCGTGGGATACGTGAGCGGCGAGTTGGTGCCTTCGGCGATGGAAATATCCGTGGCCAAGCCCATATCCGGTCGGTAGCTGTAATCGCCTTCATCGGTGTAGGCTTCGTAGCTTAAGGACAAGCGTTGCACAGCAGAGATATCCCAGCCGAACTTCAACAGTGCATCATCCAGATCCCCTTCCAGGCCGCGAACCGTGCCGTCGGTGCCCGGGATCTCATTGCCGTCCGCGTCTTTGATCTTGCCGCCACCCACTTCAAAATTATCGCGGTTGATCAGATTGTAATAGGCCAACACGTCGAACTGATCGTTCAACTGGGCGTATGCCGCCAGAACGGTGCTCTGGGACGCGTTATCGTTGTACGTGTACTGACCAAAGGCACCCACTTCCTGGCCGGGTTTCAGCAGCTCTTTGGCCTCTTTGGTTTCGAAGCGTACGGTACCCCCCAGGCCACCGTTCACCACCGAGTTGTTACCCACCTCGATGTCCACCGATTTCAGGATATTGGCATTGATCTGCAGGTTGCCCATGTGGTGGTACATGTAAGTGTTCTGGTTGGCACCGTCGATATAGATCCGCAGGTCTTTATCGTCCATGCTGCGGATGGTGATACGCTGGTTGAGGGAATGGCTGCCCCCCACATCCACCCCGGGAATCGGACGCAGCAGGTCACTGATGTGGTCCGCCTGCTTAATGGCAATGGCCTCTTCATCCATATCCACGGAAGAAGCCCGCACCTCGGTGGCCCACACCTTCACCGGCTCTAGGGTGGGCGTTTCCGCTTCGTCCGCAAACGCAATTGTCCCCATGGCCGCCGTGGCCACCCCCACATAAATCGTCAAATGTTTCATCACAACCTCTACGCTCTGGCTGACATCACAAAGTTAATAGCATCATTTACCAACTGTAAATGAGAGTATTTTTCATTTATGATACTCAACCATAGCCTCGACGGCTGCACAAACTGTTATGCGAAATCGTCAATCTGTTATGAGGAATATCCAATGCAGGCCAATGGACGCCTTCCCCGCCACTACCAACTGCTGCCGGATCTGACCCGGATCAGCCGGGGCCGCCTGCACTGTGAGCGCTACCGCACCGGGATCTACGTGCACACCACCGACAGCCTGGAGACGGAAGACCGGGATGTACCCCTGCGCCGCTCCAGCTGCCTTACCATTGGTGTGTTGCTGGAAGGGGAACTGGAATTCAGCCTGGAAGGTGAGCACCATTGCCTGCAGGCTGGCGCCGACCTGGGCTGCCCGGTATTCGTGATCGCCACCCCGCAGCCCACCACGTTATTGCGCCACGTACGCCGCGGCCGTAGCCTGCGCAAAGTCCAGGTGTCGCTGGAACCCAGCTGGATCGACCAGCAAGAGGGTTACTGCGCCACCCTCACCAGCACCCTCTCTGACTGGCTGGGCTGCGACAATCGCGCCTGGCACTGGAGCGGGGACGACAGCATCGCCCACCTGGCCCAGCGCATCCTGCAACCGGTAGCAGGATCGGCGGACCTGCAACAGGTCCAGACAGAGTTCTTCGCGGTGGAGCTGTTGCAGGCAGTAGCCCGCACAGCGCAGCGGTGCTGTCCACCTGGCACCCCCAGCCTCAATAACCCTGCATCCCAGCCGCTGGACAAAGCCCGCCACTACATCGAACACCATTGGCAGGAATGCCTCAACCTCAATCAGATCGCCCAACAAGTGGGCCTGAGCGTGAGCACCCTGCAACGCCAGTTCAAAGCCACCTATGGCCAGACCGTGGTGCATTTCATCCGCTCGCAACGGCTGCGCCACGCCCGCACCGCCCTGGAGGAACAGCGTCTCAGCATCGGTGAGGCTGCTTTCCTGGCAGGCTATCGTCACCCATCCAACTTTGTGACGGCCTATAAACGGGAGTTCGGTATCACACCAGGTGCCAGCGGCCACTGATTCCGGTTGACGCCTCGTCGTCTCTGCAGTGAAATGAAAGCCATTGTGGTGAGTGCAGGGCAACCGGGGTGGAAGGGGAAATTCACTGGCAGTACAGAACGCTTGAGGAAGCCGATTATCCGTTCCTGATGCAACGCTTGAATGCCTGGTGGGGTGGGCGCGCCATGACCGATATGCTGCCCCGCCTGTTCTTTACTTACTTCCGCCATTCCAGTTTTGCCTGCCTGGAAGGAACGCGCATCGTCGGGTTTCTGGTGGGATTTCTACCCGAATCTGCCCCCGACACCGGGTACGTGCATTTTGTGGGGGTGGACCCTGATTACCGGCGCTCCACCATTGCCCGCAGCTTGTACGAGCATTTTTTTCGCCACTGCCGACAGCGTGGCGTCAGCTGGGTGAAGTGCGTCACCTCCCCTGCCAACCTGACCTCCATCGCCTTTCACCAGCGGCTGGGGTTTCGGGCGTCCGACTGATGGTGAAGGGCACCCTATCGCGGCATTGGATTACGACGGGCCGGGGGAGCATCGGGTGTTGTTTCAATATGAGTTAGGCGCCAATTGTTGAACCGTTCGGAAGGATTATCTCTAGACCGTTTTTTTACAGTTGAGGTTGATCACCATGACACTACGCACTGGATTTATTCTGCTCACGCTGTTTCTCTCAGGCACAGTCCACGCTGTAACGCCAGAAGAAATGGAAAGTAATATGGCATCTGGATATTGTCCCAGCGACACCGGCAACATCCGATACGACGGACTAAAAAAATACCAGCAAGAATGTCGCAGTCTTTGCACCTCAACCAGTTACAGCAACATGGGCTGTATTGAGTGCCAAAACAAAGCGGTCAAATATCAGCAGCTCATTGCCAAATACAATAGTTTTTTAAGCCGATGCAGATCGGCATATAAACGTTACTAAACGCACAGCTTTAATACATCACACAACACAGAGATCAACTCATTATGCCTGCACGTTTAATGCTTGCAGTATTACTAATGTTCCATGTTCTCCCCTCTTACGCCGCGGCGGAGCCTCCTGTTCATGTCAAGTTCATGCTTGGGGAATGGGAAGCAACAGTACCTTCAAACCGCTACCGGATGAAAATCATCTGGGATCAACACTCGGAAGAACTACTGGGCTATCTCACCAAAAACGGCACCGCCAGCGGTCAGGTGGGGTTTACTATAAACGAGCATATTTTTACTGCGAAAACCGTGCAGAATCCAACTATGGTAATTGCAATTCAAAAATACCGCTCGGGGACCAATGGCATATCCAACTGGCATGGCTGGGTCACGGCCACCATCGACCTGAAGGAGAGCTCAAGCACACAGTTGGTCGCCACTTACCCTCCCTACCTGGATGGCAGCAACTCGAAAACGGTATACAAGCGGATCTATTCACAGCGGTAATATCCCTATCCGCTCACTTCATCCGCAACACCACCACATCGTCCGCTGCAGTATCCGTAGCCGCGCGAATGGTGGCCACTTCATCGGCAGTCACCGGCATGCCAAGATTACCCCAGGCTGTACGAATGTAGGTTACGACTGCAGCGGTCTGCTGATCATCCAGCAACAGGCGATAGCCCGGCATGTCATAGGGCTCAGGCTGACCGTGCAACACCACCCGCAACGAGCCGTTTAAGGTAATGTTGATCAGCGAGGCCGGATCGTGGTCCATCAGTACCGGGTTGCCCGCCAGCGGTGGAATATAAGCGGCCTGCCCAATCCCGTCTGCGCCGTGGCAATGCATGCAGTTCTGGTAATATTCTTTTGCCCCGGCAGCGGAAAAATCAAAGCGCGCCAATTTTTCTGTGCTGGCAAAATCGTACTGATACTCCGCGATGCCGACCTCATTCAGCGCCGGCAAGGATTTCAAATATTCTGCCATTGCATTCAGGTCTGCGTCGGTCATGTGGGCGGTGCTGTTGTTCACCACTTCCACCATAGTGCCAAACGCTTTACCAAACCGGTTCTTGCCGGTTTTCAGAAACGCAACGATGTCAGCTTGCGACCAGCGGCCCAGTCCGGAGTTGGGATCGCCGTTCAACGACGACGCGTACCAGTGATCCAGTTGGGCACCGGACAAAAACGCCGGGCTGCTTTCATCCGTACCCAGCTCCTGCATCATCCAGCCCCGCGGCGTATGACAGGCACCGCAATGACCCAATCCCTGCACCAGATACGCACCGCGATTCCACGGCTCACTGCGGGCGGGGTCGGCCTGGAAACGATCCTCATCCAACTGTAGCGCATTCCACACCGCCAGTGGCCAACGGGTATTTTGTGGGGAAGGAATCTCATTGGCGCGATTGGGTTGTCGCACCGGTGCAACGGCCTGCATGAAGTAATCGTACAGAGCCTGCATGTCGTCGATGGTGATTTTGGCGTAGGAGGGATAGGGCATGGCCGGATAAAGATGGTGTCCATCTTTTGCCACACCCAGACGCATGGCGTTATCAAAATCCTGCAGGCTGTAACCACCAATGCCAGTGTCCGGGTCTGGCGTGATGTTGGTGCTGTAAATATTGCCAAGCCCGGGCACATGCATTTTCAGGCCGCCAGCGAAGGGCGCACCGCCTTCCACCGTATGGCAGGCCACACAGTTGCCCAGACGTGCCAGATATTCACCCCGTGTCACGCTGTCGTTTTGCGCCAGGGCAGATCCGGACAACACAACAGACAGGATGCCAGGCAGCACACCCAACAGCATCACTGAGAATTTCATAAAGGCCCTCCCCCCATCGAAACGCCAAAGGCAGAAGAGTCTAAAGAATATTAAACTGCCGAACAACGCTTGTGCCGGGCAGTACAAAACTTATCTGGAATTTGTGCAGACAAGTACAAGCAGGCGTTCAATATAGAGAATTTTTGATGCTATAGCAGATCCTCCAGTGCCGCTGGCAAACGGCCAAACGCGAACTTGGACGGCAACAGCATTTTACGCAGTGCCCCACCCCTGGGCCTGGTTTGGTTGATCTTGATGAGAGCCTACACCTGAGCCCTGGACACAGGTCAACCACTTGCGAAAAAAAATCCGGCGACCGGGTAAACCGCGCGCCGGCTGCAACGTTTACCACAGGGTGGGAATAACAAATAATGCCTTGAGACGATTTCGATACAGGAAGGGATAACCATGCACATCACACCATTACAAAGCATTGCCAGCATGCGGCGGATGCAGACGGCACGGCTACTGGCAGCGCTGATCTTCAGTGCGCTGTTGTTCGGTTGCGGGGGCGACGACAACCCACCACCAGCGACCCTGGAGGATGAGATCCGGCTGGCCCTGGACGCCCTGGACAGCGACCGGGATTTCACCCTGGTGCTGGAAGCCAACAACGGCCACCGTTTCATACACAGCACCGGGGCCTCCACGGAATACACAGACTACGAGTCTGCCTCCACCAGCAAATGGGTGAGCGCGACGGTGATACTGGATCTGGTTGCACAGGGGGTAATGACCCTGGAGGATCACCCGCAGGACCACATCGATTTCTGGCCCGAGACCGGCCGCCTGGGCGAAATCCGCCTGCGTCACCTGTTGAGTTTCAGTTCCGGGCTCAGCAACGAACCCCTCTGCATCAATGCGCGCCGGTTTGATTTCAGTGAGTGCGTGACCAGGATTCTGGAGCAGAACAGCGACATCCCCCCGCCCGGCGCTGAATTCAACTACAACAGCGCACACCTGCAGGTGGCAGGATTGATGGCCATGCGCGCCCTGGACCCCAGTGGCGGCACGGCGTGGTCCGATGTGTTTGCCCGCTTCCAGGCCCGCACCGGGCTGTTTCCGGCCGCGGCCTTTGATCTGCCTTCCCTGGAGAACCCACGGCTGGCCGGCGGCATGCACTGGCGCGCCATTGAGTACACCGATTTTTTGGCGGCGCTGTATCGATACAGGGTGCTGACACCGGAGTTGATCCAGGCCATGAGCACGGACCAGATCGCCAACGCCACGATTGTGAAAACCCCCGCCGGTGAAGACCGTGGCCTGGACTGGCACTACGGATTCGGCAACTGGATCGAATGCGAAACCGTGCCGTTCACCTGTGCTGAACCCAGCCGGTTTTCCAGCCCCGGTGCCTATGGCGCCTATCCGTTTATGGATCGGGAACACGGCTATTTTGGCATCCTGGCCCGCCAAGGCTTGCTCGGTTCCCAGGCCGAGGGTTTCCGCATTGTGACGGAAGTGGAACCGCTGCTGCAGCAGTGGGCTGCCTTGCATCAATAGGACGGCCTTAGCGCAATAAAGCGAGCCTCTGCGGACGATATCCATTACTCTACGCTCTATGGATATTGCCTCTCTCTTCACGATTGTTTGCGTGGGCCTGTCGTCCTGGTGGGCGGCACGGCACGTGGACGCCTGGGAACGGGATAAGTGGGTGACCTCGGCGTTCTACACCCTGGTCTCCATTGCGGTGCTGTTCGGTGTGGGGTTGATTAACAAACGGCTGTATTTTTTGATTCTGGTGATGTACTTCGCCCTGGCCCTGAACCTGGAGTGGTTCATCCGTTCCCGTTACGGACACATCTGGTTTTCCATCTTCGTGGGCATCAGCGGCATCTTTCCCATTGCGTTCTATCAACTCTTCCTGCAATAGCGCTGGTCCTGCAATAACGCTGGGCCAGCGCGGTATCAATCGGCGGAGAAGGATTCCACATCCAGGTTCTGCAGGCGAATCACCGCCTGGGTGCGATTGCGCACGCCCAGCTTGCGGAAAATGGCGGTCATGTGGGCTTTGATGGTGGCTTCCGAGACTTTCAATTCGTAGGCAATCTGTTTGTTCAACTGGCCCTCTGCCAGCATACCCAACACGCGGAATTGTTGTGGGGTGAGGGAGGCAATGCACTTGGCAAGATCGTGATCCTCATCCCGCAACAACGGATTGTGCTGAGGCAGGATGTTGGGCGGCAGCCAGCGTTCCCCGGCGCACACTTTTTCGATGGCCTGCACCATCACCTCCATGGAGGCGGATTTGGGAATAAAGCCATTGGCACCGTATTCCACTGCCTTATGAATCACCGCGGCTTCTTCTGAGGCGGACACCACCACCAGGGGAATCGCCTGGTAACGATCACGCATGTAGATCAGGCCGGAAAAACCGTGCGCTCCAGGCATGTTGAGATCCAACAGCAGCAGGGAGAACTGCTCCCCGGCGTCGGTCAGGCGTTCCAGCTGGTCAATGTTTTCCGCTTCCACCACGCTGGCGTTGGGAAAAGCCTGGGTCACTGCCTGCTTCAGTGCCATGCGAAACAGGGGGTGATCGTCCGCCACCAGCACGTTTCCGAGTAACATCATTGTTGTTATGGGTACCGTTGCCGTGTGTTGTGCTAATTGTGGGTGTTGATCAAACCAACGTCAAATCAGGGTGAACCTGAAAAAAAAGGCCGCCGACCCTGGCTATGGGAAGCCCTTGGGGGTGGGCCGGCGACCGGACCATTAACGATTGACGCGCCCATCCACTAACTGTGGGACCACAGTGGGATCGGCCAGAGTCGACACATCGCCCAACTGATCAAACTCGTTGGCCGCAATCTTGCGCAGAATGCGACGCATGATTTTTCCGGAGCGGGTCTTGGGCAGGCCGGGGGCAAACTGAATCCAGTCCGGGGAGGCCACCGGCCCGATCTCCTGCCGCACCCATAACCGCAGCTCCTGCAACAGCTCCGGCGCAGGCTCAATGCCTTCATTGACGGTGACATACACATATATGCCCTGGCCTTTAATCGCATGGGGGCAGCCCACCACCGCGGCCTCCGCCACCTTGGCATGGGCCACCAGCGCACTTTCGATTTCCGCTGTACCCAAGCGATGGCCAGACACATTGATCACGTCATCCACCCGCCCGGTAATCCAATAATCGCCATCCTCGTCCCGGCGGGCACCGTCTCCACTGCAGTATTTGCCGGGGAAGGCCGTGAAGTAAGTCTGCACAAAACGATCGTGGTCACCCCACAGGGTTCGCATCTGTCCCGGCCAGCTGCCGGTGATCACCAGGTTACCCGCGCCCGCACCCTCCACTACCCGGCCTTCGTTGTCCACCAACTGGGGGACGATGCCGTAAAACGGCTGGGTGGCGGCACCAGGCTTGTGAGCCGGACTGCCCGGCAGGGGGCAGATCATCACGCCACCGGTTTCCGTTTGCCACCAGGTGTCGATTACCTGGGCCTGACCCGCACCAATCACCTCCCGGTACCATTGCCAGGCGGCGGGGTTGATGGGCTCCCCTGCAGTGGCCAGAATACGCAGACTGCGACGGCTGGAGTGGTTAAAGGGAACTTCCCCTTTGGCCATGAACGCGCGAATGGCGGTGGGTGCGGTGTAGAGGATGGACACGTTGTGCCGGTCGATAATGTGCCCCAGGCGGGTTTCATCAGGGTAGTTGGGCAGCCCCTCCCCCATCACCACCGTGGCCCCGTTGGCCAACGGACCGTACACCAGGTAGGTGTGGCCGGTGATCCAGCCGATGTCCGCCGTACACCAGTACACCTCACCCGGTTGATAGTCGAAAACCTGTTGATGGGTGAACGCGGCATACACCAGATAGCCGCCGGTGGAATGCAGCACCCCCTTGGGTTTGCCGGTGGAACCGGAGGTGTAGAGGATAAACAGGGGATCTTCCGCCGCCATCTCCTGCAGCGGACAACGGGGCGCTGCCGCCCGGGTGATGGTTTCATAATCCACATCCCGGCCGTCGTGCCACTGCACCTCAGCCTGGGTATGACGCACCACCAACACGTGCGCCACCGATTGGATGTTGGGGTGAGCCAGGGCTGCATCCACGTTGTGCTTGAGGGGAATCGAGCGCCCGCCCCGCAGTCCTTCATCGGCGGTGATCACCAGGCGGGCGCCGCAATCCTCGATGCGGCCGGCCAGGGCCTCCGGTGAAAAGCCACCGAACACCACCGAGTGAATGGCTCCGATCCGGGCGCAGGCCAGCATGGCAAACACCGCTTCCGGAATCATCGGCAGGTAGATCATGACCCGATCCCCTTTACCGATTCCCAGGGAACGCAGGGCGTTGGCCAGTCGACAGACTTCGTCATGCAATTGTTGGTAGCTGATGATGCGGGCCTGGCCCGGTGTATCCGGTTCCCAGAGGATGGCAGGTTGCGTTGCCCGCCTGGCCAGGTGGCGGTCGATACAGTTGGCGCTGGCATTCAAGGTACCGTCTTCATACCAGCGAATGCGCACATCATGGGGATCGAATGACACATCGTGCACACGGCTGAACGACTTGATCCAGTCAATGCGCCGGCCAACCTCACCCCAAAACCCATCCGGGTCCCGCACACTGCGCTGGTACTCAACCAGATATTGCTGATGCCGGGTTTCCTTCGCCTGTTCTGCCGTATTCATGGCACATCCTCACTGCAGCACGCTCTTGGGTGGAAGCCAGTCTGCGACCGGGACACCGCAGTGCAAATTAGACTTTGGTCGAGACTTCGACCTTTGGCTAATACTCCCTGTGACCGATTTATTACAGCCTTGAGTCTGAGGAGCACACATAACAAACGGAAAAAAACAACAGGTGAGACAATGAAACGACTACCTCTGACTGCTGCACTGGTTTCCGCCGGACTCATTTCTGCGCCGGCCCTGGCGGACGATGTGAATCAGCGAATTGAAAAACTGGAGCAGGAAATCAATGCCCTGAAAACCCAAACCCAATCTGCGGCACCCAGCACCAACAGCAGCAGCGTCACCGTGGGCGGTTACATAAAAATGGACGCCATGGTGAGCGATTACAGCGATGGTCGCGCCGCCACCGCCAGCATCGGCGAAGACTTCCTGGTGCCGTCCACCATTCCCACCGGCGGTGAATCCGGTGATCCGAAAACCCACTTTTCCGCCAAAGAATCGCGGTTCTGGATCAAAGGCCAGACCCAGACCGACGCCGGCCTGATCAAAGGCATGATTGAAGTGGATTTTCAGGGCAGCATGCAGGGTGATGAGCGCATCAGTAATTCCTATTCACCGCGCATTCGGCATGCCTTTTTCACCTGGGATGAATGGCTGTTCGGGCAGACCTGGTCCACCTTTTTCAATGTCAGCGCACTGCCGGACCTGCTGGATTTTGTTGGCCCGGTGAGCACCATCTTTATTCGCCAACCGCAGATACGCTACACCTCCGGTGGCTGGATGTTCGCCGCGGAAAACCCTTCCAGTACACTCTACAATGATGCGGCTTCCTCTTCGGATTCCAATCAATACCCGGACCTGATCGCCCGCTACAACTTCGGTGGTGACGGAGCCAATTACAGCGTGGCGGTGATGGGGCGTGAGCTGGCCTATGACACCGGCACCGACCTTGAAAGCGAGTTCGGCTATGCGGTCAGTCTGGCCGGCAAAATCAATATCGGCAACGGCGGGGATGATCTGCGCGTGATGCTGAACGCCGGTAATGCCCTGGGCCGCTACATGGGTCTGAACAGTTTCCGCGCCGGCGCCATCGAGGCCGATGGCAGCATCGAACTGATTGATGAAGTGGGTGTGTTCGCCGCCTATCGGCATCTGTGGAATCAGCAGTGGCGTTCCAGTTTCTCACTGGCGGCATCCCAGGCGGACAATCCGGATTCCGCCGGCAACGCGCCCAAGGCTTACGAGAGCTTCCACGCCAACCTGATCTACAAACCGTCGGCGCCGTTGGATATCGGCGGTGAGATTATCATTGCCAACAAGGAACTGGAAGACGGCACCGACGGCTCCCTGAACCGACTGCAGTTTTCCGCCAAATACAGTTTCTGATCCGTGCTGAGCAGGGTAAGGCGCTAACGCAAAAGTGTGGTGTGAACCGTCTCGGGTTCACACCGCATGGGCGTGCAACGGACGGTCATCACAGAGCGCGTGCAGCTCTGCCATACACTCGCTGCAGGTGTCGGTGCTGGCAATGTAACTCTGCTCCGCCAGCACATCCTGCAGGATCTCATGACTGGTGAGCGGATTGGCCAACACCACCCGGAACACAATGGTACGGCGTCGATCCCAGGCTTCCGGGGTCAACGTGGTTCGGGACACAAACGACTTGCCCCGGGCCCGCTGGTTTTTCTGAATGCGCTTGGTGAGCCGGTTGAGCACATCATGAATCCGGTCCACTTCCTCGGCGCTGGCATTGGCCAGTTTCGCTTTCACAAACGCCGGCACGTAACGATAGGTAAGAATGTTCAGTTCCGGCTCGGACACCAGTTCAAAATCCGCCTCGGCCTGAACCATCCCAGCAAAGGTGCGGGCTTTTTCGATGCCCTGCTCAATCAGGATTTCATATCCACTGCGACCGATGATTTTCAAACCGGAATGCAGCAGCATCGCAATACCCGGACGCGATCCTTCCAGGGTATAAGCCCCCAAATCCCGGGAGCCCTTACGAATAATATAATCCGCGTGGTGCTCGATGGAGGACACCAGGGACGGGCTCTTGAAAATCACCATACCGGCGCCCATGGGCACATACATCTGCTTGTGGGCGTCGATGGTGACGGAATCCGCCCGCTCGATGCCCTTCAGAATGTGCGCGTACTTTTTCGAGAACAGGGTAGGGCCACCCCAGGCCGCATCCACGTGGAAATGACAACCGATTTCCTGGGCCAGATCCGCCATCTCATCCAGCGGGTCCACACTGCCGGTTTCTGAGGTGCCGGCCACCCCCACCATGGCGATGATCGCAATCTTGTTGGCTTTCAGTTCGGCGACCTTGTCCCGCAGTTGCTGCAGATCGATTTTGTTGCGGGCGTCGGCTTTGACGCACACCAGAAAATCCCGACCTATGCCCAGCACATCCGCCGCCTTGCCCAGGGAATAATGCCCCCGCTCAGACACCAGCACCGCCGCGCCACGATAACCATGATGCTGCAGCGCGCCGAACAGACCCACCCGCTGAATCCCGGCGAAACCGTTCTTCGGGTCACGGTCAAAGCGGCCGTTACGGGCCACCCACAGGGCTGTGATGTTGGCAATGGTACCGCCGGAGCAGAACGAACCCAGGGAATGACCGGGCTCATGCATCCATTTTTTGTAGAAAGCGTTGTCGCGCTGGTAGATCAGGCGATGAACCATCCCCAGCACCTGGCGCTCCATGGGGGTAAAGGCCTTGGAGGTCTCGATTTTCACCAGGTTCTGATTGAGGGCCATCATGATGCGGGACAGGGGCAACATGAAATACGGCAGCGCGGAGGTCATGTGACCAATAAAACTGGGGGACGCCGTGTGGACCGACTGGGCCACCAGTTTATCCATCAGGAAATCCGCCTGATCGGATACGAAGATGGGTTTTTCAGGAATGACCGAGTCGGAAAAATCCTTTTGTAACTCTTCCGGGTCCTTTTCAACCGCAACAATATGCTCCTGGAGGAACCCGGCCAGGTCCTGGGAGAGCTTCTGATCGATGTTACCCAACGTAGACCCTGGAGCCTCCGGCACCGTAAAAATACGATACATGGCTTCCATACTGGCTTCGGCATAGCGCGGTTTATTCGTCATACGGCTGACCTTTGTTAAAGGCGAATGACCGCCCTCTGTCATGCTGAAAATGAGGGCGATAATTTAACCATAAAGTCATACTTCACGATACCACTTAAACCAAAGGCTCATTATTTGCATTATAAGCCTTTGATTCAGCAGCATTAAATCCGGACGCGGCGGTCACAGTCAGGGTTTTGACAGGGCCCGTTCGCCGCTTAAAGGAAACACTCAAATCCTGACTGTTTACCAGACAGTCTTTCTAGCGTAGCAAGTTTTTCACATGATTTCTGCATAATAAAAGATTGGTTTGGTTTCAGTGGGTCTTTGTATGGTGGGCAAATGCCCTATAAACTACTGTGATATAACCCTTTTTGAACCCGCTGATTAAACCACCTGTGGATACCGGAACCCTATGAGAAAGCTGCTTGCCCTCTGTCTGATGCTGTCGTCCCTGCCCCTGCAAGCCCGGGTGGAGCCCAGGGAAGGGGAAGAGGCCATTGCCCCCGAACCCCAGATCACCATTGTGGAAGACGGTGACAAGACCCTGAACATTTACCAGATCAACGGCAAAGTGTATGGCATCAGGGTCGTGCCCAAAAATGCCCCTTCCTACCACCTGGTGGACACCAACGGCGACGGCACCTTCATCCGCGATGCGGCGGACCGCATTCTGGTGCCGGAGTGGGTGCTGATATCCTGGTAATCCCATGGCCGTCTACACGCCCCTGAGCCAGGACCAGACGGCCGAATTTATTACGGCCTTCGGCTTCGTCCGGTTGCGCAGCCTGGAGGCCACCCGCTCCGGTATCGAGAACACCAATTACTTTGTCAGCGCCGATGATCAGGCCGGAACCACTTGCCGCCTGGTGCTGACCCTGTTTGAGCAGATGCCCCGCAGCGAGCTGCCCTATTTTGTCGCCCTCACCCGTTTTTTGTCCGAGGCCGGCCTGCCGGTGCCGGCACCCTACCGCAATGATCAGGGAGAGGCCATTCTGCAGCTGGCAGGCAAACCCGCTATCCTGGTGCCCTGCTTCAGCGGCCACCACCCCACCACGCCCAACCGGGACCAATGCCAAGCCATCGCCGCTGCCATGGCGCGCATGCACCTGTCCTCACCGGGCTTCCACCAGCACCGGGTAAACGACCGCGGCGCCGCCTGGCGCGATGCTGCGGTACAGACCCTGCAGCCGTTTCTCTCCCCCGAACAGAAATCCCTGCTGCTGCAACAGGTGGCGGATTGGCGCCTGCACCAACCCCAAATCGACGCGCTGCCTACCGGCATCAACCACCATGACCTGTTCCACGATAACGCCCTGTTTGACGGGGACCGGCTCACCGGCATCATTGATTTTTACAACGCCTGTGACGACAGCTTCATCTATGACCTGGCGGTGCTGGTGAACGACTGGTGCAGTGATGCCGACGGCAACCTGGAGCCCCGGCGCTATCGAGCCGTGCTGGACACTTACCAGCAGCACCGGCCCTTTACCGCTGCAGAGCAGCAAATGTGGCCGCGGATGCTCATTTACGCCGCCCTGCGCTTCTGGATTTCCCGCCTGCTGTCCTGGCACTCCCCCGCCACCAAAACAGTCACCCAGAAAGATCCCCTGCCCATGCAGCGCATGCTGCAACTGCGGCTGACCAATCACGCCAGCGATTAAGCCTGCCACCTTCACGCCCCAAAAACTCTGTGCGAGGATGCGTGACCAATCAGTCACAACATCAAATCAGATAGTGACTGAGAGGTTCAATTCGGTTCTGCCTTGAAAGGTGTGTGGGTTGTCTCCTGAGACCGGTGTTTGTGTGCCGAAGGTTTTCATCACCACGGAGAACACCCATGACATCCATCTCAAAACTGATACTGTTCACCCTCGGCAGTCTGTTGCTGGGCGCCTGTGGCGGGGCGGAAGAGGAAGAGCCCGGTACCGGCACCGAAACCTTTGACGACCAGGCGTTTTTCACCGAGCGCGTCCAATCCAATCTCAGCTTCTGCAGTACCTGCCATATTCCGGGCGGACTGGCGGACACCGAAGAAGGCGACGGCTTCATCCTGTCCACTGACGCCAGCCAACACTATGACAATTTCTATCAGGCCTGGCAGACCCTGGGCGGCGGCATCACCCTGAACCCACTGCTGGTGGAAAACGCTGACCCGGCGGAGCCCCACAGCGGAGGCAAAACCTGGCCCTACAACAGTGCCATCTACGACGACGTGGCCTACTTGTTTGGCTGTTGGCAGGACCCGGAATCCTGCAGCAGCGACAGCGGGGAAGACCGCGCAGCATCCACGCCAATGGCCACCGAGCCCCTGCCACTGTTGGAGCTGGGACAGAAGCAACCGGCCATCGTGGCCGGCTGCGAAGGCCAACCGGATGCCACCCCCGTGCCCCTGGACCCCCGCAGCCTGGTGGTGGAAGGCATCAATCAGCCCGGCACCGCGGTGCAGTTCAACGCCTACTGGATAGACGTGCACAATCCATTGCCCCCTTACAAACCCAACCCCCTGCAGAAGGCCGCCACCTGCGGCGAATGGCGGGCACAGGTGGCGGCCGGTCAAGCGTTTCTCGAGAGCACGTCCTATTTCATGGCCGGGTTGCACCTGTTCACCCCCCGCACCTATCGCAAGCTGTGGAAGGCCTGGGGCCTGGAGGAGCGACCGGCCAACTTTGATGAGGAAGTCCTGAAACGCTATGGACTGTTTGCCGCGGAGTTCCGCAACCCCTACCCCCTGGAAGGGGAAGACCCCAATCTCACCGACGGCGGCAGCGGCCAGTTGCCCATGGGGCTCACCATGGTGAAGAACCTGGAGGGCAAATACACCGGAGAACTCACCGTGGGCTGTTCCTTCTGCCACGATTCCCGCCTCGGCACCGACGCCGAGGGCCAGCAGTTCCACTGGGGCCGGGGCAGCAACTATTTTGACATCGGCGTGTTCGTCAACGACAACGCCAAGGTACTGGCGGGCATACCGGCGGTGGTGCCCTTCCCCTTCGGTACCAATGCCGGGGTCTCCAATGCCCTGGGCGTGATTGATGCCTTGTTCGTGGGCTTTGACGCCGAAACCCTGCAGCTGCGCCTGGGCTTGGAACTGTTCCCCTCCCACGGCTCCGAAGGCCAGGTGAAAACCCCCAACTGGTGGAGCCGGGCCTGGATGACCCGCCTGTTCCATGGGCTGCTGTCTTCCGACAACGTGCGTTCCACCATGGCATTGGAAATGGCCACCTTCATGTTGAGTGGTGAGGAGCGGCGCGCACTGGAACCCACCTTCGAGAACGTGGACGCCTTTATGAATTCCCTGGCGCCGCCCCCGTTCCCCTACCCTGAGCTGATCGACCTGCCACTGGCGGAAGCCGGAGCGGTGTTGTTCCACAGTCGTGACCTGTGGTCCAACGGCAGCAACAGCCATATTCCCAAGCCGGCGGGCAATGGTTCCTGCGCCAGCTGCCATGGGGTGTACTCCCCCCGCTACGCCGCCGACCCCAGCATGTTGCCGGACCCACGGCTGAAGGGCATTGCCGGGGTCAACACACCCCTGGAGACCATCCGCACCGACCCGGAACGCACCAACGTCATGTCGGAGCCCATGAAAGTGGCCTGGAACACCTCCTGGTGGGCCTATGACGAACTGCACCCCGAATGGACCCGGGAAGGACAGGGACGGCCCGGCCAGACCCTGGAACGGTTGCGCAACGACCTGGCCGGGGGTGGCCGGCGCCTGGAAGGCCCCAACCGCTGGGACGACATGATCGGCTACAACGCACCCTCACTGTACGGAGTCTGGGCGGCAGCGCCGTTCTTCCACAACGGCAGTGTGCCCACGGTGTGGGCGGTATTGAAACCCTCCGACCGCCCCAACATCTGGCATCCGCCCCTGACCGAGCCGGTCGCCCCCGGCCTGAACGCAGGCCTGGATTCCAGTCTGGCGGCCTATGACCTGGACAACCTGGGCTGGCAATACACCGAGATCCCCTGTCAACCGGGCACCGAGAAATGGAGCTGCAATCCCACCAATGTCTTCGACAAAATGCTGAGCTGGCTGGCCAACGCCCTGGGCGACAAGTTCTGGCTCGCCTACCAGGCCATGCCACCGTTAACCCAGAAAGACCTGGAAGCGCGACGCATCGTCAACACCCACGAGTTCAGCCGCGGCAACGAGGGCCACGACTTCACCGAAGTGTTGAGTGACCAGGAACGCCTGGCGTTGATCGAATACATGAAAACCCTCTGAGCGGATGCGTTAGCAGTTGCAAAACCGGGCCCAGTGCAAACCGGGCTCAAAAAAAAGGGGGCAGTAATGCCCCCTTCCCTTGTCGCGGCAACGATCCCCGGTCAGGGCACGTTGATCTGCAGGGTATTGGAAACCGGCGTACCTTCTTCACCACCCTCTTCATCACCCCAGGCAATCAGATAAGCCTCGTATGCGCCACTGCTCACAAACGGGAACGCCAACACCAGGCTCTGGGACGCGTCCATCCCGTTCACGATCTGCCCGTTCTGCAGGAACACCAGATCCAGTTGATCCCCCACCGACCCTGTGCGGGTGATGGTGCCGTCACTATTCAGGCTGATGCTGAACTCGTGGGTTGCCGCAGCCACGTCATATTCAATGATATTCGACACCGGCTTGATTTCCCCTGCCCGCACCAGCCAGATGCGGTAGTGGGCCCCCTGGACGGGATTCTGGTACACAAAATCCAGTGCGTCGGCGGCTGCAAAATCATTCACCACCACCCCGTTTTCTTCCACGATCCAACTCAGGGGTTCCCCCAACTGTCCGCTGCGGGTGACCTGGTAGGCAGCCTCATCCAGGGTCAGGCTGTACTCCGAGCCGGGCAACACATAGGTGAAGGTGAGCACCTCGGACACCACCGCCTGAGTGGCCATGGAGACCAACCACAGCTGATATTGGCTGCCCGGAGTGTAGCCATGGAAATAGAACTCCGTCTGCTGGCTGGCATCTTCACGCCAACGCTCCAGACCGTTTTCCAGCAGCACCCATTCCAATGGTTCCTCCAGCCCCTCTCCAACCGGGCCACTGCGCTCCACGGAATAGTCTTGCATCAGGGTCAATTGAAAAGTGCTGGCGACCACATACTCGTACGCCACTTCATTGGACAGCACCTCGCCACTCATCTCATCTTCCAGCCACACCCGATACTGGGCATGGGATTGATGATCCGGGTACTGGAATTGCAATGCCTGGGCCGCCGGCTGCGACCACACCAGCATGCCGTTCTCTGTGACCACCCAACGCAGGGGATCACCCAGGCCACCGTCCCGGGTCACCACATAATCGGTGCCGAGCGTAATGGTGAACGGTGGCTCGGGCGGTTGTGGTTCCTCCACCTGATAGTACACAGGGCTCGACACCGGACGGAAGGTGGCGTCCACCTCCATGCCCAACCACGCCCGATAGGCGGCCCCCGGTGTATTGCCGGGATAAGTGAAGCTCAGGCTTTGGGAAGCATCCTGCTGCAAGACCCGGCTGCCGTTTTCTTCGATCACCCAATACAAAGGCTCACCCAATTGGCCCGTGCGCTGCAGCTGATAATCCGGCCCCAGATTCAGGCTGTAGCCGAAATCTCTCACCTCATAGCGAATGATATTGGAGACCCGCTGCTCGTAACCGTCCAGGCGTTGGTGCAGATACAGCTCCAGAAAACTGCCCTGGGTATTGCCGGAATAGAGGAAGGACAAACCATTGCTGGCGTTGCTCTCCAGCACCTTGCTGCCATCCTTCACCACCACCCAGGTGAGTGGTTCGCCGATGCCGCCGCTGCGGGTCACCTGATAATTCGGGCCCAATGCCAGCTGATAGGGGTAGGCGGTGGGCTCATCGTATTCGATCACATTGGACACCACCCGGTCCTGGCCATCAATGTTCATCTGCAGCCACAGGCGGTAACGGGCGCCGGGAACGGAATCGATAAAGCGGTATTCCAGTTCCGCAGCTGCATCCCGCTCCACGATCACCAGGCCATTCTGTTCCACGATCCAGCGCACCGCATCACCGGGCTGGCCATTGCGGGTCAGTTTGTATTTCTGGTCCAGGGTCAGGGTGAATTCGGTTTGGTCCGGTTGGTATTCCAGGGTATTGGACACCACCTCATACTGACCGTTGATAAACTGCTTGAGCCAGACCCGGAAACGGGTGCCGGCCCAGTTGCGGTAATACACATAACTCAGCTCCTCGGTGGCCAGACGCTCCAGCACCACCTCACCATCCATCTCGATTACCCAGGTGAGATTGCCCGCTTCCCCGAGGCCGCCGGAGCGATGCAGCTGATAGCCTTCACTCAGGTGCAGGGCATAGCGATCGGTGGTGCCCGGCGTGTAGGCCACTACGTTGGACACCCGCTGCTGGGCACCGGCCACATCCTGCTCCAGCCATAGGCGGAAATCCGCCCCGCTGCTGTTGGCAAAATAACGATACTCCAATTCGCTGGCGGCCATGCGCTGCAGCACCACGGCACCGCTCTTCTCCACCACCCAGCTGAGGTCATCGCCAATGGCACCGCTGCGCTGCATGGTAAAATCGCTGCCCAGTTGCAGGTGATAGGCATCGGTCAACGCCGGGCTGTCCGCCACCGGCAGTTGCACCACCAGATCTTCCGTTTCACCGTAGGAATAGATTTCGCAGGGAGCGGGATAACTGCCGTACTTCATGCTGATGCGCAGGGTGGAGGACGCCAGTGTCAGCGTTTCCGGCAACGTGGCCGTCACCGTCAGGGCGCCGCGGGAGGAAGCCTGGAACAGCTGTTCGTCGGCACTGAACTGAAGGTCACCGTTCAGATCCAGCCAGCCGCGCCAGTACACTGTGTAGTTATAAAAACGATAACCGGGATTCAACTGGATCTGGTTTGCGCCCGGCTGCAGCGTGATGCCGGTGTCCGGTGTAAATTGGTATCCACCATTGTTGCCGGTGCTGATCACCGTGTCCCCAATGGTCATGCTGTTCTGCCAGAAGTAGTAACTGTTGCGGCCATTGGCATCGCAGTATCCACTGGCTGCGGCCAAGGCAAAACTGTGGGCAAGCCACAGGGCTCCGCCAAGCAGCGCATAACAAAGTTTTCTCATGAGTATCCCCATCCAAACGAACATGACATGCCCAAGCGGGCAATCGAAATAACAGCGCGAATATCGAACGCGAATATTGAAACAGGGAATTACCGAAGTGAAGAACACATGCCGTTAACCGTCCCTGTCACATAAGTCGCCATCCAGGCAGCCCTTATTGTGCACAGCGACCACCTGCTGACAAGTTTAGTTTGGTAACGGCAGGATTCAAGGGCGTTGCGTCAGGGCAACAACGCCAGTTCCATTTTGCGGGCCGGATTCACACCGGCCCGGGGATTGGAGAAGGTTTTTTCCTGGGTGACCTGCAGTCCCAACCGCGAATACAGCGCCTGGCCACGGGGGTTGGCCACCGACACATCCAGGCCAAACACATCATAGCCCTGCTCCCGGGCCTGTTGCAGTTTATGCCGGATCATCTGCGAGCCGATGCCCTGGCTGCGCTGCTGCGGACTGACGCCGAAATTCGACAGGTACAACTCACCGGGCCGCGGCGCCCGCATCACGCTCTTCAGGTGACGGGAACGAAACAACACCGGCACCACCCCCAGATAGCCAAAGAACCGGGTCATGTTTTTTACGGTGCCGTTCAGCAGCCGCTCGTAATCCCGCCGACCATAGAAGCAACCGGTGCCTACCACCTCACCAGCCCGCACCGCCACAGTGACGTGGGGATGGCCGGCAAAGCCGCGGCCGGAGGCAAATTCATAGCGCAAAAAATCGAGGGCCTTTTCCTGATAGAGGTAATCGTAAATATCGGGGCCAGAGCTGTACATCAACTCTGCGATCAAACCCAGGTCATCTGCCTGTGCGGTTCGAATGTGGAGTTTTTCTTCTGCGGTCACTGCGTCTGCATTCACTGCGCCGGTCTTCATGATGGCTGCCTTCCCTGTGTGCTACTGCGGCTTGCTAATGTGACACAGGAAAATTAGCGAAACAAGGGGTTAGTCTGAAAGCCGGTCCCGCCCCAGACTTTTGGCCCGATACAGTGCATCGTCTGCTGCGGTCACCAGTTCGATAGCCGATTGGCCGGGCCCGGGAATGCAAATGGCAATGCCCACACTCACTGTGACCCGGTCACTGACTTCGGAGTCACTGTGCTCAATCGCCAGAGCGCGGATGGCCTCCAGAACATGACGGGCGGAGGCTTTCAAGGCCTCGATGGAAACGTTGGGTTGCAGTACCGAAAATTCTTCTCCGCCAATGCGCGCCACCAGTTCACCGGAACGATTCGCCCACTGTTTTACCGCACTCGCCACCTGGCGCAGACATTCATCCCCCTGCACATGACCGTAGGTGTCGTTGTAACGTTTGAAGTAGTCGATATCCAGAATCATCAAACCCAATGGCGTCTGGTTGCGGGCTGCCCGGTTCCATTCCTGCTGCAGGCTGTCGTCGAAGCGCCGCTTGTTGGCCACCTGGGTCAAGGCATCGGTGTAGGTCATCAGCTCCAGCTCGGCATTGGCTTTCTGCAGCTGGTTGGTAATGGTTTTCAGCTGCCGGGTTCGATCCTCCACGGCCTGTTCCAGATCCTGATGATAGTTGGCGATGCGCTCACCCATGGCGCGAAAGGTGCGCGCCATCAATCCGATCTCATCCTGGCGCTGAATCGGCAGGCGGTCCTTGGCGGTGAACGCACCCTCCCCCAACCGCCGGGACGCCGTCACAAAATGGGACAACGGCTCGATCACCTGACGCCGCATCACCAGGTAGAGCATCACCAACTCCACCAACAGGGAAATCACACTCAGCAGCAAAATAAACTGCGCCGTACTTTTCGCGGAGTCGGACAACAGGCTTTTCGGGTAGACGGTCACAAACCACCAGTCCGGACCCTGGATGGGCGCATGGGCGATGAAGGCGTCACTGGCAGGATGATAGAAAATGGGGTCGGATTGTTGCGGTTGTCGGACCTGCTCCTGCAAGCGTTGATAGAGGTCTGCCAGCACCGGGTCCTGCAGGTCCTGCACGTTCAACTCGCCTTTGGCGGCATACAGTTCCGGTTGCTTGTTGGGGTGGGCGATGATGCGACCGTCAGCCCGCACGATGAAATTGTAGGCGCCCGCCAGATGATCACTGAAGACGCGGTTGAACAGTTTCATCAACAGTATGTCATGGCCGATGGTCACCAGGTGCTGACCCTGCCAGTCCACCGGTGTCTCGCAGGACACCATCCAGTCTTTGGCGGTGGGGTCATAATAGAGCCCGGTCCAGCGGGTTTCCCGTTGCGGGTTGTGTTGCTGGAACGCGATGTACATCCACTCTTCCACCGTCATGTCCAGATCCGCTTGCGCTTCCAGTCCCCAGGGAAAGCCGGGCCAATACACCAGATTCACGTTTTCCGGCATGTGTACGTAAAGATTGGCGAACTGATTGCGATAACTGGCGCCGTAGCGCTCCAGCAGCAGATAGGACAACACCAGGCGGGCACGAAACGGCGCCTCCGCCACCGGCGCCGACGGGCTGACAAAACCGGAAATGGAGCCGGTGGGCAAACCCTGCTCATTGAAACCGTCGGTAAACCATTGCTTGCGGGTGCGCACGGCACCATCGTCGCCAGTCACAAAGTACTTCGGATAATCCTCATGGGCTGATTCGCGGGCATGCTCCCAGGCGCGCAGAAAGATGTCCTTCAATACCTGCTGACTGGACTCCGCCAATTCGAACACTGCACTTTCTCGCTGGGCCCGCTCCACGATGTATTTACTCAGCTTATCGACGGTCTGGGATTCCAGGGTGCGCACGATGTGCCAGTAACTGAGGATGGTCACCGCCAACACCACCAACGACACCCGAATCCCCATCTGCAGCAGGGTCAGCGTGGCAAGGGAACGTTTGACTTGGTCGGATCGGGGTAAGGACAAAGGGAATCAGCCTGAGTAAAACCGGACAAGAACGGATCTTTTCCAGTCTAGACCAATTCCCACAAAACGCTGTTGCTGCTGGCGATTTGCTCAGCAGCGACCGGGGTCATTCCAGTCGCTGCACACAGGTCAGGAGGCCTGCTTTTGTTCCTGCTCCTGGCCATAAATGCGGCCACTGAGGAAGTACTGATCGTTGAGAGCTTCGTGGATGTGATTCAGTTCGATCTGAATGTGATCAATGAAGTCGTGCAACATGGACTGATCGTAGGCATGCAGTTCCGCCCCCTGAATCAGCCGCTTGGCCTGATGAATCCGGCGCAGGCTGTTTTCAAAATCCGGCAGCTCCTGCACACAACGCTCCATCTGCTGCACACAGAACAAAATCGAGCGTGGGAAGCGCTGGGACTGGAACAGGAATTTCACCACGTCGGTTCGACGGATGCGCGCCTGCATGGCCTGGCGGTACATCTGATAGGCCGTCAGGGATTTCAGCACGCTCATCCACTGAATGTTCTCGAAGGGCCGCAGCTCCATGCTTTCTTCCGTCAGCAGGTTGGCCGAGCGCACATCAATGATACGCGAGGTCATGTCGGCCCGTTCCAGGTTGCGCCCCAGGCGAATGAACACATAACCCTGATCCCGGTTCACGGTGCCGGACAACAGGCCCACGATGGTCTGGCTGCGCAGGATCACCTCATTGAGATAACTGAAACGACCGCGCTTGGACATGGCCACATTGAGCTGATCCTTGGCATAGTGGTTCAAAGCGTTGATCTGCTCCCAGGCTTCCCGCGGAATCACATCGCGCACGGTACGGGCGTTTTCCCGCGCCCACTTCAGGGAGTTGGCGATGGACACCGGGCTGTCCACGTCGCTGATCAGGTATTTCATCACCTGGCGCTCTTCGAAGGAGTTGTATTTCTCTTCGTAGTTGGACCGGGTGCCCGTGATGTCAATCAGGGGTTCCCAGCCCAGCACCGTTTTCTTGGGGATGTCCAGAATCAGGTTGGCGTTGACGTTGATCAGGCGCGCCATGTTTTCCGCACGCTCCATGTACCGGGCCATCCAGTACAGGGTTTCGGCTACTCGAGCTAGCATCAGGCTTCCTCCTCAACGATCCAGGTGTCTTTACTGCCACCACCCTGGGAGGAGTTCACCACCAGGGAGCCCTTGCGCAGGGCCACCCGGGTCAATCCACCCATGGTGACAGAAGTGGTGTCACCGCTGAGAATAAAGGGGCGCAGGTCCACGTGCCGGGGCTCCACCCCATGCTCCACAAAGGTGGGCACGGTGGACAATCCCAGAGTGGGTTGCGCGATGTAATTGCGGGGATCTTTCTTGATCAGCTGAGCAAATTTCTCCCGCTCCTTTTTGCTGGCCATGGGGCCAATCATCATGCCGTAGCCGCCGGATTCGTTGGCGGGCTTCACCACCAGCTCATCCAGATGCTGCAGAACATAATCCTGTTCATCCTGGAACATACAGCGATAGGTGGGTACGTTGGGCAACAGCACCTCTTCCCCCAGGTAGTATTTGATGATGTCGGGCACAAAGGCGTATACCACTTTGTCGTCCGCCACGCCGGCACCGGGGGCATTGGCCAGGGCCACGTTGCCTTTTTTCCAGGCCCGCAACAGGCCCGGCACACCCAGCATGGAATCCGGATTGAAGGCTTCCGGGTCCAGGAACAGGTCATCGATGCGGCGATAGATCACGTCCACCCGCTGCAGGCCTTCCACCGTACGCATATAAACACAGTCGTCATCCTGTACCAGCAGGTCGCGACCTTCCACCAGCTCGCACCCCATCTGCTGCGCCAGGTAGGAATGCTCAAAATAGGCGGAGTTGAAAATGCCGGGGGTCAGCACCACCACTTCCGGATAGTCTGCCGGACGGGGTGACAGGGAGGCCAGCATGTCGAACAGCTGGGAGCAGTAATCGTCCACCGGTTGGATGTTGTAGCTTTCAAACAGTTCAGGGAACACCCGCTTCATCACCGAGCGGTTTTCCAGCATGTAGGATACGCCGGAGGGCACCCGCAGATTGTCTTCCAACACGTACATGGTGCCGTCGCTGTCCCGCACCAGGTCCGAGCCGCAGATATGGGCCCAGATGTTGCGGGGCGGTGACACCCCCATGCACTCCTTACGGAAGTTCACGGAATTGGCCAGCAGCTCCGCCGGAAAGACTTTATCCTTGATAATTTTCTGATCGTGATAAATATCGTTGATGAACAGGTTGAGGGCCTTGACCCGCTGCTTGAGCCCCAGTTCAATCTGCAGCCACTCGGACTTGGGAATCATCCGCGGCAAAATATCGAAAGGCCATGAGCGGTCGATGGAACCTTCCTCTTCGGTATAAACCGTAAAGGTGATCCCCATCTCCTTGATCGAGAGTTCCGCCACCGCCTTGCGGGTCTCCAGTTCTTCATCACTGTGGTCAGCCAGGTATTTCGCCAGGTTTTTTGCGTATTTCCGTGGCTTTCCCTTGGTTTTGATCAATTCATCGAAGAACTTGCCCGGGTCGTACTCGTTCCAGCTTACAGACATATAATCGCTTCTTTTATCTCGCAATAATGCTTGTGGGTGAACTGCTTCTATTCTTCAATTCGGCGCACATCCACGAACACCTTCAACTCGTGATCGTCGCCGCCGTAAATTACCCCTTTGAGTGGAGTCACATCTGCAAAATCTCTGCCAAAGGCCAGTGTTATGTGCTGGTCCTTGGCCATCATATTGTTGGTGGGGTCGAAGTGCATCCAGCCGAAGTCGAGCATGTAGACGCCAAACCAGGCGTGTGATGCATCCGCACCTTCGAGCTTTTCCTGCCCCGGCGGCGGCACGGTTTCCAGATAACCACTGACGTAACCCGCGGCCAGCCCCATGGCCCGCAGGCAGGCAATGCCCAGGTGGGCGAAGTCCTGGCACACCCCGCGCCGATGCTCCATCACCGTGTGCAGGGGGGTGCTGATGGTGGAAAACCCGGGGTCGTATTTGAAATCCGTGAAGATCCGCTGCACCAGGTCCTGGATTGCCTCCAGCACCGGCCGCCCTTCGGTAAAGGACTCTGCGGCGTACTTCTTCACCTCATCAAACACCGGTATCAGCGGCGACGGCAGGATGTATTCGCGCACCACAATGTGCTCGGGATCGGTGGCGGTTTTCAGGCTGTCGCGGACAAACTCCCAGGGGTAGTCGGCCGAAAACAGTGCCTGCTGGGTGTGATCCAGCACCTGTACCTCGGAGTATACGGTGACGGATAACTCCTTGTGGGGCTGAAGAATATCGAAGCTGGTCACCTGATTACCGAAATAATCAAAGCGCTTGTGGAGCGATTCTGGTGCAGGGTGAATGACGAACCGATTGCGCGCACAAGTTTGGTGCGCACCATTCACCGGTGACATGCGGGCCTCATTGAAGCACATGCTCACCGGGCTGCTGTATTCGTAATGGGTGGTGTGTTTGATGTGATATTTCATGCCGGCAACTCCAGTTTGGTGGGAGCCAACTGACGGGCGCTCTGGGTATGGGTGAAGTAGCGCTGGTGCAGCAACTCGGACACTTTCTCCAGGCGCCGCTCCACGTTGTCCAACAGTTTGGCCAGTGCCCGACGGGAACCCAGCTCATCGTTGATATTGGCCAGTTTCTCCACCTCCGCCAGCTTGATCTCGGTGCTGGCCTGCAGAATCAGGCGCTGCTCCCGGCTCAGGTGATGGGATGGGGTGGGCTGGGGCAGCGCTTCCATCAGCGTCATGATCTCGTCCACCTGATAGGCCAGGGAGCGGGGATGACGGGTATCCAGCAGCATCAGGTCCAACACGGTAAAAATGTGCTGCACCGAACGATAGCGGCGGCGGTGGGTGATCAGGCTTTCATGATTCACCAGGGTGGCTTCCAGCATCAGGTGCTCCGGCACCTCACCCGCATACTGGACAAAGCAAGTACGGATAAAGCAGATCAACTGCAGGGCCCGTTCCATGCGACGGCCCACGTTCAGCAAATACCAGCCGTGCTCATGGGGCATGCTTTCCTGGGTCTGGGAGTTGAACGCCATCAGGGACGCCAGCAGGCTGTCCAGCTCGGTCTGCAGGATGGAGAAGCGGGTCTTGTTGGAACTCAGGTACTGCAGGTTCTCGTCAATATCATCCACCACCCGCCAGGTGTCCACCGACCACAGGTCGCGCACGTTGTAGGCGCCCTGTAACAACGAGTTGAGGGTGCCGATGAGGCTGCTGCGATGCTCCCGGTTCAGCACCATATCCATGATGTGCAGGCGCGGGCGCTTCAGTTTTTCCGCCGCGTCCTCTCCGGTAAAGCCCGGGTACACCCAGGTGAAATGGGTGAGCGCCTCCAGCAGATGATTAAGCACCACCTGGTCCGAATCGTCCCGGTAGTCGTCATAGTCCGCCAGCTTGTTGAGCACGGTGCGAATCAGGCGCAACAGGCCCTCGGAACGCTCGGTGTAGCGGCCCACCCAGAACAGGTTTTCCCCGGAACGGGAGGGCAACACACCCTCGCCGGTCATCAGGCTTTCCATCTGGCGGATGCTGGGCCAGAGGCTGGCCTGGTGCACGGGTTTGTCCGCCATAATCCAGGTGTCTTTGGACAGGCCGCCGGTCTGGTTGGTGACGAAGAGAGCATCTTCATCCTGCGCCACCCGGGTCAGGCCGCCGGGCATCACATCGTAGTCCCCCTGGTGAGCGGTGAGGAAGGTGCGCAACAGCACCCGCCTCGGCACCAGCTTGCCATTCCGCAGGGAAGGCGCGGTGGAACAGCTCAGAACCTGCTGCCCGACGTACATGTGGGGCTCCGCCAGAATGCGGCTTTTCAGGTCCTGCATTTGCTTTTCGCTCAGTTGCGAGCCAAACACTGAGGGGCCGCGGCGATCGACGGGTTTAATCACCAGATCGCGGAGATTGGCCAGCACATAGTCCCGCTCCTTTTGCTGACCGCACCACCAGGTGGCGGCAGACGGCAACAGAATTTCCTCCCCCAGCCAGTGCTTGGCAATATTGGGCAGGAACGGCATCAGTGCCGGGCTTTCCAGAATGCTGGAACCCAACGGGTTGGCGATGATCACATTCCCCAGGCGGGCGGCCTGCAACAGGCCGGGCACCCCCAGGTGGGAATCTTCCCTCAGCTCCAGGGGATCGCAGAAGGTGTCGTCCACCCGACGCACAATGATGTCCACCTGCTTGAGGCCATCCAGGGACTTCATCCAGACCTTGCCACCGCGAACAGTGAGGTCATCCCCCTGCACCAGGCTGTAACCCAGGTAGGACGCCAGGTAGGCGTGCTCAAAGTAGGTTTCGTTATGGGGCCCCGGGGTCAGGATCACCACCCGTGGATCGTCTTTGCGGTGGGGCAGCAGGCTGGCCAGCATGCTGCGCAGGTGACGGAAGAAGATCGACAAACGATGGACCTGGGTGCGACGGAACTCCTCCGCCATCACCCGGGTCATGGCCATGCGGGTTTCCAGGGCATAGCCGGCACCGGAGGGCGCCTGGCTGCGATCCCCCAACACCCACATGCGACCGTCCGGCCCGCGCGCCAGATCGGCGGCATAGAGCAACAGTTGGGGCAGGTCCTTCATCTGCACCTGGTCACAGGCGCGCAGAAAACCCTGCTGGGCATAGATCAATTCAGCGGGAATCAGGCCTTCCTTGATCAGGCGGCGGGGGCCATAAATATCCCGCAGGATCATATCCAGCAGGCGCGCCCGCTGCTTCAGGCCCACGCTGATGGCACCCCAGTCCTGGCTGTTGATCACCAGGGGAATAGGGTCCAGCTGCCAGGTGCGCTTCTGGCCCTTGGGGTCGTTGTAAATGTGGTAGGTCACCCCATTTTCACGCAACAGGCGACGGGCATCGGTACGCCGACGCTCCAATTCAGTGTCGCCCAGCTTGGTGAGATCCTTCATCAGGCGGCGCCAATGGGGGTTGACCCGGGCACCGTCTTCCAGCCACATCTCGTCGTATCCCACCATATCCCGGGGATAATGTTCCAGTATCTGCTCCAGACTCGGCGCTGGCTCAGTGGTTGTTTTTTCTTCTGTGTTGGTTGTCATACAGCCCTATAGAGAACCCCTTACCCTCATTTACCTGTGATTATAACGGGTTCAGGACAGCGTGCGCAGGGGTCTACGCAAATCCAGGGTATACGGATACTCCCGATTGATCTCGTCCGCCGGCGGTTGCATGGGGCCCACGCCACTGCCATGAGGGTAAAAACGATCCTCACTCTGCATGAACGGACGCACTTCCGGCGGCACCGTCAGCGGCCCCTGGGTGTGGCCGTGGCTCCAGAAACGGCTGATGCGGCGGCCTTCCGCCTCGTAGGCATTCACCGGGAAGGTGTCGTAGCTGCGGCCACCGGCGTGGTGCACGTGGTAGGTACAACCACCGATGGAACGACCGTTGAAGGTATCCACCAGGTCGAACACCAGGGGTGAATGCACGCCGATCAGGGGGTGCAGAGCAGAAGGCGGCTGCCAGGCGCGGTAGCGAATACCCGCCACGTATTCGCCGTGGGTGCCGGTAAAGTTGAGCGGCACCCGGCGGCCATTACACACCAGTACGTAACGGCCCTCGCTGAGTCCGTGGACCCGCACCTGCATACGCTCCACCGAGGAGTCCACAAAGCGGGAGGTACCGCCCCGGGTCACTTCCTCACCCATCACATGCCAGGGTTCGATGGCGGTTTGCAGCTCGATCTGGATATCGCGGATGTTGACCCGGCCATAATGGGGGAAACGGAATTCCAGGAACGGTTCCAGCCATTCCAGCTGGAACGGATAACCCTGCAGTTGCGTGAACTCGCACACATCCCGCAGGTCTTCCCACACATAATGGGGCAGCATAAAGCGGTCGTGCAGCTCGGTGCCCCAACGCACCAGCCGGTGCTCATAGGGTTTGTGCCAGAACATCATCAGCAGAGTGCGCAGCAACAGCATCTGCACCAGGCTCATGCGTGGATGGGGCGGCATTTCAAAAGCCCGGAATTCCAGAATACCCAGCCGGCCGGAGGAGGAATCCGGCGAATACAGCTTGTCGATACAGAATTCGGAGCGATGGGTGTTACCGGAAATATCCACCAGCAGGTTGCGTAACAGGCGGTCCACCAGCCAGGGTTGGGAGATCTCTTCCTTGGGCATCTGGCTGAAGGCGATTTCCAGCTCATACAGGCTTTCGTTACGGCCTTCGTCCACCCGCGGAGCCTGACTGGTAGGCCCGATAAACAGGCCGGAGAACAGATAGGACAAGCCGGGGTGATGCTGCCAGAAGGTGATCAGGCTGCGCAACACATCCGGACGCCGCAATAAGGGTGAGTCAGACGGCGTGGCGCCCCCCATAGTCACGTGGTTGCCGCCGCCGGTGCCGGTGTGACGGCCGTCGACCATGAACTTTTCGGTGCCCAAACGGCATTTGTGGGCAATGTCGTAAAGGGAATGGGTGTTCTTCTGCAACTCATCCCAGGTGTGCACCGGATGCACGTTCACTTCGATAACACCTGGGTCCGGGGTCACCATGAATTTTTCCATGCGGTTGTCCTTGGGCGGCTCATAGCCCTCCAGCACCAACGGCATGTTGAGTTCGTGGGCAGCCCCTTCGATGGCGGCCATCAGCTTGATGAACTGGTCACCGTGGGTCAGCGGCGGCAGGAACACATACAGGCAGCCATCACGCACTTCGGCGCACATGGCGGTCTGGATGAACGATTCCACTTCGTTCACCTCGTCATTCTGGGTGTACTCAATGGGCGCCAGATTGGGTGGGTAATAGGGCAGCGCCGGAGCCGCCTCAAACAGGCTCATGGGCTGGTGGTATTCCCGCTTCTCCGGCGGCAGCCAGTTAATGACTTCCAACGGCAGACGCATGCCAATGGCGGAATCCCCGGGCACCAGGTGCAGGTGACCGCGGCGGAAGGTCCAGGTACAGCTGTGCCAGGCCTGCTGGTACCAATCCCAGTTCAGGGGCAACACATACCCCACCGGCGCATCCAGGCCCCGTTGCAGATGGGCCAGCAGGCGTTTGCGTTCACCTTCCAATTTCAGGTCGTGTTCCAGGGGATCGAATTGTGCCGGCAGATTGCCTTCCTGCCACATGTAGTAGATGGCATCTTCATAGGCAGGCAACACAAAGCGGTTGGGCAAACGCAAACGCTTGCACAGAGCCGCCATGAAGCTCTGGGCATCGTCGGTACCCAGGCCGTAGTTGCGGTTGGGATCGGCCATCAAATTGGGGTAGTGCCAGAGGGTATGACCATCCTTACGCCAGTAACAGGCGTATTGCCAACGGGGCAGGGGCTCGCCGGGATACCATTTGCCCTGGCCGTAGTGCTTGACGCCGCCGGGGGCAAACTGATTCTGCATGGCCAGAAACAGATTATGGGCCAAAGCCCGCTTCTGGGGGCTGTCGGCGGTGGTGTTCCACTCCGGCGACTCCATGTCATCCACCGACACAAAGGTGGGCTCACCTCCCATGGTCAGGCGCACGTCGTTGGCCATCAGTTCTTCGTCCACCTTGTAGCCCAGGGCCTGGATGTTCTGCCACTGGTCTTCGGTGTAGGGTTTGGTAACCCGGGGATCCTCGTGAATGCGGTCCACCCGGTTTTCAAATTCGAATTCCACCTCGCACTTGCCGGTGGCCCCGGTCACCGGCGCCGCGCTCACCGGGTCCGGTGTGCAGGCCAGGGGAATATGGCCTTCCCCGGCGAACAGGCCTGAGGTGGGGTCCAGCCCGATCCAGCCGGCGCCGGGCACATAGACTTCCGTCCAGGCGTGCAGGTCGGTGAAATCCTCCTCCGGGCCGGACGGTCCATCCAGGGATTTCACGTCGGATTTCAACTGCACCAGGTAACCGGACACAAAGCGTGCTGCCAGGCCCAGGTGCCGCAGTATCTGCACCAACAGGAAGGCGGAATCCCGGCAGGAGCCGATTTTGCGATCCAGGGTTTCCTCGCAGGTCTGCACCCCCGGCTCCATACGGATGGAGTATCCGATGTCGTTGAACAGCCTCTGGTTCAACTCCACCAGGAAGTCGACGATGCGCTTTTCGCCACGGTCGACTTTGCTCAGCCATGCCATCAACAGGGGCCCTTTTTCCTTGATTTCAAGATAGGGCACCAGCTCTTTCGCCAGTTGTTTTTCATACTCGAACGGATAATCGTGGGCGTATTCTTCCACAAAAAAATCAAAGGGGTTGATCACCTTCAGGTTGGCGATCACCTCCACATCGACCTGCAGTTCCTTGGCCGGCTCCGGGAACACGACCCGTGCCATGAAGTTGCCGAAGGGATCCTGCTGCCAGTTGATGAAGTGGTTCTCCGGCTTGATCTTGAACGAATAGGCCTCGATGGGCGTGCGACTGTGGACCGCCGGGCGCAAACGAAATGTATGGGGAAACAGTTTCGTATTGCGATCATAGGAATACTTGGTGTGATGACGAATGGCAACTCGAATGGACATAACGATCCTTGCAACTGACAGATTGAAACCGGTGGCGAGCTTAATACCATGAAGCGACTCAATCATGACAGCAAAAGTTCGCCTGCACACAAGCGCAATTTCCATGCCATCACAAAGGTCGGAAAAACGCTGAGAAAATCAGCGCTTGCAGGGCTTTACTGCTCAATTAAGAGTCATCGCAGGGCGGCGGTGTCTCCTGTTGGCGCATGGGGTGATGCACAGGGTGGCACACAGGCGCGCTATTGTGGCCCGGTCTATGGTCCTGTCGCCGCGGCATCCGCCCGGCTTTTCTCGCCTGGGGAGAAGGTTTTGATGAAGATGTCCTCCATCAGGGCGCCGCGGTAGAAGCAGTATTCCTTCAGAAACTCCACCATGGGTTCGGCACCGCACAGATACACCAGGTGGCGTCGCAAGCGCGGATGGCGCTGGGGAATCAACTCCACCAGATCCCCCAGCAACAGGTCGGGCTGACGCTCGGGGTTGCGGTGCACCACCGGAAAATAGTGCAGGTCCGCGTGTTGTTGCGCCAGCGCCCGGAGCTCATCCACCATGTACAGATACTGGGGTTCTCCGGCGGCGGCGTAGAGATAGATTTCGCCATGATGGCCGTCATTGAGGGCCTGCCGCAAAACGCCGGTGAGCGGGGCCAGGCCGGTGCCGGTGCCCACCAGCAACAGGGGCTGCCCCGGCATGGCCGGACTGTAATAGGTATCGCCGGTGGCCGGGCTGATCTGGCACTGGTCACCCACGGCCAGCTCGTGCTCCAGCCAGTGACTGACCAGGCCGTTGGGCCGGCGCCGCACGTGCAACTCCACAAAACCGTCATCCGGGGAGCTGGCGATGGAGTAGGCGCGACCGCGGGTTTCCGTGCGCCAGAGGATGGTGTGCTGCCCAGCGCGCCAATCGATGTCCGCCTGCAGGCGCACCATCAGCACCCGCTGGTTCAACACCTGCTTGTCCACCAGGGTGGCGGTGGTGCGGGCCTCCAGATTGCCGGCCAGGGTAAACTGCAGGTCGTCCTTGGGATAGCACTGGCAGGTGAGAAAGTACTTCAGGCGGCGCTGGTTGGCACTCAACCCCATCTGCGCCTCCGCCGGCACCGTGCCAGCCAGGGCCTGGGCCATACAGCCATGGCAAACGCCGGAACTGCAGCTGCAGGGGACTTCCACCCCGGCGTGTTCCAACCCCTCCAGCAGGTTTTCCCCGCTTTCCAGCGTGATCTGTTGATGTTGGTAGGTGATGGTAGGCATGGGGCTTCCGCTAACGGTTCTGGAATACAGGCTGACTCAGTTCATCAACGGTGGCCGCCCGCTTGAGCCAGGCAGCGAACCTCGGCAGGAAGCTACGCAAGTTCTACGCCAGTCAGTATCCAGGGTCCGGGGTGAGCGTCCTCAGCGCCAACCTAAGTCACTGATAGAATTGAAAACAACCTCATACATCACAGCAAATGCGGGCTGCGGGGGGCCCTGGGACGACCGCTAACAAAGCGGACTGATTGCCCACAGGGTGCGCAATCTCCGTCAGCATCATTACAATCCTGTTACCCCCGTAGGAAACGGAACCAGGCTGGTGCAAGGTCACAGCAGTTCCGCCTGCCACACCAGACCCACGGCGACACGCTGGATCGACTCCGTCTGTATCGCGTCGTCCACCGCCTCCAGCCGCAGTGCCAGACCCGGTTGCACCTGCCAGTGATAGACCGCGCTGATCCGCTCCGGGTCGTGGTCCGGGTTATACAATCCGGTCAGGTCTGCCAGGGCGCCGGCCGCGGCGCCGCTCAGATGATTCTCCAGCACCAGCCGTTCCCAACGCAATCCCAGCGTGTGCGCTCCATGCCCCAGGCTGGCCTGCAGCCAGCCACCGTTATCCTCCGCGGACCAAGGGGCCAGCCGGGTGCTGTCGCGGACGCTGCCTTCAATGCTTACCTGCAGGTATTGCGCTTCCAGCGCCCAATGCCAGTGGCTGGCATGGCCACCGTCCAGGCGCAGGAAGGCGCCACCTATTTCGGTGCGCCCGTCGAACCAGTACTCCGGTAGGGTGGTGCTTTGGCTGACGCTACCGTGATCGTGGCCATCCGCAGAGTAACGGGTATCCGATCGGTTCACCGCATCCGCCTGCAGCCACCAGATACCGGCAAATACCTGCACCCCATTCCAGCCATCCCGGTAGTGCAGGTAGACATCGTTCAGGTCCTCCCCCTCACCGGCGGCAGGAAAACGGTCCCCGCGCCAGGCCTCCAGCCCCAGCTGCCATGCTCCCAGGCCCAGGCTGACGCGGGCGCCGTCGTCGTTTAACTGGCTGCCCAGAAACGCCTGCAGGGGTAAGGGCGTTTCACTGAACAGCCGATCACTGGCATGCTCACCATTGGCGGGCGTCATGGCAGCGGCCATCCGGCCGGCGGCCAGGGTGGTCAGGACGGGGCCGGTATCCAGCTGCAGTCCGCCATAGGCATGATGAATCTCCGCATCGGACACGCCGTCGTGACTGGCGATCTGCAGGCGACCGAACACCCGCTCTGCGGTGCGATGGGCCAGATCCAGGCGCGCCTCATCCACCGTCACCCCCGCGTCCACCGGATAGGCTTCGCCCCCCATCAGCACGCCGGGAATCAACCAGCGACCGTCGTCCTGCAGCAACATGCCGTCATCGCGCCAGGTGACACTGACCGCCGCCGACACCAGGGTGCCAACCTCCATGGGTGTCTCGCCGTGGCCATAGCCGTTCACCGACAGCAGGCAAGCCAACAGGGTGCCGGGCACCCGGCACAGGGGGAAGGTGCGTATCATGTTTACTCCCAGGGATTGCTGAAACGGGGTGAGGTGACGAAGGATTCGTCCGTGAGACTGTGCAGGAAGGCAATCAGGTCCGCCTGCTGCTGCGCCGTGATGGCAAAGCCGCTGACAAAGCTGTCCTTGAAGGGGTTGGTGCGACCATCCCCGGCATAGGGCCCTGACTCCACATTGCGACCACCGGCGGCGTAGAACTCAACCACCGCCTCCAGCGTGTCGATACTGCCGTCGTGCATGTAGGGCGCCGTCAGCGTGATGTTGCGCAGGGTGGGCGCGCGGAACTTGCCCATGTCCGATGGATCACCGGTGGCTTCGAACACCCCCTGGTTATCCGGTGGGAAGTCGCCGCTGCCACCAATGTTATACAAGCCGGTGTTGTGGAAAGGCCGCTCCACGAAGGCAATGGTGCGATCCACCGTGGAGTCGGAAAAGTTGTAACCGCCGTGGCAGTGAAAGCATTCCAGCGCCTCACTGAAAAACAGTTCCTGGCCACGCAAGGCGGAGGCGGAGAGGGCGGAACGCTGACCCAGCTGGTAGCGGTCAAAGGGGGCGTTGAACGAGGTCATGCCCCGCACAAACACCGCAATGGCATCGATGATGTTGGCAAAGCTGACCGGACTGCCCTGCGCTGGAAACGCCTCGGCAAACAGCGCTTCGTAACGTGGCTCATCCAGTATCCGCTGCAGCACCGCGTCCTGATTGCTGTCATCGATACCCTGCTCCACCGGCTGCTCCGAAAACAAGGGTGTGTGCATCTGCGCCTCGATGGTGATGAGAGCGGGATTGGCCCAGGTATAGGTGGCGTTGTAAGCCACATTGGTCAGGGTTTGGGCATTGCGCGGGTGCGAATCTCCGGTGGAGCCCACCGAGACCACCAGGCCGTCGGTGAAGGCTTTATCCTGGTGATGGCAGGAACTGCAGGACTGGGTGCCATTGCCGGACAGGCGCGCATCGTAAAACAGGTGTCGTCCCAACTGGAATTTGGTTTCGCTCATGGGATTGGCGGCCGGCTCCAGCGGCAGCGGCACCCCCTCCCGTAACGCCCAGTCAAATGCGGTCTTGTTGGCTGCCTCGTCATCCAGGTACGTTTCACTGCCACCGCAGGCCACCAACATCACAGAGCACAACAGGGGATACAACAGGGTCCACAAGCGGGACCGCCGCAGCGCACCGGCGCATCTCATCGGCTAGGCTCCGGCTTAGTTGGAGACAGAGAAAACAGTCTGCGCCAGTGCGGGATCGTTATCCCCGCTGGCCAGGTTCAGGCCCAGTTGCGTGAACACCCCATTACACTCCGGATCGGTACCCCCGGACATGCAACCCACCGCACCACCAGTGTCGGTGCTGACGTTGTTGTCCTGCACCAAGGCGGCATAATCAATGCGAATGTGCTGGGTTTGAAAGTCGAAATTATCCAGTTCGATCTGAGGCCGGTTGGCCTGGCTGCACTGCACATCGCCGTTGCCGTCCGCGACGCAGCCAGTGGCGCCGATGTGGACGTTCCAGTTGGGGATGTCAAAGCGGATAAACTTGAAGCCGTTGGTCCAGCCCCAGTTCATGCCGGTGACATTGAACGGGCTGACACTGGCCTGCTCCAGGTGATTGAGGGATTCCGGTATGCCCACCACGAAACGCACACCGGTATAAACGTCACCGGAATCCGGTACCGTACCGGTAATGATCCGGTTGGTTTCCGCAGTGCCGGTGCATTCCCCGGTGCCATCTTCAAAGTCGAGTAACACCACCCCCTGGGCCTGCCAGGGAGAATCCTCCAGGCTCACCGAAACACTTTTGCCGCCATCGGTCAGCAGCTCGACCTCGTGCACGAACATGCGGAAATCCTTAACCTGAACCATGCTGCCCGCCGTGCCCACACCAGTGTAATCCGTGTCGCAGGCCAGCACCTGGTCAGCCACCATCGCGGCGAACTCAATACTGACCGGGGTGGACCCCAGGCTTTTGGGCGCCTCATCCGAGGAGCTGCCACCCCCACCGCCACAGGCCGTCAAACCCAACGCACCCAACACTGCTGTCACACCCAGCGCCAGCCCATTCTTACGCACAACACCAACCATTCTTCGCCCCCCGGCACAATGTATATTATTGGTGGCACCTCCCTGTGCCAGACACTCGAGGACATTATAAAAAGAGGATGGAGGGTGACGGGATGTGACAAATTGTCGCAGTGGAGTAGAGGGGATCGGATGCAACGTAATGGCGAACAAGAAGGGGCCTGACCCAGGCCCCTTCTTTTCAAGTTTGTTGGATTAAATTTTGCCCTCGTGATTGGCAGAGATTGGATTGCCGAACTCATCCACAAAAACATGCAGCGTTCGCTTGTCTTCCGCTTTCTCGTTGTCATTGGTGAACACCACAACCCATACCTTGCCGTTACGGGTTTCTCTCTGGGTCACCTGCTGTTTCTTTGAGTTTTTCCATGATTCAGCCAATTGTTTGGAGTTCACCAGATTGTGTACGGTTTTCTCGGCAATGGCCTCAGCCTGTTCAGCGGTAACCGGATCAAAGGAAGCATGGTTTGCATGGGCCATCAGTTGTACGGGCATCATGGCCATCAGCGCGATAACGATACATTGGATTAGGTTTTTCATTATAGATCTCCGTTGGGTTGCTTTTTATAGTTGATACAGTTTTTCGTAATAACCACTCGTGCTCAGCGTAATGGTCACAGGCTCTTTGTTTCTGTTGCGCCAATACCAACCGTGGGTGCCGGTAAACGGTGCCACAAACTCACCATGCGCACTGGCTTGACTACGGCCTTTCCAATAGCTGGTAAACGTGTCAACACTACCCGGGGGCTCACCATGCATATCGAAGTTTACCCCCCCTTCCTTGGCCTCCCAGCTAAACACAAAGCGATCACCCTCCTGCATCATCGCTTTGACTTCTGTGCCTTCATCGGGCTGGAGTGTCAGCGACAGAGTATCCGACCGGTATGCCGCAGCACTCTTCCATACCGGCGTCAGTGCCGCACTTGACGTCAGCAGCAGATTGCCACCACTTGCGTCCTGCTCTTCAGCATTGGCTGCACTTAATGCATTCAGCCCCATGCTGGAGCCCAGGCCGGTTGGATCAATGCCGTATTCTGCCGGCAATACAGCCACAACGAGCACGAGCCCGCCCACCAGCAGCGCAATGACAGTCGCCTTAATCAGGCTCGCCGACGTAGGCAGCCCCTCTTTGTTGAAATCACTGATATCGTGCATGACGACTCCTTAAGAATGAATGTAATAGCCGGCGAGCTGGTAACCCACCAGGATAAAGCCCGCTGACATCAACACCACATTACTGGTGAATGCATGCCGGACAAACGAAGTGGATTGGCGCCAGTAGTTCATCAAAATGAGGATGGCCCCCAACGCCAGCAGCTGGCCGATTTCCACACCAACATTGAACGCCAGGATGTTCGCCACCAACCCGTCTTCGGACAATTTGAAATCCTGCAGTTTGGTGGCCAGGCCAAAGCCATGAAAGAAACCAAATATAAGCACCGCGGCCTTGGTATTGGGCTGAACCCCAAACCAGCGTCGAAATGCCCCCAGGTTATCCAGCGCCTTGTAAACCACCGACAAACCGATGATGGCATCAATGATGTAAGGATTCACATGAGTGCCGCTCAATACACCATAGAGCAGCGTTACACTGTGCCCTATGGCGAACAGGGTCACATAGATTCCCACATCTTTCATTCGATACAGAAAAAAGATAACACCGAACAAAAACAACAGGTGATCGTACCCTGTCACCATATGCTTGGCACCCAGATATATAAAAGGTATCAGCTGTGTTCCAGCACTCTGTTCAAGAAACGCCGCATCGTCTTCGGCCACCCCATGTGACAGGGCAGAGCTGGAGAACATCAATCCAACGATCAGAAAACCGCACAATAGCAGCAATCGAGTATCCCAGGCGCGAAACCTGGCCCAACCCGGCGAGAAAAAACTCGTCATTGTAAACTCCACAGAAAAAATGAACGTGTGAACAGCGCCCACGCGAGCGGAAGCCGTTCGGGTCGCGGGGATCAAGCGTTAAACTCTGGGCGGACGATACAGTCTGAAGGGGATGGAATCAGGAGGGTGCTGAGTGAGGTCGCTCACTCTGCCGTTCAAGGGACTACGGAAATCCTCTTCTGCGAGCAATACCGGTACGGTGTATTCGATGCTGTCCATGACATGAATCAGCTGGTGGGTAGCGCCATCCGCTTCGTCCAGTAATTCGAGACCTGAATGGTGGTGATGGTCCAGATAGCCCTGGTGGTAGGCATCCACATGCATCGCCGTCGTCTGACTGGCATGCAGGCACTGCTCAATAACCCAGTATCCGCGGCCACAGGACACCGACAGCAGGCCGAGAATCAACAAACCTACGATCAAGCTCTTACTGGTGCGGACATTCCGATCCACGAACCGATTCAAGAAACAACGATCCTCTGTAGTCAGGGCTATCTGGGCAAACCAGGCTATGCGGCATTGCCTTTGGTCATGTGAATGGGCCCCATAATACACCACAGAAACAAGATATTGAAGTATCCTCCCCCGGGGGATAGAATTTGGCCATGTCCACTCATCGAACGCACCCCCAAATCATTGCCCGCCTGAAACGCGCCAACGGGCACTTGTTGAAGATCATCTCCATGCTGGAGTCCGAACGCTCCTGCCTGGAGATTGCGCAGCAGCTGCAGGCGGTGGAAAAAGCCATCTCCAGCGCGAAGAAAACCCTGGTTCATGACCATATCGATCATTGCCTGGAAGACGCGGTATTAACGCAGGCAGAAGAGGCGATAGAACAGTTCAAGGAAATCACCAAGTACCTCTAAGCCATTTAAGCCATTATCTAATCCACTGTTACCAAGGATTTGCTTATCAAAACCGGTATTGCATACGCGCTGTTGGCGGCCGCACTGTTTGGCGTCAGCACCCCCCTGGCCAAAGTGCTGGTTGGGAGCACCCATCCACTCATGCTGGCCGGACTGCTCTACCTGGGTAGTGGCATAGGGCTGGCAATAGTCATGGTTGGGCGCAAATCGGTGCAATCCGGAGCGGCGGGAAACCCCGAGTCCCTGACGGTCAAAGACCTGCCATGGTTCAGTGGTGCCGTTGTTGCGGGCGGCATAATCGGCCCCGCCCTGCTCATGTACGGATTGACCAGTACCCCTGGTTCCAGTGCATCACTGCTCCTGAATCTGGAAGGTGTGCTGACCGCTCTGCTGGCCTGGTTTGTGTTTCGGGAGAATTTTGATCGTCGTATCTTCTGGGGGATGCTGTGCATCGTGGCGGGCAGTCTTTTACTGTCCTGGGAGCAGGTCCCGGAATCTGGTGGTGCTTTGGGTATCTGCGCCATCGTCGGCGCCTGCCTGTGTTGGGCTTTGGACAACAACCTGACCCGCAAGGTATCCGCCAGTGACCCCTATCAGATCGCCGGCATTAAAGGGCTGGTGGCGGGCGTGGTCAATATTTCCCTGGGACTGATGGTGGGCGCCCAGCTGCCCTCTGTGGAGACGCTGGCCCCCGCCATGATCGTGGGCTTTTTGGGTTACGGATTAAGCCTGGTGTTGTTTGTACTGGCTTTACGCCACTTGGGCACTGCGCGCACCGGGGCCTATTTTTCATCCGCCCCTTTTGTAGGTGCTACACTTTCCCTAATGATTCTTGGGGAGACCCCTGGGCTGCTCTTTCTACTGGGTTTCGCCGCCATGGCCATGGGCTTGTGGCTGCATTTGACGGAGCAACATGCTCACACCCACACGCATGAGCCGATGACGCACGCTCATTCTCATGTACACGACGAGCATCACAGGCATGCCCATGAATTTGAGTGGGATGGCACGGAGCCTCACAGCCATGAGCATCACCACCCTAAGATCACCCATAAGCACCCTCATTTCCCGGACATCCATCACCGGCATGAGCATGCTTGAACGCGGTTCTTTAAAGCGGAGCAAAATCCATGCCCCTGATATTCTTTTTATCCTTTTTGCCCCTGGCTCCCATGATGATTGAATCCCTTTACTACGCCCTGTACGGCAACGCATTCTGGAGCATGAAATGGGGGAATGAAGTTCGGGTCTGGGGCGCGATTCTGTCGCCACTCTGTTTGATCGCCATGTATTTCGCCATCAAGCACCGCTTCAAATGGCTGACGCTCTTGCCCCTGTTGATCTTTGCAGCCCTGGTCGCGAGTCCCATCCTGTTTGGTATCGACGGGCAGGCAATGTTTGACGACGCGGAGCTTAACCTGCTGGGTTTCTGGACAGAACAGTGGCAGGCCTGGGGTAGCTGAAGCCCGGGAATTCGGGTTGAGCCACACGGCAAATGCGGCTCAACCCATGGGACTGATGCCTTAAAGACAAGAGCCAGCTTAAAGGCAGGGGCCGCCCTGCAGCCAACCCTCACCCACCACCGGCGCCCGGCCCTGGGCCAGGTGCTCCATGAAACAGCCATACTGGTGCTTGGTGGCTTCCAGGTCAAAGGTGACGTGGTGGCCGTTGTGGTCCGGTCGCACATCGTTTTCATAGCGCACAATCACTGCGGTGCGGGGTCCCTGGCCTGGCACCTCCACGTTGTTCACCACCGGATAAGGTAACTGCTGCGCGCCACCGATTTCCAGGTGGGGGAAGAGGGTGGTGTCGTAGGTGTCACCCAGGTCCGGCCCCGCCAGGTCCTCACCCACCGCCAGCATATGGGTACGCTGCACATGTTCGCCGCTGCCACCATCATCGATGCCGGAGATGGCCAGCACGTGGGGCGCTTCTTTCAACGGATAACGCAGAATAGTGTCCATATGGGGCACCACGTCCGCGCCCCCCATCAACCATTCCATCAGCATCAGGAACGGGTGGGCATCATCCAGTTTTTGCCCCGGCAGCAGATTGACCACGCCGGCGGACATGGCCGTACGGAACGTGCCGCTGTTGGTGAACAGCTTGATCCAGGTGCCGGCCATGCCGGTGAACAGAATGCCTTCGAACGGGTCCGGGTCCGCCGCCAGTTGCAGACTGGAAGTCCAGTTGCCCATGCTTTGCCCCATCAGCATCTGCATGTCCGGATCAACGCGGAACGCAGTGGCACCCGCGGTGTCCGCCTCCGGGCACAGGGCGGGATCAATTTCCAGTTGATTCATGACACGGCGGAAGTAGGTGCGCTCCCACGCAATCTGGTAGTAATTGTTGTACAGCGCCACCGGGTTGAAGACGTTGTAGCCGAACATGCCGTACCCCAACACCAGCCCCAGGTGATCCAGAGACGTGTGGCCGGCAAAGCCGGTGCTGGCCCAACCGCGCTGGGCCGCCACCTGCGATGGCCCGGCGCCGCGCTCCAGTACTTTATACGGCACGACGATATCGATGGCAGTGCGCAGGTATTTACCCCGGGTGAACACCTGATCGGCATTGCCACCGGCGCCATGATGATAGAACAACACCGGGAACCCGGCCGCCGGCATGGGCTGGTGCTTGGGAATGGTCACCACAAACTTGGCGCTGCGGGTGTATTGCTGGATGGGGAGGCCCTCGTCATCCCATTCCACCTGACCACCGGTCAACACATAGGGCAGGACACCCCGCTGGAAACCGGGTACGTCAACATAGCCTTCCAGCACACAGTATTCGGGATAGTCTTCCAACAGTTGCAATGGCGTGGTGGGGGCCAGAGGCATGGAGGCTGCGTATTCCGCTCCCTGCCGAATTTTCACGGTGGGATCACCGGTGGTCCAGACGGTGGCGCCGATGACACTGGATGCCGCCATTCCCTGTTGCAGCAGATAATCCCGCAACGGGGCATACACGGTAAGCGCCTCTGAGGATACGGGCACTTCGGCCTGACTCGGGTCCAGCAAACCCGCCAACTGCGGATTCTGCTGCAGGGCATTGCCCTCCGGCAACGGCACCTGATCGGTAACAATGGCGGCGTAGGTGGTATTGGGGCGCAGATTGATGCCCAGGGTGGGAATGATCTGCAGCAGGTTCACCGGGCGATAGGAATCGGCTTTTTCCGTCATGGTCACCGTCAGGGGAAAGCGGCGGCCATACTCGGCGGAATCCGGGTCCACATCCACCACCTGGATGGGCGAATCCGCCTGGGTATAGTCCAGATCCCATTGCGGCAGGGCCGCCACATCCAGCGCACCGGTGAACGGAATGTAGATGGGCGATACGGTGTGGAAACCACCGATGTTGATGTGTTTTTTGATGCCGTTGACGTAGGTGTTGGTCAGAATGTGAAAGCGGCGGGGAAAATCATTGATGTTGATACTGCCATCGGCGTTGCGGCGCAGATCCGTGGGAAAGCCGTTGGTGTAAAAATTCCCCGCCGTGGGGGAGTTGGTGGTGGCGCTGTCGAGGGCGGCATCTGCACCGGCCACGTTCAGCTTCATTTCCACATTGCTGGAGGTGGTGGACTTACATCCGCTCATGCCCCCCAAAACACTGCTTCCCAACACAATCAAAACAACCAGCCGCAGCCTGGTTGCAATCCCTGTCTTCAACAACATGATCATCCCCGATTTATTATTTTTTGCTTTCTTGTTTGAGCTTTATTTTTGAATCCACAGACGGTGTCCCGCCATAAGATACTATAGGGATATTGTGTAGTGCAGGGTGAATAATTGTAACTGCTTGTCATTGATGAAATTATCAATGGTGATATGTGGCCACAAGACCCGCCACCCGACGGGCCGCACACACGGTGCAGTGATAAATTCAGCCTCAGGCCGCGGTGCTGGCCTTGCTGGTCTCCGGCACAGTTTGGCGCGCATAGAAACGGTAATCCCTGGCCTTCACCCGATAGGTTTCCAACCAGAATTTCCAGGTGGACTTGGGCCAGATCGCAAAGTTGCGGCCACCGGCATCCTGATACCAACTCTGACAGCCGGTGCCCCATACCGTTCTTTTGATTTTTTCCTGCAGCGCAGCGTTGAAACGGGTCTGCACGCTGGGTTTCACATCCATGTAATCTGCGCCTTTTTTCTGCAGCAGCTTCATGCTTTCCAGAATGTAATGCACCTGGGCTTCGATCATAAAAATAATCGAGTTGTGACCCAGGCCGGCGTTGGGGCCCACCAACTGCCACAGGTTGGGATAGCCGGATGCCGCCGTGCCGTAATAGCACTCCACGTTCTCTTTCCAGTCTTCCCCCAGGCTGCGACCACCCAGCCCCACCACCGGGAAATTCTTCATGTAAATACGCGGATCAGTGATGAATCCCGTACCCAGAATGATGCAATCCGCCGGCCGTTCTTTACCATCTGCAGTCACCACGCTGTGCGCTTTGATCTCACGAATGCCCTCCGTCACCAGCTCTACATTGGCGCGATTGAACATGGGGAAATACTTGTTGGAAATCAGCACACGCTTACAGCCCAGCACATAATCCGGCGTCAGCTTTTTGGCCACGGCGGGATCGTTCACCTGCAGCTTGATGAAGGCCTTGGCCAGGTTGCTCAAGGTCTTGGCCAGCATGGGATTGAAGATAGGCCAGACTCTGGATTCATTGGTCCAGTAGAGTCGATAGCGGTGCAGCAGGCGGGCCAGGGGCACGTGCTTGAACAGGGATTTTTCCAGCCCCAGGTACTGACGCTCATCCCGCGGAATGACCCAGGCCGGGGAACGCTGCAGCACCGTCAGTTGCTTCACCTGCGGTGCGATTTCCGGGCAGTATTGAATGGCACTGCCGCCGGTGCCGATGGACACCACATTCTTACCGCTCAGGTCGTAGTCGTGATCCCACTGGGCGGAGTGAAACAGTTTGCCTTTGAAGCTATCCAGCCCCTTGATGTTGGGAACCTGCGGCACGTGCAATGGGCCCGAGGCCAGCACGAAATGATTGCAGATATAGGTGTCACCGTTGGCGGTGCCCACCGACCAGGTGCCGGTTTTCTCATCGAACACCGCGGAGTTCACCTCCACCCCAAAGCGGCAGAAGGGGCGAATCCCGAATTGCTCCGTGGTGTCCAGAATGTATTGCTGGATCTCATTCCAGGGTGCATAGCGCTTCGACCAGTCATGCTTGGGGGCAAAGGAATAGGAATACATATGGGACTGCACATCGCAGGCACAACCGGGGTAGCTGTTGTCGCGCCAGGTGCCACCCACATCCTGGCCTTTCTCCAGGATCACAAAGTTTTCATTGCCGGCGGCTTGCAACTGGATTGCCATGCAGAGTCCGCCAAAGCCGGCACCGGCTATAACGACATCCACCTGCTGGGTATTGGGTTCGATGGGGGCCCGACTGGTCATGCTTCACCTCTGTGGTCTTGTTATGGAATGGCGTTTCTGGGACAGCCATGCCAGCACTATAGACCCGCCCAGATGGGGGTGAACAGGATGTAAACCCCTTTTGAATTGATAGTTTCGGCCACACCCATGGAAAGCGGGCCATCATTTGACATAAATCAATGGAACGATTGGTCGCTTATTGACCTGTCAAAGCATTGACGGATTGAGGTTAAGTCCGCAGAATTGATCATTACGGCCACCCTCTCTGAGGGTACCCATCAACCCTGAGGGCACCCATCAACCCAGCCTGAACCCGCCATGAGCAAACGCGCCATTCTCGGCTTCATTTACACTCTGCAGGCCCTGGAAGCCCAGGGCGGCGACCTGTCCGGGCTGGAACAACGCTACGGGCTCAACGTGCACAACCTGTCCCCGGACGGCTTCATCGAGCGTGCGCTGGAGCTGCGGGTGTATTGCGATGTGCTGCCCAGCGTGCCGGACCCACTGGTGGGCCTGAAGATCGGCCAGAGCATGAGCCTGGCGGGTTATGGCCCGCTGATCATGTTGCTGATGACCTGCAACAACGCCTGGGAAGCCTTCAATACCGGCGTGCACTACCAGGCCCTCACCTACCTGTTTGGCGAGCTGCAATTCGAAGCCGGGGAACAGGAATCCAAACTGCGCTTGACGCCAGCGCCTCTGCCCCGCATCTGCCACCGCTTTCTGATCGACCGGGATGTGTCCGGCACCTTCCAGCTGATCAACGATTTGCAGAAAAGCATCGGTGTGAATTTCAATCCCAGTTATGTGCGCCTGCCTTATGCCAAGCCGGAGGACATCCGGCCCTATGAGGAACGCTACCGGTGCCCGGTTGAATTCGGCAGCGACGCCGTGGAAATCGGCATTCTCAGCGAGTACCTGGCGACCCCGTTTCCCGCCAGCAACCGCATGGCCTTCAGCCTCTACCGGAAGCAGTGTGACAGCCTGCTGCGGGCCCTCGACAGCAGCACCCTTTCCATCGCCGAAGAAGTGCGGGACTACCTGCAGTTGTTTGTGGAGCATTACCCCTCGATTCAGGAGGTGGCCGCCACCTTCGGCATGGCAGAACGCAGTTTTCGCCGCAAGCTGAGCGCCGCCGGCCTGTCGTTTCGCTCCCTGTTGGACGAGGTCCGTTTCGACAAGGCGCGCCAGCTGCTGTTGCACTCCAACCTCTCCATCGATGCCATTGCCCAGCAGCTGGGGTACACCGAAGCGGCGGCCTTCATCCACGCCTTCCAGCGCTGGTCTCAACAGACCCCGGCCAAATACCGAAGCCTGCACCGGCAATAGGCCTGTATCGACAATAGTGCCGAGCGGCCCAGCATGGGCTACGCTTAAAGACAGACCCACAGGCATTAAACCACCAAGGAAGGAAACACCATGAGCCGATTGCTGCTGATCGTTTTACTGATTCTGTCGCCCATCACCTATGCCGAAATGAGCCAGGAGGAACTGGCAGAAATTCTGGCGCCCCGCATCGAGGGCCTGAAATTCCTCACCAAGAACGGCATGTTGCTGGAAGCCATCCGGGACCAGAACCGGATGGGGCGCAGCCTGGATGAAATCAAGCAGATCGACGCCGAATGGCGCGCCGGAACCTCCCCCCTGATTAAAGAACTGCAGGAAAACAAAGCCGGTAGCTTTCTGAAAAACATCATCATTCAACAGGCCGATGTGTACAGCGAAGCGTTTCTCACCGACGAACAGGGTGCCAATGTGGCCGCTTATCCCGCCACCAGCGACTTTTGGCAGGGGGACGAGGAAAAGTTCACCGCCAGCTTCCAGGACGGCAAGGGGCAGATTTTCATCGGCCCGGTGGAATACGACGAGAGCACCCAAGCCAACGCCGTGCAGATTTCCGTCCCCATGGAATACAACGACACCACCATCGGGGTACTGGTGATTGGGGTGAAAGTGTCTGTGCTGGAGGCGGAAAAGCTACAAGGCAACTGAGAACCCTCCCATTCAGCGGGTGATCCCTGGTCAGCGGGTGATCCCGGGCCAGGCCCGGATCACCCTGCCAGCATTCGCCTCTCTGCACTCACCGCAGAATTAAGATATTCCCATTTTTCAGCGTGTTACAAAGGCTAATTGGGCTGCCTCACAAAACTGACGTGAACTAAGTCTCATTTTTTTGGCTGACTATTCAATTGGGCAATTTTCTGCTCTCTGGGACACTGTGCTCATACCCAAGCAACAGACCACAACCTCACCGGAGCACCACCATGAAATGGCTTTTTGGCAAAACTGACAGCAACAGCCCCCAGAAACAACGCACCGCCAGCGTGGATTCCATCCGCCAGAAGCTGGCAGGATACCAATCCACCGCCGGTCGGTCCGTCTTTGTAGGCCCCTCCACTGCCCAATGGGGTGACAGCTTTGATTACGAGAAGGTGGCCATCGACCCGGATTCCTCCGGTTTTCATCACGTGCCCTTTCATTGCTGATCATCACACTGAACGTCACTGCTGATCATCATCCGCTGCCGGGGACCCAACTCAGGTTGTGGTCGAGCGCTCAGAGGCTGGAAGCCAGGGGCGCCGGGTCTACCGGTTTTCGCGGCTGTGGCGAGTATTCACGCCACAGCAGATAAACCAAGGGTGCAATGCTGCCCACTGCGAACGTCACCAACACCCAGGGCCAGGGGTTAACCCCACGCTGACGGGCATCCAGTACGATCCAGCAACAGATCAAGCCACCGGCGATGACCAGATCCAGCAATATCTGCATTGCGCCGGGTGAGGCCAGACCCGCCTGCCAGATACCCCAATAGCCCACTTGCCACATGACCCAGCCGCTGAACAGGCCAAAGTCGATCAGCAGCATCCATAAAACCCACTTCTTCCACGTTGCTCGTTTCATTGTTCCTGCTCCCTTTCGTTGTCAGGTGCAGCCAGTCTGACTTGCCAATTCGGCACAAACAATTACCTTACAGGTAATCGCCAACACGCGCTTCAACCTGAACAATGGAAGCATGAATACTGTGACTCAAACGCCTTACACTCAAACGCCACAAAATCATTCGGGCTTTGGTGCGCTGTTGCGCACCTGGCGCCAACGCCGCAAGCGATCACAACTGGATGTTTCGCTGGATGCCGGCGTCTCGCAACGGCACTTGAGCTTTCTGGAATCCGGTCGCGCCAAACCCAGCCGGGAAATGGTGCTGCAACTGGCTTCGGTACTGGATATTCCGTTGCGGGAACAGAACCTGTTATTGAACAGCGCCGGGTTCAGCGCGCACTTTGCCTCCCGCCCGCTGGACAGTGAAGCCATGTCTGCAGTGAAACAGGCGCTGGATTTAACTCTGCAGCATCATGAGCCCTATCCTGCGGTGGTGGTGGACCGCAACTGGAACCTGCTGCTACAAAATTCCGCGGCAGAACGCTTTATGGGTTTGTTGGGGCCCATGGATGAACTGTGGCAGCGCGTCGATCCCAACGCTGCGCCCAACGTCATGCGCTTGACGTTCTCCCCGCAGGGGCTGCAGCCCCTCATTGCCAACTGGCCCGAGGTGGCCGGGATGTTGTTGTCGCGGCTGCAGCGGGAAGTGGCCGCCTATCCTGATCAAACGGAGCTGGCGCACCTGTTCAGTGATCTGATCAACCTGCCCTCAGTACCGGCACGCTGGCAGGGGTTGTTGTCGATGAATCCAGCGCTGAATTCCTCCCCGGATTCCAGCCTGCAACCACCGGAGCCCATTCTGCCCCTGGCATTACAGTTGAACGGCGCGACCCTGCGCATCTTCAGCATGATCTCCACCTTTGGCACGGCCCTGGACATTACGGCCGATGAGCTGCGGGTGGAGACCTTCTTCCCAGCGGATGAATATTCCGCCCAGTTTTTTCGCTTGTTGCAGGGCACTTGAATGCAAAGTGTGCGGGGTTGGGATCAGTAGGCGCCTTTGGAACTGAGTACCGCAGGGATGGTCTGCAGCACGATTTTGATGTCAAACCACCAGCTTTGGTGCTGGATGTAATACATGTCCAACTCAACCTGTTGCTCGAACGTGGTATCCGCGCGTCCGGACACCTGCCACAGGCCGGTCAATCCCGGTTTAACATCCAGCCGATTCATTTGCTGGCCGTTGTAGCGATCGGTTTCGGTACACAGCGCCGGACGCGGGCCGATCAACACCATGTCGCCCTTCAGCACGTTGAGCAATTGCGGCAGTTCGTCAATGGAGAACTTGCGAATGAAGCGGCCAATGTCCGTAATCCTCGGGTCGTGTTTGAATTTCTTGCAGACGCCGTCGCGATCACTGGCCAGCTGGGTGACGTCCACCCAACGGGGGTCCTGGGGAATGTACATGGAGCGAAACTTGTAGAATTTGAATCGACGTCCGTTTTCACCCACCCGGATCTGCGCATACAACGGTGAGCCCTGGCTTTCCAGGCGGATGAGCAAGGCCAGCAGCAACAACAGCGGGCTCAGCAGCAAGAGGGCGCCCGCGGCCGCGAGTTTTTGCAGCAGCACCGGAAAACCGGCCCGCGCCTGTTCGTCAATAGGCAACGGGGTGTGTTGGTAAAGAAAGGTATTGTGTGCAGTCATGATGCTCTCCTTAACTGTGTTTGATCATTCGAAACAGAAATTGAGGGTTACCGATTACGTAACGGTGAAACTTGGCTTTGGGTTCCTGCAGCAGGCGCCAGACCCATTCCAGTCCCAGCTCCCGCATCCACAGGGGCGCCCGGGGAATCCGTCCGGAAAAGAAATCAAACAGGCCGCCTACCGCCAACGCGGATCGGCAATGCAGGCGATGGGCGTGGTCCCGCAGCCACTGTTCCTGGATCGGTGACCCCATGCCCACCAGTAAAATGTCCGTGCCGGCAGCATTGATGCGCTCAATCACCGCTTGCGAGTCATTGTGGTCGATATAACCATGCTCCGTACCGGCAATGCGGAGCCCGGGAAACTGAGTGCGCAATGCCGCTGCCGCGGCTGCCGCCACGCCTTCATCTGCACCCAACAGATACAGGGACAGCCCCTGGTTCTGAGCCTGCTCACACAGTTTGGGCAGCATATCGGTGCCATTCACGTTATCCCGCAGGGCAATACCCTGGTGTTTTGCCGCCAGGCGCACACCGGAGCCGTCGGCAAAAACCCAGTCGGCGGTGTTCACCAGCGCGCGAAACCCAGGCCGGCTGTGCGCGATGTTGAAGGAATTCACATTCACGAAATAACCGACCCGGGCGCTGTCGTACATCGGCTCGGCGGTGATCCTAGCCACGGCTGCATCCATGCTCAGATTGTTGATGCGCATGCCAAACAATTGAAAGCAGGTAGGTCGGTGCAGGTTGGCCTGCTGATACAGACATTTCGCCACACCGAACTTGATCAACAGTTGCAACTGCTCAACGCGGGAATAACGCAGTTGGCGAATAACAGTGTCATACAGGCCGGCCTCGCTCAAACCGCTCAGTTGACGCAATTGCCACAGACTGATCAGCCCCGGCTGCGCTGCCGCACCAACACCCAAACACCGCCCGGTGTTCATTGGCATGCCTACCAACGAAACCCTGCCATTCAGAATTTCCCACAACAGAAACGAATTCCGCAAGATACCGTGAGTAAACTGACGCAGCACCAATTCGTGTCCGGACAATGTAGTGTGGCGACTGTTCTTCAACACGGCACTGCCCTGCATTTTCGCCAACAGAATATTCACGACCCAGACGACGCTCAGCAGCGTCACCAGCGGAAACATCAAAACCTGTTCCGCATTCCATCCAATCCATTTGTTTTGCTGTTGCAGTGTATTCATTGATTCTCTCCCAATTACTGCAGAGAGATAGAGCAGGGGCCATGCCAATTTTTAACTGGCTGATTTTGAATAAAATTTGAAATTATTAAGAGGCCGAGAAGAGGAGTGTTTTCCATCCTGAATTTCAGAATGAAAATTTTTTCTAATTTGAAACCGCTATTGGCAGCCAAACCGTAAAACAGGTGCCCTGATTCAGTTTGCTTTCCACCGCAATCACACCACCCATATTTTCGATAATGGAATAGCTGATTGCCAGACCAAGGCCGGTGCCTTTGCCCACTTCCTTGGTGGTAAAGAAGGGCTCGAAAATCCGATTGAGTTTTTCCTGGGGAATACCGGAACCGTTATCCCGAATGGAGAACCAGGTGCATTTGCCCAGGCTCGCATGCCGTGCCACACCGGATTCAATTTCGATCCGGCCCTGGCCGGCAATCGCGTGTCCGGCGTTGATCAGTATATTGGTGATCACCTGGTTCAGCTTGCCGGCGTTGCCGTTCACCAGCGCCACGGTCTCCAGGTTCACCTTGACTGCACAGTGATACTTCAGTTCATTGGCCACCAGCTTCAAGGTGGATTCAATGCACTGGTTAACATCCACCGAGCTGGATTCTTCCTCGGCGCGCACAAAACTCCGCAAACTGCTGACGATATCCTGTACCCGTTTCAAGCCACCGGCACAGTCGTCAACAATATCTTCCAAATCCGCAATGGTTTCGTCTATACGGGCTTGTTCCGACCAGGTGAGCATCTCCTCCCTGAGCTCAGCCGAGGCAGCACCATCTTCAGCAACATCAGTGTGCGCCCCTGCCTCCAGCAGGGAACGAAAATACCGATTCAATTGCGACAGATCCCGCAAGCTGGTGGCAATGTAATTGATATTACTGGTGACAAAGCTCACCGGATTGTTGATCTCGTGGGCCACACCGGCAGCCAACAGGCCCAGGGAGGCCATCTTTTCCGATTGCATGAGCCCCTGTTCCACCTGCTCTTTCTGTTGCTTCAACGCTTGGGATTCCAATGCTTGCAGCTTGGCATGCACACTGAGGATAAGCTGTTCCATATAGGCTTTGTAGCGCTCAGCAATCTGTGCATGGCTTTGCACGTAAAAGCCCTTCTGCTGATGACAAAACACCAGAATGGCGTTCATATCCGGGCCACTAAAAGGACAGTACAGCGCGGACACCAGCTGCGGGCGGACCCGATCCAGGTGCGGCCCCCAGGCTGGTTGGCGGGCAATGTCGTAGACCGCACAGGGTTGCCCCAGCACCGTGCGTTTAAGCACCGGGTCCACCTCCCACAGGGTTTGCTTCAGGCCCTCGCTGGTACTGGAAGTGCAGATCATGGTGCCCGGCTCACTCTGATCCAGCACAAAAGACACAGCGTAGGGAATCAGATTACCCAGCACCGCGAACATCCGTTGATACATATCTTCCGGAGAGGTTGCCTGCAGCAGGGAGCGAGTGCCCGACACCAGCAATTCACTTTCCCGGCGGGCTTCGTCGGCCCTCGCTTTCAAGCGATGGGCGCGGGACAAATCCTCCAGTAACTGTTCTTCGCGGCTGATCATGCGGAGAACACCAACGCCGAGATCATCAAGTTACCGTGCCGGCTTTTTCCATCCAGAAAGCAACCCTGCTCCCCGAAGGTGTACATGGCCATGATGGGCAAGTGCGGGTGGGAACGTTGCAGGTCATTGATCATAAGTTCCAGGTCCGATTCAATGGCAAGCATGCAACCGGCACAGTAGATCATCAGCACACCCTTGGGCCGGGCGCCTTCTTCCAGCAGATCAAGGGCATTACAGAGCACGCGGTCAGCGCGATGAATCAGGCTGTCGCGGCTGCCTTCCATCAACACCAGTTCATCCCCCAGGCTTACCTCGGAAAACAGTGTCATGGCACCCTCTGCGGTCACCGTATGGGGATGGCTCAGCAGGAATTCATGGTAGTGATCACTGGCCCCCACCCTGCGCCCCAGTGGATGCAGGGTACTGGCGGCAAGCACATTGCCACCCTGCAGAAACCCATCGATGACGTTGCCGGCAAGCCGGTTATAGACCGCCGCTGCCGGAGTATGATCCAGGGTATTCAGCTGCCGACCGTCACAGCCGGTGACCGTCACCACCTGCGGGCCGGGCTTGTAACCGGAGCTGAATGCGTAACCCAGGGGGCGCGAAGGGTATAGCACCAACACCACAATGTGATCGTGGCCTGCGGTCAGCGTGGACACCTGCTGCCACTTGCCACTGACGTCATTGTCGGCACTGCTGCCCCCCAGAATCGGCACGGTTTCCCCCACCACCGACTGGAATCCGGCGATGATGTTCTCCTCCTGCCCTGGTGGCAACATGCACCAGATCACCGCCGGGCTCTCATAGCCACGTCCGGATGCGTACAACGCCATATCCAACGCACTTTTGGCACTGGACTGCACATCATCCGGGTCCAATTGATGCTGGCCCACGCCGTAATGCCCCTGCGGATCTGAAATGGCAAACAGACTTAAAGTGGCATTGGTGTGGCCGGCATCTGCAGTGGATACACCAGGCACCATGCACAGCGCTCCCTTGCAGGAGCTGCAGCCGGCAATGATGCAGCCAAAGCGGGCTTCCAGTCCGGACACCAGCTGTTCTCCGGAAAATACCGTATTGAAAGCCACCACCAGCACGGTGGGGGCAAAGCCCTGCAGCTGGAGGCTCACTTCCTCCAAGGCCTCCGCCAGGCCCGGGGCACTGCTGCAGGCGGTTCTGACCTCCATCACGCCATTCCTTCTGTTGCGACGTCCATTGCTTCTTAACCTTAGCAGAGATTCCTGCCTAGCCACTGGCAGAGAGGACCTCTGCCTGCTGTGGGAAGCGCACATCGAAGATCAACCGGTGATCGGTATTGGCCTGCAAGCGCCGCAACTGGTGAATCATATTGCGGGTGAGGGCGGTGCTTTTTCTGATCAGCAAGACACCCTGGGGAGAATACAGATCGCGTTGCAGTACCATCCCTTCCACCAGGGAACTGACCGGCACCATGATGCTGGCGTCACTCTCCAGGGTGGCTACTTCCATGGTAACGGTGCTGATGGCCGCCAACAGGCGTTCATCATAGCGCTGTGCCTGTTGCTGCAGTGCGGCAATAGTGGCTTCATGATGCTCCGGCTGCCCGGTTACCCAACCCACTGAGTATTCCACATAATCCACGGCCAGCATGAGGATGTTGGCGACGGGGTGCTGCTGCCTTCCCTCGCTGCTTGCGGGATAACCGGAACCATCCAGATAGGCCTTATGTTGTACCAGAATATCACTCAACTCTTGATAGACAGGAAACGTCATAAGAATGCTGGTGGTGTGCACCGGATAACTGAGATAGGCGGATTTCTGAGCCTCGGTGAACTGCTGCTGTGGTACACCCAGCAACAGATCCGGCAGCGCCACTTTGCCGATTCCGTACAGTGCCGCGCCGCGCCGGATCAGCGCAATATCCGCAGCCTTCAAACACAGTTGGCCAGCGATTTGACGGGCCATGCTCGCCACTTTCAGGCTCGCATCCCGGTGCCCCCGCAGTTTCATATCCAGCAGATTTACCAGGCAATCTTCCGTCAGGTGATACTGATCCTGCAGTGATTGGTAGGCGTCCTTCACATATTGGTCGGACATGGCCATCTCGCGGGACTGACGTTCAACACATTGTTTCAGTTTCTGGTTTTCACGGTGCATTCCCAGCACCACCTTGGCGTTGTGGTCCGTCTTAACCCTGGACGCCAGGGCACTGTTAATCAATTCAAGCAGCTGATCACCATCCCAGGGCTTGGACAGGTAGCCGTAGATGCCGCCATCATTGATCGCCTTGATGGTGCATTCCATATCCGCATAGCCCGTCAGCAGGATGCGGGTGGTATCCGGATACAATGCACGGGCCTGGCAGAGAAATTCCGCTCCGTTCATTTGCGGCATACGCATGTCCGACACAATCACATCCACCGTGTTTTCCGCCAGCAACGCTAATGCCGCGGCGCCGGATTCCGCCCCCAGGGTCTCATAGCCCCGCCGTCGCAGCAGCCGCTGCAAAGACCGCAAAATGGCCGGTTCATCATCAACTAACAATACTCGTTTACTGCTCATCAGAGATTCCTCAATGGGTCTTCATGGATAGACCCCACAGCCGTAGCAAAAAGTCTGCCGCCTGCGCCAGGTGTACTAACCACCTGATTTTATAAGCCGGGGCTGAGATGACCCCATTCTGCCCAAGCGAGCCAAGCCATCGTTTTCGCATTCTGGGAATGAATACGCGAAGCCATCACACAGTTTTGCCAGGGCACCCTGCAGCGGCAGTTCGTTTCAGTTGCGCTAAGTACTTGTTTTTGCGTCAACCACAGATTAATTACGGAATGGCACTCATCTTGAAGAGGAACAACGGGCAAGCTGTTCTAAAGTTAATAGAGGCGGATGAGGAGATTCGATATGAAAGGCGCGGTGTTCATAGCGCTGCAGGAAATGATCATGGAGGAGTTCGATCTGGATCTTTGGCACCAGTTGCTGGATGCTGCCGGTTCCGACGGCGTTTATACCGCCACCCTCAATTACGACGATCAGGCCATCCTCGACCTGGTGGCCGCACTCTGCACACGCCTGGAGTTGAGCCGCGAAGACGCCCTGCGTCATTTCGGCCGTTACCTGTTTGGCTTTCTGCACCGGGGTTATCCGGTGTTTGCCGATTCCAAGCCGGATTTTTTCGACTTCATCGCCAGCATCGACGGCGTGATACACATGGAAGTCATGAAACTGGACGACCAGGCCCGCCCACCCAAGATCGAGGTCCACCCCCACCCCGCAGGCGGTATCCAGCTGTTTTACTCATCGGAACGCAACCTGTGCCACCTGGCGGAAGGCCTGTTGCAGGGCGCGGCCGATCACTTCGGCATTGCCATTGAATTAGAGCAGGTCTGTTGCCACCTGCAAGGCGCCGACCGGTGTGAGTTCAGGATTAACCAGGCATGAGCAGCCTGGACAGCTACAAACGGGAGCTGGAGATTCAGCGTCAGGCGCGCCGGGTTGCCGAAGCCCAGCTGGAAGACAAGTCGCGGGAGCTGTACCAGAAGAACCAGGCCCTGGAAGCCGCGTTGCTGCAACTGAATGAACAGCAGGAATTGCTGATCGCCAAGGAAAAGCAGGCATCCATCGGCCAACTGTCCGCCGGCCTGGCCCACGAGATCAACAACCCCAATGCCTTTGTGCAAAGCAATCTGGAATCACTGCACAAGTACGTGTTTCAGTTAACCGACGCCATGCAGGTTCTGCTCAGCAAAATCGAGGACACCGATCCCCGCTTCGTCGACCGGTTCAAGCACAATCACGACCTGGATTTTCTGCTGCAGGACGTCTCCGACCTGATTCAGGAGTCGGTACAGGGCTCCCAGCGCATCCAGCGCATCCAGCGCATTGTTCAGGGCTTGCGTTATTTCAGCCATACGGACCAACGCGACGGCCGGCAGTTCGACATCAACCGTTGTATCCACTCCACCGTGGAGCTGATCTCCCTCGAACCTGAGCTGCAGGTCAGAATCAACAAGCAGCTGTCGGTCTTGAAGGATTGCGAGGGCAATCCCACTTTGATGAGCCTGGCCATCGGCAATCTGCTGAAGAACGCAGCCCAAAGCCATCCGCGCTCCGGTGAGATCAGCATTCGCAGTGAACAGGTAGGACAGGAAATCCGCATTACCGTCAGTGACGATGGTGACGGCATTCCCCTGGACCAGCAGCCAAAAATTTTCGAGCCCTTCTACACCACCCGGCAGCCGGCCCATGGTCTGGGCTTGACCATCAGCCAGGCCATTGTGCGTCAACACGACGGCCGGATTGAATGCAGCAGCCAACCGGGGCAGGGCACGGACATCTGCATTCGTTTACCCACCGCACCCCAATGAACCACTCCTATGATCCAGGATTATGATCTAGGCTTAGGGGAAACCACTACCCATTGAGGCCACCATGGACCAGGCAGCAACTCTGTTATTTGTGGATGACGAGCCCAATATCCTGGCGGCCCTGCGCCGCATGTTGCGCCGCAGCCAGTACCAGTGCCTGTTTGCCGGCAGCGGCGCCGACGCCCTGAAAATACTGGAAGAAACCCCGGTGGACATCGTGGTGTCCGACATGGTGATGCCGGAGATGACCGGTGAACAGCTGCTTTCGGCCGTGGCGGAGAAATACCCGGAAACCATTCGCATTGTGCTCAGTGGTTATTCCGACGAAGACCGCATCATGGCCGCCATCAACGAGGGCCGCATCTGGGGTTTTGTGCACAAACCCTGGAACGACTCTGAACTGAAACAGACCCTGGACCACGCAGTTTTCACCCAGCAGGTGATCGCCGAACGGGCCCTGTTGCGTCACACCATTGCCCAGTACCAGATCCGCCACAAGGAACAGTTTTGCGATTTCATCGGCAGCTCCGTGGGCATGCAATTCGTGTACAACGCCATTGAGAAAGCCGCCCCCAGTAAAGCCTCTGTGTTCATCGTGGGGGAAAGCGGAACCGGCAAGGAACTGGCAGCACGGGCCATTCACGAATACAGCACGCGTAAGGAGCGGGCCTTTATTGCCCTCAACTGTGCCGCCATTCCCGGCGAACTGATGGAATCGGAAATTTTCGGCCACATCAAGGGCGCGTTTTCCGGCGCAGTCAGCAACCGGGATGGTGCCGCCACCCTGGCCAACGGTGGCACCCTGTTCCTGGATGAACTGTCGGAGATGGACATCAACCTGCAATCCAAGCTGCTGCGCTTTATTCAGACCGGCACGTTTCAGAAGGTGGGCAGCAGCAAGCAGGAGCGGGTGGACATTCGCTTCATCTGCGCCACCAACCGCGACCCTATGGAAGCGGTGAATGACAAAAAACTGCGGGCGGATTTGTATTACCGCCTGAACGTGGTGGCCATTAACCTGCCACCGTTGCGGGATCGGGAGCAGGATGCACTGACCCTGGCTAGAACCTTCCTCGATCGCTTCAACCAGTCGGAAAACAAAGAGATCGTAAGCCTGTCCTCGGATGCGGAAAAGTTGATTACCCACTACGGCTGGCCCGGCAACGTGCGTCAGCTGGAAAATTGCATCCACAGCGCAGTGATCATGTCCAGCGGCCCCCTGATCACCGGCCAGGACCTGGCCAATGCGCTGTCCATGCGTCTGTCGGACATCCTTCCGGAATCCACCCCCGATGGTGGCTCAGTACCGGCCCAACCCAATGGGCCCACTGAACGCCGCAAGGCCGACCCAACCGCCACAGCCCAGCCCCCAACCGGAGAAGACCGCGACATTCTGCCCCTGCATAAAGTGGAGGAGCAGGCCATCCGCCATGCGCTGGCCTACTGCGATGGCAACGTGGTGCGCGCCGCCAGCCTGTTGGAAGTTAGCCCCTCCACCCTTTATCGCAAGATGCAAAACTGGGAAGATCAGCCTCCCCGTTGAACAGGCCCCGCCGTCTCCTGTTGCAACATGAGAATTCATTTTCATTGTGCAGCGTAGATTGGAAACCGGGGCTGGCACCGGCCCACCACCCAAAACGAAAACCCTCATAAATTCAATCCGTTACCAGGCATCCGCCCGCTGGCATGGTTCCCGCAATACAGAGCAGAACCTTTATTCAGTGAGCCTGGAGCGATGTCATGAACAAACTTTGCCTGTTAACCACCACCCTGCTGCTGACTGCCGGCAGCCCCGGTTACGCCTGGCAGCAGCAGGATAACCGTTATATCTGGGAGTTCCTGACCGACGCCCCCTGGCCCACCGGCTATAACCAGAACACCGGTAAACCGGATGCCCTGGCCTATCACTATGCCGATTATCCCAGGGAATTCTTCGCCCGCATCAACAACGCCCTGCCGGAAGCCCGGGTCAACGAAGCCTTCATGACCGACGATGCCGGTTCCAACATCACCCTGAAAGAAGAGGGCGAAGTGTTTGTCACCTTCATCCACGAAGGCGCCGGCTACAAAAATGCTTTTGGTTATTTCACGTTTGACAAAAACAATCCCCCCACCTCCGCCGCCCAGGTTCGGGAAACCATCGTCTTCCCCAATCTGTCCTATCCTCATTTGGCCAACGGCCATCGCCTGAGTCTGGGCACCTTTCCGGCCGGCACCAGCATCGGTTTCTTCATTGCCGCCAATGGTTTTTCCTACTACACCGGCGTCAAAGACAGCGCCGTACCGTATTACTATTCGCTGAAAGACCTGAATCCGGAACAGGACCCCGCACTCAAGCAGCACAACGTGTTGCTGTACGATGATGAAGTGCAGGAAGTGATCATCGGCTTCGAAGACCTGCCGCGCACCTGGGGCGACAACGACTTCAACGACGCTGTGTTTTCCGTCAAGGCCACCCCGGCCAGCGCCCTCGACACCACCACCCTGGGCCTGGTGCCGGCGGTGAACGACAGTGACGCCGACGGTATTCCGGATGCCGCCGACGAATTCCCCAACGACTTCCGCCGAGTGTCCTCCAGTTACTATCCTTCCGCCAATTCCAGCAATACGTTGGCGTTCGAGGATAACTGGCCGGAAAAAGGGGACTACGATCTCAACGACCTGGTGGTGAGTGAGCAGGTACGCCTGGTGTACGATGCCAACAACCAAATCACCGGCTTTATCCTCAACGGTGCCATCGAAGCCCGGGGCGCTGCCTTTCAAAACGGCTTTGCCCTGCGCCTGCTGAACGTGCCCGCCTCGGCCTTGCAGTCCGCCACGCTCACCATAGCCGGCGAACACTATCAGAAGCAGGCGGAATCCGGGCAAACGGACCTGGTGTTTCTGTTGTGGCAGGATACCCACCGTTTCACCGACACCGGCGGCGAGGGTGCCTGTTCCCACTTCAACACCGTCAAATCCTGTCCACAACTGGACGCGATACCGTTCACGCTGGATGTGCGGTTTGCCAATCCGCAGGATAACCTGACGCACGCCCACTTCGATTATTTCCTGTTTCGCACACAATTTCGCGGCCGCGAAATCCACTTTGCGGATTACCCACCCACCGATCGCTTTGACCTGACCCAGTTCGGCAAATTCGACGACACCAGCGATCCAGCACAGGGCCGCTATTTCCGCAGCGCCGACAACCTGCCCTGGGCCATCCAGATTGCAAAACCCTGGCGCCATCCCCGTGAATATATTGATGTGTTGTGGGCCTATCCAGATTATGAAACCTGGGTGGAATCCTCCGGTGAACAGGCCCGGGACTGGCATCAGACCAGTGACCGCATTCACCACTACTACTAATCGCTGATTGCCATGATTTGATTCGGGAGAACGCCATGAAAACCTTACCTGCTATTACTCTGTCCCTGTCATTGTGCCTGTCACTGCCGCTGCTGGTCGCCTGTGGTGGCGGCGGCGGAGGCGGAGGTGATGACGGCGGCGGAAACGGGAGCAGCAGCGTCAACCAGGACAACACCGCTGCCGACACCTACACACCGGACGGTTCACGCCTGTTGTCCGCTGCCAATGCCTCCGACGATCTGTATGTGGAACCGGTATTTGATTTTCGCTCCAGCCAGAACATCCAGCTGTACATCAGCGCGGTGGACGGTGATAACGCCCCGCTCACCTACAGTCGGATTTCGGTGTACCTGATTCCCGGTACCATCACTGAGTGGAATGACGAACTCATGGACCAGGCGGAACTGCTGACCCGTGGCATTACCAATGCCGATGGTCTGTTCAACCGCCAGCTCGACATACCGGATCATGGTCAACAACTGTTGCTGGTGCTCGACGCCATGGGGTTTGAGAACAAGCAGTTGGTGACCATCGACGGCACCAGTTTGACCCATCAGTTTAATTAAGCGGAGGTGCATCATGCCGAACATTCACACCAAGCCTATTTTCTCCGTCGTCATTCCGGTTTATAACGTAGAACGCTACATCGAAGAATGCATTCAGTCGGTGCTGAACCAGACCTATCACAACTTTGAAATCATCTGTGTCGACGATGGTTCACCGGACGGTTCCATTGAACGGGTGCAACGCTTCAACGATCCGCGCATCCGCATTGTGCGGCAAAAAAACCGCGGTCTGGCCGCAGCCCGCAACACCGGCATCAACGCCAGCCGTGGTTTGTATATTGCGCTGCTGGATTCCGATGACGCCTGGCACCCCACCAAGCTGGCACAGCACTTCAAACACCTGAGCAGCAATCCACGATTGGGGGTTAGTTATTCCGCCAGTCTGTTTATGGACGACCACAGCAAGTCCATGGGCCTGGGCCAGTTTCCCAAGCTCACCCACATCGATGCCGCTGATATTTTCTGTCGCAATCCGGTGGGCAACGGCTCCGCCGCCGTACTGCGCAAGTCCATGTTGCTGGCGGTGGCACGACCGGCGCAGGCTGATCCACAGCGTATCGAATACTTCGATGAAACCATGCGTCAATCGGAAGACGTAGAGTTCTGGCTGCGCCTGGCACTGACCACCGATTATCAGTTCGAAGGCATCGGTCAGGCCCTCACCTACTACCGCGTCAATGCATCGGGATTATCTGCCAACCTGGACAAGCAATATCAGGCCTGGCTCTATTCTGTAAACAAGAACCGTGCCCTGAATCCAGATTTTTATACGCGCTGGTTCCCCTTGGCCTGTGCGTTCCAGAAACTGTATCTGGCCCGGCGTGCCATCAAGTCTGGCCAGGGCACCACTGCCCTGAAACTGGTGCACGCAGCCCTGGCCGGGGATGCGCGCATTCTGTGGCGCGAACCCACCAAAACTTTGCTTACCTATGGCGCGGCCTATCTCAGCCTACTGCCGCAAGCCTGGTTTGAGCGCCTGTTCAACCTGGGCACCCAATGGTTTGGTCAGCGCTCATGAACACCTCAGCCCGCGCCCAGGCCACCTCTGTCCTGGTGTTCTCTATTGCCCTGAACGGCTATCAATGGCTGTACCGGAACCTGAGCGCAACCCATGCGGACTACGCAGAGCGTCACGGCTATGGTTACGTGCAGGTGCGCCACCCGGGGCTCAGTACGCTGGGTCGCGAAGTCTGCTGGCTCAAAATCCGGCTGGCCCTGGAGGCTCTGGTCTCCGGATATGAGTGGGTGGTGTTTCTGGACGCAGACACCCGGGTAGCGCCCCACACACCGGCGGTGGAAACCGTGCAACGACCAGGGTGCCATTTATATGGGGCACGGGGCTTCAGCGGACGCCTGAACTCTGGCGTGCTGATCCTGCGACGTCACCCGGACACGGAGCATTTACTGCGCTCTGCATTACACCTGGCCACCACGCCTGTGGACGCGGACTGTGATGTGGGCTGGGGCGAGAACGGTCACCTGATTCAGCTGTGTCGTACTGCTTCCTGTGTTCACTATCTGGATCAAAAATGGAATAACAATCAGCGACCGGAGCTGGACGACTATATCCGTCATTTCAGCGCCGGTCCGTTACAGCATCACCACCAGGCCAATCCCCTTCACTCCGGACTGGGGCGCACCCTTTTTCACGGTGCCCGCCTGCTGGGTGTGGTGCGCGCTCACCTGCCTTGGCCGCAAGCGGGCTTTCACCAAAACCTGGAACAGCTCAGTCGCCGGGTGTTTCAGCACTACCCGCAGTTTCAACAGCACTCTGCACCCAACCTGAATATACGAGCAGTCTCATGATCGCACATGTTGTCGCACGCCTGCGTTGCAATGCCCTGCTGGGTAACCTCTCCTGGATGATGGTGGCGGAAATCCTGTCACGGGCCTCACGTTTCCTCACTTTGTTTGTATTGGCTGCCAGTTTCAGCAGCGCACAATACGGCAGCATCATGCTGGCCCTGATGTGCCACGAAATTCTACGGGTATTTACCCAGTTGGGTGCCGGCGCCATGGTGATCCAATGCCGTGACGATGATCTGGAACGGATCTCTGGCAATGCCCTCACCCTGCAATGGAGCATCGCCCTGTCGGTGGCGGCGTTACAAATCGCCATCGCCCCTTTTCTGGCTGCGTTCTATTCCAACCCCGACATTGAATCGCTGCTGGTGACCATGGCCCTCGCCCATGTTATTTACCCATTAGTGTCTATCAAAGTATTCCGCCTGCAACGGGCCAATCGCATGCGCTACTTCGGCATTGCTTCCGGCTCCTGCATCGCATTCGAAAACATTCTGGTGGCGGCATTGGTGTTACTGGATGCCAGCCTGGCCATGATCGCCTACAGCAAAGTGGCCGCCGCCGTATTCTGGGTTATGTTGTTTTTGCGGTCGATGCCGATCCGGGTACGTCCGGTGCTGGATGTGCTCACCCTGCGTCAACTGTTGGGCTTTTCCAGCAAGGTGTTCGGCAGCGAGCTGGTGCGGGCGTTGCGCTGGCAAGCGGATTCCCTGTTTGCCGCCCGCCTGTTGAGCCCCGAACTGTTCGGCCTGTACAGTTTTGCCAAGAGCGCCAGCATCGGCATCAGCCAGTCGTTCAGCGCCGCGTACCTGGCCGGTTCCTATCCTTATCTGAGCCAGCAGCATCGTGCCGGGCAGTGGCCGCGGGCCTTGCGTCTCTGCGTTATGGTCACTACCGCCATTCTGGTGTTGTATCTGTTGCAGGCTTTACTGGCGCCCTGGTACATCACCTTGCTGTTCGGTGATCGCTGGCAAGCTGCCATCGACGTGGCCCAGCTGATGTGTCTGGTCGCCATTCCGGTGCTGATCGCCGACCTGCTGGCCTTAACCTGGCGGGTACAACACCGGGTTGGCCGCGAGCTGGGTTACATCACACTATGCAGTACTGTACTCCTGGCCACCCTGGTCCTGTTCACGCCGGATTCGCCCCTGGCCATGGCCTGCCTGGTGCTCAGCGTCAGTGGCGGCTGGGTGGTCATGGGGCTACTGTGCCTGATACCCGCATGGTGGTCCCGCTGGGGCAAGCAGCTGAATGCCATCACGGCCACCTCAGTTGCCAACCACTAACAGTCGAACCCCTGATTCCAAGGTCACCCCGATGAGCATCAATATCGACCAGCATACCGACGCCTTCACCCACCACGTTTACCAGCAGATCGATCCGGCCGTTCGTTCCACCTTCACCCCCCGCCAGGTGACTGCCATCGAGAACGCGATTCGCGCCAGTCGCCCTTACCAGAAACACCCGATCGATCTCCGTGGCACCTTCCCGCTTTATTTTGTCCGCATTTATTTCGTGTTGCTGATGGGGCGAGACAAGCGCTCGCAAACCCGCAACCAGGAAGAGCGACGTCGGCGCCACGCCGCCATGGGCAGCGCCCTGCTCAGCGTGTACATCATACTCAGTATGTTAACGCCCCTGTTATTGTTGGTCCTCTATCTGCTCAAATCCGTGCTGGGGATTGACCTGTTCGCCGATCTGCACCTGTCCGATTTTTTGAACTACCAATAAAAAACCCCGGTGCACTACCGGGGTCCTGTTCTTCTCCTGTTGCCTGTTCAGACAACCGTATTCCTCACGCTGCCATCGCAGGGCGCTCCCGCATACTGGCCAACAGATAACGGGTTTGCCACCACAGGTAACGTTTCCAACGACGCCGGCAGCGGTCGTCCTCCAGCAAGCGGCGCGCGGCACTGAGATTACCGGCGCGAATGTTGAGGGAGGCCACATGCAGCAGGTGACCTGCCGTATAGTCCAGGATGGATTCCCGCAATTCCGGTGCCAGTTCACCACGCTCGGCCAGGTTGGCCAAACGCTGGCTGAATGGACACTCCTGCTCTGGGATGTTGTGCAGGCAGGCCCGGTTGTCCGCATCTATGTGATAGAAGGAGGAAACCCGGCGACTGTAGGCCAGGGCACCCCGCAAAGCCGCCTTGCTAAACAGATCCTGATCCTCACCCATGGGCTCCCCTTCCGGGAAGCCACCCAGTTCATTGAGCAGCGCTTTGGTCATGCACAGCGACGACATATGGAATGGCAAATCGCCGTGGGCACACACTTCAAAAAAATTGTCCAGCAGGGTACGCACGCCACCCAAGGCCAGACGCCGCACTGCCGGGTCCACATAATCCTGATCACCCACCACAAGCTGATAGGCGGTGGTGAAAGCGGTGGCATTGGGAAAGCGATGGATCAACAGGTGAATCTCCTCCAGAAAATGCGGTTCCCAGCGGTCGTCCGCGTCCAGAAACGCCACGTAGTCGTGGCTGGCTTCGGCGATGCCCCGATTGCGGGCGCGGGAGACACCACCGTTGGGCTGGCGCAGATAACGTACCCGGCTGCCGTACTCCTGCAAAACCCACTCACCGCCGCCGTCGGTGGAACCATCATCAACTACAATCACTTCATCGGGTTTCAGGGTTTGGCTGAACACCGATTGCAGCGCCCGTTCAATATGGGCACGTTTGTTATACAGCGGAATAACTACGGAAATGGTCGGTATGCGTAACAACATAATCACTACTCCAGTTTTTGATAGAGGCATTCACAGCCTGGGCCACCGGTAAGCGGGCCAGTTCAAATCCTTCGTCCAGGCCTTCACAGAGTTCATCGGTGAGGCTGTCGGCTTGCAATGTGGCACAGTCAAAGCGCAGGTGGGAGGGCACGCCGGCCTGTTCACACCATCCTTCACACTTCGGGTGATAGTTCAGGGACAGCACCGGGGTCTCGGTCATATAAGCGAAAATAGAACCGTGCAGACGCATGCTGAGCACGACGCGATAACCCGCCATCTGCTGCAGTACGTTAAACGGATTGGAATCGTAATCCACAAACCGCACCGGCACCCGCGAGTCCATCATTGCAGCCACTTCGCGGTGTACTGCGGCGTCACCCCATTGCGGGTGGCCATTGAAATTCTGAAAGTAAACCGGTTCGCCGCTGTAAAAGTGCGCCATGTCCAGGGCACGGGCAATTTGCTTGAGCCGGACCTGCTCTGTAACCAAATCCCCTTGCAACCGCTCTTTCGGGCACAGGCACACACCAATCCCATGGCGGCGCCGCGACGGCAGATGAAAGCGCGGATGCTGCAACAACGACGGTGCCAGATCGAAGGTCTGCTCCACATGGGCAGTGGGGGCGATGGCGTCGGCGATCTCTTTACTGGCAGCATCCCGCACGCCCACAAAACTCAAACGCTGCAGCAGCTTTGCGCAGGAGCGCTCCGCCGCCACGCTGTCGAAGGGGCCAATACCCACCCCCAGGGCCAGGTGACCGGTACCGCCCACCAGACTCAACAGATCCCGGTTCAGATCCAGATCCCTTCGACTGTGGAATACCGAACCACCGCCGAAGATCACCCGATTGCTGCGATAAGCCGCGCCGTACTGACGAAAGCGATTACTGCCAGGCACCCGCTGCGGTTCCGCCAGCAAGGCATTAAAGTGACCCACACCGGGCACGGACAGCGCGCGCGGGGAGTTGACGAAAAATTCACGCGCCCCCAGATACTGTTTAGCGCCCATGGCGGTAGCGCATAACAGCGCGTCGTCACCACTGTTCTGCATGCCGTAGTAGCCCATCAAAAATGTCTTAGTCATTGGATTGCTCTCCTTCTTTCAACGGATTCAACGTCATGCCCAGCCACAACAACGCGGGCCAAAGCAAATACGCCAGGATTTCCAGGTTTTCGAAAAAGCTGTAACACACCAGAATGGTCATCAGTAGAATACTGACCCAGACGGCGGATCGGTTGCCGCACACCAGCGCCAGATACAACGCCGTGATCACCATGGGAACGGCCAGGGCGAACAACCCCACCAGACCCTTTACAAATAACAGCCCGTACCAACTGTGGTGACTGCCGATGGGCATGAACTCCACCATCTTGGGCCCGGTTTCAATCACCCCGTGACCCCAGATCGGTGCCTCTGCCTGCCAGCGTTGCAGCGCCAGGTTCGCCAGCGCTGCCCGCACCCGGGTGGAACCGGGGCGGCTATCCTTGGCCTGCTGGTACAAATCCATGACGCCTTCATAAATGGGCTGGCCCAGCAGCAGTACCACGCAGGCCAACGTGCCCAGCATCAGCAACGCCATCGGCAAGGGCAGACGACGAAACACAATCAATGCGGGGATCAGCATGACGAAGATGGCCCAACCGGCACGGGACTGACAGAACAGGCACATGAACAACGCCCCCACAAAACCGACGTTACGCCAGAAACGATTGCGTTCCTGGGAACAGATCACCAGATAGATGCAGGCCATCAGACCGGCGGCGGGCGCCCAGGGAGCAAAGAAGGGCCAACGCGGACGGCCGGACTCCGGGTTCATCCCGAACAGGTTCACTTCGAAGGTACTGATGGGACCGCCGATGGCTTTCAAAGGCGACAGGTACAGGGGGCCATCCAGGCCCACCATGAATCCAGCCAGCCCCAATGGCACAAAGACGATGGCCTGCGCGGCCAACACGCAACAGGCGCGGATCAGAATGGCGGGCTTGAAGTCGATGACCGCCCCCAGCAAGGGAAACAACGCCAACAATGCCCAGCCCTTGGCCCAGCCAATGCTGGATTTGATGGTCTGGCCGGTGCCCATGTTGTAATCGTGATGCGCCACCCACAGCGCCACCAACATCACCAGCATGCCGATGATCCAGACCCAGACGGTCGCCGGAACCACCGCACGCTCAGGCCAACGCCCATCCACAAAAGCCCGCAGCAACACCACGGCCAATAGCGCCCAGCCGATCAGGGAACCCACCACATACAGGGTACCGGTCAGGTAGAACCCGTAGGTGAACACGATGCCGATCCAGATGAGGCGTTCCTCAGTGCTGGTGACGCTGTTTTGGCTGATCGCGGTGTCATGTCGAATCGCAGTGGTGGTCATGGTGCCTGCATTACGCTCGTCAGTTGCTGTCAAGGGTAAGAGTACTTTTGCAGACCCCGTGCCAGTCCGAGAAAACATCACAACCAACTGATTAGTATGGCATTTTCAAAATCTAAACAAATTTGCTTTGCGCTCGTTACCAGACCCATTCCCAAACTGCAAAGCAGGCCGGTTTGCAGGATGGAAACGGATCAGGAACGGTTGAGAAGGCGGGCAAGGAGGAATTCCCGCTGCCAGATGATGATCAGCACCGCGCTGATGAACACATAGCCCAGTATCGCCCCGGCCGCTGCCACTTTCAGGCTTGGACTCGTTTTCTGAAGCGGATCATTGGGCGCGGTCATCAGTTGCACCACAGGATAAGAGGCGAAGATGTCCGCCTTGCCTGCTTCCAACTCTGCAGCAGCCGAGGTATAGACTGCTTCCGCCAGATCGTGCTCACGTTGCAGGCGCTTCAGCTCAGTGGCTTCCCGGGCCAGAATGCGCAGCTCATCCTGCAGCCGCTGTTCAGTCAGGCGCAGGTCATCCACTCGGGCATGGATACCCTGCACCTGGGCATACGAGCCGATCAGCTCTTTGAAAAGGTTGGCACGCTGGGGACTGGCGTTGAGGTTCACCGTATGCAGCATTTGCGCATGGCCCATTCCCAGAATGGTGGCGCTGCGATCGTAGGCCGCTTTTTCCGCCTTCACCAGACGGGTTTCGCTGGCTTTCACCTTGGGATGGTTGCGCCCCCACACCGACGAAAACTCGCTGATCTGCTTGGCACTCTCATCCAGCTCTTTAAGATGCCCTACAAACTGCGCATCGGTTTGCAGTTTGAACGCTCGCCCTGCCAAGTCAGGAGACACGCCCAGGTCATAGCTCAACTGCGCCACCATATTGCGCAGGTGCTGTTCTTCCGCCTGGGAAGAGTGAATCTGCGAGCGCAACTCCGACAGATGCCGGGTATGCTGCTGCAATTGCTCTTCTGATACCAGGAGGGAACGCTGCTGAAACTCCACCAGGGCCCGCCGGGTGACATTGACCCGCTCAATATACTGATCGAGTACCTTCATGATACTTTCATCCCGACGTTGGGCTTCATCTTTACGCAGCGCATCCAGGTGATCCTGAAACGCATCGTACAAGGCCAGCGCTTTAGCCTGAGCCAGGGAGCCGCTGGGCGCCCGCAGTTCAACACTGAGGATACTGGTTTGTTCTGTCAGTTTGATGCGCGGCAAGCCAAACACTTCCAGCGGCAGCTCCACTGCGCTAGCCGCCGTCTTCAGTACCTCGCGGCTTTTCAGTATTTCCCGATAGTTCACCCGCGGGTTGAACGTGGCGCTGGAATAGGGGGATTGAGTGCTGGATGACACGTGGCCCACTTCATTGAGACGCACACTGTTGGACGATCCGGAGCCCGGTAATACCAGGGCCATGGAACTGCTGTACATTGGCGTTTGACGCAGATACACCAGCAACACCGCCGTCACCAGGCCGTAGCAGACCGCTGCCCACAACAGGTAGGGGTTGCGCAGGAATTGACGACGACGGGCCCGGCGCCGATCCGCGTCCGTCGGGATTTTCAGCTGCTTGTGAGCTTCCACCGGATTCATCATCACGTCCTTACAGGGCCCGCACCGGAACCAACACTTCCATCACCGTACGGGCTACATCGCGCAGATTGGTGACATCGGAGTCGTAGCAGGCCACCGCATCGTTCGGCATCAGATAGGGATTGGCGGTTTCATCATGGGCCTGCCGCATCAGCTCCTCCACCGAGCGTTCGATCACCTGGTACTGACCGGTGAGGGGGTTGTTGCTGGCCAGGACCACTTTGCGGGGAGCGTTGGTCCATTGGGTGCCGCCCACACAGTTGGCCGACACCGCCGCCTGCAACAGGCGCGAACCATAGGGCAGATTGCTGCTGAAACGGCCCACCGCCGCGTTGGAATTGGATTCCGCCGGTTTGATCAGATTGGACATGAAAACACGAAATCCTTTCGGGGTGATCTGGCTGGGGCGCACCAGATGGCGCTGGAAACAGCCGGTACTGGGCACCACAATCTGGTCGCCGGCAATCAGCGGCACATCAGTCACGCTCTGGCCAGTGAAAATACCGCTCATGTCCAGTTCCACCTGCCAGCCGTTGCGCACCAGAATCACCTGGTCAATCTTCGCATCCGGACGAATGCCGGACGCCGCCCGCAGCGCTTCCGACAGCATGCGGGTATTGGAGTAATCGCCAAACGCAGTCATCTTCTCCACAATGTGGTTGTTGATGGTCTTGCTGTTGATGTACTGGCGACCAGGCTGGAACACTGCTCCCAACACAGTCACATCGATCTCTGACCACTCTAAGACATGCACGTGCACCGCCGCCGTCGCCGGTTGGAAGATCTCACCCCGCACCAGCGCCAGTTCGATCTTTTCCGCTGCGGTTATGCTGTCCATGCCCCGCAAATTGATCGGGCGCACCATAGGCAGATTGATGACACCGCGAGGATTCAGAACATAACGACCACTGAAGCCTTCGCCATTTTCAATCTGCAGCTCGATGATGTCCCCCGGGCTTAGGGCCATGTCCTGGTTGAACCCGGAATGGTGGGCCGGCGCGGTGTTCTTCAAGTCGGTGAGGATACTATCCACCCGATAATGGCGGGGGGCATATTGGGTGGCGCTGGCCTGGCAGTTCAGGTTTGAAGCGAAGACTGTGGAGGCGGGTGCCGCCTGCTCCAGCACTTCACCGGCTTGCTCCGGGGTACCGTACTGCTTACCCGATGGGTTGCCGGGAGACTGCAATGCGTGATGCTGGGTACAGCCCCACAACAAACAACACAGAAGCGTTGCCAGAAGGGGGCTCCACTTGACGTCAACAGACTGCTTTAGATTTGGCTCCAACACGTTGCGCTATCCTGATTCGATTTCCAGAGAGGGTTACTCCAGGACAGATAGCAATTGGTGGGCCAACTTTAAGTCATTGTATTTTAAGCCTAGTTGCTTTTTGCAATACCAAGTATTCGCAGAATGAAAAGCAAATTCGGGTTCAGCGTTGCTGTTCGATCCAGTCCAATACATCCCCGGCAACGATTTCCCACCCCGCCATGCCCAGGGTCCAGTGATTCCGCTCCGGGTATTGCCGGTAATCGGTGATGGCTGGGGTCGCTTCATACGCATCAAAGTTGGCATAATTCAAACGGGCGGTGATCGTCCGGTCCTCACCTCCGGCCACCAATAACAACGGCCCCCGCGCCACAGCGAGGTCCAGGCTGGCCGCCCGGGTCAGTGTGGAACGCCCCACCCGACGGGATTCCGGCACCACAAAGCGCTCAAACACAGCCTGCTGTTGCTCGGCATCCATACCGTTTACAAATCCGTACTGAAACTGCTTCAGAGTCAACTGCTGGGGTTCACCGGCGGGAATCAAGGGGTTAAGCATGGCCCAGTTGGCCTTGAGGAACGCAGGCTCCGCACTGATCACCCCATAGGGTGGCGCGGAATGCAGGGCCACCGCACCGCTCACGCGGCCTTCCTGCAGCAGCAATTGGGCAATCAGTCCCCCCATGGAATGCCCGATCACAATGGGTTTCTCGTCCAGCTCCAGCAAAAAATTACGATAGCGGTTGAGCACATCTTCCAGCGTCAACTCGCCCAATGCCGCACTGGGGTGTTGTTGATTCTGCTCCATCACACTGAGCTCGTGCAGAGGCCAGGCCGGCGCATAAGTGGTGTAGCCCTGTGCTTCGAAAAAATCCTGCCAGGGAGCCCAGGCATCCGGCGTCAGGTACATGCCGTGGATAAACACAATGCTTTGGCTGGCACCAATGCGTTCAAACTCCGGTTCCCGGGGACCCTGCTGTTCCAACACACTGAACTTGCAGGCTGTGAGCCAGCATACCCCCAATGCCAACAGGCCATGACGAACCAACGACAACACACTCATGAAATTCTCCTTTTCTTCTTTTGCTGTTTATTAGTCTGAAGTGGCGCCCTCAATGGCGCCCGGAGAATAGACGTAGTGGATTAGCCGTTGTTACAAAGAAACTTCCTTGCTCTGTTGCTCAGCGGCATCATCCTGATCGCGAATGTCCAGCTGATACTCGGCCATGCGGGCCTTGTGCCGGTATTTGCCGTTCATCTCGGTCAGCAATGCCGCCTTTTTGTAGCTGATCAGTGCATCCGGATACCGGCGCATGCCGTAGAACAGATCCCCCTGCAACTCGTACAACGCCGGGTTCTGGTTGTTGAGCGCGGTCAACGTCACCGTGGTGCCAAGGGCGTCCACCACCTGATTGCGCACCAGGTAACAGCGGGTCATCCCTTCATAGGCAGGGTAATAGTAGGGGGAGAGTGATGCCGCCATCCCATAGCTTTCGATGGCAGCCTTGAGTAACCCCAGCTTCTCCCGGGCAATGCCAAGCTGGTGATGGATGTAAGGGAATGGCGCAATGTCGATGGCACGCTCATACAGCTCAATGGCTGTTTCGAACTGGTTGTCCGCCAGTTTTTCATCTCCCTCTTCCGCCAGCATGACGGCCTCCAGAGCACTGAACTCCGCGTGCTGCGCGACGCTGTCATCCACAAACTGCCGCATCTGATGTCTGGAACCACCCCAACGCGGTTCCAGAAAATACAGATAGGGAAGCCGGATCTCGATGGATTGCGGAAACCGGCCCACGGCCTGCTCATAGACCGCCTGCACTGCGGAACGCGGCAGCCCTTCCACCCGCACCGTGTCCAGCTCAAATTTGGCGAACAGCACCTGGTTGGGGTCCAGTGCAATGGCCTTTTGAATATCGGCTTTGGCCAGCTGCAGAGTGTCCTTGAACTTGATCCGGTTCTGCGGCGTCACCTCCGCCCAACTCAGGTGTCCGCGGTAATGCCAGGCCATACTGTACAAGTGCCTGGCCCGGGCATAATAGGCAAACGCGGATTGTGGATACTGCGTGATCCAATCGTCCAACATGGCTTTCGCCGCCGGATTGATACGACCGAAGGTACTCATCAAGCGAATGAATTCCGCCTCACCCACATCACCCCGGCGAAACTCCGCCTGGGTTTGCGCCAGGGCGCGCTCCAGATCCTCAAAGCGGGACGCCATCAACTGTTCCCACCAGGGCGTAATGTCACGATAGGTCAACGCGGAATCGGTAATGTTCTGGAACATGGTAAAGGCCGCATCGTGTTCCTGCTTGCGGGTGTCCACGATTTTGGTGTTGCAATACACATAACCGTATGCGACCTGAGTGCCGAACAGCGTATGGTTCTGGGTCAGGGTATCGGTTTCGATGTCGTAGAAGAAATCTTCGCTTTCACAGAGTTCCGCCGCCCGTTGTTTCCACAACGGCACCAGTTCATTCAGGGAGGCAAAGGGGCTGGCAAACTGGCCGGCTTCAAAGGTAAGGGCATAGGTAGTGGTATTCATGCGCTTTTCCATGAATCCACCCTGGGCCGATTTCGGGCCGTACTGCGTGCTGCACGAGGCCGACAACAGGGTCGCCCCCAACACGACGGCCAAGCGGGCCGCTCCGTAAGCATTCTTTAACACGTTGTGTTCCCCAATTGATTGAACTTACTGACGTCACAATCACTGGCAGCAAGGTTTCTGAAACTGTGCATCCTGGGTCACCCGCTTCGGGTTGACGCTAAAAATGATACACAGTTTCAGCAGGGGGTTCTATGAGCGTATCCGGTAATCTTGTAAGCGTCCGTTATTGCAATACGTGGGCGGTGCTGGCCAACGGGTTACCGTTGTCATCAATCAGTTTGAACTTGTTCCAGGCCAGGCGAATCACATCTCCATCCACCAGCCGTTCCCGCTCCAACACCGATTGCTCGTTGATGAAGGTGCCGTTTTTACTGCCTTTATCCACGATAAAAAACTCCAGGGTGCCTTCCATATACTTGCTCGCCACCACTTCAATAATGGCATGATGACCACTCACCGATATGTCATCGATCATCACATCATTATCCGGGTGGCGACCGATACTGAGGCGGCCGGGTTTCAGATCAAACTTGCTGACCACCACATCATCGACCAGTTGCGCTAATATGGCCATAGTGTTTACTCCTGCTTGTGGCATCTTGTTTTATGACAATCACAGAGACATTGTCCTGTGCATTTTGGCGTACACTTTCCCGCACCAGGGCGGCTGCGGTTTCCTGGGCGGACAAGCCTGCCTGCATCCAGTGATCAATCAACTTCGGGTCCAGGGTGTTGTAAAGACCGTCGGAACACAACAGCCAGGATTCCCCGCTATGGAAATGATGTTTGGCGAAACTGAATTGCACCCCCCGGTCCGGCCCCAGGGCCCGGGTGAGCATATTGCGGAACGGTGCCCGCTCCGCCTCTTTCTCTGTCAGGCTGCCTTTGTCCACCAGTTCCTGCACCAGGCTGTGATCCCGGGTCAGGGCCTGCAAGCCATCCTGCCCGCAACAATAACAACGGGAGTCACCCACGTGCATGAGCCAGTAGTGGCCATCCAGCACCAGCATGGCAATGAGCGTGGTGCCCATTTTCTGAAAGTCCGGGTGGGCATTGCGTTCCTGGCGAATAGCGTTGTTGGCCAGGGCACCGGCCTCTTCCATCATCTGCCGCATGCTGTCATTGCTGAAATCCTGCTGGAATTCCAAGGTGGACAGCAGACACTTGGTAAAGTATTCCACCGCCAACTTGCTGGCCAGGGCCCCGCCGCCGTAACCGCCCATGCCGTCCGCCAGCACCGCCAGGTAACCACGATCCCGGGGTAACGCCTGCCAATGAATGCAGTCCTCGTTCTGTTTACGCACACAGCCGATGTCGGTCACCCCGAAAATATCCATCAGCTGGCCTTCCTGCTGTCACTGCGGCCAAACTCTCGGGTGAGCAACCCACGCAGGGCGCTGGCCATATCCGCCGCCGATTCATAACGCTTGGACGGTTCTTTCTGCAGGGCTTTATTCACCACCCGCACCACCCCGGCGGACAATTCCGGTCGCAACTCCCGCACGCTGATGTATTTTTTATTCAGGATCTGATATGCCAGATTGGCAATGCTGTCACCGTTGAAGGGCAGGGCGCCGGTGAGCAACTGATAAAGCGTGACCCCCAGACTGTAGACGTCGCTGGCACCGGTGACCTTGGCCCCTTTCAATTGCTCCGGCGACATGTACACCGGACTGCCCAGCATGTCCCCGGTTTTGGTTTTGGAATCATCCACGATGCGGGCGATGCCAAAGTCCGCCACTTTCACCTGGCCGCTGTTCTGGTCGTACATGATGTTGCCGGGCTTGATGTCCCGGTGCACGATGTTTTGCTGGTGGGCATAGGCCAACGCCTCCGCCACTTCCGCCACAATCTCGTAGACTTCACGGATCGGCAGCAACGCCGATTCCGCCACCCAGCGATCCAGGGATTTGCCTTCCACATAATCCATGGCAATGAACGCCAGATCAGTCTCTTCACCCACATCGTAAACGGTCACGATGTTAGGATGATTGAGGCGTCCCGCCGCTTCCGCCTCACGGAAAAAACGCTCCTTGATGACGTTCAATTGCGCCGTATCAAATTCCCGATAGCTCAGGGTTTTGATGGCCACCCGGCGGGCAATTTTCGGGTCCAGCCCCAGGTACACCACGCCCATGGCACCGCGGCCCAGTTCACGCTCGATTTCATAGCGGCCCAACACCGGTTTGTTCAAATCCTGGGAGGGCATCACCAGGCTGTGGGTGGCGGCAAAGTCGGTGCTAACCTGCACCGGTTCCGACAATTGCTGGAGGGCGTCCGCGCGTTTGCGGGCGTCTTTGAATTTGGGTTTGCGCGCCACCAGTACGCCGTAGGTGCGGGCCGCTTCCTGGTACTGACGCTTGCGTTCCTGCTGCACACCAATGTCGTAGAGCAGGGTCAACACCGCTTCGGTGGATTGACAGGGGCGCAGGGCGGCAAGGGCTTCCTCCAGCCGGCCTTGCTGATACCACTGCTGGCCCAACTGATAACTGATGTTGTGGTTCTCCCACTGCAACTGGGTCCACTGGCGGTGCCGGACACGCCACAACAGCATGAGGGCGCTGCCGACGGTAAACCAGGCCATCACCAGGGGCAACGGCAGGATCTGCTGGTAGCTCAACTGCCAGGCCACCTGAATCACGCTCAGGGTCAGCAGGATCACAGCCGCTGTCATGATGGCCATGGCGGGGCGGAACAGGGGTTGAATCCACAACAGATAAAGCAGGCCCAACACCACCAACCCGGCACTGAGCCAGTGCCCCCAGGAAGGCCGCACCAGGGTCTGCTGGTTTTGCAGGGCCAGCAGGGTGGCGGCAATGGATTCCCCCAGGCTTACGTCGGTGGCCATGATCCACACCGACTCCGCGGGCGGGCGGGCCAGGGCCTGGGCCTGGCTGTAGTGTTTGAGCGGGTGGACGCTGGTGGGAATCCAGGCGCTGCCACTGCGGCTGATGGGCTGGGCAATGTGCGCCATCTCAATGGCGTACGCCTTGTCGAACCGCACTGTGGGTTCTTCCTGGATTTCCAGGGTGCGAGCCAGTTGCCGCATATACAGGGCCAACGCCAATCCCGGGTGCAGCTGGGATTCCTGTTCCCAGATCAATTGGCGGGGGCCATCGGTGAGCGCCCTGTCCACCGCCCGATAGGCCGGACCCTGCAGGCGGGGGTCCACCGGCCAGGCGGCGGCCTGTAACTGATTACGCCCATCCAGCCAGGACCGCAGCCGGCCCAGCATGGCCTCCGGAATCCAGCCCACGGCCTCCCAGGGCAGGCTGTCCTGCAGCACCAATGGATAAGCCTGTTCCGGAAAGGCGGAGACGCCGGCCGCGGTGAGCCCCAACAGGATGTCGCCGCGCTGCAGCCGTTGCTGCAAGTGTTGGAAGCGGCGGTTTTGTTCCTGCCAGGCCTGCACCGCTTCCGGTGCTGTGGCGGATTTTTCCAGCCAGTTCAGCAGGCGTTCCGCGGCCACATTTTGCTCCCGCAAGGGATGATCCAGCACCATGCCCACCAGGGGGCCCGGCTGCAGCAGCAAGGGCAACACATCAGACTGACCGGGGTCGCGCTGCAGTTGCAGCACGGATTCCGCTTCCAGTTCGATGAGGGCAATATCGGCAGGCAGGGTGGCGGGGGCGGACAGACGCTGTCCCAGCTGGTAATACCAGCGTTCCAGCAGCAGCGCCGAATCGGGCCTGATGACTCCGGATACCAACAGAATTCCGCTGATCAGCAGCAGGCCTTTCAGGCTGAGCAGGCTCTGTAGCCGGTTGTTTAATAACGACATAGTATCACTATAGCCGCTATTCCAAAGATTCCTGCCCCGGTCGTCCAACAAAATGTGGACTGCGCCGCAATTACACCTTAACCCCGTTAGGGGTTATTTCTTCTCGCTGATCCACAACTTGATGACACCCACCACCACGGGGGTGCCGTTGCTGTCGCTGGCGGTGACTTTGACTTCAAGATCACCGGGCTTCCAGTCCTCCGGGTTGATCTCCGCCACCCCGGTAATATCCGAGCCGGCCTTGGCGGTGTAATCCACCGACATGCCCTTGGGAATCCAGCGCAGGTGCTTGGGAATGGAGGCTTCGGCGCACACCCCCATGGCCATCTCCAGCAGGTTGCAGATAGCAATCACGTGCACGGTGCCGATGTGATTCTGCACTGCACGCCGCTTCTTCATGCTCACCCGGGCGTAGTTGGGGCGCAGCTCCTCAATGGTGGCACTCACGGTTTTGAAGTACGGGGCTTTACGGGAAATCACCTGTGACAGCAGAAACTTACCGCCCGGCAGCGGAGATAATTTCTGCCACATATCCATTACGTAATTACCATTCGACATAAACTCACCTCTTTATATAACTTCAAAAAACGGAGCCCGGAGAAACTCGTCTATACTGGGTGAAACATTAAACAATAACTGTTTCGCCTAACCTTCGGACTGCGAACCACCGATACATGCATCGTTTTCTTGCGCGAGCACTGCCGCTCCACACATTGTTCAGCCTGCTGCTGGTGGTCGCCGTATGCACATCAGCAACCGGCCTGCGCGCGGATTCTGTCGTCAGCATCAAGGACCAGCACAGCAGCCTGACGCTGTCAAAACAGCTCATGTTGCTGGAAGACCCGGACCACCGCATGGACCTGCAAGATGTCAAGGCTGCCCTGCAGGCAGGCCGCTTCAAAGCCGTTGACGAAGACCATTTGCAGCTGGGCTATAACGACAGCACGTATTGGCTGTATTTCAAATTGCGCAATGACCTGTTGTCCCACACCGCCGACAACCGCGAAGACCGCTTTTACCTGACCGTGGACTATCCCCTGCTGGACAACGTGGAGTTTTTCCATCAACGGCAGAATCAGCTTTTCACCATGGTTACCGGTGACATCTACCTGTTTTCGCAGCGCTATTTTAACCTGAACAATTATGTGTTTCCTTTAGCTTTAACGCCCGGGGAAACCGGCGAAATATACATTCGTATTTTTTCCAACAGCTCCCTGTTCATCCCGGTCACCCTGCAGACCGAGCAGTCGTTCATTGACCAACGCTTTACTCTGGACACCCTGGACGGCATCTACATCGGTATCACGGTGGGACTCGGCATTTACAACCTGTTCCTGTGGCTGGGAATTCGTTCCCGGGTGTATGGCTTGTATGTGCTGATGGTGTTCAACATCATGCTGTTCAATACCAGCATCACCGGACTTACCTTCCGCTTCTGGCCGGAGAGTCTGGCCTTTCAACAAATTCCGGTGTACCTGTTCAGTTACACCTCAGGCATCTCAGTGATCCTGTTTGGCATGGCCTACCTCAAAACCCATAGCAGCCAGCCCTATTTTCACCGCCTGTTTCAAGTGCTGGCCCTGCTGTGCATGGCACTGATTCCCACGCTGTTTTTTCTGCCCATACCGCTGTCCGCCAAACTCACGGCGGGCATTACGGTGGTGTGCGCCGTTTCCCTGATCGGCGCCGCCATCCGCAGCCTGATGGCCGGTTACCGCCCGGCCATTTATTATTGCCTGGGGCAGGGCGCGGTGATCATCAGCGTCCTGTTCACTGCGCTTACCTCACAAAAAATCATACCGCTTTATCACATTGCGCCGGTGGTAATGAAATGGTGCTCCGCTTTCGAGTTGATTCTGTTTTCCATTGGTCTGGCGGACATGGTGCACAATGAACGGCGACTGCGGGAAAAGGCACAGAAAGAAACCGCCCTGGCGCAACAGGAACTGCTGAGCTCGCAGATAAAACTGAATCAGGACCTGGACGACTTGGTCACCCAGCGCACCCAGGAATTGGAACAGGCCAACCAGTTACTGCGGGATCTGAACACCAAAGATGACCTGACCGGCCTGCGTAATCGTCGCTTCCTCAACGAAGCCCTGCCCAATGAATACCGCCGCGCCTACCGTGACAAGACTCCGCTGTCTGTCTTGATGTTGGACATTGATTATTTCAAACAGTTAAACGACACCTACGGCCACCAGTTCGGTGACCACTGCCTGTGTGAAGCAGGCCGGCTTCTGGAGAATTGTACCCGCCGCCCACCGGACATCGCGGTCCGTTATGGCGGCGAGGAGTTCGTGGTGGTACTGCCCAACACCGATCTGGAAGGCGCCCTGATTGTGGCAGAAAAAATTCGCGTCGCGTTTGAAAAACAGGTGATTCGCTACAGCGGACAAAGCACCCGTGTCACGGTCAGCATCGGACTGGCCAGCGAAACCCCACTGCAGCGCGACCAGCACGAAGCCCTGCTGCGAATGGCGGATGACCTGCTGTATCAAGCCAAATCCCAAGGCCGTAATCGAGTGGAAGCCGTCGGGCAGTCGTCACCTCCGAAAGAAAACTCGCTGTAACGGTTCTATGCAGCGGCTGGCAGTCCTAACTTATCCTTTCAGCAGATCGTAATATTCACTCAACCCGGTCAGTATATTGGTGGTGGCCACCGAGGACAGCAACAATCCCATGATACGGCTCACCACGCTGGCGCCACTGCTGCCGATCAGCTTGTTGATCCAGCCAGCCATCAACATCAGCACATAGGCCAGCAGAATCACCAACAGCATCACCAGCACCGTCTGCGCCTGCTCCCAGATGCTGAACAACGCGTTTTCCGTCAGCAACACCGCGGCCAACATTGCCCCCGGGCTGGCAATGGAAGGCACCGCCAGGGGAAAAATTGCGGTCTCCCGCTGATCTTTCTTCAGCAGTTTGATTTCCTCTTCGGGTTTGCTGTCGCCAAAAATCATATTCAAGGCAAACAGAAACAGGACTATGCCACCGGAGATCTGGAATGCCGGCAGCGGGATGGACAGGGCCTTCAGAATCAGCTCCCCCACCACCACAAAGAACAACAGTATCCCGGCGGAAAACACGCTCGCCAGCAACGCGATGCGGCGTTTTTCTTTGGGGTCGTATTGGTCCGTCACGGCAATGAAGACTGGAATGGTCCCAATCGGATCGATTACCGCAAAGAATGTTATGAAAATCGCCAACACGTCTATCATTCAGGTTTGCCTTTTGGTCTGTGCTCTTTCAATGCCCGCTCACCCCAGACCTCTGCCCATTGGGCCAGCGGGCTCAATGCCTGCAGCAAGTCCAGTCCGGAAGCCGTGAGTGTATAGCCTTCACCCTGATGTATGACAATACCCGCCTCACGCAATTCCCTGAGGCGGGTATTGAGCAGGCTGGGATTGGTCTCGGCCGCCTCCTGCAACGCCCTAAAAGTCAGGGGCGCTCCTTCCCGTAACTCCCACAACAGGCGCAGGGCACTGCGCCGCCCCAGCAGGTCCAGCACCACCATAATGGGCCTGCCACTGCTGGAGCCCCGCACCGGCTGGCCTACCTGGGGGCCCAGGCGCTGGGAACCTTTTGCTTTACTTTTCATAGCACCACCTTTAATCTGCTATGAAAATCATAGCACGATGGAGCCTCCCATGCAGCCACGTATCGAACCGGCATCACCCCCATTCACTGAGGACACCCAAGCCGCCCTGGACCGGATCATGCCGCCGGGGGTTCCACCGCTGACCCTGTTCACCACCCTGGCCCGGGACCAGCGCCTGTTCAGCCGGTTTTTTGCCGGAGGGCTGCTGGACAAAGGCCACCTGACCCTGCGGCAACGGGAGATCGTCATTCACCGGGTCACCGCCCAATGCGGCTCCGAATACGAATGGGGAGTGCACGCGGCGTTCTTTGCACCCCGCGTCCAGTTAAGTGATGAGCAACTGTATTCCCTGGTCCATGGAGACAGCGGGGATGCGTGCTGGGCAGCGCCGGAACAACGGCTGATCCAGCTGTGCGACGCCTTGCACGCCACCTGCACCCTGGACGCAACCCTGTGGACACAACTGCGCGCGGACTATTCCGAAAACGCCATGCTGGAACTGCTGATGCTGGCCGGTTACTACCGCACGGTCAGTTACCTGACCAATGCGGTGCAATTGCCGCTGGAAGGGTTTGGGCGCCGCTTTCCTGACCCGGACTCATCCAGGAATAGCCCGGGTGGAGTCAGCAAAGGGGCACCCAGTTTGTGATACTAGTTCACTAGCTCGATTTCACTGGGGCGCCAGCTCTTATCAAAGAATGGCTGCAACGGGCTGTATAGACGCAGAATCACAAACCAGCCTTTGTTCGGGTCCGTCTGGATCCAGTTGCCACGTTTAACGTTCTTCGGTTGCTTGGGTGAGAAGTGCACCGTGATCGAGCCGTCGGCATTGGCTTGCGCTGCCGGGGAAGGGTAGCTTTGGCTGCCGGCACGGGGGAAACGCTGTGGCGTGGCCAACATGGAACGGGTCATATTGTCGTACAGGGTCAGCGACCAGAACTTCTCCGCGGGAATGCCTTTCGGCAGGGTTATTTTGTAGGTCTTGGCGCCGTCAAAATATTGCTTGTCCGCATCGGTCAACGCCAACAGATACTGGGAGCCGATGCCCGTCAGACGCATGGCCATGGCCGGTGTGATGCCGGTGACGCCATAGAAAAACATTGAGCGGGCATCCATGGTGCGATAACCGGTGGGAGCGTGGGGCTCCACCCCTTGCTTGGTGATGCGCGGGATCGGCGTTTCGAATTCATAGCCGGTTTCAAACAACCAGTTGTACCAGGAAGAATCCGGATAAAAATACCAGCTGGGGTCCCGCGGTGCCATGAACAAGGCACGGGAACTGGCATTGGCCACCGCCAACGCGTCGGTCATGATTTTTTTCATGCGGGCGTCAGGCTTGAACGGTTGCCCTTTCTTGATGCCGAGGGCAGCAATGGGCCCCATCAGTTCCGCATCCAACGACGTGGCCGGCTCCTGCTGTACGATGTCATTCAGCGCTTCAAAAAACTGCCAATCGTTGGGGGGCACCGTGTTCATGACCTTGCCGCTGCCTTCATGAAAAACGGTGGGCTTCGGGGGCTCGATCTTACCCAGGGTAGCCCGCCCCGCCAGAAACTCGGCGATGGGGGTGCCGGCGCCACCGGGCTGATAAGGATAAATCTTCAGGGTTTTACGAATGGTGTCCACCACCGGCTTGGGATCTTTGCCGTCTTTCAGATAGGACCGTCCAAACCAGACCGACGACAGGGTTTCAGCATGGGCAATGTTGAATCCACCCTGGGGCAACGTGCCTGTATACCCCGGTGGTACGATCAGGTACTTGCCACCTGCCCCCCGGTCCGGCCCTGGCAGGCCCAGATCAATCACCCAGCGAAACCAGGCATCCTGCACCACGCCCAGGAACAGGGGCGGTGTCTCAATCACCATGGGCCCCTGTGATAAGTCCAGCGCCCCCATAGCGTAAATGGTGTCACAGTTGGCGGTCAGGAACAGGGAATTGGCATCCATCAATTCCGAGAAAATCAGCACCTCACCGTCCTTCACCCCCATATCGCGCATACCCTGCCGCAGAGCATGCACGCTGACGCCACGCAGATTGTCCATGAAAGCACGATAGGCGTAGGAGAAATCCACTTGATCATAGAGCGTTTGCGTGGTGGCTGGCGACGGTACACCATCCTTAAACTCCAACGTGCCAATACGGGTATCAACCCGGTCCGGGGTGGTGATGGCAGGCGGAATCGACGGTGCTGCTTCAGCGCTGAAGGCAAGGGTCACGGCCAGCAATGCGCAGGCGGCACGTTTCCCCACAGGAAGGTTGTGCAGTTTCATTTATTTCACTCCTTGTTTAGGTCTTTTTCCAGGCAAGATCCAGCAACATGCACCCGTATCTTGGGGTTACATGATGTCAGAAATGTTATGCATCATAATCCTTATTGATACCCAGGCCTTGTGCTTTCCTGTTTACCCTGGCGGGATAGGTCACCTCGGGATTAACCGATTTTACCGCCTTATACATATCACCAATGTGATTGCCGTAGTTCATTGATATATGAAAAAAGCGCCCGTCTTTCAACACAATGCCCTGCTCCATTATGCCTGGCCCCGCGTGGGAGAGGGTTTGCCTGCTTTCAAAACGTTTGATGTCCGCCACTGACACCGAGAATGACCAATGCTCACTTCCGGGATAGCGCACCTCAAACTGATCCCGTGTGATGGTGGCTTCATAGTCCGCCGGATGGGCAATCAACCACCAGGCGATCAGGAACAGAACGCCACTGGCCAACGGAAACGCCATCAGCATGGCCAGGCGTAAATCCTCTGGCAGGGTTTGCTGGGCATAGGCTTCGTAGCCGAACAACGCCGCCACATACAGCCAGCAGAATACGCCCATACGAATGAACAGCCTGGCTTGCTGGCGCCGGGATTTTTTGTAGTGGTATAGCGGCTGTGAATTCCTGGGCTGTGGCTGCATGGACTCCGGTTTCATCCGTCAGGTAGATAACGATAGTGGCCGGTAATTCGGTAATCGAACAACATGTTCTCCAACTTGGGGCCGGCGCCGATGTTATGCACAATCAGGGGAGTGCCGCTGGCCTGATCAATCCGATCAGTGACAATGCCGATATGAGGCAGGTTGCCCGGCAGCATCCAGGTTACCAGATCGCCGGGTTGATAGGCCGCCGCCTGATCCGAGATGGCCAACACCTTACCCTGACGGGCAAAGAATGTCTGCAGGTTCGGCACCCGGCGGTGGTCGATGTTACGATCCGTTGTCTTCAGGCCCCAGATCCGGGTTGAGGGATAGCGCTGAACGCGGCGGACATATCCTCATGCACCCGCTGCTGCAGATCAATGCCGAGAGTTCGATAGGCGCGAATCACCACATCCGTACACACTCCCACCTCCGCCGGCACATCACCATTCGGATACGGGATCACCCGGTACTGGCCGTCATAGCGCACCGCATGCCGGGTACGCTCAATCGCGGCCTCCACCAGGGGCTGGGACAGTTCCTCACCCACCGCCGGGCAGGCCATCAACATCAACATCAGAATTGAAACACGCACGTCAGGCACCTTGTGATTCGGGCAGATCGCAGCCCTTCACCCCTCGGGTCAGCTCCGGTTATCGGAACATGTAGCATTGTTTTACCGGCAAGACAATGCGCAATATTCACGAAGCCATAACCCCGCCGTGCTGCAACTTTGCGCCCCCCGGGTTCGTATCAGTCTCATAGAAGCGTCATCAAACTGAAGGCGCTGCCAATGACATGAACCCAAGAGGAAGCCACCATGAAAAAGCCCCTGATCGCACTGACCCTGCTGCTGTCCTGTCTCTCCCATGCCTTTGCACTGGAAATCGACAACCTTGACTGGGAACTGAAAAAAGAGAAGGGCGGGATCAAAGTCCTGTCCGCTGCCGTGCCGGATTCCCGCTTCAGCGCCTACCTGGCGATCACCGTGGTGGAAGCCTCCACCGACGATCTGGTACAGATTATCCGCAACCCGGCCACCTGTACCGATTGGGTCTACCGTTGCGGCGAATCCTACCGTTTCGCCCAGGAGACTCCCAACGTGGATCTGGTGTACACCGCCAGCAAGATGCCTTTCCCACTCAAGGATCGCGACACCCTCGCCCGCATCACCTGGGAAAAAGACCCCCGCACCCAGGCGGTCAGAGCCGTCGGTGTGGCTACCCGTGATATCCTGGCACCATTGGATCAACACATTCGCATTGAGCAGGCCACGGTGATCTGGGAACTGACGCCGCTGGAGGATGGCTCCACCCTGGTACGCACTTTCGGCCATGCCGACCCGGGCGGCGAGCTGCCCAGCTGGTTGACCAATCAACTGTCGACCGAGGTGCCGGTGAAGTCCCTCAACGGCCTGAAAGCCCTGGCGGCAGAGCGACAGGCACAACGCAGTGAAACATTCCGCTACAGCGTGACCCAGTTCTGATCAGCCAAGCCAGAGGCCCCGCTATGGGGCCTTACCGTAGATCACCACCATATCGGGCCGTTCGGTAAAGTAATAGTGAACCCAGATGTAGGCGTGATTGAAGGCGGCGGCCAGCAAAGCCGCCTCCGACAACCACAGCAGCCCTGGCAGATACAGCACCATCAACCCGAAGACATACATACCGTTATCGGTGTATTGGAAGATGCCCTGTTTAACATAGGGCTCATTGTAGTGCGGATCGAAGTGATCTATTCCATAGGCTCTTTCGAAGGTGAAGTATCGCTTCACCGAATAGAACAGGAACAGCACCGGTGGCGTGATCAACACGGCCAGTCCATAGGCCAAGAGCGGCGGCCAGGATAGGGAGCATGCACTGCTGGACGCCAGCAGGATGATGGTAATCAAGCGCCCCACAAACAACAGCGAAAACCCCAATGCATAGGCTTTAAAAGCTGTTTGCAAGCCAAAACGCCGGGTGAAGGCCCGGGTGTACAGCTCCACCCGCCACACGAACCAGACGTAGACCTGATGCAGCACCGGCGTGGCGATGGCGATCCAGAACCAGGTCCGGGTGCTCACCCCCAGCAACGCACCCTGCAACAGATCCTGGCGCAAAGAACAGTACCCCACCAGCATCAGCAACAACGCCACCAGCGCGGCCAGATGCCAGAGTTGGCACGCACAGATCGCTTTGACGTTGTCCATGCTCCCGCTCCTTTCCCGTTTTATTCCAGCAACGCGTCTCGATCCCGCTCATAATCTTCATAGGGCTTGGAATAGGGCTCAACGCATTTATCGTATTCGTCACCGTAGTGTTTCTGGCAATCGTTCTTCTGCCCATTCTGAATGGCTTCATAGGTGCCCTTGCTGCTGCACGCCATCAGAACCATGGCCAGCACCGGCACCAACATAAACCTCAACCTTGGATGTTGCATACGATCAATCCTGTTTGTGTCACACCGAACATTCATTTGCGGGCGTCCTTGATGTACATGGCCTTGCCGTCATTGCGCATTTCCACTTCGAACAGTTCAGTTGCCCGGATCAGGTCGCCGAGTTTTTTATACCCGTAATTAATGGCAGAAAAAGAACTGTTGTTGGAAATGTAATGGCCCACGCGCCCCATGTGTGCCCAGCCGTCATCTTCTGAAGTCTGCTCCACCGCGGTTCTGAGCAGGCGAACCAGTGACGTATCCCCCTTCAGCACGTTGCGGTTTTTGCTCTCCCGCTGCCGCCCGGCGTTGGGTTTGGATTCCCCTTCCGGCGTCAGGTCCGGCATCAGGTTTTCGGTGTAAATGAAGGGGGAGCAGGCGTCCACGAAGGGCTTGGGGGTTTTCTTTTCGCCAAAGCCGTACACCGGTAATCCACTTTCCAGAATCCGCAGCACCAGCGGCGTGAAATCACTGTCGCTGGTCATCAGGGCGAAGGCGTCCACGTTTTTGCTGTACAGAAGATCCATGGCATCGATGATCATGGCAGCGTCGGTGGCGTTCTTGCCTTTGGTATAGGCAAACTGCTGCATGGGGCGGATGGCATGGGGATGCAGTCGTTCGATCCAACCCGACAGGGAGGGGTTGTTCCAATCGCCATGGGCGTGGCGCACATTCACCATACCGTACTTGGCCAGCTCGTCCAGCACGCCCTCAATGGCATTGTGGCTGACGTTGTCGCAATCGATTAACAGCGCTATGCGTTTGGGTTCTGGCATGGGTTAGTCCTGTGAGGTGTGTCCCGTGAGGTTGGTATTGGCGGCGGCCGTTGCTGTTCGTATACCCCAGACCCACGGTCGGAGCAAACAAAAAGCGCTATTGGCAGAGGTCGGCCAGCACACCCTGAGTCAGTTTGATCAGATCCTGAGGGCTCAGTTCAATTTCCAGCCCGCGACGCCCGGCGCTCACATACACGGTGGCGTGCTCCTGCAGCGAGGTGTCCACCAGGGTTGGTAGGCGCTTTTTCTGCCCCAACGGGCTCACACCTCCCAGCACATAGCCGGTACTGCGCTCCACATCCATGGGATTGGCCATAACGGCCTTCTTGGCACCTGCGGCTTTGGCCACGGCTTTCATACTGAGCAGGGCCGACACCGGGATCACGGCCACCGCCAGGTTCTTGCCTTCCAGGCTCACCACCAGGGTTTTGAACACCCGCTTCGGCTCGACCCCCAGCTTTTCCGCCGCCTCGAGTCCATAGGATTCGCTGGCGGGATCGTGCACGTATTCGTGTACCCGATGGACGATTTTGGTTTTGCGGGCCAGCAGGATAGCGGGGGTCATGCTTCGTGCTGTTTGCCCGGGTGGCTGTTACCAGAGTGGCTGTTGCCAAGGTAACTGCGATATCGATGCCGGGCCACGACGCCGTCCCGCCAATCGAACACGTCCGGATACGCCGCCACCACTTCATCGCAGGTGTTGACCCGTTCATAGGCAGTAATGGGGGCACTGTCGGAGCGGGGTACCGGCTTGGCCATGGCAAGGGCGGCGGCGACCGTCATATCGGCGTAGCTGAACCCCCGGTCCAGCAGATAGGGTTTGCCGTCCAGCTGTTCCCGTACCCGGCCCACTGCGGCGGCCAGCCGTTCCAGCTGCTGGTCGCGGGAAACCCCGGGCGCGCTGTACTTGTTCTGCAGGTCGCGAAAGGTCTTCCGCATCATCGGCAACATAGGGCCTCGGCTCCAGGCCGGAAACTTGGCGGGAATGGCCCCGAGCAGGGCCTGGTCATCCTGCAGGGCGCGCGCCAGCATCAGGCTGCGGGCGGCGTTGAAGATGGCTTCGCTCAGCTGATTCAGGGCTGCCACCTCCCCCTGGCTTTGGGTGGGGATCAGTCCGGCCATGGGCTGATCCTGATTGATCTGCAAGGCAATGTCCCAGGAATCCAGCAGGCAACAGCCGGGGCCCAACAGCACCGGCACACTCATTGCCCCGCGCCAGCGGCGAGTGCGGGCACGCAGCCAGGGCGTACTGATCATGGGGATATAATCTTCGAACGTGTAGGGAACTTCGGTATAATCCAAGGCCCAGAGTACGCGCTGGGTCGCTACGGATGCCGTCATCCCGATCAGGCGGTATGTCATGAATCTATCCCTGTCTTGCTTCCATACTGACCAAAAACATCGATCCCTTTGACCAAACGGTCATACTGTTTTCCCGCCACTCTGACTACACTAGGGCAAATTCCTGGGGCACTCTCTTTTGCAAGGCACTCTACTTTTGCGCAAGAAAAGAGAACTTTCCAGCTCCCATTCCACTTCCCTGCGGAGAAAACAGTGACTTACAGTACACGAGACGTCAGCAAGCTGCAAAAAACCATCGCTCCTGCCGTGTACGGTGATGTTGATCTGGACATCACCCCGGAACGCTTTCGCACCGAGCTGGGTGAAAACAGCATCGTTAAAGATAATCCACGCATCCAGGCTCTGCTGGGAGATTCCGACCAAGTGGAGTTTTTCCGCCAGCTGACCCTGATGGGCGACCCCCTGGCGGATGCCTTTGCCGCCATCATTCCGGAGCTGGGTTACAAGAAGGCCCGGGCCATGCTGGATAAAGCCGCGGAAGAGGGCATTGCCAAAGTGCCAGATGCGCCCAAGGAGCTGGTGGACCTGATGACCGCCATGGAAACCGTGCCGGATTGGGTGGACTGGACCAAAATCGAGAAGGCCTGCGCGAATAACCGGCTGTTTACCGCCCTGGGTGGGGAGGCCATCATGCGGGTGGCCTTCATGATGACCTATGTGAACGGTTACCAGGGCCTGCCCATGGTGATCACCGGCGCCCTCACCAGCGATTCCGCCGCCAAACGCATGCGCGAAACCACCAGCACCTTCAAGCTGGCCACCTTGCCGGGTGCCCTGCGGCGCGGTGGCGAGGCCTACCAGTCGGCGGTCAAGGTTCGGGTGATGCATGCCATGGTTCGCACCAGCCTGCTGAAACGGCCCCAGGTGTGGGATTACAGCGTGTACGGCACCCCCATTCCCCAGGTGGACCAGATGGGCGCCGCCCTGGGCTTTAACTTCATGATGGCCAAGAAAGCACTGAAAAACGGTGGCAAGTTCAGCGCGGCCGAAGCCTGTGCCGTGGAACAGGCCCGCTACCTGGCCTATCTGCTGGGCATGCACGATCAGTTCCTGAGCAACGACCCCAAGCAGATCGTGGAAACCTGGAACATGTGCCAGGCCACCCTGCGGCACAAGTTCGACGAGCGCGGCCGGGACCTGAATGCGGCCACCATGGAGGCCTATCAGCGCCGGGGGGGCCACTGGTACGATCGGGTGGTGCACCGCCTGGATCAAAAGGCCAGCCGCTGGATGTACAACCGCATGGTGGGCCGCAAAACCGCCGACACCATGGGCGTCCACGAGGAAAAAACCGACCTGCTGGCGTTCGCAGCCATGTTTGCCCCCATTGGCCTGGGCGTGGGCGCCCTCAGCCTGCTGAAGAAAGTGCCCGGTGGCCGGGAGTGGGTGGACCGCTTTGCCACCCGTGAAGTGGAAAACCAGCTCAACATTGCCGGCCGGGCGGAATACCGCACCAATGAAGCGGACTACAAGATGGAATCCGCCTGACGCAACAGCCGGGCCTCTCACCCCTCCCGCCAGCGACCCGCAACCCGGGTCGCTGTCTCACCAACGTTTCCTATACTGAACAGACTCCGCCATCACCAGGGATGATCATGAGCTGGGATCTGATTTGCCTGAAACCCCATAGCCATCGCGCCGACGGGGACGAAACCTACGCCTGCGTATACAAAAGCCTGAACCGGACCGAGAAGGACGGTGTGCGGGCATTGCAGTACCTGGTGCGGGTGGTGCCATTGCCCCTGGTGGCGGGCCGCGGCGGGGATCAGCGCCTGATCAACATGGAGGAGGCGCTGTTCAAGGTGGTGGTGGATCTGAACGAGGGCAAAGTGCTGTTCGACATTGGCGGCGCCGAAGCCGCGCTGCCCAGTTTACTGCGGGGTGGCGGCCTGGGGTCACTGGCGGTATCGGAGCTGATCCAGTGGGCGCAGGCCCAGTTCGGGGATTTTACGGTGGTGTCCGGTCGCATCAGCAGCGCCCTGTTGAATTATCCCAATGGGGAAGCCATCGCCGTCAGCTGCCTGAAACAACTTGGCTTTGCAGTGGGCAAATCCCCCAGGGGTGGCCTGCAATTTGGGGCCGAGCGAGTCGCCCAGCTCAGCCCCCATGTCAACCGCAACAAAGTGGAAACCGCCACCCCGGCCCTGTGGTTCAGCAACCTCAGCCAGGACAACCTGAACATGGCGCGCCAGGTGCAATCCCTCAACGAAGAGATCACCCTGTTGAAAGAGCAGCTGTACCAGAGTTCGGCCCAGAAACGCTCGGCGTTGCCGCTGGCCTCGGGCCTGCTGATGGGCGTGGTGGCCGGGGCGGCCCTGGCCTCTATGCTGTTCAGTGTTTAGGGGGTCTGATGGTCGCTGGCTTCCTGCCTGAGTTTGTTGCGCACATTCATCAGCACCTGGCCATACATGTTGGTGCCGCGCCGATCCCGGCCACAACCCCAGAAATAGTCGTAGCTGCTGTTCTCCACCAGACGTTGATCCCCGGTATCCAGCAGAGCCCCGGCTTTGTGTGAATAGGTTCGGCACTGGGTATACAGGGCACGGGTCATCACCACCACTTTGACTTTCCTCCAGTCCGCACGGATTTTCTTGAAGCGGGTGCGCCCCAGTTTGCGCGCCTGCTTGGGGCTCTCCGCCCGGCGGATTTTCTCCTGATAGGCCGGGTCTGCAAACTTCATGGCCTGAAAATAGTGCTCCACCGTGGGCCATTCCCGCGCCTCCAGCTGGAACGGGTGGGGCGACCAGGCGCCCAACAGCTGATCCGCGTCACTGCGGGAAAAATACAAGGCGTTGAGATCGGTTTCTGCAAATAGTCCGCCGGACATGGAGTGCTTCCTGAGCTGATGGTCTGGCTGAAATTTTACACCGCTTTGCCCCGCTGTTCATGCCCCTGTCACATTCCCGGGCCTAGTATTCCCGGTCACATTACGACCGATAATGTCCATAACCGTTTTTCGAGTACTGTTCTCGACCAATAGGGGAATCGCATGAAACTTTCAATAACCAAGCGCGCAATAACCAAGCGCGCGATGATTAAAAGCGCATTGGCGCTTTCCATCGCCGTTGCCTCCGGCAGCGCACTGGCCGGTGCCAATCACCACGTCCCGGACTTTAAACACGGCTCTGACCGCTACTTCAATCGAGTGGCCACCTTCCCGGTATACCAGAACCTGGATGCCGCCAGCGGTGATGCCCAGGACGATACCACTGCGGCTGAAATCAGTGCCGCCAGCCAGGATGGCAACGTGGTGTACTACAGCGACAGCCCCAAAGGGCGCGTTGGCCTGATCAACATTAAGGATGTCCAGGCGCCGGTGGCCGCCGGTTTCATCGCCCTGGATGGCGAGCCCACCTCGGTCGCAGTCAAAGGGGATTATCTGCTGGTGGCCATCAACACCTCCTCCAGCTTCACCACCCCCAGTGGCAAGTTGTCGGTGTACTCCATTGCCAATCCCCTGCAGCCCCAGTGGCTGGCCAACTTCGACATGGGCGGGCAACCGGATGCCATCGCCGTGAGCCCGGACGGTCGTTACGCCGCCGTGGCCATTGAAAACGAGCGGGATGAGGATTTTGAAGACGGCATCATTCCCCAACTCCCCGCCGGTAACCTGCAGGTACTGACCATGCGTGGGCCGGTGAGCCACTGGCAGGTACGCAGCGTGGATCTGACCGGTTACGCCGCCACCGCCCCCAGCGACCCGGAACCGGAATACGTCGCCATCAACGATTTCAACATTGCCGCAGTGACCCTGCAGGAAAACAACCACATCATTCTGGTGGATCTGCGCCGCGCCAAAGTGATCAACGATTTCAGCGCCGGCACGGTGGATCTGTTCAATGTGGACACCGTGGAAGACGACGTCATCAATCCGGTGGACACCATTCTGGATCGTCGCCGTGAACCGGATGCCATTACCTGGCTCAACAACTGGTGGATGGTGACCGCCAACGAAGGGGATTACGAAGACGAGAACGGTGTGGAAGGCGGCAGCCGCGGCTTCACCATTTTCAGCCCCTTCGGCAAGGTTCGTTATGAATCCGGCGCCAGCCTGGAACACGCCATCATTCGTGCCGGTCACTACCCTGAAAGTCGTTCTGAGAACAAAGGCGTGGAACCGGAAGCGGTGCTCAGCGGCGAGTTCGGCAAACAGAACTTCCTGTTCGTGGGTAACGAGCGTGCCAACATCGTAGCAGTGTACAAAGCCGGCGCGTTCCAGAAGCCGGAACTGCATCAGCTGCTGCCCACCACCATCGGCCCGGAAGGCATTTTGGCGATTCCGTCCCGCAATCTGTTGGTAGTGTCCAGTGAAGAGGATTCCGCCGACGACGGTTTCCGCTCCACCGTCTCACTCTATCAGTACGGTTACAAGAATGCTGACTATCCCCAGATCGAATCCGATCCCAAGCAACTGATCCCCTGGGGCGCACTGAGCGGCATGGTGGCGGACAATCACGACGCTGACACCCTGTATGCGGTACCGGACAGCTACTACGCCCAGTCCCGTATTTTCAAAGCGGAAATCGCCAAAAAAGGCCCGGCCATCATCAAGCAAGCCATTGTCCTGTCCAAAGACGGCAGCACCGTGGACTATGATCTGGAAGGCATCGCCCAGCGCGCCGACGGCAGCTTCTGGCTGGTATCGGAAGGCAACGGCAGCAGCCGTCCCAACCTGTTGATCAAAACCGCCGCCGACGGCACCGTGCTGGAGGAAATCAACCTGCCCGCCGCGGTGATCGCCAAACAGAAGAGCAACGGTTTTGAAGGCGTTGCGGTAACCGGCAGCGGCGATGAAGAGAAAGTCTTGGTTGCGTTCCAACGGGAATGGACCGACGATCCGGCAGGCTTGGTGCGCATCGGCGTCTACACACCGGCCAGTGCCAGCTGGAGCTTCTACTACTATCCGTTGGAATCCGCCAGCAAGGGCTGGATTGGCCTGAGCGAGTTGACTGCGGTGGACGACGACACCTTCGTGGTGATCGAGCGTGACAACCAGCAGGGCGTGGATGCAGCGGTGAAGCGCTTGTATCAGTTCTCGATCAGCGGTCTGACCCCGGCGGCGGAAGGCGACAGCTTCCCGGTGTTGAGCAAAACCCTGGTCAAGGATCTGTTGCCGGAGTTGAACGCCACCCACGGCTGGACGCCGGATAAAGTGGAAGGCACGGCCATCACCAAACGGGGTGAGGTTTACGTGGTGACCGATAACGATGGGGTGGACGACGCCTCCGGTGAAACCCGTTTCATGAACCTGGGCAAATTATTCAAATAAGGTTTCATGCCGACGTAAGGGCCCCGGCAACGGGGCCCTTTTTTTAGAACCCCTATTGACCCACAATGCTGAAACCCTGCTTGGGAAAATGAACATGCACCCGGCCCACCTTGGGATCGTCCCGGGCGATGATCCAGCGGTTGGCCGAGCTGCCCACCAACTCACCCACACTGGCATCCTGAGCGTAATCCGCCGGCGCGATGCTGACCCGGGCACCGATCAACTCGTCCTGCTTTTCTTCATCCGTAATGGGTCTGGGTTCGCTGCTCTTGGCTACCTGCAGCGCCTGTTCCGCCGTAATTTCAGTGCGCTGACCCTCGCCGAACGCCTTGATGCGATCCATCCAGCCGTTGACCGCGGGATACGGCCGCACGTATTTCTTCTCACCGGCATCCCGCACCATCCACAGGCTGTGATAGGCCGCGAAATCCGCCACATTGGGCGTATCACCGAACAGAAAATCCTGCTGCAGGCGGGATTCCATGTCCTGCAGATGGCGCTTCAGAATAGCGGGCGCCTCACCGGGCTTCACCATGGGAATCGATGCGTTGCGCCCCATACGGATACGGTCCGCGAAGAACTTGAACAGATCCAGGATGGACAGGGTTTTCAACACTTTCTTGTTCAGGGCCCAGGACGCCGAGGACAATACCGAGGCAAAGAACACCTCCAGCTCCACGTAGGCGATAAACTGGTTCACTTCGTCGCTGCAATTTTGTCGTGCCAGCTCCGGCTTGCCGGATCGAATGGCGATCTCGGTGGAGATGGTGGCGGTATCACAGAAGACATCCGCGCCGCACTGGGCCACCGGGATTTTACGGTAGCCTCCGGCCAAGGTGGCCAACACCGGCCTGGGTGGCATCTCCCGGGTGATGGCAGATTGCCAGGGCAGGTTGGTGTACCCCAGCATGGCGCGTACTTTTTCTGAGAATGGTGAAAGCGCGTAATGATGCAAAATCAAATCAGACACAAATATTTTCCCTCTATTGGCCAACAAACGCGGTCCTGAGCAATCCTGAACGCTCCTGAATAGTCGGCCCTAACATAGCAGATTTGCGGGGTCATGGCAGGCGGGAAAATTCGATAAACCCGGTGGAAGGCTGTTATAGTGCCAAGACTAACGCAAATAGGTTTCCTGAAGGAGCACAGTTCCGTTGACCATCCAGATCCAGCGTAATGGCCTGCGTTTCTCCATCCGCCTCACCGTGGTGGGCGTGTTTGCCCTGGCCACCACCCTCACTGCGCTGATCGCCATCGGCCTGCAATACTACTTCAGCCGTGCCATGGCCATCGACACGGCGGTGGCCAAGTACCAGAGCAATGCGGAAAGCACCCGTAATTTCCTCAATTCCATCGATACCAACGCTTTCCACCTGACCCGCATTCTGGCCAAACACCCCCAGATACTGCACAACGGCCGGGTCAACCCCGACAGCCTGGGCCTGTTCGCTGACATCATGGAAAACAACCGCCTGTTCTATGCCATTTATCTGGGGCTGGACAACGGTGATTTTTTTGAAGTGGTCAACCTGAACAGCAGCAACACTGCCCGCCGCCAATTGAGAGCCATTCCGGAAGACCGCTGGATCGTGATCCGCATGCAGGGGCAGGGCGCCGAGCGCCAGCGCATACTGGAATACTATGACGACCAGCTGCAACTGCGGGTCCACCACAGCGAGCCCAGCGACTATGACCCACGGGTGCGCCCCTGGTACGCCAACGCCCGCCCGGACACGGTGTTCAAAACCGATCCCTACCTGTTTCAACACCTACAGGCACCGGGCCAATCCTATTCCATGCGCACCAGCGCAGGCCATGCGGTGCTGGCAGTGGACATCACCTTATCGTCCCTGGCGGGTTTTCTGAAAGCCCAGACCGGCAACAGCGGTTCGGAGGTTTTTCTGTACCAGCCCAGTGGCGAACTGATCTCGTCCAACCGCACCCGCCCAGCCATTGAAAGCCTGCCTTACGCGCCGCCCATTGAACTCTCCACCGCGGAGGCGGAGTTTGTCCAGTCGGTGGGCAAAATCCGCATCTCCAACGAACTGGATTGGCCGCCCATTGACTACGCCGTGTCGGCGCAGCCCCTGGGGTATTCAGTGGACCTGTTGCGCATGATTGCCAACATGACCGGACTGCAGGTCGAATTCATCAACGGCTATACCTGGTCGCAACTGATGGACCTGTTCCAATCCAATGAACTGGACATCCTGCAGCCTATATTCAGCAACCCCGTCAACCAGGAACTTGGATTGCTCAGCAACAGCTTCGTCAGTCTGCCCTACGCCGTGGTCACGCGACCCGGCCAGACCCCGATCACCTCCGTGGCCCAGCTGCAACATAAAACCCTGGCCATCCCTGCCAGCTGGTCGGTGATCGACGTGCTGCAGCAACACTATCCGGACATCGACCTGCTGCTGGTGGCCAACCCCATTGCGGCCCTCAATGCGGTACTGGACGGCAACGCGTTTGCGACCCTGGATGCGGCCCCGGTGTTGCACTACACCGCCGACCACTACTATCTGGATCAACTGCAGTTCCATGAAAAACTGAATCCAAAAGCCGACCGCATTCCCGATGAAATGCACTTTCTGGTAAATGCCCGGCATCCGCACCTGTTGAGTATCATCAACAAGGCACTGTCGGAACTGGAAGAGTACCAGGTGAGTTATTTGCGGAAAAAATGGTTCGTGACACCAAGCGCTGCCGCGGCCAGCCAACCCAAAACCACGGTGCCTTACCCGCAATTGCTCGCCCCCAGCACCGGCATTCTTGATCACCTGCACGAGATCAGTATCAACGGGCGCCCGCACTTCGTATACAAGGCTGCCATCAACCCGGAATCCACCCACAGCGACCTGTTCGCGGTGGTGATTCCCACCCGTGAACTGCTCGCCCCCAGTATGCAGAAGGTCACCCTGTCGGTCGCCATTACGGCCTTCTGCCTGATTCTGTTGTTGCCGTTTATCTGGCTGTTCGCCGCCCCCATTGTGCGCCCCATCAAACGCCTGGCCATCGAGAACGATCACATCAAACACCGGCGTTATGATGACGTGGAATTTCACGACAGCAGCATCATTGAAATTTACGACCTGTCCCGCTCCATCGTGGATATGGCCGCCACCATCAAGCAACATGAGCAAGCGCAACGCGCCCTGATGGAATCCCTGATTCAATTGATTGCCCAGGCCATCGACGAGAAGTCACCTTACACTGCCGGGCACTGCGCACGGGTACCGGAATTGGCACTGATGCTGACGGCCGCCGCCGAAAACAGCCAGCACCCCCCGTTCGACCAGTTCCGTTTCCGCAACGAGGATGAGTACCGGGAATTCCGCATCGGCGCCTGGCTGCACGACTGCGGCAAGATCACCACGCCGGAGCACGTGGTGGACAAAGGCAGCAAACTGGAAACCATCTACAATCGCATCCACGAAATTCGCACCCGTTTTGAGGTGCTGTGGCGGGATGCCGAGATCCAGTACCTGCAGGCCCTGCTGGAAGACCCAAGTCGGGAACCTGCTTTGCGCAAGCAGCTGGAACACAAACGCCAGCAACTGCAGAGCGACTTTGCATTTGTGGCCCAACTGAATCAGGGTGGGGAGTTTGTGACGCAGGAGCAACTGCAACGGCTGGGTGAAATCGCCCTGGTTCGCTGGCAGCGGCATTTTGATGACCGCCTGGGCCTGTCGCCACTGGAAGCCATGCGCCAACCGGAGGCCACAGCAACCACTCTGCCGGCCACCGAAACCTTGCTGGCGGATAAACCCCAGCACATCATCCCCCATAATCACCCCAAACGCTTCGCCGAACACCTGCACATCGACATGGAGATCCCGCAGCACCTGTATAACCTGGGGGAGGTGTACAACCTTTCCGTCGCCCGCGGCACCCTCACGCGGGAGGACCGTTTCAAAATTCAGGAGCACATGATCGGCACCATCCGCATGCTCGACGCCTTGCCCTTTCCACCGGAACTGGCCAACGTTCCCCGCTACGCTTCCACCCATCATGAAACACTTAAAGGCACAGGCTACCCCCGCAAACTGAATGCCCAACAGCTTTCCATTCCGGAACGCATTATGGCGGTCGCGGATATATTTGAAGCGCTGACGGCAGCGGACCGCCCCTACAAGACTCCCAAACCGGTCAGCGAATCCATCGCCATCCTGCATCGCATGGTGGAAAGTGGTGATATCGACCGGGATGTGTTCAAGCTGTTCCTCAGCAGTGGCGTGTATCGGGACTATGCAGAACGCTACCTGCAACCGGAGCAATTGGACGACGTGCCACTGGAAAAATACCTGCGGGGCTAGCGGGGCCTATCTGAGGGCCTGTGCTTGCCAGGCCAGCTTCTGGGTAGCGCCCGCCACCTGGAATGGCACCGCCGCCACCAGATCGGTTCCCACCCGCACCACCACCTTATAGGTGCCGGGCTCCAGCGGTAACCCTGTAGCGGGATTGTCAGTGATGTGAGCGACGTATTCGCCAGCACCACGCTTGCCCAACACTGCCTTCCGGGCAAACCGGATCGGCCCCAACACCTGAATATCCCCTTCAATCAGCAGACTGGCCAGGGTGGTGTCCACCAGATCCTGGGACAGCCCGTTCAGCTGCGCGGTTACCACCACCGGCTCCCTGAGTCGGTACTGGGGTTTGATGGTTTGCAACTGCAGACTGGCATCCCCCACCCGGGCCGTGGTGTGCAACAGCGCTTTAGCCGGCACCGGGCTACCCAGACTCGCCTGTGGCAAGGCGGGGGAAGGGATTGTGTCCAGCGGGGTCAGCAGGTACACGTAACCCACCATCAACCACATAATGAGGATGGTCCCGATCAGCGACACATAGGTATTCGGCTTGGGTGCTTTCATGGACTGATAGGCAAAGATCGCAATGGTTATTGTCAGATTTCACGCTATCAGCAGTCGACCTGGCGGTCATCATACTTTCGTCTATTGACGCTCTTCTTCCGCGCCGCAGCCAGCTCCGCAAAAGCGATGTACCACCTCGGATTTCATACGGGCGCCAAAGCTGTTGTGCCAGAGCCACTCGTAATAGTCCCGGCCGATCTGGTCCGGGGGTGCTGGCTGGTTCAGCCAGTTGGCCCGCATGCGGTGCTCACGCAGATAGGTATCCATGGCATCCTGCACCTGGGGGTACTGCCAGCCCTGGTCCTGGAACAGGTCATAGTCGGCGCAGAGTTCGTCGGCCATCACGGGCCCACTGAGGGCCAGGCAGCACGCCAACCACACAGGTTTGCTCACCATGGGAAACACCGGAATTCAATCGAGGTGGGCTCATTGTGCGCCGGCAACGCCGGGAAGGGCAAGGGCCGCCGCGCCATACCCCGATGCAGCAACTAACCAAATTTGATAAGGGTGCCCCCTCGATCATTGCGCCCTGAACGAAAAAGGATTTTAGGCAATACGACCATTTTCCCTGTTCAATTGTACAAATATTCAGCAGATATTCATCAATGAGCGCATACTATGCGAGCACAATGTGGTATTTGTTTAACAATATGACATTCCGGTTACCGGGGGTCACGCCAATCATCGAGGAGGCTATGGGCCGCTTTAAAGACATTTTCAACGGCTGGCGTGCCATGGCGCAGACCGTCGTCGCGTCTGCGCAGCATCCATCCCTTGAGCAGCAGCGCCTGCACGATCTGAGCAACCGGATCCGCTCCGGCATTCTGTTTTATCCGGTGGTGTGGGCGGTGATCGGGGTCGCCATGCTGGTGAAGCACGCCACCCCCACCAAACTGACGCTGGTGATCACCATTTTCTTCGTGGAAGTGTTCATCACCCACCTGCGCTTCCGCCTGCTGGAGCGGGGGGTGGAGTATGCGGAATTCCACCACCTCAGGCAGTTTTTGTTCGTGGACGCCGGCGTCGCCCTCAGCGCCCTGACCTGGTCCTGCGTGTTATTGACGTCCCTCCTGAACACACCATTTGAGGAGCATTATTCGCTGATCATCACCGCCACCCTGGCCCTCAGCTCCGGCGCCCTGATCAACCTCTCCATCCGCAAGGAAACCGTGGGACTGTTCCTCACCGCCCTCTATGCCCCGTCCATAGTGACCTTGTTGCTGGGCCTGTCGGAGCAGCCCAGCGGACTGGGCCTGGTGCTGCTGGTGTACTGTGTGGCCATGTATCACCTGACCCGCTTACCGCGGCGGGAATACGAACGGGCGGTGCTCAGCAACCTGAAACTGCAGGACCAGGCCCAGCAACTGACGGAACTCAGCAACAACGATTCCCTCACCGGCCTGCGCAACCGGCGCTACTTTGAAACCACCCTGAAACAGGAATGCAATCGGGCCTCCCGCCTGGAGTATCCCATTTCCCTGCTGATCATCGACATTGATCACTTCAAGTTGGTAAACGATGAATATGGCCATCTGGCCGGGGATCGCTGCCTGAAACACGTGGCCATGATGATCCAGAGCAGCCTGCTGCGCTCCCAGGATACGGTCGCCAGGATCGGAGGTGAGGAGTTCGCCGCCATCCTGCCGGGCATGGATGCCGCCGCGGCCTGCACCCTGGCGGAAAGCCTGCGCAAGTCCGTGCACGAGATGCCGTTCCGGCAGGAATCCGTGCAACGCACCATGAGCGTCAGCATCGGCTGTTGCACCGCCACCCTGCCCAATGAACACAGTCCGGAATTTCTGATGAAGCGGGCCGACCAGGCGCTTTACGCCTCCAAAAGCCGGGGCCGCAATTGCGTAACCTGCGACGCAGACCTGCCCGCCGCTCCGCACTCACACCCGACACCTGGCACCCCCGATGCGCCATAACAGGCGCCATATCTGGTCCTGTCACTGGCCCTGTCACTGTAACAGGCGGCGGGCGCCCCGATAGGCATCGGACCAGTAGGGGGAATGCACGCTGGAGGACATCACCCCGTTGGAGGTGGAAGCATGGATAAACTCCCCGCCGCCCACATAGATGCCCACATGCCGCTGTTTGAACCCGGTCTTGAACATCAGCAGGTCGCCGGTCTGAACCTGCTCCAGCTCCACCGCCTCGCCGATGTCCCAGAGTTGATCCGTGGAACGGGGCAGGCGCATACCGTAGATGTCCCGATAGGTGACATAGACAAACCCCGAGCAATCGATGCCCTGCCGACTGAGGCCACCCATGCGATGGGGCGTGCCTGCCCAGGCCTGATAATGATGGTGCAGACGGTTACGCTCATCCGCCGGGCGCTGCAGGGTCGCTGACGGATTAACCCGCGTCGGCGTGGGCGTGGGCGTGCTGGCGCAGGCGGCCAGCCACAGTACCGGCACCAGCAATAGCCAGCCCGGATTCAAAGTTGGAAGAGGATGCCTCATGGGTGCCACCCAGCGTCGCAGCGTGCTCATGTTCATACCTTATCACTATAGCCCAGTACAAACACGAGTCCGGTACAAACACGAGCCCAGGTCAAACAGCCTCATACCCGGCGACCTTATACCTGCACCCCGAGCTACCGGTAACCCAAGCCTCTTGACAGCCTAGGACGCTTGTCCTAGGATTCACTCGCCACGCTAGGACAAATGACCTAGACACGCCAGATTCCTGAGAACCTACACCCTGCGAGCCCAACACCCTGCGAGCCCAATTTGTTATGAGCACAGCATCCTCCGCCAGCAGAACCACCCGTGAGCAGATTGTCGATGCGGCTGACCAGCTGTTCTACGAACAGGGCTTTGACAGCACTTCCTTCGCGGACATCGCCGCCGCGGTGAATCTGTCGCGGGGCAACTTCTATTACCATTTCAAAACCAAGGACGACCTGCTGGAAGCGGTCATCGAGCAGCGCCTTCGCAATACCCAAGCCTTGCTGCAGCAGTGGGAACAGCAGGGCACCCAGCCCCAGGATCGCATCCGTTGCTTTATTCATATTCTGATCGCCAATCAGGCCAGGATTCTTTTGTACGGCTGCCCCGTGGGCACCCTCACCACCGAACTGGCGAAACTGAACCACCACGCCCTGGACCAGGCCAATGCGGTATTCACCCTGTTCCGTACCTGGCTGCGGCAACAGTTTCAGGCCATGGGTCGCAAACAGGATGCCGACGAGCTGGCCATGCATGTGCTCGGACGCAGTCAGGGCGTGGCCACCCTGGCCAGCGCTTTTCAGGATGAGAAATTCCTCAAGCAGGAAGTCAAACGGCTCAATCAATGGTTACAACAGTGCGTGGATGACGCCAAACAATAAGCACAGGGAGACAGCACCATGTTCATCGTATTACTGAAATTTTCCGCACACAAAGCCAAGGCGCCGGAGCTGATGGCGGGCCATAACGCCTGGCTGCAACAAGGCTTCGACGACGGTGTGTTTATTCTGGCGGGCAGCCTGCAACCGCAATTGGGTGGCAGCATCATGGCCCACAACACCCATCGCGAGGCCCTGTTGCAACGGGTGGAGGAAGACCCCTTCGTTGCCCACGGGGTGGTCAGTGCCGAGATCCTGGAAATCAGCCCCGGCCGCACTGATCCCCGCCTGGCGTTCCTGCAGGCCGAAGCCGCCGCCTAGACGCCTGGACTAAACAAGCAACGTCTGGATTAAACAAGCAGGCCGCTGCAAGCGACCCATTTCCCGGCAACACCGCGCCTGCTTGCACAGTTTTGGGGTGCTGCAGGCGAAGCGCCAAACCGGCATTGTATTAAAGTCGAATAAGCGTTCTACTGTCTTCCATGTATGATGGTCGGAATGAATCGCGTAACCGCTTGCCTGGAGATCCCCCATGTCCAATCGAATCAAAGTCAACAGCCCCCTGGTCATTCTGCACGGAGACGAAATGGCCCAAGTCTCCTTCGAACGGGTGCTGGAGCAGTTCGTTACCAGCAAGCTGGACATTCCCCTGGTGGAGGTGGACCTGTCCGCCGAGAACCGGCTGCGCACCAACGGCGCAGTGGTGAAGGATTCCATCGAGGCCCTCAAGCAACACGGGGTGGGCATCAAAAACGCCGGCATGACCGTGAACAAGGCACAGCTGGATGAATTTCTGGCGAAGATGCCGGAGCTGGAGCGCAGCGCCCTGAAACCCCTGGCCACCAAATCCCCCAACGGGGCTATCCGCAAGGGCATCAGCGGCAACATCACCCGCGAGGACATTCCCTTTCGCAACCTGAAGCGCCTCACCCCCGACTGGATCAACCGGGACATCGTGGTGGACACCATGGACACCGGCGGCAACAAGGAAAGCCACAACGAAATCTCCAAATCTACCGGCATCATCAAGGTGCTGTTCGTGGGCCAGAGTGGTGACCCGGTGGAGCTGCACCGCCGCAAAATCAAAAAGGGCGACCCCTGGTTGCTGGCCTCCAACGACACCGAAAAGGTGAAGGAGTGGGCCCACAATTTTTTCCGCCGGGCCATCGACGAAAAGCGCGACGCGTACCTGGGCCTGAAGGATACGGTGATCTCCGGTTATGACGGGGTGATGCGGGAAACCGTGGAAACCATTTTCAAGGAACAGTACCAGGCGGAGTTCGACAAACTGGGGTTGAAGTATTTCTATGAGTTGATTGACGCCCAGGCGGCGCGCATCGTCTCCAACCCACCGCAGCGGGCCATCTGGGGCGTACCGGAAAACACCACCGGCCGCAAACTCTATAAGCTGGTGGAAGAGCTGAAAAAATACGGCATCCCCGAGCGTCGCTTCAGTGTGTCCATCTCCCGCATGAGCGCCGGCGGCGGCGACCAGTACGGCAGTTTCAACGCCCCCATGGACGAAGACGGCATCATCAAGGTGGTGCTGGACGGAGAGGAAAAATGTGCCCGCGACGTCAAGCAGGGCGATCCGGTGATCTTCATGGCCAACGACCAGGATGCCATCAAGGACTGGGTGGGGCAGGTGTTCCGCGACGCCGCCAAGAACGGCAAGGAAATCTATTTCGGACTGAAGCGGGAGTACATGGAATACGACGATGTGTTCAGCACCGTGATCAAGGATGTGCGCCAGGAAATCGTGGCCCTGAACCTGCAGCCACCGTCCTTTATGATCATGCGGCCCTCATCGCAACTGAAAAAAATGATCACCGACCCGCCCCGCAACGGCCTCTATCCCTCTCTCAATCTGGATGGGGATATCTTCTCCGATATTTCCGCCGCCCTGGGCGGCAGCCTGGCCACGGCGTCTTCCATCATCGAAAGCATGGACGGCACCATGCTCTACGAAGCGCCCCACGGCACCGCTCACGACCTGTACCTGAAATACCTGGAGTCCAACGGCGAGGTGGCCCTGTTCAACCCCTCTGCCCTGTTGTTTGCGGTGGCCAATGCGCTGGAAACCCTGGCCGCGCGGGAAGCAAACGAGACTTTGAAAACCTATTCCGACCAGTTGAAAAGCGCCCTCATCACCACCGTGGAACAGGGCTATATCACGGCGGATTTACGGGGCAAAACCAACCAACCCGATCAGGAACAGGTGGTGGACATGTACGGCTTTCTGGACGCCATCGAGCGCAATCTGATGGCCTCCTGAACCGGCACTGGGACGAACCCGGTGGCCTTCAAGGCCGTGGCATACTCCCTGCATCGGAGCTACTGATTTTCGTTCACAGTTGGTAGCTCCATGTCACAACAAGCCCCTGTAATACCCCCGGCAATACCCCATAACCACACGGCCCTGGTGCTGACCGCCGGCGGTGCCCGCGGCGCCTACCAGGCCGGGGTCATGAAACGCATCAGCGAAATTCCGGCCTTCGCGCACCAAACCGCACCCTTTTCGATCATCACCGGCGCCTCCGCCGGTGCCATCAACGGTGCCGCCATCGCCAGCCAACACCAGGATTTCACCGCCGCCTCAAAACTGCTGGTGAAACTGTGGTCCAGCCTGCAGGCCCAGGATGTCTATCGCACTGATCCCCTGGCCATGATGAAGAACGCCGCCAGCATGGCCCTGGACTTTGGATTGGGCGGACTGATCGGCGCCGGCCGGGTGCAGTCCCTGGTGGACTCTTCACCCCTTTATCATTTTCTCGGCAACAACCTGAAGCTGGACGGCATTCGCCAGGCGGTGAACAAAGGCAGCCTGTATGCCCTCGGCATCACCGCCACCGGTTACCACAGCGGCCGGGCCTTTACCTTTGTGGAGGGCAAACCGGGGCACCCCCTGTGGAATAAAAGCCGGCGGGTGGCCCTCTCCGCAGAGATAACCCTGCCCCATGTGCTGGCCTCCGCCGCCATCCCCATTGTGTTCCCGCCGGTGGAACTGCCCGCTGGCGCCTCCAACGCCTATTTCGGTGACGGCGCCATGCGCCTGGTGACGCCGTTGAGCCCGGCCATCCGCCTGGGGGCCCGCCGCCTGCTGGCGGTGGGCGTACGCTGCCAGGAATCCGCCAACAGTCTGCTGCGCTCGGAGTGGACCCAGGATGAAGACTTCGCCTCCAAGCTCCGGCGTCCGCCCCTGTCACAGATCCTGGGTACGCTGATGAACGCCATCTTCCTGGATCACCTGGACGCGGATCTGGATCACCTGAAGCGCATGAACTCCTTCGTCACCGAACATGAAAAACTGGCGTCCCTGGTAGACCTGGTGGAAGACAGCGATCCGGATCACGAGCCCATGCGCATCGTGTCACCCCTGGTGATTTCACCTTCTGCCGACATCGCCATCATTGCCAAAACCCTGCAGCATCGCATGCCGAAAAGCATTCGCTATTTGATGGAAGGGCTCGGCACGCCGGATGCCCAAAGCGCCGACCTCACCAGCTTCCTGTTGTTTGATTCCGAATTCACCCGCGAACTGATCCAGCTGGGCTATCGGGATGCAGCCCAGCGTATTGACGAGATCGAAGCGTTTCTGTTGGAACCGGAGTAATCAGGTCATCAGGGTAATGGGTACCGACTGCACCTTCCAGATGTCATCAGAATACTGCTGGATGGAACGATCAGAGGAGAACTTGCCGGTGCGGGCGGCGTTGAGAATGGACATGCGGGTCCACTGGTCCCGATCCTGAAACGCCTCCGACACCGTGTGCTGGCATTCCACATAAGAAGCGAAGTCAGCAAACAGGCAGTAAGGATCGTGATAGAGCAGGGCGTCAATCAGATCCTTGAACAGATCACCGTTACCGTGAGAAAAGAATCCGTGCTGGATCAGGTCGATGACGTCCTTTAACTGCGCATTGTTCTGATAGTATTCATAAGGCTGGTAACCCTCGGCTTTGAGGCGGTAAACCTCTTCAGTGGTGAGTCCGAACAGAAAGAAATTCTCCGCCCCCACCTCTTCGCGAATTTCCACATTGGCGCCGTCCAGGGTGCCAATGGTGAGGGCACCGTTCATGGAGAACTTCATATTGCCGGTGCCGGAAGCCTCCTTACCCGCGGTGGAAATCTGCTCCGACAAATCCGCCGCCGGATAGATTTTTTGCCCGGTGGTAACATTGAAATTGGGCACAAACACCACCTTGATCTGATCGCGGATACCCGGATCACGATTGATGATGTCCCCCACCGAGGTGATCAGCTTGATGATGCGTTTGGCCATGTGGTAACCCGGTGCCGCCTTGCCACCAAACAAGAACGTGCGCGGCGGAATATCCATATTGGGGTTGTCTTTCAACTGCCGGTAGAGGGCGATGATGTGCAATACGCTGAGGTGTTGCCGCTTGTATTCGTGAATCCGTTTCACCTGAAAATCAAACATGGAATCCGGGTCTACCAGCACTCCGGTCCGGTTGACGATAAAGCGTGAGAACTGTTCCTTGTTGGCGCGCTTGACCTCCCACCAGGCTTTGCGGAAGCCCGCGTCTTCTGCCAACGGCTCCAGTTTGCTTAACTGATCCAGATCGCAGACCCATTCACAGCCGATCTGTTCACTGATCAAATGCGAGAGTTTAGGGTTGGACAGCACCATCCAGCGCCGCGGCGTGACACCGTTGGTCTTGTTCTGGAATTTCTCCGGCCACAGCTCATAGAAATCCTTTAACACATCCTGTTTCAACAATTCGGAATGCAGTTCCGCCACACCGTTGATGGAATGGCTGCCGACACAGGCCAGATGCGCCATACGCACGTAGCGGGACCCACCTTCATTGATCAGGGACAAACGGGCCACCCGCGCTTCATCTCCGAAGAAGCGCATGCGCACCTCTTCCAGAAAACGGTCGTTGATTTCGTAAATGATTTCCAGGTGGCGCGGCAGGACTTTTTCAAACAGGGACAGGGGCCACTGCTCCAGCGCTTCCGGCAACAGGGTGTGGTTGGTGTAGGCAAAGGTGCGCTGGGTGATGTCCCAGGCGTCCTCCCAACTGAGCAGATACTCATCCACCAGCAGCCGCATCAGTTCCGCCACTGCAATGGCCGGGTGGGTATCGTTCAACTGCACCGCATATTTTTCATGAAACCGGCTCAAGGGCAGTTTCTGCTGCTGCAGAATACGCAGCATGTCCCGCAATGAGCAGGACACAAAAAAGTATTGCTGCTCCAGCCGCAACTCCTTGCCACTCATCTGTTCATCATTGGGGTAGAGCACCTTGCTGATGTTTTCCGAGATGACTTTTTTGTTGACCGCGCCGTAATAATCGCCCCGGTTGAAGGTTTCAAAATCGAAAGATTCCGGCGCTTCTGATTTCCACAGGCGCAGGGTGTTGCCGGTATTGTTGTTGTACCCCAGGATGGGGGTATCGTAGGGGATGCCGTTGACGATCTTGGCCGGCACCCAACGAATGCGCAGGCGGCCTTCCTCATCGGTGTAACGCTCAGTGTGGCCACCCAGTTTGATCTCCTGGGTCCACTCCGGCCGTGCGATTTCCCAGGGGTTACCATACTTGAGCCACTTGTCGGTCTTTTCCACCTGCCAGCCGTTGACGATGGTCTGCTCGAAAATACCGAACTCATAACGAATGCCGTAACCGATGGAGGGCACCTCCAGGGTAGCCATGGAATCGATGAAGCAGGCGGCCAACCGGCCCAGTCCGCCATTACCCAGGCCCGGCTCCTCCTCCCGTGCCATCAGCTCGTCCAGATCCAGGCCCAGCTCTTCCACCATCTCCCGGGCCTCGCCATAGATGCCCATGTTGATCAGGTTATTGCCCAGGTGAGGGCCCATCAGAAACTCCGCCGACAGGTAACAGACTGTGCGAACGCCCTGGTCGGTATAAGTGCTTGCGGTGCTGATCCAGCGGTGCAGCATGCGGTCACGTACCGTATAGGCCAGGGCCAGGTAGTAATCCGTGTGGGTGGCCACCGAGGGAAACTTGCCCAGCATAAAGTAGAGGTTGTCCAGAAAGCCCTTCTTCAGTGCGTCCTTGGTCAAAGCGGTGCGGTCGTATTCAGAAAAAGGCGCAGGGAGCTGATTCATTCGGTGGTCTCCGGCAGGAGCAGGGATGGGACAGCATTACCTGCAATTTACATGCTTGAAGCCTGGGAAAAAAGCGACAAATGATCGGCGGACACTTTCTGGTGGCATATTACTTGCTCCCAACCCACTAAGATGTTATGACGTTTCCATGGCAACCTGATGCAGTTTCCCGGGTGCCCCTTGGGAATATCATTCAGACTTTTCTTCTGATATGGGGAGTAGCAACACGGCATGCCACGGTTCATCGTTGGTTATGTACGGCTAGTCGATCAGTTCAATCGCCGCATCGGCCGCCTGATGATGTACAGCATCTTCATCATGGTGGGCATTCTGCTATGGTCCTCCATTTCCAAAACCTTTTTTATGCCCTCCCTGTGGACCCTGGAATCCGCCCAGTTCGCCATGGTGGCCTATTACATACTCGGCGGCGCCTATTCCATCCAGTTGAACGCCAACGTGCGCATGGACCTGTTCTACGGCCAGTGGTCACCCCACACCAAAGCCTGGGTGGATACCTTCACCGTGTGCTTTCTACTGTTCTTTCTGGGCGTGCTGCTCTACGGCGGCTACGAAAGCCTGATGTACTCCTGGGAATACAACCAGCGCAGCCGCACCGCCTGGCGCCCTTACCTGTGGCCCATCAAGGCGGTGATGTGCGTGGGCTTTATCATGATGATCCTGCAGGCCCTGTCGGAATTGTGTAAGGACATCGCCCGCATCCGGGGTGTGGAGCTGGATAAGAGAGAGGAAGTTTGATGTCCGATGGTTTGATGTCTCATAGCCTGATCGCCTCCACCATGTTCGCCCTCATGATGCTGCTGATGATAACCGGCCAGCGGGTGTTTGCCGCCATTGGCGCCGTGGCGGCGGTGGCGGCCCTGGCCCTGTGGGGCACCGGCGGTGCCGACATCCCCTTTACCGCCGCCATGAAACTGATGAACTGGTACCCGCTGCTGACCCTGCCCATGTTCATTTTCATGGGCTACATCCTGTCGGAATCCCGCATCGCCGATGACCTTTACCAGATGTTCCATGTCTGGATGGGGCCTATCCACGGCGGCCTGGCCATCGGCACCATCGGCCTGATGGTGCTGGTGTCCGCCATGAACGGCCTGTCGGTGGCGGGCATGGCCATTGGCGCCACCATTGCCCTGCCGGAATTGCTGCGGCGCGGTTACGACAAACGCATGGTGACCGGGGTGGTACAGGCCGGCTCCTCCCTGGGGATTCTGGTGCCGCCGTCGGTGGTGCTGGTGCTGTATGCCATGATTGCGCGCCAGCCGGTGGGGCAGTTGTGGCTGGCGGGCATTGTGCCCGGGCTGATCATGGCGGCGCTGTTTATTCTGTACATCGCCGTCCGCTGTCGCTTGCAGCCGGAGCTGGGCCCGGTATTACCGCAAGAGGATCGCCAGGTCAGCAGAGCCGAAAAGCTGCGGCTGTTGCGGGCAGGCCTGCTGCCGGTGGGCATTTTTGCAGTGATGATGGTGCCGTTTGTGAACGGCTGGACCAGCCTGGTGGAAAGTTCTGCCCTGGGCGCGCTGGCCGCCATGATGGCCGCCATCCTCAAAGGCCGCATGAACAAAACCGTGTTCGAAAATTCCCTGCGCAACACCCTGGGCATCTCCTGCATGTTCATGTGGATCATTCTGGCCGCTTTGGGTTTTGGTGCAGTGTTCGATGGCCTGGGGGCAGTGAAAGCCATCGACAACCTGTTCACCGAACAACTGGGGTTAAGCCCCTGGGTGATTTTGATTTTGATGCAACTGTCGTTTCTGGTGATGGGCACCTTTCTGGACGACACCGCCATGCTGGTGATCGTGGCGCCGTTGTATGTCCCCCTGGTGCAGGCCCTGGGTTTTGACCTGATCTGGTACGGCGTGCTGTACACCATCACCACCCAGATTGCCTACATGACCCCGCCGTTTGGCTACAACCTGTTTTTAATGCGCGCCATGGCACCGCCAGACATCAACCTGCGGGACATCTACAGTTCCATCCTGCCGTTTGTGCTGGTCATGGTGCTGGCCCTGACCATCATCATGATCTTCCCGCAATTGGCCCTGTGGTTGCCGAACTATGTGTACAACCCATAACAACGCCGTAACAAAACCTTCACCCCGCTGTCATGATTTGAATGCTGTACCGATTCATGTGTTGAACCGAAGTCTACTGCTACGTAAATGAGGATAAACCAATGAAAGATCGCCGTACGTTTATTAAGTCTGCTGCCCTTCTGGCGGGTTCCGCCGCTGCCCTGACCCCGCCCCGCCTGTACGCCGCCAAGCCCAAAATAAAATGGCGCATGCAAACCTATGCCGGCCCCGCCCTGGCCGAGCACGTCATCAAACCCGCCATCGAAAGTTTCAATAAAATTGCCGGCGATGAAATGCAAATTGAGCTTTATTTTGCTGACCAGCTGGTGCCCACCGGCGAACTGTTCCGGGCCCTGCAGAAAGGCACCCTGGACGCAGTGCAATCCGATGACGACTCCATGGCATCCCCCACCGAAGTCACCGTGTTTGGTGGTTACTTTCCCTTTGCCAGCCGCTATTCCCTGGACGTACCGGTGCTGTTCAACCAATACGGTTTGAAAGAAATCTGGGAGGAAGAATACGCCAAAGTGGGCGTAAAACATTTGTCCGCCGGCGCCTGGGACCCTTGCCACTTTGCCACCAAAAACCCGGTGAACAGCCTCAAGGATCTGAAAGGCCTGCGGGTGTTCACCTTCCCCACTGCCGGGCGCTTTATGGCCCAGTTCGGCATTGTGCCGGTGTCCATTCCCTGGGAGGACGTGGAAGTGGCGGTACAGACCGGTGAACTGGACGGCATCGCCTGGTCCGGCATCACCGAGGACTACACCGTAGGCTGGGCCAACGTCACCAACTACTTCCTCACCAACAACATTTCCGGCGCCTGGATCGGCTCCTTCTTTGCCAACATGGATCGTTACAACGAACTGCCGGAAAAGATGAAAGAACTGCTCAAGATCACCATGGACAGTTCCCACTACTACCGCCAGTGGTGGTACTGGGGCGGCGAAGCCAAGCTGCGGGTCAACGGCACCAAGATGAAACTCACCAGCATCCCCGACCAGGAATGGGATCAGGTGGAGCAGGCCGCCCACAAGTTCTGGGACGAAATTGCCAAAGAATCCGAGACCAAGGCGAAGGTGGTAAAAATCTTCAAGCAATACAACGAGGATATGGCCAAGGCTGGCCGCCCCTATCGGTATTCATAAAGGGTTAGCCGCAACGCCGTGGCGCGGCCCTATTCGCCGGGGCCACGCCACGGCAAAATCATTTAAGGCAAACTCATTAAATTTATCACCCCGGCGCAGGGGGTATTTACTAACTTTCACTTCAATAAATGTTTTTTATGTTTTATAAACAGAAGACGTGTCCCGCGTTGGCTGCCTGATCAAGAGGGATAAGGCCGTGGCGCAGTATGATAAGAATTAGACAAACAATTGGCGCAGTACCACCAGCGCTTTGGGAGCAGCGACATTACTCTATCGAATAGACGTTCGCGATGAACTATTTGATGAGGGGGTAATTGACGATGAAAGTGCGATTCACTCTTTCGTACATCATCCTCGGCTTTTCACACATGATTGCGATTACAGCCGGTATGGATGCGTGGACGGAACTACCCTTGGTGCTGAGTATCTTTGTAGCAGCACTGCTGTGCTTTACGCCGGTCGTAAACACTACATTGGCCATGATGGGCTCCGTCACTGCCTGGCACTGGAGCTGGGCCGCCGCTGCCTCGGTGTTCCTGTTGCCCATGATCATTTATCTGGTTTCCGCCATTCTGGTGTACCGACACCTGGGCGCCGCTGAGCCCCTGGACGACACCCAGTCGAACTATTGACCCATTGCCGACCCGTAAACGGGACCCTATACTGCACATATCGTCCACCCACATTCCATGCAGACCAGTGACTTACAAGACATTATTGACCGGCATTCTCATACTGCTATCGGGCCTGGCCCAGGCCCTGGAAACCCCCTCCCCGGCGAACATCCAGCTGGGCTCGGTGAAAGCCACCGTGGTGGAGCTGGAAAACGGTAACACCTTGTATTCCAAGCATTCTGACTGGCAGACGCCCATCGCCTCGCTGACCAAACTGATGACCGCCCTGGTGGTGGTGGAAGGCCCCCAGGATCTGGAGGAATGGGTGATGATCCCGGAGCCGGACCGGGAAACCCGCAAAAACGCCTATTCCCGCATTCGGGTGGGCTCCACCCTGAAACGCAAGGACCTGCTGCGTCTGGCCCTGATGTCATCCGAGAACCTGGCCGCCTACACCCTGGGCGCCAGCTACCCCGGCGGGGTGGAAGCCTTTGTGGCCGAGATGAACCGCAAAGCCCAGTCCCTGGGCATGGTGGATTCCCACTTTGCTGATCCCAGCGGCCTCTCCTCCCGCAACCTGTCCACCGCTGCGGACCTGGTGAAGCTGGTGACCGCCGTCACCAAACACAAGGTGATCGAGGAATACTCCACCACCCCCCGTTACACCGCCCATTTCCGCAAACCCCGCTACTCCCTGGGCTACGGCAACACCAACCGACTGGTGCACCGCAACAGTTGGGATATCGACCTGAGCAAAACCGGGTACATCACCGAAGCCGGACGCTGCCTGATCATGGTCAGCACCGTGGAAGGCCGCGAAGTGGCCATCGTGCTGCTGGACGCCTTCGGCAAACTGACCCCCCTGGGGGATGCCGGCCGGGTGAAACGCTGGCTCACCACCGGCAACGGCGGCAAGGTGGCTGGCGCCGCCCTGCGCTATGAGCAGGCCAAATCCAGGGAATACCCCCATTACGACAAGGTGTCCTCGTTCTGATAGGGAAATCTTAGGATTTCCCTAATCAATATTTAGCAAACAGCCCCGCCGTTTCCCCGTAGTCTTGCTCCGTGACAGCACCAACACTTGACCCCATCACGGAGAGAGACCATGACACCCCAACGCTACGATATTTACCGACTGATCCACAAAGGCATTCGATCTTACCTGACCGAAACCCTGCTGGCCGTAGGCCGTATGGACCCCCACGATGCTGGCGCCTGCCAACGCACCCTGCACCAACTGCAACAGTTGCTGGATTTTTGCAGCAAGCACCTGCAGCACGAAAACCAGTTTGTGCACCCGGCCATGGAGCGCGTGCAACCCGGCTGTGCCCAGGCCATGTACGAACATCACCAGCACCATACTGATATGATTTCCTCGCTGGGGCAAGCGGCCATCAGCCTGGCAAGCGCCGCCCAGGAACAGCGGGATTCGCTGGCAGCCGACCTGTACCGCAACCTGGCCCTGTTTGTGGCGGACAACCTGACCCACATGCACGAGGAGGAAACCGTCAACAACGCCATCCTCTGGCAAGGCTATACCGATGACGAGATCCTGGCCATCGAACACGCCCTGGTGAGCTCCCTGACCCCGGAAGAAAACGCCGCCACCCTGCAATGGATACTGCCGTCCATTAACCACCCGGAACGTTATGGGTTTCTGACCGGCATGCGGCTGGGCGCGCCAGAGGCCGTGTTCAACGGCGCGCTGGGCATCGCCCAAGGGCAATTACCCGCGACCGACTGGGAACGCTTGCAACAGGCACTGCACCTGACCCCGAGTGAATTAGCCCCGGGTAAATTGGCCCACGCCGGCTAAGGCAACCCCTCCAGCTGCAGCGGCCGATTCAGCTGCAAACGAAAACGACCGCGCCCGGTTCTGACCAGGGCCAGGGCGCCGGTTTTTTCCGCCAGCCGGCGCCGTAGCAGAATCAGCCGGGCCTCCAGGTTATCGTCCACCTCCGGCAAACGCAGCTGCGCATCCAGGCGCAGTTCACGATTACTGAATTCCAGTCGTTGTTCAGCATGGTAGATCGTTAGCAAACGCCACAGAATTGCCCCGGCCACCCCCTTGATCAGGTAATCCTCATCCAGAAAAATACTGTGGTTACTGGCGTAATAACGCACCACCACCGGCTGACCCTGAAGCGGGTGCAGCGGGGTAAACGGCGGGGATTCCTTCTCGGCCGATTCCTGCTGCCACTGCAGCCGCGTGATGGCATCCGCCAACAGACGGGCCAGCAGCATCAGGGCGTCCTCGTCATCGTAGCTGAAGCCGGCCGCCTGCTCCGATTCCACATACAGTACGGCCAGCAGATCCCCACCTTGCAACACCGGCAACGCTAACTGGGAATGAGGCTGCGGCAAACCGGGGAAGGGGATGGCGGTTTCCAACTGGGCGTCACTGGCGCAGGCGGCCCGCAATGCCTGACCGTAACCGTATTCCGCCGCATAGTGCGTGATGCGAATGGGCACCCGGTATTGCGCCGCCACCCCAATCACGCCCGCCCCCAGGGGAATCTCGGAGCCCACCCCGGAATCCGCATAACCCCGGGTGGCTACCGTATAAAGCGTCTGTCGATGGGCATCCGCCATCAACAACATGCTGTGGGTCACGCCCGCTGCCTGCGCCAACGCTGAAAGGGTTTCATCGAACAATGCCGCCAGATCCGATTGACGGGCAATGCTTTCCGACAAGGCCCGCAACACCGATAACCAATTGCGGCCCGAGTGCGCTAACCTGGGCGCTGCCGCCACCTCGCCCGGCACCGGCTCCACCTGCAACACCCGGCACACATCCGCCCCTTTCAGTTCAAACACATCCGTCATGCCAGTGTGGGATGCAATTCCTGCCAGCTTGGCTTTCATGGCCTGAAACAAGGGGCCTTCCGTTTCAGTGCGCAAATACAATAACGCCAGCCGGTAACGGGCGGTGGTCACCGGGTCCATCACATAGGCGGTCATCTGCGGATTCTGCAGCATATTGTGGCGGGTCTTGTTGAAGAACTGGAACGACAGCGCCACCTGATCCGCATCCACATAATGCACCTGGGAGACATAGGATACATTGGGCGTCCCCTGCAGATCGCAGGTGGCCACAATGCCGGGGATAGCGCCCTCCAGGCACGGGCGAATGGCACTCAGGGAGGGCGTCATGAGCCGGGCTCCCACAGGGCGCCGGCGGCAGGCCCCGGTGTCTGCTGATACACCTTGTCCGGTGTGAACGCGATCACCACCAGATCATCGGGCCCGGCACTGAACAGTCGCCGGGTATAGGCCTGGTCGAATCCCAACGGCTCAATCTGGCCACCAAAGGCGACCTCACTGCGGGCGAGGGCCTCCTGATCCCGCGGCGTGATCGGCACCAGCGCCGCATCCCCGCCTTTGATCTGCAATGTGCGATGGGTGCTGGGTTCGGTAAAGCCCACCGCGATGGCGCCGCAGCATTCCAGATCCCGCACCAGCTCCACCGCTTGGGAACGCACCACCAGCAGCCGCAGCTGCCTGCCATCCTCTGACGCGACACAGGCCAGCGCCCGGCTCACGGACGGCACCAAACGCCGATCCCGCGACGCCACACTGATGGAGATCCCCTTTTGAACGAAGGCCAGCAAATCGGCAGACAGACGCCCCTGCAGCCCGGCGTTGTGACCCATACACCCAATCCAATAACCGGAACGGCTCATGGTATGCCGGTGGTGGCGGAGCGGGCAAGCGGTATTGTGGCCAGGGATTAAGGCATGACGGAGGCTTTGACAGAGAGTGGTAATTACCAGACTATTCCTACGTAGACTGAACCACTTTCTGGATAACAACATGGATCAAGTATTGCTGGTAGCTGGATTTACCGTGCTCGGGCTGTTGGGCACCATCCATCTGATTTACACATTCCTCACCGATAAGTTTTCACCCCACGATGCGACGGTTGCTGATGCCATGAAAAGCACTTCGCCCCGCTTAACCAAAGACACCAGCATGTGGAACGCATGGGTGGGATTCAATGCCAGCCATAGCCTGGGATTGATGTTGTTGAGTGCCACCTACATACCGCTGACCCTGTGCCATTTTGAAGCAGTGGAAAGCTCGCTTTGGTTTTCTATCTTGCCGGTTGCCGCAGGCAGCATCTATTTGTGCTTGGCATATAGGTACTGGTTTAAAATACCTTTTTGGGGAATTCTGGTAGCACTGGTGTGTTTTGTTGGGTCTGCTTTGCTTATCCACGTTTAGCCTTCATCCGGCCGCACGGTATAGCCCCTTCAAACCGGGAACAGACACACTATTAAAAGGCGATTTCATATTGATTACTCTGATGTTTGTTCATGTGTGCTGGGTCTTCTTACTCTACGTTCTGCTGACAATATTGCGGGCACCTTCCGCTTGGGGTGTTGATACCCGGTCGGGTCAGCTTCGCAAACTGGCACATTATGAGCCCAAGGTAAGCGCAAACCTGACAAACCAGTTTGAATGGCCACTGCTGTTTTATGCTGGGGGTATTTTGAGTATTGCCACCGGGATTGCGGATAGTTTTATCATCGCATGCGCGGTCACGTTTCTGCTTGGTCGTTTTATTCATAGCGCGGTGCAGATATTGACTGACAACATACGATTACGCGGTGCCCTGTTCACTGTGAATTTTCTGGCAGTGATGTTGATGTGGGTAAGGCTAGTGCTTGTACATCCATAGCAATCGGTTCCAAGCCTGAGAGTGCCGTATACCTATATGCAGTAGACTGGGGTGTACGATTCAAGAACATGATTTGGATATATCGGTACATGCGGCATTGGGTTACGGAATATACCGAAGGTTCCGTGATTTGCAGGCCTGGGTATCACGAAAGGTTCAGCCTTTGACGGATTGATTTATAACCTATACTTTATAATTAGTTATTTAAAACAGATGGTTAGGAGAGCGGGACTTGGATATCTCGAATGGTTCGGTTCACTATGTTGTTAGGCGAGAAAACATGGATCAACTCACATCGTCAGAAAAGGTATGGAATCGAGCATGTATGAAAGCTGGAGGATCAGCGCTAAGAGTTGGTGATAAAGCCCTAGCCGCGATGATTTATTTTCATGGATTGGCTATGAATGGAGGAGTACTTCATGCGCTTGAATGTTGTAACGACAGTGAAATTTCGTCAGCTATAAATGGATTCGGATTCTACGGGTTTATGTCAATTAAAATAATGATTGAAGATAATATTCATTTGATCGGATCAGATGATTGTTTGGAAGAGGAAGACAACCGCCTTAATAACGAATATGAAGCTGCGATCGAAAGAGATCAGGTACTCGTGGATCGATTCGAAAAGCATTTTAAAGATAATCCTGATCAATATGCTTCGATTTGAATGCATGGTCCACGCGTAACAATCCAATGCACGCGGAACCACCTACGTTGCGCAATTATTTTTGGTGTCGCTATGCTCCATTATTCCACAAAAATTGCTCCACTCCGGTGGCCCGATGATTGGGGCGTTATGTGCTTCACTGCTGACGGAGATTTTAAGTGTTAACTGAAATAAGAATGGATTCAGTTGCGAGCTTTAAAAAAGAAGCAAAACTTGTAACGGATAAGAAAATAAACCTTATTTATGGATTAAACGGCACGGGGAAGTCTACGATCTCAAACTTTCTATACGAGCCAAGCAATGCTCGCTTTATTCAATGCACCAAACTACCGGCATTGTCTGATCCAATTTTGGTTTACAACCAATCGTTCATTCAGGACAATTTTTATGTTGCAGATAGACTAAAAGGAATATTCAGTCTTTCAAAAGAAAACAAACTTGCCGCAGAGAAAATTGAAAATGCAACTGCAAAACTCAATCAGCTGGAACAAAGCCAGAAAGACAATAAAAATAAAAAGCAAGAAGTCACCGGAGATTTTGAAACTCAGAAACAGAAGGCTGTAGATGAGGTGTGGAAGATTAAATCCACATTTACTGGTGGTGATCGTGTACTTGAATATTGCCTTGATGGACTTAAGGGAAAGAAAGAGACTCTTTTTGAGCATTTAGTTTCTATCGCGAAGCCGGGAAGCCAGCCTGAAAAGTCACTGCAAGCGATTCGGGAAGAAGTCGAGGCGCTGAAAGGAGAATCCGCGCAATCTCAATCCAGTATTCCTCTACTTCAATATACTGCAGATGAAATAGAGTCAAATTCCATTTTTGAAGAACCAATTATTGGAAATTTGGACAGTCAAGTTGCAAAGCTGATCGAAACACTGGGGAATGCGGACTGGGTTAAACAAGGCCTAGGTTATGTTCCAGAACCTATAGACAAACTGGGGCAGCCATGCCCTTTCTGTCAAGAAAAAACCATTACATCTGCGCTTGCTGACAGAATTAAAGACTATTTTGACGACTCTTATCAGGAGAAAATTAACAGTCTTGAGAAAATGCGGGCCGAATACATAGAATATCAGGCCGGTATACTAGATATAAGTTCTTATACTGATCATCCATTCTCTGTGGAGCATGTTGCAATGCTTACAAAGAGGCACAGCGATCTTGTCAACCTTATCCGTGAAAATGTTACTTTCGTCGAGAAGAAAATAAAGAATCCGAAGTTTTCTCAAGCACTAAAAAGTACCGCAAAAGCAGTTGAAGCCTTCAACGAAGAAGTGCGCGAAATCAATTTAGATATTAATGTATATAACGAGAAGTTGAAAAACCGAGAATCGACTTTAAGAGAGCTGAAGAATGAATTTTGGTCTAACATGCGCTGGCAATACGATCAAACCATTGCCCGATTTGACAGCGATCGCGTAGCTGCGAACAAAAAGCTGGACGAATTACGTAAAGAATCGCGTGAAATTGAATCCAATCTCTCTTCAATAAAAACTGAAATTGCGTCAGCTCAAAAAGAGACTGTGAATGTAGATGAAGCAGTTGATGCGATTAACAAATGTCTCGTCGAATTTGGGATAGACGGTTTTAATATTAAAAAGCACTCTGAAAGCCTTTATAGAATAGTCAGAGTTGGGCAGTCAGAAGACGCCTTTCGGACTTTGAGTGAGGGCGAAAAAATGATGATTAGCTTTTTGTATTTTTGTGAATTGTGCAAAGGCAAAGCTAGTGCCAGCGACACGCAGTCAAAACGCATCGCAGTCATAGATGACCCAATATCAAGCTTATCTCATGTGTTCATATTTAATGTCGGTCAATTGATTAGATCAGTGTTTTTCAGGTCTGATCGCATTTCTCAGATTTTTGTACTAACGCACAGCTTATATTTTTTTTATGAGCTCACAGACCCTAATCACGAAAGAAGAAAGGAGAATCAAAAGCTATTTCGTATAATTAAAAACAGTTCCGGAAGTGACATTCAGGAAATGAAATACGAGGAAGTTCAAAATGACTATCAATCTTATTGGTCAGTTATAAATGATTCGACTCAGCCTCCGGCTTTAATTGCAAACTGCATGCGGAATATAGTTGAGTATTTTTTTAATTTCGTTAGAAAAAAAGACCTAAACAACGTATTTCTAATGCCACAACTACAAGAGGTGAAGTATCAGGCATTTTGTCGGTATATAAATCGCGAGTCACACTCATTGGGTCAAAATATTATCGATATGAAGGAATTTGATTACTCGATTTTCAAAGAAGGATTGAGACTTGTTTTCAAAGAAACAGGGTATGAGGATCATTTCAAAGCTATGTCAAAGATGTAAAAGCATGGTATTGAAAATCTCATAGATCTTGTCACATAACAAAGTGTTGAGCGCAAGGAGCACAACTTCATGCCACTAGCAGAAATTGCTGGAGATTTGGTTGGAAGCGCATCTCGCCTTATAGGCAACATTATTGTTGAGGTGATCTTCGAATTATTAGTCAAAGGGCTGGGCTATTTAGTCTGTAGGATATTCTTCAGGTCAGTTGACCCAGATAGTTCTTTGGTTGTTGTGGTTGGTTTGTCGGCATGGGTTATCGTGCTGTTCTCCGCGTATTTTCTGTATGGATATGTTGTTGAACAGATTGAAATAGATCGTTGCCTTGATGCTGGTGGAAGCTTTAATGAAAAAAACAGAGCATGTGATCTGTAAATTAGAAATTTGTTGAATGGTTATGAGTGTAAAGCTCCTAATAAGTATCTTGATTCTTACACCAATGATGGTGGCTGCTTTAGTGTTATACGCCAATATACTCTTGGTAGTTGCAAGGGTTCTAACGGGTACCCCCAAGTTAGCAGTTAGCCTGTTTATCTACTTGGTTTTTTCCTGCATTTTTGTATCGCCACTTTTCTATCTAATTGGGCAGTACAGAGTAAGAATAAATGAGTCTTCGCCCTATCTTTTACTCGTAATAGCTAGCTATGTATTAATAATGACTCCAGGTATTCTATTTGTGGCAAAGCACAAAATGAAGGCTCTAAAAAATGCTGGCTATTTTCTTCCGCGAAAGTAGTCGGCTCTTAACAAGTTCCAGTACCCAGCCCCGTTGCGACGTGCAAGGCGCTATATCCCCGAGATCACGAAGTCCAAAGCTCCGATAATTTCTGAGCGATAAGCTGAAAGGTCATAAGCCTCTTTTCCAAGTGCAGACCTATCGACTCCAGCTATTTGCTGGGTCAATGCAATGTAAGACTTTCCCTCAATATCTATCTGTGGGCAAAGCTTGGTAATGGCAGATGAACCAGAGAGTGAAGAGGGGCTCAAAGGAATCACTATGGTGGTTCTCAGCTCATCCAGAAGGTTAGATTGAATATCGAGCAGTAATGGATAGCGCTTTTTTGATTTGCTGTTTGGGTTTTGGTAGGCCATGAATTGAGCCATCAAAAGGACCTCAGATCATCGCTGAAGGTACCATGTTCCTCTACCATCTGATTGTATGAGGCAATGGCTTCTCGGTTCTCTTCTCGCCATAACTCGCGCTGCTTCTCATTAACTATCTCGATTAGGGCAGATTCGAGTGTTGCGGACAAGTTGATCTTGAGTGCCTTCGCTTTTGAAAGTAAGTCACTGTTTATACTTACATTAGTGGGTTTTTTGGGGGCCTGGGAATTGTAAGATTGTTGCATGATCTCGCCCGTATATACATACTTGCTGGTATGGAGTGCGCATAGGTTATGGGCATTAATCATATAGCAATCACATGCAGTGGAGCAACCGTAGCGGAGCCCACTGATGCGGTCAGTACGCAAGCGCGTCACCCACAATTAGGAAATATCATGAGAACCAAGTGCTTTCTATTTCTGTTGTTAATGGTGTCAGGGAATCTCTTGGCGAGTGAAGCCAGCTTGAAGGCGGTCGGTCTCGAGTCAACGGATGAGAGTGGATGCTACTTAACAGATGGCAAGAGCATCTTTCCAACCATCCCTACTATGGTTGCGGCCTACGATGACGCTCGTGTCGATAAAAAAGTTGTACTTAAAGTGATTGATGTGGCTGTGTCTGCGGGTTGCGATATTAATGCACCGGACAATCAGGGGCTCTCCGCTCTGAATGCAGCTGTACTGTTCAATAATCCAAAACTAGTAGAATTGCTCCTGGAATACGGGGCTGATCCAAGTTTGAGAATAGCCAGCCATCATAAGAACTTGAATGGTCTTAATACCCAAGAGTTCATAGAATACCTAAATGCAAAAAATCAAAAGCGCGATGCAGTAGCAAGAATATTGAATCAGCCTTGATAAGGCATATCGCCCTGAGAATTATGAAATATCTTCTGGCTTTCCTTTTATGGCTTCCCGGCGTTGTCTTTGGCTCTGACAGTGTTTGCTACGGCACTACGTCCGACGGGCGGTTGGAAAACGGAGTGGAGCTACCCCGCTCAGGGCCAAACTTCGTCACATATAGTGATGTCGCAAGACTGGCTGGGCGCACCTATGTACATTCTGAAGTCCATGAAATTCTGATAGCGGCTTACTCGGCACTTGAGAAAGAACTGCCCGACAAAATCTATAAGTATGCAGAAACGGGATTTAAAGATGGTGGGCAGTTCAGTCCACACAAGACACACAGAAATGGGCTGTCAGTTGATTTCATGACACCTATGATGGACAAAGATGGTAAATCGGTGCATCTACCCACGTACCCATGGAATAAGTTCGGCTATAACATCGAGCTGGATGAGCAAGGCCATTACGAAGATTTGTCGATTGATTACGACGCTCTTGCGGCACATATAGTCGCATTAGATCGCGCAGCCAAATATCGTGGGCATACACTATGGCGAGTCATATTCGATCCAAAACTGCAGCCTGGCCTTTTCGATACAGAGTATGGCGAATATATTAAGGCTAACATTCAGCTGTCACAAAAGAGGTCTTGGGTGAGGCATGACGAGCATTATCATGTGGACTTCGTTGTTCCTTGTAAGTAATTGATTTAACTCACCATAATACTGGATTCCGCCGGGCTCAGGTTAAGCCAGCGCCTGATTTTGTGATTTTTTCACACCTCTCAATTGCAACTTTTTTAACCAATTCATCGTATTTCAATCAACCACATTAAGTTCCTTTGGAGTTGAAGACGATGAACCCACAAATCACAAAACTGGCCAGCACTCTTTCCCTAATCGGCTTTCTTACCGCTTGCGGCGGTGGTGGCGGAGGCGGAGGTAACGCGGACAATGGCGGGGAAGCCCCCCTGCAACCTGCGGCACCGCTGGCGTCTATTCAATTTCCGACTCCACAATCGCTCACCAACCAAACATCGGTTATCGTACGGGGCACCGCACAAGACCCAGACGGCAGCACCATTACCGGTGTGTTTGTGAACGGAATCGAAGTACAAAGTGATGATGGCTTTGCTACCTGGCAAGTCACTGTGCCGGTTCGGCTGGGCACCAACACGCTGACCGTGGAAACGGAAGATGCCACCGGCAATATCGACCCTGCCGCTGCGTCGGTCGACATTCGCGGCCACACCCTGCCCCTGATAAGCGGTGCCAACGAAAACGCCATGTCAGTAGATACGGCGAATAACCGCGCTCTGATGGTAGACAACAATCACGACGCCATACTGGCATTCGACCTGGCTTCGGGCGAACGCACAGTGCTTGCCAGCCCAAGGGGCTTGGATAACTTCATTAACCTGGAACCGGTGGGCAGCGGTGAGGCTCTGGACTTTTCATCGCAGCTGAATTTTGACAGTGACGCGCAACGTGCTCTGGTGCTTGAACCATTGAATAGCGCATTCACACTGAGAGGCGTAGTGGAAGTCGACCTTAACACTGGGGAACGCAGCGTTTTTTACAATCCAAACCAAGGCAGCGGACCGCAAATAGACCGTATCCGTTCTTTTGTATTTGATCGCGCCAATAATCGGTTGTTCATACTGGATGGCTTCAGCAGAAATTTACGATTGATGGAAGTGAATCTGACCAATTTAGAACGCAGGGTGATTCGGGGTTTTGAAACCGTACCGTCTGACGCGCTGGCACTCAACACCGACAATCAATTATTGATGACCGGTGAAATCAATCAGAAAACCGTTCTGTATTCTGTCAATTCAAGTACTGGTGATCGTGAGCTGATCTCAGGCATGGATACCGACAATACATTAGTCGGCAACGGGCCGGAGTTTGAAAATCCCGCTTCGATCAAAGTGGACGATAACAACCGCGCACTGATGATGGATCAAGTTCTGAAAAAGATCGTGTTGGTTAACCTCGACAATGGCGATCGTACGATTCTGGAAGGAACCGGCGTTGACTTTATCGTACCGGTGGGCGCTGACTTTTTTGGTGCACAGCACGCCATTGTTATCGATCGGGATATTGAATCGCTCATCGTGGCGGATCTAATCAGCGGTGATCGCTCACTGTTAACGAACAATGCCATTGGCACTGGAGTACGATTCAATCAACCCCATACCTTGGCCGATCTTGGAAATTATCGCGCTTTGGTGACCGATTCCAGCAGCGGCAGATTGTTTGAAGTGGATTTAACCAACGGCAATCGTGAATTGGTGTTGGATAACCCCGGTGAACTCAATCTACAAGCGATGACCCTAGACAAACCCAACAACCGCGCTTTCTTTATTAACAATACCGAAAACGATCCCAAACTGGTTGAGCTTAACCTATCCACCAAAGCGCTACGTGTTATCTCCAGCGCCGCCATTGGCAGTGGACCCACATTGGTCGCCCCGGAAGACATCGCTTTTAGCCCGGTTTCCAATCGCGTTTTTGTGATCGATAGCGAAGCAAGGGCATTATTGGTAATCGACATTACAACGGGCAACCGTTCGATCATTTCAGATGACAGCAACAGCGGCCCGGCATTCGATTTTCCGCTGGCGTTTGTCATTAACCGCTCAGAAACCACGGCGTTCGTCGGCGATGAAGGCGCGCTGATGGCCGTCAATCTGGCAACAGGCGATCGCACTCTGGTATCGGGCATTGATTTCACTACAGGTGATCAGATTGGGGCTTCCGGTTTATTCGATATTACTGCCATGATATTGGATGAAACCAATAACCGGATCTTTACTGGCAGTGAAGAAGCTGAATTCACTATCGTTGATTTAACTACTGGAGAGCAAACCGAAGTACCATCGGATTTCAGTGGCTTGGGCTTTTCTACAATAAAGGATTTGATCATAGACACCGAAAATCAGCGAGCATTCGTATTGGATTCAAGCAAACGAGCGATATTCGCGCTGGATCTTGTCACCGGTAGCCGGGTTTTGGTTTCGTGGTCTGATTTCAACCGATTCTAACCTAAGATGGGCTGTTCCAGGGTAGCCGAACAGCCCTTTTTTATTGTCTTGACGCTATACTATTTGGTAGATTCAATACGGATTGAATCATCGTGACCTTTATGGTGTGGAAGGGGCGCAGGCAAGATTCTGAAAGCAATCGGCGATCAATATGGGCTCTCAGATCTTTAAGATCAACCTGTTGAAGTAAACGAGCAAATCGTTAAGTACGTTCAGGAGATAACATCGTGCTGGAATTGAGGCCTACCTGTGAGCATTGCAATAAACCGTTGCCTCCCAACTCTTTAGAAGCAATGATTTGCAGTTACGAATGTACTTTCTGTAAACATTGTGTAGAAAATGTCATTGAAAATGTATGCCCCAATTGTGGTGGTGGGTTTTGTCAAAGACCTATTCGCCCCTCCGTTAATCATAGGGGCAACAATTATCTTGGAAACGATCCTGCCTCCACAACAGTAAAGCACCGTGCTGTTGATATAGAAAAGCACAGAATGTTTGCAAGAAGCATTAAGAATATTAATCCTACGGATCGCTAAAAATCGAACGGATAGAACTGGATCGAGCTCGGAAATAGAGGATATGACTCGTTTCAGAATTCAGAGAGTCTAGGGATGGTTAACAATTGATTAAAATTAAAATCGTGGGATGGCTATGTCTAGCGAGTATTCTAGTCTGGAGCGCAGTTACGTTTATTGGAGTCCCAGTTGACGCTCTACCAGAGGTCGGTGGGAAATCTGGTGTTTTTCTCATGGCAATCAGTGTACTTTCAATTCTCATTGAGCCACTATTCGTGAATTATTCCGTGTCAATGGTCTATATACTTATATCCATAATTCCATTAGTAATGGCTTTCATGAATTATAGAAAATTAAATCGTGAACGTAGCGTTGACTAAAAAAGTGAACGCTGCCTCGGATTTTGCACCAAGCATTATGCAGTGGTCAGTGAAGTGCCATTAGGATTGCAGTTTAGACACGAGCCCCATCGTCATATGCTATTAATCTTGTTAGTCATTATTCCATTCCAACCTGCTTACGCGGCGACAATTGGAAGTGACGGGGCACAATCTTTCTTCTTATTGTTTGTCGGTGTTTTCCTTGCTGTTCCTTGTATCAGCATGCTGGTGTTCTTGGGTTTGACATATCGATATGAACGCATCAGGCGTCAGATCAGAGCAATATTCAAGGTGCATCTTGTTCTCGTGTTACTGGGTGTAGTGGTGATCGCATTTGGAGCATTTGTTGATTCTAAAGTCCTGATTGTCGTTGGACTGTTTGTGCCGGCTTTATCTCCGTTATTCTCGGCAGCCCAAATAATTGATAGAACAAATTCTGAGGGCACCTAAAGGTCTACGTTAAGACATTCACAAACACAACAAATTGCGGCAAGTGGAGTCAGCAATACCAATAATGAAACCCCTCTGCCTTAGTTTGATTTTAATGGAGCTATATTTTGAATAAGAAATGGATGATCTACGGGGCTAATGGATATACTGGCTCGCTGATCGCGCGCGAAGCAGCAAAAAGAGGGCAAAAACCCGTACTGGCTGGTAGGAACAAAAGTGAAATTGAAGCATTGGCCACGCAATTAGGCTTCGAGTACACAATATTCGATTTAACGGATACTGCCATAGTTGAAGACAACTTATCGCGTGTTGATCTTGTTCTTAATTGTGCAGGCCCATTTACCAGAACCGTTCGAGCTCTGTTGGATGCTTGTTTTTCAGTTCACTGTCATTACCTGGATATTTCTGGCGAGCTTAACGTCTTTGAATATTGCTTTGGTGAAAGCAAAAGAGCTGAGATAGCCAAGTGTATCGTTTGCCCAGGTGTGGCCTTCGATATTGTTCCCACAGAAGGCGTTGCTGCGAAGTTAAAGGAGTTGTTGCCGAACGCAGATTCAATCAAACTTGGCTTCGATGGGCAGATGGCCTTAAGTCAAGGATCGTCCATAACGCTGCTTGAGGGTATTGGGGACCCAGACTTAACAGTTTATATGATCAGAGACAACGGACATATCCAGCATCTAGAAAAGCCCAGGATAGAGAGAATAGCATTTGAGCATGGTGCCAAACCCCGAAAAGCGATGGCAATCACTTGGGCAGATCTAAATGGTGCTTTCTATTCGACTAACGTTCCAAATATTGCCGTCTATGTTCCAGCTACGCATATCAACAGAATGAGTTTTGCGTTTATGAAATGGATGAAGCCTTTAGTTAGCAAAAATAGTGTACAATCGCTCTTATCAAAAGTGATCAAAGCATTAGTAAAGGGCCCGTCTGAAAAAGATCTGGAAGAGGGCAGCATGTCAATTTTCGGCGAAGCTCATAGTCAGGATGGCAAGGCTGTACGAATATATATAAAGGTTGTGCACGGCTATAAGTTTACGTGCTACTCAGCGCTTTCCACAGTTGAATTTTGTCTTAATAATGATGATAAATATGGATATTTTACTCCCTCTCAGCTTCTTGGTGCTGATTTTGTTGAGAGCGTCCAGGGGAGTTCTAAGTTTCAAATTGAGCGTGAAGGTTGAAGGCCAGGTTAGGTCAAACTATGCGACCAGAAACCTACGTACATCTCAGATATCAATGGATAATAGTGTGTGGGAAGTGGAAGCATACAAGAATAATGAAGAGCAAGAGCTCAGAGTAAACCCGCTGACCGGCGAAGTTTTTTCGGATCGGCTAGACGATTGAGTATGACATAGACTCAGACAATGAATAAAAAATGGAAAGCCTTAGTATTAGCGAACGTTGTTGTTAGTCTTCTTCTGGCAATGTTGTGTGTCCAGCTGTACTTTACCAAAGACGAACTTAGAACAGATCTTTATCTTGAACTGGCCAAACAGGACATTCTCATAAAGAATCAGGAGGACATGATTTCTGATTTGAAGGTGAAAATCGATGATCTTATCTGGCGCATGAACAGGAATGAGGCTGTAGGCAGTACTGCTGTTCAGAACCGGCTGGAAAGACCAGAGTCACAGATCAACGTGCACTATTATGAATCAGAGCAGAAGCCAAAGCAAAACAGCACACGTGAAAGATCCTACCATTTTACGTCTGATTCAGGGGATTGTACGGGTTACGGGGACGGTATTGTGGGTTTATTTACCGATGTTTTTACCAAGTGCCCCGGCAATATATTTGGCTATTCAATCAAGGTTGAGTAGCTAAAACATACACGGCACAGCAGACAGGTGAACGCCCAAAGAATCTAATCCGCACTGCTTGTACACATCAAACACAACCTGTTGGAATTGAAATGCCAGGCACAAAACAATACAGCATTGGAAAGGGCATGACCCTCAGAACTCACATAGAAGCCTGCCTAAACGACAAACAGGCGTCGAATTGGATGATTACCGCAGTGGATGATTACTCTCTGGACATGCAGATCTATCCAGTATTTCTGGAAAATTGGGATCTCGATCCGGATGAGTATTCAATGATAGAAGATCAGGTACTCTCGTCTGGCAATGGGTACGCAAATTTTCTTAACTCAGATCAGTTGTTGGATATCATAGAGAATCTAACGGCACAGAATCCACAATATACCGATCAGGAGCTGGAGTCGGCCATCAACTTTTATTCTATGCATGACACCTTTATCGACCTTAATCTAAAATCTAGATGATCCATAAAAATGGCACAGTATAAGATTTCACTCTGCATCCTAACATCGGCAAAAACAGGTGATACGTGAAGAAAACTCAAAAAGAGCTCGGTAATTGGCTCCGGCACTATATGTTGAGCCAGTCCGAGGGCGCCAATATACTTTCATCGGTTCAAGGGGTTGGTGTAGGGTTTGTTGACGGAAATCTGATTCTGGTTACCTAGATCCATGGAGCCACTGCCCAGCCGCGCAAATCCGATCACCGGTACCGGTTGCTCACGATGCTGAAAGCATCCCAGAATCGCCTGCTGCCAATACTGCTCCTGTTCCGGCGAGGGCAGACACTGATCTTCATCCCGCACTTGCACCGGTTGAGGTGCCTCCTGCAGACTGAGCGCTAACAGCGCCGGGGCTTCATCCTCATAACTCACCACCAGGACATGGGCGTGTTGCGTTTCCTGTGTTTGAGTTGTCTGTTGCTCGCCGCCCCATAACGGCACCAGGCGACCCCGCCACTGGATCAATTGATTGCAATGGGGATTGCAGCCCGGCACGCTGTAGGCCGTAACCCGGGTCAGGTATTCCGCCACCTGTTGCCGGGCCACCGTCAGGTGGTGTCGATTGCTCAAACTGAGATACCAGGCATCACGCTGCATAGGATTGTGCCCTCAACAACGCGCTCATGTTCACGATCAGCACCAATCGATCCGGATGGGGAACGAACCCTTCAACCAGGGTATTCGGCCCCTGCATGATGCGGGGCAGGGGCACGCTGTTGCTCACCGGAATACTGTCAACCCGGGCGCAGCGCAGGGCCAGCGTCGAGTTGCGAAAACACACTACGAACGGTGCTGCGTAATCAATCCCGGGGTGCCATTGCAAATCATCATCCAGATCCATCAGCTCCCATTGCTGCTCGTTCAGGCGCACGTTACGTTGGCTGCGGCTGCAACGCTCAATGGCAAAGATGTGATGGTGTGGAATGGCCAGTGTGTGGTGCTGCAGTTCGATCAGTGCCAGGGTACTCATGGGGCCACCTGCGTACCGGTAGCAACGCAACGCTGGATGTGATCCAGCAGCTCGGCCTCCACGAAAGGCTTGGTAAAGTACTGACTGACCCCGGCCTTCTCTGCCGCTTGCCGGTGCTTCTGCATGGAACGGGAGGTGATCATCATAATCGGAATGTGGCGGGTGGCGGCATTGTCCCGCACCCGGCTGGCCAGCTCGATGCCGTTCATGCGGGGCATTTCCATGTCCGCCAGAATCACGGCCGGCGGGTGTTGCTGGATTTTCTCCCAGGCTTCCAAGCCATCCCGCGCCAGGTCGTATTGATAACCGGCGTCGTTCACCAGTTGGCTCAGGGATTTGCGCACACTGAGGGAATCGTCCACGATCAGCACCCTGTTGCCTACGTCAGTGGTGTGCTCTTCGGTACCTTCCGGCAGTTCCAGCGGACGCCAACCTGGGTTTGTCTGGATGCGTTCCAGCAGCGCCGGCAGATCCAGCACCGGCACCAGGCGACCGTCCCCGAGGATGGAAACACCGGCCACGCCGGGCACATTACGCACATAGTCGCCGGTGGATTTGATCACCAGTTCCTGGTTGGCGATGAGGGCATCCACATACAGGGCCGTGGGTTCGGCGGCAATGGCGGTGAGCAACACCGGACGCGGGCTGGTTTCCGGCGGCCGCCGCAAGCCCAACAGGTCACCCAGATGATGGCAGGGATAGAGTGCGTCCTCATAAGCCAGGGCTGGCGTTTCCCCCAGGGTGGCGGGCTGGGCGCTGCCGGGAGCCAGGATCTGGTCCAGCTGGCGGGTGGGAATGGCGAACCACTGCTGCTGTATCTGCACCAGCAGGGCGTTGGATGCCACCAGTTGCAGGGGCACCAGAATTTCAAAGCGGGTGCCACCGCTGGCCCGGGGCAGGATGTGCAGCTGGCCGCCCAGTTCCCGAATGCGTTTGTACACGGCGTCCATTCCGATACCGCGGCCGGACACCTGATTGGCACTGTCTTTGGTGGAAAACCCGGATTTCAGAATCAGCTGACGGATCTGTTGCGATCCCAGCACGTCGCTGTCCTGGATCAATCCCAGCTGGAGCGCCTTGTGACGAATTTTTTCCTCGTCAATGCCCGCCCCATCGTCATCACAATGAATGCGAATGTTCTGGCCGTCCTGCCCAAAGCTCAGTTGCACGGTGCCCGCCGCCGGCTTTTGCTGTTGCACCCGATGTTGACCATCTTCAATGCCGTGATCCACCGCGTTGCGCAGCAGGTGCATGATGGGATCAATCAGTTTATCCAAGATTTCTTCATTGATTTCCGTTTCCACACCCTGCACGTCGAACTCAATTATTTTGCCGGTGACCCGGGCCGCATGGCGGATGCAGCGTTGCAAACGGGGCACCACTGAACGCACCGGGATCATGCGGGTGTTCTTCACCAATCGTTGCAGTTCTTTGTTCAGCCGGGTCTGCTGCAACAGCAACGCATCCAGGGTTTTGATCTCTTCCCCGATGCCCAGATTCAGTTCCCGGGCATCCGCCACCGACTCAATCAGGGCATGGGCCACGTCATAGATCTCGTCGTATTGATCCATCTCCAGGCTGTCGAAGTCTGCGCCCTGTTGTTCGCCCAAGCGACGCTGTCGACGCGCCACGCTGCGTACATCCACCACGTTTTCCAACTCAAACCGCTGTTCCTGCACGCGCCAATCCTGTTGATTGACCGCGTCCAGTTGTTTCAGGATACGCTGGGTCTGCTCCTGGGAGCTGCCCAGGGCGATGGTGATTTCCTCCGCCAACCGGAACAGGGAACTGATGACGCTCACCGGCACCCGCACGGTTTCAACCTGGTGGTGTTGCAGCGGTGCGTCCTCCCCTGGACTGGAATCCTCCGCCTCGGTGGCGTCGGCATCGTCAGGGGTTTCAGTGGTTGAGGCTGCAGGAGTAGCAGCGCGTGGTGCGTTTGCGGGGGCGTACTCCGGCGCAAACGCCACCTCCATGTGGGCGTCGTTACTGGCTTTCGGCACCTGGCTTTGATTCAGGTACGCCACCAACTGCTGATACAGATGCAGGCGATCTTCCGGCAGATCGTCTTTACCCTGCAGGTAATCCACCAAGGCCTCCAGACAATCCGCACTTGCCTGCAGCAATGCCAGCAGATCAGCGTCAGCAGCCTTATTCGGCTTGCACAGTTGCTCAAAGATGTCTTCCAGCACGTGCGCCATATTGGCCACGGCCACCAGGCCGGTGACGTTGGCGGCGCCCTTGATGGTATGGGTGAGACGTTGTGCCTGCTGCACCAGCGCCAGATCCTGCACTCCGGCGTTCAGGCCATGAATGCAGGCGGATAACTCCGCCGTCTGCCCCGGCGCATCCTGTAAAAAGGCGTCAAACAGTTCCGGGATCAATTCTGCTACCGGCGCCAGCTCCATATCCTCCGGCTTGGCGGTGAATGCGGTTTTATTGGGGCTGAAATAGTCCTCGATAAAGCCACTGGCCAACAGCGATTCCAATAACGCCCGGGCACCGTCTTCATTGACGGGAATGGGCCAACCTTTCAATTCAAAATGATTGATCAGGGCCAGGCAGTTTTCATCATTGGCGGGATCGCTGAGATAGGTCAACACCAGTCCGGGCCATTGTTGAAACACCAGATATCCCGGGCCGCGGTTCTGCATAATCCAGGACATGCTGAGCTGTTGCGCATTGCTGATGACCACTTCACACAGGGCCTCCAAACCCTGCAGGGATAATATTCGGGCGGTGTCCGCCAGGCAGACCACGGTGTCACAGTAACGCTGCTTCAACACGTCCAGGGCATCTGCGCAGGCCGCCCCGAAAATCTGATCCACAATTTTTCCCAGCTTGTCCCGCAATGGTGCCAGTTCGGCCAGTAACAGATCCTGCTGTTCTGGCTGCGGTTCTGGTTGCATTGCAGCGAGCGCCAGTTGGGGCTTGGCCGGTTCCTGCTGAGTCGACCCGGCCAGCTCCGCTTGCGCAGACCGTGGCAACAGCGACTGGAGGCAGGTTTCACGCTGGCTTTCCGGCACAAACTGCACCAGATTGTCCGCTAATTCCGGATTGGCGGGATCGCGTATGAACGCCAGTACCTGGCTGCTCCAGTCCACCAATTTCAACAACTGTTGTTTGTCGGTGAAGTCAGTGATGGACTGGCTCATCTCGGCACACACCAGATCCAGGCCTTTGATCTCCGCGATTTCCACGGCAAAGGCCAGGTTTTCGATTTGCTCGGCACAGGATTCACTGTGATCGCCGTCGTCCTCATAGGCCAGGGTGAATTCCTCCCGGGCGCCGCACAGGATTTCAGAGAAGGCTTCCTGTTGTTCCGCTGTCAGCATAGACCTGGCTTCCACTGTCTGGTTACGCCGCCGAGGCAGGCCGTTCCGGTTCGGTGTGACCGGGTAACTTGAACACCTGTACCGACGTCAGCAATTCCGAGGCAAACTGCACCAGACTTTCGGTATCCGCCCACTGACGTTTGAGTTCTTCGTCGGTGGTGTGGGTGCTGCTTTCAATCTGCGAGGCAATCTGACGCAAGGCTTCGTTCAGTTTTACCTGCTTCAACGCGCGGTCAGAGATCTGCGCCACCGAGGCCACCAGCTCTGAGGTGGTGTCCTGAGTCACCCGCATCTGTTCACCGGCCTGCTCCGCCCGTTTGGAACCTTCCACCACTTCACTGATGGTACGGTTCATGGTGTTGATGGCGTCGCCGGTTTCCGATTGAATGGTTTTTACCAGCGAACTGATCTGGGAGGTGGCGTTACGGGAGCTTTCCGCCAGACGTTGTACTTCGTCGGCCACCACCGCAAAACCGCGTCCGGCTTCACCGGCTGCCGCCGCATGCATACTGGCGTTCAAGGCCAATACATGGGTACGTTCGGCGATGCTGTTGATGATGTCCACGATACCGCTGATTTCCTGGGAACGTTCCCCCAGACGCTTGATGCGTTTTTCCGATTCGCTGATGGATTCGCGGATTTCGTTCATGCCGGTGACGGTGAGCTGTACCGCGCTGAAGGCCTGCTCAGTGGTGGTGGAGGCCTGCTTGGCCACGTTGTCACTGGTCTGGCACAGTTTGGCGATCATCAACATGGTTTTACTGGCCATCTCCAAACGCTCAGAGGCTTTTTCGATGATCACACGTTCATTGGCGGCCACTTCCGACACCCGCTCACTCTGTTGGCGCACGTTACGGGCACTGGATTCCACCCGGTTTGCCACCTGGCGAATTTCCATCAGTACCCGTGCCGTTTCGGTGGCCACCAGGTTCATGGAGTCTGCAATGGGGCCGGTCACATCCTCACTCACCGGCACCGTTACCGTCAGATCCCGCTCACCCAGTTGCGAGGTGGCTTCCAGCAGGCGGATGATGGAATCGTTGAGGCGGTCATTCTCCTGCTCTTTTTCCACCAGTGCGGTTACCCGGGCGTCCAGCATGGAATCCAGGGCCGTGGACAACTCCGCAATTTCATCGATACCATGCAACTCGGTACGGGCGCTGTAGTCGCCGTCATTTACCTGTTTTACCGTGTCCATTACCCGGTTGATGGGATCAACGATGGAGCGGCGGATGGTCCACCCCAGGAAGATGGCAAGGCCGATACCGGCAGCAAACAACACCAGAAGGCTGACGACGAAGATCACGTTACGGTTGGAGAACACGGCAAAATAGTTTTCCGCCTGCTGCCGCTGATCTGAAATCTGGGTTTGCAGTTTCTGCAGGAATGGCGCGGTCAGGTAATCCAGGTCATTGAGGATAAACAGTTCCAACTGACCCCGGGACTGCTGTTCACCCAAACTCAACATGGCATCGTAGGCGGCGTTCAGGTTGTCCAGCGCGCCCTGGTAATCCAGCAACACGGCGGCGCGCTCCTGTTCAGGCAGGTGCTGCAGATACGTTTGCCAATCCTGGTCGAACTGTTGTTTGGAGCGTGCGATGGCGGTGTTGGCTTCGGTCCAGATCATGGTGCCACGATAGACGTTGTTGGCCACGTCGATAAAGCGGCTGCGCACATCGTGGGCGATGTTGGTGAGCATTACCCCGCGATCCACCTGACCCTGCAAGGTGGAAACGGTGCCGGAGGCGGACTGGATGGCCACCAGGGCAGACACCCCGACGATGGCGATGGTGGCCGCCATGGCCAGGATCATCACCAGCAGGCGGCGCCCGATATTCAGTGCACGAAATCGTTGCGTAAACATAATGACTTCCTCAGATTATAACAATGACTTCCACAGAGCCGCGTCCATATCCACATAGGCGGCACCGTTGAAATACGTGGTGGACACCAGCGTGGAACCTTGATTACTACGGCGGAAGCTGAGATCGAGCCCACCGATATTGAAACTGTTGCCTTTCGCCGCCTTCACAAAATTCTGCCGGTTCAGCTCACCCTCCACATTGTTGAGAATGGCGATGAACATCTTGCCGACGATGTAACCCTCCAGGCTGACATAACCAAAATCCGAGCCGAGGGCGGCTTTTGCTTCCTGAATAATGGGAAGCTTCTCATCCAGCGGCGGTACCACCTGAGTCATGATGAATCGATCCTGTACACCGAACTGGGTCAGAACGTTCTTGATGTTATCGGCACCGGTGAACGACACCGCACTCACCAGCCAGTCTTCACCTTTGTAGCGGGAATATCCCACGAAGCGCCCCACCGCATTGTACGTGCCCACCGAAATCACCAGTCGACACTGCACATTATTCTGTTGCTCCCAATGTTTGAGGGATTCGTAACCGTCACGGGAGGTGAGGGTATTACGCTGATAGACGCCCACCGGACCGATATTGTTGCGGGCGGGGTTGTCTCCGTCCAAGGCCAGAATCTGATCCAGTCGCTCAATGATCTGACGGGTTTTGGTACGCTTCTTCAGCGCCATCTTGATGCCTTCCACCCCGGCCATGCCGTAGGCGTCGTTCTGCACATAGGCACAGATCTGGTCCACGTCCATGCCGTTGTCCAGGGCCTGGTCAATTACCGCGGCTGCTTCTTCGATGTAGGAGGCACGATAGTTGATGACATCACCCTCACCGGGGCGCAGCAAACCGGCACCGGTGAAAAAGCCCACTGCCGGCACTTCATTCTGAGCCAGGATCGGCAGCGCCACTTTGGCCGTAGGCGTACCCACGTTACCTAGCATGGCAAAGATGCCACTGTCGATTAACTGTTGGGTGCCGCGCACTGTCAACTCCGGTGTGTAGGAATCATTGACCGTAACGTATTTCAGGCTGCGACCGCGCACCTGCACACCACGGAACGCTGCCTCGATGCCATCACGCATACCCTGGCCCAAACCGCGGGACTGACCTTCCAGATCCAGCACGCCACCCACATAGATGGTTTTGTCATCCACCCCGGCACGGGGAGCCGCCACACCGGGCAGCGACCAGCTTAGCGCGGCCAGGGAACCGAATGCCGCCAATAACCATTTATTCCATTTCACTCTGCTATCCTCCAGGGTAATTCGTCCTTAATGAGTGACCACCAATTGCTTGGTCATTTGGCTGAACAAGCCATCAAAATCCAGTTCCAGCCACAATCCGTTGTCATAGAACAGATTGCGGCAATGGGGGAGTAGCCTCGGCGGCACACCGGCCTGGTTGTCCATCTGCTGCTGCAGGCTGAACTGCAGGCGCTTGGGCATGGCGGGCAACAAAACCGCCAGACCTTTCTGCTGCGGCTCCAACACCAGAAAGCGGCGCAAACGCTGCGGTGCGGTGCCATTGCCCAGCGCCAACCGCTGCAGATCAAACACCGGCAGGATGTAACCCCGCAGTTGCGCCATTCCCAGAAACCAATCGGCAGCGCCGGGCAGGGGGCACACCTGCAGACTTTCCACCACTTCGCAACGCGCTTGGGGCGGAATCAGAATACCAAGCTTGTCCAGGGCAAAACCGTGGCCCTGAAAGGCGTATTCCGTTTTGTGTTCTGGCCCGTCGTCCAGCATCAGGCGCGCAGGGGCCTGGCTATCCAGCGCCGCAACCGGCGATAGCAGGTGATCTGTCATAGTAAAACCTTTAGCGAATTGCGATCAGCAAGCGGTTCTCAGCAGTAGCTGGCGACCTGGTCGATGATTTGCTCTTCCGTGTACGGTTTGGTGATCAGGGCCTTACCGCCCTGCTTAAGGGCCCACATAGCATCGGCCTTCTGCCGTTTGGAGCTGACAAACAACACCGGGATATCTTTGGTGTCCTCGGCCTGGGTGATTTCACGGCAGGCACGATAGCCGTCGGTGCCCTCCATGACGATGTCCAGCAGGATCACATTGGGCTTTTCAATGTGCGCCAACTGGATGGCTTTTTCGCCGGAGTTGGCAGTGACCACCTGGTAATTCGCCTTGGTGAGAATGCTTTTCAGATTTTCCAGATCCACAGAGGAATCATCCACAATCAGTACTTTTGCCATGACATCAATCTCCATTTACACGGCTTTGCGGGCACGGCTTACCATGCGTTCGAACACATCCGAGAGCTGGGCATCCGTGGGGGGTTTGGTAAGATAGGCATCGCAGCCGGCCATATTGCCGCGGATGCGATCAAAGGGTGAGGAATTGCTGGTGAGCATCACCACGAACACCGGGGCAATGGCTTTCAACTGGCGACACACCTGATAGCCATCCATACCGGGCAATACGATGTCCAGGAACACCATGTCAAAGCGACGCTCCGACATCAACGCCACCGCCTGCTCGCCGGTTTCGGCGAATGCCATATCCATCAGGCTTTCGCACAGATTGGGCAGGCGCAGGTTCAAGAATTTTCGGATGGGCAGGCTGTCGTCCACGACCAGTACCTGCAGATGCTCCTGCCATTGTTCCGGCAGTTTTTTTGCTGCCTGATCCAATGCCTGCACAAACTTTTTCAGCACCAGTGGACGCGACAACACGGGATTCACCGCACGCTGCTCCGGCTCACTGCCGATGAAAATGCCCTGGGCGGCCTTGTTTTTGAACTTGAGGGATTGCCATTGGGAGATGGACTGCTCATCGTCGGCATTCACCAGAACAATCTGGGCCTGCTCCAGGCTGCCTTCTTCCGCAAAGCGAAACTTGCTAAGCTGTTGAGCACTCAAACGAAAAATATTCTGGATAAACTTTTGATCCCGCCCGGTCAGTCCGATGTGACTGATCAGGATTTTATTGCACGCAAACATCATGCTGCTACCCTGCCTTTACCGGAACATCCCTGCGAAGGAGACTGCCCCGATAATCATTCCATTCTGATTGAGGTAAATATAGCAGAGGGTTTTCTGTGCAAACCCTGACCACAGCTTATCTGTGATCTTCTTCACTTTTATCCAGGGAAAATTCGTTCATCCAGGCAACGAGATAACAGGAATGTGATTCACAACACGATGCGGACTGCGGCTCTGTCACAACGGGAAGTGTGAGGAAAGGTGCCATTCTTAACACCATTCTTAACGCTATCCTTCACACTATCCTAATTAGGATATAGATCGCTATCTTTGCTTATGTTCAACCCGAACGATCTTCACATCCAACGAACTTTTCGGTTGATAATTACGATCCGGTACATAGGCAACGTACTCCGGCTGCATACCGCGCTCCTTCACCGTAAAAATGTTGCCCAGGTAAAACTCAAACGCCGTACCGAGCCAACGGTAGTTGTTGCAGGCATTGGTGAGGGTAATCCCTTGCTTAACCAATCGGATGTCGTCGCGGCCCAAGTAGGCATGAAGGCGGGTAAGCACCTCCACCAGATCATGACGCGCGGCCTCCCGGACCAGTACGGTGTTGCCATAACGGAAAGACAGGCGCTTGGGACGTTGCAGCAGGAAGATAGGTAAGGTCAGGGTTTTGCGCACCCGGCTTGCGACACCCGGCGCGAACGCGCCGAGCATCTGGTCAGTGTAGGCAACTATGTCGTCCACCCCCTCAGCGCCATCAGGCAACACCTGACCCATCACCTGGGCGCCGATGCGGGTGGCAACCTCACTGCGTTGATTTTCCAGGTATTCCAGGGTGAATGTTTCCAATTCCGGTAACATAGAATAATCTCCTGAATACACGCCTGAATTCTGCATAGGGGTCGTGCATTTTGGTCATGAACCCAACTTGTATCATTCAACCCCAAGTAAATCAATACGATCCGGAGTTTACCAGCACAGGGGCTCGCCATCGTCGTCTACACAGAACTGGTGGCCACTCCATTGGGGCGTCTCCACATACTGCTTGCGCAGGTTTGTTGGATTTACCACCGCCGGCGTGCTGATTTCTCCGGCAGTGCCCCAGCATTTGAGACCCTCCTGGTCAATCACACACACGCGAGCCGTCAGCATTTCCATCTCCATTGGCGGATACAGCAGGGGCGCATCGTTCGGAATCAGGTTGGGATGCCCCCAACACTGCACGCCTTCGTCCACCTGGGCGCAGGCCGCGTTACCCGCCACGGCCACCTGCAGGGGATTGTTCAACGGTGGCACCTGGCCCACCTCATCATTGGCAGACCGGGGCCAACATTGTACTTCACCACTGCTGAAGGCTGCACACACGGCGCTTTCACTCCAACCGGCATCCAGTAATATGGTGCTGTCCACAAACACCGGCTTAATGGTTTCCTCGAAGTACACCAAACCGGTGCTACAGATCAACTGATCAGCGCAGATTCCGGAAAACTCCAGATCACAGGTCTCCGCTGCCGTGCAGCTGCGATGATTCCAGCCGATGAATTCATACCCCGGCGCCGCGGTGGCGGTGAGCTTGACAATTTTGTTACCGATAAAAGGCGGATTGATTTTCACCGAGGCCGTACAGCTCGCTTCACAATCCACCCCACCCGGTGACGTGATGCTGCCTTGCCCGGCCATGACCACTTTCAAGTCCACATCCTGCGCGCCGCAGGCGCTGAGCAAGAGCACCAATACAACCAGACAGCCTTTCATCAGTTTATTCATTGTTATTAACGTATTCATCGCCTTATCCTTTTGCTTTTCCATTCCAGAGAGGCGCTATTCTTCCATTCCTCCACGCTGAAAGCTTGTAGAATCAGGCCCATCTCTCTTACACTCGAACGCACACCCCGATACAAGCATGAAACACGATGGCCATCGAACTGTCCGGCGGACTGCGCCTGGTCTGGAACTGGGACAACCTGCTCAGCCATGACCTGATACCACGCATCATCAATATCCAGAGCGGGAAAACCCTGTGTCGGTTAGAGGGTCACACCGACATGATTCGCGGTGGACAATGGTTGCCGGGAGGGCGGGTTGTGACCTGGTCCAACGATGCCAGCCTGCGGATCTGGGACATTCACAGCGGGGAGTGCCTGGCACTGCTCACCGGACACAGCCGCTACATTTGCAGTGTATATACATTAGCGGACGGGAGCCTTGCCTCGTGGTCCGATGACCATACCCTGCGGGTCTGGGACCCAAACAGCGGTCGTTGCATCCGTTGCCTGGACACCAACCCCTGGCTCGACGCGATCATGGCCCAATACACTACCGATCCCCGCGTGCTGCCGGATGTTGAGTGCCTGGTGAAAGCGGACGCAGGCACCCTTGTGCTGTGGGAAAAGAAGACCAGCCGGATCGGGATCTGGAGCCTTACTCAAGGCACCCAGACACATGCGCTGTATCATGCACCCAAGTACCCAGGTGCCTACGACTTTGGGCAGCTGTTTGACCTGCCGGGCAATTTCTTTGTCAGTCACAGCTGGTCCAACGGCGCTGCCATTATCTGGAGTACCCGCACCGGCCGACCAAGCGGCACCTTTGATGGACGTTGGGATGGAATGCTGGGATTCCCGCGCAGGCTATTGTGCTGGCGTCATCACCTGCGCAGCAATGATTTTCAGATTTTGGACCTCAAGTCCTGCTCTCCCATCGTTCAGAGCACCGTTCATGGGACCCGCCCCAGCCAGGTTCATCGTTATGGGGATGGATTCGCTGTCTGGCTGGAAGATTTTCGCCTGCTGCTGCTGAATGAACAACTGGAGGTGATTGCCACGCTGCCACAACCATTCCGGGTCCTGGCAGGCGTCAAGGTATTCGATCCTTACCAGCCGGTTCCAGACCCAGCGTCACTGGCCGCGCATATCGAGCACACCGACCCGAATGCCGTCCGCTATTTTTCACCGGGCAACAGCGCGCCCTCAGCGTTGGAGATGCGGGCGCATTTTCACAGCAATCCGTTTTGCAGTGACATTCAGTACAGACTCACGCCAGACACACCCTCACTCAACAGGAATCCGTCCAACAGCAACCCCGATACAACGCGCCCATTGGTCGCACAGTTCACCAGCTGGCCCAGCCAGCGTAGCGACATGCTGCTGGAATTTGCCCGCGACCAGCAGGGTTCCCTGTTCTGCCAGGACATTCACTCAGCCATACACCGAATGGATTTTCATGAGCAAAGCAACACCGCTCCGTTCACTCTCAGTCCTCCCAGCGGAGTGATCGGTGGTGCCGAATTCTGGTGCCATGTGTATCGCACGCCCCGGTTGGTGATGACCCCGGGCGGCTACAGTCCAGATCAATCCCTGTCCCGGTGGGTCTCCATTGCCGACCCGGCAGACCCGCCCTGGCACCTGCTCTCCGCCCGTAAACAACGGCTGCGTCTGACGGCAGATGGCGATCTTCTGTTCTGGAACATCGAGCATCGCAGCTCGCTCTGCCTGCTGCAGCGACAGGATGACAGACTGGTGAACGTGGAGCTGGTAACAAAGGATGATGAGCTGGATCGTGTTCAGGGCCGGATGGTGATCGCCCCGGATGGCGCCATTCACTTTCTAACGGAGCACAGACTGACTCCGCTGCTGAATCCACACAATGACCGTCCAGTGCGGGTCAGCCCGGATACCCGACGCTACAGCACGTCCCATTACTGGGCCGACAACCAACAACTGGCCATTCTGCGGGAGCGGGACATCCTGATTATCGACGCCACCACCGGCAACACCATTGCGACATTGGTTACCCCGTTTGACGGCCGCGCCCACGGCGTGGCCCTGTTGCAGCAACAGCGCTGGGTGGCCTGGACCCGTTCGGAACTGGCCAGCTGGTGCGCCCAAACCTTCCAACCTTTGTTTCGAATCCAGGAACCCGGGGAGTGGGGCCCCGGATATGAAAATGTGGTACCACTGGCCAGTGGTGAACTCGCCTATTGCAGCGGCAGCTACAGTGGGGACAATCGCATAGTAGTCTGGGATGGCGCCGACAGAATGGACATCGTCCACGCCCACGATCAGGAAGTGGTGCACCTCTACGAAGCCGGCGACGGTTACCTGATTTCCCACTCCGAAGCGGACCGGTACTGCAAATGGTTTCTACCATTCCGTGCATTGGCGTGAGGGCGGTTCAGTCCATTGCCCGTCGTGATGACGATTTTTCCAGAAAACCCTGCAGTCGCTCCGTAAACACTTTGACTTCAATGGGCTTGGCGATATACGCATCCATACCGGACGCCGTAATTTTGGTTTGATGTTCCTGTACCACATGAGCGGTCAATGCAATCACCGGCACTCGCGCCAGGTTATGCTCTGTTTCATACTGCCGAATCATCCTGGTGGCCGTGTAGCCATCCATCACCGGCATTTCACAGTCCATCAGAATCAGTGAACACTTTTGATGATGCCGGCGGTAATACAGCAACGCCTGCTCACCGTCCGTCACAGTGTGAAAGCGCAAGCCCAACCGCCGCAGCAAACCTTCCACCACCATCTGATTCACCACATTGTCTTCCACCACCAGTATGCTGTGTCCGCTTGACTGCACCAACGGCCTGGTGCTCTGCTCCGCTTCACTGGGGAGCAACCGGCCTTCTGCATCCGTTGAATCACAACGAATGGTAAACCAGAAGGTGGACCCCTCACCGGCCACACTGTTGACCCCGATCTTGCCGCCCATCAATTCCACCAATCGCTGCGAGATACTGAGCCCAAGCCCCGTGCCACCGAATTGGCGGGTAATGGAGGCATCCGCCTGGCTGAAGGCGGAAAACAGTTTCGCCAATTGGTCTTCGCTGATGCCGATGCCGGTATCACTGATTTCAAATCGAATCAGGTGCTCGCCACCAGATTCTGCAAGCGGTCCTGATTCCCGGTTCGTCAGCGGATGCACCCGCAGCGTTACGCAACCTTCGGTAGTGAATTTGAGCGCGTTGTTCAACAGGTTCAGCAACACCTGGCGCAGACGGGTGGGGTCCGATTTGACCCGCGCCGGCGTGGTCGGGTCCCATTGATAGGAAAGCTTGATGGCGTTTTTACGGGCCGTCACTTCGCAAACGCTGATACAGTCCCGGATCAGTTGATCCAGCTCGAATCCGGTACTCTCGATGCGCATCTTTCCGGCTTCGATTTTTGAGTAATCCAGAATATCGTTAATGATGCTGAGCAGCGCTCTGCCAGAATTGGTGATCACCTCCACATAGCGTTTCTGTTCCGGTTTAAGGTCCGTGCTTTGCAATAACTCGGTCATCCCCAGCACGCCGTTCATCGGGGTCCGGATTTCGTGACTCATGACCGCCAGAAATTCACTCTTGGCTTTGCTCTCGGCTTCCGCCTGGATGATTTTCTGCGTCGCCTGCATTTGTTCCTGCTGGGCTCGCTTTTCGTTCTGGTGGGCCTGCTCCATCATCCGCAACCGCTCTTCACGATCCAGGTTAATACGATCCGCCATGGCGAAAGACAGCAGCAGCACCTGGAACACGCTGCCAAATTCCGGCGCATACTCGGTGAACACATTGGGCTGGACCACGCCGGTTTTGGTGAGCGCCTGGGTGACAATGAGCGACAACACCGAGGCGTACCCCAACACAAAAAAACGCGCCAGCTTGTAACCCTGCAACAACATCAGGATACCGATAACGAACACTGTCGTGCCCGCCACAATGCTGGTGCCCACAGCGGCCCGCACCGTAAAATGATAGGGTGCCACACCCAGCAGCGCCATCAGGAACAGCACCAGGAACACACATCCAAACCCGGTACAAATCCGATAGTAGTGCCGATGCTGCAGCTTAAGGCGCAAAAAACTCACTGCAAAAAAGCAGCCGGCAAAGCCATACAACGCCATGCCATAAATCACCGCTTTCTGATTGAACTGGGGCGATCCCGGCCACAAATATTGAAACGCCAGGCCATGAATGCTGCTTTGGTAAATGGCATAGGCCCCGATGCCCAGCACAAACAACAGATAGGTGGAATCCCTGACACTGGCAAACAAGACCAGGTTGTACAACACCATGATCAGCACCACGCCATAGTAAACGCCCTGCGCCATCAAAAAATGCTGCTCATATTCGTTGTAGTTTTCCAGAGAACGCAGTACCACCGGGATCTGCACAATGCCTTCGGTTTGCACCTGCATATAGATCTGTAAGGTTTCACCCGGAGGGAATTCAACCGGTAGAATAAAATTCCGGTTGTAGATGCGGCGGGTATCGAATGCCAACAGATCGCCGGTCTCGTAGCGATCAATCATGCGACCCGCATGGAAAACGTAAAAGATCATGTTGTCGATGGAGGTATAGCTGGAGGTCAACAGCATGGCCAACGGCATATCGGTCCGATTGGTGGTGCTGAATCGAAACCAGTGAGTGTCGGCGGAGAAGCCCATACTGGGCACGTGCTGTTCCGTGGCAGTCCACACCTCAGCGGGCAACGCGAGCACCCGCTCAATATCCGACTCACCGTCGCTATCCACCCAATATTCCATATGGGCACCCACTGTCACGCGGCTCACAGGCACTGTGAGCTCTATGGGTAGGGCGGCGGCATGAGCGGTGGGCGCGCCAAATAAACAGAGCAACACCGCCAGGTAGTAAATCGACTGATTCAATCGACTGAGGACTCCCAAAGCGTCAACGGCTGCGCTAGCAACAACAGCCGCTTTCCATGGTTCACTATAGACCAGTCTCTAGCGTACCGGAGTCAGTGGAACCAGGAAAGGCGATGGAAACGATTAACAGCAGCCACTAACGGCCGCGTTTGCCCGCTTCAATGATGGGACCGGCAACAGCACAGTCGAGAATCTCTGCCACCTGCTCCACTGGCAGCGGATCATCTTGACGCAGCCACCAGGTGATCAATTCCAGCGCACTGCTGACAATCAGGACCGTACCCAGATCCGGCGGCATCAAGCGGTCCGGCTGGCCACGCACATCCGCCACGGCCCGAGCCTGATGCAGAAATTCATCGCGAATAAACCCGGCCGCGCCACCGGTGAGTAAGGTCTTCCATAACGAGCGCTGATCGCTGACGTAGGTGAGCAACGCAATGGCGGCGGAGCGCAGGTCTCTGGCATCCAGCACCGGCATGGACAGCTGGAACAGGGTGCTGATTTGCCTTGCAGCGATGGCAGCCAGCAGCTCCTCTTTACTGGCATGATGGCGAAAAAACGTGGTGTAGCCGATGCCGGCCACCGCCACAATATCCCGCACCGTAATCTGTTCCAGGCTCTTCTCTTCCAGTAACTGCAGCATCGCGCTGTGCAACGCCTCCTGGGTGCGGAGTGCCCGCGGGTCCAGATAATCCGGTGAGTCTTCCTGCTTCATAGTCCACCCAAGAATAGATTTCGCTGCCGTTATACGAGAGGCGCAAGTCTATCACGGAACCAGGGTCGACTCAGCCGCCTGGCGCGCCTCCACGCGCTGGATCAACTCCCGATAACCGATGGCTTTGTATTGCGGCCTGGGTTGAATCCCCCACTGATCCTGGGCCGTGGTCTGGCCGGCGCCTTCCGCCGGACCGAACAACGGATAGGGATAGATGCAGACCCTGGATTCATCGGCAAAGCGGATCTTTTCGAACTCTGTACAGATCTCCTGCAATGACAGCGTGGGCCAACCATACCACATGGCCAACAGGGGAAAGGTAAATGCTCCTTCCAACACCAGTGCGGTCAGGCACACCACCAACCCCCGCTGCAACCATTTATGCATGCCGGCAAACGCCGGCGTGGTGCCCAGAGGTAACGGCTGTTGGTGTGACTTGGTTTCATTCAACGAGGCTTGTTCCAGATTCATGGTTTTCACCTGTGTTTACCCATCAGTGGGAAAAAATTTCCCGGTTAACGGAATGCAGATAAGGCAATGCCAAAAACGGTGTGATGTAAAAGATGTCATACAGCCACCAGCCGATCACCGGAAACACCACCCCGGTATAACGCACGTCAGCGAAGATGGTCATATTGGCGATGTAACCGGTCCAGGCCACCACACCGAACCAACAGGTGATCACCAACCACTGGTGACCCCAGCGTTTCATCTGCAGAAAACCGATGGCGGCGGCGATGCGCATGCTGAACACCAGGGGCAGCAGGGCGATCTCCCAGGCTTTTTCACCGGGTGCGCTGGCACCACCGATCCACAGTTCGTTGTAATGCCAGAAGTAACCGGCGTCGAACATGTTGCCCCAGGCCATCAGAAACACCCGCGCCAATAACGTGTGGTGCGCCACCATATCCAGGGCCCAACCGATGGAGTTCAGCGCCGCATCCACCGCCACCAGATAACCGATCAACGTCACCATCATCGGTCGCACTGTCAAACCCGCCTTCTGGGCTTTCAGTTGCAAGGCCAGACCGCGCAGAAACAACGGCAGCCCGATAATGCCGAATACCGCCGAGCCCAAGAACAACGCCCCGCTCATCATCCATTTATCGGCCTGCCATTGCGCCTGTCGACTGCGTTCATCGTGTGAGCCCAGAGCGTTCATACCACTCATGGAGGTTGCCAGATCACTCATAACGATTCCCCTATTACCAGTCGCGGGTGGAATACATGTACATTTGAATCAAAAACATGGTCAGCAGGTAGCCGTAACAGACAATCTGAAACGCAATCAAACCCCGCCGCCGGCGCCTGTCCTGTTCGCTGATAGCCGGCGCACTGACGGGTTGCTTATTGAGGGTTTGCTTACTAAGGGTTTGCTCATTCATGGCCAAGTCCTCTATCGAAATCGTTATGGTTTTACTGCATGGGCATTAATGTGGCCGCCGCCAGTTCCCGCATGCCGGAGGGCACCACGCCATCCTGACTGAGAGGCGCCAGAATGCAGATCTCCGCTGCTTCCAGCTCCCCCGCCCCTTCCGCCACCAGCGCGGCCGCCGCCACCAACACCCGGGTGGAAGGCGGCTCGATGTGCAAGGCAGCATCAGCACCCCGCAAACCCACTGCCAACTGCACCAGGCGACGGGCCGACTCAGCGGCGACACCGGTTTCCTGCATCAGTACCTTCGCTTCCTGCTCCGGGGCCAGATAGTCCATGGCCAGGGTAATAAAGCGCTGCCGGAACGAAGGTTTCAACTCCTTGATGGAACTGCGGTAGGCGGGGTTGTAAGAGCACACCAGCATGAAACTGTCCGGTGCCACAATCACGTCACCGGTGCGATCCAGGTACAAAGTACGGCGATGATCGGTGAGGGAGTGCAGCACTGCCAGGGAATCGTGGCGAGCTTCGACCACTTCATCCAGGTAACACAAGGCACCCTGTTTGACGGCACGGGTAAGCGGGCCGTCGTTCCACTCCACATCACCGCCACGCACCATGAAGCGTCCCACCAAATCGGAGCTGGTGAGATCGTCGTGGCAACTGATGGTGACCACCGGCCGCCCCAGGCGCGCGCCCATGTGTTCAATGAAACGGGTTTTGCCGCACCCGGTGGGGCCCGTAAGCATCACCGGAATGCGACGCTGGTAGGCCAGTTCAAACTGCCGCTCTTCATTTTCATTCAGCTGATAACCCGGGTTGGGCTCGTGACCTTGGCTTACCTGTTCGCTATGAGCCGGCTGATCGTTCATTGTGTTCTGCATAATGTGTTGTCACCCATCTGGATCAGGCCGCCACCAGTTGCTGGTGTACCTGCGCCAGCACCCGGGGTAGCTCCTCCAATGTGTTGATGCGGGTCGAGCGCCGCGCACCGAATACATCCGGCAACGGGTCTACCCGGGCCGGCCCCACACCGATGTAATATGGAAACACACCGGCGTCCTCCGCCTCTTCCACCGCATGAGCCACATCGGCCCAGGCGTAATAACCTTCGTAACCTTCATCCGACATCTGGCCATCCCCCATCATGATCAACAGACGCCGTCCGCTGCGCTGCTCCAGCAAGCGCTGGGTGAGATGTCGGATGGGTGCACCCAGGCGGGTGTAACCGCCGGCACACAGGCCCAGCTGCCCCGGCAACACGGCACGCCGCTCACCAAAATCCTTCAGGCACACAACGTCCACCCGATGGCGGGTGTGACCGCTGAACACAAACAATCCGTGCCGCTCCCGCGCCCGCACCATGGCCCGGGACAAGGCATCCGCACAGGCCAACTCCAGCTTGAACACCCGCCCCTGCTGCACCCCCAATGACGCACTGCCATCCAGCAACAGGGCCGTCGCCACATCCCGCTGGCCAGGCACCAGATCCCGAAATATCCGACCATCGCTGGCGCCCCCGCAGGCCTGATCCAGAAACTGATTCAGGTACTGGTCGACATCCAGATCACAGCCGTCTTCCAAACGGTTGCGCAGGGTGCGATGGGTATGGGCTTCAAACCAACGCTGCAGATTGGCGCTGGCGGGCGCGGCCAGGGTGACCGCAGCCGTCACCGGACGCTCCAACACCGCCACATAGTGCGGCAGGAACTGGCGAGTCCACACATTCCATTCCGGATAGGGAATGCCGGCACGCTCACCGATGTTAACAGCCGGATCATCGTCTTGCGGGCGACTGGGCGGCGGCAGGTTGGGGTTCTGTACATTGCCATCCCCCCCGGCGGGAATGCTGAACTGGCCGGGCGCAAAACGGCCCTTGGTGGACCAGGGCATGCGCCCGTAGAGCCGCCGCAGCGCATTGGCAAAACCGGGCTGGGCGGCTGTCGCCACCGGCAACCGCCCCAGCAGGGCACGCTGTTCCGTGGGGCGGACACTGTTGGTGGTTTTTACAGTGGGCTGGTCTGTCCACTCCGATGCCATGTTCAATGCCATCTGCAACATGGTGTCCGCATCCAGTTCCGGGTCAAGAATCTGCAGGTTCGGCAACCGGAGTCGCAGTTCCTGCCGGAGCCCAGGGCAACGGGCCATCACCCATGCCATGGCAACGCCGCCTTCCACCTGGGATAACGCCTGCCGCTGGCGCCGGGACAACTCTGCAATCGGCAGACGGGCAACGCGCTCCTTGGAGGGCGAGCACTGCAGGGCAATGCCACACGTGAGTGTGCGCAGGGTCCAGCTGTCCACCGGCAGCGGGAATGGCACATACACCCGGGCGGTATTGTCACTGACGCCGAAACCCCGCTCCGGGCCAGACATGATCCGCACCCCACGCCGGCGCCCCGTGGATAACACCGACGCCAGCAGCGCACAGTCCTGCTCCAACCGGGCGGGGTTGTTGGAAATGCGGTTTGGTGTGTTCACGCGAACGGGTTCCAAGTTAGACATGCCAACTCAAAAAGTACCGATGGAATCCATCAGCCAGTACCAGAAGGCGATGATCAGGATCACCCCTCCGAATGCCACGAACAGTCGCAACAGATCCACCCACATGTTTCACCTCCCAGCCATTGAATCCCAACTATGGAATACTGTGTATCATAGATCCAACTATGATACACAGTATTCCATAGTGGTCAATGCCTTCCAGGCAGACCACTACCGGGAATCCGCGCATATGAATATTTCGGGACGGATCAAAAAAATGTGATGGAGTCGATAGAAAGGCGAGATTTTATGTCGGTTTTTTTTCCACTCGCATAAACAGCTAGTTGCAACACCATGATTCTTAAGAACTAAAAAGTTGGCAATGGAATTGCTATTTAAACCCTGCTGGCGTTGGTTTCACTCGATGTAGCGGACGTCATAGTAGCGCACTGCCCAGCATCAACCGTTCACCATTCGATACAAGGGCAACTTGATATGAACATGGTAAAAGCATTTCTGTTAACACTGGTTATCACTCTGGTGCCTACTTACGCCTTCAGTGGAAGTTCGCATCCGGACAAGTACAACTCCAAGGACAAGCACTCGTCCTACAAGGATAAGCACGATTCCAAAGATCGTGGTCACGATAAAAAAGAATGTCACAACGGCAAACGTTGCGACAAAGACCCGAAAGGTCCTAAAGGCCCCGGTGGTGAAGTGACTGCTGTTCCTGAAATCAATGCCGGCGGAACCGCCATTGCATTGGCATTGCTGGGTGGCCTGGTTCTGGTTGCCAGAGAGCGTAAACACTCCTCACAAAGCTGATTTTCCGTATTACGGTTTGGTCCTGGACACGGGTGTCGCAACCCGTGTCCAGGGCGGATCGAGTCACCGCCCCGCCGAACACGCCCACAAACCTCAGAGCGCCTTAGTGCTGACGAAGCTACTGGCATCGTAGCGGAACTGCTGGGCATAGAACTGCCACTTACCGTCCGAGCGCACCCCCAACACCGTCGCCATACCACCATCGTAATAACTTCTCACACCCTGGTTTGGCAACTTCATGTATTTCGGGTTCTTGGAATATTGACCGATGGAATAGCGCCGGCGGGATGCCGCGTTCGCCACGTTCTCCAAAGACGCCGCTTCCACGGTTTCCCTGGCCTGGGCACCTTTCAGATTCTGTCCGTAATTGCCCGCCAGGTGCAGCACCGTAACCTTGGAACCATCCCCGGATTGATCCTGAATGGTAAAACGGCAACCGTTCAGTTGCGATGTCAAAAACAGTCCCGGCCCGCGGTTATCCAGCACCGCTTTGGACACGCCGGACATCTCGTTCTGACCATCCCAATGCTTCCAGGGCAGATACCAGATTCGCAGCGAATTGCGGGTGGTGTCACTGTCGTTGGCCCCGCGCAGGATATAAGTACCGGTGTTGGCATCGTGCTCCAGCGCCACATCCATTTGCTGGAACTCCGCCCGCACATTCTGGCCCTTGACGTAATCAAGGCTCACTTCGTCCACCAAAAACTTATACTCGGTTAACGCACTCAGTGCATCGGAATCGAGTTTGGTCAGAAAATCCTCCAAGCCCGGCATAATGACCTCCTTGCCTTTTCTTGCGGCGCTCAGTTGTGGTGTCCCGTGACAGGACCACCATGGAGCTTGAAGTATAGTGCAAGGATCGCCAGGTCATCAGCCCACCGGGTCCAGCGTTTCCCAGGCCTGATCGGGCAGGGCCGGTAAACCATGGGCAGCCCGGGCCCGATTGCAGTCCGGATTACCCACCGGAGTTTCACTGTGGCAGGCAAACTCACGGCAGGTGGAAGGCCGGTTCTGATAAATGCTGCAACGCACCTGGCTGCCCACCTCACCCAACAGAGCGACACAACGACCCGGCCGTTGCTCCGTGCCTTTCATGCAACTGTAGACGTGGTTCACTTTGGAGGTAAGGATGTCCGGCACCTGGCCGCCGGCGCTGTCGGCCTCACCCCAATAAAAAGACACCCGGAAAAAACTGCAACAGGCCCCGCAACTCAGGCAAGGGGAAGGACTGGCCAATGGGATATTCGACACACACTAATCCAACAGCAAAATGGGGTCGAAATTGTATAGCTGCCCTGACACCGGCAACATGAAATTTTCTTCACCGGGACGTCAAGGTTTTTTATACTAGAGCACGCTTCGACAGACTTCACTTAACGAAACGACATGCTCGGCCGTCGGGCCATAACTCCCCAATACAATGTCCACGTGATGGCGCTGGGTCAACGGCAGCAGGTTGCGCCAATCAAAGGCAGGGCGCTGGTCCAGGCAGGTAACGAGCAACCGTTTGTGTACCCGGCCAGGGGGGTGATAAGGGCTGTCACTCCGCAAGGCGTAGTCCAACAGGTCAAGATCGAGCTCTGTGCACCTAAGGTGGCCCTGATAGAGATTGAAAGTATTGGCCTCTTCGCCATTGTTGATGAGTTCAATTGGCGCTGTAGAGCTCATAGGCCCGTTGCCATGGCGGGTTTGATAGCAGCGGCTAACATAGAATATTTCAGTGGTTTCCACGTCATCATCAGGAATTCCGCCGAGAATATGGAACGCGTTTTCTGTGGTTGTGTTGCTCGGGGTAACGTTAGGAAACAGGCCATGTTTCTGGTCCAGCATGATGCCCTGGCTTCCTTCAAACAGCAGCGTCTGAAATCCACCTGTGAGCTCCGTCAGACGGGCGACCTTTAAGCCCTCACGCGCGCGAGCGGAAGCCGCTATGAAAGCATCATCCTCAATGCCAGACAACTCGGCTTCAAAATCCCGCAAAACCTCAGGCTGTGGCTGGAGGAGCGCCCAATAATAATCCTTGATGGCGCGCAGTTTTTGTTGCATTACCCAGGAAAACTCCAGGTCCTTGGCGTACAAAGTCACCCCATCCCGGTCGCGTTTAACAGTGGCACCAAAACCCACTCCGCAGGAACCATGGCACTGACTGCGCTCCAGTGCCCGATTGCAGGCCACATCGAAGGGTGTGGTAATTAAAGCCAGAGGATGGCAATACACCACTGGCAAGATGGGTGCGAGTCCTGCAGCCTCCACCAGCATCGCCGGTGGAAACAGGGTACAGAATTCGCTGTAGTAGGTCGGCGCGCCACGTAATGTTCCGGCGCCATAGTTACTGAACGTATGGCGCCGACCATCCAGCATCACTGTATGCCCAACTTGATGCCCTCCAGAGAACCTGACCACAAGTGGTAGCCCCTCGGATTTCGATACCAGATAGTCAACGCACAACCCTTTACCTGAGTCGCCGAAACCCAGGTCAACCACAATCTGAACCCGCATGTGTTACAACATTTCCTCAACATCCATTGAAGCCGATGCATTTTGGGGGATGGAATCGCGGTGGAGATCAATGACGATGTTGGCGATACGAGTGGCAAGCTGCCTGTAATCATCTACCAGTATGAACTGCTGCCCCAATAATTCGCGCCAATTTCCCTGTCGTTCCGGCCTGGCGGCATAGCTGGTATGCAAGATATGCATATGATGCACATGAAAGCACTGCTGGGCCTCGTCCAGGATCTGTTTTGCCGTCACCGTGCGGGCTTCAGTACCAGGAGTCAGCCGCTGTATGATGTCGGCTGGGATGGTATCCAGGCAGGGCTCATCGCCAATTGTAAACAGGAAGCCCTTCTGTCTGCGCTTCTCCCAACAGTCGATAGCAGTGTGCCGGGCCGCAAACAACCATGCCAGATGATAGCTTTCACCACCATTGCCGCCACCACCTTGCTCCAGATAGACCTTGGTTAACCAACGGTCCAATAAATCTGCAGAGGATTCAAACTGACCCACTTGCAGTGGCGCGTTGTCATAGACATGATCCCCAATTCCCAAAAACAGCACTTGTGGATGGGCGATTCCCGCCTCCATCAGCGTGCCCATTAAGTCAGGTAAAGTATTCTTGACCAGATCTTCCGGCACAAACCCCATACTACCAGTCACGTCCAGCGCCACGATAATCGACAGGGACTCAGGATGCTCTTCTGAGTCGCGGGATTCACGCACATGGATGGAGCGGGGGTCCATTTCCGGATCAATCTGCCGAGCCTGGAAAATCTCCTGTCGGGATTTCGTGGCATAGCCCTGTCTGGAGCGAAGCGCTGCATAGGCTTCATTGGAATAGGTTCCTGATCCCATTTCGATTTCCTTTTCTGTTGCTGTTAGTGTTTATTGAGGCTGGTTGGAGGTATTAAACAGATGGTCGTAACGCTTCTGCGCGATCTCCCTTTTGATCTCCAGATTACGAATTTTTACGCCCAGCTCGATCTCCCTTGCCACAAAGTCCTTGGCGTCAAAATCCGATGCCAGTACCAAGCTGTTGGCATCCGTTGGACTTAAGTCCAACATGTTTTCCTGTTCCCGCCGCAATCGTTTTATGGTGATCTCTATATCCTCGATTTCACGCTTGAACATCACCTCTGCATCCTCTGCGATGGCGATCGCCCGATCCTCACGAATTTTGGCGTTATTGCGTTTTAATGACTCTAAAAAAGCGCCTTCTTCCACATTTGGTCTCCTGCTTGAATACACTACCTATATAGACATCCCCCCCTCAAATATGGTCTCCGAAAAAGGCTACTAGCCTGGATATTTCTTGATCTTAATCATCGCTTTCGCTAGGCTGGCCGTTCGCGGAGATCTGTATACTGATCCCGCCTTTGTATTTTTTGCTGCCAACCCTGGCGTTGTGTAAAGGCACCTTGTGTAAAGACACCTTGCGCAAGCCAATACAACCCAATAAAGGGTGGGCAAAAAAGCGTTGATTTGTTTTGGGGATAACACATGAACACAGGGACATCCGTGTCGCGCATCGCCGTCGTGGTGATGATGTGCGTCATTCCGAGCGCCATTTACTCTGCAACTTGGGAAAAGGTTCAATCCGGCAACTTCGACCAGCCGCTGCGTAACGTCACCACCGGCATTGCAAGTACCCAGACCGACATCGAGCGAGTGGCGAGCGCACTCAGGCTGCCCCTTGGGGAAGCCGTGGTGGGGCTGAGTGAGGGTAAAGACAAGAACGGTAACCTTCACCGCCGCTATCAACAAACCTATCAGGGCCTGCCCATCTGGGGCCAGCACATTACCGTACATGAACAGGGCGGCGCCGTTTATTCCGCCCAGGGTCAGGTTGCCCGCAACATTGATCAGGACATCGCGCCGGCGTTGATTGCCGCCACCTTCAACCCCGCCCTGTTCATTCCCAGCAGCCAGGACCCTTTTTCCCAGCAGGTGATGCTCTGGCTCGACCAGAACACCGAGCTGCCGGCCGCACAATGGAGCCTGCAGGATTACAGCAGCACCCGCCAGGTTTACCTGCATAACCAGACCGCCAAACTGGTGCGGGTGATTACCTTCCTGGGCCGCGCCCATCAGGTGGAGCCGGTGCGCCCCACCCTGATCATTGATGAAACCACATTGCAGGTGCTGGCGGCCTGGAATGGTCTGGCCCACGTGGAGGCAACCGGCCCTGGCGGCAATGAAAAAACCGGGCGCTACCATTACGGCACGGACCATGACTTTCTGGATGTACGTGAAACCGCCGACGGCTGTGTGCTGGAAAACGAAAACGTTTACACCGTGGATCTGGCCAACGGCACCAACGACAACCTTTCAACGCCCTTTGCCTTTGAGTGCTACGAAAACACCGCCCGCCCGGCCAACGGCGCCTATTCCCCGCTGAACGACGCGCACTTTTTTGGCAACACCGTATTCGGTATGTATCAGGACTGGTTTGGGCTGCCCCCCCTCCGCTTCAAGCTGGCGCTGAAGGTGCATTACGGACAGAACTATGAAAACGCCTATTGGGATGGCGCGTCCATGGTGTTTGGTGACGGCGACACGGTTTTTTATCCGTTAGTGGACATCAACGTGGTTTCCCACGAAGTCAGCCATGGCTTCACCGAGCAGAATTCCGGACTGATCTATAACGGCCAATCCGGGGGCCTCAACGAATCCTTCTCCGATATCGCCGGAGAGGCCGCGGAATATTATCTGCGGGGCGAGGTGGATTGGCTGGTGGGCGCCGACACCACCAAGCGCCGTACCGCCATGCGCTATTTTGAAGACCCCACCCTGGATGGACGCTCCATTGGACACGCCGACGACTACACCACCAACATGGACGTGCACTTATCCAGCGGCGTCTACAACCGCGCCTATTTTCTGCTGGCGAATACCCCGGGTTGGAACCCGCGCCTGGCCTTCGAGCTGTTTGTCCATGCCAACCGGTTTTACTGGGGTCCTGCGACGGATTTTGATGCGGGCGCCTGTGGCTTGATTCTGGCGGCACAGGATCTTGGCTGGCCCGCGGTGGAAGTAGCCGCTGCATTGCGCAGTACCGGCGTATTCTGCCGGGACAACATTCTGGATACGGATGAGGATGGCATGCCGGATAACTGGGAGTTTCAATGGGGTCTGGATTTCCTTGACCCTGCTGACGCCAGCCTGGATGCGGACAACGACGGTTTGAAAAACCGCGATGAGTATCGGTTTGGTACCAGCCCCAGGTCTGAAGATACCGATAACGATACGCTGACCGATTACGATGAGCTGTTCGTTCATGGCACCTCCCCCAGTCGTGCGGATACCGATTTCGACAAAATGCCCGACAACTATGAACTGGCCCAGCAATTCAATCCGAAGGATCCCCAGGATGCATTGCTGGACGCTGATGGCGATGGTTTCAGTAACGTGGAGGAATTCGAGTTCGGCTCCGATCCCCATGATCCCGCCTCCCAGGTGCCGGTCATCGAGTTTATGTTTGAATCCTTCGAAAGCATGCCGCGGGAACGCTGGACCTTCACTCCCGACAACGACACCTGGGGCTGGCAGACGGACAATTTCTGGAGCACCCATGGGCACTGGAGCCTGGCCGCCATGGATGTGCCCGACGCCAGTGAAGCCAGGGCGATGCTGAGTGGCTTTTTTGATGAAGGCACGCTGAGCTTCGACTTTCGGGTTTCCACCGAGCGCGTCAACGACCGCTTACTGGTGTATGTGGATGGCGCGGCAAAACTGGATGCGTCCGGCACCCGGGAAGACCGGCTGTCGATACCCCTCAGCCGCGGCTATCACCGCATTGAATTTGTCTACTACAAATTCCAGGTGTACACCGAAGGCCTGGATCGGGTGTGGATTGATTCACTGCTGTTCATGAACGCCAACCCGGATGTGGATGGCGACGGCATGGACTCCCTGTGGGAAATCGACAACGGCCTCGACCCCCACGATCCGGCGGATGCCATTCTGGACGACGACGCAGACGGCTTGAATAACCTGGAGGAATTCCAGGCCGGCACCAGCATCTTCCTGGAAGACTCCGACGGCGACACCCTCTCCGACGGCGATGAAGTCAAACTGCATCGCACCTCCCCGATTCTGACGGATACCGATGGCGATGAGATCCCCGATCAGCACGAGCTGGGTTTTGGCTTTGATCCCACCGATCCCGCCGATGGTTTGCTGGATTCGGATGGCGATGACATCAGCAATACCTACGAGTACCTGGCCGGTTCCGATCCGCTGAATGGCAACTCGGTGCCCCCACTGGTGCAGTTCTTCGAAGAGGATTTTGAACAAACCCGATCCCCGCTGTGGAAAACACACACCCAGTTTGAAGGCGAGGAATGGTGGTACACCCCTTACTGGTCCACCCAGGGCGACTATGCTTTCATCACCAGCAAGAAGCAAAACAGCGGGCAATCTGAACTGCGTTTGCTGCAGTATTTTGATGATGGGGTGATGACCTTCGATTACTCCGTCAAAACCTTCGGTGCCAATCGCTTTGAGGTGTATGTGGACGATGTGCTCACCGCCGTGGAAAGCGGCCAACATCGAGGCGAGCTCAGTCTCCAGCTCACCCGCGGCATGCACCAGATTCGATTTGTACTGGCGAAAGGCAACAGCAGTCACGAAGAAACAGAATGGCTTGCCGTCGACCGGGTGCGCTTCATCACCTCGATCACCGACGTGGATGGGGATGGCCTCCCAAACCTGTGGGAGTACGAACACGGCTACGACCTGTTAAACGGCGCCGACGGTGCCTTTGACCTGGATAACGACGGCTTGACCACCCTGCAGGAATTCCAGGCCGGCTCCGACCCGGCCAACGGTGACACCGACGGCGATACCCTTTCCGACGGGGATGAGGTCAAGCTGCACCAGACCTCTCCGATCAATGAAGACAGCGACACCGACGGCATGTTGGACCCCTACGAACTGGAGTACGGCTTCGACCCCAACAACGGCGCCGATGGCGCGCTGGATTCCGACCACGACGGACTCTCCAACCTTGAGGAATCCCGCATCGGTACTCATCCCCATTATGCGGTGTCCTCTGCCAACCCGTTGACCACCTATTTCGAGTCCTTTGAACGATCGTTCCCGGAATGGACACTGAATCAATCCGCCAAAGGCGGCCGATGGGCCACCAACACCATCTATTGGCAAACCGACGGCAAGCTGAGCCTGCTGGCCAACTCCTATTACATGGACGCCGGTGAAACCCTTTCCGCCGAAATAACCCTGTATGTGGTGGCCGGTAACTTTACCCTGGACTACTTCACCTATCTCACCACCCCCGGCAGCGAATTCTACATCCAGGTGGACAACGAGAAGGTGTTCAGCAGCGAGAGCGAGGCCCACGGCAGCCTGTCCGTTCCCTTGTCCGCGGGCGTTCATACGCTCAAGTTCAAACTCTACTACGGCGGCTCTCCCATCGTTCGGGCCTACATCGACAATCTGCGGTTCACTCCCGTGGACAGCGGGGTCGATGCGGACACAGACGGCATGGCGGACACCTGGGAAACCCGTTACCTGTTGAACCCTGCCAACAATCTGGATGCATCCGAAGACGCGGATGACGACGGCTTTACCAATCTCGATGAGTATCTGCGTAACCTTAATCCGTTGGAAGGTAACGTGGACCTGCGCCTGACCTTGACCGATGTTTACGACAACAACTCGTCCGAGATCAATTACCAGGTGCGGGTGTACAACCAGAGCCGGGTCAACGCCACTAATCTGGTGATCAACAACGCAGTGAACCAGCCCAACTTTGACGTACTGCTGGAGGAGGGCAGTGAGCTGCAGTGCGACCCGGCCAACGGAACTCTGCTGCGTTGCACGCTGGCGGAACTGGGAGCCACCGCCTACGCCGATTTCCGGATCAAGGTGTATACCACCGAGAAGACCACCTTCTCGTCTTCTGTGGCGGCCACCGAGGTGGATCACAACCCCCTCAACAACGAGGATACCCAGCAGTTTGCTGCCGGCCCGATGCAATGGCTGACATTACTGGCCCTGAGCCTGTTGTACTCTGGCCGACGCCGACTCAGAATAGACGCATCGAGTGGAAAGACTTAGCCCAGTGCTGGCAGGAGAGGCCATGGCTCGCGAACACAAAACGGATATGACCGTTCTGGTCACCCCGGACATGAGTAATTTCGGTGGCAAGATGCACGGCGGCGAGCTGCTGAAACTGCTGGACAAGGTGGCCTACACCTGTGCCATGCGTTATTGCGGCACCTACGTGGTCACCCTGTCGGTGGACAAGGTACTGTTCAAAGAGCCGGTGGCCATCGGTGAGTTGGTGTCGCTCAAGGCGGCGGTCAATTACACCGGGCGCACCTCCATGGAAGTGGGCATCCGGGTGGTGGCGGAGAACCTGGAAACCGGCTGTGTACGCCACACCAACTCCTGCTATTTCACCATGGTGGCGGTGGACAAGGACGGCAATCCCACCGCCGTTCCCACCTATACCCCGACCACGGACGTTGAAAAACAACGCTGGGAAGAAGCCGTGCAACGGCGCAAGAACAGCCGGGGATGACCATGGACCTGAGCGAATTGATCTCCATCCAGCCCTACGACTGGCTGTCCATCGGCACCGCGTTGTTGTGTGGTTTCATCATCGGGCTGGAGCGGCAGCTGCGTGGCAAACCGGTGGGTATCCGCACCTCCTCGCTGATCACCCTGGGCACTTACATTTTTATCGTGTCGGCGGTGCACGTCAGCACCGAATCCTCTGATCCCTCCCGCGTCATCGGCCAGGTGATCACCGGCATCGGCTTTTTGGGGGCAGGGGTGATGCTGGCCCGGGATGGCATGGTGATCGGTGTCACTTCCGCCGCCACCATCTGGGCACTGGCGGCCGTCGGAGTGTGCATTGCGGTAGCCAGTCATGGCACGGCCATCAAATTATCGGTGATCGTGGTGTTTGTGCTGGTGGGTGTGGATCTGCTGGAGGATTACTCCCAGGCACTGACCCGGGGTGTACACGCCCGCTACCGCAACTGGCGGCAACGCAATGGCAATGTCGACGGCATCGAACGCCGCGGTGGACAGGATCGGCGCCAGCCCTGATTCGAGCCGGCGCCGCTGGTTTACTGCTTGGGAATGGGCCAGGCCACGGATTTGGTTTCCAGATACTGATTGAAACCGGCCTCGCCGTTCTGGCGACCAATACCACTGAACTTGTAACCGCCGAACGGAATGTCCGCACCGTGGGCATAGGCGCCGTTCACTGACAACACACCGGCCCGAATCCGGCGCGCCACCGACAGTGCCCGCTCGATGTTGGTGGAGTTGACGCTGCCCACCAGACCGTACTTGCTTTCATTGGCAATGCGCACGGCATCGTCGTCGTCTTCAAACGGAATCAGCACCAGCACCGGCCCGAAAATTTCTTCCTGGGCGATGGTCATGGTGTTGTCCACGTGGGTGAACAAGGTGGGCTCGACATAGTAGCCAGTCTGGAACGCTGCCGGGCGATTGCCACCCAACGCCAGGGTCGCACCTTCGGCGATGCCAACATCGATCAGGTTCAGCACCCGGTCGCGCTGTTTGGCGGACACCAGCGGCCCCATCATCACATCGGCGCGCTGAGGGTCACCGTAAGGCGCCATTTGCATGATGCCTTTCACCTTGGCGCAGATCTCTTCGTAGCGGGCCTTGGGCACCAGCATGCGGGTGGGAATACCACAGCCCTGACCGGCGTGGAAACACACCGCCAAGGCTCCCATCAATGCGGAATCCATATTCGCGTCATCCAGCACGATGTTGGCAGACTTGCCGCCCAGCTCCAGGAACACACGCTTCATGGTGGCCGCGCCTTTTTCCATAATGCGCTGGCCCACCGCAGTGGAACCCGTGAAGGAAATCACATCCACGGCAGGAGACATGGTCAGCGCCTCACCGATCATGTGATCGGAGGAGGTCACGATGTTCAGCACACCGGGTGGAATGTCGGTTTTCTCCGCCACCATGCGACCGATGAAGGTGGCACTCCAGGGGGTATCCGGCGCCGGCTTCAACACCATGGTGTTACCGGTGGCCAGGGCCTGGGCAATCTTGTTGATGGCCACTTCAAAGGGGAAGTTCCAGGGAATGATGGCACCCACCACACCCATGGCTTCTTTCCAGATGCGGCGCGCGTTGGGTTCGCCCTGACTGCCTTTGCCGTCTGGCAACTCCACGTCCCACTCAAAACGATCCATCAACTCAATGGGGTAATCCAGCGCTTCCGGGAAACAGGCATCCAATTGCTGGCGCACGGTGGACATGCGCGGGCAGCCGGCTTCCTGAATCAATTGCTCGCGCAGCTCTTCGCGCTCGGACTGGATGGCGTCGCGCAACTGGATCAGGCATTGCTTGCGGAATTCGCGGTTGGTGGACCAGTCGGTTTCATCAAAAGCGCGGCGGGCGGCGGCGATGGCCCGTTGCATATCCGCACGGGTGGCATCGGCACACACCCCGATCACTTCTTCGGTGGCCGGGTTGATGTTATTGAACGTGGCGCCGTTCTCCGCTGCCACCAGCTCGCCGTTGATCAGCATGCGGGTTTCCGGGTTGATCTCCGGCAGCTTGGGTTTGTCTTCATCGGTGGTGGCGGCAGCACGCTGCAGCTGGGGGGCCGCACCGGAACCACCGGCAGCACCGCCGCCCACACCGCGCAGAAAGTTCACAATCATTTTGGCACTGGGGAACACATCCGACACGGCGGAGCTGGTGAAGCCCACGTCGGTGATCAGGGTGATCCCGCTCACCACCGCCGCCGCATCGCTGCACAGGTACACCAGCGGTCCGGCCTGTTCGGCGGGGGTGGACACTTCCACACCGGCTTCAGCGCGGTAATCTTTACCAAACGTTAACCAGGAATCGGCGTTGTCGCGGGCCAGCGGGGTGTCGGTGGGGCCCGGCAGAATGGCGTTGATACGCACACCTTTTTTCAGGAACGGCATGGCCATGCGCGCCACATAAGCACACACGGCCTGCTTGGTGAACATGTAATTGCATTTGCCGTTGTCCACGGCCCATTGGGTGGCTTTGTCGAAATCATCGATGGCAAGGAAGCCGATCAACTCCGGCAGGTTGGGCTCCCACCCCATGCCGGCAGCGGAAGAGATCATGCCGATGGAGGCGCCGTCGTTGAACATGTCGGCGGCAAACAGCTGGTCGATCATGTAGCGGTGGCCGATAAAGTTGATGCGTTCGATGCCGGGCGTGCCGTCCGCCACACCCGCACAACTGAAAAGGGCGTCGATCTTACCGCCACATTCCACCAACGCCTGGTCAATGGATTGCTTCTCCGACAGGTCGACGAACAGTGTGCGCACGCCCTGCAGTTTGATTTCACCGCGGTCCATGACCACCACTTCTGCACCCGCATCACGCACCAGTTCTGCTGCGGCTGCACCCATTCCGGTTGCCCCGCCTACGACCAGGACTCGCTTGTTGCGGTAGCTAAACTTGTCGAACAGCGACATTGGACATTCTCCTATCACGCTTTATCATTGTTTTTCTCAAATATACACCATTGTTGATTATAAAGGAATTTGCATATATTGAATAAACGGTGACGAACCGCACAGAGTTTTGACTGTGCAGGAGCCCCTTCAACGATGCCTGTTTCCACAGAAAATATAGGGTGAGACTACCCAGCCAGCGCGACCGATGATACATTTATAGCTTATTGTCTCAGCGTGAAAGTGGAGAATCGGTGCGAACAACGGGTGTGGTAGTGAGGTCGAAGACGAGGGGCGTGCGACACCTGCTGCTGGCCGCGCTGCTGATGATGGGCCCGGTGCCCGGGAGTTGGGGCTTTGGCATCCAGTCCGGCGGCCAGTCCAGCATCGATCGCGCCGACCAGAACGCGTTCTCACTGGCGTCCCCGGCACTTTCCCTGCAACAGCGCCACGACTTTTATTCCGGCAGCGACCTGTTCCGCAGCCCCTGGGTGATCGCCCCCGCCAGCAACCGTTCGCGGGATGGCCTGGGGCCCCTGTCCAATGCCAACGGCTGCCGGGACTGCCATACCCTGGATGGCCGCGGCCACCTTCCCGCTCACCCGGACGACAATAATGTATCCCTGCTGTTGCGGGTCAGCCTGCCCCCGGAGACCGACGCCCAATGGCAACAGGTGCGGGAGCAGGGCGTGATTCCCCATCCCCAATACGGCGCGCAGATTCAGGATTTTGCCAACCCCGGGCTGGTGCCGGAGGCCCTCTACCGGCTACGTTATGAAACCTCCCAGGTCACCCTGGCCGACGGCGAGGTGGTGACCCTGAGCCGGCCGCTGCCGGAGTGGGTGGACACAGCCTATGGCGAGCCCGCTGCCAATGTGAACTGGTCATTGCGCCTGGCGCCGGCCATTGTCGGCCTGGGCCTGCTGGATATCCTGGACGATGAACAGATCGCCGCTTACGCTGACCCCGACGACCGCAACGGGGACGGCATTTCCGGCCGGCCCAATCGGGTGCGACAGGCCGGCAGCGATGGACTGGTGAACGGGCGTTACGGCTGGAAGGCGGAACAGCCGAGCCTGCGCCAGCAGAACGCGGCGGCCTTCCTCGGCGACCTGGGCATCACCAGTGCCCTGTTCCCGGAGGAAAACTGCACCCCGGCGGCCACCCCGTGCCGCCAGGCCCCCACCGGCGGCAGCCCGGAGTTAAGCGACACGCAGCTGAATCAAATCACCTTTTACACCGCCAATCTGGCGGTTCCCCAACGGCGCAATGTGCGTGATCCCCAGGTCAAACAGGGGGAAGCCCTGTTCACCGAAGCCGGCTGCGCCCGCTGTCACCGGGTGGAGTTTGTGACGCCGAAGGTGGTGCGGCAACCGCAGCTGTCCGGCCAGACCATCCACCCTTATACCGACCTGCTGCTGCACGACATGGGTGAGGGCCTGGCGGATCATCGCCCGGTGTTTTCCGCCTCCGGAAGCGAATGGCGCACGCCACCCCTGTGGGGCATCGGACTCACCGCCACCGTGACCGGGCAGGAGCATTACCTGCACGATGGCCGCGCCCGCAGCCTGCTGGAGGCGATCCTGTGGCACGATGGCGAGGCACGGTCCAGCAAAGCCTTCGTGGTGAGCGCCAGTCGTGAACAGCGGGCGGCCCTGGTGGCATTTCTGCAATCCCTGTGACGGCGGTGGTATAGCCTTTACCTGGCCGGCTTTACCTGGGCCACCGCGAGTGCTAAGTTGCTGGTCACATTCATGATTGTGAACTGACGCGCGCGTGCTGAGAAACAGGGGGATGGTTCTGGCATGAAACGGATTGCCCGGCTCAGTGCTGACCGGTTTAAGGCAGACGACGCCTTGGTGGGGCACAGTGACCTCACCCGGATTCTGAAACACCACCTGCCACACACCACCGCCGCCATGTTTGCCCATCCCAAAACCCGGGACGGCAACATTGTTGAATGGTATTCCGACCTGGATGGCCAGCCGGTTCCGTTTGCGGAGCTGGGCAAAGCCGAAGCGGAGGCGTTGCTCCGGCTACTGAACGAGCGCCTGCATTCCATACAACAGCTGGCGGAGACCCTGAAAGGTCGCGGCGCGGAAGGCGAACATCAGGCCGCATTACTGCAGCAGGCCGCGCGTTACCCCGACGACAGCACGCTCTTCTCCCTGAACGGCCAACCCGTCATCACCTTCTGGGGCTACGGCATCCGACCGGCACCACCGCCACCACCCCCTGCTCCGAAACCCGTGCCTGCAATCACGGCAACACCTGCGCCGGCTGCCACAGCGGTGGCGACGCAGGGAACGGAAAGGAAGGGCAAGCGCTGGCTGCTGTTACTGTTGCTGCTGTTGTTACTGGCCTTGCTGTTGGGGCTGTACTGGTCCTGTGAACTCAGGGAGACCCACAATGAGCCAGACCCCAGGGCCGAGCTGATCGTGGGGGCGAAAAACCTGTGCCCGGGTGAACGCCCCGCGGAGCGGGCGCCCGAGCTGGTGTTGGTGTTCGACGCCTCCGGCTCCATGGAATATAGCCTGGAGGCCACACAGCAGGAAATCACCAGGGCGGAGCGGGCATTGAGATCACAGCGCCGCAACACGCCACCCGCAGCCTGGGTGCAGGCAACCCGCGCACCCCAACGCATCACCTCCGCCAAGCAATCCGCCATCGAAGCGATCAAGCAAATTCCTGAAGACGTCAACGTTGGGCTGGTGCTGGTCAAGCAATGCCCCGCCGGTACAGTGTTGCGCAAGCCCCAGGCGGGCGGTCGCGAACAGTTGCTGAATCAGATTCAGTCGATCCAGGCACAGGGCGGTACACCGCTGGCCAACGCTGTGGCCCAGGCCGGCAAACTGGTGGATGGTGTGAACCGGGAGGCAGTCATTCTGGTGGTGTCTGACGGCGCAGAAAGTTGCCACGGCAACCCCTGCAAAGTGGCCGCCCACCTGGCGGAAACCAAACCCTATCTGAAGATCAACGTGGTGGACATCCTCGGCACCGGGGCCGGCAATTGTTTGGCCGCCCAAACCGGCGGCAAAGTGTTTACCGCCAACAATGTGGACGAACTCACCCAAACCATGGGGCAGGCGGTTCAGGAGATTATTGGGGCTGAAAACTGCACCCAGGATGAGTAAATGGATGGTGTTGTCTATAGTGAAACAGTGAAACAACCCAATCACTCAACCACAAGGCAAACCCGGAAATGAAAAAACGCTATTCCCTTATGCTTTTCCTGATGTTGATGACCAGCAGTGGCGTCAGCCAGGCACAATGCTTTCAACCCTCACCCAACCTGCTGGCCATGGGAGACCGCTACTATCATCAACTGCAGCCACACCAGTGGAGCAGCAAAGACGAAAAAATCAAAGACGCTTTGCTGGATGCCGCTGAGGACGACTGGAAAGGTGATTATTCAGAATCCGAATGCTTCGGTTCAGACAAGAACCCACGGGAAGTACAACGTTCCGCCAGCGTAAAAGCCGAAATTACAAATGTCATGAAAGGCACGCTCAAACTGTCAGCCTGGAAGAAATTTGCCGCCGAAGGCAAAACGGAATCGGATGTGGTGCAACTGTTCGATGAGCGCCATGTGTTTACCGGCGACGTTTCAAAAACCAGCCTGCGCACCGCCGAGGTTCATGCCGCCAGACTGGCCGGCGGCGGCCGTCGTATGGATGAAATCCTCTCCACTCTGGAGATCAACGGTGATCAACTGACGCTCACCCGCAAGATTTATTACAATGGTTACCTGGGCCGGGTAGAGCGTTATAGTCTGCAGCGGGACTAACAACGGAAGGACGCACACTGTTCTCAACTACACCACACCCACAAAAGAAGCGAAATTTAAGCAAAGTGATTATTGCGTACGAATTTTCCAGAAAAATACACAAATCATCTTTAATTAGACTAGACCCCCAGCTGGGATTTATTAATGGCATTGGATATCATAAACAGTTCATATACTGATTGGAAATAATTCCAAGGAGGCACGAAGTGTCAAATTTCTTGATACTCATCGGCGGCCCCGGTTTATTTAAATCCTGCGATCAGAAACACGATAAAACCTGGATTAACTATTTTTATCCTATTCAAGTAGCCGCAGAAGAAAAGCTTTTGAACCGGGGCGAATCCAGGGTTCACTGGATAGTATACGAGCCTGCGTATAATAGACGTTGGCTGGAAGACAGTGAAGTCACTCTACTGGAGGGCGCCTTTGAGTTAGCATCGGGACGCAATTTGCACAAAGTTCGAGAACAGCATGCAATCAAGGTAAAAAAAAGCGGTGCAAAAAATTACCTAGACCACATAAAAAGAACCGCGAAGGAGCACAACATAACCTATAAAGGAATTAATACCCCAAACGAATTTTGGAGATACATAGAGTCTTTTCCTGCCAGATCCATTAGCCGAGTTTGGTTTTCCGGCCATGCAACAACCAAGGGATTAATTCTAGAGTTAACCCACGATGCCCAATGCATTGCTAATTGGTCTGATAAAAGCACACTGCTGGTTTCAAGCATCGATAGAAATAAGAATCTTGCCAATCGGTTTATCGTCGACAACAAGAAACCGTCTAAGTTTTATGGATGCAATACACGTCTATTTGCGGAAACCTTTCACACAGTATTTGGTCTTGCGACTGAAGGAGCCAATTCCAGCATCACATTCAAAGGTATTTTTGGCGAAAGAAAGAAAATCCTGGAAAGGCTAGAAACCACTCCAACACCTCAAGGCCGACCCCAATGGACAAAATATCCTACAGAACCCTAATCTTTTTATTGCTATGCATTAGCTCATGTTCGGACAACGACATTACCAGCGCATTCAAAGCGCTTTACCTATCTAAGTATGCGGTAGAATTCCCACAAAATAACGCCCAATACAGAAACTGCATAAACAAACCTTTGCCTAATTGCCAATTGCTAATCGAAAAAGTGCAAGAGGGCAGAAATCAATTGGAATCACTTGGCTCAGAGCGGGCGATTCGGACAGCATTCAGGTATATTAACCAGTACTGCCCTAGTGGCGAAAATAGGGATGAGGAACTTTGCAAAGGAGCAATTATTTCATTCTACTTTTATAACGATGATGCTGATGACTCGCTTATCCGGACTTTGTTCAGCGAACTCTCGCCAATCATACAGAGCGAAATTTTTAGCCAATCCAGTTACGAATGGTTTCATAATCGGCAATCGACAACCCCCTGGATTGAAATTATAGAGAACATTCCAGATGAGCACATGAGCCGAATCTACAAAGATTCAACGATCCGATCTATTCAATCGGGAGTCAACAATGAATTAAGGGGTATCGCATTAATCGACTAGTGGAGCTAGATCATATCGAAATAACTGTTTTCTGCATAAACCAGCTCCCGTTTTAGTATAGAAATTAGAAAATATTTCCTTTGTCGACTTACTGCCTTACGCTAAGCAAATTAGAATCAATAGATAGGTCTGGATCAATACAACTTTATGTTCCAGATCTAGGGAAAACTTATCATGGACTTACAACTCACCCACAAAACCGCCCTGGTGAGCGGCGCCAACCGGGGCACCGGCAATGTCATCGCCACCACACTGGCCGCAGAAGGTGCGACCGTGGCACTGCATGCCTTTACGCAGCCGCAAGCCGATGAGGCGATAGCGGCATTGGCCGACACAGCATTGAACATTGTTCCCGTGGTAGGGGATATTCTCACCGACGAAGGCGCCCAGCAGGTGATGGAACAGCTGGCACGGCATGGCTTGAGCGTCGATATTCTGGTGAACAATTACGGCTCAGCATTGGCAGGACGTTGGGATTCCCTCACCACCGAGCAATGGATTGAAGCCGCCAACGTCAACCTGCTCAGTGCCGTGCGCCTGATCCAGCATTGCACTCCCCAGATGAAAGCAAAGCAGTGGGGGCGCATCATCAACCTGAGCACCATGGGGGATCATCAGCCCAATGCCATCATGCCCCATTACTACAGCGCCAAAGCCGCGCTCTCCAATGCCTCGGTGAGCCTGGCCAAGGAACTGAGCAATACCGGCATTACCGTGAATACCGTTTCACCGGGCCTGATTCACACGCAGGAGATGGAGCGCGCCTATCAAATACGGGCCCAGAAGAAAGGCTGGCCCACGGATTGGGCATCGCTGCAGCAACACATTGTGCAGCAGGATTTTCCCAATCCCTGCGGCCGCCTGGCCACGCGGCAGGAGGTGGCGGATCTGGTGGTGTTCCTGGCCAGCCCCCGTGCAGGATTCATCAACGGTCAGAATATCCGGGTGGATGGCGGCGCCGTTCGGTACGTTTAATAGCCAGAACATTTATCCCCTTTTTGTTAACTGGTTAAAGTTTTACCAGCCGAGCCACAAGGTAAAGCCGCCCATTCAAGGCTATATTTGCATTAAGACTTTGATTTTTGACAAGCTCAGTGCAGGGTATGGCCAGCCTCCCCAAACCTCGATTCAACGTATCCATCGCCGTGAAGTATGCGGTGAGCATCACCTTGCTGATTGTGATGGGCATGGGTATTGTGGCGTTGGTCACCTTTCGCGATCAATCCGACGTGCATGAAAAACTGCAGCTGGAATTCGGCCGCATCATCTCACAACAGATTGCCAGCAGCGCCGTAGAACCCTTCTTCACTGAGGACGAATTCAAACTCGGCGTATTGCTCAACAACCTGAGCAGTAACAGTCGGGTGGCCGGTGTGGTCATCCTCAATCACGATTTTCACGTGGTCGCCCACACCGGGATAGAGATCCCGCAAGCAGCGATCGTTGAATCGATCAAAACCAACAAGCATGTTGAGCCCTTTGCCGGTCAGGATCACCAACCCCATCAGAACATTGTGATTTACGTCAGCCCCATCGTATTCAAAGGTGTTACCGGTGGCTATGCGGCATTGGCGGTCAACAATCAAAGCGTGGCTACGTTACTGTCCAAATCCCTGAAAACATTTATCACCGTCAGTGCGATTCTCTGCATCAGCGTCAGTTTGTTGGGCATTGCCATGGCCCAGAAATTCTCCCAACCCATTACGTCCCTGGCGGCGGCGACGCGGGATCTGCAACAAGGAAAACTCAAGCACATTCCCGAACGACGCTCAGACGAACTCGGCATGCTGATCAGCGCCATCAACAACATGAGCCATGGCCTGATTCAGAAAGACCAGGTGGAAGCTATGCTGAACAAACTGGTTGACCGGGACATCGCCGAGAAAGTGCTGGGCGGCATTCAAGAGGTGGAAGTGGGTGGGGAACATGTGGAAGCCACGGTACTGTTCGCCGACATCGTGGGATTTACCAATATTTCCGAAACGCTGTCACCCCAGGAAGTGAGCAACCTGCTCAACGAATACTATGGTTACTTTGATCAGTGCGCCAAATTCTACTTTGGCACCGTGGATAAATTCATCGGCGATGCTGTGATGCTGGTGTTTGGTGCCCCCAAGGCGGATAAGGATCACCAGTTCCACGCACTGGCCTGCGCCGTGCTGATGAACCGACTGGTGCGCCGCCTGAACAAGGTGCGAAAAGAAAAGGGCCTGTTCGAGGTGAACCTGCGCATCGGCATCAACTCCGGCAGCATGCTGGCGGGGCTCATCGGTGGTGCCAACCGGATGCAATACACCGTAGTGGGTGATGCCGTAAACCTGGCCTCCCGTCTGTGCAGTGAGGCCGGTTCCTCGCAGATCATTATCGAAGAGTCCATGTACAACATCATCACACAGACTCACACCATCCGCGCCGAATCACGCAAACAGATCAAAGTGCGCGGCAAGAGCGAACCAGTGGCCATCTATCATGTCCACGATATCGAGCAGCCCAATACGCAAATCGTCGACAACCTCATCGACGACATCATCAGCCAGCCCTATAAGCGCAGTCAGCCGAACCCGATAACCCTGGACACCACCCTCATGGGCGAGCCCCCCGCCCATGGCAAAGTCCATTGAAGGTTTCTGACCCACAAACAGGCCAATGCCATCATGCCAACCACGACTCAACTGGCAACACTGACAAGGATTCTGACCCTGGCCTATTGTTTGGGGCTCACCGCCTGTGCTTCATTATCCATCCCCAAGCAGCCATCCACGGACTATATCGCCGAGCTGTTGCAAAACCATCAGTTTGACGCTGCCCTGCAGGCCATCGACCAATGGCAGGCCAACGATCCAGCCAATCTGGATCTGCCCCAGCAACGCAAACACATCACTCAGGCCATCAGCCAATTTGAAAGCAGCGCCCTGCACAAGGTGCAAAAACTGGAAACCAGTGGTCAGTGGCAAGACGCAAAGCAGGAATATGAGCTGGCCCTTGATATATTGCCCGCCAGTCAGCCCCTGCAGAATGCCTATAGCGAGTTCAGCGTAAGGTGGGTCAAGCACGTCAATGGGCTCAAGGAAGATCTGGATGTGGCCCAAGCCAAGCACTGGTTGAATATCAGTGGGCAGATCAAGGCGTTGTACCACGCCGCCCCCGCTGATCACGACGCCAAGCGCTGGAAACAAAGCCGCGATTCTGAGCGGGAAAAACTCGCCCAACGCCTGATCGACTATGGCCTGGCACACGAAGACAACCAACACTTTGGCACCGCTGCCCTGCGCTACGACCTGGCCTATCGACTGGCACCCGGCGAGCTTACCAAACCCTATCACGACCGCGCCGCCAACACCTTTGCCCAACGCAAAGCCAAGCAGAAAAAAATCGCCAAGCAGGATCAACAGCGTCAACAATCCAAACTGAGCGAACTTTTAGCCGAGTTCGACCAGTACCTGGCGGAAGCCGAGTTCCAGCTCGCCAAGGAAACCCTCAGCGCCATGGAAGTGATTGATTCGAACGCACCGGAAGTCTCCGCACGCAAGGCTCAACTGCAGCAGCAGCGTAATATCGCGCTGGAGCAGGCCATTCTGGAGGGAAAGAAATTCTATACCCAGGGTGAGTTTGAAAGTGCCATCAGCGTTTGGACCCGCGCCCTGCAGCTGGACCCGGAGAACAAAGAGCTGAAGGAAAACATTCAGCGGGCGGAAAAGTTTCGCGAGAATCTGGAGCGCTTGAAGCAGGGGTCATAGGCAGGGATTAAAAAGACTACCTGATTGATCCAAATAACTGGGGCCCATACTTTATATCCGTACTACCAGCACAATCTTGTTTATTCTCACGCTGGCAACCGATATCCTCTCAGTGCGCGTCCATAATTCGACCGAAGAGTAACTCTCACTCCGTATATTCATGAATATCAATTGCTTGTGATTCGATATTGTAGAATCCTGTACTAGGTCAAATCAGGAGTAGAATCAGCTCGAACCGCTACTTAAACTAAATTTGTGGGATCTTACCAATGCCCGAGTATCGATCGACCAGACGAATACGAGCTCTTTTATCAGAGTGCAGAACTCACAGCATCGCATTTTTTTATCTTATTACTCTCTTAGGCCTATCTTCATGCACCTCTGTCAACAAGAACAGTTCCAAACGTCTGGATGCTTTGAATGAAAACCTGAGCATTGTGATTCTTGGCGACAGCCAGATTGTAGGAGAGCACGCAAGGCAGTTTAATGGGAGCATCTGGAGCAACAAATATTCTGACATCTTAGTTGATGTAACAATGCGAACGCCGATTCAAAATGAATTCGCTGTCGACGGTCTAAAAATACTTTTAGAGAAGTCTCTTGCAACCAATCCAGACATAATCCTATATCTGGGTGATGGCGCGAACCACGGATGCAGAAATGAATTGGTGTCAGTACTAGACACTCTAAGAACATTCCAAAATGAGGTTCCTATATTCTTCTTGATTGGGAACCATGATTACCTAGCAGCAGGAAACACTCCCGACAAAAACGCAAGAAACACGTTTTGCCCTCCAACCACTGATCCTGGACCCGGAAATTCAAACCCCAACGCACTATCCAAGTTTGATGCCATTGAGCTTGCACATCATTTTAATCAGATCGGCAAGGAAAATCTTCCCGAAAATATCACCTTCGAGGACAACTTTCACGAAGACCTAAGGGAAATATGCAATAACCGATTTCACCAAGATGAAGTACGCACTTGCTTCTACAGCGGCTATATACAGAAAAACAAAACCGGTGTTGTATTACTCGACACCTCAAATTATGACCAAGATATCGCTTCGTTACTATCAGATGTCAGATTTAGAGGCCTCTATGGAAGCGTTTGCTGTAACACAGACAGCATCGGTCAGTGGCAATGGCTCACGGGCAAGACCCATCAGTTAGACAATATAATATTTGCCTCTCACTACCCTCCACAGGACCTTCTTGAGTTCAATAGATATTTAAAGGCTAAAAATCTTGAACTCATGGAACGAGGTTGGGGGTTGAGTGGTTCGAATATCGGAATCCATAGAATGGAGGTCAGTAAAATTAATAGAACTGTTGAACCGTTGCTTAGGCTCATACCATTACAGGCAAAAGTTTACTGGTTATCCGCACACACACATCTGAATAGTGATTGGGAGAATGTACCTATCAAGCGTACTGTTGATAATCCGAGAGAGCATATGATTCAATCTATAAACGTTGGATCTACGACAGATTTCCCACAACACGCTATTAGCCTGAAATTCTCAGACTCGGACACTAAGCTAAGCAAAATATACCTTTCAGATGGGCAGGATGACGCATACTGCAATATTCTTTTAAGTGATATCTGTAACGGCAATGTACAGTTCAAACACTTGGAAACGATAAGTGGTTTTAATGGAAAACTATCTTCGTTTGGATTTACAAAGGAATATAGAAACTGGAATAGCGATGACTTTTCAGCAGCATCACGCAACTTATCCAGTTTGCGTGATGTTTACGACTCCGATGATTCTGCAAAGGCATGTTTTCTGGATTTTGCGGCTAAGCAGGAAAAAGGGGTTGAAAGTAGTATCTCGTGCCAATGATTGAGACTACATGGTCGACGGCATTTTTATCTGGCCTTCACCCTCACCCCCGCCTCAATCCTGTCGTCCGGATGGGTGATCACCGCTTCCCCCGCAACCAACCCCTTCAGGATCTGCGCAGACAGGCCGTTACGCTGGCCCACCGTCACCAGGCGCCGTTCGGCTTTATTGTTGTTGACGACAAAGAGCGCCCACTGGTCACCGGAGCGGAATATGGCGCTGAGGGGAATTTGCAGTACGTCGGGTTGTTGCCACAGGATGAAGCGCGATTCCACCCGGTAACCGTCGCCCAGGTTTTGCCAGCGCTCAGGGGCAGAGGTGATGTCGGAAATCACCAGCACCCGCTGTTCCTCAACCCCCAGCGCCGACACCTTGGTGAATCCCACCGGCTCCACCCGCAGCACCTGACCCTCCAGGGGCAACTCACCGCCCCAGCGTTCGTACAATACCTTCATGCCCGGTTTGATCTTCACCGCATCGGCGGAGAGCACGTCCGTGGCGATTTCCAGGGAACGGGTGTCGCCGATCTCCAGCAAGGGCGTGCCCGGTGCCACCACCCCTTCGCATTCCTGTTGCAGCTTGAGAACCTGGCCGTCGATGGGCGCGCGCACGGGAATGATATCGGCACTATTGGAAGATTGATCCCCTGTGTACTGCAATGCGGTTTGCGCGGCGGCCAGTTCGTACTTGGCCACATCCACGGCAAACACCGCAGAACGCAGTGCCGCGACACTGCTGCGCTTCACTGCCTCCGCCTGATCCAGTTGACCAATGGACACGTGCCCCTTCTCCGCCAGGGGTTGCAGTCGTTGTACTTCTTTGCTGGCCAGGTCGGCGTCAGCCTGCGCCGCGCCCACATTCTGCTGCGCCGCGTTCAGGGCGGCTTTGGCTGCGGCCACTTTCGCTTGTGCTTGTGCATGGGCGCGGGGGTCCAACGCCTGGGACGGCAGCGGATTGATGTTGACCAGCACCTGATGTTTGGTAACAGTGTCGCCCACATTCAGGTCAATACGACAGGTGGTGCCGGCCACCTGTGCGGTGATGACGTAGCGGTCAATGACACGGGTTTTGCCTTCTTCCTCAATGGTGACCTGCAGGGGTGCCTGCTTGACGGTGGCGATATCCACCTGCCGTGGCTGCGGCCTGAAGCCGTAGCCCAGCGCAACCACCATCAGTGCCAACACCACGATCCAGGTGAAATGTCTTTTCCATTGCACCGATTTTTTAGAATTCACAGGCGTGCTAGAGGTCATATTCATGGCCATCACTATTCCTTCGTCTTCAAGACTTCGATCAGATCCAGTTTGTCCAGCCGTTGCCGCACCAGCAGGCCCGAGGCAGCGGCCGCCAGCAACACGCAGAGTGCAGCAAAAGCATAAGTAGAAGGCTCAACAATCAGGGGAACACGATACATGTCATTATTCACCGTCCAGGCGATATAACCACACAAGCCGCGACCGAATGCGAGTCCGACGGGCAAGGCAACCAGGGTCAACAACGCCAGCTCACCCAGCAGGATATAAGAGATCTCACCCCGGGTGTAACCCAGCACCCGCAGGCTGGCCAATTCGCGACTGCGCTCAGTCAGGATAATCCGCGCGCTGTTATACACCACGCCCACCGCAATGATGACCGCAAAAATCGTCGCCACCGACGTCCAGAACAGCATGGTCTGGTCCATGGTGCGGTGAAAGTTTTTGATCTCCTGTTTGCGGATAAGGGAGCCGGCAATGGCGGGGCGCTCCTTGATCTTCCGGTAAATATCGTTAGCGTAATACTCATCGATGTAGAGGCTGGCCCCCGAGATCAGTTCACCTTCCTGCATCAGACGATTGAGTGCGCCCAGGCTCATATAGGCAGTCACGCCAAAATCCTGCTGGATCAAACCCACCACCGGCAACGACGCCTTGCTCATGCGTCCGTCGAGGGTTTCCACCTCCACCTGATCGCCGGCTCTCACATTAAGGATTTGGTTGGCCAGATATTCATTGAGGAGGATACCCTGCGCCGGCGGCGCAACCACCTGCAGATCGTTATCCACCAGGCGGCGAATGGTGGAGCCGGGCTCCATGGCCCAGATCATGGTGCGGTAATGACGGTGTTCGAAGCGCAGCCGCACCGGCACCATCCGAAATGGCTCACCGGATTCCACACCCGGCAGGCTCACCAGCTCGGTAAGGGCACGCCTTGACTTGGGCTCATTGAACACCACCGTAAGATCATCCCGTTGTGACAAGTCATACCGTATATGCATCATGTAATAGACGCTGTCCTGCTGAAACTGCCCCGTCATCATAATGCCGATGGCCAGCGCAATGCCCAGTATCGATAACAGGGATTTCACCGGTTTATGACCGAGGTTACGCAGAATCATACGGGTTGGCGTTGACAGCAACCGCTGCAGTCCGAGCGTCTCCACCAGCGATGCACGATACACCGCGGGGGCTTCCGGGCGCATGGCTTCGGCGGGTTTCAGGCGTACCGCAGCCCGCACCGCGGCCAACGTCCCTAACAGACCCGCCACTGTGGTAATCAGGGACACCTGGATGACCCGCAGCGGCTCCAGGGTGAAATCCAGAAACGGCAGGCGGAAATACTCCACATAGATTTCACTCAACATATGGCCGAGGGTGGCGCCCGCCGGCACGCCAATGGCGATGCCCCCGAGCACGATCAACATGATCAGCTGCAGATAGTGCCCGGCAATGCTCAGGTTTGAATAGCCGAAGGCTTTCATCGCCGCCACCTGCTCGCGCTGGGTGCCCACCAAACGGGTCACCACCACATTCAAAAGAAACGCTGCTACCCCCAGAAAAATCATCGGAAAAATGCCGGACAGGCTTTCCAGCTGGGCCAGTTCCTGCTCCAGAATGTAGTTCGAAGACTGATCCTTGCGCGCAATCGCGCCGACACCACCATAGGGTTTGAGCATAGCTTCGATCTGATCCATCACCGCCTGCTCGTCGGCATCGCGGGTCAACGTCAGCACAACATTATTAAACGCGCCATTCATGTCATAAGCCCGGGACAGGGGAGTGCGGCCCATCCACAGGATGGCGTAGCGCTCATAGTCGGGAAACGCCCCACCGGGCGGCACCTGGTGCACGTACTCCGGTGAGCCGCCGCTGCCAACAATACGCAGTTGCTCGCGCTTGCCGTTGATGATGACGTGCAACGAATCACCGGGATTCAATTGATGGGCTTCGGCAAACGCCTCACTGATCACCACCTCGCTGTTGCGGCCGGGTTCAATCAAACGCCCGGCCCGCAGGTACAGCCGGTTGAGTTCGGGCTCGCTGCTGTCGGGTATAGATGTGATGGTGCCGATGATCGGTTCATGAACCCCCTCCATGTCCACCATCACCGGCGCCACCACGCGCGTATCCACCTTGCTGACCCCGTTGATCCCGGTCAGGCGCTGGGCGACGGCTTCGGGGGCACGCTTGATGGGCACAAAAATCTCTGCGAACCGGTGTTCACTGTAATAGCGATCCCGGCTTTGCAACAGGGAATCCAGGGTGCTCATGAACATGATGAAACAGGCAACGCCGCTGGCCATAACTGCCATGATCGCCAGGGACTGCCCCCGCAGGTGCCACAGGTCTCGCCACAGTTTACGATCCAGGGCTCTCATGGCGGCTACCAGCTGAGCTCAGTGGGTGATTTCTTGTGGGAGTTTTTCGTCACGTTGGCGATCCTGCCGTCACTCAGGCTGAACACGCGATCGGCCATGTCGGCAATGGCCACATTGTGGGTGATCACCACGGTGGTGGTGCCCAGCTCCCGATTCACCTTGGCCAGCGCCTCCAGCACCACAATGCCCGTTTTGATGTCCAATGCCCCGGTGGGCTCATCGCACAACAACACATTGGGGCGCTTGGCGATGGCACGGGCAATGGCCACCCGCTGCTGTTCGCCACCGGATAGCTGGGCCGGAAAGTGATCCATGCGCTCACCCAACTGCACCAGCTGCAACGCCTCTTCCGGCGCCAACGGATGCGCCGATATCTCAGTCACCAACGCCACGTTTTCCCGCGCGGTCAGACTCGGAATCAGATTATAAAATTGAAAGACAAACCCCACATGCTCGCGCCGATAGCGGGTGAGCACCGCTTCGTTGAAGGTACTCAGATCCTGTTCGCCATAGCGCACGGTGCCGCTGGTGGGTACATCCAGCCCCCCCAGAATATTCAGCAACGTCGACTTGCCGCTACCCGATGGCCCCAGCATGACCACAAACTCACCCAGATACAGCTCCAGATCCACACCACGCAAGGCGTGCACCTGAACCTCACCCATTTGGTAGGTTTTGGTGATGTTGATAGTCTGAAATACCACTGCAGGGGAAGAGTGTGTCATGGTCTGAGCCCGACATGGCATGCCGTTTCCACTAGGGTTACCCTCAGGTTTCCGGATTTCCCTAGATGGTACTCAGTTGCAGACAGATGAAAAGCCTTAACTGTGGCGATACCCGACGCAGATCAAGTGATTGGGGCTAAAGGCTTAATACTGGAGAAAGATACCCCTGGGAGGCGACGATCAGTGTTGATATCGCATCTCAGGGGGAAACGCCTTAAAACAGCCGTTCAAAGTAGCGGACTAAGCCAAAGCTGAGAAAATTCACATCTTCATCATCCAGGCTGAAACGTTCCACTGCAGCCCTGATTTCCCACTGCTCGACCACTTGATAATTCACCATAAACCCAAAGCTGAAATCCGTGCCATCCCGCTTTGAGGTATAGAGTTCATCGTTCAACTGTATTACCTGCTTTGACGACCAGGAGAAGATACCCAGCCGAGCGTCTATGCGCCAGTCCTGATACGCATACAGACGATGGGCGTAGTGAACGGCAACACCTCGGCCCGCGGCTGGCAGATTCTCGTCCACGGTATCCAGGAATGAATCCAGATTAGCATCAAACACCGTTCCGCTGATGGCGACCTCGGCATCACGCAGATCCATATAGCTGAGTTCAACGCGCCCGAAATCCTGAATTTGCTCACCGATGTAGATCCGCCAGCCGTTTCGATCCGTGTCAAATTTCTGCGCCTGCGCCGCTTCACCGGTGTCACTCAATGCCTGGTTAAAGTCAGCTTCGGATTCATTGCTTTTCACCGGGCCCAGATCGGCCCCCAGATACCAGGCGTTCGCCGCAGGCGACACCACCAAACCACAGAGGAGGGCGCCCATCAGCGGCGAGACCAATCGCCGCTTAACTCGGGAACCGAACAGCAACGCCATCAAGGCAAACAGGAACCAGGGGCTGGACGATCCGCCACTGCTGCCTTTGCTGCGCCCACTGATCGACACCTCGGTGGCAACGGGAACGCCCACACCGCCGGGGTCGACAACGGTTTGATTCATTTCACCGTCCGCATCATTGGGGCCACCGTCCGCAATCGTCAACTGCACACACCAGTAGCCCCGATTCAATCCCGGCTCATACGCGCTGTCACCAGGAGGCGGACAAACGCCCTCCGCACCCGGTGCAGACATCAGCACATTGTCGGCGTTTTCCACGAAGTCCGTCCAACCACGGGCACCCAGTTTCCGGTACACCGCGCCGGCAGGAATTGCCACCTGCTGGGGCACCACCACATCGACGCTGTCGCCGGCTACCGGTAATCCGCTGACAACAAAGTCCACCACATCGGCATCAAACTCATAGTAGCGATCTGCAGGCAGACCGACTTCAGCCAGATCCATATCGTCGATACCTGCGGCGCCTTTTACTACCTGAAGAGCCACTTCACCCAGCGCCAGCGACAGGCCCGGATTGGCTTCCATCAGGAAGCGACTGCCATCGGCACGGACTTCCTGCAGGGTATTGGATGCGCTCACTGAATCCAGATAATCGGCAATACCGTCTTGATCGCTGTCGGCAAAGCCTTCAGTTGCGTCGTCAACTCCATCACCGTCACTGTCTTCCATCACGTTGAGCACGGGCTGTTGCACGATGACATTGATCAGCAACTCGGCGGTAGCGGTCGCCTCGCCATCATCCACGGTCGCCAGCAGTCGATACAGGCCTGTGCCCAGATCGGCAGGATCAAAGGTGAATTGATCTTCCTGTAGATCCAGATCGGTCAGCTCACCACCGGATTGCCAGGTTACCGTATGCGTGTCAGTGGGGTTAGGGTCACGGATATTGGCGGACACCACTACCATACCATCCAGCTGCCCCACAACCCGGGTTGCCGTGCCATTCTGCCGCGCAGACAAGGTTACGCTTGGCGCCACATTGCTTTCGTAAATCTCGATGCGATGTGTGTTTTTCACCGCGACTACAGCGTTGGTCGGGTCACCCATGCTGACGATGATGGTTTCCATGCCTTCAGCAAACGCATCATCTGCAACGCTAAAGCTAATCTGGGCTTCGGTTTCCGGATCACTGATTTCAACGAAACCATCCACCAGCGTATGATCAACACCGGACTCTGCACTGCCACTCACCACATAGGGCACCGTCACGGGGTAGGTCGCCGCAGGGCCGTTCAGTATCACTTTGAAACTGACGCTGGCGCCTTCTGCCACTTGTTGATTCTTGCTGAAGGACACCAACGGATTCACCCGAACCCACTGAATCGCCGTACCTTCGTTGCCGGCTGCATCGGATATCGTCCACACAACGGAATGCAGGCCCGGCCGGAAATAATCCGGGGCATCCGATTCCGGCACGAGGGCACCGTCCAGCCCATCAACGGCTTCTGCCACACCCAAATTCACCGCGGTCAGCAGGCCCGTAGCATCCACTTCAATATCCTGTGGTGCTGTTACCAACGGTGCGTAGTCATCCAGATTGGGATCGCTGCCCGCCAGGGATTCATCCAGGTTACTCACGCCGTCACCATCAGAATCCAGTGCCGCATCGGAAGCATCCAATGGATCAAGACCATTGTCGTTCTCAAACTCGTTACTCATGCCATCGCCGTCGATATCACCATCCACATCGTCGCCGGTGCCGTCACCGTCCAGGTCACCCACCACCGTGATACCAAAGCTGGCCAGGTTGACGGTTTCAGTGCCATCGTTCACACCGATCACGATCGCGGCGTGATCACCAATATGGGCAAAGGCCGGCGTGCCTGTTAACGCCCCGGTGGCAGACGAAAAGCTGGCCCACACCGGCTTGTTGGTGATGACGTAACTCAATGTATCACCCACATCCACATCCGACGCGGTTGGCGTGAACTGATAGGCCACACCTTCCACTGCACGGGTTGCGGGGGAACCGGTTATTACCGGCGCGTCATTGGTGTTCACCACGGTCAGGTTGAATGACGCCAGGGACGCAGATGCATTTTGCGAATCACGAACGCTGATCACAATGCCGTTGGTGGTGCCCACGTGCTCGTTACCCGGGGTGCCGTTCAGTTCTCCGGTGTTGGTATCGAAGGTCGCCCAGCTGGGTTGATTGGCAATACTATAGGTCAGGCTGTCTCCGGCATCGGCGTCCATACCACTCGGGGTGAAGCTGTAGAGGGCATCCTCATTAACGCTGGTGGTCGGCGTACCGGATATCGTCGGACCGTCATTCACATCGGTAACCGTCACCGTCAGCGCGGTGCTGGTGGTATTGCCGGCCAGGTCCTGGGACTGAATGGTGATACTGTGGCTGGCGTTGGTCTCATGATCCAACAAGGCGCCGCTCAACACACTCACCAACCCGCTTGAGCTGTGAATTGAGAACCGGCCGGAGGCATTGTCCGTCAGCACAAAGCTCGCCGCCCCGGTGGAGGTCACGGTGCCGACCGACGCTGCATCAGCAACGTTTTCAGCCACACTCAGGCTGCCGGTTACCGCACCGGGCACAGTCAGATCCAGTGTTACCACCAAGCCAGTGGACGCCACGGACAGGTTACCCACGTTATCCGTGGCGGTCACGGTAATGGTATGCGCCCCTTCAGTTAAGGTGCTGGCGGTAATGCTCCAGTTGCCACTGCCGTCGGCACTGGCTGAGCCAATGCTACCGCTCACCGAGCTGATCAGTGCAACCTGGCTGTTGGCCTCTGCCGTTCCGGAAAAGGTCGGGGTGGAGTCGTTGGTCAGGTTGTCGGTGTTGGAGCTGCCGGAGTCAGAGCCTGCGACCAGGTCCGGTGTTGCCGGTGCGGCCGGAGCGCTGGTATCCACACTGATGCTCAACGAAGACGAGGTTGGTGATGTGTTCCCCGCCGCGTCGGTCGCGGTCACCGTCAGATTGTGGGTGCCATCACTCAGGGTACTGCTGGTGATGGACCAGTTGCCACTGCCGTCAGCGGTGGTTGATCCCACATTGCCGGCAACGGAACTGCTCAATTGAACCTGGCTGCCGGCTTCCGCCGTTCCGGTCAGGGTCGGCGTATTATCATTGGTGGCGTTGTCGCTGTTGGAATTACCGGAATCAGAGCCCGCATCCAGATCCGCCGCTGACGGGGTGGAGGGTGCGGTCGTATCGATGCTTATGGACAGCACCGGCGAAGTGGGTGATATGTTGTTCACTACATCGGTGGCCACCACACTGATGTTATGACTGCCGGCAGACAATGCGCTGGTGGTAATCGTCCAGGCACCGCTGCCATCGGCGGTGGCATTGCCGACCACGCCATCCAGGGAACTGCTCAAGGTGACTGAACTGTTCGCTTCTGCGGTTCCGGAAAACGTTGGCGTAGTGTCATTGGTGATATTGTCGGTGTTGGAACTACCTGTATCCGAACTGGCGGACAAATCCGGTGCCGAAGGCGCCACCGGGGCGGTGGTATCCACGGTAACGGCCAGGGCGGACGACGCTGACGATGTATTGCCCGCTGCATCAGTGGCGGTGACGCTCAAGCTGTGCGTACCGTTAGCCAACGCACTGGCGGTGATACTCCAGTTACCACTGCCATCGGCGGTGGCGGAGCCTACAGTACCGCCAATCGAACTGGTTAACACCACAGTGGCATTGGCTTCCGCCGTGCCCGTCACAGTGGGCGTGGTATCGTCGGTGATGTTGTCGCTGTTGGAGCTGCCGGTGTCCGAGCCTGCGGTTAAATCCGGTGTCGAAGGTGCCGAAGGTGCCGCCGCATCGATGGAGATCGTCAACGCAACCGAGGCCGCTGACGTATTGCTGGCAGCGTCCGCCGCGGTGACCGTGATATTGTGGCTGCCCGCTGTTAACAGACTACTGGTGACACTCCAGTTGCCACTGCCATCGACTGTGGCAGAGCCCACTGCACCATCCACTGAACTGATCAAGGTCACGGTGCTGTTGGCTTCTGCGGTGCCGGTGAAGGTCGGCGTGGTATCACTGGTGATGTTGTCGTTGTTGGCTGTACCCGTATCCGATCCCGCCGCCAGATCCGGCGTACTGGGCGTGCCCGGCGCTGTGGTATCAATGGTAATGGTCAACGCAGTGGAGGCCGGCGATACGTTGCTGACCGCATCCGTCGCAGTGACCGTCAGGTTGTGACTGCCGGCGGACAATACGCTCGCCGTGACACTCCAGTTACCACTGCCGTCAGCGGTGGCGGAACCCACAACACCATCCACTGAACTGGTCAGGGTGACCGTGCTGTTGGCTTCTGCGGTACCGGTCAAGGTCGGCGTGGTGTCATTGGTGATGTCATCACTGTTGGAAACACCAGAGTCAGACCCCGCGGCCAAATCCGGGGCGGAAGGCGCAACTGGCGCCGAGGTATCGATGGTTACCGACAAGGCTGAAGACGCGCTTGAGGTATTACCGGATGAATCCGTGGCGGTGGCCGTGAGGCTATGAGCCCCTTCGGTCAACACCGTTGCAGTAATGCTCCAGTTGCCACCGCCGTCGGCGCTGGTGGTGCCCACCACGCCATCCACAGAGCTGGTCAAGGTCAACGTGCTGTTGGCCTCGGCGGTGCCGGTGATGGTCGGTGTGGTGTCCGCTGTGATGTTGTCGGTAGAGGAACTGCCGGTATCCGAGGCAGCGGACAAATCCGGCGTGGCCGGTGCAGATGGCGCCGACGCATCAATGGTGATGGCTAGGGCAGCGGACGTTGCAGACGAGTTACCTGCGCTATCCGTTGCGTACACCGTCAGGTTGTGACTGCCGGAAGACAACACACTTGCCGTCACGCTCCAGTTGCCACTGCCGTCGGCCGTGGCTACACCCACCACCCCGTCCACGGAACTGGTCAGCGTTATAGTGCTGTTGGCTTCCGCGGTGCCGGTGAAGGTCGGAGTGGTATCGCTGGTCAGATTGTCGGTACTGGAGCTGCCGGTGTCCGAGCCAGCGTCCAGGTCCGGCGTCGATGGCGCCGTGGGTGTTGTGGTATCGATATTGATCACCAACGCCGAAGAGGCCACGGACGTGTTATTCACCGCGTCGGTGGCCGTGACGGTAATCGAGTGAGCACCGGCGGTTAATGCGGGCGAGGTAAAACTCCAGTTACCACTGCCGTCGGCGCTGGTGGTGCCCATCACACCATCCACGGAACTGGTCAGGGTCACGGTGCTGCTGGCTTCCGCCGTACCCGTAATCGTCGGCGTGGTGTCACTGGTGATGTTATCGCTGTTGGAACTGCCGGTATCCGAGCCCGCCGCCAGATCCACACTGGAAGGCGCAGCCGGTGCTGTGGTGTCGATGGTGATGGCCAACGCCAGTGACGCCAGCGAAGTGTTGCCCGCCGTATCCGTCACGGTGGCGGTTATGCTGTGGCTACCCTCCACTAACACACCGGTGGTAAAGCTCCAGTTGCCACTGCCATCCGCCGTCGTGGTGCCCTGGGTACCGGAAACGGAGCTGATGAGCGTCACGGTGCCGTTGGCTTCCGCCGTTCCCGTGAACGTGGGCGTGGTATCACCGGTTATGTTGTCGGTGCTGGAGCTGCCGGTGTCCGAGCCTGCGTCCAGGTCCGGCGTTGACGGTGAGGCCGGAGCCGATGCATCCACTGTGATGGACAACGCCGAGGATGCCACCGAGGTGTTGCTGGCAGCATCGGTGGCGGTGGCGGTAATGTTGTGAACCCCGGCAGACAATGCACTGGTGGTGACGCTCCAATTGCCGCTGCCATCGGCCGTGGCACTGCCCACGGCACCATTGACAGAGCTGGTCAGCGCCACAGTACTGCTGGCCTCCGCGGTGCCGGTGAACGTGGGTGTGGTGTCACTGGTGATGTTATCGCTGCTGGAACTACCGGTATCCGAGCCGGAAGCCAGATCCGGCGTTGAAGGTGCCGCCGGGGGCGTGGTGTCGCTGGAGGCAATCTCATAAGTGATCGAACGGAAGTCCAGCGCGCCGGAACTGCTGTTCGGCGGGCAGCTGTCGATAAAGCGAATTGTATCGATATTGCTGATGCTGACATTGTAGGTGGTTTGCCCGATGTTAGGCCCCAAGGTACCCACCACGGTCCCGCCACGACGAAACTGAATCGTCACACCACTGGCGTTCACCGAATAGGAGAACGTCAGGCTTTGCACATCGATATTCGGGCTGACCGCCATATCCAGCGTATCGCCGGAACAGTTCAAGGGATTGGAGGCAGTGCTGCCCAGGGACAATGCTGTGTAGGCGTAACCGCCATTCATGCCGCCTGAGGGCGTGGTAAAGGTCACCCCGCCGGACGTCACCGAGCCACTGTTAATGGTGGCACTGAGGCCAAAGGCTGAAAAACTGGTTAGGGAGACAAACAGGAATAAAAGCGCACGAACGAGAAAGCCAAATCCTTGGTTTACAACAGGAAAAAAAGCTATTTGCATGTACCAATCCACCTAGAAAATTCCATCGCACCCAGTCAGTCCACCGATTGGGGCACATCAGTGGATCAGTGTAGATCAAGAAATTTTCTGGTCAGGACGATATCGAGTTAAAACGATTAAAAAAAGCTAAAAATATTTCGTGTAAAAAGGAAATGCTGTGCTACTTAAAACCATCAACCCGTTGGGCTATTCTTATTCCCGCACTGACACAATGCCTAACTTTACTCAGGCTGATGATGCCAACGACCTGATATTTGTCATTCAGAACCGGCCCGCCGGAATCACCCCGGCACGCCCCGGACGAGAACGAGATCAGATTGCCCTGTACTGTGGGCGTTACCAGCGGGCGGGATTTTTTAATTCCGTAGTAACCCCATTCATCCTCACCAAAACCCCAGGCGATCAGGTGGGCGCCAGAGGAGCTCCCGGGCGTGAATGACGCCATTGATAGCGGAGTCACGGGCAGTGTGTTGGCAGTGGTTATACGGGTGATGTCGTTGCCAAGAAAGTCGTCTACCGTTTTGATGCTGGCAGCGGGCATGGATATGGTCGCGGCGCTAAACCAGTGAACGCTGTCCTCCGCTATATCGCCAGCTGCAATCTTGTCACCCATACCGATTTTAATCGTGCTGGCTGGGTAGACTGTTTGCGTTTTCAAGTCATACACGCAGTGCGTCGCTGTTAGCACTTCGTTAGCACCAACCACCACACCACTGCAAAAATCCTGTCTTCCCAATACTTTGACGACCACAATGGCGGCGCGATCAAACCGGTACTGAGCACTGGAGTTTTCGGTAGCTGAATCTTCGGCCGCATTGATTTGAGCTGAGACCAATCCCAAACAGGCCACCAGCCAAACACAACGCAGTAAGCGCAAAATGAAACAGGCCGACATATCAATTGCGTTTGAAATGCCAGCCTGTTTCATTGTAGTAAGGTTCTTTCAGGTTACGGGAACGTGGAGCGGAAGTAGGAAATCCAACTCGCATACTGGGGTGTCAGGCGTACCATACGGTCGGCGCGGCTGACATTGGCGCACGAAGAGGAAGACGCCGTGCCACCGCAAGTGGATTGAATATCGTGGGCCGTGTAATACACGGAACCGCTGTTACCCACATTGCCGTTGCCGTAGAGATACAGCGGTGATCCACTCATGCCTGCTGAACCATCACAGGACATTCTGAAGTTACGGTTATACCCGTCGCCGTCCAGGTTGGTGCCATTGCCGACGGAGCAGGTTGCAGCATCACCGTACAAGTGAAACGGGCTGCACACTTCCAGATCGGTGGTACAGGTGGCACACATGGAGGGATCAGCGGGATCGTCGATGCGCGGGTTATTGGCCGGGCCAGCGTTACAGGATGGATAGCCTCGGCTGAACTTGGATACCGTGTTGAGCGAACCCATGGGTGCATACCAGTAGCCCATCCAGCCAACGTTGTTACCCAGGCGATCAGGAATAACAATAATTCCGAAGTCATACTGCTCGCGGTTGCTCACACTGCTCTGGCGCCATTGGCTGGGGGTAAAATACCAGTACGTTTTACCGATGCTTGGGCAATCGTCGGTGCTGGAGTTCGGGCAACCAGGCATGGTGGAAGAAGCCTTCCAATCACTGCCGTTGCGGCCCACCCGAGCGGTTAAAGCGAAAAAGTTATCAGTTGCCGAGGTATTAATACAGTGTGCCGCTGTGACAATGTGACGAGGACCAATCAAGGTGCCGGAGCAACCGCTGTTAGCGCCGCCGTAGTCAAAGTTGGCAATGGTACGCCACGGCCAGGCATTGATTTCAGTATTGAGCGACCCCAATCGAACCCGGTTATCATCATTCAAACTCCAGCCCATGGGATAGAACTGGCGCTTATCTACCGCTTCAACACGCTCGGTGGTTTCTGATTTGATCTTGCCCACATAGCTGTCGTTTTGCTTGTTGCTCAAGGCAGCGCGGAAGGTCAATTCACGGATCTCAACCGGCATAAAGAAGTTGAATTCATTACGGGTTTCCGGTTTGTAGGCAGAAAAGCTGTCCACCGTTGGAACGTCGTCTGGCGCATATTCGGCGTAGCCATCAACACGGTTAAAACCCTTATCACGTTCTGCTTCCGGCTGCTCCGGATCGCGTTTGCTGATCGTACGCCCCTTACGCAACCAGTCAATGCGTACAGGCGGCAGACCTGCCAAGCGCTCGCCCGTGGTTTTCTGCAAGCCGATCAACATGGATTCTGATTCATCCACCAATTCCTGGGCATCTTTGAAAATGCTTTCATCTTTGGCGTATTCTTCAGGCACCCGAATCAAATATTCAACACGAGTTTCTTCACTTTCAAAGCGCTTTTCCACATAGTGCCCTTCCTTGGCAAAAGCACTACCGCTGAACAGCAGCACACAAGCCGCCATAGAAGCGGATACCGCTGACGCAACTTTACGATGTATTCCTTGTTTCATTTTCTTTCCCTGCGGGGTGGTTGTTGATGCGAGCATTGTAGTGAGAGCGATGGCGAGGGTAAGTAATATTGTGGTGGGCTGATGTGTGACAAAATCCGCATATGCCAAATTGAGGCGAACCTCAACTCAGAGAAGTGACATTCAGGAATATGGTGCTCATTGATAGGAAAACTGGTGCGAGGTGATCAATCCGCCAGGTGACAGCACCAACCAGACCGCTTTGCCACCCAATCAATTGTTGGTTGCTCGATCCAAACTTCGTATACTTACCAGGAATTGAACACTCAAAGCCATGGCTAAGTAAAATTGGGGTTCCTCTGTGGACTTATCTTTGTATTCTTCTTTTCTGATCTATGCTGCGCTGTTTCGGTGCTTTGTAATTATAGCCGGCGTTATCTGTATCATTTTGGGCTACAAGTTACTGTTAAAAGGGATTCTTCCCACTGCAGCAACGAACGCAACGGCCGAGTTTGGCACTATAAAACTCAGTGTAAAAAATGCAGCTCCAGGTACTTGTTTTGCGCTTTTTGGTGTGTGGATCATAGTTTCTATGCTGATCCATGGTAATCCGGAGCTCGTACTTGAAGGGGTATCATCCAGTATCAAGGATGTTACCACTCCCACATCAGTGCGTTTAAAAGGGATCTCCAATGCGCCGAACAACTTTGATGCGTATTTTCAAGAGGGATTGAAGCATGAAGCAAATGCTGATTACGCAGAATCCCGCAGGGCCTTTTCACTCGCACTTGCCGAGCCCAATATCTCCTTCCATTCTGCAGCCATCGCGCTCAATCAAGTGGCATGGGGCTATCTACAGGAGGCACGCCTCGACGAAGCACTTGCCATTTCCCGCGTCTCAATACTGGCAGATCAATCAAATGCTGACTTTCTGGATACCATGGCTCAGATATTACTTGCAAAAGGCCTGGCAGATGAAGCGAACATGTGGGCAGAGCGCGCTGTCGAACTTAACCCAAATAACTTGGAACACCAAAGCACCTTAACCCGTGCTAAAAAGAGTGCAATTGAGAAATGAACGTTTTGAGAAAGCTCAGCTTACTTCCAGCCTTAATGATACTAAGCCATGGGCTATGGGCAAAACCAGCCTCAAGCTATTTCGACAGAAGTTACGCTATCGTGATTGGGATCGGCAATTATCAACATTCGGAACGCTGGCATCAGCTCAAGAACAATGAGAACGATGCCGACGAAATGGCAAAAATATTGGAAGATAGAGGGTTTCAAGTCAGAATATTTAAAGGTGAAGATGCTACAAAAAGCAATATTGAGTCGCACATGGAGGATTATCTTGCCCTCAACATGGGCGTTAATGACAGACTCGTATTTTACTTTTCAGGTCACGGAGAAACCCAAACAATTGGCAGCGAAGCATGGGGCTATGTAATTCCCTATGACGGGGGTAGAAAATCCTCAACCTGGATATCCATGAGCCGACTACGTACTCTCGCCAGCATGATGGGTTCAGCAAAACATCAGCTGTTTATATTCGATGCCTGTTTTGGCGGAGCTTTTGCTCTCAAATCATCATCGCTATCAGCAATTCCCACCACTGCGCCAAACTATGTGTATGTGATCACCAAAGCTAGAGCACGTCAATATTTAACGGCAGGGGGAGCCAAAGAACAGACTCCCGCGCAAAGTAATCTGCCGGGCTACACTCAGTTTAGTTATTATACTGCGCACTTGATTAAAGCACTTAAGGAAAACACCGGGGACATCACTCAAGACGGTGTAATTACCAGTGATGAGCTATATACCTATTTAGGCAAAGCGGCACTGAGCCAATACAATACGCCAAGAGGAGGAAACTTCGCTGGCCATGAACAAGGAAATTTTGTATTCCAGAATACATCTAACCTAGCTTCCGGTTTAGCAAAAGCAAGTTTTATTTCTGCAGATTCAATTTTGAAAGGAAGGGAAAGTAACGCTCAAAATGAAGCACAACAAACCCGAAAATCTAGTGAAGATAACGATCTGTTCTATTTTGAAACGGATTCAAGCAGACTAACCGTAGAATCCCGATCTAAATTAGCTATCCATATTGAGAGAATTATGGCTACCAAACAACGTGTTCGGCTCGAAGGTCATACTGATGAAAGGGGAACCCCAGAATACAACCGTGCATTGGGTGAACGTAACGCGAAAGCCGTAAAAAATTATTTAATCATCAAAGGGGTCAACCCTGATCAAATCGAAACTATTTCCTATGGTGAAGATGCTCCTGCTTTGGCGGAATCAAACGAAGCAGCGTGGGCTCTTAACCGTCGCGTTGAAATAGTCTACCTACCAGATTGAGTCTTCTGGATTTCTTACCTACTAGCTGAACATTGCACAAGCAGCCTTAAATAACTTCTCAGCTCATATAGAACCCCATCTAAGGTAATGCCGCCTCGCGGAATATCTAGCTCACCCACGAAAAGTACGCCAAAGCTCAGTACGACCTACACAAACAACGAGCCTCCTGCCAAACAAAGGGCTGGGGGTCAACCACGTCATAATCGGCGGTGTGTGAGAAGGCTTATTCGCCCGGGGGAAGCCGCAAACCGATCAGGGGATGATCAATTACCCCCGAGGGATGCTCAAAACTGATCGGGGGACGACCAATCGCCCCCGGGGGAAGGCGTCAGAGGTCGGGGGCTTGCTGTTGCAGTGCGGGGGAAGCGATGCCAGAGCGGCGGGCGCGGCGATACTGGCTGTGGTAGCCGTCCAGACGGGTCTGGTTATCCCAGAATACATACTCGCCACAGGCGCGGATCTCATCCACGGCCTCCTTCAGGTGCGTATAGGCCTGATCGCGGATCACCCGGGCACTGCTGCCGTGGGCACGCTCACCGTTCACCATCGCCAGCAGATCCGCCATGTCAGCGGCGGTGGCGGCGGCCTGATCCAGCGCCTCCACATCCACACCCACCGCCTGCAACGGCTCCGCATTGGCGCGGCCGAGAATAGCGATGTCGTTCAAATCCTGGATCATATCCACATGGCCGGTGCCCTCCGCGATGTCCGCCACCCGCTTCAACAGCGCATCGTCCCGGCGATAGGCATAACGCATGGAACGCAACATCTGGTCGCGCAGGGCATAGGCGGCGGGCGCATCCTGATCCCATTGCAGTTGCGCCTCCTCGCGGCCGAAACGCTCCTTGAACCACAGGGATTCTGCCTCGCGCAGGGCACCAATGCGCTGCGGCAAATCCTGCACCCACGTCCAGGGCAGGCCCGCGCTCAGCAATGTGGTTTTATCTTCCTGCGCCCAGTGGTAGAGGTTTTCGGCTTCCTGCAGATAGGCTTTAACGGGAATGTTGGGTTTCTTGAGGGTGGCGGGGTCAATGGCCTCGATCAGGGCCAACTTGGCAGCATAATCCGTGCTACTCATGATTTAAGTCCTTTTAAGTGATTAGTAATGGTTTGAATGAAAGCCCGGGCGGTCTGTGAAATGGGCCGGGGCTGGAACCGGGGTTCGTTTATAGAGACAGGGTTGGGGATAAAGAATTGGGCCTGTTTGTAATGTCAGCGTATGTGAGGTATTAAGTTTCACCGAGCAGTCTCTCTAACCATTCTATAAACCGATAATTATGTCTGGAAAGGTGCCTTTCTTTATTCGCTATGTAATAGCAGAGTCGAGAATCGATGGGTTGGGTATTCAACTCTGTTAACACCCCAGCTGACAAATATCTTTGCGTAAGCGTTCTTGAACAGAACACATAGGCGTTCTCGACCAGACATTGTTGAATACCAAATAGCTCTTGATCAAAATGCCTGACTTCCATTTTCGCGTCGTCCAACCCATTGAGCTGTAGCCATTCGATTAGAGGAACACTGGGTAAGTTGCCATTCTTCCAATCGGTAGTATAAATCGTCATTCGCCTTTTTGGATTGAAGTTAGCAGCGGTTTTCGCTGAGCTAAACAGATTGAATTGCTCATGTTTTACGATATCCGGGCTGGCCTGCTTATCAATTTCTCCAAGCCGAATAGGTAAAGTGAAATTGTCTGCTTCGATGGCCTCACCACTCGTGATATTCACAACGCTATCAGGATATCGAGTATAGAACTCTTGAAGCGCGGGAATTAAAACCAAGGCAGCAAACGATGAAGTGGTAGCGACATTTATTTGTTTATCGTCTCCCGTAATTTTCTCAATGGCAGTTTCAATAGTTTGAAATCCTTGGCTGGTAGCCACCGCCAGTTCATTGCCAATATCTGTGAGAGTCACCTTTCTTGCCGTACGTTCGAACAAGGTAACGCTTAATCGTTCCTCAAGCTTATTAATATGATGAGAAACAGCTGTTGGTGAAATAGACAACTCAGCTGCGGCCGCCTTAAAGCTACCCAACCTGGCAGCAGATTCAAACGCCTTTAGCGCCGGCAAGGAAACTTGCATAACGTATTCTCTGTGAGCGGGAAAGGTACAGAATGGATGACTTTTACTCATCTGTAAATGGTTTTTACTCGTTTGTTATCGAGCCCATTAAGCGCAAAAATGGCAGCCACATTTAATCAGCCAGGAACCAACGATGAGCGTTATTTTACACATAGATTCCAGCGTCAGAGCCATTTCAAACACCAATCCCGAACACGACTCCATCTCCAAAAAGTTGGCAAAAAGGTTTATTACGCAGCTTAAGAAGCAAACCAACATAGATGAGTATATCTATCGTGATGTCGGTATGAAGCCACCTCAGTTTATTACTCAGGACTGGATAGGCGCAGTATTCACTGCCTGAAACCATACGAACCCATCAGCAACAACAGATTTTGTCACAATCGGATGAACTCATTGCTGAAGTAGAAAAGGCGAACTTAATCGTCATTTCGTCCCCAATGTATAATTACGGTATGCCCGCCCAGCTAAAAGCCTGGTTTGATCAAATCATACGAATCAACAAAACCTTCGATTTTGATTTAGCGCGCGGTGATCGGCCTTTGGCCCCGATCTTCTCCGGCAAAAGCTTGTTAATTATCACATCAAGTGGTGAGTTCGGCTTCGAAAAAGGTGGAATAAACGAGGCATCAAGCCATTTGGTGCCGCACCTACGCACATTGAGCAAGTACCTGGGTGCGACCGATATCTACGAGATAACGTCTGAGTATCAGGAATTTGCGGATCAAAGACATGAGCGATCATTGCAAATGGCTGAAGTAAAAGCCAATGAACTTGCTTCTGTATTGGCTAAGTTGGCGTGATCCCGTGCACAGGATCGATTCGACTAAAGGCTCCATCATCCGAGAGGTGATATAGGTTAAAGTCTTTAGCCATGTGCAATACTCCATGGTAGTACTGCCTTGCTTCCGATTCCAGGTAAGTTGCGTTGCTTTGTAGGTATCCAAGATGATGTGCCAAGGAATTGTAGTTTAAACATCTTTAGCACTCATCTTTCGGAATAACTAACACAAAATATTTAACTTAGCCGTTTACGGCTAACCAGCATACCCAAGGAAAGCAACAGGATCGTTAAGGAAACACTACCACCAAACTTTTTCTCCACCGCATTGTTCGTCAGGTCGATATCCCGCGTTTCTGTAGTGGCTTCGGCCTTGAACAGCATCTTCCCAGTATTCTCTGTGGTCACAACCACATTCGCCACCCACTCTTGACCACTCGCCAACCGCTCAAGTTGACACTCTATCTGATGGGTAACATAGGAGCATACTGACAATTGATCTACACTCGAAAACTGAACACCAGCCGGTAATTGGTTAACCAAACTTAGGCTACTCATTTCATAATCACCATTATTTGTCAGCACAATTTGATAACGAATTTCCCCAGTATCTTTATCATACTTGCCGTTTGTTCCAACTAGCCTGATTACCAGATCACTCTCTGGACTGAAATCCACATCGACACTTATCAGATCATTAGTGTGGTCTGTTTCATTAATCTCTGCGGCAACCGAGGCATGGATAGAACCACTTACAGTAAGCTGATCTTGACTCACTATAGATAAACCAACACTTTTTGACTCATATGCCAACAAATCACCTATTGAACAAAGCACCAACTGCGCATCGCCCTCATCTGCCACGCACATACTGCTAGACATTTCTGGGTCCCAACCAATACCGGAAGGGATTTCAAATTCGACCATAGCATTTGGAGCATCCTGATCACCTAAGTTTGAAACCAAGAGTTGCACAGGCAGCTGCTTATTTGGGGCTGTTATTAAATTTCCTATAGATGTACTTGCAAGTGAAAGATCTGTAAATGAATCTACCAAATGTACATTTAAATCGTCTCCAACAAGCCAATTAATATCTGATCCATCCAGCAATTCTCCGGTAATCAGATGGTTATTATTCTGGCCATTCAGCGTGATATCTAGATTATGTCCATAAATATAGATATCAGACGTCGTAGTGATACCCAAGTGTTCTTTACCCGAACCAACTACCAGGTTGCCTCCGTAGATATGAATCTGTGAATAAGGGCCCGCGTCTATCGCGTTACCGTTTTTACCAGCGCCTATAAATGTACCTCCATGAACTTCGAATATGCCATTACCAACCTGCAATCCGGATCCACTTCTTGTAGCATCCCCTTTACCTTGGAATACTCCACCAAATATTTGTATTGGGTTATTGTCGTTGTGATCGGTAATAGAGACCCCGTTAGCCCCAGACTGCGTTGTCTCCAGAAGATCACCACCGATAAACTTACCATCTAATATTTTACCGTCACATGACGTTATAGATAGCCCTCTACCAGCAAAGCTCGCATTCGATGTACCACCAATAAACTCACCACCTGATATTTCAATGGTAGAAAAGCCAAACGAACCACCAGCAGCACCTCGATTATCCAATTCCCCATCACTCCCTTTGTAATAACCACCCTCTACAAATACAGTCGAGCTTGACGATGAAATAGGCGAAATGCCGAACGTTGAATCATAGGGTAATGGGGTAACGTAACCATCAACAATAGTTACAACGGAGCTTCCGCGAGCATGCAGATTATCAGTGAGAAAATCGAAGATATGAGTTTCACCATCATCTATTATTGTCGTGGCACCAGAAGAGATAGCACAACTACACAACAGGAGAGATATAGCATTTCGCTTTTTAATTTTCATGTAATCCCCAAAAATATTTTTGTTTTTAAAAAAGACTATCAATAGGATTTCTATCTAAAACGCCTAACACCTCGAAAAATGCACCAGGTGGCGTGAGAAATTGAAATAGAAAGCAAGGCATAATCCAAAACCAGAACAATCTAACTGATTTATCCTAGCAGAAGTTTTCACAGCGTTACTTCGCATGATCAACATCCTATAGTCTGGGTTATCACTTATCAACACATAAGCAAATACTCAAATTACATTAATTACCACCTCAAACAGCCTAACTTGGACATCCCCACCCCCTACCCTATACTGTAAAGAATATGTCCTAACATCACTGGCTTACAGGATATGATCCGTACCTGAAGCCAATACACTAGCTCATGAGCATAAACCATGGCCATATTCTTTCCGGCGCTGCCCACAGCCCGTAAAAAAATGCAGCCTGGGGAGCGACGCTTCGCAGAGCGTCTGGAGTCCCACCTGGAAGACGATTACCTGTGCTGGTATGACATCGGCATCGGCAACAACTACCTGCATCCGGATTTCACCTTGCTGCACCCGGGCCGGGGGCTGCTGATTCTGGAGGTGAAGGACTGGAAGGCGGATACCATCCGGGAAGGAGATAAAGAATCCTTTACCCTGCTCACCGGGAACGGATTGAAGGTACAACCCAACCCACTGGAACAGGCCCGCCAATACGCTCACCAGATCGTGAATCTGCTGGTGAAAGATCCTCAGCTCACCGAAAAGAAAGGCAACCATCTGGGCAAGCTGGCGTTCCCCTGGGGATACGGCGTGGTGTTCACCAATCTGACACAAAAGCAGATCCAGGCCCTGGGCATCGACCAGATCATTGATGAGCGGCTGATCCTGAATAAAGACGACCTGCTGGCCAGCGTGGATGCAGAGGATTTTCAGACCAAGCTGTGGAATATGTTCAACTACCAGTTTGGGGACAAGTTATCGCAACCACAGATTGACCGCATTCGCTGGCATCTGTGGCCGGAGGTGCGGGTGAATCCGGATCAGCGTGATCTGTTTGGGGCGGCGAATGCGGAAGACTCCGCCAACGACAACAGCGCAGATAACAACTCAGACAACCATGCACAAGAAACCCAACAACCATGGGAATTACCCGACATCGTACGCGTCATGGATTACCAGCAGGAACAACTGGCCCGCAGCCTGGGTGAAGGGCATCGGGTGATTCATGGGGTGGCAGGGTCCGGCAAGACCATGATACTGGGTTACCGCTGCCTGCATCTGGCCAAAGTGCTGCACAAGCCGATCCTAGTGCTGTGTTTCAACATTACCTTGGCAGCAAAGCTGCGCAGCTATGTGGCGGCGCAGGGGGTGGAGCACAAGGTGCAGGTGTATCACTTTCACGACTGGTGCGCGCAACAACTGCGCAGCTATCAGGCGCCCCTGCCCCCGGGCGATGCGCCCCATTGGGAGAAGCAGGTGATGGGCGTCATCCACGGCGTGGACAAGGGGCTGATCCCACGGGCCCAGTACGGGGCGGTGATGATCGACGAGGCCCACGACTTTGAAGCGGACTGGCTGCGACTGATCACCGGCATGGTGGACCCGGAAACCAACACCCTGTTGCTGCTGTACGACGACGCCCAATCCATCTACCACCGCAGCAACCTGGGCTTTACCTTAAGCAGCGTGGGCGTGCAGGCCCGGGGCCGCACCACCGTCTTGAAACTGAATTACCGCAACACCCGCCAGATCCTGCAGTTCGCCTATGAATTCGCCCAACACTACCTGCAGGAACACGCCAGCGACGAAGACCACCTACCCCTGATCAAACCCGAGAGCGGCGGCGTCAACGGCGCCCTGCCCATCGTGCGTGAATTCAGCAACCCCGACGACGAAGCCCGCTTCATCGCCCGCTGCATTACCAAATGGCACCAGGACGGCTGCGAACTGCGAGACATTGCCGTAGTGTACCGCTCCGCCTGGATCGGCGCACGGGTGGCCCACGCGCTGGACCACGCCGGCATCCCCTATTTGCTCACCCACGACAAAGCCGCCAAAGCCCAGTACGACCCACTCAAACCACGGGTGTCGCTGCTCACCATGCACAGCAGCAAAGGGCTGGAGTTCAACCGCGTGATCATTGCCGGTGTGGGGGAAGGCTGCAGCGAAGACGACCAGGCCACCGAAGTCCGATTACTGTATATCGCCATGACCCGGGCCATGCAGAATTTGCTGATCACCAGTTGTAAGGCCGGGTATTTTTCGGAGCAATTGGCGGCGGTGGAGGGACGGTTGTTGGGGGTTGGGTGAGGGTTTTGGGGAGAAACACGACTCGGCAGGGTAATCGCATTAAAGTTCAGTAATCTTGCTATTTCCCAGCTATTCACTATTGGGCATAATAAATTTAAATACAAAGGGGCGTTCCGAGGTTTCGCTCGGATTGGGGTAGGAATGACTGATAATTATAAGGACCAAGCTGCACGTCTTAGCGAACTTGAATATCGACTCCTGGTGATTGAACGACAGCACCCAGAATTTTTCTCCAAGTATTCCTCCTTAGTGCGAAGCCAGGAAGAACTCGAACATAAGGTCATTGAACAAGAACATCGATTTTTAGCGATCTGGTATAACTTTTTCCGCACTTTTCGGGGAGGTCAGAACGGTAAGCGATGGCCCGCATTGAAAGCTGTTCTTCAGAGCTTGGTGCCTGGCCGTGTGGCAGTGATTGTCACAAGTGGGACACTGATCGGATTTTTTACACTCTTATTAATGTTCCAGAATAACAAGTTGCTTGCTAGTCAAAACTATTGGCTTCAACGTCAAATCAATGTTCAAGCCGAATCAGACAGGCAGGTCCAATTGGCTCAAATTATTGAAAAGCTGTATGAGCCATCGGCAGAACCGAATCAGCTTTTGAAATCGTATTCTGAATGCGCTTTAGGTATACAGGATGAACTTACTCTGCTGGAGACCTGCGGGAGAAAGCCGAAACTAAAGGCAAAATTCAGAGATGTATCGAGAACTCAAGCGCTAAAGGCATATTTGTCTATACAATATGATCCACTGAAGAAAGCGGAGATTGAATCGATCAGTTTACTTGATTCCGCCAGAAGCCTATGGCCTGAGGTCATCAGATTGAAAAGTTTCATTACAAAAGCAGAGCTTGGTATATCTAAAGTAAGTGTAAGCTCTGAAACAAGCAGCTGCGATCCACCAACTGTAGCTGAGTTACCTCAAGCTATTTTAAATGGGGTGCATTTACCCAGCACCTGCTTGAAGAATGCTAACTTGGATTCGGTAAACTTAGATGATGCCTTCTTAGCAGGCACCAATTTGGATAAAGCTAATCTGCTAAACTCAAGTTTGAATGGGGCCAATTTGACTACCGCATCGCTAATAGGAGCAACTCTGGAAATGGCCGATATGAACAATACAAATCTGATCCGTGCAAATTTAACTAGTTCAAGAATGGCTGCAGCAATCTTAGATGGTGCAAGTTTAGACGGGGCAATATTGAATAATGCCAATATGGAAAACGCTAGTCTAAATAAGGCGCGCCTCTGGAAAGCAGAACTAAAGGATGTCAGCATAGATTATTCTTCCCTGATCAAAGCTGATCTTAGGGATTCAAACCTAACTTATGCTACTCTTAGCCATTCGAATCTGAGTCATGCTTCATTGATAGGTGCAAACCTATATGGTGCTTTTTTGTATAGAGCAGACCTAAACAACGCAAACTTAAGTGGTGCAAACTTAAGTGGTGCAAATTTGAAATGGGCGAAATTTTGGAACGCTGATTTACAATCTACAAAGTTAAATGGTGCAAAGAATTTCACATGCACACAGCTTAAATCGGCACGTAACTGGGAAGAATCGACGCATGACCTTGAGTGCGAATAATATGTGGCAAGCATGGAACGATCACATACTTTTTACTAATTCAAGCCCAATTTTCCACATCCTCTTGAAATAGAAAGACGACCGAACCTTAAAGCAAGGTGGCATAGCTCGTAAAGCACTAGGTTTAGTTGTAGCTAAACGATTAAAGCTATCGCTATTCCAGATAGGTTTTGAGTAAGTTGCGGTAATACACCATATTAGAAATATTCACTTACTTGTACCACTCTTGAGGTTTTGAACGAAAACCAGGATTATCTTGCTACCTCCATTGAAGCTATCCACGCGTCAAAGCCATTGCACATTTCACGAATCTTAGCGATACCAATTTCGGAGGCAATGTTGGGGCCGTGTGTCGTCTTTAGATACCCTGTTCTTTGCCCGAGTCTTTTTGAAGGTGCCGTTTCAGTAGAGTTATTTATGGCTTCAGGATCATAGTTGAACTCCCTTAGGATTTCAGCAGCCCAATCTTTGATTCCAGTTTCATTTAAAATATTTTCCATGCTAGTAGGACAGGAAAATAATAAGCCCTCATATTCATACATCTGCACATAAGGTATCAGCTTAGGCTTAACACCTTCATGAGCCGTAGCCAATATCTTGGCTTCTAAGCTATCTTTGGTTTCATTGGCATCTTTGTTTCTAAATCCGTAAAAGTCATACAGAGTTGTGACATAGTCAAAACTGTTAGCCATCTTCTTTAGTTCACTTTTGACTTTATCTATATTTACACCTCCTCCCATTGAAATTGGGGTGACATAAATATTTTTTGCTGACAAATATGGATACAAGACTGCTTTTACGAAACGTTCCTCTGTTAAACCCTCAACTGAAATTCCAATCCTTACCATTCTGGACGCCCTCCAATGAGGTTTTTCGTCCAAATATCTCCCATGCTATATTCTTCTAGCCATTCTTTTAGCTCATCCTCTTTAACCCGTTTGAAGACTGACGCACCATCCACCTGATCTACAACAATAAAATCTTTTGCCTCAAACTGATTTGCAAACGTAACTGATTGTGTAGAGCATATAACCTGATTTTTTTTAGAAGTGGCTTTCACTATCTCCGCTAAAATCTCTAATGCTGCCGGATGCAAGCCCAGCTCTGGCTCATCCAGAACAATGGATTTAGGTCGAAGAGACTCAGGTTGTAAGAACAAAGTTGCCATACAAATGAAACGCGCTGTTCCATCCGACAACTGGTTGGCAGAAAATGGATCATCATGATCACGATGCAGCCATTTTAGCAAGACTTTTTCTTGTCCTTCACTTCCTCTTGGTTCTAAATAAAAGTCATGAAAATAGGGAGCAACTGTCTTAACTGCTTCAACTATATCAGTATAGGATTTTGTAAAAGATTCTCTCTTTCCATGTTTCAAACGATATAAGAAAGATGAAAGATTGCTTGCGTTTGAATATAAATAGTCAGATGAACTTAGATCTGAAGCCTGCTTAAATCCTGCTGTTTGCCCAGTATCATGAAAATGATACACACGGCAGTCTTCCATATATTCACGAGTATAACGCTTTACTGGAGTACTGTCCGCTTCCGTTCCTGGAAGCATTCCACTTTCACCCTTTGCTCCCTTTACTTGGAATTTTCTAGGTGACGTTTTAATCGTGCAATACTCTTTCTTAAAAACTAATGTGTCGTCATTAGCTCCATGCTCAAAAACCACATGATAACCATTGATTCCCACATCAACATCAATGAGAATTTCGGGTGTCTTCTTTGACCCAAAATGAAAAAATGTATTAGCAAAACCCTGTTTCTCTACATAATTCTGGAGCTTGCCTTCAGAAAGATTTCGCAAGAATGTGAATAAGGAAATAAAATTCGATTTGCCAGATCCATTTGCACCAATGAGAATGTTGATTGGTTCCATGTTTAAGTCTAAATCTTTGATTGACTTAAAACCCTGAATCCGCACATGCTCTAAATGTATGTTATTTTCTGACATTTAACCCCAAACCCTTTTATGCGAGATTGTTTTCACCATTTGCTACTTGGCGATATTGTAATGCAACCTGACAAGTATCGCTCTCATTTAAAGATACCTTCGATGCTAATGACTTTAGCTCTAAATAGTCTTTTTCTGACATAACAACAGCAATAGGCTTTCCATTGCGAGTTATACCTATGGGTTCTCGCTGAGATTTAACCAGAAGTTCACCAAACTCTCTTTTTGCATCCGTAGAGCTGTAATAGTCCATAGCTGTCACATCTTAATTAAGTTGATCAATTTGATTAATATATCATGAGTTCCGGTTCTACAAGAAGATCCTGTAATCTTGGATGCATGAACTGAAACTCACCTATATAGACGAGTCCGGCCGAGATTCGCGTCAAAAGCTCCACTTCGGTCATAAATTATTCAGTCATGCAGTTCTACTGAAGTGTATAGCGATTCCACTACTCCTTGGGGTATTGATGGTGCATTAGCCGCTGACCCTCCGCTTATTTCCACTTTGATCAGCTGGTTCTGGCAAATGGAAATATGAAATTAAACGAATCTGGTAATCATGTTGACCCAACCTCTAGTCGTTGGGTCAATTTATCCAGCGCAGCACTTAATTCATTCATCTTATCTTTGATTTCTTTGTTAACGTTCTGGCATCGGGTCATTTTGTCGTGAGCCTCTTGCCGCTTCGTTTCGTCTCTTTCTAGTTCTCGTATTTCCCGGTAACGATCAATTAGGTGTTGATACCACTCCCGGTCACTGGCTAGTATTTGTATTCGCGCCGTGTAAGAACTGATTTGCAACATGATTTCTTGACGCTGCATTTGCTGAAGTAGCGCCTGCTCCTGCTCTCGCTGAGCAGCAACCGTGTGCTTTAGAGAACGTGATTGTAGAATCACGGCATACACTGCAACCAAAACCGTAAACGTGGAAATCAACCCCACAAAGATATTCAAAGAATCCCCAAGCTCAGCAGCACTTGTTGGAAACTTGATATGCTTGAGATATGGTGCTAACCAATCTGATTTCAGCGCCCCCACCAGAAACGCCAACATGACCACCCAAACACAAAAAGCCACCAGCAAGGTGGCTAAACCTTTAAATATCGACTTCATCAGATTCCTTTCTCTATCGATCTTTCGTTATAGGGTTCCTAATGAATCCCCCAAGAATGACCCATACACTATCCATGCAGTATTTTTTAATACTTGATAAAAATCACGATCAATCGCAATGACATCACATCCAATATTCACAGAGCAATTTATCTCACTACAGGCATCCCACTATAGAAACTAACCAATTCATCCGCCAAATAGTAAAAATAATGTGGCGCTTTTATAGATTTAATCCATCTGTATGGCACAGATGATTCGCCATAGTAAGCACCTGCTAATTGCCCATAAATTGCACCAATGGTATCAGCATCACCGGCAAGGTTAACTGCTCGAATCATTCCTTCCTCAAATGAGTCTGTGGTACCGAATGCCCAAAGAGCCGCTTCCAAGCTATCAATAACATAGCCAGTAGATTTGATTTCCGCGCGCTTCTTAGCAATAAAATTACTTTTCAATAGATCAACAAGCGTTGGAGACAAAGGATGGTAGTTCCAGTAATTCTTAACTGGTTCATAAATCCCGCTAAGCAGAACATCCTTTCTCTCACCAAACAATGCGCCCAGAATTAACGCTGAAAAATAACGACAGGAATCGATGGCAACCTGATTCCCATGTGTAGTTTTCGAACTAAGGCCCGCATTTGGAATAGCTTCAGAAGGAAGTGAAGCGAAGAATAGAGGAACCGGTGCTAATCGCATAAGCGAACCATTGCCAGCCGAATATTCGTCCTCTGGTCCGGAAAACACGTCTCCCGTCTTCTCAAAATTTTTTATCGCAGACGCAGTCGTGTTCCCAATATCAAAGCAACGACCGTTAGAACTGAACAAACCGTCCCTATACCATTTTTGGTACAGCTCCATCTGGTTCTGTGGATCAAATGCTTTCTTGTCTAGTAGGCTATATGCTAAACATAGAGCCATACTTGTATCATCAGTCCACTCACCTTTCTTTAGATTAAATACTCCACCACCTGTAATTTCAACGTGAGACTCTTTTTCAACCCGGCTTTTAAATTCCAAGGTGGTTCCAAGCGCGTCACCAATTGCCAATCCTAACAAACAACCTCGATAACGGTCGGCTAGAATTGAGCTGTTCTTACCTAGTGATGACTGAAAATCTCTTAGCTCCTTCGAGCTGCCTGCCTTAGCTTCATTTGCTGCCCTAAACTCGAAGTACCTCAGTAACCACTCATTCTTGGTTGCGTAACCTTCACAGTATTTCTCTGACAGGGGGGGTAAGTTTATTTTTTGCATACGTTTAACAACTTCTCGCCTTAACTATTTTTCTTCCAAGTCAATTTCCCAGGTACCGTCTGGAAGCTGCTCTTTTCTCCGAATATTGAACTCTTTTCCTGGGGCAAAGAGCACTTCGTCTTCTGACGGAATCGCTGACAAGTCATCGATCTTCACTCCCGTTTTACTCTTAATGGTCATTTGCACATTACCTTCGAAGGCTTTATTCGGATCTGTTGTTGAGCTACTAAAACCTTTATCTGCGTATGTTTCACCAACACCAGGAAAGCGTTTGTGGATATTCTCTTCAGTCATTGGCGTGCCACGATATGTCGTTCCAACATGGACTCGAGCAGGATCTTTTGCCAGTTTGTTTAGGGCGGTAGTTGCCGCGTCATTCACTGGCGACCATTCGTGAGCAAGTTCTGGATATTTCCCTCGTAGCACTCCGTTCATTTGCTTATAGCTAGATCCTGTGTATGCCCTCAGCGCGACGAATTCACCAGGATGTAGGTTATCACTGATGCCTGTTAATGAATCGTACAATCGTTCCGAATCATCTACAAAGTAAGGCCCTACATTCTTCTCAACGACATCATACACCTTCATCTCTTGTGCGATGTCATAGTCGTCCGGGATGTGGCTCCCGCCATATTCTTCCTTAGAGCTTAACCCCAGCGGGTCAACCCACCCACTCGGATTCGGCGCATACTGATAATTATTAATCCCCCCCAACAACCCAATCGGGTCCTGCTGGGTAAACTGCCCTGTCCCCGGATCATAATACCGGAACCGGTTGTAATGTAACCCGGTCTCTTCATCCCAGTACTGGCCCTGAAAGCGCAGATTGTTCTGCACTTGCTCCACATCCTGCCGCAGTACGTTGCCGTAGACGCGGTAGCGGGCGCTCCAGACGATCTGGCCTTCCCAGTTGGTCATTTCCTGGGGGGTGCCCAGGTGGTCCAGGTGGTAGAAGTAGCACTGGTTGTTTTCGATAAAGGCCAGGGGCTTGAAGCTGTTGGGTTCGTACAGGTAGAGCTTGTCGATGCGGTTGCGCTGCTCACTGAGTAGCACGTCGCCGTTCCACAGGAATGTAGTTTCGCCGAATTCGTCCTGCTTGTGGATGCGGCGGCCCAGGGGGTCGTAGGCGTAGGTGGTGGTTTGGGCGGCTGCACTCCCTCCGCTCTTTTCCACTTTGATCAGCTGGTTCTGGCTGTTGTAGTGGTAGCGGGTTTGCAGCGCGCCACCGGTGCCGCGGCGTTCTTCGATGAGGTTGCCGCGTTCGTCATAGGTGAAGTGGCGGTCGCCGTGGAAGGTCAGGCGGTTGCCGGCTGTTTTTGCTTGCTCGCCGCTTTGCCCACTCTGAGGGCTCAGGATGTTGCCCGCCGGATCAAAGTCGAATTGTTCCTGGGCGTAGCCTTCCACGGCTTGCAGACGGTCCAGCGCGTCGTAGTGGTAGCGGATCTGGCCTTTGCGCAGGTCGTCGATTTGGCTTAAGCGGCCGGCGCCGTCGTATTGGTATTGGCGGTCGATGATGGCCTTGCGGCTTTCCTGGCCTTGCACCCAATGACGGGTGAGCCTTCCGGCAGGATCGTAGTCGAATCCGGCGTAGAGGTTGCCCAGGGTGCGGACGGTTTCCTGCCCCTGACTATTGCGTTGCAGTTGGGTGAGGCGGTGGCCGTTGTAATCCAGGGCGGTGAATTGGCCGAAGGGATCGTATTCATAGGCCAGTTGTTGGCCGCCGGGCAGCAGGCTGCCGATGCGGTTGCCTAAGGGATCGTAGCGGTGTTCGATTGCGGCCTGATCCTGGGTTTCGGTTTGCAGTTGGCCGTTGGGGGTATATCCAAACGATAGCGTACGTTGGCTGTTGCTGGCGCTGGCCAGGCGGCCATTCTTGTCATAGGCGAAGACGGTGTCGCAGCCATCCGGGGTGTGTTTGTGCAGCAGGCGGCCCATGGGGTCGCGTTCGAAGCGGGTGGTGTTCGCTGCGAGTGCTGCGACGGTGGCGTCGTCTTCTCCCGGGTAACGGCCTTCTATGTGCGCGGTGAGTTGCCCCAGTGGGTTGTATTCGTATTGCTGCACGCGGCCGTCAAAGCCGATTTCTTCAATCAGGCGTTCGTTGGCATCGTATTTCAGTTGGTAGTGTTCGCCGTTTTCGTTGGTGAGCCCGATCAGGTTGCGTTCGCGATCGTAGTGGTAGTGCAGGCTGTTGCCGGCGGGGTCGATGCGGCGGGTGACCTGGGCCAGGCCGTCGTATTCGAAGCGCGTGGTGCGGCCCAGTGGATCGGTGTAGGCGGTGAGCTGGCGGTTGGCGTTGTAGGCCAGTTGAGCGCGGCTGCCATCGGGGTAGTGGATGGCGGTTACATCGCCCTTGGCGTTGTGTTGGTAGCGTGTGGTTTGCTCGCCCTGTTGCACCTGAGCCACGTGGCCTTGGGCGTCGTATTGGTAGTGGGTGGGTTCGACCTCACCAGTTTTACCCTGTAATGCGCGGGTGAAGAGTTGGCCGGTTGGGCTCCAGGCGAGGATTTGTTTTTGGCCGGCTGCGTCCAGTATCAGTTCCGGCAGGCCCAGTTCGTTGTAGAAGTATTGGGTCTCGTTGCCTTCGGCGTCGATGGTCTTTTGCACCAGGCCGTTGTCGTTGTATTCCCGCGCCCAGCTGTTGCCGACCGCATCGGTAAAGCAGATGGGCCGGTGTTCCTGGTCATACAGCAGGGTGAAGCCGCCACCGGCGCTGTCCAGTTGGCCGGTGAGGTTGCCCACGTCGTCGTAAAAAAAACGGTGTTCAAAGCCCAGGGCGTCGATGGTTTTGATTTTGCGGCCGTTGCGGTCGTACTCGTAGTGGGTGGTGTGGCCCAGGGGGTCGGTTTCGCGGATGACCTGACCACGGCGGTTGTATTCCACTTCGGTGACGCCGCCATTGGAATCGATGCTGCGGCTGATGCGTTTTTTTGGGTTCCACTCGAAGCGGTAGTCGTATGTGGGGGCTTGCTCTTGTGAAGAGCTAGGTGCCGTAGAATCCCCCCATTGGCGCAGGCAGCGGGCTTGGGGGGTGAGCTGGTCCCACTGGAAATAGAAGCTGAAGCCGGTGCGCAGGGTGCGTTGGGTGATGATGTGGTTCTGGTAGGCGAAGCGTTCGGCATCGCCCCCGGCGTCTTCCACGGCGATCAGGTCGTGTTCGGGGCTGTAGTGGTATTTGACTAGAGTCTTGTGGCCTTCCGCCGTGAGTTCACGGACGGACTGGATCAGGCCTTTATCGCTGTTGTGGAATTCCAGCACGGTGCCCCAGCTGGCTTCCATGCGTTCGATCTGTTGGTTGGCCTCGTTATAGAAGCAGTCCCAGCGGTTGCCCACGGTGTCGATCAGGGCGGCCAGTTTGAGGGTGCCTTTACCGATAAAGAGCTTGTCCGGCTGGCCCGGTTGCTTGAGGTAGAACACGGTGTGCCAGTCCCGGTGCAGGAATAGGCCTTCGGCGCTGTTGCTGGTGAACTGGCCGATCTCGGGTATGGGCAGTGTAATCTGGCGGCCTTCGGCATCGTTGTAGAGGATGGCGTCGTTGCCGATCTGCAGGGTTTCGCAGGTGGGGAAGGTCCAACCATGGCCCAGGCCCCGGTTGCGGGGGTTGCTGGTGCGGTACAGGCGCTTCCAGGTGAGGGGGATGACGCCGGGCAGGGTGAAGTCTTCCTGTTCCAGCAGTTCCTCGCCGGTGACCATGCTGATGGGCTCGCCGGCGACACAGGTGTTGGCGTTGGAGGGGCAAGCGTCGCCGTTGGGGTTTTTGCCGGTTTGGTTGCTGTTGCCGCTGTGTTTGCTGGAAAGGGGGTTGTTGGAACGCTCGGACGGCAGGGTGGCTTTTTTGGGGCTTTTGGTGGTGCCGTTAAAGCTGAGTTTGCCTTTCACCCGTTTTAGGATGGGCACCAGTTTTTCCATCAGCTCCATGACCTTTTGCACGGCTTTACCGCCTTTGGCCAGGGCCTTGGCCCCCATGGCGGCGGCACCGGCACCCCCGGTGAGTGCCCCCAGCACGATCCCCACCACCAGGTCGCTGCCCGCAGACCCGGCCATGTACACCTGATCCACGCTGTGGTGGGCATCCCAGTAGCGCTCGGGGAAGTCATAGAGCATGTCCCGCACTTCTTCGTCCGAAAGCAGCAGGAACAGGTTTTCAAAGGTTTCCACGGCGCTGTCGGCCATCTCGGCGCCGCCTTCCCGGGCCTGCTCCAGTTTGCGCTCCAGGGTTTTGATGTCGCCGCTGACGATGCAGCCCCACACGTCGGCATAGGCCATGCCCGCCTTGGCCAGAATGGCGGCGGCCTGTTTGATGAAGTCCACGAACTCGGTGGCCCCATCCCACACGCCCTGGGCGGCGGCCCCGGCGTAGATCACGCCTTTCATGACGTCGGGCGTGTCCTGCCAGGCCTGCTCTTTGTAGACCGCATCCTGCTGGATGCCGGCGATAACGCTGTCCAGGGTCTGCTTCATTTCCTGGCGGATCTGCTGGGCCTGCTGGCGGTCGGCGGCGTCGGAATCCGGGTTGAAGTCGATGTCGACGGGGCCAGGAATCAGGCCTTCCACATGGGCTTTGCCCTCGGCGTCGGTGGTGCCGCGCACCTTGATGGACTCGTCCCGCTTGCAGGTGACCTCGAAGGGCATGTCCGCCACGGGGGTGCTGTGCAGGTCGTCATAGACATACTGCAGATCAATCCAGTGATCGGCGGTGCGGCACGAGGGCGTGCGGGCCTGGGTTTTGGGTGCCTGGGTTTTGGGTGCCTGGGTGGCGGCCGATTCGGAGGGTTTAGATGAGTCATCGCCCATGACGGTACAGAGTCCTTACGCAGTGATTCCAGTGAGCCTGGTAATAAAGACACTGTGGGCGTTAACAGAGGGGGTGTTAAACGGGGTAAGGCCCGATCAGGGGCAAGGCTGATCCAGCTCGGCGGACTGCCAGTGTTTTGCCTGCTTTAACTGATCACAATGGAATTGCGCGCCTTTCAGGTTGGCCTCGAACAGGTCAGCCCCTATCAAATCCGCGCCGGTGAGGTCTGCACCTCTCAAATTGGCCTGACGCAGATTGGCCTCATTCAGATGCGCCTGGGTGAGAGTTGCCTCCCGCAGGTTGGCTTTCTGCAGGTTCGTATTGTTTAATACCGCGCCATCCAGAAAAGCCCCGGCCATATTGGTGCTGTTCAACTGCGCCCGGGTCAACTCCGCCCCGGAAAGGTCGGCGTCGAACAGGTTTGAGCCGCTCAGCCGGGCACCAATCATATGGATTCCCTGCAGGTTGGTGTTGCTCAGTTCCGAACGCTCCAGATCCACAAAACTCAAATCCGCTTGAGCCAGGTCAGCCCCCGTGAAGTTGACCCCGGTTAAACACTGGCCCACCAGGTTTACCTGTTGCAGCAAGGCATTGCGCAGGTCCGCAGCCCTGATCCGTTTGCACTCCGCCTGATCCTTTGGCGGTTCCGGCTGGGATTTCGGCGGGGATTCCGGCTCAAACAACGCATTGAGGATGGTGTGGGCAACCGATTCCAACGTGGGCAGTGCGGCAGGTTGCGGCTGGTGTAACGGGTTGCGCTGGATGTCCAGATAGGCCAGAACGGACTCTGTGCGTATGGGGGCATTGAACTTGGGCTGCACGGCGATCGCCGGACCGCAGGCCCCCAAATTGGAGTTGGAGCGCTTGCACAGGTCCTGCTCCACCGCGGCCTGCTTGGAAAGGGGTTCCGGGTCGTACAGTTTCTCTTTGATGTCCACCAGCATGCGCCGGCGTTCCGTGTTGGACTGCACGTAGATCTGCTGTTGAAAATAGTGGTTCTGCTTGGCCAGCAGCAGATTGGCCTGATACATCAGCAGCAGGGTGAACAATCCAATCATTGTGCCGCCGGTGATCAGCAACAGCGCACGCCCCGGGATCAAACTGTAGAGCACGGCCTTGAGCGCCGGGGTGCGCTCCGTTTCATGGCCTTTGCGGAAGCTGTGAAACAGATTCAACCACACAGCAATGAAACGATGCTCCTGTTCCAGCAACCGGTGCTCCAACTGCTGGAAGCGGGCTTCGTAATCCTGATTCGACGTCTGGGCCTGCGGTTTATCGTCTGTGTCAGCAGCCTCGACCATTTGCTCTCCTTTTGCTCCGCTTTTTATTAGGATCAACGTCAATGCACTATACACATTCAGCCGAGGCTATTCCTACCCTCTAATCATATCCAAACGCCCGCGCCTCGATGATCCAGCCAGTTTTCTGCTTTTTTCGAAGACCCCTGACAGCAGGCTGTCAGCAGCCCCCTGGTAGCCTGTTCCGGCAAATACCACACCGATCAGGAGCTCACACCATGTACACGCTTTATCATTTCCCGCATTCCCAACACGCCCGCCGGGTGGTGTCCCTTATGGAGCTGGCGGGGATTCCCTATCAACTTCAACACGTGGCCATGGATGAGGGGGAGCATGCCGCCCCGGCGTTTCTGGCCCGCAATCCCAACCACCAGGTGCCGGTGCTGGAGCAGGGGGATTTCCGCCTGTGGGAATCCAATGCCATCTTGCGCTACCTGTGCGAGCAACATAATCTGGATGCCTGGTATCCGCGGCCTGCCCGGCAACGGGCCCGGGTGGATCAGTGGCTGGATTGGAACCAGTGCCGCCTGGCCCCCACAGTGGTGGACATTGTGCTGCACTCGGTGTTTTTGGGCGATCAGGGTGATCCCCAGGTTATCGCCCGGGGGCGGCAGGCCCTGCCGGAGCGACTGGCGATTCTGGAGCAGGCCCTGGCGGATTCCGCCTTTCTGGCCGGGGACACCCCCACCATTGCGGACCTGTCGGTGGCCTCCAATATTACCCAGCTGGGTTACGCCGACATCGCCGTCAGCGGGCACACAGCGCAGTGGTATCAACGGATGCTGGCGCTGGAGACCGCAGCAACCTAACAATAAACGAGGAACCCATGCGACCCACGGACCGGTTGTTCCAGTTGATTCAGATTTTGCGCTCCCGCAAGCGACCGGTCACCGCAGCACAGTTGGCGGCGGAGCTGGAAACCTCGGTACGCACAGTGTATCGGGACATCGCCGATCTGATGGCGCAACGGGTGCCCATTCGCGGTGAGGCGGGCATCGGTTATGTGTTGGAGGAAGGCTATGACCTGCCGCCGCTGATGTTGTCGGCAACGGAACTGGAAGCGGCGGTGCTGGGGGCCCGTTGGCTGGCCACCCAGGGGGACGCCTCCCTGGCCCGGGGTGCACGGGATCTGCTGGCCAAGCTGGAGGCGGTGATCCCCCCGCACTTGCAGCCGATCCTGGCAGACCACACCATGATGGTGGCGGCCCAGGAGCCGGCGCCGGCGGACGGCATCGACGTGGCCCGGGTGCGGGAGTGGATTCGCCAGCAGAAGTGCATTCGTATCCGCTATCAGGATCAGGCCCAGCGGGTGAGCGAGCGCACCCTGTGGCCCATCGCAGTGGCCTATTTTCAGCACACACGGCTATTGGTGGGTTGGTGTGAACTGCGGCAGGCGTTTCGCCACTTTCGCACCGATCGCATTCTGCAGGTGGCGTTTCTGGAGCAACACTTTGCGGAGCCGGTGCAGCGTTTGCAACAGCGCTGGCAGGACCAGGAGCAGCAACAACAGAAACATAATCAGAAACAGAATCAGCAGGAGCAGTACTGAACCCCCTCAGGCACTCTTTTTAATCCTGCTCATCCGCCCGGCTGATTCGGCCCGCTTGATTCAGCCCATCTGTTTCAGCCAAGGGACTTAAGCTGTTCCGCCCGTTGCCGCAGCACATCAGAGCGCGGCGAGGCACCGAACAAGCGGCTGTACTCGCGGCTGAAATGGGAAGGGCTTTCGTAGCCCACCCGAAAACTGGCGGTGGCCGCCTCCAGTCCTTCACCCAGCATCAGGCGTCGGGCCTCATACAGGCGCAGCCGCTTCTGGAACTGCAGCGGTGACATGCGGGTGACGTCCTTGAAACTGCGGAACAGGGCCGATTCGCTCATGTTCACCGCATCCGCCAGCTCTTTCACCCGCAAGGGTTCCGTAAACCGGTCCTTGAGGATGGCGATGACCCGCGACACGCGGCTGGCCTGGTGATCCACCATAGCGAACTTGCGCATACGCAGCCCCAGCTCCCCCATCAATACCCGATACAGCACTTCGCGCCGGAACAGGGGGCCGAGCACCGCGATGTCCTGGGGGCGCTCCAGCAGGCCCAGCAGGCGGGCCAGGGCATCCAGCAGGTCCGGTTCCAGATGGGCCACCTGCAGACCGCAATTGCACATCGAGGCCTCATCGCATTCCGGAACATCCACCAGTTGTGCCTGCAGCACCAGATCGGCGATCTCCTGGGGGCTGAACACCAGTTTCATGGCCAGATAGGGGCGGTCTGGAGACGCCTCCACCACATGGCCCAACACCGGCAGCGACACGCTGGTGGTGAGGTAGGTCAGCTCGTCGTAGACGATCTCCCGATCCCCCAGCTGCACGGTTTTGCCGCCCTGGATCAGGAACGCAATGCTGGGATCATAGACGGTGGAACTGCAGGTGGCGGTGGGCTCATCCGCCCGGTACAACTGCAACCCGGGCAGGGCGCTTTCCGACATACCCTGGCCATCGGCCCATTTGAGGATGCCCTGAATCAGGGACTGGTGTTGCGGTGAACCCACCATGCTGGCTGTCGTCACGGGTGTCTCTCTGCAAGTTGTGTTGATCTGTCGAGTATACGCCGCGAGTCGGGCACCGCCAGTGGGGGGCACGCATTCCAGGTAGGATTAGGCAAGAATCAGGCGGGATTCGGCAATGCGCGGGTTTTCGCGCACCTTGTGACAGCCGTTATTATCCGTGTTTTCGGGTATTTTTCCTCGCCAGATCAGAACAGATCGTGTCAATCAGGTTACGGCTATACGTCGTAAACTCCACACCCAGGTAGAATTAGGCAATCACAGAATAGAAACCGGCTACCGCCCTTTCGACCCACGACCCTATTCTGTTCATCGTCTGCTGTACCGAATCCGAGCAGTAACGATTAGGACGCAATCATTAGGAAGGGGTAATCACGATGAACACGAATCCAGCTTCACCTTGGAACACACCGCGGCCCGCCGTATTGATGGCGGCGGGGATCACCCTGTTGAGCGCCCTCCTGGCCGGTTGCAACAACAACCTGGAGGCCACCGAGATGACCACGCCCCCGCCGCCGGCGGTGGATGTGGCGGAGCTGAGCACCCAGAGCGTCACCCTGTGGGATGCCTTCACCGGCCACGTGGCCGCCACCGAGAGTGTGGCCCTGCGCCCGCGGGTGAGCGGTTACATTGACGCCATTCACTTTCAGGAAGGCGAGCTGGTGGAGCAGGGTCAGTTGCTGTTTGTCATCGACCCACGGCCCTACCAGGCTCAGGAACGGGCGGCCCAGGCGGGCCTGCAGCGGGCGGAAAGTGTGCTCAGCCTGGCCCGCTCCGAGGCCCAACGGGCCCGCAGCCTGTTCCAGCGACGCGCCATCTCCCAGGAGGAGCTGGATCAGCGCCTGGCCACCCAGGCCGGGGCTGAGGCGGGCTTGGCCGCTGCCCGCGCCGAACTGGACAGTGCCCAGCTGGACCTGGAGTTCACCCGCGTGACCGCGCCCATCCGCGGCCGGGTGAGCCGGGCCCAGATCACCCAGGGCAACCTGGCCACCGCCGACCAGACCCTGCTCACCACCCTGGTGTCGGTGGACCCGGTGTTTGTGTATTTCGAGATTGACCAGGCCACCTATTATCAGAGCCAGCAGCAGGGCTATCAAAACCAGCAGCAAGGCTATCAAAGCCAGCCGGATGAGCAGGCGTTTTTTGGCCCCGGTGACGAGATCCGGGTGGGGCTCACCGGCGAGCCGGGTTTCCCGCACCGGGCGGTGCTGGATTTTGTGGATAACCAGCTCAATCGCCAGACCGGCACCCTGCAATACCGGGCCCGCCTGGCCAACCCCGGTGGCCGCTTCAAACCGGGCCAGTTCGCGCGGGTGGAAATCCCCATCGAGCACCTGCACCAGGCCTTGCTGGTGGACCAGAAGGCGGTGATGACGGATCAGGATCGGCGCTTCGTCTATGTGGTGGGCGCGGACAACACCGTGGCCCGCCGCGATGTGCAGACCCGCCATCGGGTGCAGGGCAAACTGGTGATCGAGCAGGGCCTGAGCGCCGGTGACCGGGTCATCGTCAACGGCCTGCAGCGCATCCCCGTGGCCGGGGTGCTGGTGGCACCGGAACTGGTGATCACCGACACCGACGACGCCCGCGTGGCCGTCAGCGCGCCCCGCGGTGTGATCCACATGTAACCCGCGCGTTTACCCTTCACTGACATCTGACGTTTCAACCACACCGGCGCACCCGCCGTGCGCCCAGGGGCACTGTTATGCAATTTTCCCGCTTTTTTGTGGACCGACCCATCTTCGCCTCGGTGCTGTCCATCATCATGTTCGTCATGGGGCTGATCAGCATTCCCCTGTTACCGGTGAGCGAGTATCCGGAGGTGGTGCCCCCCAGCGTGCAGGTGACCGCCAATTACCCGGGCGCCAATCCCAAGACCATCGCCGAGACCGTGGCCACGCCCCTGGAGGAAGCCATCAATGGCGTGGAAGACATGATCTATATGAAATCCGTGGCCGGCAGCGACGGCACCCTGGTGCTCACCGTGACCTTTGAGCTGGGCACCGACCCGGACCAGGCCCAGGTGCAGGTGCAGAACCGGGTGACCCAGGCCCTGCCACGCTTGCCGGAAGACGTGCGCCGGCAGGGGGTATCCACCCGCAAACAGTCCCCCAGCCTGATGATGGCGGTGCACCTGCTGTCGCCGGACGACCGCTTTGATGCCACCTACATCCGCAATTACGCCGTGCTGCACATCAAGGATGAACTGGCGCGCCTGCCCGGGGTGGGCGAGGCCGGCCTGTTCGGGTCCGGGGATTACGCCATGCGCCTGTGGGTGGACCCGCAACGGGCCGCCGCCCTGGGCATCACCGCCGGGGACATCGCCGCCGCCGTCGGGGAGCAGAATATTCAGGTCTCCGCCGGGCAACTGGGGGCTGCGCCCATGCCCCAGGGTTCCGACTACCTGATTTCCATTAATGCCCAGGGGCGGTTGGAGAGCGCGGAGCAGTTCGGCAATGTGGTGCTGAAGAGCGGCGCCAACGGTGAGATCACCCGCCTGCGGGACATTGCCCGCATCGAGCTGGCCTCATCCCAGGACACCCTGCGGGCGCTGCTGAACGGTCGCCAGGCGGTGGCCCTGCCCATCTTCCAGGCCCCCGGTTCCAACGCCCTGGAGGTGTCCCGCGCGGTGCGGGCCAAAATGACGGAGCTGGAGGGTCAGTTTCCCGAGGGGCTGGACTGGGAGGTGGCCTATGATCCCACGGTGTTCGTCAGCACGTCGATTCGCGCGGTGATCCAGACCCTGCTGGAGGCGGTGGTGCTGGTGGTGCTGGTGGTGATCCTGTTTTTGCAGACCTGGCGGGCGTCGCTGATCCCCCTGCTGGCGGTGCCGGTGTCCATCGTCGGCACCTTCGCCCTGCTGCTGTTGCTGGGCTATTCCATCAATACCCTGACCCTGTTCGGCATGGTGCTGGCCATCGGCATCGTGGTGGACGACGCCATCGTGGTGGTGGAGAACGTGGAGCGCAATATCGAGCAGGGACTGGCCCCCCGGGCGGCCGCGCACCAGGCCATGGGTGAGGTGAGCGGACCCATCGTGGCCATCAGCCTGGTGCTGTGTGCGGTGTTCATTCCGATGGCGTTTCTGGACGGCATCACCGGCCAGTTCTATCGCCAGTTTGCGGTGACCATTGCCATCGCCACCGTGATCTCGGCCATCAATTCCCTCACCCTGTCACCGGCCCTGGCGGCGGGCCTGCTGCGCCCCCACGATGCCGAACCGGATCGACTGGCGCGCCTGATCCAATGGCTGTTCGGCTGGATCTTCCGCCCCTTCAACCGCTTCTTTCAACGCAGTTCCGACGGCTACCAGAACCTGGTGTCCCACAGCCTGCAACGCCGTGGGCTGGTGTTTGTGCTGTATGGTGTGCTGCTGGCCGGCACCCTGTACATGTTCGACCGGGTGCCCGGTGGCTTTATTCCCACCCAGGATAAAACCTACCTGGTGGGCAGCATCCGCCTGCCGGAGGGCGCCTCCCTGGATCGCACCGAAGCCGTGGCCCGCCGGGTCAGCGAACTGGCCCTCGGCACCGAAGGGGTTTCCCACGCCGCTGCATTTGTGGGTTTCAACGCCCTGCAGCGCACCAACACCCCCAACGTGGGCACGGTGTTTGTGTTGTTTGATGATTTTGATGAACGGGATCGCAGCGCCGAGGACATCGCCGCCGAACTGAACGGCAAGCTGGCGGAAATCAAGGAAGGTTTTGCAGTGACGTTCATGCCACCACCGATCTTCGGGCTGGGGGCCGGGTCCGGCTATTCCCTGTATTTGCAGGATCGGGGCAACCTGGGTTATGGCCCCCTGCAAAACGCCACGCACCAATTGGCGGGGGCCTTGAGCCAGACCCCGGGCCTCAGCTTTCCCATCAGTTCCTATCAGGCCAATGTGCCACAACTGGATGCGGTGGTGGACCGCTTTCAGGCCAAGGCCCAGGGGGTGCAACTGGACGACCTGTTCGGCACCCTGCAGTTGTATTTTGGTTCCCTCTACATCAACGATTTCAACATTTTCGGCCGCACCTATCGGGTGATGGCCCAGGCGGATGCGCCGTTCCGGGATGAGGAGCGCGATCTGAATCACCTGTACACCCGCAATGCCCAGGGCGATATGGTGCCCATCAATACCATGGTGACCCTGGAACAGAGTTTTGGTCCCGACCCGGTGATACGCTACAACGGCTACCCGGCCGCGGACCTGATCGGGCAATCGGACCCGCTGCTGCTGTCCTCCAGCGAGACCCTGGCCAGGGTGCAGGAAGTGGCGCAATCGGTATTACCGCCGGGCATGAGCATTCAGTGGACCGACCTCAGTTTCCAGCAGATCAATCAAAGCCACGCCGCCCTGGTGGTGTTTCCCCTGGCGTTGATGCTGGTGTTTTTGGTGCTGGCTGCGCTCTATGAAAGCTGGGTGCTGCCCCTGGCGGTGATCCTGATCGTGCCCATGTGCCTGCTGGCGGCCCTGTTTGGGGTCTGGCTGAACCAGGGTGACAGCAATGTGTTTGTGCAGGTGGGCCTGGTGGTGTTGATGGGGCTGGCCTGCAAGAACGCCATTTTGATCGTGGAGTTCGCCCGGGAGCTGGAATTTGACGGCAAAACCCCGGTACAGGCCGCCCTGGAAGCCTGCCGCCTGCGCCTGCGGCCCATCATCATGACCTCAGTGGCCTTTGTGGCCGGGGTGGTGCCCCTGGTGCTGGCCAGTGGCGCCGGCAGCGAAGTGCGCAACGCCATGGGAGTCACCGTGTTCACCGGCATGATCGGCGTGACCCTGTTCGGCCTGCTGCTGACGCCGGTGTTTTACGTCACCCTGCGCCGGCTTGCCCAGCGCCGGTCCAATGGCTACGGTACCGTGGCGCAGACCACCACTTTCACGTAAGCACTGGACAGCCATTCCGAATACAGCGCCCCGGGGTAATCCCAGGCCAGGGGGTCGATGGCCACCCGGGTCAGGGGCGGGGTGCGGTCCACTTTATCCAGCAGCGCGTTGGACACGGTGGGATCGGTGAGCACGCAGCCGATGTTGTGTTCCTGCACCCGCGCCTTGATGGCCATCAGGTGTTTGATGCCGGGCTTGATTTCCGGATCGAGAGTGATGGCGCCGTCGGAGAAGGTGTCCAGATCCTCCTCCAGATAGTGATAGGCATCGTGGGATAACAGGAACGCACCCTTGGCCTGGGCCAGCAGGCCGCGGGTCTGCAGCCGTTGCTGTTGCAGGCGTTGTTGCATCTGCGCTTGGTTCTGCGCCAGGGTGGCCTCGGCCTGCGGCAGCAGGCCCGCCAGCACCGGTTGCAGGGCCTGCGCCAAGAGCAGGGCGTTGTCCATACTCATCCAGAAATGCAGGTCATAACCGGCATCGCCGTGGTCGTGGCCTTCATGCTCGTGGCCGTGATGATCATGTGCCTCGTGGCCCTCATGCAAGGTCGAGCGCAGCGGCAAGCGGATCAGGCCCGGTTGCGCACTCCAGTCCAGCGCGCGCTTGGCCTTGGCCACGGCCCCTTTCAGATAAGGTTCCCCCGCCTGGCCCATCCATACCACCAGGTCCGCCGCGGCGATGGCCTTGATGTCACTGGGTTTGAGGGCGTAGTCGTGGGGCGTGGCGCCCTGGGGCAACAGGGTTTTCACCTGCACCGGCATGCCCTGGGTCAGCTCCTGCACCACCAGCGCCACCGGACGCACAGACACCACCACCTGCAGGGGCGGGGTTTGCGCCAACACAGGCCGGGCCAGAAACAACGGCATGACGAACAGAATGAACAACGCGGAAAACGAAAACAGCCGGCGAGAAGGCACTCGCAAGCAGGAAGGAAGACGATACAACATGGGCTCGGCCTGGCAACGAAAAACACAGGCCGAGCAGTATATCATGTTGGTTGGCTTACACCCCTAGCGTTACACCCCTAAATAGGCCAGCAGGTCCCGCAGGGTGATACGCCCGTCCTCATCGAAATCCCACTGTGCCAGCTCGCCCAGCGCCGGTCGCCACAGGTTGCGGGCGATGGTCACAATGCCGTCCAGGGTGGGGCCACTGCGCTCCAACAACATGGACACCAGGAACGGATCATGGTCGGAGCTGCGGTAAGGGCCCACATCGGTGAAGGCATAGCCCTGGGCATCGGGATAATAGGTCAGCGCCTGGTCATACTGCAGTTGATAGGCTTCCACTGCGTTGATGTGCCAGTGGGTGGCATCCACGATGTCGCCGTGGAAGGCCTCATTCACCAGAATGTGATCCAGGCTGCCCACTTCCCCGGTCTGGTAGAACCAGTAGGAGAAGCCGTCCGCGTCATGGCTGGCCGCCACGTTGCGGTAATCGAAGGTGGGGGCCGCCACGGAGGCACCGTTGTCCGCCGCCGTGTTCACCGCGGTCATGATGGTGTAGCCGCGCTGCTGCGGATCATAACCGGTGAGCACGGCGATGGGGTCTTCGGCGCTGTAGGCATTGAGATCCCCCATGATCATCACCCGCTCCGGCACATCGGCAGCGGCCAACGCCTGGGCCAGGGTCACCGCAGCCGACACCCGCAGGGCATTACAGCTGCTCTGGGCGGTGGTCACCAGGTCCGTCAGGTTGGCGTCTTCCCAGCAGCCGGAGCCCTTGGATTTGAAGTGATTCACCACCACGGCGAAGGATTCATGGCTGTGACGATGGCGGAAGGTCTGCAGCAAAGCGGTGCGCATCTGCACCAGGGAGCCGTCTGCCAAGGTCTGAATCGGCATGGGGATGGTCTGCGCTGTCCCCTTGGGTTTGACCACCGCCGGGCGATACAACAGGCCCACTGCAATGGCATCGCTGCCCACCGGTGATCCATCGGCGCTGGCCACAAAGGCGTAGTGATCGTCCGCCGCCTGCTGCGCGTTCAACGCAGTCACCAGACTGGCAATGGCGCTGTCTCCGGCAAAGCCGTCGTTCTCGATTTCCATCAAACCGATCACGTCTGCGTCCAGGGTGAGAATGGCGTTGACGATGCGCGCCTGCTGCAGATCGAATTCTTCCTGATCTTCGGCTCCGCGATTTTCCGGATAATCAAAGGTCACACCGCCGTTGCCGTCATCCGTACCGTTGAAATAGTTGAGCACGTTGAAGCTGGCCAGGGTCAGGTTACCGGCCTGCAATTGCGGCGCCGCCGGACGCTCGCTGACAACCTGAATGGGCTCCAGCGGATTGATGCGATAGGTGCCAAAGGAGAAGTTGAGCGGGCCTTGCGTGCTCACCCGGTCACTGACCCGGATCGGCTGGGCGTAACTGAAATTCGGGAAGAAACTGAGCTGGGCCGGATACTGGCTACTGGTATGGTCTTCCACGTAAATGCGGTTTTCGCTGTTGGCCTGCACCAGGGCGTGGTATTCCGCTGTGCCCGGGGCATACACATCGGTGGGCGCCCGTTTCAGGGTATCGCTCAAACCGATTTCCCCATAGCGCCAGAGATCGTTGATGTCGGTTACCAGGGCGTCGTTCACCGCCACCAGCATGCCTTCCAGGGGCTCCAGCGCAGCATCCGTACCGAACGGCAGGGACAGGGTCACCGGCGCCAGGGTGGTGTTGCCGCCACAATCCAGCAGGCCGGTGACGTTGGTGATTTCCGTCAGCTCATAGTATTCGTCCACGGTGCCCAGCACCCGCAGGGTGGTACCCGGGGTCACCGCCTCGTAGGAGAACACAAACAGGCCTTCGGAGGTGGCCGGGTCGGCATCCTGGTCCGCGGTTTCCTCCTGCAGGAAGAAGCCGTTGTTGCGCAGTCCGGTGACCACCGCTTCCACCACCACAACCTGGCCGTCCAGGGGCGAGGCCGCAGCACTGCCCTGGATCTGGTGAATCAGGGTGGCACTGTCGCCGCACTGGCCGAGCTCCGCTGTGGGCTCCTCACCGCCGCCATCACCGGTCGTGTACTGGCCCAGGTCGTCGAAGCTGTCATTGGGGAAGCCGGCCCACTGCAGGACCGGATCAAAGGCGTCGGCGGGATCGCTGTCCCCGGCGTCCACACTGGTGAGACGACGCAGGGTGTTGTTCTGGGTGCTGGTATCACCACTGCCCCACTCACTGCCCGGATCGAACCCCACCTGGCCCAGGGAATCGATGACCACGCCGCCGTTCATCAGCACCACCGCGTCATCGCCGTTGAACAAGCCGGCCCCGGTGGTGAAGTCCGCCTGGTTGAGGATGGCTTCCACCGCGCTGCTGTGGGCCACCACATAGACATCACCCGGCGCCACGCTGCCGGTCAGGTTCAAGGTCAGGCCGGCGCTGGCGGAGCCGTTGAAATACACCGCCAGTTCATAGGCCGCCAGGTCAATGGCCTGGTCCGTGCCGTTATACAGCTCCACCGCTTTATTGTTGCTGGAGCCTTCAATGTATTCGGATATCATCAGATCCGTAGCGCACAGCCCGTTACCGGCCACGCATAACCCGGCCAGCGCCGTGGTCAAATGGCGTTTAAACAAATCCATGGTGTCACCCTGCTTTTGATTTTGGAATGAACCCCGAGTGTTTGCGGAGGCCGTGAACGGGGCATGAAAGCTGTGTGAATTTTTTGTTAGGGGCCGGGTTGAAGCGGGCTCATTTGTGAATCCGGGCCAACCGGTTTAGCATGGCAGCTCCAAAACCGGCATTCATCAGCACGCACGACGCACGAACCACCTTACATGACCCCAAACACCCTGGTTGAACTACACAATGTGGGCCTGGATTTCAAAGATCGACGGGTACTGCATCAGATCTCGTTTCATGTCCGACAGCGGGAGATCCTCACCATCATCGGCCCCAACGGCGCCGGCAAATCCTGCCTGCTGAAAGTCATTCTGGGGCTGTACCAGCCGACCCGGGGCCGCTGTGAGCAGGCGCCGGGGCTGCGCATCGGATACATGCCGCAAAAACTGGCGCTGGACCCCAGCCTGCCCCTGTCGGTGGAGCGGTTTCTGACCCTGACCAACCAGGGGGATCGTGCGCCCCTGGATGAAGTGTTGCGGCGGGTGGGGGCCCGGGGCCTGCGCCATAACGCCGTACAGAGCCTGTCCGGCGGTGAATTCCAGCGGGTGTTGCTGGCCCGCGCCCTGCTGCGCAAACCGGATCTGCTGGTGCTGGATGAACCGGCCCAGGGGGTGGACCTGCAGGGTCAGCAGGCGCTCTATCATCTGTTGGCGGAGCTGCGGGATGAGCAGGGCTTCGCCATCCTGATGGTATCCCACGACCTGCATTTTGTGATGGCGCAAACCGATCAGGTGCTGTGCCTGAACCAGCACGTGTGTTGCTCCGGCAGCGCGGAATCCGTCTCCCAGCACCCGGAATACTTAAGCCTGTTCAGCAACAATGCGGTGGACGACATTGCCGTCTATACCCACAACCACGATCACCATCACGACCTGCACGGCCATGTGGTGGCGGACGCGCCTGAACCTTCACATCCGGAACACTCGCACGACCATTCCCAGCACGCTCATAACCAGCACACCCACAAAAACGGAGGCTGCAGCCATGATTGAGCTGATTCTGCCGGCCCTGCTGGTGGGGTTGTCGCTGGCGGCCATTGCCGGCCCCCTGGGTTGCTTTGTGGTGTGGAGCCGCATGGCCTATTTCGGCGACACCCTGGCCCACAGCGCCCTGCTGGGCATCGCCCTGGGCTTTCTGTTTGATCTGCATCTGTCCCTGGGTGTCATCGCTGTGAGCAGCAGCATCGCCCTGGCCCTGACCGTGCTGCAGGGGCAACGTTTTATTGCCAGCGACACCCTGCTGGGCATCATGGCCCACGGCACCCTGGCCCTGGGCCTGGTGTTGGTGAGCCTGATGGAAACCGTGCGCCTGGATCTACTGGGGCTGCTGTTCGGCGACCTGCTGGCCACCGGCTTTGGCGATCTGGCCTGGGTGCTGGGACTGGTGGTGGTGATCGGCATTACCCTGTATTTTATCTGGACGCCGTTGCTGAACATCGCCATCAATCAGGAACTGGCCCAGGCCGAGGGTATCCCGGTGGGCCGCATTCGCCTGTTGTTCATGTTGCTGCTGGCCAGTGTGGTGGCCATCGGCATGAAGGTGGTGGGGGCATTGCTGATCACCGCCATGCTCATCATTCCCGCTGCCGCCGCCCGCAAGCTGGCCAGCACCCCGGAACAGATGGCCCTGGTGGCAAGCCTGGTGGGGATGGGCTCGGTGCTGTGCGGGCTCACCCTGTCCTGGCAGGCAGACACCCCCGCCGGTCCTAGTATTGTGTTGTGCGCCAGCCTGGCGTTCCTGTTGATCTTCAGCTTTGCCCGCAGAAAGGATGCATAACCATGAGCAGTCTGTTACCCGAAGGCATCAGCAGCCTGTTGTTCACCGCCCTGGAACTGATGGCGGCGTTTTTTATTTTTGCCGTGGGCACCCTGGCGGTGGTGGTGGTGGTGATGTACATCATCGACCGCAACCAGACCCAGCAGGCCATACGGCGCAACTATCCGGTGATTGGCCGGTTTCGTTATCTGTTTGAGCACATCGGCGAATTCTTCCGCCAGTATTTCTTTGCCATGGATCGGGAGGAGCTCCCCTTCAACCGGGCGCAACGTTCCTGGGTGTACCGCGCCGCCAAAAACATCGACAGCACCGTCGCCTTCGGTTCCACCAAGGACCTGAGCAAACCCGGCTCGATTATCTTTGTGAACACCGCTTATCCCACCCTGGAACAGGACGCCGCCGAAACCGCCCCCCTGGTGATCGGCCCCGACTGCCCCCACCCCTTCAACGCCCGCTCCATCATCAACATTTCGGGCATGAGCTACGGCGCATTGTCCAAGCCGGCGGTGCAGGCCCTGTCCCGCGGCGCCAAGATGGCCGGCTGCTGGATGAACACCGGTGAAGGCGGCCTGTCCCCCTGGCATTTGGAGGGCGGCTGCGACATCGTGTTCCAGATCGGCACCGCCAAATACGGGGTGCGGGATGCGGAAGGCAAACTCAGCCCCGAAAAACTGCGCCAGATTGCCAGCCACGACAATGTGCGCATGTTCGAGATCAAACTGAGCCAGGGGGCCAAGCCGGGCAAGGGCGGCATCCTGCCCGCCGCCAAGGTGTCGGCCGAGATCGCCGCCATTCGCGGTATCCCCGAGGGCGAGGCTTCCATCAGCCCCAACCGCCATCCGGAAATCACCTGCGCCGACGACCTGCTGGATATGGTGGCCCAGGTGCGCACCACCACCGGCAAGCCCACCGGCATCAAGTTCGTGTTGGGCAGCCCGGAATGGCTGGACGAGCTGTTCGGTGCCATCGGGCGCCGGGGCCTGGATTCCGCGCCGGACTTTGTCACCCTGGACAGCGCCGACGGCGGCACCGGGGCCGCCCCCATGTCCCTGATCGACGATGTGGGCCTGCCGATCCGCGAATCCCTGCCACTGCTGGTGGATAAACTGGTGGCCCATGGCTTGCGGGAGCGCATCCGCGTGATCTGCTCCGGCAAACTGATCACCCCCAGTGCCGTGGCCACCGCCATCTGCGTGGGGGCGGATTTTGTGGTGAGCGCCCGCGGCTTCATGTTCTCCCTGGGTTGCATCCAGGCCCTGCAGTGCAACAAAAACACCTGCCCCACCGGGGTTACCACCCACAATCCACGATTGCAGAAGGGGCTGGACCCCACCGACAAATCGGTGCGGGTTTACCATTATCATCACAACCTGCAACACGAGGTTGAGGTCATCGCGCACTCCTGCGGCGTGGCCGAACCCAGATTGTTGCGCCGCCACCATGCCCGCCGGGTGATGGAGAACGGTCATTCCCTGAGCCTGGACAAACTGTATCAACGGGAACACTTATGAAGCATTCATTAACCGCACTGGCCCTGCTGGTTCCCACCCTCACATTGGCCGCCGGGGTCAAAGAGCCCATGTACGGCCAGGTGATGTTCGGGGAACTGAAACTGAATGAGAATAATGTCCGCTTCACCGCCAACGATGAAGTGTATGAGGGGGAGTTGCCGGACAGCATCCCCTATCTGGGGGCCGCGGCCCAGGTAATCTGGAAAGACGACGTGATCGGTTACGGTTGGGAAGGGGGAGGCTTTTTTTCCTGGTTCAACCGCAGCACCTCCTATTACGCCAGCAGCGGCGGTGGCGGCACCACCATCCGCATTAACATCGATAACAGCTTCTGGGCCATCGAAACCTTCATGGGCCTGTACGGCAGTTTCAAGCCCATGGAGGCACTGCGTTTCTACGTGGGAGCCGGTCCCCTGTTCCTGTTCGCCACCACCAAGGTGGATGATGCCGAACCGGAGGAGCCACAGCCACTGAGCGGCAGCTCCATTGCCATCGACGTGGACGACTACCACTCAGATTTCACCGTAGGTGCCTACGCCCGCGCCGGTTTTGAATTCCGGCTCCCCAACAATTACTGGCTGGGGGCCAGCGTGCGCCATATGCAGGCGGACCTGGATCTGGGCAACACCCTGGGTGATTTCGATATCGATGGCGAGGTCTATTACATGACCGTCACCAAAAAGCTGTAATCAAAACGCCTTACCTAACGGCCTCAGTATTTGACGCTGCATCCATACGGCGCGCTCACCGGGGTGGACACCGGCTTACCGGCTTCCAGCTCAGCAAAGGCTGCTTGCACATAATTGGTGGCAGCCTCCAGATCCCCTTTGTCGGCGCTGGGGATACTGTCGATACCGCCCATGTACACCAGCTTGCCGCTGGGGTCGAGGATGAACATATGGGGTGTGGTGCGGGCATCGTAGAGTTTGCCGATGGCGCCGCTGGGGTCGAGGATCACCCCGCTGGGCGCAGCCCCCCGGCTGGTGGTGAGTTCATTGGCCTTGGCCGCATCAATGTTGCCCTGCTTGCCCGGGGCCGACGACACGATGGAATACCAGCGATAACCCTTGTCAGTGTAAGTTTTCTGCAGCGCCTGCATGTTGCCACTGCCATAGTGTTTCTGCACAAAGGGGCACAGGTGGTTGGTCCATTCCAGCACCACATACTGGCCCTGCAACTTGGACAGGGTCACTGTGTTGCCCTGGGTGTCGGTGGCGGTAAAGTCCGGCGCCATGGCACCGGGTTTGGGGGCGGCCTGTATCAGTCCGGCGCTGAACACCAACACCACTCCCAGTAACACACGTAACAGTCGGTTCATTGGCTTTCTCCCTGCGGTTGCAGCCTGGCGGGCACTGACCAACCCTGGCCGGCCAGTTCCAGCACCACCTCAATCTGGGGTGGTGCCTTGGAAAAATAGCTGTGCCGGTTGAGGCGAATCAGCAATCGATCCTCTTTGAACGTCAGATCCGGAGCAAGTTCCGCCTCGGCGATCTGGCCCGGGGCAATGAACACCCGGGACACACTGCGGGGCAGGGTACGGGCCGGCAGATCCACCAAAATCTGCTCACCCTGCACCCGATAGGTGCCGGCGATATCCAGCTGCAGCGGCAAACTGAAGCGGGCCTGGGCAAAGCGGGACTTGTGGCGGGGGTTGGGGGCGGCAAAGCGGGTGACCGGCAGCTCCAGCTTGAACTCGGCCTGCCCGGGCACGCAGGCATCGGCACACACCAGCCAACGGGCATCCAGGGTCAGTGCGACGTTTTCTTCCTGCATCACCAGGGGCGGTACCAGTTCCACCAGCAGTCCGCTCTCACTCTCGTAGCCGTAATTGATCTGGCTGCCGTAGGGGATGGCCGCCGGGGTGGGAAAGAGGGGCTCACGGGCCTGCCAGCCGGGGGGCAGTTGCCAGTTGAGTTTGGGGGCCAACCCGGAATCGCCCGGGTTTTTCCAGTAGGTATGCCAGTGGGTTTCCGGCGCAAACGTCAGCAGTACCCAGAGGGATTCGCCCCCGGCGACCGTGCTGGTTTCCGTCAACAGATCCACCGTCACATGGCGGGCCTGCACTGGCGCCGCCCGGGTGCATACCGGCACCAGCGCCAGCAGCGCTGCCAGCAACCACACCAGAAGCCATGCCGGCCGGACTGCTATTTGATGATGCGCACGACCCCATCCACCGCCGGGGGGGTCTCCGGCATGGGCTCCACCTCTTTCGGCCGCACGCTGATGTAACCACAGGCGTTGCATTCCGCCAGGTCCTCTCCGTCTTTGTGGTAGACAAAAATCTTGTCTTCCTTTTCGCACTGGGGGCACTTGGCCCCCGCTATGAACATTTTTCTCATGCTGCCAGACCGCTGTGGCGCAACAGCGCATCCACGGTTGGTTCCCGACCACGGAAGCGTCTGAATAATTCCATGGGCTCTTCGGAACCGCCTTTTTCCAGAATGCACTCGCGGAAATCCTGACCGGCCTGCGCATTGAAAATCCCTTCCTCCTCAAACCGGGAGAAGGCATCCGCGGACAAGACTTCCGCCCATTTGTAACTGTAGTAGCCCGCCGCATAGCCGCCGGCAAAAATATGGCTGAAGCTGCACTCAAAGCGATTGAAGGCCGGCGGGGCCATCACCGCCACCCGCTGGCGCACATCTTCCAGCACACCGTGAATGTTCATGCCCGGCTGGTATTCCATGTGGATGCGGAAATCAAAAATCGAGAATTCCAGTTGCCGCACCATCATCATGGCGGACTGGAAATTTTTCGCCGCCAGCATTTTTTCCAGCATGGCGTCCGGCAGGGGTTCACCGGTTTCGTAATGGCCGGACATGAGGGGAATGGCGTCTTTTTCCCAGCACCAGTTTTCCATGAACTGGCTGGGCAGCTCCACTGCATCCCAGGCCACCCCGGCAATACCGGATACCGCATCTTCTTCCACCTGGGTCAGCATGTGATGCAGGCCATGGCCGAATTCGTGGAACAGCGTGGTGACTTCATTGTGCGTGAGCAGCGCCGGTTTGCTGCCCACCGGGCCGTTGAAATTGCAGGTCAGGTAGGCCACCGGTTTTTGCAGGCCGCCAGCCAGGGTTTTGCGGCGGGAACGGCACACGTCCATCCAGGCGCCGCCCCGTTTGTTGGCGCGGGCATACAGATCCAGATAGAAACCGGCCACGGCCTCGTCACCCTTGAACACCCGATAAAAACGCACATCCGGATGATACAGGTCAACGTTGGTTTCCGGCTTGAAGGTGACCCCGAACAACCGGGTTGCCACTTCGAACAAGCCACTCAACACTTTTTCCAGGGGGAACCAGGGGCGCAGCTCCTCCTGGGAAATGGCGTAGCGTTCCTGCTTGAGTTTTTCACTGACGTAGCTGACATCCCAGGATTGCAGATCGCTCAGACCGCAACGCTCGGCGGCAAACTGTTTCAGTTCCTCGAACTCCTGCCTGGCCACCGGCAGGGATTTATCCGCCAGGTCATACAGGAAAGTCATCACCTGGTCGGTGGTCTCGGTCATTTTGGTGGCGATGGAGCGCTCTGCATAATTGTTGAAGCCCAGCAATTGCGCCAACTCATGACGCAGGGCCAGGATTTCCTGCATCAGGGGATTGTTGTCCCATTGCCCGGCAAAAGGGCCCTGGTCCGACGCCTTGGTGTTGTACGCTTCGTAGAATTCGCGGCGCAGTGCGCGATTGTCGCAATAGGTCATCACCGCCAGGTACACCGGAATATCCAGGGTCAGTAGATAGCCTTCCAGCTGTTTCGCCTTGGCCGCCAGTTCGGCACCGTGCAACTGGGTTTCCGGCAGGCCGCTGAGTTCGTTCACATCAGTAATGTGGCGGCTGAAGGCATTGGTGCAGTCCAGCACGTTCTCAGCAAATTTGCTGGTGAGTTCCGACAACCGTTTGCTGATTTCGCCATAGCGCTTTTGCTGTTCTGGCGGCAGGTCGATGCCGGACAAATGAAAATCCCTTAACGCGTTGTCGATGACTTTTTTCTGCGCCACGGTGAAGCCGGCGAATTGCGGTGAATCTTTCAGCGCTCTGTAGGCCTGGTACAGGCCTTTGTGTTGTCCCAGCTTGGTGGAATATTCCGACAGCTTGGGCAGGCAGGCGTTATAGGCATTGCGCAGCGCCTCATTGTTCATCACGCTGTTGAGATGCCCCACCGGCGACCACATTTTGCCCAGGGTATCGTTCAGCTCCTCGAACGGCAGCAGAAAGTTCTCCAGGGTCACGTCGTGTTGCTGCACATGGGCCACGATCTCGTCGATCAGTGTGTAGTTGTCCTCAATGATCTGGGACAGGGCCGATTCAATATCGTGCGGTTTGATCTGGCTGAATTCAGGTAGTTCTTTTGGCGCTAGCAATGGATTCATATAAACAACTTTTTCCGCTCAGGTAAGACAGGATACATTGGGACTAAACTCCAGCGTACAAGGTTTACTCTAACCCATTTTGAGCCACTTGAACGAGCCCCGCGGACGAAGCCCGCATCTTGATCAAACTATAAGCAAACCTAGCAAAACATTATAAGCAGACGAGACTGAGACAAAATACTAATAATGTCTTGATGTATCCATTTTCTGCTGCTACCTTTTTAGCGCTCAAGGAACAAGCAGTATCAATAACAAGTACAAAACGGGTATATAAAACATGTTACGACGCAACCACAAGGTCGCACCTGTCAGGGTGCTGACCAAAGCATTCTATTGCCTGCTGTTCGGCAGCGCACTCTCCAGCACACAGCTAACCCACGCCTTCGTCTATGACGACGACCCCGATGCCCTGTTGGGCAGCACCCGGGGCGGCATCTGGGAATGGGATTACTGTTACGGCAAACCCGACGACACCCCGGTGCCGCAAGACCCCCGCACCCTGGTGCAACCGGGGGTCAACGAAGGTAAAGCCGTTCACTTCAACGCCTATTGGGCCGAGTGCCATGTCGATCCGGAAGCGGTGCAGGAGCACGCTCACGCTGAGACCTGCGGTGAACTGCGGGAGTATTTCTACCGCGGTGAACGGCTGATGGACACCGGCGGTGAAGGGGTGGCAGCCCTGTTTGCCGGCAACAGCTACAACGACCTGGCCGCCGCCGGTGGCATCTCCACCTTCAGTGCCGGGCAATACAACAACCTGTGGAAAATCTGGGGTGGCTTCAGCGCCCGGCCGGCGAATTTCGACGAGCTGGTGGCCAATCGCTACGGCTCCGGCTTTGACGCGGACCGCAACCCCTATCCATTGCCCGGGGAAGACCCCAACCTCACCAACGGCGGCAGCGGCCAACTGCCGGAGATGTTCACGCAACTGCGCAAGGATGACGGCAGCTGGAGCGGTCGCATCGGTGTGACCTGCCATGGTTGTCACAGTGGTGAGATCACCAGCAGTGTTGATGCTCCGGACCTGGGCTTCCAGTTCGGCGGTTCCAGCACCACGGATCTGAACCTGTTCCTGCGCGACATGCTGCCCCTGGGCTATCTGGCCTCCGGCGTCACGCCCCTGAACCTGACCCAGACCCGCGGCACCAACAACGCCAGCGCCGTGAACATTGCCTTCCTGTTCCCGGATGCCGGCCTGCCCACCCTGGGCGGTTTCTTCAATATACTCACCTCCGGTTCCACCGGCAGCATGGATTCCCCCAACTGGTGGAACATGGGCCACCGCCCGCTGAAGTTTGTGGACGGCCTGTTCCCCATGGACGCACCGCGGGTGGATGCCGTGTTCTACACCCCCTTCTTCGGCCTGTTCGGCGGCACCGCCGGCCCCCTGGGTGAACAGGGCCAGGAGTGGATGCGGACCCACGGCCCGGACATGAACAAGTGGGTGGAAACCATGAAAGCCCCCCGTTATCCGCTGCCGGTGGACACCGCGCTGGCGGAAGAAGGTGCGGTCCTGTTCCACGAGCTGGACCTGTGGGCCCCGGAACGTCGCAACCCGATTCCGCAACCGGAAGGTAACGGCTCCTGCGCCGCCTGTCACGGTGCCTACGCTCCCCGCTACGTGAACGACCCGGACTTCCTGGATGATCCGCGCCTGGAAGGTATGGCCGGTTACGTGGTGCCCCTGTCCATCATCGGCACCGACCGCCGCCGGGTGCTCACCAACACCGAAGGCATGACCACCACCGGGGCCAACAACTTCTTTGGCTACCCGGCCACCAAGGACACCGACAACGATTGCGGCCCCCAGAGCCAGAAGAAAATCCGTGGCGACCGGGAAGTGGGCTACCTGGCGCAGCCCCTGTACGGGGTATGGGCCTCCGCGCCTTACTTCCACAACGGCTCCGTGCCCAATGTGTGGGAAGTACTGAAGCCCCAGGACCGCTGGCCCATCTGGCGCCGGGTGTCCGCACCCCGCGCTGAAGGTGAAGGCAATGTGGTGATGGGTTTCGACACCAACCTGGAACGGGCCTTTGACGCCGAAAAACTGGGCTGGAAATACGACCGTATCCAGTGCGAAAGCCTGCCGCCCATGGTGGCACCGGGCTATAACTGCAGCACCCGGGACATCTACCGCACCCCCTGGATCCAACTGCTGATGGAATGGGTGTATGGCAGCATCACCGGCACCTGGAACCTGGACTTCCCGCCCATCATCACTACGGCGCATATGGAAAACCGCAAGATCATGAACACCCATATGTACAGCCACGGCAACGAAGGGCATGAGTTCACCAGCGTACTGACCGATGAGGAGCGCTACGCCCTGATCGAGTACCTGAAAACCCTGTAATCCTTCACACCTCAACGACTCCTAGAGGACGGGGGCAGCGCTTACACAGGCTGCCCCTTTTTTTGCCTGAGACAATATATATAATATGTCTCACTTTCTATAAGCAAGGCAGGAAATCGAGGGATGTGTTGGAGTGCGGAAGCCAGCTTCGCGTTGGCCACCATGGGTTTTGCCACCGTGACGGTGTCGGCGGTGCAGGGAGAAAAGAAAGAATTGTTCCTGCCACTGCTGTGGTTCTCACTGATGGAATTGCTGCAGGGCTTCACCTATTGGTGGATTGATCTCTGTGACAGCCCGCCCAATCAGGTACTGACGTTACTGGGCTATCTGCACATCGCCTTTCAACCCTTCTTTGCCAACATGATCTCCATGTATTTTCTGCCGGACAAGGTCCACCAACGCATCGCCCCCTGGGTTTACGGCATGTGTTTTGTGGGCGCCCTGGCCATGATCATTGACGTTTACCCCTTCGCCTGGGCCGATCACAGCACCCTGCACATGCTGGACAGCACCAAACTGTGTTCCGTCTCCGGGGATTGGCACATTGCCTGGCACGTGCCGGTGTTCGACACCACCTGGGCTAAGTTCGGCTTCTTCAAGGAGCCCTATTTCATGCTGGTGTTCCTGCTGCCGCTGCTGTATGGCTCCTGGAAGTTCACCCTCTATCACATCCTCACCGGGGTGGTGTTGTCGGCCCTGCTGACCCGGGATTCCCACGAAACCGCAGCCGTGTGGTGCCTGCTTTCCATCGGCTTGTTGGCGGTGGTTGCGAAAACGCCGGTCAGAAAGATTCTGTTCATCCAACGCTGGTACGGACTGCGCTACCCCCGTTGGCTGGACCCGCAGCCAGAGGATGCCACGGCAGCCAAAGCCGCTACCCTGGAACACTGACCCGGCTCAGAAGGTGGCGACCACCCGGACCCGCTGTGGATCGACGAATCCGGCCTCCACAAAGGCGATGGTCCCGGGGTTGTTTGCCACCGCATTCACGACGTCTTCATCGCTGCTTAAAATCTTGGGCAGGATCACTTTACCGGTAAACAACAGCCGTGCCAGATAGGCCCGCAGCCGCTGTTCATCCGTGTGCAAAAAATACTGCACAAACGCGCCACGGATATCGGTGCCTTCCGGGCGGTCGATTGCTTGCACCATCTCGCCGTCCGGGAACTGCTTGACCTTGGCCAGATAAATGCGACGGATATCGAGGGCGGACAGGCTGGACTGGTTGGAGGGGTGCACAATCACCGCATACTCCGCCAGCACAACATTGCAGACCAGAAGCGCACAACAGAGAACTATTAAACGCATACCATGCCCCCCTCAAAACACCATATCCAGCGCCACGGACACCAGCTCAACCTCGCTGTCGCGATCCCGGTATTCCGTTTCCGACTCGCTGTATTCCAGTTTTGCCACCACCGACTGATCAAAATACCAGGCCAACCCCAGGGTGTTGGTGGCGCGATCAAACGCCTCGGGTAACTCGCGGGCTTTCTCACGGGCATGGGTCAGGTGCGGCACCCATTCTCCCATCTGATAGGCCAGAGAAACGTAACCGGTGCGGGATACATCGAGCTCTTTGTCGTCAGCCTGGGTCAATTCGCTGCGCCACATAAAAGGCCCCACGTCCGCCATGAAGGACACCGCGGTAAAGGTGACATTGGCCGTGGACTGTTGCGAGACGGGCGCGAAGGGGTCACCGGTGGGAATATTGATCCGGGTGTCGATCTTGACATCGTTGTACAGCAGCCGTAACCGGAACCATTCCCAACCCAGGGTGGCATTGATGCCGGCATTGCGCCGGGTATCCAGCTCCACTGTGATGGGCTCCAGGTCCAACTCGGTGTCAATGGTGCCGTACCAGAGCTGGGTGCTGATCTCCAACTCCTGGATGAAATGGGTGTGATACAGGTTCACCCCCTCCAGGTTCGCGGTAAAGATGCGATAGACTTCCACCGGCGGGCGAATCCAGTAATAGCTGTACCCTACGTCGATGGATTCGGAATAGAAGAACAGGGGCAGGCGATAGCGGCCGGCGTTGAAAGTGAGGTTGGGTTGCAGATCGTAACTGATGAACGCCCAATCCAGTTCGGCATCGAAGTCGTCAGCCCCTTTTGCCACCACTTGCAGCGTGGCGCGCAAACGCGGGTTGACCACCGCCTGCACCTGTAACCCGGCGACGGATTCGGGTTCAAAACTGACCTCATCGTCGTAGGCACCCTGGGTGGTGGGTTCCACCTGATAGCGGGTACCGGCGTCCAGGGTAGTGCCGGCCGCAGCGGTGGCAAAGCCGCTGAAATGAACTTCCGTTGCCCCGGCGGCCTGGCTGAAAAAGCCGCCAAGCCCGATACCCGTGCAGATGAGCAGGCAAACACCGCTGACTGTATCTGGATGTCCGCGTCGCCCCATGATGGTCTCCTTTCCGGTTTCAGCCCAGTTCCACGTACCTCAATCCAGTATAGGAGAAAGCGGCACAGCCTTCACTGTACCGCCACTTGCCCAGCGCGCCGGGCTCAGTTACAGCAGGGTTCAAATTGCGCCTGAATGTCTTTCATGCGGCTGCGGTTTTTACCCAGATCGCTGTATCCCACCCGCGATGCCGAACGCACCATGATGCGATTGTCCAGGATCAGAAACTCGGCATCGTCAACAAAACCAAACACCGCCGTTTCAAATTCCACCCGCACATAGTTGTCCTTGTCCTGGGTGATCGTGGTTCTCGGATAGGAATTGATCACACCCAGTAATTTACGTTTGGCGTGTGCCGGATCACCGTCAAAACGGATCGGCGGATACTCACGATCTTCATCTTCCGCATTGGAGGAAACACAATTGGGCTTGTCCGGGCAATTACCCAGCTTATCCTGAAATGCCCCCCTCGCCACCGGATAGGTGGTACCACAGCCCCCCAGGACCACTGCCATCATCAGCAGCGCACTCATCGCCCATCGGGGCATCACCCATTGGTTCATCATTGTATTCTTCATGTCGGCTTTACCTCATTTGCCTTTGGTTTTTGTTCATTACCGTTGGTTTTTGTTTATTATCAGCTGGATCATTGCAAAATGTCTTAGGTCAAAATGATACAATAACCCATTCATGTATCGGGTCATAGACCCTGCAGCTTGCCAGACCCTGCCCCCTTGTATACCATTTCTGCCACTGCTCGGAGGCGGGGGCGCCCTGACAGTTTTTTTGAGCCGTAACATCTAATGTCGCTCATGAAAGCTTTCTTTAGGAGTTTTGGGGTAATCAATGCACATCAACCGCAGCGGGTTGCGCCTGGCAACCACCGTTCTCCTGTCTTTTATTTCCATTACCTCCTTCGCCGTCTCCTGGGAACCTGTCACTAAAGACGCGTTCACCAGCCTGCCGTTACAGTCTGCCCGCGGTATTGCCCTCAGTGAAACCAAACGGGAAATGGTGGCCATGGCCCTGCAGCTGGGCGTGAACGAAAGCCTGCTGCCGCTGGCGCAGGGCCGGGACAAGGCAGGCAACCTGCACAGCCGTTACCAGCAGACCTATCAGGACCTGCCGGTGTGGGGCCAGCACATTACCCTGCACGAGCGCTCCGGCCAGGTCTATGGTGCCGGGGGCCGGGTCGCCCGGGGCCTGGCAACCAGCCTGTCTCAGCGCACCGGTGGCTCACCAGCGGGCGTCAACCCCGATCAATCTGCCTATGAGAAAGTGGCCCTGCAATGGGTCGCCACCAAAACCGGGCTTCCCGCCGACCAATGGACCCTGAGCCAGGTCGATGTCAGTCGTCAGGTCTACCTGGCGGAGCAACGCGCCGTGATCGTGCGCGTAACCACGTTTCTGGCCAGACATCCTGAGCGGGAGCCGGTGCGTCCTGTGGCCCTGATCCAGGAGGACACCCTGGACATCCTGCAGGCCTGGGACCGGCTGGCCCATACTGAGGCCACCGGCCCTGGCGGTAACGTCAAAGTCGGGCGCTATGAGTACGGTACCGACTATGGCTTCCTGGAGGTCACAGAAACCGCCACCGGCTGTGCGCTTATCAACGACAATGTCTACACGGTGGACCTGCAGCACGGCAGCGATGACAACCTCACCACCCCCTTCGAGTTCCCCTGCTACGAGAACGCCCACAAGGAAATCAACGGCGCCTACTCCCCCCTCAACGACGCCCATTACTTCGGCAATGTGGTGTTCAACCTGTATCAGGACTGGTACAACCTGGCACCGCTGCCGTTTCAGCTGGCCCTCAAGGTTCATTATCGAGACAACTACGACAATGCTTATTGGGACGGCCAATCCATGGTGTTCGGGGATGGCGGTTCCCGCTTTTATCCCCTGGTGGACATCAATGTGGTGTCCCACGAGGTAAGTCACGGTTTCACCGAACAGAATTCCAACCTGATCTACAACCAACAGTCCGGTGGCATCAACGAGGCCTTCTCCGACATGGCCGGTGAAGCTGCGGAATACTATCTGACGGGCAGCGTGGACTGGCTGAACGGGGCAGCCATCACCAAGAACACCACCGCGCTGCGTTATTTTGCCGACCCCACCGAAGACGGCCTGTCCATCGGCCACGCCAGCGATTTCTACACGGGTATGGACGTGCACCACTCCAGTGGGGTGTTCAATCGTGCCTACTACCTGATTGCCACAGCAGAAGGATGGAATCCCCGCACCGCATTTGACCTATTCGTGCAGGCCAACCGCTTCCACTGGGTACCCACCACCGGCTTCGAAGAGGGCGCCTGCGGCGTGTTGAGTGCAGCGGGTGACCTGGGGTATCCCAAATTTGCGGTGATGCGCGCCTTCGTCACCGTAGGCATCTATTGTCGCAGCGACAACCTGGACACCGACGCCGACGGCATGCCCGACGGCTGGGAATATCATTGGGGATTCGACCCCACCGACCCGTCCGATGCCCTGGGTGACCTGGACACCGATGGCGTCAACAACGTCACCGAATTCCAGTATCAAACCGACCCTACGCTTTCAGATACGGACCACGACAGCCTGGGCGACTACGACGAAATCCAGGTACACGGCACCTCCCCCATTCTGCCGGACACCGACAGCGACCAGATGCCTGACGGGTTCGAGGTGCAATACAGACTGGACCCCCTGGACCCGGCCGACGCTGCGCTCGACTTTGACGGTGACGGCTCCCCCAACCTGGAAGAATACCAACTGGGCACCGATCCCACCGACCCCACTGACTTTGTCACCCCCATGGATTTCTATCTGGAATCCTTCGAAACCCCGTTGGACGCCCGCTGGCAACAGACCAGCGACAGCAGCAGCGGCGGCTGGGCGCAGAGCACGGACTGGTCCAGCCACGGCCAGCACAGTTACGTCGCCCGCGGCCTGACCCATTCCCAGCGCGCCAGCCTGACCCTGGCAGGGGTGTTTGAGGCCGGTACCCTGACCTTCGATTACCGGGTTTCCACCGAAGCCTGCTGTGATCGGCTGCTGGTATTCCTGGACGGCAATCAGGTGCTGAGCCGCAGCGGGAGCGCCAACGCCCGGTTCAGCCTGGCACTGGCGCCGGGGCCTCACACCATCGTCTTCCAGTACCGTAAGGATGGCTCCGTGGATGCCGGCCTGGACAGCGTCTGGATCGACGCGCTGCTGTTCGAAACGGATGACCCGGATGTGGACAACGACGGCCTGCCCAACCACTGGGAAGTGCAGTACGGACTGAACCCGGAAGACCCCGCCGATGCCTCGCTGGATCAGGACGGGGACGGCGCCAGCAACCTGCAGGAATTCGAGTACGGCTCGAACCCGACCCTGACCCACAGCGACGCAGACAACCTGAATGACGGCGTTGAAATCAACCAGTACGGAACCTCACCTGTGCAGGCGGATACCGACGGCGACGAGATGGACGACGGCTTTGAAGTGGCCATGGGCCTGGACCCGCTGGACCCCGCCGATGCGGCCCAGGATCTGGACGGCGACGGTTACACCAACCTGGAGGAATTCCGCCTGGGCACTGATCCCACCGACCCGGATGATTTTCTGGAGCCCATCGCCCTCATGTTCGAGTCATTCGAAACCGAGCTTCCAGCTGATTGGGAAATCAGCAGCAGCAACTCCAGCGGCGCAGGTTGGGGGATCAACAGCGGCTGGTCCACCCATGGCAGCCAAAGTTTTGCGGCCAGCGGCCTGGCCGACAACCAGTCGGCGACCCTGCGCTTCACCCTCTTTGTGACCGACGGAACCCTGTCTTTTGATTACCGCACCGCCACTGAAACCTGTTGTGACCGCCTCTATGTGTACGTGGATGGCAGCCAGGTGATGAATGCCTCAGGCATCCGCAACGGCCGCTTTTCCCTGGACCTGACGGCCGGACTGCACAGTTTTGAGTTTACCTATCACAAGGACGGCTCCATACGCCATGACCAAGACACGGTCTGGATTGATGCCCTGCTGTTTGAAAGCGATACCGATGTGGATGCCGATGGCCTGCCCAATCAATGGGAGATCCAATACGGCCTGGACCTGCTGGACCCCACCGACGCGGCACTGGATCAGGATGGAGACGGCGCCAGCAACCGCCAGGAATTTGAGTACGGCACCGACCCCACCCTGGAGGACAGCGACGGCGATACGTTAAGTGACGGCGACGAAATCAATGTCCACGGCTCCAATCCCGGGCTCCGCGACAGCGACGGGGACCAGATGGAAGATGGCTTTGAAGTGCTGTATGGATTAAACCCCACCGACCCGGCGGACGCGGAACTGGACCTGGATGGCGACGGCAGTTCCAACCTGGAGGAATGCCAGCGCGGCAGCGACCCCTCTGATCCCGCTGACTTTGTGCCGAGCATCGAGTATATGGCGCTCACCTTCGAAGCGGACTCCCTGCCGGCAGGCTGGAGCATCACCACCAGCGGCAGCGGCCAGTGGGACTTCAGCGATGACTGGTCCAGCCAGGGCAACCGCAGTCTGAAGGCCAGCGGCCTTCAGAACGGCACCGTCACCGCGCTGCAGTTCCACGGCTGGACCCGCGGCGGGACCTTGCGTATGGATCTGCGCACCCGGTTCCTGGCCAGCGGGCGCGATCGGCTGCTGGTTTACCTGAATGGGGAAGCCCGTTACGCCTTCAGCAGCTTCACCGACCAGACCACCCGCCTGCAGGTTCCACTGGCAGCAGGCGAGCACCGTATTGAAATCCAGTTGCAGCGCAACAGCGCCGCTGACGACGCGTCCAGCGCCTGGATCGACCTGGTGTGGTTCGAAAGCGCCAACACGGACCTGGATGCTGACGGCCTGCCGAATGAGTGGGAACTGGCATTCGACCTGGACCCGCAGGAACCCCACGATGCCGAGGTGGACACCGACCTGGACGGCCTCAGCAACCTGGAAGAGTTCCAGTACCAGGGCAATCCACGGCGCGCCGACAGTGACGACGACGGTGCCGATGACACCGCCGAGCGCAGTGCCAACACCGGCCTCGATAACCCGGACAGTGATGGCGATGAGATGCACGACGGCTTTGAAATCCGCTATGGCCTGGACCCACTGGATGGCAGCGACGCGGCCCTGGATAGCGATGGGGACCGCCTGACCAACCTGGATGAGTTCCGCCTGCAGTTGGACCCCACCGACCCGGCCTCCATGACCAACCCGCTGCTGCTGTGGCAGGATTCATTCGAGTCCGGCCCGGCGCCGCAATGGCGTTTCTCCACTCAGCAGGCGCAGCCCTGGACCACCTCGGCCAGCTGGAGCAGTCACGGCGGGTTCAGCCTGGCCCAGGAAAACATGGCGTTCTACAGTACGGCCACCGCAGAGTTCACCGCGCTCTTCCAGGCCGGTACCCTGCAGTACGATTTCAATCTGCAAAGCAGCTCGCTGAACAGCCGGCTGCGGCTGTATGTGAATGGGGTACTGGAGGCGGAGCACCACGATTACGATGCGCCGGGGAGCTTCTTGCTGAATTTGACGGCAGGGGTTCACAACCTCCGCTTTGAGATGGACAACCCCTACAGCGGCGGCCCCACCCACCTGTATCTGGATAACCTGCGCTTCTTCACCAGCAGTGAGGAGGATGACGACGGCGACGGCATTCCCAGCACCTGGGAGGCCGAACACGGATTGGACCCGACTGATCCGGCTGACGGGCAGGGCGATCCAGACGCTGACGGCCTCAGCAATCTGCAGGAATACGAAGGTGACACCGACCCCCTCATCGCTAACGTGGATCTGCAGGTCACCATGACCAAGCTGTTTGAAACCCGCAACGACGAGGTCAACTACCGGGTGCGCGTCACCAACATCGGTCAGGTGGATGCCCACAACCTGGTGATCCTGCACAGCAGCGCCAGCAACTTTTACCTGACCTACATCGCGGAAGAAAACAGTACCGTGGATTGCATCAGTATTCGGAGCCGTCTGGACTGCACATTGCCGTCGCTGCCAGTGGGGGAGGAACGGGTGATGGACATCGTCATGGGCGTACCCAACGCCTCGGACAAACATCTGGTGGTATCCTCCGCCTTCGCCGACGAAGTGGACTATCAGCCGGAAAACAATGAGGCCCGGGGCGAATACGCCGGCTCACTGTCCTGGTGGCTGCTGACCCTGCTCAGTGGGCTGTACTGGGCCAAGCTGAACTGGGTCAAGTTGAATGGGGCCAGGCACTTTGCAGGCAAAGGCCCGGGACGCTAGACCAGCAGCAGGGTGCCCAAGCCCAGGAACGCCACAAACCCCACAATATCCGTCACCGTGGTCAGCACCACCGAGCCGGACAACGCGGGGTCCAGTTTCATTTTGTCCAGCAACACCGGTATGGCCACCCCGGACAGCGCCGCCGCCGCGATGTTCACCAATATCGCCAGGGCAATCACCAGGCCGATCACCGGGCTGCTGAACCAGAGGCTGGCCACCACGCCAATCACAATGGCCCACAGTACACCATTGAGGCCGCCCACACTGAGCTCCTTCTTCACCAGGGCCTTGAGGTTGGCTTTGGTGACCTGGCCCATGGCCAGGCCGCGGATGATCAGGGTCAGGGTCTGGCTGCCGGCAATGCCGCCCATGCTGGCCACCACCGGCATCAATACCGCCAGCGCCACCACCTGTTGCAGGGTGGCTTCAAACAGGCCGATGAACCAGGAGGCCAGAAACGCCGTCAGCAGGTTGATCCCCAGCCACAGGGCCCGGTTACGGGCACTTTTCACCACCGGCGAAAACAAGTCCTCGTCCTCGTCCATACCGGCGCCGGCCATCAGCTGCCCCTCGTAATAGGTGTTCACCAGCTCCGCCGCGGTTTGCACGTCAATCCGCCCCAGCAGTTTGCCACCGTCATCCACCACCGGCAGAGCCGTGAAGCCGGACTGCTGCACCTTGAGTGAGGCGTCCACGGAATCCTCCTGACCTTCCAGCACGGTGAACACGTCCTCGGACAGATCCACCAGGGGAATGTGATCCGGCGAGCCGATGATCTTGCCGATGCGGACCGCCTCCGAGAAATGACCGGCCCGGTTCACCAGAAACAGGGTGTCGGCGTATTCCGGCAGCTCCCGCCGCAACAGGCGCATGCCATCGCGCACCTTGGCGTTGGTGGGCAATACCAGGATCTCATGACTGACCCAGCGGCCAATCTGATCGTCGCGGTAGACTTTGGCTTCCTTGAAGTAATGGCGCTGCTGCTCGTCCATTACCCACAGGGCCCGGTCCACCATGCGGCGGGGCAGGGATTCGGACAGCTCCACCAGATCTTCCGCCGCCATGCCCTGGAACAATGCATCCAGCTGCTCCAGGGTCATGTTGTCCAGCAGGGTTTCCCGGGGATCGCCGCGCATGGTCAAAAGGATGCTCAGTTTCTCTTCCGCCGGCACCTTGCTCCAGGCTTCCAGACGCACCGGCAACGGCAGCGACTCCAGCAGCAACGCCACTTCTTCCGACTCTCGAGTGGCCACCACCTGACGTATCACCTGATCCTGCTGTTCAGGGGTGGTATCGACCAGTTCGCCAATGAGATCGGAAAGTTCTTCGGTCATAGAGAAATCCTGTTGCGCCGGGAGTTGCAGATGGGTGCATTGTAGACGCCCTCAGCCGGGGGAACGTCACAATGGGCATGGAATTTATATTGTCGGTGGAAAACGAGTATTAATAAACAATCCGACAAAGATTGTTGCTGTCATAAACATTCTTTACACTCGAAGCGGTGCAGGTGACTGCCCAGCGCTCTTCCAATCTTCGTACACCTACAAGGAGTTACCATGAAGACCAATGCCCCACCGAGGTCAGGAAAGCTACCCCTTCTAATGAGCATTCTGCTCTCTCTCTTTGCCACCGCAGCCTGCGCCGCGGAATCCGACACCGAAGCTGCCAAGCCTAATATCCTGGTACTCTGGGGTGATGACATCGGCACCTGGAACATCAGCCACAACAACCGTGGCATGATGGGTTACCAGACCCCCAACATTGACCGCATTGCCAACGAAGGGCTGTCGTTCACCGATTACTACGCCCAGCAGAGCTGCACCGCCGGCCGTGCTGCGTTCATTGGCGGCTCGGTACCGGTGCGCAGTGGCATGACCAAGGTGGGCCTGCCCGGCGCCAAAGAAGGCTGGAATAAACAGGACGTAACCATGGCTTCGGTGTTGAACAACGCCGGCTATGCCACCGGCCAGTTCGGCAAGAATCACCAGGGTGACCTGGATGCGCACCTGCCCACCATGCACGGCTTTGACGAGTTCTTCGGCAACCTGTATCACCTGAATGCGGAGGAGGAGCCGGAAAACGAGGACTATCCCGGTGACATGAAGCTGGCCAACGGCAAAACCTTCCTCGAGCAGTTCGGCCCCCGCGGTGTGATTCACTCCTGGGCCGATGGCAAGGGCGGCCAGAAAGTCACCGACACCGGCCCACTCACCAAAAAGCGCATGGAAACCATCGACGATGAAACCTCCAAACGCGCCATGGAATTCATCCGCGAGCAACACAAGGCCGGCAAACCCTGGTTTGTCTGGTGGAACGGCACCCGCATGCACTTCCGCACCCATGTCAAACAGGAGCACCGTGGCCTGTCCGGGCAGGATGAGTATTCCGACGGCATGGTGGAGCACGACCTGCACATCGGCCAGTTCCTGAAGCTGTTGGATGATTTGGGGATCGCCGACAACACCCTGGTGATGTATTCCACCGACAACGGCCCCCACTACAACACCTGGCCCGATGCCGGCACCACCCCCTTCCGCAGTGAGAAAAATTCCAACTGGGAAGGCGCCTATCGGGTGCCCACCTTTGTGCGCTGGCCCGGCACTTTCCCGGCGGATAAAACCCTGAACGGCATCGTTGCCCACGAAGACTGGCTGGTAACCTTTGCCGCCGTGGCCGGTGATACCGACGTCAAAGAACGTCTGTTGAAGGGCACCAAAATCGATGGCCGCAAATACAAGAATCACCTGGATGGTTACAACCAGCTGGATTACCTGAGCGGCAAGGCTGAGCAATCCCCCCGGCATGAATTCTGGTATGTGAACGATGACGGTCAGGTGGTGGCCGCCCGTTATGACGACTGGAAAGTGGTGTTTCTGGAGAACCGTGGCAAGGCCTTCGGCGTCTGGCGTGAGCCCTTCGTGGAACTGCGGGTGCCCCTGTTGTTCAACCTGCGGCGGGACCCCTTCGAAAAATCACAACACAACGCCAACGTCTACGAAGACTGGTTCCTGTCCCGCCCCTATATGATCGTGCCCATCCAGGCCCTGGCGGCCAAATTCCTCAAGTCCATGGAAGAGTATCCGCCATCGCAGTCACCGGGCTCCTTCAACCTGAGCAAGATTGAAGCGCAACTGCGATCCAATATGGGCGCCCGCTAGATCAGGGCCCGCCAAGCGCATCCCAACCCGGCCACGGTCCAGCACCGTGGCCATCACCTCCAGCCAGCGGCTTCTTCCACAAACGCAGACCAGGCCGCTTTATCGGTATTATCGCGATTCCGCAGTCCCAGACTGTCCAGATAGGCCGTGAAGCGCTCATCGTCCACGCCGTAATACAACACCAGCTGCGCCACCAATTCGCTGGACAGGTCGTGCAACAGAAACCAGTTCAGGAACGGAATGCGCCCCTCGGCGTTGCGCCAGGCCGCAAACACCTGATGCACAAACTCCGCCTGCAGGGCTTCTGAACTGGCCCCCACCTCCGAGGCCGGGTAGCCCACCTCCTGCAGCACCCAGGGCCGGTCCGTCACCAGGGACAACAGCGCCGGAAAATCCGCCTGCACGGTGTTTGGCGGGCGCACACTGAAGTCACTGTGCAACGGGTAGTAGGTGGTGATGATCACATCGCTGTCGGCGGTAAGGTCCAGCCAGGTTTGCACCTGTGGCCCCAGCCAGGCACCCGCCGTCACGGTAATGCCCACCTGGACTTCCGGCAGGCGCGTGCTCAGATAGTCCTGCACGGCGCGCACAAACGTCCGATAGGCTGTCACTTCATCCAGGCGGCCGGCGGCGAAATACACATCCACTTCATTGCCAATGGAGAGATAACGGACCCGGCCAGCCATGGCGGGCAGCAACTGGTCCAGCAGGTCCTCCATGGCGCCGATCATGGCCGGATCGTCCCACTCCAAAGTCGCCAGTTCCGCCGGCACCTCCCGGGCCACCGTATTGATCACCTGCAATCCCAGCAACTGGGTAAACTGTTGCTCGGCCGCGCTGAGCATTGTGTTGTTGAACTCGTTCAGACGTTGCGGGTCATAGCTGCCCAGTGCCGGTTCCAGTTGCGACCAGGGGTAGGATTGGAACTGGCCGTTGGCACCGGCATCCTGAATCCGTTGCCGGGCCTCCAGAAAGCGTTGCAGCCATTCCAGGTCATTGTTGGCCACCGGTTCCGTGTAGTAGTACGCAGAGACCGAGAGCACGCCCGGTACGGCTGCAGGCGCCGGTTCTGACCTGTCGTCATCACCCCCACCATTGCCACACCCCCACAGCAACAGACACGTCAGCAGGCACGGCAGCACCTGCAGCCACGCCCGTCCAATGCGTTTTCCTCCGCCTGCCATCCTGCCCCCTGGGTTTGCCATCCGCTGCCTGCGGTATCGTGATTGCCAGCCTGAAGGTTTATCAGTGCCCGGTCCATTGCTATATTTAATCTGCACGCTTTGCAAGGATAGTCATGAGCCATAGCCGATGGAACCGAATTTTTCTGGTGACGCTGGTCCTGACGGCCCCCCCTGTGCGGGCCGAGGATCTGTTCGACATGTCCCTGGAATCGCTCATGAGCATCAACATCACCAGCACCTCCTATTTTGACCAGACGCTGCTGGAAAGCGCCAGCAGTGTGTCCTATGGGGATCAGGACCGCTGGGATGAGTTGGGCACCCGCAATCTGGGGGAGTGGCTCAACACCCTGCCGTCCACCGTGGCCACCCCCGGCTACGGCAAAACCCGGGTGATCGCCATCCGCGGCTATTACAATTATTCCATTGATACCGGGGTGGCGACCCTGCTGGACGATGTGCCCATCAATACCTTGCGCTACGGTACCGGCAGCCAGTCCATCGATGGATTTGACCTCACCGCTCTGGAATCGGTGGAAGTCATTCGTGGGCCCGCCTCCTCACTGTACGGCTCCGATGCCTTCCATGGAGTGTTGTCGATGAACACGGCACAGCATGGCGACACCGGCATCACCACCCGCCTGGGCGCCGGCAGTGAGGATGAGCAGGCCGCCTCCCTGGTGGGCCGTTTCCACCAAGACCGCCATCACCTGACCGCCGCCCTGGCCTATCGCAATATCGGCGATCAGGACCTGGAATACCCCTACCAGGACCCCGCAAGCGGCAAGCCGGAAACCGGTCACCGCCGCAACAGCCTGGAAAACCAGAACCTGGTGCTGAAATACCAGCTCGATGCCAGCGCCCAGACGCAATACCGATTCTCCGGCTATCTGATGAGCCTGGATTCCGATCAACTGCTGGGGGTGGGCCGGCGCCTGGGCGGAGACGCCATGGCAGACCAGGACTGGTCGGATTATCAATCCCGGTTGGCGTTGGTCAAAGCGGGCTTCGAGCACCATTACAACCCGGAATTTTCCAGCTCCGCCTTCGTCTATTACTGGCAAACGGAAGATGAAGGCAGCATTGATTTGCGGGAAGCGGTAACCCCTTTCGCTTTCTATCAGGAAACCCGCACCGAAGAACACCACTGGGGCGTGAAAGCCGTGAACCGGCACCAGCTCAGCCGCGGCAGCAACCTGGCCTACGGCTATGCCTATCACCAGGCCAAGAACGATCGCTTCACAGTCACCCGCACCTTACCCAGTGGCGCCAGCAGCACCAGCGACGCCCCCGAGCAGGGCGCGAAGGACGACAACCACAGCGTGTTTGTGGATGGGCGTTACAACGTCCAACTGTTTGGCACACGGGATTCCACCCTGGTGTACGGCACCCGGCTGGACAATTACAAGCATTTCGACTGGCAGAACAGCCCGCGCCTGGGATGGATCCAGCCGCTGGATCACCAATATGTCGCCAAATTGATTCTGGGCCGTTCCTATCGCAAGCCCAATACCTTTGAAATGTACGGTTCCAGTTCCGTGCTGGGCAACATGGATCTGGAGCCGGAAACCCTGGACAGCGTGGAGCTGGTACTACAGCACGCCGGTGAGCAGGTGTTTTCCTCGGTCACCCTGTTCAAGAACTGGTGGCACGATTCCATTCGCGTGGAAAGTTACGAAGTGCCCGTGAACGGGATCATCGGCCAGTTTGAGAACACGGATGACAACGAGTCCTGGGGGTTGGAGTTGGAAGTCATGGGGGAGTGGGGGCATTGGAGACTGGATGCCAACGCCTCCCACATATTGAGCAAGAACGTGGATCTGGGCCTGGATTACGAAGCCTTTCCCGACTGGATGCTGAACCTGGGAGTGGGCTATCGCTGGTCGCCCCAGTGGGATCTCTACCTGCTGGGCCGTTACCAGCATCGTCGCACCGCCTCAGAACCGCAATACGGTGTTGAGCCGCACCTGGAAGGCGATGACTTTTTCCGCACCGACCTGACCCTGGCGTGGAGCCCCGTGCCAAACCTGATAACCCGGCTGGCAATCCGCAATCTGTTCGACCGGGAAAACTATATGCCCAGCTATTCCGACCGCCTGGGTGGCGCCCCGGACAACGGCATCAATGGCGCATTGTCGCTGGAGTGGCGCCCGGCCGACTGAGGGGGTGCGGATTTACATGGCCGCCCGCAGATCCGAAATCACCGTGGGGGTGGAGGGCATGAGACCGCGCCACTTGCGGAACGATTCCGCCGCCTGTTCCACCAGCATGCCCAAACCGTCGAAGGCTTTTTCCGCGCCGTAGTCCAGGGCCCAGGCGTTGAAGGGCGTCAGCTCTTTGCTGTACATCATGTCATAGACGCGGGTGTGCGCCCCGATCACCGACTCGGGCAACTCAGGCACATCCCCCTGCAGGCTGGCTGCGGTGCCGTTGATGATCCAGTCAAAGGGGCCTTTCAACTCGTTCAGGTGCAGGGCTTCGATCCGGCCCAGGTCCATAAATTCTTCGGCCAGTTGATGAGCTTTGTCGAAGGTGCGGTTGGTGAGCACCAGTTGCACGGGGTTTTCCGCCAGCACCGGTGCCAGCACGCCACGCACCGCACCGCCAGCCCCCACCATCAGGATTTTTTTGCCGGCAATACGGCCATCGTGGTTATGCATGATGTCACGTACCATGCCGACGCCGTCGGTGTTATCCCCCACGATGCGGCCATCGGCACTTTGCCAAAGCGTATTCACCGCTTTGGCCCGCTGGGCCCGTTCCGTCAGTTCATCCGCCAAATCAAAGGCGCGCAGTTTAAACGGCACCGTGATGTTCAGGCCCTTACCACCGTCGGCAAAAAAGCGCCGCACGCTGTCCTCAAACTCCGGCTCGGCCACCAGCATGCTGGTGTAGGTCATGTGCTGGTCGGTTTGATCCGCAAAGGCCTTATGAATCAGGGGTGACTTGCTGTGCTTGATGGGATTCCCCATCACCGCGTATCGATCAATGCTCATGGTCTTCTACAATCCGTTAGATCCAGTCTCTGGCACCCAGGAAGTGGGTGTAGAGCGTTTCCTCTGCGGAGCCGGGCTCCGGCTGCCAGTTGTACTTCCAGCTCACCAGGGAAGGCAACGACATTAAAATGGACTCAGTGCGGCCGCCGGTCTGCAGGCCGAACAGGGTGCCGCGATCATACACCAAATTGAATTCCACATAACGACCCCGCCGATAGAGCTGGAACTCGCGCTGCTGTTCCGTGTGGGGCAGGGCCTTGCGTCTTTGCACAATGGGGCGATAGGCCTGGATGTAGGCATCCCCCACCGAGCGCATGAAGGCAAAACAGCGTTCGTATTCCCAATCGTTCAGGTCATCAAAAAACAGGCCGCCCACACCCCGGGTCTCATCCCGGTGCTTCAGATAGAAATAGTCATCACACCACTTTTTATAGCGGGGATACACATCCTCGCCGAAGGGTGCACAGGCGGCCTGGGCGGTGCGGTGCCAATGCACGCAGTCTTCCTCAAACCCGTAATAGGGGGTCAGGTCGAAACCGCCGCCGAACCACCACACCGGATCAGCCCCTTCCTTCTCGGCGATGAAAAAGCGCACATTGGCGTGAGAGGTGGGCACCATGGGGTTGCGGGGATGAATCACCAGGGACACCCCCATGGCCTGGAAACGGCGTCCTTCCAGCTCCGGCCGATGGGCCGTGGCGGACTTGGGCAGGCCATCACCGAATACATGGGAAAAGTTGACCCCGGCCTTTTCAAACACCGCGCCCCCTTCCAGCACCCGGGAGCGGCCACCGCCACCCTGTTCCCGCAGCCAACTGTCTTCCAGAAACGCCTGACCACCGGTTTCCTCGGCGGCCAGTTGGCTGCAGATGTCATCCTGCAGGGATAAAAGGTAGTGTTTGACCGCGTCGGTGTCGATGCTGTACATAGGTTTCCCTCTAGGCAGACCGCAGGATACGGCCGCTCTGTAAATCCCGTATTTCAGTGGGTTTGGTGTGTCGTGGGGTGCGCCCCGGCAGGATGTAATCCGCTCCCACCCCGTAGCGAATGCGCATCAGCCGCAGTGGGTATTCACTGCGCGCCGGGTCCTGGCCGCTGCGGTTGGCACTGGTGGAGACGATGGGGCCACCCCAGGCTTTACATAAGGCCCGCACCACAGGGTGAGCACTCACTCTCACCGCAACACTATCGAAATCGCCCTTTACCCAGACTGGAACCACATCCAGGGTATCGGGAATGATCCAGGTCACCGGTCCCGGCCAGGTGGATTGTAGCTGATCCCGCTGCCCCTGGGTGAGGCCTGCCAGCAACGGCGCAATCTGCCCCATATCGGCCGCCACCAGAATCAGCCCCTTATGCATGGGGCGCTGTTTCAGATCCAGCAGCCGTTGCACCGCCGCACCATTATAAGGATCACAACCATAACCGAATACCGATTCGGTAGGATAGGCAATCACATCGCCGCGGGCCAATGCATGCACGACTCCCAGCCGGTGGCGCAAGGACAACATATCAGTCTTTCTGCGCCAGGCGGGCCTGCAGGGCGGCATCTTTTTCCTGCATGGCTTTGGCGTTGGCCGCCCGCTCTTCTTTTAAACGCTGCGCCAGCTCCCCATCCGCCAGGGCCATCATCTGAGCCGCCAGATAAGCGGCATTCTTGGCACCGGCCTTGCCCACGGACACCGTGGCCACCGGAACACCGGCGGGCATCTGCACAGTAGACAGCAGGGAATCGAGACCGTTCATGGCTCCGGTCACCGGAATGCCCACTACCGGCTTGGTGGTGTAGGAGGCGACGGTACCCGCCAGATGGGCCGCCATACCCGCCACACAGATGAACACTGAGCAATTGCGTTTGTCCGCTTCGCGCACATAGCTCTGGGTCATGTCCGGGGAACGGTGGGCGGAGGTCACTTTGACTTCGTAGGGGATCTTCAGCTTGGTGAGAGCATCGAGGGTGGGTTCGACCTCGGGCAGATCAAAGTCGGAGCCCATTAAGACGGCAACAAATGGCTGGGGCATGGTCACACCTCGTGAATCTTACCGGCGGAGTAGGATATTCGATGGAGGCGCGACACTACCTTAGGTGTTGGCCGGATGCAAGCCACACCCCTGACGCTCGTCGTGAACCGTCGGCCACACCGCCCGGGGTCCGGTTAGCGCCAGACGACGTAAACGTGCCTTACATCTGCTCAAATTATGGACAAACACAGCCAACTCACGCACTATTGGCTGCGGTGAACTCCAGGCAATGCTGTTTAGTCCGGCCGACAGCGGCATTACAAGTTAAGTCCAGGCTCACCACCCACACTTTCAAAAATAGTGGCTTTTACTGTGGCATGCGTCGTTGCTGGTACCTCTATCCCGACGACGGAGTGCACGTGGATAATTCATTCAAAGGATTTAGTATGATCAGGCCTCGGCTCCTTGTTATACCGTTTCTCATTGTCACCATGGCGGGCTGTTCCACAGCCACCAAGGAAACCGTCAACACACTACCAGTACAGCAACCGCAGGTTAGCCAGTCCATTGCAGAACCTGCATTCAAAGGACTCAAACGCAAGGTGGCCATCGCCCGCTTCAGCAACGAGACCTCCGCCGGGGCCAGCTTTCTGCTGGACAAGAGCAATGACCGAATCGGCAAACAGGCCAGTGACATACTGGCGGCCCGGCTGACGGAAACGGAAAAATTCATCATGCTGGAACGACAGGATCTGGATAAGCTGCTGCATGAGACCCAGCTCAGCAATCTCAAGACCACACAGGTTGGGGCAGACTATCTGATCATCGGCTCCGTCTCAGAATACGGACGGGAGGCCATCAGTGAAACCGGCATTTTCAGCCGCAACAAAAAACAGAAAGCCCGCGCCAAGGTTAACGTGCGCCTGGTGGACGTCACCAATGGCCAGATCGTTTATTCAGAGGAAGGTTCCGGCGAAGCGTATTCTGAGGCGAACAAGGTATTCGGCGTCGGGGAAAGCGCTGGCTATGACACTTCTCTCGACGATAAAGCCCTCTCGAGTGCGATCTCCAAGCTGGTCAGCAACATCATCGAAAACCTGATGGATAAACCCTGGCAAGCCTATCTGATAGGACAACAGGATGGCCTCTATATCATGACCGGCGGTAAAGACCAGGGCGTCAAAGTGGGCGACAGCTTCAACGTTCTTACCAAAGGCAAAACCATCCACAATCCTCAGACCGGCCTGGATATCCAGTTGCCCGGCAAAGTCATCGGCACAGTGAACGTAGTGACTCAGGCTGGCACCGGCCTGAATGAAATTTCCCTGGTTACGCTTGCCGAAGGATCATTGAAAAACATTGATCTTGCTGCCGTTGTCATCCAACAAATCAACTAAACCGGATCGCAGATGAAACACATATTCTTAGTTTGCTTATTCTCACTGTTGGCCGCATGCGGCAGTTTTCAGTCCGTAACCCAGACCGAAGAATCCACCTACCTGCAGCTGGAAGGCAACCCCGCTGGAGTGCAGTTGAAGCTGGATGATACCCATCAACTCGATCTGGAACGGGACACCACATCCTTTGATCTGAACGGCAAGACCATCACCAAGATCATTATCCAACCTGGCCGCCACCGTGTGACCTTGACACGCAATCAGCAGCTGCTGGTGGACCGCGAATTTTACGTTTCTGAAGGCAACGGATTTGAGGTAAAAATCCCATGAAATTGAAGTTATTGGCATGCTGCCTGGTACTGGCATCCCTGACAGGTTGTGTTGCGCCACAACCCTCTCCTACCGGATTCTATTGGGGTAATTACTCAAAGTATTTTTACGAATACAAAAAGAACCCGAACGAACAGACCTTGAAAATGTACAAACTCACGCTGGAAAAAATCATCAAAGAGAGCGACGTCAATCCCAACCGCAAAGTACCGCCAGGCATTTATGCAGAGCTCGGCAATATTTATCTGCAGCAGGGTAATAAGGATGAAGCCCTGAAGTGGTTCCAACAGGAGCAGATTCATTATCCAGAGTCAGCACTGTTCATGAAAACGATGATGGAGAAAGCAAAATCATGATTCTCAACCGTAACCGTTCACTGAAAATCGCGGGTATCCTGCTGCTCTCACTGATTGCCTCAGGCTGTGTCACCACACCGCCAACTGAGTATCTGTCCAAGCAGGAAGCGTATGGCAACTTTTACGAGGAAAAGCCAAAAACGGTTCTGGTGGTTCCCGCCATCAATCATTCAACCGCCGCAGATGCTGGGAACTACTACGCCGCTACGGTGGCAGAGCCTCTGACCAAGCAGGGATTCTATGTACTGCCCATCGCCATTACGGATCAGATTCTGAACGAGGCCGGGATTTCCGACGGAGCTCAACTGCGGGATGTGCCACTGTCCCGGCTGGGCACCTTGTTCGGATGTGATGCTGTACTCTATGTCACCATCACACTGTGGGACACCAATTACAGCGTGATGGCGGGGAATGTAGTGGTGGAACTCAACTACCGCATGGTCTCCACCAAAACCAGCGAGCCACTCTGGGTCTACCAGAACAAAGTGGTGGTCAATACCACAGGCAGCTCGAACAATGGATTAGTGGGAATGCTGATCGAAACGGCAATCAAAACCGCGCAACAGGATTACCTTCCTGTGGCGCAGATGGTGAACAACTCTTCCATGCACACCATCCCTGCCGGACAGTATCACACTGCATTCGGAAAAGACGCTATGGACAAAGTCGTGAATCCGAACCACCTGCCTTCCCAGGAATAACGATCAAGTGGGAGAGTACTGTCGGACATCACACCCGGCAGTATCCTCCCTGTTGTTGACGCACCATCCCCTCGATCTCCAGCATCACCAAAGCCGAACTGATGTCCGCCACGCACAGGCCGGTCAGGTCCACCAGTTGGTCCATGGGGGTGGGGTCGTATTCCAGGGCGGCCAGCAGGCGACCTTCCGGCGAAGCATGATCAAATGGTTCCGCTTGAGGCGATTCTGCCAGCTCGGGAATATTCAACTGCTGCTGCAGAAAACCCAGCAGCGGCAGCAGCTCATCCACCACCTGTTGTGCCGTCTCCACCAGGCGCGCCCCGTTGCGGATCAGGGCATGGCAACCCTTGGCCAGGGGATCATTGATGGAACCCGGTATGGCAAACACCTCACGCCCCTGGTCGACGGCTTCGTGGGCGGTAATCAGTGACCCGCTCTTCAGGGCCGCCTCCACCACCAGCACCCCCAGACTCAGGCCGCTGATAATCCGGTTGCGGCGGGGAAAAAACTCGGCCCGGGGCGAGACACCGATGGGGAACTCTGAAACCAGTGCCCCGTGATTCACCACATCCAGGCCCAGGGCACGGTTACGGGCCGGGTAGATGTCGTCCAGGCCATGGGCCAGTACGGCAATGGTGTTACCGCCCCCCTGAATGGCACCAGTGTGGGCCGCCGCGTCGATCCCCAATGCCAGGCCGCTGGTGGTGACAAATCCATTGCTGGAGAAGCAGGCGGCGAAATCCTGAGCCAGTTTGCGACCCTGACGACTGGAATGGCGACTGCCGACGATGGCAATCTGGGGCAGGGAGAGCAGCTGCACATCCCCCCTGACAAACAGAATCGGCGGTGAACCCTGAATCTCCCGCAGCAGGGGGGGGAAATCATCATCCGCCCAGGTGAGGATATGGTGTTCTTCGCTTTGTTCCAGCCATTCCAGATCCGCGCTGACCCCATCAATCAGTTTGCGTTCGTGGCCGCACTGGAACCCGTGGATCAACTGGCTTTGCCGCGCGGAAAGGCCCAGCCGCTCCAGCTCAGCCACTGACTGGTCGAAGAAACCCAACATGCTGGGATAGCGATCGGTAATCTGGCGAAAATGACTGGGCCCCACGCCGGGCACCCGCCACAACGCTAACCAGTAGGGCAATTCTTCGAGCATGGAAGTCCGTCTCCATCGACAATTCCGGAATCTGGCTATAGAGACGGGGGGCGGGCAAAAATCAGATGTTAAAATCCGGCTCCGGGGGCGCCTTGCTGCGGGCCTGATACCAGCGGTCAAACTCGGTGGCCGGCAGGGGCCGGCTGATGTGGTATCCCTGGGCCTGCTCACATTGCAGGTGACGCAGGGCCTGCAGGGTTTCACCGTCCTCCACCCCTTCGGCCACCACATTCAGACCAAAGCTGTGAGCCAGCCCGATGGTGGAGCGCACAATCACCGCATCCGCCTCGTCAGTAAGCATGTCTTTGACGAAGGAACGGTCTACTTTCAGGGTCTGGATTGGCAGGCGCTTGAGATAACTCATGGAGGAGTAGCCGGTACCAAAGTCATCGATGGCCAGGTGCAGCCCCAGATCATGGAACGACTGCACCACCTGCAGCGCCCGCTCCGGGTCAGTGATCAAAGCACTTTCGGTGATTTCAATCTCCAGCAGATTATTGGGCACATTGAATTCCGCCAGCAACGCCTTGATCTGCCCCGGGCAGCGGGTATCGATCAGGTTGCGCGCCGACAGGTTCACCGCCACCGCCATTTCCACGCCCTGATCCAGCCAGCAACGGATCTGTTGCAGGGCCGCACGCAGCACCCACAGGCTCAGGGGGTGAATGATCTCAGTCATCTCCGCCAGGGGAATAAAGTCGCCGGGTGGCACCATGCCCTGTTCCGGATGCTGCCAGCGCAGCAGCGCCTCGCAGCCATTGCAGGCGCCGGTGGCAATATCGATGCGCGGCTGATAATGCAGTTGCAGTTGATTCTCCCGAATCGCCACCCCCAGGTCCGCCAGTATGGTCAGCCGGCGGGTGCTGTTGGCATCCATGTGGGTATCGTAAATCTGATAACGTTCACCGTGGGTCTTGGCCTGGTACATGGCCACATCCGCACAGCGCAGCAGGGCATGGCTGTTGTCGCCATTCTCCGGGAACAGGGCAACCCCGACGCTGGCACCCATTTCCAGGGACATGCCTTCCACTTCGAGGGGTTTGCTCAGGACCTTAATCACTTCCTCCACCCGCTCGATCACGGCGTCAAGGTGCGATACCTCAGACTGGATCAGCGCAAATTCGTCACCTCCCAGCCGGTACACTTCCAGGTTGCCCAGCTGTTCGAGGGCGGACAGGCGTCGCGCCACCTGCTGCAGGATGAAGTCTCCAATGCGGTGGCCCAGGGTATCGTTCACATCCTTGAAGCGGTTCAGGTCCAGGAGCACGATGGCCAGTTGCCCACCCTGCTTGCGGGCCTGGGCCAACAAGCGGGCCGCGTTCTGGTGCAGGGAATCCCGGTTGGGCAGCTCTGTCAGGCTGTCATGGGAGGTGCGGTAAGCCAGTTGCCGTTGGGACTGGATCAGGGCGTCTTCCGCCTGCTTGCGATCGCTTACGTCCCGTACCGACGCCATGATGCAATTGTTGCCGTCCAACAACACGGATGTCAGGCTCACTTCGGCAGCAAACAGCGTGTTGTCAAAACGCCGATGGCTCCACTCGAAGAACTGATTCTCGCCGGCCAACGCCCGGTTTACATACTCAGTGGCCTTGGCGGCTGAGCTGGCCCCATCAGGCTGGGTTTCCGGTGAAATGTCCGACGGTTTGACCCCGATCAGCTGATCCCGTTGGGCGCGAAACATGCGCAGTGCCGCCGGATTGCATTCAAAAATCGAAGGGCCCCGCAGCACAAACACGGCATCCACGGAGCTCTCAAACAATGCCCGGAAACGGGTTTCCCGATCCCGGAATGAGTTAAACAACAGCACCTGTGACACCAGATCGGCCACGGACCCGACAAAGATCTGCTCGTCATCGGTCCACAGGCGGCGCTGGCCCACCTGCTCCAGGCAGATAACGCCTTTGATCTGGCCCTCTCCACGCAAGGTGCCGTCCAGCATGGATTTGATATTGAGGGGAATCAGGTAGGATTCCGCAAACTCCCGGGTACGGGGGTCATTCACCGCGTCAGTGGCATTGATAACCCGTTCCAGTGACAAGGCGCTGAAGTAACGGGGAAAGGTATTGGCTTCCAGCTGCATGCCCTGCTCGAAACTGTTGGTTTCCTCACAATAAAGACACAAACACTCCATGGTCTTGAGATCCGGGGAGGTCTGCCAGACGCTGGCCCGCTCCACCCCCATCACACCGGCACAGGTCTGGGTGATGTGCCGCAACGCCTGGATCAGGGTGGCGTGCCATACGGACTCGCACTTCGACAACGCCACATAGGCTTCGGTGAGCTGCCTGGACACACTGTGCACACTGGACGCGGAGGGATTTGGCATGGAATAAGAACATATCGTTGAAGAGCCTTATCAGAGTATAGACAAGGTTATCTGCAGCGCGCGAAAAACTAACCAGCTTGGCTCATCAAACGCAGGCATCCTGGAGCCCTGAAAACACAAAAGCCCGCAAGACGTTGCGGGCTTTTGGGATCGTGATCCGGTCTGGGATCAGGTGGGGTTCTTCACAAAGTCACCCACTTTCAGCGGCGCTTCCGCCCGCAAAATCAGGCCATAGCTGACTTTTTCAAAGGTACGGAACACCATCAGAATACCGCGCCGTTCGTCCGGCAGTTTCACCAGCTCCTTGGTGATGCGGTCTTTGACGATGGAGCCCTTGGTGTGCACCGCCAGCACGTCGCCGATGCTCATGCCGTCGCGATCACCGCGATTCAGCACCACCACATCATACTGGCTAACATTGCGCACACCGCTGAACACATGCAGGATTTCCCCGCTCACGTCCATATCCGGTGATTTGGGATAGAATATCGAATCCACTTTACGCTCTTCGGTGGGAATCAGCCGGTCATTGGGGCGGATGTCTTCGTTGGAGCTGGTGATCTTGAACCGGGCCACTTCATCTTCGCTGCTTTCAAAGCGGGCCAGACCCAGGTCCAGGGCAGCAAAGCCCAGCAACTCTTTGGTTTCCGGATCAATATAGGCAGGGCCCTTGCGATACACACCATAGGCCTGCTGCGCATCCTCCCAGCCGGGCTGGTAGCGGGCGTACATATAGTCACCCAGACCCATGACGATGTGGTCCTCATCACCGGACAGAATATAAGGGGAGGCGTCGATTTCCTCTTCGGTCATCACCCGGTTGTTCTTGAGAAAGCTCTGGATATGCTCCAGCGGAATGGCGGGGATCACCGATGCCAGCGGTTCGGAACGCACCTGGGGAGTCAGCTTCACGGTGTCGCCTTTTTTGAACACCATGGGGCCACGCTCTACGGTCAGGCCGGGCTTGCCGTTCACATACACCAGCTTGATCAGGTCGCCGGGATAAATCAGGTGCGGGTTGTTGATCTGGGGGTTAACGTGCCACAGTTCGGGCCATAACCAGGGATCGCTCAGGAAGGCATTGGAGATGTCCCACAGGGTGTCGCCTTGCTTCACAGGATACACATCAGGGTGACCGGGCTTCAATTCAACCGCGGAGACCTGCATGGCGATGCCGAGCAAACAGCCACCAGCCAGCCTGAGAAATGATTTCATCATGGTGAGAATCCCTTTATCATTATCGGTGCCTGATAACCCAGGCAAATTTTGGCATATGGGAAACGGCAAAACACCAGCACCCTGGAATCAGCCTTCATTTCACTATAGACCGGTTTTACGGTGTTGTGTTTTACGCAATCTGACTAACAGTTTAGCCAAGTTTGGCAAAAACCAACACAGCAAATCCTGTATGATCATAATCTTAGCAACAATATCTATAGTTATACTAGAAAAGTGGCATTCTCAAGATGGCAATACTGGATATTCTTGAATTTCCTGACCCTCGTCTGCGTACAAAGGCCAAGCCGGTCACAAAAGTTGACGACAATATACGCAAGCTCACCGACGACATGCTGGAAACCATGTACGAAGCCCCCGGTATCGGCCTGGCCGCCACCCAGGTCAACGTGCACCAGCGGATTGTTGTGATCGATGTGAGCGAAGAAAAAAACCAGCCTTTGGTGCTGATTAACCCGGAATTTGAAGTGATCTCCGGCGAACAGGATTTCGATGAAGGCTGCCTGTCGGTGCCCGGTTATTACGAAACCGTGACCCGGGCAGAGAAAATCCGGCTGCACGCCCTGAACCGTGATGGGGAGCCCTACGAGATGGTATGCGACGGCATTCTCTCGGTCTGTATCCAGCACGAACTGGATCACCTGGACGGCAAACTGTTCGTGGACCATATCTCCAAGCTGAAGCGGGAGCGCATCCGCAAGAAGCTGGTGAAGGAACAGAAGGAGCGGGTCAAAGCCCGCTGAGGCTCTCCGCCAATCGCTAAGGATCCCCTGTGAGTGAACCCCTGAACATCGTCTTTGCGGGCACCCCGGATTTTGCCGCCACAGTGCTGCAGTCCATCCTCGGCTCCCGCCACCGTGTCATTGCCTGCTACACCCAACCGGACCGGCCCGCCGGCCGCGGCCGCAAGCTCACCCCCAGCCCGGTGAAAGCCCTGGCCCAGGAGCAGGACATTGCGGTGTACCAGCCCCTGAATTTCAAAGCCGAAGCAGACCGGGCCCAACTGGCTGCCCTCAACGCCGACCTGATGGTGGTGGTGGCCTACGGCCTGATCCTGCCCAAAGCCGTGCTGGACGCACCCCGACTGGGGTGTATCAACGTGCACGCCTCCATACTCCCCCGCTGGCGCGGCGCCGCCCCGATCCAGCGCGCCATCGCCGCCGGTGACACCGAGTCCGGAGTCACCATTATGCAGATGGACGTGGGCCTGGACACCGGCGCCATGCTGCTGAAAGCCTTCACGCCCGTTGCGGCGGACGATAGCGGCGGCAGCCTGCACGACCGCCTGGCGGAAATGGGCGGCAGGGCCATTCTGGATACCCTGGAACAGATCGCCGACGGCAGTGCCACCCCGGAACCCCAGGACAACGGCCTGGCCACCTACGCCCACAAGCTCAGTAAAGAGGAGGGCCGCCTGGACTGGAGCCGCTCCGCCTTCGAGCTGAACAATCTGGTGCGGGCCTTTAATCCCTGGCCGGTGGCCCACACGGAACTGAACGGCAACACCCTGCGGGTGTGGCGCAGCCAGGCACTGGAACGGCCGGTGCAGGCACCCGTCGATGAAGCCATCCCCGGCACCCTGCTGGCGGTGAACAAGGACAGCCTGGACGTGGCCACCGGCAGCGGCGTCCTGCGCTTGCTGGAACTGCAACTGCCGGGCGCAAAACGCCTGCCGGTGGCGGACATCCTCAATGCCAGGGCGGACTGGTTTGCATTGGGGGCCCGCTTCCTTTGAGCGCGCCAACCCTGCTCCCGCCGAGCTTAAACACCCGCGCCCGGGCTGCGGTATTGTTGGAGCAGGTACTGCCCCTCAACCGCCAGCAGCACCAGCCCCGTTCCCTGTCGGATCTGCTGCCCCAGGTGGCCAGTGAGGAAAAAGATCAGGGCCTGCTGCAGGAACTCTGTTTTGGGGTGTGCCGCTGGTACACCCGCCTGGACAAGCTGGCGGCGCCATTGATTCGCCAGCCGTTCAAACCCAAGGACGCGCAACTGCATGCCCTGTTGCTGGTGGGTCTGTACCAGATGTTCTACCTGCGCATTCCCGATCACGCCGCCATTTCAGAAACCGTGGAAGCCTGCCGCCAGCTGCAACAGGACTGGGCGGTAAAGGTCATCAACGGCATGCTGCGCACCGCGCAACGGGACAAGGCCCTGCTGGAATCCGGACTGCCGGACACCACCCCCATTCAGACCGCCCACCCCAAATGGCTGGTGGATGCCATTGAATCGGCCTGGCCCCAGCAGGCGCCCAGCGTGTTTAACGCCAACAACGAGCCGGGCCCCATGTGCCTGCGGGTCAATGTCCGCCAGGGCAGCCGCGAGCAATATCTGGCGCAACTTAGGGAACGCAATATCAGCGCCCGCGCCGGGCAATGGGCCGCCAGCGCCGTCTATCTGGAGAAGGCCAGGGAGGTCAGCGAGCTGCCCGGGTTTGATGAGGGAGTGGTGTCGGTGCAGGATGAAGCAGCGCAACTGAGTGCGTTCCTGTTGGACCCCCAGCCCGGCGAACACATTCTGGATGCCTGCGCGGCCCCCGGTGGCAAGACCGGTCACCTGCTGGAACAACAACCGGAGCTGGCGGAAGTGGTGGCCCTGGACATGGACGCCCGCCGCCTGACCCGGGTGCAGGACAACCTGAACCGGCTCCACCTCAACGCCACCCTGCAGCACAGCAGCCTGGAACAGTACGCCCAGGATCATCCCAGCGCCCGGTTCGATCGAATTCTGCTGGACGCACCGTGCTCCGCCACCGGCGTGATCCGGCGTCACCCGGACATCAAGTGGCTGCGCAAACGGGCCGACATCGGCAAACTGGCGGACACCCAGCAGCGCCTGCTGCAGATTGCCTTTGCCATGTTAAAGCCCGGCGGCACCCTGTTGTACGCCACCTGTTCCATCCTGCCCCAGGAGAACAGCCGGGTGGTCAACCCGTTTCTGAAGCATCAACCCCGGGCGGTGGAATCCCTCATTGAGGCACCCTGGGGCCAGGCCTGCGAAGCCGGGCGCCAGTTGTTCCCCAGCCGCCAGGGCCACGACGGCTTCTACTATGCCAGAATATTGCACAACTCCACGCCAACCTGAGCCCACTGCAACATGACGTCACATAAGCGCAGTGCTGCCGAAATGCCGATCGTGATAGGATGTGACCGTTGCCATGAAACCCAACCAAAACAGCGATAGAGCAGCATGAAAATCATTATTCTTGGGGCAGGACAAGTGGGTGGTACTCTGGCTGCCAACCTGGCCAGTGAGCACAACGACATCACGGTGGTGGATACCGATTCCGAACGCCTGCATGAACTGCAGGACCGTTACGACATCCGCACGGTGAACGGCATGGCTTCATTCCCCACTGTACTGCGCCAGGCCGGCGCCGACGACGCCGATATGCTGATCGCTGTCACCAACAGTGACGAGATCAATATGGTGGCCTGTCAGGTGGCCTATTCCCTGCACCGCACACCCACCAAAATCGCCCGGGTACGGGCAGCCAGTTATCTCGCCAAAAGCAAGGGCCTGTTCGGCAACGAAGCCTTTCCCATCGACGTCATTATTTCACCGGAACAGGTGGTGACCAACCACATCACCCGCCTGATCGAACACCCCGGCGCCCTGCAGGTGTTGGACTTTGCCGAGGGCAAACTGCAGCTGGTGGCGGTGAAAGCCTATTTCAACGGCCCGCTGGTGGGGCGTGAGCTGCGCTACTTGCGCCAGCACATGCCGGCGGTGGACACCCGGGTAGCGGCCATCTTCCGTCGTGATCGCCCGATCATTCCCGAAGGCACCACCATCATCGAAGCCGATGACGAGGTGTTTTTCATCGCCGCCAAAAATCACATTCGGGCGGTGATGAGTGAGTTGCGGGGGCTGGAACACAACTACAAAAAAATCATCATCGCCGGCGGCGGCAACATCGGCGAGCGCCTGTGTGAGGCGCTGGAAAGCCGCTATCAGGTGAAAATCATCGAGCGCAACCAGAGTCGTTGCGAGTTCCTGGCGGAGAAACTCAATAAAACCATCGTCATCCGCGGTAACGCCTCGGACCAGGATCTGCTGCTGGAGGAAAGCGTGGAGGACACCGACATTTTCATTGCGGTGACCAACGACGACGAAGCCAACATCATGTCCTCCATGCTGGCCAAGCGCCTGGGCGCACGCAAGGTGATGACGCTGATCAACAACCCCGCCTATGTGGATCTGGTGCAGGGCGGCGATATCGACATTGCCATCTCACCACAACAGGCCACCATCGGCAGCCTGCTTACCCACGTGCGGCGCGGCGACGTGGCCAACGTGCATTCGCTGCGCCGGGGCGCGGCGGAAGCCATCGAGGCCATTGCCCACGGTGACGAAAAGTCCTCCAAGGTGGTGGGCAAAGCCATCGGCGACATTGACCTGCCGGAAGGCACCACCATCGGCGCCATTGTGCGCCAGGATCAGGTGCTGATCGCCCACGACGACATTGTGGTGGAATCCGACGATCACGTGGTGCTGTTCCTGATCGACAAGCGTCGTATCCAGGATGTGGAACGGCTCTTCCAGGTGGGCATCACTTTCTTTTAAACCGGGGAACCCAACGCAACCATGCATCCAGCCGTCATCCTTCGCATTCTTGGCCTGCTGCTGATGGTCTACAGCAGCACCATGCTGTTGCCGGCCCTGGTGGCCCTGATCTACAAAGACGGTGGCGCCCAACAGTTCATATACGCTTTTGCCATCACCCTGGTGGCGGGCCTGCTGTGCTGGCTGCCGGTGCAGAACCGCAAACAGGATTTGCGGGTGCGGGATGGATTCGTGGTGGTGGTGCTGTTCTGGACTGTGCTGGGGCTGTTCGGTGCCATTCCGTTTATGCTGGGGGATGAACCCCACATGGATGTGGCGGATGCGGTGTTTGAATCCATTTCCGGTTTGACCACCACGGGTGCCACCGTCATCAGCGGCATCGACGCGCTGCCCAAATCCATCCTCTTCTATCGCCAGCAATTGCAATGGCTGGGGGGCATGGGAATCATCGTGCTGGCAGTGGCGATCCTGCCCATGCTGGGTGTGGGCGGTATGCAGTTGTACCGGGCGGAAGCCCCCGGCCCGGTGAAGGATAACAAGCTTACTCCGCGCATTACCGAGACGGCCAAAGCCCTCTGGTACATCTATGTGTCGCTGACCCTGGCCTGTGCCCTGGCTTACTGGCTCTGTGGCATGAGTGTGTTCGATGCCATCAGCCACAGTTTTTCCACCGTGGCCATCGGCGGGTTTTCCACCCACGACGCCAGCATCGGCTATTTCCAAAGTACCAGCATCGAGCTGGTGACGGTGCTGTTCATGCTGTTGGCGGGGGTGAACTTCGGCCTGCATTTTGTGGCGTGGCGGCGGCGTAATGTTTTTTCCTATTTCCAGGACCCGGAATTCCGCTTCTACATCACGGTGCTGTTGAGCATCAGCCTGCTGGTGTTCGTCGGATTGCTGCTCACCAATGAATATTCCGATCCGTTGCTGGCAGCCCGCCACGCCCTGTTCGAAACCGTCTCCATCGGCACCACCACCGGTTACGGGGTCGCGGATTTCTCAGCCTGGCACCCGCTGCTGGCCACCGCCCTGATCATGGGCAGTTTTGTGGGCGCCTGTGCCGCCTCCACCGGCGGTGGCATCAAGGCGATTCGGGTGTACCTGATGTTCAAGCAGGGCCTGCGGGAAATCCGCCGCCTGATCCACCCCAATGCGGTGATGATCATCAAGCTCTCCAACAAAGCGGTACCGGATCGGGTGATCGAGGCGGTCTGGGGATTTTTCGGGATCTACCTGATCAGCTTCTGTGTCTTGTTCCTGGCCATGCTGGCCACCGGGCTGGATTTCATCAGCGGCTTTTCCGCGGTGGCCGCCTGCCTCAACAATCTGGGCCCGGGTATCGGCACGGTCTCGGTGCACTACGGTGAGATCAGCGACACCGCCAAATGGATACTGTGCTTCGCCATGCTGTTGGGCCGACTGGAGATTTTCACCTTGCTGGTGTTGTTCACCCCGATGTTCTGGCGTCATTAATGGGCACGTTAAAGCCACAATTTGCCCGTTTATTACGCAGAGTATTGTGAATTTATTCCGATTTGAGCATTGAACACACCTGTGCACTCTAAATCTGACTATACTGAGGACAACACCCACCAAGTTAGATCATCGGTTATGTTCAATCGTGACGAATGGATTCTTGAACAACAGAATCCGATGATTTCCCTGAAAAAGTGGCAGACCACAGTGGATCTGGTAGCGAAACTGTATGAATCCCCTGCAGTTTATATTATCCAGTCCACCTCCCACGGCTACCAGGTTGTCATCGGCAACAGGAACGCAAACTCGCCCTATCAGGCTGGCGAACGTTTTGCCAAAGAGGCGAAGCTGTTCAGTGCCGAGGTGATCCGCCTGGCCGGGCCTCTGTACGTGAATCACGCCACCACCATGCCGGAATGGCAGGATAACCCGGTGGTGCAGTCCCACCGTATCAATTCGTTTCTTGGGGTCCCCATCTATTGGCCTGACGGCGCCTGTTTTGGCACGATTTGCGTGCTGGATTTTGCCGTCACCCACTACAACCGCACCTATCAAGAGTTGCTGTGGCAGTTCCGCGATCTGGTGGAAGGGGATCTGCTCCTCAATAGCCAGTTTTTACAGTTGCTGGAATTGTCCACCAAGGATGAACTGACCCGCCTGCTCAATCGCCGTGGCTTTTTCATGCAGGCGGAGAAGCACGTGCGCCTGGCCCAGCGCCTGAAGCAAAGCGTAGGGGTGATGTACCTGGATCTGGACCGGCTCAAACAGATCAACGACCAGTATGGCCACCGCCTGGGGGACAAAGCCATCTCCGCCCTGGCCACAGCGATACATAATGTGTTGCGGGACAGCGATGTGGCAGGCCGCATCGGCGGCGACGAGTTTGTGGTGGTGATGATGCCCGGTGATGCCCAGGCCCTGCCAAAAATGGCGGCCCGCATCCGTTCCGAGCTGACCAACCTCAGCACCGGGGAGCTGGAAGCGCTGAAGCCCAGCGTCAGCATCGGCTATCGCCTGTTCGGGGTAGAGGAAATAACCGCCATCGACCGCATGGTGTCGCTGGTGGATGAACGGATGTATGCCGACAAGCACCACAATCATGCTTCTGACCAGGTGGATGCGGGCTGACCTTCAGCGGGCACCGCTCCAGGTGAAACTGAGCAAGGCGCTGCGGCCCGGTTCAGGTACCCCCCCGATCACCGCCGCGTTGTACGCCATACCGTCGTCTTCACTGTCCAGCAGGTTATACAGGTTCAGCTCCATTGCCAGGCTGGGGGTCAGGGCATAATGTGCCGCCAGATCCCATTGCCAGCGGGAGCCCAGCTCGGAACCACCGTCCGGCCCCTGATTGGGATCCCAGCGTGACCCCTGGTAACGGGACAGCAAAGACAATCCAAAGTCTGAACCTTCGTAACTCAGGATCAGCCCCGCCGCCAGATCCGCATCCGTGTAAAACTCCCGTTCGTAGTCCAGCAGTTTCATCAGGTTAGCCCGCAGTTCCCAATGCTGGGCAAAGGCCTGCAACCACTCCAGCTCAACACCGTGTGAATGGCCGCTGCCTTCGTTCAGGGGCATGGAGGGGGTGGCTTGGGACGCGCGCACCGCGTCTTCGATTTCGTTATAGAAGAACCCCGCCGAAACATAGGTCTGATCGTTGCTGAACTGCCAGATCAGGTCCACATTGGAAAACACTTCCGGCTGCAGATCCGGATTGGCGACGATGGCGCTGCTGTTGAGAATATCGGTTTCGCTGCGACTGGGCGCACGGAAGGATTCCCCGTACAAGAGTTTGAGCACGTGATCGGGATGCACATACCAGTTCAAACCCAGCCGCGGGCTGGAGTGGGAGCCGACATTGCTGTAGCTGTCATAGCGGGCACCCAGGATATACTCCAGATCCTGCCACAGCCGATCCTGATATTGGACAAACGCACCCTTGATGATGCGTCCGTCCTCCGGGCCCTGGGGCAGGTATTGGTTTGCGAATCCTTCTGTATAAGCGTCTGTATCCGTCAGTTCCGGATGGCGGTATTCCAGCCCCAACAGCAACTGTTGCGCACCAGAGCCGTGATACCTCAGTTGCGCCTCCACACCGCGGTCCTCCTCCTGAATTGTACCGACAATGTCAGTGGCAAGGGGCTCCGGGGCAATCCGGCCTTCCACGTCAAACCGATACCGCGATACAAACGCCTGCGCCGACAGCTGCAGTTGAGCGCTCAGCTCAGTGCGGTAGGCCAGGCGCAGATACTGTTGGGTCACATCCAGATGATTCACCTCACCGGAGACAAACCCCAGCACGTAAAAATCCTCCGCCTGGTTTTGCTGGTGACTGGCCATCAGGTCGAAATCCCCCCAACCAGCCTTGAGGTAAACCTGCTCCGCCGCAAAGGGATCACGAACCTGAACCGTTGCCGCGGTGAGCGGGTCCCGCACCTGGTAATCATCCCCATCCTGATCCTGCCGGGAGACAAAGCCCGCCAGGTCCAGGGACCCCAGCGTTTGATCAAACTGGGCCTGCAACAGGGTGGTATGATCGGTGCCGACGCCGATCCGGGCTTGATTCCGCATGCCGGTGATGATGTTGATCACCCCCGCATACGCGTTGGAACCGTAGATGGCCGATCCCGGTCCCTTGATCACTTCCACCCGTTCCACGTTGGCCAGGGAATAGTGGGAAAGCAAACCATTAGCGCCGCCGGTCCAGTCATTGTTGAGGCGCTGCCCGTCCACCAGCACCAGCAATTCGCGGCCATCACCATTGGCTTTCAGGCTGCGACTGGAGACGGACTGATGATAGGCACTGGTGTCGGATCGCTGGACCTGATAACCCGCCACATAGTTGAGCAGTTCGGTGAGAGTACGAAAGCCGTAGCGCTGAATCTGTTTGCGCTCGAATACGGTAACGGCGGCGGGAACGCTGCTCAGGGTTTCCGGCTGCAGGGTGGCTCCGGTCACCGGAACGGCCATCAGCTCACTCAATGATAATGAGAACAGTTCTTCGTTGGTATACGCCTGAGCTGGATTCAAACCGAGCAAACCCGCCGTCACCAACAACCCGGCAATTCGGCTTTTCCATTGTGGCGCCATCAGGACAATACTCTGCGCAATAGTCAATGTTAACTCTATTCAGCATAGCAAACCCTGCAGGGGTAGCGTCACTCCTATTGAAAATAGCGGTGATGCTTTTGCTTAATCAGGCTGAGTGCAGGCGCAGATAGGCAGTGGCCATGGCGATGGCCTCCTCGCGCACCCTATCGATGTAGGCGGGTGGTGCGTTCACCGTCAGCAACGCCTGGGTTGGCCCGATCAACATGGTGGTCAACAGGAAGCTGGCGGTAATGGGATCGGATAACGTAAGGCCAGGAATGCGTTGCAACAGCGCCACAATGCGGGTCTGGGACTGCTGGGTGTAGCGCATCACCAGCGCATTGCCTTCCAGCTCCGCCGACACGGAATACAGTGCCCGTGACACATCCGGACGTTCCATTTTCGCGGCAAAAAATGCGCATACCAGATTGCGTACGGCGGTTTCCAGGGGGGCGCCCATACTGGCGTCACAGGCCGCATCCACCTGCCGGGCAATGGCTTGTACATGTTGCTCCAGTACACCAGCCAGCAAACTGTATTTGTCACCGAAGTATTGATACAGGGTGCCCACGGACACCCCGGCGCATTCAGCCACCTTGGTGGTGGTAAGCCGCTCCGGACCTTCTTTCAGCAAAACCTGAATACAACCTTCAAAAATCGCGTCCACAGTAAAGGCGGAGCGGGCTTGAACCGGCTTTTTACGGGGCTTTAAGCGTTGCGTCTTGTTCGGCATCGGATGCGAATTCCCGTTCTGTCCCTGAGCGCATAGGATTATGCCACAACCCTCAACCAGGAATGTGGTTATGCACACTTATATCATCACCGGCGCCACCGGTGGCCTGGGGCTGGCCACCGCGCTACGACTGTCGCAACGGCCGGACACCCGTGTGGTGCTGGCAGTACGCGATGCGGACAAAGCCCGCCGACTCACCCGGCACTGGCAACACCCGGTGCAGATTCTGCCGTTGGATCTGGCGAACCTCAGCGCAGTGGATCGTTTTGTCGAAGCCTGGGACACCCCCATCGCCGGATTGATGAACAACGCCGGTATCCAGATAGTGGACAGCACCCGCTTCACTCCCCACGAAGGCTTTGAGGAAACCATGACGGTGAATCACCTGGCCGCCCTCAAGCTGACCCAGGGATTATTGCCCCATCTGCATCAGGGGCGGGTCTTGTTTGTGGGCAGCGGCAGTCATCACCCGAAAAACTTCACCGCCGGGATGTTCGGTTTTCGGGGCGCGCAGTTTGAATCGGTGGCCAGCAGTATTCGCGGGGAAGTTGACGACAGCAACGGTAAATCGGTTTCCCTACGGCAAGCCGGGATGGATCGCTACGCCACCTCCAAGTTCCTGAATATGGTGACCACGGTGGAGCTGGCCAAACGCATTCCCCAGCAGGAGACGGCCGTGTATTGCCTGGACCCGGGCTTGATGGCAGGTACCGGTTTGGTCCGCACTCAAAAAGCGGTGGAAGTGTTTGGTTGGAAGTACATTCTGCCGCTGTTGGCCTGGCTGCTGCCGGAGAGCAGTACCACACAGCGCTCGGCAGAAGCCGCTACGTGGATTCTGGCGGAACCCCATGGAGCGGCATCCGGCACCCTCTTTTCCTTCAACAAAAAACCCGCCAAGGGAATCTGGGAAAAGGTGTTTGATCCGCAACTGGGCCAGCGCGTGGTGGACGATTCGCTGGCCCTGATGGAAGAATGAATACTTGGATGAATACCTAGATGATGTCCGGGGATTTCACCGCAGTGCCGCCGTCCAGGGCAATCACGTTCCCGGTGATGTAGGCACCGGCCGGGGAGGACAGGAACACCGCCAGGCCTTCCATATCCCGGGGTTCACCCAAGCGGCCCAGGGGCACTGCCTGACGTTGTTGTTCCGCCATCTTTTCATCCTTCAACACAAAGGTGGTCATGCGGCTGGGGAACACGCCGGGGGCAATGGCGTTGACGGTAATGTGCTTGGCCGCCAGTTCACCGGCGAGGATTTTGGTGAGGTGATTCAGTGCCGCCTTGCTGGGACCATAGGCATAGGCCTGCATGCTGCCGTACATTTGCCCGGCCACCGAGGTGATGTTGATGACCCGCGCCGGATCGTCGGCACTGGCGGCCGCTTCCAGCATGGGCAAACATTTCTGCGTCATGACAAACGCGGATTTCACATTCAGGTTCTGGATTTTATCCCAGGCTTCACCGGGGTACTGTGCCAACGGCGCACCCCAGGTCACTCCGGCGTTGTTCACCAGAATATTCAGTTTGCCTTCCTGCTGCTGGATGGCGTTCACCAGATCCAGACAACCCTGTTCGCTGGACAGATCAGCAGGGATGCCAATACAGGAGCCGAAGGCTGACAGCTCTTCAGCCGTTTTGGCGCAGGCCTCTGCCTTGCGCGACGCCACATAGACTTTGGCGCCGTTCTTCACCAGGCCCTGGGCAATCATGTAGCCGATGCCGCTGGTGCCCCCGGTGACCAGGGCAACGCGACCTTCCACAGTAAACAACGAACTCATAGGGTTTCCTCTCTGATAGCATTCAATCTTTGTAATTTTTTTTCAGGATATGGGCAGCGTGCATGACGTGTTCCTGCATCATAAAATCCGCCCGCTCCGCCTGTTGATTGTTCATGGCGTCGAAAATCACCTGATGGTGATCGTGGGCCCGCTGAAATTCCCGCAAGCTGTACCAGCGAAACGAACCATTGAACACGATGGGAATATTGCGCGACTGTTTGGCGAACCGCACCAGCAATTCATTGTGGGTCTCCAGCAGGATGGCGAGGTGAAAAGCTTTGTTCATCTCCCGCCATTCATCAAACTCCCCCCGCTCCAGTTGGCCACTTTGCAACAGGTTTTCACCGCTTTGCAGGGTGGACTGCAGGGTGGCGCGCAACGCCTCCGACAGGCCCCGCTCCGCAATCAAACGACAGCCCAGGCCTTCCAGTACGGAGCGCACCCGGAACGCACTGACGATGTCCTCCAGGGAAAAGCGCCGCACGGAATAGCCTTTGTTGGGGGCGTATTCCAGCAGGCCATCCTTGGCCAGCACCCGCAACGCTTCCCGGATCGGCGTGCGCGACACCTGCATGCGTTCTGCCAGCCAGGTTTCCTGCAGGCGGGTGCCGGGATCAAACTCGCCCTGCAGCAATAGTTCCCGCAGGGCTTCGGTGACGTTGAGGGAGCGGGTGGATTTCAGGGCATCGGTCATAGGCTGATGTTATCCGGCTGCCTTATTTACCCACCAAGGAGCGGGCGATGATTTCCTTCATGATCTCGGAAGTACCGCCGTAGATGCGCTGGATGCGGGCATCCATGTACGCACGGGAGATGCCGTATTCCATCATGTAACCGTAGCCACCGAACAACTGCAGACATTCATCGGCCACTTTGGATTGCAGTTCGGTGGTGGACAGCTTGGCCATGGAGGCTTCCACCGCCGACAGCGCACTCTGTTCATACTTGCCGATGCACTGCTGGATGTAGGCCTTGTTCACTTCCACCTGGGTTTTCAGGTCCGCCAGTTTGAAGCGGGTGTTCTGGAACTGGGACACCGCCATGCCGAACGCCTTGCGCTCATTCACGTATTCCACGGTGGATTCAATCATGCCTTCACAGGCCATGATGGCGCTGATGGCGAGGATCAGGCGCTCCCGCGGCAGCTCATTCATCAGATTGGCAAAGCCTTTACCCAGACCACCCAGGATTTCGGCTTCCGGCACGGTGACGCTGTCAAAAAACAGCTCTGAGGTGTCGCCGCAGTGCAGGCCCATTTTCTCCAGGTTGCGACCGCGCTCGAAGCCGGGCAGGGTGGCGTCCACGGTGAACAGGGTGATGCCCCTGGCGCCGGCGTCGGGGTCGGTTTTGGCGGCCACCACAATCACGTCACAATGCTGGCCGTTGGTGATGAAGGTCTTCTGCCCGTTGATGCTGTACTGGCCATCTTTCAACACGGCGGAGGTGCGCATGCCCTGCAGGTCGGAACCGGCACCGGGTTCGGTCATGGCGATGGCGCCCACCGCTTCCCCGCTCACCATCTTCGGCAACCACTGCTGTTTTTGCTCCTCGCTGCCCAGATGCAGGATGTAGGGTGTGACGATGTCGGAATGCACCGACACGCTGGAGGCCAGTGCCATGTAGTTGTTGCGGGCGAATTCGTCGATGATGATGGCCGACAGGGCGAAGTCCGCCCCGTAACCGCCGTACTCTTCCGGCACATCCACCGCCAGGAAGCCATTCTGACCCAGCTTGTGCCACAGCTCACGGGGAAAGATCTCTTCCTTCTCCCACTGGGCGTAGTAGGGTTCCACTTCATTTTTCAGGAACTTACGGAAGGTATCCCGGAGCAGCTCGCGGTCTTCCCGGCTCAACAGGGTGTCTGCAGTCATCTTTACTTCCCTCAAAAAAAGGAAAAGATTGTATACAATTTGCCGGGGGTGGCCAATTGGTCATTGTTACTGTCGAGGTGAGCGAATCGGTCAGTTGGTAATGGTTCCGAGCCCGTCAGGAAGAGCCCGTCATCAAGACCCGATCACGCCCCCGTCGTCCTTGGTGATGACCACGGTGGTGGAGCGGGGCCGGGTTTTGCCGTCGCTGGCGGGGTAACTGATGCCCGGGTGCTGGATGTTGATCCACAGGGTGCGCTGGTCCGGTGCGAAGGTGATGCCGGTGATCTCGCAGCCCCGGGGGCCCACCAGAAAGCGCCGCACCTCGCGGCTCACCGGGTCGGCACAGAGCAGCTGGTTGCAGCCCATGTTGGCGTTCTGCGGCGCCTCATCATCGTAATCGGTTTGAATCCACAGGCGGCCAGCCTGATCAAAGGCCAGGCCATCGGGGGAGGAAAACACATCCCCGCGGATGTTGCCGACGTGGTTATCCCGTGCTGGCGCGGACTTCCCGGGGGCGTCCCCCGCCAGCAGGAAGAGCTCCCAGCGGAAGCGGGTGGCCGCGGGGTTAGCATCCTGCTCCTGCAGTTTCAGGATCTGGCCATGCAGGTTGTTGGCCCGGGGGTTGGCCGGGTGCAGGGGCTGCCTGCTGCCCCGGTCTTTATTGTTGGTAAGCGAGACATACACATCCCGGCTCTGGGGATGGATGGCCACCCATTCCGGCCGGTCCATGGGGGTGGCCCCCAGTTGGTCCGCCGCCAGCCGGGCATTGATCAGCACCTGGGCCTGATCGGCAAAGCCGTGCTCCGGGGTGAGTCCGTTCTGCCCCCACACCAGCGCCCGCCATTGGCCACTGCCGTCTTCGTTGAGACAGGCGACATAGAGGGTGCCGGTATCCAGCAGGGAGCGGTCGAGCCGTGACCCGTCGTACTCGGTTTGCAGGGGAGCGTAGGCCTCCCGGGGCACGAATTTGTAGATGTATTCCCCCCGGGTGTCGTCACCGGAGTACACCGCCATCGTGCCATCCGCACCCACGACGACGGTGGCGCATTCCCGGCTGTAACGGCCCAGGGCCGTGCGCTTGATGGGGGTGCTGGTGGGGTCAAACGGGTCCACCTCCACCACCCAGCCGAAGCGGTGCGGTTCGTTCACATAGCCGGCATGGGGCTGCCCGGGGCGCGGTGTGGCATCAAAACGGGGGTCCGCCGTTTCCCAGCCCTGGTAGGTTTGGCCACCGCGGGTGGGCACGCCGTTGCGCCAATGGGAGGGTCGCCCCTGATGATCCGCCGCATCGCCGTTATAGAAATACTTGTGCCAGTTTTCTTCGCACATCAGGTAGGTGCCCCAGGGGGTGACCCCCATGGAACAGTTGTTCAGCGTGCCCAATACCCGGCGGCCGCTCGGGTCGGCGACGGTGCGCAGCCAGGAGTGTCCTGCTGCCGGGCCCGCGATGGCCATGGGGGTGTTGGCGGTGAGGCGGCGGTTAAAACGGGAGCCGGGCACGGTCTGCCATTGGCCGGCGGCATCCTGGTGAATTTCAATGATGCTGAGCCCGTGGGCGGCCTGCTCTTTGCGCACCTCATCCGCCGGCCGTTTGCCCTCCACCCAGGAAAAGCCGTTGGGGTGCAGGGTGGGATTGACGTATTCGTGATTGACCACCAGCAGGCCTCGGCCTGGATTTGAATTTGAACTTGCACCTGAACTCGAACCCAAGCCTGCAGCGGACAGGGTTTCCGGAAACGGGAAGAAATGCATGCCATCGTGGTTCTGGCCGGCCTGGCCCTCCTGTTCCTGCCAGTTATTGCCGGCGTCCGCGCGCCAGGGCGCTGCATTCGGCAATACCGGATCACCCCAGGAGAAGAAGGGGCGGGCCTGATAGCCGGGCGCCACTTGCACCTGATCAAATCGGGGATCGGTCTGCACCGGCACCGAGGTGAAGCCCAACAGCGGCTGACCGGCGGCATCCTGACCGGTACTGCAGGCCCCCAGCATCCCCAACAGCGACGCACCCAGGCTGCCCTGCAATACCTGCCGTCGCGTCAGGCGGAGTTGGGGTCTGGGGTTGACCGGCTGGTGGTCGGTATCGTCAGTGGCCGTCACGCTGGCTCCTTTTTTTGAACGTACTGGTTAACACGTACGGGTTAACACCCACAGGGCTTTTTCACACAGGACTTTTTCATCTTCACTGAACCGCTTCAATACGGTAATGGAAGGTGTTGCGTACCCCGCTTACCGGCTGGGTTTTGCCGTCCACCCGGGCGGGCTGATAACGAAACGCCTGGGCGGCCCGCAGGGAAGGCTGGATAAACAGGGGATGACATTGTCCCACCACTTTGGGGGCGGCAACAGACCCTTGGGCGGTCACGGTATACTCCACCGTGCAATCCCCTTCAATGCCCCGATCCAGGGCCTGGGTGGGATAGTCCGGCGTCGGCTTGTCCAGGGCGGCATAACTGTGGTTGTTGGCGGCCCAGCGCTCTGCAGCCAGGCGAGCCTGCTCCTCAGCTTGTTGTGCGGCCTGTTGTGCTGCGAGCTGTGCGGCTTTCTCTTGTTCCTTCCTGGCTTGTTCTCGCCTGGCTTGTTCTCGCCTGGCTTGTTCTTGTTTAGCCTGTTCCTCACGCTCATGCTGCTTACGTTTCTGCTGCTCCAAACGCTCTTTTCGTAGGCGCGCCAGTTCCGCTGCAGCGGGTTCTGGTGGGGGTTCGGGCGCGAGTTCGGGGGGAGGAACGGGCCTCGGCAGCTCCACACCCGGTGTCGGGGCGAGCGCTGGGGGTGGTGTTGGGAGTGGTGCCGGGGCTGGTGCCGGCCGGTACAACTCTGCCTGCAACACCTGCTGGGCACTGGGGGGAGCCGGCAGGGGTTGCCAGCTCCAGAACAATACCAGTGCCAGCACAAAATGCAGCATCACCGACACCAGTCCGGCGCCCAGCAAATCGATTCGGTCCAACAGGGAAACGGTGCTGCCGGCGCTGATCATCAGGGGGTTTCCGTCAACAGGCCCAGGCGGGTGATCCCGTTGTGCTGCAGGGCAGACATGGCGGCCACCACGTGACCATAGTCAGCGTGGGTGTCGGCGCGGATAAACACCCGGGTCTGCGGGTCGGACGCCACCAGCATTTGAATACGCTGACTCATCTGCGGCAGGGACATGGCGCTGTCGGTAACGTCTTGCTCATTCAACTCGCTGCCCACATGCCAATGGTAGCCACCGTCCTCCTGCACGGTGAGCGTTACAATCTGCTGCGGCGCCAGGGATGGCAACGCCGCACTGGCCACTTTGGGTAACTCCACCGGCACATGTTGAGGCGTCAGCATGGGTGCCGTCACCATAAAAATCACCAGCAACACCAGCATCACGTCGATGTAGGGCACCACGTTCATTTCGGCTTTGGGTTTGCGCCCGGCTCGATACACTCCCATGGGATGCTCCTTCAGGCCTTCGCCGTATGCAGGCGCCGGTGCAGCCGGGCCAGCACTTCGTCGGCAAAGCTCAGGTAGCGGCTCAACAGCATTTCCGAGCGGGAACTGAGCCGGTTGTAGGCAATCACCGCCGGAATCGCCGCAAACAGGCCGATGGCGGTGGCGATCAGTGCTTCGGCAATGCCCGGGGCCACGGCGGCCAGGGTGGCCTGCTGGGCGCCGGACAAACCGATGAAGGAATTCATGATGCCCCACACGGTGCCGAACAGGCCGATGTAGGGGCTGGTGGAGCCCACCGTGGCCAGGAACGGCAATGCCTGATCCAGGCGCTCCTCCTGTTGGGCGATGGCCATGCGCATGGCCCGCTGGGCTCCTTCCAGAACGGCCCCAGGGGGCACTCCGGCGTGAGCGCTCAAATGGCTGTACTCATCCATACCGGCGTTGAAGATCTGCGCCACTGCGGAACGCGGGTCCGCCCGCAGTTCACTGATGCCGTCGCCATCGCGGAAGTGCTGCAGGAACCTCTGCAGATCCCGCACATCCCCCCGCAGACTGCCGGCCCGCAACACAATAAAAAACCAGGACACCAGGGACGCCAGCAACAACACCAGCATCACCCCTTGCACCAAGGGGCTGGCATCCGCGATCAGGCTGGACACCGACATATTTTCCACCACCGTCGACACGTTTCTATACCTCGAACATTACACTATTGCATTTGCATGTCTGATTCATGACAAAACCGTTAAGGGGCAAGCTGCAGACCGGCCTTCACCGCAGACCAGGGCACCAGTTTGAAATTCTGGTTGCCGTCCGGCATGCGTTTGCGCCCGTCTTGCACCACCAGCAAACCGTCCTCATAGGGCGCCCCCAGATTGGCGGCGGTGACTTCCAGGCCATCGGTTTCCGATGCACCGTCGATGCCCAGTGCTGCGTTCAACCCGATACGGAACACACCCTGCAGCGCATAGGGCGGCTCGCTGTCCAGTACCACATAGCTGTCGTTGCCCTGGCTGGAGATCACCAGATACGACCGGTCCCCCTGATACAGGGCCAGGCCCTCCACATCCGCTTTCAACACCTCACCCACCATCAGCACCGGCGTTTTTTGCAAAGGCCCTGGCTCGGCTTGTTGCGGGCGCGCATCCAGACGCCAGACACCGGTGTCCTCTTCCCCCACAAAGAGGGCATGCCGGGCATCATCCACCACACAGCCTTCCGGCTGACTGTCCAGGGCGAACTGCCGCAACAGCTCTCCCTGCACCTGCTGGTCGACGATGGCAAGACGATACTGTTGGAAGGTGCCATCTTTGTCGTTGGCCAGTACCTGCCATTCATTGGCGGCCGGTTGATACAGGCAGATGCCGTAGATGGCTGTTAAATTGGTGGGCATCTCCCCCACATGTGTGAAGTGACCGCTGCCATGCTCGATGCGGAACACCGACACGGTATTCAGATCGCGGTTACTGGCCACGGCCACATCGAACCCATCACCGTAACGCAGATCCACATTGTTGAGGCGGCCCACCGGCAGGCTCTGCACCAGGTTGCCTGCCAGGTCGTACACCAGCAGACCCCGCTGCTTGTTGGTGCCCACCACCCGACTCTGTGCGGGGTCCGTTGCGTGTACCCAGATGGCAGGATCGTCCGCTGCATCACCCCGCTGTTGAACCGGCGCAGTTTGCGCACTGGGTTGCAGCACGGGGATCACAGGATTGCCTGCGCGGGCGGTCTGCTGCGATGACGGCGCGGTGGGCTTGGGCAACCGCAGCTGCCACGCCTGTTGAGCGTCATCCAGTAACAACAGCAACCAGGTGTTGGCCTCTTCACGCAGGGACACCTGTTGTGGCTCGGCCATGGCAACCTGCGCCTGCAGGGGCCAGGATTGTTGTACTTGCCAGTGCTCCGCATCCTGGCCAGTAATCCGGTACAGGTTGCCGGCGGCCGCATCCAGCAGCAGCATGCCTTCGGAACTCAAGGCCAACGCATCGGCGCCCTGGCTCAACTGTCCGAACGGCGCCCGCATCGCCACTGGTTGGCGTTGCACTTCCACTTCCTCGTTTGCGGGATAACGCCACACGCCGGTATGGGGTTCGCTGATGTACAGCCACTGGCCGCGGTCATCCACCTGACAATGCTCTGCCCCCGGCGGTACCGCGATGGGCCGAACCGAGCGCGGCGTCTCCAACCAACCGTTTGCGTCCGCCACCAAAAGTTGACTTCCCTGTCCCTCGGTTCCCAAAACGAACACAAACGTTAATTGCTCCCGCTGGTACAGGCACAATCCCTCCACCGCGAACGCCTGGGCCGGTATCCAGCGCGGTGCTTGCCACTGGTTTTCGGCGGCGCGGTAAGTCACCAACATCACCTGTTGACGATCCCGGTCATAGGTGGCCACTTGCACTTGTTCCTGTTGCTCCTGCTGCACCCGCACATCCAGGCGCTCAAAACTGCCGGGCAGTTGCGCCACGGCGGCGCCCTGTGGATTCAGCAGCAGCAGCCCGGCCTGTTCACTGACCATGACCCGATCCCCGCCAGATTTCCCCACTGGTTGAGGCAACAGGCGGATGTCTTCAATGGGCCAGGGCGATTGCGGCGCCCAGGTGTGTGCTGACGGCAGTACTGCGTTGCCGGCACAACCCGCCAGGCTCAACGCCAGCAGCCATACCCGTAAAGATGCCAGCTTAGAACCCATTCCATAACAAACTGTGTACCTGATGTTCATGTTTCGAATCGTGTCCTGTTTCAGAATTGGGTGAAGGTCAGGCCCAGTTTGTAGGTGGGGCCGTATTCTTCGTATTGCGCGTTGTAGCGATTGCGATTCACATAGGTGTAGTAGGGCTCGTCGGTAATATTCAACGCTTCAAACTTCACCTGCAGCTGAGTCGTGACAAAATAGCTGGCACTGAAATCGACAATGGTCTGGCTTTCCGCAAACACATCGTTCTGATCCGAACCGAAGCCGGAGACTTCATCCAGGTATTCGGATTTGTAGTTGGCCGACAGTCGCATGCTCAGGCTTTCGTTTTCCCAGCCCAGCATCAGGTTGCCCACGGTGTCCGACTGGTTGGGCAGCTCGATGGAACGGTTGTGATACTCGCCGTCGGCGTAACCGCTGATGTCCGCATCGGATTCAGTGAAGGTGAGGTTGGCACCCACAATCACACCGTTGAAGGGTACCGGCAGTTGCTCCAGTTTCTGGGAATAGGCCAACTCGATGCCGTACAGGCTGGCGCTGTCACCGTTGGCGCACGTGATTGCCTCATCGTAATCCGCAAACGCCGGCGAGCCCGCCAGGTCCGTTTCATAAATAAAGTTTTCGATATCCTTGTAGAAGATGAACGCAGACACCACACCCGCGCGCCCCAGGTAATGTTCAATGCCCAGATCCAAATTGCTGGATTCCAGTGGGTCCAGGTTGGGGTTACCCGCTTCGTATTCGTCATCGGCGTCGTACACGCCCGGTCGGATCTGGTCGAAGGTGGGGCGCACCACCACATTGGTCCAGGCGAACCGCAACTGGGTGTCTTCGCCCATGCGGTAACGCAGGTGCAGACCCGGCAGCCAGTTGTCGTAATCGTTGTCGGAATTCAGCTCGACAAACTCGTCGTTCTCAAACCCCGTGCCTTTGGATTCCTGTTCAGTGCCTTCGTAACGCAGGCCCACCATCACCCGCCAGTCGGCGATGTCCACGCTATTCATGATGTAGGCGGCATTGATGTCCTCACGGATGCGGTAGTCCTCCAAACGGGAGCCTTCTTCATCCACTTCTCCTTCAGCTCCGGCCAGGAAGCGTTCCACCGCCGAAGCACTGATGGCCGGACCAAACTGACCCAGGGCATAATCCACGTTGCCGTTGCTGAATTGGCTCAGGTTCAGTTGTTGGTCGGTAAAGCCGGCATCGGGGAAATCGCCGTAGGTCACGATGTTGAGGTCGTTGGTTTTTTCCCGCCGGCTGATTTTGGCGCCGAACTTCAATTGGGAAGGATGATTGCCCCAGGCATAATCCCGCAGCAGATCCACTTTGATGTTGCGCTCTTCATCCTCGGCAATCTGGTTTTCGATTTCCACTTCGTCCAGGGCATACTCCGCGGCATCATAAAATCCGGCAGCCACAATGGGGCTGGGTTCGCGGGTATTGCGGAACGACGCATCGGCGAACACATCCTCCCGGGTGAACACCGCGCTGGCGATATGATCCGGCGTATCCTCACTGGCTTCGCTGAAACCGGCCTGGGCGGAGAGGGTCCACAGGCCCAGCATCTTTTCACCGCCCAACACTATGCTGGTGATTTCCTGGGTTTCTTCGCGGTTCTTCAACTCCCGTTCCGCTTCCAGATCTGTGGTATCGCCTTCGGCGATGGCGTCATCAAAGCCGATGATGGCGGACTGGCGGGTTTCTGTGTCGGTGAATTCGCTGTACAGGGTGCGCAGGTAATAACGGGTGGTGCTATCCGCTTTGTAATCGAAGTTCAAACCCACACCCATGCGTTCACGGGTCAGCTGGTAATCCCGCAGTTCAAACTCTTCCAGGCGGGCGCCGTCCGCAAAATCCCAGGCGCCGCCGGTTTCCACGTTGTCGGAACCGAAATCCCGATCCTGCCAACTGAGGGCCAAAGCCACGCCCAGGTTGTCCTGGCCGGCACCGATGCTGAACCGGTTGCTCACCGCGCCGGACAGTTTGGGGCTGGTTTCCCCGGTGTTGTCATCGTAACTGCCTTCCACGGTGGCGGTATAAAACAGGCCGTCATGATCGAAGGCCGACAGGCTTTCCACCTCAATGGTGCCGCCCAGTGAATTGGCGTCCATATCCGGCGTCAGGGTTTTGATCACCGACAGCGACTGCACCAACTCTGAAGGCAACACATCCAGCGCCACGGCACGCCGGTCCGCTTCCGGTGCCGGCACCAGGGTGCCGTTGATGGTGACGCTGTTCAGGTCCGGCGCCAGACCCCGCACCCGCACAAACCGACCTTCACCCTGATCCCGTTCCACCGACACCCCGGGAATCCGTTGCAGGGCTTCGGCCGCATTGTCGTCGGGTAACTGGGCAATGCCGTCGGCGTGCACCACACTTTCGATGCTGTCCGCATTGCGTTGTTCTTTGATGGCACGGTCCATACTCACGGCCTGACCCACCACATCCAGATGTTCTGTGGCGGGCGCCTCCGCCCAGGCGGAGCTTTGAGCAGCGGTCTGGGCTGCAATCAAGGCCGGTAACAGTGCAAGACGAAATTTCATAACGGATTCCCCAGGATGCGTTGGCTGATCGATATTGGTGGGGCACGCTAATTTTCACCGGTGACAAAAATGTTACAGCCACTGGGCAGGCGCTGCAGAAACAGCGCGATACGACGCCAAAATGCGGGCGTTTGAGCTAATTCGACCTGATCCGCTTGCGGCAAACCCGGACGCCACCGGCGCCTTCCGGCAGCCGCTGCAAAAATTCGTACTCTTCCTCCATTTACGCTGAGCTGATTTGACCCCCGCCGCGCCGGCCTGAGTTTTTTCTGCGAATTCACGAACTGTCACCAAACCGTCATGGAGTTCTGCTTTGCTGGCGCCAACTTGATTACAGATTCATGTCAGACGATGAAAACCCTGTTGCAACTCCATGCCATGAAATTGGGCACCCTGTTCCTGCTGGCCAACGCTGCGCTGGTGGCGTTCCTCAGTGCCGGTGATTTCAAGCCGCTGGACCTCTGGTCGTGGAGTGACATCATCGGCGAAGGCGGCACCGCGCTGCTGGCCCTGGCCTGGATCATTCTGGTGCTGAAAAGCCGCCCCGCCGGACTGGTCACCCAATTGCTGAGCCTGGGCCTGGGCTGCCTGTTTTTTTCCTGGTGGGTAGATACCCTGGACGAGTTCATCCGTCTGCCGGAGTCCGTGCAATGGGATCACTGGCTGGAGTCCATTCCCATGCCGGTGGGCATGCTGCTGTTGACCCTGGGCATCTTCCACTGGCATCACGAGCAACTGGCCATCAACCAGCAAATGGTGAAGCGGGAAAAGGCCTTTCGCGAACACCGCCTGTTCGACCCGGTCACACCCCTGGGCGGCGCGGAATACCTCAAGCAGCATCTCGACCTGGCCCTGGTGGAGGCACGCCAGCAACGACTGCCGTTGGCGGTGGTGATTCTCGACATTGATGACTTCAACCGCATCAATCACCAGCACGGGTTTCAGGAAGGGGATGCGGTGCTGCGGGCACTGACCCAACTCCTGCTGTTGAACCTGCGCACCCACGATCTGATTTTCCGCCTGGCGGGGGATCGCTTTGTGATGCTGCTGCCCAACACCGGCGAACAACAAGCCACCGCCATGGCCCAGGCCCTGAAATCTGCCGTCGACCACTTTGCCTATCACAACCAGCAAAACGGTGAACGCATTCCCTTAACCTGCTGTTCGGCGCTGGTTGTCGCCAAGGATGAAAACAGCGCACACCTCATGGAGCGATTGCACTTGGCCTTGGCCCACGCCAAGCAGCCACCCCGCCTGCAGCGGGCCTGAGGTTTTGCCCATGAGCGCGCTGCACCGGGTCTACGAACTGGACACCCCCATCATCCCCCTGCACCAGCAACCCGCCGCCCTGATCGACCTGGCGCTGGCGCGGGGCATCAACCTGGATCGTTTGCTGCGGGGCACCCGCCTGTTCCAGGATCAACTGCTGGAGCCGGGGCGTCAGATTACACCGGATCAGTTTTACCAGCTGATGGACAACGGCATCCGGCTGCTGGACAACCCGGACACCGCGTTCCTGTTCGGGCAACGGATTTTGCCCGGCCATTATGGTGCGGTCAGCGAGCAACTGCGGCACGCCCATACCCTGCATGAGGCGTTGGAATGCCTGACCACCGGCGCGGCGTTGTTCAGTCCGTTGCTGGCTCCGCGGCTGGTGCTGGACGACCATTACGGTTACCTGTTCTGGGTTGATACCTGCCGCCCGGGGCACCAGCGGCGTTTTTTGGTGGAAGCCGCCATGACGGCGGTGTACGCCCTGAGCCGCCAACTGTTTGCCAGCAAGCTGCCCTGGGAGTGCCGCTTCAGCTACCCCCAGCCCCGCCATATCGAGCAGTACTGGTTGCACCTGGGGGAACAGATCCGCTTCGACCAGGCCATGGACATGATGCGCATTCCCCGCCAATACCTGCATCATCCCCTGACCCCGGGCAGTGGCCTCACGGCACAGATGATCCGGCAGCAGGCCCAGGGACAACTGCAGCAACTGAGCCACACCCAGGGGTTTCTGCAACACCTGTACCTGCTGCTGGAGACCACCCTGAAAGTGGAAAACCCGCGCCAGGAGCGCGTCGCGGCCCAACTGGGGATGAGCACCTCGGGCCTGAAACGCCTGCTGAAGAAACACTACACCAGCTATCAACAACAGCTCGACCAGGTCCGCAAGCTCACCGCCCTGCAACTGATCCAGTGGCAACAGTTCAGCAACGAGGATGTGGCGCGCCTGCTGCACATCAACGATGCCGCCAATTTCCGTCGCTGCTTCAAGCGCTGGACCGGCCTGGCGCCCAACCAATTACGGGCCCAGTGGGTGAAATAGGGGGCAAAATAGATCCAGCTTATCCAGCCCGAGTTTAACCCTGGCCTGTCTTTCTATCGGCAAACCTAACCCGATTAGATCAAACAAGGCGGTACTCCCTATGGCCCACAGCACCCATTTCACCCTGTTCAGAAAACTCCTTATCCAGGCCCGCGACGCCAACCTGGCAGCCAGCGGCCAGACACCGCAGGCCGTCGATACCGGTCGCCGTGCCTTTTTGCGCAACAGCGCCCTGGGCAGCACTGCGCTCGTCGCCTCCGGCAGCCTGGCCGGTTGCATCGGCGCCAAAAGCGAACGGGTGGCCATCATCGGCGGTGGCCTGGCGGGTTTGAGCGCCGCCTATCATCTGGGGCGGGCCGGCCTCAAGGTCAATGTCTACGAAGCCCGCCGCCGCGTCGGGGGGCGGGTTCACACCGTGCATAACGCCGCAGGGGACGGCCTCTACACCGACCTGGGCGCCGAGCTGGTGAACAGCGATCATGACGACATGCTGGCCCTGGCAGAGGCCTTCGGTATCAGCCTGACCAACCGCAAGGCGCCGTCCGAGCTGGACGCAGTGGCCTATTACTACGGCGGGCGCAAACGCAGCGAGGCGGAAATGGCGGCCGCACTGCAACCACTGGCCGCCCAATTGATGCAGGACGCTGAATTACTGGATGAGGATTGGGACACCTACGCCCCCATTTTTGATCACCTTTCCCTGACCCAGTACCTGGACCAGCACCAGGACAAGCTGCCTGCCGACCCTGATATCCGCGATTTGATCGAAGGCGCGGTGCGGGTGGAATACGGCGTCGAGCCATTGGACTCCTCCGCCCTGCAACTGCTGTATCTGCTGCCGGTGGTGGACGGCGACCACCTGGAAGTGTTGAGCACCAGTGATGAGATGTACGCCATCAACGGCGGTTCCGAAGCCGTGGTGGAGAATTTGCGCTCGGTATTGAAAGGGCAACTGCACACCCAGCGGGCCCTCACCCGGATTCGCAAAACCGAGTCGGGCTATCGCCTCAGTTTTAGCAAAGGCCGTGACGTGGAAGCGGATTACGTCATCCTGGCGCTGCCCTTCACCGCCCTGCGCCAGGTGGAAATGGCACTGGAATTACCGGAGACCCTGCAGCGTTTTATTCACGAAGTGGACCTGGGCCGCAACGAGAAACTGATTGCCGGTGTCAACCAGCGAGTGTGGCTGGGTGAAGCCGGTTTTCAACTGGAAGCCTGGAGCGACCAGAGCGTTTCCCTCCTGTGGGACGCCAGCCAACGGCAACCGGAACTGGCGGAAGGTGCCCTTACGTTTTTTGCCGGCGCCAGTGAAGTGGATGCCATCCATACCGGCACCGCCGTCGAGCAGGGCCAGGCCCTGCTCAGTGAGTACACCCCCCTGATACCCGGTTTGGCGCACGTGAGCAACGGCAAGTTCCTGCGCAGCGCCTGGCATACCACACCGTACATCGGCGGCGGCTACACCAATTTCAAACCGGGCCAGTACACTGAATTGGCGGAGCAGTGGTTGTACATCGAAGCGGATGACCCGGAAGAAGCCCAGCACTTTGCCCTGGACAATTTGGTGTTCGCCGGTGAGCACACCAGTGATGAATACTATGGTTTCATGAACGGCGCCGCGCAGAGTGGGCGGTTGGCTGCACACTACATTTTGCAGGCCATGCTGCAGGAATCGTAACACCACTGGATACTGTGTGCCGAAACCTGCACAGGTTCGGCACACAGTTTTTACAACACAGTTTTTGCCACGCTGTTTTCTCATCCCTTAAATTTCTCTGCTTTCTTTTCGCCACGGATGTCTTTGTTCACGTAACGCTGCTTACTTGAATATCCAGCTCATCGAGTAAAGGGAATTTCTGTTTCTACAAGGTGTACTTCATTATGACTAACCCACGCAAACTCACTGTTCTCAGTTCAGCTCTGCTGTTGGCTTCACTCACTGCCTGTGGCGGCGGTGGTGGTGGCGGCGGCAGTGATGACGACACACCCCGCAATCCCGAAAAACCATTGACCACGCTGCCCCAATTCCTGCAGGGCAATGAAGCGCTCTGCGATTTTATTGAAAGCGGAAAAACCGTAAGCCTGCAGAATTACACCGGCGAACTGGGGAACGTGACCGGCCTGACCTGTAACGGCGTCACGCTTTCCGATCTGGACGAAATCAGCCTGCTCACCGCCTTGCAGCAACTGAGCCTGGACAGTGCCGGTCTCACCAACGTGACCGAGCTGTTGAACAATCTGACCTTGCAGCAGTTGGATCTGTCCGGCAACCCGATAGCAGATCTCAGCATCATCACCAGCCTGTTGAACCTGACTGAACTGGATCTGGAGAACACCGGCCTGTCGGACATCAGCCTGCTCAATGCACTCACCGCACTGCAGCAGCTGGATGTCTCCGGCAACGCAATCACCGACGTTGCTCCACTGGGTAATCTGCTGAACCTGACCGATCTGGATCTATCCGCCAACAACATAACCGAGTTGGATGCCCTGGGTGCCCTCACCAGTCTTAACAACCTGGATGTGTCTGGCAATCCAAGCCTCAGCTGCGCCGAAATCAACGATCTGGCCCTGGCCAGTGCCGCAGACATCACGGTGCCCAGCAACTGCACCAGCGCAGCGTTCCTGAGTGCCAGCAGCGACGCAACCCAAACCCTGGATAACAGCAGCCTGGCGGAACCCATCGAGCGCCTGGTGATCAGGGATGTGAATTCGCTGGACGACCTCCAGATGTTTCAATCCGGTGATGACCTGAGATTAACCGCCAACACCAGCGGCGGCATCAAAACCATTATCTTCACCCACTGGTTTGTGGACGCGACTTATCAGGTGGATGAGTTCGAGGTTGAGGGGGTTGGGGTGTATGGCTTTGCAGCGTTGCGGGCCCAGATTGGATTGGGGCTGACCCTGACAGAAGGGCGGGATACTTATCTGGGAACCGACGGTAGAGACGTTGTCTACGGTTTAGGAGAAGCCGACATTATCGCCGGCGGTGGTCAGGCTGACGTCATTGTAGGCGGGCCAGGCAATGACATCGTGTCTGGAAGTCGCCTGAATATTGCAGCTGACGGCACCGTCAGTCGAAACAATACTTCTGACGGATACCAGGACACTTTTATTTATAACCTGGGGGACGATCACGACACGATTTATGAATACGAAACGGGTGCAGAAAAGTGCTCCTTACTTCAATTTGGAACAGGGATTTCGTCTGAGGATATCAGCCTCTATCAGGATGGAAAAGACCTCATTATTGAGTTGAATGACACCGACAAGCTCACCGTAGACAGCTGGTTTGAAGGCTCTCAGTATTATTATCGACTGGGTTATGTACAGTTTCAAACAGGTGATCCCATTGAAGCCAGCCAGTGGGTTGCGAGCAAGGGGTTCCAATCCACCAACGGCGAAGTGGCGGGCACCAGCTTGGCAGAAAGCCTGGTGGGCAGTGATAACGACGATCGTATTTACGGATTAGGCGGTGCTGACATCATTGAAGGCGGGGAAGGCAACGATCATCTATCTGGTAACCGTCTCAACATCGCCGCTGACGGTACCGTCAGTGTATTCGGATCTTCCGATGTCGCAATGGATACGTTCATCTTCAACCTGGGTGACGATCATGACACCCTCTATGAATATGAGACCTCCGCAGAATATCGTGCACTTCTGCAGTTTGGTGCAGGCATTTCCCCTGACGATATCATTGTGATTCGTGATAGTGACGACCTCATTCTGGAAATCAATGAAGAAGACAAAGTGACC
>JAYZEN010000004.1:0-79505 GCA_036337295.1 Pseudomonadota bacterium
TAAGCAATGGTAACAACGCGCGTTGGGGCTTCTAACAAGTCGTTCAAGTGGACACCGTTACGCTGCGCTCGCTTGTGCATTGGCTGCGCCAATTGTCGCACAAGCCAGCTCCACTCCACGGTGCCACTTAACTCAGTGTTAGCGCTGTAAAAGATTAAAACCCAAAACCAAAAACCAAAGACCCTACCCTCAAAGTTATCAGTGTCCAAACACACCATTTTATGGAGTGTTTTGGCGTAGGGCGGCAAAGCCATCTAAAGATCGCTTTGCTGGGTGTAAAATTCATTAAAAGCCTGATCTGAGTTGGCGTACTTCAGGGCTTTCTTTAAACCACACGCCTCTAAAGACGTCGAGAGGGTTTAAGGTGCCAATAGTTAGCTCCTTTTTGAAAGGTTCTGTGCTATTCCAGGTTGGTTTTATAGTGTTTACTGTCGGTTCAAATTGATCCCATGGACCACCGACATCACCTATATCTGGGTTAAGGATCGTTGGTTGTGCTTGGCGGTGGTAATGGACCTGTTCTCACGCCGAATCGTGGGCTGGAGCCTGGATACTTCGATGACGGAGGCCCTGATATCCAAAGCCATGGATATGGCCTTACAGCAGCGTGAGACAGCACCAGGACTGATCGTGCATTCGGATCGAGGCACCCAATATCGCTCACAGGCTTATATTGATTATCTAAGAGCCAATGAAATCAGCATCAGCATGAGCCGGAAAGGAAACTGCTGGGACAATGCACCGATGGAGTCGTTCTTTAGTCGGCCGAAGGTTGAATTGATCTACCCAAAGAATTACCGGACGATTGACGAAGCCAGATCGGGTATATTTGCTTATATTGCGATATTTTATAACCGTAAGCGAAGGCACTCAGCAAACCATGGGGTGAGCCCCGTTGAATGTGAGGAAGCAGCCGCTATGGCTGCATAGTTAGAGTGTCTACTTTTTGTGGGGAACACCATTCCTGGATGAGAATCACTTGTGAGGCATCAATGCGATTGCTAATAATATTTACCTTGCTGTTGTCAGGATGTGTGTCTAATCCGCAGTATTATACTCAGCCCACTGATCCCTCTGAGGCGGCCAGTTTATCGAATTTCTCCTCCCGCAACGGGATTAATGACTGGTCAAGATTCCAGGTAACTTATATAGATGATCTGTGGCTCAGTTATCGTAGACCCTGGTACGATCCCTTCCGGGATATGGATAAGACCCAGCTGAAATCCGGTCAGCACCGCGTAGTTGTGAAGGCGGAGTTCAATCGTAGCAACATTGACTGTCCTTGTACTGCCATTGGTGATCTGATTTTTCATGCGGAGTCTGGTAAGGCATATAAAGTAAATGGTGAGCTCGGGGAAGGAGTCGTTAGATTTTGGATTGAGGAGCTGTCCTCAGGAAGAGTGGCATCAACTGCGGTCGAGTCTTCCTACGTTAAGCTAAAGTACAGCAGCCCAATTATGTTGTTTTACTAAAGCTCGCAATTGCAGGGATGATACCGGGAGCGTCAATATAAACGTCGGTGATGCGGTGAACTTGGCAGGCTTGTGTAGTCGAGGTGTATCGGCTTAAAAGCTGCGCGCATGTCTCTCATTACCGCACTAGGTCATACACCGAACTGTACCCGATTATTCAACACATTTAATCACACAAAAACTAGGACTCGGTATAGCAAATGGAACTACTGGTTGGTGCGAAATGGAAACTGGTTTTGACTGTGATGGTAGCCATGATTGCCTGTCAAAGCATTGAGGCCAAGCCGAAATCTAGCGGGACAAAGGATTGTGCCAAGATAGCCAAACAGATTGAAACTTATACCAAGTTGCGTCGAACTGGTGGCACCGCCAAGCAGATGGACGGTTGGCATCGAAAACGGAATAAATTGAAACAGCGGTTCAGGGCTGCCGGTTGTACATATTGAATGATTAGCCGGTGTATACATATTCTAATGGATCGTTTCTGAAAATATATAGTCCCTTTGGTTGATGTAGCCCGGATACACTGTGTTAATATGCTTGCTAGTCAATCTGAAACGGGACTTGAGAGGTAATATGTTAATAAAAAACAATAAGATATTGGGTATACTGGTTTCTTTTTCTTTGTTGGTGGCTACACCCCTGTTCGCAGAGACCCCGGAAGAGAAGGGGTACAACATATTCAAGGCGGCAGAAGACCGGGATGAGGGCTACGTTGATAACGAAGCGGATATGCTAATGGTCCTGATGAACAAGCAAGAGGCCACAAGTGAGCGTGAGATGTCCGTTAAAGGCCTGGAAGGCAAGGGTGATGAAGGCGATATGTCGCTGATGGTCTTTCTGTCCCCCAAAGACCAAAAAGGCACAGCATTATTGACCCATCAACACAAGGCTCGTGACGATGACCAGTGGTTGTATTTGCCGGCACTCAAGCGAGTCAAGAAAATTGCCTCCAGCAAAAAATCCGGACCGTTTATGGGCAGTGAGTTCTCATTTGAGGATATCGGTGGGCAATCCATCGAGGACTACACTTACAAGTATTTGCGGGACGAAAGCTATGAAGGACAGGATTGCTTTGTAGTGGAAAGCTATCCAGTGGATAAAAACTCCGGTTATACCCGTATTGTGACCTGGGTTGACAAGGAGCACTATCGTACCCTGAAAGCCGAGTTTTATGACCGCAAGAAGAGCCACTTGAAAACACTCACCGCCAATGGGTTCAAACAGTATGAAGGTAAGTTCTGGCGTCCGGGTGAGATGCTGATGGTGAACCATCAGACTGGTCGCAGCACTATCCTGAAACAGAACAATATAAAATTTAAAACCGGTTTGAGCGAATCAGATTTTAACAAAAACAGTCTGAAACGCGCTCGTTAAATACAGAAACCGCGCTGGGTTAATTCCTTGCGCGGTTTTTTTTCGTTTATGGTCTGGTCAATGTTTGATCAGCAGGTTGTTTTGGATGAACGTAATTCGATGTGTTTTGTGGTGCGCCCTGGTGGGAGCGTACAGCTCGAATGCCCTTGCGGTATTGGAACCGATTCTTGAGCATGGGGAATGGAGCGCGGAAACCGGTCTGGAATATCGATATTTTAAGGACCCTGGAGAGTTTGGCCAAACCCAACATGCTGCCGCGCTTAGGCTGAGTGCTGAGTATTTCACTTCCTGGAACGATGACATGGACCTGTTCACGTTTCGGCCTTATTTGCTGCTGGATTTTCAGGATTCGGAACGTACGCATTTCGATATCCGGGAAGCACTCTGGATTCATGTGGGGGAGGATTGGGAGCTCAGATCCGGAGTGACCCGGGTGTTCTGGGGCAAAACTGAGTTCATCAACCTGGTGGATGTCATCAACCAGCAGGATCTGGTGGACGGTGATGATGAAAAGCTCGGGCAGCCTATGATTAATCTGTCCTTGGTGCATGATTGGGGTCTGTTCGATTTCTATTTGTTGCTGGGCTTCCGGGAGCGCACGTATCCAGGTACCGATGGGCGCCTTCGAACACCGATCCTTGTTGATACTGACAACGCTCAGTATTCCTCCGATACCGGGCCCAACGACATTGACTGGGCGGCCCGTTGGCAACGGCCCCTGAATGACTACGTTGAAATGGGGCTTTCCCTGTTTTCCGGTGTGGATCGTGAGCCCTGGTATTCCTTCAATTTCGATCTGGATAATCCAATGCTGGTGCCCAACTACCATCACAAGGATCAGCTTGGGGTGGAGCTGGAGTTCCTCTATGAAGGCTGGGCGGTCAAATTCGAAGCCGTTGGCGTAAGCAGTGCTCGGGAGGAGTATTGGGCTGCGGTCACCGGAATCGAATACAGTTTTTACGGCTTGTTCGGAACAAATATCGACATGACATTGATCACCGAGTTCATGCACGATTCCCGTGAGGACCTTGCGCCCGGCTATCTTGAACACGACATCGGCATAGGGGGGCGTTTCAGTTTTAATGATGAGTACGACACCAATATGCTAGGGGGATTCCTATGGGACCCGGACACCGAGGAAAAGGTCATCTCGTTGGAATTCGAACGGCGCCTGTACTCCGACCTGAAGTTGGAAATACAGGCCGTTTCTGTGTTGGAGAGAGGCACACCCGAAGTCGCGGATACCAATGCAAAGGCAATCGCCGATATTCTGAATTCCCCCTTGTTTGGAGAAGACGCTTATTCTTACAACGAAGTGGTGGAGTTTCTGGCAGGGCTGATTGAGGATGAAGGGCTGCAATTTATATTCGACCCCAATTTTGGTCTTGACCTGCTGCAACAGGTTCAGAGGATGGCAGATAGCAGCCGAAAAATCAGTGTGATTGAAAGCGATGATTACATTCAGCTCAAATTGACCTATTACTATTGAGCCATTAAGGCCGGGCTTTTGCGGCAGGCCTATTAACTTCCCACCCTCATAGCGTTTGGTCATAAAGAATTCAATGGTTTGCTGCGGGTTGTGCGCAATTCTGGCTATACTAAACCTAATCATTGGCTGGAATTGACACCATTTCATGGATCGTGACGATAAGCTCCTAAAGGATCGCAAAATTCTGCGCAGGATTGATCAGAATCTTGCACTTCAAAGCCGGTTTTTCATAGCCTCCAATATTCTGGTATTTCTGTTTGTGGCCTCAGTGGGCGGATACTATGTCCACCACGTGGCCATGACGTCGTTCTGGGGAGCGTTATTGTTTTGCCTTTCCGCCCCGGTATTCTATCTGGCGTTGCGTTTTGATCCCACCTACGGTGCTGGCCCCGCCCGCTGGCGTTCGCTGTTTGTGGTGCTGCAAATCGCCAATTCCCTGTGCATGGGCATGTTTTGCGCAGTCATCATCCTGATTGATAAATTGTCGGTCAATGGCTTTCTGCTCTCGCTGTATATGGTCGGCTACTCTTCCATAAACAACGTAGAGTGGTCACCTTACAATAATCGTAACGCGGTACGGCTATTCTGCAATCTGGCCCCTACCGTTGTGGCTTACGCCGTCATCGCGGATATCAATGGCCTCACCATCGCGGTGGGCTTGCTGGTGATTCTGGTGATGCTGCTTCGTCAGTCCAGGCTGTTGTGTATCCGGCATTGGGATAACGTGAGGGTGCACCATGAGCTGCATACCAAGGCCCGGGATCTGGCCCACGCGGCCAGTGAAGCGAACAGTGCAAGCCAATACAAAACGGAGTTCCTGTCCAACATTACCCATGAGATCAGAACGCCCATGAACAACGTTCTGGGTATGCTGGCCCTGTTGGATGATACCGAGCTGAGCGCGCAACAGCGGGAACTCCAGAATCTGGCAGTCCAGTCCGGGGAGGGCTTGCTCAGCCTGATTGATGATATTGTGGATTTCTCCCGTATCACGTCCGGCCAGATTCAGCTCAACGAAAGTGTGTTTCACGTTAAGCGCTGTATTGACCAGACCCTGGAATTACTCGGCCCCCGTGCCCACGAAAAAGGCATGGAACTGAGTTGCACCTTCGCTGAAAATCTACCGGTGCGGGTGAGGGGGGACCAGGGCAGACTGGCCCAGCTCATTAACAACCTGGTATCCAACGCCATCAAGTACAGCGATGGTTCCGACATCGTGGTGCATGTGGACATCAGTAAGTTAAGCGAAACCCTGGCGGAGCTGCGAGTAACGGTTAAAGATAACGGTCGCGGTATTGATCCCGATATTCAGGATCATTTGTTCGAAGCCTTTTCCAAGACGTTGACTGCCCGGGAAGTCGCCCAGGGCAGTACCGGTCTGGGGCTGGCCATCAGCAAAGGACTGGCCGAATGCATGCAGGGTGATATGGGCTTTACCAGTTCGGCGGAGTCCGGTACCGAGTTCTGGTTTACGGTGCAAATGGCGCTTTCTACCCAACAGGCCCAAAAACTGGCACTGAATAAGGAGCTCCTGAACAAGAGTGTATTGGTGGTCGGAGCGCAGGGCGGGGTGCTGGATGCGCTGTTTTACCAGCTGGCTACCTGGGACATGATGGTGGAGTCCGTTGCCAGCAACAGCCAAGTATCCGGGTTACTCCAGGAAGCGGCTGCAGCAGGGCGCAGCTATGACCTTCTTATTGTCAATATGCCGGTGCTGCAACCCCTCGATCTGGATTTTATTAGCGGTATTCAGCAGTCCGCGCCGTTGGAGGCGTTGCCCCGAATCATTGTGCTGTCCTCTTTGGCACAAAGGGCCGATGTGATGCGGATGGGGCTGGACGATACCCTTCAAGTCGAGTGGTTGAGTAAACCCCTGACGCGGGAGAAGGTGTGCCGTGCGCTTATCCACTGCTTTGAGCTGGACCAGCCGGATGAGGCTACCGATAGACAGGACTCCAATACAGGCGAGGTCGTGGGGCGGCGTGTCCTGCTGGTGGAGGACAATGCTGTCAACCAGATGGTGGCCAAAGGAATGCTGAACAAGCTGGGTTATGTCGTGACCTCGGTGGTCAATGGCAAAGAGGCGTTGGGGATGCTGGAAGAGAAGGATTTCGATCTGATCCTCATGGACTGTATGATGCCCATACTGGATGGTTACGAAACTACCGCTGCCTGGCGCGAAAAAGAAGCCTCAGAAGGCGATCAACGGATTCCCATTCTCGCGATGACCGCCAGTGTGGTGGAAGGTGAACAGCAGAAATGCCTGGCCTGTGGTATGGACGATTACCTGTCCAAGCCTGTTAAACTGGAAGAGCTGGATGCTAAAATGCGGCAGTGGCTGGGCAGTAAGGGGGCAGGCTCACCAACCAGTGAAACTTCTCTCCGCTCCGCTTAACTCGCTCGCAATTTACGAGTAGATCAGCCAACAGAACACAGGTGAACCACAACATAGGCGAATCACCACACAGGTGAATAGGAACTCAAATGAAAGTACTTTTGTTGGGGGCTACGGGGTTAATTGGCCATCATTGCCTGGGCTACCTGCTGGGTATTCAGCAGATTGCCGAGGTCATTGCCCCCACCCGTCGCTCGCTGCAGGTGAAGCACCAGAATTTGCACAATATGCTGGTGGATTTTGATCGCCTGGATGAATACCCGGAATTGTTTGAGGTGGACGCCATACTCTGTTGCCTGGGCACCACCATCAAACAGGCCGGTAACCGCGAACGCTTCAAGCTGGTGGATTACCAATACTGTATGGACGCAGCAGAACTCGGCCGCGCCCATTCAGCGCGATCTTTTTCCCTGGTGTCTGCCGTTGGTTCTTCAGAACATTCCCTGTTTTTCTATTCGCGGGTCAAAGGTCAGTTGGAAGCACATCTGCGGGAACTGGAATACCCCAAGCTCTCCATTTTCCGGCCCTCATTATTGCTGGGCGAGCGGCAGGAAAATCGTTTGGGTGAATTGGCGGCGGCCAGGCTTGCCCCCTTATTTAATCCGTTAATGGTCGGGGGCTTGTCCCACTACAAGGCCATTGCAGCGGAAACCGTTGCCCGGGCCATGGTGAACGATATGATCCATGACTGCCGGGTCGTAAATCCCCCCGACGGGAAACCCAAAGTGCAGGTGTACAGCTACGACAAGATTGTTAAACTGGCGGAAAATGAGCCCAAAATAGGGGAAGCAGTATGAAATTTGTAACGCCAGACCTGTGTGACGCATACCCGGACGATGTTCGCATTGTGGAACCCATATTCACCAACTATGGTGGCCGGGTGGCCTTTGGCGGTGAGATCATTACCGTCAAGTGCCATGAAGATAATTCACTGGTGAAGGAGCATGTCTCCAATCCGGGTGCCGGTCGGGTGATGGTGGTGGATGGCGGCGGTTCCCTGCGTTGCGCGCTGTTAGGGGATATGCTGGCAGAGAAAGCTGCAGAGAATCAGTGGGCGGGTCTCATCATTTACGGTTGTATTCGCGATGTGGATGAAATCCGCAAGACCGACCTTGGGGTTCAGGCGCTACGCACCATTCCCATCAAAAGCAATCGCAAGGGGCGGGGCGATCTGAATATACCCGTGACCTTTGGGGGCGTGACGTTCCATCCTGGGGAATTCGCCTACGCCGACAACAACGGCATCATTGTATCTTCCCGGGCACTGAGCATGCCGGAATAGCGGCTTTAGATCAGAAACAAAAAAACCGGCATTCAGGCCGGTTTTTTTGTGTATCTGGCAATGACGGAACGTATCAGGGCAGCAGGTGGGCTACTGCATCACGCTCTTCACTCAGCTCAGTTTCAGTGGCTTTCATCTTCTCAGAGCTGAAGTCACTGATTTCCAGGCCCTGAACGATTTCCCAGTCGCCGTTTTTGCAGACACAGGGGAAAGAGTAGATCAGGCCTTCGGCGATGCCGTAGCTGCCATCGCTGTATACGCCCATGCTCACCCAATCGTTCTCGGCGGTGCCCAACGCCCAGTCACGCATGTGGAAGATGGCCGCGTTGGCCGCAGAGGCTGCACTGGAAGCACCACGGGCCTTGATGATGGCCGCGCCACGCTGTTGTACAACGGGGATGAACTCGCTGCGATACCAGTCCTGGTCCACTTTGGGTTCAGCTGCAGCACCACTGATCAGCGCTTTGGAAATGTCTGGGTACTGAGTGGAAGAGTGGTTGCCCCAGATGGTCATCTTGGTGATGTCGTTGATGCTGGTGCCGGTTTTCTGGGCCAGTTGAGTCAGGGCACGATTGTGATCCAGACGGGTCATGGCGGTGAACTGGCGGGGGTTGATGTCCGGCGCATTGCGCTGGGCGATCAGGGCGTTGGTGTTGGCGGGGTTGCCCACGACCAGTACCTTGATGTCACGGCTGGCGTGATCGTTGATCGCTTTACCCTGCACCGAGAAAATGGCGGCGTTGGCTTCCAGCAGATCCTTGCGCTCCATGCCGGGGCCACGGGGACGGGCGCCAACCAGCAAGGCATAGTCTGCATCTTTATAGGCAACGTTCGGATCGTCGGTGATAACCATATCGTGCAGCAGAGGGAAAGCACAGTCATCCAGTTCCATGGCAACACCCTTCAGGGCTTCCAGGGCAGGCGTGATTTCAAGCATCTGAAGAATTACGGGCTGGTCCGGACCCAGCATCTCACCGGCAGCGATGCGGAAAAGCAGAGAATAGCTGATTTGGCCGGCGGCACCAGTCACGACCACACGTACAGGTTGTTTCATTGGTTCGATCTCCTGTCATCCTGTTTTTAAGACGCACAATTCTATGCATCTGGACCATTAAATACCAATGATTTGTTTCTATAGGCTGCTTGAGGCCAGCTCGGTGGGTGAATATCCAATAGATGGCTGTGGTTAAACGTCCTCGTCGATATAGACACCGCCGCGTTGGATGGTGGCGGGGTTCTGATTGCCGGCATTCTCCAGCAGCGAGCGGATTTCCGGCCGTAACGCCCGATGCGCGTTGCGTCGGTCCTGGCGGCGGCGATCTTCTTTAACCGGCAGGTTGTGTCGGCGCCGCTCCTTTACCGCCCGACGATCCACAAATTGTGGGCGTTCCTGGGGCTCAACCGGCTTGCTCCGTTCGCTGGCATACACCTTGATCGAGCGGTTGGATTTCAAGCGCTCGATGGGGCGGCGGTGTATGCGTGGCATCAACAACATGAACAGAGGCCTCTTGGTCGGTTCGGATAAATTCCTTCCCTGCTTCCTGGTGGTTATCGGCAGCTGACCGATTTACTTTAGTTATCAATAAGTTGTTAGGCAAACCTGTAGTATTGACCAGAAAATGTGCGTTGGTTCAGAATTATCAGGCAGGACTCGGGTTTTTGATAGACAAATCATTAACCTAAGTCTATTTTGATAACCTATAGACAGTATGCACCCGCTGAACCTCAACACGTCAATGTGCATATTAGATGCCAAGGAATCTGGCCAGCGTCAAGACACCCAGGGGCTCTCTGGGTAAAGTGTCACACAAATTGGTCAAGATTCTGTATGAACGGTCTCTGTAAGCCGGCTTTGCTCGTCCTTATCCGCAATTTTCCCCGGACTTTCCCGCTGGGTCCTGTTTTCGCTCTGTTATTGTCCTTTGTGCTTCTGACTCTGGTGAATGCCGCCTGGGCATCGGATCGCCTGGTTGCCACGGAATCCAAGCTCTCGGTGCTGGTGAACAGCGTGGGCGCCAAACAATTGGATGTGTCCACTTATGTTGAGATTGCGCCTGACCCCGGTGGCAAAGTGGGGTTAGCGGAGGTAGTGAAGCTGCCGGACAGCGCGTTCGAGCCGCTACAGTCGCAAACTATGCTCAGCACGATGCAGAGTCGCTTTTTCTGGGTCAGGGCTCGAATTCGGGAGAGCTCACGGGTGCTCGGGAGCCATTCGCGCTGGATGTTGGTGCTGGAAAACCCCTTGCTGGAAGGATCTCCGATGTATCTGGCCAAAGCCGGTACACAGCGGGTGGAGGACTATGCCCAGGTGGCGCCCGTGAAAGGGCGTTACCTGGTGTATCCGATTGAGCTGGTTGCCAACGACACCCATCAATTCTATATCCGTTTGGAAGTGCGGGGCGCGACCTCCATTACCGCCAAGATTTGGCAGGAGACGGCCTACCAGCTCCACAAACGCAAGACTTTGCCGGGGTGGGGGCTGCTGTTCGGCGGCCTGTCCGCCCTGATTTTGTACAACCTGTTTGTCATGGTGTCGTTGCGCGAGACCATGTATTTTCACCTGTCGGTGTTTCTGGCCTGCAGCCTGCTGGTGACCGCCCATACCGAGGGCTTCCTGGCGCAATTTGCTGGCGACGTGCGGGCGTTCCGTTGGGTGGGTTTTGGGGCGTTCTTCCAGTGCATCGCTTTGGTGAGCGCCGTTCTCTTCACCCGGGCTTTTTTGCAGACTGCCAATGATCATCCGATGGTGGAACGCTGCCTGAAAATCTCGTTGTTCATCTCGCTATTTTTGGGCGCTGTGCTGATGTTGGATTGGCTGCCGATTCCTGTGTTCTTTGCCCTGTTTGCGCTGGCCGGATTGTTGTTCTTCATTCCGTCGGTAATTGTGTCCCTCAACGTGTCAGATCGGGGCACCCGTTATTACCTGGCAGGGTGGTCGGTGTTCATCGTGGGCTATGCAATCTACCAGTTCGGTCAACTGGGCATGATTCCGGTCAATGATGTGACCACCCATATGAAAGAATTTGCCCTGGGCATTCTCGGCATCACGCTGTCGTTGGGGATTGCGTCCCAGATTCAGAAAGAGCGCTTTCAGAAGATTGAGGGCCTTAACCAGCAGCAGGAAACCATGCTGGAATTGAAGTATACGGAAGAGCAGATTCAGAAAAAGGTGCTGCGTGACACTCTCAAGGAATTTCCCGATGAGATAACCCTGGAAACCATCACCCGCAAGGTCATCGCCGCGGTGGAGGAAACCGGTGAAGCGGTGACTCTGGTGATGGTGGAGTTGCATCACCTGGCCCTGGTGGAGCACAAGCTGGGTCACGCGGCACGCAATGAGCTGCTGACCCGGGCCACCAAGCGCCTCAGTATTGTGTTGCGCAGTATTACCGGCGTGGTGCCGCTGCAGGAGTTCCAGGGACAATATGTGCCGATGGCGGTGCTGGATGCCAATCGCTTCGCTTTCCTGTTGCGCTCCATGGATGATGTGGCGGTGAACTTTGCGGTGGATGAAGTGGAATCCTCCATGCAGCGGCCGTTTTTCTATCAAGGCATGGGGCTGCAGCCGGGTGTGTCGTTCGGTGTGGCCAGGCTCAACGAGTCTGATGCCAACTATGAAAAACTGTACGACCATGCCTTGCGCGCTTTGCAGGCGGATACCGAGAAAAACCTCAAAAAAGGTTATGAGCTGGAGTCGGTGGACCAATACAACCCCCGCAATATCAGCCTGATCAACCAGCTGCGTCAGGCAATTCAGGAAGACCAGATCAGCTTGTATTTCCAACCGGTTTACGATTTGAATACCCGCAAAACCTGTGGCCTGGAAGTGCTGACCCGATGGGATACGGATGTGGGTGAAAAGATCAGCCCCAGTGAAATATTCTATCTGGCGGAAGTGGGTGGATTCGTTGCTGAGCTGACCCTGAACGTGGTGGACAAAGCGATTTGCTACTATCTTGCGGCCATCGATCCGGAGGAAAATCCGGTCAAGCTCTCGGTTAACCTGTCACCCAAGTGCTTACGGGAAGAGCGCTTTCTGGAGGAGGTGGGGGTTTTGCTGACCCGTTACCACATGCCATCCAAAATGCTGTCGTTTGAAATCAAGGAGGCGGCCATCATCGAGGACCCCAGCATTACCCGAGAGTCCCTCAACCGAATTCGCGCTATGGGAATCGGTTTGACCATTGACGAGTTTGGTGCGGCCTACAGCAATCCCAGTTACATGAGCAGCCTGCCGGTTACGGAGGTCAAGCTGGACCAGCGCATCGTGGCCCGCCTGGAAAACAAGTTCCACTTTGAGTCGGTGTCCGGGGTAATCGGTTTGTGTCGGGAAAGAGACATCACTCTGGTGATACACGGTGTCGAGGATGAAGGCACGCTGGCAAAACTCGAGCGTATGGGGTGCACCTTCGCCCAGGGGCATTTTTTTGCAGCGCCGGTGAAAGCCAGTGAATACAAACTTAACAAAGGACCATTGCGCCGATCCCGCTACCAACGGGCTTGACGCCTCGGGTATAATAACCCTTCAAACCGAAGGGGAGTAACGTCATGTCACAGGTAAATCCTGTTCAGCACGCCATCGAATCCAAGCTGCATGCGGAACTGCAGCCGTCATTGCTGGAGGTAGTGAACGAAAGTCATATGCACAGCGTACCGCCCAACTCAGAAACGCATTTCAAGGTGGTGGTGGTGTCGGATTTGTTTTCCGGGAAACGTTCAGTGGCCCGTCACCAGATGATCTATAAAACCCTGTCGGAGGAAGTGGCCGGCCCGGTGCACGCCCTGGCGATTCACACCTATACCAGCGACGAATGGCAGCAGAGCGGGGCCGCCAGCCCGGCCTCACCCAAGTGCCTGGGTGGCAGCAAAGCAGATCAACATTGATTATCCAGTGTGCCTGCCTTGGGCTGCGCTTCCAGGGTAGGCATACGCAGGATGTAGATGGTAACCCCGGCTGCAATGCCGAACATCATCAGTTTCAGGGCGACAGGGTCCACAAAGAAGAGGGCCGAGGTGCTGATGGTGAACCACATCAGGATCAGGATATAGGCTTTTGCCTTCAACGGAATGCCTTTTCCATCCAGATACAAGTGAATATACGGACCCAGCTGAGGCTGGTTCAATAACCAGGAGTGGAAGCGTTGGGAGCTCTTGGCAAAGCAGCTCGCCGCCAACAATAGAAATGGTGTGGTGGGCAGCAGCGGCAGGAAAATTCCGATGACACCGAGCACAACAGACACCCAGCCAATCACGATCAGGCAGTAGCGGGCGACAATATTGGGTTGAATGTTGTTTTCCATGACGTCAGAAGCGCAGGATCATGCCTGTTGAAATACCGGATTCTTTCCAGCTTACCTCATTCAGTTGTGTTGATCCACGGGAGCCGTCGGCAAAGTATACGGTGTCTTGACCTGGATCGGTTTTCCAGTCTTTCTGTTGCCAGCTCAACCACATGGATATGGTCTGGTTGAAGTGATAGGAGTAATCCAGCGACACTGAGTAGCCATTTCCTGTGGCCCGTTGCGAGAAGCTCTTGGGGTGGGCAAAATCAGAGCGCAGGTTCCAGTCAGCGACAGCGCTGTAATCGAGCCATTCATAGCGTGCCGCCAGGCCAAGCTGGTGATGCCGGGTTTCCAGGCTCCACCCCAATCCCAGCCACAGGGAATCCCAGGTGGTGTCGTAGGAGCTGTTCAGGGTGCCGCGGAAGGGGCCAACGGCGGCAGGGTCGTCCGTGTTGATGGTCTGAACGCCTTCTGTCATCAGCATGTTCTGAGATTTATGGCTGTAGCCGGCCATGGGTTTGATTACCTGGAAGGCATCGAGCTGAATGCGGCGGGCCAATCCCAGGCTGAAGTCCGACATTTTCGAATCCACAGCCGAGGAGTAGCTGCGGCTGTATTCCCCACTGCGGTTGTCACCGTCGTAGTCCGAATCCTGCACAGTACCCTGGTTGGCGGACCCATGACTGAAGCTGGCGAAGACCTCGTGCTGTGCCAGCCAGCCGCGATGCAGTCGCAGGGTGGATGCCATGGTAAACTGGCGGAAGTTGACGTCTTTATAGGTCAATTCCGATAGGATGTTGGGCCCGCCATGGCCGCCCGCAATGTTCCACCGCAGCGTACCCCGGCTGTTACCCACTCCAGTGTTGAAGTCCAAATCATAGGCGCTGGCGGTGGGCAGCTCATAGGCGTAATAGGCGGATACCGGGGCACAGAGCAGCCACCCGGTGAAAATGGCCATGGTTTTCAATACATTGTGAATTCGCATCGATCCGTGTCCTGTTAAGCATCGAACTCCTTACTTACAGGTTAGATCAGATCAGCCCGGCGAAAGAAAGGTAACTGGTTGAAATCAAATAAGATAATTAATATTCAAGGAGTTAGCTTGGAAATTAATTTCACCGATGGAAGCGACGGGTTATTGGCATCAGGAACCCGCTTAGGTTGTTATTTGTCCGATGGAGGCCTCCGGTGAGTGTCGCCCGTTCTTGGCAATACAGCGTGAAGTACTCACGCCGTAAAACCATTGGGATCTACGTAAGCGCTGAGAATGGGGTAGAGGTGCGGGTGCCCCATTTTGTTTCCCGGCGCGAGGCCGATGATTTTGTCGCTTCCAAACAGGAGTGGATCGAGAAGCAACTGGCCAACTTCGCCAGCAGACCGGTGCGTTATGAGCCCCGCTTCCGATGGGGTGAAGCGTTCTACTTTCTTGGTGAAAAGCAGGTTTTTCACTGGCAGGACGCGGAGGACGTGGACATAGTGTTGAGTGGGAAGGCGGACGACCCGGCGGATAAAATCGAAGCCAGGGTGCAGCGCTGGTTCCGCCAGCAGGCCTTGGCGCTGTTCACTGAGCGTCATGACTGGTGGCGCTCCCATATGGGCTCACTGCTGGATTTGCCCCAGTCCACCCTGCAGCAACGCAGCATGAAGCGGCGCTGGGGCACCTGTCGTAAGAATGGCAAAATCATCCTCAATAGTAATCTGGCCCGTTACCCATTGAATTGTGTGGACGTGGTGATCGTCCATGAGCTCTGCCATCTGCTGGAATTCAATCACAGTCGCCGTTTTTATCATTTAATGGATCAGGTGATGCCGGGTTGGAAGCAGCATGATGAAATGCTGAACCGGCTCAGTCTTTTGTATTGATTTTGCCCAATCTGGACGGGCCCTGTGTTCTGGCCCGGTTGACCTGGATTTGTCACTTTTGATCATTGTTGGATCAATTGTCTCTGCCCTAGCATTTAAACAAGCGTTTAATCCCAATGACTACCCAATAACGCCTGCCAGACCGTTTTGCACGGACCACCATATTTGACCGATCCAGATACCCAGAGGGAGCCAAGATGTCCGATCACTCCGCTGCCAGTTTCGACCTGACGTTAACAGAAGAGCAGCGCATTACCCGCGAATCCATCCGTCGCTTTGTTGAATCCCATATCAAACCCAACGCCCGGGCCGCCGATGAAGCCGCCGCGGCACCGGCGGATTTTTATCGCCAGGCAGGTGAGCTCGGTTTGGGCCTGATGCCCATTCCCGAGGCTTTGGGAGGGGCTGGCATGGCGCGCGCGCCCATCTCCAATGTGTTGAATGCCGAGGATCTGGGCCATGGCGATATGGCGCTGGCCATTGGTGCGCTGACGCCACTCAGCTTCATCAATGCCGTGCTCGATTTCGCCTCGCCCGCGCAACAGGAGACCTATCTTACTCCGCTGGCCATGGAGTCCCTGCTGGCCACCATCGCGTTGATGGAACCCAAAGCCACGTTCGAAGCCACTGCATTGCAAACTACTGCGGTGAAGGTGGACGGCGGCTATCAACTGAATGGCGTGAAAACCCTGGTACCACTGGCCACGCAGTCCCGTTTTATTCTGGTGTTGGCCGCACTGGAAGGTGACGCAGCGAGTGCCGGTTTTGTGGTGGAGTCCGCCGCGGAGGGTATGACCATCCAGGAAGAGTCCTGTATGGGGTTGCGACCGCTGGAGTTGTGTCGTGTGGAATTGCATGACGTGGTGGTGCCTGAATCCGCTCGCATCAACCTGGACATGGGCCGATTGCTGGATCTGTCCAGCATTGGTTTGGCGGCCGTGGCGGTGGGTTGCTGCCAGGCGGTGCTGGATTATGTGGTGCCCTATGTGAATGATCGCACGGCCTTTGGTGAGCCGATTTCGCACCGGCAATCCGTGGCATTCATGGTGGCTGACATGGCTACCGAGCTGGAGGCCATGCGCCTGATGGTGTACCGGGCGGCGTCCCGTGCCGAGCAGGGCTTGGCGTTTCACGAGAACGCCTATTGGTGCCGTACGTTCTGTGCCGAAAAAGCCATGGAAATCGGTACCAATGGCATTCAGTTGCTGGGTGGGCACGGCTTTATCCGGGAGCATCCGGTGGAAATGTGGTACCGCAATCTGCGAGCTGCGGCCCTGTTGCAGGGTGCAGTGGTCATTTAAAGATCGGCATCTGATCAGCCTCTACCATTGGAATTCAAATAGCGAGAATTAACATGATCAATCTTGAGTTACCCAAGAAACTGCAGATGGCACAGCAGATGAGCCACCAAGTGGCCGCCACTGTATTCCGGCCCATTGCCCGTAAATACGACAAAATTGAACACTGTGACACTCCAGAGGAATTGATTCCCCTGGGGCAGATGATCAAGGGCATGGGCGGCGACGGCAAAAAGCCCGATAGCCAATCCGAAGGCCGTGCCAGCGACGCGGTCAACAACGGCGCCAACATGACGCAGGTGTTGACCACCGCGGAGATGAGCTGGGGCTGCATCGGGCTGATGCTGTCGATTCCCGGGTTGGGGCTGGGCAACGCTGCCATCCAGGCCGTGGGCACTCCGCAACAGAAAGAACGGTTTGGTGGTTTACACTGCGCCATGGCCATCACCGAACCAGGCTGTGGCTCGGATTCTGCGGCGGTGAAGACCTCTGCGGTGCTGGATGGGGATGAGTGGGTCCTGAACGGCGAGAAGATTTTTGCCACCTCTGCCAGTCGCGGTGATGCCGTCGTGGTGTGGGCCACCCTGGATAAATCGAAGGGCAAGGCGGCCATCAAATCCTTTGTGGTGGAACGGGGCACGCCGGGCATGGAGATCGTGCGCTGTGAAGACAAAATGGGGCTGCGGGTGTCGGATACAGCAGCCATTGTGTTTACGGATTGCCGCATTCCAAAGGACAATATTCTGGGGTCCGCGGAAATTGCGGATACCGCTGAAGCGCGCAAAAAGGCTTTTGGTGGTGTAATGCAGACCTTTGATAACACCCGCCCGCCGGTTGCTGCCATGGCCTATGGGGTGGCGAGGGCCGCCCTGGAAATCACAAAGGAGCTGTTGCAGAAGGAAGGGATTGAATTTCGCTATGAAAAATCCATCAATAACAGTACCGCGATTCAGGCGGAAGTCTATCGGATGGAAGCGGAGCTGGAAGCCGCACGCCTGTTGATTCTGAAAGCCGCCTGGATGGCAGACAACAAGCAGCCCAATTCCAAGCAGGCCTCCATGTGCAAAGCGAAAGCCGGACGGGTGGGGAATCAGATCACCCTGAAGTGTGTGGGGTTGTGCGGATCACTGGGTTATGGCGAAGAGTTGTTGTTGGAGAAGTTTGCCCGGGATTCCAAGATTCTGGATATTTTTGAGGGCACCCAACAAATTCAGCAACTGATCATTGCCCGCAATGTGTTGGGTAAATCGTCCAGTGAGTTGAAGTGACGGGTTTCATGGGGGAGACGGTCGAGGTAGAGCGCGGACATGGAGCCTTTCGGTAGCATGACGCTTGGCCTGCGGCTTCCCTGTGCTTCTCGATTTAACCGGAAGCGTCAGAACTCGCGCGTTGCGCTCAGACAGCTGACGCTTTTTTCCGGTGAAATCTGCGATGCTCGGCGGCGCGAGAATGCTACCGAAAGGCTCCATGCCCGCGCTCAGTAGCTCGCAGCTTTCCCGCTCGGCGTTCCCTGTGAACAGCTACTTTGAAATCAACACCCCTAGTAAATCAAAGCTGCCTGCGTCACCAACCAGGGGAAGGTGGTGTACTTGCGGTAATGTCGTATCAGCTTCACCGCCTGCTCTCCGTCATTCACATTCTTGTCCACGATATAGGCCTTCCAGTCGCACTGCTTGTTGGAAAACTCAATGGTGGAATAGCCGTTCTGAGTGGTGTTGAAATACCGGATGTGGGGATTGGTCAGGCGCACGGCCGTGTTGGTGACCGCTTGTGCCAGTAACTGTTGTTCCCCTTGGGGAGTGCTGGCGCCGATCATATCGAACAGGCCGGCGGAGGTGACCGACGGGGTCATAAATTCCACGCCGATGAAATTGTTGAAGTTGAAGATGGAGCGGTTGTCGTAATCCTTCTTGATGTGGGATGCCATGTAGGTGTGTAAATCCCCGGTGACCACCACAAAATTCTCCACCTGGTTGGCGGCAATCTCGTTGTTAATCAGGTTACGTTCGTAGTCGAAACCGTCCCAGGCATCCACATTGATGGGCATCTTGCCGTTGGACAGTTGAATGCCCAGAGAACCCATATAGGTCTGGTTGCCCAGCAGCTTCCAACGGGCTGTGGAGCCGATGACGCCATTTAATAACCAGTCACGCTGATCCGCACCCAGCAGGCTCTGTTGGTCACTTTGCCAATTGGAACAGCCATAGGGAACATAGCGTTCAAAGAAATCCCCCTCGCCACAAGGGTGTGCTGTGCGGTAACTGCGGCCGTCCAGCATAAACAGATCCACCAGATTGCCCAGTTGCACCCGACGGTAATATTTCAGGAAACGATGGGGGTCCGAAGAGCTCCAGTCCACTTCCACCCGCGCCGGAACGTACTCCAGCCAGGCCTGCTGGGAATCCAGCATCAACTGGTTGAGGCGGGCGGGATCGTTGCCGTAGGCCGCATCCAGAGTGAAAGGATGGTCCGGTGCGCCCAGGGTGTCACGTTCGTAGTCCCAGTAGGCGTCATTCGCGGTTTCGTGGTCGTCGCGGGTGATGATGAAGGTGTGCTGTTCCATGGCCTGCTGCAGGAACGGATCGGAACGATAGGTCTTGTACAGGTGGCGGTAATCGTCCAGATCCAGGGCCACCAGGCCGTCGCTGGGCAGGACAATCAAGCGGTCCTCAAAAGGCAGGCTCTGGAAGCGCGGGTCACCGGCGGTTTCATAAATAAAATCTCCCAGGTGAAGCACAAAGTCGATGCTGTCATCCTGGGCGATCTGCGCCAGGGCGCCGTAGTAGCCGTTGGTGTAATCCTGGCAGGTGAGCAGGGCCAGCTTGAGATGATCCAGCTCCGCCCCAAAGGGTGGAGCCGTTCGGCAGCGGCCGGTGCGACTGACGATGTTGTCGTAGATAAAGCGATAGTAGTAGCGCTGATTGGGCTGCAGGTAGCCGTCCACGTCAATGGAAACGCAGTAATCCCGCTCCGGGCGGATGTTCTGGGATTCCACGATGCTTTCGAATTCCAGCTGGATGAAGTCAGCGTCGCGGGCCACCTGGACGATGAGGGCCTGACCGGCCCGCCAGGCGGAAGGGTTCACCCGGGTCCACAGCACCACACCGGTGGGCGTGGGGTCGCCGGACGACACCGACAAACTGAATACCCGGTGTGAATCCTGGTTGAGGGGGGCATCCGCGGATACCAGCCCGGCCTGGGCATCGCCACTGGTGAAGGTGACCACATAGGGTGTGGCTACGCCGGCGGCGAGAAAGGAGAGAAACGTGCGTCGATCAATGCTCATGGGAATCCCCGGACATCCTTGCTGTTGTTATGGCTACCTGACGGTGGGGTATCGGTGAGCTTGCCTCATGTCGGTTCCCCAGGGTAGTGCGTTTTTTATCTTTTTATTGTGTAATTCTTATTTCAGTTGCGAAAATAATGAACGTTTTCGAACCTGATTGGGCCGAATAATAGTCAAATTGGCACATTAGTACAACTAAGTGGATTAACCTATCAGCGCGGCTTCTGGTTCGGCGATTAGCGCGGATGTGTCCGGTTTCAGTTCGGTCAGTTTACATGCTGCTGCTAATCGGGTAAAAAGCCTCGTCCAATCGTTATAGCGGGAAGTATCATGTCTGTCATCCACACCGAGTCCACCAGCCTCGAGCCCAATCGTGAAACCGAGCTCACGGCGGAGCAGGCCAAGAAGCAAAAGACGCGCTTCAATAAGCTGCAGAAAAAACTGCGGCGGGAAGTGGGCAAGGCCATTGCGGATTACAACATGATCGAGGAAGGGGACCGCATCATGGTTTGCCTGTCCGGCGGCAAGGATTCCTACACCATGCTGGACATCCTCATGAGCCTGCAGAAAAGCGCGCCGGTGAATTTTGAGCTGGTGGCGGTGAATATGGACCAGAAACAGCCGGGGTTCCCGGAGCATGTGTTGCCGGAGTATCTGGACCAGTTGGGCATTGAGTACTACATCATCAACCGGGATACCTATTCCGTGGTGAAGGAAAAGATTCCGGAAGGCGCCACCACCTGCGGCCTGTGTTCCCGCCTGCGCCGTGGCACCCTGTATTCCTTTGCTGAGGACATCAAGGCCACCAAAATTGCCCTGGGTCATCACCGGGATGATATCGTGGAAACCCTGTTCCTTAATATGTTCTATGGCTCGCGCCTGTCGGGAATGCCTCCCAAACTGCTGTCCGATGACGGCCGCAACATTGTGATCCGGCCGCTGTCCTATTGCCGGGAGAAGGACATCATCGCCTTCGCCAATTTCAAGGAATTCCCCATCATTCCCTGTAACCTGTGTGGCTCCCAGGAAAACCTGCAGCGCCAGAACATCAAGCTGATGCTGAAAGACTGGGATCGTCAGCAACCGGGTCGCATTGAACATATCTTCAATGCCATGCAGAATATCAAGCCGTCCCAGATGGCGGACACAAACCTGTTCGATTTTCAGAATCTGCAGCTGGATCGCAGTACTGAACGCAAAGAGTATGAATTCGCCCACGACCAGACCGTTGATGGTAAACCGGCCCGGGATGCGGTAAAAATGGTGAATCTCGTTAACCTGTAAGGCCCATTGCCGTTGCTCAATTACCTTTGGGGTGGATTTTTTCTGGTGGGATTTGCCGTTGCCCTGGTGCGTTTCTTCGGGGGCGACACGACGGTGTTCCAGGCCATCATTCAATCCACCTTTGATATGGCCACCCTCTCGGTGGAGATCGCCATTGGTCTGGTGGGGCTGTTGGCGCTGTGGTCCGGCCTGTTTCGGATTGCGGAGCGGGCGGGGCTGATTTCGGTTCTAAGCCGGCTGTTGGCGCCGTTTTTCAGTCGGGTGATGCCCGAGGTGCCTAAAGGACACGCCGCCCAGGGTGCCGTCACCATGAACCTGGCGGCGAATATGCTGGGGTTGGACAATGCCGCCACCCCGCTGGGCTTGAAAGCCATGCAGGCTCTGCAGAGCCTGAACCCCGTCAGCCACACCGCCAGTAATGCCCAGATTCTGTTTCTGGTGTTGAACACCTCTTCGGTGACCTTGTTGCCGGTCACCATTTTCATGTATCGCGCGCAGTTGGGCGCGGCTGACCCCACCGATGTGTTTATCCCGATTCTGCTGGCCACCAGCCTGTCCACCCTGGCCGGGCTGGTGACAGTGATGCTGATTCAGAACATTCCCTTCGACCGGGTGGTGCTGGGGTACCTCTCGGCCGGCGCCTTGTTGATGAGCGGATTTATCTATTGGTTGACCCTGTTGCCCGCGGCTGACCTGGGCCAGGTGTCCCAGTTACTGGCCAATGGGGTACTGCTCACGGTGATTGCGTTATTCATCGCTGCAGGTTTGTGGAAGCGGGTTGCTGTGTATGAGGAATTTGTGGAAGGGGCTAAAGAAGGCTTTGAAACCGCGGTCAAGCTAATCCCCTACCTGGTGGCCATGTTGGTGGCCATCGGGGTGTTTCGGGCCTGTGGCGCGCTGGATTACCTGATCGGGCTGGTGGGGGTTGGGCTGGCCGCGTTGGGTGTCACAACGGGGTTTCTGGACGCGTTGCCGGTGGCGCTGATGAAGCCTTTCAGTGGCAGCGGGGCGCGGGCCCTGATGCTGGATGTGATGAACACCCACGGAGTGGATTCCCTGGCCGGTCGTATCGCCGCGGTGATGCAGGGTTCCACCGAAACCACCTTCTATGTGCTCACGGTGTACTTCGGCGTGGTGGGGATCACCCGTATTCGTTATGCCCTGTGGGCTGGGTTGCTCTGCGATGGGGTGGGGATGGTGTCTGCCATTGCCCTCGGGCTATGGTTCTTCGGCTGAATCTGCCATAATTCATGAAGTTTATAGGTTTGGTCTGGATATTTAATTCATGAATGTAGCACGGGTTGACCTGAATCTGTTGGTGTATCTGGATGTGCTGTTGCGGGAACTGAATGTGACCCGGGCAGCGGAGCAATTGGGCATCACCCAGCCGGCCATGAGTAATGGCCTGAAACGGCTCAGGGATCTGTTCAACGACCCGCTGCTGATCCGCTCCAGCGAAGGCATGAAGCCCACTGAACGGGCCCTGGATCTGCAGCCTAAGGTGCGGCAGATCCTGTCAGACACCCAGTATCTGCTGGAACCCAAGCAGGAATTCAAGCCCCTCACCAGTAAGCGCGTATTCCGCATCATGGTGAGCGACTATGCTGAGGCGACGTTGATCCCACTGTTGATCAAGCACATCCGGAGTGAAGCGCCCAACGTGATCCTGGATTTTCTGACCCCCAGTGACGTCAGTTACCAGGATCTGGAGCAGGGGCGGGTGGATATGGCCATCAACCGCTTCAATGAAATCCCCCAATCCTTTCACCAGAACACCGTGTGGACCGACAGCTTTTCCTGCCTGGTGAGCCGCAAAAATCCTGCCGCGGAGAACTTCAACCTCAAAGCTTACCTGAATGCCCAGCATATCTGGGTGAGCAAGACCGGTATGGGGGTAGGGTTTGGGGTGAACCCGGAAAAATCCGGTGGTCTGGGGTGGATCGACCAGGCCTTACAGCGCATCGGCAAGAAGCGCAAGATCACTATCTTTACCCGTCATTACCAAACCCCGGGCCTTCTGGTGCAGAACAACGACCTGGTGGCGACGTTGCCCACGAAGATTGCCCGCATGCAGGCGGAGAATCCGAAGCTGGTGATCCTGGAGCCGCCGTTCTACATCCCGGAATTTGAACTCAAGATGGCCTGGAGCCCGCTGTTGCACCCCAACGCAGGGCACCAGTGGTTGCGGCGGCTGATTATGTACACCGCAGAGCGTATTGCGGACGATGAGCGTCGCCTGGCGGGCGAGCATCAATGAGCCAACACGCCGAAGCCAAGCCCCAGCAGGGCGGTTCGATGTGTGTTGGAGGTGATGTGATTGTCCACCAGCGCTTTGTGAATAATGCGCTCGCTGCCCGGGATGTCGTCAAACAAGCCCAGGTGCAGGTCCTTACTGCTGGTTTTGGATAGCAGGTCGTTCAATTTGATGAACGCGGAGTGTTTGTTGCCGCCGTTATATTCCAGCCACAAATCCACCAACGAGATCGAGAGAAAGTGAATGGAAAAACCACTCTCGATATTCAGGTAAAGCAGTTGTTGCACCAGTTTGTGTGACTCGTTCGGGTTGCCACACAGTCGATAGTAAAATACTCCCGCCATAAGCCAGCTCAGCTGACTGATCCAGTCGAGTGTGGTGTCCGGTTTCAGGCTTTCATCGATGTGCCTGGTCAGAAAGCAATCCTGTGCCAGGGATTGAGCCCAGGCCGCGTCCCGATTGATCGTCGCCAGCCTGAAGTGTTCCAGCATGACCTGCGCATAGTACCGGTCCGAGCCGCTGCAGGATGACACCCGTTCCATAAAGGTCAGGAGCCGGCGCGCCATGTCCTGTTGCTGGCGCCGGATGGTTTCCCGTAACAGCGTCTGGTAGGCCGCAAATTGCGTATCGCTGTGCAGCCAGGGCAGGGTTGAGCACTGGGCCAGGCAGGTTTGGTATCCCGCCTCGCGGTCAACCGTGCGATAGAGCAGGTAACCATAAAAAATAGTGACCAGCGATTTACCGACGCCATCAGGGTATTGCCAGTGTCGGCTCAGGGTTTTTCGTAGCGCTCTCAGGGCATGTTGCGGATCACTGTTGAAATAGTACAGGCGCGCTTCAATCTGTTTGGCAATGGCAAAGTTGAATTCGTAACTGAGCTCATCGGAGGTTTCCCTGGACAGGTCGATATAGTACTGGGCCTCACGGGCATGAAAGCGGTGCAGCTCCACCTCAGCCAGCAAACTGTACAGGGTGGCCCGCAGTGAGGTGTACACTTCCGGGTGTTTGGTCAATAGCCGGAGGCGCTCCACCAGTTCTTTGCTCAAGCGTTTTTGTTGCGAAAGAATGATCCCATAGGCTACCGCACAATTGGCTTCAGTGTGGTTTTCGGGGCTTTGGATAATGGCTTCAATGCTTTTGTCTCCGGTCAGGCTGTGCAGCTCCAGCGCCGATTCCTGCAAGCGACCGGACAGGTTCAGGAGCCAGCACCAGGCCATGCGGGTCTGAGCCAGGTTCCGCGTCAACGGATTGTGGTTGGCAATGTGATCCTGATACAGCGTCAATAGATTTCCGGAGCGCAGCCAGGACACCAGATTTCCCAGGTAGTACTCCCGTTGCACAGCGCGCTGGGGATGATGTGTGGAAAGGGTGACGCCTTCCAGATGGAAGCGGTGATCGCTCAGCCATCGGCAGGCATTGGCCACCAGACGTCCGCGCTGTGCTTCCTCCAGAGTCTCGAAGCGCAGCAGCAGTCGTTCCCGTACCCAGGGGGTATAACGAAAGCACAGTGGATGCTCGGGATCAATCTCGAGGAAAAACCGTGTGTTCTGCAGGGTACGCAATGAGGTTGTGACGGGGGCGCCCTGTACAAAGCTCTGACAGAGTTCCTCATTGAACCGTTGCAGAAAAGCGGTTTGGATCAGAAAGCCCGAGGTTTGCGAATCAATATGTTCAATCAATTGATCGACCAAAAACGTGAACAACGCCCGTGCCGGTTGTTTGAAGTCACACACTTGCGCTGCGATGTGATTGAGGCACAGCTGGGCGAGCTTCACTCCAGCGGGCCAGCCTTGTGTGGTTTTGGCGATGAGCTCGTTGAATGCCTGGTGGGCGGCGTTTTTGCTCAGGAATACCCGCAATTCGTTGGCAGTGAAATAGAGGTGATCCTGGCTGAGCAGGAAGGTGTCGCTGTTGTTACTTTGGTCACCTTTGTCCCCCAGAAGCGCAGAGCGTGAGGTGCCGGCGATGATCCACTGCAGGTTGGGACTGTGATGGATCATCTCGATGAAGCGGTCATGCCAAGCGCTGTTCCGCAGTATCTGCACATCATCGACGATGACGGTAACAGGTTCCTGCAAGCTGTTGAGTGCGGCATAGAACAGGTCAAAAAACAGAAAGGGCGGTAAAGCGGGGTCACTGAAATCCCGGCTCAGTATCGGGCCGGTGAAGTCCGGGATAATCCGATTGAGGGCGACCGTCAGATGTTGGAAGAAGCAGGTTGCGCTGACATCCGTTTCCTGCAGGGTAAGCCAGGCGGTACGTTCCGGGTTCAGGCTGTAGAACTGTTGCAACAGCGTGGTCTTGCCTCCGCCATTGGGGGCCAGTACGGCCCTGACCTTTTTGTTGCCGTTACGCTGCAGTGCCTCCAGCAGGTGGGTCCGAGGAACCATGCTCCGGTTATCAGTGGGGGTGAACCAACTGGTATCCAGATTGGCAGACAGAAACGTGGCCATACCCGATCTCAATTCGCTGTTTATATAGTTATTGTTATTGCTTATGCGTTATTGTTTCTTGTTTTTTGTCGATCCGAACAAGCCAAATAGCATACTGGTGGGCACTGAAGTCCTGTTGTTGAATTACCCGGGTGATCCCTTTAATCAACAGTAAACGGAAGGCTGAGCATAATATAAGGCCAGAAAATCATCGGCTTTTCAAGCTCGATCGTGTGGGAAAGTGTTCCTGCGTGGGTTAAGCCGATGAGTTAGAACAGAAAACCCGGCCGTTAGCCGGGTTTTCGGAGTGGTAGCGATGAGCCCCGCGGGCTGGATCAGCAACCGTACTTGGCTTTCGCTTCGCGGCGACGGCGGTGCAGGACCGGCTCGGTGTAGCCGCTGGGTTGTTTACAGCCTTCCAGCACCAGCTCGCAGGCGGCGGCAAAGGCCACGCCATCAAACTCCGGAGCCATGTTGCGGTAGCTGGCGTCCCCGGCATTCTGGCGATCCACAACGGCTGCCATGCGGCGCAGTGTTTCCACCACTTGGGCTTCGCTGCAAATGCCGTGGCGCAGCCAGTTGGCCACGTGCTGGCTGGAGATGCGCAGGGTGGCGCGGTCTTCCATCAGGCCGACATCGTTGATATCCGGCACCTTGGAGCAGCCAACGCCCTGATCAATCCAACGTACCATGTAACCCAGAATACCCTGGGCATTATTGTCCAGTTCTTTCTGGATTTGTTCTGCAGTGAGGCTGGAAGGGTCGGCCATCACTGGCACGGTCAGGATGTCATCCAGGTTGGCGCGGGTGCGCTGCTTCAGGTCTTCCTGCACTGCGGCTACGCTGACTTTGTGGTAATGCATCACGTGCAGGGTGGCCGCGGTGGGCGAGGGTACCCAGGCACAGCTGGCACCGGCTTTGGGGTGGCCGATTTTGGCGTCCATCATGGCCGCCATTTCATCGGGCATGGCCCACATGCCTTTGCCGATTTGGGCACGGCCCTGCAGACCGCTTTCCAGGCCGATGTCCACGTTCCAGTCTTCGTAGGCGTTGATCCAGGGCTGGGCTTTCATGGCCGACTTGGGAATCATGGCGCCAGCTTCCATGGAGGTATGAATCTCATCACCAGTGCGATCCAGGAATCCGGTATTGATGAAAATCACCCGGTCTTTGGCTTCACGGATACAGGCCTTCAGGTTGACGGTGGTGCGACGTTCTTCGTCCATAATGCCGATTTTCAGGGTGTTCGGGGCCAGGCCCAGAGCCTGTTCCACACGTCCGAACAATTCCACTGCAAAGGCCACTTCCTCCGGGCCGTGCATTTTCGGCTTAACAATATAAACGCTGCCTTCGCGGGAATTGCGGAAGGGGCCGTTACCCAGCAGGTCGTGTTTGGCGATCAGCGAGGTCACCATACCGTCCAAAATACCTTCGGGAATTTCTTCCCCGTTGTACAGCACCGCTTCGTTGGTCATCAGGTGGCCAACGTTGCGTACCAGCAGCAGGGAACGACCGGGCAGTACCAGTTGGCTGCCATCGGGCGCGGTAAACTCACGATCGGGGTTCATGGTGCGGGTCAGTTGCTGGCCACCTTTCTGGAAGGATTCAGACAGGTCACCTTTCATCAAGCCCAGCCAGTTGCCATAGACCACGCACTTGTCGTCGGCATCCACCGCTGCCACGGAATCTTCACAATCCTGGATGGTGGTGATGGCGGATTCCAGGCAGAGGTCATTGACGCCGGCGGCGTCGTCTTTGCCAATTGCGCCGTTCTTGTCGATCTGGATTTCGATGTGCAGGCCGTTGTTGCGCAGCAATACCGAGCTGGGCTCCAGCTCAGCACCTTTGTAGCCGACGAATTTTTCCGCCTGGGCCAGTTGGGTTTCGCTACCGTTTTTCAAGGCAACGATCAGTTGACCATTTTTGATGAAATAGGCGTTGGCATCTTCGTGTTGGCCATTGGCCAGGGGAGCAGCTTCGTTGAGGAACGCACGGGCATAGGCGATGACCTTGTTACCGCGCACCGGGTTGTAGCCCTTGCCCTTTTCGGCGCCGCCTTCTTCAGAGATGACATTGGTGCCGTACAGGGCATCGTACAAGCTGCCCCAGCGGGCGTTGGCAGCGTTTAACGCGTAGCGGGCGTTCATCACCGGTACTACCAATTGGGGGCCGGCGATGGTGGCGATTTCCGGATCTACGTTGGCGGTGCCGATTTCGAAGTCATCGCCTTCGGGCAACAGGTATTCAAGTTCGGCGAGGAAGGCTTTGTATTCCGCCATGTTGATGGCCTGACCAGCACGCTCCTGGTGCCAGGCATCGATCCTGGCTTGAAGGTCGTCACGCTTGGCCAGCAGGGCCTTGTTCTTTGGAGCCAGGTCAGCGACGATTTTTTCCAGTTCCGCCCAAAAGTGTGCCGGTTCTACACCCGTGCCAGGTGCGATCTCGTTGGCTACCAGGTCAACCAGTTTGGTAGCGATTTCTAATCCACCGATTTTGGTGCGCTCTGTCATCGTGTCTGCCTCCAATTGTCCGCCTCTGACCTGAAAAATCAGGGGCTTGGTTCTGTAAAGCGATATGTAAAGCGGGTTTTGCAAGGGGCTGCGATAATGCAGTTTAGACGGAAGTGTGTCAAATAGTTTCCCGGATGACCAATAAGTCATGGTGATAGTGGTTATCAACCACCTAAATGGGTCCGGTCAGTCGAGGATATCTGCTCGAATTTGAAGGGATTTTCCGCTGGAACCACCGCGTCGTGTGGAGTGGGTGGAGGAGCCGCTGGAGGTGGTCACTGTCTGGCTGGTTCCGGCGATCGGAGTCCACTCGCCGGGCTCTAATAGCACCACGGTTTCGGCGTCCATTTTCTGGACTTTGCCGTCGTTTTTCAGCTTCATGCGCTGATTGGTGGTGAAGATTTCGATGCGGATTTTGTCCCGCACAAGTCGGGGAACCACATAGAGCTGGTTGCCCACTGAGCGATACTCTTTGACACTGCCGGTTTGCCAGGGCCCCAGGAATGCAATCTGTTCCACCGGCACGTCCTGGCCTACATCCAGGGCGCCTTGTTCGCCTTCCAATACACGGATCTGATGGTCTGCATTGTCCACATGGGTGCTGAAGCGATTCTTACTGACCACTTCCACGTCCACACCGGAACGGTTGCTGTTGCCGTGATACACCACAATCTTGCCATCGGCGGCGTTTTCTTCTGCGGTCAGCTGGGTGTTATCGGCATAGCGCAGGGAGACCTGTATATTCTTCAACGGCCGGTCGATTTCTTCCAGGATGCGGAGCAACTCATCCTGGACGGCGGCTGGCGCTTTTACAAACAGCTTGTTGTGATAAGCCGTGATCCGGTCGTCCGGCCCCAGCAGCGGCTCCAGAATGGGCACCAGCTTGTTGGCCGGCAAATAGGTTTCATAAACCTCAGTAGTCTGCTGCGCCATGGCCAGCATGGTGTTCAGGGTCAGCAACAGGGCACAGAGGAAACGGATCACAATGCGAGCCTTCTCAGTTCGGTGCAGGGCATACCCCGAGCCCAGATCTCATTGAACTCCCGCGCGTACTTTACCGCATCGGGGACAGCACGGAATTCACAGTGACCACGCAGGCTGCCAAGGGCGAAGCGTTTCACCATGCCCTGGTCATCCACAATCATGTACTCGTCGGTCATGTCTTCATATTCCCGCGGCAGGCTGCGGATCTCGCAACGGGTGGGCAGGCGTTTCTGCAATTCCACCAGCCGGTGCCCCAGCTTGGCGGCCTTGTTCGGATCTTTGAGAAGAATACTGACACTGAACCCCCGGTGGTCGCGGAATAACGGCGTCAGCAGATCGAGAAACTCGCTGCGGTCGTAGAATGCGTGTTCCAGCTCCTGGGTAAAAATCTTGATGTGGCGCTTGGCCTGTGGCGCCATGCTATCCAGCGCAGCATGAAACTCTTCCAGGGATTCCAGCAGAAACGTGCCCGGACTTTCGCCGAGTTCAAGCGCTTGGGCCTGTTGTTCGAATGACATGTATTAGGTCAGTGATTACAGTTAGCGTGCATTTCAGGTAAGTCTAACAGTAAATCCGGTTTCTGGAACAGGAACCCATCGCCGTTTCTGCGGCATCAGGAAACCCTTTCTTATAGCGGAACTGCACGGGTCGGTGACAGAGTTATGGCTTTTTGGCACTAATCAGACAGGAAAGCGGCCACTCAGGAAACCGCCCGTTGTAGCCAACACGGCCACGGCCAGCAGGGCGATGAACACCGTATTCAGGAGCACCAGCGCCAGGGTCCGCCTCTCCACCGAAAACAGTTGCAGGAGGTTGGTGCGAATGCCCAATGCCGCCATGGCCATTAACAGCAGGCACTGTGACAGGGAGCTGATGGACGCCTGCACAATGGCCGGCAATGACACCGCATTGTTCAGCAGCATCAGCAGGACAAACAGGATCAGAAAACCCGGCACCCGCGGCGAAGCCGAAGTGGATTGGCCCCTGAATCTGGAGCTTGCGAAATTGACCAGCAGCAGGACGGGTAACAGCAGGGACACCCGCAGCATTTTGGTGTAGATGGTGGCGTCTGCGGCCTGGGGTGAAAGCATCTCGCCGGCACCAATGGCCTGGGCTACATCGTGGATACTCGTGCCCAGAAACTGGCCAGCGGTTTCGGCGCTCAGGTTTAAGTGGGTGAGTAGGGCGGGGTACAGAAGCATGGTTACCGTACTGATGCCGGTGATTGCCACCAGGGTGCCGGCCACCTGATGGTCGCTGGGGCGTTTTTCCGATTGCAGAGCCAGTAACGCCATGGCCGCCGAAACACCACAGATGGCGGTGGCCACCCCGGTCAGTAACGCCATGAAGCGATCCGCTCCCAGCCAGCGCCCCATCACCAGGCTGAACCCAATGGTGGCGCTGGTGCAGATCATCACCAGAATCAGGGGTTGATAGCCATACTCGGTAATGTGCTCCAATGTGATCCGAATTCCCAGCAGGGCGACGCCGACGCGCAAAAGGGACCTGGTGCAGTATTCCAGCCCTGGCCTGAATTCACTGTGTGCGCTGAGATTATTGAACGCCATGCCCATCAACACGGTGGTGAGAATCAGCGGGCTACCATGTTGGCTACTCAGGTAATGAGCTGCAAACACAATGGTGAGGCTGATGAGCAGGCCCGGCATCAACGGTAATAGCTGGCTTTGGGCCTGGGTCCGGAATTTGTGTATGGAATGCCGGGTGACGGGGAGTCGATGCATTGTGGGTCAGGTGTTGAGGTGGTCCAGGCCATTACCTGCCGCGATGGCCTGCAGGTAAGACCAGGGATAGACCCCTTTATCATGACCATCGGCGAAGATAATCTGCAGGCCGGCAATACCGGCCATGGCCACGTGATCAATATGGCTGTTGTCGCTGATCAGGGGGGTGCCTATCCGGTTGCGGGCGCGACAACGGGAACAGGCACAGAACGAACGCAGGGTCTCCCCGGACAGCGTTGCGGCGACACCGTCCGACCACTTGATTTCAAGTTCCGAACGCTGCCGGTGCAGGGTGATGTCCATCGGCACTGCCTGTGACTCGATCATATGTGGCGCGTTCATTTGTGGTTCGCTCATGGATTCGGTCTCCGGGTTAGGGTTTGGTGTTTGTGCCCTGCGGGGCAGTTCGCTCCAGGGCCCAGCGTGCCAGCTTGCGCACATCCGGATCGTTGTCTTCCAGCGCCCGGCGAATGAACGGTAACCCGTCCTCGTGGGCCAGTTCGCCCAGGGCGGCCACCGCGGTTTTGCGCAGGTTACTGATGGGGTTGTCGATACAGGTTCCCAATGCCGGAATGCCTTCAATTGCTCCCACCATGCCGATGGCTTCGGCGGCTTTTTCCTGTACCTGCCAGCGTTTGTCACCGATGGCCTGGATCAAGGCGCCTTTGGCGTCCTTGGCTTTGAGGCGGCCCAGGCTGCGAATGGCTTCACAACGCACCTGCCAATGGTCGTCGCTGACCGCGGCGATCAGGGTGTCGGCCACCTTGTCCGGTGTGGCATAGACTAACGCGCCCACGGCGCTGCGCCGCACCTCGGGATCGGCATCGCTCTTCGCCACCGCTTTCAGTTGCGGCAGGTTCTCGATTTCCTGCAGATAGCCCAGCACGCCCACCGCTTCCCGGCGTACTCCGGCGTCATCGTGCCCCAGCAATTCAATGGCGTAGGGGCGGGCATCCTGGATACACAATTGCTTCAGGGAGCGCAGGATGGATGCCAGCACAAAAGCATCGTCGGATTTCAATGCGGCGATCAGGGCCGGAGCCGCATCCGGATCTTTCAGATCTGCCAGCGCCTTGGCGGCAGCGTTGCGCACGTTACGGTCGGGGGCATTGAGGGCGTCCACCAGGGCGTCCATCATGTCAGCCGGATCGAACTCGTCGATGACCCGGGCAGCTTCCAGGCGTACCATTTCGTCTTCGTCGGACAGCGCCTTCAACAAAAGCTCAACCCCGGCTTCGTCCACACTGTCCACCAGATCCATCACTGCCACCCGACGGATACCAGGGTCGGTGTCCTGCAGACGTTCGGCAATGGAGGCCAGGATCGGATCAGAATACTCAGTCATAAACACCTCAACGCAGCAGGTAGGGAATGTTCACCGTCACGGCATCTGTGGGGCAATCGGCCTCACAGGGCATGCAATACCAACATTCGTCGTAGCGCATGTGGGCCTTGCCGGTTTTCTCGTCGATCCAGAGCACGTCCAGGGGGCAGACATCGATGCAGGTGCGGCAGCCCTTGTCGGCGATGCATTTTTCATTGTCCACCACCACGGGGACCATAGTAATTTGAGTTGCAGTTGGCATAGGTCATACTCCCGTTGGCTTAGCTGACTTTTTGAATGCGCATGCGCTGATAGGCGGTTTTCTCTTCCTCGTCGAGCTCGATGACGTAAGGATCAACGGGCCGCTTCTTACAGGCCATTTGATCCTGTTCATCCTTATAGAGTTGGACGTGGCAGAACCAGTCTTCGTTGTTGGTTTCGGGGTGATCCACAAAGTGGTGATACAGTCCCCAGCGGCTTTCCTGGCGGTACATGGAGGCCTGTGCTGCCATCAGCGCGCAATCCAATACGTGCTGCGCTTCGTTGGCACGCAGTAACTCATGGGGATCGCGGGCGTAGAGGTATGGAATATCCTGTTGCATGTCTTTCAGACGTTGTAACCCGATGTCCATTTTCCGGGTGATCTTCGGCGGTTGCAGGTAGTCATTCACCAGTCGACGAATCTTGTATTCGAACTGGTTGGGGGGAATGCCGTCGTCTCGTTGCAGGGGGGCCAGAATGCGATCCCGTTCCTGCAGGATGAATTCTTCGTCCAGTTGCGGGGCAGTGCGATCGCTGGCGAACGTCACTGCATTTTCGCCGCAGATCTCTCCATAGACAAATGCACCCAGCATGTAACTGTGGGGGATGGAGGCCATGTCGCCGGCGCCGTAGAGTCCGGGCACCGTGGTTTCCCCTTTTTCGTTGACCCAGACACCGGAAGCGGAGTGTCCGGCGCAGAAGCCGATTTCGGAGATATGCATTTCCACCATTTTGGTACGGTAATCATTGCCGCGACCATCATGGAACCGGCCCCGGCTGGGACGTTCATTGGTATGCAATACCTGCTCGATTTCCTGAATGGTTTCTTCCGCCAGATGGTCCAGTTTCAGGAATACGGGGCCGTTACCACTCTGCAGTTCGTTGTAGAACTCCATCATCATCTGGCCGCTCCAGTAATCACACTCAATGAAGCGGTCGCCGTTGGCATTGGCGGTGTAGCCGCCCAATGGTCCGGTCACATAGGCACAGGCAGGGCCGTTGTAATCCTTCAACAGGGGATTGATTTGATAGCACTCCAGGCCGGACAGCTCGGCGCCCACGTGATAAGCCATGGAGTGGCCGTCACCGCAGTTGGTGGGGTTCTCATAGGTGCCGTACAGATAGCCGGAGGCGGGCAGGCCAATGCGTCCGGCGGCACCGGTGCACAACACCACCGCTTTGGCCCGGATCACGATGACTTCGGCGTCCCGTGTGCCCACCGCAATGCAGCCGCTCACAACACCCTCGCTGTCCTTCAGCAGACGAACCGCTTGATAGCGGTTTTCCACCTCAACCCGATTGCGACGCAGGCGCCGGTAAAGGATTTTCTTGATGTTGTGACCTTCCGGCATGGGCAATACATAGGTACCCAGGTGATGCACTTTTTTTACATCGTATTCACCGGTTTCGTCCTTCTGAAAATACACGCCCCACTTATCCAGTTTCTGGATCATGTCGAAGGAACGTTCTGCGTATTCCAGAACCCCTTTCTGCAACACAATACCGTCGTTGGCAATGGTGATTTCCTTGGTGTACTGCTCCGGTGTGGCATGCCCGGGGATGACGGCGTTATTGAGCCCATCCATGCCCATGCTGATGGCACCGGAGCGCTTCACATTGGCTTTCTCCAGCAGCATAACCGTGGCTTTCGGGTCTTTCTCCTTGGCGGTGATCGCTGCCATCGGACCAGCTGTCCCTCCGCCAATGACCAGTACGTCGATATCTTTGATGGTGATGTCGTGGAGTTGAGTCATCATAAGCCCCCTTGCTTACCAGGTGTACGGGTACGATCCCGTTCAACGTGAAAGTGGTATTTGTAGGAATCACCGCGAAACGCCAGATATTCGTAATCCACGGGATGGTTGTTGACGTCGTGCGTCAGGCGTTGCACCCACATGATGGGCGCGCCCGGTTCCATCTGCAGAAGCTTCGCCATATTGGCGTCTGCCGGGCGTGCTTCCAGGCTGATTTCAGCACGACCCAATGGTATGTTCAGCTCGTTCTCCAGCAGAGGAAAAATGTCCCGGCCCAGGTCGCGGGCGAACAGGTGACGCCCAATCTGCATGGGGAAAAACGAGGTGTCGACCGAGACCGGCTCCCGATTCAGGTAACGCACCCGAATCACTTCCACCGCACCTTCCTTGCTGTGAATGTTCAATTTGTCCTGCACATCTTTGCTGGGGTTGACCTCGCGGATACTGACCAGCTGGGCCGAGGTTTCATAGCCCTGGGAATTCATGGCTTCCTCGAATCCTTCCAGATGCTGCACTTCCTGCATGGCTTTGGGTTTGCTGGCGAAGGTGCCTTTGCCCTGGGTGGTGAAGATCAAGCCTTCCCGATGCAGGTCCCGCAGAGCTTGGCGCACGGTGATCCGGCTCACGCCAAAGCTGGCCATCAGTTCGCTCTCCGACGGCATTTTCTGATAGGGCACATATTTGCCTTCCAGGATCTGCTTCTTCAGCGTTTCCTTGATCTGAAGGTACAGAGGTTGGTGCTGCATGGCGTTTTCTTTCATCGTCCGTTCCTGCTTGATCCTGGCTGTTAGGTATTAACGTTTGGTAATAACATGTCATAACAAGTTCGAAAAAACCGACTCCAATCCGTCGACACGTCAATCCGGTGGCTTGTGGCGCAGCAGCGTTCGTGACAGGTAGTGCGTCACTGCGGTCTGTTCCTCTGGGGTCAGTGCTTTTGCGATGGCAGGCATGGGCGTTCTAGACTGCGTATCGCGGCGGCCGGAGCGGAAGTCATCCAACTGCTTGTTCAGATAGGCGGGGTGTTGTGCATCCAGCCAGGGCGTACGGGTCTGCGACGGGTTATGACACTGGACGCAGGCTGCGAGCCCCGGGCGGCCCTGCTGATAGAGCGCCTTCCCTTGACGATACCGTTCAATGTCCCCTGTGGGCGCTGGCGGCTCGACCGCAACCTGGCTCTCAAAGTGCTCTGCAATGCTGGCCAGGTCCTGTGCCTGCACTTCCTCGGTGATCGCCTGCATCTGGCCTCCGTCATTGGTGCGTTGCCCGTTGTGAAACGCGTTGAACTGCTGGACGATGTAAGCGGCTTTCTGCCCGGCCAGTTTCGGAAACTTCGACATGTGACTGTTACCGTCCAGTCCGTGGCACATTCCGCAGATCTCCCACGGCGCCATACCTTCTTTATCGATCATACCGGCTTCTGCAGTTTGCAGACTGAAACCCAGGAACAACATCAGTGTGGGACCTCTATAATTCACGGTGCTGTTCATTGTATTGTTCATTGTATTGTTCGCTGTATCGCTCAAGGCGAGCCTGTTGCTTGGCATTGCCATCGCGGATCACCTGCACCAGAAATTCACTGCTGCGATGGGAGTGGAACGGCGGGTTCAAGGTGGCTACCCATTCCCCTTTGGGGTTCACCACCGCGACGCCGGCACTGTGACGGACGTTGTAGGCATTATCACCGGGAAAGCGTTTTTCTATACGGTAGAGACCACCAATACTGTCAACCAATGAGGTCAAGTTATTGTCGTCTCCGGTGAGCCCCACGTAGTCGGGGTGGAAGTGCGCCAGATATGCGGCCAGTATTGACTCGTCTCGATCCCGGTCCACGGCAATGAATACGATCTTAGGAATCTTGTCTGGCATCATGCGCATTCCCAACTGTGCACGAATGGCCTCCAGGCGCAGTAGTGTCATCGGGCACACATCCGGGCAACTGGTAAAACCCAGCACTAACAGGGACCATTGGCCTTTCAGCTGTTCCAAGCCGTAAGGTTTGCCGTATTGGTCTGTGAGGTTGAACGCGGCCACCGGTGAAGGCGTGCGGCTTGAGAAATCCTCATTTCCGGCGTACGAGATCACACTGACCAACAGCAGGGTCACGCCGATCAGACCTTTGGCAAGAGTAATCATGCGTCACACTCCCGTTGCTCAAACGCCTTCATGCTCTCTGCGCGGATGTACTGCAAGCAGGTTCGCTTTAACGCCACAAACGAGTCAGACGTGGCCATTTCAGACTGGCGGGGGCGCTCCAGGTCGACCTGGAGATCCGCGATCACAGTACCAGGGCTGGCGCTCATGATCAGTATGCGGTCCGCCAGGAAAATGGCTTCGTCCACGTCGTGGGTCACGAACAACACCGTGGTGCCGAACTCCGACCAGATGTCCAGCAGGCTCTCCTGCATCATCAGGCGGGTTTGTGCATCCAAAGCACCGAACGGCTCATCCATTAACAGTACGCTGGGGTAATTGGCCAGGGCGCGGGCAATACCCACCCGCTGTTGCATGCCACCGGACAATTCACCCGGGTAACGTTTCTCCATTTTGCTCAAGCCGATCATGGCCAGGAAGGTCCGCGCGATGGAGTGGCATTCCGCTGCGCTGTGGCCGGCCAGGCGGGGACCAAAAGCAATGTTCTCCAACACGGTTTTCCAGGGCAACAATGAATATTGCTGGAATACCATGCCCCGGTCCGGCCCTGGCCCGGTCACTTCTTCATTGTCCACCAGGACCCGCCCGGTGGTGGGCGTTACGTATCCGGCAACGGAGTTCAGCAGGGTGGACTTTCCGCAGCCGCTGGGCCCCAGGATGCATACGAATTCACCCGGCTTGATGGTGAGACTGGTTTCCCGCACCGCGATGCTGCGATTGGCGCCCTCACCGAAGCTGATGCCCACGGAATCGATACTGACATGACCCCGTTCCTTGGAATCCGGGCGATGCTTCTGCATCAGGTTGTGTTGGATTGAAATCACGCTGGTGTTCACGCCAAGTCCCCCATGGGTGCGTTTTCGATGACTTCAGGTCGCGCCAGGTGGAAGCTGACAGCCACCAACAACAATAAACCGATGACATTCAGCCAGCTCCCCAACGGCTCCAGCCACAATGCCGTGGTGGCGCCCAGTCCCAGCATGGCAAGACCCACCACCCAGGTGGGTGTAGAGCAACATACCACCCACGACAAAGTGATGGAGGCAATGGCCATCAAACTGGCTCCGATGCCGGTTGCGGTGCCGGAGGTACGGGCGTCCATGGGGGAAACGACTTGGCATGTTTGGGAGTGCCGCAGTAACAGAAAGTTGGTGGATACGAGGCCACCAAGCAGCAGCACCATCAACACCTTGGTGGGTACAATGAACAGGCTCCATTCGGAGATGCCCATGCCAAAGTCGTAGTTCATGTAGCCCACTTCCAGTAACCACTCGTCTTTGATGATGGTCAAGCTGTCGCTCAAGGATGGAGTGGATTCAAAAATTCGGATGAGGTTTCCCCACCAATCGAACAGATTTACGTAATTGGGCACATTGCCAAACCGAATAATCAAACTCAGCAACAGCAGGAGGTAGTAGGCGGCCACGATCGCCAGAGTCATTGCCCACCAACGCTTCAGGTTATTACCGACGATTGATCCCATGTAACTGATCCTATGATAAAAATGTCGATGGAAGTTTCGATTCAACATTTTTCATGTCCACTAACGTTGCAGTTCTTTCCAGCGCAATGCCGGCCGAGTGACCACCTTGATCAAAAAAGTGGAGAGGGTACCGAGACCACCAATGACCAGCATACCGACCACAATGTCGGGGTAATTAATCAGTGAATAGGCGTCCCAGGTGAAATAGCCAATACCGTATTGGCCGGATATGATTTCCCCCGCCAGCAGAGAGAACCAGCTGACCCCCATGCCGATGGCCAGGCCCGTTGCAATGCTGGGCAACGCTGCCGGCAACACTACATGCCAGAACACCTGCAATTTGTTGGCCCCCAGAGAGAGTGCGGCGCGAATCATGACTTCCGGTGTTTGCTCAACCCCGTGGATGGTATTGAGGATGATGGGGAAGAGGGCGCCCAGGAACGTGATGTAGATGATGGAAGACTCTTCTGTAGGCCACATCAGAATCGCCAGCGGAATCCAGGCCACTGCGGGAATGGGGCGGATGACTTCGATATACGGCAACACCGCAGCCCGTGCCAGGCGGGATCGGCCCACCGCCAGTCCTATGGCGACACCCAGTAACACGGCCATACCATAGGCAATCAGGATGCGGCGAATACTGACAAAAATATGGGTGTAGAACACGGGCTCCGCCAGGTGCCCAACAAACGCATCGGCCACTTTCAGCGGTGACGGAATATTTTCGAAATTAATGAAGAAATTGAAGTTGTACAGGGTGGCCAGGTGCCAAAGCAGGATGCCCAAACAAAGGGATAATCCACCCACCAGAATGCTTTGCGCCTGTTTGCTTTTGCCTGCCTGGGCCAGTCGGCCAGCCATGCGTTCATTGTTGCTGGGCAGGCTGGCATTGGGTACCGGCTGATCGGGCAGGGAGGGCACCTGAACCGCGTCAGGTGCTTTCTCCGGTGTTTTGTTGTTGGCTAACGCGTAGCTCATTGCGCGGCCACCAGGGTTTCGTCAGCAGGGTTGAATGCTGCCAGGGCGCCTTCCAGCCCCATGACCGACCCTTTCATTTTCTTGGCGTAGGCATCTGCGTCCGGTTTGCGCAGGAAGGTGGCAAATCCGTCTTCGGATTTCACAAAGAATGCGGTCTTGCCGAACAGTTTCAGACCGGTCGCCTTGTCATACACATAGGTGGCATTCAGCTTGGCGCCGGTTTGCTGCAGTTCATTGAGCGCTGCCAAAAATTCCGGCAAGGTTTTGTAAGTGGAAATTCCGTCCCGGGCGTGCCAGATCTCCATCGGCAGGTCGGCGTTGGCAACCGCAGGGTCGACGATAAGCGACTTCTCTGCATCATAATCTTTGCCCAGTTCCTGATAGGCTTTCTTTAAGTAGCTTTCGGTAATCCACTCATCAAAATCCAGCGGGGGAATGGCTTTCTCTTTCACCAACACACCATGATCGGTCTTCAGGGCCTCAACCCATTTCGGTTTGATGGTGGGGTCCAGGGTCAGGTGACCACCCTTGGAGAAATAGATATAGAGCACTTCCTTTTCGACTCCGGTCCACTTTTCCATCAGGTCCACAGCGGCCACAGGGTCCTTGAGAATCCATTCACCGGCTTCATACACTGCTTTGATGAACGCGGTGACCACCTCCGGATATTCATCGGCAAAATCTTCCCGTACCACCACACCATGCAGATAGGGCACGCCGGTTTCGCTGCCGTCGTAAATCTTGCGCCCGGTGCCGCGGAACTCCATCAATTCAGACCAGGGGCAAAAGTCAGAGTGGGCGTCGATTTTGGCGGCCGCAATGTTGGCTGCGCCTACCGCTGGGCTCTGGTTTTTCAAACCGTATTCTTTGGTGGAAATCCCGTTGTCCTGCATGGCTTTGAGTAACATGCCCCAGGCCGCACTGCCCACCGGTACGGACACATCTTTGCCTTTCAGTTGATCGATGCTGTAGATGTCTGACCCCACCGGCACCACAATGGCATTGCCGCTGCCTTTCAGGTTGTATCCGGTACCGGCCACGTACTTGGTGCGCAGGGACTCGGTTTCCTGAAACTTGGCACCGTTGACGATCAACGGATAATCCCCCATCACACCGATGTTCAATTTATTGGCCATCATCTGGTTGGTGATGGGGCCGCCGGATGAGTAATCACTCCAACTGATGTCATAGTCGACGTCTTTGTACTTGCCGTCCTTCGGCAGGTATTTTTCCAGCAGTTTGAGTTCTTTCACCACGATGCCGGCGGTATAGGTATCGGTGCACATACTTTGATGGCCAATGGCGATACGAATGTCTTTGGCCTGGGTGATGGTGGGTGTCAGGGTCGCTATGCTGAGCGCGGCGAACGTGGCGAGCGTCTGTTTGGAAAAGGTCAGTGTGGAGAAGAACTTGGTTTTCAGTTTCATGGTAGCCCCCCGGCGACGGTTTGTTCTGATCTTGAAACTTGTATTAACTAGTTATAACCACATGCCTTAAGCGACGCAGAAAACGTGCCACAAGCTGATCTGCGTCAAGAAGTAGAACGCTAACTATCTGAAAACGTTGATGTAAATTTCGGGATAAAAGTGGGTGGAGCGATTAGGGACTGGAAATGTCAGATCAGGAGCAGCGCACCGTCGCCGTGCAGTGTGAGCCACATCAGGGTGCGATCCGGGCTTGGGCTAGGGGTTGGCTTAATACAAGTTGATGCGGTCAGTCGTGATAGGGTTCTTCTTCGAAATACAGCACGCCCATGTTGAGCAGCTGCGTCAGGAAACGGAGATTGACCGGAGCCTCACAAAACATCGCCAGCTTGGTGGGGTCATAATGGCGACTTTTGCAGAGGAACAGGATCAACTGTTGGGTGAAAGGGTGGAACTCCAGCTTCGTCCCATTGATGAACAGTGCGTTGGGGTGATTCTGGTCCCCGGTGAAGATAAAGCGGCTGGATTCTTCCCGGCATACGGCCAGTTTCTGATGCAGCAGCTCCAGCACTTCCGAGGCATGATAGTCTTCTTCCGGTGGCTCCGGGTTCTGGTCGTATTTGGTCTGCGACAGGTATTCCCCCATCCAGTGGGTGATCTGTTCCCGGTCTGAAATCAGGCGCTGCAGCGTGGCAGCCACCTTTTCTACGGCACTGGGTGCCAGCCAGCCGGGGTTGGATTGCAGGGTCAGGTCCGGGTCGGTGTAGCGCTGGCCTTCATCGCTATTGGCCATCAGAAAGTGGACAAACTCACCAATGATTTCCTGCTCGCTAGGGGCACGAAATCCAACACTCAGCGTAATGCACTCGTTCTCTGCCACCCCGTAGTGCGCCAGGCCAGGGGGCAGATACAGCATATCGCCAGGGTTCAGGACCCATTCCTGTTGCGGGTCGAAGTCCCTCAGGATGCGCACCGGCAGGTTGGGGATCAGCGCGGAGTGTTCATCGCACATCTGGCCTAGCCGCCAGCGCCGCTGTCCCTGGGTCTGGATCAGGAACACATCATAGTAATCATAATGGGGGCCGACGCTGCCACCCTGGGGCGCAAAGCTGGCCATGATGTCATCAATGCGCCAGTTGGGGATAAAATCAAACGCAGACAATAGATCCGCCACGGCGGGCACCTGGTGATCCACCGCCTGCACCAGCAGGGTCCAATGGGTTTTCGGCAGATTCTTGAAGGTCTTGTTGTTGAAGGGGCCGTGGCGCAATTCCCAATCCACCGGGCTGCGCTCCAGAATAATGCGGGATTCCACGGTATCGTCCAGGGATAACCCGGCCAGCTCATCCGCTTCCAACAGGTGCTCAATGTTGGAGAAGGCGCCCCGCACCAGCATGGGGTGTTTCTGCCAGTACTCCGACAGAAACAGTTCTGCTGAGCGGCCCCCTAGAATGGCCAGTGGTTTGGACGCCATGACAGACCTCTAGATGCGCTTGGCCTGTTGGGCCGCGTTGCCGATATAGCCCGCCGGCGACAATGCCTTGAGGCGCACTTTTTCCTGCTCCGGAATTTCCAGTGTATCGATGAAGTCACTCATGGCCGCCTGGGTAATGGCCTTGCCTCGGGTCAGCTCCTTCAGCTTCTCATAGGGCTTCTCGATGCCGTAGCGACGCATCACGGTCTGAATGGGTTCTGCCAGAACCTCCCAGGCGTTGTCCAGATCCTCAGCCAGGCGTTGTTCGTTGATCTCCAGTTTGCCAATGCCCTTCAGGCTGGCCTCGTAGGCGATCAGGGCGTGAGCCAGGCCGACCCCCAGGTTGCGCAGGACAGTGGAATCCGTCAGGTCCCGCTGCCAGCGTGAGATCGGCAGTTTCTGCGCCAGGTGCGCCATGATGGCATTGGCGATGCCCAGATTGCCTTCAGAGTTCTCGAAATCAATGGGATTCACTTTGTGCGGCATGGTGGAGGAACCGATCTCACCGGCCACGGTTTTCTGCTTGAAGTAACCCAGGGAAATGTAACCCCAGACATCCCGGTCAAAGTCGATCAGGATGGTGTTGAAACGGGCAATGGCGTCATACAGTTCCGCAATGTAGTCGTGGGGTTCGATCTGGGTGGTATAGGGGTTCCATTCCAGTCCCAGGCCGGTAATAAATTCTTCAGCATTGCGCTCCCAGTCCACTTCCGGATACGCGCTCAAATGTGCATTGTAGTTGCCCACCGCACCGTTGATCTTGCCCAGGATCGAAACGTTTTTGATCTGCTCCAGCTGGCGCTGCAGACGGGCGGCCACATTGGCCATTTCCTTGCCCATGGTGGAGGGGGAGGCGGTCTGGCCGTGGGTGCGTGACAACATGGGAATGTCGGCATACTGGTGGGCCAGCTGGCTGATGGAGGCGGTCAGCTTTTCCAGCATGGGCACCAACACCTCGTCGCGGCCGAACTTCAGCATCAGGCCATGGGACAGATTGTTGATATCTTCGGAGGTACAGGCAAAGTGAATGAACTCGCTGACCGCTTCCAGCTCGCCATTGCCCGCGATCTTCTCTTTGAGAAAGTACTCCACCGCTTTCACATCGTGATTGGTAGTGCGTTCAATATCTTTGATGCGCTGTGCATCCTCCACTGAGAAACCCTCCACCAGGGCGTCCAGCAGGGCGTTGGTCTGGTCCGAGAACGCAGGAACCTCCGCAATGCTTTCATGCTGGGCGAGCTTTTGCAGCCACCGCACTTCCACCAGGACGCGAAAGCGTATCAGGCCAAACTCGCTGAAAATGGAGCGCAAGGCCAGAGTTTTACTGCCGTAGCGGCCATCAACGGGTGAAATGGCGGTCAGGGCATTCAGTTCCATGGTGTGGTTCCTCAATCTATCGGGTTTAACGCGGTTTCGGTTCTACGCAAAAATCTGCTTCGAATCAGGATAAGGTGATTTCGTTTTGCAACAGCTCCAGGGCTTTCACCAGGCGGCCTTTACCGAAGGCGAACTGCAGGCGGCTGCCGCCCATCTGGCGCCAAAGCATGGCAGAACGAATGCCGGCCAGAAGAATGGCGCGGATTTTGGCGGCATTTTCAGCACGCTGTAAATGGCTCGGGTCGCCGTTTACCTGGATGCGGAATTTGAATTTGGCCAGGGTATCCAGGTAGATGTCGTTCAGTTTGGTGACCACAGCCTGGCTGGTCACTCCGTCAAAATGTTGCAACTGGTGCGTCACCTGTTCCAGTCGAGACCGTAGCACGCTGTTAATGTCAGATTCGCGTCGCAGCAGTTTTTCCACATGCAACATACCGATGGCATAGCGGATGGCGTCGGCGTAGCGGGCACTTTCCTTTTCCTTCAACACCAGGAGCAGGGTATCCACGCCCAGTTTGACGCCTTTACAACCGCCATACACATCTTCAACCGTCTTCGGGTCCAGCACAAATATACTTTCTATCAGGGGGCTGTAGGCGTCCTGGTTCACCTCCCCGGTACGGGCCAATTGTTGTACCAGAGCCGCCGCCTGGAACAGGCCGGCCAGGGCCAGGGCTTTTTCTTCTTCCTTATGCCTCAACTCAGTCACTCCCCATCCTGATTCCAGGTGCGGTCGATAACGCCGCCCCCCAAACAGGTTTCCCCATCATAGAACACCACTGACTGGCCTGGCGTCACGGCCCGCTGCGGTTGGTCAAATTGCACGATAATCCCGCCGCTGGCGTCGGTGCTTACCAGGCAGTCCTGATCTGGCTGACGATAGCGGGTCTTGGCCTTGCAGCGCAAAGGTAACGCCGGACTGCACGTGACCCAGAAGATTTCCTCGGCACTCAATGCGTCCGTGAACAGGGCAGGATGGTTGGTACCCTGGCCCACCACCAGCTGATTGCGCTCCAGGTCTTTGCGCAGCACAAACCAGGGCGCTTCTGTGCAATTGGCCAGCCCGCCGATTCCCAGGCCCTGACGCTGGCCGATGGTATAGAACATCAACCCGGAATGTTCGCCGATGGACTCACCGGATTCTGTGATGATCACCCCGGGTTTGGCCGGGATGTACTGCTCCAGGAAATCTTTGAAACGACGCTCACCGATAAAGCAGATCCCGGTGGAGTCTTTCTTGTCATGATTCTCAAAGCCCTGGGCTTTGGCGATGGCCCGTACGGCAGGTTTTTCCATGTCCCCCAGGGGGAACAGGGTGCGGGCAATCTGTCGGCCGTTGACCGCGTGCAGGAAATAACTCTGGTCTTTGTTCTGGTCCAGCCCTTTCAGCAGAGCGGCCACGGTTTCCCCGGCAAACTCCACCGCTGGTCCGCGGCGGGCGTAATGACCGGTGGCGATGAAATCCGCACCCAGGGTCAGCGCATAATCCAGAAAGGCGCGAAACTTCACTTCCTTATTGCAGAGGATATCCGGGTTAGGTGTGCGGCCGGCACTGTACTCGGCAATGAAGTGTTCAAACACACGATCCCAGTACTCCGCGGCAAAATTGGCGGTGTGCAGCTTGATGCCCAGGGCATCCGCCACCTGTTGGGCGTCCGCCAGGTCGGTCAATGCGGTACAGTATTCGGTGCCGTCATCCTCGTCCCAGTTCTTCATGAACAGGCCTTCCACGGCATAGCCCTGCTGCATCAACACATAGGCAGCCACGGAGGAATCCACCCCGCCCGACATGCCGACAATGACTTTGGCTGCAGGATTACTCATCAGCGCTCGGCTCGTGTTCGTAGATCAGGTCTAACGGGTATCGCTTACCGGCCGCAAAATCCTCGATACAACGTTTGACCAGGGGGCTGCGCCATTGGGAGCGTCGCGCTTCCAGCTCCTGTAGATTCAGCCATACCGGACCGATGATTCCGTCATCCAGTTGGGCTCCGGGTACCGCCTCAATGGCGTCGGCGGCGAAGCAGAAACGATAATAGGTGACACCATTGGGCGCAGAATAATTGTAGATGCCCACCAGATTGGTCAGCTTAACCTCCCAGCCGGTTTCCTCCAGGGTCTCCCGCAGGGCGGCAGCCAGGATGGATTCGTTCTCTTCGATATGGCCGGCGGGTTGGTTGAGCACGGTCTCGCCGTCCACGGTTTCTTCCACCAACAGATAGCGGCCGTTTTGCTCCACAATGGTGGCTACGGTGGCGTGAGGGGTCCAGGTCATCATTGAATTCGGGTGTCTGCGCTGCAAAGAACGCGCAATTCTACCCAAATTCAGCTTAATTCCCAACCCGCAGGTTCGGCATCCGGGCTAATTTCAACCGGGGGTGGCGGTTTTCAGGTAGCGGTGCCGGTAGGTCTGCACCTCAGAATGCAGCAAGGTCTCGAAATACTCCGCCATGGGCAGCAGGGTGGCATGGTCCATATCCCGGAACATCCGATGCACCACCGCGTTCGAGCCTTTCTGAACCGTATGGATGCCAAAGTCCGCCGCCTTACGGGTGATGCGGCCGATATCCGCCTGGTCCACCGGCCTGGTATAGAACGTATCGACTCCGGCGCCGATCAAATCTTCAATAGAATCAACGACATCCTGTCGGTACTGCTCAATATTGGGATCACTGTGCACACGCCGCATATTGGCCACCACCCGCTGATACAACGGTTCTTCCAGCTGAAAGCAGGCGTAGGCTTTTCCCGCATCGTGGTCATCCACGCAAATCAGGTAGGAGAGGTTCTTCGCAAGCCGTTCCAGATCCCGTATTTTACGGTTTTTCAATAGTTTGCGAATCACCAGGTGAATGCCTTTCTGAACCGCGTGGATACCGGCATCGGTGGCTTTTTTAAGATTGGGGGAGATGTGGGCCAGTTCAGCGGGCCGCTCATAATAGGCGTAAAAACCCGCGTCGGTGATCGAGATCAGCGTGTCCGCAGCCAAGTCGCAGAGTTGACTGGCGTCGCCGCCGGCCTGGATGCGGTTGATGGTAGCCACCACCTGTTGATACAGCGCCTCGTCGATGGGGTAGCCGAAATAGCGAATGGGCTTTCTCGCGGTGTCCTTGGTTTTCATTTGGGTGTCCGTTCGTTATATTGCGTCAGGGAACCAGCACAGAGGCAGCATGATACTACGGACCTGCAAGGTGTGTAATTTGCTGTGAGAACTCTGTCGATGGGTCCTGCGGTCAGCAGCGGAGTGCTGCTCAACTCTATCACCAACCAGATTCATTCATGACTGAACTTACTCACCTGGATGCCCAGGGGCACGCCAACATGGTGGACGTCACCACCAAGGACATCACGCAACGGGAAGCGCGGGCGGAAGCCTGGGTGCGGATGTTGCCGGAAACGTTGCAGCTGATCAGCGAGGGTAAACACAAGAAAGGGGATGTGTTCGCCGTTGCCCGCATTGCCGGCATCCAGGCGGCCAAGAAAACCAGTGAGCTGATTCCATTGTGTCATCCGTTGATGCTCACCAGCGTCAAGGTAGAGCTGAAAGCCGTACCGGAGCGCAATGGGGTGCACATCACCACCCTGTGTAAGCTGGCAGGGCAAACCGGTGTCGAAATGGAAGCACTCACCGCCGCATCGGTGGCGGCCTTGACGCTCTACGACATGTGCAAGGCGGTGGATAAAGGTATGACCATCGAGCAGGTTCGCCTGCTGGAAAAGGTGGGCGGCAAAAGCGGCCACTGGGTCGTGCCAGCGGAGCAGGGTCTTACACAGGCAAGTGTCACTCAGCAGGAGCCCAAATGATCAAAGTATTGTTTTTTGCCCGGGTGCGGGATCAGGTTGGGTGTAGTGAACTTGAGGTAGAGTTGCCGGACACAGTGTCCAACGTCGGAGCGTTCACGGATCTGCTCAAAAGTCGCAGTCAGGCCTGTTGCGACGCTCTATCAAACCCAAACATCTTGGTGGCGGTGAATCAGGAGATGGCAAGCAGCCAGACGACTGTGGAAGATGGCGATGAGGTCGCTTATTTCCCGCCTGTAACGGGAGGCTGAGGTATCCATGGATTCGGATCAATCAGAACAGGAAGCTATACACATACGCGTCGAGCCGCAGGATTTCGAGCTGGGCGTGGAATATGAACGTTTGCGGGAGCGGTCCCATACCAGCGGAGCCATCGTGGTGTTCACCGGTTTGGTGCGCGATTTTAATGCCAGTGGAGCGCTTGATGGCATTGTCTTGGAGCATTATCCGGCCATGACCCACAAGAGCCTGAAAGCCATCGCAAGGAAGGCGGTGAGCCTCTGGGGATTGGAGAGCGTCACGATCGTCCATCGCGTGGGCGAGCTGCGTAATCACGATCAGATCGTACTCGTGGGCGTCTCCGCTACCCATCGGGCCGCCGCCTTTGATGGCGCCCGCTACATCATGGATTACCTGAAAACCGAAGCCCCGTTCTGGAAGAAAGAAGTCACTTCCAGTGGAGCGTCGGATTGGGTCGAAGCCAAAGAGTCGGATCAGCGGGCGCGGGAACGCTGGTAGCTCTTGCGGGGCTTGGATCTGGACTTGTTGGGCATGGTTTTCCGGGAAACCGCCAGTAAGGCGTCCGGGACCGTCTCGATTCGACTATCACCAGGTTGCAGTGTGTCCAGCGACCACGGGCCCACTGCCCAGCGCACCAGCCGCAGGGTAGGGAAGCCCACCGCCGCCGTCATCCGGCGCACCTGTCGATTGCGGCCCTCCGTGATGATCAGCTCCACCCAGGATGTCGGGATGTTGGCCCGATAGCGAATCGGCGGCTCCCGCTGCCACAGGAATGAGGGCTCGTCCATCCTCGCGGCCTGGGCGGGCAGAGTCTTTCCATCTTTGAGCGCTACTCCGTGGCGCAACTCCGCCAGCGCCTGTTCGGTGATCTCGCCTTCCACCTGGGCCCAATACGTCTTGGGCAGTTTGTGTTTGGGATCGGTGAGGTGGTGTTGCAGCGGGCCGTTTCCGGTCAGCAGTAACAGGCCTTCAGAGTCGTAATCCAGCCTTCCGGCAGGGTACACGTTCGATAGATTTATGTAACTCGCCAGGGTGGTTTTGCCCTCGTGCTCAGAGAATTGACTAAGCACCTGGAAGGGTTTGTTGAGCAGGATTACCTGGTTTGAAGGCAGTACTGATGTAGACATTATGTGGTTGATTAATAGCCGATTATCACGAAAATCATGAGGCGAAGAGGGACAGTTTTTTGTATACTTCGCGCACCTAAACCGTAATTGTATGTAAATAGGGAGTAAAAAACGACATGGGGTACCAAAAGATCAAGGTCCCAGTAGATGGTGACAAAATCACCGTCAATGCTGACCTGTCCCTGAATGTCCCGAACCATCCCATCATTCCTTATATTGAAGGCGACGGGATCGGTGTGGATATCACGCCGGTGATGCTCAAGGTGACCGATGCGGCCGTAGAAAAAGCCTACGGCGACAAGCGATCCATCTCCTGGATGGAGGTGTACTGCGGTGAGAAGTCAACCAAGGTCTATGGACCGGATGACTGGATGCCGGAAGAAACCTTTGAAGCATTGCGCGAGTACATTGTGGGCATCAAAGGCCCATTGACTACTCCGGTGGGTGGTGGCATTCGATCCCTCAACGTGGCTCTGCGCCAGGAACTCGACCTGTATGTCTGCCAGCGCCCCGTACGCTGGTTCCGTGGTGTACCCAGCCCGGTACACACGCCGGAAAAAACCAACATGGTGATCTTCCGCGAAAACTCAGAAGACATTTATGCCGGTATCGAGTGGAAGGCCGACAGTGATGAAGCCAAGAAGGTCATCCGCTTCCTACAGGAAGAAATGGGTGTCACCAAAATCCGCTTCCCAGAAGGTTGCGGTATTGGCATCAAGCCGGTTTCCAAAGAAGGCACCCAGCGTCTGGTGCGCAAAGCGATCCAGTATGCAATCGACAATGATCAGCCCTCAGTAACCCTGGTGCACAAGGGCAACATCATGAAATACACCGAAGGTGCGTTCAAGGACTGGGGATACGAATTGGCGGTTGAACGCTTCGGTGCAGAGCCCCTGGACGGCGGCCCGTGGCATGTCTTCAAAAACCCGAAAACCGGCAAAGACATCATCATCAAGGATGTGATTGCCGACGCTTTCCTGCAGCAGATTCTGATGCGTCCAGACGAGTACTCGGTGATCGCCACCCTGAACCTTAATGGCGACTACATTTCCGACGCCCTGGCAGCGGAAGTAGGGGGTATCGGGATTGCTCCGGGTGCCAACATCGGCGGCAGTGTGGCCGTATTTGAGGCCACCCATGGTACGGCGCCCAAGTATGCCGGCCAGGACAAAGTCAACCCCGGCTCGCTCGTATTGTCCGCAGAAATGATGCTGCGCCACATGGGATGGGTTGAGGCGGCTGACCTGGTCATCAAAGGGATGCAGGGCGCCATCGAGGCCAAAACCGTAACCTACGATTTTGAGCGCCTGATGCCGGATGCGACTTTGCTGCGTTGTTCCGAGTTTGGTGATGCTATCATCAAGCACATGGAAGACTGAGCGTCGCGATGAGCTTGCAGAGCAAAAAGGCTGTTTTAAAGACAGCCTTTTTTCTTGTTCGTGTTCACACGAACAGTGACGCTTTATTTGCGTAGAGGTGCTTGATTACCGCCCGGGGCGTCGGTGTGCCGGCAAAAGTGAAGCAGCCACAAGCCGCGCCGGAATCGGTAATCAGGCAGTCAGGGTCACGAAACTTAATCGCGCTTAAAGGGTCTACTACAACAATACACCCCGTGAGGGGTGTCTGTTGGGTGGATTCTTTAAACGGCTTCCGCGTGGATTGTGTGGTGCAGATCCGGTGCACCAACAGAATCGTCGGCGTGAGTTTCCTGCTTGGAGGTGCTCTCTTGATCTACACCGATAACGTTGATGTTAACGGCGTGAAGACCTTTCGGCGCTTCCCTTTCATCGTAGGTAACTTGCTGTCCCGCTTTCAGGCTTCGGTAGCCGTCCATGCAGATATAGGAGTAGTGAACAAACAAGTCCTCGCCACCTGTGTCTGGACGGATGAAGCCATAACCCTTGGCGTTATTGAACCATTTCACTTTCCCGGTTGCCATAACTCAAGTCCTTCTGTTGGGACTACCTCAGTGTCGGTAGCCTTAAGTCAATTGTTATTATTGTTTACTGTCAAAGTACAAAAAATAAGAAATGTACTTCGCAGACGTGATTTGTGTTAACTTTTGTTAAGCACAGATCCCAATCATCATGATTGTGAAGTATTAGTCAAGTGTTTTTGCTGTTGAACTGACCAACGTTGCCCCAATATAGGTTGGTTATGAGGACTAAATATGTTAACCCCTTATTTTATGATTTCTGGTTATGAGTAAAGCCGAAGATCTTCTACTAACATTGAATAATATGAGCGGGATGGGAGACGAACCATCCACCCCCGATACGGACTACGAGGACGGGGTTGCGGTAGAGGAATCGAAGCCGGATTTGGCGCCTCCGCCCATGTACCAGATTGTGATGCTGGACGATGATTTTACGCCCATGGAGTTTGTGGTGGACGTGTTGCAGATGTTCTTTGGCATGAATCGTGAAAAGGCCACTCAGATAATGTTAACGGTTCATACCCAAGGCAAAGCCAGTTGTGGCATGTTCACTAAGGATGTAGCTGAAACGAAGGTGGCACAGGTGATTAAGTTTGCAAGGGAAAACCAACACCCTTTGATGTGTGAAGTGGAAAGATTTCAATAGAAAAATTGTCCACGGTGCATTGTCTATATTCTTGAGGATGAAGGTGTAAAGAGATGTTAAGCAAAGATCTGGAAGTCACTTTAAATCTGGCATTCAGAGACGCTCGTACCAAGCGTCATGAGTACATGACTGTGGAGCACCTCCTGCTGGCGCTGCTCGATAATGAAGCAGCCTCGACAGTCCTGAAAGCCTGTGGTACCAACCTGGACGAATTGCGTTCGGATTTGGCCAATTTTGTGGATGAGACGACCCCGTTGATTCCTTCCAGCGATAATGATCGCGAAACCCAGCCTACTCTAGGTTTCCAGCGCGTTCTTCAGCGAGCCGTTTTTCACGTCCAGTCCTCTGGCAAGAAAGAGGTAACCGGCGCCAACGTGCTGGTGGCGATTTTCAGCGAGCAGGAAAGCCAGGCGGTTTACTTCCTGAAGAAGCAGAGCGTGGCCCGCATTGACGTGGTGAATTACATCGCCCATGGTATCTCCAAGGTGTCCGATGAGACCCACAACCTTGAGGATCACAGCCACGAGGTTCATGAAGAGGATCAAGTCTCAGAAGGCGCCGGTAAGTCGCCTTTGGAAGCCTATGCCACTAACCTGAACGAGCAGGCTCTGGCTGGCCGTATCGATCCTTTGGTGGGGCGGGACGAAGAGGTGGAGCGCACTGTTCAGATTCTCTGCCGCCGCCGCAAGAATAATCCGTTGTTGGTGGGTGAGCCCGGCGTAGGGAAAACCGCCATCGCTGAGGGGCTGGCCAAGCGCATTGTCGATAAAGAAGTGCCTGAGGCCATTGATGACAGCGTCGTCTACTCACTGGATCTGGGTGCTCTGCTGGCGGGCACCAAGTACCGCGGTGACTTTGAGAAGCGCTTCAAAGCGCTGTTGGGCGAACTGCAGAAAAAGTCCCACGCGATCCTGTTCATTGACGAGATTCACACGATCATCGGGGCCGGTGCAGCGTCCGGCGGGGTGATGGATGCGTCCAATCTGTTGAAGCCGATGCTGGCCTCCGGCGAGATCAAGTGCATTGGCTCCACCACGTTCCAGGAATACCGCGGCATCTTCGAAAAAGACCGTGCTCTGGCCCGTCGATTCCAGAAAATCGATGTGGTGGAGCCAAGCGTGGAGGATACCTACGAGATCCTGAAGGGCCTCAAGTCGCGCTTTGAAGAGCACCATGACATCAAGTATTCCAACAAGGCTCTGAAGGCCGCCTGTGAGCTGTCAGCGCGCTACATCAATGATCGTCATCTGCCGGATAAGGCGATTGACGTGATTGATGAAGTGGGTGCCTTCCAGCGTCTGCAGCCCCCGAGCAAGCGCAAAAAGATCATCTCTGTGAGCGATGTTGAGGCAATTGTCTCCAAGATTGCGCGCATTCCACCGAAAACCGTGTCCGCCAACGACAAAGAACTGTTGGCGAACCTGGAGCGGGATCTGAAAATGGTGGTGTTCGGTCAGGATCTGGCCATCGATGCGCTGTCCAGTTCCATCAAGCTGGCCCGTGCCGGTTTGAGCCACCCGGACCGACCCATCGGCTCGTTCCTGTTTGCAGGCCCGACCGGGGTGGGTAAAACCGAAGTCACCAAACAGTTGGCGAAAGTCATGGGCATGGAGCTGATCCGTTTTGATATGTCCGAATATATGGAACGCCACACTGTGTCGCGTTTGATCGGTGCGCCTCCGGGTTACGTGGGGTTTGATCAGGGTGGTCTGCTCACCGAGGCAGTTACCAAATCACCTCATGCCGTATTGCTGCTGGATGAGATCGAGAAGGCCCACCCTGAAGTCTTCAACCTGCTATTGCAGGTGATGGATCACGGAACCCTGACCGATAACAACGGCCGCAAGGCGGACTTCCGCAACGTCATTCTGGTGATGACCACCAATGCCGGTGCCGAACAGGTGAGCCGGTCTTCCATCGGCTTCACTCAGCAGGATCACAGTACCGACGGAATGGAAGCCATCAAGCGTATGTTCACTCCGGAATTCCGCAACCGTTTGGATGCGGTGATTCAGTTCCAGAACCTGGATATGGGCATCATCAAAGGCGTGGTGGACAAGTTCCTCACCGAGCTGCAGGCCCAATTGGATGACAAGCGGGTGATGCTGGATGTGGATGATAGCGCCCGTACCTGGCTGGCGGAGAAAGGCTACGACAAGGACATGGGAGCACGCCCCATGAACCGACTGATCCAGGAGAAGCTGAAGCGCCCCCTGGCGGAGAAGATCCTGTTCGGGGAGTTGTCAGAGAACGGCGGCACGGTGCACATTTCTGAAGAGAATGGCGACCTCATCTTCGAGACCGAGCCAGCCTAGTTTCCCTCAGATCTTTTCACTGTCTGTATAAACAACGAAAACGAGCCCAATTGGGCTCGTTTTCGTTTGCAGTGCCTGCGCCTGGATTAGCGAACGCGGTACGTAATGCGGCCTTTCGACAGGTCGTAGGGAGTCATCTCAACTTTTACCCGGTCACCGGTGAGAATGCGGATGTAGTTCTTACGCATTTTTCCGGAGATGTGTGCGGTTACAACGTGACCATTGTCCAGTTCGACGCGGAACATGGTATTGGGAAGGGTTTCAGTGATGGTACCTTCCATTTCAATGGAATCTTCTTTCGACATCCAGTGATTTCCTCTCGGCGCATTGATAATGCAAATGATGTTGGGCAGCCACTCTGCCAGCGAGGCGTGAATTTTGCCGTAAAAGCAGGGATTTATCAAAGCTAAAGTGGCTTTATTGTGCTGAAAAAGCGGGGCGGGGCAGCCAATTTTGCGAGAAAGAACTTAAAGAAATCGATTTAATTTGTTGATTTATCGAAAAATTCTCTATAGTGATACAGAGACCCAATGGTTGTTTACATACATCTCCAGTGGGCGATACTCGGTTTTATACTTCATTTTCTGGCAGTCTTTGATCCAGTAACCCAGGTACAGAGCCGGTAATTCCAGCTTCCTGCACTCCTCGATTTGCCATAAGACCGCCATGACCCCCAGGCTGCGTTTGGCGCTGTCGGGGCAGTAGTAGGTGTATACCGCGGACAGGCCGTTCTCCATGATGTCGCTCACCGCAACGGCCAACAGTTCACCCTGCGGGTCTCTGAATTCGTAGAAGCAGGTTTTCCCCCAGTCACTCAGCAGGAACGATTCATACTGTTCGGGCGTAGGGGGGTACATGTCCCCGTCTTTGTGTTTGGCTTCAATGTATTTGGCGTAAAGCTCATAGTGCTCATCGCGGAATTCCGCCGGTACCTGGGTGATGGTCAGATCGGCGTTGCGATTCCAGATGCGACGATGCTTGCGTGACAGGCGATACCGGTCCACGGGGATGCGCACAGGAATGCAGGCGGAGCACTGCCGGCAGTGGGGGCGATAGAGGTAATTGCCGCTACGGCGGAAGCCCACTTCGGAGAGCTCGCTGTAAAGGTTGTGATCGAGGTTGGCTTTGGGGTCGGCGAACAGGGTGATGGCGTCATTGCGCGGCAGGTAGCTGCATTGATGCAGAGGGGTGACGAAGAATTTTACCGCAGCAAGATCTGTCATAAACCTAATCGTAAAAGCCTTATTTATCTTAAGGTTAAGGGGCTGATGCCCGGCTCATCGCGCTCATTACAGTATTAAACGAATTGTGGGATGTTTCCAGTGTCAGGTTTCACAATATTTCCAGTCAAGCGACCAGGGGCGAGGTTCCATTCGGGCCAGTTCAGCCACCGCCGGAACGTGGTTGTGGAGCAGCTCTTTGAAGGTGGCACGGTCGACATTGGTGGAGCCAAGGCTCACCAGGTGAGGGTTTTCCACCTGACAGTCTATCAGTTCAAACCCCCATGCTTTCAATTGTCCAACCAGATGCACGAAAGCCACTTTCGAGGCATCGGTGGCGCGACTGAACATGGACTCCCCGAAATACATCCTGCCGAGGGCAATGCCATAGAGCCCGCCTACCAGGTCGTTGCCTCGCCAGGCCTCCACTGAATGAGCAAAGCCCAGCTCATGCAGCCGGGTATAGGCAGCCATCATGTCCTCGGTGATCCAGGTGCCATCGCTGTATTGCCGGGGCTCCGAGCAGGCTCGGATCACCCGGGTGAAGGCGGTGTCCATGGTGACCTGATAGGTACCCTTGCGGAGGGTTTTACGCAGGCTTCGGGAAACGTGCAGTTGATCAGGAAACAGCACAGCCCGGGGTGATGGAGACCACCAGAGGATGGGCTGATCCTTGTCAAACCAGGGGAAGATGCCTTTGCTGTAGGCATCAATCAAGCGCTCCGGTGACAGGTCGCCTCCTGCCGCCAGCAGGCCGTTGGGATCATCAAGTGCGTGTTCGATAGGGGGGAAGTCCTGGGTGTGAAAGCCCAGGACCGGGATCTTGATCATGAAGCGCAGTAAGTTAACTGTTTTCGTCCAGGAACTTTTCGGCGTCCAGTGCGGCCATGCAGCCAAAGCCGGCAGAGGTGATGGCCTGACGATATACGTGGTCGGTGACATCGCCGGCGGCAAACACGCCTTCCACATTGGTGGCGGTGGCGTTGCCGTTAATGCCGCTCTGGATTTTCAGGTAGCCGTTTTCCATTTCCAGTTGACCTTCGAAAATGCCGGTGTTGGGGGTGTGGCCGATGGCGATGAAAACGCCCTGCAGGTCAATCTCCTTGGCCTCTCCGGTCTCGACGTGCTTGATGCGCATGCCGGTGACGCCCATGTCATCACCCAGCACTTCATCCAGCACATAGTTCAGTTCCAGGGTGACGTTGCCGTTCTCGGCCCGATCCAGCAATCGATCCCGCAGAATTTTTTCGGAGCGGAAAGTGTCCCGGCGGTGAACCACCACCACTTCCTTAGCGATGTTGGCGAGATAGAGAGCCTCTTCCACAGCGGTATTGCCTCCGCCGATCACCGCGACCCGTTGATTGCGGTAGAAGAACCCGTCGCAGGTGGCGCAGGCGCTGACGCCCTTGCCCTTGAAGGCTTCTTCGGAGTCCAGTCCCAGATAGCGTGCGCTGGCGCCGGTGGCGATGATCAGCGCATCACAGGTGTAAGTGGCGCTGTCGCCGTAGAGGGTAAAAGGACGCTTGCTCAAATCGGTCTTGTTGATGTGGTCGAACAGGACTTCGGTTTCGAAGCGCTCCGCGTGTTGCTTCATTCGCTCCATCAGCTCCGGGCCTTGTACGCCATTCTGGTCCCCTGGCCAGTTATCCACTTCTGTCGTGGTCGTCAGCTGGCCGCCGGGTTGGATGCCGGTCACGATCACAGGGTTGAGATTGGCGCGGGCGGCATACACGGCAGCGGTATAGCCTGCGGGGCCGGAGCCCAGAATCAATAGACGACAGTGTTTGGTTTCGCTCATTACTTGAATGTCCGGTTGTATGGCACGGGAGTTGCCATGGTGAAGGTGAAATGGTGGATTAGCTCAATTGCACACTTATACTTAATTTACCATGGTACAGGCAAATAGTTCCTCTGTATCAGCCTGATAGGAATCAACGCCAATTGCACACGAGCACAAGGGGTAGCGCATGAACAAGATGTTGAAGGTGGGTGTTCTCAAGGAGATCAAACCCATGGAGGCCCGGATCGCGCTGGTACCCCATGCGGTGGCTGAGCTGGTGGCGATGGGCTGTGAAGTCTGGGTGCAGAGCAGTGCCGGTGAATTGAGTGGTTTCAGTGACGAGGCGTATCTCAAGGCCGGGGCCAAGCTGGCCGCAAACGCGGAGGAGCTGTTTGCCGAAGCGGAGCTGATTGTCAAAGTGAAGGAGCCGGTGCAGGGGGATCTGGACCTGTTGCAGGATCGTCATCTGTTGTTCTGTTACCTACATTTGGCGCCAAACCCAACACTCACGGCCACCTTGTGCGATATTGGATTGACCGCGGTGGCCTTCGAAACCGTACAGGAAGGCAAGCGCCTGCCGTTGTTGGCCCCCATGAGTGAAATTGCCGGTCGGGTGTCGGTGCAGGCGGGCATCCACTACCTCCATCGCTCCATGGGTGGCAAAGGCATCCTGCTGGGGGGCGTCCCCGGCGCGGAACCGGGCAAGGTGGTGGTCATCGGCGCCGGCGTAGCCGGGCAGAATGCGGCGATGGCCGCGGCGGCCAGTGGTGCCCAGGTGGTGGCGTTTGATCGTTCGGCAGACGCATTGCGCAGCATTGAGGCTCTGGCCCCCAATATTACCGGTGTGTACTCCTACCAGGGTGCGATTGCCAAAGCCATGGAAGACGCCGACCTGGTGGTGGGGGCCGTGCTGATCCCGGGTGCCAAGGCTCCCAAAGTGGTGAGCCGAGAGATGGTCGCTGCGATGCCCGATGGCGGAGTGATTGTGGATATTTCCATTGATCAGGGGGGCTGCATAGAGACCATGCGGGCCACGGATTACCGCAACCCGGTATTCACTGAAGAGGGTGTGATACACATGGGGGTCACCAATATGCCCGGCGCAGTGCCCCGCACGGCCTCCGAGGCTCTTTCTGGTGCTATTTTGAGCTATGTGCAGCGACTGGCCGCGGGCCAGCTCCGCGAATATGGTCCATTAAGTGACGGAATCAACGTTTCCAACGGTAAGATTGTGCTGCCGGCTCTGTTAGAATGACGGGACGTTACGGCGGTAGACGACGGTTGTACTAATCTCTTAAGGCAGTTTTTGCAAAGTTTGTGCAACTGGCTGATTTACCGCTAAAATAAAGTTCGTCTCATTTCCGTTGACAGGGTGGCCTTTGAAAAAAGATCAAGCCCAGAGGCAGGTGGAACCTGCTCCCTGGATCGTATTGCTGGTGCGTGGTGTCCGCGAGGGGGCCATGATCCTGCTGTTCTTCCTGTCGCTATATCTCATGGTTGCGCTGGCATCCTTCGATGTCCACGATCCGGGCTGGAGCAGCCTGGGCAGCGGTCGCAGTATCCATAACTTGGGTGGCCGCGCAGGTGCCTGGTGTGCCGACGTGTTGATGTCCCTGTTCGGGTATCTGTCTTACCTGTTCCCCCTGTTGGTAGCTTACCGGGCCTGGTTGGTGTTCCGCGATGTAGACAAGCATTGGAGCTGGCTCATGGCGGGGCTGCGTTTTCTGGGCTTTGCCATGACCATGGTGGCGGCCACCGGCCTGGCCTATATCCACTTCGACGTGACCCCTGGCTCGTTGCCCGAGATCGACTCCGCCGGCCGCAATTCCGCAGGCGGTATTCTGGGGATCGAAGTGGGCAGTGCGGCTCTTCACGGGTTGAGCACATTGGGCTCCACCCTGGTGCTGTTGGCGGTGTTTCTGATCGGGCTCACCATGTTTGCGGATGTGTCCTGGATCAAGGTCATTGATGGCACCGGGAAGCTGGCAATTGGTTTCTATGAATGGTTGGGGACTTTGGGCGCGCGCTGGGCAGAACGCCGTGCCGCCCGCGAAGAATCGAACCTGAAGAAGGCGGAGGAGAAGGCCGCCAAGAAGGCCGTCAAACAGCGTCAGGATGCCCTGAAAAAAGAGCAGGCCAAGCAGGAAACCCGCAAGCCTCCGGTGATTGAGTTACCCAAACCCAAGAAAGAGCCCAGTGTGCGGGTGGAAAAGGAGCGGCAGAAGAGCCTGTTCGATAGCCCTGTCACTGGGGATCTGCCGCCATTCGGGCTGTTGGATGCAGCCGATAAGCACGGCAAGAGAGGGTTTTCCGCGGAGACTCTGGAGAGCATGTCCCGTCTGCTGGAGATCAAGCTGCGGGATTTCAACGTGGAAGCGGAAGTGGAAAACGTGATGCCCGGCCCGGTGGTCACCCGGTTTGAGATTCAGCCGGCACCCGGGGTCAAGGTCAGCCGCATCACCAATCTGGCGAAGGACCTGGCCCGGTCACTGGCGGTGATCAGTGTGCGGGTGGTTGAGGTCATTCCCGGTAAAACGGTGGTGGGGATCGAGATTCCCAATGAAGACCGGGAAATGATTCGGCTGGGTGAGGTGGTGTCTTCCCAGGAATACGAGCGCGTCCAGTCACCGCTCGCCCTGGCGTTGGGCAAGGATATTTCCGGAGAGCCGGTGGTGGCGGATCTGCAAAAAATGCCGCACCTGCTGGTGGCGGGAACCACCGGCTCCGGTAAATCGGTGGGCTTGAACGCCATGCTGCTGAGTATGTTGTTCAAGGCCACGCCGGAAGAGCTCAGGCTTATCATGATCGACCCCAAAATGCTGGAGCTGTCGGTCTATGACAACATTCCCCACCTGTTGACGCCGGTGGTCACAGACATGAAAGAGGCGTCCAACGCCTTGCGCTGGTGTGTGGCCGAAATGGAGCGCCGCTATCGCCTGATGGCCGCCATGGGGGTACGGAATCTCGCGGGCTTCAACAAGAAAGTGAAGGATGCCATCAAGGCTGGCGAACCGATTGCGGACCCGTTGTTCAAACCGGAACTGGACAGCCAGGAGCCGGAAGATCTGGAACCCTTGCCGTTTATTGTGGTGGTGGTGGATGAATTTGCCGACATGATGATGATTGTGGGCAAAAAGGTGGAAGAGCAGATTGCACGGATCGCCCAGAAAGCCCGGGCTGCCGGTATTCACCTGATTTTGGCTACCCAGCGTCCTTCGGTGGATGTCATTACCGGCTTGATCAAGGCCAACGTACCCACCCGCATGGCGTTCCAGGTGTCCTCCAAAGTGGATTCACGTACCATTCTGGACCAGGGTGGTGCGGAGCAGCTGCTGGGCCATGGTGATATGTTGTACCTGCCACCGGGCACCGGGTTGCCAATCCGGGTTCATGGCGCGTTCGTGGCGGACGAAGAGGTGCATCGTGTATGCGATGACTGGCGACGCCGGGGGGAGCCGGATTACCTGGAAGAAATTCTGGAAGGCACCCACGAAGCCGGACCGGCCCCGGGTGACGAAGATGGCGGCGGGGATGGTGATTCCGAATCTGATCCACTCTATGATCAGGCGGTGGCGTTTGTCACCGAATCCCGGCGCGCGTCAATCTCCTCGGTACAGCGCAAGTTGAAGATCGGCTACAACCGGGCGGCCCGCATGATCGAAGCCATGGAGGAAGCCGGAGTGGTTACCGAAATGGGCAGCAATGGTCAGCGGGAAGTCATCGCGCCGCCTCCACGTTAGTCTTATCATTCATCCACGGTTAAGCTCCCGGTGTTACACTGGGCACCGGTGGTTGTCATATTGGTTTATACGGAAGCATTCTATGTTGAAATACATTCTGGCCTGCTGGATGAGCTGCATGAGCCTGCTGGGTTATGCCGGCGAAGTGGAGCCCTCCAAGGCGCCACAAAAACTGACTGAGTTACTGAACGGTATCCAATCCATGGAAGCCACGTTTGAGCAATGGGTGATGGATGCCAAGCAAAATGCCCTCCAGCATGTGACTGGCACCATGTGGATTCAGCGCCCCGGCCAGTTCCGCTGGAACACAGATGATCCATACCCACAGCAGATTGTATCCGATGGCGCAGAGCTTTGGATCTATGACGAGGACCTGGAGCAGGCCACCAAAAAAGTACTGGATAAACAGGTGGGCAACACCCCGGCATTGTTGTTGAGTGGCGATCCGACCCGTGTTTCCGAAAATTTTACTGTCTCCGGCTATCTGTTTGATGAAACGGGGGAGTGGCGTTTCGATCTCAAACCCAAGGACAAAGACGCCATGTTCGCACTGTTGCGGGTTCACTTCCTCAACAACCACCTCCGCGATATGTACCTTGAGGATAGCCTGGGGCAAACCACCCGCATCGAGTTCAAACCCGTTACGGTCAATAAGCCGATTCCAGAGTCCAGGTTCAAGCTGGAGCTGGATGCCAGCGTCGACGTGATTGAGGAAAGCTGAGCCGGTGGCCGGTTTGTTCGAAGAGGAGAAAGCCTGGCAACCCCTGGCTGCGCGCATGCGTCCTACGACGCTGGACGACTACGTGGGTCAGCAGCATCTGTTTGGACCGCAGCAGCCTCTGCGGCGCTCCATCGAGGCGGGGCATGTTCATTCCATGATTTTGTGGGGACCGCCTGGGGTCGGCAAGACCACCCTGGCCATGATCCTGGCCAGCTATGTGGATGCCCAGTTTCTCTCAGTGTCCGCGGTGTTGAGCGGGGTAAAAGAGATCCGCGCCGCCATCGACCAGGCCAAGGAACAGCAGCGCTTCGGGCGCAAAACCATTCTGTTCGTGGATGAAGTGCACCGCTTCAACAAATCCCAGCAGGATGCGTTTCTGCCCTATATTGAAGACGGCACGGTGATCTTTATCGGCGCCACCACCGAAAACCCTTCTTTTGAACTGAACAATGCGCTGCTCTCCCGGGCTCGTGTTTACGTTCTCAAAACCATCGCCGATGAAGACATCCAAACCCTGTTGCAACAGGCCTTGGGTGATAAGAGCCGGGGTCTGGGGGAAGAAGGCGTTGCCCTGTCCGGGGATGTGATTGCCCGCATGGCGGCCGCGGCAGACGGCGATGCCCGTCGGGCGTTGAATCTGTTGGAAATCTGCGTGGAGCTGGCCAAGTCCGAAGGCAAAGACCGGGTGGACGAGGGCATTGTGGGCCAGGCGCTGGGTACAGAACTCAGGCGCTTCGACAAAGGCGGTGAGGCCTTCTATGACCAGATCTCTGCGCTGCACAAGGCGGTGCGGGGGTCATCTCCCGATGGCGCACTGTATTGGTTTGCGCGCATGCTGGACGGGGGTTGTGACCCTTTGTACATCGCTCGGCGGGTGGTGCGCATGGCCAGTGAGGATATCGGCAATGCCGACCCCAGGGCCCTGCAGATTGCGCTCAACGCCTGGGATGTGCAAACCCGGCTTGGCAGCCCGGAAGGGGAGCTGGCCATTGCCCAGGCCGTTGCTTATATGGCGGCAGCCCCAAAAAGCAACGCTGTTTACACCGCCTTCAATCAACTGCGGCGACAAATAGCGGAACAGCCCAGCTACGAGGTCCCGTTACACTTGCGGAACGCCCCCACCAAGCTGATGAAGCAGCAGGGCTATGGTGAGGAATACCGCTACGCCCACGATTATCCAGAGGCCTATGCGGCCGGCGAGAACTATCTGCCGGAGGCCATCAGCCAGCAGCATTGGTATGAGCCGGTTCCCCGGGGCCTGGAGATCAAGATCGGTGAAAAGCTGAAATACCTGAAAACGCTGGATCAGGCCAGCGCGTGGCGCCGTTATGGGAGAAAACCCTGATATGCACTGGACTCAGTTTCTGTGGGTGGGCCTGGGCGGGGCATTGGGTGCAAGTGGGCGCTTCTGGCTCTCCGCCTGGTTGAATGATCTGAATCGCACCCAGTTTCCCCTGGGCACCTTTGCGGTCAATGCCATTGGATCGTTTCTGTTCGGCGTTTTCTTCGTGGTGTTGTTATCCGGTACTAATCTCAGGGAACCCCTGCGACTGCTGGTGTTGGTGGGGTTTTTGGGCGCATTCACCACGTTTTCCACCTTCTCTTTTGAGACCGTAAGGTTACTGCAAGAACAGCAGGTCATGATGGCGGCTGTCAATGTGGTTGCGAATTGCCTGGTCTGTTTTGCTGGCGTCTGGCTGGGTTCGGTGCTGGCGAGAGCCCTGTTTTAATAACCGCTAATTGGCGCAAAGGGGCGGCTTCCCACAGCGGTTTCGGGTACAATTCCGCTCATCCTATGAATTCCCCAGAACAAGAGAAAGATACACGTCATGCTAGACCCCAAATTGTTACGGAACGAGCTGGAAACCGTGGCGCAGGCACTGAAAACCCGTGGTTACGAATTGGATTCCGCCGCTTTTCAGGCCCTGGAAGACCGTCGCAAGGCACTGCAGGTGGAGACCGAGAACCTGCAGGCGGAACGCAAGCGCAAGTCCAAGGAGATCGGCATTGCCAAGAGCAAAGGGGAGGATGCTTCTGCCATTCTGGCGGAGGTGGAAACCTTCGGCACCAAGCTGACGGAGTGTGAACAGCAACTCAATGCCCTGCAGGGAGAATTGCGTGACCTGCAGATGGGCATCCCGAACCTACCCCATGATTCGGTTCCCGCCGGTGAAGGCGAGGAAGACAATGTGGAGATCCGTAAATGGGGAGAGCCCGCCGAGTTCGGGTTTGAGCCCCTGGATCACGTGGATCTGGGCAGCAAAGTAGGGGGAATGGATTTCGAGACTGCCGCCAAGATCTCCGGCTCGCGCTTTTCCGTGATGTACGGACCGTTGGCGCGAATGCACCGGGCCCTGATTCAACTGATGCTGGATACCCACACCCAGCAACACGGCTACAAGGAAGTCTATGCACCCTATCTGGTGAACCCGGAATCGCTGCAAGGGACCGGTCAGTTGCCCAAGTTTGAAGAGGATCTCTACAAGCTGCGGGGCGATCGCGAGCTCTACCTGATCCCCACGGCGGAAGTGCCGGTGACCAACATTGTGCGGGATGAGATCCTGCAGGAAGCGGATTTACCCCTTTGCTTCACCGCTCATACGCCCTGTTTTCGCAGTGAGGCCGGTTCCGGCGGACGCGATGTGCGTGGCATGATCCGTCAGCATCAGTTCGAGAAAGTGGAAATGGTGCAGCTGGTCAAACCAGAGCATTCCTATCAGGCGTTGGAAGAGTTGACCGGTCATGCGGAAGCGATTCTGCAGAAGTTGGGATTGCCCTATCGGGTGGTCGTGCTGTGTACCGGTGACATGGGTTTCTCCGCCGCCAAGACATACGATATTGAAGTGTGGCTGCCCGGGCAGGGTAAGTACCGCGAAATCTCCTCCTGCAGCAACTTCGAGGATTTCCAGGCCCGCCGTATGCAGGCCCGTTATCGTCCCGAAGGCAGTAAGAAGCCGGAATTGCTGCACTCCCTGAACGGCTCGGGGCTTGCGGTAGGTCGCTGCCTGGTGGCGGTGATGGAGAATTATCAACAGGCAGACGGAAGCATCCGGGTGCCGGAAGCGTTGCAGCCCTACATGGGCGGCGTTGAAGTGATTCCCGCTGTGTGAGAAAACCGATGGACTATCTTCCGCTTTTCTATCAATTAAAAGGCCAAACCTGCCTGGTGGTGGGCGGCGGTGAGATCGCCTCGCGCAAGGCCGCCATGTTGCGCCGGGCGGGTGCCCACGTGCGGGTGGTTGCCCCCGCCATTTCACCGGTGATGCAGACACTGTTGGATGAGGATGCCGCCTCTGTGGCGCATGTTCGTCAGTATGACAGCCGAGATCTGGATGGAGCGCTGCTGGCCATCGCTGCCACCGATGATCAGGCGCTGAACGCATGTGTCTCCCAGGATGCGAAAGCCCGCAACATTCCCGTGAATGTGGTGGACAACCCGGCCCTGTGCACCTTTATCCTGCCTTCAATCGTGGATCGCTCGCCCATAGTCATGGCCGTGTCCAGCGGGGGGCAGTCACCGGTGCTGGCCCGTTTGATCCGGGCCAAACTGGAGTCCACCATACCGGCCAGTTACGGTCGTCTGGCGCATATCGTGGGCCGCTTTCGTGACCAGGCCAAAGCCCGGTTCAGCGACGTCAATCAGCGCCGAGGGTTCTGGGAAGAGGTACTCACCGGCCCCATCGCCGAATTCGTATTTGCTGGCAAGGAGCAGGAAGCGGAGCAGATGCTGGCGCGACAGTTGGCGGCGGCCAGTGCTGATCGCCCCGCAGTGGGCGAAGTGTATCTGGTAGGGGCGGGACCTGGAGATCCGGATTTGCTGACTTTCCGCGCCTTGCGCTTGATGCAACAGGCAGACGTGGTGTTGTATGACCGTTTGGTGAGCCCTGGGATACTGGACCTGGTGCGTCGTGACGCTGAGCGCATATACGTAGGCAAGGCTCGCAGCGAGCACGCGGTACCGCAGGACCAGATCAATGAGTATCTGGTGAAACTGGCCCGGGAAGGTAAACGGGTGTGTCGCCTGAAAGGCGGAGACCCTTTTATTTTCGGACGCGGCGGAGAAGAGATCGGTCGGCTGGCCGAGGCTGGAATCCAGTTTCAGGTGGTGCCCGGCATCACGGCAGCATCAGGGTGTGCCAGCTATGCCGGCATTCCTTTGACCCACCGGGATCACGCCCAATCTGTGCGTTTTGTGACCGGGCACCTCAAGGATGGCTCTGTGGACCTGGATTGGGATACCCTGGCCAAAGAGCGCCAGACGTTGGTGTTTTATATGGGATTGGTGGGGTTGCCGACGATTTGTAAGCAATTGATGGATCACGGACTGCCCGCCAACACGCCCATCGCTTTGATCCAGCAGGGCACGACCCGTCACCAGAAGGTGCTCACGTCCACTCTGCAGAACATGCCAGAACAGGTTAAAAAACAAGAGGTTAAAGCGCCAACGTTGATTATTGTCGGCTCTGTGGTGACGCTTCACGATCAATTGTCCTGGTTTGATCCGGAAACCAGCCGATCCGGCTGAGTTCGAAGTCACTTTAAAATTGCCGGCTTAACTTTCCAAATAACTCCCTTCGGCTAATCTTAATACAGTATATGAGATTTCCATATGGTGGGAGCTTTGAGGATGAATTGGTTTAATCGGATCTCAATAAAATACAAGCTGCTTTTTATACCGTTGGTGGGTGTTTTAGGATTCGGTGCCAATTTGGCATACAACTTTTCAGTGAATACCGAGACCAGCGTAAGTCTGGAATCCGTGAGGGACCAGTACTACCCGATTCTGGAGAAGGCTAACAATATGATTGTGTTGTTGGACCGGACGACGGAAACCCTGAACTCCGCGGTCAGTGCCGGTGAGTTGGATATCATCAATACCGCGGATGAAAATGCGGATAAGATGCGGGCACTCGAAGATGATATTTACAAGCTGGAGCCCAAGCGCAAAGCCGAGGTGGAACAGCTCAAAATTCAGTTCGATAAGTACTATTCGGCGGCCAGGGCCTTGTCCGAAGGGATGATCACCGGTGCCATCGACTTTTCCACACTCAATGACAAAGTTGAGGAAATGGGAAAACTGCAGTCGACCTTGAAAACCAACCTGCAGGATTTCCGTGACGAAAGTCATCAGTTGTTCACCTCCAATATCTCCGATTCCATCGAGAAAGCCCGTGAGGCACTTACTGTGGGCGCAGTCATCGCGTTGATCATTACCGTCCTCCTGATTGCTGTGGCCATGTACATCACCGCGTCCGTGACCTCCAATATCGCCCGGGTGGTGCGTTCCCTTAAGGACATTGCCAGTGGGGAAGGGGATCTTACCAAGCGCATCAAACAGTCTTCGGAAGATGAAATGGGCGAGTTGGTGTTCTGGTTCAATTCCTTCATTGAAAAGTTGCAGAGTATCATCAAGGAAGTGGTGGACAGCATCGGACCACTGACTACCACCAGCCGCGAACTGGGTTCATTGGCGCATGAAAGTGAGAACGTCTCCAATGAACAGCTGGAGTCCACCGTCAGTGTGAACCGGTCTATGAACGAGATGTTCGAAAGTCTGAACGAGAATGCGTCGAACACCGCCAATGCAGCGGAAGCCGCCTCCTATGCCAATGAACAGGCCAAGACCGGCCATGGCATCGTGAAAGACACCATCAAAACCATCAATGACCTGGCCCAGGAAGTGGCCAAGGCCGGTGAAACCATACATCAGCTGGAAGCGGACACCGCCAATGTGGGCGCGATTCTGGATGTGATTCAGGGTATCGCCTCGCAAACCAATCTGCTGGCGCTGAATGCGGCCATTGAAGCAGCCCGCGCCGGCGAGCATGGACGTGGCTTCGCGGTGGTGGCGGACGAAGTGCGTACCCTGGCTTCCCGCACCCAGGAGTCCACAGAAGAAATCCACGGTGTGATCGACCAATTGCAGAAGACCGCGCGGGTGATTTCTGAAGTGATGGCAGCCGGACAATCGAAAGCGGAGCAGAGTGTATCCCAGGCGGGCAGCGCCGGAAATTCGTTGGAGGCGATTACCACCCGCGTGGAAGAAATCAATGTGATGAACACTCAAATTGCATCTGCCACCGAAGAGCAGCAGCAGACGTCCCAGTTCATCCAGCAAGCCATTGATGAGATCAGTAATTCCGCCAGGCTGGCAGCAGACGGCTCCGCCAAGGTGGCATCATCCACCGAACAATTGCAGAGTGTAACGCAAAGGCTGGATACGGTAGCCCGTCAGTTCAGGGTGTAATGGCGCGGCCTAGAGCATACTCTTGTTGCGCTGGGCCCAAAGATCCGATGCCATCTCAAAGGCGCGGTCCTGTTGGTCTGCTTGGCCTAGCAGCTTAAGCGCAATAGCCGTAGTGCCTACCACTGCGGCCTCGCCATATTCGTGTTGTTGATCACCGCGCCATACGGCCGCAAAATCCCGCAGATCCAACTCTGATTCCTTGACGTGGCGTTTGCCAAACTGCGGCGGCCAGGTCTCGTCAAACAGCTCACCATTACGTACCGATTGCACCAGGCATGGGATATCGGGGTTGCGCTCGATCTCTCCAGCTTCACCCTTGATCACATCCACCCGGGCGTAACCCAGTGCCTGCGCCGCCAGTTGGTGGACAGGGCGATACCCCGGATGGAAGATACCCTGAATGACGGCAGGCGCGTCACAGGGGTTCAGCAACCTTGACAGGGTGTGAACCGGAGAGCGCAATCCCATGACGTTGCGCAACTCGATGATGCGGTGGAGGGTGGGGCAGAGGTGCTCAAGGGGAAAATAGGTAAACCTGCGCTCGCGGATCTGGCTGGCGCACTCGTTCCAATTGGATGCAACACCCAAGCCCAATTCCTGCAACACGTCTTCGGTGTAAATCCGGTCGATGGTGTGGCCGCTGGCGCCGTGCATGAATACCGAATGGCCACGTTCAGCCAGCAAAAAAATGCTGAACAAATACCAGGGAAAATGCCGTCGCTTACCGGCGTAGGAGGACCAGTCCAGATCCACATCGATCTTGACTTCCTGCTCAATGGATTCCCGTACCGCTTTGACGAAGCCGAGCAGCTCTTCCGGACTTTCCTCTTTTACCCGCAGCAGCATCAGGAATGCCCCTAACTGCACGTCCTGAACTTTGCCGGCCATGATCATCCGCATGGCATCATAGGCTTCCACCTCGGTAAGGGAGCGGGAGCCCTTTTTGCCTTTCCCCAGAATGCGTACGTACTGAGCGAACGGATGCTCGTGGGAGGGCGGTATGCTGGTTTTCATGGGTGTGGTCATGGCTACTACAAACAGTTGGTTGGTCGAGGTAAACCGGCCACCTTCGCAGCAAGCTTGGCGGGGCTGCCGGGGAACAGGTGCATCAGGTAGATACTGTTGCCCTTGTCGTCTCCTAGCTTCTGTTTCACATACTTTACCAGTATTCTCATGGCGGGAGAATGCTCAAATTCACTGTGGAATTGCTGCAGTAACTCGATGATTTCCCAGTGGCCTTCCGTCAATTGGATGCCTTCTGAGCGGGCAATGGTTTCGGCGACCGACGCGCTCCAGTGGGTCAGGTCCTGCAGATACCCCTCTTTATCCACCGGGATGCTCTGTCCGTCCACCAGCATGATTCCCATGTTCAGAGCCAGCTCATGGTTTTCTGGTGCTGTGTCACCAGCTCAACGAACTGGGGAAACTCCACCGCAGTGGCAATATCCGGATCGATACTGATGCCGCGGGCATCACCATCCGGCTGCAACGCAAAAAGCCTGGTGGCTGGGGGCAGGTTAGAGGCGAAGGCGGGGTTGGCGAGTAACAGCACGCCGTCCTCAATCAGGATCAGGCTGTCTTCTTGCCCGAGAGCACGCAGACATTGGGTGAGCGCGGTATGCTTGAAAGGGCTCTGGTTAACAATGTGCAGTATCATTCCCATGGTGGTGTACTTCAAAAGCTCAGCAGGTTGTCATAGGAAGCCAGCAGTGGGCCAATCTGGCTGGTCGGCACCAGTGTGACATCGATCAGCAGGTCCTCCTGGCACAGGCCGCGGCTATGCAGATCCTCTTCACATACATAGATGTCGGAAATCTCATAAAGCGCCAACGACTGGAAAATGGGTGCCGTTCGTTTCAGATCCGCAGTGTTAGGGGTTTGCCCCTGTTTGAGCTGGAAAACTCCGTCTTCCAGGTACAGCAGTCCCACTGGTACCCCAAACGCCGCGCTGGCCAGGGCCGCATCCAGAGATTCCCGGGTGGCCTGACTGGAATAAGGGCCCTTGGTGTTGATAAAGAGTGTGCTGCGCATGGGAGTACTGCTCATATTGCTTATCCGATTCAAGCGCCAAAGGTAACCAGGCGATCCGATTCCAGGCCGGCTTCCACCAACTGCCCCAGACCCGAGAGCAGGAAACCCTCCGCCAGGTTGTGGGACGGGCTCTCATAGCGTTCCGCTTCGCTGGCGTTGATGATCCCCCGGCGCAGGCAGGCGGAAATACACACCACCAATTCCACCTGATGGGCGCTTGCCAGTGCCTGCCACTCCCGGTAGAGATCGGCCTCGTCCTGGGGTGGCACTGCCAGCTGCGTACCCACCAGCACACCATCACCGGAGAAAAACACCCGCTTGATACTGTGCCCTGCGGCCAGGGTGGCCTGGCAGAAGCGCAAGGCAGTCAGCGTGCTTTGGTGGCTGTAAGGGGCAGTGATGACGTGAATGGAGAATATCATGGGCTGGTTCGAGTCGGTTTCCGTTGTTTGGCGGTTTTCGTATATGGGATCGTTGCCGGGTTCGGGGCTGGTGGTGACGATCAATTCCTGAGTATTCAACCCTCTGTATCAAACCTCTCTGCCATAATAGGTTCCGGAATTATGAAATCAAGAGTGAAGATGGGCTCCCTGGACTGTAAAGCACCGGAATCTAAAGTTTTCCTTCACAGAATCATGGGTTTGCTATATTATTTGCGCCTCCTCACCGGTGAGCTGGCTGAGTGGTTGAAAGCAGCGGTCTTGAAAACCGCCGTAGGTTAATAGCCTACCCGGGGTTCGAATCCCTGGCTCACCGCCATTTTCCTTCCTTTCTTCCGTTGTCCATAAATCCAAGTTGACTATACTGAAATCTGGTCACCCCGTTTGATTTTGGGTGTATTTGCTCGCTAAGTGTCTGGCCTGATTGAACTTTACCGGTTCTCGGGTGAGACCTGCCAATTTGGGTGCATGGATTTCCGGTAGTATGACCCATACTGTTGCTGGCGGATGCCGGCTCGCGCTTCTATTCAGCCTATTGGGCTGGCTCAGTGCATCGGCTGCGTATGGCAGCGCGTTGCATGTGGACACCACTGCGCAGCAATACGCGGTGGAATCCCACGTTGATTACATTCTCGATGAGGGGTGGGATTTCCAGAGCTTTCGGGCGCGCGAAGGGCAACTGTCATTCTCACGCAGCACTACCGGGGCCCTGACCTTTGGCTATGTGAACGCGGCTTACTGGATGCGTCTCCGATTGCACAACGACGATCAGCTGGATCATCGCTGGTTGTTGGAGCTTTCCGGGCTGAGCCGCGCCGTGGACCGGATTGAAGCCTACATTCCTGACCTGTTCGGCGTATATCAACGACATCTATCCGGCGATACAGTACCGTTCCATCAACGCACCATCCGCCACCACAGCGTGCTGTTTCGGGTTGAGTTGCCCGCAGAGCAAACCCGCACCGTCTATCTGAAGGTGACCACCAACGGTACGCTGCAACTGCCAATGACGTTGTGGTCAATGGACGCCTATCTGGAGTCCGAGCACCACGATACGCTGATGGAAGGGATGTTCTATGGCATCCTGGTAATCATGCTGTTTTACAACGGCTTCATCTATTGGTCAGTGAAGGATCACAGCTATCTGTACTATGTTTGTTATCTGGTGTGCGTGCTGGGGTTTTCTCTGTCCATCAAGGGCGTGGGCTATGAGTATCTGTGGCCAGACTACCCGTTGTGGAACAACAAGAGCAATCTGATCTTTGCTACGGTTGGGATCTGGTTTGTTCTGCTGTTTGCCCAGAGTTTTCTGAAAACGGCAGAATATACGCCCCGCATCCACACCGCTATCCGGGTGCTGCTCTATTCCGGCGCCAGTTGCACCATTTCCCTGGTGGGGTTGAGTCACTATCACGCGGCGGCGATTCTTGCGGTGCAATGCAGCGCTTCCATTATTGTGGTGATTGTGGCGGCGTCGCTGTCGCTGAAACGGGGCTTTACAGCGGCCCGCTATTATCTTCTGGCCTGGCTCAGTGTGCTGGTGTCTATTCTGCTGTGGATACTGAACAGCGCGAATGTTTTGAGCTCCTATTGGGCCGGGGCCTATCTGTATCAGATTGGTATCACATTGCAGGTGCTGCTGTTTTCATTCGCGTTGGCGGATCGAATCAACCTGATGCGTTCGGAGCGGGAGGCAGCCCTCAAGCTGCAACTGGATCATTCCAGGAAGCTGGTGTCCATGTCGGAGATGTTCGAGCGCTTTGTTCCCAAACAGTTCCTCAACAAGATCGCCCGTTCGGGAATCGAAAACATCGAATTGGGGCGAGCGGATGTGGCGGAGGTGTCCATCCTGTTTGCCGATGTGCGTGGTTTTACCGCCATGTCGGAAGCGCTGCAGCCGCAGGAGTTGTTAAATTTCCTGAATGCCTATCTGGAACGGATCGATAAGGTGATTCACGATCACGATGGATTCATCGACAAGTTTATCGGTGACGGGGTGATGGCTCTGTTCGAGAATGAAAAGAGTCAGGTGGGGGCGCTTAACGCGGTGAATGCCGCCATCAGAATGCAGAAAGCGGTGGAACTCTACAACGACCATCGGGCCAACTGTGGCTATCCGCCCATACGTATTGGCATAGGCGTCAACACCGGTGAGGTGGTTTATGGAACGGTGGGTTCCCACGACCGTATGGACTCCACGGTACTGGGGGACAACGTCAATGTGGCGGCCCGCCTGCAGGACCTGACCAAGGTGCTGCGGGCGCGGGTGGTGATTTCCGACCACACTCTGGATATGGTGGGCAAAGGTCATGGCCTGATCGTGCGCGAGGTGGGGGACGTGCGGGTGCGGGGGCGGCGGGAGCCGGTGCACATATTTGAGGTGCTGAACGCGGACAGCGAGCTGGATAAGGCCGCCAAACTGCACACCCTTAATGACTATCGGTTGGCTTATGACAATTATCGAAACGGTCGCTACAAGGAAGCAGAGCGGTTGTGGCTGGATTGCCTGGACATCAATCCCACGGATACCGTTGTGCAGTATTTGATTGAACAATGCCGCACCAATATGGGCTAAACCACTAAGGCTGTTACGGTGCAATCGTCCGTATCACCAATAATTAAGCAGTCCGATTGTGACTTTTTTACTAAAGTCCTGACACCTCCATCGTTATGATTTTCATTACCCATTCGGTCTGCGGCAGACGCTGCAGTCGCCACGCTGGTATTCGGCAGCGGATGAATTTTAGATTACAATTATCGTAATTGAACCGGTTAAGGATACCGGGCTTGTTGGTGTGGGGTTAGTGTGTGATTAAGGTTTTTATCGTTGACGACCATGATCTGGTGAGGACCGGCATCTCCCGAATGCTGGCAGACGTGGCTGGTATCAAAGTGGTGGGTGAAGCCGCCAGCGGCGAGGACGCCCTCAAGGTAATTCGGGACCTGAATCCCGATGTGGTACTCATGGACGCCAAGATGCCCGGCATTGGTGGCCTGGAGGCAACCCGGAAACTGTTGCGCCAGAATGCCGATGTGCGGGTGATTGCCGTAACGGCCTGCGGTGAAGAGCCATTCCCAAGCCGGTTTCTGCAGGCAGGTGCGTCAGGATACCTGACTAAAGGGGCTGCCATGGATGAAATGGTGAAAGCCATCCGGCTGGTTCACTCGGGGCAACGCTATATCTCCCCTGACGTGGCCCAGGAGCTGGCCCTGAAGCCATTCCGTAATGATTCCGCGTCGCCATTTGATCAGCTATCGGAACGTGAAATGCAGATCGCGATGATGATCGTTAACTGCCAGAAGGTTCAGGAGATCTCGGACAAGTTGTTCCTGAGTCCGAAGACCGTAAACAGCTATCGTTATCGGCTGTTTGAGAAATTGGGCATCAATAGCGATGTGGAATTGACCCTGTTGGCTGTTCGCCACGGAATGCTCGATGTAGAATCCCTGCCCAACAGCTAGTTGGGGCAGCCTCATTAATATCGACGCTTTTCTAAAATCACTGACAACCCACCCCGGGGTCTATCGCATGCTCGATAGCGAAGGGGAGGTGTTGTATGTGGGTAAAGCCAAAAACCTCAAAAACCGGGTCACTTCCTATTTTCGCAGCCGTCAGCAGAGCCCGAAAACCGCGGCTCTGGTGGAGAAAATCGTTCAGATTGAGGTGACCGTCACCAACAGTGAGACGGAAGCCCTGCTGCTTGAGCAGACGCTGATCAAATCTCTGAAACCCCCTTTCAATATCCTGTTGCGGGACGACAAATCCTATCCCTATATCTATCTGTCGGACCAGGAGTTTCCCAGGCTGGCGTACTATCGTGGCGCGAAAAAGCTGCCCGGTCGATTTTTTGGCCCATATCCCAGCGCCGCATCTGTGCGGGAAACCCTGAACCTGCTGCAGAAAGTGTTTAACGTTCGCCAGTGTGAAGACAGCTTCTACCGCAATCGTTCGCGCCCCTGCCTGCAGCACCAGATTGAGCGCTGCAAGGCGCCCTGCGTAGGGTTGGTGTCTGCGGAGGAATACGCTGAAGATGTACGCCATACTATCATGTTCCTGGAAGGCAAAAGTCGGGAGATTCTCAGGGAGCTGACCCGGGCCATGGAGGCGGCATCCCAGGCCCTGGAGTTCGAGAAGGCGGCCAAATATCGGGATCAGCTGGAGGCCTTGACCCATATTCAATCCCAACAGTTCGTGGAAACGGATTCCGGCAACGCGGATGTGTTTGCGGTGGCGCTGAAGTCCGGGTTGGCCTGCGTACAGGTGGTGTACGTGCGTGGTGGACGCGTCATGGGCAACAAAACCTACTATCCGGGCCTCAAGGCCGAGTTGTCCGTAGCGGAGATCCTGGATGAATTTGTACCCCAGTATTATCTCGGTGGCCAGGGGGGGCGGGATTTACCAAAGACCATCATTGTGTCCGAGCCTTTTGAATCGCAGGGTGCATTGGTGGATGCGTTGCGGCAGCAGCAAAACGTCAACATCAATGTCAGCACCAATGTGCGTACGGCCCGAAGGGGCTGGTTGCGCCTGGCTCAAACCAATGCCGAACAGTACCTGTCCAGCCACCTGGCAAATCGGGAGAACCTGTTCAAACGGTTCGAGTCCCTGCGCGAAGCGCTTTCCTTGGACGAAACTCCGCAACGTTTGGAATGTTTTGATATCTCCCACACACAGGGCGAGCGCACGGTGGCCAGTTGCGTGGTGTTTGAGCACACTGGTCCGGTGCGCAATCAGTATCGACGCTTCAACATTGAGGGCGTCACCGGGGGAGATGATTATGCTGCCATGGAGCAGGCCCTCACCCGGCGCTACACCCGTCTCAAGAAGGGTGAGGCCAAGCTGCCGGATATTCTGATCGTGGATGGGGGTAAAGGTCAGCTCAAGCAGGCCAGGCGGGTATTGTCCGATCTGCAGGTTCAAGGGGTGCTGCTGCTGGGTATCGCCAAGGGGGAGACCCGCAAGCCCGGTCTGGAAACCTTGTTTCTGGAGGACACCGGCCCCGGATTCGAGTTGGAACGGGATTCCCCGGCACTGCATCTGATTCAGCATATCCGGGATGAGGCCCACCGCTTTGCCATCATGGGCCACCGCCAGCAGCGGGACAAAAAGCGTACGCGGTCGGTATTGGAGGACATTCCCGGGGTTGGCCCCAAACGGCGCAAGGAGCTGCTGACGCATTTTGGTGGTATGCAGGGCCTGGCCCGGGCCAGCCAACAGGAAATTGAGAATGTGCCCGGCATTAATAAGAAAATTGCAGAAGACGTTTATGCTGCGCTCCACAATGTTTAGAATGCTGTGTTCAATGTGATCAAAAGAGACCAGTTAATGCAGCAGGTTGCTGGAAAAGCTACGCTACTTACCATTCCTAACCTATTGACTTTGCTAAGGATTGCATTGATTCCAGTGTTCGTGGTGGTGTTCTATCTGCCCTATCACTGGAGTGCCCTGGCGGGGGCTGTCATCTTCGCCCTGGCCGGCATTACCGATTGGGTAGACGGCTATCTGGCCCGCAAAATGGGGCAGAGCACCAAGTTGGGCGCGTTTCTGGACCCGGTTGCGGACAAGCTGATGGTGGCCGCCGCCCTGGCTCTATTGGTGGAGGCCCACGCCACTGCTCTGTTGTCCATTCCTGCCATCGTGATCATCAGCCGCGAAATCACCGTCTCCGCCCTGCGCGAGTGGATGGCGGAAGTAGGCAAACGGGCCAGTGTGGCAGTGTCGTTTGTCGGCAAGGTAAAGACCACGGTGCAGATGATTGCCATTACCGGACTGTTGGCCAATGAGCCGGATATGGAGTATTGGGTAGTGTGGTTGGCCTATTTGCTGCTCTATGTGGCGACTGGCCTGACATTGTGGTCGATGCTGGTGTACCTGAAGACCGCCTGGCCGGAGTTGAAGGAATAGCATGCAAGAATCAAGTTATTGAGAAATAATAGAAAATTTTAAGTTGACTCCGTTTGAGCGGCAGGTAGAATAAGCAACCCACAAAGCAGCAAGCCATTTTTCGGGCAGCCGTTTCTGTGGTCAGTGTGCGGGAATAGCTCAGTTGGTAGAGCACAACCTTGCCAAGGTTGGGGTCGCGAGTTCGAGTCTCGTTTCCCGCTCCAAATTCGAAAGCCTCGTCACTAACGAGGCTTTGGTCCGTTAATAGCGTTACAAGCCCTTGAGCTGGATCAGGATGACTTCTTGTATCGTGTCGGCATGGCTTCTAGGTTTTACAATGGGATGAACCTTACGACTTCGTAACCAAGTCGGGTTTTAGTTTGAGAGTCATAATCGATTTCTACTTGATTATCGAGAGCGCACACAAATATTTGAGTTTTCATAGTCAGGGTTGTACATGCATCGCGTTGCGTTAATTATCGTTCTGGTCGTCGGGCTATTGATTTTCTATCAAGTCGTGAATCCCTATCGACCCCAAGCCTGCCATTTTTGGGATAATGGAGACTTGTGTTGCTGGCTATTATGTCGCTAGAGATGCAACGCATCTCGATGCTCTGTATCGTTGGATGCCTGGTTATTATCCTCAACAAATGAGTCTACTGTGCCATACGCGCTAGAAATTAATGGTCTGACAAAGACCTATGACAATGGTTTTGACGCTTTAAAAGGCATCGATCTAACGGTTGAAAAGGGCGATTTTTTCGCGCTTTTGGGACCAAATGGTGCAGGCAAGAGCACAACAATTGGCATTCTTTGTTCGCTGGTGAATAAATCATCTGGGTCAGTAAAAGTCATGGGATATGACATTGACCAAGATTTTGGGATGGCAAAGCGTCACCTCGGAGTGGTCCCGCAAGAATTCAATTTCAATCAGTTCGAGAAAACTCAGAATATCCTCATCAATACAGCAGGCTATCACGGTATTCCACGAGCCGAAGCGATGCCCCGCATTGAGCACTATCTGAAGCGACTCGGTCTATGGACTAAGCGCGATAATCCATCTCGTGCATTGTCTGGCGGTATGAAGCGGAGGCTCTTGATTGCTCGAGCATTGGTCCATCAGCCTGACTTATTGATTCTTGATGAGCCAACGGCAGGAGTCGATATCGAACTTCGACGAGGGATGTGGGACTTTCTAACAGAGATTAACAATCAAGGAACGACGATCATCCTGACAACACATTATCTGGAAGAGGCGGAGGCACTGTGCCGCAATGTATCAATCATTAATCACGGTGAAATTATCGCCAACTCATCAACGCGTGATTTGCTGTCGACACTGCACACTGTAACGTTCGTTTGTGATTTAGCATCCCCGATTGATTCTGTACCTACCATTGAGGGTTATGAGTGTGTGCTTGCTGATGTAACGACACTAGAAATTGAAGTCGATAAAGGTCAGTCGTTGAATGATGTTTTTGTGTCGTTATCAGCGCATGGTGTGTCGGTCGTCTCCATGCGAACGAAAACCAACCGCTTAGAAGAACTCTTTGTCACGATGACTTCAGGGGGCACGTAATGAGTTTGGCTAATTACGAAGAGAAAGCGACTGACTTTGGTAATCCAAATTGGGTCGCTTATCAAACCATTGTTCGAACTGAAATCCGCCGTTTTACACGGATATGGGTACAGACGATGATTCCCCCTGCGATTACGATGACGTTATATTTCATTATTTTCGGAAGTTTGATCGGGCGACGTATTGGTGAGATGGGTGGTTTCGATTACATGGCTTATATCGTTCCAGGGCTTATTATGATGAGCGTGATCACAAATTCGTACACCAATGTCTCGAGCTCTTTGTTTGGATCAAAATTCGGTCGCTTTATTGAAGAAATGTTGGTCTCTCCGATTTCGAATCAGACCATTCTATTGGGCTACGTCACAGGTGGCGTAGCGCGAGCTATCTCTGTGGGGGTGATTGTGACTATTTTGTCGATGTTTTTCACTCAGCTGGCGATCCACGATATAGTTGCAGTGGTTTCAATTACCTTGCTTACAGCGGTGTTATTCTCGCTGCTTGGGTTTATTAATGGCGTTTACGCGAAGCGATTTGATGACGTGAGTATTGTGCCGACTTTCGTACTGACACCACTCACTTATCTAGGTGGTGTATTCTTCAGTATCGATTTATTACCGGACTTCTGGGCCGGTGTTGCGCAACTGAATCCAATTCTCTATGTCGTGAATGCCTTCCGATACGGGATCTTAGGGGTGTCGGACATTTCTTTAGGTTGGGCCTATGGGATACTTCTCTCGATGACGGCTGTGGCTTATATTATCGCCGTTCGATTACTCGCAAACGGTGCCGGGGTGCGCTTGTAGTGAATCAGACAGGGCTCGAGGGAATTCAGAGTCAATTGCCGCTTGGACAAAGCTCACAGCAGCCGGATCATTATGATCCATCGCTCTTGGTCGGGGTGCCTCGCACGCTTGCTCGTGGTTTTGAAGGAATTGATGCATCACTGTTTGAAGGGCATGACCTGTGGAATTGTTGGGAAGTCTCGTGGCTTGATTCTCACGGGAAGCCTGTGATGCGGATCGGTCAGTTGGTGGTTCCGGCTAATAGCCCCAATTTGGTCGAGTCAAAATCGTTGAAGCTCTACCTCAATAGCTTTGCAAACGAGCGAATCGATAGCGAATCGCAGCTCATCAGTAGGATCTGTGATGACCTTCAAACAGTGCTTGGGGTTCGTCCTGAATTTTCACTCGATGCATTGGATGATCCGCGGCTCGTTGTTGAGGCTCCGAAAGGTGTCTGTATTGATGATTTGCCTGTTGATCTGGCCGTCTATGAGCCAGACCCTATGCTGTTACAAACAGATCCGAACCAGCCCGGTGCGGAACGGTTCCATAGCCATATTTTTCGATCGAACTGCCCGGTAACAAGCCAGCCAGATTGGGCAACTGTGGTCGTCAAATACAAAGCGCCTGTGAAGTTGTTTCCTGAATCGTTGCTCGCGTATCTAGTGTCTTTCAGAAATCACACAGGTTTCCATGAAGCGTGTATTGAAAGAATTTATCAAGATTTGTTGAGCTGCCTGAAACCAACGGAACTTGTTGTTTGGGCAGGATTTGTTCGTCGCGGTGGACTCGATATCAATCCAGTTCGATCGATGGCGCCAATTAAATTCTTGCCACCAAGGCTTGCTCGGCACTAACGTTAATGAAAATCAACTAAGAGGACAGAATATGTCGCCGATCGATGCGTTGCTGTCCCGCGTGTCAGTTCCGCGGGTCGTTGAACCAGGTGTTAGCGCTGAAGAGCTGGATATCATCCTGAAGGCAGGTCTCAGAGCCTGTGATCACGGGCGTCTTAAACCCTATCGTTTCATTTTACTTGAAGGTGAAGCGAGAGAACGATTGGGCGAAGCCATGAGTGAGTATCTTCATGGCGATCTTGTGAATGTCTCGGAGGATGCAATTGAGGCGGCTAAAAACAAAGCGCTGCGTGCGCCGACACTTCTGTCTGTTGTATTTTGTCCGAACGACAACGAAAAAATTCCTGAAAGTGAGCAATTGGTGACAGCCGGTTGTGCAGCGCAGTTGATTGTGACTGCGGCGCACATGCTCGGTATTGGCGCGATGTGGCGCACAGGGAATGTAACGTATTCTGGGGAAGTCTCCCGGATGCTCGATCTCTATGAGAATGAGCAAGTGGTTGCGATGATCTATCTCGGACGGCCAGCTGCGGATTTACCATCGCCACCACAGGTTGATCCCGAAGCGTTTTTGACGCGTCTATGATCCTGGCAAAGGGCGCTTTCAGCCTGTATAGTGCCACGCCTTTGGAGAGGTGCCTGAGTGGTTGAAAGGGCTCGCCTGGAAAGCGAGTATACGGGTAATCGTATCGGGGGTTCGAATCCCCCTCTCTCCGCCAATTTAATAATTCCCATTAATTTCAATATCTTATAATTCATCAGCACTGCTCTTTTGTAGCAATATTTTGTATCAATAATTTTTAGCCTTGTACCTATCAAAAAAACCACCGGGGCGGGCTTGATCAGAGCTTGTCATTATTGGCTTTCAGTCATACAAGGTGTTGGATGAGATTGATATCGTTCTTCCGACATGCGATTCCACTCGGGAAGCGTTACTGAAGGAGTATCAGACCTACCTTAACAGAATGCGTCTGAAT
>JAYZEN010000005.1:0-133620 GCA_036337295.1 Pseudomonadota bacterium
TCAGGGTGTAGGTCTGGGTGTAGGCTTGGTTGCGAGACACCCAGACCTACACCCTGACACCGGAACGCTGAAGATCAGTAGCTGGTGATGCCGAACACTTCCCGGTACAACACAGCCATGGCGATGGCCATCAGGGGGACACTCCAGATCAGGCCGATGAACAAAGGCAGCATACTGACCATCATGATGATGGTGAGCACGATGAAGAACAGGAACACCGACAACCAATGTTTGGTAATGGCTTTACGGGAGGTCTCCAGGGCTTCCCAGGGGCCCATGTCCCGGTCCACGATCAATGGAATCGCCAGGATGTAAGCGAAGTTCAGGTAAATCCCCGGAATGATAAACAGCAGGTAGCCGATGAAGATCATGATGTACATCAGAATCATGCAGCCCAGCAGTTTGCCGGTCTTGTTGAAACAGGAAAACAGGTCGCCGAATTCCGGCTGCACACCCTGGACCTGTTTCAAACACATGACAAAAATGCCGGCGGAGAAGGGCAGAATCAGGGCCATAAACAGGATCTGCAGCACCACCTGGATCAAAATGGCCATGGGCCCAGGGGATTCCGGGTCGGTCCCCATGACGAACATGCTGATGGCGGTCACTACAGCAATCACCACAAAGGCGATCACATACATGAGAATGCCGGCCCCCAGAATATAGCGCTTGCTGCCTTTGGTTTTTTGCCAGGATTCCGACAGGATATCGGACAGCTCCACTGAATAATTGCCCTCGATACCGGCCTGCAAAGAGCCTCCGGATTCGTTGCTATCCACTAATGCCGCATTGGGGGCGGAATAGTTGTTGCTCATGGGTATACTCCCTGTTTTTTATGGTCGTGAATGAAAAGCGAGATATTTCTGTGCGGACTGCCGTTAAAAGGTCTATCAGCAAAATTTCAAAACTCTTATAAATCACGTTAGCATAAAAACACAAGAGTCGAAGTCTTTTATGGAGGTGAGAGAATGCTGCCACTGATACTCCCCATCGGTGCATTGCTGATGGGGGTAGCGTTGTTGTTATTGGGGAGCGGCCTGTTGAACACGCTGTTGGCTGTTCGCGGTGGGCTGGAAGGGTACAGTGACAGCAGCATGGGGCTGATCATGTCCGGCTACTTTATCGGTTTTTTGCTTGGAACCTTCCTGGCGCTCCCGATCATCCAGCGCATCGGTCACATTCGTACCTTTGCCTTTTGTGCGGCGTTGGCGGCGTGTTCGGTGTTGTTGCACGTACTGGTCATTCACCCCTGGATCTGGCTGTTGCTGCGCATCATGACCGGCATCTCCCTGGTGATTCTGTACACCGTGATTGAAAGCTGGCTCAACGGATATACGCCGTCAGAGCAGCGGGGTAAGGTGTTTTCCATTTACATGATGGTGAACCTGGGTGCGTTGGCCATTGCCCAGCAGTTGCTGCTCCTCGACGAGCCCACGGCGTTCACCCTGTTTGCCATCTCCGCCATTATGGTTTGCCTGAGTCTGTTGCCCGTGACCTGGACCCGCCTGGCACAGCCGGAAGTGTCCCAGGTGTCCAAGGTCAAATACGCGGATCTATATCGGGCGGCGCCGGTGGCCATGGCCGGGGCCCTGTTGTCGGGCCTGGCCATGGGGGCGTTCTGGGGGTTGGGAGCGCTCTACGCGCAACGCATCGGGCTGGATACCCAGGGTGTGGCCACCTTCATCAGTGCGGCGGTCATCGGCGGTGCTGCTTTGCAGTTCCCACTGGGGCGCTACTCCGACACCCATGATCGGCGCAAGGTTCTGGCCATTGTCTGCGCGGCAGCGGCCGGGGCGGCTGCCCTGTTGTCGGCGTTGTCCTATGCCGGGCACTGGGTGCTGCTGGCCATCGCCCTCTATGGGGGGCTTGCGTTTGCCGTGTATCCGGTGTGTGTGGCCCACCTCAGTGACCACCTGGATGCGGACAGCATGCTCTCGGGCAGCAGTGGCATTCTGCTGCTGCATGGGGGCGGCGCTGCGGTGGGGCCGGCGCTGGCGGGGCAGATCATGGGGGCCATCGGTCCGCAGGCCCTGCCGCTGTATTTTGTGGTGATGCAATTGCTGTTGGCGGCGTTTGCCTTCCTGCAGCTGCGCAAACTACACGAAGACCCCACCGACCATCACACCCAGTTTGTGCCGATGGTGCGTACCACTCCCACCGCCTTCGAAATGTTGCCGGATGAGGAGTTTCCGGAACAGGAGCCGGCAGCACGTCACTGAGGTTTTCAAGTTGGCGGAATATTGACCTGATTGGCTAAAAGGTCCAGAAAAACGGACCTTTTCTGCCGCTTTTTACTTCGATCTCCCTCGTTACCATGGCATGAAAAAAACAACAAGGTGCCGTGCATGGGAATCCTCCGCGTATTAACCCTGGTGACAATGACCACCTTTCTCACCGTCTACGGGGCGTTGTGTCAGGCGGTCACTCCACCTCTACAGCATATTGATGCATTCAAGATCATCACCGTGGAAGGGGAGGATGTGCCTTCCGTCCAGGGGGTGGCACTGGAACAGCTTTCCCTGGCGGCCATGATTGATGGACTGCTGGAGCCGATCCCCTTCCAGATTGACCAATACAACGTGGGTGGTGCGGTGTTCTTTGAGGGCTGGGATGTGCCCCTGGCCGGTGATCCTGAGCGGATGGACGCCACCGACAAGATTCTGTTTCTGTTCAAGGATGCGGGGGAGCGTTATCGCGGCAACAGCCTCCACGACGGGACCTTGCTGGCGGAAATCCTGACCCGCGATGCCCAGGGTTATGAGCGTTACGTCTATGTGATGCAGAACTCCCGGCTGCGCTCTGATGAGCAGTACGTCCGTTACAGCGCGGAAGAGGGGTTGGTGGAAACCGATTTCTACAGCATCCGCTATCACGCCAACAATCATCTGGTGTGGGACGATTTCAGTTATGTGAACTACCTGGGAGAGCGCCCTCTGGATTCACTGAACCTGAAATTACGCGGTGGTGTGCTCACCTCCCTGGCGGAAGTGGAACTGGATAACGAACAGCTGATCGCGGTGCCCCGGGGTGAGAAAATCGGCCCCATAAGAACCACCACCCAACTGGATTTCAGCGTGTATTTTCTGGCGGTCCGGATTCTGAATCTCAGCGTGCAGATTCATCACGGCCCCAAATCCCTGATGTATGACGTGCGTGGCGTGATTCCGGAATTGCGCCGCAGCCTGGTGGTGGAGCCCACCATCACCATGTCCATCGATGCCAACCGCCTGATCGGTGCCACCGTCCGCACGTCGGCGGCACCCCAGCTGCAGGGGGTGGTGGACGGCACCATCGACGCCCAGGAACAAAAGGTGATCGAGGCTGGCCTGGACCCCCACAACAACTGGATCTGGGTCAGCACCAAACGCAATCTGGATTTTCTGTCCTACGTGGATTATCTGGGCGGTTTTGACTCCAAGATGTCGCTGTTGCTGGAAGATGACCTGGAACGTACCCGCCCGGGCGAACTGTTCCCCGGGCAGCTGCCCAACACCGGTTACATTATTGAGGATTTCCCCAAGAAAGGCTTTATCGGTGTGGTGGTCAGTCTGCTGATGAGCGACGGCTATGACGGGGACCCCAACGAATTCGCCATTCGCGCCCGCAGCCTGCCCGATATTGAGGTGCGCCCTTTATAAGAGGCGCACACTGCAGCTTAATGCGGGGTGGGCCTTGAGCACCCCATGGCAGAGTCTAATTTAGTTAGTGGTCAAAACGGCCATCGATTTTGAATGAATTGGCCATTAACTATGGCTCAGCCTTTGGTAAGGTCAGCTGTTGGGCGATTAAACAAAAAATAACCAATCGTCTACAGTGCTGACAAAACAGGTGAAAGCGCCATTTCTGACTATCCTTATCACTAGATCAGCACAAAAAAAACACAACTCCAAAAAGAGACGGAGAGACTCTCACATGTCCAATCGTTACTTCTTCAGGTTCAGGGCAAGTGCGCTTGCTACAGCGGTGGCAGCGGCGTTTGTCGGGCCTGCTTACGGTTTCGAATACAAGCAGGGTGATTTTTACATGCAGGTGGATACCACGGTGTCGGTGGGGGCCTCCTGGCGTGCAGAGGATCGGGATTATCGACAGATCGGTGCGTTGAACACCTTTTATGTCACCGGCGACCGCACCGATGCGCACCGGCACGGCAGCAGCACCGCCGATAACGCGAACCTGAACTGGAAAAAAGGCTCTACGTTTTCGGAGATGCTCAAGGTCACCATGGACGTTGAGTTGAATTACCGGAACTTCGGCGCTTTCATCCGCGGCAAGGCGTACTATGATCACCGCATCGTTAATGGCGACGGCGTCAGTGATACTCCCGCGTACTACCAGCAGATCGGCAATCCGTTCGGCTCAGTGGTGGGCAACGAATTGGAACCCAACCAGAGCGATGGTCGCAGTGCCGATATCATGGATGCCTTTATCTGGGGCGACTGGTATGTGAATGACATGCCGCTGAACGTGCGTCTGGGCCGACAGGTTATCAACTGGGGTGAGGGGATCTTCTTCGCCAACGGCATCAACAGTATCAACCCCGTCGACGTCAACGCCTTACTGGCACCCGGATCAGAAGTCAAAGATGCTCTGATTCCGCTAGGCTCACTTTACGGCTCCATTGGTCTCACCAACTCCTTAACCCTCGAAGCGTTTTATATGCTGGAGTGGAAAGAAACGGAGTTACCGGCCTGTGGTACCTTCTTCTCCCCCTCCGATCTGGTAGGCCCCGGCTGTTATAACGGCTTTGTTCCCTATGGTATGGAACTGCATGCGGCACCGGAACCGGCTGTATTCACCGCGCCGGCTGATTGGGTAACCCTACCTCGAGTGGGCGACAGCGAGCCTGACAACGGTGGAGAGTTTGGTATTGCACTGCGGTATTTTGCCGATTCCATCCAGACAGAATTCAGCTTTTATTACATGAACCTGCACTCCCGTTTGCCGGTGATATCCGGTCACTATGCCAACGTGGACGACTTCGTTGCCTTCTTCAACTCCAATCCGGTGCTCAACCCCGGCGGAGCAACCTTGCCCCAGGGAATGAGCCTGTCGGATCTGCGTACCACATTGGTTGGTGCCACCGGCAACCCGTTGGCGACGGCTTTCCTGCTGCCTTTTGGAGACTACTACCTGGATTACGTGGAAGACATTCCGTTAATCGGTGCCAGCTTCAACACGACGTTTGACTTTGGCTTGCCTGGCGGTGCGACTGCGGTGTCCGGTGAAATCAGCATGCGCAAGGATCAGCCTTTCGCCCTGGAAGATGGTGATTCCCTGGCCGGGGCAGTGGGTCTTCCTGCCCTGACTTGTTACGATGCTCCGGTGCCCTACGATTGCTACAGTAAATTCGAGCCGGGTGACCAGAACGTCGGCTACTATGAAACGGATTATTATCAGGCTGAAATCGCGTTTATTCATTTCTTCGATCAGATCCTCGGGGCGTCCCGTTGGACAGCGATCCTGGATATCGCCGGATCGTACACTGATCTTCCCGCCAAGGATAAAGCACTGCTGAACAGCAGTTACAATGCCACGCTGAATTTCCCCAATCTGCCACCGGTGGATCAGACTATTCAAGGCGTGGTACCCATTCCCTACGAAGACTTCCTGAACAGTCTGGCGCTTTCCATTCCCAACTCAGCAGGCTCGCCCGAGAAAAACGCCTACCCCACCAGCGGGGCATGGGGCTATAAAATGCGTTTCACCGGGGAATACAACAACGTGTTTGCCGGCGTGAACCTGAAGCCGACCGTGAGCTTCAGCCATGATGTATATGGATACTCTGCCAGTCCGGTATCCAACTTCCTGCAAAACCGCAAGGCCCTGGGTTTGTCATTGGAAGCGATCTGGCTGAACGACTACAGCGTACAGGCGTCCTACACAAGCTTCTACGGCAACGAACCCTACAATCAATTGGCTGATAAAGACTACTATTCTGTCAGCGCGTCCGCATCATTTTAAGGTCAGGGGGAATAGACTTAATGAATACCAAAACAACAAAACTTGCTAATACCCTGGTCGCCGCTGTCGCCACTGTGATGTTCGGTACAGTGGCGTATGCCAAAGTACCGGCGGAACAGGCAGCAAAGCTGGGTGGCAGCGAGCTCACCGCAACCGGCGCTGAAGTGGCTGGCAACGCCGACGGTTCCATTCCTGCCTATGACGGCGGAATGAAATCCTCTCCTGCCTGTTACAAGGGTGGGGAGTTTCTCTGCGACCCGTTCCCGGATGACAAGCCGTTGTTCGTGATCACTGCGCAGAACGTGGAACAGTACAAAGACAAACTGAGCCCGGGCCAGTACGCCATGTTCCAGAAATATCCGGAAACGTTTCGTATGCCGGTCTACCAGTCCCGGCGTACTTTCCGCATGCCGGAACACGTGGCTGAACTCACCAAGAAAAATGCAGTGAGCACGGAGCCGGTGGGCCCCACCGGATTGAAGAACTACGAGCTGCAAGGCTATCCGTTCCCCATTCCCAACAACGGCCTGGAAGCCGTATGGAACCACATTGCCCGCTGGCGCGGGGACGCCCTGGACCGTTATGCCGGTCAGGTGACGCCACTGGCCAACGGTGCTTACAGTATGGTGATGTTCCGCGACCAGGTGGTGGTGGCCAACAAGCTCACCGACTACGAGCCGGGCAAGGATGACAACGTGCTGTTCTATGGCAAGCAGGTGGTGACGGCACCCTCCCGTCTGGCCGGTAACGTACTGCTGGTGCACGAAACCCTGGACCAGGTGAAGGAACCTCGCCGGGCATGGATCTATAACGCCGGTCAGCGTCGGGTACGACGGGCACCGCAGGTGGCCTATGACGGCCCGGGTACTGCTGCAGACGGCATGCGTACGGCGGACAACTATGACCTGTTCAACGGTTCCCCGGACCGCTATGAGTGGACCCTGAAAGGCAAGAAGGAGATGTACATCGGTTACAACTCCTACAAGCTGGATGAAAAAGGTCTGCCCTATGATGACGTGATCAAGCCCGGCCACATCAACCAGGACCTGACCCGCTATGAATTGCACCGGGTCTGGGAGGTGGAAGCCAATCTGCGTTCCGGTACCCGTCATATCTATGCCAAGCGGGTGTTCTTCTTTGATGAGGACAGCTGGATGGCGGCGGTGATCGATCACTACGACGGTCGTGGTAACCTCTGGCGGGTGGCGGAATCCCATGAAATCCTGTACTACCATGTGCCGGTTCAGGGCTATTCGCTGGAAGTGCTCTATGACCTGCATGCCGGTCGTTACCTGGCCCTGGGTTTCGAGAACAACGAAATCATGGGTGTGAACTGGGATGCGAAGTTTTCCTATGGGGACTTCCAACCGGCTGCACTGCGCCGGGCGGGTGTTCGTTAAGCTGTTGATCGCGCAGAAGGCGTAACGCCCTGCGCATCAGATCTTCGTACCAGATCCTGGTATTCGTTAAAGGAGGTTTCGGCCTCCTTTCTTTATTTCTTGCTGCCTTTACTTCTGCGCGTAGCGAATCAACAGGTGCTTCAGATCCTGCATCACAATGGGTTTGGCGAGGAAGTCGTTCATGCCCACCGCAAAGCAGCGGTCGCGGTAGCTTTTCATGGCGTGGGCGCTCAGTGCGCAGATGATTTGTGGCGCTCGTTGGTTGTCTGCCTCCCAGCGGCGGATTCGGGTTGTGGCGTCGTAACCGTCGATGCCTGGCATCTCGCAATCCATGAAAATCAGGTCAAACTGCCGGTTGGATTCCAGAGTCTTTTCCAGTGCTTCCTGACCGGACGCGGCCACTTCCGGAACAATGCCCAGCTTCTTCAGGAAACCACAGATGACCTTGGTATTGACTGGGTTGTCGTCCACCACCAGCAATTGCATCCGGCTCAGGTTCACGTTCTCATCAATCTGTTCCGGTAGCACCCGGTTGAAGCCGATGCGCTCCAACAAAGACAGCTGAATGGCGGAAATGCTGATGGGGTATTCCTCGAAAATCGGGGGCTTGCCGAGACCGACGAAGTGGTGCCGGGCAAACCCGGGCTTGACCGTGAGAATCAGGTTGCTGCGTTGCAGCACTGGATAGCGGGCAATCAGGTCATTCACCAGGGTAATGGAAAAGTCCTCGCAGTATTGGTCCATCAGCACGAAGTCATAGGCTGAACCGGCGACCTCCAATTGTTGCTGCAGATCATGCAGGCAATGGGTGATGCTCAGGGAAAAGCCCCAGAGTTTTTGATATTCCCGGATCAAGTCAGTGTAGCGTGTGTCCGGGTTGGCGAGCAGTATCCGCAAGCCGGATGCGATGGGCTTGAGCGCTTCGGCGTTGCCCAGATTAAACTGTCGGGATTCGATAATCGGGATGGTGAACCAGAAGATGGAACCCTGTCCCGGTTGACTGCGCAAACCGATATCCCCGCCCATCATTTCCACAAAGCGTCTGGAGATGGTGAGGCCCAAGCCGGAGCCGCCGTATTTGCGACTGGTGGAACGGTCCGCCTGGGTGAATTGCTCGAATATGAATGGTTGCTGCTGGGCTTCGATCCCGACACCGCTGTCGCTGACGGTGATGATAATAAACTGGCCGCTGTCGTCGCAATCGGCAGACAGGGTCACTTCTCCCTCGCGGGTGAATTTGAAGGCGTTGCTGAGCAGGTTGGTGAGGATCTGGCGCAAGCGATTGGCATCACCGGTGATGCGGGCAGGTACCTGTGGCGAGATATAGGTATTGAAGAACAGTCCCTGTTCTTTCGCGGTCACCGAGAACACGCTGGCGGTTTCGTCCAGCAAGCGGCGCACGGGAAAACTGACGGCCTCCAGTTCCAGTTTGCCGGCTTCTATTTTGGAGTAATCCAGTATGTCGTTCAGTACGGTCATCAGGGTCTTGCCGGAACCCAGAATGGTATTGATGTAGGACGCCTGTTGCGGCGTTGGTCGGGTGTCCCGCAACAGTTCGGCCATGCCCAGTATGCCGTTCATGGGCGTTCGGATTTCGTGGCTCATGGTGGCCAGGAATTCGCTTTTGGTTTGGGTCAGCAGGTGCGCCTCACGTTTCTCCTGATCCAGGGATTTGATGCGATACGCCAGCCCCAATGACAGCAGGGTGACCTCCACCATATTTCCCACCTGCAGCGAGTATTCTGTGCAGATTGAAATCGGCAACATGCCCAGCAGGTACGCATCGTAAATGGACACCGCTGACACCAATACAAACCAGGCCAGAGTATAGTAGGGGGCTGCCGGAACACCGCGCCGCCACATCAGTAATCCCACCAGCGCCAGCGAGATACTGCCCGGGATCAGGATAATCACCACTACATAGGTCAGCCAGGTGGCAGGATACACCAGCCCCAGCAGTGCCAGTGCCAGCCACAGCCGGGTCAGGTAACGATAAGCCGAGGCGATGCGGGGAGCATGCTGATGCAGCGACAGAAAGTGCACAGTGAACGGAATGCTGGCGGCCGATCCCAACGCCGTGAGTATCAGGGACATCTGATAATCGTAACCCGGATGGTTTGGCCACAGGTACTCGATGGCGAGACCCCGATCGACGAGAATAAAACCCGCCAGGCACAGGATAAAAAAACTGTAGGTGCCGTAGCTCCGGTCGCGCACGAAAAAGAAAATACAAAGGTTATAGATGGCCATGATGGCCACCACGCCGAAGTAGAAACCCTGGAACAGAACCCGAGCTTCATTGCGCCGTTCCAGTTGCTCCGGAGTCCAGAGGTTGATGGGCAGTTTCATGGGGTAGCGACTGTTGAAACGCAGGTACACCACTTTGCTGAGCTGGGGTGAGTATTCGATGGGGAAAATAAAATTGCGTGCCGGGTAGGGGCGTTGCGCAATGGGCAGGTGGTCCCCGGCGGTGAAGCGGGCCTCTAATTTCAGGTGATCCTGCAGCGCATCATCCAACGAGGAACGAGCAGGTCGCTGGTACACGAACACGTCCAACTGGCTAATTTTATGGTTGGCCACTTCCAGCAGGAGCGGCATTGTCCGCTGGCCCCCGGCTTCGATTTCAAACCGAACCCAGACGTCGCCTTCCACAAACCCCAGGTTCAGTTCAGAGCGGTCGATGTTCTGCCAGGGTACGTTCAGGTTCAGGGGTGACAGCGGTTCCGTTGAGTTCGAATCCTGTTGATGGTGAAACTGCAACGCCGGTTTAAATTCTGGCTCAATGGCAGCTTGGCTGCCCATCCCCACTGCCAGCAGCCAAAGCCCCGGCAGGCCGACCCACAGCAACCAGTGCCAAACACTGCATTTCACGGTATGCCGTACTGCCATCAAAATTCTATTTCCAATAGCGGTCTTTGAGCAAACGTTTATAGAGTTTGCCGGTGGGGTGACGAGGCAGCTCCGCTTCAAAATCGATGGACCTGGGGCACTTGATGGCGGACAGTTTGCTACGGCAGAAATCCAGCAGTTCCTGCTCCAGCTCCGCACCTGCCAGCGCCATGTCGCTGGGTTGGACCACCGCTTTCACCTCTTCACCGAATTCTTCATTGGGCACGCCAAACACCGCCACATCGGTGACTTTGGGGTGGGTGACCAGGATGTCCTCCGCCTCCTGGGGATAGATGTTCACCCCGCCGGAAATGATCGTATAGGCTTTGCGGTCGGTGAGATAGAGATAGCCTTCGGCGTCCAGATACCCCACGTCACCCAGAGTGGTCCAGCCCTGGGGATGGGTGGCGGCCGCGGTCTTCTGCGGGTCATTGTGGTATTCAAAGGGAGCGCCGTTGGCAAAGTACACGGTGCCGATTTCACCACCGGGCAATTCCACAAGATCGTCGTCGACAATCTTCACCTCACCCAATATGGCACGCCCGACGGAACCCTGGTGTTGGCTCCATTCTTCGGAATTGATGGTGGTGAAGCCCATTCCTTCGGTGCCCGCGTAGTATTCGTGGATGATGGGCCCCCACCAGTCGATCATCTGCTGCTTGACCGGGACCGGGCAGGGGGCGGCGGCGTGCACCACGCTCTTGAGGCTGGAAACGTTGTAGCGGTCGCGCACGGCCGGCGGCAGTTTCAACATGCGCACAAACATGGTGGGTACCAGTTGGCTATGGGTAATGGCATATTGTTCCACCAAATGCAGGTAACGCTCGGCGTCAAATTTCTCCATGATGATGCAGGTGGCACCGGTGCGTTGAAATGTCATGTTGTAACGCAGTGGTGCGGCGTGATACAGCGGTGCCGGGGACAGGTAACGCATCTCTTCGCCGGGGGTCATATACAGCGCGGACACCAGGTTGTAGAGCGTGCCCGGGGTGCCCAGCGGCGGCAGCTCCAGGGGCGGCTTGATGCCTTTGGGTTTGCCGGTGGTGCCGGAGGAATAGAGCATGTCGCTGCCTTCATACTCGTCGGCGATGGGACTGGTAGGCTGTTTAGCCATGGCCTGCTCCAGCGACTGGTAAGGCGGGCTGGCCTCGCCACTGACAACCTCGCCACTGACAAACAGGTGTCGACAGTGGGGAATCTGGGCCGCAACCGCCTGCGCCACTGGCAGTTGCTGTTGCGACGTGACCAGCAGGGACGCAGAGCAATCGTTGATGATGTAGGCCACCTCGTCCACCTGCAGCCGATGGCTGATGGCGGTGTAATAGAGGCCGCTGCGCTGGGCGGCCCAGGCCAGGGTGAGAAACTGGGGGTGATTTTCCATTAGGATCGCAATATGGTCACCCGGTTTCAGTCCCAGTGAGCGAAACAGGTTCGCCAGTTGATTGGAGCGTTCGTTCAATTCCCTGTAGGTCACCACAGTCCCGGACTCGGACAGAATATAGGCCGGTTTATCCGGGTGTGTGGCAGCGAAAATTCCTGGATGCATGGGATTACCTGATTGCGGACGGTTGCTTTATTATTGTCCTATCAATGTAGCAGTAATCCTGTACAAGTCGGTGACCTTTTGTCTCAAAAGCCTTGAGCGAACCAGCCAGGGTGCAGAGCACGCAGGTTAAACGATGGATTGTTGCCCCAGCTGGTTGCGGTACTTGCCCGGGGGCAGCCCAAACCAGCGCTTGGCGGCGCGATAGAAATTACTCAGATCCAGAAATCCCAGCAGTTGGGACACTTCCATCAGGCTCAGTGAAGAATTGGCCAGGTACTGCTCCGCCAGCTCCTGCCGGGTCTGGTCCAGTACGTCCTGATAGGTCAGGCCCTCCTGCTTGAGCTTGCGCTGCAGGGTGCGGTCGGACATGTGCATGGCGTCGGCGATTTCCCCCAGACGCGGCTCCCCGTAACGCAGGCTGCGCAGGATCTCTGTGTAAACCCGATATTGAATGGAGGCGAACCCCATGCGGGCCATCTGCTCTTTCAACACATTCTGGTGCAGCTCGCACACCGTGGCGCTGACGGTGGGCAGCTCTGCGTTCAGCACCTCACGGCTGATCAGAAAACGGTTTTCCGGCTGATCAAAGGTTTGCAGGCAACCAAAGGCCTGCTGGTAGGGGCGGCCATCCGCCGGTGCGGCGAAGGTCCATTCCTGGGCCAGGGGAACAATGTTGGAGCGGGTAATCCAGGTGCAGAGCATCAGGGTGGTGAGAAAACTGAATTCGATGCGGGTGCGGAACGCGTAATGGTGTTTGGCCAGGGACAGCAGCACCCAGCAGCCCTCTGCATCCTGTTCCAGGCTCAGGCTGACCTCCTCGGAGACCACCGGCAGGTAATTCTGCAGAATCTTGAGGGCGTCCAGCAGGGTAGGGCAGGCCATCATGGCGAAGCCCACCTGGTGCAGGCCGCCGTATCGGTCGCACAGTTCCCGACGTAGTCCAAGGTGGCGATTCCCGGTTTGCAATACGGCAGCGTCCCAGAGGTGACCTACGTAGTCACTGGGGTAACGGGTGTCGCTGTCCTGCAGGTCTTTGGCGCGTAAACCGAAATCTTTCAGCAGGCTGTCGACATTGACACCCTCCGCCACAAACATATCACACAGGTTTTTAAGCCAGGAAGCTGATACAGTCCTTTGAGTCATGATGATCATTTGTTTTTATAATGTCTCATTGTATGCATCTCATTTTTAAAGATTCAAGTGCTGAAATGTGTTCGAGTTGTAGGTTTGTATTACAAAACCTGGCTGCGGGGCTTGGAATTACTGGGTTTTCTGATTAGTTTTTGGACTCAATAAAAATGTAATAAAAGGCCAGTGCCAAATTTCCCGGGCCTCAATACAATTCCCTGAAAAGCACAAGGGAACCGCCATGAATCCGCAATCTGCCTATATTCGTTATCGGGCATCCACCGAGTTGTTTGAACTGGTCCAGACCTATATCGATGGTGTTGAGGGGCCAGAGCCGCAGCCGGACGTGGACGTGCTGGTCCGGGCCATGGACTTGTTTGTGAAGGAATCCGTGGCTACCTTCGTACTGCAGCCAGCCGCCCACGTGGGCCTGAAGCCGGCGTTTTTGAAGATGATCAATTCCCTCAGCAAGCTGACGGAAAAGTCTGCCATGATGCTGGTGAACAAGGTGGCGCGGAAAATGTCGCTGCAGGATCATCGCAATGCCGCTGAGTACATGCAGTCAGTGCGTCTGACCTATGAAGAGGGCGACCAGATGGTGGGGGATATCCTCTTCCCGATCCGTTCTGAGTTTGCCGAAATGGGCTGGGAAACCCGGGTCAAAATGCTCGGTGGCCAGGCCAAGGACCCGGCGGTGTTGGCAGAAGGCATCAAGTTCCTGCACGAAGTAATAGATGTGGCCAATCTTTGGGTGTTTGAGAAACCCATGGAAATCCTGCAACTGGGGCCGGTGATGCGTAAGCTCGCGGTGAGTACGGTTGGCACCGTGAAAAAGGCCACCCATTCGCTGATCAACACCCTGGTGCCGAAAATTTCAGAACAACAAACGGTGGCCTCGGCGGAGTACTTTTCCGGCATCGTCGGGCCGGGGCCGTTTTCCCGGGAGTATGGGCAGATACCGGACGGATTCCTGGCTGCCCGTTGATCGGGGTCATCGCAGAGACATCATAATTAACCATCATATTCACTTGTGTTAGAAGGGAATCGCCACGCCATGAAGCCCCTCAGTGCCACCGATAATCTGTTCCTGATGCTGGAAAAGCGTCAGCAGCCCACCCACATCGCCGGTTTGCAGTTGTATGACTTTCCGGAGGGGGCGCCTGCCAACTACGTGTCCAAATTTGCGGAGGAACTGCGGGAATATACCCAGCCCGTAGCCCCGTTCAATCAGCGGGTGACCTATCGATTTGGCCGTCCGTACTGGAAACAGGACAGCCAGTTCGACCTGGAACATCATTTCCGCCATGTGGCCCTGCCCAAGCCGGGGCGTATTCGGGAGCTGTTGGCCCTGATCTCGACGGAGCACAGTAATCAGATGGACCGGGAGCGCCCTTTGTGGGAATCCTATCTGATTGAGGGCCTGAAGGGCCGTCGCTTTGCCATTTACAGTAAGCAGCATCATGCCCTGATGGACGGTGTGTCCGCCATGCGGTTGGGGACCAAAATGCTGTCAACGGACCCCAACGAGCGCAATATGCCGCCCATCTGGGCCTTTGACCTGAAGTCAAAGTCCAGTGCCGGGTTGACCAACCGCCTGGACGCCACCACGCTGGTGGCTGCGGCCCGTGCAGGGGTGCGCAACAATCTGTCGGCCATTCCCCACGTGGCCAAGGCGATGCAGGATGCCTGGCGCAAGTCCAAAACGGATTCCGCCTACACCAGTATTTTCCAGGCGCCACAGTGTGTGCTGAACGACCGCATCACCGGCTCCCGCCGCTTTGCCGCCGAGTCGTTTTCCCTGGCCCGCATTCGTGCCATCGCCAAAGCCTTTGATGCCACCATCAACGATGTGGTGCTGGCCATCTGTGGCAGTGCATTGCGGGATTATCTGCTGGACCAGAATGCCCTGCCGGAGCAGCCGTTGATTGCGGCGATCCCGGTATCCCTGCGTGAAGATGAAAGCATTGGCGGCAACCAGATCGTCACCATCCTGGCCAATCTGGGGACGGATACTGCGGACCCGGCCCAGCGCATGCAGACTGTGCGGGCATCAGTGCAGGAAGCGAAACAGCGCATGAGTACCATGTCGCAGAAGGAAATCATGGCCTACACCGCCCTGATGCTGACGCCGGCGGGCATGCAGATGCTGACCGGGTTGATGCCCAAGTGGCAGGCGTTCAATGTGATGATCTCCAACGTGCCGGGCCCTAAAGAGCCTCTCTATTGGAACGGTGCCCGTCTGCGGGGAATGTATCCGGTGTCCATGCCGCTGGATCGACTGGCGCTGAACATCACCATCCTCAGTTATTACGATCAGTTGGAATTCGGCCTGACGGCCTGCCGCCGCACCCTGCCTTCCATGCAACGGATGCTGGCGCACCTGGAGTCCGGGATTGAAGGGTTGGAAGTGGCCGCCGGGCTGAATCATGCCCGGCGCAATGAAATGGAACTCGCCTGGTAGCCGACGCCGATCCTGCAGCGGGCTCCCGGGCCCGTTGTTGTTTTCTGTCGTTGTGTAATAATTACGCAGGGGGCCCACGGAAGACACCAGGCAATGGGTTAAGGATATTGAGCAGTGCGGCATTAGGGAATCGGTTGGGAGCAACCTGGGCATGGAGCAGGCTGGCCGTGCTCTTGTTGCTGTGGTTACCGTTTGTTGTCAGCGCCGACCACCAGCAACCTTTCGGCTTACCGGAGTTACAGCAGGCGCCCCGCTACAGCCACTGTTTTCCCACCCCGCCTGGTACCCATTACGCACAGATCCAGCACCACCTGCGTTCCGCGCCCTGGCAACTGGCTGGTGCAGGGCCGGTCAATCACGGCTTCACTGCCCGCGAGTGCTGGGTTTACACCCAGCTCCACAACACTGGTGATGCCCCCCTGGAGCTGATCATCAGCACCGATTACGCCTTGTTGGACTGGGTGGAAATGCTGGTGTTGGACCCCACGGCCGAACGCATAGTGGAGCGGCAGCTGACCGGGCTTTCCATCCCCTACAGCCAGTGGCCGGTACCGAATCAGAATCCCTCCTTTCGCCTGTCCCTGCCAGCGGGTGCGGAACGCCTGCTGGTATGGCGGGCCCGGTCCGCCTATGGCATGCAACTGAACACGCGGATCATGACGCAACCGGGTTTCTATTCCCGCCAGGAAATGATGCTGGGCATACACAGCCTGTTCTTCGGCGCCATGCTGGTGATGGTGGTGTACAACCTGTTTGTTTACTTTGCTGTACGTGAAAAGGTTTATCTTCTCTATGTGTTCTGGTCCGGCACCATGACACTGTTCCAGCTGGTGTACTGGGGTTTCGGGCAGCGCTTTGTCTGGCCTCACAGCGACGACTTTTCCCGGTTGGTCATGGCGGGGCTGCTGCCGTTGGCCATATTCTTTGGGCCTTGGTTCTCCCGCACGTTTCTTGGCCTTGGGTTTCTGAATGTCAAAGACAACCTGCTGCTCGGGGGAATCAGTGCGCTGGGGGTGATCATGATGCTTGCCCTGGGGCTGGTGGATCATTACTACCTGGTCCCGGTTTGTACGGTACTGGTTCAGGGCATGGTGGTACTGATAGCCGTGATCAGTATCCGACGATTGCGGGCCGGCGATCGCTCCGCCTTGTACTTCTTGTTGGCCTGGGTCTGTTTCATTATCGGCGTCAGTCTGATGGCCATGAGCAAGTTCGGGGTGCTGCCGGTGTCCTTGTGGACCGAGCATATGGTGGAGTTGGGTACGACCCTGGAAGTGGTGCTGTTGTCCCTGGCGCTGGCAGAGCGCATCAAGATGCTCAAACTGGAAGGGCAGAAGGCCAAGAACGAACAGATCCGGGCGGAATTCGAGGCCAGCAAGGCCAGGGAGCTGAGCCAGACCAAGAGCGAGTTTTTAGCCACCATGAGCCACGAAATCCGTACCCCGATGAACGGTGTGCTGGCCATGGCCGACCTGCTGCGGCACACCCGTCTGGCAGCGGAGCCTGCCAGTTATGTGGATACCATCTTTCAGTCCACCAAGAGCCTGCTCACGGTGATCAATGACATCCTTGACTACACCCGCATTGAATCCGGCAAGATGGAAATTGATCCGGTTCCCGTTGCGGTAGAGTCCCTGGTGGATGAGTGTGTCATGCTGTTCTCGGTGCAGAGCCGGCAATTACACCTGCCGTTGGTCGTCAGTGTGGATTCCTCTGTTCCCGCAACCCTGTGCCTGGACCCGGTACGGGTGAAGCAGATCATCAACAATTTGCTGGGCAACGCCTTCAAGTTCACCGAGCAGGGGCAGGTAACGCTGAATCTTTTTTTGCAGGAAACCAAACCGTCTGGCCTTTCCGTGCTGGCGATCGAGGTGGAAGACACCGGGATCGGCATGTCTGAGCAGGAGCAGCGGCGCCTGTTCCAGGAGTTCGCCCAGGCGGATCGCTCCATCGTTCGTCGCTATGGTGGCAGCGGCCTGGGTCTCATCATCTGCAAAAAGCTGGCAGAATTGATGGGTGGCGATATTGCCATGTCCAGCCGGGAGGGTGAGGGTACACGCTTTGTGGTGTCCCTGCCGCTCACGCAAACCGACTGGCGGACGCCGTTGGTGACGGAGCTGAAGGGCCGGCGGGCGCTGTTGGTGGGGCCCGATGGCGTGGTTCGCCGTAGTTATGAGGGCTTGCTACAGCGCTGGGGTCTGCAGGTCGTGGCGGTATCCGGCCTGGAGCCAGACACGGATACGACACAGCAGGATATTATTGTTCTCTGTGGTGCCACTGCTGATGCTGGCGATGGATTAGACAGGTGGTCGGGTGCTCCGCCGGTCCTGCAACTGGGAGACCCGGTGACGGCGCTGCCGGTTCAGAAGCCAGCCCAGATCAACTGCCTGCCGGCGCCGGTGACGATGAAAATGCTTCGCGAGGAACTTATCCGGTTGTTGGCACCGGGGCGGGTAACTGCCGCTTCACCGTTGCGGGCACCTGCTGACCGCCGCTGGCAGGCGTTGCGCCTGCTGGTGGCGGAGGACAATCCGGTTAATCAGCTGGTGGTTCAACGCCTGTTGGAAAAGCTCAATATCACTCCGGAGATGGTAGCCGACGGTCGTCAGGCACTGGACTACGCCCGTCGACATCCGGTGGATATTATTCTGATGGATTGCGACATGCCGGTCATGGATGGGTGCGGCGCGACAGCCGCGATCCGACAAGCCGGTTTGAATGAGGTTTGGATCATCGGTCTCAGCGCCAAGGCGGCCAGTGATGAAGTGCAGGCCGCCATGGACTGCGGTATGAACGATTACCTCACCAAACCGGTGATGTTGCAGCAGTTGCGGGAAGCCATCGGCCGCAGCGCACCGGTGGCGCGGCTGGAATCCGGTGCATCGCCCATCCTGCACAGCCCGGGGTAATGCCCGGGTTAATGAGCGCTGCCGGAGCCCTCTGAACCCTGTCCCTGCTCCTGCTGGTGCACCAATTCCATAACTGCCTGTTTCAGTCCCTGCCAGCGCTGGGCGTGATCATCTCTGGTGATCAGGGATTGTTTCTCTGTGGCGGAGATCGGCAGCAGCATGATCAGGTAATTCATCACCTGTTCGGCGCTTAAGGCGGCGGGGGCTTCCTCCTGCAGGCCATGCACCAACAGTACCTGCTGCAGCAGCTCCCGCATGGACTCCAGATCCGTATCTCCGGCCTCCCCAAACTCCGCCAGGGGTTGGGCTGTACCTTTCCACAGGCCATCAGCCTGCTGGGCGATGTCCGTCAGCTCAATGCGCGGTCCGCCGGCGATGGTGATGGCCAGCAAGCCGTTCTCGAGCTGGCCGAAGTCCACAATGCGGGCCAGGGTGCCAATGTTGAAAAAGGGAGTGGACGTCACGGGTTCCTGGTGGGGATGAATCACTTCCCGGCGCTCAGATCCCGGTTGCAACAGGGTGACTACGAAACCCTGGTCGTGCTTCATGCACCAAGCGACCATATCCAGGTAGCGTTTCTCAAAAATCTGCAGGGGCAGGCGACAACCCGGCAGCAGCGGTGTGTTCAGGGGGAATACGGGAATGGCTGGTGTCGACATGATGCGCCCTCATGATCCGCAGTGGGTCGGGGAGAGGCCCCGCTTGGTCATTGGCATTGCCAGAGACCCAGGGTATAGCACGGCTGGAAAGACATTGCACCTCTGGCTGGGCCAGTGCAGGGCCAGGACCCGGTAAAGAAGGGTGCAGGAATGGTGCAGCAAGAGGAAGAGCGGTGGGATGCAGCAGTGCACCCCACCCTATATCGGGGTTAAACCCGTTCGATGATGATGGCCGGTGCCATACCGCCGGCGGCGCACATGGTGACCATCCCGGTGGCTTTGTCCTGGCGCTCCAGCTCGTCCAGCAGGGTGCCGATCAGCATGGAGCCGGTGGCACCAATGGGGTGACCCAGGGCGATGGCGCCGCCGTTGACGTTGAGGCGCTCATGGTCCACACCCAGATCCCGCATGAACTTCATGGGGACCACGGCGAAAGCCTCGTTCACTTCAAACAGATCGATGTCGGACAAGTTCATCTTCGCCTTGCCCAGCGCTTTCTTGGCGGCGTCCACCGGAGCATTCAGGATGTACTCGGGGGCGTGCCCCATGTTGGCCATAGCCTTGATCTTGGCGCGTGGCTGCAAACCATTGGCCTTGGCGTATTCCGGAGACGCCACCACCACCGCACCGGCACCGTCCACGACCCCGGAGGAGTTACCGGCATGATGTACGTGTTGGAGGTCCAGGTCGGGCCAGCGCTTTTGCACCATTTCCCGATAGGTGAGACCGGAATCGAAAAACGGCAGATCCATGAAGTTGGCAAACACCGGCGCCAGTTCACCCAGTTTCTCGGCGCTGGTGCCGGGGCGGGGGAATTCCTCGCGATCCAGGGCCAGGCTGCCGTCGTCTTTGTAGACGGGGATCAGGCTTTTGTCGAAGCGGCCTTCTGCCATGGCGATGCCGGCGCGGCGCTGACTTTCAGCAGCAAACTGGTCCAGTTCTTCCCGGCTGAAGCCCAATTCGGTGGCGATGATGTCGGCGGCAATGCCCACATTGATCTGGGGGAACATTTCCCGCAGGTGCAGGTTCCAGCCGTCCAGGGGGCCCAACAGGCCTTGTTCTTTCTGGTAGGACATCATTTCCACACCGCCGGCCACCACCAGGTCTTCCATGCCGGATATTACAGAGGCGGCTGCCATGTTGACGGAGGTGATGCCGCCGCCGCAGAAGCGGTCAATGGCGACACCGGAGGAGCGGATGTCGTAGCCGGCGTCCAGTGCGGCCATGCGGGCAATACACTGACCCTGCTTCAGGTACTGATAGTTACAGCTGATGATGACGTCGTCGATTTCTTGAGTTTTCAGCGCGTTACGCTCAGCCAGGGCTTTCAGGACGGTGGACATCAGGCGCTGGGGGTGAATTTCCCAGAGGGCGCCCTTGCCCTGTTTGCCGATACCACGGGGGGTGCGGGCTACGTCAATGATCCATGCTTCAGACATGTCAGATACTCCTCTGCAGTGATTTTTCGTTATGCCGGTGATTTTACCGGCTCTGTCCATGTCCGTTGGCGGCTATTTCATGACTGAATCAAACAGATTATTTACCCAACTGTATGAAGGGGGGGAGCCGAATACGCTGTTGCGTTCTATTGCTGCTGTTTTGCCAGCAATGCGTCCAGCTCCATCAGCTTGGCCTCAATCACCGGCAGGCGTTGGGGCGCGGCTGCCAGCACATGGCGGCACAGCTGAGCTTGTTGGATGGTGTCGGGCTCCAGGCTGTTGGCTGCCACGTCTTCGCACAAGCGCACCAGTTCCAGTTCGTCTTCCAGTGTGTATCGATGCAGTGCCACGTACTCCTGCTGTTCTTCCGGGGTGGCCGTGTGGTCATCCATACGCTGCTGCAGAGTGCGATGGCGTTCCATCTCCGCCAGCATCTGTTCCACTTCCCAGTCGGTTTTTTCGGTGGGGATCAGGCGATTGTCCGGCGTGATTTCCCGCAGGTATTGCAGTTGCTGCTGGTAGGCCGTGCGGGTGATGCGCAAGTCGGGCAGGGTGTCATGGCCAAAGTCATCTGCGGTAGCGTTGTCCTCAGGAAGATCGTCGCCATGGGTTTCCGTGATGGTGAATGCTGGTGGCAAGGCGGAGGTCGAGGGCCAGAGTACTTGCTCCTCTGGTGCTGGGGAGATCACCTCCGGCGTGACCGTGGTGGCGTCCACCGGATGTTGGAGTGGTTCCGGACGCAACAGCAGCGCGCTGCCGGCGATGGCCAGCAGTGCCACGGCCCATCGTCCTGGTGTGAGTGTTCGAATGGCGTTGATCATGGTTCTTCCCTGTTGCTAGGCGGAACCGCCTGGTTGCCGGCGGTTCCTGTATTGGGTCCTATGTCGGGTCTCATGTCGAGCCCGATGTCGCTATGCTCGAATGCCTCGCGTTAACGTATGTTTGCGGTGCGCCAGGTGGTGACGTCCGAACTGGGTCGGGTGATGTACTGCAGCCAGCGGGTGTCGCCATCCAGATACGCTTTATGGAAAGCCAGGGCCAATGATGCCACGCTGCGATTGGCCGCTGTAGGCGATCCCCAGTCAAAATGCCCGGCGGAGGATACTTCATAAAATACTTTGGGAATGCCCGCGGGAATGTTGTTGTATACGCCGTCGGATTGGCCCAGGCCACCCAGGTAGGTCAGGTCCAGAGCGCCGTTGAACAGCAGGGTGGGAACCCGGGTGTTATACCCCTTGGAATCGATGTCGATGGCAGTGAGGTTGTGCCCTGCCAGGGACATGGCCGTTTTCAGGCCACTGTACTCGGCGGAATTGATCCAGGTGGCACCACCGCCCATGGACCAGCCCACCGCACCCAGGCGGGCGGTATCCAGTTTGCCCCGCAGTGGGCTACCGGAACGGGTGTTTTCAGATTTCAATGCATTCAGGACCTCTTTTTGTTGCGCGGCTCGCTGATCCACAGAATCCAGGGTGGTGGACGTGTCCATGGTGACCAGCACGAAGCCGTGGGATGCAAAGAACGGCCCCCAGGCGGCGAACATGGCTTGGGTGCCGGTATAGGGTGGCGTGAACACCATGCCGGCGTAGGGTGGCTCCGCATTGGCAGGGTAGTAAACCGTGGCGCCACCGGGTGTCTGGAAGCGGGACAGAGTATAGGAGCGGGAACCGTACGGGCCGTTACCACTGTAGGCACCGGGTGATTCGCTGCGACAGATGGCCGTGGCAGGGCAATCGCCCATGGGGTCGTCGCCCGGGTCAGTGGGTGGGACCTGGCTCATGGCCTGGGCGTGGAGGGTGAATACACTGCAGGAAACAAAGCCGAGGACGGCACACCATTTTGAAAAGTCAGAAAGTTTTTTCATGATCATTCCTTGTTGTTCTAAACGTGACTGTCTGCACGCAACTGTCTTCCTTGCACAGGGAACACAGGGGCAGTCAGTGGTTTGGGCTCCTGCTAACTGCGTCCCGATCCAATGCCAGGAAATAGAGGAATGTCCGCCTGTGTTGATCAGGCGGAGCCAAGCATAGCCAAGATAAATTCCGCTAAGCGAGCGTGACTAAGGCGTTTGGCCGGAACGGCTAGGGTTTATGAGTGTATTGACCCTGGGGTAGACTGGTGAGCAATTGCAGTCATGCCGAACAACGGAGATCTACCACTCAGTGAACAGTGCAGGAATGAAACCGGATCTGGATTCACCGCAAGCCATTCGTGATTTTGTGGCGCGTTTTTATAACCGTTTGTTGGCCGATGCAGAGCTGGCGTCCATTTTTGTAGAGGTGGCCGGAATCGATTTGCCCCAGCACTTACCCCGCATTGAAGCGTTCTGGTGTAAATTGTTGCTGGGAGAAATCGGATACAACCGACACATGATGAACGTCCATCGTGAGATCCACCTGCAGCGGCCGTTCACCGCGCATCACTTTCAACGCTGGCTGGCGCATTTCGAGACAACATTGGATGCGTTCTATGCTGGGCCCTATAGCGAGCGGGCCAGGAACGTCGCCCGCTCCATTGCCACCAATCTGGAGGAGGCGCTGCTCAATCCCGCCGAGTTCTCCCAACGTACGCGCCCCATCGAAAACCGGGCACTCCCCATCGGCACGGTGCTCACCGGCAGCGGGCCAGATGCCGAGGATATGAATTGAGAATGTTCATTGACGGGGTTGATTGAGCTTGGCGATTACCTGCCGGTGAACCGGTTTGGCTTCTTTGACCGGCAGAAACATCCACAAGTGCAGCATGTTGGGGAAGCATTGGAAATCGATGCTGCCACCACTGGCTTCCACTGAGTCACGGAACGCCTTGCAATCCGGCTGCAGAATATCACGGCTGCCGATGAACAGAGTGGTGGGCGGCAGGTCTGTGTGTGGGGTGCGCATGGGGTTGGCCAGCGGGTGGTCCAGGCCCAGGTGTGACGAATACCAATGGGCGACACTGTGCAGGCCTTCCAGGCCCAGGAACGGGTCTACTTTATCCAGCTCAATGATGTCCGGGTTCTGCAGTGAAATATCCAGCCAGGGGCAGAGCAGTATCAATTGCGCAGGCGCGGGCAAAGATTGTTGTGCCAGTTGCTGGGCGAGTACCACGCACATGCCACCACCGGAGGAATCACCCATACAGGTGACAGACTCGGCTGCACTCTGTTGAATAAAAAAACGATAGCCGCTGATCAATGCAGCCATGGCCTGTTCGGCATTGGCTTTCGGTGTCAATGGATAGTCCGGTACCGCAATCAGGGCATCGGTTTCCCGCACCAGTTTTTCCAGAAACAACCAATGGGCGGGCATCATGCCGTCCACAAATGCACCGCCGTGAATGTAATAAATCCAATTTTTCACAGGGCGGTTTTTGGGGCCGAACAGCCAGAGGCGGGAACCATCAATGTTGTGTTCTTCGACACGGTAACGTTGCAGGAATTTTTTTGGCGGCGGATGGTTGGGCGGCGCAGCCACGCGCTCAATACGCTTTGGCAGTAGCGTGTTGTTGCGTTTTTTTACCCCAGTGTGACGAATAATCAGCTCGACAATTATACTTGTAATACTTTGCATTCTATTTGTGAGACAGCGATCCAATCTGCGTTACTCATCCATTATGACCACCGTCGGGTTTTTGTCGACTGATTGATTACAGCGTTTTGTAATTGGATAAACATTTACTTTTGTCGGTGAATACCTGCCTGCCGCTGCTGTCGAATTCTGCTCAATTTGAACATTGTTTTGTCAGTTCCTGTCATAGCCACGGCTGTTAAAGCTCCTTACCATCTTGCACTTTTGCAGTGGATTTAAGGTAATGCCCAATGAGCCCAATCGAGATTCCAGCGGATTTTCCCATTTTTCACCAGGACGGTGAGCTGTTGCTGCCCACTCATCTGGCGACGGGGCCCTGGTATCCTGGCACCCAGCACGGCAGTGCCATGTTGTTGATGGCGGCCATTGCGGTGGAGCGGGTGGCCACGGAAGCCCCCCGTCAGGTGACTCGGTTGACGGTGGATATGATGAACGCCGCTCCCCTGTCTGCCATTGAACTGCAGTCTGACGTGCGCCGCGGGGGGCGTAATGTGGAAACATTGGATGTCTCAATTTTGGCGGCAGGAAAAGAGTGTGTGCGTGCCAGTGCCATGCGCTATCGACTGGACACGGTGCCGGTGGTGGATCGTCTGAAATTCCAGGGCACCGTTCCCGCACTGCCAGCGCCGTTACCGGTGCCGCTGTTTCGTCACGTGCTGGACAAGCCGGGTTTTCACCATGCCATCGAGATTCGGGTGGATGTTACCACCCAACCGGCCGTCATGTGGATTCGGTTGCAACAACCGGTGCTTCCGGAGCAGGCGGTAACGCCCTTTATGCGGGTGGCCCTGGCTGCGGACTGGACCTATTCCATTCCTGCCATTGCCAACCGCATTCTCACCGGGGAGGCGTTCGACGCCCAGCCGTTTTTCGGCATCAATCCCGATACCACCATCAACCTGCATCGCCCGGCCGAGGGGGAATGGATTGGCATCCAAACCCATGCCACCTATGAAGACCTGGGTGCCGGCACGGTAGTGGGCCAGATCTTTGATGAGGGTGGCCCTGTGGGCATCTGCACTCAGTCCATTCTGATTCGTCACCGGGGCTGAGCAGGTCGCGCCTGGTCCGATCGTCAATTGAGTTTGCCCCCTCATGATGTTATTAATGTTTCTCATTTAGATTTGTGAGACCAAAGCGGGGGTTGTATGGAGCGCTGTCAGTATTGGCGTTGGGGGTGGCTGCTATCGGTATTGTTGGCAACCGTGGCACAGGGTCAAACTGCGGTGCCGGTGGAGCTGGTGTCACCCAGTCAAAGTGCGGCAACCCGGGAGCTGCGGCTGTCGGGCACCCTGGTGGCGGTGCAGCGGTCCCAGGTGTCGGCGCGGGTGGACGGTGCGGTGGCCAGCATGCAGGTGGATGCCGGTGCAGAAGTGAAGCAGGGCCAGTTGCTGCTGGAGCTGGATGCCAGCCTGGAACAACACGAGCACGCCCGCCTGGCGGCCAACGTCGCGGCGGCCCAGGCCCAGGTGGATGAGCACCAGCGCCTGGTGAACGAGGCCCTGCGACTGACCCGCGACAATCACCTGCCACAGAACGAATTGGCGTTGCGCCAGGCGGCATTGGCCTCTTCCCAGGCGGCGCTGGATGCGGCCAAAGCCCAGTTGGCCGCCCAGCAGCAGCGTTTGGACTGGCATCATATCAAGGCGCCCTTCGCCGGCGTGGTGGTGCAGAAACTGACGGAAGTGGGGGAATGGGTGACCCGCGGCACGCCGGTGCTGGAATTGGTGGCCACCCGGGACCTGTACCTGGATGTGCAGGTGCCCCAGGAACAGTACGGCGATATCAACGGCAATACTGAAATCCTGATTCGTCCGGATGTGCGACCCGATCTGGCCCTGCCCGGTCGCATTGTGGCGCAGGTGCCGGTGGCCGATGCGGCGAGCCGGACCTTCCGTTTGCGACTGGTGAGCACAGAACCCAGTGCGGCTTTGCTGCCCGGAGCCTCCGCCCGGGCGATTCTTACCTTCAAACAGGATGGCCGGGTGCTGACGGTGCCACGGGATGCGTTGCTGCGTAATCCGGATGGTGGTTTCAGCGTGTTCACTGTGGTGGAAAACGGCTCTGAACCGGTGGCCCAGCGTCGTCAGGTCATCTTGGGGCGCAACCTGGGTGAGCAGGTGGAAGTGTTGTCCGGCCTGCCGGAAAACGAACCGGTGGTGGTGCGGGGCAATGAAATATTGCGCCAGGACCAGCCGGTGCGTGTGGTCAATGGTTCCTGAGCGGGTGGTGTGAAGCATTATGTTTGAAGCCAGTATCCGCCAGGGCATTATTGTCAGCGTCACGGTTCTGATTGTCTGTGTACTGGGGCTGGTGTCCGCCTTGCGTATTCCGGTGCAGATGATCCCCGATCTGGAAGTGCGGACCATCAGTGTGCAAACCGGCTGGGCCGGGGCCACGCCGCAGGATGTGGAAAAGGAAATCCTCATTGAGCAGGAACGTTACCTGCGCACAGTGCCCAATCTGCAACGCATGCTGTCCAGCGCCGAGACCGGGGAAGCCTCCATTGAACTGGAGTTCCCCTTTGGGGTGGATATCAACGAAACCCTGATTGAAGTCAGCAACGCCCTGAGTCAGGTGTCCTCCTATCCGGAAAACGTGGATCAGCCCAGGCTGTTCAGCAGTTCCTTTTCCGAAAACGCGTTCATGTATTTCAGTGTGCTGCCACAGCCGGGCAACCCGTTGCAGTTGGACATGGATATGATGTTCGATTTTGTGGACGATTTTGTGCGGCCGCGGATGGAGCGTATCGAAGGCATCTCCGAGGTGGACGTGCACGGTGGTTCCGAGCGTCAGCTGCAGATCCTGTTCAATCCGGAAAAACTCGCGCAACGGGGCCTGACTCTGGCGCAGGTGCGCAGCGTAGTGCGGGCCCGCAATTCCGACACCTCCGCGGGGGATATCGACAGCGGCAAGCGCCGTTACCTGATTCGTACGGTGGGGCGCTTCGAAACACTGGCAGAACTGGAAAACCTGATTCTGTCGCAACACAACAATGCCACCGTGCGCCTCAAAGATGTGGCCACGGTAGTGCTGGACCATTACGAATCCCGTGTCAGCGCCTATCAGGAGGGGGAACGCAGCATTCGTCTGGCGGTGCGGCGCGAGTCCGGTTCCAATGTCATCAACATAAAGGAGCAGTTGTTGCCAATGTTGGAGACCATGGAACGGGACCTGCTGGAGCCCAATGGTCTGCGCATGGTGTTGCTGGGTGACGATGTGCGCTATGTGCAGGCGTCCATTCGCAATGTGTGGACCAACCTGGCATTGGGGGCGGCGCTGGCCACCCTGGTGATGTTCCTGTTTCTGCGTTCGTTTCGTGCCACCCTGGTGGGGGTGATCAGCATTCCCATTTGTACCATCGCCGCGTTTCTGGGTTTGCTGGCGTTCGAACGCACCATCAACGTCATCTCTCTGGCGGGGGTGGCCTTCGCCATCGGCATGACGGTGGACAATACCATTGTGGTGCTCGAAAGCATTGAGCAGGCGCGCCGCCGCGGCCTGTCCCTGTTTGAGTCGGCGCTGACCGGTGTGCGTGAAGTCTGGCCGGCGGTGCTGGCGTCGTCGTTGACGACGGTGCTGGTGTTTGCGCCCATTTTGTTTGTGCAGGAAGAAGCCGGCCAACTGTATTCGGACATTGCCATCGCCATTTCCGCAGCCATTCTGGCGTCCATGCTGGTGGCCATTGCGGTGGTGCCCGCGGCCAGCGCGCGTATGGGATTCGGTGCTCAAGCCCAGAATAGCAACCAGGGCGAGCAGCACACTGGACTGCAACGCTGGCTGATGCAGAAGGTGGCCTGGCTGGTGGCGTTGCCCGCCCGCCGTTTTGTGACCATGGCGGTGGCATTGGTAAGCACCGTGGGCCTGGCCTATTGGTGGATGCCGGCGGCGGAATACCTGCCCGAAGGGGAGGAGCCCAAAGCCTTCACCATGATGATTGCACCGCCGGGCTACAACCTGCAGGAGATGGAAGGCATTGGTACTGAGTTGCGGGAGTTGATCGAACCGGTAGTGAACGCCGACCCGGATTTGTTCGACCAGGGCCAACTGCCGGTGCCGGCCCTCAAGTATTACGCCATGACGGTGTTTTCCGGTCGCATCTGGTTCTTGTCCGAACCGGTACGTGAGCACGACATCGAAGCCATGATGGAAGCACTGACCGGGCTGTTCCGGCAATACCCCGGCATGCGGGCCTTCTCATCGCGGGGTTCCATCATTTCCAGCAACGACGGTGGCACCCGGGCGGTCAATCTGGATATTTCCGGCCCGGACCTGGCGCAGCTTTATGCCACCGGGGAGAGTGCTTATCGTCTGGCGGAAGCCCTGTTTGATAATCCCCAGATCCAGTCGGAACCCCGTTCCCTGTCGTTGGATCAGCCCTTGGTGGAGGTGAGTCCCAACTGGGAGCGGCTGGCGGAATACGGAGTCAGCGCCGATGAATTTGGCTATGCGGTGGCGGCCCTCAGTGACGGTGCCTTTGTTGATGAATTTTTCTATGACGACGACAAGGTGGATATCTTCCTGCTCAGCGATGCGGGCCAACACCGGCAACTGGAGCACATGCAGGATCTGCCGGTGATGACCCCCGCCGGCGGTGTGCTGCCCTTGAGCGCTCTGGCCACTCTGCGTGAAACCGTCGACAGCGCCGAAGTACGCCGCGTCGATGGTCGTCGTACGGTCACCCTGCGCATTATTCCGCCCCGTTCCGTGGCGTTGGAGACCGCGGTGGCCAAAGTGCAGAAGGAGTTGATTCCGCAGTTGCGGGCCGCCGGTGATGTGGCCCCCGGCGTGAACATTGATATTTCCGGCGCTGCGGATCAGCTGGAGGCCACCCGCGGGGCGTTAACCGGAAACTTCCTGGTGGCGCTGGTGCTGATTTACCTGCTGCTGGTGGCCATCTTTAATCACTGGGGCTATCCGCTGGTGATCCTCACCACCATTCCGCTGGGTTTGGCCGGTGGTCTGGTGGGCCTGATCGGGTTGAACGCCGTCGGGGTCAGCCAGCCGTTTGATATGATCACCATGCTGGGGTTCCTGATTCTGTTGGGTACGGTGGTGAACAATCCCATCCTGATTGTGGACCAGACCCGGCAGAACCTGGCGCGGGGTTATGAATCGGTTCAGGATGCGGTGATGGATGCGCTCAACACCCGTCTGCGGCCGATCCTCATGTCCACCTTCACCACCATTTTCGGGCTGGCGCCGCTGGTGTTGATTCCCGGTGCGGGCACCGAGCTGTATCGGGGCGTCGGGGTGGTGGTACTGGCGGGGATTTTCTGTTCCACTGTCATCACACTGACGTTTTTGCCGTGCTTTCTGATTTGGGTGTTGCGGGGCAGGGCACCAGCAAGTCAAAGCCAGAAGTAACCTGCGCCTCTTAACAGAGAGTTGACATGATCCAGAACAATAAAAAAATGCTGCTGCGGTTGTCGTTGCTCGTCGGGCTCCTGGCCTGGTGGCTCTGTGCCTGGTGGATGGCCCTTGCGGCCGCAGCGGCCTTTGCGTACCTGGCCTATCTGAATACGCAAACCCCCTACGGACGGTTGGACCTGCGGGCAGCCCTGTCCCTGAATCTGCTGGAGTTCGGCATTCGCTTTCGACCCGATAAGGGCATGGCGTTCCAGCAACCGGTTCGACTGAACCTGCTCTATCCCCTCAGCATGGCGCTGCCCAATGAACCGGTACACAAAACGGAAGACATCCACATCAGTGGCGCCGAGGGCGACATTCCAGCCCGGGTCTATTGGCCTAATGTCACGGCAAACCTTGCTGGTGAGTTGCCGGTGGTGGTGTATTTTCACGGTGGCGGGTTTACCCTGGGCAACCTGGATCAGTTCGATGATCAGTGCCGTTCCCTGGCCAACGCCGGCAAAACCATTGTGGTGTCGGTGGACTACCGGCTGGCGCCGCGCTTTCCCTTTCCCGCCGCCATTGACGACGGCTATGCCGCGGTGCGTTGGGTGGCTGAACACGCTGCCCAGCTGGGGGCGGACGCCAACAAGCTGGTGGTGGCGGGGGACAGTGCCGGCGGCGGTATCAGTGCTGTAGTGGCGTTGCGCGCGCTGCGGGAGTCCGGTCCACGGATTGCTGCGCAAATCCTTTACTACCCGCTCACGGATTTTCGGCTTGTCCTGAGCGACAGCCAGCACGTCACTCAAACTGAAAGCCAGCAAGGTTCTGCAAACCACAGCATGCTGAATTTCAGCGACGGTTACGGCCTCACCCGGGACATGATGACCGCGTTTCGGGAAGCCTATGCCGCTCAGGTGGAGGATCTTGCCCACCCTGACCTGTCCCCGTTACTGGCTCCCAGTCATGCCGGGCTGCCGCCTACCCTGTTGGTGACCGCCGGGTTCGATCCATTGCATGACAGTGGTGAGCAGTACGTGAAAAAATTGCGGGAAGCCCAGGTGCCGGTGACCTGGCTGGATTATAAGGACACCGTACATGGCTTCCTCAGCATCCGCTTTTTCCGCCAGCGCCGCCAGGCCTTGAACGAAACCGCCCGTTTCCTGAACCACCTGTTCCATACTCAGCCCTGAACCTTGTCCTGCTTCCAGCCCTGCTTCCAGCCCTGCTTCCAGCCCTGCACCCAGCCCTGCACCCAGCCTTGAACCCAGCCTTGAACCCAGCCTTGAACCCAGCCCCAGGAGAAAATTTCTTTGTAATCAACAATGGTGTATAGTGGGAGAAAATAACGAGAATAGTATCTGTCTGTACACTATGATGGCCCGACGCAAACTCCCCCTTATCATCGGCGGCACCCTTATCCTGGTGGTTCTGCTGGGCATTGCTGTTTCCTACTTCCTGCCGTCCCAGGAACCCACTGTGACCCTGCCGGGGATCTCCTATTCGGTTGAGGAGTCGAACATCGGTGCCCTGCTGGATTTCACCGAAGCCCGGGACTTGCTGGAACAACACCTGCCCGGTCTGGCGGAGCTGCGCCAGATCAACGTTGCCCGCCCGCTTACCCTGCTGGACATCCAGCCTTACTACCCTGACCTGATTACCGACCAGCGCCTGCAAGCCCTGGACGCGGAGCTGGAAACGCTGGAGGGTTCCAGTGTGGTGGTGTATACCACCGGCTCCACCCTGGTGGGGGTGATTCTGGACGACCCCGAGGCCCGGGACATTGTGGACAGCTACCTGCCGGGTTTTTCCACCCATCCCGACATTGGCCAGGGGCGGGGGTTTACCCTGAATTTCATGCAGAAGTTTGATCGCAACACCATCACCGACCAGGTGTTGGCGAACATCAATGCCGATTTTGAAGCGCTGGCGAAGAAGAGGGCGGGCCTAGAATGACAAGCATCAGTTTCACCCTCAACGGGCAGCCACAATCCCTGGATATTGATCCCGGCACCCCGTTGTTGTGGGCATTGCGGGATCACCTTGGCCTCACCGGCACCAAGTTTGGCTGCGGCGCCGGGTTGTGCGGGGCCTGTACCGTGCATTTCAACGGCGCGGCGGTGCGTTCCTGCCAATTGCCGGTGGCAGCCGTGGGCGGAGCCAACATCACCACCATCGAAGGCTTGTCGGAATCCGGTGATCACATTCTGCAGCAACTGTGGGTGGAGCTGAATGTGCCCCAATGCGGATACTGCCAGGCCGGTATGCTGATGGCAGCGGCGGATCTGCTCAAGCGGGTGCCCAATCCCAGCGACGAGGATATCGATGTGCAGATGTCCAACATCTGCCGTTGCGGAACCTATCCCCGCATTCGCACCGCCATTCAGCAAGCGGCCCGCACCCTCCATGGCTCAGAGCAACAGAAGCCAGAGCAGCAGGAGCAGGGCGTATGAAGCCAGAGCATCGGGTGCAGGGCATCATGAATCGAAAGCTGTCCCGGCGGGCCTTTCTGGTGTCCGCCTCCACTGTGGCCGGGGGCTTGTCGTTGCAGCTGTTACCGGTGAATGCCCTGGCTGGCAATCCGTCCGCATCACAGCCGACGCCAGCATGGGGAGGCAGCAGTGATGAGCTATCCCCCTGGCTGCGGATTTTGCCGGATGACACGGTGATCGTCAGCGTGCCCACACCGGAGATCGGCAATGGTGCCACCACCCAGCACGCGTTGAATATTGCTGAAGAGCTGGAGTGCGCCTGGGACAAGGTCAAGGTGGAGTTTGCCTCCTACAGCCGGGAGTTGCGCCAGCCGGGCAGTTACGCCGTGGGCTTGCAGCCCTTCTTTGGCGGCCATAGTACCGACCACGATCGCATGCCCTACACCCTGCAGTTGGGGGCCAGTGCCCGGGAACGGTTGAAACATGCTGCGGCCGCCCGTTGGCAGGTGCCGGTGGCGGAAGTGACCGCCCGGGATAGCGTGTTGCGCCATGAATCGTCCGGTCGTTCCCTGCGCTTCGGGGAGGTGGCCGCCGAGGCCGCCGGGGTGCAATTGGAGGTGGAGCCCAGCATCAAAGCGCAAAGCCAATGGCGCAAGCTGGGCAAGACCCAGCCCCACAAGTTGCAACTGCCGGACATCGTCACTGGCAAAGCCGTTTATGGCATGGATGTGACCCTGCCTGGGATGGTGCATGCGGCGTTGCTGCAGTGCCCGGTGCAGGGCGGACTGTTGAAAAATCACGAACCGGATGCCGTCCTGTCCATGCCCGGCGTCAAAGCGGTGGTGGTGATCGACCCGGCCAAGACCCCCGGTTCCCCGGTACAGGCAGACCCCACTTTCGGTTTTGAAGGCTCTGAACTGCGCAGTGGTGTGGCGGTGATTGCCGAGCATTACTGGCAGGCCAAGCGGGCCCTGGATGCCCTGCCGGTGGAATGGGATCTGGGCCTGGGGCGTTTCTGGGCGTCCAACGAAAAACTGGCTGAGCGCCAGGACCAGGTTCTGGCCAATATGGCCGGTGATCCCCTCACCAAGGCCGGTGACATCAGCAAGGTGCGACCGGCGCAAACGGTGGAGGCTACCTACCGCACGCCCCTGTGTGAGCACGCCACCATGGAGCCTCTAAACGGTACGGCGCTCTACACCGCAGACAGTCTGGAGTTCTGGCATGCGACCCAGGATATGCAACAGGCGTTCTGGGTGGCGGTGGACGAGTCAGGCCTTGATCCCGCCAAGGTTAATTTTCACCAGACCCTGGTGGGAGGCGGCTTCGGCCGGCGGGTGATCGGCGACGATGTGCGCACCGTGGTGGCCATTGCCCGTCAGTACCCGGGTGTGCCGGTGAAAGTGATCTGGTCCCGGGAGGAAACCACCCGCCAGGGAGCCTATCGCACGCCTCTGGCTGCGCGCTATCGGGCGGGGCTTGATGAGCAGGGGACGTTGGTGTCCCTGCAGGGGGAAACCTGTTTCAGCGGCATGGCCCTGAACCTGGGTTATGCGGATATGGCCTATGCGGCCGATGGCGGCATTCCCAATGTGCGCCTGTCCACCAGTAACCTGCCCACCCATTTCTATACCGGCGCCTATCGCGGGCCCTGTTACAACTCCCACGCCTTTACCGTGGAATCCATCATCGACGAATGTGCGGTGGCGGCCGGGGCAGACCCCCTCCAGTATCGGCTGGCGTTATTGGAGCACTGGGACCCGGCCTGGTCTGCTTGCCTGCGCATCGCCGCAGAGAAGGCCGGCTGGGGGCAACCGTTGCCTAAAGGGCAGGGGCGGGGCATCGCCATCAGCAACTGGCCCCACTCCGGTTCCCGGCAACGGGGTGCAACCGTGTGCGCCGTGGCCCGGGTGGAAGTGAGCAAGGCCGGCCAGCTGCAGGTGCAGCAGATTGATTTCACCTTTGATTGCGGCCGCATCGTCAATCGGGATGCGGTGGCCCAGCAGATCCAGGGCGGGATCATCTATGGTTTGAGTATGTCGTTGAGCGAAGGGCTCACCATCGTCGATGGCGCGGTGAAAGAGGGCAACTTCGACAGCCTGCCCCTGTTGAAAATGGCGGACATGCCCAGGATCAATATCCACTTTGAGGCCCTGTCCGGCCACGATCGCTTTGCCATTATCGGTGAGGCCCCGGTGGGGCCCATCGGGCCAGCCATCGCCAATGCCATCTACCAGGCCACCGGCAAGCGGGTACGCAGCACGCCGTTCAGGCACGAAGATCTCAGTTGGTCATGAATTGCGTTTGATCCGGCTGCAAACGCGCGCCGGATCAACTCTGCTTTGGAAATTGGCTTATAGAGACGGTCAGTCGTCTTTTACGCAATCCACGTAATAGCGCACCTTGCCATCCACCTTTTCTTTCACCAAGCCATGGGTATCGGTTTCAAAGCCGGGGAAGCGCTCATTGAAGGCGCGGGCAAACCGCAGATAGTCGACGATGTTTTTGTTAAAGCGCTCGCCAGGAATCAGCAGTGGAATGCCGGGGGGATACGGGGTGACCAGCATTGCCGTGACCCGGCCTTCCAGCTCATCAATGTCCACCCGCTCGATCTCGCGGTGAGCCATTTTGGACCAGGCGTCCGCCGGGCGCATGGCCGGCACCATATCCGACAGATACATATCCGTGGTCAGGCGGGCCACATCATACTCCGCATACACCGCGTGGATCTTCTGGCACAGGTCGCGCAGCCCCATGCCTTCATAACCCGGCTGTTTGGCCAAAAACTCCGGCATGCAGCGATACAGTGGCATGTTGGTGTCGTAGCAGTCCTTGAACTGTTGCAGTTCCGTCACCAGGGTATTCCAGCGCCCTTTGGTGATGCCGATGGTGAACATGATGAAAAACGAATACAGCCCGCATTTCTCCACGATGATGCCATGCTCCGCCAGGTACTTGGTGAGGATGCCGGCGGGAATGCCCCACTCATCGAAATCCCCTTCCACGTCCAACCCGGGGGTGATGATGGTGGCCTTGATCGGGTCGAGCATGTTGAAGCCTTCCGCCAGGTCACCAAAGCCGTGCCAGCGCTCACCGGCCTTCAGGGTCCAGTTGTGCTGGTCTCCCATGCCTTCTTCCGCCAGTTCGTCCGGCCCCCAGACTTTGAACCACCAGTCGGCGCCCCATTCCTCATCCACCTTGCGCATGGCACGGCGGAACTCCATGGCTTCGTCAATGGATTCCGCCACCAGGGCAGTGCCCCCCGGCGGTTCCATCATGGCCGCCGCCACGTCGCAGCTGGCGATGATGGCGTATTGAGGGGAGGTGGAAGTGTGCATCAGGTAAGCCTCGTTGAAGAGGTCCTTGTCCAGTTGCCGGCTTTCCGAATCCTGCACCAGAATCTGCGACGCCTGGGAGAGCCCGGCCAGCAACTTGTGAGTGCTTTGGGTGGCGAACACCAGTGAGTTCTTGCACGGGGTGCGCCCTTCGCCCATGGCGTGATAGTCACCGTAAAAATCATGGAACGCGGCATGGGGCAGCCAGGCTTCGTCGAAATGCAGGGAATCGATTTTGCCGTCCAGCTCCTCCTTGATTTCCTCCACGTTGTACAGCACGCCGTCATAGGTGCTCTGGGTGATGGTCAGTACCCGGGGCATGGCGGTTTTGTCGTCGATGAAGGGGTTCTTCTCGATCTTTTTGCGGATGTTTTCCCATTTGAATTCGCTTTTCGGGATGGGGCCGATGATGCCGTAATTATTGCGGGTGGGCATCAGGAACACCGGGATGGCACCGGTCATGATGATCGAGTGCAGAATGCTTTTGTGACAGTTGCGATCCACCACCACGATATCGCCGGGGGCCACGGTACTGTTCCAGATAATCTTGTTGGAGGTGGAGGTGCCGTTGGTGACAAAGAAAATATGGTCGGCATGAAAGATGCGGGCTGCGTTGCGTTCGCTGGCGGCCACCGGGCCGGTATGGTCCAGCAGTTGCCCTAACTCATCCACCGCGTTACACACGTCCGCCCGCAACATGTTTTCGCCGAAGAACTGGTGGAACATGTGGCCAACCGGACTTTTCAGAAAAGCGACCCCGCCGCTGTGGCCGGGGCAATGCCAGGAATAGGAACCGTCGTGGGCGTAGTCCACCAGGGCACGGAAAAACGGCGGCGCCAGGGTGTCCACATAGGTTTTGGCCTCGCGTACCACATAGCGGGCAATGAATTCCGGGGTGTCCTCGAACATGTGAATAAACCCATGCAGTTCGCGCAGCACATCGTTGGGAATGTGCCGTGAGGTGCGGGTTTCCCCATGCAGGAAAATCGGGATATCGGGGTTGCGCAGGCGTAATTCGGTGATGAAATTACGCAGCTGCTCCAAGGTCACGTCAGTGCGGTCGCCGTGGAACTCTTCATCATCGATGGACAGGATAAAGCAGGAGGCGCGGCTCTGTTGCTGCACAAAGCTGCTCAGGTCACCGTAACTGGTGACGCCGATTACCTCCATGCCTTCCTTTTCAATGGCGCTCACCAGTGCCCGGATGCCCAGGCCGGAACTGTTCTCGGAGCGGAAATCTTCGTCGATGATGATGATGGGAAACTGAAAGCGCATGGCTTACCTCGAATAGTGCAGGAGCCACCGGTGCAACTCCATGGTATTTAAGGCCAGCAGCATAGCAGGTCCACCAGTGTGGCTAAAGGGCCGCAGCCCAGTGCAACGGGAACCTGCTCAGTGCCGCAGCCGTTTTTCCTGGCGATACATCAGGACCCCGGCGATCAGAACCGCCACGCTCACCACCAGAATGATGATGCTGGCCAGCGCATTGATCTGGGGACTGACCCCTAAACGCACGCTGGAGTATACCATCATGGGCAAGGTTGTTGCCCCCGGGCCACTGACAAAGCTGGCCACCACCAGGTCGTCCATCGACAGCGTAAAGGCCAGCAGCCAACCGGCCACCAGCGATGGGGCGATGATCGGCAGGGTGACGGTGAAGAACACCCACAGCGGCTTCGCGCCCAGGTCCATCGCCGCCTCTTCCAGGGAGCGGTCCATGCTCACCAGGCGACTGCGCACCACCACCGTTACATAGGCCATGGAGAAGGTACTGTGGGCCAGAATGACCGTGAGCTGGCCCCGCTCCGGCCACCCCATCAGGTTTTCCAGTGACACAAAGAGTAACAACAATGACAGGCCGATGATGATGTCAGGCATAACCAGGGGCGCGGCCACCATCACATCCAGCGGCTTGCGCATCCGGGAGCGACGAAACCGCACCAGCACAATGGCCGCCAGGGTGCCCAGTATCACCGACAGGCAGGCATTCAGAAAACCGATTTTGATGCTGAGCCAGGCCGCCCCCAGCAACTGCCGGTTATCCATCAGCTCGGAATACCATTTGGTACTGAAGCCCGCCCACACGGTAACCAGGCGGCTCTCGTTAAACGAGTACACAATGAGGCTGATCATGGGAATGTAGAGAAAGGCAAACCCCAGCAACAGGACGGTGATTTGCAACCAGCGCAGTTTGCTCATGCCTTGTCCTTACTGTCCTGTTGTTCGTAATTCTGCATCAACACAAAGGGGATGATCAGCGCCACCAGCAACACCACGGTGAGGGCAGAGGCCAACGGCCAGTCTTTGTTGTTGAAAAATTCGATCCACATCATTTTGCCCAGCATCAACACATCCGGGCCGCCGAGCAGATCCGGGATCACAAATTCCCCCATCACCGGGATGAACACCAGCATGGAACCGGCCACCACGCCGGGGATGGATTGCGGCAGGGTGACGGTAAGAAATTGCATAACGGGCCTGGCACCCAGGTCCGCCGCCGCTTCCAGCAGGCCGCGATCCAGTTTCACCAGGGTGGCATACAGTGGCAGGATGAAAAACGGCAAATAGGAATAGGCATCCCCGATGTACACCGCCCAGACCGTGTGCAGTATCTGCAGGGGCTCATCGATCACACCACACCACATCAGAAAGTTATTCAGTAAACCATTGCTTTTCAGGATGCCGATCCAGGCGTACACGCGAATCAGAAAGGACGTCCAGAACGGCAGAATCACCAGCATCAGCAATGGGGTCTGCAGGTGCTTGGGGGAATTGGCAATGGCATAGGCCATGGGGTAGCCGATCAGAATGCACAGCAGGGTGGACACGGTGGCAATCTTGAGCGAACCCCAGAGTGCACTCAGGTACAGGGAGTCCTGCGCCAGAATCACGTAGTTACCGAAGTTGATCTTGATGGTGATGAGCCCGTCTTCCATTTCCCGAATCAGGTCGTGATAGGGCGGCAGCCCCAACCGGGCTTCGGTCAGGCTCATTTTCAACACAAACAGCAGCGGCAATACAAACAGCACCACCAGCCAGAAAGTGGGAATACCGGCAATCAGCCCAGACAGACGTTTGTTCATTGGCTCAAAATACCGCAGCTATAGGGCGACCAACTCAAGCGTACTTCCTGCTCCCAGCTCAGGGGTTGTTCTGCCAGCGGCAGCACATTGCTTTGGGTGAATTTGATGCGAACACCGGGGGCGATTTCTGCGTGATAGATCGACACATCCCCCAGATAGGCGATCTCCTTGATGACGCCTTCCACTTTATTGGGGGCATCATTGGCGGGGCCCACCTGGATCTTCTCCGGACGCACAATAATGCTGACGTCCATATTGGGTGCCAGGGGTTGGCCGTGGTGCACCACGAATTCGCGTTCCAGGGCTTCGCTGCGCAGGGTCACCAGCTCATCCTCCTGGCTGACCACATGGGCGTTCAGCAGATTAGCCGAGCCGATGAAGCCGGCGGCATAGCGGGTGGCCGGGAATTCGTAAATTCGGCGGGGCGTATCCAGTTGTTCGATGCGCCCGGCATGCATCAGGGCAATACGGGAGGACATGGTCATGGCCTCTTCCTGATCGTGGGTCACCACAATGAACGTGGTTTTCAAGCGCTCCTGCAGGTTCACCAACTCGAACTGGGTTTCTTCCCGCAGCTTTTTATCCAGTGCTCCCAATGGTTCATCCAGCAGCAGGATTTTGGGTTGCTTGGCCAGGGCACGGGCCAGTGCCACCCGCTGCCGTTGACCACCGGACAGCTGGTGTGGCTTGCGTTTGGCGTAGGCCGCGATTTTAACCAGGGCCATCATGTCCTGCACCCGCTCGGCCCGTTCGGCTTTGCTCATGCCATCACGCTTGAGCCCGTAGGCAATGTTATCGGCCACGTTCATGTGGGGAAACAGGGCATAAGACTGGAACATCATGTTGACCGGGCGGGCATAGGCCGGCACATCCGTCATATCCTGGCCATCGATAAAGATGCGCCCGGAGGAAGGCTGCTCAAACCCGGCCAGGATGCGCAGCAGCGTGGTTTTGCCACAGCCGGATGCCCCTAACAGGGAGAAGAATTCGCCCCGGTAAATGTCCAGGCTGATGTCATCCACCGCATAGACCGCATCGAAATTTTTGGAAACCTGTTTGATCTGAACAATAGGAGACTCAGCAACCATCTCGTACTCTCAAAAAGTGAGGCCGCTTAACGCGGCCCCGGAAACATCTTGGTTATTTACCGGTTTTGAGTCGCGTCCAGGCGCGGTTCATGTCGCGGGCCTGCTTTTCGGTAGGGGTCTTCAGCACCAGCAGTTTTTCACGGGTGGCGGCGGGGGGGTAAATGCCCGGGTCATTGGCAATCTCCGGATCTACCAGCGCAGCCGCTTTGGCGTTGGCATTGGCATAGGCCACAAAATTGGTGGCCGCAGCGATGACTTCGGGACGCATCAGGTAGTTGATGAACTTGAGCGCCTGGTCGACATTTTTGGCGTCAGCCGGAATGGCCATGACATCGGTCCAGACCACGGCGCCTTCAGACGGTACGGCATAGGCCACGTTTACGCCGTTGTCGGCTTCTGCAGCACGATCCCGAGCCTGCAGAATATCACCGGAGTAGCCATGCGCTACGCAGATGTCGCCGTTGGCCAGGTCGTTGATGTATTGGGAGCTGTGGAAGTACTTGATGTTCTTGCGCACTTTGCTGATCTGATCCACCGCTTCCTTCACCGCATCAGCGCTGAAATCAGCAGTGTCTTTGCCCAGGTAGGCCCGCGCTGCCACGAACACTTCAGTCGGGTCATCCATCAGGGTGACACCGCAGCTGCTCAGCTTGGCGACGATTTCGGGATCGAACAACAGGCGCCAGGTGTCCTTCGGCATTTCACCCAGAATCGCGGTGACCTTGTCCACGTTGTAGCCGATGCCGGTGGTGCCCCACATATACGGCACCAGATAGGCGTTGCCGGGATCAATGTCGCTCAGGGAACTCAGTATGCCGGCATCCAGGTTGCCGATATTGGTGAGCTTGCTTTTATCCAGCTTTTGGTAGGCTTTGGCCTGAATATGGCGGTCAGCAAAGGGGCGGGCGGTGGGGAACACCAGATCATAACCGGAACGGCCGGCGAACAGCTTGGCTTCCAGCACCTCGTTGGAGTCGTAAACGTCGTAGCTGACCTTGATGCCGGTTTCCTCCTCGAACTTCGAGACGGTGTCCTCGGCAATGTAGTCTGACCAGTTGTAGATATGCAGTTCCTCAGCGGATACCACGGTTGTGATCGTCATTGCTGCCAGTAGGGCACCGAATTTTGTTTGCATAGTTGTCCTCGAAGGGGAAAGGTTAATGGTCACCGTTTTACTTGACAATTGGGCGAACTATGCGGCTTTTTTGCTCAAAAATAAATAGATCAGGCGAGAAAAATTTGGGGGTGATCGTGGGGGCGTATCGGTATCGGTGACGAGGGCCGGCCCAGCGTCGTGTTGTAGGTTGAAAGACTTGGCAACGTTAGATTATGTTGCTGTTTATAAAGACGTTTGTTTGGGTGTTTAAAGGTTCACCAATTCAGGTGTGGGTCTACCAAAGTAAAAAGCCCCTGCATGGCCTGCAGGGGCTTCGTTGTTGGTGGAGGCGGCGGGGATCGAACCCGCGTCCGCCAATCCTCTGCCTAAGGATCTACATGTTTAGTCTTGTCTATTAATCTCGCTCGTTACGGCCCGACCAGACAGGGAGTAACAAGCCAGCCTGTTAAGGTTTTAACAGCGCCGCGCCAGGCGCGCTTTGCTGCGATCTTGTGTAAAGTTACCGTCCTGTCATCCCCACAAGCAAAAACTCGGGACGGTTCAGCCTTAAGCGGCTAAAGCGTAGTTGTCGTCGTTTGCAACTATCATTTGCAGCACTTGAAGTACGTGTGTTGCTACCCACACGACATGCACCTAAGGGTTCGTAATCGACGTCGAAGCCAATGTCGCCCCCAGAACCTGCCATTATATCATCATAATGACACTTCGTATGACCAATTATTTATCGTAAAGTTCCATGACTCAGCGGCCTGCTGGTCATGCCAGGAACCATTCCAGACTGTTAGCCCCATCAATCTGTGGGGGTGGGCTTCCGCTTCCCCCGCAAACCCCTTAGGATTGGCCAAGTCCAACGGACATAGTCCGAAAGGAGTACCACTGCTAAGGGGAAGGCTTTGTTTGAAAGTATTGATAATTATTGTGAGCGGGTAGGGGCAGCGTTCTGGGCTGAGCCTTTGAATGCCGTGACCAACCTGGCCTTTATTGTAGCGGCTGGGTTGGGTTGGAACATGATGCAACGCCTGTCAGCCCAGTCTGCCGGACACCGGTTTCTAATCGCGGTCTTGTTCAGTATCGGCATAGGCAGCTTTCTGTTTCATACTTTTGCCACCCGTTGGGCGGAGCTGGCGGACATCATCCCTATTCTGGTGTTTCAGATCACCTTTCTCTGGCTCTACAGCCGTGAGGTTGTTCAGCTCAGCAGAAGTTGGGCCAGCTTGCTGATGGCGGTGTTTTTTGTGGTGGTGGCCATGGGATTTCAGTTGAAGTCACTGCTGGGGTTGGACCCGGCTTTGCCGTCTCCGATCAACGGTTCTGAAATGTACGCCGGGGCCCTCGTGGGAGTGTTTGGCCTGGCGTTGTATCACCTGTACTCGGAGCGGGTGGGTCGCTTTACCTTGCTGGGGGCGTTTGGTTTGTTTTGCCTTTCGCTCGCCTTCCGAACCCTGGATATGGCAGTGTGTTCGTCCTGGTCTTTGGGCACCCACTTTCTCTGGCATCTGTGCAACGCCGGGGTACTGTATCTGTCCCTCAGAGCCTTGCTACTGAACGGCTCCGCTCAGCCATTGCAGTGGGAAGAGCACCACCGCCGGGTAAACGCATAGCAGCAGAATAACCACCGTGCCCCAACCAAACACCGCTGGCCGTTTCACGAAATTGGTATAGGTCGCGCCCACCATCACGGCGCTGATGACCAGCGCCCCCAAGCTGGCCCAGTGCGGCCACCACCAGGCCAGCAACATGGCCGGTGCCGCAATCAGCTCCAGAACCCCCGCCAGAATCCGCAGCCAGTGCGGGTACTGAAACTTGTCGAATTCCTCGATCATGTGTGGATGGCCGCTGGCCTTCAGCCAGCCGGTTACCAGAAAAAATACAGCGAGAAGCGTTGCGATGATTTGCGCACTGAGAATCATGTTGGACACCGTTAAGTTGGGTGTCCACTGTAGCGTTGAAAGGCGATATGGTCAACTATGGTTGACCTGATTTAGCTGCTCTTGAGAACCCGGCTCTTTTCCCGGTTCCAGTCGCGATCTTTTTCGGTGGCGCGCTTGTCGTGCAGCTTTTTACCTTTGGCCAGTGCGATTTCACATTTCACCACACCGTTTTTCCAGTACAGGGCCAGGGGGACACAGGTGAGCTGTTTTTTGGTGATGGCGCCAAAGATGCGGCCCAGCTCAGTTCTGTGCAGCAGCAGTTTGCGGGTGCGGGTGGGATCCGGCACAAAGTGGGTGGACACAGTCGACAGCGGAGAGATGTGGCAGCCAAACAAAAACGCTTCACCGTCTTTCATGAGCACGTAGCTGTCCATGAAGTTGACTTTTCCTTCCCGCAGGCTCTTCACTTCCCAGCCTTCCAGTGCCAGGCCGGCTTCAAAGCGGGTTTCCAGGAAGAATTCGTGCTTGGCTTTCTTGTTGAGGGCGATGGTGGAGCCGCCGCCGGATTTTTTGTTGGCTTTCGACATAGTTTCCGCGCTGATGTATCCAGTTCTCCGGAATAGACCGGGGCGCTAAGTATAGGGCTTTTGGCATCCAAAACCAAAAACAGCCTGCGTTGTTTTGACAGTCTGCAAAAACGCTAGGAAAATGACCTTTGCGCTGGGGGTGTTATTAGGGCGCGTCTGCTTACAACAATTCCGATAATCGCTTTGTAAAAAGGACTGCCTATGTCAGAGCAGCAATCAATTCATGGTATCTGGACCAAACGCTGGACCTTTGTTCTGGCGGCCACCGGCTCCGCAGTTGGGTTGGGCAATATCTGGAAGTTTCCTTATATGGCAGGTGAGAACGGCGGTGGCGCATTCGTCCTGATCTATCTGTGTTTTATTGCTGCGATCGGTATCCCGGTCATGCTGGCGGAAATCCTGTTGGGGCGTCGCGGTCGCGCCAGCCCGATTAACAGTATGCACAAGCTGGCCGATGAGGCTCAGGCCACGCCATTCTGGGGCGGGATCGGTTGGCTTGGTGCCGTGGCCGGAATGCTGATTCTGTCTTTCTACAGTGTGGTGGCCGGTTGGGCGGTATCTTATGTGTACCTTATGGCAAGCGGTACGTTCACCGGCCAGGAAGCGGATGTGATCAGCGGTGAATTCGGCAATCTGGTGAGTGACCCCGCCAAGTTGGTGGACTGGCATACAGTGTTTATCGCCATGACGGTGGTGGTGGTGGCCAATGGTATCCACAAAGGGCTGGAGATGGCGGTCCAGCTGTTGATGCCGCTGCTGTTCATCATGCTGCTGCTTCTGTTGGGGTATTCCATGACCCAGGAGGCCTTTACCGACAGCCTGCGCTTTCTGTTCAAGGTGGATTTCAGCAAGTTGACAGAAGAGGCCGTGCTCAGTGCCCTCGGCCATTCTTTCTTTACCCTGAGCCTGGGTATGGGCGCCATCATGGCCTATGGCGCCTACATGTCGCGCCAGCAGAGCCTGGCCGCGACCGTTGTGACTGTGGGGGTGCTGGATACCCTGGTGGCCATTGTGGCGGGGATGGTGATCTTCACCATCGTGTTTGCCAATGGCTTGGAACCCGGCGCCGGGCCCTCCCTCATGTTCCAGACACTGCCCATTGCATTTAGCCAGATGCCCGGTGGCGTGGTACTGGGCACCATGTTCTTTGTGCTGGTGGTGGCGGCGGCCTGGAGTTCTGCTATTTCGTTGGCGGAACCGGCTGTGGCCTGGGCGGTGGAAACCCTGGGCATGAACCGCGGAATGGCGGCGTTGATCGTGGGGGTGGTTGCCTGGGTGTTGGGCGTGGCCTGCGCGCTTTCCCTGAATATCTGGTCTGATGTGAAAGTTTTCGATGAGACCATATTTGATTTTCTGGATAAGCTGACCACCAATATAATGTTGCCGCTGGGAGGCCTGCTGATTTGTATCTTCGTGGCCTGGGTGATGGATCGCGCCATTGTGCGCAAGGAAGTGGATATTGATCATCCCACCATTTATAAAATCTGGTTCTTCCTGGTGCGTTTTGTGTCGCCGGTGGGCGTGGCCGTTGTGATGCTCAACAAGCTGATGGAATAAAATGAGTGACGTAATGATTCAAGTTGAAGTGGCTTATGCTTTGCCTGAAAAGCAGATGATTATCCCAATCACAGTGAAAAAGGGCACCACCATGTTCGACGCGGTGGTGCAATCCGGTATTGCTGACAAATTCGAGGGCCTGGATGTCAACACCATTCCCATGGGGGTGTTTGGCAAGGCAGAACGCAAACCCAAAGAGCGGGTGTTGGAAGAAGGGGAACGGGTGGAACTCTATCGGCCATTGATTGCAGACCCCAAGGAGGTCCGTAAGAAACGGGCCGCCAAAAAAGCGGCCGGCGAGGAATAGTTGTTCTTGGGATGTATCCGGTAGCGCGGGGCTCAGGTTTCGGTGCTTGGCTCGGGCTCAGTGGCTTCCTTCTGAGGGGTGTTCTCAGACTCTCCGGCGGGCGTTTGCTGCTTGGGCAGTTCGATACCCATTTGCTTCAGCAGGTCGTTGCGTAATGCTTCCGGGTCTTTGTAGCGGCTGGTATCAATTTTCGCCAGGCGTTCGTTCTCAAAAAACAAGGTGAGCTGGTTTTGCACCAGAATGCCTTTGCCGGTCTCCAGGCTGTACATGTAGTCCCAGCGATTCGGGTGGAAAGTGTCCGCAATCATCGGCGAGCCCATCACATATTCCACCTGACGGGGGGTCATGCCCACGCGGAGCTTGTCCAGCATCTCTTTTGTGATCAGGTTGCCCTGGCCCACGTCAATGCGGAATACGCCCGGGAAGCGCAGGGAGCTGCAGCCGGTGATGGCCACAGCAACGACTATAATCAGTAAAGCAGCTGGCTTGCTGCGGCGGAAAGCATTCAACAAGTTTTGCATCTGGTATGGTTTTCCACTATCTTCGCAAAAAACGGACATCATACAGGTAACCCGGTTTCTTTAGAAACCGGAAAACGAAGAAAGATCCCTATGACAAATGAAAATCAGGAATTGCGCAAGGCCGGCCTGAAAGTCACCTTGCCCCGCGTCAAGATCCTGCAGATCCTGGAAGCTTCAGACAGCCATCACATGAGTGCGGAAGACGTCTATAAGGCGTTGCTGGATGCCGGTGATGATGTCGGACTGGCGACGGTTTATCGGGTTTTGACCCAGTTTGAAAGCGCCGGGTTGGTCAGCCGCCTGAACTTCGACGGTGGCCATGCAGTGTTCGAGCTGGACAAAGGCGATCATCATGACCATATGGTATGTGTGGATACAGGCAAGGTCATCGAGTTTGTTGACACTGAGATCGAAGAGTTGCAGCACGCCATTGCCGCCAAACACGGTTTTGATCTGGTGGACCACAATCTTGTGCTCTATGTTAAACCCAAAAAATAGGCCGGTTTTCAGGTCGAGGAAAGCCTAAATCTGGCTTTCCTCGATCAATTCCCTGGCGTGAGCGAGGGTCTGATCGGTAATCTTCAATCCCCCCAGCATGCGGGCAATTTCCGCCACCTTTTCATCCTGCGATAACTCCGCGATATCCGTGTGGGTTTGGTTCTTGCCGGTTTGCTTGTTGACGTGCAGGTGGGTGTGCCCCTGGGCGGCCACCTGAGGCAGGTGGGTAACGCACATTACCTGATTGTGAGTGCCCAGCTCCCGCAACAGGCGGCCGACGATTTGGGCGACGGCACCCCCGATTCCCACGTCCACCTCATCGAACACCAGGGTGGCAACGTTGGTTTTGGCGGCACAGGCCACCTGAATGGCCAGGCTGATGCGGGATAGCTCCCCACCGGAGGCCACTTTGTTGAGCGGCTTGGCGGGCTGGCCGGGGTTGGTGCAGACAATGAATTCAACCACTTCCAGACCGTGGGCATTGTATTGCTCCTCCGCCAACGGCTGCAGGTCCACCTGGAACTCGGCTCCAGGCATACCCAGGGGTTGTACTTTTTCCGTAATCAATTTGCTGAGTTTACGGGCCTCCCTGGCACGGCCTTTGGACAGCTTTTCCGCGGTCTTCTGGTAGTCTTCGCGGGCGCTCAAGGCAGCCTTTTCCAATTTGGCCAGCTTTTCGTCACCGCCATCGATGGCGTCCAGCTCGGTCTGCAGCTCTTGCCACAGATCCGCCAGTTGGTGTGGGTCCACCCGGTGCTTGCGGGCCAGGTGAAAGTAGCCGGAGACCCGGTTATCCAGCTCCTGGTAGCGCTCGGGATCGATGTCCAGGCCGTCCAGATAGTGGCGCAGGCTGGAGCCGGCTTCGTCCAGTTGGATGCGGGCACTGTCCACCATTTCCACCACGTCCTTAAGGCCTGGGTCCTCCTCCAGCATGTCCTTTAACAGTTGCAGGATGGTGTGGGCCTGGTCCAGTACGGTGCTGTCCCCTTCGCACAGGCCGGTGAGGGCCTGCTGGCCCCGGCTGAGCAGGGATTCCACATTGGATAGCTTCTTGTGCTCTGCTTCCAGATCCGCCAGTTCCCCCGCTTGCGGTTTCAGTTCGTCCAGTTCGTTGATCTGGAAACGCAGCAAATCCGCCCGGTCCTGCATTTCCTTGGCGTGGTCGCGAAAGTGTTCATAGGCCTGCTGCTGCTTCTGCCAGAGGCGAAAGGCGTCGGATACCGACTTGGCCAGGTCATTGAGGCCGGCGAACTCATCCAGCAGGGCCCGGTGCGTATCTTTCTTCAACAGGGCCTGGTGTTCGTGCTGTCCGTGAATGCTCACTAACATTTCGCCCAGTTCTTTCAGGCTCTGAACCGGGGAGGGCGTACCGTTGATATAAGCGCGGCTGCGACCGTCGGTGGACACCACTCTGCGCAGGATGCACTCGTGGTCGGCGTCCAGGTCCCGGGATTGCAGCCAGGCTCGGGCGTCGGGGTTGTTGTGGACATCAAACGTGGCCAGGATCTCGGCTTTGTCTGCCCCGTGGCGTACCGAGCCGGACTCCGCCCGGTCCCCCAGGGCCAGCCCCAGGGCATCAATCATGATGGACTTGCCGGCGCCGGTTTCCCCGGTGATCACCGTCAGTTTGTTGGGGATGTCCAGATCCAGCTGTTCGACAATGGCAAAGTTGCTGATATTGATGTGTGTGAGCATAAGGGGGTCGGGATCGCGCCTGGTTGATCTTGTTGAAGTGCTCCCATAATAGGGAAATTGGTGGCTTGTCGCCATCGGGAAAGCCGCGCTAGAATCAAAAAACGCACGAATTTTCAAACATCTGACAGGGCGGCAATGAGACCGAAGATCGACAGGGCAGAAGAGGTGTTGAAGGCGCTGGTGGAGCGCTACATCCAGGATGGCGAGCCGGTGGGCTCCAAGGCCATCGCCCAGTCTATGGTCAACGCTGCCAGCCCGGCCACCATCCGCAATGTGATGGCCCAGCTGGAACAGCGCGGGCTGATCCATTCCCCCCACACTTCCGCCGGTCGGGTGCCCACGCCGCTGGGGTATCGTATGTTCGTGGACACCCTGCTGACGGTGTCCTCACCCGGCAAAGAGAACGTGGACCGGGTGCGGCAGCGCTTATTGCCGGATAAAACGCCCCAGGAGCTGATGGAAGAGGCATCTGAGGTGCTGTCGGACCTGACCTCCATGGCGGGCATTGTCATGGTGCCGAAAAGCGACCGCTCGAGCCTGCGTCAGGTGGAGTTCCTGCCCCTGGAAGGCAAGCGGGTGCTGGTGATCCTGGTGCTCAACGACCGGGAGGTGCAGAACCGCATCATCACCACCAACCGCCGCTACAGCGAGTCGGAGCTGCAACAGGCCGCCAATTACCTGAACCAGCATTTTATTGGCAATCCGCTGGGCGCCATTCGCGAGCGCTTGCTGAAAGCCATGCAGGATGACAAAACCCATATGGACTCCCTGATGCAGACGGTGATTGAAGTGGCCTCCCAGAGCTTTCAGCCCAATACCCAGCCGGATTGTGTGGTGTCAGGCCAGTCCAATTTGCTCACCATGGCGGACGAGCGGGGTTTAGACCGGCTGCGGGAGCTGTTTGATGCCTTCCAGCGCAAGCGCGACCTGCTGGATCTGATGGATCATTGTGTCAACGCCGATGGCATCCAGATTTATATTGGCCATGAATCCGGCTATGAAATGTTGGACCAGTGCAGCCTGATTTCCTCCACTTACGGCACTGAGGATGAGGTGCTGGGGGTGTTGGCGGTGATCGGCCCTACCCGCATGCCTTATCAGAAAGTCATCCCCATGGTTGATTTAACAGCAAAAATTCTCTCCGCGGCCTTGAAGCCCGCCAGTTAACCCCCATATAGCCTTCAAATTTTTCAGAGAACCTTGCCCTCGATTCAGAGCGGCTTCGGTAACTATTTGTTTTATTTGGAGAATGTGTATGTCCAACGAAGAAGCGACGCGCCCGCCGGAAGAAGAGCAACAAGCCCAGGGCGTGGAGCAGGAGGCCGTGGAGCAGGCCCCTGCAGCGGAGCCGGCTGCTGAAAATCTGGAAGCGCCCTCGGTGGAATCCCTGCTGGCGGAAGTGGCGGAACTGCAGGCCAAGGTCACTGAGCAGAACGATTCCGTGCTGCGCGCGCAAGCGGAAGTGCAAAACATCCGTCGCCGTTCCGAGCGGGATGTGGAAAATGCCCACAAGTTCGCCCTGGACAAATTTTCCTCCGATCTGCTGCCTATTATCGACAGCCTGGAGCGTGCCCTGGATGCTGCAGAAAGCCTGGAAAATGAAGCCGTTATAGCCATGCGTGACGGGGTCGAGCTGACCCTCAAGATGTTTGTGGATACCCTGGCCAAGCACGGTATCGAACAGCTGAATCCGGTGGGCGAGCCCTTCAATCCGGAATTCCATCAGGCCATGTCCATGGTGCCCAACCCGGATATGGAGCCCAATTCTGTCATGGCCGTCATGCAGAAGGGATATGTGTTGAAGGGCCGTTTGGTGCGCCCCGCCATGGTAGTGGTGTCTAAAGCACCCTGATGCCAGAAGCCCCGATGTTCGGGAATGGGGGGGGCGAAGAATTTGCGGCTTATTCCTGAATAAGCACTTGAATTGAGGGGTGAAGGCCCCATTTAGGTAACCAGACAACGGAATCGATAGTACTCACCGATTCCAAAACAAGTTAGACATGAACTGTAACGGGCAGCAAAGCCCGAACCGAGCGAATCAGCGGAGAGTTTGAAATGGGTAAAATTATCGGCATCGACCTGGGTACAACCAACTCGTGCGTAGCGGTAATGGAAGGCGACAAGCCCAAAGTTATCGAGAACAGCGAAGGTGATCGTACCACTCCCTCCATCATTGCCTATAACGAAGATGGTGAGATCCTGGTGGGTCAATCCGCCAAGCGTCAGGCGGTGACCAACCCACACAACACTTTGTTTGCGGTGAAGCGTCTGATCGGGCGCAAGTTCACCGACAACGAAGTGCAAAAAGATTTAAAGCGAGCTCCCTTCAAAATCATCAAGTCTGACAATGGTGATGCCTGGGTAGAAGCCCATGGTAAGAAGATGGCTCCCCCTCAGGTGTCTGCGGAAATCCTGAAAAAGATGAAGAAGACCGCAGAAGACTACCTGGGCGAAGCGGTAACCGAAGCGGTTATCACGGTACCGGCCTACTTCAACGACAGCCAGCGCCAGGCCACCAAAGATGCCGGTCGTATCGCCGGTCTGGACGTTAAGCGCATCATCAACGAGCCCACTGCCGCCGCACTGGCCTACGGTATGGACAAGAAGCGCGGTGACTCTGTAGTAGCGGTATACGACTTGGGTGGTGGTACTTTCGATATCTCCATCATCGAAATCGCAGAAGTAGACGGCGAGCACCAGTTTGAAGTACTGGCCACCAACGGTGACACTCACCTGGGTGGTGAAGACTTCGACCTGCGCCTGATCGAGTATCTGGCGGATACCTTCCAGAAGGATTCCGGCATCGATCTGCACAACGATCCTTTGGCCCTGCAGCGTCTGAAAGAAGCCGCCGAAAAAGCCAAGATCGAGTTGTCTTCCAGCCAGCAGACTGAAGTGAACCTGCCTTATATCACCGCAGATGCTTCCGGCCCGAAACATTTGAACATCAAGTTGACCCGCGCCAAGTTGGAATCGCTGGTTGAGAAAATGGTGGAAGATTCCCTGAAGCCTTGTGAGACCGCGCTGAAGGATGCCGGCCTGAAAGCCTCGGACATCAATGAAGTGATTCTGGTGGGCGGTCAGACCCGTATGCCTCTGGTGCAGGAAAAGGTTAAAGCTTTCTTCGGCAAAGAGCCCCGTAAGGACGTAAACCCCGATGAAGCGGTTGCCGTCGGTGCTTCCATCCAGGCTGCGGTATTGGCCGGTGATGTGAAAGACGTGCTGCTGCTGGACGTAACCCCGCTGACCCTGGGTATCGAAACCATGGGTGGAGTAATGACTCCGCTGATCGAGAAGAACACCACGATTCCGACCAAGAAATCGCAGATCTTCTCCACTGCGGACGACAATCAGACGGCCGTTACCGTGCACGTATGTCAGGGTGAGCGTAAGCAGGCGACTTCCAACAAGTCCCTGGGCCGGTTTGACCTCTCCGACATTCCTCCTGCTCCACGCGGTATGCCGCAGATCGAAGTTACCTTCGACATCGACGCCAACGGTATTTTGAACGTAAGCGCAAAGGACAAGGCTACCGGTAAAGAACAGTCCATCGTCATCAAGGCCTCCTCTGGCCTGAGCGATGACGAGATCGAGCAAATGGTACGCGATGCGGAGTCTCACGCTGAGGAAGATCGCAAGTTCGAAGAGCTGGTTACCGTGCGCAACCAGGCGGATGGCATGATCCACGCCACCAAGAAAACGTTGGAAGAAGCCGCTGACAAGGTGCAGCCGGAAGAGAAAACCGCCATCGAGTCTGCCATCACCGCGTTGGAAGATGCGCTGAAGGGTGATGACAAAGACGATATCGAGGCCAAAACCAAGGCTCTGACGGAAGCCTCCTCTGGCCTGGCCCAGCGTTTGTATGCTGAACAGCAGGCCCAGGGTGGTGCCGAAGCCACTGATGCAGCGGTAGACGCGAATGCCTCAGCGGGCGGCGCGCCTGATGACGCGGTGGATGCCGAGTTCGAAGAAGTGGACGAAAACAAGAAGTAATCGGTTCCGGGTGTGGTCGTTTCGGTGTGAAGCGATCATGCCCGGTCTGTTTACCAACGGCATTATCGGGTCGCGGAGCACAGTCTCCGCGCTCTTGTGTCGGACACCTTGATCCGACGCAGGTATAATTCGCACCATTCAACACATCAAACTGGTCTGAACGCATGTCGAAAAGAGATTTTTACGAAGTACTCGGGGTCGCCAAAGGCGCCAGTGCGCAGGATATCAAGAAAGCCTACCGCAAGCTGGCCATGAAGTACCACCCTGACCGTAACCCGGACGACAAAGAGGCGGAGGCTAAATTCAAAGAGGCCACCGAAGCCTACGAAGTGCTATCTGACGAACAGAAGAAAGCTGCTTACGATCAGTATGGCCATGCAGGGGTGGACCCCAACATGGGGGGCGGTGGTTTCCATGCGGGGGCCGGTGCCAGCTTCAGCGACATCTTTGGTGACGTGTTCGGCGACATCTTTGGCGGCGGCGGTCGTGCCGGAGGTGGTCGCAACAACCGTGGCTCCGATCTGCGGTACACATTGGAGCTGGATCTGGAAGAAGCGGTTAAAGGCACCAGTGTGGAAATTCGGGTGCCCACCATGGTGCACTGCGACACCTGCGACGGCTCCGGCGCCAAGAAGGGCACCAGCCCGGTGACCTGCACCACCTGTGGTGGCGTCGGCCAAGTGCGCATGCAGCAAGGCTTCTTCTCGGTGCAGCAAACCTGCCCCGCCTGTCGTGGCCAGGGCAAGATCATCAAAGATCCCTGCTCCGATTGTCATGGCCAGGGCCGTAAAGAAAAACGCAAAACCCTGTCCGTCAAAATTCCACCGGGAGTGGATACCGGCGATCGCATTCGCCTGGCCGGTGAGGGTGAGGCCGGTATGAACGGCGGACCGGCAGGGGATCTGTACGTGCAGGTGGCGGTGCGGGAGCACGCCATCTTCCGGCGCGAAGGCAAGGATCTGTATACCGAAGTCCCCATCAGTTTTGTGGACGCGGCATTGGGCGGTGAATTGGAAGTGCCCACCCTGGATGGCCGGGTGAAATTGAAGATTCCATCGGAAACCCAAACCGGTAAACTGTTCCGCCTGCGAGGCAAAGGAGTGACGCCGGTGCGCGGGGGTAACCCGGGTGACTTGCTGTGTCGGGTGATCATCGAAACCCCGGTGAACCTGTCCAAAGAGCAGAAAGATTTGTTGAAACAGTTCCAGGAAAGCCTGGAGAAAGAAGGTCATCGTCAATCACCGAAAAAGAGCGGCTGGTTTGATGGTGTGAAATCCTTCTTTGACGATATGTTGTAAGCAGCCTCTATTTAAGGAAGCCATTTCGTGAGTAATTCCGACGTACGTGTTGCCGTTATCGGCGCAGCGGGCCGCATGGGGCGAGCCCTGATCCAGGCGGTGACAGAAGGTGAGGGGGTGACCCTCACGGCAGCCATCGATCGCCCCGGCAATTCCCTGATCGGTGCTGACGCCGGTGAGCTGGCCGCCATCGGTAAGCTTGGGGTCGCCGTGGCCGACAGTCTGGAGGCAGTAAAGGACGACTTTGACGTGTTGATCGATTTCACCGCGCCTGCGGCCACGGTGGCCAATGCCCGCTTCTGTGCAGAGCACGGTAAGAAGATGGCCATCGGCACCACTGGCCTGAGCGAGGCTGAAAAGGCCCAGTTGGCGGAGTCCGCTAGCAGAACCGCCATTATGTTTGCCCCCAACATGAGCATGGGGGTCAACCTGTGCTTCAAGCTGCTGGAGATCGCCGCCAAGGTGCTGGGTGATGAAGTGGACATCGAAGTGGTCGAAGCCCATCATCGTCATAAAGTGGATTCCCCTTCCGGCACTGCCCTGCGCATGGGTGAAGTGGTGGCGGATGCCCTCGGTCGTGACCTGAGAAAAGTGGCGGTGTATGGCCGTGAAGGCCAGGATGGACCCCGTGATCGCGAAACCATTGGTTTTGCCACAGTGCGTGCCGGTGACATCGTGGGCGAGCATACCGTGATGTTCGCGGCGGACGGCGAACGGGTGGAGATTACCCACAAAGCCACCAGCCGCATGAACTTTGCCCGGGGCGCTGTGCGGGCCTGCCGCTGGCTGGACGGCAAGGAACCGGGCCTGTTCGATATGCAGGATGTGCTCGGCCTGCGCTGAGTGATTCTCAGCAGCACTTTTCCAGAACCTATCCTTTGAGCAACTATCCCTGACCTGGGCTGCCCTCGCGGCAGCCCTTCATTCCTCCGCCGGCTTGGCATTCCAATCTATTCCTGTTATCAATGTGCTGCATTCACAGCAGCAGATGATTATTCGAGACCATGGCGTACGAGCAGGCGTATAACAATGAAACCCGCGATCTGGTGCAGTTGGCCAGAAAGAACAAACTGATCAACCCACAGTTCCGGGATGATGTCATCGGAAAGGTGTGGGATGCACTGCAGAAGCGCAAGTCGGTGCTGTTGGTGGGCGTGCCCGGGGTGGGTAAGTCGGCCATCGTCCATGGCCTGGCCCACCGGCTGGTCCAGCAGAAAAAGATGGGGCTGCGGGAGCTGGCCACCCAGACCGTGATGCGCGACACCAAATACCTGGGGGAGTGGCAGACCAAGGCCGGGGTGATCTTCGGCAGCGCCAAGAAAGAGAAGAGCATTCTCTATGTGCTGGATATCTGGAACATCACCTCCGTCGGGGTGAGCAGTTCCGATCCCTCGAATCTGTTTGACTTCATCCTGCAGGATCTGCAGTCCAAAAGGCTGATGCTGTTGGCGGAGGCGTCCCCGGATGTGGTGGACGAGATGCGCAAGCACCCTCTGTTGCTGAGCCAGTTTGAAGAAATTCAGGTAGAGCCGCTGCAGGCGGAGCAAATCCGGCAGTTGGCGCAGCAGGCGTTCGACGATTCCCGCTTTGATATCGAGGCTTCGGCCTGCCAGCGCCTGCTGGATCTGTGCGATCGCTTTTTGCCCGCCAGTCAGGGGCCTGGGCCGGTACTGAACTTTGCCCATCAGGTGATGGATTACTGCGAACAAAAAGCCGACATTGGTGAGCACGAAAGTATTTCCCCCCAATTCGTGGAAAAGGTGTTCACCATCTATACGGGGCTGCCGGCGTTTGTTATCAGCCGGGAGGAAACCAAATCCATACGGGAAATCCGCGACTGGTTCCGGGAGCGGGTCATCGGTCAGGACGGCGCCATCGAGGCGGTGGTGGAAACCATTGCCCTGTTCAAGGCCGGGCTGCAGGACCCGTCCCGACCATTGGGGTCTTTCCTGTTTGTGGGGCCCACGGGTGTGGGCAAGACGGAGCTGGCCAAAGCCCTGGCGGTGTTCTTATTTGGCAGTGCCTCCCGCCTGTTGCGCTTCGATATGTCGGAATTCAAGGATTATTACGCCTTCCAGATGATGCTGGGTGATCCGGGCAATCCCAACAAACAGGCCCGCCTGCTGGACCCGGTGCGCAGTCAGCCTTTCCAGGTGATTCTGTTCGATGAGATCGAGAAGGGGCACCCCAACGCCTGGGACATCCTGTTGCAATTGCTGGACGAAGGCCAGGTCAGCCCTCCCAAGGGCCCCAAGGTGAATTTCCGCAATGCCATCGTGATTGTGACCTCCAACGTGGGGGCCCGGGATGCCCAGCGCCCCCCCATGGGCTTCACCCAGAATGGCCAGGGTGGCAGCAATATCTCCATCGAGTCACTGGAGACGGAGTTTCGACCGGAGTTGCTCAACCGCTTTCAGCACATCGTGTCGTTCCATCCGTTGGCGCCGGAACAGGTGAAATCCATTGCCCGCAAGGAGCTGCGCCAGATTCTCACCCGGGAAGGCATCACCTCCCGCAATCTGATCGTCGAAGTGGAGGACGATGTGCTGCAGCATGTGGTGGATACGGGCTACGACCAGCGCTATGGAGCCCGGGCCCTCAAGCGGCAAATTCAGCAGCAGGTGATCCTGCCCTTTGCCACCTACTTGATGGAGCACGCGGTGGAGCCGGGCGCCCTGCTGAAAATGAGCCTGCTCCATGGCCGCCCCCGCATTCAGGTCAAGCAGACCACCCAGAGCGTCGAGTTCCGCCAGCAGAACGAGCCGGTCACCAGCGGCAAGGGCAAGCGCTATCGCTTGGCAGACCTGAAGCAGGGTGCACAGGACATGGCGGCCCAGTTGCAGCGACTGCGGGAGCAGGTGGGGGAGGAGCACCTGATCGCCCGTCTGGACGAACTGGATCAGGCACGACAACGGGCCGATTTCTGGTCAGATCCGGTGGCGGCCCATCGCGTCATTCTGGAAACGGACGATATCGGTGGGCGATTGGACCGCCTGGCGGGATTGGCGAACAGGGTGGCCGATATGCGGGCGTTGCTGGAAAGTGATCCGGGGCGCGAAGTGCTGGTGCGCAGTGCGGAAGCCAGTGAACGACTGCAGGAGCAGTTGGCCGCCGCCCAGCTGGAGATGGTGGAGCTGGGCTCCGATCAGCGTTGGGACGCTATGGTGGAGCTGCGGCCGGTGGGGCAGTCGAGCCCCTTGCAGCAAACCCTGTTCGAGCTGTACCAGGGTTGGGCCAAACAGCGCCGTTATGAGATCAAAGTGTTGGCGGAGCCGATGGCAGAGTCCGAGCCGGCCCTGTTGTGGGTGAGGGGCCCCTACGCCTACGGGTATTTGTGTGGCGAGCAGGGCTTGCATCGCTTCCGTGACGGCGAGCAACACAGCGTGGTGCGGGTCAGTGTGGCTGCACTGAGCCAGGAGGCCAGCGAGGAGCGCTTCATGAATCACCGTGCGCTCAAGCAGGTCGGGAGCTATGGCGGGCGCATCCGCTCGAGGCTGGAAGTGCAGGATTGTCGGGGCCTGGTGTTGCAGAATGAGGACTCTCTGGCGGAAAACCGCGAAACGGCGCTGGCTGTGGCCTCCTCCTGGCGCTTGGGTGCCGTGCCCCAGGACGAGCTGGTACGGCGTTATGACGCTGATCCGTTTCTGGTGCGTGACTATTTGACCCGGTCCACTGTAGGGAAAAAGGATGTGCTCAAGCCCAAGCGCTTCCACCTGCTGCTGGAGCGGCGCATTCGGGAGCGCGGCACTCTTAATTAATTAGCCACTAATTAGCTAGGCGCGATGAACTGAAGTGGGTTGACGGTTGCGCTGTCTATAAAGCAATGGACGCCACCTGCCCAATTCGATAAAATACGCCCGATCAGCTCCATGGAGGAGCGGTCCTTCATCCTTTCACTCACCAACAGACATCTGGCAAGGCTTAGCAGTTCACTGTATCAAGCCCGCTACTGTTCGGCCCAGAGTTTTTGAAGGATAGAAGGACTAGTCCGCCACATTGTCCTGATCACACCAGAGCAAGAATCCACGAAGCGGGATGGGTTTCACTGAATCCGTTCCGCTTTTTTGCAACTGGTGTTTTGTCGCCGTTTTACCGTGCTCTGCACTCGCACTGACCAGCAATGGAGGTTGGCTTGAACAAACCAGCCATTTTGGCCCTAGAAGACGGCACCCTGTTTCGGGGTGTATCCATCGGAGCCGACGGGCAATCCGTAGGCGAAGTAGTTTTCAATACCGCGATGACCGGCTATCAGGAAATCCTGACCGATCCATCCTATGCCCGACAAATGGTCACCTTGACCTATCCCCATATCGGAAATACCGGCGTGACGGAAGAGGATGAAGAATCCCGCCAGATCTGGGCTTCAGGCCTGATCATCCGTGACCTGCCGCTGCTGGCCAGTAACTGGCGGCGACAGAAAAACCTGGATGAATACCTGCGGGACAACGGGATTGTGGGCATCGCCGACATCGATACCCGCAAGCTCACCCGAATTCTGCGGGAAAAAGGCGCACTCGGTGGCTGCATCATGGCCGGCAACGTGGACGAGGCGGTGGCGCTGGCTGCGGCCAAAGGATTTCCGGGCCTGAAGGGAATGGATCTGGCCAAGGAAGTGACGGTATCCGAGCCGTACTACTGGGCAGAAGGCTCCTGGGTCTGGGGCAAAGGGCACACCCGTCAGGACAACGGCAAATACAAGGTGGTGGCCTACGATTACGGCGTCAAACGCAATATTTTGCGCATGCTGGCGGATCGCGGTTGCGACCTGACCGTGGTGCCGGCACAAACCCCGGCCAGCGAGGTGTTGGCCATGAAGCCGGATGGTGTCTTCCTGTCCAATGGCCCCGGTGATCCGGAGCCCTGTGATTATGCGATTCAGGCCATCAAGGAAATCCTGGAGACCGACATCCCGGTATTCGGTATTTGCCTGGGTCACCAGTTGCTGGCACTGGCCAGTGGCGCCAAAACCGTGAAGATGAAATTCGGTCACCACGGTGCCAACCATCCGGTGAAAAACCTGGACGACAACACCGTCATGATTACCAGCCAGAACCACGGTTTTGCCGCGGACGAGGCTACCCTGCCGGCCAATCTGCGGGCCACTCACCGATCGTTGTTCGACGGCTCCCTGCAGGGTATCCATCGCACCGACAAACCGGCCTTCAGCTTCCAGGGGCACCCGGAAGCCAGCCCTGGCCCTCATGACGCAGCGCCGCTGTTCGATCACTTTATCGAACTCATGCAAGAACGCGCCAAGTAAGCCAATCAATGCAACGGTAGGATGCAATGCCAAAACGTACTGACATACAAAGTATCTTGATTCTGGGGGCCGGCCCCATCGTGATCGGCCAGGCCTGCGAATTCGACTACTCCGGCGCACAAGCCTGTAAAGCCCTGCGGGAAGAAGGTTTTCGGGTCATTCTGGTGAATTCCAACCCGGCCACCATCATGACAGACCCCGCCATGGCCGATGCCACCTACATCGAACCGGTGGAGTGGAAAACGGTTGCCAAAATCATCGAGAAAGAGCAACCGGATGCAGTGCTGCCCACCATGGGCGGTCAGACGGCCCTGAACTGTGCGCTGGATCTGGCTAAACACGGTGTGCTGGAACAATTCGATGTGGAGCTGATCGGCGCCACCCAGGACGCCATCGACAAGGCGGAAGACCGTGAGCGCTTCGACAAGGCCATGAAATCCATCGGCCTGGAAACTCCTCGCGCACAGATCGCCCACAGCATGGAAGAGGCACTGCAGGTATTGGATGTGTTGGGCTTCCCCTGCATCATCCGGCCCTCGTTCACCATGGGTGGTTCCGGTGGCGGTATCGCCTACAACCGGGAAGAATTCATCGAAATCTGTGAGCGCGGCCTGGACCTGTCCCCCACCAATGAACTGCTGATCGATGAGTCCCTGATTGGCTGGAAAGAATACGAAATGGAAGTGGTGCGGGACAAAAATGACAACTGCATCATCGTCTGCGCCATCGAGAACTTCGACCCCATGGGTGTGCATACCGGTGACTCCATTACCGTGGCCCCGGCGCAGACCCTGACCGACAAGGAATACCAGATTCTGCGGGATGCGTCCCTGGCCGTACTGCGGGAAATCGGAGTGGAAACCGGTGGCTCCAACGTGCAGTTCGGCATGTGCCCCAATACCGGCCGCTTGGTGGTGATCGAGATGAACCCCCGGGTCTCCCGCTCCTCGGCGCTGGCCTCCAAGGCCACCGGCTTCCCCATCGCGAAAATCGCCGCCAAGCTGGCGGTGGGTTATACCCTGGATGAACTGCTCAATGACATCACCGGAGGCAATACCCCGGCGTCCTTCGAGCCATCCATCGATTACGTGGTGACCAAGATTCCCCGCTTCAACTTTGAGAAGTTCCCCAAATCCAATCCGGTGCTCACCACCCAGATGAAATCCGTGGGCGAAGTGATGGCCATTGGCCGTACTTTCCAGGAATCCATGCAGAAAGCTCTGCGCGGTCTGGAAGTGGGCGCCGACGGTTTTGATCCGATTCTTGATCCCAACGCCGAAGATTTTCGGGATGAATTGTTGAACCTGCTGAAAAACCCGGGCCCGGATCGTATTTGGGTGTTGGGCGACGCCTTCCGCGCCGGCATGAAGATTGACGAGGTGTATCAATGCACCGGTATCGATCCCTGGTTCCTGGTGCAGATCGAAGATGTGATTCGGGATGAGCAGACACTGCAAAAGTCTGCGATTGGCGACATGAGCAAGGATCGTTTCTGGAAACTGAAGCGCAAAGGGTTCTCGGATGCCCGCCTGGCCAATTTGCTTGGGGTGTCCGAAAAGCAGGTGCGGCAGCGTCGTCAGGAACTGGGGGTGAACCCGGTTTACAAACGCGTTGACACCTGTGCTGCAGAGTTTGCGACCACCACTGCGTATATGTACTCGACTTACGAGGAAGAGTGCGAAGCTGCACCCAGTGACCGTGACAAAATCATGGTACTGGGTGGTGGTCCTAACCGTATCGGCCAGGGCATTGAATTTGACTATTGCTGTGTGCACGCAGCCCTGGCTATGCGCGATGACGGTTACGAAACCATCATGGTGAACTGTAACCCGGAAACCGTTTCCACCGACTACGACACATCCGACCGTCTCTATTTCGAGCCCGTCACGTTGGAAGATGTACTGGCCATCGTGGCACTGGAAAAACCCAAAGGGGTGATTGTCCAGTTCGGTGGTCAGACACCGTTGAAACTGGCCCGCGCCCTGGAAGCCGCTGGCGTGCCGATCATCGGCACCACACCGGATGCCATTGACCGTGCGGAAGACCGTGAGCGATTCCAGCAGATGATCGAGCGCTTGGGTCTGCGTCAACCGCCGAACCGTACTGCCCGCTCCACTGAAGAAGCGGTGCGTTACGCAGAAGAGATCGGCTATCCATTGGTGGTGCGCCCCTCTTACGTATTGGGCGGTCGCGCCATGGAAATCGTTTACAAGGAATCAGAGTTGCGCCGTTATATGAATGAGGCGGTCAGCGTCTCCAACGACGCGCCGGTGTTGCTCGATCGATTCCTGGACGATGCCATCGAAGTGGATATGGACGCTGTATCTGACGGCAAACAGGTGGTGATCGGCGGGCTGATGCAACACATCGAACAGGCCGGTGTTCACTCCGGGGATTCCGCCTGCTCATTGCCGCCCTATAACCTGAACCAGGAAGTGCAGGACATCATGCGAGAGCAGTCCCGCAAGATGGCGTTGGAGCTGGGCGTGGTAGGACTGATGAACGTGCAGTTTGCGGTGAAACGCAATGAAGTGTATGTGCTGGAAGTGAACCCCCGTGCGTCCCGTACCGTACCCTTTGTGTCCAAGTGTATTGGTGTGTCCCTGGCCAAAGTGGCGGCCCGCTGTATGGCAGGTATGTCCCTGCAGGCCCAGGGCTTCACCAATGAGATTGTGCCTGAACACTATTTTGTGAAGGAAGCGGTATTCCCCTTTGCCAAATTTCAGGGCGTGGACCCTATCCTGGGGCCGGAAATGAAATCCACCGGCGAAGTGATGGGAATCGGAAATGAGTTTGGTGAAGCCTTTGGCAAAGCCTCATTGGGGGCTGGCGAAAAACTGCCGCGTAAAGGAACCGTGTTCATCAGTGTGCGGGAAGGCGACAAACCGGCCGCTGTAGAAGTGGCGCGCCAGCTTTCCAGTCTTGGCTTTAAACTGATTGCCACCCGCGGTACGGCGCGCCTGATCACTGAGGCCGGGCTGGAAGTGAAACAAATCAACAAGGTTAAAGAAGGACGCCCGCATATCGTCGATGCCATCAAGAACCGGGATGTTGAGTTGATCATCAACACCACAGAAGGAACGCAGGCTGTATCGGACTCTTACCAGATCCGTCGCGAAGCACTGCAAAATAAAGTGGCTTACACCACCACCATTGCCGGTGCCCAGGCCATCTGCGCTGCCTTGCAGGCAGACACGGGTATTGTGGTGCGACGTTTACAGGATCTGCACGCGGAGTTGCAATCATGAATCGATTTCCCATGACCGTGCAGGGTGCGGAAAAGTTGCGAGAAGAACTGGATCGCCTGAAGAAGGTTGAGCGTCCCAGGATTGTGGCGGCCATCGCGGAAGCCCGTGAACACGGTGATCTCAAGGAGAATGCCGAATACCACGCGGCTCGTGAAGAGCAGGGCTTTGTGGAAGGCCGTATCATGGAGATTGAAGGTAAGCTGGGGAATGCCCAGATCATCGATATCTCCAAGATCGACAATAATGGAAAGGTGATTTTTGGCGTTACCGTCGATCTTTACGATGTGGACAAGGACGAAGAGAAGACGTTCCAGATCGTGGGTGATGATGAGGCCGATATCAAACAAGGTAAGTTGTCAGTGAACTCCCCCATTGCCCGTGGCCTTATCGGTAAGTTCGAAGGGGATGAGGTTTCGGTGGATACTCCCGGGGGTACCGTGGCCTATGAAATTGTCAAAGTAAAGTATCTCTGATGAGTCTGGGATCGGCTGGTCCGGGTATGAAGTAAGAGCTGTGAACAGAAGGGGCGTTAATCGCCCCTTTTTTCTGCCTGCGAATGCGGGTTCGATCGGCCATAAAAAAACGCCGCTGAAAGCGGCGTAAAGCAGGTTAAGAAGTCGGTTTTTGTTGCTATTCCATTTTGCCTTGATGGCGCTCCATCCGTTTTTCAAATTTCTGTTTGCGTTTTTCCTGCAGGGCTTCAAATTCCTTCACCTGCTCCGGTGTGAGAATGGCTTTGATTTCGCCGTCGGTCTCTTCCTTCAATGCTTTCATCTGCTCCCGCAAAGCCTCCATGCGTGGCTTTTTAGCCTCGAAAATGCTTTTCATTTGAGCTTGTTGTTCTTCCGTCAGGTCCAGGTGCCGGGTAAGTCCTTTCAGCATGTGACTGCCGTCACCCGGGGGCATGGCCAAAACCGGGATGGCAATCGCGGCGCTGATGATGAGTGCGATGACTGTTTTCATGGTTTGCTTCCTCTGATTCCATAGTGAGTGGGGTGCTGTTTGGCTTCAGGTTCAGTATGTCGGTGATCTTTGCAGATAAAACTCAGCAATTGTGCAAAGAATGTGGAAGCTCGAATTTGTAGCCGACACCATAGACTGAGTGCACCACTTCCTGACCCGGGCAGGCCAAGGCCAGCTTCTTGCGCAATTTGTTGATGTGGGAATCGATGGTGCGATCATTCACGACACGGTGGTCCCGGTACATGCAGTCCATCAACTGGTCGCGGCTGAAAATGCGGCGTGGGTCATCACTCAGTGTCTTCAGCAAGCGGAATTCTACCGCAGTCAGGGCGATCTCCACTCCTGCCAGCGTGACGCCCAGGGTGTTCTCATCCATCACCAGGCCACCCGGCTCAGACACCTGGCTCAATGGCTCCGCCGCGGTGCGGCGCAGCACGGCTTTCACTCGGGCTACCACTTCCCGTGGGCTGAAGGGTTTGCAGATGTAGTCATCCGCCCCCAGTTCCAGGCCCAGCAGGCGGTCGATTTCCTCGATTTTGGCGGTCACCATGATGATTGGAATGCTGCTTTGCTGGCGGATTTCGCGACACAGGGTCAGGCCGTCTTTGTGCGGCAGCATCAAGTCCAGCAGTACCAGATCCGGCTGGAACTGGTCGAAGGCCGCTAAGGCCACAGCACCATCGCTGATCACCTGAGTGTCAAACTGGTGGTGTTGAAGGTAGTCCCGCAACAGGTTGGCCAGGTCCGATTCATCTTCCACAATCAGAATTCGGGTCATGAGGCCTCCAGCGGTAGGGTGACAATGATTTTCAGACCCCCCAGTGCACTCAGCTGAGCTTGAATACTGCCCTGATGAGCCTCGACGATGGCGCGGCACAGGTTCAGGCCCAGGCCGGCACCGCCGGTATCCCGGTTGCGGGAACTTTCGCCCCGATAGAAACGCTCGAACAGGGATTCCAGCTGGGTTTCAGCGACACCCGGAGGGGAGTCTTCCACGGTGAGCAGCGCGTAGTTCTGGTGGCGCTCCAGACGGACTATTGTCATGCCCGGTGCCTGGGTATAGCGCAGGCTGTTTTCCAACAGGTTACTGAGCAGTTGTTGAATTCTCTGCGGGTCTGCCAGCAATTTGACTTGTGCGAGGACCTCGCAGCTCAACGCTAACCCGGCTTGCTGGAAACGCGCTTTGAAACTGTTCACGCAGTCTTCGATGATTGGACCCGCGGCGGTCTCCTGCATCCGGTATTGCAATGCACCCACATCGGCAAGGGATAGCTGATACAGGTCTTCCACCAGCTGTTGCAGGCGCAGCGTTTGCCGGGCCAGGCGTTGGTGGGTACTGTCATTGTAGGGGTGGACTCCGTCTTCAATGGCTTCCAGCTGGGCCCGCAAGGTGGCGATGGGGGTGCGCAATTCGTGAGAAATATCCGCTACCCATTTGCGTCGGGATTGCTCAGTGTTTTGCAGAATCAGCGCCAGGTGGTTCACATGGGCACCCAGCTGTGCCAGTTCGTCACGCCCCTTGAGCTTAACCCGTTCATCGTAGCGGCCTTCACTCAGGTGGTGTATATGACGGCCCAGGCGGTCCAGCCGTTGTACCAGAAACCGGGACACCGGCCAGGCGAACAGCACGGACAGTGCGATGGCCATGAGCACAATATAAAGCAGCTGCTCACCCTGGCGACGGGCAAAACGTTCGTCCATTTTATTAAAGCTGCGGTGGTCGGTATTGAACCCGATGTAGCCGACGGCGATCCCTTCCAGCTGGATGGGTACCAGGCGGGTGTGTTCCAGGTGTTGTGGCGTGCGCCCCATTAGGGGCTTTTTGTCCCCGTCCAGCAGAAAAAACAGCTGCATAGGTGGGCGGGGCTTCATGGGTGGCGGCTGGGGTGATGCCTCTGGTGATGGTCCTGGCTCCGTCGGCGGCAGCGGGCGACTCAGCAGGCGGCGCAGTTTGCGCGGATTGGCCTGCAGATCTGACCAACTGCCGTTGTCCCGGTAATAGTCCGCCAGCCGTTCGCTGGCTTCCTGCATCCGGGCCAGGTTTTGTTGGGTAACGTATTCGCGGAAATTGCTGTGGAAGCTCCACTTCACCAGCAGTGTGATGCTCAGGATGAGCACACCACTGAAAGCCAGGAAGGTAAGCAGAAGCTTCTTATGGATCGACATACTGAGCATTGTTTCCGGGGCGACGTATCAAGGGGCTGGACTCAGTATATCGACAAAATGTGCAGGAATAATTCAAATGCCTGTAGCGGGGGGCATGAGCCCCGCTTATCAGGGCTGCAGACGCACCAGGTTGGACAGCTTGGGGTTTTGCTTTTTGGCCGGACGGTACAACACCGCCATCTTGCCGATCACCTGAGCCAGTTCAGCCCGGGTCTGTGCGCAGATTTCCTCAATGATGGCGACCTTGTCTTCCCGCTCCTGCACATTGATGCGAACCTTGATCAGCTCGTGGTCTTCCAACGCCCGCTCCAGTTCATTGATAACCCCTTCCGACAGGCCGTTCTCGGACACCAGCACCACCGGCTTCAGGTGATGAGCCAGTTTGCGAAAGCGTTTCTTCTGATCTTGGGTCAAAGCCATGGTGTGGATACCTGTCTGTGCGTCTCGGGATGTCACGGGGCGCGTATTGTAGAGCAGTCCGCCCCTGGACACCAAAAAATTCGCAGGTGGCTTGCGCATCAGGCAAAATAAGCGGCTGATGGTGGGGTGTCCAAGAATAGAGGTGTGTTTTGTCTCGATCCAAAACCAGCGGTAAATGGCTGCGTGAGCATTTTGATGACGTTTATGTACAGCGGGCCAAGGAGGAGGGCTGGCGCTCTCGTGCTGTATATAAGTTGTTGGAAATTAATGAGAAAGATAAGCTCATCAAGCCCGGGATGACGGTTTTGGACCTGGGTGCGGCACCCGGTGGCTGGAGCCAGATGGCGGCGCAACTGGTGGGTGATCATGGTCTGGTCATCGCATCGGACATTCTGGAAATGGACCCGGTTCCAGGGGTTCGCTTTCTCCAGGGGGATTTTCGGGAGCAAACTGTCTACCAGCAACTTCTTGAAATCATAGGAAATCGCCCCATTGACCTTGTAATCTGCGATATGGCCCCCAATATGAGTGGAATGAACGCAGTGGATCAGCCCCGAGCCATGTATCTGGCGGAACTGGCGTTGGACATGGTGCAGCAGGTTTTGAAGAAAAACGGCGATTTCCTTGTCAAAGTGTTTCAGGGTGAGGGTCTGCCTGAGTATCGCAAGAATCTGCAGCAGAATTTCGGCAAACTGATCACCCGTAAACCGGAGGCTTCCCGGCCCCGATCCAAGGAAGTTTACCTGCTTGGAAAGGGTTTTCGAGGTTCGTGACCTGATTCCAGCGAAAGATGGTGTAAGCGTCTATTGTGTAGTAATGTAGGTCATTAAACGCAGTAATAAGTATTCTCGCCTGGTTCCGGCCCGGCGTAAGTAAAGAGAGGGTAAACCCTTGAACGATATGGCAAAAAACCTCATCTTGTGGGTTGTGATCGCAATTGTTCTGCTTTCCGTTTTCAACAACTTCAGTGCGAACTCCAGTTCCCAGGCTATCCCCTACTCACAGTTTGTAGAGTACGTACAATCCGGCCAGGTGGATAAAGTCGTTATTGATGGTTCCACCGTTACGGGTCGAACCGTGACCAACGAGAAATTCGAGACAGTTTTACCTGCCATAACTGACATCGACCTGATGCCCATGCTGCTGGAAAACAGCGTGGCGGTGGAAGGTCGTGCCCCGGAAAAACAAAGCCTGTGGGCGCAATTGTTGGTGGCGTGCTTCCCCATACTGTTGATCGTTGCCATCTTTATGTTCTTTATGCGTCAGATGCAGGGCGGCGGCGGTGGCCGTGGCGGCCCCATGACCTTTGGCAAGAGTCGGGCCCGTCTGCTGAGCGAAGATCAGATCAAAACCACCTTTGCTGATGTGGCCGGGTGCGATGAAGCCAAGGATGAAGTGCAGGAGTTGGTGGAGTTTTTGCGCGATCCCGGTAAGTTCCAGCGCCTGGGTGGCAAGATTCCCCGCGGCGTGTTGATGGTGGGGCCGCCGGGTACCGGTAAAACCCTGCTGGCGAAGGCCATCGCCGGTGAAGCCAAGGTGCCGTTCTTCACGATCTCCGGCTCTGACTTTGTGGAAATGTTTGTGGGCGTGGGTGCGTCCCGGGTGCGCGATATGTTCGAGCAAGCCAAAAAACAGGCACCCTGTATTGTGTTCATTGATGAGATTGATGCGGTGGGCCGTTCCCGTGGTGCTGGCCTGGGTGGCGGTCATGATGAGCGAGAGCAAACCCTGAACCAGTTGCTGGTGGAGATGGACGGCTTTGAAGCCAACGACGGCGTCATTGTCATCGCTGCCACCAACCGCCCGGACGTGCTCGACTCCGCGCTGTTGCGTCCCGGCCGATTCGATCGCCAGGTGGTGGTATCCGCGCCGGATATCCGCGGTCGTGAGCAGATTCTGAAAGTGCATATGCGCAAAGTGCCCCTGGGTGATGATGTGGACGCCAAGTCCATAGCCCGTGGCACTCCCGGTTTCTCCGGTGCTGACCTGGCCAACCTGGTGAATGAGGCCGCCTTGTTCGCCGCCCGAGCCAGTAAGCGGGTAGTGGAAATGGCTGAATTTGAGAAAGCCAAAGACAAAATCCTGATGGGCGCCGAGCGTAAAAGCATGGTTATGTCCGAGAAGGAAAAGCTCAACACGGCCTATCACGAAGCCGGTCATGCCATTGTCGGGCGCCTGGTGCCTGAGCACGATCCGGTCTACAAGGTCAGCGTAATACCCCGTGGCCGTGCCCTGGGTGTGACCATGTATCTGCCGGAAGAGGACAAGTACAGCCAAAGCAAGCGCGCACTGGAAAGCATGGTGTGTTCATTGTTTGGTGGGCGCATTGCCGAGGAGATCACCCTGGGCAAAGATGGCGTCACAACCGGTGCTTCCAACGACATCCATCGAGCCACCGAAATTGCCCGCAACATGGTCACCAAATGGGGCCTGTCCGAGAAAATGGGCCCCTTGAGTTACGAAGAGGATGAAGGCGAAGTGTTCCTTGGTCGCCAGTATACGCAACGGAAAGTGGTGTCCGGCCAGACGGCCAAAGAGATCGACGAGGAAGTCCGTAAAATCATTGATGATTGTTATCATCGGGCCCAGGCAATCCTGGAAGAGAATATGGACAAACTGCACATGATGGCGGAAGCCCTCATGCTGTACGAGACCATTGATGCGGATCAAATCGAAGACATCATGGAAGGCCGCAAGCCACGGCCGCCGAAAGGCTGGAACGATTCCAATGATGGCCCCAGTGGCGGTAGTCCGGTGGTGGACCCCGCCAGCGCAGGCAAAAAGGACGATTCCAATACCGGCTCCATCGGTGGCCCGGCCAATACACACTAAGCATTGAAACGCGAATGCCAATACCCGGTTCGCCCTCCAACGGCCTCCAGTGCGGAGGCCGTTTTTTAGATTTCTCCCACCCCGCTGTAATGGGGGTGCTCAATGTAACTCCAGACTCCTTCTCCGATGGTGGCCGCTTCTTGGGTCGGGAATCCGCGTTGCAGCAGGCCGCGAGTATGGTGCAACAGGGTGCAGCCATTATTGACATTGGGGGGGAGTCCACCCGTCCCGGCGCTGCGCCGGTGTCAGAGCAGGAAGAGCTGGACCGGGTGATCCCGGTGCTGGAAGCCTTATCCGGCGAACTGGATGCGGTGATTTCCGTGGACACCAGTACTCCGGCGGTCATGCGCGAGGCGGAAGCCGCCGGCGCCGGTCTGATCAATGACGTGCGGGCGTTGCTGCGGGAGGGCGCCCTGGATTATGCCCGGCAAAGCGCGCTGCCTGTGTGCCTGATGCACATGCAGGGCACACCACAATCCATGCAGGATGATCCCCGCTACCAGGATGTGCTGGACGATGTGGCGGGCTTCCTGAGGCAGCGGGTTCAGGCCTGCCAGGCCGCAGGGATCGCAAATGAGCGCTTGTTATTGGACCCGGGGTTTGGCTTTGGAAAAACTCTGCAACATAACCTGTCTATGCTCAGGCATCTGCGGCGTTTTGCGCAGATGGGGTTTCCGCTGTTGGTGGGGATGTCCCGTAAATCCATGATTGGCACCGTTTTGGATAAGCCTGTGGAGCAGCGGTTGCACGGCAGTGTGGCGGCGGCCCTGTTGGCAGCGCAAGAGGGGGCGCATATTATTCGTGTCCACGATGTTGGCCCTACGGTGGATGCCCTGAAAATTCTGGCTGCCGTTCAGGCCCAAGAGTAGAGCGGCCCTTACTGCGGTCGAAAACAAAAGGAATCACCATGAGCAAACAGTATTTTGGCACGGATGGCATTCGGGGCACCGTCGGTAAAGCGCCGATCACGCCGGAGTTCATGCTGAAGTTGGGTTGGGCCGCAGGCAAGGTTTTTGCTCAGGACGAAGGGCGGCAAAAAATCCTGATCGGCAAAGACACCCGCATTTCCGGCTATATGTTTGAATCGGCATTGGAAGCGGGTTTGTCCGCTTCCGGTGTGGACGTGATGCTGCTGGGCCCCATGCCCACGCCCGCTATCGCCTACCTGACCCGAACCTATCGGGCGGCCGCAGGCATCGTTATTAGCGCCTCCCATAATCCTTATTATGACAATGGCATCAAATTCTTTTGCACCGATGGCAAGAAGCTGCCGGACGAAGTGGAGTTGGCCATCGAAGCTCAACTCAACGAACCCATGGACACCGTACCCTCTGACCTGATCGGGAAAACCCGCAAACTGGAGGATGCCCGCGGCCGTTATATCGAATTCTGTAAAAGCACCTTCCCCCGTGAGCTATCTCTGCACGGCTTGCGCATTGTTGTGGACTGCGCCAATGGGGCCACTTATGCCCCGGGGCCGGCGGTATTCGAGGAGCTGGGGGCGGAAGTCATCCCCATTGCAGTGAAGCCGGATGGGCTGAACATTAATCACAATTGTGGCTCCACCCACCCGCAGGCGCTGCAGGAAAAGGTGCTGGAGCTGCGGGCGGACCTTGGCATTGCGTTCGATGGCGATGGTGACCGGGTGCTGATGGTGGACGACCAGGGCGAGTTGGTGGATGGGGATGAGCTCATCTTTATCATTGCCCAGGGTCGGCAGCAGGACCGGCGGCTGCAGACCGGTGTGGTGGGGACCCTGATGAGCAACTACGGCCTGGAGTTGGCGTTGCGGAATCTGGATATCGAGTTTGTGCGGGCCAATGTGGGTGATCGCTATGTGCTGGAGCTGCTGACCGAAAAGGGCTGGCTGCTGGGGGGTGAATCCTCCGGCCACATCGTGTGCCTGGACAAGACCACCACCGGTGATGGCATTGTCTCCGCCCTGCAGGTGTTGGCATCCATGGTGTCCCAGGGGAAATCCCTGCTGGAACTGCGACAGGGTATGACCAAGTTACCCCAGACCATGATCAATGTGCGCCTGCCGGAGAAGCGGGAGGTGGCCACCATTCCCCAGGTGCAGGACGCGGTGAAGGCCGTGGAAGCCCAATTGGCGGGGCGGGGTCGGGTTTTGCTCAGGCCTTCGGGCACCGAGCCGTTGATCCGGGTGATGGTGGAAGGTGATAACGGTGCGGAAGTGGCCGCCTTGTGCCGCCAGATCGCCGATGTGGTGGCGGAAGTGATCAGCGCTTAGCCCCTTCTTGTATGTTGACACCTTCTTCGCTACCATTGCCGCCTCGTAAAAATGGAGGGTAGTGGCATGCGGACACCTGTTGTCGCGGGCAACTGGAAGATGAACGGCACCCGATCCAGCGTAGCCAGTCTACTGCAGGGGCTGAAGCAGGGCCTGCAGCCCGGGCGTACTGAGGTGCTGGTATGTGCCCCGTATCCATTTTTGAGCCAGGTGTCAGAGGAGCTTTCCGGGAGTTCGATTCGCTGGGGGGCGCAAAACGCCAGCCAGCATGAGTCAGGGGCTTACACCGGTGAGGTTTCCGTGGCCATGTTGCAGGAATTTGGCTGCAGCCATGTGATTTTGGGTCATTCCGAGCGCAGGGCTTTGTACGGTGAGCAGAATGATCTGGTTGCCGATAAGTTTTGTGCGGTGCAGCGGGCAGGGTTGATTCCCATTCTGTGTGTCGGGGAAACCCTAGAGCAGCGGGACGCCGGAGACACCGTGACAGTAGTGGAAGAGCAATTGATGGCGGTGGTTGATCGTGCGGGGATTGCGGCGTTTACTGATGCCGTACTGGCCTATGAGCCGGTATGGGCCATTGGTACCGGTCGTACGGCAACCCCGGAACAGGCTCAGGAAGTTCATGCCGCACTAAGACAAAGGTTGGCGCAGATTGATGAGTCTGTAGCAAATGGCCTGTCCATTTTATATGGCGGCAGTGTCAAGGCAGCCAATGCGGCAGAATTGTTTGGATGCCCGGATATCGATGGTGGCTTGATTGGTGGAGCCTCCCTGGATGCTGAAGAATTTATTGCGATCTGCCAGGCGGCAGAATAATTAGGAAAACGACATGTTTGAAACCGTATTGTTAATCGTCTTGGTGGTGGTGGCCCTGGCCTTGATTGGTCTGGTGTTGATTCAGCAAGGGAAGGGCGCCGACGCCGGTGCATCCTTTGGTGGCGGGGCATCCCAGACCGTCTTCGGCAGTGCTGGGTCGGGTAACTTTCTGACCAAGTCATCCTGGTTCCTGGCTGGTGTGTTCTTCATCATTTGTCTGGGCTTGGCCTACATCGCGCGGGAAAAAGCCTCCGGTGGTGATTTCAGCTTCGAAGAGCCGGAGCAGGCGGTAGTGGAAACCATTGAGACCGACGTGCCCCAGTATGAGGAAGAAGCCGCGAGCTCCGCAGCGGACGTACCGGCTGTGCCTGCTGAGGCGGTGGCGCCTGATGCGGTTGAAGCTGTGCCGGCGGCGGAAGAAGACGCGGAACCTGCCACAGCACCGGCTGTGCCACCGGTTGAATAAATTAAACATTGCGGCGTGATTTCGGTGGAACGCCAAGGCGTTATCCGTTAAATTATGCCTCCCCGCCGAAGTGGTGAAATTGGTAGACACGCTATCTTGAGGGGGTAGTGGCCTAACGGTCGTGCCGGTTCAAGTCCGGCCTTCGGCACCAAATCAAGTGTAAGCCCGCACTGTGCGGGCTTTTTAAATTCTTTTTAAATACCAGCACTTAGAGAAAATTTTTATTTGTGACAACCTGTTGACAGGTCAAAACAAACTCTCTAAGATGCGCGTCTTGTCGATGCGGGGTGGAGCAGCCTGGTAGCTCGTCGGGCTCATAACCCGAAGGTCGTTGGTTCAAATCCAGCCCCCGCTACCAATCCTAAGCCGCCTGCCTGATCGGGAATTACCAGACCCGAATCAGGCAGGCAGCGACTCAAGACTCAATGTCTTCTCGGTTTGAAGCCAGTGGCGTGATGCAGGCAGGCAGCAATGTATTGAAGCGCTGTCGCAATCGTTGCTATAATTCGCAGCCGACGGGACTGGGTGAGAACCTTAAGTGATTAGGTCGAGCCCACACGGAGCTAACGAGTAAGAATTTTGAAAGCCCCTACTTATAGGGGCTTTTTATTAGGAATAATTTGGCCGGGTCAGTTGCGGATGCATGCCGGGTCAAACAGTTGTGGGCCATGGTGCCCACTTTTTGTTTGTGAAACAGAGATAGAGCCCAGACGTTACGTGTCATCAAAACGAATCGAAACTTTGAAAGAAATGCTGGAGCCTGCGGTCAATGCGGTGGGTATGGAGCTGTGGGGCATTGAGTTTTTGTCCCAGGGCAAGCATTCCATTCTGCGGGTGTACATCGATTCCGAAAACGGCGTCACCATCGATAATTGCGAGGCAGCCTCCCATCAGGTGAGCGGTGTCCTCGATGTGGAAGATCCTATTAACGGCGAATACAACCTGGAAGTCTCCTCACCGGGTATGGATCGTCCCCTTTTTACCTTTGACCAATTTGCCGCATACGAAGGCGAGCTGATCAAAGTGCGTTTGCAAATGGCCGTGAACGGCATGAGAAATTTCACCGGTAAGCTGTTGGCTGCGAAAGATGATGCGCTCACTTTCCAGATTGATAACCAGCAGCTCACTGTTTCCATCAACCAAATTGATAAGGCAAACCTGGTCCCAATTTTCGACTAACGTGCTGATGGATATCTATCGTACGCAGTCTCAGGGTGAGGCAGTGAGATGAGCAAAGAAATACTTTTGGTAGCGGATACCGTATCCAACGAGAAAGGCGTTGATAAAGACGTGATCTTCGGCGCTGTTGAACTGGCGCTGGCAACAGCCACTAAAAAACGATTCCCTTCCGATGACGTGGATATCCGGGTGAGCATCAATCGCACCACCGGAGATTACGATACCTACCGTCGCTGGCATGTGGTTCTGGATGAGGACTTCGAGTTTCCCGGTCGTCACCTGACCCTGGATGAAGCCCACGATATCGATAAGAGCCTGAATATCGGTGATACCTGGGAAGAGGAGATCGAGTCCATCGATTTCGGCCGTATTGCCGCCCAGACCGCCAAGCAGGTGATTGTACAGAAGGTACGTGAAGCCGAGCGTCAACAGGTGATCGAGGCGTTTCTGGATCGCATCGGTGAACTGGTCAGTGGTACGGTCAAGAAAGTGACCCGTGACAGCGTAATCCTGGACCTGGGCAACAACGCAGAAGCCCTGTTGCCACGGGATGAAATGATTCCCCGTGAAACGTTCCGTATGAGCGACCGCGTACGGGCTGTGCTGCACGATGTGAACCGGGAAAACCGCGGCCCTCAGCTGTTTGTCAGCCGCAGCCGTCCGGAAATGTTGATCGAGCTGTTCAAGATTGAAGTGCCGGAAATCGGTGAAGACCTGATCGAGATCAAGGGCGCGGCCCGTGATCCCGGCTCTCGCGCCAAGATTGCTGTAAAAACCCACGACCAGCGGGTAGACCCGGTGGGTGCCTGTGTTGGTATGCGTGGCGCCCGGGTGCAGGCGGTTTCCAATGAGCTGGGCGGCGAGCGTATCGATATTGTGTTGTGGGACGACAACGTCGCCCAGTTCGTTATCAACGCCATGTCGCCGGCGGATGTGGTGTCTATTGTGGTGGACGAGGACCGTCATGCCATGGACATCGCAGTAGAGGAAGATCAGTTGGCCCAGGCCATTGGTAAGGGTGGACAGAACATTCGTCTGGCCAGTGAGTTGTCCGGTTGGGACTTGAATGTCATGACCGTGGAGCAGGCCCAGAGCAAGCAGGAAGAAGAAGCCGGCGAGCTGGTTGAGCGCTTCATGGTTGAGCTGGACGTGGACGAAGACGTGGCCGTGGTGCTGGTGGAGGAAGGTTTCACCAGCCTGGAAGAAGTGGCCTATGTTCCCAAAGAGGAAATGATGTCGATCGATGGCTTCGATGAGGATGTTGTGGATGAATTGCGGCGTCGGGCTAAAGACGCGCTGCTGACCAAAGCTCTGGTATCGGAAGAAAAACTGGAAGGTGAACAGGCGCCTGCTGAAGACCTGTTGAATATGGACGGTATGGATAAAACCACCGCCTACGCGCTGGCAAAGATTGGCATCATCACCATGGATGACCTCGCAGAGCAGGCAGTTGATGACCTGCTGGATGTGGAAGGCATTGATGAAGAACGCGCCGCGCAATTGATAATGACTGCACGTGCCCCCTGGTTCGAGGGTCAGGAATAACCTGATCCCGAACCTGAGCATTTAACCGGCACGAAGAACAGGAGTGAGAAACGCTGATATGGCAGAAGTGACCGTCGCACAGCTAGCAGATGTCGTGGGTATACCCGTTGAGACTCTATTGCAGCAAATGAAAGACGCGGGGCTGACTCACAAAGATCCAGCGCAAGCTGTATCAGATACTGAGAAAGAGCAATTGTTGGCGCACCTGAAACGATCCCATGGTGAGTCTGATTCTGCGCCCAAGAAAATCACCCTCCAGCGGAAGAGCGTCAGTACGCTGAAAGTGAGTGGTTCCCAGGGCCGCAGCAAAACCGTAAACGTTGAAGTGCGGAAAAAACGCACCTATGTGAAACGTTCCACCGTGGAAGCGGAAGAGGCGGCTAAAGCAGAAGAAGCGCGCCTGGAAGCGGAACGCATAGCGGCGGAAGAAGCCGAAGCCGCTGCGAAAAAAGCAGAGCAGGAGCGCCTGGCTGCGGAGAAGAAGGCAGCGGAAGAAGCCCGCAAGGCGGCTGAGGAAGCGGCTCAGGCAGAAGAGGTCAACGAGCCTTCAGAAGTTAAAGCTGCCAAGTCGAAGAAAGAGCCTGCACCCGCTAAGGAAGCGCCTAAGAAGCCGGAGAAAAGTCCGGAAGAACAAGCCGCTGAAGACGCCCGTAAAGCTGAAGAAGCCAAGCGTAGAGACGAAATTCGCAAGAAAGCGGAAGATGAAGCTCGTCAGCGTACTTTGGAAGAAGCCCGTCGCATTGCCCAGGAACTGGAAGGCCGTTCAGACGACGAAGCTGCCAGTAAAGAAGAGCTGTTGGAAGAAGAAAAGGACGCCATTGTTAAGCGCGCGTTTGAAGACAGTCTGGATCGCGAAGCGCGTCAGGCCAAGCGCGCTCGTAAAGTTCCCAAGAAGAAAGGCAAGGATAAACAGCCTGAGCGCAAGATTGTGCCTCGTGTTTCCGCCTCTCGTCTTAACCAGCACGGGTTCCAGAACCCGACAGGACCTGTCGTGCGTGAAGTTGCCCTAGGCGATAGTATTCTGGTTTCAGATTTGGCCCAGCAAATGTCCGTCAAAGGTGCAGCAGTGGTGAAATCGCTGTTTAACCTGGGCGTTATGGCGACCATGAACCAGGCCATTGACCGTGATACTGCCCAATTAATCGTTGAAGAGTTTGGCCACAACGTCAAACTGGTCAGCGAAGATGCGGTTGAGGATTCTCTGGTAGAACACCTGGAAGATACCCAGACCGATAGCGAAATGGCATCCCGGGCTCCGGTGGTGACCATCATGGGGCACGTTGACCACGGTAAAACGTCCTTACTGGATTATATTCGACGCACCCGCGTTGCCGCTGGTGAAGCCGGTGGTATTACCCAGCACATTGGTGCCTATCACGTTGAAACCGGTCACGGCATGATTACCTTCCTGGATACTCCCGGCCATGCGGCGTTTACACAAATGCGGGCTCGTGGTGCTTCCTGTACGGACATCGTGGTGTTGGTGGTGGCAGCGGATGACGGCATGATGCCGCAGACTGCTGAAGCAATCGATCACGCCCGTGCCGCCAATGTGCCGATCATCGTGGCTGTGAACAAAATGGATAAGGAAGACGCCGATCCGGAGCGGGTTAAATCGGATCTGTCGCAGAAGGAAGTCATTTCTGAAGAATGGGGTGGCGATACTCAGTTTGTGCACGTATCTGCTCACACAGGGCAGGGTATTGACGAGCTGCTGGATGCCATCCTGCTGCAATCCGAAGTCCTTGAGTTGAAAGCTGTGCCCACCGGTGCCGCTCGCGGTATCGTAATTGAATCTCGTGTGGATAAAGGTCGTGGTGTGGTGGCCAGCTTGTTGGTGCAGAACGGTATTCTGAACCAGGGTGATATGGTTCTGGCCGGTGAGCACTATGGTCGTGTGCGTGCCATGTTGGATGAAAACGGTAAGCCAATAAAGGAAGCCGGACCTTCTATTCCTGTGGAGGTCCTGGGTTTGGCTGGTGCGCCAGATGCGGGTGAAGAATTCCAGATCGTTCCAGATGAACGCAAGGCCCGTGAAGTGGCCGAGTTCCGTCAGAAGAAGCTGCGCCATAACCGTTTGGCCCGTCAACAGGCGGCTAAACTGGAGAATATATTCGAGAACATGGGCGCAGGCGAAGCCGCTTCGGTCAATATCGTATTGAAGACCGATGTGCGCGGTTCACTGGAAGCGTTGCAAACAGCGTTGACTGATTTGTCCACCGACGAAGTAAAAGTGAATATCGTCTCCTCCGGCGTAGGCGGTATCAACGAATCCGACGTCAACTTGGCATTGACCTCCAATGCGGTGGTTATCGGCTTTAACGTACGTGCTGATGGCGCTGCCCGCAAGTTGTGTCAGGAAGAGGGCATCGAGCTGCGTTACTACAGCGTCATCTATGACATCATCGAAGACGTCAAGAACGCCATGTCCGGTCTGCTGGAGCCAGAACTGCGTGAAGAGATCGTAGGGGTGGCTGAGGTGCGCGATGTATTCCGTTCCTCCAAGTTCGGTGCTGTGGCTGGTTGTAAGGTAGTGGAAGGTACCATCTACCGTAACAAGCCGATCCGTGTATTGCGTGATGACGTAGTAGTCTTCCAGGGTGAACTGGAATCCCTGCGCCGCTTCAAGGATGACGTAAACGAAGTTAACGCCGGTATCGAATGTGGTATCGCAGTGAAGAGCTACAACGACGTGAAAGAAGGCGACAAGATCGAAGTCTTTAACGTGAAAAAAGTAGCTCGCACCATTTAAGAGGTGATTGTCGTTGCGTCATAGTGCCCGTGGTTATAACCGTACCGATCGCATAGCCGACCAGATCCAGCGGGATCTGGCCGTGCTGCTGCAGCGGGAAGTCAAAGACCCCCGTGTCGGTATGGTTACCATCAACAGTGTGAACGTAAGCAAAGATCTGGCGTTTGCCGATGTTTATGTCACCTTTATGGGAATCAACGAAGACCAGAACGTGGAGGAGTCGCTGGAAGTGCTGGAGCACGCCGGTGGCTTCCTGCGCAGCCTGTTGGCCAAAGGCATCAAGCTGCGGGTGATGCCCCGACTGCGTTTTCACTACGATCACACCATTGTTGACGGTCCGCGGATGTCGCGCCTGATTGACAAGGCTGTAGCCGAAGACAAAGCCCGTCATCGCGACGAAAACCAAAGCGAAATCGACGGAGAGTAATCTTGGCAAAGCGACGTAATCGGGGCCGTGCCGTCGACGGCGTACTGGTATTGGACAAACCTGGCGGTTGCACCTCCAACGAGATCCTGCAACGGGTCAAGCGTATGTTCGGTGCCGCCAAAGCCGGGCATACCGGCAGCCTGGACCCGCTGGCCACCGGCGTGTTGCCGCTGTGCTTTGGCGAGGCCACCAAGTTTTCCCAGTTTTTGCTGGATGCGGACAAAGCCTATGTGGTGAAGGCCAAGTGGGGTGAACGCACTGACACCGCCGATGCTGATGGTGAAGTGGTGGAAACCTGTGCCACCGACGGGCTCACTCGAGAGGCACTGTTGAGTACCCTGGAGCAGTTCAGAGGTGAGATTGAGCAGGTGCCGTCCATGTATTCCGCGCTCAAGCACAACGGGCAGCCGCTGTACAAACTGGCGCGGCAGGGAGTGGAAGTGGAACGCAAGGCGCGCAAAGTGCACATTCACAGCCTGGAGCTGCTAGACTTCGACACCATCCATTTCAGTCTGGCGGTGGCCTGCAGCAAGGGCACCTATGTGCGCAATCTGGTGGAAGACGTTGCCGCCGCTTTGGGTAATCTGGCGCATGTGGTAGAATTGCGCCGCACTCAGGCCGGGCCCTATACCCTGGAACAGGCTGTGACCATTGAAGATTTGTCGCAAGCCATTGATTCCGGAGGGCATAAAGCTCTCGACGAGCTGCTGTTACCCCTCGGTAGCAGCGCCGATCACTGGCCGGCGTTGGCGCTGACGGAAGCCACTGCGTTTTATCTGCGCAACGGTAATCCGGTGCAGATCCCCGGTGCGCCGGCGGAGGGTTGGGTCAAGCTGACCGGCCCTAATGAAGAATTTATTGGTGTTGGTGAGGTGCTGGACGATGGTAAAGTGGCTCCCCGACGCTTGATAAGTAGCAGCCAGTAGCTGCGCAAGTAGTAACCGACCGAACTGTAAATATGCGTGGTCCGGCCGGTTTTTAATCTAAGCATATTGGAGAAAAGACAATGTCATTAAGTGCTGAACAAAAAGCGAAAGTTGTTGCCGAACACGCTCGTGCTCAAGGCGATACCGGTTCCCCTGAAGTCCAAGTTGCCCTGCTGACAGCGCAAATCAATCAGCTGCAAGGTCACTTCAAAGCGCACAACAAGGATCACCACTCTCGTCGTGGCCTGATCCGCATGGTTAACCAGCGTCGTAAGCTGCTGGATTACCTGAAGCGTAAGGACCTGGATCGTTATACTGCCTTGATCGGCAAGCTGGGTCTGCGTCGTTAATGCACCACTGGCTAAGCACCTATTCAGCATCCCCCAGGTTCCAGAGGTTTGTCTCTGGATGGTTGGCGCGGTTCTGATACGCTAAAAACACGGCACTCATCTTCGGATCAGTGCCGTGTTTTTTAGTGGCCCCAGGCAAAGGCCAGGTGACATTGAACAATATTGGTAAAACTCCGGCTTCTGAATACAAACATCAATTGGAAAGCGAGTTGTGCTGGAGTCTCGAAACGGAAGGTGAATAATGTTTAAAGTGGTTAGAAAAGAATTTCAATTTGGTGATCAGACGTTTGTATTGGAAACCGGCAAAGTTGCCCGTCAAGCCACCGGTGCGGTGGTTGTAACGACGGAATCCTGTTCTGTACTGGTGACTGCGGTGGCCCGTAAAGATGCAGCACCCGGTGCCGATTTCTTCCCCCTGACGGTTAACTATCAGGAAAAATTCTACGCTGCCGGTCGTATCCCCGGTGGTTTCATGAAGCGTGAAGGCCGTCCTTCTGAGAAGGAAACCCTGACTTCGCGCTTGATCGATCGTCCCATCCGCCCTTTGTTCCCCGATGGCTTCTTCAATGAAGTTCAGGTCATTGCCACGGTGATGTCCACCGACAAACAGCGTGATCCGGATATTGCTGCCATGATCGGCGCGTCTGCTGCGTTGTCCATTGCCGGCATCCCGTTCCTCGGCCCCATCGCGGCGGCCCGGGTGGGTTACACCGATGGCATGTATATGCTGAACCCCACCTATAAACAGCTGGAAACCTCCATGCTGGACCTGGTGGTGGCAGGTACCGACGAAGCAGTATTGATGGTGGAATCTGAAGCTCAGGAGCTGACGGAAGACCAGATGCTGGGCGCGGTATTGTTTGGCCATATGGAAATGCAGAAAGCCATCACCGCCATCAAGGAGTTCGCGGCTGAGGTTGGCACCCCCAAGTGGGACTGGCAGCCTCCTGCGGAAAATACTCCCTTGATCGACGCGGTGAAATCCACCCTGGCCGGTCGCCTGGGGGAAGCCTACCAGATTCACGACAAGCAGGCCCGTTATGCGCGGGTGGATGAGCTGCGCAGCGAAGTGGTCGCGGCTCTGTGCAAGGCAGAAGATGAAAACGCCCCGACCGAACGTGAAGTGAAAGACACCTTCCACGATCTGGAGTATGTGACCGTGCGGGAAAACATCCTGTCCGGCAAACCCCGTATCGATGGTCGTGATCTGAAAACCGTTCGCCCGATCGCGGTGGAAACCGGCGTGATGCCCCGCACCCACGGTTCTGCCCTGTTTACCCGGGGTGAAACCCAGGCCATTGTCACCGCTACCCTGGGCAGCCTGCGGGATTCCCAGAGCGTGGACTCCATCGAAGGCATGAAGCAGGACCCGTTCATGCTTCACTACAACTTCCCACCTTTCTGTGTGGGTGAGATCAGTTTCCAACTGGCGCCCAAGCGCCGTGAAATTGGTCACGGTCGCCTAGCCCGTCGCGGTGTACAGGCGATGCTGCCGGACAGCAATGATTTCCCTTACGCCATCCGCGTGGTGTCCGAAATCACCGAGTCCAATGGTTCTTCTTCCATGGCATCGGTGTGTGGTTCTTCCCTGGCATTGATGGATGCCGGTGTTCCCATGAAAGCACCGGTCGCCGGTATTGCCATGGGTCTGGTGAAGGAAGGCGAGCGCTTCTCGGTGTTGTCCGATATCCTGGGTGACGAAGATCACCTGGGTGACATGGACTTCAAAGTGGCCGGCAGTGAAAACGGCATTACCGCTCTGCAGATGGATATCAAGATCACGGGTATCACGGAAGAGATTATGGAAATCGCCTTGAACCAGGCTCGCGACGGTCGCATGCACATCCTGGGCGAGATGAACAAGGTTCTGGCGGCGCCGCGGGGCACCCTGTCCTCTGATGCACCGGTGTACCTGACCATCAAGATCCACCCGGACAAGATCCGTGATGTGATCGGTAAGGGCGGTGCCACCATCCGCAGCATTTGTGAAGAGTCTGGTGCGGAAATCGATATCCAGGACGACGGCCAGGTGCGCATCTACGGTGAAAACCAGGCATCGGCGGAAAAAGCCCTGTCCATGGTGGAAGGCATCACGGCGGAAGCGGAAGTTGGGCAACTGTACACTGGCAAGGTGAACAAGATTGTGGACTTCGGTGCTTTCGTTAACATTCTGCCCGGCACCGACGGCTTGGTTCATATCTCTCAGATTGCTGAAGAGCGCGTGAATAATGTAAGTGATTACTTACAGGAAGGCCAGGAAGTGACCGTTAAGGTGTTGGACATTGATAACCGTGGCCGCATCAAGCTGAGCATCAAGGAAGCGCTGGCGGAACAAGGCGGCGGTGCTTCTGCGGAGTGAACGCTGACGAGCTAATCCGATAAGGATTTCGGTTATAAAAGGGAGCTAAATGCTCCCTTTTTATTTACATACGGTTATATAAATTACAGTTGTGTTTGTGAAGACCATTGCGTACCCTAATGTGATTCGAGACTAATTGGGCATTTTGTATTGGGGTTAGTGCTGGGTTTGGCACTGAGCTTGTGTCGGAACTATGCAATCAATTCCTTGCCCATCCGGGGTCTCATTCGGTTACTATCTACATCAGAACCATAGAGCTAAAAGAACAATAAATATTGGAGGAAAGGGAAATGCCATTGCAAAAACTAGGCTGTGTTAAAGCATTGGTCGCGTCATCCGCATTGCTGTTTTCGAGCCTGACGCTTGCCTATGACTGGCAACTGGACAAGGACGAAAATGGTATTCAACTCTATACCAAAGAATCTCAATCTGCTCCCCTGAAACAGGTGAAAGTGGTGACGTCTGTGAAGGCGAGCCTGTCCAGCCTGGTGTCTTTCCTGTCCGATCACAGTGCGTTCCCCGACTGGATGGACAAAGTCTCCAAGGTGGAAAAACTGAAGGACATCAGTGAGCAGGAGTCCATTACCTATACGGTGGTGGATGCCCCCTGGCCGGAGCGGGATCGTGATGCGGTGCTCTATTCCAAGTGGGAACAGAATCCGGAAACCCTGGTGGTGACCAAGAAGGTGTATTCAGAGCCGCAGTATCTGAACGCGGACTCCAGCATGATTCGCAGCCCTTACCTGGAAGCGGAATGGGTGTTGACACCGCGGGGCAATGGCATGGTGGAAGTGGCCTATGTGTCGGACTATGATCCGGGTGGTGATGTTCAGGGTTGGCTGTTGGATATGTTCACCTATGAAATGCCCTACAACACTATGAAGAATCTGCGAGCTTCGGCACTGGGTAAATACGAAGGTGCGAAGTTTGCTTTCATCAAGGAGCCGGTATCAGACGGCGTTGCCATGACCCAATGATGCTTGAGCCAACGATGCTTGAGCCAATGTGATGTTGGTGAAATAAAAAAGGGGCCCTCAAACGGCCCCTTTTTTTTGTGCTGCTTAAGGCGTTGGTCACATCACTGGTTAGCCAGTCGATTGTAGTCCAGATACCCAAACTCGATGGGCTTGGCCTGCTTGAATGCTTGATGCATGTCGTCACTGTATTGCCAGAACGCCGGGTTGGTACGGCGCACGGCGTATCGGTCCAGCAACTTAATATAATCTTTCCGGTTCTTGATCTGTTGCACCTGTGCCACGAATTCCGGTATCTGCGTCGTGGTCATTTCGAAGAACACATTGGGATAAGAGCCGAGCAGGCCATGGCTTACCGTCAAGTCATCTTCCTGTGGCAGCCGGCGGTCTTCATCACCAAACAGATGGGAGATGTTGGTGAAGGCCGAGTTGCTGAGCACGCTGTAGTACTCCACCCGATCGCTGTTATCGTCTTTGAGTCTGATGACGGACATCTGCGGCATATTGGCGGCGGCTTGGCCGGTGATGTTGTCCAGGTCGGAGAGGGCCGCCAGCACAGTGCCTTCCTGGAAGCCCTGAGTCAGGGCGAATTGTTGATTCAGCACCGGTTTGAGTTTGTCCTGCAGCTTCAGATAAAGCTCCTGGAGGTGATCCTGCGATTGGTACTCCACCGACGTGCTGCCCTCATAGGCCTGCGCATACTGGTAGATATATTCTTTCACCGGGTTCACCGAGCCGCGATACCATTGATTGTGAACGGTTTGGCGGTCCGCTTTGGGCAGCAGGGTGAGGAAATTGAATTCACCTTCCATGCGCAGAAAATCCATGTAGATACGGGTGTTGAGTTGGTGCCCGACGTTGCCGAATACATCAAAGCCTGCCACCAGCAAATAGTGAATGCGTTCCAGCAACGGATAAGTGATCACCCAGGCCGTTTGTGGTTTGCCGCCGTGCAGTCCTTTGATGACCGAGGCGCTGTCGAAGTGGCGGTAGATGGTCAATGCGGCATTGTCATTGTCGCCGTCACCGTCCCACAGCAGGTCCAGGGATACTTTGAACTGTTTGTCCACATAGGCGTTCAGGAAGCGGGTTTTCTCGGCAATGTATTTCTGCTCATTGTTGGCATAGCTCATCCAGTTCAGCAAACCGGCGCTGCTGCTGTCCTTGGCGGGAAGTTTCAATAGGTGGATGCTCTCTTGCAAGGCTTGTTCCGCCAGCTCAGAGGAGCGGAACTTGGGATGCAGGAAGGTGACCCAGAAGTGATCGTTGATGACGTTCAATGCCACCTGACCCCGGCATACGGGGCTCTTGATGAATCCCATAATGGTGTATTGCGCTTCCTCCAGCATGAAACGGTAGCGGGCGTAACTGGGGATCTCCTGGAACGTGACAAATGGATTGGACGCGGCTTTGATGTCGTAGGTCGGCAGCTTGCTCACCTGATAGTGGTCATTGAGAAACCATTCGCGCCAATTGGCCATGCGTTCTTCGTCCAGGCGGTAAGGCATATGGGTTTTCACCACCGGGGTTTCCTGATGCCGTCGCAGTCGGTAGTAAACCCGTTCAACCTTGGGGTCGTCGTAGGGGCGTCGTGTGCTGATCAGGTCGAGAGGCTGGGAGGGCGGTGTGCGGGAGCGGACCAGATCGAAAAACACCGGTTCGCTGCTGTCGTCAAAATACAATTGGGCCATATACAAGTGCTCAAACATGTAGCGGCTCATGAGCCGGGCTTGTAATGAGTCCTGATTGAAAAATGCCTCCCATTGCTGCACCTGTTGTTGCAGCGAAGCGCTCAACGGTGTGGGCGGTTCATAAGGCGACCCCACTTCAAGCCAGCGCATCAGAGTGTCGTGTTCCTGCTGCTCCAGGCCGGGGAGCCCATAGGGCATACCCCACAGGGGATAGGACTCCTGGTAATCCTGATAGTTGTCCAGGTTGCTGCACTGTTGATCCCGGTGCAGATTGAAATCGAAGCTGTCCGGCAGCACCGCGACATCGGGCAGCGGATGCGCCTGCTTCTGTAACAGCAGCTGTGCCAGTACGCTGGCGTTGATGTTGGCCTCTGCATCATTGCGGCGTTCGTTCAACACCGGATAGAAACCTTTGGTGCGCCAATCTGAGGTGGATAACGCATCGTGAAACAGGCGGGTGGGCTCTGTGGCCAGCAATCGGGAACTTTCGTAAATGTATTCTTTGTTGGCGCCCCGGGTAATGCCTTCATACGCGGTCAATTTGAGTTGGCAGGGCGCATCGTAACAGGCATGACACACTACACACCGCTGGTTGAGGATCGGTTGTACATCATTCTGGTAGCTGATCAAGGTGGAGGGAACGGGATGATCAAGACGGTCTGGATCGCTGATTCCGTAGAGGTCATCCCAGACATTGAAGGCCACTGTGGCACAACCTGAGATCACCAGAGCGAAAGAAACAAACAACAAACGACGCATAAGGCACAGTCCTTAACCCGCTAAAAGCTCCATATTATGGCACAAGTGTGACAAAACCCAGTCGTTTGGGTGCGATGTCCAGGTCTGCAGTTTTATTTTTAGGGATTGTCCGTGCGAGGGTTCGGTGTGTGAGAGCTCAGATGAGATTGAAATGCGACGCTTTGGTCACGGCCTGGGTGCGGGTTTTACAATTCAGCTTTTTCAGTATGCGAGCAATGTGGGTTTTGACGGTTTCCGCACTTTTGCCGGTACTGAGTGCAATCTGCTTGTTGCTCATGCCGGTGGCCAGCCATTTCAGGGTGTCCAACTCCGCGTCGGTTAGCTGAAGGTCCAGGGTTGAGGGCTGAGTGTCGTCGGCGGAACTCGCAACCGTCCACATCACTGGGTCTGGCTCCGGTGCGGCGAAATACTCCCCGCCCTGTGCAATCAGGGTGAGCGCCTGGATGAAGTCATGGATGGACGATTCCTTGAACAGAAATCCTTGGGCACCCAGGCTGCGGCAGTGCTGCAGTGCAATGGCGTTGAAGTGGGACGTCAACACCACGACGGGAATGCCGGCAGGTCGCTGGTGACTGCGCAACAGGTTTTCGGCTGTGGACTGGCGCAGGTGGTAATCGCATAGAATCAGATCGAACTGATCTGGTTGATGCAGACACTGCAAAGCCGCCTCGATGGACTCCACACTGACGGAAACGGTAAACCGTTGAGTACAGTTCAGCAGCGACGCCAGGCTTTCCCGCACCAACGCCTGGTCTTCGATAAGCAGTATGCGGTAATTCATAAGCAGTTCATACGCAAGGAATCGTCAGTTGGGCCCGGAAACCTTCCGCAGTCAGGGCCATGTCAACCTGGCCACCCAGCTGGGACACCCGGGCCTGAATGCCCTGCAACCCCTTGCCCAGCTGCAAGCCGCTCTGGCCGCTACCGTTATCCTCCACGCTGACGCTGAAGCGGGACGGGCTCTTCAAAATCATGATCTGCAGTTGGGAGGCGTTAGAGTGGCGGATGCTGTTGGTGATGATTTCCTGGCAGACCCGAAACAGGGTCTCGCCACTGACCGCGGAGCAGCGACCGTCGAAGCCTTCGGTGTCCACTTCGATGCTGGGGCGCGGAATGTTGTGCGCCAATTCCAGCAGCGCTGCTTTGACGTCAAACACCGGCGCCTGCCAATTGTGGGAGAGGGAGCGGATCTGGATGGCCATTTTCTGGGTGAGGGCAAGGGCGTTACGCAGCAGCGGGTCCTCACTCTTGTTGAGATAGCAATATTGATTCAGGTTGTGGCTGATGGCGGTGCTGAGATGACCCAGTTCGTCGTGCAGATCCCGCGCGATGGCCTCACGGGTTTCCTGTTGGGCACGGGACTCCAGCAGTTGTTGAGTTGCATGCAGTTGTGCAAGCTGGGTATTGGCAATGGTTTTTTGCCGGAATTCATGGATCAGGCCATTAAACAATAGGTAGACCAGTAACTGGCTGCTCAGCATTTGCAGCAGGAACAGGGTGCCCAACAGTGGCTGCAGTAACAGCCAGGCCATCAGGTTGGCGCCACCCAGCAGTGCCAGCGCCTGCCGCGATGGCAAGCCGGACAGAGTGCCGGCGGGAAGTGCCAGTAGAAAGCCCGCTGCATACGGATGAGTGGCTGCAACCAGCGACGGACCATACGCGGCATGAATGAGGGCGATGGCGGTTACATAGTTGAGAACGCTCAGTAAGAGCAGCAGCGGGTGTTGTACCCGGCGCGGAAAATGCTTCAGCTCCCGTTGGGGAAAGATCCGTATCAGGTAAAGAAAAGATGAGAAGAACAGGGGTACGAACAGCAGGGCCGGTAGTATCAGTGTCAGGTTGGCAGAGCCCTCAAACAGCGCTGCCTTCAATGCCGGATAAAGTGCAACATAGGCGCAGCTCATCACCACCAGTCCGGTGCCGGAGAGCGCCAGGGCCCGTGCGAGAAAATACGCCGGCAGTCGATCAGTCAGGTTCATAGGCGGAGAGTCTGCGTGTTTGGTTCATTGTTGTTTCACAGCGGTATAGCATGCCGGCAGCAGGCCCGTCCAGGGCTGTTGGACTCAGGATTGCAGTCTGTGTTCCGTGTTTTGTTATGGGTGAATACGATTCAGGAACGCATCAATGCGCAGATTCAGGTCCTCTGCTTCGTGGTGCAGCCAGTGGCTGCCGTTGGGGTAGGTCACCAGCTCCAGGTCAGGCACCAGGTCCTCGATGCCGTTGAGCGTGTCCGGAGCAAAGTAAGGATCGGCCAGACCCCACAGAAACAGAGTGGGCCGCTTCACTGAATAAATCTTGCGTTGGAACGGCGTCAGCTCGGCGGGGTAGTCCTGCTCATTGGGTGGGTACGGCATGGCGCGATAGTAGTGCTTCATGGTCTTCCAGCGTTCGGTGGGCACCCAGTTTTCCAGCATTAACCGCAGAATGCGTTGGCCGGAATAAAAGCCACTCTCGAAAATGGAGAAGTCGCTGAAAATCACCTTGGAGAAGTTGAGTTGATCCTTAAGGCCAGTGCCCTGGGCGTAGTCGACATAGCGACTGCGGCTGGCCTGATCGCTGTTGGGGTCGAGCAAGGCCCGGCCGAACAGGTAAGGGTGGGGAACATTGAGTACCACCAGGCCGTCTACGGCATCCGGGTGCAGCATGCCCATGATCCAGGCGATGGCGCCGCCGAAGTCATGGCCCACCAGGGTGGCGCTGTCATAACCCAGGCAGCGGATCAGGGCGCGGATCTCCCAGCCGATTTCTATAAAGTCGTATTCTTCAATGGCGTCCGGGCTGGAGGAATAGTGATGGCCTTTCAGGTCGATGGCCACTGCGTGATGGCGTTCGCCGAAGTATTCCAGTTGTTGCTCCCAGGCGTAGGCAAATTCGGGAAATCCATGCAGGAACAGAATAAGGTGGCGGGCGTTGTCCGGTTTTTTTTCGATGGCGTAGTAATCCCAGGTGTTGCCGTCGATGTCCTGGATGCTGATTATGGATTCTGCAAAACTGCGGTTCCATTGCCCCACCCATCCCTGTTCCAGTCGTTTTTGGTGGATTGCATTGGGAGTAAAAGCCGATTGATTGCAGGTGGCCGCCCAGGCGGGAGTGGACAGTAAAATACAGATCAGTAGTGTTGTACGCATCCTGGTGCCTGCCTTCGCTTCGGTGTATTCGAGGTGTTCGGTGTACCAAGAACAGGATGCGGGAATGGCAGAGACAGGAACATCCCCCGAATGGGGGAGCCGCCATCAGGCGATGGAGAGTTGCGTGGGGCGCACCCGGCCGGAGAGCCAGAGAATGATGGTGTTGAAGCCGTCCCAGGGATTGCCTTCTCCCATGCCTTTGATGGCCTGATCGATGCGGGCGGCCTCCAGCAGGCAGTGGCGGAACACGTTGCCGGACAAGCGTTGCAGGGCGGATTGGAACATCGGTTTGCGGCTGTCCCAGATGCGGTATTCCTGCATCACCCGCGCCGCGGCCATGCCATTGCTGATGAGCTGGGCCATGCCGGCCAGGGCACGGATTTCCTTGCTGAAGGCCCACAGCAACACGGTGGGCTCGGTGCCACCGGCTTTTAGTTGGTTGAGCATTTTGATGGCGTGGGCATCGTTGCCCTTCAGGGCTTCGTCCACCAGGTCATACAGGTTGTAACGGGCGTGGTCCGCCACGGATTCTTCAATGTCTGTCACGTCCAGCGGGCCTTTGCCCCGCAGCAGCACCAGTTTTTCTACTTCCTGGGACGCGGCCAGCAGGTTGCCTTCCACCCGTTCCGCCAGCAGTTGCACTGCATCCCGGGTGGGCTCCAGTCCGGCGTTGCGCATGCGTTGGTGAATCCACTGGGGCAGCTGGTTGATATCTATGGGCCACACCTGAATCAGGGCACCGGCCTGCTCGATTTTCTGGAACCATTTGGTGGCCTGGGTTTTCTTGTCCACCTTGGGAATGATCAGCAGCAGGACGTTGTCCGGATTGGGGTTGTCGCAATAGGCCTGCAGGGTTTTCTTGGCGGCGTCATCAAATTTGGGTTTGTCGTGGCGCACTTCGAGGATTTTGCGATCACCGAACAGGGACATGCTGTTGCCGGCTTCCAACAGGTCGGACCAATTGAAGCCGGCTTCCACCGGAAACAGTTCCCGTTCCGTGAAACCCTGTTGGCGGCACGACTTCCGAATGTGGTCTGCGGCTTCCTGCATCAACAGGGTTTCATCGCCGCTCAGGATATACACCGGCAAAGCCTGGCCCTTGGCAAAGTGTTCTTTCAACTGATTGGGCCGCAGTTTCATGGCGTGTCTTCCTGGGAAGAGCGGCGGATGGCCAGCAGAATACGTTGCGCCAGATCCTGGTCCATTTCCCGCTTGAGGATGTTCTCTTCCTCTGCTTTGCCCACCGCTGCGGTCTCCCGGTATAAATAGGAACGCCGGGCGTGGAAGGTGGTTTCCGGAATCAGCACTTCGTCCCGTTTTCTGAACAGGAAGCGGATTTCCTTCAGCAGTTCGTACTCCGCGCTCTTGCCGCGGCTGGAGTAGGAGGCGGTGCGTTTGTCCTCATCGGACTCCAGCAGCTCCAGTATGTTAGCGGAGCCGGGCGTGACTTTGGTGCCGGTGTCCAGCAAGGCCTGCTCGACGATTTTGCTGAGGGCCTCATCGCCGCTTTTGTTGATGAGGTGAACGCTGCCATAGGATTTGGCGATGGAGTTGGTGGAGCCCCGCAACTGGAAGCCACAGCCCTGTAGTAACAGGGCTGTGATCAGCAGCAGTGAGGCACAGAGCCGCAGTCTCATTTGGCGACCACGCTCACCAGTTTGCCGGGTACCACGATCACTTTGGCGATGGTTTTGCCTTCAGTGAATTTCTGCACGTTTTCGTCCGCGAGGGCTTTGGCTTCGATGCTGTCTTTGGCCTCGTCCACACCCACTTCGATCTTGGCGCGCACTTTGCCGTTCACCTGCACTACCATCTCGATGGAATCGCGCACCAGGGCGCTGTCATCCACTGCAGGCCAGGCCGCGTCGATCACCGGCTCCGCGTGCCCCAGTTTTTGCCACAGGGTGTGGCTGATATGGGGGGTAATGGGCGCCAGCATCAGGACGCAGGCTTCCAGCGCTTCGCGCATGACCGCGCGGCTCTGGCGGCCATCGTCATCCAGCTTGGCCATGTGGTTCGACAGTTCCATCACGGCCGCAATGGCGGTGTTGAAGGTGAGGCGGCGATCGTAATCGTCTTTCACCTTGGCGATGGTTTCGTGCAGCTTGCGGCGCAGATCTTTTTGCTGCTCATTGAGGCTGCTCTTATCCAATGCCGGTGCGTCACCCTGCTCCAGATGGGTGGTCACCATACGCCAGATTTTACGCAGGAATTTGTTGCCGCCTTCCACGCCACTGTCGGACCATTCCAAGGATTGCTCCGGCGGTGCGGCGAACATCATGAACAGACGCACGGTATCGGCACCGTGCTGGTCGATGATCACTTGTGGGTCGATGCCGTTGTTCTTGGACTTGGACATCTTGCTCATGCCGTCGTGCAGCACGGGCTGGCCATCTGCTTTCAACACGTATTGTTTGGCGTCGTTCAGTTCCACGTCGGTGGGGGCTATCCAATTCTTGCCGCCTTTTTCGTCTTCACGGTAGAAGCAGTCCGCCAACACCATGCCCTGGCACAGCAGGCGCTCATAGGGTTCGTCGCAGTTCACCAAACCGAAATCGCGCATCAGCTTGTGGAAGAAGCGGGAATACAGCAGGTGCAGGATGGCGTGCTCAATACCGCCGATGTACTGGTTTACCGGCAGCCAGTAGTTGGCCTTTTCCGGGTCCAGCATCTGGGTATCGTCGTTGGGGCTGCAGTAACGGGCGTAATACCAGGACGACTCCATGAAGGTGTCGAAGGTATCGGTTTCGCGCTCGGCGGCCGCACCGTTAAAGGTGGTTTTGCGCCACTCTGGATCGGCCTTGATGGGGGATTGCACGCCGTCCATGACCACGTCTTCGGGCAGTTGCACCGGTAACTGTTCCGGTGGGGTGGGCACGGCGCTGCCGTCTGCCAGGTTGATCATGGGAATGGGGGTACCCCAATAGCGCTGGCGGGACACACCCCAGTCGCGCAAACGATAGTTTACTTTTACCTGCCCCTTGCCCTGGCTTTGCAGGAATTCGGCGATGGCCTTGAAGGCGTCTTCGGAGCTTAAGCCATCGAACTGGCCGGAGTTGATCAGGGTGCCTTTCTCGGTGAAGGCTGCTTTGGTCAGGTCCACCTCTTCGCCGTTGCGCGCTTCGATCACCTGCTGAACGGCAAGATCGTATTGCTTGGCAAATTCGTAATCGCGTTGATCGTGGGCCGGCACGGCCATGACAGCACCCGAGCCGTAATCCATCAACACAAAGTTGGCGATCCACACGGGCACTTGGTTGCCGGTGATGGGGTGCGTGGCCATCAGCCCGGTGAATATGCCTTTTTTCTCCATGGTCGCCATGTCGGCCTCGGCCACTTTGTTGTGGCTGCAGTCTTCAATAAAGGCGGCGATCTCGGCGTTGCCCTCGGCAGCCTGCTTGGCCAGAGGATGCTGTGCGGCCACGGCCACATAGCTCACACCCATTAGGGTGTCGGGGCGGGTGGTGTACACGGTCAACGGCTCGTTGCCGTCCATCTCAAACTGCAGCTCGACGCCTTCTGAGCGGCCGATCCAGTTGCGCTGCATGGTCTTGACCTGTTCGGGCCAGTGCTCCAGTTTGTCGAGGTCGGCCAGCAGTTCTTCAGCGTAATCGGTGATTTTCACAAACCACTGGGGGATTTCCTTGCGTTCCACCAATGCGCCGGAGCGCCAGCCGCGGCCGTCGATGACTTGTTCGTTGGCCAGTACGGTTTGATCCACCGGGTCCCAGTTCACCGTGGCCATTTTTTTGTACACCAGGCCTTTCTCAAACAGCTTGGTGAAGAACCACTGTTCCCAGCGATAGTATTCGGGGCGGCAGGTGGCCAGCTCCCGGTTCCAGTCGTAGCCAAAGCCCAGGCGCTTTAGCTGGCCTTTCATGTACTCGACGTTTTCGTAGGTCCACTTGGCGGGCGCCACTTTGTTTTTGATGGCGGCGTTTTCGGCGGGCAGCCCGAAGGCATCCCAACCCATGGGCTGCATCACGTTTTTGCCGAGCATGCGCTGGAAGCGGCTGACCACGTCACCGATGGTGTAGTTGCGCACATGGCCCATGTGCAGGCGGCCACTGGGGTAAGGGAACATGGACAGGCAGTAGTAAGGCTCCTTGTCGGCCTGTTCGGTGACTTCAAAGCTCTTGTTCTGCTCCCAATACTGCTGGGCTTCCGCCTCGATCTGCTGCGGTTGGTACTGTTCTTCCATCGACTGAAAACTCTCGGAAATGCCAATTTTCTCAAAGGGTCAATTTAAAAGGCCAATTTTCAGGGCCAAATTAAGGGGGATAAGGATACCGCACCCGGCGGGCAACAGATAGGGGCGAGCCCGCTTTGATGCCGGTAGCTGGTGTGGCTGATGACGCTTCAGGGAATCCGGCAGGATACACCAAATAGCGGCTGGGAGACACGTCTGGGCGGTGGTGACGGGGCAGTGGGCAACTGGGTTAAGGTCTGCGCTTTGACACACATAAACGGGCGTTTTTGCCCTATTTTCCCGAGCGCAGGAAGCATTCATGCAGGACAGGCCATTCGACATCATTTTATGGGGCGCCACTGGCCATACGGGCCGTCCGGCGGCGTTGTACCTGCAGCGGCAGTATGGGAATCGGCTGCGTTGGGCCATCGCCGGTCGGGATCGGGCCCGGTTGGAGCGGGTCCGGGCCGAGATCGGCAACCCAGAGCTGCCGATATTTATCGTGCCCGGCTCGGACCGGGCGGCGGCGGATCAGGTGGCCCCTCAAACCCGGGTGCTGGCCTCCACGGTGGCGCCGGGGGCGCGGTACGCCAGCGAGATGGTGGCAGCCTGCATTGCCCACGGCACTCATATGGCGGATCTGTGTGGCGAGCTGCACTGGCTGCGGCACATGATGGACACTCACGACCCGGCGGCCCAGGCCGGCAAGGTCAAGATCGTCAATTGCTGCGGTTTGGACTCCATCCCCTCGGAATACCTGGTGCATCGGATGCAGCAGGGGGCGCTGGCCCAGTATGGCGAGTACTGCACTCACATCACCAACTTTTTCAGCCACGGCCATATCGCGGTGAGCGGGGGCAGTTTTGCCAGTGGTAAAGGGGTGATGGAGGCGGTGGCCAGTGATCCCGCCATGGCGGACATGATCGCCAACCCCTATAGCCTGAACCCGCCGGACCAGCTGCAGGGGCCCCACTGCCCGGATCTGGAGCAGGTACAGTTTGATGCGGACTTCGGTCAGTGGGTGATGCCTTTTCCCCTGGGCCAGATCAATGCGCGAGTGGTGCGGCGCAGCCACGCTTTGCTGGGGTATCCATGGGGGGATCAGTTCACGTATCGGGAGGCCAAACTGGCGGGTCGTGGCCCCCTGAAGCGTTTGCAGGCGGAGCTGGAAACCCGTCTTACCCGTTTGTTTGTGGAGGCCGATCCCCGTTCCCGCAGCGGGCGCCTTCTGCACCGCCTGGGGCCGAAGGAGGGCAGCGGGCCCACGGATCGGCAAATTGCCCGCAACGGGCCTTGCGGGTTCAAGGCAGTGGGAGTGACGGCGTCTGGTAAAAAACTGAAAGGCTGGATGCATACCCATTGGGACCCCGGCCACGGCGGCACGGCAGCGATGCTGGTGGATGCGGCCTATTGCCTGGCCCGGCGCCAGGATGAGATCGAGGCGGAAAGCGGCCGCAGCGGTGGGTTCCTGACCCCCTACCTGGCCATGGGTGAGGTGTTACGGGAGCAATTGCAGGCCAACGCGGGCATTCACTGGGGTTTGGAATCTGCGGTGTAAAAGTAACGCCGCATCAGGTACACCAGCTCCTCGACGATCTCCTCATCCCGATAATAGGGTACCGGTTCCAGCAGATGTTTGGACAACAGGGACGATCCCGCCGTAAAGGCCACGTACACCGCCCGGTCCAGGTCCGGCACCGTGAGTTGCTCCCGTTGGCGGCTCAGGAAACGGTGCATGGCCTCCATCAGCCGGCGCTCAAATTCACGCCCTTCCGGCAGGGTTGAGAGAATGTACTGACTCTTCAGCAGTTCTGCCATCACCCCACCACTTTGGCGAAAGTACTGAATGCCGAGGGTGGCCCAAAGGCGGGTGGATTCCTCCACTGACACATCCCCCAACTGTTCCAGCAAATCGTTCAGGCGCCGGGTCATCTCGTTGAGATAGGTCTGAATCAGTGCACTCAGCAGCGCCTGTTTGTTGGGAAAGTACTGGTACAGGGTGGCGATGTTGCAGTTGGCGCGCTCCGCCACCTTGTTGGTGGTGAGGGCCTCGAGCCCGGATTCAATCACCAGCTCGCCGGTGGCGGCGATGATGCGTTGCACCGTCTGCATGGCCCGGGGCTGTTTGGGCTGCTTGCTCAGGGTATTGAGTGGGGTTGTGAGTAGGCTACTCAGGGGTGGAGTGCTGTTCGTCATCAGTTGTCAGCCATGAAAACCAAGTACTAACCAAGTAATTACTTGGATTATGCTCAAAGCTCAGGCAAATGCCAACCCGTGTGAAGACCCCGGTCCTATCTTCTGGATTCTCTGTTTCCAGACTGACCCATTTAAGGACTGACTCGTTTAAGGACCTAATAATTTCAGGAGCCACCCATGACTGCCCAACTGCCCGTAAATCTAATTTGGAAGCAAAAATACGCCGACCAGGTGATGGATCGCATGCGCTATACCTGCGACCCGCTGGCAGATGCGGTGGCGGCCCGGATCGAGCGCGGGCGCCCCTCCCAGATGATCGATGAGGTGTTGCGCCGGGCTCGCACAGAAGGCGGGGACTTCGCCGCCTATGTGGAGCACATGAACACCGTGCCAGCCTGGGTGGATTGGGAGCAGATCGAGCACGCCCGCCAGGTGCTGCTGGCCTTTGCCGGCGTGCGTGGCATCGCCCTGCTGGTGAGCAGCCTGGTGGAGGGCTATTCCCTCAGCAAGGCCGCTCATGTGCTGGTGGCCACCGGACGTTTGCACCAGGACGTGTTGCGGCGCATTTATGAAACCGGGCAAATGACTCACAATATGCTGGTGCCCGGCGGCCTGCAGGTGGGTGGCCCCGGCCATCGCACGGTGATGGAGGTGCGTCTGCTGCACGCCATGGTGCGCAAATACCTGAAACAGCGCGGTTGGGAAACGGAGCTATACGACGAACCGGTAAACCAGGAGGACATGGCGTTCACCGTCATCGAATTCGATTATTTGTCCCTGCGGGGCATGGAGCGAATGGGCGCGCGCCTGAAAGAAGACGACAAAAAAGCGGTGCATCATTACTGGCGTTACGGTGCTCATTTGAATGGTGTCTGTGAGGAGATGTTGACGGATTCGCTGGAAGAGGAGATCTATCAATATGAACGCATCCGCGAACGCCAATACAGCCCCAATGAGGAAAGCCGCATGCTGGCCCAGGTGGTGATCAATGCACTGGCCGGGCAACCCACGTTTAACCTGCCGGAAGGGCTACTCAATGAGCTGAGCCGTATGTGCCTGGGAAATGAACTGGCGGATGTGTATGAACTGCCACGGGACCGCAAGTGGCACAAAGCGGCCCTGGCCTACAAGCTGGCCAACAAGGCGGGCACCTTTGCCCACTATCATATCCCTGGTGCGGATCGGCTCAGTGCACGGTACAACTACCGCAATCTGCGAAAGTCGTTGATGGATAATTTGCCCACCGATCCGGAAAAAAGGGCGTTTCGGAATATTGCGTGAGGGGGGCGGACTTCTGTAATTAGATCTCAAGATTCGTATATAAACTGATATGATGCGGCTCACCAGTGAACTCCATTGGAAAGTTCAAAGCGAGTGATGTGATATATGGAAAATGTATACGAAAAACCAGAGTCTGAGTTGATTAATTCTGAGAACGCGGAATACACCTTCACTAGCCTGGGGATCTGGAGAAAAATCTTCATCGTGCTGAGTTGGCTTATGGCATTGGTGATTACGTACCCTGCGCTCACTGAGTTTATGAGGGAGGATCAGGCTAACCCCGATTTCGCAACAATATTTTTGACGATGTCCATGCTTCATCTTGCCCTATGCTTTTGGATGACGTTTGCGATTTCAAAACGCAAACTAGGTCAGATCGTTGCGTTGCTTGCTCTTAATATCTTCCCGTTATTCAATCCGATCCATGCGATAATCCTGGCGGCAGTGTACTTCGTTAGCAAAAAAGAGCGCGCTGTCGGTCAGGGATGAGAAAAAAAGAGCCATACAGCATTCCGCTGATGGCTCTGTAAAACGTACACGAAGGGTACAAGAGAGAAAATTTCTATACGCGCCTATACGCGATAGAAGAGTCGGCCCACTGAATTCAAAGCCCAGGGGGTGAGGCTTATTTTGATGGAGCGGTTGAACAGTCGATCCGGTAACAGGCGGCGGGCCAGCAGGAAGGCCTTGGCGTCGGTGCCGGAGGCATAGCGCAGTTTGTTGCTGCCGTCGGTTGCGGCCTGGTATACCACTTTGGCGGCGCCTGCACTGGTGGAGCCAGCCGGTCCGATGGAATCCATGATGTCGAAGACTTCCTTGGTATACGCGTCATAGTCTTTAATGCCGGTACCGTTGCCACGGTCACTGGAACGGCCGAAGAAGTTGGTGTTGGTGGCGCCGGGTTCGATCAGCTTCACCTTGATGTTGTAGTGTTCCAGTTCATAAATCAGGGTTTCGGTGAAGCCTTCCACAGCGAACTTGCTGGAGTTGTACACACTGTACAGGGGCAACGGGAAGCGCCCGGCCATGCTGGCCACGTTGATCAATACGCCCGAGTTGCGGCTGCGGAAGTGAGGCAGCACGGCCCGGCAGACTTCCATCAAGCCGAATACATTGGTTTCGAACTGGCGCCGGATCTGGTCGGCATCCAATGTTTCGAAGGCGCCCATCAAGGCATAGCCCGCATTGTTGACCAGGACATCGATGTAGCCGAATTGATCCAATGCCGTTTGCACGGCGGCTTCTATTGACGCGGTGTCGTGCACATCCAGCTTGGGGCAGATGACGTTCTCCAGCTGGGTCAGCTCCTGCTCTGCATCCGGGTTACGCATAGTGGCCACCACATTCCAGCCTTTGCTTTGGAACAGTTTGGCGGCCTCGCGGCCGATGCCGGAGGAGCAGCCGGTGATGAAGATGGTTTTGTGTATGGGCGTGGTCATATGAATTCCTTACTACAGACGAATCAGTTTTACCGGCAATCCGTCGGCGGGATTGGGTAAGGTGGTAAAGTTAATCGGCATGGTGTAATTGGCCGGTACTTCCCAGCGGAAATTCAGCAGAATCTGGTGCATCACGGTTTTGATCTGCAGCTCGGCAAAGTGCAGTCCAATGCATTTGTGGGCACCACCACCGAAGGGAATGAACTGGTAGGGATGTTGCTCCTTGCGGGCTTCTGCATTGAAACGCTCGGGATCAAATCGCTCTGCGTCCGGCCAGTGCTGTTCCATATGATGGGTCACAAACGGGCTGACGATGATAAAGGTGCCCGCCGGAATGGTGTGGCCGTTGAACTCAACATCTTTCACGGTGCGCCGCGGAATACCGTGCACCGGTGGGATCAGGCGCAAGGCTTCCTTCATCACCATTTCGATGCCGGTGAGCTGGTCCAGGTCTTCATAGCCCACGGTGGGTTTACCGAATGCCTGCGATTCCTGGCGCAGTTTCTGCTGCCACTGTGGATTCTTGGCAAGATAGTAGAACATGGCGCTCATGGTGAGTGTGGAGGTGTCATGAGCTGCCATCATCAGGAAGATCATGTGATTGACCACGTCTTCGTCGCTGAAACGCTGGCCGTTCTCATCTTCCGCCAGGCACAGTTGGCTGAATAGGTCGGGACCCGGATTACGACGTCTTTCTGCAACCCGAGACCCGAAAAACGCTTCCAGTTTTTTACGCGCTTGCAAACCCCGTGACCAGCGGCCTCCGGGCACCGGATACCGAATCAGGGCGGTGCCCGCCAGCACGCAATCCACGAACGCTTTATTGATCTCGTCGGCCTCTGGCCCCAGCTTTTCCCCCATGAACACCTCTGTGGCGATGTCCAGGGTCAATTGTTTGATGGCGGGCAGCACTTTGAAATTCTTGCGTACCTTACTGTAGCACCAGCGCCCCAGGTCGTATTCGATGACCGGGTTCATGCGATCCACATATTGCATCAGGGCCTGCTTTTTAAAGGCCGCCTGCATGATGCCGCGATGGAATTTGTGTTCATCAAAATCCAGCAGCATGATGCCGCGCTTGAAGAACTGGCCGATGAAGAAATCCCAACCCTTGGAATTGGAAAAGGCTTTATCGCGATCCAGCAACACCAGCTTGTTGGCTTCCGGGCCTACCAGGACCACGGCCGTCATGCCGAAAATGGAAAGCCAGAATACCGGGCCGTGCTTGCCTTCAAAACGCAGGGCGGTTTCCACCGGTCGGTACAAAAAATCCAGGCTGTGGCCCAACAGGGGCAGGCCTTTTTCGCCAGGCAGGGTCTGTTTCAGGTGCAGCCCGGCCCGTTGTTCGTGTATCAGGTCCATTATCATTTTTATTTACCCTACTTAATGATTCCTATGCAGCTCTCTCTTGGGTTAAACGTGCGCAGGATGATCCGTATCCGGGTTGATAATGGCGTGTTCCTTCTCGCCAAACATAGACGCCAACATATCCATCTGAGCCTGGCGGCCCAGCGTCTGCTGGCGCTTGCGTTGCCCCGGCAGGAAATGTTCAGCGGTGTAAAGCAAAGCTCTGGGCGCGTTGGAAACCAGGGGATACCAGGGCAGGCCCAGGTCTTCAAAGCCCAGCTTGGCCATTTTGTCCTTGCCCAGAAAATACTGGCTCATGCCCAGATGCTGGTGATAGGACAATTTGCGCTTCAAACTCTGAAAACGGTTGTAGCTGCGCTCCAGGGGTTCTTCCGACAGGGACTTGGCCAATTCTTTACTGGTGGCGTCCGGCAGGCTTTGGGTGGCGTAGGTGTGGTTCAACAACACCATGCCTTCGGCTTCGGATTGCACCAGCCACTTTTCTTCCACCCCCATGATCCAGCAGGCGTAGGACCACAAATGGATGACCGCGCGGGATTCCCGTGGCAACACTGGAATGCCCATTTTGCGCAGGCCCAGAATCATCACCACGCTGAAGCCCAGATAGGTGGCCACCATGTCGATCTGGCTGAGGGGGCGCCCCCAGCGGGCGTGATCCCAATCTGGATGTTTATCCAGGCCGCGGCGCACCAGGGAATGCACCATGCGCACGTGCAGGGTGGATTTGTAGCCGGGGCCGAACGGGCGCATGCCGTTATGTTCGGTGCAGTCGATCCACCATTTGCCGGTTTCCGCGATGCGTTGGGCGGTGCCTTTGTTGAGGGCACCGGTCATCACCAGGGATTGGTTGAAGCCGGACAGCATGTAACCGCCCATCAAGGCCAGATCCCTCAGTACATAGCCTGCGCTGATGCCGACACTGTGGATGAAGTCGACGCCTTCTTCGATCAGGTCGAAGTCGATCCACGCCGGCGGTGTGTTAAGGGTGTCAAAAAAGTCCAGCACCGCCAGGGGTGCATCGGTGAGATCCCCTTCAAAGGCTTTCTGGATCTGGGCGCGGCGCTGTTTGGGGTTCTCCTCAAACATCCAGGTCACCAGGTCGTCCATAGGCTGGTCGCCGTCCCACAGGGCGTCGGTCACGGCGCGATACTCATCCCGGCTGGGGGCCAGTTCACGCCCTAACAGGCGTTTCAGCCAGAAGGGGGTCTTTTTGCCGGTCTTCTCAAACGGGCGGGCGCGGGTCGGAATAATATGTTCGGCTTGGTTCATGATGGGCTCTCTCATTTGGGCAAGCTAAATCGGGCACTCAGTTCAAGCTTCTTGATGTCTGAACAGATTAATGCGAATATTTGTTCGTATTCAATTCGCATTAGGGCCTGGTTACAGAAATCTACATAACCTGATTAGGCTGCGGCGAAACCGGAGCAGAGTGATGCGCAAAAAACCCAAGCAGAAACGATCCCGGCAGATGGTGGACGCCCTCATTGAAGCCACCGCAAAATGTGTGACCGAGCTGGGGCTGGATGGCATCACCACGCACCACATTGCCGAAACCGCCGGGGTTAGTGTGGGTTCCCTTTATCAGTATTTCGACGACAAGGATTCCCTGGTGGAAGCGCTGGTGGACAAGCTGGCCAACGAGATTGCCGAGGCCTTGCGGCGCTTGCCGATGCTGGAGCAGGCCGCAGCCGGAGCTGAACCGGCGGGCGGCACCGCCGGTTTACGCAACAACGTACACCTGATCATTCAGTTCGGATTTGCCCTGCTGAACTCCCGGGATGGGCTCTATCTGGAATTGGTGCGCAATTGGCACAGCCTGCCCACCGATCGGGTGATGGATATTCTGCAGCAAACCTTCATGGACCTGTCCCGGGTGTATTTTCTCAAGCATTACCAGAACACGCCCATTGAGGATCTGCACGTTCGCATTTTCATTATCGCCAACAGCGTCATGTTCACCATGGTGCGCTACATCGGCCAGCCCCGCATGATGATGTCCCAGGACGAAATCACCCGGGGGCTCACGGAAATGGTGGTGGGGTACTTGAGTGGGGATTCGGCCCGCTAGAGCGCCGCGCTCACCAGGGAAACAACAGCGGCACCAGAAGCAGGGTGACGGCGTACACCATCAGCACCATGACACTGCCGAGTTTGGCGAAATCACTGAATCGATAGTGGCCGGGTTCCACCACCAGGGTCACTACCGGCGAGGCCACCGGAGTCAGAAAGGCCGATGAGGCGGCCAACAGCACAGCCACAGCCAGTGGATAGGGGGACACCCCGATGGCCTCCGCCACGCCCAGGGCGATGGGCGCCATGAGCACGGCCGATGTGGTGTTGGAGAGGATGTTGGTGAGCAGCACGGTGACAAAAAACAGCACCGTAAGCAGCATGCCCGGCGAGGCATCCCCCACCGCCAGCAAAAGGCTGTCCACGATCAGGTGGGTGCCGCCGGTTTTTTGCAGAGCATCCGCCAGGGGCAGCATGCCGGCCAACAGCACCAGACTGCTCCAGTGGATGGAACGATAGGCATCCTGGGCGGACAGGCAGCGGGTCACCACGCTGGCCAGGGCCGCAATCATCACCGTTGCCACCAACGGAATCCAGTTGAATAACGAGGCCACCACCATGGCCAGGGTGATCAGAATCGCGATGGGCATGCGTTGGTGAGCGGGCACCAGGTCCCTCGCTTCCAGGGGGGATTCCAGCAACACAAAATCGTGATTCTGCGCCTGCAATTTATTGATGCGGGACCAGGGGCCCACTACCAGCAAGCTGTCGGACGCCGCCAGCTTCTCCTGCACGAATTCCACAATGGCAGTTTGATTGCGGCGCAAGCCCATCACATCCAACCCGTAGTGGCTGCGAAATCCGGCCTCCACAATGCTGTGGCCGATGAGCTTGGAATTGGGGTGAATCAGCACACTGACGGCACCCAATTCCCAAATGGAGCGTTGCTCATCGCGCCGGCTCAAACGGTGAGGGCTCAGGTGTTGCGCCTGCATCATAAGCTGGGTGAGGTCGGGTTGACCGGCCACCAGCAGGATGTCACCGGCATGCAGCACAAAATCCGCAGAGGGCCCTGGAAAATGGTCGGAGCCACCCCGTTGCGGCCGCACCACTTCCAGAATCCGCACGCCATAGTTCTGATGCAGGCCACAGGTGCCAATGGGTTGTTGGCACAGGGGGGATTCCTGCTGCACCCGCAGCGGGGTGGTCTCGCGGTGGACGCGGTAGTCCTCCCACAGGTCCCGCAGGGAACGGCCATAATGCTGCTGGGAGGGGTTGCGGGGCTGGTCCGGCAGCCAGCGGCGTCCGACACCGATCAGGTAGAGCATACTCAATGCCAACACCAGCAGCCCCAGTGGGGCGAAACTGAAAAAGCCCAGCGGAGCAAATCCCTTGGCTTCCAGCTCACCGCTGATCACCAGGTTGGGTGGTGTGGCAATCAGGGTGAGCATCCCGCTCACCAGGGCCGCATAGGACATGGGCAGCAATAATTTGGAGGGATTGAGGCCGGTTTGCATGGCGATGCGCAGGATCACCGGTATGAATATGGCCACCACGGCAGTGGAGCTCATGATGGCGCTGAGTACGGCGCTGCTGAGCATGATCAGGGCCAGTAAGCGGATCTCACTCTTACCGCCCTTGGTGAGAATCCAATCCCCCACACTGCGGGCGACACCGGTGCGATCCAGCATTTCCCCGATCACCAGCAGTGCGGCGATCAGGATCACCACGGAATTGCCAAAGCCGGCCAGGGCTTCGGGCACCGTCAGCACACCACTGAGCATCAGCGCCAGCACCATCAGCAGCGCGATCATGTCGTAGCGTACCCGGTTGCTGGCCATCATGACGGTGGCCGCCAGGATCAGGCCGAACACAAAGGGGATCTGCAGCGATTCCGGTAGACTGAACATGAACGTTCCTCACAGCGACTCCAGCGCGACCTCAGGATAACCGGGCAGCCTCACTATAAACAGAATCACTGGGCCTCGCTAGAGCGCTTCCACCGTGATCTTGATCCCCGTCATGTGGGCCTGGTTACTGAGTTTCTCAAAGCTGCCGGGTCCGGTGGGCAACAGTTGGTTGACGTTGGTGCCGGGGTATTCCCGGGCAATGCGCAGGCCGGGTGTACGTTGATTGCCCCAGCCGTGGGTCATGGCCACGGTGCCCGGGCGCAAGCTTTCATCCAGTCGAATGGTCGCCGTAACCCTGCCCCACTGATTGAACACCTGAACCTGCTGGCCTTCGGTCAGGTTGCGCTCAGCCGCGTCCTGCGGAGCGATATGCAGCGGATTTTCCAATTGGTGTTCCCGCTTCAGCTCGCTCACATTGTGGTACCAGCTGTTCTGCATGTAGTTAGTGCGCAGGCTGATCAGTTTCAGCTGATCCGCAGGCTCGGCGCGCAATTCCAGGAAAATCTGGTGAGCCTGTTCGATGGCTGCAGCGAACAGGGGTGGACAGCAGTCCACTTTTTTATCCTCGGTTTGCAGCCACTCGCTGTAGAAACGGCCGGTGGGAATCGGGGGCAGAGTCACTGACTGACAGGGGGCGGATTTCAACTGCTCCAGGGACAGCTCGGCATAGCCCAGCATACGGTTGAGGCGGCCGAACGGGTCCGGGTTGTCGTTGTTATCGAACAGGGAATGCAGGCCCATGGCCTGTTCCAGCTTGCCCAGGATCCACCACTCCGGCTTGCGCTGGGCTGTGGGGGGCACCACCGCGTCGGTGTATTGGACGTAGGGTTCATACTGCATGCCCAGACCGCAGATATTGATGTCCGGCCGCTCCAGCATGTCGGCACAGGGCAACAGGTAATCCGCATACTCGCCGCTGGCGTTGCGCACCAGGTCCAGCACGATGATCAGCTCCAGCTGTTCGAATGCCTCGCGGATTTTCTGTTCGCCTCCCATGGACAGCACCGGGTTACCAGCGATGATGATCAGGGCCTTGATGGGCTGGCTGTCGTTCAGGATCAGGTCCGGCAGCAGGTTGCCCGGCAGGGCGCCGCGAATGGTGCGCAGCTCACCGTGTTCGGTTTGGAAGAACAGTGCTTCCGGGTCGGGATTTTTCAGGGCGCCGGCCTTGGCGGCGGGATAAAAGCCCAGGCTGTACAGGTTGCCCCCGGGCTTATCCAGGTTGCCGGTGACGAAACTGAGCATTTGCAGCAGCCAATAGCAGAGGGTGCCCTGGCGCCCCATGTTGACGCCGGTGGACATGTGCACGCAGGCGGACTCGGCACGGGCGAAATCCAGCGCGGTCTGCACAATGGCGGCGGCGTCGATGCCGGTTACGTCCGCCACCGACTCGGCATCATAGGGCGCGATGAACTGGCGCAGCCCCTCCACGTGTTTGCCGTGCTCAACCAATACATTGCGGTCGAATCCCACATGGCGGTCGATCTCATGCAGCAGGGCGGCAAGAAAATACAGGTCCGTATCCGGTTTGATCTGCAGCACATCGCCGGTGGCGTTGGTGGCCGATTCAATGCGGCGGGGATTGACGAAGCGGATGGTGGCCCCGTTTTTCTTCGCCTGTTTCAGTTGCGCCATGGGGTTGGCCATGGAGACAAAGGACATGTGGGACACTTTGGGATTCTCACCCAGAATCAGCGCGTAGCGGGTGCGGGCCAGGTCAGGAATCGGGTGCAGGGTGCTGGTGCCGAACACCGCCTCGGCACCGGCAAATTTGTTGCTGCAATCCTGGGTGCCGGAGTTGAACAGGCGGCGCATGCCCAACTGGGTGAAGAACGACATCATGGCCTGGCTGCCCAGGGCATTGAACGCGGTGGGGTTGCCCACATAGGCGGCGATGGCGTCGTTGCCGAAACGTTCCCGGATCGACTGCAATTGCCCGGCGATGTCCGCCAGGCTGTTGTCCCAGCTTTGTTCCGTGAACTGGCCGGGTTCGGTTTTGCTGTTACTGCGTTTGAGGGGCACATCCAGGCGGTCCGGGTCTTGGTGAATGGCCTGGAAGTTGATGCCTTTGTGACAGGCGAAACCGCGGGTGACGGGGTGATCCCGGTCGGGCATCAACTTGATCAGGCGGTCGTTGTCCACTTCCGCCACCAGGGCACAGGAGGGTTCGCAAACCCGGCAAAAAGTATGTTTCAGTTCAGTCATAGGGATACCGCCTTATTCAGTGTGATACCGCCGCCGTTTGAGAGTGATGCACCGGTTGTTCGGCACAGGCATTCACTTGCACCGGAACCCCGTTGATCACCGCCATGCCGGTGAGGCCGTCCACCAGGTTGTGGTCGGTGATGTCGTTCATGCTGACGCCGGCGCGGGTGGCGGCCTTGGCCAGGGCGGTGCCTGCCCGGTGATGGCCCCAGCCGTGGGGCATGCTCACCACACCGGGCATGATGTCGTCGCTGACCCAGAGCGGTAACGTCACCGTGCCGGTGCCGGATTGCACACTGACCCATTCGCCATCCTGCAAGCCTCTGCGGGCGGCATCGGCGCTGGCCATCATCAGGTTGCAGCGATTCTTGCCTTTGATGAGGCGGGAGCTGTTGTGCATCCAGGAGTTATTGCTGCGCACATGGCGGCGTCCGATCAGCAGCAGCTCCTCCTCCGGGCCAGCCTCCGGCAGATTCGCTTGCAGCCGTTTCAGGTCCTGCACAAACAGCTCCGGTGCCAGGTCGATGAGGCCGTCCCGGGTGAAGATGCGGTGACTCAACATGGGCTGCAATGGCCCCAGGTCAATGCCATGGGGGTGTTCTTTCACCACCTGCAAATCCAGTGGCGGGAAGGGCAGCGGGCAGTGCTCGGCCAGGCTGCCATAGGCGGAGGATTGCAGGGCGGCGCTCAGCCCCCGCCTGCCTTGGGCGAAAGAGTGCAGTCCATTGCGGATGAACTGTCTAAGAAACTGCAGTGGCAGGCCTTTGCCGTAAGGCCCCAGCCGGAGCAACCAGTCCAGCAGACCCTCATCGGTGAGGCGGCGAATGAAGGCCAGCTTGGTGCGGGCGCCGATTTTCTTCAGGGCAGAGGTGGACTCCAGGCGGGCGGTCAGTTCGGCCAGAATCTGCCAGTCGTGCAGGGCCCCTTCCGGCGGTGTCAGCAGCGGCGGGGAGTATTTCACCGTGTTGCGGATGGCCACCCCGTGCAGGCCCAGTTCATAGTGACCGTGTTCCAGGGGGCCGGTGGGCGGGAGAATGATGTCGGCGTGTTTGGTGGTCTCATTCAGATAGATGTCGATGCTGACCATGTATTCCAGTTGCTCGAAGGCCTGCTCCAGCAGCTTGCCGTTGGGCACCGACAGCACCGGGTTGCCGGCGTGGGTGATCATGGCTTTGATCTGCCCTGCACCGGGGGTGAGGATTTCCTCCGCCATGGTGGCCACCGGGATTTCGCCGGCGAATTCCGGCAGGTTGCGCACCCGGGAACGCCAGCGGTCAAAGCTGCCGGTTTCCCCCAGGGCCGCCGACAGCCCCACCAGATCAATGGCCGGCAGGGTGAACATGAGCCCCCCGGCTTTGTCCAGGTTGCCGGTGACAATGTTCAACGCATAGATCAGCCAGGCATTGATGGAACTGAATTGCGAGGTGGATACCCCGACCCGACCATAGGCGATGGCGCGGGGGGCGGCGGCGAACTCCCGGGCCAGGCGCTGAATATCTGCTGCGGCGATACCGGTGATGGGGGCTACCTGGGCGGGGCTGAAAGGCTGCACCGCCTGTTGCAGTTCCTGCAGGTTCTTCAACTGGCCGCGGGCGGCGCCTTCGCTGTGCAGGCCTTCCGTGAAGATCACGTTGAGCAGGGCCAGAAGCAACAGGGCGTCGGTGCCGGGCTTGATGAACTGATGCTCCGAGGCGATCTCGGCGGATTCTGTGCGGCGGGGGTCCAGCACCACAAAGCGGCCGCCCCGTTGCTGCAATCGTTGCAGCCGGCTTTTGATGTTGGGCGCGGTCATCACACTGCCATTGGAGGCCAGTGGATTGGCCCCCAGACACAGAAAATAATCGGTGCGATCCAGGTCCGGTATGGGGAAGTTGGCGAAATGGCCGAACATCTCTTTACAGGCCAGCATGTGGGGCAATTGGTCGCAGGAGGTGGCGGAAAAGCGGGAGCGGGTATCCAGTGCGGCAATAAACGGAGCCAGCATCAACAGGGCGCCATGATTATGGGCGGTGGGGTTGCCCACATACAGGCCCACGGCGTCTTTCGAATACTGGTCCTGGATACGCTGCAGGTTACTGGCGATTTCGTCAAAGGCCTGCTGCCATTCGATTTCCTGCCAGCCGTCGGCGGTTTTCTTCAGGGGCTTGCGCAGGCGGTCCGGGTCTTCCTGCAGGTCCTGCAGTGCCACCGCTTTCGGGCAGATATGGCCCTCTGACAACGGGTCCAGTGCATCCCCCTTGATGGAGACGATGCGCCCGTTCTGATGCTGGATGACCAGGCCACAACTGGCCTCACAAATATTGCAGGTGCGGTAGTGGGTTTGCGTGTCCTCGACCTTGTCCATGCCCTGACCTCGTCTTGTTCGTCTTGTTATGGTACGGCCTCAACAGATTCCTAGATGCACCAGGTTGATTCAATGTCCAAAACATACAAATTTGGTACCGGCTGTGGTCAGCCTGCAAAACAGGCGCACCTGCACTAGGCTTGTACTAGAACGAGTTAATTTATAACAGGTTGGTTATCGACAAGGACGGCTGTGAACGCGCGCAACGGACTGCAAGTGCTATTGCTGGTGGAGGAGCAAACCCGCTCAGAACTGGCCCTTTCGGAGCTGGAGCGGACACTGGGGTGTCTATTGCAGCCGCTGGGTGGAGTGGAGGCCCTGTCGAGCCAGGCGGCTACTGCGGCCGTGGCGTTGCTGGAAGTGACCCCTGCCAATCACGGGCTTCTGCTCAAGGCCTTGCAGGATGAGTTCGTGGTCCAGCCCTATGAACATTTGATCCTGTTCCAGCGCCAACCGGGGGCGGTCGATCTGGACCCCTTCTGGCAGTGCCGTCTGGTGCTCTATGTGCCTGTTTTCTCGGGATTTGATGGGCTGTATTCCGCTTTGGACCAATTTTTCAGCCAGCGGCGGCAGATCTCTACCCTTGAGAACCAGCTGCGGGAGGCCAGCGATATCGCCATGCTGTCCATGTCCGCCAGCAGCCAGTTGGGGGAAATCATCCGCTTTCTGGAAAAAAGTTACGCGTGCAATGACTATGACCAACTTGGCGCCCTGCTCAATCAGACCCTGGAGCGGCTGGGTGTGGCCGGTTGTGGATTGATCGAGACCGATGCTGGAGGCGTTATCTATTTTGGTCTGGAGGACCGGCAGGATGCCTGGCAGCGGTTGATGCTGGAGATGCGGAGCAAAGGCCGCTTTGTGGATCTCGAGAACCGGACCATCGCCAACTTCGACACCATCAGTGTGATGGCCCGCAACATGCCGGAAGCGGGTTCGGAGCCCTATGGGCGCATGAAAGATATGCTGTTCACTCTGGTGGAGGGCGCGGAGGCCCGGGTCAAGACCTTGGCCCTGGAGCGGGCGGTGACTCTGTCAGAAAAGGCGAAGTCCACGTTTCTGCGGGTAATGTCCCATGAGTTGCGGACACCGATGAATGCCATTCTTGGCTTCAGCAGCCGATTGCAGGCGAAGATGGTGGGCGCGAACTCCCGCGAGCGCTCGGCGATCCAGATGATAAAAGACAACGCGGAACGACTGATGGAGATGATAGAAGATCTGGAGGATCTGAGCAGCGTGAGTGTGGACAATCAGTCCGCCAGGCGCAAGGTGCTGCTGGAGGATGTTCTTTGCAAAGTGCTGCGCCTGGCCGCTGAACAGGCCCAGGCGAAAGGCTTGCGCTTCATCAGTGAATTCAGCGAAGCGGGACTGCAGGTGGAACTGGATCCGAAACGACTGGCGCAGGTGGCCAAAAAATTGTGTCTGAACGCCGTTAAGTATACCGATCATGGCGAAATCCGATTCAGCGTGACGACACGCTACGATGCGCAACACGGTGAGCTGGTGATGATTTCGGTGCAGGACACCGGGCAGGGCATGTCAGAAGAAAAGCTCCAGAAGCTGTTTCGTTCTGTAAGCCAACTCTACGAAGATTATGTTCACCACCACCAGGGCACGGGACTGGGCATTACCGTGGTCAAAGAGTTCGTGGCGGAAATGGAAGGCACCATCGAGGTGACTTCTCAGGAAGGGGTGGGTACCAGTTTTAAAGTGCTTTTACCACGCCACACAGATCTGCCGACGGGGGACAGCGTGGAGCTGTTCTGACCCTGCCACAATTCACCATATTTGTTCCCAACCTGCGCATAATTCCAATCCGGATTTGCCTTTTTCCAGTGATGTACTGAGCCCCTGTCAATCATTGTTTTGGGGTCAGTTATGTCTGCAGTTGCACGGGCTGTTGCAGCCTTGTTTTTCATCCTTGTTTCTTGCGGTACCCTGGCGTTTTCGGAGGCGGATTACGGCTCCCTGGACGAAGTGGGCACGGGCAGTCTGTTGATCCGGCAGCAGGGGGGATATCAGCCTTTCCTGCGCAGCCGGGCGGAATTTGATGTGCAGGTGAGCGGGCTGGTGTCCCAGGTCACCCTGCGGCAGGAGTTTGTCAATCCGAGTCAGGAATGGGTGGAAGCGGTCTATGTGCTGCCCCTGCCGGAGGACAGCGCAGTCAATGCCATGCGCCTGCGCATCGGGGAGCGGGTGATTGAGGGCGAGATCAAGGAGAAGCAGGAGGCCCGCCGCATCTACACCCAGGCCAAAGCCCAGGGCAAACGGGCGGGCCTGCTGCAGCAACAGCGCCCCAACCTGTTTTCGACCCAGGTGGCCAATATCGGTCCCGGTGAAACCGTTGCGGTGGAGCTGCGCTTTCTGCAGACCCTGCACTTCCTGCAGGGGGCGTTTTCCCTGCGTCTGCCCATGACCCTCACCCCCCGCTATATTCCCGGCACGTCTCTGCAGGAAACGCCGCCCCAGGATGTGCAGGGCTGGGCGTTCGCCACCGACCAGGTGCCGGATGCCAATTTGATTTCGCCCCCTCAAACCCATCAGGCGGCGGCCGACCAGATGGTGGCGTCGCTGCAGGTCAGCGTCAACGCCGGGTTTGATGTGGAGGGTTTCGATGCGCCCTATCATGCCATCCAGGTGGGCCGGTCGGGCCGCGAATACCAGATTCGCCCTCATGGGCAAACGGTGCCCATGGATCGGGATTTTGTATTGAGCTGGAAACCGGTGGCCCGCCAGGCACCGGTGGCCGCGTATTTTTCGGAGCAGGTGTCCGGTCGGGATCATGGCCTGATCATGGTGATGCCGCCGGCGCCCTCGGCAGCCCTGCAAATCGGGCCGCGGGAGCTGATCCTCATCATCGACAGCTCCGGCTCCATGTCCGGCCAGTCCATGGTGCAGGCGAAGCAGGCGGTGCAGATGGCGCTGGGCCGCCTGCGGCCTCAGGATCGCTTTAATGTCATCGATTTTGATTCCGGCTACCGCACCCTGTTTCCTCGCCCGGCTGCGGCCACACCCGGGGCCTTGCGGCGCGCATCCTTCTTTGTGGAGGGGCTGACCGCCGACGGGGGCACGGAAATGTTGGCGCCCCTGCAGGCGGCACTGTCCCAAGTGCAGACGGAGATGGAGGATAGGGGAGAGGATAAGGGTGAAACCGTACCGGTGACCCAGGTTGTGTTCATCACCGACGGCAGTGTGGGCAATGAGCAGGCCCTGTTTGAATTGATTCACCAACGCATTGGCGATAAGCGGCTGTACACCGTGGGCATTGGCTCCGCGCCTAACGGCTACTTCATGCGCAAGGCGGCGGAGTTCGGCCGCGGCACCTACACCTATATCGGCAGCACTGACGAAGTGCAGACCCGCATGGCAGAGCTGTTCGGCCGCATCGAAAAACCCGCGCTCACCCAAATAGAGATCCAGGTGCAGGGGGCGGCAGCAGAGGTGTACCCACAACCGGTGCCGGACCTGTTTCTGGGGGAGCCTTTGTTGATCAAGGCCCGCTTTGACCAGGCGCCAGGCGGTGTGGTCATCAAAGGCCGGTTCCAAGGCCAGCCCTGGCAGACCGCCCTGACACTGCAAGCCGGGGATCAGGGGGAGGGCATTGCCACCCTGTGGGCCCGGGCCAAGGTGGCCAATTTGCAGGATGACGGGGTACGCCAGGGCAATGCTTCCCTGCATCGGCAGGAGATCATAGCCCTGGGCATCGAGCACCGTCTGGTGACGCCCTATACCAGCTTCGTGGCGGTGGACAAAACCCCGGTACGGCCACAGGACACGGCCCTGCAACAGGAGCAGGTAGCCAATCGCATGCCGGCGGGCTCGCAACAAAGTGCACCCGGTGTGGGTTATCCCCGCACGGCGTTGGGGCTGCAATGGCACATGTTGATCGGCCTGTTGTTGCTGGGGGCGGCGCTGCTGTTGTGGCAGCGCACTGAATTCGGAGGGGGCTGTGATGCGGATCTGGCGTAGACGTCTGGCCCTGTTACTGATGGTGGGGGCAATCTGGTTGCTGGGGGAGAGCGCCTATCTTGCTGCCAAGGCGCAGCTGGCCCAGGTCCTGCTGGACGATGCCTGGCAGAAGCACCTGCAGGATGGCCGGGCCCATCGCCCCTGGCCCTGGGCGGATACCTCCCCCATTGCCCGTCTGTTGTTTCCCCAACAGGACAAGAAACTGGTGATCCTGGCGGGTGCCAGTGGCCGCAACCTGGCGTTCGGACCTGCTCACCTCAGCGCCAGTGTGGCGCCAGGTCAGGCCGGGGTCAGCGTCATCGGCGGCCATCGGGATACCCACTTTGCCTTCCTGCGGGAAGTGGAGCTGGGTGAGCAGTTCCTACTGCAGTCCCGTGATGGGGGATTGCAGTGGTTTGAGATCGTGCAGATCCAGGTGACGGACGTTCGTGATTCGGAAATTGCGCTGCAGGCGGACGAGCCGGTGTTGGCCCTGGTGGCGTGCTATCCCTTCAACGCCCTGGACAGTGGTGGCCCCTTGCGTTATCTGGTAATCGCCCGGCGCATACAGGAGGGGGCTGCGATCCGCCCCCTGCAGGTGTGAAGCTGAACGTTTTTAAACGCTGCCTATTTTCGGGGTACGCTGGAGTTGTGGTACAGGGGGCGGACTTCCGGTTCCGGCTCCTCCCGCAAGCTCAGTACCAGGCCGATCGCCAGGCCCAGAAAACACAGTCCCAGTACCGGCCATTGTCCAAACCGCACAAACGGCGTCATCCCCTGGGTGCCGTACATTACGCCTTTCAATACGCCGGGTTCGAAGGCGGGAATCTGCCCCTGCACACGCCCCTTGTGGTCAATGATGGCGGTGATGCCGGTATTGGTGCCCCGCAACAGGTATTTGCCGGTTTCCAGTGCCCGCATCCGGGCCATCTGGAAGTGCTGGATCGGACCCCAGGAATGACCGAACCAGGCATCATTGCTGATGGTTACCAGGAAATCCTTGCCTTTGGCCTGCTGCCGCACCAGTTCCGGATAGACCACTTCATAGCAGATGAAGGCGGCAAAGGTCAGGCCGTTGGCCAGCAGGGGTGCCTGATCCGGGGCCCCTTTACTGAAGCTGGACATGGGCAGGTTGAAAAACGGCAACAGCCCCCGCAGGGTGTCCTCCAGGGGTACGTATTCCCCAAAGGGCACCAGCTTTTGCTTGTTGTACATGCCTTCGCCAGCGCCGATCACAAACACTGAGTTGTAATAGCGGTCGCCCCCGTTTTCCAGTGGCTCCCAGCGCGGCACGCCACTGACGATGGCGGTGGCATGGGCGGAGGCCTGGATGTCCAGTTGGGTAATGGTCTTCAGGGCCTGGTGGTAGTACACCGGATAGGCGGCCTCCGGCCACAGGACAAAATCCGCATCCTGGTTTTTCTCGGTATTGGAGATATAGACGTCGAAGATTTTCTTGCGGTACTTCGGGTCCCATTTTTGTTCCTGGGGAATGTTGCCCTGAATCAGCGCCACTTTGCGGGTTTGTGCCAGATCCGGCAGCGTCCACTCCAAACCCTGCAGGGACCAGCAACCGACCCAGAGCACACTCAGCCCGATCAGCGCGGGCATGCGCCGCAGATTGTCTTTTTTACAGATATGGCGGATCAGCACGGCGGATACGGCCGCCACCAGACTGAGCCCCAAGGTGCCCGCCACCGGTGCCAGTCCCGAGAGTGGGGAGTCAATAAACCCATAGCCTGCCCACAACCAGGGGAAGCCGCTCAACAGCCAGCTCTTGCTCCACTCCACCAGCACCCAGATGGCTGGGAACGTCAACAACGGGTAGCGATCCAGCTGCCAGCGGCGATAGGCCCAGAACGGCAGTGACAGGGTGAGCAGGCTGAGAAACGCGCAAAAGCCCAGGGTGCCCAGGGCGGATAACCAGGCCGGTGTGCCGCCGTGAAAATGGATGCTGACGTACACCCAGGACACCCCGACCCCGTTGAATCCCATGCCGTAGAGAAACGCCCGCCAGAAGGCGCGCTTGGGTGTCTGTCCTTCCAGTAATAGCAGCAGCAGCGCCAGCGACGCGGGAATCAGCGGCCAGAAGCCCAGTGGTGCCAGCCCCAGTGGAAAAATCGCCCCCGCCACTAACGCCAACAGGTGGCCTTTGCCACCTGCGGTGATCGAAGTTTTTATGGTCATATTGTTGATAGAGGTTATGAATGTTGTATCTGGCTGACCTTCAGCAGGCGGATGGCCCGGTTATCGGCGTTCAGCACAGTAAAATTGTACTTGCCAATATTGACGCTTTCATCACGTTTGGGCAAATGGCCGAAGTGACTGAGGACAATGCCCCCGATGGTGTCGTATTCGTCTTCATTGAACTTGGTGGCGAAATGCTCGTTGAACTCGTCGATGGGGGTGACCGCCTTGACTACGAAATCATTGTCGTCGGATTCCTTGATCATGTAGTCGTCGTCAAAATCGTGTTCGTCATCAATTTCGCCGACGATCTGCTCCAGCACATCCTCAATGGTCACCAGGCCGGACATCTTGCCATACTCGTTCACCACCACTGCCATGTGGGTACGGGTCTGGCGGAATTCCCGTAGCAACACATTCAGGCGTTTGCTCTCAGGCACCAGGGTGGCGGGGCGGATCAGGTCTTTCAGCTGGGTTTTCTCCAGTTTGCCTTTATAGGCCAGGTCCAGCAGGTCCTTGGCCAGCAGGATGCCGATGATGTCATCCGGGCTCTCGCCATACACGGGAAAACGGGAGTGGGCGGATTCGATAATGGGTGGCAGGTATTCGTCCGGTTTGGCGCTGGAGTTGATGACGATGCATTGAGCCCGGGGAATCATGATTTCCCGCACCTGCATATCCGACACCTGTAACGCCCCCTGAAAGATTCCCAGTGCCTCTGATTCCACCAGCCCGCTGTGATGGGCATTGGTCAGAATTTCCAGAATATCGGACTGGGATTGCGGTTCACCGGACAGGAAATTGGCTAACTTATCCAAAAACCCTTTGCCTGATGAACCGTTACGACTTTGATCGTCGTTCATGATGACGAATGTCACTCCTCTTTTAGTTATCGATCACGTAGGGGTCTGCAAAGCCCAGCTGTGCCAGGGTCTGCACCTCCAACGCTTCCATGGTTTCCGCGTCGTGCTCTTCAATATGGTCGTAGCCCAGCAAATGCAAGGTGCCATGGACCACCATGTGGGCCCAATGGGCCTCCCGGGTTTTGTTCTGCTCAGCCGCTTCCCGCTCCACCACCGGCGCACAGATCACCAGGTCTCCCAACAGGGCCAGTGGAATGCCTTCTGGCGTTTCAAAAGGAAAGGACAGCACGTTGGTGGGGCGGTCTTTATCGCGATAGGTGCGATTCAACTCACGGCTTTCGTAGGTATCCACCAGGCGCAGGGTCATCTCAATGGGCATGTCCGCCGGCACGTCATAACGCGCCTCTTGCAGAGCCTGTGCCACCCAACGGGAAAACTGATCCAAAGACGGTGTTTCGTAGTCCTCGCAGGCCTGCTGCAGGTCAATATCAAGATTCATGACGGTGCATGTCGTCCGCTTCGTGCTGGTCGTAGGCTTCAACGATGCGCTGAACCAGGGTGTGGCGCACCACATCTTTGGATTGGAAATGGGAAAAGCCGATGCCTTCGACGTCTTTCAGTACATCCATGGCGTGCACCAGTCCACTTTTGGTGCCCCGCGGCAGGTCGATCTGGGTGTAATCACCGGTGATCACCGCTTTCGAACCGAAGCCGATCCGGGTCAGGAACATTTTCATCTGCTCCTTGGTGGTGTTCTGACTTTCATCGAGGATGATGAAGGAATTGTTTAAAGTGCGACCCCGCATGTAGGCCAGGGGGGCCACCTCTATGATCTGTCGATCGATGAATTTCGCGACCCGCTCAAAGCCCAGCATCTCATAGAGCGCGTCATACAGGGGACGCAGGTAGGGGTTGATCTTTTCCGCCAGGTCACCGGGAAGAAAGCCCAGTTTCTCGCCGGCTTCCACCGCCGGGCGCACCAACAGAATACGCCGTACCTGTTCCGATTCCAGGGCTTCCACCGCACAGGCCACCGCGAGGTAAGTTTTGCCGGTACCGGCCGGGCCGATGCCAAAATTGATGTCGTCGCGCATGATCTGGCGTACGTAGGCCTTCTGGTTCTCACCCCGGGGTTTGATCATGCCCTTCCGGGTGCGGATGCCCAGCTCCGGAGTCTCCTGATCACCTGAGGGTGCAGTGAGATCAGGGCTGCCGGCAGCCGGGTTCATCTGGCTTTCCCGCAGCATCAGGTGGACGTCGTCGGGGGTCAGGTAACGATTGCTCAGGGTGTCCTGGTAGAGTTTGCTGAGCACATCACTGGCGGCACTGACCTGGCGGGGGTGCCCCGTCAACTGAAAGGCATTGCCGCGATTGGCAATCTGTACTTCCAATTTGTCTTCGATTTGTCGCAGGTGCTCGTCGAACTGCCCACAGAGCTTGGCAAGGCGGCTGGAATCAGCAGGTTCCAGCTTCAATTGGTGAGTGGTAACGATCTCGTTCAAAGTGGCTGCGTAATACGCCCTTCAATGTTGGAATGGATATAAGAATATACGGAAGCGCCAGGCAGGAAAAGCATAATCGGGCTTTAAGAACCTTTGGTGATTTTGTGGCAGTCTTTTGGGCCAAACGGTTTCTCAGCAGGGTGTAATTCTTGCTGCGCCGATTCAAAAAAACGGCAAAAACGGTCATAAATTGTCGAAGCTTTTTACACACATCGGTACTGATCGGTTCTAATGGTGCTATAAGTCATATAAAAAACAAGGCTTTATGGAGTTGGCACATAGACTGCATTGCTAACAGCGTTGTTGCTGCCCGCACAACCTGATCGCCTGTAAGTGGCTGAATTCCTAGGGGGAAAGCGAGCGGAAACCCGTTGGGGCACAATATGGGGGCTGTCTTCAAAGCCTTGCTCTGAAGGCGGCTCCCGGGTTTCTACACAGCTGTAGCCGTGCAGGCCGCAACACACGAACGACCGGACAACTGCTGTTGCCGGTCGTTTTTTTATGAGCGGTCGTTGGTGAATCAGTTGGCCTCAGCCAGACCCAAATAACTACCCAGCAGGGAATTGGGCAGGGCCTGATCAATGCTGACCTCCACAAACCTGCCAATCAGCTCATCGTCGTCGTGACGGAAGTTCACCACCCGGTTGTTCTCAGTACGGCCCTGCAGCTGACCGGGGTCCTTGCGGGAAATCCCATCCACCAGAATCACCTGTTTGCTGCCCACCATGCGGCGGCTGATTTCCTGGGCATTTTGATTGATGCGGTGCTGTAACAGCGCCAGTCGGCGTTTCTTCTCTGCCGCCGGAGTGTCGTCTTCCAGGTCGGCGGCGGGGGTGCCGGGGCGAGCGCTGTAAACGAAACTGAAGCTGAGGTCGAAGCCGACTGCTTCGATCAGGGTCATGGTGTCGTTGAAATCGTCCTCGGTTTCCCCCGGAAAGCCGATGATGAAATCCGACGACAGGCTGATGTCCGGACGATTAGCCTGGATACGGCGGATCTTGGCGATGTATTCGTCCCGGTTATGGCCCCGCTTCATGGCGCTCAGGATGCGATCTGAACCGCTTTGCACCGGCAAATGCAGATGGCTGACCAGCTTTGGCTCCCGGGCGTAGACGTCGATCAGGGAGTCGGTGAATTCCACCGGGTGGCTGGTGGTGAAGCGGATACGGCCGATGCCGGCTACTTTGGCGATGTGCTCAATCAGCTCCGCCAGGTCCACGATGTCCCCCTCAGCGGTCTCACCGCGGAAGGCGTTCACGTTCTGCCCCAGCAGGTTTACTTCCCGCACGCCCAGCTTGGCCAGGTGCTGGACTTCCTTCATCACGTCTTCAAAACGCCGGCTGATTTCCTCCCCGCGGGTGTAGGGTACCACGCAGAAAGTACAGTATTTAGAGCAGCCTTCCATGATGGAGACGAAGGCCTTGGGGCCGTCCACGCTCGGCTCTGGCAGACGGTCGAACTTTTCGATCTCCGGAAAACTGACGTCCACCACCGGCTCGTGGGTGATGTCCACGGTTTCAATCATATTGGGCAGGCGGTGCAGGGTCTGGGGGCCGAACACCATGTCCACATAGGGCGCACGATCCCGGATTGCATCCCCTTCCTGGCTGGCCACGCAGCCGCCAACCCCGATCACCAGCTCCGGATTGCGCTCCTTCAGTTTCTTCCAACGGCCCAACTGGTGGAACACCTTTTCCTGGGCTTTCTCCCGGATAGAGCAGGTGTTGAGCAGCAGTACATCGGCGTCTTCTGCATTGTCCGTGAGTTCCAGTTGGTAAGTGTCCCCCAACAGATCCGCCATACGATTGGAGTCGTATTCGTTCATTTGGCAGCCATGGGTTTCAATAAAGAGTTTCTTGCGCATGATCCACTTCTATTCGAGTATTCGAGCCGGTGCGGGAGGCGAATTATACAGGGGTTGCCGGCGCTTTTCACAGTTTGTCTTGCGGGCTGGATGGGTTAGTATCGGGTCAGCCAAAAACTGTTTATAAATCAGAGATAAAGCAGGTATGCAAGTGAGCTCATCGGGGTTGCGTGATTGTTTCAGGGTGTTTGCCGCGGGGTGGATGGTAGTGCTGTCCGTGGTGGCGTGGGCCGGGCCGTTGCCCATCAATACCCGGCTGGGGGGGGATTTTGCCCTGCCGTCCACCGTGGCGGAAACCTCCCGTCTCAGCGATTTCAAGGGTAAAGTGATGTTGCTGAACTTTGGCTATACCAGCTGCCCGGATATCTGCCCCATGGTTCTGAATCGCATGGCGGCGGTGCTGAATGAACTGGAGGAAGACCGCAACAAGGTCCAGCCCCTGTTCATCACCTTCGACCCTGCGCGGGATACCCGGGAGCGTCTGCAGCAATACCTGAAATACTTCGGTGATGATTTTGTGGGTTTCACCGGCACGGGGGAGCAGCTGGCGGCGGTGGCCAGGCAGTACGGTGTGATCGCCATCGCCCAGAAATCCGACTCGGCGGCAGGCACCCTTTACACCCATAGCGACTACATTTATCTGCTGGATCAACAGGGCCGGGTGCGGGCTCTGTTTGCCAAATCCGATTCCATCGACAAAATGGTGGACGACATCGAATCCCTGCTGGAGGACTGAACGCCATGAAGCCGTTTGTGCTTGCACTTTTGTTACTGCCGACGCTGGCCTGGTCCGGTCAGGCGAAGGTTGAGGTAGACATCGAACAGCCCTGGGTGCGCGCCGTGCCCCCGGTCAGCCCCAATACTGCAGGTTATTTCAAACTGCACAATAACGGCGCTGTGGAGCGGGTGATCGTCGGCGTTGCCAGTGACGCAGCCAGCGCAGTGGAAATGCACACCGTGGTGGAACTGGACGGTGCCACCTCCATGCAGCCGTTGCCCGAAGTGAGGATTGCGGCACAGGATTGTGTCATGTTCGAGCCCGGCGCCCATCACATCATGTTCATCGGCTTGAAACAGCCGCTCAAGGAAGGCGACGAGGTCAAGCTGACGTTGCAGTTCAAGAACGGCGATACCCTGCCCATTCTGATGCCGGTCAAGCGCACAGAGGATGCTGGCCATCATCATCACCACCACTGAAGAGCACGCGATGACTCCGGTACCCGGTTTTGAAGAGTTTCGATTCAGCTACGGGGGCTTTGCCCATCGGGTGCTGAAAAAAGGCGATGGCAGCCAGCCCGGTGTGCTGATTATCCAGGAGCTGCCCGGGATCACCCATCACACCATCGAGCTGGCGGAACGCTTGCACAGCGACGGCTTTACCGTGTACCTGCCGGTGTTGTTCGGCCAACCCAACGCGCCCTTTGAACCCCTGAAAAACCTGGCCAAAGTGTGTGTCAGCTTTGAGTTCCGCGTGCTGGCCAATCGCCGTCGCGGGCCGGTGGCAGATTGGCTGCGGGCCCTGTGTCGACGTATGCAGGCAGAGTGCGGTGGCGTGCCGGTGGGGGCCATCGGTATGTGCTTCACCGGTGGCTTTGTGTTGACGTTGATGATCGATGAGGCGGTGGCGGCTCCTGTGTCCTGCCAGCCCGGCAACGCCGACGGCATGGTGGGCAAGCAGGCGCGCCGCAGCCTGGGGGTAACGCCAGCGGATATGGCGGCGGCCACGCAGCGCTCTAGGGAGGAAGGTGTTCCGCTGATGGGGATGCGTTTCACCCACGACATAATGTGCCCCCGCGCCCGCTTTGATTACCTGGAGGACGAGTTCGGTGAGCATTTTCGCCGCATCGACATCGATTCATCCCTGTTCAATGAGCACAAAATTCCGCCCTGGGCCCATTCTGTGCTCACGCTGGATTTCGTCGACGCGCCAGGGCATCCCACCCGCCAGGCCTATGACCAGATGATCGCGTTTTTTCAGGAGCGGCTGGTCAGCGTACCCAGTTGATAATCCTGGATCGCTGCTTCAATCTGCTCACGGGTGTTCATCACGAACGGGCCGTACTGCACCACCGGTTCATTCAGGGGGCGTCCCGCTAACAGCAGCACCCGGGCTTGCTGGTTGCTCTGCACTTGTTGGTCGCTCTGCAATTGCTGAGTGCTCCGCAATTGGAATGCGCCCTCATGCTGCACGCTGATCATCTGTACTGCGTGCACATCCTCGCCGCCATCTTTTCCGCCATCCTCGCCGCCAACCCGCACCTGGCCTTCGTACACAAACAGCAGTGTTTTCAGGGCCGGATCCAGTCGTAGGGTCAGTGGGTCAGTGCCGTTCAGCTCCAGGTCCCACAATTGGGGTTCCGTCGTGCGACCCCGTATGGGGCCGGCAATCCGGTCACCGTCAGCCATCCAATCTCCGCCCAGCACGTGGATGCGATGCGATCCGCTCACCACCAGTGGAATGTCGGCGGGCTCCAGGTTGTGGTATTCCGCCGGGCGCAGTTTTTCGTCCGCCGGCAGGTTCAGCCACAATTGAAAGCCGTGGAAGGCTCCGTCTTTTTGCAGCGGCAATTCGGAGTGAATCACGCCTCGACCTGCGGTCATCCATTGCGCCCCACCTGCTTGAATGACCCCCTGGTTGCCCATGTGATCCCGGTGTTCCAGTTGTCCCTGGCGCATGTAGGTTACGGTTTCAAAGCCGCGGTGGGGGTGGGATGGAAAGCCAGCGGCATAGTCGCTGCCGGTTTCAGAACGGATTTCGTCCAGCATCAGGAACGGGTCCATCACGCCGTAGTCACCCATCGGCACCACCCGTTTGATTTTGACACCGGCTCCGTCGGATGCAGGGCGTGCCGGAATGCGATGCAGTATCTTGGTCATGAGGGTTCGCTCCGTTGTGTTGTTGTGGGTTGTTACCCGAAACGGGGTTCTGTTTTTGTTTCAGGCGCCCAGTAACCCATCGATCCTGGTTTTTGCTTCGTCCATTATCTGTGAGGCCTGTTCGGACTGCATGCTGAGCTTTTCAGCAAATACAAACTCCACATCCACAAGGCCGACGAAGGCCAGTACCGTCTCCAGATAGGGGGTTTGAGTATCCTTGGCAGTGCCCAGATACTCTCCGCCTCGTGCACCCAGAACATAGGTTTTGGTGTTGCTCAAGAGTCCCACAGGCCCGTTTTCGGTGTACTTGAAGGTGGTGCCGGCACGGGCGATGGCGTCAATCCAGGCTTTCAGGGACGACGGAATGCCAAAGTTGTACATGGGGACGCTTAACACCAGAACGTCGGCGCTCTGCAGCTCCTCAATCAGGGTGTCCGCCAGGTTAGCTAACTGCTGTTGCTCGGGGGTGCGTTGTTCCGCTGGCGTGATGTTGGCTTTGAACGTGGCGGCATCCAGGTGGGGTACCGGGTCCTGGGCCAGGTCCCGTACCACTATCTCAGCGTCAGGATGCTGCTGCTGAATCTGGGTCAAAAAATGGGTGGCCAACTGACTGGAGTTGCCGTGTTCCCCGTGAATGCTGCTGCTGATATGTAGTACTTTCATGGTTCTGCTCCTGATTTCCAGTGGTCTCATTCGATGTTTTCTATAATAATTCGAATAAATAGAATTAAAATACGAATAAATCGCTGGTTTTAATCGATTAAATCGAAGGAATAAATATGGCGGCGTCCCTGATTCCAAAAGTTACTCTGGAGCAATGGCGGGCATTTCAGGCGGTGGTGGAATACGGTGGCTATGCCCAGGCGGCCGAGGCTATCCACAAAACCCAGTCCACCCTCAGTTACTCCGTGCAGAAGCTGGAGCAGTCCCTGGGGGTGCAGGTACTGGAGGTGAAGGGGCGTAAAGCCAGGCTCACCGCCGCCGGGGAGGTGCTGCTGAGGCGCTCCCGCCAACTGCTGGAAAGCGCCGTGTCGCTGGAGGCCATCGCCGACAGCCTGGCCCGGGGCGTCGAGCCGCGTCTGAATTTGGCGGTGGAAGTGGTGTTTCCCTACGATGAACTGTTCTGCCTGCTGGCGGCTTTTTCCCAGCGTTTTCCCGATACCCGGGTGGAACTGATGGAGTCGGTATTGTCCGGTGGCCATGACCTGCTGGTGGCCGGCCAGGTGGACTTGCTGGTGTCCACGGTGGTACCCCAGGGGTTTATGGGGGAGCCCCTGATGCGCCTGGAGTTCATCTGCGTCAGCAGCCCCGAGCACCCGCTGCAGTCCCTGGACCGCCCGGTGACATTGCAGGACCTGAAACTGCACCGGCAAATGGTGACCCGGGATTCCGGCCCCCAGCGCCGGTTCAGCGCCCCCTGGCTGGAAGCGGAACAACGCTGGACCGTCAGCAACCTGAGTACCTCCATCCGGGCCATCAAAGGAGGGCTGGGGTTCGCCTGGGTGCCCCGCCTGCAGATCGAGCAGGATCTGCAGCAAGGTCTGCTGGTGCCCATCGCCATGGAAGAGGGTGGGCGTCGCTACGGCGAGCTGTATCTGGTGTATAAAGACAAGGATGCAGCGGGGCCGGCCACCCGGTACCTGGCGGAGCTGCTGCTGGATCGCTGTCAGAACATGGAGCAAGCGGAGGCGCTGAATGTGGACGAAATGGATTAGTCTGTCAGTTCTGCTATGGGCAATACCTGCCAGTGCTGAGATCTTCCAGTGGAAAGATGCAGCCGGGCGTGTGCACTATTCGGATCAGGCGCCGGAAGAATATGAAAGCCAGACCGTGACTCCGAATACCGAGGATTTGGGCGTGCGCCTGAGCGGCCCCAGGGACACTGAGGCCTGGTCAGAGCAAGCCTTGTCTCCGCAGAAAAACACCGTTTCGAAGCCGCCGCAACGGCGCACGACCCTGGCACGGGATGCTGCGGAACAGGATCTGTGTGAGGGTGTGGTGGGGGATTGTTTCAGCGAGCAGCAGGATTACGTATGCAAGCTGCGCTTCAGCCTGGAGTGCAAAAAAATCTATCACTGGAAGGTCTGTCTGCAGCAGGATTGCGAGCAGAAAGACATTGCCGACAAATGCGAGTCGCCCTATCAGTTGCTGGACCGGCGGCCACCGGTGATGACTCAGGCGCAAATGGGGCGCGAGATGCCGCTGCAGGGGTTGGTGTCAGAACGGGACTGGCAATGTTTGATTCAACACGGATTCTTTTGTGATGAGGTGGCTTTCGAAACCACCTGCCAGCAACGCTTTGGTCAAAGCTGTGAGGCACTCCAACATTGGGCAGAAGCCGCGCAGCAACGCTGCAAAAAACAGCGGGGCAGCGATTGTGGCGATATCGACAGTTGGAAGCAGTTTCGCCCGCTGTCCATAGAAGAGAAAGAAAAGGCCGGCATCCGTTTGGCCGGGGGCGGTGTCTCGTCCCAGGATCGGTTAATGGCATCCCTGGGGGTGGAACGGGATGATCCGGCCACTTACCCTGAGCTGCAGCAGGCTTTGGAATCCCTCACCGGCTTGAATATTCGGGAGCGCAGGCGCCGCTTCGACTGCGATGCTGAATGGAAAGGGTTTGCCCCCCGCGAACACTACTGACCTCTTGTTTCATCTTTTTTGTCGCTAAAGGTCACTCAGTTTCCCGGCGGGATTGGTTAGAATTCTCCGTATAGTCAAAAGCGAAACACAGTTGTGTCGACTTCGATTTTAAAGGGCAAAGGACTACCGAGGGACCCTTTTGAAGCACTGGACTTACAACCGTTTCGTGAACTCCAAACTATCTTCTCTTTTAGCATTTGTGCGTTGAATGCACTCGCCACGCTGTAGATTGGGCTGCATGTGGCGAGTTTTTCTTTTTCTGGACTCGGTGTGTTGGCTTGGCCTAATGCAGTTTCAGCGTTGGGCTGGCACGCCGGTTAATCCGGTCCCGCAGGATCAGCAGCAGGGTTCTGAAAATTCCGTGCAGCGTAAACTGGTGCATGCGGTACAAGGTAATGTACATGAAGCGCGCCACCTTGCCTTCAAACGTAAAGTCCTTGCTCAGGTTCCCCATAATGTTGCCCACACTGCCTTTTTTGCTGAGTGAAATCAGTGAGCCCTTGTCCTGGTAAACAAAGGGTAGAGGGGCTTTGCCCTGCAGTCGGCGCTGTAGGGTCCTTGCCAGATGCTTGGCCTGTTGATGAGCCGATGCTGCTCGTGGGGGCACGGGAGTGTCCGCGTCATGTCGAGGGCACTGGGCACAATCGCCGAACGAAAAGACATTCTCATCGCGGGTGGTTTGCAGGGTGTTGGTCACCACCAGCTGATTAATCCGATTACTTTCCAGCCCGGCAATGCCCTGCAGAAACTCAGGTGCTTTAATGCCGGCACTCCAGACTTTCAGAAACGCCGGAACGAAGCGTCCGCTCTTGGTGTGCAGTCCATCGGCGGTAATTTCCGTGACCATCTCATTGGTGAGCACTTCAATATTCAATTCTTTGAGCTGGCGCAGAATGGCCGCGGAGGCTTTTTCTGACAGCACCGGCAGCACCCGGTTCGAGGCTTCGATAATGGATATGGTCAGGTTCTCGGGCTTGATCTGGTCAAAACCGTATTCCACCAGTTCATGGGCGGAATGATTCAACTCCGCTGCCAGTTCCACACCGGTGGCACCGGCACCCACAATCGCAATGTTGCAATGTTTCGGGGCCACGCCCGGCGCCTGGCTGGCTTTCAGATATTCGTTTAGGAATTTACGATGGAACGCTTCAGCGGCGGAGCGTTTGTCCAGAAAAATGCAGTGCTCTGCTGCGCCCTTGGTACCGAAGTCGTTGGTGTTGCTGCCCACGGAGATTACCAGTGTGTCGTACGGGATAGTTCGTTGCGGCAGAATTTCCTCGCCACTTTCAAAATGCGGCGCCAGGATCAGGTGTTTGGCCTCCCGCTCCAAACCGCTCATGCGCCCCATGACGAACTTGAAATGATGTCGTTGCGCGTGGGCAACATAATTCAGCTCATCCACGTCGGCGTTCAATACACCGGCCGCCACTTCGTGCAGCCTGGGTTTCCACAGGTGGGTCATGTTGGCATCCACCAGGGTGATGTCCGCCTGACCGCGTTTGCCTGCTTTGTTCCCCAGCAGCGTTGCCAGTTCCAGGCCGCCGGCGCCGCCTCCGACGATCACGATTCGATGGGTCATAGTTGATTACCTTTTCAAGTTTGGAATTCGGGCTCAAGTTTGAAATCCGGGGCAGGTCAGGCACCGGCCTGGTCCGGTCTGACGTGCAAAATTCGTCTCACGATGTTGACTATGTGGTCAGTAAGCCAGTTGAGCATCGCTAAGGTGGGCGGCCATTCTAGTGGCCAATTCAGTGTACGCAATGACAATTTTGTAACGGTGGGTGGGCGCCAGGGCAATAGCGCAGCGTAATCAGTCTTCCAAATCCTGATAGTTTTCCGGCTGAAAGCGCGGGGTGCACAGGGCCAGAAAGATGAGGTCGACTTCACCGTTGTTGAGAATCCGTTGGCGCACTCCCGCGGGGATCACCACAATGTCTCCGGCCTGCACCGGGGTAGGAGGGAGGTCGCCCACCTCAACCAGGCCAGTGCCGCACAGAACCTGGTATCGCTCCACGGTGTTCGTCAGGCTATGCCAGCGGGTGCGACGGCCGGGGCTGACCCTGGCCCGGGCGATGGATAAAGCCGGATCTGCGTCTGTATTCAGTTGCTCAATGATGTAGCAACCCTCTTCGAAGTAGTATTCCGTGTCCGGCAGAATCGGCAAAATCATCGGTTTCATGGTCAGCCCGCATAGGGTTGTTTCAAGGTCACCAGGATCACCACTGCCACCAGAATCAACACCGGGGCTTCATTGAAGATCCGATAGAAGCGCTCGTTGCGGGTGTTCTGGTCGGCAGCGAATTTTTTCAGATAGGCCCCACACAGGTGGTGATAACCGATCAACAGGATCACCAGCGTCAGCTTGATGTGCATCCAGATGGCGGATTTGAAATAGGGGTCCCAGCGCTCCACCAGCATCCAGATGCCCAACAGCAGGGCGACGATCATGCTTGGAGTCATGATGCCGCGATACAGCTTGCGTTCCATGATTTTGAAGCGCTCAGATCCGATTTTGTCCCCTTCAGCATTGGCCTGACAGTGATAGACAAATAGCCGTGGTAAATAGAAGAGGGCGGCAAACCAGCAGATGATGGCGATGATGTGAAAAGCTTTAACCCAAAGCATCAGTGTTCCCTAAATCTGATAGTAATGTTCGATGTCCTGTTTGCGTACCACCCCAAACACCCTATAGATGTTGGGCGCGGACATGCGGCGCACATAGACGGCGCTTACGTCGGCTTTCTTCATGGCCTGCAGCGCCTCGTGCAAGGTGGCACTCAGCAGTACCGGGGTCACATTATCCCGTTTGGCCGGGATTTCCAATAGATTGATGCTCGCCCCGTCGGTGGGAGCAGCGCCCTCTTTTGGTTTCGCCTGATCCAGATTGGCCAGGTGCATTGCAAGCTCTGCCGCCGGCATAAAGTGGCTGGGCAAACCATCCTTTTCGATCAACAGCCAATTGGGTTGCTTCTTGAGAATGTCGTCGGCTTCCTCCCGGGAAAGATGCTGGTTCACCCGGCGAATGTTGCGATCCATCACGGCCGCCACACCCACGCGATGCAGGTGCTGGGCCAGGGGGCTGACGTTGAGTGCGATGCCCTGCGCCTCCAGAAACCCCTGGAAAATGCCCCGCTGCCGGAATACCTGTGTGGTGATCAGGCTGGAAATGACCACCACCAGCATGCCGGGGAATATGATGTTGGGCTCAAAGGTGAGTTCCAGCAGTGCCATCAATGCAGCCAGGGGGGCTTCCAGGGTGGCGGCCATCATGCCGGCCATGCCGAGCAGCACATACAACGTGATGTTGGCGTCCTCAGGCAGCAGCGCCTGCCCCAGTTCCCCGAACAAGCCACCGGCCATGGCGCCGATGAACAGGGCCGGGCCGATCACGCCACCCGGCAGGCCAGCCCCTACACAGGCACTGGTGGCCAGCAATTTCAGGCTCATGATAAACAGCAAGGCCGTCACCGTAAGGCTACCCACCAAAGCCGCGTTCACGGAGTCGTACCCCACACCCAGAATTTCTGGCGCCAGGTAGCCGCAGGCTGCGGTGACCAACCCGGCGAGAAAGAAGCGCCAGCCTACACCCAGGCGGTGAGTGTGTTGATAGAACCGCAATGAAAGGTAAATGAGCGCCGCTGCCAGGCAGCCGATAATCACACCGCAAATCACCACAAAGGGCAGCTCCAACAGGGTGCCCATTTGCACCGTAGGAATGTTGAATGCCGGTTCGTGTCCATACACAGCCCGGGTCAGGGAGGCTCCCACCACCGATGCCAGGATGATGGGAATGAAGGTGCTGATGCTGTATTCCATCATGATCACCTCCATCGCGAAGATGACACCGGCAATGGGCGTATTGAACGAGGCGGAAATGGCCGCCGCACAGCCGCACCCGGTCAGAATGCGAACGCTGTTATTGGGCAGGCGGGCCCATTGGCCCAGCAGGCTGCCTCCGGCCGCACCCAGGTGGACTGCGGGGCCCTCGCGGCCCATGGACAGCCCCCCGATCAAGGTGGCGGCAGCCCCAAAAAACTGCACCAGCAGACTGCGCCAGCTGATGGCACCCTGGTACAGGTTAAAGCGCTCGATCACGTAGGTCACCCCGGTGCGGCGCTCGTCTTTTGAAAGATAATGGAATGCCGCGCCCAACAGAATGGCACAGGTCAGGGGGAGGGCGCCCTGCAGCATCGGGTTCAACCCCTCAAAGTTTTCCGAGTGCTCCGGCAGGAACAGGGAGAGCACCGACTCCACCAGCAACCGGAACAGGATGATGATCAAGCCTGAGCTGAGCCCGGCCAGAATACCCAGTACCGCCAACAGGGGCACCGCGTCCAGGGTGGATAGTCGTTCTCTTATGCGATCAAGATCAAATTTCATCACAGGACAGGTCAGCCAAATACGCTACGCTTAATACATCGGGACAGGGTGAATCACCGGCACAGCACCTCAGGTGGAATTCTATACAGAGTCGTAGTCAGGGCGCCACACAGAGCCCTATCAGTCACAAAGGGTGCTTGCCTACAGCGGTTTTTAAAGCAAAAATTTTGCCTAAACAACGGCTTATGATTTTTAATACGGTTCCAGCTGCTTTATGATTGCATATTCTGTCAGCGAGAACGAATCGGGATCCCTATGAATCAAGGCGCAAAACTCAAAATCGGTATAGTTGGTGGCACTGGCTACACGGGCGTGGAACTGCTGCGATTGTTGGTGCAGCATCCCAATGTGGAGTTGACCGCCGTGACTTCGCGCTCTGAGGCCGGGCAGGATGTGCACGCGCTTTACCCAAATTTGCGCGGGCATCTGGACCTCCAGTTTTCCCAACCGGATCTGGATAACCTGAGCCAGTGCGACCTGGTGTTTTTCGCCACACCCAATGGTGTCGCCATGAAGCTGGTGCCAGGCCTGCTGCAAGCCGGCGTGCGTGTCGTGGATCTGGCGGCAGATTTCCGTCTCAAGGCCCCTTCGCTTTGGCAGCAGTGGTACGGTATGCCCCACGCGTGTGAAGACGTGTTGGAGCAGGCGGTGTATGGCTTGCCGGAGATGAATCGCAGCCAGATTGCCGAGGCCAAAATCGTGGCCAACCCGGGTTGCTATCCCACTGCGGTACAACTGGGTTTTCTGCCCTTGCTGGAGCAGGGCTTGATTGATCCCATGCACCTTATTGCTGACGCCAAATCCGGAGTCAGTGGTGCTGGACGCGAGGCAAAATTAGGCTCGTTGTTGTGTGAGGCCAGCGAAAGTTTTAAAGCTTACGGGGTCAGTGGTCATCGTCACCTGCCGGAGATCAGCCAGGGGTTGGCCGAGGTCACCGGCGCGCCAGTGGGATTGACCTTTATCCCCCATCTGACCCCGATGATTCGGGGTATTCACGCCACCCTGTATGGCCGTTTGCAGGGTTCCGCTGCAGATCTGCAGGCACTGTTCGAGTCCCGTTTCAAGGACGAACCCTTTGTCGACGTCATGCCGGCCGGTTCGGCACCGGAGACCCGCAGTGTGAAGGGGTCCAATCAATGCCGCATTGCGGTACATGTGCCCCAGGGTGGGGATACTGTAGTGGTGTTGTCCGTCATCGACAACCTGGTAAAAGGTGCTGCCGGCCAGGCCATCCAGAATATGAACATCATGTGCGGACTGCCTGAGTCAGCGGGGCTGAATCAGGTGGCGTTGATGCCCTGAGGATCTGCCGTGGCCAAACCGGTGGGAAGCCCTGATCCGCAATTGATTTTGGTGCCACAGAGACAGAGTTCACGTTGGAAAAGCGCGTTGCTGTCTATACTGGTACTGCTGGTGGTGGCATCCGGGTGTTTCCTGGCCGGTTACTATCAAGGTATTCGGGAAAAGCTCCACGTGCTGGATGAGCGTGCGGAATTGCGCACCGAGACCTCCGACCTGAAGAAGCAGTTGGCCCAGGCCCAGGAGCAGTCCGCGATTCACAAGCATGGCAGTGAATTGGAGCGGCAGGCCTCGGAGCGGGTTCGTAAGGAAAATATTTCCCTGCAGAACCGGGTTTCCGAACTGGAAGAGGCGGTCACGTTCTATAAAAGCATCATGGCCCCCCGCAAAAATGATAAAGGCCTGCGGATCGAACGTTTGGAATTGTCATCCACCGTTAATAAACGCCGTTTCAAATACAAGGTGGTGATGACCCAGGTGGCGGACAACAGTTCCTACATCAGCGGCAATGTCACCATGAACCTGGTGGGCATGCGCAACGGCAGCAAGGCAAGTGTTTCTTTTGAAACCCTGTCCAAAGAAATGGAAAGCAGTGGAATACCGTTTAAATTCCGTTACTTCCAGAACGTGGATGGGGAGATACTGGTTCCGGCTGACTTTGTGCCGGAACAAATTGAGGTGATCGCCCAGTCGAAAGGTCGTAAAGCGACTAAACTGGAAAAGCGGTTTGATTGGAATGTGCTAGAGGTAAAAAGCGATGTGGGGAAAGGATAAGACAAAAAAAGTAGACTTTGATCGTCATGCTGGAAAAACCACCATGATCGCGAAAGGCACGGTAATTAACGGTGACGTGAAGTTCGAAGGTGGGCTGTTGGTTGAAGGCACCATCAGAGGCAACGTACGTGCTGAGGACGGCAGTGAGGCGCTGCTGCGCCTGAGTGAAGCCGGTCAGATTGAAGGCGAGATTCACGTGCCCAATGTGGTGGTCAATGGCAAGGTGAATGGTGATGTTCATTCCTCTGCCCATGTGGAGCTGGCTGCCAAGGCAGTGGTCAACGGCAACGTGCACTACAATCTGATCGAGATGGTTATGGGGGCGGAGGTCAACGGTTCGCTGGTTCACAGTCAACCGAAGCCGGCGTCCTCAGAAGCTGCCATTTCTTTCGATAAGAAGGCCAAGAAAGAGGACAAGGCCCCCAGCCTGGACGCCAAAATGGAAACCAAGCAAAGTCCCGCCTGAGCGGCCTATTGTTGACTACTTTAGTTGGACTTAAGATAATCCCAAGACGGCGCCCGGTGGCGCCGTCGGTAGTTACGAAGGGCAGTGCAGTTAAGCAGGAGTGCCAGCAACGTGTCAGATGCACCAGAACTGAGTTTTACGGACAGTGCAGCCCGTAAAGTAAGAAACCTGATCGAGGAAGAAGGCAACGACAACCTCAAGTTGCGGGTCTACATCACCGGTGGCGGGTGTGCCGGCTTTTCCTATGGATTCAAGTTTGATGAAGATGCCAAGCAGGATGACACTCAAGTGGAAAATCAAGGGGTTACCTTGCTGGTTGATCCCATGAGCATCCAATATCTGGCCGGCTCTGAGGTGGACTATACGGAAGGCCTCCAGGGGGCGCAGTTCGTGGTCAAGAACCCCAACGCCACCAGCACCTGCGGCTGCGGGTCTTCCTTCTCCATTTAGCTAGACCCTTCCAGTCACAAGCCCATCCAGGCCTTCAGATCCTTTTTAACCTCAGGAACGGTAAAGCCCACCCAGTAGTACTGCGTCCCGGGCTCCCGTAAAGGGGCTAGTGTTCAGTTTCCTGCTTTCAATATGGCATTTCGCCAGCCAGGCGAAACACATGGCCTCCACCCAGTCGGCGGCGACTCCCACCGCAGATGAGTCCTCCACCAGGCAGGGATTCATAGCCTGCAGGCGCGCCATAAGCCGCGAATTATGTACGCCGCCACCGCACACCAGGATTCGATCCGCTGCCACCGGCAACGTCTGGATCGCCTGGGTTACGGTGCGTGCGGTCAGCTCAAGCAGGGTGGCCTGCAAATCGGCTGCGTCCACCGTGTCAAATAGCGCTCCAGCTCGGCAGCGGGCCCATTCCAGATGAAAGTATTCCTTGCCAGTACTTTTCGGGGCCGGCATCGAAAAATAAGGGTCCTCAAGCCAACACGCCAGGAGCTGCTCATTGACAGTGCCCTGAGCTGCCCACTGCCCATCGTCATCAAAGGTTTCCCCCCGATGAAGCTGGCACCAACTGTCCATCAGCCCGCTGGCTGGGCCGGTATCCATGGCCAGCGGCTGCCCTTGGACCGGCAACCAGGTTATGTTGGCAATGCCCCCCAGATTCAACACCACCCGGTTTTCCGTGTCATGGGAAAGGATCGCTGCGTGAAACAGAGGGGCGAGCGGGGCACCCTGACCGCCGCTAGCCATGTCGCGACGGCGAAAATCCGCCACCACATCGATTCCGGTAAACTGGGCGATCACATTGGGGTCACCCACTTGCAGAGTAAAAGGGTGTTTGCCCTCAGGGCGGTGACGAATGGTTTGGCCATGGCTGCCGATGGCGGTTATCGCCTTGGCAGAGGTGTTGCTCAGGGCCAGCAGTTCGGATACGGCGCTGGCGAACAACCGCCCCAGCTCCACATCCAGCTCACCCATCAGATCAACTTGGTGATGATCCGGTGTAAAAAGCGAGATCAGGCGCGCACGGGTATCGGTCGGGATAGGGTGGAGGTGGTGGGCCAGCAGCTTGGGCTCAGGCCCGTCAAACGAAACCAGCGCTGCGTCGATGCCGTCAGCGCTGGTTCCAGAGATCAAGCCAATATAAAGATCATGCGGTCGCATTTACTGACCCAAGTTGGCGACTTTTTCGCTCTCCATGGCCGCTGCATAGGTGGAGAGCTGTCCAACCATTTGTTGGGCGATTGCCATGAACGCGTCTTTATCCTGTTTCGGGATCGGCTCTGCATGGGGCAACTTTACCGTCACGGGATTACGTACGGCACCATTCACATAAAACTCATAGTGCAGGTGGGGGCCTGTGGCCAGACCGGTGCTGCCAACGTAACCGATGGTTTGTCCCTGTCTCACCCGGGCGCCGGAGCGCACCCCTTTGGCGTAGTTGTTCATATGGGCATACAGCGTGCGGTACTTCTGTCCATGCTGCAGAATCACCACCTTCCCGTAACCGCCCTTGACCCCGGCGAAAATTACTTTCCCATCCCCGGTGGCTTTAATGGGCGTCCCCCGGGATGCAGCATAGTCTGTACCCTTGTGGGCGCGAATGGTATGCAGGACCGGATGCTTACGGCTCAGGTTAAAGTGTGAGCTGATGCGGGCGAAACTGATGGGGCTACGGAGGAAGGCCTTACGCATGCTGTCGCCTTCTGGAGTGAAATAGCTCGCTCCCCGGTCTGCAGATTCATAACGAATGGCAGTGAAGGTTTCACCCTGGTTGGTGAATTGCGCGGCCAGAATCTCTCCGTCCTTCACTTTCTCTCCATCAAGATGCATTTCCTGATAGATCACCCGGAAGGAGTCCCCCTGCCGAATGTCCAGTACGAAATCCACGTCCCAGCCAAAAATATTGGCCAGCTCCATAGTCATGCCTTCTGACAGTCCAGCTTTCTGTGCCGCCAAAAACAGCGAGGAGTCGATAGTGCCCTCAGCATAGGAGGTATAGGGCACCAGCTCCTTAATCTGCATATCCGCTGAATAGTGATCATCGTTACGCTCGATCAGCAGGCTGTCGGTACGGGACATGACGTACTCAAGTGCCACCAATTGCTGATCCTCGATGGCAAACCGCATGGTCTGCCCCGGATGGATTTTCTTCAGCAGAGCCACTTCGCCGTCACCGGACATCACGTCATGCACATCTTTGGAGTTCAGGCCGACACGTTTGAATATGTGGCTCAGGGTGTCCCCGTTGCGCACCTTTTCGTCTTGCCATTGATAGGTTGTGACCGGCTCGGCTGGGGCTTCAACCAATTGTTCTTCAACAATTTCCTCTGCCAGCTCAACCAGCGGTTCCTGTGGGGCAATATTGGACTTAAGGCGCACGGTTTTGGTGGCGGTGGCATCGGGGGATGGCAACAAAGTCAGCGCAAAAATCATTACTGCCGAACAGGCCGCTGCCGCCATCAGGTGAATCCTGGGGTAGGATGATTTTGCCTTTTGCTCGTGGATTGAATGCTTCGTCATACCTAATTCGAGTAGATTCTGGTTAACACTGCTAAGTAATTCATTATAAGGATAGATGAAAGCGAATGTTACAGAAAGTTTAACTTGGGGATTGAGTCGTCCATCACAGTTCAAATTTCTATTTATTGCGACTGGGGCTTTCTGTGCTCCGTGCTACAATATCGCCCCTTTTTTATGATCAGATCAGTCAGTTAAGGTGGAAAACGTGTCGAATTCCGTAGAACAGGCCCTGGCCCTCATTAAGCGAGGCGCAGAAGAAATCCTGCTGGAAGAAGAGCTTATTGAGAAATTGAAGGAAGGCAGACCGCTGCGGGTTAAAGCCGGATTCGATCCCACGGCCCCTGACTTGCATTTAGGGCACACCGTACTGATCAATAAATTGCGTCAGTTTCAGGATTTAGGGCATCACGTCATGTTCCTGATTGGGGACTTCACCGGCATGATCGGTGATCCCACTGGAAAGAACCAAACCCGCAAGCCCCTGACTCGGGAAGATGTTCTGGAAAACGCTAAATCCTACAAAGATCAGGTGTTTAAGATACTTGAACCCGACAAGACAGAAGTTGTATTCAACTCCACCTGGATGGAGCGGCTGGGCGCCGCCGGGATGATCCAGTTGGCAGCCCAGCACACTGTGGCTCGCATGTTGGAGCGGGATGACTTTTCCAAGCGCTTCAAAGCCAATCAGCCCATTGCCATTCATGAGTTTCTCTATCCGCTCATCCAGGGCTGGGACTCGGTGGAGATGAAGGCTGACGTGGAGCTCGGTGGCACCGACCAGAAATTCAACCTGCTGATGGGGCGCGAACTTCAAAAGTCGCAGGGTCAGAAACCTCAGACGGTGCTGATGATGCCGATTCTGGAAGGTCTGGACGGTGTACAGAAAATGTCCAAGTCCTTGGGCAATTATATCGGTGTCACTGACGCGCCATCGGAAATGTACGGCAAGCTGATGTCCATCAGTGACGATTTGATGTGGCGATATTTTGACCTGCTCAGCTTCCGCAGTAATGAAGAGATCGCAGCGTTCAAGGCCGAAATCCAGGCGGGCTGCAATCCGCGGGATGTCAAAACCAGGCTGGCGGAAGAGGTCGTCGCCCGTTTCCACGGGGAAGAGGCTGCCCAAAGCGCACACAAAGGGGCTGGCAACAAGTTCAAATGGGGTGATGTGCCTGAAGAGATGCCGGAGATCGAATTGGTCGCGGAGGATGCTGATGGTATTCCTGTACCCAATGTTATCCAGCAGGCAGGGCTTACCAAGACCACCGGCCAGGCTCGGGACATGATGAAACAAGGCGCTGTGCGGGTGGATGGAGAGCCGGTTAATGATCTTAAATCCCGCCTGGGTGCGGGTGGTCCTTACGTTTGTCAGGCGGGCAAAAAGAAATTTGCGCGGGTCACGATCAAGTAGCCTGTAAGGTATTGAATAAAATAGTTAAAAAAAGCGTTGACGTTGAAATGGAGATGCCTATAATGCGCACCACTTCGACGGGATAGGCGCTCAGAGATGAGGCGGCCGGGCCGGAGAAGGACGCAAAACGGGGCATTGAGCTGGCGTGATGCGGTAGGCGGGTTCTACGAATTGAGCGTGTTGATCGGGTTAAAAAACAGGTTGACACGATAGGTTGAAAGAGTAGAATACGCGTCCTTGCCTGAAGAGGGTGGGATAGAAAAGACGTTCTTTAACAATTTGTTAGAAGCAATAAG
>JAYZEN010000006.1:0-136289 GCA_036337295.1 Pseudomonadota bacterium
GAAATGGTAATGCCTGGTGACAACATCAAGATGGACGTAACCCTGATTGCGCCGATCGCGATGGAAGAAGGTCTGCGTTTTGCGATCCGCGAAGGTGGCCGAACTGTAGGCGCCGGCGTTGTTGCCAAAATTGTTGAATAAACCTGTTGTAATTCGGCGTTAAGCTGGGTTATATTATCGCGCCCCACTAAGGTGGGGCGCGAGATTCACAGCCTAGGCAACGTTCTAGGCACGAAGCCGAAAAATCCGTTTCCTCGAAGTAAGTGGTTGAGGGATCTGGTGTTTTTTGCTGTTTATTTGTTGAGATTTCTGGAGTTCCCAGGCGATGCAAAACCAGAAAATTCGTATTCGCTTAAAAGCCTTTGATCACAAGTTAATTGATCAGTCTGCGCTTGAGATCGTTGAGACGGCGAAACGTACGGGTGCGCAGGTGCGCGGTCCCATCCCTCTGCCTACTCGCAAAGAGCGTTTTACCGTTCTGATTTCCCCGCATGTTAATAAAGATGCGCGTGATCAGTACGAGATTCGTACTCATAAGCGAATGGTCGATATTGTTGAGCCCACTGATAAAACTGTTGACGCTCTGATGAAGCTGGATTTGGCAGCGGGCGTTGATGTTCAAATCTCACTGGGTTGATCGTGCTCGTAAGCAGCATGGCATAAGAGGTTAATGATATGGCAATCGGTCTAGTCGGACGTAAATGTGGCATGACCCGTATCTTCACAGAAGATGGTCAGTCCGTTCCAGTTACCGTTATTGAGGTTGAGCCGAACCGGGTTACCCAGGTTAAGGCAGTAGACACAGATGGTTATACTGCTGTGCAGGTTACCACTGGTTCAAAAAAGGCTTCCCGCGTGGGTAAGTCTGCCGCAGGGCACTTTGCTAAGGCCGAAGCTGAGGCTGGTCGCGGTTTGTGGGAATTCCGCCTGACGGAAGAAGAAGTTGCAGGTTACAAGGTGGGTGATGCCATCGAAGTGAACCTGTTTGAGGCGGGCGCCAAGGTGGACGTGACTGGTACCTCCAAAGGTAAAGGTTTCGCGGGCACCATCAAGCGGTGGAACTTTAGAGGTCAGGATGCGACTCATGGTAACTCGCTGTCGCACCGTGTTCCCGGTTCTATCGGTCAGAACCAGACACCCGGTCGTGTTTTTAAAGGTAAAAAGATGGCTGGTCACATGGGTAACCGCAAAACAACCGTTCAATCCCTGGAGATTGTGCGCGTCGATGCCGAAAGAAATCTGCTTTTGGTCAAGGGCGCCGTTCCGGGAGCTGCTGGGAATGACGTTATCGTCAAGCCAGCGGTTAAAGGTTAAGCCAAAGAGGATTAGCGGATGAATCTGAATATTGCCTCTGGCGGAACTGTTACTGTGTCTGAAGTGGCGTTTGCCAAAGAGTTTAATGAGCCTCTGGTCCACCAGGTCGTTACGGCGTATATGGCGGGTGGTCGACAGGGTTCCAAAGCGCAGAAAACTCGTTCCGAAGTGAGTGGTGGCGGCAAGAAGCCTTGGCGCCAAAAGGGTACTGGTCGTGCGCGTGCTGGTACTATTCGAAGCCCAATCTGGCGTAGTGGTGGTGTGACGTTTGCTGCATCCCCTCGTGACTACAGCCAAAAGGTGAATCGTAAGATGTATCGCGGCGCGATGCGTTGCATTTTGTCCGAGCTGGTGCGTCAGGATCGTTTGGTGGTGGTGGATAGCTTTGAGCTGGAAGCACCCAAGACCAAGCTGATGGCTGCTAAGTTGAAAGACCTGAATGCTGAAGGCGCGTTGGTGGTATCGGGAGAGGTCAGTGAGAACGTTTATCTGGCATCCCGCAATCTGCCAAAGGTGGATGTGTGTGATGCGCAGGCGGTTGATCCTGTAAGCCTGATCGCCCATGAGAAAGTTGTGGTGACTGTTGACGCGCTTAAGAAACTTGAGGAGCTGCTGGCATGAACCAGGAACGTATTTTTAAGGTGTTGATGGCGCCTCATATTTCTGAGAAGGCGACTGTGGTTTCCGATCAGAATAACCAGTTCGTCTTCAAAGTTGCCAAGGACGCTACCAAGGCAGAGATCAAAGCAGCTGTAGAAAAGCTGTGGGAAGTGAAGGTTAAGTCCGTTCAGACATTGAACGTGAAAGGTAAAACCAAGCGCTTCGGTCGTGGCATGGGTAAGCGTGCCGATTGGAAAAAAGCCTATGTCTCTCTGCAGGACGGCTTTGATATTGATTTTCTTGGCGCAGAGTGAGTGAGGAATAAAGCTAATGGCATTGGTTAAAGCTAAACCCACGTCTCCCGGTCGCCGCTTCGTAGTAAAGGTTGTAAACCAGGAGTTGCACAAGGGTGCTCCCCATGGTCCTTTGTTGGATAAGAACTCCAAGAAAGGGGGCCGTAACAATACTGGTCGAATTACTACTCGTCATCAGGGTGGCGGCCACAAGCAGCATTACCGGATTGTTGACTTCAAGCGCGACAAGGACGGTATCACCGGTGTAGTTGAACGTCTGGAATATGATCCCAATCGCTCTGCCAACATCGCATTGGTAAAATACGCTGATGGCGAACGTCGCTATATCATTGCGCCTAAGGGTGTTTCAGCGGGTGCTACTGTAGTGTCAGGGCAGGATGCGCCTATTAAGGTAGGTAATGCGCTGCCGCTGCGGAATATCCCTGTTGGTAGTGTTGTGCACTGCATCGAGCTCAAGCCTGGCAAGGGCGCACAGATTGTGCGCAGTGCCGGTGGATCAGCTCAGTTGCTGGCTCGCGATGGCGCGTACGTAACCCTGCGCCTCCGCTCTGGCGAAATGCGCAAGGTGTTGGCAGACTGCCGGGCAACCGTTGGTGAAGTAGGCAACTCCGAGCATAGCCTGGCTTCTCTTGGTAAAGCCGGTGCAAAACGATGGCGTGGTGTAAGACCAACCGTACGCGGTGTGGCTATGAACCCTGTTGATCACCCGCATGGTGGTGGTGAAGGTAGAACTTCAGGTGGTCGTCATCCAGTAACTCCCTGGGGTGTCTCTACTAAGGGTCACAAGACACGTAAAAACAAGCGCACGAACAAGTTGATTGTTCGTCGTCGCGGTGCGAAATCGTAATACGGATTAAGAGGTATATACAGTGCCACGTTCATTAAAGAAAGGTCCGTTCATCGACGAACATCTTTTGAAGAAAGTAGAAGAAGCCGTTGAGAGCAATAACCGAAAGCCGATCAAGACCTGGTCGCGTCGCTCGATGATTCTTCCTGAAATGGTGGGCCTCACTATTGCGGTTCACAACGGTCGCCAGCATGTTCCGGTCTTGGTATCTGAGCATATGGTGGGTCACAAGTTAGGCGAGTTTGCAGCTACCCGTACTTATCGTGGTCATGCTGCGGACAAGAAAGCTAAACGCTAAGAGGTGCGGTAATGGAAACAGCAGCTAAATTGCGCGGCGCTATGGTGTCTGCTCAAAAAGCACGGTTGGTTGCCGACCAGGTTCGCGGGCAGAAGGTAGATCAGGCCCTGAACACTTTGGCGTTCAGCCCCAAGAAAGCAGCGCATCTTGTTAAGAAGGTTTTGGAGTCTGCTATTGCCAACGCGGAGCACAATGACGGTGCTGACGTTGACGAGCTGCGGGTATCTGAGATTTATGTTGACGAAGGTATGACCATGAAGCGCATTAAGCCTCGCGCTAAAGGGCGTGCAGATCGCATCTTCAAGCGAACCTGCCATATCACGGTCAAAGTATCTGACAACTAGGAGACAGGCCAGATGGGTCAGAAAGTACATCCGACCGGGATACGATTGGGCATCGTTAAAAAGCACACTTCTACTTGGTATGCGGCGCCCAAACAGTACTCAGGTTATTTGCTAACAGATCTTAAAGTACGCGAATATTTGTTCGACAAACTGAAGTCCGCTTCCGTTAGCCGAATTGAAATTGAGCGCCCGGCAGAAAATGCCCGCATCACAATCAAGACCGCACGTCCTGGTATCGTGATAGGAAAGAAAGGCGAAGACGTGGAAAAGCTGCGCCGTGAGCTTTCCCAGATGATGGGCGTGCCTGTCCACGTGAACATCGAAGAAGTTCGCAAGCCTGAGTTGGATGCCCGTCTGGTGGCGGAAAGCATTGCATCTCAACTGGAACGTCGCGTAATGTTCCGCCGCGCCATGAAGCGAGCAGTACAGAATGCGATTCGCCTGGGTGCCAAAGGTATCAAGGTTCAGGTTTCAGGCCGGTTGGGTGGCGCTGAGATTGCCCGTACGGAGTGGTATCGGGAAGGTCGCGTGCCTCTGCACACATTGCGAGCGGACATTGATTATTCAACCGCTCGGGCAGAAACCACCTACGGAACCATCGGCGTTAAGGTATGGATCTTCAAAGGTGAAATTCTGGATGGTGATCTGGAGCAACCTGAAGAGCAGAAAGCCAGCGCACCGAAACGTACACGTGCTAGCTAAGGGTCAGAAAGATGTTACAGCCTAAACGCACAAAGTTCAGAAAGCAGCATAAAGGTCGCAACCGTGGCCTGGCGCAAGCTGGAAACAAGGTTTCCTTTGGCACTATCGGCTTGAAAGCCGTTAGTCGTGGCCGCCTGACTGCACGTCAGATTGAGGCCGCTCGTCGTGCCATGACTCGTCACGTTAAGCGTGGCGGAAAGATCTGGATTCGAGTTTTTCCTGACAAGCCAATCACTGAAAAGCCATTGGAAGTTCGTCAGGGTAAAGGTAAGGGTAACGTCGAGTATTGGGTTGCCGAAATTCGCCCAGGAAAGATGTTGTACGAGATGGAAGGTGTGAGCGAAGAAGTGGCTCGTGAGGCGTTCGTTCTGGCCGCCGCCAAGTTGCCCATCAAAACCACTATTGTATCGCGGACGGTGTTGTGATGAGTGCGAACGATCTAAGACAGAAATCAGAATCAGAGCTTAATGAGCATCTTCTGGGTCTGCTGCGAGAGCAATTCGAAAACCGCATGAAACTCGCCACAGGTCAACTGGGTCAAACCCATGTTGTGAAACAGACTCGTCGCGAAATTGCTCGTACCAAGACGATTTTGGCAGAGAAAAAGAAGCAGGGTAATTGAGAATGACAGAGCAAGCTACTGCGAAGACAAAGCGTACTCACACTGGCAAAGTGGTGAGTAACAAAGGTGACAAGTCTGTTACCGTAATGGTAGAGCGCAAAGTGAAACACCCTGTTTATGGCAAGTTTGTGCGTCGCTCAACCAAGTTTCATGCACACGATGAAGCAAATGAGTGTAACGCGGGTGATATCGTAACCATCGAAGAGTGTCGCCCTCTGTCCAAAACCAAGTGCTGGCGCTTGGTGAGCATTGACGAAAGAGCAAAAATCTAAGCCGGGCTTAGGGCTCTTGTATTTTTAATTTGGAGACTGGCAATGATTCAGACCCAAACCGTATTGCAGGTTGCTGATAACAGCGGTGCTCGCCGGGTACAGTGTATTAAAGTACTGGGTGGTTCGCACCGCCGTTACGCGCGAATCGGAGACATCATCAAGGTGTCAGTAAAAGAAGCGATCCCGCGCGGGAAAGTGAAGAAAGGCGACGTGATGAACGCGGTTGTTGTTCGTACGTGCCAAGGCGTTCGCCGTCAGGACGGTTCTTTGATCCGCTTCGACGAAAATGCAGCCGTGTTGTTGAACAACAACCGTCAGCCCATCGGTACCCGTATCTTTGGCCCTGTGACTCGAGAGCTTCGTGGTGATCAATTCATGAAGATTATCTCCTTGGCCCCCGAAGTGCTGTAAGGCTAAGAGGTATATGACATGCTGAAGATCAAAAGAAACGATGAAGTGGTAGTGATCGCGGGCCGCGACAAGGGCAAGCGTGGTAAAGTGTTGAAAGTACTGGAAGGCAAGTTGGTTATTAGCGGTGTTAACATCGTTAAGAAACATCAGAAGCCTAACCCGCAAAAGGGTGCTCCAGGCGGCATCGTAGAGAAAGAAGCCCCCATTCAGGCTTCCAATGTCGCGATCTTTAACCCGCAGACCCAGAAAGCGGATCGCGTTGGTTTCAAATTCCTGGAAGATGGCAAAAAAGTTCGTTGCTTCAAGTCCACGAACGAAGTCATTGAGGATAAGGCGTAAGCCTAAAGGTATCGGGTTATAGCAATGAGCAGATTGAAAGAAGTCTACAAAAACGAAATCGTATCCAAGCTGCAAGAGCAATTCGGATACCAGAGCGTTATGGAAGTGCCCAAAATCACCAAGATCACTCTGAATATGGGTGTTGGTGAGGCATCTCAAGATCGTAAAGCCATCGACGGCGCTGTTGCTGACTTGGCGCTGATTGCCGGTCAAAAGCCTCTGGTTACCAAAGCGCGAAAGTCCGTAGCTGGTTTTAAAATCCGTGAAGGTTGGCCTATTGGTGCCAAGGTGACTCTGCGGGGAGAGCGTATGTATGAGTTTCTCGACCGTCTTGTCTCATTAGCCATTCCCCGGATCCGCGATTTTCGTGGATTGAACCCCAAGTCGTTCGACGGCCAGGGTAATTACAGCATGGGTATCAAGGAACAAATCGTGTTCCCCGAAATCGATTATGACAAGATCGATAAGATCCGTGGTATGGACATTACCATTACCACTACGGCCAAGAACGACGCAGAAGGCCGCGCACTGCTGGAAGCCTTCCAGTTCCCGCTCAAAAAATAGGTGATCGATAATGGCAAAAGTATCTATGATGGAGCGCGAGAAGAAGCGCCAAGCAGCAGTAGCCAAATACGCGAAGAAGCGTGCCGAGCTTAAGGCAATTATTAATAATCCCCAAAGCTCCGAAGAAGAGCGTTGGGAAGCTCAGCTGAAACTGCAGAAACAACCGCGTAATGCGTCCAAAAGTCGCTTGCGTAATCGCTGTGGTCTGACTGGTCGTCCGCACGGCTTTTATCGCAAGTTCGGTTTGTCCCGTAACAAACTGCGTGAAGCAGCAATGCGCGGCGACGTACCTGGTCTGGTTAAGTCCAGCTGGTAATCAAGGTTTACGGAGAAATATGACATGAGTATGCAAGATCCTATCGCGGATATGTTGACCCGGATTCGCAATGGCCAGATGGCCAAGAAAGCGGAAGTGGTTATGCCGTCTTCGAAAACCAAAATTGCTGTAGCCAAAGTGTTGCTGGACGAAGGGTATATTGCAGGTTATTCAGTTGAGGGAGACAAGCTCCCTGAGTTGAAGGTTCAGCTCAAATACTTTGAAGGCAAACCGGTTATCGAGGAGCTCAAGCGAGTGAGCCGTCCTGGTCTGCGCATTTATAAAGCAAATGACAGCTTACCCAAGGTAATGGGTGGCCTCGGTGTGGCTATTGTGTCTACCGACAAAGGTGTCATGACTGATCGAGCTGCTCGTGCCGCAGGCGTGGGTGGCGAAGTTCTTTGTTACGTATCTTAATAGGTGATCGGCAATGTCTCGAGTAGCTAAGAGCCCCATTGACATCCCATCAGGAGTTGATGTTAAGCAGAATGGGCAAGAGCTGGTAGTCAAAGGCTCAAAGGGTGAATTGAAGATTGGCCTGAACCCTTTGGTGACCTTACAGTTGGAAGGCAACCAGGCTTTGGTCAAGCCGGTGGAAGAGTCTCAGAAGTCCTGGGCAATGGCCGGTACGTTCCGTTCCCTGGTAAATAACATGGTGATCGGTGTAAGTAACGGCTTTGAGAAGAAGCTGGAACTGATCGGCGTGGGTTACCGGGCTCAGGCCAAGGGTAACACACTGAGCCTGACCCTTGGATTTTCCCATCCGGTTGAGTATGAAATGCCAAGTGGTGTTACCGCGGAAACTCCCAGCCAGACAGAAGTGATTTTAAAGAGTGCTGACAAGCAATTGCTTGGTCAGGTAGCAGCTAACGTTCGTGGTTTCCGCCCACCTGAGCCTTATAAGGGCAAGGGCGTGCGATACTCTGACGAGCACGTGCTTCGTAAAGAAGCGAAGAAGAAATAATCGGTGAGATGACAGTAGCCATGAACGACAAAAAATTTGCGCGTTTGCGCCGGGCGAAACGCACCAGGATGAAGATTCGGGAGTTGGGTCAAACCCGATTGACCGTTAATCGTACCAGTCAACACATTTATGCTCAGGTCATCAGCAACGATGGCAGCAGCGTGATCGCCAGCGCCTCCTCCAATGAGAAAGGCTTCTCTGGTGCCACCAGCAATAGAGATGCTGCTGCAACCGTTGGCAAACTGATTGCTGAACGAGCCAAAGCAAAAGGCGTTAGCCGAGTTGCCTTTGACCGCTCCGGTTACAAATATCACGGCCGAGTACAGGCGTTGGCGGAAGCTGCTCGTGAAGGCGGCCTTGAGTTTTAAAGGGTATTGAAATGGCAAAAGTTGAAGATAAGAACGAAGGTTTACAGGAGAAACTGGTCCAGGTAAACCGCGTAGCAAAAGTGGTCAAAGGTGGACGAATTTTTGGTTTCACTGCGTTGACTGTGGTCGGTGACGGTAACGGCAAAGTTGGTTTCGGAAGCGGTAAAGCCCGTGAGGTACCGGTAGCGATCCAGAAGGCTCTAGAAGCAGCCCGCCGGAATATGGTTACTGTTGAGCTTAACGGCACCACTTTGCAACACCAGATTAAAGCACAGCATGGTTCTTCAAAGGTTTATCTTCAGCCTGCGTCGGACGGTACTGGTATTATTGCCGGTGGTGCCATGCGCGCTGTATTGGAAGTTGCTGGGGTTCAGAACGTGTTAGCCAAATGCTACGGTTCAACCAACCCGATGAACGTAGTTCGCGCGACTGTTAAAGGTTTGGCATCCATGAAGTCTCCAGAAGACGTTGCAGCCAAGCGTGGTAAAAGCGTAGAAGAAATTCTGGGGTAATAACCATGAGCAAAAGCACTATCAAAGTGACTCAGACCAAGAGCACCATCGGTCGACACGAAAGCCACAAAGCCTGCCTGCGTGGCTTGGGCTTGCGCCGTATTGGTCATACGGTGGAAGTGGAAGACACACCAGCTGTTCGTGGCATGGTGAATAAAGTTTACTACATGGTTCGTGTAGAGGGTGAATGAGATGAGATTGAACAGCTTAGGTCCGGCAGCCGGATCCAAACCCGCCGGTAAGCGCCGGGGGCGTGGTATTGGTAGCGGTCTGGGTAAAACCGGTGGCCGAGGTGTGAAGGGTCAAACCTCACGTTCTGGCGGTGGTATCAAGCCCGGGTTTGAAGGCGGTCAGATGCCAATCCAGCGTCGTCTGCCCAAGTTTGGCTTTACTTCCCAGAAATCTCTCGTGACCCAGGAAGTGCGTTTGTCAGAACTGGCGAAAGTTGAGGCTGAGGTGATTGACCTGGACGCTCTGAAGTCTGCTGGCGTGATTCGTCGCACCACCAAGTTTGCCAAGGTTGTTTTGTCTGGTGATATCAGCAAAGCCGTAACCCTCAAAGGCGTACCCGCCACTAAGGGTGCAAAGGCAGCAATTGAAGCTGCCGGCGGAAAAGTAGAGGACTAATATGGCAGCCAAGCCCCAACAGGCCGGTATGCCGAATATGAACACAGCAGGAATGGGCGAGCTTTGGGCTCGCCTCAAGTTCCTGTTTTTTGCGATTTTGGTGTATCGCATAGGTGCTCATATCCCGGTTCCTGGTATAGATCCAATCCAGCTGCAGAATTTATTCAATCAGCAGCAGGATACCATCCTCAGCCTGTTCAATATGTTCTCAGGCGGGGCATTGGAGCGAATGTCCATACTGGCGTTGGGCATCATGCCGTATATCTCTGCATCTATTATTATGCAGCTGCTGTCGGCGGTAAGCCCTCAGTTGGAGCAGCTGAAGAAAGAAGGCGAGGCGGGACGTCGCAAGATTTCCCAGTATACCCGCTACGGAACTCTCGCACTGGCTACATTACAGTCCTTGGGTATGGCCATGGCCTTGCAGACGCAGGGTGTGACTTTGAGCGTGGGATTCACTTGGCTGTTCCCTGCAGTCGTGACTTTGACTACTGGTACCATGTTTCTGATGTGGTTGGGTGAGCAGGTTACCGAGCGAGGAATCGGTAATGGTATCTCGATGATTATCTTCGCAGGTATCGTGGCTGGTTTGCCGTCAGCGATTGGGCAGGCGTTGGAATCGACCCGTCAGGGCGAGTTGAATGTAGCTGTACTGCTTATCCTGGCAGTTGTCGCGGTTGCGGTGGTGTTCTTTGTGGTGTTTATGGAGCGTGCCCAGCGTCGTATCACCATTAATTACGCCCGGCGCCAGCAAGGCCGCAAGGTGTTCGCGGCACAGCAGTCACATCTGCCGTTGAAGATTAACATGGCGGGGGTTATTCCTCCGATTTTCGCGACCAGTCTGTTGTTGTTCCCGGCCAGTATTGGCCAGTGGTTCGGTGAAAACGAGAATATGGCCTGGTTGCAGGAGGTTTCCCTGGCGTTGGGTCCAGGCCAGCCCCTGTATTTGCTGCTGTTCGCCCTGCTGATCATTTTCTTCTGCTACTTCTATACGGCGATTATGTTTAATCCAAAAGATGTGGCTGAGAATTTGAAGAAATCTGGCGCTTTTGTTCCCGGGATTCGTCCGGGAGAGCAAACCGCCAAGTACATTGACGGTGTTTTGGGTCGACTGACGTTGGTTGGCGCGATCTACATCACGTTGGTGTGTTTGTTGCCCCAGGGGCTGCAGGCATTCGGTAACGTTCCATTCTATTTGGGCGGTACCTCCCTGCTAATCGTGGTGGTAGTGGTTATGGACTTCATGGCCCAGGTGCAAAGTCACCTGATGTCCAAGCAATACGAGTCCTTAATGAAAAAAGCAAACCTGAAAGGCTATGGCGGAACCGGCCTAGTTCGATAAGGTTTAACCTAAGCTTGTTTGGAGTTTGACATGAAAGTTCAGGCATCAGTTAAAAAGATTTGTCGTAACTGCAAAATCGTGCGCCGTAAAGGGTCTGTGCGAGTAATTTGCAGCTCTGAGCCCCGTCACAAGCAGCGTCAGGGCTAATATTTAACCTTCGCGATAATACAAAGATCTATTTAGTTGATTTTTGCGGGCTGTAAAGATATTCTTTGCGCCCTTTCGCGGCTGATAAACAGTTTTAAGCTCGATTAAATGGAGTAAGTTGGATGGCCCGTATAGCAGGCGTCAATATTCCTGATAACAAACATGCGGTTATATCTCTGACCTATATCTTTGGTATCGGGAACACAAAGGCACAAGCCATTTGTGAAGCGGTTGGTATCAACCCTACCACCAAGATCAGAGAGTTGTCGGATGAGCAGTTGGACGCAGTGCGTAACGAAGTTGCCAATCATCCTACAGAGGGTGATTTGCGTCGTGAAGTGTCCATGAACATCAAGCGTTTGATGGACCTGGGCTGCTATCGTGGTCTGCGTCATCGTCGCAGCTTGCCCGTTCGTGGCCAGCGCACTAAGACCAATGCGCGTACCCGTAAGGGACCACGTAAAGCAATTCGTAAGTAAAGCGTAACGTTCAGGAATCAGTTAAATGGCTAAGGCTAAAGCAACAGCGCGTACGCGTAAGAAAGTTAAAAAGTCAGTTGTTGATGGCGTGGCACACATTCATGCCTCCTTTAACAACACCATCATTACTTTGTCTGATCGCCAGGGTAACGCTCTGTCATGGGCAACCGCTGGTGGATGTGGTTTCCGCGGTTCTCGTAAGAGTACTCCGTTTGCTGCCCAGGTCGCTGCTGAGAAAGCAGGGCTGGCTGCCCAGGAATATGGGCTGAAAAACCTCGAAGTGATGGTTAAGGGCCCTGGCCCTGGTCGCGAGTCCGCGGTACGTGCTCTGCATTCTTGTGGCTATAAAATTAACAGTATTACTGATGTGACTCCCATTCCTCATAATGGTTGTCGTCCACCTAAGAAACGCCGAGTTTAACGGGAGTCCTATTCATGGCTAGGTATTTAGGCCCTAAGTGTAAGTTATCTCGTCGCGAAGGCACCGATCTTGGACTGAAGAGCGGTGTTCGTGCGTACGAGAACAAGTGCCGCTCTGAGAAGGCTCCGGGTATGCACGGAGAGCGTCGCGGTCGTCTGTCTGACTACGGTACTCAGTTGCGCGAAAAGCAAAAGGTGCGCCGTATCTACGGTGTGTTGGAGCGTCAGTTCCGTAACTATTATAAAGAAGCTGCCCGCCTGAAAGGGGCAACCGGTGAGAACCTGCTTCAGTTGCTCGAAGGCCGTCTGGACAACGTAGTCTACCGTATGGGCTTCGGTTCAACTCGTGCGGAAGCGCGCCAGCTGGTCAGCCATAAGGGCATCACCGTGAATGGTCAAACAGTGAATGTGGCTTCTTTCCAGGTTTCTCCTGGTGATGTGGTTGCCGTACGTGAGAAAGCCAAGAATCAGTTGCGCATCAATGCTGCTCTGGAACTGGCTGAGCAGCGTGGTTTTGCGTCCTGGGTAGAAGTTGACAGCAAGAAGAAAGAAGGCGTTTTCAAAGCTGTACCAGAGCGTACTGATCTTCCCTCAGAACTCAACGAAAACCTAATCGTAGAGCTTTATTCTAAGTAATAAATAAGCAAAAGGTTGAGGTGGTACTCTATATGCAACGCTCTGTTAATGAGTTTTTAACACCACGGACTATTGGTGTTCAGGAAATTAACGAAACCCACGCCAAGGTGACTCTGGAACCTTTGGAGCGGGGCTTCGGACATACTTTGGGGAACGCGCTGCGTCGCATTCTTTTGTCGAGCATGCCCGGAGCAGCAGTAACAGAAGTTGAGATCGACGGTGTCGTTCACGAGTACAGCACCCTGGAAGGGGTTCAGGAAGACGTAATTGATATTTTGCTGAACCTGAAGAACCTGGCAGTGCGTCTGAACGATAAAAGCGAAGCGTTGTTGAGTATCAACAAGGATGGCCCTGGTGTAGTCACCGCTGGCGATATTTTGTTGGATCATGACGTTGAAATCGTAAACAAGGATCTTGTGATCGCCAACTTGAGTGCGGGCACCAAGCTCAACATGAAGCTGCGCATTCAGAAAGGGCGGGGTTACGAGCCTGCTGACGGCCGAGAGAGTGACGAGGAAACTCGTGGTGTTGGCCGACTGCAGTTGGACGCAACCTACTCCCCCATTCGCCGTGTGGCTTATGTGGTGGAAAGTGCGCGTGTTGAACAGCGTACGGATTTGGACAAGCTGGTGATCGATCTCGAAACCAACGGTACTATCGATGCTGAAGATGCGATTCGACGTGCCGCCACAATTCTGCAGCAGCAGTTGGCAGTATTCGTGGATCTGGAGAAAGAATCCGAGCCCCAAAAAGTAGAAGAGCGTGACGAAATCGACCCGATTCTGTTGCGACCGGTGGATGATCTGGAACTTACGGTTCGTTCCGCCAACTGCTTGAAAGCGGAAAACGTTTACTACATTGGTGATTTGGTACAACGCACCGAGGTCGAGTTGCTCAAGACTCCAAACCTGGGTAAGAAGTCCCTCACCGAAATCAAAGACGTCTTGGCGTCAAAAGGTCTTTCACTGGGTATGCGCCTGGAAAATTGGCCTCCCGGCAGTCTGCGTGATGATGAGCGCGTACTGAAGAAACGTTAAACCATTGCTCCGCGCTGTCGGGGCCGTAAGTTGTAAAGGAAAAGAGCGATGCGTCACCGTAAAAGTGGTCGTAAATTCAACCGTAACAGCAGCCATCGTAAAGCGATGTTCCGCAACATGGCGGTGTCCCTGGTTGAGCACGAGTTAATCAAAACAACGTTGCCCAAAGCGAAAGAGCTGCGTCGTCACGCAGAGCCTCTGATTACTTTGGCCAAAACCGACAGTGTGGCAAACCGACGTTTGGCCTTTGCCCGAACGCGCAGTAACGAAGCCGTTGGTAAACTGTTCACTGACCTCGGTCCCCGCTACAAAGATCGTCCTGGCGGTTACATTCGCATTCTGAAATGCGGATTCCGGGCCGGAGACAAGGCGCCTATGGCGTTGGTTGAGTTGGTCGACAGACCGATGAATGCCGAAGCTGTGGAGATGGATGAGGAATAGAATTTCTCTCCTGATAGATGTTGTAGTTTAAAAAAGCCGACTATCTGATAGTCGGCTTTTTTTTCAGGTGCCCTACGGGATACAACCCAATTTATGACATTGCGCTTGTCGTATTAGCAACAATGTTGCAATTGCGGTCAGACCATACTGCCTGGCCCGTTCAGTTTTTCCTTAAAATTCAATCAATTGTCCGTGGCACGCAGCTTGCTCCCTGATTTGGGTCAGGAATACGCAGGCGGCGCGCCATGAAACTGTACATTGATAAGCCTTATCTCGAACCCCTCGTCAAACGCTTCCCGGATCTGGATAGTTTACTGGAGCAACTCAAGTTCGGGCATCGTGTGGAAACCTCCTTCAACCGTTTTACCCTCGATCAGTTGGATTTTCTTGCGCAGCTCTATTTGGACAGTGCGGATTCCAAGCCTGGATATGCGGCCCAGTTACAAACTCTCACGCAAGCGTTGCGTCTGCGTTTAGCGCCCTTTGGGGAAGGTCAACTTGAATCTTTGCTGCCGGCATTGGTTGATTACCTGCTGACGGACGGGTTGCGGGGTTGGCTGTTTAAGGCCAACGGGGAGGGGAAGCCAATTCCATATCTGGTTGCGCGCATCGATTTCACCCCGCCGGGTGAGGAGGAAGCTGGCCGAATATTGCTCGAGCTCAAGGCTAACGCGATGGCCAAACTGCAATCCATCTCGTTGATGATTCTTGAACGGGACATCGTCGGCAAAACTTTGCCCGAGATATTGGCTGGAAAGGGTTATTTCAAAGAAACTCCCGAACTGATAGAGGCTTATGAGCGATCCAGCAATCGCTATTTCGATTGGCGGGCCTGCTATGGGCAGCAGTTTACCGGGCGCGGGACCGGGTACTATGCCGAAGACCCGACCGCAAGCCACCGCAATACTGATTGGTCCCGTAAAAGCAGAATCGTGCTGTCCAGCTCAGGTGAGTTAGCGCGGATGGTGAATGACGAGGAGATCATCAAAGATCGTGCGCTGGAGTTGGAGTGCACGGGGGACGTACTGGCCAAGTACCTGCGTAAGGCCGGCCGCAGTACAAATTACAACGATCACGTAGAGGCTCAGGCGGAGAAGCTCCGTGACAGTATTCCGGAGCGGATGTTTACTGAGATCCCGGTGCACGGCTACGTTCTCATGTTTCATTTGGAGCTGCACCACCATGTTTGGGTTCACGTGGATGACATGGAGATCTATGGTTATCAACCTGAGTTGAAGGACAAGCTGATTCTACCTCAGGAGCAAACCGACCTGATTGATATCCTGACGGCAGAAATGGATATGTTGATGGATGACGTGGTGCAGGGTAAATCCGGTGGTACTACGGTGCTGTGTGCTGGCCCACCGGGTGTGGGTAAAACGCTCACTGCTGAGGTGTATTCCGAAGTGATTCATCGTCCGTTATACCGAGTGCATTCCGGTCAGCTGGGTTTGAATGTCATGGAGATGGAGCAGGCGTTGAAAAATACGTTGATTCGTGCGCAGCGTTGGGGGGCCGTGATGCTGATTGATGAGGCGGATGTCTATATAAAGCGTCGTGATGACAACATCGCTGCGAACGCTGTAGTGGGTGTGTTTTTGCGCGTGCTGGAGTACTTCAATGGGTTGCTCTTCCTGACCACGAATCGTGTTGATGATATCGATGAGGCGATTGTTTCACGCTGCATCGCCCTGATTAAGTACCACCCACCTGGTCGTGATGACCGGCTGAAGATATGGCAGGTGATGACCGGGCAATTCAAGCTGCCTGTGAGCGACGCCTTGTTAACCGAGCTGGTGGAAATGTTCCCAGCCGCCAGTGGGCGAGACATCAAGGGATTGGTGAAGCTGGTGGCGAAGTACTGTCAGCACAAGTCGGTTTCACCCGAACTGCCGGTGTTCCGGTTGTGCAGTATCTTTCGTGGTATGGAGGCGGCGCGGTGACGATGCGTTTTTATATGACGCCAGGCTCCTGCAGTACGGGGGTCCATCTCCTGCTGGAGGAATTGGAGCTGGTGTTTGAGGTGTATCTCGTGGATCTGATGAAAGGGGAAAATCGCACTCCGGAATATCTGGCCTTGAACCCCAAGGGCACGATTCCGACGTTGGTCACGGACAGTGGACGCATTCTGACAGACTTCATTTCCATCGCCTGGTGGTTGAGAAGAACGTTTGCCCGCTCCCGACTGATGCCGCATGAGCTTGCGTCTGAGTTGAAAGCGCTGGAAGTGATGAACTATGCAGTGAACGTTGTCCATGGTCAGGGTTACACCCGTGTGTTTACGCCACAGACCTATCTGCCTGCCGGCGGGGATGCGGAGCCCGTTATCCAGCAGGGCAAACAAATGGTGAGTGCCGGACTGGTTTGGCTGGATCGGTGCCTGGGTCAAAGTGAGTATGTGCTGGAGCGATTCAGTATTGCCGATGGAGCCTTGTTTTATGTGGAATTCTGGGCAGACCGAATTGGTCTGCCACTACCACAAGCCTGTGCGGCCCATTGTCAGCGTATGCTGCAGCGCCCGGCAGTGCGCAGGGTGCTGTTGGAAGAGGGCTACTCCAGCCTGTACCGATAGCCGGATGAACTGAATCACTTCGCCGTTAGCAGAGGTTTCAGAAAGCGCCCTGTATGGGAGTGGCGGCATTTGGCGATTTCTTCCGGCGTGCCTGCCGCAATGATTTCGCCGCCGCCGCTGCCGCCCTCTGGTCCGAGATCCACGATCCAGTCAGCGGTCTTGATCACGTCCAGGTTGTGCTCGATGATCACAACCGTATTGCCTTTGTCCCGCAGACGGTGAAGCACGTTCAGCAGCTGTTGGATGTCATGAAAATGCAGGCCAGTGGTGGGCTCATCCAGAATATAGAGCGTTTTGCCGGTGTCGCGCTTGGACAGTTCTTTCGACAGCTTTACCCGCTGTGCTTCACCGCCCGAGAGGGTGGTGGCAGATTGGCCGAGGCGAATATAGGCTAGCCCGACGTCCACCAGGGTCTGCAGTTTACGGGCGATAACGGGTACGTTCTCAAAGAAATCCAGACCATCCTCCACCGTCATTTCCAATACTTCGCAGATGCTTTTTCCTTTGTAGCGCACTTCCAGCGTTTCCCGGTTGTAGCGTTTGCCTTTGCAGACGTCACAGGGTACGTACATGTCCGGCAGGAAGTGCATTTCCACCTTGATCACCCCATCGCCCTGGCAGGCTTCACAACGGCCGCCTTTGACGTTGAAGCTGAAGCGGCCGGGGGTATAGCCGCGGGAGCGCGCTTCCTGGGTGCCGGCGAACAGTTCCCGAATGGGGGTGAAAAGTCCGGTGTAGGTGGCGGGGTTGGAGCGGGGGGTGCGACCGATGGGGCTCTGGTCGATGTCCACCACCTTGTCGAAATGCTCAATGCCGTGGAACTGCCCATAGGGTTCAGGCTTGTGGGTAGTGGCGCCGTTCAACAGGGTGGCGGCCAAGGGGAACAGGGTGCCGTTGATCAGCGTGGATTTGCCGGAGCCAGAGACACCGGTCACGCAGGTCATCAAGCCAACCGGCAAATGCAGGTCGACGTTCTTCAGGTTGTTGCCGTGGGCACCGTGGATCTCCAGTTGACGTTTAGGGTCATTCGCCACCCGTTGGGCGGGTACCTCAATGGCTTTAGTGCCCTTCAGGTACTGCCCGGTGAGGGATTTGCGGCAGGACATGATTTGTTGCAGGCTGCCGGCCCGCAACACCTCGCCACCGTGGACTCCAGCACCAGGGCCGATGTCGATAATAAAGTCAGCGGCGCGGATGGCGTCTTCATCGTGCTCCACCACGATCACGGTATTACCCATGTCCCGCAGCCGGGTGAGGGTGGCGAGGAGTCGCTCGTTGTCCCGTTGATGGAGGCCGATGGAGGGTTCATCCAGGATGTACAGGACCCCAACCAGGCCGGCGCCAATCTGGCTGGCCAGGCGGATGCGCTGCGCCTCACCGCCGGACAGGGTTTCGGCTTTGCGGTTGAGGGAGAGGTAGTCGAGACCCACATTGACCAGGAACTGCAGCCGTTCCCGTATTTCCTTCAGAATCTTTTCGGCGATTTCACCTTTCTTGCCATCCAGCTTCAGGGTCTTGAAGTGTTCCAGGGCATCACCTACCGGCAGCCTGACTACATCCGGCAGGGTGGCACTTTCAATGTAGACATTGCGGGCCGCCCGGTTCAGGCGGGAACCATGACAGCTCTGGCAATCGGCGACGCTTAAATACTTGGCCAGTTCCTCCCGCACCGCATCGGATTCTGTCTCACGATAACGGCGTTCCATGTTGGGAATGATGCCTTCGAAGGGGTGATTGCGAGTGATCACGTCACCCCGGTCGTTCAGATAGCGGAATGGCACCGGATCGTTGCCGCTGCCCTGCAGAATCACCTGGCGGGCTTTCTTGCTGAGTTTGCCAAAGGGCTTGTCGATGTCGAAGCCCACATGGTCTGCCAGGGAGTTCAGCATTTGGAAGTAGTAAACACTGCGCCGGTCCCAGCCTTTGATGGCCCCTTCCGCCAGGCTCAGCTCGGCAGATACCACGATGGCGTCCTCGTCAAAAAACTGGTTTACCCCCAGGCCATCACAGGTGCTGCAGGCGCCGGCAGGGTTGTTAAAGGAAAACAGGCGGGGTTCCAGTTCGCTGAGGGCGTAGTTACACACCGGGCAGGCGAATTTGGAGGAGAACAGCAGTGTCTCCCGGGGCTGATCCATATTCACCACCAGCGCGGTACCGGCGGCCATATTGAGGGCGGTTTCGAAGGATTCCGCCAGGCGCAGCTCCATGCCTTCCTTGACCTTAAAGCGATCCACCACCACTTCTATGGTGTGTTTGCGCTTTTTGTCGATCTTGGGGAGCTGGTCCAGGTCCACCACAATGCCGTCGATACGGGCCCGAATAAACCCGTCGGCCCGCAGTTCTTCAAACAGATGCAGGTGCTCACCTTTCTTGTCCTGGATTACCGGCGCCAAGAGCATGTAGCGACTTTCCCCGGACAGCGCCATGACGTCGTCCACCATCTCACTGACGGTCTGGGCTTCCAGGGGAAGATCATGGTCCGGACAGCGGGGGGTGCCCACCCGGGCGAACAGCAGGCGCAGGTAATCGTAGATCTCGGTGATGGTGCCCACCGTTGAGCGGGGGTTGTGCGAGGTGCTCTTCTGCTCAATGGAAATGGCCGGGGACAGGCCTTCGATGTGGTCCACATCGGGCTTTTCCATCAGTGATAAAAACTGGCGGGCATAGGTGGAGAGGGATTCCACATAGCGGCGCTGGCCCTCCGCATAGAGCGTGTCGAAGGCCAGGGAAGACTTGCCGGAACCCGACAGTCCGGTAATGACAATAAATTTGTCCCTGGGAATATCCAGGTTGATGTTTTTCAGGTTGTGTGTGCGTGCACCGCGAACTTGAATGGTGTCCATCGTGATCCCCCGCAAATAAACCCGCAAGTATAAAGACATTGAGTGGCAGGAACTAGTGATTGGCAAATCCTGTCAAGGATGGGGGAAGCCCGTCTCGTTAGTCGCCTGAGCTACTACGAGAGTGGCTCCATCAATGGTAGAATCGTGCGCTTGATTGGATAACTGAAGTTACTATGAATTCCTTTGAGATCCGGGCCACCTGGTCCCTTGCCAGTCTGTTTGCGTTAAGAATGCTGGGTTTGTTTATGATTTTGCCGGTGTTCGCGCTGTATGGGCAGGAACTGGCGGGGGCCACTCCTACCCTGATCGGTCTGGCGATCGGTGCCTACGGGCTGACCCAGGCCCTGTTGCAAATCCCGTTCGGGCTGCTCTCCGACCGGATTGGTCGCAAGCCGGTGATCGTGGGCGGCTTGCTGATCTTTCTGGTGGGTAGCCTGGTGGCCGCCGAAGCGGAGACCATCTATGGGGTAATTGCCGGCCGGGCATTGCAGGGGGCAGGGGCCATAGCCAGTGCGGTAATGGCGCTACTGGCGGATCTGACCCGGGACGACCAGCGGGCCAAGGCCATGGCCATGGTGGGTGCCAGCATCGGGATGTCCTTTGCCTTGGCGCTGATAGCAGGCCCTCTGTTGTCAAGCTGGTTTCAGTTGGAAGGGCTGTTTTTGTTTACCGCCGTGTTGGCCGGGTTTGGTGTGGCCCTGACCCTGTGGGTCGTGCCCACCCCGGATGCCCGCCGCATGTTGCGTGATACCCGCCCCATGATGGATCACGTGGCGGACGTGCTCAGGGAACCGAGCCTGCTGCGGCTGGACTTCGGCGTGTTCTCTTTGCACATGGTGCTGACCGCCATGTTTGTGGTGATGCCGGGGTGGTTGCTGCAGCAGGCGGCCATCGACAAAGACCATCACTGGATGGTTTATCTGCCGATTCTTTTCCTGTCGTTTGTCTTAATGTTACCGTTGATGATCGTTGCGGAAAAAGCCCGTAAAATCAAACAGGTGTTCTTGCTCGGGGTGGGCTTGCTGGGGGTGTCCCTGGTCAGCTTGAGCCAATGGCATGACAATGTATGGAGCATCGCCCTGGGGTTGTTTGTGTTTTTCTGGGGCTTTAACCTGTTGGAAGCGCTGCTGCCCTCTCTGGTGAGCAAGATCGCCGCCCCGGGATACAAAGGCACCTCCATGGGGGTGTACTCCACCTGTCAGTTTCTGGGGGCATTCGCCGGTGGGGCAGGCGGAGGCTGGTTGCTGGGGCACTACGGTGACAGCGCGGTGTATATGGTAGCGGCCGCGGTGGTCGGCATTTGGTTCCTGCTGGCCTGGAGTATGAAGCAGCCGCCCTATCTGCAGAGTGTGACTCTGGCCCTGGACCATGAGGGTGAGCTGGATGACCGGGTATGGGTGTCCCGCCTGATGGGAATCGCCGGAGTGGAAGAGGCTGTGGTGGTCAAGGAAGAGCGGGCGGCCTATTTAAAAGTGGACAATGCGCGGCTGGATAGAGAACAATTAATGCGCCTGTCTCATCAGTCCCCTTTAGAAAGTCAGGCAGAACCGGCCTGATATAATCATTTTTCTGATAACTGGAGAATCTCATGGCACAACGCGGAGTGAACAAAGTCATTTTGGTGGGTAACCTCGGTCAGGACCCGGAGACCCGTTACATGCCAAGCGGCGGGGCCGTGACCAATGTATCCATCGCCACCAGTGAAAGCTGGAAGGACAAGAATTCCGGCCAGATGCAGGAGCGTACGGAGTGGCACCGGGTGGTGTTTTTCAATCGCCTGGCAGAGATCGCCGGTGAGTACCTGAAGAAAGGCACCAAAGTGTATGTGGAAGGTTCTCTGCGCACCCGTAAATGGCAAGACCAGAGCGGCAGTGATCGTTACACCACGGAAATCGTGGCCAGCGAAATGCAGATGCTGGATTCCCGGGGCGGTTCGGGCAATGGTTCTGACGATGGCTTTGCCGGTTACGACCAGATGCCGGAAGCGCAAGGTGCGTCATCTTCCCCCAGCAGCAACAGTCCCTCGCCTGCCGGGTCTGATTTTGAGGACGATATCCCGTTCTGATTCGGGCATCGATCCAACTGTCCTCTCTGTTAATGGGGTCAGACTAACAAATTATGTTAAGCTGGCCTCTTGGCGTACACTAATAAGAATAAGCTGGAAGTAGCATAGGAGAGGGAAAACCTTTCATCCCGGTCATGAAAATACGTAATCTGATTCTCTTCGGTGTGTTGTCCTGCATCGTCTTTGCCATTGCCTTGTTTCCCGCCAGCATTCTCTGGAGCATGGTCTCGGGCAGCGCTGGCGGTTTGCCGGTTCAGGTAGAGCGGGTGGGTGGCACGGTCTGGAACGGGTATGCCGTTGGACGCTTGCGTACCCAGATTGTGCGGGGCCCGGTAGTGGTGGATTGGGATTTGAAAGGCCTGCGATTATTGCTGGGTGAAGTGGCCGTTGGGTTACGGGCGGAAGGAAATGACTTCCGGGTGAGCGGCGCCGGCCATTGGGGGTTGTGGGGAACCGGTGTGTCGCACCTGAATGGTGACGTGCAGGCCGAGCTGTTGAATCAGTCCCTAAGGCAGTTTGGTGTTTCCGCTTCCGGTGTCATCAATATCGAGAACATTTCGGTGAACCTGTCAGGGCAAACCATTACCACTGCAGAAGGCTGGATCCGTTGGTCCGGAGGCCGGGTCAAGGCACCCGGCAGCGGGTCACGCACCCCTTTGGAGATTCCTCCCGTCAACGGGCAGGTGCGTGAAGAGGAAGGCAACCTGTTCCTTACCGTCACTGAAGCGAAGGGCAACCAGCTGTTGGGTGAAGCCGGGCTGTTGCCGGAGAAAGGGTTAGGCAGCTTGAAAGTGCTGCAAAGGGTGTTGTCCCTGGTGGGCATGGGGGCTGAGGGTGGTGACGATAAAGTGCTGGTCAACATGCAGCAGCCTTTGCCCTTTTAAGAGCATTGTAAGCATTCACTGCTAATCTGTTATTAAAGAGTACGGTCTTATTCGCATCCGTTGAACCTTGAGGTAAAGTGAGGCTCAAACAACAAGAATAAGTACCCTGGACGTCAGGAGAGAACTTTGACCGCGGATACCCAATTAAATCCTTGGGTGAAAAGAGCTAACTCGGCTGCCTGCCTGGTGCTGGTGGTGGCAACAGCTTTTGTGTTGGTTAAGCTCGTATACCTGTTTGTCGATACGTCCGTTGGGTCTGCGCCATCCTTCTATGGAGACCAGCGTTCTGCCAGCCAGCCCCTGGGGCGTCAGGATAAGGTCGACACCTCCGCCATCGCCATGTGGTCCCTGTTTGGAAAAGAGGGGCAAAAAGTGGTGCAAACCGAACAACCCAAAGACGTCAACGCGCCCGAAACCCGCCTCAGCCTGGAGCTACAGGCCGTATTTGTTGCCCCGGTCGAAGAGCGCTCCACTGCCATGATTGCGGAGATGCGCAAAGACAGTAAGTTGTATCGAATCGGTGATAAAGTTCCCGGTAATGTTACCCTGGCTGCGGTATACCAGGATCGAGTGTTGTTGAATCGCAATGGCCAGTTGGAGGCGTTGTACTTCCCTGAAAACGCCAAGGGTGGATTAACCCGGTCGGACAACGATGGCAACAGTCGCAGTCGCAGCACTCGCACCACACGTACCAGTGCCAGTGGGCGCACGCCCAATTCCCGCCCTGGTTTTGGTGGCAGCAGCGGCAGTGCCGGGATTGCCAATCAGCAGGCGCAGACCGCAATGGCTCAGCAGATGGTGAGTACCTTGCGGGAGCAGCTCGAGCAGGACCCGGGTGAAGTGTTGGGTCAATTCGGTCTGGCATCGAACAATGGTCGTGGCTATCGGGTGTCGGATAGCCCGAATCCCATGCTGGCGGCAATCGGTGCCAAACCGGGAGATGTGATTCTGGCGGTGAATGGCCGCAACCTGGGGGACCCTTCCCAGGATGTCACGCTGATAGAGCAGGTGATGCAGGATGGCTCTGTGCGGGTCTCTATGGAGCGCAATGGACGGCAGTTTGATTCGGAGGTCGCCCTTCCGGGGCTGTAAGCAACAGCATGTTTTTGGATAGAACGAATATGAAAAATCGGTGGCTCGGAAGCGAGACAAGTATGCGAATAATGCGAATGCTGGTGGCATTGACCCTGGTTGTGATGATGCCTGTGGCGGCTTGGAGTGCCCCACAAAATGCCGGTGCCTGGAAAATCAATATGAAGAAGGCGGATATCCGTACCTTCATTGAGCAGGTGTCTGATATCACCGGATACAGCTTCATCGTGGACCCTCGTGTTAAGGGTGAGGTGACGGTGGTATCCAACACCGAAATGTCCTCCGATGACATTTTCGACATGTTCCAGAGCGTGTTGCGAATTCATGGTTATGCGGCTGTTAAAACCGGGAATGTCGTGAAGATCGTTCCGACACAGGGCGCCAAGCAGGAAGACCTGCCCCTGTCCAGCGGCAGTCTGGGGAATGAAAAAATGGTGACCCGGGTGATCCCGGTGGAGAACACCAACGCCACCGAGCTGGTGCCGATTCTGCGGCCCATGGTGCCCCAGTACGGGCATTTGGCCGCGGTGAGCTCCGCCAACGCGCTGATCATCAGTGACCACGCCAACAACATTGGTCGCATCATCGAAATCATCAAGCGCATCGACAGCGCGGAAAGTGAAGAAGTGGAAGTGGTACAGCTGAAATACGCCTGGGTAGGCGACGTAGTGAAAACCCTGGAGCAGTTGACGCCGGTGGAAACCGGTGGTGCCAAAAAATCCAGCCGCTCCGCCGCTAATGTGCGGGTGCGGGTCGTGGCCGAAGAGCGCACCAACCGCTTGATCCTGCGGGGCGAGAAATCAGCTCGCGCCCGGGTCAAGGCTCTGGTGGTGGACCTGGACCGTCCGGTGGAAAGCACCGGTTCCACCCAGGTCATGTACCTGCGGCACGCGGAGGCGGAAAAAGTGGCGGAGATCCTGAGCGCGTTGGTGTCCGGTCAGTCGGCGACGGTCTCCCGCTCTGCCTCTTCCACCAAGCGGGGAGCGGCTCAGGCCACGGCGACGTTGACAACCCCCACAGCGACCTCCGGTGACATCACCATCCAGGCGGATGAAACCCTGAATGCGCTCATTGTGCGGGCGGCACCGGCGGATCTGGCAGAGATCCGCAATATTGTGGATCAGCTGGATGTGCGGCGGGCCCAGGTGCTGATTGAGGCGGCCTTTGTGGAGGTGTCCGGAACTGCCAACGAGGCGTTGGGTGTGCAGTGGGGGTATGGTGATCCAGCGAATGGTTTGGCTGGAACCAGTTTAGCTGTGCCAGGTCAACTTTCGCTGTCAACCATTGCCGGCTTGTTGGAGGGTTCCGATGGCTCTGCGACAGATGGTGCATCCTTCTCGGGTTTGTTGGCGGGCGGAGCCAATCAAAGTGGCGATGTGAAGATGGGCGTGGTGATCCAGGCCGTAGAATCCAATGCCAACTCCAATTTGTTATCCACTCCGAGCATTATGACGCTGGACAACGAAGAGGCGGAAATTATCGTGGGTGAGAACGTCCCCTTCATTACCGGTACCAGCCTCAGCAGTAATAACGACAACCCCTTTCAGACCATTGAACGTCAGGATGTGGGTTTGACCCTGCGGGTGACTCCCCAGATCAATGATGGCAATGTGGTGCGCTTGCAGCTGGTGCAGGAAGTGTCCAACGTGAGCAACGAAACCATCACCGGTGCGGCGGATATTTCCACTCAAAAGCGCTCGGTCAAATCGGTGATTCTGGCAAATGACCGAGAGATCATTGTGACCGGCGGTTTGGTGCGGGATGACGTGGAAGAAGTGGTGAACAAAGTCCCGTTGCTGGGTGATGTGCCCTTGCTGGGTGCCTTGTTCCGGGCCAAGAGTCAGAAGATGACGAAGCGCAACCTGCTGTTGTTCCTGCAGCCCACGATTGTCCGGGATGATGCTTCCGCCAATCGTGTCAGCCAGGAGAAGTACGACCAGATGCGCGGCTTGAGCCTGATCATCGATCAATACGGCAATCTTGAGCGTGAACCCCGTTCGGTATTTCCGGAAGATGCCAGAGTGGTGTTGAAGAAAGGGCTCCGCTTTGGTCCGCCGCCCAAGCCATCAGAGCCTGGGGCGGAACAGGACGAATATGAATCCGAATAACAAGAAAGGGCCGTCAGGGCCCTTTTTTATGTGTCAGGAAGCAGGGCCGCGATTATGACAGCATGGGGTCTGCGTTTTTCTTCCAGCTTTTCTTCTTGAAGCGTTTGTCCCAGCTCTTGAAGCGCTTGCGGCAATATTTGTTGAGGTCGTCGTAACCTGAGAAATACAGTTCACTGCCATCCTTGATGCTGACGTCGTACTCACAATAATCGTTGGTGTGATCCCGGCAGATCAGTGGGCGCACCTCATAGATGCCGCAACGACCATCTTTCTGCAGGTGCACGCACTCATTCAGTATCAGCAAAAACCAACCTTCCTCATCCTTGAAAATGTGCACGTTTTTGTGGGAGACCTGCCATAGCAGGAGGTCGAAATCCTTCATGGTCGTGGGCTTGTCGATGTTCTGGGTGACGTACTGGCAGCATTTCGACTCAAAACAACGATCACATTTGTTGTTCGCCTCAGACAACTCTTTCAGTGTGATTTTCTTAGCCATAACAATACGTTAATGCTCTTCTGATGTTGGTGGTGCGATGTGCGGAGGGGCAGATATAAGTTTCCGTTTTCAGCGTAAACCTATTAGAACAACATGATATAAAAATTAAAGCATTAACCCAATCAATACCTTGTGACCCTACAAGTGGTGTGTTTATATCGAAAAGACTGTCACTATCGGAGGGACTGACAACGTGGTAACAGCATTGATTGTGGGCGCAGGCGCCGTTGGCCAGGTATATGGTCATTTTCTGCAACGCGGTGGCGCTTCCGTCTCATACTTCGTAAAAGAAAAATACAAAGAAGAATGCGCAAAGGGATTTACGCTTTATCGGTGCCGACGCAGCGGACTGGGCGCGGCGGAGACGTTCGACGCCGATGGCATTTACACTGAATTTGATGAACTGAAGCAAACGCAATGGGATCAGGTGTGGCTGACGGTCTCGTCGGCGGACCTGCGTGGCGGCTGGCTGGCGCAACTGAAGGCGGTTATCGGCGATGCGACCGTGGTTATGCTGCAGCCTGATCTGGATGACCGGGATTATGTGTTCAGCCAGTTCCCGCCGGAGCGAGTGGTGTGCGGCATCGTCAACTTTATCAGTTATCAGACGCCATTGCCGGACTTGCCGGACTACCATCCGGATGCGGACAAAAAGGGCGTGGCGTATCTGGTGTTGCCGATGATGCCCGCTGAATTTTCCGGGAATGAAGATCGTCTGCCGGACGTGGCGGGTGCCATGGCTGCCGGACGCTTCAATGTGAAGGTGGAGCAGGATGCGTCCCGCATTTACGCAGACCGTTCCGCCATGATGATTCCCCTGGTGGCGCTGTTGGAGTTGGAAAACTGGTCTTTCCGCCGGCTGCGTCTCAGTGGGTCGCTGGAATTGGCGGTGGCGGCAGCACAGGAGGCCTTGTCCATCGTGGCAGCGAAGTTCGGCAAGCGTCTGAACTGGACGGAGCGCCTCTTCAGTCTGTTCTGGGTGAAGATGGCATTGCCGGTGATGCGGCTGCTGTCGCCCATGGATGCGGAATCCTATGCCAAGTTCCAGTTTGTGAAAACGGCTCCGCAAACCCGGATGATGCTGAAGCACTTTATTGAGGACGGGGAAAAGCTGGGCCAGTCGGTGCAGTCCCTGAAAGCGCTCTATGAGCGGCTGCCGGGAGAGCCCCAGTTGAAGAAGGTCGCCTAATATTCGACTGTTCGAATCAGAAGATGCCCGGCTCGCCGGGTTTTTTCATGGGCGATGTGGCGATCAATCCGGATAGCATCAGAACAGGGAGAAGGGCTCGTCGTCCAATAGCTGGCGTTGCTCTTCCAGGCTGTTCACATGGTGCTGCCAGTAACCATCGGTATTGAACCAGGTGAAGTTGCTGGTGAAGGCGGGGTCATCCCAGCGCCTGGCCAGCCAGCCGGCATAGTAAATCATACGCATGGTGCGCAGGGGCTCGATCAACTGCAGCTCGCGGCGGTTGAAGTTGTTGAACTCCTCGTAACCTTCCAGTAATTCACTGAACTGGCCGATCTGCTCCGGACGATTGCCTGCCAGCAGCATCCACAAGTCCTGCACGGCCGGTGCGTTCTGGCAATCGTCGAAATCCACAAACCAGGGGCCGCTTTCACGGTGCCAGAGAATGTTGCCGATGTGACAATCTCCATGACAACGAATCCACTGGGGCTTTACCTGGTCAAACAGGCTTCGGAAGCGTTGGCTGAAATCTTCAATCAATTGCCCATAGCGGGGCTTCAGGTATTCCGGCAGAAACGGGTGCTCCAGCAGGAATTGCGCCGGTTCGGTCACCAGCCGTTCCACCGTGAGGGTGGGGCGTGCCTGGAACAGGGTTGTTCCGCCCACTTTATGCATGCGCCCCAGCAGTCGGCCTAACCAGAGCAGCTGATCAAAATCATCCTGTTCCGGCGCCTGGCCACCCTGGCGCCGAAAGGCCGCGAAGCGATAACCCTGAAACCGATGCAGGGTCGTGCCGTTGAAGACCATGGGGGGCACGGCCGGTAACTCCAGCTCCGCCAGGTCCAGTGAGTACTGATGCTCTTCCAGAATGGCAGCGTCACTCCAGCGCCCCGGGCGGTAGAACTTGACGATAATGGGGTCGTCATCTTCGATGCCCACCTGGTAGACCCGGTTCTCATAACTGTTCAGGGGGAAAATGCGGGCGTCTGAAAGGAAACCCAGGGATTCCACGGAGTTGATCACCAGATCCGGGGTCAGGTGGTCGTAGTTGGGGTACAGCTCAATCTCACTCATGGCAACCAGCTTATATGGGGTGAGATCGCATCCTATCACAACGGTGAGGAAGGCTGGTTATAGATCTGTTTGGCTGCCCTGGCCAGCGCCCAGCCGTCCACCCGCTCCACGCCGCTGCTGCGCAGCTGTTTGGCCAATTGATTGATGGTGCTGCCGGTGGTGATGACATCGTCCAGCAATACGATATGCCGCAACGGAGGTGTGCAGATTTTCAGCTGTGATCGCTGCACTCGAAAGGCCCGCTGAATATTGTGCTGGCGTCCACTGCGGGAGAGGCTTTTCTGATCCCCCGGTTCCCGTATTTTCAGCAGCAGATCGTGGCGCACAGGTACCGCCAGCGTGCGCCCCACAACCTGGGCCAAAACCCCGGCCTGGTTGTAACCGCGCTTTTGTTGTTTGTGCGGATGCAAGGGCACCGGGATGATGGCGTCCGGCAGTGGAATCCTGTGTTGCACCAGCGCTTCCGCCAACAGGCGCCCGAGGGTAAACAGCAGCTCCGCCCGTTTGCCGCCTTTGCCCTGCAGAATCAACTGGTCGATGGGGAATCCGTAGCGAAAGGGCGCAAAGCACTGGTCAAAGTACGGTTCTTCGGATACGCAGGGCTGGCACAGCCCCTGAAATGGGGTCGGCCAGGGCTCACCACAGCGTTCACAATGGTGCTGGTTCCAGGGCAGATCATGGCGGCAGGAATGGCACAGATCCTGTTTCGGGTGGGTCAAACCGTGGCAGAGCAGGCAGAAAAACATATTGGTTACGAATTTGTTTAGGTCTAAAATTGATCTCTTGTAAACTTTTGAATCACTGTCAAAGTTGACAATGATGGGGGAGCCGATAAGATGCAGGCCATAGAAGAGAGACATCGTTGCCATAAACTTATAGCTAAAATAAGCCGCAGATGAGGCCGCACCCATGACCGCACAGCAAAACCCGATGGAAGCCGTTCGTCACGATTGGACCCTGAAAGAAATCCAGTCACTTTTTGAATTGCCTTTCAATGACTTGCTGTTTCAGGCCCAGACCGTGCACCGCCAGTATCATGACCCCAATGCGGTCCAGATCAGTACGCTGCTCAGCATCAAGACCGGCGCCTGCCCCGAGGATTGCAAATACTGCTCCCAGAGTGGCCACTACAACACCGGCCTGGAAAAAGAAAAGCTGATGGAAATCCAGAATGTGGTGTCCCAGGCCCGGGATGCCAAGGCCTCTGGAGCCAGCCGGTTCTGCATGGGCGCAGCCTGGCGCTCACCCCGCGAGAAAGACATGCCCTATGTGCTGGAAATGGTGAAACAGGTGAAATCCCTGGGGATGGAAACCTGCATGACCCTTGGGATGCTGGACAAAGATCAGGCCCTGCGTCTGGCGGACGCGGGTCTGGACTACTACAACCACAACCTGGATACCTCGCCTGAGCATTACAATTCCATCATCACCACCCGTACCTACCAGGATCGACTGGACACGCTGTCTAACGTTCGTGACGCCGGCATGAAAGTGTGTTGTGGCGGCATCCTGGGCATGGGGGAAACCGCCAAGGATCGTGCCGGCCTGCTGATGCAGCTGGCCAACCTGCCGGAACACCCGGAAAGTGTGCCCATCAATATGCTGGTTAAAATTGAGGGCACCCCCCTGGAAAACGTGGATGACCTGGACCCTTTTGATTTCATCCGCAACGTGGCCGTGGCGCGCATTTTGATGCCGAAATCCTCGGTGCGACTGTCCGCTGGCCGTGAGGCCATGAACGAGCAAATGCAGGCGCTGTGTTTTATGGCGGGTGCCAATTCCATTTTCTATGGCGAGCGTCTGCTCACCACCAGTAACCCGGAAGCCACCTCCGATATGAAACTGTTCAACAAGCTTGGCATCAAGCCAATGGACATTCAGGTGGAAGCCAGCGACGAAGCCAGCGAAGCAGCGTTGTTGAACGCGGTGGAGCATCAGCAGACGGCTCATCTTTTTGTGGATGCCAGCCGCGGTCAGGGTGCACCCCAACCCCACAAAGACTGCCCCAAACTGAGTAGCTGACCGGCTACTCAGCATGAGTGATCCCTTTCAGTTAGGGCAACGCCTTCAGGCGCGGTGCGAGCAGCACCTGTACCGCCGCCGCCGTGTATTGGAATCCCCACAGCAGGTACGCATCCAGTGCGACGGTCGAGCACTGTTGAATTTCTGCAGTAACGATTACCTGGGGCTTGCCCGTCACCCTTATGTGGTGCAGGCAGCGCAACACGCTGCTGAGCAATTCGGCTTTGGCAGCGGGGCCTCCCATTTGGTGATCGGGCACAGCCACCTCCATCATGAACTGGAGGAGCGCCTGGCCGATTGGGTGGGGCAACCGCGGGCCCTTTTGTTTTCCTCCGGTTATATGGCCAACGTGGGTGTGATCAGCGCGTTGCTGGAGCGGGGCGATACGGTGTTACAGGACAAGCTGAATCACGCGTCCCTGTTGGACGGCGCCCAGTTGAGTCGGGCCCGCTTGCTGCGCTATCCGCACAACGATCTGCAGGGACTTGAGCAGCGCCTGCAGCAGGCCCAGGGCCGGGTGCTGGTGGTGACGGATTCTGTGTTCAGTATGGATGGCGATCTGGCACCGTTGCCGGGCATCAGTGAGCTGTGCCAGCGCTATGATGCCTGGCTGATGGTGGACGATGCCCACGGCCTTGGTGTGTTGGGGGGCGGTCACGGTTCGCGGGTGGAGTGCGGAATGAGTCCGCAGCAGGTGCCGGTTTACATGGGCACCCTGGGCAAGGCACTGGGCACCTTTGGCGCGTTTGTCGCCGGCGATGAGACTCTGGTGGAGTATTTGATCCAGGCCGCGCGATCGTACATTTACACTACCGCGTTGCCGCCGTCTGTGGCTGCCGCCACGTTGGCCAGCCTGGATCTGTTGGTGAGCGAAGCCTGGCGCATCGAGAAGTTACAGCAGTTGATCGCCCAGTTTAAACAGGGTGCCCACCAGCTCGGTTTACCGTTGATGCCATCTGACACCGCAATCCAGCCACTGCTGCTTGGACAATCCGAGCGGGCCCTGCAGGCCAGTGATGCGCTGTTGAAGCAGGGCTTTCTGGTGAGCGCCATCCGGCCGCCCACCGTACCGCAGCACAGCGCCCGTCTGCGCATCACACTGAGTGCGGATCACTGCGAGCGGGATATTGAATTACTACTGGATGCCCTCAGTCGGGCTGCCATTACCCAAGTCTGAGGAGGTCGTCCGCAGTATGTCCCTGACCTTGTACCATGATCGTTTTCGTTGCACCGGAGCCGTCGATAATCCCCCGGAGATGCTGGTCATCCACGGCTGGGGAATGCACAGCCTGGTGTGGGATGACGTGATGCCGGCGCTGTTGGAGCGTTTTCAGGTGACGGTGGTGGATCTGCCCGGCCTGGGTCGCAGCCCAATACCCGGCGGCGAATATACACTGGATTATCTGGTGGAACATGTGTTGGCCATTGCACCGGATCGGGCTGTGTGGATGGGATGGTCCCTGGGCGGCATGGTGGCGCTGCGGGCCGCCAGTTTGCATCCGCAGCGGGTCAGTGCTCTCATCAGCGTGGCCTCCACGCCAAAATTTGTGGCTGATGAGCAATGGCCGTTGGCCGTGAAGCCGGATGTGCTGGACGCCTTTCATACGATGTTACTGGAGGATGCCGAAGGCACTTTGATTCGGTTCCTGTCCCTGCAATGCAAAGGCAGTGACTCCATCAAAAACGATATTCGGGCCCTGAAGGCATTAGTGAATTTTCACGGTATTCCCGCCAAGCAGGCATTGCGGGGTGGGTTGGAAATTTTGCAGTCCGTGGATCTGCGCAATGATCTGCAGAACCTGCGTTGCCCATCGCTGCATGTGTTCGGTGAGTGGGATCACCTGATCCCGGTGGGGGTCAGCGAAGCGGTTTCCGAACTGCAACCGGATGCTCAAACCGCGGTGATTCGCGGCGTGGCTCACCTGCCTTTTCTGTCGGCACCGGACCTGTTTTTGGCGGCCTGCCATGACTTCCTGCGCGAGCAGGGTTTACCGGGTGGCGCCTGACATGACCGTGGATAAAAAAGCCATCGCCCTGTCCTTCAGTCGGGCCGCGCCTCGCTACGACAGTGTGGCCCATGTGCAGCGCCAGGTGGGTGAGGCCATGTTGGCGGTGTTGGCCAGTGAGCCTGCTGCGGTGGCGTCCGCGCTGGACATCGGTTGTGGCACCGGGGCGCTGACCATCCAGCTGGCACCTTATGCCGAGCACATCACTGCGTTGGATATTGCGCCGGGTATGTTGGCGGTGGCAAAGCAGAACGATCAGCAACGTGTGATTAACGAATGGGTGTGCGCGGATGCTGAACGGTTACCGTTTCCCGCGCAATCCTTCGACCTGGTGTTCAGTAGCTTTGCCCTGCAGTGGTGTGATGACCTGAGCCGGGTGATGGCGGATGTCTATGCGATATTGCGCCCCGGCGGTCGCTTCGTATTTTCCATTCCGGTGGAGAATACATTGCGGGAGCTGAAGTTGAGCTGGCGCAAAGCGGAAAGCCGTTACCATCACGTGAACGATTTTCCTGCGCTGGCAGAGATACAGGCGCTGTTGGAGGCATCCCCGTTTTTGACCCTGCAATTGCAGGAACGCTTGGACGTGGTCTATTACGAGTCCGTGCGCGAGCTGACGCGGGAACTGAAAACCCTGGGCGCCCATCAGGTCACCAGCAATCGTACCCATTCCCTTACCGGCAAGAAAACCCTGTTCAAAATGATGAGCAACTACGAGCACTTTCGTAATCACCAGGGCTTGTTACCTGCCAGTTGGCACTACTGCGTGATTGCGTTACAGAAGCCGCGGTGAGGATTGGGAGAATCCAGATACTGAGGAGGCAGATATGAAGCACCGGTTTTTCATCACCGGAACCGACACTGACGCCGGAAAAACCTTTGTCACAGTGCTGTTGCTGGCGGCCCTTAAAGCCAAAGGGCTCAGCACCCTGGCGTTGAAACCGTTAGCCGCAGGCTGCGAAGAGATCGACGGCGAGTTACGCAACGATGACGCGCTGAAACTGCAGGCTGCCATGACCCTGGATGTGAGTTATCAGCAGGTCAACCCCATTGCCCTGAAGTCGGCCATAGCCCCCCATCTGGCGGCGGCGGAAGAGGAGCGACGCCTGTCTGTGGATCGCTTGGCGGGATTGATTCGTGGTGCCCTGATGACTCCGGCGGATGTAACCCTGATCGAGGGCGCCGGTGGCTGGCTGGTGCCCCTCAACGAGCGGGAAACCCTGGCGAACCTGGTGAAAGAGCTGCAACTGCCCGTCATCCTGGTGGTGGGTGTTCGCCTGGGCTGCCTGAACCATGCCCTGTTGACCGCCCAGGCAGTTGCGGCGGCGGGGTTGCCCCTGGCGGGTTGGGTGGCCAACTGCATTGATCCGGATGCGGCGCGGGTGGAGGAAAATATCCAGACCCTGCGGACGATGCTGCCTGCGCCCTGTTTGGGGGTGGTCCCGCACGCGCCAGCCGTGACCATGGGGGATCTGGTGTCATCCATTGATACTGATTTGCTATTAAACAGCCGATTTTGATTCCTGATTTTGCATGAAAAATAAAAATTGACAGGATAATCAGGCGCTTGCTGAATGAGATGCCTGGTCAAAATGTGCACACCTTGAGTTTTCCTTCTATACTTCTTCATGAGCCGGAATTGTGTCTGCAGGGCCGGTGGTATAATCGCCTCAAGAGGTAGTGAAGATGGTGATAGGTTCAGTATTAAATAATGGTGTTACGGGAATCCAGAAGGGTCTGTCCAATATGAACAAGGCCAGCGCTGAGATCGCCCAGGTTGCTACATCGGAAGATCCCGCGGCGGATTTGACAGCGTCTGCCGTCAGCCTGCTGGAAAGCAAGTTGCAGGTGGAGGCCAATGCCAAAGTGTTGAAAACCGCCAGTGACACCATGGGCAGTATTATTGATATCAAGGTATAGAGTCAGGTTAACCAGGCATGTTGATCCAACCGGCACAAACCAATGTCACCAGCGTGACCGCCTACACAGGCTCTGTGACCCCCAGCGGGGTTGAGCGTGAGCTGGCGCGTGCCGATATCCCCCCGGTGGAAGAAACTGAAAAGTCGGCAGGTGCGCAAAACAGGCTGTTCGAGTCTTCCGTATCCGCTACCACCAGTGCCCCGGCGGATGTAACAGAGGACTCCCCGGAGCAACCGCCTGTGTCCAGTCAGGAGGATGCCCCCCGAAACCCCGCTGCGCAAAAAGAACCAAGCGGCAATACCCAAGGGACCCTGTCTGAAGAAGACCTGGTGGTGATCGACCAGCTGAAAGCGCGGGACCGGGAAGTGCGCGTACACGAAGCAGCCCATGCTGCCGTAGGCGGGCGCTATGCCGGCAGCCCCTCGTTTGAATACACGCGGGGCCCGGATGGGCGTAACTATGCCACCGGAGGTGAAGTGAGCATCAGCGTGTCGGAAGTGGCGGGCGACCCACAGGCAACCATTGAAAAAGCCCGGGTGATTCGCGCCGCTGCATTGGCACCGGCAGAGCCGTCGGTGCAGGACCGCAGGGTGGCGGCTGAAGCGGCGCAACTGGAATTGACCGCCCGCAGTGAGTTGAGGGCAGTGCAGTCGGAAGAGTCGCAGCAGGAAAAAGCCGAGCGGTCTGAGCGGCAGCAGGAGGCGGAAGCAGACGAGACGGTAGAGGAAACTTCATCCGCCGCCGCAGATGCTGTGGCAGTAGCCCCGGTTTCGGTACAACCACAGCCCCAAGAAGCGGAAGCATCCGAATCGGAATCGGCAACCGAATCCACGGATGACAAGCCGGGCAATGCCCGCGAGGAGCTGGAAAAAATCCTGCTGGGTTCCCAGGGATTGTTGCAGCAGGCGAATCAGCTGGGCTTGGTGAATCCTGAAAACCCCTATGGAAAAAGTGGTTTCCTGGACATCGTAGTCTAGGGTGTCCAACTCCCGTCTAACTTACCATAATCCTTAAGTATCTGATTTTTGGCCAAATGTCTGCGTGTTTCGGACATTTGCGCCGGAAATGTGCTATTGTTTATTGACGAAATCAAACATATGTTTGAAACTATTGTTTAGCCATTAGGCAGTGTTTCAAATTGCACTGGAATTTGTGGCCGTCAGGGCGTTTACTTAATAAGGTTATGACTCCACGGTCGCGAAAAATTCTAACGCTTGTTTGAATGGTTCAGGTACCATCCTGTACCCGACCGAGCGCTGACTCCAGTGCAGGCACGTTGTTTTTTCACCGCAATTTCATGTCCCGTCAGAGCACGGCGGGCCGAATGTTGTCGACAGATAAAGCCCATTCAGTTGGTGGGCGGAGAGGGTAAAGCAATGCCAGACTATAAAGCTCCCAGACGTGATATTCAGTTTGTGATGCACGAAGTGCTGAACGTGGAAGACCACTACAAGGCGCTGCGTGGTGACGAAGAAGTAAATCGTGATTTGATCGACGCGATTGTTGAAGAAGGTGCCAAGTTCTGTGAAAACGAATTGGCCCCCATCAACCGCAGCGGCGATGAAGAAGGCTGCGGCTTTGACAACGGTGTTGTGACCACTCCCAAGGGTTTCAAGGAAGCCTATCAAAAATACGTTGAAGGTGGCTGGCCTTCACTGAGCGCGCCCATCGAAGAAGGTGGCCAGGGGCTGCCCAATTCCCTGGGTATCGTGATGAGTGAAATGGTGGGTACCGCCAACTGGTCCTGGGGTATGTATCCTGGTCTAAGCCATGGAGCCATCAAGACTCTGGAATCTCACGGTACTCCTGAACAAAAAGAGCGTTATCTGACGCGCCTGATCAGTGGTGAGTGGACCGGCACCATGTGCTTGACCGAGCCACATTGCGGAACGGACCTGGGTATTCTGCGTACCAAAGCGGAGCCTAATGCGGACGGTTCGTACAGCATTTCCGGTACTAAAATTTTTATTTCCGCCGGTGACCACGACATGGTGGACAACATCATCCACATCGTATTGGCTCGCCTGCCGGATGCACCCAAAGGCACCAAAGGTATCTCTTTGTTTATCGTTCCCAAGGTGAACGTGAGTGAAGACGGTTCCCTGGGTGAGGTGAACGGTGTGAGCTGTGGCTCCATCGAGCACAAGATGGGTATCAAGGCCTCTGCGACCTGCGTACTGAACTTCGAAGGCGCCAAAGGTTATTTGATTGGACCACCCAATCGTGGCCTGAACTGCATGTTCACGTTCATGAACACCGCCCGCATTGGCACCGCGCTGCAAGGCGTGGCGGCCGCTGAAGGGTCTTATCAAGGTGCACTGACTTACGCCAAAGAACGTCTGGCCATGCGCGCGTTGAGTGGACCCAAATTCCCCGAGAAAGAAGCGGATCCGATTATCGTGCATCCGGACGTGCGTCGTATGCTGTTAACTCAGAAAGCGTTCGCAGAAGGTGGTCGTGCCCTGTTGTATTATTTGTCCATGCAGGGCGATATCGTAGAGCACGGCGCTGACGAAGAAGCCAAAAAGCTGGCCGATGATTTAATGGCGTTCCTGACGCCCATCGCCAAAGCATTCTGTACAGAGGCAGGTCTTGAAGCGGCCAATCACGGTGTTCAGGTGTTTGGCGGTCATGGCTTTATTCGCGAGTGGGGTATGGAACAGATTGTTCGCGATACTCGAATCGCAACCTTGTATGAAGGTACGACAGGCATCCAGGCATTGGATTTGCTTGGTCGTAAAGTAATGCTGACCCAGGGTGGTTTGCTGAAAAACTTCACCAAGATTGTGCACAAGTTCTGTAAAGAGAACGGCGATAATGCCGACATTGCTGAGTTCATTGAGCCTTTGGCCGCAATGAACAAAGAGTGGGGCGATCTGACCACGCAAATCGGTATGCGTGCGATGGCGAACCAGGAAGAGATCGGTGCAGCTGCGGTAGACTATCTGATGTACAGTGGTTATATTACGCTGGCTTATTTCTGGGCGCTGATGGCGAAAGCTGCCAAAGAGCAACTGGCGGCCGGTACCACTGAAGTCGGGTTCTACACAGCGAAAGTGCAGACCGCGCAGTTCTACTTTAAACGCATCCTGCCGCGTACAAAGTCTCTGGTTGAGACCATTAATGGTGGCCTGGATTGCCTCATGGATATGGAAGTGGATAACTTCGGATTCTATTGATCGGGGTTATTCCTGACACAGTTTCCCTCTGTAGTCCTTTGCCCGCGAACACGCGGGCTTTTTTTTGCTTCGGACAGATAATCCATACATAACCGCCCATAAAAAAACGCAGCCCGGTCGGCTGCGTTTTTTGAGTGCCGTGGCGCTGCTATTTCACCAGGTCGGTCCAGCCTCCGCTGCTTTCCTTCTCATCACCAAAGCCGCCGAACTCATCGTCATCGACCTCGACGTCATCGCTAACATCATCCAGGGCGGCGGCACGGCGGGCTTCCTCCTCAGCTCGGCGACGGGCTTCCTCCTCGGCCTTTTTCTTGTCGGCCAACCGCTTCGCGTCATCGGCTTCCTTGCGTGCTTTCTCGTCTGCCAGACGCTGGCGCTCCTTTTCAAGCTCGGCATCCCGTGCGGCTTTCACCTTGGCATCTTTCTGTTGCTGTGCAAAAGCCGCTTTTTCTGTTTTAATGCCGGCGGCGGTTTCCCTTTGGCAGGTTTCCGTACTGTTCATTAATTTGGAAAACTGCTTGCTGGAACTCCAGTTGGGATACTGCTTTACGGTGGCAATCAGCTTGCTGTCATTGGTGACTTTGCTCTTCAGGGTCGCTGAATCTTTATAGGAGGATTCCGCTTTGGCAACGTCGGCATCGGCTACGAAACGATTACTTAATTTCCTGGCAGCCTCACAGGCATCTTGAGAAGCCTTGAGCGTGGCCACTCCATCCGTGATGTCTTTCTCCAGCGCGCGTTTGTTCTTGGTGGCGGTGCGAATGTATTCAGAGGTCTGGCCTTCACATTGGGCAGCGGTATCCACCAGTTTCTGTAATTCCTGGCTTTGGGGGCGGTTGGGTTGCTCCTGCATCAGGGTGAACGCTTCGGTATTCTGGCGTGCGGTCTTCTTGGCTTTCGCTGACTCATTCATGATGGCATTGACATCATCCAGCTGGTCCAGAGAAAACTTCGGTGACGAGATGGTGGTTTTTGCCGTCTCACACTGGCTGATAACTGACTGATAACCGATGATGGCGGCGTTTATCTTCTCGACCAGCGCGTTCTCTTCCTTCATGGCTTCCGCCAGCTTTTCCTCCACCCGTGAACAGGCCCGGACTTTGGAGGCCAGTGCAAACACCTCCATGATGCTGTCAGTGATGATCATGGCGTCATCGCGGTAGCGCTTATACTCTTCCATATTGGATTGGGCTGTGGGCACATCGCCAGTCCTGAGGGACTCCTTGGCGGTATCGCAATAGGTGAACCCTTTTTCCAGAATGGGGGTGGCTTCCGCCCGCTTGATGTTGATTTCCACGCGCTCGCAATAGCGCAGGTTGGAGTCCATGTCCCGCTGGGTGGTGTTCAGAATGGAGGGGTCGATGGATTTGGCCCGATCCAGCTGCTTCAGATAGATGTCGAACTTGCGCTTGGCACCGGCCAGGTTGGTGGTGCGCAGCGTGTTCGCCTCAGTACACTCCTTGTATCCCTTAATGTATTCGTTTACGGCGTCATCAAATTTATCTGCAACCGCAATGCCGGGAGTCAGAAATAAACAGGTGATCAGGATGGGAGAAAAATGTTTGAAATCAACCTTCATGTAGCTACCTGTATCGTGCCTACGAAATGACTTGGAGTTACTAATGGGCCCTTTAGCGCGCTAAACGCATAAGGAAATGACAAAATCCCTCTAAACCAATGAATTATCTCAAATTTGACTCCATTCCATATTAAATATAGTCGAACTTTCGGCACACATATAGGCTGTTAGGTTTATTTATGTATACATGTTTATCCGGCTGCTGCTTTGTGAATCCCCGCGCTGCTCAAAAGGGGGGAATTTGACTGAAATCACCCTCTTTTATTTCTTCAAAACGTGACTCTGCGGACAATCAGCGATACCCAATCCACTTTGGTAAATTGTTGACGTTTACTGCAGCTTTGTGGCCAAAAAAGACAGAAAACTCTTCAAATTCGCGGTTCAGTTTTCGTTCCGTTGTGGCATAATGTGCGGCCTCTTTACTAAGGGGGCCCGCGGTTTGTCGCGCCGCAAAGCCAGATTTGCTGAGGCTGCTGGCCCGATTCAGCTGCGACATTTGTTTGGGAGAACGCAAGGACATGTTGTCTTTTTTGCCAGCCCCTGTTCGTGGCTTGCTGGCGTTTTTGGTTATGGCGCTGAACACCATAATTTCAGTAGCGCCACTGTTGTTCATAACATTGTTGAAACTGATCATCCCCGTCAAGGCCTGGGGCAAGCTCTGCGTCTGGCTGCTGATCAAGATCGCAGAGAACTGGATGTCGGTGAACAGTTTCGCGTTGTCCCTGTCAGGGCGTCTGCACATTGATGTGCGGGGTACTGAGGGGCTGCATTACCACGGTTGGTATCTGGTGAGCTGTAACCACCAGAGCTGGAGTGACATTTTGATCCTGCAGCAGGTATTCAATCGACGCATACCCATGTTGAAGTTTTTCCTTAAGCAGGAACTGATATGGGTGCCACTGATGGGGGTGGCCTGGTGGGCGCTGGATTTTCCTTTTATGAAACGTTACAGCAAAGAATTCCTGGAAAAGCATCCGGAAATGAAGGGAAAGGATTTGGAAACGACCCGTAAAGCCTGCGAAAAATTCAAGGAGCTGCCGGTGTCGGTGATGAATTTCCTGGAGGGAACCCGGTTTACACAGGCCAAACACGATGCGCAGGAATCTCCCTACCAGAATTTACTAAAACCGAAATCTGGGGGCATTGCCTTTGTGTTGTCGGCCATGGGGGGGCAGTTGCGTTCGATGTTGGACGTAACCATTGTCTATCACGACGAGACCATTGGATTTTGGGATTTGCTCTGCGGTCGGGTTCGCCACCTGACGGTACAGGTTGTTGAGCGTCCCATTCCCGAGCAATTCAGTTGCGGCGACTATGAGAACGATAGTGCGTTCCGCGCGGAATTCCAGGCTTGGGTAAATCAGTTATGGCAGGAAAAGGACACCTTGATCACCACGATCAAACAGCAATCCGTTTTTGGTAATTAGCTAGCAATAAGGGTATGAAGTATGTCTGAACTTGGACACAGCTCCATTGAAACAAATCTGGCTCAACTGTTCATGCGAGCCTTTTACTGGGCCGACGAAGGCTTGCAAAACGCGCTGAAAAAGCAAGGTTGGCCCAGCATTACCCGCGCACAGTCCCTGGTATTTGTGAATATCAGTGAAGGCGTGACCCGTCCCTCCGAAATCGCCTCCCGAGTGGGTGTGACCCGACAAGCGATTCATCAGACGATTAATGAAATGGTTGAGCTGGGCTATTTGACTCTGCAACCGGACCCCACTGATCGTCGCGCAAAAGTAGTGGTGTACACAGAAAAAGGGAAAGAAGTTGGCGGTGCCACTGTAAGTGCCCTGCAGGAAATTGAAAGCTCTCTGTCCAATCGAATTGGAACTGAGCGAGTAGTGGCCCTGCGTGAAGCGCTGGCACAGGAATGGGGCGACCCGTTCCAGCCTGCCTGATTTTGCCGCCAATACGCACAAGAAAACGCCCGGCTTGCCGGGCGTTTTTGTTTTCAGAGCAGTCGTGGTGCCGTTACCCGTTGTTGGAACGGCGGGGTCGCCGGCGCCCGCGTCCCTGTTTGTTGTGCTGATGACTCTTGCGTTGCGCCTCACGCTCCGGGCTGACTTCGGGCTCCGGAATGGCTTGCAGCAGCTCGGCTTCCGGTTGTGAACAATCCAGTTTGGCCCCTAACAGTTCTTCTATGGCAGGCAGTTGGAAAGCATCTTCTTCGCAGGCAAAGCTGACACTGGTGCCGGTCTTCCCTGCGCGGCCGGTACGTCCGATGCGATGTACATAATCCTCCGGATCTTCCGGCAGGGAATAGTTCACCACGTGACTGATGCCGTCAATGTGAATGCCCCGGCCAGCCACGTCGGTGGCCACCATCACCCGAATGTTGCCCTCGCGAAACCCTTCCAGCACTTTGATACGCTTGTGTTGCGGCACATCGCCGGAAAGGGTGGCGCACTTGATACCGTAATCCCGCAGCTTGTGGGTCAGATCCCGTGTCTCATCCCGCCGGTTGGCGAAAATCATTACCCGCTCCAGCTGGTTTTGGGTGATCAGGTTGTAGAGCAGGGTGAACTTTTCATCGGTGGTTACGATGTACACCTTCTGGTCCACACTGGCGGCGGCCACGGATTCCGATTCCACTTCCAGTTGCTCCGCGCTGATGGTCCAACTGGAGGACAGGTTCATGATGTCCTGGGTGAAGGTGGCACTGAACATCAGTGTCTGCCGATATTCCTTGAACGGAGTTTCACGGATCAGGCGTTTTACGTCCGGAATGAAGCCCATGTCCAACATGCGGTCGGCTTCATCAATGACCAGAATTTCGGTTTCGCTGAGGAACAGGTCTTTGCTGCGCACAAAGTCGATCAGTCGGCCCGGTGTGCCCACTACAATGTCGATGATTTCGTTCTGCAGGCGGCGCTGTTGCTTTTGGTAGTCCATGCCCCCCACGATGCTGAGCAGGCTCAGGTGGGTGTGCTTCACCAGTGACTTGGCGTCTTTCTCAATCTGCAGTGCCAGCTCGCGGGTGGGCGCCAGGATCAGTGCCCGCGGTTCGCCGTTATAGCGCTCTTCCTGCTCTGGCTCTTTCAACAAACGGTTGATCACGGTGATGAGGAAGGCGGCAGTTTTGCCGGTGCCGGTCTGTGCCTTGCCGATTACATCCTTACCCTGCAGGCTGTGGGGCAGGGAAAGCGCTTGAATGGGGGTGGCGAACTCGAAACCCAGATCGTCAATACCCTGCTGCAGGGTGGATTCCAGGTCCAGATCATTGAAGCGAAGAGTGCTTGGTTCTGATTTGCTTTCGGTGTCCGTCATGTTGCTATTCGGTTCTGTCAATGCAATAACTCTGAATGGTTTTTGTTCGGATTAATAGTCAAGGTAGGATACCGGTATTAGCCGGGTCAGTATAGCGGTTTAGCCCGGTTGGGCGCGCATTAGGGAGCCTTTTGCCAGACCAGGGTCTGGTTATTGGCAGGCATCCTGACATCTTCCACCAATCGCAGTCCGGCTTGTGTTGCCAAGCGGGCAATGGCTTCGAAATCCCGAATACCCTGATGGGCACCGCGCGCTTTCAACCACAAGTCAAAGCGGGCATTGCTGTCGCTGGTGAACTCTCCGTTGTATTTGAATGGGCCGTAGAAAATCACATAGCCGGCGGGTTTCACCAAGGCGGGTACCCGCTCAAAGAAGGCTTCAACTGCGGGCCAGCTCATGATGTGCAGCGTGTTGGCGGAAAACAGGTGATCCAGGGGAGAAGGAAGAGCGTTCTGCTGAGTGACGTCGAAGCTGATGGGCGCTTGCAGATTAGAGTGACCGGCTTCTTCACACCAGGCCGTGATTCCCGGAAGGTTCTCGGTCACATCGCTGGGGTGCCAGTGAATATGAGGCAGTTGTCCGGAAAAAAAAGCAGCATGCTGGCCTGTGCCGCTACCCACTTCGAGCAGGCTGGCGGGGGAGGTCAGGTGGCGTTGCAGAACCTCAAGGATGGGCAGCTTGTTGTTTTCACAGGCTTGGGAGAAAGGTTTGTTGTCCATGGCGTACTCCTTCTCCAGCAGCATAACGCAGTGTGGTCAGCGCAGGCAACGTGACCTAGGGTGCCGGAGGGTCAAACCAGAACTCTATAATTGAACAATCGCTGAGGTAATGAATATCGTGCTCCGTCATGGCGGGCACTTCGTACCAGTCGCCGGTACTGTAGTGATGGGTGCAACCCTGCTGGGTAACCGTGAGTTTGCCCTGGACAACCAGGCATTTGGACAGGGTGGAATTGGTGGCGGATTGGACCTCGGTGCCTGCTTCATAGCGACTGAACATCACATCGCAGCCGTGGGGCCCCAGGTGGAAAACGTCTAGCTGGTCTTCACCTTTTAAGAAATAATCCGATTTGTTCTGGAACAAGCTCATAATTCCATCCTTTAGTTGCCATTGGCTCGACCGTTGGCGCCATTGCGGTTCGTGCATTCCCTGACATGCTCATTGTGCTTATGACCTTTTTCTTATTGGGTATTATTGGTTGTTCTCTTCTTTCTGTAATTTAGTACCATGTTTGAGGAAAAGATCAACTAAATTGTTACGTTCGCTTTACAGTTGAGGATCATTTGATCAGGTGATTGCCAATGCGGGTACACATTGAGCAGCGTTTTGTTGATTTACCAGGCGCATTGACCGGGGCATTGTGCCGTCCGCAGATAAATCCTTTCTTCTGTTCGGCTTTTCTCGGGGCGCTGGAGGAATCTGGCTGTGTCACACCGGCGCAGGGCTGGCAACCTTGCCATGTGTGGATCGAGGACCAGGGCGAGCCGGTGTTTTTCCTGCCGCTGTACAGCAAGACACATTCCTGGGGGGAGTTCGTATTTGATCAGAGCTGGGCCAGCGCCTATCACCGGCATGGCCTGAATTACTATCCAAAGCTGGTGAGCGCGATCCCCTTTACCCCCAGCCAGGGGCCGCGCTGGTGGGTAAAACCCGGTGCGGATGAGTCCCGCTTGTGGACCCTGGCCAAGGATCATATTGAGCTTCTGCTGCGGGACGGGCGGGCGTCCAGCTGGCACCTGTTATTCAGCGAGCGGCGGGCTCTGCCGGTGCCGGATACAACCGCATTGGTGCGCCGTGATACCCAGTTTCACTGGCGCAACCAGGGCTATGCCGATTTCGATGACTTTCTGGCGCAGATGAAGTCGCGCAAACGCAAGAGCATGCGCAGGGAGCGCAGCAAAGTGCTGGAACAGGGGGTGACCCTGCAACGCAGGTTGGGGCATGAGCTGGCGGAAAAGGATTGGATCGAATTCTATGCCTGCTATTGCAATACTTATCACGAACGCGGCATGAGTCCGTATCTGACGTTGGATTTCTTTCTGCGCGTGGGTACCGCGTTGGCGCACAACATTATGATGGTGCAGGCCCATCGTCACGGTAGCCTGGTGGCGGCTGCGATCTGCTTTTTTGATGACACCACCCTGTACGGGCGTCATTGGGGGGCCTTGCAGGAGGTGGACTGTTTGCATTTCGAAGCCTGCTTTTATCAGGGCATCGAATTTTGTATTGAGCGGGGTTTGCAGCACTTTGATCCGGGTACCCAGGGTGAGCATAAATTGCTGCGGGGCTTTGAGCCGGTTCCGACACAATCCTGGCACTGGATCGCCCACTCCGCGTTTCGGGATGCCATCGCTGACTTTTTGCAGGCCGAAATCGAGCACACGGAACGTTATCGGGAACAGGCCGCAGAGTACCTGCCTTTTCGGGAGTCAGAAACGCCCTGAACGGATCACGGCAACCGGGTCAGTCACTCTGGATGATCAGCGGGGGCAGTGGGCACTCCAGGGCTTCGCAAATGGCGCGCAATAACTCCACTTCCTTCAGTACCGCTTTGCCGTCATGCAGAATGCAATCCACGCAGGCGTCCACCACCGGTTGTTTCAGTAACGGCGTCAGTCGTTTCAGTTGTTGCAGAGCCTGGTTCAAACCTTTTGGACTGGGAGGCTGTTGCAACTGGTTGGAATAATCGCGTTGGCAATAGTACTGCATGATGTTCTGAAAGTTATCTGCCTGCTTGTCTTTGCTGTCGCCGCTGACCTGCACCAAGGCACTGAATAACGTGGCCAGGGCCGATTCCAGTGGCTGATAACTCTTGATGCTTCGCTGCGGGCGTTTGATGTCTGACAGGCTTTGCTGAATCAGAAAACACGCGACGAACTCCGACAAGGTGATTTTGCGATCCAGCTTGATCAGGTCCACCGAGTTTTTGATGATGGTTTGCCGGCGCTCCGCATCTGCAGTTTTGAGCGTGGCCAGGCAGATGTCCAGCAGGGGCAGTCGAATCAGCGCAGAGGCGGCCGTCAGCTGGTCGCGCAAGGTCAGAGACTCTGCAGGCAGGGCCACTGGCAGGCGAGTGATCTCCGGTGATTCCAGTAACAGCAACCCATAGAGCACCGCATCCGCAGAGGCTTGCTGGTGGGCAAGGGTCTGTAAATTTGGGGGAATCTGTTGATGCAGGCATTGGGCGTAATCGACGTGTTCCGGTGTGGGGTGGCCCACAGACGCCTTGATGTGCTCAGCATTGGCTTTAATGGGATGCGAGCCGGTAAAGCCGGAGGCCGCCGCGGACAGGGCAGGTGCTGCTGATGAAGGCAGCGTTGTTGACGCAGACTCGGAGGCAGCAGGCACCTGGTTGGACTCGGCTTCCGCCCGCTTGCGGAAACGGGCTTTGAGTCGGGGCAACAAGCCGTTGTCAATGGTGCGAATGCGGTCTTCAATGGGCGGGTGGGTGGCCAGCAGCCCGCTCAAATGCATGGTAACGGTTTCGCCGAAACACATGTGGTTCATGTCTTCAGCGTGGGCGTGCAACAACAGGCTCTGGCCGGAATAATGCTGAATGGCGTACAGGGCGCTGGCGATGCCGTCCGGGTTGCGGGTGAACTGGACAGAGGAAGCGTCCGCCAGGAATTCCCGTTGTCGTGAGATGGCAGCTTTGATCAGGCGCCCGAAAAACAGCCCCACATAGCCAATCACCATCAGGGCCAGCCCGAGGGGAATCAACTGATTGCCTTCTTTGTTGGAACGGCGCCCGTAGTATTGACGGCGGGATTGCCCGCGCAACAGGAATTCCCCGATCTGGCCGATGAACAGGATCCCGGCCAGTATACCGATGAGGCGTACATTCAGTTTCATGTCCCCGTTCAGGATATGAGAGAACTCATGGCCGATGACGCCCTGTAATTCATCCCGGGTCAGCTTGTCCAGGCAGCCCTGGGTTACCGCCAGTACGGTGTTTCTGGATTCAGTGCCGGCCACGAACGCGTTGATCGCCGGTTCGTCCCGCATCACAAAAATGCGGGGCACCGGAGTGCCGGAGGCAATGGCCATTTCCTCCACCACGTTCTGCAAGACCTTTTCTTTCGGGAGTGTTGTGGCCGGGTCCAACGGGGTGCCGCCGGCCATCAGCGCCACCGAGACGCCACCTTTGCTCAGTTGTGCCAGCCGCAACAGACTGCCGAACACAATGGCACCCAGGGTGACTGCGGCCAGACCCCAGCACAGGGGGCTTTGTATCCATTGATCCAGGGACAGGCCGGATTCACCGGAGAACGCAAACACCACGAACAGGGACAGATTCACCGCGGCCACGATCAGGACCACAGCGCTCACAAAGTAAAAGACCAACAGCCCGGTCTTGCGGCGGGCGTTGTCCTGATTCTGATAGAAACTCATGGCAACCCGTTAACGGCGTTCAGTCAAAGGAAACGGTTACGAAAAGGAGACTTTTACGCCTTTGCGGGCTGCCTGGTCCTCAATTTCCAGCAGTTCAGCGGGCTGGAAGCGGCCGCCGGCCACCAGGCTGTTGGGGAACTGTTCCCGATAGGTATTGTATTCCATCACGGCGTCGTTGAAGGCCTGGCGGGCGAACGCCACCCGGTTCTCGGTGGAAGAGAGCTCTTCCATCAGCTGGGTCATGGTGGTGTTGGCTTTCAGGTCCGGATAATTCTCGGAGAGGGCGAAAAACTTGCCCAGGGCGCCGCCCAACAGGGATTCGGCCCCACCCAGAGTGCGCACCGCTTTGCCGTCATCCGGGTGGCTGGCGGCGGCCTTGGCGGCCGCGGCCGCTTCGTTGCGGGCTTCGATCACGGCGGTCAGTGTCTCCCGTTCATGTTCCATATATTTCCTGGCGGTTTCCACCAGGTTGGGGATCAAGTCATAGCGGCGCTGCAGTTGTACGTCGATCTGTGCAAACGCGTTTTTGAAGCGGTTTTTCAGTGCCACCAGTTTGTTGTAGATGGTAATGGCGTAGACCACCACCACGGCGATGATGATCAAGGTAATGATTGTGCCTGACATGCCTGTTCCCCAGATTGATGATCAACGGATTGGATGGTCGTCGGCTGTGAGGCGTCACAGCCTTATAAATATAGACACTGAACGGGAACACATTAAGCGAATAAGGTGGAAATCACTAGCGGCGGGCGAGTAAAAGCTGTTTTTGATAAATGGGGCGGAATAATTTCAGGTATTGGGACTGATACTGCTGGGTGTTGCTGTGGTAAAACGCCACCGCCCGCTCGGTGGAGCCGTGGCGTGCCAACAGCTTTTTCAGGTATCTGGCGGCATAGGTGATATTCACCTGCGGCTCGAACAGTTGGTCCAGGGAGTCGAAATGTCGGCCGTGGAATTTCCAGTTGATCTGCATCAGCCCGATGTCCACGCTGCGGGTATCCAGTTTGCGGATTTCCCAGTCGGAAGGGCGATTAATGCCCAGCAGGGCGGCATTGGCTTTGGTGTGTTCCAGGGCCTTCTGGGCATCCTCCTGGCTGGCAAAGAACAGTCGCTGGGCGGTGTCCGGGTAATCCAGCCGTAACAGCCAGGGGCGCTGCTCTGCTGCCTGTACCAGCTCGATGGCATCTTCCCGGCTGCGGGGCTTGAAACCCTCCCAGTTCAGGTTTACCGCCCAGGGGTGAAGCTGGGATTCCATTTCGGCAATGGAATGCAGCAGCGCCGGCTTGATGCCGTAACGGTGGGCGGCCTGATCAAACAGTGGGTCTGCCATCAGGCTGGTGGGGACCCACAGAATGAGTGAAAGAATTACTGCTCGAAACATGATCAAATCTGTTAATTGGTTCACATTTAAGGTAGACAATGGAACCACAAACAGATGAACAGATTTGTTGTGCTTGTGTAATTTCCCGTTACACCGGGCGAAAGATGTCCTTATAGCTAGTGTAAGCACTCACTATAACCAGGGGGCCTACCACCAGAATACCCAGGCCCAGTGTCACCACCACGCCCAGATACAGGACCAGCAACACCAGGGTGTACACCAGGCTGGACAGCAGGTTGCGGAAAATCGCGTCGATGGATTGCTTCAATGCCGCCACTGGAGTCTGCTGGTTGAACACCACCAGGCAGGGGGCCCACCACATGGCAAAGACCACCAGCAATATGCTGGTGAAGCCCAGAAGAATCAGCATCAGGGCGCCCAGCACCGTGCCTACCCCCGAGCCGCTGCCCATGGCGTTGAGGGCAACGGCCACGAACAGGCCACAGACCACCACCAGAACAAAGATGGCCAGCAGGAAAATCGCACCCAGTAACAGCAGGGGGGCAGCGTGGCTTTTGAATCCTTCAAACAGGGTTTCCAGTCGCAATTCGCCGGCTTGCTCCAGTTGCGCCAGGGCGAGCATGAAGCCAGCCATCAAAGCGGGAGTGATCAGCTGACCCAATAACGGCACCATGTTGGCGGCAGTGACGATTACCATGAGTATGATCCACAGCACGATCATCATCCCGGGAGCCTTCTTGAACAGGGCCCAGGCGTCGGTGACCCAGTTTACGCCGTTGCCTGCAGGGACGGTGACTGCTTGCACGGGGCCGGAGGGAACCCCTTGCAGTGAGGCTTCCGGAGCACCGTAGGGGGTTGGGTTGGGGTCGGGCTGCATGGGGATTCTCCTCGATTATTGTTTTTGTGGTCTATTTCCGACTGAATTAGTGGGTTATGCGTGGCAATTTTCACATTGTTTTGATCAAAATTGTCTATCACTATTCACTGATTTTACTATCATGCTGCTAAATCCATATTTTGTCCAATGGACTGATTTTTAAGGGGTTTATAAAATTAAGCCTTAGTCCTGGTGCGGATATGATCAGGTAAATTTCAGAATATCGTCAGTTTGTTATAGAATCCCGCGTCGTTTTAGCCGCTTGTCATGAGCGTAGCCGTATGGGTTAATTGTCCGAGCGCAGCAAACTGTTACAACCAACGTATCAGGGCCTATGCTTGGAGGAGTCCTCTTACATCATGAAATTTTTGGATTTATCAGTAATGGGCAGTAAATCAATGCCTGACATCGCCGCCGTTTCCCAGCCCAAGGCCCCGGGCCTGCTGGATTGGGTGGGCATGAGCGAAATCGAAGTTCCCCTGTCCATTCCGACGCGTAATGGTGGCGTGGCCCATGCTGTGGCCAAGGCCCAGGCCTATGTGAACCTGATCAATCCTGAGGCGAAGGGCATTCACATGTCCCGCCTGTATCTGTTGCTGGATGAATTGTGCAGCCAGACCCTGACGGCCAGCAGCCTGCGGGATGTGTTGGCTCGCTTCCTGGAATCCCATGAGGGTCTCAGCGACCAGGCGTTTGTGGATTTTCGTTTTGACTTTTTGTCCCGCCGCCCGGCCCTGAAGAGTGAGTTCAGTGGCTGGAAGGCTTATCCGTCCCGCATTATCGCCACCGAAGACCCTGATGGCTTCCATTTCGAACTGCGGGTGGAAATCCCTTATTCCTCCACCTGCCCCTGTTCTGCCGCTCTGGCGCGCCAGCTGATCCAGAAACAGTTCCGCGAGGACTTTGGTGCAGATCAGCAGGTGTCGGCGGATGAAGTTTATGGTTGGCTGGGTACGGAGCAGGGGATCGTGGCCACGCCCCACAGCCAGCGCAGCATCGCCGAGATTAAAGTGCGACTGTCGGATGATACCGACAGTTTTCCCCTGGAAGAACTGATTGACGTGGTGGAAGGCGCGCTCAAAACGCCGGTGCAGACTGCTGTGAAGCGTGAGGATGAACAGGAGTTCGCTCTGTTGAATGGCCAGAACCTGATGTTCTGTGAAGACGCGGCCCGCAAAATTCAGGCGGCATTGAACGAGCAGGTGTCCTACCAGGATTTCTGGGTGCGGGTAAACCACCTGGAAAGCCTGCATGCCCACAATGCTGTGGCCATCGTCACCAAAGGCCTGGAAGGCGGTTACCTGCCGATTCCGTGAGTGCGGTGATCAGTACAAGGCTGACGCATGCCTTATATCAGAGACTTGAAGGAACCCCGCCATGGCGGGGTTTTTTGTGTCTGCGAATGGGTATCCGTTTGTGTCCTTATTGGAACTGCATTTCGATGTGCGGCTCCAGGTCATCGGCATCCAATAGCAGCCGTTTAGCGCTTTCGGGCAGTGGGGACCAGTGCAGCCACTCATCACCCAATGTACTGTGATTGGGGGTGCCACTGCGGGCGAAACGGGCCAGGGACTTCACCATGGCGGATGACAGCGCCAGGCGCCCCGGGGCGTTCTGTTCGCTGTAGCCATTGGTGAAGATGGCGGCATCGAAGCCACCCAATATGAAACCAATATCACCACCATGGGCAGACCCGTGAATGACATTCCACGGGAACGGTTGCTGGTTCCAGGCCCATTCATAGGCATAGAGCTCTGATTGTTGGGTGGACAGCAGCGGCAGCAGCACGTCGTTCTGCAGGTAGCGGAACAGGGCGGTGGTGGCCCGGGCACCGCACAGATTGGCAAAGTCGTTGTAGCCACCCACCACGAACTCCGCTGCGCCGCAGTTCCCCAGTTGTGCCCGGTCCGCAGGCAACAGCTCCGGCGCGATGACGTCTTCCAGTGCCAACGGGGTGTTGTCCGGTTGGTTGGCGTCGAATTCCAGCATATGGGTCCACAGGGTTGAGCTGTCGACGATCATGCCGTTCTGTGTGAACAGTTTGCCTTCTTCACGGGTGATGCCCATGATCAGGGGAACATTCAGGAATTGGCCGGTGGCCACGGCGCCATAGGGATCGACCGGCTGCACCTCTCCATCCAGGAACACGGCGGGGGGAATCAGCAGTTCGGGTACCATGGTGGTGGCGCTTTGACCGTAGAGGAAGCTCTGAATCCAAGCGCTGTCCTGGGCGGCCAGGAAGGTGGCGGCAGACTCCGGGTCAGCGGCCAGTCCGTTCATGATCACCAGGGTCTGCAACAGGCCGTTGGCGAAGGCCAGCCCGGTTGCCGGGGTTTGGTTGAGCAAGCCAGGGCTCATCATCACCGCCCGCTGGAATAGGTCGTGGTTCAGGGGGGAAACCATCATGCTGAACACGTGGGAGGCACCTGCCGATTGTCCCACCAGGGTGATGTTGTCCGGGTCACCACCAAAGGCCGCGATGTTGCTTTTGATGAAGGTGAGTGCCTGCAGGATGTCGAGGGTGCCGAAGTTCCCGGAGTTGGAAGGTGAGGCCTCGGCACTTTGCAGGGCCGGATGATGTAACCATCCCATCAGCCCCAGTCGGTAGTTCAGGCTCACGAACACTACCCCTTGCTGAACCAGAGTGCTGCCGTCGTAGAGCGAGCCAGCCCCGAACACGTGGCTGCCGCCGTGGAGGTACACCACCACCGGCAGTTTCTGTTTAAAATTCAAGGGGCGTTGAATGTTGAGATATAGACAGTCTTCGCTGCCGATGGGTTGGTTGAACGTGTCCCGCAGGGATAGATCCTGGCTGTAGCCATCTGGTCCGGGTCCGTACATGCTGCCCAATTGCATACAACCCTGACTGAATTCACGGGCTTTGAGAGTGCCTTCCCAGGGAGTCGGAGGCTGCGGTGCCTGCCAGCGTAGTTCCCTTGTCGGCGGTTGGGCATAAGGAATACCCTTCCACTCGATGGTGCGTTGTTCAAAATTGAATGTACCCTGAGTCTTGCCGTACTCGGTGTCCGCCACATTGGGGGCTTTGCAGGCAGTCAGCAGGGAAGTGCAGAGCAGAATTGAAAGTGAGAGTACCTTGGTGATCGGACGCATGCGTCCAGTATTGCTACCGTCCATGTGTTTTTTCCTTTCCTTGTTTTTTTGATGGGTGTTTCAGAGCGTTCCAGCCCTGTCCACCTTAATCATCTGGTTGGAAAAAACCATTGTATTCGTGTTACAGACCGGCAATGGAAACCAGGTTGCGTCCAGTGCCTTTGGATTTATAAAGGGCTTTGTCGGCCCGATTCATGGCGGACTCGATGTGTTCTTCATTTACATCCACTTCCGAGATGCCGATGCTCACTGTGACATGAATGTTCTGACCTTCATACGCGAAGGATTCCTGTAAAATCCGGTCACGAATGCGTTCCGCCATCAGTGACGCTTGCTGCACGGTGCTTTCGGGAGACAGAATTGCAAACTCTTCACCGCCGAGGCGGCCGATGATGTCCGCTTCGCGGGATTCATCCGTGAGTAAATGGGAGATGCGCTCCAGCACATGATCGCCGGCGAGGTGGCCGTACTGATCGTTGATGTTCTTGAAGTGATCCAGGTCCAGCATCATGAAGGTCACGGGGTGTTGGTAACGTTTGGCCCGTTCCACTTCAGAGTTCGCCAGTTTCATAAAGAATCGGCGGTTGTAGAGCGAGGTCAGGCTGTCCATGGACGCATAGAAGTCCAGCTTGCGATTGGCCTCCAGCAAAATGTTATTGAGTTTGGCCTGTTGATCCAGGGCTGTTTGCAGGTCCTGGGTCCGCCGCTTGACGGTCTCCTCCAGCTCGGCGTTATGGCGCTCCAGGGCTTCGTGGTACTGCTTGAGTTGGATGATGCCGGCCAGGGCCTCGCCATAGGAGGTGAGCAGCTCGGGCAGCTCCGGACAGGTCTGAACCCCATCGTTGTTGATGATGCCCAGGGCACCCATGGTGTGACCCTGATAGGTGAGGGGCTGAAAAAACTGGCAGCCGTGCTGGTCGCCGGATAGCGGCAGGTGATGGTGGAACGCCCCCTGCTTGCCGGCACTGATTTGCAGTTGCAGTTGGTCTGCGCTGGGGTCAAGCAGATAGACTGCGGCGGAGGCCGCGCCCAGTTCCGGGATCGCCAGCAGTGAATCCAGGGCATGATGCAATTGTTGCGACAGATCACCACCCCGCAGGGCCAGGGAGATGACACTGGCCAGCACCTGGCGGAAGCGGCTGCGGCGCTGAATTTCAAGTTTCTGGTGGTAGCTGTCGAGGGCGGTACAGACGGTAAGGAGAAAGTCTTTTTCGTGCCAGGGTTTTGAAATATAGCGGAACAGGCCAGCCCGGTTGACCGCTTCCCCGACAGCATCGGCGGTGGCCTGGCCGGTGAGCATGATGCTCAGGGTGTCCGGCAGTTGTTCCTTTACCCGCACCAGCAGTTCATCACCGTACATGCCGGGCATGACGTAATCGGCGATGATCAGGGGCACGGGCTGATGCTCGGCCTTGAGCTCTGCAATCAGTTCCAGGGTTTCCTCAGCGCTTTCCGCCAGCTCGATCTGGTATTGGGTGCCAAAATGATGCTGTAGCTGGCTCTTCAGACTGGTCAGGACAATTTTCTCGTCATCAACGCAGATTATGACCGGCTTATTCATGACGAGACCTCTTTATGCGAGGGCGGCAGGGCCCTGAAAAAGTCTTCCTGGGTCCAGGGCTTGTTGATACAGCAGCTCAGGCGGGCTTCCTCTTCAGTCCGGCGGATGGCATCGGGGTCGGCATGCCCGGTCAGCATGATTTTGGTGAGTGCCGGGAAACGCTGGTGAACCAGAATCAGGAATTCGTCTCCTTTCATGCCTGGCATCAGCCAATCGGAAATGACCGCGCGGATGTGTTCACCGTCCTCGATCAGTTCCTCGATCAGTTCCAGGCCTTCCTCGGCGCTTTCGGCGATTTCTACAATGTATTGGTCACGGTACCAGTGACGAAGTTGTGCCCGCAGGCTCATCAGTATGGTGCGGTCGTCGTCAACACAGATTATATAGGACTTATTCAACGCCAACATTCCTGGGATGCAATAGGTAAAATATAGCGCCAGACTGTTTCCGGAAAACCTCTTTCCAACTATAGCAGATATCCGGCGCTGCCAGCAGCATCATGCCGCCAGAGGTAATACCACGGTGAACGTGGTCTGGCCCGGTTGGCTTTCAAAAAACAGCCGTCCGGCGTGCTTTTCCACAATTCTTCTGCAGATTCCCAACCCCAGGCCGCTGCCCTCACCGGATTCCTTGGTAGTGAAAAAGGATTCCCACACCCGGTTTTGCAGCTCAAGTGGAATGCCGTGGCCGGTATCGGCAATCTGGACAATGATTTGCGGGCAGGTGCCCGAGTGGTCCACGCGGGTCCTCAGGGTCAGGGTGCCTTTATAATCCATTGCCTGCAATGCGTTGTGGATCAAATTTGTCCAAACCTGGTTCAACTCGTCCGCGTGGCAATCCAGGGGGGGCAGTTCTTCAAATTCCTTGACCACTTCGCAGCCCTGTTTCAACAGGCCACTGTAGAGCACCAGCACGGTATTGATGCCCTCGTTGATGTCACTTTCCTGCTTCTCCCCAAACTGGTCCTGACGCGCGAAGCTCTTCAGGGCAAACACAATCTTGGACGCCCGGGCGGTCGCGCTGTAGATGGTCTGGTTGCTGCGCATGATGCCGGTCAGCTGGTGGGCGCTTTGAATCACTTCGAAGTACTTGGGGCCGCTGAGCATGGGCAGCATGATGTCGACCTGGTCTGAGAGCCCCATATCGATCAACATTTCAGCGATGTCGGCGGAATACTGGACTTCGTGCTGGTCCAGTATTTTGGCGGCCTTGCGCTTGGCGGTGCGTTCTTCCCGGGTGGTCAGGGATTCCATCGGGCGGGCGTTGTGCAGCAGCCACAGGAACAGTTGCTGATCGGATTCCCGGTCCAGGCGGAACAGCATATCCAGGCTGTTGGCATAGGCGGTGTAGTATTTGGTGGCGTTGCCGGCAGAGGCCTGGATGGCCCCCAGTGGGGTGTTGATCTCATGGGCGATACTGGCCACCAGCTGGCCCAGGGCTGCCATTTTTTCGGAGTGGACCAGCTGTTGCTGGCTTTCCTCCAGGTCGTTGATGGCTTTCACCAGCTCTTCGTTGCGCAGGTTAAGCTGCTGGGTGCGCTCGTTGACCTTGCGTTCCAGCAACAGGTTGTATTCCTCCAGGTCGTGGTATGCCTTTTCCAGGTTGATGGCCATTTCGGAAAACTGGCGTGACAGTACGCCCACTTCATCGCTGGATTCCGTGCGGCCCTGGCTGGCGACGGAAAAGTCCCCCTGGGCCAGGCGCTGGGTCATCTCGGTGAGCCGGATAATGGGCGCGGACAGGCGGCTGGACAGCCGTGAAATGACCACGAAAGTGATCAGCAGAATGGTGGTGGCCGCCAGCAGGGAGCGGATGGTGTGGCCCTTGATGATGGCGGCGTTATCCAGCCTGGAGCGGGCGACTTCATCCTTGACGTTGCTCAGGGAGTAGGACAACAGCAACTCACCCCACTGGCGGTTGCCCACCTCCACCGGCAATCGGTACAGGATGGCGCTGACCTGCTGTAAGGCGTTGCTCAGGGCGGCACCGGAGCCGCTGGGAGGGACCCCGTTGGAGACGGGAATTTGCAGGTTATCGGGATACAGGGAGTCGGAATAGATCATTTGTTGCTGGCTGGAGTCCGCGGTGTGTACCACGATGCGGCGTTCATGGTCGGTGAGGATGATGAACTTCAGTTCCTCGTTGGTGCGGGTGATTTCCACCAGGGCACTGGTAAGCTCGAACAGGTTGAAGGAGGCAATCTCCTCCTCCGCCTGGCGTTTAACCTGATCGGCCTGGAACAGGGCCCGGTTGTTGAGGTTTTCCAGTAGCAGATCGGTCTGCTTGTTCAGCTCGCCCTGCAGCAGGCCCTTCTGGGTGCTGACCTGCCAGACGGTCAGGATCACCAGCACCGACAGCACCAGCAGCAGCATGACCGTGACGAGTTTTTTACGAATACTGCTGTTAGCCAACATCGATACTACTACCTGACAATGAGAACTCGGCTGATCCGTAGGAAGTGAATGCCGGGCGAGCCTTGGATAGCGTAACACCACCAAATCTTAGGCGGTAATGACTTCATCATGATTCCTTTTCATGGTCAGAAAACAGCTAACTAACATACTTTTCATACTTTTGTCCCTTAGGTCTAATGATAGACCCTGAAGTTAACCTGTGCATGCAGGAAGGGTTTTGGTGAAAAAACCACCAGGACGCATATGGATGAAGCCTGCAGAACATTGGCTACACTAATAGGGTACGTATGCTTACGGGACAATGTACTTGCCCAATCACCGCTTGTCACATCGAAGTTGCCCGAAGCGGGTCGTATTTCCACCTTTCCTTAAAACCATAAGAATCAGGGATCAATCTATGTATCAATTGAATAAGGACGATCTGCAGCTCGTTGTAAACGGCGCAAGCTTTCTGGCCAGTGGCGGCGGCGGTGGTGTTGCATCGGCTAACGCGGTCATTGACAACATCATGACGTTCGCCACCGAGGTATCGGTGGTGGAGGCCAGCGAAGTACAGGACAGCGATCAGCTGCTGGTGGTGTGTGGGGTTGGCGCCCCGGACGCTCCGAATCTCAACTTTCTGAACTCTCCGGGCTATGCCCTGGAAGGGCTGCAAACCCTCACTGGAGAAACCTTTTCCTATATTCTTCCCATCGAAGTGGGTGCCATGAACTCCGTGATTCCCCTGCTGGCCTGCGCCCAGTATGGGATTCCTATGCTCGATGGTGACGGGGCGGGGCGCTCAGTGCCACAGATGAGTATGTGTACTTATGCGCTGCAGGGTTTCCCGGTGAATGAAACTCTGGTGGTAAGCGAGGAGGACCAGCAATTTGAACTGCATCCTCAGAATGCCACCGAGCTGGAGGCGCAGGTGCGGCAGGTCGTGAGTACCGAACTTCAGGATGCCGGGACTGTGGGCACCTGGCCGGTATCCGGAGCACAGATCAAGAGCCCGGATGCGTTCGTGTCGGGATCATTGAGCCTGGCCAAAGCCATCGGCAGCGCCATGGCATCAGCGACGCCGTTGGCATCAGTACAGGCGCTCATCAGTACCTATTATTCTGATAACATTATCATCATGTCCCAAGGTACGGTCACTGCTGCCACCAACACCGTGCAGGATGGGTTCGACGTGGGCACGATCACCGTGAGCGACAGCCAGGGGATGAGTGTGGAGCTGTATTTTGTCAACGAAAGCCTGCTGGCCACCATTTCGCTTAATGGGCAGCCGGCGGTTTTTATACTGGGCCCGGACATGATCTGTTCCATGGGGGTGGATGGGGCGCCCATGACCAATTCCGAAATCTGTAGTCAGTTCGCCGCGGGGAAAACCGTGCAGATTTCCTTGATGTGGGTAAAAGCAGTGGCGGCGATCCGAACACCGTTAATGTTTTTCAAGTATCTCGCGTTACTATTAGAGAAGTTTGGACAGCCTGACCTGAGCGGCTATCGCTTTATTGAGGATGCCAGGGAGCTGTTTGTTTAGACACCAAGGACCAAGCATGAGCGTAAAAAAAAGGATTGCCGGCGGTGTGGTGCTGTTCCATGTGACCCTGACCCAGGCTTCGGAGCTGCCCGCTCTCAAGGATGAAATCCAGTGGTTGCAAGCGGAGCAGTTTGTGACCACTGCGACCAAAACCCGGGAGCGGGTGGATCGAAGTGGTTCTACCGTGACAGTCATCACCCATGAACAACTCAGGCAGATGGGGGCCCGATCCGTGATGGATGCACTGAAACGGGTTCCCGGTTTGGGGGTGAACCAGATCAATGTCGGGGTGACTGCCTTGGAGGTTCGGGGGGTGAAAACGGACTTCACCGAGAAAGTGCTGTTTCTGATCAATGGGCATCCGATCAACAATAACCTGGTCAATGGCGGTGCGATGTTAAGTCGCCATGATTTACCGGTAGCGGACATTCAGGCGATTGAAGTGGTGCGTGGCCCGGGTTCGGCATTGTATGGGGCCAATGCCTTCGTGGCTGTGATCAATATTGTGACCCGTTCAGGGGAGGAGTTGGCCGGCTCGCAAATTAATGTGGCCGGCGGTAGTTTCAATTCTGCCGCATTGAACCTTGCCCATGGAGAAGCCAATCAGAACCTGGAATATGCGGTCAATCTGAACTTGTATCACACCGATGGCTGGGGTGAAGAGGTGGCGCGGGATTCGCTGGGTGGTAGCGGTCCTACCGACTATTGGCAGCAGCGTTACGAGCTGGGCGTGCAGGGGCGCATGGGAGGCTTTGAATTTCAAGGACGCTATCTTGAACGGGAGGCCGGCGACTACCTGGGGGCGTTCAGCGTGGTGAACGATGGTTCAGAGCAAAATTACCAGGAATATTTTCTGGAGGCGGCCTACAACTACTCATTGTCTTCCGGATCCCACCTGATCAGCAAAGTCTATCACGATCATTTTGAATTCGATAACACTTGGGAATACCTGGATGATTTCTATTTGCGCAGCCCCATTAAGCATGATCGAACCGGGGCGGAAGTGCAGTGGAACTGGGCCAGCACGGGTGCCCATAAATTGCTGGTTGGTGGGGCCCTGGAGCATCAGACACAATATGGGGTCGAGCTGTGGACCAACAATGGCTCAGGGCCGTTGATCGATGTGTCTGACAGCATGAACTGGAATGGCGACCACCGACGCGACATTGTGGCCGCGTTTGTTCAGGATATCTGGGACCCTACTGACGCCGTGCGCGTAATCGCGGGGGCCCGTTATGATCGTTACAGTGATTTTGGCGGCACCTTCAATCCTCGTTTCAGTGTAAGTTGGCAGGCAACCGAGCGTTATCAATGGGTGGCGACTTATGGCTCTGCTTTTCGGGCACCTACTTTTGGTGAGCTCTATAACACCAACAATAATTCTGTTGTGGGTAATCCTGATCTGGAGCCGGAAGAAATCGATACCGTGGAGCTGAGTTTGAGAACCAAGCTCGGCCATCGTTCGTACTTTCATGTGACCGGATTCTATAACAAGATAGAGGACGCCATTATCCCCACAGCGGGTTCCGGCGCTGTGAATTATTCTGAAAACGCTGGTGAGCTGAAGGTGCTGGGGGTGGAAATGGAATACGAAGCCCGTTTCCTGAGTGGCTCCAGCTTCAACGTAAACTATACCTATCAGGACCCTCAGAATGAGGCCCTGGGTGTGCGCGTGGCGGAGGTGCCTTTGCATCGGGCCAACCTGTTGCTCAATCACCGATTTTCCCGTAGTTGGAAGGGTTTTTTAGGTGTCCTATATGAGAGCAGTCTTGACCGGGAACCGGACGATATCCGCAGTCCGGTTCCGGATCAGGCGTCGGTCGATCTGGCACTATCCTGGCTAAATGTCAGTCAAGATTTGGTGGTAACGGCGTCGGTTTACAATCTGCTGGATGAGCAGTTGGTGTTTCCGGCGCGGGATGTGAACAACAATGGCATGTCAGATTTTCCGGCCGCCGGAAGAAGCTTTATGGTGGAGGTGGAGTACGCGCTGCGCTAACGCAGCGGTGAACGAATGAAACTGGATAGGTTGGTCACAGCGCTGCTCGAGGGTTTACGGGGCGGTGGTCAATTCGTTCACCGAGTTCAATGCTTCCGGATTGAGTTCCAACCGGTAGTCCTGAACCTTTTTCAGATTCAAAGCGATATCACTACCGGCCGGGAACTGAATGGGGGCCGACTTGGTGTTTTGTTGAAGCAAAGACTCAGCAATCAAGGCGGCTTGGCGGCCGGTAGTGGCCAAATCCGCGCTGATGCTCATGGTGGCGCCGAATTCCATGAACACCGGGTGGTAACCCAATACCGGTATGCCCGAGGCATGTGCCAGATCAAACAGTTTTTTGATCTGGCTGGGGGATTTCAGGGCCACCGGGTCGGGTAGTATCCAGAGTGCATCCACCTGTGATAACAGTCGATTTGCCCGTTCAGTGGGGGCCCCCTCGGCGGTGATGGTCTCGGTTACCAGGGTCAGGGACAGGACATCAGCGGAGATGCGGGCCTCCCGGATCAGATCCTGATTGGCGCTGCTGGAAAACACCCCTATGCGCTTGATGCCGGGAAAGAAGTGTTTGAACCAGGCCAGTTGGGCAGCCGGGGCGATTTCGCTGGTAACGCCGTAGTAGTTCGGCTCTTTCAGAAACTGGCGCCAACTGAGAACCGAACTGTAGACAACGGGGATTCCTGGGGCGACTGACTGTACTGATCCCAGTGCTTTGGCCCCAATGCAATAAATGACCTCCGGCCGGTGTTGCTGGAGGTAGTCCAGCAGAGTTTCAACCGGCAGTGGATCATGGCTCAGATCCAGATGGGCAAGCTGCGCGGGGTGCAGTGATCGCCTGAAGGCCTGTTCTGCCACCTGGTAGCGTGGCACCGTTGCGTCGCTGTTGATCACCAGTACTGTTGCATTCCTGGATAGGTCGTCACTTGCTGTAGTGAGTGATTGGCAGGCACTCAGTGCGAGTACGATCATCAGTACCAGAAACGCGTTCATTGCCGTTCTCATGGTTGCCCCCCTTTCTTTCGGGTGGTCTTAATTGGAGTCCATTCATCCAGGCCCAGCAGGTTAAGCCCGAGCTTTCCCTGTTGGGACTGGTCCATTGTTTCCAGAGCTTCCAGAGCCGGTTGCAGTTGCTCCGTCTGGCTGCGCAATAAAACCACCACCAAGCGTTGCTGTGGCTGGCTTGTGCCCAGCAGGTCCAGTTGTTGATATTCATTGCGGTAGAGTTGCGATAGTTTTTCAAAACTGTCGTCAGAGGCCAGTGCCGCATCAGCCATTCCGAAGCTGACGGCGAGCAGGGCATCTATGTCTTTCGGTACTTTTAAGAGGCGGTATGATCCGGGCTTCAACGTAATGCCATTGAACGACATATTGTTCAGGATCATGTCCACATAATCCTTGGTTCCGGATACCGCGACGGTGATTTGGTTGGAGGGAAAAGGTTGTTTGCCGATTAACAGTTTTCGAAACGTGTTTTTGCCGTCTTTGGTACCTTGGAGGACAGGAACCAGGTCGGGCTGCTCCTGCGCCAGCTGGTGGTAGTGCCAATCCGACATGATGAACAGGCTGCGGTGAATTTTGCGCACGATGTCGACGAAGGAGTGGTGGTCTTCCACCGGCTGTAACTGGATGTTATGGCGGGTTTGAAAGTACAGATCGAAGGTGTTTTTCAAAACCAGATTGCGGTCGGAGTGGGTCTCCGGGTTGAAGTGATAGATGGTGATGGTTTCAGAGTATGCGTTGTTACTCAGCAGCAGAGTCCACAGCAAACCACACAGAACCAGCAGGGCGGTGCCTGCCGACGCAATGGTTTTTGCCATGGTTCTGGGGTGTGGCACGAAGGCGCATCCTGTGATGATTTTTTGCTTTCCGTGGCGTAGGTGCCTCTGTTCTTCTGTATGTAGGCGACCGCTCACTGTCTGATGTTAAAAAGTATAGCGGAATAAGGGAAATAACATAGGGCCGGCCCGGGATTAATCCCGGGTCCAGCGGGTGCCGTCCTTGGAGTCCTCCAGGGTGATGCCCTGATGTTTCAGCAGCTCCCGGATTTCATCGGCACGGGCAAAGTTGCGATCTTGCTTGGCCTGCGCCCGCTCGGCGATCAGGCCGTCGATTTCGGTGTCGCTGAGGCCACCCTGGTTACTGGCGGGTTGCCATTTGAACCAGGCATCGGCCTCTTGTTCCAGCAGGCCCATGGCGGCGCCGGCTTTGCGCAGCACCGCTTGCAGAGTCGCTTTCTCGGCGCCTTCGGCCTTGTTGATGTCCCCCGCCAGACCGTGCAGCACCGCCAGGGCCTGGGGCGTGGCCAGGTCGTCACACAGGTGACCTTCCAGTTCTGCCAGCAGTGGGTGTTCCAGTCCGGCATCCACGGTTACATGGGCCTCCCGCAGGGCGCCGTACAGGCGATCCAGGCTGGATTTGGCGCTGGCCAGCAGGTCTTTGGTCCAGTCCAGTGGCTTGCGGTAGTGGGCGGTCATCAGGGCGTAGCGCATGACTTCGCCGGGCCACAGCGCCAGCAGTTCACGTACAGTGAAGAAGTTGCCCAGGGATTTGGACATCTTCTCGCCTTCGATATTCAGGTAGCCGTTGTGCATCCAGAAGTGCACGAACTGCTCCTCACCGCTTTTATGGCAGCAGGTGCCCTGGGCGATTTCGTTTTCATGGTGAGGGAAGATCAGATCCTGCCCGCCGCCGTGAATGTCGATGGTTTTGCCCAGGTGTTTGTTGATCATGGCGGAACATTCAATGTGCCAACCGGGGCGGCCGCGGCCCCAGGGGCTGTCCCAGCCGGGCAGGTCATCGGTGGAGGGTTTCCACAGCACGAAGTCGGCGGGCTCCTTTTTATAGGAGGCATCGTCGACCCGTTCGCTGGCGCCGGCGATCATCTCATCCAGTTTGCGGTGTGAGAGCTTGCCGTAGTGCGGATCGGTGCTCACTTGAAACAGCACATGGCCTTCGGACTCATAGGCGTGGCCGTTGTCGATCAGCGCCTGGATCTGCGTGATCATGGCATCGATGTTGTCGGTGGCGCGGGGCTCCAGCGTGGGGCGCAGGGTGTTCAGGCCGTCCATGTCGTCGTGGTACGCCTGGGTGAAGCGCTCGCTCAGCTCGCGGATGGTTTCGCCGCCAGCTTTCGCGGCGGCGTTGATCTTGTCGTCCACATCCGTGATGTTGCGGGCGTATTTCACGCTGGGGTAGTGCCGTTGTAATAGGCGGAACAGCATGTCAAAAATCACCACCGGGCGGGCGTTGCCGATGTGCACAAAGTTGTACACGGTGGGGCCACACACGTACATCGTCACCTCATCTGACTTGATGGGGGTGAAGACTTCTTTTTGCTGCGTGAGCGTGTTGTACAGTTGTATGGTCATGCGTTGGCCCAAGTTCCTTACTGCGGAATGCGCGTGGCGGCCGCGATGGCTTCCACGGCGTCAGTGATGCTGGTCACTTCATTTTTGTTGCTGCCCAGGGTGCGCACCGCCACCTGTTGGGCTTCGGCTTCGTTCTTGCCCACAACCCAAATCTGCTGCACTTTGGCTTTACTGTGCTCACGCACCTTGTAGCCGATCTTCTCGTTGCGCAGATCCAGTTCACAGTACACCCCGGCGGCTTTCAGCTTGTCGGCCACTTCGATGGCCCAGTCGCGGGCATCGTCGGTGATGGTGGCAATCACCACCGGCAGGGGCGATAACCACATGGGCAGGTGGCCTGCAGTGGATTCGATCAGAATCCCCAGGAAGCGCTCCAGCGAGCCCAGAATGGCGCGGTGCAGCATCACGGGGCGGTGACGGTTGCCGTCTTCGCCCACGTACTCGGCGTCCAGGCGTTCAGGCAGCACAAAGTCCACCTGCAGGGTGCCGCACTGCCAGTCACGGCCGATGGCGTCTTTCAGTACGAATTCCAGTTTGGGGCCATAGAAAGCGCCTTCACCGGGGTTCAGCTCACAGGTCAGGCCCAGGCTGTCCACGGCGTTCTGCAAGGCGGCCTCGGCTCGATCCCAGGTCTCCTCGGTGCCGGCTTTGTTGTCCGGGCGGGTGGAGAACTTGATGCGAATGTCCTCGTAACCAAAATCCTTGTACACCTGATTCAACATAGTGATGAAAGCTGCCGTTTCTGCGTTGATCTGGTCTTCAGTGCAGAAGATGTGGGCGTCGTCCTGGCTGAAGGAGCGCGCGCGCATCAGGCCGTGCAGGGCGCCGTGGGCTTCGTTGCGGAACAGGGTGGTGAACTCACCCAAACGGATAGGCAGGTCACGGTAGCTTTTCAGGCCCTGTTTGAAGATCTGCACGTGGCCGGGGCAGTTCATGGGCTTGATGGCCATGTCCCGGTGATCGTGGGTGCAGATGGTGAACATGTCTTCGGCGTACTTGTCCCAGTGGCCGGACTGCTCCCACAGCTTGCGATCCATGATCTGGGGCGTGGCGATCTCTTGATAGCCGTTACGCTCCATTTTGCCGCGGATGTAGTTTTCCAGGGCCTTGCGGGTACGCCAGCCTTTGGGATGCCAGAACATGCTGCCCACGGCTTCTTCCTGCTGGTGGAACAGGCCCATCTCTTTACCCAGTTTGCGGTGGTCGCGTTTTTCCGCTTCCTCCAGCATGGTCAGGTATTTTTTCAGTTCTTTGTTGTCGCGCCAGCAGGTGCCGTACACCCGTTGCAGTTGCGGGCGGGTGGAATCGCCACGCCAGTACGCGCCAGCCACTTTCATGATCTTGAACGCCTTGCCCAGCTTGCCGGTGGAGGGCAGGTGGGGGCCGCGGCACAGGTCCAGAAAATCGCCTTGCTTGTACACCGAGATCACCTCGGTGGCGGGCAGATCCTGAATCAGCTCGGCTTTGAATTCCTCGCCTTCGTTCTTGAAGTAGGTGATGGCGTCGTCCCGTTCCCACACCTCGCGAATGATGGGCAGATCCTGGTCCACGATCTCGGCCATGCGGCTTTCAATCTTGTGCAGGTCTTCCTGGGTGAAGGATTCAGCACGATGGAAGTCGTAATAGTAGCCGTTCTCGATGGCCGGGCCGATGGTGACCTGGGTTTCGGGGAACAGTTCTTTCACCGCCTGGGCCATCACGTGGGCGGCGTCGTGGCGCAGCAGTTCCAGGGCCGCTTCTTTGTCGCGGGTGAGAAAGGCAATGTTGCAGGAATCGGTCAGGGGCGTGGTGAGGTCCACCAGATTATCGTTCAGGTACATGGCAAGGCTGGCTTTGGCCAGGCCCGGGCCGATGTCATTGGCCACGTCCAGGCCAGTAACAGGGGCGTTGTATTCGCGGACGCTGCCGTCCGGCAAAGTAATCTGGATTGACATTGGGGCTTCGATTCCTGCTAATTTCTACAAAATTGGGGGTTCGATTCCTGAGTATTCGACGAGCACACTAGATCATGAACCGCAGATTGTGAACCGCGCATTGTATAAAAGAATGGGCTCTGTCTAAAGCGTCAGGGGGAGAGTTTTTTACGGGCGGGCTGATAAACCGGCTTAACCGAAGTCGCCACTGCCCGGGGAAGCAGGCGGCGGCGACGTGGCCGGGGATGTGTCAGTTCGACTTGGCCTGGGTCTGAGCGATCAGGCCGGGGAGGGGGCGAAGAAGCTCTTCAGCTTGGCCCAGAAACCTTCCGGCTTGGGTGCGGCTTCGGCCTGGGCGGCCTTCATGGCATCGATCATGGTGGTGGACAGCAGTACATAGGCTTCGGTCCAGGAGGCCTTGACCTCGTCGTTCCACGCATCGCCCAGACCCTGTTCCAGGGTCCAGAGCAGGGCTTCCGCCACGGGCTGGAAGTGCTCTTCCTTAACGCCATACTCCAGGTGTTTCACGCCCAGGTTTTGTACCGCAGGCACAATGGTGTCCAGTTTGGTAAGACCGCGCACGGCGATGCCCAGCATCCGCATCAGCTTGGCTCCCTGCTCGCTGATGTCGCTCTTGAACATGGGGCGCACTTCCGGCGCGATTTCAAACAGGCGGCCATAGAACAACTCTGCGGCCTTGTCGGCGATGGGCTCCACCATGTCGAAGGTGGTCTGTACTTGTTGGATCTGTTCCGGAGTCATGAACGTTACCCTCTCTGCAAGTGTCTGGCTCGGTTGGAATTCTGCAGAAGGCAACGCAAAGCCTGTGCCAATTGGCAGCGGGCGGTGTTAATGGGTTGAAATCATGGGAAATGCCCGCTTTGGTGCGATGCCAGGCGGGTAGCAGGGCCCTGAAATGGGGCTGCAGCGGGCGCTCTGTGCCCCAATTCGAGCGCCTGGCCGCCGGTCAGCGCTGGGAAATTGCCCCTTTCATGACCCCTTCGTAGGCTTTCACCTCAAATTGGTGATCGGGATCATCCTGCTTGAGGCAGCCGGCAATGTAATCCGCCAGATATTCCACCGTGGAGTCGGTGGGAATCAGGTACACCTGGCTGGTGGGCAGGGTCAGCTCGAAACGCCCCTGGGGCGCATTGTAGCCGAACTGGCAATAGTCCACGCCGTCGTCACTGAGCCGGTCCAGCAGGTCCTCCTCGGTGCCCAGATAAATGTCCTTCCACTTCAGGGACCAGGCTTTCTCCAGCAGTGGGTCCCGCTTGCCATTGCGCAGTATTTTGATGCGGGAACGGTGGCCGTGGGCGATGCGCTGGCAGTTGCCGTCGTGCTTTTTCAGGCCGTGGCTGTATTGATAAAAGGCGCCGGAAATCTCTTCGTTGCGCAATTCGATGGCAACCCGGCTGACATTGTCCGGCACGGCCGCCATGGCGGCGTCTTCCAATAGAGGGATCAGGGCTTCCTGGGTAATGCTGTCCCCAGCCACCCATTCCACGGCTTCCAGGGGTGACAGGTGGCGGTAGGCGCGGCCTTTTGCGTCCCGCCAGCGGATCTCCAGCCCCGAGTCCAGCTCCCGTGTGGTCAGCCCGGGCAGGTCGCGGGGCAACACCAGTTTGTGGTCCACCAGGGATTCCACTGCATCCCGCACCTGTTTTTTAACCAGGCCGAAATCAAACACCATGCCCTGATGGTCCAGCTCGCCGTATAGTTCCACGTCCACAATCCAGCTTTCCCCCAGGATGCCGCGGGCGTGGTGTACATAGGAGAAGTCGAGTACGGTGAGGTGATTAACAAACAAAGCGGCCATGGAGAAGTCCCGGTGTCCTGTGGTGGGGTGAATCCGTTATAATACGCTGCCAGATTCTCCTAAACAAAGCCAAGAGTGTAGGAAAGCCTTATGACCAGTCTGTTAATCACCAACGCCAACGTCGTCAATGAAGGCACAACCCGCCAACTGGATGTGCTGGTGAAGGACGGTCGCATCGCTAAAGTGGGTGAAGACCTGTCCGGGCTGTCAGCGGATCGGGTGATGGATGCCAGTGGCCTGCACCTGCTGCCGGGGATGATCGATGACCAGGTTCATTTCCGTGAACCCGGCCTGACCCACAAGGGGGAGATCGCCACCGAATCCGCCGCCGCCGTGGCCGGGGGCATCACCAGCTACTTTGAAATGCCCAATGTTAATCCCCTTACCATCAACCGGGCCGCCCTGGAAGACAAGTACGAACGGGCCAGCCGGAAATCCCTGGCAAACTACGCCTTCTATTTAGGGGCCAGCAACGATAACCTGGATGAAATCAAGAACCTGGACCCGAAAGCCGCCTGCGGTATCAAGGTCTTCATGGGCGCTTCCACTGGCAATATGCTGGTGGACAAGCCGGAAATCCTGGAAGGGATTTTTGCCCATGCCCCCACCATCGTGGTGACCCACTGCGAAGACACCCCGATGATCAAAGCCAATGAGGACAAGTACCGGGAGCAGTATGGCGAGGACGTGCCCATGTCCTGTCACCCGCTGATCCGGTCCGAAGAGGCCTGCTACAAATCCTCCAGTTATGCGGTGTCCCTGGCCAAGCGCTTTGGTACCCGCTTGCATGTTCTGCACCTCACCACCGAGAAAGAACTGGCGTTGTTCGAAGCCGGTGACCTGGCCAACAAACAGATTACGGCGGAAGCCTGTGTCCATCACCTGTTCTTCAGTGAAGAGGACTATGAGGCCAAGGGCTCGCTGATCAAGTGTAATCCGGCGGTGAAAAAAGCCTCTGACCGGGAGGCGCTGCTCAACGCCGTACGCGACGACCTGATTGATGTGGTGGCCACGGATCATGCGCCCCACACCTGGGAGGAAAAGCAGAACAGCTATTTCAAGGCCCCCGCCGGGTTGCCCCTGGTGCAGCATGCGCTGGTTTCCATGTTGGAGCATTACCACGCCGGCCGCTTTTCCCTGGAGCACATCGTCAAGAAGGTCTGCCACAATGTGGCGGAGCTGTTCCAGATCTCCGAGCGGGGCTATATCCGTGAGGGCTACTGGGCGGATCTGGTGCTGGTGGACCTGAATCGCCCCACCGTTGTGGATGAGCAAACCCTCTATTCCAAGTGCGGCTGGTCGCCGTTTGCCGGGTACATATTCAAGTCATCCATTCAGGCTACCCTGGTGAATGGCGAGGTGGCCTTTGAAAACGGAGCGGTGAATCCCCATATCCGTGGCAAGAGGCTTGCATTCAATCGCTGATCAGGGACCGATTCCAGCGGAGCAGAATTTATGTTCGGAAAACAGATTAAACCCAAGGTGGCGATTGTGGGCGGTGGCTTTGCCGGGCTGAACGCAGCCCAGCAGTTGAAAGCATCCCGGTATGACGTCACCGTCATCGACCCCAGCCCTCATATCGAGTGGCTTCCCAACATCCACGAGATCATCTCCGGAGTGAAAACCGGAGACGACCTGCGCCTGTCCCGCAATATCCTGGTGCGTCGATTGGGACACCGGTTCCTGCTGAACCGGGCGCTGGAGATGACGTCCTCTGCTATCGTGCTGGATAACGGCATGAAGGTGCCTTTCGACGTCTGCATTGTTGCCACCGGCAGCGTTAACAACACCTTCGGTGTGGAAGGGGCGGATCAGTTTGCCCTGCCCATGAAGAGTGTGGAACAGTGCCAGGTGATTGCGCGCAAGTTGCATCGGGCATCGCTAACCCATCGCACTACCCGGGTCACCATTGTTGGTGGTGGCATCGAAGGCGTGGAAGCCTTCGGTGAGGTGATGCGCGCCTACCGGCGCCGTCCTCAGTTCGAGTTCAATATCGTAGAGGCATCGGAACAGTTATTACCCCATTCTCCAGGGCACCTGGATGGCAAGATTCGCAGCCATACCGATGGATTCCGGGTGCAGTACCACCTGGGCAAGCAAGTGGAGTCTGTGGACCCCGAAGGGCTGTGCCTGACCGACGGTGGCGCTATTGAAAGTGATATCACCATCTGGTCCGCCGGTGCTGCGCCCAACGGTTTTTTGCAGCGCAGTTATCTCACCGATAACGCGGGCGACTGGGCCAATGTGAATACCTACTTTCAAAGCGAGGCCCGCGAAAACGTGTTCATCATCGGGGATGCGGCCAACCCCGCGGGTATGCCTTTGGCCAAGCAGGCCTATCACGCTATTGATATGGGGAAAGCCGCGGCCCATAACGTAGAGCGCCTGCTGGCCAACAAGCCATTGAAAGCGTTCCAGCCTTCCAACAAACCCCAGGTGGTGACCTTCGGCGATCTGGATACCTTCATGCTGTTCAAGGACTTCGCAGTATCCTCCTCCGTCTTGGGCGCGGCCAAAGAAGCGGTTTACACGCTGGGCCTGTTGCAGATGGCGCCGCCGAAATCCGCCAAGGACGTGTTGCATTCGCTGGATCTGTTGCAGCGCAGTGCCCGCCGGGTTTACCTGCCCACGCTGAATCCATTGAGCCTGGTGAGCAAGTTACCCAAGAGCAAGGTTTTCTCCTGATCATGCAGCCCGCCGATTTCCAGATTGTTGAGTTGGGTGATCCCCGGTTGCGGGCGTTGGCAAAGCCCGTGGCAGAGGCGCAGATGGGCTATGCCCTGGAAGTGGCGGAGGCCATGGCATACTGGATGAACGAGCGCGGTGGTGTGGGTATTGCTGCTCCCCAGATTGGCGTGCCCCTGCAGATGATGATCATCGCCTCACGTCCTAGCCCGCGCTATCCCGATGCACCGAGCATGGCGCCTTTGTTGATGCTTAACCCGGAGACCCAACACTTCTCTGATTGCGAAGTGACATTATGGGAAGGTTGTCTCAGTGTGCCGGGGCTGCGTGGCAGGGTCACCCGCCCGGATGGGGTGACCGTGCAGTTCTCTGATCGGGATGGTCAATCCAGGTTGATGGAGTTGACCGGATTTCCTGCGCGTATTTTTCTGCACGAATACGATCACCTGATTGGCAAAACCTTCGTGGACCGGGTCGACTCGGTCCACGATCTGGTGACAGACAAAGTGTATTTTGAGCAGATTGCCCGGGTTACGCCTCCACCAGCCCCATAATAAAATGCCATTGTTCCTCAGTGACCGGCATCACCGACAGGCGGTTGCCTTTGCGCACCAGTGCCATGTCCTGCAACGCGGGAATGGTTTTTAACTGGTCCAGGCTGATGGTGTCCTTGAATTTGCTTTTAAAACGCACCTGGGGGCAGAACCAGCGGGGATTTTCCGGATCGGATTTCGGGTCGTAGTACTTGGCTTCAGGATCAAATTGTGTGGGGTCGGGAAAGCCGTTCTTGATCACTTCCGCAACGCCGACGATACCGGGTACTTTGGTATTGGAGTGGTAAAAAAATATCAGGTCGCCTTTCTTTACTTCGTCCCGCAGCATATTGCGGGCCTGGTAGTTGCGCACGCCATCCCAGGGTTCGCCTTTCTTTCCGCGTGCTTTCAAATCATCAATGCCGAACGTATCCGGTTCGGACTTGAACAACCAGTAAGACATAGTGCTGTATCCCAAAATATTATTAGGTAAAAAGTGAGCTAGATTGTACCTTCCTCTTCAAAAAAGAGCCAAATCCCAGTAAGGTGTCCAGTGGTGTTATTTTTGTTTACTTTTATTCCCGTTTTGGGAATTTCTCGCATAACCTGTTGCCTTAAGGTGTTAAGAAGGCATAAGGGAATTAAATCGTTGTATTACAAAGACTCGCGGATAATATGAACGACACAAACGAAAACCCGATTTACGAGTTAAAGCCGGAGATAAATTTTTGTACCTGTGGCTGTGAGGCTCGCCTGGTAAAGGAACGCAGCGCGGAATCGGAGAAGGGAAAGCTCCGTTACGTGGTACGTTGCCTGGATGAAATCTGTGGTCACCAGGGCCGTTATACCCAGTATCCCTGGCAAGCCATTCTGGAGTGGAACAAGTCTCCCATGTCGGAGTTTCCAGAGGATTTTCGCATACCTTTCATGAACCTGACCGGTTTGAAAGGTGAGGAGATTCGCCAGAATCTGAATGAGCGCAGAATCGAGCTGGAACAGAAAATCAAACAGCTGCGTGCGGAAAAAGTCAGTGGCAATACGGAAGAGATGAAGATCGCCCGCTTGCAGCTGATGTGGGTTATTTACGCACAGAGCTGGGCCAAGCTCAAATTTCCCCGGGAAGACGAACTGAATCCTCCGGAACGCTCCGAAACCGACGCGCATAGTAAGCAAACCCAGGAAGCCTGAACAAAAGCTTTTGCTAACGGGCTTAAGGATTTGCAACAATGGGGCTCAGTAAACGCTTTGCCCCATTATGCTTTTAAGAACCCGATTCTACCTGCCACCACTGCGCACCAACTCTGTGGTTCGCCAGCATCTGCTGCAGACTTTGCGTCAAAGCGGCGGTGGTGCTTTGTGCCTGGTCTCGGCCCCGGCCGGATACGGCAAGACCACATTAATCAGCCAATGGCTGCATCATCACCCGCACCAGTTTGCCTGGCTAAGCCTGGGGCCGGAACACAATGTGCTGGAGGTGTTCTGGCTGTATGTCATTCAATCCCTGCAGCAAATTCAGCCGCGTCTGGGGCACGAGGCGCAGTCCATCTGGTTGCAATCGCCCCGGCACAATGATGCCAGTGTGGTGATTTCACTGCTCAACGATCTGGATGCCCTGTCGGAGCACAATCAATCCGATGATCCCATTACTCTGGTGCTGGATGATTTTCACTACATTACCAATCCGGAATTGATGGGACTCATCAACCTGTTCCTGGATCATCTACCGTCTTCCATTCGGGTGGTGATGACCGCACGCACTCTGCCGGATCTGAAGCTGTCACGCCGTCGGGCCAATGGCCAGTTGGTGCAAGTGGGACTTGAAGAATTGCGTTTTGATGAACGCGAGGCGCTGGAGTTTTTTCATCGTTGCATGGCGCTGCCACAACCGGATACAACGCTCACGGCGCTGGGTCATAAAACAGAAGGCTGGGTGGCGGGCATGCAATTGGTGGCGCTGTCTTTGAAATCGGAACAGGCATCGGCCGATACCCTGTTGCACAAGCAGCAGCTGGATCGCCATGTTTCGGACTATTTGCTGGAAGAGGTGTTCCAGAAACAATCCTCCGAACGTCAGCGGTTCTTGGTGTTGTCTGCACTGACGCCTAAATTCTGTGCCGGTTTGTGCAATGCGGTGAGTGGGAACAGTGACAGCCTGCAGGTGATCCTGGCGCTGGAAACCGGCGATCTGTTTTTGGTGCCCATGGATAATCATCGCACCTGGTATCGTTATCATGATTTGTTTCGTCAGTTCCTGCTGCAAATGGCGCAGCAATGGCCGTCGGCAGAACGCATTGCCTACTGTGAGCGGGCGCTGTCCTGGCTGCAGGAGAACGGCAATTACGTGGACGCCATGGAACTGTGCATTCAGCATGAACTGTGGCCACAGGCCCACCGTTTATTGAACGATGAGTGGCTGCAGCTGGAGCAGGGCGTGGCTGGCAGCCGGTCTTATTGGTTATCCCGTATGCCGTTGATGGATGGCACTGAAAAGGCGGTTGCTGTCAGTGCTGATCAGGCGGAACGCCCGTTGGATACGGGTAATGAAATTGAGCCTCTGACCCGCCGCGAGCAGGCGGTGTTGGCGCTGATCCAGCAGGGCTTATCGAACAAAGCCATTGCCGAATCCCTGTTCATCTCGCCCAACACCCTCAAGGTGCACATTCGCAACCTGTACGGAAAAATGGGGGTCGAGAACCGTACTCAAGCGCTGTTGAAACTGCAATCACCCTCCCGCTGAACCCGTTTCACCCTCATAAATCACCCCTGGGGGTGAGTTCTACAAGCGCGCTCTTGATTACGCTGGAACGGTCGCAATCAGGAGACTAAACATGGAACGGGAAACCCTTGAATACGATGTCATCATTGTGGGCGCCGGGCCTGCGGGCCTGTCCGCCGCCTGCCGCCTGAAACAGAATGCGTTCCAGCAGGGGCGGGAATTGAGTGTTTGCGTGTTGGAGAAAGCTGCGGAGGTAGGGGCGCACTCCCTCTCCGGTGCCCTGTTACAACCAACGGCACTCAACGAGTTGTTCCCGGACTGGCGGGAGCGGGGGGCGCCGCTGCGGGTGCCGGTGACCCGGGATGACGTGCATTACCTGTTGTCTGAGCGTCGCAGTGTGCGATTCCCGGGGGTGCTGGCGTCCCGGGTCATTCACAATGATGGGAACTACATCATCAGCCTGGGGTTGTTGTGCCGCTGGCTGGCGCAACAGGCCCAAGACCTGGGGGTGGAGATCTATGCGGGCTTTACCGCCAATGAAGTGCTGTACGACGCAGACGGGGCGGTTCGGGGCGTACGCACCGGGGACATGGGCCTGGATCAGGAAGGCAATACCAAAGCGGGTTTTCAACCCGGCGTGGACCTGGTGGCGTCTTATACCCTGTTTGCCGAGGGCTGCCGTGGTCATCTGGGCAAACAACTGATCCAACGTTTTGACCTGGACCGTGACAGCGGCACCCAGCACTACGCCATCGGCATCAAAGAGGTGTGGGAGATCGACCCGGCCCGGCATGAGCCCGGCAAGGTGTTGCATTGTTTCGGGTGGCCGTTGTCCCGCTCTTCCACCGGGGGTGGTGCATTCCTCTATCACGGGGAGAACAATCAGGTGTCCCTTGGATTGATCACCGACCTCAACTACCGCAACCCCTGGCTTAGCCCCTTTGATGAATTACAGCAGTGGAAGCTGCATCCCCTGATCAAACCGATGCTGACCGGTGGCAAGCGCATTGCCTATGGTGCCCGTGCCATCAACAAGGGCGGGTTGCAGGCGGTGCCCAAGCTGAGTTTTACGGGCGGTTTGTTGCTGGGCTGTGATGCGGGCTTTATGAATTACCCCAAGATCAAGGGCAACCACACCGCAATGAAGAGTGGGATGCTGGCCGCGGACGTGGTGGCGGCGGCGCTGCAAAACGAGGCGGAAAAGAAAGCGGTGCCGGTACGGACAGACCCGAACCCACAGTCTGGCTCGAACCCAAAGAGAGCCGATCTCACCTCGTACCAGACGGCGGTGCGTGAGTCCTGGCTGTACCGGGAACTATACCAGGCCCGCAATGTGGCGCCTGCCATGCACCGTTTCGGTATGCTGTTGGGTTCGTTGTTCAGCTTTGTGGATTATGGCCTGCTGCGGGGGCGTCTGCCGCTGACGTTGCGGGATGATCAACCGGATCATGCGACGTTACTGCCCTTGGATCGGGCTACGCCAATAACGTATCCCAAACCGGATGGGGTTATCACCTTTGACAAACTCGCTTCGGTTTACCTGTCCAACACCCACCATCGGGAGGATCAGCCCTGCCATCTGCAGCTGCGGGACCCTGATATTCCGCTGCAGTATAACCTGCCCCGGTTTCAGGAGCCGGCCCAGCGCTATTGCCCGGCAGGGGTGTATGAGGTGGTGGAGGAGGGCGGTAAAACCGTGTTCCGGATTAATGCCCAGAACTGCGTGCACTGCAAAACCTGCGACATCAAAGACCCCACCCAGAACATCACCTGGGTGCCGCCTGAGGCTGGCGGTGGGCCGAACTACACGGCCATGTAAGCGTTTTGCCCCTGGGGGCGACCGTTGCGCCGGAGTAGATTGACTTGTTTATAAAATGCCACCAAATCAGAGGGTTGAATCGCAGGTTTCCGGTTCCGGGCCGGTGTGGGCTCGGAGCTGGACGCGGTATAGGGGGGAACTGATTAGATAAAAACCGCGCAACCAGTTCAAATTTGGACATTTTGGCCGCGTCTTGGTCTATATTGAGTGAATACGGATAAATATGGACGGACTGGTAGGATACCCTTGCATCACGCGGCAGGTAGCTCAGACAGGGACAGCGCACACAGGGATACAATCAGAAATTTCTTCAGGGCAGATATCAGCATCTGCCTGGGCATCGTCTTACTTTTTTTTTCCTCCCCGCTGTTTGCTCGTACGGCGGTAACGCTCCAGGATGATCTGCAGTCCGTTGCGGTCAGTCCTTTCGCAGAGTACTTCCTCGATCAGAACAGTGTTTTGACGCTCACCGATGTACAGGCCCTGCCTCGTCAGGACTGGTTTTCCAGTCAGAGCACAGCGCCCTTTTTCGGATACAGTTCCGACACTCTTTGGGTGCGGGTACACCTACAACACGGTGGCAGTGCAGCGCTCACCAGTTTGCTGGAAGTGCAGTATCCCTTGTTGGACTACGTGGACGTATTTGTATTCGAACAGGGTGAGCTGAGCCAGGAGTGGCACTTGGGAGATGCCTATCCCTTTGACCAGCGTCCGGTGGATGCCAACAACTTTATGGTGCCATTGCACTTTGAACCGGGCACACATCTGTATGTGTATCTGCGTATTCGCTCCACCAGCTCCCTTGGAGCGCCTCTTCGAATCTGGAACTACGATCATTATTTTGATGCCCAGCAGTCCACCATGGTGGGGCAGGGGCTTTACTACGGCATCATCCTGGTGATGGTGTTGTACAACCTGTTTATTTATCTCAGCGTCCGGCATCTCAGTTACCTGTATTACATTGGCGCCGCGTTCGGTTGTTCTGCCTATGTGGCGTCAGTACAGGGAATCGGGTTCCAGTTCGTCTGGCCGGACTATCCCTGGATCAATACCTTCGCGATTCCTGCGGCACTGTCGATATTCGGCTTTATGGGGACCTTGTTCGCCATTTCGCTGTTGGATGTGCGGCGCAGCACACCCCGGCTGTATTGGGTCTTTGTGTTGCTGGCCAGCTGCTTCGTGGCGGTACTGGCCTTGAGCTTTGTGCTGGAATACCGTTCCGCCACCATTCTGGTGTCCATGGTTGGCATGCCCACCACATTGATCGTGATCTGCTGCGGTTTCTATTTGATGCATCTGGGCGTGCGGGCGGCGCGCTTTTTTGTTCTGGCATGGACCGTATTGTTGTCGTCGGTGTTTATTACCGGGTTGAGCAAGTTCGGCGTTTTTCCCAGTCACCCGTGGATCAACTACTCTGTTCAGATTGCCTCGGCAGTGGAAGTGTTGCTGTTTTCTTTCGCGCTGGCGGATCGAATCAATGATGAACGCAAAGCCAAGTTGGATGCGCAAAAGCAGGTGGTGGAAAATGAGTTGAAAGTTCGGGCGGAGCACAAACGGCTGCTGGAACTGAAGTATCAGGCCGCGGTGGATGACCTGAAAACCCGCAAAAACCTGTTGATGGCACAGGCGGAGAACAATGCGAAAAGCCGTTTTCTGGCCACCATGAGCCATGAAATCCGCACGCCTCTGAATGGCGTGTTGGGGATGTCTGAACTGATGTTGGATACCGGTCTGGACGAAGTGCAACGTCATTACCTGGCGTCGATCTCCCAATCCGGCAAGGCGTTGCTCGGCATCATTGATGACATCATGGATTACGCCAAGATCGCCGAAGGGAATCTTGAGTTGAAAGTCGTCGATGTGGATCTGGAGCAGTTGTGCCGGGAGTGCATTACTTTCTTTTCCGCCAGTGCTGAATCCAAGCAATTGGACTTGCTGTGCTCCTTCGCACCGGGCACCCCGCGCCATGTAAAAGCGGACTCAGTACGACTGAGGCAGATCCTGCTCAATCTGCTGGCGAATGCCTTCAAGTTCACCCAGCAAGGCTATGTGAGTCTAAGAGTGTCATCCGCTCCGGCAATTCGGGATCAAAGTGCACAGCAAATTCGCTTTGATGTGCTGGATACGGGGATAGGTATTGAGCATGCCGTGCAGAGAAAATTGTTTAAGGCCTTCAGCCAGGCGGATCTGACTGTTGCCCGCAAATTCGGGGGCACCGGCCTGGGTTTGAATATCTCCAAAAAACTGTCGGAGTTAATGGGCGGCGAAATCGGTGTCGTCAGCACGCCCGGGCGCGGCAGTCGCTTCTGGTTCAGCATCGAGTGCCATCGGGCCGGGCGCAAGTTCATTCAGGAACGGCAACTGCCTATGGTGCCGCTGCAGAATAAATCACTCCTGATCATGACCGAATCCCTGACTCTGGCCCAGTTGCTACGGGAACAGGCGGTGGACTGGGGCATTCGCCCGTTGGTGGCCAATAGCTGGCTGGAAGGCACGGAAATGCTGCAGTTCGAAGCGAGCCAGGGCAATGGTGTGGATTACGTGGTTACCGATTACAGTCAGGCTGCCCTGGACTTTATCGGTGGTGTTTGCACCCGCGACCAACGCAACGGACCGCGTTTTGTGTTGCTTAATGGGATGAATGCAGCCCAGCGTTGTGCTGAAAACCCTTATCCGGGGTTGATCCGCTGCCTGCAAAAGCCTTTTGTCCCTTGCCAGCTGTTGCAACTGTTATTGCAGTTCGAAGAAGTGCAGCTCCTGCCAGACATTGAACGCATGAAATCGGGTAACCCGGGGTTCCCGGGCAAAACTGTATTGGTGGTGGAAGACAATCGCGTTAACCAAATGGTGATAGGCGGCCAACTCACCAAGTTGGGGGTAGACTATGTGCTCTGTGAGGACGGCCAGGCCGCCATTGATTTGCTGTTGCGCAAGCACAACCACTTTGACCTGGTGCTGATGGATTGTGAAATGCCGGTGCTGGACGGCTATACCGCTGCCGGCCGTATTCGGCAGTTGGAGCAAAGCAAGCAGTGGCTGGCCCTGCCCATTGTCGCCCTCACAGCCCATGTCTTGAAAGAGCATCAGGAACAGGCCAGTCAATGTGGTATGAACGAGCATCTGGCAAAGCCGGTGGATGCCCGCGCCTTGCAGGAAGTGTTGGCGCGCTATCTTCGATTCCAACCGCTTAAGGCTGGTAACCAGTAAGCGCCAGCGGCTGCCGGCAAATTTCCGCGTATATCCGCTTCAGCCCTGTCTGGCAGGGCTATACTGCTATCCATGGGTGTATTCCGGGGGCCGGAGATGAGGCAGAGGATGAGGTCGCAGTGAACAGCACGGTCGCTCGTAACCTGTTGGTGATGTTGCTTTACTGGGGGCTCTCCCTGAGCACCGAGTTGCTGGCGATTCCCCCCGACTATGCCACGCCGGTCTGGCCTTCTGCCGGTGTTGCCCTGGGCTTTGTGGTGATCTACGGTTCCAGCCTGTATCCGGGGGTGTTCCTTGGGGCCTTGGCGGCCAATCTTTACACCGCTTTCAGTCAGGGCATCCCCATTACCCTGGAACAGTTTTCGTTCGCGGCTGCCGTAGCCATCGGAGCCGTGCTGCAGGCTGGGGTGGGTCGTTACCTGATGGTGCGGCTGCGCTTGCTGCCCAATGAACTCACCAACGGAGCCCAGATCATTCGTTTCCTGTTGGTGGTTGGGCCGGTCAGTTGTCTGGTGAATTCCCTAAACGGCGCCACACTGTTAGTGCTGTTTGGCATCGTACCCTGGAGTGGGTGGCTCAGTAACTGGATCGTGTGGTGGGTCGGTGACTCAGTAGGGGCGCTGGTGATCACCCCTTTTGTGGTTCGCATGCTGAAATGGTCCAGCGACGAATCCCGGGGTTGGCAGAGCGCGCTGATGCCGGTGATTTTCCTGGGGCTGGTGATTGCGTCGTTCTACTTCGTGCGTGGTCTGGAGCAGGCGAATCGGCGGGTAATGGTGGCGGACATCGGCCAGCAGTTCGAGGCGGTCTTGAAGCTCAATGTCAATGAGTTGCGAGTGGTGCTGGAAGCCGTCAGCAGTTTCCTCAGTGCCAGCAAGGCTGTCACGCCCGAAGACTTCGATACCTTCAGCGCGCCCCTGTTGCAAAGCAATGACTCTATTCTGGCGCTGCAGTGGGCACCGTTGATCCCCAACGAGGCGCGTGGCGATTTTGTCCTGTCCATACGGGGGCAGGGCTATCCGGTGTTTGAAATCCGGGAGCTTGGGGTTAAGGGTCGAATGCTGGTGAGCCGGGACAGGCCACAATACCTGCCACTGACCTATATCCACCCTATGACAGGGAACGAGCGGGCTCATGGCCTGGATGTGCTGGCGTTGAACTATCGCCGCGAGCCAAGAGATATTTTGCAGAATGGCGAAGCCAAAGCCAGCAAGCCGGTGGTGTTGGTGCAGGAGTCCGGTGATGAGTTGTCTTATGTGCTGGCCGCCCCAGTGAAACGAGGCTCGCCCTCGGCCATCGCCGGCCTGGCCCAAGTGATTTTCAACATTCGACAATTGCTGGCTCAGGCCATAGACAAAGATGATTTGCGAGCAGCGTTGCGCCTGGTGGATGTCACCGATCCTGCCGAGCCGATCCTGCTGCATCGGGGGCAGTCAGCCCAGACTCAAGCCGAGTGGCACTCTGTTTTTCGATTTATGGGGCGTTCCATACGTATTGAGCTTTCCGCCACTCCAGACATCATGTCACGGGTCTCCTCCTGGCAAAGCTATGCGATTCTGATCGGTGGCCTGTTGTACGTGGCCCTGCTGGAAGCGGTGTTGCTCACCATGCTGACACACCAGCGTATTATCGAGCGACAGGTGGACATCAAAACCCAGGAACTGGCGCAGGCCAAGGACTTTGCGGAGCGGGCCAGCATGAGCAAAACCGAGTTTCTGGCCAGCATGTCCCATGAGCTGAGAACACCTTTGAACTCGGTCATCGGCTTCACCCGGCGGGTGCTGCGGCGCTCGGGTAGCCGCCTGGATGAACGCAGCCGCGAGTCCCTGGTGATTGTGGAGCGCAATGCCAATCATTTGTTGGGGCTGATCAATAATCTACTGGACATCAGTAAGGTGGATCTGGGGAAGCTGGATCTCAGTATTTCAGAATTCCCGCTGGATGAGATGCTGATGGAGGCCCGCGATCAGTTCATGCCGCTGGCGAAAGCCAAAGACAACCGCTTTGTGCTCGATTGTCAGTTCCACGGCAAAATACAGGCTGATGCCACCCGCGTTCGGCAGATCATCATCAACCTCCTGTCCAATGCCATCAAATTCACCAGCGGGGGTGAGATCAAGTTGGCGCTGCGGGAGCAGGAGCTGTCTGGGGTGAAAGGCGTCATGCTGCAGGTGATGGATGACGGCATCGGGATCTCGTCGGAGGATCTGGCCAAACTGTTCAATAAGTTTCAGAAGGTTGGCAAATCCGACAAGCTGAACCCGGAAGGGACCGGACTCGGATTGGCGCTGGTGAAAGAATTGGTGGAGCTGCTCAATGGAAAGGTCAGCGTCAGCAGCCAGCCGGGACAGGGCAGCACCTTCTCGGTTTGGCTGCCGCTGTTCAATAGTTTGTATTCAGATAAGGGGTGATGGTTGATGATGGTCGGAGTGAGATCAACCGAACTAACGACTTAAGAATTTGAAATTAAAGCAATTATTGTTTTTCGGTCCGGATATATACCCCCGTTAATACCCCCAATTGAACGCCTTTGGCCGTGCTTGATGGTTGTACGCAACTAGCGTATAGTCTCCGTATGTACGCAACTAACGTATAGGTGGGAATGAAAGCGGTCTTTGTTGAGTTACCGCCCTTTGAGCGATACCGCAGCCAGTATTTGGATGATGAAGCCTTCAAGGGATTACAGCAAGAGTTGCTGGCTAACCCGGTGGCAGGCGATGTTATCAAAGGCACCGGTGGTTTGCGCAAGGTGCGCTATCAGGATCGGCGCCGGGGCAAGGGAAAGCGGGGCGGTGTACGGGTTATTTATTATTGGTGGTTGGGGGGTGCCCAGTTTTGGCTGTTCACCCTCTATGGTAAAGGCGAAATGTCCGACCTCAGCGAAGATGAGAGAAAGGCTTTGGCCCAGATGTTGAAACAGGAAATGGCCGCGAGGTGTCAATCATGAAACGTAATCTGTTTGCTGAATTGAATGAGGGCTTCCAGGCGCTGAAAGAACAGCGTGAAGGCAAAGTGACCTTGAAGGAGCACCCGGTAGAACTACCGGCCAGCCCTGAAATATCCAGCACAGAGCTGGTGAAGCTGCGGGAAAACCTGCACCTGTCACAGGCCGTGTTTGCCCGCTATCTGCGCATCAACAAGCGTACGCTGGAGAACTGGGAACAGGGCAGAGCCAAGCCCAATGCCCAGGCCGCGCTGCTGATCAGGATGGTAGAAAAGTTCCCTGATACTATTGATCGGCTGGGTATGGTGTAAATTCCTATTGCGGGTGAGCGCGGTTTTAGTTGTTGAGAATTGTTGAAGTGTTGAATCTTGAAATCTGCTTTAAGCCGAGGTTTGGCGCGTTTCTTTTAGTTACCCCTTGTTACCCATATCGAAACAACAACCAACCCCACAAAGCGGCTGTAAATAGCCCGTAACTGCGGCTGGAAATACCCCCAAGCCCCAGGCTGGGGAGTACCTTAAACGCCTCGCTCCAGCCCTTCCAGCGCCTCCAGGCGCACACTGATCCAATGATCTATAACCCAGTCCAGTTCACAATAACGTGTGAGCAGCCGTTCATAGGTTGTCCGGTGCATGCCCTTGCGTCTGCAATACTCGCGCTCACCGTCCCCGGCAAATATCCGTTTGCCCAGCTTGTTTCTGGCTCTGATCATTCGATCTATTTCAGCTTCACTCTGTGAGGCATAGGGGAGCCGGTTACAGTGCCTGCACAGGAATAGCCCCTCATGGCAGCCCAGCACCCCCACACGCTGGCCGCAGCCAGGGCAGACAAACCACTTCCGGGTGCCGCCAAAATGGCAGGGTGTGTCTTCGTATTGGATAGGCTGTCTAATGTCCTGCCAATCGCCACCAGCGGGCCTGTAGCGGTAAATCAGCTCGATACCATTCCTATGGGTGCGGTAGTTAATGTTGCCAGAGGCCTGCCCGCCACAATGCCAGTGTAAGCTGCCATAGAGGGAAGGCCGTAAAATACCCCGCTTTTTTAGGTGCCGGATGTCTATCTTTAAAATCTCTTCCAGGGTTGTGCGCTTGTTCCATGCCAGCCCTCTGCCGCTACCTGTTCCGCCCATGGCGCTTGCTCCTGTTTTTATCCGAAATCATTAGGGAATCACACCGCCATGCCTACTGCTTGCTTACGTGGCTATCACCACCACTGCGTATGGTAAATATATAAAGGTCACCCAATATGGGTGCAGCGGCATCAAGAATTTGACCCTTATAGCACCCGCTATGGGTTCGGCCTGCACCTGCTGTGGGTGCAGCACCTGAGCTTGTAGCACCACCATTGGGTGTTGATCGCACCCAAATAGGGTATGGCATTCGCGGAACCATGGCATTCAGCGCAGCGAACGTATCGGGAATAGGGTGGGTTTCATGTCCAGTTTTCCCTTGCACTCATCAATTGGCTGCCATGTGATTGCGAAAAGGTCAGGGCCCATGCCGAGCCCGCCCATTCTGGTTCTGATTATCCAGTTGCGCTCTATCAGCTCTTTTCGGTGAGCGGTCAGGGCGCGATTGGAGGTATAGCCGTATTTCTTCATAAAGCTCATGGTGGCTTGTAGGTCTCCATTGTTGTGGCCGCGATACTGGCGCCCAATGAACGTCAGAAGTGATCTGGCTCCGTCACTCAGGGCGATGTAGTCCGGGTGGTCTATCAGCACGTCGGGCAGGTGGAAGAAACCACGGTACGTTATGGACTTGTTGCTGCGTTTTTTGGCCATGGCCCCTCCTAATGGAGCTGGAGGGGGTAGCTATACAAGATGGCCACCTGCGCCGGGTGAAGGGCGTGCAGGTAGCAAAACGTTTCTATGGCTTTATGGTGGGAGGCGGAGAATATCAACCCGCTTACCCCGCCATTGAAGCCGCTCACGAGGCGGTAAACGCGGTGGGAGGCGGGCTGCATTAGGCCACCTCCCGGTATTTTCCAGGCATAAGGATGTAGCGGGCGACCCGGTGGGGGTAGCCTTCTGGGGTGGTTTCTGTTGTCCAAATGGTTTGGATGTTGTACCCGTAGAGGTGCCTCAGTTCATGCACGCGAGGTGCCGGGGCTAGAATGTTCAGGTCGCGCCTTGCCTGAATGGTGTTGATTCCGGCGGCACCGGCTTTCCGTAGGGCCGTTAACAGGCGTTGGCGTTGTGCTTCCAGGTTGGTATTATTGCGGCTGTCTTTGTGGCCTCTGCGTTTTGTGGGGGCTGTTTTCTTTTTCATTGTTTATCCCCCTATTTCAGAAGTCTTAGGCAAGTTTTCCATCCATGCTTTAATTTCAGATGCTCTCCACGCAACAGCTCGCTGTCCGATTTTTACAGGAGCTGGGAATGACCCGTGACTGATCTCTCTGTATAGAGAGCTTCTGGAGCAGCCGATAAGCTTTAGTAGTTCCGCCTGCCTGATGAGTCGATCGGTGATTGGCTTTGCGTTATTAAATTGACTTTCTTGATTGTGCTCTCTCATACCTTTTGTCCTTGTGGGTGGTTGTTGGGTATGAGTCAGATGATATGGGACGAAAAAAAACTTAATAATGACAATCTTTAGCAGCATCTAAAGGAGGTATGACATGACATTCTGTATGCGGTTTTGTTAGATAGATGTCATGCCGGTTGATGGCATGGATTGAAAAAAGCTTGTCAGGTTGGTTTGTTTACATAATCAATATTTTGCCTTATGTATCTTCTCACAGCTCGTTCGGTTAAATGATTATAGATTGCTTGAGCCAGTATTGTTACGACGTCACCGTGCGGATGGCCGTTTTGTGTGAGTTTCCACTGCCCTATTCTTAGCCATGTGTATGTCAAGGAAAATATATACATGGCTCTTGGTTTGTCCCTGGCGTTTACCTCTGGATATATCATGTTGGGGCGTTGAAACGGGGGAATCAAATCTTCTTCTGTAACTGGGTTGTTTGGTAAGTCGCATAGTTTTCGAAGATGAAATATGAAGCGGTGCCTTGTTTGTTCTAGTGAGTCAGCGACGGGGCCTATAATTTGGCGTAATGCTGCGGGTTCAAGAGATTCAAGTGATTTCCAAAGTTCCCTCGCATGTTTGCTGATAGTTTCGATCTCTCTCTGTGAAGGGAGCGCCTCAAATTTCCTATGTGGGGTGCTGAGCATGTACCAGTAGCTAAGTGAGCCTACAAAATACTGCTCAAAATTTAATTCGTCAGTCCTGTTGGGTAGTCTTTCTGGTCGGTCAATTCCTAGAGTGTTAAATGGAAGCCTGTCTTTGCGTTTGTACAGGGCAAGTGCTTCTTGGTAAGAATTACTGCTCTTGATGTCGCTTAGTGTTTTGCTTTTGTGATCGACAACAAGGTTCAAATTTTTCTCATATAGCTCTTTGCACGACTTAATAGAAGGGATTTTTGAGGGTTTAGGTATTGGCTTTTTGTAATTTAGGTTTTGAGCTTTAGCTTGGGCAATCAATCTTAAAATTCTCTCCGCTTCACGTTGGTGGGTGATATTCAAGTTCTTTTGTATTTTGTCCCGATAGTTTGTGCTGGTTGTCAGAAAGTAGTAATGATGACAAATTCTGTGTTGCTGATTTATGTGGTTGAGGTCACGAATTAGCGGGGAGTTGAAGTTGCTTTTGTAATTGCTTTTTATGGCATCAAATAGTTCGCGTGGTTCCATATTTATATCCTGAAGGTTTGAACCTCTGAAAAATTAACTAACCCGTAACTGATGAAAGACCTCAGTGTTTCGGGTGTGTACTGGTGGTGACTTGTTCTTTTGCGAACTAATAAAAACTTCTATTGAAACAATTTATTGCTCTTCTCTCTACCGAGTTCCACACGGAAACTATTTAGGGTGAATGGCCTGCCTTAAGGCCTTCTAGATAATCCGCCCACTTCTGCATCATTTCCTTACGCTGGGGTAAGTGCTTCGTCCTGTTGTAGGCGCGCCCGGTGGGGTCTCTCACTGCATGCGCTAACTGGTGCTCAATCAGGTCCACCCGAAAGCACAACACCTCATCCAGAATGGTTCTGGCTGTTGCCCTAAAACCGTGGGCGGTCATGGTGTTGTTGTCATACCCCATGGTCCGTAGGGCAACCCGCACGCCATTTTCGCTCAGTGGTCGGCTTCCCCCTCTAGCGCTGGGGAACACGTATTTGCCGCGCCCGGTTAAGCTGCTGATCTCTTCCAGCACGGCAATGGCTTGACGGCTCAGCGGTACTATATGGGGTTCTTTCATCTTCATCTTGTCAGCGGGAACTTGCCAAAGCCCCTGATCCCAGTCGATTTCTGTCCACTCCATGTGGCGCAGTTCTTTGGGACGTACAAACAGAAGGGGGGAGAGCTGCAAGGCGGCTTTAACAATGGGGGTGCCGCTATAGCTATCAATGGCCAATAACAGCTTGCCCAGTTCTTTAGGGTCGGTGATGGCAGCATGGTGCTTTTTGATGTGAACCTTTAAGGCGCCGCGCAGATCGGCGCTGGGGTCGCGCTCAGCCCTTCCGGTGGCAATGGCGTATCTGAAAACTTGCCCGGCGGTTTGTTGTGCCCGGTGGGCGGTGTCCACGGCGCCCCGGCTTTCCACTCGGCGTAATACCTTTAACAGCTCTGGGGGTGAAATGTCCCCCACGGGGCGCTTGCCCAGGCTGGGGAATAGATCATTTTTCAACAGGCGTAGGGTGCGCACCCGATGGCTATCTGATTTCCCGGTCATGTGGTTGTTGAACCACTCACGGGCCACCAGCTCAAAGTTGTTTTCGGCGGCTTCCAGGTTGCTGGCTTTGGCTTGGCGCTTGTTGCTGCTGGGGTCGGTGTGGGGCAGCAACTTTTTGGCTTTAAGGCGTTCTTCTCTGGCTTCCTCCAGGGTGACAGTGGGGTACACCCCCAGTGCCAGCACTTTCTCTTTACCGGCAAAGCGGTACTTGAGCCGCCAGTATTTGCCGCCCTTTTGGGTGACCAGCAAATACATACCCCCACCATCGGCCAGCTTGTAATCTTTGTCTTTTGGCTTGGCCTGTTTCACGGCCAGTGCGGTTAAGGGCATGTGTGGCGCGGCCTCCAGCTGGGTCGGGGGTATCAGTGCTTGGCCGCAATGGGGGTATTGATTCGCCAAATCGGCCACATACCCCCGGTTATACCCCTGAATATCTGGGATTGCAATGGATCGCATGGGACAGGCTGGGAGCTAAAGGCTAGATTCTACGGGGCTTTCAGGGGTGTTGTGGATGTTCTGGGACGGTGTGGGAAGTGGTTATGGTCGGAGTGAGAGGATTCGAACCTCCGACCCCTGCCTCCCGAAGGCAGTGCTCTACCAAGCTGAGCTACACTCCGACTGAACTGACAGTTTAATGATTACGGGCAACCGCCAAATCGCATAGCGCTAACAGGGCTTCTTTATATACGGAATTTTCGATTTCGCCAAGTGCTTCTTTAGCAAATCGGGCCTGATCGTTGGCTTTTTCAATGGTGTAGTCGATGGCGCCGCAGTTGCGCACCGCGGTGGTGATGGCGTCGATCTTGTCCAGGCCACCGGTTTGAATGGCGGTGCGGATCATTGCCTGCTCGGCCTCACTGGCATGCTGCAGGGCATAGATCAGGGGCAGGGTGGGCTTGCCTTCCGCCAGGTCGTCCCCCACATTCTTACCCATTTCTTCGGCGCTGCCGGTGTAGTCCAGCACGTCGTCAATCAGCTGGAAGGCGGAGCCCAGGTGATCGGCATAGCGGGCAAAGGCCATCTCAACCGCTTCGGAAGGGCCAGCCAGTACTGCACCGGATTGCGCCGAGGCTTCAAACATCTTGGCCGTCTTGTAGCGGATGACTTCCATATATTGGGCTTCGGTGGTGTCCGGGTTCTTGCAGTTGATCAGTTGCAGCACTTCCCCTTCGGCGATCAGGTTGGTGGCATTGGACAGGATCTGCAGGATGCGCATGTTGCCCACATTCACCACCATCTGGAAGGCCCGCGAAATCAGGAAATCGCCCACCAGCACGCTGGGGGCATTGCCCCACACCTCATTGGCGCTGGGTTTGCCGCGCCGCAGGGAGGATTCATCCACCACATCGTCGTGCAGCAGGGTGGCGGTATGCAGAAACTCCACCACAGTAGCGATTTCCACATGACGGTGGCCTTCATAGCCGAGGGCGCGGGCGCTGAGCAGGCACACCAGTGGGCGCAGGCGCTTGCCGCCACTGTCGATAATATAGTTGCCGATCTCTTTTATCAGCGGCACATGAGTATGTAACTGCTTGAAAATGAAGTCGTTAACCTGTTGGAAGTCGGTTCCGACAGCGCCGGAAATCGCTTTAAAATCCATACGATGAGCAACCTGGACAGGGCACGACAAGTGGCCGCACCAAAAGAACATGAAATTGTCACGAATGCTATGGCGGGGTCCGGGGGGTGTCAAGCTAAAGACTTGATTTTGCTTGCTGTGCCGCCGGCCGGTGGGGATTGAAAATTGTGGCGTGGTTTAGGCTTGCGCACGTAATCCGATTCCCTTACAATTGCGCCCCCTGTGACCTGACGCCAATCGTTTGCATGCGTCGGCAGTCAGTCGGAACAAGACACACTATTCTGATGCTTTATAAAGCGGTTGGAGTCAGCAGCTATGTACGCGGTATTTGTAAGTGGTGGCAAACAGCACCGAGTCGCTGAAGGCGACGTGGTTCAGCTGGAATTATTGGAAGCCGAACCCGGCTCTGCCATCGAGTTTGATCAGGTTTTATTGGTAGCCAACGGTGACGACGTCAAAATCGGCGCACCTGTTGTAGAAGGCGGTAAAGTGACCGGTGAGGTGGTAACCCACGGTCGTGGTGAGAAAATCAAAATCATCAAATTCCGTCGTCGTAAGCACCATCGTAAGCAAATGGGCCATCGTCAGTACTTCACGGAAGTGAAGATCACTGGTATCAGCGCCTAAGTTAGTTAAGGAGAAGCACAATGGCTCACAAGAAGGCTGGTGGTAGTACCCGTAACGGTCGCGACTCAGAAAGTAAACGCCTTGGTGTTAAGCGCTTTGGCGGTGAAGTAGTAAAGGCTGGAAACATCATCGTTCGTCAGCGTGGCACTCAGTTCCACTCTGGTCCGAATACTGGCCTGGGTAAAGATCACACCATCTATGCAAAAGCCGATGGCGTGGTTAAGTTTGAAGTGAAAGGCCCTAACAGCCGTAAATACGTTTCAATCGAGCCCGTAGCCTAAACGACACTGCTGTCGTCCAGGATCGCTGAGCCCTGCCCCAAAGGCGGGGCTTTTTGCGTTGTGCAGACCCCTGGTTTCGGCACAGGCGTTCCCGATACCGGCACAGGCCATAAAAGTGCAGTACAATCTCAAATCGATATTTAACGGCAATTCACGGGAGCAACCATGAAGTTTGTTGATGAAGCGGCCATTCGAGTGGAAGCCGGCGATGGTGGCAATGGTTGCCTGAGTTTTCGGCGTGAAAAATACATTGAATATGGTGGTCCGGATGGCGGCAACGGCGGTGCCGGGGGCAGTGTCATTCTGCAGGCGGACAGCGGTTTGAACACTCTGGTGGACTATCGGTACGAGCGCATTTTCAAGGCCCAGCGCGGCGAAGGTGGTTCCGGCCGCAATTGTACCGGCGGCAGTGGCGACGATCTGGTCCTGAAGGTCCCCGTGGGCACCACGGTAGTGGATGAAGATACAGAAGAGGTGTTGGGCGACCTGGTGCGCGAAGGTGAGCAGTTTATGGTGGCCAAGGGCGGTCGTGGTGGTCTGGGCAATACCTGTTTCAAATCCAGCACCAACCGTGCCCCCCGCAAGACTACCCCGGGCACTGAAGGTGAAAAGCGCAACCTGCGCCTGGAGCTGAAAGTGCTGGCGGACATTGGCCTGTTGGGGATGCCCAATGCAGGCAAGTCCACTCTGATCCGCGCGGTGTCTGCTGCCAAGCCCAAGGTGGCGGATTACCCCTTTACCACGCTGGTGCCGAACCTGGGGGTGGTGAAAGTGGACCGCCTGCGCAGCTTTGTGATGGCGGACATCCCGGGCCTGATCGAAGGAGCGGCGGAAGGCGCCGGTCTGGGTATTCGCTTCCTCAAGCATCTGGCCCGTTGCCGGATTCTGTTGCATGTGGTGGATATCGCCCCCTGGGATCAAACAGATCCGGTGGAGTCCGTGGACGCCATCGCCGGCGAGCTGCAGCTGTTCAGCGCTGCCTTGGCGGATCGCGAGCGCTGGTTGGTGTTGAACAAGACTGACCTGTTGCCAGAGGAGGAAGCCAATGCCCGTTGCCAGGAAATCATTGATGATCTGGAATGGGAAGGGCCGGTTTTCAAAATCTCGGCAGCCAATGGCGTGGGCACCCAGGAACTGATATTCGCCATCATGAACCATCTGGAAGAGCTGGACCAGCGCATGGCGGCAGACGAGGAGTTTGCGGATGCCGAGCGCGCCGCCCGTCAGTGCCTGGAAGAGGAGGCCCGCCTCAAGATTCAGGCGTATAAGGCTGAGCGTCGTCGCCAGCGGGCTGCGGACGCGGACGATGATGATGACGACGATGATCATGATGTTGAGGTGGTGTACGCACCCAATTGATCGCTGGAGAGCACGAATTCTATGTCAGGTGACGAGCGTCTGAAACTGCGGGCTGAAGTGGCCGCCGCCAAGCGCTGGGTGGTGAAAATCGGTAGCGCACTGTTGACCAATGATGGCGAGGGCCTGGATCGGGTCGCCATTGCCGGCTGGGTAGAGCAGATCGTCAAGCTGCGTCAGCAGGGGATTGAAGTGGTGCTGGTGTCCTCCGGCTCCGTGGCGGAAGGCATGGCGCGCCTGGGTTGGAAACAGCGCCCCAAGGCCATGCACGATTTGCAGGCTGCAGCTGCGGTGGGGCAGATGGGGTTGGTGCAGGCCTGGGAGCAGGCGTTCCAGGCCCATGGCGTGCACTCTGCCCAGGTGCTGGTGACGCACGATGATTTGTCTGACCGCAAGCGTTACCTGAATGCCCGCAGCACCTTGCTGGCCTTGATTGCCCATGGTGTGGTGCCGGTGGTGAACGAGAACGATACAGTGGTCACCGATGAAATTCGCTTTGGCGACAATGACACCCTGGGGGCGCTGATCACCAACCTGGTGGAGGCGGACCTGCTGGTGATCATGACGGACCAGCAGGGCATGTTCGATTCTGACCCCCGCAACAATGCCAGTGCGGCGCTGATATCCCACGCCCGGGCCTCGGACCCGGCGTTGCTGGCCATGGCTGGGGGCAGCGGTGGTGCTTTGGGTAAGGGTGGCATGGCGACCAAGGTGCGGGCCGCCCAGCTGGCCGCCCGCTCCGGGGCAGACAGCATCATTGTCGGTGGACGACTGCCAGAGGTGTTGTCCCGTATCTACAAGGCGGAAGACGTAGGCACCCTGCTGACGGCGGAGGCCAGTCCCATGGCGGCCCGCAAGCAGTGGCTGGCCGGGCACCTGCAAATGCGGGGTGTGCTGACCCTGGATGAGGGGGCGGCCCGGGTGCTGCGGGAGAAAGGCGTCAGCCTGCTGCCCGTGGGCGTGAGGGATGTGACCGGTAATTTTTCCCGCGGTGAAATGGTCTCCTGCGTGGGGCCGGATAACCAGCGAGTGGCCTGCGGCCTGGTAAATTACTCGGCGGACGAGGCTCGTCGTATCATGGGGAAAGGATCAGACGCCATCGCGTCCATCCTGGGTTATGTAGACGAAAAAGAGCTGATCCATCGGGACAATATGGTGGTGTTTTAGGATGGTGGTGTTCTAGGTCGGTGTGTGGTGCAGATGCGGCCAGCCAGCCATAAAAAAACCGGCTTAAAGCCGGTTTTTTTGCATCCACAACATTGGTTGAAGCCAATGCTTAAGCGGCCAGATCCTTGATCTGAGAACTCAGGCGGCTCTTATGACGGGCAGCCTTGTTCTTGTGGATGATGCCTTTGCTTACCATACGGTCAATGACGGGAACCGCTTCCAGGTAGGCTTTCTGGGCATTGTCTTTGTTGCCAGTGGCGATTTCGTTAACCACTTTCTTGATGTATGTGCGAACCATGGAGCGCAGACCGGCATTGTGTCTGCGACGCTTTTCAGCCTGGCGTGCACGCTTCTTAGCTGATTTGATGTTAGCCAAGGTCTAGCTCCTTATCTTTACGATAATCAGTATATTGCCGAAACTTGAACGTCTAACTTAAGCTTGAACGTCTGTTGGATCTTGAACGTCTAACTAGGTTAGTCACTATTGTCGAATAACCAGACGCTAAGCGACTTGAATTCGAGGACGCAAGATTATTCCCACCCAGGGGGCTACTGTCAAGGCCTCTGTTCTATTTATCTGGGACTTATCCCCTCTGCACCGCCTTATTGGGATACGGTTTTGGGCTCGTATCCGTATAATGGCCGCCTGGTTGGAGAGCAGGTATTCATGAAAAACGAAAAATCAGGCAAAAAGCAGGGCGGGCTGCTGCGTTCCACCGGCATTGTCAGCCTGTTCACCATGTTGTCTCGGGTGCTGGGGCTGGCGCGGGATGTGGTGGTGGCGCATCTGTTTGGTGCTGGGGGCGGGGCGGATGCCTTTTTCGTGGCATTCAAAATCCCCAATTTTTTCAGGCGGTTGTTCGCTGAAGGGGCGTTTTCCCAGGCGTTTGTACCGGTGCTGTCGGAGTATCGGGCCCAGCGCGAGCACGCGGAAGTGCGGTTGCTGGTGAGTTACACAATGGGGTCCCTGGGGGGCGTGTTGTTCGGGGTGACCCTGGTGTGCGTGGTGTTTGCGCCGGTGGTGACGTTTCTGTTTGCCCCCGGATTCTATGATCTGCCGGATAAATTCAGCCTGGCGTCGGACATGTTGCGGCTCACCTTTCCCTATCTGATGCTGATTTCCCTGACCGCCATGCTGGGCAGCGTGCTCAACAGTTACGGCCGCTTTGCAATGCCGGCCTTTAACCCGGTATTGCTGAACATCTGCATGATCTTTGCGGCGGTGGTGGTGTCCCCCCTGCTGGAGGTGCCGGTGATGGCCATGGCCTGGGGCGTGTTGGTGGCCGGCGTGCTGCAGTTGGTTTTCCTGTTTCCCTTTGTGCGCCGGATCGACCTGTTGGCCATGCCGCGCTGGGGTTGGACGGACCCGGGAGTCAAACGCATTCTGACCTTGATGTTGCCGGCCATGTTCGGCGTTTCGGTGGCCCAGATCAATCTGCTGCTGGACACCATTTTGGCCTCCTTTCTGGTGGATGGCAGTGTGGGCTGGCTGTATTACTCCGACCGCTTGATGGAGCTGCCCCTGGGTGTCTTCGGCATTGCCATTGCCACGGTGATTCTGCCCAGTTTATCCCGTAAACACGCCAGCCGGTCGGCGGAGGCGTTCTCCCAAACCCTGGACTGGGCGGTGCGTATGGTGCTGCTGATCGGGGTGCCGGCGGCCTTGGCCCTGGTGGTGCTGGCGTCGCCCTTGCTGGTAACACTGTTTCAATATGGCGAGTTCAGCGCCCGGGATGTGGAGCGGGCCAGTCTGAGCCTGCAGGCCTATGGCTGTGGTTTGGTGGGTTTCATGCTGGTGAAGGTGCTGGCACCGGGCTATTTTGCCCGTCAGGACACCAAGACCCCGGTGAAGGTGGGGATCAAGGCCATGGTGGCCAATATGGTCTTCAATCTGGCACTTATTGTACCGCTGGCCCACGTTGGTCTGGCGCTGGCCACCACTCTGTCGGCGGCGGTCAATGCCGGGCTGCTGTGGCGGGGTCTAAGGCGGGAAGGGGTGTATCAGGTTCAGCCCGGCTGGTGGCTGTTCCTGCTGCGGTTGGGGGTGGCCAGCGCCCTGATGGTGGCAGTGATTATGTTGTTGAACAAGGACTTGGCGCAATGGCTGGCCTGGGGCTGGCCCCAGCGTACAGCCCATCTGGCCCTGTTGGTGGTGGCCGGGGCCGGGGCCTATTTCGGGGTGCTGCTGGTGGGTGGAATGCGGCTGCGTGATCTGCGTGCCCGGCATGGGGAATAGGGACAGCGAGCAGTTATATCCCGCGGCCAAGTCCGCTATAATGCTCGCCTTTTTGGCATGACGGCAGAAGCATGGAGCTGATTCGCGGCGTACACAATTTGCGGGACCGACATCGGGGCTGTGTGGCCACCATCGGCAACTTCGACGGGATCCACCTGGGGCACCGCGCCATCATCCGTCAGGTGACGGCCAAGGCCAGGCAGCTGGGGGTGCCCTCGGCGGTCATGGTGTTTGAACCCCAGCCCCGTGAATTCTTTGCCCCGGATGAAGCTCCGGCCCGGCTGATGACCTTCCGTGAAAAGGTGGAGGTGCTGGGTGAACTGGGTGTGGACCGGGTCCTGTGCGTAAAGTTTGACCGGCGTTTTTGCAGTCAGTCGGCCCAGGAATTCTGTGAGAACATCCTGATTCGGGGCATGGGCATCCGTCACCTGGTGGTGGGGGATGATTTCCGTTTCGGCAACGACCGAGCCGGCGACTTTCGTTTTCTGCAGACCATGGGTGAGGAAAACGGTTATACCGTGGAAAACACACACACCTTCGAATGGCACGGGGAACGGGTCAGCAGCACCCGGGTCAGAGAATGTCTGGAGCACAACGATTTTGATTCCGCCTCCGTTATGCTGTGTCGCTCCTTTTTCATGTCCGGTCGGGTGATCCACGGTCAGAAGCTGGGGCGTACCATTGGCGTTCCCACCGCCAACCTGCTGCCCAAGCGGGTGCGCACGCCGGTGAGTGGCGTGTTCGCGGTGGAGGTGCGTGGCCTGGATCAGGTCCAGCAGGGGGTCGCCAACCTGGGTACCCGGCCCACCCTGGGGGGGGAGCAGGTAAGGCTGGAAGTGCATTTGCTGAATTTTCAGGGTGACCTGTATGGCAAACACCTGCGGGTGATGTTCCGGCATAAAATCCGGGATGAGAAAAAATTCGATGGGCTGGAGGCGTTGACCGATGCCATCCGCCAGGATATTGAAACAGCAAAGCAGTTTTTTGCGAAACCAAAAGCGAAGGGCAGTTAAACTCCATGGCCGATTACAAAGCGACATTAAACCTACCGGATACCGCTTTCCCCATGCGCGGCAACCTGGCTCAGCGGGAGCCGGAGATGCTGGCGCGCTGGAAGCAAATGGATCTGTACCAGAAAGTACAGCAAACCACTGCCGGCCGGCCTCAGTTTATTCTGCACGATGGCCCTCCTTACGCGAACGGCGACATCCATATCGGCCATTCGGTTAACAAAATCCTGAAAGACACCATCATGCGTTCCAAGCGCCTGGGTGGCTTTGACGTGCCCTATGTGCCGGGGTGGGACTGCCACGGCCTGCCCATCGAGCACAATGTAGAGAAGAAAATCGGTAAGGCCGGTGTGAAGGTGCCCCATTCAGAGTTTCGCAAGAAATGCCGTGAATACGCCATGCAGCAGGTGAATGGCCAGCGTGAGGATTTCATCCGGTTGGGGGTATTGGGGGATTGGGAAAATCCCTACCTCACCATGGATTTCAAAACCGAAGCGGACATCATCCGTTCTTTGGGCCGCATCGCGGATAACGGCCATCTGGTGAAAGGCTTCAAGCCGGTGTACTGGAGCGTTGTGGGCGGCTCAGCCCTGGCGGAAGCGGAAGTGGAATATCAGGACAAGACCTCCACGCAGGTGGACGTCCGTTTCACTCCCGTGGACGCGGTGGATTTCGTCAGCCGGTTTGGCGTGGATTCCCCTGCGCTGCCGGTGTCCGTCGTGATCTGGACCACCACCCCCTGGACCCTGCCCGCCAACCAGGCGGTGGCCTTGGCGAAGGATCTGGAATACAGCCTGGTGCAACTGGATGCCGGCGCTGGCGATGAGCTGGTACTGCTGGCCAGCGACCTGGTGGAGCCGGTGTGCAAACGCTACGGGGTGGAAGACTTTAAGGTATTAGCCACCACCTTGGGTTCCTCTCTGGAGCATCTGCTGCTGCAGCATCCGTTCATTGCCGAGCGTCAAGTGCCAGTGGTGATGGGGGATCACGTGACCACCGACGCCGGTACCGGTGCCGTGCACATTGCTCCGGACCACGGTCTGGATGACTTTAATGTGGGCCTGAAATACGGCATCAAGACCCTCAATTATGTGGGTGCGGACGGCACCTATATGGAGGCCACGCCCCTGGTGGCGGGTGAGCACGTTTATAAAGTGGAGCCCCGCATCCTGGAGCTGCTGCAGGAAAACCACGCCCTGCTGAAGCAGGCCAAGCTTACCCACAGCTATCCTCATTGCTGGCGCACCAAAACCCCGCTGATCTTCCGGGCCACGCCCCAGTGGTTTATCAGTATGACCAAAAACGGCTTATTGGAAGCCTGTAAAAAGGCTGCCAACAAAGTGGAATGGCTGCCGGAGTGGGGCAAGGCCCGCATCGACGGCATGCTGGCACAAAGCCCGGACTGGTGTATCTCCCGTCAGCGCACCTGGGGTGTGCCCATCGCGTTGTTTGTGCACAAGGAAACCTCCGAGCTGCATCCCAACACCTCTGAGCTGATTGAAGCGGTCGCGCAAAAAGTGGAAGCCGAAGGCATGGATGCCTGGTTCGATCTGGAGCCGGCGGAGTTGCTGGGGGATGACGCCGCCCAGTACGACAAGGTCACCGATACCCTGGATGTGTGGTTCGATTCCGGTGTCACTCATTATTCTGTGCTGGAACAACGGGCGGAGTTGCGGGTGCCGGCGGATCTGTACCTGGAAGGTTCCGACCAGCATCGTGGCTGGTTCCAGTCCTCGTTGAAAACCGGGTTGGCCATTCGTGGCGAAGCGCCCTATAAAACCGTACTGACTCATGGTTTTACGGTGGACGCCCAAGGCAAGAAGATGTCCAAATCCCTGGGCAATGTGGTGTCGCCGCAGAAGGTGATGAAATCCTTGGGGGCGGACATCATCCGCCTGTGGGTGGCGGCCACCGATTACCGTGGTGAAATGACGGTGTCCGATGAGATCCTGAAGCGCACCGCAGATTCTTATCGCCGAATCCGCAACACCGCCCGCTTCCTGCTTTCCAACTTAAACGGCTTTGATCCCAAAGTGGATGCGGTGGCACCGGAAGACATGCTGGCACTGGACCGCTATGCGGTGCACCGGGCGGCCAAACTGCAGCAGGAAATCATCGAGTGTTATGACGAATACCTGTTTCACTCCATCTACCAGAAACTGCACAACTACTGCGTGGTGGACCTCGGGGCGTTCTACCTGGATGTGATCAAGGATCGCCAGTACACCTGCCAGAAGGACAGCGTGGCGCGGCGCTCGGCGCAGACTGCCCTGTACCATATTGCTGAGGCCCTGGTGCGCTGGATTGCGCCTATTTTGTGTTTCACCGCCGATGAGTTGTGGGAGTTTCTGCCCGGTGAGCGCAGCGAATCTGTGCATCTGGAAACCTGGTACAGCGGATTGTTCGAGCTGCCCCTGGGGGATGCCATGAACGCTGATTTCTGGCAGACCATCCAGGGTGTGAAGGTTGCAGTCAACAAGCAATTGGAGGATGCCCGCAAGAACGGTGTGGTGGGCGGCAGTCTGGAAGCGGAAGTGGACATTCATTGCAGCTCCGATCTGAAAGAGGATCTGGACCAGCTGGGTGACGAGCTGCGCTTTGCCATGATGACCAGTGCAGTGCGGGTGCACCAGTGGACCCAGGGTGGCGATATCACCGAGGTGGATGGCCTGCGCGTGGAGGTGAAGAAAAGCGAACATCCCAAGTGCGTTCGTTGCTGGCACCTGCGGGAGGATGTGGGCGCCAATGCAGAGCATCCGGAGCTGTGCCTGCGCTGTGTGGAAAACGTGGACGGTGGCGGTGAGCCCCGTGAATTTTGTTAAGGTTTCAGTACCAAGGTAGCGATAAACAGTGACCAGCATGACAGATGCAATCAATGACAAGCACGAGCAGGCCGTCGGCATGTTGAAATGGCTGTGGCTTTCGGCGGTGGTGGTGATCATTGATCAGATCACCAAGCTGGCGGTGGACGGCAGCTTCGAGAAATACGAGCGCCTGGAAATCCTGCCGTTCTTCAATCTGACCCTGGCTTATAACGAAGGTGCGGCCTTCAGTTTTCTGGCCGGTGCGGGCGGCTGGCAGCGATGGTTCTTCACGGCCATTGCGGTGGCGGTCAGTATCATGCTGGTCCTGTGGCTGCGTAAGTTGCCGAAGACCGACTGGTGGTCGGCCATGTCCATCTCCCTGATTCTGGGGGGGGCCCTGGGCAATCTGTACGATCGGGTGATGTACGGTCATGTGGTGGATTTTCTGGATTTCCACTGGCAGGGAGCGCATTTCCCCGCCTTCAACATTGCTGACAGTGCCATTACTGTGGGCGCCGCCATGATGATTCTGGATATGCTGCGCAATCCGGGCAAGCAAACATGAGTGAACAGCGATGAGTGAATCCCGAATCGGCCCTGGCAAACGGGTTACCCTGCACTTTTCCGTACTGTTGTTGGACGGCGCGGTGGTGGATTCCACCCGGGAGCGGTCACCGGCCACTTTCACTGTGGGTGACGGCAATCTGTTGCCCGGCTTTGAACAGAGCATTTTCGGCCTTAAAGCCGGCGACAAGCGCTCCATCCTGTTGCCGGCGGAAGATGCCTTTGGCCCATACAACCCGGACAACGTGCAGACCATGCGCCGCGGCCTGTTCCAGCGTGATATGCAACTGGAGCCCGGCGTGGTGGTGTCCTTTGCAGACCAGAGCAAAGCCGAGCTCCCCGGTGTAATTCAGTCCGTCACGGAAGAGCAGGTAGTGGTGGATTTCAACCATCCCCTGGCCGGCAAGGATCTCACGTTCCAGGTGGAAATCATCAATGTGGTGGACGCCGATTCCCAGGCCGTTGCACTGCATTAGAAAGCCGTCACCAAACCCCAGTCATCAACCCCAAAGAGAGGCACAGCATGGAAATCAAAATGGCAAACCCCCGTGGATTCTGCGCCGGTGTGGATCGGGCCATCGCCATTGTGAATCGTGCCCTGGATGTGTTCGGGGCGCCCATCTATGTGCGCCATGAAGTGGTGCACAACAAGTTTGTGGTGGACGGTCTGCGGGAACGGGGGGCGGTATTCGTGGATGAGCTGCAGGAAGTGCCCGACGATGCCATTGTGATTTTCAGTGCTCACGGGGTGTCCAAACAGGTGCAGAACGAGGCGTCTAACCGGGGCTTGAAGGTGTTTGATGCCACGTGCCCGCTGGTGACCAAGGTGCACATGGAAGTGATGAAATACTCCCGCGACGGCATGGAGTGTGTGCTGATCGGTCATGAGGGTCATCCGGAAGTGGAAGGCACCATGGGGCAATATGATGCCACCCACGGCGGCGCCATCTATCTGGTGGAGACGGTGCAGGACGTGGCCGGCCTCAAAGTGAAGGACCCCAAAAAACTGGCCTATGTGACCCAGACCACCCTGTCGGTGGACGATACTTCGGCCATTATCGATGCCCTGCGCGAACATTTCCCTGCCATCGAGGGGCCGCGTAAGGACGACATCTGTTACGCCACCCAGAACCGCCAGGATGCGGTGAAAACCCTGGCCCTGGAAACCGATATTGTCTTCGTGGTGGGCTCCCCCAACAGCTCCAATTCCAATCGCCTGCGGGAGTTGGCGGAGCGCTGTGGCGCCCGGGCATTCCTGGTGGACGCACCGGATCAGATGCACCAATCCTGGCTGGATGGAGTAAAAACCATTGGTGTCACCGCCGGTGCCAGCGCCCCTGAGGAGCTGGTGTCCCAGGTGGTGGACCAGTTAAAGGCCTGGGGTGGGGCAACCCCCGATGAGCTGGCCGGCCGGGAAGAAAACATCGTCTTCTCCATGCCTAAGGAACTTCGCTAACCTCGCCTCTAAGTCATTGTTATAAAAACTACTTTTCTCTGCTTATTCTGTTATTAGTCAGGTTGATCCGGATCCCGTTCAAAACGCGGAACGGATCACAATCTGATCGCCTATTGACCCACTGATCCCCAAAAACTACCGATAGTCGCCACCGCCCGGCAGGTTTTTCTGCGCCTCCTATGCTTACTTTGATTAAAAACCAATCAGGCGGAAGTGCGAAATGCGTCAGCAAGGTTTCACCATAATTGAACTCATGATCACGGTTGCCCTGATCGCCATCATCGCGGCGATTGGCATCCCCTCGTTTCAGGACCTGATGGCGAGTAACCGTGTGGTTGCCTCCATCAATGAGCTCCATGCCGGCCTGCGCCTGGCCCGGATTGAGGCGGTCAAGCGCAACGACACCGTAGTGTTCTGCTCCACTTCGGACTCCGCCTCCTGCAGCGGCACCTGGGGCAACGGCTGGTTGGTGTTTCACGATGCCGATGGTGACGGCAGTGTGGACGCAGACGAGTTGATTCGGGTGGGCGAGGGCGTCCACAACGGTTACAGCCTTACCTTCAGTGGTGGCGGTACCAGTATCAGTTTCCTGGCCCGTGGGATGACCAACGGGCAAAGCGGCACCTTCAAACTCTGCGACTCAGAAGCGGATGCGGGGCTGGCGCGCGGCATCATCCTACTGTCCACCGGAGCCACTCGGCGCTCACTGGATACGGACGGGTCAGGTATTCATGAAGATAACGGAGGCTCTGACTTCTCATGTTAATCAATCGTTCTCTTAACCTGCAGCAAACCGGTGTAGGTCTGATCGAAGTGTTGGTCGCGTTGTTGATTCTGACCATCGGCATTCTCGGTCTGGTGGCGTTGCAGACCCGGGCGCTGCAATTCAGCCAGGATTCGGTGTACACCTCCCAGGCCCTGATGATGGCCTATGAAATGACTGACCGTATGCGGGCCAACCGGGGCAGTGAAAACGACTACCTGGTGGACTATGGCACGGACGTGGCTGCCGGCACCAACTGCGAGTCTTCGGTGTGCACCGCCACGCAAATGGCCAGATTTGATACCTCCCTGTGGAAGGAAGCCATCGCGGCGAACCTACCCTATGGTGATGGTGAAATCACGGTGGACAATAGCGGGAGCCGCCCGTTCTACACCATCTCCGTTCGTTATACCGACCAGAAAATTGAAACCGCGCTGGACGGCGGAGCCGCTGCAGCCGCATTTCGTGAAGTGCACGTGAGGACTGAAATATGAGTTCACGCAAACACGGTCTTTCCATGTCCACACAAGGCGGCTTCAGCGTGGTTGAGTTGATGATCGCCATGGTGTTGGGGTTGGTGTTGATGGGGGGAGTGATTCAGGTGTTCCTCTCCACCAAGCAGGCTTACAACCTCAATGAAGAAATGGCCTGGATTCAGGAAAACGCCCGCTTCTCGGTAGGCTTTATGGCCGAGGACATGCGCATGGCCGGTTACTATGGTTGTGCTTCCCGTGCCACCAGCGTGGCCAATGTGCTGGACGATCCGGATTCCAGCTGGGTGACCGATTTCGGCAAGGGGCTGCATGGCTATGATGGAGATGCCAACGGGTTCCCGGCGGCGGTGTTCCCCCGCCCGGTGACAGCATCGTTGCCGAACTCCCTGCCCAGAACCGATGTGTTCACTGTGCACAAGGCGGATCTGGATAATTCGTTTCAGGTGACCGGTCATAACCCCAATTCCGCGGTAATTGATGTGCAGGGCAATCACGATTTCCCGAAAGGCACCATCCTGATTGTCAGCGACTGCCATCACTCAGCGGTATTCCAAACCACTGGTAACGGTACCAACAAGGTCAATCACAACAAGGGCAACTCGGTTGCACCGGGTAATTGTACTAAAGGGCTTGGCCTGCCGGTGATTTGCTCCGCCAACGGCACCGGTTATACCTACAAGGAAGATGCGTTCATTATGCGCGCCATCGGCCACGCTTATTACATCGATACGGCGTCCAACGGCGTACCGGCCCTGTTCCGTGAAAGCCTTAACACCGGAGGTTCCACTACCACCGCAGAGGAAATGGTGCAGGGTGTGGAAAACATGCAGGTGCAATACGGTCTGGACAGTAACGGGGATTCCATTCCGGATCGTTATATGGATGCCGATGACATCTCTGATACCCAATGGGAATCCGATGTGGTGACGGCGCGCGTCACCCTGTTGCTGCGCTCATTAACAGAGTTAGCCAACGATCCGCAGGATTTCACCTATCTGGGCACGACCTATACCCCCACGGACAACTATGTTCGTCGGGTGTTTTCCACCACCGTTAAACTGCGCAATCGAGGTGTCTGACCATGAAGCGTGAGCGTGGCAGTATTTTATTGATCAGCCTGGTTATGCTGTTGATCCTGACCATTGTCGGCATCGCCTCCATCAGTGGCGTATCCATGACCGAGAAGATGACCAACAGTCAGCGGGATTACGATATTGCCTTCGAGATGGCAGAAGCAGCCCTGGTACAAGGTGAGCGCTGGCTGGATGACTATGACGATGGTTGGGATCACTCCCACCTGAATTGTTCCAGTGGTTCCGCTTGCTTTACGGCCAACTGCACTGGTGGGCTGTGTTTTCGTGGCAGCTATCCTTCCGCGTCCAACTCGTTGTGTGAAGTGAACAGCTACGACAACAATGGCAAACCGGTGTGGCAGAGTTCCGCGATCTGGGATGCCAATGCTGCCACGTATTCGGTATCGATACCGGCAGTGGAAGCGCCCAAGTATCTTATTGAATTTCTGTGTTACACCCCCCGTGATCCTACCAGTTATACCGAGCCACCGGATTACACCAGTTGGGTTCGCATCTATCGGGTGACGGCCCTGGCCTATGGCACCCATCCGGAAACCCGCGTCATGTTGCAGTCCACCTATCGTGTTGACTGAGGAGAGAGAAGTCATGAGCACATTCAAATTGAGACAATCCGTTCGCGCAGCTGCCTATGTGGTAGCCAGCACCTTCATGCTCTCACCGACGCTCGGTTTTGCCGCCTTTGATGAGTTCAGCGGCCCTACCGCGGAACAGCTGCAAGCCAAAGACGTGAAGAATGAGATGGTGTTGCTGCAGCGTCTGGACGAACGAACACTGAAAACGGAATCCGGCACTATTACCTTGCCCTATTCGGTGCAGCTGACCGATACCCGTCACCCTGATGACTGGTACAAGCAAGAAAAGGCCAAGGTGGTTTTCTACTTCACAAAAAATCTAGAAATGGTTCGAGTCGTTATTTCCGAATAATGCGCCATGCGTTGAATAGCAGGTGAACATGATGAACAAATATATAGAAACCAAAATGAGCAGGGCTTCAGGAACTTCAGCAGTATGGGCCGGAATCCTGGTTTCTACCCTGATGTGTCTTACGGGTACGTCTGTCTACGCTGACGGACTGGCGTCTGATTACGACTCGCTGCCACCACTGATCAGTACTTCCACTGCCAATGATAAGCCCAACGTGCTGTTGATGTTGGATACCTCAGGCAGTATGGATAACGATTCGGATGACGACTACGTTGGCCCGAATCATTACACGTCCCGCACCATCATGTCACGCCAGGCCATCGGTACTCTGCTGAATAACTTTGCCGAAACGGTGAATATGGGTTTGATGGCCTTTGAGCCACCACCGGATTTCAAATACAGCCGAAAAGGGTCATCTCCTACCCAGTATTGGGAGGCGCAGGACCTTAACTGCTGTAACAACTACCGTATTAACCGGGGCTATTTGTATATTCCGATCGGCAGTGTGGACCCTAATGACACGGATTCATCCACCACGGCCCGACGCCAGGAGTTTTACGACCGCCTGGGTTTGAACATTGTCAATCAGTCCACACCGTATAGTGGCTACTATAACCTGTTTCAGTTTTCCAATAGCTCATACACTTCCAGTACCGACTACACCAACAAACGTTTGGTGAGTAACGGTGGTACACCTATAGCGGGTACATACCTGTCTGCGTTGGAGTACAGAAACGGTACTCTCGCCAGCGGACATCGTCTTTCCAGCATCAGTTCTTCTGATGCTGTTTGGCCCTCCACCAACGTGTGTGACAACAGCGACTACGCCATTCTGATCACTGACGGCTTACCCTCGGTCAACATCGCCGGTAAGGCCGGTAACGACCTTCTGGACGACTTTATGCCAGAGGTGCTGGCGCAGGCGGCCGCGCTTCGCGACGCTGGGGTAACCACCTACGTGATTGGCTTCGCTTTGCCTGGTGGACCGGAATACCTCAATTCCATGGCAGTATCCGGTGGCACTGATCAGGCCTATTTTGCAGAAAACCTGACTGAACTAACCGGCGTGCTGGATGCGATCTTCACCGACATCATCAATAAAACCTCCTCCGGTACCGGTGCTGCAGTGGTGGCCAACCGGGGTAACGGTTTGTCTGCCGACTTCCAGGCCCTGTACACCCCGGAAAAAGCATACAACGGTCGCACTGTGCGGTGGGTTGGCACATTGCATGGCTTCTTTATCGATGAGAACCGCTTGCTGCGGGAAGATACCAATGGCGACGGTCTGCTGGGTGCGTACAACGTGGACCGCATTCTGGAATTCAACTACGACGACGATGCCAAGGTCACCTATGTGGATCGCATGCTGAGTTCCAGTGCCACCGACCCCACTCAGATTATTGCCGGGCAGACCATTACTTCTGAAATCGAAGACATCGCTGCCATCTGGAATGCGCGTGATCAGCTGGCTGCAGTCAGTGACGTGCTGACCCAGCGCACCTACGCCGCTTCCGCTAACACCGGCCGGGCCATCTTCACCAGCGTGGATGGGGAAACACTGTTGCCGTTTGTGACGGTCAATGTTTCTGATTTGGAAGACGAAGAAACTCGCGAAGAAACCGCCCGGGACAATATTGAGGATCTGGAAGGTCAGCTCTATGGTACACCACCGGACACCAGTAACGCGGATCTTACCAACCTGGAGGGCTTGCTGGATTCTCTCAGTACTACTATCGCACTGACCGGTGATGTGGATGGTGTCGATGATGGAGATCTGATTGATGCGATAAACGATTTGCTGGCGCAGATCGAATCGGATCGCAGTGACGTCAATGCCGATATCACTACCGAAGAAGGCAATCTGGCGACCGCTTTGACCAACGAAGCGACAGAACTCGGCGATCTCACCCAGGCCCAATCCGATCTGGCTACTGAAGAGTCCCAGCGTGATACCGCCCAGACTGCACTCGACCAGGCAACCACGGACAAAGCCAACGCAGACCAGGCGGTGACCGATGCGGAATCTGCATTGACCACAGCAGAGTCGGAGCGTGATACGGCGCAGGGTGAACTGACGGACGCCCAAGCCGCTCAAACCACTGCTCAGTCTGAACGTAATACAGCAGCCAGCGATGTGACGGCGGCCGAGACGGCAGTGTCTGACGCCGAGGGCATCGTGACTACTGAAACCGGTGATCGCGACGCGGCCAATACGGCCTTGACCCAGGCCCAAACCGACTTGGGTACAGCACAGGGCGATTTGACTACCGCGCAGACCGCACTGTCGGATGCACAAACCGCAGCGGCCACTGAAAAAGGTCAGTCCGACGCGGCGTTGGAAGATCGCGACGATGCCCAGACGGTCGTTAACAATGCCCAGGATGCAGTTGACGATGCCCAGACAGACGTGGGTAACGCCCAAACGGCCGTCAACAACGCCCAATCTGATGTGGACGATGCCCAGCAGGATTACGACGATGCCTTGGCATTGGCCGGAGGGGATACCGATGATCCGAATGTGGTGGCCGCGCAGTCGGCTTTGGATACTGCCCAGGGTGACCTGTCCACGGCGCAAACCAATCTGGGCACCGCCCAGGGTGATTTGACTTCCGCGCAAACAGCATTGAGCACCGCCCAGTCCGATTACAACACCGCTGATGGCATTTATCAGACTCAGTACGATGAGTGGCAGGATGCGGAAGACGTGGTGACGGATCGACAATCTGATGTCGCCACCGCTCAAGGTGACGTTACCACGGCCACCGGTATTCGGGACGATGCCCAGACCGCCTATAACGAGGCGGCTGCGGATTTGGCGACTGCAGAAGGTAATTTAACTACGGCACAAGACGACCTTGCTGATAAGCGGGAGATTCTGGAAGACAAAGACGAGGCGTTGGCCACTGCCAACACTGACGTGAACACCAAGCAAGCCACTCTCACCGAGAAGCAAACGGCAGTGACCGACGCCACTACTGCTCGGAATGAAGCCTTAGATCACCAGACTGATATGGCGGAAGCGCTGGCTACAGCCACCACCAATCGTAACGATGCGCAGGCTGATGTGGATGCCCAGGAGCTGGTCGTGGCGGATGCGCAGGCAGATTATGATGCTGCCGTTGCCGCGCGTGAGGCCGTGGACGATGAGCTGGAATACCTGAACGATCTGTTGGCCGACCTGACTGCAACCGAGACCTGGGCCAACGACGTATTGACAGCAGCGGAAAATCTGCGCGCGCTGGTGACCGCTCTGAATAGTCTGAATACGGCAGATTCCGCAACGCGAACCGAGTTGCTGCAGGCAATTACTGATCGCTATGATGAACTGCAGGCACTCTTGAATGATCGTCCCACAGTGTCCGTGGATTTGGCCGCGCTTGAAGCAGAGATCCTGGACCTGCTGGCCCAGATTCTGTACACACAAACCATCCTTGATGACAAAACCGCCGGGGTGGATTCCGATGACGTGGAATACGACGATTCCATTGCTGAATCGGTTGCGGTGATCGATGACAAGTACGACCAGCTGGAATACTGGCAGGGTCAACTGGTCGGTGCAGACACTTACATCGACGACGTGGACTACATCCGCTACATGGACGACAACATCACCGGCCAGGCTGGCGACGTTGACCTCACCTACGACCAGCGCAACGACATCATCACCTGGACCCGTGGTCAGGATGTGAGTGGCCTGCGCAACCGTACCATTGATTTCGACCAGGATAGCGTGGAAGAAGTCTGGCGTTTGCCGGATATCGTGCACTCCACTCCGGCGGTGGTGGGCCGTCCCTCCGAGTTGTACTACAGTCGATATGGCGATGACACCTACCGTGACTACATTGCTGCCAAGTTCAACCGACGTCAGGTTGTGTATGCGGGCAGCAATGGCGGCATGCTACACGCTTTCAACGCCGGCTTCTGGGACGACAGCCAGAAAGGTTATGTGACTCAGTTGAGCGGAGACACCGCTACAGCCCATCCCCTGGGTTCGGAGCTGTGGTCGTTCATTCCCAAAGCGGCACTGCCTCACCTGCAGTTCGTTGCCAACACTGGCTACAGCCACATGGCACTGATGGATGGCGCGCCGCAGGCTTTTGACGTCAACATCTTCCCCAACGATGCCGAGCACCCCAACGGCTGGGGAACTATCCTGGTGGTGACCATGCGCATGGGTGGCGGCGCCTTCACTGTCCGCATTGACGAGGATGAGGATGGAACGGACGAAGATGTGGTGGTGCGACCCAGCGTGTTGATCTTTGATGTCACTAATCCGGAGGTCGAACCCACCCTGTTGGCGGAGCTGTCGGACCCCAATATGGGCTTCACCCTGAGCAAACCGGCTTTGATCAAATATCGGGAAGCTTCATCTACCGGCTCCTGGAGTTCGCCCGCGAATAACCGTTGGTTGCTGGTGTTCGGCTCCGGCCCCACTGACCTGGATACTGCCACCAGTAATCAACAGGCGCGTCTGTATGCCTACGACCTGAATGATAAAGAGTGGGCTTCCGACTGGTCCAATACCGCCAAGGTGGTCACCCTGGAGAACAACGCGTTCATCGGCGATCTGAGCACCGAGGACTGGGACCGGGATTATCTGGATGATGTGGTGTACTTCGGTGTCAACTCCGGCAATGCTGCTGCCGCCGATGGTCGTCTGGCCCGCCTGCGCTTGCGCAGCGACCAGGGTGCTTCCAGCTGGCTGGGATCGGCCACAGTCGGTACGTTTACCGATATTGAGCGCACCATTATCGGAGCGCCGTTGCCCAAGTCTGATGTCTACGGTCGCCGCTGGGTGTACTTCGGTACTGGGCGTATGCTGGTGGCAGCGGATAACAGCAGTAACCAGCAGGAATACTTTGCCGGAATTCGTGAGCCGATTGATACCGACTACGAGCTGACCTTCAATTCGGTCAGTTCCAACACGCTGCTGGATATCTCGGATATTGATGTGTTCTCGGATGAAACCATTGATAACGGTCCGTCCGGTGTGGACAACGCGCCGGAGCTGATTGCTTACATCAATGAACACAACGAAGGTTGGATACGTGAACTGACGGATAACGGCACCGATCCCAGTGGTCGTTCCGATACCCGGCCCATCTCGTACCTGAACACCATCACTTTTGCGGAATACATTCCCAGTGATGACGTGTGCAGCCCGGAAGGTCAGTCACGGGTCTGGACGGTGGATTACGTCACCGGTGTGGCGTCGGTCGATAACTATCTTGACTACGAAACCGATTCCGGCACGGGCCTGACCAAGATTCTGCCTTCACTGGATGTGGGTGCCGGTAAAGTGGGTGATATCTCGAACCTGCCCGATGGCAACCTGGTTATGCACGACTCCACTGGTCGGGTCATTATCGTTGAACCATACCAGAGCACGGTGTCGTTGCGACGTCAATCCTGGCGCCAGATCTTCAATATTGACTTCTAATATAAGGTGAATGAACGCTATGAAACGCAATCAGGGATTTACATTGGTTGAACTGATGATCGTAGTAGCAATAGTGGGTGTGATCATGGCGGTGGCACTGCCGGCTTACAACAGCCATGTGCAGAAGACCCGGCGCTCGGATGCGCGTACGGCGCTGCAGGAGGCAGCGGCCCGCCAGGAGCGGATCTATACCGAGAGCAACACCTACACCGCGGACCTGACCAGGCTGTTGACCAACGCCGATGGCCAGAGCTCCCCGGAAGGGTATTACGATATATCAGTGGCACTGAGCTGCAGCCGAACCGTCAGCAACACCAGTTACTCCTCGTGTTTCACGTTGACGGCAACTGCAAAAGGCCTGCAGGCTGACGACTCGGAATGCGCCACACTGACCCTGACCCATGCGGGGGTCAAAGCGTCTACCCCGGCGGGGGGAGACTGCTGGTGATCGACAGGGCCCGTTAAGGGCCCTGTTTCTTTCCTGCCGACAAATAGATTATCCTAGCCGCTCTTCACCTGACTCAGGACAAGGGGGCAAGACCGGTGATGCAAATTCTCAGGGCAGGGGACAAACACAAAGGCTTTACTCTGATAGAGCTGTTAATTGTGATCGCCATTGTGGCGGTATTGGCGGTGTTCGCATATCCCCGTTACAGCGATCACGTCAAGAAATCCGCCCGCAAGGCGGCCATGGGTAAGGCGCTGGAGATCGCCAGCCGGGTGGAGCAGTTCCGCACCCAACGCTTTGCCTACCCCTCCGCTGCAGCCGATCTCGCCGGTTTTGAACTCGAAGAAATCAAATATGATTACGTCGTTACGGCGGTGCAAACCGGTGGCGAAGTCACCGGCTATGAGGTGGTGGTCACCCCGGTGGCCGGTACCGACCAGGTCAACGATGAGTGCGGCACCCTGACCTATTCCAACAAAGGCACCTGGACTTTCAGCACCGGTTTAACCGAAGAGGATTGCCTCTAGTCCATAATTTGAGCATCTCAAATCACTCCGTGATCCATTTTCAACCGTTCGTCGGTTGTTCCCTGGGCTCTTGAGCACCCCTTGGTAAGATCCCCCCTAATCAGAATAATAGTGGAATGATGTTGTCGGGGGGCAGCGTGGTTAAACACAATGGAATGTCACTGATTGAAGTGTTAGTGGCGTTACTCGTATTCGCAGTGGGAATCGTCGGTTTCGCTGCACTTCAGCTTAAGTCCGTCAGGCAGGTTGAGGAAACCTACAGCCGCAGCCAGGCTATGTCCGTCGCCCACGATTTTATCGAACGGGCCCGCGCCAACCTTACCGCAGAAAGCCAAGCCTATTATCTCCAGCCTTCCAGTTGGAGCGGGGATCTTATTGATCCCGGCGACTGCATCGTGACCGGTGCAGCCCCTTCGGCGGCGGACGCCTGCGAGTCAGAACAAATGGCCCGCTCCGATGTGTACGAAGTCCGCTCCAGCCTGGGTGGTTTGCTGGTCAACGGCAAAATGAATTACGCCGCCTGTGACCAGGTGTATTGCGTGACGGTGGCCTGGGGTGAGACCCAGCTGGGTGATTGCGACCAAACCTCATTTGCCGATGGCGAGCGTCAATCGGATGCCCATTGTGTCAGAGTTGAATTCATACCCTAGGGGATTTTATGTCGCGTCAGAACGGTCTTTCGCTGGTAGAACTGATGATTGCCCTGCTGCTGGGCAGTCTCCTCACCATTGCCGCCACGCAGCTGTTCCTGGTGAACCGGCAAACCGACAATCTGCAGATGGGCATTGCCGGTGTGCAGGATAGCGGGCGTTTCGCCTTTGATTTCCTGAGCCGCTCCCTGATGGAAGCCGGTCAGGGGGAGGAGGAGCCCATTGTGCCCTTTGTGCTGGACGGTGTGGCCCAGTTCAATTCCGCCAGTGCAGAAATTGCTGACGGGGACAAGTATGACACCGTGGTGTTCGAAGTCATTGCGGGCAAGGATTGCCTGGGCAATGCGCTGACCGGATACAAGCGGTTCTATGTCGTCGATGATGCCGATGGCAAGCGACTCATTTGTACTTCATTCGAATACCGGGTGCAGCCAGACGAGGACGGAAATGATACCGAGGGCTGGTACGCTGACGATCGAGGCACACTGATCGATAACATAGAAGCGTTCCAGGTGTTGTATGGGCTGGATTTCAACAGTGCGTCGGAAGACGGCTACGGTTCCGCGGATCTTTACACCAATGCCACTCAAGTGAAGGCGTTGAAGAGCGAGTTGAACAAAGGTGATATCCGCATTGTCAGCGTGCGCTTTTCGGTGTTGCTGGCCAGCGATGAGAAAGTGACCCTGGATACGGAGCTGGCGCCGGATGCCATTGATGTTCTGGACCAACAATATGTGCAAGGCGATGCGACGGAAGGGGGTGCCATCAACTTTGAAGACGGTCGCCTGTACCGGACGTACAGTTCCACCGTGGCCATTCGTAACCTGATAGGTGGAATCTGATGAACCCGAAACAACAACATGGTGCGGCGTTGCTGATCGCGCTTTTGATCCTGCTGATGGTCACCCTGATGGGGGTGTCCGCCATCAAGTCAGGACTGTTTCATGAGCGCATGGCCTTCAATGCTCAGGCTGACGAAATGGCCTTTCATGCTGCCGAGACCGCCATTGGCGGCGTCACCGGCGAAGCCCAGCGCAACAGCCAGTTTGTATCCGACCTGGTGAACGTGAACGGCAATGCGCAGGTGCATTGTGTCAGCAAGTCCAGTGGCCTGGCTGAAGGGGCGTGCGACAACGCCGATACCCTGGACGAGCGGGCCAGCCTGTTGTCCCAGTCCAGCTCCCGCTTTGACTCGAAACGGGTGTTGCTGGCCTCGGATGTGGAGTATTTCAAGGACTTTGTGTTTGAGTCTGAGGGTAACGGGCGTTTTGTGCAGGTGGCGATGCCTTTCAGTCGAACCAACTTTCAGGAATGGCGCAAAGTCGGACCCAGTTCCGGGCAGTTTTCCGATGAGAACGGGTTGTTGGATTACAGCACCGGGCCTTAGTGCACGACGTGAATAGAATCAAATCAAGATGTGGATCACCGGGCGATGATTGGATTGAGTAAAATGGAAAACCTACTTATCAGACCGCTGCTGGCGGTGTTGGCACTGCTGCCGGCTACCGTGCTGGCGGATGACACGGACCTGTTCAAGCTGGATGTTTCGGCGCCTGCCCGGATTATGCTGGTAGTGGACACCTCTGCGTCCATGGCTCGCCCTGAGGGGAACAACGATGTGGTTCAGTTTTATGCCGGTGATTGTACAGGGCAGGATCGCTATTTCAAGGACGGTGAGTGGGTGTCGTTTGATAATGCCTCACGAAAAATATGTGTGGTTAAGGACATCCTGTTGAGATTCCTGGACCCCGATCTGGGGGACCCCGAATCAGTTTGGCCCAATAATTTTGAAGTCGGGCTCGCCAGATACGCCCAGCAGGGGGCTGCAATTGTCGAACCCATTGACAGACTGGGCAGTATCGATAATCCCAATTCCAAGCGCAGGCAGCTGATCGGCGCAATCAGGTCGTTGCGGGCTTCGGGCAGAACCCCGTTGGTGGGGAGTTATCTGGAGGTGGCAGAGTACCTGACCGGTGGGCAGGCCGTGACCCGGGATTCAGGAGCCACCGATTCTGAGGTCTGGGAGTCGACTAACCAGTACAAGGGTGTTGACCTCGGCCCCCAGTGCGGGAACCTCAACAATCACCTGGTGTTCCTCACCGATGGTGCGTCTACTTGCGAAAAAGGTTCGAATTTCACCGAATCTGAGCTGGATGATTTCAATTGTCCTGATGGATCAGCCGATCTGGTGATCGGGGATATCGGCACCCGTGTCAACCAGTTCGTCACCGGAGTCGCCGGTCAATACGATGAAGAAACCTGCAGTGCCATGACCTATTCGGAGTATGAGGAAGAAGGGACACCTTATAAAACCTACTGGGGATGTTTGAGTCAGGTGTCGGAAAAACTCAGTGACAACAAACAGACTGAGAATGGCAGGCAGGTCGACGCCAGTGTGAAGACCCATGTTATCGCCTACGACATGGGGGGAGCCAGCACTGATACCAAAAACGGTATGGAAGCATGGGCCGTCGCCGGTGGAGGGCTGTATCGAGATGCCAGTACCGGTGACGAGGTAGCGGAGGCCTTCGAGCAAATCAACGGCGAAGTCGTGATGCCCGGCACTTTCATTGTGGCATCCGGTGGGGTTGGGGTCAGCCAGCTCAACAGCTTCACGCACTTGGATGAGTTGTACTTTTCCATGTTCACACCGTCCAGCAAGCCTTTCTGGTATGGCAATCTGAAGAAGTACTTTTTCAATTTCAGCACCGAAGGCGAGTTAAAGGTTTATACCAATCCCGGCAAATCCACGCTGGCGGTCAGCGATGGTGTATTCCTGCCGGACGTAAATAGCTTTTGGTCGAACGAGAACAACATCCCGGATGCCTTTGGCGGTGTAGACGGCGATGTGGCCCATGTGGGTGGGGCCGCCAGTCAAATTGAAGACTCCACTGACCGAAACCTGGTGGTTTATTACGGTGATACTGACTACGAGCTCAAACCCGACAATGCGGACGCCAGCGGAGAAGACATCGATAATCTGAAAGCCAGGTTACTTGCGGAATATGCGACGTTTTTTGCGGATCCAGAGGGCGCAGACGCCACAGCCATCGCCAATTATGGCAGTGATGTGCTGAGCCCCATGCTGGCGTGGTTGTCAGGTGAAGATGTCAACAACGAGTGGGGACACTTTATTCAGGACCCAACCTCAGCCGATGACTCCACTGATCCGGAAGATGAACGCGCAGCCGGTTATAAAGGGGTCAGAACACTCTATGGTGCGCCGCTTCATTCCTCCCCGGTGCTGGTGAATTACCGCAGTCGTGATGCCGATGGCAATCCCCTGAGCGAGCCTGAAAATGTGGTGTTTGTCAGCACCAACGACGGCAAACTGTACGCGGTGGATGCGAGCAACGGCAGTGAAAAGGGCAAGGAGAAACTGGCCTATGTTCCGGAAGCCATGTTGAAACGCACCAGCCTGGCGGACCCCTCTCCGGTGGAGCGGATGTTCCAGGCCACCAAGCCTGGTGCAGGCGATGGCAGTTTGATTTACGGCATGGATTCCACCTGGACCGTATGGCGACAGGATGTGAACGGAAACGGGAATATCGACGAAGACACCCAGGATTTTGTGTTGCTCTACGGTGGGATGCGCCGGGGCGGCCGCAATTACTATATTCTGGATGCCACTGACGTGGAAGAATCCTCCAGTCTGGAGCAGTTGGCTGTGATCAAAGGGGGCGAGGGCAAATTCCTCAATAATGGTCAGAGCTGGTCGGAGCCGAAGCTGGCGATCATCAATTATCGAGGCACGCCGACGGCGGTCTTTATTATCGGTGGCGGATACGACACCGTCTACGACAGCGGTCGCCCGGAGACCCTGCCTGCCAAGGGCGCGCAGATTTACATTGTTTCTGCCCGTACTTTCTTGGAAAGAGACGGTGGTGCCAGACACGAAGCAGGGGAAGTGCTGTGGTGGGCATCCTCGGATTCCATCCTGGGTGATGAGACTCATGTGCAGATTGCGGCCCTGGAATACAGTATTCCATCCAGCGTGAAGACGGTGGATATTGATGCGGACGGTTATCTGGATTTCTTCTATGTGGGGGATATGGGCGGGCAAATCCATCGTTTTGATGTGAATAACAGCAATACTGGCGCGGCCAACCTGATCTCGAATACCGCGGACACCGTCATTGCCCAATTGGGGGTGGCCGGTGTGGATTCGGTATCCCAGGATATGGACCGCCGTTTCTTCTATCCCCCGAGCATTGCCAAGATGCGCTGCCCCAGGGGCTTCTGTATGTCGTTGGCCATCGGCTCCGGCTGGCGCTCCAATCCAACAGATGTCTCTGTGACCGAGAAATTTTATTTCCTGATGGACTATGAACCCTTTACCCCTGGGCAAAACGAACCGGTCATCACCGAGACCGCGACCACCGAGGCCGGTGGTTCAGTTACGGTCGTTCAAGCGCTCACTAAAACAGATGATGCGGAATCCATTACGGCGGCTTCCAACGATGCTGGTATCAAAGGCTACAGCCTGGAGTTGGGGGGCACCGGCTACGATGCGGAGAAACTGCTCGGGGCGCCTTTGATCGTGGGTGGCAGTGCCTATTTTTCAACGTACTACCGCCCTCCGGAAATGCCGGACACCGATACCTGCCAGGTGGGAGAAGGGGCGTCAGCGGTGTACCAGTTCACCCCAGGTGACTCCAAAGCCTTGCAACTTGCGGACGGTTTGAGTCAGAACGTTGCTGGTTCTATTCAGTCCTTGATTACCGAATTGCCGGTTGCTGATGGCGGCGGCGAAGACCCGGACAATCCCGTGCCCCCTGGTCTGCAGGGTGGGATCGTGTCAGGAACCGGTTCCGTGGGGCCGGCTCCCCTGCAGCTGAACCATATCAGGAAGACCCGCTGGCAGCAGATCGAGTAATCAGTCTAAGCGAAGGTGCTCGGTTGACTAAAGCGGCGGTAAGGGAACGGGGGTGTTCGCGGATGGCGGGTTCGGTGCTCGGAGGCATCAGTCCAGCAGCGGGCACCAAACCCAATTCGCCAATGGCGCCAGCTGCTTTCTGTGACCTCTCCTTCCAGGTTAACCCGGAATCAACACCAGGTACTGTCTTCCTTGTTGGGCTTCAATTTCACTTTGCCGGACCCTGAAACCGTTACCTGATAAGCGTTCTTCTGTTTGCCATCCACCGGACACAAGGTAAAAGTGGTCTGATCCCAGGGGGTCCAGCCACTGACTCTGAAATCAATATTCGGATTGTTGGCATTGTTGTTGGTCTTACTGATGGCAACCTTCTCGCTGACGTTCAGTGAAGCCATGATTTCATCCGCTGCGCCATCTTCACCGCGTTTCACCGACAGAATGCTGGAGGTCCAGTCGTTATCGCAATTGGCGCTGTCCGAACTGCCACAAACGGACACCAGATTGCGATGCTCAACGGCGATCAGGCGGGATAAGCGCAGCAGTTCCACTAACTGCTGGCTGGTGGTGCGAACCCGGTTTTTCTCCATCAGGTCCACAAAGGATGGCGTGGCAAAGCCCAGCAGTAGAGCGGCGATGATCATCGTGATCATCAGTTCCACAATCGTAAATCCCTTTGCTGTGCGTTGCATGGTGGCCCCCGTTTGATTGCTCTATTGATAAAAAACACTGATATTGGAATCCCGTTAGATTACCATCTCGTGGGTGGATACTGAATATTTTAGAGACGCAAGGTAGTTATGGCGGATGTAGTGATTGTAGGGGGCGGTGTGATCGGGCTTTTGCTGGCAAAAGACCTGGTTCAGCGTTCGGTGTCGGTACACATCATTGAGCAGGGAGAGATCGGCCGGGAGGCGTCCTGGGCCGGTGGCGGCATCGTCTCGCCGCTGTATCCATGGAACTATTCTGCCCCCATCACCGCCTTGGCCAGCTGGGCGCAGCAAGCCTACCCACAATTGGCCGCAGAACTGAGATCTCTGACGGGTATCGATCCGGAGTTCAATGCCTGTGGATTGTTGATGCCGGACCCACCCAACCGGGCCGAAATTGCCCACTGGGCGGACCGAAACCAAAAGCAGTTTGGCATTCTGCCGCGGCCCGCCGTGGTCGAGCAGGAACCCGCTCTGCAGTTGTCTTTTGAAGAAGCGGTGTGGTGGCCTCATATTGGCAACATCCGTAACCCACGATTGCTGCGAAGCCTGCAGGCCTATCTGGAAGCGGCCCCTAACTGCACCATTCAAACCCGTTGCCCAGTGCTGGGGTTTGAGCAACGCGCCAACGGCCGGGTCGGGGTGATCACTGACGGCAGAACCATAGAGGCCCCTAAAGTCGTGGTCTGTACCGGTGCCTGGTCAGGGCAGCTGCTGGCGCCGCTGGGGTGCACGATGCCCGTTGATCCGGTGAAGGGGCAGATGCTGGTATTTGAACCGCGACCAGGGCTGATCAACAGCATCATCCTGCATGGGGGGCGCTACCTGATCCCGCGGCTCGACGGTCGCATTGTTGTTGGCAGCACGTTGGAATTCACCGGCTTCGACAAATCCACGTCCGACGATGCCCGCTCAGCGTTGTTGGAAAAGGCTTATCAGTTGGTACCGGCCCTGCAATCTGTGCCGGTGGAAGCCCATTGGGCAGGCCTGCGGCCGGGTGCGCCCCATGGCATACCTTATATCGGTGAATTGCCCGGGTGGGAGAATCTGTATGTGAACGCGGGGCACTTTCGCAATGGCCTGGTGTTGGCACCGGCTTCCGTGCGGCTGATGACCAACCTGTTGTTGGGGGAGGCCCCCATAGTAGACCCTACGCCGTATCATCCCCAAACACCGCGGCCTTCGGCGGAAATGTTCTAGGCAGCGCTTATTCGTCGGTGTCGAGGCCCAGTTTCTTCAGGCGATAACGCAGGGAGCGGAAGCTCATCCCCAGTTTCTTGGCAGCGGCGGTTCGGTTCCAGCGGGTCTCGTCGAGGGCTTTGAGAATCGCCTGTTTTTCAATGTCGGTCAGGTACTCTTCCAGCGAATCCCCTTCCACAAAGTCGGGAATGGCGTGTTCGCCCTGGGCGGCCGTGGTGGGCTTCTGCACCGGAACACCGTCGGTGGGCAGCTGCAGGTGCTCGGGGGTTATCACCTCGTCATCACAGAGCGTCACAGCCCGCTCCAGAATGTTTTCCAGCTCGCGCACGTTGCCGGGGAACTGATACGCCCGCAGTGCCTGTTCCGCTTTGGCGCTCAATTTCGGCAGGTCCATATCCCAGTCTTTGGCCAGGGATTGCAGCACATAGGTGGCCAGCTGGGTGATATCGTCACCACGTTCCCGCAGGGGGGGAACGCTCACCTGGATAACGTTGATCCGGTAAAACAAATCCTGGCGAAAGTCGCCGTTTTCCACCAGCCGGGACAGGTCCTTGTGCGTGGCACTGAGGATCCGCACATCGGTGCCGATTTCTTTTTGCGAACCCACCGGGCGCACGGCCTTTTCCTGAATGGCGCGCAACAGTTTGACCTGCATCTGCATGGGCAGGTCGGCGACTTCATCCAGAAACAGGGTGCCACCCTTGGCGGCCTGGAACAGCCCCATCTTGTCTTCATAGGCGCCGGTGAAACTGCCCTTGCGATGGCCGAAGAATTCACTTTCCATCAGCTCGCTGGGAATGGCGCCGCAGTTGACCGGAACAAAGGGGCCCTCTGCTCGGGGGCCCAGGCGATGGATTTCCCGGGCCACCAGTTCTTTACCACTGCCGGATTCACCGCTGATGTAGACCGGAGCCTGGCTGCGGGCCAGCTTCTTGATCTGCACCTGCAGTTTCTTGATCTGTGGGGATTGACCCAGAATGGGGGAGTCTCCCACTTCCGCTACCGGTTCCTGCTTTTCGAATTTCAACTTCAGCGCGGTGTTCACCAGATCCCGCAGACGCTGCAGATCCACCGGTTTGGACACGAAGTCGAAAGCACCGGCTTTGAGGGCACTGATGGCGGTTTCCATGCTGCCGTAAGCGGTCAGCACGGCCACCGGCAGGTTCGGGTGATTACCTTGAATGTGCTTCACCAGATCAATACCGTTGCCATCCGGCAGATTCATATCTGTGATGCAGAGGTCGAAGTTTTCCTGCTCCAGGGAAACATGGGCTGAATCCAGATTCGCAGCAGTGAACGTTTCAATATTCATCCGGGACAGCGTCAGCTCCAGCAATTCACGGATATCCGGTTCATCATCGACGATCAGTGCTTTGTATTGGTTCATTGTTATATTGTCACTATTCTGGATGGGTGAGAAAACGTGATACGAAAGCAGCTGCCACTGGTGACAGGGTGGTAATCAAGGCGGGCCTGGTTGGCCTCGCACAGTTCGCGGGCAATATACAGCCCAAGGCCGGTACCACTCTTTTCTGAAGTGTAGAACGGTTCGAAGATTTTATCCTGTTGATCTGCGGGCACTCCGGGCCCCTGATCAATGATGTCCAGGGTGGGCTGCTCGGACTGAATGTTCAGATCCGCCACCACCGTCAGTGTGCGCTGGCCAGTGTTCTGTTCGCTATATCGAATTCCGTTCTGGAACAGGTTGGTGAGCACTTGCTGGATCTGAGAGGGATCGATGCGAAATTGCAGATCTTTCTTCTTGCTGACGAATTTGATTTTGCACTGCTGATCCTGATTGCTCTGGAAATCCTGGATGAAATTCTTCAGCCAGTCGTGCATGTTCAGCAGCTCCGGCTCCACCTGTTTGCGCCGTGATAGCTGCAGCACGTTTTCGATTACTTTATTGGCCCGGATGGTATGCTGATGAATGATTTCGCAGAGCCGGGCATCCCCTTTGTTGAGTTCCGTGGATTCCTGCAGCAGCTGGGCGGCATGGCTGATGGCCCCCAGCGGATTGCGGATCTCGTGGGCGATGCTGGCAGTGAGGCCACCCAGTGAGGCCAGCTTCAGTTGCTGGGCCTGTTGCGCCATGCGCGAGTTGTCATCGATGAAGATCAGGATGTTGGCCTGTTCCGCCGCTTCCATCAGGGTAAAGTTGGATTGCACTTCCGGCCCGGTAACGTGAGGCCGGAACGGCTTGGGCCGTTTGTACGGGTCCTGGCGCCATGCATCCAGTTGCTCGGCCAGTTGCGGGGAGAAATTTTCCAGGGATTGGTGCTTGCTCATACTGGGCATCCCGAACATTTTCCAGCAGGCATCGTTGATCAGCAAAATGTCATTGTCCTGGTTCACCACCACGATGCCGGTGCGCATGCGCTGGATGATCAGGTGGTTCAATTCCTCCAGGTTCGCCAAATCCTCCGCCTGACGTCCGGCCAGGGCGGCGCTTTCCCGCAAGCGGCGTGATATCTGTTGAGCCAGGATCGATGTGGCGAAACAGGCAATTCCGATGATGGCGGTTTGCAGAAAGTCTTCCTGCTTGAAGGTGCCGTGAAGCACACCGTTTAAAATCTGTTTGTAGAGGATGGCGAGGGTGGCTACGGCGGCGAAAAACGTCGCTAAAATGCCTTCCACCAGGATGCCACCGGCCGCCACGGAGACGATCAGCAGAATGGTGAGGTTGCTGTTGCTTTCGCCATTGGCGTATTCCAGCAGGGCGATACTGATGATATCAATGGTGATGACGATGAAGATCTGGATGCTGATGCGACCGGCTCTGAGGCGGTTGATGAACAACCCCATGATCGCCAGCACCAGATACGTGGATATGGTGGCGAAATAGAGCCGCTCATCCAGGCCGGACGACTTGGCGCTCTGGCTGGTTTCCAGGAAATAGGCCCCCACCAGGCTGATGGCTAACGCCAGCCGGTAGTAGAGGTAGATCTGCAGCAGACGCCACTGGTTCTGCCGGACCTCCTCTAATGCGGAAGAAGTTTGATTTTCTTTTTCACTCATCGGGATGTTGTTCGAGGTAGGCCTGACGGTGATCCGGGCTGCAGAAGTACAGTTGCTTGTGGCGGCAGGCCTCGGCTTCCGGCAGGTGCACGCCACAATGGTCGCATTTGCGCATGGCGTCCGCTTGCTGGGTGTCCTGGGGTGCTGGGTTGCTGCTGCGGGTCAGTTTGCGATAAACAAAGATCAGCAGGCTCACCAGGGCGATTAAAATTATTAGACGTATGATCATCATATAGGCTCCTCAATGCTATTGGCCTTTGCGCGGCGATCCGATTTGGCCCAAAATACGCGCTTATTTTGCCAGAGCCGGGCAGTGGTTGGATTGTTAGGGTGTAAAATTCATGAAAAACAATGATTTACAAGTCATTATAGCGCAGTTGGATTTCATGGTAGGGGATATTGACGGGAATACCACGCAAATTTTGGATGCGGTCCGTCGCGCCCACCAGGAATTCAAGGCGGATATCGTTGTTTTTCCGGAGCTTACACTGACCGGATACCCGCCGGAAGACCTGTTGTTCCGGGCCAGCATCCGCATTCGGGTGGAAAAAGCCCTGGCCCGCCTGTGCGCCGAACTGCCGCCGGAAATCTATACCCTGGTGGGTTATCCGCGGCGTGAAGAAGGTGCTTTGTACAACACGGCGGGCCTCATTCAGGGCGGAAAGATTGTTGCTGAGTACCACAAGCAGGAGCTGCCCAACTACCTGGTGTTTGATGAGAAACGTTATTTCCAGCCCGGCAGCGCACCGTGTGTGGTGAAGATCAAGGGGCACCCGGTGGCGATCACCATCTGTGAGGACATGTGGCACCCCGGCCCGATGGCGCAGGCCCGTGACGCCGGAGCGGCAATCATGCTCAATCTCAACGCATCCCCCTTTCACCTGGGTAAGGAGCGGGTTCGTCAGGAGCTGTTGGCGCAGCGGGCGCAGGAAGGCAACATGCCCATAGTGTATGCCAATCTGGTGGGTGGACAGGATGAGCTGGTGTTTGACGGCGGATCGGTGGTGGTGGATGCCGGCGGTAGCCTGTGTTACCGGGCACCGGCCTTCGAGTCGGGCCTGTATCCGGTGATGTTGCAGGAGCAGGAATCCCGGCATGGACTGGTGCCGGTGGCGGCTTCCGTTGCGCCGCCGCAATCTGCAGAGGAAAGTGCCTATAAAGCGCTGGTATTGGCGGTGCGGGATTACGTCAACAAGAATGGTTTCAAGGGTGCGGTGTTAGGCCTGTCCGGCGGCGTGGATTCGGCGCTGACCTTGGCGGTGGCGGTGGATGCCCTGGGCGCGGACCGGGTGGAGGCGGTGATGATGCCTTTCCGTTATACCTCACAGATGAGCCTGGATGATGCAGAAGAGGAAGCGGTCGCGCTGAGGGTCAGCTATAAAGTGCGCCCCATCGAGCCGATGTACGAAGCCTTTATGCAGACCCTGGCGCCGGATTTTGAAGGCACGCCCCGGGACACCACCGAAGAAAACCTGCAGGCCCGTTGCCGCGGAGTGATGCTGATGGCGCTGTCCAACAAGAAGCGTTTTATTGTCCTCACCACCGGCAACAAAAGCGAAATGGCGGTGGGCTATGCCACCCTGTATGGGGATATGGCCGGTGGGTTTGATGTGTTGAAAGACGTTCCCAAAACCTTGGTGTTCCGGCTGTGCGAGTATCGCAACCGCTTGACCCCCGACAACCCACCGATTCCGCAACGAGTGATTGACCGTCCGCCGTCTGCGGAGCTGGCGCCGGACCAGAAGGATGAAGACAGCCTGCCGCCCTATCCCGAGCTGGACGCGATTCTGGAAATGTATGTGGAGCGGGATTTCAGCGCCGACGCCATTGTGGCGCAAGGCTATGATCAGGAAGTGGTGCGCAAGGTGATCCGATTGGTGGATCTGAATGAGTACAAGCGCCGTCAGGCGGCCGTCGGTGCCCGCATTACGTCACGGGCCTTTGGGCGGGATCGTCGTTACCCCATCACCTGTAAGTGGCCGGCGGGCGAGTAGCCACCGGCCTCCTGGTGCGTTGGGGATTGTTGCAGAGGGATAGCCGCGCCGAGCGTGCTTCAGCGGCTCCGCAGGTCAGTCGATCAGACCAAACGAGAGAATGTTGGCCCAGGAGCGGCGACCCCGTTGGGTTTTCTCATACTCAAACGTGCCGGATTCGAGCCGCGGATGCTGCGGAAAATTCGCTTTCAGCACCGCCACAGAACTGTCCCGTAACTCCGGCTGATCCAACTCGGTGTAGGCTTCTGCCATCACCACCAGGGCATTGGCCACCGAGGGGCTGGTGTCGAAATTCTCCACCACATAACGGCCGCGATTGGCGGCTGCCACAAACGCCCCCCGTCGCATATAGAACTCGGCCGCCCGCAACTCATAGGCCGCCAGCAGGTTGCGCAGGTACACCATACGCTGGCGGGCATCCGCGGCGTAGAGACTGTTCGGAAAACGGTTGATCAGGCGATTGAAGTCCTCAAAGGATTCCCGTGCCGGCCCCATATCCCGTTCGGTGAAGTCACTGGGAATAAAACGCTCCAACAGGCCGCGGTCCACGCTGTAGGAGGCCAGGCCTTTCATGTAATAGGCGTAATCCAGTTGCGGGTGATCCGGGTGGGTGTTGACGAAGCGCTCGGCGGTGGCCGCGGAGGCCTCATAATCCAGGGCGCGGTAATGACAGTAGATGAGATCCAGTTTGGCCTGGGATGCATAGCGGCCGAAGGGGTAGCGGGATTCCAGACCCTGCAGCCGCTCAATGGCCAGGCTCATGTTGTTGGCTTTGATGGCCGCCTGGGCGTCTTCGTAAAACTGCCGCTCCGACAGTTGCGGGGTTTTGGGGCCAGAGGCACAGCCCGCCAGCAACACCAGGGTAGCGAGGGTCAGGCCCAGACGTTGGATCAAAGTAGTTCGCCGAAACAGCATAGGGTGTTTTAGTCCACGATTATTATTTTCGAAGCGGGCATTATAGCCAGTTTGAACGCCCAGGGCAGCCCACCGCAGCAAAGTCAGGTTTCTGCCCTGATTATCAGGTAAAATATCCGACCCCCGCGTTAAGAGAGAGTTCCATGACCCAGCAAATACAACTCAGTGCCCAGGTGACCGATGAGCAGGCCGGCCAGCGGCTGGATCAGGTGGCAGCGGAGCTGTTTCCGGATTTTTCCCGTTCCCGTCTGCAGGCCTGGATCAAGCGGGGCGAGCTGACGGTCAACGGGCAGACCCGTAAGCCGCGGGAGAAGGTCATCGGCGGCGAGAGCCTGACCATTGACGCCGAATTGGAGCCAGAGCAGAGCTGGGAGCCCCTGCCCATTGACCTGGACGTTGTCCATGAGGATGAGCACCTGCTGCTGATCAACAAGCCAGCGGGGCTGGTGGTGCATCCGGCCGCGGGCAATCGCGACAGTACTCTGTTGAACGCCCTGTTGCACCATGCGCCGGAATTGGCCACGTTGCCCCGGGCGGGGATCGTGCACCGCATTGACAAAGACACCACCGGTCTGCTGGTGGTGGCCAAGACTCTCAAGGCCCACGCCTCCCTGGTGTCCCAGTTGCAGGAAAAAACCGCCTTCCGGGAGTATGAAGCCATTGTCCAGGGTGTCATGACCGGCGGCGGCAAGGTGGATGAGCCCATCGGGCGTCATCCGACCCAGCGTACCCGGCAGGCCGTGACCCACTCAGGCAAACCCGCGGTGACCCATTATCGGTTGATTGAGCGCTTCCGGGCGCACACTCACATCCGGGTGCAACTGGAAACCGGGCGCACCCACCAGATCCGGGTGCACATGGCCCACATACAGTACCCACTGCTGGGTGACCCCACCTACGGCGGGCGGCTGCGTATTCCCAAGGGTGCCACCGCTGAATTAGTGGAAGCCCTGCGCCAGTTCAAACGTCAGGCCCTGCATGCCAGGAAGCTGGGGGTGGAGCACCCGGCCACCGGCGAATACTGCGAGTGGGAAGTGCCGCTGCCAGAGGATTTTCGCGACATGATCAAGGTGCTGCGGGATGACGTTACCAGCGATCAGTGACGGCTATCCGGCCCATTGGTTGCAACCGGACTGGTCGCTGCCGGGGGTGCGGGCCTGGTGCACAACCCGGTATGGGGACTGCTCGCAACCACCCTATGACGGTTTCAACACCGCCAACCATGTGGGGGACGACCCGGTGTCGGTGGCGGCCTGCCGTGCTGCGTTGTCCGGCTACTTTCAGTGGCATTCCGAACCGCAATGGCTGCGGCAGGTACACGGTACCCAGGTAGTGGAGGCGCAAGGCGACGGGCTCGAGCGGGAAGCCGACGGTGTCTACACCAGGCAGCCCGGGCAGGTGTGTACCCTGCACACAGCGGACTGTTTACCCGCTTTTTTTGCCAGCGCAGCAGGCGATGAGGTGGCCCTGGCCCATGCCGGTTGGCGTGGCCTGGCGGATGGCGTATTGGAAGCCACCCTGCAAACATTCCAGGCCGATCCCGTGGAGATTCTTGTCTGGCTTGGGCCAGCCATCAGCCAGCCCAACTATGAGGTGGGGGACGACGTGCGGGACGCCTTTGTGCAGCAGGCCCCCCACCTCAGCACCTGTTTTGAACGTAACCCTCGGCAACGCTGGCAATGTGATTTGGTTGGCTTGGCCCGAGCCCGCTTGCAGCACGCCGGCGTACGGCACATTTCCGGTGGTCGCCACTGTACCTTCGGTGATCCCCGTTTCTTCTCCTTTCGCCGCCAGCCGGTGACCGGGCGCCTGTTGTCCCTGATCTGGATTGATCCAGCTCAATAACGCCGCTTCGTTTTCCCCTTTAAATGCTCAAAGGCGTTGAAAAAGCGCCTTTACGCCCCCAAATTGTAAAGCAGTTTAAGGGGCGTTTAGGTGCGCCGCAGAGCCTTAGGGCAGAGCAGAAAAGATTACGAGGGTATTACATGCGAATTGACCGATTGACCAGCAAACTGCAGATGGCGTTGTCCGATGCCCAGTCGATTGCAGTGGGGCGGGATCATAACTTTATTGAGCCGGTGCACGTGCTGTCGGCCATGCTGGAAGACGCCGGTGGCAGCATTAAACCGTTGCTGGCGCAGGCTGGTGCCAATGTGGGCCAGTTGAAGGACGAAGTCACCGCCCAACTGATCCGTTTGCCCCAGGTGCAGAACCACGATGGCGACGTGCACATGTCCAATGACATGGGGCGCATTCTGAACGTGGCGGATAAATACGCGCAGCAGCGTGGTGACAAATACATTTCCAGTGAAATCGTGCTGCTGGCCATGGTGGAGGACAAAGGTGCCACCGGACAGATCTTCAAAAAGCTGGGCATCAGCAGGCAGGATCTGGAAACAGCCATTGAAAAAATTCGTGGGGGTGAACAAGTGAACGATCCCAATGCGGAAGAATCCCGTCAGGCGCTGGAGAAATACACTCTGGACCTGACCAAGCGCGCTGCCGACGGCAAACTGGACCCGGTGATCGGCCGCGATGATGAAATCCGGCGCACCATCCAGGTGTTGCAACGTCGCACCAAAAACAATCCGGTGTTGATCGGGGAACCCGGTGTGGGTAAAACCGCCATCGTGGAAGGCCTGGCGCAACGGGTGGTGAACGGAGAAGTGCCGGAAGGCCTCAAAAACAAGCGCGTGCTGTCCCTCGACATGGGCTCGCTGCTGGCTGGTGCCAAATATCGCGGTGAGTTCGAGGAGCGCCTCAAGTCCGTGTTGAATGAACTGGCAAAAGAAGAGGGCAGTGTGATCCTCTTCATTGATGAGCTGCATACCATGGTCGGTGCCGGCAAAAGCGAAGGCGCCATGGATGCCGGCAATATGCTGAAGCCGGCGTTGGCCCGGGGTGAGTTGCATTGCGTCGGCGCCACCACGCTGGATGAATACCGTCAGTACATCGAAAAGGATGCCGCCTTGGAGCGCCGCTTTCAGAAGGTGTTGGTGGATCAGCCCTCGGTGGAAGACACCATTGCCATTCTGCGCGGATTGAAAGAGCGTTACGAAGTGCATCACGGCGTCAACATCACCGACTCCGCCATTGTGGAAGCCGCCAAATTGTCCCAACGCTACATCACGGATCGGCAGTTGCCGGACAAAGCCATTGACCTGATCGATGAGGCCGCCAGCCGTATTCGCATGGAGATGGATTCCAAGCCGGAAGAGTTGGATCGCCTGGACCGTCGCCTGATCCAGCTGAAGATGGAACGGGAAGCGCTGAAAAAAGAGGAAGACGAAGCCTCCCGCAAACGTCTGGACAAACTCAACGACGACATCGATAAAATTGAAAAAGAGTACGCGGATCTGGATGAGGTCTGGACCGCAGAGAAAGCCTCACTGCACGGCAGTCAGCAGATCAAGGCGGATCTGGAACAGGCGCGTATTGATCTGGAGCAGGCCCGTCGCAGCGGCGACCTCACCAAAATGTCCGAGTTGCAGTATGGTCGTATTCCCGCGTTGGAAAAGCAGCTGGACATGGCGGCCCAGGCGGAAATGATGGAAATGAAACTGCTGCGCAATAAGGTAACGGAAGAGGAAATCGCCGAGGTGGTGTCCAAGTGGACCGGTATTCCCGTGTCCAAAATGCTGGAAGGCGAGCGGGAAAAACTGCTGAAGATGGAGGATGCCTTGCATCAGCGTGTGGTGGGACAGGATGAGGCCATCAAAGCGGTGTCTGATGCCATCCGTCGTTCCCGCGCCGGCTTGGCTGACCCGAACCGACCCAACGGATCATTCCTCTTTCTGGGGCCCACCGGTGTGGGTAAAACCGAACTGTGTAAAGCCTTGGCGACGTTCCTGTTTGATACCGAGGAGGCGTTGGTGCGCATCGATATGTCCGAGTTTATGGAGAAGCACTCCGTGGCCCGGTTGATCGGTGCCCCGCCAGGCTATGTGGGCTACGAAGAAGGCGGTTACCTGACCGAGAGCGTGCGCCGCAAACCCTATTCCGTGATTTTGCTGGATGAGGTGGAGAAAGCGCACCCTGATGTGTTCAATATTCTTCTGCAGGTGCTGGAGGATGGACGCCTTACCGACGGGCAGGGGCGTACCGTGGATTTCCGCAACACGGTTATTGTCATGACCTCCAACATGGGCTCTGACGTCATTCAGACTATGGCAGGCGAAGAGCAATACGACCGTATGAAAGCCGCGGTGATGGACATCGTGGCCACGCACTTCCGGCCGGAGTTGATCAACCGCATCGATGAGCTCGTGGTCTTCCATCCACTGTTGAATGAGCAGATCAAGGGCATTGCTGAGATCCAGCTGGCCAACCTGCGTAAACGCCTGGCGGATCGGGATCTCGCCCTCGACTTGTCAGACGAGGTGATGGCCCGTCTGGTGGAAGCAGGCTTCGATCCGGTGTACGGTGCGAGGCCCTTGAAGCGGGCGATTCAGCGGGAGATCGAAAATCCCCTGGCCCAGTCCATTCTGAGTGGGGAGTTTCTGCCCGGGGATACCATTCGCGGCGCCCTGGTGGAAAACGTTATCCGCTTCACCAAATAACCACACATTCAACAGGTTAACTCCCTCGAAGAGGCCCGGGCATGTCCGGGCCTCTGCCGTTTGCATGCTTCCGGCGCAGCCTCGGGATTCGTACTATTCTTAATAGATTGATGTGTAGTACGAATGGTGCCAAGGCCAATTTCCTAATTGAGTTTTTTCCGCTTTGGTCGTTTCCGGTAATCAATCCGCAAAGTGGTGTGGTGGTTTGCGCACGTTTGTTTTTATTTTCATCCTGTTGCACATGCTCGGTGCGCCGGTGGCTCTGGCGGAACTGAACCTGTCCGAGAGCGAAGGCGACAAGGCCGGGCAATTCAATTATGCCCAGCTGGAATATGTGTTGTTGCATGAAGCCGGTTCAAGTCAGAACCTCCCGGCGGAATCTGCCTGGCAACGGCACACCGATACGGTGCCCAATTTCGGCTTTACCCACGACACGCTCTGGTTACGATTTACCGTCAGCAACCCCCAAGTCGACACGCTGTCCCGTTTGCTGGAAGTGGGTTATCCCCTGTTGGGCCGGGTTGAGCTCATCCACATGCAGGGTGACCGCACGCTGGGCAGTCTGGAGATCGGCAACAATGTCGACTTCCGGCAACGCCCGATCAATCATCGTAACTTGGTATTTCCCCTGTCCTTCCCACCGGAATCAGAGTCCACGGTGTATCTGAAAATTCAGGGTGGTAATGGTATCCAGGTACCTTTGGCCCTATGGAGCGAGTCCCAGTTCTGGCAGGCGGATCAGCACCGGCTTTCCTGGCTCAATCTGTACTACGGGTTAATGTTGGCGATGATCTTCTACAACCTGTTCCTAGTGTGGGGCGTTCGCGATATTGTTTATCTGTATTACGTCTTCACAATGGTGGGGGTGCTGCTGTTTCAAACCGTATTGTATGGAACCGCTTTTCAGTTTTTGTGGCCGGGCCATCCACAATGGAACGCCGTCAGCATCGCTTTCTTTATTCCCATTGCTACCGGGTGTGCCAATCTGTTTTCCAACAAGATGCTTCGGATCAAAGAGGTGTCGCCCCTCTTGCATCAACTGGTTATGTTGCAGATTGTCGGCGCTCCGGTGTTGTGCCTGGCCAGTCTGGTGTTCCCCTATCAGTATGTGGTTCCCATCTCTACCTTTATGACGGCAACCAGTGCTTCCACCATCGGTTACCTGGGGCTTCGCCATTGGTCTCAATATGAAATCGATGCCCGTATTTTTACCGTGGCCTGGAACGTGTTTGTGTTCGGTTGCGTGGTGATGGCAATGAGCAAGTTCGCACTACTGCCCTACAACTGGTTCACCCATAATCTGGTGCAAATCGGCTCCGCCCTGGAGACCATCCTGTTGTCACTGGCGTTAACGGCGCGCATCAATCGCTTGCGCGAGGATCGTCTGAACCTGGAGAAAATTCAGTTCCAGGCCCGGGAAAAAGAAATCAAGGCAGAACGGGAACTGATGGAGGCAAAATATGAGAGCAAAGCCAAAAGTGAATTCCTCGCGGTCATGAGCCATGAGATCCGCACCCCGATGAACGGCGTGTTGGGCATGCTGGACCTGCTGAAGGAGACGCCGCTCAATAAAGAGCAGTCCCGCATGGTGGGCACCATCGAAAGCTCCGGCATGCTGCTGTTGAACATCCTCAATGACATATTGGACATCAGCAAGATTGAATCCGGTAAGCTGAAACTGGAATCCATTCCCATGTCGTTGCATCAGATCATCAATGACGCCGTGGGGATCTTTGCGGCATCGGCGCGGCAGAAGTCTCTGATAATGGCATCCTTTGTCAGCCCCTCCCTGAAAAGCCCATTGATGGGTGATCCCACCCGGCTCAAGCAGGTGGTGTTCAATCTGGTCGGCAATGCCATTAAGTTTACAGAACGGGGCCATGTGTTTGTTCGCGTGGTGTGCGTGGATGAGGTGTGCGTGGAAGAGGGGCAAGTGGCGGAGGGTTGCGCTACCCAGACGGTGCGGATCGAGGTGTCGGATTCCGGCATCGGGTTGTCGACATCCGCCCAAGAGCGATTGTTCCAATCCTTCAGTCAGGGGGACGGCTCCACCAGCCGCAAATACGGCGGCACCGGACTGGGGCTTGCCATCAGCAAACGTCTGGTGGAAGCGATGGCCGGGAGTATCAGCGTCAGCAGTCGGGAGGGCGAGGGCAGTGAGTTCCGGGTTGAACTGGAGTTGCCGGTGGTGCCGGGCGGTTCAACGGTGCGACGTAGCGCCGAGCCGCCAGCCGTCGTGACCCATATGGACTACTCACCCCTGGAGGTGTTCCTCAAACAATGCCTGCAAACGGAGGGTGTGGCGGTGTTCGGCAATGAAAGCGACGGAGTCCCGCCTGGATCAATCCACATTGTTTGTGTAGACCGAAGCATCACCTGCACTCTCTATCAGGAGACCCCCGCCTCTGGTCACACCGACGAAACTCCCTTCAATATTAATGCCTGGTTGGGCTGGGAACCGAACACGATGCCTGGTCACGATCCTGCCAGCCGCTCAGGAGGTGTTGTTGCGCAGGGCCTGCCAACCCTTGATTCTGATGAGAAGAAGCTGCGGCTGCTGGTGGCTGAAGACAACGCAGTGAATCAATTGGTCATTCAGGCGTTGCTAAAGCCCTGGGTGGAACAGCTGGACCTGGTGGCCAACGGCGTGGAGGCATTGCAGCATTATCAGCAATTGGGGCAAACCTACGACTACGTGTTGATGGACTGTGAAATGCCGGAGATGGATGGCTACGAGGCCACCCGTCGCATCAGGGAATATGAGCGGGCCCATGGATTGAGGCCTGTACCGATCGTTGCGCTGACCGCCCACGCCTTCGAAGAGTTCAAAGACAAGGCCTTCAGGGCGGGCATGGATGCACATTTGGCCAAGCCGCTGAACCGGGAGCGGCTGCTGCAGTTTTTCAAGGAGCGTCAGGGAGCGCAGTCGCTGTCATCTCAGCAGGCAGGGGGAATGAGGGGATAGCCAGGCCCCACATAGGTGGGGCGGAAGGGATCAGAGGCCTTTGCAGTTTTCGTCGATATACTTACCGACTTCCTCAACCCGTTTCTTGATCTCATCTTCGCCGAGATAACGTACTTCACCGTTGGCATCGGTTTCCTTGACCCGGCGGTTGGCCTTGAGCTGCGCCAGATTCTGGCGCTGGATCTTGCAATTGTTGGCCATAATCTCACGGTTCTGTTTCTCAACAGCGGATTCTTCCTGAGGGGCTTGCTGGGCGGTTTCCGCTGCCTTGCGCTTTTCCTCCAGTTTTTCAATGGCCTGCTCCTGATCACTGGAGGCACCGGTTTTCACGTTCACCACCGAGGCGGTTTCGGTGTCCGGCGGGTTCTCACCATAGTGCGTGACCCCCTGTGAATCCACCCATTTGTAGAACTTGCCGGCGTGGCTGGCAGGCGAGATCAGCAGGGATATGCACAGGGCGGACAGCAGCAGTAATGGTTTTTTTATCATGACGTTGCTCTAATCTGTGAAGTAACTACTCTAACTATAGCTGGTTGGGCGCCGGGTTCGCAGGAATTCGCGCTCATTTTGTGAATTCAGCAGCGCTATTGAGGCGCTATTTGAAAAGTATAGGTGAAACTGCGCTAAGTTCATGGTTTTCCACATAAAGATACTCTATTGACAAAATTTACATCCGTCGTCAAGATATGCGGCTCACTGAGGTGGGTGCAAATCGCTGGGAGAAACCTGACCGATTTGCGCTAGAGCGAGAGTATCGCCACATTTGGGCAGGCCCCGCGTGCCGGCTTCCCTGCCATACCCCGTCGATCTCGCTAGATAAATCATAGGCTTAACAGCGTATGAGGCAATTGGGCCAAAACCCCCGTGCTCTGATTGCCAAGCTAGCTTTGACCCACAGGCCGCCCCGATTGATTGGTAATGCAATGGGGTGGAACTGACATTCATGACTTTAATTGGATAGTAACAGGCTTGGGCAAGGGCTGATCGGTCATTGGGACTGATGCTGCTTGCTCAGGATTAAGGTGTGAGATCGTGGAACTTCTTTCTGGTGCAGAAATGCTCGTCCGGGCTTTAAAGGACGAGGGAGTAGAGACCGTGTTCGGCTACCCTGGTGGTGCCGTTCTGCATATATATGACGCGCTGTTTCAACAAAAAAGCATTAGCCATGTGCTGGTTCGCCATGAGCAGGCAGCAGCCCACATGGCGGATGCGTTTTCCCGAACCAGCGGCAAGACAGGCGTCTGCCTGGCAACGTCTGGCCCCGGCGCCACCAATACCGTCACCGGTATTGCCACCGCCTACATGGATTCCATTCCCCTGGTGGTCATCACCGGGCAGGTGCAGTCCGACTGGATCGGCGATGATGCCTTCCAGGAAACCGACATCGTGGGTTGTACCCGTCCCATCGTGAAGCACAGCTTCATGGTCAAAAAGACGGAAGACATCCCGGCGACCATCAAGAAAGCTTTCTATATAGCCAGTACCGGCCGGCCCGGCCCGGTGCTTGTGGATATTCCCAAGGATCTGACCAATCCGGCCATCACCTATGAGTACAACTACCCCGCCAAGGTGAAACTGCGCTCCTACAACGTGGTGTCCAAGGGGCATTCCGGTCAGATCAAGAAAGCCGTGGATCTGTTGATGGCCGCCAAGCGCCCGATTTTCTACACCGGTGGGGGTGTCATTCAGGGCAATTCCGCCGCTGAGCTGACCGAGCTGGTGCGAAAAATGGGTTTCCCCTGCACCAACACTCTGATGGGCCTCGGCGGTTTCCCGGGCGATGACCCGCAGTTCGTGGGTATGCTGGGAATGCACGGCACCTACGAAGCCAATATGGCCATGCACCACGCCGACGTGGTGATGGCCATCGGCGCCCGTTTTGATGACCGTGTTACCAACCACACGGCCAAATTCTGCCCTAATGCCAAGATCATCCACGTGGATGTGGACCCGGCCTCCATTGCCAAGAATATACCGGTGGACATCCCCATCGTGGGCCCCGTGGATCAAGTTCTGAAGGAGATGCTTGAGCAGCTGGAGAAAACCGACGAGAAGCCGGACCAGCAGGCCATCGAAGCCTGGTGGAAGCAGATTGATGCCTGGCGCGCGTATCATGGCATGCGCTATGAAACCACTCCTGACTTGCTCAAACCACAACAGGTTATCGAGGCGCTGTATCGGGTCACCAATGGTGAGGCCATCGTCACCTCCGATGTGGGGCAGCACCAGATGTTCGCCGCCCAGTACTACAAGTTCAAGCATCCCCGTCAGTGGATCAACTCCGGCGGCCTGGGCACCATGGGCTTCGGCCTGCCGGCGGCCATGGGTTGCCTGGTCGCGCGACCGGATGCCACCGTTGCCTGTGTCACTGGTGAAGGCAGTATCCAGATGAACATCCAGGAGTTGTCCACCTGTCTGCAGTACCACTTCCCGGTGAAGATCATCAACCTTAACAACCAGTCCCTGGGCATGGTGCGTCAGTGGCAGGATATGCAGTATCAGGGCCGCCATTCCAGCTCCACCTATGAAGAGTCCCTGCCGGACTTTATCAAGCTGGCGGAAGCCTATGGTCATGTGGGTATGCGGGTGACCAAGCCGGGAGATCTGGAAGGCGCCATGAAAGAAGCGTTCGACCTGAAGGATCGTCTGGTATTCATGGACATCTCTGTGGACCCCACTGAGCACGTTTACCCCATGCAGATTAAAGAAGGCTCCATGCGTGACATGTGGCTGAGCAAAACGGAGCGAACCTGATCATGCGACGAATTATCTCAATCCTGATGGAAAACGAACCAGGTGCGTTGTCGCGGGTTGTGGGCCTATTCTCCCAGCGTGGCTATAACATTGAAACGCTGACCGTGGCGCCCACCAATGATCCGACGCTGTCCCGTTTAACCCTGACCACCAGTGGCTCGGATCGGACCATCGAGCAGATCACCAAGCAGCTGAACAAGCTGATCGAAGTGGTAAAATTGGTGGACCTGAGTGAGGGGGCCCATATCGAGCGTGAGCTCATGTTGGTGAAATTGAAGGCCACGGGTGCCCAGCGTGCTGAAATCAAGCGAACCGCTGACATCTTCCGTGGCCAGATAGTCGACGTCACCAGCTCGGTATACACCGTGCAGCTGGCGGGAGCCAGTGACAAACTGGATGCTTTCCTGGAATCCGTGGGGGAGGCCTCCATTCTGGAGGTGGTGCGTTCCGGGGTGTCCGGCATTGCCCGTGGCGACAAGGTGCTGGCATTGTAAGCCGGCAAATGAAACAGCAACTCATTACATTATTGCGAAGATAGCATTTACATATATAGCATTTACATATAGAGGAAGACCCATGCAAGTTTATTACGACAAAGATTGCGACCTTTCCATTATCCAGGGCAAGAAAGTGGCAATCATCGGTTACGGCTCACAAGGCCATGCACACGCAAACAACCTGAAGGATTCCGGCGTTGAAGTTGTCGTGGCTCTGCGTGAAGGTTCTGCTTCTGCGGCCAAAGCCGAAGCGGCTGGCCTGAGTGTCAAGGCGGTACCGGAAGCGGTGCAGTGGGCGGATCTGATCATGATCCTGACCCCGGACGAATTCCAGGCCCAGCTCTACAAGACAGAAATCGAGCCCAACCTGAAACAGGGTGCGACACTGGCTTTTGCTCACGGTTTTGCGATTCACTACAATCAGGTGGTACCCCGCGCAGATCTGGACGTGATCATGGTTGCTCCTAAGGCGCCCGGTCACACAGTGCGTTCCGAATTCGTGAAAGGCGGCGGCATCCCTGACCTGATCGCTATTTATCAGGATGCTTCCGGTAATGCCAAGAATGTCGCTCTGTCCTATGCCTGTGGTGTGGGCGGTGGTCGTACCGGTATCATCGAAACCACCTTCAAAGACGAAACTGAAACTGACCTTTTCGGCGAGCAGGCTGTGTTGTGCGGTGGTGCAGTTGAGCTGGTTAAAGCGGGTTTTGAAACCCTGGTGGAAGCCGGTTACGCTCCGGAAATGGCCTACTTTGAGTGTCTGCACGAACTGAAGCTGATCGTCGATCTGATGTACGAAGGCGGCATTGCCAACATGAACTACTCCATCTCCAACAACGCGGAGTACGGAGAGTATGTGACCGGCCCGGAAGTGATCAACGATCAGTCCCGTGCAGCCATGCGCAATGCGCTGAAGCGCATTCAGGACGGTGAATACGCCAAGATGTTTATCTCAGAAGGTGCACACAACTATCCTTCCATGACAGCCTACCGTCGCAACAACGCGGCACACCCCATTGAACAAGTGGGTGCCAAACTGCGTGAAATGATGCCTTGGATTCAGGCTAATAAAATCATCGACAAATCCAAGAACTGATCGGGTCTGTTGAGGCAAGAAACGCGGCGATTGCCGCGTTTTTTGTTTTCGGTCATCAAATTATTGTAATGTGGTTGCAAAATTGTCGGTGACGCTCCACATTAACTGAAAGGTAGAGCGTGTGTGTTCAGCACGCACCGGCAGTGCCAATAGTTTAGAAACGCAAGAAGATGCAAAGATTCAGGGGTAGAAGGTGCCAATATGGTAGAGAAAGCCAACCAGAAAAATGAGCCTAAAGCCGAACCGGCACAGCAGGCCAACGCTAAAGCTGCTCCCGACTCTGCCGCCGCTCCGACTGATCCAGCTGAGCACCCTGAGTTTGAGGATTATGGCGTCACTTTTGAAGTGGTGGAAGGTGAAGAGGTTGTGGGTGGCAAGAAGATCCGCCGCAAGGGCGTCTATCTGTTGCCCAACCTGTTCACGACCGGTGCGCTGTTCTCAGGGTTTTACGCCATTGTGGCGGCCATGAACGGCATGTTTGAGCAGTCCGCCATGGCGGTGTTCGTGGCGATGATTCTGGATGGGCTGGATGGTCGAGTCGCCCGCATGACCAACACCCAGAGCGAGTTCGGAGCGCAATATGACAGTCTGTCCGACTGCATCTCCTTTGGGGTGGCGCCGGCATTGGTGTCTTATTCCTGGTCACTGTCCAGTCTGGGCAAGATTGGCTGGATGGTGGCGTTTGTCTTCGCCGCCTGTGCCGCTTTGCGCTTGGCGCGCTTCAATGTCCAGATTGATACCGCAGATAAGCGCTATTTCACCGGTCTTCCCAGTCCTGCTGCCGCTGCTGTGGTCGCAGGAATGGTTTGGTTTGGCACCGAGAGCGGTTTTGATGGCCGGGCGGTGGCCGGTATTGCGGCGCTGCTTACCGCGTTTGCTGCCGTGATGATGGTCAGTAACGTAAAATATAATAGTTTCAAGGAGTTGGACTTCAAAGGCCGGGTGCCCTTCGTGGCCATTCTGGTGGTGGTGCTGGTATTGGCGGTGGTGGCATCCTACCCGGCCGGCATGCTGCTGGCGATTTTCCTCATCTACGCGATCAGCGGTCCGCTGCTGGCCTTCAAACGAAAAAAATGAAACATCCGGGAGGCGACTACATCTAACTTATAACTGTTAGATGAGGCGCTTCCCGATGTTGATCAGGTCACGAGACAAAACCGAGCCAAAATCCTTCGAAATTACACCTGAAACCGGTTATTGGTCGCGGCGCGACTGGCTAAAGGCTGCGGGCATAATGGGGGCCGGGCTGGCAACACTGAAGAGTGTGCCTGCAATGGCGTTAGAGCAGGATGTTACTTGGCAAACCATGATGAAAACCAAGTTGGCCAACAGTAGTAAATGGCCGTCTTCCACTTCAGAAACGCCAACGCCCTATAAAGACGTGGTGACCTATAACAACTTTTATGAGTTCGGTACCGGCAAGAATGACCCGGTGAACAACAGCGAAGGATTCAAAGTCGACCCCTGGCGGGTCAAGGTGGAAGGTGAGGTGGCCAAGCCTGGCCACTATACGCTGGAAGACATACTGCGGCCCCACGCATTCGAAGATCGTGTCTATCGTTTTCGCTGCGTGGAAGCCTGGTCTATGGTGGTACCCTGGGTTGGATTTCCGTTGGCCGATCTGATCAAGCGCTTCGAGCCTACTTCCAAGGCCAAGTACGTACGCTTCGAGACACTGGTGGACCCGGATCGTTTTCCCGCACAGAAGTTTGGCCGGTCTACCATCCCCTGGCCCTACGTAGAGGGCTTGCGCATGGACGAAGCGCTGCACCCATTGACGCTTATGGTCACGGGCGTCTACGGCAAGGCCTTGTTGCCTCAGAGTGGCGCGCCGTTGCGCCTCATGGTGCCATGGAAGTATGGTTTCAAAAGCATAAAATCCATCGTCAAAATACAATTCGTTGACAAAGAACCCCGATCCACCTGGCAACAATTGGCTGCACAGGAATACGGCTTCTTTGCCAATGTGAACCCTGAGGTGGATCATCCGCGCTGGAGTCAAAAGCGGGAGCGCCGCCTGCCCAACAGTATCTGGGATCCGAACTGGATACCGACGCAAAAATTTAACGGTTACGAGGCGCAGGTTGGGTCCCTCTATGCCGGCATGAACCTCAAAACCCATTACTGATTGAGTCCGAGTGGTTTGATGCTGCGCTTCGTTGTCCACTTTGGGGCGTTCCTGCCTCTGGTGTGGCTGGGTTATCTGGTGCTCTCCGGCGAAATCGGTGCCGACCCCGCTGAGCGCCTGGTTCGCGAGTTGGGTTTTTATGGAGCCTGTAGTCTTTGGGCTTCCCTGAGTCTCACCCCGCTGCGCATATTAACCGGCGTTCCCCAGTGGGTGGCCTATCGGCGGGCCCTCGGCTTGTGGGCGTTTGCCTATATTTCGCTGCACCTTGCCGCGTTCATCAGTGTTTGGGCGGGGTTCGACTGGGGTATTGTGATGGAGGAGGTGACCCAGCGACCGTACATTTATGTTGGGCTGCTGGCCTGGCTGCTGATGGTGCCGCTTGCTCTGACCTCCACCCGGGCTGCCCGCCGTAGCCTTGGGCGCCGGTGGGGCCTGTTGCACAAGTTGGTTTACCTGGTGGCTGTGCTGGGAATGCTCCATATGGTCTGGATCGCCAAGCTCGACTACCTCCAGGTCACACTGTTTTTCCTTGCGCTGGCCCTGCTGTTCGCTATTCGCTGGCGCTTGGGGCGGAAATAATTCGGCAAAGTTCCGGCCCCCGGCTACACTCTTTTCACGCCGTCAAATTAAGCTTGATTTTCCTGCGCGCTGTAAGCTCTGCGGCTTCCAGCGGAGACGTTGATCTCGTTTTGGAAACAAGCAAAAAATCAAGCATAAGATGTTGAAACTTTAGTTAAAAAAAGCGTTGACGTTGAAATGGAGATGCCTATAATGCGCACCACTTCGACGGGATAGGCGCTCAGAGATGAGGCAGCTGGTCCGGAGAAGGACGCAAAACGGGGCGTTGAGCTGGCGTGATGCGGCAGGCGGGTTCTACGAATTGAGCGTGTTGATCGGGTTAAAAAACAGGTTGACACGATAGGTTGAAAGAGTAGAATACGCGTCCTTGCCTGAAGAGGGTGGGATAGAAAAGACGTTCTTTAACAATTTGTTAGAAGCAATAAG
>JAYZEN010000007.1:0-1172279 GCA_036337295.1 Pseudomonadota bacterium
GAATATCGCTACCGGCGCGATGCCATGCACGACTCCCTGACCCGCGTGCTCAATCGACGCGCCATCTTCGAGCGGGCTTCGTTCTACTGGCGAGCCCAGCGTGACTTCGTCGTCGTGCTGGTGGACGCCGATCACTTCAAGGATATCAACGACAACCATGGACATACCGCAGGTGACGCCGTGCTCCAACACCTGGCTCGTCTGCTGCGGCAGTCGCTGCGTGACGAAGATAGTGTCGGCCGAGTCGGGGGTGAAGAGTTCCTGTTGCTGTTGCCCGATACGAGCAAGCCCGATGCCATCGGGGCAGCCATGCGGATCCGAAAGCGGCTGGCGCAGTATCCTTGCCGGTTCGATGCTATCAAGCTGCCGGTGACACTCTCGATGGGCATCGCGACGTCGAACGAGGAGTCACAGCTGCAAGATCTGATCGAATTGGCCGATCGCCGGCTCTATGCCGCCAAGGACACGGGACGCGACCGGATGGTGGCCGAAGGGTTCATGGGCAAGACGGCATCGGACAATGCGGAGCGGCTGGTGCAAGGGGTCGAGCGCGCACTGGAAACCAGCGAGGCTTGAACACAAGCGGTCGCGATCGGAAATCGAATGTGTGTGGAGGCTGGTGAGGGGTGAGGGCTGGCTCGGTGTGTCAGCGGCAAGCGCGATAGGCACGCCGGCCGAGCGAGCCACGCAATGGCTGGCGGCTTGCGCCCAGGTTCATCCCTGGGCGCAGTGCCGTCCTGGATGGGCAGCCATCGAACGTGGCGTGCTGCTTACAAATCCATGATCTTGGTCCGCTGCTCGACCAGCACCTGACGCGCCGCCAGATACTCCTTGAGCTTGCCGCGTTCCTTCTCGACGACCGCTTCCGGTGCCTTGGCGGCGAAGCTCTCGTTGCCCAGCTTCTTCTCGATGCCGACGATCAGCTTGTCCTGCTTGTCGATCTCCTTGGCCAGACGCTGCAGTTCCGCGTCCTTGTCGATCAGATCAGCCATCGGCACCAGCACTTCCATGTCGCCGACCAGTTGCGTCGCCGACAGCGGTGCCTGTGCCGGATCGTCGAGCCAACTGACACTTTGCAGCTTGGCCAGCTTGGAGAGGAACAGGCGGTTGGCCTCGAGGCGGTCGCGATCGCCGGCGTCACCCTTGGTCAGCAGCACATCCAGCGGCTTGCCGGGCGCGATATTCATCTCGGCGCGGATGTTGCGCACCGCGACGATCACGCCCTTGAGCCATTCGATGTCGCGGATCGACTGCTCGTCGATGCGCGATGCATCGGCTTCCGGCCAGGGCTGGTTCATCAGGCTTGCGCTACCGGCATCCGCCGTTTGCGCAAGCGTGCCGGCCAGCGGCGCGACGCGTTGCCAGATCTCCTCGGAGATGAACGGCATCATCGGATGCGCCAGGCGCAGGATCACCTCTAGCACGCGGACCAGCGTGCGCCGGGTGCCGCGCTTTCTTTTATCCAGCTCGGCCGCTCCCGATATCCTGTCTCCCGCGGCATTAGTACTTCCCTGTACGTCATCCTCCCACAGCACCGGCTTGGAAAGCTCAAGATACCAGTCGCAATACTCGTTCCAGACGAAGTCGTAGAGCGCCTGGGAAGCGTGGTCGAAACGGTACTCTTCCAGCGCCCTGGTGACCTGGGCTTCGGTCTGCTGCAGGCGCGAGATGATCCAGCGATCCGCCAGCGACAGCTCGACGGGCTCGCCACCGAGTCCGACATCCTGACCCTCGGCATTCATCAGCACGTAGCGCGAAGCGTTCCACAGCTTGTTGCAGAAGTTGCGGTAACCGTCGAGACGGCCCATGTCGAACTTGATGTCGCGCCCGGTGGTCGCCAGCGACAGGAAGGTGTAGCGCAGCGCGTCGGTGCCGTGGGCCTCGATCCCTTCCGGGAACTCGCTGCGGGTCGCTTTCTCGATCGCGCGCGCCTTCTGCGGCTGCATCATGTTGCCGGTACGCTTGGCCACCAGCGTTTCCAGGTCGATGCCGTCAATCAGGTCGATCGGGTCGAGCACGTTGCCCTTGGACTTGGACATCTTCTGGCCCTGGGCGTCGCGAACCAGACCGTGGACGTAGACGGTCTTGAACGGCACTTCGCCGGTGAAGTGGCCGGTCAGCATGATCATGCGTGCGACCCAGAAGAAGATGATGTCGAAACCGGTGACCAGCACGTCGGTGGAGTGGAAGGTTTTGAGGGTTTCCAGATCGTCGGGCCAGCCCAGGGTGGAGAAGGTCCACAGGGCAGAGCTGAACCAGGTGTCCAGCACGTCTTCATCCTGATGCAGGGCGATGTCGTCACCCAGGTTGTGCTTGGCGCGCACTTCGGCTTCGTTGCGGCCCACGTACACGTTGCCGGCGTTGTCATACCACGCGGGGATGCGGTGGCCCCACCACAACTGGCGGGAGATACACCAATCCTGAATGTCGCGCATCCAGGCGAAGTACATGTTTTCGTACTGCTTGGGCACGAACTGGATGTCGCCGTTTTCCACCGCTTTGATTGCGGGTTCGGCCAACGGGGCCACGCGCACGTACCATTGGTCTGTAAGGAAGGGCTCGACCACGACGCCAGACCGGTCGCCCTTGGGCACCTTCAAAGCGTGGTCGTCGATTTTCTCCAACAGGCCCAGCGTGTCCAGATCCTCGACGATCTTTTTGCGGGCCACGAAACGGTCATCACCACGGTACACATCGGGGATCTCGGTGCTGACCTCCAGATTCACCGTGCCGTCAAAATTGAAGGCCTCGGCCTGATCGCGGATGGCGGCGTCGATGGTGAGCACGTTCACCAGCGGCAGGTTGTGGCGCTTGCCCACGTCGTAATCGTTGAAGTCGTGCGCAGGCGTGATCTTCACGCAGCCGGTGCCGAATTCGATGTCGACGTAATCATCGGCGATGATGGGGATCTCGCGGTTCACCAGCGGCAGGGTCAGGGTTTTGCCGATCAGGGCCTGATAGCGCTCGTCTTTCGGGTTCACCGCCACCGCGGTATCGCCCAGCATGGTTTCGGGACGGGTGGTGGCGACGATGATGTAATCTTTGCCGTCGGCGGTTTTGGCGCCATTGGCCAGCGGGTAGCGGAAGTGCCACATGCTGCCCTTCTGGTCGATGTTTTCCACTTCCAGGTCAGAGATGGCGGTGTGCAGTTTCGGATCCCAGTTCACCAGGCGCTTGCCGCGGTAAATCAGACCTTCTTCGTGCAGGCGAACAAACACTTCTTTCACTGCGTTGGAAAGGCCTTCGTCCATGGTGAAGCGCTCGCGGGACCAATCCACGGACGAGCCCAGGCGGCGGATCTGGCGAGTGATGGTGCCGCCGGACTGCTCCTTCCATTCCCAGACTTTATCGAGGAACTTCTCGCGGCCCAGGTCATGGCGGGTGATGTCTTGCGCGGCCAGTTGGCGCTCTACCACCATCTGGGTGGCGATACCGGCGTGATCACAGCCCGGTTGCCACAGGGTGTTGCGGCCTTGCATGCGGCGATAGCGAATCAGGCAGTCCATGACGGCGTTGTTGAAGCCGTGGCCCATGTGCAGGCTGCCGGTGACGTTCGGCGGTGGAATCATGATGGTGTAGGCGTCGCCTTGGCCTGTGGGCTTGAAGTAGCCTTTTTCTTCCCAGGTTTGATACCAACGGGTTTCAATGTCGCTTGGGTTGAAGGTCTTTTCCATGGTCACCGGTGTCTCTTGTCTTTAACTGCGAACGAAAAGGGAGCCGGGGCGACCACTGAGGCGAGGGAGGTAGGCCACCAAAGTCTTCAAAACCGTCAGCCGCATGGACGCGGCTGTCGAGCCCCCAGGGATGGGTTCACGGCGTGTTTTGAAGACTTTGGTGGTCTGCCGACCGGATCGCGAAGCAAGAAGCCGCGGCGGCCGACAAGTATACCGATCTAGCGGGGATTTTTCTTGATCTCTTTGAACATTCTGTCCACCTCCTGCTCCAGCTTCATGCGCAGCTCGGCTTCCAGGCGGGGCATGTTGGCGCGGATCACCTCGTTGACCATCTGACTGGCTTTCTGGCGCAGGGCCTGGGCCTCCTTCGAGTTGGCATCAAAGGTGACTTTGTTGAGAGGATTGTCCTGCAGCAGGCGGCGTAATTGGGCGGAGGCGTCGTTTTCCCGATCCCGGTCCCGGTTTTGCTCCCAGGCGTGGTTTTCGCGGATCTTATCCAGGGTGGAGCGGGGCAGGAATGGGTTCTCGGTCTTGCTGGTGGTCTGGAAACGGTTCAGCGGTCGCGTGACCTCCTCTGCCCTGGAGTCCGCTTTGGCAACCTCTGTGGCCGTTGCTTCGGCGACGACGGGCACAGACGGCGCGGCGTGGGTGGGTGTGGTTTGAGCGGGCGCAGATTGAGCCGGCTGGGCTGGAGGCTGCATGGCTTGATGCTGTGGTAGGGGCGGTGCGATGTCGCCCTTGTCTCGATAGCTGCGGACCCGTTCGCTGATGTCCAGGGGGTCCTTGTCCAGGAAACTCATGTCCAATGCCGCCCCGCTGCCGACGGCGGGCCGGCTTACCGGATGGGTGCTGAACTTGGCGGCATTCAGGTCAATGGAGTCGGTTTCCTGCAGGGTGGGCGGTTCCGGGTTCGGGCTTACCGGGGCCGGGGCGGGCTTCGGGGGGGCTTCCTCAAGGGACTCATTCAGTACCGGCACATCGTCCACAAAACTCTTCAGCACCGGAATGTCCTCAGGAATGACCTGGGTGTCCTCGTCGTCTTCCAGATCCTCGTCCAGCATCTTGCTCAGGGACTCCAGATCATCCAGCATTTTGTCCTTTTGTTCCTGATTAATATGAGATTTTTGATCGCCCTGACTCATGTTTCGCTACCATCACCTAAATGTTGTGCGTATTTAAAGCATAGCCTCTTTCTTTGTAATACCGAAAATTGTCCCGGCTTTGTGACCTGGATTCCGGTTTTCCCGGCACAATTTCGGCGACCCGCTGGAAACGGGAAAAAAAGGGTGGAATGGTGCCGGCCAGGTTCACCATCACATCCCCGTGTTGCTGAGGTTCCCCCTGGTGGGAAATCTGGATCGGCTGATGAGGGCTGTTGGAGCCTGTGCCGTGGGCCAGGAACGACTCCGGCCGCTGCCAAAGTTCCTCGCTCAGCAGCCGGGACTGGTCTTCATCCAGGGTGTGGATGTATATCTGGTGACCCCGGCGAAACGCCTTTTCCACCAGCCTCGCCGCGTAATTCAGCGGCGAGATCCGGTTATCTTCCGGCAGAATATAGAAATCCACCCGGGTCATGAATTGACCTGACGCAACAGGTATTCGGTGAGCAATGGTACCGGCCGGCCGGTCGCGCCCTTATTGGCACCCCCGTTAAAGGCACTGCCTGCCACATCCAGATGGGCCCAGGGATAGGCTTTGGTGAACCGGGACAGGAAGCAGGCCGCGGTGATGGAGCCTGCTTTGGGGCCAGCGTTGCCGATGTTGCCGATGTCGGCAAAGGGGCTGTCCAACAGCGCTTGATATTCGTCCCACAGGGGTAGGCGCCAGACCTTGTCCTGGGTGTAGTCGGCGGCGGCCTGCAGGTTCTCCACCACGGCCTCGTCGTTGCTCATCATGCCGCTGGCGAATGGCCCCAGTGCCACAATGATGGCACCGGTGAGGGTGGCGATGTCCACCACCGATGCGGGCTTGAAGCGCTCCACATAAGTGAGGGCGTCACACAGTACCAGCCGGCCCTCGGCATCGGTGTTGAGGATTTCCACGGTTTGGCCGGACATGGTGGTCACGATATCCCCCGGGCGCGTGGCTTTGCCACTGGGCATGTTTTCGGCGGCGGCCACCACGCCCACCACATTCATGGGCAGCTTCATTTCCACCACGGCTTGCATGGTGCCAAATACCGAGGCGGCGCCACACATGTCCCACTTCATGGCGTCCATTTCCGGAGCCGGTTTCAGGGAGATGCCACCGGTGTCGAAGGTGATGCCTTTGCCCACCAGTACGTGAGGCTGCTGGGATTTAGGGCCGCCTTTGTATTCCATGATGATCAGTTTGGAGGGCGTATCGCTGCCGTTGCCCACGGACAGCAGGGAGTTCATACCCAGTTCCGCCATCTGCTTTTCGTCCAGGATCTTGGTGGTCAGGGTGGGGCAGCCGCGGGCCAGGTTGCGAGCCTCCTGGGCCAGGTAGCTGGGGTTGCACACGTTGGGAGGCGTATTGCCCAGGTCGCGGGCGTAATTCATGCCATTGGCGATGGCCTTGCCGATGGCCGCGCCTTGTTCCACAGACTTGGGCTCGGTGCTGGTCAGCAGTGTGAGCTTTTTCAGGCTCACCAGTTTGTGGTTGTTCTTGCTCTTGAAGGCGTTGAAGGTATAGGCCGCCGCCTCAAACAGTTCCACAGCTTGACGGGCCACCCAGTGCGCATCCCGCTCGCCCACCTGAATATCATCCAGCGCCAGTGCTGCGTCTTTGGCCGCGGTACTTTTCAGGGCGCTGGCGGCGGCAGCCAGTGCCTTGCGCAGGCCTGATTCAGTTTGTTCGGTGGCTTTACCCAGCCCCATCAGCACAATGCGCTTGGCCGCCGCTTCAGTGACGGCGGTGAGAATCTGAACTTCCCCGGCTTTGCCTTTGATGTCGCCTTGAGCCAGCACGCTTTCCAGGGCCTTTTTGGTGGCTGTGCTCAACGTGGCCGCACTGGTGCCCAGGTTGGTGTCCTCAAATACTGGCAGGATCAGAGCGTCTGTTTTGATTTTTTCCGGTGTGGCTTTTTTGATTTTGAAGTCCATGCAAACCCCGCAAGACAAAAGAATTCGTTTAATGGATAATGGCGTCAATAGTTCATTACTAGCGAAAATTTTGCTGATTTACCATAGCAAACACTGTCTTTTCCATGATTATTTATCGATATCTTTCGCGTCAGCTGTTTTGGGCCACGCTTGCGGTGAGTTCAGTGCTGACCTTTATCCTGGTTTCCAGCCGCTTTTTGAAGTATTTGTCCCAGGCGGCGGTGGGCAAGCTGGAAGGTGCTGCGGTCTTTATGATCATGGCTTATCGCCTGCCGGATTTTCTGGAACTGATTCTGCCATTGGGCCTGTTCCTCGGTATTCTGTTGTCCTACGGGCGCATGTATCTGGAAAATGAAATGGTGGTGTTGCAGGCCTGTGGTGTGAGCGACAAGCGACTGGTCCGGCTGTCCATGATTCCCGCCATCTGCATGGCGCTGGTGATTGGCTTCTTCAGCTTTTATCTGTCCCCCTGGGGTTCGCAACAGGCCAACGCTCTGATCCTTGAGCAGGAGCGTCGTTCCGGCCTGGATGTGTTGAGCCCGCGACGCTTTCACTCGTCCTCAGATGGTCGCACGGTGACCTATGTGGAGGACATCGACTCCCGTGCAGAGGTGATGAAAAACCTTTTCATCGTCAATTACGACCGGGAAGGGCGCTCTGAGGAATACGACAAAGTGGTGCTGCTGCGGGCGGCGGAAGGGCGCTATCGCATTGATCGCAGTGGCAATCGTTATCTGGTGATGTCCGATGGTGAGCGATTTGAAGTGGACCCTGGCAATTCCCAGTACGGGCGCTCCAGCTACGGTGAATACACCGTCAAACTGGAAAACAAACTGGTGGACGTGGAAGCCACCGAAATTGAAGACCAGTCCACGGCGGAGTTGCTGAACAACCCCGGTATTAAAGCCCGGGTGGAACTGCAGTGGCGGTTGTCCTTGATGATTATGGTGCCGATCGTGGTGTTTATGGCAGTGCCCCTGTCCAAGGTGAATCCGCGTCAGGGACGCTACCTGAAAATGCTGCCGGCCATCTTGTTGTATCTGTGTTATCTGTCGCTGATGATGGCGGTGAAAGGCGCCATCGAAAAAGAAAAAATTCCAGCTGAGGTGGGTATTTTCTGGGTGCACGGCGTTTTTCTGCTGATCGGCTTCGGTTTGAATTACTGGCCGGACTTTCGTTTGAAGCGCTCCAAGCGGCGCATGGACCGGCTGCAGGTGACTCCCTCATGATGTTGCTGGACCGTTATATCGGGAATACCGTACTGGTGTCCGTTTCCATGGTGCTGTTTCTGCTGATCAGCCTGGATGCCTCCTTCGCCTTCCTGGCGGAAATGGACGAGCTGAAACGCGCTTATCAGGCCCAGGAGGCCTTGCTGTTTGTCCTCTGGACCTTGCCCCGCCGCATCTACGATTTTATGCCGGTGGGGACCTTGATCGGTTGTCTGATCGGATTGGGTACCCTGGCCAACACCAGCGAGCTGACGGTGATTCGGGCGGCCGGTGTGTCCATTGCCCGCATTGTGTATGCCGCGGCCAAGCCGGTCATCTGGATTGTTCTGGTTGGGCTGGTGCTGGGGCAGTTCGTGGTGCCACAAACCGAGCAGTTTGCCCAGTCAGAAAAAGCCCGCCATCTGTATCAGGGAGAGAGCATTGGTTCCCGCGATGGCTACTGGTACCGGGAGGGCGGCCAGTACACTCACATCCAGGTGGTACAACCCAACGGGGTAATGTTCGGCATATCGCGTTTTCTGTTTGACGAGGACAATATTCTGATTCGATCGGATTTCTCGGAACGGGCAATTTATCTGGGAGATCACTGGGTACTGGAAAAGGTGCGTCAGACCACAATCAATGGCAACCACACGGAATCCGAGCATTTTGAAACCCTGGACTGGAGTAATACGTCCATCACTCCTGAGGTGATGTCAGTGGTGGTGTTGAAACCGGATAACCTGTCCATCACCGGACTGTATCAGTACGCGACCTATCTGGATTCCCAGGAGCTTGAAAGTACCTCTTATTTCTTTTCCTTCTGGAAAAAAGTGCTGCAGCCCTTCACCACCCTGGTGATGGTGTTTATTGCCATCTCCTTTGTGTTCGGGCCCTTGCGCTCGGTGACCATGGGTCAGCGTATCATGGCCGGTGTCATTGTGGGTCTGTTATTCCACTATGCCCAGCAGTTCCTGGGGCACGTCACCATCATCTTCAGTCTCACGCCCTTCATGGCGGCGATGGTGCCGTTGGTGGTGAGCTTTGGGGTGGGTGTCTATCTGCTGCGGCGGGTGTAGCGGTTTCAGCTGCGCTTGGCTGGCAGCACCTGCTTGTTGATGTCCTTGGGTAGCACCAGGGTGCGGGTGTTGGAGAGGCTGTCGTGCCAGGTGTCGTTGCTGGGGCTGAACACCACCCACAGATAGCCCAGACCAAAGCAGCATAGTGAAAGTGTAGCCATCAGAAAGCGGCTTAGGCTCTGCAGAAAATTAACCGGCCGGCCATCCAGGTTGGCGTCCACCACCTGCAGGCGCCAGGCGCGCATCCCCAAGGTCTGGCCGCCGTGGGACCAGAACCAGTAATAGAACAGGAAAGTGCCGCCCATCAGCATTGGAAACAGGTTTAACTGCAAATCCCGGCTGTCCCGCGGGGTGTCCACGCCGGTGATCGCCAGATAGAGTACGGTAATCAAGAACCACAGTGCAATCACAATGAGGGCATCATAGACAATGGAAGCCAGGCGTCGAAGTAGGCCGGCCGATGGATATTCCACGTAGGAGATGGCGTTGGAAGAATCGTTCATCAGATTTGTATAGAAGTGGTGCCTAGGGAGAGACTCGAACTCTCACTCTGTTTCCAGAAACGGATTTTGAATCCGTCGCGTCTACCAGTTCCGCCACCCAGGCTAGGTGTCTCGTTGTAGAGAGCCGCGATTATATCAATGCAATCAAGCGCGTCAACAAGGCATTTAAGAGAAACCCATAAACCGCTATAATCGCGACCCTTTTTAGCTGACGCCCAGAGCCGGTTGTTGATGAAGCGCGCTGACTTCCACTATGAACTGCCCGATCACCTGATTGCCCGCTACCCCATGCCAGAGCGCTCGGGTAGCCGCCTGCTGTGCCTGGATCGCAGCAGCGGAGCCCTGCAGGATCAACGGTTTACCGACCTGCCCCAGCATTTGCAGGCGGGGGATCTGCTGGTGTTCAACAACACCCGGGTGATTCCCGCCCGGGTCTTCGGAAAGAAAGAAACCGGCGGCAAAGTGGAGGTCCTGGTGGAGCGGATCACCGGGCCAAACCAGTGTCTGGCCCATGTCCGCGCCAGCAAATCCCCCAAAGCCGGCAGCCGTATATTGGTGGAGGGCCAGGTGGATGGGCTGGAGCAGAGTGTCGGCAGCCTGGTGATGGAAGGCCGCCAGGGGGACCTGTTCCGGCTGCGTTCTGAGCAGGGTAACCTGCTGGACTGGCTGCAGCAGGTGGGTCATATGCCGCTGCCCCCCTATATCGACCGCGCCGACGAGTCCCTGGACCAGGATCGCTATCAAACCGTGTACGCCCAGGCGCCGGGGGCGGTGGCCGCGCCTACGGCGGGGTTGCACTTCGACGAGCCGTTGTTGCGTCAGTTACAGGAAAAGGGCGTCGATACCGCCTATGTCACCCTCCATGTAGGGGCCGGCACCTTCCAGCCCGTGCGGGCCGACGACATCCGTGATCACGTCATGCACTCGGAATGGCTGCAGGTGGACCAGGGGACCGTCGACAAAATACAGGCCACCCGTGCCCGCGGTGGCAGGGTGATTGCCGTAGGCACCACCTCGGTACGCTCCCTGGAAACTGCGGCTGCGGCCAATCATGGGCAGATCGCAGCGTTCGCCGGGGAAACCGATATCTTTATCTACCCGGGGTATGAATTCGCCGTGGTGGACGGGCTGGTGACCAATTTCCATTTGCCGGAATCCACCCTCATCATGCTGGTGAGTGCCTTGGCTGGACGGGAGCCGGTACTGAAGGCCTATCAGCATGCGGTGCAGCAGGAATACCGCTTTTTCAGTTATGGCGATGCCATGCTGATCCTCTGAGCCCACTATATTCTGAGCCCCTATATAATGAACCCCTTCGATATGAGTAAGGCCCGTTATGAAATTTGAACTCACTGGCACTGATGCCAGGGCCCGTCGGGGCCGTCTGATCTTTGAGCGCGGCACCGTGGAAACCCCTGCGTTTATGCCGGTGGGCACCTACGGCTCCGTCAAGGCCATGCTGCCCCGGGATATCGAGGCCATCGGAGCTCACATTGTACTGGGTAATACCTTTCACCTGATGCTGCGTCCGGGCACCGAAGTCATCCGCCAGCATGGGGATCTGCATGATTTTATGCAGTGGCAGGGGCCCATATTGACGGATTCCGGCGGCTTTCAGGTGTTCTCCCTGGGTAAAATGCGCAAGATTTCCGAAGAAGGGGTCAAGTTTCAGTCCCCGGTGGACGGCAGTCCGGTGGTGTTGACCCCGGAAATTTCCATGCAGGTACAGCGGGACCTGGGTTCCGACATCGTCATGATTTTCGATGAGTGCACACCCTATCCCGCCACCGAGCAGCAGGCCCGCGATTCCATGGAATTGTCCCTGCGTTGGGCCAGGCGCAGTAAAGAGGCCCATCAGGGCAATCCTTCTGCGCTGTTCGGCATTGTCCAGGGGGGAATGTACGAGTCCCTGCGGCGGGAATCGCTGGCCGGGCTGGAGGAGATTGGCTTTGACGGCTATGCCATCGGCGGCCTGTCGGTGGGTGAGCCGAAAGAAGAAATGATGAGTGTGTTGAACTATTTACAGCCCCATATGCCTAAGGATCGCCCAAGGTACCTGATGGGCGTGGGTAAACCGGAGGACATTGTGGAAGCGGTGCGCCGCGGTGTGGACATGTTCGACTGTGTAATGCCTACCCGCAATGCCCGCAACGGTCATCTGTTCACCAGCAATGGGGTGGTCAAAATCCGGAATGCGGCCCACAAAACCGATACCGGGCCCCTCGAAGCAGGCTGTGACTGTTATACCTGCTGTAACTTCTCCCGGGCGTACCTGCACCACCTGGACCGGTGCAAGGAAATCCTCGGTGCCCAGCTCAATACGATCCATAACCTGCGCTACTATCAGCGCCTGATGCTCGGTTTGCGCACTGCCATTGAAACGGGTACATTTGAGCGCTTTGTAACGGAGTTCTACCAGCTGCGGGGCGAAACCGTGCCGCCGCTGGAATCCAATTAATGTCATCAACTTGAGGTATATATGAGTTTCTTTATCGCTGAAGCAATGGCCGAACCCGGCGCTGCCGCCGCCCAGCAGGGCAACCCCCTGACCTTCTGGGGCATGATGATTTTCATGGTAGCGATCTTCTACTTCATGATCATCCGCCCCCAGTCCAAGCGAAACAAGGAACACAAGGCCCTCATGGAAGGTTTGGCCAAAGGGGATGAAGTGGTGATCTCCGGTGGCATGATGGGCAAAGTGACCAAGGTGACAGAGGAATACGTGGTGGTGGAAGTGGCTGCCAACACCGAGATCTCCTTCCAGAAAGGGGCGGTTACCGCCACCTTGCCAAAAGGCACCCTGAAAAGCATTTGATCTGCATCTCGCGAGTGCTGCCAGGGATGGCGGCGCGTCAGGACCGACCAAGAAAAACAATAGGGTTTCCCCATGAATAAGTACCCCCTGTGGAAGTATCTGTTAGTGCTCGTGGTGGCACTGTTCGGAATCATCTACGCGCTGCCTAACCTGTATCCGGATGATCCTGCCTTACAGGTCACCGCCAAAAAAGCCGGTGGTGAGACTGCTCCGGACGTGCTGGAGCGTGCCGTTGCCGCCCTGGAAAAATCCGGCATCCGCGTCAAACGCTCGGAATTGTTGCCAGGCTCGGGCTTGATTCGCTTCAATAGTGTGGATGACCAGATCAACGCCAAAGACGTGGTGCAGGGTGCTGTCAGTGACGATTACGTGGTGGCCATGAACCTGGCGCCCAATACTCCTGAATGGTTGTCCTCCCTGGGAGCGGGCCCGGTTAAGCTGGGTCTTGATCTGCGCGGTGGTGTGCACTTTCTGATGGAAGTGGACATGGCCACGGCCACCGAAAACAAACTTAAGAATGACCTGAACAACATTCGGGATGGGCTGCGGGAAGAGAAAGTGCGTTACAAGCAGGCCACCAAAGAAGGCGAGCAGCTGCGACTGTCATTTACTACAGAGGAACGGGTAAGCCAGGCGCGCAGTCTCCTGCAGAAAGAGTTTCGTGATTATCTGATCCAGGAAGAGCAGGCAGACAACGTCACCACGCTGCTGTTGACCTTGTCTGAACAGGCGGTAAAGGAGATCAAGGACTACGCCGTCAGTCAGAACCTCACCAGTCTGCGCAACCGGGTGAACGAGCTGGGTGTGGCGGAACCGGTGGTACAGCGCCAGGGGGCAGACCGCATTGTAATTCAGTTGCCTGGCATTCAGGACACCGCGGAAGCCAAGCGTATTATCGGGCGGGCGGCCAACCTGGAGTTCCGCATGGTGGATTGGGAAAACGATCCCCTGTCTGTCAGCCGGGCACCGGTGGGTTCCGAGTTCCTGCCCATGCGTAGCACTGGCCAGGGTGTGTTGTTGAAGAAAGACGTCATTGTCACCGGGGACCGGGTGGTGGGTGCCAGCACCGGTTACGACGAAAACGGACGCCCCCAGGTCAACATCGAATTGGACAGTGTGGGTGGCAAACGCATGTTCCGCACCACCAACAAACACGTCAAGGATTCCATGGCGGTGGTATTCATCGAGATGGAGCCAGAGAAACGTACGGTCGTGATAGACGGTAATGAGGTTGAAAAAGTCTTTACCAAAGAAACCCGGGAAGTCATCAACGTGGCCACCATTCAAAGCGCCCTCGGTAACAGTTTCCGCATCACCGGCCTTGATAGTCCTGCGGAAGCCAAAGAACTGGCGTTGTTGTTGCGGGCCGGTGCCTTGGCGGCGCCCATGTACTTTGTGGAAGAACGCACTGTGGGCCCCAGCCTGGGGCAGCAGAATATCGAAGCCGGTTTGATGTCGTTGGTGACCGGTTTTGCTCTGGTGTTGTTGTTCATGGTGGGCTATTACAAGCTGTTCGGCCTGATTGCCAACGTTGCTCTGGTGCTGAACCTGCTGTTGTTGGTGGCCTTTATGTCGATTATTCCCGGTGCAACCCTGTCTTTGCCGGGTATGGCTGGTATCGTGTTGACGGTAGGTATGGCGGTGGACGCCAACGTGCTGATCTTTGCTCGTATCCGCGAAGAGATGGCCAACGGAATTACGCCCCATGCGGCCATCAACGCCGGTTATGACCGGGCGTTTCTCACCATTCTGGATGCCAACATTACCACCCTGCTGGTGGGGCTGGTGTTGTTTGCATTCGGCTCCGGTCCGGTGAAAGGTTTTGCCGTGACCCTCTCCATCGGTATCCTGACGTCCATGTTCACGGCCATCGTCGGTACACGAGCCATCGTCAATCTGATCTACGGCGGCCGCGCGCTGCAGAAACTGAGCATATAGGAGGCCCCGCTATGACAAAAACTTCCAGTTATAATTTCATGGCGCCCCGTAAGTTCCTGGGTGCTCTCTCCATCCTGTTGGTAATCGGGTCCCTGGTTTCCATCTCCATTAATTTCCTCGAGCTGGGGCTGGACTTCACCGGTGGAACCCAGATTGAAGTGGAATATGAAACCGCTGCTCAACTGGAGCCCATTCGAGAGGTGCTGAAAAACAGCGCCTATTCCGATGCCAGCGTGCAGCACTTCGGGCGTCCGGAGGAGGTGTTGGTACGGGTGCCGCCCATTGAGGGTGAGGATAAAGACAAAGTGGGGCAGCAGGTGCTCTCTCAGCTGCAGGCCCAGGACCCCGGCGTTAAACTGAAGCGTGTGGAATTCGTCGGCCCCCAGGTGGGAGAGGAGTTGCGGGACAAAAGTGGTATCGCCCTGCTCATCGCGTTGGGTCTGATGCTGATTTATGTCACCTTGCGTTTCCGCTTCAAGTTCGCGGTGGGAGCCGTGGTGGCATTGTTCCATGATGTCATCATCACCCTGGGTTTCTTTTCGGTGTCGCGTTTGACCTTCGACCTTACTGCCCTGGCGGCGATATTGGCGGTCATTGGTTATTCCCTTAACGACACCATCGTGGTGTTTGACCGGGTGCGGGAAAACTTTCGCACGGATCGTGGCGGCACCCCGGTGGAGATCATCAACAACTCCCTGAACCAGACCCTGAGCCGGACCCTGATGACGTCCTTTACCACGTTACTGGTATTGATTGCGTTGGCGTTTCTCGGTGGTGAACTGATCTACGCCTTTGCGGTGGCGCTCATCGTCGGTATTGTAGTGGGTACGTACTCTTCCATCTACGTGGCCAGTAACTTGCTGTTGGTGCAGAACATCAGTCGTGACGATTTTCTCGAGCAGGAGAAGGTGCTGGACGATATGCCCTGAGGGCTCAGGTGCCTGCCTGATCGCGATCCAATTCAAGCCGGCGTCACTGCCGGCTTTTTTATTCCTGTGGTTTGAGTCCGCCCCTGGCCTTATCCGTTAAGTCCGTGGCTGGACTATACTGATTGGCACAATCAGAAGTCGCCCCGGCGGAGCTTGGGGCAGTGACATTGGGTAGTGCCGTACTCTTGGGATGAGGGTCTTCGCGAGCAGTAATCGAGTTCCAGTTTTTATGTTAAAACAGCGGGTTATAGGCATCTTTTGGGGGCTTGCCGGAGCGTTGTTGTGTCTGTGCAATACGGCCATGGCCGCCGCAGTGGTCTCGCTGGATGAGGGCGTTGACCAGGTGGCGGTAACCGGCGAATACCTGCAACTACTGGATGACCCCACGGATTCCCTGTCGATTTACCAAGTCACTACAAATCGTAACACGGATTTCACCCCCGTCACTTCGGACATCATCAACCTGGGACATACCGCCAGTTCAATCTGGGCAACCTTCTCGGTTCAGACCTCTCCACCGCAGAAAATCGAACGCGGCCCAGAGAGGGCGTCGCAGGCAGGGCCGGAATACACCTGGTTTCTGGAAGTGGGCTATCCCCTGTTGAAGCGGGTGCAAATCTACGTGGTGCAGGGCAAGGACGTGCTGCAGCAATACGACCTCGGCTATGCCCATCGTATGTCGGATCGCGACGTCCAGAATCGCTTCTTTGTGCAGCCGATTCGTTTGGTCGCAGGCGGGGAGTATCAGGTTTACATCAACGTTCAACGCAAGAATGGAAGTGTGCAGTTGCCGATCAAACTGTATCGCCCCACTGCGTTCCTGTTGAATGAAATCAAGAGCAACTATGTTTTCGGCCTGTTCTTCGGCATTTTGCTGGCGATGGTGGTGTACAACTCTTACCTGTTTTTGTCGGTGGGGAGTCGGGCCTACTTTTACTACATCCTCTACATAGTGTCGGTGGGCTGTGCCTTCCTCACCACCACCGGCTACGGCTATTTGTTTGTGTGGGGTGAGTTCCCCCTGGTCAACGAATACAGCCTGCAGATTCCGTCCACGCTGGCAGCCATTACCGGATTATTATTCGTGCGGCATTTCATCAATGTGCGGCAGTATTATCGTTACATTGATCAGTTTATTTCGTTGATGGTGGGCGTTGGCTGGTTGCTGATCGCCGTCAAGTTGTTGACCCCGTATTTTCTCAGCGAAATCATAGCCGCCTATGTGGCCCTGATCAGCGCAGCCATGCCGGTCATGACCTATCAGTGCTATCGCAAAGGCTCCCGTTCCGCCGGGTTTTTCCTGTTGGGTTGGGGCGCGCTGTTCGTGGGGATACTGCTGTATACCCTGAGCATGCTGGGGTGGTTGTCCACCAATGGGGTGACCACCAATGCGGTGTTGGTGGGGGCCGCCATGGAAACCCTGTTGCTTTCCCTGGGCTTGGCGGACCGTATCAATACAGAGCGTCGTGCCAAATACCAGGCCCTGGAAGCCCAGCATGCGGCCACCCTTCAACTCAAGGATACCGAGCACAAGTTGGTGCACCGGGCGTTACACAGCGGCATCACAGGATTGCCCAACCGGATTTTCCTGCGCTCTGCCCTGGATGCCGCGTTCAATGATGCCGAAGAAGAGTTTGTACTGGTGTTGATCAGTCTGAACAGCTTTCACGAAATCAACAAGACCCTTGGCCACTCCAACGGCGATGCAGTCTTGTGTAAGGTGACTCAACGGATCAACCGCTTCTGTGGCGAAGTCGAGCACATCATGACGCTGGAAAAGCACCGCGACGGGGTACATTATCTGGCGGCCATTGAAGGTATCACCTTCGGGTTTTTCGTGCGTGAGGATAATGTTAGTCATGTGCAGGAAACGGTACTGGATTTATTGCGTCAACTGGAGCAGCCATTGGCGTTCCAGGGGCTTACGCTGGACATTGATGCCAGTGCCGGGTTGGCCTGTTTTCCCCACCATGGCCGCGATTGTGAAACCCTGATCCGCAATGCCCATATTGCCCTGGAAGCTGCCTCCGGGCGCCGGGAGAAGTCTGCCCTATATTCGCAGGACATCGACCCATACAGTGAGCGCCGTATCTCTCTGATCGGGGAATTGCGCAATGCCATCGAGCAGGATCAGTTGCAGCTGTATTTTCAGCCCCAGTTGCAATTGGGGTCCGGGCAGGTCAGTGGCGCGGAAGTGTTGATTCGCTGGATTCACCCGGAGTACGGCTTTATCCCCCCCGACGAATTCATCCCCTTGGCGGAACGCACTGGAGTGATTCATTCACTCACGTACTGGATCTGTCGCAAGGCTTTTGAGTTCAAACGGGAGCTGGCGGCGCAAGGCTGCCCGCTGAATCTTTCCATTAATATTTCCGCCCGCAATCTACAGGACCCGGAGTTCAAGCGCAGCATCTGCCAAATGGCGGAGGAGCAGAGTGTGGACTTGCACGATATTATTATGGAGCTGACGGAGACGGCCATCATGACGGATCCGGATGAAGCATTGAGCATGATGAATGCCCTCAATGAAGCGGGGATTCGGCTTTCCATCGATGATTTCGGCACGGGTTATTCCTCATTGTCCTATCTGAAGAAATTGCCGGTGGATGAACTGAAAATCGATCGCAGTTTTGTGATGGAGATGGCCAGTAACAGCGAGGATCAGTTGTTGGTGAAAACCACATTGAGTATGGGGCATCATCTGAGTATGGTGGTGGTGGCCGAAGGGATTGAGGATGAGGCGACCCTGCGTATTCTGAAAGACATGGGCTGCGATCTGGCGCAGGGCTATCATATTGCCCGCCCCATGCCGGGGCAGGATTTCCTGAAGTGGATTGCGGGTCGCACCACCGGGGGAGATCAACCTTGCCAGGGCAGTATGGTCGGGCTCTGATGCACCCGTTACCTATGCATTAATTCCGCGCAATAAAAAAGCCGACCTGCGTCGGCTTTTTGCTGCTTACCTGATTTGATTTCGGGCCGTTCATTGACCACCGGAGCTATGCATGATCAGCAACGGCATGATCAGTAGCGATGTAGGTCCTGTCGATGCGCCTCGACCTTGATGGGGATCGGCTTCAACTCAGGTTCATTCTGTTGCCAAAAGGGCAGAGCGAAGCTTTGGAAAAAAGCCGTTAAGGACGCTTTGATTTCTTGCCAATTCATACTGAAATCCCTCATGGTGGACGGCTGTTTCCTGCCGCATTGCTTTCAGTATAGCGAAAAAATCCTATTTCGGCAGATGTGGATGAATAGTCTGTAACATAGCCTTAAACAACTTAGGCGGCGCGCAGACGATATTTCCGGTTTTCAGGTGGTCCATTCCCCCTTTGGGGTCGCCGATCAGGCCGCCGGCCTCGGTCACCATCAGAGCACCTGCGGCCATATCCCATTCAGACAAACCAAACTCCCAGAAACCGTCATACCGTCCTGCGGCGACGTAGGCCAGATCCAGAGAGGCAGCGCCGGCCCGACGGATGCCGGCGGTGGACTGGGTGAAATCGCGGAACATGCCCATATAGCTGTCCAGGATTTTGCTTTGGTCCGGGCGGAAGGGGAAGCCGGTGGAGAGCAGGGCGCCTTCCAGTTTGGTACGCTTGCTGACCCGGATGCGGCGGCCATTCATCGAGGCTCCGCGGCCTTTCACCGCCGTGAATTCGTCTTTGGTCACCGGGTTGATGATGACGCCCACTTCCAGCTGGCCCCGGATCTTCAGGGCAATGGAAATGGCGAACTGGGGGATACCGTGGATGAAGTTGGTGGTGCCGTCCAGTGGGTCGATGACCCAAACGTAGTCCTTGTCGGCGCCTTCCTGCAGGCCGTTCTCTTCTCCCAGGTAGCAGTGCTGGGGATAGCGCTTGCGCAATCCCTCAATGATCCGTTCCTCTGAGGCCCGATCCACTTTGGTGACGTAGTCGTTAGTGCCTTTGGCCTGGACATCGATGGATTCCACCTGTTCATAGGCTTTATAAATCATCTCGGCCGTGGTGCGGCCCACTTCCAAAGCGGTGTTCAGCATGGGGTGCATTGATAGACTACCTTATCGAGTAAAGAACGGATCAAAGTTAAAGAGCGGGCCGTAGGGGCTATGGCGGCGAATGATAGCAGAAAGCGCCCGCGATCCGGAGCAAAATCTGGTACCATCGACGCCCTTTTTTACTCATTCACTACAGACAGATTGGCGAAATCCGATGGAATTACTGCAACGCATCCGCATCGTAATGATCAATACCAGTGACTCCGGCAACATCGGAGCGGCTGCGAGGGCCATGAAAACCATGGGGGTGAGTGATCTGGTGTTGGTGGCGCCGAAGGAGTATCCCACCGCCAAAGCCACGGCCAGGGCCTCGGGGGCGGCGGACCTGCTGCACCAGGCCCGGGTAGTGGAGACCCTGGACGAAGCCATTGCCGACTGTCAGATGGTGTTTGGTACCAGTGCCCGCATGCGCACCATTCCCTGGCCGCTGATGTCCCCGCGTGAGGCTACGCAGCTTGTCCTTAATGAGCCTGAAGGTGCGGATATTGCCGTTGTGTTTGGCAGGGAAGACGCTGGTTTAAACAATGAAGAACTGCGACGCTGTCATTATCACATCTGCATCCCGGGCAATGAGGCCTATTCGGTGCTGAACGTGGCAGCGGCGGTGCAGGTGATTTGCTATGAGATGCGCATGGCGGCACTGTCACAGGCAGCAGTGTCCAGCGGGCAGGCGCAGCCATCGGATAAACCGGTGATGCCCCTGGAAATCACAGACTGGGATGAGCCCCTGGTGTCGGCGGAGGATATGGAGCGGTTTATGAAACATTTTGAGGAAACGCTGCTTGATATCGGCTTTTTCGACCCCAACAATCCCAAACAGCTGATGACTCGGGCGCGGCGCTTGTTCATGCGCACCCGCATGGACCGACTGGAAATGAATTTGATGCGTGGTGTGTTGTCCACAGTACAGAAGCGTCTCAAGGAAAATGACCGGTAAGCTGCCAAGTTAAGGCTAACCAAAGGGTAACCAAAGGAATCCTCATGTTCGAAGGTATTCGCGAAGACATTCAATCGGTGTTTCACCGGGACCCAGCGGCCCGCACCAGTCTGGAGGTGCTGCTGAACTACCCGGGGCTGCACGCCGTTCTCCTGCATCGTCTGGCCCACAAGCTCTGGCGTCTGAACTTCAAGTTGCTGGCCCGCTGCGTGTCCAGCTTCTCCCGCTGGTTGACCGGAATCGAGATTCATCCCGGAGCCACCATCGGTCGGCGCTTCTTCATTGATCATGGGATGGGGGTTGTCATCGGTGAAACCGCAGAGGTGGGCGATGACGTGACCATTTACCATGGTGTTACCCTGGGTGGTACCACCTGGAATAAAGGCAAGCGCCACCCTACCTTGTTGAACGGAGTGGTGGTTGGCGCCGGAGCCAAGGTATTGGGCCCCATCACCATCAGTGAGAATGCCCGGGTGGGCTCCAATGCGGTGGTCACCAAGGACGTGCCGGCCGAAGCCACGGTGGTGGGTATTCCGGGCCGTATCATTTGCAAAGACAGCGATGCCGACTGCGCCCGGGAGCAGCAGCGCCAGGCCATGGCCAGCAAAATGGGGTTCGATGCCTATGGCATGACGCCGGACATGCCGGACCCCATCGCCCGTTCCATCCAGAATATGCTTGATCACATGCACATGGTGGATGAGAAAATCAATACCATGAACAAGGCCTTACAGGCCATGGGCAGTGATTGCGGCAGCTCCTTGCCGAAGATTCATGATGACTTGTTCGAAGATGAGGCGCGGGGCGAGGCGGCGGTGGCGCCAACAAAAGTTGACTGATTTAGTAGGGGATAGCAAAATGGTTCCAGTTTGCCATTTGCCTGGCAATGATGTCGAAACTGGAGGCCCAGATTATGAAACTTACCACCAAAGGTCGTTATGCAGTGACTGCCATGCTGGATTTGGCACTGCACGCCAAAGCCGGGCCGGTCAGTCTGGCGGATATCTCTGAGCGCCAGGGCATTTCCATCTCCTATCTTGAGCAGCTGTTTGCCAAATTGCGCAAGAATGAATTGGTGTCCAGCGTGCGGGGGCCGGGTGGGGGCTACCGCCTGAGCCGTGAGGCAGCAGCGGTCTATGTGGCCCAGATCATTGACGCGGTGGATGAGAAAGTTGACGTTACCCGCTGCAGCGGAAACGGCGACTGCCAGGACGGGGAAACTTGCTTAACTCATGACTTGTGGCAGGATCTGAGCCAGCAGCTGCACGACTTCCTGTCTGGCATCAGCCTGCAGAATCTGGTGGATCGCCAGCATGTAAAAGACGTGGCTGAGCGTCAGGACAAATACCAGCAGGAACGCGCCGCCAACCCTGTGCGACTGCCCATCAGCGAAATCAACTAACCCCATGATGACCTCCGGCTGCTTGGATCGGTTTTACCGGTCCACCGGCCTGTCTTATAATCCAGCCCCACACTCCTGTTAGTAGAAGACTTCCCATGCGACCGGTATATCTCGACTACGCTGCCACCACTCCCGTTGATCCGGTTGTGGCGGAAAAAATGGGACATTGCCTGACTCTGGATGGGCTCTTTGCCAACCCTGCTTCCCGCTCCCACATGTATGGCTGGCTGGCGGAAGAGGCCGTGGAAACCGCCCGCCGCCAGGTGGCGGACCTGATCGGTGCGGAGTCCCGCGAGATCGTATGGACCTCTGGGGCCACGGAAGCGGATAACCTGGCCCTCAAGGGGGTGATGGAAGCCTATTCCGACAAGGGTAACCACCTGATCACCTCCACCATCGAACACAAGGCGGTGCTGGATACCTGTCGCTACCTGGAAACGCAGCGGGGGTGCCGGGTTACCTACCTGGAACCGGGCAATGACGGTTTGATCACCCCCCAACAGGTAATGAATGCCATTGAGCCGGACACCGTGTTGGTGTCGTTGATGCAGGTGAACAACGAGCTGGGCACATTGACCGATGTGGATGCCATTGCCCGGGTGACCCGTGAGCGCAATGTGCTATTGCATGTGGACGCCGCCCAGAGCGCCGGCAAGGTGCCCATCAATGTGGCGCAAACCCCGGTGGACCTGATCTCGTTTTCTGCCCACAAAGTCTATGGCCCCAAGGGGATGGGGGCGTTGTATGTGCGCCGTAATCCCCAGGTACGGGTCAGCCCCCAGGTTCATGGCGGTGGCCATGAGCGGGGCATGCGCTCGGGCACCTTGGCCACCCACCAGATCGTGGGCATGGGGGAAGCCTTCCGCCTGGCGGGGCAAATGATGGCAGCGGAGGTACCCCGCATTGCGGCCCAGCGACAGCGTTTGTGGTCAGGCCTGGCGGGCCTGGACGGCGTGCGCCTGAATGGCGACCCGCAGCAGCGGGTGTGCGGTATCTTGAATGTGGCCTTTGCCGGCGTGGACGGGGAGACCCTGCTGTTGGCATTGGATGACCTGGCGGTGTCTTCCGGCAGTGCCTGCAACTCGGCGACGGTGGCCCCGTCCTATGTGGTGAAAAGCCTGGGCTTGGAGGACGACCTGGCGTTGGCGTCGGTGCGATTCTCCCTGGGGCGGTTCACCACAGAAGAGGACATCGACTTCGCCATTCAGCGGGTGACCGAGACAGTCAGCCGTCTGCGCGGTTGATTGTATGCTTCGTCATAAAACCTGCGTATAATCGCCGCTTTCCGCGGGCCAGCGGTTCGCGGTGCTCCGTTCCAGCTTTTAACCCTTTGATATTGAATATAATTTGGAGATAACCATGGCGGTACAACGCACTTTTTCCATCATCAAGCCCGATGCCGTTGCCAAAAATGTAATCGGTGAAATCCTGACCCGCTTTGAAAAAGCCGGCCTGAAAGTCGTTGCTTCCAAAATGGTGCACCTGTCTGAGCAAACTGCCGGTGGTTTCTATGCGGAACACAAAGAGCGCCCTTTCTATGGGGATCTGGTGAAGTTCATGACCTCCGGCCCGGTGGTTGTGCAAGTGCTGGAAGGTGAAAACGCCGTGGCCCTGAATCGGGAGCTGATGGGCGCCACCAACCCCAAGGAAGCGGCTGCGGGAACTATCCGCGCTGATTTCGCTCAAACCATCGATGAGAACGCGGTACACGGTTCGGATTCCGAAACCTCTGCCGCCCGCGAAATCGCCTACTTCTTCGCTGAAAGCGAGCTGTGCCCACGCACACGATAATTGCTAAAAAACAGCAATTTACGCTACGCTTAATAACAAATGGAGTCTTCATGGCTCCATTTGTTGTATCTAAAAGGCCCGGTTTTGGGGCCAGGACAGGTGTCAAAATGAGCTCAAAAGTGAATCTGTTGGGGATGACGCGCCCGCAAATGGAGGACTTCTTCGAGTCCATCGGAGAAAAGCGTTTTCGTGCCCATCAGGTGATGAAGTGGATCCATTTCTTCGGTGCGGACGACTTTGAGGCCATGACCAACCTGGGTAAGGCACTGCGTGCCAAGCTTTCCGAAACCGCCGAGATCCGTGGCCCGAAAGTGGCCCTGGAGCATTTTTCCAACGACGGCACCCGCAAGTGGGTGGTGGAGCTGGATCAAGGCAACAAAGTCGAAACCGTATTCATCCCTGATGGCAAGCGCGGCACTTTGTGTGTGTCATCCCAGGTGGGGTGCGCCCTGGACTGCAGTTTTTGCTCCACCGGCAAACAGGGATTTCATCGTGACCTGACGGTGGCGGAAATCATCGGGCAGATGTGGATTGCGCAGCGTTCATTCGGCGCACCGGACAACCGGGGCATCCGCAACATCACCAACGTGGTGATGATGGGAATGGGTGAGCCCCTGCTGAATTTCGAGAACGTCATCAGTGCCATGGAACTGATGAAAGATGACCTGGGCTATGGCGTGGCCAAAAAGCGCCTGACGCTCAGTACCTCCGGCGTGGTGCCGAAGATGTACGAATTGTATGACCGCATTGACGTGGCGTTGGCGGTCTCTCTGCATGCCCCCAACGATGAGTTGCGGGATGTGCTTGTTCCGGTTAACAAAAAGTACCCTTTGTCGGAATTGATGGCGGCTTGCCGTGAATATGTGGACAAGTTCCCGGACACCCGCCGCGTTACCATGGAATATGTGCTCATTGACGGGGTAAATGATAAATACGAGCACGCGGAGCAGCTGATCGAGCTGCTGCAGAACGTGCCTTCCAAAATCAACCTGATTCCGTTTAATCCGTTCCCCAACTCGGGTTACAAGCGCCCTAACGGCATGCGCATCAAGGCCTTTCAGGACCGTTTGATGAAGGCGGGATTTGTCACCACCATCCGCACCACCCGTGGGGATGATATCGATGCAGCCTGCGGACAGTTGGTAGGCAAAGTTCAGGATCGAACTCGACGCTCGGCCCAATGGCAGGCCAAGGTCGCCGCAAAAGGAAAAAAAATACCGGTTCAGCAGACAGGCTCCTGATCACTCAGGCCGTCTGTATTTGACACGTGAGGATAGAGTCAGATTGAAGATGAGGACAGGGCACGAAGCATTATACAAAGCAATAGGCCGGGCTATCTCCACCGTGGGGATGTTGGTCATGCTGGGATTGACCGGGTGTGTCACGGAAACCAATGATCCGCTGGCGCAGAACCGGGACCCCAAGAAAGCTGCCCAGGCCTACGTGGAAGCCGGCACCATGTACATGCAGCGCGGCAACATGGAGCATGCCAACCGCACCCTGACCCGAGCCCACGAAATCGCGCCCGATGACCCAGCGGTGAATAACGCATTGGCATTGTTCTATTCCATCGAGGGCAATGATGAGCAGGTGGAGCGCCACTTCAAGAAAGCGCTGGCGGACGATCCGGAGTTTTCCCAGGCCCGCAACAACTATGCGGTTTACCTGTTTGAGAAAGGCAAATACGACGAAGCCATCGTGCAGCTGGAGCGGGTCACCAAGGACTACCGTTACGCCCGTCGTTTCAAAGCGTATGAGAATTTGGGTATCTGCTACCTGAAAAAGCAGGATACGGAGTCCGCCAAGGCCGCCTTCAATCGTGCCTTGCAACTGAATTCCAACCTGCCGGTGTCGTTACTGGAGATGGCGGAGTTATCCCTCACTGAAGGCGATAACAAGATGGCGTCCCGCTACCTGAAAAAGTATGAATCCATCGCCCAGCCCAGCCCGCGCCAGTTGTGGCTGGGCATTCGGCTGCAGCGGGAACTGGGTGACAAGAACAAACTGGCCAGTTATGAACTAGCCTTAAAAAATATGTTCCCCGGTTCGGCAGAGTACAAAGCATATAAGGCATCCCTCTAAGTCATGACGGCATTACCCGGAAAACCCGCAGCCAACGCCACCCCGGACAATGGTACCGGCATGGACAAGTTGTTGGCGTCGTCCCCCGGGGCGCGATTGCAGCGGGCGCGGGAGGCGGCCAGGCTCAGTGTGACGGAAGCCGCCGATGCCCTCCATTTGTCCCCGGGTGTGGTCAAGGCGTTGGAGGCGGATGATTTTCGGTCCCTGCCCAATGCCACATTCGTAAAAGGCTACATGCGCAGTTACGCCCGTCTGCTGGGGATACCGGGGGAGGAGCTGGTGCGTACCTATGAGTCGATCACCGGCACCAACAAACCCCAACCGGTCACTCCCATCGAAGCACCGCGCACAGGGGCCCGCTTTGCCGGGCCGATCCGGCTCAGTGTGCTGTGCATTCTGGTGCTGGCGGCAGTTTGGTATTTCTGGCCCGCGGCCTCTGAGGAGGAACCGGCGCAGCCCGGCCTGGCGCAAAGCAGTGGGCCAGAGGTGGTCGTGATCGAAGCGGATGAGGCCCCGCAAGACTGGTCCGGAGCGGATCTGGAGCAGGCCGCGATTGGCTCGGCTGAACCCAGCCCCCATGACCTGCCCGGGGATACGGGGGTAGACAGCCAATGGGTGGATGCGGAGCCAGTCGTTACCGCTACGCCGGTGACTCCGGGTTCCGCTCCTGCGGTGGTGCCCGAGCCTTTTGAGTCGGTGCCTGCTGAGTCGGTGCCTGGTGCATCAGCTGCTGCTGCATCAGCCCCCGCTGAATTGCCCCCCACTGCGCGCGCGCTGCCGTCAGGTGCTGAGTCTGTGGCTACAGCAGCACCAGGGACGTATGACCCGGCCGGAGCGGATGGCCATGTCACCATGAATTTCACCGGGGACTGTTGGGTGGAGGTTCGTGACGGGGCCGGTGCCTTGATCTATTCCAACCTCAAGCGCAATGGGGAATCCCTCACCGTCAAGGGCACACCCCCTCTGGAGGCCAAGCTGGGTAACGGGAATGTCGTATCCCTCAGTTACAATGATCAGCCGGTTTCGTTCCATATTCCTCCCCATAATGTGGTGCGGGTGCGTCTGGGGGATTAGATTGCCCGCCGCCTGCATGGCATTACACCGCAATAAGCCTTAACATACCGCCCTGAAAACCGGGTAGGAGTCCATCATGCACATCGAATCGCCAATTAAACGCCGTCAATCCCGCCAGATCATGGTGGGGAATGTGCCCGTGGGTGGTGGAGCCCCGATCAGTGTGCAGAGCATGACCAATACCGAAACCTGTGATGTGGCTGCTACCGTGGGCCAAATCCGGCGCCTGGAAGAGGCCGGGGTGGATATTGTCCGGGTGTCCGTGCCCAGCATGGAGGCTGCAGATGCCTTTGGCGAGATCAAGAAACAGGTATCTGTGCCCCTGGTGGCGGACATCCATTTTGATTATAAGATTGCTCTGGCCGTGGCCGAAAAAGGCGTCGACTGCCTGCGCATCAACCCGGGCAACATCGGGCGCGAAGACCGGGTGCGGGCGGTGGTGGATGCCGCGCGGGACAAGAACATTCCCATCCGCATCGGCGTCAATGCCGGTTCACTGGAAAAAGACCTGCAGAAAAAATACGGCGAGCCCACGCCGGCGGCGCTGGTGGAATCGGCCATGCGCCACGTGGACATCCTGGACAAGCTGGATTTCCAAAATTTCAAGTTGAGCCTCAAGGCCTCCAACGTATTCATGACGGTGGACGCTTATCGGCTCATCGCCGCCCAGATCGACAATCCCCTGCACCTGGGGGTGACGGAAGCGGGCGGCCTGCGTTCGGGCACAGTCAAATCCGCCGTCGCCCTGGGTGCCCTGTTGCTGGATGGCATTGGTGATACCCTGCGGATTTCCCTGGCGGCGGACCCGGTGGAAGAGGTGAAAGTGGGCTTTGATATTCTCAAAAGCCTGGGGCTGCGCACCAAGGGCATCAATTTCATCGCCTGCCCCAGCTGCTCACGTCAGAACTTTGATGTGATCAGTACCGTGAATGCCCTGGAATCCCGCCTGGAGGACATCAAGACGCCCCTGGACGTGGCCATCATCGGCTGTGTGGTGAACGGTCCCGGCGAAGCCAAGGAGGCTCATATCGGCCTGACCGGGGGTTCGCCCAATAATCTTATCTTTCGCGAAGGTAAACCCAGTCATAAGGTGGAAAACGCCGATCTGATCGATGAGCTGGAAAAAGTGATCCGGGCCAAGGCGGAAGAGGTGGATGCCGCCGGCGGCGATGGCCCCGTAAAAATAACACTCGGCGCCTGATCTGGCATATAATCGGCCGCTTTTAAACTTCCGTGTCAGCGAATTGAATTAGGATACCCAGCATTGAGCAAGCGAATAGAACGCGTTCGTGGCATGAACGATATTCTGCCGCAGGATTCCGCTATTTGGCAGTACCTTGAGAACAAGGTGCGTTCCCTATTGAGCCAATACAGCTATGGTGAAATCCGGTTGCCCATTCTTGAGTCCACCGATCTTTTCAAACGCTCCATCGGCGAAGTCACCGACATCGTTGAAAAGGAAATGTACACTTTTGAAATGAGCGGCAAGGATGAGCGGCGAGAAAGCCTGACGCTGCGTCCTGAGGGTACTGCCGGTTGCGTACGGGCCGGTGAACAGAACGGCCTGCTCTATAACCAGGTGCAGCGCTTCTGGTATATGGGCCCCATGTTCCGCCATGAAAAGCCACAAAAAGGCCGCTATCGCCAGTTCCACCAGGTTGGGGTGGAAACTTTTGGCATGGCCGGGCCGGATATCGATGCCGAGCTGATTATCATGACGGCGCGCCTGTGGAAAACGTTGGGTATTGCCGATCAGGTGACGTTGCAGTTGAACAGCCTGGGTTCCAACGAAGCCCGCGCCGAATTCCGCGATGCCCTGGTGGCATTCCTAAAACAGCACTTCGACCAGCTGGACGAAGACAGCCAGCGCCGTCTGGAGTCCAACCCCCTGCGGGTGCTGGACAGTAAGGACGCAGGCACTCAGGCGGTGTTGCAAGACGCCCCCAGCCTCCACGATTACCTGGATGATGAATCCCGTACGCACTTTGAGCAATTGAAGGCGGCTCTGGACGCGGCCGGGGTGGCCTATGAGATCAACCCGAATCTGGTACGTGGCCTCGATTACTACTGCAAAACCGTATTTGAGTGGGTGACCGATGCACTGGGGGCCCAGGGCACCGTCTGTGCCGGTGGCCGTTACGACGGCCTGGTGCAGCAATTGGGTGGCAAAGCCACGCCGGCAGTGGGCTTCGCCATGGGCATTGAGCGTCTGGTGTTGTTGCTGGAAGCCTGCGATGTGGTGGGGCACATCCGTCGCACGCCGGATATTTATGTGATGTCCGAGGACGCCATCCAGGGATTACTGTTGGCAGAAAGTGTACGAAACCAATTGCCCGACCTGCGTGTCCAATGCCACTGCGGCGGTGGCAAGTTCAAGAAACAGATCAAGAAAGCCGATGATTCCGGCGCCCGTATTGCTTTGTTGCTGGGGGCCGATGAAATCCAGAACCGGCAGGTGACCGTCAAATTCCTGCGTGAGCAGCGCGACCAGGTGGTTATCCCGCAGGATCAAATTCAAACCTTTTTAGCAGAAAACCTGATCAGCCAGGAGTCATAACGTGGACGTTTACACTACCGAAGAACAACAAATAGAAGCGATCAAAAAATGGTGGCAGACCAATGGCAACAGTGTGCTGATCGGTATCGCCCTGGCCATTGCGGCGGTGCTGGGCTACCAGTATTGGACTCAGAATGAGCAGGCAAACAGTGAAGCGGCCGCGGTGCTTTACGGCCAGGTGGTGGAAGCTGCCAACCAGGCTGAGCAAAACCGCTTACAGGGCAACAGTGCTGAGCTGGAAGGCCAACTGGCCACCCTGAACCATTTGGGCGAGCAGCTCAAATCCGATTTTGCTAACAGCGAGTACGCCGTATTCGGCGCCTTGATGCTGGCCAAACAGGCCATGATGGAAGCCAAGCCCGAAGAAGCAGAAACCCAATTGCGCTGGGCTATGGAACACACCGTGAGTGATGCAACCCGGCTGATTGCCAACCTGCGCCTGGCCCGGGTGTTGGCTGCCCGCGAGCAATACGATGCTGCCTTGCAGGCGTTGGGTGCTGTTGAGCCTGGCGTGCAGGGGGATGCCTATGAAGAGGTACGTGGTGATATCTATGTGGCGATGGGCGAGCAGGGCAAAGCCCGCGACGCCTATAAGAAAGCCATGGATTTGAGCGCAGACCGTAATGAAGGCCAGAGCCGTCCGATTCTGAAGTTCAAATACGACAATCTGCTGGTGGCGGGTAACTGATGCGCAACCGGTTCCTCTTATTCCTGCTGCCCCTGTTGCTGTGGGGCTGCAGCAGCGACGATAGCGTCATCCAGCCTGCCCCGTTACCCCAGTTCAAGGCTGAGATCGACATCAAGAAACTGTGGACCAACCGCGTTGGCGAAGGTGTCGGTGAGATTTATCTGAATCTCAAGCCGGCCGTCACCGAACGCTGGGTGTTTGCGGCCTCCCATGAAGGCCTGGTGTACAAGCTGGATCGTACCACCGGTAAGCGGGAGTGGAGTGTGGACCTGGAGCGTCGGATCACCGGCGGTGTGGCGGCGGCCTACGGCATGGTGGCGGTGGGTTCCGCCAACGGCGAAATCCTGGTGTTGAACGAGGAGGACGGCAGTACCCTGTGGGAGAAATCCCTGGGCGGACAGATACTGTCGGCGCCGGCATTTGGCAGCAGCCGGTTGGTGGTACAAACCATTGACGGCCGACTGCATGGCCTGGATCGTACCGATGGCACTGTGGTCTGGCTGTTTGATACCAGCATTCCGATCCTGACCCTGCGGGGCGAAAGCAGCCCGGTGGTCATGGGTGGCGCGACCCTGGCGGGCTTCGCCAACGGAAAACTGGTGGCGCTGGATACCGAAACCGGTTTTGTGGCCTGGGAGCGTCTCATTGGTGAGCCCAAGGGACGGTCCGAGTTGGAGCGTTTAATCGACCTGGACGGCCGTTTCTGGGTGTCCGACAAGGTTGTCTACGCAGTGACGTATCAGGGTGGTTTGGCGGCCATCGATATTCCTTCCGGCCGGGTGCTGTGGACCAAGCCGGTGTCCTCCTATGCTGGCGTTTCCGAGTTCCTGTCCCAACTGTATGTGGTGGATGAGGACGGCGTGTTGTTCGCCAAGGATTCGGTGTCCGGCACCGATATCTGGCAGCAGGAGAGCCTCAAAGGACGTGGATTGGGTGCTCCCACCGCCTATGATCGCTATGTTCTGGTGGGGGATTTTGAAGGGTTTCTCTACTGGCTGTCCTATCGGGATGGCAAGTTCCTGGCGCGTGCCAAAGTGGGAATCAATCGTTATCGGTATGCCAATTCGAAAGCGCAGTCCCTGCGCCACGTAACGGATCCGGCGGACGGCCTGCGGGCAGAGCCGGTGGTGTATGATGATATCGTGTATGTACAGGGCAACAGCGGGGAGCTGGCTGCCTATAAAGTTGTCGAGGAAAAATGAAACCGGTAATTGCGCTGGTCGGCCGCCCCAATGTGGGCAAATCCACCCTGTTTAACCGTTTGACCCGCAGTCGGGACGCCATTGTTGCGGATATGCCGGGGCTGACCCGCGACCGCCAGTATGGGGATGCCCGGGTTGGGGAGCGGGAGTTCATCGTCATTGATACCGGTGGTATTTCCGGCGATGAAGAGGGCATCGACAGCTACATGCGTGATCAGTCCATGCAGGCGGTGGAAGAAGCCCACATGGTACTGTTCATGGTGGACGCCCAGGCCGGCGTGACGGCGGCGGACGAGACCCTGGCGCAGATCCTGCGGGCCCGCCAGAAACCGGTGATGCTGGTGGTCAACAAGATCGACGGCCAGAATCAGGACGTGGTGGTGGCGGATTTCTTCAGCCTGGGGCTGGGTGATCCCCTGGCCATTGCTGCGGCACATGGGCGCGGCGTGAGCCAGCTTATTGATCATGTGTTTGAAGAGCTGCCGGAAGCCCTGCAGTTGTCGGCGGAAGCACAGGAAGTGGCAGACAAGGGCATCAAGATGGCCATTGTCGGGCGCCCCAATGTGGGCAAATCCACTCTGGTAAACCGCATGCTGGGTGAGGATCGGGTGGTGGTGTTCGATATGCCCGGCACCACCCGCGACAGTGTTTACATCCCCTATGAGCGCCATGGCCAGCGCTACACCATCATTGACACCGCCGGTGTGCGCAAGCGCGGACGGGTCAATGAAGCAGTTGAAAAGTTTTCGGTGATCAAAACCCTGCAGGCGGTGGAAGACGCCAATGTGGTGGTGATGGTGCTGGATGCCCGGGAAAATATCGTGGAGCAGGATCTTCACCTGCTGGGCTTTGTGCTGGAAACCGGCCGCTCCCTGGTGATTGCCATCAACAAGTGGGATGGCATGGAGGTCGAGGCCAAGGAACGCATCAAGATTGAACTCCAGCGTCGTCTGGTGTTTGTGGACTTTGCCAAGATCCACTTTATCTCCGCCAAACACGGCACCGGGGTGGGTGAGCTCTACAAATCCATCCAGAAAGCCTATACAAGCGCTTTCAAGAAACTGTCCACGCCGTTTTTGACCAAAATCCTCGAAGACGCCCTGTCGGACCACCAGCCACCCATGGTCAATGGCCGCCGCATCAAGCTGCGCTATGCCCATATGGGGGGCAGCAACCCACCTCTGGTGGTGATCCACGGGAATCAGACCGAGAGCGTGCCCAAATCCTATAAGCGCTATCTTGAGAACACCTTCCGTCGCGTGATGGATATCGAAGGCACGCCGATCCGCATTGAATTCAAAACCGGCGAAAACCCTTACGCTGGTCGCCGTAACACCTTGACGCCACGGCAAATTCACAAGAAGAAGCGCATGGTGTCCCATCATAAAAAGCTGGAGAAGAAAAAGAAAAAACGCTAAGGTCAGTGGTTCAGTGCCTTAACCAGGCCGTTAAAGCGCACCTCAAGAGGCTGGCTTTAGCCGCCAGACGGGCATTTAACGCGGAGTGCTGGCATGGGACCACAAGCAATAAGCAACCCGAAAGAAGGTGTTATCCAGTACCAGCTGGAGTTCGAGATTGACCACGACATCGACTGTCCCCAATTTGCAGCGTTGAACGGTTGGCGCAGCTATCTGCATCGGCTGGGTCTGATCGGTCAGGCCCCGGATCGTTATGACGGGCTGGGGTATGGCAATGTCAGTCATCGGGCCGGGCAGGACGCCTTTGTTATCTCTGGTACGCAGACCGGGCATTTGCCGCTGCTGTGCCGAGAGCACTATGTCCTGGTGGAGGACACCAATGTGCAGGACAATTACTTGCGCGCCCGTGGCCCTATTCCCCCCTCATCGGAAGCCCTCACCCACGCCGCTTTGTATTTGGCCAGTGACGCCATTCAGGCGGTCATTCATGTGCATTCCCCCTTGCTTTGGCAGCGTGCGCCGCAGCTGCAATTGGCCACCACGCCGGAGCAGGTGAGCTACGGCACGCCGGCAATGGCGGAGGCGGTCACCCGGTTGGTGACAGAGGGGGAAGGCAGCGAAGGGGTGATTGCCATGCTGGGCCATGAGGATGGCATTATCGTCTATGGTGCGGATGTGGAAGCGGCCGGGGCCCGCCTGTTGCAGGCGGTGATGGAGGCCCACCAGTTTGATGAGCACTACTTCAAATAGAATTCCGCCGTGGCCAGGGTCTTGCTCTGGCGATCAGTCACTATCACTTTCCAGTCTCCCCGCATGTTGGCGCTGATGTTCTTGCTGGCATGGCTGCGCCAGCGGTCGCTGCCCACGGGTATGCGTATCCGGGCCACCCGTTTGTCATTCCGGTACCAGCTGTAGAGTAGGGTATCCCCGGCCCGGCCCTGCAAATCCGTATAGAAATACAGCTTGAGAAACCCGTTCCCGAGATCTTCTGTGCTGGCGAGTTTGGTGGCGGGCTCCAGATCGTTTATGGCGTTGGTCAGCGCGGCGTCGGTGATGTCCTGGCTCAGAATGCTGAGTTTCACAGCGAACGCTTTGTTGTTGTCGGGCTGTTGAGCAACCGGCTGGGCTGAGGCAGGCTCGATAGGGGCAGACTCGTCAGGGGCAGGTGTCGCCACTTCCGCTGCAGCTGCCGTGGCCTCTAGCGTGCTCGGCGTTGAGGTTGCTTGATCTTTCAGGGGCGCTTGAGTGGCTTCAGATTCGTTGGATGCGGCAGCTGAAGCCGAATCGACTGCAGGCAGGGCCGCGGTCGGCGCCAGTGCTTCCACGTTGAAGGGGGCTTCATTGAAGGGGGCTTCGCTACGGTCTTCGGAAGCGCCGCCGAGGGCGGCATACAGACCCCAGCCGATCAGGGCAACCACCAGCAGTGACGCTGCGCCCACCGCATATACCCGGTGCCAGAGAATCTCTTCGGTGAACTCCGGAGCGTTATGTTGGTAATGATTGAAGTCGGGGGTGTCCTGTTTGCGCATGGAGGATGCTCTGTGCCGGCTGTTCCAGGCGCAGAGCATAACCACAATGGGATTGGATCACAACGTTTCCACTGGGGTGGCCTGTTCCAGCGGCTCCCTGGCAACAGGTTTGCGGGAGACGAACATCAGCAACGGTGGCAGGAAGAAGAAGTCCACCAGCAAAGCCACAATGATGGTACCGGCGGTGAGGAGGCCCATGTCAGAGCTGAGGCGGAAGTCGGACAGTGCCAGTACGCCGAAGTTGGCGGTCAGGATCAGCGTGGTGACAAACAAGGCTGTGCCCACCGTGCGGAACGCGTAGCGAATGGCATCCGGCTCGCTCAGTTGTTGTTCCCGTTTTGCCCGCAGGTACTTGCTGAGGAAGTGCACGGTGTAGTCCACCACAATCCCCAAAGTCATCCCGGCCACCGCCGACAGTCCCAGCCCGATTTGCCCCACCAGCAGGCCCCAGGCGCCAAAGCCCACGGCGGCCGGGATCAGGTTGGGGATCAGGCTGATCAGGCCGAACTTCAATGAACGCAGGGCAAACCCCAGGATCAATGAAATCAACACCAGGGCCAGGGCGGAGCCTTCCAGCATGCTGCGGATATTGCTGTAGCCCATATGGGCGAACATGATGTCGGAGCTGGTGCCCGGGTGGAACATGGTCTCCGGGGCGTGATCCCGCAACCATTGTTGGGAACGGCGTTGCAGGCTCAGAATGTTGTCAGTGGAAGAATCCCCCACGGTGGCCGTGAGCCGGGTGGAGGATTTGTTGGCATCCAGCAGGTTGTTGGTGTCCAGGCCGAAGGGCAGGCTGAATTCATAGAGCAACAGGTATTGGGCGGCCAGCTCCCGGTCCTCCGGGAGCCTGTACCAGGCCGGATCATCCCCATGCATGGTCTTGTTGAGACGCTTCATGATATCGGTGTAGGTCGCCACATGAATCACCTCCGGTTGCGCGTTCAGCCACTGGGCGAAGTCTTCTGCAATCTGCAAAAAACGGGGATCGCTGATGCCGCCTTCTTCACCGGAGTCAAGGGAGAAGGAAATGGTGTTGTTGGTGGTGAGGTTTTCCCGCACGAAATCGGAGTGCACGCGCACCTCGGTGCGCTCGTCAAAATATTCCGCCCAGACATCATTGAGCCGGTTGTCTAACAGGAAGGCGGTGCAGAACAGGATCAGTGCCGAGGAGACGATGAAGATGGGCACCCGCCGGCGAATGACAAAATTGGCCAGGGCGTCGCTGCTGCCACCCTGCTTGATCTTATGGGGTTTGATGTTGAACGGCAGCAACATGACCAGGGCCGGTAACAGGGCGATGGAAAACAGCCAGGCGGCGAACACGCCGATTGCCACCACGTTGCCCAGATCCCGGAACGGTGGAGACTCGCTGAAGTTCAGTGACAGAAAACCGATGACGGTGGTGAGGCTGGTGAGCATCACAGGCTGGTAGTTCAGGTTGAGGCTGTTCTCCATGGCGGCGTGTTTTTCCATGCCCCGCTGCATGTTCTGGAAGTAGGTGGCGAGGATGTGCATGCTGTCGGCAATGGCCAGGGTGAGGATCATGGTGGGGGCGTTGGCCACCGGCGGGGAGATGTGAATCCCCAGCCAGGACATGGCCCCCATGCCTGCCAGCACCGAGGTAATGATCACCGCCAGGGTGGCCAGGGTACCCATGATGCTGGTGACGATGCTGCCGCTGGCCACGAACATGAAGATGGTGATGCAGCCCAGCGCAAACAGGAAGGCGATGGGCACCAGGGTTTTCATGTCATACAGGGTGGCTTCCTTGAAGGCGTTGTTGTTCATGACCTTGCCCACCAGGTAAAAGTCCGCCTGGGGGTAGCGGGCCTCAAATTGCTCACGAAAGGCGCGGGCCGCGGCCACCACTTCCGGAATGGCCAGGCTCTTGTCGCCGGCGTTGTGGAAGTTGACGATGACATTGATCCCCGCCACGTTGGCATCTGGGGCTACCAGCCGGTTCACCAGTTGCGGCTCCGCCAGGGCAATGGCTTTGGCGGCCGCCAGGGTTGTGGCGTCGGCTTCGGCCGGGTTCAGAACCAGGTCCTCCACCAGCAGATCATCCTCTTCCGCAATGGTGTGCTGGAAATTGGTGATGGAATCCACCCGCTGGGAATAGGGCAGTTGCCAGGCGGCCTCGGTCATTTCGGCGATGATGTTGAGGGTGTCCTGGCTGAAGACGACGCCACTCTTGGGGGCTATGGCGAAATAGACGTTGTCCACATTGGTGTAGGTGGTCTGCAGGTGGTGATAGGCCACCAGGTTCTCATCCTCATCGGGAAAAAATTCTTCGAAGTCGGTGGTGATCTGGGGGGGCAGGCCGGCCGCCAGCACACCGACCAGCACGATGCAGGCCGCCACAATCAATAGGGGATGGTTGACCAGGTAATGGTTCAGGCGATCCTGCAGCATAAATACGAACGCTCTATTCAAGTCATTATTCGAAGCACGAATTTTCACAACACAAGGCTATTGAGGCTAGTGGGATTTCGACGTTGCCACAAACGAAACCTTCTGTGCTTCGAATGAATAAAATTCATCTGAGCTGTTCTGCAGGGAGGAGAAGATCTCCATCAGCCAGAGTTTGAAAGTCTGTACCTCCGGGCGCTCGGCATCCTGCGGTCGGTACACCACCCAGTATGACTCATCTATGGTGAAGTGCACGTCGAAGGGGGCGATCAAGCGGTTTTTCTGCAGCATGGGAAAGGCCATCGGCAGCAGGCCAAGGGCAATGCCCAGGTGTTGTTCGGCGGCGGTGAGATTGCTCAGGTAGTTGTCCAGGGTGATCTCCTGGTGCGGGGGCAGGGGCGCGAGCCCGGCTTCTTCCGCCAGCCGCTGCCAGGGGTTGGGCTCCATGGGCAGGTTGATCAGGGTTTTGCCGCCGATGTCCGCCAGGGTTTGCATGTTGTGCTGGCTCTGGAATTCGGCGGAGCACACCGGCGTCACCCGCAGGGTCATCAGCTTCTCGGAGACCAGTCCCGGCCAGTCTCCCAGGCCGAAACGGACCCCCAGATCGCAATCCGACAGGGCAAACATGTCGGTGGGGTGGTAACTGGTTTCAATGCGCAGCTCAATCTCGGGGTGCGCCTGCTGGAACTCAAACAGGCGGGGGATGACGATCTCGGTGGCCATGAACGGCAGGATATGGGCGCGGATGGAGGGGGCGCCGTGGCGACGCTTCAGGTGCTCCAGGGCCCGTTGCAGTTGGGACAGGTGCAGGTCCAGGGCTTCCAGCAGTTCCTCTCCGGCAGGGGTCAGCTTCAAGGCCCGGTTCAGGCGCCGGAACAGGCTGAACTGGAGTTGCTCCTCCAGGGCCTTGATCTGGTGGCTGACGGCGGAAGGGGTCACGTTGAGTTCGGTGGCCGCCCGCTTGAAACTCAGTTCTCTGGCTGCCGCCTGGAAAACCCTCAGGTGTTGGAGAGGGGGGCCTTTATAGGCCATATTGTGGTACCCCGCTGATGCCGGATCGGATGAGTATTTGTCACCCGATTATAGCAGCATGAACGGCTTATTGAGGTTTCTCCGCGACCTCCACCCCGGTGACCGTGCAACTCAGGGTGCCCTGGTGGAGCTGGGTCTGGATCGAATCACCCTCCTGTACCTGGTCAGCGCGGCGCAGAATGCTGCCGTCGGCGGTTTTGGCGATGGAGTAGCCGCGGGACAGGGTGGCCAGGGGACTGACACTGTTCAGGCGCAGGGCCAGGTTACGCAGGTCGGACTGCCGCTGCGTCAGGCTCTGGTGGGTGCTGCGGTGCAGACGCCCCTGCAGGTTGGTCACTTCTTTTTGCAGCGATTGCAGGCGGGCTTGCGGGCTGCGGCTGAGCAGGCGGGCTTGTGCAGTCTGCAGCGTGCTGTGTTGCAACTGCAGGCGTCGCTGGACGGTCTGGCGCAGGCGAAGCTCCAGCTCATCCAGGCGCTGGGCGTGTTCTTCCAGGCGTTTGCCCGGGTGCTTGAGCCGGCGGCTCAGCCAGTCCAGGGATTGCTGCCGTTCCCGCAAGCTGCGTCGGACCCGCTCACTGAGCCAGGCCTGGTAGCTGTTGAGGCTGTCCAGCAACTCCCGGGCATCGGCGCTCAGTAACTCCGCGGCAGCCGATGGCGTGGGGGCACGGACGTCGGCAACAAAATCCGCAATAGTGAAGTCAATCTCGTGGCCCACTGCGGACACCACGGGCAATGCGCTGGCGGCAATGCAGCGGGCCAGCCGCTCATCGTTGAAACACCACAGGTCCTCCAGGGAACCGCCACCCCGGCCCACAATCAACACCTCGCACTCGGCTCGCCGGTTGGCGGCTTCAATGGCCTGGCACAGGCTGGCGGCTGCCCCGTCACCCTGCACCTGGGAGGGATACAGTACCACTTCCGTGAGGGGGAAACGGCGTCGCAGCACCGACAGGATGTCGTGAATGGCCGCTCCGGTGGGGGAGGTGACCACTCCGATTTTGCGTGGACGGCTCGGTACCGGCTGCTTGCGCGCTTCATCAAACAGGCCCTCAGCCCCGAGGCGGGATTTCAATTGCTCGAACGCCCGCTGCAACGCGCCCAGCCCGGCTTCTTCCATATGGTCGATGATGAGCTGGTAATCCCCGCGGGGGGCAAACAGGCTCAGCCGCCCCCGCACCAGCACCTGCAGGCCGTCTTTGGGTTTGAATTTGAGATGAATATTGCTACCCCGGAACATGGCGGCGCGAACCTGGGCCTGGTCGTCCTTCAGGGTCAGGTACAGGTGTCCGGAACGGGGCTGGGCCAGGTTGGAGATCTCACCTTCCAGCCAGATGGCCGGAAACTGCTGTTCCAGCAGGCGCTTGACGCTGTTGTTGAGTTCCGCGACGGAAAAGATATGGCGCTGTTGGGTGGGGGCTTGGTGATCGGTCATGGCGGCATCATACTGAATTCCCCGCCGTACAGCTACAGCACTTGCATTAATAGCATTCTTATATCCCGGGCTTACTCAAGATTACAAAAAACTACCGGCTTTTCCCCGGTTTCGGCTGGAAAGGGACAGCGGCCATTGGCATCTGTCCCGCGCAGACAAACCCACAAAATCGAACTTTGTTAGCATCAAATAGTGGCTCCCGGGATGGTGCCGCACCTCAATAACAACAACTCAGATAACAATATTTAGGGTAGGTTAACTATGAAATCGTTAAGAACGCTGGGCACGGCCGTTGTGTTGTGTCTGGCCACCGTGCTGACAGGGTGCGGTGGTGACAGCAATCCCAAAGGACTGTATGTAGCCAAAACGGCAGATGGCCTCGACATCAAGATGAAGCGCTATCGGCCAACCCCCAACCACAGCTTCCGCAACAGCACGCCCATTCTGCTGTTCCCGGGCATCACCCTCAACTTCAACCAGTTCGATGTGTATTCCCCCCCCTGGCTCAACAGTTATCACTACGAGCTGCCCGCCGACGCACCGGCCTGGGCTAAAAACGATCCCATCATCCAGGATGACAATCTGAAGTACTTCAGCATGGCCCATTATCTGTACTTGCGGGGCTATGATGTGTGGATGGCCAATTACCGGGGTGTGGGCCGCGGTGACTTCGACAGCGATGAAGGCCACCCCAACACCAACCTGGATGTCTGGTGTGCGCTGGATTACCCCGCTGCAGTGGACAAGGTGCGCGCCGTCACAGGCAAAAAACCGGTGATCGGTGGTCACTCCACCGGTGGCTTGTGTGCCTATCTGTATCTGCAGGGTTATTCCCTTGACGCCAGTATCGTGAAGCAGGGGGATTACATTCCTCACGCCACCGCCAGTGCGGCCCTGGCGGCGCAGCGCAATGCCAACGTGGCGGGTTTCCTGGGTATTGATCCTGCCGGTGCGCCGATCCTGGCGTATGAATGGCTGATCGACAACCCGTTGATCTGGGACATCCTGGCCCTGGAGTGGTACATCGATCTGGATACCATCCTGCCTTACGCCATGTCCCTGTTGCCACCCGTGGTTACCTCCGGTGCCATTGATCTGGTGTTCAAGCTGGTGACGCAACTGGCGGACGCCTTCCCCAGTTTCTTCCCACACTGGGCGGATCTGTTCGGCGCACTGGACTTCTGGCGCACCGGTAACATGAACGGCTACGTGGAGGATTTCCATGCCCGCATCGCGTTCTCCAGTTTCTATCTGGGTGGTTTTGCCCAATACGCTGATTGGGGCACCAATGGCGTGTTCCGTGAATTCTGGCAGAACGGTGCAGAGAACCAGAATCTGGTGAATCCGCCGGACCAGGCCCCCGGTGACGGCTACTACTATTTTGATACCAACATGTCCCGCATGACCGTGCCGGCGTTTTCAGTGTTCTCGGATGCCTCCGGCCTGGTGGACACCGAAACCATGGTGGACACCCTGTACAACGGCAAGACCTTCAACAGCAAGGACGCCTGGATTGAAGTGCCCGGGTCCGGCCACATCGATGTGGTCAACGGCAACGCTTCACCCACCGTCGCGTTCCCGGCCATTGCAGACTGGCTGGACACTTTGTAAGTGGCACCGTTTCACGTCTGGAGGTGATCTCAACGCAGGCACTCGATTCAGACTGAAACACTGAAAAAAGGCCTCCTGTCGTATGCCGGGAGGCCTTTTTTATGCCTGATAAAGGGGGCGCTTGCTGTGCTCACTGCGGTGATGTCTTTTCCAGCGGGTTGTAACAGGGTGGGATAGTCTTTAGGTAGTTTTCCGGCTTTCCAAGTCGAATATACATACGGACACCATCCCTGGTTGTGGTACTCTCCCTGAGTCCATGATTGAATCAATTCATAACAGAGGGATTGGAACATTGCAGAAAATATTATCGGCAGACCAATTACAACAAAGCGATATTCTTTTGAAATGGATCACCAAGGATTCAGGGTTTCTCAGCAAGGCGATTGGTAAAGGTCAACATCCTCATCTCTGGATGCACCTGGGGCATACGGCAGCACATTTTCGGCAGAAGTACGGCATCGATCCTTCCCAGTTTTCCCATGCAGCGCTGGCCATGGGGCCCAACGAGATCATGGAGTTCGACGAAGGCTCCGGTGTGTGGGACATCATGAAGTTCAAAGGTTCCGGAGTAGTGGGCGACCTGTCCGCTAACGACCCAAGCCGCAAAGGCAATAAATATCTAGTGGTGCGTTGTACCAATCGGGAGCTGGCCCGTCGTACCTGGCGTAAAGCGCTCACCATCAAATCCTGTTGGGACACCGGCAAAACCGCCTCCTATGGCATTCGCAAGCTGTTGAATTCGGCATTGTTTCATAAGCGGGGCGAGACCATCAACGACACCAAGATTCGCAACGAACTGGCCAAGCTGAAGGGCGAACAGAACAGCTGGTTTCGTACCAATCGTGCCAATTTTTTCTGCTCGCACTTTGTGACCTATGTGTACCTTTGGGCCGCCAACGACATGGCGAAAATGGACTCCACCCTCGGTGGGGTTGAATGGGTAATGGGGGTGAACAGCGCCCGCATTTCTCCAGCGGAACTGGCGGGGCGTTTGATCAGTAACGGACGCAGCAATTTTGAAGTGGTGGGTGAGTTTGCGCCCTAGCATCCTGCAACAGGAATGGGTTCGTTCAAAAAGAAAAGGCTCCCGGCCGGATAGAGGCCAGGGAGCCTGTTTCAAATCTTTTCTACATCAATTCGCGAAAAACATGTTGTCCAGGTATTCGTGCAGGGCTGCCAGCATTTTTTCTTCTTCCGCGCTGGTCAGGCTGAACAGGACATCCGTATTGAATGTGATCTTCATGGGGTGCTCCCTTCTTACTTAGCGTTAACGTTTCCTTAACCATTTTCCGGGTGGTGACTGTCCGTTATCGTAGCGGACAGCCACCATCTTGCGACTATACGGTCACGGGGTCAACGGGGGGCTTTGTAACAGGATTTGTAGTAAATAACCAAAGCGCATGATCAGGTGCTGGCTACAACAGGAAGGAATAAAAAGGTTAATGCGTATACAGTGAGGGACGACAAGGTGGACATTAATAGGCCCCAGCCCGCTAACCGGGAGGGGCCTAAGTCGAAATTGATTAACCGATCAGGTAACCGCCGTCCACCACCAGGCTGGTACCGGTTGTATAGCTGGAGGCATCGGAGGCCAGATACAGCACCGCACCCGCCATCTCATCCGGTTGCGCCACCCGGTTCAGGGGCACATGGGGCAGCAATTGATTGAGGATGGCATCGTTCTTCACCAGGGCCGAGGCGAACTTGGTGTCGGTAGCGCCGGGCAGCAACGCATTGACCCGAATACCCACGCCACCGCATTCCTTGGCGAAGGTTTTGGTCATGGAGATCACCGCCGCTTTGGTGATGGAATAGATACCCTGCATGGCACCAGGAACAATGCCGTTGACGGAGGCCACATTGATGATGGAGCCACCGCCGCTTTCGCGCATCAGCTTGCCGCCTTCCACGGACATGAAAAAGTAACCGCGAATGTTCACGTCCACGGTCTTTTGATAGGCCGCCAAGTCTGTGTCCAGCACGTGGCCAAAATACGGATTGGCCGCGGCGTTGTTCACCAGGATATTCAGTTTGCCGTGAGTTTCTTTTATGTGAGAAAAAATGCCGGCGATCTGCTCCATTTCACCAATGTGACAGGCATAGGCTTCGGCGCTGCCGCCTGCGTTCTTGATCTCATCGGCCACACGCTGGCAATCATCGATTTTGCGGCTGGAAATGATGACATGGGCACCTTGACCGGCCAGTAATTTGGCAATGCTCTCGCCAATGCCGCGGGATGCGCCGGTAACCAGGGCGATTCGACCACTGAGGTCAAAGGGGTTCTTCATATCCATGGATTGGGCCTCTCTTGAAATGGATGTGAATGGGACTTCGTTATATTTATGTTTGGTGTTTTATCGGTAACTTATCAACGATAGGTGAACAACGACTTATCCTCAGCGTATTCAAAATGGGAGTAGTCGTTGAAGTAACGCAGGGTCATTTTTTTCGAGTTGAACAGCAGGCAGGTGACGGAGCAGTTGATGATGGACCAACTCAGCTCGGCGATGTGTTCATCGGTCAGGCCCAGGCACGAGCCAGTGGCGATGGAAATCGGGCCGCCGGAGGAAAACACCGCAATGGATTTGGCGTTGCCGCTGTTGTAGCGCACGTGATCCAGTGCGTCTGTGCAACGCTGGCTGAAATGTTGCCAGGTCTCTGCGTACTCGTGATCGTATTCCCCCATGCGCCAGCGGTGCAGGGCCAGTTCAAATTCGATCTGGAATGCCTTGTTGGGATTGGGGTGTTTGGCCAGGTATTCCGACCGACTCAGGTGATCGCTGAATTCCGGACGATGGCGTGCCATCACTTCTTCATGATCGTATTCGTTAAACCCGTCGAGAATGGTTGGCGCAAGGGCGCAGTCCATGGCCTGCAGGCAGCCGGCCGCCGTTTGTGCATGACGGCGCATGGAACCGGCATACACCGCATCGAACTGGATGCCGCGTTGTTTTAACGCAGCACCCAGCGCAACGGCCTGACGCTCGCCGGTGGGGCTCAGCTGGTCATAGTTCTCACTGTGCAGTGAGGCTTGACCGTGGCGAATCAGGTAAATGGCAGCCATTACTCTTTTCCCATTACAGTTGGCCTGCTTCCCGCAACAGGTTCATCGCCTGTTTTTCCAATGTACGTACACCGGGGCCAAAGGCCGCAAAGCGTTTGTCCTTGGTTTGGCCGTGGTAATAGCGGTAGTAGATCTGCTGCAGAATCACCGCCAGACGGAACACGCCGTAAACGTGGTAGAACAGGAAGTTGTCACACTGCAGACCGGTTTTTTCCAGGTAGCGGGCAATGACTTCTTCCCGGGTCAGCATACCGGGCAGGTGAGTGGGTTGGCGACGCATGGCCAGTTCGTCAGCCGGATCATCGGCCTGAATCCAGTAGGCCAGGGAGTTACCCAGGTCCATCAGGGGATCACCCAGGGTGGCCATTTCCCAGTCCAGAACACCGATCACTTCAGTGGGGTCTTCTGCACTCAGCACCACGTTGTCCATGCGGTAGTCGTTGTGGATCAGGGTGACTTTCACCTGCTCCGGCATATTGGCGTTGAGCCAGGTCATGATCTGTTCGAAGTCGGGAACGTCGTCGGTTTTGGCGGCGGCGAAACGCTTGCACCAACCGCTGATCTGGCGTTCCACGTAACCCATGCCTTTACCCAGATCCTGCAAGCCGGCGGCTTCATAATCCACGTTGTGCAGTTCGGCAAAGCGATCCACCACGTTCTCGCTCAGCTTGCGCACCTGCTCCGGGGTCAGGTCCAGGCCCGCAGGCAGTTCATCCCGCGGAATAATGCCCACCAGCCGTTCCATGATGTAGAACTCGCAACCCAGGGGGCTGCCTTCCTCTTCACAAAACGCCACCATCTCGGGCACGAAGGGATACACCGGCTTCAGTTTGCTCATCACCTTGTATTCGCGGCCCATGTCGTGGGCAGACTTGGCTTTGGTGCCAAACGGCGGACGGCGCAGGATGTAGTCCTTGTTGTCGAACTTGATGGAATAGGTGAGGTTGGAGGCGCCACCGGGGAACTGGGTAATCACCGCTTCACCCTGGACATCGGGCACCACGGACTTTACGAAATCCATGATGATCTTCGGGTCCAGTTCTTCACCTTCCCGAACCTTGCCGGCCTGGTCTAACACTTCGCTCATGTAGTCACTCCAAATTTGATCTTTTACGCTTTAGGTTGGCGGCGCATGGCAGCGAGCTTGGCGCCGTATTGTCCCATTTTGTTGTTATACAGAGACGGCATAAACCGTTTCCAGTACCAGGTGTTGCGATAGCTCTTGTGGGGCAGCAGCATAAACTGGTTACTGTCCACCGCATTGAACACCTGGTCTGCTATATCATCCGCTGTTATGTCGGATGTGGCCAACATTTTACTCACATGGGCCTGGGCATGGGAGTCCGGTGAGCGGGTGGATTCCGCCAGATTGGTCTGGAAGAAGCCGGGGCACACCACGGTGACGCCGATGCCGAAGGGGGCCAGTTCGAACTGCATGGTTTCCGATAACGCCACCACCGCTGCCTTGGTGGCGTTGTAGCTGTTCATCTCCGGTGAGTGGATCAGGCCCGCCATGGAGGCGATGTTGACGATGTGGCCGTACCCCTGTTGCTTCATGGTCTGGCTGAAGAACTTGCAACCCCGCACCACCCCCATCAGATTGATGTCGATGGTGAAGTCCCAGTCTTCCAGGGAGCTTTCCGCGATGCCACCGTGGGACGCGATGCCCGCATTGTTGATGACCACATTGATGTGGCCCCAGCGTTGCAGAATGGCGTCGCGCCAACCTTCGATGGCGCCGGCGTCGCGCACGTCCACATGGTGATAGCAGGCGTCACCGCAGAGGTCATTCAATTCCTGCAGTGTGGACTCACCCCGTTCATCGTTCAGGTCGGCGATGGCCACGCCCCAGCCGGCCCGGGCATAACGCAGTGCCATGGCCTTGCCCAATCCGCTTGCACCACCGGTGATGGCGACGGTTTTCTTTGAATTGCTCATATCTGCTTACTCACACCTGATTACTTGTATTTTTTCAGCTCAATACGGGCAACCGACGCACGGTGCACTTCATCCGGCCCATCCGCCAGACGCAGGGTCCGGGCGTAGCCATATAACAGTGCCAATGGGAAGTCATTAGATACACCACCTCCACCATGAATTTGAATGGCCGCATCGATCACTTTTGTTGCAACATTTGGCGCTACCACCTTGATGGCGGCAATTTCTGTCATGGCCCCTGACACTCCTACTGTATCCATCAGGTAGGCTGCCTTTAATGTCAGCAGTCGCGCCATGTCGATATCCAGGCGGGAATTGGCGATCACATCCACGTTACCCCCCAGCTTGGCCAGGGGTTTGTGGAAGGCTTCCCGTTCCAGGGAACGCTCGATCAGGTGCTTGAGGGCGCGTTCCGAGGCGCCGATCAGCCGCATGCAGTGGTGGATACGGCCCGGGCCCAGGCGGCCTTGGGCGATCTCGAAGCCGCGGCCGGGTCCGGCGATGATGTTCTCCTTTGGCACCCGCACGTTGGTGAAGGACACCTCACCGTGGCCTTCTGGCGCGTCAAAGCGATTGAACACCGGCAGCATGCGCTCGATCTTCACCCCGGGGGTGTCCAGGGGTACCAACACCATGGAGTGCTGACTGTGGCGGGGGGCATCCGGGTCGGTAACCCCCATGAAAATACCGATCTTGCACTCCGGGTGGCCCACGCCGGAGCTCCACCATTTGCGGCCGTTGATCACCACTTCATCCCCTTCCAGGGTGCAGGTGGCGGCCATATTGGTGGCATCGGAGGAGGCCACATCGGGCTCGGTCATAAAGAACACGGAACGGATATCACCGGCCAGCAGCGGTTCCAGCCACTGTTTTTTCTGTTGCTCGGAGCCGTACTTGAACAGCACTTCCATATTGCCGGTATCCGGCGCGCTGCAGTTGAAGGCCTCAGAGGCGAACGGGCAGTAACCCATGATTTCCGCCAGGGGCGCGTAATCCCGGTTGGAGAGCCCGGCGCCGTATTCCTCATCCGGCAGGAACAGGTTCCACAGGCCGGCGGCCTTGGCTTTCTCTTTCCATTCCTCCATCAACGGCGCCACCTGCCACTTGGTCCAGTCGCCGTTGTGTTCGTTTACCTGCTCCATGTACTTGAGTTCATTCGGAATAATGTGTTCGTCCATAAAGGCCTGGACACGGGCGATCATTTCCTGAGCTTGTGCTGAATGTGAGAAATCCATGGCGGGCTCCTTGTTTTTTATGGGCACCTTTCTGGTGATTGCGCCTAGGTTAGAAGAGTTGTAATAATAAAACCAATGAATAGTTTGTATTAAAGGTCATGAATTCTGTGCATATAAATAAGGTGGATCTCAATCTTTACCGGGTGCTGGATGCGATTTACCGGGAAGGCTCCATTACCCGGGCGGCGGCGACCCTGAACCTGACCCAGCCGGCGGTGAGCCATGCGCTTTCGCGGCTGCGGGAAGCCTATGACGACCCATTGTTCGCCCGTTCTGGCAATCGCATGGTGCCGACGCCCTTGACCCGCTCCATCATCCAGCCGGTGCGGGATGCCCTGGAACACCTGCAAACCACGTTTTCACCCCCTCAGCAGTTTGATCCGGCCACCAACAGCAAGCAGGTGGTGCTGGCCATGCGCGGGGTGGTGGAATCGGTACTGCTGCCGGAACTGGTGGCGGAACTGGAGCACCAGGCTCCCCTGATGCAGTTTAGCAGCGTGCGCATTCCGCGGCGGGATATGGAAAGTGAGCTGGCCGCCGGACGGCTGGACCTGGCCTTTGATGTGCTGTTGCCCATGGGGGCCAACATCCGCCATACCGTTTTGCTGGAGGACGATTTTGTGGTGGTGGCCCGCAAGCAGCATCCCTTGTTGCAACAGGGCCTGGACCTGAGAACCTACCTGGAGCTGCGGCATGTGGTGGTGTCCTCCCGCCGCAGTGGGCCGGTGGTGGAGGATTTTGAACTGGGCCGAATGGGTTATCACCGCAAGATCGGCATGCGCTGTCAGAATTACTTTGTGGCCTTGAGTACGGTCGCCCAATCCCAGATGCTGCTGACCATCCCCGAAAACTATGCCGTGCGCAACCAGCGCTACCATGATCTGGACATCTGGCCCATGCCCCTGGAGCTGAAGCCGGTCTCCAGCTACCTGTATTGGCACCAATCCATGGACAACGATCCCGCCAATGTCTGGCTGCGGCAGCAGGTGATGGCGCTGCCATTGCGGTGCTGACGCTAAAACGGATACAAAACTACCAATGTAAGCCTCAGTGGTCTGTGTCAGCATTCCTGCAAATAAAAAGGAATGCACCATGAAAATTTTGAATTTGAGTTTGAATTTGAGTTTGGTATTGGCGTTGATTTTGGGGATGGCTGCCTGCAGCGGTGGCGGCACGAATAAATCCGGAGTGGAGCGCAACAACAACAGCTCGGAAAGCGGTGGCGATACCGGAACTCCGCCGGGGGATGACGATGCAACCGAGCCCGACCCGGACCCTGATCCCGATCCTGAATCCCCGGTGTCTATCCAGTTGGACGGCAACCTGTATTTCCCGGTGGCGGAGGGGGTTACCTGGCACTACAGCAACGGCGATGAGGTGACCTTCACCACTGGCCAGGTCATTCAGGGCCGAACGCTGGTTTCCATGCAGCACAGCTCCAGTGCCATGCCCCGGGAAGAGTACTTTCAGGTGAGCAATAACGCACTGCATTACGGCGGCCTTTACGCTTTCTTTGCCTATCAGGGCCTGGGGGTGGAAGGAGGCGTTGAATTTCACAACCTGCGCCGGGTCTATGACCATATCCTGGACTCCGGGGCCGGGCGCACGCTGTTCGCGCAAAAGGCCGACATGGTGGACCCGGATGGCAAGGTGGTATCCGAGGTGGAGTACCTGTGGTCTTCCCAGGTGGGAGCCAAGGAACTGGTGACCACTGGCCAGTACGGTGACGTGCCGGCGGTGGCGTTGGTGGTCAACATCGATCTGGCAGTGACGGTGGGGGGAATTCCGGTGCAAACCTTTCCGGTGATTGAAACCACGTTGTGGTTGTCGCCGGGATTGGGGGTGGTGGCCCGTAGCCTGGGAACCGAATCCTTAACCCTGGAACGGGTTGACGGCGTTCAGGCGCCGCTGGTGTTCGCGTTCGACCAGGGCAGTGGCCTGACCCAGCCACCCCAGCAACTGTTGGTGGATGGCAGCGCGGTGACAGATACCGAGGTGGACATGGTGGTGGCCTACGGCACCCGCAGTGTGGACTGGCTGTCGCTGACGTTTGACGGTACCGGCAGTTGGCGCCTGAGCCTGACCGGTGCGGAGCTGCCCCGGGGCATTCACGGCGCTGTCATCCAGATGACGCGGCAGGGCGTGCGCACGGACATCCCGATTTCTGTACTGGTGCGCTAAGCAAAACGGCCATTTTCACATATTACCAACGATTATTTTACAGCCTGATCCAAACCGGTTAATCCTGCGTGGGTAGTGGTTTATTCACTCTCATGCGGGGGCCATCCCATGATCCGGATCAAATTCAAGAAAGGCTACAAGTACCAACTGGAAGAGGCGTGCCTGATTCACACTCCGATTCTGCCGTCACAACCCATCGACACCTATTACATCCAACTGCAGACCAACGGCGACCTGGTGCTGGCCAAGGGCTATGCCTGGGACGGCGCTTCCGGTGCTCCGGACGTACCCAGTTTTATGCGGGCGTCACTGGTGCACGATGCGCTGTATCAATTGATGCGTAACGATTACCTGGATCGGGAAATCCATCGCAAGCCCGCGGACCGGCTGATGCGGCGGATGTGTCTTCAGGATGGCATGAATCCGTTGCTGGCGGCGGTCGCCTACGGATTTGTGCGGGCACTGGGTGAACCGCATACCCGTGGTCTCAGCCGTAAAGAGTTGCTGTTTGCGCCCTGATTCAGGTTTATTGCCACAAACGGTTGTGCAGGTGGGGCTCCTTTGCATACTGTATTGGTGTGTTCAGGAACGAAGGAACCTCGTTGATGCGTGTTCTAAAGTGGATAGGTTTGGCTCTGCTGGGATTGCTGGTCTTGATCCTGCTGGCGGTGCTGGTGATTCGGTTTGTCATCGATCCCAACGACTATAAGGATCGCATTTCGGCCCTGGTCAAAGAGGCCAGCGGCTATGAGCTGACGTTGAATGGGGATCTGGCCTGGAGCTTTTATCCCGTACTCGGCTTTGAATCCAATCAGGTCAGCGTGGCCGCGCGGGCGAATCAGCCGTTCCTGCAGGTCAAAACCCTCGCCCTTGGCGTGCAGTTGCTGCCGTTGTTTTCCGGTCAACTGAATGTGGATCTGCTGCAAATCGACGGTGTGGACGTCAACCTGCAGGTGGATGCCCAGGGCCGCAACAACTGGACCGTGGCTACACCCACACAGACTGAATCTACTCCGGCCGCCGCGGCAAGCGCGACCACTCCTGCCGAGCCATCTTCCACCGGCAATATCCCCCAGCTCTCCATTCCCCTGGTGCGGATTCTCAATGCCAATATCCATTATCAGGATCAGCAGGGCCAGACGGATACCCGGGTGCTGATCCAGCGCTTGGAGTTGACCCAGGTACAGCTGACCCAGCCCATCGGCATTCTGCTGGAGTTTGCTCTGGCCCAGGCCGGTGGGCCGCAACTGGAGCTGGTGTTGCGGGGGCAATTGCTTCCCGACCTGGATAAACAATTGTTCCGGCTTGAGCCACTGCAGGTGCAGGCGGATGTGAGCAATCTGTTGCCAGATACCGTCAGGGTAACGCTGGAGGCGCAGGCCTGGATGGATCTGGCTGCGGATCAGGCCCAGTTGACCCTCAACCGGTTGCAGCTGGCGGAGCTGATCCTGCAGGGCTTGGTAGAGGTGACTGCCCTCACGGCGGACCCTCGCTATCAGGGCAAGCTCAGCGCAGCGCCGGTGTCATTGGCCAAACTGCTGGCGACCCTGGGGGTGGAGCTGCCCAAACCCGCCAGCCAGAACGTACTGAAGACGGTGGCCATGCAATTGGCTTTCAATGGCAACACTGGTCAGCTGTCGGTGCCGAATCTGAAGTTGACCCTGGATCAAAGTACCCTGAGTGGCTCCCTGGCGGTGAAGGATTTTGCCACCCAGGCCCTGGCATTTGACCTGTCCCTGGATCAGATCAATCTGGATGACTACCTGCCGGCACCGGATTCTGCCCCAGCCTCAGCCGCGCCAGCCAACAGTCCGGGCGGGGCGGCGGAGGAGTCTGCCCTGATTCCGGTGGAAACCCTGCGCAGCCTGAATCTGGATGGCCGTTTCAACGCCGGGCGCATCACCCTGCAACAGACCTTGATCGAACGGCTGCAGTTGGCGGTGACCGCCCGTAACGGCGTGCTGACGGTGAAAGACCTGAGTGCCGCGTTGCTGGAAGGCAGCCTGGATGGAGCATTGAGTATTGATGCCCGTGGAAGCCAACCGGTGCTGGATTCCGATCTCAAGGTAAACGACATCGAGCTGACTCAAATTACGTCCCGTTTCATGACGGACTCGTTGCTGTCGGGGAAAGCCTCCCTGGTCATGGATGCGAAAGCCCAGGGCAACTCGGTGGATGCCTTGCTGAAATCTGCGTTGGGCCAGATGAACCTGAAACTGGACGATGGCGTGTTGCACGGCATCAACCTCAACGCCATCGTGGTGGACGCGTTGCGGGATCAACTGGCCACGGTGGAAAGCCTGTACCCCAACTATCAGGAGAAGCTGCCCCGCCAGTTGCGGGAGGACACCGAGATCAGCAAGCTGCTGGCAGATGCCAAGGTGGAAAACGGGCACCTGATCATGCCGCGGTTTGAGTTTTTCACTGGCGAGAGCGGGATTGATGCCAGCGGCAAAATTGATCTGCTGAATCAGGGCTTCGACTACGACTTCGGGGTGGTGCTGTCTGCCATCGAGCGCAACAAGTATTTGAAGGGCTCCCGCTGGCCCATTCATTGCCAGGGGGCGCTGGCCAGCTCACCGGCGGACTGGTGCCGGCCGGACACCAAGGCCATGGGCTCCATCCTCACCAAAGCGGCCAAGAATGCGTTCAAAGACAAAGGTGCTGCGGAGCTGGGGGATAAGGTCGGCCTGGAAGCGGAAGACCAGGAGCAGTTGAAGCAAGAGGTAAAACAGAAGCTGGAACGGGAAGAAGACCGGGCCAAGAAGAAACTGCAGGAGAAACTGGACAAGTGGCTGCAGCAATAAAAAGCCCCGTTGCGGTTATGGCAACGGGGCTTTTTCCAGTCAGAAAACGTAAGCGTCAGGCGATCCGCGGGATCAGGTTTGCCATGATGCGCTCGGCGTTGGCGGCGATGGTCAGGGACGGATTGGCGGCGGCGGTGGAGCCCGGCATCAGCGCGCCGTCCATCACAAACAGATTGGGTTGCCCATAGAGTTCCCCGGTTTCGATGTCGGTGGCTTCGCCCATGGTAGCGCCACCCAGGGGATGCCACATGGTGGGTCGGCCCAGGGCCAGATCCGGCAACGGCATGCCGCCGCTGAACGCTGCGATTTTCTGCAGACTTTCCATATGGGCCTGGCGGGCATAGCCATTGGCTTCCATGGGCCAGTTGATGAACACCTTGTCACTGTCTTTCAGGTAGCTCAGGGTTCCCGGTTGATCCGGCTTGCACATGGCCATCTGCAATTGCGTGGGGGGCTGACCCGGAGCCGAATTGGCAGGGGAGTGCATGAAGCCCACGGGTTTGATGGAATTATTGAAATCCCAGGCGGCGATGCTGGGCGGTCCACCCTGTACCGGACCAAGATCCGAGGTTACACCAATACGCGCCATCAGTTCATCGCCATTGGCGGCCCAATGGGCACCCACGGCGTCATTGATGCCGCGCAGATCACCCAGCGCCTTGGCTTTCAGCAGCAGTTTGGTGGTGTTCAGGGAACCCGCCGCCATGAACAGGTATTCACAGCCGATCAGGTGGTTCATCACCACGTTGCCTTCCACGTCGATCACTTCGCAATGCACCACATAAGGCCCTTTGCGGCCCACCCGGGTAATGGTTTTCACGTTGTGCAGGGTGTTCACGGTCACCTTGCCGGTGGCTTCGGCATCGGCAATGTAATTCTTGTCCAGGGTGTTCTTGGCGTTGCTGTTGCAGCAGAACACATACTCTCCGATGGAGGCGGCCATCGGCAGTTCACCGGTCAACTCCTTGCGAATGATGTTCCAGTTGAAGCCCACATCGCTGCGCACCACCATCATGCCGGCGGCAGTGGCATTCTGGATAAAGGCCTGCTTGGCTTTGTAGAACGGGGTGCCCAGGATGTCGTCGGGGATGGGGCCACCACTGACTTTGCCCAGCACTTTTGGGTAGTAGTCGCTGGCCATTTGGGCGTAATCCAGATAGGGGAAGATCTCGTTGAAAATTTCCTCACGGGGCTGCAGCAGCACGCCGCCGTACACCAGTGAGCCGCCACCGAGACCGGCGCCCACCACCGAATCCACGGTATCCCCTTCAATACGCTCCAGCATGCCGGCGTGGCGGTTAACCGGAATCTGGCCCGACGGGGCGTCAAAATCGCTGAGCCAGGTGGTGCGGCCATCGCCCTGGGACATGGACAACAGGGTGGGGAAGCTGTCCGGTCCGGTGTAGCTCCAGCGTTGCCCCCGTTCGATCAGCGCTGTGCTGATCCCGGCTTCAGCCAGGCGCAGGGCTGTCACGGAACCACCGAATCCGGAGCCGATGACGGCCGCCTTCTTGATGGAGTGGACGGTGGGAACATCGCCCCCGCAACCCAATGTGGATGCCAGCCCGGTGGCGGCGGTGACGTAGACACCGTTCTTGATAAACTTGCGGCGGCTAAATTGGTTTTTCATGAGACGGCCCCTTCCTGTTGTTGTGTACTTCTGTTGAGTGTTCTTGTTCGTTTTTATGAGCGACCTTTTTCTGTGCGCAACTCGCCCGTCGGCAGCAGGGGGATTGTCCTGTGCTGGAGCGGATGCGTAGGTCGTTTTTTGATCAGGCTTGATATCAGATTGGTAGTGACAACGGGTCCTGTCAATTTCGTTGTCGTGGGTGTGCGGTCAAAATGTGAACTGGTTCAAGAGACAATGCTCCGGCTGATTAGGGCCTTTCAGCTGACCGCCAAAGAAAGCACTAACTCGCATGGGTGACTTCAAAAATGTTTTCTATGTGTCATATAATTGAAACAATCATATGATTCAGGCAAGGCTTGGTTTTGGGGTTTCGTGATGGGTGGTTCAGTCAATTATCGTTATATTCTCCTGTTGATCGTTCTTGGGGGGGTATTTTTCAGTGTGTTCTTTTGGCGGGAGAGTCTTGACGGTTTCACTGCGCTCTTCGTGGAGCTTCGGTCTGAATACACTGCCGTTGAGCAGCTATCCAAGTTCTGCCTAATTGTGAGCCTCTTGTCTTGTTTCTACTTGTTGAGGGTTTCTGGCGACAGGGACTTGCTCAGGGCATCAGCTGCGCTCTTTGCACTTACCATTACTATATACCTTAGTGAAAGTAATATGATTCGCGACAAGTACCAGCCCGTGTTTGGAATGGTGTTAATTCTCCCAATCGCATTCTGGTTAGCTAGAGCAAGAAACTGGCTATCATTTTGCGTTTTTGGTTTAGGGGTTTTTATTACCGGTATGGGATCGCTGAAAGATTTTATGATCGAATCTGAAAAGGTCTTGCAGATGATCCCACCCATCCTGGAGCAAGTGCTGCGTCAGATTAATGAAGAAGTCCTCGATACGATTGGCCTAGGGGTGATTAGTTTGTCAGCTCTTTGTATGGCCAGAGACGCACTGTCAGAACTTGTTGTCAAAACGCCGCTGGGGTTTGCTGGAGCCTTGCTGGCAGGTGGTTTGGTCGCTGTCGGAAATGGATTGGCGCATTATCAGTACGATCCCAGTGTGCTCTTACTCGGTGTGAGTTTTGTCTTTTCAGCGTTAGGACTAATGCTTTTTGCAGTAATGGATAGTTTCTTTGTGCTGGCAAAGTATAGCTTTCCAATGAACCGCAAGCTTAAGTTTTTGAGTGTGCCGTTTCTTCTCTTTTTGTTTATCCCTGTGTTTTGGGACCAGTATAACAACTTCATGTCATTATTCTTTTGGTTAGGCAGCATCTATTTGTCGCGACAACTTTATAAACAGGCTTTGGAAACCGTTTCAACTTCTCCTCGTGCTCATACAGAGGAGGCAGCAGGGAGCTTGCAGTTTTAATTGGTATAGTGGATGCCGGGTTTAATAGTTTAGTGATTCCTTGATTCTGGGCCATACTTAAGGAATTACGCATATTGCGAGTCCCGGCGCTCCAGTAAGAGAATTCATCTAATGACTAAGCCTGAGTCTCATCACCGCGCTCCCGAGCCCGTTGTCCATTCAAGCTGTCAGCCCCACGGCCCCCAGTGTCGGTGCAGCGACCCCATCTCCAACTCCACTGAGCTGCGCCAGCATCAGCAGGCATTCTACAAGTTCACCGCCAGCCCCCTGGGTGAAATCCTGCAGGAGCTGGGGCTGGCCACATCCGATCAGGTTCGCGCCGCCCTGGAGCAGCAGAAAACCAGCCACAAACGCCTGGGGGAAATCCTCACCGACCAGGGTGTAGTCAGTCGGGATGATGTGCTGCGGGGGCTGTGCCAGCGTTTTGGGGTGCCTTATGTCAATCTGCGCCAGTTCGATGTGGACCCGAAGGCGGTGGCCCTGGTGCCCGGGCATTTCGCCCGCAAGCACATGGTGATGCCCCTGCTGCTGGAACAGGATCGGCTGCTGGTGGCGGTAACCGACCCCTCCGATTCTGAACTGATCAACATGCTGCGTTTCATCACCGGCAAGTTGCTGGAGTTCTGTATCGCTCCCTCCAACGACATCGCCTATGCCATCAGCAGTTTTTACGGTGGTCAGGAAATGCAGTCGGCCCTGGAGGACCTGGCGGTGTTCTCCTCCGATGAGCCTTTTCATGTGGATGCTGACAGTGACGAGGTGTTGGGTAACGAGCGGCCTGTGGTGCAATTGGTGCAGAGTGTGATTTCCGACGCCATGGCCCGGCGCGCCTCCGACATTCACGTGCGCCCCCGGGAAGCGGTGGTGGAGCTTTACTTCCGGGTGGACGGAGTGATGCAGCACATCCGCTCCTTCAATAAAAAACTGCTGCCGGCAGTGGTGAGCCGCATCAAGATTGTGGGCAACATGGACATTTCCGAGCACCGCCTGCCCCAGGACGGCCGCTCCCGCATCCACTACCTGGAGAAAACCGTGGACCTGCGCATTTCCATCATTCCCACCATCCACGGGGAGAGTGTGGTGATCCGCCTGCTGGACACCCAGTTCGCCCTCAAGGATCTGGAAGCTCTGGGCTTCGATGGGCGGGATGCCGAAGAGCTGCGCCACCTGCTGACCCGCAATAACGGCATCTTTCTGGTGACCGGGCCCACCGGCTCCGGTAAATCCACCACCCTGTACACCGCGCTGGACCACATCCGCTCTACCAACGTCAACATCATCACGGTAGAAGATCCGGTGGAATACCATGTGGACGGCATTACCCAGATTCAGGTCAACCACGATACCGGCTATTCCTTTGCCCGGGCGCTGCGGCACATCCTGCGGCATGATCCAGATGTAATCATGGTGGGTGAAATCCGGGATGATGAAACCGCCAAAATGGCGGTGGAGAGCGCACTGACCGGCCATCTGGTACTGAGTACCCTGCATACCAATGACGCCGCCACCACGGTGACCCGCCTGATTGAGATCGGGGTTGAGCCCTACCTGGTGAACAGTGCCCTGATCGGTGTGCTGGCCCAGCGGCTGGTGCGTTGCAATTGCGTGCACTGTTTGCAGGAGGAGCACGTGGAGGCCTCGTTGCGTCGGGTGCTGGGGGTGGCCGATGATGAGGTGTTCTACAAGGGCGCGGGCTGTGACTTGTGCCATAACACCGGGGTCAGTGGCCGGATGGCGGTGTATGAGCTGTTGGTGATGACCGCAGAACTGCGCAAGTTGCTGGCGCAACGCACACCCGCGGATGAGATCGCGGAGCAGGCCGTGCGCGACGGAATGACCCCTTTGACCGCCAGTGCGCTGCGGGTGGCGAGAGCCCGCAAAATTCCCCTTGCAGAAGTCTACCGGGTGCGGCTGTAAGATCTACGCGCGCAACGTATCGCGCACCGTACGGGGGCTTGCCTGCGCTGCCTGCCCCAATTCCTCGATCACCACGCCCTCGTTGAAGCGGCCCTGGAACTGGTTGGTGCTGATCACCATCAGGGGGCGCTTGCCATCCAGCCCCAATTTGCGCATGGGGCGGGTGGTGGGGTGGTCGCCCGGCGCCAGCTGCAGGCGGAAACCAAAGGGCAGGTGCAGGTTGAACGGACTGCGCACGTCCAGGATCGAGCGGATCATCTGCTGATTGAGGATGGAGAACAGGTTCATGCCCAGGGGGCGGATCTGCCAGAAGCGCGGTCCCCAGCCGGAAAACTCGAACAGGGGCTGATTGTACTGCAGGCAATCCACCCGACAGCGCAGGCTGTTTTGGTCCAGCTGCAGGTCAATGCGGGCCGGGGTTTTGGGGTGTCCCCAGATTTCGCGCCCGACGTTGATCATGCGCAGGCTGTCCGCCGGGCAATTCACCAGATAAAACCCCATGTGGCGCTGGTCTGCCCGCCGGAACAGCTCCCGCCAGGGGGAGACCGGCTGGAACCCCCGGCGTCGCGATACCGGCACCGCCAGCCCTGCCACGCTGTAATCGGCGTCGCTGCAGTGGGTGAAATTGGCCATCACCAGGGAGACAATGGCGTAGGGGCCAAAGGTCATGGCCGGGGTCAGGCTGGACTGGGTGGCGCTGGCGTTGAGCAGAGCCTCGACCCGCTGACGATGGGCGCAGAAAAGGGCAATACTGTAATCCCCTTCTTTATAGAGGACGGGCACTTCCAGCGGCCCTGAGGAGGTGTCCAGAGTGCGTCTGGGCACCTGGAAAAATGGATCGATCTGCATGGCTAACGCCCTGATTGGCTTAGGTTGTCTTTCAGCTTGTCTTATTGTTATACCCGATAGCGGATTATAGGGGTTTCTGGCCGGTCTATAAGCGGCTTTTGGGGTCAAATTGAGCAATCCCCTGGCCTGTTCTACCGACCTTTGACCCATCTTTTACAGGGGTTATGACCCATCAGTTTCCAGATTCCCTGTATTTCAACAGACCTGGAGCTTTGCTATAATCGCCGGTTTAATTATTCCCCCCTGCAACAAGGCTGACACTGCATGTTACGTATTGCTCAGGAAGCTCTCACCTTTGATGATGTTCTCCTACTGCCCGGCTACTCCGAGATCCTGCCCCGGGATGTGCAACTGAAAACCAGGCTCACCCGTGACATTACCCTGAACATCCCCCTGATCTCCGCGGCCATGGATACCGTCACGGAATCCCGGCTGGCCATCAGCATGGCCCAGGAGGGCGGCATCGGCATCCTGCACAAGAACATGACCGCCGAAGAGCAGGCCCGCCAGGTCAAGGCAGTGAAGAAGTTCGAAAGCGGGGTGGTGCGCGACCCCATTACCGTATCCCCTGACACCACCGTGGGCAAACTCATCGAGATCACCCAGATCAACAACATTTCCGGGGTGCCGGTGGTGGATGGGGAACAGCTGGTGGGCATCGTCACCAGCCGGGACCTGCGCTTTGAGGATCGTTACGACCAGCCGGTGTCCGCCATCATGACCCCGAAAGAAAAGCTGGTGACGGCCAAAGAAGGTGCCTCCACCGACGAGATCAAGGGGCTGTTGCACAAGTTCCGGATTGAGAAAATCCTGCTGGTGGATGACGAGTTCCGTCTCACCGGCATGGTCACCAACACCGACATTCTGAAAGCCGAAGCCTATCCCCATTCCTGCAAGGATGACCAGGGTCGCCTGCGGGTGGGCGCGGCCGTGGGGACCGGTGAAGGTACCGAGGAACGGGTGGCCGCCCTGGTGGAAGCCGGTGTGGATGTGTTGGTGGTGGATACCGCCCACGGCCATTCCAAGGGCGTGATTGACCGGGTGCGCTGGGTCACCCAGAACTACCCCCAGGTGCAGGTGATCGGCGGCAACATTGCCACCGCAGAAGCCGCGTTGGCACTGGCAGAGGCCGGAGCCCATGGGGTGAAGGTGGGGATTGGCCCCGGTTCCATTTGTACCACCCGCATTGTTTCCGGCATTGGTGTGCCGCAGATTTCGGCGGTGGCCAATGTGGTGGAAGCCCTCAATGGCATGGACATTCCGGTGATTGCCGATGGTGGCATCCGCTTCTCCGGCGACATCGCCAAAGCCATCGCCGCCGGTGCCCACGCCATCATGGTGGGCGGCTTGCTGGCCGGCACAGAAGAAGCCCCCGGCGAAGTGGAGCTGTACCAGGGTCGTTACTACAAAGCCTATCGCGGCATGGGCTCACTGGGCGCCATGGCCCAGAACCAGGGTTCCAGCGACCGTTACTTCCAGGATGCCTCCCAGGGTGTGGAAAAGCTGGTTCCCGAAGGCATCGAGGGGCGCGTACCTTACAAAGGCCCCATTTCCGCCATCATCCACCAGATGATGGGAGGGGTACGGGCCAGCATGGGCTACACCGGCTGCCCCACCATTGAAGACATGCGGACCCGGCCCACCTTTGTGCGGGTCACCGGTGCCGGCATGAAAGAAAGCCACGTACACGATGTGACCATCACCAAAGAGGCGCCCAACTACCGCTCCTGATCCGGTCGCTAAGCAGACCATTACTGGCCAGCCGAACCCGCCACGGGCGGCTGGCCTTTCAGTTTATAACCTGACTGATTGCAGCAGTCCTCATTACGGAACACAGCCATGACCGACATTCACGCCCAGCGCATTCTTATTCTGGACTTTGGTTCGCAATACACTCAACTGATCGCCCGCCGGGTGCGCGAGATCGGTGTGTACTGCGAGCTGTGGGCCTGTGACGCCGACCCGGCGGACATCCAAGCCTTTGCGCCGAACGGTGTGATCCTGTCCGGGGGCCCGGAGTCGGTGACTGGCGAGGACACCCCGCGGGCCCCGGATCTGGTGTTCGAAATGGGCATTCCAGTGCTGGGAATCTGTTACGGCATGCAGACCATGGCGGCGCAATTCGGTGGCAAGGTGGCCAGTTCCGACCACCGTGAATTCGGCTATGCGGAAGTGCGTTTGAAAGGCCCCAGCAAATTGCTGGAAGGGCTGGACGATCATGCCGGATCAAAAAAACTGGATGTGTGGATGAGCCATGGCGACAAGGTGGTGGAGCTGCCCCCCGGGTTTGAATGCATTGCCGAAACCGCCAGTGCGCCCATTGCCGCCATGGCCCATGAGCAGAAAGGATTGTACGGCGTGCAGTTCCATCCGGAGGTGACCCACACCAAGCAGGGCGGCGAAATGCTGAAGCGGTTCGTGCGGGAAATCTGCGGCTGTGATGCCCTCTGGACCCCCGGCAACATCATCGACGATATGGTGGCCCGGGTGCGGGAGCAGGTGGGTGACGACGAAGTGCTGCTGGGCTTGTCCGGCGGCGTGGATTCCTCGGTGGTGGCGGCGTTGCTGCACAAAGCCATTGGCGACAAGCTCACCTGTGTATTCGTGGACAACGGGCTGCTGCGGCTGAACGAAGGTGACCAGGTCATGGACATGTTTGCCCAGCACATGGGGATTCGGGTGATTCGTGCGGATGCCGAGGATCTGTTCCTGGGCAAGCTCAAGGGCGAAAATGACCCGGAAGCCAAACGCAAGATCATCGGCAACACCTTCATCGACGTGTTCGATACCGAGAGCGCCAAGCTGAACGGCATCAAGTGGCTGGCCCAGGGCACCATCTACCCCGATGTGATTGAATCCGCCGGCTCCAAAACCGGCAAGGCCCATGTCATCAAATCCCACCACAACGTAGGCGGTTTGCCGGAGCACATGAAAATGCAGTTGGTGGAGCCCCTGCGGGAACTGTTCAAAGACGAAGTGCGCAAGATCGGCCTGGAGCTGGGCCTGCCCTACGACATGGTGTACCGCCATCCTTTCCCCGGGCCGGGCCTGGGGGTGCGTATCCTGGGTGAGGTGAAAAAGGAATACGCCGACATCCTGCGGGAAGCCGACCACATTTTCATAGAAGAACTGCATAAAGCCGACTGGTACCACAAGGTGAGCCAGGCCTTTGCCGTGTTCCTGCCGGTGAAGTCCGTCGGGGTGACCGGCGATGGCCGTCGTTACGAATATGTGGTGGCCATCCGCGCGGTGGAAACCATCGACTTTATGACCGCCCGCTGGGCCCATCTGCCTTATGAGCTGCTGGAAACAGTATCCAGCCGCGTCATTCAGGAAATTCCGGGGATTTCCCGGGTAACCTATGATATTTCCTCGAAGCCGCCAGCGACGATTGAGTGGGAGTAAATTGAACGGGAGAAAACAGTGGGCTATCTGATAACAGTTGTCCAAACCTGGGGGCACAGGTATTGTTGCTGAATCTTTGATCCCGGTTCAGTCAATCCTTGAGGATATTCTCGATGAGCAGGCTCCCTCTCTCCCTGATAGTTGTGCTAGGTCTGGCGGCAAGTGGTTGTGGTGACAGTGACGATTCGACACAGGCAGCGCAGGCCGCAGCGGCGCCAAAAACCGAAGCGCCCGCACCCAAGCCTGCGAAGGCGGCTGCGGCCTCCCAGTATGCAGGGCCGGATATAGCCGGTCTGTATCTGGGTATGAGCCCGGATGAGGTGAAGGCCGTTCTGTCAGCCTACGACCCCGCGATGCGGGTTCAGGAAAGCAGCCAGTTCTTCGAATACAGCGCACTGGGAAAACGCTATAAAACCGAGCGCTTCCTGGTGCTCACCCAGGGGCAGATGCCTGGAGGCACTGTTGTGCTCACCGCGGGCTACACCTTTCCACCGGAAGCGCCCCGCGTCGTGGCCATCACCCGAATCCACCGTCAAACCTCGGAACCCCTGACCCAGGCCGACTATGCCAAGGCGTTGATCGAGAAGTACGGCACCCCGGTTGAAGATGTAAAGAACGACAGGGCCGGTGCGCAGGCCGAGCGCATTCTGAAATGGAAACTGCCCGGCAGTGGCAGTACCTATTGCGTTCACAGTGCCTCCATAGGTAACGGAGTGCTGGATCGTTTTGTGAAAGACGGCAGGAAGATGGCGGTGGAAACGGTGACGCCAGCCTACGCAGATCAATGCGATGCCGTATTCGAATACACCCTGCGCGGTGAGCCGGTTACCCAGGCCAATGGAACGCTCTTCGATGTGCGGGCACTGGCCAGGTCTGAATTCCAGACGCAAGCCTGGGTGCAGCAACAGGTGGCAGATAAATCCAAAACCGGTACCCAGGCGCCGAAACTGTAATGGCCAAAGGGCAACTCTACAGCATCGGCTACGCCACCAAACCCATTGCGGTGTTGTTGGCACAACTGCAGCAATATGAGATCAGTGCAGTGGCCGATGTGCGCTCCGTTCCCTATAGCAAAGCCTTCCATGACTATCACCAGGAAGCGTTTGCTGCCACTCTGAAGTCCAACGGCATCCATTACGTTTATCTCGGTGCCGAGTTGGGCCCCCGTTCCCGGGACGACAATCACTATGATGCCTGTGGTCAGGTGCAGTTTGATCGGCTGGCTCAATCGCAACTCTACCTGCAAGGAGTGGAGCGGATACAGAAGGGCTTGGATAAGGGCATGAATATCGCGCTGATGTGTGCGGAAAAAGACCCTGCCGATTGTCACCGCAGTTTATTGATCGGGTTCGACCTGAAGCGGCGCCTGGGGCTGGAGCTGGCCCACATCACCCACGACGGTGGTATCGAAACCCAACCACAACTGGAGCAGCGCATGGCGGAAACCCATGGTGCCGCTCAGGATCTGTTTGCATCGCCGGAGCAGTTGGTTGAGCTGGGTTGTCAGGCGCAGTCGAAACTGAAAGCCTATCGGAGACCCGAGTGAGCCAGGAGCAGGAAGATATACACTGGATGCGACGTGCGTTGGACCTGGCGCGGCAGGCGGAACAGGCACAGGAGGTTCCGGTGGGAGCAGTCATTGTGCGCGATGGTGTGGTGTTGGGGGAAGGGTTCAATCAGCCCATCGCGCGTTGCGATCCTACCAGCCACGCCGAGATCGTCGCCCTGCGGCAAGCCTGTGCCAGTGAGCGCAACTACCGCATTCCCGGGGCAACCCTGTACGTGACGGTGGAGCCTTGCTCCATGTGTGCCGGCGCGATTCTGCATGCGCGCATTGACCGGGTGGTGTTTGGAGCGGAAGAACCCAAGGCCGGTGCGGTGATCAGCGCCCAGCGTTTCTTTGATCAACCCTTTGTGAATTATGCGGTGACCTACGAGGGCGGTTGTCTGGCGCAGGAATGCAGTGCCCTGATGAGTGATTTTTTTGCCGCGCGCCGCAAGCTGAAGCGTCAGTTAAAGGCGGACCCGCCGGCAGATCCCAAGCCCTAGTGCACCAGCCCAACGCGCATGGCCACCACGCTCTGTGGGGTGGGGGTGTGGCGGTGGTAATCCCGTTCCGTTGCCCACACCAGAGCCTCGTAATAACGGCGAATGTTACGCACGTACACCACCGACTGCGCACCGGAACGGGCGCGCCCGTGGCGGGTCTGACTGTAGACTTCGCGCCGCAGTAACAACGGCAGTTTCTGGCGCACATCAAACCAGTTGTCCGGGTTCATGCCGTCTTGTTTGGCCAGGCGGCGGGCGTCCATCAGGTGTCCGTAACCCACATTGTAAGCGGCAAGGGCAAACCAGGTGCGGTTGGGCTCAGCAATAGAGGCCGGCAGGCGCCGATAGAGTTTGTTGAAGTAGTGGGCGCCACCCAGAATGCTCTGTTCCGCATCCCGTCGATTGGTTACGCCCATCTCTTTGGCGGTGCGCTGGGTCAGCATCATCAGGCCCCGTACCCCGGTGGGCGAGATCGCGTTGGGGTTCCACAGGGACTCCTGGTAGCCAATGGCCGCCAGCAGTCGCCAATCCATATTCAACTCCTTCGCCACGGTTTTGAACGTATCTTCGTATTTCACCAGGCGCGAATCCAGGTGCGCCAAAAAGGTACGCGCGCCCACGTAATCAAAGGCCCGATGGCCAAAGAAGCGGATGCGTAATTCTTCCAACGCACCGCTCTCATTGACCTCATTGAAAAACAGTTCAGCGGACGTGAACAGCGAGGCATCAGTGGCGCTGGAGAAGGCCCAGGCCAGTGGCTCCGGGTCTTTGAGTTCGAACGAGCTGCTTAATTCAGGAAACACCGAGCGATAGGTGTTGAAGACATTGGAATCCACCACCGCGAAATCCGCCTGGCCGTCGTTAACCATGTTCAACAGGGTGAGGGCAGAGCTGTTGTGTTTTTCTTCCCAGGTTAATTCCGGGTAGTCCTGCTGCAGTCGGGACAGGTTTTCCGAGTGGCTGCTGTTGGCGATCACCACCAGCTTTTTGCCCAGCAGGTCTTCCACCACCTTGGGGGTAGGTTGGTCCGAGTGAAAAATCAGTTGTTGGGTGATTTGCTGATAAGGGGAGGAAAAGCGGAACTCCCGGCTGCGTTGTGGGGTGACCGTCAGGCCCGCCGCGGCCATGTGGACCTCGCCCCGGCGCACGGCCTGCAGCAGATCCCCCAGATCCGGGTAGGTGCGGACTTTCAGTTCAACGCCCAGAAATTCGGCATAGGCTTTGGCCAGCTCGAACTCAAACCCGGTGGGGCGATCCATCTCCTGATAAAAGGTGGTGGGTCCTTCCTGGGTGGCCACAATCAGCTCCCCCGCCTGCTGGACCTGTTCCAGCAGCGGCAGATTGGGCTGGCACGCCGGAACCAGCAGGAATCCTGCAGCCAGCGCGGCGCCCATGATTGTTCTGATCAGCCATGTAATCGAGTTCATAATCCGAGTTCGTGTTGCTACTGAATCCCTGTCGCGTCGTTAGACGCTTGTCTGTCCCAATGGTGCCCAATGCAGTCAATGTTGACCCTGTTCCGCACATCCTGCGGGGTGAGCTAAACGCCTGTTTTATCCCGCCCCGCAAGGACAGGGGTCACAAAAGAGCAGTTAACCTGCTCAAAATTTGTATAAAAAGTGAACGAATTATATAGGCATCCCGGCCTGAAGTCGACTTCATTATGTAACAGATCGCATAAAGAGCCTGCTTTATATACAAATTACGAATTTAAATGTGATGTATTTTACACTTGAACGGTTTTGCAGCCTTATCCGTCCTTGCCTACGCTTAAGTGATGGACTGAATCGACTGTGAGGGGCATGACAAATGGCTGCCAATGTAAAGAACGTGGGCGCTTTGGCCGGTTTCGGCGTGGTACAGCTGGGCTATCTGGCCTGGGCTGTGGCGGGCTCAGAGGGCATGATGGCAACCTTGGGTGGGGCAGTGGTGTTGGCGCTGATATCCGGTGCCGTGGCGCTGGCTGCGATGAACCAGGGAGCCCGTGGCGAAGACAGTGCCAGCGTGTTCCTGCGGGAGGTGTTGTCCGGCCAAAAACGGCTGGATAGCCGGCTGGAAGAGGAGGGTCCTGTTGCCCAGGCCGTCAACGAAACCATGGCCCATTTTCAGGAAGTGTTTGAACGGGTGTCCGGCAACCTGGACCGCATCAAGGTGATGAGCCGTGAACTGAGTAAATTATCCGGCTCCGGCAGCACCAATATCGACCGCGAGATCCAGGAGGTCCTGGAGGCCACTTCCACCATGGGGGCCGCTGTGCACGACGCCTCCCAGAATGCCGCCACCGCGGCCCAGGCCGCCCGGGATGCCAGCTCGGAGGCGGACAGTGGCCAACAGGTGGTGAATAACGTCACCAACGCCATACATTCTCTGGCCGATGAGGTCGAGCGTGCTGCCACTGCCATTCAAAAGCTGGAAGCGGACACAGAATCCATTGGTGCGATCCTGGAAGTCATTCGGGGGATTGCAGACCAGACTAACCTGCTGGCGTTGAATGCCGCCATTGAAGCCGCCCGGGCCGGAGAGCAGGGCCGCGGTTTTGCGGTGGTGGCCGATGAGGTGCGGACCCTGGCCCAGCGCACCCAGGAGGCGACCCAGGAAATCAATGACATGATTGCCCGGTTGCAGGATGGTTCGAAAAACGCTGTGGGAGTCATGGCGGAAGGGCGCAAGCAGGCCGAGCGCAGTGTGGAGCAGGCGCTGAAGGCCGGTGAATCGCTGCAGGCCATCACCGGGGCCATTGCCTCCATCAGTGCCATGAACGAGCAGATTGCGGCGGCGGTGGAACAGCAGACCGCGGCCGCGGATGCCATCAACCGGACGCTCCATAGCATGGGAGACGTGACAACAGGCAAGGCCAATCACGGCCAGGAACTGGGCCGGCTGAAGCAGGAGATCGAAAGCACCGCCGGCGAATTGGAAAACATCGTCAATCGTTACGTGGGTTAAGCCCATTGGGTGGCACCCCGGCAGCGGGGTGCTTCCTGTTCTCATTGCCCCGTCGATTCTGGCTAGTCCCGTCGATTCTGGTTAGTCCATCGCCCCAACTCTGGTGTCGATTGCGGGCATCAGGAAAGGCCGTTGCGCCTTTCTCCCCCCTGACACTTCCTTTATAATCCCGCCTTTCCGAATTCCACTCCTATGACCAGCCGAGACCCTGATGTTACAACTTCGTGGTGCCCCCGCTTTATCGTCTTTCCGTCACGCCAAACTGCTCGCCGAGCTTCAGGCTCAAGTGCCTGAAATAAAAGATGTTTATGCTGAGTATGTGCACTTTGCCGAAGTCCTGGAGCCGTTGACCACCAGCGAAAATGAAGTGCTGCAGACGATTCTTCAGTACGGGCCCAGCGAACGCGTACAGGAGCCAGCGGGCCAGTTGGTGCTGGTGGTGCCCCGCCCCGGAACGATTTCCCCCTGGTCCTCCAAGGCCAGCGACATTGCCCACAACTGTGGTTTGAGCAAGGTGCAGCGACTGGAGCGGGGTGTGGCCTATTACCTGGCGGGGTCGCTGAGTACGGAGCAGTTCCAAGCCGCCGCCGCGGTGTTGCACGATCGCATGGTGGAAGCGGTGCTGACCGATCTGGATCAGGCTGAGGCGTTGTTCCGTCACGATCAACCGGCCCCCATGACCCAGGTGGACATTTTACGCGGTGGCCGCGATGCCTTGGCGAAGGCCAACGTCGAGCTGGGTCTGGCCCTGGCGGACGACGAAATCGATTACCTGGTAGAAAGCTTCAACGAACTGAAGCGCAACCCCACCGACGTGGAGCTGATGATGTTCGCTCAGGCGAACTCCGAGCACTGCCGCCACAAGATCTTCAACGCCGACTGGGTGGTGGATGGCGAAGCCCAAAGCCACTCCCTGTTCAAAATGATCAAGAACACCTATCAGTGTGGGGGCGAGGGCGTGCTGTCGGCCTACGCCGATAACGCCGCGGTGATCGAAGGCCCGGTGGCGGGGCGGTTCTACCCCAACCCCCAATCCAAAGCCTACGAATTCAATCAGGAGCCCGTGCACATCCTGATGAAGGTCGAAACCCACAACCACCCCACGGCCATTGCGCCGTTCCCCGGTGCCTCTACCGGTGCTGGGGGTGAGATTCGCGATGAAGGCGCCACCGGCCGGGGTTCGCGCCCGAAAGCGGGCCTGACCGGCTTTACCGTGTCCAACCTGAACATCCCCGGTTTCACGCAGCCGTGGGAAGGCAACTACGGCAAGCCCGGCCGCATCGTGTCCGCGTTGGACATCATGATCGAAGGCCCCTTGGGCGGTGCCGGTTTCAACAACGAATTCGGCCGTCCCAACATCAATGGCTACTTCCGCACCTATGAGCAGAACGTCACCACGGTGAACGGGCAAGAAGTGCGCGGTTACCACAAGCCCATCATGATCGCGGGCGGTTACGGCAACATCAAAGCCGAGCACGTCGAAAAAGGCGGCATCCCGGTGGGCGCCAAACTGATCGTGCTGGGTGGCCCGGCCATGTTGATCGGCCTGGGCGGTGGCGCGGCCTCCTCCATGGCCACCGGCGCCAGTGCCGAGGATCTGGATTTTGCCTCGGTGCAGCGGGACAACCCCGAAATCGAGCGCCGTTGTCAGGAGGTCATCGATCAGTGCTGGCAGCGGGGCGAGGCCAACCCCATCAGCTTTATTCACGACGTGGGCGCGGGCGGTTTGAGTAACGCCATGCCCGAGCTGGTGAAAGACGGCGGCCGCGGCGGCAAGTTCGAGCTGCGCAACGTGCCCAACGACGAACCCGGCATGTCTCCGCTGGCGATCTGGTGTAACGAATCCCAGGAGCGCTATGTGATGGCGGTGGCGCCCGAGAACCTGGCGGAATTCGACGCCATCTGTAAGCGGGAGCGCTGCCCCTATGCCGTGATCGGTGAGGCCACCGAAGCAATGCACCTCACTGTGCACGACGACCATTTCAGCAACAACCCGGTGGATTTGCCCATGCCGGTGCTGTTCGGCAAGCCGCCCAAAATGCTGCGGGAATACAACCAGCAAACGGCCGAGCTGCCCGCGCTGGATCTGTCGGGCGTGGATGTGAAAGACGCCGCCTACCGCGTGCTGCGCCTGCCTGCCGTGGCCAGCAAAAAATTCCTCATCACCATTGGCGACCGCACGGTAACCGGCCTGGTAACCCGCGATCAGTTTGTGGGCCCCTGGCAGGTGCCGGTGTCCGATCTGGCGGTGACCACCACCACCCTGGACACCTACACCGGCGAAGCCATGGCCATGGGGGAGCGCACCCCGGCGGCCTTGATCAACGCACCCGCGTCTGGCCGCATGGCCATCGGTGAGGCCATCACCAACATCGCCTGCGCCCGCATCGGCAAGCTGTCCGACGTGCGCCTGTCGGCCAACTGGATGTGCGCCGCCGGTTACCCCGGTGAAGATCAAGCCCTGTTCGAGACGGTGAAAACCGTGGGTATGGAGCTGTGCCCCGAGCTGGGCATCACCATCCCGGTGGGCAAGGATTCCATGTCCATGCGCACCGTGTGGGAAGACGACGGCGAGCAGAAGAGCGTGACCGCGCCCCTGTCGCTGATCATCTCGGCGTTCTCACCCGTGTTGGACGTGCGCAAAACCGTCACGCCGCAATTGCAAACCGGCACCGACAGCCGCCTGCTGTTGATCGACTTAGGCAACGGCAAAAACCGCTTGGGCGCCACGGCGTTGGCGCAGGTGTACAACCAGCTCGGTAACGATTGCGCCGATGTGGACAGCGGCGCTCAGCTGAAAGCCTTCTTCAATTTGATTCAAGCCCTGTTGCAGGATGACAAACTGCTGGCCTACCACGATCGCTCCGACGGCGGTCTGCTGGCCACCCTGTGTGAGATGGCGTTCGCCGGTCACAGTGGTCTGAGCGTCGACGTGTCGGCACTGGGTGACGTGGTGCCCGCCCTGTTCAATGAAGAACTGGGTGCGGTGATTCAAGTGAGCGCGGCCGATGCGGCAGCCATTTTGGCGCAAGCCCAGCAAGCCGGGTTGAGCGCCTTTGACTTGGGTGCACCGGTGGATGGCGAGCAGGTCACCATTGCTCACAACGGCCAAACCGTGTTGGCGGAATCGCGCATTGCGCTGGAGCAGGCCTGGGCCGAAACCAGTTTCCGCATTCAAAGTCTGCGGGACAACAGTGCTTGTGCCCAACAGGAATTCGACCAAATCGCCCGCGCCGATGATCCGGGTTTCTCACCCAAGCTGAGCTTTGACCCACAAGACAACGTGGCGGCCCCCATGATCAACACCGGGGCAACGCCGAAGGTGGCTGTGCTGCGGGAGCAGGGCGTAAACGGCCACATCGAAATGGCCGGTGCCTTCCACGCGGCGGGCTTCACGCCCATCGACGTGCACATGAGCGACATCCTGACCGGCAAGATCACCCTGGATGACTTCCACGGCCTGGTGGCCTGTGGTGGTTTCTCTTACGGTGACGTTCTGGGTGCCGGTGAAGGCTGGGCCAAGTCAATCCTGTTCAACAGCCTGGCGCGGGATCAGTTCGCTGCGTTCTTCCAGCGCGACAACGCCTTTGCGCTGGGGGTGTGTAACGGCTGTCAGATGATGAGCAACCTGCATTCGCTGATTCCCGGTGCCGACTACTGGCCCCATTTTGTGCGCAACCAGTCCGAGCGCTTTGAAGCGCGGGTGAGCATGGTCGAGGTGCAGCAATCCAACTCCATTCTGCTGCAAGGCATGGAAGGCTCCCAGCTGCCCATCGCCGTGGCCCACGGTGAAGGTCGCGCCGAGTTCAAGGCAGCGGATCAAATCGCCCAGGCACAGCAAGCAGGCGGCATCGCCCTGCGCTATGTGGACAACTGGGGCAGCGTGACCGAAACCTACCCGGCCAACCCCAACGGCTCGCCGCAGGGCATCACCGGCCTCACCAACGCCGATGGCCGCGTCACCATCATGATGCCGCACCCGGAGCGGGTGTATCGCACGGTGCAAAACTCCTGGTATCCAAAAGAATGGGGACAAGACGGCGTTTGGCTGCGATTATTCCGTAACGGGCGCAAGTGGTTGGGTTAAGTTCAAACGGCGTTTCCAAGCTTGAAGTGCAGGGTCCGCCTTGCACTTCTCCCAACCCGAATGGTGTCCAACCAACATAATTCTTTCAAAATAGTTCTTTCAAAATAACAAGAAGAGGAATCAAAGAATGCGCTGCCTGTTCTCTATCGCCCTCCTGATCTCATCGACGCACCTGCTGACCGCCTGCAGCAACAGTGATGCCCAGCGTCAGCAACTGGCGCAAGATCATGTGCGCAAGCTCAACAAGGCTTCCGAATTCTTTTATGTCGAACACAAGAAGTGCCCCGAATCTGCTAATGATCTGGCGCGCCTGTTTACCGGCAAGGATGAGAACAGCACCGACTTCTCCAAAGACCCTTGGGGCAACGATTTTGTGATGTACAAAGCCCACAACGGCAAGGCCTGCCATTTCAAATCCCTGGGTGCCGATGGTAAAGAGGGTGGTGCGGGCATGGCGGCTGATATCCTGCAAGCGGATGCGGCCGGCTGATGTACAAGCTGGTTTTCTTCGTTCCAGAGGAACACAAAGAGGCGGTAAAAGCGGCGGTGTTTGCCACCGGTGCCGGGAAAATTGGTGACTATGACGCTTGCTGTTGGGAAGTCATCGGGCAGGGCCAGTTTCGCCCGCTGGCGGGTGCCAACCCGTTCATCGGTGCAACCGGCAACCTGGAAACCGTTGCAGAGTATCGCGTGGAATTGGTGTGCCACGATGACTTGATTCGCAAGGCCGTGGCGGCCCTGAAATCCGCTCACCCCTATGAAGAACCGGCCTACGATGTGATCAAGCTGGAAACGCTTTAGTGGGAATCGGCAGTGCCTGGGTGCAGTGCTTACATGGCTGCCCGGGTTTGGCTGGGGCGGTTGGCCCAATACATCACTTTGCGATTCAGGATCTGGGCATCAATGGGTTTGCACAGGTAGTCGTTCATGCCCGCCTGAATGCACAGGTGGCGGTCTTCAGACATGGCGTTGGCGGTCACCGCGATGATGGGAATGTTGCGATAGTCCGCATCGGAGTTGCGAATGCGGCGGGTGGTTTCAAAGCCATCCATGATCGGCATCTGGCAATCCATTAACACCAGATTGATTCTGTGACGCTCCAGTTTTTCCAGGGCTTCGGCGCCATTGCTGGCACTGACCACCTCATAGCCGTATTTTTTCAGCAGGCCTTTCACCACCAGCTGGTTCACCGGGTTGTCCTCAACCACCAACACAGTGAGGGTTTTCAGCTGGGGCTGACGGGCTTTGAAGTGTTCGTTGTAGCGCTCGGTGAGTTCGTTGGTCTGGTAGTGGCAGGGGAGGGAAATGGTAAAGGTGGAACCAATCCCCGGTTGGGACACAAAGCTTATGCTGCCCCCCATTTTATCCAACAGGGATTTCACCACACTCAAGCCAATGCCCAAGCCTCCGTAGCCGCGCTTGATGTTGCCATCACCGCGCCGAAAGGTCTCAAAAAGCTGTTCCTGCTTGTCTGCTTCAACCCCAATGCCGGTATCCGAAACACGGACTTCCAGTTGCAACAGCCGGCTCTCAGGTTGTATGGCACTGCTGCTCAGCTGCACGTCGATCTGGCCTTCATGGGTAAATTTGACCGCGTTATCCAGCAGGTTGTTCAATACCTGGCACAAACGCTCTGGATCGCCAAACAAAATCAGCGGGGTGTTTTCATCGATACTGACCGAAAGCTGAATGCCCTTTTTCTTACAGCTGTCGATAAAAAGTTTGTGCGAACGATCCACCAGTTCGTGAATCTTCAGCGGCTCGTTCTGAATGCTGAGTTTGCCTGACTGCAACTCGGTATAGGCCAGCAGGCTGTCCACCATCATCATCATCTGGCGAGCCGAACGATCGGCGAAATTCAGGTAGGGATTGGAGGACTCCGCATGCCCCCCGTGCTGCAAATGTTGTAGGCAGCCGAGGACACCGTTCATGGGGGTGCGCAGTTCGTGGCTGATGGTGGCCAGGAAATCATCCTTCAGCAGGTTGGTTTGTCTCAGGTAGTCGTTCATTTCCTCCAGGTAATGTTTGGCTTCCCGTTCGCTCTTGGCCTTCTCCTTGTTGATCTGGTTCAGACGCTCTGCCAACGCAAACGACAGCACAACAATCTCCACGGTGGAGCCGATCATGAACGAATTGGTGGTGAGGAAATTGGCGGGCAACCACCCCATCGAGGCGAAAGCGAGGGCAACACCTCCACCCAACAGGGTGAAGTACGCCAGCAGGAACAGTTTGGCCGTGGAGTTGCCCTTCAGGCTTTCCTGCACTGATGTGACCAACATTATGGCTGACACAAACAGCGCCAGCGCAATCACCGTGCGGATCACCACCTCATAGGGCAACACCAGGCTGACAAGAGCTGAGGCCGCTTCCAACACCAACAACATACAGCACATGTAGTACATCAGTTGGGAATTGCGCTGCAGGTCCATGACCCGAATACCGAATGCCACGATGAACAACCCTACGGCACTGACGGAAAACGGCAGCATGAATTCATTGATGCGGGGGTGTTCCGGCCAGATGTACTCAAACCCGTATCCGGTCATACAGAGTTGGAAGGTGCCCAGAGAAAAGATGTAGGCGATGTAGTAGAAATAGGAGATATCCCGCACCGTTGCCAGCAGACAGAAATTGTAGAAAAACATCAGAAACAATATGCCGAAGTACGTACCTTCGGTGAGCAGGCGTGGCCGTTGTTGATTATAAAAGGCTGAGGGTTCCCATATGCGGATGGGCATGCGCAATGAACTGGTGCTTTTGACCCGAATGTAAATGTCCAAAGGCTCTGCGGCCTGAAAATCAACAGGAAAGATGAACCAGGTGTGGTCCATGGGGCGGGTATCAAAATGGCGGGCGTCGCCGGTCAGCCATTGCTGCACCAGCTTGCCATCGCGCACAACGTAAAACTCTACTTCATCCAGCAGTGAATATTCCAATGCAAAGAAACGGGTGGACTGGGGGGCATCGCTATTAAGATGAAAGCGTCCGTGGAGCCAGAACGCGGAACTGGAGTAACCTTTATTCAGTGCTTCATCCGTACCGGGAGTGAACAGGTCGTCATAGGTCTGTTCCAACAGGCCATCGATGGTCAGGCTGGAAGAAGCGTCTTCCAGGTGGGAAAAATAACGATCACCGTGATCGGCGAAAGCTAAATCCTCCAGGTTGACCGACGGCGAGGCATGACTGACCGAAACCAGCAGAATAGTCAGTAGAAAACTAAGTGATTTCAGAAAAATACCTGTGCCCAACATTCGCCCCGAAAACCCAGTACAGCTTCTTTAATGAGTGTAGCAGCGGCCTGCAGGGGTGGCCGCCGATGGGGGCAAAAAATTCGCGCTCAGGGTTTACGGTAGGGGGGCACCAGATCTTCGCTGCGCACGGGATAAACGTCGCTTTTGCGATCTTCAAAATAGTGCCTGAGTGTGCGCTGAATGGTGGGAAACGCCAGCTCCTGCCAGGGAATTTCATGTTCTTCAAAGAGTTGGGTTTCCAGACTTTCCACCCCAACGCCATATTGGCCGTCAATGACCTCGGCCCGGTAGAACAGATAGACCTGACTGATGTGGGGTAAATTGAATACGGTGTACAGGCCGTGGATGTTCACTCTGGCCTCGGCTTCTTCGATGGTTTCCCGGGCCGCAGCTTGCGCGCTGGTTTCGCCGTTTTCCATGAACCCGGCCGGCAGGGTCCAGTAGCCTTTGCGTGGTTCTATAGCGCGGCGGCACAGTAGCACCTTGCCGTCATAGGTGGGCAGAGTGCCGGCAATAATGCGGGGGTTGATGTAGTGGATGACGCCACACTCGTTACACACGTGACGTTCCCGGTTGTCACCTTCCGGGATGGTAAAGGACACTTCGGACCCGCACTCACTACAATATTTCATCTTTTACACTGACCACCCATTGAACACGGTGGCCAGTATAAAGCTTCTGTCAGCGGAATCCCAATGGATAACGGTGGTGATCAGGCCCGGCGAAACGGTAAGACCTTGCCTTCCTCCACATCCCGGGAAGGGGTGTTCAGATACCCCGGGGCAGCATTCCCTGCGGCTTCATTCAAGGTCTGGCGCAAGCGATCAAAGGAGTCGTGCATCATGCCGGAAATGGCGATGCAGGCCGCCATGGGGCTCTTGGCGCGACGCCGTTCCATGTCCACACGGAACTGCAGGCCGCGCAGCTTGCGACGGTATTTTTCGGGTGCTTCCTGAATCACTCGGTCGCACAGTTCAACTCGCAATCGTTCCAAAGCTTCTGGATCACGCTGTGCCATTTCCCTAAGCTTGTCGAACTCCGGTAAATCGTAGCTCATGGGTCGTACCTCTTTCAGCTAACCAATCACGCCTGGGTGTATTGGCTTCCTGCCCCCAATGTGAAAATTGTAAGAATGAGTGGGATGCCCAATAACTAATTAAGTTATAAAAATTTGCAATCCCTGAATCCTATACTACCCTTATCCGCCCGCTTGTATAGGCTTGAACTTTCCCCCCAACTCTGCCCGGCAGGCTGTTATTAACAGAATCTGTTTATAACCTTGGCAACTAAGGCTGAAAAATCAGCCAGTTAAACTCACCCTGGATGCTTTGTTTCAGTGCGTAGTGATTTTGTGATGGTATAGATTATTTCGTTCTCAAATGGGCGGGTTTGCCACTTGAAACCGTTCACATTTCCCGGCATGTTGGAATAATTGTTGATCAATTTCAGATACCTGCGGATGCCATACAGGTGCATGGGTCGACTGATGGGTCACCTGGCAGGTTTGCGCCCGACAAGTCAGGTCAGATGAAGTAAGCCAGGTCAGCTTGAATAAGTCAGGTCAGTTTCAGTAAAAAGGAGTCCCGATGGACTGGTTGTCCCGCATTCGCAGTCAGGCGCCGTTGCATCACCCCGGAGAGCGAGCATTGTCCGAGGCCGAAGCGGCGGTGTTGATTGCCATCACCGACCACAGCAACGCGCCGGAGGTGGTGCTGACCCGGCGTGCCGATCACCTGAGCAGCCATGCTGGCGAGGTGGCGTTTCCCGGCGGCAAGTGTGATCCCGAAGACGAGTCCGTGTTTGCCACGGCACTCAGGGAGAGCTACGAAGAGGTGCAGCTGCCGCCGGACCAGGTGGAATTGGTGGGCCCCATGCCGTTTTCCGTATCCAAAATGGGACTGAAAGTTGTGCCCGTAATCGGTATCATTCCGCACCAGTTGGAGCTGGTGGCCAGTGAAGATGAAATCGACAGCATTTTTCGGGTGCCGCTACAGTATTTTCTGGAAACCCCGCCACCGGACTTCACCGAAAAAGAATATCAGGGCGTGCGCTACCGCATCCCCTGTTACAACTACGACGGCTACGTGATCTGGGGGCTGACCGCCTACTTCATCACGGATTGTTTCAACCGGATCTTTGATACCGGGTTCGAATTGAGAATGCCGCAGCTACAAACACCAAGTGCAACACAATGAGGGGCGCGCATGATTTATCGTCTGGGTGACAAACAGGTGGAAATTCGGGGCGAGGACTACTTTGTCGCCCACAATGCCACGGTGATTGGCTCCGTGATTCTGGAAAACAACGCCAGTGTCTGGTTCAACTGTGTGGTGCGGGGGGATAACGACCCCATCACCATTGGTGCCGGTACCAACATCCAGGACGGATCAGTACTGCACACCGATGCCGGGGTGCCGTTGACCATCGGCAGCAATGTGACCGTGGGCCACAAGGTCATGCTGCACGGTTGCGAAATCGGCGACAACACCTTGATCGGCATTAATGCGGTGGTGTTGAACAACGCCAGGATCGGTAAAAACTGCATTATTGGCGCCAATGCCCTGGTGCCTGAAGGCAAGGTGATCCCCGATAACAGCATGGTGCTGGGTTCCCCGGGCAAGGTAGTGAAAGAGCTGACGGAAAAGCATGAAATGATCATCCGCATGAGCGCTCTGCACTACGTGGAAAATTTCAAACGGTACAAACGGGACTTTCAGGTTGATGAGCGATTCCAGTAGTAAAGTGAAACCCGACATTGTGATGTCTCCCTGCGTGGGGGTCTGCGCCCTGGACGATGACGACGTCTGCATTGGCTGCCTGCGCTCCGGCCAGGAGATCACCCAGTGGGGCTATGTGGATAACGACGGCAAGCGGGCCATTCTGCGTAATGTGGAAGCGCGCCTGCGCCAGAGCAAATTTTAAGGAACCCCTATGACGACCATTGGTACGCCTTTATCGGACAGCGCCACCCGGGTGTTGATGTGTGGCTGTGGCGAGCTCGGCAAAGAGGTGGTGATTGAGCTGCAGCGCCTGGGGTGCGAAGTCATCGCCGTAGATCGCTATCCCAATGCCCCCGCCATGCAGGTGGCCCACCGCAGTCATGTGATCTCCATGCTGGACGGGGCGGCCTTGCGGGCGGTCATCGAGCAGGAAAAGCCCCACTACATAGTGCCGGAGATCGAAGCCATCGCCACCGCCACGTTGGTGGAGTTGGAGCAGGAAGGCTTTACGGTGGTCCCCACCGCCCGCGCGGCGCAGTTGACCATGAACCGGGAAGGCATCCGCCGCCTGGCTGCCGAAGAGCTGGGCCTGAAAACCTCGCCTTATCGTTTCGCTGCCAGTAAAGACGAGTATCTGGCCGCCATCGACAGCATCGGGCTGCCCTGTGTGGTGAAGCCCATCATGAGTTCCTCCGGTAAAGGCCAGAGCACGGTCAAATCCGACGCGGATGTGGAAGCCGCCTGGACTTACGCTCAGGAGGGCGGCCGTGCCGGCGCCGGCAAGGTGATCGTGGAAGGCTTTGTGGATTTTGATTTCGAAATCACGCTGCTGACGGTGCGTCACGAAGGGGGCACCACATTCTGCGAGCCCATCGGGCATCGTCAGCAGGACGGTGACTATCGGGAATCCTGGCAACCACAGCCCATGAGCGAGTCGGCGTTGCAGAAAGCGCAGCAGGTGGGGGCGGCCATTACCGAAGCCCTCGGTGGGCGCGGCCTGTTTGGGGTGGAGCTGTTTGTGAAAGGGGATGAGGTGATCTTCAGTGAGGTCTCTCCCCGCCCACACGACACCGGTTTGGTGACCCTTATTTCCCAGGATCTGTCTGAATTTGCGTTGCACGCCCGTGCCATCCTGGGCCTGCCTGTCCCGGTGATTCGTCAGTTCGGCCCGGCCGCCTCGGCGGTGATTCTGAAGCAGGGCAAGTCCACCAGCATGCGTTATGGTAACCTGGCTGCGGCCCTGCGCCAGCCGGATACCCAGTTGCGCCTGTTCGGCAAGCCCGAGATTAACGGTAGCCGCCGACTGGGTGTGGCGTTGGCACTGGCAGAGGATGTACAGTCTGCTGTGACCAAAGCCTGCCAGGCGGCAGACGCAGTGGATGTGAGCTTTTAGCGCGCCCCAACAACGGTTTCAGCACAGTCCTCTTCGGGAGAAGATATGCATCCTCCTACTGATCCTCCAATGAAAATCGGTGTGGCGCTGGGCAGTGGTTCGGCCCGGGGTTGGGCCCATATCGGCGTGCTCAAACAGCTGCATACCATGGGCATTGAACCCCATGTGGTGGTGGGAACCAGTATCGGTGCCTTGGTGGGAGGCTGTTACGCTGCGGGCAAGCTGCAAGCGTTGGAAGACTGGGTGGTGAGCCTGGGCTGGCGGGACGTGGTGAGCCTGCTGGACGTCAAGCTCAGCGGCGGCCTGATCGAGGGGCGCAAGGTGTTCCAGTTCTTTGATGAGCACATGCCGGACCTGAAGTTTGAGCAGTTGCAGAAAACCTTTGCCGCGGTTGCCACGGATCTGGAAACCGGGCGAGAGATCTGGCTGCAACATGGCCATCTGGCGGAAGCCATTCGATCATCCATCTCCCTGCCGGGATTATTTACCCCCTACAAGGCCCAGAACGGCCGCTTTCTGGTGGATGGTGGTCTGGTCAATCCGGTGCCGGTGTCGCTGTGCCGGGCCATGGGGGCGGACCTGGTGATCGCGGTCAACCTGAATGCGGAAATCGTGGGCAAGCACCTGCGTAATTCCCGCCGTCCCAGCGACGAGTTTGTGGAGCAGGCCCAGGATCCCGGTGCAGAGGAAAGCACCGAGCAAAAACAGATCCGCCGGGCGGAGTCCGACTTCTTCCAGAAAGTCTCGCAACTGTTCAGCGATGGTCAGCGGGATACCTCAGCCAATACCGAATCCGCCCCAGGGGTGATGGAGGTGGTGGCCACGTCCCTGAACATCATGCAGGACCGAATCACCCGCAGCCGGATGGCCGGCGACCCGGCGGACCTGGTGATCACGCCGCGGCTGGCTCATATCGGATTGATGGAATTCTACCGGGCGGAGGAAGCCATCAAAGAGGGGGAGAACACCGTCCGCCTGGCAGAGCGTCAGCTGCAGAATCTCCTGGGTGAGGAGCTTCATGAAGCGCAATGAGACCTGCTTCCCTTTTTTAGTGGGCCTGTTAAACATTTTATCGGGCCTGGCAGGCAGAGCCTGTCCCTGACCGGCTTTGCAATCCGGGCAGTCAATCTATACTGTTGTTATTATTCATGGAATTACCCTTTCTTTAGTCAGCCGGTAACAGGGGAGCCGCAGAGGTTATGTTAAAGCTGCAATTCAAGGATCAGCGTCAGCCACCGGTTTGGCTGGTGGAATCTGTGACCACCATCGGCTCAGACCCCAAAAATCACATTGTCATCAAAGAAGAGGGTGTTGAACCCCAACACGCCGAAATCCGCAAGGATGGCGACGCGCTCTACCTCTCGGACCTGGGCAGCTTCCGTGGCACCAGCGTCAACGGCAGTAAGATCAAGGCGAATTTTCAGCTACGTTCCGGGGATGCCATCCAGGTGGCCAGCGTGGAGTTGATGATTCTGGACCCGCAGCGCGGTGCCGCGGATAAAAAAGAGGCGGCGGTGAGCCCCCGCAGCGAGTGGACCATCATGGCGTTGTCCGGCCCGTTGAAAGGCAAGAGCATACCCATTCACGGTTCCATGGTGTTCGGTCGTGCCACCACTTGCGATATTCAGATCAGTGATGCCCACATGTCCCGTCGCCATGCCGAGATCAATCTCAAGCAGGGCGTGTTACGCCTGGTGGACCTGCAGTCCTCCAATGGCACCTGTGTCAATGGCAAAACCATTGGCGAACAGGTGCTGAAGCCGGGGGACAAGATCAGCTTTGATCATCTTACCTTTCTGGTGGCCGGCCCCTTGGGCGCCGGTGCGGCGGTACCGGAAGAGGAAGACGATGATGAGGCCACCGTATTCCGTGCAGCCCCGATTCCCCGGGCGCCAACGCCTCCCAAACCGGCCGCCACCAGTCTGCCCAAGACCAACGCCAAGGTGGAGCAGGCGGTGTCCGCTCCGCCCCCCAAGAGCAATATCGGGATGATCATCGGCGGTATTGTGCTGGTGCTGGCCATCGCCGGCGGCGGCGTGTTTATGTTGCTGCAGGGGTAGCTTTCTTGCGGGCGGGCTTCATGTTCGTCACCCGGGCGGTTTTCACCAGATTGTCTTTGATCTGTATGGTTTCAAAGCGGTAGTTACCGATGGTGAAGCACAGGTTGTGTTCGGGAATGGTTTCCAGGTGCTCAGTAATCAGGCCGTTCACCGTCTTGGGCCCCTTGGTGGGCAGGTGCCATTTCAGGGCCTTGTTGACGTCGCGGATCGTGGCCAGACCATCAATAATGAAAGAGCCGTCTTCCTGGGGGTGGATATCCTGGCTGCTGGCGGCGTAATCGGTGGTGAATTCCCCCACAATCTCTTCCAGGATGTCTTCCAGGGTCACGATGCCCTGCACGTCACCGTATTCATCCACCACAAAACCCATACGGCGTTTCACTTTCTGAAAGTTCACCAGCTGGACGTGGAGCGGGGTGCCCTCTGGCACAAAATAGGGCTCCACCGCCTGCTGCATGATTTTGGCCTTGTTCAGGTCGTCGTCCATCAGCAGGCGACTGATCTTGCGCAGGTGTAATACCCCTACCGGTGAGTTGAGATCCGATTTGAAGACCGGCAACCGGGTGTGCTGGGTGGACTGCAGGGCCTTGATGATGTCGTCGGTATCCTCATCCAGGTCGATGCCAATGACCTCATGCTTGGGGATCATGATGTCGTCCACCGTGACCTCTTCCAGGTCAAGGATGCTGAGCAGCATCCCTTTGTGGCGGGTGGGCAGAATCGCGCCGGATTCCGTCACCACGGTGCGCAGCTCCTCCCGGCTCAGGTGATCCGAGCCAATTTCCTCCGCTTTCACCCCGACCATACGCAGCAGGCCGTTACTGATGGCGTTCACCAGCCAGACAAAAGGATAAAGCACCACCAGCAGGGGGCGCAGAATCAGACTGGCAGGAAAGGCAATCGCTTCCGGTTTGAGGGCCGCCAGGGTCTTGGGGGTCACCTCTGCGAACACCAGGATGACCAGGGTCAGCACGGCGGTGGCAATGGCGATTCCGCTGTCTCCCCACAGGCGTATGGCAATGATGGTGGCGATGGATGAGGCCAGAATGTTGACAAAATTGTTACCAATCAGGATCACGCCGATCAGTCGGTCCGGCCGGTTCAGCAGGTTATCCACCCTCAGGGCTGCACGGTCCTTGCTTTTCACCAGGTGGCGCAGCCGGTAGCGGTTGAGGGACATCATCCCGGTTTCCGAGCTGGAAAAGAAGGCGGACATCAGGATCAGGACGCCGAGGATGCCGAACAATATGGAGATAGGGATGTCGTTCAAAAGGTAAGCCCGTTATACGCGGTCCAAAATCACTTCCAGTACCACCTTGGAACCGAAGTAGCCCAGGGTGAGCAAGACAAAACCGGTCATGGTCCACTTGACCGCCACCATGCCACGCCAGCCCCACAGGTTGCGACCAAACAGCAGCAGCCAGAGAACCGCCCAGGCACCCAGGGCAAACACGGTTTTATGCAGCAGGTGCTGGGCAAAAAAATCGCTGACAAAGATAAAGCCGGTGCCGATGGCCAGGGTCAGCAGCACCATGCAGATGGAGATCAGATCGAACAGGGTGCTTTCCATGGTTTGCAGGGGTGGCAGCAGGGTCAGCAGGTCGTGCAGGTGGCGGTGCTTCAGCTGATAGTTCTGAATCCACAACAGGATGGATTGGGAGAGCGCCAGTGCCAGCACACAATAGGCCGAAATGGACAGCAGGATATGGGCGATGACCCCGGTGTTCAGGTGGGGGTTGGGGAGCCCGTGATCGGTGAACAGCAGCGCGATACAAAGGCCGACGATGGCCACCGGATAGGCGGGCGCCAGCAGGGATTCGATGTGGCGGTAATAGGCAACGATGGTGCCGGTGGCCGCCAGCACCAGGGAAAACAATGAAGCCATGGTGGTGACGCCCAGCTGGACTCCGGCCTCCTGGAACAGCGCGTCAAACAGAAAGTAAAGGTGTAGAAGCCCACCCGCTGTGGCCATTCCCAAGAGCAGAGCGCGGTTTACCTGAACATCCGTCTTGAGGCTTTTTATGATTAGTACGGTGGACATGCCGTAGCACAGACAAGCCAGAATGCCTGCAAAGATCGCCAAATTCACGGCGTGCTTTAGCTCCTTACCCGTTTCGTGTAGGGGCTAAGTTTCTCACAAGGCTGTCAATAATGAAACTGGCTGCGTTATACTTGCCGTTTCAAGTTTTTAGCACGCGATGAAGATACCGTTATGTTTGATAACCTGACCGAACGACTCAGTAACAGCCTGCGCAGCGTCACCGGCAAGGCCCGGCTCACTGAGGACAATATAAAAGAAACTCTGCGGGAAGTCAGAATGGCCCTGCTGGAGGCGGATGTCGCCCTGCCGGTGGTCAAGGAATTCGTCGACAAAGTGAAACAGCGGGCCGTTGGGCAGGAGGTCATGAAGAGCCTGAGCCCCGGTCAGGTCTTCATCAAGATTGTGAACCAGGAGCTGGTGCACATGATGGGGGATGCCAATGACGCACTCAGGCTGAATGTGCAGCCCCCGGCAGTGGTGCTGATGGCCGGTCTGCAGGGGGCGGGTAAAACCACCACCGTAGGCAAGCTGGCCAAGTACCTCAAGGAGCGGGAGAAGAAAAAGGTTCTGGTGACCAGTGCTGACGTCTATCGCCCGGCGGCCATCAAGCAGCTGGAGACCCTGGCCGGTGATGTGGGGGCATTGTTCGTTCCCTCCAGCACTGAGGAAAAGCCCGTCGACATTGCCAACCGCGCCATTGCGGAGGCCCGCAAGCTGCATGCGGATGTGGTGATCATCGATACCGCCGGCCGTCTCGCCATCGATGAAGATATGATGAACGAGATCAAGGCCCTGCACAGTGCCATCAGCCCGGTGGAAACCCTGTTCGTGGTGGATTCCATGACCGGCCAGGATGCCGCCAATACCGCCAAGGCCTTTAACGATGCGCTGCCGCTCACCGGTGTGGTGCTGACCAAGGCCGATGGTGATGCCCGGGGTGGTGCGGCCCTGTCCGTGCGCCACATCACCGGCAAGCCCATCAAGTTCATCGGTGTGGGTGAGAAGACCGATGCCCTGGAGCCCTTCCACCCGGATCGAATCGCCTCGCGGATTCTGGGGATGGGGGACGTGCTCAGCCTGGTGGAGGAAGCCGAGCGCAAACTGGACAAGGACAAGGCCGACAAGCTGGCCAAGAAGCTGAAGAAAGGCAAGGGCTTCGATCTGGAAGACCTGCTGGAGCAGTTCCAGCAGATGAAGAAGCTGGGCGGCATGGCTGGCATGCTGGACAAACTGCCCGGTATGGGCGGTATGGCCCAGATGGCCCAGCAGGGCGGGGTGGCGGATAAAGAGTTGAAGAAGATGGAAGCCATCATCTATTCCATGACACCCCATGAGCGGCGCTTCCCGGATGTGATCAATGGCTCCCGCAAGAAGCGCATTGCCGCCGGTTCCGGCACCCAGATCCCGGATATCAACCGGGTGCTGAAGCAGCACAAGCAGATGCAGAAAATGATGAAGAAACTCACCGGCAAGGGCGCCAAGAACATGATGCGGGGCATGAAAGGCATGATGGGCGGCGGCGGTATGCCCGGTGGCGGTATGCCTCCGTTCAAGATGTAATCCGGCCAGCTGGCCGTTGCCTGGCGGGGTCTGCGGGCTCCGCTGTGGCATCCCGCGTAAAACCCTTTCATTTCCCCCCGAATTCCCTTAAAATCACGCGCCTCCCATGTCCTGCACACCCTCAATTTCCGGCAGTGGCACGGGCGAGAGCCTGTGGATTTAGCCCCTCTTGGCTCGAAAAGACGAAATAATTCAGTAGGTTACTGAACGCCTCAGGGCGCATTCAGGAGCCTGCTTTTACGTTGTAAAAAGCTGAACAGATTGATTGTAAGAAGGAAAACGATACATGGTAACCATTCGATTGACTCGTGGCGGCTCCAAAAAGCGTCCTTTCTACCACCTGGTTGTAACCGATAGCCGTAATGCCCGTGATGGTCGTTACATTGAGCGAGTAGGCTTCTTCAACCCGCTGGCCAAGGGCCAGGAAGAGCGTGTACGCCTGGATCTGGCCCGTATTGAACACTGGGTAGGCCTGGGTGCACAGACTTCCGATCGTGTCGCCGCCCTGGTAAAAGACGCCAAGAAAGCCGCTGCTGCCGCATAAGCAGTGGTGGATATGTCCGAATGGGTGGTGGTAGGCAAGCTGCTTGGGCCTTATGGCATCAAGGGCTGGATGAAAGTCTATTCGCACACCGAGCCCATGGACAATCTCGCAAACTACAACCCTCTCTGGCTGCATCGGGAGGGCAACTGGCAGCCCATTAGCGTTGAGCGTGTTCAGCGGCATGGAAAGGGGCTGGTGGCCAAGATCGAAGGTTGTGACAACCGAGATCAGGTGCCGGCTTTCACTGGGTGTGAATTAGCAATCAAGCGTGAACAGCTGCCAGATCTCCAGGACGAGGACTTTTACTGGTCCGACCTGGAGGGATTAACGGTTAAAACCCTGAGCGGTGACTGCCTGGGTAAAGTCAGTCACCTGTTCGAAACCGGCGCCAACGATGTGCTGGTGGTGCAAGGGGATGCCGACAGTCTGGATCGACAGGAGCGCCTGATTCCCTATATCTGGGAAGAGGTGGTTCAGCAGGTGGATCTGGCAAAAGGCGAAATCACCGTGGATTGGGACAAGGATTTTTAGTGACCTGTTTGGCCAGGTACGAAATCGTCACCCTGTTCCCGGAGATGTTCTCCGCCATTACCGACTACGGGGTAACCGGTCGGGCCGTGAAGAACGGATTGGTGGAGCTGGGATATACCAACCCCAGGGATTTTACCCAGGATGTGCACCGTACGGTGGATGATCGCCCCTATGGCGGTGGGCCGGGGATGCTGATGTTGGTGGAGCCTCTGTTGGCCGCCATTGCCAGTGCCAGGACCCGGTTGCAGGATTCCGGTGTGGAGCAGCCCAAGGTGGTGTATGTGTCGCCCCAGGGCAAGCCTTTCAATCAGGCCGCTGCCGGGGAATTCAGCGCACGACAGGGGGTGGTGTTCCTGTGCGGCCGCTATGAAGGCATTGATGAGCGTGTTATTGAAATGGCGGTGGATGAAGAGTGGTCCATCGGCGATTACGTGCTCAGCGGCGGTGAGCTGCCGGTGATGTCGATGATCGACGCCACCGTGAGACTGTTGCCCGGGGTGTTGGGGCACAAGGATTCGGCGGCGGAGGATTCGTTCTTCCAGGGCTTGCTGGATTGCCCCCATTACACGCGGCCGGAAGTGTACGATGGGCGCGAAGTACCGAAGGTGTTGTTGAGCGGGCACCACGGTGAAATCAGGCGCTGGCGATTAAAGCAATCGCTGGGGCGGACGTGGCAACGACGTCCGGATCTGTTGGAAGGCAGAGTGCTTTCCAAAGAAGAGCAAACGCTGTTGCAGGAATATTTGGATGAGCACGGCTTGTCCTGAACGGTTTTATTAACGACGTGTATGTAGCGTCCTGTGATTCACACTCCGGACCCTACCTCTGGCGCGAACACTGAGGAAACTCTCATGAGCGGTAAAAACAAAATCATCCAGGCTATCGAAAATGAGCAGATGAAACAGGATCTGCCCACGTTCAGCGTAGGCGACACTGTGATCGTCAACGTTAAGGTAACTGAGGGTGATCGCACTCGTCTGCAGGCCTATGAAGGCGTTGTGATTGGCAAGCGTAACCGTGGTTTGAACTCCGGTTTCACTGTGCGCAAGATCTCCAACGGTGTTGGTGTTGAGCGTACTTTCCAGACACACAGCCCTCTGGTGGACAGCATCACTGTTAAGCGTCGTGGTGCCGTGCGTCGTGCCAAGCTGTACTTCCTGCGTGAGCGTACTGGTAAGTCTGCCCGTATTCGCGAAAAGCTCAATTAATACGAGCCACTCGCAGATCAAAGCGCCTTTCGGGGCGCTTTTTTTATGCCTGCGATAGGGGGGATTGTCTTCGATAAGAAGGTGGCTACTCTGCGGTGGCCTGGCGGTACAGTACTTTAACCCGGTTTAGTTGGTCCTCATCCGGTTGTACCAGATAGCCGATGGCATAGGTGGAGCTGACGATGGAGTCGATAACGGCCTGGGCCGATTCCACCACGAAGGGAATCTTACCCTTGCCGCTGAACAGGTAGTAGGCGCGGTAACGTTTGAGTTTGGGCTGCGAGATGCCAATGACCGTGTCATAGAATTCCCGATAAGCGTCGCTGCCCTGGGGCAGGTCGATGGCCAGGGGCTCGTGCTCAGTGCCCGGGTACAGGTGCAGGCGCCCCAGGAACACCCGGCGCACTTCCTTGTTGCTGAGGCTGGTTACCGGGTTGTCGAGATTGGCGATCACCACGATGTCAGCGTTGCAGCGGGCCGCCATGATTAGCAGGGCGGCCCCCAGCAGGAAAGTGAGTTGTCTGATCGGCCGAATCATCAAAACACCACATCCATTACGATCGTCATCAGGGTGGCGTTGTCCGGTGGGTCGGCATCGTTGAGGGGAAAGCCCTGGCCGGTGGAGCCCGCCAGGAAATCGAAATACTGGACCTCAAACTTGATGCAGGTGTTGGGCATGAAATCATAACGAACCCCCAGCGTGATGCTGCGCTCCTTGGCTTTGAAGCTTTGGATGCCGGCCCGGGTTTGCTCCAGCAGCGGCGCAGCAAACGGGTATTGGGCGGCGGCTTCATCAATCAGGGGCAGGGTGTCTTTATCCAGGGTATTGTCGTAGGCGCTGAGGACGGTATAGGGGGTGAACTCGTCGTAGTGATAGAGCAGGGACACGTACCAACCGTCGGAATCATTGGCGAATCCGGAATCCGGCGCCAGTACCCAGTACTTTTCTGCAATGATGCCCCAGCTGTTGAAATCCCACTGCCCGCCGATGGCGTGATACTGGTAGTTGGTGCCTTCCGCGTACAGGGCGCTGCCGATTTCATTGAAAATAGGGTCACCGGTCAGTGCGCTGAGATCTTCGTAATAGTCGACGGCTGTTTGCAGGCCCTCTGATTGAATATCCGTATGTTCAATATGGAAACTGTAGCGCAACAGCCAGTCCAGGGATCTCAGGGTAAACGTGGCGCCGTAGGTGGGGTTGGACTCCACGGTGACGTCCCGGATTTCGCCCTCCACTGCGCCGACAAACAGCAGGATGTCCAGCTCCAGGTCATTGCTCATGTCCAGGGTGTACTGCAGGTCGGCGCCATCGATGTTGCCCAGGGGTTGCAGCAGATAGGTGTATACGTCAATGGGTGGGCGGGCCCAGGGGTAGGAATAGCCCACATCGCGGGTGCCGGAATAGATGTAATAGGAAGAGCGCAGGCGGCCCAGTCGGAGTTGCAGATCGGGTGTGGCCTGATAACTGAGGAACAGCCACTGCAGCTTGGGGTTGTAGGACTCTTCCCCGCCCAGGGCCAGGCCGGAGCTGGAGACCTGGGTGGTGAACGCCAGGCGCTCAGTGATGTTGCCCTGCAGCTGGATGCCCAGCCGGGTGTCGTTGTCGAAATCCCAGTTGTTGTCCGCTTCCCCGAACTGGTAATCCTCGCGGTTGACTTTGCCGACGCCGATGGAGCCGAAGCCTGAGAATTGCCAGTTGTGGTCTCCATAACCGGAGCATGCAGTGAAAGCGAGAATGAGGCCCAGCAGTATCCGCACAGGTGGTCCTGTTTTGCAGTGGTGATCTAATAAGAATAGACAAGGCCTGCCGCGCTGTCGTGATTCTTGCCCTGAAATCGGCATAGGGATCAATGGGCTGCTAGACTTAGGGGGGTAAACAGGCGGCGGGCCTGGGTTTTTCGGTGTGCGTAATGAAATTCAATCAAAACGCCAAAATTCGCCTACATATACTTTCCATCGCGCTGATTGGTGGCCTGGGGTTTCTGTGCTATTTGCTGGCCAATGTGTTTATGGCCAGCCAGAACGAGCGCAGGCTGGATGAGTTGTTGAATCGTCAACACCCGGTCATCGAGCAGGTGCAGGCCCTGAAGCGGGATATTCAGGTCATTCGGGAGACCATGACCTCGGCGGTGGCGCTGGAAGACCCCTTCCTGGTGGAGGACTCTGAGGAGCTGTCGCGGCAGGTGGAGGTCCGCTTGCTGGCCATTGCGGAGATTGATCCCGAATTACAGGTTTTTACGGCGAACCTGGATGGGGTGTACCGGAATTATTATGATATCTCCCGCCAGTTGGCGGTGGACCTGATTGAGCACCCCGGGGAGTTGCAGCGTTATCAGTTGCGTATTGACCGGTCCCACCAGATATACGATGGCCTGATGGATGTGCTCGATCGAACCCTGGTGGAGCGGCAGACCAACTTTGCCCTGTTGCTCCGTCAAACCGACGCGGCGGTGAAAGAGGCCAATCTGTTCGGCGCGGTGCTGGGGGGCATTGTGATCCTGGCCCTGTTGCTCCTGGCCTGGATTATTTCGGTGCGGGTGTTGCGGGAGATCAATCGTACCAACCGCCTGAAGGATGAATTTCTCGGTACCATCAGCCACGAAATGCGCACGCCCATGAACGGCATTATCGGTTCGTTGAACCTGTTGTCGAAGGTGGACCTGACTGAGGATCAGCGGGTCTGGCTGGACGCCGCCACCCGCTCTGCGGGGGCCATGATGCTGTCCATTGACGATATTCTGGAACTCAGTGAAATCATGTCCGGGCGGGAACAGGTGGAGGCGGGGGCTGTGCGCCTGCGCCCGCTGCTGGACAAGCTTCTGGCAGCGTACGCTCCTGAGCTGGAGAGCAAGGGGCTGACGCTTGAATGCCGCTTTGAGGAGGTGGTGGACCAGTTGCTGGAGTGTGACGAGAAGAAAGTGGGGCATGTGATTCGCCATTTGCTAAGCAACGCCATCAAGTTTTCACCGGAGGGGGAGATCGAGGTCTCGGTGTCGAGAATTCCGGCTTATCGCGGCTTGGCGGAGCGGGTCAGTATTGTGATTCAGGATTCAGGCCCGGGCATTGACCCCCACCTGATCAAGGAATTGTTCAAGCCCTTCCAGCAGGCGGATGGCTCGTCCCGGCGGCAGTTCCAGGGGATGGGGATCGGCCTCTCCATCTGTCGGGCCATTGCTCAGCTGTTGCGAGGGTATATTTATCTGGAGAACCGGGTGGGGGGCGGCCTGTCGGTGGAATTTTGCTTTCCCCTGCGGTCACCGACGACGCCGGCCCAGGCCCCGGACAAAGCGCAGCCCCGGGTTGCGGTGCTGGATCATGTGCCGTTGGTGCTGGTGGTGGAAGACAACCCGGTCAACCAGATGGTCATCAAGGGCTATCTCAAGCGCCTGGGCTGTGAGGTGATCACGGCCAACAACGGCAAAGAGGCGCTGGAGCTGGTGGGGCAGCGTCCGGTGGATCTGGTGTTCATGGATTGCCAGATGCCGGTGATGGACGGTTTTGAGGCCACCCGCAAAATGCGGGAGATGGCCGAACCGGTGCGCAGTTTGCCGATTATTGCTGTGACCGCTAACGCCATGGATGCGGACCGGCGCCTGTGCCTGCAGTCCGGTATGGATGGCTACCTGAAAAAGCCCGTGGCCATGGACGACATCGAGTCGGAATTGAAGGCTTACGTCTCCCATGCTGCCTGAGTCCCGGTGTGATTCTGTTCCGGTTTCAGGGGCATCCGGCATGAGAGCTATCTGGTTTCAGAACTATCTGGTTTCAGAATCGTCAGGATTCAAACCGATAGGGTAAAAATTCCCGCTCATTTTCATTGATGTGAATACGTTTGCCGATGGGTGGGAAGGCCCGCTGCGGGCATTCCGTGCGTTCACACACCCGGCAGCTCACCCCGATGGGGACAGCGGCTTCTTTGTCGTTGAGGTCGATGCCGGCGGCATAAATCAATTGCGGTGCGTGGGCAATCTCGCAGCCCAGTCCCACGGCGAAATTTTTCTGTGGCATCAGAAATCCCCCTTCGGTGCGACTCACGGTGCGGGCGATGCAGAAGTAGGTTTTGCCATCGGGCATCTGGGCCACCTGGCGCAAAATCTTGCCCGGTTGGGCAAAGGCTTCATGCACATTCCACAGTGGGCAGGCGCCCCCCACCCGGGCAAAGTGAAAGCTGCTGGCGCTCTGCCGTTTGGAGATATTGCCGGCGGCATCCACCCGCAGAAAATAAAAGGGAATGCCCTTGGCGGTGGGCCGTTGCAGGGTGCTGAGACGATGGCAGACCTGCTCGAAGCTGACGTTGAACAGGATCTGCAGGCGTTCAATGTCGTAGCGCTCCTGCTGGGCTTTGCGCAGGAAATCCTCATAGGGCATGAGCAGCGCGCCAGCATAATAGTTGGCCAGTCCCACCCGGCAGACGGCGTTGGATTCCGGGTTGGTGAAGCGGGCCTTGGCGATGATCTGGTCCAGCAGAGCCCCCTGTTCCAGCAGGCAGATCTGGTGGGCCAGGTGGAAGATCCGCTGCCGTAGCGACAGCAGCTTGGACAGGGTCAGGCGTCGGCTGCGGGTATCATACTGGCGCAGGCGGTCACTGTCCGCATCCACGATCACCTGAATGCCGTGTTGCTGCTTCAGGTACGCTATAAACTGGTTTTCCCCGCCGCCCCGGCTCATGCCCGCGGTGGTGAAGAGGGTTTCTGCCGCTCGATCCAGACCATCAAAATAATTGTTCTGATAGTAGAAAAAATCCCGGGTCTCCTCGTAGGGAAACTGGGGGCCTTCGATGGAGCGCACTGCCTCGTCGCCGGTGACGTCCTCCGCCAGCCCCACGTAGTTCTGTTGGGATTGGTGGTAGGACTGGTACAGGCTGAGGAAGTGGCGGGCAAACGCCGGAGAGCGAGTGACAATTTCCTTCAGCTCCGTCAGGGGCAGCTTTTCATTCTCAAACAGGGGGTCCTCCAGGCAGTCCTTGATTTCCGCCACCAGGCGGTCATCCTCCTCTTCGGAAAAATGCGACAGGTCCACATCGAACACCCCTGCCAGCTTCAGCAGCACCTGAACCGTGAGCGGGCGCTGGTCGTTCTCAATCTGGTTCAGATAGCTGGCGGAAAGCCCCAGCCGGGTGGCCAGTTCCGCCTGGCTCAGCGCAGTCTGCTCCCGCAGGCGGCGGATCTTGCTACCGAGGAACAGTTTGCGTTTGCGCGGACTCATATGCCTGGCCTCATGAGACGTGTTCTGTGAAGTTTGCGAATTTACAAAGTTTGCAAAAAATAAAGGAGGTTTGCAAAGGGATTTGCAGGTGGGCACGTTTTCTGGCGGTTTTCTTTGCAATAGGTCTGTCTGATTCCAATAATTTGCGGCATTGGTTATTTGCAAGCTTAACAAACTGACGGTGAAGAGGTGACTATGCCCGGATATCAGGCCCCCTTGCAGGATATGGAGTTTCTCTTGTTTGATGTGTTCGAGGCGCCCCGGTACTGGGCTCAGTGGCCGGCGCTGGCAGGCCAGCTGGACCCGGACACGGCCCGGGCCATGTTGACAGAGGCCGGCAAACTGGCGGCCTCCACCCTGGCGCCCCTGAATCGCTCCGGCGATGAGCAGGGTGTGCAGTGGGATAACGGCCAGGTGACCGCGCCGCACGGCTTTGCCGCTGCCTATGATGCATTCTGCGCTGCCGGGTTGACCGCGCTCACCGGCAATCCGAATTACGGTGGCCTTGGCATGCCAAAATCCCTGTCGGTGCTGGTGGATGAAATGATGTATGCCGCCAACAGCGCGTTCAACCTGTATCCGGCGCTGTCTGCCGGGGCGTGCCTGGCTCTGGATGCCCACGGTTCCGAGACGCTCAAACAACGCTTTCTGCCCCATCTGTACAGTGGGCGCTGGAGTGGCACCATGTGTCTGACTGAGCCCCATGCCGGCAGTGACCTGGGGCTGATCCGCACCCGGGCGGAGCCGCAGGAGGATGGAACCTACGCCATCACCGGCACCAAAATTTTCATTACCGGAGGGGATCATGATCTGGCGGACAACATCATCCATCTGGTGCTGGCCAAGCTGCCGGATGCGCCGGCCGGTTCCCGCGGGATCTCTCTGTTCCTGGTGCCGAAATATACACTGTTGAATGGGGACGAATTGGGTCCGGAGAACGGGGTTTCCTGTGGTTCGGTGGAGCACAAAATGGGCATCAAGGGCTCCGCCACCTGTGTCATGAATTTTGATGGGGCTCGCGGCTATCTGATCGGAGAGGTCAATCGCGGGCTGCAGTGCATGTTCACCATGATGAACTGCGAGCGTCTGTCCATCGGCATTCAGGGGCTCGGCTGTGGCGATGCCTCTTATCAAACCGCCCGCGACTATGCCCGGGAGCGACTGCAGGGGCGTGACAGCCGGCCGGGTCAGCCGCAAACCGCAGCAGAGCCAATCATCGTGCATCCGGACGTGCGCCGCATGCTGCTCACCATGAAATCTTTGACCGAAGCGGGGCGGGCGTTTGCGGTTTATCTGGGCTTACAGCTGGACGCAGCGAAATATGGCCCGACGGATGAGCAAAAAGCGCTGGCGGATGCCCGGGTGGCGTTGCTGACGCCATTGGCCAAGGCGTTTTTTACCGATATGGGCCTGGATTGTACTGTGCTGGGGCAACAGGTGCTGGGTGGTCACGGGTATATCCGCGAGTGGGGGCAGGAGCAGTTGGTGCGGGATGCCCGCATTGCCCAGATCTACGAGGGCACCAATGGTATCCAGGCCCTGGATCTGCTGCAGCGCAAGGTGTTCAGCAACAACGGCGAATGGATGGAAGCCTATCTGGAGGAGATCCGTCACTGCGCGGACGCGGTGCAGCAGGGCTCGGTTGAGGGTTCTCTGCAGGGCGTGGCACAAGCACTGCTTGCCCGGTTGGCTCAGCTGCAGCAGCTTACCCGTTGCCTGCTGGAGCGGGGCAAAGCGTCCCCGAGGGAGCTGGGCGCCGCCGCCTGTGACTATCTGCATGTGGCGGGCTATGTGTCCTATGGGTATATGTGGTTGCGGATGATGGAGCGGGCTGAGGAGAGCAGCGCGAAATTCAAAACCGGGCTGTTCTATTTCAATCGCATTCTGCCGCAGGTGGAAGGATTGTTGGCCACGCTGCAGAGCGAGGCTTCGGATCTGTTCACGCTCGGTGCGGATGAATTCTAGGGGCGGACGAATTCTAGGGGTGGATAGAGCCCTGGGTCCGAGCTCAGCGTTCTACTTACAGTCCTTTGAGCAGCACGCTGCCGCGGGGCTCTTTGTCCCGGGTCAGCGCCAGGCTTTTGATTTCCCCTTCCGACAAATTGATTTCCAGGGGGTCAAACCCGGGGATCAGCAGAAAGCCCTTGGCGGCTTCGCTGGGATTCTCCAATTCAAATTTTACGGTATCGGAGCCGAAGTCGAACATGATCAGCTGATGGCGGCTGGAGGCGATGTTGGCAATGTAGCTGGGGATGATATTGCCGCGGTCGCTGCGGATCTGCACCAGGGTGTTGGCAGGCCAGGTGACCCGGGCCGTGCGGGACTGTCGGGATTGCACCCGGGCCAGGCTTTCCGAGAAATTCAACAGATCGTTGGTGGCCAGGATGCGGTGAGGTGAAAAATCCTTGCTCTTGATGCGGAAGGTGTCGCCGTTGCCCACCATGTACACGGGGTGGTCGAAGCCGGCGGAGTCGATGGTGATTTCCAGATTTTCGTCCGGGGCGGAGCCGTCCATCATATAGGCCAGCACGAATTCCGGCGTCGTATCCAGCATTTTGATGCTGCCGCTGATCTTTTTCGGGGGTACGCCGCCGTTCTTGCCGGCGGCCGTTTGTTTGGCCTCGGCGGGGGTGGCCGGTTTGGTCAGGGGCAGGGCGGCGAACAGTTCGCTGACATGGCTGCGGGTGGTTTCCAGGCAACGATTGAGTTTGCCCAGCTTGTCGTCAATCTGGCGGGCTTTCGGGGTGCTCTGGTTGCCCTGGTAAAACTGGCTTTTGGTGAGGGCCGTGCGTACCGCGTTGCGAGTCTGCACGGCGTATTCGTACTGCCCGCGGGCGGCGGCATGAGTTTCCGGTGTCACCTGGGCGACGGTTTGGCGTTGCGCCGAGCGGCATTGTTCAATGCCCTTGGAAAGCCGGCTGTCGTACTCATTCAACTCCACCAGGGCTTGTTGCAGGCTGGCTTCGCTGACATCCACCCTTTGCTGCAGGCTGGTCATGCAGCGGTCGCCCGCCGCCAGGTTTTGGTCGGAACGGGTTTTTTCCGGCCGGCTCGGGTTGGCCTCCAGCTCTGCCAGCGCCAGGGTCTCGGTCATGACCGCTGTGCGATGTTGGCGGGCGTTGCTCAGGGCGGCTTTGGCGTCGTCCAGGGAGCGGCGATCGCCGGGGTTGGTGGTGAGCCCCTGCAGTGCGTTCTGGCACACGGCATTGTACGCTTCGCTTTCCTCCACCACGGTGTCGATGGCCAATGCCAGGGCTTCCTGCTTCTGGCTGAAGCCGGTGATTTTTTTCTCCAGGCGCTCACATCGACTGATCTGGTTGCGGGTGCTGAATTGGTCAGTCAGGCGTGGGGAGGTGGTCAGTGCCTCCTGCTTGAGTTCGATGAATTGCTGGTAGCTGACTTTGGCCTGCTCCGGTTGCTTGGCCCTTAACTGCGCCTGGGCCTGATCGCAGGCTGCGATGGCGCGGTTGAGGATGGGGGTACCCAGTTCGATTTCGATATCCTTGGACACCCGCTCGCAGAACTTCAGGTTGCTGTCCATGCCGCGCTTGTTGGTGGACAGAATGGTGTCGTTGATGCCGACCGCCCGTGCTTTCAGCGTTTCATATTGTTGCAGGGCGCGGCTGGCCTGGCTCAGGTTACCTGCGGTAAGGGCATCTTTGGCTTCCGTGCAGTGATCAAACCCCTTCAGATACAGCGCAACCGCATCGTCAAAGGTGTCGGCCATGGCGGTGCTGTGTGCGATGGCCAATCCCAAGCCCAATCCCAAGCCGAGGAAGAAGACGGTCTTATTCAGCATGCTGTTGAATTACCTAATCCGGTTTAACAGTAATGGAAAACGTATGGATTAAGGTTAGACCAAGATGAGGGTGGCAAGCCCCAGGAACAGGAAAAAGCCCATGCTGTCGGTGGCAAACGTCAGCACCACCGAGGAGCCCATGGCGGGATCTTTGTGCAGGCGGTCCAGCAGCAGGGGGACGCTGATGCCGATCAGTGCCGCCAACAGCAGGTTGAGGGTGACTGCGGCCATCATCACCGCACCCAGCAGGGGGTTGCCATACAACAGCCAGGCGAACACACCCAGCAGGGTGCCCCACAGGGTGCCGTTGAGCAGGCTGATGACCAGTTCCTTGCGATACACGTAGCCCAGGTTGCCCGCTTGAATCTGCTCCATGGCCAGGCCCCGGATCACCAGGGCGGCGGTCTGGTTGCCGGTGTTGCCGCCGACACTGGCCACGATGGGCATGAGGGTGGCCAATGCCACCAGTTGCTCAATGGTGCCTTCGAACAGGCTGATAAAGCGGGTGGCCAGAAAAGCGGTGAACAGGTTGATCACCAGCCAGGGCCAGCGCTCCCGGGCGCCTTCCAGGATGGGGCCGAAGAGGTCGGTATCGGCCTTCAAACCTTCCTTGGCCAGGGCCTGGCTTTCCGCCACTTCCCGCAGATAATCCATGATGGTTTCCACTCGCAGCCGGCCGATCAGGTGTCGTTGTTCATCCACCACGGGGGCCGAGATCAGGTCATAGCGCTCGAAGGCCTGGCCGGCATCCTCGGCGTCGTCGTTCGGCGAGAAGCTCACCACGTCGGCGTCCATGCAGTCGCGGATCAGTACCTCGCCAGGGTGGCGCATCAACTCCACCAGGGGCACGATGCCCACCAGTTGCCGATGTCGGTTGATCACAAACAGCTTGTCGGTCTGGGGTGGCAGCTCCGGGGCGGAGCGCACCCGCTCAATGGCCTCGTTGATGGTGGCCTGCTCATCGATGGTGAGGCTGTCCCGGCTCATGTTGTCGCCCACCGTGCCTTCCGGGTAGGCAATGGTTCGGGTCACCCAGCGGCGCTCATTGGCTTCCAGGGCGTTGATGGCCTGTTGCAGAATGGTGGCAGGAATCAGATCGTCGATCTCGGTGAGTTCGTCGCTGTCCAGGGATTCCAGGATGTTGAGCAGGCGCGCTTCAGTGGTGAGGTCGATCAGGTCCTCGGCCACGGCGCCATTCAGCTCCAGTAGCACCCCGGCCGCAGTGGCGTTGGGCAGTTCCGCCCACACGGTGTGCCGTTTGTCTGTGGGCAGCATATTCAGCAGATGGCCGATATCCGCTTTGTTGAGCTTGTTCAGTTCCCGCAGCAGGGCCGCCCGTTGTTGCCGTTGCACCAGGTTTTCGATCAGGTCGGCACGTTGTTGTTGCTGGCGATGGGTGACGCTCTCCACCACGGTCTGGCGTTGGAGTTGCTCCAGTACCGGGGCTAATCGCATGGCCAGCTTTTTGGGGCGCTCATCCGGTTGGGTCATACTGCTCGCCGACAGTGGTTGAGGTGTGCCTGATTGTACATCAGGCAGGATGACAGCATAGTGTTGCGTCCATAAAAAAGGCCGCTCGCGGCGGCCTTTGGCTTGGTGTCGTTCGGCTTAGAAGCGCCATTTCCCCGACAGGCTCAGGCCTTCCAGCTCATAATCGCTTTTATCCTGCAGCATCATCCATTCCAGGCCGACGCTGAAATCCCCCAGTTCCACGTCAGCACCCACACCGTAGGAAAGATCCGATTCGGTGTAGTCCAGGGGCGCGCCCCAGAACTCCAGATCCACTTTGGTGTAACCCAGAATTACATAGGGGAATACCATATCCGCGAACGTCATGCCGCCTTTGACGTAGAAACCCACCAGCTCGTCCACCTTCAGTGCTGCGCCGGGTACGTTGTCGTCACTCAGGCTGCGCCCGAAGCGACCTTCCACCTGAAAGTTCTCATTCAGGTTGCCGCCAATGATGAAGGCCAGGCCATCCGGCTCCAGATCATCCAGATCAGATGTGCTGAAAGTGTAAAGGTTGTATTGTGCACCGATATACAAATCATCAGCCAGAGCCTGATGGGAGCCACATACCAGCCCCGTGGCCATAGCTGCGGCGATCAGCGTTTTTTTCATGGGGGAGTTCCTCGCTACCTTGTGCCTTTTATTGTTCTGCAGTTGCGTGTGTTGTTCTGTGTGGCGTGCCTGGTGTTGCAGCGGGATGTTCCGGTCGGCGCGCGTTACATGGGAATATAGTGGACTTATTGGAATAGGGCAAAAAGTTATTGATGGTTATAAGGACAAAAAGGGGTTAAAACGCCGCAGCAATCGGGATGAGACGATCGTTGCGGCCGGGTGTGGGGGGTCAGGGGCGTTTGTTTTTTTCGTTCTCATCCATCACTTTGGATATATGTTGTCCATCTTCCAGAGTTTCGAACATATCCGAGGCCAGCTCGCCCACCTTCTGGTTTATCTCGCGGATTTTCTCGTACACCATGCCGATGGTCTGTTGGTTTTTGTCGCGCAGCTTCTGGCGGTCCTCGTCCAGCAAGCCTGACCGCTCCAGCGCTTCAAAAGGCATGTCGGCAATGGACTTGTGGACATCCTCCACCGTGCGGGCTCCATTGTCGATGGCGGTTTGAATCATGTCTTTCAGCAGTTCGACTTTGTTCAATAATCCCATGTTGCAAGTTCCTGTGTTCCGGTTGTTCCCCATTCATATAGCATTAATGGGGAACAACCGGAAGGCATCATTTTGCTTTGGTGGGGAAAGAATATTTCCAGACCCGTTGCAACACAGTGCCGTATTGCTTCCAGAACGGACCGGTATTGTAGGGCAGGCCGTATTTTTCACAGATTGCCTGTACCTTGGGGCCCATTTCCTCGTAGCGGTTCGCCGGAATGTCGGGGAACAGGTGGTGCTCGATCTGGTAACTCAGGTGGCCACTCATGATGTGCAGCAGTTTGCCGCCTTCCAGGTTGCTGGAGCCCAGCAGTTGACGGTAATACCATTCCCCTTTGGTTTCGTTCTCGCACTGTTCTTCGGTGAACGCCTGGGCCTGTTCGGTGAAGTGGCCGCAAAATATGATGGCAGAAGCCCACAGGTTGCGACCCAGGTTGGCCAGTGCGTTCCCCAGCATGACTTTCCAGAAGAAAGGGCCGGCCAGGGCGGGGAAGAATATGTAGTCCTTGAATATCTGTTTGGCCCCTTTGCGGAACAGACCTTTCAGATAGGGCTTTTTTTCCTCCAGATCGAAAGTGCCGTCACGCAAACGCTCGCTCTCCAGTTCGTGCAGTGCCACACCCCACTGGAAGAAAATACTCAATGCCGCGAAGTACACCATCTGGAGGCTGCGCAGGGGGTGCCATGGGGTGTCGTCGGAGAGACGCAACACGGCGTAACCATAGTCACGATCCTTGCCGATGATGTTGGTGAACGTGTGATGTTCATAGTTGTGGGTGCGCTTCCAGGAGCCGGCATCGCAGGCCGTATCCCACTCAAAATTGCGGGAGTGCAGCTTGGGATCGTTGGTCCAGTCGAACTGGCCATGCATGACGTTGTGGCCGATCTCCATGTTGTCCATGATTTTGGAAACCGACAGCGCCGCCACGCCCAGCATGAAAGGCACGGGGGTAAAACTGAAATGGATCAGGGTGCGTCCGGCAATTTCCAGATAGCGCTGCACGCGAATGATGTTCTTCATGTAGTCCACGTCGGACTGACCCAGATCCGCCACGATCTCGGCGCGCAGGTCGTCGAAATCTTTCTGCAGGCTGGCGAACTGCTCCTGGGTGAGGCGTTGGTTGCCCTGCGCTGTGTTGAAACTGATGTTTTCGGGTCGCAGTTGTTCTACGTTTGGTTGCGTCGCGGTGGTCATGTTGGCTACCTCGTCCTTATAGTTCGATGTCGACGTTACTGACAGGGGTGGAGATGCAGATGCGGATGTCTTCCTCGGCATTGCCGGAGAGTTCTCCGGTCACCACGTTGCGTACCTGTCCTGATTTTTTCTTGCACTTGCAGGTGTAGCAGATGCCCATGCGGCAACCGGCGGTCGGGCTCAGACCTGCATTCTCAGCCATGTCCAGCAGAGTGGCTGGCTGATCGGTGGTGGCTTCGGTGGCGCTGTCAGTGAAGCGCACGGTAACCGGAGCACCGGCTTCCACTTTCAGGGGCGGCAGGCCAAAGGCCTCCTCGTGGACCCGGCTCAGGTCGAAGCCAGCCTCCTGCAGCAGGGATTTGGCGATTTCGCGGAATGGATGCGGGCCGCACAGGTAAATGCTCCGCGGTTGGCTCTCCAGCAGCGCGGCAATGTGCTCGGCGCAGATGGGGGCTTGTGGCAGTTTGTGTTGGCTTTCGCTGTCGTCATAACTGGCGATCAGGTGGCTGGAGAGGCGCTGGTTGGTCTGGGTGAGCGCAAGGATCTCACTGCCAAAGATAAAATCCTGGCGGGTGTTCGCAAAGTACAACAGTTTGGCCGGAACGGGCATCTGATTAGCGCTGAGCCAGCGCAATTGCGACATGATGGGGGTGATGCCGGAGCCGGCGGCAATGTATCCCACGCTGCCGTCCATCTCCTGCTCCAGGACAAAATCCCCGGCGGCCTGACTGATGCTGATGACGTCATTGGTGCCCAGGTGTTCGTGCATCCAGCCGGTGACTTTGCCGTTGGGGACTTTCTTGACGGTGATGGACAGGGTGCCATCGGTGCGCCACTGATAGGGGGAGGACGAAATGGTGAAGGTGCGGGTGCTGAGCACGCCATTGATGCTCAGCGTGATGTGGATGTGCTGGCCCGCCCGGAACCCCTGCCAGTCGTCTGTGGGTTGCAGGGTCCAGGTTTTGGTGTCGGCGGTTTCCTGCTTGACGCCCACCACTTTGGCCTTGCACTCCAGGGCAGACCACATGGGGTCCACACCTTCCAGCAAATATTCGAAATACTCACCGGCCCGGTTGGTATTGAACAGACTGCTGTTGATCCAGGTGCGGGCCTGTTTCAGGAATTTGCTTGTCGTTGAGTGCATGCTTGTGCCTCCCTCTCGGTAACTGTGTACAAGTGTGCACTATAAGAAAAACGAGTGTCAACAGGGTTTGCGTTTAAATTGTCTTTCGTGTAAATAAATGCTTATAAAACAGATATATAAGATTTGTAAAATAGTGTTCATGTGTAAACCTAAAAAGGCTTTTCGGGGCTGTTTGCAGCCTGTGAAGCGGATAATTGAGGGCGGAAATCTGGTCATGTTGGTGTGCTTCGGCGTACAATTGCGCACTGACATGAGGTGGGCTTATAAGAATGAAGAACCGTCAGGAACGGAAGTTACAGACCCGGCAGTCCTTGATGAATGCGGCGCTGGAGTGGGTTGAGGAAGGTCAGCATTTTTCCAGTTTGAGTATTCGGGAGGTCGCCAAGCGGGCCGGCGTGGTGCCCACCGCGTTCTATCGGCATTTCAAGGATCTGGATGATCTGGCCCTGAACCTGGTGGATGAGCTGAGCCTGGTGCTGCGGCAGTTGATGCGGGAGGTGCGCCAAAACCGCGTTAACCCCCAACATATCATCCGCGACTCCGTGCAGCAGTACTGTCAGTATGTGGTGACCCAGCGGGTGTTCTTTATGTTCATGTCCCAGTCCATGACCGGGGGCTCAATGATCATCCGCCAGGCGGTGCGCAGCGAGCTGCAATACTTCGCCAAGGAGCTGGTGGCGGATCTGCAGCGCTTCAACCTGCTCCCGCATCTGGACCCCACCATGATGGATGTACTGGCGGACCTCACCATCTCGGTGATGGCGTTTGCCACGGTGCAATTGCTGGATCTGGCGGATGTCAGCTCTCAGGCCCGCCAGGATTTTGAAAACAAACTGGCGCGCCAACTGCAGCTTATTTATGTTGGGGCGGAGCACTGGAAGCCAGAGTCGTAGGGGGATTGTCCCCTCCGCGCTGATACAGTGTGACCCGGTTGCGGCCGTCGGCTTTGGATTGATAGAGCGCCTCATCCGCCCGTGACAGCATGCTGGTAAAATGGTCGTCTGTTGTGGGAACGGTGACCATCACCCCGATGCTGACCGTCACCGGTACCGGCGCGTCTTTCACTGTGAATTCCATGGTTGCCACACATTCGCGAATTCTTTCCGCCACGGTGAGGGCACCTTCCTCGTCGGTCTCCGGTAACAACACGCAAAATTCCTCACCGCCGTAACGGGTGGGGCGGTCACTGGGCCAGCGCAGACCGCGGCGGATGGCCTGGGCCACTTCCCGCAGGCATTCGTCGCCGATCAGGTGACCGTAAGTGTCGTTAAACTGCTTGAAGTGATCGATGTCCATCAGCAGGACGGCGATGGAGTGCTGGTAGCGACAGCAGCGCGCGTATTCCTCTTCCAGTACCCGATCCAGAAAGCGCCGGTTTTTGAGCCCGGTGAGCTGGTCGGTATCGCTTAATTCTTCCAGCTTGCGGTTCAGTTGCTCCAGTTCCCGCGTGCGTTCCTGCACCCGTTGTTCCAGCGAGTCGGTGGCCTGTTTCTGGATTTCCAGTGCCTGTTCCCGGGCGTGACGCAGTTCCCGTTCGGTGTTCAGCGCATCCTGCTGGGCTTCAAAGCGCATGCGCCTTTCTTGGTTGATGCGTTCAGCCAGCGCGAAGGATAACAGGGTGACTTCCAGGGCGGAGCCAATCTGGGTGGCGTAATCCGTCAACAGGTTCTTGGGTAGAAAATTGTATTTGCTGAGGGCCAGGATGATGCCGCCGCCCAGTAGTGAGCTCCAGGCAATGGTGTAATACTTCGCTGACAGGCCACCGCTGTACCAACGAAACACCCCGCTGGAAAACGCATAACAACAGACCACGCCGGCAAAGGGGATCAGGGTGCGAATCACAATGTTGTAGGGCAGCAGCAGTGCCATGATGATGATGACGCAGGCACCCCCGGCACACACGTATCCCAGGTAGCGGATGGGCCCACGCAGTTCATACAGACGCAGGAAGTTATGGGTGAACAGGGAGCCGAAGGCCACCGCCGCCGACAAGGTCACCAGGATGGCCTGATCGTTCCATTGGGTATAGTTGGGCCACAGGTACTGAAAGGCAAAACCACTGAGGCTGGCCAGAAACAAAGGCATGCTGCAGACGAATAAAACGTAATACAGGTAGTTGCGTTCGCCCACCGCCAGATAGACAAACAGGTTGTACATGACCATCACAAACATGATGCCGTAATAGACGCCGTGGATCAGGGTTTGGGTGCGGTCGTAGTTGAAGAACGCGTGTTCCTCCCACAGGGTCAGTGGCACCTGGATCGAGCTGGAGCTGCGCACGCTCAGGTACAGGGTCAGGGTTTCCTGTGCCTGCCACTGCAGGGGAATCACAAAATTGCGGTGATTGATGGGGCGCTGGTCGAACGGCAGCTTGTCGCCCAGATGCAGAACCTGTTGTTGATGTTGGTCGACGATGAATACCGTCAGGTAGTCCAGTACCGGGTAACTGATTTCCAGCAGCCGGTTTATGCGCCAGGTTTCCTGGTTGCTGATGGTGACCCGCAGCCACCAGGTGGAATTGTTGTAGCCGTGGTTGAACGCCTGCCGGGTGTTGAGTTGCCAGGCCTCGGCGGGCAGGCTTTTCACATCCTCAATGGTGAGGGTGCTTTCGGTATCCTGGACATAATACAGATAGCTCGCCAGAGGCTGTTGCTGAACGGCGCTCTGCAGTTGGAATGCTTCGGTCGCCAGCGCAGAGCCCGGTAGGATCAACATCCACAATAACAACACCCTGACGAATAGCCCGGTATTGCTCTGGTCGGCGATCTGCCCTGATCTTTCCATTATTCCTTATCCCAGTTTTCTGCCGTTATGGCAGGTTGTTGTCGGTTTGGCGGCGGATATTCTGTTGTCCGCCAGCACGGTACAATTGCGGCCGTTTTGTTTGGCCTGGTACAGCGCAGAATCGGCCTGTGCGATCAGTTGTTCTGGTGTGGATTCCTGGTCGGAGGGTACCTCGGTGACACCCAGGCTGATGGAAACCGTGACCTGCGTGTCTCGCACCTTGAACGGCATGTTGTAGACACCCTGCCGCAGTCGCTCTGCCACCGCCTGAGCGCAGGTCAGGGATGTTTCCGGCAGCAGGATGCAAAACTCCTCGCCGCCGTAGCGGGCGACCCAATCCACGCCTTCCCGCACACTCTCCGCCAGCACGCTGGCCACCGCTTTCAGGCAATCGTCCCCCACCATGTGCCCGTACTGATCATTGAACTGCTTGAAGTGATCGATATCCAGCAGGATGACGGAAAAGCCTCTGCCATAGCGCCTGCAGCGGGTGAGTTCCTCCAACAGGACGCGGTCAAGGTAACGTCGGTTTTTCAATCCGGTCAATTGATCAGTGTCGCTCAACTCCGACAGCTGCCGGTTGAGCTGTTCCAGTTCTGTAGTACGTTCCTGTACTTTAAACTCCAATTCTTCGGTCGCCTGCTGCTGAATCTGCAGGGCCTGCTCCCGTGCCATCCGGGTTTCCCGTTCCCCGCGTAACGCTTCACTCTGTGCTTCGGAGCGCAGGCGCCGATCTTCATTGATGCTTGCCGCCAACGCGAATGACAGCAGGATCACCTCAACCCCGGATCCCACCTGTAACGTGTTTTCGGTGAACGCATTGGTGGGGAGCACGCCCAGCTTGTTGAGGCCCAGCACCAGGCCGCCACTGAGGAAGGCACACCAGCCCACAGTGTAGTAGCGCGCCGCCAAGCCACCGCGATTCCACATCAGAATGCCAAACATCAAGCCCAGGCAGCAGGACAGGATCGCCAAAGGAATCAGCAGTCTGATGACGCCAGGGTAACTCACCACCAGTGACACCAGCAGCATGAGCAGAATGCTGGCCTGCTGTATTCGAAACAAGCTCACGGCCCATTGCCCCAGCTGTCTGACTTTAAGAAAACTCTCCGTGAACAACGCACCGAAAAACAACGCCAGGCACAGTGGCACCACGATGGCGTGATTGTTGAGATGCGGGTAGTTGGGCCAGAAATATTCAAAACTGAAGCCCTTCAGGCCGGCAATGAACATCGGCAGCGAGGAGGCGAAGCACACATACAGGATAAAGTTGCGTTCTCGCACCGCCAGAAAGACGAACAGGTTGTAGAGCGTCATCACTGCCATTACACCGAAGTAGAAGCCCTGCAACAGGCTCTCCACCCGTGCCCAGTCATAGTAGTGCTGCTTCTCCCACAGTGTCAGCGGGACCTGCACGGCACTGTCGCTGCGAATGCGAAGATAGACATCCTGCTGGCTGTTGGGCGGCAAACGAAGTGGAATTACATAATTGTTGGATTTGATGGGGCGCTGGTGAAAGGGCAGCTTGTCCCCCAGGTTGAATGTCGTGGTGTGCACGCCAGCCACCACAAATACCTGAATCTGATCCAGATTGGGGTAAGCGATCTCCAGATACCGGCTGAGCGTTGCGGCCGATGAGTTCGACAGGGGAACCTTAAGCCACCAGGCTGAACGACTGTAACCCCGTGAAAAGTAATGCCCGTTATTGCGCTTCCAGTCGTTGTCCGGAATGGTGAGGATGTCCTGTAACCTAAGCTGGCCCGGGGCATCTTCCAGGAAGCGAACGGAGCTGGTGACCGCTGCCGAACTGAAGGCAGTCCCGCCAACATCCACGTTGGCCAGTGCCGGGGCAGACAACATAAAAAGCAGCACAACAAAAAGGGGCATGGTTTCCTGGTTCGGTTCCGTGAATCTATCTTATTGAAAGTGTAGTTCAGGGGGAGGAAATGTAACTTGATCCTATAAATTGTTGCCCGACTGTGTGGTTGCGCTGTAATGCTGTGTCGCGGCATTGTAGTTATATCAAGCGGGCGTATTATGGACTTACAACAATAAGAAACGCAGTAGGTGGTCCTCTATGAAAGCTGTAACGCTCGTGATCCTGGTTTCCGCACTGGTCGTAATTCTTGTTCGTGGCGCATTCAATCTCCTGATTTCTCCTTTTTTATCCGCGGTTTGCGAGGCGGATTAGCCCTTGTGGGCCCAGTTCCTGGGCCCCATTTTTTCTTAGTGCACTCTGTTATGAAGCCCGGTATTTGATATGCTTTTGATCATACTTTTGATCAAGGTTGACCGCATTTATGGGCCTGACCGATTCCACCAGCCTGGTGAATCAGTACCTGGACGCCTGCTGGCTGGAGAGGGGACTCAGTGACAACACCCTTAATTCCTATCGGCAGGACCTTATGGCCTACGCCAAATGGCTGGATGCGCATGGGCAAATCATCATACTCAAGGCATCCCACGGGGATTTGAACCGCTATCTGGCCTATCGGTTCGATCAGCAGTTCAATGCCCGCTCCACGGCCCGCTTTCTGTCTGCGGTGCGGGGGCTGTACCAATATTGCCTGCGGGAGTCCCTGGTGCTGGTGGACCCCACCCTGCGGGTTGAAATGCCCAAATTGGGCAAACCCCTCCCCAAAACCCTGAGTGAAGCGGACGTGGAAGCCCTGTTGGCGGCGCCGGATCTGGAACAGCCCATCGGCTTGCGGGACAAGGCCATGCTGGAGTTGCTGTACGCCTGTGGACTGCGGGTCAGCGAGCTGGTGTCGTTGACTACCTACGACCTCAACCTGCGCCAGGGGGTGATCCGCCTGATGGGCAAAGGCAGCAAGGAACGCCTGGTGCCTATGGGGGAGGAGGCGATCCGCTGGCTGCTGCAATACGCCAAGGAAGCCCGGCCGGCCCTGCTGCGCAACCCCGAAAGCGACGTCCTTTTCCCCAGCAACCGCGGTGACCAGATGACGCGGCAAACGTTTTGGCATCGGATCAAACATTATGTCACGGTGGCGGGCGTGCAGGCGGAGGTGTCTCCCCACACGTTGCGTCATGCTTTTGCCACCCATTTGTTGAATCATGGGGCGGATCTGCGGGTGGTGCAGTTACTGCTCGGACACAGCGACCTGTCCACCACCCAGATCTACACCCATGTGGCCCGGCATCGGTTGCAGGAGCTGCATCGGGAGCACCACCCCAGGGGCTGACCCTGTCCGGTGGGGTATTTTCATTACCCCCTGCTGGAACTTGTGGTCTATCTTGGGTCTAATGAAGCTGAAACCCAGCGCGACGAAACCCAGTACAGAGAGATGTGAATGTTTAAAGTAATGATGATGGTCGTCACCGTGGCGTTGTCACTGCCGGCGACCCTGTGGGCTGCATCCGATCAGGAAGTGATCAAAGGCACCTTTTCCATACGCTTTCCCCAAGTGCAGATCAACAAGATCGAGAAAACCGCGGTAAACGGGATCTACCAGGTGGAGACCAGCAGCGGCGAGCTGCTCTATGTGTCAGGGGACAGCAAGTACATTTTCACCGGGGACCTGCTGGATATCGGTGGTAATGCGACGGTCAATCTGAGCGAAAACTACCGCAGTCACAAACGGGTGGATGCCCTGAACAGCCTGCAGGATGGCGATCTGGTGGTGTATCCGGCGAAAGACGAAAAAAGCGAGGTGCTGGTATTCACCGACACCAGTTGTGGCTACTGCCGCAAATTCCACACCGAGGTGGCCCAGATGAACGAGCTGGGGATCACGGTGAAGTACGTGGCCTGGCCCCGCTACGGCCTGCAATCCCCGGCCGGTCAGACCATGGTGAACGTCTGGTGCGCCAACGACCGCACCGATGCCATGACCAAAGCCAAATCCAATGAGTCTGTCGCGGCGCCAGCGGGTAAAGTCTGCGAGCAGAATACCGTTCAAGACCAGATCAACCTCGGCCAGCAGATCGGGGTGCGTGGCACTCCTGCCGTGTACTCGATGGACGGGCGCCAGTTGGGCGGTTACATGAAAGCAGGGCAGTTGGCCCAGCAGCTGGGAATCCAGTAAACGCCCCGGGCAGGCGTTGCCCCTTTCCCGGGTGAGCGGGTTGCTGCCGCTCACCCAAAACCCTCCCTGGCTCCATTGACGATTCCCTGCCACATCAGTATTGTTCACACTCTTTGCTTCCCGGCTCCAAGTTAGTAACCATTTACACTCCATCGAAGGTGTTCTGTGACCGAATTTTCCCGAATCAAGCGGCTGCCGCCCTATGTGTTCAACATCGTCGGCGAGTTGAAGAAGCAGGCGCGGGCCCGCGGGGAAGACATCATCGATTTCGGCATGGGCAATCCGGATCAGCCCACTCCCCAGCATATTGTCAATAAGCTGGTGGAGACGGTGCAGCGGGGGGATACCCACCGCTACTCCCAGTCCAAGGGCATTCCGCGCCTGCGCAAAGCGATTTGTGACTGGTATCAGCGCCGCTACGATGTGGCGCTGGACCCGGTGGAAGAGGCCATTGTCACCATCGGTTCCAAAGAAGGGTTGGCGCACCTGGCCCTGGCCACCATGAGCACCGGGGATACGGTTCTGGTGCCCAATCCGTCCTATCCGATCCACCCCTATGGGTTCGTCATCGCCGGCGCCGATATACGTCATGTTTCCATGCGGCCGGATGTGGATTTTTTTGAAGAGCTGGAAAAGGCGATCCGTGAAAGCTGGCCCAAGCCGAAAATGCTGGTGCTGAATTTCCCGGGGAATCCCACTGCCCAATGTGTTGATCTGGCGTTCTTTGAGCGGGCGGTGGGCATCTGCCGGGAGAACCAGATCTGGCTGGTGCACGACCTGGCCTATGCGGATATCGTCTTTGACGGCTATCAGGCGCCTTCCGTGATGCAGGTGCCCGGCGCCAAAGACATCGCCGTTGAGTTTTTTAGTTTGTCGAAAAGTTATAATATGCCCGGCTGGCGCGTGGGCTTCTGTGTTGGTAACCCCACCCTGATCGGGGCGCTGGCCCGCATCAAGTCCTATATGGATTACGGCACCTTCACCCCGATTCAGGTGGCCGCCATCAGCGCCCTGGAAGGGGATCAGCAGTGTGTGGCAGAGATCCGGGACATGTACCAGCGCCGGCGGGACGTGCTCTGCGAAGGGCTGAATGCCATCGGCTGGCCGGTAACGTATCCCAAGGCCACCATGTTTGTGTGGGCGCAGATTCCAGAGAAATTCCGGGCCCTGGGCTCGCTGGAGTTCAGTAAGCTGTTGTTACAGGAAGCCAAAGTCGCGGTTTCGCCGGGGCTGGGTTTCGGAGAATACGGGGACGATCACGTGCGCTTTGCACTGATCGAGAATGAACAGCGTATCCGGCAGGCGGTGCGGGGCATCAAGCGCCTGATGCAGTCGGCATAACGTATAAATATAAATGAAGAGGTAAGTCAGTTGAAACCGGTTAACGTGGGTATCGTCGGTCTGGGCACCGTAGGAAGTGGAACCTTCAACGTGCTGTATCGCAACGCGGAAGATATTGCCCGCCGGGCGGGGCGTGACATCGTGGTGACCCATGTGGGTGCCCGGCGCGACAACCCCAATGCGGATACCAGCGGCGTCACCGTATCCCGCGACATTTTTGCGGTGGTGAACGATCCCAATGTGGACATTCTGGTGGAATTGATCGGTGGCACCACCGTCGCGTTTGAACTGGTGATGAAAGCCATCGAAAACGGCAAGCATATTGTCACGGCCAACAAGGCATTGATTGCCGAGTACGGCAATGAGATTTTTGCTGCGGCCCAGGAAAAGGGCGTCAATGTGGCGTTCGAAGCCGCGGTGGCCGGTGGCATCCCCATTATCAAAGCCATTCGCGAAGGCCTGTCCGCCAACCGCATCGACTGGGTGGCCGGCATCATCAATGGCACCGGCAACTTCATCCTGACCGAGATGGCCGAGAAAGGCCGCGATTTTGATGACGTGCTGAAAGAAGCCCAGGCGCTGGGTTATGCCGAAGCGGACCCCACCTTCGATGTGGAAGGCATCGACGCCGCCCACAAACTGACGATCCTGGCTTCCATCGCCTTTGGTATTCCCCTGCAATTCCCCAAAATCTACACCGAAGGCATCACCCGGATCACCCGGGAAGATGTGTCTTACGCGGAAGAGCTGGGATATCGCATCAAACATCTGGGTGTAACCCGCCAGACGGATAATGGGGTGGAACTGCGGGTGCATCCCACTTTGATTCCGGAAAGCCGCCTTATTGCCAACGTCAACGGTGTAATGAACGCGGTAATGGTGCAGAGTGATGCAGTGGGCCCGACCCTGTATTACGGTCCTGGTGCCGGCTCTGAACCGACGGCTTCGGCGGTGGTGGCGGACGTGGTGGACGTGGCCCGGGCTCTGACCACCGACCCCAACAACAGAGTGCCGCACCTGGCGTTCCAGGCGGATACCCTGTCCGACACCCCGATTCTGCCCATCGAAGACGTGGTGACCGGGTTCTACCTGCGTATGCATGTGAAGGATCAACCGGGTGTCCTGGCCAAGATCGCCGCTGCCCTGAGTGATTCGGACATCAATATTGAAGCCATCATCCAGAAAGACCAGGCGGATGAGAGCAGCCCGGTGCCGTTGATCATGATTGTGCGCCAGGTGGTGGAAAGTAAAATGAATAATGCTCTGGATAAGATCCGGGCTCTGGGTGTGCTGGCCGACGACGTGGTGCGCATCCGGCTGGAAACCCTGGACTGCTGACCTGCGCCCCGAAATTTTAAATTAGAGAATGTGTGGAACTGAATCATGAGTAAACGCTACACCGGACTGATTGATAACTATCGTGACTATCTGCCTGTTCAAGACGATACCCGTCTGATCAGTCTGGGCGAGGGCAAAACCCCGTTAATCCGCCTCAACAATGTTCCGCGCCTGATCGGCAAGAACGTGGATTTCTACGTCAAGTACGAAGGCCTGAACCCCACGGGTTCCTTTAAGGACCGGGGCATGACCATGGCGGTGACCAAAGCGGTGGAAGAGGGCAGCAAGGCTATTATCTGTGCCTCCACCGGCAACACCTCTGCCGCCGCCGCTGCCTACGCCGCCCGTGCCGGGATCACAGCCTTTGTGTTGATTCCCGAAGGCAAGATCGCCATGGGCAAGCTGGCCCAGGCCATGATGTACGGCGCCGTTACCCTGCAGATTCGCGGCAACTTCGACGAAGGCATGCAGCTGGTGAAAGAAGTGGCTGCAGAAGCACCGGTCACCATTGTGAATTCCATCAACCCCTTCCGCTTGCAGGGCCAGAAAACCGCGGCCTTTGAAATTGTGGAAGAGCTGGGTGCGGCCCCGGATTACCACTGCCTGCCGGTGGGCAATGCAGGCAACATCACGGCTCACTGGATGGGGTACACCGAATTCCACAAGGCCGGCATCTCCAACAGCCTGCCGAAAATGGTGGGCTACCAAGCCGCCGGCGCCGCCCCCTTCATGCGCGGTGCCATGGTGGACAACCCTGAAACCGTGGCCACTGCGATCCGCATCGGGCATCCCCAGAGCTGGGATAAAGCCTGGAACGTGCAGAAAGAATCCGGTGGCTGGTTTGATGAGCTGACCGACCAGGAAATCCTGCAAACCCAGCGTCTGCTGGCGCAAAACGAAGGGGTGTTCTGTGAGCCGGCTTCAGCGGCCTCCCTGGGTGGCGCCATTCGGGATGTGAAAAGTGGCAAAATCCCCGAGGGCAGCAAGATCGTCTGTACCCTCACCGGCAACGGCCTGAAAGACCCGGATACCGCCATTTCCCAATGCCAGAACGCCATCATGGAAACCATCGACGCCAAGCTGGCTTCCGTGAAGGAAAGCATTCTGCGGAACATGCAGTAGCCTGCCCTGGGGGGAGGTTCTCCCTTCCCCCGGATTCCTGCCATGAAACACATCAAACGCCGCTCCGCAAACACCTCCCCCGAGTTTTCCTCTGAGATTCCCACCCTGTTGCAGCGCATCTATGCCCATCGCGGTCTGTTGGCCGACAGCGATGTGGATCTGGCGCTGAAAAACCTGTTGCCCGCCACCGAACTGAAAGGTCTGGATGCGGCGCTGGATTTACTGGTGGCGGCACTGGAGCAGCGACACAAGATCCTGGTGGTGGGGGATTTCGATGCCGATGGGGCCACCAGCAGTGCCTTGAGCGTACTGGCCCTGCGTCGCCTGGGGGCGGCTGCGGTGGACTATCTGGTGCCCAACCGCTTTGAGTACGGCTATGGCCTCACCCCTGAAATTGTGGCGGTGGCGCAACAGCAAGGCCCGGATCTGATCATGACCGTGGACAACGGCATCTCCAGCATTGATGGGGTGCAGGCGGCCCGTACCGCAGGCATCAAGGTCCTGGTGACGGACCACCACCTGCCGGGTCGCCAATTGCCGCCGGCGGATGCCATCGTCAATCCCAATCAACCCGGGTGCCCGTTCCCCAGCAAGAACCTGGCGGGGGTGGGCGTGGCGTTTTACCTGATGACGGCCCTGCGCACCCGGCTCAAGCAGTTGAACTGGTTTGAGCGCCAGGGCATCAGTGAGCCCAACATGGCGGATTACCTGGATATCGTGGCCCTGGGGACGGTGGCAGATGTGGTGCCCCTGGACCGCAATAACCGGATTCTGGTGCAGCATGGCCTGGCCCGCATGCGGGCGGGGCGCTGTCGCCCCGGTATCAAGGCGCTGGTGGAGGTGGCCAAGCGCCGCCTGTCGGGGCTGGTGGCCTCGGATCTGGGCTTTGCCGTGGGGCCGCGTCTGAACGCAGCCGGTCGGCTCACGGACATGTCTAAAGGCATTGAATGCCTGTTGCAGGACGATCCCCGGCTGGCGGCCCGCTACGCTGCTGAACTGGATCAGCTCAACCATGAGCGCAAGGGCATTGAAGGGGACATGCAGCAACAGGCCCTCACCGCCCTTAAGCAACTGCACCTGGGCAAAGACGCGGATCTGCCCTGGGGCCTCTGCATCTACAAGCGGGACTGGCACCAGGGGGTGATCGGCATACTGGCGTCCCGCATCAAGGAACGCTTCCATCGCCCCACCATCGCTTTTGCCCCGGCGGATGGCGGTGAAATCAAGGGTTCAGCCCGCTCCATACCCGGCTTTCATATCCGGGACGCCTTGGATGCAGTGGCCAGCCGGCATCCCGGCCTCATCGTGAAATTCGGTGGCCACGCCATGGCCGCAGGGCTCAGCATCCGCGAGGAAAATCTACCGGCGTTCCAGAAGGCCTTCGATGCCGAAGCCCGGCGGGTGCTGGTGTTGGACGACCTGACCGGGGAGCTGCACAGCGACGGCGAGCTGTCTGAGCCGGAAATCGATCTGCCGGTGGCCCGCCTGTTGCGGGAAGCAGGGCCCTGGGGGCAGGGTTTCCCGGAACCTTTGTTTGATGGCTGCTTCGAGCTGCTGGATCAACGGATCGTGGGGGAAAAACACCTGAAACTGTCCATCGGTCTGCCCTCCAGCAAGCGCGTGGTGGACGCCATCGCCTTCAATGTGGATCTGGAGAAGTGGCCCAATCACCATCTCAAACAGGTTTACCTGGCTTACCGGCTGGATGTGAACGAGTTTCGGGGCGTACAGAATGCCCAGCTGATGGTGGAACACCTGGAGCCGGTGGCCAGCGGTAATGCGCCCAGCCACTCCTGATCTGTTTAGGCCAATCTGTTTGGCCCCAGATCTGTTCAAATGTGCGACGCTAAACACCGGTTTTGTGGGAAATTACCAAAACCATAAAAAGAGTAGGAACTTTTTCACAATCTGCCATTTGCAACCTGTTCAATTCGCGAACAGCACATACACTGACTAAGGTAACAGTTTGTAACGAAAGTCTGTGCTTTGTAACAACACGCGAAAGGATTGCAAAAATGAATAAGCTGGTCAGTATTCGTAGTTTTTTGGTTGTCATCCTGGGGCTGGTATCCACCCTGTCTTCAGCCCGTACCATCAGTGATCTGGACGCCGTGCACAAGGCGGCGGAACAGCGCACCCTGGTCATGCGCATCGCCCGGGATCATGTGCAATTGGCAGCCAATGTGGATTACCAGGCAGCAAAAGCCGATCTGGAGTCCAATGTCGAAGCTTTCGAACTGCTGTTGGGCCAGCTGGAACACAATTCCCCCAATTCAACCATCAATCAGCGGGTGATGGACATCAAACAGCAATGGCTGTCGTTCCGCAGTGCCGCCCTGGCCCAGCCCGGTGCGGATTCCGCTTTGACCCTGATTGAAGAAAGCAACGAACTGTTGCTGAGCACCGACATTCTGATGCGCGATTGGCAGGCCCGCCTGCCGCATCACTATGGCCATCGTATCGATCTGGCGCAGCAACAAAGCATGTTGTCCGAGCGCATCAATCTGCTCTACCTGGCCAAGTACATCAACGTTAATGCCGACTGGATTGAAGAAGAAATGGGGCACACCGTCGCGGCCTATGAAGCCGGTATGGCCGAGTTGCGCATGGACTCCCAGGACGCTGCAGTGGACCCGTTGATCGTCTCGCAACTGTCCAGTAACTGGGAATACGCCAAGCTGGGCCTGGAGCAGTTTTCCAACGGCAAGTATGTGCCGGTGGTGATGAGTGTGACCCTGAACAGCATGATTCAGCAGACCAATACCCTGGCGGACGCGTATCATATCCGTGACCGCATCGCCATGAACGGCGGACGGGTACTGGCGGAATCCAGCCTGGCGGCGAACATCGCCCACTGATCCCGCAACGGTTTCCTCAGCAAAACAAAAAGCCCCGCCATGGAAGAGCGGGGCTTTTTGTTTCCGTCGAGCAGTAAAGTTCGAAGCGTTAACGCCCCTTGAACACCGCCTCCCGACGTTCCACGAAGGAGTTGACCCCCTCCGCCGCATCTTCGCTTTGCATCACCGGCTTCAGGTCTGCCATGAACTGCTTGACGCAGGCATCCTGGTCGTGAGGGTTTGCGGCACTGAAGCGGGTAGCCTTCAATACGCCTTGAACCCCCAGCGGGGCGGCCTTGGCGACGCTGGTGGCGATTTCCATGGCTTTGTTGAATTGCTCGCCGGGTTCCACCAGCTCCTGGATCATGCCCCAGCGATAGGCTTCTTCTGCGCTCCAGCGTTCACCGGTCAGCAGTACCCGTTGGGCGTTGCCCCAACCGGCTTCCACCGGCAGGCGCAGGGTGGCACCGCCACAGGGATACAGGCCCCGTTGCACTTCCAGCATCTGGAATTGGGTGTCGCGGGCGGCCACACGGATTTCAGTGTTCAGCAGTATTTCCACACCCCAGGTGAAGCAGTAACCCTGCACGGCAATGATCACCGGCTTGCTGTGACGATCACCGGTCAGACCCATGGGGTCGATCTCATCGGCGCCCACCGGGAAGGCATTACCACTGCCGAAAATTGGCGCCCACTTGTCCAGCTCCACGCCGGCGGTGAAATGCTTGCCTTCTGCATAGAGTACGGCAACCCGCAGTTCCGGGTCATCGTTCAGGCGTTTCAGCGCCTTGCCCATGTCGTGGTACATCTCCGGTGACAAGGCGTTGTACTTCTCCGCACGGTTGATGCGAATCAGCAGAATGTGTCCCTCAGTAGTGGTCTCTATGTGTGCCATAGTGTCCTCGTGTCAGTTGTCGTTATTGGATCAGAAAAATTCGTTCTGCATGGTGCGGCAGGTGTCGTCAGCACTCTGCAGCAGGGTGCTCCAGTGCTGGATTTTGGGCAGCTCCCAGCGGAAGAAGAAGCGGCAGGCGTGCAGTTTGCCTTGATAGAAAGCAGCGTTCGAGTCGGTCTGCAGGCCTTTCATCGCTGCGCTAGCTTGCCACAGCCAGAGCCAGGCCACAACGACGTGGCCGGCCAGGCTCAAAAAGGCAGAGGCGTTGGCCAGGCCGATGTCGGGCCCTGCATTTTGTAGCTGGCTACCCAGGTTCTCGATGGTGGTCTGCATCAGCTGCAGGGCTGCCTGCAATTGCTCACAGTATTCACTCAGCTCGGCAAACTCCGCGGCCTGCTGCAGGGTGTCATTGATTTCACCCAACAGGGTCTGCAGACCCAGTCCACCGGACTGCCACAGTTTGCGTCCCAGCAGGTCCATGGCCTGGATGCCATGGGTGCCTTCGTGAATGGGGTTCAGGCGATTATCTCGATAGAACTGTTCCACCGGGTATTCCCGGATGTAACCGGCTCCCCCCAGGATCTGGATGGCCAGGGCGTTCGCTTTGGGTCCGAATTCAGACGGCCAGGATTTGACGATGGGGGTCAGCAGGTCCAGCAGTTCCTGCAGCGGTTTGCGCTGCTCCGGGTCGTTGCAGATATCGATACGGTCGAGCAGATGATTGGCGTACAGACACAGGGCGATCGCTGCCTCGGAATAGGCTTTCTGGGCCAACAGCATGCGCTTCACATCGGCGTGCTCAATGATGGCAATGGGGGGCGAGGCCGGGTCTTTGTTGCTGGGGTGGCGTCCCTGGGGGCGCTCCCGGGCATAATTCAGGGATTCCACATAACCGCGATAGCCGATCACGGCGGCGCCCAGGCCTACACCCACCCGGGCTTCGTTCATCATCATGAACATGTATTTCAGACCCTGATGGGGCTCGCCGATCAGGTAGCCCGCGCATTGGTCTCGCTCACCGAAATTGAGCACGGTGGAAGTGGTGCCGCGATAACCCATCTTGTGCAGCAGACCCGCCAGCTGGACATCGTTGCGCTGCCCGGGTCGGCCCTGGTCGTCCACCTGCCATTTGGGTACCAGGAACAGGGAGATGCCCTTCACTCCGGTGGGGGCCCCTTTGATCTTGGCCAGCACCAGATGCACGATGTTGTCAGTGATGTCCTGATCCCCACCGGAGATGAACATCTTGTTGCCCTTCACCAGATAGTGACCTTGATCCGTCGGGGTGGCGGTGGTTTTGATGTCCGCCAGGGACGAGCCGGTGTCCGGCTCCGTCAATGCCATGGTGCCCGCCGCCTGGCCGCTGCGCAGCAGGGGCAGATAGGTGTTTTTCAGTTCTTCGCTGGCAAAATGCTGGATCAAATTGGAGGCCGCCAGGGTCAGGAACGGATAGGCGGAGCTGGAAGGATTGGCGGCGGTGACGTAACCGGTACAGGCGGCGGCCACCACGTGGGGCAATTGCATGCCGCCGTCTTCAAAGTCCAGCCGCGCCGTGAGCAATCCGGCGTTGACAAAATGATGGAAGGCTTCTTTGACTTCGGGAATGGTGTGCACCTTTTCTCCGTCAAACCAGGGCTCTTTTGCGTCCGCCAATTGGTTGTGGGGGGCGAAGTATTTCTCCGCCACCTGCTCTGCGGTGTCCAGGGTCTGGCTAAAGGTTTCGCGATTGTGATCGGAGTAGCGAGGGCTCTGCAGCAGACTTTCTGTGTCCAGCATTTCGTAGAGGCAGAATTCCAGATCCTGGCGTGATAACAGGGGCATGTGTTCCTCCCGGCGTAAGTCGGTTTTAATGGGGTGTAGCTCGGTTCTGATTAATAGGCCGTTTAACAGACCTTTTCGAATTAATTGTAGGAAAAAGGGGGATCATATTTGCATTGTCCTGTGGAGTGTGTAATTGTCATTTATGACTAATTCAGGGCTAAATTCGACAGCTATGATCAAAGTACGCATTCTCGGGTTCGACTACGCTTTTGCCACCGCCATCACGGGAGTCATTGACCTGCTCTCCACGGCAGGCACCGCCTGGAACTATTTTGCCGGCCGCAATATGGAGCCCAAGTTCGACGTGCAACTGGCGACCCGCGAGGGGCGCTCCATCCGTTGCCTGAACAATATTGTGATTCAGGCGCACTGCGGGTTCGAGCAGATCGGCGAGGCGGATGTGATCCTGGTGCCGTCCATCGGTGGCGACGTGGACAAAGCCCTGGACACCAACCGCGACCTGATTGAAGTGCTGAAAGCATACGCCCTTGGGGGCACCCAGATCATCAGCAATTGCACCGGAGCGTTCTTTCTGGCCGAGGCGGGTATTCTGGATGGCCGCAAAGCCACTACCCATTGGGCCCATGCCGAGCGTTTCAAAGCCCGATACCCCGGTGTGCAGCTGGTGCCGGAGCAGTTGATCACCACCGACGGCCAGGTGTTCTGTTCCGGTGGCGGCACCGCCTGGTTTGATATGGCGTTGTACCTGATCGAACTGTATATCGACCATGAAACCGCCATTGAATCCGCCAAGGCCATGGTGCTGGACACCGGTCGCCATTCCCAATTGAGTTACTTTGCCACCCATCACAACAAGTATCACAGCGATGAAACCGTCAAGGCGGTGCAGGAGTGGATCGACGAGCACTATGCTGAGGATTTCTCCCTGGCCTGGTTGGCAGAGCAGTATGCCATGAGCCCCCGCACCCTCATCCGCCGCTTCAAAACCGCCACCGGGGAGTCCCCACTGGCGTACCTGCAAACCGTGCGCATCGAGGTGGCCAAGAAGTTCCTGGAAGTCAGTGCCCAGACTATTGCCGAGATTACCCAGCGGGTGGGCTACGAAGACGTATCGTCTTTCTCCAAAATGTTCAAGCGCAAGGTGGGGCTGTCGCCGCGGGAATATCGAGGCCGGTTCAGCAAAGCCACCCTATAGGCAGGGCACTGGCCCCCGCGCCATTTTGTTTATCCGATGGAGTGGTGTTGGGCTATAGTTAGTGCGTATCGTTTTGATTGGGGCTTCAATGTTCACCGTATCCAGCGCTGGGGCGCTGCGCTACTGCTTGGTATTTGTGTGGGTGCTGATGGGGCACTGCGCACTGGCGACGGCCGCGCTTAAAATCACTGATCCTGACGTTGAATCCGTGTCCATCGACGGCAATCATGTGAAGATCGAGTATTGGCGGGATGCCCATGGCGAATTGGCGCTGGAGGATGTCCTTCGCGGCAGTGGGTGGATGCCCTGGCAAGGTGGAATACCGCACTTCGGCTTTGACGCTGCCGGTTACTGGCTGCGATTCACACTCGCCAATGCAACCCGCTCCGACATTGATGGCATTCTGGATGTGGCATTTGCCTCGCTGGATAGCATCGAAATTTTTGTCATACCCGGATTGTCACAGCAGGATTCCCGGCACTCTATCCGACACTATGTGATGGGGGATCGCCTGCCGTTTTCCCAACGCCCCATTCTGAATCGCTATTTCTCGGTGCCGCTCCCGCTTCTGGCCAACGCCAGAACCGAAGTGATCTTACGGGTGCAATCCGATAACACCCTGATGCTGCCCATGACCCTGTACCAGCGCCCGGCCTTCTATCAACAGCGGCAGCGGGAGTTGATGGGGCATGGCCTGTACTTCGGTGTGCTGCTGGTGATGGTGTTGTACAACCTGTTTATTTATCTGAGCGTGCGGCATACCGCGTATTTGTACTATGCCGGATCGGTGGTGGGGGTGGCGTTGTTTATGGCGGCCCTGGAAGGGGTGGGCTTCCAGTACCTGTGGCCTGCTTTCCCTTCGATGAACCAGTGGATGCTGCTGGTCAGTGTGGGGTTGTACGGTGTCTGCGCCATGGCGTTTACCCAATCCCTCCTGCATCTGCGTTCGGCCAATCCCCGCTGCAATCAAGCGGTGCTGGTGTTGGCAGTTGCCTTTGCCTTTGCTGGCGTCAGTGTGTTTTGGGTGCCGTTCCAATGGGCCGCGTTGGCGTGTGCCGTCGTTTGTGTGGCCAGTGCCGTGGTGGGGGTGATGGTGGGGGTTACCACTTTACGGCGCGGGCAGATCGAAGCCCGTTACCACATACTGGCCAATAGTGTGATTTTGGTGGGTGGTTTGGTCTTCCTGGCTCACAAGCAGGGGTGGCTGCCGCTCACCCGGCTGACCGATAACATATTGCAGATCGGCTTTATGTTTCTGGTGGTGTTATTTTCTTTCGCCCTGGCCGACCGCATCAATCAGGAGCGGCGCCAGCGTTTTGCAGCCCAGCGCCAGGCGCTGCGCAATGAGCAGCGGGCCCACGATGAACACGAACGGTTTATGCAGGCGGAATACGAGGCCAAAGTGCATGAATTGAATGCCCAGCAGAGATTGTTTGAAGAGCAGGCGGAAAGCCGCGCCAAGAGTGAGTTTCTGGCCACCATGAGTCATGAGATCCGGACCCCTATGAACGGCGTGCTGGGGATGGCGGATCTGCTTACAGACACGCGACTGGACCCCCAGCAGAAACAATACCTGGATGTTATCCGCAAGTCGGGTAAGGCCTTACTCAAAACCATCAACGACATTCTCGACTATTCGAAGATCTCTGCCGGCAAAATGGAATTGGAGATCATTGAACTCAACATGGTTTCCCTGTGTGAAGAGGTGGCGTCTGAATTTCTGGCCAGAGCCAAACGCAAGCAGTTGGAATTCTATGTGACCCTGGCACCGGAGCTGCCCGCGGGCGTGCAGGGCGACCCAACCCGGCTCAAACAGATCCTGCGCAACCTGCTCAACAATGCGTTCAAATTCACGGACCAGGGACGGGTGTGTTTGCATGTCAGGCTGGAGCGGGAGACCCAGAATCCGCACCACCGGCGCCTGGTCTTCGAGGTTCAGGACACAGGGACAGGCATTGCGGCGGATAAACTGGACACGCTGTTCAAGCCCTTTGTGGAGGAAGAGGTGTCCTATACCCGGCAGGCCGGGGGAGCCGGGTTGGGGCTCACCATCAGTCAATATCTGGCGGGGTTGATGGAGGGCAAAATTCAGGTGGAGAGCGTGCCCGGGAAGGGCAGTTGCTTTCGGCTGGTGGTGGCCTGCAAGGCCGGCCCTGGTCCGCTCCTGGGGCATAAGCTGCCTCAATCCCTGCAGGGCCAGCGCATTCTGATGACCGGTGGAGCGCATCAGTATCAACAAGACATGGCGGAATTTCTCCGCTACTGCGGTGCTCAGGTACAGGTGGAAACCCACTCCGAAACGGCCCTGAGCCGGCTACAGACGTTTACCGCGCCAGCGTTTAGCCTGGCGATTGTCGACCTGGCCTTTGCCAAACGGGTGCAACACAGCGCCCTGAGGGAACTTGCCCCCATGTTGTGTCTGGCCCCCTTCGGCTGGGCCCCGGTGGGGGAGGAGGTCGATCAGTTCATCAGCTGGCACTGGATGACCCGGCCACTGGTGATCCAGCAGGTTCACCCAATCGTGGTGGGCCTGATTCAGGGCACCCACCACACTGTTGCTTCCCAGCCTTTATCTCCCAGATCCAGCACCGGGCGTTATGAGGGGCGGCGCGTGCTGGTGGCAGAGGATAACCACGTCAACCAGCTGGTGGTGTCCAGAATGCTGGACAAACTGGGGGTGGCCCATGATCTGGTGTCCCACGGGCGGGAGGCGCTGGAACGCCTGACCCGGGACTACCAGGCCTACGATCTGGTGCTGATGGATTGTGAGATGCCGGTAATGGACGGATTCGATGCCACCCGGGGCTTTCGGCAGCAGGAATCCAAGCTGCATCGGGCCCATAAGCCGGTGATCGCCCTTACGGCCCACGTGCTGCAGGAGGAGCGTCAGAAAGCCCGCAGTGCCGGGATGGATGAGGTGCTCAGCAAACCCCTGGAATTCCGGGCTCTGGAAGCGCTGATGGAGCGATATTTCACGGCAACCGGTAAAGCTGTTTAGATTGGCTGGATACTGGGTCCATTGCCCGGTAAAATACGCGCCTTTCGACCTCAATAGCGTATATTCCCGGAAAGCCGAAGCCCATGGAAATCAATCCAATACTTAATAAAATCAAAGACCTTCAAACGCGCGGTGACGCGTTGAGGGGGTATCTTTGACTTCGATCTGAAATGTGAACGTCTGGATGAAGTCAATCGCGAACTGGAAGACCCCAACATTTGGAATGACCCGGAGCGGGCTCAGGAGTTGGGACGGGAGCGGGTCTCCCTGGATCAGACTGTTACCACACTGAAGAATCTCAAGTCCGGCGTCAGTGATCTGGCTGAATTGCTGGAGATGGCTGTGGAAGAGAACGACGAAGCCTCGGTGCAGGAAGTGGAAACCGAGCTGGACAAGCTGGAAGCGGACGTGGCCCGCCTGGAGTTCCTGCGCATGTTCTCCGGCCCGATGGACGCCAACAACTGCTACCTGGACATTCAGGCCGGCTCTGGCGGCACCGAAGCCCAGGACTGGGCCAACATCCTGCTGCGCATGTTCTTGCGTTGGGGTGAACGGTCTGGCTTTAAAACTGAATTGATTGAAGTCTCCGATGGCGAAGTGGCGGGCATCAAAAGTGCCACCATTCATTTTCAGGGCGAATACGCCTACGGCTGGCTCAAAACCGAAACCGGTGTGCACCGACTGGTGCGTAAATCCCCCTTCGATTCCGGTAACCGTCGCCATACCTCGTTTGCCTCCGTATTCGTTTCCCCCGAGATCGACGACAACATCGACATCGAGATCAACCCGGCGGATCTGCGCATCGACGTCTACCGGGCCAGCGGTGCCGGTGGTCAGCACGTAAACCGGACCGAATCAGCGGTGCGCATCACGCACCTGCCCTCGGGCATCGTCACCCAGTGCCAGAACGATCGTTCCCAGCACAAAAACAAAGATCAGGCCATGAAGCAGTTGCGGGCGAAACTGTACGAAATGGAAATCCAGAAACAGAACGCGGAAAAGCAAGCCATGGAAGACGCCAAGTCCGACATCGGCTGGGGCAGCCAGATCCGTTCTTATGTGCTGGACCAGTCCCGGATCAAGGACCTGCGCACCGGCGTGGAAAGCTCCAACCCCAACGCTGTGCTGGATGGGGATCTGGATCAGTTTATTGAAGCCAGTTTGAAAGCTGGGCTGTAACCAATTTAAGGCATCACCATGACAGACAAGCAAAAGCAAACACCTGTGGAACAGGACGAAAACAAACTCATCGCCGAGCGCCGGGCCAAACTGGACAGCAAGCGGGAGAAGGGGAATGCCTTCCCCAACGGGTTCCGCCGTGAGCACTATTGCGGTGATCTGCAGGCAGCCTATGGCGACAAAACCAAACCGGAACTGGAAGAACTGGCGGTGCCGGTGAAGGTGGCAGGTCGCGTCATGTTGAACCGCGGTGCCTTCATCGTGATTCAGGATATGAGTGGTCGCATCCAGTTGTACGTGGATCGCAAAAGCCTGGCCAAAGACGTGTTGGACGATATCAAAACCTGGGATCTCGGCGACATCGTTGGCGTTACCGGTACCCTGCAGAAATCCGGCAAAGGGGATCTGTATGTGCACATCGAAACCTGCGAACACCTGGTGAAATCCCTGCGCCCGCTGCCGGACAAGCACAAGGGCCTGGCCGACCAGGAGATGCGCTACCGTCAGCGTTATGTGGATCTGATTGTGAACGAAGACGTGCGCGAAACCTTCCGTGTACGTTCCGCCGTGGTGGAAGGCATTCGCGACTACCTGCGTACCCGCGGTTACCTGGAAGTGGAAACCCCTATGATGCAGGTGATTCCCGGCGGTGCCTCGGCGCGTCCGTTTGTGACTTTCCACAACTCCCTGGATATGGAACTGTTCCTGCGTATTGCGCCGGAGCTGTATCTGAAACGGCTGGTGGTGGGTGGTTTTGAGCGTGTGTTCGAAATCAACCGCAACTTCCGCAACGAAGGCCTCTCCACTCGCCACAATCCGGAATTCACTATGGTGGAGTTCTATCAGGCCTACGCCGATTACAAAGACCTGATGGATTTAACCGAGGACATGCTGCGCACCATCGCCCTGGACGTGCTGGGTAAAACCGACGTGGAATACCAGGGTGAAACCTATGACTTCGGATCGCCGTTCACCCGCATGTCGGTGTTTGATTCCATCCTGCATTACAATCCGGATCTGACCGCCGCGGACCTGCAAACCATCGAAGCGGCGACCGCTGTGTGCAAGAAGCTCAACATCGATGTCAAACCCAGCTACGGTCTGGGCAAACTGCAGATCGAGATCTTTGAGGAAACGGTAGAGCACCGGTTGAAGAACCCCACCTTCATCACCGAGTACCCCACGGAAGTGTCTCCGTTGGCCCGTCGCAGCGACGCCAACCCCTTTGTGACCGACCGCTTCGAGTTTTTTGTGGGCGGGCGTGAGCTGGCCAATGGCTTTTCGGAACTGAATGACCCCGAAGATCAGGCCGAGCGCTTCCGCAAGCAGGTGGAAGAGAAAGACGCAGGCGACGATGAAGCCATGCACTTCGATGCGGACTACATCGCGGCGCTGGAGTACGGCATGCCTCCCACCGCCGGTGAAGGCATCGGTATTGATCGTCTGGTGATGCTGTTTACCGACTCGCCTTCCATCCGCGATGTCATTCTGTTCCCCCATATGCGGCCCCAGGGGTAACCCCGGGGTGCCCTGCGGGTTTTGCCGAGCATTCTCCTGACCTTTTTCTGCTACCCTTAAGGGATGAGAGAGCTTCGGCAAAACCCGCTTATACCCGCCATCCTCACCCAGTTGCGTCGGAACCTGCACACCGTGCCAGCGACGCCTTTCGGCATTCACCATCTGTTGGCCAGCCTGTCCCAGCACCCCTGCCTGGCGCAGCTGGATGATCACAGTGAGCTGAGCCTGTTCAAGAAAAACTTCCTGTTAATGAACGGCCTGTATCAACTGCAGGGTTCATTGTGGGATGAGGAGCGACTGAGTCTACAGATCGCTCCCCTGGATATACGCCTTCACAGCGCGCAGCCGACACATTCAAGCCAACGTCTTCCAGAGCCAGATGACCCCATGCGGGAATACTATCTGGACTGGAGCCACTATCATGAGACCACTCGTGAGGATGTGGTGGCGCTGTTGCAGGGGTTCTGGCACCGACTGGAGGGGGATGAACGCAGGCAGGCCCTGGTCACACTGGCGTTGGGGGAGGGGGCTTCAGCCACGGACATCAAACAGCGCTATCAACGGCTGGCCCGCCAGCACCATCCGGACCGGGGGGGCGATCAGGCCCGTTTTATGGAGATCCGGGCGGCTTATGAACTGTTGCGGTGCTGAAGTGACGGGTCCCTGCTGCCCAAATCAGTTTAAGCAGGCATAAAAAAAGCAGGCTCAGGAGCCTGCTTTTCTGGATCTGATTCTAGAAGACTAGATTAGATCGCAACGATGTTCTCAGCCTGAGGACCTTTCTGGCCCTGAGTTACTGTGAACTGAACGCGCTGACCTTCAGTCAGGGTACGGAAACCGGAACCTTGAATTGCGCTGAAGTGTGCGAACACGTCGGGGCCGTTATCCTGTTCGATGAAGCCGAAACCTTTGCTTTCGTTGAACCATTTAACGGTACCAGTAGTAGTTGACATAGTCTTATCCTATTTAAACATTTGTAGATTTGCCTTATCAGGGCGGTTTAGCTGAGAAGAGATGGTGTTACTTATGATTAAAAGGACGAGGTTCTACTGATGGGACTTCGTAACGATTGAACATAAATATCTAGCCGTACTTTCCTAGCTACCGTTGAGCATATACGGATTAGGGGGAATGTCAACGATTCAATTCAGGGGCAGTGAGGCACTCCTGTGGTGCATATATGAAAGTGCTGTAACATTGGCAGAAATACGATAGCAATCAACGGGATGAATGCACCATGAAGGGCATTGAAAACCCCTACGACCAGCTTGGCCATCGCATGCTGACGGCGTCTGGATTGAATATGCAGGCCGTGTTCCGGGTGGCCAGGTTGCCGCCCGCCCTGCGCCAGTCGTTGGCAGGCCTTTTGGAAGACGACGCCGACACCGGTTCGTTGTTGCTGTTGGGCAATGGTGGTGGTGATTTCTGGCGGGCCTTGCCCCCTGACTCATGGGTCCATCCCAATCCACTGGACCATCGCTCCCAACAGGTGGCCATCGCCTATCTGGAGCAGGTCTATCCCGGGCGACGTTATCGGGTTCTTTATCCTTCCAGCCTGGCGGTGGGGTTGCAGCAGCTGGGTCGGCTGGCGGGTTGGCATGGGGATTCCCCGCTCAAGCTGGGAATCAATCCGGTGTTCGGGTTGTGGTACGCCTATCGGGCCTTGTTGTGGGTAGAGGGGGCACTGCCGGGGACGACATCCCCTGTGTTCGACTCGCCCTGTGATCAGTGCGTCAGCCGCGAGTGTATCCAGCACTGTCCGGCGGATGCGTTGTCGGATTCGAGTCGCTATCTGCAGCGCTGTGTCGATTACCGCCTGGCGGCCGAGTCCGCTTGTCAATCCAATTGCCTGGCGCGCTTGCATTGCCCGGTGGCTCCTGAGCAGCGCTATTCCGCAGAGCAGATCCAGTATCACTACGCCCAGTCCTACGAAACGCTGGTGCGTTGGCGTCAATGAGGGCTTTTTGTTTCATTGGGTCAACGCTGTTAAAATGTTTCGAATTCCGCGATCTCGCGGTAATTGCGAGGTTTGATGTGACTTCCCCAGTTGTTTCAGGCGTCGAAAATTCATCTATTGAAAGAGAGGAATGAGTATGGAGATCCAGAAAGGCCGGGTAGTCGGAATGCATTACACATTGCGCAATGAGGAAGGTGAAATCATTGACACCTCGGAAGGGCGTGAGCCGTTGATGTTCCTGCAGGGGTTCGGCAACATCATCCCCGGTTTGGAATCTGAGCTGGAAGGCAAAAAACTGGGTGATGCACTGGACGTGGTGGTGGAGCCGGAAAATGGCTACGGCGTGCGTCACGAGCAGTTGATCCAGAAGGTGCCCCGCGAAGCGTTCCAGGTGGACGAACTGCAGGTGGGTATGCAATTCCAGGCGCAGACCGAGCAGGGCCCTGTTCCGATCCGTGTGGTCGAGATCGAAGATCAGGAAGTGACGATTGACGGCAACCACGAACTGGCGGGTGTGCGCCTGCATTTCTCCGTCAGCATTGAATCCGTGCGGGATGCTTCCGAAGAGGAACTGGCTCACGGACATGTGCATTGATCCCTCGCATTGAATGCTGAAAAAGCCCGGCCACTGTGCCGGGCTTTTTTGTTCTGGCAGCAGCAACTCATAATCCGCAGTTATAGTCTTAGAGAAACATACTCTAGCAAATCACCCGGTCTAAACCCTCGTTATTTCATTCTGAACCTATACTCACAAGAACTGCCTGACTCACACGATACACCTGTGGTTCACGTCGTTCTCGTTTAAGAGGGCCGATTGCGTAGAACAGGTTGGGTAGAGCAGGTTGTGTAAAGCAGTACCGTAAGTTTCAACGGAATTGGTGTGTTGTTATGAGTGCGCGGGCGAAAGCGCTGCTGTTGTGCGCTTGGGTGTGGTCGCAACCGGTCTGGTCGTTGGACTGGTGCGGCACACTGCTAATCATCCCCGGACAGATCCAGTCCAACTTTATGATTGTGGATGGGGTGCTGCGTGGGTACGGTCTGTTTGTTCCCCGGAATGTAAAACAGGACATGCCGTTGAGTCTGGATTTCCATGGCTTTGGTTCCAATCATCGGCTGGAGGCGCAGAGTTCCTGCTGGCGTTCGCTAGCGGATAGAGAGGGGGCTGTCGTGGCCTATCCTCAAGGTCGACACCTGGTGCCGGCCTGGGCGTCCGGTGACTATTGCTGCCCCGGGGGTGATGCAGGTGACGCGGCATTTGCGCGGATGTTGGCGTCCTGTTTAAGCCGGAACCTTCCCAAGGTGCTGGGCACCACGCCGGATGCCGGTAAGGTCTACGCCGTGGGGTTATCCAATGGTGGGGCCATGGCCGGTCGCTTGGCCTGCGAGTCATCAGACGTCTTTTCCGGTGTGGCAGTCACCTCGCAGAGTTTTCCGTTCAAAGACGTGGGGCAGTGCCGGCAGATAACCGCCGATGGCGCCGGTAAGCCGGCAGTGCCGGTAGTGGAAGCCAGAGGCACGATGGATGTGATTGTGCCCTATGTGTATAGCTGGGGTTGGTCTGTTCCTGCCAGACACAGCGTGGAGCGCTGGCGTCGTGCCATGGGGTGCCTGGAGCAGCCGGTGTTTGAAGATATCTGTGATCGCCCCGGTAGCGGGCCGGATTGCGAGTACGGCCACAGCTGGTGTCAAAGCTACTACCAATGCGAACACAATGCGGTAGTCTCACAATGCACGTTAATAGATGGGCACTTGCTGTATGAGAATGACCATGATTACAGCCCTTGCGATGATGCCTGGTTTGAATTCCAGCGCTATCATCTGGTCAAACCCCGGTGGCTTCAATATAGTAGGGATCACTGATCTTTTCAGGGTATCCCGTTTTGTTGCAACGTTCCCGCAATCTGGTGGCGGCGCTGGCGCCGTTCGGACTGATTCTGGCATTGGCGATCTGGTCCATGTCTCCGCTGGGAATGTCGCTGGAACAACGCCTGGGCCTGGATGTGTTATTCAAAATCCGCGGTGCCAAGCCGTCACCGGACAGCGTGGTGGTGGTGGCCATCACGCGCAACAGTGCACGGGCTTTGGGGTTGTCAGAGAAACTGTACCAATGGTCCCGCCAAGCGCACGGGGACCTGGTGCAGAATCTGGCGCAAGCGGGCGCGCGTCATATTGTATTTGATGTGTTTTTCGAAACCGGGCGTGAGCCCCCGGGTGATGACGCTTTCCGTCGCAGTATCGCTGAGGCCGGCAATGTGCTGCTGTTCTCCCGTTCGGAAAAAGAGCAGATGGCCGGCGTTGCCAAAGAAACCTTTATCGATCCCTACGCACCCTTTCAACAAGCCGCGCTGGACACTGCGCCACTGATTCTGCCGAAGGTGCCGGCACGGGTCAGTCGATTTTTTCTGCGCCATCCTTCCTTTTCCAATGTGCCGACGCTGCCGGCCCGGGTCTGGCTATTGCAACAGAGTGACCCGGCTGCGGCAGAACAACGGCTGCTGGCCATGCGGCCGGACCCGCTTTTGAATCTTTTCGGCCCACCGCGCACCATCACGACACTGGAATTTTCTGACATCATCACTCAGGTTCCCGCGGCCCTCAATCAGGTGCGGGGGAAAACGGTGTTTGTCGGGTACTCAGCGGAGGATCAGCCGGATCAGCGGGATGGTTTCTATACCTCGTTCACCAGTGGTGAAGGGCTGGATCTGGGTGGCGTGGAACTGGCGGCCACCGCCTATGCCAATCTGGTGACCGATACCTGGCTGCGGGAATGGCTGCCCTGGAAGAATGGGCTCCTGGTGCTATTGGTGGGGGCCATCAGTTATGTGCTGGCACGCTTTACGGCACCGTTGGTGGCGGCATTGTGCGTGGGTGGGGTGGCGAGCGCGATGACCCTGATGATCTGTTTGGCGTTCTCTCGGTTACACCTCTGGTTGCCCTGGTTTCACGCGGTGGTGTTGGCCGTGCCCTTGTGTGGTGGCTTGGGTATGTGGTTGCGCAGTCGGGAGTTGTTCAGCCAGAAGCAACGCCTGCAATGGGCGTTCGGCAAGTACCTGCCCAGAGATGAACTGGAGCGCCTGGTGTCCCAGCAAGGGTTGCCGGCCGTGCGCGATTATCACAACAGCGTGTGTATGGTGACGGACGCAGAGGGGTATTCCCGGTTATCGGAGACTCTGAGCCCGGTGGCGTTGGCGGAGTTGATGCAGTCCTACTACCAGGCGATTATTCCTCCCATTCGCCGCTCCGGTGGCATCATATCCGACGTCGCCGGCGACGGGGTGATTGCCCTGTGGTTGCATCTGGAGCGTCACACAGCATGGCGCACGTTGCAACCGGTGGTGGAGGAAATCAATCGCAATATCGAACAGTTCAACACGCAGCACGCCGGCAAGGCGTTGCCCACCCGGTTGGGCATTCATTGTGGTGAAATCGCCATGGGCCATTTCGGGGCCATGGATCATCACGAATTCCGGGCCATGGGGGACATTATCAACACCACGTCGCGCCTGGAAGGTGCCAACAAGCAGCTGGCTACCAAGGTGCTGGTCAGCGAATCCTGCCTGGATGCCGAAGATGATACCCTGCGCTACCTTGGGCGCTTTCAGTTTGTGGGCAAGCGGACACCCTTGCGCATCTTCACCCTCAAATTAAACCCTGACCCGGTGTTGCTAAAGCAATATCAATTGGCGGTCATGAAGTTGGAAGCCGGTCATCAGGCAGCGGCTGAAAAGCTGTTTGAATCCATTGTGCGTTATTATCCTGAGGACGGCCCCACACAATTTGTTGTGCAAAATATAAACAAGGTTGGCGAGCAGGGTATCATTCCGTTTTCGTCAAAATAGTTTTTGCCAATTTGGTTCGCTTCTCTCCGGTAATATTCACAGCTGCCTAGATTTGGATAACGAAAGCCATCACAATGGGCCAGGGTTTTAAGAGTGTGGCTGACTTCCCTGCCGGTTGGGAAACCTCTCAGAATACCTTTCGCCGAACTTCTTTGTAATGTGACCGTATTGGGTCAGCAGTGATGATTCGAACCTGCTGTCAGATCCAGAATGGTCGCGATTTGCTATACCTGCGAGTGGGGAGACTTGCGTGCGAACTTCAATAATTGTGTTTCTGTGGTCTTTGGCGACGCTACCCGTCGTGGCGAATGCCTGTGAGGAATGGGCGGCCATGGTGGTCTCGGCAAACGGTTATGTGGTGGTAAAGGACGGTGGGGCGACAGCTTCGTCGGCAACCCCGAACTCAGTAAGCCCTGCCCGCGCGGATAGCGTGGTCTGTCCGGGGCAGCAACTTGAAGTGGGACGCAACAGCCGTGCGGCCATTTATCTCAGCAATAATAGCTTTGTCAGGCTCAGCGAAAACACCGTGATGTCCTTTCCGGCGACGCAAAATGAAGGCAGTTTCTGGGTGGAGCTGAAGCAGGGCGTGAGCCATTTCATCAGTCGCATCACCCTGCGTTTCGGCGTCAAAACCGCGTACACCAACGCGGTGGTGGATGGTACCGAATTTTTAGTGAGCGCCCATTCCGATCGCACCCAGGTCAGTGTGGTGGAAGGTTCGGTTTCTGTGACCATCGGCCAGCAGGGAATCCAGGTGCCCGTAGCGGCGGGAGAAGGCGTCGTGGTGGACGGCAGTCCCCAGTTCAAACGCATTCAACTGTCCGCCACTGAGTCGGTGGATTGGGCTGTGTATTTTCCACCGCTGGTAGTAGTGGATGAGCTGACTACGTCGCAGCATTCCACTGCGCTGCAACAAGCGAAGCAACACTTAAGTCAAAGCCGCCCTGATCTGGCCATACAAACATTGGAAGCCATTACTGAGCCGGATTCAGCCATTGCCGTTGCCTTGGCCGCGAGCTATTTGTCCGTGGGCCATGTTGCCCGCGCTGAGCAGGCCCTCAGCCAGGTGCAGTCAGCCCAGGCCCAGGCGTTGCGCAGCCTGATTGCGGTGTTAACCAATCAGCCACAACAGGCGGTGGCCATCGCCACCGGGTCAGAGGCCCGTACACTCTCCCAGTACTTGGCGCTTTCCTATGCCTATCAGGCCAATCTGGAAATGCCCAGGGCCCTGCAAGCTGCCCGTGAGGCCAGTGCGCAATTCCCGGATCAATCTGCCGCCTGGGTGCGGTTAAGTGAACTGCAAGTGGCAATGGGGGATGTGGGTGCCGCAGCGGATTCCATTGCCAAAGCCAGGCAACTGACGCCGCAAGATTCTGCGGCGCTGGTGCAGTCCGCCTACGTGGATCTGTTCAACAACCGCTTCCAGGAGGCCGAGGCACAGTTCCGCCAGGCGATTGCCCAGCACTCTGAAGATCCCCAGGCCCGCTTGGGCTTGGGCCTGGTACTGTTGCGCCAGGGCGATCTGGAAGCCGGACGCAAACAACTGGAATTCGCAGTCAGCCTGGACCCTGCCCGCAGCGTGTTGCGCAGCTATCTGGGGCGGGCCTATTTCGAAGAGAAGCGCGACGACGAAGCATCGGTGCAATGGGAACTGGCAATGCAGCTGGACCCGGAAGATCCGACGGCGTATTTTTATGAGGGTGTACGCAAGCTCTATAGCAATGACCCGATTGCGGCCATTGAGGAATTGGAAAAATCCCGTCAGTTGAATGATGAGCGGGCCTTGTATCGGTCCGAAACGTTGCTGCAGAGCGATGAGGCGAGTCGCAGTGCGGTGTTGGCGCGGGCGTATGATGAGTCTGGATATCGAAGAGGGCTTGAAATTGCTGCTTGGGAAGCACTACAACTGTCTCCAACCAGTGCCGAGGGACATCGATTGTTGTCGGATAAGTATCGTGGCAATAGTAGATACGAAATTGCGAGAGCATCGGAGTTGCTACAATCGCAGCTATGGCAATCAAACAGTGCCTATCCACTTCAGCCGCAGCTTGCAGAGACGTCAATAGTGGCGGTGGATGGGGCGGGGCCGCAGCGGCCGGGATACAATGAATATCACCCGTTGTTTCTCCAAGATGGTGTGTATGGTTCGGTAAGTGCATACGTGGCGGGAGATGCCACCTGGGCCGATGACCTGATCGGTACAGTTTTGGCTGGCCCTTTCATGCTGAGTATGGGGCAGTATCATTTTGAATCAGACGGCTGGCGAGAGAATACTGGGCAAGAGCAAGATATATATGATTTATTACTTCAATATGAGTTTATGCCAGGCGTCAGAGTGCAATATGAGCACCGGGAACTAAAGTGGGACCTTGGATATTTGGCGCCGGAGCTGGGGACTGACTTCGATAGACATTATCAGGAAGAAACGGAACGTGACACTGACCGAATTGCTCTGATCTCATCGGCATCCGACGATTTTGGCTGGTTGCTATCCTATCGGAAGAACGAATACGTTAATGAAGGCTGGAGTGATCCGGAGGCAATGACTAACGGTGCGCTTTTGGACGAGAATTCTCACACTTATGATGCGCAAGTCAAGTTTAAAATCGGTGGAGTGTTGTGGACTGCTGGGATCGAGCGTAGCGAAATAGAGTACACTGAAGACTACAACGCTACCGTGTCGGGGGAGCTGGTCCCAGGATTCTTTTTTGAATCCTCTGATGACGTTGAAATCGATTCTGATGGAGATATATTGAACGCCTATCTCTATTTTGACTTTGATATCACTAAGAGATTTCGAGCAAATTTCGGGTTGGCATATGTAGATGATGAATACGCTGAGAACGTGGAGGGAGAGCACGTGGACCAGTTCAATCCACCCTTCGGACCGGCCACAATTACACCGATAAAAGGGTCTTTCAAGAGGGATTCAGATGAAGTTTTGCCAAAAGTTGGCTTGGAATACAACATTGACTCAGATTCCCGACTTTTGTTGGCTGCGTTCAAAGGCTGGTCTAGACCAAATTCTGTTGTTCAATCAGTTGAGCCTACCGTGTTTTCAGGATTTAACCAGATGTTTAACGACCCGGAGAGGTCGCTTTATGAAGCGAAAGCGTTAAGCTGGGACGGCGCATTCAGCGATATTTATTTTGGGGTGGGCGGAATGCAGCGTTCTATTCAGTATTCACTTTTTGAAGCTTTTGGTGCTGAGTATTCTGAACTTGAAGCTGAAGAGAACAGTATCGATATTGACATTTTTTGGCCGGTTTCCAAGGCGATATCCTTTTCAATGGCAGCGGAGTGGGTAGATACAAAACTGGACGGCCATGATGGTATCAATCTTGGCATTCAAGACGTGGAGCGCTACTATGTTCCACTTATGATTGGGTTATTCGGTCAATCTAACGCCTCTGTTCAAATATCGCAGTCATACTACAAGCAGCGGATCTCGGAGGCAGGAAGTGCTATGGTGGCCGATGATTCAACCTGGATTACCAGTGTCCACTTCAAGTACAGGTTCGAATCTGTAAGGAGCACGCTGATTTTTGGTGTCAATAACGTGCTTAACGAGGAGGATGAGTATCTTGGCGGGGTGTCCGAGGTGTTGGCGTTCTATCCTGGCCGGCAGTTGTTTGCTAACTTTTCATTGAATATATAGATAATAGGAGACTGTAATGGCTTCAAAGCAATTTGGTTTGAAATTTTCACTTAGAATATTACTTATCTCATTTTTTGCGTTAGGGATCTGGGGATGTGATTGTGGTGATGATGGTTCATCTGAGCCTAGGGTGCAATCTGACGAATCAGTTACCGTCGTAAAATTGCCTGGTGATAATCGAGAGCTGCTTCCGTTTGCTGTTTTTTTTAAGAAAAATGGGGACCCACTTCCGGTTTCATTTAATAGCAAAGGCGGGTACGAAGAGCCTCTCGATACCAGTGATGAAAAGTTTCCAGTGCAGGGAAAAATTCGGCGGGTAGAGTCTTTTGCAATGGTCTTTTATGAGGCTTCGTGCGATGTTCTCGTAAAGACTAAGAAAGGATACAAAACGATGACAATCCATGACGACTCCATATGTGAAGCTATTCAGCCCTAAGCACTCTAATGAAGCCAATATTGCCTTGCAGGGTGGTATTGGCTTCTAGAAATGCATTGCAATAATGAGAACAGGTTAACGCGAATTTGAAATGATCAAGATCAAATTGAACATTGAATTCCTGATTATGGAAACAGTGTTCCCCATCACACTCGCCGTCTCCACACAAACCATCTCCCGATAACTCTCCTCCCCAAACTGGCTCAATCGCAGCCCTTTTTCGATCCACGGATTCCATACCACGGCGGACTTCGCCGTACTCGACGAAACCTGAATTTCACGGTTCCACTGCCGGTCGCGGACCACAATCAACTCCGGCGTGTCCACATAAATTCGATCCGTCTCTTGTCCGATCTGAATGGGGGTGTCCTCGGTTTTTTCCCGCCAATCGTCCAGGGTGTCCATGAACGTCACACCCTCAAGCTGGCCGATTTCCATTTGGTTCACATCGCTGATGGCAAAATAGCTGTGCAGGGCCTGGCTGAAATGGAGAGTTTGATCCGAGCTGTTCTTCGTAGTGAGGGTGAGCTGCAGCTCAGATCCGATTACCATTTCCAGGCTCAGCTCCACTCCATTGGGAAAGGGCGCAGGCCAATTGTTGGTGGGGAATTGAAATCTCAGGGTTACGCCGTCTTCGTTGCTGGCCACTGAATCCAATACCCAAGGTTTATCCCGCACCCAGCCGTGGGCGGGAAGCGTTCCCGCCGGCAGATGTTGTTGCACGGCGCTTGGATTGCGGCGGGGATCTCCGAACCAGGGCCAGCATACGGGGATGCCGCCGCGTACTGACTTGCCGCGTTTGAATTCCGCCAGTGGACTTAACCAGATGATGGGCTTGTCTCCGGTGGGGGTGTATTCCAACAGTTGTGCGCCCTGCAGGGCCACCAGGGCAGTGGCTTTGGGGTGTTGAATGCGGATGCAGGGCAGCTCATCGATCTGGCACAGAATGACGGTTTGGTTTTCCATAGAGGCACATCAAAGCAGGGTTTGGTGTTCAGTCTATCACTCAATGGCGGACTGTTAAATTCGTACAAGTCGTGGCGCAGTGTTGGCTTTATTGTGGAGACGACCAACCAATAACAAGAAGAGTCAAACAATATGAAACCGATACGATCTGTGTACGGCCTGGGTGTCGTGCTGTTGGTGTTGATGCTGTCTGCCTGTGGTGGTGGCGTCTCGGGTGTGGAAGGGCTGTACGTGGCCAAAACCGAGGACGGCTTGGATATCAAAATGCGCCGTTATCGGCCTTCTTCCGATCATCGCTACCGGTCCTCGCAACCGGTGCTGTTGTTCCCGGGGATCGTGAACAACTTGAATCAGTTCGATGTGCGTTCCCCGCTCTGGTTGAACAGTTACCACTATCGATTGCCGGCGGATGCACCCCAATGGGCACTGAACGATTCCACCATTCAAAAGGATAACCTCAAGCTGTACAGTCTGGCCCATTACCTGTATTTGCGGGGATACGATGTGTGGCTGGCCAATTTTCGTGGCACCGGGCGGGGTGATTTTCAGAGTGACGACGGCCACCCCAATACTACGCTGGATGTGTGGTGCAGTCTGGACTATCCCGCCGCGGTGGACAAAGTGCGGGCCGTCACCGGTAAGAAGCCGGTGATCGGTGGCTTCAGCACCGGCGCCATGTGTGCTTATCAATACCTGCAGGGTTCCACCATGGATGCCCGAGTGGTGAAAGCCGGGGAGTATCTGCCTCACGTTAAGAGTGACCCGCTGTTGGCGGCGCAACGGAATCAGCAGGTGGCGGGCTTTTTGGGGTTGGACCCGGCCGGAGCACCGGACTTTGCCTATAACTTCCTGGTCGACAGTCCGCTGGGTTGGGATCTGCTGGCGTTGGAAGCGAAGATGGATCTGGATGCGGTTCTACCAGTGGTGTTGTCGTTGTTGCCGCCGGTGATTGTGTCCGGGGCGACGGATCTGATCTTCAAAACCATTGCCAATATGGCGAATGCTTTCCCGGCGTTGCTGCCCAACTGGATGGATCTGTTTGGCGCGATTCAGGTTTGGAACACATCGAACACCAATGGCTATGTGGAAGACTTTATGGTTCGCCTGGGCTTGTCCGGGTTTTATGTGGGTAACTTCGCGCAGTTTGCGGATTGGGGGGTGAACGGTTTCGAGGTCCGGGAGCACTGGCAGAACGGATATGAAAACCGCCGGAAGCGGATGGCTGAAGATCGCGCGCAAGGGGATGGCTATCATTACTACAACGATTATATGCACTTGTTGACAGTGCCGGCCTATGCAGTGTTTTCGGAAAGCAATGGTGGGGTGAATTCAGCCCGTATGACGGAGTTACTGTTTGGCGGAAAAACCTATCACCCCCTGGACAGCTACAAAATTATTCCCGGTACCGCTCACCTGGATGTGGTGGTGGGGAATACGGCGCCGATCCTGGTGTTCCCCGCGCTGGCGGATTGGTTGGATTCACTGCAGCCGTAACGCTCCGCTCATGCCTCATTCATGCTCCATTTTACACCACCACGCAATGAGAAGGGCCTGAATACCCAGGCCCTTCTCATTGGTTTCCTCCACCAAAGATCCTGAGTCGTTCCGAGCGTTGAAAGACAAACGATGGCGTCATCCCCAGCATACTGCGAAAGGTATGATTCAGATGGGATGAGTCGGTAAAGCCGGCCGCATGGGCTGCCTCTGTCAGACTGTTCCCCTGTGCCATTAAGTTAGCGGTGACAAACAGCCGATGCCACAGGCGATAACGTCGAAGGGGCACACCGGTAAACCGTTTGAACCAGCGATTCATTTGCGATGGGCTGAGGTCAACCTGCTGTGCCAGCCAGTGCGCGGGGAGGTTGGCCAGGGGATCATCGCGGATCAATTGAATCAGCTTGGAGACCTTTTTCTGCGCCGCCTGCTGAGCGTTGCTCTCAAACGTTTGCTCCTTGCTGGCAAAGACGGTGTGCAGTAGCACGCCATAGGCATCTTCCGGTACAAGCTCTTCCATAAATATCGACTTGAACAGGCGGATCTGATCTGCCTCGGTTCGGCTGTCCAGCAAAATATCACCCAACTTGTTCTGCATCTGCGGCATCAGAAACGCAAGGTCATGGCCCATTGGGTCAAGATAGCAGTTCACCATCGTCTGTTCCTGAGGGTAGGCACCAAAGTGCGTACCGGCGGGAATCAGTGCCGAGCGTGTGAGCGTGGTCTGGCCGCTGGCATAGTCGTGAATCCGGAACGGCTTTTCCAGGCCGATGAGCAGGGTGGTCGCCGCGGGAGTGAGGTCCGGCACCGGAGGCAGCTCACCCAGATAGAGGGTACGTTGGGTCCATAGATACAGCAGGATCGGATCATCGGGTTTTGACGGCATAAATGGGGGACATATTTGTTGTTGTTATGGGGCATGACCGAATCTTCATATGCAAGAAAGCTCGAATACGAACATTGTTGATGCTTATTTTGGAGTGATTATAAATTAGTATGAGCGTTATTGTTCGATTTGCTAAATATATTAACAATTTTAATAGGTCTAGAAGTGGGTGCGTCTCTCAGGGTATACATTTATAGAACTCGTGGGTTCTTGTCAGATGGTCAACCTTTTGCTACTGTTTTTCGAAACCCAATAGTCACAACCCACCGGTGCAGTTATGCCTACCCCACAAGAATTAGAACGCATCAAGCAAGGCCCCCAGACTCCCCAACAACGAGTGTGGTGGGATCGATATTCACACCAGAAGCTTCAACAGTGGCGTCAGGTCTGCGATGAGCAGGCGGATGCCTGTACGGCACTGATCAAGCGTGGCCGCCCCTCCGATATGCTGGACCAGGTGGAAACCCGCGCCGCCAGTGAAGGTGACGTGTTTCAGGCGTTCATGGATCACTGCAACCGGGTTCCCGGCTGGGTGGACTTCGACATCATGGAAGACGCAGCCCGCATTTTTAAACGGTATGCGCCGCTGCAAGGCCTGGTGTTGTTGTGCAGCAGCCTGGTGGAAGGCTACGCCTTCAACAAACCTTCACAGGTGTTGGTGGCCACTGGCCGGTTGCAGAAAGACGTGACCCGCCGTATTTATGAAACCGGGCAATTGCTCCATAACATGGTGGGCGAAGGTAATGTGGCCCCGGGTTCCGCCGGCCATCGCACCCTGATGGAAGTGCGCCTGATTCATTCATCGGTGCGCCAGTTCCTGTGGAATTCAGGTAAATGGAATGTGGAAAAATACGATCAACCCATCAACCAGGAAGACATGGCAGGCACGGTGCTGGAGTTCGATTTCATGGTGGCTCGTGGCATCGAGCGACTCGGTGTGAAACTGAGTTATGAGGAAAAGTGTCTGATGCAGTACTTCTGGCGTTACGCCGGGCATGTGTTGGGCGTAAAGGAAGCCTTGTTGCCCGCCAGTCTGGAAGAACAGGAAATGCTGGCCCTGCAGCTGGTGACTCATCTCTACAACCCGACGCCGGACAGCGAGAAGCTGGCCAAAGCGTTGTTGCGGGATATGGCAAAAGAACCACCATTCCATTTGCCGGAGGGAGTATTGATCGCCTTCAGTGAGTTTCTGGTGGGGCCGGTGGTGGCCAATGATATCAACATGCACGCCACTCCGGCGGATCGACTGAAAGTGCGATTGATCCGGGAGGCCATCAGTCTGGCAGCCAAGGGCCGTCATGTGGCCCCCAATGCATTGCAGAAGGTGATGGAGCAACTGAACCATCGTATGCGCCGCAAAAATATCTTCGATGGCCTGGGGGGTGACCCGTCGCAGTTTGCCTTCCGTAGCCTGGCCTGACGAAATTGGTCATGTTTTGACCTTTGGCTTCAGCCGCAGAACAGTATTAGGTTTTGAAGAAAAGTATTTAACTCAATAAAAACAGCAGGATATTGGATTGGTGAAAGTTGGCAGGGCCATTGCAATACCTATATCAGCAGCGAAACAGACCATAACGCTGTCCAACTTCTTGCTGGGAGCCCTATCCTACAATCCCCCGTAGGTGGGGCTTTTTTTATCCCCCTGTTCAAAAAATGATACAAAAACAAAGCGTTAACCGGACATTCGTCATGAATTGACAGGCGCTTTCGCGTATTATGGCGGGCCATATCAATGGACCGGTTGTCTGCCCCATGTCAGAAGAAAACTCGATCAACTATCGTGGCCGCAAAGCCTCCCGTGCCCGCAGCGAACAGCGCCGCAAGGCGATTCTGGAAGCCGCCCTGCGCATCGTGGTGAGTGATGGGGTGCGGGGGGTGCGTCACCGTGCGGTGGCTAAAGAGGCGGATGTACCGCTTTCCGCCACCACCTACTATTTCAAAGACATCTCCGATCTGATTGCCGACACCTTCACCTTGTTTGCGGAAAACGCCATGAGTGACGTGGTGCAACCCATTTACCAGCATGTGGGTGAGTTCCTGCAGCAGCACAAAGGGGAGGTGGGGCACAGCGCCGAGGTCACCAATCAATTGCTGGACAGCTTATCGCGGTTGATTGTGGGTTTCCTGAAGCTGGAGCTCACCGAGAAGCGGGATCATATGATTGCCGAGCAGGCCTTCAAACACGAGTGTCTGCGGGATGCCCGCCTGCGCAGTATCGCCCAAACCTATTTTGATCACCTGATGAATGAGATGGTGGAGTTGTGTCGGGTGATCGGTGTGGAGGATCCGGAGATTGCCGGAGAGCTGCTGATGGGCACAATCTTTCGCATTGAACACGAGGCATTGATGGTGCCCGCTGACCAGTTTGATGAAGACAAAGCCTGTAAGATGATCAAGCGGCAATTGGCCGCGTTCCTGCCATAAACCATGATGCCATTCGCATCGCCACGGGGGAAAACATGTCACCAGAACAAGTGAAAATGGAGCCCAGTTGGAAGCAGCATTTGTTGCCGCAGTTCCAGGCGGATTACATGCAGCAATTACGACAGTTTCTGCTGCAGCAAAAGCAAGCGGGCAAGGTGATTTATCCCAAAGGCGACGAATATTTCAATGCCTTCAACCTGACGCCTTTCGATCAGGTGAAAGTGGTGATCATTGGGCAGGACCCCTACCACGGACCAGGCCAGGCCCACGGCCTGTGTTTCTCCGTGCAGCAAGGGGTAGCGTTTCCTCCGTCACTGCAGAATATTTTTAAGGAAATCCACGCCGACCTGGGGTTGCCGATACCCAAAAACGGATGCTTGACCCATTGGGCGGAGCAAGGTGTGTTGCTGTTGAATGCGGTGCTGACGGTGGAGCAGTCCAAAGCAGCGGCGCACCAGGGTAAAGGCTGGGAACAATTTACCGACGCGGCAATTAAAGAGTTAAATGATCAGCGCGAAGGCATTGTTTTCCTGTTGTGGGGAAGCTACGCGCAGAAGAAAGGTCAGATCATTGATACGAGCAAACACTGCGTATTGAAAGCACCCCACCCATCCCCCTTGTCTGCCCATCGCGGCTTTTTTGGCTGCCGTCATTTCTCCAAAGCCAATCAATATCTGGAATCCATCGGCCAAACCCCCATCGACTGGACGGTGCCAGCATAATTCCATTCAGCCTTTGTCCAGCTGACGATATTGCCGTGGCGACAATCCGGTGACTTTTTTGAACAAGCGGGAAAAGTACTGGGGGTCTGCGTAGCCCAATTCGCTGGCCACATGACTGACGGGCTGGTTGCCGATATCCAACAGATAGCAGGCCCGTTCCATCTTCAAATGAATAAAGTGCTGAATGGGCGAGTAACCGGTGAGTGCTTTGTAGCGTTTGGAAAAATGAAACTTGGACAGGTGGGCGGCCTTGGCCAGGGCGTCCAGATCCAGCTCCCCGGAGAGGTTCGCCATCATCAGGGTCTGAATCGTTTCCAGGTTGATGGGCTGGCGGGCTTGTAGCGACTGGCCGGAGGCCAGCAGGGCCAGGTAGGTGAGGGCCTGCTTGAGGGTCTGGGAGGCATGAATCAGGGCTTTCATGTTGTAGCCGGTGTCCCGCACGCTGAACAGGGCATCAAAATCGCTGATGATTTTAGGGTGCAGACCCACATTCACCACACTCATTCCTTCCGTTAGTCCTAAATTCGCAATATAGTCCAGAGCCTTGCTGCCGGCGAAGTGCACCCAGCGCAGGCTCCAGGGTTGACTGTCTGCCGCTCGGTAGTGGTGGCTGATGCCACTGGGCAGCACAATCAAATCCCCCGGGTTCACCGCAGAAACACTGTCGCCGACGTGGACTTCCCCTTGCCCCTCACTGCAATACATTAGCAGGTTATCCTCATGCTCCTGTCGTGACATGGAGTGTCCCGATGCGCTTGGGTACAGTCCCATGCCATTGATATACAAGGCTTCGGTCAGGGGGTGGCGGGCCAGCTGCACACTGGCGAAGAGGGGCACAAAGAAACGGATGGCCCCGGGCTGGAGGGGCCATCCTGAGGAAACCGGCATTGCATTCTCCTGCTATGAGGGGTAAGTGTAAAAAGCAATATAGTCCATCTTGTGAGCAATATCGTCAATGGTAAGCGACCCTGGGCTATGCTACAACTACAGGATTGAATGCAGCTCAGAATGACAGTCCAGAATAAAAAGGAATCGCTATGTCCACCTCAGTGTCCAGCCCGGTAAGTCCAGTAAAAGTCCAGCAACTGATTAATGGTGAATTTCATCTAAGCCAGGCCAAGGACTGGATTGATGTCACCAACCCTGCCACTCAGGACGTGATCGCCCAGGTCCCCTGTACCACCGCCGATGAGATGCAGCAGGCCATCGCTTCCGCCAAAGCCGCTTTCAAAGTCTGGAAAGAAACACCGGTGCCGGCGCGGGCCCGCATCATGCTGAAGTACCAGGATCTGTTGAAAACCCATCACGATGAGCTGGCAGAAATTCTGGCAAAGGAAACCGGTAAAACCTTCGAAGATGCCAAAGGTGACGTATGGCGGGGCATTGAAGTGGTGGAGCACGCGGCCAACATTCCTTCGCTGATGATGGGGGAAACGGTGGAGAACGTGGCCACCAAAATTGATACCTATTCCTATACCCAACCCCTGGGTGTGTGTGCCGGGATCACGCCGTTTAACTTCCCCGCCATGATCCCTTTGTGGATGTTCCCGCTTGCCATTGCCTGTGGTAATACATTTATTCTCAAGCCCTCCGAGCAGGACCCAATGACCCCCATGCGCCTGGCGGAATTGTTCCTCGAAGCCGGGGCACCGAAAGATGTATTGCAGGTGGTGCACGGCCGCAAGGAGCAGGTGGACGCATTGCTGACGGACCCGGAAATCAAGGCGATTTCCTTTGTGGGTTCGGTGCCCGTCGGCCAGTACATCTACCAGACCGGTACCGCCAATATGAAGCGGGTACAGGCCTTTGCCGGTGCCAAGAACCACATGGTGGTGATGCCCGATGCCAATCGCGATCAGGTGGTGAATAATATTGTGGGCGCTTCCTGTGGTGCAGCCGGTCAGCGTTGCATGGCCATCAGTGTGGCGGTGCTGGTTGGGGCCGCCAAAGAGTGGATTGGAGACATCAAAGACGCGTTGTCCAATATCCGCCCCGGTGCCTGGAATGATCCGCAGGCGGCCTATGGACCGTTGATCAGTCCGCAGGCACGGGATCGGGTTCTGAGCCTGATTGCCAAGGGCAAGTCGGAAGGTGCCAACTGTCTGCTGGATGGCAGTGATTGTGTGGTGGAAGGTTTGCCCGATGGCAACTGGGTTGGCCCCACGTTGTTCACCGATGTGACGCCCCAGATGAGCATTTACAGTGAAGAAATTTTTGGCCCGGTGTTGTGCGTGTTGTGCGTGGATACCCTGGAAGACGCCATTGCGCTGATCAACGAGCATCCCTGTGGTAACGGTACCTCCATCTTTACCGCCAGTGGTGCTGCGGCCCGTAAATACCAGCACGAAATTGAAGTGGGTCAGGTGGGCATCAACGTGCCGATTCCGGTACCGCTGCCGTTCTTCTCCTTCACCGGTTGGAAAGCCTCGTTCTACGGTGATCAACATGCCTACGGTAAGCAGGCGGTGCGCTTCTATACCGAAACCAAAACCATTACCGCCCGTTGGTTTGAATCGGATATCGAAGCCAGCGGTCCGAACATGACCATCCACTTGAAATAACCGGTTATGGATTTCGATCTCAACGACGACCAGCGGGCATTTCAGGAGGCGGCCAGGCAGTTTGCCGCCACCGAGCTGGCGCCCCATGCGGCGCAATGGGATGCAGACGCGTTCTTTCCCGTGGAGGTGATCCGCAAAGCAGGTGAGCTGGGTTTCTGTGGCATCTATTCGCCGGAAGCCGCCGGTGGCATGGGGTTATCCCGCCTGGATGCCCATCTGATCTTTGAGCAGCTTGCTTACGGCTGTACTTCCACTGCGGCCTTCATCACTATCCACAATATGGCCACCTGGATGGTGACCTCTTTTGGCAATGAGGCCTTGGTTCAGGAGTGGGGCAGTGCACTGTGCAGCGGTGAGAAAATCGCTTCCTACTGTTTGACGGAACCCAATGCCGGTTCCGATGCGGCCTCTCTCAAAACCAGCGCGCAGTTGGCAGGGGATTACTATCTTCTGAACGGCAGCAAGTGCTTTATCTCTGGCGCCGGCTCTACCGACGTGCTGGTGGTGATGGCGCGCACCGGGGAGCCCGGTGCCAAAGGCGTGTCCTGCTTTCTGGTGGAAGCTGGATCGGCTGGCATCAGTTACGGCCGTAAAGAAGAAAAAATGGGTTGGAATTGCCAGCCCACCCGAACCATTTCTTTCGACCAGGTCAAAGTGCCGCGCGCCCATCTGATTGGTCAGGAGGGGGATGGTTTCAAGTTCGCCATGAAGGGTTTGGATGGCGGTCGCATCAATATTGCCACCTGTTCCCTGGGTACCGCGCAAGCGGCACTGGATGCAGCTCAACGCTATATGCACGAGCGCAAACAGTTCGGTAAATCCCTGGCGGAATTTCAGGGCCTGCAATTCAAACTGGCGGACATGCTCACTGAATTGGTGGCGGCTCGGCAGATGGTACGGCTGGCGGCGGTGAAACTGGATCAGGGTGATCCGGAGGCCACCGTCTATTCTGCCATGGCGAAGCGGTTCGCCACCGATGTGGGATTTACGGTGTGCAATGATGCCCTGCAGATTCACGGTGGTTACGGTTATATCAAAGAATATCCCCTGGAGCGTCATGTACGCGACACCCGGGTGCATCAGATTCTGGAAGGCACCAACGAAATCATGCGGGTGATCATCGCGCGTAGGGCGTTGATGGAAGGGGCAACGGAGGTGATTCAGTGACAGACAGTGTTGTATTTGAAACCCTGGCAGCGGGCAATGGCCGATCCATCGGGGTGGCCACTCTCAATGTGGAGAAGAAACTGAACTCCCTCAACCAGGATATGGTGGCGCTGTTAACAGAACAGTTCACCCGCTGGCGACAGGATGACGGCATTGCCTGTGTCTGGTTGCAGGGAGCGGGGGAGAAAGCCTTCTGTGCCGGCGGTGATGTAAAGTGTCTGCGGGATCGCATTGACGAAGTGGGGCCAGAGCAAGCATTACCTTATGTACAGGCTTTCTTCGAGAACGAATACCGCCTGGACTACCTGATCCACCGCTATGCCAAACCCATCATCTGCTGGGGGCATGGCATTGTGATGGGCGGGGGAATCGGGTTGATGTCCGGTGCGTCCCATCGGGTTGTGACGGAAACCTCGCGTATGGCCATGCCGGAAATCACCATTGGTTTGTATCCGGATGTGGGGGGCACCTGGTTTTTGAATCATGCCCCCGGCCGCACCGGATTATTCCTGGGCTTGACCGGCGCCAATTTCAACGCCGCCGATGCACTCTTTGTGGGGATGGCGGATCGCTTTGTGCCGAGTGCGCAAAAGCAAGCAGTATTGGCGGCTCTGCAGCAACAGGAGTGGAGTCAATCGGCCGTTGAAAACAGCGCTCGGGTGAGCGCGGTATTGCGGGAGTTTGAAGCACTGTCCCAGCTGCCTGCCGGCAACGTGCGCGAGCACTACGACCTGATTCAGTCGGTCACCGATGGCGATACCACGGCCCAGGTGGTGAACAATATTCTCGCCATTGAATCCGATGAAAAATGGTTGCAGAAAGCGGTGGCCACCCTCAAGGCCGGTTGCCCCACCACGGCGCATCTTGTGTTCGAGCAACTGCGGCGTGGTAAGAAATTATCGCTGGAGGGCGTGTTTCAAATGGAATTGGTGATGTCCCTGCAATGTGCGTTGCATCCGGATTTTCCCGAAGGTGTGCGTGCCCTGTTGGTGGACAAGGATGGCGCGCCCAAGTGGCAACATGAGTCGGTGGGCGCGGTGAGTGCACAATGGATAGAAGAGCACTTTGATGTGCCCTGGGCGCAAGGTGTGAATCCGTTGGCGGATTTGTCTTGAGTAAAACCCGGTTCGTGGGAACAGAATTAGGAGCAAGCTAATGGCAACAATCGGTTTTATCGGCGTGGGCAATATGGGTGGACCCATGGCCATCAATTTGGTGAAGGCTGGCCATCAGGTCAAAGTGTTCGATCTGTCGGCAGAGTTGAAGGCCAAGGTGGTGGCTCAGGGTGCGGAAGGGGTGGAGTCACCCCAGGCGGCAGTGGCCAACGCGGAATTCGTGATCAGCATGCTGCCCTCCGGCCCCATTGTGGAGAGCCTCTACATCCACAAGGACAAACTGCTGGATGCCATCAGTGATACAGCGTTGGTCATCGACTGTTCCACCATTGCCCCGGAGAACGCCATCAATTTATCAAAGGCGGCCGATGCCAAGGGCATTGCCACGCTCGACGCGCCGGTATCCGGCGGGGTGGGCGGTGCTACGGCCGGTACCCTGACCTTCATTGTGGGGGGCGATGACGATGCCTTCGCGCGGGCCAAACCGATTCTTTCCGCCATGGGTAAGAACGTGTTCCACGCTGGCGGTCACGGCGCCGGTCAAACGGCGAAAATCTGCAATAACATGTTACTGGCCATTCATATGGTGGGTACGGCTGAGGCCCTGCAATTGGGCGTAGACAACGGCCTGGACCCGAAAGTACTGTCGGACATCATGCTGCAAAGCTCGGGCCGTAATTGGTCGCTGGAACTCTACAACCCTTATCCCGGGGTGATGGAAACGGCTCCCGCCAGTCACGACTATGCCGGTGGATTTCAGGTGAACCTGATGAACAAGGATTTGGGGCTGGCGATGGAAGCGGCGTTGCAAAGCCAATCCACGACGCCTATGGGCACGCTGGCCAAGAGCCTGTATTCACAGCACGGTCGCAATGGCTGGGGGATGAAGGATTTTTCCAGCATCCAGCGTTGGTTTGACAAGGCGGAGTGATGGTAGCGCACCGCCTCCCAGCCACTTAATCCGGATGCATAAAAAAGGGGGCCAAATAAGCCCCCGAGCTTTCGAGTCGTAAATCTTAGCCAGCTTGCAGCATGGCCATGGCGGCCTCCATCTCGGCGTTCAGATCCTCATCTGAACTATCGCCGATATTGGGGTCCAGTCCCACCCGGCCAAAGGCGCTAACGTCCGCCCAGTTTAATTTTGTGATGTAAGGGTGATCCGGTTTGTTCAGGTAGGTCTGCAGATTGGACACCATCACGATGTCCACGTAATCCGGTTTGTCGCTGCCGGTGTCGCGGTTGAACTTACGATAGTTGGCGGGCACATCCACCAGCTCTTTCGGGAACTCCCAGGATTGCAGGATCTTCACTCCCACTTTAGGGTGAATGGAATGAATCACCTTCTGCAGGGTGATGGGATCGTTCAGGCGGTCGGATTCTTCTGCATAGGTAAGAATAGGCAGCACGCCGATTTCATGTACCAGCCCGGCCAGGGTGGCCTGATCCGGTTTCAAATTGGTGTAGTGCTTACAGATGACGTTTGCGATGCCGGCCACTTCAGTGCTGTGGTGCCAGGACTCCCGCATGGTTTTGTCAATCAGATCCGAGGTTGCCTGGAACATCTGCTCCATCGCCAATCCTGTCACCAGATTGGAGATGCAGGTGATGCCCAGGCGGGCAATGGCCATCTGCACGTCTTCAATCTCGCGGGAGCCGCGCATGATCGGACTGTTGGCCACCTTGATGATGCGGGCCGTCATGGCGGCATCGTTATTGATCACCTTGGCCAGGTCGCCGGCGGAAGCGTTGGCGTCTTCAGCCACTTCCCTGGCCTTGAGAGCCACCTCTGGCAGGGTGGGCAGCACCAGCCGATCGTTATCGATAAGTTCGTTGATCTCCTGCAGGGTGACTTCTTCAATACTCGCCATCAGCAGCTCCACATCCTATGCTATAAACAGATTTCGGTTGAACCTATTTAAGTTATAGCATAGGGCAGCGGAAGCACTCGGATTTCACAGCCATCATTTTGTTCTAACTGCAGATTTTCTGATTCCGATCGCTCGGTTTTCAGAGTGGTAAGCACTTTCAGTGTGCGGTCACTCACCTTTGCCACGCTGAGTACGGTGCCCTGGTAGCTTCCACTCATTATTTTATCGCCCACCTTCACCTGCTCACAGCCTTGGATTTCCAGTGGGAACACTCTTACCTTGGTCTGGCCACGGTAGTGGATACGGGCCACGATCTCCTGACCTTTGTAGCAGCCTTTTTTGAAACTGATGCCCTGTGTCAGGTCGTAATTGATCTCTTGGGGAATCCATTGCTCAGATTGATTGGCGGTAATGTGAACAACTCCTGCGTTGATCTGGCTCAGCATCCAGGCGTTGTCGCCCACCACCGGCACCGCTTTCTCCTGTGCTCCCTGCAATAGCGCCTGTGCCGCCGCGGGGTCAAGAACGCCTAATGTGCCTAGTTCCGGCAGGGTAAACACCGTGGCGATCAATGGGGTCAGTTCAGGCTCCGAGCCTCCACCCAGGGCGCACAGCAACAGATTCGGCTCCGGGCTGACGTCCGCTTTGGAGAACATGGCAAATTTGGAGAGTACCTGAACGGTGCCGGCCACCTGGTCTGAGGGCAGCAGCAACAGATAGTCGGCACCCTGTTTTACGCAGATGAAAGTAGCCTGGGCCCGGCCTTTGGCGTTACAGTGCGCCCCCAGTACCCCCTGTTGCTCGCCAATCTGGTTAATATCGCATGTGACTTGTCCTTGCAGAAAGGTACCGGCTTCCTCACCGCTGACCCGGATCACCCCCAGGCAGTCGAGCAGGGCAAGATAGGCTTCCCCGCCTTCGACAACACGGGCTTCCTGTTCCAAATCATGGATATAGGTTCCACCGGGAACCTGATGTTTGATGCTTGTATACTCCGACCACATGGATTGAATCCCCCTGAACTGCGTGCTGGTGCGGCTGTGCCTGCCATGATAAGGCTGCCGGGGGGAAATGTCAGTGCTAGTTGAATGGGTATTGTTTATTTATAATGCGCCACCGGATTGGAGTGGTTATCGATGTCTGAACAGAAATTGAATGCAGAAGAACACATCCGACGCCTGCGCTGGCATTGCCGCCGCGGGATCAAGGAAGTGGAAGTATTGCTGGTGCCGTTCTTTGAGGAGCGTTACACCCAGCTCGACCCGCAAGACCAGCAACGTTTTGAGGCGCTGTTGGAGCAACATGACGTGGACATGTTCGAGTGGTTCACCCATCGTTCCAAACCAGAGGACCCCGATCTGGCACATATTGTGTCACTGGTATTGAAGCGTGTGGGTTCCTGATCTGGAGCTGAAGCCAGCGCCGCCGTTTGTGCTGGTGCTGGTTGCGCTGCATGTCAGTGTGATCGGAGCGTTGCTGCTGCTGCCGCCCGTGTTTCTGTTATTGCTGCCGATCCTCATTCTTTCCGGTCTGGTGAGTGTGGCAAAGTATGGTCTGTTGCTGCTCCGGAATTCGGTGCGACGGGTCTGGCTGACGGAGCAGGGCTGGTTTATTCGCTACCACGATCAACGGGAGGCGGGCCCATTCGAAATCACCGCGAACTCCCGCCTGGGACAACGCTTTATCCGTCTCAGTCTGAAGGTCAGCCTGCAAGGCTCAACGGTGCGTCATGTGTTGCTGACGCCGGGCATGGTGGGGCAAGAACGCTTTCGCCGTCTGCAGGTGTTTCTGCGCTGGGCGCCGGACAAACAATTCCTCCCTGCGGCGCAGACGACCACTCGATAGAAATCCACGCCCAGAGACCCATCAGTGTCGATAGCTACCCGGCGACAACCCGGTCCAGCGACGAAACGCCCGGTGGAATGTGCTGTCGTCGGCGAAGCCGGTGCGCGACGCGATTTGAGTGATGGGCAGAGTGGTTTTGCACAACAATTCTATGGCCATGTCTTTGCGCACATAATCCAACAGCATCTGATAACTCAGGTTGCGCTCTGCCAGCCGCCGCTGCAATGTGCGACCGGAGCAGTTCATACGTTTCGCCACTTCGTTGATGCCCGGTGCGCCATCGATCAACATCTGGGTCACATGGGTGCAGATTTCCCGTGCAATGCGATCCTCGGAACGCAATTGCATCAACAGGTGCACCGCGCGACTTTCCGACAGGTTGAACAGGTTCTGATCCGTGAGGTTGGAATGATAGCTCAAGCTATCCAGCCTTAAATCAAATCGATCTTCGGACTGATTGAAGAGCAGTTTGGTGGATTGGAAAATTTCATTCACCACCGCATCCTCACAACACTGTTCGTTCTGCAGGTAAAGCGTGCGTGGCACGTTGTTGGTGTTGAAGGTCATCTGGTCCGCCACGCTGTACCAATAGGCAGTCATGTATTCGATTACATGACGATGGGGGCGTGGGCCCTGGTAGCGAAACACCGTGCGCAGGCATTCCTCATCGGTTTCCATTTCCAAACGAATAAAATCAAACGACAGGGGTAGGAACTTGCTGACGGAATCCATCACCTGGCTAACGTCTTTTGCCGTCATGGACAGAAAGTAATAAACGCCGAGGTGCGCGGGAAAACCGGTACCGCCCATGCGCATGCCGAAAGCGGGGTCGTTGGTGATGTGTTCCCCTGCAATCAACGCCCGCTCGTACAAAGACAGCGGTACGCGCCCGTTGATGCGGTAGTCCTGGCTGGACTTTATATTCAGATGTTCACACAGTGTTTCGGCTGGGTACCCAAGCTTTTCCAGGTACTGAAACACCGCAGTATAAATTTCAAATGCGACTGTTGGGGCAGGCATAACGTATCCCTCAAGCGCAGCCATTAACATTCCATGGCTGCAAAAAAATTCACTCTACTCCCGCACCGGTAATGGTGGGCTGGCTATTGTTTCGTGACCAAACTTCGCAGCTGGGTCAGTTGTAATTGGTGCAGAATTCAGTATGGCACGGCCGTGTCGTTATTGGCCAGTCGAAATGTTGAAACAGTTCATGTTGCCGCTGTAACCTGCTTCACATCGTCGCCTTCGTCCGCAGTGGGATTTGAGCCAGTGACGAACACACGAAAATAAAAAGAAAGTTGAGGAGAGGGAAAGTGATTGCGAGTGCAGAAAAATCATTTAGGTTGAAGATGTTGTTGATGGCCGTGGGCTTGCTCGGATTGCAAATCAGCGGCTGTGGCGGAGACTACAGTGGCGAAGACGGTGGTGAGGGTGATGTGTCCGCAAGCCTGAATCCAACCACGTCGCCGGTGGAATCCGGTAATAATTCAGGTGCTTTAGAGCAGTATTTTGAGCAGTATATCGAACCGCAAATGAGTTACTGCGGAGTCTGCCACACACCGGGTGGGGTGGCCGACACCGACGAAGGTGATCGCTTCTTGTTGCTGGGCAGCCAGAGCCACTACAACAGCTTCGAGCAAGCATGGATGGACCTGGGTGGCGGTGTCGAAAGCAATTTGTTGCTGGTGGAAAACGCCCTGGCGTCCGAGCCTCATTCCGGCGGCAAAACCTGGCCCCAGGGCAGCGAGATATACGGCCGGGTGGCCACCTTGCTGACTTGCTGGGATCAACCTGAAAGCTGCCCGTTGATCACACCCACTGAACCGGACCCGGACCCAACCGATCCCACCGACCCGCCCACTACGCCCAATGGCTTCCCCTTGCTGGGCAGTTCCCACGGCAATCACGTCTGGAATGCATTCTGTGAAACCGCGGGGGATGACGCAGCGCTTCCCGCTGACCCGCGCACCTTGATTGTGGATGGGGTCAATGAGGAAAAAGCGGTCTATTTCAATTCTTTCTATCAGGACTGTCATGTCAATCTGCCGGAAAAAGATCAGGCTCCGAAAACCTGTGGCGATTACAAAGCTCGTGTTGCAGCGGGGGACTACTTTGCCAATCAGCGCGCAGCCATGACGAATCTTTCCGTGCCCTCCAATGTGCTCAATAATCTCTGGAAAGCCTGGGGACTGAAAGAGCGGCCGGCGAACTTTGATCAGCTGTTGACGGAGCGCTACGGTTTCAACCCGGCGCCTTATCCCAATCCATACCCCCTGCCCGGCGAAGACCCCATTAACAGCAACGGCGGCAGCGGCCAGTTACCCATGGGCTTGATCCAGGGGCGTGATGATGACGGCAACTACAACGGACGCATCAGCATGAACTGCTACATCTGCCATGGTGGACAAATTGGTCACCAGTCCGATGGGGAAGGTTTGGGCCCGATCCCGGGAATGGGTAACACCAACACCGATATGATGATTCTAATGCGGGACATTTCCCGGGGATTAGTCGGTGGTCTGCTGCCTATCTCCCTGAACAATACCCGTGGCACGTCCAACGCGGTGGGCGCATTCGACATGCTCACCCTGGTGTGGGATGTGGACACCCTGTCGCTGGCACCCAACCCGATCAAATTGCCGTTCAATCATTCCTATCACGGTAACCAGGATATGCCCAACTGGTGGAATTCAAGTCACCGCCCGCGTAAATTCTTCGACGGTGGTTTATCGGTGGATGCCACCCGTATCGATATGGCCGCAGCCGATCAGGTGAATCTGTTGCAAAGCGGTGCCAAGCGTCGGGCCGTGACAGAAGAGTGGGATCAGTTCCTGCAGGCTTATGTGGATGCTCAGGTGGCCCCGGCTTTCCCCGGAGAGATTGACGAAGCGCTGGCCAGCCAAGGCGCCATTATCTTTCATCAGAAAAATCTGTGGGCAGGCACCGACAACGCAACCATTCCCCAGCCGGAAGGTAACGGTTCCTGTGCCGGTTGCCATGGTGCCTATTCCCCCCGCTTCGTGAACGACCCTGCGTTCTTGGAGGACCCGGCATTGGAGGGCGTTGCCTCCTACCTGGTGCCCTTGGACATCATCGGAACGGACCCGGCGCGGGCGCTGTCCATCTCATCCGAAGTGCGTGAAGTGTTCAAGAGCACCTGGTGGGGCTACCCCGATGGTGTGGATGGGTATGTGCCTCCGGGTGAGAAAGGTGCGTTGAAGGAATACCTGGATGACTTTGCCTATCCCATCATTAATCCGGAAGGACGACCTGTGCAGGGCCTGTGTGGCTGGGAAGAAAAGGTCGGCTATCTGGCACCACCGCTGTATGGTGTGTGGGCGTCATCCCCGTACTTCCATAACGGCTCTGTTCCCACTCTGCGCCAGGTGTTGAAACCGGAGGAGCGCCCTGCGATCTGGAAGCGTTTGGATTCTCCGGTGGAAGGACGCGTGAAAGGCTACGACATGAGTCTGGCAGCCTATGATCTGGAAGCGCAGGTGGGCTGGAAGTATGAGGAGTTTTGCAGTCGCCTGGACACACCTGCGGAAGAATGCAGTGGCGATAACCGGGTGATCAACAATCTTCTGTACCAGTGGCTGGACAGCGTGAAAGACGATATCTGGATCTTCGGGTTCCTCAGCAAGCCCTATGGCACCCAAAGCCAGATTGATCGACGCAAGATCTTCAACACCCACGATTTCAGCAACAGCAATACGGGTCATGAGTTCACCGGTGTGTTGTCAGAAGCTGAGACCCGCGCGGTGATCGAGTATCTGAAAACCCTGTGATGATGCTGCGATCTGCGTTCACTGTATTGTGCTTGGCCGTTGTCTTCCTGTGGAAGGCCGCGGCCTTCGCCCAACCCATCCCGAACTTTGATTTGCCCCTGCTGGATAAGGCTGGAACCCTGAGCCTGGCAGACGTCAAAGGCAAGGTTGTGTATCTGGACTTCTGGGCCTCATGGTGCGGGCCCTGTGCGGTGTCCCTGCCGGAGTTGGAAAAGTTGCGGCGCCGGTTTCATCCCCAGGGATTCGAAGTGGTGGCCATCAACCTGGACAATTCGCAGGAAGATGCGCGGCGTTTTCTCCGGGATAAACAGATCAGCTATCCCATTTTATATGACCGCCAACAGCGGACCCCCGAGCAGTTCGGCGTGGCGGGCATGCCCACGGCGTTCCTGCTGGACCGGCAGGGGCGTTTGAGGGAAACCCATACCGGATTCAAACCGGGGGACACGGAAAAACTCACGAAAATGATTCAGCAACTATTGCAGGAAGAGGAGGGTTGATGACGAGACATTATCGTTGGATATTGGCCTGTTGCGTCAGCGCCGGCTTGTTGGCCGGGTGCGAAACCGCGCCGGTAAAAGCCTGGCAGCGGGGTGACCTGGCCCGTACCGAAATGGCCTGGCAACCGGACCCTATGGAGTCCGCGTTTCGGGATCACGTGTATACGTCTAAAGAGGGCGCTTCCGGCGGTGTGGGCACCGGCGGTGGTGGTTGTGGTTGTTACTAGTAAAGAGAACGCATGAATAACAATAAAAGAAACCCCGGGGCATTGGCTGCGTTAACGGGGGCGGCGCTGGCGTTGCCGGCCATTGCGCAACTGGCACAGGCGGCGGAAATGCCGACCAAAGCAGAAATCGGTTATCGCTATTCGGATTACCAGGAAGACGATGTGGACGCCGACAAGGTGCTGGTGGGCAGCACCGAACGCTACGACATCGACACCCATCAGTTCAAATTGGTGGCGCCGCTCGGGGAGCGTACCTCGCTCACTGTGGATGCCATGTATGAAACGATGACCGGTGCTTCGGCCATGAGTGTGGTGCAACCCCCTCAGGGTGAAGCCATGCTGATCATGACCGGCGCGAGCATCAAGGAAGAGCGCACCGATGTGTCGGCTGAGTTGCGTCGCTACGGTGATGCTGGCAGCAAAGCGGTCGCTTTGGGTTACTCCACCGAGGACGATTATGAGGCCATCAACGGCAGCCTGGATATGGAGCGGGATAGCACCGATGGCGTCACCACCTGGTCCGGTGGGCTTGGCTTCTCCTATGATGAGCTGGAGCCCGTCCAGGAACCGGGCATCAACCGGGTCACCTCGGAAGACCGCTGGTTTATCAATGGCTATGTGGCGCGGGCCAAAGTGCACAGCCCGGTGTGGCAAACCCAGGTGGGTCTCTATCTTGGACTGTACGACGGCTATCTGGATGACCCCTATCGCAGCCGCGACATCCGCCCTGACAGTCGTCAGCAAGTGGCGATTTCCGCCCGTTCCCGTTATTTTTTCACCGGCATAAAGGCCGCCCTGCACGCCGACTACCGCTATTACTCGGATGACTGGGGCATTGCCGCCCATACCCTGGAGTTGGCCTGGCATCAGACCATCACCACCGGGTTACGGGTTTCACCTCGAATCCGCTACTACTCGCAAAGCCAGGCGGATTTTTATGTGGAAGCGGACAGTGGAACCCGGGAGGGTGATCAGTCATCGGACTATCGCCTGTCGCCCTATGGTGCCATCGCCTATGGCCTGGGATTGGGATACTATCAACCCAATTACAGCCTGCTGCTGTATGTCGAGCAGTACGACAGTGACGCTGACTATGCATTGAAGTCGGTGTCCACTGCCAATCCGTTCCTGGTGGATTACACCTTGATGACCGTTGGAATGGATTATCGGTTTTAAGATCCGCAAATAAAGTCATCATCAAAAAGGGGGGGCGCAGGTGCAGAAGCGGGAATACCACAAGCATGCCTTCCACGCCATGGGCTCCCCCTGCACTCTGCACCTGTATCTTGACCCAACCGCTGCGACCGATACCGTCATCCAGGTGGTGGTGGGTGAGGTGCTGCGCCTGGAACAGAAATTCTCCCGCTACCGTGACGACAGCCTGGCGGCTGACATCATGCAGGCCGCCGCCCGCGGCGTGTCCATCGAACTGGATGCCGAATCCGCGGGCTTGCTGGATTATGCGGCCACCCTCTGGCAGCAGAGCGACGGTTTGTTTGATATCACCTCCGGCCTGCTGCGGCGGGTGTGGGATTTGAAGTCCGGGCGCGTTCCCAGCGAGCAGGCGGTGTCAGAGATTCTGCCCCACATCGGCTGGGACAAGCTGGACTGGCGCAATCCGGTACTGGGCTTTCCCCACGCCGGCATGGAAGTGGACTTCGGTGGCTATGTGAAGGAATACGCCGCCGACAGTGCGGCGGCGGTGGCCCGGCAGCAGGGAGTGGAGCATGGCCTGATTGAATTGGGCGGTGATATCCGGGTGATCGGGCCCCACCCGGATGGCAGACCCTGGCAGGTAGGGGTGCGGCATCCCCGACAGGAAGGGGTGGTGTTGGCGCAGGTGGCCCTGGAGCAGGGCGCCGTGGCCAGCAGTGGGGATTATGAGCGGGCCATGGTGGTGGATGGCAAGCGTTATGGCCACATCCTGAACCCCAAGACCGGTTGGCCGGTGTGTGGGTTGATGGCGGTCACGGTGCTGGCAGAGCATTGCCTGCTGGCGGGCACGGCCTGTACCGTTGCCATGTTAAAAGGTGAACAAGGTCCGCCCTGGCTGGATCAACTGGGGCTGACCTGGATGGCCATGGATGAGCACGGCGCGGTGCTGGGGAATCTGGTCTGAGTCAGGGTGAGTCGGCCCAGGCATCCGCCGCGTAATTGCCCGGCACCAGCAAGGTGTCCCGCGCTTCAGTGTCTGTGTCAGGATAATCCAGGGTGTAGTGCAGGCCACGACTTTCTTTGCGCGCCAGGGCGCAGCGGATGATGAGCTCGGCAATCTGCACCAGGTTGCGCAATTCGATCAGGTCGTTACTGACCTTGAAGTTGCCGTAGTATTCCAGGATCTCCTGCTTCAGCAGATTGACCCGGTGGGTGGCCCGCTGCAGGCGCTTGTCAGTGCGCACAATACCAACATAGTCCCACATGAAGCGTCGCAGCTCCTCCCAGTTGTGGGAAATCACCACCGCTTCGTCGGAGTCGGTCACCTGGCTTTCATCCCAGCTGGGAATGGCGGGCATGTCCGGCGCCGATCCCAACAAATCCCCGATATCCTTGCTGGCGGAAATGGCGAACACCATGCATTCCAGCAACGAGTTGCTGGCCATGCGGTTGGCGCCGTGCAGCCCGGTGAAAGCAGTCTCGCCGATGGCGTACAAGCCGCCCAGGTCGGTGCGGCCGCGCAGGTCCGTCAACACCCCTCCGCAGGTGTAATGGGCTGCTGGTACCACCGGGATGGCTTCCTGGCAGATGTCGATACCCAGGCTTTTGCAACGATCATAGACCGTGGGAAAGTGACTGCGGATGAAGTCCTTGGGCTTGTGGCTGATATCCAGATACAGGCAGTCCACCCCCAGCCGTTTCATTTCGTGGTCAATGGCGCGGGCCACAATGTCCCGGGGAGCCAATTCGCCCATCTCGTGGAAGCGGTCCATAAAGCGTTCGCCGTTGGGTAACCGAAGCAGGCCGCCTTCACCACGAATGGCTTCGGTGATGAGGAAGGAGCGCGCTTCCGGGTGGTAAAGGCAGGTGGGGTGGAACTGGTTGAACTCCATGTTGCCCACCCGGCAACCGGCGCGCCAGGCCATGGCAATGCCATCGCCGGTGGCCACATCCGGATTGGAGGTGTACAGGTAGGCCTTACTGGCGCCGCCGGTGGCCAGCAGCACAAACTTGGCTTCGTGTACCTCCACCTCGAGGGTTTCGTTGTTCAGCACATAAGCCCCAAATACCCGTTTGCCCCGCAACCCCAGTTTCTGGCTGGTGATCAGGTCGATGGCAACTCGGGATTCGAACAGGCTGACGTTCTCCTGCTGCTGGACCTTCTCGATCAGGGTACTGGAGATGGCAAAGCCGGTAGCGTCCGCCGCATGGATCACCCGCCGGTGGCTGTGGCCACCTTCCCGGGTCAGGTGGTATTCGCGCCGGCCGTCGTCGTGGATCTCCCGGGTGAAGCCCACGCCCTGGCGGATCAACCAGCGAATGGCGTCGGGGCCGTTCTCCACGGTAAAGCGCACGGCGTTCTCCCGGCATAAGCCACCCCCCGCTATCAGGGTGTCATTGATGTGGGCCTCCACGGAATCCCCCTCATCCAGCACCGCCGCCACGCCACCCTGGGCATAATAGGTGTTGGCCGCAGTGAGCGGTCCCTTGCTGAGTACCCCCACTTTGCTGAAGGGAGCCAGGTGCAGGGCGGCTGTCAAACCGGCAGCGCCACTGCCGATGATCAGAATGTCGTGCTTGAATCGAGTCATGGAGGTCTTTCCGGCGGATCACCGCCAAATACTGTTATAAAGGCTGCCTGTTGGGCCGCGAAAAGGGCTATTATAGCGCCACAACCCCGGTGGCGCGCCAGTTTATACACGGAGAGTCCACGCCAAGCGGGCATTCCGCCCAGATGCGGAAAACACAACCCGAGCGGCAGGGCCATGGAACTTTGCCCGTCGCCAAGGGTCTTTATACATATGCTCCCGTAAATCGTAGTTGGGGGCCGGAATGGGGAGTTTTGATAAATGGCTGAGCGTCATCCCGATCAGCTGTTGGTAGAGCGTGTACAGAAAGGTGATAAAAGAGCCTTTGACTTACTGGTAAAGAAATATCAACACAAGGTTCTGGCCGTGATCAGCCGCTTTGTGAGAGACCCGGACGAAGCCATGGATGTGGCACAGGACGCCTTTGTAAAAGCGTATCGGGCTCTGGATCGTTTTCGCGGAGACAGCGCATTTTATACCTGGATCTACCGCATCGCCGTGAACACGGCCAAGAACCATTTGGTATCGAAGGGGCGCAGGCCGCCGGACACGGATGTGGAAGTCAGTGACGCAGAATACTACAGCGGTGGCGATGCCTTGCATGAATCCGCCGATCCCGAGAAAGAGTTGATGCGGGATCAGCTGGAGCAGGTTGTGTATGAGGCATTGCGTGAATTGCCCGATGATTTGCGAACTGCGGTGACATTGCGCGAATTTGACGGTCTTAGTTATGAAGAGATTGCGGAAGTTATGGATTGTCCGGTAGGGACAGTCCGATCCCGGATCTTCCGGGGGCGGGAAGCAATCGATAAACGTATCCAGGCTATGCGGGTCTAAACCTGTACAACCTGGGTCATAAAGTCATAAAAAAGTATCAAGCAGGCTAAAGAGCAGGTTAAAAGGTTATGAGTATGGGTAACAAAGACCTGGATAGGAACGCAGAAGAACTCTCGGCGTTGATGGATGGTGAAGTCAGTGAGCTGGAATTGCGGCGGGTGCTGAACAGCATCGAGCAGGACCAGGCGTTATGTCGGAAGTGGAGTCGCTACCAGGTGGCCAGCGCGGTGATACGCCGTCAGACCGGTGGTCAGGCACAATCCTGGATGGATGTGGACATCTCTGCCCGGGTTCAGGCCGCCCTTGAGCAGGAGCCTGAGCTCTCCACACCTAAAGCCGGTCGCAATGCTGTCGCCACCTTTATAAGCAAGCCCCTGGCCAATGTGGCAGTCGCCGCCTCGGTGTCGGCGGCGGTGATATTGGGCTGGCAGAACTTTGCGGCAGGGCCGTCCGTGCAGCAGGCGCCTGCGGTGGCATCCTCCTCCGTCAACTTGAGCCCGCGGGCCCTCACCAGCAACAGTCCCCTTATGGCAGTGTCCCAGAGCAACGCCGGGGCTGGCGTCAATCGGGTCATGCAACCGGAAATGATTCGGTATAACCCTGAGTTGGATGATCGTCTCAATTACTACCTTCTTTCCCATTCCAGTAATGCGGCCGTCAATACCGCGGCTAGCGTCACACCCTATGCCCGAGTGGTGACGATCAAACCGTCCCAGAAAAGCGCGCCTGCGGTTAATGCGGGGCAGTAGCGGCATGATCAACAGGTGTTCCAGGTTGTCCCTGATTCTACTGGGTGTTTTGCTGGTTCCTGCGGTTTATGCGGCGGACCAGGCGGCGCAGGACTGGTTGATTGCCAAGCTGGAAACCGGCAAGCAATCCAGTTTCAGTGGCCACTCGGTACTGTTGTCTGGCGGCCAGCTGGTATCTCTCAAGGTCTACCATGCGCCCATTGAGGGTGAGGTTTGGGAGCGGGTGGTGCACATGAGTGGTGAACCAGCCGAAATTATCCGCAAGGGCAGTTCTGTTTATTGCCTGCATCCGCAACAGTCCACCGGCATGGCGGTCAATCCCCCCATTCGCCGCTGGAATGCCCTTGAGAAAGGTATGCAGTCGGTTTCCCGATACTATCGTTTTGAACGCACAGGTTTGGAGCGGGTGGCGGGCCGGGAGGCGATGCGCCTGAACCTGGAGCCCATGGACGGCCATCGTTATGGTTACAGCCTGTGGGTGGATGCCGAGTCCGGTGTGCTGTTGCGCACCCAGACGTTGCCTGCCAGTGGTGACCCGCTGGAGGTGTTTGAATTCGTCAACATTGAGCTGGACCAAGCACTCAGCGCCGGGGATTTTGAACCGGGAGCAGGTCTGAACCGTAACCTGGCGGGTGACAACATGCCCGACCAGGCCAGCGAGACACCTGCCCAGCACTGGATTCCGCAGTGGTTGCCAGAGGGCTTTGTGGAGTCACAACGGGTAGCCCGCTTCCAGGGGCAGGGTGAGGTCACCACCCGGGCTTATACTGACGGTCTGGCTTCCTTTACGGTGTTTCACGAGCCCCGCCAGCAACCCATTAACGAGAACTCCAGCATGCGCGGTGCCACTGTGGCGGTGCACCGTAACCTGCCCGGTGCCATGATCACTGTGGTGGGGGAAATTCCCCTGGACACCGCTGAGCGCATCGCTGCCAGTGTAAAACCCTTGGCTGATGCCCACTGATTGGATACAGTGAGCTTTCATTCTTTCCCTGTGGCGAAGTCATGATTGAAGAAACCGGCCGGGTGGTGGCCACAGACCCAGGATTCGCCTGGGTTGAAACAATCCGTCAGTCTGCCTGTGACAGTTGCTCGGCGAAAGCAGGGTGCGGTCACAGCTCGTTGGCCAAGCTGGGACGAAACGCCATCCATATGCAGGCGCTGTGCGATATCGATGTGGCCATTGGCGACCAGGTGATTGTAGGCGTGCCGGAAGAAATTATGGTGAAAAGCTCGCTGCTGGCTTACCTCATGCCCTTGTTGGCCATGTTGGTGGCGGTGCTGCTGGCAGACGCCGGCTGGGGGGAGGACCTGATCACCGCTTTGGCGGGATTGGCGGGGCTGGCGCTGGGCTTTGTTGCGCTGCGCTGGCATTTCCACCGCAATCGCCATGATGAACGCTATCAACCTGTGGTACTGCGCCGACTCTGCGGCGGGCCCCAGTAGCCAGAGTTATTTCCTTATTCATCAAACAGTTAATGTGGTGGCATTCATCTAATGCAAGGATGAGTGAAAATCGGTAGAATTGCCGCAGTTTTTCCCTATGACCCCTTTTTTGAAGTACACCGCGCCTGTGACAGACATCAGCCACATCAGAAACTTTTCCATTATTGCCCACATCGACCACGGCAAATCCACATTGGCAGACCGCTTTATCCAGGAATGCGGTGGCTTGACTGAGCGGGAGATGGCGGCACAAGTGCTTGATTCTATGGATATTGAGCGCGAACGGGGGATCACCATCAAGGCCCAGAGCGTGACCCTGTATTACAAGGCCCGCAATGGTGAGAAATTCCAGCTGAACTTCATTGATACGCCCGGGCACGTGGATTTCTCCTACGAGGTGTCCCGCTCCCTGTCGGCCTGTGAAGGCGCGCTGTTGGTGGTGGACGCCGGCCAAGGGGTGGAGGCCCAGTCGGTGGCTAACTGCTATACCGCCATCGATCAGGGGCTGGAGGTCATGCCCGTACTGAACAAAATCGACCTGCCCCAGGCGGAACCTGAGCGGGTGAGCCAGGAGATCGAAGAGATCATCGGCATCGAGGCCACGGACGCCGCCCAGGTGAGCGCCAAGACCGGAATGGGGGTGCCTGATCTGCTGGAGCGCCTGGTGCATACCATTCCTGCTCCCCAGGGTGACCGCGACGGCAAATTGCAGTGCCTGATCATCGATTCCTGGTTCGATAACTACCTGGGTGTGGTGTCGTTGATCCGGGTAGTGCACGGCCGCATTCGTAAAGGTGAGAAGATTCTGGTGAAATCCACCCGCCGTGACCATGTGGTGGATGCCGTGGGGGTGTTTACGCCGAAACAGCTGGAAACCGATGTGTTGGAAGCTGGGGAAGTGGGCTTTGTAGTGGCCGGTATCAAGGACATCCTCGGGGCGCCGGTGGGGGATACCCTGACCCATTCAAAAACGCCGGATGTGCCCAGCCTGGCCGGGTTCAAGCGGGTCAAGCCGCAGGTCTATGCGGGCCTGTTCCCGGTCAGCTCTGATGATTATGAACATTTCCGGGATGCCCTGGGCAAGTTGAGCCTGAATGACGCTTCCCTGCAATACGAACCGGAAACCTCGGATGCATTGGGCTTTGGTTTCCGCTGCGGGTTCCTGGGCATGCTCCACATGGAAATCATTCAGGAACGCCTGGAGCGGGAATACGACCTTGACCTGATCACCACTGCACCCACGGTGGTCTATGAGTTGATGCTCAAAAGTGGTGAAGTGGTGCTGGTGGACAACCCCTCGGATCTGCCGGACCCGTCCAAGGTGGAGGAGTTCCGCGAACCCATTGCCGACGTGAATATCCTGGTGCCTCAGGAGTTCCTGGGCAACGTCATCACGCTCAGCGTGGAAAAGCGTGGGGTGCAGAAGAATATGCAATTCATGGGCAAGCAGGTGGCGCTGCATTATGAGATTCCCATGAGTGAGGTGGTGCTGGATTTCTTTGATAAGTTGAAATCCACCAGTCGCGGCTATGCGTCGCTGGATTACACCTTCAAACGCTTTGAGCCCAGCAACCTGGTGCGGGTTGATGTGATGATCAACGGCGAGAAAGTCGATGCCCTGGCCATCATCTGTCACCGGGATCAGGCCGAATACCGTGGCCGGGCCCTGACCGAGCGCATGAAGGAGCTGATTCCCCGTCAAATGTTTGATGTGGCCATTCAGGCCGCCATCGGCAGCAAAATTATCGCCCGCCAAACCGTGAAGGCCCTGCGCAAGAACGTGCTGGCCAAATGTTACGGTGGTGACGTCAGCCGTAAGCGCAAACTGCTGGAGAAGCAAAAAGAAGGCAAGAAGCGCATGAAACAGGTCGGCCGGGTGGAAATTCCCCAGGATGCGTTCCTGGCAGTGTTAAAGGTGGATAAGTAAAGAATGGATTTTGATTTTGCAATTGTTCTGGTGGCGCTGGTTGCCTTCACGGGGTTCTTCTATTTATTGGATCTGTTGGTACTGAAACGCAAACGCAGTGCTGAAGAAGCGGCGCCCCAGTGGGTGGAGTTTCCGGCCTCTTTTTTTCCTGTGCTGGTAATCGTGCTGGTGTTGCGCTCGTTCCTGGTGGAACCGTTCAAAATCCCCACCGGCTCCATGATTCCCACCTTGCTGGTAGGGGACTACATCCTGGTGAACAAGTTTGCCTATGGCCTGCGACTGCCCATACTGGGCACGGAAATCATCCCCATTGGTGAGCCCGAAACCGGCGACATTATGGTGTTCAAATACCCCGAAAACCCCAGTATCAACTACATAAAGAGGGTGGTGGGTGTCCCCGGTGATGAGGTGCGATATGAGAACAAGGTCATCTATTTGAACGGAGAGCCCGTCAATCAACTGCTGGAAGCCCAACTTCCCCCCGCCCAACCGCAAATTAAAATCTATAATGAGACACTGGGTGGCATTGAACACGACATTATGATCACCCTGGAACGGCCCGCTGAACGCGCCAAAACCTGGACTGTGCCGGAAGGGCACTACTTCGTGCTGGGAGACAACCGCGATAACAGCCGGGACAGCCGCTTCTGGGGGTTCGTGCCGGATAAGTATGTGGTCGGCAGGGCATTTGCCATCTGGATGAGTATGCCGGGGTGGGTGCCCAGCTTTGAACGCAACCGTTTTGTGGAATAGACAGCGGGATTCCGTTAGAGGTTATCACCATGCGCATGGATAAAAACAAGCAGATCGGCTCCTCAATGTACGCAACCATGTTCATCATTCTGGTGCTGATTTTCATTGCCGTCACGGCCATGAAACTGTGGGCGCCTTATTTCGATGATATGGCGGTGAAAACAGCTCTCAAGAATATCGCTGAGGAAGATGCCACCCGCAGCATGGGCCCCAAGGAAATCCGGACCACCTTCAACAAGCGCCTTCAGGTGAACGGGGTGGAGCTGTCGAAGGATGAGATCATCATTCAGAAAGAAGAAGGTGAGGTCACTATTCAGATCGTGTACGAACGCCGGGTACCCCTGTACGGCAACATTGATGCTGTGCTGAGTTTCGATCACAGCGCGACCGTGCAATCCAAGCGTTAATGGACAAACACCTCACTGAGCTCTGCCGCACCATCGAGTACCAGTTTCAGCGCCCGGAGCTGCTGGAACTGGCACTGACCCACCGCAGTTGTAACGGATCACATAATAACGAACGCCTGGAGTTCCTGGGGGATTCCATCCTTAATTTCGTCATTGGTGAAGCCCTCTTTCAGAAGTTTCCCCAGGCCAGAGAAGGCCAGCTCAGTCGTCTGCGGGCCAGTCTGGTGAAGGGGGTGACCCTGACCAAAGTGGCCAAGCAGCTGCAGTTGGGGCCTTGCCTGCAGTTGGGCCCGGGGGAGATGAAGTCTGGTGGTCATCGGCGGGATTCCATTCTGGCGGATGCAGTGGAAGCCATTATCGGAGCGGTGTATCTGGACAGTGGTATGCTGCAGGCCAAGCAGTTGGTGTCGAACTGGTTCCAACAACGCTTGGACGACATCACGCTGGAAGATACCACCAAAGACAACAAGACCCGACTGCAGGAGTTACTGCAGGCGCGCAAGTTAGGCTTACCCGACTACGATATCGTGGACGTGTCGGGCAAATCCCACGCCCAGAATTTTGTTGTGAGTTGCAACGTGACTGAGCTGTCTTTGTCCGCGGTGGCGGAAGGGCAGAGTCGACGCCAGGCCGAGCAGATTGCCGCTGGCAAGGTCCTGGCTGAACTGGAAGGTGATGAACATGTCGGATAACACGCGCTGTGGCTACGTAGCCATTGTGGGGCGGCCCAATGTGGGTAAATCCACCCTGATGAACCATCTGTTGGGGCAGAAAATCAGTATCACCTCCCGCAAACCCCAGACCACCCGTCACCGTGTGCTGGGCATTAAAACTGAAGACAATGTGCAGGCAATCTATGTGGATACCCCCGGGATCCACCAGCAGGAACCGCGGGCCATTAACCGTATGATGAACCGTGCCGCCACCGGCTCGGTGAAAGACGTGGATGTGATTGTGATGGTGGTGGATGCCCTCAAGTGGAACGAGGGGGATGATCACGTGCTGCAGAAGTTGCGCTCCAATCGGGCGCCGGTGATTCTGGCCATCAATAAGCTGGACTCCATCGAGGACAAAGCCGCGTTGCTGCCCCATATCGAATCCCTGTCACAAAAGCGGGACTTTGCTGCGATTGTTCCAATCTCGGCCCTGCGCAATCGCCAACTGGAACAGTTGGAAGCCGAAATCCACCAGCGCCTGCCGGAAAGTGAGTTCTTCTATCCCGAAGACCAGATCACGGACCGTTCCATGCGTTTTCTGGCGGCAGAAGCGGTGCGGGAGAAGCTGATGCGGCAACTGGGCAAAGAGTTGCCATATTCCTGCTCGGTGGAAATTGAAGAATTCGAGTGCGAGAACAATGTCTGGCACATCAGCGCCTTGATCCTGGTGGAAAAAGCCAGCCAGAAGCGCATTGTGATTGGTGATAAAGGCGACCGTCTGCGCAAGGTAGGCACCGAGGCGCGACAGGACATCGAAACCCTGATGGATGCCAAGGTCATGCTCAAGCTGTGGGTGAAAGTAAAGAGCGGATGGTCGGACGACGAACGAGCCCTGCGTAGCCTGGGCTACGACGATGGCCAATACTGATCTGGGCTATCTGCTGCACAGTCGTCCCTACCGGGACAGCAGTGTGATCGGCGATTTTCTGCTGCAACATCATGGTCGGATTTCATTGCTGTACAAAGGCGTGCGCAAAGCCGGCAAGCAAGGCGCCAAAGGCCGCTTGCTGCAACCTTTCTCTCCTTTGGCCGTGGGATTTGATGGGCGCAATGAGCTGAAATCCGGTCGTCTGCTGGAAGCTGCTGGCCCGTCGGTGTTTCTGGTGGGAGCCCAGTTGTACAGTGGCCTGTATGTCAACGAATTGCTGGTCCGTCTGCTGCATCGGGAAGAGGCCAGTCCCCCGTTATTTGCCTTTTACCAGCAGGTGATTCAGGCGTTGCGGACCGAACCCATCGAACCCATTTTGCGCCGCTTTGAACGGCAGCTGCTCGCCGAGTTGGGGTACGAGCTGACCCTGCTGTGGGATGCTGAGGGCGAGGCCATTCGCTCACAACAGCATTACCTTTATGTGCCGGACCAGGGGTTTTTACCCACCTCGCCGTTGACCTTGGAGCAGCCGTTGCGTACCCGCTGCTTCAGTGGCGAGCACTTGCTTGCCATCGAGCGTCACGCTTATCATGACTCGGAGGTGGCGCAAGCGGCGAAGAGATTGAGCCGGCTGGCGTTGGCGCCTCATTTGGGGGACAAACCCTTGCATAGCCGCGAGCTGTTCAAGCAGCTGTCACCCTGACATCAACGATTATTTATCCCGAACCAGACAATAAAGATCAGATATTTAAACTCAAGCATTAAAGTTCAGTCATCAACGTGCAAAGGTTAATTTCGTGCAGAACCAACACAAGCGAATTCTATTGGGTGTGAACGTGGATCATATTGCCACCTTGCGGCAGGCCCGGGGCACGCGCTATCCGGACCCGGTGCAGGCAGCCATGGTGGCCGAAGAAGCCGGAGCCGATGGCATCACCGTGCACCTGCGGGAGGATCGGCGCCACATCCAGGAGCGGGATGTGCGGGTGATGATGGAGACATTACAGACCCGCATGAATCTGGAAATGGCGGTGACTGAGGAAATGATTGAATTTGCGTTGTCGGTTGCGCCCGCCCACTGTTGCCTGGTGCCGGAAAAACGGGAAGAACTGACCACCGAGGGCGGCCTGGACGTAGCGGGGCAATTGGACCGGATTCAGGATGCGGTCTCCCGTCTGGCGGCTGCGGGCATCGAAGTGTCGTTGTTCATTGACGCCGACGAAGACCAAATCCGGGCAGCCAAACAGTCGGGTGCTCCGGTCATCGAGATCCACACCGGTGCTTACGCAGATGCTGAAACTGAGCAGGCCCAGTTGGCAGAGCTGGAGCGGATCAAAAAAGGAGTGGCATTGGGCGCTCGCCTGGGGCTGGTGGTGAACGCCGGTCACGGGTTGCATTACCACAATGTGGAGCCCATTGCCGCCATTGCCGATATCAATGAGCTGAACATCGGTCACGGGATCGTGGCGCGTGCGCTGTTCAGTGGATTGGGTGAGGCGGTGAGAGAGATGAAACGGCTCATGTTGCAGGCCAGTCGATGATTGTCGGCATCGGCACCGATATTGTGACCATCAGCCGCATGGACGACAAGTTGTCCAGCAATGGCAATCGCTTTGCCCAGCGCTTGCTGACCGCGTCGGAGTATGCGGAGTTTGAAAGCAAGCAGAATGGTGCGGCCTATCTGGCCAAACGTTTTGCCGCCAAGGAAGCCGTGGTGAAAGCCATGGGCACCGGGTTTGCCGATGGCATCACCTGGAAGCACATCACCGTATGCAATGATGAAAAGGGTGCACCTTTTATTGAACTCACAGGCCCGGCCCAAGAAAAAGCCAAGGCGCTGGGGGTGGCGCGGGTGCATTTAAGTTTGTCGGATGAAAAAGAGCACGCCGTGGCGTTTGTGATTCTGGAATCCTAGCCTGCGGCGTTTGCGGTCAGTGGGCTGCCATATCCCGATTCTGTGCACACCATTCAATCACCCGGTCCACTTCGTTGAGCAGAGAGCTGGCCAGTACCTGGACCGCGTCGAAGTTCTCCAGTTTGAGGTTTTCTTCCAGGGCCTGGGAGGCCTCCTGCAGGTAGGGCACGCCAGTATAGCGGGTGGCGCCATGCAGTTTGTGGACAACCTCCTGCAGGGTTTCAAAATCCTCATCTTCCAGTAGCACCCGAATGCTGTCTTTATCCTTCAGCAGGGATGCAAACAGCATTTCCAGCATTTCTTCCGCCAGGTCCTCTTTGTTGTTGGCCAGTTTCAGGCCCAATGCCATATCCACAGGTTCGTGAGCGGCGGGGCTGGCGGGTGTTTCCTGTTCCGCTTCTTCCTCGGCCTGCAGATTGACGCCGGTCCACTTGTGGATGATATGCATCAACTGGGCTTCGTTGATGGGCTTGGTAACGTAGTCGTCCATCCCGGAATTGAGCAGGGCATGCTTCTCACTGGCGAGGGCATGGGCGGTTACGGCGATGATGGGGGTGTGGGTCTCCCGGGCTTCCATGGCGCGAATACGACGAGCGGTCTCAACACCATCCATCACCGGCATCTGAATGTCCATCAGTACCAGGTCGAAGCTGCGTTGCTCGATCTGGTGCAGGGCCTTCATGCCACTGTCGCAGGCGGTAACCGATACGTTCAGGTCTTCCAGCAGGGCGCACAGCAGTTTCAGGTTGGCCGGGTTGTCGTCCACGGCGATGATGTTCAGGTCGGCGGCGGTCAGCGCCTCCAGGGACGCCGTGACCTTGTCGCTTTCCCGGGCGCCGGTATCGAAGGCATCGGATTCCAGCAGGGCTCCCAGTACCTCATAGGCTTTTTGCTGGCACAGGGGTTTGGTAATCAGGGGCAGCTGCTTGCCTTCCAGCAGCTCCGCCAGAGTGGTCTGGTCCGCCGGGTTGCCATGCAGCACGATGGGAATGCCATGGTGGTTCAGTTTGCACAATTGGGTGACATCGGTGTACTGGGGTTTCTGGGCGTTGACCCCCAGGATCACCGCATGGGGCAGGGTGCTGTCCCGGGAGCGCAACAGGTTGGTCAGAGCCCCGATATCGGAATACTCCAGCACCTCGATCTTGCGCTTTTGTAAGGTGTTGCGCAGGTTGGCCCGCACCGTGGCATTGGCGTCGCAGATGGCAATCTTGCAGCTTTGGTTGATGATCAGCGGTACGTAGGCGGCATCTTTGTTATGGACCTTGGCGCGGAAGGTGAACCAGAACGTGGAGCCTTGACCCGGTTCGCTCTCCAGGCCGATTTCCCCCCGCATTTGCTCCACCAGGTGCTTGGATATCACCAGCCCCAGACCGGTACCGCCAAAACGGCGGGCCGTGGTGGTATCAGCCTGGCGGAAGGCGCTGAACAGGGCCCGCTGCTGTTCCTTGGTCAGGCCGATGCCAGTGTCGGACACGGTGACCTTGATGGTGGCCATGTCGTCCTTCTGGTCGTCCAGCATTACCCGGATCACCACTTCCCCATGCTCGGTGAACTTGATGGCGTTGTTCACCAGGTTGGTCAGGATCTGCTTCAGGCGCAGGGGGTCGCCGATGACCCCGGTGGGCACGTCGGAATAGAACAGGCTGACCTGTTCCAGGTGCTTTTCGTAGGCCAGGGGGGCCAGCATGGTGAGCACGTCCTCCACCACCTCCTGGAAGTTCAGGGGAATCTGGTCGAGCACCAGTTTACCGGCCTCGATTTTGGAGAAGTCCAGGATGTCGTTGATGATGGAGAGCAGGCTTTCTGAGGACTTTTGGATAGTGTCCAGATAATCCCGTTGGGTCAGGGAAATATCGCTTTTCAGTAGCAGGTTGGTGAAGCCGATGATGCCGTTCAATGGGGTGCGGATTTCATGGGACATGTTGGCCAGGAATTCGGACTTGATACGGCTGGCTTCCAGCGCCTCTTTGCGGGCCAGGTCCAGCTCGATGTTCTGGATTTCGATGGTTTCCAGGGTCTCCCGCAGGTCTTCGGTGGCCTGGTCCACGTTCTGCTGCAGCTCCTGTTGGCCTTCCAGGATGGAGGACCCCAACTGGTTGAGCGCAGACTGCAAAGCCCGCAATTCACCGTAGGCGTCCTCTTTCAGTCGCACTTCGAGGTTGCCGCTGCCCATATCCGTAAGCGCGTTATTGATGCCTTCCACCACCCGGCCGATGCCGTTGGCAAAGCGCAGGGCCACAGCGCCGCTGACCGCCAGGGCCAGGATCAAAAGCACGACCGTGTACAGCAGGCTGCGGTATTTGGCAATGACCAGGTTGGAGCGGTCAATTTCCACTTCCAGCCAGCCGGCATTGGCGTCACCACCGGCCAGGGGATGGTAGGAGGAGGCCGGGAAAATGGGATGAATGACCCGCAGGGTGGTGTCGGTGAGCCGGTGGGTGGCGTGTTTGTAGTTCGGGTCCGGCAGCAGGGCGACGCCTTCCGGCAGGGGCCGCATTTTGGGGCCGGCGCGGGTGATCAGGGTGCCGTCCACCTCATGAATGGCCACCGAGCGCACGTTGTCCTCTTCCAGGATGCGTTGGGCGTAGAACGGCAGGGTGTGGCCCTGACGTTGGGTCATGCTCTCAAAGATGCCATGGGAGAAGGAGGCGGCGATCATCTCCCCCTGGTTCTCCAGGGATTCGTCCAGTTCACTGAAACGCTGCAGCGTGAACAGGCTCGCCAGCACCAGGCCGATGACCAACACCGGCACCAGACTGATGGTCAGTGCTCGGGAGCGTAATCCCATGCCTTTCAATAGGTTAAATCGTTCTTTTGGCTTCACGTTGTGCGACCGATGGCTTTCTGATCAGTATAGCCATCTTCTCCTTATCCAGTCCCTGTGCTGTGGCGGCGCTGTAATAAAAAATCAGTAATATTATGCGTCTTGCACCCGTGCAGGGTACAATAAGGCCCCGCTTAAACAAACAGTTAATCGGAACAATGCATTATCCCACGATTGAAGATTTTGTAGGAAATACGCCGCTGGTGCGTTTGCAGCGCCTGCCGGGGGACACCAGCAATACCATTTTGGTCAAGCTGGAGGGGAATAACCCCGCTGGTTCCGTAAAAGACCGGCCGGCCCTGAGCATGATCCAGCACGCAGAGGAGCGGGGGCACATCAAGCCCGGCGATACCCTGATTGAGGCCACCAGTGGCAACACCGGGATTGCCCTGGCCATGGCGGCGGCCATCAAGGGCTATCGCATGGTTCTGATTATGCCGGACAACATGAGCGCAGAGCGTCGGGCGGCCATGTCCGCTTACGGTGCTGAGCTGATTCTGGTGTCCAAAGAGCAAAGTATGGAAGGTGCACGGGATCTGGCCGATCAGATGCAGAGGGAAGGCAAAGGTCTGGTGTTGGACCAGTTCGCCAATCAGGACAACCCCCTGGCCCACTACGACAGTACCGGCCCCGAGATCTGGCGGGACACCGAAGGCTCAATTACCCACTTTGTCAGCGCCATGGGCACCACGGGCACCATTATGGGCACGTCCCGCTACCTGAAGGAAATGAATCCAGACATCCAGATTGTCGGCCTGCAGCCCCGGGAAGGCGCTTCCATCCCCGGAATTCGCCGTTGGCCGCAAGAATACCTGCCCAAGATTTTTGACGCGTCCCGGGTGGATCAGGTGATCGATATCGGCCAGCAGGATGCCGAAGTCACCATGCGCCGCCTGGCCAGTGAGGAGGGTATCCTGTGTGGTGTATCTTCCGGTGGTGCAGTGGCCGGGGCGTTGCAGTTATCCAGCCAGTTGGAGAACGCCGTCATCGTCGCCATCATCTGCGATCGTGGCGATCGCTACCTCTCCACGGGCGTGTTTGACCCGGCCTGATCATGAACGTACTCGTCTTTGATATAGAAACCGTTCCGGACGTTGAGGGCGGCAGGCGCGTCTTCGGGCTCGATGGCCTGGATGATGCGGCAGCGGCAGAAGCCCTGTTCAATCTGCGGCGACAGGAAACCGGCAACGATTTTCTGCGTCACCACCTGCAGCGCATTGTTGCCATCTCCGCTGTGTTCCGCTCCCGCGACCAGATTGCGGTCTGGAGCCTGGGGGACGAACATGCCGATGAAAAAACCATTCTGGAAAAGTTCTTCGCCATCATTGAGCGCTACTCCCCCACCCTGGTGAGCTGGAATGGCTCCGGCTTTGACCTGCCGGTGTTGCATTACCGGTCTATGCTGCATGGGGTGGCCAGTCCGCGCTATTGGGATCAGGGCCAGGATGACCGGGATTTCAAATGGAATAATTATTTAAGCCGCTATCACGATCGTCATACCGACCTGATGGACTTGCTGGCACTGTACAACAACCGGGCCTTTGTGCCTCTGGACCAGATGGCGGCGTTGCTGGGCTTCCCCGGCAAGATGGGTATGAGCGGCGCCAAGGTCTGGGACGCGTTCCAGGCTGGGGATATTCAGGGCATTCGCAATTACTGCGAGACAGACGTGCTCAACACCTGGTTGGTGTACCTGCGTTTCCAATTGATCCGCGGGGTCATCATGGATGAAGGTTACCGGATGGAACTGGCGTTGGTGCAGGACTACCTGCAGCGGGAAGAGCGTCCGCATTTCAAAGAATTTTTGCAACAATGGCAGGCTGCGGGCGTCACACCCCAGAGCCCAGGCCCGGCGGGGCAATGACCCGCGATCATCGGTGCAACCGGTTGCAATAAGCAAGATGAATTAAGATCAGTTAAGGTTCTGCTGTACATGGCCAGAAGAAAACGCAAACAGTCCCTGCCCGTCGACCCGGTGACCATCGACATCACCGCATTGAGTCATGACGGCCGGGGTATCGGTCGCATTGAGGGCAAGACCACCTTTGTGGACAGCGCCCTGCCTGGCGAAACCGTTCGCTTCGTGTATACGCAGAAGCGCGGCAAGTTCGATGAAGGTCGCGCCGTGGACGTGCTCCAGGCCAGCCCCGACCGGGTTGCGCCCCGTTGTGCCCAGGCGGATATTTGTGGTGGCTGTAGCCTGCAGCACATGAGCCCACAGGCCCAGATTGAGATGAAGCAGGGGGTGCTGTTGGAACAGTTGCAGCACTTCGGTGCGCTGCAGCCACAGGAAGTGTTGCCGCCTATGATCGGCCCCATTTACGGTTACCGCCGTAAAGCCCGTTTGGGTGTGAAGTTTGTCATCAAGAAAGAGGCGGTACTGGTGGGCTTCCGGGAAAAACGCAACAGCTTCCTGGCGCAGATCGATCAGTGTCATGTGCTGGCGGAAGAGGTGGGCTTGCGGTTCCCGGAACTGAAGGCGCTCATCATGTCGCTGGACGCAAAGAATTCGCTGCCCCAGATCGAAGTGGCGAAAGGGGATGATGGGGTTGCACTCATTGTGCGCCACCTGGAACCCTTGCGCGAGCAGGATCAACAGCGGTTGCAGGCCTTCTGTGAGCAGCATGCATTGCAGCTCTATTTGCAGCCCGGCGGCAACCACACTGTGCACAAGGTGTGGCCCCAAGGGGAGGAACGTCTGCATTACCGCCTGCCCCAGTTTGATCTGGAAATGAAATTCCATCCCACGGATTTCACCCAGGTAAACCAGGAGATCAACCAGGACATGATTGCCCGGGCGCTGGAATTCATGGACGTGCAGCCGGACGAGCGTATCCTGGATCTGTTTTGTGGCCTGGGGAATTTCACTCTGCCACTGGCCACCAGGGCGGCGCAGGTGGTGGGTGTGGAAGGGGATGACGCCATGGTGGTGCGGGGGCGGGAGAACGCTGCGCACAATGGCCTGGATAATGTGGCGTTTTACGGGGCGGACCTGACCCAGCCGTTCGATGACCAGCCCTGGGGGCAAGGTGGATTCGACAAAATCTTGATTGATCCGCCGCGTTCCGGCGCGTTGGAGATCGTCTCGAAGATGACGGTGTTCAAACCCCGGCGCATCGTGTATGTGTCCTGCAATCCCGCCACCCTGGCGCGGGATGCCGGTGAGCTGAAGAAGCAGGGTTACAAATTACTCAAGGCGGGTGTGATGGATATGTTCCCCCACACCACCCATGTGGAATCCATCGCCGTATTTGAACCGGAATAATCTATGGTAACGGTACGCAATCAACAGGTAATTCGTGAAGACGGCAGCGTTGATCTGGATGCCTGGATCAGTCGTCTCAAAGACAAGGTGGAGATCACTGACGAAGCCGGTCTGCGGGCGGTGGTGTTGTACGCCCAGGAGCTGGAAAACGCCGCTGTGGCGCGCGATGACGCCCGCTGGGAGAGCAGTAACAGTTTTCACACCGGGTTGGAGATAGCGGAGATCCTGGCGGAATTGCACCTGGATACTGATGCCCTGAAAGCGGCGGTGATCTATCGGGCAGTGCGTGAGGGAAAGGCTTCCCTGGGGGATGTGAGCAAACGGGCTGGCGGCGACATCGCAAAACTGATTGAAGGTGTGTTGCGCATGGCGGCCATCAGCGCCGTTATGAATCCGGAAAACGCGGTGGTGTTGGGGCAGGCAACCGACCAGCTGGACAACCTGCGTAAAATGCTGGTGGCCATGGTGGATGATGTCCGGGTGGCGTTGATCAAGCTGGCGGAACGGACCTGTGCCATTCGGGCGGTCAAAAACGCTCCGGAGGAACGCAAACAGAAGGTGGCGCGGGAGGTCTTTGATATCTACGCGCCCCTGGCTCATCGCCTGGGTATCGGTCATTTGAAGTGGGAGCTGGAGGACCTTTCCTTCCGTTACCTGCAGCCGGATGCCTACATGCGCATTGCCAAACTGCTGGATGAAAAGCGGCTGGACCGGGAAGACTACATCCGCAAGGTGGTGGACCAGTTGCACGGTGCGCTGGCGCGGGTGGGCGTGGAGTCGGACATCAGCGGGCGCGCCAAGCACATCTACAGTATCTGGCGCAAAATGAAGCGCAAGAACATCGACTTTTATCAGGTTTACGATATCCGTGCCGTGCGGGTGCTGGTGCCGGACATTCGGGATTGTTATGCCGCCCTGGGTGTGGTGCACAACATCTGGCAACATATTCCCCGTGAATTTGACGACTACATCGCCACGCCCAAAGAGAACGGCTACCGTTCGCTGCACACTGCTGTGTTAGGCCCGGAAGGCAAGGTGCTGGAAGTGCAGATCCGCACCCACGATATGCACGATGAGGCGGAACTCGGTGTTTGTGCCCACTGGCGTTACAAAGAAGGCAGTACCGGCAAGAGCGACAGCTACGATGGCAAAATCGCCTGGCTGCGGCAGGTGCTGGAATGGCAGGAGGAGCTGGGGGACAGTGCGGTCAGCAGTGTGTTGTCCCAGTTCAGTGAAGACATCATCGACGAGCGGGTCTATGTGTTCACCCCCGAAGGCCATGTGGTGGATCTGGCACAGGGGGCGACGCCCCTGGATTTTGCCTATCACATCCATACTGAAGTGGGCCACCGCTGCCGTGGTGCCAAGGTCAACGGTCGCATTGTACCGCTGAATTACCAGTTACGTACCGGCGAGCAGGTGGAAGTGCTGAAAGGCAATGAATCCCGACCCAGCCGCGACTGGCTGCAACCAACCCTGGGCTTTTTAGGCACCAACCGGGCCCGGGCCAAGGTGGTTCACTGGTTCAAACTTCAGGACCGGGATCGGAATATCGAAGGCGGCCGGGATTTGCTGGAAAAAGAATTCAAGCGTCTGGATGTGGGCAAGCTCAACCTGGATCGGGTGGCGCAATCCCTCAACCTGAAAACCGCGGACGATATCTATGCGGCGGTTGGCGCCGGCGATCTGCGGGTCAGCCAGGTGTTGAACAGCATTCAGGAGTTCGACAACGAGCGCGGTCAGCAGGAATTGCTGCCGTTGGATATCCGCAAACCGCGGGTCAATCCGATCACGTCCGAGTTCAGCATCAACGGGGTGGACAATCTGATGACGTCCATTGCCGGCTGCTGCAAGCCGGTGCCGGGCGATGAGGTTGTGGGTTACATTTCGGTGGGGCGCGGTGTCACCGTACACCGCAAACATTGTAAGGAACTGCAGCGTTTGATGGAAATCCACGGTGACCGGGTGGTGGACGTTACATGGTCGGCAGAAGCCGGTCACACCTATCCGGTGGAGGTATTCATCAAGGCCTATGACCGCCAGGGACTGCTACGGGACATCACCCTGGTGTTGGCCAACGAGCGGGTTAACGTGACCGCCATCAACACCAAGTCCAACCCCGCGGATAATACCGCTACCATGCAGGTAACCATGGAAATCAACAGTCTTGCCGGGTTGGGGGATGTGCTGGGTCGGATCAATCAACTTTCAAATGTCATCGAGGTGCGCCGGTCGCACCAGGGGCCAGCCAGAAATGAGAAGTCCAGACATTGATCTTCGCACCGCCACCCCTTTGGAGCGGGTGCGCTATCTGATGGCCCGCCTGCGGGAGCCGGAATACGGCTGTCCGTGGGATCTCAAACAGACCTACGAAACCATTGTTCCCTTCACCATCGAAGAGGCCTATGAAGTGGCGGACACCATTGCCCGGGGTGACTTCGACCACCTGCGGGAAGAGCTGGGCGATCTGCTGTTCCAAGTGGTGTTTTACACCCAAATGGCTGAGGAAGAAGGCCGCTTTGAGTTTGACGAGGTGCTGGCCGAACTGGAACAAAAGCTGGTGCGCAGACACCCTCACGTATTCCCACAAGGCACTCTGGAAAGCAGGATAGAGCCGGGCCAGACCATTTCCGAGCAGGCCATCAAAGCCAACTGGGATAGCATCAAACAGCAGGAGAAAGCGGCCAAAAACCAGTTGGGGGAATCCATCCTGGACACCATGCCCGGCGGTATGTCGCCCTTGAAACGAGCTCACAAGCTGCAAGCTGTGGTGGCGAAAAAGGGTTTTGACTGGCAGGAACCAGAGCGGGTGATGGCCAAGCTGGAAGAGGAAATCGGTGAACTGGGGGCGGAGGTTTACGCTCATGCTCCCACCCGCCTGATCGCGGATGAATTAGGGGATCTGATGTTCTGTTGTGTGAACCTGGCACGGCATTACAAACTGGACCCGGAAGTGGTCATGATGAAGGCCAACCAAAAATTTGAACAGCGCTTTCGCACCCTGGAGCAGGCCCTTAAACAGCAGGGCGTTTCCCTGGATGAGGCCAGCCTGGAACAGATGGAACTGGAGTGGCAGCGAGCAAAGCTGACTGAAGGAGATGCCGATGACTGAACTGGTGGATAAATTCGGTCGCCGGGTTAACTACCTGAGAATTTCCGTCACTGACCGTTGTGATTTCCGTTGCGTGTACTGCATGGCGGAGGAAATGACGTTCCTGCCCCGCAATCAGATTCTGTCCCTGGAGGAAATCCAGCGCATCGCGCGGGTTTTTGTGGAGCTGGGTGTCCGTAAAATTCGCCTCACTGGTGGAGAGCCGCTGGTGCGACGCAATGTGATGTCCCTGGTGCAGCAACTGGGGCAGATGCCCGGATTGGAGCAGTTGGTGATGACCACCAACGGCTCCCAGCTCGCCACATCGGCGCCGTTGCTGAAACAGGCCGGGGTAAAGCGAATTAATGTCAGCCTGGACAGCCTCAACCCGGAGCGCTTTCGCAACTTGACCCGCACCGGCGATTTGTCCCGGGTATTGGCGGGATTGGAGGCGGCGCTGGCGCAGGGGTTTGAGAGCGTCAAGATCAATGCGGTGATCCTGAAAGGCCGCAATGATGACGAGATCGTGCCGTTGGTGGAGTTTGCCCGGGATAACGGAATCGACATCACCTTCATCGAGGAAATGCCGCTGGGTCATATATCCGAGCATCAGCGTGATGAGTGCTTTATGCCGTCGGATGAAGTGCGTAGCCGCATCGAGGCCCATTACGAACTGCACCCCACCACCCACAACAGCGGTGGCCCGGCCCGTTATTACCGCTTTGAAGACTGCCCCAGCAAGGTGGGTTTCATCTCCCCCCACAGCCACAATTTTTGTGGTGACTGCAACCGGGTGCGCCTGACCGCCGAAGGCCGGCTGTTGCTGTGTCTGGGGAACGAACATTCTGTCGACTTGCGTCAAGTGGTGCGCAGTACCGATGATGATACCATTTTGAGACAGGCCATCGTGGATGCCATGGGACTGAAACCCGAGCAGCATTACTTTGACCTGCAGGACGAACCACAAATCGTTCGTTTTATGAATATGACCGGGGGCTGACAATGCCTCCTTTTTTTCTTGAATGATGCAACAGGACTCGCGTGATCATGACTGCAGCAGCCGAATTTATTCCCGTAAAAGTCGCCGTATTGACCGTGTCGGATACCCGTACGGAAGCAACCGATACTTCCGGAAACCTGTTGGTGGAGAGCGTTACCGGTGCCGGCCATGACGTAACGGACAAGCAAATTTCCCTGGATGATGTGTATCAGATTCGGGCCATTGTGTCGGCCTGGATTGCGTCGCCGGACGTGGAAGCGGTGTTGATTACCGGGGGCACCGGATTCTCCGGTCGCGATACCACACCGGAAGCCGTCGCGCCGCTGTTTGATAAACAGATCGAAGGCTTCGGCGAGGTGTTTCGGCACATCTCCTTCAGCGAGATTGGCACTTCCACCGTGCAGTCCCGGGCCTTGGGCGGCCTGGCCAACAACACCGTGATTTTCTGCATGCCGGGCTCCACCAATGCCTGCCGCACGGCCTGGAATGGTATTATCCAGCAGCAATTGGACGCCACCCACAAACCCTGTAACTTCGTAAAACTCATTACCGAACGCCGGCTCAACGTCGACGCCTGTGAGACCCGCGGATGAGTCATTGCGACAAACCGGGCTTGATGCCCATGGAGGAGGCCCTCGAGCGCCTTCTGCAGTCTGCTGTTCCTACTGTGGACACCCAGCAGATTCCCCTGGCGCAGGCACTGGGTCGGGTTCTGGCGCAGGATGTGGTGTCGGATGTACAGGTGCCCCCGGCCGATAACAGCGCGATGGACGGCTACTGCCTGCGGCATGATGACTTGATTCCCGGCACAGAATATCCCGTATCCCAACGTATCGCGGCTGGCCAGGCGCCAGAGCCACTGCAGCCTGGCACTGTAGCACGTATTTTTACCGGGGCGGAGCTGCCCGCAAACGCTGACACCGTCGTTATGCAGGAGGATGTGACCGCCACCGGGGCCGGTGTCAGCGTCAATGTCACGCTCAAAGCGGGGGAAAATGTGCGTCCGGCCGGCCAGGATATCCAGCAGGGTCAGCGGGTGCTGGCCGCTGGAACCCGTTTGCGCCCCCAGGAATTAGGGCTGCTGGCCTCCGTGGGGGTGGCCAATATTGAAGTTTATCGACCTCTGAAAGTGGCGGTGTTGTCCACCGGAGATGAACTGGTTGAGCCCGGTACCCCATTGCGTGCCGGCCAGATCTATAACTCCAACCGTTACACCTTGATCGGCTTGTTGCAGGCCCTGGGGATGGAAATCCTCGATCTGGGCGTGGTACCCGATGGGCCAGTGGAAACAGAATCCGCATTCGTGCGTGCTGCCACGGAAGCGGATGTGGTGATCTCCAGTGGCGGTGTTTCGGTGGGTGAAGAGGATCATGTCAGGGCGGCCCTGGAGAAGCTGGGTCGTCTGGCTTTCTGGAAGCTGGCCATCAAGCCCGGCAAACCGTTCACGTTCGGCGCCATCATGGACATCCCGTTTGTGGGATTGCCCGGTAATCCGGCAGCGGTGTTTGTTACCTTTGCTTTGTTGGTGCGGCCCTGGTTGCTCAAACTGCAGGGAGCCAACTCGGTTTTGCCCACGGAAGTGCGCGTGCCTGCCGCGTTCAGCACGCGCAAGCCCGGCAATCGCCAGGATTATTTACGCGCCCGTTTGGTGACTGGCGGGCAGGGGCCGCAGGTGGAGATCTATCCTAATCAGAGCTCGGGTGTATTGGCGTCTGCCTGCTGGGGCAACGGGTTTGCAGTGATCCCACCGGGTGAGGTTGTACAAGCAGGGGAGCCCGTGCGCTTTCTCCTGTATGACTCAGTGTTGTTCTAGGCATACAGGAGAAAGCGCACGGATAGTCGACGGGATTATTTTCGGAATTGTGCCAACTTGCCGATGTAGGTTTCCATGGCCTGGTCAGAAGATGTGCCTTTCAGTTTTTCCCAGGCGCCGTACTTGGCACGGCCGACAAAGTCGGTAAGACCCGGTTTCTTGCCTTTGACATCCCCTTCGGTAGCCTGTTTGAACAGTGCATAGAACTCCAGTTTTAGATTGTTATCCGGCTTGAAGTCCCCTTTGCCGGATTGAACAAAATCCACCGCGTCTTGAAATTGTTGTTTAAGTTCGCTCATGAAGGTGATCACCTGTTGTCGTTGTTGTGGCCATCATTATAGGGATTCCCCTGTGGGATGCATCCGTCAATGGTGTACTGGTGTGCTCAACACCGGTAGTGTCATGTCCATTGGCAATGGTGGTGTAAACGGTTATGGGGAATTTGTCTAAGAGAAAACTGGCGCAATTGGCCGGCAACGTGCAGGATGTAATGAGAAACACAGCCAGTTGGAGCGTATCTTATGGATTCCGTGTACTACTCAATGTGTAACTTATTCAAGCAGTTAGGATTACCCAATGAGCCGGAAAACATTGACGAATTTATCAGTCGGCATCGGGCACTATCCGATGGCGTACGCATTGAGCAGGCTCCTTTCTGGAGCGACTCCCAGGCTCAATTCCTGAAAAGCGCCATTGAAGAGGATTCAGAGTGGTGCGAAGCCGTGGATCAACTGGATGCCAGGTTGCGTTACTGATCGGTGGTGAGCCCCGGCATTTATCATTTTCTTTCCATATTTCATTAAAATTGTGGCTGGATGGCCGGTCATGACCATTTTGTCGTGCGCGCTTGTGGACGTCCTACACTCAGGCAATTAGCATTAAGCGTTTTGAAAGACCCCAGCCCCATAGCACCACTAGAAGTGTGAAATATGAAACAACTACCGCAACTCAATCTTGGCGACTTCAATATAGGCTCTCTCAATATAGGTTCGCTCAAACGCCCCTATGTGGCCCTGATGATGGATGTCATCGGCCGGGGACTCGAAGCCGCCAGCCAGGTGGATTCAACCATTCAGAGGGAAGTTCAAAAACTGCCGGACGGGTTCATGTTCGATATGCGGGCGTTGCCCAGTGGCCCCAGCCTTGTGATGGAAAAAACCGCTGATGGCAACCTGAGCTACATTGGCAGTGAAGCCCCCCGCAAACCCGATATGTCCCTGAAATTCAAGCATCTCAATCACGCATTCCTGGTTGTTTCTTTTCAGGAGGGCACCGCCCGCGCACTTGCCAACGATCGCATCCTGCTGGATGGTGAAGTTGCCCACGCCATGAAACTGGTGCGTTGCCTGAACCGAATGGAAAGCCTGATCTTGCCGAAATTTGTGGCCGTCAGGGCCTTGAAACGATACCCGCAACTGTCGCTGAAACAGAAACTGTCCGATGGTGGCAAAATTTACTCGCGTTTAGCAAAGAATCTGGTTTGGGGTTAATACCATGACAAAATCCTATTATGAATTTTTCTGTCCGGTCAAAATTGTGGCCGGCAACGCCGCCCTTGAGCACATTCCCCACGAGCTGCTCACACTGGCCGCTTCACGGCCCATGATCATCACCGACAAAGGTGTGCGGGGTGCAGGTTTGATTGACCATGTGCTGGGTGCTTTTGCGGAAAGCGGCATGGACGTGGTGGAAATCTACGATGACGTGCCGCCGGATTCGTCCACCACGGTGGTGACCCAGATCGCCAAGCTTTATCGTGACAGCGGCTGCGACTCGATTATCGCCGTGGGCGGTGGTTCTGTGATTGATACCAGTAAGGGCGTTAATATCCTGGTGTCGGAAGACGGTGATGACCTGACAGCGTTTTCCGGAGTGGGGGTGCTGACCAAACCACTGAAGCCCTTCTTTGTGGTGCCCACCACGGCGGGCACCGGGTCTGAAGTGACGCTGGTGGCGGTGATCGCCGATCCGGAACAGGGCGTGAAGTTGCCCTTTACCTCCTATTTCCTGTTGCCCAACGCTGCGGTTCTCGATCCCCGCATGACCCTCACCCTGCCGGCCCACATCACAGCGATGACAGCCATGGATGCCATGACCCACGCGGTGGAGGCGTTCACCGGCATGGGCAAGAACCCCATCAGTGATGCCTATGCGGTGTCTGCCATCAAAAAAATCAGTGAAAACCTGATGCAGGTGCTGAACACACCGGACGATGCCGATGCCCGCCTGGAATTGGCCCAGGCCTCCACCATGGCAGGCATCGCCTTTTCCAACTCCATGGTGGGCTTGGTGCATTCCCTTGGGCATTCCCTGGGTGCGCTCTGCCATCTGCCCCACGGCCTGTGCATGAACCTGTTCCTGCCCTATGTGCTGGAGTACAACCTGGCGGAGCGGGGGGACGTCATCGGTGAGCTGTTGCTGCCGTTGGCGGGAGCGGAGGTCTATGCCAGGACTCCGCCCGCTGAACGTGGCCGGGCGGCCATCAATACCCTGCGCGAGATCCGCGATGAGCTGTATCGCCGTTGCAAGCTGCCCCGCAGCCTGTCAGAAACCGGCAAGGTAAGCCGGGACCAGATTCAGAAACTTGCCGAGATGGCCCTGGATGACGGGTCCATTATTTTCAACCCGGTGGAAGTGGATCTGGATGATGCGATTTCGGTGCTGGAGAAAGCCTGGTAAGGCACTGGGCTGGAGAGGCCGTCGTGAGTGAGAGCCCGTTCAGTGTCCATAACCTGACCTGGACGGGACCCTCTGATGAATTGCGTGATGAGCTGGGGCTGGACTGGGCGGAGCTGGAAGCCGGTGGCTTACAGCGCGCTTTCAAACTCCTGGCGGTTCAGGGTGGGCCCCTGGAAATTGGCTTTGCGGGCCTGGGTGCCGGGCTTGTATTCCGCCAGTTTGCGCTGGATATCTTCCTTGTTCACCATGACCACCTGCTTTGGCATTGAAGCCCGGGCTTGAATCTTTTTCTTCTTCAAGTGAGTCTGAATCAGTTTGATCATGCTGAGTAACCTCGATTAACCTCAATTAACCGCTCGTATAACCGTACAACTAGCCTTATCAGTCCCAGGGAATACCCGAATGGGCTTGGTATGCTGAGCGCTGTTTGTTTTTTTCATTTAGCGGTTTGTTGTAGTTAGTGTAAATTGCGCTGTCGAAGTGGAGTAGCGGCAACCTTCAAAAGTGTTAAGAGTGTCAAAATCTGACAGGGGTGGTCGCCAACAACTGTGAACCCGGTAGCAAAAGCGCCTGGATACGGCACTGATTGACGAATTTTGACAGTCTGTTCATTAAGCAATATTGGTTAGGGGGCGCTGGTTTTTGGTTATGGATCGCAATTTCGATGACCTGGCGCTGCAGTTTTCCCAGCGGATCTACAGCGGCACCAAAGGCAGTATTCGGCTGGCGGTTCTCGAGCGGGATCTGCAGGAGGTCATGGGCGATCGCCTGGCGCAGCCGCTGAGGATACTCGATGCCGGAGGGGGGGAGGGGCAGTTCTCCCGCAAACTGGCGCAAGCCGGCCATCATATCACGCTCTGTGATCACTCCCGCGTGATGGTGGACAATGCCCGGCTGGCGGCGCAGGCTGAACAGCTGGATCAGCATTTCACCTTTATCTGCGATGCCATCCAGCGGCTGCCGGCACCGGCACAACCTTACGACCTGATTCTGTGTCACGCAGTGTTGGAGTGGGTGCAGGATTGGCAGGGTCTGCTGGCCATTCTACAGGGCTGGCTGACACCTGGCGGCCATCTTTCGCTGATGTTTTATAATCGCCATTCCACGGTGTTCCGCAGTCTGGTGCGGGGTTATTTTGATCGCGTGAGCAACGACCAGGTGCAGGGCAGTGGCAAGGGGCTGACACCGCTCTATCCGCTGGAGCCCGACCCTGTGGTGAATTTCCTGTCGCAGCAGGGTTGGCAGATAGATTGCCAAAGCGGGGTGCGGGTGTTTCACGACTACATGCACAAAGACATCCAGAGCCGGCGTTCTGCAGAAGACATCATCGCATTGGAAAAGCGCTTTTCCCGGCAGGAACCCTATCGTTCCCTGGGGCGCTACTACCACGTCATGGCGCGGCAGGCGGAGCCATCCTGAGCCATGAGCCAGCACACAAACAACCCGCAATCAGGGGGTAAAATGGATAAATTCATGAAACTGGTACCGGTGCTGTTGCCGCTGGCGGTGGTGGTGGCGCTCAGTTTTCCGGTGCTCGCCCTCGGTGTGCGCTTTGGCTGGTGGGGCCTGGCACTGGCACTGCCGCTGTTGGCAGGGGCGGCACTCACGGCAGCGATTATGCTGGCGTTGGCTGGGGTGGCCGTGCTCCTGGCATTGCGCCGGCACTACAGGCAGGCCACGCAACAAGGGGTCTGGGTAATCCTGGTGCTGGCGGTACCGGTGGCCATGGTCTTCCATTTTGGCCTGAAGGCCAGCCAGGTGCCGGTGTTGTATGACATCGCCACCACCTGGGATAACCCGCCGCCTATCTCATCGCAACGCCCGCCAGGGGCTAATCCGCCGCAGTCTGCCGCGTCGAATCGTGAGCCCCAGCAGGCGTTCTACCCTGACCTGGGGCCGCTCATGCTGGCGGAGGACAAGGCCAAGGTTGTGGCCAGAATCCAGCAGGCAGCCAGCGAGCTGGGTTGGCAGATCGTGGCGGTGGACCCTGATCTTGGCCTGGTGGAAGCCACGGACACCACCTTTTGGTTTGGCTTCGTGGACGATATCACCGTTCGGGTTACCGGGCTGGCGGAAGGTGGCTCGCGGGTGGACGTGCGTTCCGTGAGCCGGGTTGGCAAAAGCGACCTGGGTAAGAATGCGGAGCGAATTCGCGCCTTTTTAGCTGAGCTACGTGTCTAACTTATTGATGTTCTGAAATAAATTGTAATCAGACCTGTTCCAGGCCAGGTTCTAAGCTATGATTTAATGAACTTGGGGACTTGCTTAAGATGACCATTTGACCGTTTTTTTATGAAGCCGATCCGTTACAGCCGGTTGCCTGGAAGCAGGCGCATTACGCATTGCTGCACAATGATGTCGGCTGTGTTCATGGCCCTGATGTTCTGCTGTGGCGTCGCCTACGGTCTGCCTCAGTCCCCCTCCAACCAATCCCATTTTCCCATTGTGCTGCCCGCCAAACAGCTGCTTGACCCCACCGGCAGTCTGCAGATCGAGGATCTATTGCAGCAACAATTGGATGACGCCTGGCAGCCGGTGGATGCGCCCATTGTGAACCTGGGATTTAACACTGATGCTGTATGGATTCATGTGCGGATTCCGGCTTTTGTGCAGGGCGATCAGTATCTGCTGGAAGTGGGCTATCCCCTGCTGGATCAACTGGATCTCTATTTCCTGAACCAGGGGGTGGTGGTGAACCGAACCAGCACCGGCGATCAGCGTTCGTTCTGGCAGCGACCGATCTGGCACCGAAATTTTGTGATGGAAATGCCGGCGGTGGAAGCCGGCTCGCTGGAGCTCTATTTGCGGGTGCAAAGTGAAGGCTCCGTAGAAATCCCGTTGCGGGTCTGGAGTCGGGATGCCTTCTGGAATGTGGAGCAGGGAACCTTGCTGATGAAGGGCGCCTTTGTGGGGGTGCTGTTGGTGATGATCCTGTACAACATCTTTGTGTTTCTGGTGGTGCGGGATCAAAGTTATCTGTATTACGTGGGCTATGGAGCTGCCATTCTGTTGTTCCAGGTCTCCATGGATGGTCTGGCGTACCAGTATCTGTGGCCGGAGCTGAAAGGTTGGCACCAGTCCAGCCTGATTCTGTTCATCGCCTTTGCTGCCGTGTTCCGCTGTATGTTCACCATCTCGTTCCTGGATTTGTCACGGCGCTGGCCGGCAGCGGCCTGGTTGCTGGCGGGCGTGGTGGCGGTGGCGTTGTTGCTGTCCTCGGTCTCCCTGTTCGTGCCCTATAACCTGGCGGTTAAGCTGGCCACGATACTGGTTTTGCCGAGTACCCTGATCTGTCTTGTCATCGGTTCAGTGTTGTTGTACCGGGGTTTGCGTAGGGCGCGTTATTTTGTGGCCGGTTGGTTGGTGTATTTTGTAGGGGCGGCTCTGTTCTCCCTGTCGAAAATGGGTCTGATCCCCGTCACCATCCTGACGGAGTATTTGTTGCAGTTCGGGGTTACTCTGGAGATTGTTCTGTTTTCCATGGCGTTGGCGGACAGCATCAACCTGGAGCGGCATGCCAAACAACAAGCACAGCGGCAATCCATTCAGAACCTGGAACGTTATCGATCACTTTATGAGAACGCAGCAGAGGGTATCTACCAAAGCGACCTGGAAGGGCAGCTGATTGCGGTGAACCCGGCCATGGCCACCATTCTGGGATACGCCAGTCCCCTGGAGTTAATTGATGATTTCGCCCGGCGCGAGGTGACGGATTTTCTCAGTGAATCCGATTACCGTGGCCTGACGCACAATATCATGGAGAAGGGGCGGGTGCATCACTTTGAAATGAAAGGCTTTCGTCGGGATGGCCAGGTCTGTTGGCTATCGGTGTCGGCAAAAGTGATTTCAGGGGCGGAGTGGGGCCGCGACGCGATTGTGGAGGGGTTTGTCTTCGACATTACCCAACGCAAGCGCAATGAAGAGCAATTGATGTTTTTGTCCCGCCACGACCCCCTCACCGGGCTGGTGAACCGACGGGAATTTGAAAGCCGTTTGCATCAGGCCCTGGAGGAGGTCCACCACCAGGATGAACACCATACCTTGCTGCTGTTGGACCTGGATCAATTCAAACTGGTCAACGATACCTGTGGCCATGTGGCCGGTGATGAGCTGTTGCGCCAGGTGACGTTGATCCTGCGTCAGCTCACCCGTGGCGGCGATGTTCTGGCCCGGTTGGGGGGCGATGAGTTCGCCATCCTGCTCACCAATTGTGAGGAGGTCAATGCCCTCAACGTGGCGGAAAAAATCCGCTCCCAAATCCAGGCCATGCGCTTCGATTGGGATGGCCGGGTTTTCAACCCGGCGGCCAGTGTGGGTCTGGTGCACCTGGTGTCCCAGCTGGAAACTGTGAAAGATGTGATGAACATGGCGGACGCCGCCTGCTTAACCGCCAAGAATTCCGGCCGTAACCGGGTTCACATCTATGATCCAAAGGATACCCAGCTGGCGTCCCACCAGACGCAACTGGAGTGGGCCTCCCGCATCTCCGAGTCCATTGAACATGATTGGTTCCAGCTTTATGTACAGCCTATTGTGGCGTTGTCCGGTGATGCATTTGGCGGCAAGAGCTATGAGGTCTTGCTGCGGCTGCAGTACGACAAGGAAATCGTCTTTCCGGGAACCTTCCTGCCGGCGGCGGAGCGCTACAATCTGATGCCCCAGGTGGATCGCTGGGTGGTAAGGACCCTGTTCCGATGGTTGAACGAAAACCCATTGAAGCAGCACAGCATTGGCGATATTTCGGTGAACCTTTCCGGACTTACGCTGGGGGACAAGGAGTTTCCGGCGTATTTGCGGGAACAGTTCAAACGCTATGACATTCCGCCGGAAAAAATCTGCTTCGAAATCACCGAAACCATCGCGGTGACGAATTTGTCCTCCACCCTGAAATTCATTGAAGAGTTCCGTGCCATCGGTTGCAGTTTCTCCCTGGATGATTTCGGCAGCGGTTTTTCGTCTTACGGCTATCTGAAAAACCTGCCCGTGGACTACCTGAAAATTGATGGCGCATTCATCAAGGATATGGTGGGCAGCGAGATTGATCGTGCCATGGTGGAGTCCATCAATCGCATCGGGCATGTGATGGGCAAGAAAACCATCGCCGAGTTTGTTGAGAATGACGATATCGCGGAACTCCTGCAGCGTATCGGCGTGGACTATGCCCAGGGCTATGGCATATCCAGGCCGTTTCCCATTGATGAGATCGAAGCCATCAAATCCGCCGGTTAATCACCAAGCATCATCAATGATGCTCCTCAATCACTCATACTGAGATCCTCCATCACCGCTTTCAGAAACCGGGCTGCCTCGCCGCCGGTAATCACCCGGTGGTCAAAGCTCAGGCTCAGCGGCAGGAAGCGATGACTGGCAAACGCGATGCCGGTATCCACCACGTTGTTGTAGATCTTGCCCGCGCCGAGGATGGCCACCATGGGGGGCACCACGATGGGGTTCCCATAGCGGCCGGCGATGGTGCCGTAATTGGAGAGGGTGATGGTGGCACCGCTCATTTCACTGGGGGGAATGGTGCGGTTTTTCACGTCCTGGCGTAGGTGGTTCATGCCGTCGCGCAGGTCTCCGGTCTCCCGCGTTGCCACATCCCGCAATACGGGAACGAACAAACCATCCGGCGTATCCACCGCGATGCCCAGGTCCACTTTTTCAATGACACGGAATGTATCGTTGCTGCTGTCGTACCAGGCATTGAGGTTCGGTTCCTGTTTACAGGCATTGGCGATGGCCCGCACCAGTCGCAGAGTAATGTCTTCCTGCGCCTGCCAGTGATCAATGTCCACGTCGTCGTTGATGGTGACTCTCACCACTTCCGCGTGGGCCTTGGCCATGTTGCGGGCCATGCTGCGGCGCACACCCTTCAGGCTCTGGGCTTCCCCCAAGTCCTGGGTCAGGCGGGCGGCCCGCTCCACGTCGTCACTGGTGATCATATGATGGTTGCCGCTGCCAGAGATCTTGCTCAGATCCACGTTCAGGCGTTTGGCCAGGGCACGAATCGCTGGCGTCGCCAGGGGCACAGTGGGGCCGGGCCGATAAGGGCTGCCGATGACAAACTGTTCGCGCTCGGAATGCTCGCTGGCGGACTCCATTTTTCCGACGACGGTGCCGCTATCTTCCTGTTGTTCCCCGACAAACTCCAGCAGGGGTTCGCCGGTGTGAATCAGGTCGCCTTCGTCCCCAAAGCAGGCGGCGATGACGCCATCCTGAGGTGCAGGAATGTCGACGATAGCTTTGGCGGTTTCCACCGAAATGATGATCTGGCCGGTGCTGACCTGGTCCCCGGGTTGGATGTGCCATTCGACGATTTCCGCCTCCTGCAGGCCTTCCCCCAGGTCCGGTAGTTTGAAGTATTTCATGAGACCTCCAGGGTGTGGATGGCGGCGTCCACAATGTCGCTGGCGCTGTTCATGTAGACGTTTTCCCGCTGCAGGTAGGGCATGGGAGTGTCGAAACCGGTGACCCTGGCGATGGGGGCCTGCAGGCTGTGGAATGCCTGCTCCTGAATGGCGGCACAGATTTCCGCGGCCACGCCACAGTGTCGTGCCGCCTCTTGAATGATGACGCAGCGCCCGGTTTTCTGCACTGAGGCCACCAGAGTGTCGATGTCCAACGGGCTGATGGTGGCCACGTCTATGACCTCTGCGGAGACACCTTGCTGATGCAGTTTGTCGGCGGCCTGCAGGGTCTCGTGCACCATGGCGCCCCAGCTGATCAGGGTGATGTGATCGCCCTGCCGCAGGGTGTAGCAGGTATCCAGGGGCAGGCCTACGCCATCGTCATAGATTTCCTGCTTTACCATGCGGTAAATACGCTTGGGTTCCAGGAAGATCACCGGGTCCGGATCTTCAATGGCGCTCAGCAGCAGCCCATAGGCGCGCGTGGGCGAGGAGGGGATCACAACCCGGATACCGGGAATGTGGGCGAACAGGGCTTCGGTGCTTTCCGAGTGATGTTCCGGTGCGTGGATGCCACCACCGTAGGGCGCCCGCAACACCATGGGGCAGGTGAGGCGGCCCCGGGTGCGGTTACGCAGGCGTGCGGCATGGGACACGATGTGCTCCATGGTCGCATAAATAAATCCCATGAACTGGATTTCCGCCACCGGGCGCAGTTGCTGTGCCGCCATGCCAACGCTGATGCCGGCAATCAGGGTTTCCGCCAGCGGCGTATCCATTACCCGCTTATGGCCGAAGCGATCCTTGAGGCCCACGGTGGCGCGGAACACACCTCCGTTGGTGGCCACGTCCTCTCCCAGCACCACCACATTGGGGTCGGCGTCCATCGCCCGGTGCAGGGCCATGTTGACGGCTTCAATCATGGTGACCACATGGGGTGTTTTGGTGTCCACCGGTTTGTGTTTTTGGTTCAGGTCGGCAATTTTTTCGTGCATGCCCATGATCATTCACCTCCCAGGCGGGCCATTTTTTCCAGCGCCCGTTGTTTTTGTAATGCCAGGTGAGCAGGGGTCTCTTCAAACAGATAGTCGAACAGATCCGCCACCGGTTGGGCCGGTTGTGACAGATAGGTTTTCACGGCCTGCTCCACCTCCTGCTTGCAGTGTTCCTGCAGGGTCTGTTCCTGTCCCTCGTTCCACAAGTCGCTTGCGTGCAGATAGGTTTGCAGACGCTTGATAGGCTCCCGTTTCCAGGCCTCGTTCACTTCCTCGTGGGAACGGTAGCGGGTGGCGTCGTCGGCGGTGGTGTGATCACCCAGGCGGTAGCTCACTGCCTCGATCAGCGTGCCGCCTTTACCGCTATGGGCTTTGTTCACCGCGTAGCGCACCGCATCATAGACGGCACACACATCGTTGCCGTCCACCTGAAAACCCTCGATGCCGGCAGCGACGGCTTTCTGGGCGATGGTTTCCGCCCCGGTCTGGATGTTGCGGGGTACTGAAATGGCCCACTGGTTATTGTTCACCACCATCACCATGGGCAATTGCCACACGCCCACCAGGTTCATGGCTTCGTAAAAATCGCCACGGGAGGTGGCGCCTTCACCACAGGTCACCAGGCTACAGCGCTTCTCGCCGCGGATTTTCATGGCGCTGGCCACCCCGGCGGCGTGGGTGACTTGCGTAGCAATGGGAACGCAATTGGGAAAATCCTGTTGGGCAATCCCGGAAAAGTGGTTGGCCCATTCGTTGCCACCCCAGTATTGCATTTGCTGATGCAGGGGAATGTCGCGCAGGTACTGGGTGGCCTGATCCCGGTAATAGGGCAGAAACACGTCGTCTTTTTTCAGTGCCAAGCCGATTCCGGTGCCAATGGCCTCCTGACCCAGGCACGAGGCGTAGGTACCCATTTGGCCGGTGCGTTGCAGGGCAACCACCCGTTGATCGAAGGTGCGGATCATCACCATGGTGCGATAGCTTTTCAGCAACAGTTCGTCGTTTATCGATTCGGGTAACGAGCCCACCACAGCACCGTTCGCGTCGATCATTTGTTTTTGTTGGTAAGGCGTTTTCGTGTACTGCATGGCTTAGGCCCCTCCGTGTGTTTCGTATAGAATCTCTTCCGCCATCAGGTCGGCCACGGTGGACGGCGGCAGGTTTTCAACGCAGGATCGGCTGAAAATATCGTAGAGTGTTTCGCTGATACCCCAGGTCTTGTTGGCGATAGCCTGTTGGGAGGCATGGTGTTTTGCCGTGCCCTTACCCATCCCCTTACCCATAGCCATACTCATGCCAAGGGAAACCTGAATCAGTCCACCGGCATTGATCACATAATCCGGTGCGTACAGAATGCCCAGGTCGTGCAGGCGTTGACCCAGCTCCGGTGCAGCCAACTGATTGTTGGCAGAACCGGCAATGATGTCGCAATTCAGTTCTTGGATACTGTGCTGGTTGATGACCCCACCCAGGCCGCAGGGCGCCAGAATATGGCAGTGGGCGGAACAAAACTGATCCGGCGCCAGGGGTTCGGCATGAAACGCATTGCGTGCCTGATTGACTTTTTGTTCATCCAGATCCGCCACCAACAATTTGGCACCTTCTTCGTACAGCAGGGAGGCGAGATGAAATCCCACGTTGCCAATGCCCTGAATGGCCACCGTCAGCCCCTTCAGTTTGGCACTGCCATAACGTTGCAGGGCGGCGGCTTTCATGCCGGCGAGCACACCCAGTGCGGTATTGGGGGAGGGATCAAGACCGTCGCTTAGATTACCGGAGACATAAGGCGTAACCCGGCCCACTTCATCCAGGTCTTCCAACATGGTGCCGCTGTCGATGGCGGTGATGTAGCGCCCGCCCAGCTCATTCACAAAGCGGCCAAAGGCGTTATACAACGCACCGCGATTAAAAGGTTCTTTGGGTTTCAGGATCACCGCTTTGCCTCCACCCTGGTGCACTTTGGCCAGCGCTGATTTATAACTCATGCCCCGGGCCAGGCGGATGACGTCGTGAATCGCGTCCTCATCGCTGGCGTAATCAATGCAGCGACAGCCACCCAAAGCGGGGCCGAGTTTAGTGTTGTGGATGGCAATAATGGCTTTGAGCCCGCTGGCGGGATCGGATTTGAAATGCAGTTCACCCAGGTGTGCCTGCTCGATGATGTCGAACATACCTTGCTCCTTCCAAACGTGAGTGGGGTAGCACTCGTGGTTTTTCCGGTGCGTATTGCTGGCTGGATCGCAGCGCGCAATACGAACAACGATTTGGTGTTACTGAAAAATATAATGTATTTACGGAAGGTTGCCGAGGTAAAAAAGTCGGCTTTTGTGGCGCTATGGTTGTTGCGGCTCTCTAACTTGTTGAAAAGCTTTGGGAACCATCACAAACTGATTTTGTACAAAAAATGTGAAGAGGAAAAAGCAACAAAATTGCAGCAGGGTTTTAATAACTGCGCCCGATTACAGAAAACATTCATATAACCGGGCGTCTGGTTTTTCAGGCAGGGTTTCAGTAGTCGAAATCGGTTTTCAGGTCTACTTCCGGATAGCCGGGGATGGTGATCGCGGTGCGGGATATTCCCAGTTGTTCGCCTTTGGTTTCCGGTTCACCGAAACGATAAATGGACGCCGGAATTGCCGTCAGAACATCATCGTGATACTTCCGTTGTGCCGCCTGCACCGCTTCCTGGCGTTGTTGATAAGCGGACCAGTCTTTGGCCCCATGGCGTTTCTGCAGGAAGGCCTCGCACCACTGGGGAGACAGCATCACGCCACTGGCATTGTTGCCGCCGAACCCTTTGGCGTTGATCAGTGCCCCCTGAAAATGCCGAGCACCGTAGTCACGGTGCTGATTGCTGAGTGACAGGTTAGAGCGTTGCACATCATCGGCGAAACCTTGCACTGTGGTAATACCGGGCAGGATCTGGTGATCGAAAACCCCCAGTGCCGCCGCAATCTGGTCGCCACCTGCGACACCGATGGAATGCCCCAGGAAACACTTCACCGCCGCCAGCGGCCATTCTGCGATGCCGAAGGCTTCTGCCAGAGTGTTGAGAATATGGGACTCGGTTTGCCGGTTTTGCGGTGTGCCGGTACCGTGGGCCATGGCAAAGGTCTGGCTAAGGGCAGCGTTGGAGCCCAGCGCCTGGCTCAGGCAATCCAAGGCCCGTCCAACGGTGAGATAGTTGCCGATACCCGGTGCGGATATAGAGCGTTTGATGCCGTCAGCATGAATGAAAACTTCGGGCACTGCCGCATAGATTGAAGCCCCCAGTTCCAGGGCCAGGCGGTCACTGCACAGCACTACAAACTGTGATGCTTCTGCAATGGTGAATCCGCAATTGTTGCCGAAGGGGCGACAGGCCCGGCGATAATCCACTTCGCCTTCTGCAACACCGTCCAGTTTGCGCAGACCTTCATCGTCCGCCAGCGCGCTCATGGCGCGGTAACCTTCCATGACTTCCGGCAGGATCGGGGCTTCGCTGGCGCCCACCAAGGCAATTTCCGCGCGACCACTTTGGATGTCCTGAAGGCCCATGCGCAGGTTGTAAAGGAATGTGGCACAGGCCCCGGCCATGGCTCCGGTGTTGCCCACATTACCCAGCACGTAGGCGTTGACGAAGTCTGCGGTCATATCGGAGAAGCCCATGGGGCATTGCTTGGAGCTGACCCGTTTTCCCTGCAGGTTGCTGCGCAACATGCCGCCGGTGCCGTATTCGTCCAGCTGCCCCATGGCACTGCTGGCGTAAACGCTGATCTTTTGCGGGTCCACTTTCTGTTGAATCAGGTCCCAGGGGATGCCGGTGGAACGCAGGGCGTCGGACACCGCGTAGGTGGCCAACTGCAAACCGCGGGGATGGTTGCGGGAACTGTAGGTGTCCCCAGGTTCAAAGCCACTGGGGATTTGACCGGCTGCCCGTACCGGGTAGGGCTGGGTATCTTCCAGCAGAATACGCGTGGCGTCGTCACAGACCACAGTGGCTTCGTCGCCGTTCAGGGTTACGTGCCAGTTGTCCGGGATGGTATTGGGAAGATCTTTTTTACGCAGTTTGAAAATCAGTTCTTTATTCTGGCCATCCATTTTTACCGGCTTTTGCAGGCTTACCCGTTCCACATCGAAATGGCTTTTTTCAATTTTTCGAACCAGGGTGCCCGCCAGAATCTCGCTCTGGCTCAGGTTTTTCTCGCTACCGTTTTTCATCAACACAGCAAGGCTTTGCAGGCATTCGGCTTGGCGGGCCTGATCAAGACTGTCGAACACCATGCGCTGATAGCCATGATGGAACGATGACCGTCCAGCGGCATTGATGCCACCAAAACCGATGATTAAGGGTAACGCTTTCAAAGTGTGACTCCATGTACCTGCAGGAATGTATAGCCTGTCTATTGTAGGGAGTGTGAAAATCCCCGCTAGACCAAGTGGTCACAATTGTTTGTTTAAAGTGAAACCATTTGTAAAAGTGTAAAAAGGTATGTCAGGTAGGGGGGTGCGAGGCGCTGAATCAGCGCCTCGCTAATGCGCTTAGAGGGACTGGATCACAGGGGAACTGGATCAGAGGATCTCGATGGCCATGGAGGTGGCTTCGCCACCGCCGATGCACAAGGAGGCAACGCCTTTCGTGCCACCACGTTGCTTCAGCGCATGAATCAGGCTCAGGATAATGCGGGAGCCGGTTGAGCCCACCGGGTGACCCAGGGCGCAGGCGCCACCGTGCACATTCACTTTTTCGTGGGGAATATTGTGCTTCTGCATGGCCAGCATGGTGACCATGGCAAAGGCTTCGTTGATTTCAAACAGATCCACATCTGCTGCACTCCAACCGGTTTTTTCAAACAGGGATTGCAGGGAACCGATGGGGGCCAGCGTGAACTCGGACGGGTGTTGGGATTGGGTGGAGTGTGCCACGATGCGGGCCAGCGGCTGCAGACCTTTGGCTTGGGCCACCGATTCACGCATCAACACCAGCGCGGAGGCACCATCGGAAATAGAGGAGGCGTTGGCGGCAGTCACGGTGCCGTCTTTGGCAAACGCAGGGCGCAGGGTGGGGATCTTTTCCAGGTTGGCGTTGCCCGGCTGCTCGTCGTCAGACACCACGACTTCACCTTTGCGGGTCTTCACGGTGACCGGCACGATTTCATCTTTGAAATTGCCGTTGGTGATGGCCTGCTGGGCCCGCTGCAGGGAGGCAATGGCAAACTCGTCCATGGCTTCCCGGGACAAGCCTTCCTTATCCGCCACTTCCTGGGCGAAGGAACCCATCAAACGACCGGTTTTGGCGTCTTCCAGGCCATCCAGGAACATGTGGTCCTTGATCTCGCCGTGGCCCATGCGATAGCCGGCGCGGGCTTTTTCCAACACATAGGGCGCGTTGGACATGCTTTCCATGCCGCCGCTCACCATGATGTCGTTAGTGCCGGCTTTGATCAGGTCGTGGGCCAGCATGGTGGCTTTCATGCCGGAACCGCACAGCTTGTTGATGGTGGTGCAACCGGTGGCTTCCGGCAGGCCGGCATCCAGGGCCGCCTGGCGGGCAGGGCCCTGTTTCAAACCGGCAGGCAGCACACAGCCCATGATTACTTCCTGCACGTCTCCCGGGGCGATGCCGGCACGGGCAACCGCTTCACGAATGGTGATGGCCCCCAGCTCGGTGGCGGTGACGGAAGCAAGTGAACCCTGAAAGCCACCCATCGGGGTGCGGGCGCCGTTAACAATGACAACTGCATCTTCGCTCATGGTGTGTAGTCCTAATTCGTCTAGTGAAGTCGATACGACAAAGCAGGCATTTTACCCAGAAACGGCAGGTGGTGCGAATGATCAAATACGCCAAATGGAGTAGAGGATCAGCTGGATTTATTCAATACGGGGCCTGTGGATTTGGCTGCGCGCTGGGTGGCGCTCTTGACCTGGTTGCGCTGGTGGCTGAGGAAAGTGAGGAATGAATCCTCCCGGATGGGCTGGCTGTAGTAGTAACCCTGGGCCACGTCGCATTCGCATTCCTGCAGGTATTTGATCTGGTCCAGGGTTTCGGTGCCTTCAGCGATAACCGACAGGCCCAGGCTGTGCCCCAGTTGGATGATGGCGTCGACGATGGTGCCGTTGTCAGGGTCTTCCAGCATGTCCTGGACGAAGGCACGGTCAATTTTCACTTCATCCATGGGCATTTTTTTCAGATAGCTGAGAGAGGAATAGCCGGTTCCAAAATCGTCGATGGCCAGTTGTACTCCGATGTCTTTCATTTGTTTCAGCAGGCGGATGGCCAGATCCACATTTTCCATCACCGCGGTTTCGGTAATCTCCAGCATCAGGTGTTGCGGGGGGATGCCGGTTTCCCGCACCAGTCGTTTCACGGTGTTGACCAGGTCGGATTGGTGGAGCTGTATGGCACTGACGTTCACGGAAATGGTGAGGTTGTGGAAGCCCGCTTCCAACCAGCGCCGCAGGGCATGGCAGGATTGTTTCAGCACCCATTCACCGATGGCGACGATGGCGCCGGTGCGCTCGGCCAGGGGAATAAATTCAATCGGCGAGATCATGCCCCGCTCCGGATGATGCCAGCGCACCAACGCTTCGGCGCCGCGCACATCGCCGGTCACCAGATTGACCTGGGGCTGAAACACCAGTTGCAGTTCGTTGTCTTCCGCCGCCGTGGCCAGCTGGCGTTCCAGCACTTTGGTTTCCCGAATGCGTTGATCCACATTGGCTACATAAAACTGATAATTGTTGCCGCCCTGGGATTTGGCCAGCTGCATCACGTTCTCTGCATTCTTCAGCAGTTGATCGGCGGTGGCGGCGTCGTGGGGGTAAATAGTGATGCCGATGGTGGCCGACAGACTGATGTTGTGATTATCCAGGCGGAACGGGCGCCGCACGCTGTCCAATACTTTCTGCGCCACATCCGCTGCCTGGTAGTGGTTATCCAGGTTGGGAATCACCATCGCAAACACGTCACCGCCCACCCGCGCAATGGTGTGGGTGGGGTCCAGGTCTGCACGGAAGCGATCCGCCAGTGTCAGCAGTAATTTGTCACCGGCGTGATAGGAGTGCAGCAGGTTAACGGATTTGAAATCATCCAGAGCGCAATAGAGCACCGCGAACATATCGTCCTGGTGGTTTGCGTCCTGAATGGATTGTTCAATTCGGCGCAGCAACATGTTGCGGTTGGGCAGCTCGGTCAGCATGTCGTAATTGCTGAGCCGCTCCACATGGGCCTCCGCCACCCGGCGTTTGCTGTTGTATTTCTCGATGGCTTTGAACAGGTCGTTGATCTTCTGAACCCAGGCCCCCAGCTCGTCATCTTCATGTCCCCGTGGTGCATCCAACTGGTTTTGCGCCGGACGCATGGGGTCGATCTCTTCCAGCGAACTCAGCAGCGAGGTCATGGGGCGGGCGATCAAACCCTGGAATATCAGGTACAAAACGGAGCCGAACACAATGGCCTGGGTGAGTCCGGAGAGGATGATGGTTTTGCTGCGCTCGATAAACTCATGGGCCGCGCCGGAAGGGTCCAGGCTCACTTCCAGGTTGCCGAACAGTTGATTGCGACCCTGGTTTTCGGCGCCGGGGGCGATGCCCCGCAGTTCCAGGGTATAACTCAGTTCCTGGCCGAAAATGGAGGAAATCAGAGAACGATAGGGAATGATGTTTTTATTGCGGAATTCTGACGCCAGGGGCGGCTTTTCGGGAATGGATACAGCAGCGTAAAAGACGGCGTTGTTGCGGAACAGCCCCTGCACCACCTGCTCCGCCAGAATCTCATCCTGATTATAGGCCGCCTGGGTGGCCGGTTCTTTCATCATGGCCAGGATCTGCTGGGCTTCGGTTTCCAGGCTTTTACGGGCCTGACGTGCATCCAGCATGATTTGTACGATACTGAGAAGAAGACCCATGAGCAGGGCAGTGCCCATGACGGCAAAGAAGAGTTTGTTGGAAAGTCGGCTATTGAGTTTACCCTGCATGGATCGCTTCCAAGTCGAGTGGCCGTTTATTATTCTAGTGTTATTAGGAAGAGTATTAATTATAACCAGTTAGAAAGTCAAAGGTTTGCATGGGCTTTTTAACGATATTTTAAGAGACACGGGATTTGAGGTCGTACCTATACATACTGTTTGCCCTGCTGACCTTGATAGGATCGCCATGGTGTTCTGCAGAAGGGGCCATGGGCGAAAGCCGGCCACCGGATCATGCCGAAGCCTCAGAGGCCAGCGCGGGACCGGGTGGCGTCAGTCAGCCGCCGGTGTCCTCCAAAATCGCCCGCCGGGAATTGCAAACGTTGCTGGATGAAGGGCTGCGTATGCTGGCGCCGGAATTGGTGGAGCAGGGCACCTTTTTTCCCTTCGTTGCCATGCTGGGACACGACAATGAAATCCGTCTGATCGGCACTCCGGTTTCATTGCGGGAAGGCAACCCTGAACGCGCGATGGAATCCCTGGTGACCAAGACCAGTCAGTTGGCCAGCGAGCGTCGTATACGGGCGGCGGGCTTCTTTATGGACTATCTGGCCACCCGCACCGATACTGAAACCTCGCAACCGGGTATACGGGTGGAGTTGAATCATATCCATCCCGATACCCTTTCGGTGTTCATTCCGTATATGATTACCTCCGACAAAAAGCTCCGGCTGTTGACGCCGCAATACAAGAAAGGAAAAAACGTTGTCTTTGCGAATCCCTGAACATTCGCCACAACCTGTCTCGTCATGATCAAACATTCCCTGGATCGGGTGCAAACCAGCTTGCGCAAAGGCCTGTTTACCGGCTTGCGCTGGGCAGGTCACCGCCCTGGCAAGGTCATTCAGGACCTGCATTACGGGCGGGATGCCGGGCAGTCCCTGGATATTTACCTGCCGCGGGAATCGCTTCGCGGTACCCAGATGGTGTTCCTGCACGGCGGTGGCTGGCACTCCGGCAACAAAGCGGAATATGCCTATCTGGGCTCCGCCATGGCGGCCTACGGCATTACCTGCGCGGTAGTGGGCTACCGCCTGTACCCGACGGTGCGCTATCCAGTATTCATAGAGGATGTAGCCCATGCCATTGCCTGGTTGCGACGGGAGGGACCCCGCTATGGATTTGGTGCGGCACCGCTTTACCTGATGGGGCATTCTGCCGGCGCTCATATTGCCTGCATGGTGGCCTTGGACGAACGTTACCGGGCCCTGGCCGGGCTGACGGAGTCTGATATCGGCGGGGTCATCGGTTTATCCGGCGTGTACCGTTTCCGGCCCGAGGTTTCCCCGGTGTATTCCGACATATTTGCCCCGGCGGAACCGGGCTTCGAGTCCGTCAAACCCATCAACTACGTGGGTGAAGGCAAGGTGCCGATCCTCATGCTGCACGGTGATCGTGACAAGGTGATTGGCCCTCGCAATGCCCAGCAGATGCTGCAGGCGGCGCAGGCGGTTGGGCAGCCGGTACAACTGCACCTGCAAGCGGGTTATGGCCATGTGCGGCCGATCTTTGATTTTCTGCCCTTTATGCCCAATCACCAGCGCACCATGTCCCTGTTGCTCTCGTTCATGGCGGGAACCTCGCAATGAAAATTCTGATCACCGGGGGCACCGGTTTTATCGGCAGCCATTATGTGCGCTACCTGAGCGAGACCCGGCCGGACGTGAAAGTATTTTTCAGCGGTCGCAACCTGGAGTTGGGCAATCAACTGGCAGCCGCCACCGGCGCCCATTACTACCGCGGAGATTTGCAGGACGTGCCCCTGGTCAAGCTCATCTGCAAGGATGTGGATGTGGTGGTGCATTGCGCCGGTCGCTCCGGTGTGTGGGGGGAGTATGTGGATTACTACCATGCCAATGTCCAGTCCACCGAACATGTCCTGGCGGCCGCGATGGATGCCGGGGTGCAGCGGTTTGTGAATCTGGGCTCGCCCAGTGTCTACTTCGATTTCAATGACCACCTTAACGTGACAGAAGATTTTCTGCCGCCGCGATTTGCCGATCATTACGCCCGCACCAAATACCAGGCGGAAACCCGGGTCATGCGCGCTCACAGCGAACAGATGAAAACCCTGTCGCTGCGGCCCCGTTTTGTGGTGGGGCCCGGCGATCACAGCATTCTGCCCAGGCTGATCCGCAGCCATCAGGCCGGACGCCTGACCCAGGTGGGGGAGGGCCGCAACATCATCAGTATGACCAGTATCGGCAATCTGATGTTGGGGTTGGATTGCGCCGTGTTCGGCCCCGATGATGTCTGTGGTGATGTCTATAACCTGAGCGACCCCCAGGCGGTGAACTTTTGGGATCTGGTGAACCAGCTGATGCCGCAGGTGGGCTTGCCCACGGTCACCCGCAAGGTAACCTATGGCGTGGCGTTTACCCTGGCGTCCGCGGTGGAGGCGTTCTACCGGTTGCGGCGCTCGGAGCAGGAGCCCGACCTGATGCGCCACAAGGTCGCCGTCATGGGCAATTCCTTCACCCTGAACATCGAGCGTGCCCGCCGCAAGCTGGACTATGAGCCCCAAACCGACATCCGTGAAACCCTGGCGGCGTTTGCCCAGTGGTGGAATAGCCGATCAGCCTAGGAGAGAGAGCGGATATATCTGTATAATGTCCGCCATGTTCAAGACCACTGGATATCCAAGACATGACGAATGATCCGCTCGGCGACCTCAGTATGAAGCCTGCCCGCGATGAGTTGGCACAACGGCAGAGCACTCGGGGCAAACCCGCCAAGGCCAATTCCCCAAAACCTTCCCGCCCGGCAACCGGCGCCTCGTCTTCCAGTCAGGCAGGGTTATGGTCTGTTGTAATTGTGTTGATCGTGTTCAGCGCCGGGGGCGGTTGGTTCCTGTGGGATAAAATCGAGCGCCTGCAAAGCAGCCTGAAAGCGTCTACCGCAAACCTGGCAACCGCGGAGCAGGTGTTATCCCAGCTGCAGTCAAACCTGGAAAACCGGGATAACACCCTCAGCAAGTCCGGCGACCAGATGGTGGCCGACATCAAATTGCTGGACAGCGAAGTGCGTAAGCTGTGGGATCTGTCCAACAAAAAGAACCGCCCCGAAATTGAAGGCTTGGTCAAGGATGTGAAGGCGTTGCAGGGCGGGTTGAAATCCAGCAGCAGTTCCATTGGCAGTCTCAGCAAAAAGGTCAGTGCTTCTGAGGAACAACACGCAGCGTTGAAAAAGCAACTGGGTGAAATAAAGGAAAGCAGTACAACCCTGGCCAAGACTTCGGAGACGTTGAAAAAAGACCTGCAACAGATGAAATCCATCCTGGGCAATGCCGCGGATTTTGATGATCGGATCACCAGCCTGGAAGTGGCCATCAAAGCCATCGATGCCCATCGCAGCCAGCTCAATGGGCGTCTGGAAAAGCTGGACAAGGAAGTGGGTGCATTGATGAGCGGTGCTTCCGGCACCTGAGTGCCTGAACTGTGATCAGTTTCTCAGATGTCAGGGGTTCCTAACTCGGTTAATCTACCCAAAGGTCCATTACTGTCTATAGTGAAGGTAATCCTTTCGTTCCGCCGGGAGCCCTAAATCCATGTCCGAAGCCGTCGAAAATCAGATGGATGCCGATTCCGAGAGCCAAACCCGAATCCTGCTCATCGATGATTCCAAGGTGATGAGAAAGTCCGCCGTCAAGATGCTGGGGGCGGACTTCGATGTGGTAGTGGCTGAGGATGGTCAACAGGGCCTGGATATGATTCACGACGATTCCAGCATCCAGGTGGTGTTCACCGACCTCAACATGCCGAAGATGAACGGCTACCAGTTGCTGGAAGCCATCCGTACCTCCCAGGATGAAGGTATTCGTAACCTGCCGGTGATCGTGGTCACCGGCGCCGAGAACGATGACGAAGCCAAGGAGCAGGCCCTGCAGCAGGGCGCGACGGATTTCATCACCAAGCCGTTCAACTCCACCGACCTGAAAGCCCGGGCCCATGCCCATGCCACCTACCAGCGCAACACCCGAACGTTGCAGGAAGTGGCCAGCGTGGACACCCTGACCGGCCTCAGCAACGAACGCAGCTTCAAGGAACACTTGGAAAAAGACCTGTCCTTTGTGGCCCGCCATAATCACGATATCGCCGTGATGCTGGTGGAAGTGGATCGCTTCAACGACCTGTTCCTTAAAATCGGCCGCAAGGGCGCCGACAGCCTGGTTCAACAGATTTCCAAAGTGCTGCTAAAAAATGTGCGCAAGGAAGACGGGGTTGGCCGTATTGGCCTGTCGCGCTTTGCCATTTCCCTGCCCACTGCCGGTCCGGATGGTGCATCCCGTCTGGCGGAAAGAATCTGCCAGACCATCGCTGGCTTCAAAGCCAAATTGCGTGGCGAGGTACTGGAAATCAGCGTGTCCATCGGTCTCTATGTGCCCGGTGACAAGGGCTCCGACCTTTACGCCCAGTGCATGGCGAAAACCGAGCAGGCGTTGCAGCAGGCGGCCTCTGCGGGCGGTAACCGGGTGCACGCCTTGATCGAGTCCGCTGACCGGGTCAAGGACAGCGGGCTGCAGGATGTCACTGACTTCTCCCTTGATGGCCTTTTGGCTACCCTCACAACGGAGGGCGCGGAGGCGATCGAAGATCAAATCCCCCTGGCCATGCAGCGTTTACTGCCCTTGTGGCAAGCCCTCTCAGTGGAGCAGCGAGCGGCTCTCCTGTCGCAGATCGAGAGCGCGTAAACGGTCCAGACACCCATCTGTTGGTGCTCCGCAAAAGCGTTTCACATCGCTGGAAAACTTGCTAGAATGCGCGCCTCTCAACATCATGCGCTAGTGGTGAAATTGGTAGACACGCCAGATTTAGGTTCTGGTGCCGAGAGGCGTGGGGGTTCAAGTCCCTCCTGGCGCACCATCTGTTCCTCCTGTTTTCCCTGTCGTCTCCATTGACTGGCGAGCCCGCTGCCCGCTCACCAAGGTCACTGACTGCGTCATCCCATGCAGTACACTGCGCTCCTGAATCCAGGAGAGTCATCCATGTTAAGACGTATTCAGCCGAAACGAGTCAAGCACCTCATTGCCAACGTGGGCGAGCGGGTCCTGCGCCCCCATACCCTGATTACTGCGGGGAAAACCCCCTATGATGTGGTGGCGGACAACGGGCTGGTGCGTCTGCGGCACTATCGACGCAGTGGAGAGCCGGCAGCCAGGTACCCTGTTCCCCTGGTGATCGTGCCGCCCCTGGCGGTCAACATGCTGATTTACGATTGGTTTCCAGAGCGCAGTTTTGTGCGGTATTTCCTGGAACAGGGCTTCGATGTTTATCTGATTGACTGGGGCAGCCCCGATCGCCGCCACGCCCGTTATACCCTGGCTACCTACGTTACCAAACTGTTGCCGGAATGCCTGCAGCAGGTTCGCCAACACAGCGGTCAGCGCGCGCTGTCGCTGCATGGCTGGAGCATGGGGGGTGGATTTGCCCTCTGTTACCAGGCGTTCAGTGGGGATACGGACATTCGCAACATTGTGACCGTGGGCACGGCGCTGGATGGTCACGCCAACGGTCAGATCGGGCGCCAGTATGCCGCCCTGAACGGGGCGTTGAAGGCTGTGGGGGTGAATTTTCGCCGCCTGCCGTCCAGTGCCACCTATGCACCGGCCTGGGTCAACGCCATCGGCTTCAAGTTGTCCGACCCCATCAGCAGCGTGCAGGGTTACGTGGACCTGATCCGCAACCTGGATGATCGGGAGTTTGTCATCCAGCACGCCAACCAGAGCGCCTTCATGGATAACCTGGAAGCCTATCCGGGTGGGGTGATCCGGGACTGGATGTACAGCATCTGGCTGGAAAACGAGGCCGCTCGGGGCTATGTCAGCCTCGGCCACCGGCGAGCCTACCTCAAGGAGGTGTCCGCCAACCTGCTGGCCCTGGCGGGCACCAGTGACAAACTGGCCAATGAACACTGTTGCCGGCCCATCATGGAGCTGGTGGGGAGTGCGGACAAAACCTTCCTGCGCTGTCCCGGCGGGCACACCGGCATTTTGAGCGGCAGCCGTGCCCCTGAGCTGGCCTGGCCGCAAACTGCACAATGGTTGGCCGCCCGAAGTTGTGTAATCGACGACCATCAATAACACTAAATAATGTTACATTAATTCTGTTAAAATCCCTGTACCTCGATTCTGTTTTATATTACATTGATTGGTGTAACATAAAACAATGAAACAGAGGGAAACCTATGACAGCTGCGATTCTTCCTGTACGCCGCAACCTTCAGTTCTTTTTGCCCAAAGATCGAATCAACGACTGGAACGGTGGCGGTGCCCACTGGACCCAGTTCATGAACACCCTCTCTCTATTTTTCCCGGCCGGTGAGCGCTTTTTCATCCAGAGCGTGCGTAATTACCGCAATGATGTGAAGGATGCGGAGCTGAAGAAAGCCGTTTCTGCTTTCATCGGTCAGGAGGCCTTCCACACCCGCGAGCACGAGGAATACAATGAAGCCATGGTCGAGGCGGGTATTCCGCTGCAGGAAATGGAAGCCAGCGTGCAGAAACTGCTGGATTTTCTGCATGAGCGCGCCCCGCGTCCTATCCAGTTGGCGGTCACGGTTGCCCTGGAGCACCTTACGGCGATGCTGGCCAACATCGTAATGGAAGACGATCGGTTTATTAAAAACTCCGATCCCCATTATGAAGCCCTGTGGAAGTGGCACGCCATGGAAGAGACTGAGCACAAAGGCGTCTGTTACGATGTCTACGAAGAGGTGATCGGCAAAGGTCCGGCAGCGTATGCCCTGCGTTCAGTGGTGTTTGTGGCCGCCAACGTGATTTTCTGGAGCCTGTTCTATCGCTATTACTACCGGGTGGTGAAGAGCCGTGGCGAGCACAAGAACCTGTCCGGCTGGATGAAATCCTTCCGTTACCAGTTCGGCAAGCGTGGCGTGTTTCCGTCCCTGATCGGTGAGTGGCTGAGCTTCTTCAAGCCGGGCTTTCATCCCTGGGATATCGACAACAGCCACCTGCTGGATGAAGCTGAAGACCTGATGCGACTGGTGGATGGCTTTGCAGAACAAGCCAACCTGGTGCCCAACAAAGGCAGTGCGGCGGCAGCCTGATCCCGGTTTCAACACCGGTTTCGATGTCCATTAATAGAAACCCTCCCAGGCAACGCCGGGAGGGTTTTTATTTGCCGTCCTTTTCCCGGGCGATGCGTTCGATGATTTTTTCCAATCGGTCCGACAGCAGGCGGCTGGCAGCGTTCTCCATGGCGCGGGCCAGTTCCGCATGGACCGCCATTTCCGCCAGGGGGCGCAGCCGCCACACCAGATCCGCCAGTTTGGGGAATTCCTCCTTGGGTGGCAGGTCCTCGGTCTCGTAGTTCGACAGCACATGGTCGCCCACCAGGCGGACCAGTTCGTTCGCCACCCGTTCCACGTTGCCCCGCAGCATGCGCACGATGTCCAGCAGCTCTTCCAGGGGAATTCCGGTGGCGACCAGCTCTGCACCGGCCCGCAGCGTCCGCATGCTGCGAACCCGCACCATGGTGCCCTCCGGCCGCATCAGATCCAGGTCAGCGGCCCGGGCCAGCGCTTCCGGTGTCAGGTAGGCCCCAAACATTTTGATCAGCTCCGTCATGGGCACCAGCTGCTGCTCCTCGTCGGTCCAGGGGCTGGTCATGGCCGATTCCAGGCCCATCAAATGGCGCAGGTCGATGCCGTTTTCCAGGGCATCGATCAGGTCTTTGATGCTGTTGAGGGAGTAGCCCCGGTCTAAAAGGCCGGCGATGACCCGCAGACGGGCCAGGTGGCTGGTAAAGTAGTAGCCCTTGCGGCCCCGCAGCTCCGGTGGTGGCAGCAATCCCCGATCCTGATAGGCGCGGATATTTCGCACCGTGGTATCGGAGGCCCGGGCCAGTTCGTCAATGGTAAATTCCTTGTCCTGGGGCAGCTCGGTGGTTTTTTTGGCCGGAGCTGCCAGTCCGGGAAGGTGCTGTGCAATGTAGTTGAGTGTCTTGTGTGGCAGTTTCATTCTTGTCCTGGTGCCAACCTGTATCAAATCAGTCCGGGATTATGCCACAGATCTGCACTGGCTTCAGTTCAGGGTGATTTCGCCATTGTCGCCGAGGCTCAATGCCACGTTCTTGCGTCCGGCCACGGGGAAGTCCAGCACCTCATCCTGTTCCGGGTCATCCAGCAGGCCATCACAGGTAAAGGCAAAGGTGTACGCGCCCGGGTCCACGGGGCCCACATAGAAACGCTGGGATTCTTCAACGTACACCGAGGTCACCGGCTCCACGGACGCCTCTTCCTGGTCCATGTCGTCAGGGATCACATTGCTGCCGCTGTACACGTATACCACGGGGACATCATCGTCATCGCCGAGTCCATCGGTATCGCACAGGTTGTAAATGGCCGTGGCCACAATGCCGTTAACATAGGCATGTTGGTCATCACGTTTGAGGTGCAAGACTGGCTTCAGTTTGTACTGGTCTCCGGCGTATTGGACGATGGATTTGCGCAGGTCCCAATCGATAATGTACGCCACAGACTCGTTGGAGCCTACTCTAAAGCTGCCACTGGTTTTCAACTCATTCTTGTTGGCAGGCAGCTCCAGATCCGAGGTGGAGTCGTCCTCCCAGACGATGTAGGCGCTGTCGTTCACCAGGCTGAAGCGGACCCACTGGTAGTCACCGGAGGTGACGCTGTCGCTGTGAAACAACTGGGACAATTGGCCGCCGCTGAGGGAGAGCAGATCTACGGTGAGGGTGCCGTCTACGGGGTCCACATCGGGGCCGCTCAGTTCGATTCGCTTTTCGTCGCTGCCGGAGCGTTTCAGGTGCAGGCCGTCGATGGTGATCCAGACCGCCTTGGCACCATCCACGGGTGCATCGGTAATGCTGAGGGTGAGGGCCCCTTTGCCGGCATAGGCATTGTCATTGTCACTATTGCTGCCGCCGCCACCGCAGGCGATCAGGCCGCTGATCAGTGCCAGTGCACCTATGAATCTGACTGAGTGGTACATGTTGTTGTTTCCCCACGTGCCGGGCACGCTTCCTTTGGTCTGGTAACAGTGTGATTAGTGATTTCCGGAATTCAGGAGGCCGGGCTGGCTGCCAACCTTTTGTCGTTCATGCGCACCACGTTTTTTTCCACCTTAATGGTGCTGACGGTGACCTGCTGGCCACTGAAGGCCGCCACTCCGGTAACGGCATCAATGCTGTAATCATCGGTGATGTCGTTGACGCTCACCCCCGCGTTGCGGCCGGCCACAGACAATTGCGACCCCGGTCGGCTGTGGCCCCAGCCATGGGGGATGCACAGTACCCCCGGCATGATGGCGTCGGTGAGTTGCGCCGGTATTTCGATTTCCCCCACCCGGCTGCTGACAATGATGACGTCCCCATCCTGTACACCCAGGCGTTTGGCATCGTCAGTGTGGATCAGGGCGTTGCATCGGTTCTTGCCCTTCACCAGGCGCTGGCTGTTGTGCATCCAGGAGTTGTTGCTGCGCACATCCCGGCGGCCAATGAGGGTGAAGGAGTCCGGCGCCTGTTTGGCTTTCTTATCCAGGCGTTGTTGCAGCCGCACGATATCTTTCATGAACAGCTTCGGCACCAGATTGATGGCCTTGCCCTGGGTGGACAGTCGTTCTGGTAAACAAGGCTCCAGCGGCCCCAGGTCGATGCCATGAGGGGACTGCTTGAGTTTTTTCAGGCTCAGCCCGCTGGCGTTGTGGCGGGTATGGCGGCTGTACGGGCTGACATCCAGCAGGCGGCTGGCCCGGCTGTCGGGAAAGCGTCGATACACAAACCGGGTCATGCGGGACTGGAGATCCCCCATGGCGTCAGGCTGCTGGCCGTATGGCCCGGCTTTCAATGCCAGGTTGAGCAGACCCTCATCCCCCAGCTGTTTGATGGCCAGGTATTGGGCTTCACTGGTGGCCCATTTGAGGGGCGAGTGGGATTGCAGGCGCCGAGTCAGCTCGTTGAAAATCTGCCAGTCATGGCGGGTGTCCGGCATGGGCTTGTACAGGGGCGGGGAGTACTTGGCCGTGTTGCGCACGGTGACCATGTTCAGCACCAGGTCGTAGTGGCCGTGTTCAAGCGGACCCGTGGGAGGCAGAATAATATGGGCGTGGCGGGTGGTTTCATTCAAATAGAAATCAATGGCCACCATGAAATCCAGTTGTTGCAGGGCTTTGTCCACCTTGCGCCCGTTGGGCAGGGACAGCACCGGGTTGCCGGCACTGGTCACCAGGGCTTTGATCTGACCCTTGCCGTTGGTGAGAATCTCGTCCGCCAGGGTCGAGGCGGGGAATTCTCCACCAAACTCGGGGTATTTGCGCACCCGGCTCTTCCTGGAATTGAAACTGCCGGTTTGTCCAGCCACTTCCGCCAGCCCGGGCAGGTCCACCGCCGGGCGGGTGAACATTACGCCGCCGGGCTCATCCAGGTTCCCGGTGAGGGTGTTCAGCAGGGTGATGAGCCAGTTGGTCAGGGTGCCAAATTCCTGGGTGGACGCTCCCATGCGGCCATAGAAACACGCACTGGGGGCCTTGGCAAATGCCACCGCCAATTGACGGATGTCGCGGGCTTTGATGCCGGTGGCACGGGCGACTTTCTGAGGCGTGAACCCCACCACCATGTTCTTGACAATGTTGAGCCCCTGCAGATGGTTGGTGAGGCGCCCGGTATCAATCAGGTCCTGCCGGAACAGGGTGTGCAGCATGGCCATCAGCAATAACGCATCGGTTCCGGGGCGGATGAAATGGTGTTCATCCGCCAATTCGGCGGATTCAGTATGGCGTGGGTCGATGACGATGAAACGACCTCCGCGTGCCTGCAATGCCTTGATGCGGTCTTTGAAGCCGGGTGCCGTCATCAGGCTGCCGTTGCTGGCCATGGGGTTGGCCCCCAGGCAAATCATCAGGTCGGTGCGGTCGATATCCGGCACCGGCAGCAGCAATTGGTTGCCGAACATTTTCATGGCCACCAACATCGGTGCCAACTGGTCCACCGAGGTGGCGCTGAAGCGATTGGTGGTGCCGAGGGCGGACAAGAACGGCATCAGGGTGAGCATGCTGCCCATGTTGTGGATGGTGGGGTTGCCCAGGTAGATACCGACAGCGTTCTGGCCGTGTTTGGCCTGCACATTGCGCAGTCGTGACGCCACTTCGTTGAAGGCGTTTTCCCAGCTGATCTGTTCCCAGCCGTCCGGGGTTTTCAGCAGGGGATATCGAAGCCGATCGGGGTCCTCGTGCAAGTCCTGCAGTGCCACCGCTTTGGGACAGATATGGCCTTTGCTCAGCGGGTCTTTGGGGTCGCCCTTGATGGCAAGAATATGGCCTTGGTCGTGGGTGATCTCAATGCCGCACATGGCTTCACACAGGTTACAGGTGCGCAGATGTTTTTGCGGGTGGGGCATGTGCAGTCCTTTATGTTCGTATGATCTTCACCGGATAAACGCCATGTTACCCGCTGCTGAGGGCTTCCGGAAGGAAGAGGCCTCGCAATTCCAAACTTTTTATTGGCTGACCCGTCTAGACCGGCCAGTGCTGGCATAGGGTTCCCAAGCCAGGACAAAAAGCCTACAAATCGACTTTGGAAACAGGATGAAACAAGTCGTTGTTCTGTTCTCGTCACAGGTGTAGATTTGGCTATCTCGATTAGGCCCTACAAAATGGTATGCAGCTCAGGCTGTTAAATGTAAGCAAGCGCTAACCGAAAAATCGGTCAAAAAAATGAGCCCAATTTATCGGATTCAGCCCTTGCTTATGGGAGTTTTTGCGGTCTATTATCAGGGTCTCGACTGCCCGATCGCACGAAATGTCTTGCCTTCCAATTTATTCTCCTCAGCTATGGTGAAGCAGGGTTTTTTTCGCGATCGGGTAGCTCGATTCTCTCTCTTTCCTTCTCTTTGTTTCTGTCAAGCTATTGATTTTCAATGAGTTACCGCTTTCTTGCCAGGGTGAGTCCGTCGGCCAGGGTCAGCAGGCTCAAGTCTATACGATCGTCGTTTTTCAGCTTCTGATTCAATGCCCGCAGGGCTCGGGTATCGGCATCGTCGACGGACGTGTCTGCCACCCGGCCACTCCACAGCATGTTGTCCAACAGGATCAACCCGTTGGGTCGGATCAGGGACAGGCAACCCTCGTAATAGAGGTCATAGTTTTCCTTATCCGCGTCGATGAAGGCCAGGTCAAACCCATTCTGCTGCCCTGATTCCTGCAACTTTTTCAAGGTGTCCAGTGCCGGTGCCAGCACCAGTTTGATCTTGTGGTCCACTCCAGCCTGTCGCCAATAGCGCTGGGCCATGCCGGTCCAGGTGGGGTCCAGGTCGCAGCAGATCATTTCACCTTCCTCTGGGAGTGCCCTGGCCATGCACAGGCTGCTGTAGCCGGTGAAAGTCCCGATCTCCAGAATGCGGCGGGCACCAATGAGCTTGACCAACAGAGCCATGAACTGGCCTTGCTCCGGCGCAATTTGCATGCGCGCCATCTCATCGCGTGCGGTTTCCTCCCGCAGGGCTCGCAGCAGCTCGTCATCGCGCACGGACTGTTCAAAAACATAGTCATGGATGGCCATCAAATCGAGAGTGGGTTGGTTGGACACGATGAACTCCTTGTGGGCGCTGAAAATGGGTTGGGTCCAGCATTGTGGGTTGGCTCAAACAATCATTATCTATGATGTTTTCTGCCATTGGGTATGCGAGACAAACTATATTAAATGTCTCGCAGTCAGTAGGTACACAATAATAACGTTTCTTTTTACTGAAATTTCGGAGGGATTCCAATGTCTGCCATTCAACCGGTGACCCGGGAAGCGCTGATCGCTCAGCTGGAAGATATGAAGGGGCAGGTGATTGATCCCCAGGCGGGCATTTTCGGCCCGGACAGCATGTTCTGGCGAGTGGTGCGTCATTCCGCCAGTTTCATGGGCGCCGGACGGGCGGTGTTGCTGCAGACAGCACACCCCTGGATTGCCAATGGCGTCAAACAGCATTCCCGCACCCTCAATGATCCCATCAGCCGTTTTCGCGGCACCTTCACCAACGTGTTCACCATGGTCTTCGGAAACCTGGACCAGGTGGTGGAAAGCGCCCTCAGGGTACACGATATTCATCGCAAGATTGTAGGCAAGGTGGAAGAGGATTCCGGTGCCTTTGCTGCCGGTAGCCGTTACATGGCCAACGAGGTCAATGCCATGATCTGGGTGCACGCCACGCTGTGGGAAGGGGCGGTGAAAATGTACGAGACCTATGTGGGCACCCTCAGCAAAGAGGACAAGGAACAGTATTATCTGGAGTCCAAAATGTTTGCCTATTTGTTTGGCATACCGGAAGACGCATTGCCACCCAACTGGGACGAATTTTTGGAATACAACGAGAAAATGTGGTACTCGGATCAGCTCAACGTGCAGGCGGCGGCCAAGGAAATCGCCAAGTTCCTGTTCTCCATCCACAAGCCCCTGCGCCCCATGATGAACCGCTACAAGGTCGTGACCTCCATGTTGATGCCGGAGCCGGTGCGGGTGCAATACGGATTGCCGGAGGACACCCCGGAAAACCAGGCGATTTTTCAACGCAACCTGCGCATTGTACGACGGGTGTATCCCTTGCTGCCTCGCCACTTGCGCTATTTGCCGCCGTACAACGAGGCCATGCGGAGACTGAAAGGAAAGCACAGCCCCGGCCTGATTACCGGTGGCCTGAACAAACTGGTGTTGGGCCAGGCGTCGCTGGTGTCTGCTTGAGGTCAAAAGCGCCTGAGGTCAAAAACGTGGGTTACGTTTCTTCCGTAACCCACTGGATGAGGTGTTCGCCCTCAGCGTTGATCTGTAGCCACTGATCCGGATCGTCGCCCTTGGTCCAGGCGCTTTCCACGCAACGTACTTCGCTGTTCAGCGCGGCAAATGCCGCCCGTCCCATGTCCACATCATCGCGCCAGGGTGTGTCTTTACTGTCAATCCAGATGGAAGTGAACCCGGTGCGGCCGGCATTCAGTACCACCATGCCATGGCCGTCGCTGCCGGCCTGGCCACAGCGAAACTTGCAGCCTTTCTTGCTGCTGCGAATCACGTCAAAGTGTTTGATTGCGGAGCTCAGCCAGGCCGTAATGGCCTCCACGTCATTGCACGCCACATAGATTTCCAGATCATCCAGATAGGACAGGGATTCATTGCTCATAAGACGTTTATTCCAGGGCCGGGTCCAATAGATTCACCAGGATCTGCTCGTACACCTTGGTCAGTATATCCAGATCGTCCGCTTTGATGCGCTCATTCAATTTGTGGATGGTGGCGTTGCAGGGGCCAAGCTCCACCACCTGGGCCCCGGTGGGGGCAATGAAGCGTCCGTCAGAAGTGCCACCGGAAGTGGACAGTTCCGGTTCTACGTTGGCTTCCGTGCGAATGGCGCTGACCACGGCTTGCACCAGATCGCCCCGTCCGGTGAGGAACGGTTCGCCATACAGAGTCCACTCGATCTGGTATTCCAGACCGTGGTCGTCGAGGATTTTATGGGTTTTCTCTTTCAGCGAGTCAGCGGTGTTTTCGGTGGAAAAGCGGAAGTTGAACACAACGTCCACGTGGCCCGGTATGACGTTGGTGGCACCCGTGCCCCCGTTGATATTGCTGATCTGAAACGAGGTGGGAGGGAAGAACTCGTTGCCGTTGTCCCAGTGGGCGCTGGCCAGGGCATCCAGAGCCGGCGCCACCTGGTGAATGGGGTTGCGAGCCAGGTGCGGGTAAGCCACATGCCCCTGGATACCTTTGACGATCAGCTTGGCACCGAGTGAACCGCGGCGGCCATTCTTGACCACATCGCCCACCCGGTTAGTGCTGGAGGGCTCACCCACCACACACCAGTCCATTTTTTCCCCCCGCGCCTCCAGGTGCTCCACCACTTTCACAGTGCCGTTGATGGAAGGGCCTTCCTCGTCGCTGGTGATCAGGAAGGCGATGGAGCCTTTGTGGTCCGGATGCTCAGCCACAAAGCGCTCACAGGCCGTCACCATGGCCGCCAGGCTGCCTTTCATATCGGCGGCACCCCGCCCACACAGCATACCGTCCTGGATCACCGGCTCGAACGGGGGATACTCCCAATTGTCCACCGGACCAGTGGGGACCACGTCGGTGTGCCCTGCGAACGCCAGCACTGGCCCCTGATTACCGCGCCGGGCCCAGAAGTTGTCCACCTCACCAAAGCGCAGTCGCTCCACCTCAAAGCCAATGGCGGACAGCCGTTCGATCATAATGTTCTGGCAGTCGCAATCGTCGGGGGTGACGGAGGGCTGGGCGATGAGTTGTGTGGCCAGTTCTAACGTAGGCGACAGGTCGGACATGGATCAGGGTACCCCGGATGGTCAAATGGCCCGCTATGATACCAAACAGCGAACCAGTTTACCGAGTAATTACCGGGGACGGGCCTAGTTGAAGCCCTTGGCGGTCTCGACTTCCTCCACCGCCAGGGATTTACGGCCCTCGTAATATTTGTTCCATTCGATTTTGACGGCCCGCAGATTACCCTGGGTGGCTTTGGGGAAGGGCTTGATGGCTTTCACATCCACCCCCGCCTGCATCAGGGTGAGTGCGGCCAGCTTGATTTCCGGCAACGTCATATCGCGGCCGAAATAGAGGATGTTGGCGTCGGCCTCAGGCTGTTCATCCTCCCGGTAGGGCAGCACGATAAAACCGATTTCCTTCAATGCCAGCTCCACGATGTGGCTGTCGACGGTGAGCGGGATACCCTTGATCAGCATGCGGGACTCCACTGTATGGGATTCCAGCAGCCGTTCCCGGGCCTGATGGGCCTGCTGCGCCCGCAGGATATTGGGGTTACCGCTTACCCAGCCGAAGCTGATGAGTTGGTGCATCAGGGCCAGTTCCTCCTCCTTGGGAGGGCGCAGTTGGGCCAGAATCAGCGTCAGCTTGTCCAGCTGGCTGTATTTCCATTGTTCCATCTCGGCCAGGTTGTTGTCTTTTTCTGCCAGTAAATCAACCTGTTGGCTGCGGATGACATTGGCATAAATGGCGACGCCCAGCATGATCAGCAGCAGGGTAACGTTGACGGCAATACCGGCAATGGATTTCAGCGGCAGCAGTTTCACCGCCGCGGCCAGGCCGATACCCAGCAACAATAAAATCCAGGGCAACAGGTAGGGTAGTGCGCTCATAGTGTCCTAAAAATTCATTGAATTTAATGAATTAGTATAGACAATTCAGGAAGAACGCGAGGCCCGTTAGGCTAATGGAAGATTATTTTCCGAAAAACGCTGCGTAGTCCTGATCCTTGAAACCCACGCTGGTTTTCTTCCCGGCAACGGTGACCGGGCGCTTGATGAGGGTGGGATGCTCGACCATGAGACGCACGGTGCTGGTTTCATCCACGCTGTCTTTTATAGCGTCCGGCAGCTGGCGCCAGGTGGTGCCGCGTTTGTTGAGGAGGATCTCCCAGCTTTGGGTTTTCAGCCAGCCGCGGATCATGGCTTCATCAATGCCGTCCTTGCGAAAATCGTGGAACTGGTAATCGATGTTGTGGGCTTCCAGCCATTTGCGGGCTTTCTTGACGGTGTCGCAATTGGGGATGCCGTAGAGGGTTGTGGTGGTCATAGAAATTCTCGTGATGGGTCGGTCTTGTATCTAAAGCGAAGTACAAGGGCGCAGCATAAGGGGAGTGAGTCAGCCGATTCAAGAACGTCAGCGACTGACTCACCCCCGCTACGATACGGGAAGCAAAACAGCTATCAGTCAGTAATCCGCAACAACTCATTGATGCCCACTTTGCCGCGCGTCTTCTCATCCACTTTTTTCACGATGATGGCGGCGTAGAGGCTGTATTTGCCACAAGCTGAGGGCAGGTTGCCGGACACCACAACGGAGCCGGCTGGCACCTTCCCGTAGTGGATCTCGCCGGTCTCGCGGTCATAGATGCGGGTGCTCTGGCCAATGTACACACCCATGGAAATCACAGAGCCTTCGCCCACCACCACGCCTTCCACCACTTCCGAGCGGGCGCCGATAAAGCAGTTGTCCTCGATGATGGTGGGGCCCGCCTGCAGCGGTTCCAGCACGCCACCGATGCCCACACCGCCGGACAGGTGGACGTTCTTACCGATCTGGGCACAGGAGCCCACGGTCGCCCAGGTGTCCACCATGGTGCCGCTGTCCACGTAGGCGCCGATATTGACGTAGGAGGGCATCAGCACCACGCTGGGGGCAATATAACTGCCGGCGCGGGCCACCGCGGGGGGGACCACCCGTACCCCGGACTCCTTGAACTGTTCCGCACTCATGTTGGCGAACTTGGAGGGAACCTTGTCGTAATACTGGGTGAACTGGCCATCAATGGGCGCATTGTCATTGATGCGGAAGCTCAGCAGCACGGCTTTTTTCAGCCATTGGTTCACCACCCATTCGCCATCCAGCTTTTCGGCAACGCGGGCTTCACCGCTGTCCAGCATGGCCAGGGCATCGTTTACGGCGGCTTTAACGCTGGCATCCACGCTGGTGGGGGAGATGCTGGCTCGGTTGTCGAACGCGGTTTCAATAATGGATTTCAAGTCGGACATCTAGGTTCTCCTGTTATTGGCTGTCCTGATCAGGATTGGACAAAGTGTTTAATTCGTTCGGCGGCTTCGATGCACTGGTCCAAGGGGGCCACCAGTGCCATGCGCACCCGGTTCTCTCCGGGGTTGATGTTGTCCACCGTGCGGGAAAGGAATTGCCCCGGTAATACAGTAACGTGCTGTTGCTGGAACAGGCCGCGGGCGAATTCAGTGTCTGCAACCGGGGTCTTTGGCCACAGATAAAAGCTGGCATCGGGTCTTTGTACCTCCAGCACCCCATCCAGAATGCTCAGTACGGAATCGAACTTTTGCTGATAGATGCGGCGGTTTTCGTGCACGTGCGCCTCATCATTCCAGGCGGCGATGCTGGCCAACTGATGTTGCACCGGCATGGCACAACCGTGATAGGTGCGATACTTCAGGAAATCCGCCAGGATGTCGGCATCACCGGCCACAAATCCGGAGCGCAGACCCGGCAGGTTGGAACGCTTCGACAAACTGTGGAAGACCACGCAGCGTTTGAAGTCCGTGCGGCCCATGCTGTTACAGACCTGCAGCAACCCCACCGGCGGCGCAGCTTCGTCGAAATAGATTTCCGAGTAACATTCGTCGGAGGCAATCACGAAGTCGTATTCGTCCGCCAAGGCAATCAGTTTGCGCAACGTGGCAGCGTCGGTGACTGCGCCAGTGGGATTACCCGGGCTGCACAAAAACAGCAGCTGGCAGCGCCGCCAGACCGACTCGGGCACCGCGTCGTAATCCGGGATGAACCGATTCTCCGGCTGGCACGGCAGGAAGTGTGGCGTCATACCCGCCAGATAAGCGGCCCCTTCGTATATCTGATAGAACGGGTTGGGGGACACCACCAGGCCGTCGATATGGGTGCGGTCCGCCACCACCTGGGTAAACGCAAACAGGGCTTCCCGGGTTCCGTTTACCGGCAGCACCTGGGTGTTCGGGCACAGGCCCGCTGCGCCCAGTGCAAAGCGCCTGTCGGCCCACTGGGCGATACTTTGCCGCAGTTCGGGAATGCCTTTGGTGGAAGGGTACACCGCAAGCTTGTCGATGTTGTCTATGATGCTCTGCTTAACAAACGCCGGGCTGGTGTGCTTGGGTTCGCCAATGGACAGGGCAATATGGCGCAGATCGCCGGAGTGGGTCACGCCTTGGAAGAGTTGCGCCAGTTTTTCAAATGGATAGGGTTGCAGCTTGTGCAAATCGTTATTCATGCTCAGGGTGCCGTTTGGTCTAATTTTTCCTTGATATCCGCTTTGATCCGCTCACAGAGTTCAGGGTCCTTGATCATATCCCCGTTCTGGTCGGTAATGTAAAACACGTCCTCGACCCGTTCCCCCAGGGTCGCGATGCGGGCGTTGTGCAGGGAGACGTTGTTCTCGAGAAAGATACAGCCGACTTCCGCCAGTAAGCCTGGCCGGTCCAACGCCACCAGCTCGACCACGGTATGCTCTTTTTCAATGTCGTTGCTGATGACCACTTCGGTGGGAATGTTAAAGTGTTTTAAGGCCCGTGGCATGCGTTTGTGGACGATTTCCGGGTACTTGCTTGGATCTTTAAGGGCTTTCTGCAGTTTTCTGACGATCTGCTCCACGCGGGCCTGGTCGTCACCGATGTCGGTGCCGTTTTCCTCCAGAATGATATAGGTATCCAGGCTGAAGCCGGTGGCGGAGGTGATGATCTTGGCGTCGACGATGGTCAGGTTCAGTTGGTTCAGGGCTGCCACGGTGGCGGCAAACAGGTTGGGGGCATCCTTGGTATAGATGAACACTTCAGCGGCGCCATGGTAGTTGCGGTCATCGGTTTTCCCCAGCAGTACCATGGGCACGTCCTGGCTCGGGTGATTGAGCATGGCTTCGGTGTGGCGCGCGACATCGCCATAGGTTTCCCGCAGAAAATAATCGTCGCCCAGGCTGTCCCAGAGCGTATTCACGGTGGTTTCGCTGATGCCGCGGTTGGAGAGCAGGGCCATGGCCCGTTCCTTGGTCTCTTCAATCCAGTCTTCCCGGTTGCCCGGGTTTTCCAGGCCCCGCCGCAGGGCGCGCCGGGTCTCGGCATAGAGCTGTCGCAACAATGCACCACGCCAGCCGTTCCACAGTTTGGGATTGGTGGCGCGGATATCCGCCACCGTCAATGCATGCAGGTAATCCAGTCGCACCTGATCGCCCACTTTGCAGGCAAATTCATGAATGACATCCGGATCTGAAACATCCTTCTTCTGTGCAGTAAGCGACATCAGAAGGTGATTCTCCACCAGCCAGGCCACCAGGTTCGCATCCCACTTGCTCAAACGATGGTGAATACAGAAGTTATAGGCATCCAATGAACCCAACTCGGAATGATCGCCACCGCGGCCTTTGCCCAGGTCATGGAATAACCCGGCGATGTACAGCAGCTCGATTTTGGGAATGCGGTGGACGATGTAATGGGCGATGGGAAAATCTTTCCTCACCTCAAGATGCCGGAACATACGAAGGTTGCGCAGCACATGGAGGGAGTGGGCGTCCACTGTGTAAATGTGGAACAGGTCGTATTGCATCTGACCAATGACCTGGCCAAAGGTGGGAATGTAGTTCCCCAGAATCCCGTAACGTTTCATGCGGTAAAACTGGGTGTAAATCTTGTTGGGGGAGCGCAGCAGTTCCATAAACATGGAGATGTTGCGGATGTCGTTGCGAAAATGCTCATCCACCAGGTGGCGATGGTCCCGGATCAGGCGAATGGTGGAGGCGCGGATGGCCTCGATCTGTTCGTTCTGGGCCAGGATCAGAAACACCTCCATCAGGGCAGAGGGATAAAACTCGAACACCTTGTCGTGGGTGACTTCGATAAAACTGTTGTGGATCTGGAAGCGGCTGTTGATGGGGATGATCACTTCGGGTTCGTCTGCCCGCAGGATGGCCTCATCAAAATGCTGCAACAGCATGTCGTTCAGCTGGGAAATGGACAGCGCTACCCGGTAATAGCGCTTCATGAACTTTTCCACCGCCAGTGCAGAACCGGAATCCTTGTAGCCCAGCATTTCCGCCACGGCTTTCTGATAATCAAACAGCAGCCGGTTTTCACCGCGGCCGGTGATCAGGTGGAGGGCGTAACGCACTTCCCACAGAAAAAGATGGCCGGAATTCAGGATGTCGTATTCATCGGAGGTGAGAAAGCCGTGGCTCACCAGGTCGCTGAGCCGCCGGGCGTCAAAGTAGCGCTTGGCCACCCAGCCGATGTTCTGGATATCCCGCAGGCCGCCGGGTGCACTCTTGATGTCCGGCTCCAGGTTGAATTCCGTGTTGCTGAACTTGTCGTAGCGGGCGATCTGTTCTTTCCACTTGGCCGTGAAAAACGACTTGGCGTCCCAGATGTGATTGGGGCCGGTGCGCTCGATCATTTCTTCCGCCAGCTCCGGAGCGCCGACGATGGTGCGGGCTTCCATCAGGTTGGTGGCAATGGTGATGTCCGACTTGGCCAGTTCAACGCATTGCTCCAGCGTGCGTACACTGTGCCCGACTTCCAGCCCGATGTCCCACAGCTGGGTGACAAAGGCCGACAGGTCGTCGTGATAGGCCTGGGCCGAAGCATCGCTGCGCAGCAGGATCATGAGGTCGATGTCAGAATGGGGGTGCAGCTCTGCCCGGCCATAGCCACCCACGGCCAGCAGGGCAATGTCGGGGCAGTTTGAGCACTTATAGTGGTTCCAAAGCTGTTGCAGCAGCTTGTCCATGACCCAGGCACGGCGGCGGATGATCAGCTTGATGTTTTCCAGGCGTCGAAAGCGCTGATTGAGCACGGCATCGGCGTCCTTCATGGCCTGCTTGAAGGCCAGGGCGATGGTGCCTTTCTCGGCAACCAGTTGCTCAAACCGCGCCTGCTCAAACAGCTCCGAATCGTGCTTCAACTCGGTGACGAGAGGGGTTTTCATAGTGGCTTAGAGGCCGCTTTCCTCTGAGCGCAGGGTCAGCACTTCATAGCCGGTTTCCGTAACCAACACGGTGTGCTCCCATTGCGCAGACAGTTTGTGGTCCTTGGTTACCACAGTCCATTTATCTGGTAACAGTTTGGTGAAGCGTTTGCCGGCGTTGATCATCGGTTCGATGGTGAAAATCATGCCGGCCTGCAACACTTCCCGGGTGCCCGGTTTCCCGTAGTGTAACACCTGGGGTTCTTCGTGAAAGCCTTCACCGATGCCGTGGCCGCAGTATTCGCGGACCACCGAGTAGTGATTGCTTTCCGCGTGCTTCTGGATGGCGGCGCCGATGTCCCCAAGGTGGACGCCGGGTTTGACCATCTTGATGCCCAGGTACAGGCATTCCTGGGTGACGCTCACCAGTCTTTGTGCCTGGATGGAGGGTTCGCCCACAAAGAACATCTTGCTGGTGTCGCCGTGGTAGCCATCTTTGATAACCGTGATATCCACGTTGACGATATCGCCTTTCTTCAGGACCTTCTTGTCGCTGGGAATACCGTGACAGATGACGTGATTGACCGAGGTGCAGATGGACTTGGGAAAGCCTTTGTAATTCAGCGGGGCGGGAATGGCGTGCTGCTCCTGCACAATATAGTCATGACATATCTTGTCCAGCTCGCCGGTGGTGACCCCTGGCTGAATGTAATCGCCAATCATTTCAAGGACTTCGCCCGCCAGGCGGCCGGCAATGCGCATCTTTTCGATTTGTTCGGGGGTCTTGACGATAATGCTCATGTAATTGAAAACCGTTCCAAGTCAGCTTTGGCGGGGCAAAGGCGGGTATTGTACATGGCCGCGGCAGCGGGATATACCCCTGAACAATGTGGTGATTTTGCCCTTGAGGTTGCCGTTTAAGTTGTTGTGGGCATGGCTTTGTGGTATAAAGCGCCGCTCTAACTAAACCCTAAACCACACATGTTCCGACACATGCATCAGGGTGCCCGGTTTGCCGCACGGCAGCGGGGTTGATTCATGGGGAACATGGAGGCTTAACCCACTGAAAATTCAGGAGTCTATTATGACTACGCAAGTCAGCATGCGTGAAATGTTGAAAGCTGGTGTTCATTTCGGTCACCAGACCCGTTTCTGGAACCCCAAGATGGGCGAGTTCATCTTCGGTGCCCGTAACAAGATCCACATCATCAACCTGGAACAGACCGTTCCTGCGTTCAATGATGCCCTGCAGTTTATTAACAAACTGACTTCCCACAAAAACAAAATTCTGTTTGTCGGCACCAAGCGTGCGGCCAGCAAAATCATCCAGGAGCAGGCCCGTCGCGCTGGCATGCCTTATGTTAACCATCGCTGGTTGGGCGGTATGTTGACCAACTGGAAAACCATTCGCCAGTCTATCCGTCGCCTGAAAGATCTGGAAACCCAGAGCCAGGACGGTACATTCGACAAGCTGACCAAAAAAGAAGCGTTGATGCGTACCCGTGAAATGGAAAAGCTGGAGCGCAGCCTGGGCGGAATCAAGGACATGGGTGGTCTGCCGGACGCCATTTTTGTGATCGACGTGGATCATGAGCGCATTGCTGTCACCGAAGCCAACAAGCTGGGTATCCCGGTAATCGGTATCGTGGACACCAACAGCGATCCGGACGGTGTGGATTACATCATCCCCGGTAACGACGATGCCATCAAGGCCATCCAGCTGTACGTTGAGTCCATCGCCAATGCCTGCCTGGACGGCGCTGAATACGCCAAAACCCAGGGCGGTGGTGCTCCGGAAGCCGACGGCTTCGTAGAAGTGGCTGAAAGCAGCGAAGAAGCACCTGCTGCCAACTAATCGAAACAGCCGTCATATATAGTCGTTATAACAGTACTTGTTGTGACGGATCGAAGAAGGGGGCGTGGCCCCCTTTTTTCCAACTGAACAGACTGCAACCAAATTCATTCAAGGTAAGAGGAAATTCTCATGGCTGTGACTGCCGCCCTGGTAAAAGAACTGCGTGAGCGCACCGGCTTGGGCATGATGGAATGCAAAAAAGCCCTGGTGGAAACCGAAGGTGATATCGAGCTGGCCATTGATAACCTGCGTAAGTCCGGGCAAGCCAAGGCTGCCAAGAAGGCGGGCCGTACGGCTGCTGAAGGTATCGTAATCGCCAAGGTTTCTGCCGACGGCAAAACCGGGATTCTGCTGGAAGTAAACAGCGAGACCGACTTTGTGGCCCGTGACGACAACTTCCTGAAGTTCGCCAACGGCGTTGCTGACCGTGTGCTGGACACCAAAGAGACCGATGTCGCCAAGCTGCTGGAAACCGCTATGGTGGAAGGTGGAGAAGACACCATCGAGACCACCCGTTCCGCCCTGGTGCAGAAAATCGGTGAGAACATCCAGGTGCGTCGCTCCTACGTTGTGGAAAGCGAAGGCCTGGTATCCGCTTATGTTCACAGTGGCAAAATCGGCGTGCTGGTTTCCCTGACCGCGGGTACCGACGAACTGGGTAAGGACGTTGCCATGCACGTGGCCGCCTCCAGCCCGCTGGTGGTGAACCCGGATCAGGTGGATCAGGCGACCCTGGATAAAGAGAAAGAGATCTTCTCGGCCCAGGCGGCAGAAAGCGGCAAGCCAGCCGACATCGTGGAAAAAATGGTTCTGGGCCGTATTTCCAAGTTCCTGAAGGAAGTGAGCCTGGTGGACCAGCCTTTCGTAAAAGACCCGGACACCACCGTTGGTAAGCTGGTGAAAGGTGCCGGCGCAGAAGTGATCTCTTTCACCCGCATCGAAGTGGGCGAAGGCATCGAGAAAGAAGAAGTGGACTTTGCAGCGGAAGTAATGGCTCAGGCCCGTAAATAATCCAGCTCCTCTCTAAAAGGCACTCATGGACTGCATGATACTCTCTGGGTATCATGCTCCCCCATGGGTGCTTTTTGATAACTAACGCTTTCTGATTTTGGAGTATTTGCATGCCAGCGACCGACCGTACGCCCAAGTACAAGCGCATCTTGTTGAAGCTCAGCGGTGAAGCCCTGATGGGTGATATGGACTTCGGAATCGACCCTAACGTGTTGAATCGTATGGCATTGGAGATCGGTCAGCTGAGAGGGATCGGAGTCCAGGTCGGATTGGTGATCGGGGGAGGCAACCTGTTTCGGGGGGCAGCCCTGCAGAAAGCCGGTTTGGACCGGGTATCCGGCGACCACATGGGCATGCTGGCCACCGTAATGAACGGCCTGGCCATGCGGGATGCACTGGAACGCTCCAATATCTCCACTACCCTGATGTCCGCCATCCAGATGAGCGGCGTGGTGGAGCATTACGATCGGCGTAAGTCCATTCGCCAGCTGGAGCTGGGGGATGTGGTGATCTTTGCCGCCGGTACCGGCAACCCGTTTTTTACCACTGATTCAGCCGCTTGCCTGCGGGGAATCGAAGTGGAGGCGGATGCGGTGTTCAAGGCGACCAAGGTGGATGGCGTCTACGATTCCGATCCGGTGAAGAACCCGGAAGCGATCAAGTATGAGCGCCTCACCTATGACGAAGTGCTTGAAAAAAAGCTGGGAGTCATGGATCTTACTGCCATCTGTCTGTGCCGGGACCACGATTTGCCCGTGCGCGTGTTCAATATGAACCAACCGGGTTCGCTGCTCACTGTGACATTGGGTGGGGATGATGGAACCCTTATCGAAAAAGGATAAAGACCGTGATTGACGACATAAAAAAAGATGCTGAAGCGCGCATGAAAAAGTCCCTCGAAGCGCTGGAAAATGCTTTCAAGAAGGTCCGTACCGGTCGTGCGCACCCCAGCATTCTGGACGGTGTGATGGTGTCTTACTATGGGTCGGATACACCACTCAAGCAGGTTGCCAATATCAATATTGAGGATGGTCGCACCCTGGCCGTCAGTGCCTGGGAAAAGCACCTCATTCCGGAAATTGAAAAAGCCATCATGAAGGCCGATCTTGGCCTCAACCCCAGCAGTAACGGCGATCTCATTCGGGTGCCCATGCCGCCTCTCACAGAACAGACCCGCAAGGAAATGGCCAAGATATGCAAGGCGGAATCCGAGCAGGGTCGTGTTTCTGTTCGCAGTATCCGTCGCGACGCCAACAGTGACCTGAAGGAATTGCTGAAAGAAAAGGAAATCAGCGAAGACGAAGAGCGCAAGGGTCAGGACGACATCCAGAAGCTGACGGACAAGTACGTGGCTCTGATCGAAGAGATGCTGAAGAAAAAAGAAGCGGACTTGATGGAAGTTTAAGTCCAGGTTGCTTTCCGGCAGGGGCTGCTTGGTCCCTGCCGCGTCTGTTTTTCACTCCAGAGGATCACTGTGAAAGTACAATCTTCTGCGCCAGATCTGGACAGTGTCCAGTCTCCGGTTCCGCGCCACGTGGCGATCATCATGGATGGCAATAACCGCTGGGCCAAACAGCGTGGGTTGCGCGGCGTTGAGGGTCACAAGCAGGGTGCCAAGACCGTTCGCGATACCGTTGAAAATTGCGCCCGGGCCGGGGTGGAAGTGCTCACGGTGTATGCGTTCAGCAGCGAAAACTGGCGGCGGCCCCAGGATGAAGTCAACGCGCTGATGAACCTGTTTTTAGAGGCGTTGGCGGAAGAAGTGCCGGATCTGCATAAAAACGGTATCCGGCTCACCTTTATCGGTGACCTGTCCGCCTTCAGCGACGATCTGCGAACCAAAATGCAGCAGGCCATGGACCAGACCGCCGCGAACCAGCACATGGTGTTTGCGGTGGCGGTGAACTACGGTGGCCAGTGGGACATCACCAACGCCGCCCGGCTGTTGGCTCAGCAGGTGAAGTCCGGGGTTCTGGAGCCGGAGGACATCACCCCGGAGCGGATGCAGAGCCAGGTTGCGTTGGGGGATCTGCCACCACCGGACCTGTGTATCCGCACCGGGGGCGACAATCGCATCAGCAACTTCCTGCTCTGGCAGATTGCCTATTCTGAACTGTATTTCACGGAGTTGTTCTGGCCGGACTTTGACAAGGCGGCACTGGAGCAGGCGTTTGCGGATTACCAGCGGCGACAACGACGCTTTGGCCGTACCAGTGAACAAGTAGAAGCGAGCCAACAATAGATGCTGAAACAAAGAATAATAACAGCACTGATTTTGTTGCCCCTGGTTCTTGGGGCAATTTTTTATTTGCCAACGCCATGGTTCGCCCTGGCGATGGTGATCCCGGTCACGGTGGCAGCCTGGGAATGGGCCAACATCATGGGGCTGGAAGAGCAGCCAGCCCGCTTTGGCTACGCCGCACTGGTGGTGGTGGGGCTGGCGCTGGAATATTGGATTGAATTGGACCTGGTGCTCGCCCTGGCGGTGATTTGGTGGTCCCTGGCCGTGGCGTTGGTGCGAGCCTACCCCGCTAAGGTGTCACTCTGGTCTTCCCGAGCGGTACAGGGCGCCATCGGTCTGGTGCTGTTGTTGCCGGCCTGGTGGGGCCTGTTGGTATTGCATCGCCAGGAGGGCGGCTCCTGGTGGTTGCTGTATGCGTTCCTGTTGGTGTGGGGGGCGGACACCGGAGCCTATTTCGCCGGTCGCGCCTTTGGCAAACATAAGCTGGCCCCCGCTGTCAGTCCTGGCAAGACCATAGAAGGGCTTCTGGGAGGGCTTGCGGTAACCGCCCTGATCGCCATTCTGGTGGCGACTCAGACCCAGGCGCTCAGCACGGTCAGCCTGGCCTGGTTTCTGTTGGTGAGTCTGGTGGCGGTGCTGGGCTCGGTATTCGGGGATCTGGCCGAGAGCATGTTCAAGCGTCACCGGGGCATCAAAGACAGCAGTCAGATCCTGCCTGGGCACGGTGGAATTCTGGATCGTATCGACAGCATTACGGCCGCCGTACCCCTGTTTTCAGCGGGTATGCTGTTACTCGGCGCTTTCAAGTAAAGGTGCCTTCATGAGCCCAGTGCAAAACATAACCGTTCTTGGCAGTACCGGGTCCATCGGGCTCAGTACGCTGGATGTCATCAGCCGTCACCCTGAGCGCTATCGTGCTTTTGCGCTCACTGCCAACCGCAATTCAGAGGCCTTGTTTCAGCAGGTGGTTCAGTTTCGCCCCCGTTTCGCCGTGTTGCGCGAAGAGGCAGCGGCGGAGGCGTTGCGGAACCGATTACGTGGTAGCGGGTCTGATACTGAAGTTCTGGCGGGCACTACGGGGTTGATTGCCGTTGCCGAGCATCCGGCGGTGCAGCAGGTAATGGCCGCCATCGTGGGAGCGGCCGGTCTGCTGCCTACCCTGGCCGCAGTAAAGGCGGGCAAGCGCATCCTGCTGGCCAATAAGGAATCCCTGGTGATGAGTGGGCAGTTGTTTATGTCCGCGGTCCAGGAAAACGGTGCCCAGCTGTTGCCCATCGACAGTGAGCACAATGCTATTTTCCAGTGTATGCCGACGGATTTTGCGGCCGGCCTGCAACGCCGGGGGGTCGAGCGGATTCTCCTGACCGGCTCCGGTGGGCCGTTTCGCACCTTGCCCCTGGATCAGTTTGCCGGGGTGACGCCGGACCAGGCCTGCGCCCATCCCAACTGGGATATGGGCCGGAAAATATCGGTGGATTCCGCCACCATGATGAACAAGGGCCTGGAGTTTATCGAGGCCTGTTGGCTGTTCTCCGCCACCACCGATCAGGTGCAGGTGGTGGTGCACCCACAGAGCGTCATCCACTCCATGGTGCAGTATGTGGATGGGTCTGTGTTGGCGCAGATGGGTAACCCGGACATGAGGACCCCCATTGCCCATGGCCTCGGTTGGCCCGGGCGCCTGGTGTCCGGCGTGGAGCCGTTGGATTTGGTCAAGGTGGCGCAGTTGGATTTCCAGGCGCCGGATGAATCCCGCTTTCCCTGTCTGCGGTTGGCGCGGGAGGCCATGGAGGCTGGCCAAACGGCCTCAGTGGTGCTGAATGCGGTGAACGAAGTGATGGTGGACGCGTTCCTGCGGGGTGAGGCCCGGTTCACGGATATTCCGGCGGTGATCGAAACGGTACTGGAGCGATGCCCATTGGTGGACGCAGTGGATATTGATACTATCCTAAGGGCGGATGAAGAGGCCCGGAGGCTGGCTCAAGAGCACATCGGCGTTCAGAAAACCTAATCCGGTACGGTTGAAACAACAACAAGATAGAGGCTCAATTGTTCGAATTTTTGCAAACTCTACTGGCCTTTGTGGTCACTCTTGGATTGCTCATCTTTGTCCACGAGTACGGTCATTTCTGGGTGGCCCGCCGCTGCGGTGTCCGAGTGCTGCGCTTTTCCATCGGTTTTGGCCAACCACTGGCAAAATGGACCGATCGTCACGGCACTGAATTCGTGGTGGCCGCATTGCCCCTGGGTGGCTTTGTCAAAATGCTGGGTGAGCCCGGCAGCGACGTCAGCGACCATCAAAAACAATTCTCCTTTGCCCACAAATCCGTTTTCCAGCGTTTTGCCATTGTCTCCGCCGGCCCGCTGGTAAACCTGTTTTTTGCGGTGTTCCTGTATTGGATGCTGTTTGTATCCGGCGTGAGCTCCCTGGTGCCTTACGTCGGAGATGTGAAGCCCGGCAGCCAGGCGGAAGCCGCCGGCTTCCAGACCATGGACGAGATTGTGGCCGTGGATGGCGAAGCCACCGAGAGCTGGGATGATGTGACCATGGCGCTGATTGCCCGCATCGGCGAAAGTGTGCAGGTTCGTTTCAGTGTTCGCCCTGACGGCAGCAGCGTGACTGTGGATCGTGTACTTGACCTGCAGAACTGGATGCAGGGGCAAGAAAAAACCCACCCTCTGAAATTGCTGGGCATGGAGCCGTACTTTCCGGCGATCCCCCCGGTGGTGGGTGAGCTGGTGGAAGGTCGTGCTGCCCAGCAACAGGGTATGCAGCCCGGGGACCGCGTGTTGTCGGTCAATGATGTGGACATTCAAACCTGGGACGAGTGGGTGGAACTGATCCGCCAGAACCCTGGTGTCACGATGGATGTGCTGGTGGAGCGCGCCGGCAAATCGGTGCCGCTGCGTATTACGCCGGAGCGGGTGACCGGGGAAGACGGTGAGGCCTTTGGGCAGATTGGTGCGGCCAACTCACCGGAATACTCCACCTTGCCGGACTTTATGGTGCGTAAGCTGGAATACGGCCCACTGGCGGCAGTGGGTAAGTCGGTGGCCTACGCCTGGTCCCGGATTGAACTAACCGTACTCTCCATTGCCAAAATGGTGACCGGAAAAATATCGCTGGATAATTTGAGTGGTCCCATCACCATTGCCAAAGTGGCCGGAGACAGCGCCAGCTACGGTCTGGAATCGTTTCTCAGCTTCATGGCCTATTTAAGTATCAGCCTTGGAGTGTTAAATTTGCTGCCCATTCCCGTTTTGGACGGCGGGCATTTAATGTACTATCTCGTTGAAATGGTTAAAGGAAGCCCGGTATCGGAGAAAGCCCAAGCGTTGGGAAACAGCCTGGGGCTCGGCTTGCTGGTCATGTTTATGGGACTTGCATTTTACAACGATATTATGGGGCTTTGATCCCGCCTTTTTAGGACCAATTGATTTTCCTGCGGACTTGAGCGTTAAATGAATCGAATTACCCGTATTGTGCTGTTGTTGTGGGTGGCCATTGTGGCAAACACAGCGACAGCGGACTCCTTCGTCATAAAAGATATTCGAATAGAAGGATTGCAACGTATTTCCGCCGGTGCAGTATTCAATGTATTGCCGTTACGGGTGGGGGATGAGGTGAATGACAATGCGCTGGCCCGTTCCGCCCGCATCCTGTTCAAGACCGGTAACTTCCAGGACATCAATCTGCTGCGGGATGAGGATATCCTCATCGTTCAGGTCAGCGAGCGCCCCTCCATTGCCAGCATTGAGCTGGAAGGCAACAAATCCATTGAGACCGAAAATTTGATGGAGGGCCTGTCCCAGGCCGGCCTCAGTGAGGGCAGTGTGTTCCAGCGGGTGACCCTGGACCGGCTCAAAGTCGAGTTGGAGCGCCAGTATATTGCCCAGGGCCGCTATGGGGCCCGGGTGGATCCGGTGGTGAAGCCCTTGCCCCGTAACCGGGTTGCCATCCATATCACCATCAAGGAAGGGGATGTGGCCACTATTTCCGGAGTCAATATTGTCGGCAACGTCGTGTTCTCCGATGAGATGTTGGTGGAGGAGTTCGACCTCAAGGAATCCCACATGTTTTCCTTTTTCAAGGGCGACGACAAATACTCCCGCGAAAAATTGTCCGGTGATCTGGAAAAGTTGTCTTCCTACTACCAGGATCGTGGCTACGTAAATTTCCGGGTGGAATCCACCCAGGTTTCAGTTACTCCCGAAAAATCAGAAGTCTACATCACAGTGAACGTCTCTGAAGGGGAGCGCTTTACCGTAAACGAAGTGAAACTCACCGGTGATCTCAAGGTGCCCGAGGCGGAGTTGCGTCGCCTCATCCTGTTGCAGCCGGGGCAGACGTTCTCCCGTGCCCTGGTGACCACATCTAACGAACTGATTTCCAAGCGCCTCGGAAATGAAGGTTATACCTTTGCCAACGTCAATGGCGTCCCATCGTTGTCCCAGAATGGCGATAACACTGTCGATGTGACCTTTTATGTCGATGCCGGCACCCGGGTGTATGTGCGTCGCATCAACTTCTTCGGCAATACCAAGACCCGGGATGAGGTTTTACGCCGGGAAATGCGGCAGATGGAAGGCGCCTGGGCCTCGGGCCAGCTGATCGAGAATTCCAAGGTGAGGTTGGAGCGACTGGGCTTCTTCAAGGGGGTGACAGTGGAAACCCCTCGTGTACCCGGTGAAGATGATCAGGTGGATGTCAATTATTCGGTGGAAGAACAACCCTCCGGCTCCATCGGCGCCAGTGTGGGCTATCAGCAGGGCACCGGTTTTGTATTCGGCGCCAACCTGTCCCAAACCAACTTCCTGGGCACTGGAAACCGGGTCAGCATTGCCGCCAACCGCAGTGATATACGGGACAGCGTCAGTTTCTCCTTCCTCGACCCCTACTACACCATCGATGGCGTTTCCCGGGGCTTTTCTCTGTTCTATCAGCAGACGGACATCAGCGAGGACGACGTTATTTCCAACTGGGCCTCGGATCGCTTTGGTGGCAACCTGACCTTTGGCTATCCCACCAGCGATATATCGCGCCTGAGCTTCGGTATCGGCTTCGAGAATGTCACGGTTTATGCCAGCCAACGCTCCCCGATCCAGGTGTGGGAGTTGGTGGGCTATGACCTCTATGACGCCAATATCAACGGCGAATCCACCCAATCGGACAAGTTCACCAACTTCCCGCTTACCGGCAGCTGGAGCATCAGCACCTTGAACCGTGGCGTGTTCGCCACCCGGGGCTCATCCCACAGTGTGTCCCTGCAGGTGACGTCGCCCGGCAGTGACCTGGAGTATTTCAAGTCCACCTTCCAGTCGCAAAAGTACTTCCCGCTGACCCAGGACTGGACCTTGCGTCTGCGCTCGGAGCTGGGCTATATGGATGCCTACGGTGAGGATGATACGCCACCGTTCTATGAGAACTATTATGCCGGTGGTTTTGGTTCCATCCGCGGATACGAGGATCGGTCCCTGGGGCCTCGCGAAATCCAGTCTGCCTATGATTTTGGCGATCCAAGGGCCATTGGTGGTAACCTGCTGGTGGAAGGCAGTGCAGAGTTCATTTTCCCCATGCCCTTTGTGAAGGACAATCGCTCCTTCCGTACCATGTTCTTCATCGATGCGGGTAACGTATTTGATACTCATCGCAAAGAGGAATATGGTTTCGAGGTGGATGAAATACGCATGTCGGCGGGTATCGCCCTGTCCTGGATTACCGGTATCGGTCCGTTATCGTTCAGCTTGTCCAAAGCCTTTAACGACCAGCCCGGTGATGATATACAGGCGTTCCAGTTCTCTCTGGGGCAGCCTTTCTAATAAAGAACACACGCAGGTAATGAGGTTTATAGTGAAAAAGTTTCTGGTAGTGCTGGTAGGATTGTTCATGGCCCAAACTCTAATGGCGGCCGAAACACCCAAGGTCGTGACGGTGGATGTATTGCGTGCCGTGATGTCCACTGAAGAAGGCAAGATCAAAATCGAAAAGCTGAAGGGCGAGTTCGAGAAAGAGAAAGCCGGCTTGGAAGCCCTGAACATGAAAGGCAAAAAACTGCAGGACCGGATTCAGAAAGACGGTGCGGTTATGTCCACCGATGAGCGTCACAAGCTGGAAAAAGAGCTGATGGAAATTGCCCAGGAGCTGAAATTCAAGGAGCAACAACTGAAGCAAAGCGGTCAGGCCGACCAGCGCCAGGTGGTGGAGTCCATGTTGCCGAAATTCCAGCAGGCTATGAAACAGATCATTGCCGAGCAGAAAATTGATATGGTGTTGCGACGTGAAGCCGTGCTGGATCTTAATCCCAGCCTCGACATCACGGATTTGGTGGTAACCAAAATGAACAGCATCAAAGATTAACCTGCCATGAAAAGCGTAGCGGTGCGGGATGCCTGGCCATTGGGTGAACTGGCTCAGGCATTGGGCGTCGAGTTGAAAGGAGACCCGGCCCTGGAAGTGAAGGGTATGGCGACCCTGGCGGCGGCTCAAAGTGGTCAGCTCAGTTTTCTGGCGAATCCCCTGTACCGCAGCCAGCTTGCAACCACTGGCGCCACAGCCGTCATCCTGCAGCCCCGGTTCGCAGAGGAATGCCCGGTGGCAGCGCTGCTGGCAGATAACCCTTATCTGGTGTATTCCCGGGTATCCCACTTTTTTGACCGTCGCCCCCGGCCGGGTGCAGGCGTCCATCCCAGCGCCTATGTGGCGGACGGTGTGGTAATGGGGGCCGGCTGTCGCATTGGGCCCAAAGCCGTCATCGAAGCTGGCGTGCAACTGGGTAACAATGTGGAGGTGGGAGCCGGCTCGGTGCTCGGCGCCAACAGTCGAATCGGCGATGATTGCCTGTTCCACGCCAACGTCACCCTGTATCACGGAGTGACCGTGGGCGACCGTTGCACCTTCCATGGCGGTGTGGTGATCGGAGCTGATGGCTTCGGCTTTGCCAACGAAGCCGGGCAATGGAAGAAAATCGCTCAGTTGGGTGGCGTGACCATTGGCAATGACGTTGAAGTGGGCGCCAATACCACCATCGATCGCGGGGCTATTCAGGATACCTTGATCGGCGATGGGGTGATCCTGGATAATCAGATCCAGATTGCCCACAACGTGGAAATCGGTGAAGGGACCGCCATTGCTGGCTGTACCGGCATTGCGGGCAGCACGCGTATCGGCAAGTACTGCACGATTGCGGGGGCCGTGGGCATTGCCGGTCACCTGGAAATCGCCGACCGGGTTCATCTCACCATGCGCAGTGCCATCACCAAGAGCATCTCTGAGCCGGGGTCTTATTCATCCGGCACCGCTATGTCCAAAACCACCGAGTGGCGGAAAAATGCAGCCCGCTTTCGCAGCCTGGACGACATGGCCCGTCGGATCAGCCGCCTGGAAAAGCAACTGAAGTCTTTTCTGGTCAGTAGCAAGTAATACATATCGTGTTACGTTAATGGGCGTGAATTGTGGCTGGAATGTCCATAAGCTAGTGATTTACAATGAGATAAATCCTACCGTTTGAACTATTATGAATATTAACGAAATCAAGGAAATTCTCCCACACAGAGCCCCTTTCCTGCAGGTGGACCGGGTGCTTGAACTGGTGGAGGGGGAGTACATCGTTGCTGTGCGGGGCATTTCCAACAACGAACCCGTGTTCGAAGGCCATTTCCCCGACAACCCCATTTTCCCCGGGGTGCTGATCATCGAGGCTATGGCCCAGACCGCTGGATTGCTGGCCTTCAAGACCGTGGGCCAGAAGGCGGAAGCCAATAAGGTGTACGTGGTGGCCTCCGTCGACAAAACCAAATTCCGCCGTTCCGTGGTGCCTGGGGAACAGTTAAAAATCCGGGCGACTATTAAAACCAGAAAACGTACTATCTGGAAGTTCCATGCAGTGGCGACGGTTGATGGCGAGGAAGTCGCCGTTTCCGACATAACCTGTGCTGAAAGGGATTTATAGATTGATCCATCCGCAAGCAGTCGTTGATCCAAAAGCTGAGCTGGCCTCTGATGTGGAGGTTGGCCCGTTTACCTATATTGGTCCGGGTGTCACCGTGGACTCCGGCACTGTCATTCACTCCCACGCCTGTATCAAAGGCCCTACCCGGATTGGCAAGCGTAATCGTATTTTTCAGTTTGCGTCCATCGGGGAAGACTGCCAGGACAAAAAGTACAAAGGTGAACCTACCAGCCTGGAAATCGGTGACGACAATCACTTTCGCGAATGCTGCACCATTCATCGGGGTACCCTGCAGGATGAAGGGGTAACCCGCATCGGCAGCCGCAATCTGGTGATGTCTTATGTGCATGTGGCCCACGATTGTGTCATCGGTAACGACAATATTTTTGCCAACAATGCCACCATGGCCGGTCATGTTCATGTCGCCCACGATGTGATCTTCGCCGGTTTTTCCGGGGCTCATCAGTTCTGTCATGTGGGCCCGTACGCCATGCTCGGTATGGGTGCCCTCACCGGCAAGGACGTACCGGCCTTTATGATGGTGGCCGGTAATCCCGCTCGACCCGCAGGAATGAACTTTGAAGGCATGCGTCGGCGCAAATTCAGTAAAGAGACCATGTCTCTACTCAAAGATGCTTACAAAACGGTATACATGCGCGGACTGAAGCTGGAGCAGGCGTTGGCGCAGCTGGAAGCCAAGCCAGAGGATCAGTATCTGCAGCTGTTTCTGGACACCATCAAATCCTCCAATCGCGGAATAGCCCGTTAAGCCTGGGAGTATTATGTCCACTCCGGATCACGCAGACATCACCATTGGTATTGTCGCTGGAGAGATGTCGGGTGACCAGCTGGGTGCTGGCCTGATCCGCTCTCTCAAGGCCTATTGGCCCAACGCCAAAATCCTCGGTATCGGTGGTCCGGCAATGATTCAGGCCGGGTGCGAAACCCTGTTCCCCATTGACCGCCTCAGCGTTATGGGTCTGTTCGCGGTGCTGGGCAGGTTGCGTGAACTGCTGCGTATTCGCAAGACCCTCAAACAACGTTTCCTCGACGAGAAAATTGATCTGTTTATCGGTATCGATTCACCGGATTTCAATCTGCCGTTGGAAGGTTACCTGAAGCGCCACGGGGTGAAGACCGCCCATTATGTGTCACCCACTGTGTGGGCCTGGCGGCAAAAACGGGTGTTCAAGATTCGCCGCGATGTGGACCTGATGCTGACCCTGCTGCCGTTCGAGGCGGACTTCTATCTGCGCTTTGATATGCCGGTCAAATTCGTGGGCCACCCGTTTGCGACGGACATTGACCAGAACATCGATCATGATCGGGCCAAACGCTATTGGGAATATGCCCCTGCCGACAAAGTGGTGGCAGTGTTGCCGGGCAGCCGTGGTGGAGAGCTCAAATACATGGCGCCCCTGTTTTTGGAAACCATGCGCATGGTGCATATCATGTGCCCTCAGGTAAAGTTCATCGTGCCGCTGGCCAATGAACAGCGTCGCCAGCAGTTTGAGATACAGCTGCTGCAACTCGATGCGGAATTGCCGATCAAACTGGTGGATGGCCATGCCCGGGAAGTGATGGCGGGGGCGGATTTTGTGCTGGCCACCTCTGGCACCATCACGTTGGAAGCCATGTTGCTGAAGCGTCCGCTGGTGGTGGCCTACCGCTGGGGAGCCTTGTCCCATGCCATTTTCGCCCCGTTGGTGAAGAATAAATTCATCGCATTGCCGAACCTGCTGGCGGATGAGGAAATCGCCCCCGAGTTTCTGCAGGAAGCGGCGAGCCCGGAAACCCTGGCACGGGAGCTGTACAGCCTGATGCAGGATCCGGAGCGCTGTAAAACCATGCAGGCTCGTTTTGGTGAAATTCATGAGCAGCTGAATCTGAATGCCAGCGAGCTGGCCGCCCAGGCCATTGTGGAATTGCTTTCCGGAAAGGACTCATACGTCCGCCAGGGGGTGGTTGATGCAGGGTGAAATGAATTTTTCCCAAGGGAAACTCATTGCCGGTGTGGACGAAGTGGGGCGTGGGCCATTGGCCGGCGCGGTGGTGGCCGCTGCGGTGATCCTGAATCCCGCCAAGCCTATTGCCGGGCTCACGGATTCCAAGAAACTTACTGAGAAAAAGCGGGACCAACTGTTCGATATCATCCAGCGCGATGCTTTGGCCTGGGCGATTGGCCGGGCTGAGGTGGAAGAAATTGATTCGCTGAATATCCTCCATGCCAGTATGTTGGCTATGCAGCGTGCGGTGGAACAGCTTTCACCCCAGGCGCAATTCGCATTGGTGGATGGTAACCGCTGCCCCAATTTGCCTTGTCCCAGCCAGGCCATCGTGAAAGGTGACCTGACCGAGCCCTGCATCAGCGCCGCCTCGATTTTGGCGAAAGTCACCCGCGATCGGGAAATGGACTGTCTGGAATTGGAGTACCCTGGTTACGGATTTGCCAGGCACAAGGGCTACCCCACCAAAGTGCACATGGAGGCTCTGCAGAAGCTGGGTCCCACCGACATTCATCGCCGAACGTTCGGCCCGGTAGCCAGGTTATTGACCTGATTCCGTATTCCACCTCAGGTGTTCTGACATGACTCAGCCATTCGTACATTTGCGTGTTCATTCTGAATATTCACTGGTGGATGGGTTGGTTCGAATCAAACCCTTGGCCAAGCAATGCTCCGAAATGGCCATGCCGGCATTGGCTCTCACCGACTTCTGCAACATGTTCGCGTTGGTTAAATTCCAGCGCGCCACCATGGATGCGGGCATCAAGCCCATTTATGGCGCCGATGTGTTGATTGAATCCGCCCAGCCCGACGAGCCACCCTCACAAGTGGTGCTGCTGGCGAAAAGTCTGCAGGGTTACCGCAATCTGACTGAGCTGGTGTCCGAGTCCTATCTGCATGGACAAAAGCTCGACAAAGCCATCATCTCCCGGGATTACCTGAGCCAGAAAACCGAAGGTTTGATTTGCCTTTCCGGCGGCAAGCAGGCCGAAATAGGCCGTGCGCTGCTGGGCGGCAAACAGGAGCGGGCGCTGGAGCTGGTGCAGGAGTACAACCGCCTGTTCCCCGCTTCATTTTATCTGGAGCTGCAACGCACCGGGCGACAGGATGACGAAACCTACCTGCACCAGGCGGTGGAGCTGGCCTATAAAACCGACTGCCCGGTGGTGGCCACCAACGATGTTCGCTTTCTCAAGCGGGAAGACTTTGAAGCCCACGAAGTGCGGGTATGCATCTATGAGGGCTGGACCCTGGAAGACCCCAGCCGGGAGCAGCGCTATAGCGAAGAGCAGTACCTGAAGTCGCCGCAGGAAATGTGGGAACTGTTCCAGGATATTCCCGAGGCCATTGAGAATACGCTGGAAATTGCCCGCCGCTGCAGTTTTGAAATCCCCTTGGGCACCTATTACCTGCCGGATTATCCGGTGCCGGAAGGCATGACCCTGGATGATTTTATCATCGCTGAATCCAGAAAAGGTTTGGAGGAGCGCCTTGCCTTTCTGTTCGACGTGAATGCACCGGACTTTGCCGAGATCCGCAAACCTTATGATGAGCGTTTGCAGGTGGAGCTGGATGTGATCATCCAGATGGGATTCCCAGGCTACTTCCTGATCGTGGCGGACTTCATCCAGTGGGCCAAAAACAACGGCGTACCGGTGGGGCCGGGGCGGGGTTCCGGTGCCGGCTCTCTGGTGGCCTATGTGCTCAAGATCACCGACCTTGACCCGCTGGAATACGACCTTCTGTTCGAGCGCTTTTTGAATCCGGAGCGGGTTTCCATGCCCGACTTTGACGTTGATTTCTGCATGGATGGGCGGGATCGGGTTATTGATTACGTGGCCGAAAAGTACGGTCGTAATGCGGTGAGCCAGATCATCACCTTTGGTTCCATGGCCGCTAAGGCGGTGGTGCGGGATGTGGGGCGGGTGCAGGGTCGTTCCTACGGCTTTGTGGATCGGATCGCCAAGCTGATTCCGTTCGAAGTGGGCATGACCTTGAGCAAGGCCATGGAGCAGGAGCCACAGCTGCAGGAACTGTACGACCGGGATGAAGAAATCCGCGAGCTGCTGGACATGGCACTCAAGCTGGAAGGTATCACCCGCAACGTGGGCAAGCACGCCGGAGGTGTGGTGATTGCGCCCTCCGCGTTGACCGATTACGTGCCGCTCTATTGCGATGAGCAGGGCAACAACCTGGTGACCCAATTCGACAAGGACGACGTGGAAGCCGCTGGCCTGGTGAAGTTCGACTTCCTGGGTCTGCGTACCCTGACCATCGTCGACTGGGCGTTGAAAACCATCAATCCCATGCTTGAAAAGCAGGGTAATTCGCCGGTGGATATCGATCGTATTCCGCTGGATGATCGGACCTCTTTCGACCTGTTGCAAAAAGCCGAGACCACTGCGGTGTTCCAGTTGGAATCCCGCGGCATGAAAGATCTGATCAAACGCCTGAAGCCCAGCACCTTTGAAGATATTGTGGCGTTGGTGGCGTTGTTTCGTCCGGGGCCGTTGGGATCGGGCATGGTGGATGACTTTATTGCCCGTAAGCACGGCCGACAGAAGGTGGAATACCCCCATCCGGATCTGAAACCCGTGTTGGACACCACCTACGGAACCATCCTCTATCAGGAACAGGTTATGTTGATCCCCCAGGTGTTGGCGGATTTCACACTGGGTGGAGCGGACCTGTTACGCCGGGCCATGGGTAAGAAAAAAGCCGACGTCATGGCCCAGCAGCGTGGGTTGTTTGTGGACGGTGCCGCCAAGAACGGGATTGACCCCAAACTCTCCGGTGAGATCTTCGATACCATGGAAGAGTTTGCCAAGTACGGGTTTAACAAATCCCACTCCGCTGCCTACGCTCTGGTGTCGTACCAGACCGCCTGGTTGAAAGCCCATTACCCGGCCGGCTTTATGGCGGCGGTGTTGTCTGCGGATATGCACAATACTGACAAGGTGGTGACCCTGATCGACGAGTGTCGTCGTATGAAGCTGGCTATCGTGTCGCCGGATGTGAACGTCAGTGAATACAAGTTTACCGTGGATGAGCAACAACAGATTGTCTATGGCCTGGGGGCCATCAAGGGGCTGGGAGAAGGCCCTATCGAGGCGATTCTGGAAGGGCGCGAAGACGGCAAACCCTTTAAAAACCTGTTTGAGTTTTGCCGCCGCCTGGATATGAAAAAGCTTAATCGGCGTTCCATGGAGGCGTTGATTCGAGCCGGTGCCCTGGACAAACTGGGGCCGGATCGCGCCACCCTGATGGCCAGCCTGGAAGAAGCCATGCGCTACGCGGAACAGGAAAGCAAAAACCAGGACCTGGGCATCATGGACATGTTCGGCGCGGTGGAGGAAGAAGAGCGGCCGGAACCGGAATGGGCACGGGTGAAACCCTGGAGTGATGATGAGCGCCTGAACGGTGAAAAGGATACGCTGGGACTGTATTTGACCGGCCATCCCATCGATCAATACCTGGAAGAGATTTCCCACTTCGTTACCAGCCGCGTCGCCGACGTCAAGCCGGGCAACAGCCGGGAATCCCGTACCATTGTGGCGGGACTGGTGATCGCCCAGCGGGTGATGAAGAACAAGCGGGGCGATAAAATGGCGTTCCTGACCCTGGATGACAAGAGCGGCCGCCTTGAAATCTCCATTTTCTCCGACACCTATGAAGAGTATAAGGATCAACTGGTCAAGGATGCGGTGTTGGTGGTGGAAGGGGAGGTCAGTATCGACGATTACTCCGGCGGCCTCAAAATGGTGACCCGCAAGGTGTTCGGTATCGCCCAGGCGCGGGAAAACTACGCCCGCCTGATCAGCCTGGATATTGGGCAAACGGCTTTGGGTCCGGATTTCAGCCAGAAACTGCAATCCGCTCTGGCGCCCTATCGGGAAGGGGGCTGTAAAGTTCGGGTTCAGTATTCCCGCCCTGGCGCCAAAGGGCGTTTGTACCTGGGGGATGAGTGGCGTATCTCACCCAAGGCTGAATTGATAAAGCAATTAGAACAGCTGTGCGGTGAACGTGCCTTAACGGTTTTGTATCGCTGAGATTCTTTCATAACATTTTGCCACAAAATCGATGATGCTCCCTCTGCCTAAATCTCGACACCGGGCAGGGCATCACGTAAGGTATTGCCCTGAAAGATACTCACAGGCACGTCGCCGATAACAATTAAACAGGATCAGCGCTTTATGAATCCTAACTATCTGGATTTCGAACAACCGATTGCCGAACTGGAATCCAAGATTGAAGAATTGAGCAGCATGGGCAATGGTGCTGCATTAAACATTACCAGTGAAGTAAAACAGCTCAAGGATAAGAGCCTGTCACTGACGGAATCCATTTTTTCCAACCTGTCGTCCTGGCAGATCGCCCAACTGGCCCGCCATCCAAAGCGCCCTTATACGCTGGATTACGTAAAGCGGATTTTCACCGAATTTGATGAATTGCACGGTGACCGTACCTTCGGTGACGACAAAGCCATAGTGGGCGGCGTGGCCCGGCTGGATGGTAAGCCGGTGATGATCGTGGGCCATCAGAAAGGCCGCGATGTGAAAGAGAAAGTGCGGCGCAATTTCGGCATGCCGCAACCGGAAGGTTACCGCAAGGCCATGCGCCTCATGCACATGGCAGAGCGTTTCAAAATGCCTTTGCTGACTTTTATCGACACCCCGGGAGCTTATCCGGGCATCGAAGCTGAGGAGCGCGGGCAAAGCGAAGCGATTGCCCGTAACCTGGCGGTGATGGCCAGCCTGCGCACCCCCATCATTGCCACCGTCATTGGTGAGGGTGGCTCCGGTGGTGCCTTGGCCATCGGTGTGTGCGATCACCTGCAGATGCTGCAGTACAGCACCTATTCTGTTATTTCCCCGGAAGGCTGTGCTTCCATTCTGTGGAAAAGCGCGGAGTATGCCTCCGATGCTGCAGAAGCCATGGGCCTCACCGCCAAGCGCCTGCATGAGCTGGGCCTGGTGGACCAGATCATTCCAGAGCCCCTGGGTGGTGGTCACCGCAACCACGATGCCATTGCCGATTCGCTGAAGGCCTCGCTCATTGAAAACCTGGAGCGACTGACCGCCAAAGACGAAGAAACCCTGATGGCGGAACGCTATCAACGTCTGATGAGCTACGGTCTCAGCGGCTAATGGAGTTCCTGATTTACCCCGCCCTCGGTGTGGTGGCGGGGCTTGCCGCCGGCTTGCTGGGCGTCGGCGGGGGACTCATCATTGTCCCGGTTCTGATTTATTCTTTCAGCCTGCTTGGCTTTCCTCCTGAGGTGTTGACCCACATGGCGGTGGGCACCTCCCTGGCCACCATCATCCTCACGTCCATTGGTTCCGTGTACCAGCATCACAAGAAAGGCGCGGTGCTGTGGCCGGTCCTCACCTGGTATGCACTGGGTCTTGCTGTGGGAGCATTCCTGGGGGCTAAGCTGGCGGATGTGATTCATGGCCGCATGTTGCAGATTCTCTTTGGTGTGTTCGCTATTCTGATCGCCATCCAGATGGCCTCCGGCGTCAAGCCCCGGGGTTCCCGTGAGCTGCCGGGCGGGGTTGGCCTGTCCCTGACCGGTGGCATCATTGGTGCGGTGTCTGCCATTTTTGGCATCGGCGGAGGATCTCTCAGCGTACCGTTTTTGACCTGGTGCAACGTCAAAATGCAGCAGGCGGTGGCCACCTCTGCGGCCGGCGGCATGCCCATCGCCCTGGCCGGCAGCCTGGGTTTTGTTCTGGCCGGGTGTGATAAACCCGTGCCCGAATACAGTCTGGGTTATGTTTATCTGCCGGCGTTATTGGGTATCGCGGTCACCAGTGTGGTGTTCGCCTTGGTGGGCGCACGCCTGGCTCATCGATTGCCGGCGGCCACCCTCAAAAAGATCTTTGCGGGCCTGCTGGTGCTGGTGGGTGTCAAGCTGCTGTTAGGCTGATGTATTTGTTTCAGGTGGTGTCACTTCAGTGTCATTATTTTGTAATATGGTGCGGGCTGGCTGATCAGAACTAAGGATTCCCAAATGAAGCGTTTCTCAACTTTCCTTTTCGCAACTCTCTCCATGGTGACGTTACTGGCGAGTTGTGCCAATCAACGGGTGCAGGTTGCCTACCAGGGGCCTGAGACCAACACCGCGCTGGTGACGTCATCCGGTACTGTGCTGATTAAATACGTTGATAATGATGAGGTACACGAAGGTTTTATCGGGCAGGAGATCACCTATCGTGTGGATGCCGGGCAACGGGTTCTGTTGCTGGAGTATTCTGATCTGTTTAACGTGAGTGCGGATGAGCATGAGAAAGTGGTTTCCAGACCGGCCAAGGTTACTTTCCAGGCCGAGGCAGGGAAAACCTATAAAGTGGTGAATCCGAAACAGTCCAATTTGGAGGCGGCCAAGACGTTCGCAGAGGCACCGGAGTTCAGTGTTGTGGATGCGAAGACCGGGGCCAACGTTGAGGCCACGCAAGAGCTGAGCCGCCCGAGAACGTTCCTCACAGAGTTGAAGTCCGCAGTGACTCCAGTCTACGAATTTGAAAGCGATCAGGTGCCGGTGGCACAGGTGGAGGCGGCTGCCTCGTCGTTGGAGCAGCTGAAGTCCGTATGGAGCCGGGCCACTGAGGAAGAACGAGAAGCCTTCAGGTCCTGGTTGTCCACAGGTCAGTAGTACGCTGCACTATATTTGTATCATATTATTATTTTGGTGCGTTTTTTGAGCGAAAAAGGTGCACCAAAACCTTTGCTTTTCACTCAATTGTCATATAATCGAAACATCGCTAAATGAAGGATTTAGACGATATCGCGTGATTTTCGGTTTAACGAATCCACGCAGCTCAAGGATATTATTAAAAAAATACGGAGATACCCGACTATGAGGGTGTGCAGTTGGGAATACACTATACACCCTGTTCTTCGTATAGAAATCATGCAGATAATGTCCTTTGAATAATCCGTTTGTCACGAAAGTGTCATATAGCTTATTCATACTTCGCTGCGTTCGTAAGCCGACAAATTTGCGAAAAACCTCGGACCCTCTAGGAGAGAAAAATGAAAATCAAATTGCTTCCCTTAGCTATTGGTGCTGCGATTGCTATGCCTGGCGTAGCAATGGCTGATGTCAACTTTTACGGCAAAATCAACCTCGCTTACGGCATGTCAGATGTTGATTATGCTTATGACTTTGATATTGAAGACGGCACTATCCCGCCAGCTTCAGTCGATGTTACCTCATCCGATCGCTGGGAGTTGACAAGCTACAACTCTCGTTTTGGGGTTAAGGGCTCTGAAGACATCAATGACAATCTGAAAGCCATTTACCAGATTGAATGGGGTGTTGATATTGATGGCGGTTCAGCTGATATGTCTCACCGTGACCGTTTTGTAGGTCTTGAGGGTGGCTTCGGTACGTTTAAAGCGGGTAAGTTTGATACTCCTTTGAAGAAAGCCCAAGGAAAGATTGATTTGTTCGGTGATACTACCGGTGATATCAAATACATCTTCGCTGGTGAGAACCGTATAAACAACATTCTTCAGTATTCTTCCCCAGAAATGGGCGGTCTGCAGATTAACTTCGCGTTTGCGCCTGGTGAAGAGTATGAATCTGATACTAATGATGATCCAAAGGATGGACCAGCGGATTCGTTCTCGGCTTCTGTAACGTTCAATGCAGATAACATCTATGCCGCAATTGCACACGACTCAGAAGTTACAAGCGATGTTCGCTTTTACATTGATAGTGGATTTAACATCCAAGACTTCTCTGCCCCGATGGATACCACTCGGTTAGTGGGTGTGTTCGATCTGGACGCCATTCAATTGGGTGCGATGTACCAAGTTGCTGAAACATCCGATGCTGATGTGGATGGTGATTTCGAGCAGAGCGGATTCCTGCTGAGCGGTTCTTTCAAGATTGATGCAATCAAATTGAAAGCCCAGTACGGTATGACAACGTTGGAAGACAATGATGGTGGCGAAGAAGTTGACTCAGAACTGTTCGCTGTAGGTGCAGACTATATTCTCAGCAAGCAAACTAACCTGTATGCTCAGTTCACTACTGTTGGATATGAGTTCGACGTTGATGGCGGTGAAGAGCAAACTTCTGACAAGTTTGATCTGGGTATCGTCCACAAGTTCTAATCTCTCTTAGATCAGAGCTTACAAAAAACGCCCGCATCATGCGGGCGTTTTTTTATGTCTGCGTTTCTTGCTTTACCACCCAGGCATCTCAATAAAAGCGCTTCAATAAAAAAGGGCAGCTTTCGCTGCCCTTTTGTCCGGCCATGGTTTCTGGCTCACGTCTTGTGTGGTTTACGCGGCGTAGTTACACAACGTAGTTACACAACCATCAGTCGATCTTGCTGAACACCAGCGTGGCGTTGGTGCCGCCAAAGCCGAAGCTGTTGGACATCACGGTCTTCAGGCCGGCGTTATCCTTGCGCTCACGGGCGATGTTGGCACCTTCGATCTTGGCATCCAGTTGTTCAATGTTGATGGATTCCGCGATGAAGTCGTTCTCCAGCATCAGCAGGCTGTAGATGGCCTCCTGTACACCGGCAGCGCCCAGCGAGTGGCCGGTGAGTGATTTGGTGGAGCCCACCACCGGCATGTCGGCACCGAATACTTCCCGCACCGCGCCGATCTCGGCCGCATCACCCACCGGGGTGCTGGTGCCGTGGGCATTGATGTAGTCGACGGGGGTGTTTACGCTGGAGAGGGCCATTTGCATGCAGCGCATGGCACCTTCACCGGAGGGCGCAACCATGTCGCTGCCGTCGGAGGTGGCACCATAGCCCACCAGTTCGGCATAGATCTTGGCGCCGCGGGCCTTGGCGTGCTCATACTCTTCCAGCACCAGCATGCCACCGCCACCGGCGATCACGAACCCGTCACGGCTGGCGTCGAAGGCGCGGGAGGCTTTGTCCGGGGTGTCGTTGTATTTGGTGGAGAGGGCGCCCATGGCATCAAACATCATGGTCAGAGCCCAGTGTTCCTCTTCGCCGCCGCCGGCAAATACCACATCCTGTTTGCCCAGTTGGATCAGTTCCATAGCGTGGCCGATGCAGTGGGAGCTGGTGGCGCAGGCGGACGTGATGGAGTAGTTCACGCCTTTGATTTTGTACGGTGTCGCCAGGCAGGCGGAAATGGTACTGGTCATCACCCGTGGCACCATATAGGGGCCGATACGCTTGACGCCTTTTTCCCGCAGAATGTCCGCGGCTTCCACCTGGTTCTTGGAGCTGCCACCGCCGGAACCGGCCACGATGCCGGTGCGGATATTGGACACCTGGTCTTCACTCAACCCAGCGTCGGTAATGGCCTGACCCATGGCGATATAGGCGTAGGCGGCTGCGTCACCCATAAAGCGCAAAGGTTTGCGATCAATATGCTCAGCAATGTCGATATCAACCTGACCGGCCACATGACTGCGCAGGCCCATCTCCTTGTATTCTTCTTTGAAGCGAATGCCGGAACGGCCTGCGCGCAAGGAAGCGGTGACGCTGTCTTTATCGTTGCCAAGGCAGGACACGATGCCCATGCCTGTAACCACTACACGTTTCATGGTAATACCCTTTGTTTGTGTCGCGTTGTTTATTATCGTTGTTATGGGCCAGGATCAGAAACTGTCGGTGGAGGTGAACAGTCCTACGCGAAGGTCCTTGGCGGTGTAAATTTCCCGGCCATCCACCTGCAGGGATGCATCGCCGATTCCCATTACCAGTTTGCGCTCAATCACGCGCTTCATCTGGATTTCATAACGTACTGTTTTGGCAGTGGGTAACACCTGGCCGAAGAATTTCACTTCGCCGGCACCCAGGGCGCGACCGCGACCCTTGTTGCCTTTCCAGCCCAGGAAGAAGCCGATCAGTTGCCACATGGCGTCCAGTCCCAGGCAGCCGGGCATCACCGGGTCCTCTTCAAAATGGCAGGCGAAGAACCAAAGCTCCGGTGTGATATCCAGCTCGGCGATGATCTCGCCTTTGCCGTGGGTGCCCCCTTCGGCACTGATATGGGTAACGCGATCCATCATCAGCATGTTGGGCAAAGGCAAACGTGCGTTGCCGGGACCGAACATTTTGCCGTGTCCGCAGTCCAATAGTTCTTCAAGAGTGTATGAGCTTTTTTGAATCATCATTAAAAAGGTCTTGTTGGTGAACGAGTTGTCAGGCCGATTGATCGGATTTCGAGATGGCATTCCCATTTGCCAGGCCAACGATACGGATAGTTATTGTTGTTCGTCTCGAGGTGACTGCAGCCTGTGCATACTTACTTTTGTACTCAGGGCCTCATGTTAGCGGTTCTGGGAGTAAGAATCGACCGCTTGGATGCCTAATTTGTATGGGAATGTGTTCCCGACACAAAGGCTTGGGCCGCACGGTTATGATTGGCGTGGAAAGCTAGGGCGGTGGTGGCCTTTGTGGTAAGGTAAGCGGCGGATTTTTCAGCGATATAACGACTCAGAGAGGTTGGTGCGTGATTCCGGAAATAGGGCATTTTGCCATTGTAATGACCCTGGTACTGGCCACGGTTCAGGCGATTGTACCACTGGCTGGGGCTACCCTCGGTAGCGAACGCTGGATGGCCGTAGCCCGGCCGGCGGCCTATGGTCAGTTTTCCTTCCTGCTGGCGGCCTTTGTGTTGCTGGCCTACAGCTTTGTGATTAACGATTTCACCGTGTCTTATGTGGCCAACCACTCCAACACCCTGTTGCCAGTGGGCTACAAGATATCCGCAGTGTGGGGCGGTCACGAGGGTTCACTGTTGCTGTGGTCCCTGGTGTTGTCCGGCTGGACCGCTGCAGTGGCGCTGTGGAGCCATCACTTGCCCACGGTGGTTGCGTCCCGGGTGCTCGGGGTGATGGGCCTGATTTCCATTGGTTTCAACTCCTTTCTGCTGTTCACTTCCAACCCCTTTGACCGCTTGTTGCCGGATTTCCCCCCGGATGGCGCGGATCTCAACCCCTTGCTGCAGGACCCTGGCCTGATTGTTCATCCCCCCATGTTATATATGGGATATGTGGGCTTTTCGGTGGCGTTCGCGTTTGCCATCGCCGGGTTGATGGGAGGGCGCTTGGACAGCGCCTGGGCGCGCTGGTCGCGACCCTGGACCACGGTGGCCTGGTGTTTTCTGACGCTGGGTATTGCCCTGGGCAGCTGGTGGGCGTATTACGAGCTGGGTTGGGGCGGCTGGTGGTTCTGGGACCCCGTGGAGAACGCCTCTTTTATGCCCTGGTTGGCGGGTACGGCGTTGATGCATTCCCTGGCGGTGACGGAAAAACGCGGGGTCTTCAAGGCCTGGACGGTGCTGCTGGCCATTCTCACATTCTCGCTGAGTTTGCTGGGTACATTCCTGGTGCGCTCCGGTGTGTTGACCTCAGTACACGCCTTTGCCGCTGATCCCACCCGTGGCTTCTTCGTGCTGGTGTTCCTGTTGTTGGTGGTGGGCAGTTCCTTGCTGCTGTTTGCAATTCGCGCCCAGGCCCTGAACAGCGAGAGCCATTTCGAACTGTTTTCCCGCGAAGTGTTCCTGCTGGTGAACAACATTATCCTGATTTGTGCCACCGGAGTGGTGTTGGTGGGCACCTTGAGCCCCATTCTGTTTGATGTGTTGGAGTGGGGGAAAATTTCCGTGGGCGAGCCCTTCTTTAATACCACGTTTGCGCCTATCGCGTTGGTGCTGATGGTATTTGCGGCCGTGGGCCCCCTGGTGAACTGGAAACGGCACAATGTTGCGGTGCTGCGCAGCTCTTTTCTGCAGGCGTTGGTGATTTCCATCGCGGCCGCCGCCATCTGCCTGTGGGCTTTTGATGCCGGTTGGAACTGGCTGGTGTTTGTGACGTTACTGCTGTGCGTGTGGGTGGTCAGCCATTCTGTACTGGATGCCTGGAAGAAGATCCGTTCCGCCAAAGCCGGTAGTTGGGCCGGTATCAAGCGCTTGTCCCTTAGTTATCGGGGGATGCTGGTGGCCCATATCGGTATGGCGATCACGGTGGCGGGCGTGGCGATGACCAGCAATTTTGATGTGGAGCGCGATGTGCGCATGCACGCGGGGGATGAGGTGGACATTGGGCCTTATCATTTTGTGTTTGAAGGGGTGAAGGAAGTGGAAGGCCCCAATTATTTTGCCACCCGTGGCTTTGTAAACGTGACCAAATCCGGTTCACCGGTGGCGCTGCTGACTCCGGAAAAACGCCGTTACCACGTACGCCGTGATGTGATGACCGAAGCCGCCATCGATGCCGGATTCAGCCGTGACCTGTATGTGGCATTGGGTGAGCCCCTGGAGGATGGCAGTTGGGCCGTGCGGATCTATTTCAAACCGTTTATGCGCTGGGTCTGGGGCGGCGGTGCAGTCATGGCGTTGGGCGGATTTATTGCCATGAGTGATCGCCGCTACCGCATCAAGGTCAAACAAAAGATGTCCAATCTGGCCAGCGGCCTGGCAGGAGGCAATGCCGCATGAGTCGAACCAAATGGTTGGTGTTTTCCCTGCCGCTGGTGGCGTTTCTGGTCATGGGCTATTTTTTTCTGCGGGCCCTGGATTCCGACCCGTCCCTGTTGCCTTCCACCCGTGTGGATCAGAAGGTTCCGCCCTTCTCGTTGCCGGAGCTGGCTGATCCCCAGCAGATGTTATCGGAACAGACCCTGAGGGGGCCGTTGTTGCTGAATGTATGGGCCACCTGGTGCCCGTCCTGCAAAGTGGAGCACCCGGTGTTGAATGAATTGGCAAAAAACGGGATTCGCATAGTGGGCCTCAATTATAAGGATGTGCGTGCGGCAGCAATCCAGTACCTGGAATTCAATGGCAATCCCTATCAGCAGAATATCTATGATGAAGCCGGTGACCTGGGGCTGGACCTTGGGGTGTACGGTGCGCCGGAAACCTTTCTGATTGATGCGCAGGGGGTGATTCGATACCGGCACGTGGGGGTGGTGACGCCGGACAACTGGCGGGAGCTACTCTGGCCCAAGTGGCAGGAAATGGGAGGTAAAGGGCCATGAGAGCATTGATGATATTGCTGCTGATGATGGGGGGCTCTGCGTTTGCCACCATCGACGCCTACGAATTCAATGACCTGGAGAAAGAGCAGCGCTTTCGTGTGCTGATCGGTGAATTGCGTTGCCCCAAATGTCAGAACCAGAACATTTCGGATTCCAACGCGGGTTTGGCGAAGGATATCAAGGATCGCACTTACCGCCTGATCAACGAGGGTAAGAGTAATCGGGAAATCACCAATTATATGGTGGAACGTTATGGGGATTTCATTACCTACCGCCCACCCATGAAACCCGCGACCTGGTTCCTGTGGTTTGGCCCCTTTGTGCTGACCCTGTTGGCCCTGACCATTTTGCTGGTGCGCAAACTCAAAGCCCAGCCGTCTGCCCCGGTGCGTGTGGACGCAGAAAAGCATAAACAGGTGGAAGACCTGCTGAAAAAGCTGGACGACTGAAGCCGGATTACTGTTTAAGGAAACCTGACTATGACCCTGATGTGGGTAGCCCTGGGGGCAATGACTGTTATCGGTGTGCTGATTATTGTGCTGCCGTTGATACACTTCCGACCGAAGCAGGAACTGTCCGGCGACGTGATCAATGCCGCGGTGTTCAAGGACCGAATCGCCGAATTGAAAGTGGATCTTGCCGAAGGCCGGTTGGATCAGGCGGAGTATGATCAGTTGAGCCAGGAGCTGGAGCTGACCCTGCTGAGTGATGTCAGTATACGAGATGGCAGCCAGGCTCGTCTTTTGGGGGGTAAGTGGCTGGTGATACCCCTGGCACTACTGGTCCCCATCTCGGCATTTGTGGTCTACTGGAGTGAAGGGTATCACCCCGAACTGAATCAGTGGTTCGCCAAGCAGGACACCATGGCACGGGTAATGCCCCTGATGATGGCCGGCAAATTCGAGGTGATTCAGGATGAAAACATTGAAGTGGCAGATTTCATCCGGGCATTGCAGCGTCAATTGCAGGCCAATCCTGAAGACGCTCAGGGTTGGTATTTGCTGGGCGTCAGTTACCTGCAGGTGCAGTTGCCGCAACAGAGTGAAACCGCGTTCCAGCGGGCATTGAACCTGGAGCCCGGTAATGTGGACTTCGTGATGGGGTATACCCAGGCCACATTGGCAGCCAATGGCGGCAACATGACGCCGCAGATTCGTCGCACCCTGGAGCAGGTAATGCGGGCCCAGCCAAACAATCCCAAACCGTACATGACCATGGGCATGGCTCTGTTTCAACAAGGGGAGCTCAGTGCGGCCGTCGCAGTCTGGGAGCGTTACCTGGCGCTGGATAACCCCGATCCCCGTGCTGTGCAGCTGTTGCAGCGCAGTGTGGAGGTGGCTCGTAATCAGATGGGCGAGTCTGCACCGGATCAACCCCAGGTGGCAGACACCGGCCCCAGCATTCAGGTAACCGTGGATGTGGCGGCTGAGGTGAAGACCCGGATTGGCGCCACGGATACCCTGTTTATTTATGCGAAGGCCCAAAGTGGTCCGCCTATGCCCCTGGCCGTGGTGCGGCAACCAGTATCCCGATGGCCGGTTACGGTGACCCTGAGTGATGCCAACGCCATGACGCCTGCCATGACGCTTTCCAAATTCAAGAATGTGCTGGTGCTGGCCCGGATTTCCGGGTCCGGCAATGCGATTCCCCAAGCCGGTGATTGGGAAGCAACACCACTGCCCCTGGAGTTGAGCGATGGCGGTAAACAGGTGGAATTGGTGATTCACACGCAGCGGCCTTAATGCCTCCGGTTACCTTAATGGGTTATGTAATACCGGTTGCAGTGTGAACAACGTCGCAAGGCTTGAGAGAAACATTGAGAAAACTGGGTATACAGTAAGCAACACACAGCTCCCCGGGTCCATTTGCTGACTACACTTTCCAGAGATTCTGATGTGTAAGTCGAGGCGACCCATGGACATAGCCCAATCGATCGAACGTTATCTTCAACGGAAGGAAATAGCGTTCACCGTACATTCCCACGTTCTGGAAACCAGTCTGTCCGCGCTCTGTCGTGATATGGGCATTGCACCGGAGCAAATGGCGGTTCCGCTGCTATTGCGCACCGAGCGCCAGGCCTATTTGATGGCCATTATTCCCCTCAGCCACTCCCTGGATCTGAACCGGCTTGAGGCCCTGTTACGACGTCAATTTGTGTATCTGGACGAGGCGGAAATCAATGCCTGGTTCCTGGATTCCGAACCCGGTGCAGAACCGGCCATTGCAGAGCCGTATAATCTGCCCTGCATCGTGGAGCGCAGCCTGTTTGAATGGCATCGTGTCTATCTGCGGGCGGGCAGTCACCGATCGTTGATCAGTCTCGACAACGATAACCTGAAAAAGCTGTATCACGCTTTTCCCAAAGCCGTGATCTCAAACCCGTCACGCCTGCCGGATGGCGGTGAGTTGGGCACTGAACTGGACCCCGCTTCCATCATTGCGATTTATAACGCTCTGGACAGCCTGGATCGTTTGCCATCCATTCCTGCATTGGCCATGCGTTTATTGGAACAGGCCAGCAGTTCGGACACCTCGGCGGCGGATCTGGCCGCCACCATCGAAATGGATCCGTCGGTGACCGCTCAGGTGATGCGTTACGCAGGTTCGCCGTACTTCGGTTATCGCGGCAACCTGGACTCCGTGCAGCATGCCATTACCCGCGTGCTTGGCTTTGAAATGGTGAGTAACATTGCCCTGGGTATCGCCTCCAGCAAGGCGTTTGATGTTCCCCAGAATGGCCCCCTGGGATTGAAAGCATTCTGGAAGCATGGTTTGTACACCGCGGTGCTGGCACAGGGCCTGGCCCGTAAAATCGATCGGCCCCAGACGCTGAATCCGGCCCGGGCCTACCTGTGTGGGCTGCTGCATAATTTTGGGGTGTTGTTGATGGGGCATCTCTTCCCCCAGGAGTTTCGCCTGTTGAATCTGGAGGTGAAACGGTATCCCGATCGGGCGCTTCATGATATTGAACAGGATATGGTGGTGGCGGGCGACGTCCAGCAGTTCATCCGTCTTGGTCATGATCATATGGGGGGCTACCTGTTGGAGAAATGGCACTTACCGGAAGCTGTCAGTGTTTGTGCTTATTACCATCATGATGTCGAATACGATGGGAATTGCGCAGACTATGTGGCGCTGATTCAACTTTGCAATCAGTTGCTGGCCTCCCGGGGTATTGGTGACTGTGGCGGTTCGGCAGTGCTGCAAGACCTGGCAGATGGCGATCCGGGGCCAGCTTGGCGCACAGACCTCATTGAGCGGGGAGCGGCGATGACAGTATTGGAAAAAGTCCTGGAGCTCGGCCCGGAATTAGACAACTTAGCTGATAATATGGCGGCATGATCCCGCATTCACCCCTGACGACCCCGCCGCTCCAGCGCGGGGTCCATCCTTCTGCGAGTCTTTGTAACATAATCTAACCCATTTAAAATCAGGCAGTTAACTTGAGGAATCCGGGCAGGCTTGTAACTGCGGGCGTTCGTGTGTATGTTTGGCGATTCTTTTCTCGCAGGTGGGGGCATATATTCTTCGTTCCCGCGATTATAATACGGAAAACTTTCGACTAATTGCCTACTTCAAATGGCTGTGTGCTGCGTTAGGATTACCTGCGAAAGTAGGCACAGGAAAACGATTTCAGGCGGTCGTCTGGCTCAGGCCCAAACAGATTGCTGCTCTCCGCATTTATCTACCAACTACTTATGGAGTCAAACTCGATGCGTATCATTCTTTTAGGCGCTCCCGGTGCCGGTAAGGGGACTCAGGCACAATACATCAGCGAAACGTTCGGCATTCCGCAAATTTCCACCGGAGACATGCTGCGGGCGGCCGTCAAAGCCGGTACTCCCCTGGGTCAGGCAGCCAAAAAAGTAATGGACGCGGGTCAGTTGGTTTCAGACGACATTATTATCGGCCTGGTCAAAGAGCGTATTCAGGAAGCGGATTGCAAGAACGGTTTTTTGTTCGACGGATTCCCCCGCACCATTCCCCAGGCAGAAGCCATGTTGAAGGAAGGGGTGGAGATCGATCACGTGCTTGAGATCGCCGTCGAGGACGAAGAGATCGTAAAACGGTTGAGTGGTCGTCGGGTGCATCCGGGTTCTGGTCGCGTTTATCACGTGATCTACAATCCCCCTGCGGTGGAAGGAAAAGATGATGCTACCGGCGAAGACCTGGTGCAGCGTGACGACGATCAGGAAGGTACTGTGCGCAAGCGCCTGGAGGTTTATCACGATCAGACCGCCCCTCTGGTGGGCTTCTATCAGGAGATGTCGGCCAAGGGCGAAGCCAAAACCCGTTACAGCCGGGTGCAAGGGGTCGGTTCTGTGGAAGACATCACCGCAGCCGTAATGGCCGCCCTGAAAATGTAAAATACCGCCGAACAGATTGAAGAGAGGCACCCTCCGGGGTGCCTTTTTTTTTGTCCAGATCTGGATCACGCGCCGGCGCACTTTTGTGTGCCGGCTTTTTCATTTTGAAATCCATGGAGGACGGTGCAATGGGGGCGCTAGCAGGTGCGGTTGGTTGGGCGCGGAGCTTTAATTTTTACCCCCAATTTTTCTCATCGCATACCGGTGTATTTGTGGTGAAAGGGGAGCGCTTTTTTTTATAAAAACGCATCAGAAAATAAAAAAAGTGGAGTTTTTGCTTCGATTTTTGGAAAAAAGAGGGGCTATATGGTGGAAATAAATTAATTATTAAATAATATTGCCATGTGTATGTATCACATGCATTTTTTTTGTGCTACTTTTTCTTTAAGCACATTTACAAGCTGAATGAATGTGCTTGCCTGAAATGCCATAGCTGAGGAGACAGAACAATGGCAAAAGCAAAGAAAGCCGCTGCGAAAAAACGTCCTGCACGTAAAGCAGCACCTAAAAAAGCGGCAGCACCTGCTCATCCGATTTTGGAGAAAGCGGAAGCTGCATTAACGAAAGTCCAGGCGGAACTGGCAGAAGTCACCAAAAAGGCTGACGCTGCCAAAAAAGACGCCACCACCAAAGCCAACGCGGCCAAAAAAGCCGGCACCAAAGCGGCTCAGCGTTCTGCCGAGTCTGCCAAGAAAGCCGCTGCCAAAGCCGCTGACCAGGTGAAAGCCAAGCGCGAAGCTCTGCGTCATGCCAAAGTGGGTCATGCGGTTGCTAAAGTAGAGGCCTCTGTTATTGAAGCCGAGCAAAAAGCCGTTGCCACCGTCAAGGATTTCGCGGAGTCCCTGGGTAAGAAAGCCGAAGCCGACCTGAAAAAAGCGGTGGCTGCTTTCGAATCCCGTTGGAAGAAGGCCCGTGCTTCTGCTGACTCCAAGAAAGTGAAAACCAAAGAGAAGCGCGAAGTGGCCAAGGCCAAGACTGCTGCCAAGAAAGCCGCAGTTAAGAAGAAGGTGATTGCCAAGAAAGCCACTGCCAAGCCGAAAAAGCGCGTTGCCAAGAAGCGCGTGGTGAAGGCAGCTGCTGCGGCCGCGCCGGCACCAGCAAAGAAAGCCGTTAAAAAGGCACCGGCCAAGAAGAAGGCTCCTGCCAAAAAACGCGCTCCTGCGAAAAAAGCGGCCGCCAAAAAGGCTCCCGCCAAGAAAAAAGCAGTATCCCGGGGTCGTCCCAAGAAGGCATAAGCCCTCTGGCCCAGTGATCTGAAACAAGAAAGCCCCAACATGGGGCTTTTCTTGTTTATTTGGGAAGATTTTTCTCAAACTCAGATAATTCTGATGGCGTGTTCAGGTTGGTGAAGGCTTCATTGTCACCAATGGTGACACGGGTCGGGTTTTGTCGCTCGCACCACAGGGTTAATTTCCTGTCCCCTGCTTGTAAAAAATCGTCGATGGACGTCGCCAGGGAGCGATGGTACAGCCCAAACAGCGGTTGCAGACGTTTCCGATCCTCGCACAATATGAGCTTGGCGGGGCGATGCCGGCAGAGTGTTTCCACCAGGTTCAAAGGAACCATGGGTGCATCCGTGGGCACTACCAACGCGTATTCCGTTTCGATGCGCTTGAGGCAGGCTGCGATGCCGCCCAGGGGGCCCAGATACGGAGTGTTGTCGTGGTAGATGGGGTAACCCAGGGCTTCATAGGCAGCCAGATTGCGATTGGCACTGATGACAATGTGCTCCACCTGGGGCTGTAGTCGTTCGATGGCACGTTGAATCAGTGGCAATCCCTGCAGGGGGACCCAGCCCTTGTCTTCTCCCCCCATGCGTCGGCCTTCACCACCGGCCAAAATCACGCCGGTGACGTCCTTCGGTTTTGACATTCTGGTTCTCCGTTGTGTTACATTGCGCCGATCAGACCTTGATGGCCAAGTATAACCGAGTTGTGATGCCTGCTTTGAGCGTATCCGTGCAAGAATTTTTAGCCGAGGGTGGCCCTTTGTCCCGGCAATGGCCTGGCTACCGGGTGCGGCCGGAGCAGATTCGACTGGCGCAGGAAGTGGAGAATGCCATGGCCACCCGGGTCTCCATGGCGTTGGAGGCACCCACGGGAACGGGCAAGACCCTGGCGTATTTGCTGCCGGCGCTGCTCGCCGGTAGCAAGGTCATTATCTCTGTTGGTAATCTCACCCTGCAGGATCATTTGCTGTTGGGTGAATACCAGAAATTACGCACCCTGCTGCCGGATTTGCGCCGTCTGGTGGTGCTCAAAGGCTGTGACAACTACTTCTGTCATTATCGCTTTCATCAAGCGCGGGAAGGGCAGGTTTCCACCGAGGCCCAGAAGACCATTCATCGGCTCTGGCATGAACTTTCCATCTGGCTGCTGCAGACCCGTAATGGTGAGGTTCAGTCATTGCCAATGAGCGCAGACACGCTCAGTGAACTCCAGCCCTGGATCACCCTGGGGGCCGATCAATGTGTCGGCCGTCGCTGTCCCCATTTTGAGGAATGCTTTTTCCAGAAAGCCCGGCAACAGGCCGCCTCTGCAGATCTGCTGTTGATAAACCATACCCTGCTGCTGAGCGATCAGAGGTTGTTTGATAAGGGCATGGGGGCCCTGTTGCCCAGCACGGATACGGTGATCGTGGACGAGGCTCATCAACTGCCGGATCTGTTGATTCGACGCAACACCCATTCCATCGACGATCATGCTGTGCGGCGCTGGATCAAACGGGTGCGCAAGCTGATCAAAGGGCACACCGGCCTGTTTGCCGACCTGCCCAGCGCAATGCAGCGCCTGGAGCGCATGTGGGAGCAGATTCGGCAGCAATTATTGCTTTCGGATGCTGAGGCGGGCGTCAAGGTGGTGAGCGGGAACAGCTTCAAGCCATTGTTGCGGCTTCTGCAGGAAGTAAACTCGGCCCTCTGGAGTGTGCATGTGGCGGCCGTTGATGTGAGTGCCGAGCTGCGACAATTGCGCGATTGGATCGAGACGTTGGATCAGTCTGACGAAGATGAGTCGGTGCTGTATTGCGATCTGGATCAGGGACAACTCAGTGTGGTGGCGGCCCGGCTGCATAACCCCTTCACGAGCATTAACAGCCAGTCGGTGTCCTGGGTGTTTTTGTCTGCGACTTTGGTGGTGGATGGCGGCTTTGAATATTTCCGTCGCAGCCTGTCGTTGCCCTCTGTGGAAACCCATTCCCATCAGGCGGCCATGGACTATAGCCAGCAGGCCGTGCTGCTGGTTCCGGCGGATCTGCCATTGCCGTCGCAGGAGGGTTTCTATCCACTCTGGGTGCAACAGTGCGTGACGTTGCTGGAGTACCTTGAGGGCGGCATGCTCATGTTGTTTTCCAGCCATGGGGCATTGCAGGAAGCCGCTGCACTGATTCAAAACCGCACGGATCGTACGGTGTTAATTTATGAGCCTGGGGGCAACCGCCACCGCTTGCTGCAGCGTTTTCGACAGGAGACCCGCAGTGTATTGCTGGCCACCGGCAGCTTCTGGGAGGGCATCGACGTGAAAGGTGCGGCGCTCAGTTGTGTGGCCATTGATAAGCTGCCTTTCGCCGCACCGGATGACGTCATCAGCCTGGCCTGGAAATACAAAGCGAGTCAGGAGCGGGTTTCGGTGTTCAACGATTACATGGTGCCCCATGCCGTGACCCGTTTGCGCCAGGGGGTGGGTCGGCTGCTGCGATCCCATGACGATGTAGGTCTGGTGCTGTTGGGGGATAACCGAATCCTGAAGAAGTCCTACGGGCTGCGTTTTCTGCACGCTATTCCCCCTATGCCCCTGGTGCAGTCCCTGGCGGAGGCGCAACCTTTTCTGCAGCAACAGGGCCTGTGGCGGCGGGGATCTGAAGCCTGATTTTCCAGCTGCGGGAAAACCTGAGATAATGCCCGCTTTCCGTTGCCGAGCCCCGCAGTATGAGCCACACAATACTCGCCATTGAGACCTCTTCTGAAGCCTGTACCGTCGCCCTCAGTCATGGGGCCGAGCATCTTGTTCGTTATACGGATGAGCCGCGCAGGCATGCAGAGTTGGTGTTGCCTATGGTGCAAGAGGTCTTGGGGGAGGCGGGGCTTTCCCTCAGTCAGCTCGATGCCATCGCGTTTGGCCGCGGACCGGGTGCATTCACCGGGTTGCGTATTGCCGCCGGTATGGTGCAGGGCCTGGCCTTTGGTGGGGAGCTGCCGGTGGTGCCAGTTTCCTCCCTGGCGGTGGTGGCCCATCGTGCCTGGCGTGAGTTTGGTTTGCAGCAGGTGCACGTTGCTTTTGATGCCCGCATGGGAGAGGTGTACTGGGGGTCTTACGTGGTGGAGCGTGCCGGTCGTGCACAGCCGGTGGGAGAAGAATGCGTGTGCAAGCCGGACCAGGTGGCCACTCTCGCGGGTATTACGGCCCAACCGGGCTGGTCTGGCGTCGGCAGTGGCTGGTGTTACCAAAAACTACTTGAGCTTGGCACCGGTCCATTGCAACAATGCGAGCCGTCTCTGCTGCCCCACGGGCTGGATTTGTTGGCGTTGGCACAAACCGAATTCAGTGATGGCAATCAGGTGGCAGCGGAGCAGGTGGCACCGGTCTATCTGCGAAACGATGTGGCAGCCAAGGCCAAATGATCAGAAACCGTGTTAGAGGTCAGGCATGAATCAGGAAGAAGTCAACGCACTGGAGTGGGATTACGGCGCGCCTTCTTTCCATCGAGTCATACAGGTGGACGATCAGCACATCGATATCATGGGCCATACCAACAATGTGGTCTATGTGAGTTGGCTGGAAGATGCAGCCTGGGGGCATTCCCAGGCATTGGGTCTGGGTTGGGATAAATACACTGAGTTGAACCGGGCCATGGTGGCCCGTCGTCATGAAGTGGATTACCTGGCCGCCACCTTTAAAGGGGACACTTTGGTGATGGGCACCTGGATTGTTGAAAACGACCAGAAGATTTCCATCACCCGCCGTTATCAGCTCATCAGACCAAAAGATGGTGCCACCGTATTGCGTGGGTGTACCAAGTGGGTCTGTGTGGCCGTGGATTCCGGCAAACCCAAAAGAATGCCGCCAGAATTTGTGGCGGGCTATCGCATTACCACCCAGGTACCGTAGTGGTTGTTACTGATTAAGGATGGGTAGATGGATATTATTCTTCAGGCGTTGATCTTGGCCGTGATTCAGGGCCTGACTGAGTTCCTGCCTGTTTCCAGTTCAGCACACCTTATACTGCCTTCGCAATTGCTGGGCTGGCCAGATCAGGGGCAGGCCTTCGATGTGGCGGTGCATGTGGGCACCCTGATGGCCGTGGTCACCTATTTCAACCAGGACATCCGCCGCATGGTGGCGGGAACGTTCACCGGCCTGCAGACCCGCGAGATGAATCAGGATCTGAGGCTGGCGTTTGCGGTGGTGGTGGGCACCATCCCGGCGGTGGCATTCGGCGGCCTGTTCAGTGATTTCATCGAAGACAATCTGCGCTCCAGTTTTGTGATTGCGCTGACCACCATCGTCTTTGGCCTGCTGCTGTGGGCGTCGGATCGCAAGGCCAACAGCGGCTTCGATCTGGCACGCATGACGCTGATGCTGGCGTTGGTGATCGGTTTCGCCCAGGCCATCGCGCTGATACCCGGCACTTCCCGCAGTGGGATCACCATGACCGCAGCCCTGTTCCTGGGCTTTAACCGCGTCGCAGCGGCCCGTTTCTCAATGTTGTTGTCCATTCCCATTATCGTGGCGGCAGGCACCCTGGAGACGGTCAAGCTGGCCTCCAGCGGTATGGAGGTGCCCTGGAACCTGATGATTCTCGGTATTCTGGCGTCGGCTTTCAGCGCGTTTCTCTGTATTCACCTGTTCCTGCGCCTGTTGGAGCGAATCGGCATGACACCCTTTGTGATCTATCGCCTGCTGTTGGGTGCAGGGCTGTTACTGTTTGTGGGTCTAAACTGATTAGGCCTTGATCGCCGGGTGCTCCGGCAACAGGTCAGGCTATACTTACCCTGATCTGCATTTCAGGTGGAACCTAATCAACCATGCGCGTCAGCGGCGGCGGCCTACAATCCTATGTGTCCAATGGACTGTCCGGGCGGGAAGATCCCCGTCTCCAACAGTCGTCATTGGACCGTGTCCGCCAGCAGGAAGCAGCCCCGCAGAAACCGCCTCAGCCAGAAGAAGTCCAAATCAGCGATGCGGCCCGTCAGGCGGCTGCGGCCCGGCAGATTGTGCCCACCAACCGCACCGAATCCAGTCAGGCCAATTATCAGTATTATCGCCCCCTGGAGCAGGCCGACCTGCCATCCTCCAAGCAGCGGGCCCTGCAGGCCTACACCAATACCCAGCAGATCAGTCGAGAAGCCCAGGGCAGTGGCGAGTTCCTGGGCAGTATTGATCTGTTTGTGTAATACTGCTCGGCTTTCCCATTTCGAGAGAATCTGTAGTGACGTCCTGGATTGCCGTCGACCAGCCTGAATTCCGCTCCCGTGTCCGCCAGTTGGGTCTGCCGGCGGTTTGCCTGGATGGATATTGGTCCAGTCAGGTGGCGGATCAGGCGGGGCTGACTGCGGTGCTGGAGTGGCGGGATGGCCTGGTGCAACTGCGTCCGTTGGATAAGTCACTCGGCAATCCGGTGGTGGTGGATTTTATCCACGGCAAAACCGGCTTTCGCTTTTTGCGGGCCCAGCACGAAATGATCGTGAAAGCCGTCGCCGGGCGCAGTAAAGAACCGCTCACCGTGATCGATGCTACAGCTGGCTTGGGGCGCGACAGTTTTATTCTGGCAGCGGCGGGTTTTTCGGTGCGGGCCATCGAGCGTCATCCGGCCATCGCCTGTCTGTTGTGGGACGGCATGGATCGCGCCAGCATGTCGCCGGAGGGCGCCTCGGTGACTGAACGAATTTCGCTGCAGTGGGCGCGGGCGCACACAGTGCTGGCTGATCTGCCGGAGCCCGAGCAGCCGGATGTCATCTACCTTGATCCCATGTTCCCTGAACGCAGCAAGCAGGCGCTGGTGAAAAAAGAAATGCGTTTGTTCCGGGATCTGGTGGGGGAGGACCTGGATGGCGAGGCGCTGCTGGAGATTGCCCTGCAAACCGCCCGCAAGCGGGTGGTGGTGAAGCGGCCCCGCAAAGCGGAAAGCGTGGCGGGGCGTAAACCGGGTTACCAGCTGCTGGGTAAGAGCAGCCGGTTTGATGTGTATCCGGTGTAAAAACCTATTTGGATTTCACCTCTTCCGTGAACTCCTTTTCCAGATCCATATCCGCAATCTGTTGAATGCTTTGCCGGGTATCTTCACCCAACAACGAATGAGCATCCTCATGTGAGCGCAGTAAGGCATCCCCGAAGGTGAGGTTGCCGTCTTCATTGATGTTCAGCACACCGTTTTTCACCAGCGCCTGAATAAAGTTGCGGAACAGGGATTTATCGGAGAACTCCGGGCCGCTGAATTCATGCAGCAGGGACATGCGTTGGGCCAGCATGGTACAGGCGTTTTCCAGTTGTGCCCGCTGCAGTTTGCCGGAGCCGGATTTCACCAGGATTTCCACCGCAATAAAGAAACGCTCCAGGGAGTGTTTGGTGGTGTTGGCCAGAATGCTCAGGTGCATGAACTCGGTGGCGCGGCTATCCGGTGCCCAGACTTCCGTTTCGTTGGCAATCAGGTAACCGTGGGCCACCAGCAGTTCCAGGCTGCGGTCCACGACATCGGGAATCTCCTGTTCATCCCAGTGGATAAAGAGCTCGGATTGGAAGAACACATAGAGTTGGCGGATTTGCCGGATCAGGGTGTCCCGTTTGATGCGGCGGTTATTCAACACCAGGCAGGCCACCAGCGAGATCAGGGCAAACAGGTGAATGATGTTGTTGCGGTAGTAGCTCATCAACAGCGCTTTGTCGTCCGTGAGTCGGATTACATCGCCGAGGGCGTGCTTTTGCCGGGTGAGAACGTCCATGCGTTCACAGTAGGCGATGATGTCTGCGCCGCTGATGTCCGGCACCACCACCAGTTCCGTGTAGGGCACTTTACGCAGGAAATCCAGGTAGAAGTCCAGTTGTTTGGCCAGTGCCCGTTCGTCCATGGCCTGCTTGGGAGTGGACAGCAGGGTAATGCTCATCAGGTTGATGGGGTTCACCACGGCGGCGCCGTTGATGCGGGTGATGATCTCGGTGCCGATGTTGTCCACGGTCTGGGATACCCAGGCCGGTGGCTTGTTGTCGTCATAGGGAAACTCGCGCCACTCTTCAGTGACGTCACTGAGGGCGTCATTGAGGTGGATCGGGTGGCCGAAGTTCACATAGACCCGGCCAAAGGTGCCGCGGATCTTGCGCAGGGTGCGGAAGATATCAAAGATCGACTCCTGCTTTTTCTCTTTGCCATACAGCTCACCCAGATAGGTGCCACCTTCCAGCACTTTCTCGTAACAGATGTGCACCGGCACAAAGACAAAGTTGCGCCGCCGGGTACGCAGAAAGCTGCGCACGGTCATGGCCAGCATGCCGGGGCGCGGTGCCAGCAGGCGGCCGGTGCGGCTACGCCCGCCTTCGATGAAATACTCCACAGAAAAGCCACGGTCGAAGGTCATGTTCAGGTATTCGTTGAACACGGCCGTATAAAGTCGGTTGCCTTTGAAACTGCGGCGCAGGAAGAAAGCACCACCGCGGCGCAGAATCGGGCCCACCACCGGCATATTCAGGTTGACCCCGGCTGCAATGTGCGGGGGCACCATGCCATGGCGGAACAGCAGATAGGACATCAGCAGATAGTCGATGTGGCTGCGATGACAGGGCACATAAATGACTTCGTTGTCCGTTGCCACTTTTTTCAGGCGATCAATGCCGTTCACCGATACCCCGTTGTACAGCTTGTTCCAAAGCCAGGTGAGCACGATGTAATAGATGCGGATCACCGAGTGCGAGTAATCGGCAGCGATCTCGTTGGCATAACTGCGGGCAGTGGCCTCGGCTTTGCGGCGGTTGCCTTTGGCGGAACGCTTGGTTTCCGACTCAATGGCGGCGGTGACCGACGGCATACGCAGGAGCGCATTCACCATGGTGCGCCGGTGGGAAAGGTCGGGGCCGATAACGGCTTCCCGCAGGCGCCGGAAATGGGTTCGGAATACCCGGCCCAGCTTGCGAATGGCCCGCTCTTTGGGCAGGCCCTCGTTGAGTACTGTTCGCAGCGAAACCGGTTCATCAAAATGCACCACGGTCTGGCGCCCCTGGATCATGATGATCAGCAGCTTGCGCAACAGCCCGGGTACCCGCCAGGTGTCAGAGAACAGAATTTTAAAGATGGAGTTTTCCCGCGCCGGGGCGCGACCATAAAACAGGGACACGGGCACCAGTTGCACGTCCAGCTCAGCATTGTGTTCCAGTTCGTCGATCATGCTGAGCAGTTTTTGCGGTTGCGCCAGGGCTTTTTCCTTGCGTTCCCACACCCAACCTTTCCCCGTCAGAAAATAGGAAGCCCGCTTATGTTGGTAGCGACCCACGGTAAGGCCTTTGCTGGGGTCGGGCAGCCCCAGGTTGACGCATTCCCGCGCCATCACCAGATAGTCAGCGAGGGATTCATTCTTCAATACGTAACACACCGGCTGATTGGGATCGATGGAAAGACTTTCCCGGGTCTCCGGTTGAACCTGGGTGCGCACCATCCAGAACAGAAAGCGCTTAGCAAACCAGATGAACAGCAGATCCAGTCCTAACCAATGGGTCATGTGACTACCTATAGAGTCCTTAAAATTGGCGCCAGTCTACTGCCTAATGCCAGCTTAGGCAAAAATCTGCCACTCGTCAGTGTAACAAAGCATTAATCCATAAAGTTTACAAAAATAAGCCGTTGAAAAATCGTGCTTCCGGTTCCATATTACCGGCTCCTTTTCTAGGAGCTGAATGTCGGCTCGGGTACCGAACTTTCCGGAGCGGCATGGGTCCAAAGGGGCGTTTTGGGGTATCGAACCCCATCCTATAAAGAAAATTGAATAACTTGTCTTTTCGTGTCTCGGTGCGAACGCGGGTCGCACGTTGTTAATTGAGAACAGGGATTCAGCATGATCAGAATCGATAACTTGACCAAGACTTTTGGCCCCTTTACCGCGGTCAATGGCCTTTCCTTTTCGGTTGCGCCTGGGGAGGTACTGGGTTTCCTGGGACCGAACGGTGCCGGAAAATCCACCACCATGAAGATGATCACCGGCTTTTTGGCGCCGACCTCGGGTAAAGTCACGGTGCTCGGCCACGACGCCACGGAACAGCCCTTGAAAGCCAAGGAGCTGATCGGCTATCTGCCGGAGGGCGCCCCCAGTTACGGCGATATGACACCGCGTCAGTTTCTTGTCTTCATCGGCCAGGTGCGTGGGTATCGCGGAGCGGAACTGCAAGCACGGGTGGAGCGGGTGGAAAAAGCCCTGCAACTGTCTTCGGTCCTTGATCAGCCCATCGAAACCCTGTCCAAAGGCTTCAAGCGCCGGGTGGGGTTGGCCCAGGCCATCATCCATGACCCCAAAGTGTTGATTCTGGACGAACCCACCGATGGCCTGGACCCGAACCAGAAGCAGGAAGTGCGCAACCTGATTGCCAACCTGTCCAAGGATAAGATTGTCATTGTCTCCACTCACATTCTGGAAGAAGTGTCCGCCGTGTGTACCCGCGCCATCATCATTGCCGGTGGCAAAATTCTGGCGGATGGCACTCCCCAGCAACTGGAAACCCGCTCCCGCTATCACGGCGCCATCAGCATGACTTTGCAGGGAGCGGATAACGCCGAATCCGAGTTGGCCAAACTGCCCCAGGTGGCCAGTGTGGAAGCGGATCAAGGGCGCCTGGTGGTGTTCCCCAAAACAGGACAGTCCCTGTTTGCCCCTGTGAACGCACTGATCAGCCAGCAAGGTTGGCAGGTGGATGAATTGCATGTGGAACGGGGCCGTCTGGACGAAGTGTTCCGCACCATTACCCAGGAGGTGGCCTGATGCGTCAGACAGCCGTGATCTTTAAACGGGAACTGGCCAGTTATGTGGCCACTCCACTGGCCTATGTGTTCACCGTGATTTTCCTGGTGCTGGCCGGTTCCTTTGCCTTTTTCTTTGGTGGGTTCTTTGACAACGGTCAGGCGGACCTGCGCGCGTTCTTCAACTACCACCCATGGCTCTATCTGTTCTTAGTACCCGCCCTGTCCATGCGCCTGTGGGCGGAGGAACGCAAGAGCGGCACCCTGGAATTATTGATGACCCTGCCCATCAGCCTGCGGGATATGGTGTTGGGAAAATTCCTGGCCGCCTGGGTGTTCACCGGCATCGCATTGATCCTGACCTGCCCCATCTGGTTCACCGTGAACTACCTGGGGGACCCGGACAACGGTGTAATCCTGGCCAGTTATCTGGGCAGTTGGTTGATGGCCGGCGCCATGCTGGCGGTGGGTTCCTGCATTTCCGCCTGCACCAAAAATCAGGTGATCGCGTTTATCGTCGCCGTGGTGGTGTGCTTTCTGATGATGGTCAGCGGCTGGGAAATCGTCATGGGCTGGTGGCCGGACTGGATGGCAGACTGGTTCATTGAATCCGTGGCCGCACTGAGTTTCCTCACCCATTTCAACGCCTTTGCCAAAGGCGTGCTGGATCTGCGGGACGTGTTGTATTTCCTCATCATGATTGCCGGCTGGCTCACCGCTACCGCCATCGTCATCCATATGAAGAAAGCCAACTGAGCGCCAACGAGGAGGAGCCGAGACAATGCGAGTAAGCAAATGGTTTTCAGGTGCCGGCCTGGTAGTGCTGGCGTTAGTAATGTTGTTCTCCACGCTGTTCACCGATTGGGTGTTCAAAAGTGCCCGGGTGGATCTGACAGAAGGAGGCTTGTACACCCTGTCCACGGGCAGCAAGAATATTGTCAGAGATTTACAGCAGCCGTTGGAGTTGTACTTCTTTTTCTCCAACACCACCACCAAGGATGCCCTGGCCTGGCGCAATTATGCGAAGCAGGTGCGGGAGCTTTTGGAAGAGTTTGAGCTGGCCTCCAAGGGGCGCATCAAACTGACCGTGATTGATCCGGAGCCATTCTCCGAAGATGAAGATCGCGCCGCCGCCTTCGGTCTGCAGGCAGCCCCCATCGGCAACGCCGGTGATACGGTGTATTTTGGCCTGGTGGCCCAGTACGGCAAGCTGGAGGAGGGCGCCAACGCGGAAGAGAGCGAGCGTCCCACCTTGCAGATTCCATTCTTCAAACCGGATCGACAGGAATTCCTGGAATACGACATTGCGAAAATGATCTATCAGGTGAGCCAGGAGCACAAACCCCGGGTGGGCCTGATCGCCGGCCTGGAGGTGGAAGGCGGATTCAATATGATGATGCGCCAGCCCACCCAGCCCTGGTTCAGCGTGGACCAGATTCGGCAGTTGTTCGATGTCAGCACCATTGGCAATGATCAGGAGGACATCTCCACAACGGATTACGATCTGCTGGTGGTGATTCACCCGAAAGACCTGCCCGATACCACGCTCTTTGCCATTGACCAGTTTGTGCTGCGGGGCGGCCATGCCATCTTCTTTGTCGACCCCCACGCTGAGTTGGCCCAGGCACCGGGCAGTAAGGCCTCCGATGATCTGAACAAACTCTTCAATGCCTGGGGTGTGAATGTGTCCACCGGGGAGTTTGTAGGGGATGCCCAGCTGGCGTTGCAGGTAGGCAGTCCCAGCGGACAGCCGGTTCGTCATCTGGGCATTCTGCAGTTGACCGACCAGAACCTGGCTCGGGATAACCAGATTGTGGGCCAGCTGGAGACGCTGCATATGGCCAGTGCCGGGTACATCAAGCCCTTGGAGCAACGGACCACGGAAATAGGCGTACTGATGACATCCTCCGCCTACGCCATGCCCATTGTGGCCAGCAAGCTGGACATGATGCAGGACCCCAGCGGCTTGGCCATCGGCTTCCAACCCAGCGGGGAAGAATATGTGCTGGCGGCCACTGTGCAGGGGCCGGTGAAGTCCGCGTTCCCGGATGGTGTGCCGGTCAGTGAAGGGGAAGACGCTCCTGAAAACGGTGCCGAGGGTGATTCTGAGGGCGCTGCGAAACCTGAAGCAGCTGCCGCCACTGACCAGCCGGCGGAGTTCCTGCAGCAATCCCAGCAGCCCATCAATGTGATGATTGTGGCGGACACGGACATCCTGACGGACCGTCTCTGGGTGCAGATCCGGCAGTTCTTCGGCCAGAGTGTGGCCGCGCCCTTTGCCGATAACGGGGACTTCTTCTTCAATGCGGTGGATACCCTGTCCGGCAGCCCGGACCTGGTGAGCATTCGCGGCCAGGGGCGTTATTTCCGCCCGTTCACCGTGGTGAAAGAGATGCAACGGGAGGCGGAGGAACGTTTCCGCAGCGTGGAGCAGGATCTGCAGAACCAGTTGCAGGCGGTGGAACAAAAGCTGATGGAAATACAGAACCAGCAAGGGGATGACGCCAACAGCATTACCCTCACCCCGGAAGTGGAGGCCCAATTGCTGGAGTTCCAACGGGAGAAACTGGAGATCCGCAAAAAACTGCGCAACGTCCAGCATCAGTTGAATCAGGACATTGAACAGCTGGACTTCACCCTCAAACTGATCAATATTGCCCTGGTACCTGTGTTATTGACCCTGTTGCTGATCGGGGTGGCGTGGCTGCGCCGCCGTCGTGGCTGACATGTTGATGGTAATGTGCCAAACGCAAATGTTCTGAACAGTCAATTCATCGGTCAGGCCCTGGCGGAATGTCCAGGGTCGGGCCGCATTCATGTGGGCTTCAGTGGTGGGCTGGATTCCACCGTCCTGTTGCACCTGGTGCACCACTGGTGGTGCCAGCTTCCGCCTCACCAGAGGCCGGCCCTGCAGGCCATTCACGTCAATCATCAACTGCATGCTGATGCCCCTGACTGGCGCAACCAGTGCATTGAGCTGTGCCGGCAATGGTCCATTCCCTGCGTCACCCGTGATGTCACCGTGGACAGGGCGGCTTCCAGTCTGGAACAACAGGCCCGCAGCGCCCGCTACCAGGTGTTCCAGGATGTGGTGCAGCCCAGTGAGGTCCTGCTGTTGGCCCATCACCGGGACGATCAGGTGGAAACCCTGCTGCAGCGCCTGGCCCGTGGCAGTGGTCCTCTGGGACTGGGTGCCATGACTGCCCACAGTGGTCGCCATGGCTTCCACATTGTGCGCCCGCTGCTGGACTGGGACCGGATCGAGCTGGAAACCTATGCCCGGGAGCACCAACTGCGCTGGATCGAAGATCCCAGCAATCAGGACGAATCCCTGGAACGCAACTTTGTGCGGCGGCGCTTGTTGCCCCTGTGGCGCTCCAGGCGTGCAGAGCTGAATCAGACCCTGGCCCGTTCGGCTCGGTTATGCAACGAGTCGGCACTGCTGCTGGACGACCTGGCGGCGCTGGACCTGGGTGGGGTTCGCCCCGATGGAGGCCTGCCACTGGGGTGTTTGCAGACCCTGAGCACGGCACGGCAGCACAACCTGGTGCGCTTCTGGTTGCGGGAACTGGGTATACCCATGCCCAGCGCAGTGGTGTTGCAGCGCATTGTCAGCGAAGTCGCATCGGCAACCGCAGACGCCCAGCCCCTGGTCACCTGGGGGGAGGCCAGTGTGCGCCGGTTCCAGGGTGTGCTCTATGGGCTGGACCGGCCATTGCCGGAGGCGGGCAGCAACCCCATTGTCCTGCCCACGGTAGACGCCACGGTGACCCTACCCTGGGGGGAATGGCGGGCGACTGGGTCACGACTGCCTTTTTCCCGTCAGGCCCTGAGCGGAAAAACTCTCAGGATTCAATTTCGAGCCGGAGGCGAGCGCCTCAAACTGTCGGGGCGGCCGGGCAAGTCCCTCAAAGATCTGTTTCAGGAGGCGTCCGTGCCCCCCTGGTTGCGGGGCCTGTGGCCTATTCTGTACGCCGATGGAAGGATCGCCGGGCTGCCTGGCCTGTGGGTGTGCGAAGACTATACACCCGTGTCCGAAGCAGACCGGGTGTGCTTCCTCTGGCAGCGCCCCGGCTGTGCTCAAGATTGAGTCTGCCCACCTAATCCGGTAGAATTGCCCTCCATTCTGATTACAACCTTTTCCATTCTCCGTTCACTGGTAAGTCGATGACAAAATACATTTTTGTGACGGGGGGTGTTGTGTCTTCCTTGGGTAAAGGAATCGCGGCAGCCTCCTTGGCGTCTATTTTGGAAGCCCGTGGCCTCAAGGTCTCCATGATGAAACTGGACCCTTATATCAACGTCGACCCGGGCACCATGAGCCCCTATCAGCACGGGGAGGTCTTTGTTACCGAAGATGGTGCTGAAACCGACCTGGACCTGGGTCACTACGAGCGCTTTATTCGTAACACCATGACCAAAAAGAATAATTTCACCTCCGGCCGGATCTACCTGGATGTGATTGAGAAAGAGCGTCGCGGTGATTACCTGGGAGCCACTGTACAGGTCATTCCCCACATCACCGACGAAATCAAAAACCGCATCCTGAACAACGATCTGGGGGTGGACGTGCTGCTGGTGGAAATCGGCGGTACCGTGGGCGACATCGAATCCCAGCCGTTTCTGGAAGCGGTGCGCCAACTGCGGGTGGAACTGGGTTCCAACAACTCGGTGTTCATCCACCTCACCCTGGTGCCCTATATCGACACCGCCGGTGAGACCAAAACCAAACCCACCCAGCACTCGGTAAAGGAGCTGCGTTCCATCGGTCTGCAGCCCGACGTGCTGCTGTGTCGTTCCGATCACAAGATTCCCGACTCCTCCCTGGCCAAAATTGCCCTGTTCACCAACGTGGAACGGCGCGCGGTCATCGGCCTGATGGACGTCAATACCATCTACAAAATTCCCTCGGTGCTGCACGCTCAGGGGCTGGACGATTTTGTGGTGGAGAAGCTGGGGCTGGAATGCAAAGCGGCGGACCTCAGCGAGTGGACCGCGGTGGTGGATGCGCAACTGAACCCGCAACACGACGTCACTCTGGCCATGGTGGGCAAGTACACTGATCTGGCGGATGCCTACAAATCCTTGAATGAAGCGCTGCTGCACGCCGGGATTCGCACCCGTACCAAAGTGAATATTGAGTACGTTGACTCCGAGGATCTGGAGCGCGATGGGGTTGGCTGTCTGGAAAAGTACGATGCGATTCTGGTGCCCGGTGGATTTGGCAAACGGGGCACTGAAGGCAAAATTGCGGCGGTGCGTTATGCCCGTGAAAACAACGTACCCTACCTAGGCATTTGTCTGGGCATGCAGCTGGCGGTGATCGAGTACGCCCGTGACATGGCCGGCATGGCGGACGCCCACAGCACCGAGTTTGTGGAAGACACCACCACTCCGGTGGTCGGCCTGATCACCGAGTGGCTGGAAGAAGACGGCTCACTGCAGCAGCGTGATGCTGAATCCGACCTGGGTGGCACCATGCGCCTGGGCGCCCAGGAGTGTCGCCTGGTGGACGGCAGCCGCTCCCGTGAACTCTATGGCAAGGATGTGGTGTTCGAACGGCACCGTCATCGTTATGAAGTGAACAACAAGTACGTTCCGGATTTGGAGAAAGCCGGTCTGCGCGTAGCGGGCCGCTCCCTGGATGGATCGCTGGTGGAAATGATCGAGGTGCCGAACCACCCCTGGTTCGTGGCCTGCCAGTTCCACCCGGAATTTACGTCCACCCCACGGGACGGGCATCCATTGTTCACCGGTTACATCAAGGCCGCCAAAGCGCATAAAGACAGCAAACTGGCCCCCAAAGACTAGGCAGGCGAGAGGGAACTCAAATGAGTCAACAACCCCAGAAAACCATTGCCCTGACCGCGCCCGATGGCGCCAGCATCAACATGGGCAACGACCTGCCATTCGTGCTGTTCGGCGGCATGAATGTGCTGGAATCCCGGGATCTGGCGCTGCAGATCGCCGAAAGCTACGTGAAGGTCACCGAGAAGCTGGGCATTCCCTATGTGTTCAAGGCGTCGTTCGATAAAGCCAATCGCTCCTCGGTGAATTCTTTCCGGGGGCCGGGGCTGGACGAAGGCCTGAAAATCTTCGAGGAAATCAAAAACACCTTCAATGTGCCCATCATCACTGATGTGCACGAGCCGCATCAGGCCCAGCCGGTGGCGGAAGTCTGTGACATTATCCAGTTGCCAGCATTTCTTTCGCGGCAGACGGATTTGGTGGTGGCCATGGCGCAAACCGGCGCCATCATCAACGTCAAGAAAGCCCAGTTCCTGGCACCCCGGGAAATGAAACACATCATCAAGAAGTGTGAAGAGGCCGGCAACGACCAGGTCATCCTGTGTGAGCGTGGCTCCAGTTTTGGTTACAACAACCTGGTGGTGGACATGCTGGGCTTTGGCATCATGAAAGAATTCGGCAACCCGGTGTTCTTTGATGTCACCCATTCCCTGCAGATGCCCGGCGGGTTGGCGGAGGCGGCCGGCGGGCGTCGGGCCCAGGTCACAGAGCTGGCCCTGGCCGGAATGAGCCAGCGTCTGGCGGGTCTGTTCCTGGAGGCTCACCCGGAACCGGAACAGGCCAGGTGCGACGGCCCTTGCGCCTTGCGATTGGCCATGCTGGAACCCTTCCTGGCCCAAGTGAAAGCGTTGGACGAATTGGTGAAAGGTTTCGACAAACTGGACACCCACTGATTTTTCAAATTAAACATTATCAATAGGAGACATCCTGACCATGCCTAAGATCGCTCAAATCCGCGCCCGGGAAGTGCTGGATTCACGAGGAAACCCCACCGTTGAAGCGGACGTTGTCCTGGAATCCGGCGCGGCCGGTACCGCTTGCGCGCCGTCCGGAGCTTCCACTGGTTCCCGCGAGGCACTGGAGCTGCGCGATGGTGACAAGTCCCGGTATCTGGGCAAGGGTGTTCTGAAAGCCGTTGCGGCCGTGAACAACGATATCCAGGCCCTGCTGAAAGGCAAGAATGCTCTGGACCAGCGCGCCATTGACCGGCTGATGATCGATGCCGACGGCACCGAAAACAAATCCAAATTCGGCGCCAATGCCATCCTGGCAGTGTCCCTGGCCGTGGCCAAAGCGGCAGCGGTGCACAAGCAGGTGCCCCTGTTCCAGCACATCAGTGAAATCGTTGATGGCAAGGCCGGGCCCTACAGCATGCCAGTGCCCATGATGAACATCATCAATGGCGGCGCCCACGCGGATAACAACGTGGACATCCAGGAATTCATGATTCAGCCGGTGGGGGCACCCAGCTTTGCAGAAGCTTTGCGTTGTGGCGCGGAAATCTTCCACGCCCTGAAATCGGTACTGAGCGCCAAAGGCCTGAACACCGCGGTGGGTGACGAAGGCGGTTTTGCTCCCAACCTGTCCTCGAATGAAGAAGCCCTGAAGGTCATCTCCGAAGCGGTGGAAAAAGCCGGTTACAAACTGGGTGAAAACGTGACCCTGGCGTTGGATTGTGCCTCCTCAGAATTCTATAAGGATGGCAAATACGTGCTGGCCGGTGACAACAAATCCCTGACCTCAGAAGAGTTCGCCGATTACCTGGCTGACCTGTGCAGCCGTTACCCCATCATTTCCATCGAAGACGGCATGGATGAAGGGGACTGGGCCGGCTGGAAGGTGCTGACCGAAAAGCTGGGCGAGAAAGTCCAGTTGGTTGGAGACGACCTGTTCGTGACCAATACCAAGATCCTCAAGGAAGGCATCGACAAGGACGTCGCCAACAGCATTCTGATCAAGTTCAACCAGATCGGCAGTCTGTCGGAAACCCTGGACGCGATCCAGATGGCCAAGGACGCCGGCTACACAGCCGTCATTTCCCACCGGTCCGGCGAAACCGAAGATGCCACCATTGCCGATCTGGCGGTGGCCACTGCGGCCGGCCAGATCAAAACCGGCTCCCTGTGCCGCTCAGACCGCGTCGCTAAGTACAACCAGTTGCTGCGTATTGAAGAAGTGATCGCTGATCAGGCTCCCTATAAGGGCAAGTCTGAATTCCGCGCCTTCAAGTAAGCTGGACCCGGCGCCGGAGCTGACCATTGGCTTCGGTGCCGCCTCCGGGCGCCTGGCTTTGCGGCTTGACCAATCCCCCGTAAAGCTCCATTCTTATCCCCATGTTTCGCCAGCCCTGACCTTTGATCATGACCGAAAACAGCCAACCGACTTGGTTTACCCTGCCCAGGGTATTGTTCTGGGTGTTGGTGATCTGTTTCTTTGTGCTGCAGCTCAGGCTTTGGATTGGTGAGGACAGTTTGGCTGATATCTGGCGCCTGAAAGGGGAAATCGAGCGCCAGGAGCAGGAAAACTACCTCGCGGCGGAGCGCAATAAACGGTTACGGGCGGAAGTGAAAAACCTGAAGGAAGGTTTGGATGCGGTCGAGGAACGGGCCCGTACCCAATTGGGGATGGTGAAGGAAGACGAAACCTTCTTTCTGATAATTGACGACGATCAGCAGTAACTTTCTAAATGACGACATCTACTCGTATCTGGTGCGTGGTGCCGGCTGCCGGCGTGGGGAAGCGATTCGGCTCGGCGTTGCCCAAGCAATACCTCCAACTCAACGGTAAAACGGTGGTCGAGAATACACTGGACCGCCTGCTTTCCCTGGCAGAGATCGCTCAGGTGGTGGTGGTCATCAGTGGGGAAGACCGCCACTTCAAGGGATTGCCTGCCGCCAAGAACCCCCGCATCAAAACCGTCGTCGGTGGCGACGAGCGCTGCCATTCCGTGCTGAACGGGTTGCGCTACCTGTCCGGGATCGGAGATGAGCGGGACTGGGTGCTGGTGCACGATGTGGCCCGCCCCTGCGTGCGGGCGGATGATGTCCGCAAGCTGCTGCAACAGGTGGATCAGTTCGACGCCGTCGGGGGGATTCTGGCCAACCCGGTGCGGGATACCATGAAACGGGCCAACCGCATCAATCAGATTGAAGCCACAGTGGACCGCAACCAGCTTTGGCATGCGCTCACGCCGCAACTGTTTCGCTTGGGCACCTTGCGCAGCGCTATCGATTCTGCGCTGGCGGATGGGGTGCTGGTGACAGACGAATCCGCCGCCATGGAGCGCCTCGGTCATCAACCCCTGCTGGTGGAAGGGCACTATGACAACATTAAAATCACCCATCCCCAGGACCTGACACTGACTGAGCTTTACATTCAGCAGCAACTCATCCAGCAGCCATAATAGGTACCACTATGATTCGAATTGGCCATGGCTTTGATGTCCATCGTTTTGGCGCAGGTGATCACCTGATGCTCGGTGGGGTGCGAATACCGTATTCTCACGGGTTTGTGGCGCATTCCGATGGCGACGTCGCCCTCCACGCGCTGGCGGATGCCCTGTTGGGGGCTGCTGCCCTGGGGGATATCGGCAAGCATTTTCCGGACACCGACGCCCAGTACAAAGGGGCGGACAGCCGTGAGCTGCTACGGCACGTGGTGACACAGGTAAAACAGGCCGGTTATCAGGTAGGAAACGTGGATGTCACCATCGTGGCCCAGGCACCCAAAATGGCACCCCACATCGACTCCATGCGGGCGAACATTGCCCGGGATCTGCAGGTGGGGGTAGACGCTGTGAACGTCAAGGCCACCACCACAGAGCAGCTGGGGTATACCGGTCGCAAGGAGGGCATCGCGGTGCATGCCGTTGCCCTGATTGGTCCCGCGTGAGCATCCTTCACGCCGGGCTGCCCGCACAGGGCTTGGACAGCGCACCCTACGCCTATGGAACGCCCGATGTGCAGGGGGATTTCAAGACCCTGCCAGAGGACTTCGTGGTGGAGGAGGTTCTGGGCTTTGAACCCAGCGGAGCGGGCGAGCACCTGTTTCTGCAACTGCAGACGGATGATCAGAATACGCGTTACACCGTCAAATGCCTCGCCCGTCTATTCAGTGTGCGGCCCCGCCAGGTCAGTTATTCCGGTCTCAAGGATCGTCGGGGGCTCACCAGCCAATGGTTCTCCATCCATCTGCCGGGAGTGAACCCGGAGCCCGATGCTGAGCGGCTGTCCGCGGAGGGGATGAACCTGTTGCAGCATGGCCGTCATCACCGCAAGCTGCGCATTGGCACCCACAAAGCCAACGGGTTTCATATTCGGCTGCGTAACCTGACTCCCGGCAGCCTGGAACAGCGGGTCCAGCTCGTGCGGGAACAGGGCGTGCCCAACTATTTTGGCGCCCAGCGCTTTGGTCATGGGGGCAACAATGTCGCTGAGGCGTTGCATTGGGCCCAGGCTGGGGAGCTCCCCCAGGAGCGGGCACTGCGCAGCCGCGTGCTCTCTACGCTCCGCAGTTGGTATTTCAACGGTAGCCTTGGGCAACGGGTGGTGCAGGGTGATTGGTGCCGCTGGACGGCCGGCGACCCAATCATGCTGGATGGCAGTCAGAGCTATTTTGTCGAAGAGGCCTGGAGCGATACCTTGCAGCAGCGTTTTGACCGCGGTGATATCCACCTCGGTGGTTGGCTGCCTGGGGCAGACAGCCCAGCTTTGCCGTCAGACCATGGACTGCTCCTGAAACTGGCGAACATCAAAGCCGAACCGCGGCCATTGCGGCTGTTGCCCCGTAATCTGCAGCTGGAGCCTCATGGGGACCACCTGTTGCTGCGCTTCGAGCTCCCCAAAGGTGCCTATGCCACCAGTGTGCTGCGTGAACTGGTCCAACTCAACGACCACAGCGGCTTCCAGGATAAATAAAACGCCAATTCAGCTCGCCGTTTCCGGTACCTTCTTTTACAATGAATTACTTGTATAACAAGAATTTAGTTTCATGACGGGATGAGGACCAGCGAGTGAACGATTCTTTTCTGGCAGCAAATGGGGTGAACGGCATCGGGATGACCTCCCAGCGGACCCGGGACCGGCTCATTGCGCGCCTGCAGGATCAGGGCATCCGCAACTACGAGGTGCTGGAGGCCATACGCAGCACGCCCCGACATCTGTTTGTGGATGAAGCGCTGGCCCATCGTGCCTATGAAGATACCGCGCTGCCCATTGGCCACAGCCAGACCATATCCCAACCCTACATCGTGGCCCATATGACCGAGCTGTTGTTGGAGGCGGGCCCCCTGGGTCGGGTACTTGAGATCGGTACAGGCTCCGGTTATCAGACCGCCATTCTGTCGCGGTTTGCCAAAGAGGTGTATTCACTGGAGCGTATCAAAGCGTTGCAGGAAAAGGCCCGCAAACGGATTCGAGCTTTGAAGATCCACAACGTGGTGTTTCGCTATGCCGATGGCAGTATCGGAATGAAGGAGAAGGCACCGTTTGACGGCATCCTGGCGGCAGCAGCGCCGTCGGATGTTCCCCAGGAACTGCTCGATCAGCTGGCCATCGGTGGGCGCCTGGTTATTCCCATCGGAGAAAAGGAACAAAAACTCTATCGTATCACCCGCACCGAAGAAGGGTTTCAGCGGGAGTTTATTGAGGATGTGCGATTTGTTCCTTTTCGTTCCGGTTTACGCTGATTTTCACTAGTATCATCCCTCCTCAACGCTCTCAGATGATGTGGTTGTGCGCATGACAAGTTCTTCGGTAAAAGACTACGCCTGGATTTATGTGAAAGGCATGGCCATGGGCGCGGCGGATATCGTTCCAGGGGTGTCCGGCGGTACAGTGGCCTTCATCACCGGTATCTACGAAAAGCTCATCGGCAGCATCGGTGCCATTGGCCCGGGTACGCTGACAACTTTGGTGAAGCAGGGCCCTCTGGCCGCCTGGCGATCATTCAACGGCAATTTTCTGTTGACCCTGATGCTGGGAATCCTCACCAGTGTTTTCACCCTGTCCAAGTTGCTCTCACATCTGCTGCAAACCCAGCCAGAGTTGCTGTGGTCCTTCTTTTTTGGGTTGATCCTGATTTCTGCAGTGCACATCGGACGCCAGATTCCCCGTTGGACGCCCGCCACCGGTGTCGCATTGGTGGCGGGAGCGGCTGTCGCCTTCGTAATTACCCTGGTGTCACCGCAGCAGTTGCCCCTTAATGCCGTCACCCTGTTTGTGGCCGGCAGTATTGCCATCTGTGCCATGGTGCTACCGGGCATTTCCGGTTCCTTTATACTCCTGTTGATGGGGATGTATGCCCACGTGATCGGTGCCGTCAAATCCCTGGAGCTGGTCAACCTCGGGATCTTCGCGGCCGGATGCCTGGTGGGGTTGCTTCTGTTTACCCGTCTGCTGTCCTGGTTGCTGCATCATCAGCACAACGTCACCATGGCCGTGTTGACCGGGTTCATGCTGGGTTCACTGAACAAGGTCTGGCCCTGGAAACAGACGCTGAGCACCAGAGTCAATAGCCATGGCGAAACGGTGCCGGTGGAGCAGGCCAATCTGCTGCCTCATCAATACCTGGAGCTCACCGGGCAGGATCCGAAGCTGGTTTTCAGCCTGATGTTGATGGCGGTTGCCGTGGTTTTGGTGCTGGCCCTGGAGCGTTTGGGCCGCGCTGAACCCAACAAAGGGGCAGAGTGCCCATAGTCCAGATTTGTATGTTTGTTGATCAATTGGTGTGCGTTTGTTCAAAAAACAGTTAGATTTTGTCGTAATAAGCCTAAGAGGTTTATGAAATTTGATTCTAAAGTAATTTAGGTGAATTTGTGATCTGAACTGGGGAGGGTGCGCTCAGCAACGTGGTGTTCAGTGGGAATATGGCCGTTAAATTTTGTATACCTGTGATCAGCCTCACACTCTTGCTCTGTGCCTGCGGCCCTTCCCGCTATGAACCCCTGCGCAACGTCTATCGCTCTCCAGCCCCCGTATTACAAGGCTCCCACACGGTTCAACCAGGCGAAACACTGTACTCAATCGCCTGGCGATATAACCGTGATCACGAAGATCTGGCTCAGAAAAACGGCATTTCCGCCCCCTATCGAATATATCCTGGTCAGGTTCTCAGCCTGGATGCGGGTACATCGTACAAACCTAAACCCGCCCCCACCACGGCGAAGCGATCAACTTCCGAACAAACAACTCGTTATAAGAAACCCGAAACCAATACCAAACCGGTCCAAGAAAAAGTTGCAAATCAAAGACATAAAAAGGTAGATATGGTTTGGAGCTGGCCAACAAGTGGTCCCGTGATCGAAACCTTCTCCTTGCAGGGAAGGGTCAACAAGGGCATCGACCTGGCCGGCAAACAAGGGGAACCTGTATTTGCAGCGGCGGATGGCAAGGTTGTCTACAGCGGGACAGGGTTGGTCGGCTATGGCAATCTCATCATCATCAAGCACAATGATTCGTACTTGAGCGCCTATGCCCACAATAGCCGATTGCTTTTGAAAGAAGGTGAAAGTGCTAAAGCCGGGCAAAAGATTGCCGAAATAGGTTCTACCGGGACCAACCGGGACAAATTGCACTTTGAAATTCGTCGTGATGGTAAACCGGTTAACCCGATATCGTATTTGCCCAGACGCTGAGTGGGAGAGGGTGGGTAAACATTTACTGCCGTTTGCAGGCAGTCTTTTAATGAACGGGGCCGCATCATCCAAGTGGGCGGTGATAAAAACTAAATAGCGCGGGAAGAAGAGCAATGATTCAAGCAGAACGGGACGAGAACCTAGACCTGGAATACGTGGAAGAGGACACCGATCTGGAGGACGCTTTTGAAGAGCGTGCCGCTGAACTGCGTGACAAGCGCAGCGGGTCCGACGACGCCGACGATGACTCTTTTGTAGCCCAGCCCGGGATGCAAAAGACCCTGGATGCAACTCAGCTTTATCTCAACGAAATCGGCTTTTCTCCTCTGCTGACGCCGGAGGAAGAGGTTTACTACGCCCGTCGAGCGTTGCGCGGACACGAGGATGCCCGCAAGCGCATGATTGAAAGTAACCTGCGCCTGGTGGTTAAAATCGCGCGCCGCTACGTCAATCGTGGGTTGTCCTTGCTGGACCTGATCGAAGAGGGGAACCTGGGCCTGATCCGCGCAGTGGAAAAGTTCGACCCTGAGCGTGGCTTCCGTTTCTCTACCTACGCCACCTGGTGGATTCGGCAGACCATCGAACGCGCCATCATGAACCAGACCCGCACCATTCGTCTGCCTATTCATGTGGTCAAAGAGTTGAACATCTACCTGCGCGCGGCCCGAGAACTGACCCAGAAGCTGGATCACGAGCCCAGTGCGGAAGAGATCGCCGAGCTGCTGGATAAACCCCTGGACGACGTCAAGCGCATGCTGGGGCTGAATGAGCGGGTTTCCTCTGTGGATACCCCGATGGCCCATGATTCGGACAAGTCCCTCCTGGATACCATTGCGGATACCAACGTTTCTGATCCTGCCGAGCTTCTGCAGGATGCAGATCTGCGTTACAGCATTGATTACTGGCTGGATCAATTGCCCACCAAACAGCGTGAGGTCATTGCCCGTCGCTTTGGCCTGCGTGGCTATGAGATGAGCACACTGGAAGAGGTTGGCCTGGAGATCGGTCTGACCCGTGAACGCGTGCGCCAGATACAGGTGGAGGCACTCAAGCGACTGCGTGATCTGCTGGAAAAGCAAGGCCTCACTGGCGAAGCAATCTTCGGTGGATGAGCTGGTTCACCGTCGGAAACTCAAGACGCGCCTCAGGGCGCGTTTTTTGTTGGTAAGAGAAAAGCTATCTTCTCTGTGAGATATATCTCACATTGCTGTAGGTGCTTGTACAAAACATGTGCAGATTTTGTGTTTGGATGATTGCATCTATTTGATAAATAAAAATAAAAATAGATTCGTGGTTTGTCGGATCAGAATATAGAGCCGCTGGGTAATTGTTCAAAGTCAGGACTTGAGTAGACTATCTCTCGTCGACAGGAGTTCGACCTGTTCAGGAAGAGCAGCTGGCAGGAGCCCCAAGGGATTGGACCCTGGCACCACGGACGGAGCCGGGCAAGCTAGGGATTGCTAGGCAGGGACGCCGACAAGGGATATGCAGCACGGATTGCTGCTAGCGTTCATGGATGCGCAGGGATTTGGGCAAGGGATTGTCTGTCAGGGAAAGCTCAAGGAATTAAGCCAGCAGGGATGCGTGGCAGTTTGGATCACGGAAGATTCGAAGCGAGGTGGGCGGTTAAACCGCCCTTCTTTGTTTTTGTCCAAAGAAATTGTTCCGAATTCATCGATAACCCAATCATAGGACATATTCTCCCAGCTGTGTAGGAGATTTCTTACATTGTTGTGAGAGAGTCGTAGTTATTCACCTCAAGAAGAGGTTTCGAGACTAGTCGCGTCTTTCTAACTTGATGATTTTCAAATTAAAAAATTGCTCTGTAGGACAATCAAGTCCGAGCTGTTTCATTTTGTAGCTCTAGCGTATCTGTTTGTTTGGCTTATTATTACTTCATCAGCAGGACGCTGATTTCAGGGACATGATCAGGATGATCATCAGGGACGTTTAGGCAGGATGCCTGGGTATGGATATCCAAGCGAGGTGGGGCGGTGTAAAAACCGCCCTTCTTTTTTGTCTTATTTTTCCAAATATTGGATCTTGCCTTCCACTCCGTCCCAGTCTTCCGCATCGGGCAGAGAGTCCTTTTTCTCCGTTATATTCGGCCATGTTTCGGCCAACTCAGCGTTCAGCTCGACGAACTCCTGCTGATCGGCGGGAACCTCATCTTCGGAATAAATGGCATTTGCAGGGCATTCCGGCTCACATAGTGCGCAGTCAATGCACTCATCCGGGTGGATCACCAGGAAGTTGGGGCCTTCGTAGAAGCAGTCCACCGGACATACTTCAACGCAGTCCGTGTATTTGCATTTGATGCAGTTATCGGTAACAACGAATGTCATGAATTAATGCCCTCTACAATTTTTACGCGGGGGAGTCTACTGCCTATACCGACTCCAGGCAACAGTAATCGTGCCAGGTGGAGTTGTTGGCAAGTCATTGGTATACAAATGGTTGGAAGTTATGACTTTTCGGTCATTTCCTTCAGTTTGTACACCAGATCCAATGCCTGTCGGGCATTGAGGCAATCCGGGTCCAGTTTGCCCAACATATCCACCACCGGATGGGGGGTGGGAGGTTCTGCGAACAGATCCGATTGCAGTGGCTGGTTGAGGTGACTCAGCGCCTGGCTGCCGAGCTCCTGCCGTTCCAGTTGCGCCAGCTTTTTCCGGGCGTTGCTGATGACGTTGGCAGGCACACCCGCCAGCTTGGCCACTTGTAAACCATAGCTTTGGTTGGCGGGACCTTCCATCACCTTGTGCAGGAACAGGATGGTGTCGCCCTGTTCTTTGGCCGCCAGGTGTACGTTAACAACATTGGGCGCCTGGTCAGGCAATTGGGTCAGCTCAAAATAGTGGGTGGCGAACAGGGTCAGGGCCTGGATCTTCACCGCCAGGTGGTTGGCACAGGCCCAAGCCAGGGACAGGCCATCAAAGGTGCTGGTGCCACGGCCGATTTCATCCATCAGCACCAGGCTTTGGCGAGTGGCATTGTGCAGAATATTTGCGGTTTCGGTCATCTCCACCATAAAGGTGGAACGACCACTGGCCAGGTCATCAGAGGAGCCGATGCGGGTGAAGATGCGGTCGATAGGGCCGATCTTGGCGTTCTCCGCCGGCACAAAGCTTCCCACATGGGCGAGGATGGCGATCAACGCAATCTGGCGCATAAAAGTGGATTTACCGCCCATGTTGGGGCCGGTGATCACCAGCATCCGCCGGTAGCTGTCCAGCCGAAGGTCATTGGGAATGAATGCGTCGCTGAGCACTTGCTCCACCACCGGATGGCGCCCGGCTTCGATCTGCAGGCCGGCTTCTTCCACCAGCAGTGGGCGGGAGAGGGCCAGCGTGTCTGCCCGCTCTGCCAGACAGGCCAGCACGTCCAGTTCGGCCACCGCCATAAAGCTGTGCTGCAATTCGAACAGTTGCTCACTCAACCGTTCCAGCAGGGCGTCAAACAGCGATTTCTCCCTGGCCAGAGCCCGGCTTTTGGCACTCAGGGCTTTATCCTCGAAAGCCTTCAGCTCCGGGGTGATGTAGCGCTCAGCGTTTTTCAGGGTTTGGCGGCGGATGTACTCTTCCGGCGCCTGCTTTGCCTGGGCTTTGCTGATTTCGATATAGTAGCCGTGGACCCGGTTGTAACCGACTTTCAGGGTGGCCAGTCCGGTGCGCTCCCGTTCCCTTTCCTCAAGATCCACCAGGTATTGCCCGGCGTTTTCGCTGATACCCCGCAGCTCATCCAGCTCCGCATCGTAGCCCTCGGCGATGACGCCTCCGTCCCGGATCAGGACCGGGGGCGTCTCGATGATGGCCCGATTCAGCAGCTCGGCCAGTTCCGGGTAGGTGCCGATCTCTCCTGCCAGAGGGGTGATGACATCCGACTCTATGGAATGGATGGCATCCTGAAGGGTGGGTAATGCATTGAAGGCATCGCGCAGGCGTGACAGGTCCCGGGGGCGGGCAGATCGCAGGGCGACTCGGGCCAGAATCCGCTCAATATCGCCGATCTGTTTGAGAACCGACTGCACGGGCTCGTATTGGTAGTTATCCAAAAGGGCAGCGATGATGTCCTGCCGTTGGGTCAGCTTGCGCCGGTCGCGGATGGGGCGGTGCAGCCAACGCCGCAGCATCCTGCCGCCCATGGCGGTTTTGGTTTTGTCCAGCACCCAGGCCAGAGTGTACTTGTCGTCACCGTGAATATTTTCCGTCAGCTCCAGATTGCGGCGGGTGGCGCTGTCCAGCACTACGCAGTCGCTCAGGGTTTCCACTGCCAGGCCACGAATGTGGGGCAGGGCGGCCCGTTGGGTCTCTTTGGCGTACTGCAGCAGGCAACCGGCCGCAGCAATGGCGACGGTCATCTTGTCGCAGCCAAAGCCGCCAAGGTCCTGGGTTTGAAATTGCTGTACCAGCGCCCGTTGGGCGGATTCCTGATCGAAATCCCAGGCCGGCCGGGTGCGCACGCCACTGCGATCCGCCACCAGGGTGTGCAAATGGGATTCTTCGGTCACCAGCAGCTCCGCCGGGTCAAGCCGCGACAGCTCCGCCAGCAGCGCGGGTTCCCCTTCCACTTCTGAGACGTGAAAGCGCCCACTGGAAATATCCAGGTGAGCGATGCCATAGGTATCCATATGCTGGGTGATGGCGCACAGCAGATTATCGTAACGTTCGTCCAGCAGGGCCTCATCGCTGACGGTGCCGGGGGTTACCACGCGGACCACCTTGCGCTCCACCGGCCCTTTGCTGGCGGCGGGGTCGCCGATTTGCTCTGCCACTGCAACAGACACCCCCATTTTCACCAGGCGGGCAAGATAGCCTTCTGCGGCGTGGTAGGGTACCCCGGCCATGGGGATGGGTTTGCCGGCAGATTGACCCCGTTGCGTCAGGGTAATATCCAAAAGGTCAGCGGCCTTCTGGGCATCCTCATAAAAAAGCTCATAAAAATCCCCCATGCGATAGAAGACCAGTTCCTGTGGGTGGTCTGCTTTGATCCGCAGGTACTGCTCCATCATGGGTGTGTGTTTTGATTGTTGTGCTTGAGCTGCCGACATGCTGATTTCTGATCGATCCCGATTTTGGTGACAAAGACAGGCATTGTACCCTGTCTGCCTGGCTTTAAAAGAATTCGCGCGGTAAATTCCGGCTGGGGAAGTCAGTTCAGTTAACTACCTGAAATAGGTCCCAATCAACGTGGTCGCGAGCCGGTTAAACCAGTAGAATTCATGCAATTTTGTTAACCAAGAACCGTCTATGTTGTTGTACTCAGACCAAATCATGCTGATAGAGGCGCTGGCCACCCAACTGGGGGCTCTGTTGGCGGATAAGAACAAGAAAATCGTCACTGCAGAATCCTGCACCGGAGGGTGGGTTGCCCAGGCGATCACCCAGGTGCCGGGCAGCTCCCTTTGGTTTGACCGCAGCTTTGTCACCTACAGCAACGATGCCAAGCGGCAAATGCTGGGGGTTAAACTGCGGACTTTGAACCGGAGTGGGGCCGTGTGCCGTGAGGTGGTGGAAGAAATGGCCATCGGTGCACTGAAAAAATCCGCTGCGGACTTCAGCGTCGCCATCAGCGGTATCGCAGGCCCGGATGGCGGCACCGAGGAAAAGCCGGTGGGCACTGTGTGGTTTGCCTGGAATATTGCCGGTGAGGTGGACTCCTCAATGGCGTTGTTGCCGGGCTCCCGGCGGGATGTAAGGGCCGCAGCGGTTACCCTGGCGCTGCAGGGGTTGCTGGTGAGGATTCGCAAATGGTTGGCTGATCACCCTGGTGTTGTTACTGGCACTGGGTCTGCAGAAAAAGAATTAACTCAATTACTTGATGAATCAGAATAATACTGTTTAAATATACAGTAATTGATTGGGTAGTCGAATAACCTTGTGAGGAATGATTAATGGACGACAACAAGAAAAAGGCACTTGGAGCCGCTCTCTCTCAAATCGAGCGTCAATTTGGTAAAGGCGCTGTCATGCGCATGGGGGACCAGGAGTTACAGGCCATCCCTTCTATTTCCACCGGTTCTTTGGGTTTGGACATTGCGTTAGGTATCGGCGGCTTGCCCAAAGGCCGAATTGTTGAAATCTACGGGCCGGAGTCCTCTGGCAAGACCACCCTGACCCTGAGTACAGTGGCTCAGGCACAAAAACAGGGCCTTACCTGTGCCTTTGTTGACGCGGAGCATGCGCTTGACCCGATCTATGCCCAGAAGCTGGGGGTGAATGTGGATGATTTGCTGGTGTCGCAGCCGGACACTGGCGAACAGGCGCTGGAAATCACCGACATGCTGGTGCGTTCCAATGCGGTAGACGTGATCATTGTGGACTCTGTGGCTGCTTTGGTGCCAAAGGCGGAAATCGAGGGTGAGATGGGGGATAGTCATGTGGGTTTGCAGGCCCGTCTGATGTCCCAGGCCTTGCGTAAAATCACCGGCAGCGTGAAGCAGGCCAATTGCCTTGTGGTGTTCATTAACCAGATTCGTATGAAGATCGGCGTCATGTTCGGCAACCCCGAAACCACCACCGGCGGTAACGCGCTCAAGTTTTATTCCTCTGTGCGCTTGGATATTCGTCGCACCGGCGCGGTCAAGCAGGGTGAGGAAGTGGTGGGCAACGAAACCCGTGTAAAAGTTGTCAAGAACAAGGTTGCACCTCCGTTCAAACAGGCTGAATTCCAGATCCTGTATGGCTCCGGGATTTATCATATGGGCGAGGTTCTGGACCTGGGGGTTGCCTGTGGATTGGTAGACAAATCCGGAGCCTGGTATTCCTACCAGGGCGATAAGATCGGGCAGGGTAAAGCGAACGCTGCCAAGTTCCTGGAGGATAATCCGGAAATTGCCGGCGCAATTGAGCAGGAGATTCGCAGTCAGATGCTCAGTATCAAGGTGCCCAGCCGTGGCGAGGAGGTGCTGGAAGAAGCCTGACAGGCCAATTCAGTGCCCCGTTGCTGATCTTGAGAGAAAGCTGACTAAAACCGACAATGGTGCATTGTCGGTTTTTTCTTTTCTGGATCAGATAATTGGGAAACATCCGCGAATGAGGCCAAGCCTGCTTTGACGTGGGTCAAAACTCGATTTTTGTGTTGCAGCATAATGCATTACTTATCGAAGCAGACTAATTTCTTGGTGGCAGGGTTTGGCTATGCATTTGGTGAAAGAAAACTCGGAGTTGGGTTCGTTGTGGGACAGCGAGTTCATCAGGCAGCATGATGTCGCCGGCCCCAGATACACATCTTATCCAACAGCGTTGCAGTTCCATGAGGAGTTCACCCATCAGGATTACCTGGACGCGGTTGCCCGCAGCAATGCTTCCCGTATGCCACTCTCTCTGTATATCCATCTGCCGTTCTGTGCGTCCCTCTGTTATTACTGTGCCTGCAACAAAGTCATCACCCAGAGTGATGAGAAGAAGCGCTTCTATCTGGATGCCTTAATCAAGGAGATTCGCATGAAGTCCGCGGATTTTGATTCAGGGCGACCGGTGTACCAGATGCATTGGGGGGGTGGAACACCGACGTATTTCAGTGAAGCGGAGCTGACCGAACTTTGGTTTGAGGTGGGACGTCACTTCCACCTGGTGGATGCGGAACGGGGTGAATACTCAATCGAAATTGACCCCAGGACCATGACTCCGGACAAGCTGGGCTTGTTGAAGGGGTTGGGATTCAATCGGATCAGTCTTGGTATTCAGGACTTTGACCAGCGTGTACAGGAAGCCATTAATCGGGTGCAATCTTATCAGCAGATCGAGGAGCTGATGGAGGCTTCCCGTAATTATCATTTCCGCTCAGTGAATTTCGATCTGATTTATGGGTTGCCTTATCAGTCGGTTGCCTCGGTGAGGGGGACGATTGAGCAGGTGATTGAGCTGTCCCCGGACCGTATATCATTGTTTAACTATGCCCACCTGCCCCAGCGGTTTAAATCCCAGGGGCTGTTGCCCGAAGAGGCGCTACCGCCCGCCGAGGAGAAGCTCCAAATCCTCTGTGCAGCCTCTAACCAACTGCTCGAAGCGGGCTACGTGTATATCGGGATGGACCATTTCGCCAAGCCCACGGATGAATTGGCCCTGGCTCAGGCTGCAGGCAGTCTGCACCGCAATTTCCAGGGGTATACCACCTTCAAGGACGCCGACCTGGTGGGGCTGGGGGTTTCTTCCATCAGCTTGATCAACAATGTTTACTGCCAGAATACCAAGTCCATCTCTGAGTATCAGGGCCTGATGGAGGCGAGTGCGTCACCCATCATCTCCGGTGTAATGTTGTCCACTGATGACGAGATTCGTCGTGAGGTCATCATGTCATTGTTGTGTCAGAACTGGCTGGTGCCGGCCCAGATAGAAGAGCATTTCGGTATCGTGTTTAGTGAATATTTTCGCAACGAAATCATGGAGTTGAACGGTTTTGTGCAAGAGGGCCTGCTGACCCATCAAGGGGGCGTGTATAACGTCACCCCGAAGGGGCGGCTGGTGGTCAGGAAGATTTGCATGCTGTTTGATATTTATCTACCGCAACATATGAAGGACGGTGTCCGGTTTTCCAGAGTTCTCTAGTTCGGTTGTTACGTGTTACTATCGCCGCATATTAGATAAATGAGATCTAATGGTCTCAGTCACAATGGCACGGAATCACCTATGTCTTCAGAGCACGATTGCAAGAACCGCGTTCCCACCCGCAATATCAACGTATCCTGCACGGATTGTAGCCTGAATCCCATATGCCTTCCGGTGGCGGTCAATGATACCCAGCTGGAAGAGCTGGACAACATCATCAAGCGCAGCAAACCGATGAAAAAGGGTGAACACCTTTTCCGTGCTAGTGACCCATTTGCGTCCATCTATGCGGTGCGCAGTGGCACCATTAAAACCTACTCAGTCACCGAGGATGGGGAGGAGCAGGTTACAGGATTCTATTTGCCTGGAGAAGTTTTGGGGGTGGATGGCATCAGCACCAATATCCACTCCAATTCCGCCAAAGCTTTGGAAACAGCCGCTGTCTGCGAAATTCCATTTGAGAAGCTGGAGTTTCTCTCTGCCAAGATCCCGTCTCTGCAACGTCATTTCTTTCAATTGATGAGCAAGGAAATCCAGGCGGACCAGCAGTTGATTATGCTGCTCAGCAAGAAAAGTGCAGAGGAGCGTATTGCCTCGTTGTTGCTCAGCATCTCTACCCGCCATACCAAACGTGGCTTGTCCGCGTCTGGTTTCCGCTTGCCGATGTCCAGAAACGACATCGGAAATTTCCTGGGCCTGGCGGTGGAAACCGTGTCCCGGGTCTTCACACGCCTGCAAAAGCAGGGCGTGATTCATGTGGATGGCAAGGAAGTGGAAGTTCTGGATATGCAGGGACTATGTCACATGGCAAACGGCATGGAGTCCAATGCCAAATCCGCTTGATGCCTCCATTTTATAACCTCAGTTAATGGTGGTGGTTTTCTTTACCACCAGCATCAACACACCTTCTTCAAATTTGGCCTGCACAGCCGATTCGTCGGCTTTCCACTCAGCGCGAAGTGGCGGATGAATTTGCCATAGCGTCGCTCTGACTGAATCTGCTCGCACTCTTTCTCCTGCTGTTCGCTTTTGCGGCGTGCTTCGATGGACAGCACGCCATCGTGCATGGACCTATCTCGATGTCTTTAGTGCGAATGACAGGCGACTGCGCACTGATGGTGTACTCGGTTTCATATTTCGGAATTATCCGTTGCGGGGAGTTGCTTAATTGTGTATCTGATTCGACCTGAACAGGTTTGGTTTGATTGACCGTAGGGGGCGTCCTGGGAGCCACTGACAGACTTGCTGCGTTGTTGTTTTATGGTTTAAGCTACTTGGCTTAAATTGTTGTAAAAATGGGCTGCGGCCCGACTAGACTATAAGAATGACAGTGAACAGTGAGAAGGGTATGACTACAGAATTCGTTGATGTCTTGATTATCGGTGCGGGCTTGTCGGGAATTGGTGCCGCCTGCCACCTGCAAAAACAGTTACCCAACAAGTCCTTTGCCATATTGGAAGGGCGTCAGGCCATCGGCGGAACATGGGATCTGTTCCGTTACCCAGGTATACGATCTGATTCTGATATGTATACTCTTGGCTATAACTTCAAGCCCTGGACTAACCCCAAGGCCATTGCCGACGGCCCTGACATTCGTGCGTACATTCAGGAGACGGCGCGGGAATACGGGGTCGACAAAAAAGTCCGCTTCGGGCACAAAACGCTGAAGGCATCCTGGTGTACCGACCGTGCCCGCTGGACCGTGGATATACAGAAGGTGGAAACCGGGGAAGTGTTCCAGATTGAAAGTCGTTTCCTGCTCGGTTGCACCGGCTATTACAACTATGAAGCAGGTTACACTCCTGAGTTTCCCGGGCACGACCGGTTCCAAGGGCAGATCATTCATCCGCAGCACTGGCCGGAGGATCTGGACTACCGTGGCAAGAAGGTGGTGGTCATTGGCAGTGGCGCCACCGCGGTGACGCTGATTCCGGCCATGGCAGATCAGACTGCTCATATCACCATGCTGCAACGGTCACCGTCCTACGTGGCGACAGTACCCTTGCGGGATAAGCTGTCGAACAAATTGCGCAAATACCTGCCGGCCAAGATGGTCTACCGGATGGCCCGTACCCGCAACGTGGGCTTTCAGATGTTTTTCTACAAGCTGGCGCGTACCCGGCCCCGCGCAATTCGTCGCTTGTTGCTGGCCCAGGTGCGACGGCAGGTGGGTGAGAATTTTGATATGAAACACTTCTCTCCCAAATACAATCCCTGGGATGAGCGGCTGTGTGCGGTGCCCAATGGGGATTTGTTCAAAGCCATACGACAGGGCAAGGCCTCGGTGGTCACCGATCAGATCGAAACGTTTACCGAACACGGCATCCAGCTGCAATCCGGTGAGGTGCTGGAGGCGGACATCATCATCACCGCCACCGGGCTGGACCTGCAATTGCTGGGAGGCATGGAGCTGACGCTGGACGGTAAGCCTCTGCACATGTCCAGCACCATGAACTACAAAGGCGTGATGTTCCGGGATGTGCCCAATTTCGCCATGGTCTTTGGTTACACCAACGCCAGTTGGACCCTGAAGGCGGACATTACGCTGGAATACCTGTGCCGACTGATCAAGGTGATGGATAAGAAGGGTATGCAGCAGGTGACGCCCCGCCTTACCGATCGCGGAGTGGAGGAGCTGCCTTTCCTGGACATGCAATCCGGTTATGTGAAGCGGGCCCTGCCGAACCTGCCAAAACAGGGCAATAAGGCGCCTTGGAAACTGCATCAGAATTACGCTATGGACATGGCCATGTTACGCTTTGGTGAAGTGGACGACGGTGTGGTCACCTTCTCCAACCCGGCCACCTGAGCAGGGTTGGCCAGGCAAGGCGTACAATCTGGGTTGCTAAGCCGGCAAAGGCGCGAAGGCAATGGGCTAGTGCAAAGAGTGCATGAAGGTTGCTTGATATGAATCAATATGGCCAGCCTCGCCATCTGCCAAAGTCAGGCCATCACGATTGGGAGGGAACACAATGAGCAGACACGAATACACCGAAAAGTTGAAACAGCAATTGGCGGAATGGGAAGCGGATATCGAGCGTCTGGAAAGCAAGATGGACCAGGCTCAGGATGAATATAAGGAGAAGCTGGACAAGACCCTGGCTGATCTCAAACTCAAGCGGGAAGAGCTGAAAGGCAAGTTTGATAAACTGGAAGATGCCGCTGAAGAAGCCTGGGAGGATATCAAGGAAGGGCTGGAGTTGGCCTGGGATTCATTAAAGCTGGGATTCCTGTCGGCCAAATCCGAGTTTATGGACAAAGAAAAAGACCAGGACTGAGCCACGCGCGCTATTGTTCGCGCAATGCCTCTCGCAAGAACCATCCGACCCAGAGCCCCATTCGCAAACAATGGGGCTTTTTCATTTCTATCAATATTGTGTAGCATTATCAGCTTCGTACCGGCGCGCAGCAGGCCGCGTTCCACCGGGAATGTAGAGAATTCGTCAAGCACTCAACGCAACAGGAAACAGTGATGGGAAAATTAGCTGACATGGTATCGGAAGACCTGTCTTTGGTGGAGAAAATGAGGATCAACCTGCGCAAGGTGGGTTTGGCCGGAGTGGGACTGGTCAGCATCGTGGACTCGGAGCGCACCAAACTGTATCGCCAGATCACGGAGCTTGGGGCTGCCTACGGTGGATCGGATACGGTGGTGGGGCGCATCAGCCTGTTGGGAACGGGCACGGTGAATCTGGTTCTGGAGGAATCCCAGCGGGTGTTCGATGATTTGGTGGCTGAGGGAGAGCAGGCCTTGAATCGCAACAAGACACCTGTGGAAAAACCGGCGCCCCGTAAAATCCATCAGCCCCGGGCGGTGGCGAAAACCCCGCTGCGGCCCGAATCCTCAGCGGTGGCCAAAAAAGCCGCCGTTACCAAAAAGCCGGCTGTGGTAAAAACCAAAGCTCAGCCTGAAGTACAACTACCGAATGTGCAACCGCCGTTAAGCGCCGCTATGAAATCCCGCCTGGAACAGGTGGGTAGCCGTTTGGCAGGTGCCAGCCTGAGCGCGCAACAACAGCTGGAAATCACGGCCCTCACCCGCCAGGTTGAAAGCGGCGATGTGAAAGGGCGTCGGCCGTCCAAGACCAAGCCCGATGAACAGGCGGAATTCGATGCCCGCAAGGGTTTGAAAGGCATGAAGCCCGAAGAGGCCATCAAGCGCCTGGAACTGTTGTCGCAGCGCCTGGCCCCTGAGGTTGTCAGCTAAAGCATGTGGATCTGAGCCCATGGAAGCGGAACAGGCCATTCGTGAGAAAGCGATTCAGTTGCTGGCGCGCCGGGAATACAGTGCCCGTGAGTTGGTGATGAAACTCAGTAGCAAGTTCGACCCGGAGCAGGTGTCCCAGGTATTGGCAACATTGACCGAACAGGGCCTGCAAAGCGACGAACGCTTTGCCAGCGGGCTGGTGCGGGGGCGTATCAGCCAGGGCCATGGGCCCATTCGCATCCAGTCAGAGCTCAAGCAGAAGGGTATCGATCAAGCGCTGATCCAACACATCATGAGCGAGCAGGAGGTGGACTGGTTTGAGCAGGCCCTTGCCACCTACCAGCGACGCTTTGGCACCGATCCCAGCACTGATCTCAAAGTGAGAGCCAAGCAGATGCGTTTTCTGCAATATCGGGGCTTTTCCCTGGACCAGATCAGATATGCCCTGGATTTCGACCCCGAACCCCTCTGAAGGCGCCAAAATCAGCGCCTTTGCCTGCCGCCTAGATGCAATCACCGGAATAGATGGTAAACTGCGCCCCTTGCAGATGGCCGAATTCAACGGCCAGTCTCCCCACAATTGACCGAAGCAGCGAGTTTAGATAGCCACAGCTATGAAAACCTCAGAGATACGCAAAGCATTCCTCGATTATTTCCAGTCCCAGGGCCACGAAGTGGTGGCCAGCAGTTCGCTGGTGCCGGGCAATGACCCCACCCTGCTGTTTACCAATGCCGGTATGGTGCAGTTCAAGGATGTATTTCTGGGGCGCGATCAGCGCAACTATTCTCGGGCCACTTCCTCCCAGCGCTGTGTGCGGGCCGGTGGCAAGCACAATGACCTGGAGAACGTGGGGTACACCGCCCGTCACCACACTTTCTTCGAAATGTTAGGCAACTTCAGTTTTGGCGACTATTTCAAGCAGGATGCCATTCGCTTTGCCTGGCAGTTCCTCACCGAAACCCTGGGGCTGCCCAAGGAAAAACTGTGGGTTACCGTCTATCACGAAGACCAGGAAGCCGAAGCGATCTGGCTGAAGGAAATGGGCGTGGACCCGGAGCGTTTCTCCCGCCTGGGAGAAGACAGTAATTTCTGGCAGATGGGCGACACCGGCCCCTGCGGCCCCTGCACCGAGATTTTTTATGACCACGGTGCTGACGTCTGGGGTGGCCCACCGGGCAGCCCGGAAGAAGACGGCGACCGCTACATCGAGATCTGGAACCTTGTGTTCATGCAGTACGACCGCCAGCCGGACGGCACCCTGGAGCCTCTGCCCAAGCCCTCAGTGGATACAGGCATGGGCCTGGAGCGCATCGCCGCGGTAATGCAGGGCGTGCACAGCAATTACGAAATTGATTTGTTTGCCAACCTGCTGCAGGCGGTGGCCAAGGTGGTGGGCACCGGGGATTTCGACAACAAATCCCTGCGGGTTATTGCTGACCATATTCGATCCTGCGCATTCCTCATCACCGACGGTGTGTTGCCTTCCAATGAGGGGCGGGGATACGTGCTGCGGCGTATTTTGCGGCGGGCGATCCGGCACGGCAATCAGCTGGGTATGAAGGATCTGTTCTTCCATACATTGGTGGCGCCCCTGGTGGCGGAAATGGGAGAGGCCTATCCGGAGCTGGCCAAGGCGCAGCCGCAGGTGGAAAAGGTCCTGAAGCTTGAGGAAGAGCAGTTTGCCAAGACCCTGGAACAGGGCCTGCGGATTCTGGAACAGGATCTGGCAGATCTGAAAGGCAAGGAGATCCCGGGCTCCGTGGTATTCAAACTGTATGACACCTATGGATTCCCGGCGGACCTGACTGCGGACATCGCTCGCGAACGGGGTCTCACTATTGATGAGCCCGGTTTTGAAAAGGAAATGGAGGAGCAGAAGAAGCGCTCCAAGGAAGCCGGTAAATTCAAAGCGAACTACCATGATGGCCTGGAGATCGCCTCTGCCAGCGAGTTCTGCGGCTATGATCAAACTGCCAGCGAATCGGTGGTGACCGAATTGTTTGTGGATGGCGAACCGGTTCAGAGCGTCAGTAGTGGGCAGCAGGCCGTTGTCGTGTTGGATAACACCCCATTCTATGCGGAATCCGGTGGTCAGGTGGGCGATGTTGGTTTTATCCGTACCGGTGGCGCCCAGTTCGAAGTGACCGATACCACCAAAGAGTGCGGAGCTCATTTGCACCACGGCGTGCTGACCCAGGGCGAACTCAACGTGGGTGACACCGTCGATACCGAGATCGACAACAGCCGGCGTCAGGCCATCCGCTTGAACCATTCCGCCACCCACCTGATGCATGCAGCTCTGCGCAAGGTGTTGGGTGAGCATGTGCAGCAAAAGGGCTCCCAGGTGACAGCGGATCGCCTGCGCTTTGACTTCGCACACCTGGAAGCCATGAAGCCCCGGGAAATCAAGGCGGTTGAGCGCCTGGTGAACGAACAGATTCGAGCCAATACCGAAGTCACCACCGAATTGATGAACATCGAGGATGCCAAGGCCAAAGGTGCCATGGCGCTGTTTGGTGAGAAATACGATGACGAAGTGCGGGTGCTCAGCATGGGGCAGGACGACTTCTCCATTGAGCTGTGTGGCGGCACTCACGCGCGCCGTACCGGCGATATTGGGCTGTTCCGCATTGTGTCAGAAGGGGGCGTGGCGGCCGGTGTGCGTCGTATCGAGGCGGTCACCGGGGCCGGTGCATTGGCCTGGGTGGATGAGTCTGAAGCGGCGTTAGCCGGTATAGGTGCCCTGGTCAAAGGTTCCCGCGATACCAGCCTGGAAAAGGTGCAGCAGATGCTGGAGCGCGTAAAAACCCTGGAAAAAGAACTGGAGAAGCAGAAAGCCAAGCTGGCCAGCAGCGCCGGTGACGACCTGCTGCAACAGGCACAGGACGTGGCTGGAGTAAAGGTCCTGAGTGCCGTGGTGGAAGGGGTGGACGGCAAGTCCCTGCGCGACATGGTGGACAAGCTCAAGGACAAGATGGGTAGTGGCATTGTCGTTCTGGGTGCTGGTGGCGAGAAAGCCAGCCTGGTGGCAGGTGTTACCAAAGACCTGACCGGCAAGATAAAAGCCGGTGACCTGGTGAACCATGTGGCCCAGCAGGTGGGCGGAAAAGGCGGTGGCCGGCCTGATATGGCCATGGCCGGTGGGCCTGATGTGGCCAATTTACAGGCGGCAATTGGCTCGGTAACCGGCTGGTTGGCGGAGAAACTTTAGTATCGGCTGTTTTTTGGTCTGGGGTGCTTTTGTCTTACAACAAAAGGTATACAATACAGACCTTTAGTTTCCAGCCGGGAACGGGTATCTTTGCAGCCCGCAGGCCCGGTCCGGACGCTTAACCCTTAATCCTATCTAAGATTTATTGCAATGGCATTAATTGTTCAAAAATACGGTGGTACATCGGTAGGTACCATTGATCGCATTCGAAATGTCGCCAAGCGCGTTGAGCGATTCCGCGATGAAGGCCATGATGTTGTTGTGGTAGTGTCCGCCATGAGCGGCGAAACCAACCGTCTGTTGGCCCTGGCCAACGAGATGACGTCCAAACCGTCACCCCGGGAATTGGATGTACTGGTCACCACCGGCGAGCAGGTGACCATTGCGCTGTTGAGCATGGCCCTGCAGAGCGATGGCTACGATGCCCGTTCCTATACCGGTGGTCAGGTCCGTATCCTGACCGACGATGCCTTCGGCAAAGCCCGCATTCAGGACATCGACGCAGAACGGATTCGCTCAGACCTGGCCAAAGGCCGGGTTGTGGTGGTGGCCGGCTTCCAGGGGGTGGATGATGAAGGCAATATCACTACGCTGGGACGGGGTGGGTCTGATACCACCGGTGTTGCACTGGCGGCGGCCCTGAAAGCGGATGAGTGCCAGATTTATACGGATGTGGATGGGGTTTACACCACAGACCCCAGGGTGGTTACTAATGCCCGCCGCCTGCATCAGATCACCTTTGAGGAAATGCTGGAAATGGCCAGCCAGGGCTCAAAGGTGTTGCAGATCAGATCAGTGGAATTTGCCGGTAAGTACAATGTGCCACTCCGGGTGCTGTCCAGCTTTGAAGATGGCCCGGGAACCCTAATTACAGTAGATCAAGAGGATCCCATGGAACAACCAGTAATCTCGGGAATCGCGTTTAACCGTGACGAAGCCAAAATTATCGTGCGTGGTGTGCCGGATATTCCGGGTGCGGCTTACAAGATCCTGGGTCCGGTGGGAGACGCCAATATTGAAGTGGATATGATTGTGCAAAACGTGGGTGCGGACAACACCACGGACTTCACGTTCACCGTCCACAAAAACGAAATGGAAAAAGCCACCAATGTGCTGAAGAATATCGCTGCAGAAATTGGGGCCAAGGAAGTGCAGTCTGATGCTTCCATTGCCAAGGTGTCCATGGTCGGTGTGGGGATGCGATCCCACGCTGGCGTGGCGAGCAAAATGTTCAAGGTGCTGGCTCAGGAATCCATCAATATTCAGATGATTTCCACATCGGAAATCAAAATATCGGTGGTGATTGCTGAGAAGTATCTGGAATTGGCTGTTCGGGCGCTTCACAATGGCTTCGACCTGGATAAAGATCCCTACGAAGCCAGCTAAATTTGACCATCAATCCAAATAAATCCATCCGCTGCTCTACCAAAATTGAAAACCTGGTCAATAATTAGATTAGGTTCGTGGTATGCAGAGATTGAGATAGCCCCGGTTAAGCATCTGCGGCTGTCTTGGGAGCAGTATTTATAGGAGAAGGACATGCTTATTTTGACTCGCCGAGTGGGCGAAACCTTGATGATCGGTGACGAAGTCACTGTGACCGTATTGGGTGTTAAGGGTAACCAGGTGCGAATTGGTGTGAATGCGCCGAAAGAGGTTGCTGTACACCGAGAGGAAATCTACCAGCGCATTCAGCGTGAGAAGACTTCCGATCACGACATGTAATGTGTTGATCGTCCTGAAAAAAGCGATGCTGGTCATCGCTTTTTTTGCTTATGCTGGCTTTGAGATTTAATTCCATCAAAATCAGCGATTTGGGCTAGGAATTTGTGGAAAAGACGAGTATCATCTCGCGCACGTTTTGGAGAGGTGGCCGAGAGGCTGAAGGCGCTCCCCTGCTAAGGGAGTATACGGTTTATACCCGTATCGAGGGTTCGAATCCCTCCTTCTCCGCCATTTTCAGGGTGGGCCGGTCGAGCACACCGGCCCGCAAAACCCTGGAGATAACGGCTCGTGATTGGCCTCCTGTGATTGGCCTCCCGTAAGAGCCTGAAAAGTTGATAAAAAAACGAGTTGGAAATTAAGTTTTTTTATTGACATGAAAGTTGTAATACGTAGAATGCATCACCCACGCGCCCGTAGCTCAGCTGGATAGAGTACCTGGCTACGAACCAGGCGGTCGCACGTTCGAATCGTGCCGGGCGCGCCATATTCAGGCCTGATTAGTGTAATCGGCTGACCCCATCGAAAAGCCCTGTCGGAAACGACAGGGCTTTTTCATTTCCTGATTTCCGGATTAGCGGTAAAGTGGCTCTTGGTGTTGCTCACCGGGCTGGACTCCGCAGTCACAAATGGCGCCTCATCCGGCGTTGCAGCCATTGATCTTTTGGCCTTTTTTTGAACGGTTCTTGTGCCGGCCAAAATGCGGGCTTTTCCGCTCAATGCCGCGGTTTTTCAGGGTTTTTTTGCTGGCTTCAGGTTGCGATGGGGTAGCATAAACGGTAAATTTGCGCAGCTTGTGCGATCGGGGCCCGCGGGGTGCAGAAGCCTGTAATCCAGGGCCAAGCAGTGATGGCAAGTCACGGAGCGACCGAAGCACAACGTTAGGTGTAAACCAATCACGAGGCGATAAAATGAGCAATTTGCTGTGGGAAGGTGTCAACCTGATGATGATCGGCATGGGAGCTGTATTTGTCTTCCTGGTCTTGCTGGTGTTCGCGACCAGTATCATGTCCGCCCTGATCTCCAAACTCCTGCCAGAACCCAATATTTCCTCAACACCCACTGCAACCGGCCACCAGCCCCCCCAGGCGAGTGATGGTCAGTTGATGGCTGTTATCGCAGCCGCCATACACCGGCATCGTTCGCGCCACAAGTAGCGAACCGATCCAGAGTTAAGCAGAAACCACAAAAAGGCCATTTCCCATGAGTCAGGCAAAAAAACCTTTAGGTATAACCGATGTTGTCCTGCGTGATGCGCATCAATCCCTGTTTGCAACCCGTATGCGCATTGATGACATGCTGCCCATTGCGGATAAGCTGGATAAAGTAGGCTTCTGGTCTATTGAATCCTGGGGTGGAGCCACCTTCGATTCCTGTATTCGCTATCTGGGCGAAGACCCATGGGAAAGAATCCGATTACTGAAACAAGCCATGCCCAACACCCCTCAGCAGATGCTGCTGCGGGGCCAGAACCTGTTGGGTTACCGTCACTATGCGGATGACGTGGTCAACAAGTTCGTGGAGCGCGCCGCAGTGAACGGCGTGGATGTGTTCCGGGTGTTTGACGCCATGAACGATCCCCGCAATCTGGAAACCGCCATTAAGGCCGTGCTGAAGCAGGGCAAACACGCCCAGGGCACCATTTCCTACACCGTCAGCCCCGTGCACACCATCGACATGTGGGTGGACATGGCGAAGACCATTCAGGACATGGGCGCCAACTCGGTGTGCATCAAGGACATGGCCGGGCTGCTGAAACCCTATGTGGGCTTCGAGCTGGTGACCCGCCTGAAGGAAACCCTGGAAATCCCGGTGCACATGCAGTGTCACGCCACCACCGGTATGTCCACCGCCACCGCCCTGAAATGTGCTGAGGCGGGCATCGACAACGTGGACACCGCAATTTCCTCCATGAGCATGACCTATGGGCATTCCCCCACGGAAGCGGTCGTGGCCATTCTGGAAGGCACGGAGCGGGATACCGGGCTGGATATCCACCTGCTGGAAGAGATCGCCGCCTATTTCCGCGAGGTGCGGAAAAAGTACGCCAAATTTGAGGGTGCATTGAGAGGCGTGGACTCCCGCATCCTGGTGGCCCAGGTCCCCGGCGGTATGCTCACCAACATGGAAAGCCAACTGAAAGAGCAGGGCGCCGGCGACAAGCTGGATGACGTGCTGGCGGAAATCCCCCGCGTGCGTGAAGACCTGGGCTTTATTCCCCTGGTGACCCCGACTTCTCAAATCGTGGGTACCCAGGCGGTGCTGAACGTGTTGACCGGCGAACGCTACAAGAGCATTTCCAAGGAAACTGCCGGTGTGCTCAAAGGTGAATACGGAGCGGCCCCGGCGCCATTCAACAAAGCGCTGCAGGAACGGGTGCTGGAGGGTAAAGCCGCCATCACCTGTCGTCCGGCGGATCTGCTGGAGCCGGAGCTGGACAAGTTGACGGCCGAGTTGAAGAAGCAGGCGTCTGAGAAGGGCATCAAGTTGGCGTCTGCCGAAGTGGATGACGTGCTTACTTATGCCCTGTTCCCGCAAATCGGGCTGAAGTTCCTGGAGAACCGTGGTAACCCTGACGCCTTTGAGCCAGTACCCACCGGAGCCGAAGTGGCGGCGGCAGCACCTGCCAAGCCCACGGCTGAAGACAGTGGTGTGTATACCGTGACCGTCAATGGCCAGTCCTATGTGGTACAGGTGGCGGAAGGTGGCGACATCACCCATGTGGCACCCGCCGCCGCCGCGGCACCTGCTGCTCCAGTGGCCCCTGCCGGAGCCGGCGAGCCGGTACCAGCCCCCCTGGCCGGGAATATTTTCAAAGTGACGGTGAGCGCCGGCCAGCAGGTGCAGGAAGGCGATGTGATCGTGATTCTGGAAGCCATGAAGATGGAAACGGAAGTGCGTGCCGCCAAATCCGGTACAGTGACGTCCATCGCGGTCAAAGAAGGTGATGCGGTGAAAGTGGGCACCACCTTGATGTCCATCGGCTGAGCGGGGCATAGTATTCATGGATAATCTGATCAAGCTTTGGCACAGCACCGGGATCTATCACCTGGAAATGGGGCAGGCGGTGATGATCCTGGTGGGATTGATGCTGCTGTGGTTGGCGATTAAGAAGCGCTTCGAACCTCTGTTGCTGGTGCCCATCGGTGTGGGGGGCATTCTTGCCAATATCCCGGTTGCTGGCATGGCGGAGTCGGCCCTTGGTCACGCACTGTATTATGGTGATGCGGCCTTGGTGGACAGCGTAAAAGCGGCGTTGGGGCTGGCGGCTGATGCTACGGCCACCCAGGTGAAGAATGCCTGGTACGCGGCGGAGCCCGCTGTGCACGACCAGGTGACGCACATGGTGAAGGCGGGTGGCCATTCCGACGGCATCCTCTACCTGATCTATACGGTGGGTCTGACTACGGGGCTGTTCCCGTTGTTGATCTTCATGGGGGTGGGTGCCATGACGGACTTTGGCCCTCTGTTGGCCAACCCCAGAACCCTGTTGCTGGGCGCTGCGGCCCAGTTCGGCATTTTTGCGGCCCTTCTGGGCGCGCTGGCGCTGACCAGCCTGAATATCGGTATTGATTTCTCCCTGGCGGATGCCGCTTCCATCGGCATTATCGGCGGTGCGGATGGACCCACTGCCATATACGTGACCAGCAAGCTGGCACCGGACCTGTTGGGTGCGATTGCAGTGGCTGCCTATTCCTACATGGCGCTGGTGCCGCTCATCCAGCCTCCTATCATGCGGGCACTGACCACAGAGGCTGAGCGCAAAATCAAAATGGAACAGCTGCGCACGGTATCCCAGGCGGAAAAAATCATCTTCCCCATCGTAATCCTGGTGTTGGTGGCGTTGCTGCTGCCGGATGCCGCGCCGCTGCTGGGAATGTTCTGCTTTGGTAACCTCATGCGGGAGTGTGGCGTGGTGGATCGCTTGAGCGACACGGCACAAAACGCCCTGATCAATATCGTCACCATCGGTTTGGGGTTGGCGGTTGGCTCCAAGCTGAGCGCTTCCTCGTTCCTGGTGGCGGAGACCCTGGGAATTCTGATTCTGGGGATGGCGGCTTTCTGCATTGGTACCGGTTGCGGTGTGTTGATGGCCAAGGTCCTGAACAAGTTTTCTAAGCAGGCCATCAATCCGCTGATCGGTTCCGCCGGTGTTTCCGCTGTGCCTATGGCCGCACGGGTGTCCAATAAGGTCGGTCTGGAGGCGAACCCCCAGAACTTCCTGCTGATGCATGCCATGGGACCCAATGTGGCGGGCGTGATCGGCTCAGCGGTGGCGGCGGGTATTCTGCTGAACTATGTAGGCTAGTAGAGTTGGCTTAACTAAATAGCCCAATCGAAACAACCCACTAAAGCCGGTCACTGCACCGGCTTTTTTCTGTCTGCGGATCAGGCGGGTTCGGTGGTTTGGAGTCGAAATCGCTGTGGCGAACACCCGGTCCATTGACGAAACACGCGGTTGAAACTGGCCGGGTCTGAATAGCCCAATAGCTCGGACACCTGCTGCACGGTCAGGCTCGGTACGTTCAGCAGGCGAATGGCATCCTGGCGGCGGGCCTGATCCAGCATCGACTTATATCCATACCCCAAGGTGCTAAGGCGGCGGCGTAGGGTGCGGCTGGACAGATTCAGGTGATCTGCCAGCGTGTCCAGGCTGGGGTAGCCTTCTTCCCCCAGGGTGAGCAAGGCTTTCACTCGCGCCACCAGTTCGCCGTTTTCCAATCCATTGAGGTGCATGTCCTTTCGGCAGTTCTCAACCGCCATGGCCAGGCTGGTCGGGTTGGCCATGGGCAGTGGCTGATCAATGTACCGGGCCGGAAACCGAAACTGGATCGCAGGCATGTTGTATTGCACGTTGCCCACATTGGCTTTTTGCGGGGGCGATTGGGCGGGCTCGGCAAAATCCATCCAGTATTCAAACCGGGGTAGGGTGTGGCCCAGCATGGCCTCGATGCAGCGATGCCAGCTGGCCATGGATGCCTGTGCCCACAGGATTCGCAGCGGGCCGGTCAGTTGAGCGTTCAACGTCAGGTTTATTACGCACTGCTTATCTTGCTCATACCAGTCGAACGCGCTGACGGTTTTAGTAATCAACGGCCAATAGGTGCGCATGATCGTCACGCTTTCCCGCAAGGTTTCGGAACACAACATGGCGTATCCCAGGTTGCCGTAGGCCGACGGGGGCAGGTGCCAGCCGACATCGTACCCGATGCCCTGTTGCGGCAGGCTGTGAATGACCTGAAAGCACAATTGGATGAAATCCACTAGCGGAATGCGATCCACGTGCATGGGGAAGCGCTCGTGTAAGGCCTGTGGCGACGGCGCAATGACGTGATCGGCGTCCCACACCGTGGCGGTGGCGACCACGGCATGTACGTATTGAATGGGCACGGTTTCCTGGTGCCACAGTGATTGCTCATCCAGCGAAAGCACAGCAACGTTCCTTATTGTTGTTTTTGAACGTTGAGCATACCTGACTGCGATAGACAAGAAGAATGGCCGCGGCGGCAATGTTCGCAGTCGTTGAGGCTTTTTACTATCCCGATTCGACTAAAACAAAAATCATCGGGAGCAGGGATATGCAGCACAGAAGCCATGGGAAATGGGGAAGGCACGGGGTGGGTGCGTTGTGTCTAATAACGTTATTAGGTTGCGGGTCGGAAAGTGAAACCATCGTCAATGATGTGCCGGAATCCGAAAATTTATTCTTCACCGAAGACGGGCGCTTGTTCGTGTCCGGCGGAGATAACGTGTTCGAGATCATCCAGCAGGAAGATGGCAGCTACGACAAGCTGGACACGTTCCAGGGCGATTGCCTGATTGAGGGCACGATTTTGCGCCAAGGCTATGTGTACGCGGTCTGCTCCAAAACCCGTCTGTCTGAGTTGGCCGATTCCTATTTTCTGGCCGGGCAGCTCAGTGAGCAAGCGCCTTCCGCGGAAGACGTGATCGAGGCGGGCGTTCACCCGCACATTCAGCTGGAGGTGATCGCGCCGCTGCCGGAGCTGGGGTTGCCAAACGGCATCGATGTGGATGAGCACGGTAGCATTTTTGTGGCGGATTCCGGCAAGGGCGACATCGTGAAGATCGACATGGCCACGCCGACGGAGATCGGATCGCTTACCGTTTGGGATGAAAACACCGCCATGTTTGTAAACGGGCTGAACTGGGTTGGAGATCGGCTTTACTACACGGGCCTGAAATACAACTCACTGCTGTCGGTGTTTGGCTATGTGGAACGCAACCCGGATGGCAGCGCCGGTGCGCGTCATGTGCTGTTTCAGCGCTGGGGTACGGTGCTGGATGACTTCGCACCTTATGACGGTGGCTTTGTCATTACAGATTACCTGAAGGGCACGGTGTTGTACTGGAAGGATGGTGTGATCATGGAAACAGCTCCGGACACTTTCTTTGCGCCCACGGCCGTGATCCCGGCGCAACCACCGATGTTTGACTCTTCTGCGTTGGTGGTGACGGAAAAGGGGATCATCTTCAACCACAACCCGGCCTTTGGCAACAAGGTGGGTCTGTTCTACCCTGGTGCAGGGTGGGGTGAGTAGAAGGGGGGCGTGAGCCGGGCGCTTGTTGGCGCAAGCACCCGTCATGCTGTATCTGGTTTAGGATTTTACCAGGCGGAAACGCTGTGGATTCTTGCGCAGGTCTGCGGCTTTCTTGGCACGGTTCTCATCCACCACCGAGCGTAAGGATTCTGCTACGGCCCGAATGTCATCCCCCATGGCTTCGGCGATGAACTCCGGCGAATGACCGATCATGAACAGGCATTCGATGAGTTGGGGTTTGATTTCCGGGGGCACATGGGCAAAGTCAAACAGGGCTATTTTGCGGCGACACTGATGGGGTTCGCGCCCGTTCTGGGGTTCCTGTCGCAACACATAGATAGACTCTGGGATATCGTAAAACGCCAATAAATCAACAACTTGTTGGCCGCGAGCCTTGTTGAGGAAACGGTCCTGCTGGATTTCCTCGAGTTCGATTAGCAGATCGGTTAGTTCATAATCGATCATGGCACCCTCCAGTGGGAGATGGGACGCTGTCCTTCCTGAGAGCGTCGTCTATACATAAAGGCCTAAGCTATCACACTTTAAATGAAGCCTGAATAGAGCATGAAGTAAACAATGCTAATTTGGTTTTGACTTTTCCACCTTCTGGAAGCGGAATTCCGGCTCCTCGCTGGGTGGTTGAATCTGCAGAGCGGTAGCGCCGGTGTTGTTCCCGGATTTTTTCACATAGATCCAGAAATACAGGGCACCGTTCACGCCCAACAATAGCACCAGTGCTGCGGCCAATGCCAGTGTGCGTAAGGGTCCATGTTTTTTGCCCTTCTTGGGGGCTGTCTTGATTTTGGTTTTGTCTTTCTTTGGGTCGGCCACATCCGTCAGGTGCAGGGCGTGTCTTACTTCCTCGAAGGATTGCACCCGCACATGGGTTTCCACACAGAGCATGGCTTTGATAACGGTGCGCAGATTCTGTGGAATCTCGGAGAAGGCGGCGCAGGGTTGCAGTAAGCCCCGTTTCCATTCCGGCAGGGAGCCGGTGAGCAGCTGGTAGAAAATGACGCCAGCAGCGAACACATCGGACTGCGCCGAAGGGGGTTCACCGGGCGCTTTGTACCAGTTCTCTTCTTCTGTCTCCACATAGTGGGGCTCGAAACCAAAGTCCATGACTTTGACCGTGTTGGTGTCATCGAACAGGATGTTGTGAGGCCGCAGATTACCGTGCACGATGCGATTGCTGTGGGCGAAGGCCATGGCATCGCAGATCTGGTCCGCCACCACCGTGAATTCATCCACTGACATGGGGTTCGCCATCCGGCTTTGCAGACTGCCGCCGGACAGGTATTCCAAAATGGTGATGAAGAGGCGATCGTTGCGGCTGACACCGCGCACATTGATGATGTTGCGGTGCTTGATGCGGGAAAGGATCTCACTTTCGTTGTAGCCGTTGAAGTTGCCGATGCGCTTCTTCAGCACCATGAGTGAATGGTCCTGGCGATTTTCGTACAGGCAGACGCTGCCGAAGCGGGTTTCCCGGATCACATCCAGCAGGCGGAATTTTTCTTTCGGGTCTTTGAACGTTTCCTGGGCTTCGACTTTTTGTTCCTGGTTCAGGTGGGCCCCTTTCAATGCTTTTAACAGCAGTGCCACCAGTTTGTCGGCGCTGGGGCGCCGATCCGGGTCTTCGGCCAGGCAGGCCATGGTGATCTTGTCCAGGGAGGATGGGATCTTCGGGTTGAAATGAGAAGGCGGTGGATAACCTGCTTTCGGCAGTTTGTTGGCCAGCATCAGGTACATGATGATCCCCAGCGAATAGATGTCGCTGGCGGAACTGGTGAAACTGGCGCCCCGCTTTTGCTCCGGTGCCATGTAGGCCGGGGTGCCGACGGTCATGCCTTCCTCTTTGATGGTGGAGACTTCGGTGTCCTCCGATAACCGGGCAATACCGAAATCCACCACCCGGGCATTGCCTTCCCGGTCCAGCAGAATGTTGCCGGGCTTGATGTCCCGGTGGATAACGTTGTTTTTGTGGGCATAGCCCAGGGCCTTGGCCACCTGCATGATGATGCGCAGTTTGCGTCGGTCGGACAGCTTTTTGTTTTTGAGGGCATCCTTCAGCGTCAGGCCTTCCACGTAATCCATGACGAAGTAGGGCATCTCGTCGGAGGTGAGGCCCCGGTCGATCACGCGAATGATGTTGGGGTGATCCAGGCGGGCCACAATGCGGGACTCCCACTCAAACATCTCATGAGCTTCCGGAGTGCCCTGCAGGGCGCCTTTCATCACTTTGATGGCAACCGGACGGCCGAGGGAGGATTGAATCCCCCGATAGAGAACGGCCATACCGCCCTCGGCAATTTTTTCCAGTTGCGAGAATCCTTCCAGTTCCATGTGGCAACGCTAAAAGGTTGATATAAGGGATTAATTTATAATGTTAAGCGTAGTCACAATTTACCGGTTGTCACGGTCAGAGCCAGGCTTTTGCGCGCTCCAGCACCAGATTGGCGAACATCTCGATGTGCGCCGGTTGGTCATTCAGGCAGGGTATGTAGTGGTACTGCTTGCCGCCGGCTTCCAGAAACACCACTTTGTTCTGCTCTTCAATCTCCTCCAGGGTTTCCAGGCAGTCCGCCGCAAACGCAGGGCACAGCACGTCCACCCGGTTGATGGCGTCATCCTGCCCCCAGGTCTGCAGCAGTTCATCGGTGTAGGGCTTGACCCATTCCTCCCGTCCAAAGCGGGATTGAAAACTCTCCGACCACTGCTGTTCGTTGAGGCCCAGCTTGGCGGCCACCCCGGTTGCTGTCTGTCGGCACAGGCTGGGGTAAGGGTCCCCGCTGTCTTCATAGCGTTGGGGGATACCGTGAAACGACATCAGCAAGCGGTCCGGGCGCCCGTGTTCGTCCCAGAATGTTTGCACGCTGTCCGCCAGTGCCTGCAGGTAGTCGTCCCGCTGCCAGTAATCGCGAATGAAGAGGATCTCCGGAAGGTCCGGGCAACGTTGCAGCGCTTTGGCCAGTCCGTCGAATACGGCGGCAGTGGTGGAGGAGGAATACTGGGGATACAGCGGCAGCACCAGAATCCGGTGTGCGCCGCGATTGGCGAGGGCCCGTCCGGCCGTGGCGATGCTGGGCTCGCCGTAGCTCATGGCCAGCTCCACGGGAATCTCGCTGCCATGCAGTGCCGTCAATCGGGTTTGCAAAGCGGCTTGCTGGCGCCGACTGATGGCCATCAACGGTGAACCCTCATCGGTCCAGATGGTCTGATACAGGCGAGCGACCTTACCCGGGCGAACCCGCAAAATGATGCCGTGCAGAATCAGCCACCACAACAGGCGCGGAACCCGAATCACGCGTGGGTCTGATAGAAACTGCGCCAGGTATTTACGCACGCTGGCCGCGTCGGGGTTTTCCGGAGTGCCCAGGTTTACCAGCATGACACCGAACGGTACTGGGGGTTGCTCAGACAAGATCGACCTCCTTGGTTGATCCCTGTATTGTATGTCAATTATTCTTGATTTCGACACGTAATCGATGATTTCTAGCTATTGATGAACAGGAGAGAAACTATGGCGTTCCCGAAAGTGGGAAATCTGGCACCGGCCTTCACACTGGTGAATCAAAATGGGGAAAAGGTCAGCCTCAAGGATTTCAAAGGCAAGAAGACCGTGGTGTTGTACTTCTATCCCAAAGCACTGACGCCCGGTTGCATCACCCAGGCCTGCGGTATTCGGGATACAAAAAAAGATTTCGACAAGCTGGATGCCGTGGTGTTGGGGGTGAGCCCGGACCCGGTGAAGAAGCTGCAGAGCTTCATTGAGAAGAAGGAACTGAACTTCGATCTGCTCTCCGATGAGGAAAAAACCGTGGCGGAAAAATACGGTGTCTGGGGCTTGAAAAAATTCATGGGCCGCGAATTCATGGGGATTCTGCGTACCACATTCATCATTGGCAAAGACGGGCGTCTCAAGCATGTGATGGATAAAGTGAAAACCAAATCCCACCACGACGACGTACTTGAGATCCTGAAAACCCTCTGATGCAGCATCTGACCTTCATTCAACACCCTCGTTATGCCCAGGCCTTTGCGGATTATCTCAAAAGCCTGGGCTTGTCCGCCTCCGTGCAACTGCGGGCTGACGGAGCCAATATTTTCATCGAACGTGATGAGGAATTACCGCAGGCCCAGGAAGAGTTGCAGCGGTTCCTGAACGAGCCGAATCATGAGCGTTATCGGCAGGCCTCATGGCTGGTGCCGGAGGACGACGTCCAGGCGCAGAAACTGTCCGGGATGTATCGGGGGTTGAGTTTCGCCCGCATCCTGAAGTTGAGCGGCGTGGTGACCAAGACCATCATCGTGATCTGCCTGGTGGTGTACCTGCTGACCTCCCAGGGCATGGATGCGGTTGCCCGGGCGCCGTTTATGTTTTTCAACAGTTTTGGGGCGGCGTTGAACAGTGGTGAGCTGTGGCGCTGGTTGACACCGGCCTTTGTGCATTTCGGCATTTTTCATTTTCTGTTCAATATGAGCGCCTGGTGGGTGTTTGGCGGCATGGTGGAACGAACGCAATCATCACGGCGCCTGTTTGCCCTGTTCTTCCTGTGTGCGGTGGTATCGAATCTGGTGCAGTTTATGTGGACCGGCAATCGCTTTGGTGGTTTATCCGGCGTGGTGTACGGGGTGTTGGGCTATTTGTGGTTTTACGAGCGCTTCAGTCCGGCTCCGCCGTTTCGCTTACCCAAAGGGTTGATGGTCTTCATGCTGATTGCACTGGCGCTGGGTTTCACCAACATCATGCCTCTGGCCAATCAGGCCCATTTAAGTGGGCTGCTCACCGGGTGTTTTCTGGGTGGACTGTTTGCCCGGCTGGATCGTGCCGGTCGCCGTGAACGCTAGGCCGCGCCGGGGCACCTTCCATAGTCGCTAGCGCATCAGTGCCACCGACTTGACCTGGGCATAGACCAGTTTGTCCTTCTCAATGTGCAGCAACGCTGCAGAGCGTTTGGTGATTTTGGAGAGGATAAACTGGCCGCCGATATCCAATTTGACGATAACCTGAAACGGCGTGTTGCTGGGAAACACCTCCACCACCCGGGCCGGCAGGATGTTGCTGATGCTGGTTTGAGACTGCATCTGCAGGGCCAGGCTGACATCCCGTGCCAGAATGCGGACCCGCACGGGATGATCGGTGGGCAAGTCTTTAAACGGGACCAGCAGTTTTTGCTTGAGGCCGCTATTGTCGATGGCCACGTAACTCACATGGTAGTCCGGATCGTGGGCCGCCACCCGGCATTTCAACACGGCACTGGCTTCGTCCAAGCGTGACAGGGACAGATCAGAGCGGGTGAGCAGTTGGTTGATTTCGCCTTGCGCCACGATCTTTCCGTGTTCCATCAGTACCAGATGGTCCGCCAGCCGTACCACCTCGTCGGGGGAATGGCTGACGTACAGGATCGGCACTCTGGATTCATCGTGCAGGCGCTCAAGGTACGGCAGGATTTCCTGCTTGCTGTCCAGGTCCAGTGCGGACAGGGGCTCGTCCATCAGCAGCAACGCCGGGCTGGTGAGCAGGGCGCGGGCAATGGCCACCCGTTGGCGCTGGCCGCCGGAAAGTTGGTGCGGGAAGCGCCCGAGCAGGGTTTCCAGGCCCAGGAGGCGGATAACTTCTTCGAACTCAATGTTGCGTTGCGGGCGGGGAATGCGCCTCCAGCCATATTCCAGATTGCGTTGAACTCCCAGATGAGCGAACAGGCTGGCCTCCTGGAACACGTAACCAATGGGGCGCTGGTGGGTGGCCAGAAAGGTACGGCCTTGCTGCCAGATTTCACCGTTCACCACCAGTTTGCCCCCCGGCGCCCGTTCCAGTCCGGCAATGCAACGCAGCAACGTGGTTTTGCCTGAGCCGGACGCACCGAACAGGGCGGTGATGCCGCGGTCCGGCAGTGTGGCGCTGACCTGAAGTTTGAAATCCTCCCGCGGTAGCTGAAAATCGAATTCAATACCACTCATACAGGTTGCCACTTACGCTTTTTGTTCAGCTGTTGCAACAGCAGCAGGGTGGTAAACGAAAAGGCGATCAGACCGGCGGATAATAGGTGCGCCTTGTCGTACTCCAGGGCCTCCACGTGATCGTAGATGGCCACCGACAGCACCCGGGTTTCCCCTTCAATGTTGCCGCCCAGCATCAGTACCACACCAAACTCCCCCACCGTGTGGGCAAAGGTCAGCACCATGGCGGTGAGCAGGCCCGGTCGCGCCATGGGCAGGGCGATGGTAAAAAAGCGGTCCAGCGGTGACGCCCGCAGTGTGGCGGCGACTTCCAGCGGTCGATTGCCCAACTGTTCGAAGGCGGCTTCTATGGGTTGCACGGAAAAGGGTAAGGAATAGATCACGGAAGCCACCACCAGCCCGCTGAAGGTAAAGGGCAGCAGGCCCAGGCCCAGGGTTTGGGTTAACTGGCCCACCAGGCCCGCAGGGCCCATCATCACCAGAAGATAAAATCCCAGCACACTGGGGGGCAGCACCAATGGCATGGCCACCAGGGCGGACACTGCAGTTTTGGCACGGCTGTGGGTGGTGGCCAGCCACCAGGCGAGGGGTGTGGCCAGGAGCAACAAGATCGCTGTGGTAAACAGGGCCAGCTTCAACGTAATCCAGATGGCCGGGCTATCTACTACCGAAAAGTCCATCGCATCTCAACTGTGGAGGGCCCAATGGTGAGGTGGTCCGCCCTTCAGGATTTGAACCTGAGACCTTCCCCTTAGGAGGGGGACGCTCTATCCAGCTGAGCTAAGGGCGGCCATACAGAACATGGGGGATTTTAGCGAGTTACCTTGGGTTTATCCACCCTAATTGGCCTAAGCCGCTGTTTTCACAAAGGTTGCTTCGCAGGGTAAGGATTGCGTAGGACAAAATTCTGGCAATTTTGGTCAGTGACGCTCCTGGGGGTGTCGCCTACACTGATAACCCGCTATAAAGGTCTGTTATGGCAGATTCATTATAAATACCTAGAGGCTACGAGCTGAGGCTTCGAACTGAGGAATAGGAATGGACATTCAACTGACTCCCAATGATGTTGCATTTCGCGATGAAGTGCGCGCTTTTCTGCATGAGAAACTGTCTGAACGGTTCACCAAGGCGGTGGTGGGCGGCCAAATTGATAAAGACACCATCATCGAATGGCAAAAAATCCTGTACGAGCAGGGTTGGATCGCCCCCAACTGGCCCAAGCAGTATGGCGGCACTGGCTGGAGCATCACCCAAAAATTCATTTTCGAGAATGAATGTGCCGAAGCGGGTGCGCCGGCAGTGGTGCCCTTTGGCCTGAAAATGGTGGCGCCGGTTATCTATTCCTTTGGCAATGATGAGCAAAAAGCGCGTTTCTTGCCGGACATCCTGCAGAGCAATGTCTGGTGGTGCCAGGGTTATTCCGAACCCGGTGCCGGTTCCGATCTGGCAGCCCTGCAGACCAAAGCGGAGCGGGACGGGGATGATTACATCGTGAATGGCCAGAAAATCTGGACCACCTATGCCCAGCATGCCGACTGGATTTTCTGCCTGGTGCGTACCGATTCCAATGCCAAAAAGCAGGAAGGGATTTCGTTCCTGCTGATTGATATGAAGACGCCGGGCATTGAAGTGCGCAAGATCGATTCCATCGACAACAAGCATTCCCTGAACGAAGTGTTTTTCGATAACGTGCGGGTGCCGGTGGCCAATCGCATCGGGGAAGAAAACAAGGGTTGGACCTACGCCAAATACCTGTTGACCCATGAGCGCACAGCGATCGCCGGTGTGGCGCAGTCGAAGAAAGCCATCGAACAGTTGAAGGGTATTGCAGCACAGGAGATGTCCGGCGGCAAACCGCTGCTCGAAGACGAAATGTTCTGTGCCAAACTGGCGCAGATTGAAGTGGACCTGATGGCGCTGGAATACACCGAGCTGCGAGCCATTGCCAGTGTGGCGGATGGTGGCGCGCCGGGGCCGGAGTCCTCCATTCTGAAAATCCGGGGCACGGAAATTCAGCAGGCGCTGTCGGAGTTGGCCGTGGAAGCCTGTGGTTATTACGCTCACGCTTTGGGGCAGCAGGGTATCGGTAACGATTATGCTGCGCCGGTTTCCGCCAAATACCTGTACGGTCGGGCCGCCACTATTTATGGCGGGTCCAATGAAGTGCAGAAGAATATCATCGCGAAAATGGTGTTGGGGCTATAGGTGGAACTATGAATTTTAATTACAGCGAAGAACAGACACTTTTAAAAGACAGCGTCAGCAAATTCATCCAGAACGACTACGACTATGAGACGCGCAAGAAGCACTGCGCCATGGACGGCGGTTTCGATGCCGCCACCTGGCAGACCTTTGCCGAGTTGGGCTGGTTGTGTGTGCCGTTTTCCGAAGAAGACGGTGGCATCGGCGGTGGTGCGTTGGAAACTATGATCATGATGGAAGAATTCGGCAAGGGCCTGGTGGTGGAACCCTATGTGTCCACGGTGCTGGTGGCCGGTGCAGTGTTGGCCAAGGCCGGCAGCGCGGAGCAGAAAGCGGAGCTTCTCAGCGGGATCATTGACGGCAGTCGTAAATTGGCGCTGGCGGCGGTAGAACCCCAATCCCGCTTTGACTTGTTTGACGTGACCACCCAAGCCGCCGCCGAAGGTGACGGTTATGTGTTGTCCGGTCGCAAAACCATGGTGATGCACGGTGCCGCGGCGGACACGTTCATCGTATCGGCGCGCACGTCCGGCGCCAGTCGTGATCAAGATGGCGTGTCCCTGTTCCTGGTGCCGGCAGACAGCGCCGGGCTGGAGCTGCAGGATTACCCTACGCTGGATGGTCACCGGGCAGCTGAGTTGACGCTGAACGGGGTCAAGCTGCCGGCCTCTTCACGGGTTGGCCATCAAGGCGCCGCAGTGGCGGTACTGGAGGCGGTGGCGGACGAAGCGTCGGTGGCGCTCTGTGCCGAGGCCGTGGGTATGATGGAAAAACTGTATCGGGAAACCGTTGAATACAGTAAAAACCGCAAGCAGTTCGGGGTGCCCATTTCTGTTTTCCAGGCGCTGCAACATCGCATGGTGGATATGTTTACCCTGCATGAGGAGTGTAAATCCCTGTTGTTGCGCGCGGTGATGAGCCATCAGGCCGGGGCAGCAGATTTTCGCAAGAACGTATCGGCGTTGAAGTACGCGGTGGCGGTGAAAGGCCAGAAAGCGGCTCACGAGGCGGTGCAGATCTTCGGTGGCATGGGCATGACCGATGAGATGAGTGTGGGCATGTACCTCAAGCGCATCAATGTGATCAATACCCTGTTCGGCAATGGGGATTATCACCTGAAGCGGTTTATGTCGCTGTGATGTGGCCGGCCCTGTAACAAAGCCTGGTTGCATGCGTCTACCAACCCGTGGCCCTGTAGGTCACGGGTTTTTTGTTTTAAGATGGACTGATGCGCACCGGGAATAAGAACCAATGATTGATACCAAACCCCTGTTATACCGATCCACAACTGATTTTCCGCCGGTTGAACGTGGCCGACTGGAGATTTTGCAGGTCAATCTGGGGTATCGCTGTAATCTGAGCTGTACCCATTGTCACGTGAACGCAGGGCCCAAACGCACGGAAGAAATGAGCTGGCATACGGCGCAGCAGGTACTGGAGGTGATGCAAAAACGTCGTCCCCAGATCCTGGACCTGACCGGAGGGGCGCCGGAGCTGCACCCGCATTTCCGATGGCTGGTGGAGCAGGCCCGGGCCCTGGACGTGGAAGTCATCGACCGTTGCAACCTCACCATCCTGCAGGAACCGGGTCAGGAAACCCTGGCAGCGTTTCTGGCCGGGCAGGGGGTGCGGGTGGTGGCGTCCATGCCGTGCTACAGCCAGAAGAATGTGGATGAGCAGCGTGGCAAAGGTGTGTTCGAACGTTCCATCGAAGGGCTGCAGACCCTGAACCGGGTTGGCTATGGTCAGGCAGACAGCGGCCGGGTGCTGGATTTGGTGTACAACCCGGGTGGCGCTTTTTTGCCGCCTCCCCAGCAGCAACTGGAACAGGATTACAAGCAGCGCCTGCGGGAGGATTTCGGCATCGAATTCAATCACCTGCTGACACTGGCCAATATGCCCATCAGCCGCTTTGGCAGTATGCTGGTTTCGAAAGGGCAGTTTGATCACTACATGCAGTTGCTGCGGGACAGTTTTAACGGTGCAACGCTGCCCGGCTTGATGTGCCGCACCACCATCAGTGTGGACTGGCAGGGCAACTTGTACGATTGCGATTTTAACCAGATGCTGGAACTGCCGCTGCAGCACCATGGCCAACCCCGCCACATCAGCGATCTGCTGAATGACGACCTGGAAGGCAATGCCGTCATCGTCGCGGACCATTGCTTTGGTTGTACTGCCGGGCAGGGCAGCAGTTGCGGCGGTGCCCTCGACTAAGCCTATGCTCGGAACCATTGTGATGCCTGTGCTCAATGAAGCCTCCGGCATCGATCATAGTCTGCAGACGTTATTGAAGACCTTGCAGGCGCGCTGGCAGGTGGTGGTGTGCGATGGCGGCAGCGTAGATGCCACCCTGGAACGCCTGGCGGTCTATCCGGTGCAGGTGGTGAAGGCACAGGCCGGTCGTGCTGTGCAGATGAATGCCGGCGCCGGGTGTGCAACCGGCCCGCTGCTGGTGTTTCTCCACGGTGACACCCGCTTGCCCAATCATTTCAATCAGCTGATGGAGGCGTTTCTCGATTCCGACTTTGAATGGGGACGTTTTGATGTGACGCTGGATAATCCCCGTTGGCCCTTTCGTATGATCGCCTGGTTCATGAATCAACGTTCTGCCATCACCGGGGTGTGTACCGGGGATCAAACCTTGTTTATGCGCTGGGATTTTTTTCAGCGCATGGGTGGTTATGCCGAGTTGCCCCTGATGGAAGATGTGGAGTTCAGCCTGCGCGCCCGCCTGCAGGCCCGGCCATTGCGCATCCGGGTGCCGGTGGTGACCTCATCCCGACGCTGGTCCAGGCATGGGGTGGTAAGAACCATTCTGTTGATGTGGTGGCTGCGTCTGGCCTATCGCTTGGGAGTCAGTCCGCAGCGTTTGCAACGTTGGTATTACCGATGAGTAGCCTGATTCAGATCTTTGCCAAAGCCCCCGTGGCCGGGCAGGTAAAAACCCGGCTTGCCAAAGACAAAGGTGATGCGTTTGCACTTGCTGTCCATCAACGCCTGTGTGAAACGGTGATCGCCACGGCATTAAACAGCGGGGCGGATGCGGTGGAAGTCTGGACCACAGACGCAAATGCCTTCCCCTATTTTGAAGCCTTGGGTGTAGCGTGCTGGCTGCAACAGGGATTGCACCTGGGCACTCGTATGGACTTTGCGCTGCGGCATGGCCTGGCGCGCCACGATAACGTGGTGTTGATCGGAGCGGATGCCCCTTCCATCGATGCAGCATATCTGGCAGAGGCGTTCCGGGGGCTGGAGCAGTCCAGCGTGGTGATCGGCCCGGCAATGGATGGAGGCTATGTGCTGGTGGGTGTTACCACGCCGGCGGCTTTCCTGTTCCGCGACATGCCCTGGGGTACGCCGGCAGTGATGGGGATGACCCTGGAGCGTTTGTTCAGCAGTGGAGTTGGATTTCACATTCTGGCGGATCGTTGGGACATCGATACTCTGGAAGATCTGCAGCAACACCTGCCGGACTGGCTCAGCTGAATCAGCTCAATTGGCGCTGTTTGCGTTGCAGGTCGGTGAGATAGCGGTTCAGGGCTCGTTGGGTGTTGCCGTCCAACTCGGAAAACTGAATCCCCAGGTAGGTGACCCGCAGATCCGGGTCGTATTTCCAGTGCATCAGTCGCGCGCCGCTGACGATGGGGCTGCCGTCGCTCAATACCAGGTGACAGGAGCTGTAAATGGCGCCCCGTACCGGCTTGGGCGATACCAGGCCTTCCACCCGCACCCGCATGCCACTGGCGGAGAGGTCCGCCAGGCTGCCGGTGATGGCGGGCAGGTCTGCCTGGGTAAGGGTGACTTTGATCGGATGAGCCTGGCTTAGCTTCACCCGGAAGGCATCCCGTAGCTGGATCAGTTCAATGCCCTTGGGAAACTGGAAATGGTGGCGCAAGCCCTCTGGCGATGACTGGCTCTGCAGATGCACGGCGTCAAACTGATGACGCACACCGTGGTGGGTGAGGGAGAACTGAATCTTGGTGCCGTTTGCCAACAGGTGTTCAGACTCGCTGGGCTGGAATCGATCCGTCACGAATTGCTGCGCGCCGTCGTCCACCGTCAGGATGCCGGTATTGAGCTTGGCAATTTTGCGCTGCCCCGCGTTCATTATCATGGCCGTCATCAAATGCTCCTGATCCCGGTACAGGTTCAGGAGTCTGCTGATTTCTTCCGGGGCGTGTTTTATATTTTTTGGAGAGCCCTGTTTCGGTTTGTCTTCATTACCGAACAGCTTATCCAGCAAGCCGTGGATCATACCGCGTCAAACACTCTGCAATTGATACCCTAAGTTTTATTCTAGCAGAACCTTGCGTAACTGCTTGATCTATTAAAATCAGGCAGTTGCCAGCATCCTGTGGGCTGCATTCAGGTTGCGGCGGCCATTGGCCTGGTATACCGACACCTGATTGGCGGTGCCCTTGATGATCGACATCAGGTGCTCCATGGAGTTCTGGGCGTGGGCCAGAATCTTGCCATTGACCCGGTTCAGGCGAGCACAGGCGTTCATGGTGTCCGCCAGCTTCTCCCAACCGCTTTGGAAACGGGCCTGCCAGGTAGGGGGGACTTGTTGTACGAACAGGTCAAAGCCCTGCTTGTCCAGTTGCAGCCCCATATCCGCCATGGCCTGACGCCGGGCATGATCCGCCTGATCCAGTTCCATCAGCAGTTGGGTTTTGCGGGACAGCAAGGCGGAATGGGCAGTATATTGCCGCTGCTCCAGGATGGATTTTTCCTCCTGCAATACGGTTTTCAGGGTTTGAGCCAGTGCATAATCTTTTTCGATTGCCCGTAACAGCTGTTGCGCGGCCTGGGGGGACACTTGGTTAGTCATAGCAACTCCGAAACATCAAACCAAAGGGATGTGTTCAGAAAATAGCAATTTGCGTGCCGGAGTCGTGAGGTTGACTGCAGGTAGGATTAAAACAGGGAATCGCTTTCCAGCATTTTGCGGGCGATGGACTGGGCGTTGATTTTGTAGCTGCCGTCCGCCAAAGCCGCTTTCAGGGCTTCGACTTTGTCCTGGTTGACCGGAGCGTCGGTTTCCATTTGCTGGCTGACCCGGTTGAGGGCCTGGGCTTCAGGGCTGATTTTGACGGTTTCTGCGTTGGCGGATTCCGCTTTGGCCGTGGTTTTTTTGGCATCAGCCTCAGACACGCCAACCTTCTGGCCGCCACGGGCCTTGTTGGAGTTTACCTGGTTGCTGTTTAAGCCATTGATTTCCATAGCCATCTTTGTACGCCTTTGCTGAAATACTGCGTTGTTATCCAATATATCGGCTGGTATCGCAGTAACTTTAGTTTATTTATGCACAAAATATTCATTTGTGCCACTGTGTTTATCGGCCGCTTACAGGCTGACTTTAATCAGCCCCGGCGCGGTGATCCTGCCTTCCACCACTTTGTTGGAGTTGGTATTGCGCACCCGGATCAGCTCGCCATAAGCACCGTCCTCCATGGCCAGTCCGGTGGCACGAATACTGAGGCCCGGCCCTTCTGCCACAATCATTACCTTCTCACCCCGGTTGATCATTCTGGCTGGGTCCACCAGGGCCGGGGTCATGACCTGTTCCGCCTGAATGGGGCGTTTGGCCACAAAGCCGTCCAGCTCTGCCATGGACTGAAAATAGCCGCCGTGGAGGAGGGAGACATCCACCAGTTCCAGGCGCAGATCCGATGGGCTCAAGTGCGTGCCTTTGGCGATGGGAAGATCGGAAATAACCACATGATCAAAGGCTTGTACTGTGACCGGTACATGTATGGACCAACTTTCCGGCCCGGCGCAGGTGACTTTGAAGGTCAGTCGGCCGGTGCTGCGATTACGGGGGCGATGCTTCAGTTGCAGAGCCTGACCACAGGCCGCCAGACGCAGGCGGGGGTCAATGGGCTGGATCTCAACGGCCATATCCTGGTAGTGACCCGTATGGGATTCAGTGACGTACAGCTCAATGGCCTCGTCGATCTGCTGCTGGATATCGGTGGCCGCAGCCTGGGAAATGCTCGTCAATACCAGGCTCAGAAGGGCCATGATCAACCGGACTGGCATCGACATTATAATTTCTCGTCGCTCGCTGTTCATTTGTCTGTTTTGACCTATTCTGAAGGAATGGTGTGTTAAAACAGTCATCTGCCACTTTATTGACAAAATGACTGCTCTTTGAATGTCAAGCAAAGGTTATGCCGTAAGGTACGAACACGGAGTTTTTATATGGCTGGGGTGCTGGATACAGTCGATCAACGAACGCAACTGGTGGGACAGAACCGGTTGGAGTTGTTGCTCTTCAGATTGAGTGACGACCAGATCTACGGGATCAATGTATTTAAAGTTCGCGAAGTATTGCAGTGCCCGAAACTGACCGAGATACCGCAACGAAATCCTGTGGTGAGAGGGATTGCCCACATCCGTGGCGGTACCATTTCGGTGATGGATATGAATCTGGCGATGGGTAACCAGCCGCTGGACGATATCGAAAACTGCTTCGTGATTATCTCCGAATACAATATGGCGATTCAGGGCTTTCTGGTGAAGGCGGTGGAGCGCATCGTTAACCTCAACTGGGAAAACATCCATCCACCACCGAAGGGTGCCGGCAAAGGCAATTATCTGACCGCGGTAACGGAAGTGGATAATCGCATCGTGGAAATCATCGATGTGGAGAAAATCCTGTCGGAAGTGTCCCCCATGCAGGAGGAAATTTCCGCAGAGGTGATTCACCAGGATACGGTAGATCGGGCCAGTACCAGCGACCTGGCGGTGTTGATTGCCGATGATTCCAGTGTGGCACGCAAACAAATCAAACGCTGCGTGGAAAAGGTGGGTGTCAAAACCCACGTGGTGGCCGATGGGCGGCAGGCGCTGGACCATATCCGCGAGATTGTGGAAGCGGGAGAGGCCATCACCGACCGTTACATCATGCTGATTTCCGATATCGAGATGCCGGAAATGGATGGCTATACCCTGACGGCCTCCATTCGGGAGGACCCCAGAACCCAAAATCTGCATGTGCTGTTGCACACCTCACTGAGCGGCGTGTTCAACGAGGCCATGGTGAAACGGGTGGGGGCTGACAATTTTCTGGCGAAGTTCAAGCCGGATAAACTGGCAGATCTTGTTCAGGAGCGGGTAAACAGCGCGCTTGAGCAACACAATGGTTAGGCCCTCTGCCTTCGCTGCAAAGGGCTCCCATTTCAATTCAAGGATGAGCAACGGCTGATATGGTGTTTCCCAATCGCGACAATTCCCGCTTTGAGCAGGGGGAATACGCCCAGTTTCGCCAGTATCTCGAGAAAGCCTGCGGGATTTTGCTGGGTGATAATAAGAATTACCTGATCGACAGTCGACTGCGTAAGTTGATGAAAGACCAGGGCATACAGTCATTGATGGATCTGGTGCGCGAGATTGATCGACCCGGTGCCAGGAACCTGCGCCAGGAAGTGATCGACGCCATGACCACCAACGAAACGTTGTGGTTTCGTGACCGGCATCCTTTCGTATATCTGCAGGAAACCCTGCTGCCGGAGTTGGCGAAAAATCCGGGTGAGATATCCATCTGGTGTGCGGCCTGCTCCACCGGGCAGGAACCGTACTCCATCTCCATTTGTGTAGAAGAGCTGCGCCGGCGTAATTTTTCCCTGGCGAACAAGCCGATCAAGTTGTTGGCGACGGATATTTCCAGTCGCGTTCTGGATCAGGCGCGCAAGGGTGTGTATGAACCACTTGCCCTGAAGCGGGGTATGACCGATGAGCGGCTGAATCAGCACTTTATTGCCGCCGCGGACGGCCGTTGGGAGATCAAACCGGAAATTCGTCGCCGCATCGACTTCCGCCCCATTAACCTGAAGGAAAACTTCTCCACCCTGGGCAAGTTTGATGTGGTGTTCTGCCGCAACGTCTTGATTTATTTCTCCAGTGAGCTGCAACTGCAGATCATCACCAACATCCATAGAGTGTTGAAACCCGGTGGTTACCTGTTTCTCGGTGGCTCGGAAACTCCCAAAGGCCTGAACGACTTGTTCGAGATCCAGTATTATTCCCCCGGGGTGGTGTACGTTAAGAAGTAGCGGTTTTGCCGCCTTCGGTAAGCGTTTGCCGCCCTGGCCCCTCCTGTTCCTCCTGAAATCCTCTAACACCCTGAATTTATAAGAATCATCGCTGATGGCACAAGGGTTGCTTTATTGCTCTTAACGAAATCTGCATTGCCGGTTTAATGGCGCAGAGGAAAGAGGTGTAAGAGGGCAGCATGGCGATCAGCATTGATAAACACATCGGACTTTACCAGCACGCGCTGGAGTTGCGTTCGCAACGGGCTAATGTGCTGGCCAACAATATCGCGAATGCGGATACCCCGGGGTACCAGGCCCGGGATCTGGATTTTCAGCAGATGCTGAAAGCCAGAATGGGAGAGGGGACAGAGATGGTGCCGGTGTCTGCGTCGGATGACAAACATTTCCTCTCGGTTTCCCAGGCTGACACCATCACCGGCCTGAAATTCCGCAACCCGACCAATCCCGCCATTGATGGCAATACCGTGGATGCCCAGTTGGAAAAAACTGAGTTTGTGCGCAACACCATGGAATACCAGGCGGCCTTTGAATTTCTCAATGGCAAGATCAAGTCGCTGATGTCGGCCATCAGAGGAGAATAATCATGTCTTTAATGAATGTGTTTGATATTGCCGGCAGTGGGATGAGCGCCCAAACCACGCGCCTGAATACCGTGAGTTCGAATATTGCCAATGCTGAAAGCGTCAGCAGCAATATGGATGAAACCTATCGGGCCAGGGAGCCGATCTTCAAGGCGCAACTGCAGGCGGCTATGTCCAATCAGCCATTCGACTTCAGTGCCCGGCAAATGGATGCCGGCGGTGGTGTGATGGTGCAGGGGATTGTGGAGAGCGACGCGCCTCTGCAGATGCGTTATGAACCGGATCACCCCATGGCAGATGACAATGGCTATGTGGCTTATCCCAACGTCAATGTTGTCGAAGAGATGGCTAACATGATCAGTGCATCGCGGGCCTTTCAAACCAACGTGGACGTGATGAGCTCGGCTAAGACCATGATGCAGCAAGTGCTGAGTCTGGGTCGTTAAGGGGAGGGTCTGAATTATGGCAGTCACAGGTGTAGACGCAAACAATGTTCTGAGTGATCTCTCGATTCGGAACAAATCAGAAACTGAAAAATCCCAGGCGGCCGCGGATAAGGATATGTTCATGCGGCTGCTGTTGGCCCAGATAGAAAACCAGGACCCCCTCAAGCCCACCGATCAGACGGACTTTGTTGCCCAGCTGGCGCAGTTCAGTTCCCTGGAGGGCATCCAGAATCTGGCCAGTACCGTGGAAGACATCGGCTCTGTGTACCGTTCCAGCCAGGCATTGCAGGCGACGGCTTTGGTAGGACGCGAGGTGTTGGTGAGCGGTCAGGTGGGTTACCTTGAAACCGGCGGCACTATCAACGGCACCATTGAGGCTGGCCAGGCCTCCGGCGATGTCATGATGATTGTGAAAGATGCCAGCGGCCAGGTCGTGGCGAATCGGGACCTGGGCAATATCGGTAGTGCAGAAACACCCTTTAGCTGGGACGGCACCAATAATGTGGGTGAGGCGTTGCCGGAAGGACTGTATTCAATCTCCATTGAGGGCACGCTCTCGGGAGAAAACGAAGCATTGGTTACCAGTATCTACAGCCGCGTGAACAGCGTCAGTATTGTGGACAACCAGGGCGGTATGTTGCTTAACCTGAATGGTATTGGTCAGGTTGAGTCCACTGAAATTCAAGAAGTGCGTTGATAGCAGGAGAAAGTCATGGGTTTTAATATTGCGTTAAGTGGTTTGAATGCGGCGCAATCGCAACTGGACGTCACCAGCAATAATATTGCGAACGTGGAGACCACCGGTTTCAAGGGGTCGCGTACCGCATTCGGTGATATCTATGCCAATTCAGCTTTTGGTAACAGCGACACCGCCATCGGTAATGGTGTGTTGCTGCAACAGGTTCAACAGTTGTTTGATCAGGGTAATCTTGACTTTACCTCACAGGCACTGGATCTGGCCATCAGCGGCGAGGGCTTCTTCGTGCTGTCTCCTGATCAGATCAGCCAGGAGCGGGTTTATACCCGGGCGGGCAACTTCGGCGTGGATGAAAACGGTTTTGTGGTGAACTCTGCTAACCAGTATCTGCAAGTGTTTCCGGTAAACGATGATGGCTCGGTGACGGCTACTGCGCTCTCAAGTACCACTCCCTTGCAATTGCCGGACACTGCCGGTGCGCCGCAGGCCACGGCTGAAGTGGAGATTGGTGTCAATTTGCCGGCCAATGCCGGCAACATCAGTGTTGATGCATTCGATCCGACGGACTCCAATACGTATTCTGCTTCCACATCCATCACGTTGTATGACAGTCTGGGTGATTCTCATATTGCGACCGCATACTTTGTGAAGGAGCCCAACCTGGGCGCCAGTGGCTTTCAGAATACCTGGGGTGTATTTTTGACGGTAACCGACGATACCGGCGCCCAGAATATTGTGGACGTCTATGATGGCGTGGGCGGTGCCCTGAGCCCAGAGGTGAACGCCGGTGGTGTCGCTTATGGTGTGCTGTCTTTTGACTCCCAGGGTGTGTTCCAGGGTACTGACCCCGCTTCCGGTATTTATACAGATCAGTTTTCGTTCCTCACCAATGGCGCAGACACCACTCAACAGGTGTACTTCGATTTTGCCGGCAATACACCGACCCAGTTTGCGTCACCGTTTTCGGTATCCTCGCTTTCCCAGGACGGTTTCACCATCGGTCGCCTGACTGGATTGAGTGTGGACGACCAGGGTGTGATCCAGGCTACGTATTCCAATGGTCAAACCACGGCGGTGGGTAAGGTGGCATTGGCGCGCTTCTCCAACCCGCAGGGATTGTTGCAGGTGGGCAATACCACCTGGCGTTCCTCCACCCAGTCAGGGGAGCCAATTCCCGGAGAGGCGGGAACCTCCAGCTTTGGTTTGATTCAATCCGGGGCCCTGGAAACTTCGAACATTGACCTGACCAAGGAACTGGTAACGCTGATTACGTCGCAGCGTAACTTCCAGGCTAATGCGAAGTCCATCGAAACGTCTAACGCGGTGACCCAGACCATTATCCAGATTCGATAGTCGTAAGCTGATCAAAAATCCCCGCCCTGCGGGGATTTTTTTTTGCCTCGAAACTTGGTTTGGTCCCAAGCGTGGGTATTGCTCGTTGAGTTGGTAACAGAACAGAAAAGTGAATGGAACGTTGAATTGAAAGTGAATTGGCAAGTGAATTGCAGATTGTCACTTATTGATGAAAAACGATGAGTATTTGACGCGGCGGAATGCATCATGGACAAGTTTCTCTATATCTCAATGACCGGAGCCAAAGAGGCCCTGGATGCGCAACGGCTGAGAGCCAATAACCTGGCGAACGTATCCACCACCGGGTTCAAAGCGGATTTTCACCAGTATCGCAGCATGTCGGTGTTCGGCGAGCACTATCCGTCCCGTGCCTATGCCATGAGTGAGCGTCCGGGCACAGATACCAGCAGTGGTACCTATATGGAAACCGCCCGCGATCTGGACTTGGCAATCAAAGGAGATGGCTGGTTTGCGGTGCAGATGCCCGATGGCTCTGAAGCCTATACCCGCGCCGGCGATCTGAAGCGGGATGTGACCGGTGCCGTTACCACGGGGACCGGATTACCCATCATGAGTGATGGTGGTCCGTTGGTGTTGCCCGAATACGAAAAACTGGTGGTGGGTGTGGACGGCACATTGTCCATCACCGGATTGGGCGAGGATGCACTGTCGCTGACGCAAGTTGCCCGACTCAAGCTGGTCAATCCACCCGCCGGTGAAATGGAAAAAGGTGAAGATGGTTTGTTCCGATTGAAGGGTGGCGGGGAATTGCAATCCGATCCGGAAGTGCAGGTGGTCAATGGCATGCTGGAAGGCTCCAACGTGAACCCGGTCAACGAAATGACCGCCATCATCTCGCACGCACGTCTGTATGAAATGAACGTGAAGATGATGCAGGCCGCCAAAGAAATGGACGAGGCCTCGGCACGGATCATGCAGAACTAGGTAATGCGACGAATTAACGTCAGTAGCGTAATCAGAACGGCAATCCTTTTCCTTAATGTGGCAGTGGGTTGCCAGGCAAAACGGAGTAGTGAAACATGCACGCATCTCTTTGGGTAAGCAAAACCGGGTTAAGCGCACAGGATACCCGGCTGAAAACCATCTCCAACAACCTGGCCAACGTCAGTACCACCGGGTTCAAGCGGGATCGTGCGGTCTTTCAGGATTTGCTCTACCAGATCAACCGTCAACCCGGGGGACAGTCCTCCCAAAATACCGAGTTGCCCTCCGGATTACAGTTGGGTACCGGTGTGCGCATGGTGGCGACGCAGAAAGAATTCACCATGGGCAATATCGAGGTCACGGATCAGGGCCTGGACATGGCGATTAATGGTCGCGGCTTTTTTCAGATCCTGATGCCGGATGGCTCCATCAACTACACCCGTGATGGCCAGTTTCAAGTGGACTCCACTGGCCAGGTGGTGACGTCCGGTGGCTTTCCTTTGGAGCCTGGTATTACGGTTCCGGAAGGCTTTCAGAATATCTCCATTGGTACCGATGGTGTGGTGACTGCGGTGGACGCGCAAACCGGCGACTCCACCCAGATCGGCAACGTGCAGTTGGCGGATTTCATCAACCCGGCGGGATTGGAGGCCATGGGCTCCAACCTGTTTCGTGAAACGGTAGCCAGCGGTGCTCCCACCCAGGGTGAACCAGGGCAAAATGGACTGGGACCCATCATTCAGGGCGCGTTGGAAAGCTCCAACGTGAATGTGGTGGAGGAGATGGTCAATATGATCGAAACCCAGCGTGCCTATGAAATGAATTCAAAAGTCATTTCCACTGTGGACCAGATGCTGCAGTTCATCGGACAGCAACTGTAATTGTGAGTTGGAGATCATCATGACACGTCTGATCAAAACCGTTTCCCTGTGGACGCTGGCGTCGGCACTGGTTTGTGGATGTGCCACCGCTCCGCAACCGAAACCCGGCGACGCCCGCTATTCTCCGGTTATGCCAGTGTCGCAACCGGAAGGGGAGCGTGCCACCGGCTCTATCTATGCCAGTGGTGCCGGGATCAGCTTGTGGGAAGACAAGCGGGCCCGCCGCATCGGCGACATCATTACCCTGTACCTGGATGAGCGCACGGTATCATCCAAAACCAACACCACCGCTATTGATAAAGACGACAAGATTGATATGGGAGTCGCCAGTCTGTTGGGTTCATCCCCATCCACCAGTTATAACGGAACCCATTTGAACATGGCGATTGATGCGGACAACAGCCGTGAATTCGAAGGCGATGCCAACTCAGATCAAAGCAATCGGTTGTTAGGTCAGATCTCGGTGACCGTGGCCGATGTGTTGCCTAATGGTGTGTTAATGGTTCGGGGCGAGAAGTGGATGACCTTCTCCCAGGGTGACGAATTTATTCGGATCGAGGGCATGTTGAGACCCTCGGATGTGGCGCCGGATAACACGGCTATGTCCACCCGCCTGGCGGACGCCCGAATTACCTACAGTGGCACCGGAGCACTGGCTGATGCACAGGTTCAAGGTTGGGCATCGCGCTTCTTTGGTGGCAAATGGTGGCCGTTCTGAGGGTGAATTTTATGAAAACATGGCTGACGGTCATTGCGCTGCTGGTATTGCCCGGCATCAGTTTGGCGGACCGCCTTAAGGATATCTCTGATGTGCAGGGCGTGCGCAGCAATCAGTTGATCGGGTACGGACTAGTGGTGGGCCTGGATGGCACCGGTGACAAAACCAATCAGACGCCGTTCACGGTGCAAACCTTCCGTAACATGATGGAGCAGTTCGGTATCAGCGTACCGGAGAACCTGACCCCCAAACTGAAAAATGTGGCGGCGGTGTCCATCCATTCGGAGCTGCCGCCGTTTGCCAAGGCGGGTCAGCGTATCGACATAACGGTTTCCTCCCTGGGTAACGCCTCCAGTTTGAGAGGTGGCACCCTGCTGATGACGCCGCTACGGGGTGCAGACGGTCGGGTTTATGCCATTGCCCAGGGTAATCTGGTGGTGGGGGGCTTCGGTGCCCAGGGCTCAGACGGCTCCAAGATTACCGTGAACATTCCCAGTGCCGGGCGGATTCCCAATGGCGCTACGGTGGAAGTGTCTGCGCCAAATCCTTTTCATGAAGGCAACACGTTGACGTTCAACCTGCACCAACCGGATTTCACCACCGCCAAACGGGTGCGTGATGAGATCAACCGCTTGTTGGGGCCGGGCGTTGCACGCTCCATGGATGCTACGTCCATCGTGGTCACGGCTCCCCGTGATCCGTCCCAGCGGGTGACCTATCTATCGGTGTTGGAAAACCTGGAGGTAAAACCTGCGGAACCGTCAGCCAAGGTCATCATTAATTCCCGCACCGGCACCATCGTGATTGGTAACAACGTCAAAGTATCCCCGGCTGCGGTCACCCATGGCAACCTGACGGTCACGATCTCGGAAAGTGTGGACATCAGCCAGCCCGGGGCATTCGCCGGTGGCCGGACGGTGGCGGCCAATGAATCCCAGATTGATATTACGGAAGAGAAAAGCCATATGTTCAAGGTGGGCGACAGTGTCACCCTGGATGACATCGTGGCGGCAGTCAATCGGGTGGGCATGGCGCCGGGTGACCTGATGGCAATTCTGGAAGCCTTGAAACAGGCCGGTGCCCTGCGCGCTGAGCTGATCGTGATCTGATATGCTCAAGCCGCCCAGCAACAGCTCTCCTGACCTGTATCTGGATTTTTCCAAATTCAATCAGCTGCGCAAAATGACCCGCGATGATGGGGATGCGGCCCTCAGGGCTGCCGCGCAGCAGATGGAAGGGGTTTTCCTCAACATGATGTTGCAAAGCATGCGCGACGCCAATGCGGTGTTTGCGGAAGGCAACATGCTGGATTCCCGTGACGGCCAGTTCTATCAGGGTATGTACGACAAGCAGCTGTCGTTGAACATCAGTAAGCAGGGTGGCATTGGGTTGGCAGATGTGATTGTCAAGCAGATGCAGACCCAGGCCGCAGCCCGTCAACGAACACCGGACGTCAATACTGACATTTCCGCCTACTTGAAACATCCCGTGTTGGCGCGACCTTCATTGCCGGTGGCGGAGGGTGCAACCGGTTCCCGATCTGCAGTAACTGAACAGGATTCAAAACCGGCATCGAGTTCCTCTGTTGTTGCCCCACCTAACGCGCGCCTGGCTGCAGAGCAAGATACGGCTGATTCTCAGTGGCAATCCCCCAGCGATTTTGTACAGGTCATTTATCCTCACGCCAAACGTGCTGCGGAACGCTTGGGCACGTCGCCCGAAGCCGTGATTGCCCAGGCAGTGTTGGAAACTGGTTGGGGGCAGCATGTGATGGAAGCGGCCGGTGGAGAAAACTCTTTCAATTTATTTGGCATCAAGGCGGATTCCCGTTGGCAGGGTGATGTGGTTCGCCGCAACACACTGGAATACCGGAATGGAATTGCCGCCCAGGAGAATGCCGCTTTCCGCTCTTACCGCTCTTTGGATCAGGCATTTGATGATTACGTGAATTTTCTGCATTCAAACGCGCGCTACGAAAATGCGATTGGTAAAAAAAGTGATGCGAAACAATGGGGTTTTGATTTGCAGAACTCCGGTTACGCCACCGATCCAAATTATGGCAACAAAATTGCAAACATCATGGATAGTGACGTATTTCAAGCAGCGTTAAAAACAGCGGCCACCAAACTTTAAAGCGGAACAGATAAATGGCAGATCTTGCGGGCATAGCATTATCAGGATTGAGAGCGAGTCAAACCTCGCTGTCGACCACCAGCCATAATATCGTCAATGTCGATACCGAAGGCTATAGCCGCCAGAAAACCGGCCTGGCCACTCGGGTTCCGCAATCCTACGGTGGTTCCTTTGTCGGTCAGGGCGTTGACGTTGCCAGCATATCGCGGGTCAGTAATCAGTATGTGGTCGATCAACTGCGGCGGGACATTGCATCCTACAACACCTACGATGCCTATTATGAATACGCGGTACGAGTGGACCAACTGTTGGGAGATGATTCCACAGCGATCACACCGTCATTACAATCCTTTTTTGACGCCGTGCAGGATGTTTCCAATGATCCGGCGTCGGTACCCAATCGCCAGGTTTTGCTGAGTACCGGTGAGGCGCTGGTGAACCGCTTCAACGCGGTGTATGAGCAGGTATTCCAAACCAACGAAACCCTGAATATTGAGCTGGATGCTGTCGCGTCCAAGATCACCCAGCTGGCCGCCAGCATTGCCTCCTATAACGAATCCATCCAGGCGGTGTACACCAATAATACCGGTGAGCTCCCCAATGACCTGTTGGATCAACGGGACGAGGCCGTGCGCCAGTTATCCGAGCTGGTCGGAGTCGAAGTTTTGCAACAACAGAACTTGAGCGTCAGCGTGTTTATCGGCAGCGGTCAGCCTCTGGTGATCGGCAATGACTCCTTCTCCGTACAAACCGTTTCCAACTCCACCGGTCTGCGTCGCAAGGACATCATCATCACCGATGGCAGCAACGTGCAGAACATCACTAACCTGGTATCCGGTGGTCGTTTGGGTGGATTGATTTCGGTACGGGAAGACTTGATCGATCCCGTATTCAACGAGTTGGGCCGCATGGCATTATCCGTTGCCCAGTCGTTCAATGATCAGCACCAGCTGGGCATGGACCTGGACAATCAGCTGGGCGGCACCTTCTTCAGCGATATAAATTCCAGCACCGCGGAATTTGCCCGAGTGGCCGGGAGAACGTCCAATGCGGGCACTGCCGCGATCTCGGTGACCATCGACGATACCAACCTGCTGACGGCAGATGATTATCGGCTGCGATACGATGCCGGATCGGGTAACTACACACTTTATAATGCGGACAACACCGTCAATGCCACGTTTGCCGATCCAGGCCCTGGAGGAACCTTTACCACCACCGATGGATTTACGCTGAATTTTGTATCCGGCGCACCGGCGGACCGGGATGAATTTACCATCCTGCCCACCCGTCTGGGTGCTTATGAAATGGATATGGACATTAACGATGTCCGTCAGGTGGCCGCGGCTCTTCCGGTGACGACCAATCTGCCCGCCAGCAACACCGGTGCAGGCTACGTTGAAGACGTCATCGTAACGGACACCACGTCGGCGGACTTTACCACCACGCCCTTCGCCTTGGTGCCTCCGTATCGGGTTGAGTTCACCAGCGCCACCACCTACGACGTGCTGGATGCCGGTACCAATGCGGTGGTGGTCGGTGGGGTGGCCTATACGCCGGGTCAATCCAATGGATTGCTGGAATTGGCAGGCCTGTATCCGGCTTCCGGTTACGATGTGGTGTTCAACGGTAATCCCGCCACCGGAGACCAGGTTGAAATTGGCTACAACAATGGTGGCGTGAACGATAACCGTAATGCGCTGCTGTTGGGTGCGCTGTCCACCACCAAAACCATCGCCAATGGCACGGTCACCTACCAGGGCGCCTACAGCCAGCTGGTGAGTGGGGTGGGTACCCGCACCAACGACGCTTCCGTCAGTCAGGAGGCGGCGCAAACCATCTTGAATCAGTCTGAGGCACAGTGGGAATCCATCTCCGGTGTCAACCTGGATGAGGAGGCGGCGAATCTGATCCGGTTCCAGCAGTCCTACCAGGCCTCTGCCAGGGTGATCCAGGTGTCCAGTGAACTGTTCGATACCATAATCAGTTCCCTCTGAGGTTGATAAGATGCCGATTCGAATCTCGACCTCACAAGTATTCACCCAGGGAGCCAACTCCATTCTGGACAACCAGTCCAAGGTGAATCAGACCCAATTGCAGTTGTCCAAGGGCACCCGGATTCTGAAACCCTCTGACGATCCGATTGGATCGGCGGTGGCGCTGGATCTGCAGAAGCAGATCGACAACTCACTGCAATTCATCAGTAACGGTCAAACCGCTGAAACCAAGCTTGCGGTGGAGGAGTCTGCGCTGGCCAATGTGACGGATATCCTGCAGCGGATTCGCGACCTCACGCTGCAAGGTGCCAATGCCACCATGAATCAGACCGACCGCCAGGCCATCATTGTCGAGATTGAGCAGCGGATGGACGAGCTGATTGGCCTGGGCAACAGCCAGCTGGCCAGTGGTGAGTACCTGTTTTCCGGTTTCAAAACCAACGTTAAACCGTTCTCCCGTGATGGCACCGGCAGTGTCACCTACAACGGCGATCAGGGTGTGCTGAATGTGAACGTCAACACCTCCGTCAGGGTGGAAAGCGGCAATAGCGGCGACGAGGTGTTCTTCGACATTAAAACCGGTAACGGCTCGTTTGTGACGGAAGGGGATTCCTCTAATCTGGGCACCGGTGTCATCAGTGCTGCGGTGCTGGAAGATCCGACTGTTTATGTGGGCGACCAATACAGCGTGGACTTCTCCCTGAGCGGCAGCGGAGCGCTTCAATACCAGATTACCGGGGCCAATACCGGGCCGGTGTACGCTGCGCCGTTGCCGCTGTTTGATGAGGACGCGTCCATCTCATTCAACGGCATCAACTTTTCCATCTCCGGGTTTCCGCAGGCCGGGGACAGCTTCACCATTGAGCCGAGTTTTCGTCAGTCCGTGTTCGCCACGGTCAATCAGATCGTGTCGGCGCTGAAGATCCCGAACAACACCGCTACCCTGCAGGCCACCTTTCAAAACGCCCTCAACGTAGGTCTGCAGAATCTGGATCAGGCCATGAATCACATTGATGAAGTGCGTGCCAGCGTGGGCAGTCGACTCAATGTGATCGAGAGTGAGGCTGAGATCAACGAGAGCCTGAAGGTGGAGGCGGAGTCGGCGCTGTCGGTGGTGAAGGACCTGGACTACGCCGAAGCCATTACGGAATTGAATAAACGAACCCTGGCGCTGCAAGCGGCGCAGCAAAGTTTTGTCCAGGTTCAGAACTTATCCCTGTTTGAATTTATTTAGCGCGGTTAACACCATGAGCACACAGATTTTACTGCAACACGGTCAATGGCGAGGAGGCTAGCATGGGTGAAGCGAAACAGGCCCGGAACATCGAATTAACAGTTAAATCAGCCTTTCTCATCAGGACAAACGCCGGGAAGGCGAAGTAGGAGAAACCAACATGCCACAGATTATTAATACGAATATTTCGTCTATCAATGCCCAGCGCAACCTGAACAAGTCGCAGGGTTCACTACAGACTTCCCTGCAGCGCCTGTCGTCCGGCTTGCGGATCAACAGCGCCAAAGATGATGCTGCCGGCCTCGCCATCTCCAACCGCTTTACCACTCAGGTACGGGGTATGAACGTGGCGATCCGTAATGCCAACGATGGTATCTCATTGGCCCAGACCACAGAAAGTGCGCTGGACGAGATTACCACCTCGCTGCAGCGTATCCGGGATCTGGCAGTGCAGTCGGCCAACGACACCAACAGCCAGGCGGACCGCATTTCACTGCAGGCGGAAGTGGATCAGCTGATCGATGAAATCGACCGTATCGCTACCACCACCACGTTCAACGGCCGCAATGTGCTGGACGGCACTTTATCTTCTTACTACTTCCAGATCGGGGCCAATGCGGGTGAAGGGGTGGAGGTGTCCGGCGTGGATGCCCGTATCAATTCCCTGGGTTCCCAGCCGGGTGTGGTACAGAGCACCGCTTCCAGTCTGGCGGCAGCGGATGGCACTGTGCTCACCGATTTCTATCTCAACATCGGAGGTGGTGCCACCATCGATGCGGCCACCCTGGCCAACGGTGGCCAGATTCAGGGCGCGTCGTTGACAGCGTTGACCGATCCCAACTCCGATTACTATGGGGACGGTATCGCCAAGAGCATGGCGGAGCGGATCAATGATCTGCGTGAAGATGGAGTGGAGGGTATGGAAAGCGTCTATGCTACTGCCCGCACCACATACGACTACCTGGATACAGCGGCGTCTGCTGCGCCGGCGGATGCCTTTATTGGCACCGGCTCCATGGCCAATGGTGATCTGAACATTAATGGCGTGGACATCGGCCCGGTCAGCTTCCTGGAGAAGGATGGTGACGGTGCGTTGACCCAGGCCATCAATGCCAAATCCACCATCACCGGTGTCACCGCCAGTGTGGATGAAAACGGTCGCCTGGTGCTGACAGCGAAGGATGGTCGGGATGTGGTGGTGACCACCCAGAATGGCGCAGCAGACCTGTTGTTCAACGGCGGCGGCGGTACCACAGTGGCAGATTTCACTGACGACTTTAAATCCGGTACGTTAACGGTTTCCGCCAAAGACACCATTACCCTGGGTGCCTACCAGACAGTGGATGATGATGTGAACGTGCAGGCGGTAGGCACCATTGCCAATGCCGACATCACCAGCATCGAAGGGGCCAACCAGACCATGGACTCCGTGGACAGCGCGTTGGCGCAAATTGACGCCTTCCGTGGTGAATTGGGTGCCACCCAGAACCGATTCGAATCCACCATCCGCAACCTGTCGGCGGTGGCGGAGAGTCTGTCTGCGGCCAATAGCCGGATTCGGGATGCAGACTTTGCGGCGGAAACCGCGAACCTGTCCAAGAATCAGGTGTTGCAACAGGCCGGTATCTCGGTGTTGGCGCAGGCCAACGGCTTACCCCAGCAGGTACTGTCTTTGCTGCAAGGATAATGGAATCGGGTCCATCTGCGTGGGAAGGGCTGCTGAAGCGGCCCTTCTCCTTCGTTGGGGGCTGTCGGCGCCTTTTTGCCTCTTCAATATCCGTATCTTCAGTATCCTAAGTATCCGCTTCTTCAGTATTTCTCTCTCCAGCAATTGTTTTGGAATCTGGTCTATTATGTAAATTCAAACGCTTGGTAAGACAGGGATGCCCATGCCAAAATTCAAACTGGTTGCGGCGCAACCGGATTCTCTCAATCACCAATGGTCAGTATTCAATAAGCAGTTCGTGCACACTCTTCCGCTTAACGCCATCTTCGACCAGCGGTCACGAATCTTCACCCTGGGAAGTTGCTTTGCGGTTGAAATCCGCAAGGCGCTGAAAAAAAGCCAGATTGCAGTCTTCCCTCAATATGAAACGCTTTCGCTGGAGCCGGATCGGTATCGGATCGGGGATTTCCCGGTGCGGGAGAATTTCAACTACTACAATACATTCAGCATTGAACAGGAGTTTGCCAAAGCCCTGCAATTATGGAGTCAGGACGAGCAGGACTATTGGCAGGTACCGGATCGCTGGTGGGGTACTGAAGATCTGGTGTACCAGGATCCTTATCGGCGCTGTGTTTTCGGGCGGACCCGCGAGGATGTGATTGCCGCAACCCGGGCGCTGGATGATGTGGTGCGGCAAGGCGCCCAGGCTGCAGATGGATTTCTGATTACCCTGGGCCTGATTGAAGTATGGAAAAAGAAGGACAACCAGAAAGTGGCCTGCATGCAACCCGGCTACAATGCCGGTGGCGGGGCAGAGGAGTTGCAGTTCCACCTCAGCAGCTTTTCCGAAAACCTGGATAATTTGCGTAATATTATCAGCCACATATGTGATTTGAATGCCAAAGCCCAGATTGTGTTCACGGTCTCCCCTGTGCCTCTGGGAAAAACCTTTACCGACAACGACGTTTTTGTTGCCAATATGGAAAGCAAATCGTTGTTGAGGGCGGCGGCGGCCCAGGTCTGTCGGGAGCACGAGCAGGTTCACTACTTTCCCAGCTACGACATCTGCTCAGCCATCAAGAATGTCTATACCGAAGACGGGCGCCACATTCGGCCGGAAATCGTTAAAATGATCCTGAACGGCTTCTTTGCCTCCTACTTTTCCGCCTAGTTTAGTGGCGCAGCGTCAAAATCCCCCCAATTTTGTTCAAGTTATTTCACCGCTCGCCGATATCTCTCTTGGCCGCCGCTACCAGGCGGCTCTGCGCGGCACTGGGCAGCTCAACCAGCTGATCAGCGAACGAGCATAAAAAAGTCTGCTTTAGGAATGAAAAGGTTTAAGTAAATTCTCAAGTTGACTGCTTTGACGCCGATATAACCAGTGAGAACGCATTATGTAGCACGGCCTCATGGAGGCTAACAAGAATCAAACCTCAATTGTCTGAGGTCGTGTTTAAGAGAGAGCAGGAGACACACAATGCCACAAATCATTAACACCAACATCTCGTCGATCAATGCGCAGCGCAACTTGAACAAGTCGCAAGGCTCATTGCAGACATCCCTGCAGCGTTTGTCTTCTGGTCTGCGCATTAACGGCGCCAAAGACGACGCAGCGGGCCTGGCCATTTCCAACCGCTTTACCACCCAGATTCGCGGCTTGAACGTTGCGGTCCGTAACGCCAACGACGGTATTTCCTTCGCCCAGACCACAGAAAGTGCCTTGGACGAAATTACCACCTCGCTGCAGCGGATTCGTGACTTGGCGGTACAGTCTGCCAACGCCACCAACAGCGCCCAGGACCGGGTGTCACTGCAGGAAGAGGTGGATCAGCTGGTTTCTGAAATCGATCGAATTGCTGAAACCACCACGTTTAACGGCAACAAGGTGGCGGATGGTTCCATCTCCTCCTTGAGCTTCCAGATTGGTGCCAACGCGGGTGAAACAGTGGAAGTAACCGGTGTGGATGCCCGTACCAGCCAGCTGGGCTCACAGCCTGGTGTGGTGGAAACCACGGCTTCCAGTATCGGTGGTGTGACGGCTAACGGCTTCACCATTACGTTGGGTACCACAGTTGGCTCCGGCACCCTGTCAGTGGGTGTGCTGGGCAGCACTGTGGGAGACTATGCCTCCATCAATGGATACGCTGCCGCGTCGTTGACCGATGTTAACGCGGATGACTACGGTTCTGGTCTGGCCAAAGACCTGGCTGAGCGGATCAATACTCTGCGTGAAGATGGCGTGGAGAACATGGATGGAATCTATGCTTCTGCCAAGACCAGCTACGACTACGAGGACGCTGCCTCGGCAGTGGGTGCCTCCATTGATGCCAGTGAAGCCTATGTTGGCGCTGGATCTTTGGATAACGGTGGCCTGAACATCAACGGTGTGGATATTGGTCCGGTCAGCTTCCAGGAAAGGGACGCCGACGGGTCATTAACCAAGGCGATCAACTCGAAGTCTGACATCACGGGTGTAACAGCGAGCATTGGTGACAACGGCGAGCTGATACTGAACGCGAAAGATGGGCGTGATATCGTGGTCAACGTGGGTGAGGCGGATGACGTTGAAACCCTGTTCTATGGTGGTGGTGCCAGCTCCCTGGGCGGTGCGACCATAGCCGATGACCTGAAGCAAGGCTCCATTACCATCACGGCTAACGACTCCATTATTCTGGGAGACGCGGCTGGCGGCTCAACGTTCCAGACCGATGAAGACGTGAGTAACGTGCAGGCGACGGGTACTCTGGCCAATGCTGATATCAGGACAGTGGACACAGCAAACCGTACCATTGAAACGGTAGACAGTGCGCTGGCACAGATTGACTCCTTCCGGGCAGGGTTGGGTGCGATTCAGAACCGCTTTGAATCGACCATACGTAACCTGTCGGCAGTATCGGAGTCGCTCTCGGCCGCCAACAGCCGGATCAAGGACGCAGACTTTGCGTCGGAAACGGCGAATCTGTCGAAGAATCAGGTGCTACAACAAGCCGGTATCTCGGTGCTGGCCCAGGCTAATGCCTTGCCACAACAGGCACTGTCTCTGCTGGGATAATCCCCAGCACCGACAGGTAAGCAACAAAGTCATTAGCTTGGCGCGGGGCCCGAGGTACATACCTTGGGCGCCCGCAGTTGTTGTTTAGGTGGTGTATATGATTAACGACAGACCGACTAACATTTCGCTTAATACAGGATCGATACCGGAGAAACAGGTAGCGGTTCCGAAGGGTGGCGAGGTCAAAAACAAGGAGACAGTTGACGCACAACCCAACCAGCCCTTGGTTCAGCCGGAAGTGGATGAGCCCAGTAAAGCCGAAGTGGCACAAAAGCAGATTGCGGACACCATTGAATCCGAAGCCCGAAGGGAAGAACTTAAGCAAAGGGTGAACGAGGCGATCCCCAAGGTACGGGAGCTGATGAACAAGAATCAGCGTAGCCTGGATTTCAAAGTAGCAGAGAAGGACAACCGGATTATCGTGACCGTAATCGATAAGGAAACCGACAAGGTGATTCGCCAGATTCCACCTGAAGATCTGCTGCACATAGCGGATTCCATAGACGAAGGAGTGAGCACCCTAAAAGAAGGCTCGATTATCAACTCCAAAGCCTGACCCGGCCCGGTTGTTTATAGCGATCCGATATTAAAGAGATGGACCGCCGAGCCGATACTATACTTGTGCAAGTACACAATCCGCCAGGTTGTGGAATGTATAGGATAGGTTCGTGGTATGGATCTTGCTCCTGACAGGGTATAAGTCCAACGCCCATCGGAAGATGGCATATCATGATCGCGCAAGGCGAGGGTTATCATGGCAGCAATCACAGCAGCTGGAACAGGCTCCGGCCTGGACATAGAAAGCATCATCGAATCGCTCACCGAAGCAGAGCGCATTCCGACCCAAACTCGCCTCGACACCCGCGAAATTGAAATTCAGGCTGACATTTCCGCCTATGGCTCACTCAAAGGCACTCTGAAAGATTTCCAGGCGGCATTATCTGGCCTCACTACGGTGAACAAACTTGCCGCCCGTTCCGCCAAATCCTCCGACGAAACCGTATTCACCGCAACGGCCGCCAGTGGCGCTGCTGTAGGCACCACCAATATCCAGGTCATTCAGCTGGCGTCCAACCACAAACTGGTGAGCACGTCGGATTATGCGGATGCTGATGCCGCTGTGGGTGCGGGTACCCTGACCATTGACATGGGCGGGGACAGTTTCAGTGTGGATATCGTGGGCGGCACCAACAACACCCTCACCGGGATTCGTGATGCCATCAACGACGCTGCAGATAACCCTGGCGTCACCGCCAGCATCCTCACGGTGAGTGACGGCATGGGTGGCACCGTTTCCAAGCTGGTGCTGACCGCTGATGAGACCGGCGCAGACAATGCGCTGACCATCACCGTTACGGACGACGCAGACGGTAACGATACCGATGCGTCCGGTTTGTCCGCCCTGATCAACGCCAACATGACCGAGAAAAGTCAGGCGTTGGACGCGGAGCTGCTGATTGATGACGAATACACGGTTACCAGCTCCAGCAATGTTTTTCAGGATGCGATTCAGGGGGTCACCATTACCGCCGTCTCCACTTCAGACGGTACCAATGACACGTTGAGCATTGGCCTGGATAAAACGCTGATCACCGAACGCCTGCAAAAATTTGTCGACGAATTCAACCTGCTGAGTGAAACCCTCAATTATCTGACGGACTACGATATTACTGAGCAGGAAGCCGGGCTGTTGACCGGTGACTTTGCCGCCCGCACCATTGAAACCCAGATTCGCCGCACTATTGGTAGTGCCATTGAAGGCGCCAGCAGCGTGTTTTCATCTTTGGCCTCTATCGGCATCACCACTCAGCGCGACGGTTCCCTGGCGTTGAACAGTGATAAGCTCACCACCGCCCTCAATTCCAACTTTGACGATGTGGCAGAACTGCTGGCCGGTGACGATGGCATCATCAAAAGCCTCAACAAGAAGCTGGACAGCTTCCTGAGCAGTGACGGTATCCTGGCCAGTCGGAATAAAACGTTTCTGTCCCAGCTGGAGGACATTGATGCCCAGCGCGAGAAGCTGGAACTGCGCATCGAATCCTTCGAAAAGCGCATCAGGCTTCAATATACCAATCTGGACATCTTGGTGGGTCAATTGCAGAGCACCGGTGACTTTGTTACCCAGCAACTGGACGTCATCAAGAAAGGGCTGGTCGGAAAAGACTAATCGTAATCGTCGTGAGAAACGGACTGCAGTTATGAATATGAAAAAAGGCGCTCAGCAATACGCGCAAATGAATAAGCAGACGGGCGTGGAGGGTGCCAACCCCCACCAGTTGATCGGCATGCTGTACCAGGGGGCGCTGGATAATCTGCAACAGGCACTGGGCTGCATTGACCGCAAGGACTTTGAAGGTCGCGGCCGGCATTTGGGGCGGGTGATTACCATCCTCGGGGGGCTGCAAAGCTTTCTGGATCACGACAAGGGTGGCGAAATCTCCCGTAACCTGGATAGTCTGTATGAGTATATGACAGTACGCCTTTATGACGCTTCCCGTGAGAAAACCCGGGAGCCGGTGGAAGAGGTGGTCAAACTGTTGCGCGAGATCAAGGAGGGTTGGGACGGCATTTCCGACCAGGCCCAGGCCATTTATTCGCAACAGGACCAGACGGTTACCGGGTGATGCCATGCAGATAGTAAAGCTCGAAGACTATACCCAGCGGCTGGGCCAGGCCCTGGGAGCAGAGGATCTGGATCTGATTCGGGATGTCAGTGGTGAATGCGATCAGTACCTGAGGCAGCATCTGCCCCTGAAAGGCAACTCCGACGAAGATTTGACTCGGTTGGTGGATGAAATGGAAAAGCTGCTTGCCAGTTATCGCTCAGCGATTCAGTTCGTTGAGAACGCCAAGGCTGCGGCCGGACTGCAGTTACAAACCCTGGGCCGCAATCGCAACAACACTCACAAGTACCTGGATATTGCTCGTAATCTGGGCGTCTGATACGGCGCCCTGCCTTCCTTTTCTCCCCCAATCTGCAAAAAATCGCGTCAGGAATTTGACTGGATCGCAATCTCTACCTTTACTGAAGGGTAACTATAAGAATTGCGTCAATTTTTACGGATAAGATATTGCGAGCATGTGGCGAGAAATTAAAGTTCTGTTAGTAGATAACGAGATATCCCGTCGACACGACTTGAAGGTCATACTGGATTTTGTGGGTGAGCAGACGGTGGAGGCAGTGGAATCCGATTGGACCAATGTCATTGAATCCCATGACGAGGGCAGCTTTACCTGCGCCATCATCGGCTCCGTGGATCAGTTGGCGAAACTGTCCCACTCCCTGACGGAATGGGATGCCACATTGCCGCTGATTCTGGTGGATGAAGCCGATCCCGACCAGATTGAGAGTGACGAAATCCAGAAAGCCGTCATCGCCCGCATCGAGACCCCGCCCAACTACACCAAAATGATGGACACCCTGCATCGGGCCCAGGTCTACAAGGATCATCTCTCTGCAGACCCGGTGCGTACCCAGCGGCGCGAGGCGCAACTGTTCCGCAGCCTGGTGGGTACCAGTCGCAGTGTGGTGAAAGTTCGGGAACTGATGGCGCAGGTGGCGGATAAAGACGTCAATGTGCTGATCACCGGTGAATCCGGCACCGGCAAAGAAGTGGTGGCAAGAAACCTTCATTACAACTCCCACCGTCGACACCAACCTTTTGTGCCGGTGAACTGCGGGGCAATCCCCCAGGAGCTTTTGGAAAGTGAGCTGTTCGGCCACGAGAAGGGTGCGTTCACCGGTGCCATTACCAGCCGGGCCGGGCGCTTTGAGTTGGCCCAGGGCGGCACGATTTTTCTGGATGAAATCGGCGATATGCCGTTACACATGCAGGTCAAACTGTTGCGGGTGCTGCAGGAGCGTACCTTCGAAAGGGTAGGCGGCTCCAAAACCTACAATGCCGATGTGCGGGTAATCGCGGCCACGCATCAAAACCTGGAAGAGCACATCAAAGAAGGCAAGTTTCGGGAAGATCTCTATTACCGCATCAATGTGTTCCCTATTGAAATGCCCCCTCTGCGGGAGCGTACGGAAGACATTCCACTGCTGCTGAATGAGCTGGTGGCCCGCATCGAAAATGAAAAGCGTGGTTCCATTCGTTTCAACTCCGCGGCCATCATGGCGTTGTGTCGACACGAATGGCCGGGCAACGTCAGAGAGTTGGCGAACCTGGTGGAGCGGTTGGTCATCACCCATCCTTACGGAGTGGTGGGGGTATCCGATTTGCCCAAGCGTTTCCGTCATGTGGATGAAACGGATGAGGACCGGGAGCTGCCCGAAGACACCGCCGAAACCGTACTGGGTATGCCCGGCTATGTGAGCATGGATACCCCGGCCCTGTTGCCGGTCAACGGCATTGATTTGAAAGAATATTTATCCAATCTGGAATGCAACCTGATCAAGCAGGCCCTGGACGATTGCAATGGGGTAGTGGCCCGCGCCGCCGAGAAGTTGAAAATTCGTCGTACCACCTTGGTGGAGAAGATGCGCAAGTACGACCTGAACCGGGTGTCCTGACTGAGGCTCCCGAGCCGCTCACCCGGCATGGGCACACCTCTTGCAACATTTGTTTCAGACGAAGAATAACGGATAAAAACGTCGGTTTTCCGGCGTTCATGCTCAGGGTGATCCAATGGCGGCAGTCCCAACAAAAAACAATCAGCTGAATGTGCAGATATCCCAGGCTAAAAAACTGCATCGGGATGGCAAGCTGGAGCCTGCCAGAAAAATCTATGAAAAACTGTTGCGCAAGCACCCCGGCCATATCACCTTGTTGGCGTTGATGGGGGGTGTGTGTTTGCAGACCCAGCAATACCAGGAGGCCATCAGCTACCTGAAGCATGCCTGCGCCAAGAATAAAACTGATGCGGACTTACCCTATAACCTGGCGCTGGCCTATTATCATCTGCGTGATTACGAGTCGGCGGTGATCTGGTATCAGCAGGCCATTGAAATGAACCCCGAGCACGACCGGGCTTTCTACATGATGGGCAAGGCCTACATGGAGTGGAACGGTGAAAAATACAAGGAAGAGGCCTTCAATGCTTATCGGCGGGATGTGGAGCTGACTGAGCGGGTGGATTCCTACGTGATGCTCGCGGAAATCATGTTCAGCCTGAAACGTTATGAGGATGCCCGGGGCCTGGCGAAGCGGGCGCTGGAGCAGGACCCCAAAAACGAGATCGCGCTCTGGACCATGGCCAAAACCATGATCAAGGAAAACTACAAAAAAGCCTATATGGATGTGCGCCATGCGGAGCCCATAATCAAGGCGGGCAGCCTGATCCTGAAACTGTATCCGAAAAGCTGGCGTGGTCACCACGTGTTGGCCGAGGGCCTTTCCATGATCGGAGAGGATGAACTGGCCATTCAGCACTATGAAAAGCTCAACAAGCTGCAGCCCGGCTTTGCCGGTTCCAAAACCTCGGCTGCGGTATTGAAATTGCGCCAGGGCAAACTGCAGGAAGGCTGGGAGGAAATCAGCCACCGTAAAAGTCATGGTACCGATCTGTTCGGCATCAACGTGGTGGATATTGAGAAGTGTCCGGCGCCGGCCTGGCAGGGTGAACTGGAATCCGGCAAGAAAATACTGGTGGCGTCGGAGCAGGGCATCGGCGACCAGATGCTGCACGCCCAGATGCTGCGCGAACTCATTGATGCGGGCATGGAAGTGCACATGACCTGCACCCCAAAAATTGTGGACATGATGGCGCGCTCCCTGCCGCAGGCCCATTTCTATCCCGCCAATGAAGGGGTTCCACAGGAAATCCGTGATCAGATGGATTACAAGGCGGAGCTGTTGGATCTGGGTAAATTTCTGCGCAGCGATCTCGATAAATTCAAACAGCCATTCTATTACCTGCAACCGGAGCCGGGACTGCTGGCGGAGTTTCAGGAGAAGTACAAACAGTTCGGTAACAAGCTGAAAATCGGCATCTCCTGGAAGAGCTCCAGTAAATCGGTCGGCGATCTGAAATCCACGCAACTGGTGCAGTGGAAAGACATTCTGGCGATACCGGAAGCCCAGTTCATCAGTGTTCAATATGGAGAGATTCAGCAGGATCTGGAGCAGCTGAAAGAAGAGGCCGGGCTGGAGCTCTTTGTTGACGATTTTGATCCCTATGCGGATGTGGAGAAGGCGGTGGCTCAGATTGCTGCCCTGGATATGGTGGTATCTGTATCCAATGCGGCGGTGCACTTTTCCGGGCAGTTGAATATCCCCACCTGGGTTCTGCTCAATCAACGCACCCTTTGGCACTGGTTCGACAGTGGGGAAAATACGGTTTGGTATGATGCGCTGCGCCTCTACCGACAGGAACAGCTTGAGAGCTGGGACCCGGTGTTCGAGCGTGTTGCCAGTGACCTGAAACAACTTGTGGCCGGATTTAACGAACAAATTTCTGGAGAAGAATCATGATCAGGGTATTTATCGGTTTCGATCCCAAAGAGGCGGTGGCCTACAACGTGTTGGCTTACAGCATTGAAGTCAATGCCAGTCAGCCGGTTGCCATCACGCCCATCATGCTGAAGCACCTTTCGGACATCCATACCCGGCCGCGCAATAACCTGTCATCCACGGAATTTTCCTTCACCCGGTTCCTGGTGCCTTTCCTCTGTAACTATGAAGGTTGGGCGGTGTTCATGGACTGTGACATGCTGGTGCGGGGTGATATGAGCAAACTGTGGGAACTGCGCGATGAGCGCTATGCCATGCAGGTGGTGAAGCACGACCACAAACCCAGTACCGATATCAAATTCCTGAATCAGCCCCAGACCAAGTATGAAAAGAAAAACTGGTCCAGTGTGATGCTGATGAACTGTGCCAAATGCAAGGCGCTGACCCCTGAATACGTGAATGAGGCCAGCGGCCTGGAGTTGCACCAGTTCAAATGGCTGGAAAGCGATGACCTGATCGGCGAAATTCCCCACCAGTGGAATCACCTGGTGGGCTACGATCGTTACGACAAGGATGCGCTCAACGTGCATTACACCGAAGGCGGCCCCTATTTCAGAAATTACGCGGATTGTGAATACGCAGACGAATGGTGGGAGATGAAAGATCGCATGCTGTTTGTTGAGGACGCAGTGGAAGAACTGGTGGTGCGTCGACGCAAATGAAGGCGAAGCTGACGTTCATTCCTGCAGCCACTCAAGTAGCCCAAACTATCCAGGATGACGAGTGCCTGATCTTCACCCACATTCCCAAAGCGGCGGGCACCACACTGGATCGGCTGTTGAAAGGGGTCGGGTCCGTGGGAAAACTGCCCTGGCGGCGCGCGTTTGGCACCGTTTACTATCAGTTTCTGGGTAAGGGAAAGGGGGAATCGCGGGATGACTTCCTGTCCTGGGATCAGGGCCAGCTCGACAGCGTCAGGATTATCACCGGCCATGTACCTTACGGCATTCATGCGCAACTACCCCGGCAGGGGCGCTATGTCACCCTGTTGCGTGATCCGATCTCCCGTACCCTGTCCCACTTCAAAATGGGCGTAGGGCGGCGGGGTTGGCCGGCGGATGAACCCTTGGCTGAGGTATTCCGCAAAGGCGGCCTGGTGTCGGATGTTCAGGTGCGAATGTTGGCGGGTGTGTTGTCACCCCATGAGCCGGTGGATGAATCCACTCTGGAAACCGCCTTGGCTAACCTGGAGGAACATTACCTCCTGGTGGGCTTTTCGGACACATTCAATCTGTTCACCTCCGCGGTGTTGGGTTTTCTGGATGCACCCAATGCATTGCTGGGTGAAGAGCAGAGCGGCAAGGTTTCCATGTCGGCCAAGCTCGAAGATCAACTGAAACTGGATGCCGAGCAGTACAACCAGTTTGATATTCGCCTGTATGAGGCGGCCCGGCCGTTAGCGGAGGGTAAGCTGTTGGCGTTACTGGGAGAGGCCGAACCCGCGTTGGACGACTCCAGGAACACGTTGCTGGCCAGCTCCCAGGTGAAAATCAATAAGAATGAATATTCCATTATTCCTGCCGATCAACGCCTGCTGGTGATGAATAAACTGCAGGGCAAGGGAATCGACATTCAGGGGCTATAGCTTCAGGTTGTCAAAATCAAACTGGAATTGCGCGACCCAGGCGTCGATAAACGCTTCATCCTCCGGGGTCAGGTATTCCGTATAGCCCCCCACTTTGCCTTTGCGGGCTTTATAGCTTTCCTGGTCACTGACGTCGGCCGCTTTGGTGATCGCTGTGTGCGACGCATTTTCCGATTCGCGCTTTTTCTGGTTCTCAAAGTCGTTGAAATCCAGGCTTTGCTGCAGGGCTGCCTGGTCCACGGATGTTTCACCCATCAGTTCCAGTACTTGGCTCACTGTTGCCATCGGTGTTGCATGCAGGTCTTCGTAGGTGACATACAGATAGCGTTTCGGCACGGTTTTGTACTTCATCCACACATCATAGAAGGCGAGCAGTTTGCGGATGCCGTATTGATCGGATTTGATGAACTCGGAAATGGGGCCTTCGAATACATTGACCCGTTTGGTGGCCTGGAAATAGGCTGAGACCATGGTGTCTTTCAGGTCGCGGCCCAGCAGAATGACGTTCTTGGACTGGTAACCGGCCCGTGAATAGTAGAGTTCCAGATAGGACAGCTTCTCCAGCATCGCGGCGCCGTCATGGGTGAACGCCGTGCACAGCAACTGGCTGGCCCGGGTGGCTGCTTTGGTATCCAGCATGATGTTTTCCGGAATGCCGTATTTGATTTCCAGGTACTTACCCAATATCGAGCGCAGCCAGGTACGCCCGCATTTGGGGTAGGACACGATCAGCGTGTCCAGATCCAATGGAATGTCCGCGCTTGGTGGATTGCCCATGGTATGAGGCGTAATTGGTACACCGGATGGAACGGTCATTGTGGTTTTGCCCATTGTGCCACGTCCTTATTCCCTGCATTTATAACCAGTGTAGGTAACCGATGCGGAATATTTCAAACGCATTCGGTGTATTCCTTGAAAAAAGTCAGCCACCGGCGCCAATTCCATGGCGGGCATCGTCTGAACGCAGCATTTTTTTCGTTAACCCTCTGATAATTCGAAGGATTGATTTTTAGGCACGGGCTTTGCTTTTCTGCACTCAATAGCGTCAAAAAATAGGGAGTCCTCTATGGGTGCGGCAGCGGCAGAAACCGATCTGAGTCATTTGGCTGACCTTCATAATCAGCCCCGCCGAGATTTGCAAAAACGTCTGCAGACAGCGTTCAGTGCCTTTTCCACCATTTCCAGTCAACTGACCCATTCGTATCTGGAACTGGAACAGCGGGTGGATGAGCTGCAGTCGGAATTGGCCGAAACCGATCTGGCCCGGGTGCGTGAGCATACTGCTCGGGCGGTACTGGCGGAGAAACTCAACGCGGTCATCAATGCCATGCCGATAGCGGTGATTATTCTCGATGGCAAGGGCGTGGTGGTGAATGCCAACGTCAGTGCTGCCGGACTGTTTCAGGACCAGATCACCGGGGCGCGCTGGATCGACATTATCCAGCGGCATTTTTCCCCGCGCCCGGCCGATGGCCATGAAGTGTTCCTCAACAATGGCAAGCTGGTGAGCATTGCCACGCAATCTTTAAGCGGTGAGCCGGGCCAGATCATTGTCCTCAACGACCAGACCGAAACCCGTCGCCTGCAGGACAAACTCAATCATCACCGCAAACTGTCCGAGATGGGGAAGATGACTGCCTCCCTGGCGCACCAGGTGCGCACGCCATTGTCCACGGCCATTCTGTACGCGGATCATCTGGCCTCGGAACATCTGCCGGAAGATCGGCGCCTGCGTTATGCCCACAAGCTGAAGAGCCGTCTGCTGTTGTTGGAGCAGCAGGTGCGTGACATGTTGATCTTCTCCAAAGGGGGTGTGGTGCTGAACAGTGTACTGCCGGTGTTCCAGCTGGTGTCTGTGTTTCAGGCCCAGGTGGAGGAGCACTGTCGCAGTGGGCGGGCGCGGGTGGCGTTCGCTGAGGATATTCCGGCGGGCTCTGTGCGGTGCAATCCGGAATTGCTCACCAGCGTGTTCAGCAACCTCATCGACAACGCTGTCGAGGCATGTGAAGGCCAGGGCATTGCCCCCTGCATTCGCGTCAATGTCGTTGCCGGTAAGGGCGGTCTGGTGTGCTTTCAGATTTCAGACAATGGGCCGGGCATCGACGCCAGTGCCCTGGATCAGGTGCAGGAGCCGTTTTTTACCACCAAATCCACCGGCACTGGCCTGGGCCTGGCGGTGGTCAAAGCAGTGGTTGAATCCCATGGCGGACAATTTTCCATAACCAATCAGGCCAGCGGTGGCGTGATTGCCAGTTTGGCTTTACCCCAGATTCAGGGCGAGCCAGAGCACTCTGAGGAGGCAAAATAATGAAGATGACCAATGTTCTCGTGGTGGAAGATGATTCCGATCTGCGCGAGGCCATCATGGACACCCTGGATGTGTCCGGATACAGCGTGGCCGGGGTGGATTGTGCGGAGCGCGCGCTGGAATGGTTGCAGCAGGATCAATGCGATCTGGTGATTTCCGACGTCAACATGCCCGGTATGAACGGGTATCAACTGATGCGGGAAATCGCCACCCAATGGCCCCAGTTGCCGGTACTGATCATGACCGCCTACGGCAGCATTTCCAACGCCGTGGAGGCCATTCGCAATGGCGCGGTGGATTATCTGGAGAAACCGTTCTCCACGGAAAAGCTGGCCGCGGTCGTGGAAAAGTATGTGCGGATTGAACTGGACGAATCCGAGCCGGTGGCGGAAGACGCAGAAACCCGCAAGGTATTCCAGCTCGCCAAAAAAGTGGCACAAACGGATTCCAGTGTGATGATCATGGGGGAGAGTGGAACCGGAAAGGAAGTGCTGGCGCGCTTTATTCACCGCCATTCCCCCCGCAGTGCCCAGCCGTTTGTTGCCATTAACTGTGCTGCTATTCCGGAAAATATGCTGGAGGCCACCTTGTTCGGCCATGAAAAGGGTGCCTTCACCGGCGCCTACCAGAGCAGTGCCGGAAAATTTGAGCAGGCCAACGGCGGCACCCTGTTGCTGGATGAAATCTCTGAAATGGACATCAGCCTGCAGGCCAAGTTGTTGCGGGTATTGCAGGAGAAAGAAGTGGAACGCATCGGTGGCAAAAAAGCCATTGCCCTGGACGTCAGAGTGCTGGCCACCACCAATCGCAATCTGAAGGAGCAAGTGGCCGCCGGTAAATTCCGCGAAGACCTGTACTATCGCCTCTGTGTGTTCCCGTTGATGTGGAAGCCGCTGCGGGAGCGCAGAGCGGATATCATTCCGTTGGCACTGCGCATGATTGCACTGAAGCAGGGTCAGCGCCAGGTGGTACTGGACCCCAGTGCCGAGTTCGCCCTGACCCAGCACAACTGGCCCGGCAACATTCGCGAACTGGACAATGTGATTCAGCGGGCGTTGATCCTGTGCAGCAATGACCGCATCACCGGCGACGATATTTTCATTCCGGATGCAGCCCTGAACGACACTTCGCACCTGTTATCGGACTTGGATCTTGATGCAGAGATGGATGGGAGTGAGGGCAGCGTGTTGGGCGAAGACCTCAAGAAGCGGGAGTTTGAGTTGATCATCGATACCCTGCGTAATCTGGGCGGCAGCAAAAAGCGCACGGCGGAAAAACTGGGCATCAGTCCCCGCACCTTGCGTTACAAGCTGGCCCGCATGCGTGAATATGGCATAGATGTTGAAAGAGTCTGTGCATAAAGGTGTAAACGTCAAAATACTATCAGCTTGAGGGTTTCAATATGTCAGGGTCGGTGGAAATGAATTCATTGCTGGCACAGATGCGCGAACTGCGCAGCATCGCCAATATGGAAGCGCCCCAAAGCCAGGGCATCGACATCCCCAATCAATCCGAGCCCCAGTTCTCCTCCATGTTCAAGGATGCCCTGGACAAGGTGAGTGAACTGCAATCCACCTCCGGTGCGTTGCAGGAAGCCTATATTCGTGGTGACAGCAACGTCGACATCACCCGCGTCATGGTAGCCTCCCAGAAGTCCAGTATTGCGTTTCAGGCCGTGGTGCAGGTGCGCAACAAACTGGTGGAATCCTACAAAGACATCATGAACATGCCGGTGTAATCCGCTAGCGGTCTGGAGCACAGAGAATGGCAGAGGAAAAAGCAAAAGAAAGCGGTGGATTTGCGGTGCTGGAAGGCCTGGGTGGCCTCAGCGTGGTCAAGCAGATCGGCCTGATGTTGGGGTTGGCGATCAGTATATCCCTGGGTATGTGGATTGTGCTGATGTCGCAGGAACCCGACTTTCGTCCCCTCTATACCGATATTTCCCATCTGGAAGCAGGCCAGGTGGCGGACCTGCTGCAACGGGAAAACATTCGCTTCAAGGTGGACACCGCCTCCGGCATGATTCTGGTGGAGTCCGATAAAATTCATCAGGCCCGCATGAAGCTGGCGGCGGAAGGTTTTCCTTCCGGCAATACCCTGGGTTATGAACTGCTGGATAAAGAGCAGGGCCTGGGCACCAGCCAGTTCATGGAAAAAACCCGCTACTATCGCAGCATTGAAGGCGAGCTGGCTCGCACCATCTCCAGCATGAACCGGGTGCGGGGCGCGCGGGTTCACCTGGCCATTCCCAAACGCTCGGTATTCGTCAATGACAGCCGCAAGCCCAGTGCGTCGGTGTTTGTGGAACTGTATCCCAATCAAAGCCTGGAACGCATGCAGGTGGCAGCCATCGTGCATCTGGTGGCGTCTTCCATTCCTGAGCTGGAAGACAAGCAGGTCACCGTGGTGGATCAGCGGGGCCAGCTGCTGTCCGAAACCGATAAGGACCAGGACATCGCCCTGGCCGCCAAGCAACTGGATTACGCCAAAACCCTGGAACAGAAATACATTGATCGCATCGAATCCATCCTCGATCCCCTGGTGGGGCGGGAAGGTTTCAAAGTGCAGGTCAGTGCAGACCTGGATTTCAGCCAGACCGAACAAACCTCCGAATTCTTCAGCCCGGACCTGCCGGCGGTGCGCAGTGAGCAGACCCTGAGTGAAGTGGTGGGTGGTGACGGCGCCACAGCGGGTATTCCCGGTGCGCTGTCCAACCAGCCTCCCGGTGCGGTGACCGTACCCGAACAGGCTGGCGGGGAGGGCGGTGCCGAAGGTGCCGCCGCCAGCGGAAACGTACGCAAACAGGCCACCCGCAACTTTGAACTGGATCGTACCATCAGCCACACCCGCCATCAGGTGGGCGTCGTCAAACGCCTGACGGTGGCGGTGGTGCTGGACAATATCCTGGTGCCTCCGGCCCAGGGCAGCAATACCAATGAACCGCAAAGCGTTCCCCTCACCGACGCGGAACTGGAACGCATCCGGATTCTGGTGCGGGATGCCATCGGCTTCAATGCCGCCCGCGGCGACAGCGTCAGCGTGGTGAATCAGCCCTTCCGCAAGTATGTACCGCAGGAGCTGGCCGATATTCCCCCGCCACCCCTGTGGGAGCAGCCCTGGTTCTGGGATCTGGCCAAGCGCGGCGCCGGTTTTCTCCTGGTTATCCTCCTGATTTTTGGAGTACTACGGCCTATACTGAAGAAGCTGGCTGACTCCGGGCGGGATGATTCCCTGGCGGCTCTGGAGTCCCAGTTAGGCGAAGGCCTGTTGGCCGGTGCCGGCGGTGCAGGAGGGGAAACCCCCGATGTGACGCTGACCGGAACCTCCAATCCCCTGTTGCCAGGGCCTGACGCATCCTATGACCAACATCTGGATGCAGTGAAGTCCATGGTGGCGGAAGATCCAAGAAGGGTGGCCCAGGTGGTGAAAACCTGGATAGCGAATGAGTGATCAGAACAGCAAATCCAAGGCGTCAGCCGATTCCCTGCCGGCCATTGAAAAGGCCGCCATATTATTGATGTCCCTGGGGGAAGAGAATGCCGCCGAAGTATTGCGGCATATGGGCCCCAAAGAAGTCCAGAAGATCGGTTTGTCCATGGCCAAGCTGCAGAACGTGCAGAAGGACCAGGTGGAAGCCGTGATGTCCGATTTCATGCAGGTCATCTCCAACCAAACGGCCTTGGGTGTGGGCGCCGACGGCTACATTCGCAAGATGCTGGTGAACGCCCTCGGTGAAGACAAGGCCGGTACCCTGGTTGACCGGATTCTCACCGGTGGCAATACCACTGGCCTGGACACGTTGCGGTGGATGGATGCGCGCTCGGTGGCGGACATGATCCGCTTTGAGCATCCCCAGATCCAGGCCATCGTGATCGCCTATCTGGACCCGGACCAGGCAGCCGAAGCCCTCAAGTATTTTGATGAGCGGGTACGCTTGGACATTGTCATGCGCATTGCCTCCCTGGAGTCGGTGCAACCCCATGCCATGAAAGAACTCAACGATATTCTGGAAAAACAGTTTGCCAAGCAGACCGGTTCCGCCTCCACCGACCTGGGAGGCAGCAAGTGTGCCGCTGACATCATGAACTTCCTCGATACCAATGTGGAATCCGCCCTGATGGAATCCATAAAAGAGATCGATGAAGATCTGGCTCAGGAAATCCAGGATTTGATGTTCGTCTTCGACAATCTGGCGGATGTGGACGATCGTGGCATCCAGGCGTTGCTGCGGGAAGTGTCCTCCGAATCCCTGATACTGGCCCTGAAAGGCGCCGACGATATTGTGAAGGAAAAGATTTTCGGCAATATGTCCAAGCGTGCCGCAGAATTGCTGCGGGATGACCTGGAAGCCAAGGGGCCGGTCAAACTCAGTGAGGTGGAAGGGGCGCAGAAAGAAATCCTCGCCATTGCCCGGCGCATGGCTGAAGCCGGCGAGATCGCATTGGGCGGCAAAGGCGGCGAGGAAATGATTTGATGACCGGGTCTCGGTAATCATCATGGCGGACAACAAAAAGCCCGGTTATCTGTCAGACGAAAACACGCCACCGGAGCAGCTCAGTGCCTGGGAGCGGTGGCAGCTTCCCAATATGGATCGGGACATGCCCATTAAAGGCAATGCCCTCAATATCCCCGGCAACCCCCGCCCGCGCACCGTGGCAGAGCTCGAAGCGGAGGAGCCGGAACTCAAACCGCTTACCGCTGAAGATCTGGAGGCCCTGCGTCAGGCGGCCTATGAGGAGGGACTGGAGCAAGGTCGCGAAGTCGGACGGGCGGAAGGCTACGACGCCGGTTACCTCAGTGGTGAGGCCGACGTGAAAGCGGCATTGACCCGGCTCTCCCAAATCACCCGCGTATTACTGGAACCCATTCCGCAACAGGATCAGGAACTGGAACAGGTGCTCCTGCATCTGGTGGAGCAGATCTGCAAGCGCGTTGTGCATCGGGAACTTTCCCTGGATTCTTCGGCGATTGCCACGGTGGTGCAGGAAGCCATTGATTCCATTAACCCCGGCCATCAACGTCTGCGCATTCACCTGAACAAGCAGGATCTGGATCTGGTGCTGAGCCATCTTCAGGAAAGCGGTGAATGGGAAGAGGGCTGGCGGGTGCTGGCCCATCCCACCATCACTCCCGGCGGCTGCATTATCGAGACCGATAACAGCATGGTGGATGCACGGGCTGAACGGCGCTTGGCCTCGGTCATACAACAGGTGTATGAACAACAGCAGCAGGCCCTGAAGGAACGCGGCCAGCAACACGGTCATGTGGATCAGTTGCTGGATGAGGTGGAGGCCTTTGCCGGCGATGCCCAGGATGATCTGCCCGCGGTTGAAACGCCAGTAACCGAAACGCCAGTAATCGCAACAATTCCAACGGAAGAAATACCCGATGACGACGGATCTGAAGCAAAGACCTAGCATCGCCCATCGGTTGCAGCGCTACCTGCCTTATGCCCAGGCACAACCCCAGTATCTGGTGGAGGGGCGCCTGCTGCGTATGGTGGGCCTGACCCTGGAAGCCGTTGGCTGCAAAGCGCCGGTTGGCAGTCACTGTACCATTCGCGGTCACAATCATGCGGACGTGGAAACGGAAGTGGTGGGGTTCTCCGACCAGAAAATGTATCTGATGCCCATTGAACCTGCCGCCGGCTTGCAACCGGGTTCACGGGTGATCCCCAATCATCAGGTCTCCAAAGTGCCGGTGGGTCCGGGGCTGCTGGGCCGGGTCCTGGATGGCCGCGGCAAACCACTGGACAACAAGGGCCCGGTGCAGGCCGAAGCCTATGTGAACCTGCATCGCGAACCCATCAACCCCCTGGAACGCAAACCCATCGACGAACCATTGGACGTTGGGGTGCGCGCCATCAACAGTTTATTGACGGTGGGCAGAGGCCAGCGCATGGGGCTGTTTGCCGGCAGTGGCGTGGGTAAGAGCGTGCTGTTGGGCATGATGACCCGCTTCACCACGGCGGACATTACGGTGGTGGGTCTGATCGGTGAGCGGGGGCGTGAAGTAAAGGAATTCATCGAACACAGCCTGGGGCCGGAGGGACTGAAACGCTCCGTGGTGGTGGCTTCGCCGGCTGACGATTCCCCTCTGATGCGCATGCACGGCGCTATGTTGGCCACGGCCATTGCCGAGCATTTCCGCGATCAGGGTAAGAACGTATTGTTGCTGATGGATTCCCTGACCCGTTACGCCCAGGCACAACGGGAGATTGCCCTGGCGGTGGGTGAGCCGCCGGCGACCAAGGGCTATCCGCCGTCGGTGTTCGCCAAGTTGCCGCAATTGGTGGAACGGGCCGGTAATGGTCGAGAGGGTGGTGGTTCCATTACGGCCTTTTACACGGTTCTTACGGAAGGGGATGATGTACAGGACCCGGTGGCTGACTCGGCCCGGGCAATTCTGGATGGCCACGTGGTATTGGCGCGCCGCCTGGCGGAAGAGGGCCAGTATCCGGCCATCGACATCGAAGCCTCCATCAGCCGGGCCATGCCCCAGGTGGTGGAAAATATTCACCTGCAGAAAGCCCAGGTGCTGAAACGGCTTTATGCCCGTTACCAGCAAAGCCGGGATCTCATCAGTGTGGGAGCCTATGTTAAAGGCAGCGATCCGGAAACCGACCTGGCCATCAGCAAGATCGGTCCTATCCGTTCGTATCTGGCCCAGGGCATGGAAGAGCAGGTGAATTTCAAGCAGTCCCTCAAACAGTTGGACAAACTGTTCAACAAGGAGTGACCGCTGAATGAAGAAATCCAAACGCCTGCTGCCGGTGCGTCAGCTTAATCAGCAGGCGGAGCGTGAAGAAGCCCGCAAACTGGCCCATCTGCAGCAGGAACTGCAGGCGGCGCAGCAACAACGACGCGAGTTGGAATCCTACCTGGCAGACTATTTCCAAACCATCCAGCAACAGCAAAGCAAGGTCACCCAGGCCGCGCAGCTGGGCCTCTACCAATCCTTTATCTCCCGCCTGCAACTGGCGATCCGGCGTCAGGGCGAGTTGGTGCAACAACGTCAGGCTGCGGTCAAAGCCCAAACCAAACGTTGGGTGGATGCCAACGCCCGTCTCAAAACCATGGATCAACTGATTGAAAAGGCCCGCCAGCAGGAACAGCTGGAGGAGTCCAGGCGGGAGCAGAAGTTGCTGGACGATCGACCGTTTCGGGGTGGTGGCGGTTTTTGATCTCCACAGACTCATGAATTCTGGCTCTAACGCCGGCTCTGCTGATTCCCAATACTAATAAGAAAGTCCTGCACTAGCGTAACCGTATAAGCTGTCTATGCTTTTTTAAAGGATTCCAGATTTTTACCTCGCCTGGTTTTGCGGGTTGGCTACCAATGGATGAAACAGCTTATGGCAGAGTCAATAACATTTCAGCTTGAAAAGATTGCCGACATCAGCAAAGCAGAAGTTTTGCACGAAAAATTAGAGTCTTATCTTAATGATGGCGTGAACATCTCAATCGATGCGTCTCAAGTTGAGCGCATCGATACCAGTGTCATTCAGATCCTGTTGTCCCTGTTTTCCTCGATGGAAAAGCAGCATTTGCAGGCCGCCATACACGCTCCATCCGAAACCTTTCTCAAGGCAGCCTCCATGTTGGGGGTGTCGGAATTTTTACGCATTAAGCATTAACCCCGGAATTCAAACGGAGATCAGCCATGACAAAGATATTAGCTGTCGATGATAGCGCCTCTATGCGGCAGATGGTCAGCTTTACGTTGCAGGGTGCAGGCTATGAGGTGGTGGAAGCCTGTGATGGACAGGACGCATTCAATAAAGCCAAGTTAGGTGGTGTGGACCTGGTGCTGTCGGATGTGAATATGCCGGTCATGGATGGCATAACCTTGATTAAAAATCTCAGAACGCTGCCCAACTACAAGTTCACGCCCATACTGATGTTGACCACGGAATCCGCGGCGGACAAAAAAAGTGAGGGCAAAGCGGCGGGCGCCACCGGTTGGATTGTCAAGCCGTTCAACCCCGATCAGTTATTGAATACCATTAAAAAAGTACTGGGATAGTGCCATGAGTATCGATCTGAGTCAGTTTCACCAGGTGTTCTTCGAAGAGAGTTTCGAAGGGCTGCAGGTTATGGAATCCAGCCTGCTGGAGCTGGACTGTGAAAACGTGGATTCAGAGACGATCAACAGTATTTTTCGAGCAGCTCACTCCATCAAGGGCAGCAGCAGCACATTTGGCTTCGCGGAGGTGGCGGAGTTTACCCACGTGCTGGAGACGCTGCTGGATCAGGTTCGGGAAGGAACTCGCCAGTTGCTGCCGGACCATGTGGACCTGCTGTTGCAATCCGTGGATTGCCTGCGGGGCATGCTCACCGCGTTGCAGGCCCAGGAGACTGTGGATACTGCGCAATCCTCAGTGTTGATCCAGGCATTTAACGACATTCTTGAGGGGCGTCAGCCGGTCACACAATCCGCTTCCACGCCGGATGGAACTGGCTCAGAACAATCCGTCGCAGACGCAAGTCACAGCGCGGAGGCGAGTGACGCCCACCTGGATGCTGCTGCGGACACCGAGACCATTACCTGGCACATTCGATTTGTGCCGGACATCAACCTGCTGCGCACGGGCAATGAACCCCTTCGGATGTTCAGAGAACTGGCTGAGCTGGGTGAGCTGGAGGTGCAGGTGGATGCAGGGAAAGTACCTGACCTGGCCTTATTGCATCCGGAAGAATGTCACCTGATCTGGGATATGCATCTGACCACCATCCGGCCTCAATCGGATATCGAGGAAATTTTTGAGTGGGTGGTGGATGATTCCGACATCAGTATATCCGCTACCGCCGGTGTGTTCAGTGGCGGGCCTGCCGCAATACCAGAAACTTCGGTTTCAGACCCGGTAGCCACTTCACCCGTTGAATCCGCCGAGGCGACGCCGGCAACACCTTTGCCAGCGGCTTCTACAGCGGGCGCGGGTAAAGCAGCAAAGCCCCAGGCCTCGAAACCCGCCGCGTCGGCTGGGTCAGGCAAAGGCTCAGAGTCCACCTCCATTCGGGTAGCCATCGAGAAGATCGACAATCTGGTGAACCTGGTGGGTGAACTGGTGATTACCCAATCCATGTTGGGCCAGCTGGGCTCCGAGTTCGATGTGAGCAAACTGCAGAAACTGCAGGAGGGCCTGGCGCAACTGGAACACAACACCCGGGAATTGCAGGAAAGTGTGATGCGCATCCGTATGCTGCCCATCAGCTTCACCTTCAGCCGGTTTCCCCGCATGGTGCGCGATCTCTCCAAGCAATTGGGCAAAAAGATCGAGCTCAAGCTCCTGGGTGAGCAGACGGAGCTGGATAAAACGGTGATGGAGAAAATCGGTGACCCCCTGGTTCACCTGGTACGTAATGCCCTGGATCATGGCTTGGAAACCCCCAAAGATCGTCGCGCCGCCGGCAAGCCGGAAACCGGTACCATTACCCTGAATGCGTTCCATCAGGGGGGCAATATCATCATCGAGATCATCGATGATGGAAAAGGTCTCAACCGGGAAAAAATTCTGGCCAAGGCCCGCAACAACGGTGTCATCGGTGAGAATGAAGTCTTGAGCGACGAGCAGATTCAGGAGCTGATCTTTCAGCCCGGCTTCTCCACCGCCGAACAGGTCACGGATGTTTCAGGTCGCGGCGTGGGGATGGACGTGGTGCGCCGCAATATCCAGGAACTGAACGGCAGTATCGAAGTGAAATCGATAGAGGGCGAGGGCAGCACCTTCACTATCCGGCTGCCCCTGACCCTGGCCATCCTGGACGGCCAGTTGATCGACGTCGGCCGCCAAACCTTCATCATTCCCCTGGTGTCCATTGTCGAATCACTGCAGCCGGATATGTCCCTGATCAATCATGTGGCCGGGGGTTGCGATGTGTTCCGGCTGCGGGATGAATACATACCCATCATCAAACTCTGGGAGATTTTCGGGGTAGAACCCCGCACCAACAACTTGGCGGAAAGTCTGTTGGTGGTGGTGGAAGTGGGCAATGCCAAGGTGGCCCTGGTGGTGGATGATCTGCTGGGTCAACAGCAGGTGGTGATCAAGAGCATGGAAACCAACTACAAGAAAGTGGACGGAATTTCCGGTGCCACTATTCTGGGCGATGGCACGGTGTCCCTGATCCTGGATATTACCGATCTGATTCACATGGCGGGTGTGCATCAGCAATCCAAAAATGGTTTGAAGCTGGTCGCGAGCAAAACTCGTGCAGCATAAGCAGTAGCAGCACATTGGGAGATAAACTATGAATGCCGCAGAAGATCGTGCCTACGACAATTCCGAGCTGGATGTGTCCGGCCGGGAAAATGATCAGATGGATCAGTACCTCACTTTTATCATGGCCAGCGAAGAGTACGGTGTGGATATCCTGAGTGTGCAGGAGATCCGAGGTTGGGAGAGCGTGACGCCGATTCCCAATGCACCATCGCATGTAAAAGGGGTGATCAACCTGCGTGGCACCATTGTGCCCATTATCGATTTACGACAGCGCTTTGGCCTGGAGAACGTCGAATATGGGCCGTTGACTGTGGTGATTGTACTCAAGGTCGCGACGCGCAAGGGTGCCAGGGTGATGGGCATCGTAGTGGATGCGGTCAGTGATGTGTACAGCCTGGCGGGAGACGACATGAAGTCAGCCCCGGATCTGGGGGATCATGTGAATACCCAGTACATCAAAGGTCTGGTCAATGTGAACAGTAAAATGGTGATCTTGCTGGACATCAATGAGTTGCTCGGGGCGGATACCATACCCGATGTTTCAATCAACGCCATCAAGGAACTCAAGGAATCACAGCACTAACCGGCATATTGCGCCTACCGCGGATTCGATTCTCAAGGAGCGATGAGTCATCCTCATGCAAACCATGAACGCCATCAAAGATTCGGGGAATACCGGGAAGTCATTCTCCCAGCGCGAATTTCCGATGACAGATCGGGACTTCGATACCATCAAACATTTGGCGAAAATGCGCTCCGGAATTGAGCTGGGAGAGCATAAGAAAGAGATGATTTACAGTCGCATTGTGCGCCGGATCAGGGCGCTCAATCTAAGCGATTTCAAGTCGTATCTGCAGTACCTTGAAGACCATCCTGACGCAGAGCTCACTAATTTTATCAATGCTATTACCACCAACCTGACCTCGTTTTTTCGAGAGTCCCACCATTTTGATTTTCTCCGCCAAACGGTGCTGCCGGAAATCATGCGCAAGAAAAAAGCGCAACACCGAATCCGCATATGGTCTGCCGGTTGCTCCACCGGAGAAGAGCCTTATTCGATTGCCATGACCCTGCACGGCGCTCTGGAGCGGGCGCGATGGGATGCGAAGATACTGGCCACCGATCTTGATACCAATGTGCTGTCCCACGGTCGCCGGGGGGTCTACAGTAAGGAGAGAATCGGTAACATGGACGCTCAGGTGGTGAGAAAATACTTCAATGAACCCAAAGGGGGTGTCAATGAAGAGGCAATGGAGGCCAAGGATTCCATACGGAGCCTGATTACCTTCAACCATCTGAATTTGCTGGGTGAATGGCCCATGAAAGGGCGGTTTGACGTGATTTTCTGTCGCAATGTGGTGATTTACTTCAGCAAGGAAACCCAACGGGAATTGTTCGATCGCTATGCTGATATCCTGGAACCCGACGGTTATCTCTTCATCGGTCATTCCGAGAGTCTGCACGGCGTCAGCAAGCGTTTTGAATCGGTGGGCCGGACTATCTACAGGAAATTGATGTGATGACATCCAATTTAAGCACGCAGTTTCAACCGACCCACCCACAGCCAAAGCCACTACAGGGTTTTTCCCACATTAATCGCTACTGGGATAAACAGCAGGGAGTTTACGCGGCCAAGATCCTGCCGGGCCAGTTTTATGTCAGTGTGACCGGAGAGATGATTGTCACGGTGTTGGGTTCCTGTATTTCTGCCTGCGTTCGTGACCGCTTCAAGGGTGTCGGCGGCATGAATCATTTCATGCTCCCGGTGCAACGTGAGAACATGGAGGCGGGACCCTTGTCTGCGTTCAGCGAATCCGCCCGCTATGGCAACTGGGCCATGGAATATCTGATTAACGAAGTGCTCAAGAATGGTGGTGATAAGCGTAATCTTGAGATCAAGGTTTTCGGTGGTGGCAAAGTGCTGGAAAGCATGAACCAGATTGATATTGGCCGAAAAAATATTGATTTTGTCCACCAGTTCCTCACCAATGAAAATCTGAATTTGGCCGCCGAAGATGTGGGAGGATTGTATCCGAGAAAGGTGCTGTACTTTTCTGACACCGGATCTGCCAAAGTCCGAAAACTGAAGACTGTCCGTAATGATGTGGTATTTGAGCGCGAACGCAGTTACGCTCGTACGATCAACGCCGAACCTGCACAGGGCGATATAGAATTGTTCGACTGAGTGGTGATATGAGTGATCCGAGAAAAATAAAGGTACTGGTTGTGGATGACTCTGCTGTCATCCGACAACTGCTGACTGAAATCCTGTCCGGGCATGACGACATGGAGGTGGTGGGTACCGCGGCTGACCCCTATATTGCCCGGGAGAAGATCAAACACTTACAGCCTGATGTTCTCACGCTTGATGTTGAAATGCCGCGTATGGATGGCATTACCTTCCTCAAGAACCTGATGCGATTGCGCCCCATGCCGGTGATCATGATATCGACCCTTACCGAAGCCGGGGCTGATATTACGCTGGAGGCGCTTCAGATAGGCGCCTTTGACTATCTTCCCAAGCCCAAGGACAACCTGGGCAAAGGGCTGGTGGAATACCAACAGGAGATCGTCAGCAAGATTCGCGCGGCCGCCAGCGCCAATGTGCAGAGGCTGGAAATGAACTCGTTGCGGGGGAAAGCAGACCGTCCGGAACCCGCCGCCCGACACGCTGCCTACACGCCGAAACCGGGGGTAATCATCGCCATTGGCGCCTCCACCGGGGGGACTGAAGCCATTAAAGAAGTCCTGCTGGGTTTACCCGAGAACTGTCCGCCCGTGGTGGTGACGCAGCACATTCCTCCCCAGTTCAGCACCTCTTATGCGATGCGGATGAACAACTGTTGTGCCATGTCCGTGCACGAGGCAACATCAAACCAGGCTCTTTTGCCGGGAAACGTCTACATTGCCCCCGGCGACCGCCACCTGTTGGTGAAGAAGAGCCGCTCCGGGCTGGTGACGCAACTGGATGACCGCGAGCGGGTCAACCGTCATCGACCCTCGGTGGAGGTGATGTTTGACTCCATCACCGGGCTCGGTTATCGCAAAACGGTGTCGGTTCTATTGACCGGAATGGGGGCGGACGGGGCCCAGGCCCTGTTGCGGATGAAAGAACTGGGCTGTCATACTATCATTCAGGATGAGGCCACTTCAGTGGTCTGGGGGATGCCTGGCGCGGCCTATCAGTTGGGGGCCTACAATGAAATCAAACCACTGGAAGCCATCGCTGGGCGTTTGTTGCAGCTAACCAACGGAAGCTGAATTCGTTTTGATTGATTTTCGAACGCAGACAGGGCTCATTGCCACGCGATTGGTGTATCTTCTGGCTTGGTGTTCCAGTCTGGCATTGTTGGTGGTGCTGCGGTTGGAAAATGCGCCGGTTTATGTCGCGGTGCTCGCGGTCATCTCTTTTCTGTGTTGGTATGGCGCCTATCACCTTGCTACCGGGAACGCCCCAGGTTCAGAGTTGCCCGTGCCGGATAGCGCACACGACCCCGACTATGACCAAAGCGGGTCGGTGGACCGGTATTTCACCCACCTCATCGATAACCTGCAGAAAAACTGGATGCTTTGTGATACCGATCTGGATCACGCCCAGTCCACACTGAGGAACGTCCATCATGCTTTGCAGGAAGCGATCGAAACCGCCAAGAGCACCGGCATGCTGGCGTTGAATTCCATGGCTTCGGCTGCCAATACCGGGGAGGTGGGTAGAGGATTCGTTACCGTGTCCAGGGATCTGGTGGCCATTAGTGCGCAATCTGGACAGGATTTGGAGAAAATGCGGGAGATCATCGCCAGGACGACGCAACGCCTGCTCCGTACCCGCCGCATTATGAGCGCTCCCATGGTGAACTGTCTGGAGCAGGATGGAGGCAGCTCGATTTCTGAGCTGGTGGTCTCCATCGCCAATATTCAGGGGGCGCAGGAAGAATTGCGGGTCATTGCTGAACGTTATCAGCGCAACAACAAGTCGGATGTTCGTTGGATGCAGCTGGGTGACGCGGTTCGGCGCCTGCTGAATGAGGTGATTAACGTGCTTTATCAGTTCGAGCTGAGGCTCACTGATGTGATTTCAGATATGCGCCTTGCGCGATTATCCGGCACGCTGAGTGAAAATCAACTACTTGAAATTAAAGGTAGATTCAGCTCTGATAGGGGGGCTGAAGGCATGATTTAAAAATTTATGCCGGAATTTTCGTTTGCATAGTGAAAATGGTCTATGCTCTTAATTAATGGAAGGTTTTTATAACCCTCTGTTGGGTTTATCAACATAAATATTACTTGCTTCTTGAGGTGTAGATAATGGCTATATGGTCTACTGAAGCATCCTCGGGTGAACTGACCATCAAGATCCAGGGACGTTTCGACTTTAGCGCTCACCAGGAGTTTCGGGATGCCTATGAAAAGGTGTCGGAAGATCCCAAAGGCTATATTGTGGACATGAAAGAAACCACCTATCTCGATAGTTCAGCGCTGGGTATGCTATTGCTGTTAAGAGATCATGCCGGAGGGGATAATTCCAGTATTGAGATTGTGAATTGCAATCCCGATGTGAAGAAAATTCTTACCATATCCAACTTCGAACAGTTGTTTACCATTCGCTAGACCGGAAGTAGTACACCCACCGGTTGGTGGGTGTGGTGTGAACCTATGGATAATCAGGTACAAGCGGTGGAGACCCAAGGCGAGCCAATTGAGAGTCTGCGAATTCTGATCGCAGACGACAACGATTCCGACCGTCTGATACTGCAAACGATTGTCCGCAAGGAAGGTCACGTCGTATACACGGCGAAAGACGGGCAGGAAGCCATCGATATTTTCAAGGAGCAGTCCCCTGATATCGTGTTGCTGGACGCGCTCATGCCCAACGTGGATGGATTCGAAGCCGCGCGAACCATCAAGCAACTGGCCGGGGACAACCTGGTCCCCATCATCTTCCTGACCTCCCTGCGTGATGCAACGTCTCTGGCGGATTGTCTGGCGGCCGGGGGGCTGGATTTTTTAAGCAAACCCTACAACCGCATCATTCTCCAGGCCAAAATCAAGGCATTCGCCAGCATGCGGCGTCTGCATGAAACGGTGCAGGCCCAGCGAGACGAGATTTCCCTCCACCATGACCGACTGGTTCATGAGCAGGAAGTGGCCAAGCAGGTGTTCGATAACATCGCGCACCCCGGCTGCATCGATGCCCCCAACATCAAATACCTGTTGTCGCCCATGGCGGTGTTCAACGGCGATCTGGTGTTGGCATCCCGTAAGCCTTCCGGCGGCATGTTCGTGTTTCTGGGAGACTTTACCGGCCATGGGTTACCGGCCGCGATTGGTGCCATGCCGGTCTCGGAAATTTTTTATGGTATGGCCCAGAAGGGATTCTCCCTGCAGGACATTCTGCGCGAAATCAATAAAAAGCTGAAACGGATATTGCCAGTTGGTGTATTCTGCTGTGCCAGCATGGTGGACGTCAGTTTTCGCAAGCATTCGGCCGAAGTGTGGGTGGGAGGGATTCCCGATGTGCTGGTCTATCGCAAGCAAACCCGCCAACTGGAAAACCTCAAATCCCGCCATTTACCACTGGGTGTGGTGGATTCCGACCGGTTCAATACGGATACCACTCTGATCCAGCTGGAAAAGGGTGACCGGGTTATGCTCTGGTCTGACGGCATCATCGAAGCCTGTAACCCACAACAGGAAATGTTCGGTGAAGAGCGGGTGATGGAGGTGCTGCGCAACACCGAGGATGCAGACGCCATGTTCGACAACCTGGTGGCAGCGGTGGAGCGGCATACCGGTCGTGGCGAGCAGGATGACGACTACACCATGGTGGAAGTGACTATGGTGGGCGAAGAGGAAATGGGCAATGCCCTGGGTGCGGACGGCAAGTCATACATGGCAGGGGGCCCCAAGGACTGGAGCATGACCTATGAGTTGCGCCCCCTGACCCTGAAAGAATTCAATCCGCTGCCCCTGATCACCCACCTGTTGATGGAAGTGCCGGGGTTACGTCCGCACAGTGGAAAGATTTATACTATTTTGTCAGAGTTATACTCCAATGCGTTGGAGCACGGTGTACTGAACCTGCATTCAGACCTGAAAGCCTCGGCGGACGGCTTTGCCCGTTACTACGCCGAGCGCACCCAGAAACTGAATGAGTTGTACGAGGGCTGCGTGCGTTTTCACATCGATCACCACCCTGTGAAGGATGGCGGTGTACTGACCATCGTGGTGGAAGATACCGGGCCCGGGTTTGATTTTAAGTCAAAAGAAGAAAACAGACACAAAACGGAAGGATACAGCGGTCGGGGTATTCCCCTGATCAATACCATGTGCCGGTCGGTTCGTTACCTGGGCAAGGGGAATCAGGTGGAAGTCATTTTCGATTGGCACGTTGATGTTTAGCAATGGGAATGTGAGTATGAGCAATCCAGCGGATCACCTCGATATTGGTGCGTTACAGGATCTCAAAGAGATCATGGAAAACGAATTCGAAACTCTGGTGAATACCTTCATTTCGGATTCACAGAACAAGGTGGATGAGTTGGACGCGGTCCTGCAACAACAGGACTGTGATGCGTTGCGCAAGGTGGCTCACAGCCTTAAAGGCTCATCGTCCAACGTCTGTGCGTTCCGCCTGTCGGAACTGGCCCGGCAGCTGGAAATGATGGGCAAAGAAGAAACCCTGGAGGGTGCTGACCAGGTACTGAGTGCGCTGCGGGTCGAATTCCGCGCGGTCTCCGATATTCTTTCCACCAATCTCTGACCGGGAGCGGTCAGAGAAATACCTTGTAGTTGTCTTCCTCGCCTTCATAGCTGGCTTCCATATGACGGGTGTGCATCAATTCCCGCAACTGGGATTCTTCCCTCTCGTCATAGGCATCCACCATCAACAGCGTATCACCTTCCTCCAGGGCATTGTGGAAGCGGGCGATGTGATGGTTATCACTGGATATCCCTATAAATCCGCCGGCCCAGGTACCAAAGAACGTGAACAGGGCACAAACGAATAAAAAGATGCCCACGCTCATGTGGGAACCCAGCTCGGTGGCGATCAGGTAGGTGGCAAACAAAATGCCGACACCCAGCCCGGTAATCGCCCCCCAAACACCACTGTGGGGGATGTCCCGTTCATCGAAAATGTCCGCCTGATGGACATGGGCGGATTGCAGGCCAGCCTGGTCGTGGCTGAGAAAGTGTAACTGACCTTCATTGATGCCGGCATCCTGCAGGTCGTTGCTGATGGCGCGAGCGCAGTCGGTGCCGTGAAATAAGTAGTAGAGGCGTTTCATTGTCAGGTCTCCCCGTAGGTCCTTTTACGAAAGACGCCTTTAACTATCTGACAAAAATGGTGGCCTGTGTAGTGACCATTTTTTATATGCAATGGGCGTTTATAACCTGCGGCAATATCCGACTGTGATACTAACCGTGGCATTTTTTGAACTTTCGGCCACTGCCACACCAGCAGGGATCATTACGGCCCGGGGCTCGCATCGGCGCCAGCTGGCCCGACAGATAATACCAGCGCCCCGACTCTTTCATAAAACTGGAGTTTTCCTCCAACACCGCAGGGCGGCCGGCGTCATCGTAAACGGCCCGAAACGAAACGGTGCCATGATCGTCCTCCTGGCCACCATCCGTTGCGTTCAATATCTGCAAACCCAACCAACGCTGGCGACCCACTGCCGCCTCCAGTTGGACGCGTTCATCCGGTGCCCGTTTGCTGGGGTGCAAGGTTTCAAACAGATACTGGGGAAGGCGCTTGGCGAAGGCACTGTAGCGGGATCGCATCAACTGTTCTGCGGTGGTTGGCAGGGCGTTTCCAAGGTGGAAAGGTGCGCAGCACGTTGCGTAGGCTCGGTTGCTGCCACAGGGGCAAAGATCTGTCATGATGGGTTGGATTCCTGTTGTCCGGGCCACAGGCTAACGGGTTTTGCTGGTGACCGCCAAGTCAGTATGCGGAAATGGACGAAATTTTGCCTGTGAGTGACACTTTTCTTATATGCACGCTAAAAAACTTGCCAAAAACTGCCGGAATCGGCAACATGCCATGCACTTTCAAACTATCGTTTGAAATCGAACGAAAACAAGTCTCTAGTCGTTAACCCAGTGCGGGAGAAACGTTGATGATATACGAAGGAAAAGCCGTTACGGTCAAACCGTTGGAAAACGGCATTGTAGAATTGAATTTCGATCTGGAAGGCGAGTCGGTTAATAAATTCAACCGCCAGACAGTCGAAGAGCTGGGTGCTGCGGCAGCGGCCATGAAGGCAGACGGTTCCATCAAGGGCATGATCGTCACCAGTGCCAAGTCCGTGTTCATCGTGGGTGCTGATATCACTGAGTTTGGTGAACTGTTCACGTCCTCTGAAGAAGAAATTGCCGGGTGGTGTATCAAGTCCAATCAGGCTTTCAACGCCATTGAAGATCTGCCGTTTCCCACAGTAACTGCCATGAACGGTATCGCGCTGGGTGGCGGCCTGGAAATGTGCCTGGCTACGGACTTCCGTGTGATGTCCACCGCCGCCCAATGTGGTCTGCCGGAAGTGAAGCTGGGCTTGTTCCCCGGTTTTGGCGGCACAGTGCGGATGCCCCGCGTAGTGGGCGTGGACAATGCGGTGGAGTGGGTGGCCGCCGGTGGTCAACACAAGCCGGCCAAAGCGTTGAAAGACGGCGTGGTGGATGCGGTGGTTGAGCCTGACAAACTGCGCGATGCTGCGCTGTCTCTGGTGCAAGACTGCATCACCGGCAAGATCGATTACAAAGCCAAGCGCCAGGAAAAACTCGACCCTCTAAGACTGCCTCCCATGGAAAACATGATGGCGTTCCAGACCTGTTCCGCCATGGTGATGCAGCAGGCCGGTCGCAACTATCCGGCGCCGATGGCTGCGGTACAGGTGATGCAGCAGCACGCCGGCATGAGCCGTGACAAAGCACTGGAAATTGAAGCCAAAGGTTTTGCCAAAGTGGCGACAACTTCCGTTGCCAACGCCATGATCGGGTTGTTCCTGAATGACCAGGTACTGAAGAAAGTGGCCAGCAAATGGGAAAAGCAAGCCAAGCCGGTAGGTCAGGCGGCGGTGCTGGGTGCGGGTATCATGGGTGGCGGTATTGCCTATCAGTCCGCCTCCAAAGGCACGCCCATTGTGATGAAAGACATCGCCGAAGCGGCCCTGGATCTGGGCATGTCTGAGGCCACCAAGCTGCTGGCCAAACAGGTTTCCCGCGGCAAGATCGATGCAGCCAAAATGGGTAAAGTCCTGTCAGCCATTCGTCCTACCCTGAACTACGGTGATTTCGGCGGCGTCGACATCGTGGTGGAAGCCGTGGTGGAGAACGTGAAGATCAAGCAAAGCGTGCTGGCGGATGTGGAGAAGCAAGTAAAGGATGGCACTATCCTGGCATCCAACACGTCTACCATCTCCATCACCAAATTGGCCGAAGCGTTGGAAAAGCCTGAAAACTTCGTGGGTATGCACTTCTTCAACCCGGTGCACATGATGCCGCTGGTGGAAGTGATCCGTGGTGAGAAGTCCTCTGACGAAGCAGTGGCTACCACTGTTGCCTACGCCAAGAAAATGGGTAAAACCCCGGTGGTTGTCAACGATTGCCCCGGTTTCCTGGTAAACCGTGTGTTGTTCCCATACTTCGGCGGCTTCGGCATGATGCTGCGTGACGGTGCCGACTTCCAGAAAGTCGACAAAGTCATGGAGCGTTTCGGCTGGCCCATGGGCCCGGCTTACCTGATGGATGTGGTGGGCATCGATACCGGTGTTCACGCAGCCGAGGTCATGGCAGAAGGTTTCCCTGAGCGTATGCAGTACGACCACAAAGATGCCTCTGAAGTGATGTTCGAGAACAAACGCTTCGGTCAGAAGAACGGCGTTGGCTTCTACAAGTACGAAGTGGACAAGAAAGGCAAACCCAAGAAAGTGGTGGACCAAACCACGTACGATTTGATCAAGCCTGTAGTGGCTGCACCGAAAGAGTTTGAAGACCAGGAAATCATTGACCGCCTGATGATTCCCATGTGCTTGGAGCTGGTGCGCTGTCTGGAAGAAGACATCGTGTCTTCGGTAGCCGACGCGGATATGGCATTGATCATGGGTATCGGCTTCCCACCGTTCCGTGGTGGTGCGCTGAAATACATCGATTCCATTGGCGTGAAAGCGTTCGTTGAGCTGTGCGACAAGTACGCGGATCTGGGCCCTCTGTACACGCCCACCGCCAAGCTGCGTGACATGGCCGCCAACGGCGAATCTTTCTACAAGTAAGCGGATAGCCAAGGAGACATAGAAATGAGTTTGAATCCAAGAGACGTAGTGATTGTCGACGCTGTCCGTACCCCTATGGGTAAGTCCCGTAACGGGCAGTTCCGTAACGTGCGCGCCGAAAAGCTGTCTGCTGAGCTGATTCGAGCGCTGCAAAAGCGTAATCCCAACTGGAACCCGGCGGAAACCGAAGATGTGATCTGGGGCTGTGTAAACCAGACTCTGGAACAGGGCATGAACATCGCCCGCAACATCGCCATTCTGGCGGAGTTGCCGCGCACCGTAGCCGGCCAGACCGTAAACCGCTTGTGCGGTTCCTCCATGCAGGCGCTGCACAGCGCCGCCCAGTCCATCCAGACCGGTAACGGTGATGTGTTTGTGGTGGGCGGTGTTGAGCACATGGGTCACGTAGAAATGACCCATGGTGTAGACCTCAACCCCGAGGCCTCCAAGTACGTGGCCAAGGCCTCCAACATGATGGGCCTGACCGCGGAAATGCTGGGCCGCATGCACGGTATCTCCCGTCAGGCCATGGATGAGTTCGGGGCCCGTTCCCATCGACTGGCCTGGGAAGCTACCCAGGAAGGCCGCTGGAACAACGAGATTGTGCCCATCGAAGGCCACAATGCCGATGGCTTCAAGGTACTGTGTGAGATCGACGAGGTGATTCGCCCGGAAACCACAGCTGAAGGTCTGGCGGGTCTGCGCCCGGTATTTGACCCCAAGAATGGTCAGGTAACGGCGGGAACCTCCTCAGCCCTGTCTGACGGCGCGTCCTCCATCCTGGTGATGTCCGCCGAGCGCGCCAAGGCCCTGGGTCTGAAACCTCGCGCCAAGATCCGCTCCATGGCCGTAGCCGGTTGTGATGCGGCGATCATGGGTTACGGCCCGGTGCCGGCCACTCAGAAGGCCCTCAAGCGGGCTGGTCTGTCCATCGACGACATCGATTACGTAGAGCTGAACGAAGCCTTTGCGGCCCAGAGCCTGCCCTGCGTAAAAGATCTCAAGTTGGCTGACAAAGTGGAAGACAAAGTGAACCTGAACGGTGGCGCCATCGCTCTGGGTCATCCTTTGGGCTGCTCCGGTGCCCGTATTGTCGGTACTCTGTTGAACGTGATGGAGTGGAAAGACGGCAATATCGGCCTGGCCACCATGTGTATCGGTCTGGGTCAGGGTATCGCGACGGTAATCGAGCGGGTATAACCTGCCCTCGATTGCTGGCCACCAAGCCCATTGGCAAGCGCCGGATACCTCCTACGGGCGGTATCCGGCGCTTTGTCGTTTCACGGGCCGGGTAAAAACACTATAATCGCCGATCTTTTCAGCAACCAATGTGTGTCGCCATCATGAAGGGTCGTCGTTTTTCACCGCAAGAAGCCAGCCTGCTCCAGGAAATTATCCTGAACCGGCGGGATGTGCGGGGAAATCGCTTTCATCCGGACCCCCTCCCTCAAACTGCCATTCAGTGCATTCTGGAGGCGGCGGTTAACGCGCCGTCGGTGGGCTTTTCCCAGCCCTGGGAGTTTGTGCTGGTGACCGACGCCGCCCGCCGCAGAGCCATTCGAGACAGTTTTCAGCAGGAAAACAGTAAAGCAGCTGATCTTTTTTCCGGGGGGCGGGCTGAACAGTACCAGCGCATGAAGCTGGAAGGCATCGTGGAGGCCCCTCTCAATATCGCCGTATTCTATAGCCCCTCCAACGTCCCCGTACTGGGGCAGACCAGCATGGATGAGGTGGGCCGTTACAGCGTGGTGTGTGCCATCCAGAATATGTGGTTGATGGCCCGCAGCCTGAACATCGGTATGGGCTGGGTCAGCATCCTGGATCCGATCACCATTCGTCGTATCCTGCAGATGCCAGAGGATCGTGAGCTGGTGGGGTACTTGTGTTTAGGCTACGTGGATGAATTTTATGATGCACCGGAACTGGAGCGACTGCAATGGGAGCGCCGCCGGGCACTGCAGACGCTGGTACACAATGAAACGTACCGGCCAAAACAACAGGAAAAATAACTTACGGGAGTAAAAGATGGACTGGCGTGTGTTTCTCACCATCTTTGTCAGTGTGTTCTTGGCCGAGTTGGGTGACAAAACCCAATTGGCCACCATGTTGTTTGCCTCAGACAAAGCGGTGAGCAAATGGACGGTATTCCTGGCTTCAGCTTCCGCGCTGGTGGTGGCGGCTGCCATTGGAGTGGCCGCAGGCAGCGTGATTTCCCAGTATGTCAGCGAAAAAGTGCTGTCGATGATTGCTGGAATTGGTTTTATACTGATAGGCGCCTGGGTGCTGATTTTCAGATAAGGTCAACACCCCCAATGGACTATGGGGAACCTGAATGAACACCGAAAAAGTCATCTTCGCATTCTTTATTATCCTGGCTGCCACCCTCAACTTTGGCTTTTTCCTGGGGGAAATTCACGACGCAGACCATCACAATGTCTATGAGTTATTTGCGGCGCTGGTGATCAGCCTGATTGCCACGGTGATGAAGTTTGGCGACCGTACTCATCTGGGTGCGGTATTGTTGGCGACCAGCCTGGTGGCAGATTTGCAACTGATCGTCGCGGCCTGCCTGTGGGCCTACGCCACCAATATTGCCGATGGGGGTATGACCGAAGATTTGATTGCCAGTGTGGTATCCATGTCCGGGGGGGCGCTCCTGGCCAACGTGATATCCGTGGTACTGCTGGTGGTGGAAACCATCACGGTACGTCGCTAAGCGCTTATGAATTATGTCGCCTATCTGATCCTGCGTCGCCTGCGGGCGCCGCTGATCACCCTGATTGTCATTTACTCCATCTCCGTGCTGGGCTATGTGCTGATACCTGGTGTGGATGATCAGGGCAATCCCTACAGGATGAATTTCTTTCAGGCGTTCTACTTCGTCAGCTTCATGGGGTCCACCATCGGATTCGGCGAAATACCCTATGAGTTCACCGCGGCACAACGGTTCTGGACCCTGTTCTGCATCTATGCCACAGTGGTGGGATGGATTTACAGCATTGGTGCCGTCATTGCGACCCTGCGCGACCATACTTTTATCAATCTGATCCAGCGGCATCGCTTTCGTAATCGGGTGGAGCATCTCAAGGAGCCATTTTATCTGGTCTGTGGCTACGGTCTTACCGGCAGCGCGGTGGTGGCGGACCTGGCCCGCCGGGGTATCCAGTCGGTAGTGGTGGAACTGAAACAAAGCCGGATCGATGCACTGGAGCTGGACAATCTGCCGTTCGATATTCCCAGTTTGTGCGCCAACGCCAGCGAACCGGATGTAGTGCAGGATGCCGGTGTAGCCCTGGAAAACTGCATCGGCGTGTTGTGCCTGACCGACGATGATCATGTTAATTTGTACATCGCACTGGCCAGTAAGTTACTGGCACCCACGCGCATGGTGTTGAGTCGGGTGGCTACCCGGGAGTACGCCGGCAACCTGCGCTCATTTAACACCGACCATGTGGTGGACCCGTTTGAAACGTTCGCAGAGTACCTGTGTAACGCGGTATTCCATCCCTATCGGCAACTGGCCTATAACTGGCTGATCAGCCCCCAGCATCGCTCCCTGCAATCGGTGATGAAGCCGGAAAAAGGGCGCTGGATCATCTGTGGGTACGGGCGCTTGGGCAAAGCCATTCAGCGTCGCTTTGATCAGCTAGAGCTGGAAACCGTGATCGTTGAACCCAATCCCGACACGCAGAAAATCAAAGACGACCTGTGGGTGGTGAAAGGCCTGGGTACCGAGGCCCATACTTTGATGGAAGCCGGTATCCAGAGTGCAGTTGGCATCGTCGCCGGCACCTCGGACGATGCCAACAATCTCTCCATCGTGCTGACAGCAAAGGACCTGAAAAAGAACCTGATGGTGGTGGCGCGTCAGAACAGCCATCACAATTCACCCGTCTTTAAAGCGGCCTCGATCAACATGATCATGGACCCCAACATCATCGTGGCACAACGCATCATGGCCCTCATCAAGACGCCATTGCTAATCCAGTTCCTGGAAGAAATCAAACAGCACGACGAGGAATGGTGTGAGAAACTGGTGCGCCATTTTGATGTGCTGGTACGGGACAACCCGCTGGACAGCTGGTCCCTGATCATTGATCGGGATACCGCGCCGGCAATGTATGAAATGCTCAGGCACGGGCGGGATATACAAGCCCGCCATCTCTCAGTCCATCCCCAGAATCGCAGCGTGCAGCTGCCGGCCATGGTGTTGATGGTGGTGCGCAATGGCGCCTGTCATGTGTTGCCGGCCGAAGATTTTTGCCTGCGCATCGATGATGAGGTGCTGTTGTGTGGCCGTAGTCACGTGCAGAATCAGATGCTGTGGACGGTGTGCAATTCCAATGTGCTAAAGTATGTGATCAGCGGCCAGGATGAAGGTGGTGGTTATCTTTGGCAGCGCCTATTCAAAAAGAATGAACGGTCGAAAGACATCGGAGGCAGGGTATGAAATCCATTCCCACACTGGCAACAACCATGACCCCATTTCCCTACAGTATTGACGTGAATGAACCACTGCAGGATGCCATTGCCATGATGGAGAAGCAGGGTTTCCATCATTTGCCGGTGACGGAAGCCGGCAAGTTGGTGGGCGTGCTCACGGATCGGGATATCAAGTTTGTGGCGTCACCATTCAGCAGCGCGTCACTGGAAGACGAACTCTACGTTAAGGATATCTACAGTTCACGCACCTATGTGGTGGATATCCATAGCCCGTTGGAGAACGTACTGAAAGTCATGGCGGACAAGCATCTCGGCTCGGCGCTGATCACTAAAAACGAGAAGCTGGCGGGGATTCTGACGCACAACGATGTGTTCCGAAAATTCGCCGATGTCCTGACCAAGCTCAAATCCAAACCTGATAGTAACGATGCCGCGTAATCCCTGGTATAACCCGGATAAGCCCCATCATACCCGGAGTGGTTTCTGCAATCCTCCCGGGAGTCCGACCCGACCGGCCTTCAGTGCGGAGGTCGCCCGCGAAGCAGCCCACTTCGCCGGAGAGTTAATGCGTTTGGCGGGCAAGAATCCATTGCCGCCGGACCATGTGCTATCAGAAGACGAGGCCTTGAACGCGTATCGGGCAGCAGGAGACCAGGACAAAATCCTCTGGCTGGGCCATGCCAGCTTTCTGATTCAACTGGACGGCATCACCTTGTTGACCGATCCCTACCTGACGGATTATGCCTCCCCGGTACCATCGCGCAGCACCAAACGCCTGGTACCGTCTGCGATTGCCATTGATCGACTGCCGCCGGTGGATTGCATTCTGGTGTCCCACAATCATTATGATCATTTGGATACCCGTGCTCTGGGTCATTTGGCGACGCGCTTCGGCCAGGCCCAGGTGGTGGTGCCCCTGGGGTTAAAATCACTGTTGCATAAACAGGGATTCAGCCGGGTGACGGAGTTGGATTGGTATGCAGAGGTGAAGGCTGCGTCGTGTAGGGTGACGGCGTTACCGGCCATCCACATGTCCCGTCGCGGGTTGTTCGACCTCAACAAAACCTTGTGGTGCGGATTTTCCCTTGAGAGTGAAAAACGGCGGATATACTTTGCCGGAGACACTGCCTATGGTCCAGTGTTCCGGGACATCGGTGATCACTTCAATGGGTTCGACCTGGGGCTGGTACCCATTGGTGCCTACCAACCTCGAACCCTGATGTCATCGGTGCACACTACTCCCGAAGAGGCGGCTCAAATCGGTGAAGACATTGGCGCCCGTCGTTTGATCGGCATGCATTGGGGCACCATCCGCCTGACCACTGAGCCTATGATGGAACCGAAAGAGCGTTTCCTGGCGGCGAACACTCATGTGCCTCGTAGTGTGCTCAGGATTGGCGAAACTCTGACGCTTTGCTGAAATAAATATTTGCACTCTGTAAAGGGCTGAAAGCATTTGCTTATCCGCGAATTCCGCAGTCGAGATCGGCCCGAGACAGGTTATGTTTGCGGCACAGTTGGCGTAGACTGACGAAAAGCCTTCAGGTAGTTGCCCTTGTTAGTAGAGATGCAGGGGGCGCTTAAGCGCCTCATTCTGATCCATCGATTTTTAAGGGAATTCAACAAGCAGAGAACGCTCTGCGAAACCAGGACGGATCTATTCGAGTTGCTGTGCCGACTGGCGGTGCATCAGGGCGGCTACAGTTTCGCCTGGGTCGGTATACAGCATGGGGATCGGGTCATCCCCGTGGTTCAATCGGGCGGTTTGGGGAGTGCGCCGCAACTGTGTTGTGGCGAATACCAACAGCAATCCGACCCGGTGGTACGCGCCATTTTCAGCAATCAGGCAGCGGTCCTGAAATTAAGCCCCGACCAGGTGCTGCCGGCTTATTGGAGCACACTGATCCGGCAGGAGCAGCTGCGCGCGGTAGCGGTGATTCCGATTCGCTTCAAGCAGAAATCCGTTGGTATGCTGGTGCTGTGCTCTCAGTGGGAAGACGATTTTTCAGACCTTTATAGTTTCACTCTGGCGGAGCTGGAAGAAGACGTCAGCACGGCGCTGGACAGGCTGGATGAGTATGCCCACCGGCTGGATATGGAGCTTCAACTCAAGCAACTGCACCAGGCCGTAGAGAGCAGTGCCACCTCGGTGGTGGTAACCGATACCCAGGGCTTTATTCAATACGCAAATCCCTTTTTCTCTGAACTGACCGGCTATGACGTCATCGACGTTTTGGGCTTGAGCTACCAATCGTTCATTCCCAAGGATTTTGATGAAAGCGTTGTTAATGACATGCGAGAGAGCCTGGCAGAAGGCAGGCAATGGCGGGGCGAGGTGCGGATTCTGGCCAGCGATGGCAGCTCCATATGGGTGTATCAGCAGGTGTCACCGGTAAGTGATAATCACGGCGTGGCAACCCGCTATGTGTGTACCCTGGTGGACCACACCGAGTTACATGAGGCCCATGCCACTATTGAAATGCTGGCCTATTACGATGAGTTAACCGGCCTCCCCAACCGGCGCCTGTTCCTGGATCGCCTGCAACAGGAGATCAACGGTGCGACTCGTGACAACCGGCACTTTGCTGTGTGCTTCCTGGACCTGGATGGATTCAAGGATGTGAATGACAGTCTTGGCCATGAAGCGGGGGATGAATTGCTGCGGGTGGTGGCGCAGCGCATTCGGGAGCAGGTCAGAACCAAAGATACAGTGGCACGCCTGGGGGGGACGAGTTTACCCTGATCGTAACGGACCTCAAGCACTTGCAGGATTGCTCCCGGGTGGCAACCAATATTATTAAAGCATTGCAGATGCCGATTCCAGTTAATGGCAAGGAGGTGGTGGTAACCACCAGTATCGGGATCGCCAATTTTCCTGCCGATGGAAGCAATATTGTGGATCTCTCCCGTCATGCGGATATGGCGATGTACCATGCCAAAGCCAAGGGTCGCAATAATTTTCAGTTTTTCACGGAAGCCCTCAATCGCGAAGTGGAGCGGCGAGTGGAGCTGGAGGCCAGATTGCACCAGGCCTTCAATACCGGTCAGTTGGCGCTGCGCTTCCAGCCGCAAATGGATGGCATGGACGGCTCCCTGCACGCGGTGGAAGCGGTCCTCCACTGGCCGGCTTTGAGTGAGCTCGGTATTCAGCAGGATGAGGTTTATGAACATCTTGAAAGCGCCGGCATGTTGGCGGAGGTCTTCGAGTGGACGTTAATGCAGGCGTGCCAGGAAACGTCCAGACTGCATCATCAGTTCGGCGTCAACTTTCACCTGGGGGTACGGCTACCGCGGCTGATCATGCGCAACCGGGATCAGCTGTTCAGCTTTCTGGAGCGCTGTCTGGCCATCACCGGACTTCAATATGACACCATTCAGTTCGAGGTCCCGGAAACGGCATTGAACGACGAATTCAATTCCATCACCGGTACACTGCAGGAACTACGCAGTCGTGGTGCAGCCATTGCCATCGATCGCTTTGGTATGGGGGGCACATCATTGCGTCTGCTCAGCCGATTCAAAGTGGATGTTCTGAAAATTGACAAGAGCCTGATGTCCGATCTGATGACGGATCGCAACGACGCGGCCGTGGCGTCGGCCATCATCACACTGGCTCATCAGCTCAATATCAAAGTGCTGGCCAATGGTGTGGAGACTCTGGAGCACTTTCAGTATCTGGAGCGCTATTGGTGCGATTACTTACAGGGTGAATATCTGGCACCGGCCATGAGCGTCACCCAGTTCCAGCGCTACCTGTCCCGTTATTGTGAGCAGGGCTTTCAGGCCGGGTGACGTGCGCATCCTTAATTTTTCCCACCTCCTCAGCGGGAAAATCGCTTGCGATATTCCGTGGGGGAGAGCGCCACTTCGCGCTTGAACAGCCTGCGGAAGGAGCTGACGTCTACGTAACCCACCTTTTCGGTAATATCGTCCACGCTCAGGGCGGTGGATTCCAGTAAACGTTTGGCTTCGTCAATACGCAGCTTCTGAAAATACTGTTTGGGTGGCTTGCCGGTGGCTTGATTGAAGCGGCGAATGAACGTTCGCGGGCTCACTGCCAGTTGGCTGGCAAGCGCGTCCAGCTGAAACTCCTGATCGAGATTTTCCTGCATCCACTGCACCGCGTTTTTCACCAGTTCATCCTGTTGTTTGAAATGGTGGGGCACTGGAATGTAAGGCGCCTGGGTGGATTCCTTATTCTGCAACATCACGGTTTTGGAGCAGCACTTGGCGATGCTGGGACCGGCGAAACGCTCAATCAAACGAATGCACAGGTGCATATAAGCAGTCACCGCCCCAGAGCAGTAAACATTATTTTGCTCGGTGACCATTTTTTCCAGCCGCAGATGTACTTTGGGGAATGAGTGAGTGAAGTGATGGGCCAGCCACCAGCTGGTAGTCGCCTCGTAACCGTCCAGCAAACCGGTGTCTGCTAACAGGAAAGAGCCACTGCAGTTGGAGGCGATGGCTGCGCCTCTGGCGTGGTGGGTCTTGATCAGGTTGCCCATCACGCTGCGCATCTCTTCGGTCTTTTTGGTGACCTCATAGCCAAAAGCATGGTCGATGCCGGGAATGAGGCAGATGTCAGGAGTGCCTGCTTCTTCGTAGCGGCCGTCCACAGCAATGGTGATGCCGGTGGAGGTGTGCACGGGCTTGCCGTCCGGTGAGTATATTTTCCATGAAAACAAAGGACTACCAGGGTTTTCCTTGCGTACTCGTTGGTGGATATTGGCGATGTGGAAGACATCTGTCGGGCCAGTGATGGAAGTCGATAAGCATCCGTCATATGCGAATATTGCCAGCTTTGTGGTCATATTGTTCTCTCCGTAATGGCAAAAGAAGCATTCATATTGTCATAAATGCCACTTTTGCGAGCCTGCGTCAAGGACTAATCTGAAACCCAGCTACAAACCTCGCGGACCAAATGCTTGCGTACCAAATGGGAGGACGCTTTATGGCAACGACAACCCGCTCCATCCATACCATCGGGGATATGGGCGCCCCGGATTTCAGTTCCTGTCCGGTCAGTCGCGGCATGCTACTGTCGGCATTCAGTGAAAACGTAGCGATTACCCTGGACGTGATTTTGCGTGCTGTAGCGGGAGGCCTGTTGTTCTGGTTGCTGGGCTATGGTCTGCCGGTTACACCGGGGTTGAGTTTTTTCGCGGCATTAAGTGCATCCCTGGGGGTGCTGTATCTGGCCAACCTGGCCGACGTCAATAACGTGCGTGATGGCATCATCTCCACGGTGTCCGCCTTTCTCGTCTGGGGCATCCTGGCGTTTGATGCAAACAATGCGGCCCTGGTGGGGCTCACCTTGTTTGCACACCTGATGGTGGCGTTCTTCGCAGGCTTTGCCCGAGTCTCCGGCAGCTTGAGGGACATGGCCTTGTGGCCGGTTCTGTTCGGGGGGCTGAGTATAACTCTGGTGGGTTTTGTCGATTTGTTTTTGATTTAAGGTAATAACGTGACAGCAGTATTGTTTGAAGTTCAAGGCAACGACTTTGTGCCGACCCCCCTCGCCGGTAGTCCTTGGCACCCTGAGGTACTGCATGGCGGGGCCCCAGCCGGGCTCTTGGCCCATTGCCTGGAACACGAGGTAGCGGGGCTTCAGTTGCTGCCCGCCAGGTTGTCCATCGATTTGATTCGCCCGGTGCCCTGTACACCGCTGCAGGTGGAGGTGAGCGCTGTTCGGGCTGGCAAGCGAATTGCCCTGCTGCAGGCGAAGCTGACAGCCGGTGGTAGCCTGGTGGCCGTGGCCAGTGGTTTGTTTGTGAAACCTGAGCCGCTGTCTTTGCCGGCCCATGCACCCCGACACCAGGCGGCACTGCCCAATCCAGAGGGCCTGGATAGCGTCTCGTTTGGCGATATCCTGTTTGGGCAGTCCGGGAATCCACCGCCGGGATTGCATACCACCGTTCAGTTGCGCCCTATCAGTGGGCTTGATGAGACCGGCAGGGGAAGTGCGTGGATCAGGCTGCCGGCGCAGGTGATTGACGGCCAGCCGAATACACCATTCATGCTGGCGGCACTGGCTGCGGATTTTGGAAATGGAGTGGGCCAACTCAGTCTCGGGGATCAGGTCGGCACCATCAATGCAGACATCCAGCTGCATTTGGGGCGACTCCCGCAAGGGGAGTGGATCGGGTTACAGAGTGAGGCTCTGTTGGACGAGACAGGCGTAGGGCAGGTGCTGACCGTGTTGCATGATGTGAGTGGGCGAGTGGGCCAGGTCATGCAAACCATTATGCCGATGAGAGGCTTTGGCGGAACTAACTAAACCCCCTTCGGTCGAAATGGGAAATTTCCTGATTGAATAAATTGTAAGGAGTTTCCCATGCAGCTGAGACAACGTGTTTTGGCAGTTTTCCTGATGGTGTTGGTCAGCGTCCCGGCGTTTGCCGTGTGGCCATTGCAGGATGGAGATGGCAATCAGCTCCCATCCCTGGCCCCCATGCTGGAGAAAGTAAACCCCGCGGTGGTCAACATCTCAACCTTTGCCTCCCGGCAACAGATGAACCCTCTTCTGAACGACCCTTTCTTTCGTCACTTCTTCGGCCCAAATCAACGGGCGCCACAAATGAAACGATCGCAAAGTGCCGGTTCCGGTGTGATTGTGGATGGCGAGGCCGGCACGGTAATTACCAACTTTCATGTGATCGACGGTGCAGATGAGATCAAGGTGTCGCTGAACGATGGCCGTTCCTTCGACGCAACGCTGGTGGGGTCGGACCCGGATGTGGACATCGCAATCCTGAAAATTAAAGGCGATAACCTGCAGGAAGTGAAAATGGCGGATTCCGATTCCACCCGGGTGGGGGATTTCGTAGTGGCCATAGGGAACCCGTTCGGTTTGGGGCAGACTGTGACCACTGGTGTGGTGAGTGCCATCGGTCGTACCGGCTTGGGTATCGAAGGATACGAAAACTTCATCCAGACGGATGCTTCTATTAACCCGGGGAACTCCGGCGGCGCACTGGTGAACCTCAAAGGGGAGTTGGTGGGCATCAATACGGCCATCATCGCACCTGCGGGCGGAAACGTGGGCATCGGCTTTGCGATTCCCACCAATATGGCGCGCCACAGTTTGGAGCAGATACTCGAGCACGGTGAGGTGAAGCGTGGTCAACTGGGTGTGGTGATCCAGGATCTGACGCCGGATCTGGCGGAGGCCTTCGACCTGGATGGCAAACAAGGCGTGGTGGTGTCTGAGGTACAACCAGACTCTGCGGCGGATAAAGCCGGTATCAAGCAGGGCGATGTCATCATCGAGTTTGATGGTAAGGGCATGAAATCGGCAGCTCAGTTGCGCAACGCTGTAGGTATTCGACGGGTGGGAGACAAAGTCAAAATCAAAGTGATTCGCGATGGCGGCACCAAGCAGCTGACCGCCAAAATTGGCGAGTCCAGCGGAGCGGTACTGGCCTCCAACAGCCTCCACAAATTCCTGGATGGTGCTCACCTGGCCAACAGTAAGGACCCGGCAGGTGTGTTGGTCCAGTCATTGGACCCTGGATCAGCCGCCCAGGTGTCCGGATTGCGTGAAGGGGACATTATTACCAGCGTAAACAAGCTGCGGGTAGAAGACCTGGACGACATGAAGTCGGCCTTGGCGAAGAGCAAGAGCCAATTGTTGCTGCGTTTGCTGCGGGGCAATGCGGCTCTGTACCTGGTTCTGAAATAAATCCTGAGCTTCCATTCCGGCGGTGTTCATCCTCAGTCAAGGATGGGCACCGCCGCTAGTTCTTGAGTTCCAGAAACCGAGGAGTCATAATTCCGGGCTTGATAAACATCGCGTCTAGGCAGCACTCTGAAGTGGCCTGCAATGGGCACGGAAGTTGTATGTATCGCCACCTCTGAGCCACAACTCGTTATGAAGAAAACCTTTTTTACCCATTTGTTCAAAAGGAAAGCGCGTAAAGGCACTCCCGACAAACCTGTCGCCACGGCAGACGATGTGCGCCGGAAACTTGCCAATTATCAACCTGTGGCAGGACCCTCCCAGTTTACCCCTGCAGGTGTATATCACGTAAATGAAGTTGACGAAATGGCTGGAGGCCAGGAGCCTGTTTCGGGCCCGGACACCGGTAGAATCCAGCAACGGGAAGTCGAGCATCAGGATTCCTGACAAATTGTTGCAAACGTCACACTTTTGTAATTGACAATTATTCGCATTCTCAATATTATTCTTTCCAAACTTGGAGGGGATAAGTAAGAACATGTACGTTTGCATTTGTAAGGGTGTCACAGAAAAGCACATCCAGGAAGCCGCAAAATCAGGTGTTAACGACTACAAATCCCTACGTGATAAAACCGGGGTGGGTTCACAATGCGGAAAGTGTGGCAGTGATGCCAAGAGCTGCCTGCGGCAGCACAGCTTGACCAGTGAGAACCTGATCCTATAAAACTTAGCTTTGCAATCACCCGTTATTAGGTTTACCTTTTAGCGGTTAGCTTCTTTTTACATTTTTTTTGTAATCCCGTAAGGAGAGCCCCATGAAGGGTGATGCAAAGGTTATTGAATATCTCAATAAGGTATTGGGTAATGAGCTCGTCGCCATTAACCAATACTTCCTGCACAGCAAGATGTACAAAAACTGGGGGCTCGATGAGCTCGCAGAACACGAGTACCACGAATCCATCGATGAAATGAAGCACGCCGACAAACTGACGGATCGTATTCTGTTGCTGGAAGGTCTGCCTAACTATCAGCACCTCGGCAAATTGCGTGTGGGTGAAGATGTTAAAGAAATGCTGGAGTGTGATCTCAAGTTGGAGATGGACGCGATTCCCGATTTGAAAGAAGCAATCGCTTATTGCGAAAAAGCCCAGGATTATGTGTCGCGAGAATTGTTTGTCGACATCCTCGAATCGGAAGAAGAACATGTCGATTGGCTGGAAACCCAGTTGGAGTTGATGGACAAGGTGGGTATGAAAAATTACCTGCAGTCCAAAATGGGCAGCTAAGCAGAATCGGAGTGGTCGGCCTGGTGGTTCACCACTCCATCCTCAATACCCAATACCCCAGTACGCCTACCTGATTCATCGCTATCGGATCTGTTCCAATCGCTCCAGAAAGTCGTTATCCGAACCGCTCCGGCACCAAAGCCCCTGGAATCCGTCCTGCTCCCAAAAGTTTTCTCCCCACCGCAACTGGCACTCGATAAACCGGCTGAGGGCTGCGTCCCGGTTCAGCCCAAGCTCAGTACCCTTGTTCAGTCCATTCTGGATTTTGTGCGGGATCAGGATTGGGTGAATCCGTGACAGCAACTCCGGTATTCGATCCCACAGACTGTTTTCCATTTCCCGCGCCAGGATTCGGGAAAAATGGGTTTGGAATGCCTGCAGGTGCGGCTCGGTCAGTTGCCAGCTGCCCGGAGTGGCGTGTGTTGTTGTCCCGGTTTGTATGTGTCGACTATGCCAGCAGCGCTGACCTGATAGCCGTGTGATCAGGTGTTCCACTGGTGCCAGGAATTGCCGCGCTTGAGACTGCTCAAGAGTGCTGATAAAGGGCTCCAGTATTCCTGCGCTCCAATAGCGAAACAAGGGTTGTCTTCCATCGGTAAGCTCGACGTAAAGTCTGGATTTCCAGAAGTCTGGTTGTTGTGCGATGGGTAGCGGCGAAGTGAACCAGATGGGAGCAGGCTCATCGCAGCAGTAGTGGATAAAATCCAGGTGCTTCGATCTGATCTGCACCAGATAAGGTGACCTGGGGATGCAGTCCTCCAGATCCGTGCCCAGAAACAGCGGATAATAAGCTGCATCCGGGGCGGTCTGAAAAAAGTGGCTAAGCATGACGTCGTTGGCGGTGCCGTCTATCAGGGCATATACGCATCGCTCAGGCCGCTCTCTGATGATGTCGAAAAGCACATCGGGAAGCTCGCTGTCTTTTATCTGCGAGAAATTTTCCACTCGGCTGCCTTATTTGCGATGCAAAAACTCTTGCATGGATTCCGTCAGATGGGGCGGAACCAGTTCCAGCATCTTCTTGCGTGCGTTCAACAACATGATGCGAACGTTGGTTACTGAGTGTCCGGTACGGTCCGCAATCTCCTGGGAGCTTAATCCTTCACAAACAGCATAGCGTATGTGGCGATACTGCACCGGCGTCAGATAAGATCGCAGCATCTCCAGCATAACGGTGATGCGGTCTTTCTCCCGCTCGGCTTCCAGGTCGGTTTCTTCCGGGTCCATATCGCAGGTTTCTGCTGCGAAGAAGGTGGTCTCACCTAGCACCTGGGGTAGGGATGAACGGTATTCCTCCGGCGCGAAAGAACTATCAAACCCGTTGTCTTCGTCCCTGAATTCCACCATTTGTTCTAACGCCACGTATGAGGGGTACTCTTTGATGAGTGCGTCCACCATGCGTGTGTTGGTGATCATTTTCAGGGTGCCCAGCATGATCTGGTTGCGGCGGTTGCCCATCGCATCCAGGTTCTTCTCATGCACGGTTTTTAAGGGCTTGTAAGCGATGTCGCAAAACAGGCTCATCATGGAGTCTGTTGCGTCGCTGGGCAGGTATTGCAAGCCGATTTTTTTGATCAGGCCGGAGCAGTAGCGATTAAAGTTCGCAGCAATAAACAAATGAATGTTTATTGTTTTCCACTCATGGTTTGGCCAGTCCGCCAGATTGCGGAATCGTGAGATGCTCTGATTCATTTTAACTCCCATCCTTAGATATAAGGTCAAGACCTGTAGTTCATAAGCCCCCGCTTACATGGTCTTGCCCCGTCCAAATCAGCAGTCAACTTGGAACGGCGGCTAGGTTAGCAATGAGGTTTTTTCAAAACAATAGGATTGCAGCAAATTGAGCAATTTCTTACACGAAATTGTGATTAAGTTTTGATTAAAAATGAGCGCTTGCTTGGTTTGTTTTTGCCTTACAAAAACAATACATAAACGAAAAAATAATTTCGATTTTACAGCGAAAATTTTTGCGCTGAATGTGTCTTCTTATGAATTGGCTGGTGGTTTTGTTGAGCAAAAAATTGCTCAGTTTGAGGAGCTCACAAGGCGCTGTACCGCCTTATTGCGCGCAGTAAAAAAATCAGATCTTGCCCATCCTGCTCCGAGTGCGCACCGAATTGTAAGGCGGAATGAATAACCTGATTAATGTGTAGCGAAATCAGAAGATCGCAAGCTCCTGCGTTGCGATACAGGGTCGACAGAGCCAGTTGGGCGCGCCAGGCTTGTGGTAGATGCGGTGTATTCCACAGTGGCTCTATCAGCTGTTGATGTTCCGGTGAGAAGAAACGGTTGACGCTGGAATACAGCAAGTCACTGTCTTGATCACAGTTGCCTTTGGCGGCAGCCGGATTCAGAAAAAGGGCCTCTGATGCATGGCCCAGTTGGCGCACTATGGCAAGCTCGTTGGCAAGGGCGATGTCGCTGAATTCGTTCACCTGAACGTTGTTAAGGGTAGTCAACCCTTTCTTTGGATCGCCTCCCAGGATTTCATGGCGCGCGATCTCAATCAATTCAAGATCCGGAGCGTTGCCTTGATGCATGCTGGCTTCCAGGCGTTCGCGTTTAAGTTGCTCGGCGCTCTCGTCGTCCAGATTGAGTGTTAGTTTCTGGACGATGAGGTGAGCGCCTTGTGGCACCATCAGGTCCTGGAGTGGGTGGCCGATGTCTTCTGACTGCGCTTGGGCAGCATCCAGTTTGCCGCTCTGGACAAGCTGAATCAGCTTCTCCTCCCTCATCAACTCTTTTTGCAGTGGCGACAGTTTTGCCGCTGGCTGGTTGTACAGGGTCTCCGCCTCAAATCGATAGTGTTCATGAAGTAGCGAATCGGTAGGGAGGCCAAGAGCATCCAGTTGTTTTGCGACGTGTTCCTGCAGGCAGGGAACCGTTGGTTGATTGCAGGTGGATGCAGAAATCGAGGCGCTGATCAGTAGAGCGGCGACCGTGGCTCCTGCGTTACGGAGCATGGGTGGTTCGTAAGGTTGGGAACCCCTGCTTTTCCAGCCAGGCAAGTGCACGCTCTCTGTTCGGGGCCTTGCGTTCCCATTCCATGAATTCCGGTGGGTGAGCCTGTTCCAAGGGGCTGGGAATGAGTTGGTGGCAACACTCATGATAGAGCAGATACTTCAGCACGAACTGCGGCGTGTTGAGCTCCTGCAAGTGAGGGTGAATTGCAATGGTGCGGCTATCTGAATAGTAACAGGCGGCGGGCACTGCCCGTACAGTGGCCGTTTGTTGATTGTATTCCCGGGCAAAATTCTGCCAACGGTCATCGCCGATTCGCTTCAGAATATGGCTCAGCAGTAGTTTAGAATCCGCATGATTGGCGGCAGCACAGGCTTCCAGGTGAGGTATGGCGCTGTTGGGTTGCCCGGCTTCGATCAGCGTTCTGGCGGTCGCTAACACGCTGTAGAGTTCATCACCCGGGTGAAAATTGGGGCCGCGCTCACCGATGAACAGTGACACCGTACCCTTTGGAACATCCCACAGGACATGGGCTTTTATCCTGTTTTGGAAAAATCGTTTGTTAACACTGGTCAGCAGCTTTTGCAGAAACTCGTTATCGGCTTCCTTGCTGGAAAAATAGTGGCACTCCGCCGTGTTGACTGCTCTCATGGTTCGTCCCTGTTTACAACTGCCTGTTACAACGGCCTGGTACTGCTGCTTGGTATTGCGTGTAGTTGAATGTGGCTCCGTAGGCTGGCAGGTCCGCTGCCACCAGGCTTTTCAACCGCGCCGCCATTATAGAGACAGGTGAGAGGTAAAAATGTGGGAGATTTCGTACAAGGGCGTGAGCTAATTTTTGTTTTTCTGCAGGACTTCCAGAATTGTGTCAACTTTCTTTTCCAGTTCTGCCATGCGCTCCTCCATATCAAGTAGTTTGCGCAACTCCCTTTGTTCGTAACGGATCTCTTTCTGTGAGGAACGAGATAGCAGGTATGCTGAGACGTTGGCGGTAATCAATGACACCAGACAGATCCCCATCAGGATAAGCAGGGATGCGAACACCCGGCCGGCAACGCTGGCGGGAACAACGTCCCCATAGCCGACGGTGGTGACGGTGACCCAAGCCCACCAGATGCCGTCCACCGGGGTTTTGATGGCTGGGTCGATGCCGGCGATGAGGATGCCGGCTCCGGTGATCAATACGGCGCTGACGACCAGGGTCTTACCCAGGTGGTTCTGGCGCAGGACATTCATTACGATGCGGAAATTGTGGCTGAAAAAGCCCAGTAGGAACGCCAGTCGAATAAGGCGCAATATGCCGAACTTTTCGTTCACTTCAAACAATGGAGGGAATGCCAGCACTATAATGGCTATATTTGCCCAGTTTCGTGTCAAATGACGAATCTTGTCTTGGGTGAGCAAAGTCAGGGCAGTGGTTTCCAGCAGGAAAAACCCCCAGACCACCCAATCCAGTATGAGGCGCGATTGGGCGTCCAGCATATCGTTGGTGATCAGGTACCAGTCCATCAGTATCCAGAGGGCGATGACGAGCATCGGCGCTTCCAGATAGCCACCCCAGCGAAGGGCACGGTCGTTTTCGGCCGGGTGAACGCCCCCGAATCCCATGAACACATCTAAGGTGTGTCGTTGCATGTTCCCTCGCTCTTTGGGTTATCTGTTCAGTATAGACAGATGGCCTAAATCATTTCCTGATCGCTGTTCTGGCGATAGGCGCCGGGGGTGAGGCCCGTCCACTTTTTAAAGGCGCGGTGGAAGGTGCTGGGTTCTGAGAATCCCATAAGATCCGCTATCTCATTGATGGTCAGTTGTGAACGGTTGAGATAGTAGATGGCCGCATCGCGACGCATGGTGTCCTTGATTTCCTGATAGGAGGTGCCTTCCTGCTTGAGGTGGCGGCGCAAGGTCTGGGGGGTGCTGTTGAGGGAGCGGGCCACCGCTTCGAAATCCGGAAAGTCATGGCGGAAATCGTTGCCGATAATGTGGCGGATTTTGGCGGTGAGGCTATCGTCGTTGTCCGGAATCACCACCAGGTTGTAAGGGGCTTCCCGCAGAAACTCTTTGAGTGTGGACTCGCTTTGTGTGACCGGGTTGTCCAGGTACTTTTGCTTGAAATGCAGGGCATTCCTGGATTGGTTGAACAGAATGCGGGTGCGGAACAGCCGTTGATATTCCTCCCGGTGTACCGGTGGCTCACCGCTCAGGGATACCTGGGTGAGTTCCAATCGTTGACCGATCAGCCAACTGAAGAAGCGATGCAGCAGCACCAGTACGCTGTCGGTGGTCTGGTGATCCCAGTCCAGCTCGGGATCATCAAACCGAACACTGATGATCGCCTCATCGTTTCTGCGGCTCAGCTTGAAATGCAGGTCGTCCAGCAGCAGATTGTAAAACTGGAAAAAACGCAGAATCGCCCGTTTCAGGTTTCCTGCGGGCATGCTGGCGTGGGCCATCAGGGCAAAGGTGCCAGGCCGGGTGCGGGGAATGCCCCCCAGCAACAGGAACTCGTCGTGGGTGGCCATCACCAGTTGCATGCACAGGCGCACATACTCTTCGCTGGGCACCCGGGCAGTGGGGTCTTCCAGGATCTCTGGCGAGACATCCAGTCGGGTGATGAAGGGCTGAGTATCCAGGCCGGCCTGGCGGGCGCGGGACAAGCAAGCATTAACGTAGTGAACAGATACGGTACTAGTTTTCATTATCACGCAGTTTATCGAACGATGCGGTGGCATGTTGCCCCAGAGAACTGAATAAGGCAAACAAATGGCGTAAATAGCCAGGCTTTTTGAACTTTCTGGTCATGTATTCAGTATGGGCCGCCACCTAGTATGTAAATCAACCATTTAATTGTAACAGTAGACTGGCATTTGGACATAAATATGAGCGGACCCCTTTCTTCCCTGCGTGTTCTGGACTTTACCACTCTGTTGCCGGGGCCTTTTGGTGCCATGATCCTGGCGGACTGGGGGGCAGAGGTGGTGCGGGTGGAAAGCCCCACCCGGCCGGATATGGTGCGGATGCTGCCACCCATGGACGACGGGATATCCGCCTGCCATGGCTTTCTGAACCGCTCCAAAAAGTCCTTGGCGCTGGACCTGAAAAAGCCGGATGCTGTAGCGGCGGTAAAGCGCCTGGTACAGCAGTACGATATTGTGGTGGAACAGTTTCGCCCTGGTGTAATGGATCGCCTGGGGGTGGGTTACGAAGCCTTGAAGGTTGAGAACCCCGGGCTGATCTTCTGCTCGATCACCGGTTACGGGCAGAGCGGGCCGTATCGGCAGCGGGCGGGGCATGACCTCAACTACCTGTCTATTGCCGGCGTCACCGGCTACAACGGGCGCAAAGGCAGTGGGCCGGCGCCGATCAATGTTCAGGTGGCGGATGTGGCCGGTGGGTCCTATCACGCGGTTATGGCCATTCTGGCGGCGGTGATTCATCGCCAGCAGACCGGGGAGGGCCAGCACCTTGATATCAGTATGACCGACGCCGCGTTTTCCATGCATGCCCTGACGGCGCCGCCGGCGCTGGTGGGTGGGGTTGAACCCGAACTTGAGAATACCCAGCTGAATGGCGGCAGTTTCTACGATTGCTATGAAACCGCTGATGGGCGTTGGCTGTCGGTGGCCGGCATTGAACCTCAATTCTTCGCCCAGTTCTGCCAGGCCATTGGCCATCCGGAATGGTCTGCCAAGGGGCTGGCTCTGAATCCGGATATCCAGGGCCCTTTGAAGCAGGATATTGCCGCAGTGCTGAAAACCCGCAGTTTTGCGGAGTGGGTGGAGGTGTTCAGTGCTCTGGACGCCTGTGTTGAGCCTGTGCTCAGTTTCAATGAAGCTTGCGAGCATCCCCAGATCGCTGCCCGGGAACTGTTGGTGGAGGTGCCCACCGCTGGCGGCGGTTCCCAACGCCAGTTGGCATCTCCGGTCAAGTTTTCTGGTACGCCACCCCGCTACGATTTTACCGGCGCGGCCTTGGGGGCGCACACCCGGGAGGTGTTGACGGAGGCCGGGTTCAGCGTGGACGAAATTGAGGCCATGAAAAAAACCGGCGCTACCATGTAGGTGCGCCGGCGCTGTGTGAGGATCTGTGCATCTACATGAACTTCACGATGCGCGTCATGCCAGTGGTTACCACTCGCTGCGACGTTTTTTGGCACTGCTCTTGGAGATCAACCAAGCCAGGATGACGCCCAGCAATACGGCGCCGGCCCCCCACTGGATGCCTTCTTTGAGGTTGTCTTCAGCCAGCCGGATGTTCTCCACCTGCAGCTTCTCGATGTCCACCTTGAGCAGTTCCGCTTCTTCCTGCAGCTGGCGGTATGCGGCTTCGGTTGCAATGGCATTGCGGGACACTTTCTGGATGCGGTCCAGTTCCTGTTGCAGCTTCTCAGTACTGCTGCTCATTTTGTTGTGGTCCGATTTCAGTCCACCCAATTCACTGCGGGTTTCACCCAATTGGGATTTGAGGGCGCCGTTTTCAGATTGTAGGCTCTGAATCTGTTTCAGGGCGCGGGCAAGCTGGTCACGGGCAATGGGTTCATCGCTGGTGTACTGAGACTGAATCCAGCCCTCTTTGTCGCCGATCCGGACCTGAATCCACTCGCCGGATTCTTTCAGGACCTCCATGCTGGTGCCGCTGCGCAGAAAATCGATAATTCGATATTCAACGCTGGGTCCGGTACGCATATCCACTCGCAGGTTGTCGTGGATGTAGAGTGTTTTGGCATACCCTGGAATGGCCAGCAGGCTGGTGACGATCAGTGTGGCAAGTGCGCTGGTCAGCTGTTTCACTATGGTTCCCCGTTGTTTTTGATTTTGGCGCAGTGTATCGATTTCATGTCGGTGGTGACATTAAACCAGGTCACAATCGGTGATTATGGCAGCACTTTTTTGTAAGGTTTGACCATCACGCTTGCATAAACTCCGGCTGCCACATAGGGGTCGGCATCGGCCCAGGTTTGCGCGGCGTGCAGGCTGTCGAATTCTGCAATCACCAGGCTGCCGGTGAAGCCGGCCGCACCGGGGGTTTCGCTGTCGATGGCGGGAAACGGGCCGGCGACCAGCAGGCGTCCCTGCTGCTTGAGTGCCTCCAGTCGGGCCAGGTGATCCGGTCGTGCACCCATGCGTTGCTCCAGGCTGTTCTCGACATCTTGGCTGACAATGGCGTAGTACATTAACCCTGTGACTCCTGATTGTTATCCGGTTTGATTTCGGTGATGTAGCGTGACAGATAGACGAACTGCCCAATGAAAAAGGCGATATTGATGATGGTGAAGCCCACCAGTTTGAAGGTCACCCAGAAATCCTCTCCATAGGTGAAATAGACAAACAGGTTGATTACGCCGAGGGCAATAAAGTACAGCACCCAAATCAGGCACATGGGAGCCCATTTGGATTCGGGCATGTTGAGGCTCAGATGTGGTGTTTGTTTGAGAAACCCCTCGGCGGCCTTGCGTACCAGATTCTTCTTGATCAGCAGGCTTACCAACAGCACCGTCGCCACTGACCAGTTAACGATGGAGGGTTTCCAGATGATGAAGATGGGGTCGTCGAGGAAAATGGTCAGGCTGCCCATGACCAGTACCACCACGAAGGTGCCCAGGTGCATTTTCTCTACTGTGCGCTTCCACAGCCAGAATACCGCTATCTGCACCACGCTGGCGGCGAGAAGTACCTTGGTGGAGAGAATCATATCCTTGCTCATGTAGTAAGCAACTACAAACAGCATAACCGGGAAAAAGTCGAAAAACTGTTTCATATCAATTAATTCATCTTTGAAGAGGCACCAATGATAGAATATTTGACCCGCCTAAGCACTCCCGAGGTCCATCAGATAGGGTAATTTCATGCAAAACCTGCCAAGTACCGTGGATTTGCACACTCACACCACCGCATCGGACGGTGAACTGACACCCTGCCAGCTGGTGGAGTCGGCAGCGGCTGCCGGGATCTCGGTGCTGGCAGTGACCGATCATGACTGCACTGCCGGATTGGCAGAGGCCCGGGCAGCCTGTGCCGAGGCGGGCCTGGAAATAATTCCCGGGGTGGAGATTTCCTCCAGCTGGAGCAACATGGACATTCATGTGGTGGGGCTGGGCATGAACGTTGACGACACCCGCTTCCAGGCGCGATTGCAGCAGCAGATGGAGCGGCGTCTAGCCCGTGCGCATCTGGTGGCGCAGCGACTGGAGAAGCTGGGTTATCCGGGGATGTTTGAGGCGGCCGCCCAGGCTGCACCGCAGGGGATTCCGGCCCGTCCGCACTTTGCTGACGCCCTGGTGCGGGCCGGTGCCTGTGGCGATCGTAAACAGGCATTTCAGCGTTACCTGGCGCAGTCCAAGCCCGCCTATGTGAAAACGGAATGGCCGGAATTGGTGGAGGCCGTGCGCTGGATTCGGGAAGCCGGCGGCGTGGCTGTGGTGGCCCACCCGGGGCGCTATAAGCTGACCCGCAGCAAGCTGGAGCGGCTGGTCAAGACCTTTGCCGAAGCCGGAGGCCAGGCCCTGGAGGTGTCCGTGGCCACCCATGGGCTGGATATGGTTAAGCAACTTGCTGATTTGGCTGAAAAATATGGGCTTTATGCATCCCAGGGAAGCGATTATCATGGCCCCTCCATGCGCTGGGTTCAGCTGGGGCGAATGCCAGCGTTGCCGGGCCAGTGTCGTCCGGTGTTGGATCTGCTGGGGTGGAAGGCAGAACAGGCAGCGCGCTGATCATCATCCTCATTGAGAAAACGTCATTAGGCAGGCAGGGCCATGACCGACATTTTTCGTATCCATCCGGAAAACCCGCAAAAGCGGCTGATCAAGCAGGCCGCGGACCGAATTCGTGGCGGTGGCGTGGTGATTTATCCTACCGATGCGGCCTACGCCGTGGGCTGTGCTCTGGAAAACAAGCGTGGACTGGAGCGGATCGTGCAGCTGCGTCAGCTGGATGACAAGCACGAGTTTACTATTCTGTGCCGCGACCTGTCAGAGCTCGCCATTTATGCCAAGGTGGAAAACTGGGCCTTTCGTTTGTTGAAAGCCAACACGCCGGGGCCCTACACCTTTATCCTGCGTGCCACTGGAGAAGTGCCACGGCGGCTGATGCATTCCAAGAAGAAAACCCTGGGCCTGCGGGTGCCGGACAACGCGGTGGTTCAGGCGTTGCTGGAGGAAGTCGGTGAGCCCATCATGAGTACCACACTGCTGCTGCCGGGGGAGGAATATCCACTGATAGACCCGGAAGAGATCTACGATCGGGTTGGCAAGCAGGTGGATCTGGTGTTGGACGGTGGCTGGGGCGAAATGGATACCACCACCGTAGTGGATCTGGAAGCGGACTCCCCGGTTGTCCTGCGGGAGGGCAAGGGTGATCCGGCGCCATTCACGTAGGTGAGGCTGGGCCCGCATTGTTCAATCGCCTCTGCCAGTGCTTCGCTCTTCGACAGCGTGGCGAATATCGCTATAATCACTCCTTTCGTGACGGTGCCCAGGCCAGGTGGTCGGGGAGGGTGCTGATGACGGTTAAATACAATATTAAAATCAGGAGTTTACCTTGAGCTCAGCAGTTTCGGAGCAGCGTGTCCTGTCGGGCATGCGGCCCACAGGCAGCCTGCATCTCGGTCATTACCACGGCGTACTCAAAAACTGGGTAAAACTACAGCACGAATATGAGTGTTTCCTGTTCGTTGCCGATTGGCATGCGCTCACCACCCATTACGAAGATCCACGGGTAATTGAGGAGTCTGTGTGGGATATGGTCATCGACTGGCTGGCGGCGGGGATCAACCCCGGTTCTGCCACCCTGTTCATCCAGAGCCGGGTGCCGGAGCATGCGGAGCTGCATTTGCTGCTGTCCATGATGACGCCTCTCGGGTGGCTGGAACGGGTGCCGACCTACAAGGATCAGATTGAGCAGCTTAAAGAGAAGGACCTGGCTACCTACGGCTTCCTGGGCTACCCCCTGCTGCAGAGCGCTGACATCCTGATTTATCGTGCCGGTCAGGTGCCGGTGGGGGCGGACCAGGTGTCCCATATTGAGCTCACCCGGGAAGTGGCCCGTCGCTTCAACTATTTATATGGTCGGGAACCCGGTTTTGAAGAGCTGGTGGAGCAGGCCATACAGAAGATGGGTAAAAAGGCCGCCAAGCTGTATCGCAACCTGCTCAACAAGTATCAGGAGCAGGGCGACGAGGAAGCCCTGGAAACCGCCCACGCCCTGGTGCGTGAACAGCAGAACATCACCCTCAGTGACAAGGAGCGGCTGCACGGTTTTATCGAAGGTAGCGGCAAGGTAATTCTGCCGGAGCCCCAGGCCTTGCTGACACCGGCTTCAAAAATGCCCGGCCTGGACGGTCGCAAGATGTCCAAATCCTATAACAACACCATCACGTTACGGGACAGCGAAGACGACGTGATGAATAAGATCCGCACCATGCCCACTGATCCGGCCCGTGTCCGTCTTACCGACGCTGGAGACCCGGAAAAATGCCCAGTATGGCAATGGCATCTGGTGTATTCCGATAACAGCACCCGGGAGTGGGTACAAGAGGGCTGTCGGAGCGCGGGTATCGGTTGCCTGGAGTGTAAGAAGCCCCTGATCGATGCCTTGCAGGATGAATTGAAGCCGATCCGTCTGCGGGCTGCTGAGTATTCCGGCAACCCGGATCTGGTAAAGAGCATCGTGGCGGAAGGTTGTGAGAAAGCCCGCGATGCGGCAAAGAGCACCCTGGAAGACGTTCGAGAGGCCATGGGCCTGGGATACTTTTAATGACCATATCCGAACAGGACACCCTGCTGGAAGAGACCGCTGAACCCGTGGCGGTGGCGGAGGACCAGACCTCCGACCAGCAGGAACCGGTGCCGGATCACGAGCAGGCCGCAGAGGGTGGCCACCCGCACCAGGCGGAGATGCCGTTTGCCCTGGTTTACGGTGAGGCGTTCACCAAGCTGCCGCAGGACCTGTATATTCCCCCTGATGCTCTGGAAGTCATATTGGAGGCCTTTGAGGGTCCCCTCGACCTGTTGTTGTACCTCATCAAGCGTCAGAACCTGGATATTCTGGACATCCCGGTGGCTCAGATCACCGCCCAGTACGTGCAGTACGTGGAGCTGATGAAAAGCCTCAACCTGGAGCTGGCGGCTGAGTATCTGGTGATGGCGGCCCTGCTGGGTGAGATCAAATCCCGCATGCTGCTGCCGCGCCAGTCCGAAGAAGAGGACGACGAGCACGATCCCCGGGCGGAGCTGATCCGCCGGTTGCAGGAATATGAGCGCTATAAAAAGGCGGCCGAAGACATTGATGAGCTGCCGCGGGTGGGCCGGGAAGTGCATCTCGCGGTGGCGGAACAACCCAAATTCGAGCGAGAGAAAGCCCATCCTGAGGTGGACCTGCGGGAAGTGCTGCTGGCATTGCAGGAAGTGCTGCATCGGGCCGATATGTTCGAAAGTCACCAGGTCAGCCGGGAGAAACTGTCCACTCGGGAGCGCATGACCCAGGTACTGGAACGGCTGGGGCAGGATCGTTTTGTGCCGTTCGTCAGCCTGTTCAGCTATGAGGAGGGCCGTTTGGGTGTGGTGGTGACCTTCCTGGCCATCCTGGAGTTGGTGAAAGAGTCCCTGGTGGAGCTGGTGCAGAGCGAGGCCTTTGGTCCTATCCATGTGAAGGCGCGGGAATCCGCCCACGAGGCCGGGCCGGAAGAGGATGAGCCCCGCCTGGGCGATGAAGCGGCAGAAGGCGCCTTCGAGCCGGTGACCCCGCCGGTGTTGGCACAGCGGGACGAGGAACCCAGCCTGCCTGAAGAGTTGAATGCCGCTGCGGCGGACCTGAACGATCCGAATAGCGAAGAAAATAATAATGTCTCTTGATCAGGAAACGGTAAAACGCATTGTGGAAGGCGCGCTGTTTGCGGCGGGCCAGCCCATGAAACTGGATAAACTGGCCGGGCTGTTTTTGGAAGAGGAAGCCCCACCCACAGAAATGTTGGTTGAGGCAATCAATCAGCTGAAGGAAGAGTACGCCGGCCGGGGTGTCATGCTGAAAGAAGTGGCCAGTGGTTTCCGTTTTCAGGTGCAGGAAAGCGTCGGTGAATGGGTCAGCCGTCTGTGGGAAGAGAAGCCGGCCCGTTACTCCCGTGCGCTGCTGGAAACCCTGGCCCTGATTGCATACCGGCAACCCATTACCCGGGGTGAGATCGAAGAAATCAGGGGTGTCAGCGTCAGTTCCCACATCACCAAAACCCTGCTGGAGCGTGAATGGATTCGAGTGGTGGGACATCGGGATGTGCCCGGCCGGCCGGCCATGTATGGCACCACCCGTACCTTTCTGGATTATTTCAACCTCAAAAACCTTGATGAGCTGCCCTCCCTGGCCGAAATTCGGGACCTGGATACCATCAATGCCGAGCTGGAACTGGTACAACGGGGCCTGGATCCCAATGGCCAGCTGGACGTGGACGAGAGCGGTGCGGCAGAAGACGGAGACAGTGATCTGACCGGACAGTCCGACACAGAGGGGGGTGGCGATCATTCGTCTTCAGAGGCAGATTCGCAACCTGCTGAATCTGAAGAGCAAACTGTGGCGCAGTCGGCGCTCGACCACCCGACTGAGACAGAGCAAACCGGTGATCCCAAACCCGGTGAGCTAACTTAGGTTGAGTATTCTAGATTTTTTCGATTATCTACGCAGTATTGCCATCCGTTAGGGCGGTAAGGTAGCCGTGAGGCTGCACTATACTGTGTTTTATTTGCATTGACTGTTGTGTTGGTATCGCGTGTTGGCCGGTTTTTCCCGGTTCACGCATTGTTGGTGGGTTTAGTTAGTAATGAGTGAAAAAATACAAAAAGTTCTGGCGCGGGTCGGCTTGGGCTCCCGTCGGGCTATGGAAGAGTGGATTGACGCCGGCCGGGTTTCGGTGAACGGCCAGGTGGCGACACTGGGTGACCGGATCGAGGAAGGCGACGAACTGCGGGTGGATGGTCGCGTAATTGACTTCGCCACCGAGGAAGACAGCATTCGCCGCGTGGTGTTGTATTACAAACCGGAAGGTGAAGTCTGTACCCGAACCGATCCCAGTGGCCGGCCCACGGTGTTTGATGCGCTCCCCAAACTGAAAGACCAGCGTTGGGTGGCGATCGGGCGTCTGGACATCAACAGCCAGGGGCTGCTTCTGTTTACCACCGATGGTGACCTGGCCAATCGCATGATGCACCCCTCGTCCAACATTGAGCGGGAGTACGCGGTAAGGGTCCATGGTCAGGTCAGTGAGGAGAATCTGGAGGCATTGCGCAACGGCGTCATGCTGGTGGACGGGCCGGCCAAGTTCGATGAAATCGTTGATCGTGGCGGCGAGGGCACCAACCATTGGTACCACGTGATTCTGCGCGAAGGTCGCAAGCGCGAGGTGCGGCGTATGTGGGAGACCCAGGGTGTCCAGGTGAGCCGCCTGATCCGGGTGCGATATGGTGAGGTGTTATTACCCCGCAACCTGAAAGCCGGCCGTTGGGTGGAGCTGGACAAAGACAGCATTGATCAATTGGCGGAGAGCTGCGGCGCCGCACTGCGCAAGCGCACGGGACTGTATGGTCGGGCCAAAGCCCGCTCTGAACGCGCCGTGGAAAAGGAAGTGCGCCGCGGAGGCTACTTGCGTCGACGCCGGTATTGAATAAAAAGAGCGCCCCAAGGGCGCTTTTTTTATGCGTTGGCCAGGGACGGTTCTGCCACCACCACCTGGTTGCGCCCGCCGCGCTTGGCACCGTAGAGTGCAGTATCCGCGCGGCGCAGTAAATCCTCCTGGGATTCTCCATGGCACAGGCTGGCGACACCGATACTGGTGGTCACCGGAATCTGCAGGTTGCCGACTTCGATGGTGAGTTTTTCAATGATGCGGTGGATGCGCTCTGCGCTGATCTTGGCACCGCCGATGTCCGTTTTATTCAGCACCACCACGAACTCTTCACCGCCGTAACGGAAGGTCATATCCGCATTGCGGGAGCTGTTCTGGATGGTGTCGGCGATGGTCTTCAGCACCCGATCCCCTATGCTGTGGCCGTGGGTGTCGTTGATGGCTTTGAAGTGATCCAGATCCAGAATCATCACGGACAGGGGATGGCCATAACGATTGGCCTGCTCCACTTCCCGGTTCAGTACCGCGTCCAGGCTGATTCGGTTACCGGCGCCGGTAAGGCCATCGGTCAGTGAGGCGCGCACCGCCTCCTGATAACGTAATCCGTTGCGCAGGGGAAACACCAGCGAAGAGATCAGTCGATCCAGTTTCTCCAGTTCTTTTTGCTCAAACCCCTTGCCGCGGCGGAACAGGGTCAGATCGCCCAGGTAATCGCTGTCGGTCTGAATGCGATAGTGGGAATCTTGGCCTTCCTGAATGCCTTGCTGGAAATTGAAATTCTGGGGCTGATGTTCATAGCTCAGGCCGTCCAGCGGCACGATACGGCGCACTTCGGTGAAGAACAGGCGAATGATTTCCGTCAGTTCGATGCTGGTCTGCAGGATGGCGTTCAGGCGAGACAGGGCCAGCGCCTCTTTATGGCCGCGGGCATCAAACAACTGGGCCTTGTGGGTGTGATTGTTCACCAGTCCATTACTGTCCAGATCTACTATCCGCGCACTGACAATCGCGTTCATTCCTGTTTCCTCTTCTGAATCGAACTTTGACATGCTTAAGTGTCTGCCTGGATAGATGCCAAGACCGTGCCAGTCTTGCCGAAATGTTGTACAGCGTTTGACTTTTCCTTATTTTACAAGAGGTTTTAGCGAGGGCGCGATGATCTGGTGGGCTGGGCAGGGTGGCAAATTGTGATCAGTGTCAAATTCCAGTCATTCTTAGATGGCTATTAGGCGATCAAAAGGGGGTGGTAGGCTGAGTAACGGCTTGCCCGCGGCGTTTTCCCAGGCAAGCCGTTGAAGAGGGGGGTTATTTTTTCTGCGCGTCCAGGGACTGGCCGGTAACTCCCTGGGAGTCGGTGCCCATGAGGAAATTGTAGAGGGGCATGATGGCATCCGGGGGGCAAACACTTGCCGGTTCTTCTGCCGGGTAGGCGCTGGCGCGCATGCCGGTGCGGGTGGCGCCGGGGTTAATGCAGTTGACCTTGATGTTGCTGGTGTCTTTCAGTTCATCTGCCAGGGTCTGCGTCATGCCCTCCACCGCGAACTTGGAGATGGCATAGGCGCCCCAATTGGCGCGACCCACGCGACCGACAGATGAGGTGGTGAAGACAATGGAACCCTGCTCTGATTGGCGCAGCAGTGGGAGCAGGGTTCGCACCAGCATGAACTGGGCATTCACATTGGTGGCCATGACCTTTTCAAACAGGTCCATGGGGTAAAACTCCAGGGGGCGAATATCCCCCAGAATGGCGGCGTTCAGCAGCAGGCCATCCAGACGTCCGAACTCCTGCTCGATGGTTTCTGCAATCTGGCGGTATTCCACGTGACTGGCGGATTCCAGGTTGAGCGGTACGATGGCCGGCTGTTTGCCGCCTTCCGCTTCGATCTGATCGTAAACCTGCTCCAGTTTCTCTACTGTTCGCCCCAGTAACACCACAGTGGCGCCCAGCCGGGCAAAGCTGAGTGCAGCGGCTTTGCCTATACCGGCACCGGCGCCGGTGACCAGAATCACTTTGTCCTGCAGCAGGTTGTCGGGGGCCTGATATTGGGTGTAATCCTGATTCATAGTCGATTCCGTTTTTGGGTGCTCAGGTGATGTATTTTATCAGATCAGCCAGCGGAGTATGCGCGCGCGTCAGCATTCTGTTGTCACAGTTGCCCTGACAGCCATTGGCAGAAAGTCTGTGGCGTGGGCAGGGTGATGCTGGCACACCAGTCTTCCGCCCGTTCGCCGGCGTTCAGGTAGCCCCAGCCTGCGGCGACCGTGTAGTTATTGGCGCGCTTGCCCGCTTCAATGTCGCGGGCATGGTCGCCCACATAAATGGTGGCGGACGGGGCTGCCCCGATGCGTTCACAGGCGGTCAGTATAGGCTCCGGATGTGGCTTGCGATGAGTCACCTGATCCGGGCAGATGGCCACTGCACAGCGCTGGTGGAGGTTCAGCCCCACCAGCAACGGGTCGGTGTAGCGGCTGGGTTTGTTGGTCACGATACCCCAGGGAATGTTGCGGGCTTCCAGAGCCTGCAGGGCGGTATCCAGTCCATCAAAAAGTCGGGATTCCACCGCCAGTTCCTGTTCATAACGCTGCAACAAAGCATCCAGGTGCACTGTGAAATCCGGATTAGATTCTTCGCCGCCAAATGCCAGGGTCACCAGGGCCCGGGCGCCATTGGACACCTGTTGGCGAATGGTGTGGGACGGGAAGGGGGCCAACTGGTGCTCCAGGCGCATTTGATTCACGATGCGCACAAAATCCGGCGCAGTATCAATCAGCGTGCCGTCCAGGTCGAACAGCACGGCGGCGATGGGGCAAGGAACTGCGTTGTCAGACATATTGGGCTCAGTCCGCCTTGATGCAATGCAGGAAGTAGTTCACGTCCACGTCCCGGGTCACTTTGAATTGCATGGTGAGCGGGTTGACGCTCATGCCGCTGAGATCGCGAATGCCCAATCCCGCTTTGCGGGCCCAGGCGGACAGCTCTGAAGGTTTGATGAATTTCATATACTCATGGGTGCCCCGGGGCACCAGATTCATCACGTATTCCGCCCCGACAATGGCCATCACATAGGACTTGGGGTTGCGGTTAATGGTGGAGAAAAACAGGTGGCCTCCCGGTTTCACCAGGGTTGCACAAGCCTGCACAATGGCCGCGGGGTCCGGCACGTGCTCCAACATTTCCATGCAGGTCACCACGTCGAAGGCGGCCGGCATTTCGGCGGCCAGGTCTTCCACCGCGATACAGCGGTAGTCGATGTTCAAGTGATTGGCCGCGGCGTGCTCCCGCGCGGCCTGCAGGTTGGCTTCGCCCATGTCGATGCCTGTCACCTGGGCACCGCGATAGGTCAGGCCCTCGCTCAGGATACCGCCACCGCAGCCCACATCCAGCACCATTCGGTCGGCCAGCGGGGTGCGCTCATTAATGTAGTTCAGGCGCAATGGGTTAATGTCGTGGAGGGGTTTGAATTCGCCTTCCAGGTCCCACCACTTATCCGCGATGGACTCGAACTTGGCGATTTCGGTGTGATCAACGTTACTCATCAGGATGCTCATCCGCCATTTGAATTTGTGCTTTCCAGAGTTTGGCTTTGCTCAGGATGTCTGCCAGGTCTATGGTGGTGAGCTGGCGATTTTTCATAACCTGGCGGCCGCCAATCCAGGAATCGGTTACCTGGCTTGCGGGGGTGGCGTAGACCAGTTGCGACTCTAGGTGGTAGTGGGGCTGACAGGTCACATCATCCATATGGATGGCAATCATGTCCGCCGCTTTACCGGTTTCCAGGCTGCCGGTCAGATCATCGATGCCCAGGGCCCGGGCGCCGTTGATGGTGGCCATCTGCAGCGCCGTCGCTGCCGGAATGGCACTGGGGTTGCCGGCGACACCTTTGGCCAGCAGGGCGGCGGTTCGCATCTCACCGAACATGTCCAGGTCATTGTTGCTGGCTGCGCCGTCTGTACCCAGGGCCACATTGACCCCGGCCTCAACCAGTTTGGCCACCGGGCAGAAGCCGCTGGCCAGTTTCAGGTTAGACTCAGGGCAGTGAATCACATGAGTGCCGGTTTCCGCCAGCAGGGTAATTTCATCGTCGGTCAATTGCGTCATGTGAACTGCCTGCAGTTGCGGGTTCAGCAGGCCCAGCTCGTTCAGTCGGGCAATGGGGCGTTGCCCGCCCGCCTTCAAGGCCTCTTCCACCTCGAAGGCGGTTTCGTGCAGGTGAATTTGCACAGCCATGTTGGTTTCCACCGAGTAGGCGGCGACTTTTTTCAAGGGTGCGTCGGAAACCGTGTAGGGCGCATGTGGGCCGAACGCCACATTGATCAGTGGATGATTGCGGTAATCGTCGTGCAGTTGCAGCCCCTTGCGCAGGTATTCATCGGCGTTTTGGGCCCAGTTAGTGGGGAAGTCCAGAATCGGGAAGCTCAACTGGCAGCGCATGTGGGCGTTGGCCGCGGCCTTCGCCACCACATTGGGGTAAAAGTACATATCACTGAAGCAGGTGGTGCCACTGCGGATCATCTCCGCCATGGCCAGCAGGGCGCCTTCCTGGGTGAAGGCCTCGTCCACCCAGCGCCCTTCCGCTGGCCAGATGTGGTTCTGCAGCCACTCCATCAGCGGCAGGTCGTCCGCCAGACCCCGAAACAGCGTCATAGAGGCATGGCCATGGGCGTTGATCAAACCCGGCATCAGTACATGTTCGGGTAACTCTATGGTCTCTGCTGCCTGTACTGACAGCGATCCCTGCGGGGCAATGGCAACAATGCGGCCCTTGTCGATGGCTACGCTCTGGTGTTCCAGATAGGGCTGCTTCGGGTCCATGGTCAGGACCCAGCGGGCATGGATGACCGTGGTGACGAGTTGGTTTTCTGGCATGTAATGGTTCCTGCGCTGGTTCGCGTGGGGCAATAGTACCTGTGTTTGATTCCAGAGTGAAAATGCGAGCACAAAAAACCCCTTTAAATTCCTCGCCGCCTGGCTCTGTTGGATGCCTGTCCGTATAATTCCCAGTCTTATTTCGGTGAGGACAGATGATGGTTTCAGCCCAGGAACATTCCGTGAGTGCAATCGAATGGCGAGATGATGCCCTTTGGTTGTTGGATCAGCGCCTGCTACCCCTGGAAGAGGCCTGGCTGGAACATCAGGATGTGGGGGCAGTGGTCCACTCCATCCGAGAGATGGTGGTGCGGGGAGCGCCTGCCATTGGCATTACCGCCGCCTATGGCGTGGTGATCGCGGCCCGGCACCGCCGCAACCTGGATGCCTACACCTGGCGGGAGCAGCTGGAGCAGGATTTTGATGCCCTGGCCCAGTCCCGTCCGACCGCAGTCAACCTGTTCTGGGCCCTGGACCAGATGCGGGCTGCCCTCGAAAAACTCACCGACAATGAGGACCCCATCGTCCAGTTGTTGCGGGAGGCAAAGAAAATCCACCGTCTGGACGTGGCCGCCAATCACGCTATGGGGCGTTTGGGCAGTGCCGTGATGGCGAACGTCAACAGCCCGGCAAAGGGGGTCATCACCCACTGCAATACCGGTTCCCTGGCCACTGGCGGCTATGGCACGGCTCTGGGGGTGATCCGGTCTGCCTGGCAACAGGGCCTGATTGATCGGGTGTTCGCCGATGAGACGCGCCCCTGGTGGCAGGGTTCCCGCCTGACGGCCTGGGAATTGGCCCAAGACAAGATTCCGGTCACCCTCATGGCGGATACCGTGGGTGCCACTTTGATGAAGCAGGGGCGCATCAGCTGGGTTGTTGTGGGGGCGGATCGCATCACCGCCAATGGCGATGTGGCCAACAAGATCGGCACCTACAACCTGGCGGTGCTGGCCAAGCATCATGGGGTGCGCTTTATGGTGGTGGCCCCTTCCACCACCTTCGATATGGACCTGACCAGCGGTGAAGACATACCCATCGAAGAGCGGGGTCCGGATGAGGTGGTCACAGTGAAAGGACACCGTCTGGCCCCGGACAACATCGAGGTCTACAACCCGGTTTTTGACGTTACCCCAGCGGAATTGATTGATGCCATCGTGACGGAAAAAGGGGTGGTGGAGCGCCCCAATACAGCCGGCATTTCCAGTCTGATGAAAAAGCACTCCCTGCACTAGGGATTACCGCCTCAAAAGCGCAAAATTTCCATAAAAAACCGCCTTTTGCCCTTAGCCCCGTCCAGGGGCTTTGTGCTATTATTTGGAGCTTTAAAATCGGCCCAGAAAGCCGTCAGGGGCAATGACAAAAACGACGACAGATCAACCCCGGTCACTGTGAGCCAAGGCCCTGCAACCGGCCTGCCCATAGCCGTCAACAGCAAACCAGGAACCCGATGTCAGAACTAGCCAAAGAAATCCTACCGGTCAACATCGAAGACGAACTCAAGCAATCCTATCTTGATTACGCCATGAGCGTCATCGTGGGGCGTGCGTTGCCGGATGTGCGAGATGGTCTGAAGCCCGTGCACCGTCGTGTCCTGTACGCCATGCACGAGCTGGGCAATGTGTACAACAAGCCGTACAAGAAGTCCGCCCGTGTGGTGGGTGACGTCATCGGTAAGTATCACCCTCACGGTGATTCAGCGGTCTACGACACCATCGTGCGCATGGCGCAGCCGTTCTCGCTGCGCTACATGCTGGTGGACGGGCAGGGCAACTTCGGCTCCATCGACGGCGATAACGCCGCGGCCATGCGATACACCGAGGTGCGCATGGCCAAGATCGCCCACGATCTGCTGGCAGACTTGGAAAAGGAAACGGTGGACTTTGTTCCCAACTACGATGGCAACGAGCAGATGCCATCAGTGTTGCCCACCCGTATTCCCAACCTGCTGGTAAACGGCTCCTCCGGCATCGCGGTGGGCATGGCCACCAACATTCCACCCCACAACCTGGGGGAGGTGATCGACGGTACCCTGGCCTGCATCGATAACCCCGAGATTGATGTGGATGGCCTGATGGAATACATCCAGGGCCCTGATCTGCCCACCTACGGCATCATCAACGGCCGCTCCGGCATCATTGAGGCCTACCGCACCGGTCGTGGCCGCATGTATATGCGGGCCCGGGCTCACATCGAAACCGAAAAGAACGGCAAGGAAACCATCATCGTCACGGAGATTCCCTATCAGGTGAACAAGGCACGCCTGATTGAGAAGATCGCCGAGCTGGTGAAAGAAAAGCGCATCGAAGGCATCAGCGAGATCCGCGACGAGTCCGACAAAGACGGCATCCGTGTGGTGATTGAGGTGCGCCGTGGTGACAACGCCGAGGTGCTGCTGAACAATCTGTACTCTCAAACCCAGCTCGAAACCGTGTTTGGTATCAACATGGTGGCGCTGGTGGACGGCCAGCCCCGCCTGCTGAACCTGAAGGGCATCGTAGAAGCCTTTATCCGTCACCGCCGCGAAGTGGTGACCCGTCGTACCGTTTATGACCTGCGCAAGGCCCGTGAGCGTGGCCACGTGCTGGAAGGCCTGGCAGTAGCCCTGGCCAATATCGACCCGGTGATTGAATTGATCAAGGCGTCGCCCAGCCGCGCCGAAGCCGAAGAGCGGTTGATGGGCCAGGGCTGGACCCCTGGCTACGTGCTGGACATGCTGGAACGGGCCGGTGGCCCGGATGCCTGTCGTCCGGATGACATCGACCCCAATTTCGGTCTGCGGGACGATGGTTTGTATTACCTGTCGGAAGTTCAGGCCAAAGAAATCCTCGACATGCGGCTGCATCGCCTGACGGGTCTGGAAACCGACAAGCTGCTGAAGGAATATCAGGAGAAGCTGGATCTGATCAAAGAGCTGATGGCCATCCTCGCCGATCCCCAGTTGCTGATGCAGGTGATCCGGGACGAGCTGGTGGACGTTCGCCAGCAATATGCGGATGATCGTCGCACCGAGATTGTGGCCTCCCGCATGGACCTCACCAACGAAGACCTGATTCCGGAAGAGACCGTGGTGGTGACATTGTCCCACGGTGGTTATGCCAAGACCCAGCCCATCGGCAATTACCAGGCCCAAAAACGGGGCGGTAAAGGCAAAGCCGCGGCGTCCGTCAAAGACGAAGATTATGTGGAGCACCTGCTGGTCACCAGCAGTCACGACACCATCCTCTGTTTCAGTAACCAGGGTAAGGTGTACTGGTTGAAGGTTTACCAGATTCCCCAGGCCGGTCGTCAGTCCCGTGGCCGCCCCATTGTGAATCTGCTGCCGTTGTCAGACGATGAAAAAATTACCGCAATCCTGCCCCTGAGGGAGTATGAGTCCGGCAAGTTTGTGTTTATGGCCACCTCCAACGGCACAGTGAAAAAAGTGGAGCTGGAGGCGTTCTCCCGCCCCCGCAGTTCCGGCCTGATCGCCATTGAACTGGATGAAGGCAATCGCCTGGTGGGTGTGGATATCACCGACGGCGAGCAGGACATCATGCTGTTCACCTCGGAAGGCAAGGCTGTGCGCTTTAAGGAAGAGAACGTGCGGGCCATGGGCCGTACCGCCCGCGGGGTGCGCGGTGTCAACCTGCCGCAGGGCGTGGATCTGATTTCCCTGATCGTGCCGCAACCGGGGCATCAGGTACTGACCGCCAGTGTCAACGGTTACGGTAAGCGTACGGCGGTGGAAGATTTTCCCACCAAGGGCCGGGGTGGCAAGGGCATCATCGCCATGCGCTGCAGCGAGCGCAATGGTGACCTGCTGGGTGCAGTACAAGTCTCTGAAACCGACGAGATCATGCTGATTTCGGATCAGGGAACCCTGGTGCGTACCCGCGTGTCTGAGGTCTCCATCCAGGGCCGTGATACCCAGGGTGTGATGTTGATCCGCCTAGCCAAGGACGAGAGCCTGGTGGGTGTGGAGCGCATTGCCGAACTGGACGATGAAGAGCTGGATGCTGAAGCGGAGGCGTCCACTCCGGACAATACTGAGCCTGCCGCGACTACCGACCCTGTTGTCGACCAGGATGATGACAACCAAGCCGATTCCGATGAAGAGGATGCCTGAACCCTATGACGCGCGCCTTTAACTTTTGTGCCGGTCCGGCGGCGTTGCCGGAGGCGGTGTTGGAGAAAGCCCAGGCTGAGATGCTCGATTACCAGGGCAGGGGTCTGTCGGTCATGGAAATGAGTCACCGTTCCGACGAGGTGGTGGCCATTGCCGAGAAGGCGGAGCAGGATCTGCGGGACCTGCTGGCCGTGCCATCTGACTATAAAGTGTTGTTTTTGCAGGGGGGCGCCAGTACTCAGTTTGCGATGGTGCCGATGAACCTGTCCTCCAACAATCATGTGGCGGATTATGTGAACACTGGCCAATGGTCCAGCAAGGCCATCAAGGAAGCCCAACATTTCTGCAATGTGAATGTGGTGGCCAGCAGCGAAGGGGATAATTTCTCCTCCGTGCCCGCCTTTGACAGTTGGCGCCTCAGTTCCAATGCGGACTACCTTCATTATTGTCCCAATGAAACCATCGGTGGGGTGGAATTTGATTTCATTCCGGAAGTGGATGTGCCTCTGGTGGCAGACTTCTCGTCCAGCATCTTGTCCGAGCCTCTGGATGTGGGCAAGTTTGACCTGATTTATGCCGGAGCCCAGAAAAACATCGGCCCGGCCGGTCTCACCGTGGTGATCGTGCGGGAGGGGCTGCTGGGTAACGCGATCCCTGCCACGCCCACCATGCTGGATTACAAAGTTCACGCAGATGCCGATTCCATGTATAACACGCCACCCACCTATGCCTGGTACCTGGCTGGCCTAGTATTTGAATGGCTGAAAGAGCAGGGTGGCCTGAAAGCGATGGGAAAACTGAACAAGGCCAAGTCAGACAAGCTCTACCAGTACATTGATGAGAGTGGCTTTTATGCCAATCCGGTGGCGGTGAACAACCGCTCCCGCATGAATGTGCCGTTCACACTGGCGGATGCGGCCCTGGACAAGGCCTTCCTCAAGGAAGCGGAAGCCCATCGCTTGCTGAACCTGAAAGGGCACCGGTCTGTAGGTGGCATGCGAGCCAGTATCTACAATGCCGTGCCCATGGAAGCAGTGGATGCACTGATTGAATTCATGAAAGACTTTGCGCAACGAAGGGGTTAGTCCGAGAGCATGTCTGATTCCAAACCCACACTGGAAACATTGCGGGACACTATTGACCAACTGGATCAGCAGATTCAGGAACTGATAAACCAGCGTGCACACTGTGCCCAGCAGGTGGCGGATGTCAAACAGGGCGCCATGGCCGAGGGTGAGAAAGCGCTGTTCTATCGTCCCGAACGGGAAGCCCAGGTATTGCGACGGGTTATGGAACGTAACGTCGGGCCCTTGGGTGATGAGTCCATGGCGCGCTTGTTCCGCGAGATCATGTCGGCCTGTCTGGCTCTGGAAGAACCCATGTCCATTGCCTATCTGGGGCCGGAAGGCACCTTTACCCAGGCGGCGGCGCAGAAGCATTTTGGCCATGCGGTGAAAACCGCCCCCATGGCCACCATCGATGAAGTCTTCCGTGAGGTGGAATCCAGTAGCGCCCATTATGGCGTGGTGCCGGTGGAAAACTCCACGGAGGGTGTCGTCAATACCACGCTGGATTCCTTCACCCATGCCAATGTCAGTATCTGTGGTGAAGTGGAGCTGCGCATTCATCACCATCTGATGGTGGGGCCCAACACCCGGGAAGATGCCATTACCCGCATATACTCCCATCAACAGTCCTTTGCCCAATGCCGGCAATGGCTGGATGCGCACTATCCCACTGCAGACCGTATCCCTGTCAGCAGCAATTCGGACGCCGCCCGGCGCATGAAAAGCGAATGGAATGCAGCAGCCATTGCCGGTGAAGTGGCAGCGGAAATGTACGGGCTCAAGGTGCTGGCCTCCAACATCGAGGACAATCCCCACAACAGCACGCGATTTTTGATCGTGGGTCGGGAGCAGGTGCCACCCTCCGGTGAGGACAAGACATCCATCATCGTGTCGATGAAAAACAAGCCCGGGGCACTCTACGAGTTATTGGCTCCGTTCCATGAGGCGGGGATCATGCTCACCCGGGTGGAAACCCGACCGTCCAAGGACGGCACCTGGGCTTACCTGTTTTTTATTGATTTCGAGGGCCATGAAAGCACCGAGGCAATCAAGCGTTGCCTCAAGCGCGTGGAGGAAATGGCTGTGTACGTAAAACGACTGGGCTCCTACCCGAAAGCGGTGCTTTGATATGGCCTGTGATTTTATTGCCTTGGCGACACCCGGTGTGCAGGGTTTGACGCCCTATGTGCCTGGAAAACCCATTGAAGAGCTGGAACGTGAGCTGGGTATTCGCAACATCATCAAGCTGGCCAGCAACGAAAACCCCCTGGGCCCGAGCCCGCGGGTACTGGCAGCGCTGAATCAGGTCAAGACAGAGCTGACCCGATACCCTGACGGTAACGGCTTCCAGCTGAAGCAGGCCCTGTCGGCCAAGCTTGGTGTAAAGCCAGACACCATCACCCTGGGCAACGGCTCCAATGACGTATTGGAATTGATTGCGCGGGCGTTCCTGGCACCCGGTGATGAGGCCGTGTTCTCCCAATATGCCTTTGCCGTGTACCCCATTGCTACCCAGGCCTGTGGTGCCAGGGCGGTGGTCACTCCCGCCAAAAACTGGGGCCATGACCTGGATGCGATGGCGGCTGCAATCACCGGCAAGACCAAAGTGGTGTTCATCGCCAATCCCAACAATCCCACTGGAACGTCCTTTGGACGGGCCCAATGGGAAACCTTCATGAGCAAGGTGCCGGAAACCGTACTGGTGGTGCTGGACGAGGCCTACATTGAGTACGTGGAAGAGGGCTCAGATGCTCTGGATGGTTTGGCTTACCTGGCCCAGTATCCCAATCTGATCGTCACCCGCACCTTTTCTAAAGCCTATGGACTGGCGGCACTGCGGGTCGGCTACAGCCTGTCAGATTCGCAGGTGGCCAATGTGTTGAACCGGGTTCGACAACCTTTCAATGTGGATTCCTTTGCATTGGCGGCAGCCACCGCAGTCCTAGAAGACGAGGATTATCTGGCCCGCAGCCGCTCGGTGAACAGCGAGGGGATGGCGCAGTACATTGCCGGTTTCCAGTCCCTGGGCCTGGATTTCATTCCGTCGGCAGGGAATTTCATCACAGTGCATTTTTCGGTTGAAGGCATGAGCGTGTATCAGAAGCTGCTGCAGGAAGGTGTCATCGTTCGCCCGGTGGCGAATTACGGCATGACCCACTCATTACGCATCAGCATCGGATTACCCCAGGAAAACCAGCGCTGCCTCGCGGCGTTGGAACGCGTGCTGGGGCAATGATTAAGGACGCCAGCCTGACTCAGCCCCTGGACCGCGTGGTGATTGTGGGTTTGGGTCTGATCGGGGGCTCCTTTGCCCTGGGTCTCAAAGCCCATGGTCTGTGTCGCGAGGTGGTGGGCTGCAGTCGCTCCCGCAGCACCCTGGAAAAAGGCCTGGAACTGGGCGTCATTGATCGGGCGGAACCGGATATCCAGCAGGCGGTGGCCGGTGCCGATCTGGTGATGCTGGCGGCACCCATCGGGTCTACTGAGACCTTGTTGCGAGCCATGGCCCCGGCCCTGGACGGCAACACGGTGGTGACCGACGGTGGCAGTGTCAAAGGCAACGTGGTGGCCGCCGCCCAGTCAGTGTTTGGTCACATTCCTCCCTGGTTCGTCCCCGGTCATCCGATAGCCGGGTCCGAGCGCAGCGGTGTCGAAGCTGCCAAGGTGGACCTCTATCAGAACCACAAAGTCATCCTCACCCCCCTGCCTGATACCGATCCCCACGCCTTGAGCATGGTGGCCCATCTGTGGCGCGGTATGGGGGCGGATGTGCTTACCATGAGTGTGGAGCAGCATGACGGCGTTTTGGCCGCCACCAGCCATCTTCCCCATTTGCTGGCGTTCTCCCTGGTGGATACTTTGGCCAAAGAAGATGAAAATCAGGAGATATTCCGGTACGCTGCCGGCGGTTTTCGGGATTTTACCCGCATTGCCTCCAGTGATCCCACCATGTGGCACGATATTTTCATTGCCAACCGGCAGTCTTTGTTGGACGTGATCGGGCACTTCGGTCGGGGACTGGAAGAATTCAGGGCCGCGGTGGAGCAGGGGGATTCCCAGGCCATGCTCGGCATCATGACCCGGGCCAAAGTGGCCCGTGACCACTTCACCAAAATGTTAGCAAAGCGTGCATACAGTAAGACTATGACAGAAAAGAACATTGTGTTCACTGCTCACCATGGCGGTGAGGTAAAGGGCGCCATTCGAGTGCCGGGCGACAAATCCATATCCCATCGGTCTATCATGATGGGCTCCCTGGCGGACGGCGTCACCGAGGTGTTCGGCTTCCTGGAAGGGGAAGACAGCCTGGCAACGCTGCAGACATTCCGCGATCTTGGGGTCACCATCGAAGGCCCCAATAATGGCCACGTGAAGATCTACGGTGTGGGCATGCATGGCCTGCTGCCGCCCCATGGTCCGTTGTACCTGGGGAACAGCGGTACTTCCATGAGACTGTTGGCGGGCCTGCTCTCCGCCCAGAAATTTGATGTGGAATTGACCGGTGATGAGTCTCTTTCCCGCCGTCCAATGGGGCGCGTTACCAAGCCCCTGGCGCAAATGGGCGCCCAGGTGGTGTCCCGGGAGGATGGAACCCCTCCACTCAAAATTCAGGGTGGCCAGCCGTTGAAAGGCATTCATTACGACATGCCCATGGCCAGTGCCCAGGTCAAGTCCTGTGTCCTGCTGGCGGGGCTTTATGCGGAAGGCACCACCAGTGTCACCGAGCCGGCTCCGACCCGCGATCATACCGAGCGCATGCTGCGCGGTTTTGGCTATCCGGTGACCACGGAAGGCAACAAGATCACCCTGGTGGGTGGTGGCGGTTTGAACGGCACCACCATTGATGTGCCGGCGGATATTTCTTCCGCTGCGTTCTTTATGGTGGCGGCCAGTATTACCCCTGGTGCCGACCTGACGTTGGAGCATGTGGGCATCAACCCTACCCGCATCGGCATCATCAACATCCTCAAAGCCATGGGCGGCAATCTGGAGGTTCTGAATCCCCGCGAGGTGGGCGGGGAACCGGTGGCGGATATCCGCGTGCAGTATGCGCCGTTGAAAGGAATTCATATTCCGGAAGATCAGGTGCCACTGGCCATTGATGAGTTTCCGGTGTTATTCGTGGCCGCGGCCTGCGCACAGGGCACCACCGTGTTGTCCGGCGCCGAAGAGCTGCGGGTGAAGGAAAGTGACCGCATCCAGGTGATGGCGGACGGCCTGCAATCCCTGGGCGTCCAGGCCAACCCGACCCCGGATGGCATTGTCATTGACGGCGGCCCCATCGGCGGTGGGGTAGTTGAGAGCCATGGTGACCATCGCATCGCCATGTCATTTGCTGTGGCGGCCCTGCGGGCGACGGCCGATATCACCATTAACAACTGTGCCAACGTTGCCACTTCGTTCCCCAATTTCGTTGAATTGTCACGGAAAGTCGGTATGAAGCTGGATGTCGCAGAAGTAGGAGAATCCCATGTCTAACCCCCCAGCCAGTGCCCCCGTTATCACCATTGATGGCCCCGGCGGCTCCGGCAAGGGTACCATTGCCCAAAAGGTGGCAAAGGCCCTGAACTGGCACTTGCTGGACAGCGGCGCCCTGTATCGGCTGGTGGCGCTGGCGGCCAGCAATCACGGTGTGTCCCTCGACAATGAAGAAAGCCTGCAGATACTGGCTGAGAATATGGACGTGCAGTTCCTGGTGGATGATGCGGACCAACCCATCCGCATTGTGCTGGAAGGTGACGTGGTGACCAAGGACATCCGCTCCGAGGAAGTGGGGCGCGATGCTTCCAAAGTAGCCGCGTTGCCCAGTGTGCGTGCCGGTCTGCTGCAGCGCCAGCACGATTTCCGGGATGCTCCCGGACTGGTGGCGGATGGCCGCGATATGGGGACAGTGGTGTTCCCGGATGCGGAATTAAAGGTCTATCTTACGGCAAGTGTCGAGGAACGTGCGGAAAGACGCTTCAAACAGTTGCAAGAGAAGGGCATGAGTGCTAATTTAGCCGACCTTCAAGCAGCGATACAATCTCGGGATTCCCAGGATATGAATCGCTCAGTGGCACCCCTGGTTGCGGCCGGCGATGCCATCATTATTGACAGTACTGACATGACTATCGATGAGGTGTTTACCGAGTTAATGAATCATGCCAGAACCAAAGGCCTCGTGAAGTAATCCGTCAGGCATTCAAGCTAACCGGATTAGACAGGTCAACCCGGGCGTAGACCCGGATATAAGAATTAAAGCGTATGGGGATTCACCTCAGGGTGGGCTTCATTCGCTTTTTGGCGTTTTTCAGAGCCGTATTTGCCAGCTGGCACTGAAAAACTGAGTAAAAACAACCCGTACGGTGCTGGTAGCGTATGGCGGTATCGGCTAATGCCCAATCCTGATGGGGTTAGCTATTAATGACAGGTAAAACACATGAGCGAAAGCTTTGCCGAACTATTTGAAGAAAGTTTAAAAGAACTGGACATGACCCCGGGGTCCATCGTCAAAGGTACTATCGTATCGATCGATGATGACTGGGTCACTGTATACGCCGGACTGAAGTCAGAAGGCGTTATTCCCCGTGATCAATTCATCGGTGACGGTGGCCAACTGGAAATCAATGTTGGCGATGAAGTCGACGTGGCTCTGGAATCTCTGGAAGACGGTTGGGGTGAAACCCGCTTGTCCCGTGAGAAAGCCAAGCGTGCTGAATCCTGGAAGCGTCTGGAAGCCTGCTTCGAAGCAGACGAAGTGGTTAAAGGTATCATCAACGGTAAAGTCAAAGGCGGCTTCACTGTGGATATCGAATCCGTGCGTGCGTTCCTGCCCGGTTCTTTGGTTGACGTTCGTCCGGTGCGTGACACTCTGCACCTGGAAGGCAAAGAACTCGAATTCAAAGTCATCAAGTTGGATGCCAAGCGCAACAACGTGGTGGTTTCCCGTCGTGCCGTTCTGGAAGCAGAGAACAGTGCAGAGCGCGAAGCGCTGCTGGAAAAACTGCAAGAGGGAATGGAAGTCAAGGGTATCGTCAAGAACCTCACCGATTACGGTGCGTTCGTGGACCTGGGCGGTATCGACGGCCTGTTGCACATCACCGATATGGCTTGGAAGCGCATCAAGCACCCAAGCGAAATCGTGGAAGTGGGCGACGAGATCAATGTAAAAGTATTGAAGTTCGATCGCGAGCGCAATCGTGTGTCCCTGGGCCTCAAGCAGTTGGGCTCTGATCCTTGGGTTGAAATCACTCAGCGTTACCCAGAAGGTAGCCGCGTGAAAGCCAAGGTCACCAACCTGACCGACTACGGCTGCTTTGCAGAGCTGCAGGAAGGCGTTGAAGGTCTGGTGCACGTTTCCGAAATGGATTGGACCAACAAGAACGTACATCCCTCCAAAGTCGTATCCATCGGCGAAGAAGTGGACGTGATCGTTCTGGACATCGACGAAGAGCGTCGTCGAATCTCCCTGGGTATCAAGCAGTGCAAACCCAATCCCTGGGAAGAGTTCGGTACCAAGTTCAACAAGAACGACAAGATCTCCGGTAAGATCAAGTCCATCACTGACTTCGGTATCTTCATCGGTCTGGACGGCGGCATCGATGGTCTGGTTCACCTGTCTGACATCTCCTGGGATCTGCCTGGAGAAGAAGCCGTTCGTGAATACAAGAAAGGCGACGAAATCGATACCGTTATCCTGTCTGTTGATCCGGAGCGCGAGCGTATCTCCCTGGGTATCAAGCAACTGGAACAGGATCCGTTTGCCATGTACGTTCAGGAGAACGACAAGGGTGCTATCGTCAACGGCACTGTGAAGTCCGTTGATGCCAAAGGTGCCGTTGTAGAGCTGGTGGATGGTGTTGAAGCCACTCTGAAGGCCTCTGAACTGAGCCGCGATCGTGTGGAAGATGCCCGTTCTCACCTGAACGAAGGTGACCAGGTTGAAGCCCGTATCATCAGTGTTGACCGCAAGAACCGCGTGATCAGCTTGTCTGTGAAAGCAAAAGACATGGCGGATGAGAAAGAAGCCATGAAAGCGCTGAATCAGACCCAGGCTCAAGAAGCCGCACCGAAGACCATCGGTGATCTGATCAAGCAACAACTGGAAAACGCCGACAAGTAATTGTCAACGTTGACCTAAAAAAGGCGGCCGCTGAAAAGTGGTCGCCTTTTTTTATGCCTGCTTTCAGGTCTCGGTTTTGTTCACTAAACAATTCGTATACGATGGCGGGATATCCATAAAGCAGTGGGGTTCACCATGAAAAATTTACAGGGGAAAGTGGCCGCCATTACCGGGGCCGGGTCCGGGATCGGGCAGGCTTTGGCCGTGGAGTTGGCAAAGTTGGGGTGTGAGTTGGCGCTCTCCGACAAAAATGAGGCCGGCTTGCAGGACACGGTGGGCCAATTGCAATCCATGGGTACACGCTCAAACTCCACCGTGTTGGATGTGGCGGATCGAGCCGCAGTGTATGCTTGGGCTGACCAGGTGGTGGCAGAACATGGGCGGGTGAATCTGATTTTCAACAATGCCGGCGTGGCACTGAGTGAAACCGTAGAAGCCATGACCTATGAGAATCTGGAATGGCTCATGAATATCAACTTTTGGGGTGTGGTGTACGGCACCAAGGCATTCCTGCCCTATTTGAAGCAGTCTGGAGAAGGGCATGTGGTTAATGTGTCCAGTGTCTTCGGTATGATCGGCGTTCCGACCCAGAGTGCCTACAACGCAGCCAAGTTTGCGGTCCGGGGTTTTACGGAATCCCTCAGGGAGGAAATGGAAATTGAGGGCGCCAACGTTATGGTGTCCTGTGTGCATCCCGGGGGTATCAAGACCAATATCGTGCGCAGTGGGCGCATTGGCGAAGTGGGCAAAGCCAGTACCAGCGATCGCGACAAGATGGTAAAAATGTTCGATAAAGCCGCACGTACCACGCCCAAGCAAGCTGCACTGACCATTATTGATGGGGTCCGAAAAAATAAGCCCAGGATTCTGATCGGTACCGATGCCCATGTGATCGACAGTGTGCAACGTCTGCTGCCCACTGGATACCAGAAATTACTGGTGTGGGGAGCGAAGCGGAATTTTGACAAGCACAACCGGTAAGGTTGCGCCAAGGCAAACAGAAAAAGGCGATCATAAAAAAGGGCTCTTGCGAGCCCTTTTTTATGTCAGGTTTACTTTTCCATCCACTGTTCCAAGGCCAGGATTTCGTCGCTGGTCAGCATGCCGGCCTCGCGTTTCAAGGCTAACGAATTCAGCACATAATCGAAGCGAGCATTGGTGTAGTCACGCTCGTTCTGGAACAGATTTCTCTGCACGTTCAAGACGTCCACAATGGTACGGGTGCCAGCTTCATAACCGGCTTGGGTGGCTTCCAGAGCCACCCTGGCAGAGTTGGTGCTCTGCTTGCGGGCATTCACTTCAGCCACGTTCGCAATGGTCAACTGATAATAGTTGGTGACGTCCTGAATTGCCTCACGGCGCGCCTGATGTTCCAGGTCCTGGGCCGCCATAAATTGGTATTGGCTCTGGCGGCGATTAGCGCTGATGGAACCGCCACTGTACAACGGTACCTGCAATTCCAGGGCGATGATGTTGCTGGTGGTGTCCGGGCTGGTGGAGTTGGTGGTAAGGGACTGGGCGTCACTGCTGGAATAGGCGTGGGTCCCAACCAAGTCCAGAGTGGGGGCATGCTTGCCCCGCTGGCTCTTGTAGTTCTCCTGGGCGGCTTCGGCTGCATAAATCGCTGCTTGCAGGTTGGCATTACCGGCCTGGGCTCTCTCAAGCCACTGGTTCAGATCCAGCGGCTCCGGCACGGTCACCGGAAGATCCAGGCTCAAGTCCACGACATTGTCCACGGTGGTGCCGGTGATGGTTTCCAGCAGGCGCAAGGCAACAAACTGTGCGCTCTCGGCACTGATGCGGGCGCTGACCGCGGTGTCATACGCAGCCTGGGCTTCATGGACATCGGTGATGGCCACCAGGCCCACTTCGAAGCGCTGTTTGCTTTGTTCCAGTTGGCGGGCGATGGCTTCCTGCTCGGCCTTGCGATAAGAGAGGTTGGCGTTGGCCCGCAGCACTTCCAGGTAACGGGTGACGGTGCGCAGATAGAACTCTTCCTTGATGTCCTGGAATTCGGAACCGTATTGGCTGTCAAGAGCCTTGCCAAGCTGGTAGGTGTGCCAGTTGTCCAGTCGGAACAGGGGCTGTCTCAGATTGGCGGAATAGCCATGGCTATCATAATCGTCGTCGCCCAGATCTTCGTACTCCACATCGGTCTTGGCTAGGTTGCCACTCAGGTTGATCTGGGGCAGCAGGCCTGCCCGGTTCAGATCAATCACCTGCTGGTTGGCCAGATAGGTATTCTTGGCAGCGGCCCACTGGGGATCGTTTTTCTCAGCCAGCTCGTAGGTTCGTTGCAGGGTGAGAATTTCCGCCTGTGCTGCTGCGGCTCCAAGTAGCAAAGAGCTGCCCAGGAGGAATGACTTGAAATACATGGTTTTCATTAGAAGCACCGTCTTCCGGTTACATTGGGATAATCTTATTGTGAGTGTATTATTGTCCAGAGGTTCAATTGAGTGAAGGGTTAATTATGGCAGATCGAGAGCTGCTTTTGTCATTATTGCTGAATCTGGAGACAGAGATGCGGGAGATGGATTTATGGGAATCGCAATCTCCACCAGCAGAGGCCTTTGAGAGCCAGTTACCGTTTTTTTACGATACCATGAATTTTAGTCAGTGGTTGCAATGGGTGTTTGTTGCCAGATTCAGGGCCATTCTGGAAGGCCCGCATCCGTTGCCCCCGAGTTGTGAGGTGGCGCCCATGGCGGAGGAATATTTTGCGGAACTGGAGGTTTACTCTGACCCCGTGGTGGGATTGCTGCGCCGTTTTGATGAAGAGTTCAAATAAGCCGGAGCTCAAATCGAGAGCGCCTTGTTCTCTTCCATGGTCTGCTGAATTTTCTCACGCAGCGCGTCGATGCGAATGGGTTTGGTAATGTACTCGTCCATTCCCGCCTGTAAACACAACTCCCTGGATTCCCCCACAGCGTGAGCGGTAACCGCGATAATCGGCTTTCTGGGTAGCTGGTTGTGCATCTCATATTCGCGAATGTGGCGGGTGGCGGCGTAACCGTCCATTTCCGGCATTTCACAGTCCATTAATATCACGTCGATTTTATGGTGATGGTCCTGGTAGTATTCCAGTGCTTCTTTGCCATTGGTGGCAAATTCAGCCTCTATTCCCAACTTTGTCATCAGCCCTTTTACCACCACGCGATTCACTTCGTTGTCTTCTGCCGCCAGCAGCTTCAGATTCATTTTTTCCATGGTGGTTGCAGGGGTTGGAGTATGGCGCTGGGTGTCCAGGGGCAGATCACTGTTTTTTCCCACTTCAAAACGGCAGTTGAACCAGAACGTAGAGCCTTTTCCTGCCTCACTTTCCACGCCGATGTCCCCATTCATAATGTGCACCAGCTCCTTACAAATCGACAGGCCAAGCCCGGTTCCGCCATAGCGGCGGGTGGTGGAACTGTCTGCCTGGGTAAAAGGCGTGAACAGATTTTTTTGCACATCGCGAGAGATCCCGATTCCGGTGTCTTTCACCTGGAACCCAATGCTCACCCGATTCGACGTCATGGAATCCAGTTTGGCGATGATGCCAATGCTGCCGTGCTTGGTGAACTTCACCGCGTTACTCATCAGATTCAACAGTACCTGGCGTAGTCGGGTGGGGTCGCCGATCAGCACGTCGGGTATGTCCTTGCCCACCCGGGTGTAGAAGCTCAGGTTGCTGGAAAGCTCTTTGCTTTGGAACACCGAGAGACATTCCGCAATCAGGTCATGGGGGTTGAACGGGATGCGCTCCAGATCCATCCTTTTAGCCTCAATTTTGGACAGATCCAGAATGTCATTGATGAGATGGAGCAGGGCATTCCCGGAATTGTAGATGGTGTCTACGTAGCGTTTTTGCTCCCGCGTCAGCTCTGTTTCCCGTAACAGTTCCGCGATTCCAATTACTCCATTCATGGGGGTTCTGATCTCGTGGCTCATCTTGGCCAGGAATTCACTTTTGGCTGTGCTGGCGGCCTGGGCTTTGTATGCTTCCCGCATTTTTTCCAGCAGCTGTGTTTGTGCTGTGGCTTTGGCTTTACGCTCCTCAGTGAAGAAGCTGCCGAATGCCATGGATAACAGGGCAACCTCTATGGCGGCGCCGATCTGAGCTGCGTTCTCGGTGAGAAAATTACTGGGTAGAACGCCGGTGTAATTGAGGGCGAACAAAGTAAATCCCGTGGCCACGATCAACCAGGCGCAGGTGTAGTAGCGTGCCACGTGGGCGCCGTGCCTCCAGGCCATAATGCCGGCAGATAGGTTCAACAACACGGTCGCAATTAACATGATCATGCAGCTCTGCAGCAGAAAACTGTAACTGCCCACAAAGCTTGAGATCATGATTGTCAGTCCGGTCAGTGCGCCGACGGCCATCACATAGAATAATCTGGGTGTATGTTTGCGCACTTCCAGAAAAAATATGGAAAACAGAAGCGCAAAAGTAAAGGTGCCACCCAGAAAGAAAACGATGGAGATCTGATTCCAGGTGGGCCAGGTGGGCCAGATGTATTGGAATCCGAAACCGCGCCAAGAAGCAAAGGCGAACATCTGAAACAGTAAATAGGCCACGTAGTAAATGTACGACGGGTTACGCACCACGAAGAACAGGAACAGATTGTAGAAGAACATGATCAGCATGCCGCCGATAAACAAGCCCTGGCCCAACATGAAGCTCTGGTCGGACTTGATGAATTCAGCTTCTTCCCACAAATAGAGCGGCATTTTGACTGAGCCTTGGGTTTCGAGTCGAATATAAATCTCGGTGGGGACGCCCTCGGGCAAAGTAATCGGGAACAGGAAGTTGCGGTGGTCAATGGGGCGGTGTTCGTGGGGGAGTTTGTCTCCCACATGGAATACCTGAAGGATCTCCCCGTCACGGACGAAATACACATCCAGGTAATCAATCAAAGGGTAATCCACGTTCAGCAGCCACTCTTTGCGCTGGTCGTGCTGGTTCACTATGATGCTGTGAAACCAATATACGGATTGGCTGTAACCGAGATTGGGTACGGCATCGAGAGATTGGAACCACTGGTAGCGTTCACGCTGTTTCAGAAAATCGCTGACTCTGAGGGTGCCGTCCGGGTCCTCCAGAATTTCTAGCTCGGGGGAAAGTTCGTGAACGCTGTGGGACTCATCAATGACCACGGCTTCGGTTGCAGCATAAAGGAAACCGGAGATCAGAAGTATCGCTGCTCCCAGCAGTAGCCGAGTCTTAACCCACATAACGGGAACCTGTGCTCGCATGCAATCCTTGTTCGTGTTAGTCACCCGCTCTCAGCCAGAGGTGTTCAAAGCCCGGAAAAATATTGGTTCAGGGAATTGGTGCGGGTTTTAAGTTCTTCTTGTTCCATTGGAATTCGTGGAGCTTGTCCCCAGACCGGTTTTGGCCAGGCTGGGTCTGTTTGCTGGCGTCCGATTACATGGACATGCAGTTGGCTGACCATGTTACCCAGTGCCGCCGTGTTGATTTTGGTACTGCCAAAAACGGCGGTCACGGCTTTCCCCAGCTCAACACAATACAGGTGCAGCCTGATTTGCATCGCCTGATCCAAATCATGCCATTCGGTGATTTGCTCCTGTTTAGGGACTACGATGAACCAGGGGTACTGTGCGTCATCCATCATTAACAGGAGCAGGTCACTTTCCTCCCGAACCAGAACGGTATCAGCAGCCAGTTGCGGATGTAATTCAAATGCCATTAATGTTGCGCCATCCGGGTCTGGGGCGGCTTTAGCGCAATGTAATCGGTGAGAATCTGGCCGGTTTCCTTCAACTCATAATCTATTTCGAGCTCGCCGTGCTTGGCTGCCGCCTGTTCTGACTTTTCTTCCAGGCTGGCCTGCAACTCTTCATAGGATTTGAAGGTGGGCTCGCCCAGCGCTTCCCTGCGTTTGTTTTCGATGGCCAGGCGGCGCTTTTCCAGCACCTGCTTTTCCTGCTGGCGGGCCTTCCAATTCAGGCTCACATTGGTTTTGGATCTGGCGGACTCGATACTGGCCATCTGATCCTTGATGTATTGGAACTCGGGGTTATGGTTGGCGCGCTCTTCGTGGGCGGTGCGCAAATACGTCAAATTCGTCTCCAGTAACGGATTGCGATGGTAGCGGGCGGGCCGGATCTGGTCTGACGGTAACGCGTGGGGAAGGGAGCTTTCGCCGATTTCTTCATGATCAATCAGGCTGGGATATTCAATGTCAGGCACGATGCCGGCGTGTTGGTTGCTGACGCCGGACACGCGATAGAACTTGGCCATGGTGACTTTCAGGCGGTCGCCCCGGGAGCCATAGTTTAATGGTTGCAGAGATTGGACGGTGCCTTTGCCAAAAGTGCGATCACCCACAATAATGCCCCGCTGATAATCCTGAATGGCGCCGGCGAAAATTTCGGACGCCGATGCGCTCAGGCGATTGACCATGACCGCCAATGGACCGTCGTACAATACATCAGGGTCGTGGTCTTCAAGTACTTCGATACTGCCGTTGAACGATTTGATTTGTACCGTGGGGCCGGTCTTAATGAACAGGCCCAGCATTTGATTCACTTCCGTGAGTGAGCCGCCCCCGTTGTTGCGCAAGTCGATGACTAGGCCGTCAATCTGTTGCAGCTTGAGTGATTCGATAAGGTGGGCCACGTCAATGGTGGTCGAGCGGCACTGACTGCCCGCGTTCTTGAGGCACTCCAGGTTGGCGTAAAAGGTGGGTACGTTGATGACACCGATCTTCTTTTTACCTGCCGGGGAATCAACTTCCATCACTTCGGACTGAGCCGCACGATCTTCCAGATTGACGGTGTCCCGCTTAATGCTGATCACTTTGGTGTGAGCGTCACTTTTGGCATCGGCCGGAATGATTTCCAGAAACACCATGGTGTCTTTCTTGCCGCGGATGCGCTGCACCACTTCATCCAGGCGCCAGCCCACTACGTCGATAATTTCACTGCGACTTTGGCCCACGCCGATGATGCGGTCGGCTTCTTTCAGTTGCTGGCCTTTTTCAGCAGGCCCACCGGTGACCAGGCTGACGACCTTGGTGTATTCGTCGTCGCTTTGCAGTACGGCTCCAATGCCTTCCAGTTGCAGGCTCATATTGATATCGAAGTTTTCGGAAACCTTGGGGGAAAAATACTGGGTGTGGGGGTCGTAAATCTGGGTGAAGGCATTCATGTAAATTTCGAAAGCGTCTTCGCTGTTGGCCTGTTTCACCCGGTTCAGCTGATTGCGGAAGCGACGGTCCAGGGTCTCCTGGATTTCCTCATCGGTTTTGCCCATCAGGCGCATGGTGATGATGGTGTCCTTGAGGCGGCGCCGGGACAAGTCGTCCAGTTCTTTGCGGTTCTTCGCCCAGTCTGATTTTTTGGCATCCCGTTCCAGGGTTTCATCGATGGAAAAATCAAAGGAATCAATACCTTTGGAGAGTAAGTCGATAGAATATTCAAGCCGCTCGCTGATGCGCTGCTGGTAGCGGTTGAAGATTTCAAAGGCCGGCTGCAAATTGGAGCGCTGCAGGGCGTCATCCAGTTGAGCGCGATAGCGTTCAAACTCCTGGATATCCGAAGCCATGAAATAAGCCTTGCCACCGTCCAGTGAGGCTAGGTAGTTATCCAGAAACTCACTGGACAAGGCGTCATCCAACTCGTGCTTACGCATGTGATAGCGATTCACACCATCCAGGATGCGCACCGAGGTAATGGCCTGTGCCCGGGTGGGTTTGAGAGCCTCTTCGCCAGGTGGAATACTGGCTTGAGCACTGCCCAGTACGCTCAGCACCAGCAGTACGGAAGAAAGAGTCCACAGGGAAGACGTTTTTATTAGTGTCATGGCGTTACCAACATCAGCGACGTAAATGGCTGCAAACTATACAAAGGTACGTTGAGCAGTATCCATCCAACCTTATTACGGACTTTAGACACAGATCAAGCACCTAATATCCGTAGCGTTACATAAGTGTAACTCAAACCGGAAACAATGCCTTCCCACAAACGAGAATTGCATCTAATTTATTGAAATCGAAAGGAAAGGTTGCCTTGGTTCCGGTGTACAAAAAACAACTTGAAAAGTTTACCTGACCCGATAGACTGGACAAACACTTAATAATGTCTCACTGATTGAGTGCTCAGTTGCCATAAACCCAGGCGGTTGGGATAACAACCCAGTCAATTTGAGATTCTGTTGAAACTAATAAGAACAACGAGTTAAAGCCCCCATTTGGGCTTTTTGTAAGCACGAGGGAATCAATGTTCAAATTTCCTGCTAGTCGGCTGCTCATGGCTTGGGCACCGAGGGTGTGTGCGTCTGCCTTATTGGCGGTCTCTCAAGCATCCCATTCCGCACTTTCGGAAAACTTAACCATCGCCAATCCAAAAGCCCTGGCCTTGGGGAATGCCGTGACGGCCGATCCCCCGGGTATCGATTCTATCCATTTCAACCCGGCAGGTCTGGCTCGGGTGCATGGTCGAGAGGGTTTGTTCAAGTTGGCTCTGGCGCATTTCAATCTGCAGGCTGATTTCGGAAGTTACTCAGATCGGGCTCAGGCGGAAATTGATAAATGGGCATTGGGTGAAACGGACCCAGTGGAAAACTCCCACAGTGAATCCGATACCATCATGTTGAAGATCCCATTTGTGGATGGGCGCCAGGAATGGCCGTTACCCATGATGATTGTTCCTACCGGTGGTGCCGCCTTCCGTCCGGAAGGCAAGGATTACACGTTGGGCACGGCGGCATTTGCGCCGCTGGCGGCGGGTTACCTGCGGGATGACGATGATCCGGGGCGCTTTATGGGTAAAGAGATGGCGCTCACCCGCATCACCTATTTCTCCCCCACAATCGGCTTTCAGTTGAATGATGAATGGTCAGTGGGTGCCGGTATCCACTTCTCCTACGCAGGGATTTCTGCCTATACCGACCTGCGCGTCGCCAACTTGATATTGGGGGTGGTGAACACCGCGCTTGATCAATTGGACGATCAGACTAACTGCCTGGGCGGAGCCTTTACCTTTTGTGGCGAGTCGTTAAACCCCTTTGATTTTGCCGTGGGCCTGGAAGTGGACGTGGAAACGCCCATGTCGGTGAATGCGGTATTCGGGGCCCTGTGGGAGCCCACCCCATGGTTTACCTGGGGATTTGTGTACCAGACGGAAGCCAGTCAGCGTATGACCGGCAGCTATCGAATGACCTATTCCGAAGACTGGCAGGCGATCTTCAGCAAAATTAACGACGAACTGGGTCCTGTCAGTGGATTGCTTGGTCTTCCCGTTGGTCTGCCGGAACAGACGGGCGACGCCACCATTAACCTGAAATACCCCGCCCACTTTTCAACCGGTGTGAGCGTGCAGGTATTGCCGCGTTGGAAGGTCAATGTGGATGCCAAGTGGACCGATTGGGGTGTCTGGGATGGCCTTAAAATAGAATACGATCAAAAGCAGGAATTTAATGGTATTGCAGCAGGGTTGGCCCCAGAGTATGCAACCGATGATACGCTGATTATCCCCCGACACTATGAGAGTACTTGGAATCTGGCGTTTGGGGTGGAGCATCAGTACAGCGACCGCCTGACCCTGCGTTTTGGCTGGGAGCCCCGCAAGTCCTCCATTCCGGATGATAAACAAGGTTTATTGCTGCCTTTCGGTGACGCCAATCTCTATTCCTTTGGCTTCGGTTATGACTGGCGGGAGGGCAAGCATTTCGACTTTGCATTCGGTTATCTGCGTGCCGAAGCTGATATTCCTGCCAACAGCAGTACCAACTCCAACAGTGAAGCCACCAGCGACATTCTGTATAACCCTTATGCTGGTTTGGACATTGAAACATCCGTTGATGCGATCCTGATTGAGGCCAGCTACACCTGGCAATTCTGATGCATCGGCGCTGAAACTGCGGTAGTCTGCCCTGATGAACAATGTCTATTTGGTTCGACATGGTGAGGCTGCTGCCAGTTGGGAGCGGAACCCAGACCCGGGCTTGAGTGAGCACGGGTTGCTTCAGGCGCAGTCCCTGCCGGCACAGTTTGATGGGATACCGGTGCAACATATTTTCAGCAGCCCGCTGTGTCGGGCTCGTGAAACTGCCCTCCCTCTGAGCCAGGCTTTGGGAATCCCGATTCAGATCTCCACAGCGTTTCGTGAAATTCCGTCTCCGGTAGACATATCGTTAGCAGAGCGTTTAGCCTGGTTGCGAAGCTGTGCCCAGCAGCCTTGGGACGATGCATCACCCGCATTGCAGCAATGGCGGCAGACCATTCTGGAAGCGCTGCGGCAGCTGCCGGCGGACTCGGTGGTGTTCACCCATTTTATGGTCATGAATGCAGTGGTGGGCCAGACTCAGAAGAGTCCCAAACTGGTGTGTTACCAGCCGGATTATGGCTCCATTCTGACACTGGAGCTGACCAACGACATTGTCGTGACTCGAATTGGCCAGCAGGCTGAGAGCCGGGTATTGTAAACATCGTTTATGACTACCGCATATCTTCTCTATTCAGAATTCGAGCTTTATATCCCCTACAGCCAATCCCTCAAGCAGAAACGGCAGGTGGTGCAACGCCTGCGCGATCGTCTGCGCCAACAATTCAATGTCTCAGTTGCTGAGGTTGCCTGCCAGGAAGAGTGGCAGCGAGCGGGGATGGCGCTGGTCATGGTGGGTAGCAGCCGCAGGCAGTTGGAAAGCCAGCAGAATGCCCTGGAAGCATTTGTACTTGAGGTTGTAGATGCTGAGGTCCAGTGGTTGAGTCGTGAATGGGTCTAGTTCTGGTGCTAACGCGTTGACGGATGAGGCGTTTTTAACAGTCTTTTAGTATGTTTATTCTAAAAATTATTGATAACCTGATTTCATGTTGGAGAAATGCAGTTTTGCGGCTCCACACACAGAATTTTGGTTGTGCCGACCAATCCTGTTGTTGATTTTTAGCGTACTTTCTCGCCCGGACCTCATCGGGCATTCCCTTAGCCCGCCTCCCAAGCGGGCATTTTTTTGCCCGAAAGAAAAGCATAGCAAACATTTTCGCAACGTAAATACTCTTGATTGAGCCAGATCAAAAAATGTCCGTTGCGGGAGCCACTCCATGTATTTCTTCAAAAAATCAGCAAGTTGTGACCGCTTTTTTATGATTTTTTTTTGATGTTACGACTATTTGACCTAGACTTCGAAGTAGACAGCCGAGGTCTGAGTCGCCACCACAGTGCTGCCTGACTTCCTGACTTAATGTGGTGGTTGTTTTGTCTAAAAACTAAAGGAAACAACAATGGTTAAGAAGAAGACAACCTTAGCCTTGTTGCCTATAACTCTTTGCTTTTCCAGTCTACCGGTGCTCGCTGCGACCACTGCGGACCTGGAAAAGAGGTTAGAGCAACAAGAAAAGCAAATTAAACGACTGGAGAATCGGCTCAAAGGCACCCGAGCCGCCGTAAAAGAAAACCGATCCCGAATTTCCGATGCGGCTGACCGCCTGAAAATCAACGGCTTCATGACGGCCGGCGCGGCGGTGAACGACGGCGACGATGTGTTTGAGCCTTTCTACGGTATCGATGACGATACCCGTTCCAGTGCGATTTCGAAAGCCGGCGTTCAAATGACGTTTGAAATCACAGAAGACTGGGATGCCACGGTACAGCTCCTCAGTCGCGGGGCCAATGGCTACGACCTGCAGGCAGAGTGGGCTTATCTCGGCTGGCAGGCGACAGACAATCTGGCCTTGAAATTCGGTCGTCAGCGTCTGCCTTATTACCTGCTGTCGGAATACTTGGACGTAGGTTACGCGCTGCCCTGGATTATTCCACCGCTTGAACTGTATAACATTCCCGCTACCACCACCGACGGTATTTCCGGTGTGTACAGTTTCAACGTGGGTTCAGTTAACTTTGCTGCCCAGGCTTATGCAGGGCAATCAACAGGACGTACTGAACAGCTGGAAGCGGACTTTATTTCCAGCCCATCCTGGGGTGCTAACTTAACTGCCGATTGGAATTCATTTACTTTCCGCGTTGGTTACAACCGCTCCACACTGAGAACCGATCCAGATGAGGGTGGCGTAGCGGATAGCTTGGTTCCTGCTATGGAAGCGGCTGAGTCAACCTACGGTCCGGCCTATGGTGTGGCTGATCCAGGCAATCTGGAGATCAACACAGATAACATCCGGACGGACTACATCAGTGCCGGCTTTATGTATGACGACGGTAGCCTGCTGGTGATGGGTGAGATTGCGAACCTGTCTGCGGAAACCTTCCAGCCGGTGGGTGACGCGGGCTATATCACGGTAGGATATCGATTCGGTAAGTGGCTGCCGCACTTTACCTTCTCCAAATTCCAGACGGATTCCAAGGCGGATGACCGCATTCGGGCTATCCAGGAATATGCGGATGAAGTTGGTAAATCGATGTATGCGCAGGCTGGTGTAGCTGGGGCGCCAGGGCTTATTGAAACTAACACCGGTATCAATGGATTGGCAGCAGGTGGAGCTTTATTCGGCTCCGGGGCCATTCTTCCTTCAACGGCTTGTGCGGGCGGTGTGTGTACTCCTGGTGACGCTCAAATACTAACGCTGATGGGAATTCGAGATACGTTACAAGATGCGATTACAGGCTACAGTCAAACCATCTATAACTCAATGGAAGATCAGATTCAGGAGCAACAGTCTTATACGATCGGTTTGGTGTATGACATTAACCCCCGGGTCAAGGCTAAGATTCAAGCGACCCACTACGAGAACTTCGGTAGCAATACCTATCAGTATCTCAATATAGTCGAGGGTGCGGTCCCTGCTGGGGCATTGGGCAACCTGGATACGTATAACGGGTTTACAACCGTAGATGGCCACAGCAACGGCCGATTCTCCGGTGATCCAGACGCGGCGGGTAACCATACCGCTATCTACTCCTTCTCAATCGATGCAGTATTTTAAGGGGGGAGCAGATAATGACTATCAAATTGAAACTCGCACGAGTACTGAGCACGGCTGGTTTGATGATGGCTGCAACCTTTGCTTCGGCTGAGGTGGTGGTGATCGTGAATGCCAGTTCATCCATTAGCACTGCAAGCGCCGATGAAATCCAACAGGTATTTCTGGGCAAACGCAACGAGATCGGTGGTGTGTCGGTCACACCTGTTGATCAGTCGGAAGGCAATGACGCCCGGGATACCTTCTACGAAAAAGTCGTGGATAAGACGCCCTCGCAACTCAATGCTTACTGGTCGCGCCTGATCTTCACCGGTAAAGGCAAGCCACCCAAGCAGTATTTTGATGATGCTGAAGTGGTTGAAACGGTGTTGGAAGAAGAGGATGCCATTGGCTATATCGATTCTTCTGCCGTAACGGAAGGGGTCAAGGTGATTTACACAGCACAATAAGTCTGAATCATCTGATCCAAATAAAAAGGCCGCACAGTGTTGCGGCCTTTTTATTTGCAAGATGGCGATGTCACCATTTGGCGTAATGATCCTCAATCAAACCATTGATGCCTTGTAGCTGATAACGATGGCCATCGTTGTCGGTAACTGTCCCGAAATATTTCCCAGGGAGTTGTGAAAAATTGGAGGCCACCAATACAGCGTTGACCTTCTCCCGGTGGCAACCTTCGGGTTCGAACCTGAGATCAACAGCCCCGTCCGAGGTGGTGATGTGCCAGGTTTCCATGCGATTTTTCCGGTTGAATTCAAAATGCGCTGGAGCCTGGGCGTGAGAGCGTCCGTTGATCCAGAGTGTGTTTTCGTTGAAGCTGGTTTCGTTGACGCCGCAGGCCAGGTTTAATCCCAAGCGCTCTCCCCCGGGAAGAATGCCGGAGATGCTGGACCAGTTCCAGGCGGTCTCCCGCCGCATGAATCCGCAGCTCCAGTCGCTGCTGCCGGTAACGAGGTTGGAATCAAGTGGGATGTTCAATCCTTTCCAGAGTATGTGTCCGGTTACAGAGAGGGTGGTGTGCTTTTGGGTGAATGCCCAACCGTTGTAGCCGGCCCGGCTGCAGACTGCGATGGGCTCGAATGTGTCCGGTTGGGATAACTCCACATCCACCTGTACCTGATCTGCAATGCTGACCTTCAGTTGATAGCGGTTGGGGTGCTCCAAGGCCTGAATCTGAAACCGCGCGGCCCCTTTGCGAAAACGGCTGACGCCGGAAAAAGGACGGGGGGAGTGCTGGCAGTGTCGCCCCAATGGCTGGGTGAAACGGTAGGGGTGCAAATGGCCGGAATGGTGGTCGAACAGGTAAATGAATGCCGTGGCGACGTATTGCACGTTCGCAATGGCGCAGGCCAGGGTATAGTCCTGGCTGTGCAGGCCAATGAAATGAAACTGATTGAACCCAAAGTGTCTCTGCAAACGGTTGGCAGGCCGATCCATCGGGTCAAGGTATTCAAAGTCCCGGTGATTGACCTCAGAGAAGGTTTGTCGGAATCGTCCATATTGTGGTTGCCCGTTGGGCATAATCAACTTATCGTATGGCGCTGTATTTCGATTCATTGTTTGGCTTCGGGGGAAGTATGTATATCGCATTTAAACACAGCCACATGTTGTTTGCGGTCATCAGTGGCCTGTTTTTTCTGGTTCGCGGCTGCTGGATGTTGATGGATTCCAATATGCTGCAGAAAAAGTGGGTAAAGATATTACCCCATGTCAACGATACGTTATTGTTAATCTGCGCCATAGTGCTGTGTGTGATTTTGCAGCAGTATCCGCTGCAACACAGTTGGCTGACGGTGAAGGTGGTGGCCTTGGTTGCCTACATCCTGTTGGGTGTGGTGGCGTTGAAACGGGGCAAAACCAAAGCAATACGCACCGTCGCCCTGGGGGCCGCTTTGCTGGCCTATCTGTTCACCTTTTCGGTGGCGCGAACCCATAATCCCCTGGGCTTTTTTGCCTTATTGTAAGGCTTTGTTGTAAGGCTTTGTTGTAAGGCTTTCCTATGAGTGAGTTTTGGGAAGATACCGCGGTAGAGCGTTTAGGCGAGTTCCACCTGCGGGGCACGATCGCGGATCGCTGGAGCGTGAACGGCATTCCCAATGGCGGCTATTTGATGTCTCTGGCGGCCCGTGCGTTGGCGGAAGTGCTCAGTCATCACGATCCGCTCACCCTGACCGGCCACTACGTGGAAAAGGCCTCGGTTGGGCCGGCTGACCTGTGGGTGGAGCTGATCCGCGAAGGCAATACGGTTTCGACGGGGGCCTTGAAGCTGGTGCAGGAGGGAAGGGAGCGGGTTCGGTTCACGGCCACCTATGGCGATCTGTCCACCACTACCGGCGTCACTTGGGTAGGGGATACGCCGCCCGACATTGACCGCAACAGGTGCCTCACCTCTCCCCGTTTTCTGGCCATCCATGAGCGGGTGGAGCTGCTATTCTCACCGGTCACGGCGGATTGGTTACGCGGCAAATCCCGTGATGCCATGGATCATGAACTGATGGCATACTTTCGTGATGGCACTGAGCCGGATGTTTTGAGCCTGCCGTTTTTTGCGGACTGTGTACCGCCCACCACCTTCACCAAGTTCGGGGCAGTGGGCTGGGTGCCGACGCTGGAGTTGACTGTGCACATTCGGGCAAAGCCGGCACCGGGTCTCCTCACGGGCCGGTTTCGGACTCGCTACCTCATCAATGGGTTGATGGAGGAGGACGGCGAGCTGTGGGATTCCAACGGTGATCTGGTGGCACTGAGCAGGCAATTGGCGAAATACCGAGGGGGTCAGATCTGAGGTGGTTTGTGCCCGGGTGTCCGGGCACGTAAGGCACCTGCGAATTCAGCGGTTTTGCAGGTTCTGCATCATGGCCATCATGGCTTCCTGGCCATTGGCAGGGTGGTCGGCGTCATCAAAGCCGGTGATTGCCGCCCATTGCTCGTTGACGTCCTCGGCACTGATGCCGTTGCCAAGGTTGAAGCCAACCCCTTTGCTGCGTTCCCAGCGCAGTTTCCCCATCCAGCCGGCACCCACTTCGTAGAGGCCTCCGGTTTCCTGGCTGTTTTCGTCGCAGAGTTTTACCACCAATGGGGTAACGAATTCCGGTTTCAACTGTTCCACCAAGGCTGGGGGCAGGATGGTTTCAGTCAAGCGTGAGCCGGCGATAGGGGCGATGGTGTTCACCAGAATGTTGGATTTGCGACCTTCCATGGCCAGCGTCTGACTCAGACCATGCAATCCCAGTTTGGCCATGCTGTAGTTGGCCTGGCCGAAGTTTCCATAGATGCCGGCCGCGGAAGCGGTGAAAATCAGGCGGCCGTATTCGGCTTCCCGCATGTGTGGCCAGGCGGCGTGACTGACTTTGAAGGCGCCCTTGACGTGCACCTGGTAGACCAGGTCCCAGTCGTCCTCCGTCATCTTGGCAAAGCTCTTGTCGCGCAGGATGCCGGCGTTGTTGATGACCACATCAATGCGACCAAAATTATCCAGGGCGGACTGTACGATTCTGTCACCGTCGGTTACGGAGTCATAATTGGCGACGGCCTCGCCTCCGGCAGCCACGATTTCATCCACTACCTGATCAGCGGCATTTTTGCTGGCGCCGTCTCCGAAGGCGCTGCCACCCAGGTCGTTCACTACCACTTTGGCACCGCGGCGGGCAAACTCCAGGGCATGACTTTTGCCCAGGCCATTCCCGGCGCCAGTGACAATCACGACGCGCTCGTCGAATCGTACTGAGGTCATTGTGTGCTCCTGATACTGTTCTTGTTATTGGGTTTGCGTGATTGCTCTGCTGTTCAAAAAAAAGGGCGGTTACATGGACCGCCCTGTGTTTAGACTGAATACAGTCTCCCTCATGTAGTCCTTTGCTGGTTACAGGCCAAGACTGCGACCGATGATTTCTTTCATGATTTCGTTGGTGCCGGCAAAGATCGGCGTGATTCGCGCATCAATGTAAGCCCGCGCGATGGGGTATTCCATCATATAACCTGCGCCACCGTGGAATTGAACCCCCTGGTCAACCACGCGGTTGAGCAGATCGGTGCACCACCATTTGGCCATGCTGGCTTCGTCAGGCGTGATGGTTCCTGAGTTCAGTTTGGTCACCAGGCTGTCCACAAAGGTCTGGCCGATGGTGATCTCGGTTTTTAATTCCGCCATGCGGAAGCGGGTGTTCTGGAATTTGCCGATGGGCTTGCCAAACGCGGTACGTTCTTTTACGAAGTTCAGGGTTTCGTTGAAGGCATACACTGAGCCGCCCACTGCGCCCAAAGCGGTTACCAGACGTTCCTGAGCCAGTTTTTGCATCAGATAGATAAAGCCTTGGCCGGGCTGACCCAGTACATCGGTTTTGGGAACCACCACGTTTTCGAAGAACAGCTCGGCGGTGTCCTGGGATTTCATGCCCATTTTTTTCAGGTTGCGGCCGCGATTGAAACCTTCGGCACCGCGGGGAACACAGACCAGGGTAACGCCTTCGGGGGCTTTGGCTGCCACGATCACCAGGTCTGAGATGATGCCGTTACTGATGTAAGTCTTGGCACCGTTCAGGATATAGTGATCGCCTTTGTCTTCCAGGCGGGACTTGATGGCCTGCAGATCACTACCGGTGTCCGGCTCGGTCATGGCGATCGCAAGAATAATCTCGCCGCTGCAGATACCGGGTAGCCAGCGCTGCTTTTGCTCTTCGTTGCCGTAAGCGGAGATATAAGGAGCGATAACATCGTTATGCAGAGCCAGTGCGAAACCGTTTTCCCCGATGTAAGCAAGCTCTTCAATCATGATCTGTGAGTAGCGGAAATCGTTGAGGCTCAGGCCACCGTATTCTTCGTCCACTGCCGGTGCCAGGAAACCGTTTTCACCGGCTTTTTCCCAGATTGCACGATCTACGATGCCCTGTTCGATCCATTTTTCCTGATGGGGTTTGACTTCTTCTTCGCAGAATTTGCGGAAGTTTTCACGAAAAACCTTGTGCTCTTCTTCGAAAATGGATCTGTTGTCAAAACTCATTATTCTCTCCGGTTATGTAGTGCTACCGTTAACGACCGCTAAAACTTTTCATAGCAGACTGTATGGTCGTCAATTATTGATAGGGGCCATAGATGCAACAATGACGTAATGTGCCAATTTTCATGACCTAAAACGACAAGTCACTGGAACTTCAGGCGGGAAGCCAGTAAAGTTTAGGGCTGTTTGCTGTGTTAATCCTATACAAATGTTAGAGAAATGTGGCAAACCTGTCGAGCCTGTATAAACATATGAAAAATAAACACTTTTAAGGCTTTTTTGTGAGCTCTAGATTCATCCCCATTAATCAGGTCCTGATTTTGCTGGAAGCGGCGAAGCGTGGGGGCCTGAGTACGGAGCTGCTGTTGCAGGAGTGTGGCATAGACGCCTCGGTATTGCGTGAGGCGGATGCCAAAGTCGATAAGAAAGCATTTATTCACCTGATGTTAACGGTGATGCGTCATACCGAAGACGAGTTTATGGGGTTCGGCTCCGGACGCGTGTCCAAGCCCGGAACCTTCAGCATGATGGCCCATGCCGTTATCAATTGCGCCACACTGGAAAAGGCGATCCGTCGTGGGGCGAAATTCTATGAGCTGTTCGATTACGCTATTGCCAGTCGTCTGGTGCCCTCTGATGACGAGGCGTTGATTCAGTTTGTGTCGCGGGGGGAAATCCTGTTTCGCCCCCATATTATGGAAGCGGTGGTGTTTCTTACGCTGCGTTTCCTCAGCTGGTTGATTGGCCAGCAGATCGTTCCCAAGCGCATCAACCTGGATTTTGATTCCATCGACGATGGTGAGTTTGCCAATCAATTCCCGTGTCAGGTCCATTATGGCCAGCCCCGTTGCGAGATCGTGATGGACAGTCGCTACATGTCCATGCCCCTGGTGCAGAACCAGTTATCCCTGAGCAAGTTCCTCAAGGCGTCGCTGGAAGAGTTGATGGATGGGGACATCGAAAATGCCAGTCTCAACGCGCAGATTCGCAGCATCATCAGTAAAGAGTTTGGCAATAACTTTCCGGACTTCTCGGTGGTGTGTGAGAAGCTGGCCATGACGCCCCAGACTTTGCGGCGCAGGCTGAAGGATGAAAACACCAGCTATCAAGAGATAAAGGATACCATCCGCAAGGATGCCTCCATTTATTATCTCTCCAAGCCGGAGCTGACCATCGATGAGATTGCATTGCTGATGGGGTTTTCGGAAGCCAGTTCGTTTCATCGGGCTTTCAAAAAGTGGACCGGGAAAACCCCTTCGGCCTATCGCCAGGAATTATTGAGCTGAACGGCGCAGTACACGGGGCGGTATCAGGTGTGGATGGTGTACTCGGCTTCCACCCGGGTGCCGCCTTCACTGTAGCTGACCCGGTCGCATAGGGTTTCGATCAGGTCGATGCCGCGGCCAAAGGAATCTTCATCCGTTGAGTGATTGCGATGTTCAACATCAAAGCCACAACCGGAATCATCCAGTTGCAGACTCAGATAGCCCTTGCGGCCATGTACGCGGAAGGAGAGGGTAATGTCGAGTGTCCCGCAGGCCAGTTGCTGCAGCTTTTCCTCTCGTTGTTGATAATATTCCAGATAACCGTCTTCGGTTTTTTTCAGGTCGGAACGCAAACCCAGAATCCCGTGCTCCAACGCATTGGAATACAGCTCGGCGAGAATGGTGTGCAGATAATCTTTGTGTGACTCGATCCCCGGTGCGGAACTGATCATGTCCACCAATTGGGCGACGGGGGAGGTGGGCTTTTTCATTTCCTCTGCTGTGAGGGTCATGTGCAGGGTCCAGGGCAGGGCAAGCTCCAGATTCAGCACCGAAGCATCCCCGCTCATGGCGGCCTCTACCGGTTTGCAGGTCAATTCCAGCAGCGTGATGTCGTCGTTCTGGTCTTTGTGGCCGGTAAAGCGGTTGACGCTCTCGATCAGGCTGGTGAGGGGATCGCTGCTGGCACCGTCAAAATGATTCAGCATGCGGCTTTCGCCGTACATTTCGCCCTCCGAATTCAGCGATTCGGGGATGCCATCGGTGTAGAGATATAAACGATCACCGTCGGCGACTTCGATAATATTGGCTTCCCGCTCGAACTCGGCATCTTCCAGAATGCCCAACGGCATATGGGTCGAGGGAATCTTTTGCTTCAGGGCCCCGGATGCGTCGGTGTGCAGGGCGTCCGGCATACCGCCCATCCAGAGTGTCAGGCGGTTGCCATCTGCGTTGAGTTCAGCGATGGCTGCGGCTGCAAACATGTCGTCCGGCAGAAATTTTTCCAGCGTGCGGTTTACCTCCCGGGCAATACTGCTGACCGAGGCACCCTGTTGGGCCGCGTCCAGAAACGCCTGTGATACTGGAAGCGCGCCGATGGCAGCGGGCAGACCATGGCCGGTGAAGTCGGCCATCAGGGCGTATAAACCACCGGATGGGCTGATGGTCACCAGCAGCAGGTCACCATTGAAGGTGGCCGCAGGCGAAATGTAGTGACGGGTGTTCTTGCTGTCCAGGATGCTGGCTGCAAGGGCGTTCTCGAACACGTTCTTGGCAATCTCGTGCTCACGCAATGTGAACTGGTGGAGCCGGGTCAGCTCCTTGTTCTGCCGGTTAAGCTGTTCGTTAAGATCTTTGATCCGGCTGTGGGCTTTGATCTTGGCTTGCAGCACCTGTTCGTTGATGGGTTTGCTGAGGAAGTCGTCACCGCCAATGGACAGGCACTTGGTGAGGGAGGCGTCGTCAGACAGGGCGGTCAGAAAGATGATGGGAACGTGGGTTCCACGCAGATGCTCCTTGATCGCCTGCGTGGCCTCGAAGCCGTCCATGATGGGCATCATCACGTCCATCAACACCAGATCCGGAGTGACGCTTTTGAACAGCTCTACAGCTTCCTCTCCGTTGGTGGCTTCCACCACTTCGTGGCCGTCGTCTTCCAGCATCCAGGCCAGCAGCTTACGGTTGGCTTCGGTGTCGTCTACCACCAGAATCTTCATGTCATCACCATTCCCTTGGGCGCGATTTATTCGATGTCGAACTTTTTGTCGAAGCGGGAAATGGTCAGAATTTTTTTGATCTGGGGGCGACAGTTGATGATGGCGATCTTGGTATTGTCACCGAGGCTTTTGCGCATATTCAGAAGCATCCCCAAAGCTGAGCTGTCCATATGTTCGGTTGCGCGCATATCGATGATGAAGCTTACGTCTTTTTGATCGCCATAGGATGCCCTGAACTCCTGCACGATCTCGAAATCAAAGCGTCCACTGATGCCGATAGTGAGTGTTTTTCCATCACTGGATAAAGTACTTTCAACGGGCATTGGTTTTCTCCTTGCCGTGACTAGAATAAATCGATTTCTCCGGTGGGAGAGCTCGATGTGGTGTTATCACGCATTATGGACTGTTTTTTCTTGACTGCTAAACAATTTTCAAGCTGGGAAACACGGTCCGTGTGGCGTTCTGAAAGGGTGGCAACACTGCAGATTTCTCCCAGCTGATGATTGATCCCGTCCAGACGTTCAAGGTCCTGGCTGATTTCCAGGATAATCTGCGTGAAGATGTCCTCGAATTGCATGGCTTGCACTGCGGTGTTGACGTGTTGGTTTACTTCCACGTTCAATTGATTGAGGCGGTCCATGGTCTCCGAGATGTGTTGATTGGTTGCCCCCAATCCCTGCAGCATAGTGTCGACGTGGCCCTTTGCGTTGATGGCGTCGTTCAGGTCCAGCGAGGCTATGGCACCGACAATGTCCCGCACCATGGTGACGGTGGATTTGGTGACCTCTCCGCGATTGCGAATCTGTTCGCTGAGGCGGTTGGTGTCCTGGGAAAGTTTGCGTACCTCATCTGCCACCACGGCAAAACCGCGTCCGGCTTCGCCCGCGCGGGCAGCCTCGATGGCGGCATTCAGCGCCAATAAATTGGTTTGTTCGGCGATGGTGCGGATGTCGGCAAGCAGAGTGAACATGTGGTCCAACTCTTTCACCATGTCACCGATGTGATGCACTGCCTGCACGCTTTTTTCACTGACATCAATCAGCAGCGATACGTACTGCATCAGGATATCGCTGACTTCGCTGGCGAATTGTTCCACGGTGACGTTGTCGTCTTCGTCGTTCTTTGAATTAGTTCGCCCGGTCACTGAGCGGGTGACTTCGCGAATGAGTTGGTTGGTGTGATTTGAGGTTTGGCCCAGCCCGGAAAAGCTGGACGAAAGGCTGACACTGCTGCTGCGAATGGCTTGGTCGATGGAATGCACTTTGCGGGTGATGTTTTCAAAGCTGGACTCGTTATCCCGCACGGCAAGATTGATCGCCGGAAACTCTGCCATGGGCCGATTTTGCGGAGCAGGCGGGGAGGCAAGGGCACGACGTCGGGAATTCCATCTTTGGTAGGCCAGAAAAAGGGCCAGCCCCCCCATCAGCAAAGCTTCGACCAGTAGCCGATCGGTGCTGAGCACGCCGACCGCCACCAGTATTCCCAGAATGACAGCAATGTTTTGAGTCTTGGCCAAGTTACTACCCGCTCACCCAATGTCAGAAAAAACGGTAACTGATTGTTTTACAATCAGTTTAGATCAGTTGGGTGTTTTTTCCAGTTTATCGCTACGGGTTTATTCAGAGTTTTTCAGGGACTCCAGGTGCTCCCAGCGTTCGAAGGCACTTTCCAACTCCCGCTCCAGTTGCTCAGCCTGTTGTTTTAATTCGGCTATTTGCTCCTGGGCTTGCTGATAGAGCGAGGGATCAGCAAGCTGCTGATGGGCGCTTTCCAGCTTCTGTTCCAGAGATTCAATGGTCTGGGGCAGGGATTCCAGCTCCCTTTGATCTTTGTAACTGAGCTTTTTCCCAGGTTTTGCTTGTGGCTTTGTGGGGGTGTCTGCTTGGGTGTCCGGGGATTTCTTTTCCGACACGGGCGTTGGGTCTGCTTTGGGGCGCTGGCGCAACCAGTCGTCGTAGCCCCCCACGTACTCCGCCAGCTTGCCATTGCCCTCGAACACGATGGAGCTGGTGACAATGTTGTTGAGAAAGGCGCGGTCGTGGCTGACCAGCAGGATGGTGCCCTGGTATTGGTCCACCAGCTCCTCCAGCAGTTCCAGGGTTTCGATATCCAGGTCGTTGGTGGGTTCGTCCAGTACCAGCAGGTTGCTGGGTTGGGTGAACAATTTTGCCAACAGCAGGCGGTTGCGTTCACCACCGGAGAGGGCGCGCACAGGAGTACGGGCCCGCTCCGGGCTGAACAGGAAGTCCTGCAGGTAGCCCATGATGTGCTTGTTCTGGCCGTTGACCGTGATGGTGTCACTGCCCTGGCTGACGTTTTCCCGTACGCTCAACTCTTCGTCCAGTTGAGCGCGCAGCTGATCGAAGTAGGCAATCTCCACGTTGGTGCCGAGCTCCACGGTGCCGCTGTCGGGGGTTAACTTGCCTAACAACGCCTGGATCAAGGTGGATTTGCCGACCCCATTAGGGCCGATGATGCCGATTCGATCCTCCCGCAGGATCAGGGTGGAGAAGTCCTGGATAATGGGGCGTCCGTTGAAGCTGACGTTGATGTGCTTGGCTTCAATGACCTTCTTGCCGCTGATTTCAGCCTGCTGGATGGTGGCGTTCATGGTGCCTTGCCGTTCCCGGCGCTGGGCGCGATCCTTGCGCATGGCCTGCAGTGCCCGTACCCGGCCTTCGTTGCGGGTGCGGCGCGCCTTGATGCCCTGGCGAATCCAGACTTCCTCCTGGGCGAGTTTCTTGTCAAAGCGCTCCCACTCTGCGGCCTCCGCTTCCAGGGCTTCTGCCTTGCGTTGCAGATAGGTCTGGTAACTGCCGGGCCAACTGGTGAGCTGGCCCCGGTCCAGGTCGATGATGCGGGTGGCCAGCCGGCTGAGGAAGGATCGGTCGTGGGTAATGAACAGTACGCAGTTTTTATAGCCAAGCAGGAACTCTTCCAGCCAGGCGATGGACTCGATGTCCAGGTGGTTGGTGGGCTCGTCCAGCAGCAGGATGTCCGGTTCCTGTACCAGGGCGCGGGCCAGCAGGACTCGTCGTTTCACTCCGCCGGATTGCGCTTCGAATGCCACCTCACCATCCAGGGACAATTTGGAAAGCGTGGCTTCCACCCGTTGTTGCAGTGCCCAGCCGTCTTCCGCTTCCAGGGCTTTCTGCACGCTCTCCAGGCGGTTGAAGGCGGCTTCGCTGCCGTTGGCCAGCTCTTCAGTCAAGTGGTGATACTGCTGGATCAGCTCACCCACTTTGCCCAATCCGGAAGCCACCACGTCGTAGACGCTGCCACCGGTGCCCTGGGGTACTTCCTGTTCCAACCACGCAATGCGGGTTCCCGGTGACATTTCTATTTGGCCGTCGTCGGGTTTGATCTGACCGCTGATGACTTTGAGCAGGGTGGATTTGCCAGTGCCATTACGCCCCACCAGGCACACCCGTTCGCCTTTTTCCAGGTTGAGGTGGGTTCCATTCAACAATTCCGGCCCACCAAAGGCCAGATGAATGTCGCGCAGTCGAAGCAGGGACATAGGGATTTATTCTCTTAAGGCTACCGCCGGGCTCTGTTTGAGGATGCGTTGGCTGCTGATCTGCCCGGCTAACCCGATCACCAGCCCCATCAATGGGGGCACTATTATCCAGATCCAGGGGTTGGGAGTATAGGGGAGCGCAAGCAACTTTAAGTAGATGGCAAGCCGGGCCATTTCCGCGCCGAAACCGGCCACCAGTCCGGACAGTGCGCCGATGGCAAAGAACTCGGACCACTGCTGGAGGATAAGCTGGCGCCGGGTGGCCCCCAGGGTACGCATAATGGCACCCTCCCGATAGCGCTGGGGCATGGTGGTGATCAGGGTGGCCAGGGTAATGGTCAGGCCTGCCGCCAGCACGAACAGCAAAATGAATTCCACCGCCGCGCTGACCTGATCCAGGATGGTCCGCACCTGCCGCAGAATCACGTCCACCTCCAACAGGGTGATGGCGGGGAAGCGTTGCACCAGAGGTTTCAGCAGCGCCTTGCGTGCCGGCTCCAGATGAAAGCTGGTCAGGTAGGTGACGGGCAATCCATCCAGGGCTCCCGGATTGAACATCAGGTAAAAATTGGGCTGGAAGGACTCCCATTTCACCGAGCGAATACTGGCAACCTCGGCGGTAAAGGTCTGGTTGGCCACAAAGAATGTCAGCACATCCCCCAGCTGAACGCCCAAGCGCTGGGCCAGCCGTTGTTCGATGGAAACCCGGGCGCCCGTGTCCGCCGGGAGCGTATCCCACCACTGACCCTCAATGATGCGGTTGTCCGAAGGCAGGGCCTCGGCCCAGCTCAGATTCAGTTCCCGGTTCAGCGCCTCTTCCTCCTCTTCGCTGCCGGATTCCTTGGTGACCGCCATCTGCATGGGCGCCTGGTTGATGTGGGTGAGCCGGCCGCGCACGATGGGGTACAGTGGTTGGGACAGGATATTGTTCGCCTGCAGGTGCTGTTCAAACGCGTCTGCCTCATGGGGCAGCACGTTCAGCACGAAGTGGTTGGGCGCCTGCTCCGGCAATTGCTGTTGCCAGGTATTGATGAGCTCACCCCGCACCAGCAGGATCACCAGCATGGCCATGGCGGTGAGGCCGAAGCCCAGCAACTGCACCCGGGTACTGAGCCGACGCCGGCTCAGGTTGCGCAGACCCGCCTGCAGCGACAGCGAACTGCGTTTACTGATCTGGTTGATCAACAGTCCGAACAGCACAGTCAGTCCGTAAGTGACGATCCAGGCCAGCAGGCTGCCCAGAATGATGGCTGCGATCAGCACCGGATCCCGGGTGTACCAAAGCATGAGCCCGCCGATCAGCATCAACACAATGCCATAGAGCAGGCTTTTGGACAGCGGGGAGGGAGTGAGATCCCGCCGCAATACCCGCAGCGGCGAGGTCCTCTGCAATTGAACCAACGCCGGCAGGCTGAAACCGATCAGAATGACCAGCGCCAGAATCAGGCCGCTGAAAAACGGCCGTGCAGAGGGCAGGGGGATGCCTCGGGGCAATAAGCCGGACAGCATTTCCACCAGGGAGAAATGAAGCAACCATCCCAGTGCGCCACCCAGTAACGCGCTGATCAGGCCCAGGGCAATCAATTGACTGGTGAACACCAGCAGGATCTGATTGGAGCGCAATCCGAAGCAGCGCAGTAGTGCGGCGGTGTCATAGCGGGTTTCGCTGAAGTGTTGGGCGCCCATGGCCAGTGCCACCGACGCCAGCAGAATGGCCATCAGGCTGGCCAGTTGCAGATAGCCTTCGGCCCGGTTCAGAGCGGCACTGACCGTGCGCTGACGAGAATGAATGGACAGAATGTTTTGTCCCGGTTGCAGCGACGGCGTAAGTGTGGCCCTGACATTGGCAATGGCCGACTCCGGGCCGGCAAACTGATAGTAGTACTCCACCCGGCTTCCAGTCTGGATCAGGTTGGCGGCTCCCAGGTCAGACTGGTTCATCATCAGCCGGGGCACGAAGGAATAAAAGCTTCCGCCACGATCGGGCTCAAAGGTCAGCACTTTCTCAACGGTTAACCGGGTATCCCCCACATCCACCTGATCACCTATCTGAATACCCAATACGTTGAGCAAGCGGGATTCCACCCAGGCTTGACCGGGGCCGGGACCCCGTGGGCTTTCGTAATCCGGCTCGAACGACTGGTCGCTGACTTTCAGGGGTGTTTTCAGCGGATATTGATCGCTGACCGCTTTGATGGACGTTAACTGCATGCCCTCATCGGCCATGACCACGCTGGAGAATTCCACGGCGCGGGCAAAGCGAACGGTGTTGGGCAATTCCGGCAGTTGGTCCAGTGGCACCGGGCTTTTGATTACCAGGTCCCCGCCCAGCAGGTTGGACGCCTGCAGCTCCATGGCGTTTTCGATCCGTTCGCTGTGAAAGCCAATGGTGTTGTGGGTGGTGACGGCCACCAGCAGGGCAATCAGCAGCAGGTTGAGGTGTCCGGAGCGCCAGTCCCGCAATAACAGACGCAACGCCAGAATGATCTGCTTCATGACAGTTGACCGGCGTTCATGGTGACGGTGCGCCCGCAGCGTTGGGCCAGGGTCATGTCGTGGGTAACCAGTATCAGTGTGGTCTGGTGGGATCGGTTCAGCTCAAACAGCTGATCGGTGATGGCTTCGCCGGTATGGGTGTCCAGGTTGCCGGTGGGCTCGTCGGCGAACAGAATATCCGGCTCGGTCACAAAGGCCCGGGCCAGGGCCACCCGCTGTTGTTCACCGCCGGACAATTGGCTGGGATAGTGCCGTAGGCGCTGGCCCAGTCCGACCCGGGTCAGCATCTCCCGGGCCCGTTCCGGCACATGGCGACCATCGGCTATTTCCAGCGGCAGCATCACGTTTTCCAGCGCGGTCAAGTTCGGTAACAACTGGAAGGACTGAAACACGAACCCCACGTGGGCGGCCCGCACCCCCGCCCGCTGATCCTCACTCATGGCGTCGAGCTGGTTACCCATCAGGTGGATGGAGCCGGAAGAGGGAACATCCAGGCCCGCCAACAGTCCAAGCAGGGTGGATTTCCCGGAGCCAGACTCCCCCACGATGGCGAGGGTTTCCGCGGCGGCCACTGAGAGATTGATGCTGGACAGGATGGTCAGCACCTGATCCGGCATGGACACTGATTTTTCCACATTGGTGGCCTGAAGGACGGGAGTGCCGTTTTGCGGCATACTGTTCATAGACTTGAAATCCTTACAGATTCTGATGAAGGTAATGCTAACAAATGATGAGACCACTGTTTGCGTTATTTAGTTTAATCCTCTGTTTATGTGTGGGTTCTGCCCAGGCAACCTCTGTCCAGGACTCCTCTGCCAGCGAGCGGGTGTTGCTGGTGGTGGGGGACAGCCTGAGCGCCGGCTATGGTATTCCCCAGGGAGAGGAGTGGGTGCGACTGTTGCAACAGACCCTGGAGCAACAGAAGTTGGCGGTGCGGGTAGTCAATGCCAGCATCAGTGGTGATACCACTTCCGGCGGCCTGGCACGTCTCAAACCTTTGCTGGAGCAGGAAAGCCCGGACTGGGTGCTGATTGAGCTGGGCGGCAACGACGGCCTGCGCGGGATGTCCCTTTCCGCCATGGAAAGCAACCTGCAGGCGATGCTGGACCTGGTGAAACAGCAGGGCGCGGAACCCATGCTGGCGGGCATCAAAATTCCACCCAACTATGGCAACAAATACCGCAGCCGCTTTGAGCAGATCTACGTGGATTTGTCCGAACGCAATGGAGTGCCGCTGTTACCCTTTCTGTTAGAAGGCGTTGGCGGAGTGGAGGATTTGATGCAGGCCGATCGGATTCATCCCAACACTCAGGCGCAACCGTTGATTGCCGCCAATGTGTGGCAATTTCTTGAGCCGGTGTTGGCGGCGGATTGAAAAACGAATCAGGCCCGCTGTCACAATGTGGTGTGGCAGCAGGCCTGTGTTCCGGGGGTGATCGGCTATGTCAGATGCCTAATCCCGTGACAGCAGATCCCGGGCGATGTGGGTGATCTGGATTTCGTCGGTGCCACCATAGATCTGCAGGATTTTGGCATCGCGGGCCAGTTGCTCCACCTGGTATTCCGCCATGTAACCGTTGCCACCGTGGATCTGGACCGCTTCCATGGCAACCTCCACCGCGGTTTGCGCCGCATACAGCTTCATGGCCGAGGCCTCTGCCAGCGTCATGCTGCGCCCTTTGGCAACGGTTTCAATGTAGCGAAACACCAGGTTTTCCAGATTGATGCGGGCAATTTCCATCTTCGCCAGCTTGGCCTGAATCAGTTGGAATTCACCAATGGGCTTGCCGAACTGCACCCGCTCTTTCGCATATTTCACTGAGAGCTCCAGGCAGCGTTCGGTGATCCCCAGGGCCATGGCGGCCACGCCGGAGCGTTCTGCCGAGAAGGTATCCTTCACGCCGCTGCGATAGGAGATCTCCTCGGTCTCACCCAGCAGTCGTTCCGGACCCACCTTCACGTCCTGCAGAAACAGCTCCCCGGTGGGGGAGGAGTGGATACCCATTTTGCGGAACGGCTTGCTTTGGGTCAGGCCGTCCATCCCGCTGTCCAGGATGAAACTGAGTACTTTGCGTTGTTTGGGTTCGACGCCGGCTTCGTCCAGTTTGCAGATGAAGACAATAGTGTCCGCATAGGGGCCGTTGGTGATGAACGTTTTGTTGCCGTTGAGGATATAACCCCCATCCTCCGAGCGGCGGCAGGTGGCTTTCATGCTGCCGAATGCGTCAGAGCCGGAGTTTGGTTCCGTAATGGCCCAGGCGCCAATCTTGTCCATGGTCAACAGGTCCAGAGCCCAGCGCTCTTTTTGTGCGAGGGTGCCGCGGGACATGATGGTGCCGGCGGTCAATCCCATACTGACGCCCATGGCCGTGACCATGCCGGGACAGTAGCGGCACAGCTCGATGGTGGGAATCATGCGCATGGCGGTCTCCTCACCACGCATCATCTCTGCCATGGCGGGGTCCCGTTCCTCTTCATCTTGTTCAGGTTCGGGCTGGCCGGCCAGTCGGGCTTTTTCCTGGGCAATCTGTTTTTCAAACCGTTGCTTGGCCATCACATCGATGCCAAAGGTTTTCAGGAATTTGCGCAGTGTGTCATAGGGTGGGGTATCGCCGTGCTCCAGCGCATCCAGGTTGGTGGCGATCTCCCGCTCCACGAACTGGCGTACGGCACCTCGCAGCATGCGTTGTGGTTCGCTCCATTCAATCATGTCCGGCTCCTGATATTGTGATTCTTCTTATGTTTGAGGGTGACCTTGTGGTCATGGTGGAGCCAGCATAACCAAACTGCAGTACAGCGGACATGACCAAAACTGCTGATAACGCGGGGAATCCTGTCACTCTTTGCAACGTGAAGCTCGCAAGGGCCTGATATCAGGTTTGCTGCAGAGACTGCTCCAGACTGTCGGCCATGTCCCGGAACTGGTTGCTCAGGTGGCGTTCCCCCCGTTCGTTGATGCCCCTGGCCAGCAGGCGCAGGACCTTCACCAGCATAGGCTCCCGCAGGCGCCGCTGCTGGGCCTGCTTCACCATCGAAGTCACGGTCTCCCAGGCTTCGATCTGGCAGAACTGCAGCATCAGCTTGAGCAGGGTTTCGTCGGGGAGGGAATGTTCCCCCATCAACGGCAGGTAATCCCGGTATACATCGTGCAGCATGTGCATGGTGGCGGTGTCCTGCGTGGTCATGCTCAACAGTTGATGGGCCGTGGTATGGAAACGGTCAGCGCGGGGCTGGAGTTTTTCGAGAAAATACCGTTGCTCCAGAACCGCATTTTTTTGCGGGTATTGGGCCTCAAGCTGGGCCAGCTTGCGCTGGGCGGCGTCAAAATTAAACGTGGCCAGTTGTTTCAGATAATCATCGAGGCTTCGGCGATATTCCTCGTCCTCATCGGGAGCCTGATCCAGGTAGGTCTCCTCCACCTGAACAAGATACTTACGACCCACCAGCATGCCCAGTCCACCCGCCAGTAACCCGCCGGCATGGGCGATGTACGCCACCCCATCATTGCCACCCCAGATGGCATTGATCAGCTCCCAGCCCAGCCATATCGGCAACATCACCAGGGCGGGCGCGGTAAAGTAACCGAAGTAGAAAATGACACTGTAAAAGAACTTGATTTTGCGCAGGCCATATAAGGCGGCATACATGCCCATCACACCGGAGATGGAACCGGATGCGCCCACCAGGGGGATATGGGCACTCCAGTTGAACAGGGTGAATGCGAAGCCGGCCACGATGCCGCAGAACAGGTAACAGAGCACGAAGTAGGTGGAGCCGATGGCGGCTTCCACGGCCACGCCGGTGAGGGCAAGAATGACCATATTGCCGATCAGATGCATGGTGCTGCCGTGCATGAACTGGTAGGTCAGATAGGTGATCACCCGGCTGTCAGCAGGGATCAGTCCCAGCTTGAAGGCGCTGACCTCGGCCACCATGGTATTCACTTCGCTGCGGGCGGAGCGCCAGTCATCGTAGACATCTTCCCCCCAGAAGCGGGCATCCGTTTTATCCATTTCCACGGTAAAGGAAAGGTCCGCCAGTATGGCGTAGCTGAGGTAAACCCGTTCCGATTCGGCCCAGGCGGCCTCAAACTCTGCTGCTTCCAGCTCGCGACCGGTCTGATGCAGATGGCTGATGTAATTGGGGTATTCCAGGTCCAGCAAGCCATTTTCAGTGTAGTATTCGGCAGCCAGGTAAAGCCGCTCATCATCATTCCACTGCCAGCTGAAGAACACCAGACAGCACACCAGAACCAGGGCACCGGTCATGACGGGTGCCCGTCTCCAGTCGATACCGCGCTCCGCCGGAATTATCAGCATGGTCTCTAACCTTTCTTATTTGGAATCCATTAAGTAAAGCAAACTTTGAAAAAATCAGGAAAAACAGGTTTTTAGAGTCTTTAGTTCTAAAAGTAGGCAAAATTCAGCCAGAAGCCACTATGACCGTGTGGTCATCTTGAGTTTGGTTAAATTCCGAGCTTGCAAAGTGTTAGAGTTTGCTATATTTAAATCATGAGTTAAATTAATAAATACAGTTTTCTCAACGGGTTAAGCGATATTGTCCAGCTGTCTCGTATCTAGGTGCAGAAAACAGTATGCGCACAGGGCGCTTCAGGGAAACAAGTACTGCGGGAGGTACTGGTAAAATGGAAGACAACGGGACTAACGATACGCTGCGAAATTCCGTGTTGACCAAGTCAGAGCTGATAGAGCGGGTGGCGCAAAAGCAAACCCAGCTGTCTCAGAAAGATGTCGAGTTGGCGGTGAAGACCATGCTGGAAGAGATGTCGCAGGCTCTTGCCACTGGTGGTCGCATCGAGATTCGGGGCTTTGGCAGCTTCTCCCTGCATTATCGCGCACCACGGCTGGGGCGTAACCCCAAGACCGGGGAATCGGTGGATCTGACCGGAAAATACGTTCCGCACTTCAAGCCGGGTAAAGAGCTGAGGGATCGTGTCAATAACGACCCTGAATCGGACGGCTCTCCAATGTAAGTGTATTCGCTTGAATTCCCTGATAAAAACGGCATGATTAGCCCATGCCGTTTTTTTATGCGCGCTGTTCGTGTGCTGAGTTGCTGAAAAGAGCATGACATGGGAAATATTGTTAAAGCCTTTCTGATCGTTGCCGTGATACTGCTGGTATCCCTGATTCTGGGGATGTACCAGATTCAGAACGATCACGATATCCAAGTTGATCTTATCTATTTTGCTGAACCTATCGAGATGAGCGTGGCCCGCTTCGGGATGGCGTTTTTCTTCGGTGGCGTGCTGGTGGGCATCGGGTTGTGCGTGCTGATCTGCGTGGTGCTGGGATTCGAGGTGGCCGCTGCAAGGCGGGAAGCCAGCAAGTTAACCAAAGAGTTGAAAAAACTGCGCGAGCGCAATCTGAAGGAAACCACCTGATATGGTGGATTTGTTCGTCGGGATTCTGCTGTTTGCCGCCATCGTGATTGGATGGTTGCTGGGCAAGGCGGAGCGTCGCAAAACCGTGGCGGTGGAGACCGGGTCCGGCGTTGGTAAAGAGTATTACGATGGCCTCAACCTGCTATTGAATGAAAAGCAGGATGAGGCGGTTGACCTGCTGCTGAAAACCCTGGACGTAAACGGGGACACCTTCGAGACCCACATTGTGATGGGCAGTCTCTATCGCCGGCGGGGCGAAGTGGATCGTTCCATCCGCATTCACCAGGACCTGTTAGCCCGCTCTGATCTCAATAAAGCGCAGCACGCTGCGGTCAAACTGGAATTGGCCCGGGACTACCTGAACGCCGGGGTGCTCGACCGGTCGGAACGCCTGCTCAAAGAGATCGCGGAGGAGGGCAGCCTGCAGCAGATTCGGGCCTTGGAATACCTGCTGCGGATTTATGAACAGGAGCGCGAATGGGGCTCCTGTATTGATGTCGCCGAAAAACTCATGGCCAAGGGCAAATTGCTGCAGGTTCAGCTCGCTCACTACCACTGCGAACTGGCAGAGCAGAATCTGAAACTGGGCGATTACGTACAGGCCCGGCGCGAACTCAAAAAAGCCCTTGCTGCCGATCGATATTGTGTGCGTGCCAGTATGCTGCAGGCGCAGCTGGAAACTGAGGCGGAGAATCCCAAAGAAGCCGTCAAGTCATTGCGACGGGTGCTGGAACAGGATCCGACTTTTGTCCCGGATACCTTGCCCTTGTTGCACCAAAACTATGAAAGCCTCGGGCAGATGAATGAGTTGTCAAAATACTTGTTTGAGTGCCTGGAGAAGTCCCCAGCGATCTCTATCGTCATTGAACTCTCCAGTTTGGTAACGCAGTTGGAAGGAGAACAGGCCGGTGCGTTCGTGTTGTCCGAGTATCTAAAAAAGCGGCCTTCCGTCAAAGGCCTGGACCGTTTGATCGATTTGCAGATGACGCGGGCCGGCGGAGAAGAGCGTGAGAATCTCGCAATTCTGCAGGCCTTTACCCAGAAGTTAATCCGGGATAAACCTATCTACCGCTGTACCGGTTGTGGCTTTGACGGCAAGACGTTGCACTGGAGATGCCCTACTTGTAAAACCTGGGGCTCGGTGCGACCCATCCAGGGCCTGGAAGGCGAGTAATAGCGAATGAAAGATAACAGGAGCTGAATATGGTGTGCCAATCTCCCATAATTGTGGCGTTGGATTTTCAGTATAAGGAACAGGCCCTTGAGGTGGCCGACCAGCTTGACCCACGCAACTGTCGCTTGAAAGTGGGTAAAGAGTTGTTCACCCGGGAAGGGCCGGCCATACTGAAAGCGCTGCATGATCGAGGTTTCGAGGTGTTCCTGGATCTCAAATTTCATGACATTCCCAATACGGTGGCTAAAGCCTGCTCCGTGGCCGCTGATCTGGGTGTCTGGATGGTCAATGTGCATGCTTCCGGGGGGCGGCGCATGATGGAAGCCGCTCGCAAAGCGGTCGAACAGGCAGGTACCGGCACCCAGCTGATTGCCGTAACGGTGCTCACCAGCATGGAGCGTTCAGATCTGGTGGAGGTGGGCGTCGACCTGGAACCTCAGGAACAGGTTTTGCGGCTGGCGCGCCTGGCTCAGGATTGCGGGTTGCAGGGTGTCGTATGTTCTGCCCAGGAAGCGGCCATGTTGAAGCCGGCATTGGGAGCAGCATTCAAACTGGTGACCCCGGGTATCCGTCCTGCGGGCACAGCGGCCGGGGACCAGCGACGTATCATGACGCCGCCAGAGGCCCTGGCGGCCGGTGTGGATTATATGGTGATCGGCCGCCCCATCGCTCAGGCATCGAGCCCCAAAAGTGCGTTACAGGCGGTTTTGACCAGCCTGCAATGAGGTAACGCTTTTTTTGTCCCGCCGTTGTCTTCTTGAAGAGGAATCAACCACTTTCAGAGACAGCGTATGCTTAGAACCGCAATAATCAGTGGGGTGGTGATGTGGCTGCTGTGTGCTACACCGGGAATGGCTGCCCCAAAAAACCAGTTTTTTATTCCCCTGCCCATCAACATTAACGTCTCCGATGCGTTAACCTTGTCCAGGGCTCTGGTGGGTGTGGGGCCGGTCAAGGCGGAAGCAATAGTCCAGTATCGCGAGCGCCATGGCCCCTTTGTCACCGTGGAAGACCTGCTGCAGGTTAAGGGGATCGGCAAAGGAACCCTGCGCAAAAACAGCGGTCGTATTGCACTGGAGTGACAAATTTACTTTTTTTGTGCCTGGCCGGTTTTTATACTTGGCGGGGTGATGATAGTCATATGGAGAACACCGTGTTTACAGCCCGCCACCCCTTTGTTTTGCTTTTGATGGTATTTCTGGGTGCAACACCAGCGTTGGCCAAAAACGCAGTTGCTCCGGACCAGTTGATCAACAATCTGTTTGTTGAGATCAACAACCGTATTACCCAGGATCAGGATAAGATCGCAACGGATAAAAGCCACCTGATCACCATTGGGGATGAAGTGCTGTCACCCTACGTCAGCTTTGAAACCATGGCCAAGCAGATCCTGGGCAAGAACTGGCGTAAGATAACCCCGGAACAGCGGGTTCGATATACCGAGGCATTTCGGCAGCGGGTTTCGGTTTCCTTGGTGTCCCAGTATGACCCCAGCAAAACCTACAATCTGGAGGTGACCGGTTCACGCCAGAATGAGCAGGGGGATCGGGCTGCAGTGAGCAGCGTGGTGACCGAAACCAGCACCGGGCAAAAATACAATATCAGCTACAAGCTGTTTGTAGATCGTAATAGCCAGAATTGGCAGGTCTACGATGTGGTGGTGGAAGGTGTGAGTGTGCTGCAAAGCTTCAAAACCGCCAGTGCGGAAGACTTCAAGAAGAATGGCATCGAGTACATGATCGCTCAGCTGCAGAATTCGGATCAATCCCGGCCCGCAGCCACCCAGTAATCATTTCATGTTTTTCAGGCTCTCCCGGGTTTTCAGGCGGGCATCCCGCCGAACCTGGGCGCCTTGATACCGTCGCAGTTCCTCGGTCGTTCGGGGGTCGATATCGGGCACCTCACAAGGCCTGTTATCCGGCCCCAGTGCGACAAAGGTGAAGTAGGCGGAGACGATATGCTTTTTCTCGCCTGAGAATGAATTCTCCGCATCCACCCTCACGCCAATTTCCATGGAGCTGGACCAGGTCCGGTTCACCGACGCGCTGATCAGCAAGGTGTCGCCGTCCTTGGCCGGAGCCACGAAATGGAATGAGTCCACTGATGCTGTCACGCACACTTTGCCACTGTGGCGCTCGGATACCACTAACGCCACCCGGTCGCACAATGACATGATCAGCCCGCCAAATATGGTGTAGTGGGCGTTGAGGTCGTTGGGAAAAACCTTATATACGTGATTTTGAACGGACGAGGCCGATACGGGTTTTGGGGCGACAACATTATCCATGGTTTGAGTGGTCCGTGAGTCGGTGTTATCAATTGTATCAAAGCCTTGAGTTAGGCCCGTTAAAGGACAATACTTCAAAGGATAATGTGCGTAAATCGCAAATAATAATCTGGAATGGTCCGGTGCTTGTCGAAGCCTCCGGGTTGATCTTGTTTCAGGGGATGATGTCCGATGTCCTGGTATGTGGTGAAGACGAAGGCGCGTCAGGAGAGCAGGGCGCTTGACCATCTGGCCAATCAAAATATAGAGGTATATTGCCCTTGGCTCGTGCGTAAAGACGGGCGTCGGGAAGCACTGTTTACCAGTTATCTTTTTGTGCGGTTAAACTCGCTGGCTTCGCGTTTTCATGCCATAAAAAATACCCGCGGTGTGCTGTGTATGCTGAAGTTTGGGGAGTGGTGGGCCCAGGTCGATGATCCAATTATTGAATACCTGAAGTTCAAGGAGAACGGGTTTCGGAACGTGCCTTTGTTCGAGCCGGACCAGGAGGTGCTCATCAAGGATGGCCCATTCAAAGGCGTGGAGGCGGTTTACCTGTGTGCCAATGGAGATGAGCGGGCGATGGTGTTGCTCACCCTGTTGGGGCGCAAGCAGTCGGTTGTCATCAAAGAAAGCCTGCTCAAAGCGGTGTGACCCGGTTGGCTTGTCAGCTGGGCTTGTGTGACTGGCCTGCTGGTCTCAGAGGGGTAAGGTAGTACAGGTTTTTGCGGGATCGAAGTATAGAAACCGGAGTAAAAAGAAGCATAAAAAAAGGGAGCTTGTCAGCTCCCTTTTTGGTATTGGCTCCACAGGCAGGGCTCGAACCTGCGACCCAGCGGTTAACAGCCGCTTGCTCTACCAACTGAGCTACTGTGGATCAGCTCTTGAGGACGCGTATATTAAGGGCATGAATCCTTTCGGTCAACCACTTTTTTCCATTTTTTTATCAATCAGTTAGGGTGTTTGTACGGTTGTCAAAAGGATTGATTGCCTGCTCCGGGGCTGCGTGGGACAGGCCGGTAAATTTAGCCCGGGCGAAGGGTGGGTTCTATTGCAATAGCAACGTAACTCACTATAGTGTCGGGTCTCAGCGTCTCTCATTGTCATCACAGGGGGTTTACCTTGTTTATAGACCAGGCATCTGCTCAGGATTTGCAAGCGCAATTGGCTGAACTGGAAAAGCAGTATGCAGCGATTCAGTCTGCCAAATTAAATTTGGATTTAACCCGGGGCAAGCCCAACAGTGCACAGTTGGACTTGTCCAATGGGCTGGATGGGATTTTGACGGACGGGTACAAGGCGGCTGATGGTACGGATTGCCGTAATTACGGTGGTCTTGATGGTCTTCCAGAAGCTAAAGCCCTGTTTTCGCAGGTATTGGGTGTCTCGCCTGCTGAGACCCTGATTGGTGGCAACGCCAGTTTGACACTGATGTTCCAGACCATGGCATTTGCGCATTTCTTCGGTGTTCGCGGTGCCGAGAGTGCGTGGAGTCGTGAGGGGGAAATCAAGTTCCTGTGCCCAGTGCCGGGATACGATCGTCATTTTGGTATATGTGAAGAGCTCGGCATTACCATGATCCCGGTGGCCATGGACGAGAATGGTCCGCTGATGGACGAAGTGGAAGCGCTGGTCAAGGCGGACCCCTGCATCAAAGGGATCTGGTGTGTTCCCCGTTTTTCCAACCCAACGGGTATTGTTTACAGTGACGAAGTGGTGGATCGCATCGCCCGGCTGGCCAAGATCGCCGGAGCCAACTTCCGTGTCATGTGGGATAACGCCTACGCCATTCATGCCTTGAGCCACGACGCCCCTGCGCTGGCAAATGTCATGGACGCAGCCCGCCAGCATGGCACCGAGGATTCCATCGTGGTATTCGGCTCCACCTCCAAGGTGACCTTTGCCGGATCGGGTTTGGCCTTTATGGGCACCTCCGAGGAAAATCTCAAACATTTCAAAAAACATCTTGGCATGGGAACCATAGGCCCGGACAAAGTCAATCAATTGCGCCACGTTAAGTTTTTTGGTGATTATGCCGGCTTGCTTGATCATATGGACAAGCATGCGGAATTACTCAAGCCGCGTTTTGACGCGGTGCTGCAGCACCTGGATCAGGGGTTCTCCGAGTCCGATATGGGGAGCTGGACAGTGCCCGAAGGTGGCTATTTTGTGTCCTTTGACTGTCGGCCTGGTCTGGCAAAGGAAATCGTTCGCCTGGCAGCAGAGGCAGGGGTTAAGTTGACACCTGCGGGGGCGACATTCCCGTACGGCCGTGATCCGGAGGATAAGAACATCCGCCTGGCACCCAGTTTTCCTTCATTGCCGGATATCAACAAGACCATGGAAGTGTTCGTGGTGTGTGTGAAGTTGGCGTCCATCCGACAGAAGCTGGCCTGATCTTACGGTACGCCACGGCTCTGGCATTCCCTCTTGTTTTCTGCAGGTTATCTGAAGAGTATCTGAAAGCCCGACAGGCTTGGTCACGTCGGGCTTTCGCATTTTTGGTGGGGGAGTGTGGTATAGTTTGCAAAATTTGTCCGTCAGGTCCCAATTCCTAAATTCGATCCGGTGCTAACCGTGCGCAAATTCAAGGTCCATTCCAAATACAAGCCGGCAGGAGATCAGCCGACGGCGATTTCGCAATTGGTGGAAGGCCTGGAGGACGGGCTGTCCCACCAAACATTATTGGGGGTGACCGGCTCCGGTAAAACCTTCACCATCGCCAATGTGGTGGCGCAGGTGCAGCGGCCTACCCTGGTGATGGCTCACAATAAAACACTCGCAGCTCAGCTTTACGGTGAATTCAAAGAGTTTTTTCCGAACAATGCCGTTGAGTACTTTGTTTCCTACTATGACTACTATCAGCCGGAAGCCTATGTTCCGTCATCCGACACCTTTATTGAAAAAGATTCGTCCATAAACGAGCATATTGAGCAGATGCGACTGTCTGCCACCAAGGCGTTGCTGGAACGGGAAGATGTCTTGATCGTGGCGACGGTCTCGTCCATTTATGGTTTGGGTGATCCAGGCAGCTACCTGAAAATGGTGTTGCATCTGGATCGGGGCGAACCCATGGATCAGCGCAAAATTCTGCGGCGGCTGGCAGAGTTGCAGTACACCCGCAATGATCTGGAGTTTAACCGGGCCACTTACCGGGTACGGGGTGAAGTGATCGATGTGTTCCCGGCGGAATCCGAGCGGGAAGCATTGCGTATCGAGTTGTTCGACGATGAGGTGGAAAACCTTTCCCTGTTTGATCCGCTCACCGGTGAAGTGCTGCAGAAAGTGCCGCGCTTTACGATCTATCCGAAGTCCCATTATGTTACCCCGCGGGAGACGGTGCTGGACGCCATTGACAACATCAAGGTTGAGCTGCGGGAACGGCTGGAATTCTTCTCCAACGAAGGCAAATTGCTGGAGCACCAGCGGCTCAGCGAGCGCACCCGGTTTGATATCGAGATGATGCAGGAGCTGGGTTATTGCACCGGCATTGAAAACTATTCACGATTTCTATCCGGTCGGGCACCGGGGGAGCCTCCGCCCACCTTGTTTGAATATCTGCCTCAGAACGCCCTGGTGGTGATCGATGAATCCCACGTCACGGTGCCGCAGATTGGCGGTATGTTCCGGGGCGATCGCTCGCGCAAGGAAACCCTGGTGCAATACGGTTTCCGCCTGCCATCGGCCCTGGATAATCGCCCGCTGAAGTTCGAGGAGTGGGAGGCATTGTGCCCCCAGACCATCTTTGTTTCGGCAACCCCCGGCCCCTATGAGGCCGAGCACCAACAGGCCATTGTGGAGCAGATCGTGCGACCCACCGGCCTGGTGGACCCCGAAATCGAAGTGCGTCCGGCCCTCACTCAGGTGGAGGACCTGCTGTCCCAGATTCACACAACGGTGGCTAAAGAAGAGCGGGTGCTGGTTACCACGCTCACCAAACGCATGGCGGAAGACCTGACCGATTATCTGATGGAGCATGGTGTCAGGGTGCGCTACCTGCACTCGGACATTGATACGGTGGAGCGCGTTGAGATTATCCGCGACCTGCGGCTGGGGGAGTTCGATGTGCTGGTGGGCATTAACCTGTTGCGGGAAGGGCTGGATATGCCGGAAGTGTCCCTGGTGGCCATTCTGGATGCAGACAAGGAAGGCTTCTTGCGCTCGGACCGCTCCCTGATTCAGACCATTGGCCGGGCAGCCCGAAACCTCAATGGAAAGGCCATCCTCTACGCCGACAAGATCACCAATTCCATGCAGCGGGCCATGGATGAAACCGAACGGCGCCGGACCAAGCAGATCCACTTTAACGAAGCCAACGGTATCACGCCCAAAGGCATCAAAAAATCCGTTGAAGACATTCTGGAAGGTGCCAGGGCCCCGGGTGGGAAAAAACTCGGCCGTAAAGTGGCTGAAAAGAAAACAGGCTATGATCGGGATCTTTCGACCATGGAGCCGCGTCAGGTCAGCGCACTGATCAAGGAGCTTGAGCAGAAGATGTTTGAGGCGGCGAAAAGTCTGGAGTTTGAAGAGGCTGCACGATTACGGGATGAAGTGCAGCAAATCAAAAGCCGGGCCTTTATTCAATAAGGTGATTCTTCGCATATGAAAGTATTGGTAACCGGGGCAGCCGGTTTTATAGGGTCCGCACTGTCTCACCGGCTTCTGGCACGGGGTGATCAGGTGGTGGGTCTCGATAACCTGAATGATTACTACGATGTCAGCCTGAAAGAGGCCCGCCTGGCTCGATTGAAAGACCACAAAGGGTTTACCTTTCAGCGCCTGGCGTTGGAAGATCGTGCTGACCTGGAAGCGTTGTTCAAGGCGGAGCAGCCACAACGGGTGGTGAATATGGCAGCTCAGGCGGGTGTGCGCTATTCCCTGGAAAATCCACATGCTTACGTGGACTCCAATCTGGTGGGCTTTGTCAATCTTCTGGAATGTTGTCGGGCCAGCCAGGTTGAGCATCTGGTGTATGCATCCAGCAGTTCCGTGTACGGTGCCAATACCACCATGCCGTTCTCCGTACACGATAACGTCGATCACCCTCTGTCGCTGTATGCTGCCACCAAAAAGGCCAACGAGCTGATGGCGCATACCTACAGTCATCTTTACGGCCTGCCGACCACGGGCTTACGCTTTTTCACGGTCTACGGGCCCTGGGGGCGACCGGATATGGCCCTGTTCAAGTTCACCAAGGCTATCCTGCAGGGCAACCCTATAGACGTCTTCAACTATGGCAATCATCGCCGGGATTTCACCTACATTGACGACATCGTCGAAGGCATGCTGCGGACATTGGACAGCGTGGCCCAGCCCAACCCCCAGTGGACCGGGGATGCCCCGGATTCGGCCAGCAGTAGAGCGCCTTATCGCCTATATAATATAGGCAGCAATCGCCCGGTGGAGCTGCTGCGCTATATCGAGGTGTTGGAACACTGCCTTGGGCGTACGGCAGAGAAGAATCTTTTGCCCATGCAGCCGGGTGACGTACCGGATACCTATGCCGACGTGGATGCCTTGGTGGCGGATGTGGGCTACCGACCCCAAACCACCGTGGAAGAGGGGGTTGCCCGCTTTGTGGACTGGTATCGGGACTTCTATAAAGTCTGATTTTTGAAATCATGACTTGCACTTACGGGTGGGCAGTGGTACTTTTGCGCGCCTGAATACAGCAGGCACGTAGCTCAGTTGGTTAGAGCACCACCTTGACATGGTGGGGGTCGTTGGTTCGAATCCGATCGTGCCTACCAAATTTACACTTGGATCGAGCGTCTAAGTGGTTCTGTAGCTTGAGAATTTTCCAAAGCAGTCTTAGAATCTCAAGGGCAGAACCCTTGGGGTTCTCTTTAAGTAGATATAAATGGAATCAAGCAACCCTGGATTGGGTGGCTTGGTTTTTTTATTAACGGGCTTGGAGGAAGAGCTATTAAGCAGCGTAACAGACGCCCCGTAGTACAGTCGAAAAAGAACCGGACTAATGATGAGATCACTTGCGCTGAAGTGCGATTGATTGGAGGAGACGGTGAGCAGGTTGGCATTGTCAGTATTGATGACGCCCTGAAAGCTGCCGAGGAAGCGGAGATGGATCTGGTGGAAATCGCTCCTGACGCTGAACCTCCCGTGTGCCGGATCATGGACTACGGAAAGCACATCTTCGAAGAGAAGAAGCGCCAAGCTGAAGCCCGTAAAAAGCAGAAACAGACCCAGGTGAAGGAAATCAAGATTCGCCCGGGAACTGAAGAGGGGGACTACCAGGTCAAACTTCGCAACCTGAAGCGGTTCCTCGAAGATGGTGACAAAACCAAAATCACTCTGCGCTTCCGCGGTCGTGAGATGGCGCACCAGGAGTTGGGAATGGAGATGATGAAACGCATCGAAGCCGATCTCGACGAACTGGGTGCTGTTGAGCAAGTGCCGAAAATGGAAGGCCGTCAGATGACGATGGTGATTGCACCGAAAAAGAAAAAGTAAACCATTCCGGTTTGCTCATTAAACTTTAAACATTGTGAAAACAATGCGGAGCGATATATGCCTAAGATGAAAACAAACCGTGGGGCTGCCAAGCGTTTTAAAAAAACCGCCAACGGTTTCAAGCGTAAACAAGCCTTCAAACGTCACATTCTGACCAAGAAGAATTCCAAGCGGATTCGTCAGTTGCGACCCAAGACCATGGTGCACAAGTCCGATGTGGCTTTGGTTGCACGCATGATGCCTTACGTGTAAGGCCGGTTAGGAATTTGGAGGTTTAAACAATGCCAAGAGTAAAACGCGGTGTTACCGCATCTCGCCGTCACAAGAAAATTCTGAAACAGGCCAAAGGTTATTACGGTGCCCGTTCACGCGTTCTGCGCGTAGCCAAGCAAGCCGTTACCAAGGCCGGTCAATATGCGTATCGTGACCGTCGTCAGCGTAAGCGTCAGTTCCGTCAGCTGTGGATCACCCGTATCAACGCAGCTGCCCGCATGAACGGTCTGTCCTACAGCCGTTTCATCAACGGCCTGAAAAAAGCGTCTGTCGAAGTGGATCGTAAGATCCTGGCCGACATCGCAGTGCACGATCAAGCGACTTTTGCAGCGTTGGCAGAGAAGGCGAAGGCCAGTCTTTCCAACTAAGCGTCGCGATCTGTCGCCGTCACAATCAGGTGACAAATCAAGCATAGAATAGGGGAAGGGCTCAGGCTCTTCCCCTTTTTTGTTTATCGAATTCAAAGCGGAATCACCATGGATAACCTGCAAACACTTCTTGAACAAGCATTGGCTGCAGTAGCGCATGCCGACTCAGTGGCGGGCCTGGATCAGGTTCGGGTTCAGTACTTGGGCAAAAAGGGTGAAATCACCGGGCAGCTGAAAACGCTCGGCAAGCTGGAGCCGGAAGCCCGTAAGGCCGCCGGTGCAGAGATCAATCAGGTGAAGGAGCAGGTGCAGGATGCCATTAGAGCGCGGCAGGCATTGCTGGAAGCGCAGGCGCTGCAACAGCAGTTGGCCAGTGAAGCCATCGACGTCACCCTGGCCGGGCGCAGCGGAGTTGTGGGTGGTCTGCATCCGGTGAGCCGCACCATGGAACGCATTGAGTCCTTCTTCTCCTCCATGGGGTTCCAGGTGGTGGAAGGGCCCGAAATCGAAGACGATTTCCATAATTTCGAAGCCTTGAATATTCCCGGTCATCATCCTGCCCGGGCCATGCACGATACGTTTTATTTCGACGCCACCACGTTGTTGCGCACCCACACCTCTCCGGTCCAGGTGCGTACCATGGAAAGCTCGGCTGCCCCTTATCGCATTATTTGTCCGGGGCGTGTGTATCGCTGTGATTCGGACCTGACTCACACCCCAATGTTCCATCAGGTAGAGGGGCTGTTGGTGGATACCGATATCACCTTTTCTGATTTGAAAGGTATCCTGGCTGAGTTCCTCCGTGACTTTTTCGAGAAGGATCTGGACGTCCGTTTTCGTCCGTCCTACTTCCCATTCACCGAGCCCAGTGCCGAAATGGACATCCAGTGCGTAATGTGTGATGGCCACGGCTGCCGCGTGTGCAGTCATACCGGTTGGCTGGAAATCCTGGGCTGCGGTATGGTGCACCCCAAAGTGTTTGAACACGTCAATGTGGACTCCGAAAAATACACCGGTTTTGCCTTCGGCATGGGAGTGGAGCGTCTCACCATGCTGCGTTATGGCGTGAATGACTTGCGTCTGTTCTTTGAAAACGACCTGAAATTCCTGCGGCAATTTCAGTAATCAACATAGAACGTCATAACGAATATCAATACAGAATTTAGAGGAACAGGACATGCGCTTCAGTGAAAAATGGCTTCGTGAATGGGTCAGCCCGAAATTAACCACCGATGAGCTGGTGGCACAGATCACCATGGCGGGTCTGGAAGTGGACAGCGTGGAGCAGGTGGCAGGGGCTTTCAACGGCGTGGTGGTGGCAGAAATCATCAGTGCGGAACCGCACCCGGATGCCAGCAAGCTGCAGGTATGCAAGGTGGACGCGGGTGAAGCTGAGCCGTTACAGATTGTGTGTGGCGCCGCCAATGCCCGGCCCGGAATCAAGGTGCCCTGTGCCAAAATCGGCGCTGTTCTGCCGGGGGACTTCAAAATCAAACGGGCCAAACTGCGGGGTGTGGAATCCTTCGGAATGCTCTGTGCCGAACAGGAATTGGGTATGGCGGAAGCGTCCGATGGCCTGATGGAATTGCCGTTGGATGCGCCGGTGGGTGCCGACATTCGCACCTACCTCGTTTTGGATGATGCCGCCATTGAAGTGGATCTGACCCCCAACCGGGGGGATTGCCTGGGGATTGCCGGGTTGGCCCGCGAGGTGGGCGTCTTGAACGGAATGGACGTTACCCAGTGTGCCCAGGCGGACGTCAGGCAAACCATCGCCGATACCTTTCCGGTTACTGTGGAAGCCAAGTCCCAGTGTCCGCGCTACGTCGGTCGTGTTGTGCGCGGTGTGGACCTCAGCCGGCCCACACCCATCTGGATGGTGGAGCGTTTGCGTCGCAGTGGAATTCGCAGCATTGATCCCGTGGTGGATGTGACCAACTATGTTCTGTTGGAGCTGGGGCAGCCCATGCATGCGTTCGACCTCAACACATTGCAAGGCGGTATTTGCGTGCGTTTGGCCGCTGAGGGGGAGCAGCTCACCCTGTTGGATGGTCAGGAAATCAAGCTGAGCCCGGACACGCTGCTGATCGCCGATCAATCCGGACCGCTGGCCATGGCCGGCGTTATGGGGGGCGAGCATTCCGGCGTGAGCGGCGAAACCCGGGATCTGTTCCTGGAAAGCGCCTTTTTTGATCCCATCGCCATCGCCGGCAAGGCCCGCAGCTACGGTTTGCACACCGATTCCTCCCACCGTTTTGAGCGCGGCGTGGATTTCGAATTGCAGCACCATGCCATGGAGCGGGCCACGGCGTTGCTGTTGGAGATAGTCGGCGGTAATGCCGGCCCGGTGATCGAAGTGCTGAGCGCAGAGAACCTGCCGCATCTGCCATCCATCCAGCTGCGTCGGGATCGTATCAAGCGCATTCTTGGGTGTGACATTGCTGAGATCGAGGTTGAGAACATCCTCGGCCGCCTGGGTATGGACATGGTGAAAACGGAGCAGGGCTGGCACATCGTACCTCCCAGCTATCGTTACGATATTCGCCTGGAAGTGGACCTGATTGAAGAGTTGGGGCGTATTCACGGCTATAACAATCTGCCCACCACGTTACCCATTTTGGAGGGGCTGTCTCCCAAGCGGGAAGAGGCACTGTTGCCGGTCTCCCGCATCAAGCAGGTGTTGGTGGATCGCGAATATCAGGAAGTGATTACGTACAGTTTTGTGGACAAGAAGTACATCGAACTGCTGACACCGGATCAACCTTCTGTTGCATTGGCGAACCCCATTTCTGCGGATATGTCTGAAATGCGGACCACGTTGTGGGCCGGTTTGTTGAAGACCGCCACCTATAACCTGAATCGCCAGCAGGAGCGTCTGCGTCTGTTTGAGACTGGTTTGAATTTCATCAAAGAAGGCGATGAGTTGAAGCAGGTGGATCACCTGGGCGGATTGATCTTCGGCGGCGTGGCTCGGGAGAGTTGGTTCGGGAAAGTACGGCCAGTGGATTTCTATGATATCAAAGGGGATGTGGAGGCATTGCTGTCTCTGACCGGGGCCAGTGAATACACGTTCGAGCCTGGAGAACACAAGGCCCTGCACCCGGGGCAAACGGCCGAAGTGAAGCGGAATGGAAAGACCGTGGGCTATGTGGGGGCTCTGCATCCCAGCGTGCAGAAATCCCTGGATATCAGTCAAAAAGTCTACCTATTTGAATTAGTTTTGTCTGAGATCCGCTGCAGAAGCTTGCCGGAGTTCAAAGAATTGTCGAAATATCCGGAAGTTAGGCGCGATTTTGCAGTAATAGTTGATGAAAAGATTTCAGCAGCGGCTATACTGAAAAATGTGCGCGAAACAGCTGGTTCTCTTTTGACCAACCTCGTGCTGTTCGATGTCTATCAGGGAGCAAACCTGGAGGCGGGTAAAAAGAGCATCGCCTTTGGCATAACCCTGCAGGACTCGGCTCGGACCTTACAGGACGACGACATCAATCCGATTGTGGATCGAGTGGTTGTGTCCTTGAAAGAAACGTTCAATGTCACATTGAGGGAATAAGGATGGGTGCGTTAACCAAGGCTGATTTAGCTGAAAAGCTATTTGAAGAACTTGGGTTGAACAAGCGGGAAGCCAAGGAAATGGTGGAACTGTTTTTCGAAGAAATTCGATCCTCGCTTGAGTCAAACGAGCATGTAAAGCTCTCCGGGTTTGGCAACTTTGATTTGCGAAACAAGCGTGAGCGTCCAGGCAGAAACCCGAAAACCGGTGAAGAAATTCCCATTTCCGCTCGTCGAGTCGTGACCTTTCGCCCTGGCCAGAAGTTGAAGCAACGAGTGGAAGCCTATGCTGGAACCAAGCAACAATAACGAACTGCCAGCCATACCGGGGAAACGTTATTTTACGATTGGGGAAGTGAGTGAACTCTGTGATGTGAAACCGCATGTTTTACGTTATTGGGAGCAGGAATTTACCCAGTTAAAACCCGTCAAACGGCGCGGTAATCGTCGCTATTACCAACGTCAGGATGTGATCATGATTCGCCAGATTCGCAGTCTGTTGTACGATCAGGGTTACACTATCGGCGGGGCCCGGTTGAAGTTGACCGGCGACGATGCCCAGGAAGACGTTACCAAATCCTCGCAGCTTATCCGCCAGATGATCGCGGAGCTGGAAGAAGTATTGCTGGTCCTCAAGGATCACTGAACAGCACTAAAAAACCATTTGATAATTACCCCGAATCCTGTATTATTTGCGTCCTCCCTGAGGGTAGGGCGCAGCTCTAACCCTTTGAAAGAGAAAAGAATCGGGGCGTAGCGCAGCCTGGTAGCGCACCACAATGGGGTTGTGGGGGTCGAAGGTTCAAATCCTTCCGTCCCGACCAGATTCGATAAAAAAAGCCGCTTGTAGCGGCTTTTTTTATCGCTGTAAATTGAATCATTACTGCTTGATCGCCTATTTCTGCACGATATTCTTTGCCCCTTTGAGCAGGGATTCAGTATCCAGTTTGCCGGGTATGGTAACTCCTTTCTGCGCAGCAGGGCGGCCGCCAATGGCGTCCATCCAACGTTGCAAATGCTCCAACTCATCAGCCTCTACCCCGGACCAAAGGTGGGTTCTGGCCCAGCACCAATTGGCGATATCGGCAATACTGTATTCTCCGGCCAGGTACTCGTGCTGGGCCAGGTGGCCGTCCAGCACTGTTAACAGACGTTTGACTTCATTCTGGTAGCGGTCGATGGCCGGTTGAATTTTCTCTTCAAAATAGCGGAAGAATACATTGGCCTGTCCCATCATCGGCCCCAGTCCCCCCATCTGAAACATCAACCACTGAATCACTTGGCTGCGGGCTTTCGGATCTTGGGGCAGGAGCTTCCCTGCCTGCTCGGCCAGATAAATCATGATGGCGCCGGACTCAAACACCACAAAATCCCCGTTGGCACGATCCACGATCACAGGAATGCGGCCGTTGGGGTTCATGGCCAGGAATTCCGGCTGCTTTTGCTCGTTGTCCATGAGATTAATCGGGATGACGTTATAGTCCATCCCCAACTCTTCCAGGGTGACGGAGGCTTTCCAGCCATTGGGGGTGGCGGCGGTGTAAAGGTCAATCATCGGCTTCTCCGGTATCAGGCCTTGGCGCTGGGGCGGCTGTTCACCTGTTGATACCAGCGCTGCAAGTTCGGGTGGGTATCCTGCAGGCGAATCTTAACTACCCGGGCGAAGTCCAGGCTGCACAACAGGGTAATGTCTGCGACGCTGAAGTAATCGCCGCACAGGTAGGTGTTGCCGCTCAGGTGGGATTCCAGGACGGCCAGAAAGTCCACGGCATTTTTTCCGGATTCCTCACCCCAGGCCGGGATCGGGTTCATGCGATCCTTGAAATAGCCTGATGTGTGCTGAAAACACATGCCGATGGGCAGCAGTAAATGCAGTTCCACCCGTCTTTGCCACATCTCCACCTGCGCTTTTTGCAGAGGGGTGGTGCCGAAGAGGGCTGGCTCGGATTGGAGTTCCTCAAAATAACGGCAAATGGCGATGCTCTCGCCGATGCAGGTACCGTCGTCCAGCTCCAGAAAGGGCACCTTGGTGGTCACGTTTTTAGACCGGTTGGCGTCATTCAGATTTTCTCCGGCCGCGATATCCAGCTCCACATATTCCATGTCGATGCCTTTTTCGGCCAGGAACATGCGTACCCTGCGGGGATTGGGAGCGGACTTGGTTTCGTATATTTTCATAGGATGGTCTCTTCCTGGTTGTAGTATTCTGAACGAGCAGTTAGAAATTTACCTCATTTCTAAACAAGCGGTCAATTACCCGTTATACTGCGATCAAATAAATTGCAATTGGTTGTGATGGCTATGGCTAGGCCTTTGGCGTTCGACCCACAGGAAAAACTGCATCAGGCCATGCTGTTATTCTGGCGGCAGGGGTACGAGTCCACGTCTGTGCAGGATCTGGTGGATACTCTGCAAATCAACCGTTTCAGCCTGTACAACACCTTTGGGGACAAGGAGGCGTTGTATGAGCGCGTGATCCGACATTATCGCGCCCATGTATTCAGCCATCTGGAGGCTCACCTGCAACCGGCCAGCGAGGGCTTGCCCCGCTTGTTCGCCTATCTGGACGCGGTGTGCGAAGGGCTGGCGCGACAGCCGGAACCCTGCGGGTGTTTGCTGCAGAACAGTGTCATCTCGCGCAATGCGTTCAGTCCGCCGCTGCAAGGCCTGGTGGATGAATTCATCACCACGTTACAAGGACATGTCCTGGCCATAATGGAAGCAGCTGTGGCGCTGGGGCAGGTGAACACAGAACTCTCCCCGGCGGCGTTGGCAGATTTTGTGGTTATTCAGATTCAGGGGATGCTGGTCGCCAGCAAGGGTGGGGCCCAGGAGGCTCTGCAGAATTCAGTGGCTGCATTGGCGAGTGTGTTAGGTTACGCAAAGTTAGGGCTCTCAAACTAGTCAGCACATAGGTCTATTGGGCGTAACGACCGTATTAATTACCAGAAACCGGTACCAGAAACCGGCATCTTCGACAATGTGACGCTTTGGCCTGTTGCCCGATCCTTTTGACAGAGGAAGCAGGCGATTAGGGGCTACACTCTGTGCTTTTGCAGTTAAGAGGATCAGCCCGATGAAAGAAGCCGTTATCGTTTCCACAGCTCGAACACCCATTGGTCGCGCGTACCGCGGCGCACTGAATAACATCAAGTCTCCGACCCTTATGGGGCATGCGATCCGCCATGCGGTGGACCGCAGTGGTGTGGAGCCCGCTGAGATTGAAGATGTCATCATCGGCGCAGTGCTGACGGCCGGCACGGCGGGTACCAACATCGCCCGTACCGCGGCTTTGGCCGCCGGGCTGCCGGTAACGGTGTCAGGCCAAACCATGGATCGGCAGTGTTCGTCTGGCCTGATGGCCATTGCAACTGCCGCCAAGCAGATCATGGTGGATGGGATGCCGGTGTGTGTGGCCGGAGGCCAGGAGAACATCAGTGCGGTGCAGAACCGGTACTTTGAATGGGCCAAAGCAGAAGAAGACCCGAATGTGCTGGCCAACGCCGAGCACGCGTATATGCCCATGCTGCTAACAGCCGAATTTGTGGCGAAAAAATACAACGTCAGTCGCGAGGCGCAGGATCAATACGCGCTGTTATCCCAGCAGCGCACCGCCGTTGCTCAGGCGGCAGGACGGTTTGACGCGGAAATTGTTCCTATTACGGCAACCCAGGCGCTGGTGGATAAGGAAACCAAAGCCCTGAGTTATCGTGACGTGACCCTGGAGAGGGACGAAGGTAATCGTCCGGAAACCAGTTATGAATCATTGGCTGGCCTGAAACCGGTGGTGGAGGGCAGTGTCATTACGGCGGGCAATGCCAGCCAGCTGTCTGACGGCGCTTCCGCCTGTGTATTGATGGAGTCGAAACTGGCGGAGCGCCGTGGCCTGTCGCCCCTCGGTATTTATCGTGGGATGGCGGTGGCGGGTAATGCGCCGGAAGAAATGGGCATCGGTCCGGTGTATGCGATTCCCAAACTGCTGCAGCAGCATGGACTCGGAGTCGATGATATCGGCCTGTGGGAGTTGAACGAAGCCTTCGCGGTGCAGACCCTGTACTGCCGAGACCGGTTGGCAATCGATCCGGAAAAGCTCAATGTCAACGGCGGGGCTATTTCGATTGGCCACCCTTACGGCATGTCCGGCGCCCGGATGGTGGGGCACGCGTTGCTGGAAGGAAAGCGACGTGGTGTGAAGTTTGTGGTGGTCACCATGTGCATTGGCGGAGGCATGGGTGCTGCTGGGTTGTTTGAGGTGGCCTGATCCCCGGAAACAAAAAAAGGCCGGTTTTCTCCGGCCTTTCGTTTGAGCGCATGCAGCAACTAGCTGGCAGCGACGGTGGCAAAGCTCAGATTAAACATCTGGATGCGCTTACGCTGCATTTTCAACATGAATTCCATCTCGCGGAACCGGGTGCGGATGGTGGCGTGTTGCCACTTGGCCTGCAATTCCTGTTTCTTTTCCTCGAAGGCCTCGCGTTTTTGCTGAACCCATTGACCACGCAACTCTTTCCATTCCGCCAGCGTGTCCATGAACTGCTGATACTCCGCTTCCAGTGTCTGGCGCAGGGCTTCGACATTGGGTGTGGGTAACCGGCTCAGGCTCAATTGTTTGCGGGCTTTCTCGAACTGCATCTGCAGCATGGCTTCCTGAATTTTGAAATTGGGCACCCGCTTCAGGTTGCGGGCCAGGCCCACCCAGGACAGTACCGAAATCAACCATTTGGTGGGATCAAACTGCCACCACCGAACCCCGTTGCGGTAATCGGTCTGAAAGTAGTGATGGAAGTTGTGGTAACCCTCACCATAGGTGAACAAGGCCAACAGGAAGTTGTCTTTGGCAGTGTTGGAGTTGGTGTAGGGCTGTTTACCCCAGGCGTGACACAGGCTGTTGATGAAAAACGTCACGTGATGGCTGATCACCAGGCGCAACACACCGGCCAGCAGCATCATCCCGAGAATGTCCCCGTTCAGATAACCCGCCAGCAAGGGCACGCCGATGTTGGAGGCCAGCACCAGAGGCACATAGTAGTTGTGTTGGAACATCACAATCTTGTCCCGCTGCAGATCCTGGGTGTTGTTCAGGTCCACTTCGCCACTCTTGTAGTTGCGGATCATCCAGCCGATGTGGGCAAACCACAGGCCACGATTGATGGAGTAGGGGTCGTGTTCAACGTCGTCCACATGGCGGTGGTGTTTACGGTGCCCGGAGCACCAGATCAGAATGGTGTTCTGCAGGGCGCAGGCACCCCAGAACGCGAAAAATGCCCGTACCAGAGGGTTGGCATCATAGGCCCTGTGGGACCACAAGCGATGATAGCCACCGGTAATGGACAGTCCGCAAAACGCGAGCATGAGCCCGAATACAATCCATTCCACTGCATCATAGCCTTTGATGATGCCATAGGCGGGAACGGCGGTGACGGCGATCAAAAAGGTGAGTGAAAATATCAGTGTGGGAGCCCAGTTGATGGGGGCGTCTTCTTTTGGTGCCTTAGTGAACTCTGGCATGCACTACTTTCTCGCTGAACGGGTTTTGTTATGATATTTGACAGTATAGCTTTCGGGGGATCGAAAAGTATATTGATCACCAAAACTGGGAACCGATTCTAACTTAATTCCACTGACAGGTATATTACATGAAAAAGGCGGCCTGGGGCCGCCTTAAAGTAGGGGAGGTTGGACATCGGGAAGATTGGAAATGTACCGATGTGGCCGGGGGTTTACTCGTCCGCCTCGGCCTCTTCAATCTTTTTTACGGCTTTCACCTTCTTGGTCACTTCCTTCTTGACGTCGGAGGCGGCTTGCTTGGCGGCTCCGGCCACTTCGCCTACTTTGCTGTTGCCCAGCTCAACCAGTTCGTCAAAATAGGTTTCGCCGTTGTTGCGGGCTTTCACCACCAAGCCTACCGAAGCATTCTTCAGCTGATCGAGTGTGCTTTTCACGTCTTCAAACGGGGTTACGATGTCCTTTTTCAGCTGATCCAGAAAAGACTCTTCCGCTTGTAGTTGAGCTTCACCGGCCTTAACCAGTTCGTCAAACTGCTTGTTGCTTTCTTCCTTGATCTTGACGTAAAGACCGCGAGAGGCGTTGATAAACTGCTCAACAGAAGAATTGAATTGGTCCATTTGCGCTTTGACGCGATCTGAAAACTCGCTCATTTTATAATCCCTCATTTAGGATGACTGATGGAATTGACCTCATATTGGACGCATACGTCTGAATACAAACGAAAATTCCCTTTTGGGTGTTCGTATCAACAACATAGCGACACGTAATTTATACAAAAAAATTAGAATGTTAACCCTAATTGGGTCACAAATTTAACGGCGACCGAAAGGCGCCGTTAAATTTGTCCAGCCAGTCCCGTTATACCGCGGTGACGTCGGACTTTCTGCGGCGGGGCAGTACGCCGGTGACCAGTTTTTTGGCGGTACCGTAGGTGGTACGTCGGTCCCGGGGAAAGAAGGGGCCAATGCCGTGGATCTGTTCCACGTCGGGAATCAGGTAACGGCGCTCGGCGGCTTTGATCACGGCGCCGGTGATCTGCAATATGCGGGCGTCACCAAAGGGAGTGCCCACGCCACTGTTCAGCGTGAGCCCGATGGAGAGATTGCGCACCGGATCGGCCCAGCCGCCGGAGCCACCAAAGCCGAAATGCCCAAAACTCAGTGAAGTAGGCTTACCCAGCGCCCAGACCCGGTGGAAGCCCAGGCGCCAATGCATGGGAACAGGAATCACATCCCCCATGGTGCGGTTCTGGATCTGGGTGATCTCATTCATGGTGTCGCGGGAGATGAGGCGGATTCCGTCCAACTCTCCCCCGTTGGCCAGCAGTGCATACAACTTGCCCAGTGAGCGGGCGGTGAACATGCCGTTGGCGGCCGGGACGCAGGCGTTTACGAAGTCTGGACTGTTGAAGTCCAGGTACATGGCACCACGGGGGACCAGGGCTGAAATGGTTTTGTTCAGGTCAATGCGGGCGACTTTGAGCCCGGCGGTGACGGCCTTCAGCATCAGTTTCTGGCTGCGGTACTCGGTGCGCATGCCGTAAGAATCCTTACGGCCAACACTTTGGACCAGCTCGGCCCGACGATGCATCTGATCATCCGGCAGGCCAACGTATAATCCGTCCAGTTGCAAGGGCTCGGCAATCAACTCCTCCAGCACTTCGGCAAAGGTTTTGTTGGTCACCCGTTGGATCAGTTCACCGATGAGCCAGCCGTAAGTGAGGGCATGGTAACCGTTGGTGAGCCCCGGTTCGTGGATCGGATTAGCCCGCTCGATGGCCGTGGTCATATAGTTCCAGTCCATCATCTGCTCGGCGTCGTCAATCATGTCGCGAATATGATACAAGCCGGCTTCATGACAGAGTAATTGCCGTACGGTGATGAATTGCTTCGAGCGTTGTCCGAATTCTGGCCAGTATTTGCTGACAGGGTCGTCGTATCTCAGATAGCCCTGGTCCACCAGGATGTGCAGCAGCGTGGAGGCGACACCCTTGGTGGTGGAGAAGGACAGGGAGACGGTTTCTGCCCGCCAGGGGTCACCATCCCGGTTGCGGGTCCCGCCCCAGATGTCCACCACGCATTGGCCCTTGTGATAAACCGTCAGCGCGGCACCGCCCGGTCGATTACGCGGGATTTGCTGGGAAAGGACTTCGGCCACTCGCCCGAAGTCTGGATGTACGTAACCCTGTAACATGCTGTGATATCCCTGTTATTGTTTTATTGCATATTTATAGCAGTTTTCCCGGCGAATGACACAGGAAGCGGGGTCCATGTTTATTTAGGTTTATTTGTCGCCAAATTGAATGAGGATTGATTCAAATTATTGGAGATTGGGGCGCTGAGGCCATGTGGTTTTGTCGTTGCTTCTGGTTTAATTGCCGCCAGTCGTTTGGGAGGTTGTTAGATGAGTGATACCAGTTGGTACCTGGGGTTTGGTGCGTCTGAAACGCTGTATGCAATGAATCAATCCTATCGGGATTCCTTGGCGTCGGCGTCCGAGAAGGAGCAGTCCGAGAAATTGCTGGCGTTATTGATTCAGTTTGCAGATGAATGCCTGGACCAGTATTTTCTGAGCCCGATTGAGCGGGTGAAGCTGAATAACATGGGACAAAAGATCGTGTCCGGCGGTGTTTCGGCCATGAAAAAAACCATTCACCTGACGCTGAAGCAGGTGGTGAAGAAAATGTCGAAGGCGGACCGGTCCCATATGGCGGGCTACATCAACAGTCTGCTGAAGCCGTTACGGGAAAGCTCCCGTTATCCGACCTATGTGGCCGTGGAAATCACACCGGAGCTGCGTTCGAGATTGAATCGGGCGGTGGAGCAGGGCCGGGAGCAGGGCGTGGATGCGATTGTCAAAGATTACTCGGATGCGCTCTGTGAGTTGGTGGATGTGGCGCTGCATTCCTATATGGACAAGCCCCTGGGTATGATGAAGCTGGGAATGGTCATGAATAAAATTACGTCCGTGGCCAGTGATGCCATACGCGGTGCAGCCCAGACGGTGATTCGGAAAACTATCCCGTCCATGAGCGAAAAGGAGATGCAGGGCTTCTTCGAATTCTCCGAATCGATTCTTTATCCTCATCCGGCCTGATTGGAATCACGGGTTCAGCCATAAAACACGGGCTTAGCCACAAAACAAGGGCTCAGCTACAAAACAAGGGCTCAGCTACAAAAAAGGGACGCTGCGATGGCGTCCCTTTTTTGTGGCTGGATTGCGAGCTAGGGTGTGTTAGCGAACCATGCCACCCAGACGGGCTGCGATGATTTCCTGCGCGTCAGCAACAATGGTTTTCAGCAGCTCTTCGCAGGTGGGGATGTCTTTGATCAGACCTACCACCATGCCGGCGGTCCAGATGCCGTATTCCAGATCACCTTTGTCCAGCACTTCGCGACCTTTAACGCCGGCCACCAGGGGCTGCAGATCTTTGAAGTCAGTCTGGCCGGGTTGGGCTTCGATTTCCACCACCTTATCGGCAATGCTGTTCTTGAACACCCGGGCAGTGTTGCGCAGGGTGCGGAAAATCAGAGCGGTATCCAGCTCGGACGCTTCCACCATCCGCTGCTTCACGTTTTCGTGAACCGGGGCTTCCTTGGTGGCCACAAAACGGGTGCCCATATTGATGCCGTCTGCACCCAGCGCCAGGGCTGCCGCCAGGCCACGTCCATCGCCAAATCCGCCGGAAGCGATCATTGGGATTTTCAGTACGTTGGCGGCACAGGGAATCAACACCAGGCCGGGAATGTCGTCTTCTCCAGGGTGGCCGGCGCATTCAAAGCCGTCAATGGAGACCATATCGCAGCCGATTTTCTCGGCTTTCAGAGCGTGACGGACCGAGGTGCACTTGTGAATGACTTTGATGCCCGCAGCTTTGAACGCTGGCATGAATTGTTCCGGGCTGCGACCGGCTGTTTCGATGACCTTGATACCACCCTCAATGGCCGCCTGGGCGTATTCGTCGTAGGGCACCGGGTTGATGGTGGGCAGCAGGGTGATGTTCACGCCGAAAGGCTTGTCCGTCATGTCGCGGCAGCGGGCGATTTCCTTGGCCAGGTCTTCCGGTGTGGGCTGGGTGAGGGCAGTCAAAATGCCTAAGCCGCCGGCGTTGGATACGGCGGATGCCAGTTCTGCGCGTCCAACATGCATCATTCCACCCTGAACAATGGGGTGCTCAATGCCAAGCATTTCGGTGACGGCGGTTTTTAACATGATGAGGTACTCCCTTTGATATGTTTCGAAAGCGGACTACATCAAATAACAGAATGCCATGCAATGGCGGATTGCGCTGTAGTTAAGCAAGGTGATGAATTTGTTCCCTGAAGACAATCAGACCATGTACTTTTTGGCCCATTGACCCTGCTGGGTCAGTGATTGCTGCACCAGGTAAATGTCGATTACGTTGCCCTGCAACATGCGCTGCATGAGCGAGTCATCGGGGTTGTCGCGGCTGGAGGGTTGCCTAAGATATTGAATTATAGCGGTATCGGTGGGGCAGGCATGGCGCAGAATCTCATCAATTCGAAACAGGTAGGATATGCGCTCCAAAGTGTCCCGGGGGATGGTACCGGTCTTGCCGTTCTTCCAGTTGGCATAAGTGGAGGTGGCGGTAAGGCCCAGCAACGTCATGGCTTCGGGGCGGGTAAGCTGCCAGCGGGCAGCCAGATTGAAAAATCCTTTGAGCGCCAGTTGGGCAATGCCGCGGCGCGCTGTTACATCATCCTGATTGTACATCGTGTCCGTCTGCTTTTATTCTGATTCTTTATTTTTTATAGCAAACCTTAACAAAAAGGCCAGCGTAAAGCTGGCCTTTTTGGTGGTTGGCGCGAAATCAATAGCGATAGTCGCCTTTGTTGATGCCTGCCAGAACATCGTCGGTTACCGGAACGTATTCGTCGGTACCGGGCAACAGTGCATAGATTGCTTCACCGTTGGTTTTAGCGGGATCGAACGCCTGCTCCTTCAAGTGGGACTTCTGGTACTTGAAGGTGCCAGTGGTTTCCATTTGCTGCTTGATGCGCAGGAATAGCGGTACCGCATAAGCGGGCAGGCTCTCACGCAGGTAGCTGCAAAGTTCTTTGAAGTCCACTTCCTCAAGGGGTACCACCGGGGTGATGGACGCCATGCCGGCTCGGCCGTTGGTGTTGGGGATTTCCACACCGTACACCACTGCCTCAGAGATCTGCGGGTGGGCCGCCACGATGTTTTCCACTTCGGTAGTGGAAACGTTTTCCCCTTTCCAGCGGAAAGTATCGCCTAAACGGTCAACAAACTGAGTGTGGCCGAAGCCAATATCCCGCAGCATATCACCGGTGTTAAACCAGCGATCGCCCTTGGAGAAGACATCGGTGAGGATGACTTTCTTGGTTTTCTCCGGATCGGTGTAGCCGTCCAGAGGCGCCTTGTCGTTGATTTCCGCAACCAGCAAACCCTGACCGCCTTTCTGCACTTTGCGCATGAAGCCATCCGGGCCGCGTACCGGCTCTTCTTTTTCCTTGTCGTATTCCACAAGGGCCCAGCTCATGGGAGAGAAGCCCACGGTGTTGTCGAAATTGAAAATGTTGGTGAAGCCGATGTTACCGTCGGAGGCAGCATACAGCTCGGTGATCTCCTCAATGCCGAAGCGCTTTTTGAAAGGCATCCAGACATTGGGGCGCAGACCGTTGCCCACCATTTTTCGGACCGGGTTGTTGGCATCGTCCGATTTGGCCGGTTGATCCAACAGGTAGCGGCACAGCTCGCCCACGTATCCGATGGCGGTGGCGTTGTATTTGCGTACGTCACGCCAGAAGTTGGAGGCGCTGAACTTGCGGCGAATGGCAAAGCCTGCAGAGCCTGCGATGGCCGAACCCCAGCACACGCACAAACCGGTGGCGTGATAGAGGGGCAGAGTGGAGTACATGACGTCCTTCGGGCCCAGGCGCATGGCCATAATGCCGAAGCCGCCGTAGGACTTCATCCAGCGGCCATGTTTGAAAATCCCGGCCTTGGGTAGCCCGGTGGTGCCGGAGGTATAAATGTACAGGCAAGGGTCGTCGTAATAGATTCGGTTGGTGGAATCCGGATTGTGGGTCGGGCTGTTGGCGGATTCCGTCGCCAGGTTAAGATAGCCTTTGGGGGCTACGCCCGGGTCCTTGGTGGTATCCTGGTCAGCGAGGAAGAACACTTTGTCGTCCTCGACGTTGAGTTCGCTGCGCACTTCGTCAAAGGCGTCGGTCAACTCACCGCCCACAATGGCGGCTTTGGGGTTAACCAGGTTAAAACTGTGCACCAGGACGTTCCCGGTCTGGGAACTGTTGAGCATGGCGCTGACCGCACCGATTTTTGCTACGCCCAGCACGGTTGCCAGGAGTTCAGGCCGGTTCTCGATGAATACGCCAACCACATCGCCTTTTTTGATGCCCTGACTCATCAGGTAGTGGGCGATTCGGTTGGCCCACTGGTTAAACTCGTCGTAACTGAAGCGCGTGTTTTCATACAGAATCGCGGTGCCACGCGGATTGCGTTTGACCGCCAGCTCGAAGGTCCATCCAAGACCACAGGGCTGAGTGGGATCTGTGATATTACCGGCTTTTAGTCCTTTGATTATCCGGGGCAGGTTCCGCATGATGAACGGAGCCTTTTTCAGCATCATGCCCCAGGTAATCACGTCAGTCGTACTGCTAGTCATGTTACCCCCAGTCGGTAATCCTTAAATGTAAGGTTTGTAATGTTATTCAGCGCAAAAGCACGCATGGGAACGTGTAGTAAGAAGTGGATCAGAACTGCTAGTAGACATCCCAACAGATAAGTGAGTGAAAATGCACACTCCAAAAGTAAATTGATGGGTTTTTGACTTGTTATCCACACTTTATTTGCGTTGGCGTACGATAACCTCAAGGGCCGCTTGGTTCAAGCCTTTGAGCTCTAAAAGTAAGCGCTCTGGGCGTAACTGGGGGCGTGTGGCTCGGCCCCTCAGTTCGCCCCGGATTATTCGCTTTCGTTCGCCTGCTTTTCCTCATTTATCAATAGGATAAGTTGCCTTGCTTTCAACTGGTCACCGGCCTGGGCACGGATTTCGGCGACGCTTCCCGCAACGCTTGCCCTGAGTTGGTGCTCCATTTTCATGGCTTCCACGGTGGCCACGATGTCACCTTGTTTGACAGAGCTGCCCACCTCCACATTAATGGACACCAGATTCCCATCCATAGGGGCCATCACATGACCGCTGCCTTTGCGCGAGGCTTTTTCCGAAGCAGCGTGGCTGATATTGCGGAAGTGGAATGCCTGGTTGCCATCATCCAGATACAGGCTCTCTTCCCGCTGGAGGAAATGATAGCGGCGGCTGTGGGCCGGCTGATCCGGCGCCAGGAAGCTCACCCGGACCAGGCATCCCTGCCACTCCAGTTGCAATTGCAGCATCTGCTCGCGGCAGGTAATGGTGATGATGTCGGCGCCGCTGGCCCGGCATAAATAGGTGGTGTCTGTGGCCGCGAGGGTGAGCCGGGAAGCCGTGCCCAGTTTATTGTGCAGGTTCGGCGTTTGGCGCTGCTGACTGTGGAGCAAGGCCGCTGCAATCATCGCGTGCTGGTGTTCAGTTTCCCCCGTGGGCGCTTGCCACTGGCTCTGATGTTCGGCGATGAAGGCGGTGGTGGCGGCTCCGGCATTAAAAGTGGGGTGGGTGATCAATTGTCTGAGAAAGCCCCTGTTGGTTTGGGTGCCCAGCAGCACGGTGTTGCACAGAGCCCGGTCCAGTTTACGGATGGCGGTGCGCCGGTCTGCAGCATGGGCAATGATTTTTGCCAGCATGGGATCGTAGAACGGACTGACCTCACTGCCACTTTGCACGCCACTGTCGATGCGAATGCCGCCTTCAGGTTCGGTCTGCCATAGATGGACTGGACCAGTCTGGGGCAGGTAATTGCGATAGGCATCTTCCGCATAGAGCCGCACTTCGATGGCATGACCGTTCAGAGTGATCTGATGCTGGGCCAAGGGTAGGGGCTCACCGGCGGCGACGCGCAGCTGCCACTCCACCAGGTCCAGCCCGGTAATCATTTCGGTGACCGGGTGTTCCACCTGCAGGCGGGTGTTCATTTCCAGGAAATAGAATGCGCCGGCTTCATCCACCAGGAATTCCACGGTGCCGGCTCCGACATAGTCACAGAGTTGAGCCACCTTGACCGCGGCTTCACCCATGGTTTTTCGCATTGGCGCTGTCAAGAATGGTGAGGGGGCCTCCTCCACCACTTTTTGATGGCGGCGCTGTACGGAACAATCCCGCTCCCACAGGTACACACAATGGCCGAACTGATCCGCGAACACCTGAACCTCAATGTGGCGGGGATTGAGAATGGCTTTTTCCAGAATCAGTTCGCCACTGCCGAAGGCGTGTTCAGCTTCAGAGCGCGCCGATTGCAGATCGCTTTTGATGTTATTGAGGTCCGTTACCAGACGCATCCCCCGGCCACCGCCGCCGGCTGAGGCCTTGATCATCAACGGTGTCTGGATGCGCTCGGCCTCTCGTGCCAGTGTGTCGAGTGACTGGTCTGCGCCATCGTAACCCGGCACCGTGGGTACACCGGCTTTCTCCACGGCCAGCTTGGACTGCCGTTTTGAACCCATCAGCTCGATGGCTGGCGAGGGTGGACCGATAAAGCAGATTGCGTTTGCCTCGCAGGCCGCGGCGAAGGCGCTGTTCTCCGACAGAAACCCATAGCCGGGATGAATGGCATCGGCGCCACTGACCCGGGCGGCGTGGATGATGTGGTCAATGTTCAGGTAGGATTCCGCCACCGGTGACGGCCCGATGTGAACGGCTTCGTCCGCCTGCTGCACGTGCAGAGCGCGGGCGTCTGCATCGCTGTAGACCGCCACTGTGGCATAGCCCATTTTTTTTGCGGTGGCGATTACCCGGACGGCAATTTCACCGCGATTGGCAATGAGGATTTTTTTGAATTCAGTCATCTCGGTGCTTCCAGGGTGTTTATTGCGCCCAGTTGGGTAATCTTTTTTCCACAAACGCCAGGGTGCCTTCGGCGCCTTCGGCGCTTTTTACGGCGGCGGCAAACTCCCGGGCGGCACCGTCCAGCAGGCTGTCCATTTCCATGCTTCCCACTTGGTGCAACAATTGTTTGGTCACGCGATTGGCGTGGGGCGCGGCGCGTCGAACTTTAGTCAGTACGTTTTCCAGAGTGTCGTCGATGGCTTGTTTGCTGTCACACAGGTAGTGGGCGATGCCCAGTCGCACTGCTTCCTCGCCATCAAAGCGTTCCCCCAACAGCGCCAGGCGACGGGCCTGGGTCAAACCCACCCGGGTCACTACAAAGGGAGCGATTTGGGCCGGCACCACACCCAGCCCGGTTTCCGGCAACCCGAATTGGGCGGAATGGGCAGCAATTGCAATGTCGGACACACAGGCCAGGCCGAAGCCACCGCCCAGTACGGCGCCTTCCAGTACGGTGATCAATACACAGGGCACATTATCTGCGCGGGTGATCATCCGGCCAAAGGCGCGGTTCAGTGTGTAGAAGGCATCTTCGGAGTCGCTGCCGTGTTGCGCTGCCTGTGTCTGTGCTTGAGCCTGCGCCCGGGCTCCCGCCATATCCTTGATATCGCCACCGGAACAAAAATGGCCATCCACACCGCGCAATACCAGGGCACGGATGCTGGGGTCGCTCGTTACCCGGTCGAACACATGGTTGAGTTCATTCACCATCGCCAGGCTCATGGCGTTACGGGCCTGGGGGCGGTTGAGGTAGACCAACAGGGTGCAGTCCTGTTGCTCCACTAACAAGGTTTCGTACATCATGGTTTGGTCCCGGGGAATATGCCCATGGTTTTACAGATGATGCCCAACATGACTTCGTCCGCACCGCCACCTATGGAAGCCAGGCGACTGTCACGATAGGATCGGGATACCAGGTTGTCCCACATGTAACCCATGCCGCCCCAATACTGCAGGCAACTGTCAGTGATCTCCCGGGCCAGGCGTCCGGCTTTCAGTTTGCACATGGAGGCCAGTTGCAATGCGTGTTGTGGATGGGCGCCGTTGATGTATTGCTCGCAGGTGCTGTATACCAGTGCCCGCAGCGCTTCCAACTCGGTTTGCAGTTCCGCGAAGCGGAAATGGATCACCTGGTTATCAATCAGCTTCTGGCCAAAGGCGTCGCGCTGCTGGGTGTATTCGATGGTGGCTTTGATCACCGAGTCCAGCCCGCCAATGGCATTGGCGGCACCCCACATACGCTCCTCCTGAAACTGCATCATCTGGATCATGAAGCCCTGACCTTCTGCGCCGATCAGGTTGCGTTGAGGCACCTTCACATTGTCAAAAAATACCTGGGCGGTGTCGGAGGATCGCATGCCCAGTTTGTCCAGCGGTTGCGACAGGGTGATGCCGGCCGCATCCCGGGGTACCAGGATGAGGGACTTGTTTTTGTGTTTGGCGTCGTCGCTGGTGTTGGCCAGCAGGCAGTACCAGTCCGCCTGGGTGGAGCTGGTGATCCACATTTTGCTGCCGTTGATGACGTAGTCATCGCCCTGCTTGCTGGCTCGGGTTTTGATATTGGCAACGTCGGAACCGGCGCCCGGCTCGCTGACGGCGATGGATGCCACCATCTCGCCTTTGATGGCGGGTACCAGGTACTCTTTGCACAGGGCTTCGTTACCAAAGCGGGCCAGGGCCGGGGTGGCCATGTCGGTCTGCACACCTATGGCCAGAGGTACCCCGCCGCAATGGGCGCGGCCGAATTCTTCTGCCGCCACCAGGTTGTAAGAATAGTCCAGACCCATGCCGCCGTACTGTTCCGGTTTGCTGATGCCCAGCAAGCCCAGGTCGCCCAGTTTTTTGAACAGCTCATGGGCGGGGAAGGGTGGTTGTTGCTCCCATTGTTCCACGTTGGGATTGATTTCGTGGTCCACAAAATTGCGGACGGTGCGGCGCAGTTCTTCATGTTCCTGGGTGAATTGCATGGTCTGGTTCCTCTCCAAAATTCCAAATCAAAATTTCAAAAATAAAATCGGGTTGGGGCCGGGTCAAAGCCGGGCCACACCGTAACTGTTGGATTGCAACGGCCGTGCTCTGGCTTCTTTTTGGGTATCCAGTACAAAGGCCAGCACAGCCCGTGTATCCCGGGGATCGATAATGCCGTCATCCCAGAGGTGGGCGGTTCCGTACAGCGCAGTGGATTGCTTCTCCAGGTTCAGCGCGGTGGTTTGCTCCAGCATGTCCAGCACTTTTTCATCCGGTTCCATGCCCATGGCCCGTTGTTTTTGTTCTGCCACAATGCGCAACACCTTGCCGGCCTGGGCGCCACCCATGACCGCGGTTTTGTTGTTGGGCCAGGCGAAAATAAAATGCGGATCGAGGCCCCGCCCACACATGGCGTAGTTGCCGGCGCCGTAAGAGCCACCCACCACCACGGAAAATTTGGGTACGCGGGCATTGGCCACTGCCTGAATCATCTTGGAGCCATGTTTGATGATGCCGTTGCTTTCGGATTCGGTGCCCACCATGAAACCGGTGGTGTTGTGCAGAAACAGTAAGGGCACCTGTTTTTGGTCGCAAAGTTGAATGAACTGTGCAGCTTTGGTGGCGCCGGCGGTGGTGATGGGGCCATTATTGCCGATCACCCCGAGGGTGTGGCCCTGCAGCTCTATCCAGCCACATAAGGTTTGCTGGTCGTACTCGCTTTTAAAATCCAGGAAATCAGAATCGTCGGCAATGCGGGCGATGATTTCACGGCAGTCGTAGGGTCGCTTGGCGTCGTTGGGTACCACACCCAGCAGTTCCTCCGCATCGTAGCGGGGTGGCTTGATGGATTTTTGCCGCCACTGGGGCAGCTGTTCCTGCCAGGGGATTTTGCGCATCACTTCCCGCGCCAGGCGAATGCCGTCGGCATCATCTTCTGCCAGGTACTCGGCGGTACCCGCGGTACAGGCGTGCAACTCTGCACCGCCCAGGGATTCATCGTCGGCGATCTCTCCCGTGGCGGCTTTCAACAGGGGTGGGCCAGCCAAAAACATTTTGGTGCGATTGCGCACGGCGATGATGTAATCGGACAGGCCTGGCTGATACGCGCCACCGGCGGTGGCATTGCCGTGCACCACGGTCACCTGGGGAATGCCGGCGGCAGACAGGCGGGCCTGATTGGCAAAGCTGCGGGCACCCTCCACAAAAATTTCACCGGCATAGTTCAGGTTGGCGCCACCGCTCTCCGAAAGGGTGATCACCGGCAGTTTGTTCTGCGCCGCGATCTCGTGCAGGCGCAGCGATTTATGCAGTCCGGCGGGGGAGATGGTGCCGCCTTTGATAGCGCTGTTGTTGGCCACCACCAGGCAACGTGCGCCGGTTACATAACCGATGCCGGCAACAATGCCACCACCGGCGGTGCTGCCATCCTTGTCGTCATGCATTTGGTATCCCGCCAATGACATCAGCTCCAGGAACGACGAGCCCGGGTCCAGCAAATGTTCAATACGCTCCCGCGGCAGAAGTTGCCCGCGCTTCTCAAATTTTGGGCGCGCTTTTTCCTCGGTGGCTTTGATCTTGTCTTCAAGGGCGCGGAACTCAGAGACCAGATTCAACATGTGTTCACGGTTGGCCTTGAATTCCTCACCACTTACATTCAGTTCGCTTTCCAGAATGGGCATGTCAGGTATTCCCGTCAGTGTTAAACAGGTCCGGGATTTCCTCCCGGTGGAAGCCGCCAAAGGGCTGGCTGCGGTTATGGGCCTGCAACGGCATAATGGCGACGTTGCCTTGCGACGCGGCGCCATCAATACGGAGGGTGGTGCCACTGATGAAGGCCGCGGCGTCGCTCAGCAGGAAGCAAATGGCGGAACTCACTTCCGCTTCGTTACCCATGCGTCCCAGGGGAACCGCCGCCCGCAGCGTTTTGATGACACTCTTGAAACTGTCTGGATAGGTGTCCATGCCACTGGACATGATCCACCCTGGTGCGACGGCATTCACCCTCACCCCGGCGCCGCCCCACTCGTAAGCTGCGGTTTGAGTGAAATTCACCATGCCGGCCCGGGCGGCACCGGAGTGCCCCATGCCGGGCATCCCGTTCCACATGTCCGCGACGATGTTGACGATGGAACCGCCTTGTTGCGACATGGATTGATTAAATACTTCCCGGGCCATCAGGAAACCACCGGTGAGGTTGGTGGCAATCACCGCGTCCCAGCCTTTTTTGCTGATGGCCAGCAATGGGGACGGGAATTGGCCACCGGCATTGTTCACCAGCCCGTGGATGCGGCCATGGTCGTTGACGATGCTGCCGACCACGGCTTTCACCGCGTCCTCATCCCGTATGTCGCAGCTGTGGAAGTCGCACCGGCCACCGTCTTCGACAATCTCGTTGTGAACCTTTTCCAGCTTTTCAGTTTTACGACCCACCAGGGTGACGTGGGCACCCAGCGCCGCGATCTCGTGAGCGGTACAACGGCCAATGCCGCTGCCGCCACCGGTCACGATGATGGTTTGATCCTTGAACGTATCCGCTTTGAAGACAGAACGGTATCCCATGACGCTTAATCCTGTGTGCTGTGCAGTGATTGATTGTGCAGTGATTGATAAAGTTCAGCGCTGACCGGTACGGGAAAATCCAGCAGCTGTTGCGCGTATGCTTTGCCCTGGGGATCAATGCGCAGGCTGCAGATACCGCCACCGCCCAGGCTGTTTTCCAACAGGAAGTTGATTGCCCGCAGACCCGGCAGCAACCAGGCTTTCACCCGCGGCTTCCCATCGAAAGTATGCGCCATATAGCGCGCCACTGCCGACGGTGTCAGGGCTGCCTGGATGTAGGGGAGGAACTCGTCGCGCCGGGCAATGACGCCAATGTTGGCGTGGTCGCCTTTGTCGCCACTGCGGGCCCAGGCCAGCGCCACCAGGGGGACTGAGCGATCTGCTTCGGCTTCACCGGCGGACTCGGTTGCAATGGTTGGGTTCGGTTCGCTGAACTCGTGGTTTTCTGTATCGGGTGTCACCGGCAGCGTGCGGCCCTCCAGCTCTGTTGCCACGCTGACGGCAGACTTCGGCAGCAGGCAGGAAAACAGGCGAATCACCGGAGATACCTTCGGGCGCCCCCCAACAATGCCGGTAATGCCTGGTGCCATGCCGGTGGCGGCCTGGGCGATCTCCCGGGAAAACAACTCCAGGGCTTTTTTATCCCGGTGCGCGGCTGCGATTTTGACTACCACCTCCCGCGGCTTCTGAACGCGCCTGTTGGCACCATAAGTGGCCTCGGTGCCCAATATTTCCACGTGGGTTTTGTCGAAGTCGCCCAGTCCTTTTGCCTGCAACAGGCCGCTGGTTTTCTGCAGCAGGGCCTGGCTGACTTTCTGCGCCTTGTGCTCGGCGTCAATCCCGGCCAGCACAAACGACGCGGTGACGCGGAAACCATCGGGGTAGGTGGCGGAAACTTTATAGTTGCCCGTGGGGGCACAGCCTTTTGCCCCTTGCACCAGAACCCGGTGATCCGCCACCTGTTGCACGGTGACCCGGGTGAAGTCACAGATTACATCCGGCAGGTAGTAGGCGTTGGGGTTGCCAATCTCATACACCAGTTGCTCGGCGACGGTGGCTTCCGATACCAGCCCCCCGGTGCGCTCCGGCTTGGTGACCTCGAAGTGCCCGTCGGCATGGCATTCCACGATGGGAAATCCCATATTGTGGTAATCCGGCACGCTTTCCCAATCTGTGAAATTACCGCCGGTGCACTGGGCACCGCATTCGATGATGTGGCCGGCCAGGCTGCCCTGGGCCAGTTTGTCGTAGTCGTTCCAGCGCCAGCCGAATTCATGCACCAGTGGCGCCAGAACCAGGGCGCTGTCCACCACCCGTCCGGTGATGACGATATCGGCCCCGGCCTGCAATGCGGTGACGATGGCAGGGGCGCCCAGGTAGGCGTTCATGCTCACCAGAAACGGGGGCAGCTCTGCCTGGCTGAACATTTCCCGGATGCCCTGTTGTTGCAGGTCGGGCATGCTGGGCATCAGGTCGTCGCCGGTGACCACTGCCACTTTCAACGCAAGGCCGGCTTGTTCCACCAGGCTGCGGATGGCCGCCGCACAACTCTGCGGATTGACGCCCCCGGCGTTGGTGATGATTTTAGTGCCCTTGGCGGCGATTTCCGGCAGCAGGGGGGCCATGATGGTGGCGACGAAGTCGGTGGCGTAGCCGGCCTTGCTATCCTTCATGCGCATGCCGGCCATGATGGACATGGTGATCTCAGCAAGATAATCGAAGACCAGGTAATCCAGATCTGCCTGTCGGATCAACTGCGCGGCGGCGCTCTCGGTATCGCCCCAGAAGGCGGCGGCACAGCCGATTTTTATGGTGTTGTTGGTCATAGGAGATATGGGCTCCGTTCTATTCAAATCCGGTCAGGTTAATTCTGCCCGGTTTCAGTTGGTCTGGGTGCTGCGCTTGGCGTTTCATTATCGGTTCGCTACACTACCAAGCAAGCGCTTGGTTTGTAAAGTGTCCCGGTTTCCATTTCCAGATCTTTTGTGGAAATTTGTTAGTGGCTGGGGTACAAGGCCCTGATCTTCAGTAAAGTACGCAACCGATTGAAAATACAGGTTTTGATGAATGGCACGTAAACCCGGAAAATTACCCAATGGCATGGATGACACTCCCAGGGGGCGACTGCTGGCGGCGGCGGCACACCTGTTTCGCAGCAAGGGCTTTGAGCGCACCACGGTGCGTGACCTGGCCCAGGAAGTGGGAATCCAGTCCGGCAGTATCTTTCATCACTTCAAAACCAAAGAGGAAATCCTGCGCTGCGTGATGGAGGAGGTGATCCACTTCAATACTGAGCGCATGCGGGAAGGGTTGATGCAGTCCAGCGACCCACGGGAGAAGTTGCTGGCCCTGATCCGCTCGGAACTGGTGTCCATCAACGGCGACACCGGTGAGGCCATGGCGGTGCTGATTTTCGAGTGGCGCTGCCTGAAACCGGAAAGTCAGACCCACATCCTTGAGTTGAGATCGCACTATGAGCGCATGTGGCTGGATACCCTGGCGGAATGCCGCGAGGCTGGCCTGATTGCAGCGGAGCGGGACCTGTTCGTGTTGCGTCGATTGCTGGCGGGGGCGGTGAGTTGGTCCCACTACTGGTATAAACCCGGCGGTCCGCTGGATATCCAACAATTGGCGGAACAGGCTCTGTACCTGGCTCTCAAAGAGGGTTGATCAATCAGTTGAACAGGCTCTGTTTTTCGTCGGAATGACCTGTTTTTACAAGTATTCATCGGCTGCCTATGTTTGATCTGCGGGTGGTTTCGTTACGTCACAAACAGGTTTAATAAAATTACAAATATACGCTCTTATCCCTCCTCCGATTGCTGATAGTATTCCCAAAGGGCGTGAAAACAGCCCAACCCATAGGGTTTTCACAAGCCGGCCTTGACCCGGTGTCGATGGGGAGAAAACCCTTACAAATTTATAAAACAAAAAAAATAATAGGTGGTTGGTTATGAACACACCGGAAAAGTCACCCGGCGAAAGCGGTTTTTCCATTGAGCGGGGACCCGACGCACGAGAGCGTATTCTGGCCGCGGCTGAATCGCTGTTTGCGGTGCGGGGATTTGAGGGGGTTTCCACCACTCAAATCGCGAAAGTTGCAGGCATCACTCAACCTCTCATTCACTATCACTTCAAGAACAAGGAAGCACTTTGGAAAGCGACGATTTCGCGCTTGTTTTCAAAACTTTCCCAAGAGTTTTCAGCTGAAGTGAAAATGCTCAGCCATAAAGATGATCGCCGTTATCTGGTGGAGATGATGCGCTGCTACGTATCCTTTGTGGCGCGTTACCCACAGTATGGCCAGTTCATCATGCGGGAAGGGGTGCAGGAATCCCCCAGACTGCAATGGATGGTGGAAGAATGGCTGAAGCCCATGCTGGACCAGTTCCACGATATCTATGAGAAGGGCATTTCTGAAGGCTGGATGAAAGACATCCCTTTTCCCCAGCTGATCATTCTGATCACCGCTTCCGCCAGCCAGTTCTTTTCCATGGCGCCTTTGGTGAAAGAGCTCTATGGTGTGGACGCTTCCTGCCCTGAACAGGTGTTGGCGCACTCAGACGCTGTGGTGGAAGTGGCCGTGAATTCGATTTTGCGTGAACCCATTGCCCGGCAGTCGGAAGCCGCGACGGTTTAATTGCAAATTCGGGTCAGTTTGGTAAAAAGCCGCCTCGGGGCGGCTTTTTTGTGCCCGCTTATCACTGGAGGCAGCTCATGATTGGCAACGGTTTTCCCTATGGCAGGACCGGCTATGTGATTCTGGAAGAGGGGGAGATCAACCCGTCCACGTTGCAGTTGGATGTGCGTCACTATTTGGTGGTCCGGCCCAACGGCGAGCAAGTGTCAGGTAACTTTTCCTTCCCGGAGGCGCAGCAGTTTATTCAAGAGGAAGAGTCAAAAGGCAAATAAAAAGAATAAGTTAGCAGTCATGCACAGAAAATGTGCGGGGAAAGCGAAGTGGTCGCTAACATGGCAAAATTATTTCATCTTTTTTCCAATTATCGTTTGACAGCACCCCTGAATTTCGTAAAATGGCGCCCACTTCTCGGGTGGTTAGCTCAGCTGGGAGAGCATCGCCCTTACAAGGCGAGGGTCACAGGTTCGATCCCTGTACCACCCACCAGATCCGGAGCGGTAGTTCAGTTGGTTAGAATACCGGCCTGTCACGCCGGGGGTCGCGGGTTCGAGCCCCGTCCGCTCCGCCACTATAAAGAGGCTTGCTTCACAAGAGCAAGCCTCTTTTTTTTGCCTCCGATTTCCCTGGCCCGGTCACACGATTGTCATTGTGTTGGGCTTTACTATCTCTGCATTCGAGACAGCACCCATTTGTTGGCGCGATCTTTGAATGTTATCTTTGCAGCATGGCTGTAACTTATAAAGGAGGTAGTAATGATGGAACACTATCAGGATGAGCTGCTCGATACCGATGAGTTCGAGTTTGATGATGAAGTGGATGACGCCTTTGAGATGTGATCTCAAGGCGTCATTTTTATTTTCGGCTCAATGATTTACGAAACTCACCCGGGGTTTTCCCGGACCACCGCTTAAACGCCCGCTGAAACGCCCCCGGGGTCGAGAACCCCAACAAGTAGGATATTTCCCCAAACGTCAGGTCTGTGCTTTTCATATAGCTCATGGCCACGTCGCGCCGCATTTCATCCACCAGGGACTGATAGGCGGAATCTTCCTCTTTCAACTTTCTACGCAGGGTCCAGCTGGGCATGCCCAATTTTAGTGCAACCTCATCAATGGACGGGGTTTGGCCGTGGAGCATGGTGCCCAGCACTTTCAATACTTTGTTGCGGTAGCTGTCCGCCAGGGCCACCTGATTCAGCAACTGGTCACACTGCTTCACCAGCCGTGCGTTGAGCTGCTGATTGGCTTCCGGCAGCGCAATGGCCAGGTCATCTGTACTGAACAGCAGGGCATTGCGGGGCGCGCCGAAGCGGATATCGCAATTGAATATCTGCCGGTACTGCTCTGCGTAACTGGGCTCATCGAATTCGATGTCCACCTTGCGCACCAGGTCGGTGTGGCCGGTGAGCAGGGTGCAGAGCCTGGCCCAGGCACTCAATACGCCGTCCACCACAAAGCAGGTATAGGCGTTATAGGGCGCGATGGAATAAAAGCTCAGGGTGGTCTGCAGCGGCTCTACCTGCAACTGGCTGGTGCCGCGATAGCACTGCCCGTTCAAATGCTCGTAGCGGACGATGGTGTGCAAAGCGTCGCCCAGGGTGGGGGCGGTCATGGCTGCCAGCCCCACATAACCCATATCCGAGATCTGGCTGTTGATGCCCAGTTGCAACCCGATTTCGGGGCTGCCGGTCTGGCGGATGGCGCCACGGCCCAGTCGCATAAGGTAGGTGAGGTCGACCCGGTTATCGTCATCCTCAAGCTCTATCGGGTTCAGGTCGGCGTCGGCCAACAGCTGATTGGCATCCGCTCCTGCCTCAGTGGCTACGTGCAGGAGTTGCTTGATGTAGTGGGCTGTCGTATCCCCGATTTTCATTTATACCTTCGACTTATCCAGGGTTCTGGGCATCTGAATATTATATATGCATATAACTGACTGTTGTTCATTTGATCTTTGAACGTTTTTTGCGCGGGTCATCACACTCCTGCTGCCTTGGTAGTCACTCCCCGGCCTGATTAACTGCTCTAGAATGGGATGGTGGCGAAAAACAGGGCTACACTGATATTCATTAGGCCGGTTAGTTTACGGCTCTTTTTCCCAGTAAGACAGACTGATCTGAACGTCAGACGTGTTGGAACCATACCATGCGTGACTCGGCATACTCTAACGAGGCCATCGTTTTTTTTGAGGATGGGGCCGTCTCCAAAGAGATGACCTATTCCGAATTCGAAGCCATTCTGGATGGAGTGGTGGGCATTGACGATTTCGCCGGCGATACCGTCAAGGCGGCCTTCGTGGTGGTCAATGGCAGTCTGAAGGTCAAGGCGGCAGTGCTGTTCAAAATTGGCTTTGATCGTCAGGGGCATGCGGATCGGGCCTGGAATCTGCCTTTACGTCATCTGGCGGATAATGGCGGCAGCGGGCCGGACATGGGGGCGGGCGCCATCAAGCTGGCCTGCAAATCCCAATGTGCGGTGGCCTGGCATTCTTCCTCGTTGTGGGACCCGGACATGTCCCCCAAATCCAACACCTTTGTGCGTCTGCGGGATGCGATTGCCGACAATAAGCTGTGCCTGCCGAGCAACAGCGAGCCCGAGCCCCCATTGATCCAGACCCCAACCCAGAATCCGCCGCCGAACTGGGGCATGCCCTCTGCACCAAAAGCCCAGGCACCTCAATCCTGGGGGCAGGGGGGTGGTTCCTCCATTGACTATGGTTGGGATGGGGAGGATTCCGGGCTCACCGACAGCCAGCTGGCGGCCCTGGAGCAGGAGCATCGTAACAAGATCGCTGCCTTGATCAAGCAGCAGCGTTTGCACATCCAGACCCTGAAAAATGAAGCGCAGCAGACCCTGCAATCCACCCGTGTGAGTCTGGAAAAAGAATTGGAGCTTGCCCGTCAGGAGGTAACCCGCCTGCGCAGTGAGCACGAATCCCTGCACGCCCAGAACATTGCGCTGCGGGAACAGAACGAAGCCCAACGCAAGCAGATGGAAACCATCAAGCGTACCCGGGAGCTGGAGCTACAGGCCGCCGAACAAACGGAAAAAGCTGGCGTGGAAGCCCTGCGCAAACAGTATGAGAAGCAGCTGCAGCAGAAAATACAGGAAGAGACGGCCAAGCTGAAGGAAGACATCGAGCTGCGCAACATGGAGCTGATGTACCGTCATGATGTGGCAAAACAACTGCGTGAAGAATTGACCCAGTTGCGCAAGGACAAAATCCGTCTGGTGCATGAAGGTGGCGACAAATTCCTGGAGCGGCTGGAGGCCCTGGGGGTGAGTTTCATCGCTTTCCATCCCGGTGCCGGTCACGTTTCCATTCTGTTGTCAGAAATGCCTTCCTATATGGAAAACCCGATTGCCTATGCTGCCAACAAGTGCCTGGTGTCGGAAGAACACTATCGCACCTGGCTGGAACATTACCAGAAGCCCGAATGCCAGGCGCCGTTGACCAACGAGAAGAAATGTAGCTGCCGTATTGGCCGGGTGGACGTGCCCAGTCAGTTTGTGGTGGGGGATTCCGATCGCTGCGAGAAGCACAAACCCCGCTCCTATGGCGACAACGTGGTGACGTTTCGCGGTTAAGCCGTCCATTTGATAACATCGGCCCTCTGTCTGTGAGCCGTGACCCTGCATGTCCATTCTTGCCACCACTGATGCCTGTGATGTTCTTGATGTCTTTGCCCGCCTGGATGCCATCCCGGCACTGGAGCGGGCGCTCAGCTGTTATGCCCCATTGCAACAGGCGGGCTTGCTGGCACCGTTAACCGCGCAGTGCCTGGATTACCCGCTTTTTGCAGAGCAGCAGGTACAGGTGGATGTGCTGCAGGCTGACCAGCTGCATCCGGTGATTTCCGGAAACAAATGGTTCAAGCTCAAATACAATCTGCTGCAGGCGCTTGAGGACGGTTGTGAGGAGCTGGTGTCCTTTGGGGGCGCGTGGTCCAATCACCTGCATGCGCTGGCTTACCTGGGCGGATTGATGGGGGTGCGAACCCAAGGGCTGGTGCGGGGCGAGGAGCATACCCCGGACACCACGCCCACCCTGCGGGATGCCAGCCGTTACGGTATGGCATTGCGTTTTGTGAGCCGTCAGCAATTCCGTGACTACCGCAACCAGCCCCAACGGTTGGTGCAGTCCGGGCGCTGTGTGATACCCGAAGGAGGCGACAACCCATTGGGCATGCTGGGGGCTGCTTCCATGGTGATGCAGGCGGATCTGGATTGGACCCGCTACAGTCATGTGGTGGTGGCGGTGGGCACCGGGTGCACCTTTGCCGGGTTGCGCCTGGCGCTGCCGACTTCGGTGATGCTGGTGGGGGTGTCCGCCCTCAAAGGCGCCTGGGTTGGGCAGGCCATGGCAGAGCGAATGGCGGGGCTCACAGACCGTAACTGGCAGCTGGATACGCGCCATCATCGTGGTGGATTTGCCCGAGTCGACGCCCGCCTGTTGAGTTTTGTGGCGGAATTTAGCGACAATACGGGCATCCAATTGGAGCCCGTCTATACCGGTAAAGCCCTGCTGGCACTGCTGGAGATGATCCAGGCGCGCACGATTGCTGCGGGCAGCCGGGTCTTGTTTGTCCACAGTGGCGGTCTGCAGGGTGCCCGTCCCGTCGGTGCAGAAGTCAATATGAATCCCAGGAATTTCAGAGAGTAGTGGCATGCAAGCGATAGAATCTTTTCGTACCGTTGGCCTCATCGGTCGCCCCGGTGTGAATCCCCAGGTGGAAGAAACACTGATGGCACTGCTGGCCTATCTGGACAGCCGCAACATCAATGTCATTCTGGATGAAGCCACCTCCAGCAACATCACCTCCGATGGCCATCAGCGGGCCCAGCGTAAAATACTGGGGCAGACCTGTGACCTGGTGATTGTGGTCGGGGGGGATGGCTGCCTGCTGGGGGCGGCGCGGGATCTGGCCCGCTATAAAGTTCCCCTGCTGGGGGTGAACCGTGGCCGGCTGGGCTTTTTAACGGATATCCACCCCACCGAAATAGAAGCCCGCATGGACGAGGTACTGCAAGGTGAATACAGCGTGGAGCAGCGCTTTTTGCTGGAGGCCCAGGTCAAGCGCGATGGCAAAATGATGGGGGAAAGCTCGGCCCTCAATGATGTGGTGTTTCACTCGGGAAACTCGGTGAAGATGTTGGAGTTCGAGTTGTATATCGATGGCGACTTCGTCTATCGCCAGCGCTCCGATGGCCTGATCATGTCCACCCCCACCGGGTCCACCGCCTACGCATTATCCGGGGGCGGCCCCATCATGCATCCGCGGCTGGATGCCATCGTGTTGGTGCCCATGTTTCCCCATACGCTGAGCAGTCGCCCCATAGTGATCGACGGCAACAGTGAGATTAAAATCTATGTGTCGCCGTCCAACGATTTCAAACCACTGTTGAACTGCGATGGCCAGGGAGGACAGGTGGTGGAGCCGGAGGACTGGCTCTATGTTCGCAAGCGCTCTCATCCCCTGCGTCTGCTGCATCCGAAAACCCACAGTTTTTACGAAGCCTGCCGTTCCAAATTGGGGTGGAGTGAAGTGCTTTGATCCTGGATGAACCCGGTATTGAAGGCTATGACATTATCGGCGACGTGCACGGTTGTGCCGAGGCCTTGATCCGCCTGTTGCAAGCCCTGGGGTACCAGTTGCACCAGGATGTCTGGCAACATCCGCAGCGCAAGGTGGTGTTTGTCGGGGATATTATCGACCGTGGCCCGCAAATCCGGCAGGCCATGCGCATTGTGCGGCGCATGGTGGATGCGGGCCAGGCGCACATGGTCTTGGGCAATCACGAGTTCAACGCGGTGGCCTATTCCTCGCACTGCCATGAGCAGGTGTCCCCCCGTCTGCAGCGCTATTACCGGCGTTTGGGGCATCATCTGAAATCCACCCTGGTGGATTACCGGTTTCACCTGCAGGAATGGAAAGAGCTGATTCACTGGTTGCGGCACTTGCCCATTTTTCTGGAATTCAGGCACTTTCGCGTGGTGCATGCCTGCTGGGACCCACGCCGCATCGGGCAGGCAGCGGCCTGTCATCAGGGGCGGGTATTGTTGGATGGTGAGTTTCTCGCCAAGAGCATGTTGCCGGCCACCGAACCCAACCGCATTGTTGAGCGCCTGCTCAAAGGCACGGAAATGGAGCTGCCGGAAGGGCAGAGCTTGCTGGGATCGGATGGCGTGAGGCGTACCCGCTTTCGCACCAAATTCTGGAGCCAGGCCCCCCGTACCTACGGTGACGTGGTGTTTCAGCCGGATGGTCTGCCCGACGACCTGATCGACCAGCCGCTCACGGAAGCGGAGCAGGAGCACCTGCTGCAGTACGGCTCTGATCAAAAAGCGCTCCTGGTCGGCCACTACTGGTGCCAGGGGCAGCCGCACATCATTCGACCTAACCTGGCCTGCCTGGATTACAGCGCGGTGAAAAACGGCCTGTTGGTGGCGTATCGGATGGAGGCGGAACCCCAACTGAGCAATGACCGTTTTGTGTGGGTAAACAACGCCGGGTTGGACGGCTGAAGCCGTTAAAAAGCAAGGCGGCAGGGCGTTTATCTACTACAATTAGGTGCGATTATTGATAACGATAATATAACAGGCAATTTATGCAGCTGAAGGGGAAAACCTCTGCGTTCATCCTGTGGGTATTGATGACCCTGGCCAGTGTTCTGATCAGTGCGTGGGTACACAAGCTGGCCACTCATACCCCGTCGGACCAGGAAGTCCGCCTGGTGAAACGCAATTTCGATGTGATTGTGAGCGAGCTGCAGGGTGATCTGCAGTGGCTGGCCCGGAATTACAATATGGAGTTGCGCACCCTGCCGGACAGTGTGGACGTCAGGCTGGTGTTTGATCAACAGGATCTCCTGCAGTACCAGACTTCATTGGCCAACGAAGACCAGGTGGACAGCCTGCTCACCAGCCTGATCAGCTTCCTCAAGGTTCCCCGCCAGGCCAATAGCGGCATCACCTATTGGCGCGACAAGGTGATGTGGCTGGTGGTGGAGGAGCAGGACGCCGTGCGCTCGGTGGCGGCGGTATTTCTGGACGACTGGTTGCTCGGTCTGTCTGACCGCCTGCATTACCAGTTGGCGCTCAGTGCCACTCCCGTGAGTGAGACCGGTGATAGCCTGGGGGAGGCGACGATGATGCTGCCGTCTTTGGTGGGCAAACCGGTGTATGTGTCGGTGAGCCCGCTGCAAACCCCATCCAACATGCCCTACGTTTGGTGGTTGTCTGTGCTGATCAGTGCCCTGGTGTGTGGTGTGCTGGTGTGGACGCTGTATTACCGCCCTATCTGGAAGCGCATCAACGGCTTGTTGCAACAGTCCCGCCAGATTATGAAATCCGGGAATTTTAACCAGCGGCTCAAGTCCGACGGCAAAGATGAAATCTCCGAGCTGGCGGTGCAGATCAACGCCATTCTCAGTTCCCTGGAGTATTGCTACAACCTGATGGCCAAGACCAACCTGATCACCACCGAGTTGCTGCAGAAGGTGGATCTGCAAGTGACGCCGGAACCGGCCACGGCGTTGACGGAAGAGAGCGAATTGAAATCCTCTCTTGATGTGGTCTCCCGCCTCAGTGAAGCTTTTGAAACCGATGCCCTGGAAGTGTTTGTGCAGCCGGTGTATGCCGCAGACCGTTCCCAGGTCACCGGCTATGAAGCGCTGGCCCGCTGGATGGACCCGGAAATGGGCATGGTGTCACCGGCGGAGTTCGTCTCCATGTGCGAGAAAGCCGGCCTGCTGGATCTGCTGACTGAGCTGATGTTGCGCCACTCCCTGGCGGCATTGAAGGAGTTGCGGGTCAAACATGGGGAAGGGCTGGTGGTGTCCATCAATTTAAGCTCCGCCCAGTTTTTCTCACCGACTTTGCTCGGCACCCTCAACAAACTGGCGGCAGAACACGGTGGCCTGCTGGGGAGCATGGAGTTCGAGGTGCGGGAAAGCACCATCACCCACGATTTCGACCAGGCCCTGATCCTCATCAACAACCTCAAGGGCAAAGGACTGCGGGTGTGCATTGATGATTTCGGTCTCAGCCGCTATTCACTCATGTATTTACAGCGGTTGCCGGTGAACACCATCAAACTGTCCGCGGTGTTCACCGAACGCCTGGCCTGGGAAAGTCGGGAAGTGGCCTTTATCGATGGCATCGCCCGCTTTGCCGACGCCCTCAACGTGCGGGTGATCGTCAAAAACATCGAAACCGATGGTCAGCTGCGGGCGCTTGGCAGCGAATTGGATGTGGAATATCAGGGGGTTATGCTGTCACCTCCGGCGCCTTTGGCGGTGGCTCTGCAGCGCTAACCTTGCGCTTGGGCTGTGTTATAATCCACCTCCCTTTAACCGCAGACGGATTCCAGGCAGTTATGGATTTCAACGCACTCATTGATTCAATTACACCAGAGACGTACCAGGCCTTGTTGAAAGCCCTGGAGCTGGGGAAATGGGCCGACGGCAATCGCCTTACCCCGGAGCAGAAAGAACATGTGATGCAGGCCATCATTGCTTACGGTGAAAAGCACCTGCCGCCGCAACAGCGGGTGGGGTTCATTGACCGGGGCAGCAAAGACGAAGGTGAGGTGTGCGACGATCCTCATCCCGTTGAACAGCCGGTGAAGTTTCTCCAGTAAGCCGTTACCAGCGGTATTTGTCCCAGTTCTGGGGATTGGCCCAGAACTTGGGGTTAAGCCAGTCCGGCACCGGCTTGTAGGTTTTCAGGTCAAACAGGTAGTAACGCTGCTGATCCGTTTGCGCCAGGCGCACAAACCCCAGCGCCAGGCATTCGCTGTCCGTCATGCCCACCTCATCCTCCAGGGGCAATTCCAGCAGCACCCTCTGCGACAACTGATCCCGGCTTTTGGCAATCAGGCGATTCCTGTCTGCGGGGTTCTGCACCAGGCTCGAGGCACTGATGGCCACCAGGTCCGCCCGCTGCTGGAATGCATCCTCCAGCACCTGCTCTGCAGTGAGGGGGTTCGGACCCGGGAAGCCTACATAATGTACGGAGTGCAGCCCCTCGGACTCCATCAATACCGTCAACGGTGCTGGAAGCGCCATCAGAATACCCGCTAAGTTGTTAAATTCATTACAGTCATACATACTGCAGAACAAACTCCCCTTTCACAAGCGATGACTCATTGCCGGGTGGTCGCTGCAACATCAGGTCAGTGTCCATGAAAGAGAACAACGCTCCCAAAACCATTCGCCTAGCCGACTACAAAGCCCCTAACTTCCTGATCGACACCGTGCATTTGGACGTGCGGATTTACGACGATTACACCGACGTGGTGTCCCATCTTACCCTGCGTGCCAATCCCGATGTGCCCAACGCCGCAGCACAACCCCTGGAGCTGGTGGGCGCGGATCTGGAACTCCTGGCCATCGAGCTGGATGGTGCGGCACTGCCCTCTGAGCGCTACGAGATCGCAGAGGAAACCCTCAGCATTCAACAGGTGCCGGCCCAGTTTTCCCTGCTCATCATGACCCGCATCCAGCCCAAATCCAACACCTCCCTGGAGGGACTGTATGTGTCCAAGGGCATGTACTGTACCCAGTGTGAGGCGGAGGGCTTCCGTAAAATCACTTATTACCTGGACCGGCCGGATGTGATGGCCAGGTTCACCACCCGGGTGGAGGCCGACAAGCAGGCCTATCCGGTGCTGCTGTCCAACGGCAATCCGGAAGAACAGGGTGATCTGGCGGATGGGCGCCATTATGTGATCTGGGAGGATCCATTCAAAAAGCCCTGTTATCTGTTTGCCTTGGTGGCCGGTGACCTGGCGGTGGTGGAGGACAGTTTTACCACCATGAGCGGCCGCCCAGTGAAATTGCAATTGTTTGTGGAGCCCCACGATCTGGATAAATGTGATCACGCCATGGATTCCCTCAAGCGTTCCATGGCCTGGGATGAACAGGTCTATGGTCGGGAATACGATCTGGACATCTATATGATTGTGGCGGTGTCCCATTTCAATATGGGGGCCATGGAGAACAAGGGGCTGAATATTTTCAACACCTCCTGTGTGTTGGCCAATGCCAAGACCACCACCGATATGGGATTTCAGCGGGTGGAAAGCGTGATCGCCCATGAGTATTTTCACAACTGGTCCGGTAACCGGGTCACTTGCCGGGACTGGTTCCAGCTCAGCCTGAAAGAAGGGTTCACGGTATTTCGGGATCAGCAGTTTTCTGCCGATATGGGATCAGAGACGGTGAACCGCATTGATGACGTGAACTTGCTGAAGACCGTGCAGTTTGCCGAGGACTCGGGCCCCATGTCCCATCCCGTGCGCCCGGACAGCTACATCGAGATCAACAACTTTTACACCACCACTGTGTATGAGAAAGGCGCGGAAGTGGTGCGTATGATTCACCGCCTGTTGGGCAAGGAGGGCTTCCGCAAAGGCTCGGATCTGTACTTTTCCCGGCATGATGGCCAGGCGGTCACCTGCGATGATTTTGTCAAAGCCATGGAGGAGGCCAACGGCGTGGACTTGGCCCTGTTCCGCCGCTGGTACTCCCAGGCCGGTACGCCACAGCTCACTGTGACCTCGGAGTATCAGCCGCAACAGCAACAGTTCAGCATTACCTTTGAGCAGGTAACATCGCCAACGCCGGGTCAGCCACACAAGCAACCCTTGCATATCCCGGTGGCCATTGGCCTGTTAGGTGAAGACGGCCGGGATCTGCCGTTGCAGTTGGCGGACGGGTCCAGCCTGGACCCTGCCAATCCGGTATTGGAATTGACTGCCGCCAAATCCACCTTTGTGTTCACCGGCATCCAGTCCCGGCCGGTGGCGTCCGTGTTACGCGGGTTTTCGGCACCGGTCAAAATGGTGTACGAGCAGCCCCGTGCCGAACTGGCGTTTTTAATGTCCCACGACAGCGATGGTTTCAATCGCTGGAACGCGGCCCAGCGGTTAACCGTTGCGGTTCTGTGTGACTTGATGCAGGCCTACCATCAAGCGCAACCCCTGGAGGCGGACCCACAGTTGCTGGACGCGTTTCGGCGCTTGCTGACGGATGAGTCACTGGATCAGGCCATGGTGGCGAAGATGCTGGAATTGCCTACTGAATCCTTCCTGGCGGAGTTGCTGCCAAAGCCGGTGCAGGTGGATGCCATCCATCATGCCCGGGAAGGCCTGAAACAAGCGCTGGCGCTGGGTTTGCGCACGGAACTGGAACAGGTGATGGCGCGTTGCCCGCTGGATACCGAATATCGCTATGAAGTGGCCGCGGTGGCACGGCGCAGTTTGCGCAACACCTGTTTGGGCTACCTGATGTCCATCGCCGATGATGCGGCCACCGAAACCTGTGTGCAGCAATATCGCCAAGCGGGGAATATGACCGATCAGCTGGCCGCGTTCCGCGCGCTGGTGCATTCCGATCGTGGGGAGAAGCAGCAGGTCATCGCGGATTTCTACGAACAGTGGCAGGCGGAAGCCTTGGTGGTGGACCAGTGGTTTATGGTGCAGGCCAGTTCACCCCAGCCCGATGCGTTAGAGCAGGTGAACGGGTTGATGGCACATCCCGCTTTCGAGATGACCAACCCTAACAAGATACGCGCGTTGATCGGCGGCTTCTGCAATAACAATCCGGTTAATTTCCATCGGGCGGATGGCGCCGGTTATGGATTCCTGGCGGATCAGATTATCGCGTTGAACAAAATAAATCCCCAGGTGGCGTCGCGAATGGCCACTATCATGACGCGCTGGGCGAATTACGACAAAGACCGGGCGGATCTTATCAAAGAGCAATTGAAGCGGATCAAAACCGAAAAATTGTCGCCGGACGTATACGAGGTGGTTACCAAAGCGCTCAATCAATAATCACAACCTGCCGCGCAAAGTCGCAACGGTAATAAACATAAGATTGCTTGTTCTTAGCAAGAATAAGTATTTGTTTTGATCACTCCGATTGGTTATTTTATGGCGGCCTAAAGAGGGCCGCCAAGCCAAAAATACGTCGAAATCAGGACAATTTCCGATTTTTCGACTTAAATTATTAAAATTACGATTATTATCGCCGGGCGTCACAAGGACTGTAAGTTGGCGATTGTGTTTAATACAGTGCGAATCGGTGCTGCGGAATTCAACAGCGCCGAGTGATTGTGGGAATGCTAAATGAGAAGAGTTGGGCTGATTCTGTTTTCAGTCTGTTGGTTCGCCAGTGTCCATGCCGTTGCCCAAGAGTCGGTACTGGGATCAGGGTTAACACCCTATGGCGCAGAACTGAAAGGTAACGATGCCGGTACCATCCCGCCCTGGGATGGTGGTCTTACTGCCGACAAAATGCCACCGCTGAAATCGCAATTGGAAGATCCCTTTGCCGATGAGCAACCGCTGTTTGTCATCACCGCTGCCAATATGGGGCAATACGCTGACCAGCTTTCCACTGGGCAGCAGGCGTTACTGAAACGCTATCCTGACAGCTATCGCCTGCCGGTATACCCCACCCATCGCACTGCGGCGGCGCCGCAATGGGTCTATGACAATATCGCCAAAAATCACCAGCAGTCCCGTTTGGTGAACGAGGGTAATGGGATAGAGCAGGCGGTGGGCGGAGTGGCGTTTCCTGTGCCCCTGGACCAGGCGGGCCAACCTGATCCGTTGAAAATCCTCTGGAATCATCTCACCCGCTGGCGCGGTATTCACGTGAAAGCGGACATCTCCGAAGCGCCAGTGCACAGCAACGGCAACTACTCGCTGGTGACCGCGTCACAGGAAGCGCTGTTCGTGTACTACGATCCGAAAAAAAGCTGGCAGGATCTGGACAACAAACTGGGTTACTACATGGCGTTCATTCGCAGCCCGGCGCGATTGGCGGGGGGCGGTGTGTTGGTGCATGAGACCATCGACCGTGTGAAGGAACCCCGTGGAGCCTGGGTGTATAACTCCGGAACCCGGCGTGTGCGACGGGCCCCTTCCATTGAATATGATATGCCCGTGCCCAGCGCAGAGAACCTGATTACGGCCGACGACGTGGACATGTTCAATGGTGCTCCCGACCGTTTTGACTGGCGTTTCGTGGGCAAGCAGGAACTCTATATTCCCTATAATAATTTCCGTTTGAGCAAGGCCACCGCCAACGCCAAAACCTTGTTGCAGAAAGGCCACATCAACCCCGAGCCCACCCGCTACGAATTGCATCGGGTGTGGGTGATTGAAGGCACCGTCAAGAAAGGTATCCGCCACCTGTACAGCAAACGCCGTTTCTATATTGATGAGGACAGCTGGAGCATTGTGCAGGCTGATCAGTACGACGCCCGGGGCCAGCTATGGCGTGTGCATCTTTCTTATCTGGTCTCCTATTATCACGTGCCCGTTACCTGGGGGGCACTCACCGCCAATTATGAATTGGAGTCCGGCAGCTACTTCGCCGGTTATCTGGATAATGCCAATGGGATGGCCATATCGTTCGACGATGACACCTTATCCAGTGGCTATTTCAGCCCGCAGTCGTTACGCCGGATGGGCCGCTGAACCGTGCGCGTATTCGGGTGTTGAATGGCCAATTTACTCACTTGCATGGGTCACCTACCTGCGTGTGTCGGATGGGCGGACAAGGCAAGTGGTCTAATACGTTTTGCGAAGCAAGGTAGACAATATTGATATGTGGATCAGGAATAACATGCGTGACTCGATGATGAAGCAGGTGGTCGGGGCTGCCCTGTTGTGCTGCGGTATGGCGAGCGCGGCCTCGGCAGCGGACTATGAAAAGTATCTGGATTTGCGGGCGGCGATTCCCTCGGATAAAGCCGCCGAATCCCTGTTGACGGATGTGGATGTGTTCGGGAATACGGTGATTATGATCGGCGACCGCGGTCATATTCTGGTGTCCTCCAACAACGGCGAACAATGGACACAAGCTGAGGTGCCAGTGCAGTATTTGCTGACGGCAGTGGATTTTGGCAGCGAGAATAAAGTCTGGGCGGTCGGGCATGAAGGGGTCATTCTGCATTCCGCCGATGCCGGCAAAACCTGGCAATTGCAATATGCAAATCCCCATCGTGTGCGTACCGATGAAGAGTTGAACCAGCTCACCGACGAAGAGTTCACCAAGCTGCCCCAGGCCGGTTCGCCGTTATTGGATGTGTGGTTCCGTGATGAGTTGGTGGGTTTCGCCGTAGGTGCCTACGGTATGTTCCTGGGTACCGGGGACGGTGGCAAAACCTGGAACGATGTGTCATCCCGCATTGAGAACTACGATGGCTGGCACCTGAACTCCATCGCGGCGGGCGAGGGCGGCGTGGTGTACATCGCCGGGGAAAAAGGCGTTTTGTTCCGCTCCGACGATGGCGGTGAAAACTGGGCGACGCTCACCGGACCCTATCAGGGCTCCTACTTTGGTGTGCTGGTTGGACCCACGCCGGACGATGTGTTCCTGTTCGGGTTGCAGGGCAATATTTTCAAGTCCTCGGACCGGGGTGAAACCTGGACCAAGGCCAAAAGCAAAGCCTCCGACGGTTTGATGGATGGCGTGCTGCTGGGTAACCAGGGCGTCATGCTGGTGGGTAACTCCGGTGTGATACTGACCAGCCAGGATGGCGGGGCCAGCTTCTCCATGCAGATCACCAAATCCCGTGAAGCCTTACTTGCCATTCGCAAGCTGCCCAATGGCAAGCTGATTATGGTCGGGCAGGGTGGCGTTCAGGTTGTCGCGCCATCCACCAAGTGAAATTGAGTTTCTGATTCAGATCAAGGTACATTATGTCGATGAATAAACCTTCCTTTCTTGAAGGACCCATATTCAAACTGCGCCCGATACTGCTCGTGTTGTTTGCAGTGCTCACCGCTTTTTTTGCCTTCGAAGCCTCCAAGGTCAAGCTCAGTACTGAGTTTGAAAAGATGGTGCCGCTGAAGCACGAATTCATTCAAAACCTGTTGAAGCACAAGGATGAGCTCAGTCTGGGGAACGATATCCGCATCGTGGTGGAAGCCAGGAACGGGGATATCTTCAGTGATGAATTCCTGCAGGTGCTGCGCCAGGTAACGGATGAAATCTTCTATTTCGATGGTGTGGATAAAGCCAAGATTCAATCTCTGTGGACGCCCAATGTGCGCTGGATGGAGGTGACCGAAGATGGCTTCCGTGGCGGTGAAATCATTCCGCCTACCTATGATGGTTCACCGGATTCCCTGGAAAAGGTGCAGGCCAACGTGCTGCGGTCCGGCCAGGTGGGCCGTCTGGTGGCTGACGATTTCCAGTCCGCCATTGTCTATGTACCGTTGCTGGATCTGTCCGGTGGCAACCAGAAACTGGACTACAAAAAGTTCTCCGCCGCACTGGAGAAAGACATTCGTGACAAGTTCCAGAGCGATACCATCAATATCCGCATTGTGGGTTTTGCCAAAAAGATCGGGGATCTGATCGAGGGTGCCACCGGCGTGGCCTTGTTCTTCCTGATCGCCATCGGCATCACCTTTGTGTTGTTGTTCATCGATTCCAAATGCATTCGCAGTACGTTCATCGTGATCCTGTGCTCGGTGATTGCGGTCATCTGGCAGGTTGGAATACTGACGTTATTGGGTAAGGGCATCGATCCTTATTCCATGCTGGTGCCGTTCCTGATCTTTGCCATTGGTGTCAGTCACGGTGTACAGCTGATCAATGAGTTCGCGGTGGAAAGCCAGCGTGTGAACATGAAGTTGGAAGCGGCCAAGCTGACCTTCAGAGCGCTGTACATTCCGGCGCTGCTGGCCCTGATCAGCGACGCCATTGGTTTTATGACCCTGTGGACCATTGAAATCCACGTGATTCAGGATCTGGCGATCTCCGCCGCCCTGGGTGTGTTTGCGCTGATCCTGACCAATCTGCTGATGATTCCGGTGCTGTTGTCCTATGCCGGGGTGAGCAAGATGGCCCTCAATGCCATGGATAAAAAGCTGCACTCCAAGCATGTGATCTGGTCCAAGGTGGCCCGCTTTGCCACGCCAAAGGCGGCGACTGTGTCTGTGATCATTGCGGCCATCGGTGCCGGTGCCGGGCTCTATATCAGTAAAGATCTGAAGATCGGTGACCTGGATGCCGGTGCGCCGGAACTGTGGCCCGATTCCCGCTACAACCTGGATGACAAATACGTCAACGACAACTATTCCGTGAGTGCCGATGTGCTGGTGGTGATGGTGGAAACGCCGGACTACGCCTGTACCGAATCCGCTGCCATGCAGAAAATGGATCGGTTTATGTGGCATATGGAGAACGTCCCCGGCGTGCAGTCAGCGCTGTCGGTGGTTACGGTGTCCAAGCGGGTCATCACCGGGTTCAACGAGGGCAACTGGAAGTGGGCCTCGCTGACCCGGGTTCAGGACATCATCAACAACTCGGTGCAAACAGTGCCGGCGGGCTTGGTGAACACTGATTGCAGCCTGGCTCCCATCATTGTATTCCTGGACGATCATAAAGCAGAAACCCTGGATCGGGCGGTGGCGGCCGTGAAGGAATTTGCTGACGCAGAGAACGATCCGGAGGTGGCGGAATTCATCCTGGCTTCCGGTAATGCCGGTGTGGAAGCGGCCACCAATGCCACCATCGAACATGCCCAGAATATGATGAAAATTCTGGTGTACGGGGTGGTGTCCATCCTGTGTCTGATTACCTTCCGTTCCATTCGTGCGGTGATCTGTATCATTGTTCCCCTGGCCCTTACTTCCATCCTGTGTCAGGCCTTGATGACCATTCTCGGCATTGGCGTTAAAGTGGCGACCCTGCCGGTGATTGCGCTGGGTGTGGGGATTGGTGTGGACTATGGCATCTACATTTATTCCCGCCTGAAGGGCTTTATGGAAGATGGCATGGAACTGGAAGACGCTTACTTCGAAACCCTGAAGGTGACCGGAAAAGCAGTGTGTTTCACTGGCTTGACGCTGGCCATCGGTGTGGGTACCTGGATCTTCTCTGACATCAAGTTCCAGGCCAACATGGGTGTGCTGTTGACCTTTATGTTCCTCTGGAACATGGTGGGTGCCATCTGGTTGCTGCCGGCCCTGGCCAACTTCCTCATCCGGGGCAAGATCAAACCCAAAGCCTGATATGCAGAGGTCGTGACTGAAGCAGAATAGGTAAGGAAACAAAAAAGCCGGCGTTTACGCCGGCTTTTTTATGATTGCTGGGAAACTCCCACTAGCAGCCACATTGGATTTTGCTGCCGGGGCGTGCCTCTGCACCATGGGTCTCGTAACCGTCCCGACGCCACCAGTCGATGCCGCCCAATAACTCCTTTACCTTGAACCCCAGTTGCGCCAGGTTTAAGGCGCCCTTGGTGGAGGCGTTGCAGCCGATCCCATCACAATAGGTGACATAGAGTTTGCTCTTATCCAGGTGAGCGGTGCTTTCCGCGTTCATTGAGCGATGTGGAATGTTGATGGCCGTGGGGATATGTTCCCGCGCATAGGCTTCCTGCGAGCGGGCATCGATCACCACCACCGGCTCGCCATGATTCAGTGCTTCACTGAGATCCCAGGAATCTGTTTCGTACATCAGCTTGGCTTGGTAAAACTCGATTTGATCCATGAGTGAAGAGTCCTCTTGTAAGCTGGGTATTCAATGTCCTTACTGTGGATACAGTGGTGCCAGCACCGGGTTGGTGTGCGTCTCCCGGGGCTTTTTCAGCACTGCCTCCACCGACTCCATGAGCTTACCAGAAGACCACGCCGCTTTCGTACCCTGACGGTACAGATGAGCATCCAGCTCCCGAATGGCAGCGACCAGGCTGTCCGATTCGGCATGGGCCTGAACCGCTTCCAGGTTACGGATTCCGGCATCCTGATAGCGTTGTCTGAAAAGCTCGATCAACGCGCTGCGGGCAGAGCGGGCATCCTGGTTGTGGCAGGCGGAGGTGAGGTTTTTATGGGCCTGTTTGAGCAGCGCAGGGCTGAACTGCGGGGAATGGGAGTGGTCCGCAGAAAGCGACCGGGTTCTCTTTTTCGCCAACAGTATCCAGACCAGAGCACCCAGGGTGATCAGCCACAGGCAGAGCAGGGCCACGGCGATCCATTGCCAGGTTTGATTGACACTGTTGGCCTGGCCCAGGGAAAGCGGGGGAGCATCGGAGGTTTGGCCGGGCTCGGGAACGGTCAGGGTGCTGTCGGTTTGCGGGCGATTGGCACTTCCAGTGACCTGAATGGCACGGGCGGGCAGGCTGGTAACCTGGACTTTTTCTGCATCCACATCCCACCAGGTGATGGTGATTTCCGGCAGGTTGATGGCGCCGGGTTGGGTGGCGATGAGCGCCTGGCTTTCGGTGCGGGTGCTGACAATGCCCTGATCGCCCACGGCGCTTGCCGTATCCGCCTGCTCCGGATAAATCTTGACGCCCTTGATCTCATTCACCGGTAAGGCCGGCAGGATGGTGGACAGCACGCCCTCTGCCTGCATGGTGACGGTGCGGGTGATGGGTTCCCCGATGTTGGCTGTACCGGTGTCCGGTGACCAGTGTTCGGATAGCGCCAGTGATTTCGCGGGCAGCCAGGGTTTATCTGCCGGGTAGGCATCCGGTTTGGGCTTGACGTTGAATTCCAGCTCCGGTGAATAGCGTCGCACCTGTTTGCCGTTGAACGGATCAAAGGTGAACCCCCGGGAGCGGCTGCGGAACACGGTGGCATTCAGCTGTGCGGAGGGGATTTTGATGCTGCCGCTCTTTTGTGGGAATAGGGCGTAACGGAACTCGAATACATCGTATTCCATGCCGTTCAGGGTGGTTTTGTAATTGCGCTGTTCCCCCAGTTGCTCCATGGCCACATTGTCGATGGTGGGCGGTTGGTAGGAGGGATCATAGATGTCCACGTTGGAGCGGAAGATGCGCACGGTATAGATCAACTGCTCCTGCACGTAGACCTGCTGTTTATCGATTTTGGCATCCACAAACAGATACTGATCTGCGTTACTTGCAGGGCTGCGTTTGGTGACGTGCAGTTTCAGCGGTTTGGTTGTGGTGTTGCCGTAACTGATGGGGGGAACGGCAATATACCCGGTTTGTTTGGGTAGCAGGGTGAGCACCCAACTGGTGAACGACTGAAAGCGTCCGTTGGTGATGTTGCTGCGCTCGGCTTTGTAGGTGGAGAGGATCTCAAAGTGTTCATTGAGGATGCTGAAATCCGGTTCCTGGCCGTCCGCGGATTCGTCGATGGTCACCGTGAGTTTGACGGTGTCACCCTGGGTCACTTTGGCGGTGTTGAGTTTGGCATCCATGTTCAGGGCAAAGGCCTGGATGCTCAGCAGGGTCAACACGAGAAATATCAGGGTTCTGCTGGTTCTTACCATTGGGTGTCTCCGGAGGAGGCGTTCTTCCTCAATTGGGATTCGTATTCGAATTTGCGGCGCAGCAGGCCACCGGGATCATCCGGAATGCGCCGTAACCATTGCTCCAGTGCCTGTTGATCCTCAGTACGTTCCTGGTCCTGCGGCATGGGCATGGCGTGCTGTTCCTGGTCCGACGGCTCCTGGTCCTGCTGATCCTGCTGGCTTTGTGGTTCCGGCTGGGGTTCACCCTCCGGCTCCTCTGGCACCTGTGATTCCTCTTGCGTCGGGTCCTGTTCTTCGTTCTGGTCGCCTCGTTGCTGGCTATTCTGTTCTTCCTGATCCTGCTGGCCCTGGTTGCTCTCCTGGCTGTTGTCCTGGTCCTGCTGCTGATCCTGCTGTTGCTGGTTCTGGCTTTGGTTTGGGTCCTGATTCTGGTTCGGGTCCTGGGAATCCTGGTTCTGGTTGTCCCCATCGCCCTGCTGTTGCTGCTGTTGTTGTTTGGCCTGCTTCACCAGATCCAGATTCGCGCGGGCGTCCTCCAGCTGCGGGTTTTGTTGCAAGGCCTTTTCATAGGCTGCGATGGCTTCATCCAGCTTGTGTTGCTGCGCCAGACTGTTACCCAGGTTGTAGAGGCCGTCGGCGGATTCCTCCTGGGAATACAGTTGCTCTGCCGCTTCAAAGTTGCCGGCCCGGTATTGGCTGGCGGCCTGCCAGCTGGGATCCTTGAAGTGGCTGGCGGCTTGTTCCGGCTGGCCGGAGTCCAGCAACGCCTGACCCTGTTGGTTGTTGGTCTGCCACAGATCATCCCAGTCAAAAGCCATGGCGTTGGGGGAGTGGGTGCCTAATGCAGTAAAGCACAGGGCCGGCAGCAACAGGGCGCCAAACCAGCCTTTGCGATAGCCGGCTGCGGCAAACGGCAAAATCAACAGCACCAACCAATGTCCGGTTTCGTCCCAGACATCAAACTCGCGGCCGGTCTCTTTGATTTCCTGCTCCGTGGGCAGCAGGCCTTCCGCCAGCAAATACTGGATGTCTTCGTCACTGGTACTGATAGTGCTGAAGCGGCCATCCAGTTGACGGGCGATGCGTTTGAGGCGGGCCACTTCCAGCTTGGGAATCACAATGCTGCCGTCCCGCTGTTTGATGAAGGAGCCGTCCGGCAGTTCAATGGGGGCGCCTTCGCGGGTGCCGATTCCCATGATGGAAATGGGGGTCTGGAAGCTGAGTTTGTCTTCCACCTGGGCGGCGAAATCGTTGGGCAGGTCGTCGGTCATCAGCAGGATGCGGCCACTGCTGAGACCAGCCTGATGGAGGATGTCCACTGCCATTTCCACCGCCGTCACCGGATCGTTGCCTTTGATGGGCATGATGTCGGGGCTCAGGCTGTTCACCATACTGAGAATGGTGTTGGTGTCGTCGGTGAGCGGAGTCACCACATGGGGGGTGCCGGAGTACACCACCAGGGCGGTAAGGCCTTCGTCGGACTGGTTGAGGATGTCCGTCAGTTTCAGGCGGGCCCGCACCAGCCGGGACGGAGCCAGATCCTTGGCGTACATGGACAGGGACAGGTCCAGCACGATCACCTGGGCGTTCACTTTCTTCTGCACTGCCTGGGGCAACTGCTGCCAGGTGGGGCCAGCCATCGCCACCACTGCCAGTAACCAGCAGAACAGCAGCATGATCAGGGGTGCCCGGCTTTGCTGAACCACATTGCCTGCCAGCAGATGGGGCAGCAGATGGGGCGAGATCACCCGTTGCCAGCCGCCATAGGAGGACTTGCGGTGCCACAGCAAGATCACCAGCAGCAGGGCGGGGATCAATCCCAGTAACCACCAGGGCCGCAAGAAGTGAAAATCCTCAATCTGTTGCAGAAACGCATTCATGGCTGTTTTACCTCGCTCATGGCTGCTCCACCCCGTTTTCCCGTTGGCTCTGGCGGCTCAATTGCCAATGAATGCTGTAGTTGCGAATCACAGTGAAAAGCGCAATGGCGACGCTCAGCAGCAGGGCCAGTCCCAGTGGGTAGTGAAACAGGGCCTTGATGGGGCGAAAGGTTTCCGGGTCGGCGTCTGCCGGTTCCAGCTGGTCCAGCATGTCGTAAATATGGCGCAGGGATTCGGTGCTCTTGGCGCGGAAGTACTGCCCGCCGGTGATGTTGGCGATTTCGGTCAGCGTCTTTTCATCCAGATCAGCGGAGGGGTTCAGCCGCCGGGCGCCGATCCCGGTGCCCAGCAGTCCGGGGGTCATGACGAACTCTGCTCCCACACCTACGGTGTAAATCTTGAGGCCCTTTTGGGCGGCCAGCTCCGCTGCCTGCAAGGGTTCGATCTCACCGGCCCGGTTCTGGCCGTCGGTCAACAGGATCAGCACCTTGCTGTCGGTGGGACGATCCTGCAGTCGTTTCAGGGCCAGGCCGATGGCGTCGCCGATGGCGGTGCTCTGGCCGGCGATGCCGATGGCGGATTCATCCAGCAGTTTCTTCAGGGTCTTGCGATCAAAGGTGAGCGGAGTTTGCAGATACGCGTTACTGCCGAACAGGATCAAGCCCATGCGATCCTGGGTGCGTTTTTCGATGAATTCATTGAGCACGCTTTTGACCACCGTGAGGCGGTCCACCCGTTCCCCTTTCAATTGCAGATCGGTCGCGCGCATGCTTTCCGAAACGTCCACCGCCAGCATCAGGTCCCGGGCCTTGGAGGTAATGCTGACCGGCTCACCGATGTATTGGGGGCCGGCGGCGGCAATCACCAACAGCACCCAGATCAGGATCAACAGCAGGCGAAAGCTGCGGCTGTTACCGGAGCGGTTGCGATCGCGGCGATTGGCCATTTCGTTAACGCTGTTGAAAAAGGGCACCCGCAACAGGGCGCTGTCATGGCTGCTGGCCCGGGGCAGCAGCGCCCGGAGTATCCAGGGTAAGGGCAGAATGGCCAGCAGGGGAATCCATTTGAGAATGATCATGATTGTTTCGTCAGCCACTGTTCAACGACGTGCAGCAGTTCGCTGCTGTCCACTGGGGTGTCCGGTGCAAAGCGATGGCTCACCACCCGGCCGGAGCCTTGGGTGAATTCGCTGGTTTGACCGGTTCGGTCGAGGAAATTCAGCCATGGTTCGCCGGCAAGACCGGCAATTTCGTCGCGTCCATAGCGGGTGATGGCGGTGCGCTTGAGCAGGCTGCACAATTGTGACAGCAGTTGCTGGTCATCCTTGTGCTGCAGGTATTGCGCCCGGATGGCGATCATTTCGCGTAGGGCCTCTCTCTTATAGGCCAGCCGCTGATGGCGCCACCACAACCAATACAGTCCGCCGGCCAGTGCAGCGAGTAACAGCACGGCGAGCAGCCACCAGCCAATGGCGGGGGGCCACCAGCTGATGGGCTGGGGCAGGTGAATATCCCGCAGTTGGCTCAGTGGATCGCTGGGGTTCATGTTTTTACCCCTTTGGCGGTGCGCAGACCCAGGGTGGAGCGCAGTCGCTCCGCCACACTGTCTGCGGTGCTGATTTCAATCAATGGCACCGCGATGCGGTTGAGTTGATCCTTGAGAGCGCTCTGTCGCTCCACAAAGCGCAGGGCGTAGTCCTTACGTAATTGGTGAGGGGCGGTGTTCAGGCGCACATTGCGCTGGCCATCGGTGAAGCCATAGACGCCGGAAGGGGGCAGGTGCTTTTCCATGGGATCAAAGATCTGCACGGCAATGACATCGTTATGGCCGCACAACAGGCTCATGTGCTGCTGTGTAATGTCATCGTAATTCAGAAAGTCACTGATGATGACCACCAGGCTGCCGGGTCGCACCACATGATTAAGGCCCTGCAGGGCATTGATGAAGGATTGGCGCGTTGAGCGGCGGTTCAGGTTCCGGGCTTCCAGGGCCTGGTTGAACTGTACCAGGGTGCGGAAGAAATTCTGGATGCCCCGTTTGCCTTCTTTGGGGCGCAATTCCTGGACCTCTTTATCGCTGAACAGGAAGCCGCCGATGCGATCCCCATGGCTGCGGCTGGCCCAGGCGAAATAGGCCGCAACGCGGGCTGCCACCACGGACTTGAAGGCATTCTGGCTGCCAAAAAACATGGGTTGGCGTTGATCCACCACCAGATACACCGGGCGTTCCCGTTCTTCCCGAAACAGTTTGGTGTGGGTGCGGCCGGTGCGGGCGGTTACCCGCCAGTCGATATTGCGGACGTCGTCCCCCGCCTGGTAAATGCGAACCTCGTCGAAATCGATGCCGCGACCCCGGAAGCTGGAGCGGTGCATGCCCGCCATGGCCGCCATGGCTTTTTTACGGCCGCGCAGGTCCAGCTCCACGTCGGCCCCGCGCAGGGACACCAGTTCGTCCATGGAAATATAGACGCCGCGGTATTGCTCGATGTTGGCCCGTTCCCGTATCAGTATGCCGGCTTTAGCCATGGGACACCTCAGGGCGCGGAGACGCGGTCGATCAGCTCATCAATGATATGGTCGGCGGTTACGCCTTTGGCTTCCGCCTCAAAGGTCAGGCCGATGCGATGACGCAGGGTGTCATGGGCCACCGCCTGCACGTCTTCCGGGGTGACGAAATCCCGGTCGTTCAACCAGGCATGAGCCCGGGCGCAGGCGTCCAGGGCGATGGTGCCACGGGGGCTGACCCCGTATTCGATCCAGCTGGAAAGGTCGTCCCCATAGGCCAGCGGGTTGCGGGTCGCCATGGTGAATTGCACGATGTACTCCTCAATATCGGGAATCATATGCAGTTCGATGATCTCGGCACGGGCGGCGAATATCTGCTGCTGGGTCACGTGAATGGGGTCGGCCGGCTGCTCGTCCGGGTGTTGCTTATCCATGGCCTCCATGCGGGCCAGCTGCAGGATCTTTTTCTCGGAAGCGGCATCCGGATAATCGATGGTGACGTGCATCAGGAAACGGTCCAGCTGGGCCTCTGGCAGGGGATAGGTGCCTTCCTGCTCGATGGGGTTCTGGGTCGCCATCACCAGGAACAGGGGTGGCAATGGGTGGGTGTGTTTGCCCACGCTGATCTGGCGTTCCGCCATGGCTTCCAGCAGAGCCGATTGCACCTTGGCCGGCGCCCGGTTGATCTCATCGGCCAGTACCAGGTTGTGGAAGATGGGGCCGGGCTGGAAGGTGAAGCTGCCGTCCTGGGGGCGGTAGATCTCGGTGCCGGTGACGTCCGCTGGCAACAGGTCGGGGGTGAACTGAATGCGGTGGAAATCCCCTTCCACCCCTTTCGCCAGGGCCTTGATGGCTTTGGTCTTGGCCAGGCCGGGGGCGCCTTCCACCAGCAGGTGGCCATCGGCAAGGATAGCAATCAGCAGTCGGTCCACCAGGTGGGCCTGACCGATGATTTGTTCGCACAAGGATTCTTTCAACGCAAGAATGGCGTCCCGATTCGACATGATTCCAAATACTCCAGGCGTATGAGCGTGGTACGGGGGAGAAACTGGGTGATTCTGTTGAGGTAAATCAGGTGGGCCCCACACCAACGTCCGCTAATATATTGTTTTTTCCAGACTTTATTTGTTCTTTTCACGGAATTATGCCTATTCCGCAGAACAATAGCTAGCCGTAGTCAGGCTGTGTATGTGATCTTTCCCCCACGTAAAAGTTCCGGGTGGACACCTGCCGGTCGCGGCTTTCATCGGTTTGTTCATATTTAGTGGTAACTACTAGACTAATATTACTGATATTTAATGGAAAATGGCCAGGGGGCTTTATGGTTAACCTATCGCTGGGCGAAGATTACCTTTCTTTGATTGAACGATTGTCCGACATGGTGCAGGAGCGCTTCGACCGGAGTCATTCGTCCCAGACCCACCAAGTGCTGGAATTTGCCCGTCACTTTTATTCTGCCGCTCCGATTCAGGAGTTGCAGCGCAAACGCATCGACGATCTGTACGGCATGACCGTTGGCTTGTGGAGTTTTCTGCGGGTGCTGCCGGACCGGCATCCGCGCATCCGCGTCTTCAACCCCCGCTATGAGGATCACGGTTGGCAGAGCACCCATACGGTGGTGGAAGTGCTGGCGCCGGATTGCGCCTTCCTGGTGGATACGGTGATGATGGACGTGGTGCGGCGCGGAATATCAATCCATTCCGTGATGAACAGTGTGTTCCGCACCCAGCGTAATGCCGACGGTGACCTGGAAGGTTTGAGTTTTGACATGAACTCCGAGGGTGCGAAAGAGGCGCTGATTCACCTGGAAATCGATCGTCAACCGGATGCGGCCCTGGTGGGGGATATCACCAACATCCTGCAGGAAACCCTGGAAGAACTTTACGGGGCGGTGGAAGATTTTGAAACCATGCAGGCCCGTACCTCGGTGATCCGTGACGAGATTCAGGAACTGCAGGACAACCGCGGCGAGGCATCACTGCTGGAAGTGAAAGCCTTCCTGGCCTGGCTGGTGCAAAACCATTTCACTTTCCTGGCGATGCAGGAATACAGGGTGGTGGAAAAGCAGGGCGAGAGCTATCTGCAGGCGGTGGAGGGAACCGCACACGGGGTGGCGAAAGTCTGCAACAGCCTGGATCTGCTGGAACAGGATGGAGGTCCGCTGATCCATCAGGACAAGCTCATTGTGTTTGGTAAATCCGGCACCCGCTCCCGCTGGCATCGCCCTGTGTACATGGATTTCATCGGCATCCGCAAATGTGATGAGCGGGGCAAGGTGGTGGGCGAGTACCGCTGGCTGGGCCTCTATACCTCACTGGTCTTCAATAATTCACCGCGGAATTTCCCGATCATCGGCCATAAACTGCGTAAGGTCATCAGCGGTTCTGGATTGGAGCCCCATGGCCATGACGGCAAGCGCCTGATGCAGATACTGGAAACCTTTCCGCGGGAGGAATTGTTCCAAACCTCTACCGAAGCACTGCTGAAAACCGCGGTTGGCATCCTGCACATTCAGGAGCGGCGCCGCCTGCGTTTGTTTGTGCGCAAAGGCCAGTTCGGACGCTTCCTGTCCTGTCTGATCTACACGCCGCGGGATGGTTATTCCACTGCGCTGCGCAAGTCTTTCCAGAGTGTGTTGTACGAATATGTGGATGTGGAGGACATGGAGTTCAACACCTATTTCACTGAATCCACCCTGGCCCGTCTTTACATCGTGTTGAAGGTGAAAGCCGGCTCGAAAATGGATTTTGATGTGAAAGAAGTGGAGGCCCGCCTGATTGAGCTGGCCCGCAGTTGGTCCGACCGGCTCTATGAAACCCTGATTGAAAGCGTGGGTGAGGACCGGGCCGGTATGTTGCAGGCGGCTTATGCAGATGCGTTTTCGTTGAGTTATCGGGAGGAGTTTTCCACTCGTACGGCGGTGTCCGATATTGAGCACATTGAACAACTGAATGAGGACAATCCGTTGGCAGTGTCGTTCTACCACTCCCTGGAGGATGACCCGCGGGCACTGCGTTTTAAATTGTTCCGCCGGGAACGCAATATCCCGTTGTCCGATGTGTTGCCCATGCTGGAGCATCTGGGGCTGCGGGTGCTGGGTGGGCGGCCTTACCGCATCAAGAAAAAAGATGAATCCACGATCTGGGTGTACGATTTCAATGTGCGTTATTTTGGTGACGCCGTCATTGAGATCGAGAAGGTGAAGCACAAGTTCCAGGAGGCGTTTCTCAGCACCTGGCGTGGTTTTGCTGAGGATGACAGTTTCAACCGCCTGGTGTTGTCGGTGGGCCTCAGCTGGCGGCAGGTGGCAATGCTGCGGGCCTATGCCCGTTACTTCAAGCAAACCGGCTTCGCCTTCAGCCAGACCTATATCAAGGATGCCCTGGTGAATCACCCCCAGGTGACCTGCTTGCTGGCAGAGTTTTTCGAGCTGCGTTTCGCGGTGGAACAACCCACCAGTGACGCGGCGGAAGCGGAATTGCGCGCCACCATTCTGGAGCAGTTGGATCAGGTGGCCAGCCTGGATGAGGACCGGATTCTGCGGCGCTATCTGGATATGATGACCGGAACCCTGCGCACCAACTTCTATCAACAGGATCACAACGGCGAGTACAAGCCGTATATCTCGTTCAAGCTGGCGCCGAAAACCATTCCGGAGTTGCCGCGGCCGTTACCCATGTTTGAGATCTTTGTCTATTCGCCGCGGGTGGAAGGGGTGCATTTGCGCGGTGGCAAAGTGGCGCGGGGCGGCCTGCGCTGGTCCGATCGACGGGAGGATTTTCGCACCGAGGTGCTGGGCCTGGTGAAGGCGCAGCAGGTGAAAAATGCGGTGATCGTGCCTGTGGGTGCCAAAGGCGGTTTCTATCCGAAGCGACTGCCCAAATCCGGCAGTCGGGATGCGGTGATGAGCGAGGGCATCGAATGCTACAAGACGTTTATTCGTGGCCTGCTGGATATCACCGACAATCTGCAGAATGGCGAAGTGGTGCCACCGCAAAATGTGATCCGCAAAGATGAAGATGACCCCTATCTGGTGGTGGCGGCGGACAAGGGCACCGCAACCTTTTCGGATATTGCCAACAGTCTGTCGGAGGAATATGGATTTTGGTTGGGTGATGCTTTCGCATCCGGCGGCTCCGTGGGTTATGACCACAAAAAAATGGGCATCACGGCGCGGGGCGCCTGGGTCTCGGTGCAACGGCATTTCCGGGAGCTGGGCATCGATGTGCAGACTAACCCTGTCACCCTGATTGGCATCGGTGATATGTCCGGGGATGTGTTCGGCAACGGCTTGCTGCGTTCCCGCACTCTGCAGATGGTGGCAGCCTTCAACCACCTGCACATATTCATTGATCCCAACCCCGAACCGGAAGCCAGCTATCAGGAGCGGGAGCGTTTGTTCAATCTGCCGCGTTCCAACTGGAGTGACTACAACTCAGAACTGATATCAGCTGGCGGGGGCGTGTTCTCGCGGGCGGCCAAGTCCATTCGTATCTCGGCGCAGATGAAAGAGCGCTTCGATATTCACGCGGATGCCCTGACGCCCACGGAACTGATCTCAGCACTGTTGAAGGCACCGGTGGACCTGATCTGGAATGGCGGCATTGGCACCTACATCAAATCCTCCCTGGAGATGAATTCCGAGGTGGGGGACAAAGCCAATGATGGATTGCGGGTCAACGGCCGGGATGTGCGGGCCAAGGTGATCGGCGAGGGCGGCAACCTGGGTATCACTCAACTGGGGCGCATTGAATATAGCCTGAATGGCGGTCTTTCCAACACCGATTTCATTGATAACGCGGGCGGAGTGGATTGCTCCGACCACGAGGTCAACATCAAAATCCTGTTGAACGATATTGTTCATGATGGCGATATGACCGTGAAGCAACGCAACGAACTGTTGGCGCAGATGACTGAGGAAGTGGCGGAACTGGTGTTGAAAAACAACTACCGTCAAACCCAGGCCCTGAGTGTGGCCCGCAGCGAGACCATCTACCGCATGGGTGAGTACAAGCGTTATATTCATGCCCTGGTGGCGGAAGGTAAGCTGGATCGTGAGCTGGAGTACATTCCTACAGAAGAGGAGATCCATGAACGGGTGGTGAATGGGAAAGGTTTGACCCGTCCCGAGCTGTCTACTCTGTTGTCCTATACCAAAGCCATACTGAAGGACCAGCTGACCCATTCCACGCTGCCGGACGACGACTATATCTGCCATGAAATCGAAAGAGCGTTCCCCAAGGTGCTGGTGGAGCGCTATCACGATCCACTCTATGCCCACAAGCTGCGGCGGGAGATCGTGGCCACCCAGGTGGCCAGCGGTATGGTGGATTTCATGGGTATCACCTTTGTGCATCGCATGAAAGACGCCGCCGGTGCCAGCGTTCCTGACATTGCCCGGGCCTTCATTGCTTCCCGCGATGTGTTTGACCTGGAAAACTGGTGGCAGCAGATCGAAGCGTTGGACTACAAGATTGATGCTGCAGAGCAGATCGAAATGATGCGTATGCTGATTCGCCTGATGCGACGGGCCACCCGCTGGTTCCTGCGCAACAACCGTTGTGGTGTCAATGTGCAGGATGCCATCAATCGCTTCCGCCAGGGTGTGCAGGCAGTGGCGGACAGTTTGCCGGTGGTGCTCAGCGGGCCGCGGCGAGAAGTGTGGGAAGAGCGGCATAACCGTTATGTGGAAAAAGGTGTGCCGTCCACCCTGGCCACGTTCATCGCAGGTGCGGACAGCATGCTGCCGGTGCTGGGAATCATCCAGGCAGCCGAGGTCACCGGCAAACCGGTGCCGGAGGTGGCGGAAGTCTACTTTGCCCTGGGCTCGCAACTGGATCTGTACTGGTTCAATGAGGAGATCAATGCCCTGAACATTGAGAACCACTGGCAGGCGCTGGCCCGGGAAGCCTACCGCGATGATCTGGACTGGCAGCAGCGTACGTTGACGGTGGGTGTCCTGCAGATGGGCGGCAAGACTCATACGGTAGAGGAACGCGTAAACGCCTGGGCCCAGCATCACGAAACCATGATTGCCCGCTGGAAGGCGTTGATCGCCGAGTTCCATGGCATGGATGTGAAGGAGTTTTCCATGTACGGCGTGGCGTTGCGGGAGTTGATGGATCTGGCTCAGACCACGCTGCACAGTGAGACCAGCAGTGCACCTGATTGTTGACATCACCATCTCGCCGGAGGAATACCTGAAGTGGTATCAGGGGGCGGCACATTCTGTTGTCGCCCGCAGTCGCGACGGGCGCAGGGTCAGCTTTCCTGCTGAGTGCCTGCGCCCCTATGTGTCCTACGGGGGCATCCAGGGTTCCTTCGCCATTTATTTTGATGACAACAACAAGTTACTGGGGGTGGAAAAGCTGCGCTAGCGCTGCAGTAACGGCCCGCATGCTGGTATAATCGCCCGGATTTTTTCGCGGTGTGAGCCATGTTCTATAAAGTAGCAAGACAAATCCTGTTTTCCCTGCCCACTGAGACCTCCCATCACCTGGCGTTGCAGTCCATCGATCTGGGTTATCGCCTGGGGTTGACCCGCTGTTTGCTGCCCAGGCTGGAGGCACCGGTGGAGCTGTTGGGTCTGCGCTTCAAAAATCCGGTGGGATTGGCGGCCGGCCTGGACAAAAACGGGGATCACATTGACGCGCTGGGCTCCCTGGGATTCGGTTTCATCGAAATCGGCACGGTCACGCCTCGCCCGCAACCCGGTAATCCCAAGCCCCGCCTGTTTCGGCTACCGCAGCAGCAGGCCATCATCAACCGCATGGGGTTCAACAATAAGGGCGTGGATCATCTGGTGGAACAGGTGAAGCGTGCGCGTTATGACGGCATCCTGGGGATCAATATCGGCAAGAACTTCGATACTCCGGTGGAGCAGGCACTGGACGATTACCTGATCTGCCTGAACAAGGTATACAAACACGCGGACTATGTGGTGATCAACATTTCCTCCCCCAACACTCAGGGGCTGCGTTCCCTGCAGTATGGTGAAAGCCTGGACACTCTGTTGCAGGGCATGAAATCCGCACAACAGCGGTTGGCACAGGAGCACGACAAGTATGTGCCTCTGCTGGTGAAAATCGCCCCCGATCTGGAACCGGAGGAGGTGACGCAGATCGCGGATCAATTCAAGAAACACCGTGTGGATGGCGTGATTGCCACCAACACGACGTTATCCCGGGAAGGCGTCGCCCACTTGCCTCATGGTAACGAGCAGGGTGGTTTGAGCGGAGCACCGGTATTTGAAAAATCCACTCAGGTTTTGCAGCAACTGTGTGCTGCGCTGGACGGCGCCATGCCGGTTGTGGGTGTTGGTGGCATTGTCAGTGGCACACAGGCGGCCGAGAAAAAACGGGTGGGAGCGAGTCTGGTTCAGGTATACAGTGGTTTTATCTATGCCGGCCCCAGGTTGATTGCGGATTGTGTGCAAGCCTGGCGCTAAGCCGGTGCCCACAATGAACGAGGCCCCGTAAAGGGGCCTCTGGGCGGCAGCCTTGGCTGCCAGAGTGCGGGAGACACTCTTTTAAGGAACTGGTGTTTCAGATCTGCGTTTAGCAATTCAGAATTGAGTTTGCTATACAAAACCCCGAAAAGGTGAGGTCAGAGATTCGCTATTTTATGAATGCCGGATACGCCTGTGTATCCTTCCCATTGGTCAGTGCGTCCTTCTCGCCAACCACTGAGCCAGGTTTGTCGTGATACAATTTCGGTGAAGGGGCATGAGTCTTTGGATCGTCCACTGACACCGGCGTTGTAACCCTTGATGTAGGCTCTGCTGGCTTTATCGCGTTTTTGTCTCTTCATAAATGATCGACCTCTTTTTCCGTTTGCGATTCTGAGAGATGAAATGATGGCTAAAGCGTAGAGTTCTGCTCCTGTATTGATGATGCTGAATGCTGAGGATTGTTGTGGGCTTTTCCCAAGCCCGGACATACATTAGTACCGAACTTTATTAATGATGTCGACAAAAAAATTGTCATAAAAAAGACACGAACGATTGAATTGAGTAATTGATAAATTAGGCCTGATGAGTTTGTTGCAAACGAATTCATAGGCTTACACGTGGTGTTTAATCCAAATGAGTACATTTGACTGGAATTCGTCGCGCTTGGTAGTAAGTTGCGCCGGAGGATTGGAAACGTTTTTATTACAGGAAATTCAGGCAGTTGCCGGGCCGGAATACACCTTGGTGAGGGGCGCCGTGGAAGGGCCGGCCAGCCTGAAAAATGTGTATGAAATCTGCCTGCGTTCCCGCATTGCGTCGCGGCTGCTGTTGCCTATTGCCGAGTTCCCGTACAAAAACGAGGACGATTTTTACCATCGTTTGCGGCAGGTTCATTGGCAGGCGCATTTTTCCCTGCAGAACAGTGTGGCGATTTCCACGTCGAAAGAAGCGTCCGTGAATGTCAACACGCAGTTCCTGACCTATCGCACCAAAGACGCCATCATGGATTATTTCCGTCACTTCCAGGGTGACCGGCCCAACGTGGATACCCGCAATCCGGATATGCGCATTCATGTGCACTTTGGTCGCGAGTTGGTGCAGGTGGCACTGGATTTGTCCGGTGAGCCTTTGCACAAACGTGGCTATCGGGTGGCGCAGAACGAAGCACCGTTGAAGGAAACCCTGGCCGCGGCGTTACTGATGAGTGCCGGTTGGCCGCATGCAGAGTATCCCCGTTTGGTGGACCCCATGTGTGGCTCGGGCACGTTGTTAATCGAAGCAGCGATGATGCAGTCCGGTATGGTGCCGGGTTTGCTGCGCAAACGTTTCGGCTTTGAAAAGTGGGCCTATCACGATGAGGGTCAGTGGCAGCAAGCGGTGCATCAGGTGGCGCAGGAGGATCGCTCCGAGGACTTTTCATTCCAGATCAAAGGCTACGATTCGGATAACGCTTCCATTCAGGCGGCCATGAAAAATATTGCAGCGGCTGGACTGGAGGGGTGCATTCATGTGGAGCGCCGGGAGCTGGCACAGTTCGCATTGCACCAGAACCCCGAAGAGGCGTTGGGGATGGTGGTGTGTAATCCTCCTTATGGTGAGCGTCTGGACAAGGATGCGGACCTGATTTTTCTGTATCGGGCCATTGCCCGCCGCCTGCAGGAAAACTGTGAACACTGGCGCGCCGCACTGATCACCAACAACGTTGAGTTCGCCGATGCCCTGCAACTGGATCATCCGGAAACGCTGCGGGTGTATAACGGGGCGATTCGTTGTGTGATTCGCAGTGGTGACGTGGTGAAACGCGCCAGCCATCAATGTGTGCCGGAGAAACCGGAACTGCAACACGATTATGTGGACAGTGCGCCGGCGAAGGACCTGTTGAATCGCATCAAGAAAAATCTGAAAGGTCTGCAGAAGTGGATCGAACGGGAGCAGGTGCTGGCCTATCGCCTGTATGATGCCGATATTCCCGAATACAACATGGCCATCGATTGGTACAACGGCCATTTGCATGTGCAGGAATACGCGCCGCCTAAAAGTGTCAGCCCGGAAAAAGCAGAGCAACGGCTGCAGGATGCACTGGACAGCCTGAAAGCATTCTTTGCGCTGCCCCACAGTCGATTGCACGTAAAAAGTCGACAGCGGCAGAAGGGCAAACAGCAATACCAGAAACTGGGTGAAAGCAAACGCATGTTGCCGATGGATGAGGCGGGTGCCTTGATTCTGGTGAACCTGGATGACTACCTGGATACCGGGCTGTTTCTGGATCACCGGCCCACGCGGGTTCGGCTGCAGGAACTTGCCAAAAATACCCGCTTTCTCAATCTGTTTTGTTACACCGCAGCGGCCACGGTTCACGCGGCCATTGGGGGGGCGAAACGAACTACCTCGGTGGATATGTCTGCCACTTATCTGAACTGGGCCCGCAACAACCTGTATTTGAATGGTTGCAGTGAAAGCCATCATCAGCTGGTGCGCAGTGATTGCATGGCCTGGTTGAAGCAGTGCCATGACCAGTTCGATCTGATCTTTGTTGATCCGCCGACCTTTTCCAACTCCAAGCGCATGCAGGGTTATTTTGATGTACAGAAATCCCAGGTGGAGCTGCTGGATCTGGCCATGAAGCGGTTGGAGCCCGGCGGGCTGATGATTTTTTCTAACAATTTCAATCGCTTTGAGCTGGAGCCCGAGCTGATGGAGCGGTACGACGTAACCGATGTCACGCAGGCAAGCCTGCCGCCGGATTTTGCCCGCGGCAAGCCCATTCACCGCTGCTGGGAGTTTCGCCACAAGTAGCCCCCGTAAAAACTAATCACCTGAATTCTTTGCTAATCTTTAATGACGGAAAGGCGTTCAGGTGGCCCAATGGCGAAAGATTCTGTCGATCAACAACCCTCCACGGATGTGCATAGCGTTGAGACGTTCATCGCCGGTGCATTACAGGATACACGGCAGCGCCTGCAGGCATTGGGCATCTCTGACCTGACCTTGTTGGACCCGGAAGGCAGCGTTGACCAGCAGGTTGCCATGTTGCGGCTGCTGTTCCTGGAAGCAGAGCGCTCATGCCTTCCGTTCAATGGCGCCGAACACAACTATTGGCAGGTACTGAAGGCCCGCTTGCAACCGGTGGTGCTGGCGTACCTGACCCACGAAAAATTTGTGCAGACCCTGGATGTCGCCGCGCGGGAATTACGCCCGGATACCCTGTTACAGGTCTACAAGGATCGCCTGAGTAATTCCGATCGCTTTCGCTCCTTTTTCTTTGATCTGGATAAGCGCCTCAAGCAGGAAGCCGAGCTGGTGTTCGAGGAAGAGGATGCGCCGCCCCCCGCCAAGCCCAATACCGAGTTCAGCCCGGCCAACGCCGACATGCAAAAAAATGTCATGGCGGCGTTGGAAAAGCAGCTGCAGGAGATGGAGCGCAAACACAACCAGCAGGAAAAAGTGCTCGCTGAGGCGCACAAGAATATGGCAGGTTTGAATGCAGCACTGGAGGACAGGGATGCCCGCTTGGCGGCACTCGAGCAGCAAGTGGCCCGGCTGGAAGAGCAGAACATGCAGTTGAAGCTGGCCAATGACGCCAAGGAGCGAAGCGGAAACTATCAGGACGAGGACGAAGACGAAGTGGTGATCCTGACCGGTGAGGAAACCCTGGAGGAGGCGATGCTGGATGCCGATCCACAGCAGCTGCTGTTAAAGATCGAAGGTCTGGAACGGGAATTGGCCACCACCTCCGATGCGGCTTACAGTGCATTTATGTCCAATTCTGATCTGGGGATTATCATTCTTTTTATGCTCACCAGTTTCAAATGTCACACGCATCAGCAGCTGGCAGCGGAGCTGGTCAAATCCGTCAATGCGTTTGGATTGAAGTCGGTGGTCGGGGTGGCCGCTGCAGGTGGTTACCGTTTTTATCCGGAAACCGTCGGAAATGAGGAGCTGGTTTCCCAGCTCAACGGCCGCATTCCCGCCGCCAAGAAAGTGGAGGAGCCCCACCTCATGCTGTTCGAAGCAAACTGCTGTATCCTGATCCAGGACCCGCCGCGCCAGGATGAGGAACGCTATGCCCGGCTGCAGGATAATCTGGGATCACTGATGCGCGGGGTGCAGGCCCGCTACGAGGCGATCCTGGCGGAAAACTCCGTGCAGAAACAGAAGGCCCAGGTGGACGCGCTGATTGTACGCAGCCACGATGTGTTCCAGACTTTTGAACGCAACCTGGATAAACAGAAAGACAAGCTGAGCCGGGTGATCAATATGCTGGGTCAGGAAATGCGTAAAAGCCTGGGCATCGCGCCGGGTGATCAAAACAGCATACGCCTCAATATGGATCTGAAAAAGCTGGAAGATGCTGTGGGTAAGCTGTTTGTGCAGAGCGAGCTGGTGGACCCAGCGTTCAAAAAGAACATCTCCAAAGTGGCGGAGAACCTTACCCGCAAAAGCAATCCATCGTCATAGCATGGGCGGGGCGCGATTGCCGTGTTTTTCTTCGTACAGGGTCAGGTAGCGCTCTTCCAGATCCTGGAATTGGGTCTGCAGAGTGATCAGTTCCTGTTGCTGGTTTTCCAGCTTCATTTTCAAACCGGCCGCCATGGGGGCATCGCTTTCTGACGTCGACTCCAGTGCTTTCCGCATTTCGTCGTTCTCCAGCATCAATTGTTTGTTCTGGTTGGTGAGCATATGAATTTTCTCCACCATGACGGCGCTGTCCTCGATAAACTGGTCGATGACTTCACCGGCTTTGGGGTTGTCCACCATTGGGTCCGGTTCGAACGGGATGTCCTGCTTGATGGAGTCCAGGCACTCACTGCCCTGGCGAATAACGTCGTCCAGGCTGTCCACCGTTTGCTCCAGGGCGTCACGCTCTTGCTGATTTTCCAGCGTTTCAATCTGCTGTTTCAGGGTTTTGATGGTGGCGCTCTGCTGGTCGATGATGTTGTTCAGAATGCCGATGTTCTGGGATTGGGCAAAGTTGCCGGGGGGCTCGCTGCTGGCTGTGGCAGAAGATGATTCAGTGGCGGATTCAGGAGCTGATTCAGTGCCTGGTTCAGAGCCCGACTCATAATAGGCTTCATGCAGCAGGTACACCAGCTCCCGTAACTGCTCACTGTTGGGAAAGTTCTCGCAGATGCCCAGCAGCGCTTTGTGCAGCTTCAGTTCAAGGTCGTTGCGGGGTTGCTCGGCTTCTGCTGCGCTCTGCAGGCAGGTGACCAGCGGTTTCAGGTTATCCAGTTGCTCCAGCAGAATACGCTTCTCGGTCTCCAGCGCGGTGATGGATTCGTCTTTGGCCGCCAGTTCCTCGTTGTGGGTGTCGTTCAGGGTTTTGGTGGCGTGATCCACCCGGGCCTTGCTCAGCTCCAGTACTTTTTCCGCCAGGCCGACGTAGTTCCTGATTTTTTCGCTCCAGGGGGTGCGGGCTGAACCAACGTGGTCTTGTACCAAAGCGAGCTCCGCCTGCAAAACCATAAAGCGCAGGGAAATGGCCATGTCCTCTGCCGACAGTTCCGGGCGCAGGGCCACGGTTTCCTGAGCGCAATGGGCAGTGGTGTCATCCAGTTCCAATTGCAGGTAACCGGTCAGGTTCTCACCGCTGATCTCCTCTTTCACGGTGGTGAGGATGTCTTTCAATTGGGTAATGGTTTGCTTCTGGCGCCGGATGATCAACAGGAGGATCACGATCGCCACGATCAGGGCGAACACCACCTGGATTGTTATGATTAACTCGGTCGACATTACCTGGCCTATCTGGAATTCCTGCCATTCAGTATGGCCCATGATGCCGGGGCTTGCACAAAATCAGCAACTTAAGGCGTTGAAATGCAGGCGTAAATTTTAGCTAAAGTTTTTGCCCCTGTGGCCGATACCCGTTTGAATGGGGCTGTTGTGGCTGTCGGCCCCCGCTTGACCCACTCATGCTGAGCCCCAGATGCTCGGGAGACCAAAGCCATGCATGCATGTAATCCCCTGTTAAAACACAACTTCTCTGGAGCGGACTTTGGCTTGCCAGGGCGACGCCACGGCTGGGGCCAGCAGCGGGCTATGCAGCAACAGACGGCTCAGCAACAGACGGTGCAGCAAGGCATGGCGGTCACCGGCTCTCTGCAGATTGAGCGCACGTTGGCCGTGGCGTACGAGCGACTGCAATTCAAGGCAACCGCCGGAGTCGCGTCGGCTCCTTCTTCGACTGCGCCGGTTTCAACCCCGTCGTCAACGCCTTCAACAACGCCTTCAACAACATCCACCGCGACTCCCGGCAATGTGCCTGCCGCGACGGATTTTTCCCCCCAGGCGGTCGCGGACCGGGTGTTGGGGTTTATCCGCGAGCGTCTGGAATCCGAGCGTGCCAATGGCGCATCGGAAGAAGAGATCCAGGCGTTGTACCAGCAGGCCGTGAAGGGCGTGGAGCAGGGGCTGCGGGAAGCCAAAGGGATTATTCAGGAGCAGGGTCTGTTCTCAGGCTCAGTTAAAGATAATTTTTATGCCACGGTGACCGGTTTGGCGGACGGTCTGGAAGCCCTGGGTGAAGAGCTGTTCGGCGTGGATCTGGAAACGGCCGCGGAAACCGCGGTACCCATCCCGGAAACCGCGGTGGCTGCCCCGGCCACTTCAGCGCCCGGGTTGGGTTACCGCAGCACCGAGGTGGCGTTCCAGCGTGACCGCAGCTTTGATCTGGAGGTGATCACCCAGGATGGGGACAAGGTAACCCTGCACGTCAGCTCCGGGCAAAGTGGTTATGCCAATCAGTACCGGCTGGCCAGTGAAGGTGCTCTGGTGGAGAGTCTGGAGGCCGGTTATACCCAATACGATAACGTCGCCTTCAGCGTGGAAGGGGAGCTGGATGAAGGGGAGTTGAGTGCGTTGCGGGATCTGTTCGCGCAGGTGAACAGCGTGGCGGAAACCTTTTACGCCGGTGACGTGGAAATGGCGTTCGACCAGGCCATGAATGTGGGCATGGACAGTGAGGAGCTGGCGGCGTTTGCGGTGGATATCCAGCAGTCCCAGGCGGTGGCCGTGCGCGACACCTACGTGGCCATCGACAATATGATGGGGGCGCCGCGTCAGAACGGGTTTGCTGATGTGCTGCCCCGCTTGGGCGGATTTGCCAAACAGGTGGAGCAGGCGGGACAACAGGCGCAAGGCCTGGACAGCGGCCGCCTGGAAGCCCCGCAATTGCTGCGGGAGCTGATTGCCCGTCTGCATTCTGATGCTGACACCGGGCAGGGTTACGGTGCAGGGTTCCGCCGATTCATCGAGGCATTGGCTTGAGAACCGGTTCAAAAAAACCTTATGCGTGGCTGTCTGAACCCGTATAAGCTGTTTATCCTGAATAGATAAGGCCCGTTTTCGGGCCTTGTTGTTTTCTCATCATCTGATCCGTTGGGAGTTTCACCCATGAGCTGGTGCCGCCTGTTTTGGCTTGGGCTGTTGTGCTGTCTTTCACCCGTGCTTGCAACAGCATCGGTAGCGGTGCCCGAGCCGCTGCGCCCCTGGCAGGAATGGGCCCTGAAGGATCATCCTGCATTACGCTGCCCGGTGGCCCAGTCCGACAAGGCGCCCACCGGCAGTGCAGCGCGCCAGTGCCAGTGGCCCGGCCGCCTGACATTACGGGTAACGGCGGCCGGTATGCATTTCGAACAGCGTTGGCAGGTATTTCAGGCGGGCAATGTCCCGTTGCCCGGTGGTGAAGGCTATTGGCCGGAGTCGCTGCTGGTGAACGCGGTGAGCGGCCTGGTACTGGAGCAGCAGGGCAAGCCGGTGGTGTGGCTGGAGCCCGGTGTCCACCAGATTGCCGGGGTAATCCCCTGGTCCCGGATTCCGGAGTTCCTGCCCTTGCCGGACGCGGTGGCGTTGCTGGACCTGCAGGTGAATGGCGAAACCGTCGCGCGGCCCAATCTGGATAGCGAAAGTCGCTTGTGGTTCAGCCGGCGTCAGGTCAAATCAGAACCCGCTTTGGAATCGGAAGACAAACTCACGGTGCGGGTCTATCGGCACCTGGTGGACAGCATTCCATTTGTTATGGAAACCCGGGTGGACCTGGAAGTGGCCGGTAAAGCACGGGAGGTGGTGCTGGGCAAGCTGCTGTTCGATGCCTTTACCCCGCAGCAAATCCGCAGCCCCCTGCCGGCTCGCCTGGATGCGGATGGGCGGCTGCGCATTCAGTTGCGGCCGGGCCAATGGCAGGTGTTGCTGCAGGCCCATCACAATGGACCGTTGCAGCAGATCTTTTTTGAAACCGCCGACAGCGGGTTCTGGCCCGAAGAGGAGGTCTGGGTATTCGAAGCCCGGCCGGAGCTGAGGCAGGTCCGGGTGGAAGGGGCGGAGGGACTTGACCCCTCGCAAACCGCGTTGCCGGAGCACTGGAAGGCCTGGCCTGCCTATCATCTGCGCCAGGGTCAGGTCATGAACCTGGTGCAGCTGCGGCGGGGCGATCCCCAGCCTTCCCCCAACCAGCTCACCCTGAACCGGGATCTGTGGCTGGACTTCAGTGGTGAGGGCTTTACCGCCCGCGATCAGATCCAGGGTTCCATGAATCGGGGTTGGCGCCTGCAGGTGGATGGCCGTCAGCAACTGGGCAGTCTCACCCTGAATGGTGAACCCCAGGTGATTACCCTGAGCGAGGCGCAACAGGGTGTGGAGGTGCGGGAGCGGGATCTGCAGGCGACGGCACTGAGCCGGATTACGCTGAAGCCCGGCACCCATAAGCAACGCCTGCCGGCGGTGGGTTGGCAGCACGATGTGGAGCACCTGTCTGCCACCCTGCATGTGCCCCCGGGCTGGCGGGTCATGATGGCCGCCGGCATGGAGCGTTCCAGCAATACCTGGATGGACAGTTGGAATGTGTGGGATGTGTTCATTGTATTGATCACCGTTGCCGCCATGTTGCGGTTGCGGGGTGTGCTGGCGGCGGTGGTTAGCGGGGTGGCGTTGTTGCTGATCTACCCGGAAGCCACGGAGTTTCTCTATCTGTTGTTAAACGTTATCGCGGTGCTGGCTCTGGTGCTGTTGCTGCCTGCCGGGCGCCTCAGGAAACTGCTGACGTTCTATGGCACCGGCAGTGCGCTGGTGTTGCTGCTGTGGCTGGTGGGCTTTATGGTGCAGCAGGCCCGCATCGGCCTGTATCCCCAGCTGGAGCAACCCTGGAACCGCATGGGTGAGCATGGCCAGGTGGCCGACGACTATGTGGCGGATGGCTATGGCCTGGGCAGCCAGGCGGCGCGGGTGTTACCCAAAACCGCCATGGCGGAGGCCGAGGTGGCGCTTGCATCCGTCGCGCCCATGAAGCGTAAACTTGAGGAGCCCCGCCTGGAACAGCGCGACCCCAACCTGGCGGCACAAACGGGGCCCGGCTTGCCCGGATGGGGCTGGGAGCGCACCTATCTGCAGTGGTCCGGCCCGGTCACCGCCGGTGAATCCATTACTCTGTGGTTGCTGGAACCCACCGAAAACCGGGTATTGTGCTGGTTGCGGGTGCTGCTCTGCCTGGCGGTGCTGGCGGTGTTGTTCGGTTTGTCAAAACGCAGCGGCCGGTGGCAATGGTCCCTGTGGTCGGCGCCGGCACATGCCACTGGGGTGGCCCTGGTGGTTGCCCTGTTGCTGTTGCCGGTGAGCCCGGAGGCCCGGGCTGATTTTCCGCAGCCGGCTCTGCTGGAGGAACTGACTCAACAGTTGCTGCAGGAGCAAAGCTGTCACCCGGCCTGTCTGTCGGTGGTGAAGGCGCTGATCCGCACCCAGGGCTCCCGTGTCACGGTCACCATGACCGTCAATGCCCGCCAGGCGGTGTACTTTGCGTTGCCGGACAGCCAGAACCAGTGGCATCTGGACAGCGTGTTGCTGGATGGCGCACCCCATACTGTGCGCTCGCACCGCGGCGTCGCCAACGTGCATGTGCCGGCCGGGGAGCACCGCCTCAGCGCCAGTGGATTGCTGGAATCCGGCAACGCTTTCCAACTCACTTTTGCCGTGCCGCTGCACAACCTGTTGGTGAGCAGCGATGATTTTCTGGTGCGGGGTCTTGATAACGGTCGCATGCTGTCGAATACCGTGCATTTTCATCCCAGGGATGCAGCGCGACCTGCGTTGGGTACGGAGTCCTCCCAGCTTGCCCCGGACCCTATGGCACCCTTTGTCACGGTGGAACGCATTCTGCGCCTGGGCATGAACTGGTATATGGAAACCCGGGTGCAGCGGGTGGCGCCATTGGACGGTGGCATCAATCTGGACATTCCCCTGCTGGCGGGGGAGTCGGTGACCAGCCGTGAAGTGGATGTGGAGTCCGGTCGGGCCAAGGTGGTGTTGCGCCCCGGTGAAAATCGCGTGGTGTGGTTCTCCTCCCTGGAAAAAACCACCTTGTTGACGCTCTTGGCCACGGAGACAGCCCACTGGGCGGAACGCTGGCAGGTGGAGGTCTCACCCCAATGGCATTTGCAATACGAAGGACTGGCACCCATCAAGGAGCCGGTGGCGTCCACTGGTTGGCAGCCGCGCTGGTTCCCGTACCCCGGAGAAAGCCTGCGCCTGAATATCAGCCGCCCTGCAGCCATGGAGGGAGCCACCAAAACCATTGACCAGGTGCAGCAGAACTGGGAGCCCGGGTTGCGCGAATCCAGCGGTTCCTTGCGCCTGCACGTGATCACTAGTAAAGGCAGTGAGCAACGCATTGAACTGCCGGCAACAGCGCGGGTGAAGTCGGTGATGGTGGACGGTGAGCTGCGCGCGGTGGATGAGCTGAACCCCAAACTGATCATTCCGGTTAACCCCGGGCAGCATTGGATCGAGGTGTCCTGGCGCCAACCCGATGGGATGGGCTGGCGCAATCAGACTCCACTCCTGGATATTGAGGATGCATACTTCAATCACCAGTTGCAGGTCAGCGTGCCGCGCAATCGTTGGGTACTGTTTGTGGGCGGGCCGGCCATGGGGCCCGCCATCCTGTTTTGGGGTGTGTTGCTGGTATTGATGCTGGTGGCCTTCGCCCTGGGCCGGTTACGGGTGCTCCCCCTGCGTACCTGGCACTGGATGATACTGATGGTGGGTCTGTGCACAGGCTGGGTTCAAACCATTGTGGTGGTGGTGCTCTGGTTCCTGTTGCTGCAGCAGCGTCAGCAGCCCTGGGTGCGTGGCCTGACCCGCCTGCAATTCAATCTGCTGCAGATATTCATTGTGCTGTTCAGCCTGCTCACGCTGGCCCTGTTGTTGGCGGCGGTGCCCAAGGGCCTGATGGGTAGCCCGGACATGGGCGTGACCGGCAACGGCTCCAGCCAGTATGCGTTGAACTGGTTTGTGGATCGCGGGCAGGGGGCTTTGCAATCCGCCTGGTTTGTGTCGCTGCCCATCTGGGTGTATCGCCTGTTGATGCTGGTCTGGTCTTTGTGGCTGGTGGTGTATATCCTGCGCTGGTTGAAGTGGGCCTGGGCGGCCTTTACCCTGGACGGCCATTGGCGCGCCAAAGCGGTGGAAGAAGAGGAGATCAAACCTGAGATGGAGGCGCAGCCGGACCGGTCATGAGTGAAGCCGAAGCCAATCGTGAAGCGCTGATTTTCTACACCACAGCGGGTTGCCACTTATGTGATGTGGCACGCCAGGTCTATCAGTCCACCTTGAATCCCGAGTATTTTCAGGTGCAGGAGATCGACATCGCCGATCAGGATGGGTTGATTGAGCGTTATGGTGTGCGCATTCCCGTGATTCAGCGCTGCCAGGATGGCGCCGAGCTGAACTGGCCCTTCGACCAGCAGGCGCTTATGGATTTTCTAGCTTGAACAGGGTGGCTGCGTTGCGGGTGGTTTGTGCGGCCAGTGATGCCGGGTCGGTGCCCAGCATGGGCGCGATCTGTTCGGTAATGTGGGCCAGATAGCGGGGCTCATTGCGGCGGGATTTGGGCTTCGGCCGCAGGGTGCGGGGGAGTAGATAGGGGCTGTCCGTTTCCAGCAGCAGGCGTTGCGGTGGAATCCGGTGAATGAGTTCCTGCAGATGCAATCCCCGGCGTTCATCGCAGATCCAGCCGGTAATACCCACATACAGATCCAGCTCCAGATAATGATCCAGTTCTTCCGCGCTGCCGGTAAAGCAGTGGATCACGCCACCGTGCAACTGTGAACGGTATTGTTGCAGCAGTTTCAATTGTGCTTCGTGGGCATCCCGTTCGTGCAGAAACAACGGCATCCCGGTTTCGGCGGCCAGTTTCAGTTGTTCCTCAAAGGCGAATAATTGCTGTTGGGGCGGCGAGAAGTTGCGGTTGAAGTCCAGCCCGGTTTCGCCCATGGCCACCACCAACGGGTCTTCCAGCAAAGCCTTCAAAGCCTGGTAGTGGCTGTCGCTCCATTCTTTGGCATTGTGGGGATGGACGCCGGCGGTGCACCAGAGCCCGGGCCCGTGTTGTCGACACAGCGCAACAGCCTGCCGGGATTCCTGCAGATTGGTGCCCGTCACAATCAATTGGTTCACCCCGGCCTGGCGGGCTTCCACCAGCACTTTGTCCAGATCGGCGGTAAAGGCCTTGTCCGTCAGGTTGACACCGATATCCACCAGTTCCAACGCGGTTTTATCCTGTGTGAAATAAAAAGCGGGTTTACTCCAGCAGGGACTTCATGACCTCAGCGGCCCATTGGAGTGACTCCAGGTAGGCGTGTTCGAATAGGTCTTCCTCGATCCCCAGTTCAGCCAGCTCCTGCCAGTTAACGTCTCCCCATTCACCCCGTTCATGGGCAATCAGGTTGCGCAGCAGTTTACCGGTATCGCCGCCAAAATGTAACAACGCGTCGTTCAGGCTGTCGTCGAAGGGCAGGGACTGCAGCAGTTCCTGTTTGGGTTGGTCGAAAAAGGCATCGATGAAGGAAAACATGCCCACGGTGAAATAGACGTCGGGGTTTTCTTTGCCGATGGCCTGGGCCAGCAGCTCCATCATCCGTGCCCGGCTCAGGGTCAGGCAGATCAGCTCGCTGGGTTTGTCGGACATGCGCGAAAGTGCAATCAGGCTGGACCACTGGCGCAGGGTATTCATGCCTAGCAGCACCACGGCTCGGCGGATACTGTCGATCTTGCTGAGGGTGGCAAACTGGGCGGTATTGCAGATGCGCAGGATTTTGGTGCTGAGGGCGATGTCGCTGGTGATGATGCTTTCCAGATTGGAAACCGAGGCTTCCGGGTTCTGCAGCTCTGCCAATAGCCGCATCACCACGATCTTGTTGGTGGGCATGGGGGCGCCATGCACGTTCTGGGGACGGGACAGGAAAAAGCCCTGAAAATACTCAAATCCCAGATCCTTGCAGCGCTCCTGGGTTTCGTAATCCTCCACCTTCTCCGCCAGCAACTTGACGTTGTAGGGCTTCAGCTGGCCGATAAGCACTTCCAGCTCTGCCTGATTGTGGGCCAGCACATCAATCTTGATGATCTCGGCCATTTCCAGCAGCGGGTGCCACTTGGCATCGAATTCAAAGTCGTCCAGGGCGATGGTAAAGCCCGCTTTTTTCAGCGCTTTTACCCCGGCGATGACGTCGGCGTCCGGCTCCACGTCCTCCAGTACTTCCACTGTAACGTGGCGGGCGTCAAAGGGTGGCGGGGATACCAGCCATTTGCGGGTGAAGTTAATGAACGCTGTACGGTGGTCACATACCCGGTCGATGCCGATCTCGGTGAACGCATTCATCACCAGTTGCGAGGTGGCGATGTCGCCATCCCAAACCCAGTCGGAGGGGTGGGGAGGGCGAAACAGAAGCTCGTAGGCGAATAGGTTTAGGTCGCGGTCATAGATGGGCTGACGTGCAAGCAGAATAGGGTTCGAATCCATTCTCATTCCGTTGTGGTGTTAAACGTACGTAATTGCATCATAGTAATTGCGTTATATCTGATATTCAGTCTAGACGAGGCCGGGGATACTGGAGAGGAAATTACACAATATAGCCATTCGTAATAATGGGGAGGCTTCTCCGGTGGTCTACACTGATATAGCGTCTACGATAATCTGAATTGGAAGGACCATGGCCGGCATACTGGATTCTGTTGATCAGCGCACCCAACTGGTGGGTGAAAATCGCCTGGAGCTGCTGTTGTTCAAGCTGCAGCGGGGCAGCCTGTTCGCCCTGAATGTGTTCAAGATCCAGGAAGTACAGACCATGCCGAAGCTGACTTCCATGCCTCACAGTCATCCTCATATTGTGGGCGTTACCCATGCCCGGGGCCGCACTATCCCGGTTATTGACCTGGGCGCAGCCATTGGCCTGGGCCCGCTGGAGGATCGTACCCACTGCAATATCATCATCTCCGAGTACAACCGGACGGTGCAGGCGTTCCTGGTGAAATCCGTGGATCGCATTGTCAACATGAACTGGGAGGAGATCATGCCGCCACCCAAGGGTGCGGGGCGATCCCATTACCTCACGGCCATCACCAAACTGGACGGCAAGCTGGTGGAAGTGATTGATGTGGAGAAGGTGCTGCAGGAAGTGTCCCCCTACAACACCCGCGTCAATCCGGAGTTGGTGGATCAGGAGCTGGTTAACCAGGCCCAGGGCATAGAGATTATGGCGGTGGACGACTCCTCAGTGGGGTTGTCGCAGGTGAAGGAAACCGTTCAGCAACTGGGTGTCAAATTGATTTGTGCCAGTGATGGTGCCATGGCGCTAAAGATGTTGAAGTCGTGGGCGGAGCAGGGGATCGACGTCAGCCGCAAGCTGGCCATGGTGATCACGGACGCGGAGATGCCGGAGATGGATGGCTATCGACTGACACGGGAAATTCGTGATGATCCCCGCCTGAAGAACCTGCACGTGATTCTGCATACTTCCCTGAGTGGAAATTTCAACAAGGCCATGGTGGAGAAAGTGGGCTGCAATGGTTTTCTTTCCAAATTCGAGCCGGACAAGCTCGCCATCACTGTGCAGGAACGCATTAAGGACTATCTGCAACAGTATCCCCATTGATCTCAATTCTTCTTCTATTTCTTTCTGCTTTGGCAAAAACTTGATCTGAGTCATTTAGACCTTTCCTAGGCCGCAACCGGGTCGGCAGTTGTTGACTCAGATCATGATTCCGTTCCAGCCATTCCCTAGACTACATCCATCTTAAGTTTTCAGCTTCTTGTTTTAACGTAGAAAAGTCGAGGATTAACATGGCTGCTAAATTAAAAGCTTCAGTATCTGTTTTGGCGTTGGGTGTGGCATTGGCCTCCGGTTCTGCCCTGGCCTATCAACAGGGTGACGTAGTGCTGCGTGCCGGTGCTGCGTTGGTTGATCCCCAGGAGGACAGCTCTGAAATTGCCTTGAATGGAACCAACCTGAGCGATACCGCGCTCGATATTGATTCATCGGTGGGTGTTGGTAGCAACACCCAACTTGGTCTTACGGTTATGTACATGCTCAATAATAATGTGGGCGTGGAACTGCTGGCAGCAACGCCGTTTTCCCACGAGGTGACCGCCAACCTGGGTGGTACGGTGGTGGATGCCGCTGAGGTCAAACATCTTCCCCCCACCGTCAGTGTGCAGTACTTCCCCATGAGCTCTGACTCTGCGCTGCAACCTTATGTGGGTATTGGTTTGAACTACACCCTGTTCTTTGATGAAGAAGTGGATTCTGAATTGGACGCGGTGACTACGTCCCTCGGGTTGGGCGATGCCAAAAGCCTGGAACTGGATGATTCCATCGGGTTGTCGTTCGAGTTGGGCTGTGACTATGCCATCTCTGATACGCTGGTGTTAAACGCATCTGTGTGGATGATTGATATCGACACCACGGCAACCTTCAAATACGACGACGGCAGCAAGATCACCGCGGACGTTGATATTGATCCCATCGTTTACATGGTTGGCCTGGGTTACAAATTCTAAGCCGATTTCTTACGCTCTATATCTTTACTCTCTAGGTTTGGCCCCTCTTTGCGAGGGGCTTTTTTCGTTCCTGTTTTCGTTCCGGTTTTTCGTTCACAATAGGGCCTTATGAGTGAAGAGACGATTCGATGTTTTTTAGGTGTGCCGCTGTCGCCCCCGTTGAACGCGGCGCTGGATCAGCGCGTGCAAGCCCTGAACGCGTTGGCTGCTGCTCATCCCGTGCGCTGGGTGAGTGCGGCCAACCGCCATATGACGCTGCTGTTTTTAGGGGATCAGCCCCTGGCAATGGCCCTTAAGCTGCAGGCGGCTTTGCAGCCGGTGTGCGCGTCTCACCCGGGGTTTACGTTGCGCTCGCAGGTGGTCAGCGGTTTCCCGGATGCCAAATCCGCCATTGTAGCGTTGGAACTGGAGCCTGCTGATGGGTTGCAGGATTGGCTTACGGACATTCGATCGGTGTTGTCCGGGTTGGATACGCTGGCGGGTGTGCTGGCGAATGAGCGCCGCTATCGGCCCCATGTTACGTTGGGGCGCTTGCCGCGGGGCCAGCGCTGGCCATTGCCACCCCAGCCCTGTGAGTTGGCGTTAACCGTGCAGTCGATAGTGCTCTATCAAAGTCGCTTAACCCCAAAAGGTGCCCAGTACACGCCAGTGTGGACATTGCCGCTTGCTGCTGAGGCTTAATGAAAATCCCGTGAGCGGGTTTCCAGTTCACCCAACAGGTGACTGCAGTCTTCAATGTGTCCGGCGATCACATGGATCACAGAACCTTCCCGTTCCACCACCCCTTTGATTTTCAGCATGCGGGAGTGCACCACCGCCGCCCGGTTGCGTTCCACCAGATCTCGCCACACCACGATATTGCTGTTGCCGGTTTCGTCTTCCAGAGTAAGGAACACCACACCGGTGGCGGTGCCCGGACGCTGGCGGCCGGTCACCAGGCCGGCAATGCGCACAAAGCGCTTGTGGCCCAGTGCATACAGGTCCTGGTGCCGCTTGTAGCCTTTCAGTTGTGGGTGGTCCCGCAACAGGGCCATGGGGTGTTTGCCCAGGGTTAAGCCCAGGCTGTGATAATCCTCGTTGAGGTTCTCCGCCTCGCTGGGGGCAGGCAGTGTCACCGTGGTTTCCTGTTGGTGCTGCTGTTGAATCAATGGCGATTCCTGCTGCAGACCCTGGACTTCCCAGCGGGCCTGAAAACGATGCTGGTTAAAGCAGCCAAAGGCATCGGCGTGGGCCAGGGCATCCATGTCCCGTTTATTGAGGCGGCAACGTTGTTGCAGATCCGTCATGGACTGAAAGGCAGACTGCGCCCGTTGTTGCAACAGGGTATCGGCACTCTGGTGGGACAGGCCTTTCACCAGCCGCAGGCCCAGGCGAATGGCCGGTTGCCGTTGGGGGTGCTGCTGCAGGGCATCGGTTTCCAGGCTGTGATCCCACTGGCTGTATTGCACGTCCACCCCGCGCACCTCTACCTGACGGCGCTTCACATCCTGCACCAGCTGGGAGGGGGAATAGAAGCCCATGGGCTGGCTGTTGAGCAGGGCACAACAAAAGGCCGCCGGCTCATGGCGTTTGAGCCAGGCGGAGGCGTACACCAGCAGGGCGAAACTGGCGGCGTGGGATTCCGGGAAACCGTATTCACCAAAACCGCGGATCTGGGAAATGATCCGTTGCGCGAAGTCGATACTGTAACCCCGGGACAACAGCCCCTGGGCCAGTTTCTCTTCATATTTCTGCAATTGGCCCTTGCGTTTCCAGGCCGCCATGGCCCGGCGCAACTGGTCCGCTTCACCAGCGCTGAAGCCGGCGGCCACCATGGCCAGCTCGATTACCTGCTCCTGGAAAATGGGAACTCCTAAAGTGCGTTGCAGCACCTGTTTTACTTCCTCGCTCACATAACTGACCGCTTCCAGCCCCTGGCGACGGCGCAGGAAGGGGTGCACCATGTCCCCCTGGATGGGGCCGGGGCGTACGATCGCAACTTCGATCACCAGGTCATAGAAACAGGCGGGCTTGAGCCGGGGCAGCATGGCCATTTGGGCGCGGGATTCCACCTGGAATATGCCCACGCTGTCCCCCTGTTGCAACAGGTGATAGGTGTCCGGATCGTCCTGGGGCAGGGTGGCCAGGGTCCACTGCTGACCCCGTAGATCGTTAATCAGGTCAAAGCTTTTGCGGATGGCGCTCAGCATACCCAGGGCCAGCACATCCACTTTCATCAGCCCCAGGGCCTCGATGTCGTCCTTGTCCCACTGCACCACAGTGCGTTCTGCCATGGCGGCGTTTTCGATGGGCACCAGCTGATCCAAAGGCCCGGCGGAAATGATAAAGCCCCCCACATGCTGGGACAGATGGCGGGGGAATCCCAACAAGGTGTCCACCAGCTTTTTGAACTGCTTGATGCGGGGGTTGCGGATGTCGATGCCCAGTTCCTGCAGTCGCGTGGGCAGCTGATCCTGTTTGTCCCACCAGGAGATGGACTTGGCCAGCTGGTCCAGCAGGGTCTGGTCGAAGCCCATGGCCTTGCCCACATCACGGATGGCGCTCTTGATGCGATAGGTGATGAGGGTGGCGGTCAGCGCGGCCCGCTGGCGGCCGTATTTGCGGTAGATGAACTGGATCACTTCCTCCCGCCGCTCGTGTTCAAAGTCCACGTCGATGTCCGGTGGCTCGTTGCGTTCTCTGGAAATGAAACGCTCGAACAACAGATTGCTCTTGGCCGGGTCCACCTCGGTGATGAACAGGCAGAAACAGACGACGGAGTTGGCGGCGGAACCGCGGCCCTGGCACAGGATTTTCTGGCTGCGGGCGAACTCCACAATGTCGTGGACGGTCAGGAAATAGTACTCGTAACGCAACTCATGGATGAGGGCCAGTTCCTTTTCAATCTGCTCCCGCACCCGGGGTTGAATGCCTTCGGGCCAGCGTTCAGTGGCACCGGTTTCCACCCGTTGGCGCAGCCAGGATTGGGCGCTGTGGCCGGGGGGCACCACTTCGCGGGGGTATTCATAGCGCAGTTCACCCAGTGAGAATCGGCAGCGCTCGGCAATCACGCGGGTTTGTGCAATGGCCTCCTGAGGATACAGGGTTTGAATCTCCTGCAGCGGACGCAGGCTGGTTTCCCGGTTGGCATGCAACTGAAACCCGGCGCTGTGGACATGGGTATTGAGGCGGGTGGCGGTGAGGATATCCTGCAGGGGTTGTCGCTCCGGCACATGGCAATGCACATTGCCACAGGCCACCACCGGACGCCCCAGCTGCTGTGCCAGTAACTGACGCTGTTGCAGCAGGCTGTGATCCCCCTGCCGCAGGTTGTTCTCCAGGCCAATCCACAACCGGTCACCGCAATACTCCAGCAAGCGTTGGGCGGCGGCATCCGGCTGTCGGCACTGGCCAGGGCTCGGCAACCAGATGAACAGGCATTCGTGGGTGGCCGGGTGCAGGTCGTTTACCTTCAGTTGGTAATGGCCTTTTTCGCTGCGGCCGCGGGCCCGGGTAATCAGCGTACAAAGCTGGCCATAAGCCCTGCGAGTCGGCGCCAGGATCACCAGGTGCAGTTGTTCCTCGGTGACCACATCGCTGCCTACGATCAAGTGCAGGGGCAGGTCGCGGGCGGCCACATGGGCACGGACCACCCCGGCCACCGAACATTCGTCGGTAATGGCCAGGGCCTGGTAACCCAGGGCGCTAGCCTGCTGCACCAGCTCCTCCGGGTGGGAGGCGCCCTTCAAAAAGCTGAAATTGGTAAAGCAATGCAGTTCGGAATACATGAAGCCACTATACTGTAAAAATATACAGTATAGTGGTATGGCCGGGTTGGGTCTACGCTCTCGACTCGCGGGTGACCGGTTCGGGCTCAGGATCTTGCATAGGTTTGGTGGCCCCTCGATTCACCGCGAACAAGTCCCGCATATTGAGAAACGGCTTTTCAATCAGAATCCAGCAGAGCACGCCCAGGATCACTGACATGATCAGCGACAGCAAGGCCCCCAGGCCCACGGTGATGATCATGGCCAGTGCCGGGGTCAGTTCCAGGGTCTGAACATACTTGTTGATGGGGAACACCACCATCAGGATCACGATCAAATGCAGCAGATAGATGGAATAGGTAAGCTGGCCCAGGGGATGCCAGATCTTCAGGGAATAGAACCAGGAGAACAGACGTACATGGCTCAGCTGCAGGAACACCGACATCATGAACCAGGTAAAGGCGATGCTGAACACCGTGCGGTTGAAAATCAGGTACAGGCGCAGGCCATTACCGGGTTCACTGAATCTGGACTCGATGATGGGAAAATACATAAAGAACACAATGGTGCCCATGCTCAGAACATTCAGCAGCAGGGGGCGATAGGGCGTCGCCGTGGCCCAGTTGCGAATGGCCTGTTGGTGAAAACAGTAACCGTAACCGGCGATCACCCCGACAATCAGGGGGCCAAAGCGGGTGGCCAGGTTATCGTACAACTTGCCGTAGAAAATCATGGACACCGATTTGTCCGCCAGCATATCCCGGTAGTTGCCGTACCAGAGCTCATCGTAATAGTAGAGCACCCCGGCCCGCACCAGGAACGACAGCACCAGCAACCCCAGCATGGTTTTCATGAACGAGCGTTGCGGGGATTTGGCGATGAACAGCAGGATCAGGGGCAGCAGCAGATAGAACTGTTCCTCCACCGCCAGGGTCCAGGTCCATTGCAGGGCCATGTTCTCCGGGTGCAGGAAATTGTTCACGTACAGCAGGTTGGCCCAGATCCACTCATGGTTGCGGGCGCCGCTCACCCAGAAAATGATGGCAATCACCGCGTACAGGGGCGTCAAGCGCAGGTAGCGGCGCAGATAGAACCGTTTGAGCTGAATATCCCCCGTTTTTGCCTGCTCCTTCAACAGCATCAGGCTGATGAGAAAACCGCTCACCACAAAGAACAGGTCCACCCCTTTGTCCGCATTCCAGATCCACCACAGGTAAAAGGGCGAGTCCTCCAGGGATTGGAAGAATATGTCCTTGCCGTTGTACAGGCTGTACACGAACACCGTGTGGGCGATCAGAATCCAGACCATGCCGAAAAAGCGCAGGCCATTGATCAGGTAGAACGTGCCGGTGCTGTCTTCGGTGAGGGCCTTCAGGTTGCGTTTGACGGACCAGATTTCCCCAATGGAAGTTAAAAACGTAGTCTGCTTGTTATTCATGGTCATATTCTTTTGATTATTCTATTGACTTTACTGCAACCGCTGATTAGCTCCAAGTTAAGTACTGTTGCAAAATGCAACTGTTGCCGGGGCTGCCCATCGAGCCAATACGCATACTGGCAAACGGGCTCGCGCTACTGCAGTTGTGAATGCTAAGCTGTGGGAGCAAGCCTGTGAATGGATATCAGTTTATGAGCTATTTGCCCAAAGGAGATCGTAGCATGACAAAAGTAATGAAACTTCCCCTGGTGGTGGTTCTGTTAGGGTGCGGTATTGCTCCGGCAATGGCGGCCGAGAAATCGTCGGATGCGGACTTTCTCAAGTCGTACAAGGCCTCCTTTCTGGAGTCCTGTATCGAATCTTCTGGTGGTCCGCAATTCAAACCGGTTTGTGAGTGTGTGCTGAACGACGTGGTCGGGCGTTTTCCGGTGCCGGAGCTGAAGGATGACAAAGCGGTGTCTGAGTACATAGAACACGTGGCTATGCAGAAGTGCGAAAAATAAAATCCGCTGCATCGTGTGGATGATGGGCCCTGATAGGCAGACCCAGTGAGAGTATGATTACAACAGCAGTACAAACCCGTGGTTATGAGCTGGATGCCAGCCGCACCATCCCTCCTGCCATTCTGTTGCGCTATATGGAATGGGGGCGTTGGGAGTTTTTCAATTCAAAGAAGATTGTGCTCCATCAGTCCATTAACAGTGTGGTGGTGGCGACGCAAAGCCTGGCGGTCTTAGCGCCAGTACAGGAGCGGGTCGATTTGCAGATCAACGCCTGGCTGAGCCGGGTGGGTAATACCAGCATGGACATTTCACAGCTCGTTGTCGATCAGGCAACCGGGCAGCCCGTTGCCATGGGGCGGGCCATCCTGGTGAATGTGGGTGAGGACGGCCGGCCTTTTCCGGTTGCCGATGCAACCCGAACACAGGTGGAGCAGGCTCCGGAGGGATTCGATGAGGCTCGCTTCCCCCGCATTGAAAGCAGACAGTCTCCAGCCGATGCCCGCTCACTGCCGCGTCGGGTTATGGCCAGTGAGATCGATTTGCTGCAACACGTTAATCACTCTCGCTATGTGGACTATGTGGAAGACGCCCGAAAACTTCTCTTTGAGGCTCAGAGTTCCGTTGCAGAATCCATTCGTGGTTTGACGGTTGAATATGTCACAGAAGCCTTGCACGGTGACGAACTGATCATCAAATCCTGGCCTGTGGCAGAAGGCAAACAGATTCAATCCCAGATTGTGCGCGGCGATCAGGTGATAGCCAATGCCATCGTGGAACGCTAAGCCGTAAACATCCCATGCAGAAACCAGTCCTGGCTATGGCGATCCCGGTACACCCATAAATGCTGTCCGTTGCCTTGCTGGGCGATGTAGTAATCCCGATTCACCGGTTGATGATCCCACCAGCCGGTTTCAATCCGCTCCGGCCCTTTCAGTAATTGCAACGGGGCGTGATACACCGGTAACCCCTTTTTGCTGCGTAATTTCTGTGGCTGATGCAGGAGCCAGAAAGGTCTCTGCTCTGAGGGGTGGTGCAGTGACTGGCCCTGACCCGGGGTGGCGCAGTGCCAGCCATATTCCGGTCGGTGATCGGCCACCATGCCCAGACTGTGAACCTGGCCATCCCCCAGGCGCGCTTTTAAACGGTCCACCAGCTGATAGCGGGTGATGTGGTCCGGCTGGTGGGGGCGGAACAGGTCTTTTTGGCGGACCTGCAACGGCTCAAAGTGGTGGGCGTCCAATTGCAGATTCAATACCGGTGCTTCCAGTGCCAGCTTTTCCAGTTTCAACTGCACTAACGGCATGATATCGGACACCCGGTGCATGGGTGTGGCTAACTCAATAGGCCAGGGCTGTACCTGGCGACTGCGCAACTGCAACCCAAACAGAAGGCTTCGCACGGCGCATTGCCGGGCATACAGGTAATGCTCCAGGCGGCTCAGCAGATGCCGGATGGGGAACAGCAGGCTGTGGGCGTTATCCAGCTCCTGCACAAAATCCAGTTGTCCATGAAATTGTCGGGGCAGGCTCCAGTTGGGCAGCGCGATGGGGTGTTCGCCGTTCAGTTGGGCCAGGTAATGGGAGAACGGTTCACCGAAGCGCCTGGCCAGGGCATCCCGGGGCAGTTCCAGCAATTGCCCCACGGTCTTCAGGCCCATGCTGTACAGCAGCTCTTTCTGGGCGGGGGGGATATCCAGCCACTGCACATCGTAATCCTGTATTTCCTGCAGTGAAAAAAAAAGCGCCTGATTGCTGCCTTCATGAGCCTGGGCAAATAGCAGGGCTCCCATGTCGGTACTGGTAAAACACAGGCTGAATGGGGAATATCCCGAGGGCAGTTGCTGTATCAGCTGTTGTGCCAGTGCCTGTTGGCCCTGGAACAACTTCAGACTGTGGCTGACTTCCAGCAGCAGATTGTTTTGTCCATGGGTACGGATGTGGGGCGTGAACTCATAGGCCCAGTGCCCCAGTTGCTGCAGGGCTTGCTGCTCCGCCTGGGGGTTGTAGTGCTGGCAACGCAGACCTTGCGCCAAACCCTGGGCCGTGGGAATGGTCATTCCCGGTACGATACCCTGTTGCAGAGCCGGCTGGTTGGCGAGCAGTACCAGGCGCCGTTGCTTGCGGATGATTTCCACCACCAGTGGCCGGGCTTCGGGGGCCCCCTGTTCCACCAGGTTCAATGCCAGTGCCGGAAAGTGTAAACAAGCCCAAAGCATGTCAGCCTCCGGGGATGGACAGGGTATAACCCCCAGTGGCGATGGATGCGGCAGCCGGTGCCGTGGCACGGTGTTGCAGAGGTTTGGGCACAGGGTCGGTTGCAGGGGGGAGCGTCGGATTGAGTGCGAGGTCGTGCCAAGGGGGTTGCCCCACCGGCTGACAGGCTGCCAAGTTAACAGCGGGCTGATGCAAAGCCTTGCGGGACAGACGCAGCCAGGGCGATCCCCAGTGGCCCCTGCACTTGACCACCCGAACCTGGATGGCCTGTTGTAAAGGCCCAATTTCCAGACGCAGGGGGGCTGGAGACGGCTGCTGTAAGTGAGCCTGGGGCCGCATTAACAGGCACAGGCTGTTGCCTTTCTTGGCGGCCAGTTGCAGGCGCCGGATTTGTTGTGGCGTTGGCCTGCGGGGCCAGCCCTGCACCGCACTGCAGGCGCCGGAACTCAGGCATTGCTCCATCGCCCACAGAATGTCTTTATCCTGTTTGCTGTGTATTACCAGTGTGTTTTCCAACTCAATTCCCTGCTGCATTAACGCCGGGGCATAGGGCAACCAGGGAGGGTTGACCCACACCAGCCAGCGGGATTGCTGGCTGAGTGAGGTCAGTGCTGAGGAGACCAGCTCCGTTTCGCCACAGCCCCACTGGGGGCAGAGGATTTCAGCAACGCTGTCACAGGGCAGGCCGCCCTCCGGCAGTGCCTGATCCAGGTTTGGAAAACCGGTGGCCACGGTGACACCCTGTTGTTGCTGACCATTCTGACTGCGCACGCCATCAGCTGCCCGCCAAATAGCGGGGTGCTGCAGAATACGGTTCAGTTGCGGCTTGGCGGCAGCCATATGTCAGCTCTCAATCTTCTGGTTGCAAAGTTCAGGTGTTCAAACAGGCTATCAATACTGTAATTATATACAGTATTGTGGGGGCGGCAAGGTCTTTTAAACCTTGATCCAAAACAGGTTGAAAATGAACAGCTTGTGTTATCGTGAATAAATTGCACAAGGAATTTTGACATGGCGAAACTGACTTTCTGGGGCGCGGCACAAGAAGTTACCGGCTCCTGTCATTTACTCGAAACCGACGGTCTGCGCATTCTGCTGGATTGCGGCATGCACCAGGGCGGCAAGCAGGCAGAACGGCGTAATGGGGAGCCCTTTCCCTTTGATCCCCGCCATTTGGATGCGGTGGTATTGTCCCACGGTCACCTGGATCACAGTGGGTTGCTGCCCCGATTATTCAAGGCCGGCTACAAAGGCCCGGTCTATTGCACCGAAGCCACGCGCAACCTGCTGGCCATCATGCTGGAGGATGCCGCCAGCCTGCACCTGCGGGATGTGGAATGGGAAAACCGGCGCCGCCGGCGGGCCGGCAAACCAGAGATCCAGCCCTGGTACGATATGGAAGATGTGCTGCATGTACTGGAGCACTGCGTGGGCGTGCCCTACCATGAAACCCGTACCATCAATGGCCATGTGCAACTCTATTTTTACGATGCCTGCCACATCATCGGCTCGGCCATTGTGGAGCTGCGCATCGACGAGAAGGGCGACCATAAAAAACTGGTGTTCTCCGGTGACCTGGGTAACCCCGATGCGGTGCTGATGAAAGATCCGGAATTCGTCACCGACGCGGATGTGGTGTTGATGGAGGGAACCTATGGGGATCGCGATCACCGCACCATGGATAACACCCTGGAAGAACTGGGCGATGCCCTGGAGCAGGCCAGCCGGGATAAAGGCAATGTGTTGATCCCTGCCTTTGCAGTAGGGCGCACCCAGGAGATGCTGTTCCACCTGGGGGTGTTGTACAAGCAGGGCCGGGTGCCGCAACAGAAGGTGTTCCTGGACAGCCCCATGGGGATCGAGGTCACCCGGTTATACACCGAATACATGGACCTGCTGGATCCGGAAGACCTGAAGCAAGTGTCCGCCAAACTGGGTGACGACCCGAAATCCTATCTGCCCATGCTGACCCTCACTGAGGATACCGAGGATTCCATGGCCATCAACCGCATTAAGGATGGGGTGATCATCATCGCCGGCAGTGGCATGTGTAACGGTGGTCGTATCCGCCATCATTTGAAGCACAATATCTGGCGCAGTGAATGTCACATCGTGTTCCCGGGCTTTCAGGCCAGGGGGACGCTGGGGCGGCAGATTGTGGAAGGGGACAAGCACGTGAAGATGTTTGGTGCGGATTTTATGGTGCGGGCCAAAGTGCACACCCTGGGTGGCTTTTCAGCCCACGCGGGGCAATCGCAACTGCTGGAATGGGCATCCCACTTTAAGCCGCCAACCCGTTTTTATCTGGTACACGGCGAACCGGACGCGTTAGCGGTGTTGCAGCAGAAGCTGCAGGCGAAGCTGGGTATAGCGGCCGAAATCCCGGCGGAAGGCACCAGCATTGTGTTCTGATGCCGGCCTTTAAAAGCAGACTTTGCGCCCCGCGTCTTTGGCGCGGCGGTCGCATTCCCGACGGATGTTGTCGCAGGTGATGGCTGCGCCGGGAGACAGGCTGGACGCGTTCTCACACTCGTAATAGCGGTCCTGTAATTCAGACTGGGACAGATCAGCGAATTTGGAGTCGCCACAACCGCTCAGTATAAACATCAGTAATATGGATAGTGTTACCCGCATGACGTGATCCCCGTACACGAAAATCAATGGGTTATTAGCTCAGTATAGGTTAGTCTTTTTTGATCTCAACCCAATGATGCAATGGACACAGAGTATGCAAGTCACTCACTTATACATTCACCCGGTGAAATCCCTCGGCGCTATGGCGGTTGCCCGTGCTGATATCGATCGCTTTGGATTGCAATGGGATCGACGCTGGATGGTGGTAGATGACAACGGAAAATTCATAACCCAGCGGCAACGGGCGCGGATGGCGCTGATCAAAGTACGCATGGCGGGGGATGAGGTCATCCTGACCGGCCCGGACGGATCAGAGCTGGGGTTCAGTGCGGTGGATTTCGCAACCGGCCCAGTGCTGACCGTGCAGGTGTGGCGGGATGAGTGTCAGGCTCAGTTGGCGGAGGCGCGCGTCAATCACTGGTTGAGTCAACAGCTGCAGCGGTCCTGTCGGTTGGTGTTCATGCCGGAAAGCAGTCGCCGCACGGTGGATCCGGATTACGCCGGGCCTGGTCACACAGTGGGGTTTGCCGATGGCTATCCGCTGCTGTTGACCCAACAATCCTCACTGGCGGATTTCAATCGCCACATGAGCATCAACATCGGCATGGAACGGTTTCGTCCCAATGTGGTGGTGACCGGCGCTGAACCCTGGCAGGAGGATCAGTGGCGGGTGATACAGATTGGGAGCACGCTGTTTGATGTGGTCAAACCCTGTTCCCGTTGCGCCATTCCCACCATCGATCCCTCTGATGCCAGCAAACAGCCGGAAGTGTTCCGTACCTTGCAGCAAACCCGTTCCCGGGATGGAGAGGTTTTCTTCGGGCAGAATCTGGTGCCCCGCAGTCAGGGGCAACTGCAGGTGGGTGATCCGGTGACGGTGCTGGAATAAGCGTGGAAAGGCGCTAGAACAACTCGATGTCGTCGTCGGTGGCGTCGATCTGGGTCAGGTCTTCCGTTTGCTCGAACTGGTGACGATACAGCTCCAATGCTTCACTGATGGTGGCGCCTTTCATGATGTGGTCGAACATCAGGCGTTCACACTCCATGGTGTAGTTGGAGCGGATTTCCTGTTGGATCCGCTTCCACTCGCCGGGGCTATAGAGACGGCTGGAATCACTGATCAGATCCCCCAGATGCGTAAGGCTTTCATTCACATGATGCAGCTTTTGGGTGAGTCGGTCGTAAAACTGAAAGGCCACAATGGCCCGCTGCATTTGCTGATGCATCTGTTGGGACGCCGTCATGATATCCGTGCGCTGGGTTTCCCATTTATCGACGCTGTCGGCGTGCTCGCACAGATCCATCACTTTCTTGGCATCCTGCGCCATGCCGGTGAAGGTGGTGGACAGTTCATCCACGGATTTGGAGCTGTCGGTGAGGGTGGTTTCGATCTGCGCCATCGCCAGGCACAGCATGGAAATGGTTTCCTTGACCTGGCTCCAATCCAGATCGGGGTTCACGGAACTGGAACCCGGGTTGCTCAATTGAGATCCGATTGACACGCTAATGGCTCCTCTCCTGGCACCTGCGGCTGCGTGATGACTAGCGCTTCCATCTTGTCAGCATAGTCCAGAAAACCCTGCTGGGTAAAAACGAAAACCGTGCAAATTTTGAAGCAGTTGGCAATCAAGGGCTTAGCCAGCCCCTAGGGCGCTTTGGAATCTAAAGGTTGCGGGTCTACACTATTAAAACAGGCATGTTACGGGAACCCGATCATGAAAATTCAATACCGGTTTGATATTGAAGGCACTGCGCTGGAATACGAAGTGGATGTGGACCGTCATTTCGATTTTAATGCCGAGCGGCAGGATGCACCGGAATGGGCAAAACTGAAGCACAATCAATGCCCTAACTGTCCATTGACGGTAAAGGACTGCCAGTACTGCCCGGTGGCCATAGACCTGTCGGCGGTGGTTACGGATTTCCAGCAAATGCCTGCTCAGAAAACGGCCATGGTGAGGGTTTCCACCCCGGAGCGTGAGTACAAGAAAGAAACCAGGCTGGAAGAGGGGCTGCGCTCGTTGATGGGGCTGATCATGGGCTCCAGTGCCTGTCCCATTCTGACCCAGTTGAAACCCAACGCCCGCAATCACCTGCCGTTCGCCTCGCAGGACGATTTCATCATTCGGTCAACGGCGCTGTATCTGCTGAAACAGTATTTCAACTACCGGGAAGGCAGGCGTCCGGACTGGGAGCTGCAGGGGCTGATCAGCCTCAACCAGGAGCTGCAAACCCTGAATGAAGCCTTCTGGGGGCGGGTGAAAGAAGCCTGTGAAGGGGATTCCAACCTGCAGGCGCTGCTCAGTTTCCTGGATATGTCCTCCAGCGTCAGTTATTCCCTGGAAGCGCAGCTGCAGAAAGTAAAACCCTTGATGACGGACGAAGACATCTCGCCCGCCATTGCGGTGAGAAGCGGGGAGGCCGGTTTATTTTGAGCCTTTCTTGACCCGCACCGCCAACACATCAATCTCGGCGTGGTGCAACACCGCATTGGCGGTGCTGCCCAGCAGTAAGGCCAGGCCATGACGGCCGTGACTGCCCATGACAATCAGGTCTGCCCCCTGATCCTTGGCCACCCGTAAAATCTCTTTCTCAGTAATGCCCACTTCCAGATACTGGCGTGTTTCCGGCACCCCGAGCTTTTGGCCCAGTTCCCGCAATTGGGTCATGGCCTGTTTTTCCAGCTCTTTGTGCAGGTCCCCCAGGTCCACCGGGAACTCGCCACCATAGGCTATCGAGATGGGTTCCAGTACGTGAACCAGGCTCAGGGTGGCAGAGAAGGTACTTTGCAGTGCCGCCGCGCGCTGTTCCACAATCTCGGATTCGTCATTGAAATCCGCTGCCAGCAGTATGTGGTTGTATTGGCCCATGAATTTGATCCTTGTGCGATTGGGGTTTGTGAATCACTGAATGTATTAGATAATGCCCGGCGCTTTTATTTCAAGCGTTGTCTTCCATCAAGATTGGGTACGATTCGATGATTTATCTGATAATCGGTCTGGCGATGTTGTTTATCCTGGGCCCGGTGTTCATGCTGCGGCCCTCCGCCCGGGAGCGGCGCCTGGCGCGGATTCGGCAGCGGGCCATGGCGGACCATGTGGTGATCAGCCCCATTTCCCTGAACAAGGATAAAAAGTTCAACGCCCTGCTGCAGCGCAATCCGCACATTGATGTCTATCGCTGGTATCGCTATCAACTGGTGGCGCGGGAGGAGCAGACCGGCCCCTCAGTAAAAGGTGACTGGCTGCAGCGCAAAACCCGCGACGGCAACCTGGTATGGGAAACGCCGGATGTGAAGATCACCGCCCCGGCGGCGGTGACGCAGCTTATCGACACCTGGCAACAACAGCAAACCGAAGACTTTCTGGCCCTGGAGCTGGGCCCCCGCAGCGCCTCCATCGTCTGGAACGAGCGGGGCGATCTGGCAGAAGTGGAAATACTGGTGGAGAATTTAAAGCAGCTATTGGCGGTCTGAATGGTGACCTGAACGGGGATAGCGCTGCTGCACCCACTCCGGAGGTTTAACCAGAATACGCCAGTCACGGTACTGGCGCAGATCCCGCGCCAGACTCATCCACTCATGCAGTTGCAGATACACCGGATTGTAAGGTTGCTCCGGCATCCGTGTGACCCCGTACACGATCTCGCCGGCGTCCCGCTCATCCCGAAATGTACCGAACAGGCGATCCCAGATAATCAGAATACCGCCGAAATTGGTGTCGATCTGCGCCGGGTTGCGGCCATGATGGACCCGGTGATGAGACGGCGTATTGAACACCGTCTCCAGCCAGCCCAGCCGTTTCACCTGCTCGGTGTGCAGGAAGAACTGGTACACCAGGTTGCCCTCGATGGCCAGCAGTACCCAGTCCTTGTCAAACCCCACCAGGGCCGCGGGAATCCACCATAGAATCCAGGCGCCATTAAGGGCGTGGGTAAAGTTCTGGCGCAGGGCAGTGGAGAAGTTCATGTGTTCGGAGGAGTGATGGGTGACATGGCTGGCCCAGAACCAGCGTGTCTTGTGCATAAGGTAATGTTGTACATAAAAGCAGAAGTCCACCAGCACGATCAGCGCCAGCACGCTGAACACTGAGGCCTGTGGATTCCACTGCAATCCGAATTGATACACCCAGCTGTAAAAGGCCTGAATGAAGAGGGCGATGGCAATGCCGTCCACAATTTTATAGGACATGCCGGTGCCCAGGTTGGCCAGGGTTTCCCTGAAGTGATAGACCCCGGACAGTCCCTTCCAGCGAATGTAGCCTGCTTCCAGCAGAATGATGGCGATGAAGACGGCGCCAAACGCCAGGACGAAAAAGACGGCATGTAAAACGTCGGACATGGAGGAACCTGTTCAAAAGGGTGATGCTGCTAAGATTAAAGCCGTTCATCAAAGAAGGATTGACCGGGTGGGTCTAATTTTTGACAATCCCCGCCAAGACGCGACACACGAGGCAATCACATCATGACCAACCTGCTGGCCGACATGAACGTCAGCGGAGATCTGGCGGCATTGCTGCTGGACTATCTGGCGGCAAACGGACTGCACCTGCCCGAACTGGAGCGGGAGCTGCGGCAGTTTCCACCCGCCAGCCGCATGCGGTTCCGTCAATGGTGGCGTTTGCTGGATACGCTGCAGCAGCAGTTGCCGGGGCATTTGGTCGGCATGGAGTTGGGGCAGGCCATTAAACCGGCCTATGTGGGGGTGTTGGGCTACCTGACCCTGTCCTGTGATACGGTGGCCGAGGCTTTGCAACGGTTTCAGCGCTATCAGCGTCTGCTGCACGATGGGGACACCGCCCATTTTGACCTGCGTGGGGATCAGGCCTGTCTCTGCTGGCGCAATCAGTACGGGCCGTCCACCCAGCTGTCGGATGAGGTGCTGGTAATGGGCATGGTGGCCAACCTGAGATCCATGACCGACTGTCGGGAGCTGCAGCCCACCCGTATCCACTTTGTGGGCCCCCGGCCGGACCACGCAGCGGCCTACCAGTCCTTTGTGCAGTGTGACATTGCTTTTGATCAGCCCCAGCTGGAACTGATCTTCCCCATGGAATACCTGCAGTGGCCGGTGACCCACAGTGATCCGGCGCTGAAGCAGTTGCTGGAGCAACAGGCGCAGACCCTGCTGTCAGTGCTGCCGAGGCAGGAGGATTTTCATCACCGGCTGCAGCAGGCCATCCTCAAGGCCATCCAGAGCGGGGAGCCCACCCTGGATGCGGTGGCCAAAACCCTGGCGTTGTCCCGTCGCACCCTGCATCGTCGCCTGCATGAACGGGGCCTGGTGTTCAAAGACCTGCTGCAGGAAATCCGCTTGCAACTGGCCCGGCAGTACCTGGCGGAGCGGCGTCTGACCCTGGCGGAAATCGGCCTGCTGTTGGGGTATTCCGAGCAGAGTGCCTTCACCCGGGCGTTTCGCCAGTGGAGCGGCACCACCCCGTTGCAGTATCAGAAGCGCCAGCAGCAGGGGGCATCAGTCAAGGGCAAGCTGTTGCCGTAGCAACGTCACCAGATCACCTGCATAACGATTCACAATAAAAGACATGCTACCGCCTTCCTGTTGCAAGGCTTTGTGCAATAACGGCCACTTCCGGCTGATGTCTGCAGGTGCATCCGGCAGGGCGGAAAACCGTGCCTCAATGTCGTCGGCCATTTGGGGCAGGCTGTGCTCGGCGTAGGGTGCCAACCGCCACTGTGCCTCCATATAACGCAGGTTCGCCAATTGCAGCAGCAGGATCAATTGTTCCGTTTTGTCGGGCTCCCGCTCAGCCAGGCTGAGTCCCAGCAGGTGTTGCCACAGCAGGCTGGCCTGTTCCTGATACTGATAGCGGATTTCCTGATCGATGAATCCCCCCTGACGCACTGTCACCAGCAGGGCGCTCAGGTTACGGGCCAAGCCCTGCCAGTGTTGCTGCAGGGCTTCCCGATCAGTCTCTGGCAGCCCCGGCGCGCTGGTCAGGGCATCAAAGTGGGCCCGAAACTGAATCAGGTGCCCGCTGAGTTGCCCATAGACATCCGCCTGGCCCTGGCCATTACGATAGCGTTCAAAATCAGTCATTACTTCCAACAGATAGAACTGGCTGCCGAAAAACGTCTGCTGGAGTGGTGGGGGAGCCACCTGCGAGGTTGCGCTCACCGTCCACAGCAGCAGGGTAAACACACAGATGACCTTGAATTGTCCTGTTGGGGGTCCCATACATGGTTTCCATAAAAGTCCGCTGGATTATTTTTTCAAAGCGGAGGCGTTTGGATGGCCAGCATAACGACATAATTCACTCCTCTGCGACATATTTCTAACTCATTGAAAAATAGGAGGTTGTCTATGTGCTGTAAAAAAACTTCGGGCCTGGATTTGGAAAAAACCGTTAAATCATCCTAAAAACAAATTAGTCAAGGTGTGGATACGGTCCCTTGACCCGGGGCCTGACACCTCTTATATATGTCGCCCTTTCATCTAAGATTTAATTATAAGTTGAATTCTTTTTAGCCAGTAAGGTTGGAATTGTATATATGGGAAAGTCACTGGTAATCGTGGAGTCGCCCGCCAAGGCGAAGACCATCAACAAGTACCTGGGCAAGGATTTCGTTGTGAAATCCAGTGTGGGCCATGTACGTGACTTACCCACCAGTGGCAGCGGCAACAGCAAGGTAGACCCCACTGAGCGGGCCAAACAGGCAGCGCTCACCCGCAAGATGGCACCGGAAGAAAAGGCCCACTACAAAAAGGAAAAAGCCCGTACTGCCCTGATCAGCCGCATGGGCGTCGACCCGGAACAAAGCTGGCAAGCCAATTACCAGGTGCTGCCGGATAAAAAGAAGGTGGTGGATGAGCTTAAAAGGCTCGCCGAGCAGGCAGACACCATTTATCTGGCAACGGACTTGGACCGGGAAGGAGAGGCCATCGCCTGGCACCTGCGAGAGGTGATCGGTGGCGACGATGATCGCTACAAACGGGTGGTGTTCAACGAAATCACCAAAACTGCGATCAAGGAAGCTTTCCGCGAACCCGGTAAGATCAATGGCAATCGGGTCAATGCTCAGCAGGCGCGACGTTTTCTGGATCGGGTAGTGGGCTACATGGTGTCCCCCCTGCTGTGGGCGAAGATCGCCCGGGGCCTGTCTGCCGGCCGGGTACAATCGGTTGCGGTTAAACTGGTGGTGGAGCGGGAGCGCGAAATCCGCGCCTTTATTCCCGAAGAATACTGGGAGATCTATGCGAACACCGCCACGGCGAAACAGGATGCCCTGCGCCTGCAGGTGACCAAAGAAAAAGGCGAAAACTTCCGCCCCACCAACCAGGCACAGACCGAGCAGGCGTTGAAATCCCTGGAAGGCGCGCAATACACCGTGGCTGGTCGCGAAGACAAACCCACCAAGTCCCGCCCCGCGGCGCCGTTTACCACGTCGACCCTGCAGCAGGGGGCCAGTACCCGCCTGGGTTTCAGCGTGAAGAAAACCATGATGATGGCCCAACGTTTGTATGAAGCGGGCTACATCACGTATATGCGTACCGACTCCACCAACCTCAGTGCCGAGGCGGTGGCGGGCGTGCGCGACTACATTGAAGGCAACTTCGGCACCCGCTATGTGCCGGAAAAGCCCCTCTCCTACGCCAGCAAGGAAGGCGCCCAGGAAGCCCACGAAGCCATTCGTCCTACCGATGTGAATGTGATGGCCAAGGACGTCTCCGGACTGGAAACCGATGCCCAGCGCCTGTATGACCTGATCTGGAAGCGCTTTGTGGCCTGCCAGATGCCCCCGGCGGAATACCTGAGCACCAACCTCAGCGTAAAAGCCGGTGACTTTGAACTGCGCACCAAAGGGCGCATTCTGAAATTCGACGGTCACCTGGTGGTAAATATGCCCGGCAGCAAAAAGTCGGACGAAGACATCGAACTGCCGGACGTGGCCGTGGGTGAAGTGCTCGCCCTGAAGAAGCTCGATCCCAGTCAGCATTTCACCAAGCCACCGGCCCGTTACTCCGAAGCCAGCTTGGTCAAAGAGCTGGAAAAGCAGGGTATTGGTCGACCGTCCACCTATGCTTCCATTATTTCCACCATCCAGGATCGCGGCTACGTGAAACTGGAGAACCGTCGTTTCTATGCAGAGAAAATGGGCGACATCGTCACCGACCGCCTCAACGAAAACTTCGACAACCTGATGGATTACAGCTTCACCGCCAAAATGGAGGAGCAGCTGGATGAGATTGCCGAGGGCAAGCTGGAGTGGAAGCAGGTACTGGACCAGTTTTACGCTGATTTCAGCAATAAACTGGAAAAAGCCGAAGGCGAAGCCGGCGGCATGCGCACCAACCCCCCGGTGGAAACCAACATCGAGTGTCCTGCTTGCGGCCGCCCCATGGCCATTCGCACCGGCAGCACCGGCGTGTTCCTGGGGTGTACCGGCTACGCCCTGCCACCGAAAGAGCGCTGCAAGGAAACCATCAACCTGATCCATGGATCAGAAACCATCAATGCCGACGATGACGAGAGTGAAGCCAAGGCATTGCGGGAAAAGCGCCGTTGCGCCAAGTGCGGCACGGCCATGGAAAACTACCTCATTGATGAGAAGCGCAAGCTGCACATCTGTGGCAACAGCCCGGATTGCGAAGGCTATGAGATCGAAGAAGGCAACTTCAAGATCAAAGGTTACGATGGCCCCATTGTGGAGTGCGACAAATGCGGTGCCGACATGCAATTGAAGACCGGGCGCTTCGGTAAGTATTTTGGCTGTACCAACGCGGAGTGCAAGAACACCCGCAAATTGCTGCGGGATGGCAACCCGGCACCGCCGAAGGCAGACCCCATTCCCATGCCGCACCTGAAGTGCGATAAAACCGATGACTTCTTCCTGCTGCGGGATGGTGCCTCCGGCCTGTTCCTGGCCGCCAGTCAGTTTCCCAAACACCGGGAGACCCGCGCTCCCCTGGTGGAGGAAGTCAAATCCGTGGGGGATCAGCTGGACCCCAAATACCACTTCCTGCTGCAGGCGCCGGAGCAGGACCCGGAAGGCAACAAGGCTGTTATCCGCTACAGCCGTAAGACCAAGTCACAGTATGTGATGACGGAAAACGCTGAAGGTAAGGCGACGGGCTGGTCCGCCACCTATGACGGTAAGCGCTGGGTGGAGAAGGCCGGTACCACCGCCAAAACCACTACTGCCAAGAAGTCCGCAGTCAAGAAAACCGGCGCCAAGAAAGCACCGGCCAAAAAGAAAACGGCGGCGAAGAAATCCACCGCCAAGAAAAAATAAAGCCGGGCCCGCTATGCCGGGCTCAGACTTTGAATCGCGCCAGCCGGTCCACCAGTTCATGCAGTGACACCAGCATTTCCTCTGCGGAATGCTGGGTGTTCTCCACGGCGCTGGCGGCGTCTTCAGCTCTGGAATTAATGGTTTGAATGCTGGAGCGAACGTGATTCACCGATTCTGTTTGTTGCAGGGTCGCTGCCGAAATGGACTGCGTGCGGGAGTTAATGGTACTCACACCCTGTAGTATTTCCTCCAGCTTTTCGGTGAGGTTGTTCGCCGTATTCAACGAGTGCTCTGTCACATCCACACTCGCCTGCATGGAATGTACGGCTTCCTGGACGCCGGACTGGATTTTACTGAGCACGTCATCGATCTCAACTGTCGCCTCATGACTGCGCTGCGCCAGGGTGCGCACCTCATCGGCCACAACCGCGAAGCCCCGGCCCTGTTCTCCGGCGCGGGCGGCTTCAATGGCCGCGTTCAGTGCCAACAGGTTGGTCTGCTCAGCGATGCTTTTGATCACCGAGAGGATATCGGTGACGCCACGGCTTTGCTCTGCCAGTCGTTCCACCACCTGCATGGAACCGTGAATGTTGGCGGTCAGGGACTCGAAACTCTTCACCGCTTCCTGCACCAGTTGCTGGCCGTCACGGGCATTTTCGTCGGCTTCCTCAGCGGCATTTGCAGTGAATTCAGTTTCCCGGGCCACCTCCTCAGACGCGGACGACATTTCCTCCATGGCCAGGCGGATTTTGGAAGTCTCTTCCGTCTGCAGGCGCACAATGGCCGTGTTCTGGTCAGCCAGCTCCTTCACCTGGTTGGCATGCTGGCTGACCGTGTCACTGCTTTCACGGGAGGCGCGAATCAACTGGCGCATCTGCTTGACCATGGCGTTAAAGTTCTTCACCAGGGTGGAGAATTCATCCCGGGTGTGGTTGCGCAGCTCCACGGTGATATCCCCATCGGCCACTTGCCGGGCGCTGCTGACCATGTTGCTCACGCTGGCGCTCAATGAAAAATACAGGCCCAGGTACAGATAGGTGATCAATGCCAATAAGAGGAACAGGCTGATGACCATCACCATACGATTTTGCTTCTTGCTATCCAGTCGTTGCTGCACCAGCACCAGCGCGCGTTCCAGCACCGCCGTTTCAATCTGATGGGCCGCTTCGATCAGCTGCGAGGTTTGTTCATTATATTGCGGCCAGGTTTGGCGCTCGGAGATGGCTTCCACCACCTGGTCATTGAACAGATACAGCAATTTGTCTACGGCATCGATGGCAGCCGGTGCAGCGGTGATGATGGTGGCATCCGGGTGCTGCTGGCTGATTTTGTCCACCACTGAACGGAAATCGTCAAACGCGGTTTGGGTGTTGAAGTAGCTGGCATCCACTTCGGTGAAGGTGGCGCTGTCCAGAAAATTGGTATTGAGGGTGTTGTTGCCATAACCCCGTAGCTTGCCCAGTTGGTTGAGCAGGGGCCGTACGTTTTCAAAATAAACCCCAATCTCGGTGGACAGCTTTTCATCGGCATCGTTAGCCAGGCCGCTGCTTTTGGCAATTTCATAGGCGACTGCGTTGATCTCATCCACCAGGCTGCCGTAGGACACCATGTACTCCCGCAACATGATTTGTGCGCCCAGGTCTTCCCGGAATGCCTGCTGCCGGGCTTTCTCCAATCGTTCCAGCTGTGCGCCCTTGACCAGGTAGGAGTCTTGATACTGCGCTGCAAACTGCTCGAGCAGCTCGGTGGTTTCTTTGCGCAGACGGATCTTCCTGGCAGTGGTGTTTTCGGAACGATCATAATTATACGCCATCAACACATCGCGCAACTGGGCTGCATGCAAAGATAGAGCGTTCAACTCTTTGATTACATTGATTCCTTTCGCTTCCGTTGCGGTGGTTTGGATGTCCTGTTCCCACTGGTTCCAAAGTTGGGTGCTTAACAAAGCAATCGGACAAAGAAACAGTACGCTGATCAGCATGAATTTGTAGTTGTAGGTCAACCGGTTCATGATGAACGTGGCGAGCCAAAGTATTTTCATTGTATTTCGATCCACTTGACTACGGCTTTGAGAGGATATCTGCCGCCAGCGTCAAAGCGCTGGAAGCACTGGGAAAAGTATAGTAAATGAATCGAAAACCACCTCTTTGTTGGTGAATCTCCCTACTCAGTAATTGCGGAAATCAGTAGAATGGGGGATCAGTTTCCGAAGTGGACCCATCCCATGGCCAAACATAAACTCGGTCTCTCCAATCAAAAACGGTATTTCGCCCGCTTTTATCTGGAAGCCATTGAAAATACACAACAAGACGAATCAGTGATTAATCGCAAGGCGCTGTTGGTGGCACACCAGCAGTCCTGCCTGTTTCATTTGCTGGGGGCCTACAGAGCGTTTATCTGGGAGGTGGCCAACACCTACGACGAAGTGTATGACGGTCACCAGAGCCTGGATGCGTTTTTGACTCGGGTGCGCGCCGGTGACAAGTCGATTCCGGAACTGGAACAGGTGTATGCACTGGAAGCGACAACCGACAGTTGGTTGAACCGGATGTTGGCCTTGTGGATGCGGGTGAATGAAGTGAACCCGGACGCCATATCCAAACCGAAAGAAGCCGTCAATCTGAACGCAATTGAAGTTCGGGTATTCGACGCTGTGGATGAGTTCGCGCAACTGCATGATTGGTATGACAATCTTAGTTCGGTGATAGAGGAAATCAGGCAGCTGCTTGGTGAGTGGTAGGAATTATATATCAATTCCAAAGGTGAATTATTTGTGACGGTAACGTCTTGCGTGTTAGTATCTCCGCCCATTGAGCAACACTTTCATGGGCTTTTTCCCGTATAAAACGCAGAATTTCTGTTTTTGTCAGTTGCTTCAAACACTTCCACGCAAAAGGTTTAAGAATGTCCTCTCTTTTAGAAATTGTAGAATTGGAGTCAGGTGAAATTGTGTTGCGTCGTGCTGACGGAGTGGGCTCGCCTTTGGTTGAAATCAAGTTTTCTGATGAAGTTCGCGTACTGCTTTCCGAGTTCTCACTGGATATCGGCAAAGCCATGGTGAGTGCCGGTGTGCAAGCAGTAGGGGAAGTCTACGGTCATGTGCTGGAAGCCCATGAGGATCGCAACGAATCTTCCGCAGTGACGGAAGAGTATGACGATGTGCCGGGTGTTCTGCACTGAGTCGAATTGAACGTTAAATCCCGTCCCGAATCACGCCCACCGCCAGACCTTCAATTGCAAAATCATCACTGCGACTGTCCACTTCGATAGGCTCGAAGTCGGGGTTCTCTGGTAACAGAATGATTTTGTTGCGCTTTCGATCAAAGCGCTTAACGGTAACTTCATCCCCGATGCGTGCCACCACCACCTGGCCCCGTTGTGCCTCTGAGGTTTTGTGCACGGCCAGCAGATCCCCTTCAAGAATCCCTGCCTCCAGCATGCTCAAGCCTTTCACCCGCAGGAAATAATCCGCCCGGGGTTTGAAAAAATCCGGATTCACTTCACAACGCCCCAGCACGTTTTCCTGGGCCAGTACCGGCTGGCCGGCGGCCACCTGACCGATGATGGGCAGGCCGGGTTCTTCATCGTCTTCCTGGCCGATCAGGCGGATGCCCCGTGACGCACCGGGCAGCATTTCGATGTAGCCTTTACGAGCCAGGGTGCGCAGGTGTTCTTCCGCCGCGTTGGGGGATCGAAACCCGAAGGTGTCGGCAATCTCCATCCGTGTGGGAGGCATGCCGCTGTCCTCAATATAGGTTTTGATCAGGGCCAGAATTTCCGCTTGCCGTTTGGTGAGTTTTTCCATGCTGTTGCCCGTTTATCAGGTTACTGTTATTTTATACAGGTCCTGTGATTATATACAGCATGCTTTCAAAGTAAAACAAAAAACTCAGTAAAAACAGGCGTATCGATAGAATGGAAAGGCTTCGCTATCGCCACACGCCTGAGCGTTCAATAGTCGTCGTAGATGCGAACACCATCGGATTCGAAATCATCAAACGGCAGATACTGATCTGTTTCCATGGGTAGGGGGAGATCCTGGTCGTCGCGATCCTCCTGGTCGATTTCGTAGGGGCCACTCCAGTCTTCCGGTTGCTCCACGGTCCGCAGCGGCAATTGCCAGAAGGTTTCTATATCCATCTCTTCCAGCTCGCCATCAAAATACTGAACGGCCAGACTGCTGCCGTCATCGTCTATGGCCACCACTTCAAACAGGGTTTCCGCTTCCGGGTTTTCGTACCAGTTGCCAACTTCGGGTTGAATGCGTCTCAACATGGCTGCCTCACTTGCACTGCGCTCCAATCAGACCATTGAGGCTAGTATGGTCCAGACCGCAGATTCATCACGAATGGGCTTAGGTGCATGTCCCTGGCGGTTTGGCCCGGGGGTGGCCCTGGGGCAGAATAGTGGACGGATTAACAGGCACTTAGCGATGCGAATTCAGGGAAGCCTGCTATTTTTATAGGCGGAAGTGATAAGTGGAAATCAGCAAGGTGCATAAAAATCTAAAACCGGAAGCACACAGAGTACGGTTGACGGGATAGGTGAAACAGGTTAGCGTGACGTTTCGTCATTTTGTGACATAAGGTTTTGGTTTCGGGAGTGAAAGCATGAGGTTTGGGTCCGGCTTACTGGCGGCATCGGTGTCTGCGTTGCTCGCAACGGCGTCCATGGCAGGGGACTGGGATTTTGAAGTGGGCGGTGAATATCGCTATCTACCCCAGGATCAACCTTACGGGGTGCCGGATGATGCCGCTTCCCTGAGCGTGCGGGGAGAATACTTTCACGAGTGGAACGACGGCGACGACCTGTTTGAGTTTGAGGCCTTCTATCGTTGGTCCGACACCGACGACGAGCGCACCCACGGGGACATTCAGGATCTGGCCTGGATTCACGTGGCTGATGGCTGGGAGCTGCGCACCGGGGTGCGCACCGTATTCTGGGGCGTTACCGAGTTCCAGCACCTGGTGGACATCGTCAATCAGTCAGACCTGGTGGAGCGTACGGACGGTGAAGCCAAACTGGGTCAGCCCATGGTGAACCTGTCCCTGGTGAGCGACTGGGGCATTATAGATCTGTTCCTGTTGCCCGGTTTTCGCGAGCGGACCTTCCCGGGGCCGGACGGTTGGCCCCGTGGGCCGGTGGTGATCTCCAATGAGGATGCGGATTACGAATCGGGGTCAGAGCAGTCCCATGTGGATTTTGCCGCCCGTTGGGCCACCTCCATTGATGCCTGGGAGCTGGCCTTGTCCTATTTCGGCGGCACCGGGCGGGACCCAGAGTTCGAACGAATCAACGATAAAGGCGAGCTGGTTCCTTACTATCCCATCATCGATCAGTTCGGCCTGGAGGTGCAGTACAACTATGATGCCTGGCTGTGGAAGCTGGAGGCCCTGAGTCGCAGTGGCATGGAAGGTGGGCGTTACTTTGCCACGGTGTTTGGTTTCGAATACACCATGGAGGGGGTGTTGGGCTCCGTGGCGGACCTGGGGATCGTCAGTGAATACAACTATGACGAGCGCGGCCGGGATGCACCGGACAACTACTACCTTGAGAACGATCTGGCCCTGGGCCTGCGTCTGGCCATGAACGACGAGGCCACCACAGAACTGCTGGGCGGGGTGATCTATGATCACCAAACCGAGGAGCGGGTGGTGACCCTGGAGGCCAGCCGTCGTTTGGGGGAGGTTTGGATGCTGAATCTGGACGCCCTGTTCTTCCACAGCAAAGCCCCACCATCCTATGAGGATCTGGCGACGGGCTCCTTTGATCCGCTGTACAAGCTGGCCCAGAGCAGCCGTAATGACCTTATTCAGCTGGAGATCATCCGCTACTTCTGACCTAATTCTCCCGAATGGGCCATCGGATTCTTGACAGGGGAGCCCTGCAAACGTAAGTTTCAAACGATTGTTTATGGTGGTTCGCTGGCAGTGGTCGAACCCCTGTCAGGAAACAGATTGTATGGCACAAAAAGAAACGGTAGAGCGAATCCTGGATGCGGCGGAGGCCCTGTTTGCCGAGCGCGGATTTGCAGAGACCTCGTTGCGCACCATCACCAGCACCGCCGGTGTGAACCTGGCTGCGGTGAATTATCATTTCGGTTCCAAAAAGGCCCTGATTCAGGCGGTGTTCGAGCGCTTTCTGGAACCGTTGGTGGCGGAAATCGACCAGCGTTTGAGTGTGTTGGAGCAGAATCCGGAAAAGATCAACGTGGAATCCCTGCTGCGGGTTCTGTCCAGTGCCATCTACGAGGTCCATGGCCGCAACACCAACCGGGCCACCGCGTTTATGCGCCTGTTGGGCCTCGCGTATACCCAATCCCAGGCGCACGTCCGTAATTTCATTGCCTCCCGCTACGGGGATGCCTTCCAACGCTACGCCCGGCTGTTGAAACCGGCTTTGCCTGGTGCCACCGATCAAGAGTTGTTCTGGCACACGCATTTTGCGTTGGGTACGGCCATTTTCACCATGTCCAACTTCGACGCCCTGCGTGCCATGGCCATGAACGACACCGGCCATCGGGGCTCCGTGGATTTTATTGTCAGCAACCTTACCAGCTTCATGGCGGCCGGCTTGCGTAATGCCTCCCACGATGACGCCTGAAATCAGGATTTCCATTGCCCAACAGGCCCTGACTTTGTGGTCCGGCTCCCGCTGTACCGGGACCTGGCCGGTTTCCACAGCCCTCAAGGGGGCCGGCAATCAATTCGGTTCCAACCAGACGCCTTTGGGCCAGCACCGAATCCGCGCCTGCATCGGCGCCGGCGCGCCCATGGGGGCGGTGTTTGTGGGGCGTCGTCCCACCGGGGAAATCCATTCCCGCGAACTGGCGCAGCGTTATCCCGACCGGGATTGGATTCTGACCCGCATTCTCTGGCTGTGTGGCGAAGAAAAGGGGGTGAATCGGGGTGGTAACGTGGATTCCCAGCGCAGATACATTTATATTCATGGCACTCCGGATACCGAGCCCATGGGGGTGCCCCTGTCACACGGTTGCGTGCGCATGCGTAATCAGGACGTGACGGTACTCTTTGACCTGGTTGGCCCTGGTACCCGAGTTAGAATTGAACCGTAACCGGAATTGAATATCAGGCTGAATCGGGGGTGAAAGTGGCATGGTGATGGGGCCATTGATGCTGGATCTGGAAACAACTGAATTGACCAGCGAGGACATCCGTCGCCTGCAGCATCCTGCCACTGGTGGCGTTATCCTGTTTTCCCGCAATATCGAATCGGTGCCGCAGGTACGGGAGCTGTTGGCTGCTGTGCGCGAGGTGCGGCCAGAGCTGATTCTGGCGATTGATCAGGAAGGTGGTCGGGTACAGCGCATTCGCAAGGGCGTTACCCGGCTGCCGCCGCTGGCCCGTCTGGGGGAGTTCCATCATCAGGACCCGGAAGCGGCGGTGCATCGAGCCCGTGATTGGGGCTGGTTGATGGCGTCAGAGATGCTGGCCCTGGGCCTGGATATTTCGTTCGCCCCGGTGCTGGATGTGGAGGTGGGGCGCAGTGCGGTGATCGGTGATCGCGCCTTCCATCATGATTCCGGGGCGATCGTGGCGCTGGGGCGCGCCTATGTGGAGGGCATGCACGAAGCCGGCATGGCCGCCACCGGCAAGCACTTCCCCGGTCACGGCTGGGTGGAGGCGGATTCCCACGTGGCGATCCCGCGGGATGAGCGCACGCTGCACCAGATTGAACAGGTGGATCTGCAGCCATTCGCCGCCCTGGCGGACACCATCGACGCCATCATGCCCGCCCACGTCATCTATCAGCAGGTGGACGACCGTCCTGCCGGCTTTTCCCCTTTCTGGTTGCAAACGGTGTTACGGGAACGATTGCAGTTTCACGGTGTAATTTTCAGTGACGATCTCACCATGGAGGGGGCCGCCGTGGTGGGTGGTTATCCCGAGCGCGCCCGTGCTGCCTTGCAGGCCGGCTGTGATATGGTGCTGGTGTGCAATAACCAGAAAGGGGCGGATGAGGTACTGGACTGGCTGCAACTCAGTGGCACCGGTGCCAACCAGAACCGCCTGAGGGCCATGCTGGCCCGCGATGAGGTCAATTGGGAAGCCCTGCAGCAGGCGCCCCGCTATCAGCAGATCAGACAATCCATTGAACAGTTGGGAGTGCAGTAAGTGGATAGGGTACTACAGTGGTGGCAGCAGATGAATGGAAGCCAGGATTGGGTCATACAGGTGTTTGTGGTGGTGTTTATCACCCTGATGGCCAACTACATTGCCCGCAAGTTTTACGATCGCCTGGAAATACAGTTCGCCAAAACCCAGAACCTGTGGGACGACGCCTTCCTGTGGGCTGTGCGCAAACCGTCGCGGGCCTTCATGCTGGTGGTGGGCACCCGCATTGTGGCGGAAATCATGGAGCCGTTGATGGAGGAGTCCTTCGCCGCCCTGATCAGGCCGGTGTTCGTGGTGCTAGTGATCAGCGTGGTGCTCTGGTTCCTGATTCGGATGATTTCCAAGGCGGAAGAACTGCTGAAAACACCCGGCTACACCCAGCAACCCCTGGATGAAACCACGGTCACCGCCATGGCCAAACTGTTGCGCCTGTCGGTGTTGATCACCGGTGGCCTGGTGATTGCCCAGTCCATGGGGATCTCTATTTCCGGGGTGCTGGCTTTCGGTGGCATCGGCGGTATTGCCGTGGGCTTTGCTGCCAAGGATCTGCTGGCCAATTTCTTTGGTGGCCTCATGGTGTATCTGGACCGGCCATTTTCGGTGGGGGACTGGGTGCGCTCACCGGACCGCAGCATCGAAGGCACGGTGGAGCATATCGGCTGGCGTTTGACCATTATCCGCACCTTCGACAAGCGGCCTTTGTATGTGCCCAATTCCACCTTCACCAGCATTGCATTGGAAAACCCCTCCCGCATGACACACCGTCGCATCTATGAAACCATGGGGGTCCGCTATGACGATGTGAACCGGTTGCCGGACATTGTGGCGGCGGTGAAGGCCATGCTCGCCGAGCATCCGGAGATCGACCACAACCAGACCATGATTGTGAACTTCAACCAGTATGGCGCGTCCTCCCTGGATTTCTTTGTCTATTGCATGACGATCACCACCAACTGGGTGAAGTACCATGAGGTCAAACAGGATGTGTTGTTTAAAATCTCCGACATCGTACAGCAACATGGGGCGGAGTTTGCCTTCCCCACGCGGACGCTGCATGTCATCGACGATGCCGCCCAGAACAGTGAAAGCAGAATTGAGGACCCAGCATGAGTGTGACAGTACAGGAAGTGGATAAAATCTGGCGGGAGGCCGACTGCATCTGGACTGATCAGCAGATTGAGCGGTCCATAGAAGCCATCAGCCACAAAATCGAAGAGGATCTGGCGGATAAAGATCCGCTGGTGTTGGTGGTGATGAAAGGGGGCATGATGTTCGGCGCGCGGCTGGCGATGTGTCTGCGTTTCCCCCTGGAAATTGATTATATCCATGTGACCCGCTACGGGATGGAAACTTCCGGTTCGGAGCTGAACTGGAAAGTGTTGCCGCAACACAGCCTGGAAGGGCGCCATGTTTTGTTGGTGGACGACATTCTGGATGAGGGGCAGACCCTCTATAAAATCATCGAGAGTTGTCGGGCCCAGAACGTGGCTTCCATCCGGTGCGCTGTGCTGGTGGACAAGGTCCACGATCGTAAATACGTGGCGGACTTCAAGGCGGACTACACCTGCCTCGAGGTGCCTGATCGCTACGTGTTTGGCTATGGTATGGATTACAAAGGCTATCTGCGCAATGCGGACGGCATCTATGCAGTAAAAGGAATGTAAGGCTTAGTCCATGAGTTTGATTGCAATTGTTGGGGGCACCGGCCTCACTGAACTGGACGGCCTGGAGCTGACCGAATCCCGCACGGTGGAAACCCCCTACGGGACCCCTTCAGCACCCCTGGAATTCGGCCGCTTTGGCCACAAATCCGTGGTGTTTCTGGCCCGTCATGGCAAGGGCCATACGGTGCCGCCACACCAGGTGAATTATCGCGCCAATATCCACGCCCTCAAGCAGGTCGGTGTCACGGACATCATTGCAGTCAATGCGGTGGGCGGTATCAATCCCGCCATGGGGGCGGAGAGCCTGGTGATTCCGGATCAGATCATTGATTACACCTGGGGGCGGGAGTTTACTTTCGCGGATCGCGGCAATGTGCTGCACGTGGACTTTTCCTATCCGTATGCGCAACACCTGCGCGAGGGGTTGTTGTCGGCGGCGGCGAATCTGGGTATCCAGGTCCACGCTAACGGCGTCTATGCTGCGACCCAGGGGCCACGGTTGGAGACGGCTGCGGAAGTGGACAAACTGGAGCGGGATGGCTGTGACATTGTCGGTATGACCGGCATGCCGGAAGCGTCACTGGCGCGCGAGGCGGAGCTGGAATACGCCTGCCTGGCGCTGGTGGTGAACATGGCCGCCGGACGCAGCGAAGGCATCATCACCATGGCAGACATTGAGCGGGCCATCCAGAATGGCATGGGCAATGTGCGCGCCATCCTGGCCCAATGGTTGAGTTGATCTAAACAGAACTCAGCGCAGGCTGATCGGGCTGGCATCCTTCAGGGGGCTGTCCGGCAGGGCGCTGTCCATGGTTTCCGGGGAATAGGGAACCACTTTTACCAGCACGCCGAACATGGGGTTGTCCAGATAGTGCAGCTCACCACTGCGCATTCGGCGTGATTCATTCAGCACCACGGTACGAACCGATTCATAGCGTGTGATGGTCTCACTGTAGGCGTTACTGCTGAAATCCACTTCCTGATACGTGGGCGAATCCAGGTCTTCACCCCCGGTCACGGTGTTGGAGGTTTCCCACCAGGGAGCCACCATTTCCACTTTCTGAATGTATTCCGACAGCCACAGGTCTGTTTTCAGGTGCAGGTAGCGGGACACCACCAGGGTGATGCTGCCTTCCAGTTCGTAATACCCGGCATATTCATTACCGGCCTGAATCAGGATGGGAATGGCTTGGTTGCCATCCAGGGCCGGCTGGTTCCAGCTGGCGGTGGTCATGATCTCGTAGTTGGAACTGAGCTTGATACTGCGTAAGGCCTGCCTGAATTCCTCATCCAGCGGCTGGGTGCTGCGAAAGGCCACCTGTTCCTCTGAGGGATTGGATTTGGCAGCCTCGCTGGCGGGTTCCAGTTCCAGAATGCCCTGGGGGAAGGACAATTCCAGTGTTTCCGGGGCGGGCCAGGTTTCATTGCCCATGGGGCTGTTGCGATGCTTGAATACCACCAGCGACACCTGGTACCAGGGCGGGGCTTTTTCCTGCGCAGCCTGTACTGTTGTGGAGAAGCTGAGGGTGGAAAGCGCAAACAGAGTTGCAAATAGGGCTGCACACCATAAACGGGAGCATGTTATCAGTGATGTCATAGTTGTATCAGTGATGTCATTTCAGGTTACTTGCGTTCCGGGTTTACGCTGAGTTTGTCCAGCAGCTCTTCGATCAGGTCCAGGCGCTGCTCGGCGGTCTCGCTTTCGATGGCGAATTTTAGCTTATCGGCCCCGTCCAGTTTATAGAACTGGGGCTGAATTTGAACCATTTTCACGATGGTGAGAGGGTGGACCTTGGTCTCGGCCCCGAATTCCACCCGTCCGCCCCGGGGACCGGCGTCAATTTTACTGAGCCCCATGGCCTGGGCGCGCAGCTTGACGCGGGTAAGGCGAAACAGGTTTTTGGTGGATTCCGGCAGGCTGCCGAAACGGTCCACCATTTCCACCCGCAACTCATCCAGCTGGTCGTCGTTCTTGGCGTTGGCAATGCGCTTGTAGGTGATCAGGCGGGTGTGTACGTCTCGCAGGTAATCATCGGTGATCAGGGCCGGAATGCGCAGGTTGATTTCCGCCCCCTGTTTGAACGGCTTGTCCAGGTTGGGGGTTTTACCCTCCTTGATGGACTGCACGGCTTCTTCCAGCAACTCCATGTAGAGGGAAAAGCCGATGCTGTTCATATTGCCGCTTTGTTCCTCTCCCAGCAGCTCTCCGGCGCCGCGGATCTCCAGGTCGTGGCTGGCCAGAGTAAAGCCGGCCCCCAGGTCGTGGGCTTCCGCTATGGCCTCCAGGCGTTTGCGGGCGTCGGTGGTGATGGCCTTGGGGTTGGGCGTCAGCAGATAGGCGTAGGCCTGATGGTGGGAGCGTCCAACCCGGCCCCGTAACTGATGCAACTGTGCCAGTCCGAACTTGTCGGCGCGATCGATGATGATGGTGTTGGCGGAAGGCACGTCGATCCCGGTTTCGATGATGGTGGTGCACATCAACAGGTTGTAACGCTTGTGGTAGAAGTCGGACATGACCTGTTCCAGCTCCCGTTCGCGCATTTGGCCATGGGCCACCACAATGCGGGCCTCCGGCACCAGCTTCTGGATTTCCTCCGCCCGGCGTTCGATGGATTTCACTTCATTGTGGAGGAAATACACCTGCCCGCCCCGCAGCAGCTCCCGCAGAATGGCTTCCTTGATGACCGGTTTGTTTTCCTCCCGCACAAAGGTCTTGATGGAGAGGCGTTTGGCCGGTGGTGTGGCGATGATGGACATATCGCGCACGCCGGACATGGCCATGTTCAGGGTGCGGGGAATGGGGGTGGCGGTGAGAGTGAGCATGTCCACGTCCGCCCGCATTTCTTTCAGGCGTTCCTTGTGGCGTACGCCGAAACGGTGCTCCTCATCGACGATGATCAGGCCCAGATTCTTGAAGACGACGCTTTCCTGCAGCAGTTTGTGGGTGCCCACGACGATGTCGATTTTGCCTTCGGCCACCAGGTTCAGGGCTTTGGTCTGCTCCTTGCCGGTCTTGAAGCGGGACAGCACTTCCACCTGCACTGGCCAGTCGGAAAAGCGGTCTTTGAAGGTTTCATAATGCTGTTGCGCCAGCAGGGTGGTGGGCACCAGAATCGCCACCTGGCGACCGGCCTGCACGGCCACAAATGCCGCCCGCATAGCCACTTCGGTTTTGCCGAAGCCCACATCGCCACACACCAGGCGGTCGGTGGGGCGGTCTGAGGTCATATCCGCAATGACCGCGTCAATGGCGGCCTGCTGATCCGGGGTTTCCTCGAACGGGAAACCCTCGCAGAAGGCTTCATAATCCTGCCGGTTGATGTCGAAGGCGTGGCCTGGCTTGGCTGCCCGGCGGGCATAGATGTTCAACAGTTCTGCGGCGGTGTCGTGGATCTGCTCGGCGGCCTTGCGCTTTTCCTTGCTCCATTGATCCGTACCCAGGCGGTGCAGGGGCGCCAGGGCGTCACTGGCACCGGAATAGCGGCTGATCAGGTGCAGGGAAGAGACCGGCACATACAACTTGGCTTCGTTGGCGTACTCCAGGGTAAGGAATTCCTGCTTCTGTCCGTCCAACTCCAGGGTTTGCAGGCCTTTGTAGCGTCCCACCCCATGATCAATGTGGACCACCGGATCGTTCGCATTCAACTCCGTCAAATTGCGGATAACGTTCTCTGCGTTGTCGTCGCCCCGTTTGCGTCGCCGCCGCTGCATGACCCGGTTGCCGAACAGCTGGGATTCTGTGATGACGCTGACCGCCGGTGCACTCAGCACCAGGCCTTCGCTCAGTGGCGCCACCGTGATCATGATGGGGTCACTGGCGCGGGTGAAGGACGGCCAGTCAGCGGCGGGCTTGGGGGTGATGCGGATGCGCTTCAACAGGTCCAGCAGGGTGTCCCGGCGCCCGGCGGATTCCGCTACAAACAGCAGGCGTTGCTGCTGCTCGGTGCTGCTCATGCAGTAGGCTTCCACATGCATCAGCGGATTGTTGGCCTTGGCGTTGATGGGCAGGGTCGGGGGTTCCCGCAACGGCAGGTCAGAGTGATGGTCTTTGTCTTCCGCCGGGCCCTTGCGAAACTGGATACGGGGCAGTTGTTTCAGCGCCCGGTTCAGTTCGTCATCGGCCAGGAACAGGCTGGCGGGTGGCAGGATCGGACGCTGGCGATCATAGCGCAATTCCTCATAGCGGTTGTTGCAATCCACCCAGAAATGCTCGGCGCTCGCCTGCACCCCTTCGGCGCTGATCAGCAAGGTGTTGTCCGGCAGAAAATCAAACACCGTGGCGGTGTTCTGGAAAAACAACGGCAGATAATACTCGATGCCGGCGCTGGCGATGCCATCGCTGATGTCCTGATAGACCGGGCAACTGCGGGGGTCGACATCGAAAGTCTGTTTGAAGCGCTCTTTGAACTGTGCAATGGCGTCATCGTGCAGGGGGAATTCCTTGGCCGGCAGCAACCGGATCTGCTCAACCTTTTCGATGGAGCGCTGGGTCTCGGGGTCAAAGGAGCGCAGCGTATCGATTTCATCGTCGAACAGGTCGATGCGGTAAGGCACCTGGCTGCCCATGGGGAACAGATCCAGGATGGCACCGCGGACCGCGTATTCGCCGTGATCCAGCACCATGTCCACAGCCCGGTAACCGGCCTGTTCCAGTTGCCGGCGCACCAGACTGAGGTCGAACTTCTGCCCCACGTCCAGGATCAACGTCTGCCCGGCCATGAACGACTGCGGAGCAATTCGATGCATCAGGGTGGACACCGGAACCACCAGAATCCCCCGCTGCAGGCTGGGTAACTGGCTGAGGGTGGCGAGGCGTTGGGAGATGATGTCCTGGTGCGGCGAGAAGCTGTCGTAGGGCAGGGTTTCCCAGTCAGGAAAAGTGAGCACCTCGATGTCCGCCTCGGCGTAGAACGGCACCTCCTGTTCCAGCTGCAGGGCACTCAGGGTGTTGGCCGTCACCACCAGTGTCAGACCCTTATGGCGTTTTGCCACCTGTGCCAGAGCCCAGGCCTGGCCGCTTCCCCAAAGGTTGGACCAGATCCGCTGGTCGCCGGACTTGGTGGGAAAATTCTCAAGAAAATCAATGCTCATGGGGCTAAATCAGGTCTGTATGCGGTGAGTGGTGCGTAGCGAAGGACGCATTGTACATGCTTTTTAAGCCCATTAAAGAGTAGGCTTGCCTGGCGGCATCATTCCTAGTATGAATATTCTAATGGGCCCTGTTAGGGTTGCACGGTTACAGTTGTGCAGCATGGGCATGGCAATTGGCAATACCCACCGGGTTTTATATCCACCCGGTATCAGGCAAGTGAGAACATCATGGGCGACAAGATGGGTGACAAGAAAACTTCAGGAACAGACAACCAGGTGGGCCAGCTGGCAGAACAGATGGCTGACCGGGTAAAAGAATCGGCCAATCAGATCTGGTTGGCCGGATTGGGCGCCTATTCCAAGGCGGAAGAAGAGGGCAGCAAGCTGTTTGATGCCCTGGTGCAGGACGGCGAAAAACTGGAAGCCCGTACCCGGGCCATCGTGGACAAACCGTTGACGGTGGCAAAAGAAAAAGTGGAAACCGTACGGGCCCGCGCCACCGGCTCCTGGGAGAAGGTCGAGAAGGCGTTTGATATCCGTGTTTCCAAGGCGCTGCACCGGCTGAATATTCCTACGCGGGCGGACGTGGATCTGTTGACGCAACGCATCAGCGAGTTGGAAGCGCAGTTGGAGCAGATTGAAAAAGCCGCCGCCAAGATGGTTAAAAAGTGAGAAAAACCGGCCAAGGGCCGGTTTTTTTATGCTTGTCGCCTGTGAATATTGACATCAGATCGACACATTGTTAACAGCCTGGGGAATCCTGATATTTTCATTAGAAACTGCATGTAAGTTTCTGATATTGAAATGTGATTTAAGTAAGTAATTGAAAATATTAGAATTTTTATATGTATAAAAAATGATCAAATTGAGTGGGGTTCAGAGCTGGTGCCAAGCCTGGGGTCTTGTCACCAAAACATCCACAGAGTTGTCCACAGATTTTGTGGATAGAATTTCGAGGCCGTAAAGCGTTTGTATCGAAATATAAATTCTGTGTTGGCAAAGCAGGGCAATGGGAGTAGCCTATGCGGCCATTGTTATCCGGGCCCGGTTTGCGGCTCTCACGGTTGCTGTTTTTCAAACGATCAGTGGTTGGGGAAATGATTGCAGATAGCATTGACAATGAATGCAGTATGATTGCCCGTTTTTCGTATCGCGCGGCCAATAGAATTATCGATATGCAGTGCCAGCGTGGCCGCATTTATCCCTCCCGTTTCTCCCTGAAGATGTTGCAGTATTCCGCCGATCACGGCCATGTCTCTGCCATGTCCCAGTTGGGCAGCCTGCTTTACAACTGTGGTGTGGGCAGAGCGGTTAAACGCAGCGGCCTGGAATACATTCGCATGGCTGCCAAAGGTGGCGACACCGAGGCTCAGTATCAGCTGGGCAAGGCGTATTTCGACGGCAGCCTGGCCCATCAGGACAGCAAGGCCGCCACCCACTGGCTGGCCCTGGCGGCTGATCGTGGTCATGAGCTGGCGGGGTGCGTGCTGCAACAATGCCAGCAATCATCCGATAGCCCTGCCGCCTCCGCGACCACCCTGGTGTGATCCCCGCAGACAGGCTTTGACTCCACCTGAATGTACGGTTACTCTGCTATCCCATTGAGACATAACAGAGTGATGTGATTTGGGATCCGCATGTCAGAAGCGAACTATTCAGAAGCCAACTATATCGTCGATGTAACCCCCCAGAATATAAATGATGTCGTGCAGTTGTCTGCGCGTATGCCGGTGCTTCTGGATTTTTGGGCGGAGTGGTGCGAGCCCTGTAAAGCGCTGGCGCCGGTGTTGGAAAAAATTGCCCATGAGCATGCCGGGCAGTTCGTACTGGCCAAGGTGGATACCGATACCAATCAAATGCTGGCCCAGCAACTGGGCGTGCGCAGCATCCCGTCACTCAAACTGATCGTTCAGGGCCAGCTGGCTGGCGAGCTGAATGGCGCGCAACCGGAATCTGAGATCCGGAATCTGCTGGCGCCCTATCTGGGGGATGCGGTGGAGGCAGAGCCGGAAGCCGACGCAGCCATGGATCTGGCTGCGCAGGTGGAGCAGGCCCGTGCCATGGGGGCCTATGACCAGGCCATCGATGCCCTGCAGATGGCGATGAAAGAGCAGCCCAAGGAACTCAAATACCAGATCCTGATGGCCGATGTGCTGATGGATGTTGAGCGCCTGGATGATGCCCAGTCGGTGTTGGATAACATCGCCGATGAAAAGGTGAAAATGCCTGGCCTGGCGCGACTGTTCTTTCTGCGTGAGCTGGCCGGGTTCGAAAGTGCTGAATCCCTGCAGTATCGTGTCGCCCAGGACAGCAACGATCTGGAAGCCCGGTACTACATGGCCGCCACCTGTGTCCTGGCTGGGGAACCGGATGCGGCCATGGAGCTTTTCCTGGAGATTGTGCAAAAAGATCGTGAATTCAAAGACGATGGCGCCCGCCTGGCCATTCTCAAATTGATTGAGCTGCTGGAAGGGGACCCTGCGGTTGCTCGTTATCGACGGCGGCTGTTTGCCTGCCTGCATTAACAGGATATTACCCCGTTTGCTTTTGATGCCCTCCCCGTGAGGGCATTTTTATGTTCGAATCGGACATCCTTTCCGGCATGGGAACGGCTTCTGCTGTTAGAATAAAAAATTCAGGTAGTGATTTTGCGGAACAGGCATAAGAGTGGATGAGCGTGGAGAAATCAGTTTCCAGCGGTAACCACGATAATCAGCAGGATAAAACAGCGGATCTGGTTCGTTCCGAGCTGGAAGGGCAGTTCTATGTCAACCGCATGCGCCTGCGCTTCGATGGCGCGCTGGAAGCCCGCTACCGCCGCTACTGTGGTTTGCGGGATCGGCGTTATATCCGCCAGTTGGTGAACATCCTGATCGGGCTTTATTTCCTGTACGGTATTTTTGACTGGATGATGCTGGGCCCGCTGGTGGAGCCAATCTACAAGATCCGATATGCCATGGGCATGCCCGGATTGATCGCTATCTGGTTTTTAGTGCATACCCGCAAGCTCGATCTGTATCAGGACAAGCTGGTGGTGCTGGGCCTGTTCTGGTTGTCGGTCACCACGTTGACCATGGTGCGGGTGGTGCCCGAGGAACATAAAGGGCTCTATCTGCTGAGCGAACTGGCCATCATCATGGCCGGCATCACCATCGGTCGTATGCGCTTCTGGCCGGCGCTGAGCAGCGCTGTGCTGTTTGTGGTCAGCTATCTGTTGATTCTGTTTCCTGACGGCACCCGCAATACGTTCCTGCTGTATTACCTCTTCCTCAGTTCCGGCGCCGTCGGCCTGTGTTTATTGGCCCAGTACTCGGCAGACCGCTCCAGTCGCCGGGAGTTTTTGCAGAAGCTGCTAATCCATCGTAAGAACCAGCAGTTGAAAAAGCTCAATTCCCGACTCAAGGATCTGGCAGAAGTGGACCCTCTGACCGGCATTGGCAACCGGCGCTCCTTCGATCAGGTGCTGGACGAGGAGTGGCGTCGGGCGCGGCGCCGGGGCTACAACCTGGCCATGCTGATGTGCGACATCGATTACTTCAAATCCTATAACGACAGCTTCGGCCATCAGCAGGGTGATCTCTGCATCAAGCAGGTGGCGCAATGCATGAAACAGATGGTGCGGCGACCGGGTGATCTGGTGGCCCGCTACGGTGGGGAAGAGTTCGCAGTGATTCTGCCGGCCCTGGACGTGGAGGAGGCCGCCAATATTGCCCGTATCATCTGCCAGGGTGTGCGGGACTTGCGGTTGCCCCATCCCATGTCACCGGTAAACGACCATGTCACTATCAGCGTCGGCGTGGCGGCCCTGGTGCCTGATGAACGGCTGGCGGCCGGTGATCTGGTGGGGTTTGCCGACGAAGCCCTGTACTACGCCAAGAAAAGTGGCCGCAACCGCATCCAGGTGTATCGCCCCGAAATGTCGGCCAACCGCTGATCGCTGGTTACTTCACCTAATTGCCTTGGGCGACGCAGCTGGCCCGGGTCATTCAAGCATGGCTGGAAAGGCAATAGCCAACACGGTAGACTCATTTTTCAATGGATTGTTTACTGCGCGGTTAGGGATGTGGATAACAATAAACGATACACCGATGCGACCGAAGAGCTGACTTGCCTGCGAACCGGATCATTCCTTGAAATGGGATTCATGAGTGAGCTGGAACAGCGTTACCAGGAAGGCCAGAAAGACTGGTATTGCGATGCGATTCGGATTTCTTCCCTGCTGGCAGCCTTGCTGCTTTCTTTCAGCTACGTGGTGGAATGGAGCACCGGCTTGCATCTGAGCCCGTTGACCCTCACCATCCGTGGCCTGGTCATAGCCACCCTGATGGGCACCTATCTGTATGCCCGCCGCTCCAAACGCCTGACCTGGAAGTATTGGGTGGTGGCGGTCAATACTCTCCTGGTGTCCGGCACATTGTTGTTGATTGCCCAGGAGGTGAGCCAGCCCATCAAACTCATGTATTACTGCAATGTCTTCCTGGTGGAGGTGGTGGTGTTCACCTTCATCCGCCTGCCGTTGAACTTCACCAACACCTTGGGTCTGGTGTTACTGCTGATGGTGGGGGCTGCGGTGTATCTGGACACCATGAGTCTGGAGATTTCATCCCATGTCCTGTTCTTTATGTTCAGCAGTACGGTGGTGTCGGTGATGGTGTCCATCAAAACTGAAAGAATGTCCCGGGAAAGCTTCTTGAAATCCCAGTTGATCGAACATGAGAAAAACCAACTGCGCGCCCTGAATGACCGGGTCAATGCCGACGCGAGCCTGGATCGCGTCACCCGCCTGATGAATCGGGTATCTTTTGAAGACAAACTGCTGACCCATTGGAGCCTGTGCTCTCAGACTGGAAAATGGCTGGTGCTGGTGGCGGTTCACATTGAGCATTTTGCGTATCTGAATGAGCAGCGCGGGGCAGAGACCGGTGACGATCTGTTGCGGGAAATCGCCCGTAAAATCCGTGCCGTACTGGTGGGCAAGGAGGACAACGCCAGTCGGATCAGCGGCGGCCGTTTCGTGGTGTTGCTGACCGGTGATGAAGCGCTGGTGAATTCCCAACTGGAGCGGCTGCGGGAAAGCCTGTCCCATCTTACGGTTCTGGAACGGGCTGCGGTGGTACAGGATGCTTTGTACCTGTCCTGGGGGCGGGTGCTGCTGGAGCCGGATTCCGATCGTGATCCCAGGGGCCTGCTGGACCGCATGTTCCGTCATCTGGTTCCGCTGGAGAAAAATGCACTCTGTTGCCGACAGGAGAATACCCGGCATAACATCGGTGGTTCAGTGTGAAGTGAGGTGATATGAAGCAACCGGCCTATGCAGAAATCGCGGACCTGATTCATCAGGCCAACCGGATTCTGTTTATTACTGGAGCGGGGATTTCTGCGGATTCCGGTTTACCCACCTATCGCGGTATTGGCGGCCTCTATGATGACGCTCATACGGATGAAGGTGTACCCATCGAGGTGGCATTGTCCGGGGAGATGCTGCGTCAACGCCCGGAGTTGACCTGGAAATATCTGCTGCAGGTGGAGCGTGCCTGTCGCGGGGCGGGTTACAACCTGGCGCATCAACTCATTGCCCGCATCGAGCAACTGAAACCCCAGAGCTGGGTGTTAACCCAAAACATTGATGGCTTTCACCGCGCCGCCGGCAGTCGGCAGCTGATCGAGATCCACGGCAAGGTGGGAACACTACATTGCATGAAATGCCACTTTCAGGAGCAGGCAGGGGACTACAGCCAGATTGAATCCGTTCCCTATTGCCCACGATGTCATGGGGTGATGCGACCGAATGTAGTGCTGTTTGGTGAAATGCTGCCGGAGGACGCGGTGGCCCAGTTGCATCGGGAAATGGTGCGCGGTTTTGATCTGGTATTCAGCATCGGCACCACCAGCGTATTTCCCTACATATCCCAACCGGTGTTCGAAGCCCGGCGTTGGAACGCGAAAGTCATTGAAATCAATCCCGGCATCACCGAAGTATCGCCGTTTGTGCATTACAAATTGCCGCTGCGGGCGGTGGAGGCCATGGAGAACATCTGGCAGGCGCTGGGTTTGCCGGAGCCGGGCGCCGCCCTTAACTAGAATCAGGCGGCGACAACGGCGTCTTTCGCGGGGTGCAGTTTTTTATAGCCGTTGATGAAATGCTCAGGCTTCAGGCGCTCGTCGGTGCGGAAGTGGTGATACCAGCACCAGGCCAGGGCTTCTGTGTTGGTTTCATCCTCCGGAATGACGGCTTTGTTGAGTGCATAGACGCCCCAGGCAATGGCCGTGGAATACGCCAGGTTGATGGCCAGTTCCATATCCGGATTGGCCAGGAATTCCCGTTGCGAGGCAAAGCCCCTTACCTTACTGGCCAGGTCCGCATCAAAAGCCAGAAACTCGTCCCAGACGCGATGGTGCAGTTCCTTCCTGATTTTATAAACGCCTACTCCGTTCTCACAATGCAACTCCACTCCCAGTTGGGAGGCTTGTGCAGCGGAGCCGAGGAGAAGATTTTCGAGGGAGGGGGACCATTTACCCAGTTTTTTCAGGGTGGGCCGAACGACGTACTGGCGGAAATCCAGAGGGTTTATTCCCATTTACTATACCCGGTACTTTCAGATAACTGCTGACTACAAGGGCACTGGACCGGCAGAAAAATTCATCCGCTTAATCCACATTCCCTAACCATCAGGTTAGTTCAATATCCTAAGTATTTAACCTGAAAGCAAAAAATATTTTTGTCTAAAGAGTCAGGTTTTTATGGGGTGTGGTTTTATACGGTCATCAGTTGCCGCTCAGCAGATAGGCTTCCGCGGCTTCAATGGCGGCGTGTTCCCCGGTCACCACCACCACGTCTTCGGGCAGTAGGACGGTGTCGTCACCCGGGTTCATTACCGTATCGTTGCCGCGGCGGATGGTGTGGATGCTGGCGCCTTTGGCTTCCACTTTCAGTTCCCCCACGGTTTTGTTGGCAGCGTAACAGGTGCCGGGTATGTAGATTGGCTGCAGATGCCCTTGGTAACTGGACATGCCATAGGCGCCATGCTGGCCGACGATGAAACCGTGCAGCATCTTGTAGCGCTCCTTGCGCACCTGGTCAATGGAGCGGAACACCTCCCGTCCGGAGCGCCCGAGGGCCACCATCACATGGCTCACCAGCATCAGGCTGGCCTCCAGGGTTTCGGGGATGACCTCGGTGGCGCCGGCTTCCTGCAGTTCCAGCAGGTGGGCATCGTCCCGGGTACGGACCAGGATGGGCACGGTATCCCGCACCTGACGAATCTCGTGAATCATATGCCGGGCGGTGGCGTGATCATCAAAACTGATCACCACCAGGTTGGCCTGCATCAATCCCAGTTGTTGCAACACTTTCAGTTTGCGGGCGCTGCCATAATGCACGTGCTCACCGGCGGCGCGGGCCCGTTGCACCCGCACCGGGTCATCATCCACCGCTACATAGGGAATGTTCTCCTGCAGCAGGAAACGGGCAATGGTCTGGCCCACGCGACCATAGCCACAGAGGATAACGTGGTGGTCCAACCCTTCCAGGTGGGCGTCTTCCAGATTGTCCTCGGCGGGCTCTGCTTTCTGCTGTTTGCGTACCAGCAGCCGGGCAGCAATTTTTTCGCTGTTGGAGACCAGGAAGGGGGTTGCCGCCATGCTGATGACAATGATGGAGAGGAAGAACGAGGCCACATCGTGGGGTACCAATGAACCTTTCACCGCCAGTGCCAGCAGGGCAAAACCAAACTCCCCACCCTGGCTTAAGACCAGGCCGGTGCGGATGGAAACGGTCCCGGAATAATCGAACAGGCGGCAGAGCAGGGCGATCAGTGCGGTCTTGAAGATGATCAGGCAGATGCTGAACAGCAGTATCCTGGGCCAATAGGTGGTGATCAGATCCACATCGATGATCAAGCCGATGCTGACAAAAAAGATCCCCAGCAACACGTCACGGAAAGGCCGGATCTCCGCTTCAATCTGGTGGCGAAAGTGGCTTTCCCCCAGCATCATCCCCGCCATAAAGGCACCCAGTGCCATGGCCAGACCCAGGGCGTGGGCCGCTGCAGCGGCCAGCAGTGCCACCACCAACACGGTCAATACGAACAGCTCTTCCGAACGGGTTTTGCTGATCTCCATAAACAGGGGCGGCAGCAACCATTTGCCGATGGCCACCACTGCGAAAAAGAAGCCGACGGCCTTGGCGCCGGCGATGGCCAGCGATGACAGCATCTGCTCACCGCCGGCATCACCCCCTACCGAAATCAGCACCAGGATAATGATCGCTGCGATGTCCTGGAACAGCAGGATGCCGATGGCGATGTGGCCGTGGGCTGTGGCGATCTCGTTGCGGGCGGATAGCTCTTTGCTGACAATGGCGGTGGAGGAAAGGGCAATGGCCGCCGCCGCAATCAGGGTGCCGGTGACGGTGATGTCGTACACCATCCGGGACAGATAGATCAGTCCGCCAAACACACTGATGCAGATCAGCACCTGCAGTGTTCCCATGCCGAATACCACCCGCCGCAATGCGATCAGGTGGGGCAGGGAGAACTCCAGCCCGAGGGTGAAAAGCAGGAAGGCGACCCCGAATTCGGCGATCAACTGGAACTGGCTGACATCATTTACCAGGTCCAGCTCCTTGGGGCCGAGGATCACGCCCACCAGCAGATAGCAGATAATGGTGGGAACCTTGAGTCGGTGGAACAGGGCGGCGGCAGCCACCGAGGCGGCCAGAACAATGATCAATTGGTTGATGATGCTGCTGTGTTCCACAGTGAATCCTTTAAGTCATCGAAATCATCTAAGTCATCGAAATCATCAGTCGTTGGGCAGACGGGCCAGAAAGACTGCCACCCACTTCCAGAATCGTTCCCGTATTTTTTCATGCCAACTGCGGCGTTTCCAGCTGGTCAGGGTGATTTCTTTGCTGGCGCGCAGATCCTGTTCCAGCATGATCTGAACCGGCTGATTCAGGGCCGGGTCCAACGCTTCCAGGTTGGCTTCCAGATTCCAATGCAGATTCCAGCGGTCAAAATTACAGGAACCAATGGTCACCCAGTCATCCACCAGCGCGGTTTTCAGGTGCAGGAAACGGGGCTGGTATTCAAACACCCGTACTTTGTCTTCCAGTAACTGCCGATACCAGGAGCGGCCGGCGTAACGCACGCTGGGATGATCCGTATGGTCCCCGGGCAGCAGCAGGCGGACATCCACACCCCTGAGTGCAGCTTTGCGCAATGCTTTTAGCAGTTTTCGCGAAGGATAGAAATAGGCGGTACACAACCAGACCCGCTGGGAGGATTTTTTTATTTCGCTGATCAGGGAGCCCAGAATGGGTTTGTGCCCCAGGCCGCGACTGGCAACGATGCGCGCCTGTGGAATGCCGCGGTTCATCAACGGGGCTGCCTGTGGCAGGTCAAATGCGCGTTTCAGTTTGGCCCGCAGTTCCTCATCGTGAATGGCATCGTAGTGTTGCCAGGTGCGTTCGAACAGCAGCTGCCAGTCGTGAACCAGATCGCCGCGAATTTCCACCATGGCGTCGTGCCAGGCGCGTTCACCGTGGTGCTGGGGTGAAAACGCGTCGGTCACCCCGGCGCCGCCAATGAAGGCCACGGCACAATCCACCAAGACGATTTTACGATGGTCGCGGGAGAAGTTGCGCAGCTGTTTGTGGCGCTTGACCCGATTGAAAAAGCGCAGATCCACCCCCGCGTTACGCAGCCGGTCGCGATCACTGTGATTGAGGTTGTGGGAACCCACATGGTCCAGTAACAGCCGAACATACACGTCCCGTTGTCGTGCTGCCAGCAGGTGGTCAATCATCTGGTTGGCGATCCCGCCGGATTCAAACAGATACATTTCCACGTCCACGGCGCTGGTGGCGGAGTCCACCGCCTGCATAATGCGGGGAAAAAACTGATCGCCATCCACCAGCAGGTGGTAGTGATTCCGGGTGCGCCAGGGCAGAGTGCAGGTGAAACTGTCTGTGTCGACTGAATTCATAGCCTGAAGCTAACGGGAAACAGTGGACAAATCAATGACCGAGCTGGGCTGCGATGGTCCAGATCCCAAATGCCATCAACATCAGGGCGGCCACCAGCCGGGTGCTGCTGGCGCGGGCAAAATCCGCCAGCAGGTGGCTGAAGGTCCCCACGCTGATCATGGCCGGCAACGTGCCCAATCCAAAATACAGCATCAGCAAGGCGCCCCGACCGGCGCCACCGGCACCCAGGGACCAGGTGAGTGCGCTGTACACCAACCCACAGGGAAGCCAGCCCCAGAGAAAGCCCAGGGCCAGGGCTTTGTGGGGGCGATCAACCGGAATAAAGCGCCGGGTAAACGGTGCAATTCGCTTCCAGACCCGGCTGCCGGCCCGCTCCAGCTGGTTCAGGATTTTCCACCATCCGCTCAGGTAAAAACCCAGCAGGATCATCATGACACCAGCAAACATCCGCAGGTACGACGGACCCTGGGTTGGCAGCTGGGAATAGAGGCCGGCGCCGATGAAGCCGATGACCGCACCGGCACAGGCGTAAGCCGCGATGCGTCCGACGCTGTACAGCAACTGGTAACGGAGCGGCCGCCACAGGGAGCCACCCTGCTGCGGCTGAATGGCGGTGGACAGAGCGCTGCTGATTCCGCCACACATGCCAATGCAGTGCAGGCTTCCCATAAAGCCGACGGCAAAGGCCGCGATCAGGTCATAACTGAACCCCATGTTATGCTTTGGGCCCGTGCTTGGATGGTCGCGCGTCGGCGGACGGCGGTGGGGAATCCTCTTCGAACAGAATGCGGCTGGCTTCCCGGTCAAGATCGTCAAACTGATCGCTGCGTACGGCCCAGAAAAACGCTGCCACCGCCACCACCAGCAACACCAGGGCAAGGGGAATCAGCAGAAAAATGATATCCATAATCAGACTCCGTTATACAGGCCGGGAGGACACTTCACCGGTTCAGCCGTAGTGCGTTGAGCACCACTAACAGGGAACTGGCGGACATGCCGAGGGCGCTGGCCCAGGGCGGGATGAAGCCGGCGGCAGCCATGGGCAATGCAATCAGGTTATAGAGCAGCGCCCACGCAAGGTTCTGCCGGATGATGCGATAGGTTTGCTCCACCAACTGAAGTATACCCTGTAATGGCTGCAGACTCTGGCTCAACAGAATGCCGTCTGCCGCCACCTGGGCCAGATCCGAGGCACCGGCCACGGCAATGGAAACATCGGCACCCGCCAGCACCGGTGCATCGTTGAGTCCATCCCCCAGCATCAGGACTTTCGCGCCATTATCCTGCAGGGAGCGAATGTAGGTCAGTTTATCCTGCGGTGTGGCGTTGCCGACCACCGCGTCCACACCCAGGTGGCTCGCCACCTCCTCTGCGTGACCGCTGCTGTCGCCGCTGAGTACATGACAGCGTTTGCCGCTGGCCTGCAGATGCTGCACCAGGGTGTCGGCATCCGCCCGCAACTGGTCTTCGACACGAAACCAGCCCAGAATCCGGTTCTGGTCCGCCAGGACGATCCATTGCCCACACGGGGCAGGTGGCGTGGCAGTGACGCCGGCCGGTGTGGCGTATTCCGGTTTGCCGATACGCAAGGTACGCTCAGCCAATCGACCTTCCACGCCCTGGTTGGCTGCGATCTGCCGGTCCTTGACGTGGGGGTGTGCTTTGAATCCGTGGAAGGCGCGGGCGATAGGGTGTTCTGAGATCTGCTCCAGGGCTGTGGCCAGGGTGAGCAGGGTGTCGCTGTGCTCGCCGGGCATGGGCACGGTTTCTGCCAGTTTGAATTCACCCAGGGTCAGGGTGCCGGTTTTATCAAACACCACATCGGTGATATGCCGCAATCCTTCAATGGTATGAGCGCGGGTGGCCAGAAAACCCATTTGGGAAAGCCGGGCGGTGGCGGCGGTAATGGCCGTGGGGGTGGCCAGGGAGAGGGCGCAGGGGCAGGTAACCACCAGCACTGACAGCATGATCCAGAAGGCGTCTTCCGGCGCGTGGAACCACCAGTAGGTGTACACGCAAATGGAAGTGATCAACACCGCCAACACAAACTTGGATGCGATCCTGTCGGCCAGGACAAAGGTAGCCGGCTTTTCGGCTTCGGCCCGCTGCAGCAGGCGTTTGAGGGTGGATAGGGTGCTCTCGCCGGGCAGCGTGGAGATTTCAACGGTAATGGGTTGCTCCACATTGAGGGTGCCGCCGGTCACCAGGTCCCCCACCTGTTTGCTGATGGGCAGTTGCTCCCCCGTCAGCATGGATTCGTTCACCGAACCGGTTCCCTGCAGAATACGGCCGTCGCCGGGAATGATCTCACCGGCTTTCACCAGTACCCGGTCCCCGGGAACCAGTTTGTCCGCCGGCACCAGCAGCGGGTTGTCCTCGTGATCCAGTTTGCGGGCCGTCTGCAGCTGGGAATGGGATAGGCGGATGCTGGTGCTCTGGGAGCGATGGCGGGCGCGCAGCTCCAGATAGCGCCCAACCAGCAGAAAAAACACGAACATGCAGACGGAGTCGAAATAGACTTCCGGGCCATTGCTGATGGTGGCCCACACACTGGAGAAATAGGCGAAGGTGAGGGCAATGGCCACCGGCACGTCCATTGACAGGTGGCGGTTACGCAGACTCCGCAGCGCGCCCTGTAAAAACGGCAGACCCGCATAGAAAAAAACCGGAGTGGTGACCAAAGCACTGACCCAGCGCAGGAATTGCTGGTGGGCGGGCTCAATGCCTTCGAAGGCACCCATGTACAGGCTGACGGCATAGGTCATTACCTGCATGGCCCCCAGCCCGGCGACACCAATACGCAACAGAGCCTGCTTGTTTTCACGTTTGATGATGGCTTCCTGTTGCACCGGTGTGTACGGCTCCGCCTTGTAGCCAACATGGGCAATGGCTTTGATGATGGTGCTGAGGCTGGTTTGCTCCGGGTCCCAACTGACCAACGCGAGGTTACTGCTCATGTTGATGTGACACTGCGCGATACCAGCCTGGTCCCGCAGATGCTTTTCCAGAAGCCAGACACAGGCGGCACAAGTAATCCCGGAAATCAGCAGAGTGATCTCTTTGGACCCTTGCGGCAGTGAGTGGACAAAGCTTTCCTGCAGCCCTGGATCATCCCAGCTGTTCAGGCTTTCCAGAAAGTCCGGCACCAGCTCCGCTGCCGGAGAACTGCCCGGCGGACACTGCTGGCGGTGCTGGTAATAGGATTCCATGCCGATGTCGACAATGGTTTGCGCCACCGACTGACAGCCGGGGCAGCACATGGGCCGCGCCTGGCCCAGTATTGTGACCGGATAATTCCCTTCGGACGTGACCGGCAGGCCACAGTGGAAACAGGATTCGTCGGCCATCAGCTGTTCGGGGTCAGGTATTTCCCGCTGATCTCGTTGTCGAAATTGATGCTGCTTTCGATCTCCCACTCGCCAGAGCTGGGGGTGATCAGCAGGTAATAGAACCCCTGTGGGCGGAAATCCAGTTTGGTGTAGAAGCGGTTGTCCGGGGCCAGGTACAGTTGCAGCTGGCGGTCCTTGCCTTCCAGAGTGGGATGGATCAGGCTGAGCGCCAATTGATTGTCCTGGCGCAGGTCCAGGTTCTGGGTGGCGAGATAGAGGTCGCCGGAGGTTTTATCCAACGTCAGGCTGGCCTGGATACCCAGTTGCTGCGCTTTCATCTGCTTGTCCATGCGCTGGTTGATGGCCATACCATCCTTGTACCAGTCCTGACGTACCAGACTGTCTTTGCCGTTCATGGCCAGGTTGATCATGATCACCCCCATGACTACGGAGCTGCTGGGGATGGCGATCAGGAACCAGGGCCAGAACTGGCGGAACCAGGGTTTGCTGTCGGTTTGGGTCATTACAGTGTCCACGTTCATTTTCTGGGGCTCAGGAAGCGGCTTTCCTCGGTCACTTCCTGTGATGGGTCATTCACGGACGTCACCGTAAAATAAACCGTGGAATTGCGTTCCCTGATGTCCTCCGGTTTCATTTCCAACGTGATCGCCAGTGTCAGCAATTCTCCGGGCAGGGTCCGGATTGTGTCCGGAATGTGCGGGATCACGTTATCCAGACCGCTCACAGCAATGTCGTATTGCTGGGCTTGCTGGGTCTTGTTCATGATTTTAAGAGTGTAAGTGTTTTCAATGGTTCCTTCCCAGGTTTCCCGGAACAGGGCATTGCGATCCCGGATGATGTCCAGCTCCAGGGGAACACGGGCGAAGACGGCCGTCAGGAACACCACCACCATGACGCACAGAATGGCACCATAGCCGATGAGGCGGGGGCGCAGAATTTTGCTCGCTTTGCCTTCCACTGCGTTTTCTGTGGAGTAGCGAATCAGGCCCTTTGGATAATTCATTTGATCCATGATGGAATCGCAGGCATCGATGCAGGCGGCGCATCCGATGCATTCGTATTGCAGCCCGTTACGGATATCGATACCGGTGGGGCAGACCTGCACACAGAGCTGGCAGTTCACGCAGTCGCCCAGTTCGGTGGCATTGCGGTCCACTGATTTCTTGCGGGCGCCACGGGGTTCACCGCGGGTGGCATCGTAGGTCACGATCAGGGTATCCCGGTCGAACATCACGCTCTGGAAACGGGCATAAGGGCACATGTACATGCAAACCTGTTCCCGCATCCAGCCGGCATTGAGATAGGTCGCGGCCGTGAAGAAGAACATCCACCAGGCCGCCCAACCGGAGACGTTGAGGTGGTAAATATCGAAGAACAGTTCCCGTACCGGCGCGAAGTACCCCACAAAGGTGAACGCGGTCCAGAAGGCTAGAGTGAGCCAAAGGCCGTGTTTCAGGAACTTCTTGTTGAATTTATTCAGCGACATGGGCTGCGCATCCAGTCTGATGCGCTTGTTGCGGTCGCCTTCCGTCATGTACTCAATCCACATGAAGAACGTGGTCCATACCGTTTGCGGGCAGGTGTAGCCGCACCAGACACGACCCGCCAGCACCGTAAAGAAGAAGAGGGCAAACGCGGCAATAATCAGTAGCCAGGACAGATACAGAAAATCCTGAGGCCAGAAGGTAAACCAGAAAATGTAGAACTTGCGTTCCGGCAGATCGAACAATACGGCCTGACGGCCATCCCAGGTGAGCCAGGGACCGATAAAGTAGATACCCAGGGTAACCCAGATGGTGGCAATACGAAGAGTTTGAAAGAATCCTGATGCGTGTCGCTGATAAATCTTTTCCCGTTTTTGATAAAGATCCATGCCATCATTGGTCTGCTTGACCGCAATCTTTTCGGGTTGATTCATCGCTTCACCTGCCTGCTACAACGTGCTGATGATAAGAGGGCGTGCCACCGGCCAGGTAACACGCCCGGATTGTAGGTAAAATCAGTTGCTTAAGCTATAAACGTAAGCCGCGAGAACGTGAATTTTCTCTGGGCTCAGCTGATCCTTAAACGCTGGCATTTTACCTTGGCGACCATTGTTCACCGTCTCAATGATGGTTTCTTCATTACCGCCATACAACCAAACATCGTCCGCCAGGTTGGGAGCACCCAGCATTTGATTGCCCTTGCCGTCCGGGCCGTGGCAGGCGGCGCACATCATGTTGAACTTTTCCTTGCCGGCGGCTGCGTCACCGGAACCACTGCGACTGCTCAGGCTGAGGACATAGGCTGCCACGTCCTTGGTGCCCTGCTCACCGAGAGCTGCGCCCAGAGCAGGCATCATGCCGCCGCGACCATTGGTGATGGTTTCCTTGATCTTGTCCGGGGTGCCGCCATACAGCCAATCGCCATCGGTAAGGTTGGGATAGCCCTCATTGCCGCGGGCATCCGAACCGTGGCAGATGGCGCAATTGTTACCGAACAGACGCTGACCGGTTTTGATCACCTCTTCGTTCTGTGCCAACTGCTCAATCGGCAGTGCGGCATATTCCTCGAAGAAATCGTTGTAGCGGTTATCGGCTTTCTGCACCTCAGTTTCCCATTGGCCTACAGAAGTCCAGCCCAGAACGCCTTTGGCGTCACCCCAGCCGGGGTACAGGGTCAGATAGATCAGTGCAAACGCGATGGTGAAATAGAACAGGTTCAACCACCAGTGGGGCAGGGGGTTGTTGAGTTCCTCGATGCCATCAAAGGAATGGCCCATGGATTCGCCGTCACCGATGGGGTCTTCGGGGCGCTTGCGCGTCCACCAGAGTAACCAGAGGCAACCCAGTAGATTGATCAGGACGATGGTTATTATCCAACCATTCACCCAGCCAGCTGTAAAATCAATACCAGTCATTCTTTAATCTCCATGCCCTTTTTCGTGCTTAGGGTTGTACTTCAGGGAATTTTCGTGGTTGGCGTCGTCGGCAAACGGCAGGTTGGCTGCATCATCGAACCCCTTCTTGCGACGCGCGCCGAATGTCCACCAGCACACGCCTATGAAGGCGACAAACGCCAGTACCGTTGCAATTCCTCGCCACGTATTGATGTCCATATGGGATTACCTTTTCACCTTGAGGAAGGTACCCAATCCCTGTAAGTACGCGATCAGCGCATCCATTTCCTTTATGCCTTCCACGGCGGCCTGGGCACCTTCAATGTCTGCGTCGGTGTACGGAACGCCGACCGTGCGCAAGGCTTTCATTTTGGCGCCGGTGGTCTCGCCACTGAGGGTGTTGTCATCCAGCCAGGGGAAGCCAGGCATGTTGGACTCTGGCACCACATCACGGGGGTTCATCAGGTGATCGTAATGCCACTGGTCACTGTAGCGACCACCGACTCGGGCCAGGTCTGGACCGGTACGCTTGGAGCCCCACAGGAAGGGGTGCTCATACACGTGTTCACCGGCAACGCTGAAGTGACCGTAGCGCTCGGTCTCAGCACGGAAAGGGCGGATCATCTGGGAGTGACAGGTGTTACAGCCTTCCCTGATATAGATGTCGCGGCCTTCCAGCTGCAGCGCAGTCCAGGGCTTGAGGCCTTCGATGGGTTGCGTGGTCTGCTTCTGGAAGAACAGCGGAACGATTTCCACCAGACCACCGAAGCTCACGGCCACCAGGGTCAGGACGATCATCAAACCAACGTTCTTTTCTACGATTTCATGTGTCTTAGCCATCTTCTCGACTCCTTAGGCTGGCTGGGCAGCAGTGTTGCTGGAAGTGGCGGGGGTGTTGATGGTCTTGATGACGTTGTAGAGCATCAGGAACATACCGGCCAGGAACACCAGGCCACCAATCATGCGCACCACATAGTAGGGGTAGGTGGCTTTGAGGGCTTCAACAAAGGTGTAGGTCAGGGTGCCATCGTCGTTAATGGCGCGCCACATCAGGCCCTGGGAAATCCCGGCAACCCACATGGAGGCGATATACAGAACCGTACCGATAGTGGCCAACCAGAAATGGGTGTTCACCAGGCCCACGTTGTACATTTCCTTTTTGCCGTAGAGCCAGGGTATCAGTGCATAAATAGAACCGATGGAAATCATGGCCACCCAGCCCAGAGCACCGGAGTGTACATGGCCGATGGTCCAGTCTGTGTAGTGGGACAGGGCATTCACCGTCTTGATGGACATCATGGGGCCTTCAAAGGTGGACATACCGTAGAAGGACAGGGCCACGATCAGGAAACGGATCACCGGGTCATCCCGCAGCTTTTCCCATGCACCGGAAAGAGTCATGATACCGTTGATCATGCCGCCCCAGGATGGAGCAAGCAGAACCAGGGAGAATACCATGCCGATGGATTGGGCCCAGTCAGGCAGCGCAGTGTAGTGCAGGTGGTGAGGGCCGGCCCACATGTAAACTGAGATCAGTGCCCAGAAGTGCACGATGGACAGGCGGTAGGAGTAAACCGGCCGGCCGGCCTGCTTGGGTACGAAGTAGTACATCATGCCCAGGAAGCCTGCCGTCAGGAAGAAGCCTACTGCATTGTGGCCGTACCACCACTGCACCATGGCGTCCATGGCACCGGCGTAAACAGAGTATGATTTGGTCAGTGTTACAGGAATCGCCATGCTGTTGACAATGTGCAACAGCGCAACCGTAATAATGAAGGCACCGTAGAACCAGTTTGCCACGTAGATATGTGAGGTGGTGCGTTTGGCGATGGTGCCAAAGAACACCACGGCATAAGCGACCCACACCACCGCGATCAGGACGTCAATGGGCCATTCCAGCTCAGCGTATTCTTTGGCGGTGGAAATGCCCAATGGAAGCGTTACCGCGGCACACAGGATTACCAATTGCCATCCCCAGAAGACAAACTTGGCCAGTGCAGGTGCAAACAGAGTGGTTTGGTTGGTACGTTGAACTACATAGAAAGACGTCGCCATCAGCGCGCAGCCACCAAATGCGAAAATGACCGCATTGGTATGCAGTGGGCGCAGTCGACTGTAAGTCAGCCAAGGTAGGTCAAAGTTCAGGGCTGGAAAGGCCAGCTGGGCAGCAATAAATACACCGACAGCCATCCCCACGATGCCCCAGATTACGGTCATGACCGCAAATTGCTTAACGACACCATACTCGTATTGCGGCGTTGCAGCTTGACTATTACTCATTGAGTGTCATTCCTGTGTTGAGTGATTGAACACACACGGTTACTACGGTTTTCTTTCACGAAGCTAAAGGCTTGCCATTGATGAAAATGGCAGCATCGCATTATAGAAGTGAACGGTTGTACGTTGTTGATACATGTCAACTAAGGTAGTCACTGCCCATACCTCTCTAGTACTACATCGGCAAGCACTAATAGTGTGCACTAATGCGCTAAGGTGATCGCAAAAGGTGCGTTTTTCATGAAAGCTCTAGACTGAAAATTTCTAACCTATTGAAAAATATAGAAATCGTCAGATGGCCCAAAATCTGCATGCTCTTAAATGGTGCGAAGGCACCATAATAGAACAAAAGCACGGTAAATTACCAAACATGTTCCTGAGATACTGAAATTTGGGGCGGCAATTATGAAAATGATTACGGCAATCATCAAGCCTTTTAAGCTGGATGATGTGCGTGAAGCGTTAACGGATCTGGGAATCACCGGAATGACGCTGGAAGAAGTGAAGGGATTCGGGCGTCAGAAAGGTCACACTGAGCTCTATCGGGGTGCTGAGTATGTGATCGATTTTGTTCCCAAGTTCAAGCTGCAGGTGGCAGTGAATAACAACCTGGTGGACGTGGTGTGCGAATCGATCGCCAAAGCGGCCAACACAACCAAAATCGGAGATGGCAAGATCTTCGTTTCGGAGTTGGAGCAGGTGATCCGAATTCGTACCGGCGAACAGGGGGAGGCTGCGCTCTAAACTGGGCAACACCATTTACAGCGATAACAATTTATAAAAGGCCAATTCGGTAACAATCTTCCTTCAAGGGGTATCTTCAATGTTGGGTTTAAGCAACCTGCGGCGGGTCTTGCTCGCTTTGCTGTTTTTCCTGTTTCCGTCATTCGCCTGGGCTGATGAGCTCAGCGGTGCCAATACAGCCTGGATTCTGACCGCCACGGCCCTGGTGCTGTTTATGACGATTCCCGGACTGTCGCTGTTCTATGCCGGCCTGGTGCGGTCCAAGAACGTGTTGTCGGTGCTGATGCAGTGTTTCACGCTCACTTGTCTGATGTCGATCCTGTGGTTTGTGGTGGGCTATACCATCGCCTTCGGCTCGGCCGAGGAGCAGGGGCCGTTTATTGGCGACTTCGGCAATGTGCTGTTTGCGGCCATGGGCGTGGATTCCCTGAATGGAGACATTCCAGCGGTATTGTTCGCCGCTTTTCAAATGACCTTTGCCGTGATCACGCCGGCGCTTATCGTGGGCGCCTTTGCTGAACGTATGAAGTTCTCGGCCATGCTGTTGTTCAGCTCTGCCTGGCTGCTGTTGGTGTATTCCCCGGTGTGTCATTGGGTGTGGGGCGGCGGCTGGCTGGCCGAGATGGGCTTCCTGGACTTCGCCGGAGGTTCCGTAGTGCACATTACCGCTGCAGTGGCCGCCCTGGTGGCCGCCCTGGTGATCGGGAATCGGCGGGGCTTTCCCGGTACGCCGATGATGCCCCACAACATGACCATGACGGTAACCGGTGCCGGTATGTTGTGGGTGGGCTGGTTTGGCTTCAACGCGGGCAGTGCGCTGGCGGCCAATGGCAGTGCCGCCATGGCGTTGCTGGTGACCCACATCTCTGCCGCGGCCGGTTCCCTGGCCTGGATGGCCTGTGAATGGATTCGGCACGGCAAGCCCTCGGTGCTGGGGATCGTCACCGGCATGGTGGCCGGTTTGGGCACCATAACCCCGGCGTCAGGTTCGGTGGGGCCGGCGGCAGCGCTGGTGATCGGGCTCTGCGCCGGCACCATCTGTTTCTTCGCCACCCTGTTCCTCAAGCAGCGGTTGAAAATTGACGATTCTCTGGACGTGTTCCCGGTGCACGGGGTCGGCGGTATCCTGGGCACCTTGCTAGTGGGTGTTTTCTGCGCAACCGACCTGGGTGTGTTCAGCGGGCTGGGCTTCGGCGGGGATAATGGCTCCATTGGTGCCCAGGTGCGGGTGCAGCTGATCGGGATTGTAGCCACCTTCTCTTATACCGCGGTGGTGTCCTGGTTGCTGCTGAAGCTGGTGGATAAGGTGCTGGGGCTGCGGGTCAGCGAGGATCAGGAGACCGAAGGGCTGGATATAGTCCTGCACGAGGAGCGGGGTTACGATATTCGCTGATTAGGTTATAAGGTGTAGCAGGCCGGTGCAGTGGGCGCCCTAATTTGGGCGCCCGTTTTGTCTTGACCAAAAAAGACCGGTCCATGGTGAAAATGGCTATTGTCTTTGGGGTGGGGATTTTATAAGTTAGCGGTCAGCGTCTCGAACAGTCGTTTGATTGATCAGCGTATAAAGCGTATAACGTAAAAAATTAAAACGTTTAAATTAACGTTAAAAAAGGGCTTCAGGGTCGTCCTGAGTGCAAGAATAAAAATTTATAGGAGAAGGTGTAATGAGTCTCAAGTTCCTGTCTGAAGATTGGTTTGCAAAGGTGGCTGAGCTGAAAGAAGCCGCTGGTGATCTGGACGTTCCCGCCGCCATGCACGATTTGGTGATCAACATTACTGTATCCGGTACTGACTTCGGCGATGTGGATATCAGTTTGAATGCCGGTATGATCGAGAAAGGTCATCATGCCAATGCCCCTACCAAGATGACTCTGCCCGTTGACCTGGCTCATCGCCTGTTCATCGACAACGACCAGTCCGCTGGTATGCAGGGCTTCATGTCAGGCCAGATCAAGATCGAAGGTGATATGAGCAAGTTGATGGCAATGCAGACTGTGCAACCTTCTGCTGCTCAAAAGAGCCTGCAAAAGCAAATTCTGGAAGTGACTGCGCCTTAAGGCAGGAACAGTCCAGTTCTAAAAACCCGCCTTGAGACCAGGGCGGGTTTTTTTATGCCAAAAATAAAAATCAAAGAGGCCAGAATATGTCAAAACCCATAGCTGCAGACCTGGTGGGATTGACCACCGAACCGGTCACCGTCCGTTGGTCCGAAAAAGACGTTCTGTTGTATGCCCTGGCGGTGGGCTGCAAGCCGGAGCAGGAACTGGACTTTGTTTACGAAGCCCGCGGCCCCAAAGTACTGCCCACCTTCTCCGTAATTCCGGGCCTGAATATCATGGGGTCTGTGATGTCACAGGTGCAGTTCAATCTGGCCATGCTGTTGCACGGTGAGCAGAAAATCACGCTGCACCGAGCCATTCCTGCCGCCGGCGTTGGCGTCGGGGTCGGTAGAATTGTGGAGGTTTGGGACAAGGGTAAAGCGGCAGTAGTTGGCGTGGAGTGTGAAGTGTCCGATGATGGCGGGCCGTTGTTTACCACACAGGCCACCCTGTTCATCCGTGGTGCCGGTGGTTTCGGTGGGGAGCGGGGGCCCAGTCGAGTGAATTTTGTTTTGCCGGAGCGCGAACCGGACCGCGTCGTGGAAGACATCACCCGAGAGGAACAAGCTGCACTCTACCGCCTTACAGGAGACCGCAACCCCATACACATTGATCCCAACTTTGCCAAGTTCGGCGGCTTTGAACGCCCGTTTCTGCACGGCCTGTGCACGTTTGGCTTTGCCGGGCGTGCTGCACTCGCCGCGCTCTGCGGCGGTGATCCCGCCCGCTTCCGTTCCATGAGCGCACGCTTCTCCGACCAGGTTTATATGGGGGATCGCATCATCTCCAAAATCTGGGAAACGGGAGCGGGGACCGCCTTGATGCAGGTGGAAACCCAGCGCGGGAATGTGGTGTTGAATCAGTGTGAGGTATGTTTCCGTTAACGCACATTGCTTGGTGCGAGCTTGGTGCGAGCTTGGGGCGGTGTAGAAGACAGCTATGAATATTGATGGAATGTAAAGTGACACATTAGCCCCGAGCTGTAAGCGTCTTTTTTTATTTCTCGTGCTTGAGCCGCTAAAGATATTGATTCATGCTATGGCCTTGCTCAGATTAAGGGGATTCCATCCAGGGGGCATGTTGAGGATGAGAATCACAATGGGATTTTAGGTTTTGTGGGGATGTTAATGAAACGTGTACACGGTTTTCTGGTAGTCGTGGTGGTCGCTCTATTAACGACTAGTTCAAGCTACGCGATAACAGAAGGCTCTCCGATCAGTTTTCAATACACCACCTTTGAAGAGGAAGGCCTCGCTCCCGGATGGGAGACCAGTGTAAATAGTTTCAATGATCTCGCCTCCTGGCAGCGGGTGAATAGTTGGTCCAGTCAAGGGGACACTAGCCTGAATTTGCATGGCAAGTATGTCAAGTCGGCGAGCCTTTCATTCGCGGGCTATACAGACGATGTGACGTTCTCTTTTCAATACAGAACCCGGTTTATCCCCAGCTATACTACCGCCTATCTTTTCGTGTATGTGGATGGGTCCATATATTTGAGGGAGACGACCTTGGGGGATTGGGAGGGCGTCAGAAATTTTAGACATGAGCTTGATGCCGGCTATCATACCATTGAGATCAGGTACTATTATGGTGTTAGCGGCACAATTACATTCGATATTAAAAATCAAGTCTGGCTGGACTTTGTCGTGTTTGAAGGCGCCGATAAAGACATAGACAGTGATGGCTTACCTAATCTCTGGGAAGTTCAATATGGGTTGGATCCCCGCTTCGCGGAGGATGCCGTGTTGGACTCGGACGGAGACGGCTTAGACAATCTGGCAGAATTTCAGAATGGCACCAACCCATTCAAAATGGACACCGATGACGATGGTGCTTCCGATTGGGTGGAGGTGATGGTCTCCCATACCTCGCCAACAAACAAAGATACAGACTACGACATGATGCTGGATGGCTTTGAGATTCAGTATGGCCTCAATCCGTTCAGCGAAGTTGATGCCGACCTTGATAACGATGGTGACGGCCTGTCCAATTTTGATGAGTTCAGAATTGGCAGTGATCCCACAGATCCACTATCCGCTGGGGTGCCTGTTACCTACTGGAGAGAGTCGTTTGAGAATGGTGTGTCTGACAAGTGGGAGTTTTTTACCTCTGGTATCGTAGAGCCTTTAAAACCGTTATCTGACTGGGCTTCTGATGGACAACAGAGTGCAGGTGTGCGCGAATTTCCCGAATACTCTTATTTGACAATGGGGCTAACGGATTTGTTTGCCGATGGCACGTTGTATCTGGACTATTTTGTGGATGCTCCAGATTTAAATCGCAAGCCAAAGCTGAACGTGGTTTTGTCTGGGCCAGATCCTTTTTCTCACATTGTGTCCGGGGTGGGTAAGCGTACTCTGGCGATACCGGTGACTGCCGGTGTACACAGATTAGCGTTTTTTATGAGGAGCTCTACCATTTTGGGCAGCATCGGTTACTACATCGATAATATAAGATTCGTTAGTAACCAAGACGCAGATGATGATGGCTTGCCGGATGACTGGGAAACATTGTACGGTCTTGATCCACTGGACCCAACGGATGCGGCTTTGGATTCCGACCGGGATGGCCTGGACAACTTGTCTGAATTCGAAGCTGGGTCCGATCCGACAGCCCCTGATGTCGATTTGGAAATCTCGATGGAGCAGTCGTTTGATACTGGTGCTTCCGAGATCAGCTATAGAATCCATGTTTTGAACAATGGTGTCGCACCTGCGAACGGGGTGTCGGTAACCAGTTTCAATGAAAGGGGTCTGAGTTTCAGCGAGGTTTCCAGTGGTGAAAACATCACTTGTGAAGCGCTCAATTCGCAGTTGAGCTGCGCGTTCGGTGTATTGTCCGCTCAGGAAACAGCGTATGTGGAGGTCAGCGTGCCGATCAGTTCTGACGAAACCTATTTGTTTACATCGGAAGTGACCTCGCTCGAAAGTGATTATGACTATAAGAATAATAAGGCCACGGGCACTTACGCGGGTAGCATCGATATTGATGCTGATGGCTTGCCCAACGAATGGGAAAGCTTGTATGGACTTGACCCACGAGACCCATCGGATGCAACCGGGGATCTAGATGAGGATGGGCTGGATAATCTGGCTGAGTTCAGCGCGGGGTCTGATCCGACAGCCCCTGACGTGGAATTGGCCATTACTATGAGCAAGTTGTTCGACACCAATTCCTCCGAGATCCGATATAGGATTCGTGTAGAGAATAACGGCGTTGCATCCGCGAACGAGGTCACGGTCAACAGCTTTAGTGGGGCTGGGTTTAGTCTAAATGTGATGTCTGCGGCAGACGGTATCACTTGTGACTCACTGGATTCACAATTGAGCTGCATTTTTGGCGGATTGGGGCCTCAGGAATTCAGGCAGGTTGATGTCAGTGTGTTGGTAGACACTAAGGAAACCTATACGTTTTCTTCGGAAGTGCGGTCGCTCGAAAACGATTATGACTCTGACAATAACAGGGCTACGGGCGCCTACGCAGGTAGCATGACACTCGCCTTGTTGATTGTGTTTGTTGCGGGGCGCTTTGTTCAGCGCGCTCAATGATGTTTCGGCTGGTTTATATATGCAACAAATGTTACTAAGCTGCCGTCCTGGTTTTGAATCTGATCTGGCGGCAGAAATCCAGGAAAAGGCTGCCGCACGGGGTGTGTTTGGTTTTGTCCGGGCCAAGCCAAATGAAGGCTTCGTGGTGTTCGAAGGGCAGGAGCCAGATGCGGCTGAACGCTTGTTAAAAGGCCTTCCGTTTCAGGATTTGGTTTTTGCCCGCCAATGGCTGGCGGTTGTGGCCCATCTGCCCCAGGTGGACCCCCAGGACCGGATCAATCCCATACTGGAAGCGCTGTCGGGTCAAGCCTGTCACAGTGCCTGGATGTCCTATCCGGATACCAACGACGGCAAAGGCTTGTCCAAGCTGGTACGCAAACTGGAGCGTCCTCTGGAAAAGGCCATGGCGAAGCAGCTCAACGGCAAGGCGGGTTTCCATCTCCATCTGTTTTTTGAAAGCGGCACTGACATCTGGGTGGGGCTGACCCCTCTTAAAAATGCTTCCCCCTGGCCGCTTGGGTTTCCCCGTTTGCGACAGCCCCCGTCCGCCCCCAGTCGTTCCACCCTGAAACTGGAGGAAGCCTGGCTGCAGCTGATCCCAGAGGCGCAACGGGCCTCGCTATTGAAGCCGTTTCAAAAAGCGGTGGACCTGGGGGCGGCCCCCGGTGGCTGGACCTGGCAGCTGGTGCAGCGGGGTATGCAGGTCACTGCGATCGATAACGGCCCCATGGACAAAGCCCTGCTGGACAGCGGTCAGGTGAAACACCTGCGGGAGGATGCGTTCTCCTACAAGCCGCCACGGCCAGTGGACTGGCTGGTGTGCGACATGGTGGACAAACCGGCACGGGTGGCGGAGTTGATGGAGCGCTGGCTGGTGCAGGGCTGGACCCGCTTTGCGATCTTCAACCTGAAGCTGCCCATGAAGCGCCGCTGGCTCGAAGTGAGCCGGATTCTGGAGCGTATGGAAACGGAGCTGGAAAGCGCCGGTTGTGTGTACCAGCTACGGGCGAAACAGCTCTATCACGACCGGGAAGAGATCACGGTGTTCGCTGCACCGAGGCACTATTAACAGCCTCTCTGCATTAGTAGCCTCGCTGCAGCCGGTGCCGCTTAACCGACCTGTTGCAGTCCGCGGGCGGATTGGTACACACAGGGTTCCAGAATCGTGAAGCGCTCCGGCTCCTGTAAAAACATGCCGATTTTTTTCAGCATATCCATGCGGGCGGAGGAGCGGAACCAGAGTTGCCAGGCGTTGGCGCTTTCCCACATGGAAATGACCACATAATGATTGGGGCGTTTGGCGTCGCGATAGGATTCTCCACCCAGGTATCCGGGGGAGTTTTCGGCATGGGTCAGTAATTCCACGATGGTGTGCTCGTAGTTTCCTTCCAGGCCCTCGGCCACTGTCCGTTCAATCAATACCTTAATCATTTCTTTCCTCGGTGAGACCACTGCAATCTGGCCCTAATGGTAATCCCTTCCATTGATTTTTCAATGAATAAGAAGCCGGAATCGGTATGATGGGCTCCCGACAGAGGGTAAAGATCGAAATGAAGATATTGGATGAAAGGGGATGAAGGCCTCGCTTTCGTACCGCCTTGGCCTGCTGGGGTGTCTGTACTTTTCCCAGGGATTGCCGTTTGGTTTTCTGAGCCAGGCGCTGCCGGCGCTGTTACGCAGTTATGACGTCAGTCTGGAGAAGATCGGCCTGGTGTCCCTGGTGGCGTTGCCCTGGGCATTCAAATTTCTGTGGGCACCCTATGTGGACCATTACCACTGGCAACGATTGGGGCAGCGCAAAAGCTGGATTCTGCCGATGCAGGGGGGCTTTATGCTGTGCCTCCTGGCGTTGGGGGCGCTGGACCCGGCCAGTTTCAGCGGGCCTGGATTCTATGGTCTGCTGGCCATTCTTTTTGTGTCCAACCTGATTGCGGCCACCCAGGATATCGCCACCGACGGACTGGCAGTGTCCAGTCTCAGCCCGCAGGAGCGTGGTCTGGCCAATGGGGTGCAGGTGGCGGGCTATCGCGTGGGGATGTTGTTCGGCGGGGCAGTCATTCTGCTGCTGCTGGAATGGCTGGGCTGGTTCAGCACCTTCATGACGCTGGCGCTGATGATTGTGCTGGTGAGCGTGCCACTGTGGTGGTTTCGGGAACCGGCGTCTGGGACAGTGCTGCAACATGAGCGGCCTCGTAACGTCTTCATCCTGGCCCGGCAATTCATGCTCCAACCCGGAATGTGGCGCTGGGTTCTGGTGATCCTGGTGTACAAGGCGGGCGATGCCCTTGGCTCGGTAATGACCAAACCATTGTTGATCGACCTGGGGTACAGCCTGGAGCAGGTGGGTTGGATCAGCGGTGGCGTGGGGATGGGCGCCGGCATTGCAGGTGCTTTGTTCGGTGGCTGGCTGATCCCCAGGTTGGGGCGGCTACGGGCATTGGTGGGGTTTGGCGTGCTGCAGGCGTTCTCCTTGTTGGGCTTTTATTGGCTGGCGACTGGGTTGATGACAGGCCTGACGACTGACGTTGGGGCAGGATCGGTGACAGCTGATGCAGCGCTGCAAAAAGTGGTGGTGGTGACGGCGCTTGAGCATTTTAGCGGCGGGCTGGCGACCGCTGCGTTGTTCACGTTGATGATGGATGCCTGTCGTCGCCCCCTGGCGGGCACAGATTACACCTTGCAGGCCAGCCTGCAGGTGGTGGTAGCCGGGGTGATGCACAGCGCCAGCGGCTTCAGTGCATCGGCCCTGGGATATGAGGTACACTTTGTAGCTTCGTTTCTGCTGGGTTTGGTGGCGTTATTCCCGATATTGCTGTGGTGGCCCAAAGCCCCCCAGGTGCAGCGGGATTCATGGCATTGAGGTTAATGACTCAGAGAACAAGGCAACGTACCCCAGACAATACGATACCGGCAATACGGTAACGTAACTCAGGCAAAACGACAGGAAACAGCATGACGGAAACAGCAGACTACCACTTCGATGCCTCCGGCTTAATGTGCCCCGAGCCGGTGATGATGTTGCACGGAAAAGTGCGCGAGATGGCAGGGGGCGAGACCTTGGAGGTGGTGGCCACAGACCCTTCAACCCAGCGTGATATTCCCAAGTTCTGCCAATTTCTTGGGCATGAGTTGATCTTGTCAGAAGAACAGGATGGCAAGTATGTTTTTCGGATTCGGAAAAAGCCGGACTGATTCAATTTGATAAATGTATTAAACCAATTTTTGATAAGCTGGGTCTTTGCAGCACAAGAATAATTCGAATTCTGAAAATTTGGATAACGTTGAATCACTCTGGATAAGACTGGATTTATAGAGGCGGGAAGCCTTTCTTATGCACAAGCCAGGAATGCACATATCAGGAATGTACAAGCCAGGAATGGCACGGGGAACGGCAAGGAACGTTTGGGTGCTGGTGATGACTGTGTTGCTGTCTGTGACACTGGTCGCCTGCGGTGGCTCCCGCTCATCCGGCTCCGACGACCAGGACCGCTCCACCCAAACCCAGCCGGAGCCGTCTGACCCCAACGACGGTCAGGACAACGACGATCAAGACGACCCGGATCAAGACGACCCGGCTACGCCCGATGAACCCGAACCCCTGCTCCATCCGAAGATGGAGTTTGTCCACACCGATTCCGGTCCCATGGGTCCCGGCCGGATTGTGGACGGCACGGTGCGTTTCAGCGGAACCGCCAATCCCAACGATTCCATCCTCCTGATCATCAATGGCACCCCGTCCGGTTCGGTGCTGGCCAATGCCAAAGGGGCGTGGGACCTGGATTTTACCCGGGTGGAACTGTTACCCGGGGTCTATCGAATTGATCTGAAGGCCGTGACCACTGGCGGTGAAACACTGGAATCCCGCCAACCTTTCGAGTTCTACTTTGATCCCACCTTGCCTGCCGTACCGCAGATTTCAGGCATCAGCAACGACACCGGCATCAGTGGCGACCGTATCACCTCAGACCCGGATCAGATCCTGTTCGGTACTGCGCAGGCCGGGCATCGCATCAAGCTCTACCTCGATGACGTGCAGTGGGGTGAAACCATCGCCGATGAGTCAGGTGCCTGGCAGGCCGATATCGGGGCCCTCGATCTGTTGCAAACGGACGCTGTGTATCAGTTCACGGCAGTAAGTGAGGATTTTGGTCTGCAGAGTCCGGTCTCTGAACCCTTCAATCTTATCTTGGACAGCACCGCGCCAGGGCCATTATCACTGCAGCCCAGCCCCAACAGCCTGGGGGTTCCCCGCGGATTGGTGCTGGAGATCGAGTTCAACGAACCGGTGCTGGCGGGGGCGGGGCAACTGGTACTGCGCCGCACCCTGGACAGTATTGCGGTGCTCACAGTGGATGTGACGGCGCTGGTGGCTGCGGACACGCCGGTACAACGTATCCGGATTCCTCTGGCCACGTTGCTGGACTTTGCCACCGGCTACCATGTTGACCTGCCCACCGGGGCCTTTGTGGATGTGGCGGGGAATCCATCGGCCGCATTACAGGGGCCAGACGCTTGGGCCTTCAATGTGGAGCCGGCATTGTTCCCGCCCATCGATGTGGGGGCACTGTCGCCGGAGCAGGGGTTTGTCTTCAGCGGAGTGGCATCCGCACTGGCCAGCGCGGTAGCGGGAGTGGGTGATGTCAACGGTGACGGGTTCGAAGACTTCGCCGTGGGCGACCCAGCGTACGATGAGGCCCGTGGCGCGGTCTATCTGCTGCTGGGGCGAGAGGGCGTGACCCGGGCCAATGTGTTGCAGGCCGAATGGGCCCGCAGCGAGGGTATTCTGGTGCTGGGCGCAGCCCCCGGTGACCAGCTGGGGGCTTCGATGGCCGGTGCCGGCGACATGAACGGGGATGATATTGATGACGTTATGTTGGCGGCTCCTGGCTCCGACCTGGGTGCAGGGGACGCGGGGGCGGTGTATGTCCTGTGGGGTGGTGAAGCCCTGAACGATATTAACCTGAACAACTGGAACCCCGGGGCGGGATTTCGCATCCTGGCTCGGGAGAGTGGCCAAGGCCTTGGGCAAGCGACACTCGATCAGTCGGGGTTGCCCGGCAACGGGCAGTCGCTCAGTGCGCACGGGGATGTCAATGGCGACGGGTTTGCGGATCTGTTGATCGGGCACCCTCAAAGCGACGGCGCCGGTGAAAATAGCGGGCGCGCCTATGTGGTATTGGGGCAAGCCGGGGTGAACCGCCCGGATGTGGATCTGGGTTTGCTGGGGGCCGATGGCTTTGCGCTGTATGTATCCGGTCAACGCGGCTGGCAGCTGGGCTACAGTGTGCTGATTGCCGGGGACCTGAACCGGGATGGTCGGGATGACCTGCTGTTGTCGGCGCCCATGGCCAATACCGGTGCAGAGCAGGGTGGGGCCGTGTTTGTGATCTATGGGCCTGCGATCAGCAATCCCGGGGATCTGGACCTGAACGGCATGGCGATCAGTGCCGGCGTCCGCTGGCAATCCACTGTCGCTGGCTCGTTGTTGGGGGTGGCTTTAGGGGCCGGCGAGTTCAATGGTGACGGCGTGGTGGACCTGTTCCTGGGCCAACCCGGTTATGGGGCCGCATCCCAGTCCAATGTGGGTGCTGTCAATATTCTGTTTGGCGGCAAAGCCTGGTCGGCGGTGAATAACCTGGAATCTCTCTCCCCGGAGCAGGGGTTTACGCTGCAGGGAATGGATGCGGAGAGTTTTACCGGTCAAGCTGTAGCCGGCGCGGGGGACTTCAATGCCGACGGACTGGATGACCTGATCCTGGGCGCTTTCAACGGGCAATACGGAGGTGTGCAGGCTGGGCGGGCCTGGCTGGTGCTGGGCAGCGATGACGATGTGATCGACTCCTGGAACTTGGTGGACTTTCTTGCCTCCGACGGCATCCCGCTGACCGGGAGCCAGGCAGGGCAGGCGTTGGGACAGAGTCAGTCCGCAGCAGACCTCAATGGTGATGGCTTCCAGGACGTGATGCTGGCTGCCCCAGGGCAATCTCAAGTCCAGCCCCAGGCGTTCGTGCTGTGGGGAAATGACTGGTTGGGGGATGTGGTGTTCCGCGTCGGCCAGCCCGGTGCCGACAACATTGTAGGCAGTGCTGCCAGCGAAACCCTGACCGGTTACGGTGGTGCTGATGCCTTTTCCGCAGGTGCCGGGGATGACCGCATTGAAATCGCCGATACCGACTTTTTCCGGATACGGGGGGGCACCGGTGAAGACACGCTGGCCCTTGCAGGTAATAACCTGTTTCTGGACTTGCCCTCCTTGGCGCCGGAAGTGATTGACAGCATTGAAGTGATTGACCTGGGAGATGACAACAACCGCCTGCGGGTAAGCCGTGCCAGCGTACTGCGGTTGTCACCCAACACCAATCGCCTGCGGATCGTCGGCGGTGCCTCGGATGTGTTTGAAGGCAGTGAGGGTGACAACTGGACGGTGGTGGAAGAGACCGCGCTCGAAGGTGTGACTTATACCCGTTACTCCGACGGTGAGGCGGAGCTTCTGGTGCAGGCTGCCGTAATTCAGCCGGGAGTTGAGCGGCTGCAGTCCAGTCAGCGTTATTACTTCGATACCACCGCCAACGGCGCCGATGTGGTGGGCGATGTTACACAGTTTCCCTTACTGCTGCGCATCACCGATGGGGAGATCATTGATGCGGTGCAGCCAGGGGCACCGGATATTCGTTTTGTGGACAGCGACGGGACCACACGCCTGCCCTACGAAATAGAGCGCTGGGACCAGAACGCCGACGAGGCTCTGGTCTGGGTGTTGGTGCCGCAGGTGGATGGCAACAGTGACCAGGATTTCATAACCCTGCTCTACGACGATGCCGTAGATGGCAGCGTGGCCAATGGACAGGATCCGGCTGCACTGTGGAACGATTATGTCGGGGTGTGGCATTTTGCCGAAGTCGGCCAGGCCCGTGACTCCTCACCTTTTGCCAATCATGGTTTGGATCAGGCGGGTGTGCGGCGGTCGTCGGCCTTTGTGGGCCAGGCTGCTACCTTCACCGACGATGCAGCCTATCGGGTGCCATACAGCGACTCTCTGGCCGCGGACGGTGGTGCCTTCAGTGTGGAAACCTGGTATTCCAGCAACACCTGCAGTACCACGCTACTGAGCCGGTTTGACCTCAGCATGCTCAGTCGGGGTGACGCCAGCACCGGCTTTTGGGAAATGCGCAGTGCTCACTATTTTGCCAGCATAATTGTCATCGGCACCCGGGTGGATCGGGCCTCGTTTACCGTGGGTGCCGGCGGCGGGGAAAGCGTGTTGTCCGGGGGCGCATTGTTCGGGCTATTCGTGGGTGATTGTGTGGAGCATGTTACGGCGTCCTATGATCCCATTCTCGGTGCGAGCGTCTACATAAACGGGGTGTTGAAGGCCACCAACAGCCGCCGCTTTACATTACAGTCTGCCGCCGATCTGGTGATGGGAGGGCATGGTACCAATTATCGCCTTACGCTGGACGAATCCCGTGTGGCCCGCCGTCGCTGGGATGCCGACCGCGTGCGCCTGACCTATGAAAACCAGCGCAGCAATAGTGCGCTGGTGGTGGCGCCCTAGATCAGTTTTCTATCAGCATCGAGATAGCCGCCAGGGCTTCCGGGTCCTGCTCTTTGATCTTGTTGGCGATGCGGTGCTGAAAGAAGTACTTGAACTCGTCCTGTTCCTGCGCGGAATACAGACAGGGATCACCTGGCAGGACGGGGGTGGATTTCACCTTGTCCTCATCCACCAGCATGGCGAGTACGGTGCCATCTGCCATCAGGCGCCAGCTCAGTACCTCGATCAACACAAACGAACGAAACCCGTTGTCGGTGAGCACCGCATGGGTGCCGATGGCGTCGGGGATTTCCTGGATGATGTCACCGTCGTGGATCTGCTCGATGTGATAAAACTCTTCGGCCAGTTCCAGTTCTTTGACTTTATGTTTTGGGGGGGTGTAGAAGATGTCGTTGGTGCCCGGGTCGCGATAGCCTTCCCAGCGGCCGTTGAGGGGATCATTGATTTCAGTGCAGGGGACGACCTGGTTAAGCCAGGGAACCAGCCCCACCACCTCACCGGATTCCCGCAGCGCCCAGCACACCACTTTCAGCGAGTACAGGCGGTTGGGGGAGGTGTCATTGGTGTAGAGCATTTCCAGCCCGTCCAGCTCCGGCGCTATGCGCACGATGCGGTCAACCACTTCGTCAATGGGGCGCCCGGAAAAAAGGTCGATCACATTGGAGCGATTATCCGAAGCCTGTGGTTTCATACGACTACCCTCGCGGACCTGAGCCGGGTATCCCGTGAGTCATGGTGATGCGCAGCCCGGGTCGTCATGGACACACTTCTACTCTATATCTAAGTACACTTGCATGCAAAATGCCAGTTTTTACTATGTGTCTTAGGCGATTAGGCGGACAGGGCCAGGGTCTTACGCATCCGCCAGATGACCCGCCAGCAGAGCATGATGGCGGCGGCAGTGAGTCCGGCCACCAGGCCGACCCAGAAGCCCCGGGCACCCATGGCGGGTACAACCCAGTCAGTGAGGCCAAGGCAATACCCTATGGGCAGGCCCAGGCACCAATAGGCGAGGACAGTGATGAGCATGGGCCAGGCGGTGTCTTTCATGCCGCGGAGAACACCATTGGCGCTGACCTGCAGACAGTCGGAGAGCTGAAACAGGGCCGCAAACAGCAGCAGCCCGGAGGCCATTTCGATGACCGTTTGATCGTCGGTGTAAATCATGGCGATTTCACTGCGAAACAGCGCCATCAGGCTGCTGTTGAAGACCGCGATCACCAGAATAATGGCCAACCCGCAGAGGATGGACAGCCGCACGGCCCGAGTATCCCCCATGCCCAGGTTGGTGCCTACCCGCACGGTGAGGGCCAGGGACAGGCTGAGGGGGATCATGAACGTCATGGAGGCGGCGTTGAGGGCAATCTGGTGGCTGGCCACCACCTGTGCCCCGATGCCGGCGATGAACAGTGCGATGACGCAGAACAGGCTCACTTCAATAAATATTGAGAGCCCGATGGGCAACCCCAGGCGAAACACCGCCCCCAGCTCCGGCAGATGGGGGCCGACAAACCGATGGAACACTCTGGTGCCCTGTTTCTGATCAAAAACAATACTATAAAGCACCATGAGCACCAACATGAGCCACATCACCACGCTGGTGGCCCAGCCGCAGCCTACGCCCCCCATGGGGCTGAAACCCAGTTTGCCGTATATGAGCACGTAGTTGACCGGGATGTTCACTGCCAGGCCCACCAGGCTGATCACCATCACCGGTTTGGTGTAGGACATACCCTCGGTGAGGGCGCGCAACGCCAGGAACAGGGTGATGGCAGGAAAACCCCAGGACAGGCCCTGCAGATAGCCGATGATCATGGGGCGGATGACCGGGTCCACGTCCATAATGTCCAGTAAGGGCTCCAGGTTACGCATCAGCAGGAACGCCAGCCAGCCCAAGGGCAGTGCCAGCCACAGACCCTGCTGCACCACCACGCCGATGGCAGAGTGGTCGCGGCGGCCGCGGTATTGGGAGACAAAAGGGGTCAGGCCCTGCATGACCCCCACCAGGAACAGAAACACCGGTACCCATACCGCCGCACCCACGGCCACCGCGGCCAGGTCGTCGGGCCCCACGCGACCGGCCATCACAGTATCCACAAAACCGTTGGCAGTTTGTGCAAATTGCGCGACGATAATCGGCATGGCCAGCACCAGAATGCGCTTGCATTCCTGCCGGAAAGATTTCCAAGTGTAGTTCATCGGCGTAATTGGGTGAGTTCGAAGGCGCTGTAGTTTATCATGCCGGTGGCCATTGTAATGGCCTGTTTTAACGGGATATTCAGTCAGGAAAGTGAAGTATTGTGGTGCCAGTGGAACATCAGATCGAGGATATCATTACACTCTTCAACCAGTGTTTTCTGGATTCGTACAACACTCTGTTGGTGAAAGGCGGTGATGAGCCTATCTACTTGCCGCAGTCGGCGGAGCGTCCCCATTATGAGCTTCACTTCGCCCATGGCTTCTATCGCAGTGCCCTGCACGAAACCGCCCACTGGCTGATTGCAGGGGACACCCGCCGCCAGCAGGTGGATTTTGGCTATTGGTATGAGCCAGATGGGCGCAGTGCGGAGCAGCAACGGATTTTTGAACAGGTGGAAGTAAAGCCGCAGGCGTTGGAATGGATTCTGTCGGACGCAGTGGGCATACCGTTCCGGGTGAGTGTGGACAACCTCAGTGGCGAGGCCACCGACGCCACGCCCTTTAAAATGGCGGTGTTTTCCCAGGTGCTGGATTACGTGGCAACCGGCCTGTGGTCGCGGGCGGAAACCTTCCGCCTCGCCCTCTGCGAGCACTATGGACGCCCCCGCGAACTGGACCCGAACCGGTTTGATCCAGAGTCCATCTGAGGGCGCTATCTGAGGGCGTTACTGCACCAGGCTCATCATATACCGCACTGCGTTGCGGATATCTTCATCCGATAAATCAGGGTTGCCACCCCGGGGCGGCATCATTTCCATGGCGAATCCGTTGATGGCGTGGCTGACCAATACATCCTCACCTTGTGGCAGTCGTTTGCCCCACATTTTTTTGTTGCCCAGGATCGGCGCGCCATTCAGCCCCTGCCCATGACAGGCAATGCACGTTTTGTCCACCACCGCTTTGCCCGCCACCAGCTCCGGAGCTAACTGCGGCGCTTTTTCCGGCTCATCGGCAGGGCCGCTGCAGGCCACAAACAGCGACATGCCGATGGCGACCAAAAAGGGGGAAAAGAAAGAAGAGGCGAAAGTTGGTTTCATAAGTCATCAATCCTGGACGATACATCGTTTTGAGCCAAGCAAGCTCTGTACCAGCGCAGCGTTCAGGAAATTTAAACCGGATTGTGGTAACGTTGTCGCGCATTTTTGACCGGGAATACAGAGCATTATGACAGACAGTCATCAACAGAAAATGGCCGCAAAAAAAGCGGTAATGGACGCCAAGATTGCCAAAGCCACAGAAGAACGGGGCATCCTGATCCTGATGAAGGGCAATGGCAAAGGCAAAAGCAGTTCCGCCTTTGGAACCATGGCCCGATCCCTTGGCCATGGCAAGCGGGCTGCGGTGATACAGTTTCTGAAGGGCCGCACCGAAACCGGAGAGTATCGGTTCTTCAAAGAGCACCCGATGGTGGACTGGCATGTGATGGGGGAAGGCTTCACCTGGGAAACCCAGAACAAGGAACAGGACATCGCCACGGCTCAAAAAGCCTGGGAAACCGCCCGGCCTTATCTCAGCAATCCCGACTATGATCTGGTGATTCTGGATGAGATGAGCTACATGTTCAAATACCATTATCTGGATGTGGAGCCGGTGGTGGCTGCCCTGCAACAGCGCCCGCGCTTGCAGAATGTGATCATTACTGGGCGCACCATGGCGACGCCGCTGCAGGAGATCGCCGATACCATCAGCAGCGTGCAGGATGAACGTCACGCCTTTCGTCTGGGGGTAAAAGCGCAGGCCGGCATCGAGTTTTAAGCGCTCGATCAGCCCGCGGAATTCGTGATAAAGTCGAGAGTCTGACCGAAAAATACAATAATAAAGCAGTGAGACCGCCATGCATTACGACGCCCAGATTCAGATGATCGTGAGCACCTTCAAATTGTCACAGACGCTCGACGTGGACCCGGAAACCGGCAAGGCTTCCATGCGTTATCGATTGAAATGCAGCGGCGGTGCCCGATCATCCTCCTTTGATGAGGCGCAGGCGGTGGTCACCATCCTCGAGGCTTCCCGCTTGCAAAACCGCTCATTGGGTTCCATTCAGCAACAGGACGGGCGGATACAGATACAGATGGTGGCACCCCGCGACTACTTTAGCGGCTTGCTGCAGTTGTTTCCCCATTGCCGGCCGGAAGACGGCGGCTATCTGTCTTTTGACTTTCTGTTGAGTGGGAGTGAGCCCATGCAGGTGTTGAGCGCTGAATACAAAATGGTGAAACAACTGTCTGACAACCCCGATCTGATCCACCGTACCTGAATTCGAAGTACCTTCTGGAATACACAATGAGTCGATACCGTCCGCCTTCTGCACCCGCTGCCCCTTACATTACCCCGCAGGGTCGTGATCGACTGATGACGGAGTTGCGGTATTTGAGTGATACCCATCGGCCGGAGGTGACCCGGGCGTTGGCCGACGCGGCGGCGGAGGGGGACCGCTCGGAGAATGCGGAATACATCTATCGCAAAAAGCAACTGCGCGAAATCGATCGGCGCATTCGTTATCTGGTGAAACGGCTGGAAGTGTTAAAGGCGGTGGATCAAAAACCAGCAGACCAGAGCAGGGTATTTTTTGGTGCCTGGGTGGAGCTGGAGGACCTGGACAGTGGTGCGGTGGAACGTTATCGACTGGTGGGGGCGGATGAGATTGACATTGATCGGGGCTGGATCAGTATTGACTCTCCCATGGCCAGAGCGTTGTTGAAAAAACAGGAAGGCGATGAAGTGCTGGTGGTCAGGCCAAAAGGCGAAGCCTGCTATGAGGTTGCGCGGGTAAGCTATGATCCGTTTCCCTAGCGTGCTAACGTAAACCCGGAATCAGGTTTGAACTGAATCCTGTGCGCAACAGGATGCAAGTATCTTAAAGGTTGCAGATATTTAAAGGGTTCAGATATTTAAAGTTTGAAGGTAAAAGGAACAGACTATGAAAACGGTATTCATCACCGGCGCTGGCCGCGGCCTGGGCTTGGAATTCACCAAACAGTATCTGACTGCCGGCAACCGGGTGATCGCGACTGCGCGGGACCCTGGGCAATCCGCGGGCCTGCAACAGCTGGCTCAGGAATATGGGGACAACCTCAAGCTGTATCCCCTGGATGTGACCGATGCCCAAAGCCGCCGCAAGGTTTCCACGGCAGTGGGAGACAGGGTCATTCACCTGTTGATCAACAACGCCGGCTATTATGGTAACAGCAACAGCCTGGGTTCCCTGGATGAAGCGGAATGGGCCAAGGTGTTCCACATCAACAGTATTGCCCCGGTCAAAATGGTCGAGTTGTTGCGCTCCAACCTGGTGAACGCAGGCAGTGCCACCATTGCCATGCTCAGCAGCAAAATGGGGTCCATGGGGGATAACAGTTCCGGTGGAAGTTATATCTACCGCAGCTCAAAAGCCGCGCTCAACGCAGCGGCCAAATCACTGGCCATAGACCTGGCCGCCGAGCAGATCAAAGTGGTGGCCTTGCACCCCGGTTGGGTGCTGACCGAGATGGGGGGCCCCAATGCGCTCATCGATACTACCACTTCAGTCAATGGTATGCGTAAGGTGATTGATGGCCTGAAGGCGAAGCAGAGCGGTGATTTCATCGCCTACGACGGTACCTTGATTCCCTGGTAAGGCGGCTGTGAGGTAGTGGGCGTGCGGTTATTGTGTTGGGTTCGCAGGTATTGGCTGATGCTGTTGGTGGCCTTCCCCCAGACGGTGCTGGCAGACTGGTTCAACCGCAAGGAGCCCATCATGGGCACCCGGGTGTTTGTGGAGATCTGGCAGGAGGAACCACAGCGGGCGCAGACTTTGATGCAGGGGGTGATGGATGAGATGGAGCGCATCAACCAGTTGATGAGCCCCTATATCGATTCTGCGGAAGTGGCGGTGGTGAATCGGGATGCTGGGCAGAAGGCGGTGCAGATCAGCCAGGAGTTGTTTGACCTGATTCTGAAAGCGAACCATTACAGCGACCTCAGTGACGGTGCCTTTGATATTACCTTTGCCTCGGTGGGGCACAAATTTGATTACCGCAAGCATATCCGCCCCAACCCCCTGGAGCAGAAAGCGGCGACCGAGCTGATCGATTATCGCCATCTGGTGCTGGACAGCGAAGCCCGCAGCATTGCATTCGATAAACCGGGTATGCGCATTGACCTGGGGGGGATCGCCAAGGGCTACGCAGTGGACCGGGCGGTGGCACTGTTGCAGGCTGCCGGAGTGACCCATGGTATTGTTACCGCCGGAGGAGACAGTCGCCTGATCGGGGATCATCGGGGCCGACCGTGGATGTTGGGCATCCGCCACCCGCGGGGGGAAGAGCATGTGATTACGTTGCCACTGTCGGATTCCGCTGTCTCCACCTCGGGGGATTACGAGCGCTATTTCGAAGAAGACGGGGTGCGCTTTCATCACATCATAGACCCGGCAAAAGGCGACTCGGCACGGGCGTTGTTAAGCGTCACGGTGCTGGCGGACCATTCCGTGGACGCCGATGCCTTGTCGACCACCGTATTCGTACTGGGGCCGGAGAAGGGGCTGAAACTCGTCAATTCTTTGGCAGGGGTGTCGGCTATCCTGATAGACAAGGCAGGAAAGGTACTGTACTCGGATGATTTGGTGGATCCGACGATGCATTGATGGGCAGGACATGGTATAACCGTTCCAACCAGTCGAATAAATAATAACAATAACCAGCGGACCCGTGGCTTTCCCATGAATTCGTCACTGATGCTGCACGATCCTGCCGAGGCGGGCCTACATTCTCCGAATTACGTTTTTGTTGCTGACCAACATCAGCAGCACATCATCTGTTCCAATATGGTATCCCCCCAGTTTCTGTTGACGCAGGAATCCCATGATGCGGATCTGTATCAGGCCTACCTGAGCGGCCCTGCCACCGCGGTTTTGCAGCTGAAAAACATCAAAGAAGATTTGGTGGATGCCATTGTAAAAGCCAATGAAACGTCGGAGGGCCGTTTATTCCGCTTTCGGGATGAACGGGGTTATTGGCGCTTCGGGCTGCTGGAAAACATCTTGCTCTATGGCGGTGAAGTGGCGCAGCAGGAATTTCTCTGCGGCGTTATTTCACGGATTCAGAACCCCGCCGCTTATATGGGGCAGGAGCCGTTGAGTGCCTCGCGCCTGGTGTGGGTGACTGATCTGGACCTGAGACTCACCAAAGTCAGTGGCGATTGCCGTACCCTGGGCTTTGATATGACCACGTTGTTGGCGTCCGGCCAGCTCAGTTTTCTGACGGAGGAAACCGGGGGCTTCCTGGAGTCCATCTGTCATGATCTGTTTCATCAGTCCAAGCCGGAAACCCGAGTCGTACGACAGACCCTGCGCAGCCTGGATGGCAATGCGGTTTCGGCGACCATTCAGTTTTCCCTGTTGTTTGATGAGTTTGGCACAGCGATTGGTACTTTAGGCATGGCCGAGTTTATTCCCAGCCGGGAATTGCTGGAGAGCGAGCGGCAGCTGTTTTCAGCGACTTTTGACGCGGTCTCCGAAGGGTTCTTTATCACGGATCGCAGCGGTTTTATCCTGCGGGCGAATCCCGCCCTGTACGAACTCACCGGGTTTTCCCCGAAACAACTGTTGGGCTTGCACTGCAGTCATATCTGGCGCGGTCGCCATGGCCCTGAGTATTTCCGCAAAATTCGTCACTGCCTGCAGCGTGACAGCAAATGGCGGGGCGAGTGCGAATATATGCGGTGTGATGGCGAACTCCGGCCGGCCATCCTTAGTTTCAGCCAAACCCACAACCTGCGGCACGAAGTGCAGAACTATGTGGGTATGCTGATGGACATCGCCGACAAAAAGCGGGATGAAATGCGTATTTACCGCTTGGCCCATTATGATTCCCTCACCGGGGTGGCCAACCGTTTGTTGTTCAACGAGCGTCTGCAGTTGGCGGTGCAGGCGGCGGAAGCAAACGGGCAGGCCATTGCGGTTCTGTTCCTGGACATGGACCGTTTCAAGCCGGTGAATGATTCCTTGGGTCACAGTGCCGGCGATCATCTGTTGAAAGCCGTGGCCCGGCGCCTGATGTACTGCCTGGGTGAAGGGGATACGGTGGCGCGCATGGGAGGGGATGAGTTTGCCCTGGTGCTGTGTGATCTGCCGGCGGAAGAGGCGGAGCAAACGGCGATTAAAATGGCGTCGCGGGTGTTGGCCCAGTTCTTTGCACCGTTTTTGATTGATGGCCGGGAGGTGTATTCCTCCTGCAGCATCGGCATCAGTCTGTACCCGTATCATGGCCAGACGGCGGAGATTTTACTGCGTAGTGCTGACACTGCCATGTACGCAGCCAAACGGTCCGGCAAGAACAGTTATCACTTCTATGACGATCACATGAACAAGCAAGCCATGGATCGCCTGATTATGGAAAACGCCATGCGCAAGGCGTTGGTGGGGGAGGAGTTCGATTTGTATTTCCAGCCCCAGTATTCGGTGCGCAATGGGGTGATGACGGGCATCGAAGTGCTGTTGCGTTGGGATCACCCGGTGTTCGGCAGTGTCCGGCCCCTGGAATTTATTGACCTGGCAGAACAAACGGATCTGATCATCCCCCTGGGAGAATGGGTTTTTCAGCAAACCTGCGAAAAGATTGCCCGCTGGCAGCAACAGGGGGTGGTGTTTGGCCGGGTGGGGGTGAACGTTTCTGCCAACCAGTTCAAGCGCGATGATTTTGCCGAATGGGTGTTGTTCCAGGTGCAGCGATTCGGGGTGGACCCCGCTCATCTGGAATTGGAGATTACTGAGAGCGCCCTGATGGAGGATGTGGAGCACAGCCTGCACATGCTGGAACAGTTGCAACGGGCCAGGATTCGCATCGCGGTGGATGACTTCGGCACCGGGTATTCCTCGCTGAACTACCTGCGCAAGTTTCCCATCAGTACCCTGAAAATCGACCGGGTGTTCATCGAGGATATTGTGGAGAGCGAAGATACTCTGCAGTTGGCACAGACCGTGATCGCCATCGCCAAAAGCCTGAACTTGGGGGTGATCGCCGAAGGGGTGGAAACCTGGGAGCAATACCGCCTGCTCAGTGAGCATGGGTGCGATGAAGTGCAGGGCTATTATATGAGTAGAGCCCTGTCCGAGGAGTCTTTGCTGGATTTGGTGGCCTGTGTGTCCGAATAGCTGATCTGGGTTCTGATTCCTGACATAAGCCCGTGCTAGGATGAGTCAAATAGTGTCGAACGAGCTCATTGAAAGAGCCCAGTAATGTATGAACTCAGCACCGCACGACCCCAGGCAGCCACCAGAGTCGACCTCGAGTCAAAAAGTTTCGAATGATTCGAGAGGCTCGGAACAGGACCCGTCACCGAAACCGGGCCATCCCCTGTTTGACTGGCGCCCCTTGTTTTTCACGTTATTCCTGTTTTCTCTCTACTATACGTTTTCCTTCCAGGGGGACGGTGGGCCAAAGACCATTCCTTACACCCAGTTCAAGCAGCAGCTGTATAACGATGAGGTCGCCAGTGTACTGGTGCGGGGGCAGCAGATCAGTGGCCGCCTGCGTAACAGCGACAAAACCCAGGGCTACGATTTTGTAACCCAGAAGCCAGCGCTGCAGGATGACAACCTGCTGCCAACCATAGAGCGCCTTAACGTGGAGCTGGTGGCGAAAAGTGAGGAATTGCCCACCTGGGCTTCGGTATTGATCAACCTGCTGCCCTGGATTTTGATTTTCGGCTTTTTTGCCTACAGTAACCGTGCCCTGCAAAGCCGTATGGGCGGGGGCGGTGGCCTGTTCGGGTTTTCCCGTTCCCACGCTCGTTTGTTTGAAAATCCTGAACAGGACGGCGTGACCTTCGACGAAGTGGCGGGCCTGGACAGTGCCAAACAGGATCTGCGGGAAGTCATCGAGTTTCTACGCAACCCTGATAAGTATCGCAAACTGGGTGCCAAGCTGCCCAAAGGCATTCTGATGATGGGCCCCCCGGGTACCGGAAAAACCTTGTTGGCCAGGGCCACCGCAGCCGAAGCCGGCGTGCCTTTTTTCAGTATCAGTGGTTCGGAATTCGTTGAAATGTTCGTGGGGGTTGGGGCCGGACGGGTTCGCAGTATGTTCGAACAGGCGCGGGAAAAGGCGCCGGCGCTGATTTTTGTGGATGAAATCGATTCAGTCGGCCGCGTGCGGGGCAGTGGTGTGGGTGGCGGTAACGACGAGCGTGAGCAGACTCTCAATCAGATCCTGGCGGAAATGGACGGGTTTTCCGGAGATGAGCCCATTGTGGTACTGGCGGCCACCAACCGGCCCGACGTGTTGGACCCGGCGTTGATGCGGCCCGGGCGCTTTGACCGCAAGATCACCATGGAGCTGCCGCAGAAAAAGGCGCGCCTCCAGATCCTGCAGGTCCACACCCGCAACAAGCCGGTGGCCGGGGATGTGGACCTGGAGCAATTGTCCAGCCGCACCATAGGCTTTTCCGGTGCGGATCTGGAGAACCTGGTGAATGAGGCGGCCCTGCATGCTGCCCGCTTGAATCAACCCGAGATCCGGCAAAGCGATTTTGAGTATGCCCACGATAAAATATTGTTGGGATCGGAGCGCCAGGACATTCTCAACAATGAGGACAAAAAGCGCATCGCCTATCATGAGTCCGGGCACGCGTTGCTGTCCATGGCGCTGCCCCACGCTGACCCGGTCAGTAAGGTCACCATCATTCCCCGGGGGCGGGCGCTGGGGGTGACGGAGACTATGCCAGTTGAGGACCGTGTCAACTACACCCAGGCCGTATTGGAAGACCGCCTCTGTGTGCTTCTGGGTGGCCGCTGTGCGGAGCGGGTGGTGTTCGGCAACGTCAGCTCCGGCGCGGCGGACGATCTAAAGCAGTGTACCTTGCTGGCCCGTCGCATGGTCACCCAATGGGGCATGAGCGAGACCCTGGGCCCGGTGCATTTTCCGCAGCACGAAGAACATCCGTTTCTGGGGATGGAAATTGCGGTACCCAAGGATTTCAGTGATGCCACAGCCCATTCCATTGACCTCGAAGTGGAAGCCCTGGTGAAAAAGAGTGAGGAGCGCACGCTGACCCTGCTACGGGACAAGCGTGCCCAACTGGATGCCCTGGCCACTGCGCTGGTGGATCATGAAACCGTGAGTGCAGAGGAGATTGCACGCCTTATTGAAAGCAGGTGATCACCAATGGTATTGCACGGTGTAGGTGACGACCTTTTCCTGACCAGGTTTTAATTGGGTCTCAAACTCAATGGTCTGGCTGTCGGTTTTGGTAAAGGGCTCTGATTGATCTTTTATGCTCCAGTTGCTCCAACGATACAGCTCTTCCACCACGGTTACGGTCACTGCATCGGTTTTGCTGTTTTTCAGGGTGATGGCGAAGGATTCCTGGGCGCGGTTTTCACGGCTGTTCAGATTGAAATCCACGCGCTTGCGTTCCCCGCTCACATCAAAGGCGTTACCGGTGTACACGGAAACCTTCGCATCTTTAGCACTGTGGTCAATGTTGTTTTCCCCCAGAAATTCTAGCTGCTGGTCGCTGCCTTGTTGGTAAAAGCGAACCCGGCCTTTGGGGAGGGGAATGCCCAAGCCATTGTCCTTGCTGTTTTTGAATTCACGATAGATCCAGACTTTGGGATTGCTGCCGGTGCCGTAGTTGGGATCGTTGCGGATGTGTTCCATATTGGGACGGTAGCGGCGATCAATCTGGGCACCGTTGTACAGGTAGCGGGTTTTTGCCGTGGCGCCGGCAGCAGTGATGAATTCCACCTGCTTGCTTTCACCGTCGTTCAGGTCCAGCGCCCGCTGAATGCTGTACAGGTGATATTCATCCACGGTTTTCTCGGTGACCTGCGCGCCGCTGTCGGCCGCCAACATGGCCATACGTTCACGCCGTACGGCGGAGTTGTCCTGCGCCACTTTATTTACGTCCCCTGCCATCAATTTTACGTTGGCCTTGGCAAAACTCTTGCCGGACTGGTTATCGAAGGTCACCCAACCGATGATGTCCACTTTGTCGTTTTTCTCATTGGCGATGATGTTGTAATCCGCCTTCCAGCCAAGGCCTGCAGTAAGGTAGGCCAGCTCCGCGTTGACGTTGCCGCTGGTGTTGGATTCCAGCTTCAGATTCAGTGCCGGTTTCAGCAGCGTATCGTTTTTCAGGGCAGGAAACAGTGGCCGTCCGGGCAGGCCAAAACGGGTCTTGCCTTCCAGCTCGATGATCGGAGTGCCGGCATTGAGGCCGCTGCGGATGATTTTTCCGGGCAACACCAGGGTCTGATCGTTACGCTCGATCTCGAAGTCGATGGTCTGGCCTTCAAAATGGTTCAACAGGAGAGCTTCGTTCACCGGCAGGGACAGGTAGTTCTGTTCCAGAATGCGGAACGGTTTACCGCCGTCCAGGGGGCGGAACACTACCGAATCCGGCTCCAGTTGCTTGGTGATTTCCTGGTAGCTGATCTGGTTGACACCCTTATTGAGTTTCAGGTTCAGGGTGTCCCGCACCACCGCGAAGTTGTCGTTGTAAATGGTAAGGGAGGGGGCAGCCTGGGCTGTCAAGCTGTGAGCCAGGCCCGCCAGGAGCATACAGGAAACACATAAAGTATGGCGCCGGTACGCCGGGGTGAATTTCCGCATGATCGTTCCCTCAATGATATATGGGCTAGAGTGGGTAGCGTGCCTGTAGTTGGGTGTACACGGTGGTCTGCAGATCCGCCTGAGAGTCATCCAGGGTGGCCAGGATCTCCGCCAGGTGCTCGTTGTCTTCCTTGCCATGCCAGACTTTGTGGTAGGTGCCTTCCTTGTAACCATGGTCCTGACGGAAGAAATTCAGCACGTTTTTCCCGATGTACTGTTGATACAGTTCGACCAGGGGGAAGTTACAGAGTTCCATCAACTGGCAGAACAGGGGGATGGAAAACCCCTTGCTGGTCAGGGTGTGTTGGGCCAGTTGTTCCACGGCCACGAGGAAATCCTGGGTGGTGTCTGCGCTCTGCCATTGGGAGGCCAACTCTTCAGCCAGTTCTTCAGCAGTCTTGCCGGAGGTCAACAGGATGCTCAGGCCAAAATGCCAGATATCCACAATCTCCAGTTTGATCTGGTGGCTGTCCGGTGTTTGTTTCTTCCACCACTTCCAGCCGTGGTGGTCCATCAACTCTGCGCATTCCGTCCAGATCGCCCGGTACCACGCGTAGCCCTGTTGCTGCCACTGGGGGTGAACTTTACTGTTCATTTTGTCCTGCAGTTCAAGCATGCTGACAAAGGCCTGTTTCATGATGTCTCCTATTCGAATCCCAAAGACTGTAGGTTGCGATCCCGCTCCCGCAACAGATGCAACCCCGCGTACAGAACGATTAACCCGGACATGCACAGATAGAGATGCCACCAGTAACTGGGCAGCACGGCAACGTATTGCTCCGGCTTAAGGGGATTTACGTAAACGGTATTGATGGGGGCGGCGTTCGGGAGGGGCGCGTTGATGGTGTAGCGTTTCTCGCCTACCTGATAGTAATAAGTACCGTTGACTTCGCTCAGTTCCACCACGGCCCAATCCTGCTTGGTCAGGGTCGCCTGCAGTAAGTACAGGCTCAACAGCAGGATGGTAATACCTCCGAGGATGGCGAGACAGGCAATAGCACGGATAACAGGATGCTTCTTCGGTGTGGGATCAGGCATGGCAAGGCGGTGTCATAAACGTCTGGGTCTATGCTAGCCTGTCTCCACCCGTCACTCAATGCGCGAGAACCAATTATGTGCGGTCGTTTCAATATCATTGACGAGAAAGGGATGCAAGCCTGATGGCTCTGGAATGTCTGCAGGACGAGGGTGATCCGGTCACGATCACCCGTCATTAGGCATCACTCGTCGGAAAATATCCGTTTGATAACATCGCTCAGGGTTTGTGACGGCTCTTTGCGCGTTGGGGCTGCTTCTTCTGCTGCCGCGCCGGCTTCGGGTTCCGCACCGAGCTCCAACCGGATGCTTTGGTCCTGCTGCTTCTTGCGGTCACGTTCCTGCATGTAGCCCAGATCCTGCAAGCGGGCGATGGCCAACAGGGATTTGGCGCGCATCCGGTCCAGCTGCATTTGCTGCTGTTCGATGATGGACACGGCCACATCCTGCATTTGCCGGCGCTGCTGGCGAAGCAGGGCGGCGGTTTCCATCTCCAGGCCCTTAACCTGCTGATACAGGGTCTGGATGCGGGTTTCAAAGCCATAGAACCGGTTCAGGCGTACTTCCCGGGCACTGGCTACGGCCCGGATTCGCTGTTCCAGTTCCACCAGCATGTTGTCCATGGCCACTTGCTCTTTGGTGGCTTCCCAGCGCTTGTCGATGGCGGTGGCGTTCAGGTCCCACATCAGCAAGCCCTTCAGCAGCTTGAGCTTTTCCCATTCCTCGTAATACAGATCGGGATCATCCAGCTGGACCAACGCGGCCTCGATGGCATCCAGGCGTTCCTTCTGCAGCAGCTGAGGCACATTGGCCATCCCCATCAGATCATCATTGGCGATGATTTCACTGAGGCGGGCCTCGAACTCATCCAGCTTGACGCGGGAATAGGCGTAGAAATTCTTCGAGCGGTCGATGGCAGTTTCTGCCTTGGGTGCCAGTTCGTTCAAGCGTTCAACGTGAGTGTTGATCATTTCGTTGAAACTGGGGAACTGACGTTCCCAATGTCGGAGCACCATGTAGAGTCGCTGCAGCTCCCGATAATCCCGGTACAGCTTCTGGAAATCGTTGCTGGCGAAATAGCGGTACAGGTGTTGGGAAACCTCATCGTTCACCGGCAGCTGGAACTCAGGCAACTGGCCCATGGCGTCCTGGCCTGAAATATCCACCGGGCTGATGCGTTCGATCCAGTCCGGTTTCTGAATGTCGAGTTTGATGTTTTCCAGGCGCCGGCGCTGGTTGCGGAAAATCTTATAGGCTGCCTTGTAGCCATCCAGTGCGTCCTGCAGGGCACCCAACTCCTCAAATACGAAGGGTACGTTGAGAATGCTTTCCTGCACCGAGGGATCTGTCAGCGCCCGTTCGTTGAGCTCCATCCAGGGGGTGAGGGCGTCCAGTTTGCGGTCGCCGTGAAAATGGGTCCAGCCCAGTGCCAGCAAGGCACGGTTGGCCACAGGGCCATACAAGCGTACGCGATGGAAGGTCTGCTCCGCCAGGTCCAGCTGGTTGCTGCGCAGGTAATAGATTCCCAGCGCCAGCGCCGCCTGATCGTTCAGGGTTTTATCCAGTTCCGTACTGGGGCGGCTGTTGGCCAATACATCGGAGTAATAACCTGCAGCCCGTTCCATGTCCCCCAGCTGCGCCATGGCAGACGCCATATTGAAGCGCACGAACAGGCTTTGGGCCTGATCTTCTTTCAGGTACTGGGTGAGTGCCTGCGCCTGATCCACTTGTCCCAGGCGAATATGGCACAGGATCTGGAGCAACAGGTGTTCGGTAGCACGGGATTCCAGTGGCTCCTGGATATTGCTGGTGAGAATAGACAACGCATGGTCGGTGGCGCCGCGCTTGTAGTAGATGCGCGCCAACTGATACCAGGATTCATCGGCGCCCTGGGGCGAGGTGTAGGTGTTCAGAAGGTTGCGGAAGATGGCCTCTCCTGCGTCCAGCAAACCGTAGGACACATAGAGTGCACCCAGCACCAGTTCAGCGTGCTCGCTGTTGTTCCTGAACAGGCCCCGTTCCTTTGCCACCAGGATCTTGGTGATGGCGGAGAAGTAATGTTGTTGGTAGTACTCAAACAACAGATCGCCATAGGCCAGGTCCTCGATGCTGTGAGGCTGGTCGATGGGGATCGGCGTTTTGGGTTGCTCTGCAATCTCGGCCTGCGTGCTGGTTTCGCTATTGCCGAACCAGTGCAGGGGGTTCCAGTCCAGCGCAAGCGCGGGCAGCGGTGTCGCCAGGCCGAAGGCAATCACCAGTACGCTGTGCCGCAGACTGCGGGTAACCGGGCGCGAACGAATCACGGATGTTGGGTGATGACGTGTTGGTTTCAAAATCAAATCCTAGAGGCCCTGGCCATCACTCCCACTGCTTTAACTGGAAACCGGGCTGCTTGCGAAGGTCATCCCCTTCAATTTTCAATTCTATGTACTTGGTGCCACTGGTTTTTTCGAACGCCATACTGACTGCCCGCTTATAGTCACGGCCTTCGGGGCCGATGCCGGTCACAATGGCCACCAGTTCATGTTCACCTACCGGCAGGTTACCGGTAAACAGGCGCTGCACGGCACCCCGGTTCATGGCCTTCAGCTCGCGCTCGGTGTAGAGATGGTTGCTGATGGGGCGGTCATTCAATTTCAGGGTCACGCCATCCAGCTGGAAGTATTCCAGGGCATCAAACGACACAAACACGTTGACTTGGGTGCTGCTGGGAAACAGCAGATCCTCTTCCAGAATGAACAGGTCCCGGTTCACTTGCAGGATCTTTTCTTTCAATTGTTCCATTTCCTGCTGCATGGTTTCCGGGTCTTTCTTGGCGACAGTGCCTTCCGCAGAATCGCCGGGGGCGTCACCGCCATACAGGATCTGGTTGAGGTCAACAAACTCACCTTCCTCTTCCGGGGCGGCCAGTTTGGGCTCGGGAGCGGCCTGAACCTGAGTGGGGGCGCTCTCGTCTTCATCCAGAATCTCATCGATCTCGATGAACTCCAGGTCCTCACCCAAATCAAGGTCCATGGTTTCGTCCAGCTCTTCCGCAGAACTCAGGCCGCAGGCTGAAATCAACAGCAAGGCCATGAGCAAGCGGGACAGTTTGTGATTGGTCGCGTTCATGTGCTTCACTTCACTCGTTTGGGTTCACCTATTCGGATACCAGGCTTTGCAGCACGGTATCAAATGTGTCGACATCAGTGGGCTCAAAGCCGTCCTGCAGATGTCGGATTATGCCATCCCGGTCCACGATGAACGAGGAGGGCAGGTCGTCTATGTCGTAGCGTTCGCTGACGCTGAACTGGTCATCGAACAGGATCGTCAAATCCAGTCCCTTGTGTTGACGATAGTGCTCGGCATCACTGCGCTTTTTATCCAGGGTGACGGCCCAGATCTTGACGCCGAATTCCTGGTATTTTTTTTGTAATTGCTCCAGCGCCTGCAATTGTACAGGACAGGAACGACACCAGCTGGCCCAGAATACCACCGCAACGATGTACCCTTTCTGTTCCGACAGGCGCAGGTTAAAGGGCCCGTCGCTGTTGAGGGTGAAGTCGGGTGCCTGATCACCTACTGGTGGCTTTTTGGCAAACGCCATAGGGCTGGCCAGCAGGGCCAACCCTATGATCATCGCTGCTGCCTGTCGTTTCATACCCATGGCGTTATCCATCGCTCCTCAATCAGGATGGAATGAACGAGATGGGGTAGGTGTCTTTCCACACATCCACATCCATGGCGCCGAAATTGATGCGCTTGATCTTGAGTACAATCTTGCGTTCCAGATCGGCATCGTTCAGTTCGCTGCTCACCACTTCGCACTTGGTTACCGTGCCATCAGGCTGGATCACCATGCTCAGCACCACCGTGCCTTCCAACGCCGGGTTGTTGCGCAAGGCGCGGCGATACAGTGAATAGATGGAGCCTTTGTACTTGTCGAACACCAACTGAATGTCTTCAGTGGAGCGACGGGCACGGCCATCTTTGCCACGGCGTTTTTCCTGCTCTGCTGCGGGATCGGCAATCTGGCTCTCCACCTGAGTGGAGGTGACACCGGCCAGGGAGCCGGAACCACCGCCGCCGGAGCTGGCCTTGGACGTGCTGACGCCACCACTGCCACCCAGGGCCATGGCACCCACCAGGTTACGCTGGGTTTTCTGTTCCTGGGCACCAATCGAGGGCACGGACTTCTGCTCCGCTTTCAGGTCTGCCAAGTCATTGGTGTCACGCAAATCGCTCAAGTCGTCAAAGACCGCAATGGCTGCCTTGGCCCGCTCTTTGGCAGTGGGCTTGGGCTTTTCCTCTTTTTTCGGTTCTTCTTTCTTGGGCTCTTCTTTTTTCGGCTCTTCCTTGGGTTCCTCCTCCTTGGGCTCTTCTTTAGGCGGAGGAGGGGGTGGCGGTGGTTTCTGCTTTTCCGTCACCAGCCGGGCCAAGCGCGGTGGAACTTTCTCCACTTCGTCACGCTGCTTCTCCGGCACCGGAATATTGGGCAGGATGAACAGCATGGCCAGAAACAGCACCGCGAATGCCGCAACCAGTTTGCGGAAGAGTTTTTCCTCTTCTGAAAAGCGATCCCAGGGCAGGTTCGGGTTCGAGTAATACAGCGCCTTCATGATGCCTTGTCCTCCGTTTTCTTGAGGACGGCCAGAGAGATCCGCGAATACTCATTGGTGCTGCAGGTCATCATGATTTTGCGCAGCAGGGCGTAGGGGATTTCCTTGTCACCCATGATGGTAACATCCCGTTCTGCCACACCCAGTTCGTTCACCACCAGGGCCGGAGCCTTGCTGGCCTGATAGCGTAATTCCTTTTGCAGCGCCGGAATGTTATCGCCGGGCAGGGCCATAATGGTGGGCACGCTCTCGACGATGCGGCCGTTTACCAGAATGGTCTGGTCGTTCACCATGATGGTCAGGGTTTCCCGCGGCAGTTGTTCCGCGATGGATTCCGGCAGTTTGATGGACTTCTGGTTCGGCAATTGGGTGGTGTTGGAGGAGTTCACCAACAGGAAGAACACCAGAATGGTGAAAATATCCATCAGCGACACCAGGTTTACGCCGGGCAGGAATTGGCGCTTGTGGCGTCGGTCCATGCGTTTTGCACGATGGGACAACTTCATGCTGCACCTCCCTGAAGCGGGGAGGTGGAGGAGGTGTTCTGCTGATCCGGCGGTGCGTCACCGATGGCGATGTCCGGGAACAACTCGGCATTCTGTACTTCGGTACCCACCACCTGCTTGGTGACCCGCACCTTGTCCATGGTGGTCACCAGCTCCTCATAGGGGGTATTGGCTTCCAGCAACAGGGTAATTTCGGTGATGTCCGGGAATCGGTTTTTCACGGCTTTCAGGGTTTTCACCAGGGTGTCGAAATCGTGCTGGGTGCCGACTTTGGGAATAATTTTCAGCGGTCCTGTCTGACGGTCGACCACTTCCAAACGATTCTTGTAAATCAGTACTTCCAGCACGATGGGCTTTTTGTCCTCTTCCTGTTGCTGCGCCGCCGGGGTGGTGGCCGGCAGGTTCAGCTCCAGGATGGAGATCTGCGAAAACACAGCGGTGATCAGCAGAAACGGCACCAGTACCACCATCAGGTTCATGAAGGCGGTAATGTTGATTTCTGCATCTGCGGTGTGCTTTCGACGCGAGCGTCTACTCATAGCGGCTCCTGCTCAATCGTATTCGTTTGATTAATGCCGTGCGGCCTTAACCCTGTCCGTTGCCCTGGGCCTTTTGGCTCTGTGCCTGACGGAATACGTTGAGGAATTTAACCGAGGCCATTTCCATGCTGTCGATCAGCTGGTTGGTCTTGTTCTGCAGATAGGTAAAGGCCAGCAGCAGCGGAATAGCCGCCATCAGACCAAACGCCGTGGTGTTCATGGCCACCGAGATACTGGCGGACAGCAGGTCCGCTTTCTGGGAAGGGTCGGCGCTGGCCACCGCGGTGAAGGCGTTGATCAGACCCATGATGGTACCCAACAGACCCAGCAGGGTGGCAATGTTCGCGAAGGTGGCAATGTAGTTGGTGCGCCGTTCCAGGTGGGGAATGGTTTCCATCAAGCCTTCTTCCATGGCCATTTCCACTTCGTCATGACGGGTGGCATAAGCGCTGCGGGACAAGCCATACACCAGGATCTTGGCGATGGCGCTGCCGGAACTCTTGGCTTCTTCCATGGCGGATTTGAACTTGCCCTGGGTCAGCAGGGGGAACAGTTTTTTCCACACCATCTGGTTGCGGGTCTGGGTCAGGTTCAGGTAAATGAACCGCTCCAGGGTGATGGCCAGTCCCACCAGAAACACCGCCAGGATGATGTACATGAAGGGGCCGCCTTCCTGAAAGAATTGAGCGGTGGTGGTGATTAATCCTGCGCTTTGTTCAGCCGCATTCACTGTGTCAGACATTTTGGTCTCCTGCGTTACCAAATAAAGATGTTGCTGTTCGTTAATTCGAGTCCGGGGCAAGTGCCCAGGCCATGTTATTGTTGGAAGTGTGGCGCCATAAATCCTTATTGATCAATCGCTTGGGGATCAGAATGCTGCAGCAGGTTAAAATAATCAACCTGCCGCCGCAACTCCTCCTGGTCCACAGGCTTCAGTGAGTCATTGAGCAATTGGGAGTCGAGGCTGGGTTTGGACTGCCAGGGGTCCACCGACAATTCCCGATTCTGCCAGGGCACCACGTTAAGTACGTTGGGTGCTTCCTTGGTTCCTATAATGGTAGTCCCTTCATCCAGTGCCCACACCTTGCCGGTCAGCATCAGGCATGTCACTAGAAATGCTACGGTATAGTTGGGTTTCCTGTTCATTGTGTTCTTGCCGCTCTGCGCTGTAATTCAACAATCCAGCCACTGACCTTTTTATCCGGTTCCGGAATCAGCGTCTGGTAAGTTTCAAATTCTTTTAAGGCCAACACGGGATCATGCAGATAGAGATCTGCCAGTACCGCTAAATTATAGTGAGCCACCGCGTAGCGTTCATCGATGCGGATCGCAGATTCATAGCTCACCTGGGCCTGTTTGAACTTGCCCAGCTGTCGGCTGAGTAATCCTAACTCATTGAGTAACCGGGGATTTTTGCCGTGCTGTAGAATGGACTTCTGAAGCAGGTCATAGGCCTGCTGCGTCTGGCCTTTTTTTCTCAGAATAATGGCCTGGTTCACAATAGGGCCCGCCAGCAGGGGGTACTCGGCGTTGAGTTTGGTAAAACGTGCCTGGGCCGAATCCAGATTGCCTTTGCGCATCTCCGCCAGTGCCCGGTTGTAATCGGAGCGGGCGGCGTTGGCCTGTTTCACTTGCTCTGGGTCCCGGGTCACCGGCTCTGTTCCCGGTTGCTTCAAACGCTCCAGCACCGCCGCCGAGTCTGCATCTCTTACGGCAGTCTGTTGTTCCGCAGCGGGCGCCGCCGGTTCGGTAGCTTCGGTGACAGGGGCCGCGTCTGTGGAGGGCGCCGCCTCACTTTTTTCTTCCGGCTCTTCACCAGTGAGGTCGATGGTGACGGATTCCGGCATTTCAAACTCATCGGAGCCAAACAGGCTGCCACGGTCGGCGGTGGAGGCACAGCCCGCCATCAGCACCAGAATGGCAAGGAGCAGGGTGGACTTAATAAATTTCATCAACAAAGTCCTCCATGATCTCCGGCTTGTTGTAGCGGCCTGGTGAAAGTTTGCTCAAAGACTCGTAACTCTTTTGTACCCATTCATCCCAGACACCGTTGAGTGTGCGCTCGGTGTTGGTCTGGAAGATGGCAATGGCTTTATCTTCAAAGGGCAGGGCCTGGTCTTCCAGCAGGATTTCGTACTCTTCCAGCGCCAGTTCGTCCAGTCCACGGGGGCGTTCGCTGTCCATGATGCTACGGGCGAACAGGCGGTTCAACTCGCCCAGCTTATAGTTGGCGGCAGTGGTGAAATCGATGACACCATATTGCACCGTTTGGGTATACGCTTTGCTCGCTTTCTGCAAGGCCGCTTTCTTTTTGCGCAGGCTGTTCTTCAGGGGCTGCGTCAGGCGGATATTGTTGAAATCCTGGAACAGTATGTCGGCGCCGTGGTAGGCACCATAGGCGGCCAGATACAGGGTACGATCACTCTGCTCAGCGCCGGCGGCATTGTGGGTATCCACCAGTTTGTTCAACCAGAAATAGCGTTTTTCGCTGTCACCCTGTTGCCCATAGAGTTCCACCAGTTTGAACTGTGCTTCCATGCGCGGGCCCACCGGGCGTTCGTAATCCCATACGAATTTTTTATACAATTCGATTGCGCCATCCACATCCCCGCTTTTCTCCCGCATTTCGGCGGCCTGCAACAGGGCCTCGCGGGCCAGTTCCGGGTTGGTCTCTTTGTTGAGCAGGGCGATGGCCACCAGCTCAGTGGCAGCCATGGTCAGGTTGCCGGTTTTCTCATAGGCAAAACTCAGCTTGGCCGGGATCGACGCGGTTAATGCGTGACTGGGGAAGCGGGAACGGAACGACTCCAGAACCGTTATGGCTTTGTCGTATTCTTCCAGCTGCAGCAGGATGTTGGCAGCATCGTAATCGGCGTTGGCCCGTACCGACGCGTTGGGGATAACCGCACCCACTCGCAGGTATTCACCCGCTGCTTCCGCCAGGCGCCCATCCTGCTCCAGTATCTCGCCTTGTTTGTAGATACAGGTGGCCAGGTTCTCCTCAAACTTTGCCCGTTGCTTGGGTTGCAGCGACTTGAACTCGAGTACTTTTGTGATCGCTTCCTCGGCCTTGACCCAGGCCTGCTTGTCGAACATACCGTTGGCATAGGTGATCCAGGCCTTTTCGCGTAATGCCTGGGGTGCCGGGGGCACCAGCTCAATAATCAACTGCGCTGTGACAATGGCGCCTTCGACATCGCCCAGCAGTAACTGATCCTCGATCACGTTATCCAGAATGGCCGGAGTGTGCTGGTTGGCGGGGTAAGCCTTGGCAAAGCGCAGGGAACTGCTGGCCCGTTTGGCGACCCAGCCGCGGCGGGTGGGGTCATCCTTGGGCAGCACATTGAGGAATTCCTGATAGGAAAGCAGTGCCAGATAGGCGGCTTTCTCGGCGTCGGCGTGGGGAGGGTAATCGTAACCGGTGCGCTCAAATTCTTCGATGGCGGGACGGAATTCCTTGGCTGCAAACAGGGTTTCACCCAGCAGCATGTTCATCACCGGTGCGCTTTCGTCGTTGGGGAAGGTGGCCAGGAATTCCCGGTACCAGCGGGCGGCGACGCCATAGTCTTTGGGTAGCTTGGTCTTTTGCGCAGCGGCGTGATAATGCTGGGCCAGCTCGATCAGGTGCTGTTTCAGCTCGTTGCTGTACTGCTCCCGGGCCTCCGGTGTGGCACGGGCCCAGAACGCACTATATACCCCGTATTGTTCCACAAAGGTTTCTTTGTAAGGCAACACCAGACTGGGAAAGCCCCCTTTCTGGTAGGTGTCGATGACCTTGGAAGACATGGAGGGTGCCATGGGGTGCAGGGGATTCTTCTGGGAGAACATGGCATAGGCGTCCGCTGCATCCTTGTAGCGTTCCTGGTACAGGTAGAGTTCTGCCAGCGCGGCATACACCTTGAATTCGTAGATGCGGTGGCCATTGGTGCGGAAGTATTCCGAGACGCTGTTGGCGCCTTCCAGGTTGGAGAAGGACATGCTCAGCACGCGCAGTGTATCGTCCAGGGTCTTCTGTTGGGTTTTGGATACTTCCGGCAGGGGGATGGCTTCAATTTTGGTGATGGTCCGCTCTTTGCGTTCAGCGGCTTTTTCGGCTTCGGTCTTGGGCGGAGGCGTGGGCATGTAGCCATCCAGGAGGGTGACGAAATCCGTGACCGCCAGATCATAATCACCCAGCTTGTACAGGCTCCAGCCATGTTTGTAGAGCGAATGCTCGTAGAAATCCCGCTGTGGCCCGGCTTTCAGCACATAGGCATAGGCCCCGACTGCGCCCTGGAAATCCCCGATCAGGAACAGGTGTTCACCGCGCCGGAACTGGGCTTCGTAGGTGAATTCGCCGTCCGGGTACTTGGCCACTAAGGTGTTCAGGGTATCCAGGGCTTTTTCCTGCTCGCCGCTCAGGTCATAGGCTTTCGCCAGCAGATAGTACTCTTCCGATAAGTCTGAGCCGGCCGGTGCGCCGGCGATCAACGCCTCATAGATGGCCACCGCCTTGCCGTATTGCAGGGTGTCCGCATCCACGGCTCCGGCTGCTGCGGCATCCACCAGAGGGGCTTCCTCCAGGGAATCGATCATTTTGTCTTCGGTGGCCACCATGGTGAGGTCCGCCATCCGCCGCATGGCCAGGGCGCGCTCCTCCTGGGTGGAGAACAGGGCTACCGCGGACTCATAGCTTTCCAGTACCCGCTCGGCGGACACCGGTTCCAGCTCCTGGGGACGGACACTGATGTCACGACGCTTGAGGTCGCCCAGGGTGGGCTCACCGGAAGAATAGGATTGGTTGGACGACGAGCATCCGGCAAGAACCAGAACACCGGTAAGCGAACAGGCGATTAGAGTTGAGAGCACCCAATTTGGCTTTGACTGTTTGATCAATTTACTCACTCGTAACAACCTGGCACTTCTTGTTCTTTTCTCTCGGAGCGTAATATCTGACGGGTCAACGGATTAATGTCGTTAATTGTCGCCGGTTTTAAATCAACTGGCAAAATAGCGGGCTAATGGATTGTTAATTTTGTGCGCCCGTTATCCAAAAACGCAAAAGCCGCCTTCAACACCTGTGAAAAGGCGACCGGTTTGGGTTATCAACGATCTGCTGTATGATCCACTTGGATGCGCAATTGTACGCATTTCAGATAGTTATAAAGAGAATATAGCAACTTTGAGACAATCTGACACGGTTTATCTGCTGGATTCCAGTATCTATATTTTTCAGGCCTGGTTTGGCTACCCGGATCATTTTCATGATGCCGCCGGGCGGCCGGTCAACGCGGTGTATGGGTATCTGAAAACCCTGCTGTCCCAGCTCAACACCTTGCAACCACGGTACCTGGCTGCTGCATTTGATGAAAGTTTGTTCAGTGGCTTTCGTCATGAGCTGTATCCTCCTTATAAAGCCAACCGGGCTTTGCCGGATGAGGATCTGGCCCATCAACTGCACTTGTGCCGGCAGTTGACCGAGTGCCTGGGCGTTCATTGCCTGGGGGATGCGGTCTATGAAGCCGATGACTGGCTGGCGCTGGGAGCGCAGACCGCCGTCGCGTCGGACCTGCCGAAGGTGATCATCACCCGCGACAAGGACCTGGCCCAATTAGTGGGGCCAAAGGACCTGTGGTGGGATTGGTCCGCGGATTTGAAGCGGGATCAAACCGCGTTGCAGGATCACTGGCAGGTGGCACCGGATCGTATTCCGGATCTGCTGGCTCTGATGGGGGACAGCGCGGACAATATCCCCGGGATTGCCGGAATCGGGTCGAAGACGGCCAAGACTTTGCTGCAACATTTCGCTAGTCTGGAGTCACTTTACGCCGATCTCGACGCCGTGGCAGCGCTGCCGGTGCGTGGGGCTGCGCGGTGGTGCCGGATTCTGCAGAACACAGAGGGTGATGCGTTTCTGTTCCGGGAGTTGATCCGGCTGCATCCACCACCGCATCCGCTTCCATTGCAGGTGCTGGAATTTGCCCCGGCGCCGCTTGCCAAGCTGCTGGAACACCTGGACACAGCTGGCCTGGGCAAGGCATTTCGCAACCTGGTTACGCAATTTTATGCTTAGGGTTCATGGTTAGGGTGTATGGTCAGAGGAACGATTCAACAGGACATTCTTGATTGGCTGGCTGAGCGCCTGGGTCACGATTACACGCGGGCGCGGGTGACGCCTTCCGGTGCAGGCTGCATCAATGAAACCTATGCGGTGCAGCGCACGGGTTTGCCCACGGTGTTTATCAAAGTGGGGCACAGCGATCAGTGGGCGATGTATCAGCAGGAGCAGCGGGGTCTGGCATTGTTGCGGCAGTGCGAAACCATCCGTGTGCCTGAGGTTTACGGAGCAGAGAACCTGGAATCCTGTGCGCTGCTGGCACTGGAGTTTATTTCACTGTCACCGCTGCGTTCTGCGGCGGAGCCCACGTTCGGCCGCGCCCTGGCGCAACTGCATTCAATTACCGCCAACGCCTACGGTCTGGATCACAACAATTTCATCGGGCGCAGCCATCAAATCAATGATTGGCATTCAGACTGGTGGACCTTCTTTTGTGAAAAGCGTTTACGTCCTCAACGTATGCTGGCCCAGATAAAGGGCATGCGCAGCACGTTGCTTACGGATCTGGAGCGTCTGATGGAGGTGGTGCCCGCTGTGCTCTCGGATCACACTCCGCCTGCCTCACTGCTGCACGGGGATTTGTGGAGTGGCAATATGGCGGTGGATGAGAACGGCACTCCCACCCTGTTTGATCCCGCAGTGTATTACGGCGATGGCGAGACGGACCTGGCCATGAGTCGCATGTTCGGCGGCCCGGGGGCGGGGTTTTACCAGGCGTATCACGAAATCCAGCCGCTTCAGGAAGGCCATGAGCTGCGCCGCAGCCTGTACGACCTGTATCATTGGCTGAATCATTTCAACCTGTTCGGTGTGGGCTATTTGGGGCAGGTGGAACTCACCTTGGACGCGTTGCTGCGGGAAATGGACTGATCGATGAAAATTGTGGTGGACGAAAATATTCCCATGGCGGAACGTTGTTTTGGGACGTTGGGGGAGGTGGTAAAACGGCCGGGCCGCAACCTTGAGCCGGAGCAGGTCAAGGATGCGGATGCCCTGATTGTCCGTTCCATTACTCAGGTCTCCGAATCCTTGTTGACGGAGTCGTCAGTGCGCTTTGTGGGCACGGCCACCATCGGTGTTGATCATGTGGACCAGTCCTATTTGGCCCGCCAGCAGATCGGGTTCGCCAGCGCCCCTGGTTGCAACGCCCGTTCCGTGGTGGAGTACGTGATCTGCGCCTTGCTGGAGCTGGAAGCCATCCGCGATTTCCAACTCGAGGGAAAATCCATCGGCATCATCGGTGTGGGCAATGTGGGGTCCCGCTTGCAGGCCCAGTGCGAAGCCCTGGGGTTGCGGGTATTGGCCTGTGATCCTCCACGGCAGGCCCAGGGTGTGTCTGGTCTGGTGAGCCCTGACGAAGCCTGGCAGGCCGACATTGTGACCCTGCATGTACCCTACACGCTGGAGGGCAGATACAGCACCCATCACCTGGCGGACATTCATCGACTGCGAAGCATGGTGCCCAATGGGGTGTTGATCAATACTGCCCGCGGACCTGTGGTGGACAACATGGCCCTGAGCAAAGTGTTGGATGAGCGCTATGACCTGTCTGTGGTGCTGGACGTGTGGGAAGGGGAACCTTTCGTCAACATTGAGTTGGCCAGCCAAGTGGACATCGCCACCCCGCACATTGCCGGCTACAGCTACGATGGGAAGGTGCGTGGCACCTGGATGATTTACCAGGCCTTGTGCCGGCATCTGGATCAGGCCGTGTCATTGCAGGAGACGGACCTGATCGATGCGCAATTGGACCTGCTGCTGGATGTGCAAAGCGAGCAGGCCCAGACTCCATCCACCGCCCGGGAACTGCTGACCCGGATCTACGACATTCGTGAAGACGACATCGGCCTGCGCACCAGCCTGCGCCTGCCCCGGGAAAAACGCGCCCTGGGTTTTGATGCGCTGCGGAAAAGCTATCGGGTGCGGCGCGAGTTCGGCACCGTTCGGCTGCGTGGCGAGGCGTTCCTGCAGTCAGCGTTGCCCACTGTGGAGTTCAATCGCCTGAAGGCGTTGGGTCTGCAACTGGAGCCTTGAGTTGGGCGCCGGGCCGGGTTTGAGTTGAGCCCGTCGGGGACAGGCTATGGAGGGCATCCACCAGCCCACCCCGGGTTAACACCCAATGCAGGTACACCAAAAACACCAGGATGATGAGGTGATACCAGTCATTGTAGTGCAGCGGACCGGTGGGCAAACTGCCCAGGGCCATCAGTGACCAGACGCCACCGGCCACCAGGTTCAACGTAACCAACGCGATCAGTTGCCAGAACAGGCGTAAACCCTGCGCGAAAATCAGATAAAGGGAAAATCCGATTACCAGCAGATGGGTGAACAGGTGAAACACCACCACCAGGGAATACTGGCTGATGAGCAGCGATGCAGCACAGAACAACACCAGTGACGCCACCAGGCCGCTTTTGACCCAGCGGAATCCATAGCGATCCGCCAATGGGTGCAGAAAAATCCTCATAAAATAGTATTCCGTCAGGCCTATGGCAAAGAACGTGGCCAGCCACACCCGCAGGTACACATTGTGGAAGGAGCCCACCCTGGAATGGTCGGGCAGCCACTGATTCAACCCGGCAATGACCTGGTTCACGGCAGACTGTTCCGCTTCCATGTGATGGGCAAACCCACCCAGCAGGGCTGCTACGGCAAACAGCGCCATATGAGTGGCTGCCTCCCGATAACGTGACGGGCGGCGGAACAAATCCAGGCTCAGGCACAGGGCCAGGGCGAAAATGGCATAATTTAATGAAATCAGCATAATCAGGCGAAATCAGGGCTATTTGAATTCAGAGCTATTTGAAATCAGCGACATTCAGGCTAGTGTCGCACGTTTCCACCATTGAACGCATGTCTCAACGTCGAGGGCAGCACTCATCCTGAACCTGAGTGGCGTGCTGTAACCGGATGGCTGATATAAACTGCGGCCAGCGACTGTACGCAGACAATGCAAACCGGCACTAAATGGAATCCATATGAATCAGATCAAGTTGGGGCTGATCGTCAATCCAATGGCGGGTATCGGCGGCGCGGTGGGCCTGAAGGGCAGCGATGGCGATGCGATCGTGGACGAAGCGCTGAATCGTGGAGCGATACCCCGGGCATTACAACGGGTGGCGATTTTCCTCAATGAGTTAACGGCCTATGAGGCGCAGATCCATTGGTACTGCTGGAGTGGCCCCATGGGTGAAGATAGCCTGCAGGAAGCGGGATTCGCGGCGCAGGTGTGTGGGCAAAGCCCGGCCACCACCGGCCCTATGGATACCTGCGAGGCAGCCCGCGCACTGCAACAGGAGGGCGTGGACTTGCTGGTATTTGCCGGAGGGGATGGCACGGCCCGCGATATCCATCGGGCGGTGGGCACCTCCATCCCGGTGCTGGGCATCCCGGCCGGAGTGAAAATCCATTCCGGCGTCTACGCCGTGCATGCCAAAGGCGCCGCGGAGATCATCAGCAAGATGATCCGGGGCGAGCTGGTGAGCGTGGCCCGGATGGAAGTGCGGGATATTGACGAAGAGGCGTTCCGGCACGGCCAGGTGCGGGCCAGCCATTTTGGTGAACTGCTGGTGCCCGCGGAGGAGCGCTATCTGCAACATGTGAAATGTGGCGGCAAAGAGGTGGAAGCGCTGGTGTTGCAGGAAATGGCGGCCCATGTGATCGACGATCTGGAGGCGGATTGTGTGTATATCCTGGGCCCTGGCACCACCACACGGGCGATTGCGGAAGCGCTGGGGTTGGACAAAACCCTGTTGGGGGTGGACTTGCTGCTGAATCAGCAGATGGTGCAAATGGATGTGACCGAGCAGGATATTTTGCCCTGGATAGAGCGTTACCCGGCCCGGATCATCGTCACTCTGATCGGGGGCCAGGGCCATATTTTCGGGCGTGGCAATCACCAGATCAGTCCGCCGGTGATTCACAAAGTAGGACGCGACAACATTCTGATTGTTGCCACCAAAACCAAACTCAAGGAACTGGACGGGCGTCCACTGCTGGTAGACACCTGGGATGCTGAGCTCAACAGGGCGTTAAGTGGGTATCTCCCGGTCATTACCGGTTATGAGGATGCAGTATTGTATCCCGTGGAGGGTTAGGGTTTGGTGTTGGCACCATGCAGCTCCGGCAGTCGCCAGGCCAGTACGGCGCCCAGCAACGAGGTCAGGCCCAGCACCAGGATGGCAAACTCCACACTGCGGTTGCTCAGCAGGGCCAACGCTGAACCCGCTGCCAACAGGACAAAGCCGATTATGGTGTTGCTGAGCGCCACCAGCGTGGCCCGGTTGCCGGCATTGGCCATATCCATAAGATAGGTGGTTCGCCCCAGTTTCACCCCGGCGTGGCCAACATAGAGGATGAGAATGACCACACCGTACCACCAGGGTGAGCTGGCAAATGACCAGTGTTGATGTAACGCTGCCACCACCGCCAATGCCAGGACACCACAGAGTGTGCCGGTGATCATCAGTACCCTGCGACTGGAAATATCCGACCACAAGCCCCAAAACCGGCCACTGAACAGATTCGCCAGCCCGGTCAGCAGGATCAGCGCTCCCAGTGTGGAGACACTGCCGCCGCTATAGCGGTTGGCCAGAATCACATAAAAAGGAGCCACCAGTGCGGTGCTGATAAACAGGCTGCGGGTGATCAGAAAGTGGACCAGCTGGCGGTCCTGCAGCAGGTGTTTGAATAGCTCAAACTGTCCATTGCCTTTGTCTGCATCACCAGCAGGCTGATCGGCCTCTTCCGGAACCGCCTGATAGTGCAGGGCGGCCAATAACCACAGGCAGCCGGCGACCACCAGCACGATGCTCACGGCGATTTGGTTGGATTCGCTCAGCCAGCCCAGCATGAGCGTAGCGGCGAAGACAATGCCTGCCAGCCCGGCGATGGAGGTGGCCACGCCGCTGACCGATCCCCGCCGCTGCTGGTCGATGGTTTTACCCTGCACATCCTTGATTACGATGGAGCACAGGCAACGGGCCAGGCTGAACAGTGTCAACAAGCCCAAAATCAGCCATCCTGCTGCAGCCTCACGCAGCCCCGTAAAGGGCACGCAACCCATCAAAACAATCGCCAACCCCTGCACGATGCTGCCCAGGCTCCAGAGACCCTTGCGGCGGGGAAAGCGCTGAATCCAGTGTGCCAGGATCAACTGGGGCAGTAATGCCAGTGCCTCCCGCAATGGCACCAGCCAGCCGATAAACCACACCGGCGCACCCAGGGCGTTCAGCAGCCAGGGCAGCATGAGCTTGACGTCCGCCAGGGCGTCGCCGGCTTTGGTCAAACTCAGGGCCACCACATGAACACCAGCGCTCACATCCTGCTTTTCATATGCAGTGGGGGATATATCCTGTGGTTTGGAGGAGGTGTTGATCGCTTTGGGCAGAAGCCGATGATTGATCCAGCGGTAGAAGCGCTTCATGGCAACAGGCAGAAGAAAAGTCGGTGGGGAGAAAACGCGAAGCCCGCCATGGGGCGGGCTTGCGATCAGCCTGGATCAGGCGTTGCTCAATGCGGCAATGCGGGCATCCAGCGGCGGATGTGAAGAGAACAGTTTGGCGACCGATCCACTGCGAATACCAAAGGCCACCATGGTGTCGGGCAGGTCGTTGGGCAGTTCCATTTCCGCCTTCAGACGTTGCAGAGCCCGGATCATGGCGCCTCGGCCAGCCAGGTCAGCACCGGCTGCGTCGGCGCGGAATTCCCGCCAGCGGGAGAACCACATGACAATGATGCTGGCGAGAATGCCGAAGATCATGTCGAAGATGAACACCACAGCCATGTGACCGAACATGCCCAGACCGCCTTCGCCATCGCTGTTGCGGAAGAACTGGTCGATGATGAAGGCTGCAATGCGGGCAAAGAACATCACGAAGGTGTTCATGATGCCCTGGATCAAGGACAGGGTGACCATGTCGCCGTTGGCAACATGACCGATTTCATGGGCCAGCACCGCACGGACTTCTTCGCGATCGAAACGGCTCAGCAGACCTTCACTCACCGCCACCAGGGCGTCATTCTTGTTCCAGCCGGTAGCAAAGGCATTGGAGACCTGGGATGGGAAGACCGCCACCTCAGGCATCTTGATGCCGGCTTTGGTGGAAAGTTCGTTTACGGTTTCCAGCAGCCACTGTTCGGCGTGGTTGCGGGGTTGGGTGATGACCTGGGCCCGGGAACTCCATTTCGCCATTTTCTTCGACAGCAGCAGAGAAACGAAGGAACCGGCAAAGCCGAACACGGCACAGAAAATCAGGAGGGACATCAGGTCAATGTTGGTGCCGTTCTGTTGCAAGTAACCAGGCACCCCCAACAGGCTCAGGGTAATACTGGCGACGGCAATCACGGCCAGGTTGGTACCAAGGAACAACAGTATGCGCATCATGGCTGGTTTTCTAACCTCTCTAGGGTAATGAACAATTCAAAATTCATCCGAATGTGGTCTACATCGGGGCGGTCTGGCGAATTTCAAGTGTTTGAAACGCAAGACCAACGGAGGCTTAGACCCATCGGCAGGACAAAGATTCCGACATATCATGTCACTATTTTGTTAAACATAAAAGACGATTTTAATGTGGTCTTTATCCTGGGCAGCAAGATGGTAAACTGCGCGGCATTTCCCGCGGCGCAGCAGTAAATGCTGTGTATATGTATTGTCCGATTGACCTTTGACCAAAGAGTGGAAAACTATGGAATTCAATCCTGTCATGCCCACCTCCATTGACGCGCTGCACCTGATTTTGGGTGGCCTGAGCCTGGTGTTGCTGCTGGTGGCGCTGCTGCGGGGCGCTGGCAAAAACAGCGATAACAGCACCACGGCTGGGGTAAGCACACCCGCCCCGGGGCCAACACCCGTCACCGCTGCAGAACCCAAACCGGCCCCGGTGCTGAAATCCAACGATCCGGAATCCGCCCTGCAATTGCTTGGACTGTTGCAGCAGGAGGCCCGCTTCATCGATTTCCTGAACGAAGACCTGACCGGGTTCAGTGATGCTGAAATCGGCGCGGTTTCCCGCGTAGTACATGAAGGCAGCAAGAAACTGCTGGATCAGTATTTTGCCCTGGCACCGATCCGTACTGAAGAGGAAGAGTCCCGGGTTACCCTGGATGCCGGGTTTGACCCCGCGCAAAACCGGGTTACCGGGAATGTGGTGGGAGAGCCCCCCTTCAATGGTGTGCTGGTGCACCGCGGCTGGAAGGTGACCAAGGCGGATCTGCCCAGGCTGGCGGAAGGCCATGATCCTAAAATCCTTGCACCGGCTGAGGTTGAGTTATGAGTGAGGGCAGCCGATACAGCGTCGGGATTGACCTTGGCACTACCAACAGCGTGCTGGCGTACCTGGACGCGACACCTTCAGATGCCGACAGTGCAGCGCAAGCGGCCGATTCCGGCAACCCCACGGAACAGGTGCTGGCGGTGGATCAGCTCACTCAGCCCGGGGCGGTGGAAGCCCGCGCCCAGTTACCGTCTTTTCTTTACCAGGCCCATGTGGCCGAGGTGTCTGCTACGGATTTGAGCTTGCCTTGGGGCGAAAGCGGCTCGCAGCTGGTGGGCTATGCAGCCCGTTTTCTTGGGGCCAAAACCCCAATGCGCCTTGTAGCCAGTGCCAAGAGCTGGTTGTGCCATAGTGGCGTTGATCGGCGTTCTCCATTGCTGCCCCTCAATGCCCCGGACGATGTGGCCAGGATTTCTCCCCTGGCTGCGTCCGCGGCTTATCTGAATCATCTTAAATGCGCCTGGAACCATCGCTTTCCCGAGCACCCACTGGAGCAGCAGGAGATCACCCTGACGGTACCAGCATCGTTCGATCCTGCCGCCCGGGACCTCACCGCAGAAGCCGCCCGCAGCATCGGCCTGAACCGGCTGACGCTGTTGGAAGAGCCCCAGGCAGCGCTCTACAGCTGGGTTAACCGCTCCGGTGATCAGTGGCGTGAGCAGGTGTCGGTGGGGGATGTGGTACTGGTGGTGGACATCGGCGGCGGTACCACGGACTTGTCCCTGGTGGCGGTCACAGAGCAGGATGGCAACCTGGAGCTGAACCGCATCGCAGTGGGGGATCACATCCTGCTGGGCGGCGACAACATGGACCTGGCCCTGGCCTATCGGGTGAAAGCCAAGCTGGATGCGGAGGGCAAGGCACTGCAACCCTGGCAGATTCAGGCGCTGACCCACGGCTGCCGGGACGCCAAGGAAGCGCTGCTGGGCGATGCGGAGTTGGATGCGGTGCCGATGGTGGTGCCCAGCCGTGGTTCCAAGCTGCTGGGCAGCACCCTGCGCACCGAACTGACCCGGGAGGAGGTGGAGCAAACTCTGGTGGACGGGTTCTTCCCGCTGGTGGGCATTGCCGAACATCCCCGGCAACAGCCGCGGGGGGCGCTCACCCAGATGGGGTTGCCCTATGCCCAGGATGCCGGTGTAACCCGCCACCTGGCAGCGTTTCTCTGTCGCCAGGCTAACGCCGCCCAGGATTTCTTTGGCAGTGCCCAGGACTTCATCAAACCCACCGCGGTGCTGTTCAACGGTGGCGTGCTGAAAGCCCCCAAACTGGCGCAACGGCTGATGGCGGTGATCAACGGCTGGTTGCAGCAGGCTGGCGCTGAGCCTGCCCGCTTGCTGGATGGGGCGGATCTGGATCTGGCGGTGGCGCGGGGTGCTGCCTATTACGGTTACGTGCGCCAGGGTCACGGCGTGCGCATTCGTGGTGGTCTGGCCAGCGCCTATTATGTGGGTATCGAAAGTGCCATGCCGGCTGTACCAGGCATGCCGCCACCGTTGCAGGCGCTTTGTGTAGCACCGTTCGGCATGGAGGAGGGCACTGAGACTACGCCCGGGGCGCAGGAATTCGGGCTGGTGGTGGGCGAGCCGGTCACCTTCCGGTTTTTCGGCTCCACTGTGCGCCGCGACGATCAACCCGGCATGCTGTTGGACTATTGGAGTGATGAGGAGTTACAGGAACTCCCTCCCATCCAGGCCTCTCTGCCTGCGGAGGGGCGCTCTGCCGGGGAGGTGGTTGCGGTCACACTGGCAGCACGGGTTAATGAATTGGGCACCCTGTGCCTGGAAGCCATCCCCCGGGACGGCGCTCAGCGCTGGCAGGTTGAGTTTGACGTGCGGGATCAGTAGGCAGAAGTGAAGCGGAATGAGTGAAACAGCCAAGGCGCGTTATCTGGTCGGCATCGACCTGGGCACCACCCATACTGTGGTGTCTTATGCAGATCTGTCCGTAGGAGCCGACCGGGCTCAGGCCAAGTTGTTTGAAATTGAACAACTCATCGGCCCCGGCGAGGTGGCCAAGCGGCCGCTGCTACCTTCTTTTCGCTATCATCCCGCAGCAGGCGAACTGCCGGAGGAGCAGTTGGTTCTGCCCTGGCCAAGTCAATCCATTCCCGGCGATGACACCCCTTACCTGGTGGGTGAATACGCCCGCGATCTGGGTAGTAAAGTGGAGGGCCGCCAGATTGCCAGTGCCAAGAGCTGGTTGTCCCACGGTCGCGTGGAGCGTTCTGCCCCCATTCTGCCCTGGGCCGCTGCGGAAGGTGTTGCCAAGGTTTCACCGGTGGTGGCGTCGGCCTCCTATCTGCTGCACATCCGCTGCGCCTGGAACCACGAACACCCGGACGCGCCCCTGGAGCAGCAGACCCTGGTGATCACAGTGCCGGCTTCGTTCGACGAGGCGGCCCGCTCCCTCACCCTGCAGGCGGCAGAGCTGGCAGGCTTGTCCCAGGTCACGTTGCTGGAAGAGCCCCAGGCCGTTTGCTACGACTGGTATTTTCGCCACGGTGAAGCGGCCCGCGCTGCATTGCAGGACATTCACTTGTTATTGGTTGTGGACGTTGGCGGCGGCACCACGGATCTGAGCCTGATCCAGGTGCAGCACCAGGAAGGCAAACTGCAATTGAATCGCATTGCAGTGGGTGATCACTGGATGTTGGGCGGCGATAACGTAGACCTGGCCCTGGCCCGGATGGCGGAGCAGCGCATCACCCCAACGGGAAAGCCATTGAGTGCCGCCAGTCTCAGCCAGCTTATTCAACAGAGCCGTGCCGCCAAGGAGTTACTGCTAGGCGAGCAGGCGCCAGCCAGTGCCAAAGTGACGCTGCTGGGGGGCGGTGCCCGTCTGATCGGGGGGGCAAAAAGTGCGGAGTTCAGTCAGCAGGAGGTCCGCGACCTGGCCCTGGAGGGTTTCTTTCCCCTGATCGAATTGGGTGAACGGCCGCTGAAGCGCAGCGGCGCCATTGTGGAGTTCGGCCTACCTTATGCGCCGGACCCGGCGGTGAGTAAATACATTTCCCAGTTTTTGAGCCAGCATCAGGCAGGGTGTCGCAAGGCGCTTTCTGCGCAAGGCAATGTCAGTGCGGATGCGCCGGCGGTACCGGATGCTGTGCTGATGAACGGTGGTGTGTTCAACAGCAAACTGCTGACTGAGCGCGCCCAAACCCTATTGAGCCAGTGGCGGGGTGCGCCGGTGACCGTGTTGGAAAACCGGGACCCCCACCTGGCCGTAGCCTTCGGCGCAGTGGCCTTCGGGCTGAGCCGCGCCACCAACCAAATGCGCATCGGCGGAGGTTCGGCCCGCTCTTACTTCCTGAAAGTGGACGCGGCTGCAGAGACCCCGCTCGGGGTGTGTATTCTGCCCAAGGGCAGTGAGGAAGGGGATGAAGTGCCATTGGCAGACCGACGCTTTGCCCTGCAGGTGAACCAGCCGGTGCAGTTCTCCCTCGTGGGCCACTCTGGCGATACGGTGTTTGCCCCGGGTGAACTGGTGGAACTGGATCTGGAGGAAGAGCGCTTCCAACCGTTACCGCCACTGGTGGCGGCCCTGGATGGAGGGACCGAGGATCGGGAGGTGGAAGTGGCTTTGGTGACGCGCCTGACTGAAGTCGGTACCCTGGATATTCAATGTCGCTCGGTAACGGATTCGCAGCAGCGTTGGCAGGTGGAGTTTCAGTTGCGTCGGGATCTGCAAAGCCAGCATTCCGCGCAGCAATTACCGGCCGGGTTCAAGTCCGCGGTAGATGCCCTGGAATCCGTATTCGGTGCCAACGATAAAGACGCAGACAAAAACGCCGTGAAGCAATTGCGCCAGCAGCTGGAAAAAAAACTGGGGGAGCGTAAAGACTGGGATACCGCATTGGCCCGGGCGCTGTTTGATGAACTGTGGACCCGTCGTAAGAAACGCCGTCGCTCCCAGGCCCATGAACGCCTCTGGTTTAACCTGGCGGGCTTTTGTCTGCGTCCGGGGTTTGGTTATCCAGCCGACGATTGGCGTATACAGCAGGTCTGGAGTTTGTATCAGCACGGCTTGCAGTTTGAGAGAGAGAATCAGTCCTGGGCGGAGTGGTGGACATTCTGGCGCCGGGCGGCCGGTGGACTGGATGCCAGCGCCCAGAAAAAGCTGTTTAAAGATATCAGTAAATTTTTAAATCCTGCATCCGCTCGCAATCTTAAAATTAAGACTGAGATCAAAAACAAATCCTACGAGGATATGGTACGGTTAGCGGCTTCCCTCGAAGGTTTGCCTGTGGAAACCAAGGTGGAACTGGCCGATTGGCTGGCCAAGCGCCTGGAGAAGTCCAGTGAAACCCAGACCAGTTGGTGGGCCCTGGGTCGAATTGCCTCCCGTGAGCCCTTCCACAGTGGTGTGGAGTCGGTGGTGCCGCCGCAGCAGGCACTGACATGGTGCAAGCTCCTGCTGGATCAGGACTGGAAGAAAAACAGCAACGCCGCGTTTGCCGCAGTCATGATTGCCCGTCTCACGGGTGACCGGTCTCGCGACCTGCCTGACACGTTACGGTCTACAATAATAAATAAGCTGCGGGCAGCCAAGGCCCCGGAACTGTGGCAAACCATGGTGGAACAGAAACTGGTGCTGGATGACCAGGAGAGCAAACTCGTATTTGGTGAAGCCCTTCCGGTGGGTTTGAAACTGCTGGCAAGGTAACACGCCTAACCTAATGTGGCAGCAGGTTAATGAGCGATAGTCAAAAACCGAACAGTACCCATTCCCCCAGTCCGCAACCCGTGTGGTCCCAAGCGGAGGCACCTCTGCTCGTGCGTGAATCGATGCGTGATTCCAGTGGTGGAGCAATGGTGCAGGAAGCGCCTGTGGTGTTTGCTGATCCGATTCGTGAGATCCGCTCCTTTCATCGCTTTCATTTCCGGCTCACCCTGTTATACGGCAGTGTGGTCATCCTCACCCTGGGTGTGTTGGTGTACCTGTTTTACTCCCTCTGGTCGCAATCGGAAATTGCCTCGCTTCAACAGCGTCTATTGACGCTTTCCACCAGCCTGGCCGCCACCATCGACGCTGATCGGGTGGGGGCATACGACCTCAAAGCCACCACGCTGACGCCGTTCCATGAGGAGATTCATGCCCAGTTTGAAGCCATGGCCGAGCGGGATACCGACATTGATTCCATTTACATCCTGCGGCCATCGGATGTGCCAACCGAGCTTTTCTTTTTTGTGGACTACGCCAAAGGTGAATTGCAGGGCGAACCGGGCCAGTTCTATTCCGCCGAAGACACGCCTGTGATGCTGAAAGGCTTCTCCCGCCCTTCGGTCGAGGAAATGCCTTATCGTGACGAGTTTGGTTACACCCTCTCAGCCTATGCACCGCTGCGCACTACCCAGGGCAAGGCCATCGGGCTGGTGGGTGTGGACGTCAAGGCGGAGCGGCTCAATATGGTGGAGAATCGGGTGTTGATGGCCTCCGGCGTGATCTTTGTGGTGTCTTTCCTGGTGATTGCCCTGGTGTCCTGGGTGGTGTCACGCAGCATTCGTGAACCGCTTGGGCGGCTGATACAAGGTACCGGTGCGGTGGCCCAGGGTAACCTGGATGTGCGCATGCACATGCGGCGGGAGGATGAGTTTGGCCTGTTGGGCCGGTATTTCGACAAGATGGCGGACGAGCTGAAAGAGCGCCAGACCCTGCGGGATCTGTTCGGTCGCTACCTCAGTGAGGATGTGGCCCGCTCTGTACTCTCCCAGGAGCAGAAGATCGACCTGGGTGGGGAAGAAGTAGTGGTCACGGTATTGTTTTGTGACCTGAAAGATTACACCACCATCAGTGAGCGTTTGTCGCCCCTGCAGATGGTGTCGATGTTGAACGAATACCTTGGGGTGATGAACAGCATCATCGACCAGCACAAGGGGTGCGTCATTGAGTTCCTGGGGGATGGCATTCTGGCTGTATTCGGTGCCCCCCAGTCAACACCGGATCACGCGGAAAAAGGCACCCGTTGCGCACTGGCAATGCGGGAGGCGCTGGATTCCCTCAACAAACAGTGGCAGTCCGATGGCCTGGCCCAACGCTGGCAGGCGCTGGGGGTGGACCACATTGAATTTCGTATCGGTTTGCACACCGGTGCAGTGGTGGCGGGGAATCTGGGGTCCAAGACCCGGATGAAGTATGCGGTGATTGGGGATACTGTGAACGTGGCGGCCCGCCTGGAGCACTTGAACAAGGAATTCGGCACCACCATCCTCATCAGCGATGATGTGAAAGCCCGCCTGCCCAATGACCTGGCTGAACGCAGTACGCAGATGGGGTTGAGTCAGGTGAAAGGGCGCTCCCAGCCGGTGATCTGCCATTCCATGTGACGGTTACTGACCGCTGACTGGCCGAGACCGGCACCGGGAAATTACAGTTCGTTGAAAAACGCCCGCATGACCAGGGTCATTTGCTCAGAGGATTGCGAGCTGACGGCGCGGCGCATGTGCTCAATCATGGTCAGACGTTCCCGGGCCTCAAAACGGGGAACCTCGTCCTCTTCCGTATCCAACGCTTCACTGCCGGACAACTGCTCCTCGACAATGGTGGTCAACCGGATCAGGCCCTTGGCCGTCAGGAACGCCTGGTCAATGCCCTCCTGGCGGATGGTGGCGCCGTATTTCAGAAAGCCTTCGTCGGATAACCACAACATGGCGCCAAAACAGGCTTCGTGACGCTTGGTGTGAAGTCCAAATTCGTCCACCTGGTCGGGCCCGATCAGGTCTTCCACAAACAGCTCCATCTTGCGGGGGAACACCCGCTGCAGGCTCATCAGAATGAGGGCTGTGTCTTTGTAGAAGTCCAGTATGTTCAGATCCGCCATGACTATCCTTTGAGGTCGCCGCGCAGGCGCTCGAAAAATTCGGCCATTTTGCTCAGGGCGATTTCCAGATCCTCCTCCCGGGGCAGGAACACCAGGCGCAGGTGATCCGGATGCGGCCAGTTGAACCCGGTTCCCTGCACCAGCAGGATTTTCTCCTGAATCAATAAATCCAATACCAGTTTTTGGTCATTCTGGATTGGATACACTTTGGGGTCCAGGCGCGGGAACAGATAGAGCGCGCCTTTGGGTTTGACGCAGCTTACCCCCGGAATGTCACACAACATGGAGTGGGCCAGCTCCCGTTGTCGATAGAGGCGGCCACCGGGCTTGGTGAGTTCATAAATGCTTTGATAGCCACCCAGCGCGGTCTGGATGGCCAGTTGGCCCGGCACATTGGCACACAGGCGCATGGAGGCCAACATGGTGATGCCTTCCAGATAATCCTTGGCCGCGTACTTGTTGCCGCTCACCACCATCCAACCGGCGCGATAACCCGCCACCCGGTAGGTTTTCGAGAGGCCGTTGAAGGTAATGAACACCAGGTCACTGGCCAGGGAGGCAGTGCAGGTGTGCTCGGCGTCGTCGTACAGGATTTTGTCGTAAATCTCGTCAGAGAACACAATGAGTTTGTGCTCCCGGGCGATCTCGATCAGCCCTTCCAGGATTGCCTTGGGGTAGACCGCGCCGGTGGGGTTGTTGGGGTTGATGATCACCAACGCTTTGGTGCGGTCGGTGATTTTGCTGCGGATGTCCTCCAGGTCCGGGAACCAGTCTGACTGTTCGTCGCACAGGTAGTGCACAGGGGTGCCACCGGAGAGGCTTACCGCAGCCGTCCACAGGGGGTAGTCCGGTGCTGGAATCAACACCTGGTCACCGTTGTTCAACAAGGCCTGCATGGACATCACGATCAGCTCGCTGACGCCATTACCCAGGTAAATGTCTTCAATCTGCACATCTTCGATGCCGCGGGCCTGGTAGTACTGCATGACGGCTTTGCGGCCGGCAAACAGGCCCTTGGAATCGCTGTAGCCGGAGCCCTCGGGCAGCTGGTAGATCACATCCTGGATGATCTCTTCCGGCGCCATCAGACCAAAGGGGGCGGGGTTGCCAATGTTGAGTTTGAGTACCCGATGACCTTCTTCCTCCAGGCGACGCGCTTCATCCAGTACCGGGCCGCGGATGTCGTAACACACATTATGCAATTTGCTGGACTTCAACACTGGCTTCATAAAGACAAACTCATGCCTCTTGGGGCTGCTATTCATTGGGAAGAAAAAGGTTCATAGTATGCAAGCATAGCAAGCGTACAGGGACCGGTAAGTTTATACGAAAACCGGTTGTTTTTAATGTATTTAATAGTGAGGTACTGAAGGTGGTCAAGCGGGTGGAAAAAACCGATGACGAGTGGAAACAGACTTTATCGGATGAGGCCTTTGCGGTGTGTCGGCTGGCGGGAACCGAACGCGCCTTTACCGGTAAATATTGGGATCATAAAGGAGTAGGGCAGTATCACTGCGCCTGCTGTGATGTGCCTTTGTTTACGTCCGAGACCAAGTACGACTCCGGCTCCGGATGGCCAAGCTTCTTCAAGCCGGTGGCGGAGGATGTCATTATTGAGCATCGCGACACCAGCCATGGCATGGTGCGTACCGAAATTCGGTGTGGCAGCTGCGATGCCCATTTAGGCCATGTATTCCCGGATGGCCCACCTCCCACCGGCCTGCGCTACTGCCTGAACTCCGTTGCATTGCAGTTTCATGAAAACAGTCAAGGTTAGTTATTAACAACTGAATTGCCTAAAACGCGCCCGTTATAACCACTGATTGTTAACGGGCGCTTATCTATATTTACCCTCCATTTGATCATGCACTACGCTGATTCGTCTGCTTTCCATGTGCACCCATTTTGTACACAGTTAGTGTCGACTATCGCGCTATCGCCCTAAGTACGGGGGCTTGTCTGGCGGGGTTTAGATTGTCAGATAAGTTGCTGAAATGTGTGTGAAATATAGCTGATTAAAAAATGATCAGAATGTTGAGGGGAGCGCAATGAGTGTCTTTTACGAATTTTTACATAATGTATCAACAGAGTTATCCACAGATATTGTGGAAAACTGTGAACCTTGCACCCTCCAAACCAGCTATGGTTGTAGCAAATTAAATTGTGCAAAATATAAATTTGCGATAAGGTCGTTGTTCTACATTCTTCGGACCGGCCAGACCAACAGGAGCAAGCCATGAGTGGAGTTCACGAATTTACCGCGGTGACCATGCAGGGGAAGCAAACACCTCTGTCGGAATATAAAGGCAAAGTGTTACTGGTGGTGAATACTGCCAGCAAATGCGGCTTTACCCCCCAGTTCAAAGGGCTGGAGGCTCTGTACGAAAAGTACAAGGACAAGGGGTTTGAGATCCTGGGCTTTCCCTGCAATCAATTCGGCAAGCAGGACCCGGGCAGCAACGAGCAGATCAGTGAATTTTGTGAGCTGAACTACGGAGTGAAATTCCCCATGTTCCAGAAAGTGGATGTGAACGGCGACGGCGCCCATCCGTTGTTCAAGCACCTTAAAGAGCAGGCGCCCGGTCTGCTGGGAACCCAGGCTATCAAATGGAACTTCACCAAGTTCCTGGTGGATCAGAACGGTCGAGTGGTGCAGCGCTTTGCTCCCAAAGATACGCCGGAGAAAATTGAATCCGAAGTCAGCAAGCTGTTGGCCTGAGGCGGTAAAGCAGTTTGAGTGATTCAGACCTGTTGGATGATGCCCTGAAGCTGGATAATCAGTTCTGCTTCGTGTTGTATGCCTTGTCCCGCAAAGTGATTGCGCAGTATCGGCCGCTGCTGGATGAGTTGGGGCTGACCTATCCCCAGTATCTGGTGATGCTTGTGCTGTGGGAGTCGCTGCCGGATCCGGATCACCCGGAAGGTGTGTCGGTGAAGTTCATCGGCGAACGCCTGATGCTGGACAGCGGTACCCTGACGCCACTGCTAAAGCGATTGGAAGCCAATGGACTGGTTCATCGTGAGCGCTCGCGGCGGGATGAGCGAGAGGTTCTGGTGAGGCTGTCTCTGGATGGGATTCAACTCAAGGAGCGGGCTCGGGTGGTGCCGTTGCAGTTGCTGTGCAGTATTAACGGCACCCCGAATCAATTGATGGCGTTGCGGGATGACCTCAGGGCTCTGCTGGACTGAAAGATATGTAGAAGCCAGCAGGCGCTTCAGAAGTATTTCTTTTTCCAGGCGTCTTCTTCTTCCATCATTTCGTCCATGGCCTGGGTCAGTTCGTTGTTTTCCGTGGTGTCTTCCTCAACTTGATGGCCCGCTTCCATTTTCAGTTCGTTGATGATGGCGCTGATCTGCGCCATGCGTTCGTCGTAGGCCCCTTTCTGATTACGTTTCTTCATTTCCGCCAGGGCTTTCTCGTAGTTGAGGATGGCGAGCTTGGGTTTATCTTCACGGCGGGTGTTTTCGGCCACCTGTAAAAGGTAGTTCAGATTGGCATCGACAAAGCTGCTTTGCAGGTGAGTAAGGTAGCGACGGGCATCATCCACTGATATGACTTTGTTCTGGGTGAAACCTTCGATGACTTTGCTCAGATCCTGCAGTAGAGTGCGGATTTCATTGGCTTCTTCCGGGCTTTTGAGCTGAGGCTTGGTTTGGGGCGTAGTGCCGCCGGTCACTTCGGCGATCTGGGCCTTAGTGGACTCCAGTTTTTTGTGGAATTTCTCATTGCCGGGGGCGAGTTCCTTGAGTCGTTCCATCCGTTTTTTGATCTGTCCCAGGAGCAGTAGTTGAATGTCCTTGCCGGTGTAGGCTGCGGGAACGGAATCCAGGATGCGTTGCAGGCGGAAGGCATGGTCAGACAGATTGGCAATGAGCAATGCCCGCTGCCGACGCTGTTTTTCAATGCTGTGGCTGACGTAAAACAAACCGATCAGCCCGGCACCGCCCACGATGGACAAAATGATGATGAGTTCTGTAGACATGGTTATCCCTTGCCGGCTGGCCATCCTATTTTGTTAAGTGTAGACCTAAATTCCGGTTGCAGGGCTTATGGTCCGGTGCTTCAGCTCGGGCGTGCATACACGTGCATACAGGCACCTGATCTGCACAGGGGCCAAATCCACTTAGGGTTGCCTAAAAGCGGATTTTCCCGGTCAGCATGTCCTTGTACATAACCCAGTCACCCATGAAGCTGTACCAGGGGTAGGTGAAGGTGGCGGGCTTGTTCTTCTCAAAGAAAAAATGTCCCACCCAGGCGAAGCCATATCCCACCACGGGTAACAGGAGCAGTAAGGTCCACTGAGCGCTGGTGACGATGTATGCCAGTAAGGCGAGGACCAGGGTGCTGCCCACAAAATGCAGGCGGCGACAGGTCACGTTATTGTGTTCTGCCAAATAGAATGGGTAAAAGGCGGCGAAGGAATCGAATTCTTGGGCTTCCGACATAGCTGTATCCTGTTGTTATTTGCAGCCAGATTAAACCATGGGCGCCCCCAGCTCCACAGGTGTAACCATCTGTTCCAAGAACTGGTTTTGTTATGACGGACTGTTGGGTCATGCTGTGTCCGCACGGTATGGAAGGAGCCTGCTTTATGGATTGGCAGCAGCAGGCTGATATCACGGAGGGTGATGAATTATTTCAAAAAAATGTCTTGACGGGGTTGGGGTTCGTCCATAAAATGCGCGCCTCAACACACAGCGAAGTGTTCGATGCGTCCCCTTCGTCTAGTGGCCTAGGACACCGCCCTTTCACGGCGGTAACAGGGGTTCGAGTCCCCTAGGGGACGCCACTATTCGACAAAAAAAGCAGGCTTAGGCCTGCTTTTTTTATGGGCGCTATTTAGAGGCGTTTTTTATGTGCGCCGTGGCGAGGGAGTGGCGGGACCGTTATGCAGCATCATGCTTGGGATCTCACACCGAAACAGGCCATCCAGGTGCAGAACCAGTGGCGGCAACGGGTGGTGACTGAGGATCAGTTTGGTCCGGTGACCACGGTGGCCGGCGTGGACGTCGGCTTTGAGCAGGCGGGTAGCGTCACCCGGGCGGCCATCGTGGTGTTGAACGCGTCTGATCTGCAACCGGTTGATTCTGCCCTGGTCAAGATCCCCACTTCCTATCCTTATATTCCTGGTTTGCTGTCCTTTCGGGAAATGCCTGCCATCCTGCAAGCGTTTGAGCAACTAAAGACCCAGCCAGATCTGATCTTGTGTGATGGGCAGGGAACGGCACACCCGCGCCGTTTTGGCATTGCCTGTCACCTGGGTGTCTGGCTCGATCTGCCTGCCATTGGTGTGGGCAAGACCCGGTTGGTGGGGCGTCACGCCGAACCGCCGGATGAGCGGGGGGCCTGGGTGCCGCTGCAGGACAAGGGGGAAACGGTGGGTGCAGTGTTGCGCAGCCGTCGTGGCGTGAAGCCCGTGTATGTGTCCCCCGGGCATCGCGTCAGTCTTGCTTCAGCGGTTCATTGGGTAATGCACTGCGTCACCCGCTATAAGTTGCCGGAAACCACGCGCCAGGCCCATCATCTGGCGTCGAATCTGAAATAACCCGACCCTTGCGCTATTCGCACAAATCCACGAAGCGCTGTATCAGGTGCTGGTTGGCGTCAGCGTGCTGTACGCTGCTCAACAGCGTGCGCACCGGCATTTTCGCCGCCAGTAATTTTTCATAGGCTTCGAAAATATAGCCGCGCATGATGTCCGCCGTGAATTCCGGATGAAATTGCACACCCCAGGCCCGCTCACCCACCCGATAAGCCTGATGGGGTTCGTAGCTGTTGCTGGCCAGCAGAGTGGCGTCAGGGGGCAGCACCAGGGCGCTTTGGGCATGGGTAACCTGGGCCAGGAAGGTTTCCGGTAAGCCACTCAGCAGCGGGTCTTCCTTGCCGGTGGTGGTGAGCTTGATGGTGACGGTGCCGATTTCCCGCCCTTTGGGGTGCCAGCCGGCTTCGCCCCCGAGAGCATCTGCCAGCAACTGATGCCCGTAACAGACCGCCAGCAGCGGTCGACCCTCAGCCACTATCTGTTGTATCCAGGACTTCAGGTTTTCACTCCAGGACAGTTTCTCCGTCACCATGGCAGGGGAGCCGGTAATGATGTAGCCATCGCACTCATGCAGGGACGGTGGCTTGGCTCCACCCGCCACGTCATATGTAGTAAAGTGCCCGTGGCCCACGCTGTCCTGAAACCAGGATTCAAAATCCCCGAAAATGCTGCGCAGTCTGGGGTGGGTGGTGCCGGTTTTGATAATGCCGATTCTGGAGGTCATGGCGATTGCAATCCATACTGAAACGAACTCTTTCCGTTTTATATCAGGAATGTCCTGTTGGGGAAACCGGGGTTAACGTATGCATGACATGATGTACGGCAACGCACAGCGGGGGCAGGTGGATTGGAAAGTGCTGGGTAAGTTGTTGCCGTACCTGTGGCAGTTCCGAATGCGGGTAGGGCTGGCCCTGGCTTTATTGATCATCGCCAAGCTGGCCAATGTGGGGGTGCCGGTTTCCCTCAAATACATTGTTGACTCACTGGATGCGTCGCTGTTGGAGCAGGCGGGCGTGCAGGCGGTGGTGGTGCCGGTGGCGATGTTGCTGGCCTATGGCCTGCTGCGGTTTAGCAGCGTGGCGTTTGGTGAGTTGCGGGATGCGGTGTTCGGGCGGGTGGCAGAGCGCACATTGTCCCGCCTGGGGCTGCGGGTGTTCGAGCACCTGCATCGTCTGGATCTGGAATATCACCTCAGTCGCAAAACCGGGGGCTTATCCCGGGATATCGAGCGCGGCACCAGCGGTGTATCGTTTCTGCTGCGATCGCTGGTGTTCAGTGTGGTGCCTATTCTGGTGGAAGTGGCTTTGGTGGTGGGGATCTTTGCCCTGCAATTTGATTTTATTTTTGTCTGGATCACTCTGTTCGCGGTGCTGGTTTATATCGTGTTTTCGGTGGTGGTGACCAATTGGCGCACCGCTCATGTCCGGGAGGCGAACCTGAAGGACAGTCAGGCCAACACCCGCGCCATTGACAGTCTGCTGAACTACGAAACCGTCAAATACTTCAACAACGAACCCTACGAGGCACGCCTCTACGCCCACAATCTGCTGGAACGTGAACAGGCCAAGGTCAAGAATCATCTGAGTCTGGCGGCGTTGAACTCCGGCCAGGCGTTGATCATCGCCGCAACCATTACCCTGATGATGCTGATCGCGGCCCATCAGGTGAAGGACGGGGTGATGACCCTTGGGGACCTGGCGATGATCAATGCGCTGATGATCCAGGTGTTCATTCCCCTCAATGCCCTGGGGTTTGTGTATCGCGAAATGAAGCGCGCTCTGGCCGATGTGGAAGGCATGTTCGATATCCTGGAACTGCGCCCGGCTATCATGGATGTCGCCGGTGCGCATGAACTGCCGGCCACTGCGGACGGCATCGAGTTTCACAACGTCAGTTTTGCCTATCATCCCGAGCGGCCCATCCTCAAGCAGGTATCGTTTCAGGTGCCGGCGGGCAAAAAAGTGGCCATCGTCGGGCCCAGCGGGGCTGGCAAGTCCACCATCGCGCGCTTGCTGTTTCGCTTTTACGAGGCCGGCAGTGGCTGCATCTCCATTGGTGGCCACGATCTGGTGAACCTGACCCAGGACAGTCTGCGGGGGGCCATCGGTGTGGTGCCCCAGGATACCGTCTTGTTCAATGACACTCTGTGGGAGAACATCCGATATGGGCGCCCGGATGCATCTGACAAGGAAATACAGGACGCGGCGCAACATGCCATGCTGACGGAATTCATCGACAAGTTGCCAAAAGGTTATCAGACCCTGGTGGGGGAGCGGGGCCTGAAAGTCTCTGGGGGTGAAAAGCAACGCATCGCCATTGCCCGAGCGCTGCTCAAACGGCCGCGGATCTTCCTGTTTGATGAGGCTACGTCATCCCTGGATTCCCGCACCGAGCAGGCCATCAACCGTTCGCTGCAAACCATTGCCCGAAATCACACTACACTGATCATTGCCCATCGGCTTTCCACGGTGGTGGATTGCGATGAGATCATAGTATTGGAGGACGGGCACATTGTAGAACGGGGTAGCCATCGGGATCTGCTGCAGCACGCCGGTCGTTACGCCGCCATGTGGCAGGTTCAGATGCAAACGGAAGGGGAGTAGACGAAGTGGCCCAAACCACGGCATTGGTTGATGCCTTGAAACAGGTGTTGAAGGAGCAGTCCATTACCTACCGCCAGGTGGCAGAGCATCTGGATATGTCCCTGGCCAGTGTGAAGCGGCTGTTCTCAGAGAAGCAGTTCTCCCTCAAACGCCTGGACGCCGTGTGCGAATATGCGGGTATCGAAATCAGTGACCTGGCACGGCGGGTGGAGCAGCAACGCAGGATCAGTCAACTGTCCCTAGAGCAGGAGCAGCAGTTGGTGGAAGACGAAAAGCTGTTGATCATTGCGGTGTCGGCGCTCAATCGCTGGAGTTTTGACGACATCATCAAGGCCTATGATTTCAGCGAAGCGGACATGATTCAGAATCTGGCGCAACTGGATCGCATGAAAATGATCGATCTGTTGCCGGGCAATCGTATCAAGCCCCTGATCACCACAGATTTTCAATGGCAGAAGAACGGCCCCATACAACGTTTTTTTGAAACCCAGGTGCAGCAGGATTTTTTCCAAAGCCGGTTCAATGGTCCGGGTGAAATACGCCTGTTTGTCACCGGCATGTTGACGCCGGCCTCCAACAGCATCATGCAGCAGAAGATGGAGCGTTTGGCGATGGACTTTCGGCGCCTGCATCAGGAGGATCTGGCTCAGCCGTTGGCGGATCGCTATGGCACCAGCCTGGTGCTGGCCATGCGCCCCTGGGAATTGGAGTTTTTCTTGCGCCACCGTAGACCGGGAACCAAGAAAGTGTTTCCCGGTTGAATTTAAACGCGGCTGGGGTAATCTCAGTGGCTGAAACAAGCACACGAAAACAGCACACGAAAACAGGGGATGCATGTGAGTACAGAATGGGCCTATCAAAGCGCTAAACAACTGCTGCAGATGATGAAGGACGGCACGTTGAGCAGTCGGCAATTGCTGGACTACTACATCAAGCGCATTGAGCGTTTGAATCCGCAGTTGAATGCCGTGGTTGCCACAGATTATTCTGCGGCCCGGGCCCGGGCAGATGCTGCTGACAAGGCGCGTCGTGAAGGTGAAAGCTGGGGCCCGTTACACGGGCTACCGCTCACCGTGAAAGATACCTATGAAGTGGTGGGCATGCCCTGTGTGGCCGGAGCGCCATCACTTAAGGATCATTTGCCGAAACAGAACGCAGTGGCCATTGCCCGCTTGCTGCAGGCCGGCGCCATTGTCTTTGGCAAAACCAACGTGCCGTTGTTTGCATCGGATCTGCAGAGTTACAACAAGGTTTATGGCACCACTCACAATCCCTGGAATACGCAATGCACGCCCGGTGGTTCATCCGGAGGTGCGGCGGCCGCACTGGCCGCCGGTTTTACTCCGCTTGAGCTGGGTTCGGATATTGCCGGTTCCATCAGGACCCCGGCCCATTTCTGTGGCGTGTTCGGTCACAAGAGCAGTCACGGTATCATCTCCTTGCGTGGACATATTCCGGGGCCGCCCGGTGTGCTCAGCGAAACCGACCTGGCCGTTGCGGGTCCGATGGCGCGCACGGCGGATGACTTGCAGTTGATGCTCGACGTGGTGAGCGGACCGTCACCGCTGATGGAGCCCGGTTGGCAACTCAAACTGCCCGCCGCCCGGCAGCGAAAGCTGCAGGATTTCAAAGTGTTGTTGTGGATGGAAGACCCTCTTTGCCCCATCGCGCAGGAAATGCAGTCCATATTCGGGGAATTGAAACAGAGCCTGGAACAGCAGGGCGTATCCGTTACCCTGGGATCACCCATGGGCATGGAGTTGAAAGCGTTTTACCCCCTGTATCTGAACTTGTTGGGTGGGGTTATGGGTTCCTCCCACAAGAAAATGGAGCGGCGGGCGATGGGCCTGGCGGCCCCTCTGTTGCAGAAATTCGGCGATCGTTTCCAGTTGCCCAAATTGTTTGAGCATTATCTGGAAGGTGCCAGCGAATCCCATGTGGACTGGTTGCGTCACAATGAACGGCGTTATCGCCTGCGGGAAAAGTTCCTGCAAACCTTCGAGCAATATGATGTGATTCTTTGCCCCAACAACATGACCACCAGTTTCCGCCACCATCAGCAGCAGGAAATGTTCATGCGCAAGGTGTCGGTGGATGGCAGGTTGCGCAACTACACGGATATGTTTATGTGGATCGCTCCAGCGACGGTATTGGGCATCCCGGCCACCAGCGCCCCGGTGGGTGTCACCAAAGAAGGGTTGCCGGTGAACGTGCAGATTATGGGAGGGGCTTACCAGGATAAAACCACTATCCGTTTTGCCCGCTGCCTGGAGAAAGCGGGATTCACCTTCCAGCCGCCAGCCGGATACTGAAAAAAAAGCCCGGTTAACCGGGCTTTTTTGTAGGCTAAGGTTCAGGGCTTCCAGCGGGTCATCATTTTTTTCACCAGCTGGGGCGCTGCGCCCAGGGCGCTGCCAATTAACTCCTTGGCATCCCGGGGGTACATCATGCGCTGCGCTTTCAACAGAGTGTTGTAAGTGGTCTCATCGAAGGGGTACCACCAGAGATTCCGCTTCATGGGCAGGATGTCCCAGTTGATGGCCTTGGCGTGAGTCATTTCCAACAGGCCTTCATGGCCGTGGGTACGACCCAGTCCGGAATGCTTCCAGCCACCCCAGGGCATTTCTGACAGACCGTGGGTGTACAGGTGATCGTTGATGGTGGTGACACCGGATTCCAGTACGGCGGCAATGCGCTTGGCCCGCTTCAGGTCGCGGGACCAGATAGACGAGGTCAGGGCCAGATGTGATTCATTAGCCAGTTGGATGGCTTCGTCTTCGGTGGCGAACGTCATCACCGGAATGATGGGGCCAAAGGTCTCGTCGTTCACCAGCAGCATATCGTTGTGCGTGCCGGACAATAACGTGGCCGGATGGAAATAACCATTTTGCGGACCCACTGGTTTGGATTGGGCTTCAATTTTGGCGCCTTTCTGCAGCGCATCCTGCAAATGCTGCTCGACGGTATTCAATTGCCCCTGAGTGGTGAGGCAGCCCATGTCCACATCAAAACCCTGACCAACACCGTGGCGCAGGGCCGACGTTTTTTGCCGCATCAGGTCCAAGAAAGGTTCATACACGGATTCATGCACATAAACCCGTTCAACCCCGCCGCAGGATTGCCCGGCATTTTGGAAGCCGGCCCAGGCGGCGCCGTTGGCTGCGCGCTCCAGGTCGGCGTCTTCGAATACCAGCATGGGGTCGTTGCCCCCCAGCTCCAGGGACAGGGGGGTCAGGGTTTTGGCCGCCTGCTCCATCAGCTGTTTGCCCACCGGCACTGAGCCGGTGAAGAAAATCTTATCGATGTTGTTATCGAAAAAGGCCTGAGATACCGCGCCGCCAGAGCCTACGATCTGTTGGAACAGGCCCTTGGGCAGGTTGCCGGCCTCCACAATGCGGTTGATGGCTGCGCCCACCAGGGGCGTCGCGGCGGCCACTTTCAGGACAATGGCGTTGCCGGCCATCAGGCCCATGATCACTTCACCAAACGGAATCGAAAGCGGATAGTTCCAGGGACTGATGATGCCCACGACTCCCAGGGGTTTGCGTTGAATGACGGTGCGTTTGTTGATGAACAGCGGGCTGTCGATGGGCAATTTCTTTTCTTTCAGAACTTTTTCAGCGTGTTTGGCATACCAGTCGCAGGCCAGGGTGCAGGGCAGCACTTCGGTGGCCAGGGCATCCACCAGGGTCTTGCCATTACTCTTGCTCACCACTTCGGACAGTTCTTCCGCGTTGGCCACGATGTAATCCCGCATCAGGTGCAGGGCGCGGGCCCGTTCCTTGAAGGAGCGGTGTGCCCAGATCTTTTGGGCAGCGCGGGCGTGGGCGAAAATCTCCGGCAGTTGGTTCAGGTCGGTGTTGGCGACCTGGCCGATTTCTTCGCCGGTAGCCGGGTTATAGGCAATGGTGAGTCCGGGTTCACGGATGTCTTGGGGTGCAGTCATTGGGTTAAAACCTCTGAAAGATGATCCTGGTGCCCCTAAATCAGGGCTTTCTAAGTTATTGTCTAAATTATAAGTCAACCTCTTTAATGTTCTGATTCTACGAAAACCGGGCGGTGTCGGCAAACCCGGATTGGTGACGCTTTGTATACTGTTGATGTTTGTGGCCCGGTTTCGATTGCCGTCTACCTGACAGTGTGCTTAAGACAGTGTGCTTTAAGAGGTTAGTGTAGACTTAGGCAAAAGCCTATTAGGAACCCGGGCGTATCAGCAGCGCGTTTAAAATCCGGTGTACCGGCCGCGCAGGGCCAGTAGGCGAATCATCATTCGACAGGTAGCACATCCATGAAGAAAACCGGTGCCTGGTTGGCGCGCTATGCCCTGGAGCAGTTGGGAATCCGTTACACGTTCGGCATGCCCGGTGTGCATAACACTGAGTTGTACGACGAGCTTAATAATTCGGAGAGCATTCAACCGGTTATGGTCACCCACGAGGCGGGGGCCGCGTTCATGGCCGACGCCGTCAGTCGTACCTCCGGTCACCTGGGCACGCTGGTGATTGTGCCGGCCGCCGGGGCGGCCTATGCGTCTGCCGGCATCGGTGAAGCCTATCTGGATGGGGTGCCCATGCTGGTGATTTCCGGCGGTGTGCGTACGGATATCCCCTTCACCTACCAACTGCATGAGATGGATCAACAGAACTTCCTGGCTGAGATCACCAAGCAGACTTTCAAGGTGGACCGCCATCGGGAAATCATTCCCACCCTGTTTGAAGCCTATCGGGTGGCAAACGAAGGTGAACCGGGGCCGGTGTTTGTGGAGATACCGGTGAACCTGCAGTTGTTCACGGGGGAGGTGGATCACCTGCCCAGCTACCAGCCGGACCCACCCCGTGCCCCCCTGGTTGAACGCGCGGCACTGGAGCAGGCTGTCCAATTGCTCCTGAATGCGAAAAAGCCCGGCCTGTTTGTAGGGTGGGGTGCCCGCCACGCGGAGTCCAGCGTGCGTAAAATTGCAGAGTTCCTGAATGCGCCGGTGTGTACCACCTTGCAGGGCTTGAGCGCGTTTCCGGCCAATCACCCACTGCACACTGGAATGGGCTTTGGCGAATATGCAGTGCCGGCGGCCACCAACGCATTCAGGGACTGTGATTGCCTGTTGGCGGTGGGTACCCGCTTTGGTGAGATCGCCACCGGCAGCTTTGGTGTGAAAGTGCCCTCACAGCTGGTGCATGTGGATATCAACCCGCTGGTGTTCAACGCCAACTACCCGGCCACCGTGGCCATTGAAGGGGATTCAGCAGCGGTGTTGGAACTGCTGAGCGACGCCTTGCAGCGCGCTCCGGAGCCCACCAACCAGCGCTCCACTGTGCGGGTAGACATTGAAAAGGACAAGCACGACTATGCTGCCCAGTGGTTGCAACACGACAGCAAGAGCCGGGTCAATCCGTTCCACTTTTTTCGGGGCTTGCGTCAATCCCTGGCGGACGATGATTTCGTAGTGGTGGACGACGGCAACCATACTTTCCTGGCGGCAGAACTATTGCCCATCCATAAACCCGGTCGCTTCATTTCTCCCACCGACTTCAACTGTATGGGCTATGCGGTACCCGCAGCCATCGGCACCAAATTGGCGAACCCTAAGCAACGGGTGGTGGCGGTGGTGGGTGACGGCGCCTTTACCATGACCTGCATGGAAATCCTGACCGCCAGCCGGCAGCAACTGGGCATCCTGTTTTGTGTGTTTCATGATGGGGAGTTATCCCAGATTTCCCAGGCCCAGGAAATTCCCTATAACCGCAAGACCTGTACTGTGCTGGAAGGACTGGATGTGGCCGGTGTGGCGAAGGCCACCGGCGCGCGGTTTCTGGCGTTGGAGCGGAATGTTGATGTGGATCAAGTGTTGGCCAAGGCCTGGTCCATGACAGACGCTAACGTACCCGTGATCATCGATGTGAAAATTGACTATTCCAAACGAACGCGTTTCACTGAAGGTGTGGTGGCCACCAATTTGAAACGCTTCAATCTGGGCACCAGAGCCCGCTTCATCAGTCGGGCACTGATGCGCAAGGTCACTGGCTAAACCTGCAAGCCAACGGAACAGGACAAGCAAACTCATGGCGGATCTCAGCAGCGTATATTGTGGATTAACTCTGGCCAATCCCCTGGTGGCGTCGGCGTCTCCCCTCACGGCGGAGCTGGCATCGGCCAAGCAGTTGCAGGCCGCAGGGGCGGGTGCACTGGTATTACCTTCCCTGTTCGAGGAATCGGTGCGTGGTGATGAGACCCTGCTGAATCGCTACGCAGATAAGATCAAATCCTACAAGGATGCGTTGGACATCCCGGTCATCGCCAGTCTGAATGGCATTACCGAAGGCGGATGGCTGGATCATGCCCGCTGCCTGGAGCAGGCCGATTGCGATGCCATTGAATTGAACATTTACTACATTGCAGCCAATGCCAATGAGTCCAGCGACCAGATCGAGCGTCGATACATCGACCTGGTATACAAACTGAGGGCCCAGATCCGCGTGCCCATTGCCGTGAAGCTCACTCACCAGTTTTCTTCGGTGGCCCATCTGGTTAAGCGTCTGGAGGATACCGGCGCGAATGGGGTGGTGCTGTTCAATCGGTTTTATCTGCCGGATATTGATGTGGAATCCATGGCGGTGATTCCGTCCCTGCAACTGAGTCATTCCAGCGAGACCCTGTTGCGCATACGCTGGATCGGATTGCTGCGGGATCAGGTGCGTTTATCCCTGGCCGCAACAGGCGGCGTGCACAACCTGGATGATGTTTTGAAAACCTTGCTGGTGGGGGCGGACGCCGTTCAGTTGTGCAGTGTTCTGTTTGAGCAGGGCATTGACGAGATGGCACGCTTGCGAGACCAACTGGAAGATTGGTTGGACCGCAAAGGATATGACAGTGTGGATGCCATCAAGGGCCTGATGAGCTATGGCAAAGCCAAAGACCCGTCCGCCTTCGAACGGGCCAACTACCTGCAGGTGCTGGAGCAAAACAGTTAACTTAAAACGTCCTTCAGCTCATCCATCATCAGCACCCGCGCAATCCGGTCTTCCATGTTGTTGGGTTTGTCCAGTTGCACCCGCTCCAGGTAAGGCAGATATTCAGTCGGTGCCTCGGGGTTTTTCAAGGCTTTGAGAATCGCTTTGACGAGTGTGGATTTGTGCTCGGTTTTGGCTTTCATGGCTTTCAGGCAGCGAGCCACCACCAGTTCCTCGGTGGTGAAATCGGTGCCGCAGGGAAACGCAGGGAACATGCCTTTGGCACGGTACGGGGCCAGGGCAGCTTCCAGTTTTTCCGGTCGATTGTGGCGGAACGGTTCGGGTATCTGGTAATCCTTCGGCATCTTGCCCGCCTGCTTGGCCTTGGCCAACAGCTCCGGCTGGAAGCGGGAGTCGGCGATGTTCAGTAACGCGGCTATGACGTCTTTGTCGCATTTGCCGCGGGTGTCGGCGATACCATACTCGGTCACGTAAATGTCCCGCAAATGCCGTGGAATAGTGGTGTGGCCGTAATTCCAGATGATGTTGGACTGGGTAACTCCGTTTTTCTCCCGGGTGCTCTTCAGCATCAGGATCGAGCGTGCGTCTTCAAGCTCGTGGGCCTGAGCTACAAAATTGTATTGTCCACCCACGCCGCTCACCACCTTGCCGTTATCCAGGCCGTCGGACGTCGCAGCCCCCAAGGCATGCACCAAAAACACGGTGTTGATGAAGCGTGACTTCTGCCGCTGCAATCGCTTCAAGGGTTCATTGCCATACAGCTGGTTCACGTAGCTGATGTTGGTCATGTTGATGGCGTCGAGGATTTCCGGGCTGAAGTTCTTCAGGCCGTCATAAAAAGAACGCGGTCCCAGGAAGAACCCACCATGCATGATGCGACCCTGTTGCAGGGTGCGGCCCAGGCACTGACCCTGGATGACCTGGCGCGATTCAGCAATGCTTGGCGACACTTTCTGTCCCTGGGGGGTAACCAGTTGGCCTGATTGGAAGGTCACGCCCGGTAGAAATATACCGAAGCGGGTGAGGATGTGGACGTCCTCTTCGGTGAGGAGCGGGCTCACTGCGCCAGCCTCCACCAGCGCATCCAGCGTTGCAATGCTGACCTGTTCCTGAATCGTGCCGCTATTGAGCAGGGACTGGATGGCCTCGTGATCGTAGACCTTGCGTTTCAGGATGCCGGTCTTGATCAGGTAATAGAAGCCATCCACAAACATTTCGCTATTGCCGTAGAGGCCTTGTTCGAAGGTGCCCGTGCCGCCTTCCGCATCGATGATGTCACCGAATTTGGTGGTGATCTGCAGGTCCTTGAGAACGGCGTTGTAGGCGTCGTTCTGCTGATGCCGCAGCTCACATCCGTAGACAATGGCGTCCCCCAGGGAGCCGATGCCGATTTGCAGGGTGCCACCATCGGCGATCAGGGTGCTGGCGTGCAGGCCAATCATATGGTCGACCGTGCTGACCGGCATGTTGGGTGGGGCAAACAGGGAGGAATAATATTCTTTGTTGTTGATCACCATGTCGAAGGTGTCTTCTTCTATCAGGGCGTCGTTACCCATAAACGGAAGATGTTCGTTCACCTGCCCCACAAACAGAACAGGCTCTCCGGCGGCTTTGCGGCGCATCAGTTCCGGCAGCAGGTCGCGGGTGGTTTCCGGGTTACAGCTCATGCTGTAGCGGTCTTTGCCGTCCACCACCTTGTGGGCCACCAACTGGGCAACCATATTAATGCCAAGGGCCAGCAGATCCCGCACCGAGTGCGTATAGTTGGTACTGATGTAGTTTTGCTGCGCCAGATCATTACCCAGCATCGAGCCGGATTTGAAAAAGAACTCATGAATGACGATGTTGTCGGGAACCGAGCCAGCCCGCAGGTCGCGCATATAATCCAGGCCCGGGTAATCACCGAAAACCCGTTGCAGGAATGGACCCAAAAAGCGCTTTTGTAATCCTGTGCCGGGGTCCGGCACCTCCAGTGAGAGGGCGGTGGCAATCATCAGTTTGATGTTAGGATCTGCTTTGGCGCGCTGGTAGAGGGCATTGATCAACTCCGGGGGTTTGCCCAATCCCAACGGCAATCCGATGCGGATGTCGTTACCAAGGATGCTGAGGATGTCATCGACGCAATCTTCCACATTGCGGTGGCGGGTGGGTATCGTCATATTTGTTATCGTTCCCTGCAGGTTCGTTGCTCTGCGTCCACTATGCATCAAATGTGGAGGGCGGGGAATGATCGAAGTCAGATTTTGACCGCTCTACCCAATCAGTCGGTCAGCACAGGGGCGACGACAATTTTGCGGGCTTCCTCACTGGAAACCGGGACCTGGAACAGGTGCCCCTGCATTGTGTTGCAACCCATGTTCATGAGGTAATCCTTTTGCTGTTGGGTTTCAACCCCTTCTGCCACCAGGTTGAGGTTGAGCCCAGAGGCCATGGCGCTGATGGCACTTACGATGCAGGCATCCCCACTCTGGTATTGGTCGCTGATGTGGCGCAGGAAGGACTCGTGCAACTTGATGGTGTTGATGGGCAGTTGGTGCAGGCAGCTCAGTGACGAATAGCCGGTGCCGAAATCGTCCACCGAGATGGAGAAGCCGAGCCGGTTGAGGCGTTTCAACTTGGTGGTGATCAGGTTCAGATCCGTCATTAACAGCTCCTCGGTGATCTCCAGCTCAATCTGGTTGGGGGATACGTTGTGGGTTTTGACTGCGCTCATGAGCATATTCTCAAATTCCGCATGCTCCACCTGGCGCGGGGAAAAGTTTACTGCGATCTTGAGGATGGGGTTGGCCCATTCCTCCAGGTCAGCGCAAACCCGGTTCATTACCCAACTCCCCACTTCCACGATGATCCCGGTCTCTTCCGCCACGCTCAGGAACTGGGTCGGTGTCAGCACGCCCCGTTGTGGGTGATCCCAACGCACATAGGCTTCCAGCGCATAGACGCCGGAGGTCTGCACGTTGTAGATGGGCTGGTATTCCAGAAACAGCTGCTCGCCTTCCACGCACTGGCGCAGATCCTGCTCGGTGTGCAGGCGTTCGGCGTAGGACTGGTTCATTTTCTCATTGAAAAACTGATAGCCGTTCTTGCCATGCCCTTTGATATGATACATGGCAATATCGGCGTTCTGGATCAGCTGTTCGATCTGTTCGCCGTGGTCCGGATACAGGGCGATGCCGATGGAACCGCTGACATAGAGTTCATGCTTCTCAATGAAAAACGGCTGCTTCAATTCGTGCAGGATCTTTTTGGCGATGATCACCGCGTCATCCTGATTGCGGATGTTGGGTAACAGCAAGGTGAATTCGTCGCCCCCAAAGCGGGACAGGGTATCGCCTTCCCTCAGGATCTCACTGCAGCGGCGGGCCACGGCCTGAATCAACTGGTCGCCCACTGAATGGCCGAGGGAATCATTGATCAGCTTGAAGCGGTCCAGGTCCACAAACATGACCGCCACTTTGGAACCGTTGCGTTTGCTGTGGGAGATGGCAAGCGACAGGCGATCCCGGAACAGCGTGCGATTGGGCAGCCCGGTAAGCAAATCGTGATAGGCCTGGAATCGCATCAGCGATTCTGCCTGTTTGCGGTCGGTAATGTCCCGGGCGATGCCGTAAGTGCCGCGAAACTGCGGTTTGCTGTTGCGGCGATCAATCTCGTAAATGCCCATGGCGCTGATTTCAAACGGCATGGAGAGCGAGGTGCTCTTGTCCTGGCCGTTCAGATAGAGCCGCTTGCGCAGATGCAGCTCGCTGCGCTGTTCCACCCGTTTCACCGCCCGCCGTTCATTGAACACATAAGGATGCTGTTTGCATTCCTCTTCGCTCATCAGGTTGCTGAAGTGCTTACCGATCAGCTCTTCCTTGCTGACGTTCAACAGCTTTTCCACCCGGTCGTTGATGAAGTTGATTTCACCCCGTTCGTTGAGGATATAGATGATGTCCGGGGAGTTGTTCACCAGGAATCGGTGCATTTTTTCCGATTGCTTGATGCGCTCCTGCAAGGTGCTGACCTCAAACTGGATGCGGCGCTGATTGAGGACTTCCTTGATGGTTTTTTCCAGCTCCAGTGGATTGTACGGTGCTACCAGCGGATAAATGTTGGGGTGGTTCAATCGGTTGGAGAGCTCGCCGAACAGCCCGGCGTCGCAGAGGGCAATGATGGGCAGCTGATTGCGTTTTTCCCTGACAAAGTCGAACAGCGGGTTCCACAGCGCGGGGGCAGAACCCACTCTCAATACAATTAGGTCGAAATTTGACCGGCGAATGGCGTCAAGCGCACCGTCACAGCTTTCCACGCCCCGAAACGGGTATCCCTGGGCTTCGATAAAGTCGCCAAGGCTCTGTAGGGAAGGGGAATTTTCACTGATTAACAACAGGTTGTGCGAATGTCCTGGCTTTGTTGTTGTCATGTTGGCGGGCTCGCTGGGCTATCCGGTCGAGTATACACACAATCAGTCGGAAACTGACACTTATTAGGCACGCAGGGGGAGTATAAAACCCTGAGTGATTCATGAGCAATTGTGATTAATGAAAAAAATTATGTGAAATCAGTCACGGAACCGGTTTCGTGATTCATGTAGCCGTCATCGGACTGTCACAGGGGGAGCGTAAAACTAAGGGTAGATAAAGCCATCTGCCAAGTAAATCAATAACTTAGCACAAAAAATGTTTGCCTGACTGTGGAAATGTGGTCTACATTCTAGGTAAATTAAAGCAGAAATTGATCACCGCGGGAACCCTTGTTCCGCACTCACCCTCAAGGAGAACAACAAGGGAATTCAAGACCTCAAACCTTTCCACTTTCACCGGGATCACAGAATAGGGAGGGACGAAGAAGACTGCACTACGGCTTTGGGAGCCGGTTACTACTTCAATATTCTTCTTGAGGAATGCGAATGAGCAGCAAAGCAGAAAGTACCAAGAAAGCCTATGTAATCGATACCAACGTTTTGATTCACGATCCGAATTCAATCCTCAATTTTGACGAGCATCTCGTCGTCATCCCCATCACTGTCCTGGAAGAACTCGACAAACTCAAAAACGGCAACAAGTCCATCGCCGCAGATTGCCGCTCGGCCATCCGACTGATTGACAGTGTGATTGCCGACAGTCCCACGGAACGCTTGCAGAAAGGGGTGCCTATTCCCCGTAACAATGGCACCAGCCACCTGGGTAAGCTGGCCATTATGATGAACAAAACCGGCGAGCCGCCGGAAGCCTGCCTGCCCAACGACAACAATGACAACAAAATCATTAACCGGGTTGTGCAGATGCAACTGGAAAACCCGGAATACAATTTTGTGTTGGTGACCAAGGACATCAACATGCGGCTCAAGGCACGCGGCTGTCGTATTCATGCTGAGGATTACCACAACGATCAATTGATTTCGGATGTGAAGCAGCTCAGTACCGGCTATCACGAATTTGAAGGGTCGTTCTGGGATCGTGTTGCCCATGTGGATACCATCCAACGGGACAACGGTACTTTCCACTCCCTGGCGCGGGATGTGTTCGAGGGCGCGCTGTACGTCAACCAGTATGTGTTGGATGACCAGGAATTCCTGGCCCGCATCGAAGAGGTGAATGACGAGCATGTGCTGATCAAGCACATCAAACGGGATTCCCTGATGCACCAGTCTGCCTGGGGTTTGCAGCCGCGCAACATCTATCAGGCCATGGCGCTGCACGCGCTGTTGGACAACGACGTTCATCTGGTGAATCTCACCGGGCCGGCTGGCTCCGGTAAAACCATCCTGGCCCTGGCAGCCGCGATTGAGATGACGGTGGCGCACAAGATGTACAACAAGATCATTGTTACCCGCTCCACGCCGCCATTGGCAGAGGATCATGGTTTCCTGCCCGGCACGGAAGAGGAAAAAATGGACCCCTGGCTGGGTGCCATCACGGATAACATTGAAGCGCTGCATATTCAGGACGAAAGCCCCCAGGGCAGTATTGAATATGTGAAAGAGCGGGCCAACATTCAGTTCAAGGCGCTGAATTACATCCGCGGGCGCAGTTTTCAGCGCAGCCTGATTCTGATCGATGAATCCCAGAACCTGACGCCCCATCAGATGAAAGCCATCATTACCCGGGCGGGAGAGGGCAGTAAGGTGATCTGCCTGGGCAACCTGGCACAGATTGATACGCCTTACCTGAGCCCCATCAGTTCCGGGCTAACGTACATGACCGAGCGCTTCAAAGGTTTCCGGCACAGCACCAGCTTGCGCCTGAACGGCATTCCCCGTTCCTTGCTGGCAGAGTACGCGGAAGCTAATCTGTAAACATCGGATACACAACACGGCCCGCCTGGCGGGCCGTTGTTCGTTCTATAACACCAGTTTCGGGGGTGAATGTGCATCACTTTTTTGCGTATGTGTCCAAACTCAAATACATTCTGCGGTGGGGGCTCAAGCGCAATGTGGAAAACGAGAATGTAAAGGAGCACAGCTTTGATGTGGCCACCATCGCCCATGCACTGGCTTTGATTCGCAACCGGTTGTACGGAGGCGATCTGGATGCCAACGCCATTGCCGTTATTGCGTTGTATCACGATGCGTCTGAAGTGCTGACCGGCGATCTGCCGGGCCCCATCAAGTACTTTAATCCCAGTATTGCCGAAGCCTACAAAGAGGTGGAGAAGGCCGCCAAGTCAAAATTGCTCACCATGCTGCCGGAGGAATTACAGGCGGATTATGCTGGCCTGATCAACGATCACGAATTGCCACCGGAGACCCGCAAGCTGCTGAAGGCGGCGGATGTGTTGTCGGCTTACATCAAGTGCATCCATGAAGTGGATTCCAACAATCATGAGTTTCAGGTGGCCAAGCAACGGGTGGAAGGGCTGCTCGCCAGCTATGACCTGCCGGAAGTGAGCTATTTTATGGAGAAGTTCCTGCCCAGTTACCGTCTGACCCTGGATGAACTGGGTTGATCGGTGATCGCGCTCAGTCCAACAGCAGGCGGTCGATGATCAGCGCATAGAAGCCGGCATCGCTTTCTCCGCTACCTCCCTCACAACTGAAATACCACCCCAGGTGTTGATGACAGCGTCGGCAATAGCAATATTGCCAGGAAAAGCCTTCAAACCAGCTGAAATAGTCGGTGGGTTTGCCACTGATCTCCACGCCCTCCACCTGCTGGTAGGTTTGCAGGTCGAATCCCTGGCCGGCAGGGTTGGTAAAAAAATGCTGGGTCTCGCCGGCAATCGGTGTCAGTAAATCATTGCTGGTGAGATAGTTGAGGCAGCGCTTGCAGCGTACTTTGCTGCGGGCCGGTTTCACATCATCCCGTGATTCTGTATCCAGGTCCAAAGTGTGCAACCAGTGCTCAAAGGGATGTTGCGGAGGTTTATCGTGATCCAGAAGGTGCATGATCAGCGCTGTCCATGGCTTTAACCTGGCAGTTTAGCACTGGTTTCGCGGTCTCACCATGGGGTGATTTTGCCAACAGGAATTTACCAACAAAGAGCCCCCGGAGTACGGGGGCTAAATTAACGCAGGAGAAGATAAAACGAATCAGGCGGTGAATTTGGAACGCAGTTCCTGGGTCTTGGCCTGTACCTCACGCAACTGGGCCGTGACGGTTTCCCGCACTTCTGCCAGCTTGGGTTTGACATCCTTGGCGTAGGTCTTTTCGGCCTGTTGTTTGGCGAAGGCCGAAATCATGGTGGCATTCCAGTTCAGACGGAAACGGTTGTCGTAGGTGGCGACATTCAGGTTGCGCAGAAAATCACGTACCGTGGGGTTGGCTTGACGCAGCTCTTCAACCAGTTCCTGTAGATCGATTTTCTCGGCGCTGGTGTCCACGCCCATTTCGTGCAGAATGCGTTGACCTTCCAACTTGGCCACTTCCAAGCCTTTGCTCAACTCTGCCTGCAGTTTCTCGCTCTGTTTTTTGAGCTGGTCCAGCTGAACTTTGACTTTGTCTTGAATCATGGTGGTTCCTCACACGTGCGATATTGGGATTGCAGTCGATGGAGCAATATTATTGTCAAAAATTAGAATGTTCTTACTAAACTGCGCGATTTCAGTGCATATGTGGCAGGGTTGTTGATTTTTCGAGGGTTTTTAGTGAAAGTTCGATGCACAGGCATTCGCAGGCGGAATATTAGGGGGCAGTGATGGGTAAGTTTTTGATTGTTCTGGGAGTGGTACTGGCCCTGGTGGGGCTGGTGCTGGTGTATGCCCCGGGATTGCTGAGTTGGTTCGGCAAGCTGCCCGGGGATCTGCGCTGGCGCAACGAGAACGGCGGTGTGTATTTTCCCATCACCTCCATGATCATTGTCAGCGTGGTACTGACGCTGATCATGAATCTCCTAGGACGTCACTAACGCCCGTCACTAAACGGCGCGTCACTCACACCTGGCACTGATGCCCGGCATCAGTGCTCTTCCCGATGGGCCAGCTCGGCCCACAGGTCATGCTCATCGGCCTGGAAAATTTTTGCAGTGACCATGTCCCCGGGCAGCAGCTCAGTTTCACCATTGAGGAACACCAGACCGTCGATTTCCGGGGCATCCGCCGCGGTGCGGCCGATGGCACCTTCTGCATCCACTTCATCGATGATCACGTCCAGCGTTTTACCGATTTTGGCCTGCAACTTGGCAGCGGAGATGCGGGACTGAACCTCCATAAACCGCTCAAAGCGTTCCTGCTTGACGGCTTCTGGCACAGCACCGTCCAGTTGATTGGCGGTGGCGCCCTCCACGGCGGAGTATTTAAAGCATCCCACCCGATCCAGTTGCGCCTCCTCCAGCCAGTCCAGCAGAATCCGGAAATCCTGCTCGGTCTCGCCGGGAAAGCCCACAATGAAGGTGCTGCGCAAGGTCAGGTCCGGGCAGATGGCGCGCCATTTGTGGATGCGCTCCAGGGTGTTTTCCGCATGGGCAGGGCGTTTCATGGCCTTCAGCACCGACGGGCTGCCATGTTGGAAAGGAATATCCAGATAAGGGAGGATCTTGCCGTCCGCCATCATGGGGATGATCTCGTCCACGTGGGGATAAGGATAGACATAATGCAGACGCACCCAGACCCCAAAGCTGGCGAGTGCCTCACACAGTTCTTTCATACGGGCTTTCAGGGGCCGCCCCTGCCAGAAACCGGTGCGGTATTTGGTGTCCACGCCGTAGGCACTGGTGTCCTGGGAGATCACCAGCAGTTCCTGCACTCCGGCTTGCACCAGGCGCTCCGCTTCGTCCATCACATCGCCCACCGGGCGGCTCACCAGATCGCCGCGCAGTGACGGGATGATGCAGAAGGTACAGCGGTGATTGCAGCCCTCGGAAATCTTCAGGTAGGCGTAGTGGCGGGGCGTCAGTTTGATGCCCTGGGGCGGAACCAGGTCGGTGAACGGGTCATGTTGCTTGGATTGGGGCACGTACTTGTGGACGGCGCCCACCACCTCCTCATAGGCCTGGGGCCCGGTCACGCTTAACACCTGTGGGTGGATCGAGGTGATCTGCTGGGCGTCGCCCCCCATGCAACCGGTGACAATCACCTTGCCGTTTTCCTGCAGGGCTTCGCCGATGGCCTCCAGGGATTCGCGCTTGGCGTCGTCGATAAAGCCGCAGGTGTTGACCACCACCACGTCCGCGTCCTCATAGGTGGGTACGATGTCGTAACCATCGGTTCGGAGCTGGGTGAGAATGCGCTCTGAATCCACCAGGGCCTTGGGGCATCCCAGGGAGATGAATCCTACTGTCTTGCGGCTGTCGCTCATAATTACCTGTTACTCTTGAATCTTTTAGGGGGCTGCTGGATCGTCGCCAATTTGTCCCGATGTGGCCCAGGGGCGGGATCGGCTCAAAAAGGCGCAGTAGTTTGGTTTTTAGCGGCGTAATTGTCAAATAGATGATGCATCTATAGCGCAATGCCGCCAAGTGGCCCAAATCACTGAAAAAATTGTTGACTCAATGGCAGCCACTCCTTAATATTCGCGCCCACACCAAGCGGGAATAGCTCAGTTGGTAGAGCACAACCTTGCCAAGGTTGGGGTCGCGAGTTCGAGTCTCGTTTCCCGCTCCAAAAATTCAAAAAGCCCGAAGTCATTGTGACTCCGGGCTTTTTTTGTGCCTGACTGTTTTTGTACCCAGCTTACTGCAAAGCTATTCTTGCTTACCGGGGTAATAGACTCCCCGCGCCTGATCCAGTATTTCACACAGGTTCTCGGCTGCATCCACCGTGCGGGGTGTGGAGCGGGTGTACATGTCCTGATCCACAAAAAACAGCATGCCGTGCTTCACAGCGTCCATACTGCCCCAGGTGGCCCATTTTCCCTTCCAATTATCAATGGAGCGCTTGCCGTGGTGACCGCCGGTGAGCATGACCTGGGGATTGCGGATCACGATGGCTTCCACGCTGACGATGGGGGAGGCTTCGCTCAGGTCCGCAAATACGTTGACGCCTCCACACAGGCGGTACAGGTCAGAAATAAAGTGGCCGCCGGCCAGGGTGTAGAGTGGGTCCTCCCACACTTGATAGAACACCCGTATGGGAGGTTTGTCGGCATTGGCTTGTTTGAGTTCGGCGCGGCGGCGGTCGTATTCCTGCGCTGCGCGGTTGGCAATGCTTGCAGTGGCGGTGAGCATACCGAACTGGCGGATGTTGTGGCTGATACTGTCCATGGTTTTGGGATCACTCATGTACACCGGAATCTGTAACAGCTTGAGCTTTTCCACGGTCTCGGCACTGTTGCCTTCATACCAGCCGATGATCAGGTCCGGATTCAATGACAGGATGCGTTCAAAATTCACCTGGTTGTAGCCGCCCACTTGGGGGATGGCTTTGGCGGCTTCCGGATAATCGCTGTAATTGACGGTGCCGACGATGCGATCACCGGCCCCGGCAGCGAACAACACTTCGGTAATGTGTGGCGCCAGGGACACAATGCGCTGCGCTGGCGCAGGCAGCACCACCTGGCGCTGGCCGTCGTCGATCAGGCTGATCGGGGCCGCCTGCAGCAGCCCGCTGGCAAGGGCCAATAACAGCGTCAGGGGTAAGCTTGGTTTAAACCACTTCACCTTCGATTCCTTGTGTCGTTTCCCGTGTGCGTCGGGGTTCGGATTCCGACAGCACCGGCACCGGGATGGCCCCGGTGGGTTGCGGATGAATAAAACGGGACAGCAGTATAATCATGCTGGGCAGGAACAGGAAGTCGAATACCAGGGCGATGACAATGGTCATGGATACCATGATGCCCAGAATCGAATTCACATTGAAATCAGACAGCGCCAACATGCCAAAGCCCAGGCTGAGCACCACCGTCGTGGTGACCAGGGCGGCACCCACGTGCTCAAAGGCATAGTGTATGGCGTGTCTTACGTCGCCGGTTTCCTGGTAGCCGCGCAGGTACTTCGCCATGAAGTGCACCGTGTCGTCCACCACGATGCCAAGGGTGATGCCGAACACTACGGCCACCGCCAGATTGACTTCACCCACACTGAAGCCCCAGATGCCCAGCATGATGGCAGCGGGGAAGGCGTTGGGAATGATGCTCAGGAGCCCCAGTTTCCAGGAGCCCAACGCCAGAATCAGTAACAGGGAAATGATTACCGTCGCAATCACGGTACCGTTAATCATGCTCTCAATATTGCGCTGGCCGATGGCGGCAAACATGATGGAGGGGCTGGCTCCCACTGCCGCCAGCTCCGGCGCGTGATCGGCAAACCACTGCTGGGCATTGGCTTCCATGGCCAGGATGTCTTTGGCTTTGGCGCCTTTGATGCTGACAGTGATGCGCAGGGCGGACTTGTTCATGTCCACCTGGTTATTGACGTCCATGCCAAAGGGCAGGGACATCTCGTACAGCAGCTGGTATTGGGAGGCATGCTCGCGGTTTTCCGGCAGCGTGTAATAGGCAGGATCATCGCCGTGCATGTTCTTGTTGAGGCGCTTCAGGGTATCGGTAAAGGTGAAGACATGGGTCACCATGGGCTGCTGTCGATACCATTGCACGAAAGCGTCGACTTTTTTCAGGAAGGCCGGATCGTTGATGCCCTGTGCCTGATTGGTGTCCAGGGCGTACTCAATCATGTTCACCCCGTTCAGGTTGGCTTCGGTGAAATCCGCCGCGCGCCGCACCTCAATGGTTTCCTTGAAGTAGCCGAAGTTGTCGTCGTTGAGTTCGTTTTCCCCGACAAAGGAAATGCAGGCAATGGCCACCAACAGGCTGCCGAAAAACAGCTTTTTGGGGTGGCGAATGGTGAAGTCCGCCAGTTGACCGAAGGCGGCACTGCGCTCGGTGTCCACCTTGGGTGCTTTGCGGGTGAACCACATAATCAGTTGCGGCATGACAGTGAGGGTGAACAGGAAAGCAAAGAACACCCCGATGGCGGACACCAGCCCTAACTCGCGGAACGGCGGGGATTCACTGGATTGCATGCTGAGAAAGCCGATGGCGGTGGTGAGACTGGTCAGAAAAATCGGCTTGGCATTGATATCCAGGCTGGTGAGCAGTGCCTCCATGCGATCCTGTCCGCGCCGCAACCCGGTCAAATAGGTGGACAACAGGTGAATGCAGTCCGCCACCGCCAGGGTCAGGATGATGATGGGTGAGGCGAAGTTAATGTTGTTGATGGGGATGCCCAGCCAGCCCATGGAGCTGACGGCGATCACCACGCTGAAAATGATGATGCCCACGGTGATGATGGTGCCCGAGAATGAGCGTAGCAGCAGGCCCACCAGCACGATGATCACCAGCAGCATCAACGGCACCAGGGTTTCTGTGTCCCGCTGGTTCATCTCATTGAAGGCGTTGTTGAGGGGAGTCACCCCGGTCAACATGACTTCCAGTTGCGGATAACGCTCGGCAAAGTCCGCCCGGATCTCGCGCACCTTTTGCATAACCTCCGGGATGGCCAGCGTCTGGTCCTCCGGCAGGTTCAATTGAATGTTGATGGCACTGACATGGCCGCTGGGGGAAATCAGCCGGTGCACCAGCAACGGTTCATTGAGGGCAATGTTCTTGCGCCAGGCAATATCCTCGTCAGAAAGCCCACCCGCATCAATCACCAGGTCTTCCACCATCAGGTCGTCACCGTCCACCACCGTGTTCTGGAAATTGGTGATGGAATCCACCCGTTGGGAATAGGGTACCTGCCAGGATGCTTCGGTCAGGGCTTCAATGGCGATCAGGTTTTCGCGGGTGAAAATATCGCCGCTAGCCGGGTTCAACACCATCAGTACATTGTCACTGGCACTGAAGCGTTGCTGGATCATCTCGTTGGCAACCAGCTGGGGATTGTCCGCTTCGAAAAAGATTTTGTAATCGGATTTGACGGTGAGGCGGGTGCCGCCAAAGCCCACCAAAGCGATGGTCAGCAGGCTCAGAATGAATAATGGGAAACGGTATTTTACCAACCAGAGTGAGATTGAATGATGCATGGTAGTCAGTCCTTTGGAATCAATGCTTCCAGATGCCGGAAGGTGTTTTGGTAAGTGAGTAGATAGTCATGCTCCGTACTCAGAGGGTGCCAGTGGTATCCGTCCAGCAGGCAGCTCATCTGGTTCAAGAGCAGGGTGTTGGTGGCAGACAGTTCCAGGCCACTGATCAGGTCACGGGCGCCTTCCAGCACCAGCAAGCCAAAGCTCATGGCCCACAGCCCCAGGCACAGGTCGTCCACCTGGGTGTGTTCCGGCAGGGTGAGATCGCCGGACTGGATGGCCAGTTGAATTACCGCACGGATCGCATTTAGCACCAGGGTATCCACCTGGTCCATACGCTCCAGCCGTTCCGGTGAGGCTTTCTGCCGGATATTATTGGTGCGGGCGGCGATCAGCAGATCAAACTCTTCCGGAAAGCGCTGGGTGTAGAGCTGGTAGCCCACCCCGATGCAGATGATTTTCTCCCGGCTGTTGCCCTGCCAGGTAAGGGCATGGCTGAACATCTCATACATTAAACCCAGGCTGTCCAGACACAGACCGCAGAGGATGTCTTCTTTACAGGTGAAGTGCTTGTACACCGTGCCTTTGGCGTATTCGGTGTGTTCAGCGATTTTGTCCATGGTGAGGGCGGAAATGCCGTCTATGCGGATGATGTTGCGGGCGGCGTCCAGGAATAGCTTTTCCCGTTGCTCATACTCCCGCTGGCGTCTGGTCTGGGTGTTCAAAATGGATGCTCCGTCATAGAGTGACGATTCGTCACATTTTCAACAGGGCACCAAGTTTTGTCAATCGGATATTCTGGTATAGTGAACCCGTGATTGAGCTTCTGTCGGCAGTAGGATGGTAACGCTTTGATGGACAACCCTATTTTGGAACAACTGCATCCGGCCCTGGTGCCTTCGCTGGCGCAGGTGCCGCGGGATGTTCCGGTGTCGTTAGTGACCCGGCATTCCATCCGCGAGCAGCCCAAGAACCGCTTTGCCGGTTACGACGTGCCGCTGACGCCGGAAGGGGTGCATCTCGCCCGGGAATGGGGGCGCAACCTGGACCGGCCCATCGCCGCCCTGCATTCCAGCCCGGTGGGGCGCTGTATCGAAACCGCCACCGCCATGGCCGAAGGTGCTGGCCTGGAGCTGCCGGTCAGCACGCACAGCAGCCTGGTGGAACCCGGCAGTTATGTGGTGGACCTGCCCGTGGCGGGCCCTTACTTCCTGAAGTTGGGGCCGCTGGCCTTCGCCCGCAAGCACTTGCGCAACGAGGTGCGCGGCGTGTTGTCCCCGCGGGAGGGTGCCCTGCGGCTGTTGCAGCATTTTCGGGATACCCTGCTGCAGCCGGGAACCTTCACTGTGCACGTCACCCATGACACTATTCTGACGTCCTTTATCTATTGCTTGCGCAGAGAATCAGACATTGAGGAGGCGCACTGGCCCTGGATGATGGAGGGTGCCTTCCTCTGGTTTGATGAGGATGTGGTGCACTGGCTGTGGCGGGGTGAAGCCGGCAGCCTGGCGCTGGAGTGCCTGGAATAAGCAGGTAACGCACTGTCCAAGTCCTGGGCAGTTCCATCCCTGCGGTGGCAGGGACTGCAGGTTTCCGTATAATGCCTGCTCCACTGTTCTGTTCAGGCATTTCATGACCACAGCACTTTCTGTACACAATCTCAAGAAGACTTATTCCAGCGGCTTTGAGGCCCTGAAAGGCATCAGCTTCGAAGTGAAGTCCGGTGATTTCATGGCCCTGTTGGGCCCCAACGGTGCCGGCAAGTCCACCACCATTGGCATCATCAGTTCTTTGGTCAATAAAACCTCCGGCACCATCAGTATTTACGGTGAGGACATCGACCGGAATTTTGCCGCCGCCAAAATGAACATTGGCGTGGTGCCCCAGGAATTCAATTTCAATCAGTTCGAGAAGGTAGGGGACATCGTCTGCACCCAAGCCGGATATTATGGCATTGATAACCAGACAGCGGCGCTACGGGCGGAAAAGTACCTGAAGCTTCTGGATCTGTGGGACAAGCGGGACGAGCGTTCCCGCATGTTGTCCGGCGGCATGAAACGGCGTCTGATGATTGCCCGGGCCCTGGTACACGAACCCAGGCTGCTGATTCTGGATGAGCCCACAGCCGGGGTGGACATCGAATTGCGCCGCTCCATGTGGACCTTTCTGAAGGAGCTGAATCAGCAGGGCACCACCATCATCCTCACCACCCATTATCTGGAAGAAGCGGAGCAACTCTGTCGCAGCATCGCCATCATCGACCACGGGGAAATCATCGAGCAAAGTTCCATGAAAACCTTTCTCTCGAAGTTGGACCGCGAGACGTTCATCCTGGATCTGGGGAAAGACATTACAACCGTACCTGAGCTGGATGGGGTGCGCAGCCAGTTGCTGGATGCCCATACCCTGGAAGTGGAAGTGTCCAAGCAGGCACCCCTCAATGCGATTTTTGCAAAGCTTTCGGCTTTGGATATACCGGTTACCAGCATGCGCAACAAAGCCAATCGCCTGGAGGAGTTGTTTGTGTCGCTGGTGGAGCGCAAGCGTTAATTATGAAAGAGAATCCCTGACATGAATTGGCAACAACAGTTCAACGCCTTCAGCACCATCGTGCGCAAGGAAATCCGGCGCTTTATGCGCATCTGGGTGCAGACGCTGATCCCGCCGGCCATCACCATCGCCCTGTATTTTGTGATCTTCGGTGAATTGATTGGCCGCCGTATCGGTCACATTGGTGAATATTCCTATATGGAGTACATCGTACCGGGGTTGATCATGATGTCGGTGATCACCAATTCCTATTCCAATGTGGTGTCGTCGTTTTTCAGCACCAAATTCCAACGCAGTATTGAAGAAATGCTGGTGTCGCCTATGCCCAATTACGTGGTGATCGGCGGCTTTGTGCTGGGTGGGGTGGCCCGTGGTATTGCAGTGGGAGCCATCGTTACCCTGTTGTCCCTGTTTTTTGCCCATCTGAGTGTGGACAATATCTGGATCACCATCAGCATGGTGGTGCTGACGGCCACGCTGTTCTCGCTGGGGGGCTTCATTAATGCGGTGTACGCAGGTTCCTTCGATGACATTTCCATTGTTCCCACCTTTGTGCTGACTCCGCTGACCTATCTGGGGGGCGTGTTTTATTCCATAACCATGCTGCCGGACTTCTGGCAGGGGGTGTCCCAGGTTAATCCGATCGTCTACATGGTGAATGGGTTCCGCTATGGCATTCTCGGTATTTCCGACATCAACATCGGTGTGGCCTATGGCATGGTGATTACGTTTATTGTGCTGATGTACGCGTGGGCACACTGGCTATTGAAATACGGTGTGGGGATTCGCAGCTGATGAGTGAACAGACGCACGGCCCTCTGGGGCAAACCAGTTCCTATCCGGATCAATACGATCCCGGGCAACTGTATGCGATTCCGCGAGAGTCCGGCCGGGCGGAGATCGGTGTTTCGGCTCCGTTGCCGTTTTACGGCGAGGACATCTGGAATGCTTATGAGGTTTCCTGGCTGAACACCAAGGGCAAACCGGTGGTGGCCATGATGGAGCTGCGGGTGCCGGCGACTTCGCCGAATATTGTGGAATCCAAATCCTTAAAATTGTATTTGGGCTCTTTCAATCAGTGGGCGGTGGATACCACGGAGCAACTGCAACAGACCATAGCCCGGGATCTTGCTGCCACGGTTGGGGCTGAGGTGGGCGTGCGTTTGTTGCCGTTGCAGCAACAGGGCCCGTTTGCCGTGCAGATGCTGCCGGGCCGTTGCCTGGATGAGCTGGATGTGGAAGCCCACCAGTTTGAGGTGGATGCCAGCCTGCTGCAGGTGAAAGAGGGCCACGCCAGTGATGTGTTGCACAGCCATTTGTTGCGCTCCTGTTGCCCGGTGACCGGGCAGCCGGACTGGGGCAGTGTGTTGATTGAATACGAGGGGCCGCAAATTTGGGAGGAAGGTCTACTGCAATATCTGATTTCGTTTCGCAACAATCAGGAATTTCATGAGCAGTGCGTGGAGCGAATTTTTACCGACATCAGCCGCCGTTGTGCACCGCAACGGTTGGCGGTGTATGCCCGTTACACCCGGCGCGGCGGTATTGATATCAACCCTTATCGTTCCAGTCAGCCGGGGGTGCCGCCAAACCTGCGTCTGGTGCGTCAGTAAGGCACCAGGTGATGCCTGTCCACCTCATCCGGCTGCAGGGCCCAGGGGAATACTGAACCCCACCCACACTGCGAACACCAGGCTCCAGCCAAGAAGAAAAGCCATGGAGTAGGGGAGCATCAGCGACATGATGGTGCCCACCCCGAGATCCTTCTGATAGCGTTGCATAAACGCCACCACCACGCCGAAATACGGCATCAGGGGGGTGATGATGTTAGTGCTGCTGTCCCCCACCCGATAGGCGGCCTGTACGCTTTCCGGCACAATGCCCAGGAGCAGGAACATGGGTATGAACACCGGCGCCAGCAGCGACCACTTGGCCGAGGCGCTGCCCACCAGCAGGTTAATGAACGCCGCCATCAGGATGAATATCGAAAGCAGGAACACCGGCGGCAGCGACAGGGCATGCAGCCAGTTAGCCCCTTTGATCGCCAACACCATGCCCATATTGGACCACCCGAAGTAATTCACAAATTGGGCGGCAAAAAACATCAACACCAGGTAACTGGCCATGGTGGCCAGAGTATCCTCCATGTCCTGAACGACGCTGCCTTTGTTGCGGTAGCGCTGCACTGAGCGCCCATAGACCACTCCGCAGAGCGCGGCCACCAGCGAGATCACCGTGACTATGCCTTTCATGAGCGGCGATTGGCTGATGGAGCCCTCTGCACCGCGCAACAGGCCTTGCTCCGGGGCCAGGCCCAATGCGATCAGCACCAGGCAGGCCAACAACACCAGGCCCGCGTTACGCAAACCCTGCGCCTGGTCGCTGCTGGATTCCGCTGTGGAGTCGGCGGCTGGTGCTGCGTGCCAAGCCGGTAACGCAGGCAGGGTGACTTTCTCGGTAATCAGGGTGCCCAGGGCCGTGATCAAAAACGTGGAGGCGACGATGAAGTAGTAGTTGCCCAGCATGCTCACCTGCCGCTCGGGCTCGATGAGTTGGGCGGCTTCGGTGGAAATACCGGCCAGTACGGCGTCGATGGGGCCGATCATCAGGTTGGCACTGTAGCCGCCGGAAACCCCGGCAAAGGCGGCGGCCATCCCGGCCAGGGGGTGCTTGCCTGCGCTGGCAAAGACAATTCCGGCCAGTGGGATCAGGACCACATAGCCGGCATCCGCCGCCAGGCTGCTCATGACACCGGCGAACACCACGATGGCAGACAGCGCCCGCCCACCGGCTTTGGCCACCATGCGGTTCAACAGGGCCCCCAGCAAACCGGATTTTTCGGCGATGCCCAGGCCGAGCATGGCAACCAGTACTGTGCCCACCGGTGCGAACTGGGTGAAATTGGTAACCGTTTGGGAGAGTATCCGGTGCAGGCCTTCCTGGCTCAGCAGGTTGGTCACGGTGACGGTACTGCCATCCAAGGGATGCACCGCGCTGCTGCCAAGGTGCGATAACAGCCAGGACAGCACCAGTACCAGCAGGCAGAACCAGATAAACAGGGTGGTGGGGTGGGGCAGCCGGTTACCCAGGGTTTCAACGTGACTGAGAAACGTGAGCACCGGCCGGTTTTTCATATCAGACGATCAACTTGTCCCGTATGCGCTTGGCGGCTTCCTCCAGCGCTTCCACGACGGTGTCCTTGTCGTAATTGCGGATCTTGTCGATGTCTACGAACAGGGTGAAGCCGTCTTTTTCACACTCCAGGAAGCTCTGGGTGGCCCCCAGTTCCTTGCGGTGGTCCACGATTTCATAGATGGCCACGGTTTTGCTGAAACCCTTGACGTTGATCTGGCCGCGGTCCCGGCACATGATCACATCCCGCACCAGATTGTAAGTGGATTCCGCTATCAGGATCTCGCCGGGCTGGGCGACGGATTCCAGGCGACTGGCCAGGTTCACTTCGCGGCCGATGATGGTGTAATCCATGCGGGTTTCGGCGCCGAAGTTACCCACGGTACAGTACCCGGTGTTGATGCCCATCCGCACCTGCAGTGGTTTGCTGATGCCTTCCTTGCGCCATTGCTGTCGTAACAGTTTCATCTTTTTACGCATTTCCAGGGCCATGGACACACAGGCGATGGCGTCCTGCTTTTGCCCGCGGGAAGTGGGATCACCAAAGAAAATCAGGATGGCGTCGCCCACGAACTTATCAATGGTGCCACCGTATTTGAGCGCAATGCGCGACATCTCGGTGAAGTAGCTGTTCAGCAGGTCGGTAAGGGCCTCGGGCTGCAGCTCCTCGGAGATCTCGGCAAAACCCTTGATGTCGGAAAAGAACACCGTGAGCTTTTTACGCTGGGTTTCCAGTTTGACATCGGTCTGGCCGGAGAAGATGGAGCCCCACACCTGGGGTGGCAGGTACTTGGACAGCTTGCGCGACAGGTTGGCGGATTCCTTCTGGCGCCGCTTCAGCTCATCCTGAATGGAAATCAGGGTGCGGGCCTGCTTGAAAGAGAAATAGCCCAGCGCCGTGGCGTACACCGTCAGGCTCAACAGCCCCACTGTGAGGGTGGCCACATTGGGCGGCTGCAGGGAAAACTCATTGAGTTTGAACAGGGCAATCCCGATGATCGCCCCCAACAAAATGGCGAGCCCACTCATGATCCAGCCGAAAACACCGCCAATGGTGATGGTGCCGGCGCTGACGATAAAAAACAGGAACAGGGAAAGGGCAGGGTCAAACTGAAACAGCGCGATACCGCCCCCGGCGATGGCCGCGTCCAGCATGATCAGGCTGGCGTTGGCGCGGGCCGGTTGGGTTCGTTGCCAGCCGGAGGTGGTGAAATGACTCAGCCAGGGATAGACGAACGACACCACCGGCGCCCACCAGAGCTGCTTGGTCAGATCGTTGGCCAGAATGGCGGTGACCAGGGTGAGGGTAACCAGCAGATAAGCAAAAATACGGATATAAGACGGTGACAGGTCTTTATTAATCAGTGTCTCAGGTGTTATGTCGAGTGCAAACTTGCTAGGCATCCATCTCTATCCACGCCGAATAAAGCACCTTTGGGGATCCAAATATTAAGTATTTCAAGGGCTTTGATAACGAAATTCAAGTTGTTTTGTCAGTTTAGAGGGAAGTTTAAGCGGTTGGCAACCTGCGAACAACTTCCTTTTTGTTGTAATGAGTCAATCACCGACCAGCGGCTGACTTGACCAGCCGTAATTGCACCGGCGTCTTACTAGTATGGCCTGCTTCGGGGTAAATCGCCTGTAAATATTCACGGATTGAGGTGGTTTCCGGTATGTATTCCAGAATACGGGCGACGGCCTCTTCCATACTGACCCGATGGGCGGGGGAGACCAGGATGGGGTCCACGCCTTCCAGCACCCGCAGCACCGCGGCGACTTGTCCACCCTCAGACACCCGGAGAAAGCTGCCCCGTTCTGTGCTCAAGGTTCCGCTGATGTGTTTGGGGCGCACCGACCGGATACCGATGGTGGGAACACTGGTGACCAGGCCCACGTGAGAGGCAACCCCGAAACGATCCTCTCCGGTGATGCCGCGGCCATCGCAGATGAACACATCCGGCACCCGTTTCAGTTTGTTGAGGGCCGCCACCACAGCGGGCATGGTGCGAAAGGAATAAAGCCCGGGGTGCAGGGGAAACGCCGTGGCCTTGATCGCCACCTTGCGTTCCAAAAGGCGCTGGGTGGCCGCTTCCACCACTGTGATGCAGGCCTGCACGGTAGTGGATTCGTCACTCTCCGCGCTGGAGAGCAATGAGATCCGCCCCACCAGACGGGGACTGGGGCACTGACCTTCGGTGATGATCCAGGCACGCAGGTTCTTCTGAATCGCCAGTGCGTTCTCCAGGGATACGTTCCAGGAATGCAGGTTATGGGTCTTCATACCTGTAGGCCCTACTCCGATTGGGTTGTCCTTAAGTATTAGCAGGATTTTGTGAACGCTATGAGAACTGGCTCAAAGTTTCAGGGATTGGTGGTCAAAAAGTGCACAAAGGTGTCGGCTTCCCAGGGAATTCCTGTCACGGTATGAAGCAACGCCCCAGATACGCTATGATGCAGCCTCGGTCTGACCCTGGTTTCAGGTCAATATCTATTCAGTTTTCCTCAGCTTAAGGCGAACTATGAGCAACATAATCAACAGCATGCTGGAGCGGGTGTCCAACCCCAAGCTGGCCCAACCCTGCCCGGACCGCGCGCAACTGGAGCAAATGTTCAAATGCGCCGTTCGGGCGCCGGACCATGGCCGCCTGCGCCCCTGGCGGTTCATCGTTCTGCAGGGGGAAGCCCTGGTGCAGCTGGGACACGCGTTTGAGGCCTCGCAGCCGGAGGCGGATGAGGCCAAGCGGCTGCGGCTGCGTTCCATGCCGCTGCGGGCGCCCATGATCATCGTCAGTATCGCCACCCTGGACTGGGAGCATAAAAAAGTACCCGTTTGGGAACAGCAGGTTGCGGTGGGGATTGCCACCCAGCACCTGCAATTGGCGGCCAAGGAGTTCGGCTTTGGCACCATGTGGCGCACCGGTGAGATGACGGAAACGGAGAGTGTGCGGGCCCATTTGGGGCTGGCGGACAACGAGCAGATTATCGGGTTTCTCTATACCGGCACGGTTGAGGGGGAGCCCCGGGCGGCGGACCTGCAGCCCCTTGACGAAATTGTCGAATATCGCGGCTGACCACGAATAGCCGTTGATCTTTCCTGCCAAAACCAGTATCTTACGCGCCTCTTGTGAGGGCGAGTCTGCGTGTTAGGACGAGCCTGCGCTAACGAGAGTCTGGTCAGGTGTCCGAGCGGTTGAAGGAGCACGCCTGGAAAGCGTGTATACGTTTATAGCGTATCGAGGGTTCGAATCCCTCCCTGACCGCCAGATTGTCTTCTAACCTCATGAATATCCTGAATAAAATATCCTTTCTTGTTTTTATGGGCCTTTTTGTGGGCCAGTATCGGCTAGGCTATGTTTTTACCCCTGTAATTTTCGCCAAGTGGTCCACACTAGTTTTTCTTGCTGTTGCCCAGCTGCCTATACTCCAAACGTTATATTTGAGTGTTTACAGTGTTTACACCATGCGCAATTTAGCTATACTCCAATCAGCCCTGCTTTTCGCGAAGTCCTAAGTTCCACTTAGGATACGCTATTTAATTGAATAGCATAGCGAAGGCGGGGTTCACTTTTTCTTTTTCCCTTTTGATGTATCCACTTCATGGTCTGTAGGTTTAAATAGCCAATGCCTATAGGCGTCATGCCATCTGTTTGACTTTTCATTTCTCTCGCTGGTGTTAACCCCAATATTAAAACCAGGGTAAATATTCCTTATGTGTGAGTTAATGTGGTTATACAATTTGTGCTTTGCAATGGTCCGCTTGCCTCGCGTTCTCTGTCCTTCCGGCTTGTCTTTGTGTTTGTCATTTAAACGAAATTGCATTGCACCCAATACAATATCTAAGCTTTGCGCCAGCACATGATCTTTAGAGTTAATTTCAGCAATTTGCTCACGATCAAACTTAACGTCCATGCGACGAAACTGAGGATTCTTGTTTAGAGCAAAAACGTGTTCTTTGAATCGAGCAACCTTTTCCTTAGTATCCGGCATTTTATCGAGATAGAGCCGCACCCGCGTACCGCCATGATTCACTTGGTTTAGCCCAAATGCGTGCTTGATAAACTGGTAGTAGAGCAAGAAATATTTATACTCTCTGTGGTAGTCACCATACCTCTTGGCTACGTGAATGTTCTGAGTGAACATTATTCTCATTTTGATTTTATCGTCTGCAATAAAAGCGAATACAAGGTCGATAAATTCTTGGTACTTTGAGAGGTAATTGGGAGTGACTCTTTGCCACTTAAGCTCTTTTTGGAGATTCAACTCTTGTTTTTTTTGGGTCAGCTGTCTACAGACTGCCTCCAAATCGTTTGACCTCACAAGAAGGCCCCCATAGAAATCTGAGTAAAACCGACCTGACTCGTCTGACTCGTCGCAATAGATAATGTATTCGTTTGCCACTAGTGCTTCTCTGCCCTAATCCAGAAAGGCGGTATGATAACTACGTACAAGCGGAATCAGCAAATGTTCACGAGTTGATCAGAGCGACGCTTTGTAGAGCTGGGGAATTCGCTGAAGGTTTTGGTGTACCAATTGTGCTTTTGTGTGCTGATTATTTCTGAAAAGAATACAACAACCAAAGCCTACAGTTATTTCCGGTTTGGTTGTTAAGTGTGTTCAGTGTTGTATTGTGAAAAAGCTAATAGATTCAATGCTTTAGTTGTGCGATAGGCTGAACAATTAAACGGAAACCGGCAATCTGCAATTTTTCATAAATAGCGAAAGGTCGTGGTTAGAAATACCCCCCAATGGGCATAGTGCCAGAAGGACCCAATATGGGATATTTAATCGGACACCTGACGAAGGGGCTCAAATGTTGGTGATAGATATTCGCCAGGTCCGCCACCCCTAACCAATTGATATCTAGCTAATTAATTTAGCTGCTGCTGACGACTATAGAGCCCGGAAAACTCTCGAGAACCGGGGTGCGAAATACCCCCGGTCGAGCCAGGTGGCTCAGGGTCCCCGCAATTCCTCATTGGTGCCCATGTGGTGAATTCAATTGGGTATATATTTCCTCGGCATTAGGAGTTTTGCTCTGGTGCTGTCCATTGGTCTCAGGTTGATCATCCTCGATCTGGTCGATACCTAGCCGCGCCTTCCTTGCCTCTTTGTCTAGCTCTTCGTCTCCAGTCGGCACGTAAGTTAGTTTTGAATTGCCCATTAGAAAGTCCTCTCTCACTCAATAGATTTAGCTGCTGAGGCACCAGGCCTCAGCCAAGAACACCTCAGCGATTTGCAATATCCTTCAACGCTTCTTGAAGTTCAGACAGATCAACTGCTCTTAACGGCTGGCAGGTGTCACTACCAATAACCGCTACTGCATTGCTAATTGGATCTCCACGCTCACCGTGAGAATGCGCAACGTTCCACCAGGCGGCTCTGAACTGTCTGTCATCCATTCGAATCAAATCATGAGCTCCACTGTGGGCCTCTCTCAGCTCTTTGATTTGCTCAAAATCAATCATGTCATTAGCGCCCCCAACAACAAGCTCACTGCGGGATACGACATGCTCCCGCTCTATCAACACCCCCACCAACTCGTTAATCAATTCATTGGCCTTATCGGTAAGCTCACTGTGCCTTTTTGATGCATCCTTAACTTTCTTGCTGAGTGCTGCGAAGTACTTAGCACGGGCCTTCTGTTCGCGGTCTTGGGTCTCGCCCTCGATCCGCTTCAACTCGTTACTTTCGGCAGCATCCAGGGCTTCCAACTTTTCCCGCAACTGGGCCCGCTCAACGGCTACCGAATCAAGGTTGTCCAGGTCATCGGCCAGTTTAACGGCATCCATCTTAGCTAAAACGGTGTTTCGAGTTTCTTGAATTTTTTCCAGCAATGCAGACATACTTTTTACCTATTCAATTTGTTTAGTGTTTGATTTGATTGTGGCGCTGGGTGGTGCAGTTATTCGCTCATCGGCACCTCCTGAAAACTTCAGCATCTTGGTGCCATGCTACTTTTAGTCTCGATCCCCACCGGCTTAGTTCTTTATTCAAAGACTCTTCTAAACTGGTTGAGGTACAATCAATTGCCGTTATGCAACGCCCATCTATTTCAAGCCTTAGCACTATACGAACAGGGCGGGTAACTGGGGTAACCCGTGTAACAGTCTCGCCATACGTGGTCTGTAGGCGGTTACCCAATTTTTTGCAGTGGGTAACCTGTGTAACTCGCAAGCGCTCCAGAATTTCAGATATTGCGCCCATTAGTTCACCCCCGCATTGATTGCGTAAAGGCTCAGGGTGCGCCCGCCAATTTTCATAACCTTTCGGCGTTTACCGTCTGCGGTACGCTCTGCAATCCATCCGGCGGCGTCCAGGGCATCCAATACATGCTTAATTTCATGCCCGGTGGTGGCCCGCTTTAAACCTTCGCTGGTGAAGTACCAAACGCGGCCTTGCTCTGAATCCTTCCACCATCCGGCGCGGTCGCGTACCGGCTTTTCAAAGTCTCCCACTTCACTGAAAAGGGCATCACCATTGCGCTCTACAAATTCAGTGACTGATTGCAGGATCTGGGCATCTTCCGCAGGTCCGCTGCCGCGTTCACCGGCCCATTCCAGATAAAGGGCTTTGATGTGCTCAAGGGCTGATCCTGAGGGAGTGGGTAGAATGTCCCATTGAATAGCCAGTTCACCAGCAAGGGCGACAAGTGCAAACCTTTCTGCCGCGCGGCATTCTTGCCCGGTGGCCGCGGGGAATTGCTCTGTGATAGCAGCCAGGGCCGCGTCCAGTTGATCCGCTTCACCGGACTGGATCAGCTTTTCAATGAAGAGTGGCCCGGCATGGCCATAATGTTGGCGGGCTGCTTTCTGGATGGTGTCTGATAGCGTTCTTCCATCGGGTAACCCGTGAAGGTCATCCCATGCACCATAGGTTCTATTGGCAGCGATATCTAACAGGCGTATTTCTTGGCCTGCTTTGGCTCGCTTCCCGGCTTCCTGCATGTGGGTGGCCAGTTTGATTTCACCATTGGAAAGCAAGATAACTCGCCAGCGCTTTGGCTTTCTGGTGGCACCTGATCGGTTAGCCCTTGTTTTCCCTGATCCGTTAAAGATCATGTAAACGCTGGCTCCCACTTCCTGGGGTGAGCTCTCGCCCATTTCATCCAGTATCAGGCATGTATCGTTGTGCTGGGCTGCAATGCCTTCCAGGCCATTGGAAGTAGCCCGCCAGGTCTTTTTCAGGGTTTCCGGGTTGCCCCATGTAGCGCTGGCGGCCTCAATGGCAGTGGTTTTGCCTGTGCTGCTTTTCCCGTAGCAGTGGAAGCCACCCCCAGTGCGGCGAACATGAAACAACAACGGGCCCGCCAGGGAGGCGCACACGGTCAGCATTAAGAGCGGGTTACCTTGGCAGAATTTCCCGATGGTTTGCTGCCAGCCTTCCAGGGTTCCTTTTTGCCCAAAGTCATCCGATACCGGGGAATCACTTTGGTACACTGCGTTGCCTTCCCCAATGTTTCGATCAGGGAGGATAAAAAGGCGGGGATTGATCCAGCCCGCACTGGTGGCGGCAATAACCCGTTCCTTGGGGTGGCGGCTGGCGAGGTACTGGATAACCTTGGCCCGGTGGTGGTGGCTGATCTCCAAGCCTTGGTTGAGCAGTTCGGCCAGAATGGGGTCGTTGCGGCCTGCCATTAGCCAAGCTGGCATGGCCCATGTGATCCAATGGCCATCAAGGTTCTGGAATCTCAGCAGGCGGCCATAGTCACTGTTTTCATCACCGTTACGGGTGATCGCATCCACCAGAAGTGCGCCGCAATACCACTCGTCAATATCCACCTTTACACCGTCCACCACATCGGAAGACAGGTAATACACTCCAGACTTTCGGTATTCGCCTTTGGTGGTTCTGGCTGGGTGTTCAAGCACGTAATAGCAAGGGCGCTCTGGTGGCTGCCAGGCTGCTGCCTGTGGTTTCTGCATGATTTCGGGCAGGTCGGTTACCTGAGTTACCCGGTTACTTTCTTCCGTGTAATCGCTGCAGGCCTCGCCATTGCTGGGGGTTACATCGGTTGCACCGGTTACACTGCTTTCATTCTGGTTTAATGATTGGCTCATGAATCACCCCCAGAACGAGAGCGGCAACAAGCTGCGTCATTGAAATCAGTGCAGGTGCAATCTGGTCTGCAGAAGTTGGGGAAGGTCACCATGCCTTTGGCATTGAAGGCGGCTTCATGGGCTTTAGTGCGGCCTGGGTTGCCTTCGCTCTGGCGGTCGTCATCACCGGCCACAACGATCTTTGCTTGTGGGTAGGCTTCTCGTATGGCTTGCGCTACCGGGTGAAGGTTTCCGGCATTCATGGCACACGCTACCGGGTGGCCTGTGGTTTCGTGAATCGTGGCGCCGGTGGCAAACCCTTCACAAATGAAAATTATTGCTTGGGGGTTGGTGACTCGGCCAAGCGGGCAAAAGCAGGCCTGTATCTGTCCGCCAGGCAAAAAGCGCTTACTGCCATCGGGGTAAATACGCTGCAGGTTTACCAGCTCGCCTTTGTTGTTGGTGAGTGGCACCAACAGGGCTTCACCAGTCTGGCGGGCTATGTGTGGTTTGATCCGCTTTTTGGTCAGGTAAACATGATGTGGGGTTCCTGCATTGCCGTATAGCGCTTTGGCTTTGGCTGCTGCCTGATCCTTCTTAGATTGGCGAGCGGCGGCCATACGGTCACGCTGGGCCTTCAATTTAACTTCATGGGCCTTGTGATCGAAGTCGACCGGGGGAGGGGTGGCACCATCAGGGGAATAGCGCCATTTACGCACCCCCAGACCATCAGTGAAGTTTTCAAACCAACCGGCGGGCCACCCATCCAGGTGCAGGCATACGCTGGCGGCCTTATTGCCGGGTTTCTTGCCTTGTACGTCACAACGGATAATTTCACCAGTGGGGAGGTGATCAGGTAGCAAGATTCCGGCAATGGTTACCACTGAACGGAATTGGTCTAGTGCATCGTTGGTGTTATAGTGCTGGCGTTGAATTTGATTTGATTTTTGGCCTCGCCCTTGGGTGGGGCTTTTTTGTGTCTTCATTGTGTGGCACCCCCGGTCTGGCGGGAGTCCAACCAAGCTTCAATTTCTGATTCTCGGAAGCCTACGGCACGGCGGCCAAGTTGGATTTTGCGGGGGAAGGTGGGGTCTTGCTGATACCAACGATTCAACGTCATTCTGGAAACCCCAAGCTTTTCAGCCAGTGGGCCAGGTCTCCAGATACGGTCTGGGATGTTTTCTGTCATTTTGGTAGCTCCTGTTACGTACAGGGCTACGTTAGCTATTTGGATGTTTGGAGAAAAAACAGGAAGGAAAGCATTTTTGACAGAAGCTGTCTAAATTCTACACATGGCAGATCTCGTACATTACCTTTTTCAATTCTTCTGGTGTCAGCATTGGTAAAAGATACCGATTAACGGCATTAGCTATACTGGCCTCGTCCAAATCTCCATCGGATTCACTGCCTAGCAAATCTGCAATTAGAGGGTACGAGGGAGCGATATTCTCTATCCTAGAATAGATATGAATATCTAGCAGTTGAACTATTTTGTTGTCTTCCAGAGTTCTCCGTTTAGATGGTTTCTTTAGGGCCTTTTTTTCTGCAGCAATATGCTTGGTTTTCTTGTGTTCTTTAACGAGGCATTTAACCTGTTCGACTAATTCCTTTTCATCGCAGTCAACATCCAGGCTTAGTACCAGTGAATGACTAACTCCCCTCAATGCAAGCAAGCTGGAAACAGTCTCTGATGTGTTGTGATCCAAAATATCTGCAGTCGAATAACTTGGCTTGATCTGTACTTTCCCATTAAGCTGCGCGTAAACTGATTCGTAGTACTCGTTGAATTTTTCAAATTCTCGATTTATTTCTTGTTGTATGCGAGCGAGCTCTCTCAGTCGCATTTCTCTAACTGGAGTCTCATTAAAACCGCTGCTGGCTGAAAAGCACAGCAAGCCAGATTCCTTACTGATAAGAAATTCCTTTATCTTCCTACGTTGCGTTTTAGCCATTGGATCACATGCGTATTCAGCCATTTTGATGCGGTCCCAAAGAACCTCTGCGTATTGTTCGTTGGATAGAGAACTTAGAGCCAAGTAACGGTCTGACCTATACCATCTAAATTCATCGGGTAGTGGCTTTGTTGAGGTTTTCTTGGGGAGGATCAAATCTATCAAGGTAAGTCCTCATATAGAGAGCCCCAAGCCACACCGGCAGCCTGGGGCGGGTTGGTTCAGTTAAAACGCTGGTACGTGAACAGGAAATTCACCACCACGGAACAGAACAGTTTTAACGATATATGCTTCTGGCTCTTCAGTTTGAATTTCTTCGAGCCAACATCTCGCTATCTCTTCGTTAATTGCACATCCAGACAATATTTCGTTAGCGATCTTCGAGCCGGGTGCATTGTCCTTTCGGACAAAATAGAAAGAATCGCCGCTTTTCATTCGGACCGTTTTGGTTAAGGTCTTCATTGTGTGCCCTCATGCTTTGATTCGACATTGAAAGCAAGCCCTGGGGTGATCCAATTTTCAGGCATGCTTTGTACAGGAAAGCCATTAAGGCTTTTTACTGTGGTATCAGCAATGAACCCAATTTGACGCGCCATCGTCGCGGCGGCAAAGGCGCTGGCTCCAGCTTCCTGAAGGGATTCCGGGTCAAGATTTGACTGGGCTTCGTCACACATACCTACAGCGAAATCAGCGAACATTGCTATTCGCTCAAGCATATTTATTACGTGCTTTAGTCGCTCTGCATCGCTCATCTGATTAACAGTCATGCTGAATCCCCCTGTCTCTGGATTTTTATTAATTCTTGAACACGCATATTCAAGTAATGTTGGATCATCATTAGTTGGTATGGGGTTTCACTCAGCAGATCACTGAAATCAAGCGAACTGAGTGCGTCTGACATCGCGGTAGCGTAGCTGGAAACCGCTTCGAGACACTCAGAGTCTGGTAGCAAGCCTTGTACTCTCAGCTCTTCGAGCCGTTGGTCCTTGGTTGTGGTAACATTTTGATCAGCCATAAGGTAGCCTCCTATTCAGGCTGTTTTGTGGTTAGGGGGCTCTGGTGCGGCTACACCTTTGCCCCCGGTTAAAAATCATCGTTTCAACTGAATTACATTATTCTTTGCGGTCTGGCTGTCTTCTTCTGTAACTGCCTCACCTGTCACATATTCAGCCCATTCATTCATCAGTTCCCGGCGCTTCTCGATCAGGTCTCCGCGGCGGTAGGCTGCTTCTACGGCATTTCCCACTGTATGGGCCAGGGCCATTTCCACCACAAAATTCTGGTGGGGGCTGTTTTCCGCTGCCCAGTCTCGAAAGCTGGACCGGAAGCCATGTATGGTTATGACTTCGCCTTCTTCACTTCTCCAGCCTGCACCACCTTCAAGCGTGCTGGTTTCATCCATCCCCCGCACTTTTTGGAGCATGGCCATATTGGAGAGTGGGCGACCTTTGCGGGCGCCAGGAAAAAGGTAATCTGAATCGGCCACCCTGGGCAATCGGTCAAATACCCTATAGGCAGCCTCTGATAGTGGCACCCGGTGGATGGTGCCGGCTTTCATTCTTTCGGCGGGGATCGTCCAGAGGCGGTTATTGAGGTCAAACTCTTTCCACTCAGCCAGTAGCACTTCGCTGGTTCTGGTAGCTGTAAGCAGGGTCAGTTTTACCGCCAGGGCGCTTAGGTCGGTGTGCCCTGCAATGGCCTGCCAGAATTCCGGTACTTGTCGCCAGGGTAGGGCGGGGTGGTGCTTTCGGCTGATCTTTCGCTGGCGAGGTAGCAGTAGTTCCAAGTGGTTGCGCCAGGCGGCCACGTTGATAGATTCGGCAGGTATCAGCCTCATGGCCTTGGCTGAATTGAGCACTATCTCAATGCGGTTTCTCACTCGGCGCGCTGTTTCGGGTTTGGTGGCCCAGATTGGGCGCAATACGTCCAGCACGTCTTCGGTGGTTATATCGGCGGGGCGCTTGCTGCCAATGGTGGGGAATGCATAGGTAGTCAGGGTGTTTTCCCATTGGTCGCCATGCTTCTTGTTGCGCCACCCGGCCCGCTGGTGCTTGATGTAATCCAGGGCCACCACTTTGAATGTCTTTTCCTGCTGGCGTTGCTGGCGCTTTGCTTCCTTTTCCTCTGCTTTGGCTTCAACCGGGTTTACACCCTGGGCGGCCTTCTTGGCTTCCTGGAATCGTTTGTCTCTGGCTTCCTTCAACCCGACAGTGGGCCATGACCCCAAACCGAGCTTGGTGCGCTTGCCCTCAAAGACATAACGATAAAACCACGATGCCTTGCCGTTACCCGTTACCCGCAAGTAAAGGCCTTCACCGTCGCCGTGCTCCCCTCGGGTGCCATCAGCAACCAGTTTTTCAACGGCCTTTACAGTTAGTTTCCCCATTAGCTCACCTTGAATTAGTGTCCGCCTTGCGATTGTGGGCCATTTTGTGGACCACTTGGCGGCGTAAGCTAACGTTACAACCTGATACGTTAAGAATCAAGCAGGATAGAAAAACACATAAAATACAGTTAGATATGTGTTATTTTGCGGGGTCTTGCGTGGTCTTGTGTTTTCCTGTTTTGGCGGACTCCCTGACCGCCAGATTCCCACTTTCCCCCCGTAGTACCCGTTTAAATTAATACCCATTAAAGATAGCACCCACTACAGATCATCCAGCTCTGCTTTCACTTCCCCCTGCATCTGCACCGAGAAAATCTCCAGGCCCAAAATGCCCACTTTGAAGCTATAGCCGAACGGCAGTTTCAGCCGCGCCGGTTTCAGGGAAAACTGCAGGTTGATGGGGGCCAGCTCCTTTACCCGCAGATCGTTGAGGCCGGCGTCAAGCAGGATTTTGGGCAGGCTCTTGATGCCGGCGCTGATGTTGATGTCCGGCAGTTTCTCCAGGGCGAACGATGCCCCCAGTTTGGCTTTGATTTCCGGCAGCTCGGTCACCGCCGCAATCAGGTTGATCGGTGCCAGCTTGTCGATGCTGGCGGACACATGGGTGTTGATGTTGGGAATGGATTCGATACTGAACTTGGAATCGGTGTTGATGGTGGGGAAATTGTCGAGACGGATGTTGGAAAGGGTGTAATTCAGGTCGTTGATGGATGGCGGTGTCGGTGGTGTATCGCCGCTGAACAGATTCTCGAAAATTTCAAACAGATTCGCCATGTGTGGCTCCCCAGTGGAGTGGCCTCATCCTCACAATTAATCCGGGTGGGATCAGGCCAGTTCATTTGCCGGTTCATGGTCGATCATCATATCACGAACAATCTGCAGGCGTTGGGCACGGGAGACATGGATCTCGTCGAACAGGAACAGGTGCAGCATACGCTGGACTTTACGGGTGTTTTCGCCGGTGAGCCGTTCCCGGTACAGGCGGCGGTCCCAGGCGGCGCGGTCAATGTAGACGATCTGGAACGCCATGGACTGGTTACGGTATTGGAAGCCGTAGTGACGTTTCTTCTCGTTTTTGTCCACTTCCAGCAAGACGTGCAGTTTGCTGATGATGTCGTTGGCGTGGCACTTACTGTTGTCCAGCCAGGATTGGGCATCATCGGAAATCAGCACCTGCTCCATGTCCAGATGTTTGGCCAGTGCCTTGAGGAAGGCGATGTCGTGGCGACGGGTAAGGCGATGCGCCAGGCGATAATCAATAATGGAAGCCGTATCCGTAGCATTGGTCATGGTGCCCCCCACAAATTGCTGATTTCAGGTCAGTCTTCTTAACAGTAGCGCGATGGCTGCAGACCTGTCTGTTACGTTTTGTTAAAGCTGTATATAAAATAGCCTGACGTTTTGCCGGGTCTTGTAAATGTGACTCAGTCCAAAATATTGAAGGCCCGTTTGAATAGCTTCATACTGCGCCGGAATACACTCCATTTACTGCTGCAATATACATGCATGAATAAAGGAAAGCCTATGTCGTTTGATCTTCAAAGAGCCAAAGCTGTTGGGTCTTCCCTGCTTGCCTCCACCCTGCGGGGCTGGCGGGGCAGCAGTGCCAGCCGCTCCGTGCAGCCACCGCTGCAAATGCTGGAATTGTTTGACCGTGAAGGCTGCGCCCATTGCCGTTTTGTGCGGGAGGCTTTGACCGAGTTGAATCTGGATGTGCGCATCGTGCCCATCCCCTTGGGGGGAACCCGGTTTCGCACCCGCCTGATGGAAATCAGCGGTTCGGATCAGGTGCCCTATCTGGTGGACCCCAACACCGGCACTCAGATGAACGGCAGCGATGCCATCGTCCAGTATCTGTTCGATCAATACGGGAATCGTCCCGCGCCTGCCCAGTTGAAAGCCACTGGCGCGAACGTGGTCAAATCCAAGCTGGCCACGGTGGTACGGGGTTCCCTGGGGCTGGAGGTGCGGCCTTCCAAACCGGTGGATCAGGACATGACCCTGTACAGCTTTGAGTCCAGCCCGTATTCGCGTCTGGTGCGGGAGCGGTTGTGTGAGCTCGAGATCCCCTACACCCTGGTGAACATCGGCAAGCAGCAGCGCGCCGATGTGGGTCCGGCCACCTTCCGCCTGCACCTGGGTGAGTACAAGCCGCTGCCGAACACCAAGCGTTCCTCCATGCTGGCGGAGGTGGGGAATGTTCAGGTGCCTTACCTGATCGACCCCAACCGGGATACCAGGATGTTCGAATCCGCCGAGATACTCCAGTACCTTAACCAGAATTACGCGCTGTAGCGCTTCTATATGCTGTAGCTGCCCTTGTAGTTGCCCTGTATAGCGTAATAAAGATTGGCGCCTGACGGCATTCCACCTATCATAAACACCTTATGATAAGAGCGATGCCGTTAGCGCCAACCTATGTTGCACACCTATGTTTTTTAGTGAAGACCGCAGCCAGTTTTTCAGACCCCTCACCAGCAAATACCGCGAACAGATCCTGGAATGCCTACGCCTGCTCTATGAGCGCCTGTACAGTGCCCGCGCTGACTATGGCGAATCCCTGCAGCGGGATCAGGTGATTGAGATTTTTGAAGAGGCGCTGGCCCGGGCCCCGCAACTGGACAGTGGTGAGTACGGTAACGAAACCCGTTTTAAATCCGAACGCGAGCAGGCCTCGTGGATTCTGAATCAGTTGCTGGAATCCGGCTGGATTGAAAAGCAGGTGGATCAGGCCACTCTGCAAAGCACCTTTCCCTTCACCCGGGTGGGGCGCATGATCACGCAAAGCCTGTCGGAAATGGGCACGGCATCGGTGCGCACCCGGCACCGTAATACCCGCAATACTTTGAATGCGCTGGAAGCGTTTCTCAGTCGTGGCGAAGTGCATGACTTGATGGATGCCTACGAGTATTCCGAACGCATCATCAGTGATTTCAGCGATGTGATTGCCGAGCTGGAAGAACGTAAGCGGGAGCTGGTGCGCCAGGTGGAAACCCAACTGCTGGTGCAGCAGGCCACGGACCATTTCTTTGAATTCATGGAAAAGCGTTTTCAGCCGGATGTGTCCATTCGCTTGTCGGCGGACAGTGTTGAGAAACACCGGGACGCGATTCAGGCGGTGATTGACAAGATCCGCCGCAAGCGCAAGGAATTCAAACGGGAAGCAGAACTGAAGCTGCGGGAGTTGGCGCCGGAGCTGATTCAACCCGGCCAGTCTGTACTGTACTTTGTGTTGGATGCCATTGAGATCCGCATGCGCAATGCAGCGGAATTGATGTTGCCAGCGTTGCGGCGCGCCTTGCAGAGCTTTACCAAGCGGGCGGACATCATCATTCGACAGCTCTCGTACCTGACCAGCCAGCGCAACAACAGCGTGGTGGATGTGTGTCGAGAGCTGGCCCAAGTGGAACGGTCACAACAGGATCAGCTGCTGGCCCGCGCCGGCGACGCGCTGGCGGGCCTGCACCTGCAATGGCTGGACCCGGATCAGGTGCGCCTGCAGCAGAAGCGGCGGGAGCAGGTGCTCTACACCCGCATTGATGAAGCCGGTGAGGTGGAAGACGATGCCTTGCGGGACGTGGCCATGCAGCAACAACTGGATCAGGCTTTTATCACGCACCACGAAGGCCTGCACGATTATCTGATTACTGCGATGGCCGGCGGCAACCGGGTCAGCACCCGGGATCTGCCGTTGCGCAGCGCGCGGGATGTGCTGGCCATGTCCCATGCCATCGAAACGGCCGCCTATCAGGCGGTGGACAGCGATTATCAATTTGTGGTGACACCCACCGGTGAAACCGCCGCCAACGACTACTTTGCCTGTTTCGATGTGTTCGAGATTGAGCTGATCAAGCAAGCCAAACCGGAAACCGATACCGACGACTTATGAAATTGACTGAGCAATTGCAGCAGACCCTGAATGCCAAGCGTTTCACTCTGGATGAATTCAGTGAGCTATTGATTCGCTTGCTGGATTACGGCGTATTAAGCCGGGATGAAAGCCAGGTGGAAACCCTGTTGTACGATCGTTATGTTCAGCTGGAGCCCCTGGTGCTGGATTACCTGAGCCCGTTACAGGTGCGCATTCAACACGACACCCGGTTCGGCTTTGTGCGGGTGTTTCCGCCGGGTGCCCGGGTGCCGGGATTGCCGGATGATGATAATCAGGCGTTCGCCGGTGGTTTTCGGGCCGGCCTCACCCAGCAGGAGGTTGCTGTGGTGCTGGTGTTGCGGGCGGAATACGACAAGGCGCTGCGGGAAGGGCAGGTGGATGACCAGGGCTGTGTGCTGCTGTCCTTGGAAGGCCTGGGCATTGCGTTGCGGAATCTGCTGAACCGCAGCCTGCCGGAAAAAAAGACCGAGCGGGCCCAGTTGTTCCGTCGCCTGCGCCAGTTACGGCTGATCCATTTCATTGCCAATGCTGAGGAGAATGTGGATGACGCCTGGCTCAAGATTCGCCCCTCCATCACCAGCTATGTGAGTGAGGCGGTGCTGGACCAGATTCGCGGCGAGTTGCCTGCCACCGAAAACGACGCGGCCGATGATTCTGAGCGTCCGTTGGCGTCCACCTTGTTTACCCGTTCCGAAGAGGCTGAATAAATCATGTATCTGAAGAAAATGATTTACGTGAACTGGGGCAATATTCCACAGACGGAAGTGGAGTTCGGCCGGGTGAACCTGTTCTCCGGTGGCAATGGTTCCGGCAAAACCACGGCAGCGGATGGCATCCAGACCCTGATGACCGCGGCCCATGAAAATCTTTTCAACTATAACCCCGGCCAGGATGAAACCACCCAGCGGGGGCGGGGTGGCAAACAGGTGCGTACCCTGGCGTCCTATGTGCTGGGTTGTGATGACGGCAGTTATGCGCGGCCGCAACAGACGGATACCTACCTGGTGGGGGTGTTCACGCCCAGCGCAGGTGAGCAGGGCGAAGTATTCAGTGTGGTGCTGGGGGCCCGCGCCCACTTGGACAGTGCCGGCCAGCAACGGCAGGCTCGCCAGGATCAGCTGATCTTTCTGTGTGTGCCCGGCCAGGCCCTGTACCTGGACCAGTTCGTGCGTCAATACCAGGATGGCAAGCATGTGGTGCCGTTGACGGATGTGGTGGATCTGTTGTGCCGGGAATACGGCAAGTCCGCGGTGGAAGTGTACGACAAGAAGGGCGCCTATCTGCGACGCTTGTATGGATTGTTGCGCGGCCGCAAGGATGCGGTGTCAGACCGCGAAGCCAAACACGCAGCGCGCACCTTCGCCAACTTCATGGCCTACAAACCGGTGAAAAGCATCAACGAGTTTGTGGCCGATGAAATTCTCGAGAAGAAGGATCTGGGGGAGGCCATTCGCACGGTCTCCGACCTGATGAAAACCATTCACGGTATGGAAGAGGAATCCCGCTCCATCATCCACTCCCTGGAGATTCTGGAGCGGTCCACCCAGGCCTGTAAAACCTATACCGGCCATTGGGTGCAGCGGCAGGTACTGGATTACCAGGAGGCCCAGCGCGCACTGCAGGTGAAGCAGCGAGCCTATGTGAATTGCCGACAAAAGCAAAGTGCCTTGCAGGGGGAGATCAGGGAGCGGGATAACCGGCTGGATGTGAACAAGGCCCGTCGTCTGGAAACCCACGACCAGATTGTGTCCCTGGAAGCACAGCGCCGGGGCGTGTCTGTGCTCAACGAGAAAGATGAGCTGGCGCGCCAGGTGGAGCAGATGCAACAGGAGCTGGCCCACAAAGCCCAACCGTTGCTGGCCCAGGATCACCAGATTCACGACAACATCAAACTGGCCAATGCCCTGCAGACCCTGCTCAGCCAGCACAGCTGGGGTGCGGAGCTGCCGGCACTGGAAGCCAGGCCACTGAAGGAAAAACTACGCAAGGTGATTCAATCCGGCCATGGCGCCAAGGTGGATCTGGCCAATCTGTTCGGTAAGGATTGGGTGGACCTGGCGCCGCTGGAAGCGTCGCTGGATCAGGCCATTGAGGTGGAGAAGATCCACAATCAATTGTGCAGTGAATTGCAGGGCTCCCTGGACGACAGCAAACCTTCGCTGCGGGATCTGGTGGCCCAGTTGCGGGCGGACACCGAGCGGACATTGCAAAACCGGCAAAAGCAGTTGCAGCAGAAGGAGCGGGAAATCGCCCAACTGGAAACCCGGCAAGTGAGCTATCCGCCCCAGGTGGAAGCGGCGCTGGCGGCGATCCGGGAACAGTGCCCCCAGGCGGAACCGCGTGTGCTGTGCGACTACGTGGAGGTGGAGGACCCGCAGTGGCAGATGGCCATCGAAGGCTATTTGGGGGGCGCCCGCTTTGGCATTGTGGTGCATCCGGAATATGAAGCCCAGGCCATATCCATTGTGCGCAACCTGCCCGGTCGCCGCAGTGCGGCCCGGGTAGTGCAGGGCGGGCGGGCAGAAAAAGACGCCCAACGCCTCAGCAATCCCCGCGATTCCATCATTGATATCTTGTCATTCCAACACAAGACGGTGGAGTTTTACCTCAAGGCCAGTTACGGCAATGTGGTGCGGGTGGACGATGCCCAGGCGCTGCGTGAGGTGGCTCGGGGCATCACCCGGGAAGGGCTGGCCGCCGGTAACTACAGCCTGTGGCGTTGCGATATTCCCGACAGCGAGCTGGTGTTCGGCCAGTACGCCCGGGATCGCGCCCTAGCCGCAAAACAGCAGGAATATCAGGAACTGTTGATTCAAGCCCAGGCTGCGCAGGGCAACCTGGAAGCCATGCAGCGTTTGTTCAAGGCCATCGAGGGAATCAAACGCATTGATTACGCCACATTGATGCAGGGCATCCTGGCGTTGCACCGCAAGCTGCGTCAAACCGAAAAGAACCTGAATGAACTGGATACCGGCGAATTTCAGGCGCTGGACCAGGAGCTGTTGCTGCTGCGGGACAAGTACTCCCAACTGGAAGGCGACCTGAAACAACTGGAAAACGAGAAGGGCCGCCTGGCCCAGGAGTATGACGCCGAAGTGGCCCTGGGTCGAAAACTGGCGGATGAGCAGGACAAACTGATCGAACACGCGGAAGCGCGGGAGATGGCGGTGCGCGGCATCTCCCGCATCTATCCCCAGTTTGATGTGGAAGCGACCCTGCAGCAGGCAGACGCCACACTGGTGGTGAATGAGCAGGGTTTCTATCAGGATGAACTGCAGCAACTGGATCGCCAGCTCACCGCCACCGCCAGTGAACTCTATGAAGCCCTGCTGCGCCACAACCAATATTGCAATCCCGCGGACGTCATCGTCTATGATCCGCAGGTGGAGACTCTGCATCAGGCGGTGTTCTTCAAACGCATCAATGACGTGGCCCAGGAAGTGGACAACATTGCCAACCGTCTCAAGAACAATGTGCTGGTGGAAAAGTACGGTCAGCTGGCCAAACTCAAGGATCGCTTTAATGAAACCTTCGTCAGTCATCTCTGCCACAGTATCTACCAGGCCATCAATGAAGGGGAGCGGGCGCTCACGGATCTGAACCGGGAGCTGGAACATCACCGCTTCGGTACCGACCGCGAACGCTATTATTTTGCCTGGCGCTGGGTGCCGGAATTCAAGGAGTACTGGCGTTTCTTCAAGGAGGTGTCCCAGTTACCCAACATCGGTGACGGTTCCAGTCTGTTTGACATGAACCTGCCGAAAGCGCTGTTGGCGGTGCGTGACAAACTGGTGACCATGCTGCTGGATGAGGATGAACAGAAGGCCATGCGGGAGCTGCAACGAATAGCGGACTACCGAAACTATCGCAGCTACGACATCTTCAAAGAACCGGAAGGCAAACAGCCTATCGCCTTGAGTCAATACGGCACCGGGTCCGGTGGGCAGCTGGAAACACCAGCCTACATTATCCGCTCCGCCGCCGTCACCTCCGCTTTCCGTTTCAACGAAGGCAATACCCATTTACGCATGGTGCTGGTGGATGAAGCCTTTTCCAAAATGGATGAAACCCGTTCCCGCGAAGTCATTCACTATCTGACCGATGCCTTGGGGTTGCAACTGGTGTTCATCATGCCTACCAGTAAATCCGGGCCGTTTATGGATGTGATCAGTCACCAGGCGGTGTTCACCAAGTGCCCCGCCAACCGCAAAGTGGGTGAACTGAACACGCGGGTACTGGTGGATCGTAAACGCTGTAATCAGGATAAAATCGCCGAGCTGTGGGAGCAGTCCCGCCAGAATATCCGTGACCAGGTAACCCTGGATTTTATGGAAGGGATCAGTTGATCCATGGCTGAACCAGCAAGCGACAGGATCGTGAAACAAAGCTACCAGCTGACCGAGCCCGTGGGCAACGCCTGCGATTGGCTGGCGCAACGCAGCGCTTTGCCTAAAGCGCGTATCAAACTGGCCATGACCCAGGGCGCGGTGCAGGTGAAGAAACCCCAGAGCAAGTGGCAGCGGCAACGACGTGCCAGTGCGCACTTGCCGGCGGGCACGTCGGTTCGACTTTTTTATAATCCACAGTTGCTTGCCATCAAACCGGCGCCATTGGAATTGATCAGTGATCAGCGTCGCTACAGTGTCTGGTTCAAGCCACCGGGTGTCATGAGCCAGGGCAATGAGTGGGGCGATCATTGCAGTGTGCTGCGCCTGGTGGAGTTGCATTTCAATAATCAACGCCCGGTGTTTTTGATTCATCGTCTGGATCAGGATGCCTGCGGCTTGATACTGGTGGCTCATGATAAAAAAATGGCGGCGCAGTTAAGTGAGCGGTTTGCCGGCCGGGAAATTGAAAAACAGTATCGGGTACGGGTAGAGGGTCAGTGGAATCCTGAGGTGAAACGCATCGAATTGCCATTGGATGATAAATTAGCGATCACGAATATTTTATCTGTGGAGCAAAGTGAAGATTCCGCGCTGCTGATTCTAAATATTGAAACCGGGCGCAAGCATCAGATCCGTCGGCATCTGTCGCAAATGGGGCATGCGGTGCGTGGTGATGCGCAATATGGGGTCAAAAATTCACAGACATTGCATCTGTCTGCAACAAAATTGTCGTATCAATGCCCTGTTCAAGGGCGATTCATTACCTTTGAACTGACACCTGAGCAGATACGTCGACACTGGCAGTAAATGTCGTTGACGGGCAAGGGGTTGGAGTTATAATCGAAATCAAGCGCTTTTTTGCTCTGATGTTTTTGCTTAGTTTTACGATCAGTAAAAGCCGATCAGTAGTGGCGAAGTTAGGTGGGATATTCTGGTAACTAGGTGCTTGCGAATTGTACTTCGGTACGCGAAAAGAAAGTCTGAAAAAGTTAGGTATTTGGTATGTCAACACCCTCTCTTGGCAAAGTAAAATGGTTCAATGAGTCTAAAGGTTTTGGTTTCATTGAGCAGGATAACGGTCCCGATGTTTTTGTTCATTTCAGTGCCATCAGCGGCTCTGGATTCCGGACACTGGCAGAAGGTCAACGGGTTCAATTCAGCGTAGCACAAGGTCAGAAAGGCCCACAGGCAGAAAACGTCCAGGTGGTCGAATAATAAAAAAGGGGGTGAAGTTTTGGCTTCACCCCCTTTTTTATTTCCATGCTTAGTCTTCTTTTTCTTTGTGCACGTGCACATCCATCTGCGGGAACGGGATACCCACTCCGGCCTCGTCGAATGCGTACTTCACTTTCTCATTGGTGTCCCACAACACACCCCAGTAGTCAGCGGAATTAACCCAGGGTCGTACCACAAAATTAACGGATGAATCACCCAACTCGGATACGGCAATCACCGGTGCCGGGTCTTTCAGAACGCGGCTGTCGCTGTTGACGATCTCTGTGAGGATGTTCTTGGCCTGACGGATGTCCGCGTCGTAGGCAATTCCGAACACCATATCAACACGGCGGGTATCCCGGGCTGAGAAGTTGGTGATGGTGCCGCCATAGACCTGGCCGTTGGGCACGATCACTTCTTTGTTGTCCGGAGTTTTCATGATGGTGGTGAAGATACCAATGTGCTCAACCACACCGGTAACGCCACCGGCATCCACGAAATCGCCGTTTTTAAAGGGGCGGAACACAATCAGCATGACGCCGGAGGCGAAGTTCTGCAGGGAATCTTTCAATGCCAGACCGACAGCGATACCGGCAGCACCCAGCAAGGCAACCAACGAGGTGGTATCCACACCCAGTTGCTCCAACGCGGCGATGATGACGAACAGCATCAATACCCAGCGCAGAATGGAGGCGACGAAATTCACCAGCAGGGCGTCCATGCCGCCACGTTCCATGGCGTGCCTGGCAACTTTAACGATGATGTTGGCTATAATTCGACCAATAAAGAAGACAAGAATTGCCATTCCTATACTGATCGCCCACTCGAGAACGAGCTCCTGAGAAAAGTCTTTCGGGATGAGATCTTCGAACATTAAATTGCCCTCCTATTGGTGTAAGAGGGCAATATTACAAATGCGCGGTTATAAATCTACCACATTAACCGAATTTAACGCTGGCCTTCATGGGCACGCTGGCATCCTGGCGGGAGAGGAATTCCGGGCTTTGAAACCAGGCAATAGAATCCCGCAGGGAGATGCGCACATCGCGAGGATTATAGCCGAGTTCCTTACGCGCTTTGCTGCAATCCATGTAGGCATATTGCGAGGTGTATTTTACTTCTTTGGGGTTGAGCAGGGGTTTTGAGTGTGTGAAATTCTCGGCAATAAATTGTGCCAGTTGCGCACCGCCTTCCACTAACAATCCCGGCAACGGAATTACGCGATCGGATTTGCCCAGGATCTCGGCGCACATTTTACTGAACTCTTCACCGCTCACATTTTCATTGCCCAATATATAGGTTTCCCCCTGGCGGCCTTTTTCTGCTGCCAGTATATGACCCGCGGCCACATCCCTCACATCCACCAGGTTGAAGCCACCGGGGAAGGAGAAACGGGCTCCGCCATCAATCATCTGCAGTATGATGCCGCCGGTGGGGGTGGGTGCCACGTCACCGGGCCCAAATGGAAACGCCGGGTTCACCACAGTCAGGTTCAAACCCTGCTCGGCAAAGTCCAGGGCTTCCTGCTGGCTCAAGTATTTGCTCAGGATGTAGGGCAGCCCGTCGTATTGGTTAAAAGGCGTGGTTTCGTTGGAAGAGGCTTTGCCCGGTAACAGGCCGATGGCCGAGAGCGAGCTGGTGTAGACTACTTTTTTAACGTTGTCGGCGTTCTTGCAGGCCCAGAGGATGTTACGGCTGCCCTGGATGTTCACTTCCCACAGGGGTTTCCAGTCCGGCATCCAGGTGGCGTACACCGCCGCCAGGTGAAACACCGTATCCACATCCTGTACGATCTCCCGCACGAAGCCCTTGTCCAGCATATCGCCACGGACGATTTCGGGGTTCAGGTGTTCAATGTTATCGGTGCGCTCGTTGGGTAAGGCGGTGGCCCGGACTTCGACCCCCATGGCGGTGAGTTGGTCCACTACGTGAGAGCCGATAAAGCCGGCGGCGCCGGTGACCAGTGCTTTTTTCATGATCCAGTTATCCCTGTTCGAGTCCAAAATACATGTTAGCTCAGCTAGTTATGGTTGCATTCTGCAGCAGCTCGACCTGAGCATAATCGGGCGCAATGGTGAGCCATCATTGCGTAACTCACCCCCTTTGTGAATGGCAAAAACTATTAGGACTTGATCAAAACGCTCGCGGTGCCCGGGGCCAGGGTGATCGGTTCGGTATCGCCAGGAATCAGGAACTGTTGAGGTTTTGTAACCATCGGCCCCCAATGCCTGGCAGCGGTTTGTACAATAAAAACAGTGTGTTATATCTCCGTCGTCCTGGCGAGCCGGGGTGGAGAGTTGGCGCTGAACTTCACATGTCCGCTCTTCATGAGTCTAAGTCAATGAAAAATAAATGAATTCAGCCCAAATGACCCGATTTGCCCCAGAATAGAGCCGACTACAAAAATACGCATATAAAACAGGCTGATTCGCAGCGGAAATGACCGCCTCAACTATATTGAAATGAAGTGTAAGCCACGTATTTCGGGCTTATCAGGCAATAAGCAGTTTGGAGGAAGGTGTCCCAATTGAGTGCGATCCGATGGTTGGTATTATTCGGTTGCATGGTGCTGGTCGCCGCCTGTGGCGGTGGTGGGGGTGGTTCGGGCGATGATCGAGGGTCGGACCAAACCCAAAGCAGTGGCTCAGGCAATGGCGAATCCGGCAGTTCAGGGGAAGCTGGCGGTTCCGGAGCGGAAGGCGAGTCCGGTGGTGCGTCTGGCGGAAGCTCGGCTGGCGGTCCCGATCGCGCGGGTAGCGGCGCTTCTGGCAGTGGTTCCGGCGGGGCGAATTCTGGCATGCAGTCGCCCAGAGTGATCTCGCTTTGGTCGGACGGTGTGGCGTTCGGTGAAGGTCGCATCATCGATGACACGATATCGTTTTCCGGCACCGCGGAACCCAACCACATTATCGAATTCTGGCTCAATGACGTTATGAATGGCTCCACCGTGGTGGATCGCCAGGGGCAATGGAGCCTGGACTACACGCTGATTAGCCTGATTCCCGGTCCATACAGTGTTGACCTGGTCTCCATCTCCCCCAAAGGGGCGCGGGTGGAGTCGGCCCAATCTTTCCTGTTCCGTTACGACCCGACCGCTCCCCTGGCGCCCATCATCAGCGCCGTGACCGGGGATTCCTATATTTTGGGTGATGGTTACACCTCGGATGGCACGCTCGTAGTGAACGGTACCGCGGAGCCCGGAATCACGGTCACGTTGTATCAGGATGGTGTGGCCATCGGTTCCAGCGTGGTGGATGACGCTGGCAACTGGATGGTGGACCATTCGGCCACGGATTTACCTGACGGCAGCTACATGCTAACCGCCGATGGCGCATTCCTGAATTTACAGAGTGCGATCTCGCCCCAGTTTCCGGTGACCGTGGATCGTGTGGCGCCAACGGCACCAGCCACGTTGCAGCTGTCGGACGACACCGGAATCAGTACCCTGGATGGGGTTACCAGCGACGTGGACCTGGTTTTGAGTGGTACCACAGAGCCCAATGCGCAGGTTCGGGTTCGCCTTGGCCCGCAACTGATCGGCAATGTGCTGGCGGATGCCAGTGGTAACTGGACGCTGGATTATACAACCAGCCCATTCAGCGACGGCAATTATGAATTCACGTTAATGGCCACCGACAGAGCCGGAAACCAGTCCCCCTGGTCGCCGGCGTTTCCCCTGGTGATCGATACCCTGGCTCCCAACCCGGTAGCCAGTATTGAGCTGCTACCGGACACGGGCATTCTGGGTGACGGCATTACGTCCACCGGCGCCATCCAGCTGGCCGGTACGGCTGACCCCGGGGATTGGGTTGAGGTGTTTGTGGATGGGGTGTCGGCGGGGCTGACATTGGTGGATGTGGACGGCGACTGGCTGCTGGATTTGTCATCCACTCCTTTATTGAACGGCGGCTACGCGATTACCACCCAGGCAGTGGATACTGCAGGGAATCGATCAAGCCTGTCATCGCCACTGGACATCGTGATCAACACCATCCTGCCCAATGTTCCGGCCATCACGGGCGTCACCACTGATAGCGGTGTCGTTGGGGATTACATCACCTCGGACACCACCCTGCTGGTGCAGGGCAGCGCTGACATCGCCGCGGTGGTTCATATCCTGGTGGATGGCGTGGAACAGGGCACAGCCAACGCAGGATTGCTCGGCAATTGGAGTTTCGATCTGGGTACGTTGGCGGATGGTCTCTATGTGGTTACCACGTTCTCCCACAACATTGCCGGCTCTCAGTCCGGTATGTCTGCACCGCGCAGTATTACGGTCGACACCCTGGCGCCGGCGGTGCCTGCACTTTCGAATGTGGCAGACGACAGCAATCTGGGCGATGGCATTACCAACGACACCACGTTGATTTTCAGCGGCAGTGCGGAGCCCAACAGCACGGTGGATATGTGGGTGGACGGTGTGGCCCGGGGCACCGTCAGTGCTGACGGAAGTGGTGCCTGGCAGATTGATTTGAGCGCAACCCCGTTCACCGACGGCAGTTATAACCTGAGCTGGCGGGCGGCGGATACGGCTGGCAATGTTTCTGCTTTTTCCTCCCCTTATTCATTGCAGGTGGATACTGCGGCACCTGCGGCACCGGTGGTGCTGGGCTTCAGTGACGACACCGGCAGCAGCGGTGATTTTATTACCGCGGATACGACCTTGCTGTTCAGCGGCAGCGCAGAAGCGGGTGCCACCGTGGAAGTGTTCGTGGGAGGTATCAGCAGTGGTACCACCAGCGCCGATGCCACCGGGGTGTGGAGTTACGATTTATCCGGATCACCGTTGGCGGATGGCAGCTACAGTATTACAGCAGAAGCGGTGGATGTGGCGGGCAACCGGTCTGTCACGTCCGCAGCGTTTTCATTAACGGTGGATTCCACCGCGCCCTCTGCACCGGTCGTCAGTGCCATCAGTACAGATAGCGCTGTCCAGGATGGTGTCACCAGCGATACGACCCTGGTGTTCAGCGGCAGCGCAGAAGTGGATGCCACGGTGATGGTCTATGTGGATGGCAGCAGTATCGGCAGTGCAGTTGCCTCCGGTGGGGTGTGGAGCTTTGATTACAGCGGTACGGCGTTGGCGGATGGCAGTTACAGTGTGACGGCCACGGCAACCGATGTGGCGGGCAATATGTCTGCAACGTCTGCTGCCTTTGCGCTGGTAGTGGATACTGTGCTGCCTGCGGCACCGGCCGTGGTGGCGATCAGTGATGATACCGGTACAGCGGGTGATGCGATTACGGCAGACACCACATTGATCATCTCCGGGACCAGTGAAGCCGAGGCGGCGATCGATGTGTATCTGGACGCGGTGGCCATCGGTGCCACCACGGCAGACGCCGGCGGCAACTGGTCGTTCGATCACAGTGCCACTGCCCTGGCCAACGGTACCTATACGGCTACGGCGGTGGCGACGGATATGGCAGGCAATGTGTCCGCCATCAGCGCAGGATTCAGCATTGAAGTGGATGCAGCCCTGCCCGCTACTCCGGTGATCACTGGCATTAGCGACGATACTGCAACGGCGGGGGATGGCATCACCAACGACAGTACGCTCCTGATCAACGGTACTGCTGAAGCGGACGCAACCGTTACGGTATATCAGGACGGCATCGTCATCGGTTCTACCGGGGCAGACGGCAGCGGGAACTGGAGCTTTGATCACACGGCCACAAGCCTGGCCAGCGGCAGCTACAGTTTTACGGCAGTAGCAACGGACGCGGCGGGCAACGATTCGGCGGTTTCAAGCGGTTATGCAGCCACTATAGACTCGGCTCAGCCGCTGGCGCCGGTGATCGCAACCATCAGCAATGATTCCGGGGCTACAGACGGGATCACCAACGACACCGGACTGGTATTCAGTGGAACCGGCGAGGCCGGCAATACGCTGGACCTGATGCTGGATGGCGCGAGCATCGCCAATCCCCTGGTGGATGGCAGCGGTAATTGGAGCATCGATTACAGTGCCACCATCCTGAGTGAAGGCAGTTACTCCCTGACGGCCACCCAAACCGACACGGCGGGGAATACTTCCCCCGTCAGCACTGCGTTCTCCCTGGTGATTGATGTCAGCGGACCGCAGATTTCCACCTTGTCCCCGGCGGACGGTGCGGTGAATGTAGGCCTGAACGACAATCTGGTATTGAACTTTGATGAGAATGTCTACGTCGGCAGTGGCAACCTCGTGATCCATAATGCCGGTGATGATTCAGTGTTTGAAACCATTCCGATGGGGGATGCCCGCATCACCGGCGACGGTACCTCCAGCATCACCGTCGATCCGGCTGGCACCTTCTTCGGGGGCAGCGGCTACTATGTGCTGATCGACAACGGTGCCTGGCGTGATGTCGCCACCAATGATTTTTCCGGGGTTGCCGCCACCAGTGACTGGAACTTCTCAACCGGCGCGATAACCTTGACCGGCTCCACACCGGCCGATGAGGACAGTGCGGTGTTGCTGAACGCGACCATTACGTTGAATTTCAGTGAAGTGGTGTACGTCAACAGCGGCAACATCGTGATCCACAAAACCAGCGACGGCAGTGTCTGGGATACCATCGATGTTACCTCCGGCCAGGTGTCCGGTAGCGGCAGTAACACCATTGTGGTCACGCAAACCGATGTGCTGGAGCCGAACACCGGCTACTACATCAATATCGATGCGGGTGCTCTGGAAAATGGCAACGGCGTTGGCTTCGCCGGCATTTCCAATAATTCCGATTTGAACTTCACCAGTTTCAATGCGTCCATTCCGACCATTACCAATGTCACGTCCTCCACTGCCGACGGTACCTATGGTGTGGGTGCTGCCATCAACGTATCGGTGCAATTCAGCGAAGCAGTGAATGTGACACTGGATACGCCGCAGTTGGAACTGGATATGGAAGGGGTGGATCGACGCGTGGATCTGGGTTCCGGTTCCGGCACAGCGACCCTGTCGTTCGATTACTCGGTCGTGTTGGGGGATGGCGCTCTCGATCTGGATTATACCAACGCCACGGCGCTACTACTGAACGGTGCCCGTATCCGCAGTGTTCAGTATGCCAATGCGGATCTGACCTTGCCGGACCCGGCGGCGGCCGGTTCCCTGTCGTTCAATAAAGACATCGACATTGAAGCGCAGTCACTGGATGTGACCAGCATGACATCGGCGGATGGCTTCCAGGTGCAGGGCAGTGTCAGCGGTGAGCACATCGGTTGGGCTGTGAGTACCGTCGGCGACATTAATGGTGACGGCTTCGAGGACTTTGTCACAGGTGCACCGGACAGCTCCGGCTCCTCCGGTTTGGCCTACGTGGTGTACGGCCAGGCCGGGGCCACCCGCAGTAACCTGAATTCCGCCTCCATCACCAACGGCATTAACGGTTTTCGTATCGTGGGTGTCGGTGCGGTGGATAAAATGGGCGGTGCTGTGGGCGGTGCCGGCGACATCAATGACGACGGTTATGATGACCTGTATGTGATCGCGCCTCTGGATGATGATTACGCGGCGGATAGCGGTATTCTGTATGTGGTGTATGGTGCAGCTTCCAATGGCGACGTTAATGTGTCCAGCTTCAGTTCAGCGGTAGGGTTCCGGGTGACCACCACGGAGGCCAATGCCCGCATTGGGGATTCCTTCACGGATTTCAATGGTAACGGCCAGGCCCTGGACGCCGGTGGTGACTTCAACGGTGACGGTATTGATGATTTGATCGTGGGCATGCGTTACAGCGATGAGGACGGTGCTGACAGCGGTAAAGCCTACGTGATTTTCGGGCAGGCAGGGGCAACCAGAACGGATGTGGACCTGGACATGATCGACCCCACCGGACCCGACGGCATGAAAATCATGGGCGCCGGTGCCGGCTGGCAATTGGGGCAGGCGGCGCGTTTTGTGGGTGACTATGATGCGGACGGCTATGACGATGTAGTGGTGAGCGCCATCTTCTCGGATGCATTGGGTTCCCAGGCGGGACAGTCCTTTCTGATTTTCGGTTCCCCAGGGCCCGTGTTCAATGCCATTGATGTCTCCACCCTGAGCGGTGGCAGCGGCTTTAAAATCCAGTCCAGTGTGGCCGGTGGCATTCTGGGTCACTCCGTGGCCGGAGGTGATTTCAATGGTGACGGCATCAGCGATCTGGTGGTGTCTTCCAATGGCAAAGACGGTAGCGGCCGATCCGCAAACGGGGTGGCCTACGTACTCTATGGTAACGACAGCGGCAGTTACGCCAATATTGATGTGGACAGCATTCTGACCAGCGATGGTTTTGCGCTGTTCGGTGAGGCTGACGCCGATCAGATGGGGCACAGCCTGGCGAGTGCCGGGGATTTCAATGCCGATGGCGTGGATGACCTGTTGCTGGGGGCGTACCTCAATTCTGGTGGCGGTGCCAGCGCCGGAGCCGGTTACATGGTGATGGGAAAAGACGGTACCAGCCGTTCCGACGTTGACCTGGCGGGCATGACCAACGTCGACGGGTTTAAGGTGATAGGCGACAACACCGATGATCGACTCGGCCAGAGCACGGGCCAGGCGGATGTCAACGGCGACGGTTACACCGATTTGATCATCGGAGCCCCGCTGGGGGATAACGCGAGCCTTAACGCCGGTGAAACCCTCGTGATATGGGGCCGGGATTTCAGCCAGTCGGTTCAGGCCGGGTTGGTGGGTGACGCCAATGCCAACAATCTGGTGGGTACCAGTGGCAACGACACTCTGGTGAGCGGAGGTGGTGCCGACGCCATATCCGCCGGTGCCGGTGATGACATCATTCAGTTGGTGGATACAGATTTCTACAATATTGAAGGCGGCTTGGGCTCCGACACGATTCAGTTCGCCAGTGGCTTGAACAACCTGGATTTGACCAGCTTCGGACCGGAGGTGATCAATGGCATCGAAGTGATTGATTTGGGTGACAATGGCAATACCCTGACCCTGAGCCAGAAATCCCTGCTGGCACTGTCTCGCGAAAGCCGGGTGCTGTATGTGAAAGGCGGCAGCAGTGACGCGGTGAGTTCCAGTGCCGGCGACGGCTGGTGCTATACTGGCACGCGATCGGTAAGCGGCACAACATACCGTGTTTATCTGGACGAAGGTGCTGTGTTGTACGTGCAAACCGGCATTGATGTGAGCGCGGTGCCCAGTTTCAACAGCACCCAACAGTACAGCTTCAACACTACGTCCGGTGGCGCCAATGTCAGTGGCAGCGTGACGGATTTTCCGGTGCTGATCCGGATCTCCAACGGAATCGCCGCGACGCTGCAGGGCAGTCGCTCGGACCTGCGCTTTACTGACCGCGATCAGCTGAGCTGGCTGCCGTACGAGCTTGAAATCGGGCCATCAGGGCAGCTGAATGCCTGGGTTCTAGTGCCCCAGGTGGATGGTAACAGTAACTCAGATTACATCGTCATGCATTACAACGACGTGCAGAATGGTGCCGTGCCGGATCGACAAAATCCCACCAAAGTCTGGAAGCACTATGGAGCTGTCTGGCATTTTGATGAGGGTACCTCGGGCACTGCCTACGATTCCACCGCGTACCAGAACAATGCAGTACAAACCAATGGTAACGTCGGGGATAACTCCGATCGCTTGATTGGCTACGGGCGTAATTTTTCCGGCAACGAGGTTCTGCAGGCGCCCTATGATCTGTCCTTCAATGCGAACAACCGGGCGTACACCATCGAATCCTGGGTGCGGGAACCGGGGCTGTTCTTCTTTGGCTCCAAGGCGCGGCGTGAAATTCTGTCCCGGGGCACCAGTGGTAGCTACTGGAACATGACCAGTACCGCGGTCATTTTCTCCCTGGAATACTCCCCCCGGTTCGAGATTGGCAATGGCTCCGGTTCTTCCAACGTCAGCTTTGACGGCGGTGGTGTCTGGTTCACCTCTGAGCAATGGGTGCATCAGGTTATGGTGGTGGACCCCACGGCCGGCGTGCGGATTTATACCAACGGTAGCCAGCAGGGCTCCACTGGATACCGCAATATGGAAAATGGCCAGGCTTTCAAAATGGGCAGCTCGGATGCCGACTTCCAACTGGATGAAGTACGCTATGGTCGGTTTGCGGCGGATGGCAATCGCATTCGCCTCAGCTACCAGAATCAACGCTCCAGCGGCCATCTGGTGTCACCCTAATCGAGCCTTAGAGATCCTGGTGTAACGGGCTGGTGGTGGTGGCGCCTTTATTGACTTTGAACAGGTCCCGCATGTTGAGAAAGGGTTTTTCCACCAACAGCCAGCACAGCACGCCGATGATCACCGTCAGCACCAAGGACAGCGCCACACTGATCAGGATGGTGTAGATGGCCAGACTGGATTGATCCAGGCCTTCTATCAGCAACAGGTTGTGATACACGTTCTGCACACAGCCATATACCACGATGAAGTGCACCAGATACATGGAATAGGTCAGCTGGCTCAAAGGTTGCCAGCAACGCAGGGACAAAAAGTGGGTGAGCAGCCTGAATTGATCCAGGTTCAGGAACACCATCAGCATGAACCAGGCGATGGCGGCGGCAAACAAGGTCCGGTGAGTAACCACGTAGGCTCTTAGCAGCGGTCCGGGTTGGCTCAGCTCCGCCCCCATCACCGGAAAGAGCGTGAAGAACAACGCAACCGCCAGGGCGCCGAAGAACGTACCCAGACAGATTTTCCGGTGTTGGCGCAGCCAGGCACCCAATTCATCCTGCTTGAAACAATACAGGTAGGCCGCAATAGCACCGCAGACGAAGGGGCCGTAGCGGGTGATGAGATTGTCGTATAGCTTGGCGTAGAAAACGGGATAGACCGTATCGTCCACCAGCATCTCGCGGTAACTGGCATGCCATATTTCCGGGTAGTACCACAGGACCCCCACTCGAATCAGTAACGACAGCAACAGCAAACCGACCAGCATGGGCAGAATGGGCCTGCCAGCGATTCTATACAGAACCACCAGTATCAATGGCAGCATCAGATAAAACTGTTCTTCCACCGCCAGCGTCCAGGTCCAGTGCAGGGCCATTTTATCCACCGGCAGAAAGTTGTTGATGTAGAGGATGTTGGTCCATACCCATTCGTGATTACGCGACTCTGTCAGCCAATAAATCAAAACAATCAGTGCGTAAATCGGTGTTAACCGTAGATAGCGGCGCAGATAGAAGCGCTTCAGCTTGATGGTGCCGGACTTGTTCAATTCTTTGAACAGGATGACGCTGATGAGGAATCCGCTGATCACAAAGAAAAGATCCACTGCTTTATCTGCGTTCCAGATCCACCACAACCAGGGGGGTGCGCTATCAGTGAGTCTGAAAAAAGTGTCTTTACCGGCGATCAATCCATGGATGTAAGCGGCGTGAAAAACCAGAATCCAGAAAAACGAGAAAAAGCGCAATCCATTGATTAGGTGGAAGGTTTCGCCACCCTGATCGAATAAGGCTGAAAAGTTTCGCTTTACTGACCACAAATTGAGGCTTGGCTTCGAGCGTTTCGGGGAGGCCTGGTTCATCGACTGCGACTTCTTCTTGTAATTTTAACGGCATAATGGCGGCAAATCGCCCCATTTCCTTTCAATACAGCTACTTGGCTCTATACTTATATTGAGTGGTGCTTTTGTAAGCATCACCACCTGAACACGTTGGTAGCGACCCGAAATGAAAGGATTGTGTTTTGAAGCATCACCGGATGGCAAAGAGGTCCACGCTATATTAAGTCGCCTGGACGATGACTCGCTTTCGGTCGATTTTCTACACAATCAATTCAATCTTACCGAATTCCGAAATTATTATCTTCATGATTCTGTCCTGGCCAAGGCCATTGCGCTGTATCGCAGTCGTGTTGCTGAAGCGGCTTCGGAGCAGGGCGCGTTTGTCCCGGTGGATATGGTCATTGCCGAGCAACGTCTGGCCGTTGTGTCATCCGAAATTGCCGACGATCGCATGGCCTGTAAGCTCCATGTCGAGACGGCCTACGGCGCAGCGAACCCTAAAGCAGAGGAATTAAAAACCTACCTGGTAAAGGTCGGTGTGGTGAAGGGCATCGATGACAACCGGTTGCTGGCCTTGAGTAATCAGTTGGACAACGTACCGCCCGGCACTGTGCTCAGCGAAACTGTGGCTGAAGGTAAACCACCGGGAACATCCCGGCAGGCGAAACTGGAGTCGCTGGTGATGCCGGTACAGGATCGCTTGATGCAACCCAGGTTGCGCGATAACGGTACTGTGGACATGCATGACTTTGGTGAGATTGAAATGGTGGAGGTGGGGGATGCTCTGATGCGTCGAATCCCGCCGGTGGAAGGTGCCGCTGGTTTCAATGTGCTGGGTGAATCCGTGCCGGCCCCGTCGCCACAGGATCGAACGTTGTACCTGGGTGAGGGCACCGAACTCAGTGCGCAGGATGACAATCTCTTGGTAGCGGCCCGTCGCGGTGTACCGCTGAAAATTGACAGTGGCATGATGGTATCGGATGCATACTGTGTCGGGGATGTGGACCTGCAAACCGGCAACGTGGACTTCGATGGTACGGTAGTGGTCAAAGGCTCAGTGAAAGAAGGTATGCAGGTCAAGGCCACCGGAAAAGTGTTGATCCGGGACTATTTGGAATCCGCCACCGTGATTGCCGGAGACGATGTGGTGATTGGCAAAGGCATCCTGGGTCGGCAACGTAACCATGTTGAGGGGGAATCCCCGTTTACGGTGACTGTGGAAACCCCGGCTACGGTATTCGCCAATTATATTCAGTATGCAAAGGTGGTGTCCGCGGCCACGGTTACCGCAGCGAAGCACATCATGCATAGCGATATCACGGGTACTGAGATCATTGTGGTCAGCCCCAAAAAAACCGAAGGAAAAATCATCGGCGGGATTATGCGTCCACAGCAACAGCTGCATTGCAACACATTGGGCGGGCCGTCTTATATTCCCACAGAAGTGGATTTTTCCGGCCGCTTGGCTGTGGAGCTTACGGAATTGCGTGAGTTGCGGGAGGAAATCGGCAGTCGCCTCAATGTGATCCGGGGCATGAAAGAAGCGTTGCGCCCCATTGAAAAGAATGCTGCCAATCAGGATGCCATGGAGCAGATTACCAAAATCAGCAACACCATCGCGCACTTCGATCAATTGGTGAAGGAGCTTAAAGCTCGCAGTCAACTATTGGTTGAGCAGGTGAAATCCACCACCGAAACCTTTGAAGTGGTGGTGGAGCGCGCGCTGTTTCCAGGGGTGCAGGTGGTGTTCATCCAACAGGCCCATCCGGTCAAACAGGAACGGGACGGGTGTCGAATCAAATGCAAGGATGATGCGCTGGCCTACTTTACATTGGCCTAAGCGCTCTAGCGATTGCTGTGCTTGATCGCATACATACGTTCGTCGGCCAGTTTCAACAGCGTGGAGCGGCTGCCGCTTTCAGAATAACTGCTGGTGCCGATGCTGAGATCGGAATTGGGAAACCCTTCATCCGTCAGTAACTTGTGCAGGCTGGTAAGGTTCCATTGAATCTGCTTGCGGGAGAGCAACACGAACTCATCGCCCCCAATGCGATAAATATTCTGCTGTTGGCTTTGGCGACTTAACCACTGGGCCACCAGGGAGAGCAGGCGATCCCCTTCATTATGCCCATGACGATCGTTCACCCGCTTCAATCCATCCACATCAATAAACGTCAAAAAGAAATCCTGGATGATGCCTTCGCTGTAATAGGCCTCCCAGGCCCGGATATCCCGTTCGAACGCGGTACGGTTGGGTAACCCGGTGAGTTGGTCGGTGCTGGCCCGCTTGTCTGCATGCTGGCGCGATTTGCGCAGAAAATTAATGCGGTCCGCCAGGGCCAGGGCCAGGGCAATGGCATCGATCAGTTGCATCCACAGGGCCCATAGCAACTGGTTATCGAACAATGAGGTGCCGGCCAGATTCCCCGCCAGCGTGAACAAAAAGTACGTACCCAAAATGCCGAAACCAGCCACGTAGATACGCGCCGGGCGATAGCCTTGGTTCAAGCGCCAGATGCCCAGCCCCAGCATGATGCAAATCCAGGAGTAGATACAGATCATCAGAATCCATTGATAGATGACCACGGGTAATATCAGGCCCAGGAGTCCGAACACCACCAGGGCGATGGCACAGGCTCGCACCAGCAGGGCCAGCCATCCCCCCTGGGGCAATTTGAGGAACGAGATAGCGAACATCAGGCTGGCAGCACCGGCAATGAAAAAGGGCAGATACAGAGTGCTGGCGTCGAGGGGAATGTCGAAGCAATACAGCATGACCTTGAAATGCATGGCCCAGGCAAAGGTGCACAGCAGTTGATAGCCGGCATACCAGATGAACGACGAATCCCGGGTGGGAAAATAAAGAAAGGCGTTGTAGAGCACCAGGGCCAGCATGGCACCGATGGCAATCAGAATCATGCTGGTATAGTTGAAGTGATGTTGTGGGTACTGATTACCGGGCATCAGGCTGAACAACGGTTGTTGTCCCACGTAGGGTGCTTCCAGTTTCACCCAGACACTCACCGCCTGCTTTGTGGGCAGGCTTAGCGCTACATTGTTGGACAGATCAAACGGGAAACGTCGCACATAACCGTTGTGACGGTGATGCTCCTCCCCGACGCTCATGGTGTAAACCTGTATGTGCGCCAACAGAGTGTTGGTGGTGAGCAGATACCACTCCTTCGCTTCTGAGCCGTTGTGAATATCGAACCGATACCAGAGTTGGGTGCGGGCATCCGTGATCGGAACTGGTACCAGTTGATCTTTGGTGGGAATCCACATCGGGTCGCTACCCAGGCTGGCATCCTTCACCGTCATCGGCTCCAGCGACAGGTAATACTGTTCCGCTTTTTTCAACTCCACTGCGGCGGCAACACTGTGCTGGCACCATAGTAGATTGCCCAGCAGACAAACCAGTGCCGCCAGCAGCAGCCGAGCGAATGCAGCAGATTTGGCCGGTGCAGAATCAGGCGTACCGAACACCACCGATCAGGGGGTCTCGAAGCTGACTTCGTTGATGCCCGGCTTGAACAGGAACGCGAGTTCCTGCAGCGAGTCGTTCAGGGTGGGGCGGAACGACTGGGCAAAAATATCCAGAATGGTCAGGGCGTTGAGGGTGGACTCCGAGGCGGACGCCTTGCGCAACCGTTTCGCGATATGCTGATTGACGATGTGAATGTCCTCGTACACCTGCTTCAGGTCGGTAAAATGGCCACCGCTTTCCGGGTCCACCGGATCAAAGAACTGGAACAACAGAAACGTGGCGCAGGCCCGGAACAGGGTTTCATCCTGGGTGGAGAAGGGCAGGTGGAACCAGGCCATGGGTTTGAAAAAGCCGGTGTGGGGACAGCCACTGGTGGCCATGATCAACCCGATCAGGGAGCGATAGGCTTCCTGCACCGTAGACTGGCTTTCCATGGTCATGTTGTCCTTGTGCACCCGCACCTTGACGGATTCAAACGCGGGATGGGCACTGAAGCTCAGGATCGGCGCCACCCGTCTTGCCAAGGGACAATGCTCCGTAGTGGCGCTGTTGAGCGGGCAGTGGGGGCATTTGTCCACATCCAGGGCGGACCACTCGGGGGCGGCACCCAGCGGCGCCGGGTGCTCCAGGGTGTTGGGATCAATGTCCACTTCGTACTGAAAATTGTCCTGGGATTTGAAAATAAACTCGTAGCGTACCCGTTTGGTGTAATTTCTATCCATTTCTTCCGGTCCCGAAGCAATAGTAATATCTGTAAGTATAGATTTAATCTGAAGAATTCAATGTGAGAGTGAAATGAAGCCCACACGCATACTTCTGGTGGGAGGCGGCCACGCCCATATCGAGGTGATTCGGCAGTATCACAGGCGCTTTGGCGGCAAGGGGATCGAGGTTGTGTTGGTGAGCCCGGAGCCGGGCACGGCGTACTCCGGCATGTTGCCCGGGGTGGTGGCCGGCCATTATCAAGTCGACCAGATTCTGATCAATCTGCCGGCATTATGTGCAGACTCTGGTGTGCGTTGGCATCAAGGCCGCTTTGTGGCGTTGGGGAAGGACCAGCGCTCCGTTGTGCTGGAGGATGGGAGTGTCCTGGAGTTTGACTACGCCGCCTTTGATATTGGCTCCACGCCCAATAGCCTCGATCTGTTGTCGGCGCAGCGCGTAGGCGGTACAGGCGTCCTGCTGCCTGCCAAACCGGTGACCCCATTGCTTGCGGCCTGGGAGCAGTTTCTGGCTGGGCTGACCCGGGGGCAGAACCGGACGGTGACGGTCGTGGGGGGCGGTGTAGCCGGCTTTGAACTGGCACTGGCCATGCACCATCGCATTCGTGGTTACCAACCGGGTCCGGATTGGCAGTGGCACCTGATTTCCCGCTCAGAAGTACTGGCGGAGCATAATCCGTTGATTCGTCGGGCAGGGCGCCGGGCCCTGGCGCAGGCAGGATTTCAGACTCGCATTGGGGTGGCGTTAACGGGGCAGGAGGGAAAGCGGCTACAGCTTTCTGATGGCAGTCGCCTGCACAGCGATTTTACCCTGTTGTGCACCCCGGCGGCCCCGGTGCAGGATCTGCGGGGGAGCCTGCTGCCGTTGACGGATGAGGGCTTTATTCCGGTAACGGAATCCCTGCAAGTGGTGGGGCACGAGCGTTTGTTTGCGGTGGGTGACATCGCCCGGTTTCCCACTCCCATCGCCAAGGCCGGGGTGTATGCGGTCCGGCAGGGCCCGGTGTTGGCTGCTAACCTGTCCAATATCATTGCCGGTCGTACTCTGCAGGCGTTTGTGCCCCAGGGGCGCTTCCTGAAACTGATTACACTGGGAGAGCGCAAGGCGATGGCGTCGCGGGGCTGGTTCTACGCCCGGGGCGATTGGGTGTGGCGTTGGAAGCATCGGATTGACAGTGGTTTTATGGAGAAATATCAGCGGTGAATCAGGCTCCGACAGATCAGACCAGGATGGACCCAATGTTGCTGCCTCGGCTGCAACAGTTGCAGGAATCCCTGTGCCGTTCGGATCGGCGCTTGCTGGTGTTGGTGGAAGGCGGCGCAGATTGGGCCTTGTCCACCGTCCAGGTTTGTTTGCAGGGAATACAGGCGCAGACTCCACTTTGGTATTCAACCCGGGCGCCGGAATCCGCCTGGCGGTTATCGCCGGACAAAATCAATCATGAATTGGGACGCGAGGCGGATCACGGGGTGTTTGATGTCTACAGCGGATTGCAGGCGGATGCCCTGGCGGCCATCAGTGGCAATATCCGGGGTGGTGGCATGTTGTGGATGCTGTGCCCCCCGTTGCATCAATGGCATGAATTGGAAGATGGGTTGCGGGACAGGATCGCGGTTCAACCCTGGGGTGTGGCCGCGGTCAGAACCGATTATGCCCGGCGCCTGGCGTGGATTTTTCAACAGCAACTGAAGCATCAACATCAATCGGGGAATCCGCAGGTCGCCCGCATTACCCAGGATGAGGGCTTCCTTCTTCCTGAGTTGCCTGCTGCCACAGTACAGCAGCGCAGCCCGGATGACTGGGGTTGTATTACTCCGTGCCAGCGGCAGGCGGTGGAGGCGGTATTGCATGTGCTGTCCGGTCATCGCAAGCGCCCCCTGGTGATCGAGGCCGATCGCGGGCGGGGCAAAAGTGCCGCCATGGGGATTGCTGTGCAGCGCCTGTTGCAACAGGGCCGGCGCATTGTGGTCACGGCTCCCCGACCGGAAAGTGCTGAAACCATCCTACGCTTTGCGCGCTCGGCGGAGCCACCTGCAGATCTTCACAATGAAGACTTCCAAAATGAAGAGCCCCAAAATGAAGATTCACACGGCACAGGTTCCCTGGAATTTGTCGCGCCGGATCGCTTGCTCAGTGTGCGGCCAGCGGCAGATCTTTTGCTGGTGGATGAGGCCGCCGCCATCGCGCCGGACATGTTGAAAGCCATGTTGCGTCATTACGCGCGAGCGGTGTTCGCCACCACAGTAAACGGTTATGAAGGCACCGGCCGTGGTTTTGCTGTGCGCTTTCAGCGCTTTCTGGATGCCCAGTACCCGGGCTGGGTGAAAATGTCGTTGCAACAGCCGGTGCGCTGGCAGGCGGGGGATTGGTTGGAACAATCCCTCAATCGCGCATTGCTGTTGCAACCGTCAGCGTTACCCGCCACGGCCGCAAGTGAGACTGCAGCACCGGCATTTTCCGAATTTCATTTTCAGTGTGACGAGGCTTCTGAGGCGTGCTTGAACCAGATGTTTGAGCTGCTCATGAGCGCCCATTACCGCACCCGGCCCAGTGATTTGCGCACCATGCTGGATGGTTCCAATGTTCGCCTGTTCACACTGACCCAGGCCGATCGGGTGCTGGCGGTGGCCATGGTGGCGGTGGAAGGTGAGCTCAGCGGCGAACTGGCGCAGGCCATCGTGCATGGCCGGCGTCGACCCCACGGACAGGTGTTGCCGCAAACCTTGGCAGTACACCTGGGGCAGGAGGCCGCCCTGGGGCAAACCCACTGGCGGGTGGTGCGCATCGCAGTGCAGCCGGATCTGCAGCAGCGGGGCTTGGGTAGCGCGTTGCTGCAACACTTAATACGAACCGCCCAGACACAGCAGGTGGATTGCATCGGTTCGCTGTTTTCCGGGAGTCCGGCGGTGCTGGCCTTCTGGCAACGCAACGGCTGCCTGCCGCTGCGGGTGGGCTACACCCGGGAGTCCACCACCGGTGACCACAGCCTGCTGGTGCTACTGGGATTATCGGAGCCCGGGCATCGGGTACAGCAGGCCGCCCTGGACTGCTTCAATGCCGACTTTCCCCTGTTGTTGCAGGGCAGTCATCGTCTGTTGCCGGCGGATCTGGTGGTGGGGCTGATGGCCGGTGGTCCCCATTCCGGCATCCGCTATTATGAGAGAGATCAAATCAGCCTGCAGCGGTATCTGGCAAACTGGACGCCTCTGGAGAATGTGGCCCCGTCCCTCTGGCGGCTGCTGTGGACGCTGTATGCCGCCAATGGCCGCAGTCCTGCCCTTGACGCCACGGGGCGCAGGCTCCTGGTCATGAAAGTATTGCAGAATCATAGTTGGCAGCACTGCATTGACGCCCTGGGCTTGAGTGGGATCAAAGCCGCCCGCTCCTGTTTAAGGCAGGCCATTGAACACTGGACGCAAACGCCTTGCTCGCCCGCTGATTCCAACACACCAGTGAATTCCACTTCACCAGCGAATTCCATCGACAATACGGCAGAAGGTGAATGAAAAAGCACTACCTGACTCATTTCTTCGAGCCTTCCACCATTGCCATTATCGGCACCGGGGAAGGCAACAGCTCCATCGAAGCCCGTCTGGCGGAACGGCTCAAGGAGCAGTTCAAAGGCAAGGTCTGGCTGGTGCACCCACGCCAACGCTCCCTATTGGCGAGCGGCCGTCATTTGGGCAGCGCCCGTCATTTCGAAACCATTGATCAGGTGCCCGGACGCCTGGATCTGGTGATCATTGCCACTCCGGATTCCATGGTGGCGGAGCAGCTGGATCGTTGCGCCGCGGTGGGAATCGACTCGGTGGTGGTGTTGTCGCACCTCGACGATCGCGATGGTTTCCTGCGCAGCCAGTTCGTGGAAAGTCTGCGGCGCCAGGCCGACAATCTCAATATCCGCATGTGGGGCCCAGATTGCTATGGCTTTGTGCGCCCGGCCCTGGGGATTCGCGCCACCCTGGATCGGGTGGACATTAAGCCCGGCAAGATTGCGTTGATTTCCCATTCAGGGGCCATTTGCCGGGCGGTGACCGATTGGGCCAATGCCAGCGGAGTGGGGTTCTCCACCATTATTTCCCTGGAACAGGCGGCGGGGGTCTACGCCGGTGATATTCTGGATTACCTGGTCATCGACCAACAGACAGAGTGCATCCTGATTTATGCGGAAGGGGTGCAGGATTCCCGCAGCTTTCTTTCCGGGTTGCGCGGTGTGGCCCGCAGCAAGCCGGTGATCGTGCTGAAAACCGGGCGCCATGGGGAGGCGGTGGGGCAGCACCTGTCCCACACCGGCGCCTTGGTGGGGAACGATCTGGTGTTTGATGCGGCGCTGGAGCGGGCGGGTATTGTGCGGGCCTATTCCCTTACCGACCTGTTCCTGGCCGCCCGTGCGTTCCCCATCCATCGCAGTGTGCGTGGTGAGCGCATCGGCATCATCTCTCATGGCCTGGGTCCCGCCATCATGGCCTGCGATACGGCTTATGACCTGCACCTGCCATTGGCCGAGCTGGGGCATGATGCCTCGTCCAGGCTGGCAAGCTTGCGTTCCATGGATGCCAGTGCCAACCCGGTGTACAGCAGCCGTTTTGGCCTGAACGATGAGTTTATGGAAGCCTGCGAGATCATCGCCACCGACAAAAACGTGGATTTCCTGGTGGTGATCCTGACGCCGCCGCGGGGTAAGGTGGTGGAGGATGTGGACGAGCGCCTCTACAAAATCCAGAAAACCAGTTTCAAACCCATCGTCGTGTGTTGCATGGGTGGGGACAAGGTGGCGGGTATTCGCCGTTCCCTGCAGGAGCGGGGTATCCCGGTGTTCTCTTCCCCGGAAAATGCGGTCAAGGCCGCCAAGTATCTCACCACCTATTTCCGCAATCGTACCTACCTGATCCAGGCACCGGCCTCGGTGGCCAGGGATGTACACCCTGATATCGAGGGGGCTCGCCTGATCATCGAAGGCGTGCTGCAGGAAGGCCGTAAGGTGCTGAACCAGCTGGAATCCCGCGCCATCCTCAAGGCCTTCAATATTCCCATCAACCCCTCCTGGAACACCCATTCCGCCAACGAGGCCCTGGTGGCGGCGGAGTCTATCGGCTTTCCGGTGGTGCTGAAAATCAATTCCCCGGACATCAGCCACAAGCTGGATTTCTCCGGTATCTCGCTCAATGTGATGAATGCCCAGGCGGTGCGCAGCGCCTATAAAAAACTGATGGACGATGTGGCCGAGAAGAAACCGGATGCCCGTATTGAGGGCGTGATCGTGGAGCACATGGTGACCTCCAGCTCCAACCGGGAATTGCTGCTGGGCATCAAGAACGACTCGGTGTTTGGCCCGGTGCTGGTGTTCGGTCACGGTGGCACCATGGTGGAGGTTATGAATGACATTGCCATCAGCCTGCCGCCGTTGAACTCCCTGCTGGCCAACACCCTGATTGATTCCCCCAAAGTAGCGAAAATGCTGGACAGCTTCCGCAATATGCCCGCCGCCAACCGGGCAGAACTGGAGCGCATCATTCTGCGCCTGTCGGAGATTGCCTGCGAGTTGCCGTGGATTCGCAATCTGGATATCAACCCCCTGGTGCTGGATCATGAGAAAGCCACGGTGCTGGACGCAGTCATCGAAGTGGACTATCTGCCACCGGCGCAGAAACGCTATGAACACATGGCCATTCATCCGTATCCGGTGTATCTGGAAACCAACTGGCAGATGAAAAACGGGGTGGACGTGAAGATCCGCCCCATTCGCCCGGAAGACGCGGAACTGGAAAAGTCCTTTATCGAAAGCCTTTCGGAGCAATCCCGTTATTACCGCTTCATGCACAATGTGAAACGGGTGACGCCGGAAATGCTGGCCCGCTTTACCCAGATTGATTACCACCGGGAAATGGCCCTGGTGGCGTTGGTCCAGAACAATGGCACCTGGGAGGAAATCGGGGTGAGCCGCTATGTTTTGAACCCGGACGGCATCAGTTGCGAGTTTGCCGTGGTTGTCTCAGATCAATGGCATCGCACCGGTATTGGGTATAAATTGATGGAGCTGCTGATTGAGGCGGCCCGCAACAAAGGGCTGAAATTCATGGACGGCATCGTGCTGCGGGATAACGTTCCCATGCGCAAACTGGCCCGCTCCATGGGCTTCGAGCTGCGGGATGACGAGAAAGACGAAGATCTCGTCTACGTCATCAAACGACTCTGATTCACATACAACACTGACCCTGGTTTTGACGCCATGACCACCGCCTATATAAGCCACCGCGACTGTGAACTCCATGACATGGGCTTCGACCATCCGGAATCCCCCCGCCGTCTGAGTGCGATCCGCGACTACCTGATGGAGCGCCAGGTGTGGGATCTGCTGCAACAGGTGGATGCCCCTAAAATTGAAAAGAAACACCTGTACCGGGTGCACAGCCGGGATTATGTGGATGGGGTGTTTGCCCAGTTCCCACTGAAAGACCTGAAAACCCTGGGGGATGACGTGGTGGCAAACCGCCACACCCTGGATGCCGCTTTGCGCTCGGCGGGGGCGGTGTGCAAAGGGGTGGATATGGTGATGAACGGGGAGGCTGCCAATGCCTTCTGCGCGGTGCGCCCACCGGGCCATCACGCCGAGAAAAATCGCGCCATGGGATTCTGCATCTTCAGCAATGTGGCGGTGGCGGCCGCCTATGCACTGCATCAGTACGACCTGCAGCGGGTGGCCATCGTGGACTTTGACGTGCACCATGGTAACGGCACCGAAAACATTCTGCAGTACGACGACCGCATCCTGTTCTGTTCCAGCTTCCAGCATCCTTACTATCCGCACACCATTCCGGACCAGAACCGGTCCAACATCGTGCATACGCCCATGCATGCGGGCACTTGCAGTGATGAGTTCCGGGACTGGGTGCTACAGCAGTGGATGAACAAGTTGCAGCATTTCAATCCACAGTTGCTGTTGATCAGTGCTGGCTTCGACGCCCATCATTCCGATCCGCTGGCGGACATCCACCTGGACGAACGGGATTATTACTGGGTGACCGGTGAACTCAGGCAGTTGGCAGACCATTGTTGTGAGGGGCGAATCGTCTCCAGTCTGGAGGGAGGGTATCACCTGGAGGCCCTGTCCCGCAGTGTTTATCAGCATATCAGAGTTCTGAGCGGCCTCTGATGCCGATCTTGCGTCCCCTTTGGCGGGGTGCTAAGTTGATTGACTTACCAATAAGAAGTAGTAATTGAGGGGAAGGGAACATGAGCATTTGTCATATGACTTGCTCGTCCGGACGATTGCCGGTAACGCTAGTAAACACCATTCTTAGATCACCATTCTCACCGGATCTGTCGGTGGAGCCCGCGAAAATCGCCCATTCGCGCCGCATGATGAATTTCTACGGCCGCTTGATGCCCCAGGCCCGGGGCGTGAAAATCCAGGCGATACATTACGGTGGGGTGGCCTGCGAACAACACCAGCCCAAACACGCTCCCAGTAACCGCGTGCTACTGTATTTTCACGGCGGCGGCTATTGCGTAGGCTCACCCATGAGTCATCGCCACATTATTTCCCGCCTGGCCAGAAAAGCCCGGATGAGAGCGGTGGCACCGGACTATCGCAAAGCCCCTGAGCATCCACACCCGGCTCCCATCGAGGACGCGGTATCCGTGTACCATGCCTTGCTGGAGGAGGGGGTCAAGCCGGAGAACATCTACCTGGCCGGCGATTCAGCAGGGGGCAATCTGGTGCTGGCGACATTGCTCAGGCTGCGCGAAACCGCTGTTCCGCTGCCGTCGGCGGCCTGTTGTATCTCGCCCTGGACCGATCTTTCCATGAGCGGCGCGACCATCTCCACCAAGGAATCGGTGGACCTGCTGCTTTCCCCCGGCTTGCTGGATCAGTTTGCGGCCCACTACACCGCAGGCGCCAGTGCGGAAGCCCGTGGCAGCAGCTCCGCCCTGTCTCCATTGGCTGCAGATTTGAACCAGTTACCACCTTTGCTGATTCAGGTTGGCTCGGAAGAGATTTTATTGGATGATTCCGTCCGCCTTGCTGAGAAGGCCAAGAAAACAGGTGTTCAGGTTGAATTGCAGATTTGGGAGAAAATGCAGCACGTGTGGCATTACACCTTTCCCATGCTGAAAGATGGCCGCATGGCCATTGATGAAATCGCCTCCTTTTTTGATCGAAATCAGTAAACGCAAATTAATTGCAGTTGATAATAGTCCTCATTAACGCTAGAGTGGTGCTCTTTTGGTGCGCCACTCCTTTGTCTTTTTTGGAGTTAAAAATGAAATTTGTCGCACCCTTTACCCGCACCGCCCTGGCGCTTGCCATGGTGGGGCTGTCTGCCAATGCGTTGGCTGACGCTGAATTTGAACGCAAAGTAGAAGAACGACTGGCCCAGCTGGAAAAGCAGCAAGCGCCAAAATCCGGCAGTGCTTTGGGGGAGAAAGTACAGGTATCCGGACGGATTGAGATCGAAGCCGCCTGGGGCGAAGGCTACGATGATGAAAGTTACAGTGACCTGACCGTCGCCACCGTGGAATTGGGTATTGCCGCGGAACTGAATGACAAGGTCGATGCTGAAATCATCTTGTTGTATGAAGAAGACGAAACTGAACTGGATGTGGATGTCGCCACCCTGTCGTTTGAGGGCCTGGTGGGTCCGGTTGACCTGCTGGTGGGTAAACAGTATTTGCCTTTTGGCCGTTTCGAAACCGCCCTGGTGAACGACACCCTGGTTCTGGAATTGGCGGAAACTAATAAAACCGCTGCCCTGTTCGGGCTGGAGCAGAACGGTTTTTCCGTCGGCGCCTATGTCTTCGATGGCTCCACCGATCGTGAAAACAATGTAGAGAACTACGGCTTCACCGCCAGCTTCGGCCAGGACAACTTCAACCTGGGCTTTGACTACATTTCAGCGTTGACAGAGTCCGATTCCATTTCAGAGCTGGTCGAACCGCTGCTGCTGGAGAGCGATGACGGTGCGGTGTCCCTGTCGGGTAGCCTGAGCGTGGATGTCATCACCATTGTGGCAGAGTACATGACTGCCATCGACGACATTGAGTTCGTCGGCAATGCGGAATTCCAGCCGGAAGCCATCCAGGTCGAAGTGGATTTCGCTACCTAACTGGGTGGCCAGGAATACACCTTCGGTTTTGCTCTGCAGGAAACCGACGAAGCAGTGGCGCTGGGATTGCCGGAATCCCGACTGTCACTGGGCGGATCAACTTCCGTGTATGAAAACGTCAGCCTGGCCGTTGAATTCTGGCACGACGAAGACTACAGCGAAAACGACGGCGGCACCGGCGAAAAATCCAATAACGTCGTGGTACAACTGGCTGCGGATTTTTAATCATTAACTGACAACCAATTGGAGTAAGCACAATGAAATCAGTAGCTCGGCTCGTACTTGCTGGGAGCATTCTGGTCGCAGGCCCGGTGCAGGCCTCTGTCACCGAACAGGGTGTCGTCAAACACTATGGTGACATTGCCTATGCGGTGTTCAGTGATTCCCTGTCCACTGCAGAAAGCCTGCAAACCAAAATCGAAGCTCTGGTCAGTAAGCCGAGCCAGGCTACTCTGGATGCGGCCCGTGTGGCCTGGAAAGAGGCACGGGTCCCATACCAGCAATCGGAAGTGTTCCGCTTTGGTAATGGCATTGTGGATGACTGGGAAGGCCAGTTGAACGCCTGGCCTTTGGATGAAGGCCTGATCGATTATGTGGCGTCCTCCAATTATCACCACGAGATGGGTAATGTGGGTGCCACGGCCAACATCATTGCAACACCGTCTCTGAAGTTGGGAAGCACCACCCTGGATTTGAGCGAAATTACGCCCGATCTGCTGGCCAGCCTGAACGAACTGGGCGGTTCTGAAGCCAATGTGGCCACTGGCTACCATGCCATTGAGTTTCTATTGTGGGGACAGGATCTGAACGGCACCAAGCCCGGTGCAGGGCAGCGGGCCTATACGGATTTTGTGCAGGGTAAAGGCTGCACCAATGGACATTGTGACCGCCGCGTGGCCTATCTGAAAGCGGCCACGGAATTGCTGATTTCCGACCTCAAATACATGCAGGCCCAATGGGCACCCGGGCAGGAAAACTATCGGGCGGAACTGCAGGCCCAGAAGCCCCAGGTGGCCATCACCAAAGCCCTGTTCGGCATGGGCAGCCTGGCACTGGGCGAACTGGCCGGTGAACGAATGAAAGTGGCTCTGGAAGCGAATTCCACTGAAGACGAGCACGATTGTTTCAGTGACAACACGCACTATTCCCACTACTACGATGCCAAGGGCATCGAGAACATCTATTACGGCACCTATAAAAGAGTCGATGGTTCAGTGGTGAAGGGAGACTCCCTTGCACAACTGGTGGCCGCCAAGAACCCGGAGCTGGCCAAGGCAACCGACCAGCAGTTTAAAGCCAGCATGGGAACCATGCAGGCACTGGTGGATAAAGCCGAAGGCAAGCAGCCCATGAAATTCGATCAAATGATCGCAGAGGGCAATGAGGAAGGCGCTGAGCTGATCAAGAATGCGATCAACGGCCTGGTGGCATTGACCCGCAAGATTGAGAAGGTGGCCATTGAATTGGGTGTGGAAAACCTGTCACCGGACAACGCGGATCATGATTTCTGATCGTGTGAATCTAAGCGACGATGTCTCTACTTTCTAAACCAAGGCCCCGCACTCCGCTGTGGGGCCTTTTGCTTTGTCTGCTGCCATGCTGGCTCTATGCCTTCGGGGAAAAATCCGGTGGCAATACCAGCGTCAGCAAAACCGACAATGATGCCTTCTCTCTGCCGGCGGCCAATCTGTCTTTTGAGGGCAGGCTGGACTTTAGCGTGGGCAACAGTTTTTTTCGCAACCCCTGGGTGATCGCCCCGGCCACCACCACTGCTCGCGATGGACTGGGCCCGCTGTTCAATACCAACGGCTGTCAAAACTGCCACATTCGTGATGGTCGAGGACATCTGCCTGCCGCGGCGGATGACAATGCCGTTTCCCTGTTGGTGCGGTTGAGCCTGAAGCCCAACAGCCCCGAGGACTGGCAACGGATTCACCAGCACGGCGTGATTCCGCATCCGGACTACGGTGACCAGCTACAGGATTTCGCCATCCCCGGGGTTGAGGCAGAAGCACAGCTGCACATTGAATATGAGTATCACGAGGTGACCTTATCCGGGGGGCAGGTGGTGCGCCTGCGCAAACCGATCCTCTCGCTGTCTCAGCTGGCCTACGGTCCGCTGGACCAACAAGTGGCATTTTCCATGCGCATTGCGCCACCCATGATCGGCTTGGGGTTGCTTGAGGCCCTGAGTGACGCCCAGATCAAGGCGCAGGCCGATCCGGAGGATGCGGATGGGGACGGCATATCCGGGCGCTGGAATCCAGTGTGGGATGTGACCCGACAACAGTTGGTGCTGGGGCGGTTTGGCTGGAAAGCGGAGCAACCCACGCTGCGACAACAAAATGCGGCGGCCTTCAACGGCGATATCGGAATCACCAGTTCGTTGTTCCCGGCGGAAAACTGCACCTCGGTGCAGGCTGCCTGCCGGCAGGCACCACAGGGGGGCGTGCCGGAGGTGTCCGATAAAATACTGAACCTGGTGACCTTTTACACCTCCCATCTGGCGGTACCGAAACGGCGCAACGCAGATGACCCGCAAGTGAAGGCCGGTGAGGCGGTGTTCATGGATGCGGGCTGTGCCGGTTGTCATCGGGTCCAATATGTGACGCCAGCGCTGGCAGACCGGGCGCCGCTTTCCGAGCAGACCATTCATCCCTATACGGACCTGTTATTGCATGACATGGGGCCGGAATTGGCAGATGATAGACCGGTTTTTTCTGCGTCCGGTTCTGAGTGGCGGACGCCACCCCTGTGGGGGATTGGGCTCACCGGTGTGGTCAGCGGTTTTGAACATTATCTGCATGACGGCCGGGCGCAAAGTTTGCTGGAAGCAATACTGTGGCACGGGGGAGAGGGGAAACCCAGCCGCGATTATGTGGTCCAAACCAGTCCGGTGAAGCGGGATGCTTTGCTGGCTTTTCTGAACTCGCTTTGAACATTTGACCTGATTATTTGACCTGATTTTTTTGACCTGTCTTAGGGGGGACTCGTGGCAAGACGAATCTTATTGCTGACCGTGCTGTGGCTGTTGCTGGGTTCCTGCGAGCGCACCAGTCCAGAAGAAAAGTGGATCACGGCACTGAGCGCGCGCATTGAGGCTGGCTATCAGTCATTGCATCGCAATAGTCTGGCACTGAACCAGCGGGTGCAGGATTTTTGCACCCAGAATGCAGATATCAATGTTCCCCGCCAACAATGGCGCCAGACCATGGCGGCCTGGCAGGACGTACAATGGGTGCGGTTTGGGCCCATCGTGGAGCACAACGACGACTGGAAAATCCAGTTCTGGCCCGATAAAAAGAACATTGTGGCGCGCAAGGTAAACAAGATGCTCAACGAGCCGCAATCCATCACGGTGGAGGGCGTGGCCAACGCCAGTGTGGTGGTTCAGGGTCTGAGTGCAGTGGAGCTGCTGTTGTTTGATGAGCCTTACGTTGCCCAGTTCACCAGTACCGGGGCGCAGTCTGGCGATCAGTGCCAGTTGCTGACCGCCATCGTGACCACCCTTGCCGAGAACACCGGGGGCATTGTTCAGGGCTGGCAGGATGCCCAATTTCAGGCAGGCTGGCTGGCCACCGTGGGTCAACCCCAGGATGGGGTGCACGCCAACGCGGTATCGGACGCGGTGGGCGCCATGTTGACCCAGATGGAAAAAGTGAAAGTGGATAAACTGGGTGGACCCCTGGGTTACAAAAACCGGAATCGACAGCCGAACGGGTATTTTTCCGAAGGTTGGCGCAGTGACAGCTCCCTGGACAATATAAAAATCAACTTGCTGGCCATGCAGGGCATCATGCAAAACAATGAGGCCTACGACCTGCGCAGATTGCTGGAAAGCAAAGGCAATGCGGTCATTGCTGACGAATTCCAGGCCCGCCTCAACGACAACCTGTCCCTGCTCGCCACCATCGACAAGCCATTGCGGGAAGCGGTGATGGAGCCGGGCTATCGCCAACAGCTGGAAGACCTTTACCAATCTTTGGGTGCACTCAATAACCTGATCAAAACCAAACTTACCAAGGCGTTGGAAATCAACCTGGGGTTCAACTCCAACGATGGGGACTGAAACTTTGCGTGGGGTCGCACTATGCTGAGAAGAGACTTTTGCAAGTGGCCGTTGCTGGCCATGGTGGCCGCAAACGGTGTGGCCTGTCGTGATTCTCAACCGGCGGGTGTGGACGTCGGATTCCGCGCCATTTTCAGTGGTTGTGACGATGCCGGGGGAACCCATTACATTGCGCACCTGGATCGGGCGGCACAAGTTGTGTCACGGATCGCGGTGCCGCAGCGGGTGCACGGTTCCGTCTATGCACCGCAGCAACGGTTGGCATTGTTTTTTGCCCGTCGCCCCGGCACTCATCTCTATGTGCTGGATACCACCAGTGGGAGGCTGATCCACACGGTTGAGAACGCTGCAGACCGCCATTTCTATGGGCATGGGGTGGTCAGTGCTGATGGCCATTGGCTCTACACGACCGAAAACAACCTCACCGATCTGAGTGGCGTGATCGGTGTGTACTCCCTGCAGGGTAAACCAAACAAGGTGGCAGAATTCGCTTCCGGTGGAATCGGTCCGCATCAGTTGGCTCTGATGCCGGATGGGCAAACCCTGGTGATTGCCAACGGTGGTATGGCGACGCACCCCTCGTTTGAGCGGGAAGTGCTTAATCTCGAATCCATGGCGCCCAATCTGGCCTACCTGGATCTGGCCAGTGGTGCAGTCGTCGAGTATCACGAGCCACCTCACCACAAGATGAGCATTCGCCACCTGGATGTGGCCCTGGATGGTCGTGTTGTTTTTGGGGTGCAGTATCAGGGGGAATTGACAGATGCCGTGCCCCTGGTGGGCAGTCATCGTCGTGGTGAAGACATTCAATGGCTGGAACTGCCGGAGCCCGTTCAACTCAGCGTCAAACAATACACCGCCAGTGTCGCGGTGGACGCCGCCGGTGAGACGGCCCTGGTCAGCTGTCCCCGGGGAAACCTGATTGGCTGCTGGGACCTTGCCAGCGGTAAGCTGCTGCAACAACTGCAGAGCCGGGATGCTGCCGGACTCTTTCGGGTGGGCAATCATACCCAGGCGGGTAACCATACCCCGTCGGATAACCAGGAACAGGCAGTTAAGTCCACCTGGGTGAGCAGCAACGGCGTAGGCGAGATGAGCCTGTTACAGAGCAATCGCGCATCCCTGCGCAGCCAGTCACTGAGCACCGGTGGTTGGCGCTGGGATAATCATTTAACCGTGATATAACCCATCAAGCCGGTTTTCATGTGCTCGATCACATGACAATGGTACATCCAGCGGCCCGGGTTATCGGCCACGAACGCCACCTCAACCTGCTCATTTTTCTGCAGCAACACCGTATCCGTATGGAAAGTCTCAAACGTCTTCTGGTTTGAGCCCAGTACCGTCCAGATAAAGCCGTGCAGGTGAATCGGGTGACTGTGGGGCGTCACGTTCTTCAAGCGGAAAATATAGGTTTTGCCAAGCTCCAGGGTGGCCAGTGGTTGCGGGATGTTGGTGGCGGACATGCCCTCCCAGGCGCGCCGGTTGATGGTCCAGAACCGGTGATTGGGCTTGCCGTCGGCGCCGACTGGGGTCACCGCGCCTTCCCATTCAAACACAAAATTCATGACCTCCGCGTGCGCCAGATCCGGTGTCGGTAGCGGGTTCTCCGGCAGGGCAGACACCTGGCGGGGAGCGGTAACGGGCTTCCCTTCAGTCTGCAATTCCAAGAGGTTGAACAGCAACCGCCCTTTGGCGTTTTTGATGGAAACGGTTTTTCCGCTTGCAGGGGGTGCGATCAATGCCACGTCCAGGCGCATGCCCGGCCCCATTTCATGATGTTCGAGGGGAATGGGTTTGGCCACCGGGCTGCCGTCAATGGCGATGATCCAGGCCGGATGGTCCGGTATCGCGATCTTATACATGACGGTGTTGTCCACGTTCAGAAAACGCAGCCGCACCAGAGCCCCCGGTGGCACAGTGTAGGAAGGATTCTGAATCCCATTGACCGACTCATAGGCGCCTGCGGTGCCCATCCGGAACGCCGCCCGCGGGCTGGTAAACGGGGCGAAACCGCCGTCATCCTCAATATGCCAGTTCTTCAGCAGCAGAGGCACGTCCTGGTCAAAACTCACCGGCTCCGCTTCATCGACGATGATGGCGCCCACCAAACCCCGCCCCAGTTGTTCCAGGCTGTTCACATGGGGGTGATACCAGAAGGTACCGGCGTCCGGTGGAGTGAAGCGGTACACGAAGTCCTCGCCGGGTTTGATCGGTGGTTGGGAGAGGAAGGGCACTCCATCCATCTCGATGGGAATGCGCAGGCCATGCCAGTGAATGGTGGTGGGTTCCGGCAGCCGGTTGCGGAACAGGATGCTGATCTCCCGGCCCTGTTGTGCGCGAATAGGCGCAGCAGGGAAACCTCCATTAAAACACCAGGCCGGTGTGCGGGTGCCAGGGATCAACTCAATGGGGGCAGGCTCCGCGGTGAGCACGTAGTCGTATTGAGGGTGGTCGTTGCTCAGGGTCATCTGCGGCAACCTGGCGCAGGCCGCCAGGGCCAAACCGGACCCGATGCCACCCAGCAAAGCACGTCGAGAGATAGGCATAATCCACCTTCTGTGTAATATTTATTCAAATTATCACCGATTGTTGATCGGTGCAGGCTGCGGGAAATCAATTAAATCATTATTTTTATAAGAAATTCTCCCGAAGTCTCCACTTTTTACCTAACTTGATTAATCGTACTTCTGGCCTATATTGTTAAATTGTCAGACAATAATAACGATATAAACCTTGGCGGAGGTACACATGATTCTGGATTCAATGCTGAAGGGCATGCCGGTGGCGGCCCGGGCTCGGGTGGAAGAGGCCATTGATAATATCTCCACCGTACTGCAGATGCGTAATCCCAAAGTGTTTACCTCCATGGCGCCTTCGGCATTGCGTGGCCTGGCGCTAAAGCAGGGCAAACGTAAGTCGATGGTGCGCATGAACTCCGGCCATCCGGTGACGTTTGACCTGACCTATAAAATGGATTTCCCCGAGATGCGGCGCCTGTACCAGCGGGCAGTGGAGAACCAGTGGAACGCGGATCGGGACCTGGCCTGGTCCACGGATGTGGACCCCCTGAATCCGGATGTACCCATCATTTCCAACGATTTCTTTCCGGACGATTATGTTGCGCAGCTGCCCGTGAAGCTGACCCCCAAGCAACGCATTGAGCTCAACTACAACATTGCCTGCTGGATGCTGAGCCAGTTCATGCATGGCGAGCAGGGCGCGCTCTATGCCTCTGCCCAGGTCACCGAGAGCGTGGGCTGGATGGAAGGCAAGTTGTTCGGCGGCACCCAGGTGATGGATGAGGCCCGTCACCTGGAAGTCTTCAATCGTTACCTCATGGACAAACTGAACAAGCGCTATGAGGTCAATGACAACCTGTTCGTGATCCTGGACGACCTGCTCACCGATGCCCGTTGGGATTTCAAGTTTCTGGGCATGCAGATTATGGTGGAGGGGCTGGCACTGGGGGCGTTCCGCACCATCCATAACATGAGCCAGGAGCCCCTGCTGAAGAACCTGCTCAAGTATGTGATCAAGGACGAAGCCCGTCACGTACACTACGGTGTGCTGGCGCTGAAGGACCATTTCACCCGGGAATTATCGGAGTCCGAGCGTCGCGAGCGGGAAGACTGGGCGTTTGAGGTGGCGGTGTTGATGCGTAACCGGTTCATGGCCCATGAGATCTTCGAGGAGTGGTTTGAGGGCATCATCAGCCGCCAGCAGTGGAATCAGCTCATTTCCAATTCCCCGGCCATGATGCAGTTCCGCCAGAATATGTTCAGCCGGCTCATTCCCAATCTGGACTTCATCGGCCTGATGTCGCCGCGCATCCGTCCCCACTACGCCCGTTTTGGCATGTTGGATTTCGTCAAAGGCAAAAACGCCAGTCAGCTCAGCGAGCAGGATATGGTGGCCGACCTGCACTGAGACCAAATCTGCAGTGAGACCAAGTTGACTGAACAGATCCCTCTGCAATCTGATTTCCGGTTTCATATTTTTGGAAATTAGATTGCAACCTCTAATTTTAACTGCCATAAAGACCTTTGAGTACGTGTAGTAGCTAGTGCCGAGGCTTGGCTGTGCTTGGGATTTTTTTATCAAATTGGGAGACAACGATGGCAAATGCATTTGGGAACCTGAATGCCGACAAGGCAAAACAGTGGGTCGAAAAACTGGAAGCACAGCTCCACAAAGCTCAGGAAAAAGTATCCGCCGCCCGGGATAAATTGATGAAGGCCCAGGAGCGCTGGCGGATCAAGGCAACCGCTGCGGCACAAATGGCAGTGGAGCAGGCCCAGGATGCTCTGGAAGTGGCGATGCACGTGGTGGATGACACCCGCAAAGAGCTGACCCAGGCCAAACTGGAAGCCCAAATCATGCAGTTGCGGGAACGCTTTCTGGAAACCGAGCATAAAATGCGGGAGAAAGTGATTGCGCGCGAAGAAGAGCTGCGCAAGAAACTGGAGAAAGACCTGGAGGATGCTTACGACAAAGCCCGTAAGCAGGTGGAAGCTGCACTGGAAAGTAAGTACGCCAAGCAGGTGTTCGAATACACCAAGAGCTTTGAGGACAAGGTCAAGAGTGCCGCCAAGGAATTTGAAAAACGCGAGAAAGAATTGCTGCAACGCAGTGGACTCTCCATCACCCGCAAGAAGCCGGTAGCGAAGAAGGCGCCCGCCAAAAAGGCTGCTGAGAAAAAATCACCGGCCAAAAAGGCTACCGCGAAGAAAACCCCTGCCAAAAAAGCCACTGCCAAGAAAACCGCGGCTAAGAAGGCGCCTGCCAAGAAGTCTGCAGTCAAGAAGACCAGCGCGAAAAAAACGTCGGCCAAGAAAGCCTCTCCCAATACTCCGGCCTGATCGGATGACTGATCAGGGGCAGCTCAGGCTGCCTCTGATCCGGAGTGCGCTTTCAACATACTGAAGTGACCGGTTCTTGGTTGAAAAAGTCATTGTCTTTTTCAGACCCGGTGGTCATCATTGTCGTTTTCCATGGGAATCATTAAGGAGAACACTGTGGCTGCTGCATACATCGTAGACGCTGTAAGAACCGCTGGTGGACGTCGTAACGGGCGCCTGAGCCAGGTAAGCCCCGCCGACCTGGGGGCGGTTGTGATCAACGCCCTGTTGCAACGCAATTCCATTGATCCGGCCCTGATTGAAGACGTTATTTTTGGTTGTGTCAGCCAGATCGGTCCACAAACCTTCAACATGGCCCGCACCGCGATCCTGGCGTCTGACCTGCCTATCGAAGTGCCCGGCGTCACCATCGACCGCCAATGCGGCTCCGGTCAGCAGGCCATTCACTTTGCCGCCCAGGCTGTGATGTCCGGCACCCAGGATGTGATCATTGCAGGGGGTGTTGAGAACATGAGCATGACCCCCATCGGCTCACCTTTGCTGGTGGCAGCCAAAGCCGGAATGCGTGGCCCCTTCGACGGTGAAGCCATTTCCGCCCGTTACCCCGGCTTTGATTTCAGCCAGTTTGTCGGTGCTGAACGCATGGCTGAGAAATACAAAGTGACCCGGGCGGAGTTGGATGATTTCGCCTACCAGAGCCATATGAAAGGCGCGGCGGCCTATGATGACAACCGCTTTGACCGTGAAATCATTCCCATGAACGTGACCGTGGAAGGGGAGCAGGTGGTCCACAATGTGGATGAAGGTCTGCGCCGCAATGCCTCTCTGGAGGCCATCCGGGAACTCGATCCCCTGCAGGAAGGTGGCCTGATAACTGCGGCGTCTGCCAGCCAGATCTGCGACGGCGCTGCCGCTACCCTGATTGTCAGTGAGCGGGCTCTGAAGCAATACGGCTTCACGCCGTTGGCCAAGATTCACGACATGGCAGTGGTAGGTTCTGATCCCACCATGGTATTGGAAGGTCCCATCCCGGCCACCCAGAAAATCCTCCAGCGCAGCGGCCTCAAAATTGAGGACATTGCTCTCTATGAAGTCAATGAAGCCTTCGGATCGGTGCCCCTGGCCTGGAAAAACGCCATCGGTGCTGACCTGGATCGCCTCAACGTGAACGGCGGCGCACAGGCATTGGGCCACCCGTTGGGTGCGACCGGTGCCAAGCTGATGGCGACCCTGGCCTATGAGTTGATCCGTCGCAAAGAGCGTTATGGCCTGCTGGCGATCTGCGAAGGTCTGGGTACCGCCAACGCCACCATCATCGAGAACCTGCAGATCTAGGGTGCCCTGATAACTTTATCTAAAGCCGGTCTGCAGCGCCCACGGGCCCTGTGACCGGCGACCTTTCTAAGCGGGCATACTCAACCTATAATCAATTCATGAGCTATAGAAATGGTGCCCATCGTTCCATGCATGACGCTACCTTGGCCCCCGGCACAGGAGGGCAACTCATTGGCGCTGAACTCCGTCTGCGTTCCCTACAGGATGGTACGGAGTTTTCCCTGGATGCGGCTGAAATCCTGGTGGGACGGGAGTTGGAGTGCCAGCTTACCCTGGAAAGCGGACACATATCCCGCTACCACGCCAAGCTGACCCTGGTACACGGGGATTTGGTGGTGGAGGATCTGAGGTCCACCAACGGCACCTTCATCAATGGCCGCCGTATCTCGGCACCCCAGTCCCTCAGTGTGGGGGATGAACTCCGGTTCCATGAAATGGCGTTTCGCCTGGTGGCAGGGAACATGGGCTCCGGTGCCGCTGACGCCACTGTTTTTCAGCAAGCATCCCAGATACCGACCGGCACACCGATGCCGGCCGATCCGCTGCAACAGCCCGTCAGGGGGGAGCGCACACCAGCACCCGAACCGGTTCCTGTGGTGGAAGAGGGCACCCGTCTGTTGCATGCAGAGGATCTGAATCGGTTGCAGGGCAATGATCAGCCCGGTTCCGTGTCCATCGACAGCGGCAGTGGACCGCGCCTGGTGATGCTGTCTGCTCCCGCCCGCGGCAAAGTCTATTCGCTGATCTCGCGCAACAAGAATGCCTGGCTGATTGGGCGCGGGGGCGACGCCGACTTCCAGGTCGCTGACAAAACCGTATCCCCTCAGCATGCGCGGATCCGCAAGCTGGCCCACGAATGGATTCTGGAGTCCTGTGAGGGCAACAATCCGATTTTCATCAACAACCGTTCGGTGGAGTTCACCAGCCTGCATCCGGGTGACGTGATCCGGGTGGGGCGAATGGAGTTGATCTTCCGCATTGATGAGAAAACCCTGGTGCCCGAGATCCATCGCCGCAAGGCCCTGCCGGTTTCCAGAGTCAATCTGGCGCTGGCTGTTGGGGCCCTGGTGGTGTTGGGCGTGGTGCTCGGGATTGTGTTGGTGTAGGCGTTAAACCACCCGGGTTTTTTCCAATCCCCCAAAGGCTTTGAACAGGTCCTTGCAGAACTTGGACAGCTCCAGGCTCATCACTGCGAAATCCTGATCAAACTGTTGTGCCTTGCTTTCGGCGTCGGTTTCGTGGGCCTGTTCAATCAGTTGGTCGTCGAATTTCATGCGCTTGATGCACAGGTCGTCTTCAATAACGCAGTGCAGGCTGTCGTTCCAGTTCACCGCCAGTTTGCTGCAGCGTTTGCCGGATTCCAGCATGGATTGTACTTCGTCCGCGTCCAGATCCTGGGCCTTGCAGCGGATCACGTTGGCGCTGTCGCTGGGGTTGCTCAGTTCGCACTCCCGCTCCAATTGGAAAGGTGGGTGAGCATTCTGCTCCGCCAGCCAATGGGTCATCACTTCGCTGGGCACCTGTTTGCTGACCGGCGGAATCACCGGCAGCGAGCCCAGGGTATCCCGCAGATGGCTCATGAACTGCTCCGCGCGGTTGGAGCTGGAAGCATCGATCAGCAGCAGGTTGTCTTTCGGTGAAATGTAGCCGTAAATGCGATGACTCTTGGAGAAGGCGCGCGGCAACAGGTCCAGCATAACTTCATCTTTCAGCTGGTCCCGCTCTTTCTTGAAAACTTTACGGGCTTCTTTTTCTTCAATCTGGCGGGAGCGTTCGGTGACCGCTTCTTTCACCACCGAGGCGGGAATTACCTTGTCCTCCCGTTTGGCACACAGCATCAGGTAGCCGTTGCAGGCATGGACAAACTGAGGCTCCTGGGTATCGGATTCCTGCTCAATAGGGGGAACCCAGCCGTATTTGCTGAGATCCTGGCGGCCGCAGGGGTGAAAGGCTTTCTGCGCCAGCAGGTCCTGCAACGCCATTGCACCCATGTCGAAGGGCTTGGTGAATCGATAGATGCGCAAGTTTTTGAACCACATGTTTCGCTGCTCCAACACGCTCCAACAAAAAGGGGGCCGATTATGAGACAATGCGCCTCCGTTTCCAACCCATCTTCGTATTCAATCCAGGGGAGACTAATTTGCCTTACCTTTGCGACACGCCGCAAAAGCCGAAAAGTGACCTGACTCTGGTGCTGGCCCACGGTGCCGGAGCGCCCATGGACAGCGACTATATGGCGGCCCTGGCCGGCTTGATCTGCGCCGGTGGCATCAGTGTTGTTCGTTTCGAATTCCCCTATATGGCGCAACGGCGGGAGACCGGCAAAAAGCGCCCGCCGGATCGGATGCCGGTATTGGCGGCGGCGTTTGAGCAGGTGGTGGACGAGCTGGGGGGCGCTGATGCCTGTGTGGTGGCGGGGAAATCCATGGGGGGCCGGGTGGCGTCCATGCTGTTGGCGGAAAACAGGGCGCGGGCAGCCATTGCCCTGGGTTATCCGTTTCATCCGCCGGGCAAGCCGGATAACGTGCGCCGCGATCACTGGCCGCAGATCGTCCGGCCCTGGCTGATTGTGCAGGGCACACGGGACCCGTTCGGTAAACCCGGGGAAGTGAATGAATACGATTTGCCTGCCAGCGCCCGGGTGCAATGGCTGGAGGACGGCGATCACGATTTCAAGCCGCGTAAGGCCAGTGGGTTGACCCAGGGGCAACATTGGCAACAGGCCGCGGATTGGGTGTGTGAATTTATCGTGGGGTTAGGCAAATGAAGATAAAGCAGTGGCTGCAGGCCATATTGCTGTGGTGCGGGCTCGGTGCCCTGCTGTCCGGATGCGACCAGTGGGCGGTGACCCCGGCGGACATCAGCGGTCAACCGATTATCGGTCATTGGTACCTGGAGCAGACCACCCAGGAAGGGGAAGACCGGTTTTATCAGCGCTTATACCTGCACGTGCGGGAAGACGGGCGTGTGCTGTATGCCAACCGGTTATGCCGTAACGTGGGCGCTGCGGGCGCGTCCAGTCACAGCGAACTGATCCTCGATTACATGGCCATCAAGCGGATTACCACTCAGAAGATGGTGCTGCAACAGTACCCTTTGACGCCCAAGTTCGAGCTGCGCCTGGGGCAGTGGCCGGACCAGGGCGAGGGCGTGTTTGAAGTGGATAACCTGGTGCTGCAACCCATAGCTGCCACCTCGGCGCCGGATTTTCGCAGTTGGAGCTGCCCCTGATGGCCAGTCATGCCATGCTCCCTTAATCCCATGCTCCCTCATGCCATATTCCTGACCGCTGTGGCCAGCAGTGGACTGAGGTCAATGCAGTTGGTTGTATGGGGAATGCTGTTGCAGCTGATGACGCGACTGACTCCGGCCTGTTGCAAGGCTTCGGTGGCACCTGCTGCAAACAGGGCATGGGTGCAGGCAGCGTCCACCTGGGTACAGCCGGCAGCGCGCAATGCGATGGCCGCCTGCTGGATGGTGTGGCCGGACCTGATGACGTCGTCCAGCAGAATGGCGTGCCGGCCATCAAAATCCTGATCCGGCAGCACCACGCGAACGTCCCGGTCCCCGAACCGTTCTTTACGGGCGATGCAGAAGGGCAGACCACTGGTGTCTGCGGCGGCCCTGACCCATTGTTCCGATTCTTCATCCGGGCCCACTAAAATCCAGCGCTGGGTGTTGCCGGTGCCGTCGCGCTGCCGTTGTGTACCCAGGTAGTGACCGATGACACCGGCCGCGGGCAGGCTCACAGACGGGCAGTGGATGAAGGATTCCGACAGGTCGTTGATGCGGTGCAAGTGTGGGTCGACAGTGATGACTCCTTCCAGGCGACTGGAAAGCAGCTCCCCAATGATGCGCTGACTCACGGCCTGGCCCGGTTCGAACTCCATATCCTGGCGCATGTAGCATAAATAGGGTGCGACCAGAATGGCACGCTCACAACCTTGGCTGCGGCTGGCCGCCACCGCCAATACCAACTCTATGAGCTTCTGGTTGGGGTGGTCCAGGCTGAGGAAGAACAGCACTGTTGGGGGCAGCGGACTGGGCACTTTGACCCGGCTTTCCCCATCCGGGAAACGATGCACTTCCACCTGGCCATGGGTGACTTCCAGTTGCTCTGCCAACAATTGGGCCTGAGCCCGGCTTTCCTCAAAACTCAACACCATCATGGATAAGCCTGTCCTCACCAGGTGAATTGCTGTTCTTCCGCGCGACCGATGCGGATGCCGGAGTTTTTCTCGGCAAAATGGCAGGCGAACTGGAAGTCCGCGGGAAATTGCGAGTGGATTCGGTACAAGGGTTCCCCCTGGCTGACCCGGTCGCCGATGCGCTTCAACAAATAGACTCCCGCACCTTTGTCCATGGGGGCGCCGGCCAAACGTGCCACCCGGGCCAGCGTCAGGTTATTCACCTCCACCACGGTGCCGTCAGTTGCCGCGGTGATGTCCCGGGTCAGATTACCGAGCGTGTATTGGATCGACTGCTTGCCCTGGGCCGCGATGATTTGCTCCATTTTGTAAAGGGCGCGGCCGGAGTCGAGGATGTCCCTTGCCACTTCATAGCCTTCACCGCCGCGAATGTCGTTATCGAACTCTATCAGGCGGCCGGCCAGTTGCAGGGACTTTTCCCTCAGGTCATGGGGCGCTTCCGGATCATTGCGCAATACCTGCAGTACATCCTGGGCCTCCAGTACCGGTCCGATGCCGCGCCCGATGGGCTGGCGACCGTCGGTGATGATGACCTGAGTCACCAGTCCGATGCGATCGCCTACGTACTCGAACAGCTTGCGCAAATGCATGGCTTCCTTCATGGATCGCACTTTGGCGGTGGGTCCGGCCGGAATATCGATCAACAGGTGGGTGGAACCGCAGGCGCGTTTCTTTGACAGAATGGATGCCACCATCTGTGCCTGGGAATCAATGGCCAACGGACGCTCCACCGAGATCAGGACGTCGTCTGCCGGCGCCAGTTTGGCGGTACCACCCCAGGCCACGCAGCCCCGTTGCTCACGCACAATCTGGTGCAAGCGCTCCACCGGCAGATCCACCTGGGCCAGCACCTCCATGGTGTCGGCGGTGCCCGCTGGTGAGGTGATGGCGCGGCTGGAGGTTTTGGGGCACAGCAGGCCAAAGGCCGCCACAATGGGCACCACCAGCATAGAGGTGCGATTGCCCGGAATGCCGCCGATGCAATGCTTGTCCACCACCCGTTTTTCCTCCCAGTCGAGTTTCTGGCCGGAGTCCACCATGGCGTTGGTGAGGTAGAGCACCTCGTCCCGATCCAGACCCGCTTCCGATACCGCCACGATAAATGCCGCGATCTCCGGTTTGGAATAACGGTTGTGGGCGATGTCCTGGATAATCTGGTTGAACTTGTCCTGGGTAATGCGCTCACCGGACAGCTTTTCCCGCACGTACTCCATGGAGAGTGGTGGCTCAGCGTGGTTGACCCGCACACTGGAACCCTCGGCCACCGCCAGGTGATCAAAGGCCTGTTCTGACAGCCCCAATTGCCCGGGCATCACAATGCACTCGTCGTCCACCACATTCAGCACCGCCAGAATGCGATGGCCATCCTGCTGAATCTCAATTTTACTCAGGGCCTGGAAACCTTCTGCTTTGTAGACCGGACACTCCCGATGCAGGTAGGCGACGTTCTCATGGTAGGTATCGATGGCAACCCGCTTCAGGTGCAGCACGGGCTGGGTGGCGTTGGCCATGGGTATCTCCTTGTTTCTTATTGAAACATGATAAAGCGGGCGGGGGATGCGGACCAAGCATCCAAATCAATGTATTGCTATAATTCCAGTACTGTATAAATATACAGTTTTTGGCGTGTATCAGAGATAGCGCCAGTGCCAGAATCCCAGCCAGAATCAGTAAGGAGCATGATGAGCATTCCAGACGGTTTCCATAAAGGGCGTGGTGCGGTGACTAACCGCAGCGGTCGCTATTGTGCGGCGAAGGTGATCACGGATGAGGACACGCCACGCCCGGACCCGGCGACGGTATTTTACCGGGAGACCGCCAAATCCATCATCACCCGCAACCGGTCTCCGGATGTGCCGTTCGATTTTTCCATTAACCCCTATCGGGGCTGTGAGCACGGTTGCATTTACTGTTTTGCCCGACCCAACCATGCCTACGTGGATCTGTCGCCCGGGCTGGATTTTGAAACCCGGATTTTCTGCAAGGACAACGCGGCCGAACGGCTCGAGGCACGCTTCCAGCAGCGGGGCTATCAACCGTCGCCGGTGACGTTGGGAACAGCCACCGATCCCTATCAGCCGGTGGAGGCAAGCCGACAGATTACGCGTCGCTTGCTGGAGGTGTTGCTGCGCTATAGGCATCCGTTCAGCCTCATCACCAAAAGCAGCCTGGTACTGCGGGATCTGGATCTGCTGGAGGAGGCAGCCCGCTGTGGTCTGGTGAAAGTCATGATCAGTGTCACCACCCTGGACAATGACCTGAAAACCCGGCTGGAGCCCCGTACCGCCTCCGGGGCCGCCCGTCTGCGGGCTGTTGCAGCGCTGACCGCCCGGGCAGTACCGGTGGGTGTGCTGATGGCTCCGCTGATCCCCTGGATCAACGATGGGGAAATTGAATCGGTGGTGGAGCGTTCGGCAGAGGCGGGGGCAGAGAGTGCCAATTTCATCCTGTTGCGGCTTCCGTTGGAGGTCGCCCCCCTGTTTGAGGAATGGCTGGCGGTGCACTACCCGGAGCGCGCCCAGCGGGTGCTCAATGCCCTGCGCAACAGTCGCGGCGGCAAGCTCTATGATGCACGTTTCGGAAGCCGCATGCGGGGCACTGGACCCATGGCGGAATTGTACGCAAACCGATTCAGGTCAGCCTGTCGTCGCGCGGGCATCCCGGTTGGCGGGAGCCGGGAATTGCGCTGTGATCAGTTTTCTTTACCAAATAAAAACAGGCAATTAGGACTCTTTTGAGCGTTTTATTAAGAAAAGTAAACGAGTGTTAGCTTAATGTTGATTTAGGTCAGTTTTTTATCAGGGAGAACTTGTTTATTCACTTTTGGGTGGGTATAGTCCGCCTCGCAATGAACGCCTGAAGTATCAGGTTCCGAAGTCGAGGTGGCGTGATGTCAGTTGAGCAGTTTGAAGCGGTCTCCCTGTATGTGTGCGTATCCGGTCTGATTGCGTATATGTTTTTCATCATGTACAAGCTGGCGGCGGAATCCAAGGCAGGCAAGCTCGGAACCTTCGCCATCTTCCTGACCCTCGGCCTGGGGATATTCGGTTTCATCGCCAAGGAAGTCATCACCATCGTGATTGATGTGTAGCCAAAGTCAGCACCCTGAATTTTGAAGAAACCTCCCTTCGCGGAGGTTTTTTTGTGCCTGGTTGTCTGCCCCCACCCAATGAATGATCGAATAAATCGATTCAAGCTGTCGAATTTATCCAATATTAATCGAAAAAATCGCTATCTATAATCTCTCCAACATCACAACAAACAGATTGGAGACGATCATGAAACCAGGATTAATCAATACTCTATTCACAACGGACAATGGTTTGGGTGGGCTGGCGCTGCGGGTTCCGGCAGGCATTATCTTCGCGGCACACGGTGCCCAGAAGTTGTTCGGCGCGTTCGGTGGCTATGGGCTGGAGGGCACCGGGCAGTGGATGGCGTCCATCGGTCTTGAGCCGGGTTACCTGATGGCATTGGCTGCGGGCAGTGCGGAGTTTTTCGGCGGCCTGGCCTTGCTGGTGGGTTTGCTGACCCGCCCGGCGGCGCTGGTGCTTGCGGTAACCATGTTGGTGGCCATCCTGTCCGTCCACCTCCCGCATGGGTTGTTCATGAGCAACAATGGCTACGAGTTCGGATTGTCCCTGTTCGCCATTGCGGTGGCCTTGCTGCTCAATGGCGGCGGTGCCTGGTCTCTGGATCGTGTCGTGGCAAGTCGGCTGACCGGCAGTGCGGGCAGCCGCGATCTGCCCGGCGTACCGGCCCAATAAAGCGGAGGATACAGTCATGGGTTTGCTGGTTGAAGGTCGCTGGGTCGACCAATGGTATGACACCGATTCCACCAGGGGGCGCTTTGAGCGCTCCGCCGCCCAGTTCCGTAACTGGGTAACGCGGGATGGTTCCCGGGGCGTGTCCGGTGGTGACGGGTTCAAGGCAGAACCAGGTCGCTATCACCTGTATGTGTCATTGGCCTGTCCCTGGGCACATCGGACGCTGATTTTTCGTCGCTTAAAGGGCTTGGAGGCAATGATCGGGGTGTCGGTGGTGAATCCCCTGATGCTGGACCAGGGTTGGACGTTCCAACGGGACCCGGGTGCCAGTGGCGACGACTTGTATCAGTTGGACTGCCTGTATCAGCTGTATCTGAAGGCGGACCCGGAGTACAGTGGGCGGGTAACCGTCCCTGTGCTCTGGGACAAGCACACGGAGACCATTGTCAGTAACGAGTCCGCGGACATCATTCGCATGTTCAATAGTGCCTTCGATGAATGCGGTGCTAAGCCCGGTGATTACTATCCCGGCCCCTGGCGCGAGGAAATCGATCAGTTGAATCATCTTATTTATGAGACCGTGAACAACGGCGTCTATCGTGCCGGGTTTGCGACCCGGCAGGAAGCTTATGAAGAGGCGGTCACACCGTTGTTCAAAACCCTGGATTATCTGGAGGAGCGGCTCGAAGGGCGCCCGTTCCTGTTGGGAGAGTCCCTGACCGAGGCTGACTGGCGTCTGTTCACCACTCTGATTCGCTTTGATGCCGTGTATTTTGGGCACTTCAAATGCAACCTGCGGCGCATTGTGGATTATCGGAATCTGTCCGCATACCTGCGCCGTCTCTACCAGTGGCCAGGTGTGGCTGAAACGGTGGATTTTTACCACATAAAGCAGCACTACTATGGCAGTCACCGCACCATTAACCCAACGGGAATCGTTCCACTGGGTCCGCAGGATCTGGCAGAGCTGCGATCACCGCCAACCAACCCTCGATAACATGCTGTTGGTTGATCACAGCGGTAATGGACAGCTTGACCCGGCACAGTGAGCCGTTATTACAGGTGAAGACCCATTGGTTGTCCTGCTCCTCACCTTGTTCCAGCGCGGTGGTGAACAGCCGGAAGCCGCTGATGGTGACATCATAGCGTTGCTGGATGGCGCTCTGGAAAGCCTCCAGTTGCGCCCGATCGATCAGGCAGTGGGGGAAGGTGCGGCCCGCCAGCTCGTGTTCTTTGTAGCCCAGTAAGTGAATGGCGCCACTGTTGCAATTCTGAATACGACCTTCTTTGTCCATAGTGATCACTGCCAGGTTGGCGCTGTCCAGAATGGCACGTTGCATCGACAGGCTGCGTTCCAGCAGTTTGGCCGTGGTCTTGTGTTCGTTGTTTTCCCGCTTCAGGTTCTGGGTGCTCACCTCCGCCGATTTGAGTGCCTGATTGAGTTGGCGGGTGCGGTGGTTGTACCACTGGGCCAGTTGCCCGAGTTCGTCATTGGGGCCGAGATCCAGGGGCAATTCCCGCCCATCCTGCGCCGATTGCCGAATCCTGGCGGTCATGTCCTGCAGGCGGGAGAACAACAGGTTCCACATAAACAGAGCGCACACAGTGCCCCATATTACAATGATGGTGAACGATCCCAGGGTGACGGACTGACTGATGTTCAGGGCAGCCTGTACCGAATCCTGCACGGGAAACACGGTGACGACTTTCCAGTGAGTGTGGGGCATGGTGTACACAGTGACGTTACTGTGTCCGTTGAGCAGGATGTCGTCTTCGGTTTCAAAGTTGTCCAGCACGCGAATCTTGCGATCGCTGTTGCGGAAAAGATTGTGGGCGATGAGTCGGGCTTCCGGCAGATCAATTTGATAGCTGCGCTCCGCGATCTGCTTTGCCGTATCCTTGATCTGCTCTGCGTCGCGATTGACGATGGTGGAGGACTGATGGCTGAGAAAATTAAGCCGGTCCGCCACAGGTTGAAACGCCGGCAGCTGGTTGGCCAGTTCGTCAATATAAATGAAATCGGTGTACACCTGGTTACGATGATCCTGGCGGGCGGTGACCACCATGGCTGGGTCCGGGAACGAAATAAACTTGTTGTTGCGATCGATGACAAAGGCGTAACCGCGACGCTCGCCAATGCGTTCCGCCACCAGGTTTGTTAATCCTTCCAGCTTCAGGTCGACAGTTGCAACGCCCTGTAACGAGAGGCCCTGGTAGATGGGAACTGAGCAGGTGACCATGGGTTGCAGCGAGTAGGGGTCGGTGTAGGATCGGGACCAGTAGGCATTGCCATCATCCAGGTAGGTGGCGGGTACATACCATTCCTCACGGTGGTAGCCGGGGCCGTCAGCCCGGTTGTAGCCATCTAACAAAGTCAGGTCGTTATCGGAGGTGCGCCCCCAGAACAGGCTCGCCCGTTCCTGATTCGCGTCCACCCTGAAGGGCTCAGGCCAGATGCCACCCCCTGCAATCACGCCCCGCAACGATTCCAGGTCCAGCAATTTGGGAACGACGTCCCGCATCGCATCGTAGTCGGTGGTGACGGTCTCCATCAGGTTGGCGATGTCTTTGGTGAGGGTTTCCGCCTGCAGGAACTGAACGCTGAGCTCGGTGACAATGTTTTCGCCGATCTGCCGTTGTAATTCCTTGTGCTGCTGAACGAGCAGTGGCAGTCCCCGGTACCAGATCAGCCAGAGGTTGGACGCAATCAACACCAAAAATAAAACGAACAGGCCGATCGCGAGTTTGAAACGCAGACTGCTGGGCCAGTGCATCGGGGGCTGGGAACTCCGGTCGACAGGGGGTTTACGGGAGCTATTCAATTCCGTTGAGCGCTCATGCTGGTTCATGCCCGCAGTATACCCTGTGCATAGAGAATTTTTAAGAAATTCAGAAATCTCTGTCGTGCGTCAACCAAATGGACGGCTTTCCACTTGCATTGATCCCCGTTTGCATCAAGGATGAATATTAAACCGGTATGAATTGGTGAGGTCGTTATGTCTGGTGACAAGCATACGGATCCCTGGTTGGGGCTTGGGGGTGTAGACACGGTGTCCGAAAAGCTGCAGTTCATGCACGAGGTGATGGCGGAACATATGCCGCACATCACCCGGGTTGCGGTGGCCATGTATGATCCGCAAACGGACTATTTGCGCACTTTTGTATACAGCAGCAAAGAGGAAAGCCCGCTGACCCATTACCAGGCCAAGCTGGCGGATTGCCAATCGCTGGGTGAGATTGCGGCGTCCGGTCTGCCCAGGGTGGTCAACGACCTGAGTGTGTTCAACCAGTTTGGTGAAGAACATCAACACCCCCGCGCCATTTTTGATGCAGGGCTTCGTTCCAGCTATACCTTACCCATGGTGTGGGGCGGGCATTTTTTCGGGTTCGTTTTTTTCAACGGCGATGAGGCGGATGTGTTCACGGAGCGTGTGCTGACGGAGCTGGATGTGATTGGCCACATGATCACGCTGCTGATTTACAACGAGCGCACCAACGTGCGGGTGTTGTTGGCCACCATCAAATCCGCTTTGGACCTGACTCATTCCAAAGATCCCGAGACCGGTGGACACCTGGAGCGTATGTCACGTTACTCCCGCCTGATTGCCCACAGCATTGCCCCCAGGCATGGTTTGGATGACCAGTATGTGGAAAATATTCTGTTGTTTTCGCCATTGCACGACCTGGGTAAATTGGTGATTCCAGACCGTATCCTGTTGAAAGCGGGGCCGCTCAATGAAGAGGAGCAGGAGGTGATGCGCACGCACGCGGAAGAGGGCCGCAAGCTGGTGGATAAACTCTTGAAAAATTATGGCCTGGACGGGGTGGAGCAGGTGGGTATGTTGAAGAACATCGCATTGCATCACCATGAAGCCTGGAACGGTAGCGGTTATCCGGATCGGCTGGTAGGCAGTGCCATACCCTTGGAGGCGCGGATTGTGGCGGTGGCGGATGTGTTTGATGCGTTGACCAGTCGGCGCCCCTATAAAGAAGCGTGGAGCAATCGGGCCGCTTTCGACAAACTGAAAGAGCTGGCCGGAGCGCAGTTGGATGCAGAATGCGTCCAGGCCCTGGTGGACAATGAAGAGCAAGTGTTGGAAATCCAGCGGCTCTTCAAAGAGAACGCCTACGGGTAGCCGACAATGCGGCGAATGGATTGATACAGTGGCTTCAATCGTTCGTACAGTGGTGCGTACACGTCTTTGAACAGTTGGTCGTACAGTTTTTGGTTTTGTGGCTGCGGCGTAAAAGCCCTGCCGCGGTGGGTCATGGCTTTTATGGCATGGCGATGGTCATCGAACAGCCCGGCGCCAATCGCACCATTGATGGCGGCCCCCAGCCCGGAGGTCTCATAGGTGTGAGGGCGGGTTGCCTCCATGCCGAAAATATCTGCAGTAATCTGCATCACACCGTCGCTTTGTGAACCGCCGCCGGACACCATCAGGGTGTGAATGTTTTTGCGGCTTTGCTTTTCCACCCGCTCTTTGCCTTCACGGAGCGCATAGGCAATACCTTCCACGATGGCGCGATACAGATGGGCGCGGGTGTGCACATCGCCAAAGCCGATAATGGCGCCTTTGGCTTCCGGCCCGGGTATGCGTAATCCCGGCGACCAGTACGGCTGCAATGTCAATCCCATGGACCCGGCGGGTACCGACGCCAGCAGTGGCTCGAATAAGGTTTCCACGGCAATTCCCTGCTCGGCCGCATGGGTCATTTCCTCCCGCGCAAACTCCCGCTTGAACCAGTTCACCATCCAGTAACCCCGGTGCACGATCACTTCGGTACTGTAATGCCGGGGGATGGCTGCCGGGTAGGGCGGCAGCATGGGGGTGGTTTCAAAATAGCGTGGGCTGGTGGTGTTGAAGGTGGCTGTGGTGCCGTAACTGATGTGGCCGATGGACGGGGACAACGCTCCGGAACCGATGACCTCGCAGGCTTTGTCACTGCCGGCGGCCACCAGGGGCAATCCCAAGGGCAGACCGGTGGCATCGGAGGCGGCTTTGGAGATGTTGCCGATGACGGTACCTGGCAGGTGCAGCGCCGGCAGTTGCCGGGGTTTGACGGTCAGAGCCTGCCAACGCCAGTCGAAGGAACTGCACCAGCGATGTTGTTTGAAATCAAAGGGGAGATAACCCACCTGACTGGCAGTTGAGTCGGCATAGCGACCGCAAAGTTTGTGGTTCAGGTAGCCTGACAGCAGCAGAAATTTGTCCGTGGCCTGCCAGATATCCGGTTGATGATGCGCGATCCAGTTGCATTCGGCCTGGGATCGATAGTAATTCAGAATGTCTTCGCCACCGGCCGCTTTGATCAGGTAGCGCCAGGGTCCTTTCAGCTTAGGCACCTGATCCAGGTGCCGTTGATCCAGCCACACCATGGCCGGGCGCAGTGGGTTGCCTTGCCGGTCCAGGTTGACCACGGTGGAGCGTTGCGTGGTGAGCGCGATGCTGGCGATGGTGGCGCGATCCACGTTGTTGTTTGTCCACAAGCCCTGGCAGGCTGCGCAGAGTTTATTCCAGAAATAGTCCGGGTCCTGCTCTGCCCAGCCGGGTTGGTTGGAGTAGTAGGCGTCGATGTCCACTTTGCTTTTGGCGAGCAGCTCGCCCTCCAGGCTGAACAACAGGGCCCGGATACTTTGGGTGCCGTTATCGATGGCGAGAAGGGTTTTATCCATTATGCATCCGGCACAGAATAGTGCTGCTGCCACAGGTTGCGATAGCGCTGCAGCTGGTGCTGCCACTGGTCCTCATCCCAGCCCAGTTCTTCACGGCAAATTGTCTCCAATGGGCCAAACAGGGCTTCACCCCCGTTTTTCAGTAACAGGCCCAGACGGGTGCGGCGCAGCAGCAGATCGTCCAGGTTGACCACGCTTTCCTCACGTGCACACCAGCGCAGTTCTGCCAGGCTAAAACGAGTGGGGGCAATGGGCGCCAGCTCACCGTCGCGGGCAAGCCGTACGATGTCCCCGGCTCGATCGCCATAGCACCCAAGCAGGCGGGCGGACTGTTCCGGGGCCAGGGGCTGCTGCGGTACCGATCCCATGGTACTCAGTTCTGCTGGGGTAAGGGTTGGGGGCGTGATGATACTGTTCCCACCATGAATCAGGGATTTGATGTCGGCTCCCAACGAAGGGGCAGCAGCTTTCAGGGTGTCCAGTGCAATCAGGCGAAAGGTTGTTAACTTGCCGCCACTGACACTCACCAGGCCTTGGTTTACCCATACCTGGTGATCCCGTTTTTCTTTGGATGGTGCTTTGCTGCGATCCTTGCTGATCACCGGCCGTACGCCGGCGAAGGTGGACAGGATGGCGGTGCGATTAATCCCTGCAAGGGGAAACTGTTGTTGCGCCAACTGCAGCAGATAGTCCACCTCGGCACTGGTGATTGCCGGTTCCGAGTTGAGGTCGGTATCGTGATCCAGGTCGGTGGTGCCAATCACCGTGGTGTTTTCCCAGGGGAAGATGAACACGGCCCGTTTATCCTGGGGGTGAAACAAGGTAAGCGCATCAGCTACCGGTGCCAATTGGTGGGGGATGATGATATGGCTGCCGCGCAGCGGGCGAATGGTGCGTTCTTGTGCCACCGGCTCCCGCAGATGGTCCACCCAGGCGCCAGTGGCGTTGATGACCACCCGCGCTTTTACCTCCCGTTGTTCGCCATCGACCTGGTTGGTCACCAGCACACCGTTGACTTCATGGTTGCCGTCAAACAGCAAGGATTCGGCCCGGCAATAATTCATCGCCTGTCCGCCTTCGTGAAGGGCTTCATGCAGAACCCGCAGCACCAGTCTGGCGTCGTCGGTGATGGCATCGGTGTAGTAGCTGGCCCCTTTCAGTTGCTCCGGGTTCAGGCCCGGCACCCGCGCCAGCAGAGCCTTGCCGTTGAAATACTGCTGGGTTTTGATGCCCGCCAGCTTGTCGTAGACCTTGAGCAGGCTGTTGAATAACAGTTTTCCCGGAATCTGGCCTTTGCGGATCGGGAACAGGTATCCCAGTCGCTCCACCAGCCCGGGTGCTTCTGCGATCAGCCGCTCCCGTTCCTGCACCGAGTGGCGGGTCAGTGCGATGTCACCCTGGGCAATGTAACGCAATCCGCCGTGCACCATTTTGGAGGAGCGGCTGGAGGTACCCCAGGCGAAATCCTGCTGTTCCAGCAACAGACACTGCAGTTCCAGGCGGGCTGCCTCCCGTAAAATGCCGGCACCAGTGATGCCACCGCCGACGATGACCAGATCCCAGGGCTGGGAACGCTGCTGTATTTGTTGCCAGGTGCCTTGTCGATCAAGGGCCGTCATGATTCGAGTCCTCAGGTAACAGTTTCCCCGGATTCATATTGCCACTGGGATCGAAGTGGCGGCACAGCGCGCGCAGGGTCGCGATGCCCAGTTCCCCTTTCTCTGCCTTGAGGTAGGGCGCGTGATCTGTGCCAACGCCGTGCTGATGGGAAATGGTGCCACCCTGTTTGATGATGGCCTGGCTGGCTGCCTGTTTCATGCGCCGCCAGCGATCCTGGGTTTCAGCATAGGTTTTGCCGCAGCGAAACACGTAGGTGGTGTAGATGCTGGAGCCCTGCCCATAGACGTGGGACAGGTGCGTGAATACGTGAATATTTTCCCGTGCCATTTTCAGCGTGTTGCGGATGGCGTTTTCAATGGCGTCCACCGTAGCCGGCACCCGCGCCCAATCCACGGCGGTTTCCAGGGTGTCCACGGCGTAGCCCAGTTCCCACAGTCCATGCCGCAAATACGGTGAGCGGAAGCGGTTTTCCCGCCACTTGTTGCCCAGTAAGGTGCCGGTATTCACGCCACCAAAGCCGCGTAACAGACGGTTGGCCTGAGTCAATATGGCTTTGCAGTCCGCTTTGCTGCCGGTCACACCAAAGGTGAACATGCATTTATTCCGGCTGGCTCCGCGCAGACTCAGGTAGCCTTCCAGCACGCTGATGGCGTGTTCGTGTCCGGCCAGTTTTAACTGGGTCCAGGTTTCTCGCGGATTGCTTAATCGCATCATGGAAAGTGGCACCCGGGCCTGGGCCAGAGTGCGCACCGCCGAGATACCGCTGTCCCAGTCGGGAAAGAAAACAACGTAAAAATGTTCCTGCTCCGGTAATGGGCTGATGCGGACGCTGACATCGGTGATGATGCCCAGGCGGCCTTCTGAGCCCAGTATCAGTTCGCGCAGATCCGGCCCCGCGGAGGATGCGGGCAACGTGGGAATAGTGAGGGTGCCGGCCATGGTTTCCACCGTGGCGCCGGCAAACAGTTGCTCAATGCGACCGTAGCGCAGAGATTGCTGGCCACTGGAGCGGCTGGCCACCCAGCCTCCCAGGGTCGACAGTTCCCAGGATTGGGGGAAATGCCCGAGCATGTAACCCTGGGCCGACAGTTGCGATTCCAGCAAGGGGCCGGGCGTGCCCGCGCCGAAGGTGGCCAGTTGGCTGATGGGGTCCAGGTGCAGCAGGCGGTTGAAGTTTTTCATGTCCACTGTGAGCGTGGCGCGGTCGCAATCCCGCGGATTGATGTGGCCCACCACCGAAGAGCCACCGCCATAGGTGATCAGCTCCACATCGTTCTGTTGTGCATACTGTAGCAGCGCGCGTACGTCTGCATTGGAATCCGGAAACGCCACACCGTCGGGAAAGGGTGCCATGTTACCAGAGCGCATGGCGAGCCAGTCCGGCAGGCTTTGTCCGCGGGCATGACGTACCCGCTGTTCGGGGTCCATGGATACCAGCGGGTGCGCCGGCAATCGGGAAGCGGGCACCTGGTCCATGACGGATTCCAGCGTTGCGTCCGGCAATGGACAACCGTTACCGATTTGTTGGGCAAGAAAACGTTGGGCCTCCGGCTTCAACGGGAAATGATCAGCTTCATCACCCCAGCCATTCCATCGTCGCATGGGCGGTCCTTATTGGGTTAGTACACCCAGTATAGGAAAACATTGTGCGAGTTTCCCGCTAGTGTCGGATTCTCTGGTTCAGGCCGAACGTACGCTTCAACAGGCCGTCGCGCAAGCGGGTGGGAATAAGCCGGGCCATCAGTGGGAACGCTGTGCTGCCATTGCCGATGGCCACCGTGGGCCGCGGGGAGTTTGCTTCGATCTTATGGATCAGTGTGCGCACAAATTCGCTGGTGGGGGTGGGGTTTGACTGGGAGGCCTGAGCGCGTTTCTCGATCCCCGGTTTGGCCCACTGGTAAATACTGTCTTCCGGCAGGGTGCGACTTAAGGAGGCTTCCGCGGCGTTGCCGAACTCCGATTCAATGGCACCGGGCATCACCGTCATCACATCGATGCCAAAGGGTGCCAGTTCCATTCTGAACGCATCGGACAGAGCGTGCAGGGCGGCCTTGGTTGCGCAGTAGGCCCCGGAAAACGGCGTCACCAGAATGCCGGATACCGAACCCACATTGACGATCAGAGCCTGTTTGCTTTTGCGCAGCATGGGCAGGCAGGCCCGCACCATGTTGACGGGTCCATAGACGTTGGTGGCGAATTGCTTTTCCAGTTCGTGGCTGGGCATCTCCGCCAGTGGGCCCATGGCACCGTAACCGGCGTTATTGACCAGGATGTCCACAATCAGGCTTTGCTGTTCAATGGATTGAATGGCGCGGCTGATGCTGTCGGAATCAGTGACATCTAATGCCAGTGTCATGATGCCGCGCTGGGCCAGGGGCTTGATTTTGTCTTCGCTGCGGGCGGTGGCAATGACCTTGTACCCTTGATTATGCAGTGTTTCTGCCAGGGTTTTACCAATGCCGGATGAGCAACCGGTGATGAGGACTGTTCGAGTCATTTTCGCCTCTAACTGATTGTGAAATTGGGGAATTTGATCTTAACAGAGTTCTTGACCGGGCGTGTGCACCAAGCTTGGCCGGGGCATCCGCACCATCTTTCTGCGGGCGTCTCTATTTACCTTTACGTAAACGTCAATTAAGATTTCCAGATCCTGTTGTATGGATCTGTACCATGACAAAACCCGTTAAGGAAAAACGCAAAACCACCTACAGCATCAGTGAGCTGTCCCGTGAGTTTGATATCACCACCCGTGCCATCCGTTTTTATGAGGACCAGGGGCTGCTGTCGCCACTGCGGGAAGGGCAGAAACGCATCTACAGTCCAAAGGATCGCACCCTGCTCAAACTGATTCTGCGCGGCAAACGGCTGGGGTTCACCCTGGCGGAGAGCCGTATCCTGTTTGACATGTACGATCCGGATTCCGGCAACATGAAACAGTTGGAGCAATTCCTGGCCATTCTGGACGATAAGGAAGCGCTGCTGGACCAACAGCTCCATGATATTGAAGTGATGAAAATCGAACTAAAAGAAGCCCGCCAACGCTGTCTGGATGCGATGGAAGAAGGCCAATAATGCAACACCTTTCCCTTTATTTCTGACTTGAACACAAGGATCACCCCATGAGCACGTTATATCCCTCACTCAATTTCGGTTTCGGCGACACCCTGGATGCCCTGCGCGATACCGTGCACCGTTTTGCCCAGGCCGAACTGGCTCCCAGAGCCGCGCAGATCGATGCCAGCAACCAGTTTCCGACGGAAATGTGGAAGCAATTCGGTGATCTCGGATTGCTGGGTATGACCGTTGCGGAAGAATACGGTGGCAGCGCTCTGGGCTATCTGGCCCACGTCATCGCCATGGAAGAAATCAGTCGGGCATCGGCCTCCGTCGGACTCAGTTATGGTGCCCATTCCAATTTGTGTGTGAACCAGATTCATCGCAATGGCACTGAGCCGCAAAAGGCCCGCTATCTGCCCAAACTGGTGAGTGGGGAGCACGTTGGCGCGTTGGCCATGAGTGAACCCAATGCCGGCTCTGATGTGGTGAGTATGAAGCTGCGGGCGGATAAAAAGGGCGATCGGTATGTTTTGAATGGCAACAAGATGTGGATCACCAATGGCCCGGATGCAGACACCTATGTGATCTACGCCAAAACCGAACTGGATAAAGGTCCGCACGGCATCACTGCGTTCATTGTAGAGCGGGGCTTCAAAGGCTTCAGCCAGGCGCAGAAGCTGGACAAACTGGGCATGCGCGGTTCCAACACCTGTGAACTGGTGTTTGAGGACTGTGAAGTGCCGGAGGAAAACATCCTGGGTCAACTGAATCAGGGTGTAAAAGTGTTGATGAGCGGTCTCGACTACGAGCGGGTCGTGCTGTCCGGCGGACCCACCGGCATCATGCTGGCCTGCCTGGATGTGGTGGTGCCCTATATCCACGAGCGTAAGCAGTTCGGCAAAGCCATTGGTGAATTCCAGCTGATGCAGGGCAAAGTGGCTGACATGTACACCATCACCAACGCCAGTCGTGCTTATCTGTATGCGGTGGCCCAGGCCTGTGACCGCGGTGAAACCACCCGCAAAGATGCTGCAGCCGTCATTCTCTACACCGCCGAGAACGCCACCCGTTGCGCCCTTGACGCCATCCAGACCCTGGGTGGCAATGGCTACATTAATGAATACCCAACCGGCCGCTTACTGCGTGACGCCAAACTCTATGAGATTGGCGCCGGCACATCGGAGATTCGCCGCATGTTGATCGGCCGGGAACTTTTCAACGAAACAGCATAAAACAACAATTCAGGAATGAGCACATGAGCATATTGGAAAGCAAAGTCAATCCTCATTCCCCTGAGTTCCTGGCCAATCGCAAGGCCATGGAAACCCTGGTCGCAGACCTCAGGGGATTGAGTGAAACCATCAAGAAGGGTGGGGGTGAGAAGGCGCAGCAAAAACACCTGGCGCGGGGAAAATTACTGCCCCGGGAGCGGGTGCAGCGTTTGTTGGACCCGGGTTCACCCTTCCTGGAAGTGGGACAGCTGGCGGCTCATGATGTGTATGGTGAGGATGTGCCGGCGGCCGGTGTAATCGCTGGTATCGGCCGGATACAGGGCTTGGAATGCATGGTGGTGGCCAACGACGCCACGGTGAAGGGGGGCAGTTACTACCCTCTCACGGTGAAAAAGCATCTGCGGGCCCAGACCATTGCCGAGGAAAACCATCTACCCTGTGTGTACCTGGTGGATTCCGGCGGTGCCAACCTGCCGCGGCAGGATGACGTGTTTCCGGACCGCGAACACTTCGGCCGCATTTTCTTCAATCAGGCCAATATGTCCGCCAAAGGCATTCCGCAGATTGCGGTGGTGATGGGCTCTTGTACGGCCGGTGGGGCCTACATTCCTGCCATGGCGGATGAAAGCATCATCGTCAAAGAGCAAGGCACCATCTTCCTGGCGGGTCCACCGTTGGTGAAGGCGGCCACCGGTGAGGTGGTGACTGCAGAAGAGCTGGGTGGGGCGGATGTCCATTGCCGTACATCTGGAGTGGCCGATCATTATGCCGAGAACGATGAACACGCGCTGCAACTGGCCCGCTCTGCGGTAAAACGCCTGAACCGGAAAAAACTCATTCAAACGGACGTGGTTGAGCCGGTGCCACCCCGTTATGATCCCTCCGAAATCTATGGCGTGGTGCCACCTGACCTGAAGACACCCTACGATGTACGGGAAGTGATTGCCCGGGTGGTGGATGATTCCGAATTCGATGAATTCAAGGCGTTGTACGGCACCACGCTGGTGTGTGGTTATGCGCGCATCTGGGGTATTCCGGTGGGGATTGTTGCCAATAACGGGGTCCTGTTCAGCGAATCCTCCCTGAAAGGCGCACACTTTGTGGAGCTGTGTGCCCAACGCAAGATTCCCCTGGTGTTCCTGCAGAACATCACCGGGTTTATGGTGGGCCGCAAGTACGAATCGGAAGGTATTGCCCGTAACGGGGCCAAGATGGTGACCGCAGTGGCCTGTGCCCAGGTACCGAAGATGACGGTGATCACCGGCGGCAGTTTTGGTGCCGGTAATTACGGTATGTGCGGCCGCGCCTATGATCCGCGTTTTATGTTCATGTGGCCCAATGCCCGCATTTCGGTGATGGGTGGGGAACAGGCAGCCGGCGTGCTGGCGCAGATCAAAAAGGACAACATGGAACGGGCAGGGGAAACCTGGCCGGAGGCGGATGAGTGTACTTTCAAGCAGCCGATCATCGACACCTACGAAGCGCAGGGGCACCCCTACTATGCCAGTGCCCGCCTGTGGGACGACGGTGTTATTGATCCGGCGCAAACCCGGGATGTTCTGGGTCTGTCCATCAGTGCAGCGTTGAATGCACCGATTCCTGAAACCCGTTTCGGCGTGTTCCGCATGTAAGGTGATGACGATGGAATTTGTACAACTGGAAAAACAGGGTCCGATTGCCAGCATCACCATGAATCGGCCACAACTGCACAACGCGTTCAATGACCAGATGATTCTGGAATTGACCCAGGCGTTTAAACAAGTCGGCAGTGACGGCGATTGCCGTGTGGTGGTGTTGCAGGCGGCAGGCAAGAATTTCTCAGCCGGAGCGGACCTTAACTGGATGAAAAGCATGGCAACCCTGACCCGGGACGAAAACCGCGCCGATGCCCTGCAGCTGGCGGAGCTGATGCACGTGGTGTACAGCCTGCCGAAAGTGGTGATCGGTAAGGTGAGCGGGGCTTCCTACGGGGGCGCGCTGGGACTGATCACCGCCTGTGATATTGCCATCGCCGCCCGTGGAGCCACGTTCTGCCTGAGCGAAGTTCGGATTGGCCTGGCACCGGCTGTCATCAGTCCCTATGTGATTGAGGCCATGGGCATCAAAAACGCGAGGCGCTATATGTTGACGGCCGAAGTGTTCAACGCTGACCAGGCGCAGGCCATGAATGTGGTGAATGAGGTGGTTGCAGCGGAGGCACTGGAGGAAGCGGTCATGAGCCTGGCGCAATTGATTGCAAAAAATGGTGGCCAGGCCATGGCGCGCTGCAAGCAACTGATTCAGGACATCGGCAAAGCGCCGCTAGGTGAGCAAACAAAAACAGTGACGGCGGAAGTTATCGCCGACCTCCGGGTGTCCCCTGAGGGGCAAGAGGGCTTGGCCGCTTTTCTGGAAAAGCGTGAACCCGCATGGAGAAGTACAGACAGTGAAGGGGCGACAGCATGAGCAGGAAATCACTCTTTAAAAAAGTATTAATAGCCAACCGTGGGGAAATCGCCTGTCGTGTGATCCGCTCCCTGAAGCGTCTGGATATCGAGACCGTTGCCGTTTATTCCGATGCTGATCGTCAGGCCCAGCACGTATTGTTGGCCGATGAAGCCTATTGGATTGGGCCGTCATCCGCCTCCGAAAGCTACCTGAATATGGATCGCATTTTCGAGGTGGCGGAAAAATCCGGTGCCGATGCCATCCACCCCGGTTATGGTTTTCTTTCAGAAAACGCCAACTTCGCCCGCCGTTGCGCTGCCCATGATGTGGTGTTGATAGGTCCACCGGCCAGCGCCATGGTGGCCATGGGGTCCAAAGCCCAGGCCAAGCTCCTGATGGCGGAGGCGGATGTGCCCCTGGTGCCAGGCTACCATGGGGAAAACCAGGAACCGGAGTTTCTGTTGCAACAGGCCCGCATCATTGGTTTCCCAGTGTTGCTGAAAGCCTCCCTCGGCGGCGGTGGCAAAGGCATGCGCCTGGTGCACGCAGAAGCGGAATTCGTGGAGAGCCTGGCCGCCTGCAAGCGGGAGGCGAAAGCGTCATTCGGTGACGATCATGTCCTGATTGAAAAGTATGTCATGCAGCCGCGCCATGTGGAGATCCAGGTGTTCGCCGATACCCACGGCAACGGCGTGTACCTGTTTGAGCGCGATTGCTCCATCCAGCGCCGTCACCAGAAAGTGGTGGAGGAAGCGCCGGCACCCAACATGGACCCGGCCGTTCGTCAGGCGATGGGGGAGGCGGCCGTGCGGGCAGCCAAGGCCATCGGTTATGTGGGGGCCGGCACCATTGAATTCCTGCTGTCCGCCACCGGTGAATTTTATTTTATGGAGATGAACACCCGTCTGCAGGTGGAGCATCCGGTGACGGAGATGATCACCGGGCAGGATCTGGTTGAATGGCAGGTGCGGGTGGCCGAGGGCTTGCCCCTGCCACTGGCGCAAGATCAACTGAGTATCGAGGGCCACGCCATCGAGGTTCGGATCTATGCCGAAGATCCTGAACACGAATTTCTGCCGTCCACGGGCACCATTCGTTATCTGGGGACGCCGGATCAGACTGCCAACGTCCGCATTGATTCCGGCGTGGTGCAGGGGGATGAGATCAGCGTCTTCTATGACCCGATGATTGCCAAGCTGATCACCTGGGATGTCAACCGGGAACGTGCCATTCATCGCATGGAGCGCGCGCTGACCCAATACCACATCGCCGGTCCGAAGACCAATATCGGATTTCTGCAGAGTGTGATTGGCAATGGCGCGTTCCAGCAGGCGGAATTGAGTACTCATTTCATCGATGATCACCATGCTGCGCTGGCCTTTGATTCAGTGCCTGCCACGGCGGAGGATTATATCCTGGCTGCGCTGTACCTCTTTGCGCAGGGCCATGGCGAAGGTTCGCGACATGAGCCCTGGAACACGCTCACCGGTTGGCAGGTTAACAGTGTCAGTTCACAGGTCTTTATCTTTCAGGGTACGGATTCGACGATCAAGGTGACCTTGAGTGAAGACAACGGTTCGGTGTCGGTCCAATGCGGTGATACCCGCTGGGTGGTGCAGGTGAACCTGCAGGGCCACCAAATGGTGGTGTCCGGTGACTACAGCGGTCGGGTGGCGGCATTCGCACAGGCGGAACAGATCACCCTGTTCAGGGATGGCCAGTCGGTCCTGGTGGAGCAATATCACTTTCAGCATCGCGCGGCTGACGAAGCCTCCGACGGGCACCTGAAAGCCCCTATGAATGGCCGGATCGTCAATGTGGCGGTCAAGCCCGGGCAAGCGGTGGCGGAAGGCGATTTGCTTATCACCGTGGAGGCCATGAAGATGGAGCACGCCATTCGTGCCAGATGCCCCGGTGTGGTGAAGGCCGTGTTCTTCGAGCAGGGCTCGCTGGTAAATGAAGGCGATGAATTGATCGAACTGGAATTGGACGAAGAGGAATAATTGTGGAAAACGTGCTGTGGCAACCGGATCAAGCCTGGATCGACAACACCAATATGCATCGGTTTATGGCGCTGGTGCAGGCCCGTTGCGGGGTGGTTGTGGATGACTATGCTGCGCTGCATCGCTGGAGCTGCGAGCACAGTGCGGCATTCTGGGAACTTGTGGTTGAGTTCTGCAGCATCCGGCTGAACGGAAATCCGGATAGGGTTGTGGACGACCCCTGCAAGCTGCCTGGCGCCAAATGGTATCCGCAGGCCACACTCAATTTTGCCGAAAACCTGTTAGCCCCTGCCGGGGCTGCAGATTCCGCCCATAAGCCGGCGTTGGTGTTTCGCGGTGAAAACGGTCGCAGGGATGTCGTTACGTATCAGCAGTTATACACGAAAGTGCAACGCCTGGCCGGTTTCATGCAACGCAACGGTGTCAGTATGGGCGACCGGGTTGCGGCCGTCATGCCCAACTGCATCGAAACGGTGGTGGGTATGCTGGCAGCCACCAGCCTGGGAGCGATCTGGAGTTCCTGCTCTCCGGATTTTGGCATCAATGGCATTGTGGATCGCTTCGAACAGATTGAACCGGTGATGCTGATCGCCGTAGATGGATACCACTATGCCGGTAAATCGATTTCGATTCTGGACAGGGTGCAGCTGGTTCAGCACAAGATCCCCAGCATTCAGAACACCATTCTGGTGCCTTTTCTGCAATCCGATCAGTCTGTCCTGCAAGCTGAACCGGCTGTGCAGAACCTGGCGACTACCACCCTTTACCCCGAGATACAACGGGACGACGTGCCAGGGAAACTGGAATTCACCCAGGTACCCTTCGATCACCCGCTTTATATCATGTATTCCTCCGGTACCACCGGCGTGCCCAAGTGCATTGTGCACACCACCGGAGGTACACTGCTGCAGCACCGTAAAGAGCACAGCCTGCACGCGGACCTGAAAGCCGAAGACGTGTTCTTCTATTTCACCACCTGTGGCTGGATGATGTGGAACTGGCTGATCAGCGGCCTGGCCAGCGGCGCTACTCTGGTGTTGTTTGATGGTTCTCCATTTCACCCCAAAGCGTCTGCCCTGATTGACATGATAGATGAAGAGGGTATCAGCCTGTTTGGCACCAGTGCCAAATACTTATCGGCGCTGGAAAAGGCCGGTGTCAAACCCCGGGAATCCCACCAGTTGAGCCGGTTAAAGGGAATCTTCTCCACCGGGTCTCCGCTCTCTCATGAGAGCTTTGACTATGTCTATCGGGATTTCAAAGCCAATCTTTGCCTATCGTCCATCTCTGGCGGCACCGATATCATCAGCTGTTTCGCGCTGGGTAATCCGGTGCTGCCGGTGGCTCGCGGCGAGCTGCAGTGCATCGGCCTGGGCATGGATGTGAGAATTTTCGATGAGCAGGGCAGGGCAGTCGTCAATGAAAAAGGCGAGCTGGTGTGCCTGAATGCCTTTCCATCCTGTCCTGCCGGATTCTGGAATGACGCCGATGCCGCGAAGTTCCATGGTGCCTATTTCGACCGCTTTGACGGCGTCTGGGCTCACGGTGATTATGGTGAGATCACGGACCGCGGCAGCATGATCATCTATGGCCGTTCAGATGCCGTGCTCAATCCGGGTGGGGTGCGCATCGGCACTGCGGAAATCTATCGCCAGGTGGAGCAGCTGGATTTCGTATTGGAAAGCGTGGTGGTAGGGCAGGACTGGCAGGATGATGTGCGGGTTATTCTGTTTGTACGACTGAAAGAGGGCGAACACCTGGATGACGAGAAAATCGCCATTATCAAATCCACGATCCGAACCAATACCACACCCCGGCATGTGCCTGCTAAAATTATACAAATCGCCGATATACCCCGCACAATCAGTGGTAAGATTGCGGAATTGGCGGTACGTAAAGTGATTCATGGAGAAGCGGTGAAAAATACCGATGCTTTGGCCAACCCTGAATCACTGGCATTGTATTCAAATTTGGAAGCACTGCAGAGCTGAGTTCTGCACCACGTGGAATGGGTTGCCCTGATGGACTGGATGTTCGGTAGTCGAAAAAACAAATTAAAACTCCCCACGGAAGAAGAAGCGTTGCCGGGTCGGGCTACCCCATTGAAAGTGGAGGTGTTGCACGCCGTGTTGCAAACCGAATTGAAGCCTCCGTATCCAGAGGGCACGGAAACGGCCTACTTTGGTATGGGCTGCTTTTGGGGCGCTGAAAAGCTGTTCTGGAATGTGCCGGGCGTACACACCACCGCGGTGGGCTATGGTGCAGGGCTTACCCCCAATCCAACCTATGAAGAGGTTTGCAGCGGCCTGACCGGTCACAACGAGCTGGTGAAAGTGGTGTTCCATCCGCATCAGACCAGCTTTCAGAGTTTGTTGAAAATCTTCTGGGAGAACCACAATCCCTGTGAAGGTATGCGGCAGGGCAATGATGTGGGTACCCAGTACCGTTCTGGCATCTATCCCACGTCGCCAGAGCAGCGAGCTGAGGCCGAGGCGACACAAGCGGCCTATAACCGGGCACTGACCGAGCGGGGACTGGAACCCAGTACCACAGAAATTGTGGATCGCTTCGATTTCTATTATGCAGAAGAATATCACCAGCAGTATCTGGCGAAGAATCCCGCTGGCTATTGTCCCAACCATGGCTGCGATGCCACTGGCTTACCCCGGTTGCCAGACTAGCCCTGGCGGCATCTTAAATATGCGGATGAAATCGCAACTGTCATAGTCCTGCAATCAAAATGCTATAAAACGGCTGCATTCGTTGTAATGGAGCCTCCTTTCTTGACTCTTATACGTTCCGACCGGGTCCTCAAAGGCCTGCCTGAGCTTTATCAAATGGACCGGTGGCTCGAACAACCGGATTTGCCCGCCCGAATTCACACACTGACCGCCATTGAGTGCGGTGATGACTGCCTGCCCATCTATTGTTTTGAGATTGGCAACGCCAAGGCAGACGTGCCCACCGTGATTTTTACCGGTGGTGTGCATGGAGTGGAACGCATAGGCACCCAGGTAATTCTGTCGTTCATGCACACGCTGTTCAACCGGATGGACTGGGATGAAAGCCTGGATGCCATGCTGGACGACGTGCGTATTCTGTTTGTGCCGTTGGTCAATCCTTCCGGCATGTTGCGGCGTACCCGCAGCAATCTCAATGGCGTGGACCTGATGCGCAACGCGCCCATTGATGCTACCGGAAAAGTGCCTTTTTTACTGGGTGGGCAACGTTTTAGCCGGCATATACCCTGGTATCGGGGGCGTCGGGACGAACCCATGGAGAAAGAGGCCAACGCCGTCATTCGCATGGTGGAGAGCATTGTCAAGGAATCCAGCTTTGTGATTTCCCTAGATTGCCATTCCGGTTTCGGGCATCAGGATCAGGTGTGGTTTCCCTATGCCTATACGCCGGATCCGTTTGACGACATCGGGGAAATGTTTGCCCTCAGGTTGTTGTTCCGGCGCACCCATCCCACCTTCAGTTTTTATCTAATCGAGCCCCAGTCCCGTAATTACACCACGCACGGGGATCTGTGGGATCATGTTTACAAACAAACTCTGAATACCCGTAAAGGTACTTATCTTCCCTTAACGCTGGAGATGGGGTCCTGGCTCTGGATCAAGAAAAACCCCCTGCAGATGTTCAACGCCCTGGGCGTATTCAATCCCGTATTGCCCCACCGCCATGAGCGGGTGCTGCGCCGGCATCAGTGTTTGATGGAGTTTTTGATTCGGGCGACAGCCAGCTTCAGAAACTGGCTGCCTCATCCGTCAGATCGCAGGGAATGGATGCACCAGGCGATTGAGTATTGGTATTAGCCTGATACTGGGCATGATGACCGGCTACAGACGAGGCCACTTCCTGCTGCACCCCTTTAACAAACTTATCCAGTTCTGTCAGGTCTACGGGGCGCACCGGTAGAAATTCCACGGTAGCGGTAACGCGCTCGTGACGCAGCAGATTCCATAAGTGCTCAGCGAATTCATCGTCGCCGATAAACGGGACCGGATTCTTTTCTGCAGACGCCAGGTGGTAATGTATGGCCACCGGACAGACGTTGATTTCGGTGTGTTGGGCCGCCTTGAACAGTTTGCCGTGAAAACGCCGAACCTGCCTGCCATCACTGGTGGTGCCTTCAGGAAAGAACAACACCGAGCGCCCTTCATCCAGATAGTCGGCGATGGACTGTGACACCCGCTCTGCATCACCGGAGCCTCGCTGGATAAACAGGGTGCCGGTACCGTCCGCCAACTTGCCGATGATGGGCCAGTTCCGCACTTCGGCCTTCGACAGAAAATTCAGTTGGGACAAACCCCCGATCAGGGGAATGTCGATCCAGGAAACATGGTTACTGACAAACAAAACCCCCTTGCCGTGTTCGGGCTTTGGTATATCACCTTTGATACTGACATCAATGCCCAGCAGGCGGGTGGTCCGTGCCAACCACCATTGTTTGGTGCGTTTTACCAGTTTGGTTTTATTGTTCCAGAGCGAGCCGGTCAGCACCAGCAACAGCACGCCCGCCAGGATGTGCAAGAACAGGCGGGCGGCTGACCAACATTGTTTTATCATGCCGCTTCGCGATCCTTCAGGAAGTGACGGGCGTAGCGATTGGCAACGTTGTTGATGTCCAGCAGTACAAACAGGTCGGCTACGTTGAAGTCCGGATCCCAACAGGCTTCACCACAGATGCGGGCGCCCATTCGGGTATAGGCTTTCAACAGCGGCGGGAAGTTCGCTTTGCCCTGCTGCAACCCTTTGCGCAGTTTGAAGGGGACTTTGGGGCTGACCCGGAACTCATCATCCGCCATGTATTTTTCCCGGATCACCGGATTCAGTGCCGCCAGTGTTTCACCACCGTCTTCCAGGGAAACGCTGGCGCAGCCGAACAGATACTGGTAATCGTTTTCCTGCATGAATTTTGCGAGAAAAGCCCACAGGACGGCGATGGTGGCACCATTGCGGTGTTCGGGGTGAATGCAGGTGCGGCCGATTTCTAGAAAGCGGCCCGGGCGGTCGATCACGTTGCTGATGTCAAACTCATGGCTGGAGTAGTAACGTCCGAAACGCTTGGCCAGATCGCAGGTAAGAACCCGGGTATAGCCGATGATTTCCCCGTCGTGCTGAGTGCGCACCACCAGGTGAAGACAATGATCATCCAGTTCGTCCACATCGATAGGATGGCCGTTCCAAACCATATTGACGGGAAGCTCGACTTTGTACTCTTCGCAGAAAACTTCATAGCGCATTTTCTGTGCGCAGCGAATTTCCTGCTCCGTCGTGATGAATTCGGCAAAAATTCGAGGCTTTTGACTGAATTCCACTGAGCGCTGAGTAAGGTTTTGTTCCTGAAGCATCTTGATCTCCGCAATATATGAAACCTCGATGCTGACTTTAGATCGCTACTGTTGCTTGAACGTGAAGGATTAATGAATAAATTAAGACAGAGTCAGGTGGCATGTGACGTCATCGCATCACATGCCGGACCGGACCAGAACACCGCTCAGCCCTTAAGGCCGAGCATCTCTTTCTTCAACGATTTCTGCGCCGGGCGATCCGATATCCAGATGCCGAACAGGGCGGATTTGAAGGCCACGTCACCTTTGATAAGCTGGGCATTCTGTCCGTTCTTGACGATCTGCACTCCGGTACCCGGCTGATAAATGAAATCGAAAATATCGCCTTCTTTGATGGGCTCGGCGAAGGTTGCCAGAAACTGGTCGATTTCAGCCTGCAGTGGTGCTGTCTCTCCGTGAGTGGCGTTGTCGAATCCCTCCACAGTGGCTTTGGTCATCTTCTCACTGGTAATCATGCCGGAAATGATGTGCAGGCGAATGGCCATCGGTTCCGATGCCTGCAGGATGGCATCCCCGTCGGTTTGCTTGGCGGGGAGGTAGAGCCCACCCACATACAGGTCCAGCAACCATTTGTCCCGGATACCGGCGCCATTCAGTTGCAATTCAGTACCTCCGGCTTGCATGGAATCCGGCAGGGTAATGCCGCCAATGTCCAGAGAGTAGGCCGCAGAACTCAAAACGTATGCGGCGAGCAGAGCGAAAAGCTTCTTCATCCTTTAAGTACTCCAATTGATCTAAAAGAGGGCAGTGCGTAGCCCTAACAAAATTAGCAAAGCCGCGCTATTTCTATGGGTAGAGCGACGGCGCTAGTGTAATGGATTTTTATGGTCTTATAACCGCTCCTTTCGGACTATCGTCTTGTTTTTGAGGTGGGCAGGATTGGTGCGGGCTGTATAAAAAGCGATCGGCACAGTTTGGTGCGTTGCTGATGTCACTAACTGTTTGATTTTTCCCGGCCATTTTGTCCTAATAGACGAAGCCGCATTGGCGCGGGGGACGGGCTGTGCTGCCTGATTTGCTATTGACCTACCTGACATAAAACGGCAAGATACCTCGCGCTTTTAACTAGGGCGGTCAAAGTATAGGTAATTCACTGTACTATCCTGTTCGGTGCCTGTACTGTCGACGATCGCGTGGTGTCCCCCTCCGAATCAGGAGCGGAACGACACCGTAAATCCACATTCCATTATAAAGCCGAGGGTTCCATGAAGGTTCTTGTTGCTGTCAAACGAGTTGTTGACTACAACGTTAAGGTTCGGGTGGCTGCTGATCACAGCGGTGTCGACCTGACTAACGTCAAGATGGCCATGAACCCCTTCTGCGAAATCGCTGTTGAAGAAGCTGTTCGTTTAAAAGAGAAGGGGGTTGCTACCGAGATTATCGCGGTGGCCGTAGGTCCTAAAGAAGCTCAGGAGCAAATCCGTACTGCTCTGGCGCTGGGTGCTGATCGTGGCATTCTGGTTGAAGCAGCCGATGTGCAGCCACTGGGTGTTGCCAAATTGCTCAAAGCCATTGTTGATGAAGAAAAGCCTGAGCTGGTGATTCTGGGTAAGCAGGCTATCGACGGCGACAACAACCAGACTGGCCAGATGCTGGCGGCATTGGCTGGTATGGCTCAGGGCACTTTCGCTTCTGAAGTGAACGTGGCCGACGGCTCCGTTAAAGTGACCCGTGAAATCGACGGCGGCCTGCAGACTGTAGACCTGAAACTGCCGGCGGTTGTAACCACTGACCTGCGTCTCAACGAACCCCGCTACGCTTCTCTGCCCAACATCATGAAAGCCAAGAAGAAGCCCCTGGATGTCAAAGCTCCGGGCGACTATGGCGTTGACGTTACTCCGCTGGTGAAGACTGTTAAAGTCGAGCCGCCTGCCGAACGTCAGGCTGGTATCAAGGTAGCCGACGTTGCAGAGTTGGTTGACAAGCTGAAAAACGAAGCGAAGGTGATCTAATGAGCGTATTAGTCTATGCAGAACACGATAATGCCAGCTTGAAGGGTGTTACCCTGAACACTGTAGCAGCTGCTCAGGCCATCGGTGGTGATATCACAGTATTGGTCGCCGGTTCCGGTTGTGCCGCAGTGGCAGAAGCTGCAGCCAAGATTGCAGGCGTTTCCAAAGTATTGCTGGCAGACGATGCCGCCTACGAACACCAACTGGCGGAAAACGTCGCCGACCTGGTTGCTGAAGTGGGCAAAGGCTACAGCCACATCCTGGCCCCTGCCACCACTTCCGGTAAAAACTTCCTGCCCCGCGTAGCGGCGTTGCTGGATGTGCAGATGATTTCTGAAGTCTCCGGTGTGGTGAGCGCAACCACATTCCAGCGTCCAATTTACGCAGGTAACGCGATTGCTACCGTTGAGAGCTCTCAGGCGACCAACGTGTTGACCGTACGTGGCACCTCGTTTGATCCGGTTGCCGCAGAAGGTGGTTCTGCTGCTGTTGAGAACCTGGGTGTTGCCAAAGACGCCGGCGTTTCCTCCTTCGTGGGTGAAGAGCTGGCCAAGAGCGATCGTCCTGAGTTGACTGCTGCCAAGATCGTTATCTCAGGTGGTCGCGGCATGCAAAACGGCGATAACTTCGAGATGCTGTACAAAGTGGCAGACAAGCTGGGTGCTGCTGTGGGTGCTTCCCGCGCCGCGGTAGACGCCGGTTTTGTTCCCAACGATATGCAGGTTGGTCAAACCGGTAAGATTGTTGCGCCGCAGCTTTACGTTGCTGTTGGCATCTCCGGTGCGATCCAGCATCTGGCCGGTATGAAAGACAGTAAAGTCATTGTTGCCATCAACAAAGACGAAGAAGCCCCGATCTTCCAGGTGGCGGATTACGGCCTGGTTGCTGATTTGTTTGAAGCGGTTCCTGAACTGGAAAAGCTTGTATAACCCAGCAAGACAGGCTAAAAAGAAAGCCCGGTTTCGACCGGGCTTTTTTATTTTCCGGGAACATAATAAGAAGTAGGGGCGTACCAATGGGGCTCACACAATTTCGTCTTTATTCATGTATTTCGCTTTTATTCCTGGCCCAGTATGGCTGGGCATCTGATAGCAAGTTATATATTGGGGCCGCTGCGGGTACCAGCAGCTATTCCGGCATTGACGACCTGTTCTACGAGTTGGGGGGTGGCGGCGAACAGAACTACGATACGTCAGACAGCGATATTGCCTATCAAATTCAGCTCGGGTGGGAGATATCCCGTTACGTAGCCATCGAAGTGGCCTATTCCGACTATGGAGATGCCGACAGCGAATATCGATACCAGAACGCAGATGTGAATGGCCACCAGGCGTCGTCCACTGCGGAATACCAAGCCAACCTTACTGCGGCCAATATTTCCATCAAGGGCATGTTACCGCTGGGGGACACATTTCGGCTGTATGGCAAAGTGGGTTACGCCAAATGGCTGGCGGAAGTGAGCTGGAATGAAACGCTCTATTTTGACGATCGGGTGGATAGCCGCAGTACGGGCTCTGATGATGTGGACGGCAACGATGTTTCCTACGCACTGGGACTGGATTTTCGTTTAACGGACAGCCTTATATTGTTCGGGGAGTATTTTACTCAGTTGGCGGAATATGAAGATGTTGCTGGCGAAACCCATGACTGGTTTGAGGCGTCCGCCGTGACCTTGGGTGTGCGTTGGCAGTTTGACGCGGGCGTGTTTAATCGCAACGGGCCACAATCCCAGTACGGCAACCGCAAGCTGACCGCGTGTGACGACAAATACAAAGACATCTCGGGCGCCATCTGCAAGCGTTGAATATAACGCGGTGAAAGAGTCAAACTATCCGTATCAAAAAAAAGGGGCACTAGCCCCTTTTTTAGATGAGAACCCGCCAACACATCAGGCCTGTTCAAAATCCCTGATCATTTTATAGAGTTCGTCTTTCAACAGCAGGCGCTCTTTTTTGCGTACCTCCAGATACTCGTCGCTGGTGTTCTCTGCGCCGATCTCGATACGGTGAACCTCGTGATCTTTCTCGTGGTACTGGTCGAATAGCTTGGCGAAGTGGTTGTTATTCATTTTCAGTTCATGAATGGCATCCCGGCTTTCAGGAAATTCGTGCAGCAAATCATGCTTATCCAAGGTCATTGGTACTCCCTTCTCTTTCTCGGTTAAGGAAAAACGATCCCCTTTCATCTTCAGGATAGCGCATGGCGGAGATGCGGTTTTGATCCATATCAAGCCAGTGGATTTTGGTTCGAATTGTCAGGTTCCCGGTATATTTGGTCATTTCCAACCCAAGATTATTCTGTGTAGACTCTTGGGTCAGCTATATGGAATGAACCTATGTCGCAAACCATCGTGTCAAAAGAATTACAAAACGAATTGGAATCGGCACTGGCGCCAATCAACCGTCGACGTTTTATGAGCCTGGGTGCCCACAGCGCCCTGGTGCTGGGTCTCGGAACCTTGGTGTCTGCCTGTTCCAGGCATCCCGCTGGTGAGCTTCCTGCCGGGGACGTCCTCACAGCATCCCAAGTTGCGTTCTTTACCCATTTTTCCCGCATTTTATTACCCACCGACGGCACCTCCATGACGCCGCTGGAACAGGTGCCTGTTGTCGCGAATCTGGATCACCTGTTCGCCATGATGGATGAGAAGGTGCGTTCTGACCTGGGCATGGTGATCGATGTGTTCGAGCACGCTCCCCTGGTGACCGGCTGGCATTTCTCCCGTTTCAGTCGTTTATCGCCAACGGATGCGATCGCCTACATTGATGCCTGGCAGTCCGGTCACCCCATGCAGCAGGGGATTGTCACCATCCTGAAAAAATTGGTGTATGCCAGCTACTGGCGGGAAGAGTCCACCTGGGCACCACTGGGTTTCGATGGCCCGGTTTCCGAAAAATGGGGGCTGCCCTCGCTGGGTGAAGCGCCTTTGCCTGCCTCGACGAACCTGGCCCAAGCCCAAAAGGTATAATGAATATGATGCTGAATGTGACGACCGCAGCCCAGGTGAAGAGCACCTCTTTGAACCTGGAGGCGGATGCTGTGGTGATCGGTTCCGGTGCCGGTGGCGCCGTGATGGCCTATGAGCTGGCGGCAGCCGGCAAGAGCGTGATCGTACTGGAGGCGGGCTCCCATGTACCGTCTTCCCGTTTTAACGAAAAGTTTCCGGACATGCTGGAACTGTTGTATCAGGACGGCGGCAATCAGGCGACCAGCCAGGGTGATCTGCTGGTATTGCAGGGCCGCTGCCTGGGTGGGTCTACGGTGGTGAATGGTTGCGTAACCTTCCGGGTGCCGGACTTCATCCTGGAAAAGTGGGCGGTGGAATACGGCCTCACCAATCTGACCCCGGAGGTGCTGGCACCGTATTTTGATAAGATTGAATCCAATTTGGGCATCCATACCAACCAGCCCCATGAGATCAATGAAAACAGTCGCAAGCTGCAACAGGGTGCAGAAGCCCTGGGGTGGTCGGTGAAACCTTTGCAGCGCAATATTCGGGAATGTGCCCTGACCGGCCACTGTCTCTCGGGCTGCAAAACCGACCGCAAACAGTCCATGCTGGTGACCTATTTGCCCTGGGCTTCTCATCACGGTGCCAGGATCTTCACCGACACTGCGGTGACGCGGATTGTGGCCGAGGGCGGACGCGCAAAAGGTGTGGAGGCGGAGGTCCGTGATCCGGAAACGGGGCGCACCGTGGCCAAGATGTCCGTGCAAGCCAAGGTGGTGGTGACCGCGGCCGGTGCTATCCAGAGTCCGTTGCTGTTCCAACGCAGTGAGTTGGGCAATAGCAGTGGTCAGGTGGGTAAGAACTTTGCGTGTCATCCCTCCACCATGGTGGTGGCCGAATTCGGCAGCGATGTGTTTACCTGGCGCGGCGCCATGTTGGGTGTGTATGTGGATGAATTCGAGCACCCGGACAAAGGCGGTTTCGTGCTGGAAGGCGGTGGTGCCGGACCAGTGGAGCTGGGCATGTCCACCGAACCCGGTACCGGTAAGGCCTATCTGGATTTTATGTCCAGGGCCAAAAACTATGCATCCTGCGTCACCCTGATCCATGATCATAATGTTGGCCAGGTTAGCCTGGTGGACGGAAAAAAGCAGATCGACTACCAAGTTGCGGACAGCGACTTTCCCGCTATGAAAGCCGCCTTCAAGGCCGCCGCCAGGATCTACTTTGCGGCTGGCGCGGAACGGGTGTTTCTGCCCACCGGTGACAAGCGCATCATTGAGTCGGTGGAGGACATTGATGCGGTGGTGGACGGTATTGAAAACAATCCATTCGCCATACGAATGGTGTCCTACCACCCTCAAGGTACCATGAGAATGGGGGCTGACCCGACCAGCTCGGTGGTGAATCCCTACGGGGAAACCCACGATGTGAAAGGGCTGTTTGTGTGTGATGCGAGCCTGTTTCCCACCTCCATCATTGTGAACCCCCAGGAAAGCGTGTACGCGTTGTCGAACTATATTGCAGATCATATTCTGCAGGACCGGGCAGGCTATTTCGCCTAGGAGATCGTTGATCTGAGCGACCCCCCAACGAATGGCGATTGATTTGCTTCCGGAAACGAAATCGGGCCATCATGGTGATGGCTTCGCGGCTCTCATAGAGCCCCCGTTTTTTGCTTGCCACACCCGGATTGAAAGCATGTATGGACTTTTAGCATGCACGGATTGATAGACAGTCACTGCCATGTCGATTTCCCCCAGTTCGATGCCACGCGGGATGAGCTGCTGCGTGCCTGCCACCAGAGCGGCATGTCCGCCATCCTGGTGCCAGGGGTGACACTGGCACAGTGGCCAAGGATGTCTGAAGTCCTCCAGGCGTACCGTGATGTCACCTGCTATCCCCGGTTGTTGCCGGCCTATGGGCTGCATCCCTGTTTCATGATGGATCATGCCGCTGAGTCCATTGCAGGGCTGACCGCCAGGCTGGACGCACAATTAGCGGATGCTAGTGTGGTGGCCGTGGGGGAGATCGGTTTGGACTGCTTTCACGGCACGGAAGACCTGGAGCAGCAAGTGACGTTGTTCGAGGCCCAGTTACACATCGCTGGAAGTCATGGCCTGCCGGTGATCATCCATTCCCGCAAAACCCAGGACCTGATTCAGAAATCCGTGCGCAAGCTGCGTTTTTCGTTCGGGGGCATCCTGCATGCGTTTTCCGGCAGCTTGCAACAGGCACAGCAAGCGGTTGATCTGGGTTTCAAAATCGGCTTTGGGGGCGCCGCCACCTACGAGCGTGCCAGTCGCTTGCGTGGCATCCTGAAAGCCCTGCCCCGGGAGGCCATCGTCTTCGAAACCGACGCGCCGGATATTCCCCCCTGTTTTGCGCGGGATCGCCCCAATTCCCCTCTCAATTTGTTTCGCATTGTTGAAATTCTGGCGCAGATCCGACAGGAATCGGTGGCTGATCTGCTGGAATACAGTAGCAAAAACCTGGTTGAGGTATTGAATTTAGCCGATTGATCAGCCCATTGCGGCCGTTTTCGGGGTGTCTGGACGCATGACAGCGGCCCGTTTAATGATAAAATACGCGCCTGCTAATCGGGTTTGAAGTGGGCGAATGGCCCAATTGGGAGTAGTTATGACCAGGTCCGTTACCGGCCGATTGAAAGAAGATCCTAAAGTCATCGTGGAACGATTGGTGCGGCTGGCCGATAAACACGATGTTGAGTTTGAGGGCGACAGCGAAAAAGGCTATGCCAAAGGCAAGGGGTTTCATGTTGAATATCTCGTCGTTGGCGAATCCTGCACCCTGACCGTGACCAAAAAACCGCTGCTGATTCCATGGTCTTTGGTGGAGTCCCAGCTGGAAAAACTGTTCAACGATTAGCGTTTGGTTTTATACATTTTTAGACACAGAGGAAATAATATGAAGTCAGTAGATGCCGCGACTCTGCAAGAGTATGTTGGAAAGCCCATGGGGGCCTCAGAATGGTTCCAGATCGAGCAGGACCGTATCAACGCGTTCGCCGATGCGACACTGGATCACCAGTTCATTCACGTTGACGTTGAGAAAGCCAAGAGTACCCCGTTTGGCGGCACCATTGCCCACGGTTTTCTGACTTTGTCCCTGCTGCCTTATCTGCAGTCGCAAATGTCCGAGCTGGTGATTCCCGCCGGTTTGAAGATGGGCATGAATTACGGCTTTGATAAAATCCGGTTTTTGGCACCGGTGAAGACCGGAGCCAAAGTGCGGGCCGTGGCCACACTGAAAGAAGTGACTGAAAAAAATCCTGGCCAGTTCCTGTTTTCCGCAGAGTACAGCATTGAAATCGAAGGTGAATCCAAGCCTGCTTTGATCGCCGACTGGTTGTTGATGTACTTTGTGTAACAGAAATGGCCTGTAGCACGATTACGTGAACAAAAAAGGGAGCTTAGCGCTCCCTTTTTTAGTTGTGTCTGGTAAGCCTCAGCGTCACAACAGAATGTTCAACCCATTGGACAAGGTGAACATCAGGCTGCCATTCAAGGGCGAAATCACACCATAGCGGGTGCCGTTGAGCAGCAGGTAGCCTGCCACATCGTTGTCATCCACACTCAGATCCAGGTCCACGATGACGCCGTCCTGATTGGTCATCCGCACACCGTAATAGGGTGCGAAGAAGTACAGGATTTCATAACGCTTGCCAGCCCATTCCATTACGATTTCGTCAATCAGTCCCTGGGAAATCTGTTGTGGTGTGCTGCGTACGGTGATGGTGGCGCGATCACTGTAATCCGGCAGATCGGTTTCAAACTGGAACTGGATTTCGCTGTCCAGCCCTCCATCCAACGTTATGGAACCGTCAAACTGATCGCCGCTCAAAGACTGGAACGCGCCTGCCGCGGTCATGCTGATATCAATGCTGTCCAGTCCGGCATAAGGGGATTCATCGTCTGCCGCCTCGGTAACTCCGCTCAAGTCCAGAGCCAGGCTTAGATCGCCGTTAAAGGAGGTGGGGTTGCTGTTGTCCAGGGTGGTGAACTGGGTGTATTCCACGTTCAGGTTGCCGGACGCAGTTTCCGGTAGTTTCAGATTCTGGATATCCAGGCCACCATCAAACACCAGGTTGAAGCGGCCGTCAGTGATCTCGAGGATACCGGTTTCTGATTCGGCGCTGCCGTTGATGGTGAAGCCGTAGTTGGAGCGGTAGTTGTCACTGGCGGTGAAGGTGATGTCGACGATCACGTTATTGGTGGTGCCGTAGATTCGGGCAACGCCGTCCCACAGGGCAAAGTCACCGGTCAGGCCATTGCCCAGGGGCAAGGTAAGATCGTTGAGAATATCGCATAGGGAGCGGCCGAACAGTACCAAGTTAAGGGAACCGTTGCAGATTTCCTCCAGCGACTTGCCGGCGATGAGAGAGCGGCAGGCCAGCCGCGCAAAATAATTGGCGAGGCTGTTACAGGCAGCGCTCAAGGCGGCATCGGGCAGGGCCACCACAGGGCCGAACTGGCCCGCAATGGAGATGGCCTTCAGCAGGTTGGCCAGGTCGGCTCCGGTGGAGACGCCGATGGCAGATACCACGTCGCCAAAGGAGGGCTGGTCTGGTGACAGGCTCAGATACCCCTGCCACAGCTGGATGTCGGCGATAAAGCTTTCCATTACCTCGGCATTGGTGCCGCCAGCGGTGGGGGAAGGCTGCGCTGAGGTCAGGCTGCCAGATTCGCTGCTCAGCAGGCCTGCTGCTGCCAGGCTGAATTCACTTGCCAGGGTGTCAAGGTCCAGGGCCTGGGCGGTGGTCAAGGCCGCTTCAATCAGGTCCAGCAGGGTGGGCACGCTGCCACTGTCGGTATGGGTAATCAACTGTCCGTTATTGATCTGCAGTTGTTGCACGATGCTCTCTAATACCTGAGCCATGGCAGCATCGTTGCTGATGCCTAACAACGCACTGGACATCAGGCTGTAGCGCAGCTCATCGGCGTCGGCATTGGCGACTGCTGTACTGTCGGTCAGGTCCACCAGGTCCGTACTGCTCAGGTCTGAGACTGCAAACAGGTTTTCAATCTGGGATTGTGCTACCGCGATGGACACGTCGTTCAGTCCCTGGGGATAGCTGAGGGCCAACTGGGTCGCGAGGTGGGTCAGTGTGGAGATCCCGGCCTGGGTGCTGGCTGCAGAGGGCAGGGTGGTAGTGAGGATAAAGTCGCTGGCGACGGTAAAGGACTCACCGAAATCGATGCTTCCATTTTCGTTCAGATCCAGTTCGCTCACACTGGTGTAGTCGCCACAGCCACCACTGTAGTCGCAGACCATCTGCGTGCTGTTGCCGTTGGGGGTCACCGCAATGTAAATGGGGCCGCTATGACCGCGGATGGACAATCGGTACTGGCCCAGGCTGTCGGTTTCGGTGCTGGAGAGGACCGAGCCCACCTGGCCATTATCCAGTGCATAGGCGGTAACGATGGCGTTACGCACCACCCCTTTTACCACTTCGCCCTGGATGGTACTGGTGCTGACCGAGGGGGAGGAATTGTCGTCGGAAGCATTGCCGTCGGAGCTGCCTCCACCGCCACAGGCCGCAAGGCTCAACGCAATCAGACCGGGAATAACACTGCAGGTTAAACGATTCAACAACATGCCAAATACTCAATGGAAAACCATGAATCATCGTAATCAGTACGATAGTAACAAGATTAAACATAGCCGGTTTCCAGAGGGGCACAGGAATTCTGTGAGTAAGGCTTCACAAATCCCTGAATAAGAGGTGGGTTAGGGGATAAATTGATCAGGGGCCCGCTTGACGGGCCCCAAGGATATCAGTTAGAGCGGCGGCGAAGAGTGAAAAGGGCGGTTAATAGAGGCAGCAGGAATAACGGGAGCGTGCCACCAAAGCCTTTGGCGCTATTGGCGTTGCCATCCGCACTGCGGTTAAGCCCTTGCGCCTCCTGGTAATTGGCCACCGGATCGTCGTATTGGGAATTCTCCCACACGATGGGCAGCTCCAGGGTGGCTTGTGCATCGCTGTCAAACACCACGGTATTGAGTTCGGGTGTGGTGGCATAGCGCCAGTAGTCCGGGTCTTTGCCATCGATCACCAGCATCAACTGCTTGCCGACGGGAATGTCCACTGAGGTCCAGTAAAAATCCAGGATGATCTCTTCAACCTGTCCCTCTGTGGTGGCACAACCTTCTGATGCGTGACAGGAGAAGGGCGCATGACCCACCCAGTTGGCCATGCCGGTTTGAGGGTCCAGGTAGTACAGATAGGCAAAATACTGGGCCTTGTCTTCAGCGACCACGGACAGGTGTACTTTGGCTTCACCCCGTAAGCGTAACGGTTCAGACAGCACCGGAGTGGTGAACACCAGTCCGTACTCCGGCAGGATGCTGTTGGTGTTCAGGGTGCGTCCGGTGTGGGCATAGGCGCCCTGGAAGCCGCCGGCATTGGCCACTTTGTCCAACGTACTGAACTGCAGGTCCATGGCCACGGTGTTGCTGTACTCATCAGACAACAGGCCGCCCTGGGCGCCGGATTCCGGAATCAGGTTGAACACTTTGATCTCATCTTCCGGGTGCAGGGAGCCGTAGCTTTCCCGGCGGCCGGTATTTAGAACTTTGGTGCTGAACGGTGCTGCCTGGTCGATGCCGTTTTCAATGCCTTTCAGGTGATGATCAAACCACATACCCACGTTCAGCCAGATGGTGTGATCCTCGTTGCCCAGCAGGCCGCCGGCCTCGCCGGAGCCGTGGATACCCCGACTCAGGTCCAGGCGCCAGGGTCCATTGTATTGATCCAACGCGATGAAAAGGCTGTCCGGCTGGAACAGGTAGTCATGCAGGTTGTTGGCAATGTACACGGCCGGTGGATTTTCGCGGCTGTTGACGTCGTCCAGGTAAGTCTTGGCGGAACGGACATAACCCCATTCTTTGGTGTCCGGCACGTTCTCGTGCAACTTCATGTTCATGTAGTTGGCTTCAATCTCCGGGCTGGGATTGTTGCTGGCGATGAAGGGAATTGGCTGTGCACTGGCGATCAGCAGATTGATCCAGGCTGAATTGGGTGTATTGCCGGCCCACAGTGAGTCGATCAGATCCACCCAGCCACTCATGGCCGCGATGGCTTTGACGCGAGGATCGGTAAACCCGGTCAGCAGGGCGATGCCGGCACCATAGGAAATGCCGGATACGCCGATGGCGTCCGCATCCACGGGATAACCGTTAGCGCTGTCCAGCAGGTAATCGATAGCCGAGGACGCATCGGCATAATCCTCCACACCGGCGGTGGTGATCTGTCCGGGTGAATTATAAAAGCCCCGCGCTGTGTAGCTCAGCACCACGTAGCCGTTAGCGGCGAGCATTTCTGCCTGGGGTGCATATTCATGTTCATTCAGGGCCCAGCTGCTGATGAAGATAATGGCCGGAAAGCGCTGGCTGGGATCATCACTGGTGGGAACAAACACGTTTGCCGGCAGGTAGATCACCTCAGACGCCGGATCGGCAGGGTGGAGCAAAGAGGGTACGGTGATGTCGTCATCGTAGACCCAGAGGTTGTCCTCACTGATTTTTTCCGAAGCCTGGGTGCTGATCGCGAAGAATGAAAACAGAATAGTGGCTACTGCCACGACAAGTTGCCGCGGATGCATATTGGGTTCCCCTACGTCTTAAACTCTCTGAATTAAGATGTTGTTTATTGTTTTGTCAGGGCCCGATTGTTGTTTGGAATGTTGCCCTGAAGCCGCGTCGTGGTGTCCTTATTACGCGCCCATTATTTATAACTTTATGTACAAAATGTGGCATCGACCGAAAGGACTATTTGGTGTTGTAGGTGGCCTATGGGCAGGTCGTTTTCAAGGAATTCGAAGCAAATGAGGTGATTTTGTCAGCGCAAAGAAAACAAAAAGCCCGGCACTGGGCCGGGCTTGGAGAGTGGGTGTTGCCTCTCGGTCAGAACTTCTTGTCGATGGAGATTGCCCCGATGTAGGCGGTTGTTTCTGTCTCAAAAGGCATGGAGTAGTAGGGATTGTAGACCACATCACCTTCGTTACAGGTGTTGGCGTTACTGGACTCACAGGCATCAATTTTCTGCTCGGAATAGAGCACGCCGATGGCCGCATCCACCCGGGTGGTGCCGCTGATCTGCCAGCCGAATCCGGCCGTGAACAGGTCCGCGTCGCCGATGGGGAACAACATGTCAGCTGAGGAGCTGGGGATGGCGCCGGTGCGGGGCTCGTAACCGGCACGCAGTACCAGATTGTCGTTCCACTGATATTCCGCACCGATGGCCAGTGACCAGGTGTCATCGTAGTCGCGGCGGATACGCATTTCATCCGGGTCGGCGTTGTCCGTCAGGCCAAAATTGCCGGAGATGGTGTAGATGATGCTGGACAGGTTGAGGAAGTCTACGTTGTTGCTGAACTCGAACTGCAGCTCGTCCCAGACACTGTATTCAACCCAGCGCAAATCCACGTTTACTTTCAGGTTGGGCAGCAGCTTGATGGAGGTGCCGAAGGAAATGTTCTGCGGCATGATGTATTCCAGTTCCACGGTGCCTTTCTCCACCGCGGTGCCGTTGAAGGAAGCACCGCCAACGGCACCCAGAATAGCGCCTGGAATCAGGGCCAGACCGTGGGTGGTGGCCTGGAATTCATCGGTGTTCTCCATTTTGTAGTCGCCGGAGAGCTGGGATGTGGTTTCGCTCTGGTAGAGGAAACCAAAGGACAGCCAGTCATAGGGCTCATACAGAATACCGAAGTTGAAACCCACCGACATGTAGTCGTCCATTTCCAGCGACAGCCGGCCAACGGTGTCGTAGGGGCGGATAATGTGCAGATCGGTAAAGTCTTCCAGGTCGGTCAGAAACTGGGTGGTCTCCAGGGGGGCGCGAATGTAGGTGTCCAGTGCCATGCCCTGGTAGGAGAAGTTGACGCCGACACCGAATGACAACTGTTCACTCACGGGAATGGCCACTGTGGGCGAGAAATAGGTGAGTCGGGTCACGCCCACGTTGATACCCTGGTAGGAGCCGGGGTCACCATTGCCGTCTGCCGGGTCCTTGTCGTCCCTTACATAGCCGATGCCTTGTGGTGAGTATACCGCGGTACCAAAGGTCCAGCCTCGTGAGGGGTCCTCAAACGCAATACCACCAGAGGGGAATGCCAGCAGAGGCACTTCGGTGAAGCCCACAAAGGGCAGCATCAGGCCGGGTCCCTCAATGCTGGTGCTGGAATTGGCGATCGGGTCATAACCCCAGCACTGGTTGATCTGATCCTGGGTTGGCGTGTCGCCGCTGTTACATTCCGGGCGATTGGGATCGTTTTTGTGACCTTCATAGAAGGTGCTTTTGGTCGTGTCTGTGGGTTTGGTGGGGGAGCCCACGGAGCCGTCGATGGTCATGTGGGCCGCCAACAGCTTGATGTTCATCTGGCGGCCCTTGATTTTGGAAAGGCCGGCAGGGTTAAAGTGGATGGAGTCAATTCCCGGTGGATCTGCGGTGACCGCGTTACCCAGGCCCAATGCCTTGGGGTTACCGATGGTGACGTTATGCAGTAGCTGAGCACTTGCCCCAGTGCTGCCTGCGATGGCGGCCACAAATGCCAGATAGCGAGCGTGTTGTTGAAGCATACGAGTTTTCTGATCCAGTTTAAGGTCTTTATCCATTTAGCGTATTCCCCTCCTTCGGCAGATTCAGGCCCGGCCTCGGAGTGGAACCCCCTCACTTTTTGTTAATTTGAATTTTTTAGTGCTTACGCATGGTGTTGTTTTTAATTGCCTTCTCGCCATGCTTTGAACGCATCATAAAGACTCTTATGGGACTTTCCGCTGTCCTGTTTTTTCTCGTCTTCAAATGTTGTTATTTCACGTTCAAACTTGAGATCGTCCACTTCTTCCAGGTACGACTCGTCTTCTTCCAGGATGGAACTCACAGTATCGGTTGGGCTGTCCAGCCAGGTATTCAGGGTTTGTAAATCATCGGGCGAGAGAACTCCAGCCGCTTTTTTGAGTTTTAATGTGTTAAGAATGTAATCGTAGCGGGACACAGCGTACTCTTTGCGAGCCTGATAGACCTTGCGCTGAGCTGAAATGGCGTCTGTCATGGTGCGGATACCGTTCTGCCAGCCGGCTTTGACTGCCCGCAAAGAACTGTTGTTGGACTTCACCGCGCGCAGACGGGCCTGTACGCTGGCCACATTGGCATTGACCTGGGTGTGATACTGCCGGGTTTCCCGCAGGGCGTTACGGCGCGCCAGCTCAACGTTGTAGCGGGCTTCCTGGACGCGGTGATCGGCTTCTCGCACTTGGGATGAGGTGATGCCGCCGGTGTACAGGGGCAGTGATACTTGCACACCGATAGTGGTGGTGTCTGAAGAGGGAGTGAAACCGCCACCCACATCACGGTGTTCATAGCGTACAAACAGATCAGCCGTGGGAGCATGACCCGCCTTCTTCTCTGACAGTTCCTTCTCAGTTGCTTCCAGCGCGAACTGTGATGCGATCAATCGGTAGTTGGTCTTCTTGGCGAAATCCTCCCACTCGGACAACTCATAGGGCTGTGGTGGTTCAATGGGAATATCCTTGGGAAGGGGGTTGACCATATCGATGTAGGTGCCGGTGAGCAGGGCCATATTCTCTTTCATGATGTCCACCTGGCTCTGCGCGATGATGACCGCAGCTTTGGCAATGTCATGTTGGGCCTGCAGTTCGAACACATCGGTATCCCGCATCAGGCCCAGCTTGTAGCGATTTTTTATTTCTGTGAGCTGGGTGCGGAGGGTTTTTTCTTCCGACTGGGCCAGCCGATACTCCTCTTCTGCCCGCAGAACACCGAAATAAGCCTCCGCGGAGCGGATCATCAATTCCTGCTGGCTGTAGGCCAAGTCAGCTTTGCTGGCGTTGTCCATGCTTTTGGCGCGTTTGTAGCGTTGCCAACGGTCCATGCGCAGGAGCGGTTGGGAGATGGTCAGGTCATAGATGGTGGCTTCGTAATCTTCCCGGGTGGTGGTGTAGTTGCCGCACGCATCAATTGCCTGGTCGACGGTGGAGGGGTTGTTGATGATGGAGCAGGCAACGAACTCGTTGATGCCACCGCCATTGACACCGCCATCAAACACGGGGGTTTCACTTTCATAGAACTGCTTGCCCCATGAACCATTCAGGCTGGCGTTGGGCATCAAACTGCCGAATGCCTGCTCCATCTTTTCATGGTCAGCCAGGTACTTTTGTTTCTTGGCGGCCCATTCAGCGTCGTTCTTTCGCGCTAGCGCAAAAATGTCCTCCAGGTTCTTGGCGAAGAGCTGGGGGCTTAGCAGACAGAAGAAAACCAACAAAAGGTGAGATACTGCGGCTCTTATTCTCATAAAATTATAGTATTTGCTTGTTATGCTTGGTATTTTTTGTGGCCCACTCTACGCCAGAAATGCCGCAAAAGAAAGCCTCCTTAAGGAGTATCCGCGACGTTCACCTCAAGTTCTGACAATTCAGGCTTTTTACGCTTATTTGCTGATCATCATATAAAAAACGACTGCTATTTCAGTTGGCATCCTTGTGATTCTTTGTTAAGCCGTGGTTAAGCTATGTAAACAAACGTTTGATTGATGCAGCCAGAGGCGGCTTTTTTCCTGTTCTGCTGACTCTATCAGATTGATTTTACGAGGTTTTCGGTAGTATATTCACCGCCTCAAAGCTGTATACGCAGTGTCTGTCTTTGATTAAAAATGCGAATTTGAATAAAGTATGCGAGCTACCTTAGATCTATAATTCAAAAAACGGTGGTATCTCGCCTGAAATTAATGGCTTACCTTGCCTTATTGATGAATAAGGTGCAGCTCTGTACATTAGCACGATATCGCCCGTCGAAATCCGCTGCTTTGATGTCCGCTGCTCCCCAATCAAACAACATCAATCTGGCGCAGGGTGTGATCGCATAATAAGAATAAACAAGCAGGAAAAGTCAGTATGTCATTAGAAGTTGGGCCCATCTCCTTCAATCCCGCAGAGTGCTCCAATTTGATTGAGCTGTTGGAGGCTCGTGCCGGCCTGCATCCCGACAAAGTCGCCTTCACGTTTCTACCTGACGGAGAAGATCAGGGGATTACGGTCACCTATGCCCAGTTGCGGGATCAGGCCAGGTCCACGGCGGTGCGCTATGCCGCAGTGGCCAAGCCCGGTGACCGGGCCCTGATGCTGTTCCCCTCGGGCCTGGAATTTATCTTTGCGTTCTTCGGTTGTCTCTATAGCGGCATTATTGCGGTTCCGGCCTATCCGCCGCGCCGCAACCAGAACCTCGGGCGCCTCAAGGCCATTATTGATGACTGCGATCCCAGCCTGGTATTGACCACCTCGAAAATCCTGTCCGTGGCGGAACCCCTGTTCGCGGAAACCGAAGGCTTGGCGGAGCTGCAGTTTCTGACGGTGGATCTGGACCAGCAGGTACAACCGGAAGGGTGGCAGCAGCCCGCTGTCACCGCTGCTACCCTGGCGTTCCTGCAATACACGTCCGGCTCCACCGGCAACCCCAAAGGTGTCATGGTCAGTCATGGCAACCTGATTTACAACGAGACCATGATCACCGCCGCCTTCAAGAGCCATGCCGAGGATGTCTCTGTAAGCTGGCTGCCCATGTTCCACGATATGGGCCTGATCGGTACCACCCTGCAGCCGCTGTATGTAGGTGCGACTTCGATTTTTATGTCTCCGGCGTCTTTCCTGCAGCGGCCCATGCGCTGGTTGCAGGCCATCAGCGACTATCGCGGCACCGCCATTTGCGCACCGAATTTCGCCTATGAGCTGTGCGTTAACCAGATCACTGAAGAACAGAAGGCCACTCTGGATCTGTCTTCTTTGCGAATCGTGCTGTCTGGTGCTGAGGCGGTGCGGCCGGAAACCCTGGAAAGTTTTATTCAGGCATTTGAGGTGTGTGGCTTCAAACGCCAGGCGTTTACGCCCACCTTCGGCCTGGCGGAAGCCACCCTGATGGTGGCCTGCGCCCGGGAGGAGAACCGGCCACTGTTCACCGCAGTGGATTCCGTTGCCCTCTCAGAAAATCGCATTGAAGTGGCCGCGGCTGGAGCAGAACCGGAGAAGATCACCCGCCTGGTGTCCAACGGCGTTGCGCCCCTGGATACGGAAGTGGTCATTGTTGACCCGGTGTCCAAAGCCCGTGTGCCCGCAGGTCAAGTAGGTGAAATCTGGTCCAAGGGAGACCATATCGCCCAGGGTTACTGGCGGAATGAGGAAGCCACAGAGGAAACTTTCCGCGCCTACACCGAAGACGGTGCCGGTCCGTTCATGCGCACCGGGGATCTGGGATGCCTGATCGATGGTGAGCTGTACATCACCGGACGCCAGAAGGATGTGATTATCATTCGGGGCCGTAACCACTATCCCCAGGACATAGAGTTCACGGTACAGCAGAGTCACGTGGCACTGAAATCCGACGCCGGTGCCGCCTTCGCCGTGGAAATCGATGGGGAAGAACGGCTGGTGGTGGTGCAGGAAGTGGAGCGCAAGTACCGTATGCGTCTGGTGGCTGAGGTGGTGAGTGCCGCGGTGCGTCAGGCGGTGGCGGAAAACCACGAGTTGCAGGTTCACACGATTGTGTATCTGAAGCCCGGCGCAATTCTCAAGACCTCCAGTGGCAAGATTCAGCGCAGCGCCAACCGTCAGGCTTTTCTGGATGGAACATTGGAGCCCATTGCGGTCAGCGCGATGAATGCGGTGGAGCAGGGCGAGCAAGAGAAGAAAGACATCGAAGCCGCGTTGGATTTGTCCAAGGCGCAGTGGCAGGCGCTTCCTGATGCGGATAAAGAACCGCGGCTGATGTTGTATCTGAAAGCGGCCATCGCCAGCGAAATCGGTGAGAAGATCGAACGCATCAGTGATGATGTCAGCCTGATGGGGTTGGGCATCGATTCCCTGCAGATCACCCAGCTGTTCACTCGGCTGCGGGACCGGTTCGAGATCAACCTGGAACTGCCAGCGCTGTTTGATGCCCGGGATTTCAGAGCGTTGGCTGCGACCCTGGCCAATGCCATGGCCGGCGGTGCCGGTTCCAGCCTGCCGCCATTAACGGTGGTTGAGCGCAGTGAACTGATGCCCATGTCCTTCTCACAGAAGCGCATGTGGTTTATGGATAAACTGCGCGAGAACAACGTAGCTTACAACCTGCCATTTGCCCTGAAAATCCAGGGGGCATTGGACGTGGCGGCGGCGGAAAAAGCTTTTGAAAGTATGATTACCCGTCACGAGGTGCTGCGTACGGTGTATGTGGAAGAGGATGGCCATGCCTTCCAGAAAGTGCTGTCCCCACAACCCTGGAGCTTCACGCGGGAAGACCTGACTTACCTGAAGGAACCGGCTTTGAGTCGGGCTATTCAGGATCGCATCGACCGCGAAGCCCGCAAGCCATTCGACCTGGCCAGTGGGCCGGTGATTCGAACCCACTTACTGCAATTGCCTCCGCAGGAGGCGAGCGCCTTGAAGGGCCGTGCCGCTGAACAGTATCTGTTGCTGGTGACCATGCATCACATTGCAGCGGATGGCTTTTCGCTGAAAGTGATTACCGACGAGATTTCGTTTGCGTATGAAGCGCAAATCTCGGACGCGCCGTCGCGGTTGCAACCGTTGACCGTGCAATATGCGGATTTCGCCCACTGGCAAAAAGATCTGTTCGACAGTGGTTTGCTCAGCAAACAGTTGGACTACTGGATGGAACATCTGCGGGGCGTGCCGGTATTGGATCTGCCGCTGGATCACCCGCGGCCGCCAGAGCAGAGTTTCAACGGCAGCAATTATTATTTCTCCATTCCCAAGGAACAGGTGCAGGCCCTCAAACAGCTGAGCCGGTCCCAGGGCGTGACCCTGTACATGTCCCTGCTGACCTCCTTCAATGTGTTGTTGCACCAGTACACCCAGAGCGACGACATCTGTGTGGGCACGCCCATCGCCAACCGCACAACGCCGGAGCTGGAAACCTTGATCGGGTTTTTTGTGAACACCCTGGCGTTGCGCAGTGATCTGTCCGGCAATCCCAGTTATGCAGAGTTGCTGCAGCGGGTGCGCAAAGTGACGCAGGGAGCGTTCGCCAATCAGGAAATGCCGTTTGAGCGGGTGGTGGAGCACCTGGGTGTGCCACGGGATATGAGTTATTCGCCGGTGTTCCAGGTCATGTTTGTGTTGCAGAACAGCACCATTGATGAGGAATTCAACCTGGCTGGTGTGAATGTGGAAAGCCTGCACACGGCCCCCGGTACCTCGAAGTTTGATCTGACCCTGGAACTGTCGGAAGAGTCCGGCGTGCTGCATGGCGATCTGGAGTATTCCACCGATTTGTTCGACGAAGACACCATCGTGCGCATGGTGGAACACTTCAAACAAGTGATCGGCAGTGCCATTACGGACCCCAATCAAGCCATTGGCAGCCTCAATATCCTGACCGCGGAAGACCGCCAGAGATTACTGCAGGAATACAACGCGACGGATGCGGACCTGCCGTTACAGGACTGCATGCATTCCCTGTTTGAACGTCAGGCGACCGCGCAACCGGATGCGGTGGCGCTGGTGTCCGGCACCGAACGACTTACATATGGGCAGTTGAATGAGCGTGCCAACCGTCTGGCCCATTACCTGCTGGAGTTGGGCGTCACGGCCGAAGCACTGGTGGGCGTCTGCATGGAACGCCAGTCGGATATGGTGGTGGCCCTGCTGGCGATTCTCAAAGCCGGCGGCGCTTATGTCCCCATAGACCCCAATTATCCGGCGGACCGGGTGGCCTATATGCTGGAAGACGCCAGCGCGCCGCTGGTGATTTCGCAAAGTTCCCTGGCCGCCATGCTGCCAGCCGCCGGTGCCGGGTTTCAGCCGGTGTTTCTGGATCAGGTGGAACCGCAGCTACGGGATGCTCCCACCGAGAACCCGGCACTGGAAATGGCCGCCGAACGACTGGCCTATGTGATATACACCTCCGGTTCCACCGGCAAACCCAAAGGGGTGATGATTTCCCATGGGAATGCCACGGCGTTGATTCATTGGGCGCTCAGCGTGTACTCGGCAGAGGATCTTGCCGGTGTGCTGGCGGCCACATCCATTTGCTTCGATCTCTCGGTGTACGAACTGTTTGTCACCCTGGCGGCTGGCGGCAAGGTGATTCTGGCGGAAAACGTGCTGGCCTTACCGACCCTGCCGGCGCGATCCGAAGTGGTGCTGGTCAATACAGTGCCGTCTGCCATCGCCGCGTTGTTGCGGGAGCGTGCTATTCCGGACTCGGTCAAAGTGATCAACCTGGCCGGTGAGGCCCTGGCCGCCAGTCTGGTGGATGGCCTGTATCAGCATACCGGGGTGGAGCGGGTTTACGATTTGTACGGCCCGTCCGAGGACACCACGTATTCCACCTATACCCTGCGTGAGCCGGGCAAGCCCGCCACCATCGGCCGGCCCATCAGCAATACCAAAGCCTATGTGCTCAACCAGTATGGCGCACTGGTGGCGCCGGGTCTGCCCGGGGAATTGTATCTGGCGGGCACTGGCGTGACCCGTGGTTACCGCAACCGCGATGACCTGACCGCTGAGAAATACCTGCCCAATCCCTTTGCGGAGAGCGATCGCTTTGACCGTATGTATCGAACCGGGGATCTGGTGCGATACCGGGAGAATGGTGACCTGGAATATCTGGGGCGAATCGACCATCAGGTGAAAGTGCGTGGCTTCCGCATCGAGCTGGGTGAGATCCAATCGGTGATCAATGCTGTGCCGGAAGTTCGAGACAGCCTGGTGGTGACCAAGGAGGATGCCGCCGGCAACAAATGTCTGGTGTCCTACTTGGCGGCGCCGGGTGTGGATCAGGGGGCGGTGATTGAAGCGGTTCGCGGCGCTATTCGCAGTGCGTTGCCAGAGTATATGTTGCCCTCTGCCTTTGTGGTGCTGGACGCATTCCCGCTGACACCCAACGGCAAGATTGATCGGGCTGCATTGCCGGAACCGTCGGTGAATGATTTGCTGGGCGATCAGTTTGTGGCGCCCCGTAATGACGCGGAACGCAAGATGGCTGCCATCTGGTGTACGGTGCTGAAGCTGGAAAAGGTCGGCGTCACCAACAACTTTTTTGAATTGGGTGGACACTCGCTGCTGGCGACCCAGTGTGTATCCCGCATCCGGGAAGCGTTTGGTGTGGATTTGCCGGTGAAACTGCTGTTTACCATGCCCACCATCGAAGCATTGTGTCAGCAGTTGGAGGCGGTGCACGGTGCAGGGGACCTGATGCCGCCACCGGTTACGCGGATTGATCGCTCGGGAGAGCTGCCCCTGTCCTTTGCGCAGATGCGCTTATGGTTCCTCAACCAGCTGGAATCCGGTAAGTCCGAATACAACATCAGTACCTCCTATAACATGCCGGCGGCGATTCGGTTGAGCGGCAACCTGAATGTGAATGGGTTGCGCAAAGCTTTCCAGCAGTTGGTGGCCCGCCATGAAGCGTTGAGAACCTCGTTTTTGATTGACGACGGTCAGGCGGTGCAGGTGATTCGGGAACCCGCCGACTGGTTTATGGACGTGCGGGATCTACGCCATCTGGATGCGGAGGAGCGGGAGGCAGAGGTGATTCGGCTGGCGGAAGACGAAGCCACCCGATCCTTCGACCTGGTGCTTGGCCCCCTGCACAAGGCACGCCGGATTCGCCTGATGCGGACGCGTTTGCTGCAGACTGCGGCGGATGAACATGTGCTTCTGCTGACCATGCATCACATCATTTCGGATGGCTGGTCCCTGGGTATTCTGATCGACGAAGTGGGTGCACTGTATCGCAGTATCGTGTCCGGCGAAGCCTCTACTCTGGAGCCGATCCACATTCAATACGCGGATTATGCCGCCTGGCAACGCCAGTGGATGGATGGCCCGGTGTTCGAGCACCAGCTTTCCTACTGGAAGCAGCAGTTGGCCGGTGTGCCGGTGCTGGAATTGCCCACTGATCGCCCGCGTCCGGCACTGATGACGTTCAATGGCAGCTACGAACCGGTGCGGATCAACCCCGGCCTGACCCAGCAACTGAATGCCCTGAGTCGGGAGCAGGGGGTGACCCTGTTTATGACCCTGTTGTCCGCGTTCTACACCCTGTTGTACCGCTACACCGGGCAGGCTGATCTCTGTGTGGGGACGCCGGTCGCCAACCGCGCCTTGCCGGAGTTTGAAAAGCTGATCGGCTGTTTCGTCAACAGCCTGGCGCTGCGGGTTAACCTGGAGGACGATCCGAAGTTCGTGGACCTGTTGTCCCAGGTGCAGGACGTGACGCTGTCCGGTTACAGCCATCAGGATCTTCCGTTTGAGCGCCTGGTGGATGCCTTGGGTGTGTCCCGCGACAAGAGCCATTCCCCCCTGTTCCAGGTGGTGTTCACCCTGCAGAACGCATCAAACACGCTCAACGTGCAGATGCCGGATGTGGATGTGGAGATGCTGCCATCGGTGGCGCGGACCTCCAAGTTCGACCTGACCCTGAACCTGGAAGAAGGCCCCAACGGGCTGGAAGGCATGATTGAATACAACACGGATCTGTTCGACCGGGAAACCATTCATCGTATGGTGGGGCACCTGGAGCAGATTCTGGATGTGGTGGCGCAGCATCCTCACAGCCGCCTGTCTGAAGTGGCGTTGCTGAGTGATCATGAGAAAGACCTGGTGATCAATCAGTGGAATCACCAACCCCAGACCTACGCGTTCGAAGATACCATTCACCAGCGCTTCGAAGCCTCGGTGGCGGTGGCCCCGGAACGGGTGGCGGTGTCGATGGATGGGCTCAACCTGACCTATGGGGATTTGAACGCCAGATCCAATCGCCTGGCCCATTACCTGCGCAGTCAGGGGGTCAAGGCCAATGACCTGGTGGGCGTGTGTCTGAACCGTTCGTTGGATATGGTGGTGACCATCCTGGCGGTGTTGAAGGCCGGTGGTGCTTATGTGCCCCTGGACCCAACCAATCCCCAGGAGCGCATCCACTTCATTCTGGACGATGCCAATGTGGTTGCCCTGATCACCCATTCTTCGGTGGCTGACGTCGTGGCGCGGGAAGGCATGACTCCGGTGGTACTGGACGCGCTTGAGCACGAGCTTGACCCGTATCCGGAAACCAATCTTGAACCGGTTGCCGGCTGCGATGATCGGGCTTACGTCATCTACACCTCCGGTACCACCGGCAAGCCCAAAGGTGTTTTGATTCCCCATTCCAATGTGATTCGCCTGTTCACCGCCACCGATCAATGGTTCGGTTTCAATCAGCAGGATGTGTGGACCCTGTTCCATTCCTTCGCCTTCGACTTTTCTGTCTGGGAGCTGTGGGGCGCCTTGTTCTACGGCGGACGGGTCATCATCGTGTCCAGCCAGTTGGCCAAATCCACCGAGGATTTTTACCAGTTGGTGTGTGAAGAGGGTGTCACCGTATTGAACCAGACGCCGTCGGCGTTCACCCAATTCATCAAAATGGACGAGTACAGCCGGGATGGGGTGGCGCAGCCAAGCAAGCCTTTGGCGCTGCGTTATGTGATCTTCGGTGGTGAGGCCCTGGATTTCTCCGCGTTGCAGAAGTGGAGCGACCACCATGGGCTGGACAAGCCGCAGCTGATCAATATGTACGGCATCACCGAAACCACCGTGCATGTCACTTACCACCGCATCACTGAGGACGACCTGGATCGCCGGCAAAGCCTTATTGGCCGCCCGATTCCGGACCTGGATCTGTACATTCTGGACCAGCACATGAATCCGGTGCCCATCGGCGTGCCGGGAGAACTGCATGTAGGAGGTCAAGGCCTGGCCCACGGCTATCTCAATCGGGAGGACCTGACCGGGGAGCGCTTCGTGCAGTCGGATTTCCAAGGTTCCGTGGCCCGTGAAGCCGGCTTGTACAAACGTCTGTATCGAACCGGGGATATCGGCCGCTACCTGGCCAACGGTGTGGTGGAGTACATGGGGCGGGCCGATGATCAGGTCAAGATCCGGGGTTACCGGATTGAGCTGGGAGAAATCGAGTCCACCGTGAGTCAGTTCAGCCAGGTGCGGGAATCCGTGGTGTTGGCGCGGGAGGATGTTCCCGGTGACAAGCGCCTGGTGGCCTATGTGCTCAGCGATGAGACCATCGACCTGACGGAGTTGAAAACCTTTTTGGGTAAATCCCTGCCGGATTACATGGTGCCCAAAGCCTATGTGGTGCTGTCGGAATTCCCACTTACCCCCAATGGTAAGGTGGACAAGCGCAGGTTGCCGGCACCGGACGACGGCTCAGTGGCGAAGAATGAGTACGTGGCCCCCCGCAATGACACCGAGGAAACCTTGTCGCAGATCTGGAAAGAAGTGCTGGGTCTGGATCGCGTGGGCGTGACCGATAATTTCTTTGATCTGGGCGGGCATTCCCTGTTGGCCACTCAGGTGGTGACCCGGGTGCGCGAGCATTTCAATGTGGAACTGGCGTTGAGTGCTTTGTTCGAGGAGCCCACCATCGAGAACATTGCCCTGCACCTGTTGCAGGCGGAGCTGGCCTCGGCGGATGACCTGGAAATGGCCGATCTGTTGGCCGAGATCGAAGGGCTGTCCGAAGAGGATCTGAAAAAACTATAATGAATCAATGCATTAAACGATGGTTTTCAGAGAAAAACTGATCAAAAATAAGGCAGGCCTTCGGGTCTGCCTTAACTGCTTTATAAAATACTAAAATAAACAACGAGACAGTAAATTTTGTGTGTTGGGGTTGATCTTTAACCTTGTGCTTGGGGCCTGCGACACCACTATCAATGGGCTATTAACTGAATGACTGATAAGAAGTTACTGAGCCGCCTGGCCAGTCTGACTCCGGAACAACGTGAAGCGCTGCTGAAACAGCTCAAGAAGAAAAAGGATCAGGGAGCAGAGCCCAGGAAAGATGCCATAACACGCTTCCAGCGCCAGGGAAACGACCGTGTTGCCATGTCCTATGCGCAGCAACGGCTATGGTTTATTGACCAGCTTCAGTCCGGCAGTTCCAGTTACAACATTTCCGCAGCCCTGCGTTTGAAAGGCGCGCTGGATGTGGAAGCGTTGCGCATGAGCTTTGACGAAATCGTGCAGCGGCATGAAGTGTTGCGCACCACCTTTGTGTCGGAAGAGGGGCAGGGCCGCCAGGTCATCAATCAGCACCAACGCTGGGAATTGCCCACCATCAGCCTGGAGCCGCTGTCCAAGGAAGAGCAGGAGGAGGTGATCAAGGCGCGCTTCAAGGGCGATGCCCATACCTCCTTCGATCTGATCAATGGGCCACTGATACGGACCCGGCTGATCCGCCTGTCCAGTGTGGAGCATGTGATCATCGTCACCATGCATCACATCATCTCCGACGGTTGGTCCATGGGGGTATTCATTCAGGAAATGGCGTTGTTGTATGACGCCTTCCGCCAGGATAAGACCTCGCCGTTAACTGATCTTTCCATTCAATATGCGGATTACTCTCTGTGGCAGCGGGAATGGCTGTCCGGGGATCGGTTGGAGCGTCAGCTGCGTTATTGGAAAACCCGCCTGGACGGTGTGCCGGTGCTGGAATTGCCGACGGATTATCCGCGTCCGCCGGTACACAGTTATGACGGACGCAACCTGCATTTCTCACTTTCCAGGGAGTTGACCGCGGGTCTGAATGAGCTGGCCAAGCAGCAGGGTGTTACCCTGTTCATGGTACTGTTGTCCGGGCTCCAGGTGCTATTGCATCGCTACAGTGGTCAGGATGATATCTGTGTCGGTACGCCCATCGCCGGCCGCGTACGCCCGGAAGTGGAAAAACTCATCGGTTGCTTCGTCAATACCCTCGCCATTCGCAGTGATCTGGAAAACAATCCCAGCTTTCTCGCCCTGTTGAAGCAGGTACAGCAGAATCTGACCGGCGCCTATGATCATCAGGATATACCGTTTGAACGGCTGGTGGATGAATTGGGCGTGTCGCGGGAGATGAGCCATACACCGCTGTTCCAGGTGATGTTCGTGCTGCAGAATGCCACCGCCGGCAGCAGCCTCTCGTTGCCTGGCTTGGAAATCGAGTTGCTGCCGGAAGAATCCGAGACATCGAAGTTCGACATCACCATCAATATGCGGGAAGACAAAGGGCAACTGAAAGGCGACTTTGAGTACCGCACGGATTTATTCTCCCAGGACACCATGCAACGTATGGTGGGCCATCTCACCCGGCTGCTGACACAGCTGGTGGCCAACCCCGGGTTGGGCATCGATACGGTGGATTTTTTACCGGCGGCGGAGCGCAACCAGTTGCTGTTGGGCTGGAACAACACCGTCAGTACCTATGAGCGTGACTCCGATGTGCTGGATGTGTTCCAAACCGTGTTGGAGGATTGCAGTGCCCGGGTTGCGGTGAGCTGTGGCGATGATGCGCTTGCCTACGCTGAGCTGGACAACATGAGCAATCATATCGCCCATGCCCTGCTGGAGAAAGGCGTGTCACCCGGTGACCGCGTTGGCCTGTGTGCCGAGCGCAGCATTGAAACCATTGCGGCCCTGTTGGGCATTCTGAAAGCCGGCGCGGCCTATGTGCCGTTGGACCCGGCCTATCCGGAAGACCGCCTGCAGTACATGATCCGTGACAGCTCGGTGGCGTTGATCCTGGCCCATGACCATTTGACGGAAAAACTGCCGGTGACGGAAGCGCAGCTCCTGTTACTGGATGGCTTTCGGGCATCACGGGAGCCGGTGGCCAAACTTGAATTGCGGGTGGGCCCATTAGCTCCCATTTACGTGATGTACACCTCCGGTTCCACGGGCAAACCCAAGGGGATCGAGGTGATCCACCGCAATGTGGTGCGGTTGGTGCGCAATACCGATTTCATGCGCATGGACCCGGATCTGGCGTTTCTGCAATATGCGCCGATCTCTTTTGATGCCGCCACCCTGGAGATATGGGCACCGTTGCTCAATGGCGGCAAAATTGTGGTGGCGCCAAAAGGTCAGCTGACCCCGGACGAAATTGGTACGGTGATCGCAGAAGGCGGGGTGAACGCAGCCTGGTTCACGGCGGCGTTGTTCCATTATATGGCGGAGTATCACATTGAGGTGTTCCGGCCGCTGCAACAACTGCTGGCCGGTGGGGATGTGCTGGCACCAAAAATGGTGCGTAAGGTGTTGGAGGAGCTGCCGGGCATTACGTTGATCAACGGCTATGGCCCCACAGAAAACACCACCTTCACCTGTTGTTATCCCATGGCTGCCATGGCCGATGTAAGGCACTCGGTGCCCATCGGCAGACCCATCGCCAATACCACCGCCTATGTACTGGACAGGCAAATGCAACCGGTGCCCATTGGTGTTCCCGGCGAGCTGTACACCGGCGGGGACGGTGTGGCCAACGGTTACCTGAACCGCGATGAGCTGAGTGCTGAAGTGTTTCTGGATAATCCGTTTTCCACTGCCAAAGGCGCCCGCCTCTATAAAACCGGGGACCTGGTGCGCTATTACGCCGATGGTCATCTGGAATACCTGGGCCGGGTGGATCAACAGGTCAAAATCCGCGGCTTCCGTATTGAGTTGAGCGAAGTGGAGGATGCCCTCGGCAAGATCAATACCATCCGTGAAGTGGCGGTCATTGCGCGGGAGGATTCCCCCGGTGTGAAACGCCTGGTGGCCTACTACGTGCCGGTGGAAGGGGCCAATCCGACCACTACAGAACTGCGCTCTGAACTGAAGCAGATGCTGCCGGAATACATGATTCCCTCGGCCTTTGTGGGATTGGAAGGCCTGCCGGTCACCGCCAACGGCAAGTTGGATCGAAGGGCTCTGCCCAAGCCGGAAATGGACGCCGAGTCTGCCTTGAAACGGGTGCCACCGCGCACCGAAAAAGAGATGATCCTGGTGGACATCTGGAAGCAGGTGCTGAACCTGGAAGAATTGGGCATTCGCGACAATTTCTTTGAAGTGGGTGGTGATTCCATCCTCAGCATCCAGATCATCAGTCGCGCCAAGTTGGCGGGCCTGCACATCACCACCAAGCAGATTTTCGAAAACCAGACCATTGAGGAACTGGCCGCGGTGGCCAGCGAAGTGGAATCGCCGGTGCTGGCGGAGCAGGGGCTGGTGGAAGGGGAATTCCGCTTGTCTCCGATCCAGCATTGGTTCTTCAACCACAGATTTGTGGATGAGCACCACTGGAACCAGTCTGTGTTGCTGGACGTAAAGGCCAATCGCAGCCTGCAATACAACGATCTGCAACTGGCGTTACGCGCCCTGGTGCTGCAGCATGATGCATTGCGCCTGCGCTTTGAACGTACTGAACAGGGCGTGCGTCAGTTCCTGGCCCCGGCGACGGGACTGGATATGGCGTCGGCCACCGGCTTTGACAATCTGGTGCGGGTGGAAGAAATCGCCATCGACTCGGGCTCCGCTGAATCGGTGACGGCGCACTGCGATCGTATTCAGGCATCCCTCAACCTGTTGTCCGGTCCCTTACTGGCTGCCGGGTTGTTCACATTGCCCGGCGGTGAGCGCAAGCTGTTGTTGGTGTTGCACCACCTGGTGGTGGACGGAGTCTCCTGGCGTATTCTGCTGGAGGACTTCAACACTGCGTTAGAGAACGTACAGGCGCGGCAGGAAGTGAAGCTGGGTTATAAAACCACGTCTTACAAGCAATGGGCCCAGGCCTTGAGCGAAGGTGTGGAGCTGGGGCATCTCAACAGCGAGATCGACTATTGGGAAACCGTGATCGAAAAAGAGAAGCCCGTACTGCCCCTGGACTACCCCGGCGGCAGCGCCACAGTGGCCGAAACGGTGGTGCATTCCGTCAAACTGTCGGAGGCATTCACTCAATCCCTGCTGCGGGATGTGCATCAGGCCTATCGTACCGAGATTAATGACCTGTTGCTGACCGCGTTGGCCCGTGCCATTTCCGACTGGAGCGGCAACCTGGAAATCTACCTGGAGCTGGAAGGCCATGGCCGGGAAACCTTCAGCGACAAGATTGACCTGAGTCGAACCGTCGGCTGGTTCACGTCTGTGTACCCAGTGCGATTGAAGTATGAAAACGGTCAATCGGTACAGGACAATCTCAAGTCCATAAAAGAACAATTGCGGCACATTCCCGGCAAAGGGTTCGGCTATGGTGCCTTGCGGTATCTGGGCAGCCCCAAGCAAAACCGTTTGTTGCTGCAGGCGCCTCAGGCGGATCTGGTGTTCAACTACCTGGGTCAGTTCAACTCGCTGATCGAGAACAATCCCTGGTTTACGGTGGCGGCGGAAGATCGCGGCCATGAACACAGTCTGGAAAGTATTGATCCCCATCCCCTCAGCATCAACAGTCATATTGCCGGCGAGCAGTTGCAGGTGGACTGGATCTACAGTCGCTCCCTGTTCAAGCCGGAGACCATTCAAAAACTGGCACAGCAGTATATTTCCGCATTGGAGCAGTTGATCCAGCATTGCATTCAGCCGGGTGTGTTTGGATACACACCATCTGACTTTGCCCTGTCAGGCCTGAATCAGGGACAGATCGACCGCCTGATCGGCAGTGAACGGGGTATTGAATCGGTGTATCCCTTGTCGCCCATGCAGGAAGGTATGCTGTTCCACAGCCTGTTCGATAATGACGATGGCGTCTACTTCGAGCAGTTGAGCGTTGAAGTGTTGGGCGGCGTCAATCGGGAGACCCTGAAGAAAGCCTGGGGCAATGTGGTGAACCGTCACCCGGCCTTGCGCAGCGCATTCGTGTGGCAGGACATTGATCGGCCCCTGCAGATTGTGTATCACCAGATCAATATGGAAATCGTGGAGCTGGACTGGCGCCATCTGGGAGATGCCCAGGTGCAGGAGCGCCTGGATGCCTGGCTGGAAAAGGATCGTCAGCGCGGTTTTGATTTTGAGCGGCCGGGGCTGATGCGTCTGGCCTGGGTGGATCTGCCCGGCAATCGTTCCCGCCTGATCTGGAGCTTCCACCACATCGTACTGGACGGCTGGTCCCTGCCGTTGGTGATGGGGGAAGTGTTCCAGACCTATGGGCTGATGATGAAAGGCGAAGACCCCCGTTTGCCCCAGGCGGGTGCTTACGAGAATTTTATTTCCTACCTGGAAACCGTGGACAAAGGGGATGCGCTGCAGTTCTGGAAACTGTATCTGGCTGACTTTGAAGCGGCGACACCGTTGCCGAACAAGCGCTCCTACAGCCTGACCAGCGAGAAGACCTTTCTGGAAAATGAGTTGCTGCTGGACAGCGGCTTCACCAGCCGGCTGCAGCAGTTTGCCCGCGATCATCACGTGACCCTGAACACCGTGCTGCAGGCGGCCTGGGGTGTGCTGCTGGCGCGCTACAGTGGTGATCGCGATGTGGTGTTTGGTACCACGGTATCCGGGCGTCCGGCCGACCTACCCAATGTGGAAAACATTGTTGGCCTGTTCATCAACACCCTGCCATTGCGCATCCAGTTGGACGGCAGCACGACGATTCTGCCGTTGTTGCAATCCATGCAGGACCAGCAAGTGGACCTGCGGCGCTTCGAATTCACTCCGTTGGTGGATATTCATCGTGTGTCCGGTGTACCCGGAGATCAGAGCCTGTTCGACAGTATTCTGGTGTTCGAGAACTACCCGGTTGGGGAAGCGGTCCACAGCGCGGATGAGTTGATTGATTTCGGCCACATCACCACCATTGAGCATACGAACTTTCCCATGACGGTGATTGTGGAACCCAGTGACCAGCTGCGGGTGAAGTTATCCTACGACGCCAGCTATTTTGATAGCGCCACCATTGCCCGGGTGCTGGATCACCTGAAAACCCTGTTGCACGGAATTCTGTCGCAACCGGATGTGCCTTTGTTGCGTCTGCCCATGTTGAGTGAGGTGGAGCGCTCCCAGGTACTGCACGAGTGGAACCCGGCGCCGGCCAACTATCCCCGTAACCTGTGTCTGCAGCAGATTTTTGAGCGCCATGTGAAAGCCCATCCGGATCGGGTGGCGTTGATTGAAGGTGCCACCGAACTCAGTTATCAAGAGCTCAACCGCCGGGCCAATCAACTGGCCCGTTATCTGGCGGATCTGGGCGTGGCCGACGGCGCGTATGTGGGCATCGCGCTGGAACGATCCAGCCGTATGATCGTCAGCATTCTGGCCACGTTGAAGCTGGGCGCGGCCTATGTGCCCCTGGATCCGGATTATCCGGCGGAACGGGTGGAGTACATGTTACGGGACACCCAGGCACCGGTGGTGATCTCCATTACCGAGCTTTCGAGCAAGCTCAGCGCCATCGTGGCCAATGAGGAGATCCGCAGCAACCTGTTATTACTGGATCAGGAAGAGGCACAGATTGCCGGTAAAAGTGGCGACAATCTTATGCCCAATTTCGCTACAGACCCGCGGCGGGACGCCTATGTGATTTACACCTCCGGTTCTACCGGTCGCCCCAAAGGGGTGTTGGTGCGGCAGATCAGTGTGATCCGCCTGGTGCTGGACAGCAACTTCTTCACCCTGGATGCCACTGATCGGGTTTGTCATGTTTCCAACGTGTCTTTTGATGCGGCGATCTTTGACGTCTGGGCACCGTTGCTCAACGGTGCCGCCATGGTGCTGTTCACCAAGGATCAAATCCTGAACCCGGATCTGTTCCTGGAGGAAATGACCCGCACCGGTGCCAATACCTCGTTCATCACCACTGCGCTGTTCAATATGTACATGGCGACAGAGCAGCGCATCATTTCCCGCTTCAAGTACCTGCTGGTGGGCGGTGAGCCGCTGGACCCCAGTGTGATCCGTTCTGCGATCCGGCAATGCAAGCCCAAGCACCTGATGAACGGCTATGGCCCCACAGAAAACACCACGTTTTCCACCTATAAAGACATTACGTTCCTGCCAGAACAGGCTACCACTGTGCCGGTGGGAAGGCCCATCAGCGGTTCCACCGGTTATGTGCTGGATGAGTTCCTGCAGCCGGTACCCATTGGCGTGAAAGGCGAGCTGTACGTTGGCGGCGATGGTGTTGCGGTGGGGTATCTCAACGATCCTGAACGCACGGCAAAATCCTTTATTCCCGACCCGTTTGCCTCGGATGCCGAGGCGCAGTTGTATCGTACCGGGGATATTGCCCGTTATAACGACGATGGCGAAATTGAAATTCTGGGGCGGGCGGACGATCAGGTGAAAGTGCGCGGCTTCCGCATTGAATTAAGTGAGGTGGAAGCGAATCTGAGCCGCATAGACGTGGTGCAGGATGTGGTGGTGCTGGTGAAGCTGGACGCCGACAACCAGAAACGTCTGGTGGCTTATGTCAAGCTGGACGGAGCAGGTGATGCCCAGTCGTTGCGGCAGATGGCGCTGGAATACCTGCCCAAACATATGGTGCCGGCCTCGTTCACGGTATTGCAGGATTTTCCGTTGACCTCCAATGGCAAGGTGGATAAGCGTGCCTTACCAGAGCCCGTGTTCGAGAAACAGGGCGAATCCGAATACGTGGCACCGCGGGATGAAAAAGAACGCTCCCTGGTCAACATCTGGGAGCAGGTGTTGAAAGCGGACACCGTGGGCATTCACGACAATTTCTTTGAGCTGGGTGGGGATTCCATCCTCAGTATCCAGATCATCAGTCGTGCCAAGCGGGCGGGTATTCATATTACCGCCAAGCAGATCTTTGACTACCAGACCATTGCAGAACTCAGTGAAGTGGCGCGTGAGCTGCAGGATGTGGTGCTGGCGGAACAGGGGCTGATCAGCGGCGACATTCCTCTCACCCCGATTCAGCACTGGTTTGTGCAGAATCACCACGTGCGGCCCCAGCACTTCAACCAGTCATTGATGCTGAAAGTGGATAAACGGGTGCACATGGATCAGTTGAAGCTGTGTCTGGAATCCATTCTCTATCAGCACGATATGCTGCGTGCCCGTTTCCAGCAGGATGGCAACAGCTGGCGGCAGCACTATCATCCGGTGGAAGAGCTGAGTGAATTGCTGGAAGCCTGCTTCGATCAGGTTTATCTGGCCGGGTTGCCGGAGAATTTGCGCGGTGACCAGATTGAACATGTGGCCAACAAGGCCCAGGCCACCCTCAATCTTGGTCAGGGCCCAGTGGTGCGCTTTATCTATTTCGATCTGGGGGATTCTGAACCGGCCCGGCTGGCGCTCATCGTGCACCACCTGGTGGTGGATGTGTTCTCCTGGCGTGTGCTGCTGGAAGATCTGCAAACGGCTCTGGGTATGGTGTTGCGGGGTGCCAAGATCGATCTGGGCAGCAAAACCACCTCGTTCAAACAATGGTCTGAAGGCTTACAGAGCCTGGCGCATTCTGCGGAGTTGCAAGCGGAATATCCTTATTGGGCCGCAGTACAGAACACGCCAATTGCCGCTTTGCCGAGACAGGCTGCAGACACCAATGCAAATCTCAATACAGTGGCTTCGGTGCAGGTTGTGGAACGCAGCCTTGCCGCTGAACTGACCGACCGCCTGCTGAAGAAAACCGCAAAAGCTTATCGTACGGAAATCAACGACCTGTTGTTGACCGCATTGCAGCGCACTCTGGCGGATTGGACCGGACAGGCAGCGGTGCAGGTGGACCTGGAAGGCCATGGTCGGGAGTTCATCAGCGAGCAGTTTGATATCAGCCGCACCGTGGGTTGGTTCACCAGTATCTATCCCGTGGTACTGGCAGAGGTATTGGCAGTGGATGCCAACGAGGGCGAGGCCCAGGTCAGTGGCGAGGCCACCGATATTGGACGTGCCATCAAAGCCATCAAACAACGCCTGCGGGAAGTGCCCCGCAAAGGTCTTTCCTACGGTTTATATCGCTATCTGAATGCAGAGCCGCCGATGCAATCTGCGACGTCTGAAATCAGTTTCAACTACCTTGGGCAATTGGACCAGGTGGTGGAAGAGGGCGGTTTCATCAGTCAGGCGCCGGAGCATTGTGGTGAGGAGATCTCCCCTCTCGGTGAGCGCCAGTATCTGATTGAGGTCAGCGCCCGGGTACAGAACGGACAGCTTGCCATGGCCTGGCGCTACAGCAAGCACCTTCACGACCAGGCGACCATGGAACAGCTGGCGGAAGGTTATCTGTCTCACCTGAATGCCATCATTGAACATTGCAGCCAGGGCCAGGCGTTTGGTTACACGCCGGCGGATTTCCCGTTGGCAGAACTAACCCAGGACCAGGTGGATACGTTATCCAGTGTTGCCAACATTGAAACCATCCTGCCCCTTTCACCGGTGCAGGAAGGCATGCTGTTCCATGCGCTGTATGAACCCGGCTCCTGGGTTTACTTCGACCAGATCATTGTGCCCATCCAGGGTCAGGTCGATGAAGCCGCGATGTTTGATGCCTGGCGAACCGTGGTGGCGCGGCACCAGATTCTGCGGACCGGTTTTGTGTGGGAAGGCCTGAACCGGCCCCTACAGGTGGTGCTGGAGGATGTGGACATCGACATCCAGCGTTATGACTGGTCCAGCCTGGATGTGGACGCCGCAGAAGCCAAGTTCAGGCGTTTCCTGCAGGATGACCGCAATCTGGGCTTCAATTTCAAGCGCCACGGCGTTATGCGCCTCAGTTGGATTACTTTGCCCAACCGTGAATACAAGCTGGTGTGGAGCTTCCACCATATTCTGTTGGATGGCTGGTCCATGCCGGTGGTCTTCGGTGAGCTGTTTGCCACCTATGAGTCGCTGGCGGCCGGGCAGGAAGCCGTGCTGCCGGCGGCGCCGCGCTACCAGGACTTTATTGCCTGGCTGGTGGCGCAGAGCGCGGATGCGGCGTTTGATTTCTGGCGCAACTATCTTGCCGGGTTCACTGCGCCCACGCCGATCCCGGTAAAAAACGCCCCGGCCTGGGTGGCAGAAAAACTGCGGACGGAAGAATCGGCATCGCGCTATCGCGAGAAAGAAATCGCCATCAGTGGCAGCCTGTTGAAAGGTCTGCAGGATGTGGCCAAACGCTATCGCGTTACCCTGAATCATATCCTGCAGGGAGTCTGGGGTCTGCTGCTGCATCGTTACAGCGGTGAGCATGACGTGCTGTTCGGCACCACCGTGTCCGGCCGACCGGCAGAGTTGCCCGGCATCGAAGTGATGGTGGGCTTGTTCATTAACACGCTGCCCATGCGCCTGGAAATTAAACCCGGTGCCAACTTCATTGATTGGTTGCAGGAACAGCAGGCATTGCAGTCCGAGGTTAAAAACTACGAATACAGCTCCCTGGTGGAGGTGCAGAAGGCCAGTGCCCTGTCGTCCAAACAGGCGCTGTTCGAGTCCATTCTGGTGTTCGAGAACTACCCCATTGACGAAGCACTGGAGGAAACCCAGGCGTCGCTCAATATCGGTGAAGTGGAAGCCTTCCAGCAGACCAACTTCCCCCTGACCCTGATTGTTATTCCTGGCAAAGAACTGGTGTTGCGTTTCTCCTACGACAGTTTCCAGTTTGAGCAGGATACGATTCAGCGCATGCTCACCCATATTGAGCACATGTTGCTGACGATCCAGGGGGCGCCTTCCATTCGCCTTAACGAAATCCCCCTGTTGAGCATGCGGGAAGAGCAGCAGTTGGTGCACACCTGGAATGACACGGGATCTCTGTTTGCCTCAGAATCCACCCTGGTGCAGTTGTTTGAACAACAGGTGAGCCGCCATCCCAATGCCGTTGCCTGGGAATACGGGGCGCAGAAAATCACCTATGAACAGCTTAACCAGCGGACCAACCGCCTGGCCCGACAGTTGATGTCCCAGGGTGTCAAACCCGGGCAGGATGTGGCCATCAGTTTTCACCGTTCCCTGAGTATGCTGGAAGCCATGCTGGCCGTGCTGAAGGCCGGCGCGGCCTATGTGCCCATTGATCCGGAATATCCCCGGGAGCGTATCGAGCACATTGTGCAGGATACCGCGACGCCGGTGCTGATCACCTTCCGTGACAATGTGGACAACCTGCAGCAGCTGTCCGCGGGCGCAGCTGATTCGGTGCTGGCCATTGAACAGTTGTTGGAAGCCAGTGCCAGCCTGTCGCCGGAAAACCCGAATGTGCCATTACCCAACGGCAGTCGCTCCCGCGCCTATGTAATTTACACCTCGGGTTCCACCGGCAAGCCCAAAGGGGTGTGCGTGCCGCAGGTGGCGGTGAGCCGCCTGGTGCTGAATACCGATTACGTGGATCTCAAACACGGTCATCGGATGGGGCATGCGTCGAATGTATCATTCGACGCGGCCACCTTTGAGTTCTGGGGGGCGTTGTTGAATGGCGGCACTCTGGTGTGTGTGGATCGGGATACGGCGCTCAATCCGGAGCAGTTTGCCGAGGTGATTGCCCGCGACAACATCGAGGTGCTGTTCATCACCACGGCGCTGTTCAATGCGCTGTCGAAACAAAAACTGGATGTCTTCGCCGGTCTGGAATACTGCCTGTTCGGTGGTGAGGCCTGTGACCCTAACCAGGTCAAAGCAGTTATCGAATCCGGTGCCGGACCCCGTCACCTGTTGCACGTATATGGTCCTACCGAGAACACTACGTTTTCTACCTGGCACGAAGTGTCCCAGGTGCTGCCCGGGTCGACCACCATTCCCATTGGCAGGCCTCTGGCCAACAGCACGCTCTATGTGCTGGATGAATCACTGCGCCCGGTGCCCATTGGTGTGAACGGGGAAATCTACGTGGGTGGGTTGGGCCTGGCGGACGGCTATCTGAATCGGGATGACCTGACGGCTGCGGCGTTCATCGAGCACCCGTTCCGCCCCGGTGAACGTCTGTATAAAACCGGCGATCTGGGGCGCTTGCTGGCCAACGGTGCCCTGGAAATCTCTGGGCGCATGGATGACCAGGTGAAGATCCGTGGCTATCGGATTGAGTTGGGAGAGATCGAAACAGCCCTCAACCAATTGACGGATGTAAAGGAGTCGTCGGTGGTGGTGCGCAGTATGGCCAACGGCTCGCGCCAACTGGTTGCCTATTGCCAGCGTCGAACGCCGGGTCAGGAGGTGTCCATCGCCGAGCTGAAATCCAGGCTAAAACAAACGCTTCCGGATTATATGGTGCCCAGCGCCATTGTTATGCTGGACCGATTGCCACTGAATCCCAATGGCAAAGTGGACAAGAAGGCATTGCCCGAACCCGCGGCGGAGCACTTCGCCGCCAATCAGTTTGTGGCGCCCCGTAATGACATCGAGCAGAGCCTCGCGAGTATCTGGCAGGAAGTGCTGGAGTTGGATCAGGTGGGTGTGTTCGATGACTTCTTTGATCTGGGCGGCCACTCCCTGTTGATCAACAAGGTTGCGACCCGCCTGCAACAACAGTTGGGCGTTGAGTTGCCCTTGCGCACATTATTTGAAGTGCCCACGGTGGCGGCTTTGGCTGAAATTATCCAAAGCCTTTCCGGCACCAGCGCGGATGCTGATGAGTGGGATGATGAAGATTATGAGGAAGGTTCGCTATGACGGTGTATGAGCTGATGGCTAAGTTGGGTGCTGCGGGCATCAAACTGTGGGTGGAGGATGGCCAGCTCAAATTCAAAGCGCCCAAGGGAGCGCTCACAGCGGACCTGAAGCAGCATCTGGTGGCGCAGAAAGCGGCGGTGATTGCGTTTCTGTCAGAAACCCGCATCGGTGAATCCGGTGGTGAATCGCAGATCCCGTTGGCCGACCGTAGCCAGCCGCTGCCGCTGTCCCATGCCCAACAACGTTTGTGGTTCATCGAACAGCTCACGCCGGGTAGCAGCACCTTTCACATTCCGGCGGCGCTCTACCTGACCGGGATTCTGGATGTGCAGGCGTTGCAGCGGGCGTTTCTGCAATTAGCCCAACGCCATGAAGCCCTGCGTACCCTGTTCGTTCAGGAGGGCGAGGAACCCACCCAGGTGGTTCGGGACATCGATCACTTTGATATCCCGTTTGAATCCCTGCTGGATCTGCCTGAGGAGCAGCGACTGGCGGAAGTGAAAGCCCGGGTTGAAAAGGAAGTCCGCACCTCGTTCGATCTGGGTGCCGGGTTACCGATCCGCGCGCGCTTATATCAATTGGACGACAACAAGCACGGCTTGATCGTTACCATGCATCACATCGTCACCGATGGCTGGTCCATGGGGATTTTTGTGCGGGAGATTTCCGCGCTCTATGCAGCGCAACGCATGGGGGCACAGGCTCCGTTACCGGAGTTGCAGATTCAATACGCTGACTTTGCCGCCTGGCAGCGGGAATGGCTGCACGGGGATGAGCTGGAACGTCAACTGGGTTACTGGCGTCGGGATCTGGATCGGGCGCCGGCACAGTTGGCATTGCCTTTCGACCGACCCAGGCCGGCCCTGCAAACCCTGAACGGGGCAACGCTGGACCTGCAACTTTCACCAGCCACCCTGGCATCCTTGCGGGCCGTCGCGCGGGCGTTCGACACCACTTTGTATGTGGTGATGCTGACCGCCTACAAAATTGTGTTGGCAAAGTGGGCGCAACAGAACGATGTCTGTGTGGGCATGCCCATCGCAGGGCGTACCCGGGCCGAGGTGGAGGGGTTGATCGGATTTTTTGTTAACACCTTGGTGATTCGCACTCAGTTGGATGGTAATCCTTCCTTGCGTGAGATTTTGGCGCAGGTGAAGGAAAAGGTGCTGGGCGCCCAGAGCCATCAGGACGTTCCCTTTGAAGCCATTGTGGAAGAACTGAATACGCCCAGGAATCTCAGTTTCTCTCCGCTATATCAGGTGGCCATGTCCCTGACCAGTGGCGAGGGCACGGCCAAAAAAGCGGTGGTGGGCGGGCTTGAAATTGAACCCATGCCCATTGAGCTGGTGGCTGCGCGCCTGGACATGACCCTGATGTTGGTGGACCACGGCGATAGCGTCGATGGCATGCTGGAGTACAACACCGACCTGTTCGATGCTCAGACCATGGCGTTGTTTCTGGAGCATTTCCAGACAGCACTGCAGCTGTTGGGCGACAACCTGGATCTGCGCATCGCTGCCCTGCCGTTGTACGAGGCCGAGGCACTGATCAATACGCTGGGTCAGGGTCAACCGGTGGCGGCGGTGTTGCCGCTTACTCCAATGCAACGGGATTTTTGCCTGGACAGCCTGCGAGAGCCTGATTCAAATCGCAACACCATTGGTTACTATGTGAAAGTACCCGGGTTGCCGAGTGCTCAGGTCATTGCCGCGCTGCAATCGGTGGCCGATGCCAACCCCTTCCTCCGAAGCCGGATTCGTGCCGGTGCTCTGCCGGGCAGCGAGCCGCTGTATCAGGTGATTCTGGAGCACGATGCAATTCAGTTTCAGTCGCTGGACTGGCGTTCATCTGATATTGAAGCCACAGAAGCGGCACTGACGGCATTGGCGTTGCCATCCTGGAATGTAGACGATCAGCCTTTGATTCGGTATTTCTGGGTGGACGCTGCCGCCGGAGAACATTATCTGGTGGTTGCCGCCCATCATTCCATCTTCGACGGCATCAGCAAGCTGCGGCATTTTCAACAGTTCGCCGCGGCGCTCAAGGGTGAAGCACTTGCTGCGGTTCCCGTTGCAAATATAAACCAATGGATTGCCGAGCGCACCGCCAGCTTTGACCGCGCGGACAGCCTGACGTTCTGGGCGAATCAGTTGCACGAGTACGATACCCCGGCACTGAAAAAACCGGAGGCGGGAACGGCAGTGGTCCACAATTGGTCCATTGAAGGGCAGGAGTTCGCCCACTTGAGCCGTTGGTGTGATGAGCGCTCCGTTTCACTCGCCAATTATTTACGTACTCTGTACACCCTGGCGTTGCAGCAATGCTTCTATCATTCAGAACCCTTTGTGTTGGTGGACGCTGCCGGCGGTCGTGATGCCGCAACGGAGCATTGGTTGGGGTGTGCGTTCCAGTTTGTGCCACACATTCAGCATCGACCTGAAGCGGAAGGTATCCTGGATCTGCTGCAACAAAACCGCGTGTGGAAAAAATCCGTCGGGGATGCCCAGTTCGTTTCCCTGTTGGCACGCTCCGCTCTGTTATCCAAAGAGGCCTTGGAGTTCCAGTACAATTACCGTCTGCCGGAGATCAGCGGCGCGGTTGATCTGCTGGGCGAGCCTGCCATCCTTTGCCCGGTGCAGCCGGACAACGCCGGTACAGTGAAACTGCTGGTGACGCCCGCAGCGTCTTCAGTACAGTTGCGTTTGAGTCATCGTCAGCATGAATTCAACGGCTATGACCTGCTGCAACGCATGTCTCAGGTGCACGACCAGATTCAGGCCGGCGCCACCGGTCTGCAGGAACTGGATTGGCTGTTGCCACAGGAACGTAAACAGCTCCTGCAATTCGCCCAGGGCCAAGCCCGAGCTGTGGGTCCAAACCTGCTGCAGCGGTTTGAGGCGCAAGTGCAAAAGCAGCCGGATGCCGTGGCGGTGATTCATGGGGAGCGCTCATTAACCTATGGCCAGCTGGAATCACTGAGCAATCAGGTCGCGAATCTGCTGCTGGCAAAAGGGGTCAGTCGCAGTGCCAAAGTTGCACTCTGTGTCAGCCGCAACCTCAACCTGCTGCCCTTGTTTCTGGGAGTGATCAAAACCGGCGCCGCCTATGTGCCCCTGGATGTGAATTATCCCGCCGAGCGCATCGCGTTTATCGTAGAGGATTCCGGCGCGGAGCTCCTGATCACAGAGCAATGCGTGTGTGAGCGCTGGTTGCCGGGGCAGGCACAACCGCAGCCATCGCGAATGCTGCTGGCGGATGAGCTTGAGACTCTGCTGGCCAGGGTTTCCCACTCGGCGCCGGCGGTGACCATTGATCCTGACGCTACCCTCTACTATGTGTACACCTCCGGTTCCACTGGGCAACCCAAGGGCGCCGGTGTTTATCATCGCGGCGAAGCCAACCTGCTGGATTGGTATCTGGAGTTGCTGCAACCCAACGCCGAGGACCGGTTTCTTTTAATTTCCGCCCTGGGTTTTGACTTGACCCAGAAGAACCTGTTTGCGCCGCTCTGCAGCGGTGCGGCCCTGGTGCTGCCATCCAGTGAAGCCTATGATCCGGACAGTCTGCTGGCGGACATTGCCCGGCACCGTGTCAGCATCATCAATGGCGCACCATCCGCCTTTTATCCCTTACTGGAATCCGCGGAACACACCGGCAGCCTGCGTCATCTGGTGATGGGGGGGGAGCCGATTCGCATCGACCTGGTGCGGGAATGGCTGGCGCGCCCGGGTATCCGCGCCACACTCACCAACAGTTATGGTCCCACCGAATGCAGTGATGTGGTGGCGTATTACTCCACTTCCAGTCTGTCGCCGGAGCAGGCGGTGATTCCGGTGGGCCAACCCATTGCCAATACCCATCTTTACGTGGTGAATCAACAGGGTAACCTGATGCCTCTGGGTGCTGCCGGCGAGCTGCGCATCGCCGGTGCCGGTGTCGGCGCGGGCTACTGGAACCGACCGGATCTGGATGCGGACGTGTTTGCCTCCTGCCCCTACGCAGCATCACGTTGGTACCGTACCGGGGACATCTGCCGACTCAATTCCAATCTGGAAATTGAATACATTGGCCGTACTGATTTTCAAGTGAAGTTGCGCGGACTGCGCATCGAGCTGGGCGAAGTGGATGCGCAGCTGAAAGCGTTGCCCGGTGTCAAGGATGCCGTGTGCCTGGTGAGGAATGACACGCTGATCGGTTATGTGCTGGCGGATAACGTGTTGGACGCAGACCAGGTGCGCCCACTGCTGGCCAACAGCTTACCGGAGTTCATGGTGCCTGCCGCCATCGTCACCGTGCCGGTGTGGCCGCTGACCCCCAATGGAAAGATCGATCGCAAGGCTCTGCCGGAACCGGTGCTGGATGGCTCCGGCGAGTTTGTCGCACCCCGTAATGACAGCGAACAGCAGATCGCTGATATCTGGTGCCAGGTATTGAAGCGGTCGGAGATCAGCGTCAAGGCCAACTTTTTTGAAGCCGGTGGCCATTCCTTGTTGGCTACCCAGGTGGTGTCGCGGATTCGCAAAGCATTCGCGGTGGAGATCTCGGTGCGGGCCTTGTTCGAAGCACCCACCATCGAAAAGCTGGTGCGTTATATCAGCACGGCATCCGCCCCCAGTGCGGATGCTCCGCCGCTATTGCCCCTGGACCCACCGAACCGGGATACCCTGTCCTTTGCCCAGTACCGGCTATGGTTTGTGGATCAGTTGAACCAGGGCAGCAGCGAGTACAACCTGCCGTCTGCGCTGAAAATCAGTGGCCCCCTGGACGTGAACACACTGGATCGGGTGTTTGGCGAGATTGTGGCCCGTCATGAAGTCCTGCGCACCAATTTCGGTGAGGTGGACGGCATCCCGCAGCTGATTGTGCATGAACCCCGCGCCTGGCATTCCGAGATGGTGGATCTCTCAGGGTTGGCGGAGCAGCAACAGCAACAACAACAGCAACAAACGGTAACCCAACTGGTGGATGAGGACGCCGCCCGGGTTTACTCATTACAGCAGGAGCCCCTGCTGTCCACCCGCATCATCAGGCTGGCGCCGCACACACATATCCTGCTGCTCAACATGCATCATATCGTCTCCGACGGATGGTCCCTGGGAGTAATGGTGCAGGAGATCCAGGCGCTGTATCCGGCGTTTGCGGCTGGTCAGCCTTCACCTTTGCCGCCACTCCCCATTCAATATTCGGATTTTGCGGTGTGGCAACGCAACTGGTTGCAGGGCACGACCCTGGAGGCATTGCGGGAATACTGGCAGGAGGCATTGCGCGGTGCACCGGATGTGCTGCGCCTGCCCACGGACAAACCGCGCCCCAAGCACCAGACCTTCAACGGTGCCCACTTTTCGCTGCAATTGGGCAGCGCACTGTCAGACAAACTCAACCGCTTCTGTGAACAGCGTGACCTGACGCCGTTCATGGTATTGATGGGGGCTTATCAGATTCTGTTGTCCCGTTATTCCGGGCAGCGTGACATCTGTGTGGGCATTCCCATTGCCGGACGCAACCGGGCGGAGCTGGAAGGTTTGATCGGGTTTTTCATCAATGGCCTGGTGATCCGTACCCGCATGGAGGGCAACCCCTCCGCGGAAGACTATCTGCAACAGGTGAAAGAGGTGGCGTTGGGAGCTTATGCCCATCAGGACATGCCCGCGGATCTGTTGTTGGACGCCATCAAACTGGAACGCACCGCGGACACCTCACCGGGCGCCCAGGTGGGTTTTGCCCTGCAGAACGTGGCCCAGGAAAACCTGCAGGCGGAAACCGCAGGCCTGACCATTGAAACCGTGCCCCGGGAACACAAGACCGCAAAATACGAACTGTCCCTGATTCTGCAGGAGTCGGAAGAGGGGTTTGGCGGGGTGTTCGAGTACAACACCGATCTGTTCCTGGAATCCAGTATCGCCCGCATGAGCCGCCATTTCCTCCGCTTGCTGGAGCAGATGATTGAGCAACCGGAGCACATGATCGACCAGTTGGAACTGTTCCCGCTGGACAGTCTGTATGAGTTGTTGGAACTGGATGCATCCCAGTGCGCGCTGAGAACACTTTCCCCCATGCAGCGGGATATGTACCTGGATACGTTGCTGGAACCCGACACCCTGAAAAACAGCCTCGGCTATCACTTCATCACCGACGGTGAGTTTGATGTCGAGCAATGGGTGACAGCAAGCCGGCAGATGGTGCAGCAACATCCCTTATTGCGGGCCCGGATTCTGCGGGTCGATCTTCCTTATACCGATGTTGCCTATCTGCACATTCCCCATGAGGGCGCGATTAACCTGACCGTGGAAGACTGGAGCCAGCGGCAAACCAGCGATGCAGAGGCGGCGGACCGTGCCCGCAATCTGATTTGGCAACCTTATGATATCCATGGTGAGCTGAGCCAGTATTTTGTCTTCAAGCTCAACGGCGGGCGTCACCTTGTGGTGTTCCGCATGAATCATATTGTTCTGGATGGCGCGGGTATGGCGGTGCATTTAATGAACGCCATTGCCGGTGCCGAAGCATTGAAATCCGGGCAGGCTTGCCCGGCGGTACCGGATATCTTTGACCAGTATGTGGAAGACAACAGCCGGCGCACGGACAGCTCCGCCGTGCTGCAATTCTGGCAGCAACAAAGCCAATCTCTGGAAGCGCTGGATTTCTCTTTGCCGCCTGAACATCAGGGCCAGGGCGTCCGGGTTGAGAAATCCTTGCGCTTGCCTGATGCCCACTGGCAACGGTTGCAGGCGTTTTGCCGTGAGCAGAAGATCACCCCGTCCCTGTATTTCAAAGCGCTGTATGGATTGCTGATCAACGCCTATTGCCGGGGTGAGGATGATTTCTATATTTCGGAAGTGGTGGGCGGCCGGGTCGGGCAACACAAGCGTGCCTTCGGGAATTATTTTCAGGTGCTGCCGGTGGTGTTTCCCAAACACCTTTTTGTGGATCATGCACCCGTGAGTGCGCTGTTTGAGCACATCAGGCAATATCGCAAGTCGCTGCGGACCCATGCGAATATTTCCCTGCTGGCCCAGCGTCGCCTGTTACCCCAGGGGCGGTTGCACTTCATGTTCAACTATTACAATTTCATCCCCTCGATGACATTGCATGGCACCGAGATCAAACTGAAGGCGTATCCTCAGGTACAGGATGGCCCGGTACAGTTTGTGGTGCAGGAACAGGACGGTTATCTGGATCTCAACCTGATTTACCTGGATGACCTGTTCACCGACCTTGCCTTTCTGCAACGCATCGAACACCTCAGTGAACAGGTGCTGGAAGAGGCGGTAGAAAGGTCAGTGGAACAAGTCGGTAATGGAGTCGGAAAAGCCGGGATGGACATCCAGAGCCTGGAGCTACGGCTCAACGCCGAACTGTCCTCCACGGGTAAGATCGCCAGGGATGTATCCACTGCTGACGCCGGGTTGAATTACCAAACGGTGGTGCATGGATTCCTGCAGCAGGTACAGCGGACGCCGGCGGCGATTGCAGTGCAACAGGGAACCCAGAAGCTCAGTTACCAGGGGCTGGATCAGCAGTCCTCCGCACTGGCCGCATACCTGCACAGTCTGGGTGTGGAGAAGGGACATCGGGTAGGGATCTGCCTGGACCGGAGCGTGGACATGCTGGTGTCGGTGCTTGCTGTCCTCAAGTGCGGCGCGGCCTATGTGCCGATGGATTCCAATTACCCACCGGAACGACTGGCCTACATTCTGCGGGATTCCGGTTCATCTTTGGAAGCATCCACACCGGTCTTGATCACCCAGCGTTGTGTTCGTGAGCGTTTGGCCGGCATCATCGACGCCGGTGTCTGTGAGTTGGTGGAGTTGGATGGGGATACCCGGTGGCGGGATGCCACTGACGCCGACGTGTCTGTTTCCCTGGCGTCGCCCCATTTGCCTACCGCCGATGACACCATTTACGTCATCTATACCTCCGGCTCCACCGGCCAACCCAAGGGTGCCCAGGTGACCCATGGAGGCGAGGTCAACCTGCAGAACTGGTATGTAAATGATCTGGGTATCGGGGCGGAGGATCGCTTCCTGCTGGTGAGCGCGTTTGGTTTTGACCTGACCCAGAAGAATCTGTTTGCCCCCTTACTGGTGGGTGGCTGCCTGGTGATTCCGGAGATGGATGAGTTCGATCTGGATGTGGTGGCGGGCACCCTGGCGCGGGAGCGGATTACCGTGGTGAACTGTGCCCCCAGTGCGTTTTACCCCCTGGTGGAAGACGGTTCCATGCCGGGCTATCCATTCCCGGACCTGCGTTATCTGGTGTTGGGCGGGGAGCCCATTCGTCTACCTGCACTGCAGGGCTGGCTGGCGCAATCCCGTTGCAAACTGGTGAACAGCTATGGTCCCACGGAGTGTACGGACGTGGTGGCCTACCACATTCACGATCCGCTGCAGCCGTCCTTGCAGCAGGGCTCGGGTCTTCCCATTGGTAACGCCATTGCCGGCGCGGAATTGTTTGTGGTGGACAGCGCTGACCACCGTCTGCCCGCGGGCATTGTGGGGGAGCTCTGTATCGCCGGCACCTGTGTGGGTCAGGGGTACGTTAACAAACCGGAACTGACGACGGCGGCCTTCAGCCCTTGTCCATACGGAGCAGGGCAGTGGTACCGCACCGGTGACCTAGTTCGGCAGCGTGCCGACGGCGCCATTGATTACATCGGGCGTAAGGATTTTCAGGTGAAAATCCGGGGCCTGCGTATCGAACTGGGGGAAATCGAGGCTGCGTTGAAACGGATCAGCGGTGTCGTGGACAGTTTGACCCTGGTGCGCAACGAGCAACTCATTGCCTATGTGGTGTCTGCCCAGAACCAGTCCACGGAGCAGGTGCGCAGTGCACTGCGGCAGTCCCTGCCGGACTACATGGTGCCGGCGGTGGTGGTCACCCTGCCGCGTTGGCCCTTGACCCCCAATGGCAAGGTGGACCGCAAAGCCCTGCCGGACCCGGAGCACTCCGGTCGGCCGGAATACGTGGCGCCGCGCAATGAAACCGAGGAAAAACTGGTGGAAATCTGGCGGGAAGTGCTGGGCGTAGAGAAAATCGGTATTCACGACAGCTTCTTCGATCTGGGTGGGCATTCCCTGTTGGCCGCCAGAGCGGTGGCCAAATTCAGGCAGGTATTCGAGGTGGACATCCAGCTGCGGTCGCTGTTCGAATTGCATACCGTCGCTGATATTGCCCAGTACCTGGATACCATGAAATGGGCGGCGCAGGCTGCAGAGCAGGCGTCCGGCGGTGAATCCGAAGCCGGTCGCGACGAAGGCTTCCTATAATCCGACCTTGCTATAATTCGACCTTGCCATAACTTCACAGGGGCTCGCCACTCATCAGCCACCGACTCACTGTGGCAAGGGTCATAGGGGTAATACGATGATAGGGGTTATACTTAGTCTAGGTATAACTCCCTTGTCTAAGTGAATTAGGTGTTTCGTGTGAAGGTGACCCGTCGCTGTGGTCTGCTGTGGTTATGGATTCTGGTGATGTCCGTCCAGGCTATGGCAGTCTCCGCAGAACCCGAATTCTTCATCCCGACGATCTCGGTTTACGAGCAGACCGATAACGGCGTGCTCCCTTCAGCAAGTGCGGGCGTTGCTGATTTGCTGCAGCGATTCCGGTTTCACGATGAAATCTCCGGCGCCAACAAAGGCTATGCGTTCTCACCCCATTGGGTGTTGATTCCCCTGGAAGAGATTGCCACGCGCATACCCGCCGCGGAGCCATTGTGGTTGGAATACGGTTATCCGCCGGTTGACTCCATCACGGTGTACGCCACCTCCGGGGATGGTTGGGCCCAGATCGCCAGCACCGGCGACCAGTCACCCTGGAAAACCCGTCAGCGTCACGGCCCCAAGTACTATTTCAAACTGCCGCCTGCAACCACCCATGTGTTGGTGCGGCTGCAGACCATCGGTTCATTGCAATATCCCTTCGCGCTGTATTCTGAAGCCGGACTGGACCGTTCGCTGCTGAATGAAGGCGTAGTGGATGGCATGTTTTTCGGCGCGCTTACTATCATGATTTTTTACAACCTGTTTGTGTACCTGATGGCGCGGGATCCGGCGTACCTGTACTACGTCATTCTTTTGTCGGCCATAACCTTGTTCAAGCTGGCTATTACAGGTTACGGCTCCATGTACTTCTGGAAAGACGATCCCGCCTGGGTCAACAGCCATATCCAACCTGTTTCGGTGGGGATCTGCCTGATGTTCGTGGTGTTGTTTACTCGCCGCATGCTCAATATCAAAGCCCTCAGTACCCGGCTGGATGCAGCGCTGCAGTTCTCATGTGGCGTGAGTGCGTTGATGGTTGTGTTAGGAATGGCGTTTAGCAGTGGGTGGGTGGTCAAGTTCACCTCCACCTGGCCTTCGGTGGTGGTGCTGCTGGTGATTGCCGCCGGCGTGCTGGCACTGGTTCGCAATCAGTCCGGTTCCCGAATTTTTGTAGCGGCCTGGGGCGCGGGATTGATCGGTGCAGTGTTGTATTCGGCTCAACAGCAGGGCTGGTTGCCCGCCAATGAGTTGACCGTGAACTCACTGAAACTGGGGATCGTATTGAACGTGGTGTTGCTGTCGTTTGCGCTGGCATCCCAGATTCGCCGCTTGCGTCACGAGAAAGAAACCTACAAACAGGAGGCCAGGCAGAACTACGAACTGGCCCTGGTGGATGCACTCACCGGTGTTCCCAACCGGCGGGCCTTTGATGAACGGCTGGAACAGGAGATAGAGCGGGCCCGGCGGGATAATCGTTCCATTGCCCTGATGATGATCGATGTGGATTACTTCAAGAACTTCAACGACGCCTACGGCCACCAACAGGGGGATGATACCCTGGTGCGGGCCGCGTTGATCATGCGCAACTGCCTGCGCCGACCTTCTGACAGCCTGTTCCGTTACGGCGGTGAGGAATTCAGTGTGGTACTGCCGGACACGGGGGAGGCGGGGGCCCGTCACACCGGCGACAGAGTCATGAACGCTATTCGCAAATTGGCCATTCCCCACAGTGAAAGCCCGTTTAAACAGGTCACGGTCAGTATTGGGGTGGCGGTGGCCAAAACTGCTAATATTGAGGCTGAGGATTTTATTCAGATAGCGGATCAGGCACTCTATCAGGCGAAGCGAAAAGGGCGTAATTCCCTGGTTTTGACCGAACAACGGGAGAACCCGGTGGTCAATATAGGCGATTATTTCAAAAACACACCAAAAGACACTCTGTAACCTCTTTAAACTTCCCGATAAATCCACGAAAATTAACGGTTTAACTCATCCTGATCAGCTCGCACCGCGTCAGGCGTAAACGGTACGTATACTAATAACAATAACAGCAGAAAACAGGAATAATATGAACGTAGTTGAGTTTCTGGCTTCTCTCGCGAAACAGGACATCCGTCTCTGGCTGGAAGGGGAGAACCTGCGTTTCAGCGCCCCCGAAGGCGCTTTCACCCCGGAAATCCGCGATAAAGTTGTCGCCAACAAGCCCGCCATCATTGAATTCCTGCGCCAGGCCCGCAAACTCAACGAAGCCGCCATCGAGCCGGTGTCCCGCGACCAGGCACTGCAAACCTCCTACGGTCAGCAGCGGCTGTGGATACTGGATCAGCTGAATCCCCACGACGTCACCTACAACATGTCCAGTGCCTTGCGCATCAAAGGGCCTTTGCGCGGGGATGTGCTGGAAAAAGTATTGCGGGAGCTGGTGAAACGCCACGAATCCCTGCGTACCTGTTTTGATGAAAACGACGGTGAGCCGGTGCAGCGCATCCTGCCGGCTGATGGCTGGAGCCTGCTGCGGCAGGACCTGTCCGCCATGGAGCCGTCACAGCAACAGGCGGCGGTGGACAAGGCCGTCAGCACCGAGTCATTGACCCCCTATGATCTCAAGACCGGACCGCTGTTTCGCGCCCGGTTGCTGGTGCTGGGCGCGGACCACCATGTCCTGATCGCCGGGATGCACCACATCATTTCTGATGCCTGGTCCATGGAAGTGCTGGTGAAGGAACTCAGCATCCTGTACATGGCGTTCTCCTCTGGAATGGTCTCACCCTTGCCGCCGTTGGCCATTCAATATGCTGATTATTCCGCCTGGCAACGCCAGCAGATGGACGGCGAGGCGATGCAGAAACACATGGCGTACTGGCAGGAAACCCTGGCCGGTGCGCCACCGGTGCTGGCCCTTCCCACCGACCGGCCACGGCAGGATATTCCCTCCAATAACGGCGCCTTGAAGATGCTGCCGTTGCCGGCGGCGCTGGCGGATAAAATCAATCGCATGTGCAGCGCACTGGATGTGACTCCCTTTATGTTTTTCCTGGGGGCCTGGCAGCTGCTGCTGGGGCGTTATGCAGACAGTCGGGATGTGGTGATCGGGTCACCCATTGCCGGTCGCAGTCGCAGTGAAGTGCAGGAGCTGATCGGATTCTTTGTGAATCTTTTGCTAATGCGGCTGGATCTTTCAGGTAATCCCTCGGTGGAGACCTTTTACCAGCGGGTCAAGAATATGGCCCTGGGGGCGTTCAGTCATCAGGATCTGCCCATCGACCGCTTGCTGGAAGTCATGGACGTGGAACGGCAGCCCGGCTATCCGCCTTTGGCGCAGGCCGCGTTCCAGCTGATCAACCTGCAGGATGCCAGCTCTGCCAATCCCTTTGGTGACGCGCCGGTGCAGATTGAGGCGATCCCGGCCAGCCATGTAGCGGCCCGTATGGACATGGTATTGGGGGTTGCCAAAACCGGGGATCAGTACGAGGCCAGCCTGGAGTACAACACGGATCTGTTCAACGACAGCACCGTGGCGGGCATGATGGATCAGTACCTGTTCCTGCTGGACGCACTGGCTTCCGACCGCGCCCAACTGGTGGATGATATCCAGCTGTACAATGACGCCCACCTGCTGCAGCAGCTCGGCTTCGATGCGGACACCCACGACCTGTTGGCGCTCAATGCCAACCAGCATTCCATGGTGCTGGATCAGCTGGCGCATCCACATACCATTCAGAACGCCTACGGTATTTTTGTGGATCTGCCGTTGCGGCCGGATGCGCGCTTGCTGAAACAAGCCATCCAGGCGTTGGTGGATGCCTGCGCGGTGTTGCGTACGGAGCTGGTGGAGTGCGGCCTTCCGGCGGCCGACATGGCCTACGCGGTGATGCCCAGACACAAGTCCATTAGCCTTGAGGTGATTGACCTGAGCCAGGAGCACTGGCTGGACTATAACATCCACAGCGCAGCCCTGAAGTTGATGCATCGTGCCTACGACATCTTCAATGAACCGCTGTTACGCTACTACCTTTTGCACCAAGGAGAACAGTACCGCCTGGTGTTGGCCTGCCACCATATCGTGCTGGATGGTGCCTCCACCTATCTGTTCATGCAGCGGGTGTTAAGCGGCTATCAGCAATTGTTGAACGGCGTAGCATTCTGCCCAGATCTGGACGAGGGTGCCCGCCGTTTCCTGAGTTGGAGTTCAACCCAAACCGACACGCCTCAGGTGCTGGATTACTGGAGGCAGCGTGCGGCGGAAGTGGAACCCCTCAATTTCTCCTTCAGTGAGTACTACCGTGAACGTGGGCAGGAATCGGAATTCGGGGATGTGGTTCAGACCCTGGCGCTGGATCACCGGCAACTGGCCACCATCCGTGAGTACTGTGTGCAGCACGGAATCAATTTGCCCCTGTATTTCAAAACCCTGTTCGGCTTGATGTTGCAGCATTACTGCCGGCCGGATTCCGGCTTTAGCTTCGCCGAATTTTTTGCCTGCCGTCAGCAGGAATGGGCGGATGCGCTGGGCTGCTTTTATCAACAGTTCCCGTCGGTGGTGGCCGCTGATCTGCTCAGCGCAGGGACCACACTGGTGGACTGGCAGCAGGGCATGAAGACCAGTCGCGACCGTGCCCGTTCCTTCCGTACGGTATCCCTGCGCAGCCAGCAGCAGATTCTGCCCACTGGCCGCGCCACGTTCATGTTCAACTTCTATAACTTTGTTAACCGCATCGAGGTGGCAGGGGCCGAACTGCAGCCGGTGATGTCGGCGCCCAAGGTGGATGGCGGTGTCCAGTTCATCGTCAAGGAGCTTGGGGATACCCTGGAATTGGAGTTGCGCTACGACGCGGCGCTGTTCAATGGCCACCAGTTCCTGCCACGGTTGATGCATCTGAATGAGCAGGTGCAGTTTGAACCCCCGGCTGCGGCCGCCCAACTGCAGTTCCTGTCCGCCGCCGAAGGCATGGCCATGCGGGCTCACAACCATACTCAGCCATTGGTTCCCGGGGAGACGGTGGTCCAACGCTTTCAGGCCAGCGCAGAGCAATGGGCTGATAACGTTGCGGTTAAGGCACCGGGAGCGCAACTGACGTATGCAGAACTAAATACCAAGGCCAACCAGCTGGCCCATACTCTGATCGAGCAGGGTGTGACGGCCAATGTGCGGGTGGGGGTCTGTCTTGATCGCAGCACGGATCTGCTGGTGGCGATTCTGGGTGTGCTCAAGGCCGGTGGCGCGTATGTGCCGTTGGATCCTGCCTATCCCAAAGAACGTCTGGCCTATATGTTGGAGGATGCGGCAGCACCGCTGGTGATTACCGCGTCTTGCCACTGTGCCGTGCTGGGGGAGGTTTCATCCCGAGTGCTGGAGCTGGATAGCAATGCGCAAACGATAGCGCAGATGAGCACGGCCAATCCGGATGTGCCGATTGATCCCGCCAGCCAGATCTACGTGATCTATACCTCCGGCTCCACCGGCCGCCCGAAAGGTGCCATGGTCAAGCACAGCGGTGAGATGAATCTGCAACATTGGTACCTGGGCCTGTTGGGTTTAAGCCACGAGGACTGCACTCTGTTGGTCAGTGCGGTGGGCTTTGACCTCACCCAAAAGAATCTGTTTGCCCCCTTGATGGTGGGGGCATCCATCCTCATGCCGGCCATGGAGTTGTATGACGAACACGAGCTGTTGAACCTGATTCGTGATCATGGTGTTACCTGGGTCAACTGCGCCCCCAGTGCGTTTTATCCCATCGCTGAACTGGCGGCAGCGGATGGTTACAAAGCATTGCGCTCCGTACGCTACCTGGTATTGGGAGGGGAGCCCATTCGCCTCTCGCCCCTGTATCACTGGCTTACCAGTGCCAATTCCCAGGCCCAGTTAGTCAACAGTTATGGACCTACGGAATGTACCGATGTGGTGTCTTATCATGTGCTGGATCGCATAGAGAGCGATCAGCAGATGATCCCCATCGGCAAGCCGGTCCCCAATACTGAACTGTTGCTGCTGAATGAAAACCTGCAGGCAGTGGTGCCGGGCTGCGTCGGCGAGATTTGTGTGGCAGGTGCCGGCGTGGGGCTCGGCTACATTAACCGCCCGGAGTTGACCGCGCAGGTATTTGTGGATGTCGAACGCCGTGCCGGCAAAGTGTATCGTACCGGTGACCTGGGGCGGTTGTTGCCCAATGGTGATATTGAATACCTGGGGCGCAAGGATTTTCAGATCAAGTTGCGAGGGCTGCGCATTGAGTTGGGAGAAATCGAATTCGCCCTGAAACGTTTGCCCGCGGTACAAGACAGTCTGGTGCTGGTGCATGAGGATCGCCTGATCGCCTATCTGGTGGCACAGGCAGAGCCCCCCGGCTGGCGTGAAACCCTGCGTGATCATTTGCCCGAGTATATGATTCCGGCCCTGCTGATCTGCCTCCCCTCCTGGCCGCTTACGCCCAATGGCAAAGTGGATCGCAAGGCGTTACCGAATCCGGAACAGGCGGTGGCGGAACTGCAGGTGTATGTGGCACCGCGCACGCCCACGGAGCAGACCTTGGTGGGCATCTGGCAGGAAGTTCTTCAGCGCTCGAATATCGGTGTGATGGATAACCTGTTTGATGTGGGCGGCAATTCTCTGCTGGCCACTCGCATTGTGTCCCGTATCAAAAAGCAGTTTGAGATTCCGCTGGGTGTGCGTGAATTGTTTGTGGCACCCACCGTCGCGGAATTGGCTATGGTGGTGGAGCGGGCCAACCAGACCAGGAGCATTCCTCCCATCGAGTCCCTGCCGGATGATGCGTTGGTGCCACTTTCTTATGCGCAACAACGATTATGGTTCCTGGATCAACTGGAGCCCGGCAGCACCGCCTATAATATGCCGGGCGCGTTCCGCCTGTCTGGTCGTATCAATATTCAGGCGCTGCAGCAGGCGTTGCATACCATCGTTGAGCGGCACGCTGTGTTGCGCACCACCATGACGCTGGTTGAGGATGAACCGGTACAGCAGGTATTACCTGCAGATCACTGGCAGCTGCAGTTGATTGAATTGGCCACGGCCTCCGCCGAGCAAAAGCAGGCCCGCATCCATCAGGAAGTGGAAGCCCTTTATGGCCATCAGTTTGACCTTGGCCAAGGTCCGCTGTTTTATGTCAAGTTACTGGTGCTGGATGCCGCGGAATTTGTCCTGCTCATCAATATGCATCACATCGTAACCGACGGCTGGTCCAACGGCATTCTGATGCGCGAGCTGGGCATGTTGTACGATGCCTATTCCCATGGCCGCCGCTCCCCATTGCCGGATCTTAAAGTGCAGTACCGGGATTTTGCCCAGTGGCAGCGGCAGTGGTTATCCGGAGCCGAGCTGGAGCGTCAGCTGAGCTATTGGCGGCAGGCGTTGGCGGGTGTGGAAGTGTTGAACCTGCCCACCAACTATCCGCGCGCTGCCGACACGGGTTTTGCCGGCAACGTGCTCAGCTTTGAACTGGACGCCAACCTGAGTGCCAAACTGAACGCGTTGTGCAAACGCCAGGGTGTCAGTCTTTACATGGCAACACTGGCTGCCTATATGGTGCTGCTGTCGAAATATTCCGGCCAACAGGACATCGCGGTGGGCAGCCCCATTGCCAATCGTAACTTCGAAGACATCGAACCGTTGATCGGGTTTTTCGTCAACACCCTGGTGGTGCGTGGCGAGCTGGCGCCGGATCTGACCTTCAGCCAGTTGCTGGCCCAGGTGCAGCAGAAAACCCTGGACAGCTACGCCCATCAGGATGTTCCGTTTGAGCGTCTGGTGGATGAGCTGGTGACCGAGCGGGATATGTTGCATGCGCCGTTGTTCCAGGTGTTGTTTTCCCTGCAGAACGTGGACGTACAGACCACTGCCGGTATTCCCGGAATAGAGCTGCAATCCATCGCCAATCATCAGGTCGTGGCCAAGTTCGACCTGGAATTCAGCATGATGGAGCAGGGAGAGGTCATCGCCGGAGAGGTGGTCTATCGCACCGGGTTGTTTGATAAAGGATTTATTCAGCGCTTGATCCAGCACTACATCAAGGTGCTGGAATGGGTGGTGCAAACCCCGGATACCCGTTTGGATGCAGTAAGCCTGATTAGTCCGGACGAGGCTCAACAACTGTTCAGCTGGAACGACACCAGCGTTGAGTACGATCGGACGGTAACGGTTCATCAACTGATCGAAGCGCAGGTGGACCAAACGCCTGACGCACCGGCCCTGATTCAGGGCGAAAGGGTGCTGAGCTATCTGGCGTTGGAGCAACGTTCCAATCAGCTGGCCCGTTATCTACAACAGAAGGGTGTGGTGCCTGGTGATGTGGTGGCCATCATGATGGCCCGCTCACCGGAACTGATGGTGTCGATTCTGGCGGTGATGAAAGCCGGTGCAACCTATTTGCCACTGGACCCGTCCTATCCGGCGGATCGTATCGAATACATGTTGCAGGATTCTGCGGTCTCAGTGTTGCTGGTAGATGAAGCCCTGCGGCCGGAGCAAGAGGTTCGCGTTAGCACCCTGGTAACCGTTGGGGATATCACCACACAACTGGATGCCTTGAGCGCTGAACGCCTGCCCCTGCAGGGGAATGCCGACACCTTGCTGTACGTGATTTACACCTCCGGTTCCACCGGCCGACCCAAGGGCACCGGAGCCCGACATCGAGCTGAAGTGAACCTGTTGAACTGGTATTGCCGGGATTTTGCCATGACCCCCCGGGATCGGGTGTTGCTGATCAGCGCGGTAGGCTTTGATCTGACCCAGAAGAATTTCTTTGCTCCGCTGGTATCCGGTGCGGCCCTGGTGATGCCCCGCAGCCATCACTATGACCCCTATGAGCTTTTACAGGATGCCGGTGAGCACCGCGTGTCCTGGATCAATTGTGCTCCCAATGCCTTTTATCCGTTGCTTGAAGAAGACCCTGGCTTCACTCGCTTGCAGTCCCTGCGTTGGGTGTTCCTGGGAGGAGAGCCCATCGACTTTGATCGGGTCGCGAAATGGATCAAGCAGGGGAGCGGTAAGCTGGTCAACAGTTATGGCCCCACCGAGTGTGCCGACATCGCCACCTACCATGTGGTGGAGAATCTGGATCACTACAAAGCGGGTACGATTCCCATCGGCCGGGCCATCGATAATGTGAAGCTTTATATCGTCGACGAGCAATTGCAACTGGTGCCCCAGGGTGTGCCCGGTGAGTTGTGCATTGGCGGCGAGAGTGTGGGCCCCGGCTACTTCAATAATCCGCAGCAAACCGCAGACAGGTTCGTTTCCAATCCGTATCTGGAGGATGGGTCGAACCTGTACCGTACAGGGGATCTTGCCCGCTATCTCAGTAACGGTGAAATCGAATACCTGGGTCGAATCGATGCCCAGGTGAAAATCCGCGGTTTTCGTATTGAGCCCGGCGAGATCGAAATGTTGCTGCGGCAGATGGACGGCATCAGCGCCAGCTGCGTGGTGGTGCGCGAGGACAGCAGTGGGCAGAAAATCCTGGTGGGCTATGTGGTGTCCGAGCAGGAATACAGCCAGTCGGACTTTCGCGCCTATTTACAGCCCCGTTTGCCGGAGTTCATGATTCCCGCGGCGGTGGTTACGTTGCCGCAGATGCCACTGACCCCCAACGGCAAAGTGGCCAAGAACCAACTGCCGGCGCCGCTATTGGAAGCCGCCGCCGAGCGGGAGATTGTTGCACCGCAAACCGATATTGAACGCCGGGTGCTGGCCATCTGGCAGGCGGTATTGCAACAGGACGCGCTCTCCATCGACGACGATTTCTTTGCGGTGGGTGGGCAGTCCTTACTGGCAACCCAGGTGATGTCGCGCCTGCGCCGCGAGTTCGCGGTGAACGTTCCATTGCGGGCGTTGTTCGAGGCACCGACCATCCGCAATATCGGGCAACAGGTGGAGCTGGCCCTGTCTAATCAGGCGACCGCGCTGCCGCCGGTAGAGGTCATTGATCGCAGCGGCCATCTGCCCCTGTCCTTTGTGCAGCAGCAACTGTGGTTGCTGGATCAGTTGGACCCGGGCACCGCCGCCTACAACATGCCGGTGGCGCTGCGCATTCATGGTGAACTGGATGTGGAGGCATTCAAACACAGTTTTAACCAGATCATTGTTCGCCATGAAACACTGCGCACCAACTTCAAGATCATTGACGGAGAGCCGGTGGCAGTGATCCATGGGGCGGCGGATCAGGGTCAGGAAAACTGGGACAAGGAATACTGGAATTTGGAATACCGCGACCTGTCAGCGGAAGAACCCATCGCCCGGGAAGCAGCATTGCAACAACTTATTCACGAACAGATGGACCGCGGCTTCAACCTGCAGTCTGATCGTTTGCTGCGGGGTGTGTTGGTGCGATTGGATGACAGTGCATCGGCCCCACAGCATGCCTTTGTGGGCGCGGTGCATCATATCGTCTCCGACGGATGGTCCTTGAATGTGATGACCGCCGAGCTGATGGAACTGTACCAGGCGGCGATTGAGCAGCGGCAAGCCCGTTTGCCCGAGTTGACCATTCAATATGTGGATGTGGCGGCCTGGCAGCGCAAATGGCTCAGTGGGGAAACCCTCCATGAGCACGTTCAATTCTGGCGCGAACAACTGGATAATGATGGTCAGGTGCTGCAGCTGCAGTCCGATTTTCCCCGGCCTGCGGTGATGACCAGCAACGGCGCGGTGGTCAAAGCGCACGTTGCCCCGGCCGTGGTGGGCCAACTCAACGCGCTGGCGCAGGAGGAGGGAGCCACCCTGTTCATGGTGCTAGTGGCGGCCTATCAGTTGCTGCTGCAGAAATACACCGGCCAGGAGCGAATCAACGTGGGTACGCCCATCGCCGGTCGCGATTCCATCGAGACGGAACAATTGGTGGGTTTCTTCATCAACACCGTCGTGTTGTCTACCGAGGTTCATCCGGAGCTCACCGTGCGGGAGCTGGTGCGGCAGGTGCGGGAAGTCACCCTGGGTGCTTATGCCCATCAGGCGCTGCCCTTCGAGAAGCTGGTGGAAGCACTGCGGCCGCCGCGGGATTCCTCCCGCACGCCTTTTTTCCAGGTCTTTATCAATCTGCTCAACCTGCCGCCCCAGGCAGATGGCCGCTTTGATCTCAACATTGAGCCCCTGCTGCAGGAAGATAACCACAGTCATGCCAAGTACGACTTCAACCTGTATGTGAGCGAAGAGAGCGATGGCAGCCTGGATCTGGTGATGGTGTACAACACGGACCTGTATCGGTCCGATACCGCACAGGGGTTACTGAATCATCTCACCCAGGTGCTGGGGAACCTCCACGACCGCGCCGATCAGGCACTGGCGGCCATCAAACTGATGGATACCGAGTCTGCAGACTGGCTGCCGGATCTGACGGTAGCCTTGCCCAAACCGTCCTGCTCCAGTCCGCTGGATCTGTTCCTGCGACATGCCCGCGAGGACGCTGACAGGGTTGCGGTACGCTGCCAAAGCGGCACCATCACCTTCGGTGAGCTGGAGCTGCAAAGTCGACGGGTGGCCCAGGCCCTGATTGCCCGCGGCATTCAGGCAGGCGATCTGGTGTCGGTTTTGGCTACCCGTTCCCCGGATCTGATTGTTGCGTTACTGGGCATACTGCGGGCCGGAGCCGCCTTTAATATCCTGGATTCCGGATACCCGCTGGAGCGCCTGCATCGCCTCCTGACGGAAGCCCGGCCGGCATTGCTGCTGGATGCCACTGCCCAGGCCACGGATGTGTCCGGGTTGCAGAGCGCAATGGGAAGTGAACCGGCCGCTGTTTCGGTTACATTGGCCGACCTGCAACAGGAGAGCGGTGGTGATCCGTTTGTGGAACGACATGATCCCCATGGGCTCGCCTATGTGGCGTTCACCTCCGGTTCCACCGGCAAACCCAAAGGGATCAAGGCGGATTTTCAGCCTCTGGCACACTTCGTTGAATGGTACTGGACCGCCTACCAGATTTCTGCAGAAGACCGTATCAGCATGATGTCCGGCTTGGCCCACGATCCACTGTTGCGGGATATTTTTGTGCCGTTGGCCATTGGGGCCAGCATTGTGATTCCCGCTGCCGACTGGATGCTGAATCCGGAAGCCCTGTTCCAATGGTATGCCGAAAACCAGGTAAGCGTCAGTCACCTTACCCCTTCCATGGCGCGCGTGCTGCTGGATACAGCACCGGCTGACGCGCAATTGGACCGGCTTCGCCTGTTGGGTATTGGTGGTGACCGACTGCCACGCAAGTTGGTGGCCCAACTCACGGAGCTGGCACCTGCCGCCCGCATCGCCGCGTTTTATGGTGCCACCGAGACGCCCCAGGTGATGGCGACGTTCGACGTGATCGGGGAGGTTGATTCCCTGCCGGAGTTTATGCCGGTGGGCAGGGGCATCGAGAGCGTGGATATCCTGGTGCTCGATCCCTCCGGCGCGCTCTGTGCTTCGGGGCAGGTGGGTGAAATCGCGGTGCGTACGCCGTACTTGAGCCAGGGTTACCTGAATTCCGACGACTCCGTATTTGCATTGAACCCGCATTCCGCTGCGGCCGATGATCGGATCTATCATACTGGCGACAAAGGTCGATACCGAGCTGATGGGGTGGTGGAGTTCCTCGGCCGCCTGGATCAGCAAATCAAAATACGCGGCTTCCGGGTTGAACCGGAGGAAGTGGAAAATGCCATTGTCCGGGTATTGGGTGGAAATGCAGCTGCTACCGTGGTGGCCGGCAAAGACCCCCGTGGTGACGATTGCCTGGTGGCGTATGTGGCTGCGCCTGAAGCGGATTCTGACAGCACCCGTGATCAGGATACTTTGCGATTGCAGTTGCGTAATCAGCTGCCGGAATACATGGTGCCGGCGCTGTTCATCCCGCTGCAAAGGATACCACTGACCCGCAATGGCAAGGTGGACAAACGCAGCCTGCCCAAGCCGGATGATTTCTGGGTGGCGCGGGAATATGTGGCTCCGCGCACCGAATATGAGGAACAGATTGCTGCCATCTGGCAAACGGTACTCAAGGTGGAACAAATCAGCGTGGTGGACAACTTTTTCGATGTGGGTGGTCATTCCCTGTTGGCCGTACAGATCGTGTCACGGGTAAAGGAGCAATACCAGATTGAATTTTCCATGCGCCGCTTGATGGAAATTGCATCCATCGAAGGGATGGCCAGTTACGTGGAGAACGCCCTGTGGGTGCGGGGAGTGGAAGAACAGGACGATGATGTGGATGATGACTTTGAAGAACTCGAGATTTAATTTTAATTCGAAGTAGAGATCCGACGCAAAAACAGTACAACGCAACCACTTACCAGAATGTCCCATTATAGGAAAAGTTTCGCTATATGAACGTGCTTGATCTGCTGACCAGTTTGCGCAAAGCCAATATCCAGATTTCGCTGGTGGATGACAAGCTGAAGATTAAAGCGCCCAAAGGGGCGGTGACGCCGGAGATCAAGCAGCAGCTTGGCGAAGCCAAACAGGAGATCATTGATTTCCTGCGCGAAGCAGCGGCCCCAGCCCAGGCTTCCACCTCCATTCCGGTGATTGAGCGCAGCGGTGAGCTGGCACTTTCCTACACTCAGGCGGCGTTGTGGACGCTGGACCAAATGAGCCCAGGCAGTATTGCTTACAACCTGCCCATGGCGTTCAAGTTTTTCGGTGGCCTGGATGTGGCCATTCTGGAACGGGCCATCACCACCGTGATTGAACGGCACGAAGTACTGCGTCTGGTGGTAAGGGAACATGACAGCGGCGAGCCCTGTGCCCATATTCATCAGCCTGGCGCGTTCCAACTGCCAGTGCACGATCTGGTGATCACTGAGCACGACCACTATGACGCGGAGATCAAGGCGGCGGTGGATCACTACGCCTTGCAACCCTTCGATCTGGCGGCAGGACCGTTGTATCGGTTCGACCTGGTTCAGGTTCGGGGTGGCAGCGAGTTGGTTGAGGCCCATGATCTGTTGGTCGTGTGCCTGCACCACATTATTTCCGACGGTTTGTCACAGAACCTGTTGGTGCGTGAAATTGCCATGCTGTATGCCGCCTTTGTGCAGGGCGCTCCATCCCCCTTGCAGGAATTGCCCGTGCAGTTTCTGGATTACGCCGCCTGGCAGCGGCAGCGATTGACCGGTGACAAGCTGGAACAGGAAATCGCCTTCTGGAAGACCCAACTCCGTAGTGTGCCTTCATTGTTGGCCTTGCCCACGGATCGGCCGCGCCCCATTATCCAAAGCAGTAATGGAGCCCGCTATCACTTTTCCATTCCCCCTGTTATCGCTACCGCGGTGATCAAAACGGCTCAGGAACAGGGCCATACCGTGTTCATGGCACTGATGGCTGCGTTGCAGATGGTGCTGTCCCGTCATGCCCGGCAGACGGATTTCTGCATCGGTATGCCCACCGCCGGCCGCCATCTGCAGGAAGTGGAAAACCTGATCGGGTTTTTTGTTAATGGTGTACTGGTGCGGGCGGACCTGAAGGGCAACCCCACCTGGAAGCACCATCTCGACAACGTCAAACAACGACTGATGGATGTGTTGTCCCATCAGGAAACCCCTGCGCAACTTATCATTGATCACTTGGATGTGCCTCGCAATCCAAGTTATCCCCCGTTGGCACAGGTCGGATTCCAGCTGCAGAATTTTTCCGGATCGGTGCAGGCTGGCCGCGATGAATCCGCCATGCTTGATGCGTTCCGCAGCATGACCAATCTCTCCATGGAGCCGGTGAAGCTGGAGGAGGCGGATTCCAAGTTTGACATGATTGTGAGTGTTGCCCAGAACGAGACCGACCTGAGCGGCTACGTGGAATACAACACCGACCTGTTTGATGAATCCACCATTTCCCGATTGATGGCGCATTTCAATCAGGCTTTGAACAGCATGCTGGCGGAGCCGGAACAACGACTGGAGAACATTCAGCTGGATTCCGTGGCGGCGTTGAGCGAGGAGCTTGGCCTAGCCGAAGGAGAGCAGCTGTGCCGCCTTACCACGACTCAGATGGCGTTTGTTCAGGATATAGAGCTGCGACCGGAAACACGGCAATACGCAGTGGGATTCCGCTATGCCATTCCGAAACAGGTTGATCATGCCCTGCTGCAACGTGCCATCAACCATGTGATTCAAAGCCATGGCGCGCTGCGGGCCCGCTTCGTGCGCTGTGATCTTCCCTGGGCGGACAGTGCCTACCAGGTGTTTCGCGCCAATCACTCTGTGGAATTGGAGTTGATTGATTTGGGTGAGCGTGACGATGCCGACGCATTTGTAGCGCGCCACTTTGACCAGTGGTGTTACCGTGCCCACGATATTTTCTCCGATGAACTGATTCGGTTCCAACTCATGGTGAGTGGCGACCAGAGCTGGCTGTTGCTGTCCTGCCATCACATCATCCTGGACGGCATGTCCGGCATGGCGATGTTGCGCAAGATAATCCAATCCTACGAAGCCGGGCTCCCGCCGCAACAGGCTCACACATTGCCTGCCTATGACGATTGCTTTGCCGATTATGTGGAGCGTCACCACGCTGCAGTGGATCAGGCCAGTGCTGTGACGTTCTGGCAGGAAAAAAGTGCAACCACCGCACCGTTGGTGTTTTCCAAGCCCGGCACCTGGCCATCACAGCGGGATTACCAGATCCTGACGCTGCCCATAGACGATGCATTGCTGGCGTCCATCAATGCCTATTGCCGCAAACAGAAAACCCATCCCAGCATTTTGTACCGGCTGGTCGCCGCACTCATGATTCAGGAATACTGTCGTCCGGAAGCGGATTTCGTGTTGTGGGACATTCAAAGCGGACGAAGCGCAGCGGAAGAGGGTGGTATCGGGGTGTTCTATCAGCAAGTGCCCTACATTATTCCCAGGGACCTGCTGGCCGCCTGCAGAAATGCCGCGGAGTTCTTCAGTCAGCAACGCCAATACCGCCGTGAGATCAAGGATTTTACCTTCCTGTCGTTGGCCAGGCTCAATCAATTGTTTCCGGCCGGCTCCCTCAGTTTCCAGTACAACTATTTCAACTTTCTGGAGCCAGTGACCATCGACGGGGTTGCCTCGTTGCCTTACACCTTCTCTTCTCATGTGGACAATACCGTTCAGGTGTTCGTGAAGGATTACGGCGCGTCCCTGGAGTTTGAACTTTGGTTTGATGGGGCTGTGTTCGTGCCGTTGGATTTCCTGCAGCGCATGGAGCAGGTGACCCGTCAATTGGTATGCGATCCGGCAACGCAATTCGCTTGCCTGCAATTTGATCTGGCAGTGGAACGGCGCCAGTTGGCGCAATGGAATGATAACGCCGAGCCGCTCACCCACAACACCATTCTTACCTGGTATCAGGATGCGGTTACCCGTTATCCACAGCAAATCGCACTGATCTATGATGAGGTAAGCCTGACTTACTCAGACCTGGATGCGGTCGTCAACCAATGGGCGAATCTGCTTGTGGAGCAGGGTGTGGTGCCTCGTGATCGCGTCGGGATTTTCCTGGGTCGCTCCCAATGGTCGGTGATTGCCGTGTTGGCCGTGCTTAAAACCGGCGCCACATACATTCCCATAGAATCGTCCTATCCCTGCGAGCGGGTTGAATACATTCTGTCGGATTCCCAGGCCCGGTTGTTGATTACCGAACGCTGTCTGGAGCAGAAGCTACAGAACTTTAACGGCGTGCGCCTGACGCTGGAAGAGGTCAGTGCCTCACTGCACACATTCACCGCAGAATTCACCCTGCCTGAGATCAAAGCCGAAGATCCGATTTATGCGATTTACACCTCAGGTTCCACCGGTAAACCGAAAGGTGCCCTGGTGGCGCATGGGGGCGAGGTTAACCTCCAGCGTTGGTATACCTCGCTCTGCGATTTTGGGGCCGATGACCGCACTCTCATCATCAGTGCATTCGGGTTTGACCTGACGCAGAAAAACCTGTTCGCCCCGCTACTCTGTGGCGGTGCTGTGGTGATTCCGGCGATGGAGGAGTTTGATGCGGGTGTGGTGGCCGCCGAGATTCAGCGTCATGGAGTCACCCACATCAATTGCGCACCCAGTGCCCTGTATTCGGTTGTGGAAGACTGTGATCCGCAGCGGGCCGGTCAATTACGAACATTGCGCTGGGTATTCCTGGGTGGCGAACCCATCCGCTTGTCAGCTCTGCATCAATGGTTGCAATATGCCGATACCGTTGCCCAGGTGGTGAACAGTTATGGCCCAACGGAATGCACCGATGTGGTGTCCTACCATGTGCTGCAGAACATTGTCTCTGAGAACCAACTGATTCCCATCGGCAGGCCCATCTGCAACACCGATTTGTTCGTGTTGGATGAAAACCTGTTGCCGGCACCCCTGGGTGCCGTGGGCGAGATCTGCATCGGCGGGGCCGGTGTGGGGTTGGGGTACATCGGTCGTGACGATCTGAATGCGGAGGTGTTTGTCCGCGCGCCGTTTGATGATGGCTCCGTTTATCAAGGGCTTCTGTATCGAACCGGCGATCTGGGGCGCTTTGGCCCGGATGGCAACATCGAGTATCTCGGACGGAAGGACTTCCAGGTTAAAGTGCGCGGCTTGCGCATTGAGTTGGGAGAGGTGGAGGCCGCCATCAAGTCCTTGCCGCAAATCGAGGACGCGGTGGTACTGGTGAAAGCGGATGCTTTAGTGGGCTATGGCCTGAATGCTGCGGGCACGTTGCCGGCAGACTGGCAGGCACAACTGCGCGCCCGGTTGCCGGACTATATGGTGCCGGCTCAGCTCGTGGTGTTGGCGCAATGGCCCCTGACCCCCAATGGCAAGATTGATCGCAAAGCCTTGCCGGAACCTGCCACCCAGGGCATGGCCACTGAGTTTGTGGCGCCACGTAACGATCTGGAAAACAGTATTGCCACCATCTGGGCTCAGGTTCTTAAACTGGATCGGGTCAGCGTGGAAGACAGCTTTTTCGATCTGGGGGGGCACTCGCTGCTGGCCAACCAGATCGTGTCCCGCATTCGCAAGCTGTATGACATTGAATTGCCCATCCGGGACTTGATGCTGTTCCCCACGGTGGCGCAATTGTCCGGTCGCGTGCTCAAGGCCCAGAAGAGTGAACAACTGGGCCAGATCGTTGCCGTCTCCCGGCAGCAGCGCATCCCGCTGTCTGCATCACAACAGCGTTTGTGGCTGTTGGACCGGATTGATGCCGGTAACCCGGCCTATCATGTCCCCAGTGTTGTGACCGTGCGAGGTGCCATTCAGGTTAAGCTGATTCAGGCGGCCTTTGCGGCTGTCGTCAACCGCAATGAAGGACTGCGCACCATCTTCGCTGAAGATGAGCAGGGGCCGTACCAACAGTTTCTGCCGGAGTCAGATTGGCAGCTTACCTTCATCGACGGGCGTGATTTGGATGAGTCTGCCCTGAAGCAGAAGGTCTCCGTCCAGGTGTTAACGCCGTTTCAAATGGATCAGGGCCCTTTGTTCCGAGGGGCCATTATACAGCGCGCCGAAAACGAACATCTGCTGGTGGTGGTGCTGCATCATATCATCACCGACGGTTGGTCCAATGCCCTGTTGGTTCGGCAATTGGGTGAGGCCTATGTCCGCCTGTTATCCGGTGGCGCAACGGAACGGCCGGCGCCCAGTCTGCACTACGCCGATTACGCTGTGTGGCAGCAGGATTACCTGGCACAAACCCTCGACACCAAGATGGCGTTCTGGCAACAGTCGCTGGAGGATGTGGCCACTCTGGAACTGCCACTCGATTACAAACGTCCCCCGGTGCAGACTTTTGCCGGTGCCAGCATCGAGTTTGCATTGGGTGCAACGGTGAGCGCAGCCATGAGCTCGTTGTGCAATCGTTTCCAGATGACGCCCTTTATGGTGTTGTTGGCGGCCTATGGTGCATTACTGCAGCGTTACAGCGGCCAGGAGCGCTTCGCTGTTGGCACGCCGGTAGCCGGGCGGGACCGGCCGGAGCTGGAAGACATGGTGGGCTTTTTCGTTAATACAGTGGCGGTGCCGTTGGCGCCGGAATCCAGTCAGTCTTTCTCCCAACTGTTGGAGCAGGTAAAACAAACGGCACTCAGTTGTTTTGAACATCAGGACATTCCTTTCGAGCAGATTGTGGAGGAACTCAATCCGGTACGGGATATGAGCCGGTCTCCGATTTTCCAGGTGATGCTGGCCTATCAGGATATTCCGTTGGGCGATTCCGCTATGGCGGCCGGGCAACTGGGAACCCTGTCCCTGGAGCCCTATGCGTTGGAGCTCAACACGGCCAAGTTCGAACAGACCCTGACCCTGTGGCCCGGCGCCGAGGGGCTCTGCGGGACTCTCAATTACAATACCGATCTGTTCAGTGCCAGCAGTGCCCAACAGTTCGTGGATCATCTGCAACGTTTTTGCGAACAGGCTTTCCAGCATCCGGAGCGACCGTTACACCAGCTTGAAGTGTTGTCCGCTGCAGAGCGTCAACAGCAATTGCATGAGTGGAACCAAACGCAGTTCGACTACACCGCCGATCGTATCGAGAACCTCTTCAGTCAAGCGGCGGGTACGGCATCTGAGTGCATCGCAGTGAGCCAGGGGGACCAGGTTCTGACCTATGCTGAACTGGCCCTGTGTTCTGATGCGGTGGCGGCAACGTTACGCCGGCAGGGCGTTGAACGTAATGCCTTCGTCGGAGTGGTGTCGGATCGTAATCTTCACCTGATGTCGGTGATCCTGGGCATAATGAAGGCCGGTGCGGTTTATGTTCCTATCGATGGCGCTTATCCTGAGCAACGGATTCGCTACATCTGTGAACAGTCCGGTATTCGTACCCTGTTGTCCTTACCGCACCTGAGTGAAAACCTGCCCGTTGAAATGGATGTCCTGGATGTCACGGATCTGCCGCAGTGGCTGGCCGAGGCTCCGGACACTCAATCTACTGAGTCCGTTCAGTTTCAGAATGACGACCTGATCTACGTCATTTATACCAGTGGTTCCACCGGTAACCCCAAAGGTACCGGTGCCTATCACCACAGTGAAGCTAACCTGTTGGCCTGGTACACCGGTGCTTTCCAGATGAATGCCAATGACCGGGTGCTGCTGCTCAGTGCGATTGGATTCGACCTGACGCAAAAAAACCTGTTTGCGCCGCTGCTCTGCGGCGCGCGCCTGGTGATCCCGGATTTTCAGGAATATGATCCGCAAAAAATCATTGAAGTGATCGAGCGCGAAGAGATCACCTGGATCAACTGCGCTCCCAGTGCTTTCTATCCCCTGGTGGACTCAGAAGGGGATTGGCAACGCCTTGCGTCGCTGCGTTATGTGTTCCTGGGTGGCGAGCCGATCAACCTGTCACGGATAAGCCCCTGGTTACAACAGACCACTTGCCAGCTCATCAACAGTTACGGCCCTACAGAATGCGCAGATATTGCTGCCTGGCATGCCATTGATCTTACGCAGGATAGCGGCAAGTCCGCCATTCCCATTGGAAAACCCAACTACAACGTGCAACTGTATGTGTTGGGGGAACATCAGGAGCTACTGCCCAGGGGCGCCATCGGTGAACTTTGTATTGGCGGTGACGGGGTCGGCCCCGGGTACCTGAATCAGGCGCAGTTAACCGCGTCTGTGTTCATTGACAACCCCTTTCAACCGGACTCCAAACTCTATCGCACCGGCGACCGGGTACGTTACCAGCCCGATGGGGCCGTGGTGTATCTTGGACGTCGTGACCACCAGATCAAATTGCGGGGCTATCGCATCGAAGCCGGTGAGATCCAGGCGCTCGCCAATCGTCATGAGGACGTCAAGGAATCCCTGGCGGATGTCATCCGGAATCCGTCCGGCGTGGACCAACTGGTGGTGTGGGTGGTCAGTCAGCGGCCCGAAGCGGAATATCCTGCCCTGATTTCCGAATTGAAGCCGCTTGCCCGTCAGCATCTGCCCAGCTTCATGCTGCCGGATGCCTGGGTCGTGTTGCCGGCATTCACGCTCACTGCGAACGGCAAAATTGATCGTAAAGCCTTGCCCAAACCGAGCTGGACCGCCACGATGGATCGGTATGTGGCGCCCCGCAACGAACAGGAGTTGGCCCTGGCGGAGATCTGGGCCCAGGTGTTGCGTCTGGACCAGGTGGGTGTGCACGACAACTTTTTTGAATTGGGTGGTCATTCCCTGTTGGCGACCCAGGTGGCAGCGCGGGTACGGACCCGCCTGGGCGTGACACTGCCGATCCGGGATCTGATGTCGCATCCCACCATAGCGGAGCTGGCGTTGCGGTTGTCTGCTTATCAGCGCAGCGCGGATGAGCCGGGCTTGGTGGCCGTGGCGCGAGACCAACGCTTGCCCCTTTCCTTTGCCCAGCAACGGCTTTGGCTGCTGGATAAAATTGATGCGGAATCCCTGGCGTATACGGTGCCGTCAATCATCCGTATCCGCGGTGCATTGCAGCCATCCATCTTGGAGGCAGCACTGTCGGAAGTGCTGAATCGCCATGAAGGCTTGCGCACGCATTTCGGTGAGGACGAAGAGGGGCCCTATCAGAAGATACTTGAGCCACAGCACTGGCCTCTACCGGTGGTGGATGTGGAACGCGAAGCGGGCAGCGATGAAGAGCAAGCCTTGCTGACGGAATGCAAACGCCTGTTGGCCATAGAATTGATGACTCCGTTCGATCTGAGTCGTGGCCCCTTGTTCCGCACCCGGCTGTTCAGGCTGGGGGCGGATGATCACGTATTCATGGTGGCGATTCATCACGTGGTTACCGATGGCTGGTCCATGAATCTGTTGATCGAGGATCTGGCCCAGGCCTATCTGCAACTGGATCTTCATGGCGCCGTGATGTTGGACCGCTTGCCCATCCAATACGCGGACTTTGCCTTATGGCAGCGCCAGCGCCTTGATCAGGCTCAACAACAACGACTGTTGGAATACTGGAAGCAGCAGCTCCATGGCGTGGAACCCCTCAACCTGCCTCTGGATTTCCAGCGACCGGCCGTTCAGAGCTATAACGGAAAAACCGTGCGCTTCAGCATTGGCAAAGCGGTGCGTGATGCGCTCTACCGCCAGGCCGTCAACGACAACACGTCGTTGTTCGTTTCTCTTCTCAGTGGCTTGTTTATTCTGTTGCGCCAGTACTCCGGGCAAAGCGATTTTTGCATCGGTACGCCGGTGGCCGGTCGGGAACGGGCTGAACTGGAAAAGGTGGTGGGGTTCTTTGTGAATACCCTGGCCATCCGGGCTGACGTGTCCGCCCGGGAGACCTTTACTCAGGTTCTGCAGCAGGTAAAGCAGTCCGTACTCGATGGGCTGGCGCATCAGGAGATGCCCTTCGAGCAGATTGTTGATGAGGTGGACCCCGCCCGGGACATGAGTCGTACACCGGTGTTCCAGGTGATGCTGGCCTATCAGAATCTGCCTCAGGAACAGGCCGCACTGTCTGGCGCTGATCGCCTTGGGGACATTGCACTGGAGCCGTTCGATCCCGGTGTGGATTCCAGCAAGTACGAGCTGACCATGACCTTGTGGGAATCCCGCGACGGTCTGGGTGGCTCCCTGCAATACAACAGCGACCTGTTCCTGCCTGCTACCATTGAGCGCATGGTCGGCCACTACACAGCACTGCTGGAGTGCGTTGCCCGCAAGCCGGATCTGCCTATTCATCAACTCGAGTTCCTGTCTGCCGAGGAGCGCGAACAGCAGTTGATTGAGTGGAATCTCACGGATCATGTTTATGATCGCGAACTGACCCTGGATCGAGCGCTGACGTCCGCGCTGCTGCAGCACCGGGAGCGTATTGCGGTACGCTGTGGTGGCGACACACTCACCTATGGCCAGCTGGATGAGTTGTCCAACAAAGTGGCGGCCGCGCTGCAGGCACAAGGGATCAATGCAGGGGATAAAGTGGCGTTCTGCCTCGATCGCAACCTGCACTTGCTTACTGTCCTGGTGGGCATCATCAAGGCCGGCGCCACCTACGTGCCACTGGATGCGTCCTATCCAAAACAGCGCTTGGCCTACATTCTTGAGCACGCCGATGCGCGTCTGGTGTTGACGCAGCAGCATTTGTTGTCTGCGCTGCCGGATACAGCGCCCATTCTGGTTTGGGAAACCCTGCTGGCAGCCATGGATACACTGCCCGATTCGGTGACACCGGTTCAGGTATCACCCGAACAATTGCTCTATGTGATTTTCACTTCCGGCTCAACCGGCAACCCCAAGGGCACTGGTGCATATCATCGTTCGGAAATGAATTTGCTCAACTGGTACCGGGGTGAATTCAATATGGTGGCAGAGGACCGGGTGCTGTTGATGTCAGCGGTCGGTTTTGATCTCACCCAGAAAAACCTGTTTGCACCTCTGCTGCAGGGAGCCGAACTGGTCATTCCCGACTTCAACGAGTTCGATGCCCATAAACTGAATGGGATCATCGCCCGTCATGGGATTACCTGGCTCAATTGTGCTCCCAGTGCTTTTTATGCTCTGCAGGATGAGCCGGCCGACTGGCCGCAACTGGCGTCCCTCAGGCTGCTGTTTTTAGGTGGAGAGCCCATCAACGTGCCCCGCCTTGCAGATTGGTTGCAGCACTCACGTTGTCAGTTGATCAATAGTTACGGTCCCACGGAATGTGCTGACATCGCGGCCTGGTATCCGGTGGATGTGAAGCGCGATTATCATGCTGCGGCGTTGCCCATTGGCCGTCCTAACTACAACGTGCAACTGTATGTACTCGGGGACCAGCAGGAATTGCTGCCCACGGGCGCCATCGGCGAATTGTATATCGCGGGCGACGGTGTGGGGCCCGGTTACATCAATAACCCGGAGCAGACCCAGGCAGCCTTTCTTGCTAATGTCTATGGCCCGTCCAGTACAGCCGACAATGTAGCAGACGATGTAGCCGACAATTCATCCGACAATCCATCCGGAAATCCATCAGAGAATGCCACTAAATTCTACCGCACCGGTGACCGGGTACGGTATCGGGCGGATGGCAATGTAGAATATCTGGGGCGTCGCGATCATCAGATCAAGCTGCGCGGCTATCGGATTGAAGCTGGTGAAATTCAGTCGGTGCTGAACCATGTGGATGCCGTCAAGGACAGCTTGGTGGACGTACTCAAAGAAACCTCCGGCCAGCAGCGACTGGTGGCCTGGGTAGTGGTCACGGATACCCAAACTGATTGGGAGCCGGTATTAAAACAGGCCTGTCTTGATCGTTTGCCCGCGTTCATGGTGCCCGACGCCTGGGTGATGCTGGAGCGCTTCCCGCTTACGCCCAATGGCAAAGTTGACCGCAAAGCACTGCCCAAACCGCAACTGCAGTCTGAGACAGAGCACGTGGCACCGGCAACAGAACAGGAAGCAACGCTCTGCAAACTGTGGGAAGGGGTGTTGGGGGTCCAGCCAGTGGGGGTCACCGATAATTTCTTCCAACTGGGGGGGCAGTCACTGCTGGCCACCCGCTTGGTGAGTCGCATGTCCCGTGCTTTGGGGATTACCATTCCAGTACGTAAGCTGTTTGAACATCCGACCATTCGTTCTTTGTTACGACAACTTGAACAGCAACCCAACGCGCAATCCCAGATGCCGGTAACCCGGCGCCCTGAGCCGGAGCACGCACCTTTATCCTTCGGTCAACAACGACTGTGGTTCTTCGAACAGATGAATCCCGGCACCCAGGCAAACAATATGCCGGTGGCGGTGCGGATCAAAGGCCATCTGGATGATAACGTACTGGAAAAAGCCTTCGTTGAACTGATCCGGCGCCATGAATCCCTGCGCACCTGTTTCGACACAGACGAATCCGGTAGCCCCATTCAGCGGATTCAGCAGAAGGTGCCTTTTGTCCTGCAGCGTTCCGACCTTACCGCGTTAAGTGATGATGCCAAGGCAGCGCAATTGAACGCTTTGATCACAGAGAACAGCCGCACGCCGATTTCTCTGTTAAATGCACCATTGTTACGGGCCCATTTTGTCCGCACCCGCGGTGTCCGCACCCACAGTGTCTCGAATCATGCCGACCCTACTGCAGGTGAATCATCGGAGCAGATGCTGCTGTTGTGCATGCACCATATCATTTCGGACGGTGCTTCCCAGGTGGTGTTGTTCCGTGAGCTGATGACGCTGTATCTGGCGTTTGTTACCGGCCAGCCGTCGCCGCTGCCGGAACTCACCATCCACTACCCGGATTTCGCCTATTGGCAGCGACAACGCCTGGACGACCAGTCGATGGCGCAGCAGCTTCAGTATTGGAAACAGCAACTGCAGGGTGTACCGGCGTTGCTGGACCTGCCCCTGGATAAGCCCCGCCCGAAAGTCCAGACTGCCCACGGGGCCACCGTGAACGCCACCTTACCGGAGCCGCTGACCCAAAATTTGCTGGCCCTGTGTGAACAAGCGGGCGTGACCCCGTTCATGGCGACACTGTTGGTTTGGCAAGTGGTCTTGCACCGCTTCAGCGGCCAGTCCGATATCGTGGTGGGTGTGCCAACGCTGGGACGCAACAGCCCGGAGCTGGAAGGAATCATCGGCTTCTTCATCCAGAGCCTGGTGCTGCGGGCCCGCTTCGATCGTAACCCGCTGCTCAGCCAGGCCTTGGGTGTCACCAAAGAAACCGTACTGGAAGGGTTTTCCAATGGCGATGTGCCCGTGGACAAAATTGTGGAACACTTGGGTATCGCCAGAAACCCAGCCTATTCCCCCTTGGTGCAGGTGGCTTTCCAATTGCTGGACAGTGCGGGTTTCAACACCGCGCAACTTGCGGACCAGGCCCGCATCGGCGATATGGAAGTGGAAATTCTCGGCTCAGAAACCGCATCCGCCAAATTTGATCTCACGTTGAACCTGACGCTGGATGGAGATCAACTTAACGCCTCTCTGGAATACAACACCGACCTGTTCGTGGAATCCACTGCCCAGGCGCTGTTGTCCGGTTTCCAGAACGTGTGCCGCCAACTGGTGGAGGCACCGGACACTCCAGTGGCGGCCGTAGACCTGCTGGCCAGCGAACAGTTGCTGCAGGCACTTGAACTGGACTCAGCTACCACCGAGAGCGTTCAGCCCCTGTCTGCTATGCAATATGACATGTTCATGGACAACCTGGTGAACCCGGATTCCCTGCAGAGCAGCCACGGTTGGAACATTCATATCCACCGTCCGCTGGATGTCGAATTATGGCAGCGGGCGTTGCAGGTCATTGTTGAGCAACAGCCCATGCTGCGGGCACGCTTTGTGGCATCCCAGAAAGCCAGTCTGGATATGGGCTACCTGATCATCGATAAGCTGGTTACGCCACATGTACAGTTGATCGATAAAAGCGATGTAGAGTTTTCTGACGCGGAACTGGCACAACTGATCAACCGTCTGGTGTACAAGCCCTATCATCTGCAACGTGATCCACTGGTGACCTATTATGTGGTCAAGCTGGCCCCCGATCACTTTGTGGTGGTGACCGCAACGCACCACGCGATATTGGATGGGGCGTCGCTGAATGTACTTTGGTCCCAGTGGACCCAGGCCTATGAGCGTTTAGCGCAGCAGGATTCCTATTCGCTGTCCGCCGTGCCCTATGCCGACTTCGTCGCGGTGGATCGGCACGTGATGGACACCGCACCGGTGCTCGAGTTCTGGCAGGAAAAGCTGGCCACAGTGGAGCCGCTGGCGTTCTCAGTGCCGTCCCCGGTGCCGGCAGCCTCCCATTTTGTTACCCGGGAGTTGTACCTGGAGGATAGTCATTGGGATGCGGTGAAAGGGTTCTGCCGCAACCGTCGTCTAACCCCGTCCCTGTATTTCAAGTGCCTGTTTGGTTATGTGGTGCAACAGTATTGCCGCGCCGATACGGATTTCTCTATTCAGGAAACCATGGGTGGCCGCATCAAAGGCCACAATGAAGCACTGGGTTGTTACATTCAGGAGATTCCATTCGTCTTCAACAAAACCGCGTTGTCGTCTGACCAGCGCTTCGTGGATTTGCTCGAATACGCGCGCCAATTCCAGAAATCCATCAAGGATTTCCGCCTGATTTCCATCGGCAAGCAATTGCAGTTGTCACCTAAAGGCCGTATCGGCTTTATGTACAACTTCTATCAGTTCCTGGGGCAGACTGAGTTTTTGGGTGAGTCTTTCAGCCCGGAGGGAACTCCCAGCGATCCTGCCAACAATGTGCAGTTTGTGGTAACCGAGGTGGCGGGTCGTCTCAAACTGAATTTGTTCTATCACGGCCATCTGTTTGCCGACTTGGGAATGTTGCAGCGAATCCGTGCGCTCAGCCATCAGGTGTTGGCGCAGGCCGACGTAACCCTGGCAGAACTGAATCTGGTGACCGAGCCCGGTGAACGACTGAAGTTGCTGGAATCATGGAATGACACCAGACGGGATTATGACCTGAGCCTGTGTGTGCACCAGAAATTTGAAGTGCAGGTGCAACGCACGCCCGGAGCCCTCGCCATCGCCGACGACCTGGGCGCATTGACTTACCTGGAACTGAATCAGCGTGCCAACCAACTGGCCCATTATCTGGTGGATCACGGGGTACGCGAAAACCATCTGGTAGGCTTGTGTGCGGAGCGTTCCTGCGATTTTCTGGTGGGCATTCTTGGCATCATGAAAGCTGGCGGGGCCTATGTGCCCATGGACCCGAAGTATCCCGACGATCGGATCGAATATATGATCCAGAATTCCGACGTGGGGGTATTGATCACGCAACAGCATTTGCTGCCAAAATCGGATTCAGCACCGTCCACCCTGCGTCGGGTGTGTCTGGACCGGGATTGGTCACAGATCGCCAGCGGTTCCATGAACAATCCGAATCTGCCGTTAGGGCCGCGCAACCGGGCCTACATGATCTACACCTCCGGCTCCACCGGGTTACCCAAAGGGGCCATTGTGCGCCACGATGGAGCCATCAATCACATTGAGGCGGAATGTGAAGTGTTGGGCTTTGCGGATGCGTTCAGTTTCCTGCAAACGGCGCCCGCGTCGTCGGACATTTCTGTGTGGCAATTCGTGGGGCCCATCACCCGGGGCGGCCAGGTTGTGGTGCTGGACGATGTCACCCATTCCCGCAAACTGTTCGAAAAGGTGCAGCAGCATCAGGTTGACGTAGTGGAGCTGGTGCCCGTGGCCTTGCAACTGTTGATGGAATACGTGCGTCAGCTGCCCCAGTCCGAACGGGAGCTACCCAGTCTGCGCTGGATGATGGCCACCGGGGAGGCGGTGTCGGTGGAGCTGGTCAACGACTGGCTCGAGCTCTTCCCCAATATACCGGTGGTCAATGCCTATGGGCCCACAGAAGCCGCGGACGACGTTATTCAATGCTCGATCCGGCAGCCATTGCCGGCAACTCAAAAGTCCGTGCCCATTGGTCGGCCTCTGGGCAATCTCAGGGTTTACATTGTGGACCCGCTGCTGCGCTTGGTGCCACCCGGTGTGCCGGGGGAGATCTGCATCGGCGGAATCGGGGTGGGCGAGGGCTACTGGCGCAATCCGGACAAGACCTCCGCTGCCTTTGTTACTGACCTCTATTGCGGCCAGGCAGGCGCGAAAATGTATCGCACCGGTGATCTGGGGCGCTGGTTGGCCGATGGCACTGTGGAATACCTGGACCGCGTGGATAACCAGGTGAAGGTGCGTGGTTTCCGCATTGAACTGGGTGAGGTCGAAGCCGCGCTGTCTGCCTTGCCCGGCGTGCGGGAAAACGTGGTCATTGTGCGGGATGACCTGCCCGGTGGTAAGGCCTTGGCGGCGTATGTTGTGGCCGGGCAAGGCGTTGCTGATCAGGGGGCTCACTCCGGTCCGAACCTGGACCCCCAGCGCTTGCGGGCGCAGCTGCGGGAATCCCTGCCGGACTTTATGGTACCCGCGGCCATTACGGTGATGGATGCTCTGCCGTTAACGCCGGCCGGTAAGATTGACCGTAAAGCCCTGCCCAGGCCGGTGGCCATTCAGCTGGGCGGCGCAGAGTATGTGGCACCCAGAAACGACGTCGAATCAGCATTGGTCACGATCTGGGAATCCCTCATGCCGGTGGAGCGTATCGGTGTCACCGATAACTTCTTCGAGCTGGGCGGGCATTCTCTGGTTGGGGTGCGCATTATGGCCAAGGTGAACAAAACCTTCGACCTGCAGCTGCAGGTGGCTGCCCTGCTCAGCACTCAGACCATCGAAAAGCTGGCTCAACTGATCCAAGACGGGCAGGGCGCCGATGATCTTCTGGTGCCCATTGAAGTGTCCGATCGACCATCACTGTTTATGATTCATCCCATTGGTGGCGATGTCCTCTGCTATGCCGACCTGGCCCGGGCGCTGCGTAATCAGTATTCCGTCTACGGGCTCCGGGCCCAAGGCCTGGATGGCTCTCAGCCCCCGGTGAGCAGCCTTGAGGAGATGACCGAACGCTACGTGAGCCTTATCCTGAGTACCCAGCCCCAGGGTCCATACTCCCTTCTGGGTCAGTCCATCGGCGGCATTTTTGCCTGGGCCGTGGCGGCCAGGCTGGAGGCCCAGGGGCATCAGGTGGCGCACGTGGTGATGCTGGATAGCTACAGTCCGCAGCATCTGCGGGGCACCCGGGATTCCGGCGCGGCGTTGCTGGGCACAGCGTTGGGTGTACCCCTGGCCAATCCTGCTGAAGCGGGTACAGGTAAAAGCAGCGAGGAAACAGACGCTTACCTGACCAGAATCTATGATCTGAGTGTACAATCCGGTGTGTTACCCGCGGAAATGTCGCGGGCCCAGTTCGCCGCGCTCTATGCTGTGGTACTACAAAATCACACCATTGCTTCACAATATGAAGTGGAAAAAATTGCGGCCAGAGTGCATCATTTCACAGCGTCTGCTAATGTATCCGGCGGTCACTCTGGCGCGACCTGGCAAGGACTTATCCCTGAGCCGGTTTCCCAGGAGGTGGACGGTGGTCACGAATCCATGATGCAGGGCGAACTCGCCGTCACCCTGGCAGAGTCGATTCTGGATCGGCTCCATCTCGATAACAACAATAATGAATGAGGCGTTGAATGCTAGTTGATGTGTTTCAGCAGTATGAATCCGAAGTGCGTTCCTATTGCCGTGCTTTCCCCACCGTGTTTACCAAGGCCAAAGGGGCCCACATCGAGGCTCAGGATGGCACGCGCTATCTGGACTTTTTTGCCGGCGCGGGTGCGTTGAACTACGGTCATAACCCGGATCTTGTGAAGCACCGCCTGATTGAATACCTGCAGGAGGATGGCATTCTGCATGGCCTCGATATGTACACCGATGCCAAGGGCCATTTCCTGGAGGTGTTGCAGGAATCCATTCTAAAACCCCGCAACCTGGATTATCGGGTTCAGTTTTGTGGCCCCACCGGCACCAACGCGGTTGAGGCGGCCCTCAAGATTGCCCGTAAAGTGAAAGGACGGCGCAATATATTTGCCTTCCAGGGTGGCTATCACGGCATGACCTTGGGGGCGCTGGCCTGCACCGGGAACGCCTATAACCGCAAAGGGGCCGGCACAGCCTTACCGGACGTCACCTTTATGCCGTTCCCGTTTGGACCCATGAAAGACATCGACACCATCGCCTATATCGATGCGGTGCTGTCCGACAGCAGTTCCGGTATCGATAAGCCCGCCGCCATGGTGCTGGAAACCATCCAGGCGGAGGGTGGCGTGGTGGTGGCGCCGGTTGAATGGTTGAAGCAACTCAGGCAGCTCTGCGATAAACACGATATTCTCATGATCGTGGATGACATCCAGGTCGGCTGCGGTCGCAGCGGCGGCTTTTTCAGCTTTGAGCGTGCCGGCATCGTGCCCGATATTGTGACCCTGTCCAAATCCATCAGCGGTTGTGGATTGCCGCTTGCTATTGTTCTGCTAAAGCCTGAACTGGATAAGTGGCAGCCCGGTGAGCACAACGGTACCTTCCGCGGTAACCAGTTGGCGTTCGTCAGCGGTGTAGCTGGCATTGAACTGTTTCAATCGTTGGATATTCCCGCTCAAGTCGCCGAGAAATCCCAACTGGTGCAAACTGAATTGCAATCGATGATTGAAAACCTGGATCCCCGCATGGAATTGCGGGGGTTGGGTTTGATCTGGGGTGTGGATCTTACGCCCTTGAAAAACGAAAAACTCATTGATCAGATCACTACCAATTGCTTTGAAAAGGGTCTGATCATCGAGAACGCCGGCCGCAAAGGCCAGGTATTGAAGCTGCTACCACCGCTCACCATTACCCAGGATGAGTTGCTCACCGGTTTGCACATTATCGAACGAGCAATAAAAAAAGCCCTTTAAGGGCTTTTTTTATTGCTGCGCCATCTTGTTGCGCTATAGCGAATCCAGCTTGGTCGCCAGCTCCCCACAGAATGTCTTCAGCTCGGCCATGGTACAAAGTGCCCTGGGGCAACCGATGATGATGTTGGTGGTGTCGTTATAAGAAACAGCGGCAACGTAAAGCGGTTTGTTCTCAAATGGGATAGGCACACCAAATTGTGAAAACGGCTCAAACCCATCGCAGGAGAACAGGTCGTTGTTCACTTCCCCCAGATAGCTGATGATGCCGGAGCCGCGGTAACGCTGCTGTTTGTGCAGGCGCCGCAGGGAATCCGGGTGCGTCCGGAACAGGGATTTAGGTAACCACTTTACGAATTTGTGGTTGTCCTTAAAGGGGGCCAAATCCATTTTTTGCCGCATGGCCCTGACGATGTGCGAACGGATCTGATTCAGTGTGCTGTCGCTGCTGACGTCCAGGTCGATGGCGCCGCTGCAGTTGGCGATGGTGAGGCCTTCCTCATCCGTCATATAACGCCGCAGGTCCGCCGGGATGCGAAATCCCACATGGCCTTCACCGAAATGCTCCCGCGCCAACTGACTGCAGGCGAAAATCATCTTGGCGGCAAACTTGTTTTTGTCCCCGCGCCAATCAAAGCGGTTCCAGTGACAACCGGATAGTGTTTCATTCAGCGTGCCCTTTATCACTGGCAGGCAGTGTTGTGGGCTTACCGTCCACTCGGGGCGTTCTTCCCGCATGGCGATGTCCCATTCGGTGAGTTTGGAGGTTGAACCAAGAGGCGCCTCGCCCCGCAGAATGCGGAATACTTCATTCATCAGGTGGACTGTGCCACGGCCGTCAGTGATGGCGTGATGGGTTCTGAATAAAAGGTGCAGCCCGTTCGGCGTACGTATTTTCGCGATCTGGCAAGGAGACTCCCGGCGCAGATCGATGGGGTTGCCCAGCAGCGGAGCACCTTCCGAGGTAGAGCTGTCCCAGTCGGGTGCGTCCAGCTCTTCAACCGTGGGGTCAAGCCCATTCACCCAGCGGCGCCAGCCCCAGACTCCCTGCAGTCGCAATTTGAATCCCGGGTTGGCAGCCACTGCCTGTGCCAACGCCGACCGCAATCGATCACGGTCAATATCGCCTTTTCCGATCACGAAAAACTGATTCACAGTGGGAGAATAATGGGGCAGGTCAGCGGCAATGTAGGTGAATTCGAGGGGGGATGGAATCCGAAAAAAACTCATAATATCGTTATTATTGTTGCGAGATCGTTAACTATACCATGCCAGGATTATAGGGTACTATGACCAGCCTTACTAAAATAATAATCGCGGTCCTGTAAGTTGATGTCAGGCTTGAAGCTTTTCTATTTTATCCTCTTTGGCCAATCTATTTCTCTGCTCGGCTCCTCTCTCACAGGCTTTGCGCTGGGTGTCTGGGTCTACCAAACCAGCGAATCTGTGATGGAGTTCACAACCATTCTTGTGGCCTCCACCCTGCCGGGAATCGTACTGGGCCCCTTCATCGGCAGCTGGATCGATCGCCTCAATCGCAAAGCCCTGTTGGTAGGTGCCCAGAGCGGCAGTGCTGTTGTCATTGTTGCGCTTGCGGTGCTGTATCACTTCGAGATGCTGCATTTCGGGTACATCATTCTTCTGGTGGCCCTGGCTTCAGTGTTTGCGACCGTGCTGCAGGTGGGGTTCACGTCCACCGTTACCCTGATTGTCCCCACCGATGATCTCAACAAGGCCAATGCTGCGCTGGGTATGGTGTTGGGCGTAGTGCAGCTGGCTGGGCCCTTTCTCGCGGGCAAAGCCCTGGATACCATCGGTATCTCCACGATCCTGCTGATCGACATCGTCAGTTTCCTGTTTGGATTGGGCACCCTGGTCGTCGCATCCGTGCCTTCGATCCCGAGAGCTGTCAAGGAAGGTACAACCACTGTCTGGCAGGAAGTCAAAGAAGGCTATCTGTTCCTCAAATCCAAACCCGGGGTGTTGGGCGGGCTCTACCTGTTTACCCTGATTTGGTTCAATGTGTCGGCGGTGCAGGCGCTGATCACACCGTTGGTGCTCTCCTATGCCAGCCCCAGCGAAGCCGGCCTGATCATGTCCGTCGCTGGTATCGGAGCCCTGGTGGGTGGTGCCCTCATGATGACCTGGAAGGGTCCGGAACGGCGCATGTATGGGATTCTGGGTGCGGCGCTGGCCATTGCCGTGGTGTTGGTGTTGCTCCCCGTTTACACCAGCCTGGTCTGGATCGGGGGCTGGGCGTTCCTGATTATGGCGTTGGCGCCGGTGGCCACGGTCTGCAGCCAGACCCTGTGGCAGCGTAAGGTCCCGGTACACTTCCACGGTCGGGCGTTCAGTTTGCGCAACACCATTATGAAAGCGGCCCAGCCGGCTGCTTTTCTGAGCGCGGGGTTTCTGTATCAGAGTGTCTTCGAACCCCTGATGAAGGAAGGTGCCGTGTTGGCGAATCTGTTCGGGCCCATATGGGGCATAGGCGAGGGTAGGGGAATTGCGTTATTAATCAGCCTGTTCGGAGTGCTGAGCATTGTGATGGTATTGATGGCCTGGGGGATTCCAGCCATTCGTCTCGCCGACACGGCGCTGCCGGATGAAAATGTAAACCGGGAGCCGGCTGTGACTTAACAGTCATCTAATCTGTGTATGCTTTATGTGAACTGTGTAAGTTGTGTAACGCGCTGTTTTTAAAGTGTTAAATTTTCCCACTTCTCGTATCAGGGGTTTGACGGCGACGGCATGCACGCGTTAAATGGATGAACATATATACAAAAACCAGTTTCAAATGGACTTGGAACGAGCGTTCAGATAGTATTGGTTAGTCTTCGATCAATAAGACTGCTCCAGTCACCCATTGGGGGATCAAGCGTTAAGAGGCTTAATCTCGGTATGACGACAAGCAGTTTTGATAGAACCTCAAAGCCAAGTTCAAACAATAATAAAACGGTGGTTCAGGGCATGATGGCAACTCACTCCGGTATTCCGCTGCGTAGCAATTGGTTCCAGGTTCCTCGACCTGTGACGAATCCCCGTCTTCGTCTGTTCTGTTTTTCCTATGCAGGTGGGAATGCGTCCACCTACCGAGACTGGCACATTCGCTTGCCAAAAGATGTTGAGGTCTGCTCGGTACAGCTGCCCGGGCGCGGCAACCGCTTCAAGGAAAAGGCCTTCACCGACCTGGATACCCTGTTGAATTCCCTGCTACCCGAGATTGAGCCCTACACCAACACGCCTTACGCGTTTTTCGGCCACAGCATGGGCGCCCAGGTGGCGTTCGAGTTGGTACGAAAATTACGTGATCGTGGTTGCCCTGAGCCGAAATGCCTGATCGTCTCCGGTCGTCGCGCCCCACAACGACAGAAAAAATCCAAGCCCATTTACAGCCTGCCGGAAACCGAGTTTCGTGACGAGATTCGGCGGTTGAACGGCACTCCGGAAGAGGCCCTCAACAACCCTGAGCTGATGGATTTGGTGAGCCCCATTCTGCGGGCGGATTTCCAGCTGATTGAAACCTGGATTTATCAGCCCTCTGATCCACTGGATGTGCCAGTGATGGCCTTGGGTGGCGTCAAGGATAATCAGGTATCCATGGACGACCTGGAGGACTGGAGCAAGGTCACCAAGGGCCCATTTTGCCTGGAGTTGTTCTCGGGTGATCATTTTTTCATCAATCAGGTGCCGGATTCGCTCCTTTCTACAGTAAGTCACGCCATTGAGTCCGTTCTGGGCGGTGCGGAAGGCCTGTTGGCCACCCGAAAAACGTCCTGACGTGCATTACCTTGCAGCCCATTTTAACTAGTCGGCACCCAGGTTAGTTGCTAGAGTAATGTGTATCGCAAATAGTTTTCGCATCTATTTAAAAATCAACAGCATTTCGGATAAGATGCAGTTCACTGTGGTCTAATGCCCACGCAGATTTCTTCCCCTCCTGCTCGACGTTGCAACCGGATCAGATCAGGGCTGGGGAGCGCTTAACAAGAAGACTAGAAAATGACAAAAGCTTTGAAATTTCTCTTGCCCGTTGTGGCAATCGCATTGGGAATAGTCGTATCAGTGGTGCTTTTTGTTTCGCGCCCCAAAGTTGAACATAAGCCTCTGAATATCAAGGCCCCTCTCGTTACCATTGCGGAAGTCCGTGCCACCAGCCAAAGTATCCCAGTGTTCACTCGCGGTACCGTCACCCCTGGCACTGAAATTCAGCTCATGTCGGAAGTCAGTGGACAGGTGCTGGAGCTGTCACCCAATTTTGCCAATGGCGGTTTTTTCCGCAAAGGTGAAGTGCTGATCAAAGTGGACCCTGTCGAGTACGAGGTAAACATCAAGCGGGCAGAAGCCAGCGTGGCCCAGGCCCGGCAAGCTTATTTGCAGGCTGAAGCCGAAAAACGCGCCAGGAGCCGTGTTAAGGGCAACAACTCCCCTTTGAGTTTGTATGAAGTCCAGTTTCAGCAGGCAAAAGCTCAGTTGGAGGCCGCACAGGCGGAACTGCAGGCGGTAAAATTGCAACGTGATCGCACCATTATTCGTGCGCCTTTCGACGGCCGGGTGCGCCTGGCTGCGTTAAATGTCGGGCAGTATGTGCGCCCGGGCCAACAGATGGGCGCCATCTATGCGGTGGATGTCGCAGAAGTGCGCTTGCCCCTGTCTGACCGCCAGTTGAGCCTGGTGGAAGTCCCTAATCGCTTCCAGGATTCTCAAAATCCGGTGTTCCCCGAAGTTACCCTGACCGAAAAGTTTGCGGGGCGCACCTACACCTGGAAAGGCCAGGTAGTGCGGGCAGAAGGGGGCGTGGATGAGCGCAATCGTCTGCTCTATGTTGTGGCTCAGGTGCGTGACCCCTATTCACCAGACCCGAATCAACCCGGCCGCCCTGAGCTGGTGGCAGGCTCTTTTGTGGAAGCCACCATCGATGGGCGTCGTTTTGAGAAAGTCTTCGAAGTGCCCCGTAAAGCCTTGCGTAACAGCTCCCAGCTCTGGGTGGTGGACGCCAACAGCCAATTGCGCGAGCGCGACGTTGCCATCATCTATAAAGGAAAGGACAGTATTTACATCAGTTCCGGACTGCAGGATGGCGACCGGGTGGTGCTCAGTCAGATGGATATCGCTGTTGACGGTATGACCGTTCGTACCAAGGTGGAAGATAACTTCCAATATGAGGTTGAACCCAAGAAAACGGACAACTTGTTTGGTGCGGCGTCACCTGCCGAAAACCAAACCATCACGCTGGATGATCCCCGAGTAAAGCAGTTGGCGGAACAGGCCAAGCAGGCCTATGACAATCTTGACGGTGAGCAGAAACAACAACTCAAGCAAAATGTCCAGGCTCTGGCGCAGCAGGCCAAGGATTTACAGGCGGCACTGAAGCCGGCGAACACTCCAAAGCTTGCTGCCACTCCCAAACCGTCGGAGACCCCCAAGCCAGTGGAGACTCCCAAGCTATCGGAAACATCCGAACCAAAGGCGTCTGCAGGCGAAACCCGGATGTCGCCATTGGCAGCACAGATTGCGGAAGACCTGGCAGAAGAGGGCCTTGCGGAAGATGCAGCGCAGGCCCAAGTAGAGCCCATGGTACAACCCCAGCCTTCATCCGGCCAAGTTGCAACCTCGAGTCAACCTCCAGCGGAGCCGTCGACAGCTTCAACCCAATCTAAACCCGCCAACGCTCCGCAACCAGCACCCAGATCTTCCGTGCCGGATGGCAAAATCACAATTTCAATCGTCAGTGCACCTGAGCCTTTGGTGGAAGCCGTACAATGAATGCAATTATTGCCTGGTTTGCGGAGAATAAAGTCGCCGCCAATCTGTTAATGGTGTTCATCGTTGTGGCCGGTTTCATCAGCCTGCAGGACACCCGTAAAGAAATCCTCCCTAATATCTCCCTGGATCTGATCACTATAACGGTGCCGTATCCCGGCGCGTCCCCCGAGGATGTTGAGAAGTCCGTGCTCAATCGCATTGAGTCCGCCATCTACGATCTGGAGGGGATCAAGTCGCTGTCTTCCAAAGCCACCGAACATCTGGGTGTGCTGACCCTGGAAGTCGCCTATGGCGTCGACAGTAAAAATCTTCTCAATGAAATCAAAGCGCGGGTCGACGGGATCGGGACGTTTCCAGCGGATGTAGAGCGCCCCATTGTGCGCGAGATTTCTGTGCGCAACATGGTGGCGTATGTTGTCATCTCCGGTAATGCAGATGAACGCTCGCTCAAGAATCTGGCTGCCCAGATCGAAGAGGACCTTACCACCAGACCCAATATTTCCCAGGTTTCCCTGGCCGCAAGTCGCCCTTATGAAATCGCCATCGAGGTATCCGAAGCGGCTTTGCAGCGCTATGGGATGAGTTTCCTGGAAGTGGCCAATGCGGTACGTCAAAGCTCCGTCGACCTGCCCACCGGGGTCATCAAGACCGCTCAGGGTAATGTCTCGGTCAAGGCCAAAGGGCAGGTCTACTGGGGTGATGATTTCGAAGATATCGTAATCCGGGCATTACCGGATGGTGCCCAGGTGTTGGTGCGGGATGTTGCCACAGTTCTTGATGGCTTCAAAGAAGGCGTTTCCCTCAGTGAGTTCAACGGCCGCCCGGCAGTGGCGCTGGCAGTGTATCGGGTGGGTGATCAAAACATCCTCGATGTGTCCCGCGAACTGCATGATTATGTGGCGAATCCTTCCACCTATATTCCGGAGGGGATTCACCTGGATGTGTGGCAGGATTCTTCGGTCTATTTCAAAAGCCGGATGGACCTGCTGAGCGAAAACGCCATCAGCGGGCTGGCGTTGGTGTTTATCATTCTGCTGCTGTTCCTGCGTGCCCAGCTTTCTTTCTGGGTCAGCCTGGGTATCCCCATATCCTTTATGGGGGCCTTCATGATGTTGCCGTATTTCGACGGCTCCCTGAATATGATCTCGCTGTTTGCCTTTATCCTGGTGCTTGGGATTGTTGTGGATGATGCGATCATCGTCGGTGAGAACGTGTTCACCAAACACCGGGAAGGCATCGCCGGTGTGCGCGGAGCCATTCTGGGTGCCCAGGAAGTGCAAAAACCGGTGATCTTCTCGGTGTTGACCACGATCATTGCGTTCGCCCCACTTATCATGCTGCCTGGGCCGGAAGGCAAGCTCATGAAAGTGATTCCTATCGTGGTGATCTGCACCCTGATTTTCTCGCTGATTGAGTCATTGCTGGTGCTGCCATCCCATGTCTCCGGCATTTCTTCCGACGAGTTTGATCGCATCCCGGTGATCGGGTACATCCAGAAAAAATTCTCACTGGGCCTGGAGCGCTTCGTCGATAAAGTCTACAGTCCGTTTTTGGAAACCTGCCTGCGCTGGCGCTATACCACCTTGTTTGGTTTTATCTCTATATTGATCGTAGCGCTGTCCCTGATGGCGTCCGGTTGGCTGAAAGTGGTGTTCTTCTCCACCATCGAAGCGGATACCGCCAGTGCCACCATCAGTTTTGCCCAAAACACCACACCAGAAGCGGTGAGAGATGGCATCAAGCGCGTTGAACGCGCTGCCATGGATTTGCGTGAGGATTTACGTGCCGAAACCGGCACCGAACAGATCCTGAATGTGTTCACGGCATTCACCAGCGATACGGCGGGGCGCATCGTGGTGGAGATGGCGCCTTCGGAAAACCGCAAAATGTCCGGCCAGAAAATGGTGCGTCAATGGGAGGAGCGGGTTGGTGATATCCGCGATGTTGTGGAATTGGAGTTTAAGGCCACGTTAAACCAGCCTGGCTCTATTGTGGATATTGAGCTGGCTTCCAGCAGCCTGAGCGATCTGAAGTTAGCGGCAGATGCTTTAAAAGAGCGCATGGCGTCCATCAACGGATTGTATCAGATCACCGATTCGTTCCAGCGCGGCAAACAGGAGCTGTTGATTGAGCTGAAGCCGTTGGCGCGCAACCTGGGCTTGAATCTGGATGATGTCGCCATGCAGGTCCGACAGGCCTACCATGGTGCCGATGTGCAGAATATCCAGCGCGGGGAACAGGACATCAAAGTGGTGGTACGCTACCCTGCTGAAGAGCGCAGTTCATTGTGGTACCTGGAAAACATGTCCATCCGGATGCGGGATGGTTCCACGGTTCCCCTGCTCACGGTGGCGGACATTGAGTACGGAGAGGGTGCAGCACAAATCAATCGCCACAATCGACGTCGCGTCATTCGGGTCCGTGCGAAGCTCGATGACAGTGTCACCAGTACCGAGAAAGTCATGTTTGCACTCAAAGATGAATACCTGAATGCCATTCCTGAAAATTTCCCGGGAATGAGTTGGGACATCTCTGGTGTTCAGCGTGAGAAAGATGAGTTCAAAGCGTTTTTGGCCAAAGCCTATTGGATAGCACTCCTGGGCATGTACGTCATGATGGCCACCTTGTTCCGTTCATATGCACAGCCGTTGATGGTTATGTTCGCTATTCCATTCGGGATTATCGGTGCGCTGTTAGGGCATTTGCTGGTGGGTATGCAGATCACACTCTGGTCTCTGGTGGGGATGATCGCAGTGAGTGGCATTGTGGTGAATGACAACCTGGTATTGGTGGATTTTATGAACCGAAACCGGGAAAAGGGCGTCGCACTCATGGAATCCATAAGGCAGGCGGGAGGCGCTCGCTTCAGGCCCATCATGCTGACGTCGCTCACCACTTTCGGTGGGCTCGTGCCGCTGATGCTTGAAACCAGCCTGCAGGCACAGTTTCTGATTCCGATGGCAGTATCCATCGCGTTTGGTGTGCTGTTCGCCACCCTCGTCAGTCTGGTGCTGGTGCCTGCAACTTACTACATACTGCATGATGCGCAGCAGCTTTTCCGTGAAACCATTTTGTTCTTCAGTGGTGCGAAAACCAAAACCATTTCAGTGGCCGAGGAGGTGGATCAATCATTCGATAGTGAGTCCGAGGATGATTCCGGCAAACTGCAGTGGCATGTTGGCTTGGACGAAGCCTATGAGCTTGGTCACAAAGAAGGTCTGAAAGGGGATGAGCCCAGGGTTTCTCCTTTTGAGCTTGAAGTGCTGTCAGCCAGTTGGGAAGCAGGCTGGGATGACGGTCACGAAGAGTTTCTTGCCAATAACAAAGCATCGACCTGAGGAAAATCATTTGAACACTGGTAAGGTGATGAAGTCTGTGTTGACCTGTGTAATTCGTACGACGACCGTTTTAGGTATGGCTCTGTATCTGCTCCTGGCTGGATGTTCAGATGATGAAGGTGGTCTGGCGAAAGTGGAGAGTAAATCACCTGAGCGCGGTGAAACCAGCAACGCAGTTCACAGTCTTGAAGATGGCAGCACCTATCAAGGCCAGCTGCAAAACGGAGATAAGAACGGACAGGGCGTTTATATCTGGCCCAACGGTGACCGTTATGATGGCGAGTGGAAAAACGGTTTGATGTCCGGTCAGGGCACCTTTGAAGACAAGCAGGGTCACGTTTATTCCGGGCAATGGCAGCAGGGAAGGTTTCATGGTCGCGGCATCTACCGTTGGCCCAGTGGCAGCCGCTATGAGGGTGGTTTTGTGAATGGCCGCAAAGAGGGTGTCGGTACCTATGAGTGGGCAGATGGCCGTGTCTACCGTGGTGAATTCAACAATGATTTGAAGCATGGCAACGGTACTTACACCTGGCCGGATGGCCGCAAGTACATGGGAGAGTTCAGCGCTGATGAGCGCTCCGGCCGTGGCAAAATGCTCTATCCTGACGGCGAGATTTATGAAGGTGAATTTGTGCAGGGAGTGCGTGCGGGTAAGGGCACCCGAACTCAAAGCGACGGCGTCGTTTATGAAGGGGAGTTCCGCGACGATATGGCGGAAGGGCAGGGTGTCATGGAATGGTCTACTGGCGAGCGCTATGAGGGTCAGTTCGTTGCGGATCTACCCAGTGGGGTTGGCAGCAAAACCTGGCCCAGTGGTAATCGTTATGCAGGTGAATTTCGCTCGGGCGTCATGGACGGACGCGGCGTGCTGACCTTCGCCGACGGGCGGGTCTACGACGGCCAGTTCCAGTTAGGCAAGCGCTCTGGAAAAGGTACTTTGGTCTGGCCCAGTGGTGAGAAGTATGCAGGTGAATTCATCGACGGTATGCGAGAGGGGCGAGGGGTGTTCACCTGGCCGGATGGCAGCAAGTACGTGGGTGGCTTCCAGCAGAATGCTTTGCATGGCCGGGGAGTGTGCTCAATGGACGGTGCTGATACGCCCTGCCGCTTTGACCGCGGTGTGAGAATCGAATAGTGCCGCTCAGGACTTCAGTGCAGTGAGGGCTTCCTTGGCACTTTGAAATCGCTTTTCCGGGTTTGGGTCCAGCATCCGGGCAACGAATGCTGAGGTCTTGGCATCCGTAACATCCATTAGGAAATGATCCTGCTGACGCTGATTAGAGGCAGCAAACAGCACCTTGTCACGTTTGGTAGTACCTTCATTCCAGCGTCGATTGCGCAACAGTTCGTACAATAGAATCCCCGCTTGGTACAGATCGCTACGGTGATCCCACTTCTCGCCTCTGGCCTGTTCCGGTGAAATGAACGACGGTTTGGCCAGCCATTGATACGCTTCCTTGTTGGCCTGCTTTTGGAAATGGGAGCAGCCGAAATCCACCAGGTAGATCTTTTGTTTGGTGTCGATCAGGATATTCTCAGAGCTGATATCGCCGTGCACAACCGGTTTCAGGCTGGTATGCAGGTAATGCAATTGCTCCAGAAGCTGGCCCACGATATCTTTCGCAAGCTCTTTAACCAGGGCAGGGGGAAAGCGTTGCTGCTCCTGGGAAAGGTTGATCAGCTGAAAACCTTCAATAAATTCATAGGCATAGTAGGCTTTCCCGTCAATCAAGCCCCGTGAGCGGTATTTGGGCAGCTGGGGATGGTGAAGCTCGCGGACGATCTGGCTTTCCGTTGTGAACTGCCTTCTGACCGCTTGGTGATTCAACCATTGCTCCCGCACCATTTTTACCGCCAGCTTGGGTTTTCCCTGCTCCAGGGGAATGCCTTTCATGACTATACAGATACCACCCTCGGTAAAGGGTTCCATGCGGTAACGGCCGATATTCAACTGGACTTCGAATGGCCGTTGGATATTGGATTGGGGCGCGGCTGGCGTTGCAGGTTGTTTGGTGGCGGGTTTGCGGATCGATGCCGGTGGCCTGGATTGCGGGCTGGCGTCCTTCGGTTCACTTTGCTGTTTCTTTGAGCGCCATGAGAATAGCCACGTCAGATTCATAGAGAGGTCGAGCCCTTAAACGCCAAACTGGAAGTAATAAGTTGTTTTTGTTAGATAACCTAATAGTTTACACGGTACTCAGTGAATCGCAAAGATTCTCTTGTGGATGGGGTGCTGGCAGCGATTGGTATTAAAAAGTGTCAATATCTTGTCGATAGAGGGGCGCCGTTGGTTCGCTGTAGTGTGCGTTCGTCGGAAAAATGAAACAACCGGCCTCGAATTCTATTGACTAATAAAGAGCCGATAAAGCAGTATATCAATCATCGATCTTTGTCTATCTCTTTGACGGCATCCGCTATAAAAAGGCTAGCCAAAACGATAGAAAATAAGTAAAGTACTTTTCGAGTCCAGCTCAAAAAAAGTACTAAGAATGAAAACAACTATAAAGGGGCTAATTCCTGTGGAAATCAAATCTTCTCGCAAAATGTCCAACAAACGAATCACTGGCCAGGGTATGTCTGAGTACCTGGTTATCGTAGGTCTGCTGGCTGTTGCCGGTATCGCCGCGATGGGTTTCATGGGTGGTTCAGTCCGTCAATCCCTCGCCGCTTTCGCCGCAGAGTTTGCCGGTGATACCACTGCCAACGTCGATGCTATCAAAGGTAACGCTCAGGCCAATGCCAATGCTGCAGAAGACACTTCTGTTGCTGGCCTGGATAACTACCAGGAAAACAACGACAACCTGGGTGACACCCAGACAGTTGCTGTTTCCCGATAAGATCGGATAGCGTTGGCCTGAGAATCAGGCCAACGCTGCATTCACACTGGCGGTGCAGTGCAAATTGTTGTGTCGTTAGCGTGTCGGTGATAAAGCCGTACCAAATCAGGTCCCACTATAAATAAGAATAACGACCAATCATTATGAGAGCAGTCCACCGATTTTCCCACTCCTCTCAATCAGGCCAGGTTTTTCCTCTGGCTCTGGCGGTTTTGGTCATCGCCTGTGTAACCTTCTTTTTTGTTTTCAATAGCGGCCGAGCAGTCAACGAGAAGATAAATCTCGTCAATGCTGCCGATGCCAGCGCCTATTCAGGTGCGCAAATTGCAGCGCGCCATCTCAACTTTATGGCTTACACCAATCGGGCCATGATCGCAAATGAAGCCGCCATAGGGCATCTCTACAGTTTCCAGGTCGAAGTCAATATGCTGGGTAACATTGCCCAGGATGCGGTCAACAGTATCTCCGGAACCAGTTTGCTGGGGCAATTGGGGCGCCTGATATTGACGGCCATTAATCCAGAGCTTCCCAACTATGTCGAGTTTCTGAACCAGGTGATACAGCCCTTGGTCGACAGCTCCAAGGTTTTCACTGGCATGTTGTCGCTTATGCTCGATGCCAACAATGCGACGTTTACCAATTTCCAGGAACAGGCTTACATGGACCTGATCCAGGCGGACCCGAATACACGTCAAACGGTAGTGGATAAGGCCATGAGCGTAGTGGCTTCCTCGTACCTTGAGCGTGCCAGCGCGCCGATTTACGTCAATGACTACAATGAGACACTGAGCGAATTCATTGCGCAATCGGAAAGCCAGGCCGTGGTCGCTGCAGCAAACCAAGCTAATGGCGGTTCCGCGCAGCACTTGTGTGAGATGATTTTGTTCGCAACGCCCGGAGCAGAAACCGGTGGTTCACTGGGCAGCTCCTACAGTGCCCGTGCCCAGAACTGCCAGCAGGCGCTATCCGGGACGGGTAGCTTGAGCCTGACCATTCCCGGCACGCCTTTGGCGCCAGAAGCGGATGGCGGCCTAATGATAGATGCCATCCGTCAATCCGTGGCTCAAATGGAGAATGCAACCTGGATTCGGGACCGAAACGTAGACAATTACTCAATTTTCGGTGTGTTTAGAGCAGATCGTGCAGGTAGCACCCAAGTAGGGTACAACAATGGCAGTATCAACTGGGTTGCTGACAATGACACGCTCAGGGTAAAGCTGTTGGGGATCCCGTTTTACAGTACCAGTGATGGTGGCAGTGCAGCTGGCAACGTGGATCAAGCCAGAGCTATGGTCGATGATCTGGCCATTCAAGGGCTGCGCCTGTTTGGCTTATGCACGGATGACGGTGCAGTGGACTGCAATGAGCTGGCGAACAACCAATATGACAGCATTCAGCGTTATGCGGCGCTCGATCCTAATCGTCAGAGTGTCGCCGTTACTGCGTTTCTTGAGCAGAACAATTGCTCAGATCATATCGGGGTTGATGACGAGGGGAATCGGAGAGAGGGCTGGCGCGATAACCTCCCCATGTTTGAGGAATCGGTGTGCAATAAGAGCGTGTATGCCATAGGTCAGGCAGAGGTGTATTTTCAGCGACCTGACTGCTACGAGCAGGGTAATGCCAGCTGCTTCGCGACCGACAATGGGTTTTCAAGGCTCGATGGTAACCTGACCGAGGCCCCCAATCTTTATAATCCGTTCTGGCATGCTCGTCTGATCGCAACCAGTGTGGGTGACGGCAATGAATAGGCAGCGTGGGCAAGCCATGTCTGAATTCCTGGTGTACATGGCTTGGCTGATCCCGTTTACGTTTATGGCTGTTGCGATCGTGCAGATGATCAAGGTTCAGACTCAAACCCACAAAGCCGCCCGCTATGTTGCCTGGGAGCGAACTGCCTACAGCGGTGCAGAGTATCAGGATCGCTTAACTGACCCTATCAACGGGTTTGACGATGAGGTGGCCACTCGCTTCTTCCTCCAGGAGGAAAGTGGTTTTGACAGCGATGGTGGTATTACCTCTGGACGCTGGACAGACAGGCAGTCCCGCCAATCCATAGTGGACCTGGATAATGGAATCCGGATTCGGGAGCCAGATACCAATGACACTTTTATCAACGATGCAACGGGGTTTCTTGAGTCCAATTCGTCCAGGGTTAACTGGTTGCAGGAGCGCAGTGATGTGGAGCTTAACGCCATCGCTGCAGCTTCTCTTCAGGTGGATTTCGATGCCGAAAATGCCTACGCATTGACGCCTACTTCCGGCTTTACACCCCATGTTGACGCGTCGTATGTGCTGATCGCAGACAGCTGGGCACCCGGCAATGAGTCTGCCTACTCGGAGCGGGTGCGAGGGGTGAGGGAGTCGGTCTACAGCAACGCGCAGCGCTGGTATCAGAACACCCAGGCGACCCGCTTTTTGGCGCCCATTTTTAACGAGATTGATGAGAAGCTGTTTGTAAACGGCAGCGACTCATTTGATATGGTATCCGGCAGCCAGTCTGTTGAGGTGCCGGAATCCCTGTTAGAACCCTATGTAGCGCCGTAACAGCGTGGTGTTGCAGTCAGGGTTATGATGTTCTCAAAATCTCCCTATCTATTCATGTTGCTCTGTCTCTTATGGGCGCTGCCAGGGCAGGTGACAGCAGGCTTTCGGGACCCGTTGAGCGTGGAATTACCTGAGTTGGAGGTGATCGAAGGGGCGCAATGGTATTGGGCGGGGCGCCGAATGGCAGTCAACAACGTGCCCATGTCCATCAAGCTCTTTTCTTTTCCAGGAACCCAGGAGCAGGTCAAAGCGTTCTATCTGGGTTTGTGGAAGACCCGTGGCCACGGCAAGCTGACCCAGAAAGCCATCGGAGATATGTCGATTCTGGGTTACCAGTTGGATGGGTTCCAATATTCCGTGCAGTTCTCCCAGCAAGGGGAAGTGGTGGACGGGAAGATTGTTGTCACACCCACGCCTTTGAACTACGAGGAACGCAGGAAAACCAGCCTGCCATTGCCCCCCAGATCTCGAATATCCAGTGTTGTGGAATCCATAGAGTCCGGTCAGCGCTCAGAGTCAGTAACCTTCGAGAGTTCCCTTGGTGTTCCTCAGGTGCTTGATTTTTATCTAACTCAGTTGAAAAACGACCAGTGGGTACAGTATTCGGGCTCAGGAGACGGCTTTGTGGGCGCTGTTGTCAGTTTCCAAAGGGGAGGAGAGCTGTTACAGTTGAACATAAAGGGGTTACAAGGTGCTAACAGCACTTTCAGTCAGGTCCTAATAAACTGGGTTAAATAGGTCTATAAGAATAAGAATATGAGCATTCGAATCCAGTCCGGCAGCATATCATTTGAGTATCTTTGGATATTGTCCTTTATCGGTGTCATTTCCTATGCCCTCATGGGGGGCATTGATGCTGGTGTAGACGGCGGAATGGATGGTGATCCAGAAACAGAGGATCCTACAGTAGTGTCTTTGATCAATGATAAGCAGCATGAGTTTGCTAGAGATATATATCAGCCGTAGTGGTAGTTGCGATGAAAACCAATAATAAAAACAGCATAATACTATTAATTTGCGCATTGGCGGCCGGGGCCGGTGGTTGGTACCTGTCCTCAAATCACATTCAGAATGAGATCAGCTCATACAAGTCCAGCTTCGAGTCGGAACGTGAAGCGGTAGACGTAGTAGTTGCCAAGCGTGACTTGGCAGTGGGTGATGAACTCAATACCAGTACGGCTTCAGTAAGAAAAATCCCCCGAATTTATGTGCCTGCCGAAGCCATCATGCCATCTCAGTTTTCCGGTATTCAGGGCCGGCAGTTGATTCACCCCATCAGAGCTGGTGAGCCAATCCTGGCGCTGCATGTCAGTCAGGTGAAGGTGGATGGGCTGGCGAGTCTGCTGCGGGAAGGAGAGCGTGCAATTACATTACCTGTGTCGCAGCTGGATACCTTCTCCGGTTTCCTGGCGCCGGGAGATTACGTCGATCTGATGATCACCCTCAAGGATGGTGCCACCAAGAGAACCGTACCATTGGCCCAGAACCTGAGAGTGCTCGCTACTGGAACTGACCTGGATGACGGCATTCCCGAAAAGAAAAAGGCCCGCTACAGCGAGATTACGGTGGGCGTATCCCCCCTGTATGCAACCCGCTTAATCCATGCGCAAACCGTCGGTGATATCAGTTTGTTGCTGAGACGGCCGGAAGATGAAACGGACCGTTTCGAGGATTACGTGACATTGGATAACCTGGTTGATATCCCCAACGAGGTCAAGGTCCAGGCGCCACCGCCAACACCGCCAAAGCAGGAACCGTGGGGGTTCGAGGTGATTCGCGGCGGCAAGCGCTCATAAAGATAACAATAAAAAGGATTATTGAAGTATGGCTAAGACCACTATGCGGGCTCTCCTGTCTGCATTCCTCGTTCTGTGTTCACTCTATTCACCACAGCTACTCGCAGCTGAGGATGCCTACTCCGGTACCGTCAATATTATTCAGGGCCAGACCCGCCTGATGCCGTATCCCGGTGTGAACCGGGTCTCCATTGGTCACCCGGATATCGCCAATGCCCAACCTACCGGGCCGGATGAAATTCTTTTGACCGGTCTTAAGGCCGGTGTGACGGACCTGCGTATTTGGACTGATAGTGGGCAGCAGATTCGTTATCTCCTGAAAGTGGTGGACAATTCCTGGGTGCAGATCCTGGAGGTGGCCAACATCGTGTTGGCGGACGTGGAAGGCGTTAATGCGCGCGAAGAAAACGGAATTGTGTTCATCGAGGGGAGGGTGTTGCGGGAGCAGGATATCCCGATTCTTGAGGATATGAAAAAGAAACTCTCCAAAGAAATCAGTGGCGGCACTGTCGTGTTCAACATCGTCCGGCCCAAGGTCAGCTTGCAGGCTATGATCCTGTTGGACGTGCAGGTGGTTGAGGTACGCCGGGATGACTTGCTGAACCTGGGTGTGGAGTGGGGCACCACTGCGGCCGGCCCCTTCTATAACTTCTCCGGCGAAGTGCACGGTGTCGTGGATACCCAGAAAATCTCCTCATTGTTTGGCATCAACACTGGAGTGGCGTCCACCATTAACATCCTGCAATCCAACGGTATTGCCAGGGTGCTGGCTCAACCAAAACTGGTGACCAAGAGCGGCTCCAAAGCGGAGTTTCTGGCGGGTGGCGAGATTCCTATACCCATTCGTGGTGGTGATGGGGAGTTGACCGTAGAATTCAAGCAGGTGGGTGTCATTCTGGAATTTGAGCCCGTGGCCGACCCTGACGGATTCATTAACACCAAATTGAATGTGGAAGTCAGTGCGGTGGATGAAAGTGTGGAAGTGTTGGATATCCCGGGTTTTATCACCCGTAAAACGAACATGGAAATGAACGTGCAAACCGGTCAGGCCATGGTTATTTCCGGAATGCTGCAGGCCCAGGACAGCAAGGCCGTTGCCAAAGTACCGGGGTTGGGCTCCATTCCAATCCTGGGTGAATTGTTTAAATCACGGGATTTTCGTGAGAGTACAACCGAGCTGGTTATCTTTGTAACGCCTTATTTGGTGGACCCTGACAGTAAGCGCAATCAGGATATGCTGGATTATGCGGATAAGCTGAGCTCCGATGCCGGCGGTGATATGAAGTACAGCATATTTGACTAAGGCTGTAGGCAGGCATTCGCTCCATGTTGAAATTCGAAGTCATAGACAGCAATAAAAACAAAACCATTTTCGAGTTTCCCCGCGGCAAAGTGGTGCTGGGAAAGGGGGACCACTGTGATGTCATTCTCACCGACAGTCATGTGTCCCGAAATCATGCCGAGATCCAGGTAGACGATAGCAGTGCCCGGCTGGCGGATCTCAATAGCACCAACGGAACCTGGGTGAACGGCGAGCGGTTGCTGGCAGAGATGATGTTGTCTGAAGGCGACTCTCTGCGCTTCGGTGACATTACTGTGCGCATTACCGCCGTGCCCACCATAAGGTCGGTCTTTGAAGAGGGGACCGATCGCAGGCAGAAATTGGAGGGTGTCGAACAGGAAAGCGAAGAGCTGGTGGCACTCAAGCGCCGCATCCATTCCTTGATCCTTGATTACCTCGATCTGCGTAAGCGCGCTAACCTGCAAACCATGGGGCAGGACGAGTTGCGTATCGAAGCGGAAAAAGCCACCCGTGAAATTATTCAGGATCACGTTGACCGCATTCCGGATGGGATTACCAAAGCGGAACTGCAGCGCCAAGTGGTGGCGGAAGCCGTCGGCCTGGGGGCCCTGGAGCCATTGGTTAACGATGATGCGGTGACTGAAATCATGGTCAATGGCCCCGATCAAATATACGTGGAAAAAGACGGTCGCCTGACGCTGTCGCAGAGCCGCTTTTCCAGTACGCAGTCTTTGCTCGCGGTCATTGATCGGATTGTGGCGCCACTTGGCCGGCGTATCGATGAAAGCTCACCTATGGTGGATGCCCGGCTTCCGGACGGCTCCCGGGTCAATGCGGTTATTCCACCTTTGGCCCTGAACGGCCCTTCCATTACCATCCGTAAGTTCGCCAAGAAAAATCTCTTCATGTCGGATTTGATTCGCTTTGGGTCTATCTCCGAACCGATGGGGTTGTTCCTGAAAGCCGCAGTGGAACTGAAGCAGAACATTGTGATTTCGGGCGGAACCGGCTCAGGTAAAACCACCTTGCTGAACATACTGTCGAACTTCATCGGCGCGGAAGACCGCATTATCACCATTGAGGACGCGGCCGAACTGAAACTCAATCAGCCCCACGTGGTTGCGTTGGAAAGCCGACCGGCGAACGCTGAAGGCAAAGGCAAGGTGTCCATTCGGGATCTGGTGATCAATGCCTTGCGGATGCGCCCGGACCGCATCGTGGTGGGGGAGTGCCGCGGTGGTGAGGCCTTGGACATGCTGCAGGCGATGAATACCGGGCATGATGGGTCACTGACCACGGGGCACGCGAATTCACCTGGGGATTTTCTCAGCCGATTGGAAGTGATGGTGATGATGGCAGGGGTGGACTTGCCCTCCCGCGCCATCCGCGAACAGATTGCCTCAGCGGTGGATATACTGGTTCAGCAAACCCGCCTGGCGGATGGAACCCGTAGAATCACTCACATTATGGAGGTTGTCGGATTTCAGGATGACAAAATCCAACTCGAGCCGATCTTTCAGTTTATTCGAAAAGGCTATGACGCCAATGGGAAGATCGCCGGGACCTATCGAGCCACCGGCTATATCCCTAAATTTTACCGCAATTCAATAGAGCAGGGCATCGAATTGGATCTGTCTCTGTTCGGGGACCCCGCCAAGGATGTCGCTGCTGAGAGCGATAATGGTAGCTTAGCGTCATGAATGAGTTGCTACAGATCATCCAGAGTAATGCACAGTTGGTAACTTTTGGGCTCATTTCCGTTGCCTTTTTCTGTGTTGCCTGGGTGATGATCAACGTTGGCAAGCAAGTGTTTTCCCTGTACCAGAAGAACTTCTACCAGCAGGTGGACAAGGGCTTGCGCGATGTGGTGGTGATGATGGAGCCTGGGCAGGTGTTCACGCTCACATTCGTTACCGCCATCATCGTTGTACCACTGGTGTTCTGGGTCGCAAACGTGGTGATGGCCTTGATTGTGGCAGTGGTCATATTTATTGCACCGTCGTTCGTTTTGAAGGTGATGAAGACACGGCGCTCGGATGAGTTTGTCGAGCAGCTACCCGATGCGCTCTCCTCCATATCGTCTTCACTCAAGTCCGGACTCAATTTGGTTAAGGCATTTCAACAGGTGGCAAAGAATCAGCCTCAGCCTTTGGCTCAGGAATTTACACAGGTGCTGGTGGAGTATCGCGTCGGCACGGATCTTGGGGATTCTTTGGATGCCATGGCCAAACGTATCGATCGCGATGATCTTTTGTTGATGAACTCGGCAATCAAAATATCCCGAACAGTTGGGGGGAACTTGGCGGAAACCCTGGAGGTGCTCTCAAAAACCCTGCGGGAGAAATCCAAGGTAGAGGGCAAGATTCGAGCGTTAACGTCCATGGGTAAAGCGCAGGGTACATTGGCCACCTTCTTCCCGGTATTTATCGGTTATGTGTTTTACAAAATCGAGCCGGAAGCCATGTCCATGCTGTTTACGACCAAGCTGGGTTGGATCTGGTTGGGGGTTATGATTGGCATGTCAATTATGGCCTATGTCATGATCGAAAAAATCGTAAATGTGGATGTATAGGTGCAATAGACGATGACCCAATACATACCCATTCTCTTGATGTCGCTTTCTGTGGGGCTTGCAGCTTTCGCTCTGGTGAACCTGTTCTTACGCACACGGGTAAAGTCAAAGGAAGATTGGCGTGACCCTCCGCCGTTGATCTATAAATTGTTCAAACCGATTGTAAGGCTATTTTCTTCCGACATGCGCTCAGCTATGTCTGACCGACTCTATAATCGGATCAATACGCGTCTGAGCACCGGCGGTATGAACTACGCCATATTGGCAGAAGAGTTCTTTACGCTTAAATTTGTGTGTCTGGTTTTCATGTGCCTGGTTTCCTACATGCTCTTTTCCATGCCAACCGAGCAGGGTGGTGAGGTCAGGTTGATCATTGCTGCCATGATCCCATTGGGCTTTTTCTATCCGGATATCTGGTTGAACGACAAGGTTATCCGTCGTCGTAATCGTGTGGCAAAAGAATTTCCGTTCCTGTTGGATTTGTTGGTGCTGTCGATGCGGGCGGGTTTAAACTATTCCACCTCGCTGGGACAGGCTATTTCCAATTTGCCTGAGGGCCCGGTCAAGGATGAATTCGGTAAGCTCCTGCGGGAGATCCGGGCAGGAAAGGTGCGTCGCCAGGCGTTGCTGGATCTGGCGGCACGAATGGATACGAAGTCGATTCACAATTTTGTCGCAGCCATCAACCAAGCTGAAGAAACCGGTGGCGAAATCGTGGAGGTCTTGACGCTCCAGGCGGAGCAACGCCGAAGCGAACGCTTCAATCAGGCGGAAGAAGCCGCCAATAAGGCCCCGGTTAAGATGCTGCTGCCCCTGGTGCTCTTTCTGTTCCCCATCATTTTCATGTTGATCGGGTTTGTGTTGGTGGTGAAACTGTCGGAAACCAACTTTCTTCCTAAAATCATCGTCGATCTCCTGGTGTAACCTGGTGGCCGGCGCTTGTAGGGCAGTATCGTCCAGGACCGGCAAGGCCCGACATATTGGTCTGGCTCACGTGCGTACGGCCAATACCTTCTGGACCCGCTTTATCGGGTTGCTTAACCGCTCCAGTCTGGCTGAAGACGAAGGTCTTCTGATTACCCCGTGCGCCAGTATCCACACGTTTTTCATGCGTTTTACCATAGACCTAGTATTTCTGGATCAGGCCAACCGCGTATTAGGGGTTTCCAGCAATGTCCAACCTAATAGAATTAGGTTGGCACCTCGTGGCACCTATTCTGTTCTGGAAATTGCACAAGGTAACGTTAAGAAAACAGGAATTCACTTGGATGACCGGTTGATATTTGATTAAATGCTTAGTATTAGAAGAATAATATTTCGCGGCCTGGTCCTCGGGCTGCACGCAGGGCAGTGTAATGAACCAGAATTCCGATAATTTTGTAGTCGAATCAACCCCCGTCCTTGATCTGAAAAAACACGGACTTGAAAAAAGTCACAGCGAGCCGGGTCTGGGGCCGGCACAATCCTGGGATGCCGATCGCACAGAAGTCTACGCGGATATCGAAGATTCTGATGCTATTGCCTCGCTCATCGCTGATAGCGGAGAGTCCTATCCAATCACCACGTTTCCTTTCATTATCGGTCGCGGTAGTGAGTGTGATCTGGTGTTGCAGGGTAAGGGTGTCTCCCGCAAGCATGCGGAAATTGTATTCCAGTCCGGTCGCTTCGTTGTCAACGATATGGAAAGCCTGAACGGCATCAAGGTGAACGGCTACAAAGTTGCCCGGGTTATTCTGGAAGAGAACGACGTTATAAAGTTGGGTGAAGTTTCACTGACTTTCCATTCCGGGGAGGGGGCCATTGAGCCGTCTCCTGAGAACGAAAAGCAGGCCAAATCCGGGCTTTTCGGCAAACGTAAATCTGAAGTTGCTGCACAGGACGATACCTTCGGGCCCAGTCCTGCCAAGAAAGTCGCAAGTGCGGTGGTGCTGGTGTTGGCGGTAGGGATTTTTGCCTATGCCGGAGTACTTTATTTTCAAAATGGATCAGCGCCTGAAGGGATTGCACTGAACGCGCCGGCGTCCCCGGCCAATAATCCTGCCACGCCCCCTGCGGTTACCCCGCCGCGTGCCAGTGCCTCTCCCAATGTAGCACCACCTGCTCAAACCGTCGCTCCCGTGGTTGAGAAGCCTGCGCCAGTGTCGCAGGTGGCTGATGTGGCCGCTCCACCACCTGCTTCGTCAATTGCGCCTCCGCCCAGTTTGGCGATTGCACCCACACGGGCTGAAAAAGTGGCAGATCCTGCGCCCACCGCAGCTGTACCCCCTCCGGTAGCTCCCAAGCCTGCGCCCAAACCGGCTCCCAACCTGAACAGCCAGGCTGCCGCTGCCCAGTCCACGGCGCAAAGCCTTTATATCCAGGGAAAAGCGCCGCAGGCACTGGATGAACTGAAAAAATACATCGGTAATGCTGCCGTCTCGGCCAGTTATCAGAATCGGGTCAAAGGCAGCTACCGGGATATCGATTCTCTGTATTCCCAATACACGGATGCCCAGAAAGCATTTGCGGCCGGCGATAAGGATCGTGCTTTCAGTATCTGGACCGATTTTATGTCCCGGGAATCCGCCTTGCTTGACGGCCAGAAAAGCGTTTACAGCCGCTCAATCGTCACCAAGGTAATGGACGAATATGTGGAGCGCGGCAATCGGGCATCCAATGAAGGGGACTACCATAGCGCTTATAATTATTGGAGCAAAGCAGTTGAGCTTGGCGACAGTGTCAGTGCGAAGATCGCGATTGATAATCTCAACAACAAGGCACGGCAGCTGTATCGTCAGGCACTGCGTTTGGAATACGTGAACACCAATAAAGCAAAAGCGATGTGGGCCGAGGTTACCCAGTTGCTGCCGCCGGGTACCGAATATCATACCAAAGCGAGTGCGAAACTGGCCTGGTATGAAAAATGGGGAAGCTGATGCCTCGTGTATGGTTGTTTGCCTTGTTAGTTGGCACATTACTTGGCTGTGCCGGAAACCCAACCAGTATGTCTGGCACGTCATCAATTAAGATGTCTCCCACACAGCAATTGATGCAGCAACTGAAAGTGCATTATGAGCAGGGTGAGATGCTGTATAAGTCGGGGCAGTTGGAGCAGGCTCGAAAGGAGTTTGAATCCATGCTGCAATTGAAACCGGACGAGCCCAACGCCAACTATCGTTTGGGTACCATTGCCTTCCGCCTGCGAGAGTTTGATGAGTCTGCTTCCTACTTCACGGCGGTTATCCAGGTGGACCCAAAGCATCTCAAGGCCCACTACAACCTGGCTTCAATTCGTTTAATGCAAGCCGAAAACCATTTTAAGTACTATGCAGCGTTGGTGGATCCGGATACGGATTTGGCCAAGGTCTCCAAACTGATTGCTGATATTGATCGTTTCAACAGTAAGCGGTTGCCCAACGGCAACGAGCAGAGCCTGGATCAGCTTGCAACTTCCCTTAAAAAATAAAAAGAATGGTACACGTAGTCACTCTCAGCCAAAAAGGCGAAAAATCCGCAGTCAATGAAGATGCGTGTCTGGCGTTGGCCAGCAAGGGCGTTTTTGTCGTCGCTGACGGCGTGGGCGGTGGTCCCTCTGGTGACTTTGCTTCGCGTACATTGGTGCAGGAGGTCGAAACCTTGTGTGCTGGCAGCGACCAACCTGAAGAAGATCTATTGCAGGCCATCCAAAACGCCAATCTCAAAATTTACCAGGCGGGCCAGGACCCAAAGCTGAACGGGATGGCGACCACGGTGGCAGCCATCGTGATTCAAGGTGAGTCGCTCCTGGTTTGCCATGTCGGTGATAGCCGGGTCTATTTGTTGCGCAACGGCGATATGAGTGCATTGACCCGCGACCACTCCAAAGTGATCGCCAAAAATGATGTACAAAAACACGTGGTTACCAACGCGTTGGGCATCAGGGAATCTGTAAAAATTGAGATCAATCGATTCTCCCACCTGGCCGGTGACCAACTGCTGCTGATGACTGACGGGATCAGTGATGTAGTGAATGAACAGCGTATACACGAGTTGTTGTCGGTAGTGGGTCGTACCACGTCGGAGAAGCTCAAATCCCTGGTGGAGGAAAGTGAAGTAACCGGGGGGAAGGACGATAAAACGGTGCTCTGTGTTTTCTGAACACAGAAGGAGCAGGCAATGCCAATGTTAAACAAAGCATATGGATACAGGCAGTCGGGCGTTACTATGATGGAGACCATGTTGGTCATGCCCATCATGCTCCTGATTGGCTTTGGGATTGTGCATGCCGGTTTGGTTTATCAAGCGCAAGCTAATCTGGAATATGCAGCGTTGATGGCCGCCCGGGTGGGTGCTGCTTCGAATATAGACATCGCCGCCATGAAAAAAGAGTTGGAGTACCGCATGCGTGCTACCAGCGGTGTGGATGGCGGTGACGCTGATGGGGTGACCGAAGAGCTGGATAAGATGGGCATTGAAGTATTAAACCCGTCTTACCAGATGTTTTCGGATTGTGGCCAACAACCGGTGATCACCACCGGGTGCGCAGAACCATCCAATTGCGAGATACCCTACTTCGGGATGCAGTTTTTTGATCACTCAGATACTATCTGCTCCAACGTCAGTATTCAGGACGCCAATATCCTTCGAATCCGTGCCACTTATACCTATAACAGTCGAATCCCATTTTTGAATCGAATCCGTTTTGTTGGTGAAGGGGCGCCCCCCCCGGAGCTGGAAGGCATTACTGTCTCGGCGGTGGCTACCGTCCGTATGCAATCGCCAGCGCGCTTGTCATATGATTTGCTTGACAGTTACAACAATGCATCAGGCGGAAACTAAGCGCTTCAGCAGGCTGGATGTGTCCCAACGACCACCGCCCATTTTTTGTATTTCAGAATAAAATTGATCCACCAATGCTGCAACCGGCAAGTGAGCACCGTTTTTCCTCGCTTCCTGCAGGCAAATATTCAAATCCTTCCGCATCCAATCAACCGCGAAGCCATGATCGTATTGGTCCTGATTCATGGTCTTGTGGCGATTATCCATCTGCCATGATTGGGCTGCACCTTTGCCGATGACGTCAAACACCTGTTCAACATCCAGCCCTGACTTTTGTGCGAACTGCACACCTTCAGCCAGACTTTGAATCAAGCCCGCAATACAGATCTGGTTCACCATCTTGGTCAGTTGGCCTGCGCCCCATGCGCCCATCAGGCTGGATTGTTTGGCGTAGTGACTCATCACCGGCTGTACCCGATCGAAGCATGTCTGCTCGCCACCACACATAATGGTCAGTTGTCCGTTCTCGGCACCTTGCTGTCCACCTGACACCGGGGCATCCAGAAAGCCTGCGCCTTTCACCTTCAGAATAGATGCTATTTCCTGTGCTATTTCCGCCGACGCCGTGGTGTGGTCAACCAAAATGCTGTCGGGGGATATAGTGTGAATGATGCCATCGTTGCCAATGACTACCTCGCGAAGGTCATGGTCATTTCCAACGCAGGTGAACACCAGCTCGGCGTCCATGGCGGCAGTGGCCGGGGTGTCTGCTGAACTGCCAGTATATTGCTCTAACCAGTTCTGTGCTTTCTCTTTAGTTCGGTTGTAGACGCACACATCCAACCCCGCATTGGCAAGATGTCCCGCCATGGGATAGCCCATGACACCGAGTCCAATAAATGCAACTTTCATTATCATTCCTTTCGTGCAGGTGGGGGAGATTCAAATATTAGCCGAAAAAAAAGGCCGCTTGCGCGGCCTTTTTTCTTATCGCTTGTCCAGCGGCACAAAGTCACGCTGTGGTGAGCCGGTGTACAACTGACGGGGACGACCGATGCGGTAGGAGCCGCTGATCATCTCGTGCCAGTGTGCAACCCAGCCAACGGTTCGAGCCAGCGCGAAGATTACGGTGAACATGCTGGTGGGAATACCGATGGCTTTCAGGATGATGCCGGAGTAGAAGTCCACGTTGGGGTACAGGTTCTTCTCAATGAAGTAGCTGTCGGAACGAGCGATGTCTTCCAACTTCATGGCCAGTTCCAGCAGTGGATCTTTGATACCCAGTTCGCCCAGCACTTCGTGGCAGGTCTCACGCATTACTTTGGCGCGGGGATCGTAGTTCTTGTACACGCGATGACCAAAGCCCATCAGACGGAACGGGTCGTTCTTGTCTTTCGCTTTGGCGACGAATTTATCAACATTGGACACATCGCCGATTTCGGTAAGCATATCCAACACTGCTTCATTCGCGCCGCCATGAGCCGGTCCCCACAGGGCTGCGATGCCAGCTGCGATGCAGGCGAAGGGATTCGCGCCGGAGGAGCCGGCCAGGCGTACAGTGGAGGTGGATGCATTCTGCTCGTGATCTGCGTGCAGAATGAAGATCTTGTCCATGGCTTTGGCCAGGATGGGGTTCACCTCATATTCTTCGCAGGGAACGCCGAACATCATCTGCAGGAAGTTTTCGGAGTAGCTGAGGTCGTTCTTCGGATACATGAAAGGCTGGCCGAGGGAGTACTTGTAACACATGGCGGCCAATGTGGGCATTTTCGCAATCAGGCGGAATGCCGCAATCTCGCGATGACGTTCGTCAGAGATTTCCAGGGAATCATGATAGAACGCTGACAAGGCACCTACAACACCGCACATGATGGCCATGGGGTGCGCATCGCGCCGGAAGCCCTGATAGAAATTACGCAGCTGTTCATGCACCATGGTGTGATTGTTGATGGTGCTTTCGAACTTTTCTTTCTCGGCGGCGCTGGGGAGCTCTCCGTACAGGAGAAGATAGCAAACTTCCAGATAATCTGAGTGGTCTGCCAGTTGATCGATGGGATAGCCTCGGTGCAACAGAATGCCTTTGCCGCCATCAATATAGGTGATTTTCGACTCGCAGGCAGCAGTGGAAACAAAGCCTGGGTCGTAAGTGAATACACCCTGAGCAGTCAGCTGACCGACGTCAACGACGTCAGGGCCGATTGTGCCGGAATAAATGGGAAGATCGAGGGTGTTTTCGCCTAGGGTCAACTGAGCGCTTTTCTCAGTCATATTACTCTCCTGTACTCGGTTAGCAGGCAGTCCAGCAGGAATTGTGCCGAAACGACCAACTGTCTCCCTGATAGGAAGCCAGCAGTGCCTACGTGCTCGTTAATATGGAGCCTCTGCATTTAAGCCCTGTGTCACAAAGGTAATTGTGCCACGATGAACGGCTTTGTCGTGAACGTATTTGACTACTTATGCTCAAACGCCTCAAATCAGGTCGAGCTAAAGTGGTGGCCAAAACTAATCACTCAACGAAAGTTTGTCAATTTATTTCAGGCGTGAGTGATTGTTTTAACAACAAAGACCGCTAAGTCACACATTTCAGGCTCATTGTAGTGCATGACCGCATTATTGTGCGCCAATCTGGGTATAAATGCTTGTTATACAAACGTCTATAACCCCAATAGATCAATTGTATTTCAATGCCTATGGGACTATACTTCGGCCCCGAATGAGAGAGGGGCACAAAATTCGGGGTTATTTAACTTCCTGATTTTTCTTGCCTAACTATTCTCGGAACTTCCTTCAACGCTCCATTTTGGAGCCACAGTCGCAGTGGTTAGAACCGTGAAAAGTCAACGACCTGTTAATCTGGATATCACGACTATCAAGTTTACACCGCAAATGATTGCCTCGATTACCCATCGTATCGCGGGGGTCGGGATATTTGTTGGTATGGCTTTCCTTATTTGGGGTTTGGGCTTGTCCCTGCAGAGCCAGGAATCTTTCGATCAGTTGAAAGAGTGCTTGGACAGCGTGATCGCCAAACTCATCCTCTGGGTTATTCTTGCCGGTTTCATCTATCACTTTGTGGCTGGTGTTCGTCACCTGTTAATGGATGCCGGGTATTTTGAAACACTGGAGGGATCCAGGGCGCTTTCCATTCTTGTGTTGGTGGCGTCTGCTGTTCTTATTCTTGCTGCGGGGGTGTGGGTATGGTAACCAGCGTTACGAGTTTGGGCAAAAACGGCCTGTATGATTGGGTTATCCAGCGCGCCACTGCGGTTATTCTGGGTGTTTATTTTGTGTGCATGATGGGGTTCTTTATTGCTAACCCTGATCTGACATTTGATAAGTGGCAGACTTATATGTCTTCCACTTATATGCGCGTATTTACATTGATCGCATTGGTGTCCATGGCTGCTCATGCCTGGGTTGGTTTGTGGACGATTTCCACAGATTACCTGACTACCCGTCAGATGGGCGCCGCTGGCACGTTTATCCGAATTGCTTTTCAGGCTGTATGCGCGCTGGTAACAGTGGTGTACGTGGTGTGGGGCATCCAGATTTTGTGGGGTATTTAAAAGATGGCCAATATGCGTACTTTAACGTTTGACGCAGTAATCGTTGGTGGTGGTGGAGCCGGTATGCGCGCTGCACTGCAACTGGCTCAGTCAGGTCAGAAGACTGCGCTTATTTCCAAGGTGTTTCCCACCCGATCTCACACCGTATCCGCGCAGGGTGGTATCACTTGTGCGATCGCCAGTTCAGACCCCAATGATGATTGGCGTTGGCATATGTACGACACCGTCAAGGGGTCTGACTATATCGGTGACCAGGATGCTATCGAGTATATGTGTAGCGTTGGTCCTGAAGCGGTTTTCGAACTGGATCACATGGGGCTTCCATTCTCCCGTACAGAAGCCGGTCGGATTTATCAGCGGCCGTTTGGTGGTCAGTCCAAGAATTTCGGCGAGGGCGGTCAGGCAGCGCGTACTTGTGCAGCGGCTGACCGAACTGGCCATGCATTGCTGCATACCCTGTATCAGCAGAACGTGCGCAACAACACCAACTTTTATAATGAATGGTATGCCGCAGACCTGGTCACCAACCAGGACGGCGCAGTAACCGGTGTTATCGCGATATCTATGGAAACCGGCGAGTCGGTTTACTTCAAATCCAAGGCGACCGTCTTCGCAACTGGTGGCTCAGGCCGTATTTATGCTTCTACTACCAATGCCCTGATCAACACCGGGGATGGTGTGGGTATGGCGCTGCGGGCTGGGTTCCCGGTGCAGGATATTGAAATGTGGCAGTTCCACCCAACCGGGATTGCCGGCGCAGGGGTTTTGGTCACAGAGGGCTGTCGTGGCGAAGGTGGTTATTTGGTGAACAAGGATGGCGAGCGCTTTATGGAGCGTTACGCCCCCAACGCCAAGGACCTGGCTGGCCGCGATGTGGTCGCCCGTTCCATGATGCAGGAGATCCTGGATGGCCGCGGTTGCGGGCCTGATGGCGACCACGTGTTCCTGAAGCTGGATCACCTGGGTGAAGAGGTACTGCATAAGCGTCTGCCTGGCATCTGTGAATTGTCGATTACTTTCGCCGCTGCCGATCCGGTTAAGGTGCCGATCCCGGTTGTGCCGACTTGCCACTATATGATGGGGGGTATTCCCACCAACATCCACGGACAGGCGATCACGCGAGATGCTGACGGCAAAGACAAAATCATCGATGGCTTGTACGCAGTGGGCGAAGTTGCCTGCGTGTCTGTGCACGGTGCCAACCGCCTGGGCGGAAACTCCCTGCTGGATCTGGTGGTCTTCGGTCGGGCCGCGGGCCTGTTTATCGAGAAGGCTCTGAAAGAGGGCATCGAACACCGTGATACTTCAGAATCCGATTTGGAGCGTGCATACAGCCGACTGAATCGCCTGGAGGCTTCCACCTCTGGTGAAGATGTCGCCAAACTGCGTAAGGAATTGCAGACCAATATGCAGAACAATTTCGGTGTGTTCCGCAAAGGCGACCTTATGATCGAGGGCGTCAAAAAGCTGGAAGAGCTGCGTGAGCGTATTGGCAACACTCATCTTGTGGATAAGAGCAGCGCATTCAATACCGCGCGTATCGAAGCCCTTGAGTTGGATAACCTGTTGGAAGTGGCTGAAGCGACTGCGATCGCAGCGGAAGGCCGTAAGGAAAGCCGTGGTGCTCACAGCCGCTATGACTATCCGGATCGTGATGATGAGAACTGGTTGGCTCACTCTATCTACGACCCCAAAACCAAGAAGCTTTCCCAGCGAGCTGTTAACTTTTCACCCAAGCAGGTGGAAACATTCCAGCCCAAGGTCCGAACTTATTAAGGTGAATCGATATGTTGCAGGTTAGTATTTATCGCTACAATCCGGACACAGATTCTGAGCCGTTCATGAAGGACTACCAGATTGAAACCGGCGGCAAGGACCTGATGGTGCTGGACGTCCTGAACCTCGTGAAAGAGCAGGATTCCTCGTTGGCCTATCGCCGCTCTTGCCGTGAAGGCGTGTGCGGCTCCGACGGTATGAACATCAATGGCAAGAATGGCCTGGCTTGTATTACCTCCATCTCTCAGGCAACCGGTGGCAAGGGTAAGCTAGTGTTGCGCCCCCTGCCGGGTTTGCCCGTTGTGCGCGACCTGGTTGTGGATATGACCATGTTCTACAACCAGTACGAGAAGATTAAACCTTATCTGGTGAACGATACTCCGGTGCCTCCGATCGAGCGCCTGCAGACCCCGGAAGAGCGGGATAAGCTGGATGGCCTGTACGAGTGTATTCTGTGCGCCTGTTGCTCCACATCCTGTCCATCGTTCTGGTGGAATCCGGATAAGTTCATTGGGCCGGCTGGATTGTTGCAAGCCTATCGCTTCATCGCTGACAGTCGTGACACCATAACTGAACAGCGTTTGTCGGACTTGGACGATCCTTTCAGTCTGTTCCGTTGTCGCGGAATCATGAACTGTGTGAACGTATGTCCCAAGGGGTTGAACCCCACCAAGGCCATCGGTCACATCCGATCGCTGCTGTTGCAACAGGGCACATAAACGTTTGTTTATTGGTCGGAAGTCTATATAATTCAGTGGTCTCGGCCACCTAAGCGATTCCCTTTAGGTGGTCCACTGAAAAGACGCTACACTTGATGTTGGGAATGCAGGGGTGTCGGTCAACTAATGTTTTGGCACTCTCTGTGAATTTCCTTGCTCCGCCCAAAAAGCGGATGCAGGTTGATTTTTAAAACCTTAGGGCTATCGGTAAAACCGAACTATCTGGAAGCGCATTTGGCTCAACCCGCCAGTCGCAAACCTAACATGTTTACACGTGTCCGTTGCTGATTCGCGTCTCTGCAGATAGTGTCCTAGATCGACACGGTGATCTGCAATGGAAGATAGTTTGATGTATCGACAGTGGAGCACTTCGCACCTTTCAGGGTCGAATGCCACCTATGTCGAAGAGCTATACGAAGCTTATCTGAAAGACCCTAATTCGGTGCCGGAACAGTGGCGAGATAACTTCGATAAACTCCCCCGCGTAAATGGAACTGAGAACGACGTTCCTCACTCCACCATCCGAGAGCATTTCCTTTATCTCGCGAAGAACAAGAATCGTGTGCAGCCTCTCGCAGTTAGCAGCGTTTCTTCAGAGCATGAGAAAAAGCAGGTAAAAGTTCTCCAGCTGATCACCGGCTATCGAGTTCGGGGTCACCAAAAAGCGAAGCTGGATCCGCTTAATATTATGGAGCGGGAAACGGTTCCTGATCTGGAGCTGACTCACCACGGACTATCTGCGGCGGATTTTGACACCACTTTCCAAACCGGGAACGTTTTTCTCGGCCGTGAAGAAGCGACCCTGCGTGAAATAGTTGAGGCCCTGGAAAAGACGTACTGTTCCAGTATCGGCGTTGAGTACATGCACATTGTAGACACTGCCGAGAAGCGGTGGATTCAGCAGCGAATGGAGAGTGTGCGTTCGCATCCCAATTACAGTGTTGATGTGAAAAGCCATTTGCTTGAGCGCCTGATCGCAGCAGAAGGTCTTGAGCGTATGCTGGCGACGAAATACCCGGGCACCAAACGCTTCGGCCTGGAAGGTGGTGAGAGTCTGATCCCCTGCCTGGATGAGATCGTCCAGCGCGCTGGCAGTTACGGTGCCAAGGAACTGGTTATCGGTATGGCGCACCGGGGCCGTCTGAACGTTTTGGTGAACATTCTGGGTAAGAATCCGGCCGAACTGTTCAACGAATTCGAAGGCAAGAAGAAAAATGAAGTAGGGTCCGGGGATGTGAAATACCATCAGGGCTTCTCTTCCAACGTGATGACCCCCGGTGGCGAATTGCACTTGGCGTTGGCGTTCAACCCCTCGCACCTGGAGATTGTGTCGCCGGTGGTGGAAGGCTCCGTTCGAGCCCGACAGGACCGTCGCCGTGACAAGAAAGGTGACAAAGTGGTTCCCGTGCTGATTCACGGTGATGCCGCCTTTGCGGGTCAGGGCGTGGTGATGGAGACGTTCCAAATGTCCCAGACCCGGGGTTACAAAACCGGCGGCACCGTTCATATTATCGTGAACAACCAAGTCGGTTTTACCACGAGCAACCGGCACGACGCGCGTTCTACTGAGTACTGCACAGATATCGCGAAGATGGTGCAAGCTCCTATTTTCCACGTCAACGGCGATGATCCCGAAGCAGTGCTGTTTGTCACTCAGATGGCAATCGATTTCCGCCAGCAGTTCAAGAAAGACGTGGTCATTGATTTGATCTGCTACCGGGCTCGTGGTCACAATGAGGCCGATGAGCCGGCGATCACCCAGCCTATGATGTATCAGGTGATTCGTAAGAAGAAAAATCCCCGGGAAATCTACTCCGCGCGACTGGCGGAAGAGGGTACTTTCTCCGAGGAAAAGATTTCCGCAATGACCGATGAATATCGCTCGGCTCTTGATAATGGTCAGCACGTTGTGAAATCTCTCGTCAAGCAGCCCAATACTGAGTTGTTCGTGGACTGGACGCCGTATTTGGGGCATGCCTATGAGGCCTATTACGATACCCGAGTTGATGCCAAGACTATTCATGACCTGGCCCAGAAACTGGATACGGTGCCTGATGGTTTTGTGGTTCAGCGCCAGGTGGAAAAAATTCGTGAAGATCGCCAAAAGATGGCAGCCGGGGCGCTGTCCATCGACTGGGGTTTTGCCGAAACCATGGCATACGCCACTCTGCTGGAGCAGGGCTATCCTGTGCGTCTTACAGGCCAGGATGTGGGCCGGGGCACGTTCTCACATCGGCACGCGGTCATGCATAATCAAAAGGCACCTGGCATACATGTACCTTTGAAAACCATACCTCCGGAAGGAACCCGTCTCGACCTCTATGACTCCCTCTTGTCAGAGGAGGCTGTACTGGCGTTTGAATACGGATATTCGACTACTTCGCCCAAGGGCCTGGTGGTCTGGGAAGCGCAGTTTGGTGACTTTGCCAATGGAGCACAGGTCGTTATTGATCAGTTTATTTCCTCGGGCGAGCACAAATGGATGCGGTTGTGTGGATTGACCATGCTGCTGCCGCATGGCTATGAGGGGCAGGGGCCGGAACATTCATCTGCGCGACTGGAGCGTTTCCTGCAACTGTGTGCCGAGCACAATATGCAGGTGTGTGTGCCTTCTACTCCGGCCCAGGTTTTCCATATGCTGCGTCGCCAGGCCATCCGACCTCTCAGGAAGCCACTGATCGTGATGTCTCCGAAGAGCCTTCTGCGGCATAAATTGGCCAAGTCGACATTGGATGAGTTGGCCAATGGTCACTTCAAAGTCGTGTTGGAAGACGCCTGGGAGCATGATCCTAAGCAGATCGACAGGGTAATACTGTGCAGTGGCAAAGTTTATTATGATCTGTTCGAGCATCGTGCTCACAACGATATCAAGAATACACTGGTATTGCGTATGGAGCAGTTGTATCCATTCCCGGAACAGGAATTGTATGACTTGCTGCAACCGTACACCAATATCAAGCATGCTGTCTGGTGTCAGGAAGAACCAATGAACCAGGGCGCCTGGTACTGCAGTCAGCATCACATGCGACATGTGTTCCACCGAATCAGCCCATCACTGTTACTGCAGTATGCTGGACGAGTCGGCTCTGCTGCTCCCGCCGCAGGATACATGTCCTTGCATCTTGAAGAGCAGGCCAAACTTGTTGAAACCGCTTTCAACATTTAAACCAAAACACACGAGTAGCAAATCCAGTATTTGGTTGTGAAAAGATTGGAAATAAAGGAAAACAGATGACAACTGAAATTAAAGCCCCACAATTTCCTGAAGCGGTTGCAGACGGCACGGTAGCGACTTGGCATAAAAAGCCCGGAGATGCCATATCTCGGGACGAGCTGCTGGTGGATATCGAAACAGATAAGGTGGTTCTGGAAGTGGTTGCGCCACATGATGGTGTGGTTGGCAAAATTTTGAAGGGTGAGGGCGACACCGTATTGAGTCAGGAGCTGATCGGCTACCTGGAAGAAGGTACTGGCGCAGCGCCTGCCCCGAGTGAAGCGGCTCCGGCCCAGGCTGCTGCGGCACCTGCAGCTGAGGCTGAAACCACCGGGAATATTGAAGATGGATGGGGCCCTGCAGTCAGAAAACTGATTTCAGAGAATAATCTGGATCCCGGCAAGATCAAAGGCACTGGCAAAGGCGGTCGCATCACCAAAGAAGACGTGCTGAATCACCTGAAGAGCGGTGCTTCCCAGCCGGCTGCAGAAGCTGCGAAACCTGCCGCAGCTGCGCCGTCGGAGGTGCCCGCTGGTGCAGCAAACGTCAATTTTGGTGAGCGTGAGGAACGCCGGGTGCCGATGACCCGACTGCGCGCCAGGGTTGCCGAGCGTCTTCTGTCAGCGCAACACAACGCGGCCATGCTGACCACCTTTAACGAGGTGAACATGAAGCCGGTCATGGAAATGCGCAAGAGCTATAAAGATCTGTTCGAGAAAGTGCATGGTCACCGTCTGGGCTTCATGTCGTTCTTCACCATCGCCGCTACCGAAGCGTTGAAAAAGTACCCCGCTGTGAATGCGTCCATCGACGGTAACGATATTGTCTATCACGGGTATTATGATATCGGTGTAGCGGTTTCTACCGACCGAGGCCTGGTTGTGCCAATCTTGCGTGATGTGGACAAGATGGGCTTTGCTGAAATTGAAGGCAAGATTGTGGATTACGGTAAGAAAGCACAGGCCGGCAAGTTGTCCTTGGAGGAAATGACCGGTGGTACTTTCACCATTTCCAACGGTGGTGTCTTTGGCTCTCTGTGGTCCACGCCAATCCTGAATCCACCCCAGACAGCGATCATGGGCATGCACAAGATTCAGGAGCGGCCTATGGCAGTGAATGGCAAAGTTGAGATTCTGCCCATGATGTATCTGGCGCTTTCCTATGACCATCGTTTGATTGATGGCAAGGAAGCTGTGCAGTTCCTGGTTACCATTAAAGACTTGCTGGAAGATCCGGCCCGACTGTTGTTGGATCTGTAAGCGGTGTGATGATGGTCCGTTGTGACGGGCGAATAAACCAATCCAAGCAGAATGATTAACGGGAAATTATCATGGCAAAGAGTTTTGATGTCGTAGTAATCGGTGGCGGACCTGGGGGGTACGCCGCAGCAATAAAAGCCGCACACCTGGGCTTGAATGCAGCTTGTATCGATATGTATATCAATAAGGATGGTAAGCCGGCACTGGGTGGAACCTGCGCAAACGTGGGCTGTATTCCTTCCAAGGCGCTGCTGGACTCCACCTGGAAATACCATGAGGCAAAAGACGGCTTGGCGGTTCATGGAATCGAAGCCAAAAGTGTGAAGATCAATGTTGCCGAAATGATCAAGCGTAAGGATGGCATCGTTAAGAAGCAGACCGACGGTGTGGCCATGCTCTTCAAGGCAAATGGCGTCACCTGGTTGCAGGGGCGTGGCAAGTTGCTGGCAGGCAAACAGGTTGAATTCACTCCTCATGAAGGGGAAGCTGAAATTCTGCAGGCGGAGAACGTTATCCTCGCGTCAGGCTCCGAGCCAATCAAACTGCCTATGGCGCCTCTCCACGACGGTATTGTCGTGGATAACTCCGGCGCGCTGGAGTTCACCGAAGTGCCCAAAAAACTGGGTGTCATCGGGGCTGGCATCATCGGGCTGGAATTGGGAAGTGTCTGGAGCCGTCTGGGTGCTGAAGTTGTGGTGCTGGAAGCCATGGATAATTTCCTGCCCATGGTGGATCGTCAGGTCGGTAAAGAACTGCTGAAAAACCTGAAAGCGCAGAACATTGATATTAAATTATCTGCTCGCGTCACTGGCACCAAGGTTGAGAAGAACAAGGTTACCGTGGAATACAGTGATCCGGAAGGGGATCAATCTGTGGTGGTGGACAAGCTGATTGTGGCTGTGGGTCGACGCCCTTACACTGAAGATCTGTTTTCTGCCGACAGCGGCGTGAATCTGGATGAGCGGGGCTTTATCTTCGTCAATCAAAGCTGTGCGACCGATGTGCCTGGCGTTTACGCCATTGGAGATATCGTGCGTGGGCCGGCGCTGGCGCACAAAGCGACAGAAGAGGGCGTGATGGTGTCCGAAATCATCGCAGGTCACCACACGGCGATTAACTACGACTGCATTCCTTCTGTCGTGTACACCCACCCTGAAGTGGCGTGGGCCGGTGTGACGGAAGAGCAGGTCAAAGCCAGTGGCGACGCCTACAAAACCGGCACCTTTGCCTTTGTGGCCAATGGTCGTGCGGTGGCGGCAAACGAAACCACCGGTTTCGTGAAGGTGGTCTCCGACGAGGCGACCGATCGTGTTCTCGGCGTGCATATTGTTGGCCCTCAGGCGTCTGAAATCATTATGCAAGCCATCATCGCCATGGAGTTCGGTGCCAGCACTGAAGATCTGCAGATGATGGTGTTTGCCCACCCCGGCTTGTCGGAAGTTTTCCATGAGGCCTGTCTGGACGTGGATGGCAAAGCAATACATTCAGCCAAGCGCAAGCGTAAGAAGTAAGGCTGAATTGCGGTTTAGATCGGGTTAGGGTTACCTAACCCGATCTTTTTTACTGGACTACGACTGTTCAGACAGCAGACCGATTTAAAGTCTGCGACGCGCGGGTAGCGCAAGATGGTGCGAGGGAAAGAAATCGCGTCAAGTGTGTTTAACGTGGATTACTCCACACGAAATTAGATCGATGGTGAGCCAATGAACTTACATGAGTATCAAGCCAAGCAACTGTTCGCTCAGTACGGTCTGCCTGTTTCAAAGGGGATAGCAGCCAGCACCCCTCACGAAGCAGCAGAAGCCGCTGACGTGATTGGTGGAGATCGCTGGGTTGTAAAAGCACAGGTCCACGCTGGGGGGCGTGGTAAAGCAGGTGGTGTTAAACTGGTGAGCTCCAAAGAAGAGATCATCGAGTTTGCCAAAGCCAAATTGGGCACAAACCTGGTAACCTATCAAACTGACGCCAAAGGTCAGCCGGTCAATAAAATTCTGGTGGAAACCTGTACCGATATCGACAAAGAACTGTACCTCGGTGCGGTGGTTGACCGCGGTACCCGTCGAGTGGTGTTCATGGCCTCCACTGAAGGCGGCGTGGAAATTGAGAAGGTTGCCGAAGAAACTCCGGAGAAAATCCTGAAAGCCGAGATCGATCCTCTGATCGGTGCTCAGCCCTATCAGGCGCGTAACCTGGGTTATCAACTGGGCCTGACCAACGATCAGGTGAAGCAGTTCACCAAGATTTTCATGGGTCTGGCCAAGCTGTTCGAAGAGAAAGACATTTCTCTGATCGAAGTGAACCCGCTGGTTATCACCACAGAAGGCAATCTGCACTGTCTGGACGCCAAACTGGTTGTCGATGGCAATGCGGTTCTGCGTCATCCCGATTTGTCTGACATGTACGATCCTTCCCAGGAAGACGAGCGCGAGCGCCGTGCAGCAGAATGGGATCTGAACTACGTTGCTCTGGAAGGTAACATCGGTTGTATGGTTAACGGTGCCGGTCTGGCCATGGCCACCATGGACCTGATCAAGCTGAAGGGCGGCCAGCCTGCCAACTTCCTGGACGTAGGCGGTGGCGCGACCAAAGAGCGTGTTACGGAAGCGTTCAAAATCATCCTGTCAGACGACAGCGTGCAGGCGGTTCTGGTGAACATCTTCGGCGGTATCGTGCGCTGTGACCTGATCGCAGAGGGCGTTATCGGAGCGGTTCAGGAAGTGGGTGTGAAGGTGCCTGTTGTGGTTCGCCTGGAAGGTAACAACGCTGAGCTGGGTGCCAAGATCCTGTCTGAAAGTGGTATGAATATTATTGCAGCTACCGGATTCAACGATGCTGCTGAAAAAGTCGTTGCAGCGGTGAAGTGAGAGGTTAAACATGAGCGTTTTAATTAACAAAGACACTAAAGTCATCTGCCAGGGATTCACTGGTGCTCAGGGTACCTTGCACAGCACTCAGGCAATTGAGTACGGTACAAAAATGGTTGGCGGTGTAACTCCGGGCAAAGGTGGTACTGAGCACCTTGGCTTGCCGGTTTTCAACACGGTTGCCGAAGCCAAAGCCGCCACTGATTGTGATGCGACAGTCATCTACGTGCCAGCAGCATTCTGTAAGGATTCCATCCTGGAAGCGGCTGACGCCGGTATTCCCCTGATCGTGTGCATCACTGAAGGCATCCCCGTTCTGGATATGCTGTATGTGAAAGAATACGTAGCCCAGAAAGGTCTGCGTCTGATCGGCCCCAACTGTCCTGGTATCATCACCCCCGGAGAGTGCAAAATCGGTATCATGCCCGGCCACATCCACCAGCCTGGTAAAGTAGGTATCGTTTCCCGATCGGGCACCCTGACCTATGAAGCGGTTAACCAAACCACTGCGTTGGGCTTCGGTCAGAGCACCTGTATCGGTATCGGCGGTGACCCGATTCCTGGTACCACCTTTATCGATGCGTTGGCCCTGCTGCAGGAAGACCCTCAGACTGAAGCCATCATCATGGTGGGTGAAATCGGTGGTACTGCAGAAGAAGAAGCAGCAGAGTTCATCAAAGAGAACGTGACCAAACCTGTGGTTTCCTATATTGCCGGTGTGACTGCACCTCCTGGCAAGCGTATGGGGCACGCAGGCGCCATCATCGCGGGTGGTAAGGGTACTGCGGACGACAAGTTTGCTGCCCTGCAGGCGGCCGGTGTCAAAACCGTACGCAATCCATCCGAGTTGGGCCTGGCCCTGAAGGAACTGACTGGCTGGTAATAGCCCGTTTCAATTCCTTTTAAAGAACCGGCGGCAGGCGACTGTGCGCCGGTTTTTTGTTGCTGTAATTTTTGCGACAATGATCGCTTGTTTTGGGAATGTTATTTTTTGACTACGAGATTGTAAATGGGATACCAGCACAAACCTTTTGAGACCGAGCTGCTCACAGAAAAGCAGCTCTGGAAATTAACCTCACCCCTGCGCACCTACTTCAGTCCACGATTCTTCGGGTTGGAGAAGCTGGACCCGAATAAGCCCACACTGATGGTGGGCAACCACACCATTTTTGGTGTCATCGATGTTCCACTGTTGCTGGCGCAAATCTATCGTGAGCGCGGTATTCGCGTTCGCACACTGGCTGATCATCAACATTACGATATTCCGCTCTGGCGTGACATGGTTGACCGCACCGGCGGGGTGGAAGGTACCCGCGAGAACTGCTCCATGTTGATGGAGCGCGGTGAACACATAATGGTGTTCCCCGGCGGTGCCCGGGAGGTGAGTAAGCGCAAGGGTGAGCAGTACCAGTTGACCTGGAAGCGCCGCACCGGATTCTGCAAGATGGCGATTCAGCATGGGTATAACATCATTCCCTTTGCGTCAGTGGGGCCGGATGATATGTACGACATTCTGGTGGATGCAGAGGATGTTATTCACTCCCCGGTGGGCAAGTTGCTGAAAAAGACCGGCTTGCTGGAGAAGTCTGGTTTGCTGCGGGGGGGCGACATCATCATGCCGCTTACCCGTGGTATTGGTTTGACCGCGTTACCGCGTCCCGAGCGTTTTTACTTTTCCTTAGGTGACGTAATTGAGGTCGGCCCGTATCAAGGCAGGGAAGACGACGAGAATGCGCTGTTTGCGCTACGAGACGAGGTGGCCTTTGCCATTCAGAACCTGATCGGCGAGATGCTGACGGTGAGAGAAAATGATATCGACAAGGGTTTGGTGCGGCGTCTGTTAACCCGGCTCTGATGCCGGCGATTCCAAGCCTGGCGCTCATCCATTGGAGCGCCAGCGCTCAAAGTTCCCGATGTTTTCGTAGAGGCTGCTCACGCTCATGGGCTTACCGTAATAATAGCCCTGGGCAAAATCACACTGATTTTCTTTCAGGAAGGTTGCCTGATCGCTGATTTCGACGCCCTCAGCGACTACTTTCAGACCCAGCTTGTGAGCCATTGCGATCACGGCGCTGGTGATCTCCATATCGTCTTTATCTTGTGGTATGTCCATCACAAAAGAGCGATCCACTTTCAGGACGTGGATGGGCAGTCGTTTCAGGTAGTTCAGGGAAGAATATCCGGTACCGAAATCATCGATGGCGAGAATGATTCCCAGCTCTTTCAGAAGGTTCAGGGTGGCAATCGTGGCCTCGACGTTCTCCATCAGCAGGTTCTCGGTGATTTCCGCTTGCAGCTGCTGGTTTTGAATACCGGAGGATATGATCATGTCTTTGATCACGCTCACCAGGTTGGGGTCATGAAACTGGCGGGGTGAGAGGTTGACCGCGACGTGGCCATCCAGAGGCAGCAAGCCTTGCTCAGTGAACTGTTTGATGTCGCTACAGGCATGGCGCAGGACCCATTCCCCAATGGGTAGAATCAGGCCGGAGTCTTCTGCCACCGGGATAAATTCGGATGGTGGAATGAAGCCTTTTTCCGGGTGATCCCAGCGTAGCAACGCCTCGTACCCGATGAGTCTGCCGTTGTTCAGGTTGATCTGCGGTTGGTAATACAGCTCAAACTGCTCCTGCTGCAGTGCGATGCGTAGCTCAGCCTCCATGGCCAACTGGCGCGAGAGCTCCACATTCATTTCATCGGAGAAGAACTGGTAGTTGTCCCGGCCCCGGGATTTGGCCCGGTACATGGCCATGTCCGCGTTTTTCATCAGGGCGTTGGCGTCTTCGGCATCACGCAAGCCCACGCTGATACCAATACTGGTGGTGATGATGACTTCCAGCCCTGTGAGGCGAATGGGCACTTTGAGGACGTCCAGCACCTTGCGGGCGATGGCGTCGGCTTCGTGGGTGTCGTTGACTTCCGGTACCAGGATCGTGAATTCATCACCGCCCATGCGTGCCACCGTGTCACCGGGGCGGGTGCAGAAACGGAGCCGGTGGGCAATGGCCTTCAATAGCTCGTCACCCTGGTCGTGGCCCATGGTGTCGTTGATTTTCTTGAAGTGGTCGATATCGAGGAACAGTAGGGCGATCATGCAACCTTCCCGCTCTGCGTTTTTAATGGCCTTTTCCAGGCGGTTGCGGAACAGGTGGCGGTTGGCCAGTTTGGTCAGCGGATCGTACAGGGCCAACTGTTCGAGCTGCAGTTGCACTGACTTCAATTCGGATATATCGGACAGGCTACCCAGATAACCCACGATGTGACCGTTACCCTCATACAAGGGCTTCGCATGGCAGATCACATTGACGTCCTCGCCGTCATCGCGAAGCATGCGATATTCCATCCTGAATTCTTCGCCTTTTTCCAGGGACTCTCGCCAACGGGACAGGACCTGGAAGCGCTCTTCCGGGTGCAAAGTCTTGACCCAGGCTTCCTGGGTCAGGTGAATGTCATAGATGTTGGTGATCTCGCGCCAACGGGCATTGACGTAGGTGTATTGCCCTTCCTCATCGGTTTGAAACACTCCCACTGGCGAGGATGCAGTCAGGGTGCGGAAGCGTTCTTCGCTGTCCCTTAGGGCCACGTTGTCGTGCTCGATTTTGGCCACCATGCCGTTGAATGCATCCACCAGATTGCCCAGCTCGTCTTCAGTGGTTTTGTCTGCCCGTAGTGAGTAGTTATCGGATTGGCGGATCTTAATGGCGGTGTCCTGAAGCTTCTTGATGGGTACGGTAACGAAAGCCTGTAGACGGACGGCCAGCAGGAACGTGATAAACAGGGTGATGGCGACGATGATGATGCTGGTGGCGATATGCAGGAACATGGTTTCCCGTAAGTCACCCAGGTCTGCCAGCAGGTAGAGGGTACCGATGACGGTGTCTTCGAATACCACCGGTTCCCGGATTTCCTTGTAGGCTTCACCATGTTGTCCCGGAATGGTGGGTAGGACATCAGTACAGCGGGCCTGGTTGTAAGAGTTACGATGGAACGAGGCGAACAGTGTGTCACCGGAGTCGTACAGGCAGGCAAGGGTGATGGCTTTGTGGGCATCCAGCGACGCGAGGTTGTCTGTGGCACTGACCCGATCCAGAAATTCCAGCGCGACGGTGCTGCGATCTGCCAGTATGGTGGCAATGACCTTGTATTCCTGATCGGCTTTTTGGTGGGCATTTTGATAGTCGTAAAGCGAAAAGAAGACGCCGGAAATGGTCAGTGCCAATGCGCTGGTCAGCATGGCGATCAGGATGGTTTTTACCCGCAGGGACATGGCGCTCAGCAACTTCATCAGCCTTGTCCCTCCGTGCGATAGATTTTACTGGCGATTTCCAGAAGTGGCGCCCGTATTGAAACGTTTTTGTGCTGCGTGTTGCCGAGGTTGATTTCCAGTCTGACCCGTTGTTGGCTGTCGATGATGAATCCAATGTCGCCCTGATGCTCTGCGAAATTTTCGGTTTCTCCCACCACGATGGTGTCCTTCATCGGGCGGGATAAAATTGAACTGAGTTCTTTTCCCTGGATACTTTTGGTGATGAACAGAATGTGACACCCCCGGTGGTCGGTCACTTCTTTCGAGGAGCGAGTGGAGATGGGCCGATTTTTCGACTGCTTCGATTCCAGCACGATAAGGGGCTCTTTGGATGGAAGGGTACCCATTACGCAGATTAAAAATGGATCATTGGCATTGAGTTCGGTTTCGTTGTTCCAGTTGATGAATTTGGTGAAGTTGTAGAGGAACACCAGTTTAAGGGTGTATTCATCCGGATTCGCCGAAAGGGCCGCTGGCGCGGGAAAGAGCAACAGGCAAAAGACTAAAGCTTTTGCCAATACCGATAGCCCCAACGCATTTCCTTTATCCAATTCATTACTTCCAATTTCGGGCCAGCGCCGCCGTGTTTTGTTTTCGGCTTACACGACACGCGACTTTTGATCAGTGCTTCGAACAAGTGTAATTGTAAACTAATATTTTGCAAACTTTACAAAGAGTTACATGGGGCACTGAATTGTGGGTTTGGTGGGCAAAAAGAGGATTATACGGGCACTATCGCGCTTCTTCCGTTAACAATGCCTGAATCTCCAGTACCGTCTCTTTGAGCTGGTCTTTGGTGAAACGGGGCCATGCGTGCAGGGCTCCCAACAAGCCGTAGTAAGCGATTTTCCCCAGTTTGTTGCCACGGGATTCGCTTTGGGTCAGTTCGATGTATACAGCTGAAACCAGACTCAGGCGCACACGGTCAATGCGCTCCACATGAGCCTGCACGATAGGGTTGGAAAAGGCCCATTGTCGCATGGCGATTTCCAGATCTGCATCTGAGTTCCACGCCGATTCCAGTAGAATGGTCATTTTCCTATGTAAATCATCAATTTGCTTTTGGGCACGATCGAATATTTCGATGGTCTGGGTGCGCTCCCAATACTCGAGCATGAGGGTGGTGAGCTCGTCCATGGAGTCGAAGTGGTGATAGAAAGAGCCCCGGGTAACGTCGAGCCTGCGGGCGATTTTTTCACCAGAGACTCCGGCTGGCCCGTATTCCTTGAGCTGGTTGATACCGGCCGTGACCCAGCTTTCTTTAGAAAGTTTAGGCATTAGAACCTCGAGCTTCATAAAAACATACAGGGTTGTATTGTGGTTTTTACACTCCTATTCTCAATTAATCAACAGACCCGTTAGTCATGGTCTATCTGTTGAAGGTAATAACAATAAATTGGAGATGCTTATGACGGCTTCGACAGTAACGCTGCAAGAGGGTGAAAAGATACAGGCCAAACCGGTTCCCGGTGACGGTGGCCCGCCAGTGGTAGGGTATACCTTTCATTCGATGATGAATCCCATGGGGTTCTCCCGCAAGCGCTTCGAGCAATACGGCGAAGTGAGTTGGAGTAACGTGTTCGGTACCCGTATGGTCAGTATGTTCGGGCCTGACGCCAATCAGTTCGTGTTCCTGAACCGGGGTGATATGTTCTCCAATAATCAGGGGTGGGATTTTTTCATCGGCAAGTTTTTTCACCGCGGCATCATGTTGCTGGATTTTGAAGAGCACCGTCACCACCGTCGCATCATGCAGAACGCCTTCAAGAAGCCGGTTCTGGTGCAGTATCTGGGGGAGATGCAGAGGCCCATTGAGAAAGGTATCCAGAAGTGGCTGCCGCAGGACGATTTTCATGTGTTCACGGCCATCAAGAAACTCACCCTGGACATGGCCACTGAAATTTTCATGGGCGAAAAGCTGGGGCCGGAAGCCAATGTGCTCAATAAGGCGTTCATCGACACAGTGCGCGCCGGGACCGCTCTGGTGCGTTATCCGGTGCCCGGTGGTCGTTGGAAAAAAGGCCTCGATGGCCGCAAGGTTCTGTATAACTATTTCAAATCCAAAATTGCCGAGAAGCGCAACTCGGAAGGCATGGACCTGTTCAGTCAGTTATGTCGCGCGGAAACCGAGGACGGGCAGAAGTTTACTGACGATGATGTGATTAACCACATGATCTTCCTGATGATGGCGGCGCACGACACATCCACCATTACCCTGTGTACCATGTTCTATCATCTGGCGAAGAATCCTGAGTGGCAGGATAAGCTCCGAGCGCAGAGCAAGGCATTGGGTAAGCCCCACCTGGACTTCGAAGATCTGGAAAAAATGGAAGGCATGACCCTGGTGATGAAAGAATCCCTGCGGCTTTGTTCTCCGGTGCCATCCATTCCCCGCCGTACCGTCAAGGATGTGGTGTACAAAGATGTGCTGATTCCCAAAGGCACGTTGATTTCAGTTTCCCCTTATTTCACCCACTACATGCCCGAGTACTGGAACAACCCCAAACAGTTCGATCCAGGCCGGTTTGCGGAAGATCGCCGGGAGGATAAGGTGCATCCCTATGCCTGGGTGCCGTTCGGCGGTGGTGCGCATATGTGTATCGGTCTGCACTTTGCCGAAGTGCAGGTGAAAGCCATTCTGCACCAGGTGCTGCTGCGCTTTAAGTGGTCGGTTGACCCGGATTACAAAATGCCGATTGATATGACGTCACTGCCAGTGCCAGGGGATAAACTGCCGGTAAAACTGGAATTTATCTAGGCCGCATCCGTTGGTTCAGCAGAGGGAGAGGCGTTGCTCTTCCTCTGCCTCATGCTTTTTTAGATCGATGAGAATTTCCTTTTTCTCATAGACTTTGTCGATGTGGTCCCCGTTCCAGTGATACACCAGCCATTTGCTCTGTACCGGCAGGCTGACGGCGGTGGGTCGGAATGCGGCGATACATTCCCCACCGTGATTACGTACTGAAGGGTAGAGCAGACCATAGCATTGTGTGGTACGCAGCTGTGCGGCAAAGGCTTGTGAATTGGCGTACTCATCGGGGTCTGGTTGCATCAGGTGCGCATAGCTTTCACTGCGTAAATCGATCAGCGCTTTGAGCACACTGCCTTTATAGACTCGCATGTCCAGCTCACAGGGAGGCTCCGCAGTGTAGCCGAGGAAGCGTTCCCGGTGATAGATGGTTTCGTGGATGGCGGTGTCCAGGTCGCGTGCTGCGTAATACACGCCGTAGCTGCCATCGGTGAAGCGGCTGGCAAAACCGGTGTGGGTGAAGGCAGCCATGACCACGCTGGCACCCGGGCCACTCACCCGGTCCGCTTCGGCCACATGACTCAGGTCACCGGCTTGCTCCCGCAGGCGTTCATTGGTGAGCGACTCGATTTCAAAGGTTTCCTCCATCAACTCCGGCGGGGTAAACCGTTCGAAGAAGTTGATGGGCGGAAACTTGGTGGGGATGATGCGGTAGTGAGGGCCTTCAACCTGGACTTCCCTGTGATGTGGTTGTGACATGTGGTTCAGTGTCCCCGTTGCCCGTCCAGAAACCGACGCACATCGCTCAGGTCGGCAACCCGGCCCTTGAGCATGACCTCCAGTGCGGAGTGGCCATTAAACAGGGGCGCAGTATTGGGTTTGGAGACCCATTCCGCAGCCCGTTTGGGGTTGGGCAGCAGGATGTTGAGGGCTTTGTAGATCCCCATAATGTAAGAAACCCGCTCCAGGGTGTCCTGGGAGAGTCGTACCGGCTTGGCGGTTTTGCCTTCAGCAAACTCTTTCATACGATAGAAACTGCTCTTGGCGGGGCTGCCCAGGAGGGTCATTTGCTCTTTGCTGCCCAAGCCCCATTCTTCGGTGATACCGAAAAAGTTCAACAACGCGGCCGCGCTCAGGCGGTCTTCGCGGTTCTGGTAACTGTGTTGCGATGCAGTGTTGGTGAGCATAGGGCACCTCCCGGAGGCCTCTTTGAAGTGTAACGTCCAGGGTGGGAAAAAAGCAACATAAATTCCATTTTGGGGCGGGTCGGTGAGGTGGCTCCACTACCGGTCTTTGCTGCCAAGGCTCTCCAGTTTCATGCCGATCACCGCCGCTTTGATCAGTTTCCAGGGACTGTGACTGAACAGCACCTGGATCAATTGATCGAACAATTGGTATTTGGCCCGTGTATAAGGGTACCAATTAGGCTCGATTTTGCTGCTATCTGAGTCGATCAGTAGTGATTTTGAGCGAGTATAGCCCAGTAGCCCCTCGACGCCTTTCTGCCTCCCATAACCACTGGCCTTGGTGCCGCCAAAGGGCAGGGCCGGGTTGCCTTCTGTGAGCATGACATTGTTGATGGAGACGGCGCCGCACTCCAGGCGTCGGGCCACCCGATTGGCCCGTTGCAAATCCCGGCTCCAGACGCTGGCGCTGAGGCCGAATTCGGTGCTGTTGGAGAGGGTGACCACTTCCTCTTCCGTACTGAACGGGACGATGGGCACCAATGGCCCGAAGGTTTCCTGCTGCATGATCAACATGCTGCTGTCCACATTGGTCAGCAGGGTGGGAAGATAGAACAGCTCGTTCTCCACCAGGGTGGAGCCACCGCAGACCACCTTGGCACCTTTGGCGCGGGCATCCACCACCTGCTGGTGGACGATATCCAGTTGGAAATCTGCGGTCATTCCGCCGATGTCGGCGTTGCCCAGGTCACCACTGTTCACCACCAGTTTGTCGATTTCTTCTTTGGCCCGTTGTACGAATGCCGGGTACAGGGTGTCCTGCACATAGACCCGCTCTACCGAGCTGCAGGACTGCCCGGCATTGGTGAGCGCACCCCAGAGTACGCCTTTTACGGCCCGATCCAGGTGAACGTCGTCGAACACAATGGCCTGGTCTTTGCCGCCCAGCTCCAGGTCCACCGGAACCAACAACTCCGCGCATTGGGCCAGGATCTTCCGGCCGGTGCGGGCGCTGCCGGTGAAAAACACCTTGGCAGGTTTCTGCCGGATCAGCTGTTGCGCCGTGGCGCCGGTGCCGTACACCACTTGAATGCTGTCGCCGAGAATGGGGTCCACCTGGAACAGCTTTTCGAACAGGCCCTGCATGGGAGTGAGTTCGGAAGGCTTGTACACCACGGCATTTCCGCACACATAGGCCGCCAGAATGGAGGTGAGGCCGATGTGCAGAGGGTAGTTCCAGGGCGCAATGATCAATACTGTGCCCAGTGGCTCATGCACGATACGGGATTTTTTCCCCAGCAGGGTGATGGGCGTGGAGACTTTCTTTTCGCTGAGAACTTTCCGGGCATTTTTCAGCAGCCATTCAACGTTGTCGAGCACTCCTAACACCTCGGACACCAGCGCATCAGTGCGACACTTACGGGTTTCCCGGCACAGTATGTCAATGGCTTCGTCGCGGTGTTCCACCAGATAATCCAATAGTTTACGCAGACCATCCAGGCGCACGTCGATGGGCAGTTCTGCCAGCCTGCGGTGGGCCCTGGCAGCCTGGTTGAAAATGGCGGCCGCCTCCTCTGCATTGACGTCCTGGACCGGGCTGCCCAGTGCTGTGTCAAAGGCTTGTTCGCTTGATGCCAGCGGGTGATGTTCTGTCATAAGGTTATCCTTCACGGCGTTCGCAGGTGAGTGAGAACTCGATGATGTCCAGTGGGCTGGTGCCGCCGGAGAGCCCGGTTTTACCGGAATAGTACAGGCTGACTACCACACCTTTAAGGCCGATGTTGAGCTTGCGCAAGAGCCCGGCGATGGCGTTGGGGAACTGCTCGGCGTTGTCCGCCAGCCAAACCACAGAGCGGATCAACGGGGTGGGTGCCAGGTAGAAAAACCACAACAGGAAACCAAAGTCCCGGATATCGTCAGGGTGTGCGCTGCCCATGGCCGTGTCCACATAGGCCAGGCAACCGGTCTCCGAAAAAGCGGGAAACTCGCGGTCGCCGGGAATCATCACATCACCCAGTTTCTGCAGGCCCAATAATTGTCGATAAGAAAAAAGTTTGGAAGTGAGCGGGCTCATGCACTGACTCCTTGTTGTTGGTGTTGCTCCACTCGGGCGCCGCAATCGCTCAGGATATGCTGTGCAGCCCGTTGGGAGAGCGCCATGATGGTGAGCGACGGGTTGATGCCCGGTGCATTGGGAAATATGGAAGAATCAGCGATATACATATTCGGCAGCCCATGCACCTGAAAGTGCTCATTGACCACTGAGTCCGCCGCATTCTGTCCAATGCTGCAGCCGCCCATCAGATGAAGGCCAATCTGCAGGGGAGAGGTGACCACCTCTTTGGCCCCCAGCGTCTGGAACAGATCGACCACCACCTGGTTGCCATGGTCGGCGGTTTGGCGATCCACATCGGCTAAGGGTTTGTCGATATCGAGCCGGTCACGGCCGGTGAGGCGAAGAGTACCGGCTCCCTGGTCGCGCACGGCAACTTCAATACAGGCCATGTTGCGGTATTGGCGCATAAAACGTTGATGGTCGAGCCCGTAGCCGGGTTTCAACAGGCCGATGGCGATGGGGCCGGCGAAGACATTTTCCAGTTTGAAACCCGCGGCCCGAAAACGGGGCTCATCGGATTTTACGGTCTGGAAGGCGCCTTTGTGGGAGTCCACCCGGTCGTGGAACAGGGCTACGGTCATCCATTGCGGGTGACAGTAAAATCCGTGGCCCAATGCCGGGAGTCGATCCTGCAAGCGTGATCTCAGCAACAATTCAGTCGTGCCGAGAGCGCCACTGGCCAGAACCACTTTGCGGGCGTACAGGGTTATCGGCTGGCCCCGTTGGTATCCGGACACAGTGACAAAAGAGGGCCCGTGAACCACCTCCCGTACCGTACACTCGGACTCAATCCGCAGGCCATTGCTCTCGGCCTTGGGCAGAAAGGTTTCCAGCATGCTTTGTTTGGACGCGCGTGGACAACCGCCCAGGCAGGTCATGCAGTCATTGCCTGAGCCGCAATCCCGTTGCCCGCGCCGCAGGGGGGCCCAGCCGTAGCCTTTGGACTCAAACCCTTTCACATACAGCTCGGCGTTGGTATTCCAGTCCGATGGCGCCATGTGGTGCAGTGCCAGATGGGATTCCACAGTGTCATAGTGCAATGCCATCTGATCGCTGGAAAAGAAATCCATACGGGTACGGTGGCGCCAACTGTCGAGGGCGATATCGTCGAAACGATCCAGCAGACACTGGTTGATGATGGTGCCGCCGCCCACCACTTTGCCGCGAATAAACAGCGTTGAGGCATCGCGGCTGGCATCCATGCCCCCGTTCCACATCAGCTGGGCATTGGCGTCCAGTTCGTTGTCCGGGAAGGTCGCAGCGGAAAAACGCCGCCCGGCTTCCAGCATCAGCACGTCGGCACCGGCTTGAGTCAGTTCGTGTGCGATCACCGAGCCCGATGCGCCGGAGCCCACGATGATTACGTCATGAAGGTGTTTCATGGGAAAGTCCTTTTAGCCAGGTTACATGAACACCCAGCCATTACCTCGATAAGTGGTGACTTTGTCTTCGATGGTGCCGTTCCGAATCAGGTACAGGTGATTGAAATGCTCACACAGCTCGCCGGCTTTGGCATGGCGGAAAAACACCGGATCGCCGGGCTCAAGTGCTTGCTTGCATTGCTGGGTGTGCAACGGCGTCTGTACTTCACCGGTTCCTTCGTTGGGGTCCAGTTTTAAACCGGCAGGCAAATAGGGCTGTGGCATTTTAATGCGCTCGGCGTTTCCAGAGGCCACGTAGCCACCGCCGTTACAGGTGACAATATCATCGGATGGCTTGCGGGCCACGCTGGTAACAAATCCGGCCGCCGGTTCCAGTTTGAAGTTGCGGTAATAATCGAACAGGTGCGAACAGTAAAACCCGCTGCCCACGGTGACCTCGTTGACCAATGGCTCCTGAATCGTGGATTCAATACTGCCGGTACCACCACCATTGATCAGGGTGAGCTGCGCGCCCTCATGAAGCAACGCCAGAATGGTTTCCGTGCGGCGGTCATTGATGATGGGCAGCGACTTTTTCTTCAGGTATCGCACGACGATATTTTGCAAGGCCTTGCCTGGCACCTGGTCGCCCAAGCCGGCAATCTGGGCCTCGTAGCCCATCAGTCCACACAGGTTGATGTGTTGAAACCCCTTGATCCGGCGATAGAATTCCACCGCTTGCCGGGGTGTTTTGATATTCGATCGATGCACTCCAAAGTGTACACCGGGGAAAGGCACCGACATATCCAGATCAAGACACAGGTTGGCTTTGATGTTCAGCTCTGCGGCCAGCCCGTCCAGCAGTGCCACATGCTCGACCCGGTCCACCATGAAATACAGTTTTGCCGGTTTGGTTGAGGCCTGCAGTGCCGCCATCAGGCTGTCGCGACACAGGCTGGGGTAGGCAATCAACAGGTCGTCGAAACCCTCGCCCACCAGTAATGCGGCTTCTTGCGGGTGGTAACACATGATGCCGTTAAACTGCTGGCTGGCGTTCAGTAAGTAACGCAGCAGATGAACACAGCGCACCGACTTGGATGCGATGCGAATGGAGCGGTGGTTGGCCCGGTCCAAGTTGGTTTGGATGTTGTTGTCGAACTTGTCCATGTCCACCCAGGCAGCAGGCGTGGTGATGCCATCAAATATCGTGGAATACTGCTGATATAAATTCATGACACGTTTTTTGTTTTGGTTTTATTTGGAACCATCGTACCATAACGCCTGGCAGAGGAAAGTAGTTATTTGTAAAGCCATCCCCTGTTACTCTGACTTTGCTGCCGTGGATCGCTCTGTTGCGGGCTTGGCCATGATGGCCAGAACACCTCCCAGAATGATCAGGACCATGCCCCACAGGCTCTTGGCATCAGGTACATGATCCCAGAGCAACCAGCCCAGTAATCCGGCGAACACCACCCCAAAGTAGGTGAGGGGAGCAATGCTGTTGGCCGGTGCATGGGCGTAGGCATGATTGTATAGCTTCATGGTGATGAAAATAGAAAAGCCTACAAACAGGAGAGCAGGCCAGGCAAGCAGGGGAATGGCAGTTAAGTTGAGCAGCGCCAAGGGTGTGCTCAGTAGCAGGGAAATCAGAAAATAATAGAACAGGATTCGGTTCGACGGCTCGCTTTGAGCCAGCTCCCGGGTATAAATCATGGATACCGCCAGAGTGATGCCGGAGAGAAAGCCTATGCCGTGCCAGAGGCTGAAATTGGCCCCTTCGGGCTTGAGAATAAACAGTACACCGGCAAACCCCAGGCCGATGCCCACCATTCCCAGCAGGCTGATGCGATTGCGGAACAGCAGATAGGCAAAGAACGGTACGCAGATCGGCGCAGTGTTGCGCAACAGGGATGCATCCACCAGGGGAATGTTGCCGATGGCCAGATAGTACGTGTAAAAGCAGGCCCAGCCGGCCACACCACGAATCAGGTGGTGGCGGGGAACCTGGGTGGCCAACCCCGGCAGGCCCACCTTTGCAACCCAGGGGGTCAGGGTGAAGAGGCAGATCAGGTATTGTATGCAGACCACCACACTGGCATCCATCATGCCGGTGAGGTACTTGGTGGCGGCGGCCACCAGGCTTGCCACCAGGGAGGTCAGGATGGCATACAGGCTGGCAATGCGTAAGTTGGTTTGACGCCCGGGCACAATAATCCTTATATGACGGCTCTAAATGTTTGCTATTATTGCAAAAAATAGCCTCTGGATGAGCCGTGTTCGGTGCAAAATATCGTACTTTTTGATTTAAGTTACGCAGACTTCCTCGCCTTTCTGTGGTTTTTGCTGTGTTGGGTGGGTTATGCCCAATACGCCCAGTGGAAAGCCCTCACCAAGAAATGCCTGGCCAGCGTATTGCACCAGCAGAGGTGTCGCTGGATGCTGGAAATGCTGGGGCGGGAGAATCGGGTGATGGATGCTTCCCTGATTGCCAACCTGGAACGCAATGTGTCATTTTTTGCTTCCTCCACCCTGTTGATCCTGGCCGGTATCCTGACGGTGTTGGGCGCCACCGACCGGGTGATCTCGCTGGCGGAGGAATTGCCCTTTGCCGTCAAAGCCACGAAAGTGGCCTGGGAGCTTAAACTGTTCCTGCTGATGGCGATCTTTGTTTATGCGTTTTTCAAGTTCAGCTGGGCGTTACGTCAATACGGCTTTGCCTCGGTGGTGATCGGAACCGCACCATCACCAGCGGCGGTTGATGGCAGTGCGCGTGCCGAGTTTTCCCAAGGTGCCGGCAGTGTTATCTCCCGTGCGGCCCACGCTTTTAACCTGGGCTTGCGCAGTTACTATTTCGGCCTGGCTTTTCTGCTATGGTTTGTAAATCCCTGGATATTTATGGCGACGTCCGCTTGGGTGGTGGCCGTACTCTATCGACGGGAGTTCCACTCCAAGGCGCTTCGGGCGCTGATACGAACCAACAAGGCGATTATCCGTGGAGACGTTCAGTGAGTGACGACAAAAAAACAAAATGGCCCTTCACTTTAGAGGAAGGTTTGAAAATGTTCCTGCACGGTGTGCGGCACAGTATGGAGCTGGGCATGGCCCTGGAGGAAATCACCGCGGAGGGACTGGTGGTGCGTTTGCCGTACTCCGACAAAATCATCGGTAACCCTGACACCGGCGTGATCCACGGTGGTGCCATCACCAGCCTGATGGATCAGGCCTGCGGCTTGGCGGTGGCCCAGGCCATGGCGCCGGATTTCGATATCACCCCCACCATTGATCTGCGCATTGATTACATGCGGCCGGCGGAGCCAGGCAAAGACGTGTTGGCCTATGTGGAGTGTTACCGCAAAACCCGCAGTGTGGTGTTCACCCGGGGCGTGGCGTATCAGGATAACCGGGATGAGCCCATCGCCCATTGTGTGGCCAACTACATGCGGATGGGGTTAAGCAAGATACCCTGGTCGCCGAGAAAGACCACGGAGGAAGGGCAATGAGCATCAAAGAAATCGTTCACCAATGCCGTGAAACCAACGACTACGCCCGTCTGGTGGAAGCCATTCCCTATGCCCAGACCATCGGTATGGGCTGCATGAAAGCCGGAGAGGAGGTGATTTTCACCTTGCCAGCCATCAAGTCGAATATCGGTAATCCCACTTTGCCCGCTATCCATGGTGGGGTGTTGGGTGGCTTTATCGAGCAGTCGGCGCAATTGCACCTGTTGATGCTGATGGAAACCCCCACGTACCCGAAGGTGGTGGATCTTTCCATTGATTACCTGAGTGCCGGCCTGTTCCGCGATACCTTTGCCGAGTGTCATGTACTGCGCATGGGGCGGCGTATTGCCAATGTAGCAGTGACGTTGTGGCAGGCCAAGAAGGATGAGCCCATCGCCACCGCACGGGCCCACTTGCTACTGTCCTGAGCTTTGGTTAATGTAAGCATTGTTCTAAAAATGCTCAATCATAATTGAGGTGGCCTCGAGCCACCCACTGTAAGATACTGAATATTATAAGGGAATCACAGGAAGGCTCGTATGGAGACTTTTCTTTTTATCGCCGCATTGCTGGTATTTTCCGGGGTCACATTGAATTGCTTACGATTGGCTTATGGCCGATCACTTCCCTGGGGTGTGGCCTGTACGCTCATGCCCCTCACCTGGATACCGTTTTACAACCTGGAGTGGGACCGGGCCCGTGTCCAGGGGGTACTGCATACTCTGTCTTTGATCTCGTTGTTGTTTTTTGGTGTGCTTTACATGCGGGCCAATCCGTTCCTGTTTGATGACGGTACGCTGGCTGCCGTGCGGGACAAGGTGGCGCCGGCGTTTGCACAGGCGCCATTGTCGTTGGCTGCGCCGCGGTTTGCCTCAGACTATGAGATTGCTGCCCATGGCTTCCAGGAAGGCGCCAACCAGGCTCGCTACCTGGGGCGTAAATACCAGTTTGAGCAGGTGGTGTTCGCCGACGGTATCCTGCGCTTCAAGCAGCTGGATGCTCCTGAGCCGGTGGAGATTACGATCGACCTGCAAGGTTTTGAAGTGGGTGAAAGCGGCAGCCTGATGCTGGACCTGACCCCGGCCTCTGTTGGATTTCCCCTGGTGCATGTCATGCAATACCGACCCGAGACCGCGCTCCCCAACGTGGATTCCTATGAGAAAGGGTTTTGGCTTGAACTGATTCTGGAGCGGGTGACGGAAGATCGCTACCAGGGGCGGGTACAACTCAAGTTCCCGGATGGGCGCAAGGGCTATCTGGCTGGCAACTTCAACGCCTCTACCCGGGACCTGGTGCGCGAGTTTGGTGAGGTGGTGCGCTCCTACGATTCCAATGACACCATTGAGTATGTGGCAGAACAGTATTTGGTGAATAACCTCGGTTCCTCGCTGTTGAATATTGTGGACTACCACAACACCTTCTTTCAGACCAATCTGGAAGATTCCACCGCTCACACGAATGTGACCGTGGCCATGGTGGACGGCAGTATCCATGACATCGATATCAGTCTGTTCAAGAACGACAATGAATGGGTGGTGGAGCGTACCCCGGTGCGGGAGCTGGTGGGTGCGTTGCAAACCATCCGCCAGTCCCCCCCTGCAGCGATCAGCCGCCAGCCGGTGCTGCAGCAACTGGAGACCTATGGGCCTGATGATCTTGAGGGGCTGGTTGGGCGCAAAGTGAGTTTGCAGACCTTTGACGGCAAGACCCGTGAAGGCACGGTGGACGCGGTGGATCGCTACAATGTCTCGCTGGTAACGCTGCTGGGTGGCGGAGAAGTCGCGCTGATTGTGAAGCGGCGAGAGGTGAAAGAGGTCCGCCTGCAGGACTGATCTGCTGGCCTGGCGTTACCCCACAAGAATCACGGTCAGGGTGCGTGGGCCGTGGGCTCCCAGTTGAATGGTCTGCTCAATGTCCGCTGTTCTTGAAGGGCCGCTGATCAAATGGATGGCCCAATGTCGAGCGGGTTGCTTCTGGGCTAGTTGCTTCTGGGCCAGTTGCTTCTGGGGCAGCTGCTTCTGGGTCAATAGGCGCCAGGCATCTGCCTTCCCCCTGACAATACAGTCTTTGTCCAGCAGGACAACGTGGTGCTCCGCCAGGAAATTCCAGCTGCCGGGCTGCTCTGCTGTCGCCAGGCAGAGCAGGGTGCCGGTATCCTGGATTCCACAAAACGCTCTGGTTATCGCTACCGAGCCCACCGGTTTTGGGTTCGCAGAGGGGCTGCGCCATGGAGTATGAGTGTGCCTGCCTGCGCCGGACTCCAGCAATGCAGGGGCAATGGTCGGTGGTTGCCGCCATTCGTTTTCCTCGCTGAGGGTTTTCACCGTTTGCAACGCGTCCTGTTCCGAGGCTGCGAACGCCACCAGGGCGCCGTTACGGGAGGCCGCCGCAGCAAACTCATCCGCAGATTGATATTGAATGGACAGGCTCTTTTGGCTCGTCTGTCTACTGTTGCGCATGGTGGACGGGTCACGTGCCCGGGCACGCAGCTTCGCCAGAATCTGGTAGCGTGCGTGGCTGTCGCTTACCTTATTGCGGTCCATTTTGCGCGCCATTTTTCGGTCCATTGCGCCATTGCTCCAGGAAGGTGGTGTCGCCGCTGGGTCTGATGGGAGTGCGTTGTTTGGGCCAGGCACGTTGTGGCACCCAGCGCAACACGGCCCGGGACAGTCGCAGGCTCCAGGCAAAAGCGCGCGGGTGCCTGGACAGCCAACTGTATAGCCCAAGTCCCCAGCGCCATCTGCGCGGCTCCCGCGTTTGTTCATATTGTTGCGCCCGCAGCTGACGCAACAGATCGGGCAGGGGAATGCCCATGGGGCAGACTTCCTCGCAGCGGCCACAAAAGGTGGAGGCATTGGGCAGTGGCAGCGCTGTTTCGAGGCCTTGTAACAGCGGCGTCAGCACCGACCCCATGGGGCCCGGATACACCCAGCCATAGGCGTGACCGCCAACATTGGTGTACACCGGGCAATGATTCAGGCAGGCGCCGCATTTGATGCAGTTGAGCATGGGCTCAAAGGGAGAGCCGAGCATCTCACTACGCCCATTATCCAGCAGGATTACATGGAACTGATCCGGGCCGTCCGGATCCTGTGCCTGCCTGGGGCCGCTGTAGAATGATGTGTAGGCACTCATGTGCTGACCGGTGGCGCTGCGGGCCAGTACCTCGAGAATCAGCGACGCATCCTCCATCGACGCCACCACTTTTTCGATGCTGGTAACCACAATGTGCACCCGCGGAAGTGTAGCGCTCAGGTCTCCGTTGCCCTCATTGGTGACCAGGGCGATGGAGCCGTTTTCTGCCACCAGCACGTTGGCACCGGTGATGCCGATGTCCGCCGTGAGAAAGGCTTCTCGCAACACGGTGCGGGCTTCCCCCACCAGATCCGATATCGCGTCCAGGCCCCGTTCGCCCAGGGCATGGTATTGGCGGAAGAGCTCGGCTACCTGCTGGCGGGTCTTATGGATTGCGGGGGCGATAATATGACTGGGGGGCTCTTTGGCCAGTTGGATGATGTATTCCCCCAGATCGCTCTCCACCACATCGAATCCCGCGGATTCCAATGCGGCATTGAGATCGCATTCCTCCCCGATCATGGACTTACCCTTGATGATGCGGCGGGCGTTGGCGTTGCGGGCGATTGCCATGACGGTGGCGTTCAACTCCTGCGGGGATTGTGCCCAGTGGACTTCACCACCATTGCGAACCAGGTTTTGCTCAAACTGTTCCAGCAACGGTGCCAGGTTGGCCAGGGCCTGTCGCTTTGCTGCCTGGGCGTTGGCTTTCAGCCGCTCAAAGTCATCCACCATGGCGATGGCCTGGGCCCGCTTTTTCACGAACCCGCTTTGCGCGTGACCGAGCGCACTTTGCAGTGCCGGGTCATCCAGGGCTTGGCGGGATTGGGCGGCAAAGCCATTGGCGCCATTGTTGTTCAAGGCTTGTGCTCCCCTGCACAGGTGCCGGCCAGCAGTTCCGCAATGTGGCAGAAGCTCAACCCCGACCGGTCGAGAGACTGCAATTGCAGCAGGCAGCCAAGGTCGGCTGAGGTTACTCCGCTGGCGGAGCATTGCTCTACGGCAGCCAGCTTTTTCTGCCCCATGCGGCTGGATAGCGGATCGAACTTTGCCGCGAAGGTACCGCCAAAGCCACAACATACCTCCTGATCGTGGAGATGGGCCAGCCTGATCCCGGCTTTCAGCAACAGGCGGTGCCCGTGCTGATGGGAGTGGGTTTCCCGGCGGCAAGAGCAGCTGGTGTGATAGGCCCAGGTCTGCTGTGTGTGGTTTTTAGAGGGTGTCCCCGGTTGCCAGCCTTGCTCATCCAGGAACTGGCACAGCTCGCGAGTGCGGGCGGCCAGTTGGATGGCCTGTTCGAGCCAGGGGGTGTCCTGGGCAAACAGGCGGGGGTAATGGTTGATGATCATGCCGGCACAGGAACCGGAGGGCACCACCACCCAATCATATTCCTGCAACGCGGTGATCTGGGTCTTGGCCACCGCTATGGCCTGGTCACGATGGCCGGCATTGTAGCCTGGTTGGCCACAGCAGGTTTGATCCAGGGGTACATCCACTTTGAATCCCAGGCTCTCCACCAGCTGCACGCAGGCATGACCTATTTCCGGTCGCAGGCTGTTGGCCAGACAGGTGATGTACAGTGCAGCGGTGGGTGGCGTCTTCGCTTGATCAGGCATGTGGTTGTTTTTCATGACCTATATTGGCGCCATCATAGCAAAATTTTGTTGCAGAAGGGCTTGATATCCGCCGCGCTGACCCCATCTACCGAGGGAATTTGACTTTTTGCGCAATTGAGGAGCACGTTACCACCATGACTGTCGATGCCAATAAAGAGACCCTTGGCTTCCAGGCCGAAGTTAAACAGCTTTTGCATTTGATGATCCACTCTTTGTACAGCAACAAAGAGATCTTCCTGAGAGAACTGATTTCGAATGCGTCTGATGCGGCAGACAAGCTCCGTTTTCTCAGCCTCTCCCAGCCGGACATTATGGAAGGTGAGGGCGACCTTAAAATCCGCATCGAATTCGACAGCGATAGCAAAACCATCAGCATCACGGATAACGGCATCGGCATGAACCGCGATGACGTGGTGAGTCACCTGGGCACCATCGCCAAATCCGGCACCAGCGAATTCCTCAAGAACCTGACGGGTGATCAGCGTAAGGATTCCCAGCTGATCGGTCAGTTCGGGGTGGGGTTCTACTCGGCGTTTGTGGTGGCCGACAAGGTGGAAGTCTTCACCCGCAAAGCCGGTGAGCCTGCTGAGAGCGGTGTGCACTGGACCTCAGAAGGTGAGGGCGAATTTACGGTGGAGCCGGTGTCCCGGGATCAGCGCGGCACCACCATCGTTCTGCACCTGCGTGAAGGTGAAGAGGAGTTCGCCGACGCCTGGAAGCTGCGCAGCATCATCTCCAAATATTCAGACCACATTTCCCTGCCCATCGAAATGATGAAGAACGAGATGGCGCCGGAGCCCGAGGAAGCGGAGGAGGAAGCCGAAGCCAAGGCGGATAAAGCCCCTGAGTTTGAGGTGGTGAACAAAGCCACCGCATTGTGGACCCGCTCCCGCAATGAAATCAATGATGAAGAATACAAAGAATTCTACAAACACATCTCCCACGATTTTGAAGATCCCATCGCCTGGACCCATAACCGGGTGGAGGGCAAGCAAGAATACACATCTCTGCTGTATGTTCCCAAGCGGGCACCGTTCGACCTGTATCAGCGTGAGGCTTCGCGGGGGTTAAAGCTGTACGTGCAGCGGGTGTTCATTATGGATGATGCCGAGCAGTTCATGCCCATGTACCTGCGCTTTATGAAAGGCGTGCTGGATTCCAATGACCTGCCCTTGAACGTGTCGCGGGAAATACTGCAGTCCAATAAGACTGTGGAAAACATTCGTGGTGCCCTGACCAAGCGCTCCCTGGACATGATCCGCAAACTGGAGCCTGAGGAATACAAGGAGTTCTGGAAACAGTTCGGTCAGGTGTTGAAGGAGGGGCCAGCAGAAGACCACGCCAACAAAGAGAAAATTGCCGGCTTGTTCCGCTTTGCCAGCACCCATACCGGTACCGCAGAACAGGCGGTTGCGCTGGACGATTACCTGGAGCGAATGAAAGAAGGCCAGGACAAGATCTACTACATTTCAGCGGAAAATTACAATGCAGCCGCCAACAGCCCCCATCTGGAGATCTTCCGCAAGAAGGGCGTGGAGGTGCTGCTGATGTACGATCGCATCGATGAATGGATGATGGGTTACCTGTTCGATTACAAGGGCAAGAGCTTTATCAATATTGCCAAGGGTGACCTGGACCTGGGCGCCATCGAAACCGAAGAGGATAAAAAGCAGCAGGAAGAGGTGGAAAAATCCTCCGAGGAGCTGGTGAAACGATTGAAGGACGTGCTGGAGAGCAAGGTCTCCGAAGTGAAGGTGTCCCATCGTCTGACCGACTCGCCGGCCTGTCTGGTGGTCGGTGCCTACGATATGGGCGCGCAGATGCGGCAAATTATGGAAGCCGCCGGTCAGAAGATGCCCGACAGCAAGCCCACCATGGAGATCAACCCATCCCACCCTCTGATGGAGCGCCTGAACGCTGAGGTGCAGGAGGACCGGTTCGAGGATCTAGCCCAGATCGTGTTTGACCAGGCCGCGCTGTCCGAGGGGCGGGCGCTGGATGATCCTTCCGCTTATGTAAAGAGAATCAATAAGTTATTGATGGAATCCATTGGTTGATACTGCCTCTGGCACCGGTGAAACAACCGGTGCCTTTTATTTCATTTCAGCATTCCATCTGCCCGTAGGCCTGTTATGATAGGGAGAATGCACTGGTAACAAGGGGAGGCAACGTGGTCGATTATTCAATCACTTACCCGTTCACCCGGGAGTCAGCAGAAGAGCTCAGAGAGCCTCTGCTGTCGGTTGTCCTGGATCTGATCAAAGCGGTTCAGGAGACGGAAGACGGCTACATTCTGGTATTCGGTCGAGTTCCCCAGGCCGTGCAGCCCGCCGCGCAACTGATGCAGGTCGAGCGTGTTATGAATCCCTTCATGCGGATGTCCCTAATCGTGGAGTCCAATGAAGGTCCTATCAAGATGGAAATGTCGGGCCCGAAAGGCACCAAGGAATTTCTGTATTCCGAATATGGCCTGAAACGCTGGGTTCTTTCTTAGTTGGATAATTGAATGACCACCGAAGTGAAGAAGGTTGCCGTGTTGGGTGGCGGGAGCTTTGGGACCTCCATTGCCAATATTCTTGCTGATAACGGGCACCAGGTTAAACTCTGGATGCGTAACGAAAAGACCGTGCAGGATATTGCCAATATCCATGAAAACACCCGCTATCTGCCTGGCAAAAAACTCAACCCCTCTATTCAGCCCACAACCTGTCTGGAAACCGCCGTCGGCAGTTCCGATATCCTGTTTGTGGCCATCCCCAGTAAAGCGTTTAAACAGGTTGTGACCCAGGCCGCTCAATGGCTGGACCCGGGCAAGATCCTGGTGAGTACCACCAAGGGAATTGAAATGGACGGTTTCAAGTTCATGAGCCAGATCCTGGAGGATTGCACACCCTGTTCCAAAATAGGCGTATTGAGCGGACCCAACCTGGCCAAGGAAATCGCCGAACGTACGCTCACTGGTACGGTCATCGCCAGTGAATACGGTGAAGTGCGACAGACGGTGCAGGATGTATTGTCCTGCAGCTATTTTAGGGTTTACGCCAACAGTGACCGGTTTGGTGTGGAGCTCAGTGGTGCTCTCAAAAATATCTATGCGATCGCCTCGGGAATGGCGGCAGCCATGGGCATGGGCGAGAATACCAAGAGTATGCTGATCACCCGCAGCCTGGCGGAAATGAGCCGGTTTGCTGCGCGCCTGGGTGGGAATCCCATGACGTTTCTTGGCCTGGCCGGTGTAGGCGATCTTTACGTCACCTGTACCTCGCCACTGAGTCGCAATTACCAGGTGGGGTTTGCATTGGCCCAGGGGCGACCCCTGGACGACATACTGGATACCCTCGGGGGCACGGCAGAGGGCGTGAACACCATCCGCCTGGTGAAAGGCAAATCCGATGAGCTGGAGGTGTACATGCCGTTGGTGCATGGCCTGTACGAGATTCTGTTTGAAGATAAGAGTTTAAAGGATGTCATCAAGAAATTGATGCTGGGAGAACAGAACACCGATGTGGAGTTTGTGTTGCCTGGCCCCGATAAGCTGGCCAATTTGAAACGGGGGTAGTTTATGAGTGAAGAGCAAGAAAAAGATCCGTTGTTCCTGACCGCGTTGTACATGATTTTATTTTATCTGGTGTTTGTGCTGGCCGGGTATGTACTGATTGGCCTGGGTATCATTCAGGTGGTGGTCAGGCTGCTCTCCGGTCAGCCACAGGATGAGTTAAAACGCTTCGGTGCCGGGTTCGGCCGTTATATGTCGCAAATCGTCGACTATATTTCCATGAAATCCGACGTTAAACCCTATCCTTTCAGTGAGTGGCCCATCGTCACCGAGAAGAAAAAATGAGTACCTCAATTTGAGCACCCTTTACATCATGCGTCACGGCGACGCTATCTCGAGGGCCGCCACAGACGCCGAGCGGCCGCTGTCTGATCTGGGTCAGGGGGATGCGGCCAGCATGGTTCCCTGTCTGCTGGAGCGCCCGCCACAGACCATTTGGGTCAGCCCCTATTTGAGAGCACAGCAGACCGCAGCTATTGTGGTGACTGACTTGGTTCAGGCCGGCTTCAAGCCCAAAGTAGAGACGGTTTCGGGCATTACCCCGGAAGACAATCCGTACAAGCTGGTGGATCTTCTTTCTGACGTGACGGAAGGGCCCTTGATGCTGGTGAGTCACAATCCGTTTGTGAGCACGTTATTGAGCCTGTTGACCGAAGGGCATAGCCAAGCCCGCATCGGCATGGCGACCGCTTCCATTGTCTGCCTGGACGGAGAGGTGAACGGGATGGGAACAATGACGCTGCAATGGTACAAAACCCCTGCAGATCAGGCCACTTGAGCCCGGTTGTATTTTATTGGGCGATCAGTCATAGTGCGAAAGCCTATCTGAAAAACACCAAAGCAATACGATAACAATAAGAGCAGCCATATAAGAGTACCCATATTATGAGTGCCACCGCAAAAGTACAGCCCAGTCGCGAGGTGAAAATCAACACCGGCATTCCACTTCCCCTGGAACGTTTTTATCACTGGGAGCGGCATAGCCCCAGTAAAATCTGTTTCACCCAGCCCATGGGCAACGGAACGATTCTGGATATCACCTGGCAGGAAGCTGGCAAGCAAGTTCGATCCATGGCGACCTATCTGCAAAAAATTGGTGTGAAGCCAGGTGACAATGTCGCTCTGATTTCAAAAAATTGTGCGCACTGGATCATGGCGGACCTGGCGATCTGGATGGCGGGTGGTGTTTCTGTACCCTTGTATCCAACCCTGACGGCCGATAGTGTCCGCCAGATCATGGATCACAGTGAATCCAGGTTCCTGTTCGTTGGCAAATTGGATGATTGGCCTGCCATGGCTGCGGGCGTACCCGAGGGTGTCACATGCATCAGTTTCCCGCTCAGTCCGGACACTGAATTCCCTTCCTGGAATGAAGTCGTCGAGGCCACTGATCCCATGAAGGAGAGCCCATCGCGGTCCCATGCTGAATTGGCTACCATCATTTACACATCCGGAACCACCGGTATGCCCAAAGGTGTGATGCACACTTTCAACAGCATCGCCTCCGGAGCAAGCCAGGCAGCCAACATCTATGAAGCATCCACCGACGATCGTGTGCTGTCCTATCTACCGCTGTCCCATGTGGCAGAGCGCATGGTGGTGGAAATGATGCAGTTGTATCAGGGCATGCACGTGTTTTTTGCCGAATCCCTGGATACCTTTGCCTCCGACCTGCAACGGGCCCGGCCCACCATCTTTTTTGCCGTTCCCCGCATCTGGGCGAAATTCCAGGCCGGAATTTTTACCAGGATGGACGAGCGCAAGCTGAACCTGATCTTCCGCATTCCGTTTTTGTCCAAAGCCATCAAGAAAAAACTGCGGGAAGCCATTGGTCTGAACGATGCCCGCTTGTGTTTCAGCGGTGCAGCGCCGATCTCAGGGTCGCTGCTGGACTGGTATAAGCGGCTGGGCATCGAGATCCTGGAAGTGTATGGCATGACGGAAAATATGGGCTATTCCCATAGCTCCCGTGAAGGCCAGGGGCGAGTGGGTTATGTCGGGCAGCCCAATCCTACCGTGGAAGTCAAAATTGGTGATGGGGGTGAAGTGCTGGTGCGCTCGCCTACCACCATGGTGGGCTATTACAAGGAAGCGGAAAAAACCCGGGAGGCGCTGACAGACGATGGTTTCCTGCGCACCGGCGATGTGGGTGTGATAGAAGCTGACGGCAGCCTGAAAATAACCGGCCGCATAAAAGAGATTTTCAAAACCAGCAAAGGTAAGTACGTCGCACCCTTTCCCATTGAATCCAAGTTGCTGGCCAGTGCTCATGTTGAGCAATGCTGTGTGGTGGGCAATGCCATGCCTCAACCCATCGCGTTGGTCGCACTGGCCGAGGCCGACCTGGCAGCCCTGCGTGATGGAGAAGGCAGGGACTCCATCCATCAGGCTCTGACGCAGTTGTATGACCAGGTGAACGCGTCCCTTGACCCCCACGAAAAGCTCAAGACCATTGTGGTTACCAATGGTGAATGGTCAATTGAGAATGGCATCATGACCCCTACGTTGAAAATCAAACGCAACGTGCTGGAATCCCGTTATGAGGATCGTATCGAAAACTGGTACGACACCAAAGAAAAAGTCCAATGGGAATAATGAGCCTGCATTGAGCCGCTGTAACGAATTTTGAATGGTAGTGATAAGTACGCTTTATGCTGATTAATTTTTCACACGCCAATGGCATTCCGACGGCCAGCTATCAACCGTTGTTTGAGTCGTTAGCACCCCATCAGGTGATCTTCAATCCCCAGTACGGTCATAATCCGTTGTTTCCGTTCACTGACGGCTGGACCCATCTGGCGGATGAGCTGCTGCATTTTCTGGATCAGCATGCGCGTGAACCGGTGGTGGCCGTTGGACATTCCATGGGGGCTGTATTAAGTTTTATCGCAGCCTGCAAATCGCCGCAGCATTTCAAAGGGGTGTTGATGCTGGACCCACCTCTGCTCTGGGGCAAGATGGCTTGGGGGTTCCGCTTTGCCAAGCTGATCGGGCGGGGGGATGACATTACCCCTGCGGGCAAATCCAAATTCCGAAAACGGGAGTGGCCGGATCGTCAAACGGCCATTGACTACTTCGCTTCAAAAAGCCTGTTCAAGTTTGAGCCAGCTTGTTTTGATGCCTTCTGTCAGGCAGCGCTTTCACCCAAGGCGCAGCAACCTGGAGAAAGCGAAGCAGTGGAGTTGGCGTTCAGTGTGGATGTGGAAGTGGGGATCTTCCGCAACACGCCCACCAATCTCAAAACCTATTCCCGACCGAAAAACCTGCCGATGAAAGTCATCTACGGGGAGCAGAGCGATGCATCCCGTGCGGATTGCATTGAGCCTTTTTGCAGGCATTTTGGGATCGAGTGCCAGCTGATATCCGGCCGGCATATGTATCCCCTGCAGCAGCCAGAACAAACAGTTGAGCTGATTCAGGAATTTATTAGCCGGCTATAACCCGACGCAGAAGGGAGTTTTAGCGGACAAGATCTTACCGGAAAAGGCCTTACCGAATGTGCTCTTGGATACGTGACAGAATGCCACGTTCCTTTTCCTCGTAACTGATCTGGTCATTTTCCCATAGGGGCTGTAGCGCAGTCTGCTCAAAGAACTGGATACCAAATTCACCGTAACGGCGCTGGATGCTCTTCTTGAGGTAGAACAGCTCGGCCTGATGCCAGGGTCGGATGGATCGTTGCGCCAGGGCATGATCCGCCAGTTCCTGAATACCTTTACCTTTGAGGGCGCTGGTTAAATATATCTTATCCTTGGCCGCCTGGTGATAATCGTCCTCCGCATGCAGCTCCACCAGCTTTGCCTGTTTCAACGAACTGCGCAGCATGTGATAGCTGGTGCGGGCCAGTTTTTCCTCGTCGCACTTGTTGACGATAAAGCTGTCCGGGATTTCCATTATGCCGCACTTCATAAACTGGATCTGGTCACCCGCCAGGGGCTGCATCACCAAAAAGGTGTGATCGGTCATGTATTGGATGTCGATCTCATTCTGGCCGATGCCTACGGTCTCAATAATGATGCAATCAAACAGGTGACGAAGTACGCGGCAGGCCTGAAACGTGGATTCCGTGATGCCGCCCAACTCCAGGTTCGAGGCCTGGGAACGGAAAAACAAGCGCGCCTCTTTTTTACCGTAATGCATGCGCGTGCGATCGCCAAGAATGGACCCACCGGATATCTGGCTGGAGGGGTCGATGGCCAGCACGGCAACCGTGATGTTGGGGTTTTTAGCCAGTAACTGGCGGCAGAGTTCTGCAATGAGGGAGGATTTGCCGGCCCCTGGCGTGCCGGTAAAACCCAGGATGCAGGCCTTGCGGGGGAACTGCTCCGGATGGTTTAGGATATGGTGGTGAACAGCCTGTCGTATGTGGGCGCTGTCCGGCAGTTTGCTTTCGAACAGGGTGATCAATTTGGCCAGCGGCCACTTTGTCAGGGCCCGTGCCTGGTTGAGCTTCTCAATCCAGGCCGGGTCCAGATCCGGTTGCTTAGGGGCAGAGGGCGTGTGAGACAACCTTACGCTGCGTCCTTCTTGGTATCCAGAACGATGTCCATAATGGTGTTCATGATGTCCATCAGATCGTAGTCTTTTGGTGTGAACACCTGCTGTATGCCTTTTTCCCGCAGCGCCGGTATATCGGTCTGGGGAATGATGCCCCCAAGTACCACGGGAATGGCCTCGCGGGCGCCTTCTTTTTCCAATTCAGACATCAACTGATCGATGATTTCATTGTGCGAGCCGGACAACAGGGAGATGCCAATCACATCCACATCTTCCTCTATGGCCGATTGCACGATGTCCACCGCGCTCAAGCGAATGCCAAAATAAATCACATCGAAGCCGGCGTGTTTGGCGGCAACGGAGATCATCTCGGCACCGTTGGAGTGACCATCCAGGCCGGGCTTGCCCACCACGATGCGCGGGCGATGGCCGAACTGCTCCATGAATTGCTTCACTTTGGCCCGCACGGTTTGCAGCTTGTCGTTTTCCAGCGACAGCGTTTGCCCTTCGACGCCGGTGGGTGGCCGATACTCACCGAACACGTCTCGCAGGGTGGCGGCCCACTCTCCGGTGGAAACCCGGGCATGGGCACAGGCGATGGAGGCTTCCATTAGATTCTTACCGGCTTCCGCATCGGCTTTCAGTTGCTGCAGGCAGGCTTGTGCTTTGGCTTCATCCCGATTGGCTTTGGTGGCGGCCAGTGCGTTCAGGGTTTCCGCGGCGGATTCGGCGTCTACCTTGAACACACCACCATCCGCCGATGAAAGCAGGGGAGAGGCAATGCCGTCGGCCCAGCGGTTTTTACCCACCACCACCTGTTCGCCGGTGTTGATCTTGGCCATGCGCTCTGCCTGGGAGATCACCAGCTGGGATTTCATATAACCGGTCTTGATGGCTTCCACGCCGCCACCGGCGTCCAGGATTTTTTGGATTTCTTCTTTGGCCTTGGCTTTTAAATCATCCACCTTGGATTGCACCACCGGCGAGCCGTCAAACAGATCCGGATATTCCAGCAGATCGGTTTCATAGGCCAGGATTTGCTGCAAGCGCAGTGACCACTGCTGATCCCAGGGGCGCGGCAGGGACAGTGCCTCGTTCCAGGCTGGCAGCTGTAGGGCGCGACAGCGGGCATTGCGGGACAAAGTAACCCCCAGCGCTTCGATCAGAATACGCCAGGCATTGTTTTCCGGCTGCTCTTCCGTCAGTCCCAGGGAGTTGACCTGCACGCCATATCGGAAACGACGGTACTTGGCTTCTTTAACACCATAGCGTTCCTGGCAGATTTCGTCCCACAGCTCGGTGAATGCGCGCATCTTGCACATTTCCTCGATGAAACGCATGCCAGCGTTCACAAAGAACGACACCCGGCCCACACAACGCTCGAACTCTTCCTCATTAAAGCAGTTACGTTCTTTGATGGCATCCAATACGGTAATGGCGGTGACCAGTGAATACGCCAGCTCCTGCACCGGTGTCGCGCCAGCTTCCTGCAGGTGATAGGAACACACGTTGGAGGGGTTCCACTTGGGAATATTGTTGAGGCAATACTCATACATATCCACGATAAGCTTGATGGACTGGTCCGGTGGAAAAACATAGGTGCCGCGGGCCAGGAACTCCTTGATGAGATCGTTCTGGGTAGTGCCCTGCAACTTGGCCAACTCAATGCCCCGTTCTTCCGCCAGGGCGATATAGAGCGACAACAACCACATGGAGGTGCCATTGATCGTCATGGAGGTATTGATCTCATCCATGGCCATATGATCGAACAGGATAGCGAAGTCATCCAGTGTGTTGATCGGCACACCGACTTTGCCGATTTCCGGACGGGCAATGTCTTCATCGGAGCTGTAGCCACATTGGGTGGCCAGGTCGAAGGCGATGCTCAGTCCGGTCTGCCCTTTCGCCAGGTTGCTGCGGTACAGCTCGTTGGAGGCGCGCACGTTGGTGTGGCCGGCGTAGGTGCGAAAAATCCAGGGGCGATCCTTACCGGGTTTGCCATCCTGATCGTAGATAATGTGCTCTTTCTTGTCGCTCATAATCGTCTTCCGAAAACAGTGGGCCTAACCGCGTTTTTTGATCACCAGGCGGCGTTCGATTTCAAAGATCTTGTCGCTGATTTTGCTTTTACCCAGGGCCTTTTTATCGTTCTCTTTTATGAAGAGGTCGCCACCGTGTTGCTCCAGGGCGGCGGCGGCGGTGATGTTCTTCACGCCGATGAACTGCAGGGAAACCACACTGGCCAGCTCTTTCAGATCGCCGGGGGCATCTTCCACCTGCAGTATTCGGGTCAGGCCAAACACGGTATCGCCGGCGAAAGCGGGTTGGGTGTGATAGCCTTCGGTGAAGCCCAGTTCCCAGACGGCGTTCTCGGACAGGTCGCGGCTGGCTAGGCCTTCCAGCCAGGCATAAACCAAACCGCCGTAGACAATGGGGTTACCGCTCATGGGGCCGGAGAGGCTCTGGCTGAACACTTTGTCGTAGTGCAGGGGGTGGGTGTTGCCTACTTGATAGGTCAACGCAAAATGCTCATCACTGATGGTGCGACCATTGTTGTGGACGATCACATCGCCAGGTGTGAAATCCTCGGCATAGGTGTTCCAGCCAGTCACCGACTTGGGGACATGGCGCAGGGCGGTGGGCAGTCCGTCGGGCAGGTTCACCGACGCGTCTTCCTGCCATGGAAAGGCGGGCAACTCGCCATCGGCGACCGGTACCGTGGGCATTCGGTCTCCGCGATAGGCCACCATCAGCTTGCGTTCGTACTGCAACACCACCTGATCTTTCTGGTTCACACCGAGGGTGCGAATGGTGACGATGCCGGGTTTGTCTGCACCCCGTTCCTTGCGATCCACCACCATGGTCATGGCGCGCACGGTATCACCGGGGTACACCGGGTTCAGGAATTGGGCATGATAGTAACCCAGATTGGCGATGACCTTTTCGGAGTCGTTTTGCACACCCAACGACAACACCACATTGAATACCATCTGGGGTGACGCCGGCAGTTTCTCAAAGCCGTGGGCTTTGGCGTATTCCAGGTCCAGATACAGCGGATTGCACTGCATATACGTGCGGGAGAAAAAATCAATATTGGACTGGGTGAAGGAAAACCCCCGGGGATGGACGAACAGCTGACCCGGAACGTATTCTTCCAGGTAGCGACCGTATTGCGGGTGGCGCACCTTATCCAGGTTGATTTCGGTGCCTGGTGCCAGTTCAGTCTGTGCAGAAAATTTTATGGCCATCATCTATTCCTTAGCGATTACGCTGCGCTTTCTACCAGGGCTTTGGCGATTACTTTCAATGCCAGGGTTTCTTCCGCACCTTCGAATATGGACAGAACGCGGGAATCGATAAAGTAGCGGCTGACGGCGGTCTCTTCTGCGTAGCCCATGCCGCCGTGGATCTGCATGGCTTCCCGACACAGCCACTCCGATGACTTGCAGGAATAGAGTTTTACCAGGCTGGCTTCCATCTGGCCTTTGCCTTCGTCCATCAGGCGGGCAACGTGATAAGTAAATTGGCGGGAAACCTGCAGCAGCATGGCCATGCGCGCGATTTTCACCAGGGTTAACTGGTAGTCGCCGATGGGTTTGCCGAACACCACCCGTTCCTTGGAGTAATCCAGGGCGCGCTCAAAGGCGGCCTGCATAACACCGGTAGCGCGGGCGGCAGTCTGGATACGACCGCCGGCGAAACCCGCCATAGTGTAATAAAAACCTTTGCCAATGCCTTCGGCCCCGCCCAGCACGTGGGAATCGGGCACAAAATAATTGTCAAAGAACACGGTGAAAGAGTGCATGCCGCGGTAGCCGATGGTGGGGATGGCTTTGCCGGTAATGGTGCCGCCATTGGATTGCTCATGGGCAAAGGCATGGCCGGGGAAGGTGGGCTTTTCCACCAGGAACATGGTCAGGCCTTTGTGACCGGAACTCATGTCGGGATTGGTACGGGCCAGGGTCAGCAACACACCGGCACGACCGGCAAACGTACACCAGGTTTTTTCACCGTCCAGGACCCAGCCGCCTTCCACCTGGGTGGCTTTTAATTTCATGCTGGCCACATCCGAACCAAAATTGGGTTCCGTCACCGCCACCGCATTGAGTGGCTCAGCCATGGCCAACTTGGGCAGCCAATGCTGCTTCTGTTCTTCGGTGCCGCCCTTCAACAGGGCACGGGACATGATTTCGGGGCGGGTGATCAAACTGCCTGCGGCGCCCAGGGAGCCCCGGGACAGTTCTTCGGTGACCACAATCATGCCCAGGTTGTCTTCGCTGTCGTCCGGCTGGATGCCGCCATACTGCATGGGAATCGACAGTCCAAAACAACCCAGTTCCACCAGGGGCTTCAGGATTTCATCGGGAATGTCCAGATCCTTGGTGTGGATGTGTTCCGCCAAAGGCATGACCACGTCCGTGGCAAAGGAGCGGAACTGGTCCCGCATCATTTCCTTTTCTTCATCCAGCATGTACTCGCCGGTGAAACCATGGTTTTCCAGTACGTCTTTACCCACCGCTTGCAGGCTTTCCGTGGACAAGTACTGGTTGATGAAGGCATCCGCTGCATCAGAATCCACTGACGCCGCCAATTGTTCGCGGCTGAATCCGTAGTCGGAACGGCGCGCGTTGAAACGGCTGCGTACATTCTGCAGTGCTTCCGCGGCGTACTGCAGGGCCAGACGTTCTTCGATCCGGTTGTCTTCCCCCCCTTTGGCGTCTTTCACCAGGCCACTGTAGCCCAGCATTACCTTGGCGGCGGTGATTTCCGCTTCGCAATACGCCACTTCGTAACAGGCCAACTGCTTCTCGTCCAGCTTGGAGCCGGAGACCCGGCCGTCCACTGAGCTGAAGGCTTTGAGGTTGCTGAGCGCGGCATTGAGCGCGGTCTGGGCCTGGTCGATGAGGCTGCGTGCTTGGTCGATTGCTGAAGACATTGGGATCTCCGTAATACTCTGTTTGTGTGGGCGCGACGACTGCCGCACCCATTCCATCATTTAAGCAGATTCGTGCACGGTGTTAACCGTGGGCACGATTGGAAACGATGTGTACGAACGAACGGGATTTCAATTCACCCATGGTGATGCCGGTGGCGACGGCTTCCTCTTCGGTAATGGCGCCACAGGCAATGCCGCGCAGGAAGAAGTTCAACAGGCCCTGGCCAGTGGCCGCATCGTCAAAAGTGTTGCCCACCAAGGTTGCCTGCGCTGCTTTGTTGACAAAGGCTTCCAGGCGCTTGGAGGCATCCGGCAGACCTTCCAGAAAGAAGGTGTACACGGCTGCGTAGCGGATGGGTAACTGGCCGGGATTCAGATCCCAACCCTGGTAATAGGCATGACGCAGGGAGTGCTGGATGTTGTCGTAATGCAGTTTCCAGGCAGAATGCACAACCGCCGCGTTTTCCAGTTGTTGTTGGGTGGTCAGATCCCCTTTATGGGGTCCGATGGGCATCACGGTCGTGGCGCCGTCGCTGATGCTGAGTCCGGTTCCGGCACAGGCCACCTGCAGGACATGGCGGGCAAAGTCGGAGGCCGGGTGCGTGTGCGTCTGGTGGGCGGCGGTGATATTGCAGGTGGCGGTGTAGTCATAGGTTCCGAAGATTGCGGAACGACACCGGCCACGGGCCGCAGCGGCCAGCAGACGAACCTGATTGGAACCGTCAGCGTCGATGATGGCCTGAGTGGTTTCGATCATGATTTCCAATTTGAGCGAGTTGGGAGCGTAGCCGCACTTCGCTTCAATGATGTCGAGCAGATCGGCCAGTGCCGCCACTTGCTCCGGGTGAGTCACCTTCGGCAGCGTGATGATGAAATTCTCAGGAACCTTGCCGCCGGTGACTTCCGCCAAGCGGGTCAGAAACAGGTCCAGGGTGCGCACGGAACGTTGACGACATTCTTCAGTGAAGGTTTTGATGCGGATGCCGATGAAGGGGGGCAGGGAGCCTTCTTCCATGCCCTTGGCCACTTCTTCCGCCGTGCGCACGGCGTCTGCGTCTTCTTCTGCGTCCGGTCGGTTACCGTAGCCGTCTTCAAAATCAATACGGCTGTCTTCAATGGGTTCGTTGGCGAGCTTCTTTACAACCCGGTCATACACCGTGTAAGCCAGCCAGGCGGCGGGGTTAGCCTCTTTCATTTTTAAGGGATCGGCGGCCACCGCTGCGCCCAGAACGCTGGCCTCTGCCGCTGTGGTGGGTAAGGACTCGGACCCACTCATACCCAGGATTCGCGCCAGTGCACAAAAATCCGGTGCGTAAGTGTCCAACGCCCGTTGAGCCAGACTGCCCAGTTTCTGCGCTGCGCCTGCTTTGTACAGATTGGCACCACCATACACCGTATGCACAGGCTGGCGATCAGAGGAGTCTCCGGGGTACAAAGAACTGTGCTTTTGGTTGGATTCAGCCAGTTTGGCCAGGATGGATTGGGTGTCGGAATCGGTCAATGTCAGTTTCATGCGTTACCCATGCCCTTAACAGGTCCTTTAAACAAGCGTTTTAATTTCATGCCGAGCGTTGTGAAAGCCTGATTTTAAAGACATTTTTACAACAGAACGGTGAAATGGCGGAGTTTGAGAAGCCACATATTTTACCGGCCCCTACCAAAGAAAGGTAGATTATATAGTGGACCATGAGTCACGGCTATATGAATGGCTTGTATACCCGTGTCGCCCATCTGGGTGATGGTCAGGTCACCATCAATATTGGTAAGCTTTCCTGCAAAATGAAAATCAAAGCTAGACATTCCTATGACCAATAGAAAACTACTTAACCAATAACAAAGCGCTGATATCAGCTATTCAATTCAAATTTGATTAAGGACGAGTATTCATGGAACGAAAGGGGAATGCCAACAGGCGGCTAATATGTGCCGTTGGTAAGGATTGCCGGGGGCTCACGGCTCTGTTAATCATGGTTGTTGCAGTCTTGACCGGCTGCGGAGGGGGCGCCACACCGAAAATGGAGTGGGGAGGGGCGGACTATCTTGGCTTCCCCTGGCCCAACGATCTAAGACGCACGGCGGATGGCCATCTCGATGTGGATGGATTCCCGGGTACCGGTAATCCATTATTGAAGTCCATCATCGCCAAGGGTATTCCCTATCTGGATGGTTTTGGTACCAACTCTGGAGTGATGTTTCAATTCACCGGGCTGCTCGAACCTCAATCCCTGCCCAGCGCCACGGCATCGTTACTGGACCGTTCACCGGTGATGCTGGTGAACCTGTCACCGGAGTCACCCCGCTATCTGGAACGAGTTCCAGTGCGTTCTGATTTCGACCCGCTCACCACGCTGTACCAGCCTGGTCATGTGCTCACATTGCTGCCGGTACCGGGTTTCGCACTGGAGCCCAACACCCTCTATGGCGCGGTGGTGTTTACCGGGGTGTTGGATATGGCCGGCGAGCCTGTTCAGCGGGCAGCGTTGTTATCTGCCTTGGAACGGGGCGCAGCTCCGCGTGACATGCCGCAATCAGTGTGGGACTCAGTGCAGGATCAATGGAGGCAAATCGCAGACTATGTATCCGCGCATACTGAATGGAGCCAGGATGAAGTAGCTGCATTCACGGTCTATCGCACCATGGACCCCACCCGCTATGCGTTCCCTGTGGCTGCGGCGGTGGCGGCGATTCCCGATCAGGTGATTATTGATTCCGTGCAGATCAGCCATAACACGCTGATGTGTGGCTACTACAATCATCTGCCGTTGGTGGCACGGGTCGATTTACCGGTTTGGCAGCAAGGTGTGCATCCCTATTCCCTGGGGGGAGGCATGATCCAGATCGACGGGCACACTGGGTTGGCGCAGCAGCAGGGTGTGGAAAGTACGCTGATGTCCATTAACATCGGTTGCAGCGGTGGTGCCACCCCGAAGGTGCCGATGATCTTCGCCAACGGAACCGGTGGGAGCTATAACTCAGCCACCGAGTTCAGTGGCGGTTTTTACGATGGCCGGGAATTTTTTGACGTGGCCCTGGCGGTGGCGCCTCATCAATCCAGCCAGCGTGCTGCCCCGGTACTGGGTGACTTCGCTGAGTTCCTGAGTCAATTCGATGTTCATGTGGACAGCTCAGACCTGGAGGGGGTGACCTTTTACAATCTTTTGAACCCAGCGGCCAATATCGGCAACCACCTGCAGAGCGCAGCGGACCAGTTATACCTGCGCAGGGTGGCGGTGCTGTTGCCGGAAATTCTGGAGCAAAACGGGATTACGGCTCAGCCGTTGAATTTCGATTTCACGCAATTCAGTGTGCGGTCGGATGTGGCGGTACTGGGTGGACACAGCCAGGGGGCCAGTATTGTGCCGTTGGCCATGGCGATGGACCCCACCTTTAATACCGGATTCCTGAGTGGCGCCGCGTCACATGCGTATTTTCAGGCGGTGCATCGGGGCTCCATCCGCAGGGTCATCTCCGTGGCACTGGCGGGCATCGTGGAGAACGAAGTGGATTACTATCATCCTTTGATGCAGATTCTGCAAACCCTGCATGGCCCCGCGGATTCAGTTAACTACGTGCCTTACATGGACATCGACTACCTGCTGCAGGTGGCGGCCTACGATGACCAGTGCATCCCCCGGGAAGCCGCTGGGGCATTGGCATTGGCGTTTACGCGCGCCGGCCTGATGCAGCCGGCGGCATGGACCACACACCATTTCTCGTTTTTTGACCCGGACAATGTGTTGGGGATCACGGAGGAGGAAATGACCGCGTTCCCGGTGACAGAACCAAACCTTGAGCGGGGTGGCGCAGGGGAAGCAAGTGGCATAGGCCTGTTCTTGCAGGTGGATGGCGGGCACCATTGGTCTATGGCTGCCGAAACGGGGCGTGGGTTCCTGGATCGGGCCACCGGCCGTATCCCGGATGCGCCTATCGTGGCACCCAGGAACGGGGGGTTGGCTTACGGTTGCGACGAACGCTACGAACCCGGCTACAACCCCTGAAGGGCAGGGCTCAGTCTGCTGGTTGAGCCTGGTCTTTTACCTGCTGGGCCAGTCTGTGCTGGGCTTTGAGGTGGTCATCCAGGTTGGCACACTTGAAGTCCCAGGCCTGGCGGGCTTTGTCGTGGGGCATTACCAGAAACTGGTTGGCTTCAACCGCATCGTGGATGATGGTGGCGATGTCGTCGGCGCTCAGGTCGCTGGAGCCTTCCACCAGCTTGTCCAGTTTGGCTGCGGTGGTTTTATCCGGTGAGCGCATGGATTCCCCCAGATTGGTTTTGAAGAAGGAGGGACACACGCAGGTCACGCCAATGCCCCAGGGTTGCAGCTCCGCCACCAGGGTTTCAGACAGGGAAACCACCGCGGCTTTGGACACGTTGTAATTGCTCATGCCGGGAGGGTTCAACAATCCTGCCATGGAGGCAATGTTCACCAGGTGGCCTGAACCCTGTTCCTTCATGACCGGGACACTGGCTTGGCACCCACGGAGCACACCAAAAAAGTTGATGTCCATGACCCATTCCCAGTCTTCCGAACTGACCCAGTCAAAGGGGCCGCCGGCCGCGACACCGGCATTGTTGATCAGGATGTCGATACCACCCCAACGTTTTTTGGTGGCGGTCACCGCCTGTTCAACATCCTCCATTTTGCGTACATCGCAGCGCTGGTAGAATGCGTCAACTCCGCTTTGCTTGAGTAGGGCAAGGGTCTCCGCCCCCCGCTCATCGTTCAGGTCCACGATGGCAACGTGATGCCCCTGGCTTGAATACTTCAGCGCCAGAGCCTTGCCCAGTCCGCTGGCAGCCCCTGTGATCAACACGCGTTTTGATCCCGACCGGTCCATGGTTTCCCCCTGCAATGGTCATGTGGTGAGTTGGTATAGAGTGCGAGTCATATTAGTTCAATTCGCCTCACAGTTGAACACAACTTGAATAGGGTGGCGCGGTCTGCTAGTTTCCAAATCGTTGAGCCTGCAAGGATTATTAATGATTACTCTGGGTAAGTCCGTTGTTCGTCTGGTGTTTCTACCGCTGGCGTTGCTGCTGTCGGCTATGGGGCCTTCTGCCGCGGCAGAAGCGATCTTTCCACAGGCCAAACTGGTCGCGGAGACCAGTGAGGAAAATCGCCACTACCTGCTGCCTTTGGGGAGGGTGAAGCTGGATCGCCGGTTGGGGCGGGATTTGCCTGCTGAGTACAAGCGTCTGGATGGCATCTTTGCCTCCCAGGTCTGGGAGTTGAGCGGCAACCAGACTCTGGCTGAGTCCAAGGCGCAGGTGCAGAGTCATATTGATCAGGCCCGATACGATCTGCTGTTCTCCTGTTTCAGCCGCGACTGTGGTGAAAGCTTCGCCTGGGCCAACTCGGTGTTCGGTGAGGCAGTGCTGTACGGCAATGACCGCACGCAAAGCCTGTGGGTAGTGAAAGACAAAGGCCAGCGCCGGTATCACGTCTTCTATCTGGTGGAGCGCCCCAACCGACGCTCTTATTTCTACGAGGAAACCCTGTTCGTCCCTGATCTGACGTTGGATGAGTCGGTCATCCGGGAGCTGCTGAACACGCAGGGGCATCTTCTGCTGGGGGAAGTGCCCGTGCATGACGGCACTCCGGACTTTGGCCCTGTGCTTGAAAAGCTGGTGCCGCACAGTGCTTCCATACCGCCGCGCTTACTGGTTCTGCATCGCCATGGCGACGCCCTGCAGCAATCGGATCTGGTGGCGCAGTTCAAACAGGCCTTGCAAAGCAAAGGCCTGAACGTCGAAGTGAAGGATGTGGCCAATCTGGCACCCCGGGTTTCTGCTCCGGGCAACATTTGGGTGGAGTGGGTGAGGCCAGACTGGAAGCCTTAGGTAAGGAATGAGAACCGGTTCACAGAGGGCTGAAACCTAAAATCATTCTGGTTGAAAAGTGATCAGTTCGGCCTATCTTGCAGGATAGCCCAGACAGATGTTCCTGATCCACCGGAGTGTGTTCCCTGTGAAAACAGCCACCCCTTCTTTGCGCGGTCGTAAGACCAATCCCACTTGCCGCCAGCGCCGGCAGAAAACCCGAGCTCTGATTCGTTCCCGGATGCGCACCCGGCGTTAGCGTGACATTGGCTAAGCGTGACATCGGATCAGAAGGTTAGAGCATTGCCGTGTAACCATGTAGAATCCCGGTCTTTGACTGCGGACGAGATATCATGGTTACACCCTCCGATTCCAATGACGACATCCTGAACAGCCGGGAGGCCATCGCCGAGCTGTTCACCATCCGTGACTTCCTGCGTTGGTCGGTGAGCCTGTTCAACGAACATCAATTGGTCCTGGGACATGGTTTTGACGATCCCTGGGACGAGGCCGTCGCCCTGGTCCTGCACGCACTGCATCTGCCCTGGGATATTGATGTCCGAATCCAGGACGCCCGGGTTCTGCCCAGCGAGCGCAAGGCCATTTGTGAGCTGTTGCACCGGCGGGTGGTTGAGCGGGTGCCTACCGCCTATCTCACCGGCACCGGCTGGTTTGCCGGAATGCCTTTCAAAGTGGATCAACGGGTACTGATCCCCCGGTCTCCCATTGCTGAGTTAATCGAAAATCACTTCAGCCCCTGGATTGATCCTGACCAGGTGGAATCCGTTCTGGATATGTGTACCGGCAGCGGCTGCATCGGCATCGCCTGTGCCCAGTATTTCCCGGACGCCATGGTGGACTGCACCGACCTGAGCGAGGATGCGCTGGATGTCGCGGAGCGTAACGTGCAGGACCTGGGCTTTGAACAGCAGGTGAACGTGATCTATTCAGACCTGTTTGAGGCCCTGGACGGGCGTACCTATGACATCATCGTCTCCAACCCACCCTACGTGGACAAACAGGATATGGATGCCCTGGCGGATGAGTTTCACCACGAACCGCGCATGGGGTTGGAGGCAGGCACCGATGGCCTGGACATCGTGCGGCGGATGTTGCCCGAACTGTCCCGCCACCTGAATTCCGGGGGGATCGCGGTCATTGAGGTGGGCAATTCCTGGGAGGCGCTGGAGGAGGTCTACCCCAACGTGGGTTTCACCTGGCTCGAGTTCGAGCGCGGTGGAATCGGGGTGTTCCTGCTCACCAAAGAGCAGATTGACCATCATCAGGCCGATTTTGTACTTTAATATTGCCCTGTAAGTCTATGTAAATCATAGGAAATTGGTTGGGGAAATTGGTTTAGCATGTTTGCTGGGTGGCAGGTATAATGGCGCCCAGTTTTTTACCACCGGATTCAGAGCCCATCATGTCAGGAAATACCTTTGGAAAGCTGTTCACCGTCACCACCTTCGGCGAGAGCCACGGCATCGCCCTGGGCTGCATTGTGGACGGCTGCCCACCCGGGTTGGAGCTGACGGAAGCGGATCTCCAGGTAGACCTGGACCGACGCAAGCCGGGCACGTCGAAGTACACCACCCAACGGCGGGAGGACGACGAAGTCCAGATTCTGTCCGGCGTGTTCGAAGGCAAAACCACCGGCACGGCCATCGGCTTGCTGATCCGGAACAAGGATCAGAAATCCAAGGATTACTCCGATATCAAAGACACCTTCCGGCCGGCCCACGCGGACTACACCTATCAGCAGAAATACGGAATCCGTGACTACCGCGGTGGTGGTCGTTCATCGGCCCGGGAAACCGCCATGCGGGTTGCCGCCGGTGCGATCGCGAAAAAGTACCTGAAACAGGCTCACGGCATTGAGGTGCGGGGTTACGTGTCCCAGATCGGCTCGATCAAGCCGGTTACCTTTGATTGGGACCAGGTGGAACAGAATCCCTTCTTCTGCCCGGATGCGTCGGTGGTGCCGGCCATGGAAGCCCTCATTGACCAGTTGCGTAGGGATGGCAGCTCCATTGGTGCCAAAGTCACCGTGGTGGCCAGCGGAGTGATGCCCGGCCTGGGGGAGCCCATCTTTGACCGTCTGGATGCAGATCTGGCCCACGCCCTGATGAGCATCAATGCGGTCAAGGGGGTCGAGATCGGCGCCGGCTTTGAAGCGGTCACCCAGCGTGGCGAAGAGCACCGGGACGAGATCACGCCGCAGGGCTTCCTGTCCAACAATGCCGGTGGCATCCTGGGGGGAATTTCCTCCGGTCAGGACATCGTGGCGCACATTGCCTTGAAGCCCACTTCCAGTTTGCGCATTCCCGGCCGCAGCATCGATCAATCCGGCCAGCCGCTAGAGGTGGTCACCACCGGCCGCCATGATCCCTGTGTTGGCGTGCGGGCCACCCCCATCGCCGAAGCCATGATGGCCATCGTGCTGATGGATCACCTGCTTCGTCACCGCGGCCAGAATGCCGATGTTCAGAGTGGGACACCGGTGATTCCCGGCTCCGTTCGGGAATAAACCGTGTCGGCCAAGGTACCTTACTGGCGCCTGTCTGCGTTTTACTTCAGCTATTTTGGCCTGCTGGGCGCCATGCTGCCATTCTGGGGGCTGTACCTGCAGCAACAGGGCTTTTCCCTGGTGGAAATCGGTCAGCTGATGGCGATTCTGGTGGGCACCAAACTGGTGGCGCCCAATATCTGGGGCTGGCTGGCAGATCATACCGGTAAGCGTATGCGCATTATCCGGGTTGGTGCACTGCTGGCCCTGATGATCTTCGGTTTCATGTTCCAGGAGCCTGCGTTTTGGGGTATGGCCGCGGTGATGGCTGGCTTCAGCTTTTTCTGGAACGCCATTCTCCCTCAATTTGAAGTGGTCACACTGCGCCACCTGAAGACCGCCACGGATCAATATTCCCGTATCCGGTTGTGGGGTTCCGTGGGCTTTGTGGTGGCCGTGGTGGGACTGGGCTGGTTTTTCGAACGCGCCTCGTTGCAGTGGCTGCCGTTGATCCTGCTATTTCTGTTGGCCATGATTGTGCTGGCCAGTTTTTCGGTGGGCAGCCCGCCGGGGAAAAAGGGTCACAAGGGCAGCCTTGAAGCATTCATGCGGGAACTGAAAGCGCCGCAGCCCATCCTGTTTTTTAGTATTTGTTTCCTGCTGCAGATTTCCCATGGGCCCTACTACACCTTTTTTTCCATATACCTTGAAGATTATGGTTACAGCAAAACCCTGATCGGCTGGTTGTGGGCGTTGGGAGTGATTGCAGAAATCGTCATTTTCCTGATCGCCCATCGCCTGTTCGATCGTTTTTCAGTGCGGTCTCTGGCCTGCACCTGCCTGGCGTTGGCGGCGTTGCGCTGGCTGGTGACCGGGTTGTACCCGCAAAGTCTGGTGATTATCCTGCTGGCGCAGATCACCCACGCGGCCACCTTTGGTGTTTTCCATGCCATCGCCATGCACCTGATTCATCGCTATTTCAGCAGTAGTGCCTCCGGGCAGGGGCAAGCCATGTACAGTGCCCTCAGTTTTGGCGCCGGTGGTGCTATCGGCGCCTTTCTATCCGGTTTCATTGTTGAAAACTGGGGCGGTTCCATGGCTTACTTTATGGCAGCGGGAGTGGCCATCGTCGCCGCTGTGTTGGCGTTGTCACTGTCCACTCATCCATCTTACAGGGTATCCCATGACGGAACTCAATCAGCTTAAGCAAGACATAATCAACATCGGGCGCTGGGTGGATTCCCATAATTGGTGTCCCGCCACCAGTGGTAATCTGTCGGCCCGTATCGATGCTCAACGCATTCTGATCACGGTCTCTGGCCATGCCAAAGGCAGCCTGACGGAACAGGATCTGATGGAAGTGGACTCCCAGGGCAACCCCTACAATAGTGAAAAGCGACCGTCCGCGGAAACCCTGCTGCATGCGCTAATCTATGGCCATGTACCGGATGCCAACTACATCATTCACACTCACTCCGTATACGGAACGGTGTTCAGCCGAGCCATCTGGAGCGGGGAAATCCGCTTCAACAATTATGAGATGCAGAAGGCCTTTCGGGGTGTAACCAGCCACGAGCAGGAAGTGGTGGTGCCGGTCTACGGCAACAGTCAGGACATGATGGAACTGGCGCGGGAAGTGGACGGCTACCTGCAGGGGAATCCCAGTTGCCCTGCATTCATCCTGGCAGGGCACGGTATTTACAGTTGGGGCAGTTCGGTCGCAGAAGCCAAGCGCCACAGCGAGGCGATGGAGTTCCTGATGGAATGCGAATACAAAAGCTGCCTGTTGCTGAAATAGAGGAAAAGACCATGAGCACATTGTACGTATACAACGATAAAAGTGCGGCCCAGGCCGATGTGGTGACCCAGGATCAGGCCGAGATCGCGCGGATTCTGTCTGCCAAGGGCATTCGCTTCGAGCAATGGGAAGCCAATTTTCCAATCACCGCGGACTCCACCTCCGAGCAGGTGCTGGAGGCTTACGCAGAGGCCATCAGCCGGTTGCAGGAGGAGGGTGGCTATCAAACTGCCGACGTCATCAACATGACACCAAACCACCCGGACAAAATTGCCCTGCGCAATAAATTTCTCAGCGAGCACACCCACTCCGAAGACGAAGTGCGGTTTTTTGTGAAAGGTGATGGCCTGTTTTACCTGCACCTGGATGATGGTGTCTATGCCGTGCAATGTTGCAAGAATGACCTGATCAGCGTTCCAGCCAATACCCGTCACTGGTTCGACATGGGGGACAACCCCAATTTTACTGCGGTGCGCCTGTTCACCAATCCGGATGGCTGGGTAGCCAATTTCACCGGCGAAAAGATTGCGGACGAGTTTCCCCGTTATGAGGCCCTGGCCAAGTGACTATTCGAGCCATCGTGACGGACATTGAAGGTACCACCACCAGCATTTCGTTTGTGGCCGATACCCTGTTTCCTTACGCCCGGGCGCGCATTCAGGCGTTCATTCTGCAGCACGCGGATGAGCCTGCGGTGGCGGCCGAAATCAACGCCGTGCGCGCAGAAGCCGGCGAGCCGGGCGCCAGCCTGGAGCGGGTTGGGGATATTCTGGTGAGCTGGATCGAGCAGGATCTCAAGATAACGCCGCTGAAAACCCTGCAAGGCATGATTTGGCGCTCAGGCTATGAAGACGGCAGCCTGAAGGGCCATTTGTATCCGGAAGTGGCGGCTGTGCTGGTGCAATGGAAGGAGCAGGGATTACAGCTGAACGTGTATTCGTCCGGCTCAGAATCCGCACAAAAATTGTTGTTCGGCTACAGTGAGGCCGGGGACCTGACCCCGTTGTTCGATCATTTTTTTGATACCCGGATTGGCGGCAAGCGCGAGCCCGCCTCCTACGAGCACATTAAAACCACGTTAGGCCTGCCCGGGGAGCAGATTCTGTTTCTCTCTGATGTGGTGGCGGAATTGGATGCGGCCGGCGCTGCCGGCCTGGTGACCCTGGCCCTGGACCGGGAATGCATCGGCGAAGGCTTTGGTGCCCATCCCCATGTCACCGATTTTCGTCAAATCGACCTGTCTCGCCTGGTTTGAAACCATGAAACACGTCCTGTTCGCCTATGGCACCCTCCAGCTTCCGGAAGTGATGCAACGCCTATTGGGTCGACCGGTGGAAGGGGTGCCAGCCATCCTGGAGCATTATCGGAGCGGGTTGGTGGCTCGCGCCAACTTTCCCGGCATCGTGCCCGATCCCGGCAAGACGGTGAACGGATCGTTGCTGAGTGGCTTCAGGCAGGAGGATCTGCAGCGGCTGGATGCCTATGAAGGCGAACTCTACCGCCGTATCCGGGTCGAGGTGCGCTTGGGGCAACCGCGCTCGCAGACTGTTAAGCAGTGCTGGGTCTACTGCATGGCACATTGGGCTCAGGATAGAGTGACTGACACCCCTTGGACCATCGAGTGGTATCGACAGGAAGGCGCCAAGGGGCGCCTCACTTATCGCAGTTAAAACCATGGTATGTCCTATGCCAAAAGCGCTTTAAGACGCAAAACAGGCTTGGGATATGGCGGCAATATGGCGATGATCGGTGCCGCAGCAACCTCCGTACACTGCCAACCTGGGCAAGACGCTTTGCAGTTGCCGATAGGACTGCCCCAGGGCTTGCGGGTCACCACTGTCCAGTTCTACCGACTCATCCAGTTCCGCGTGGCTTTTGCACGAAGCATTGGCCCGGATACCGCGAATGCGTGATAACCAGGTTGCCCCTTGCAGCTCGTTCTCAAAGTGCGAGGGGTGGGCGCAGTTCACCATGTAATACAGCGGCCCCTGACCAGTGGCGTCATCCACCTCGGCAATCACGTCGCCCAGGGATTGTCCGTTCACCAGCTTGCCATCGGTTTCCACAGTGAAGGAAATGACCACGGGGATAAGGTGTGACTGGGCGGCGCGGGTGATGCCGATGGCCTCTTCCGGATAACACAGGGTCATCGCACTGACCATGTCCACTCCCGCATCCGCAAACCAGCCAATTTGTTGCTGGTGATAAGCCTGGGCTGCGTCGGCAGACATCAGGAATTCCGGATTGTATCCGTCGCCGCGGGGACCGATGCAGCCACTGATCAGTGTATGCGTCTGATCCGCCTCTGTTTGCAGCAGTCGCATTTCGCTCACCGCCAGCTGGTTGAGCCTCTGCAAATCGCCGCTGGTCAGGTTCAGTCGTTGTGCCCAATCTGAATTGGCGCGCCAGGTGGGGGTTTCCAGAATGAATCCCAGCCCCTTGGCCGCGGCCAATTGCAGGTGGGTACGATAATAGCGTTGCAGTCGCTGTCGTCCGGCTTCGGTCTGCAACAGGGTAAAGGCTGCGAAGCAGGGCAGGTCTATTCCATCCTCAAATACCAGGGTGGTTTCCAGCCCGCTGTCCGTCAGGAAGGGTTGCCGGTTGATGGTGGCTAAAACGTCATTCAATGGGTTTGAAATCATCATGTGTTATCCTCGGCTGATGCGTTTGTTGGTGCATTGGTTAGGTTGAGGGCAGCAGTGTACGCAGGGACTGCAGGGATAGCAGTGGACCAAGGGTGTGGAATTGATCGAGAAAATTCACAGAATAACTGTACCTGGAGTACAGTTCCACTGGGCGGGGCACCAGCTATGAGTGCGATTACAGCATGAGCACTACCACAAAATCAGAAAGTACCCGGGAACGCATTCTAGCGGTGGCTGAGTCCATCATTTTGAACAATGGGTTTTCCGGCACCTCCATCGAGGACATCATCACCCAGGCCGCAATCACCAAGGGCGGTTTTTTCTATCATTTCAATGGCAAACGTGAACTGGCCCGAGCCCTGGTTGAACGCTACCTGGAACAGGACAACCGCATATTCGAAGATCTGTTCAATCAAGCCGATCAGGACAGCGACGATCCGCTGCAGCAATTGTTGGGGTTCCTGGATCGCTTTGCCGACATGGTGGAAAATCTGGCTGAGACTCACCCCGGCTGCCTGGTGGCAGGTTTCACCTACGAAAGCCAGCAATTGGATGAAGAAATCCAGGAATTGATGAAACAGGGTGTGCTGGTGTGGCGCAAGCTGTTCCAGATCCGCTTGCAGCGCGCGGCCACGCAGTACTCGCTGGCGACTGAGCTGCCAATCACCGCCGTAGCAGATATGTTCACCTCATGTGTGGAAGGGGGAATCATCCTGTCGCGGATTTTTAAAAACAACGAATCCCTGGTGCAGCAGGTACGGTTGTATCGGGCGTTTTTGCAGTTGGCCTTTTTGCCCCGGGACTCTGTACCAAGTTCATCTGCAGCAGGCTAGCGGGCTGAATCGGGCAGCGCTTCCAGCAACTGCAGGATGGCCTTGGCCGCGTTGGATAAGGAGTGGCGGGGGTGATACACCACCCCCAGGCTGCGGCTGAGGCAGACATCCCGGATAGGCAATGCGGTCACTTCATGGTCCAGCATGGTGGCGGGCAGCACCGTCCACCCCAGGCCGATGGATGCCATCATTTTGATGGTTTCCAGGTAGTTGGTGGAAATGGGGACCTCTATTTTCAGCTGCCGCTGTTGAAACAGTTCTTCCACGATCCTGCGGGTGAACGTGGACATGCTGGGCAGGATCGCCGGATGGGCCGCCAGCGCCTGCAGCGCCACCGGTGACTCCGCCGCCAGGGGGTGATCCACCCCGATCATGAATGCCAATGGGTCCTCCCATATCGGCAGGGTGCACAGTGGCCCAGCCTCATCCGGGGGCAGGGTGACAATACCCAGCTCGAGCTTGCCATGCATCACCAGATCGAAGGCCATCTCTGAATCAATGAACTGGATGTCCAGTTTTACCTCGGGATAGAGCGTCGAGAACTGCTTCAGTACCGGTGGCAGTCGGTGTAATCCGATATGGTGGGAAGTGCCAATCTTCAGGGTACCGCTCACGCCGCCGCCCAAATTACTCATGGCACGCCGCAGGTCCTCAACTTCCAGCAAAATGCGGCTGGCCCGGGGCAGCAGGTCGCGCCCGGCCTCGGTAAGGCTCACCTGGCGCCCAATACGATCAAACAGCTGGCAATCCAGGCTTGACTCCAGCTGGCTGATGCGTTTGCTCACCGCCGGTTGGGTCAGATGTAGGTGGTCTGCCGCCTGGGAGAACGACCCAGTCTCGGCGACGGCCATGAATGCATTGAGCTCGGCCAGATCCATGTTGCATACCCCGTTAAGCTATGTATAACAGATTGTAATCCAATAGATAAAAAATATGAATTTGTTTTATGGTATGCCAGGCAGTAGGATGTCGGCTTAATGAGAGAGCGCCTTGCGGAACATTAGAGAAATACCAGAGAGTTAACAGAGAGGACCGACCATGGCAGGCAAAACTTTGTATGACAAGTTGTGGGAAGCCCACGTTGTCAAACAGCGGGAAGACGGTACGGCGTTGATTTACATCGATCGCCAGTTGCTGCACGAAGTCACGTCACCCCAGGCGTTTGAAGGTCTGCGTCTGGCGGGTCGCAAGCCCTGGCGGTTGGACGCCAACATCGCGACCCCGGATCACAACGTGCCCACCACGGATCGCAGCGGCCCCATTGAGGATGAAGTATCCCGCATTCAGGTGCAAACCCTGGACGACAACTGCGATGAGTTCGGTATTCTGGAATTCAAAATGAACGACGCCCGTCAGGGTATCGTGCACGTGATGGGGCCGGAGCAGGGTGCAACCTTGCCGGGCATGACCATTGTGTGCGGTGACAGCCACACGGCGACCCACGGTGCGTTCGGGGCCTTGGCTCACGGTATCGGCACGTCTGAGGTGGAGCACGTATTGGCTACCCAGTGCCTGATTCAGAAAAAAATGAAGAGCATGCTGATCAAGGTGGATGGTGAGTTGGGCGCCGGCGTGACTGCGAAGGATGTCGTGCTGGCCATCATCGCCAAGATCGGTACCGCGGGCGGCACTGGTTATGCCATCGAATTCGGTGGTTCGGTGATGCAAAGCCTGTCCATGGAGGGGCGCATGACCGTGTGCAACATGGCCATTGAAGGCGGTGCCCGCGCCGGCATGGTCGCGGTGGACGACAAGACCATCGAATACTTCAAAGGTCGCCCCTTCTCACCCAAAGGTGAGCAATGGGAGCAGGCTGTCGAGTACTGGCGCACCTTACACAGTGATGCAGGCGCGCAATTCGACGCCGTGGTGGAGTTGGACGGCAGTCAGATCAAACCGCAGGTAAGCTGGGGTACGTCCCCGGAGATGGTGGTGGCTATTGATGAAGCCTTGCCCGATCCGGCTGCTGAGTCCGACCCGGTAAAAGCCGAAGGCATGCGGCGTGCCTACGAATACATGGGCCTGAAGCCCGGTATCACCATGGGTGACGTGGTGCCCGATCGCGTGTTCATCGGTTCCTGCACCAACTCGCGCATCGAGGATTTGCGCGCAGCGGCCGAGGTGGCCAAAGGCCGTAAGGTGTCCGCCAAAGTGAAGCAGGCCATGGTGGTACCCGGTTCCGGTTTGGTGAAGCAGCAGGCCGAGGCCGAGGGCCTGGACAGGATTTTCATCGAGGCTGGTTTCGAGTGGCGTGAGCCCGGATGTTCCATGTGTCTGGCCATGAACGCAGACCGTTTGGGGGATGGCGAGCACTGCGCTTCCACATCCAACCGTAACTTCGAAGGTCGTCAGGGCTATGGCGGGCGCACCCATTTGGTCAGCCCTGCCATGGCGGCCGCTGCCGCGGTGGCCGGTCGTTTCGTCGACGTGCGTGAATTGAACTAATCCAACGGAGAAGCAACGTGGAAAAATTTACCGAATTTGAAGGCATTGTGGCGCCGTTGGATCGTGCCAACGTCGACACCGATTTGATCATTCCCAAGCAGTTCTTGAAGTCCATCAAGCGCACCGGCTTTGGCCCGAATTTGTTTGATGAGCTGCGCTATCTGGATGAAGGTCAGCCCGGCCAGGACTGTTCCAACCGGCCTTTAAACCCGGAGTTTGTGTTGAACAAGCCCCGTTATAAAGGTGCCAGTGTGCTGTTGGCCCGGCGCAATTTCGGTTGTGGTTCCAGCCGTGAGCACGCCCCCTGGGCATTGACCGACTTTGGTTTTCGCACGGTATTGGCGCCCAGCTTTGCAGATATTTTCTTTAATAACAGCTTTAAGAATGGCTTGTTACCCATTGTTTTATCGGAAGAAGTTATCGATCAGTTGTTCAAAGAAACGCAAGCTGCTGAAGGCTACCGCCTGACCGTGGATCTGGCCAACCAGCAGATCATCAAGCCCGATGGCAGCACTATCGCGTTTGAGGTGGACCCATTCCGCAAGCATTGTTTGCTGGAAGGCTTGGACGACATCGGGCTGACGTTACAGGATGCTGATGCCATTCAGGAATACGAAGCCAAACGCCGTCAGACGGCACCTTGGTTGTTCGACGCCATCAAATAACACCACATTCAGGAACTGGAAAGACACATGTCCAAAAACATTCTGATCATGGCCGGTGACGGAATCGGCCCGGAAATCATGGAGCAGGCGGAGGCGGTGCTCCGCTTTGTGAGCGACGATGAAAACCTGGGGCTCACCTTTGACCACGCTTTGGTGGGCGGCTCCTCCATTGACGCCCACGGTGTGCCACTCACCGATGAGGCCCTGGCCCAAGCCAAGGCCTCCGATGCCATTCTGTTTGGTGCCATTGGTGGCCAGAAATGGGAGTCGCTGGACATCGCCATTCGCCCGGAAAAAGGGCTGCTGCGCCTGCGCTCTGAAATGGAACTGTTCGGCAACCTGCGCCCGGCGATTTTGTATCCCCAGTTGGCGTCGGCGTCCAGCCTCAAGCCTGAGCTGGTGTCTGGCCTGGATATCCTGATCGTGCGTGAGCTGACCGGGGGCATCTATTTTGGTAAACCTCGCGGGATTCGTACCCTCGACAACGGCGAACGTCAGGGTTACAACACCTACGTGTACAGCGAATCCGAGATTATCCGTATTGGCCGGGTAGCGTTCGAGGCGGCCATGAAACGGGGCAAAAAGCTCTGCTCCGTGGATAAAGCCAACGTACTGGAAGTGACCGAATTGTGGCGCGAAGTCATCACTGATCTGGGCAAGGAATACCCGGAAGTGGAGCTCAGCCACATGTATGTGGATAATGCCGCCATGCAGCTGATCCGGGCGCCCAAACAGTTCGATGTGGTGGTGACCGGCAACATGTTTGGCGATATTCTGTCGGACGCGGCTGCCATGCTGACCGGGTCGATCGGCATGCTGCCTTCGGCCTCCCTGGATAAGGACAACAAGGGCATGTACGAGCCCTGCCATGGCTCCGCCCCGGACATTGCCGGCCAGGGAATCGCCAACCCGTTGGCGACCATCCTGTCCGCGGCCATGATGCTGCGCTATTCCCTGGGCTTCGGCGCCACCGCAGACCGCTTGGAAGCGGCCGTCGCCACGGTGCTGGACCAGGGTTATCGCACCGCCGACATTTACACCGAAGGCACCCGGAAAGTCAGCACCTCGCAAATGGGCGAGGCCGTACTGAGTGCTTTGAAATCCAGAAATTAATCAGTAATCAGGTAACCAGAAGGTTCAAGAAGGGTATTATGACCAAGACTTATGACGTAGCCGTCGTTGGCGCCACCGGAGCGGTGGGCGAAACCATGATGCGAGTGCTGGAAGAGCGTAACTTCCCGGTGGGCAACCTGTACCCCCTGGCCAGCGAACGTTCCGAAGGTAAGATCGTTCAGTTCAAAGGCAAAAACATCCGCATCCAGAACCTGGCGGACTTTGACTTTTCCAAGGTCCAGATCGGTTTATTCTCAGCCGGGGGTTCCATCTCTGAAGAGTATGCCCCCAAAGCGGCTGCGGCCGGGTGTGTGGTGATCGACAACACCTCCCATTTCCGTTATGACGACGACATCCCGCTGGTGGTGCCTGAAGTCAACCCCCACAAGATAGCCGACTATAAAACCCGCGGCATCATCGCCAACCCCAATTGTTCCACCATCCAGATGCTGGTGGCGTTGAAGCCTATTTATGACGCCGTTGGCATCGAGCGCATCAACGTGGCCACCTATCAGGCCGTGTCCGGTACGGGTAAGGAAGCCATCGAGGAACTGGCGGTGCAGACCCGCGACCTGCTGAACGGCCAACCGGTGAAGTCCGAAGTCTACCCCAAGCAGATCGCCTTCAACGCCCTGCCGCACATCGATGTGTTCCAGGAAAACGGCTATACAAAAGAAGAAATGAAAATGGTGTGGGAGACCAAGAAAATCTTCGGCGACGACGCCATTGTGGTCAACCCCACCTGCGTGCGCATTCCGGTTTTTTATGGCCACTCAGAGGCTGTACACATTGAAACCCGGGACAAGATCACGGCAGAGCAGGTCACCGAGTTGCTGAGCAAAGCCCCCGGCGTCACGGTGTTGGATACCCGAAAAGCCGGTGGTTACCCGACCCCGGTGACCGAGGCGGTGGACAAGGACGACACCTTCGTAGGTCGTATCCGCGAAGATATTTCCCACCCCCGTGGAATCAACCTGTGGGTAGTGGCAGACAATGTGCGTAAGGGGGCGGCCACCAATAGTGTCCAAATCGCCGAAGAGTTGATAAAACACTATTTATAATTGATACTTACCTCAATATTGTCAGGCTGGTTCTAGATTAATCGGGTAACTGGATCACGATTATTCAAGAATTTGCCTGACAACCGCAAATTGAAAGCTATCCTTGTTAGGGGTAGCTATCAAATTTTTGAATGGCTCTCCTAAGCAAGTTAATTAGTTAGTAAATCAGCAAGTTGCTGGATTCGTATTTGTTGCATACGGGTTGTATCAGGGGATTGCCCAGCCTAGCCGTGAGGCCGCCTAGACCTAACGTAACAAATTTAAGAAAAACGAAAGGATGGCGTAGCTGTCCAGTGGTCATATAGCGAAGGAATAGATAATGGTTCGTAAACTTGCCGCTGCAATGCTTGGTGTGGGAGTGTTTATCCCCGGGTTGGCCAACGCACTGGGTTTGGGCGAAATCAAGCTCAATTCAGCTTTGAGTGAACCGCTGGATGCAGAGATCGAACTGGTACAGGTTCGGGAGCTGACCTCCAACGAGATTCTGCCTTCACTGGCTGCCCAGGAAGATTTCGCAGCCGCCCAAGTGGAACGCTATCACTTTCTTACCGACCTGAAGTTCGAAGTTACCGTCAATGAAAAGGGTAAGTCGATCATCAAGGTGCGGTCACGCAAACCGGTCAAAGAGCCCTTTCTGAATTTCCTGGTGGAAGTGAACTGGCCGGCCGGCCGTTTGCTGCGGGAATACACTCTGTTCCTGGACCCGCCCACCTACAGTAAACAACCCGCTGCTCCGGTTTCTGCGCCCAATACCGCAGCTACCGCACCGGCGAGCCGAGCCAAACCGGTTACTACCACATATCAGCCTACCACCTCTCCCCAAACTTCCTACAGCAGCGGGGAGTACGCCCAGGGTGGTGAGGCCGGTGACTATACCATCGGTTCCAACGACAGCCTTTGGTCCATCGCCCGGAGCATGAAGCCTTCCGACCGTGTCAGCATTCAACAAACCATGCTGGCCATTCAACGCAAAAATCCCGATGCGTTCATCGACGGCAATATCAATTTATTGAAGAAGGGCGCTGTACTGCGTGCACCCACCGAGGATGAGGTGTTGCAGCTGGACAACCGGGATGCCATGGCCATCGCCGCTGAGCAAAACCGTCAGTGGCGGGAGCGTGCCGGTATTGCCGAACCGGAAGCCCGTCAAATCGACCTGAGCGGGCGCAGTGTGACCCGGGAGCAAGAACCCGGGGCGCGCAGCGAGCCGGATCAGCTGAAACTGGTGTCCGCCGGTACCAGTTCGGGTAACAGTGGGCAGGGCGGCAACGCGGAAAGTGGCGAGCTGCGCAATCAGTTGTCGGTGGCTGAAGAGAACATCGATAAATTCAAGCTGGAGAATGACGACCTCAGGCTCCGGTTGTCCGACCTTGAGGATCAGTTGGACACCTCTGAAAAAGTACTGACGCTCAAAGATGAACAAATCGCCGCACTGCAGGCCAAGTTGCGGGAGCTGGAGGCAGCTCAGCAAGAGGCCGCACGACAGCAATCCGAGTTAACTTCTGCGGCACCTGCCGGCGAGCCCGCAGCGACTGCGCCGGGTACTGAGAGCATGGTCGCTGGGGATGTTGCTGATACCGGCATCGCCGAGCCCGAATTGCCAGAGGACGTTATGGCTGCGATGGCTGAAGGCGGTGAGCAAGGGGAGCTGTTGGCACCGGAAGAACCCGGTGAAGAAGTGGATTATAACTTCGAAGAAGAGCCTCTTGAGCCGTCATCCGACGTGACGGCACAAACACCAGGGTCAGAAACTGCGGAGCAAGCTCCTGTATCCGGCGTAGAAATGGAATCCCCTGCGGAGTCCAAACCGGAAACCCAGCCCCAGCCCGTTCCTCAGCAAAAAGACCTGATGAGCCAGATTCTCGAAAATCCGCTGTATCTGGCCGCCGGTGGTGGTGCAATCCTGTTATTGATCGTGCTGGGATTGTTGGCGGCCCGTCGCAAACAGGCCGCAGACCAGCTGGATGAAGAAATTCCGGATGAGTTCGAGTTACCTGAGGCTCAAGGTGATGATGGCCTGATGGAGTTGGACTCCGTCAATCTGGAAGAAGATGATGCCTTTGAAGAAGCCGTTGAGGCCAGCGCCGATGAGGAAACCGTCCCACAAACCTCCGATGTGATCGGCGAGGCGGACATCTACATTGCCTACGGTCGTTTCCCCCAGGCCATTGAGATGCTGGAGAACGCCGCTGAGAAGGAACCCGACCGGGCTGACATCCGACTCAAGCTTTGCGAAGTATGTGCTGAGGCCAATGAGCCGGAAGTGTTCATGAATCACTATCGGATTCTGCAGGATGTAGGCTCATCAGCGGATGTCGGCAAAGCGGACACCATGCGTGAAAAACTGGGAGTCCTGCCTGACAGTGATCTGGATGACCTCGGCATGAGCGATTCTGTCGAGTCCACCGATGATTTCTCCGGTGACGAAACATTGCTGGCGGAGTCGAGCGCCGATGATTTTGATTTTGACAATCTGGAACCCGCCAGCTCCGATGCATCCTCCCTGGAGAGTGAACTCGAGCAGGAATCGGATACCGGTCTGGATTTCGATTTGGGCGACCTTGAGGACACTGGCGCCAGCTTCACAGCGGATACTGGCTTTGATGCCGAACAGAAGGACAGTTCTGAATCTCTGGAAGGCGTAGGAAAAAGCGAAGAAGTCGCGGGTTTGGATTTCGATCTGAATCTCAATCTGGAAGACGAGACAGTTGATACCTCATCCTCTACGCAGCCTACAGACAGCCTGGACTTCGATCTGGACTCCGGCTTTGAGCCAGAAGCCAGCCCAGCTGCGGATTCGCAACCGGAGCAAGCCAAAGCCGATGAGTCGGCCCTGGATTTCGACACGGATTTCTCTTTGGATGAGGTCACTGGTACTGAGTCCGATGATGCACTCTCCATGGACTTCGAAGCTCCGGCACAGCCAACAGAATCTACACCTCTGGATTCGGCAGAAGATAATGCCATGGACTTCGATCTGGATTTCGACAGCTCGACCACTGAGCTGGACGATACTCCCACCATGGATTTCTCAGAGGAAACCTCCGCGTTGCAAACCGGTGGGGACCTGAATACAGAAAGTACGGATGAGGAGCCGATGCTGGATTCCCAGTCGGCGGCTCAGTTGGCCGATGAGCTGGATTTGGATCTGGACGGAGATTTTCTCGATAGCCCGGATTTGGATTCGACTCCGGTGGTGGACAATACAGGCGATAGCTCCTCTCTGGATATTGATGCCCCTGCTTCGGATGACACTTTCGAATCGGTGGGAAGCGACTTCGAACCGGAAGCGGCGCCGACGGATGACGACCAGACCATTATCACCAGTATGGTTCCGCCTGCTGTACCCACAGCACCAGCGGCCAACGATATGTCAGACGCCGGCGAAGAGCTGGACTTCCTTTCCGATGCGGATGAGGCTTCTACCAAGCTGGATCTGGCCAGGGCCTACATTGATATGGGCGATCGCGACGGTGCCAAAGACATACTGGACGAAGTCTTGATCGAAGGTAACGATAACCAGAAAACCGAAGCGAAGGAGTTGCTCACTCGGCTGGAGTCTTGATAAAGCCAGAACAACTTCGTAAGATTCGCGGAAGAGGGCCTAAAGGGCCCTCTTTTCGTTTCAGGTGTTTGAGTGTTAATGGGAATTGCTGATCAAAGGGGCAGCTATGCGGGTAGCGTTAGGTGTGGAGTACGATGGAAGCCAATATTGCGGCTGGCAGCGCCAGAAACACGATACCCAAACTGTGCAGGAACAGCTTGAAAACGCGCTGTCGAAAGTGGCCAATCACCCGGTGCAGGTTATATGTGCCGGCCGCACCGACACCGGAGTGCATGGGGTAGGGCAGGTTGTGCACTTTGACACCGAATCCGAACGGGCCGAAAAAGGCTGGATCTTCGGCTGTAACACCAATCTTCCTGACAGCATCTCTGTGCGCTGGGCGCAACCGGTGGCTGCCGACTTTCATGCGCGTTTTTCGGCAACCTCCCGGGCCTATCGTTATGTGATTTACAATCATCCCGTGCGGCCGGCGCTGGGGATTCGGCATTTGACCTGGAATTACCGCCCCCTTGACGTCGAGCTGATGCAACAGGCCGCCGATACCCTGGTGGGGGAGCATGATTTCAGCTCGTTTCAGGCCCAGGGTTGCCAGGCCAAGTCCCCCATCCGGACCATCCATCACATTCGACTCTATCGTCGCGGTCGACTGATCATCATGGATATCCAGGCCAATGCGTTTCTGCAGCATATGGTGCGCAATATCGCCGGGGTATTGATGGCCATTGGCTCTGGCAAAGAGCCCCTGCAGTGGATTCAGGAGGTACTCGATCACCGGAATCGAACCCTGGGCGGGGTCACAGCACCGCCCTACGGTCTGTTCTTTATGCGGGTGGGGTACCCGGACCATTTCAATATCCCGGCACCGGAGCCCGATGTGCCGTTCATGCCCTTGCTTTAGATCTGCATCCATCGGGTTTTCTGATAAACTGGCCCGCTTTGATAACCCAGGATTCAGGAATAGGCCTTTGACTCGGGTAAAGATCTGTGGAATCACCAACCTGCCAGATGCGCTGGCGGCGGCCGCTGCAGGGGCGGATGCGCTAGGCTTTGTTTTCTATGAGCCAAGTCCCCGCTGCGTCAGTATCGAAGTTGCCAAAACGATTTTGGCGGAACTGCCACCTTTTGTGACCACTGTCGGCTTGTTCGTCAACGCGGAACGGGCGTTTCTGGAATCGGTTCTGGGTCAACTGCCGTTGGATTTACTGCAGTTCCACGGCGATGAGACGGAAGCGGAATGCCGCCAGTGGGGGCGGCCCTACATCAAGGCCCTGCGTATGCAAGAAGGTCTTGATTTAGTAGAGCAATGTCAGACATATCATAGCAGTCGTGGTATTCTTCTCGACGCTTTCGTGGCTGGCAAACCCGGCGGCACCGGCCAGGTGTTCGACTGGAATTGCATCCCCCCTGGACTGGAGAAACCCATTGTCCTGGCTGGCGGGCTGGACCCATCCAATGTGGTGGCCGCCGTGAAACAGGTCCGACCCTGGGCCGTGGACGTCAGCGGTGGCGTTGAGGCGGCCAAGGGTGTGAAAGACCACGCCCTGATCAAAGCTTTTATCACAGGAGTACACAGTGTCTCAGAATGAGCGTGATTTTCTGAATACGCCGGATGAACTTGGAAATTTCGGTCCCTATGGCGGCCGGTTTGTTTCCGAAACGCTCATGGCGGCGTTGGATGAACTGGAGGAGATCTACAACAAATTGTCCAAAGACCCTGAGTTTCAGGCGGCTTTCGACAAGGATCTTGCTCACTATGTGGGGCGCCCCAGTCCCCTCTATCACGCTGAGCGCTGGTCCAGACAATTGGGTGGGGCACAAATCTACCTGAAGCGGGAAGACCTCAATCACACCGGGGCCCACAAGGTGAACAACACCATCGGTCAGGCGCTGTTGGCAAAGTATACCGGCAAGCGCCGGGTGATTGCCGAAACCGGCGCCGGCCAACATGGGGTGGCCACTGCAACAGTAGCGGCCCGTCTGGGTCTGGACTGTGAGGTGTTCATGGGGGCCGAGGATGTCAAGCGCCAATCCCTCAATGTGTATCGGATGAAGCTGCTGGGCGCCAAGGTGAACCCGGTAACTTCCGGTACCAAAACCCTGAAAGACGCCATGAACGAAGCGTTGCGGGACTGGGTAACCAATGTGGATGACACTTTCTACATCATTGGTACCGTGGCCGGCCCCCATCCCTATCCCATGTTGGTAAGGGATTTCCAGTGTGTCATCGGCCGTGAAGCCCGGGTTCAGTGCCAGGAGCACACCGGGCGCCTGCCGGATGCGCTGGTGGCTTGTGTGGGCGGTGGCTCCAATGCCATTGGCCTGTTCCACCCCTTCCTGGCGGACGAGTCTGTGGTCATGTACGGCGTGGAAGCCGGCGGCTTGGGCCTGGCCAGTGGTCAACATGCGGCACCGCTGTGTGCCGGTCGGCCGGGTGTACTGCACGGCAACCGGACCTATCTCATGGAAGACGGCGATGGCCAGATCATGCATACCCATTCAGTGTCGGCCGGCCTGGATTATCCCGGAGTGGGGCCTGAGCATTCCTGGTTGAAGGATTGTGGCCGGGTAAACTATGTCGCCGCTAACGATGCCGAGGCACTGGATGCGTTTCGCGCCTTGACCCGGATTGAAGGTATCATGCCGGCACTGGAATCCAGTCACGCGTTGGCCTATGCCGCCAAGCTGGCGCCCACCATGGATAAGGACCAGACCATCGTGGTTAACCTGTCTGGGCGTGGTGACAAAGACATACTGACCGTCGCCGAGATTGATGGCATTTCCCTCTGATACGGTGCTAAGGAGTTATTCAACATGAGCCGCATCACCGCGTGCCTGCAGCAATTGAAACAGCAACAGAAAAAAGCCCTGATCCCGTTTATCACAGCGGGTGATCCGCAGTTTGACGCCTCGGTGCCGTTACTGCACACCCTGGCGGAGCAAGGGGCGGATATCATTGAATTGGGCATTCCGTTTTCCGATCCCATGGCGGATGGCCCGGTGATCCAGCTGGCGGATGAGCGGGCCTTGGCCAATGGGGTCACTACGCAACACGTCCTCAGCATGGTGCGTGAATTCCGGCAGACCAATCAGCATACTCCGATTGTATTGATGGGCTACCTCAATCCTATAGAAGCATTTGGCTATGAGCAGTTTGCTCAGGCAGCAGCAGAGGCCGGTGTGGATGGGTTGATCGTAGTGGACTTGCCGCCGGAAGCCGCCGCCGAGCCGATCAAGCTGTTCGATGCAGCAGGCCTGGACACCATCTTTTTGATTGCACCCACCACCAGTGACAAGCGCATTGCCACCATCGCAGCCACCGGTCGCGGTTACCTGTACTACGTATCCCTGAAAGGGGTGACCGGTGCCGGGCATCTGGATATTGATGGGGTAAACAGCAAGCTGGAAACAATTCGTAAAACAACCGATTTGCCCATCGCTGTGGGCTTTGGTATCAAGGACGCTGAAACCGCACGCCTCATTGGCCAGAATGCCGATGGCGTGGTAGTGGGCAGCGCCCTGGTAAAGTTGATTGCCGAATTTCAGAATGACCGCGACACCATGTTGTCCCGGGTTGCCGAATTCACCCAGTCTCTGCGCCAAGGCCTGGACCAATAACGATAAGCATAAACGAATCAGGATGGCGGTGTTATGAGTGACAGTTGGCTGGGCAAGATTTTACCCAGTGTGGGAAGAGGTTCCACCAAGAAGACTGAAGTACCCGAGGGGCTTTGGCGTAAATGCGCCAAGTGCGGAGCGTTTTTGTACCGCCCGGAACTTGAGAAGAATCAGGACGTCTGCCCCAAGTGTGACCATCATATGCGGATCAATGCCCGACGCCGAATCGACCTGTTTCTGGACGAGCAGGGGCGCGAGGAATTGGCCGCAGAGCTGGAACCGTTCGATCGTTTGAAGTTCAAGGACAGCAAGCGTTACAAAGACCGCCTGGCCAGTGCCCAGAAAGGCACCAGTGAAAAAGATGCCCTGGTGGTATTCAAAGGGTCGGTTAATGAATTTCCGGTGGTGGCCGCCGCGTTCGAATTTGAGTTTCTGGGTGGTTCCATGGGTTCCATCGTGGGTGAAAAATTCGTACGTGCGGTGAATGCCGCGATTGAGCACAGCTGTCCTTTGGTGTGTTTTTCCGCCAGCGGCGGTGCCCGTATGCAGGAGGCTTTGTTCTCCCTTATGCAAATGGCGAAAACCAGTGCAGCGTTGGAAAAACTGAAAGAAAACCGTCTGCCGTTTTTCTCTGTCATGACTGACCCTGTTTACGGTGGAGTTTCTGCGAGTCTGGCCATGCTGGGTGATATTAATGTCGCAGAACCCAATGCGTTGATCGGGTTTGCCGGTCCCCGGGTTATTGAGCAGACTGTGCGTCAGAAGCTGCCGGAAGGGTTCCAGCGCAGTGAATTCCTGCTGGAACACGGGGCATTGGATATGATCGTACACCGCCACGAAATGCGGGACACCCTGCATCGCCTGATGGGCAAACTGCTCCCGCAAAATGCAGCTTAAGGATTGGCTTAGCCGCCTGGAACGGCTCCATTTCAAATCCATAGACATGGGATTGGAGCGCATCCGGGCGGTGGCTGATCGCTTGGGGCTGTTGTCAAATACACCCTTCATTTTCACGGTTGCCGGCACCAACGGTAAAGGCTCCACGGTTGCTCTGCTGGATGCCTTTCTCAGAAATTCAGGTTACCGCACCGGTGTTTACACATCCCCGCATCTGGTTCACTTCAATGAGCGCATCTGCATCCATGGAGAGGAATGCTCCGATGCGGAATTGATCCACGCCTTTGAAGTGGTGGAATCAGCGCGGGGCGTCACCAGTCTTACCTATTTTGAGTTTACAACCCTGGCCGCTATCTGGCTGTTCAAGCAGGCAGGGCTGGACGCCTGGGTGCTGGAGGTGGGGCTCGGCGGCCGGCTGGATGCAGTGAATATCCTGGACGCTGATGTCGCTGTGGTTACTAGTGTGGATCTGGACCATCAAGCCTGGCTTGGTAATGACCGCGCCACCATAGGCCTAGAGAAAATCGGGATCGGGCGCCCGGGGCGTCCTTTGGTGGTGGGCGAGCCCGATTTGCCGCCAGCAGTCATGGAGAAGGCACGGGATACCGGAATGCAGCTCCATATCCAGGGTGTTGATTTCCGCTTTGCCGAGGGCGATGGCCATTGGTCTTTGGAAGCTCAAACCCGGGGTGGGCACGGCCACTATGGACCATTGGAATACCCCTCGGTTTACCTGCAGAATGCCGCAACGGCTATTCAGGCAATTGCCCTGGCGCCTTTCGATGTGCCTGAAACCGCGCTCCAAAACGCATTGCAGCAGGTCCAACCCAAGGGCCGCAGGCAGATCCTGGCTGAGCAGCCCAGGGTCATGGTGGATGTTGGCCATAACCCCCATGCGGCAAGAGCCCTGGCGGGATTTATTGATGGTTTGCAAGTCTCCAGGGTCCATTGCGTTGTCGGCATGTTGTCTGACAAGGACATCACCGACACGTTGCTGGCGCTGCTGCCGGTGGTGGATCGTTGGTACCCGGTGGAGCTGGACTGTGAACGGGCCGCCAAAGCCGATTCCATCCAGTCGCTATTGCAGGAGATGGGGGCGCTCTGTGGACACTTGTCTGGCAGCGGCTTTGGCCGCGCCGCCCAGGCCGTCAGGCAGCTCCAACAGCGGGTGGATAAAAATGATCTGATCCTGGTGTTTGGGTCCTTTTATACTGTGGCAGACGTTATACAATACGCCCACACCGCTTAATCACAGCGACAAATCAAAAAAGGTTGGCTGCATTGGATCAGAGTCTAAAGCAACGCCTGGTGGGTGCCATCGTGCTGGTTTCCCTGGCGGTCATTTTCTTACCCCTGGTGTTCGATGGGCAGCAGGAGCGCATTCATTCGGATGACTACGTATACCCCGATCAGCCTGCCATGACCATCCAGTCTTCTGACTTCACTGCGATCGAGGTGGAAGCCAAACAGGTGCTTGATCAGATTGATGCGGTGGAATCATCCAAGCACGAACAGGAGCAGCTTTCCAGCGAACAGTATGGCCAGGAGAACCTCCAGGACCAGCCATCCAGTGAGCCCATTCCAGCCACGGTAGAACAATACGTAGAGCAGGAAACCGCCACTGACCTGGCGATCGAGGAGTCCACCAGCAATACGGTGGAACTGGCGGATGCCTGGGTGATTCAGGTTGGGGCCTTCTCCAGCCAGACCAATGCCAACGGCTTGCGCGATGAGTTGGTGGCTGCCGGATACAAAGCCTACACCAAGCGGGTGGATACCCTGTTCAAGGTCTATATCGGCCCGGAAATCCGCCGCCACCGACTGGAACAGCAAAAATCCGAGCTGGAACAGAAATTCAAAGTTAAAACATTGATTTTAAAGTATATTCCATAAGCGTTCCAGATTGGGAATTTGGCATTGGCTCTGGTAGAATGCGCGTTTTCCGATTTCACTCAGGTGTTCCAGGTATCCCCTACAGATGACCATTGCTGATTATGTCATTCTCGGCAGCATAGGCCTTTCCATGGTGCTGAGTCTGTACCGTGGTTTCACTCTGGAAGCGCTCTCCCTGGTTACCTGGATAGCGGCTTTTGTGGTTGCGCGTCTGTTCAGCGTGCCACTCGCCGTTGTGCTCTCCGATTGGGTGGATCCTCCTTCCGCCCGCCAGCCGCTGGCCTTTATCGCTCTTTTTATCCTGACCATGATCGTCGGAGCCCTGATCAAGCATCTGATCAAAGAAGTCGTCAAAGTGACCGGGCTCACTGGTACCGACCGGGCGTTGGGCAGTGTGTTCGGCTTGGTCAGAGGTTGTCTGCTGGTGGTGATTGCGCTGGCGGTGCTGTCAAGAATGACCCAGATGCCCATGGACCCCTGGTGGCGGCAGTCCCTGCTGATTCCTCATTTCATGATGGTGGAGGAATGGACGGCCGAAACCGGGCAGGCGATCTGGGAGAAGATCATGGATATTGGCGCTGAATAGAGAGAACTATTTGCGCTATTATAGAAAATCCAAGCACACGACGTATCGAGGTAAAGCGAATGTGCGGAATAGTCGGCATTGTGGGCCGCTCCAATGTAAATCAGACCATCTATGATGCGCTGACGGTATTGCAACATAGAGGGCAGGACGCCGCCGGTATAGTGACCTGTGATCAGGACAAGCTTTACCTTAGAAAGGATAACGGCATGGTGCGTGATGTGTTTCGCTCCCGCCATATGCGCCGTTTGATGGGCAACATGGGAATTGGCCACGTCCGTTACCCGACTGCGGGCTCGTCCAGTTCCGCTGAAGCCCAGCCGTTCTACGTCAATAGTCCGTACGGCATTACGCTTGCCCACAACGGAAACCTGACCAACGCAGCCGAAATCGGCGAAGATCTGTACAAAACGGATCTGAGGCACATCAACACCAACTCCGATTCCGAGGTGCTGCTGAACATCTTTGCCCACGAGCTGCAGCGTTTGGGTAAGCTGGTTCCCACCGAAGAAGATATCTTTGCCGCGGTGTCTGCCGTGCATGCGCGCTGTAAAGGCGCCTATGCAGTGGTGGCGATGATCACCGGCTACGGCATCGTCGGCTTCCGTGATCCCAACGGCATTCGCCCCGTGTGCTTCGGCGAGCGTGAAACCGAGCAGGGCATGGAGTACATGATCGCGTCCGAGAGCGTCGCGCTGCAGGCCATGGGTTTCGATCTGGTGCGAGATATTGCCCCGGGCGAAGCGGTGTACATCAATATGGAAGGTAAGCTGTTTACCCGCCAGTGTGCAGCCGCACCCGAGTATCGGCCCTGTATATTCGAGCACGTTTATCTGGCCCGGCCGGATTCCATTATGGATGGTATCTCGGTGTACAAATCCCGCTTGCGTATGGGCGAAAAACTGGCGGACAAAATCAAGCGGGTCTGGCCGGATCACGATATCGATGTGGTGATTCCCATCCCGGATACCAGCCGGACTTCCGCGCTGCAACTGGCCTATAACCTGGGGGTCAAGTTCCGGGAGGGCTTCATCAAGAACCGCTACATCGGGCGTACGTTTATTATGCCCGGCCAGAATGAGCGCAAAAAATCCGTGCGCCAAAAACTGAATGCCATCGGTCTGGAGTTTCAGGGTAAAAATGTGCTGTTGGTGGACGACTCCATCGTGCGCGGCACCACCTGCAACCAGATCATTGAAATGGCACGGGATGCGGGGGCCAAAAAGGTGTATTTCGCCTCGGCTGCGCCGCCGGTGTGTTTCCCCAATGTGTATGGCATTGATATGCCTGCGGCGAAGGAGCTCATCGCCCACGGGCGCACGGTTAAGGAAATTCAGGAACTCATTGGCGCTGATTGGCTTGTCTATCAGGACCTGGAGGATCTGGTGGCGGCGTCCCGTGAGGGCAACCCGGAAATTCAGGAATTCGATTGCTCGGTGTTTAATGGTGAGTACATAACCGGTGACATCAATTCCGGTTATCTGCAAAAGCTGGAAGCGAGCCGTAATGATGATGCCAAAAACAAGAAAACCGCACAGTTGCTGATCAATGACGAGAGCATTGACCTCCATAACACGAACTAACTGACAGTCAGGACTATGGATCAATTCGACGACAACGCGCCCTTGCACCTGGAAACCCTGGCCTTGCGAACGGGGCAGCTGCATACGGATGAGGGGGCTCACGGCGAGCCCATCTTCACCACGTCCAGCTATGTCTTCACAAGTGCAGCACAGGCGGCGGCACGTTTCTCGGGTGAAGAACCCGGAAACATCTATTCGCGTTTCACCAATCCCACTGTCCGCGCCTTTGAGCAGCGCCTGGCGGCGTTGGAAGGGGCAGAGCGTTGTGTGGCGACGGCCTCCGGCATGGCGGCGATTCTGAGTACGGTCATGGCGTTGTTGCAGGCCGGTGATGAGATCATCAGTTCCCGCAGCGTGTTTGGCACCACCAACGTGCTGTTTGACAAGTATTTCAAGCGTTTCGGCGTGAACACCACGTTCGTGTCCTTAACGGACCTTTCTGAGTGGGAAGCAGCCATCACACCTCAGACCAAGCTGTTCTTCCTGGAAACCCCATCCAACCCATTGTGCGAGGTGGCCGATGTCCAGAAGCTGGCGGATCTGGCTCATCGCAACGGCGCGATTCTGGTGGTGGATAATTGTTTCTGTACACCGGCCTTACAACGCCCCCTGGCGCTGGGAGCGGACATCGCGCTGCATTCTGCCACCAAATTTCTGGATGGGCAGGGCCGTTGTATCGGGGGCGCTGTGTGCGGCCGCAACGATCTGATGGAAGAAGTATTTGGCTTCCTGCGCAGTGCCGGCCCTTCCATGAGCCCATTCAATGCCTGGGTGTTCCTGAAGGGCCTGGAAACCCTCAGTTTGCGGATGCAGGCCCATTCCGCCAACGCTCTGCGTCTTGCGGATTGGCTGGAGCAGCATCCGGCGGTGGAGAAGGTGTTTTATGCCGGCCTGCCCAGTCACCCCCAACACCTGCTGGCGCGCAGCCAACAGGATGCCTTCGGTGGGGTTTTATCCTTCCGGGTCAAAGGCGGGCGGGAAGCGGCCTGGCAAGTGATTGATGACACCCGCTTCCTGTCGATTACTGGCAACCTGGGAGACGCCAAGACCACCATAACCCACCCGGCGACCACCACCCACGGCCGTCTCTCTGATGAAGCCAAAGCCCGGGCCGGGATCACTGAGAACCTGGTCCGTGTGGCGGTCGGCCTTGAGCATATCGATGATATTAAAGCAGATTTGGCCCGTGGGCTTTCCCGTCTGATTTGAGAAGAACAGCAAGCAAGATCGCAGGCCAACCAGCGGAAGGCTGCTAGAATGTAATTAATTAGGTTTCATTCAGCAGCCTTTTTCTATGGTCGGTCACATTCCGACGACGATCTTGGGAGTATTTGTGTCCACATCTGTATCCGTCCTCATTGATGCGTTGGCGAAGGTTCTGCTGGGCAAAGAGGAGCAAATCAAACTGGCTTTGTCCTGCCTGTTGGCAAAGGGTCACCTGTTGGTGGAGGACTTGCCGGGTATGGGCAAGACCACCTTATCCCACGCGTTGGCCAAAGTCCTGGGGCTGGAGTATCAGCGTATCCAGTTCACCAGCGACCTGTTGCCGGCGGATATCCTGGGAACGTCCATCTTCAACCAGACGTCCACGGAATTTGAGTTCCGACCCGGGCCCATATTCACTCAGGTGCTGCTGGCCGATGAAATCAACCGGGCCACTCCCAAGACCCAGGGCGCGTTACTGGAAGCGATGGAGGAGCGGCAAATCACGGTGGACGGTAAAACCTACCCACTACCACAGCCTTTCTTCGTCATTGCAACCCAGAATCCGATCACCCAGATGGGCACATATCCGTTGCCGGAATCGCAACTGGACCGGTTTCTCATGCGTATCAGCCTGGGCTACCCAGACCCGACGGTGGAGCGCAAACTCCTCAAAGGTTTTAATCCGCGCCACGACATGGACCAGTTGCAGGCGGTCACCAACCAGGCTGAACTGGCTCAGCTGCAGCAGCGGGTCACCAAAATTTTTGTGTCCGATGCCTTGCTGGATTATGTGCAGCGCATCCTGGCCTTTACCCGGCAGTCCAACCGTTTCAGTTTTGGTTTGTCCCCCCGGGCCGGGATGGCACTGGTGCAGTGTGCCCAGGCCTACGCCTTTGTCGCCGGGCGTGATCATGTGATTCCGGAAGACGTCCAATCCATTTTGCCAGCGGTGGCTGAACATCGGCTGGCGGGCTCCCAGGATGTGACCGGGCATGAGGGGCAGCGCTTGGTGGACAGTGTGCTGAAGCAGGTCGATGTGATGCCGGGGCGCTGATGTGGAGAGCGTGCGCAAGCTGGTAAGAGGCCAGTGGGATGCCTGGTTGGATCGCCGCATCCCGGCCCGGAGCCGGGTCACCCTGACCCAGAAACGCATTTTTATTCTTCCCACCTGGATGGGGATGGGCTATCTCCTCACCACCTTTCTGCTGTTCGTGGCCGGTGTCAACTACGACAACTCCATGATCCTGAATTTCAGCTTCTTCCTCGGCAGTCTGTTCGTTGTCAGCATCCTGCAGACGTTTTCCAATGTGTCCGGCATGGTGATCAGTGCCGGACATACAGAGCCGGCTTTTTGTGGGTCAGAAGCCAAATTCGTCATTCACCTGGAAAAATCCAGGAAAAAAGAACATCACTCCATTTTCTGCAGTTGGTGTGGTTACCAATCCAAGGCTTACAACCTGATCCAGGAACAGCAGGTGGCGCTGGTGACCTTGCTGCCCACACAGCAGCGTGGACGCTATCGGCCGGGACGGTTCAAATTGCATTCCATTTATCCCTTCGGGTTGTGCCAGGCGTGGACCTGGGTGGATCTGGATATGTTTGCTCTGGTCTATCCCCGCCCGATTGAGTGCGAGCTCAACACCACTTCCCGCAGTGACGGAGAGGAGGGCAGTCATGTGGTGATGGAAGGCCAGGACGATTTTGCCGGGCTCAGGGCATTCAATTCGTCGGACTCCCTCAAGACCGTTGACTGGAAAGCCTTCGCCCGTCGCAACGTATTGTATACCAAACAGTTTCAGGGCTATCAGGCCAAGTCGGCCTGGCTTCGCTGGAACGAGATCGCGGTGGGTGATGTGGAGCGGCGGTTGTCCGGGTTGTGCTACTGGGTGCTGCAGTTCTCCAAGACCAATGAGCCTTATGGGCTGGAGTTACCGGGCGTCACCATCAATCCAGGGGTCGGCAAGCAGCATGAAGAAAACTGCCTGACGGCCCTGGCTGAGTACCGCCATGGCTGATTCCCGTCACCCTCCCGTTTTCCCCATGCCGCGAACGGCGTTCGTTCTGCTGATGGTGAGCGTAACCCTGGCAGTTTTGCCCCATGTGCAGAGGGTGCCCCCCTGGTTATTGGCGGTGTTTGGCATTGTGCTCGTGTGGCGCATCCAGGTGTTCCGCCAGCGTCTGCGTTTCCCGCCCAAGTGGGCCCGCTTGTTTATGGTGTGCGGTGGGGTTCTGGGTGTCGTCTATTACCATGGCACCATCTTCGGCCCGGATGCCGGGGTAGCGCTGTTGATCAGTGCCTACCTGTTCAAGCAATTGGAAATGTATACACGGCGTGACGCCTTCCTCATCATCATCCTGTCATTCTTTGTGTTGGCAACGGAATTTTTGTTTTCCACGTCGTTGTTTGCTTCGCTCTACGTGTTTGTCGTGCTGGTGGTGATTACGGCGGCCCTGATCGCCCTCAACATGACGGATACCAGCATCGCCCTGTGGCGTCCCATGCGGGCGGCCTTTGTCACCGTGCTGCAGGCCGTGCCCCTGTTATTGGTCTTCTTTTTTCTGTTTCCCAGGATTGGTCCCATTTGGGATCTGGGCATGAAATCCACCATTGCCCGGACCGGGCTCAGTGATCGCATGACCCCGGGTGATGTGGCGGATCTCAGCCAATCCGCAAAGCTGGCGTTTCGCATAGAGTTCGAAGGTGAGATTCCTGCACCGCGAGATCGCTATTGGCGGGCGCTGATATTTGATCGGTTTGATGGCAAAACCTGGAGCGCACAGGGAGACCCTCAAAGCATTCCATTCAGCCCCAATCGGCTGAACGTCAACGGCGAGGCGCTTAGATACCGGGTGCTGTTGGAGCCTACGGGCAACAACTGGCTGCCCGCGATGCCCTGGTCACAGCTGTCCGGGGTAAAGCACCGCACCTCCAACGGACTGGTGCATTACGCCATCAATGTGGTGGACTCCGCCATCAGTTATCAGGTGGAAACGTTCCCGGAATATCAATATGAAACCGAGGGTATGCCGCGGGATATGTGGGGCGTGTACACGACCCTGCCACCGTTGGGAAATGCCCGCACCTATGCATTGGCGAAAGACCTGTACCGCCGCACGGGCCGTAATCCCGAGCGCATGACCGCCAGTATTCTGCGCTGGTTCAACGAGGAGCGTTTCATCTACACCCTAAAGCCGCCGAAGCTGGGTTCTGATTCAATGGATGACTTCCTGTTCGGCACCCGCAAGGGCTTTTGCGCCCATTACGCCGGTGCATTTGTGTTTATGATGCGGGCCGCAGGCATTCCGGCCCGTATGATTGGCGGTTATCAGGGCGGCGAAGCCCATCCCATTGGAAAATACCTGCTCGTCCATCAATATGATGCCCACGCCTGGGCGGAGTACTGGGTCAATGGCAAGGGCTGGGTGAGGGTAGACCCAACCGCAGCGATCGCACCGGAGCGAATTGAAATGGGTTCATTGCGGGATAGCCTGGACGAGCTTTCCCTGCTGGATTCCCCTTTCTCTAAAATGGGTCTGCGCAACCTGCCGTTTATGTCCGAATTACGACTGATGATCGATTACGTGGATTATTTGTGGTTCAAGAACGTGGTGTCATTTGACAGTGGCATGCAGCACAAGCTCCTGCAGCGGATTCTGGGCGAGGTGACGCCGCAGCGTATTGCCATGCTGTTGGGTGTTTGTGGTGGTGTGGTGGTGTTGGGTTTGGGCTTGTGGATGGTTCTCAGCCAGAGACGATTGTTGGAACTGGATCTGGCGGACAAACTGTATGTGCGATTTCAACGCAAACTGAGCCAGGCCGGGCTCCAGCGGGAAACCGGGGAGGGGGTCATGAGCTTTTCCCTCCGGGTTCAACAGCGTTTTCCGGAGCAGTCGGACACAATCAATAAAATCAGTTGTTTGTATTCCAATATCAAGTACTCTAACCGCTCCGAAAAGCGCGATACTGACAAGAAGTTGACTTCGGAAAGTGATAGCATAGCCGCATTGAATCAGGCGATAAAAAACTTAAAACTCTGATATTTTTGGACTTTTTTATGGGGCGTTTCCAGAAACCGATTATTCTGTCGCTGATAGCGGCGATCGGTCTTTACTTTGGCGCCATGTTTCTGGGGGATTTCAAAGAAACGGGTGCCGCCATCGCGGAACTGGGTGCGGTGGGCTGGTTGGTGATCCTGCTGCTGTCGTTGGTGAACTACGGATTGCGTTATTGGCGTTGGGAATGGTACCTCACCAAGCTTTCCGGCAGCCGCATCCCCCATCGTCGTCATCTGGCGTACTACGTGAGTGGCTTTGCCCTCTCAACCACTCCCGGTAAGGCCGGCGAGACGGTGCGATCCCTCTATCTGAAGCAACATGATGTTTCCTTTAACCATACGCTCAGTACTTTTTTTGTCGAGCGCTTTCAGGACCTTCTGACCATTGTATTGATGGCCAGTGCTGCCGCTTTCCTGTTTGAGGGATACGGCCTGGTGGTCGCATTAACCGCGATCGTGGTGTTGGGGAGCCTGCCATTACTGCACAGCCCGTTCATTCTGACCAAGATGAATGCCCTGTCAGCTACCCTGTCAGCCAAACCCGCCAAGCTGCTCCAGCATCTGTTGGATCTGCTGAATTCCTCTGCGGTGCTGCTGAAAAACAAGGAACTTCTGGGCGGTATTCTGATCGGTATTACGGCATGGATGGCTGAAGGGGTCGGGTTTTGGTATTTGTTAGTGTGTTTGGGCCAGGATGTGCAACTGGTGGCTGCGGTGAGTATCTATGGCGTTGCTGTTTTGGTGGGTGCAATCTCGTTCTTGCCGGGCGGTCTGGGCTCCACTGAGGCAGTCATGGGGTTGTTGCTGATCGCGTCCGGGGTGCCGGAGCCGGTCGCCATTGCCGCGACATTGATTTGTCGCATTGCCACTTTATGGTTTGCCGTGTTTATCGGCCTGATTGTCGCCGGTATTCTCGCTCTGAATGGAATTGTTCCCATCTCTGGGAAAGAAGTAACAGATTTAGGTTGAAGTCATGTCTGATTCTAATAAAAAACCTCTGGTTGTCGATCTGGACGGCACCTTGATAAAAACAGACCTCTTGCTGGAATCGTTCATGTTGCTGATGCGGGCGAATCCTTTTCTGTTGTTTCTGGTGCTGGTTTGGGTTTGTAAGGGTAAATCCTACCTCAAACAACAAATCGCTCAGCGGGTGGAGATTCCGGTACAGTTTCTCCCTTACAATGCCGATCTACTGGACTATCTGAAATCGCAAAAGAAAGAGGGTAGGGAACTGGTGCTGGCCACGGCATCCCACGAGCGTTATGCCACGGCCATCGCCGATCATCTGCAGCTGTTCGACCACGTGCTCGCCACCAACGAATCCGTCAACCTGTCTGGTGCCCATAAGCGTGAGGCCCTTATCAAGCAATACGGAGAGGGTGGTTTCGTGTACGCGGGGAATGCCTCCGTTGACCTGAACGTCTGGAGTCACAGTGCGGCCGCGGTCGTGGTCGGGTCAGATAATCTGGTGTCATCGGCTGCTCGGCAGTGCGCCATTGAAGCGACCTTCGTGCAAAAACCGCCGTCCATTAAAACCTTTGTCAAAGCATTACGTGTGCATCAATGGGTGAAGAACGGGCTGGTGTTTGTGCCATTGCTGACGGCACACCAGATGCAGGATCCCAAACTGCTCTTAATGAGTGTGCTGGGTTTCATCGCGTTCTCGGTTTGTGCTTCCAGTGTGTACTTCCTCAATGATTTGCTGGACCTGTTTGACGATCGACAGCACGCGACCAAATGCAATCGTCCTTTCGCGGCGGGTACCCTGTCCTTGTTGGTGGGGATTCTGGGGACACCACTGCTTCTGTTGACGGCGGTGGTGGCGAGCTGGTTTTTGCCCACGCAATTTCAGATCGTATTGGCGGTGTATTATGTGCTGACTCTGGCTTACAGCTTTAAATTGAAGCGGCTGGTGATGGTGGATGTGGTGACACTGGCTTCCCTATACACCATTCGTATCGTGGCCGGAGCGGCCGCCATCAGCGTACTGCTGTCGTTCTGGCTGTTGTCGTTCTCCATTTTTGTCTTCCTGAGTCTGGCGATTATCAAGCGTTATACTGAACTGATGAAATTGAAAGCCAAAAGCGCGTCCAAGGCTTTGGGGCGAGGGTATCAGGTAGAAGACCTGGAACTGTTATCCTCGCTGGGCGGGGCCAGCGGCTATTTGTCCGTATTGGTACTGGCGCTCTACATCAATAGTCCGGATATCAAGGGCATGTATACGGACCCGGTGCTGATGTGGCCAGCCTGCCTGGTTATGTTGTACTGGGTGAGTCGTATCTGGATTATCGCCCATCGCGGCAACATGGAAGATGACCCCATCGTGTTCGCCCTGAAGGATCGTGCCAGCCTGGTGTGTGGCGCACTGATCGCCGGGTTCATGCTCATGGCGGTGTAGGCGATGACAAAACCGTATGTGTCCTGGGGACGTTATCCCTACAAATCGCAAAAAGGCCGGGATCTGCACTGGAGACCTCAGTCTTTGGATATGCCCGGTGTCTTCCTGCCTCAAGGTAACGCGCGCAGCTACGGTGACAGCTGCATGCTGCACGAGGGCACGGTGCTGTCCACCCGTTTCATGAACCGGTTTATGGCTTTCGATGCGGAGACCGGCATTATCCGTTGCGAAGCCGGTGTCACATTGGCGGAAATTCTGTCCGTGGTGGAGCCGCAAGGGTGGTTTCTCGCCGTCACGCCGGGCACAAAATTCGCCACAGTGGGAGGCGCCATTGCCAACGATGTGCATGGCAAGAATCATCATGTAGAGGGCACCTTTGGGGCACACCTGACCCAGTTTGAGCTGCTGCGAACCGATGGCAGCGTGCGGTTGTGTTCGCCCACTGAGAACGTGGAATGGTTCGCTGCCACTATCGGGGGTTTAGGCCTGACCGGCCTCATTACCTGGGCCGAGTTCAAGTTAAAGCGGGTCCCCAATTCGGCGGTCAACGTGGAGAACATCAAGTACCAAAACCTGGCGGACTTTTTTGCGTTGTCCCAGGAATCCGAGCAGGAATTTGAATACACTGTGGCCTGGGTGGATTGCCTGGCGTCCGGTGACCAGTTGGGGCGTGGGCATTTCTCCCGCGCCAATCACGCCAGAGTGACGCAGCCGAAGCCTGCGCCGTCTCAGCATACCTTGACTATCCCGCTGGACCCTCCCGTTTCATTGGTTAACAGCGCTTCTTTGAAAGCATTCAACTGGCTGTACTACCATCGCCAACTGGAAAAGCGGGTGACCCAGACAACGCACTACGATCCTTTTTTCTATCCGCTGGATCATGTTCAGAATTGGAATCGCATGTACGGCCCCAACGGTTTTTTGCAGTACCAGTGCGTTGTCCCCATGGAACACAGTGAAGCGGCCATCAGCGAGCTGTTGCAACGCATTGGTCGCGCCAACTATGGATCGTTCCTGGCGGTTCTGAAAGTGTTTGGAGATGTCCCGTCCCCCGCGTTGAACTCTTTCCCCAGACCCGGCACGACGCTGGCGCTGGATTTCCCATACAAAGGCGCCCAAACCATGCACCTGTTTGATCAGTTGGACGAGGTGGTGGTACAGGCCGGGGGCGCGTTATATCCGGCCAAAGATGCTCATATGAAATCCGAACACTTCAAACGCTTTTACCCCAATGCCGATAAACTGGAATCTTTCAGGGACCCTGGGATCAATTCAAGTTTCTGGCAGCGAGTTATGGAACCATCGAAATGAAAAACTGGATCGTCATTGGCGCTACTTCCGCCATCGCAGAGTCGGTATGCCGTTTGTGGTCAACACGCGGTTACAATTTGTTCCTGGTTGGGCGTAACCCCGACAAGCTGGAAAGCGTGAAGCAGGACTATAAAGTTCGGGGAGCAGAGTCCGTATTCACCCACGTGCTTGATATTGCACAAATAGACAAACATCAAGCCTGCTGGGAACAGGCGAAAGCCGCCATGGGCCGTGTCGACGGTATCTTCATCGCCCATGGCACCCTGCCGGATCAGAAGCGCTGTGAGGCAGACTTCGGTCAGGCGTTAGCAGAGATCAATATCAACGCCACCAGTGTATTATCCTTTTGCACCATCGCTGCCAATGAGTTTGAGGCAGCCGGGTCCGGCCACATTGCGGTGATCTCTTCCGTGGCCGGGGATCGGGGGCGCCAATCCAACTACGTTTATGGTTCCGCCAAAGGGATGGTGAGCTTGTTCCTGCAGGGGTTGAGGAATCGCTTGTTCAAGCGCGGTGTGATGGTGACGACGATCAAGCCCGGCTTTGTCGACTCCCCCATGACAGCGGATTTTGACAAAGGCGGACCCCTGTGGGCTACCCCTGATCAGGTGGCAGCGGGTATAGTAAAGTCGATCGACAAGAACCGAGGCGTGGTGTACCTGCCCTGGTTCTGGTGGGGGATCATGCAGGTCATCAAATCCATCCCGGAATTTGTATTCAAACGATTGAGTCTGTAATGCCTGAAATGCTTGGAAGATTCCTTTCTGTTCTGGCCATGGGGTGCGCCCTGAGTGCCTGTTACAGCGGGAGCAGCGATTCCCTTCGGGACCCGGTCTCACTGGAGGGGTTTTCAGCCACCGTCCAGGCCGACCTTCCCGCGGGTGCCCAGGTAATCAACGTCGCTGCCTCCTTTTACAAAGATGGCCGCAAGCAGCCTTTGGTCGGCGGTGACATCATCGAGGCAGAATCCGACGGCGACGCCGTGATTCTGCGCTCGCTGGAGAATCTGAGCGGCAATTATCGTTCACAACTCCAGACGGATGATCCTGCTGCCGGTGTCACCTTCACCATCGTGCACGACCCGGAAGCTGCGAGAGAGGATCGTTGGTATCCGGTCGATGAGTTGTTGGTGGACCCTGGCCCAGGTGAACTGGTAGGGCTTAGCACCAGTATCAATTTTCCCGATCCCCTGGTGCTGGATGCCCCCATAGGTAACGAAATCTACACCGATCGCAGCCAGGATATAATGTTGACTTGGGCAACGTCGCCCACTACTGAGCAGATCCGACTGGCGACCGTTCAAACTTGTTACTCAGGTGAACGCAGTCTCCAGTGGGGTACGTCCGCCATACTGGGCGCTGCCGACACCGGTTCCCACACGATCAATCTGGGTGCTTTGATTCCTTCCACCAATTTCATTAATTCAGTGACGAACTTTATTGATCAACTGAGTTTAATCATCGTTGGTTCAATTATCGAAGCCTACAGTTTTGGATTGATCAGCCCTCAGGAAATAGAGATGGAGGCATTCGAGTTGGACTACTGCACTCTGTCTCTCACTATTTTCAGGGAAATCAGCAACGAGCTGGGAGCGGGGATCAGTGGAGGTTACGCCATTGGCAGTACCAGTGACACCGTAACAGTGAGATTCCAACCATGATGCTTCGAATATTATTAGCGGCGTCATTAGCAACTCTGTCGGTCTCAATAGTTGCAGAACCAAACCAGGCGGTGCAATTTGACCATGGTTTTGTCAGTGCAGGCTATGACTGGATTGATGTGGAGGGTGCGGACTTTGATGGTACGGTGGGGGCTGAAATCGGCGCACGTTGGACCCTGAACGATTTGCTGTTACTCGAAGCCGGACTGTCGGGCATTTTCGACTCACAGACAGAGACCCTTGAGGACAATACCGGATCTTATCAACTCAGTATCAGCAGCTGGGATTTTCTGCTGGGGATACAGTATCAGCAACGGTTCGCTGAGCGACTTGCCGGCTACGTTCGACTGGGGGCTTTGGCCTACAATATGGAGATCGAGTTGGACGAGGCGTTCTACGATCTCAAACCGGCCGGCTCTGATTCAGCCAGCGATAATGGGTTTGGCTTTTATGGTGGAGTGGGTGCCACCTATCTGTTGAATCCGGGGTGGAGCATCAGTTCAGAATTGTTATTCAAGCGTCGTCTGGATTTTCTGGACGAAAGCTCGAAACCTTTTGACGTGGACAGTACGGGTTTCAGCATCGGGCTCCGTCACGCATTTTAACGGCTCAAAAAAAAAGCCCCGCATTGCGGGGCTTTTTCTATTTACGCATCCTGCGCAACCTGGATCTTCACTTTGTCAGCGACTTCCTGGTATTCGGTCATTTTATCGAAGTTCAGGTAGCGGTAGATATCCGCTGCCATGCTGTCGATATCTTTCGCGTAGGCCATGTACTCTTCTGCGGTAGGCAGTTTACCCAATACTGCGGCCACTGAAGCCAGTTCAGCAGATCCCAGATACACATTGGCACCCTGGCCCAAACGATTGGGGAAGTTACGGGTGGAGGTGGATACCACTGTGGTGTTGGGAGCAACGCGCGCCTGGTTACCCATGCACAGGGAGCAGCCGGGCATCTCGGTACGGGCACCGGCTCGGCCGTAGATGTTGTAGTAGCCTTCTTCCATCAACTGGTGTTCGTCCATCTTGGTAGGTGGTGCCAGCCACAGTCGAGTGCTCAGGGAGCCTCCCGGTACCTTCTCCAGCAGTTTACCGGCTGCACGGAAATGACCGATGTTGGTCATGCAGGAACCGATGAATACTTCGTCAATCTTGTCACCCGCCACGTCAGACAAGGTTTTTGCATCGTCTGGGTCGTTGGGGCAGCACAGAATTGGCTCTTTGATATCATCCATGTTGATTTCGATCACTTCCAGGTACTCTGCATCGGCATCCGCGCGCATCAGGCTCGGGTTGGCCAGCCATTCTTCCATGGCGGTGATTCGACGCTCCAGAGTGCGAGCAGCACCGTAGCCATTGGCAATCATCCACTTCAGCAGGGTGATATTGGATTTCAGGTATTCGCCTACGGACTCTTCAGACAATGTGATGGTGCAACCTGCCGCGGAACGTTCAGCTGACGCGTCAGACAATTCGAATGCCTGCTCAACCGTGAGATCTTCCAAGCCTTCAATTTCAAGAACCCGACCAGAGAAGATGTTCTTCTTGCCTTTTTTCTCCACCGTCAGCATGCCGGCTTTGATGGCGTAAAGTGGAATCGCGTGTACCAGGTCACGCAATGTGATGCCGGGTTGACGGGTACCCGTGAACCGGACCAATACAGACTCAGGCATATCCAGGGGCATTACACCAGTCGCAGCCGCAAACGCCACCAGTCCAGAGCCGGCCGGGAAGGAGATACCAATCGGAAAACGGGTATGAGAGTCACCGCCCGTGCCAACGGTGTCTGGTAACAGCATGCGGTTCAGCCAGCTATGAATAATACCGTCACCAGGGCGCAGGGACACACCACCTCGGTTCATGATGAAGTCAGGCAAAGTGTGCTGGGTTTCAACATCAACGGGTTTCGGGTAAGCCGCCGTATGACAGAATGATTGCATGGTCAGGTCTGCGGAGAAACCCAGGCACGCCAGGTCTTTCAGTTCATCACGGGTCATGGGGCCAGTGGTGTCCTGAGAGCCAACGGTCGTCATTTTAGGCTCGCAATATTGACCTGGGCGAACGCCTTCAACGCCGCACGCTTTGCCAACCATTTTCTGAGCCAGGGTGTAGCCCTTATCCGATTCTGCAACGTCCACCGGGGTGCGGAACATATCGGTTGGCCCCATGCCGAGGGTTTCACGGGCCCGGTTAGTCAACCCGCGACCGATGATCATGTTGATACGACCGCCTACCCGTACTTCGTCAAGCAGAACGTCGGATTTCAGTTCGAATTCAGAAATCACTTCGTCGCTACCGTGCTTCTTGATCTTGCCTTCATAGGGGTAGATGTCGACCACGTCACCCATATTGAGGTTGGAAACATCGGTTTCAAAGGGCAGGGCGCCAGCGTCTTCCATGGTATTGAAGAAAATGGGAGCGATCTTTCCACCGATACAAACGCCGCCCTGGCGCTTGTTGGGGATGAAGGGAATGTCATCACCGGTAAACCACAATACAGAGTTGGTGGCGGATTTGCGGGAGGAACCGGTACCGACAACGTCTCCAACGTAAGCTACGGTGTGGCCTTTTGCTTTCAGCGCTTCGAGCTGGCTGATAGGGCCGATTTCACCAGGTTGTTCCGGCTTGATGCCTTCGCGTTCGTTTTTCAACATGGCGTTGGCATGCAAAGGAATGTCGGGGCGGGACCAAGCGTCTTGCGCAGGGGAAAGATCGTCGGTATTGGTCTCACCTGTCACCTTGAATACAGTGATGGTCAGCTTCTCCGGGTATTCGGGCTTGCTGGTAAACCACTCACCTTCGGCCCAGGACTGCAGGACCTTCTTGGCATTCTCGCTGGACTTGGCCTTCTCCACCACATCGTGAAACGCATCGAATACCAGCAGTGTTTTGGACAAACCGGCTACCGCCAGATCACCCACTTCCGCGTCGTCCAGCAAATCGATCATTGGCTCAACGTTATAGCCACCCAGCATGGTACCCAGCAGCTCAGTGGCTTTGCGCTTGTCCACCAAGGGGGAGCTGGTTTCACCTTTGGCGACAGCAGCCAGGAATCCGGCTTTTACGTATGCAGCCTGGTCAACACCGGCGGGAATACGATAGGTCAGCAGCTCAACCAGGAAATCCTCTTCGCCTGCTGGTGGGTTTTTGAGCAGCTCCACCAGGTCGGCAGCCTGTTGTTCGTCCAAGGGCTTGGGGGGAATGCCTTGGGCGGCGCGTTCTTCTACATGTTTGCGATAAGCTTCGAGCACGGTATGACCTCTCTACAGTGTGACTTCGATTGCGGTGGGCCGGTTTTGCCAGCCAGCGGATGCCCGCCAATGTAAGGCGAGCGAGCGATCTCGAAAATTTAGCGCGGGAATTATACCAAAGTTCAAACGGGTTTACAGTAACCTATTCGTGCTGCCCTCATTCAGGACGTTTATGCAAGTTATTGATTTATTGAATAATGCAGCGGTTGAACCGGGTGACCTGACGGTCATTGGTAGGGCCGCGGTTGATTGTGCGGGCGACGCTTGAAGCGTTTGTACTCCCATTGGTACTGTTTCGGGTCGCGCAAAATGATGCGCTCAACACATCGATTCATGGCTGCGGCTGACACTTCAACATCATCGGAATAGAAATCCGCATCCACTGGCTCGTAAAACACATGGAAGGTTTTACCATCCGGGTTGCGTTGGCAGCCAAAGCCGATGGCCACAGAACCGGTGTCATTGGCGAGCTTGCAAACAAGCCTTGGCGTCAGGGCTTGAACGCCGAAAAAGGGCACCCAAACCCCGCTTTTCAGGGTTGGCTCCTGGTCCGGGAGCACCCCGGTCGCCTTGCCTTTCGGCAGGGCCTTAAACAGGGCTACCACCCCCCGTTTATCGGCGGTGACCATTTCTGTGTTTTGCGAGCGGGCCCGGTATATCAGGTTGTCCAGGGCAGGGGATTCCACCGCCTTATACATAGCCAGCAAATCGCACTTCCTCGCCATATAGAAGTTGGACAGTTCCCAGTTGCCGAAATGGGGTACGATGAATACAACGCCTTTGTGGTTGGCGAGGGCCTCGTCGAGGATCTTTTCGTTATCGGCATGGGTGATCAGGGGTAGCAGTTTGTCCGCTGGCTGGCTCCAGGTGGCTGCGATTTCCAGAGCGGTGCGCGTGGTTTCCCGGATCGATTGTTTGGCAAGTGTAAGCCTTTCCTGAGGGTCCATGTCCGGGAAGCACATCTCCAGATTCACCAAGGTGACCTTCCTGGCTCCGGGAGCGAGGTACCATACCAGTCGACCGAGGAAGTCGCCGATTGTGCCCAATAACCACAGAGGAAGCTTGCCCACTACAACAATGGCAGCCGCCAGGAGCTTGCCGCCCACATCATTGCCAACTGCCTGGTTCTGAGACTGTCTTTCCACCTGCGCGCTCGCCCCCGAAAAAATCATTGGGTCATAGAATAGGATAAAAATCGATTTCGCACTATGGTGTACGTATAATCCCGTTTTTTGTTGCTCCAGAGATAGGTAAACATGGCTGAGATGAGTGAAGTGAGGGCGTTCCTGGGATGTGGAACGCCTTCCCAATGGATTGACGCGGCGCTGGCCAACCTGCCTGTTTTGTTGATTGACCATGCTCACTGCGAAAAGAAGGCGGCGTCTACGGCCTTAAACTTGTTGTTCCGGTATGTGGACCGGCGCAACTTGCTCGCCAAGCTGTCCCAGCTGGCCCGAGAAGAGTTACTGCATTTCGAGCAGGTAGTGGAGCTGATGGAAAAGCACGGTGTGCAGTACGATCATCTGTCGCCTTCCCGGTATGCCATGGGGCTGCGCAAACATATTCGTCAAACCGAGCCGCAGAAGTTGGTGGACACATTAATCATCGGCGGCTTTATCGAAGCACGGTCCTGTGAGCGATTCGAGGCATTGGCACCGCGCCTGCTGGAGAATCCGGAAACTCAGGACATCGGCAAGTACTACCAGTTTCTTCTGAAGTCGGAAAGTCGGCACTTCGAAGACTATCTTGAGCTTGCCCGTGAATATTCACCGGACCCCATAGATAACCGGGTCAATGTGTTTCGGGAAATAGAGCGGGATCTAATAGAGTCTGCGGATCAGGAGTTGCGCTTTCACAGCGGAATCCCCTCATAACACCCCGCTAGGCTACCGCAACGTTCATGCTGGCACTTCAGTAAATTCAAAACTCCTGAGTTCCAGTGTGTTTTCCTCCGCCAGCAGATACCAACCTTTGGCGTGCCAATCACCCAACACGATGCGTTCACAGCGGGCGTCCTTCAGTTCGACCTGATGCCGAGCTGGTCGATGAGTGTGCCCATGAATGAACAGCGGCACCTGGTATTGAGAGCATACCTGTTCCACTTCCTCCGGATTGACATCCAGGATCTCATAGCTCTTGTCTTTGGCGTCGGCCTGGCTTTGCGAGCGAGCCTGTTTACCGAAGGCAATGCGATCAGCCAAGGGTTTGGATAAGAATGCGGCCTGCCATTCAGGGTTGCGCACCATTTTGCGAAAGTCCATGTACAAGACGTCATCAGTGCACAGTGTGTCGCCGTGCATCAGCAGCGTGGGGCGGCCTGCGATGTCGGTGAGATAAGGCTCATGGATCAGTTGCGCGCCACACGCCTCGGCGTATTGTTCTCCGATGAGAAAATCCCGATTACCATGCATGATAAATACAGCTGCACCAGCATGAGAAAACTTATGCAGCCTTCTCGCTACCTCGGTGGCGGTCGTGGTCAGCGCATCATCTCCCAGCCAGATTTCAAAAAAATCTCCCAGGATGAAGAGCTGGTCCAGTTTGCCCTCGAAGCGGTCCAGCAGATGGAACAACGCCCGGGTAATGTCCGGGCGCTGATCTTCTAGGTGCAGATCTGAAATCAGCAGAGTTCGCATTCTTACTCTGATACCACTTCTGCGGTCTCAATAATTACGGGTTCCATGGGAACATCCTGGTGGAAACCGTGACGGCCGGTTTTAACCGCTTTGATCTGGTCTACTACGTCCATGCCATCGACGACCTTGCCGAATACCGCGTAACCCCAGCCCTGCGTGCTTTCACCGGAGAAGTTCAGGAAGTCATTGCCTTTGACGTTGATAAAGAATTGCGCGGATGCGGAATGCGGGTCCTGGGTGCGGGCCATGGCAATGGTACCGGCATCGTTTTTCAGGCCGTTATTGGCTTCGTTCTTGATGGGGTCCTTGGTGGGCTTCTGCTGCATGTCTTTGTCAAAGCCACCCCCTTGAATCATGAATCCATCGATAACCCGGTGGAAGACCGTGCCGTTGTAATGGCCATCATTCACATAACTCACAAAGTTTTCCACGGTTACGGGCGCTTTTTCCTTGTTTAGTTCGAGTTTGATATCGCCCATGCTGGTATGAAGAATAACGAGAATTGCTTCCATTGGTTTGTCCTGTGGTTTTGTGTTTGTTGAAAGAAAAAGGTGCGCTAAGGGTGCAGATCCTGTGCGGCAATCAGCGTGTTTTCCAAGAGGGTTGCTACAGTAAGTGGCCCAACTCCACCGGGCACCGGGGTGATCCAACCAGCCCGTTCCAGGGCAGGGGCAAACTCCACGTCACCCCTCAGTTTGCCATCGTCGCAGCGGTTTATGCCTACGTCGATGACGATCGCGCCGGGCTTGATCCAGTCTCCGGGGATGAACTTCGGTTTGCCAACCGCCACGACCAGCAAGTCGGCCCGCTCAACGTGTTGCTGCAGGTGTTTAGTGAAACGATGGCAGGTGGTGACGGTGCACCCCGCCAACAAGAGCTCAAGGGTCATTGGTCGCCCGACGATATTGGACGCCCCCACAATCACCGCTTCCAGGCCATGAAGTGGCACCTGGGTGGATTCAATCAGCCGCATAATGCCTTTTGGCGTGCACGGGCGAAGCAGGGGGATGCGTTGTACCAGTCGCCCCATATTGTAGGGGTGAAAGCCGTCTACATCCTTATCGGGGCGAATGGCGTTGATGACTTCCTTGTCGTCCAGATGAGAAGGGAGGGGCAGTTGCACCAGAATGCCGTCGATCTCCGGATCATTGTTCAGCGTTGCCACCAGATCATTGAGCGCATCCTGTGTGGTGTCGGCGGGCAGGTCAAATGAGCGTGAGAGGAAGCCAACTTCCTCGCAGGACTGGCGCTTTTTATTAACATAAACGGCAGAAGCAGCGTCGTTGCCCACCAGAATCACCGCCAGTCCGGGAGCCCGTTTGCCATCCTGCAGGCGTTTGGCAACAGCGTGTTTGATCTCAGCCTTAAGGCCAGCGGCAATGGCAGTGCCATCAATGATGTTCGCGGTCATAGGTTACGTTCAGATTCCAGGCAAAATACAAGGTGCAAATCGGGGGCTCTTTCTCAGGCGCGGTATTGTCTCATTATACCTGCACTGGGGTAAAGATCTGGCATCAAGAGGTTGATCTCATTGAATTTTATGAAAGTGTTTGACGAGTCCCCGGCGGATGTATATCATGCGGCCCTCTTCACCGGTGTGGTGGGAGAACGGGGCATAGCGCAGTCTGGTAGCGCGCCTGCTTTGGGAGCAGGATGTCGGGGGTTCGAATCCCTCTGCCCCGACCAGAATGATCAATAAAATCAGATGATTAGCAGTGTACTCGGGTTATTGCGCTCGTAGCTCAACCGGATAGAGCATCGGCCTTCTAAGCCGGCGGTTGCAGGTTCGAGTCCTGCCGGGCGCGCCAGGCTCTTCATCTGAACGATCAAAACCGGTAAAGTAGCCGGGTTTGTACAGCGGTTTGCTGGTGGGCGTAGCTCAGTTGGTAGAGCCCCGGATTGTGATTCCGGTCGTCGTGGGTTCAAGTCCCATCGTCCACCCCATTATTCCTGAATGCTGCGATTCAGCGTTAAGGGGCCAAAATCGAGACCGGTAATGTCCTCAGGATATTGCCGGTTTCTTGTTTTAAGAGCACACAACCGAAAGGTGACGTAACTATGCAAGTTTCCGTTGAAACCACCTCTGGACTGGGTCGTAAACTGACCGTGGGCGTTCCAGCTGAAAAAATTGATACAGCGGTCGATGAAAAACTCAAGGATGCCGCCAAGCGCGTTCGCATCGATGGTTTTCGCCCCGGCAAAGTGCCCTTGAAAGAAGTTCGTCGCCGCTTTGGCAAATCCATTCGCGAAGAAGTCATTGGCGAAGTGGTCAGTAATTCATTCTACGATGCGGTCACCAAGGAGTCCCTGAGCCCCGCTGGTTACCCATCAATTGAACGTACCACTGATGAGCCAGGCAAGGATCTCGAATTCGTTGCCACTTTTGAAGTTTATCCCGAAGTTCAGGTCCAAGGCCTGGAGCAGATTTCAGTGGTGCGGCCCATTGCTGAAATTGGCGAAGGCGACATCGATAGTATGATCGAGCGTCTGCGCGAACAGCGTGCAACCTTCGCCGACGTCGAGCGTGCTGCTGAGCAGGACGATCAGGTGAATATTGATTTCGAAGGCACTAAAGATGGTGTTGCCTTCGAGGGTGGAACCGCCCAGGGCCAGGATCTGGTGCTGGGTTCCGGACGCATGATTCCAGGATTTGAAGACGGTATCGTGGGTATGTCCAAAGGCGAAGAAAAAGTCATTGATGTGACCTTCCCTGAAGACTATCACTCTGAAGAGCTGAAAGGCCAACCCGTCCAGTTCAAAATCACTGTAAATCAGGTTCAGGCGCGCACGCTGCCCGAAGTTGATGCTGAGTTCATCAAGAACTTCACTCAGAAAGAAGAAGCCAGCCTGGACGAGTTCCGCTCCGAAATTCGTAAAAACATGGAACGCGAGCTGAAAAACGCGGTGAAAAACCGGGTTAAGAAAGCGGTGATGGACGGTGTTCTGGAAAACAACGATGTCGAAGTGCCGAAGGCGTTGATCGATTCCGAAATCAACCGTCAGCGTCAGCAAATGCTACAGCAGTTTGGTGGTGGTCAAAATTTCGATATGAATATGCTGCCTGCTGAGCTGTTCGAAGGCCAGGCTACCCGTGCTGTTAAATTGGCTCTGGTGCTGGGTGAGCTGATCAAAGAGAAAGAAGTCAAGGCGGACGCCTCCCGTGTGCGCAGCACCATCGAAGAGATGGCCCAGCCTTATGAAAACCCTGAACAGGTTGTCGCCTGGTACTATGAGAACCAGCAAATGTTGCAGCAGGTTGAAGCCATGGTGCTGGAAGACCAGGTAGTGGACCTGATTCTGGAGCAGGCTACTGTAACTGATCAGGAAATGAGTTACGAAGAAGCGGTTAAACAGCCCCAGGAAGAGGCTGAGTAAGAAACGACCAGATCGAAAACGCGGCCACAGTGCCGCGTTTTTTTTTGCCTAAAGCATGTGATCCTATTCATATTGGCGCTATAGTAAATAAATGCGAGCCAAGGTATTGAAATCCCTTATAAAGGCCTCACTTACTTAGTGTGCTGGACCTTTTGTTACAAGACCACCCCCATTGTCTTAAATTGTAAGGATCATGACATGTCCCACCGTTATGAAGAACTGTTAGATCGCAATCCCATCCTGAATACCGGACTGGTTCCCATGGTTATAGAGCAGACAGCTCGAGGGGAGCGATCCTTCGACATCTACTCACGCTTGTTAAAAGAACGAGTGATATTCATGGTGGGTCAGGTGGAAGACCACATGGCGAACTTGATTGTGGCGCAACTCCTGTTTCTTGAGTCGGAAAATCCAGACAAGGATATCCACTTCTACATCAATTCTCCTGGTGGATCGGTAACTGCTGGTATGGCGATTTACGACACGATGCAGTTCATCAAGCCTGATGTGTCTACCATGTGTGTGGGGCAGGCCTGCTCTATGGGGTCGCTGCTGCTGACGGCTGGCGCATCCGGCAAACGCTATTGCCTGCCGAATTCACGGGTCATGATTCACCAACCCCTTGGCGGCTTTCAGGGCCAGGCTTCGGATATTGAGATCCATGCGCGTGAAATCATCCAGATGAAAAAGCGTCTTAACGAAATTCTGGCGAGCCATACCGGTCAACCTATTGAGAAGATTGAACAGGACACCGATCGGGATAACTTCATGAGCGCTTATGATGCAAAAGAATATGGTCTGGTTGACCAGGTTCTTGAGAAGCGATAATAATAAATACAATGACTTATGCTTCTTTGTTAAATAATACATGAAATGTGCGGGAATCCCGGACTTGCAAAAACGGGGTTTTCGCTGCATCTTTCTATATGTGAAGATGCAGGTTCAATGAGGTAAATAAATGACTGACGAAAGAGACGGCAAAGGTGAAGACAGCGGAAAGCTGCTCTACTGCTCTTTTTGTGGCAAAAGCCAACACGAAGTGCGCAAGCTCATTGCCGGACCCTCTGTTTTTATCTGCGATGAGTGTGTAGATCTCTGCAACGACATCATTCGTGAAGAAGTTCAGGAAGAAAGCAGTGACAGCACATCTGACAAACTGCCCACTCCCTCCGAAATCAAGGCTATTCTGGACGACTATGTCATCGGTCAGTCAAGGGCGAAGAAAGTTTTGTCCGTAGCGGTGTATAACCACTATAAACGCTTGCGATCCGGGTCTGCGAAATCCGCCAAGGGCAGCAGTGCGGAAGTGGAGCTGGGTAAGAGTAATATCCTGCTGATTGGACCTACCGGAAGTGGTAAAACCCTGTTGGCGGAAACTTTGGCTCGTCTTCTGAACGTACCTTTTACTATCGCGGATGCCACTACCCTGACGGAAGCGGGCTATGTTGGTGAAGACGTTGAGAATATTATCCAGAAACTACTGCAGAAATGTGACTACGATGTCGAGAAAGCACAGATGGGCATCGTATATATCGACGAGATTGACAAAATTTCACGCAAATCTGACAACCCATCCATCACCCGTGATGTTTCCGGCGAAGGCGTGCAGCAGGCGTTGTTGAAGCTGATCGAGGGTACCGTGGCTTCTGTCCCACCCCAGGGCGGACGCAAGCATCCCCAGCAGGAATTCCTGCAGGTGGATACGTCCAATATCCTGTTTATTTGTGGTGGAGCCTTTGCCGGCCTGGACAAGGTGATCAGTGATCGCTCTGAGAAAAGCGGTATCGGATTCTCAGCAATGGTGAAAAGCAAAGACGACAAACGTTCAGTCGGGGAAACTTTGAAAGAAGTGGAGCCGGAAGATCTGGTTCGTTATGGTTTGATCCCTGAGTTTGTCGGTCGTCTTCCCGTGATTGCCACCCTCGAAGAGTTGGATGAAGAGGCGTTGGTCCAGATTCTCACTGAGCCGAAAAACTCACTGACCAAGCAATACAGTAAGTTGTTCGAGCTTGATAACGTTGATCTGGATTTCCGTGAAGATGCTCTGGTTGCGGTGGCGAAAAAAGCCATGGAGCGCAAGACCGGTGCCCGTGGACTTCGATCCATTCTCGAGTCGGTATTGTTGGATACCATGTATGATGTGCCTTCTATGAAAAACCTCGTTAAGGTTGTTATAGATGGTGCTGTGATCAAAGGGGAATCCGAGCCGTTGATGATCTATGAAAACAATGATCAGGCGAAAGCGGTGCCGGACGATTAACAACATTTCAGCGTTGTAAAAAGGGGCCTTTCGGCCCCTTTTTATTCGAATACAAGCGCTGGCCCCTTGATTAATTCACTAGGTGGCCCCATTGTAGATACATATTCCTGTGAGCGGCACGATAATTGAATCCTGCCAGTCACACCCTTCTTTTCAACAGGTACTGGCAATGGCATTTCCCAGCGAAGCAAAACCTTTCCCGTTATTGGCTCTCCGCGATGTGGTGGTTTATCCCCACATGGTGATACCTCTGTTTGTGGGTCGTGAGAAATCAATCAAGGCATTGGAGGAGTCAATGGAAAGCGACAAGCAAATAGTGCTGGTCGCTCAAGTCAACGCTTCGGATGATGACCCAGCGCCGAGTGATCTTTATCAGGTGGGAACCGTTGCCACGATTCTGCAGTTGCTCAAATTACCAGACGGTACGGTGAAAGTTTTGGTGGAAGGTGCCAGCCGGGCTTTCACTAAAAATGTGACACTGGATGACGGTTACCTGAAAGCAGAAGTAAAAGAGACGCCGTTTTCCCACATTGATGAGAGGGAAGGTGAGGTATTGGTCCGCTCACTGCTTTCCCAGTTTGAGCAGTATGTGAAACTCAGCAAAAAGGTGGCATCCGAGATACTGACGTCCGTGAGCAACATTGACGAACCCGGCCGATTGTCGGATACCATTGCTGCCCACCTGGCGCTGAAAATTCAGGACAAGCAACGCATTCTTGAGATTTTCGATATTCGTGAGCGCATCGATCACCTCATGGCGCTGATGGAGGGAGAAATCGACCTGCTGCAGGTTGAGAAGAGAATTCGCGGTCGTGTTAAAAAGCAGATGGAGAAAAGTCAGCGCGAGTACTACCTCAACGAGCAGATGAAAGCGATCCAGAAGGAGCTCGGCGATCTGGAAGAGGGTGGTAACGAACTGGAAGAATTCGAAAAGAAAATCGAATCCTCAGGTATGACGAAAGAGGCGAAGGAGAAAACCCGCGCCGAGTTGAATAAATTAAAAATGATGTCTCCCATGTCCGCTGAGGCAACGGTGGTACGCAGTTACCTGGATTGGATGGTGAATCTGCCGTGGAAGAAGAAGAGCAAGGTACGCCACGACCTCAAGAAGGCCAAAGAGATTCTCGATCAGGATCATTATGGTCTGGACGAAGTCAAGGAGCGCATCCTGGAATATCTCGCCGTTCAAGCCCGGGTAAACAAGATTCGAGGCCCGGTGTTGTGTTTGGTGGGCCCGCCGGGGGTTGGAAAAACCTCATTGGGGCAATCCATTGCCAAAGCCACTAACCGTAAGTTTGTTCGGATGGCGTTAGGTGGCGTGCGTGACGAAGCGGAAATTCGCGGTCATCGCCGCACCTACATCGGCTCCATGCCCGGCAAGCTGGTGCAGAAAATCTCAAAAGTGGGCGTGAAGAATCCTCTGTTCCTGCTGGACGAAATCGACAAGATGGGCGTGGATATGCGGGGCGACCCCGCATCCGCTCTGTTGGAGGTTCTGGACCCAGAACAGAACAACACGTTCAATGACCACTATCTGGAAGTGGACTACGACTTGTCCGACGTGTTGTTCATCTGCACATCAAATTCCATGAATATCCCGGCACCTCTACTGGACCGGATGGAAGTCATTCGCATTCCTGGCTATACGGAAGACGAGAAACTGAATATCGCCCAACAGTACCTGGTCCCCAAGCAACGAAAAATGAACGGGCTCAAGGACGAAGAGTTGGTCATGAGTGATGACTCAATTCGCCATCTTATCCGTTACTACACCCGCGAATCAGGTGTGCGTGGCTTGGAGCGGGAGATTGCAAAAGTCTGCCGCAAGCATGTGAAGGAAAACGTACTCAGTGCCACGTTGGAACCCATTACCATCTCTCCAGAGCTGCTGGAAGACTATAGCGGTGTGCGCAAGTTCAATTACGGCAAGAAGGAAGATGAGGACAGAATCGGACAGGTGACCGGACTCGCCTGGACCTCTGTGGGCGGTGAACTTCTCACCATAGAGGCCGCAGCGGTCCCTGGGAAAGGGCGCCAGATTCGGACAGGGTCGCTTGGGGACGTCATGCAGGAGTCCATTCAGGCCGCCCTCACGGTGGTTCGAAGCCGGTCTCACATGTTGGGTATTTCCCCGGAATTTCATGACCGCAATGATATTCACATTCACGTACCTGAAGGGGCTACTCCAAAAGATGGCCCCAGCGCCGGCATCGGCATGTGTACCGCTTTAGTGTCGGTATTAACCAATATCCCGGTGCGCTCCGATGTGGCGATGACCGGAGAGATCACGTTGCGGGGCCAGGTCTTGCCAATTGGTGGGCTGAAAGAGAAGCTGTTGGCGGCCCATCGCGGAGGAATCACCACGATCATCGTTCCAAAAGAAAATGAACGGGACTTAAAAGAAATTCCTGACAACATAAAGGAAGATTTGGATATTCATTGCGTTAAATGGATTGACGAAGTTCTCGAGTTGGCGTTGGTGTCGATGCCGGAGCCTTGCCCGAAATCTGATGCGCCTGAATCGGTGGAACTGGCAAAACGCGACGACAATGAAGACGACGATGGTGATAGACTAAGTACTCACTAAGCTTTAAAACCGGCCCGATTTTATTGCGGGCCGGATTGCTTTTCCGCCTGCAGCGGGTTATTAATTTCAACCTTCATCCCAAAAAATAAGATAAGAATCCCGTAAAAATGACTTGAAAAAAAATATTTATCTGCAGCGAGAGAGGTGCGCTTGACAGCCCTTTTTAGCAGTTGGTATAAAGTTGCTCCGCCGCGAAAGACGGGGCCTCCACGGTCCTTAGGCCGAACGTTTTTCACCTAAATAGAGCCAAGATTCTTGGTCAAATCCGCAGACATAATTCTTTTAAAAGGGGAGTCTTGTGAATAAATCTGAATTGATCGACGCCATTGCAGCTTCTGCTGACATTCCTAAAGCTCAAGCTGGTCGTGCACTGGATGCTGTCATTGATACCGTAACCGGTGCTCTGCAGCAAAACGATCAGGTGGTTCTGGTTGGCTTTGGCACCTTCGCTGTTAAAGACCGTGCTGCCCGCAGTGGTCGCAACCCACAAACCGGACAGCCCATCGAAATTCCAGCTGCCAAAATCCCCACCTTTAAGCCTGGTAAGGCGCTTAAAGATGCGGTCAACGGTTAATACGTATTAATGGTTGTTCGCGTTTCGTCACTGAAGTAAACAACAATAATTAAATAGACCTGACAATGGTCGTCCGTAATTATCCCGGCTTGGCCAAAAAACATTCTAAATTGTTTAATTATTTTCTGAGTTCTGGAGCGGTAGTTCAGTTGGTTAGAATACCGGCCTGTCACGCCGGGGGTCGCGGGTTCGAGCCCCGTCCGCTCCGCCAAACTCGACGTTTGCAGAATTCGGTGACTGAAGCCTAAAGTAAGATTGAAGAGAAGCGCATCTATGGTACGCTTCTCTTTTCATTTTCAGGGACCCTCTTTTGGAGAGCACACATCATGCAGCAGTTTCGTAACTTGCTCAGAGGATGGCTGGGCAAACTTCTGCTTATCATATTCATTCTCCCGTTCGCGTTCTTCGGCATAGAAGGCATCTTCAATTCCAACAGCGGTCAGGACGTGGCTTTTGTTGTGAATGGCGTAGAGATCTCCAAGATCGACGTGAGTCGGGGTATCGAGAACCAACGCCGCAATCTCAAACAGCAGATGGGTGGCAACATTGATGACTCCTTCCTGACCGACGATCTGTTGCGGCCTCGGGTGGTTGAAGGACTGATCCAGAAAGAGTTGATTCGTCAAGCTTCTGAGAAGGAAGGGTTAGCGGTGTCCAGCAGCCTGGTGAAATCCTATGTGCGCTCATTACCGCAGTTCCAGGATGAATCCGGCAGCTTCTCCAACGATAAGCTGGAAACGTTACTGGTTCAGGCGAACTTCAGCAAAGCCGGTTTGTTCAGCGCAGTGCAGGAAAGTATGGTGCTGGAGCAGTTGCAGTCAGGCATCGGTGCAACCGCCTTTATCACGACTCCTGAACTGGAATACGTTGTTAAGATCAATGATCAGAAACGTAAGATCGACTACGCCACTCTACAGGCTGCACCGCTGAAGGACTCCGTTGAACTGACCTCACAAGAGATCGATGACTATTTCAATGAGAACAGAGGGCAATACCGTACTGAAGAGAAGGTTAAAGTCAGCTACGTGAGTGTTGCACTTGAGGATTTTACCTCGGATGTGACAGTGGAAGAGACGGATCTGCTTACCGCTTACGACGAATACAAAAAGGGTTTGATTGCTCAGGAGCGGCGTCGTTCGTCCCATATCCTGGTTGAAGTGAATGACGACCGGGACGAGGATGAAGCCAAGGCTCGAATCCAGGAAGTCCAGCAAAAACTCCAATCCGGTGATTCTTTCGAAGCGGTTGCCCGGGACTATTCTGACGACATCGCGACGGCCAGTACAGGCGGGGATCTGGACTATGCCGGACGTGGTCTGTTCGATCCCACGTTTGAAGATGCTCTGTTCGGGCTGGAAAAAGAGGGGGATACCAGCGGGATAGTGAAGACTGAGTTTGGTTTCCACATCATCAAGTTGACAGATATCGAAACCCCTGAAGTGGCTTCTTTTGAGGCGCACAAGGATCAATTGGCGCAAGAGTTAAAGCGTCAGCTGGCCCGTGAAAAACTGGATGAAGCCGTTGATGATATCAGCCGCAAGGCGTTCGAGTCTGGCGATCTCCAGCTCATCTCAGAATCCTATAACAAGCCAATCCAGACTACCGACTTCTTCACTCCTCGAGGTGGAGCGGGTGTTGCGGCTGATTCCGATTTCATCACTGCTGCGTTCTCTGAAGCGGTGCTGAAGGAGGGGCATAATAGTGAAGTGGTAGAACTCCCGAACAACACAGTCGCCATACTGCGCTTGGCGGAGCACCTGCCTGCCCGCGACCAAAGCCTGGAAGAGGTGGAATCGTTGGTGAAGACCGCATTGACTGAGCAGAAGGTGCGTGAACTGGCGAAGCAGAAAGCAACTCAGATCATCGAGAAATTGGAAGCCGGAGAGGCATTGACCTCTGTGGCTGAAGAGTTTGGTCTGGAGTGGTCCCAGGATGTTGAGGTGTCACGTCAGGCCGCCACTGAGGTTTCCCGCTCAATCCTATCCAAGGCCTTTGAATTGCCCAGACCAGCTTCGGATAAGCCCAGCTTTGGCACGGTGGCGCTGCCCAGCGGTAACCAGGAGATCGTTGTACTGACCGAGGTGTTGGAGGGCGAATTTGATCTTGCTGATACCGAGGTGGTTCAGGCTAAGGCGTCGGCCTCACAGCAATTTGGCTCTCAGGATTTCAACAATTACGTGGCCTCGTTGAGGGATAGCGCTGAGATCGAAATGCGTTGATACGCGCATTGCTCAAGCTCGAAAATGAAAAGCCCCGGTCTGGAATGGTCGGGGCTTTTTCGCAATGGTGGATTTCTTCCAACACAGCTCGCTTTTTACTTGCCCTTTTCTATATCCCTTGCAGCGTCCGTTCGAGAAGCGCCTGTAAAACTCACGCTAGAGGGCGAACGCTGAGCTGATCAGTTCCCGTGTATAATCATGCTGTGGCGCGCTGAAGACTGCATCAGCCGGACCACACTCCAACGCTTTACCTTGTTTCAGCACCAGCACGTCGTGGGCGATGGTTTTTACCACTTTCAGGTCGTGGCTGATGAACAAATAGGAAAAGCCATGTTTCTGCTGGAGCTGTCGTAACAAGTCCATTAACTGGGATTGGATAGAGCGGTCCAGAGCAGAGGTCGGCTCATCCAGAACAATGAGTTCGGGTTCCAGGATCAGAGCCCTGGCAATGGCAATGCGTTGTCGTTGCCCCCCAGAAAACTCATGAGGAAAGCGGTGGCGCATCTCGGGATCGAGCCCCACTTCCTCCAGCGCTTTAATCACCTTGGCCTCCCGCTCATCCTGGGTGCCGATGTGATGAATGTTAAGGCCCTCAGCCACGATCTCGCCAATACTCATTCTGGGTGAGAGGCTACTGAACGGATCTTGAAACACGATCTGCATTTTTTTGCGTAGAGGCCTGACCTGCTGGGAGTTCAGGAATTCCAGCTCCTGGCCATCGAATTCAATGCTGCCATTACTCTCGATGAGCCTGAGCAGGGCCTGCACCAATGTGGTCTTACCGGAACCGCTTTCCCCGACGATACCCAGTGTGTGGCCTTTCTTGATGGTGAAACTGATGTCGTCCACCGCTTTGACATGGCCCACAGTGTGCTTGAACACGCCACGCTTGATGGGGAACCAGACCCGCAGGGACTGAACTTTCATAATGGGATCGGCACTGTCATCTGGGGGAACCGGCAGGCCACTGGGCTCTGCTGCCAATAGCGACTTGGTGTATTCATGCTGCGGGGCGTTGAAGAGTTGCTCCGTGGTGTTCACTTCCACCAGTTGGCCCTTGGTCATCACACCCACACGGTGAGCGTATCGTTTTACAATGCCCAGGTCATGGGTGATCAACAGTACCGTCATCTTCAGTTTTTGCTGGAGTTCTTTCAGCAGGTTCAGCACTTGCTTCTGAATGGTGACATCCAGGGCTGTAGTGGGCTCATCTGCGATGAGCAGGTCGGGTTCGTTGGCTAATGCCATGGCAATCATCACCCGCTGCCGCTGGCCCCCTGAGAGTTGATGGGGATAGGACTTGAGCTTCGTTTCGGGGTCGGGAATGCCTACCAGGGTCAGCAGTTCCAGAATTCGGGCAACGGTGTGTTTTCCCGTCAAATTACGATGGATTTTCAGGATCTCGCCAATTTGCTTTTGGACTGTGTGCAATGGGTTGAGCGCGGTCAGGGGTTCCTGAAAAATCATCGCGATCTTGTTACCGCGTATCGTCCTTATTTGTTCTTGTGACAGTTTCAGTAAGTCCTGCGACTGGTACAGAATGCGCCCGGAGTTATAGTGGGTGACCGAACGAGGCAAGAGTTGGGTAATGGCCATCGCCGTTACCGATTTCCCTGACCCGCTTTCGCCCACCAGGGCAAACATTTCCCCTTGCTTCAGTTCCAAGCTGACATCTCTGACCGCATGGGTTTCCTTTGAGCCTTGTTGAAACGAGATCGAAAGGGATTCAATTTTCAGTGCTGGGGTCTCACTCATATCAACTGGCCCTTGGATCAAATGCATCACGGAAGGCCTCTCCGATGAAAACCAGCAGGGTCAACATGATGCTGAGGACAAAAAAAGCACTGATGCCTAACCAGGGGGCCTGTAGATTGGATTTGCCCTGGGACACCAGCTCTCCCAGCGACGGTGAACCGGGCGGTAAACCAAAGCCGAGGAAGTCCAGTGCGGTGAGGGTGGTGATTGATCCTGTGAGGATAAATGGCATGAAGGTGATGGTGGCCACCATGGCATTTGGCAGAATGTGCTTAACCATGATCTTGGAATCTTCAAGACCCAGAGCTTTGGCCGCCTTGACGTATTCCAGGTTACGGCCACGCAAGAACTCGGCCCGGACCACGGGCACCAGGGTCATCCAGCTGAACAGCAACATGATGCCGAGCAACCACCAAAAATTGGGCTTCACTATGCTGGACAGAATGATCAGCAGGAAAAGAGTGGGCAGGGATGACCAGATTTCGATAAAACGTTGCCCGAACAGATCCACTTTTCCCCCGTGATAACCTTGCAGCGCGCCCGCGGCAATGCCCACCACGGAACTGAATATGGTCAGTACCAACCCGAACAGCACCGAAATCCGGAAGCCATAGATGACCCGTGCCAAAACATCCCGGCCCTGATCGTCTGTACCCAGAAAGTTAACGCCATCAGGCGGAGAGGGGGCCGGGGTACTGAGGTCGTAATTAATGGTGTCGTAACTGAACCGAACCGGTGGATAAACCATCCAACCTTTTTCATTGATCAGATCAATAACGAACTGGTCACGATAATCTGCCTCAGTTGGCAGGTCACCACCAAATTCGATTTCTGAATAGGTGTTGAGGATGGGGTAATAGAATTTTTCATCGAACTTGATCAGCAGAGGCTTGTCATTGGCCAGAAGCTCCGCGAAAAGACTGACAAAAAAGACGACCAGGAAAATCCACAGCGAGTACCAGCCCCGTTTATTAGCCTTGAAACGTTGAAAACGGCGCTCATTGATGGGGGTAAAATTAAACAATGGTTACCCCCTGGACTCAAAATCAATTCTGGGATCCACCAATGTGTAGGTGACGTCGCTGATCAATCCCACGATGAGTGAAATGAGGGTGAAGATAAAGAGGGTGCCGAATATCACCGGGTAATCCCGCGACAAGATGGATTCAAAACCCAGCAGACCCAGACCGTCCAGGGAGAAGATTACCTCGATCAGGAACGCGCCGGTGAAGAAGATGGAAACCAGTGCACCGGGAATGCCGGCAATGATGATCAACATCGCATTACGGAAAACGTGGCCATACAGAACCTGGTTTTCCGTCAGGCCTTTGGCCCGTGCGGTCACTACGTATTGCTTACCAATTTCGTCGAGAAATGAGTTTTTGGTAAGCATGGTCAGGGTAGCGAAACTACCGATCACCAGTGCCGTTATGGGCAAGGCCAGATGCCAAAAATAATCCAGGACCTTACCCACAAGAGAGAGCTCTTCAAAATCGGGGGAGGTGAGGCCCCGCAACGGGAACCAGTTCAGGTAAGTGCCACCGGCCAGCAGCACAATCAGGAAAATGGCAAACAGGAATGAGGGAATGGCATTGCCGATGATCACCACCGTACTGGTCCAGATGTCAAAGCTCTCCCCATTCTTGATGGCTTTACGGATGCCCAGCGGAATGGAAATCAGGTAGACCAGCAGTGTTGACCATAGGCCAAGCGAGATGGATACCGGCATTTTCTCGATAATCAGGTCCACCACGCTTTTATCACGAAAAAAGCTTTCCCCAAAATCCAGGGTAAAGTAACTCTTTACCATATCCACGAAGCGTTCCCAGGCCGGTTTGTCAAAACCGTACATCTTCTCGATCTTGGCTATGAGTTCGGGATCCAACCCCTGCGCTCCACGATAATTGGAGTTGCTGCTGGAGCTGGTGCGGACTTCGGATGTGGCACCACTACCAATACGGGACGCTGCTCCTCCCTCGATGCCCTCCAGTTGAGCAATCATCTGCTCCACAGGGCCACCGGGAGCGGCCTGCACAATGATAAAATTGAGGGTGAGTATTCCCAATAAGGTGGGAATGATCAGTAGTAGACGTCGTATTATGTATGCCAGCATAGGCGTTTACTGCTCACTTGCTTCTGCTTGTTTCAACCACCAGTTAAAGAAGCCCACGTCCCCGTAAATAGGCGCGATTTCAGGCTGTGCGAACTTGTCCCAATAAGCAATCCGGTGTTTGTTGATGTACCACTGGGGCACAACGTAGTGATTCCAGAGCAAAACCCGGTCCAGTGCCCGGCAGGCGGCCACCAGATCCTCCCGGCTTTGGGCACTGATGATTTTCTCGATCAGCATGTCCACCACGGGGTCTTTGACCCCAATCAGGTTGCGACTGCCCTTATGATCGGCAAATTTGGAAAACCAATAGTCCCGTTGTTCGTTTCCAGGGGAGTTGGATTGGCCAAAGCCCCCGATAATCATATCAAACTCGAAGTCACGTACAATTCGAATGTAGTTGGTTGAATCCACCACTCTGGCACTGGCTTCGATACCCAGCTTCTTGAGATTTTTGATATAGGGTAAAACCACTCGCTCGAAGTCTTTATTGTAGAGCAGTATTTCGAACTTGAAGGGTTTGCCGGTTGTTGAATGTACCAGTTCGGTTCCCTTGAATGCCCAGCCTGCTTCTTTCAACAGGCTAATGGCTTTACGAATATTCTTGCGGTTATTGCCGCTGCCATCTGTGATGGGGGACTGGTACTCCTGGGTGAAGACTTCAGTGGGGAGGTCTTCCCGGAAGGGTTCGAGCAGGGTCAGCTCCGCTTCTGAGGGCAAGCCTGTGGAGGCGAGGTCCGAATTGGAAAAGAAGCTCTGGGTGCGGTTATAGGCACCGTAGAACAATTGTTTGTTGGTCCACTCGAAATCGAATGCCAGATTAAGCGCGTGGCGCACCTTGGAATCCTGGAACAGAGCGTTGCGGGTGTTCATGACGAAGGCCTGCATGCCCGTGGGATTCTGGTGGGGTATTTCCTGTTTGATGATCTCGCCCTGGTCGAACCTGGGGCCGTGGTAGTCAGTGGCCCAGCGCTTGGACTGGTTTTCTTCGCGATAGTCATAGGAGCCCCCTTTGAAGGCCTCCAGCATTACCGTCTGGTCGCGATAGTACTCCACTTTTATGGTGTCGAAGTTGTAGGTGCCTTGCATAACCGCGAGGTCTTTAGCCCAGTAATCCTTCACCCGCTCAAAGGTGATGCTTTTGCCGGTATCGAAGGAAGAAACCTTGTAGGGTCCGCTGCCCAGGGGAACCTCCAGGTTGGCCGCGGAAAAATCCCGGCTGTCCCAGTAGTGCTTGGGCATCACCTTGAGCTGCCCCAGGACCAGTGGCAATTCCCGGTTTTTATTGTCCCGCGCGGTGAATTTGACCCGTTGCTCGTCCAACGCTTCCACGTTCACGACGTCAGCGTAATAGGCTCGATAGAATGGCTGCCCGTGCTCGATAAGGGTGTTGAAGGTGAATACCACATCTTCCGCGGTGATGGGGTGCCCATCGTGAAATCTGGCCTTGGGATTGAGGTGGAAGATCACCCAGGAGCGGTCTTCGGGGTATTCCACTTTTTCTGCTACCAAACCGTACACGGTGAAGGGTTCGTCCATGGCGGACACCATCAGCGTGTCATAGGTGACCGTAATGAAGGCGGCAGCGTCCCCCTTGACGATATCCGGATTGAAAGAATCAAAGGTGCCGTAGGCTGCCAGGGTGACCGCCCCCCCCTTTGGAGCCTCCGGGTTGGTGTACTCGAAGTGGGTGAAGCCTTCCTGGTACTTCATGTCGCCGTGCATGGCGATACCGTGACTGGTGACCACGTTGCTTGCTGTGGCGTGGGTGCAGGCCAATAAGACGGTGGCAGCAATGAACAGGTGTTTCAAATCAAGCATCAACAAAGCTTCCCTTAGTGTTTCTTTACTTATCCAGATCGCTCAACCACCAGGATTGGAATGCCAGCGACATGGCGGCAGGGTTGGGTGGTTGGCTGAATATATTCTTGTAGGCAATGCGATGATACCTCAGGTGCCAGTGGGGTATCGTGTAATAGTTCCACAAAAGCACCCGATCCAGGGCTCGTACAGCGGCAATCAGCTCATCCTGGGTGGCAGCGGAGGTGATTTTCAGGATCAGCGCGTCTACCACCGGGTCCTGGATTCCAGACAGGTTCCTGGAACCCCTGACGGTAGCCTGACTGCTGTGAAAATAGAGTCGTTGCTCCTGGCCGGGCGAGGCCGATTGTGGCAGGACAAATACGGTCATATCAAAGTCGAAGTCATCCAGGCGCACCTTGTACTGCGCACGATCGACGATACGGATGTCGGTTTCGATCCCGATTTTGGCCAGGTTCTTGGAGTAGGGCAGCAGAACCCGCTGGAACGACGGGCTGTTGATGAGCATCTCAAACCTGAGCGGCTTGCCGGTTTCGGCCTGCACCAGGCGTTGGTCCCGGTAAACCCAGCCCGCTTCTTTCAGGAGTTGCATGGCCACGCGCATGTTGCTGCGCAGCGCTGAGGGTGAGTCATACACCGGGAAGGTGAATGCCTGGGTAAAAAGTTCAGCCGGCAACTGGTCGCGATAGGGCTCCAGCAGGGCCCGTTCTGCAGCCGAGGGTAAGCCGCGGGACCCCATGACCGAATTGGGGTAGTGGGATTCGCTACGGGTGTAAGCGTCACTGAAAATATTCCGATTGGTCCACTGATAGTCGAACATGAGTGAGATGGCTTGCCGGACACGGACATCCTTGAATACATCCCGTCTCATGTTTAGGAAAAATGCCTGGGAGCCGGATGGAATACTATGGGGCAGTTCGACCTTCTTGATGGCCCCGTTTTTGACGCCGGGAAAATCGTAGGCGGTCGCCCAGTTCTTCGATACGTTCTCCATCCACAGATCCGCCGCGCCGGATTTGAATGCTTCAAAGGCGACGGTGCGATCCCGATAGAAGTCAAAGCGCACTTCATCGTAGTTGAACATCCCCTGGTAAACGGGATGATCTTTGGCCCAGAAATCCGGCACTCGTTCCAGCACTAAATAATTCCCCAACACAAAGTCCTTCACTTTGTAAGGACCACTCAACGGCTGAGGGGTTCCGGAAGACCTGCCGAAGGTGTGGGAGGCCCAGTGCTTTTTTGACATTACCGGCAGTTCACCCACTCGCAGCAGATTTGAGCGCTCACCTTTGGTTTTAAAGGTGAAACGTACCCGGTAGTCTGACAGCGCTTCCACCGATTCGACTGCGATCATGTTGTTGAGGTAGGTGGGGTGAGCCTCGTCACTGGTCAGGAGCTGATAGCTGTGCACCACGTCCTCGGCAGTAATCGGGGTGCCGTCGTGAAAGCGGGCTGTGCGGTTGATCTGAAAAATCACCCAACTGTAATCCGGCGGGTATTCCAACCATTCACATACCAGGCAATAGGCGGTCTGGGGCTCATCGCCGGATTCCAGATAAAAGCCCGTTCCCACCATCAGGGTTTCATTCAGCTCAGTAATACCATAGAGCCAGATGAAGGTTGAGGGACTGATGCCTTTCAGTACATAGGGGTTTAAGGTGTCGAATGAGCCCAACGCGGGTAGTGTGACTTTGCCGCCTTTTGGGGCGTTCGGATTAACGTAATCGAAATGCTTGAAACCTTTTGGATATTTCGGCTCATCATAGAGGGCAAGTGCATGGGAAACCATCACATCCGCCAAGCTGGGGCGACTGATGAGCGCCAGGAATATCATTACCAGACAGCCTAGTAACAGAGCGCTGGACTGGGTTTTACGCTTGCGGAAATCGCCAGTGTAAACTCGGTAAGCGTCTGAATATACAGGCATATATAAGGGATAACCTATTGGTTTTATTATGGGTTTGCTCTGGCTGGAGTAGAACACCCAACATTTATAACCGGTTCAAAGCATAACTTCAAACAAAACAAGCACTCCCGATTAAACTGGCTATGCTTAAGGTTATAGGTTGATATTGGAAATCGAGTTGGAATGTTGGTGGATCAAAAGAATTCCGTTGATGATTGGGTGGATTTCCTGGGGAAGGAGCACATGCCGGCGCTGGCCGAAACGGTGCAAAAACTAAGCAAGCTTACCACCGATGACGATTCCCGGGTTTCACAACTGACTGAGCAGATACTGAAGGACCCCAGCCTTACAACACGGGTGCTGCAGATCTCCAATAGCGTGGTCTACAAGGGACTCGGGGGAAACATCAAAACCATCACCCGGGCGATTGTCATGCTCGGTTTTACCACCATCCGCGATATTTCTCTGTCCATGCAGATCCTGGACAACATCCTCAAGCAGAACCCCTCCGAATACCTGATGGGCCAGATCGCCAATTCCTTTCACGCAGCGATGCAGGCGCGAAGCATGCTGCGGTCTGCCAAAGCGCCCGATCAGGAAGAGATCTTTATCTCCACATTATTGCTGCACTTTGCGGAACTCTCCATGCTGTCGCGGGACGATGAGGTCAGTCGCAAGCTGAACCTGTTGTTGCGGGAGAATGACATGACCGCCAACGACGCGGCCATGGAGGTATTGGGGTTCAGCTTTGATCAGATCTCTGTGGCGCTGGCCAAGCAATGGGAGCTGGGAGATATTCTGGTGGAGGTTCTTAGCAAGCCCAAATACCCCAGCAAACTGGCTCAGGCGGTGATCCTGGGTGACGAACTGAGCCAGGTGGCCATGCTGGGCTGGAATTCGGACCCGGTCAAGAAAGTGATCAAGAACGTCGCCAAGTTCCGCGATATCAGTTTTAAAGATGCCATGGAGGACGCCAAGCAGATGGCCGATATGGCCCAGGACCTGGCGGTCCACTACGGTGCGGCCAAAGTGCGGCATCTGATTCCGAACTCCGATACCCGGACTGATCCCGCTGAGGTGTCGGAGCCCGATAGCCTGGACCCTGCGGAATCCAACCCTCTCTCTGAGTCAGAGACGGGAGCGCCACCCCAAGGCGCAGGTGTCGACGCGGAGTCTGGCCCCGGGCAGGGTACCGTGGTTCAGGCTGCGACCCGTCATCGGGAAGAGGACGAAGGGATTGAGGACCTGATTGAAATGGCACTGACCGGTGGCAGCCGACCGCAGCCGGTTCTGGACCGTGAGGACACAGAAACCAAAGTTCAGGTAGGGGTGCAGGATGTTCAGCTGCAGATGGATATCATGCAGAAGCTGAATATGCTGATTGCCGATAAACGGGTGGATGTGAACCAGATGTTCAGTCTGGTGATGGGCGGCATGCTCGACGCCATCGGCCTGGATCGGGTCGTCATGGCGCTGGTGGCCAAGGATCGCAAAGTGCTGGTACCGAAGTTCTTCAAAGGCCAGGTGGATCTGGCGTTCAAGGAGCGCCTGAAAATCAACTTGTTGGAGGAAAACACATTCTCCAACGCAATCCGGCAGTCGCAACAGTTTTGGATGGGATCCAAAATGATGGCCGGTCGCGCTTATCTGCATACCGCCCATCTGGATGAGGTGTTGGGGTATTCCGAATACTTTGTCGCACCGATCATCGTATCCCGGCGGCCCATCGGAATCTTTTATGGGGACCAGGGGGTTTCCAAGCGCCCGTTGAACGATCAGCAATACGCAGGGTTTACCATGCTGGCGCAACAGGCGGGGCTGGCGCTGACCGCCAACCAGAGTTGATGGATCAGGTCCTGATCAGGGCGCGTTGGCGACGTCTACATACAATGTCAGCATGTCGCCCGGCTGCAGGTATTTGCGGATGTCGATGTCATTCCAGCTTTTCAATTGGCCCAGTGAAACGTTGAACTTGTTGGCGATCCCGGCGTAGGAATCGCCGGAACGCGCTCGGTAACGTATTTTTCGCATTCTCTGGCTTTGCATCTCGCTGTTGGGTTGGGCCTGTCCGTTCCACACCACCAGGGTTTTACCCACCGACAAGGTATCGGTGGGGGCCATGCTGTTCCACTTGGCCAGTGACCTGTGACTGACGCCGTAACGTCTGGAGATGGACCAGAAGGTCTCGCCACTCTTCACCTTATGCACCACTTTCTGTTTGCCGCTTACGTTGCGATTCTGCTTCGTGGCCAGTCGCTGTTCGGCGCTGAGGCTGTAGTGATCCAAGGGCTCTGAGGACTGGGGTATCAACAGGGTTTTGCCGGCCCGGATGGTGTTGCTGGAGAGGTGGTTGATCTGCTTCAGCAATTCCGGGGTAATGTTGTGCTTGTGGGATATGGATAAAATGGAATCCCCTTTTTCGATGGTGTAGCGCCCCCAGGCCACCCGTTTCTCCGGCGGGAGTTTGGCCAACTCGGACCGCATCGGTTCAGCCCGGTCCAGTGGAACCAGAATTCGGTGCGGGCCTCCGGGGTCTGTGGCCCAGCGGTTAAACGCTGGATTCAAACGGTAAAGCTCCTCGATGCTGATGCCGGCCATCTTCGCCGCCATGGCCAGATCCAGCTGCCCACCAATATCAATGGCTTCAAAGAAGGGCTGATAAGGGTAATCGATCAGGGTGATGCCGTACTTTTCCGGGTGAGCATACAATTGGGAAATGGCGATCAGTTTGGGTACATAGGCCCGGGTTTCCTTGGGCAGGTCCAGGGACCAGAAATCGGTGGGCTTGCCCCGAGCCTCGTTACGCTTGATGGCATTGCGCACGGTACCCGCGCCGGAATTATATGAAGCCAATGCCAACATCCAATCGCCGTCGAATTGCCGGTTCAGGGACTCCAGGTAGTTCATGGCCGCGTCAGTAGCGGCAACGATGTCCCGGCGGCCTTCGTACCACCAGGTCTGTTTCAGGCCAAAGGCGCGGCCGGTACCGGGAATGAATTGCCAGATTCCGGCAGCGCGGCCATGGGAATAGGCAAACGGATCGTAGGCGCTTTCCACCACCGGCAGCAAAGCCAATTCGCTGGGCAGGCCGCGCTTCACGGATTCTTCGATGATGTAGTAAAGATAGGGCTCTGCCCGTCGCGTCACCCGATCCAGATACGCCTGGTGTTTTGCGTACCAATCCCGTTGCTCTTTGATGCGCTTATTGTCGGCCGACAGGTCCAGCAGGGTGTGCTTTCGATAGACGTCCCACATGGTGGGCAAATCCTGGGCGGCCGCAGCCGTGCCGCCGCTGTCGGCCACGTCGTCGAACACCCCTGGAATGAAATAATCCGGGCCACTGTAGTCGCCAGTGGCCCCAGAGTCAGTTTCACTGGCCTCAGTCTCGGCAAAGGGGTAATCGGTGAGCGCCGGGCTAGGGATGGACTCGTAGGTAACTACATCTGCGGGTTCCGGACCGTTCAGGCTACAGGCGGATACCAGCAGAAAGATAAAGGAATACAAACCGGTGTGACTGACAAGCGACTTCAATTTCAACACTTCTATCCTGGATAAAAACACCGGCATTCCGGCAATGGGGCGCCTCATGATAGGGATGAGATCAGCCTAGAACAATTTGGTTCATTTATTGGAAATTGTCTTTCCATTGCCGAAGTGTAGCAAAGCTCTCCACCTCGTTGGCCGGAAGTCCGCCGCAATTCTGACGTAAAGATTCCAAAACAGCAGGTTCCCTGACCCGGAGAAACGGATTCACCTGGCGCTCGAGTTGGATGGTGGAGGGCAAGCTGGGTAAATTTTGAGCTCTAAGCCGGGCGACCGCCTGGGCCCGTTCCTGAATTGCCTGGTTCCCGGGTTCCACGGCTTTGGCAAAGGCCAGGTTGGCGGTGGTGTACTCATGGGTGCAGCACACCTGGGTGGTGCCGGGCAGGGCGGCCAGCGCCTGAAGCGAGTGATGCATCTGTTCCGGAGTGCCTTCGAACAGGCGTCCGCATCCTGATGAAAACAACGTGTCACCGCAGAACAACAGGGGTCCGAGGGGGGAGTGTTCGGAATAGAAGGCAATGTGGCCTGAAGTATGGCCGGGTACCTCCAGTACTCGAAACTCCAGCCCCCAATCCAGGCTCAGCGTATCACCCTGATGCAGGTCATGGGTTCGACCCGGGATGGTTTCGTTGGCGGGGCCCCAGACCGGAATTCCGCTAAAGGCCTGCAGCAGGGGCTCGATGCCGGACACATGGTCCCAGTGATGGTGGGTGATCAGAATTCCTTTCAGTGCGAGTGAGCGGTCCCGCAGGTATTCGAGCACCGGCTCAGCCTGTCCGGGGTCCACTACATAGGCGGACTGGTTGTCGTGTATACACCAAATGTAGTTGTCGGTGAAAGCGGGTATGGGATGTAGAGTCAGCATGGAATATGGTAACCTGATTGGAAGTATTGTGTTGAGCCTGATGGGGATAGCCCGCGTACCATGAGTTTACCCAGACTGTTTAAACCCTTTCAACAAGTGCATGGCGCTTCTGTTCACCCACTGTTGAGCACCTGGTTTCAAACAGAGTTGGGGCAGGAGCTCCTGAAGCAGGAGAAAGACATCCTCAGCCGCGTTCTGCCTTCTATATTTGGCTACCACCTGGTGCAGACCGGGATAGGCGAACCACAGTGGCTGGCGGAATCCAGCACCATTCACAACAAGCTTTACCTGAGTGAGCAACCCCAGCAATCCAGCCAGTACCGCTGCGTGTGCAGCCGCCTGGATGAGCTTTCCCTGGCTACCGAAAGTATCGATGTGGCGATCCTCCATCACAGCCTGGATTTTGACAGCTCACCCCATCGCGCGTTGCGGGAGATGTCTCGGGCAATCATCCCCGGCGGCCACATCGTCATTGTTGGCTTCAATCCCTGGAGTCTGTGGGGCATCGCCCGCTTCTTCCTGATGCACACCACGGCCATGCCCTGGAGCGGTAACTTTCTCAGCCCTTACCGTTTGTCTGACTGGCTGAAACTGCTGGATTTCCAGGTGGAAGGCTACGAAAGCACCGCCTTTGGTCTGCCCACCGCCAACAAACGCACCCGCAACTTCTTCAACTGGCTGGCCTACCTGGGCCAGCGAATCTGGCAGCAGCGGGGTGGGGTTTACGTGCTGGTGGCGGTCAAGCAGGTCTCCACCTTGACCCCGATAAAACCCCGCTTCCGCCGGGTTGCCGACTCATTGGTGAACATTCCGATCACCGGTATTGCCAAACCTTCCACCCGCAAGCCTTTCAGTCCCGGAGGCGGTTCGGAGTCATAATGGATTTTGTAGAAATATTTACCGACGGCGCCTGCAAGGGGAACCCTGGGCCTGGCGGTTGGGGTGTGTTATTACGTTTTAAAGGTCATGAAAAAAGCCTGAAAGGGGCGGAACCCCAGACCACGAATAACCGTATGGAGCTAACCGCGGCAGTGATGGCGCTGCAAAGCCTGAAGCGACCCTGCAAGGTAAGTCTGACCACCGATTCCCAGTATGTCCGCAAAGGCATCACGGAGTGGATTCACGGCTGGAAGAAAAAGGGCTGGAAGAATGCCAGTAAACAACCGGTCAAGAATGCGGACTTGTGGCAGGCCCTTGATGCCGCCCGGGGGCAGCACGACGTGGAATGGCATTGGGTCAAAGGTCACAGCGGGCACCGGGAAAACGAAATCGTGGATCAGTTGGCCAATCAGGCCATAGATGAAATGTTAGGGCGATAAACATGCGACAAATCGTACTGGATACAGAAACCACAGGGTTGGAACCGTCGGAAGGGCACCGGATCATCGAAATCGGCTGTGTGGAAATGGTGAACCGGCGGCTGACCGGCAATAACTTCCACCGTTATCTGCAGCCGGACCGGGAAATTGATGACGGTGCTATTGAGGTGCACGGTATTACCAATGAGTTTCTGGCGGATAAACCCCGGTTCCGAGAAATTGCCGATGAGTTCCTGGAGTACATAAAAGGTGCTCAGCTGGTGATACATAACGCGGCGTTCGACGTGGGCTTCATCAATCACGAGTTCAGTCTGCTTGGCTCTAAAATGGGGAAAACCGAAGACCACTGTTCAGTGCTGGATACACTGCTACTGGCCAGAAAGATGCACCCCGGTCAGCGCAACAGCCTGGATGCCCTGTGTAAGCGCTACGAGATCGACAACTCCCATCGGGAGCTCCACGGCGCGTTGTTGGATGCTGAAATCCTGGCGGATGTGTACCTGGGCATGACCGGTGGCCAGACCAATCTGAGCCTGACCAGCGGTGATGAGGAGGAAGGTGGTGTCACCGGGGCCGCCATCCGCCGTTTGGAGGCTGAGCGCCCTCGGCTCAGGGTCTTGGCGGCCACCCCCGAGGAAATCGTGCTGCATGAGGAGCGTCTGCAGGGTATCGACAAGTCCAGTGGGGGAAACTGTATTTGGTTAAAGCACTGACAAAATGTCGGTTCTGTGCAGTGGTTCAACAGTTTAAGTTGTCGAATTTTGATTTAAAAGATACAGTTAAACAATGGGTTATGACTGGTTCCTAAACCAATGACTAATGAGTTTCCATAACCTGCGGCCAGGGCAAGACTTATCTCATTGAAGTAAAACGAGAAAAAGAATCTATAATGAGAGGACGCCCTGCATAAACATTCTTAGGTTAGGTTGGGCATTTCATTGGCTTGACCAAAAGACAACCACGAGAAGTCCGCTTCCATAGAACAAGAACGGTGTCAGCATGCTAACAATTGAAGGTTCTGCCTCTCTTAATCTGGTCAAAGAGCAGATCGACGAATCTCTGGGAATTGCAGAATCCAATCTTGAGCAATTCGTTGAGGAACCGGAGAACGAATCCCGGTTGAAAGCAGCTATAGAGCAGTTCGCCCTGATCAAAGGGGTGTTCAAGCTGATCAATCTTCCCGGCGCGGCCATGCTGTCTGAAGAGCTGGAGCAGCTGGGGCATAAAATTCTTGCCCACCATGACAAAAACAATGAGCGTGAACTGGCTGCAATCAGTAACGCCATCATGGTGCTGATTCATTACCTGGAGTATGTCGAGGTCAAAAAGCAGGCCTTGCCTGTGCTGCTGATCCCGACCATCAATGAAGTGCGTTTCTTTTTGAACCGTTCCCTGATCACCGAGAGCGTGTTTTTTGATTTGGGTGAAAACCCCGCCCGCCCCTCCAAAGAAGGCAGTCATCAGGTGGACATGGAGCAGTTGCAGAATTCCGGGCGTCGCCTGCGTCACATGTATCAGGTGGGGTTGCTGGGTATTCTGAGAAATGAGAGTGTTTCCGCTAATGCCAAAATGATGTCCCGGGCCGTTTCCCGCATTGACGCACTCTGTGGTAATGCCCCCATCAGCAAACTGTGGTGGCTCACCGAAGCCGTGCTCGAAGCCATTGCCCAGGAGGCTGTGGAGCTGAATGTGGCCCGCAAATCCCTGCTGGGTATGGTGGACCGCCAGATCAAGAACGTGGTGAACATGGGGGAAAGCGCCCTTAACAAGGAACCTTCCAAGGCGACGGTGCAGGAGTGCGTGTATATTGCGTCTTTAGCCGGTCCGGTGGGTGATCACCTGCGGGAGGTCACCCAGCTGTTCAAGCTCGAGACCGGCGGCCTGACCGATGCCAGTCTGCGCCATGAGCGTGAAATTCTGCGCGGTCCGGGCGGCACGGTAATCCGCTCGGTGGCAGAGGCGTTGGCAGAAGAACTCAACCATATCAAGGACGCCCTGGATCTGGGCGCCCGTGGTGCGTCCGGTGATGATGAAGGCTTTGAGCCCATCGCAGACTCTATGCGCAAGGTGTCGAACACGCTGATCATGCTGGGGTTGAGCAAGGCGGCAGGGGTGTTCAAGGAGAAATCCGATATCGTAAGAAGTTGGACTCCGCAGGACATTGATGCCGACTCAGACGAATTCAACAAGGTTGCCGACGCGTTGTTGTATGTGGAGAACAGCATCGCCACGCTCTCTCCCCGTAGGGGGCCGGACAGCAACCTGTACAGCAGCAAGGCCGAAGAAGCCATCAATGACGGTATCTCGGTAACCCAGCTCGATGATGCCCGCCGTGTGGTGGTGGGTGAAGCCCGCGCCGGGTTGTCCCTGGCCAAGCGCGCCATTACCTCTTTTATGGATTCCAACTGGGATGGCATGCACCTCAATAATGTGCCAGTCACCTTGAAATCCGTATGGGGTGGGCTGATTTTCCTGCAGTTGCATCGTGCAGCGGCGGTAGTGGAAGCCTGCGAATCGTTCATCGAAAACAAACTGATCAAAGATCGAAGCGAAACACCCACCGGGGGGCTGATGGAAACGCTGGCAGATGCGATCACCAGCGTGGATTACTATCTGGAAGGCATGGAAGACGATAAGCCCATTGGTGAGGGAATAATGGAAGTGGCGGAGGAAAGCATGCAGGAGTTGGGCTTTCCGGTCAAAGCAGCATAAACGGTAGACAGTGATGGAATTTGTACCCGGGGTAATAGCGCCAGAAGAACTGCAGGGGGATCACATATGGTTTGCGTTCTATCAGGGCAAGTTGCTGATGGTTCAGGATCAGTATGGGCTCATGGTGCCGCAGATCGACAAATTTTCCCTGCTGGGGATCGCCCATGAAACGCCCCATTATCTGGGGTCGCTGCAGAACAACCATTGCTTCGCCGTGAGCCTGAAAGAGGAAGCGCCGCTGCCTCCGAATTACATGCTCCACGACCTGCGTCGTGTGGCCATGATGGTGGACCCTTTTCTGTTCATGGTGGCCGGCAAAGCCCGCCAGGTTCTGGACTGGGATCGTAATCACCAGTTTTGCGGGCGTTGTGGTACACGCACCGTGCCCCATGACCGTGATCGCGCCAAGCTCTGTCCGGAGTGCGGACACACGCAATATCCCCGTATTTCCCCTTGCATCATCACCCTGGTGACCAAAGGTCATGAAGTGCTGTTGGCCCGTTCCAGCAGCTTTCCCCCTAACATGTTCTCCACTCTGGCCGGTTTTGTTGAGCCCGGCGAAACCCTGGAAATGGCGGTGCATCGGGAGATCCAGGAAGAAGTCGGGGTGAGGGTGCGCAATCTGGAATACATGGGGAGTCAGCCCTGGCCATTTCCCCATTCACTGATGATTGGGTTCTATGCCGAGTATGCCGGTGGTGACATAGTCCTCGAAGATGAAGAAATTGATGAAGCGGGTTGGTGGTCCATCGACCAACTGCCCATGATTCCCCCCAAAGGTTCCATATCCCACGAGCTGATCGCAGGCTACGTGAAGAAAATGACGGCGCACGGAATTTCATAACGGACCCAGGCTATGCAATATCAATGGATCACAGCCCCAATTGCCATCGTCGGATTGATTTTCCTGGCGATCGCCTTGTTCATGTTGCTGCGCAAGGACTGGTTCCTGGGCTGGGTAAAGGGCACGGTCGGCTTTGTTTTCCTGATTTTGGCGATCCTGATGGGGTTAACCGCCCTCAACGTCAATGCCTATCGTCCGGTCGACAAAGAAGTGACCGTGGCCACCATCAGCTTCGATAAACTGGATGAGCAGGTCTACAAGGCCAATGTGGTGATGTCGGCCGGTGGTTCCGAGATGCCATTCGAAATTTCCGGTGACCTGTGGCAGGTGGACGCCCGGGTGATCAAGTGGAAAGGTCTGTTGGCCAGCCTGGGCGGGCGGCCCGGATACAAACTTGACCGTATTCAGGGACGCTATTTTACCCTCGAGGATGAGCGTTCCAAACCCCGCAGCGTGTATGCGCTCAGCAACCCCGACATCGGCTTTGACCTGTGGAGTGCCATTGATTCACTCTCCCGCCATGTGCACTGGTTTGACGCCGAGTACGGCAGCGCCACCTTTCTGCCCATGGCTGACGGGGCCTTGTTTACCATCCAGCTGACCAGCAACGGGCTGATTGCGCGACCGGAAAACGACCGCGCCATCATCGCCATCCGCCAATGGGAATAGGTGGGATTCCCGGCCCCTTTGCGTTATCTTATGGCCTCGTATAATCATCAGGATTTCTAACCCGAGGTTCATTTGTGATCGAGTTTCTGTCTGAGTACGGCCTGTTTCTCGCCAAGGCCGTGACCATCGTTATTGCCATTCTCATGATCGTGTCCGTAGTGGCTGCCACCGCACAATCCCGCCAACGCCGGGACCACAAAGGTGATATCAGCGTCACCCCTCTCAACGATTTTTACGAGGAACTGCGGGACGCCCTGCAGCACAGTGTGCTGGACAAGGATCAATTGAAGCAGATCGAAAAGGACCGCAAAAAAGAAGAGAAGTCCAAAAAGAAGCTTAAGGATGAACCGCGTAAAAAGCGGGTGTTTGTGTTGGACTTTGATGGTGATGTAAAGGCCAGTGGGGTAGAGGAGTTCGCCAACGAGATCACCGCTGTGCTCACCATGGCCGAAAAGCAGGACGAGGTCGTACTCAGACTCGAAAGCCCCGGTGGACAGGTCCATTCCTATGGTTTGGCGTCCTCTCAATTGGAGCGCTTCCGGCAGAAGGAAATTCCCTTGACGGTATGCGTGGACAAAGTGGCCGCCAGTGGGGGCTACATGATGGCCTGCACTGCCAACAAAATCCTGGCAGCGCCTTTCGCCATACTGGGTTCAATCGGAGTGGTCGCAGAGCTGCCTAACTTCAATCGGATTCTGCGTAAATACGACGTGGATTACGATATCTATACCGCCGGTGAGTTCAAGCGCACGGTCACCATGCTGGGGGAGAACACCGATGAGGGCAAAAAGAAATTCGTTGAGGAAATCGAAGAAACCCACGTCCTGTTCAAAGACCTGATCAAGCGCAATCGGCCGAGCCTGGATGTGGATGCGGTGGCGACGGGTGAACACTGGTATGGGCAACAGTGCCTTGAGAAAGGATTGATCGACGGCATCCAGACCAGCGAAGACTACCTCTATGACATCAGCCGAGAGTGTGAGATTTTTGAGGTGTCCTTCGAGGTGAAACGCACCATGGCGGATCGGCTTGGGTTTGCGATGGAGGGGGCGCTATACAAAGCGGGCACACGTTTATTAGGCACGTTGCAGTCCCGCGGCAAGAATCTGGTTTAGGGAGGAATAGGATATGGCGGATACCTTCAAGGCGTTTCGGGTAGAAGAGCAGGATGGGCAGTTTCACCACAGTATTGTCGACCGCGAGGTATCTGATTTACCCCCCGGTGAAGTGGTTATTGATGTTGAATATTCCTCACTTAACTACAAAGATGCCTTATCGGCGTCCGGTAATCGGGGTGTGACACGAAACTATCCCCATACACCGGGAATCGACGCAGCCGGAACGGTAGTATCCTCCACAGATCCCCATTTCCACTCTGGTGATCCGGTGATCGTCATGGGTTATGACCTGGGTATGAATACCGCCGGTGGTTTGGCGGAAAAAATCCGCGTGCCGGGGAGTTGGGTAATCCATCGGCCCGCCCGTTTAAGTGCTGAAGACGCCATGGTGTTTGGTACAGCGGGGTTCACCGCGGCGATGTGTGTCGACACCCTGCTTCAGGTGGGTATTGCTCCGGAGCAGGGGCCGGTTTTGGTCACTGGGGCCACAGGTGGTGTTGGCATTGTTGCCGTGTGGCTATTGGCAAATCTGGGTTTTAAGGTGGTGGCCAGTTCCGGTAAGTCTGATCAGGAAACCCTGTTAAAATCCGTTGGCGCCCATGAGGTGATACATCGGGATCAGTTGCTCGAAAACGCCAAGCGCCCGATGAACAAGCCACAATGGGCAGCTGCCATCGACACTGTTGGCGGCGAAATTCTGAGTAATGTACTCAAATCGATTCAGTACGGTGGCAGCGTGGCTTGCTGCGGCATGGTGGCAGGCCCCGACATCAACACCAGTGTCTTCCCGTTCATTCTGCGTGGGGTCAACCTGCTGGGTGTCGATTCGGTTGAGTTGCCCCTTGATGTCAAACAAGATATTTGGGAGATGGTGGGTAAACAATGGCTATTTTCGAATTTCACTGAGTTCAAACAGCTCACCACCCATACCATACGCCTTGACCAGGTATCCGATGCGATTGACCATATTCTGAGTTCCAGCCACCTGGGGCGTTACCTGGTGAAGATCCGGTGACGCTCATAGAGCTCGTTATTCCCTTGTAGAAAGCAAGGTGACAAACTGAAACATAAATAGAATATTGTCTCGGCCTTTTCATGGGATACTGTTAGCTGGCTACAACAGTTTTTACACTTTGGGTTCGTCAGTGGTATTTTCTTTTTCAAACCGCGTTGTTGAGCCCCTTTGGCAAGGGGCTCCTGCTTGAAACGTTCCAGCCTTATTCGTTTTCTCTGGCACTGGCATCGACGCTTCGGTTTGGTCGCTTGCCTGGTGCTGCTTCTGTTGGCCATCACCGGGATTCTTTTGAATCACAGCCCCCAGTTTGGCTGGGATCGCAAGCCGATTTCACCCCAATGGTTATTAAAGAGTTACGGGTTTGCCCCGCCCGAAGCCATTGAAGGTCTGTTGCGCGACGACCATTACTGGGTGCCTTACGGTCGCCGTCTTTTTTTTGACCACGAGCATGTGGTCAGCTGCACCTATAACTGGAATAGCCTGGTCAGTATGGACGATCTGGTCATTGCAGGGTGTGCGGATCAGGTGGCGTTACTGGCCGACGATGGTTCTTTACTGGAATCCATATCAACGCTTCCGGAGCCCCAATTGCAAAGTATTGGGAGAGTAGAGGGTGAATCCAGAGTGTTGCTTCAATTCAGTCGTAATCAGTATTTGCTCGATCTGGAGTCTCTGCAGTGGGAGGCCGTCAGTGGACTGGTTGCTGACGCGAGCGCGATGGAACCGTTGCCACAAGCCCTGGTATCTGAATTGAATGCGTCATTTCGGGTAGAGGATCTCACCTGGGAGCGCTTTCTGCTGGACCTTCATGCCGGCCGTTGGTTTGGCGGCTGGGGCTGGTTGATCATGGATCTGGGAGCGCTGTTTCTCATCACGCTGTCAGTGTCCGGTGTATTGATGTACACCCTCCGGCGCACCCGCTAACGTCAGTCCCTGCGCAACCGATCTGAAATGGCAATCGGGGTCGGGAAGCGAAAGACCACGATATAGGTAGACATCAGGAACGTGAGAATGGCTGTTGCCTGGATGACATGGGCTGCGACCACTCCAATCAGCCCCTGCGCGCTGGCAATGAATGCGATCAGCAGTGAAAACTCACTGGTTTGACCCAGGCGGAAGCCAGCCTCCCAGGACAGGTGCTTGGATTCGCCCACTGCCTGCAGTAGTTTGGCGTGGAAGACGGGTTTCAATACCAACACCAGGGCGGTAATCAACAGGCTGGGTAACCAGATTTCACCCACCAGGCCCAAGTTGAAGCCGGCGCCGATTGAGAAGAAAAACAGGATCAGGAAAAAATCCCGCAACGGCTTGAGATTGGTGGCTATGTATTGGGCAATGGGGCTGTTGGCAAGGCTGATACCCGCGATGAATGCGCCGATTTCCAACGACAACCCCAAAGCGTTTGCCAGCTCGGCAACCCCCAGACACCAGCCGATGGCCAACAGAAAAATGTATTCGTGGAAGCGGTCGAATTTCATCAGCAACGGCAGAATGATCCAGCGCACAAAATAACGCGCACCCAATAACAGTCCCGGCAGCGCAATGCCGACTCCCAACCAGGCCCCCACATCGCCGATATGGCCGGTGCCCGACAACAGAATCAAGATGATGATGGCCAGGATGTCCTGGATCAGCAGAATGGCGATCAGTACTTCACCGGTGTGCTTGTGGTGCAGCATGGTAGTGGGCAGCAGTTTGATGCCGATAATGGTGCTGGAAAACATAAGCGAAACACCCACCACCCCGGATTCAATCCAGCTGAATCCAAACAGGTGGCAGATGAAGGTGCCCAGCACACACAGAATTACCCCGCTGGTGACGGTCACCAGAGCACTGCGACCGATCAGCTTACCGAAGTTGCGGGGTTGCAGATCCAGCCCGAGCAGGAACAGCAGGAAGACAATACCGATGTGGCTGATCTGCTCCAGAGTCTTGCCGTCGGATACCAAATCCAATCCATAGGGGCCGAACAGGCCACCCAGTACGATGTAGCCGATAATCAGCGGTTGGCGGGTGAACAGGGCGAATGATGAGATGACTGCCGCGCCACTGAAAATCAGAAAGATCGAAAAAACGATGGACTCAGAACCCATTAAACATCAACCCCGAATACGTTGGTCTCAGTGTAGCAAAATTGGTTTAACCATAACGGGTTGATTAGCAGCAACCTCCACTTTCATTGCTGGTCGCCAGTAGCATGCGGTCGAAGGGCAGGGACGTACCGCACCCTTCAAAAATCCCGAAGTGGGTATCCCAGTTGCCAATGAATTCGAAGTGACTTTTATAGCGGGTTTCCTTCAGCATGCGGTAGGTATTGCCACACACCGGGAACACTTTACCGGTTTCGATGAAATGGTGCTTGTCCAGCAGGAGGTGATGAGGGTTGTGTGGAATGGAGCCTTTATAGATCACCGCCTGGCCGTAATCCTCACAGGCGGGTTCCAGACCCTCAATTTTGAACAGGCGATAGGTGGCACTGAAAAACTCAATGTGGCCGATTCTGGCTTCAATGGCAGCATTGTCTATAGTGAGCGGCCGGTCCTCCACCAGCCTCGGGTCTGCGAATCCGCAGCGCTTGGCCAGGTTGACAAAATCATTCCAGTACAGGGCACCGCTCAGGCACTCACCGTACAGCAGGGGATCGGATACCAGTGCCTGCGGAACCCGCTTACTGGAATAGACATCGGAAAAGTACATCTCTCCACCGGGCTTCAACAAACGGTGGGCCTGCTTTAATACCGCTTCCTTGTCCGGTGACAGGTTGATGACGCAATTGGATACGATGATGTCAAAGCTGTTGTCCGGAAGATCCAGTTCGTCCAGCTTTTCAATGTAACCTTTCAGGAACTGTACATTGGGTGCCTTGAAGCCAAACTGCTCCGCATGGTAGTCCAGATGAGCGTTGGCCACGGCCAGCTGTTCGTCGGTCATATCGACGCCCACCACAAAGCCGGATTCACCCACCAGCGCCGACAGGGCGTAGCAGTCGCGACCGGAACCGCTGCCCAAATCCAGAATGCGCATGCCGGCCAGCAGGTCTGGTGCGATCAGCCCGCAACCGTAGTAGCGGGTCATGACCTCGTCGTGGATCTTGGACAGGATGGGTTTCAGATAATCCGGCAGGCTGGCGTCGGTGCAACAGGCATTGGTCTGCAAATCCTGGCTGCTTTGAAGGGTCTTACCGTAATAATCTTGTACTTGCTCGTGCATGGAATGACTCCAGTCCGATGGGGCCGCAGATTGAAGATCTGCAATATGAATGTAGTTAACCTGCATTTTTGTGTATTCGGAGGCAAAAGAAAAGCCGCACGGTGGCGGCTTTTGCAATTTTAGGTGAGGAACCTGTGTTTCATGGGCGACGCAGGTAAATAGGCCGTTTCTCCACCGCGTCTGCCTGATAGGTGACAGTGAAATCGGTCAGGCCATTCAACGCTTCCTCAATGCTGCGATCATCACGGGGTTCAAAACTGTTGAAGCCGCAGCGCTGCATGTAGAACATCTGATCCCGCAACACATCACCACAGGCGCGCAATTCACCCTGGAAGCCCAGGCGGTCCCGCAGGATACGCGCCAGGGAATAGCCGCGACCATCCCGGAACACCGGGAATTCGATGGCGATTAGATCGACTTTATTCAGGTACTCCGCTAAAGCCTCAGGTTCCACGTCTCCGGTCACTTTAATGCCGATTTTTCCGTCCCGCGCGCCGACCTGGGCAGGCAGCACTGATGGGTTTTCAACAACCAGGTCAAGCGCCACCAGAATGTCACCGCTGGCAGGAATCTGGCTGATATCAGTCACTGCTGTGTAGCTGTCCTCAACGATGGCCCGATCTTTGATGATTTTACGCGGCATAAACACGCTCCTTGAATGGGTCCATTCCAACACGTTCATAAGTGGAAAGGAAAGATTCACCCTCAATGCGTTTTTCCACGTACACATCAATGATTTTGGTGATGACGCCGGCGATGTCATTCTCAAAGAATGACGGGCCGATGATTTTACCTACCTTGGCGTCACGGCCGGAACAACCACCCAAGGACACCTGGTAGTACTCTTCACCTTTCTTATCGACCCCCAAGATGCCGATGTTGCCGATATGGTGATGTCCGCATGCGTTCATGCAGCCTGAGATATTGAGTTCAATCTCACCCAGATCATAGAGGTAATCCAGGTCATCAAACCGGCGCTGGATCTGCTCTGCGATAGGAATGGATTTGGCGTTGGCCAGGGAGCAGAAATCCCCACCCGGACAGCAGATGACGTCAGTCAGGCAACCGATATTGGCGGTTGCGAAGCCCAACGGTTTGAGTTCACTCCAGAGGGCAAACAACTGATCCTGCCGTACGTCCGCCAGCACCACGTTCTGTTTATGAGTACTGCGGATTTCACCGAAACTGTAGCGATCAGCCAGATCGGCGATTGCATGCAGCTCCTCAGTGGTCACATCCCCTGGCGCAACCGCGGTCGCTTTCAGGGAGAGGGTCACAGCCATATAGCCAGGCTGTTTATGCGCGGTACAATTGCGTTTAATCCAGGCGTCGAAACCAGGATTTTCTGCACGTTTCGCCATGAGTTCAGCGGGGTTGTCCGCCAGAGCCTCATAAGCGGGTAGGGGGAAGAAGCTCCGCATACGCTCGATTTCTTCAGATGGCAGGTCCATTTCTGAGTCTTTCATGTACTGCCATTCCGCTTCTACTTTCTCGCGGAAAGCTTCTACACCGAGGGCCTTTACCAGGATCTTGATGCGGGCCTTGTACTTGTTGTCCCGGCGGCCATAGCGGTTATACACCCGCAGAATGGCTTCGAGATAAGACAGCAGATATTTGGGTGGCAGGGCTTCGGTCACTTTTTCTGCCACAATCGGCGTTCGGCCCAGGCCACCGCCAACCCAGATGTCAAAGGCAGTGGCACCGGTGCCATCCTGTACGATTTCAACACCAATGTCGTGGAACTTGATGGCCGCCCGGTCGGATGCGGAGGCGTTGACCGCGATCTTGAATTTGCGGGGCAGATAGGCGAACTCCGGATGGAACGTACTCCATTGACGAATGATTTCGCACCATGGCCGCGGGTCTTCCAGCTCATCGGTGGCGACACCGGCAAATTGGTCGGTGGTCACGTTGCGGATACAGTTGCCGCTGGTCTGGATGGCGTGCATCTGCACTGAGGCCAGTTTTTCCAGAATATCCGGCACCTGTTCCAGGGCAGGCCAGTTGTACTGGATGTTCTGCCGGGTGCTGAAATGTGCGTAGCCTTTGTCGAAATCCCGGGAGATCTCAGCCAGCATTCGCACCTGGGTGCTGTTCAGCATGCCGTAGGGGATGGCCACCCGCAGCATGGGTGCATGGCGTTGAACGTAGAGTCCGTTCTGCAGCCTCAGGGCCAGGAATTCTTCGTCAGACAGCTTACCACCCAGAAAACGCTCGGTCTGGTTTCGGTATTGAGCCACCCGCTCATTCAGCAGTTGCTGATCATATTCGGTATATGCGTACATAACTTCAGTTCGTTTACTGCGTTTGACGGCCCGTAACCCTATGAAATCTGGGGGTTTGGGCGGTTAATACAGAGGATCGTGCGATTTTGAGCCGAGCAGGGTACCAGTATGGCTTTATTCATAAAAGGAATATTTTGAAATATCAATATATTGATTTATGAATATCAATCATTATTCAGCGCACTATGTGATCAAGCAACCATACTACTTTGCGGCGGCATCCAGCACATTGTTGACCACCACAATCATGGTGATGACCAACGCGATAACGGCGATGATTCCCATCGCAACGAATTGGGACGCATCGCCCTGTTTAAAGTCCTGCTCCCGGTTCTTATCACTTTGGATGCCAAAGATAGCGGCAACTGTGCTTTGCAAGAGTCCCAGCATGCCACGCCCTTTTTTCTTACCCTCTTTCTTTTCCAAAGACTCTTGCTGATCAGTCATTTACCTATCCTGCTAGCTATCCCGTGTGCACAGATACTGTCTGCGCACTCAGATTTTGATGTCTGCCCAGCGCCGCGCGCGCCATTGCGCCGCCATGATCACCGCCTGTAACAGGCGTTGCAGCAACTGGAAGATCCAGATTCCCAGCAAACCGTATCCCAAAACGGGGCCCACCAGAAAGGCCGCCGGGATAAAAAAGGCCCATTGCAATAAAATGCTGATCTTCATGACTGCCCGGCTTGCTCCTGCTCCCAACAGCGCCTGTGACAGGATAATGCCGCAGGCGTCCAGTCCAATAAAGAGCCCGGTAATCTGAACCGGAAGGCGACCTAACTCAATAAGCTCCGGCTCCTGAAAGAACACTCCCAGAACCCACTCAGGCACCGCAATCAGGGGCAATGCGATTACCCACAGGAATGCCATCCCAAGCAGGGTTATATTCAGGCCCCAGCGATGTGCGTCCTCCGGGTCGGCCCGACCCAGGGCCTGACTGACCAGAGAGGTGGCCGCCATTCCCAGCCCCATGGCCGGCAGTATCAGAAACAGAATGAGGGTGATGAGAACATGGCCGACTGCGAGCTCATGAGTGCCCACCTGGGCAATGATCCAGAACAGCATGGTCAGGCCCCCGGCAAAAAAGACCTGTTGGATGGAGTTGGGAAGCGCCAGCTTTAGGGTATCCCTGACCTGGGGCCAGCTGGGCAGGGCCCGAAGAAATCCATGATCGCGGGCCATCATCCAGCATTGAACTGCGTACAGCAGACTTGCCAGGTAAAGGGCGAGGGTGGTCCCCAGACCTGCTCCCACTACCCCCATTTCCGGTAGCCCGAATGCGCCAAAGATGAGTCCATAGCTGAGAATCACATTGGCAACGTGCATGATGATCAGGGTGCGCATATAAACCGTCGAACGGTTGATCCCGTTCCAATAGCCTCGAAAGCTGAAGTTCATACCGAGGGCAAACAAGCCTACAATGCGTATTGCGAAGTAATCCGCCGCCATGGGCGATACGGCAGGATCATCGATCAGGAACGCCATGATGGGAGCCGCCCCGGTGTAAAAGATCAGGAACAGAGGCAGCGCCATAACGATGGCAATACAGAGACCGGTGTTGAGGGGCAGCGCCATCTGGCCGGTGTTGTTCTCACCCCGCCGCCTGGCCACCATAGCTTGGACGCCGGCGCCCAGCCCAATGACAGCGGCCGATGCCAAGTAGTTGGTGTTGCTGGCCATGCCCACCGCCGCCAGCGCGTCACTGCCCAGATGGGACACCATCCAGGTGTCCACGATGTTCAGAATGCTCTGGGACAGCATGCCGGCCATAATGGGCAGCGCCAATGTCATGATCTGTTGCAGGCGTGCCCCGGTAGGCCAAAAGTGGGTCATGGGTGCTCTATTCCATTAGGGCTCGTAAGCCAGGTTGGGGCTCAGCCAGCGCTCGGCTTCCTCCACGCTGATGTCCTTGCGGGCAGCGTAGTCTTCCACCTGATCGCGGTTGACTTTACCGATCGCGAAATATCGCGATTCGGGGTGAGAGAAATACCAGCCACTGACGGCAGCGGTAGGATACATGGCGAAATGCTCGGTCAGTTCCACGCCAGCGTTTTCTGCTCCATCCAACAGTTCGAACAGGGTGGCCTTTTCGGTGTGATCCGGACAGGCCGGGTAGCCCGGTGCCGGGCGGATGCCAGAGTAACGCTCCTTGATCAGTTCCTCGTTGCTCAAGGTTTCGTCACCGGCATATCCCCAGAATTCCTTGCGCACCCGTTCGTGCATGCGCTCAGCCAGGGCTTCCGCCAGTCGGTCGGCCAGGGATTTCAGCAGAATGGCGTTGTAATCATCATGGTTCGCTTCAAACTCCGCGACTTTTTCGTCTACTCCATGTCCTGCGGTGACCACAAAGCCACCGACATAGTCCCGTTTGGTGCCGGCTGGAGCCACGTAGTCGGCCAGGCAATAGTTGGGTTGATCGTTGGCCTTGTCGCTCTGTTGGCGCAGATGATGGAGTGATGCCAATTCCGAGCCATCGTCGTTGAGCAGCGCAATATCATCGCTGCCGATACGTTGGGCCGGCCAGAAGCCAATCACTGCCCGAGCCTGTAGCCATTTTTCCTTGACGATGCTGCGCAGCATCGCCTGTGCATCGGCAAACAATTTGGACGCTTCGGCGCCCACAACCTTATCCTCCAGAATGGCCGGGTATTTACCCGAGAGTTCCCATGAAATGAAGAACGGTGTCCAGTCGATGCGCTCCACCAGTTCTTCCAAAGGGTAGTCGGAGAATACCTTAACCCCGGTGAAGGTGGGCTGGGGAGGAGTGTAGCTGGACCAATCCGTCTGCGCGGCATTGGCCTGTGCATCGGCGTAGCTGAGCAACCGGGTGCGGTTGCCCCGATTGGCATTGCGCGCACGGATGACCTCATACTCGGCACTGACCTGAGCCTGCAACACCTCCCGTTGGGTGGTGTTGAGCAGGTTGGCTGCAATACTGACGCTGCGGGAAGCGTCCGCAACATACACCACTGGCGCCTTGTCAAACTGCGGATCAATTTTCACTGCCGTGTGCGCTTTGGACGTGGTCGCGCCTCCAATCAACAGCGGCAGATCGATGTCCAGGCGCTGCATTTCCTTGGCGACGTGCACCATCTCATCCAGGGACGGGGTAATCAGGCCGCTCAACCCGATGATGTCCACCTCGTGCTTCTTGGCCTCAGCAAGGATTTTGTCGCAGGGCACCATCACGCCCAGATCCACTACTTCAAAATTATTACACTGCAGCACCACGCCGACGATGTTCTTGCCGATGTCGTGCACATCGCCTTTAACGGTTGCCATCAGGATCTTACCTTTGGCTTTGGTTTTTTCGTCCTTCTCAGCTTCGATAAAGGGGATCAGGTGCGCTACGGATTGCTTCATGACCCGGGCGCTCTTCACCACCTGAGGCAGGAACATCTTACCTTGGCCGAACAGATCCCCCACCACGTTCATGCCATCCATCAATGGACCTTCGATGACCTCGATGGGGCGCTTGGCCTGCAGGCGGGCCTCTTCTGTATCGTCAATGATATAGGTGGTGATGCCCTTCACCAGCGCATGCTCAAGTCGCTTGGTCACCGGTAGCTCACGCCAGGCGTCGTCTTCCTTGGGGCGTTGACCGCCTTCACCTCGATACTGCTCTGCGATTTCCAGCAGGCGGTCGGTGGCATCGTCGCGACGATTTAGGATGACGTCCTCCACCCGCTGCCGCAGCTCCGCCGGAATTTCCTCATAGATCGCCAACTGCCCGGCGTTGACGATCCCCATGGTGAGTCCGGCTTTGATGGCGTGATACAGGAAGACGGCATGAATGGCTTCCCGCACCGGGTCATTACCACGGAACGAAAACGAGACGTTACTGATACCCCCGGACGTCAACGCATAGGGCAGGTGTTGTTTGATGTAGGCGCAGGCTTCGATGAAATCCACCGCATAGTTGTTGTGTTCATCGATCCCCGTGGCCACCGCGAACACATTGGGGTCGAAGATGATGTCCTGGGGTGGAAAGCCGATGGTCATCAGCAGGTCGTAAGAGCGTTTGACGATCGCCCGCTTACGGGCTGCGGTGTCGGCCTGGCCGGATTCATCGAAGGCCATCACTACAATGGCGGCACCGTATTCCATGCACAGATGCGCTTTCTCCAGAAACTCCTGTTCGCCTTCCTTCAGACTGATGGAATTCACCACCCCTTTGCCCTGGATGCGTTTCAGGCCGGCTTCAATGATCTCCCATTTAGAGGAATCCAGCATAATGGGGACACGGCTGATTTCGGGCTCTGATCCCACCAGATTGAGGAAGGTGATCATGGCCTGCTCGGAATCCAGCATGCCCTCATCCATGTTGATGTCGATGATCTGGGCGCCGTTCTCCACCTGATCCCGAGCCACCTGCAGGGCCTCTTCGAAATTCTCTTCTTTGATCAGGCGGCGAAACTTGGCCGAGCCTGTCACATTGGTGCGTTCACCCACGTTCACAAACAGGGACGTCTCGTCCACATTGAAGGGCTCAAGACCGGACAGGCGCAAGGCGGGCTTGATCTCAGGTACAGTACGGGGCGCAACCCCCTCCATCGCGTTAGCGATGGCCTCGATGTGCTGGGGAGCGGTTCCACAACAGCCGCCGATGATGTTGACAAACCCGCTGGTGGCGAACTCCTTAACGATCTCGGCCATTTCCTCGGCTGTCTGGTCATAGGCACCGAATTCGTTGGGCAGGCCTGCATTGGGGTGTGCGCTGACCCGGCAACTGGCCACCCGGGACAGTTCCTCTACATAGGGCCGCAGCTGCTCGGCCCCCAGCGCACAGTTCAGACCGATGCTGAGGGGCTTGGCGTGGATGATGGAGTTATAAAACGCCTCGGTGGTTTGACCTGACAGCGTCCGCCCACTGGCATCAGTGATGGTGCCCGAGATCATGATGGGTAACTCAACGCCATGCTCCCGGAAAAAACGGCGTACGGCGAAGATAGCAGCCCGGCAGTTGAGAGTGTCGAAAACGGTCTCAATCAGAATGATGTCGCTGCCACCATCCACCAGGCCCCGGGTTGCTTCTGTGTAGTTCTCAACCAGCTCATCAAAGGTGACATTACGGAATTCGGGGCGGTTCACATCCGGTGAAATGGAACAGGTACGGCTGGTGGGGCCGAGCACCCCGGCCACAAAGCGCGGACGGTCCGGAGTTTCAGTCGTCTTGGCATCACACACCTGACGCGCCAGTTCGGCGCCTTTTCGATTCAACTCATACACCCAGGACTCCAGGTCGTAATCCGCCTGGGAAACCGCAGTGGAGTTGAAGGTGTTGGTCTCGATGATGTCCGCCCCCACATCCAGGTAAGCCTTGTGTATGGCGGCAATCACATCAGGGCGGGTCAACGACAGTAAATCATTGTTTCCCTTCAGGTCCTGGTGGTGGTCTGCCAGGATATCGCCTCGATAGTCCTGTTCCTGCAGCTGGTAGCCCTGTATCATGGTCCCCATGGCGCCATCCAGTATCAGAATTCGTTGGGAGAGGGCGGATTGCAGGCTGGATAGGCGATCTTCTAGGGTTTTCATCTTAAAATCAGACTCTTAGAATATTTCGTATGTGGCGGATGGGCGCAATTGTAACAGACTGCGCGGCCATCACCGACATCACGACATTGATTAATTTTCATGTTGGTCTCTGAATAATTCAATTTCTGACCAATACCCGAGCGCTGTACTTGGTTTTAGGGGGAAGACCCGGTATCCTTGTCGATGCGCCACGAATTGAAGGTTGAACCATGGCAAAGAGCTTTATTACCGTTACGCAATCTGCCCAGGAATACCTGCTGGATCTGTTGGCCAAGCAGGATAACGAAGGCATGGGAGTTCGTATATTTGTTGAGCGCCCCGGCACCCCTCATGCGGAGTGTTGCATGGCCTACTGTTCTCATGGAGAGGAAGAACCCACCGACACCAAATTGGAGCTGGAAGGGTTTAACGCCTTTATAGACGGCGCCAGCATTCCATTTTTGGAAGATGCGGTTATCGATTACGCCAAAGACCGTATGGGCGGGCAGTTGACCTTCCGCGCGCCCAAATCCAAGGTACCTCAAATCGATGACAATGCGACCGTCGAGCAGAAGGTCAACTATATCCTGTACAGCGAGATCAACCCTCAGCTCGCTTCCCACGGTGGCAATGTACAGTTGATTGGCCTGGTTGAAGACGACACCGTTGCGGTGTTGAAGTTTGGTGGCGGTTGCCAGGGTTGCGGTATGGTGGACGTTACCCTTAAGGAAGGGATCGAAAAAACCCTGTTGGAAAAGGTGCCACAACTGAAGCGAGTGACGGACGACACAGACCACAGTGTCACAGAGAACGCTTATTTCAAATAGGTTCTGGTAGGCTCAGGCCATAAAAAAGCCCCTTTATTGGGGCTTTTTTGTTTTGTTGACTTGGTTGTCAGGCCGCTATGTCATCAACGGGCAGGCAGCACGGCTTTCAGCTTATCCCGCATTTCCCGGATGCTCTTCTCGGTGGTTTCCCAATCGATGCAGGCATCGGTCACAGAGACACCATACTGCATCTGGCTGTGATCTTCGGTGATTTTCTGGCTACCCCAATGAATATGGCTTTCAATCATAAGGCCCACGATGGATTTATTGCCTTCCAGAATCTGGTTGGTCACGTTCTCCATCACCAGAGGCTGAAGCCCAGGATCTTTGTTGGAATTGGCATGGCTGCAGTCCACCATGATGTTCTGGGAGAGCTGCTCTTTGACCAGTTCTTTTTCCGCCAGGGCAACACTGACTGAATCGTAGTTGGGCTTGCCGCCACCACCCCGCAATACCACATGCCCATAGGCATTACCGCGGGTATTGATGATGGCCACCTGGCCTTCCTGATTGATGCCCAGAAAACTGTGAGGGCTGGACACGGAGTGCAATGCATTCACCGCCACAGTGAGGGAGCCATCAGTACCGTTTTTGAAGCCCACCGCAGACGACAGGCCACTGGACATTTCCCGGTGTGTCTGGGATTCGGTGGTACGGGCGCCAATGGCGGACCAGCTGATCAAATCCTGCAAGTACTGGGGGGAAATGGGGTCCAGAGCTTCAGTTGCCAGGGGCAGGCCGATTTCAGACAAGTCCACCAACAGCTTACGGGCAATGTGCAGGCCGTCCTGAATCTTGAAGGTGTCATTCAGGTAGGGGTCATTGATTAACCCTTTCCAGCCTACGGTGGTGCGGGGTTTTTCGAAGTACACTCGCATCACCAGCAGCAGGGTGTCGGAAACTTCCTCGGCTAATTTCTGCAGGCGCTGGGCATAATCTTTCGCGGCTTCAACGTCGTGAATGGAACAGGGGCCAACCACCAAAAACAAACGGTGATCTTTTCTGTCAAGAATGTTGCGCACATCCTCTCGACCTTTCAGTACCACTTCACGGGCTTTGTCGGTGAGGGGAATCTCTTGTTTCAACTGGTTAGGGGTAACCAGCAACTCCTGCGAGGCAACATTCAAGTTGTCGACGCTGTTTTGTGACATTGTATTTGAATCCTATTTAATCTGGCTTTTGTGTATCATGGGCAAGGCATCGATTTTAGCCCAATCGGAGTTACAGTTGCACACATGGGCTCCTATAAACAGCAAAATATCTTCATTAATCTGATAGTTTTTCCATAATGAGCGCGTCGGGAGAGGATCCATGCCCATTACGTTTGACGGTAAACTGGTCATCGCTACTTCCTCCAGTGCCCTGTTCGACCTGTCCGAAAGTCACAGGATTTTCAGAGAAGAGGGGCTGGAAGCCTATCGGCAATACCAGATAGACAATGAAGATACGGCGCTGGAGCCGGGTGAAGCCTACCCACTGGTAAAAAAGCTGCTGGCCATCAACGACATGGTGGGAGGGGGCAGTGGTGTTGAAGTGATTTTGCTGTCCCGCAACTCTGCCGATACCGGGCTACGGGTGTTTAACGCCATCGAACATTGGAATCTGCCCATCACCCGGGCGGCGTTTTCCGGGGGAAAAAGCCCTTATCGATACGTCGAGGCCTTCGGGGCGCACCTGTTTCTTTCCACCAATCCCGAGGATGTTCGTAACGCGCTGGAACTGGGTTATGCAGCTGCCAGTATCATCTCCCCCAGCAAATCCCCCACTAAAAATCTTGCGGCGGAACTGAAAATTGCCTTTGATGGTGACGCAGTGCTGTTTTCGGACGAATCGGAGCAGATCTACCAGAGCCAGGGGTTGGAGGCGTTCACTGCGTCGGAGCGTGCCGCCGCCAAAACCCCGATGAGGGGCGGCCCGTTCAAACCGTTTCTGCAGGCGTTGCATAACCTTCAATCTCAGTTCGAAGAGGAGAGCTGCCCCATTCGGACTGCCCTGGTCACCGCACGCTCCGCGCCGGCCCATGAGCGTGTGGTGCGAACCCTGCGCAACTGGAATATTCGGATCGATGAGTCAATATTCCTGGGTGGGTTGGACAAAGGCGCTTTTCTCAAGGCTTTCGGCGCAGACGTGTTCTTTGATGATCAGGAAGGGCACTGTGTTTCCGCCAGCGAACATGTGGCGGCCGGTCATGTGGTCCACGGTGTGGCCAATCAGGGGCGTTGAGTCTTCTACCAGTTGTAATTGAAGCCCACAGCGCCGTCGATTACCATTTTATCGATGATTTTTTCCGGGCAGAGCTCGACTTTGTCGCGGATGGCTTTGGAGAAGTCCAGGGCTTTCTGGAAGGGCGCCTGTACAGAGAAGGTAGTACCAATCGAGCTCACATCGATTTCCGCAGAGAGTGGATCAATGCTCCAGGTGTTGTATTTGGCACCCAGCTCGAGGGTGTTTCCTTTCATAGGGTTGGTTTCAGCAGTGAACTTCAGGCTGACCAGGGCAATGGCGGTTCCCTGTTGGGAAAGGCTATGAATGTTGTAGTTGGCCTGGGTGGGCTGATGATAGCCATTGAGAAGGCGACTTTGCTCTTCAGTCAGGGAAACATTAAGAAAATCGGTCTCTGCCGCTTGCAAACCGGAGCTGGCCAGGATGGTCATACATCCGGCACCGGCTAACAATGTTTTCCAAAGGCTAATGGATTTCATACAGCAACGACTACCCAAATACGTTTTTGAAATCAGACATGTTTTGTTAATCAAAAAATAGTCAGCATCCTCGAATTAAACCAATTAGTAATGCCCGTAATGTGGTGTATTTCGCGCTTTTTAAACTTTCTCAGATCACCGACACCCAGTACTGGCCTAAATGAATTTACTTCTTCTGTTCCAGTGATTTACGCGAATCTTTCCGGGCAATTACCGAGCTTCCTGCTATGATTTAAAAATGGTCAAAGATTGTACTTTTCGCTGTAGAAGTTCTGTTAATTAATGTTAAAAACTATCCTGTACGCCACAGACCTGGGGCTCTTCGGCCCTTTCATCCTTGAGCACGTTTGCGAGCTTGCGACCAAGCATAATGCCCGAGTCACAGTTATTCATGCGGTAGAACCGGTGAGCGTGTTTGCGGGTGCGTTGTTGGAAACCTATGTTCCCAAAGAAGATAAAGCCGCGCTGAAGTTGCACGGGTATGAGGCGGTTATGACAACGATTCGGGCGCGGGTTCGGCAGGCCTTTGAAGAGGACTTCATTGATATGCGCGCGTCGCGGGATTGTATACAGGATGTATTGGTGTTGGACGGAGAAGCCTGTGAGGTCATCCTCGAAACCGCTCACAGCATTGACGCGGATATCATCGTCATGGGCAGTCACGGTAGTCATTCAGACCACAACACTGCTATCGGCTCAGTTGCATCCAAGGTGTTGCAACTTTCCCATATTCCTATCTATTTGGTGCCGACTCTGGCCGTTGGAGCCCGCAGCACGCAGGCACTCAGAAAAACGCGTATTTAACGCCCAGTGCCAACAACATGCTCGCCAACATCGGTTGCAGCAGCTTTTCCGGCAGGCGGGTGGCCAGCTTGGTGCCGACATAGATGGCCGGCAGTGAGCCAATCAGCAGGGCGCCCAGTAACAGGAAATCCACGTTCCCGAGGAAGAAGTGACCGGTGCCCGCCACCAGGGTCAAGGGCACAGCGTGGGCCAGATCAGTGCCTACCACGTTAATGGCCGGTAACCTGGGATAGAGCATCAGCAAGACCGCAGCGCCAAAGGCCCCGGCCCCCACAGATGATAAGGTGACCATGACTCCAAGCACGATACCCATCATCCAGGTATAGCGTGGGGAGTGCGCCTGGATATGAGCCAGAAAACCGGATTTGTTCTGTTCGTGGCTCTCAGCCATGATTTTTTTGCGCAGCAGCAGCACGATGGAGGTAACAATCAGCATTACACCCAGCATGGACGTCAGGATCCCGGAGTAGGAATCCGCATCGGGAAAATAGTTATGCAGGACATATATAGTGGCTAAACTGGCAGGCAGGCTACCAGCGAACAGATAGAAAACGATATTCCAACGTATGGTGCCCTGACGTTTATGGACGAATACGCCGCCGGCTTTAGTAATAGAGGCGTAAAGCAGATCAGTCCCCACAGCAATATGGGGCGGGAAGCCAAATAGCAGCAGCAAGGGGGTCATTAATGAGCCACCGCCGACACCGGTAACGCCCACGGCGAAGCCAACAGCTGCCCCAGCCAATATGTATACTACAAAATCCATAGACGCCGCCGGCAATCTCTTCTAAGTTAAAATAGAAATAACAGAAAAAAATTTAACAATCTGAAGTTTTGTGGTTGGTAAATTTATAGATTCTGGCCTATTCTGCAAAGGAATATATTTTCATATTGTTATAACCCCGAGAGCCAACTATAAAAAGCAGGGGGAGGGAGATCCATGAAGCTTCAGCAATTGCGTTACATCTGGGAAGTGGCGCGACACGATCTGAATGTCTCAGTCACCGCACAAAGTCTCTATACATCGCAACCCGGTATCAGCAAACAAATTCGTCTCCTGGAGGATGAGCTCGGCGTCGAGATTTTCTCCCGCAGCGGCAAACACCTGACCCGGGTGACGCCCGCCGGGGAAGCCATCCTCAAGATTTCCGGCGAGATTCTCCGTAAGGTCGACAGCATCAAGCAGGTGGCCCAGGAATTCAGTGATGAGTCGAAGGGCAGCCTTTCCCTGGCGACCACTCACACCCAGGCTCGCTATGCGCTTCCCAGTGTTATCGAAACTTTCATCGATAAGTATCCTGAAGTGTCGCTGCACATGCACCAGGGCACACCCATCCAGATTTCAGAGATGGCGGCCGACGGCACCGTAGACTTCGCCATTGCGACCGAAGCCCTCGAGCTGTTCGGCGACCTGATCATGATGCCCTGTTATAGCTGGAACCGCGCGATTATCGTTCCCCGCAATCATCCTTTGGCGCAATCGTCCAAAGTGACCCTGGAAGAAGTCGCACGCCAACCCATTGTCACCTATACATTTGGATTCACCGGCCGTTCCAAGTTGGATGATGCCTTCCTGGATAAAGGCCTGTCTCCCAAAGTGGTGTTCACTGCGGCCGATGCGGATGTCATCAAAACCTATGTGAAGCTGGGGCTTGGTGTGGGGATCGTGGCAAAAATGGCCTGCGATGATAATGATCCGGACCTGGTGGCATTGGACGCATCCCATCTGTTCGAGCCGAGCGTTACAAAAATCGGCTTCCGGCGTGGCACCTTCCTGCGTGGTTTCATGTATGAATTCATCGAGTTGTTTGCTCCCCACCTGACCAAAGAGGTGGTGAACGAGGCAGTGGACCGTCATACCCGTTCTGAGTTGGATGAGTTGTTCAGCCACATCCAGCTACCTGTGCTTTAATCCAGTTTCCTCAGCAAAAAAAGCCCCCGGTTACTTTGGTAGCCGGGGGCTTTTTTTGTACGGTATCTGCGTTGAATTATATCGACCGTCAGGCAGGCTTCACAGGAAATCCAGATCCGGATTATTGTGCAGGATTTCCTTAAGCTCATCTTTTTCTTCGGTTTCCTGCTCCAGAACTTCCTTTACGAATTTGAAGTAGACCGTGTAGACGCTTTGGCGCCCATCATCGTGTTCCACGACGAAGAAGGGCGCCCGATCCACGTTCAGTTCCGCCGCCATCAGCATGCCAGCACTGGTGGGGTCGCGCTCGTCGGCCACCAGGATCTCGTCAATCCGCGCCATTTGGCCAGAATCCTCCAGCCGCGCGATAACATCACCGCACTTTTTGCAGGGTGACCCGTCAGCCAGAATTTTCTTAACCAAAGTGATTTTCATCGTAACTTCTCGCTATTTTTTATCTACGTTAATCGCGTGCAGGCCACACTCTTTAGCCGTGGCTTCCTCCCACCACCAACGCCCTTCGCGCTCATGCTGGTTGGGAAGCACCGGGCGCGTACAAGGCTCGCAACCGATACTGATGAAACCTTTTTCATGCAGTTCGTTGTAGGGCACCTCGTTGCTGCGGATGTAGGCCCAAACCTGCTCCGAACTCCAGTTTGCCAGAGGATTGAATTTTATCAACTGGTTGGATTCGGTGGAGAAGGCGCCGTCAATCTGCACCACCGGAATATCCACACGGGTCCCAGGGCTTTGATCCTTGCGCTGACCGGTCACCCAGGCACTCAGGGTGGACAATTTGCGACGCAGCGGGCCCACTTTGCGGACTGCGCAGCATTCTTTGTGATCGTCCTGATAGAAGCTGAACATACCTTTCTCGTTCACCATGGCTTCTACCTGCGCCAGTTCCGGGAAGGTGGCTTCGATTTTGATGCCATAATGGGTGCGGACTTTCTCCAGGAAGCGGTAGGTTTCCGGATGCAGGCGGCCGGTATCCAGGGTGAACACCCGGAACGATTTACCCAGTTTGGCGGCCATATCCACCAGTACGACATCCTCAGCACCGCTGAACGAGATCGCCAGGTTGTCGTATTTATCCAATGCTGCCGCCAGTATGTCCTGGGGTGACTTGGATGCCAGTTCGCTGTTCCACGCCTGCGCGTCTGCTTGGGTTAAACTCATGCTCGCCTCTCTACTCACTGCAAATGTGCTTCAAACCTCTCAGAGGGCGCGTATTCTAGCAGACATGGCCAGCGGATCGAAATACAAGAATCTATGCCGGATATAACTGGAGCGCATAACTGTCTTGTTTGAAATCGCTGCAAGGCATCAGGGCTGCGGATTGCAACTGGGTCAGAATATCGATAGAGTTGCGCCAGCAAAGGCTTTCGAATCACATTATAAGCGGAGAATGTTGTGGAAATTGCATGTCTTGACCTGGAAGGCGTTCTGGTTCCTGAAATCTGGATCAATTTTGCCGAGAAAACCGGCATCGAAGAACTGAAGGCCACCACCCGTGACATTCCGGATTACGATGTGTTGATGAAGCAGCGTTTGTCCATCCTCAATCAGCACAAGCTGGGCCTCAATGAGATCCAGGAAGTGATCGATTCCCTGGGACCGATGGACGGTGCGCTGGAGTTCGTGGATTGGCTGCGAGAGCGTTTTCAGGTGGTGATTCTGTCCGATACATTCTATGAGTTTGCTCAGCCGCTGATGCGTCAGTTGCGTTGGCCCACTTTGTTTTGCCACCGTCTGGAAGTGGCCGATGATGGTAGAATCGTGGACTATAAGCTGCGTCAGAAGGACCCCAAGCGTGCTTCGGTAAAAGCGTTCCACTCCTTGAACTACCGTTGTATCGCGGCCGGTGACTCCTATAACGACACCACCATGCTGAGCGAGGCAGAGGCCGGAATCCTGTTCAAAGCCCCCCAGAATGTGATCGAGGAATTTCCCCAGTTTCCTGCGGTAAACACCTATGAAGAACTCAAGCAGGAGTTCCTCAAGGCATCCATCCGGGATCTGACGCTTTAACGGGTAGGGTTCTGGAAACCTAACTAAACCAATAGGTTATCGCAGGGTTTTGAGAAGCTTTCCAATTTTGTCATTAATTTCCTGATATTCCGCTTCGCAGGTGGAATCGGCAACGATTCCGCCCCCTCCCCAGCAACGCAGGTTGCTATCTTGTGCCACCAGGCTGCGGATCAAAATACTCGAGTCAAGCCGCCCGCACACATCCAGGTACAGCAGGCTCCCGCAGTAGAAGTCCCGGGAATGGGGTTCCAGCTCTTCAATTATTTCCATTGAGCGTCGTTTGGGGGCTCCGGTTACGGAGCCACCAGGAAATGCACCTTGCAACAAGTCCAGTGGATCTACGCCTTTGTCCAGAACGCCGGTGACTGTGGACACTAAATGATGAACCGCGCTAAACGTTTCCACTGCAAACAGCTGGTCTACCTTGACTGAGCCCGGTATGCAACTCCGCCCCAAGTCGTTGCGCAGCAGGTCCACGATCATCAGATTTTCCGCACGGTCTTTGCTGCTGCTGGCAAGGTCTGCGCGGTAATTTCCATCCACCTGTGGGTCGTCGCTGCGGGGCCGAGTGCCTTTGATGGGTTTGGTTTCCACCATGCCACCAATCGATCGGATAAAACGCTCGGGGGACAGGCTGAGCAATGCCCAATCCGGCGTCTCCAGGTAGCCCCCCATGGGGGCCGAATGTTCGGAACGCAGCAAGCGGTAGGCGTGCCATGAAGAACCGGAATAGGGGGCGTTGAATTCCCGGGACAGGTTGATCTGATAGCTATCGCCTTGATGGATGTAGTGCTGGACCTGGCGAAATTGCTGCTCATAGTCCGGCAGGTTCAGGTTACCGCTGAATGGAGCATCCAGGCTGAATGTCTCAATGGAATCGGGGGCGGTCTCGAGAGCAGACCTCAGGCTCATGGCCTCCTGCTCAAATCCTGCCAAGTACACCAGCTGCGTTGCTTTACGTGAGTGATCATTCAGGATAATGGCGGGGTAAAAGCCCATCCACAGAAATGGCAGCTGGCCGCGCTTCAACCTGACCGATTCGGTCACTTCCCCCAGGCTGTAGCTCCAGACCCCAAACCAGCCGGGTGCAATGGGCGCGTCCGGGCAAGCGCTTTGATGAACCTGCAATTGAGCCCGAATGGTCCGGATAGCGGCTGCAAAGTCGCCACTTTCCTGCAGGTCCACGGCGTTAACCGGTGCTGCGGTGATTACATCCAGTTGATCCGCATAGCCGTTACCGCTGTCCAGCAACAGTCCGTAACCCAGGTGGCGCACACGGGAGTAGATTTCCAGGCTGCTGGGTTGGTACGGCAGTGATTGTGATATCAGATTCATCATCCGAATTGGATAGAGTTTGCTTTAATTTCTATTGATAAGTATATGGTATTTAAGCAAGTCTTCGCTTGATCCCGGCCGCTTCAATAACCTTGGTTGAGATCTCCTCAATGGAGGCGTGGGTGCTGTTGACGAATGGAATCCCAAAGCGATTGAAGATGGCTTCCGCGCCACGCACCTCGCTCTCACACTGGTTGATGGATGCATAGCGGCTGTTGGGCTTGCGCTCCGTGCGGATGGCGGCGAGACGCTCCGGCTCAATGCTCAAGCCAAATAATTTGCTGCGATGGTCCCGCAGGGCACGGGGCAAATTTAGGTCGTCCAGGTCATCCTCCGTGAGCGGGTAGTTGGCGGCCTTGATTCCAAACTGCAGGGCAAGGTAAAGGCAGGTGGGCGTCTTGCCGCTGCGGGACACGCCAATCAGGATGACATCCGCCAGATCATAGTGACGGGTGCGGGCACCGTCGTCATTGTCCAGGGCATAGTGAACGGAATCAATCCGCACCTGGTAACTTTTGTCGTCCACGATGGAGTGAGACTTGCCCACGGAATAGGAGGACTCGGCCCCCAGTGCACCTTCCAGGGGTTTCAGGAAGCTGGAAAAGATATCCAGCATGAAGGCTTTACTCTGACCCAGTTGTGAACGGATTTCGTCGTTGATGACGGTACTGAACACCAGGGGTGGCAAATCGTCTTCCATTGCCGCCTTGTTGATCCGGGAAACTGCCTGGCGCAGCTTGGCCTCATCGGTCACGTAGGGAATGGTGACCTGATCGAAATCCACGGTATCAAATTGGGCCAAAAGTGAGTGTCCCAAGGTCTCGGCGGTGATGCCTGTACCATCAGATATGAAAAAAACCGTACGCTTCATGAGTGCTTCCCAGTCGGGGTAAAACTGTCGCAATAATTTAACTTGAATGCCCATTTAGAACGAGTAATTTATTGACTTTTTTAGTAGAATCTTGCGTCTTAAAAAGAAATGCCGCGTGGCTGCTAATGGATGAAAGCACCCCTTGCATCGCATTATTCCTGCTCATATTCGGCAGAGAACCGTCAGCCATGGCACAGGAAACGGGTACTATCCTGTACGCGTTTTTGGCCGGGCACCACAAGTGCCTAGATTCCACGTTTTTACAAGGTAGGGAGAACGACCTTGAGCAATTATGTAATTTGGTTCCAGGATCTGACTAAAAATGACGTTGAGGTCGTGGGTGGCAAGAACGCCTCACTCGGCGAAATGATCAGTAACCTTTCCGGTGCAGAAGTTTCCGTACCCGGTGGCTTTGCCACCACCGCCCAGGCTTATCGTGAATTCCTTGAACAAAGTGGTTTGGATAAGAAAATCCATGATCAATTGGACAAGCTCGATATCAATGACGTGAACCAGTTGGCTGAGGTGGGGAAAGAAATCCGGGAATCCATCATCAAGACGCCGTTACAGCCGGCGCTTGATAAAGCCATCCGGGATGCTTATGCAAAACTGCAGGATGGGAACGAAAACATGTCTGTCGCCGTACGCTCATCAGCGACTGCGGAAGACCTGCCGGATGCCTCCTTCGCCGGCCAACAAGAAACTTTCCTGAATATCCACGGCGTTGAAAACGTTCTCCACGCCGTCAAAGAAGTGTTTGCCTCCCTGTTCAATGATCGCGCCATCTCCTACCGCGTGCATCAGGGCTTCGAGCATCGAAACGTGGCATTGTCTGCGGGAATCCAGCGCATGGTGCGCAGTGAAACCGGCTCCAGTGGTGTGATGTTCTCTCTGGATACAGAATCCGGGTTCCGTGATGTCGTGTTCATCACGGCAGCCTATGGCCTGGGTGAAACCGTGGTTCAAGGCCAGGTTAACCCCGACGAATTTTATGTGCACAAGCCCACCCTGGAAGCAGGGCGCCCGGCCATTCTGCGCCGAAACCTGGGCAGCAAAGCGGTCAAGATGGTGTATGGCAGTGCAGCCACAGCCGGTAAGTCTGTTGAAACCATCGACGTGGATAAAGAAGACCGGCAGCGTTTTTCAATCACCGACGAAGAAGTTCAGTCCCTGGCAAAGCAGTGCATGATCATCGAGAAGCACTACAACCACCCCGTTGACGTGGAGTGGGCGCGGGATGGAGACGACGGTAAGCTCTATATTGTGCAGGCCCGCCCGGAAACTGTAAAAAGCCGCCAAACCAACGTAATGGAGCGATACCTGCTCAAGGAGAAGGGCAAGGTGTTGGTGGAAGGTCGTTCCATTGGCCACCGTATTGGCAGTGGCGCTGTCAAGCTGGTCACCAGCTTGCGGGAGATGGATAAAGTGCAGGCCGGCGATGTGCTGGTCACCGATATGACCGATCCGGACTGGGAACCCATCATGAAGCGGGCTTCTGCGATCGTTACCAATCGGGGTGGACGTACCTGCCACGCGGCCATCATCGCCCGTGAACTGGGAATCCCGGCAGTCGTGGGCTGTGGTGATGCCACCGACATTCTGAAGGAAGGCCAGGAAGTCACGGTGTCCTGCGCAGAAGGGGATACCGGATTGGTCTATGACGGCAAACTGGTATTCGACGTGCAGAAGAACTCCATTGAATCCATGCCGGACCTGCCGTTCAAGATCATGATGAACGTTGGCAACCCGGATCGTGCATTTGACTTTCAGGCCCTGCCCAATGAGGGAATCGGTCTGGCCCGGCTGGAGTTCATCATCAACCGCATGATCGGGGTGCACCCGAAGGCTCTGTTGAATTTTGAAACCCTGCCCAAGGATGTGAAGCAGGCTGTACAACGCCGTATCTCTGGCTATCCCGGCCCCGTTGAGTTTTATATTGAAAAACTGGTGGAAGGTGTCTCTACCCTGGCTGCGTCGTTCTATCCCAAGAAGGTGATCGTGCGTTTATCGGATTTCAAATCTAATGAATACGCCAATCTGATCGGGGGCAAACTCTACGAGCCGGAAGAAGAGAACCCGATGCTGGGCTTCCGCGGTGCATCCCGTTACATCTCTGAGAGCTTCCGTGACTGCTTCGAGCTGGAATGCCGGGCGATGAAAAAGGTCCGTGAAGAGATGGGCCTGGATAACGTGGAACTGATGGTGCCCTTTGTGCGTACCGTTGGCGAGGCGGAGCAGGTCATCAAGCTGTTGGAAGCCAACGGGTTGAAACGCGGCGAGAACGGTCTGCGGGTTATCATGATGTGCGAGCTGCCCACCAACGCCTTGTTGGCCGACGAGTTCCTCGAGCACTTTGATGGCTTCTCCATTGGTTCCAATGATCTCACTCAGTTAACCCTGGGTCTGGATCGTGATTCCGGGATTGTTTCCCACCTGTTCGATGAGCGCGATCCGGCGGTGAAAGCGCTGCTGAAGCGGGCTATCGAAGCCTGTATCAAAGCGGACAAGTACGTGGGCATATGCGGGCAGGGCCCCTCGGACCATCCGGATTTGGCTCGCTGGCTGATGGAGGTTGGCATTCACAGTGTGTCCCTGAACCCGGATTCGGTTCTGGATACCTGGTTCTATCTGGCTGAAAACCACACCTGATGCTCTGAGGTGCTGTATCCAGTGAGAGTGATGAAACGAGTGTAGAAAGTAGAAGATGTAGAAAGGGGAGCATTGCTCCCCTTTTTGTTGCTTTCCATATTATGGGTCACCGGTTATGAATCGCCGCCGACCACGTGCTGATGATGGTCTGGTCACTTATTGTACAGATTTTCAGGGGAAATAAGCACCTCACCCTGGATTTGCACCTGACCCTCTGCCACTTCGTAAAAAAAGCAATGGCGTCGCCCCGTATGGCAGGCCGGACCGGTCTGATCCACCTGTAACAGCACGGTGTCGCCGTCGCAATCCAGTGCCAGGCTAATCAATTTCTGTACCTGCCCGCTGCTTTCGCCTTTGCGCCACAAGCCTTTGCGGGAGCGGGACCAATAGCATACCTGCCCTGTGGCGAGCGTTTCCTTGAGGGCATCGAGATTCATCCATGCCATCATGAGGACTTCGCGGGTATCGTGTTGCTGTGCAATGGCCGGCACCAAACCCTGTTCGTTAAACCTGATGGAGCCCAGCATCTCTTCCAAAGGCACAGAAAAACCCTGGGGTTTGCGTTCATACGCTTTAAATTGATTCATGATTTTTTACAGTTTCAAATAGTTTTGTATACTAATCATAATAACGCACACTCAACCTCATGGGCTAATATCTTGTCGGAACAGGTGCCTGGTCAAGGGCGGATCGATTACCCTGATCATATCGTAATTATGTTTGCAGACGTATCCGGAAGCACTCAGTTGTATGAGCGCTTGGGTGATACGGATGCTCATGAGTGTATCTCTCAATCGTTGCAGCGTATCGTGCAGCACGCTCAACGGCATCAGGGTCATCTGGTGGAAACCATCGGCGACGAAGCCATGCTCATGTTTGCCCGGGTCGAAGATGCGACGCTGGCTGCCGTGGATATGCAAAAGCATTTCTTTTCCAGCCCGGTGCACAACGGGCATTTCATCAAAATCCGCATTGGTTATCATTTTGGCCCCATTGAGTACGATGAGGGACACCCGTTTGGCGATACCGTTAACGTTGCTGCCCGGGTTGCATCCCTGTGTGAAGCCAGCCGGATCATCGCCACCGATGCCACGGTCACGGACCTGGATGTCACCGAGTTCCAGCTGCGACCGTATCAAACCGCCAGGGTGAAGGGAAAATCCCGTCCGATTCGGGTGCGTGAGGTGATCTGGGACCGGGAGGATGCCACCTCAATGGTCAATGCCACCCAAATGACCCAGCTCACCCAGATAGACAGTGCTCCACTGCAGGTACAGCTTTACTACCTTGGCAAAGTCTATGACCTGATGGCGGGCCAGGCGGCGTTTGTCATCGGCCGGGGCAATCAATGTGACCTGATAATCGACAGCAACCTCGCCTCTCGGACCCATGCTAAAATCGAGTTCCGTTGGGGGGAGGTGGTGCTGATCGATCACAGCACCAACGGTACCTTTGTGAAAGCTCAGCAAGGTAAGCGGGAAAGCGATGGGGTTTCCCTTCGCTTACATCGCCGGGAAACCACCTTGCAGGGGGTTGGAAAAATAGGTATCGGCACCTCTATCGACAAGGCGTCCGAAGTGAATTTGCTTGGCTTTAAGGTGGGTTCGCAGTAGCAGGCTTACCCCTGCTGAATCTCTCGTTCGATCCGTTGCAAAGCTTGGGTGACTTTTTGCAGTTCCTCGTTGGTTACCCGGCTGATTTCCTCTAATACCTCTGCGTTTTCCAGCTGAATAGCCTGCTCCTCGGAATCTGCTGATAATCCGCTGCGGTAATCCTGCTTGATTGCATCCAGCCGTTGCAGCAGCTCATCGCGTTTTTGGGTCAATTCTGCGTGTTTTTGGGTCAGATCTGCAGTCATATTCACTCTCCCGATATAAAGCGTTAAGTATATTCAAACCCGCAGAGGGCCGGGTTGACCACGATCAAATGAAGCGCTTGCGCTAGCCGGGCTTTCCGTCCACACGGGGGGCACTCAGTATCGGGGTGTAGCGCCATAGAAACAGCCCGAAACAGATCATCCAGATACCCCCACTGATGAGTACGCCCAGTTGCCAAGGCAGCAGCTCCGCTGCGGTCACTACCCGGAGTACGGCGCAGACCTGGATCAGTATGAACGCCATCCCCATATGACTTGGCAGAATCAAAGGGCGGCCGGTGTGGCCCAGAGACACCCGGGCCATGACACCGAGTATCAGTGATGCAATTGCACCCACGCCGGCAGCGTGCACCCAAACTTGAGTACCGGTCAGGTCCATGTGACCAGCCGCAAACAGGATCAGGGAGAGCGGAATCCACAGCATGGACAGGTGCAGTACCCACAACAATGGTTCGGAGCGGACCAGCCATCCGCGCCACAGCGCCAGGCGGAGTAAGTGCACGGCAGCGGTTACTACGGAGAGCCAAATCGCAAGCCTGAGGTGCTGGGTAAGCAGGCTGCAGCCCAGCAACAGCAGCAGAACGATGGCGGCCAGATCCAGTCTTTTATTCGTATGGACCTTTTGTGCCTCTTGGCCCTGACGGGCTAACCATGTGGAGGAGAATGCAGGAGTGATTCGGCCACCCACCACCGCCATGAGGGTAAACAGGACAAGGATGGCGGCCTCATGCCAGTGACGCTGAGGATCGAGCAGCACGCCAGCTTCAGTGACCCACAGCAACGCCAGTAGCACCAGCAGTATATATTGGCGTCGCTGACGGGCTTTCCAAATCCGTATGCCGGTATCGAGCAACACTAGGGGCAGGAACATCAGGTTAACAGCCACCACCAACGCATGAGGTACCCCAAAATCCATGTAGCTGAGCACACGGCCGGCCCCCCAAACGGACCACAGCAATACCAAGGGCAGTCCGTGCAGGCGGTCGCTCTGGGTCCAGACGCAGGCAGCCGTCATTAGAAATCCCGCAATGCCGGTATTCACCAGGCCGAAAAGCATCTCGTGACGATGCCACACAAGCAGGTTTAGGGAAGGGACATGAGGCAGGCTCCCCAGGAGCGTCAATATCCACAGTGGGATCGCCAATAGCGCCCAGGCAGCAGTGGAAACGAAGAATATTCTGAATGGATAATCGCTTAATCTCTGTATTCGGTTGTCCATGATGGGTCCACTCAATACTGTCAAGGTGGTACACTTAAACGAATTCTATTGGGTCAATGAGGGCAAAGCATTGATCCAGTCGGGGTTATTGGCGCACTTAACTCAACATAAAGACGAAGTCATGGACTTTATCAATCAGCACAAGCCCGGAAATCGATCCAACCGATGTACAGTGTGCGATGCACCGATTGTGATTAACCCGTTGCACGCCGATCAACCCCGGATTTGCGGTAACGTGCAGTGCCAGGCTTTGTTCAAGCAGCAACACACCATGAGCCCGGCCCTTTATAAACAGCATTTCGCCAGACAGCAGCAGTTGATTCTTCAAAAGCGGCATGTGGAGGTGGAAAAGCAGAAGCACATTGAGCGTTTAAAGCAGGCAGAACATGAGGAGAACGAGCGGATCGCTTCGGGCCTGAAAGCGTATGTGGCGGGTTTCGCACATCAGGAAATCAGAGTGACTCAACTGCCCAGCGGGCTGGCAGAAGCGGCTCCACCTGAGCCTGAGCGCATTCAGGCGTATTGTGAGCATCTGCAGGATGTTATCTCCCAGGCCGAGGCCGCAGAGAGTATTGAATCACTCCTGGATGGCCAACATTCGGTACTGCACGAAAGCCTGATCAATCAGGATCAACGTCTGGAAGACAACCCGGCACTGGAGCAGGGCGTGCAACAGATGTGCGGTCTGTGCAAAGGGGGTTGCTGCTCGGCCGGCGGTAATCACGGCTACCTTCAACCCATCACCATGCGTCGCTTGATGGAACTTCAGGGCATGAGCGCAGAATCACTGCTGGCGTACTATCGGGAGAGGATTCCCTTGCGCTCCGTGGTCGGTGCCTGTATCAACCAGACTCGGGAAGGGTGCAGCGTACCGAGGGAGTTTCGCTCTGACGTCTGTAACTTCTATTTGTGTGAAGAAGTGGAGCTGTACCTGGATTCGGTGGAGTACTCAGAATCCGGCAATACCTGCAATCTGGTGGTACAACGGGAAAACACCCATTGGAACCGTTTTGAGGCGGTAGAGAAAAACCCGGTGAAACTCATTGCTGTGCAGAATGAGGAAGGGGAACTGGTCCCCCTGGCCCATGGTGAGTGGTTGGGCTCAGGGGGCGGTTAGCCGTTAATGCCGTACAGTAGCGGACCGAACCCCACCAGTATCAGCGTCGTGCCCATCACCATCAACGGCAGAAGCAGGCGCTCATGGCGATAGTAGAAGTTGTCACCCTCTTGTGAAGCCGCCAATGCTTCTTCCTCACCGACTACCTGGCGTGTGAATATATGACTCAGAGCCACGGGCGGGCTGAGATAGCCCAATTCCAGTGCCACCAGACAGGTCATCCAGAAATGCACAGGATCTATACCTTGTTGGTAGGCAATGGGCGCGATGGCCAGGGACACCAGCCCCACAGCCGCCATGGATTCCATAAACATCCCGATCAACACGAACATCAACATGAGTGCACCCATAATCAGATAGGGGTTATCGATGTCGTAGAGGAAGGTGGCGGCAACGGTCTTTCCACCCAGGCTGGTCATGATCATAAAGGTGGACATCAACATCAGCATCCCACCTATGTGAATCGATGCATCGTTCATTGACTTGGTCAGCGCGCCGGGCAAAGTGTTGATGCGCTCGGGCTCATCATACAGCGGCTCGTCTTTACTCAAGGAGCGCTCAAATACAATGATCCAGAAAATGATCACCGGCAGAATAACCGGTGCGGAGAATTGATCCAGGCGGGCGTCCAGAACCCAAAAATACGCCAACGTCACCAGCAGGAAAATAACAACATAAGGCAAAATAGGGCGTGCCCGGCTCAGTGATACCGGCAAGGCTTCGTTAATGGATGCAATCCGCAATGGATCTTTTCGTACGATCATGGCGTAGATAAAGAAGACGAGGGCGGTGAGCAGGAATACCCTTACACCCCAGTAAAACAAATCATCGGTGACCACTTCTTTATTCAGGATGGACACAATAATCACGATCAGGCAGGGCTTGAGCACAATGCCCGAGCTTCCACTCATGGCAGTGGCGGCCAGTGCCAGCTGGCGACGGGTGCCTACTTTTCTCAGCTCCCGATACACCACAGCCCCCATTGCCAAAATAATAATCGAAGATGCACCAGTGTAAGCCGTTGGCAGCGCCATAACGGCGATGGCGACGAAGGCGAGAATCTCCGGTGGCAGCCGCCAGGGGGTGAACAAACTGAAAATACGTTCCCCAACCTGGGTCTGCTTCAACAGCATTCCACACCATAGATACAGTGCAACATCCATGTAGGTTCCGGACTGATCAAAGAAGGCGCTGAAATAAAGGGACAGGCCGGCCAGGTTGCCCTGGTTGATGATCACGATAAATGCAAATGGCAGCATGACCATGGTGTAGAGCGGTACCGACAGCAGAGCTCGACCCAAGGTGCCACCGGAAGGGGCATCCTTTGGGATACTGAACAGGTCTTTCAGAGATAGCAGCGCCAACACTGTGGTGCCCACAACCATACCGGTCACCAGTTCCGGGTTTGAGGACTGGATTTGCGAATCCATCATGTTGATACGGAATTTCAAGGCTGATGCCGCCAGCGCCGTATTGGCGATCAGTTGCAGAGAAAGGGATACCTTGAAATCCAGTCGGGATACCATCGGGCGAAAGCCGATGTGATGGCGTTGTAATGTGGCCACCGCGGCGGCCATAAATAAAAGGGTTAACAGCAGGATCTGCTGCTTGTCGGTGGAAAAGATGCTGATCTCGGAGAATTTGTGTTCGACTGAGCTGAACAGTTCAAGAGACGGGGTCACCTTGGCCTTGAGCTGGTCCACCAGGGCATGTTCCTGTACGCACTGGCGAACCTGATTTTCAAGGGAGGTTCGGGCGGCATCCCGATCAAAGCCTTCATCGAACAGATCAAAATCATCTGAAGAGCCCGTCGCCTGAGCCTCCAGCTCATCCAGACGTTGGTGGACGTTGATGTTGGGGTCACAGCTGGGATCGTTGATCTCAGACCGTAGTACGAAATAATCGTCCCAAACGTAGGCCCCCAGTTGCGTGAGCTGACCATGCATGCTTTCGCCGGTACGGGCAAAAATAATAAAAATCAGCAAACACAGGATGGCGATAACCGGTAATCGCTCAAAGAAATTGGACTTGGATTCACTACTACCTTGCATGATCAACTCATTCACAGCGATTACCGTTTTCGGCTTTTATTATTCGGCGTTGGGGTCGGTACATTCAGCTAACGTAGGCTCTTTGTTGCAGCGAATTTTGCGCAACAAGGTCAGCATCTTGGCGTCATAGACATTCTGCTCGCGGAAGGCGAGGCGAATCTGACGGGTTTGCGTATGATATTCCTCACGCCCTTGTCCCTCCAGCGGAATCCAAAGATCCTTGGGAATGTCGTCTTCGGCTTCGCGTACGGTCTTTAAGGTCTGATCGAAATTTTTCACAAAGAACTCTCGGGATTTCTGGGCGAAGCCTTCTGGCAATTTGTTCCAGCGAGCCACGAACTGCATATTGCCCTGCATAACGGGATTCTCAAGAATGCCGCCGTTAGGTCGCAGGCCTTTGTCCAACTCCATCATTTTATAGACGATGGCAGGGCCGCCGGTGATGTCTATGGCATTGTTATTGAATTTCTGGAAGATGTTGGTCAGGGTGGAGGAGACCGGTGTCATGCCCAGATCCACCACCAGCTGGCGCATTTCGGGCATGGTATCCAGCACGGCCATGCGCTTGCCTGCCAGATCCGAAATGCTCTTGATGCTGTTGTCATTGGTGAAAATAAACACCGCGCCAGCTGGCTGGATGCCTATTACTTCATAGTCGCCATTGCGCATGTACTTTGCAGCAGAGGGTTTTGCCAGAGTCTGCATCACTGTGCGCAGATGCTCATAGGTTGGCATTGCAGCAGGGGCATCCAGTGTGCCGGTGAACTTGTTGAAGTTACGAGCCTGCAGGCTGGGCATGTTTGCCATGTCACAGGCACCGGACTTCAGCTCCTCCACGACTATCTTATCGTGTACGTAGGATTTCAACTCGATTTTTGCACCCCAGTTCAGGGCCGCGGCTTGATAATCCATGAGCGCCTGATGCTCAGGGCCACCTTCGCCCATAAACATGAATGCACACATCTTGACGGGGATGGGCTCAGCCTGAACGTTGCCCACAACGAGAGCGGCACCGAGTGCAGTTAACAGACCAGAGAAAGCTTTTTTCATTTTTGTTTTCATTATTTTTCCCTCAGTGTTCTTTTACAAAAGATCATCGATATCCAATGTGTCAGCGGGAATAAGCTGGTCATCCCAGAAGGTGCCAAATTTACCGAAAGGAGTGCGTTGTCCTGTGTGTTCGGTCCAGAGCTTGTCAGAAATCAGAACCAGGCCCCGTGTCGCCATTTCATCCAGCAGATTCAGTTTGGGATTGGCAGGATATTCTTCCTTCATCTTAACATGTTTGCGAATGACGTTTTTAATGCCATTTTCATCGCCCTGAGTCATGTACATAGCGGCTTCAATCAGGTGAACCATACGCACACCTTCAGCTTCACCGGTGCGTGCAGCCAGATTCAGCCGATCCATACCTAACTGGATTGCTGCTTGATCGTCATCCAAACGGGCTTTGGTGATATCAACAACGGCCGCCACGGCGTTGGGAATACCCCAGAATTTATCGCTCTCCACGCACTTCAGTCCGTCCATGGCTCTTGGCAGCACATCCAGCGGCACGCCGGCAGCGCCCCCCACTGCCAGGTCCATCTGCACCGCTTGCATGCCCCCGAACATGCCGAACATGTAGGCCATTTCTTCATTATCATCATGGAACGCGGGGCACTTTTCACCGGGTTCACCAAAGTAACGAACAGCAGCCTGATAACCAAAGTATTGCCGTTGGGCCGCCAGGCGAGTCCAGCGCTTCTGCAGAGTGCGTGCATCCTGGGCGGTGGGTACGTCGTTTTTGGACATGGCGCGCAGGAACCTGAGTTCCTCCTGCTTGGCTTTCTCGTCGGCGCACATTCCGGAGGCCAGGGTCACCATGGGGATCAGTGGATCGATATTGGGTCCCATGGGGTAGGTCATGGCCGCCATGCCTTCACCCATGGCGCACATGATGTCGGTATCGTTCGAGGCCATAAACCAGGGACTCATGTATTCGTTACCGAAGGACACCATGCCGCTGGCCGCCATGTCCCGTACCGAACACCCACTAATGGAAAAGGCTAACAGCACCGCTAATACGGCGTTCAACCGGAGTTTATTGATCATTGAAATCCGTTCCTTCTTGTTATTTGATTTTTATTATCGTTGCCTGGATCAGGCTTATTCCGGGTTCCCCAGAACCCTCAATTGTATCTACTTGCTGCCAAGTCTCAATTCTTACCAATACTGATGCCGCATCAGTTTAATGAACAACATTGATGGTTAGTATTATGGCGTGGGAAAATTTTATCTGCAATGCGTATGAATTAAGTTTATTGAGCGCTCAGAGGGCTGCGCATTCGCGCGGTTCCCAGCGCTTCACAAAGCCCTGTTTTTTATATTGAATGGTGAGTTTATTCATAGATTTCAGAGGTATAGGATTTTCTGACAGGGGCGACCCTTGAGTATACTTAAATGCTTGCCGGAGTATACTGAACAGGCTGTACCGCCGGTTTGGGCACGGCGCCGTCCCGACTGGCCGCGAGGTAAGCCGCCCCCTGTGTCCGGTTGACTTGAAATCAGCGATCTGGGATAAGAACGAAAAATGACTCGTTACATGATAGGCTGAAGTGAAGCCATTTGGTGCTTAATGAGAACCGTTGATATAACACGAGCCACTATTAAGATAAACGAGCAACCCCGATGTTAGATGAGAGAATACAGTGAAGTCTTCTGCAGTACTGATCAGTGGCGCGGGTACCCGACTGGGAAAACTGTTCGCCCGACACATGGCCACATCGGGTTACGACGTCGCCATTCATTGCAACAGTTCGCTGGAGTCGGCCCGGGCGCTGGCAGCGGAGTTACAAGAAATGGGGTGTGCTGCCGAGGTGTTCCCCCAGGATTTTACCGAAGCATTTGATACTGACGCCTACCTCGCAGACGTGCAACGCGTCTTTCCCAACCTGTGCTGCTTGCTGAACAATGCGTCTGCCTATGCCGCTGCCCCGTCAGCCAAAACAGATCGTGCGTTGCTGGAGACGCAATTTCGAGTGAACCTGGTTACGCCGTTTCTGATGACGGCCAGCTTTGCAAAACAGATCGCCAGCGAGAAAGCGAATTCGTCCAAAGACAACAATGGTCCGATTCCGCAGGTGATTAACATTCTTGATAATAAGATCGGGTATCACCAATTTCAGTACGCCGCCTATCTGCTTTCCAAGCACTCGCTGGCGGAGTACACCCGGCTGGCAGCCTTGGAATTCGCACCTTTCCTACGGGTGAACGGGATATCCCCTGGCGTGACCCTGCCCGGAGAAACCCGTACGGATGATTACGTTCAATGGCGGTTGGAAGGCATTCCACTGCAGCGCCAGGGTCAGGATAAAGAACTGATGGCTGCACTGGGGTATCTGCTTGAAAATGAATTTGTTACCGGTCAGATCCTCACGGTGGATGGTGGTGAGTCCATTAATCAAGTGGGCAGGAATCACGAAAACTATCCGGGTGGTAGCGAATGAGTTTCCAGCCCAATCCTCTGAAGTGTTTGCACTATGCCATAGTTTCGGTCGGTACCAACATCGAACCGGAAATCAACCTGCAAAAATCCAGCGCGATTTTGCAGTCTGAAATGACGCTGCTGGGTGAAGCGACGGTGATTCAAACTGAGCCGGATGGCTATCAGTTGCAGCCAGACTTTTTGAATGGTGCCTATTATATTGGTACCGGCCTGGCTTACGAGGCGTTTAATCAATATCTGAAAGACGTTGAGAAACGTTTGGGCCGGGTAAAAGGCCCTATAAAATCCGGTCCCCGTTGTATCGATTTGGATATCATCGTGTGGGATGGCGAGGTGGTTCATGATGATTACCGGCAGAACAAACATTACGTAGTCGATCCGGTCAATGAGCTCTTGGACCGGTTTCAGATAGCGATTGAACCCAGATGAGTGCGGCCTACATGGCGTTGGACACTACCTGCTATCGTTCAGCAATGCTGCAATCCACTGATGATCTTCTGGAGCAGGGAGGCCAACCTGCTTTGATCCTCAACCTGGAAGACCTGTCCACATTGCCCGACGCGGAACTCAAACGGTTTGATAATTGGTGTCGATTGCAACCTTGCCCGGTTATCGGGTTTGGCGCTGACACTGAATTGGCCGCAGACTGTGCGGACGTGGTGGTGGAGCAGGAATCAGAGCTGACACGACTGCTGAAAAACATTGAGCAATTCCCCCAGGCCGCCACGGTATTGGTGCAAGTGCTGCGCACCCTGGAAAACCTTTCACCAATGGAAGGTTTGGTGGTGGAATCCCTCGGCTATGCCTCCTTGCAGTCGGGCTCCGAATTCAAAGGCTGGCTGGCAAAGCAGGGAGCGCAACCGGCGCAAGCGGTTGATGCAGGCGCCGGGCCACCGATCCTGGTGACACGCCGAGGGGACCAACTGGACCTGGTGTTAAACCGTCCTGGGAATGACAATGCCTACACCGTTGAAATGCGGGACGCGCTGTTTGAAGCACTGAATGTGGTGTTGATGGATCAGGATGTCAGGCGAGCTCAGATTTCGGCCAACGGACGTTGCTTCAGCAGCGGGGGAGCGCTATCTGAGTTCGGTACTGTAAGCAATCCTGCATTAGCCCATCAGATCCGTTCCCGGGTTTTCCCGGCCAGATTGATCCTGTCCTGCCCTTACAAATTCCACTTTCATGTGCACAAGGCCTGCATCGGCAGTGGAATTGAATTGCCTGCTTGTGGCGGGCACGTTACTGCTTCACCAAAGACCCTGTTCTGGCTGCCTGAATTATCCATGGGATTGATTCCGGGAGCCGGAGGTTGTGTCAGTATATCCAAGCGCATCGGGCGTCGTAAAACCGCTTACATGGTATTGTTGAATAAAAAAATTGATGCTCAAACCGCGTTGCGTTGGGGGTTGATCGACGCCATTGCGGAGTAGGATGAGGGTGTTGATGCTCGCTTGTCCATTGCCTCGTAAATCGTCTGTCCATGGGCGAGAACCAGGCGCACATCGTCCTGCAGCAGGCGGGTTCTGGCGACGGCCCAGGGCACACTCAGCAGGCACAGATCCGCAGGCGCGCCTTCGATGAGGGTGCGAGCTTCTCCAGGTGTGTGCAGCGCACCCAGGAAGAGAGCGAGAGCCTGCTCGGGGCTTAGCGCTTCATCCGCTCCCAACAGGGCATGTTTCTGGGTGCGGCGGGAGACGGCTGCTCGCATGGCGGCCCAGGGGTCCACATCGCCGAAAGGGGCATCGGAGCTTCCTGCCAGTGGGATGCGAAGATCCAGGAATGACCGCGCCCGATACAGGTTGTTATGTTCGCTGGGATCAATGTCTTGGAGATAGGTGTCGCCTTTACGCGCGATGAAGTGGGGCTGGGTCACCACGGTCACTCCCAAGGCCTTGATACGTTCCAGCAGGAAGTCTGGTGTCATCGACGCGTGTTCGATACGATCCCCCACTAGCGGACCTGCGTCCTCCAGGGCCTGAAGGCTGAACAACATCTCAATTTCCGTCACGCAGTGAATCGCCACCGGTACATTGAATTGGTGACTGGCGCTGATGCGTGCAACCAACGCCTCCAGCGGCGGCAGGCGGGTCTCATGCAGATGTATTTTGACTGGGCCCGCGCTGATTCTGGCGCGCCCCGGTGCCGGCAACGGTGGGGCAAAGGCCTGGTTGCGGGCCAGGTGCACACGCTGCAGCAGGGTATCTTCGCCAGCAAGCTGACCGAACAGATCAAACGTTGAAGCATCATTGCTGGGGGTCATGTCCGCAAAGCCGGTGATGCCCAGTCGTGCCAGGTTTTTACTGGCCTGATGTACCGGTGGCAGTGTGCGACCCACCAGTGTTGAGATAGCAGAGGTTGAGTCGAGAAATCGCCCGGAACTGACACTGTCCCGGCACAGTTGTAGTGGGGCAGGCAAGTTCTGGTTGGATTGGATTAACCGCTCAACGCCCGCCGTATTGAAGATCCAAAGCCGCCCTGTACGGTGCTGAATGCGCAGGGGTCGATGTGGACAAAATAGATCAAGCCAGTGCCGATCGACGGCTCCCGCCACACTCTCATGGTAGCCCACCCCTCGCAGCCAGTCCGTTGAATGACTCTGGGCCAAGAGGAGGTTCGCCAGGTCGTTGGCGGATGGCACATTATTGGGGCTGCAATCGATTGAGTTGAGGGACGCCGCATAACTGAGGAAGTGGATGTGGTGATCGTTGAGTCCTGGCAACAACGCGGCACCCTCAGCATCCAGCACCGGCTCACCCGGGATTGGCATCAGGGTGCCAATCTGAAGGATCACACCATCGCGGATGCGAAGGTCATGCAGCTCGCTCAATGCGCCCTGATTCTGTCCGCCCTGATAGAGTTCTGCGTTCCGGATCAGCATTAGGCAGAGCTGGTCCCGCAGGTCAGCGGTAACGGTAAGTTAACAGTAAGTAAATCTGCAGCAAGATGTATTGTTGTCATGTTATCACTGGACCTTGACTACGGGTTCTATCACCAGACAAGCATTTACGAATCTATCATAAAAGTGAATAATCATCAGTTTTTTATAGGCCGGAATTTTTCAGGTCATCCACTGGTTTCTGGAGGATTGGGGTGGAACGTGAGTTGCTGAACAAGCACGGGCAGAAGATGGGGCGTAAGGGCCTGATCATGCGTAAACGCATCATGGATGCAGCCTTGGGGTTAATTCGCGATGCGTCTTACAAGGACCTGACCGTGGCGGAGGTCGCCTCTGAGGCCGCAACCTCCACCTCCACGTTCTATGTCTATTTCTCTGATATAGAAGATGTTTTGTTTGCCTGTGTTGAAGAAGCCGATCAGGATCTCAATCAGATCATGGACGTGCTGAGCCAGGATTGGTGCGCTGAAAATATGGCGGAAAAGGTTGCAGAATTTGTCGATACCTACATGAAAATCTGGAAGAAGCACTCAGTGGAGCTGCGTGTGCGCAATCAGGAGGCAGATCAGGGAAACCCGCGTTTTCTGCAGTATCGTCTTGAATCCACACGGGATATCATCGAAAGCCTGGAGCAAAAAGTGGCACAGGCACGGCCAGATACGGACAACCCTCTATCCCTTGCCCTGGTTTTGTTCACCTCCATGGAGCGTTTGGCGGGCGTCAACTACCGGGCAATCGGCCAGACCCGGATCAGTCGCAAAAAGCTCAATAATGCGATGAAGGAGCTGTGGATGATGCTGCTGGGAAGCAGTTGAAAGAGCGTCTAAGCTACTGAGAATCTGCGCGTTATGCTGGCCGGGCGCAGCGACACCCCGGGTCGGTGTCCTTGGGCCCTGGGGAAAAAACGGTTCCAGGTTATTCCGCAGGGCAAGCCATTGGCGCAAGCTGTTTTGAACCCGATTCCTATCCTCGTGCAATTCGTGCTGGAGACAATAACTCACAGTTTGGCTGAGTGAAATCGAGAGCAGCTCGTTGCCGCCACTCATTAGACTCTTCCAGGCGGCGAGTGCCGCAAAGATCCCCGCCAGTGGATCAGCGATGGCATCTCCCACCAACTCATATTCACCGGTCGCCTCATACAGTGCGCGGCTCAGTCCGGCCGCTGCAGCCGCGTCATCTCCGAACCCAACCCGCATTGCAGCTTCACCCTCCCTGCCATGGCCGGTGATGCTGACCCAAACCTGGCCTTTGCCCCGCGCGAGCAGGTCCTCCGCCACAATGCCCAGGTTGCGCAGGGCACGGGGGCGTGAGCCTTCAATTACGATGTCCGCCATGGCGACTAAGTGCTTCAGGTGCTCAACATCGCGGGGGGCTTTGAAATCCAGAGACAGGGATGCTTTCCCTTGATTCAGCAAATGATAGAACTCGGGCAATCCCCGGCGCGCGCCATCGGGCCTGTGCGCACTTTCCACTTTAATCACGTGGCAGCCTGCTTCCAGTAGGAGGTGACCGCACAAAGGACCGGCCCACAGGGAGGACAAATCCACGACAAGAGGTGGCCTCCCGTTACGCGGGCCCGTGTTCTGGCTGACATTCTTTGCGGTGAATGTGCGGCTTTCCCAGGGCAGGATGGGGCCGCGGGGCAGATGATCTGCCCGCGCCACCGCCAGGCCCAACTGCGTGGCTTGACTGAGCAATTCACTCGAAGGCACGGACAAACACAGGCGCGTTAAGGATTCCCAGTCACCCGTTTTGATCTCTGCTGAGCCTGGGTTATTGATGTTGCGGGAGGTTGAGGGGCCAAGCCAGGCCGGTATCAGCTCCCAGTCAGAATCTCGGGGTAAATTGACCGCCAACAGGCCGTCTTTACATTGGATCAAGCGACAGGCGGGCATGTGCTGATGGGACGTGTCCGCATTGCGCGCCAAAGCAAGCATGTACGCGCGCTCATAAACCAGTCTCCCACCGCTGAGATTCCCGCGCTTTATTCCAGCTAACTGCTTTAGCTCGTCCAGCGCGCGATCGGCACTGCGCATCAACGGTAACAGTGGGGTGGCCATTGGGATCGAGCATTCCTATTCGGTGAAAACTGCGTTAGTATCTCGTGATAAAACTAACGAATCATCAGTTATTATTCAAGCCTGTTCAGCATATCGAATGCGGGCTGATAAGTGCGCCACTGAAAACCATTATATGTCCGGACAACATGTGGATAATGGTTTACTGAGGCCACTGTTGATGGGTAGGATAAGCTTAATTAAGTGGAAATATGACCGGACATATGATGGTCTCAACGCCGCCACACGGTCTTGAATTTGTGTTGCATGTTGCCTCGGGTACTGTCTGACGATTGTCCCCAGGTGGTTAACCCGCAGGTTTAAAGAACATTTCCAAGAATAACGAAAAACAATGTTAGGAAAAGCCCAATGGAAGAGTTGAGATTTGATGGTCGGGTAGCGGTGATAACGGGCGCTGGCAGAGGGTTGGGTGCAGCCTATGCAAAGCTACTGGCTTCCCGCGGAGCCAAGGTGGTGGTGAACGATCCCGGGGTCAGCATGTCGGGGGACGGCACTGATGTCGGCCCCGCTCAACAGGTGGTGGAAGAGATCTTCGCCGCAGGGGGTGAGGCCGTTGCGAACACGGATTCTGTCGCCACAGCAGAGGGTGGCGAGTCGATCATCAAGTCTGCACTGGACAATTTCGGGCGCATTGACATTGTCATTCACAACGCGGGCATTGTCCGCCGCGCGGCCCTCAAAGATATTTCCTATGAAGACTTCGAAACCGTGTTGGATGTGCATCTGCGGGGTGGCTTTCACGTCGTGCGCGCAGCGTTTCCTCATATGTGTGATGCCGGCTATGGGCGCATCGTATTGACCGGCTCAATCAACGGCCTGTATGGCAACGCCGGCGTGGTGAATTACAGTGTGGCCAAGGCCGGTCTGATTGGGTTGTCGAACGTAGCCGCTATTGAAGGGGAAGAGTACGGGGTCAAAAGCAATATCATTCTACCGGGTGCGGTGACGCGGATGGCTGAGGGTCTGGACACCAGCAAGTATCCGCCTATGGACCCGGAATTAGTGGCACCTGCGGTGGCGTGGATGGCCCACGAAGACTGTACGATCACAGGCGAGATGCTGGTTTCTATCGCGGGCCGTATTGCCCGTGCCTACGCCTCTGAAACCAAAGGGGTCTTCAAACCGGCCTGGACCATTGAACAGGTGGCCGAGCAGATTGCAGCCATTCGTGACCCGGAAAATTCATTGGTGTTTCCACCGGTGCCTACCGGGCATCTGGACCATCTTCGATACAGTTTTGAAATGGCGTCCAAGGGTTAACAGAGTTTTGTCTCTAGTCAGGAAGTTTGCCCGGCAAATGTCGGGCTTTTTTTTCTGAGTGAGAATGCAAAGAAAATATATACGGACAAATAAAATCGATGTGGATGCCGATTATGGCGTGGTTAAGCCAATTTTATTTAACATGTCCGTACAAATGTAGGCTGTCCCAGGTTGCCATGAAAACGTGGCCGGGGTTAAGCTTGAACCATAACTGCAAAGAGATTTTCACACATGGCTGTACCGGTTTACGAACGCATCCTGGACCTGCTGGAACAAGAGGGAATCAATTCGCTTTTTGGCATTCCTGATCCCGGCTTTATCCATATGGCGATGACGGCCGAACGCCGTGGCTGGAATGTGGTCGCACCCCATCATGAGCAAGCAGGTGGTTTTATGGCTGACGCCTGGTCCAGAATGACCGGCAAACCCGGCGTCTGTTTCGGTACCCAGGGTCCAGGCATATCAAACCTGGCCGCCGCCATGATTGTGGCCGCCAAGGAAAATGCTCCCACCATCTTTTTCGGCGGGCAACGCTCTCGGGTAGCTTACCAGCGCGCGCGCAAAGGCCGTATTCAATTCATTGATCAGGTCTCCAATTTCAAACCGATGATGAAGTATGTTGGAATTGTGGAAGAGCCTGACCAGTGTGATGAGATTATTCGTGAGGCCATTCGCCAGGTCACATCAGGAAAACCGGGGCCGGCTTATGTGGAATTGCCTTTGAGTGTGATCCACGAAACCTATAACTGGCCACCATTGATGGCACCCAGCCAGTATCGTCTGGTGGAGCAGGCAGCCAGCGCACCGATGATTGCGCGCGCCGTGGAGCTGATTCAGAAATCAAAGAACCCGGTGCTGTTGGTGGGGCAGGGCATGTTTACCTCCCGCTCCCATCAGGTGGTGGGCGAACTGGCGACCTTGATGGATTGCCCCATTTTGCAGACTTCCGGCTGTGCCATGGTGATCGAAGGCATGGAGGATCGCACCTTCGCATATGGATTTTCGCCGGCCGGTCGCGCTGCCGCTGACGCATCAGACTTGTGCATAGCAATTGGTACCGAGCTGGGTGAACCGGTGCATATGGGTATTGGTCGGCACTGGGAAAAGAACGACGCAAAGCGTAAATGGATTCACATTGAACGGGACTCAATGGCGATGAATGTAAATCGGCCAATTGATGTGCCGTTGGTGGGGGATATCCGTGACATCGTGCCACAGTTGATCGATGCCCTGAAAGCGACGCCCCGCTCCGCTTCCAGCGAATTCCAGTCCTGGAAACAACAGCAAACCGAGTGGAAAACGCAGCTGCTGGAATCCGTTCCTTCCGGCACTGACCCGGTGCATCCGGCTCGATTCATTGTGGAAGCCACCAAAGCCATTCCGCAGGATGCGATTTATGCGGCAGACGGTGGTTCAGTGACGATCTTTGGCTGGACCTATAGCCAGTTCCAGCCCCGTGATTTGGTATGGAACCAGAACACCGGCCACCTTGGCACCGGCTTACCCTATGCTATCGGCGCGGCCATTGCAGCGGGCGGGAAACGCCCAGTGGTACTGGTCACCGGTGACTCGTCGTTTATGTTTCACATTGCCGAGCTGGAAACCGCAGTGCGGAAGAAGCTGCCGGTAATCTGCGTGGTCGGTTGTGATTATTCCTGGGGGCTGGAAGTAGGCTGCTGGCGAAAGCAGGTCGGGCCAGATTCCCCGGAAACTGAAGCCCATTGGGGCAATTGGGTTCGGTTCGATCAGATCGCACAAGGATTCGGTGCCCATGGTGAATATGTGGAGCGGGAACAGGACATTGCTGCGGCGGTGGAACGGGCCATCGCCAGCGGTAAACCGGCCGTCATCCAGGTTCCCATTGATGCGGACGCCAACGCGATGGACGCTCCGAACTACGAAGAATTCAAATCCTGGTATACAGATTTTAAAGCGGGATACGGCGCTGAAGCTGAAGACGCGTATTAATACCAACAACAATTAAGGGATAGTGACGATGGCAGTAAAAGTATACGAACGAATTCTAGAGCTCTTTGAAGCCGAAGGGATCAACACGCTGTTCGGCATACCGGATCCCAATTTCGTGCACATGTTTGTCGCCGCGGAAAAGCGGGGCTGGAATGTGGTCGCACCTCATCATGAGCTGGCCGTGGGGTTTATGGCTGAAGGTTACGCCCGTATGAAAGGCACACCGGCACTGTGTATTGCCACGTTAGGCCCGGGTATTGCCAACGCCGCTGGCGCCATGATGTGTGCCAAGGTGGAGAATTCGCCCATCATCTTTTTGGGTGGACAGCGGGCTCGGGTCACAGAACAGCGTGTACGCAGAGGCCGTATCCAGTTTGTGAAGCAGGCTCCTTTGTTTGAAAACTCGGTCAAATACAGCGCCAGTATTGAATACGCGGACCAGACCGATGAGATCATCCGCCACGCATTGCGGGTGGCTCAGTCAGGAACGCCGGGGCCTTGTTATATTGAATATCCTTCCCACATTATCCAGGAAGAGCTTGATGTACCGGAACCTGTCGCGCCGGAAGTCTACCGCCTGGTGAAACCCGGTGCGGACGGCACCATGGTGGCGAAGGCGGCCGAACTGATCAAAGCCGCCAGCAATCCGATTTTACTGGTGGGCCACGGGGTTCAGACTTCCCGCGGTGGCGAGCAGGTGAAAGAGCTGGCGCAGCTGATGGGGTGCCCCATTATCCAGACCTCCGGCGGCACCGCATTTATCCCCGGAATGGAAGATCGAACCTTCCCCTACGGCTTTTCCAAAATTGCCAATGAAGCCGTATCCCAATCGGATCTGTGTATTGCCATTGGCACGGAGCTGGGTGAACCGGTTCACTATGGACGCTGGCGTCATTGGGAAAACAACAAGGACAGTCGCAAGTGGATTTATGTAGAGCTGGACGATGAAGCCATTGGCCAAAACCGTCCCATCGATGTGCCGCTGGTTGGTGATCTGCGCACCGTGGTGCCGCAAATTTCCGCAGCACTTAAAGACAGCCCCCGCAAGCCCAGCGCTGATCTGGCCCGCTGGATTGAGGAAGATCGTCAGCGATTGATTGACCTGGTTGCGGAAGCCGAGAGTAAAACCACGGATAGCGGAAAAATGCACACCGCCCGCTGGGTCACGGAGGCCACTAAAGCCTTTCCCGAAAACGGCATTCATGTTCGGGATGGTGGAGGCTCCGTCATCTTTACCTGGACTTATCTGCAGAGCAAGCCCCATGACGTGATCTGGAACCAGAATTTCGGTCATCTTGGCACTGGCCTTCCTTATGCCATCGGTGCGTCCATCGCCGACGGCGGGAAGCGCCCGGTATTGTTCACCACCAGTGATTCGGCATTCCTCTTCCATATTGGTGAACTGGAAACCGCTGCCCGTTTCAATCTGCCCATCGTCACTGTGGTGGCCGTGGACAATCAGTGGGGCCTTGAAGTCGGCGTATACAAGCGTACCTTTGGTCATGGCAATACCAATGAGCCTGGTGTGCACTGGGGTAAGAACGTCCGCTTCGATAAGATCGCAGATGGCTTGGGTTGTGTCGGAATGTATGTTGAAAAGCCCGAGGAATTAGGCCCTGCGATCCAGGAAGCGTTTGCCATGGGCAAGCCGGTGGTGATTCACGTTCCCATTGACCCTGTGGCCAACCATGGTGGTAATGAAAACAAGGATACGCCCAATTACGACGAATTCCGCACCTGGTATGCGGAGGGTGCTCAGTAAATTTTCCCCGTTCCAAACCTTGAATCAGGCTGCCGTCCCTTTACGGCAGCCTTTTTTTATTTCCGCTCAGTGGCCCTATAATGTGCGTAACCGTGAAGAATCTATGCGTATCCAGGGTGACCAGATGTCGAAAGTATCCCAACCGAATAACAAACGAAATCGAAGTGCTGGCAGACCGACACCGGAGCAGGTAGCGGAGCTGGAAAATCATTTGCTGACGGTGGCACTGACAGAGTTTCTGGAGCGGGGTTATGGCAATGCGTCGCTCGAAAGAATCGTCAAGAATGCATCTGTCTCCAAAACCACGCTGTATTCCCGTTATCCTTCCAAAGAGGATCTGTTTCGGGCGGTCGTGTCACAACAGATCAGTCGTATCGATCCTGGCTCCTATCTGAAGAGCAATCTCAGGTTGAAGAGCAATCTCAAGCTCAATTCCACCTCCCGGCAGCTCGAAAACGGTTTGAAATCTTACGCCAATAATATGTTGGAATTCAGTCTCAAGCCCGAGATGCTGGAGGTAAACCGGCTTATCAACAGCGAAGCCAGTCGCTTCCCCGAGTTGGGGCTTGCAGCCTCGGAGCGTACCCGGTTGGGGATCGTCCGCATACAGGCTTTTATTGCTGATTGTGCCATTGAAGACGGAATCCCATGTCAGGACCCAAAAGCGGTGGCGGAAGTGTTTATTTTCATGATTCGCGGCTGGTACACCAACCTTATGTTGACCAATCAAACGGTTACAGCAGCCGAACGCAAGCGTTGGGTGGACCGTGCCGTTCATACTTTGCTGGTTGCACGGGCGCAATGGTGACGAAATCAAAATAACTTGGTGAAACGGTCTTGACCTTTAATAGTACTCAAGCGTACCATAAATTATATGATACGTATCCGTACCATTAATACCCTGCGGATACCCACTGACACATACGGCGCACAGGTCGCGGGAGATCGGTAACATGGTGTTTGAAGTGCATCCTCTAAACGAGCATATTGGATCTGAAGTTCGTGTTACCACAGAGGCGTTGAGTCGTCCGGAAGTGGCGTCCGAGCTCAGGTCGTTGCTGGTTGACCGTGGTGTGCTGGTTCTGAGGGAACAGCATTTGGATGAGGCGCAGCAACTGGCACTGGCTAGACACCTGGGCAGTCTGCGGGAGGAGCTGGGCAAGGGTATTTATAAAATCACACTGGATAAGAAATCCAACGCCCACGCAGAATTCCTCAAAGGCTCCTTCCTCTGGCATATCGACGGCACCCATGACAACGTACCGCCTTTTGCGACCTTGCTGACGGGGATCACCCTGTCGGAAGAGGGTGGACAAACAGAGTTTGCCAATTCCTACGCAGCCTACGAAGCGCTTTCCCCCGATATGAAACAAAAGCTCGACGGATTGAAAGTGGTTCATAGCGTGGAGGTCTCCATGACCCGGGCAGGTATTTCCAGAACGGAAGAGAACCTCGAATACTGGCGCAGCTTTCCCAGCAAAACCCATAACCTGGTGTGGACCCATAAGTCGGGCAGAAAATCCCTGGTGATCGGCTGTCATGCGTCACACATTGAAGGTATGGACAAGTCTGAGAGTGATGTACTGCTGGCTGAACTCCTGGAATGGGCGACCCGGCCGGAGTTCGTGTACCGCCACCAATGGACGCCGGGAGATTTGGTGATCTGGGATAACACTGGCGTTATCCATCGCGTGGAACCTTATCCATTGGATTGCGGAAGGGTAATGAACAGGAGCACATTGCTGGGTGAAGAACCTTTCGCTTGAGCATTGGCCTCTAATAGCATCTGCATTACAACAACCGCATTACAACAATAAATCGGAGGAGCAGGGATATGACGATCAACCTACCCACGCACTGGGACCTGGAGGCGGATTTGGTAGCCGTTGGTTCCGGCGGCGCTGGATTGACCAGCGCGATTACCGCAGTCGGTCATGGCATCAGTGCTCTGGTACTGGAAAGCAGCGACCAGGTCGGGGGCGTAACGGCCTACTCGATGGGTGAAGTGTGGATACCCGGGAATCATCTGGAACCCGGTGCAGGGATCGAGGACTCCATCGCAAAGGGTTACCGCTACGTAAAAAACCTGTCCATGGGGTACGGAGAGCCCCTGGCGATCTTGAACCAGTCAGTGCATGGACCCATCGCCCTCAAATACTTTGAAGACACCATCGGCCTTAAGATGTGTGTGATTCGGGATCTGCCGGATTACTACTACCCGTACTCTGAGGATGGTTTGCCTGAAGGTCGCTACCTGGAAGCGGTACCCTTTCCCGCCAGTTCGTTGGGAGAGTGGCAAAGCAAGACCCGGGTTTCCCCCCACGTGCCTTACAGCCTGACCCACGAAGACATTTTCCGCGGTGGTGGTATGGCCAACATGGCGGGCTGGGATTATGAGGTTATGGCAAAGCGCCTGACCAACGATGAGCGCACCGCGGGCCCGGGTTTAGCTGCCTATTTTGTTAAAGGTGCGCTGGACCTTGAGATACCGATTCATACCGGCGTTCACGCCGAAGAGCTGATCAGCGACGGGGAGCGAATCATCGGTGTGCGCGCCACTCGTGACGGCAAGACCATCCATGTGAGAGCCCATCGCGGTGTGGTGCTGGCGGTGAGCAGTTATGAACGCAATGCCAGTTACGCCAAAACACTGGGTCATCAACTGGAAGTCCAATCCATGGTGATGCCGACGGTCGATGGCGCCCACTTACGGCTGGCAGGGCAGGTGGGCGGGCGTATTGCTCGGGTTCCGGATGTCACCTTACTCGGTTTCCACGTACCGGGTGAGGAGCAGGAAAACGGTCTGCCATTGTGGCGTGGTGCACTACCATTCCTGGGTTTACCTCACACCATTGTGGTAAACAAAGCCGGTAAGCGCTTTGCCAACGAAGGGTTCTATCGCTCCATCTATTACGCCACCGATGTCATTGATGGCAACACGCAAACCCATGCCAATTTCCCGTGCTGGGCGGTGTTCGATCGCCAGGCGCGGGAGAAGTACCCCTTCGGATCGCTAATGCCCATGCAGGATATGCCGGAGGCGTTGGGGATTACCGCAGACAGTCTGGCTGAGTTGGCGCAAAAGATCGGAGTGGATCAGGTCGCCCTGGAAGCCACGGTCGCGCGCTTCAACGGCTTCTGTGCGACCGGGGTGGATGAGGACTTCCAGCGTGGGACTCACCCCTGGGGCGCCTTGATGTGTGGTGACCAGACCCGCAAACCCAACGGTAACCTGGGGCCGCTGGAGAAGGGCCCATACTATGCGGTGCGCCTGCATCGTCTTGCCGGTGGTGGTATTGCATCAACCGGTATTATGGCGGATGAGCATTGTCGGGTCATGGGTTGGAACGACAAGCCGGTGGAAGGGTTGTATGTGGCCGGAAACTCCCAGGCGCGCCTGGACAACGGCGCCTTTATGCAGAGCGGAATCACCAATGCCCGCGGGCTCACCCATGGCTATCTGGCCGGTCGACACGCAGCGGGTAAGCCAAGCGATGCATTGGATAAGGCCCTGCGGCAATTTGAGCTCTGAATACCAGATTATAGGGGAAAAACATGATCGCGAATGAACACAGTTTTCTGGTGGAGACGTCCATTGCTGACGTTTGGGGGTATGTCGAGAATATTCCCGGCTGGGCGGCCATCTTCCCCGGTCACCAGGATTGCAAACTCATCAACGCAGACGATTCCCAGTGGACAATTAAAGTCAGTGCAGCCGGTGTCACCCGGACGGACAGGGTTCAGGTGCATGTGGAAAAATGGGATAAGCCGCAACAGGTGGATTTTGTTTTTAAGGTGGATGATCTTCCCGTTGAGGGCAATGGTTGTTACAAGGCAGCCGCAGTGGGGCAGAATCAAACCCAGGTCACCCTGAAGGTGTGCATTATCGGTAGTGGTCCCATGGCGCCCATGTGGGAGGCGGTGGGCACGCCCATGCTGCCTGAGTTCGTTAAAACCTTCGCGCATAAGTTAAAGGCGGAGATCGAACTGGCTGCCGGCGTGGGAACGGAAAGTGCAGCTGACACCGGTTTCGTCTGGCCCATGTTCAAGGGCATGGTGAGATCTACTTTGTTGGTGTGCGTTACATGGTTCAAGGGGTTGTTTGGAATAAAGCCGAAGACACAGGCAGCAGACAAAGCTTTGAGCAAAAGCAAGCAGGGAGAGGGTGCGTGATGAGCCAACCGTCTGAGCAGAGCACAACCGAAATCAATAAACGTGTAGTGAAACAATTCATCGAGGCCATGGGGAGCAGTGATGGTGCGTCGGCCTCGGCCTGCCTGGCAGCGGATGCTTATACTCTGGCGAAGGGATTCGGTCATTTTGCCGGAGTGCGCGAATACGACACCATTGTCGGCACCATCGACGCATTCAATACGCTGTTACCCACCGGCTTACGGCCGGAGTTCGTGAGCTTCACCGCAGAAGGTGACAGGGTGGTGGTAGAGTTTGAAGGCAATGCTGAGACCTGTGACGGCAAACCCTATCACAACCAGTACTGTATGGTGTTTACGTTGACAGGCGGAAAAATCAAACAGGTCAACGAATATTTTTGTACCAAAACAGCGGATGAGGTGCTGTGGCCATTGGTAGAAGCCATGGGCAGCCAGATTCCCTGATATTCCCACCACAACCCATTGATCAAGAGAAATTTATTCATGACTGAATTACTGTCCGGTAAGGTGGCGATCATTACCGGCGCTGCCAGCGGCCTGGGGCGTGCCACCGCTGAGCTGTTCATAGAGCATGGCGCCAGGGTGGTCATCGCCGATGTGAATGTGGAGCAGGGCCAGGCCCTGGCAAAGTCACTGGGTGGTAACGCTGCGTTCCAATCCGTTGATATTGCCTGTGCTGATCAGGTGCAGGGGTTAGTGGACTTCGCCGTTGCACATTTTGGTGGTTTGCATGTAATGTACAACAATGCCGGCATCAGTGGCGCGATTCATCAGAGTTTTCTGGAAGATGATCTGGCGGATTTTGAGAGAGTGATGTCGGTCAATCTGTTTGGCACCATGGTGGGTTGCCAGGTCGCTGCCCGTTATATGTCCCGGAACGGAGGTGGTTCCATTATCAACACGTCATCCTTGGCTGCACTGAAACCGGGATTGCCCTTGATTACCTATCGGGCTGCCAAGGCCGGGGTGATGCAGGTGACCCAGTGTATTGCCCGGGAGCTTGGGGTGCATGGCATTCGGGTAAATTGTATTGCCCCAGGACACATACCCGCAGGTATGACGTTCTATGATATCTCGGAACGAATCAAGAAAACGCAGCCGCTGCAACGTCAGGGAACGCCGCAAGACGTGGCCAATGCAGCGCTGTATTTTGCCAGTGAACTGTCCGCCCAGGTAACGGGAACCATACTGCCGGTGGATGGTGGCACCAACCTGGGGTCACCCATTTATATTCAAAACTGAAACGTTAACATCCCTTCCATTGCGGCTTGCGCTTCTCGGCGAATGCACGGGGGCCTTCCTGGGCATCATCACTGTTGTAACAATATTCTGAAGCGAAGCGGGCGGCTTCAAGTGATGCTGAGCGCCCCATCTCGGTTGACAGCATGACGGTTTCCCGGGCGGCCTTCACCGACAGGGGGGCACCATCCAGAATCTCAGCGGCCAATCCCAGAGCGGTATCCAACACCGCTTCAGGCTCTGCCAGGCGATTCACCAGGCCGATCTCGTAGGCGCGTTGCGCGGTGATGGGTTTACCGGTGAGCAAGATCTCCATCATGATCCGTTGCGGAATCATATGGATCAGGGGGGCAGCCCAGGGCGAGCTTCGGCCCACTTTCACCTCGGTAACGGCAAACCGGGCCTGGGTGCTGGCGACACACAGGTCACAGGCCTGCGCGATCATCCAGCCACCAGCAAAGGCAACGCCGTTGACGGCGGCAATGGTTGGCTTTGACAGCTCCACAGAATCGTAGGGCACCGGGAACATATCTCTGGGTGGGACTTTAAGACCTCGGTCCACCATTTCTTTCAAATCGCCACCAGCACAGAAGGCTTTGTCCCCGGCACCGGTGAGGATGGCAACCCGCAAACTGGCATCGTGCTCGAAACGATCCCAGGCTTCGAATAATCCCTGGCGTATTTCGTGGCTCAATGCATTGCGCGTTTCCGGTCGGTTCAAGGTGATGATGGCGATGCCATCACTACGGGTTTCAAACAATACGGCGTCGTTCATGCGGTTTCCTCAGCCTTAATAGGATTTCGGCAAGCCCAGGGCTTTCTCTGCCAGAAAATTCAGAATCATGTGCGGGCTGACGGGGGCCGTTCGGGGAATCAGGATCTCGCGCAGGTAGCGCTCCACATGATATTCCTGCGCGTAACCCATTCCCCCCAGGGTCAACATGGCAGTGTGGCATGCTTCAAACCCGGCTTCTGCCGCCAGGTACTTACCGGCATTTGCCTCAATACCACAATCCAACCCCTGATCGAATAGTGTGGCGGCCTTCATCACCATCAGGTTGGCCGCTTCCAACTGGGCCCAGCATTTTGCCAGTGGGTGCTGTATACCCTGGTTCATCCCAATCGGTCGATCGAACACAACGCGTTCATTGGCATAGCGGGCGGCTTTACTCAACGCTGCCCGGCCCAGGCCAACCGCTTCCGCCGCCAGCAACACCCGCTCCGGATTCAAACCGTGCAGAATGATCTTGAACCCATCACCCTCGGCGCCGATGCGGTCTTCCTCCGGTATCCAGAGATCGTTGATGAACAACATGTTGGAATCCACAGCATGACGTCCCATCTTGTGGATAGTGCGCACTTCCATTTTTTCCGGGTCGATGTCGGTGAAGAAGAGGGTGAGTCCGTCGGTTTTGCGTTTGACTTCTTCCAGGGGTGTGGTGCGGGCCAACAGCATGACTTTTTTTGCCACCTTGGCAACCGATATCCAGATTTTCTCACCATTAACCAAATACCCACCGCCTTGTTTCACGGCGCGCGTTTTAAGTTTGGTGGTATCCAGGCCGGTGTTGGGTTCGGTCACCGCAAAACAGATCAGGTCGTCACCGTTGATCACCGGCGGCACCATGCGCTGTTTCTGTTCCTCTGTGCCGAACAGTTCGACGGGCTTCATGGTGAACACAGGTCCATGGATGCTGGATGCGGCTGTCATACCGCCACCGGATTCCGCTACGGCCTGCATCATTATGGCGGCCTCGGTGATACCGAGGCCAGCACCACCGACGGATTCCGGCATGGCGATGCCCAGCCAGCCAGCCTTGGCCATGGTCTGGTGAAAGTCATGGGGAAACACACCTTCCCGATCCCGTTCCAGCCAGTAATCGTCACTGAATTCGCTGCACTGCTTCAGTACAGCCTCCCGAATTTTCTGTTGGTCATCGGTAAATGAAAAGTTCACTGTTCGGTCCTCAATTGGCTTCTGCAGCGGGAATATTCAATCCGAGCTCTTCACGCACGGCATCCGTGTCGGCCCCCACAATGGGAGTAGGGGCGGCAATGGTGCCGGGGCTCTTTGAGAACCAGGTGGGAACACCGGGGTAGCGGATTTTTCCATAGGGTGATTCCACCTCCTGGAAAAATTCAACGGCATTCAAATGTGGGTTATCGAACAGTTCGTCTGGGGTACGCAGCGGCGCAGACGGAATACCCAATTCACGCAACAGGCTCAACCATTCGTCGGTGGTGCGCTCTTTGAACGTTTCCCCCAGCAGCCCATAGAGCCTATTGATCTGCTTGGCCCGTTGTTCCAGGGTAGCGAATTCCTCGCTTTGCCAATGGGGTTTGACCGCATCCATGAACAGGCCCCATTGTTTGTCGTTGTATACCAGCGCAGAAATATAGCCGTCCTTGGTTTCATAGGGACGGCGATTCGGAGCCACCGCCCGATGATAATTGGCCGGGCCCAGCGGCGGATCGAACAACATACCATTGGCATGCTCCACCAGCATAAAGGAGGCCATCGCCTCGAACATTCCAATCTCCACTTCCTGGCCTTCACCGGTGCGTTCACGGTGATACAATGCCATCACCGTGGCATAGAGGGCCGTCATACCGGCGATTTTATCGGCCATAATGGTGCCTACATAGTTGGCATCACCGGTCAGCATTTGTTGAACAATGGGAATCCCACACTCTGCCTGGATGGTGTCATCATAAGCCGGCAGGTCTGCATCCGGACCCCGACGGCTGTAGCCATAGCAGTTGGTGTAAATGATGTTGGACTTCAAAGCCGATACCGCTTCGTAGCTGAATCCCAGCTTGTTGATGGCTTTGGCCCGCATGGAATGAATGAATACATCCGCCGTTTTGATAAGCTCGCGTACCACTTCCTTGTCCTCGTCCTTTCTCAGGTCAAGGACTACGCTGCGTTTGCCGCGGTTAACATTCACAAAGACGCCACCCATGGCCGGTATGGGGCCAGGTGAAATAAAGCGGGTGCCATCTCCGCCAGGGGGCTCGATCTTTATGACTTCAGCCCCCATGTCGGCCATCATTTGAGTGCAATAGGGCCCCATTACCATCGCGGTCAGATCGATTACCCGCACCCCGGCAAGGGGGCCACTGCGTGTGGTTTTATTGTCGTTATTTTTCATGGTCTCTACTTCTTCAATGCTCTACTTAATTCCATTTTTCATCGGCTCCGGTTCGCCGATGCCCATGTATTGCGCCAAATTGCGGTGGAAGTTTGCTGTACTCCGCTCCATGTAAGGGTTTGGGCGCGGACCACTGAAGCCTGCGGATTTCATGCCTTGCTGGACTGCAGCCATATTGGAGAAATCCTGGGACAATACGTAACACCAGTCCTCCTCTGTGGGAGGACAGAATTCCCATTCGGTTTTGGGTTCCTGACCGGTGGGAAACAGTTCGAACACGGCTGCTTCGAAAATACATTTGTCCGGATCATAGCCGTAGGGGCGGGCGCTGTAGCAGAGTGCGTTATTGACGGCGTGGCCGATCTGAAAATTAGGGAACACCTGCCAAGCGGTACCACTTTTTGCCACATGGGCCGGATCTACCACCGGCCATACCACGCCGCGGGCCTCGTCTGCATTACGGGCAGACTCGATCCAGTGTTTCAAGACCTGATCAGCTGGTGTGCCTTCGGGTAATTCATCCACCAGTCGCCGGGCAGCATCCACCAGTGTTTGCGTGGTGTTGGTATTGGCTTTCTCCCAGGTGTACTGCTGCATTTCCGCGGTGGAGATGCGGGGGTCATTGTTGGTGCCCACCCTTAACTTGGCGGATTGGTTCTCATCCATGTCCTTGGGGCGTTCGTAGCCGATGTTGCTGTGCTTGCCGTGCGCTTTGGCCCAGCCCCGAAAGGAACCGTAGGCATTGAATTCCGGGTGAGTGGTTTGCACGTGGTAGGTCTCGTTGAAGGCTTCCAGTGCCACTTTCCAGTTGCAATCGAATATGCCCCATTTGCGCCACCGGAAGCGCATATTCTGCAGTTGGAAGGGGTCCAGCATGCTGGTTACCGGGTCCAGGTACTCCTGCAAGGGTTCGCAGTTGGGGTCCAGGTTAATCCAGATCCAGCCGCCCCAGGTCTCAACGCGAACCGGGCTGAGGTTTTTGCAGTTTCCATCCAAGGCGCCTTGCCAGTCATCCTGGTGGGGGATGTGGGTGTTTTGGCCGTTCAAATCAAAACGCCAGCCGTGGTATCCGCAAAAAAACTGGGTTTTCTGCCCCTGGGCGTTGCGACTTTGAGCCGGAATGTCGATGAGCCTTCTGCCGCGATGGGGGCACACGTTATGGAAGGCGCGGATCTCCCCTTCAGATCGGGTGAGGATCACGGAATCATCCAGAATCTCGAATGTAATGAAGTTGCCGTTCTCCGGGATTTCTTCAACCCGGCCGGCCTGCAGCCAGACTTTGCGCCACAGCAAATCGCGCTCACTTTGTGCATAGTCCCGTGAGACATAGGCGTCCACCGGGATGGTCACCGGTTCGGACAAAATCTCTGTCGTTGTTATTTTCTCGGTCATCGTCTGCTCCGTTTACTGGTTTGATTCCGGCCTGGGTCGCAAACCGGACCAGATCCGTCACTGTTCTGGTTGTTTTCATATGTCCGGACATAAATACTGCCATATTCCAGCCTTTAAAACTATATATTGCGCGTATGTGATTAATATTTGACATAGATGTACGGACAAATATAAGATTTCGGTTCGAAAACTGAAATGATTGGGATACGATGATTAAAAGCACATCCAAGGCAAAAGTGGCGTTAGAGCGCGACCCCAAGCAGCCGCTGTACCTCCAGGTTGCTCACATACTGAAAAAGGAAGTGGTCGATGGCGTGTACCCGGTGGGGACGTTGCTACCCACCGAGGATGAACTCTGCAAACGGTTTGATGTGAGTCGTTATACCGTCAGGGAGGCCCTCCGGGTTCTGCGGGAGGAAGGCTTGGTGATGTCGCGCCGTGGAGCGGGTACCACTGTGGTGCCATCGCGGACCCGGGATAACGACATCCATCAGGTGATGAGCGTCAACGACCTGCTGGCGTTCGGCACCGATACGCATTTTGCCATTGAGTCCATCCAGATGGTGGCGCTGGATAAGAAGCTGGCACAACGGGCAGGCCTGCCAGAAGGCTCCGAGTGGCTACAGGTGCTGGGCTCAAGGCGAACGGAAGACGCAGACCAGCCTGTGGGTAAATCCGAATACTATATAAACCGAGGATTTGCTGCCGTGGGGCGTATTCTGATGCGCCATCAGGGTCCCATTTTCCCGCTGATCGAAGACATGTTTGGGCAAAGCGTCAGCGAAGTTCAGCAACAGATTTCGGCAACACTGATAAACAAGAAGTTGGCATCGGAACTCCACGTGGATGAGAACTCCGCCGCCCTGGAAATCCGGCGTACCTACAAGGTTTCCGATGGTGGCGTGCTGCAGGTAACCATCAACACCCACCCGGCGTCCCGCTACCGACATTCTATGACACTACAACGATTCAGATCTTAACGGCGTCACTCAATGACTAAAGCACTTTGGGAACCATCTTCCGCTCGAATTGAAAACACAATACTCAGTCGCTATCTGCGATTTATTGAAGACAAACTGGGCACTTCCTTTCGAGACTATGATGACCTGTGGCAATGGTCAGTCACCGAGCTGGATAGGTTCTGGGGTTCGTTGTGGACTTTCTTTGACGTGATCGGCCACCGGGAGCAGGAGGTGGTGCGGAAGCCGGGTGACCTGTTTAACTGTGAGTTTTTTCCTGGTGCCAAACTGAATTATGCTGAACACCTGTTACGGTTCTCCAGGGGGGAGCAGCCGGCGCTGATCTTTCATCATGAATCCGGTCACCGATCCACACTATCCTATGATGAACTGTACGATCAGGTATCTGTACTGCAGCAGGCACTGGTGAATATGGGTGTAAAGGAAGGTGATAGGGTTGCAGGCTTCGTACCCAATCTTCCTCAGACCGTAGTGGCGATGCTGGCAACCACCTCACTGGGTGCAGTCTGGTCTTCCTGTTCCCCGGATTTTGGCCTTAACGGGTTGAAGGATCGTTTCGGGCAGATTGAGCCCAAGGTGTTGTTTACCGCAGACGGCTATACCTACAACGGAAAGACGTTCGATTCACTGGATGTGGTAGCCGGCCTGGCACACGAGATAGAAAGCATTCAGAATTTCGTGGTTATTCCCTTTATTGCTGAGCGTCCGGACATCCAGTTCCTTGGTGAAAAAGGTCATCAATACCAGGATCTGGTGGAACGCTATTCTCCCCGCGAACTCCAGTTTACCCGGGTGGATTTCAACGCCCCCCTGTTTATCCTGTTTTCTTCCGGGACCACGGGCCTGCCCAAATGCTTTGTGCATTCGGTTGGTGGCACGCTGTTGCACCATCTGAAAGAACACCAATTGCAATGCGATATCCAGCCCGGCGACCGCCTGCTGTATTTCACGACCTGTGGTTGGGCCATGTGGAACTGGCAGGTCAGTGCGCTCGCGTCCGGTGCCAGCCTGGTGTTGTATGAAGGGTCGCCTTTCTATCCGGATGCCGATGCGCTGCCGGCCATTGTCGCTGCCGAGGCCGTGACCCACTTCGGCACCTCAGCCAAGTATCTGGATGCCTGCAACAAAAAAGGCCTCACGCCCAAGTCCAATCATGATTTCAGTCCATTGCGTACCATGTTCTCCACCGGATCGCCGTTGTCGAAGGAGGGGTTTCAGTACGTTTACGATTCCTGGAAGAGCGATCTGTGTCTCTCTTCAATTTCCGGCGGTACTGATATCATTGGTTGTTTTGTTGGTGGCAACCCGATAGGCCCGGTCTATGCCGGGCAATCCCAGAAACGTCACCTGGGTATGGATGTGCAGGTATTTGATGACAACGGACAACCCGTACAGGGGATACCGGGGGAACTGGTGTGCCTGTCCCCGCATCCAGCCATGCCCATTGGGTTCCTCAATGATCCGGACCGTCAACGTTATTTCAACGAGTATTTCGCGAAATATGAGAATACCTGGTGTCACAGCGATTGGGTGGAATTGACCCCAGAGCTGGGCATGATTTTCTATGGCCGTTCGGATGCAACCCTGAATCCTGGTGGCGTCCGCATCGGAACGGCGGAGATCTACCGCCAGATTGAGAACATCGATGAGGTGTTGGAGTCGGTGGTCATAGGGCAGGACTGGGATAACGATGTTCGGGTTATTCTATTTGTGGTGATGAAAGCCGGTGTCAATTTAACGGAGGATCTGAAACAGCGCATCCGTACCGAAATTCGATCCAATGCCACGCCACGCCATGTGCCCGCGAAAATCATTGCGGTTGCAGACATACCCCGCACTCATTCCGGCAAGATCACGGAGCTGGCAGTACGCAACGTAGTGCAGGGGCGACCGGTAAAAAACGTTGAATCACTGGCGAATCCGGACTCGCTCCGGTACTTTAAGGATCTTGAAGTACTGCAGGTATAGTGCATGTCCGCCATCCACAAAATTGATAGAAATAAGCCGGTTTTGGTAACTGGGGCCAGTGGCTTTGTTGGCAGTCACATTGTCAGGCAGTTGACCGAACAAGGTCGCAAGGTTCGGGTGCTGCTGCGAAAATCAAGCAACCAGCAGGCATTGCAGGACCTCCCAGTGGACATCGTTTATGGGGATGTGCTGGACCCACCATCCTTGGTGAACGCCATGCAAGGTTGCGAAACCGTTTTCTACAGCGTGGTGGACCCCCGCTTTTGGTTAACCGACCCGACCCCCATATATCGCAATAATGTAGACGGCTTGGTTCATTCCATGGAGGCGGCTCTGGACTGCGGTGTGTCCCGCTTTGTGTTTACCAGCACCATGGGCACCCTGGGCATCAATCCTAACGGACCCGTGACGGAAGATATTCCATTTAATTGGCATGATAGGGCGCCGGCCTATATATTGGCGCGCCTGAAAGCAGAAGAAACCTTCCTGGACTACTGTCGCACCCGACAATTACCGGGTGTCGCCTTGTGTGTTGCCAATACCTATGGCCCACAGGATTTCCAACCCACCCCCCACGGTAACATGCTGTGGGAGGTTGCCAGCGGCAAGGTTCGATTCGCCATCAATGCGGGGGCACCCACTGTGGACATCCGCGACGTGGCCGCGGCGGCTTTGTTGGCGGAAGAGCGCGGCCGGGCAGGGCAGCGTTATATCATCGCCAATGAATTTATCAGTAACCGGGATTTCTATAACCTGGCCGCACAGGCCGGTGGTCAGAAGCCAATTCGAGTCATTCCCCGATCAGTGGCCTATGGCGTGGCCTGGTGCATTGAAAGCGTGCTGAAATTGATGCAGAAAAAAGACTATCTTGTCAGCACTGACGCCGTGTATTTGTCCAACGTGTTTCAAAGCATGGACCACTCGCTGGCCAAAACAGAGTTACATTGGAATCCACGGCCCATTGAGGAAACCGTCAGGGATGCCGTCGCCTGGTATGCGGAGAATCCGCCACAACATTGAAGAACGGGTAATGACAGCGAAAAAAAATGCCCAACTGGAGGAGGATCATTGACCTCCAGTGGGCGAGAGGGAAAAACCTTTAAACGAGACCGGCCAGCCTCGATCGGATAATGCCTTGTGCATCAGATACGATGCGCTTCATCAATACGTCCACCGTGGGGATGTCATTGATCAGGCCCTGTACCTGACCAGCCCAGATCAGCCCTGCGTCCAGATCACCGGTTTCCAGTGCTTTCCTGCCATCCGCTCCTTTGACCAGGTGATGAATGTTCTCGAACTTGGCGTCTGGATTCTTGAGAATTTCCACCACCTCATCCGAAACGCTGTTCTTGCTGACGCGACCAGTGTTGCGCAGTGAACGGAAAATCAGGTTGGTTGCGCGCTCATCGTTGTCCACTAAAAACTGCTTTACACGCTCATGAATCGGCGCTTCCACCGTGGCACAAAAGCGCGTGCCCATATTGATTCCTTCGGCTCCCAGCGCCAGTGCCGCCACCAGGCCGCGACCGTCACCGAAGCCGCCGGATGCCAGCATGGGAATCTTCACCTTATCCGCGGCAGCAGGTATCAGAATCAATCCGGGAATATCATCTTCACCAGGGTGCCCTGCACATTCAAAGCCATCAATCGAGATAGCGTCTACGCCCATACGCTCAGCAGACAATGCGTGGCGCACCGCAGTACACTTATGGATGACGATGACCCCGTTGGCCTTGAAATCCTCAACGTGTTCCTTGGGGTTATGGCCAGCGGTCTCCACAATTCTGACACCGCTCTCGATAATGGCCTTACGGTATTCCGCGTACGGGGGCGGGGTAACCGAAGGTAGAATAGTCAGGTTTACGCCGAAAGGCTTGTCCGTCATGGACCGACAACGGTCGATCTCCTTACGCAACTCGTCCGGCGAGGGCTGGGTCAATGCGGTTAGTATGCCGAGACCACCGGCATTGGATACTGCAGCGGCCAGCTCAGCGCGCCCCACCCACATCATGCCACCCTGCACAATGGGGTATTCAATGCCTAACAGTTCTGTAATCCGGGTCTTGAGAGTCATTTCTATTGTTCCAAATTCGGTTTTAGTTCTGGTTTGGATTTCTATCGATTCGCATGTAGCCTGTACCAGCGTATCAACGGGGTTGCATGCGGATGGCGCCATCCAACCGAATCACTTCACCATTAAGCATGGTGTTGCCAATGATACTTTGTACCATATTTGCGTACTCTTCAGGTTGGCCCAAACGGCTAGGAAATGGAACTTGTTTGCCTAACGCATCCTGAACGTTCTGTGGCATGCCGGCCATCATTGGGGTGTAGAAAATTCCCGGTGCAATGGCCACCACGCGAATACCGTACTGCGCCAAATCCCGGGCGATGGGAAGATTCATCCCAACCACGCCACCCTTTGACGCGGAATACGCGGCCTGACCCATTTGCCCTTCGAACGCCGCCACACTGGCGGTATTAACGATCACGCCCCGTTCCTCACCGATGGGTTCTGCGGCAGCGAGTCTTGATGCAAAGTGCGTGATCACTGTGAAGGTACCAATGAGGTTGATCTCAATGGTTTTGCGAAACTGGGCCAATGGGTGAGGGCGGTTTTCTTTGCCGACGGTTTTGGCGCCGGTGGCGATGCCGGCACAGTTCACCAGAATGCGTGCCACACCATGATTGGCTTCAGCCGACGCAAGTGCCTGCACCACATTGTCTTCATTGGTCACATCCACCTTGATAAAGTTGCCGCCGATTCTGTCAGCGTGGGCCGCTCCGGCTTCTTCATTCATATCAAAAATTGTGACCTTGGCGCCGGACTGGGCCAGCATCTCAGCGGTGGCCGCGCCTAACCCAGATGCGCCACCGGTAACGATGGCGGCCAAACCATTAATATTCTTCATGCTTATTCCTCGTCATGCGTATTTCTGGTTACAGCAACTCGAGCGCCATGGCCGTTGCTTCACCGCCCCCTAAACAGATCCCTGCCACTCCGCGTTTCAATCCCCGTTGCTTCAAAGCAGCCAGCAGAGTCGCAATGATCCGTGCTCCGGAGGCGCCAATTGGGTGTCCCAACGCACAGGCGCCGCCGTTTACATTGATGCGATCATGGGGAATGTTCAGCTCTTTCATGGCAATCATGGCCACCACAGCGAAGGCTTCATTGACCTCAAACAGATCCACGTCCTGCACGCTCCAACCGGCCTGGCTCAAGACGTCGCGCATGGCAGGCACGGGTGCACTGGGGAAGTCGCCGGGCTCATGGGCGTGACACCCGGTGGCCACCACTTTGGCACACACCGTCATACCCAATCGCTCTGCCACGCTGGCACGGGTCAATACCAGGGCAGCCGCTCCATCAGAAATAGAAGATGAGTTTGCTGCGGTCACGGTTCCATCTTTGGCAAATGCCGGTTTCAGGGTAGGGATCTTGTCGGCTTTTGCTTTGCCGGGTTGCTCGTCAATGGACACCCAGTGGGAACCCGCGCGGGTGGTAACCTCCACCGGTACGATTTCGTCCTCAAACAAGCCCTCCGCTATGGCCCGTTGCGCCCGCGCCAGACCTTCCAGGGCATAAGCATCCTGGTCATCCCGGGTGAAACCGAATTTGCGTGCGTTGTTTTCCGCGAACACACCCATCAGCGTGCCTTCCTCATAGGCGTCTTCCAGACCATCCAGATACATGGCGTCTTTCATGGTGTCATGGCCAATGCGGCTGCCGGCACGGTGTTTGTGCAACAGGTAAGGCGCGTTGGTCATGGATTCCATGCCACCGGCCACCACCACATTGGCGGTCCCCGCCAGCAGTGATTCCGTGGCCATGATCGCCGCCTGCATACCGGAACCACACATCTTGTTTACGGTGGTGGCTTGCACGGAGCGAGGCAGCCCGGCGCCCAGCGCGGCCTGGCGGGCAGGGGCCTGGCCCAATCCCGCCGGCAGGACGCACCCCATGTAAATGCGATCAATGGCATCACCACCGATGCCGGCGCGTTCTACCGCCGCCTTGACGGCCGCTGCGCCCAGCTCTGTGGATTTGACAGTGGCGAAACTTCCCTGCAAACCGCCCATGGGCGTGCGGGCGTAAGAGGCAATCACGACGGGATCGGTCGACATATCAGAACTCCTTTGAAACGGTAAATAACAGGTTTACAGGGAACGGGCGATGACCATTCGCTGAATATCCGAGGTGCCTTCATAGATCTGACAGACCCTCACATCACGATAGATTTTGGCCAGCCCGAACTCTTCCAGGTAGCCGTATCCGCCAAGGGTCTGAATAGCACCGGAACACACAGCTTCCGCCGTTTCCGAAGCCACCAGCTTCGCCATGGAGGCCTCTTTCAGGCAGGGGGTACCGGTGTCTTTTATGCTGGCCGCATGCAATACCAGTTGCCGCGCGGCCTCCAGTCGGGCCGCCAGATCCGCCAGTCGAAAACCAACGGCCTGGTGATCGATGATGGGTTTTCCCATCGAATTACGATCTTTCGCATAAGCCACGGCGATGTCCAGCGCAGCCTGGGCCATGCCAATACATTGCGAGGCAATGCCGATACGACCGAACTCCAGGTTTGATAGCGCAACGCGGTAGCCCTGGCCTTCAGCCCCTAATACCAGATCCGGTTCCAGCACCAAATTCTCAAAGCGCAGGGCGCAGGTATCCGACGCACCTTGCCCGAGCTTATGCTCAACCTTGTCAACGAAGTAGCCAGGACGATCTGTAGGAACCAGGAACCCGGTGATGCCTTTTTTGCCTGCCGCCGGGTCTGTCACCGCAAACACGATGGCGAGGCCGGCAATTTTGCCGGAGGTGATGAATTGCTTGGTGCCATTAAGAACGTAGTTCTCAGCCTCTTTAGTGGCTCGGGTGCGAATGGCAGAGGCATCTGAACCGGCATCGGTTTCGGTGAGTGCGAAGGCTCCAATTTTGCGCCCGCTGATCAGATCCGGCAGGAACCGCTGTCGTTGCTGGTCCGTGCCATCTTTCAAGAGTGCAGACACGATCAGGCTGTTCTGGATCGACAGAATGGTGGAAAGAGCACCGTCAGCGGCGGCGATTTCCATCAGTGCCAGGGCATAGGAAACATAGTCCGCACCTGCGCCACCAAAGTCTTCCGGCGCGGTCATACCCATCAAGCCCAGGCCGGCCAGTTCCTCGAACAGTTCAGGAGGGTAGCCGCCGTCAGCCTCAAACTGAAAGGTCTGGGGGCGAAGTCTGTTTTGGGAAAAATCCCGTACGGCATCGGCAATGGCCTGCTGAGTGCTTGTCAGTATCATAGCTACCTTGTTCTGTTTGTTTTGGAGCGAATTAGCCGAAAATGACTGCGATTGGGCGCAATGTGCCATTTAATGCTATTGTATAGGACAACAATGTTGTTTATTATGCCCTTTAATAGAGCGAAGGTTCAACCGTCTTTTGCAGTGACGGTGGTACTGAACGCGCAAAGAGCTGCGATCAGCGCCCGGTCCGGTCGATATTTAGAGCTTAGTCAATTCCATTCGGAATTGGTTTGTACTAGGAGTTTGGTTTGTACCAAGGCGATGCTCCAGGACTGCGGGATCACTTGGCAGAGTACATAAACAGAGAGTACGCGAACGCGCAGGCAGCGGAATTCGTGGCAAAAACAACAAAATACGCCGCCCATCGGCTGTCCTCAACTCGATGAAATGTGCTGTGCTGCGTGTTACAATTTATGGCTTAAATTGCCAACTTGATACACTTAACCGATTTCAAATTTTCTGAATTTTAACTTTCTGACATTGGATCCTGATATGCCACAAACCAAACCCCGAGAGCGTCGCAAAAGAGACCCGGAAGGAACGCGCATTGCCATTCTGGATGCGGCTCAGACCATTTTGGCGGAAGACGGTGCCGAAGCCCTCAGCGTTTCCCGGGTTGCCAATCTGGCGGGTGTGAACCGGGGTACGGCGTACCAGCATTTCCTGGCCAAAGAGGATCTGATCGAAGCCACCATGTCGCGGGTGAGTCACCAGTTATTGGAGGCGGTGTTCGAAGAAAAGGAAGGCAGTGTTTACCCCATTGAGGATGAACTGGAGCCGGATCTTCAACATCTTCCGGATATGATCAAACGGATGGCCGGCTTTACCATGCGAATGGCGCTGTACACGGTGGATAACCCGGATATCAGTCGGATCTGGCTGTTTGACCTTCTGTCCAAGAAGGACCCCAAGGAAGACGTGTTTTACAAGCGTTTTTTGCAGGCCATCGAGCGCCTGGCTGCCAGTGACGTGAGTGCACCTGACATTGATGTTGAGGCGCTCGCCGTGCTGATGTTGTCCGGCTTCTTCTTATGGCCGGTGTGGGTGGACTCCCATGCCAAGTCCAAAAAGATGCGCAAACAGATGGCACAACGTTTTGGCAACGAAGTCCTGCGGCTTACGCTCAACGGCTTCCTTGCAGTGAAATCTCCAACGCCCCTGTAACATTCAGACATCGCCCCACCCATCGGTTGACCATGGGGTTCGAGCAGGCATTTGTTACCAGGGTCCTGGATACAACAACAATACAAATGTTAATCGAGACCCCTGGAGTTAACCCGTGAGTTCAGATAATTCCGCCTGGAGCCGCTATCCCGGCTACCGGATCGATCTTATTCCCTGTCATTCCCTTGGCAAAGTCACCCGCAATGGCGTCACCTTGGCCCAAAGCAAGGGCTGTTTGCTGGTGCACGAATCCGATCATGATGCACGCCTGTATTTTCCTGAAGCAGATGTATTCTGGGAGCACTTCACCAGCAGTGACCATCAGACCCATTGTCCATTCAAAGGGGACGCCAGTTATTGGTCGCTAGCGGTTGCAGACGACACCGTCGATAACGTCACCTGGACCTATCGGGAACCGCTGCCGCAGGTTTCAGGATTGAGCGGGTATGTGTCGTTTGACACTGAGCAATTACAGGTGGAACTCATACAAAGCTGGTCGGGCCAGCACAATCATGCGGTCAGCACCCGGTTCCCGATCTGGGGTGATGCCCATGATCTACTGTCTCTGCTGGATGTGCAGCCTGTATCCGATACCGCTTCGACGCGGGCATGTTATCGGAGCCAGCCTTACCCAAACCCGCCCATCGGTACCTTCATTGAATCCCTGAAAGAGAAGCGCCGGCGCAGTGTGGTCGAAGGTGGGCACCAGCTCAGCCAGGCGATCGTCGCAGCGTCCAAAGCCATTCCAGAGCAACGGGTCACCTCGGCTTCCATGATTTTCAGCAAGGCAGCAAGCTTCGAAGAGCCCTTGGATGTGAACGTCGACGTGCTGCGGCGCGGTCGTAATTTTTCCACGGTGGAAGTCAAAACCCTGCAGCAGGATCAGATGCGCTCCACGGGTTTACTGCTTATGGATGCCTCGCCGGGGGATCGAATCAAGCAGTCCATCGCCATGCCAGAGGTCGCAGGGCCGGATGCGGCGATACCCCTAGATATGAAAGTGACCGGCCGCGAAATCAGGATTGTGGATGGAGCCTACACTAATGATCTTGATCATATTGGCCCGCCGGAGTTATACGCCTGGATACGATTTCGCGACGCGCCCAAGGAACAATACCTGAATGCCGCCCTGATGACCCAGGCCACTACCCATTGGACCATCGCAGCCGCTCTAAGGCCACACCCGGGGCTCAGCCAGGCCCTGGCCCATGTGTCGTTGTCCACCGGGCCGTTGAAAGCGGATATTTCGTTTCATGACGATGTGGACGTCAGTGAATGGATGCTGTACGTGAATGACGTGGTCTACTCTGGTAAAGGCCAGGCCCAAAGCCAAGGGAAAATATTCGCCATCGACGGTCGACTGCTGGCCTCATTTGCCATTCATACCATGATCCGGGATTTCGCCGGCGGAGCCGGTAAGGGCCACAACGCCATGTAAGCGCGAACATCGCCGTTTAGAAATTGAATTGCACATCGCCGAACACGGAGCGGGGCAGGCCAACGAAGTATCGGTCCCCCGCAAACCCACTGTAGTCCGCTCTCTCTGCATAGTATTCATCTGTCAGGTTGGTTACACGCAGGCCTACACCGATCGAATCATTGACCTGGTGCGCCAACCGTAAGTGCAGAAGGTTATGCCCGTCGTAACGGTGCAGGTTTTCCAGATCGGTGTAGTACTGACCCATGGAAACCCACTGCAGCTCCACCCGGGTAGCCGAGCCCGGTTCCCAATTCAACTGCACTGAGCCCATGCGTCTGGGGGCAGACACCATATCCTTGCCATCGGTATGCAACAGCTCGCTGCTCCCCGGTGCTGTCACATCGTTGGTGTATTGATGCCGCACCAAGGCGCCACCTGCAGTCAGTTCCCATGCCTCGGTAAAATTCCAGAAAAACTGATACTCGATTCCGTAATGACGGGTTTCACCGTTATCCAGATTTTCCCGCTCAGAGGACTGGAAAATGACGTTGGACTTTTCCATGTAATAGCCCACCAGGTCGTAACTGAAGTCACCTACTGTGCCTTTGAACGCCAGCTCAGCACTGTCGATCTGTTCTGAATCCAGATTGGCAATCAGTTGCCCGGACTGTAATCGGTAGAGCTCGGTAGCCTGGGGGGGCCTGAATCCTTGTGTCAGGCGACCAGAGGTAATGAAGGCATCGCTCAGATGATAAACCGCCCCCAGATTCACAGAGATATTTTCGAAGTCATCTTTTCTGTCTTCCGGGCGGGTATAGCGGCAGCCGGTTGCTCCTGAGCCAGCATTGACACAGGGCGCGCCATTTTCGTCGGTGTTGCCGCTTGCCATTCGATTGTCGTAGTCGTATGCAAGGGTTTCATAGCGACCGCCGACCGTGAAACTCAACCGCTCCGTTGCCTGGTAATCCGCGGTCATAAAAGCGGCCACCATGCGGGCATCCACCTGGTAATCATACTGCTTACCCGCCGGCATGGACCAATTGAAATCCTCCGCCTGGACTTGCTTCAGGTAGGCATCGGTGAGTTCCAGGTCGATGCCTTGGGTCAATGTCAACTCAGAAGACAAGGGGAACCGGTAGCTGGATTGCAGACCGGCACTGCGTTGTCCGTTTTCTTCGGTAGGCTGCCCCGGCAGAAAATGCATCAGGAACGACATGTCAGAGTAACGGGCATAGGGCGTGATCACCAACGTACTGTCATCTGCGAACGCCCGTTCAAAATGGGTCTGCCAACGTACTGCCTGACTGTCCCGGTATGCTTCGGGATTCGGGTTTGTGGTGCGCAGGTCTTCGTCCTTGTAGGCATCAGTTCCCACCACATAACCTGCGGTTTCCTGGTTCAGGTTGCTGCCGCTGAACAGTGTCTTACTGAACCAGTCTGCGCCATGATAATCGAAGCGGGCAGTGAACTTTTGCTGGTCGTAACCGGAGTCATCCTGATAACCACCATCGGATGCGCCATTAATACTGACCCGATATCCAAGGCGGCCAGCACTGTCCGACGTGGTGAACTTGACACGTCCATAGTCGTAGGGGCCTGCTTCCAGCGCCACCGAGGATTCTGATTTCTGCGAAGGCGCCAGACTGATGACATTGATTACGCCGTGCACCGCATCAGAATGATGAAACGAGGTTCCCGGCCCTCTCAACACTTCCACTCTACCGGCTTGTTCAGAATTGAGATCAAACAGCTGGTTCACATTGCAGAAACCGATGGGACGCACAGACACACCATCCTCTGCAGCGTAGAACGAACCACAACTGCCGGCACCGGTCAACACGGGGGAGCGAATGGCAGTGAGGTGTTCCTGCCCATTGCCGCGTGTAATCCACACTCCCGGCACCCGGTTCAGCAATTCAGTGATGTGGACGGCAGAAACCAATTCGATTTCGTCCTCGGTAACCACACTTAGGCTGCTGCTCTGTACCGCGATGGGTTCTTCAATACGATTGGCGGTTATCGTAATGGTATCCAGTGGGGTCAGATCTGAAACTTTGGGCTCTGCTGCGAGCAAAGTTGGTCCAGATGACAAGCCGGAACAGATGAGAAGGAGTGAAATAGGGAATTGACGGTGCAAGTAAAGGGTGTTTTTTGATTTCATTCTTATTCTGGATTCTATGACTGCTTTGAGTCCCATCATACAGCAATCGCAGGTAAATTTACTCTATAGAATTGTGTCAGCGTGGAGTAAACAATGTAAACTGATGGTCCGATTTGAAACGTTTTTACAAACCAGTACTGGTGGAGTTGAGTCAGCATGTTAACCGAAGATATCCGTATCGAAGTTGCCGGGATCGAATTGGCTGCAAAGCAGTGGGGCAGTGCCGATAAACCCGCGATTATTGCACTTCATGGTTGGTTGGATAATGCCGCCAGCTATGACCGGTTGGCACCGTACCTTGCAGATTACCGGGTAATCGCACTGGATTTTGCCGGTCATGGTTACAGTGGTTATCGACCCAGTGGGGTTCGTTACCATATGTTGGACAATGTGGATGATGTGATCGGTCTGGCAGACGCCCTTGGTCTCGATCAGTTCATGCTGATGGGGCATTCCATGGGTGCTGGAATCGCCACCTATACTGCCGCCAGCTTCCACGATCGAATCTCCAAACTGGTTTTGATTGAAGGGATCGGCACTATGGTTGCCCCACCATTGGAGGCCCCAAAAGTGTTAAGGACCTCGGTGGATGAAATGAAACGGGCCGGTGCCAAACGCAAACCCATTTATGAGGCTCGTGAAGAAGCCATTGAAGCACGGGCCCAAGCCATTGGCGGCATCAGTGTTGATGCCTCAACAATTTTGTGCAGCCGGGGGTTGGAGAAGGTGGAGAATGGTTTTACCTGGCGTTCCGATTCTCGTCTGACCATGTCCTCCATATTTCGCATGACAGAGGAACTGGTACAAGGCTTTCTGGTAGCGCTGGATATGCCGGTGTTGTTGGTTCGTGGTGAACAGAGCTTCGTGGCTCGAACCAATACCATGCAGGAACGGGCCAAGCATGTGGCGGATTGCCGGGTTATCAGTCTACCCGGCAATCATCATTTACATCTGGAAGCAGAGAGTTACCAAGCTGTGGGCGATGCGATAAAGTCGTTTCTGGCGCCTTAGTCTTTCTTACCAAACACTGGCTTGCGCTTTTCAATCAAGGCCTGTACACCCTCTCGATGATCTGCCGAGTTGGCGCTTAAGGCTTCATACGCCAGCCCGGTGTCCATCATAGCGTGCACGATGCGTTTCAATTCCAGATTGATCAGCACCTTGGTCCAGCGGATGGCCTTGGTGGCACCGTTTAGCAGCCGGTTGCACAGAGCTTCCACCACGGCATCCAATTGCTGGGCGGGAACACTGTGATTGATCAGGCCGATCTCGGCCGCACGGGGCGCTGTCAACAATTCACCGGTTAACAGGAATTCCTTGGCGCGTCCGAAGCCAACACGCTGGGGCCAAATGGCGGCGCCACCGTCACCGGCAACCAGGCCTAACGCAACATGCGGGTCACCGATTTTCGCCGTATCCACCGCAAAGATAATGTCGCACATCAAGGCCAGGGTGGCCCCCAGGCCCACCGCATGCCCATTCAGTCGACAGATCAGAGGTTTTTCCAGGTCGAGCATGGAAAAGACAATGCGTTTTGCCAGTTGCGCTTCGTATTCAAACTGCTCCGGGTTGGCAGCATTGCCGGCAATGTGGTCCAAATCACCACCGGCGGAAAAGGCACGTTCCGCCCCGGTCAGCACCACCACATCAGAGCCTGGATCGGCAGCAGCAAAAGTAAACACTTCCGACAGTTCCTGCAGCATCTTCAGGTTCACGGCGTTCAACAGTTCCGGCCGATTCAGGGTAATGGTCAGCAGGCGGGCCGATCGCTCAAGAAGCAGATATTGATAATCCGGCAGCGCAATTTGTTCGCTCATAAAAATACTCTTGTTCGGTTCCACTACGATTTCAGTTAAAGCACAGTGCTGCAACAGCCTTTGCCTGGCCTGCGCGGCCGTCAAGTTCCGAGAGCAGGGCTTTCAAACGGTAGCTCCACAGGTGTAATGGAAATTCAAGGGTCATGCCCATGGCGCCCATGAACTGATGAAGATCATACACCACCCGAGTGGCACTTTCCTGTGCGTGCAATGCAGCCAGTGCAGCATCGCCGGCGTCTTCCGACCAGGCGGCTTTCAACGCCAGCAGGCGAACTCCGCGGGCAAGCACTGTACATTCGGACATGCGGTGCTGAACTGCCTGGAAGCTACCCAGGGGGCGACCGAATTGCTTGCGTACGCTCAGGTGCTCAATGACGGTATCCAAAGCGGCCTGCAGCAGGCCAGCGGCTTCCGCTGCCAAGGCAACCCGTAGCCACTTGTGTACATTGGCTGCGTCAGCAGTGGGCAGGGGAGTGTAAACCGCGCTGGTTTTCAAACGCCCCATTGGATACCCGTACAGGGAATCCACGCTCTCGATCAAATCAGGGGACGCCCGGGTAATGCCTACCTGATCGCCATCCAGAATGATCAGGGTACCGGCCTGCGCCACAAATCGACCGGGGCGACCGTGCTCAATGACCGCAAAAGGGCGGGGCCAGTCGCCTTCCAGTTGCGCAGCCAGCAGCATGGAAACAGCAGCTTCGACAGTATAGGGCAGCCGTGCCAGTCGCTCTATCATGGTGGCGGCCGCGACCGGCCCCAGCTCCGGAATCTGGGCTGCTTCAAAAAAACCGCCCTGTTCCAATTCCTGTTCCAGGGTATCACTGGTCAGACAGAATCCACGGAAGTCCGTGGGTGGGCTCAAGTAACGGGAAACCAATTTATCCAAGGCGCTGCTTAGAGTGATTTGATCCGAATTTAATGCAAAATCCATCAGCGGGGCTCCCTGGGCAACTGCAATAATTGGGTGGCGATCAGATTCAACTGGATCTCAGCGGCGCCGGATGCGATGCCAGCGACAATACCCCGTTGGTGGTGGGCTAACAACAAAGGATCGCCGCTGGCCAGCGTCTCCGGCAGATGCTCAACCACAAATTCCGCCACCAGGCGCTCACAGTTGACGGTGGCAACCCGCGCCACGCTGGCTTCCGCCCCGGCCGTGATGCCTTTCTGACGCTGATCGATAATTTCATAGCTGAACAAGCGGGTGGCCTCACAGGCGGCCTTCGCCCGTGCGGCTTGTTCCGCGGCGCCGGAGTGGAAGCGATCCCGCTCTTTGAGGAAATCCACTGCCCGCTGCAACATTCTGGAAGCCAGCGCAAAGCGGGGGATACCCACGCGCTCCAGCGATAATGCGGTGCGCACGATATCCCAGGCCTGACCTTCTTCACCCAACATGGCCGTCGCCGGTACCATGACATTTTCGAAAAATACTTCGTGGATGTCCCCTTCACCGATCAGGCTGGGGATCTCCACAACGGTGATGCCCGGTGTGTCCATAGGCAGCAGAAATATGGAGATGCCTTTCTTGCCGGAACGCGTTCTGGCCAGCAGAAAGCAGGTTTCCGCTTCCCCTGCATAGGAGGTCCAGATTTTCTGACCGTTAATACAATAGTGGTCACCTTGTTTTTCGGCTTTCGTACGCAGGGATGCCAGGTCTGATCCGGCTTCAGGCTCTGAAAAGCCCTGGCACCAGATGGTTTCACCCTGCGCCATCGGCGGGATATAACGCTGCTGCTGAGCTTCTGTGCCAAAGCGCATCAGGGTAGGACCAATCCAGTTCACATTCATGTACTGTCCGCCACGGGGCTCACCGGCTGCCCACATTTCTTCCGCCAGAATGAAGGAGGACCAGGCATCGGCTTCCCGTCCGCCCCATTGCTGGGGCCAGTGGGGCACCAGCAGACCGGCATCCGCCAGGCGGGCGCAGAACTGCTTGGAGAACTCGCTTTGTGAGGCCGAACCTGGGCCATGGGCAATGCTTTCCCAATTGTCCGGCAGGTTTTGCGCCAGAAAATCCCGCACCGTGGCGCGAAATTCTGTCTGTTGTTGATTCCAGGAAAATTCCATTCTACGTCAATCCTGTTCCAGACTATTTGGCGCGGCTGCGGGGCAGGCCGAGCGCTCGTTCCGCAATCATGCTGCGATGAATTTCGCTGGTTCCACCGTAAATGGTGGTGCCTTGAGCGTGCCGATAACAGAGGTTCAGCTCTCCGGCAGGCCCTTCACGATTTGCCAATGAAAAGGGTGCCGTGAGATCCAACAGATCGGCTGCGTCTTCCAGGAATTTTTCCGAGGAGAACATCTTCGCCATCGGTCCATACCCCAGGTTGGGCAGTTTCTCCACCGCAGACCACAGGGAGCGGCGTGCGATCATTTCCGTGAGGTAGAAATGCGCCATGGATTTGGCCAACCGTTTGAGGGCATGGGAATCCTCAATCAACGGGCGTCCGCCGAAGGTGATTTCACGGCAGAGTTCAGCAGCCGCATCCACCATTGCCCGTTGGTGTCCGGCAAAACTGCCACCACCGTGTTCCAACTCCAGGCCGGCGGCCATGACTTTCAAGCCGGCGTCCACATCACCCAGGCGATAGCTGTCCGGGATCTTCACCCCTTCGTAATAGGTGATATTGGTGCGCTCTTCCTGGAAGGTGTATACCGGTTGCACTTCCACGCCCGGCGCATCCAGTGGCACGACAAACATGGTGAGACCTTTGTGCTTGGCCACTTCCGTGTTGGTGCGGGTCAGCATCAATACGTATTGCGCGATATTGGCTCCGCTGGTGAACATCTTCGAGCCATCGATGCGCCAGCCATCACCGTCACGGGTGGCACGGGTTTTGGCCGCGAACACATCGGACCCGGCATGGGGCTCTGAGTAACCCAGGCTGCAGATCACGTCACCGCTGACGATTTTGCTCAGCACATCCCGCTTCAATTCATCACTGCCAAAACGGCGAATCATGGTTCCTACCATGGAGGTGGTTCCCACCGCATGATGGCTCCAGCCGTGCTTTTCCCAAATATGGGAAAGTGCGCTCATGGAATAGGGGGGTGCTGCACGACCGCCCCATTCAACCGGCCAGTCCGGGAACAACAGCTTGGCTTCCGCCAATTTTTTGTGTACCCCGGCATCAAATCCGTCAAATGAATAGTGGGCTTTGGCTTTCAATTCGGGGGTCAGTGTTTTGGTGAAAAAGTCGTCCAGCTCTGCCGCCATCTGGTGAGCCTGGTCACCCAGATCAAATTCGATGGAAACCTCACCCACGTCCGGTAATTCTGTGGTCTCACCGGCATACAGCCGGCGCCCGCCTTCTTCCAACAGGCGTTCCGGATCACCCAGAATCAGCGACCAGTCTTTAGCGCGAAGGTTGTACAAATAAATATCGTATTCTGTGGTCAGGCCATAGCCGCCAAACACGTGCAGTGCGTGCAGAACGGCTTTACCTGCGGTCCTGGCGCTCCACCAGGCCGCCAATGAAACCTGGGCGGCGGCGTCCGATTCGCCGTGGGCGATATCGTGAATAGCCTTCCAGATAAAATATTTGCCGCCATCAATATCCGTAATGCGGTCGGCTAATGGGTGCGACAGCGCCTGGTAGGTGCCAATGGGCTGCCCAAAGGCTTCCCGCTCACAGGCATAGGCGGATGCCAGTTGCACCGCCTCACGGGACAACCCGGACAGTGCCGCCGCCACCAACAATTTCCATTCTTCTATGGCTTGGTTGAACAACGCAATGCCGTGACTGTCCTCTGCCAATGGGGTCTTGGGGGCTGCCGCCAGATTGATCTCTGCAATCGGGGTCGAAGCCAGATTGTCTTCTTCCCGAGCGTCAATACCGGCCACATCCACCAGCAACACCATGCCCTCCTGGCGTGCAATTACGTAATGGGCCACCGCACCGCCGGCCACCCATTGCACAGGAGCGTCAGCAAGGTCGTGATAGGCAAGGGTAATCACGGCCTGACCCTGCACCGCCTTATCCAGAACGGCGGCATTGGCTTCGGCGCCCAATAGTGCCAACAATCGGGTAGCCACGAGAGTTTCCGCGATCGGGCCTGACGCCAGGGTTCTGCCCACTTCCTCCATTAAAACCACAGCGTCCAGTACGCCCAAACCCAGGCCACCGGCCGCTTCCGGCACCCGCATGGAGAACGCTCCCATCTCGGCCAGGCCTTGCCACAGTGCCGGATCAAAGCCACTGGGCTGCGCGGCGCGGACCCTTTGCATGCTGCTTTCTTCGGTGAGAAAGCGCGCAAAGTTTTCGCGCATCATTCGCTGATCATCTGAGAGGTGTAGATTCATGTAGGACAACTCCGTAATCTGATTTTGGAGGGGCGGCCTGGTGATGAAGGTAAACCGACATGCTCGCTTGCTGCGGCCAACTGACCCAACCCAGGAGCGCCCTTATTTTTATCTTTATATCCCTATTAAAGAGATCGCCAAGATTGCTGGTGCATGATTGCTCGCGAACGGTGATCACCTGACACAGCAGAATTTGTTCGATGCGTACAAGAGCTTGCCCTAATCTTTTTTTGTGATGCTATATTATTGAATCTATAAGAGAATTCGCAGCATCGGGAACCATCTCCTACCGGTTTTGGCAGGGCGGGCAAGTGCTCATTTTTAACCTCAACTATGCTAGCACCCAAGACATTTATTGGTCAACAGGGTTGTTTATTAGCGAGATTTATGGCACAAAAGCTATCTAAGTTTACGAGTGTCCGTGAGAACCATTTGAAAGCCTTTCTCAAGCCATTGCCGTGACCGCATTGAGCGCACGATTACCGAACCCAACTGCAGTAATCAAGTGCAACAACCCATGCTAGTGACGCATGCCAGATGCAAATGGGGCAGAGCAGGTTTAGGGCCAGATTCACGTGAACCTCACAGTAAAATAAATATAAAAGCCCGCTGAGGGCGTGGAGCAAAGCGAGACCGGGATGAGTGGTAACGAAAAGACGGTGGTAATTACCGGGGCAAATGCGGGGATCGGTTATCAGGTTGCCCTGGCATTTTGCCAGCAGGGTGCCCGCGTGGTGATGGCCTGCAGGAGCAAAGACAAGGCAGAACAGGCACGCAGCGAATTGCTGGACGAGGTTCCCACAGGCAAGATTGACATTCTTCCCCTGGATGTTTCAGAACTTTCCTCAATCAATGAGTTTGCCCGGCGTTACGCAGACGAGATCGGCGAACTGGATATTCTTGTCAACAACGCAGGGATCGTAACACCACACCTGCACCGCAACAGCCTGGGTTACGAATTGCATTTAGCCACCAACTACCTTGGCGCCTTTGCCGTCACTGGGTTGCTACTGCCATTTTTCAAATCGAACTGCCAGACCCGCGTTGTCAACGTGGGCAGTCTGGCGCACCGGTTTGGCAAGTTTGATTTCAATGATCCCAACTGGAATCAGCGTAAGTTCAATCACTGGAAGGCTTATGCGCAAAGCAAAATCGCAACCGCCAGTTTCACTCAGGAACTGAACCGACGCCTGCAATTGACCGGCAGTGACACAATCGCCTTGGGTGCCCATCCCGGCTTTGCAGCCACCGACATGGGCCGCAAAACCGGTGCGACCACACCCAGTACCAAGTTTGGCCAATGGTATCAGGACAAAATGGAAGCCTGGATTGTCGGGCCACCCAACCAGGCGGCACTGCCAATTCTGTATGCGGCCTGTGAAAACGGCGTCGAGGGCGGTGACTATTACGGACCTACAGGCCTGTTTGAAATCAAAGGCAAACCCGGCCCGGCGCGCCTCAACCCGCTGGCAAAGAACGTGGGATTCGGTAAGCGGGTTTGGGCCATTTCCGAATCCTTAACCGGTGTGAGCTACCTGGCGGACCTGGAGACCAAGGCTGACAGCCTTGAATCCAGCTGCTGATACCCAGGGGCATTAGAAGGTTTCATCATGACTACAGAAAGCAACATCGCAGCATTACGTCAGGAAGTTCGTGCCTGGCTGGAAAGCAATGTGCCCACCGGTTGGCGAGAGGCGATGACCAACGTCGAGCAGGATGACTTTGTCGCCGCACAGCAGGATTGGTTTGTAAAGCTGTCCACGGCCGGTTACGCCACACCGCACTGGCCCCAGGGTTGGCTGGGTGGAGGCCGATCCCTGGCGGAGCAAAAAGTTATATTTGAAGAAGTTGCGCGTGCGGATGCACCCCGTTTGATTTTGTATTTTGTCGCTTTGTATCACGCAGCCTGTACCTTGTTCGAGTGCGGTACAGATCAGCAACGGGAAAAGTACCTGGACGGCATTCTGCAAGGCAAAATCTGGTGCCAGGGGTTTTCTGAGCCTAATGCAGGCTCCGACCTGGCTTCCCTGCGCACCAAGGCAGAACGACGCGGCGACCGCTATATCATCAACGGCCAGAAAATCTGGTCCACCATGGCCCAGTACGCAGACTACTGTCTGTTACTGGTGAGAACAGATAACTCCGGCCCACCGCAGGCCGGGCTGACTTATCTGCTCCTGGACATGAAAACCAAAGGGGTTTCGGTTCGGCCGATTTCCCAGATCACCGGCGATGACGAATTCGCCGAGATCTTCTTTGATGACGTGGAGGTTCCGGCAGAAGACCGGGTTGGCGAGGAAGGCGCGGGCTGGGCCGTGGCTCAGGCCACCCTGGCATCGGAGCGGGGGCTGACGCTGGTGGAGCTGACCCAACGCATGCGTTATGCCTTACCCATGCTGGTTCAATCCATGCGCCAGAACGGCTGCGAGCATGATCCCGTAGTGCAGCGGGACCTGGGTAAGCTGGTCGCTAATGTGGACGCCGCCTGCGCCCTGGCAGACCAGTACCTGATGAAGCGGATCATGGGTGATGAACAGGTGGGTGATGCATCCATCGTAAAACTCTTCTATGCCAAAACCCTGCGGGAATTCTCCGCACTGGGCGTCCGTATCGGCGGACTGCAGGCCCAGTACTACTCCGGATTCATGCGCGGCGCTACCCAGGAAACCGGGCATTGGACCTTGGACTTTATGAATTCCTACAACTGGTCCATTGCCGGTGGTAGCAACGAAGTACAGCGCAACATTATCTCCGAGCGTATGCTCGGCATGCCGCGGGAACCGAAAAGCTGGCAGTTGGCGGAGGGTAAAGCATGAGCTTTGAGTTGAAGGAACTACAGGATTCCACACGCAGGGTTATAGACGCCGCCGGAATCGCAGCCGACGAATCAGAGCTGTGGTCGCAGCTTACTGAACTGGGCTGGTTGATGGTGACGGTGCCAGAGAGTCTCGGTGGTCTTGAGGCCGGTGTACAGGGCGCCTGCACCATGCATTGTGAACTGGGCCGCGGCCTCGCGCGGGCACCTTACCTGCCCGCCATGCTGGCGCTGGATGCTATCTGTGGGTCCGAACCATTGGAACGTGACACCTGGTTGGAACAGGTATTTACTGGTGGTCTCATCACCACCACCCTGGCGGATTGCAGCATCCACTCTAGCGATTCCCACCTCGAAGGCAGCGCCGTTGGCGTGCAATCCGCTGACATCGCTCAGCACGTTTTGCTGTGGACCGACAGTAATGACCTGGTGGTGCTGGTGGATCTGCGTAAGCCCGGCGTAGCCATCACCGCAAAACCCACCTGGGATCTGACCCGGCGGCTCTTTGACGTGGAGCTGGATCAGGTACCGCTCAGTGAACATCATATTGTGGCCGAAGGTGAGTCAGCGCGGGTTATGATTCAACGCTTGGCGGCGTTGCGGGACTTCTACCTGGCGGCGGATGCCATCGGGGGCGCCCAAACCATGCTTGAGATGACCATCGAGCATCTGCAGACCCGAGTTCAGTTCAAACGCCCGCTGGCCCTGTTCCAGGCGCTGAAGCATCGCTGTGCGGATATGAAAGCGTCCATTGTCGCCGCCGAGGCCATGCTGTTTGACGCGTTGCGCAGGCTGGAAGGGGAGCTGGACAACCCGCAATTCGGCATCAAAGCCATGGGTGTCAAAATGTTTGCCACCACCATGTTTACCCAGGTGGCCGAAGACTGCCTGCAGTTGCACGGTGGCATTGGCATGGCGGACGAGCATCCCTGCCATTTATTTTTGAAAAGGGCTTTGCTGAGCGAGCAATTGAGCGGTTCCGCCTCCGCATATGCATCCAATCTGGCTTTGGATCTGATTGAAAATTCAAGCAATTTACCGCCCGGGAAATGTGCATAGACTATGACCTCGCCATGCTTTATAGTAATCACCAGTGGTGTACATTAAGGAATGTAAGCGAATGCGGCCTCTACCCAAACTCGACGCCTTCAACCGCGACTTCTGGACCGGTGGTGAGCATAACGAACTGCGGATTATGTATTGCAATGACTGCGATACGTTTATCCATCCGCCGCGCCCGGTGTGCCGTCACTGCCTGTCGGACAATGTTGCTGCCAAGGTGGTAGAAGGTACCGGTGTGGTGGACACCTATACCGTTAACCACCAAGCCTGGCACCCGAAAATGGAGGTGCCGTTTGTGGTAGCGAGGGTAGCACTGGATGGTGCCCCGGGAGTGTACCTCACCACCAACATCATCGGTTGTGGCGTTGACGAAGTGGAATTCGGTGACCGCGTGAAAGTAACCTTTGAGCGCCAGGACGATGTTTATCTGCCGCTGTTTGAAAAGATATCCTGATGACGAAAACCAATGAAGCATACATCACCGGAATAGGACAGTCCGAAATCGGGCAGAACCTGCAACGGCATCCGCTGCTGTTGACGGTGGATGCGGTAAAGGAAGCCTTGGCTGAAGCGGGATTGAGCATCAACCAGATTGATGGGGTTTCCACCTATCCCGGTCGTGTGCCGCAAATGCTGGGCTTTTCACCCATTGGCGCCGACGAGCTGATTGATGCGTTGGGCATCAAGGCGACCTGGTATGCAGGCGGTGGCGAGATCTCATCACAGCTGGGCGCGGTGGTGGCTGCCGTTGGCGCTATACGCTCCGGCCAGGCCCGTCATGTCATTTGCTACCGCACCGTTTACGAAGCCGCCGCCATGGCCCGGCCCGATGAGTATCCCATGCCACGCCGCGACCGGGTGGAGGGCAGTGCTCAATGGACGGCACCGTTCAACGCTTTGTCCCCAGCCACCTGGTTTGCCCAATACGCCATGCGCCATGTGAAAAAATACGGCCTGACCCGGGAACAACTGGCGCAGATTGCGCTGACCGACCGGGCCAATGCCATGTTGAATCCCCGGGCACTGGTGAAAAAGCCGTTGAGCCTGGACGAATACATGTCGGCCCGCATGGTGGCGGAACCCATCTGCCTGTACGACTGTGACCGTTTTACAGATGCTTCAACCGTTCTGATTGTGTCAGCAGGCGATGCGCTTGACGAAGTGACCTGTACGCCCATCCGCATTGCAGCGATGGCTGGCAGTGTGGATCGCCACAGTTGGGATCAGGCAGAGTGGATGGCGTCTTACGCAACCGGTCGGGATCTGTGGCAGCGTACCGATTACACGCCGGCGGATGTGGATACTGCGCAACTCTACGATGGCTTCAGTTTTCTTACCCTCACCTGGCTGGAAGGGCTGGGTTTCTGCGAAGTGGGAGAAGGCGGTCGCTTTATCGAAGGCGGCACGCGCATCGCCCTGGATGGCGAGCTTCCCCTCAACACCTTTGGCGGACAGATTGGTGGCGGTCGGCTGCATGGATTCGGGTTCGCCCATGAAGCGGTAGTGCAACTGCGAGGCCTGGGTGGTGATCGCCAGATCAAGGGCGATCCCAAAGTGGCCGTGGCCACCTCCGGTGGCGGTCCATTGGCAACGGCGCTGTTACTGGCGCGGGATTGACGCCCAGTGTCTGCACGGGGATTTTGGCGGCGTATTCGCCTGACACCGGCGCCGGGTGTGATTCAGGCGGATGTGGAGGATGATTTCCATTGCATGAGTGTCGTTCTCCACCATGCACAAGGTACGGCAACAGAGATTGTTGCGGATCTGCAGCGGGCACCCTGGAGCACTTGCCCCGGGGCGCCAGCAGAGCTGGTCAAAACATTTAAAGGGCAGGCGCTGAGCGAGTTCCCTGCGGTGGGGCAAAAGCACACACACTGTACCCACCTGTATGATCTGGCATTACTCGCAGCCCGCCATGCCGGAGACGACGCTCCCACGATCTATGACATTCAGGTGTCGGATCCGGAGAACGAGCACCGCCATGCGGAAATAAAGCGCAATCAACAATCATTGTTGCGCTGGATAGAATCAGGCTTTCACATTGTGGAGCCAAAGGGTGCTGCGGGAATCAGGCTCGACAAACTACGGGTTTGGATAGACACCCTGGAGCCAGAACTGCATGAACCGGCGCGCCTGTTGCAGTGGGGAAACATGCTGGCCAACGGTCGCATCATCCCACTGGAGAAACAGTCGGATGCCACAAAAATGCCGGCCAGTTGCTACACATTCCAGCCTGAAAGGGCGGTAGTGGCTACCCGCATCGGCTTGATCAGAGACTTCAGCCAGGGCGACGGATCTCCACTGGACGAAGTGAGCGTCTCAGTCAGTACTACAACAACAATAGAGTTTTAAAACAATTAGAACTCCAACAAACGACTAACCTTGAGGATGTGAGTCATGGAAATGAACGATATGGTGATCATTAGTGTAGATGATCACATTACTGAACCACCCGACATGTTCGATAAGCACCTGTCCGCGGATGACCTCAAAACTGCACCCAAATTCAACACCGATGAGAACGGCAAGAGCTACTGGACCTACCAGGGCATGTACATGCCGTCCGTGGGCCTGAATGCGGTCGTGGGGCGCCCCCTGGAAGAATACGGCATGGAACCCAATTCCCTGGAGGAAATGCGCGCCGGTGTTTATAACGTGGATGCCCGTATTGACGACATGAACGCCAACGGTATTGCTGCGTCACTGAACTTCGGCACCTGCGTGGGTTTTGACGGTGGCCGCTTCCACAAAGCGCCGGACAAAGCGCTTTCCTTGAAGCACCTGCGTGCCTATAACGATTGGCACATCGATGAGTGGTGCGGTGCCTATCCCGGACGTTTCATTCCCTGTGCGTTGTTGCCCACCTGGGACATGGACGCCACCGTGGAAGAGATCAAGCGCATCGCGGCAAAAGGCTGTACGGCTGTCTCCCTCAACGAAAACCCCACCAAGCAGGAACTGCCCAGTGTTCACAATGAATACTGGAATCCCATGTGGAAGGCCATCGCTGATCATGACATGACAATGTGTTTGCATATTGGCGCCGGTAATCCGGTCCCCCATGCTTCTGCAGAAACCCCCATTGAAGCCTGGATCACCACCATGCCACTGTCCAGTGCTGTGGGTGCTGCAGACTGGCTCCATCTCAGCGCACTGCATGAGTACAACCTGAAGATCGCGTTGTCGGAAGCCAGTATCGGATGGGTACCATACTTCCTGGAACGGGCCGATTTCGCCCATTCACGTCACAAGTTCTGGACCCATAATCACTTCAACGGCATGCAGCCCAGCGAAGTATTCAAAAAGCATTTCATGCTGTGCTTCATTGATGATGCCTACGGTTTGAAAAACCTCAATGAATTGAATGAAGACCTGATTTCATACGAGTGCGATTACCCCCATTCTGATACTCTGTGGCCTGAATGTCCGGAGCATCTGTGGAAAACCATCAATCATTTGCGTGAAGATCAGATCGAGAAAATCACCCACCTCAATGCCATGAAGTGGTTCAACTTCGACTTGTTCAAATTCAATGACCGGGAAAATCTGACTGTGGGCGCATTGCGGGCCCAGGCGCAAAAAGACGGGGTGGACACCACGCCGAAATCTTACAGTGGTGAAAGCCCGCTGGCAGCGGGTGAAGAGCCTCGTCGCATCACCTCCGGGGATTTGATGAAGATGTTCGCTCACCATGCGCAGGAAGGCTCCAAGAAGGTACAGGCGGGTTAAATTCGCATCCTGACACACGGGAGCCGACCGGCTCCCGTTTACTTGGATTGACTTGGTAAGTCAGGCTTTTTGCCATTGGCAATTGCCTGTTCCACCAACTCGATCAACCAACTGAGCGTTGCCATGGATTGGTCCGAATCAAAATTCCAGGCATTCATCAGCCTTTCATAGGTTTCCGGCTGCCATAAAATATCCAGGGTAGCGGTTACGATTTCCTGCTGCGCCTGCGACCATTCGGGTGTGGATTCGGCAACGGATCTGAGCAGTGCCTCCCGCCTGATCTTATCCAGACTGCTGAATGATGGGTCCGCCACAGGTTTCGACTTGGCCGCGAAAGATTGCATGTACTGGAACAGGCCTTTTACCGTGCTGTTGAACTCACTCAGGCTCAAGGAGTCCAGGTCGACACCGGATTCTTCCACCAGCCGTTGTATCACCGCATCCTTCAGGGCCTGTTCGGTTGGAAAATAGCGATATACTGTACGCTCACTCACGCCTGCCCGTTCCCCGACGGCGCGGAACGTCAGATTCTTCCAGTCCCATTCGGTGAACTCCTGCACCAACTCAACACCGCCCTTGATAATCTGTTCCCGGGTTTTATTGGACTGAGCCTGGCGTACCACGCTGTTGTAGCGGCGTTTTTTTGCGTTTCCAGTTTTGCTCTGGTCAGCGTTGGTGTTTTCACTGGATCGGGACTTCATTCTGCACTGAACTCAATTGCGTAAGTGAATGAATTGTCCCAAAAACAACGTACTAAAGCAAAGCAATGCCAGCTTGAATGGGCACGCACAACCCACTGAACAACTATGTTGTATAGTGCAAAAAGGGTATAATGTTCAGACCGTTAAAATCAGAGCAAAACAATAAACCAGGTAACAGGAAGAGCAGGAGATCCCGCCATGTCAGAAGCGTTCATCATTGATGCCGTCCGCACACCCCGCGGCACCGGCAAAGTAGGCAAGGGGGCTCTGGCGGAGCTGCACCCCCAACATTTGGCTGCTGCGGTACTGAAAGCGCTCCAGGAACGCAATGACATTGATACTGCAGATGTGGACGATGTGATCTGGGGTACCAGTGCACAAAAGGGTAAGCAGGGCGGTGACATGGGCCGCATGGCTTTATTGGATGCCGGCTTTGATACCCGGGCCAGTGGCGTTACCCTGGACCGGTTCTGTGGCAGTGGCCTTACGGCCGCCAACCTGGCCGCCGGGCAATTGGTATCAGGCTTCGAAGATCTGCTGATTGCCGGCGGCACCGAGATGATGTCGCACATTATGGATCTGGGCAAACGGGAGATGGAAGCCGGCTTTCGCTCGCCCGGGCTGGGAACCGGCAATGCGCGCCTGCAACAGCGCCATCCACAGTCAAACCAGGGTGTCTGCGCAGACGCCATCGCCTCCATGGAGGGCATCGATCGAACCACGCTGGACCAGTTGGCGCTGGAAAGTCAGCGCCGGGCCGCCATGGCCATTGAGGAAGGTCGCTTCGACCGCGCCATCATCCCGGTGTTCGACGACAACGGAACATTGTTGCTGGACCGCGACGAGCATCCACGCCCACAAACCACACTGGCAGATCTTTCCGAACTGAAACCCAGTTTCGAGAAAATTGCTGATTTCCCTTCCGATGCCGCTGGCACCACTTTCCGTCAGCTGATCAATCGTCGCTATCCGGATCTGGAGATCAAACACTTCCACCACGCTGGCAATTCATCGGGCGTTGTGGATGGCGCTGCGGCGCTGTTGATGGCGTCGAAACGCTATGCCCAACAGCAAGGCTGGAAACCCAGGGCCAGGGTGGTGGCAGTCGCCAATATGGGGGGAGATCCCACCTTGATGCTGAATGCGCCGGTTCCTGCTGCACAAAAGGTGTTGGCAAAAGCCGGCTTAAAGCCGCAGGACATTGATTTGTGGGAAGTGAATGAAGCCTTCGCCGTGGTGGTGGAGAAATTCATTCGTGACCTGGACATTGATCGCGACAAGATCAACGTAAATGGTGGTGCAATTGCGCTGGGTCACCCCATCGGCGCAACGGGCGCCATTCTGATCGGCACGGTACTGGATGAGCTGGAACGCCGAGACCTGCGGCGTGGCTTGATTACCATGTGTGCTGCCGGAGGCATGGCACCGGCCATGATCATTGAACGGGTTTGATCTGTAGCGCAACAAAAAAGCCGCTTCGTTTGGAAGCGGCTTTTTTGTTTGGTCCAGCTTAGAATCCCCAGAGTGCAGTTCTACTTATCGAACCGCTCTAACACAGCCGGCACTACTCGCTGAACAACTTGCGGATTTCCCGCCGCAGAAGCTTGCCCATTTCGTTATAGGGGAGCTCATCCAGGATTGCAATCCGTTCCGGCACTCGCGATGAGCGCAAGCGGTCCTTGATCAGGGATTTCAGCTCGCTCTCACTGGGCGCTGCACAATCCGGTTTGAGTGAAATGGCGATGCCCACAGCTTCACCCCATTCTGTTGAGGGCGCAGCAACTGCAGCTGCATCGGCGATGGCAGGATGCGTTAACAGCACATCTTCAATTTCACCGGGTGAGATGTTTTCGCCGCCCCGCACGATCACATCATCCGCTCGACCTGCCAGAAACAGGAAACCTTCCTCATCCAGCCAGCCAGCGTCACGGGTTGGGAACCAGCCATCGGCGTCCAACGCGGAACGCTCCCGGTATTCACCGGAAACCTGTTCCCCTCGAACGTAAATCTCACCCCGCTCACCCGCGGGTAAGCAGTGACCTTCCTCGTCCCGAATCTCCAGCTCTATGGTGGGAAGTGGGCGCCCCACCGACCCCAACCTGGCCCGCACCGCTGGTTCCTGAGAGGAAAACGCAACACGATGATCCTCCGGGCCCAACAAGGCGATGGTGGAGCTGGTTTCGGTCAGGCCATAGGCGTTGGTAAAGCCGCAATTGGGGAACAACTGCATGGCCCTCTCGATTACCACCACCGGCATGGGGCCACCACCATAGGCAATAGCCTGCAGGGAGGAAAGGTCCGCCTGCACGCCTTCGTCCAGGCGTGCAATGATTCTGGTGAGCATGGTGGGCACGACAAAGGCGTTGCTGGCCCGTTCTTCGCTGGCCAGAGCCAGCCATGCATCCGGATCGAATGCCGGCAACAAGAGGATCTTGCGCAAAGAATATATGGAGCTCAGCATCGCGGCGATACCCGCAATATGGTACGGGGGAACACACACCAGACCGGCTTCTTCTGGCGCGGCTGAACCGAACTCCACGGTGCCCAGAATATAGGACAGCAGATTGGCGTGTTTGAGCAAAGCCGCTTTGGGGGCGGAGGTGGTCCCACTGGTGAAGATCTGCGCCGCCACATCGGCCTCTTCGGATTCCACCGCGTCAAATGCCTGTTTCACAGATTCCGCCGCAGCCACAAACTCAGCGCGGGTCAGGCATGTGTGCCCACCGTCGGCGTTAATACGTTGAATCCGCGCCACATCACCGATCGCATAAGCCGGAGCGATGCGTTTCAGCAACGCCGCCAGATCCTCATCGGCGAGACGGTAATTCAGGGGAACATAAGGTACTCCTGCCAGGGCCGCGCCAAACAGCGCCATCGGCGTGGCTTCGCTGCTTTCGTCGAGAAAGGCTACAAACTGACAACCACTGCGGGAAATATTATGGGCCGCACCCTGTGCTGCCTGCCATAATTCCCCGTAAGTCCAGCGCCGCCCGTTGCATACCAGCGCTTCCCGATCTGGCTCCGCATCCGCAGCCATTTGCAGAATAAGTGAAATATTCATGGAACAACCCCTTAGTCAGAAGAGGGCAGAGGTTTACTGTCCTTGATCTGAAGTGCGACCCCGTCAATGGACAGGGAGCCTTTGCCGGCCTTCACACACAACAGTTCCACTGAGCCATCGGAGTTCACATAACGCTTACCCACCTGGGTTCCCGCGGAAAACTGGCCATCCAGCTCGGATGGCGTTTCAGGAGCGGTGTCCGACATGGGGCTGCCCCCACAATTCACAGTAAAACCACTTCCTTTAATGACCATCACTTCGGTCGTGCACGCTGCACTTTTTAATTTTGTTCCAGGCTTCATAATGCTCTCTTAATGTCTGCTCTAATAGTTGCTCTTGTTAGAGTTTATTATGCTATGGCGCCGGTGGATTTCAGGGCCTCAATACGATCCCATTCAAGCCCCAGCTCCATCAGGTACATTTCCGTGTGCTCCGAAGCTTGCGGTGCCCGGGTTGTGCTCACTGACTCATGGTTAAACTGCACCGGACCACGGACCAGCTTCAGCGGATCACCGCCGTCAGCGGCTTCCACCTCGAACAGCATATCGTTGGCCAGGGCCTGCTCGTCGGTGCTCAGGTCCAACAGGCTTTGGATCGGCGCCCACTGTCCTTTCATGGTTTTCAGATGTTGTCGCCAGTACTCAAACGGTTTGGAGGCAAAAGCAGTGGCAATCAGGTCGCTGGCATCACTCCAGTTCTGCATCAGGGCCTGCACGGTGGAGAAGCGTTCATCCTGTGCTGCCTCGGGCACGCCCAGATGGGCAAAAGTATCTTCTATATAAGCGCCGGGCGTGATCATGCACAGGTTGATGGTGCCCCCGTCGGCGGTGGTGTAGTTACCGGTAAACGGGTTGCCTGGGTTGCCGCCGGAAGAAGGCATGCGATTGCGCATGACCTCACCTTTCTCGATGAAAAGATCCATGGCGGAACCGGCTGCCCACCAGGCGGTACTCAACAGGGATACATCCACCTCACTGGCTTCACCGGTCTGGGCCCGGTGGAAGAGGGCAGCAGCCACCCCACCCGCGATGTTCATGCCGCCAATGGAATCCCCGAATGCGGCAATGCCCTGAGCTAAGGGTTGACCCAGCTCTGCCGGCGACATGGAGAAGCCCACACCGCTACGGGACCAGAAGGCTGTACCATCAAATCCGCCCACATCCCGCTCCGGGCCTTTATCGCCATAGGCGCTACCGCGGGCATAAATGATGTTGGGATTTACGGCGCGAATGTGCTCCAGATCGATCTTCAGTTTCTGGCGCTGAAACGGAAGGTAATTGGTGAGGAACACGTCAGCGGTCTTGGCAATTTCATAGATCAGTTCAACGCCTTCGGGTTTGGAGATATCAATACCCACGCTGCGCTTTCCACGGTTGGCATGTTCCATCATGGTGTTACGTTGCGGATCTATTTTCATGCCGCCCATATTGATGAACCCGCGCTGGGTATCACCCCGCAGCGGATGCTCGATCTTGATTACGTCCGCCCCCCAATCCGCCAAAATCGCACCGGCAGCAGGTACAAAGGTGAATTGTGCCACTTCAAGGACTTTGATGCCTTTCATTACTTGCGTCATAGGTACTCTCCAGCTCCTCTCCGGGTGTTCGCCTCTCTTTGAAGACGTTGGATTTATAAGAGAATTTCAGAGTATAATACTAAACAACAACACTGTTGTATATAAACAGTTGGCGCTATGATAATCAACAGATTAGCGTCAGTGTGCTATGAGAGAAGATACTTAATGCCTTGAATTTTCGGGCAAATCATCCATGCCAGGTAAAGATAACAATTAGAGGGCCATATACCATGAAAATCGATTCCGACATTGCAGCCGTAGTGACGGGTGGCGCGTCAGGCCTGGGCCTGGCCACTGTCAAGGCATTGCGGGCCAAGGGCGTCAAGGTCGCCATCTTCGATCTGAATGCAGACGTTGGGGAACAGGCCGCGGCCGCCACCGGTGCCACCTTCTGTCAATGTGATGTTTTGTCCGATGAGAGTGTTGACCAGGCCTTTGCCCAGGCCCGTGAAGTCAATGGACAGGAGCGGATTCTGGTGTGCTGTGCCGGCGGGGGAAATGCCATTCCCACTGCACGCCGGGACAAGAAAACCGGGGAAATCAAAATGTTCCCCAGCGATCAATTTGAATGGGTGCTGCGTTTGAACACCGTAGGCACGTTCCGTTGCATCACCCGTGCCGCAGCAGGCATGATGAACGCAGACCCGATCGACGGCGAACGCGGCGTCATTATTAATACAGCGTCCGCAGCCGCCACGGAAGGCCAGATGGGGCAAGCAGCCTATTCCGCCGCAAAAGCGGGGATCGTGGGCATGACGCTGACCATTGCCCGTGATTTGTCCCGCGAAGCCATACGGGTGAACACCATCCAGCCTGGCATTTTTGATACGCCAGCCATGGCCAGAGCGCCGCAGGAAATGAAGGATGCATTAGGTGCCATGGTGCCGTTCCCTCCACGCCTGGGCCACGCAGATGAATACGCCAGTATGGCGTTGGAGATCATCAGGAACAGTTATATCAATGGCACTACTCTGCGTTTGGACGGTGCCATCCGGATGCAACCGCGATAGATCACACACCAATAACAAGCACACAATAGCGTTAACGGGATATTCACTATGACAAACGAAAGTACCGCTTCAAGCCCGATCACATACGAAACAGAAGGCCCGGTGGCTGTGATCAGCCTTAACCGCCCCCAGCAGGCTAATGCCCAGAACAAGGAGTTGTTAGTGGAGCTGGACAAAGCCTGGGACCGTGCCGCTGAGGATGAAAACGTCAAAGTCATCGTGCTGCGGGCCAACGGCAAACACTTTTCATCGGGCCATGACCTGTCCAATTCCGGTGCCAAGGATCAGTTCGATAAAGACAAAGCTGAATCTGGCATGATGAAACTGTATATGCACGAGCGCAAACACTTCCTGGGTTTCTGTCGCAAGTGGCGTGACATTCCCAAACCCTCCATCGCTGTGGTTCAAGGTTCCTGTATCGCTGCCGGCATGATGTTATGTTGGCCCTGCGATTTGATTCTGGCAGCAGACAACGCCGTGTTCCGGGACCCGGTGGTAATGATGGGCATCGGTGGTGTCGAGTACCATGGTCATACCTGGGAATTAGGCCCCCGCAAAGCCAAGGAAATGCTGTTCACCGCATCTTCTATCAACGCTGAAGAAGCGCGGGAATTGGGCATGGTCAATCGGGTTATCCCACTGGCGGAGCTGGACTCTCAGGCGATGGAGCTGGCTCAGCAGATCGCCAAAATGCCCGCGTTCGGTTTGGCCATGGCCAAGCGCGCAGTCAATCAGACTCTGGACACCATGGGTCAGTATGCGGCCATTCAATCCGTTTTTGATATTCACTCCCTGGGGCATGGCAATGCAGTGGCTCAATGTGGTTTCCCGGTGTTGGTCGATCTCGAAAAACTGAAACAGGCCGGCAAGAAGTCCGAATCATAACCATAGGGAGTGAACATAATGGGTAACTTCAACGATAAAGTCGTAGTGATCACCGGTGCCGCCGGTGGTCTGGGGCAGGGCATTGTTGCTTTTTTCCGAAATGGGGGCGCCAAACTCGCGCTGGTGGATTACAGCGACGAGTTGTTAAACAAGGCATTTCCAAAGAGTGATCCGGAAAATGAGATTCTGGTCAGTTGCGACCTGACCAAGCGGGAATCCACTCAAGCCGCATTCGAGCAGATTCTGGGGCGCTTTGGCCGCATTGATGTGCTGGCAAACATTGCAGGTGGGTTTGCCATGGGCGAGGCAGTGCACGAAACCTCGGACAAGACCTGGGATTTTCTGCTGAACCTCAATACGCGCTCCATCATGAATACCGCTGCAGTCGCAGTGCCTGCCATGTTGCAGCAAGGGGCAGGTAAAATCGTCAATGTGTCATCGGCCTCATCCGTGAAAGGCGCTGCACTGCAAGGCGCTTACCTGGCGTCCAAATGCGCAGTGGCACGCCTGTCTGAAACCATGGCAGAAGAGTTGCGGGCCAAGCACATCAACGTCAATTACATCATGCCATCCATCATCGATACGCCGGTAAACCGTGAAAGCATGCCTAATGCGGATTTCAGCAAATGGGTCAAACCGGAGGACCTGGCCAACGTGGTGGGGTTCCTGGCTTCCGATGCCAGTAACGCTGTGCACGGTGCCGGAATTCCGGTGGTAGGATTGAGCTGATCCGCACCAGCGGAACGTTGAAACAGAGTGTAATGGTCATGAGTGCACTACAAGAACTCAGCCTGGCGGTGCTCAATGGCCCACCGGAAGAGCAGGCCCTGGAATACGAAAAGCAATGGTATACATGGGGCGAACTGGGCCAGGTGGCGCGCGAAGTCGTGGCGTTGATCCAAGAGAGCGGTGCGCCTGCCAATGGCAAAATTGCACTGGTGGCAAAAAACCGTCCGTCCGCAGTCGCCGCTTACCTTGGCCTGATGGGGGAGGGCTTCAGTTTTCGGATGGTGTATCCGTTCCAATCCTCGGTTGCCATGGCAACGGAACTGGCGTCAATCAAACCCTCGGTGATTGTGGCTGCGGCGGAAACCTATGACGCAAACCTGATTGCAGCACTGCAGGATATGGGCAGCGCCGCCATCGCGTTACGGGAGAAAAGCGCGAACTACGTGCCGGGACTGGAGCGCAGTACTATCGCGCCTGCCGTCAGCAACACGCCGATCATTGAAATACACACCAGTGGCACCACGGGTACGCCCAAGCCGTTTGAGTTTGATTACGATACCGTTGCCAGCCACATTGTCGGTGGGCGGGCGACGCCATCGTCTGTGGGGGCTGATCCCAAAAGCCTGCCGCCGGTGCTCATGTACTTTCCTGCTGGCAACATCACCGGTCTGCATTCCACCATCGCGCCCTTACTCAGGGGGCTGCGCGGAATGTTGCTGGACCGGTTCAGTGTGGAGGGTTGGCACGACCACTTGGTTCGGTATCGACCCGCTGCCGGTGGCTTGCCCCCGGCCGGAGTGCAGATGATTCTGGATGCTGACCTGCCTCCGGAAGATTTTCGATCCCTGAAAATGATCGGCTCCGGCTCGGCGCCGTTGGACCCAACCGTTCAGAAACGCTTCGAGGAACGTTATAACGTCCCCATCCTGCTGGCCTACGGAGCCACCGAATTCGGCGGTCCGGTAGCCAGCATGACCCCGGAGGTGTATCAAATCTGGGGGGACCGAAAGGTCGGCAGCGTCGGCAAGGCGTTTCCCGGGGTCAAGCTCAGGGTGATTGATCCGAACAACTTTACCGAATTGTCCGCCGGAGCAGTGGGACTGCTGGAAGTGGTGTCACCGCGTATGGGCGAGCATTGGATACGCACCTCTGACCTGGCCTACCTGGATGAGGACGGATTTCTGTTTCTCTGTGGCAGGGCAGACGGCGCCATCATGCGCGGCGGCTTCAAGATCCTGCCGGAAACCATTGAAAAGGCCCTGTTACAACATCCGGCTGTGGCTGCAGCGGGTGTGGTGGGCGTAGCGGACCACCGACTGGGGCAGGTACCCGCTGCGGCCATTCAAGCCAAGGCTGGGCAACCTTTGCCGTCGGTGGAAGAACTCGAGGTGCACTTGCGGGAACATGTGGCCTCAACCCACATCCCGGTGAAGTGGAAGTTTGTAGAAGCGTTACCCAGAACCGCCTCCTATAAGATTCATCAGCCCGCACTGCGGGAATTGTTCGAATGAACTATACGCTGAAAGACCCGACCACACTATACTGATACCCCCAAACCGTCGTCGACGGAAACCAGTAGATGGGCAAAACAAGAATGAATGCGAAGAAATCCAACTGGAAACTACGAATCGAAAAAGGCTTCGAGCAACTGGGCTTTGCCATGGGGCGCCATCCCTTGGCCTGGTTACTGGTCAGTTTGTTGATCATCGCGGCCATGGCCTCCCAACTTGGCAACCTCAGACAGGATACCAGCCTCGAGAGTTTCCTACCCAAAGGGGCGGATATCATCCAATCCTACATGCAGTTCAAAGAGACCTTCGGGCGGGATGAGACCTTTGCCATTACGGTGGAATCAGAGAACCCTTACACTCAGGAATTCGCCACCCAACTGCATGCGCTCCACCAACAACTCATGGATGAAGTGCCTTACATAGCCAATGTGGACTCCCTGGCCAATGCCCGCCATACCCACGGTGCGGACGACACTTTGTATGTGGACGAGTTGCTGCCTGAAATCCTCCCCGATGATCCGGCAGAAGTGGAAAAGCTGAGAAACTATGCGCTGGCCAGTGAGAACTATCGAAATTTCCTGATCTCAGAAGATGGACAACTGGTGGCGCTGATCGTTCGACTCAATTCATTCCACTATGAGAAAGACGCCAATGGGGATCTGCACCGGCGCTATCTCGAAGAGTCGGATATGAAGGTTTCCTATGACAAAATCCGCGCCATCATTGAACAATACCAGGGGGTTATGTCCGATGACATCCAGTTGACCGGAGGCATGCCCATCTCCCTGGAGCTGGCGGAGCTGACGTCGCGGGATTTTGTGGTGCTGGCCGGACTGGCCAATCTGGTGATCGGGATTGTTCTGTTCGTGATCTTCAAACGGTTGTCCGGTGTGGTGATGCCATTGGTGATTATGGCGTTCGGTATCACCGTCACCATGAGCATGATGGCGATTCTGGATTCACCTATCCAGATCAGTACCTCCATCCTGCCCGCATTCCTGCTGGCGGTGTGCGTGGGGGACAGTATCCACATGCTGACCATCTTTTATCGACACTATGATGAGGGTGACGAAAAGCTTCACGCCTTGGCCTCCGCCATGGGGCACACCGGGCTTGCCATGCTCTTCACCAGTATCACCACCGCTGCCGGGCTGTTGTCGTTCTCCACCTCGGAGTTAACCCCGGTGGCATCGCTGGGTATCTACGGCGCCATCGGCTCCCTGGTGGCCTTTCTGTTATCGGTTACCATATTGCCGTGCCTGATCGCGTTGCTTCCTCTAAAACGGCGCAAACTGCACCGGGAAGAACATAAGATGATGCATCGTTTTCTGTCCTGGTGTGGAACATTTTCAGCGCGGAATGCCAAACCGATTGTCATCGTCGGAGTATTACTGCTGGTAAGCAGCGCATTCTTCGCCAGTCAGATTCGGTTCAGCCACTATCCTTTGTCCTGGCTGCCGCCGGACAATCCTTTCACCATTGCCATCAAAGAATACGAACAGCGTATGGGCTCCACCGTCAGCATCGAAGTGGTACTGGATACCGGTGTGGACCGCGGTATTCTCAACCCGGGCTTCTTGAGAGCAGTGGATCGGATTCAACAGGATGTGGTGAACTGGGATACCGAGCATTATCAGATTGCCAAGGCCATGAGTGTCACCAATATCGTGAAGGAAACCAACCGGGCACTGCACGATAACGAAGAAGCACATTACTCCATACCCGATGATCCCAACCTGATCAGCCAGGAATTGTTCCTGGTGGAAATGGACGAACCGGACGATCTCTATAACGTAGTGGATAAGGATTACCGCATTGCGCGCTTGACCATCACCTCCACCTGGTTTGATGGGCTGTACATGCAGGGGCTGCTGGACAAGCTGGATGTCCGCATTAAGGAGGAGATGGCCCCCTACAATGTAACCATCACTTACACCGGTCTGGCTCCAATCATGGGTGTCACCTTTGCCAAGATGCTGTTCTCAACCGCAGAAAGTTATGGCCTGGCGGCCATCAGTATCAGCCTGATGATGGTGTTGTTGATCGGCAACGTGAAACTGGGCCTGTTGAGTATGATCCCGTCGTTATTACCAATCCTGACCGTATTGGCTGCCATGCAGATTCTCGGCATTCCGCTGGACATGCTCACCATGTTGATCGGTTCCATTGCCATTGGCCTGACGGTGGACGACAACATTCACTTTATGCACGGCTTCAGAAAACTTTACCTGAAAACCGGTGATCCGATATTTGCAGTGGAGAAAACCCTGTTATCCACCGGGCGCGCCATGTTGATTACCTCCATAGTGTTGAGTCTGGGATTTCTCGTGTACATTCAGGCGGAGATGACCATTATGGCGGGATTTGGCGTGATTACGGCGGTCTGCATTGTGCTGGCGTTGCTGGCGTCGTATCTGATCGCGCCGGCACTGATGATTGTGGCCAACAAAGCCTGGCATCACCAGGGTGAGAAGAAGGGCAAGGTCAACCCAAAATCGGATGAGAAAGAAGGGCGGGAGGTCGTGGAGTGATCCACGCCTCCCGGCGTTGAATCAGACGGCCACTTCAACCCAGTCGTCCACCACCCGGACTTCATAAGTGGGTATGGGTTTGGTGGCCGGCAGGCAGGTGGCTTTACCGGTAGCCAGGTCAAACTGAGCTCCATGCAACGGGCAGGTGATACGACAGTTGCGCACCCGCCCGGTGTGCAGGAACTTGTCCTGATGGGAGCACAGATTCTGCACCGCATACAGTTTGCCCTTGGTGTGCACCACCAGCACCATGGTGCCGTTGATTTTGCGGGCGCGCTTGGACCCTTCAGGCACTGCTGACAATTCACAGAAGCGGGTGAATTCCAGTGCAGCGCTTTGCTCTTCGGCAACGTCCAGGCGATCCGATGGTTCTGTAGTATTGGTCATCTCAGCTCTTTTTTATTTTCCGAACACGTATTTTTCCACCGTTTTCTCAAAATGGCGGATGCGGATTTCCTGATAGTTGCCCAACGTCAACCCTGGTTTGGCACTGGCTTCCAGACCTTCCTGTTCCAGTAACAGGTTTTCGGTATCCTGGTCCAGAATCGCGCCAAAGCCGGGGTCCATACCTTCCGCTTCCGTGAAGGACTGATGTTCCTCCAGACGCACTTCACAAGCGGGTTCCGGACGCTCGCCATCTTTGGGCACCGGGCGCAGGAAGAATACCTCATAAATACACTTGCGATGGTCGCCTTTCACAGGGCGGAAGCGATACACCATAGGCAGTGAGATTCCGGGGAACAGGAAGGTGTTGGGGAACACCGTGTAAGAGAAGCAGTCCAACAGTTCCGAATCAGACACGGCGCTAAGATCCGTATTCGTGGCCTGCTCAAACATGCCCCGCATCATATCCGCCATACGTTGGCGTGCGGTTTCGCCTTCCTGCAGCTTACGGTCAGCACCCTGCAACATCGAACTGTCGCCCACGGTAAACTGATCCAGCACGTCCTGTTCGCTGATCCGGCCTTTGAGGTGCGGGCTCACTACACCGAGGGTGGAAATAAACCGGTTTACATGTTCGCCATAAGTATCATATTGGGAGTTGGCGTCACCGTTGGAGGGTGCCACCTGAGGGTGGGTTTCCAATACATGATAGGCTTCCATGAACGCTTCCATGGTGAGCTTCCAGTTGGCCGGAATCACCTTGGTCACGTGCGCCACGATATAGCGATCTTCCAGCTTCCATTTATTGATGTGGGCCATGGCGTCTGCGCCAATGTATTCCGCCAGGGTAGGGGCGTTCTCATCCATGTTGACGAACACGAAGCCACCCAGGGTTTCCACCCGGGCTTGGGGCAAGCACATGCTTTTCCGTTCAACATGCGGGAAATCCCAATCGCAGACCACGTTCTTGCTGGTGCCGTCGATATTCCAGGACCAACCGTGGAACGGACAACGAAATTCACTGGCGCAGCCTTCCGTACCGGAAGCCCGGAGTTTGGTCCCGCGGTGCAAACAGGCATTGTAATAGGCACGGATATCGTTTTCTGCTACCCGGGTGATGATGAAGGAGTAGTGCTCCAGGTCATAGACATAGTAGTCGCCGACTTCAGGAATGTGCTCTTCACGGCAGGCAAACTGCCAGGTTTTTTTCCACAGGGTCTGCAGTTCTTTTTTGGCGAATGCGGGATCGATATAGCGATCGATGGAAATATCCTCATCCCCCAGGAATTCGTAACTTTCGGAACACACCCAGTCCGGCGCAGATACTTTGTCCCGCGCAATGATTTCCTGGGTACTGGGAGCATCCGGACAGCGGGCTTCACCTTTTTCAAATTTGACTCGAATATTCATTACAATCTATCTCCGAAAATCGTGGCAGGGGCTCATTGAGTCTGGGCATTCTTATGCAGTGAGCCATCTTTCATAATCATTGTTAAATTGTTGGCATCCACCAGCACCGAGGGATCAGCGATGGGGTCGCCGTTCACCAACAACAGGTCTGCCAGGTAACCTTCCTGAACCAAACCCAGTTCCTCATCGGTACCCATGGTCATCATGGCACCACCGTTGGCGGTGGCACATACCAGCGCCTCTTTAGGGCTGTAGCCGAAGTACTGCACAAAGAAGCCCACATCCCGGGCGTTGGTGCCGTTGTGGCTCCAGGCGAAGCCATAGTCACCGCCGATGGTGTGGCGTATGCCGCGTTTGCGCAGGGCGTTGTGGGTATCCTGGGAAGCTTCCAGTAAACGGTCGATCTGCATAGCGCGGGCGATGTCATTGGTCATATAGGGCTCTGCCTCATACAGCAGGGTATGAAACAGGCTGACCGTCGGGGCCACGAATACGCGATCACGGGCTTCCTCAAACAGGTCCAGGGCTTCCTCGTCGGTGAATTCGCAATGGTAGAGCACGTCCACACCGGCTTTAAGGCAGACCTTGGCGCCCTCGATGGAGCGGACGTGGGCATTCACCCGACGACCGAAGGCATGGGCGGTATCCACCGCCATTTTCACTTCGTCAAACGTCATGGGCGTGGTACTGGCGGGCGTCCCCGGGTAGAAAGGATCACCGGACACATCCAGTTTGATGTTGTCGCAACCTTCCCGGCAGGCAAGGCGCACAGCTTTGCGCATTTCCTCGGGTCCATCCACAATCATGGACGGGCCACCGGGTCGCGGGTCGTGCAGTCGGCTTTCATCGCCCATGGCCCCGGTTACGGAGATTTCCAACGAACCCGCCCGTATTCTGGGGCCTTTCATATGCCCCTCGTTGATGGCGTTACGCACCGCCACACCCAAGCGCAATTTGGCTTCGGAGGCGCCCCAGGCACTGGTAAAACCTTGATCCAGCAGGCGCGCTGCCACCCGGGCAGTGAGCAGGGTATGTTCTTCCGGCGGCGGGGTAATCAAATCGGCGGTGGCAGTTACATTGTCAAAGGACAGATGGGCGTGGCCTTCGGTCATGCCGGGCATCAAAAACAACCCGTTGGCCTGGATCACCTCGCAGCCTTCCGCCGGCAGTTGGCCTGGCGCCATCAAGACCCGTTTGATGCGGTTTCCCTCGATTAAAACATCACCGGGATAGGGGTCTGCTCCGGTTCCGTCGAAGATGTTTGCTCCTCGTATCAGTACTTTGCTCATAGCGCGCCTGCTGGCCTCCTTTTTTAGATTTCATTATGCCTGTCGGGGAAAACGGTCAAAATGACCTCAAGCGCACAGCCAATTGACTCGTATTGCAGGGTTACTTATCCCGTTTGATCTAAATCAGTAGACTCGCGTTATCCCACTGCAAAACGCTCAGGAGATAACAATGATAAGGGGTATTCACCACGTTGCCGTCCATGTGCACGATCTGGACAAAATGATCCGGTTCTACCGGGATGCTTTCGGGTTCGAAGTGGTTGGAGAACCGTTCGGGTGGGAAAATGATGAGTTCATCGATCGCATTGTATCCGTAAAGGGCTCCGCCGCCAGAGGCGCCATGCTGCGGGCAGGCTCCTGTTATTTCGAGTTGTTTGAATACAGCGCGCCGCAACCGGGCAACACCCGTGGGCTCAATCCGTACGACAAGGGTTACACGCATTTCTGTGTGGATGTTACGGATATCAAACAGGAATTCGAGCGTCTGCAGAGCTTGGGCATGACCTTCCCGGAACCGGAGCCCATTAACGTCGGCCATGTAATCACCATCTACGGCCGGGACCCCGAGGGCAACCTGATCGAGATTCAGGAAACCATCGACGAGAACTGTGACTTCCCGCTGGATCGGCTTCCGTCCATTCCCGCAAAGCAATAATCAGCCGCATCAGAACCAGCAACATAAGAAGTAATTTCACTGCATGACACAGACCGCCGTTACACTTGATGACAAATACGTCCAGCCCGATGGGCAGGTATTCTTGAATGCCAACCAGGCGCTGGTGCGTTTGCCGCTGGATCAGGCCCGTCGCGACCGCGCCTTGGGTTTGGCTACGGCTGGCTATATCTCGGGTTATCGGGGTTCGCCCCTGGGCGTGTACGACTCGGCGTTGTGGAGCGCACAGAAGCTGCTGGACGAACACAACATCGTATTCAGGCCCGGCCTCAATGAAGAGCTGGCCATCAGTGCCATTCGCGGCACCCAGGAACTGAAATGGTTTGGACAGTCGGATCTGGACGGAATTTTCGGGCTTTGGTACGGCAAAGGCATTGGAGTAGATCGGGCTTGTGAGTCCATGAAACTCGGTAACCTGGAGGGTGCTTCCGCCGCCGGTGGATTTTTGATAGTCGCAGGCGACGATCACGGGGGGAAGTCTTCAGACAGCGCCCACCAATCCGAAAACACGCTGATGGCGGCCATGGTGCCCATCCTCTATCCCGCCAACATTCAGGAGATCATCGAGTTCGGGCTTCTGGGCTGGGCCATGTCCCGCTACAGCGGGTGTTACATCGGCTTGAAGACCATTACGGACACCCTGGACCTTTCCGCCTGTATCGAATTACCCGATGCCTATCACACCTACCAGATTCCCACCGATGTGGAGATCCCCCCCCAAGGCTTGAACTTGCGACCGAACCTGCCGGCGCTGGAGGAGGAACGTTGGCTGGTGGACTACCGGTTACCCGCCGCCACTGCGTTCGCCCGCGCCAATCAGGTAGACCGCATCATCCTGGATGGAGTGCAGCGCACGTTGGGTATCGTCGCAGCAGGCAAAGCCTATCTGGATGTGCGCCAGGCACTGGACGATCTGGGCCTGGACGAAACCCGTTGCGCCCGGCTGGGTATCCGCCTGTATAAACCCGGCCTGATCTGGCCCATGGACAAGGTGGGGTTAACCAATTTTGCAAAGGGCAGCCGCGCGCTTCTCGTAGTGGAAGAAAAAAGGCCGGTGATGGAAGAGCAGATTGCCCGTCATCTTTATCACCTGGAGGGGGATCTGCGACCGGAACTTGCCGGCAAGCAGGATCTGCACGGTGCACCTCTGCTACCTTCGGTGGGAGAGCTTTCCGTAGGCAAAATACGACACGCCATACTCCAAATTCTCACCCAGCTTGGTATCGCCGACGCGGAGGCGAGCCAGCGGTTGCATCATTTCAGTCAACTGGAACAGCAGGGGGTGACGTTAGGCAGTGGCGTCAATCGCCCAGCCTATTTCTGTTCTGGCTGTCCGCACAACACCAGCACCAAGTTACCCGCTGGCTCCAAAGCCATGGGGGGAATCGGGTGCCACGGCCTGGCCGCAGTGGTGATGGAGCGGGATACCATGCAGTTCATGCCGATGGGGCACGAAGGCTCTCCCTGGGTATCGGTTTCCCAGTTCGTGGACACGCCCCATATGTTCCAGAACATCGGCGATGGCACTTACTCTCACTCTGGAATCCTGGCCATCCGTGCGGCTGTGGCTGCCAAAGTGAACATCACCTACAAGGTGCTCTATAACGACGCTGTGGCCATGACCGGTGGGCAGCCGGTTGAACAACAGATCACACCTTTGGATATGGTGAATCAAATGCTCTCCGAAGGCGTGCGGCCGGTGTATCTGGTATCGGATAATCCAACCCAGTACTGTCATCTCACCATGCCAAGGCATTCAGCGTTGTTTCACCGCGACGAGCTGGATCGCCTGCAGAAGGAATTGCGTGAGACAAAAGGGGTCAGTGGCATTGTCTACGAGCAAACCTGCGCCACAGAGAAACGCCGGCGCCGCAAGCGTGGTTTAATGGATGATCCTCCGCAGCGTTTGTTCATTCACCCTGAAGTGTGCGAAGGGTGCGGTGATTGCTCGGTGCAATCCAACTGCATCAGCATTACGCCCCTGGAAACCGAGTTTGGCCGCAAACGGCGTATCGATCAGTCCACCTGCAACAAAGACTACAGCTGTGTAAAAGGTTTTTGTCCGTCGTTTGTGACTGTTACGGGCGCGGGAATCGCCACGCACCTGAAAGGCAACGCGGAACGGATTAACGAATTGATCGCCACGTTGCCGGCACCCGCAATCTCACCGTTGGATCAACGGGGTTTCAATATCCTGGTCGCGGGAATCGGTGGCACCGGCGTGCTGACCATCGGTGCCTTGCTGGGTATGGCTGCGCACCTGGATGGAAAAGGGTGCACCGTCCTGGACATGACCGGCATGGCGCAAAAGGGTGGGGCGGTCACCAGTCATATACGCATCGGAACCAACCCCCAGAGCATCTATACGTCGCGCTTGAGTGAAGGCATGACCGATCTGCTGCTGGCCTGTGACATGATTGTCGGAGCCAGTGCGCCGGTTCTGAAAACTGTCCAACCTGGCAGCACTAACGCCATACTGAATAACGATGTTGCCCCCACCGGGGATTTCCAAAGCAACAAGCACCTGGATATTGGGGAAGCCCGTTTGCGTGCAGCCATTCTCAAAGCATTGGCCGGTGGCACCACATTTGATATTCATGCCAGCAAACTGGCCACTGACCTCACCGGTGACAGCATCGGCACCAACATGCTGATGTTGGGCTACGCCGTGCAAAAAGGCTTGCTGCCACTGTCGGTGGAATCCATCCAGGAAGCCATTCGACTCAACGGCACCTTTGTTGAAGGCAACCTGCGCACTCTGGCACTGGGCCGCCTGGCCGCCCACGCGCCTGCTGCTTTAGCCGCTGAGCTTTCGGCCGGGGCGGATGCCGAATTCGAGCTTCCGGATTTGAGCACGGTGGACGCCGTGCTGACAAGCCGCGTCAACCTGCTCACCCGGTATCAGAATCTGGCTTATGCCAATCAGTATCAGGATTTCGTAACCGACGTGCGCAGTCAGGTCAAGCACATGCAGCTGGATGCGGGAGAGACATTCAGCCGTGAAGTGGCACTGACCCTGGCCAAGCTGATGAGTTACAAGGACGAGTATGAGGTGGCGCGCCTGTACAGCGATCCATCGTTTGTGCGACGCCTGAAGGCACAGTTCAAAGGTGACTACAGCATCCGTTTTAACCTGGCGCCTCCTATTTTACCCGGCCGGGATAAGGCCACCGGGCGCCCCAGGAAACGCACCTTTGGGCCCTGGATGCTGCAGGGCTTTCGTTGGTTGAGCAAATTGAAGTTTTTACGGGGAACGGCATTTGATCCGTTTGGTTATTTTGAGGAACGCAGGATGGAGCGGAATCTGATTGAAGAGTACCGACGCCTGATCCTCGAGGTGGTGGCCAAGTTACGCCAAGACAACCTGGAAGCCGCCATACACCTGGCGGGTGCAGCCCGCGAGATCGGCGGCTATGGCCCAGTGAAGGAGGCATCACTGATCCAGTATCGCGCCCGCCTGCCAGTGCTGAAAAAAGCACTTGATGCTCAACCGGAAGAGACGCAAACCGCGCCCAGGAAACTGCAGGTCACCCAGGCTTGATTTGACATCACCCCTAACGGGCATTGATCAGCGACAAAAACTCATAGCGGGTGGCTTGGTTATCCCGGAAGGTTCCGAGCATGGCGGAGGTTTTCATCACCGAGTTCTGTTTTTCCACGCCCCGCATCATCATACACATGTGCTGGGCTTCAACGACCACACCCACACCGGCGGCACCCACCACATCCTGGATGGTCTCGGCAATCTGCGTGGTGAGCTGTTCCTGGATTTGCAGACGGCGGGCGTACATATCCACTATACGCGCCACTTTCGATAAGCCCAGCACTTTGCCGGATGGAATGTAAGCCACGTGAGCACGACCAATGAAGGGCAGCAGGTGGTGTTCACACATGGAATACAGCTCGATGTCTTTCACTACCACCATCTCACTGGCGTCGGAAGGGAACAACGCATTGTTGATAACGTCGTCCAGCTGTTGATGATAACCACGGGTCAGATATTCGAATGCCTTGGCGGCCCGCTCCGGGGTCTTTTCCAGACCGGGACGGGTAAGGTCTTCTCCGATGGCGGTGATGATGGAGGCAAAATTTTCTTTCATTGTTCAGGTCTCGTTTACTACTGATCTGGATTATAGAGTGGATTCATGCAGGCTGCGGATAGGATCGACTCTCTACTATAACACACTGCTGTTGATTAGAAACTGCTGGAGATCTGCGGGGGTATCGATGTCACTGAGCACGGCCGGATCATCCACCTGCACCTCGAAGGGCTGGCAGCGTTTTAAGATAGCGCGCCCACCCTGGTCACCCTGCAATTGGGATAGCTGGGAAAACTGTGCTTGCTGAAAGCCCACCGGGTGCCCCCATTCACCTTCATACACCGGAACAACCGGCGCCCCCTGTTGTTGCCGTTCTGCAAGTGTTTGGGCGAGGCGTTGAATGGTGTCCTCGCGGATGCCGGGCATGTCTGCCAGGGCCACCAGGGCAGCCTGCCACTGCTGTTTCGATGCCGATTTTATAGCGGCCGCCAGGCTGTCACCTATTCCGAATCCGTGTTCATTCTGAGTCTGCCTGGGGAGCAACAGAAGCTCTGCATCGGCGCGTACAGCAGACTGGATTTCCATGGGCAGATCATCACTGGCGACCACCAGCTTGGGGCCGGGAATCACCGCAAAGCTGGCAAGCGTGTGTAACAGCAGCGGCTTCCCATTTAACAGGGCCAAGCGCTTATCCGAGCCAAAGCGGCGAGAGTATCCCGCGGCCAGAATTATGGTCCCTATGCGTGCAAGGCTACTCATAATCGTTCCCGCTTGCGTCGCAACTGGGTCAACTCCGCCAGCACGGACACCGCAATTTCCGGGGCGGTTTTACTGCCAATTGACAGCCCCACCGGTGCATGCAGGCGTTGCAACTGTGCCTCGGTCACGTCCAGCTGCCGCAGTCTTTCAATACGCTGTTCCGTGGTACGTAAGGAACCGAGAGCACCCACATAGAGGTTGTCCCGGGTCAGCGCCTCCATCAAGGCCATATCGTCGATGCGAGGGTCATGGGTCAGGGTGATCACAATGCTGAAGGGATCGCTCCCATATTGCCTCACGACGTCGTCCGGCATCCCCAACACACACTCACAGGGGTGCTCTGGGCCTATGACATGAGTCTGGAAATCGTCCAATTTATCGGCGCGGGGATCGGTCACCACCACGCGATAATCCATCAGGCTCCCCATCTGCGCCAGGCAGCCGGCAATCTGGCCTGCACCCACCAGCAACAGCGTGTAACGGGGGCCATAAACCTGTACCCATTTTTGTTCAGATAGTGTAAACGGTGCAAAGTGCGTGACTTGCCGTAAAGTAGCAGCACCCGTCTTCAAATCAACAGATCTTTCCACGCAGGCGCGCCGCTCAAGCCTGTCATTGATAACACTCAATTGTTGCAGATCACAAACATCCAGCTTTTCCACCAGTACTGTCAGGTAGCCGCCACAGGGCAGACCCAGACGGGCATTTTCCTCAGCATTGAGTCCGTATTCCACCAGAGTTGGGAACGCTTCAATGCCACCGGAATGCAGCCTCTCCACCAGGTCATCCTCCACACAGCCTCCGGACAGTGCACCCACCACCTGACCATTCTGGTTGCAGGCCATTAACGAGCCAGCCGGGCGGGGAGAGGAGCCATGAGTCGCCACAATAGTACACAACCAGGCGCAATGCCCGTCGGCAATCCAGCGCTGTAACGTTGCCAGCACCTGATGATCAAGACTGTGCATGGCAGACCCTGTGTGTAGTAAAACGGTGTGTGGCAATGCGGTGTGGTAGTTTGTGCATACTGGCTAAGGCCCCGTGTAATCCAGCGTTTCCTGTTTGGTGTCCGGCGATTCTGCCTGCCAGCGCACCGAGCCGATCGGCCGTTCCAGCTTGCGCCGCACTTGCGTTGGTCCGGTGAACCGATTGAATATTTTGACCTCGCCATGAACCGCCAGGTCGACCTGCGTGTAGCGGGAACGCATCCTCAGGTAATCGCCCCAGGTAGGACAATGAAAGCGCTCAGTCCAGATGTCGGGGGCTTCGATGTCCCGCGCCAATGACCAGTCGTAGGCCCCATTACGCAGCCGGACTTTCTGCATGTGGAGCATGGCGTTGTAAAACGCGCGGGCCTGCTCCGGCGCAATGTCGTAATCAATTTCCAACACGATGGGGCCGGAACGCATGGTCAAATCCAGCGCCACATTAGGTTCATTGGACAGCTCGATTTGCTCGATGTCTTCATCGGCATCCTTGGGCACCGGTAACAACCAGCCGATCAGGATGGTCAGCAGCAAGGCCAGGGCAGAAAGCATCAAAGCCTGCTGCACCGAATAGTCCGAAGCCACCAGCCCCCACACCCATGAGCCGATGGCGATACCACCGGCGGTGCAGGTTTGAAACATGGACAATGCCCGCGCGATCACCCAGCGGGGTGTGGAAAGTTGCACCGAGATATTCAACAGTGAGACCACCAGAATGCTGGCCCCGCTGGCCACGAACAACGCCAGGCAGGTGAGCACCAGAAACTGGCTGAGCCCCACCACCAACAACGACCCAGAGCCAATCAACGCCAGAATTTTCAGTGTACGTTCAGTGTGGGTGAGGGCACGAATGTGGCTCACCGCCAACCCGGCGGTCACCGCACCCACACCGCTGACGCCCAGCAGCAACCCATACATATCGGCACCACCACCCAGCACATCCCGGGCAATAAGCGGGGCCAATGCGTTGGCGGATGCGATACAAATGCAAATACTGAATGAACGCAATAACGCCCGTTTGATGGGAGAGGAGTGTTGCGCATAGCGCAGGCCGGAAATCACCGCCCGTCGAAAGCCTTCCGGCGGCAAGCGGGAAGGGGCAACGTTCCTGCGCCATAAATAGAATGTGATGAATAATGGAATGTAAAAGATTGAGTTGACGATGAAGGCGTAGTTGGCTCCAAACGCCATCACGATGATGCCACCCAAAGCGGGGCCAACACTGCGCGCCGCATTGTAAGCCACAGAACCCAAGCCGATGGCCGCGGGTAACTGGTCCGGGGGGACCTGCTCTGGAATCGATGCCTGCCAGGAAGGCGCATAAAACGCGACCCCGCATCCGATCATGACCGTAAACAGCAACAGCATCCAGGGGGTGGTGTAGCCGAGAAACGCCAGGGAGGTCAGAGTAATGGAAGTGATGATGGCGAAGGCCAGGGAACACAGGGTTATTAACCTGCGGTCAAACATATCCGCCACAGCACCGGCCACAATGGCCACGAGCATATAGGGCGCCATCAATGCAGTTTGGGTGAGAGCCACCATGGAGGGGGAGTCGGTGATGCGGGCCATTTCCCAGGCCACCCCAACCCCCAGTATCAAATGCCCGAAATACGCAAACACACTGGCGGACCAGATATTGCGAAAGTTCTTATGCTTTAAGGGCGTAAACGCACCGACGTTCTTATTATTCAAAGATCGACCCAGACCGTTTATTATTATACAACAATGGTGTTTAATAGATTATCCAGTATTCCGGCGCCCCAGGCAACCACATTCAATATATTGAACATTATAAGAATAACGAGATTAGGTTCAGGCAAACAACGATGAAATCCAAAAGTGGTGAATTTCGATCCGGATGGACGGCGCTCCTGGCTGCAACCTCCGGCATGAGTGCTGGGCTTGGACTGAATGCCTACGTCAACAATATATTTGGTCCCTACTTGCTGCAAGCGTTTGATTGGACCAAATCCGAGTACGCCCTCAACGGTGCCATTTCCATCATCACTGTGTTCTGGATTCCGTTTATCGGTCGTATGGCGGATCTGTTTGGTGTTCGCACCGTTGCGGTGTTCGGCATCGTGGCCTATCCCATCAGCTTTATCCTGATGAGCCTGTTGAGTGGTGATGTGAAAATTCTGTACGCCATTCACTTTATGCAAGTGATATTCTGTGCGTCCACCACCGCGACGGTGTATTGCCGGGTGGTCGCAGAGCGCTTTACGCGGCAACGGGGCCTGGCGTTGGCGGTCTGTGCGGCGGGGCCCGCCGTCACCGGTGCGATCGCCAGTCCATTGCTGACCTGGTATGTGGACCTGTATGGCTGGCGTTCCGGCTTCCATGCCATGGCGGTGTTTTCCGGGGTTCTGGGTATTCTGGCCCTGATACTGCTGCCCAAGCGTTCCCCGGAACGGCGCCAAAGCGCTGCCAGGCAAAGTGCACGCAAAGACTATCCGATGATTTTCAAAAGCCCCGCCTTTCGCATCATTGCCATCAGCTCGTTCCTGTGCAGCCTCACTCACGCCCTTGCCACCTCACAACTGAAAATTGTGCTCGCCGATCACAATGTTTCTGATGTGGCGGCAGGGTACATGGTGTCTGTGTTTGCGGTGGGGGTCATCATCGGCCGGTTGATCGCCGGTGTCGCCCTGGATAAGTGGCAAACCCACATTGTGGCCGCCATTGGCATGGGCCTGCCGTGCCTGGGTTGTTTTATCCTCGCCACAGGCACAGAAACCCTGTTGCTACTCGGTATTGCCATCGTATTGATCGGCCTGTCGTTTGGTGCTGAGGCGGATATTCTTGCTTACGTCACCGCGGAGTACTTTCCCATGGCGATTTACAGTACGGTGATGGGACTGTTGACCACGGCGGTTGGGTTGGCTATCGGACTGGGTTCAGGGTTGTTGAGTTTTTTGCTGGCAAAAACAGACAGTTTCACCGCGTTCCTGCTGCTTGGGGGCACCCTGGTGTTTTTCGGTGGCATTAACTTGCTGCGACTGGGGGCTCACCGGCCAACGCAGACCGAAACGGCCACAGCTTCGACAGCTGCAAGCTGATATCCATGATCACACTGCCATATCACTGTGGCTCCAGTGGTTCAAAAACACCTGCATAAGGTGCAATTGAGCCCGGGCGGGTTCATTGCTCTCAATAATGGGGTCAGTTCGGGCGCTCGCAGCGCTCAGCCCCTCAAGCCTTGATAAGGTCTTGATTGGGCCTCCCAGCAACCAGTTCAACCCCATAGAACCCATATAAAGGGTCAAGTGTCGTTTCAACTGTTCAATGTCTAGTTGAATACCACAACCGGCCTGATAGGTTGTCGTGAACAGTTGCAGCAGGTCGTCTAGATGTTCATTCCACAGTTTCAGTTCCGCACCACTTAAGCAGCCCCACAGAGCCATAGCGACATTCATCTGGCTGACGTTGCCCCAATCCAGCAGTCCGCATTCCAGCTCTCCGCTGGCATCACGCCAGAACCAGGCGTTGTCCACATGGGCATTCCAATGACAGAGCGCAATCATGTCCGGGTCACGTTGCAATAGGGCGTGAATATGCGGTTGACGGTGTTGGAACTGACGCGCCTGCTGTCGGAACCGCTCAAGGAATTCGTCACTGCGCAGATGCGCGGGCATCAAGTCTGGATTCGTTTGGCAAAACTGTGTGTAACGATCAATGTTTTGTTCCAGCTGGCCTGGCTGCAGGGCTTTTCTGGGGCCCACATCCAGCTGCTCCGGATGGAACGGAAATTGGCGTTCGACTGCCTCTCGCAGTGGGCCGCTTTTGCTGGCGGCAGCCAACCTTGCCAGATTGCGGATCAACGCCTGGTAGTAGGGAAAACTGTCACCCAGCCGATAATCCATGGCCTTGGGGAGTTGGAATTCCACGTTACCTTCGCCATAGGGAATACACTCTGTGATCATTAACCCGGTGCCGGTGCTGTGCTGGAAGTCAGCGAAGTAGCAAGTGGGTACCACGATGGGGAAATCCGGCAACTGGGATAATTGAGCAAATCGAATTTCCAGCGCCATCTGCTGCCGCGAAGCATCGCGGATTTCACTGTTGAAATCCCGGGAGAATTTCACGAACAGACGTTGCTTCTTGCGCGAAGCCGCGGCTGCTATCTCAACGGTTAACAGTAATTTGGTTCCGGTGCTACCGGCATGGATGATCTGGCTGTCTAATATGCTTTCGACTGAGCTTGAGGCGTTTCCGGTTGCACGGATTGAAACTGTGTGTCGAAACGCACGATTCAGAAACGCCGTTCCACCTTTCAGCAGTGCGTCCGGGTGAGCGGGTATATCCAGCCCATAGGTATCACCCTTCACCCAATCGACCGTGTTGTTCTGGCGGAAAGCGGGCATCAGGTCAACAATAACGCCGCCTGGCGATAGTGCATTGTCCCAGCATCATGTGTGAGGTGGATGTGTCGATCAGGTTGTGGGGAAAGCAGGTCTCAATATCACTGACCTGTTGCAGTTGCTGGATGTGTTCATCGGTGAACTGGATGGCGAGTGCCGAGAGGTTCTCAGCCAATTGGCCGAACGTCCGCGCCCCGATAATGGGCGAGGTTACTGCAGGGTTCAGCAGGGTCCAGGCCAACGCAATCTGTGACGAGGTGCTGTTCAGGTCATGGGCGACCGCAGTGACCACTTCCGCGATGTCCAACGCCTGTTCCGTAAGCCGTCCTGTTGCCAGATTAATATTCTTGCGGGAATCCAGCGCTGAAGGTTTAAGGTTAAGATCGTCGCGGCAGTACTTTCCCGATAACACGCCACCGGCGAGGGGAGACCAGGGCAACACGCCCAACCCCACTTCGGTCGCCATGCTCATAAATTCCCGCTCCACCGTACGCTCAGTGAGATTGTAAGGAATTTGCAATGCCACCAATGGCGACCAACCCCGCAACTCGGCCAGGGTCTGCAGGCGAGACACTTGCCAGGCCGGGGTGTCCGATATACCCACATAGAGAACTTTCCCGGCGCGAACCAAATCATCGAACGCCCGCAGGATCTCTTCGACCGGTGTGAGGTTATCCCACAGATGCAGGTAGAAAAGATCAATGTAATCCGTATTCAATCGCTGCAGGCTGGCCTCAACCGACTGAATCATATTTTTGCGGTGATTCCCGCTGGCGTTGGGGTCGCCTTTTTTCATGGTCAGGCTGTATTTGGTCGCCACCACCAGTTGCTGGCGCCGCTCGGCCATCAGCCGCCCCAGTATGCGCTCAGATTCTCCGTTAGCGTAGTAATTCGCGGTATCCAGGCTGTTGCCGCCCAGCTCAATAAAGCGGCCCAACATTTTATCTGCCTCACTGAGCTCCGTTCCCCAGCCCGGCATACCGAAGGTCATCGTTCCCAACGTCAGAGGTGAAATGCGTAAACCGGAGCGCCCCAACAGCCGGTAGTGATCCAGTTGTGTGGTGGGGGCAGGCATCAAGCCACAGCCTGCGCAGAGGCACTTTGGACATTCGAAGAATCGGACTCCACCTTCACACCGGCCGCAGCGGCCATATGATTGGCCGCCACAAAGCCGAAGGTTGCCGCTGGCCCGATGGTGCCGCCGGCACCGGGGTAGAGGTTGCCAAAGGGGTTACCGGAATTGTTCCCCGCCGCGTACAGCCCGGGGATGGGCTTGTTTTTGCCATCCACCACCTGTGCCTGGGCATTGGCTTTCAATCCGCCTTTGGTGCCCAGATCACCCAGGTTGATGGGGACTGCATAGTAGGGCGGGGTATCGATTGGGCCCAAGCAGGGATTGGGGGCCACACTGGCGTCGCCAAACATCTGGTCATAGGCATTGCTGCCGCGGGCAAACTCGGCATCCGTGCCGGTGCGGGCGTACTCATTCATGTTACCGATGGTCGTCCGCAATTCACTGGCGGGAATATGAACCTTCGATGCCAGTTCGTCGATGGAATCCGCTTTGAACAGGTAATGATCCCAACAATCCGCAGGGATACGCCAATCCGGCATAATCATGCTTGGCAAAAAACCGCCGGCAGTGAATTTTTTGCGAAAGCTGGCATCGAACACCAGCCAGCAGGGGGTATTGGCGCCGGTCTTGAGTTGATCTTCCACCATTGCAATTCCGAACTCGTCATAACTGCAGGCTTCGTTCACAAAGCGATGGCCATTGCGATTGACGCAAACACTGTGCGGGCGCCCCACGTCGAAGGCGGCCTGATGGATTTCGTCGAAGTTGGAGGCGCTGTCCATGGGCTTGTGCATGGTGGGAATCCACCAGCCTGCTTCAGTGTGCTCAGTGGCGGCACCGATGTTCATGCCCGCAATCAGGGCTTCGCCCCGGTTGGCATCCTCTGGCGAACTGCTTTGACGGGTCAGGCCGGGAACCTGGAAGAAACGCTCACGAAGCTCCTGATTCCATTCAAATCCGCCGGCTGCGAGAACCACGCCATGACGGGCTATAAGGTTATATTCCCGACCGAAACTCTGCACCAACACACCACTGACGCGATTGCCATCCGTAACCAGTTCCCGCAATGCGGTCTCGGTACGCACCTCCACGCCACGATCCAACACCTGCTTATACAGATGCCCCATCAAGGCAGCCCCCTGGGTAAAGCGTCGGTCCCGACTGCTCAGCAAGCGAGTATTGAGATCCGACCAATAGCGCCAGAGCATTTTCAGAAAGACCTTTATCCAGCCCGGTGCACGGGTTGAGATGGCAAAGAACTCGGCAATGTCCATGGCATAGCGACGGAATATCTTGAAGCGGTTGTACTGTTCCCGCATGCCGACGAAATGTCGATCATCCAACAGCCGGCCGTCAAAGGTGTCGCACAACACTGAACGGTCGGCACGGGCCTCCGGAACCGTCTGGAAGTAGTCCGGCCAGGCCGCCTGCACCAGTGGAATGCCGACTGAAGTAAGGAACCGGGCCATCTTTGGCGCCTGGTCCACATAGGCTTCCAGGCGATCCTGCTGCACTTCACTGCGCAACAGGCTGTTGAGGTAGGTGAAGGTTTTATCTTTGCTGTCGTCATTGGGCGTCAGTTGATTATTGGGAATCCACATAACCCCGCCCGAGGTGGCAGAGGTGCCACCGTATTTATGGGCCTTTTCCACTATCAGTACCGACAGCCCCAATTCAACCGCCCGCAGGGCAGCCACTGCGCCTGCTGCGCCGGAACCCACAACAATCACATCATAGGTTTCAATCGCGCTCATGACATTTCTCCGTGTGTGCTTTAAGGCAGGCCTTACAGTGATTCCGGTGCGACCGTCACCCGTAATCCGTCCATATTCTCCGCCAGCTCGATCTGGCAGCATAAACGACTGTTGGGCTTTCGGGTTTCAAAGACCATATCCAGGGTCATATCCTCCACGTCATTGGGGCCACCGACAACCGACTCCCAATCCGCATCAACATAGATGTGGCAGGTGCCACAGGCACATCCGCCACCGCATTCACCCAGGATTCCAGCCACCTCATTGGCCGTGGCGACCTGCATGATGTTCTCACCGACTCCGGCATCCGTAATCACTTTTTCTGTTCCGCCGATTTCGACAAAGGTAATGGTAATCTCACTCACTACAGGTTACTCCTTACTGATTTCTGCCAACGCCTGTGCCCGTGCATCCATAATCTCACGCAGGTGATTAACCGGGTCACCGGCGGTGATGCCACCATCAATTGGCAATACAACGCCCGTAATCTGGGCAGCACGATCACTCACCAGAAACAACACTGTCTCTGCTACATCTGTGGGTTTGCCGTGTCTTTTTAACGGTTGATTCGAATCAAAAGCGGGGGATATGGCCTGCTTCACTCGTTCAATCTGATCGTCGGTCATACCGGGCATGGAAAACGCCGTCAGGCTGGTCCGGATATGCCCGGGAGCCAGGCAGTTCACTCGAATGCCGTATTCTGCCAGGTCAATGGCCAGGGATTTGCTGAACATAATCACTGCCGCCTTGGTCGCCCGGTAGGTCATGAGTGCCTGCCCGGGCAGGATGCCGGCAATGGAAGCGTTATTGATGATCACGCCACCCCCGTGCTTGGACATATAGCGCCCGGCGCTGCGACTGCCGGCCATGACACCCAGCAGGTTGATTCCCACCACTTTATCGAAGTCAGCCAGATCGTCATCCAGAAAGCGCGGATACTGTGCTCCGGAGATGCCCGCATTGTTGAACATGATGTCCAGACCGCCAAAATGCTCCACGGTGAAATCCACCAGCGCCTGCATCTGTTCCGGACTGGAGACGTCAACTTTACGATAAAACGCTGCGCTTCCCAGTTCCTGCGCCAACTGTTCGCCTTGCTCGTCATTGACGTCGGCGATCACCACCTTGGCACCTTCGCGCACAAAGGCTTCCACGGTAGCACGCCCAATACCGCCGGCACCGCCTGTAACGATGGCGACTTTTCCTTGCAGATCCTGTTTCATATCAGCCTCCAGGTGATGGCAACAAGTACACTCATCAGGACACCACCGGTGCAGACGTCGCGCCGGATGTTTCAGCCGTTTGATTCACTGCAGGCCGCTTTTTCAGGGTAATCGGCAGGGAGGAAATGGAATGGGTGGCCACCGTTTTCTGATATGCGACGTCCTCCGCCGGAATCGCCAATGTGATGTCACTCACCCGTTTGATCAGTTCCCTGGCGGCCACCTTGATTTCCATTCGGGCCAGGGAGGCACCGATACAGCGATGAATTCCAACACCAAATGCCACATGGGTACCGGTGTTGCCACGGGTTACATCAAACGTGCGCGGGCAATTGAAGTGGGATTCATCATCATTACCGGAACCATACAGCACCAGCATGTGGGCGCCTTTTGGCAGTTTCACTCCGCCCAACTCGGTGTCACAGGTTGCCATCTTGGCGAGACCACGAACCGGTGGGGCAAAGCGCAACAACTCTTCCACAAAGCGGGTCAGGAAGCGCTCGTCTTCTACATTTTCATAGAGTTGATGTGCCACCTGGGGTTGGGTTGCGAGAATGAAGAGCAGATTGCCTATGGCGGTGGCTGTGGTGTCGTTACCGGCAATGATCAGGGCCCGTACCAGCGATACCGCCTCACCGAATTCAAGTTTTCCACCGTCCTCAGTACGGGCATGAACCAGATCTGAAATCATGTCTTCCCTGGACGTTGCTTCACGATCCCGCATTTGCTCTATGATGAAGTTCTGCAGTTCACACACCTTGAGGGCATTCTTGACCATGTCTTCGCGGTTCTGCATGCGTCCGATCTGAGCGGTGATGGCTTCCGACCACTCTGAGATTTTGCTGCCGTCGTATTGATTGATGCCCAGTTGTTCACAAATTACTGCAATGGTAAGGGGAATCGCAAAATCCTTGACCCCATCGATTACCGTGCCGCGATCTGCTTTCTCTGCCATCTGGTCCACCAGATCAGCGATGATGCGGGTAATCACAGGCTCCAGTGTTTTTACACGGTGGGCGCTGAATGCACCATCCATCAATTTTCGGATTCGGGTGTGTTCCGGTGGATCACTTTTAATGACATCCGGGAAAAACCCGCCTCCTTGTTCAATCAGGATTTGCTTGAACTCCTCGAAGAATCCACTGGCATACTGCGCTTCGTAGCCCTGCTTGTCGGAAAACGTCTTCGGATCACGGAGCAGGGTAACAATATCGTCATAGCGGGACACCAACCACATACCCAGTTTTTCATCATAATGCACCGGGTCTTCATTGCGCAGTTTAGTGTAGAAAGCCTGGGGATGGGCCTGGATTACCGGATCAGTCAGCGACATATCGCCGAGTGCCATGGCTTCCAGGTGGGCCGGGCAACCACTGCCTTGGGTCGTGTTTTCACTGCTGGACATTTTATCCTCTCATTGGTCTTGAATGGCTATGCAACGCTGGTTCACTGCAACGAGCTGGAACCCGCACCGTAGTACTTCGGTGACATTGTTTTGATGGACTTGGTTTCGATGGGCTTGGTCTCGTCGGACTTCATCTCATCGCGTTGGGCAAGCCGGTTGTTGCGGTACTCACGGGGGCTGACCTTATACACACGTTTAAACAGGCGGCTGAAATGGGCTGGGCTTTTGAACCCGATTCGAAATGCCACTTCCGAGATGGAGATGTCATCGGCCATGCTGGACGACAACCATTCATGGGCCGTCTTCAATCTCCAATCCCAAATCAGGGAGGGAAACGACGTACCATGCTGACGCATCAGATGCGACAAATAACGACGTGAGATACCACAGGCCTGCGCCACCATCTCTGCGCTGAGCTTGGGATCAGACAGGTGAATCTCAATGAAGCGCAACACATCCTGGCGCCGCTTTTGCGACAGCGATTGACGCTCGTGCAGGGAATCCTCGCAGTTTTTCAGGCGTTCAGCGAGTACCGCCAGGGCGTTGTCCACCAGGATGTGTTCAACCCGCTCAGACAACTCCTCTGAATCGTCATAGACTTCCGTCAACATGGCTTCAGCGATACGGAATTCGCGCTTTTTGGCAGACGTGCAGAAGCCGGCGTTGATTTCTGCCGACACAAATTTCCGGAAGATATGGGAGGGAACCACAATATGCAGAACTTCGTGCAAGTCCTGTTCATCGGTTCGGCACTCCATGGAAAACGGTGCCATGGACTTGGTCACCAGAAAATCCCCGGCATGGGCTAAACTGGTTCCCGCCTGGTGATTGATGTAGAGACTGCCACGCTTCACAAACCAGAGCACTGTGACATCGGTGGCGTCCTCCCGGATATGGGACCAGGTGCGTCGAAAAGACAGGTTGGTGCGTGATTGCAGGCGGATGATGGAATAAGCGCCCACGGCTTTCTTGTCGGCCCGCACATCAATTTTTGACCCACCATCGATGCTGTATTCTCCCAGGTAGTACTCCTGGTTGTTCTCACCACGGAAAGTGGACTGGCATTCATGATAGTTGCGCTCATCAAATGCGAATAGTTTTTCTGTCATTTGAGCTCTCCCGAACCAGGCTGAGCCCAAATACTAGGCCAGAACCTGTCTCTCTCTTTGCCACCGGATGGCAGCCTGATTACAACCTGACTTTGACTATATCCGGCCCTTGCCGGCAACTCTCTCCAGTCAACGATATTTCATGTACATTTCGTGCAGGGACAAGTCCGTCGCCATTGCACAGTAACGCCTCAGCGGATAACACCCCGCCCATCAAGTGCCCGGCGTTCTGCCTCGCTCAATCCCAGCACGTCTCCGAAGATGTAATCATTGTGTTGCCCGAGGCTGGGTGCTGCGTTCTCGATGGTAGCGCCTCGACTCATCTTCCAGCCGGGTCCAACAATCGATTGCGACTGGCCGTCCGGGCCATGGACTTCACGATAGAACTCCCTGGCCCAAAGATGGACATCGGAAATCAATTCAATGGAATTCAGGCTTTTGGTGGCGGCAATCCCTAACTGCTGTAGTTTTTCCACCAGTTCATCCGCCCTCTGACTTTGGGTCCAGCTTGCCAGGCAATGATCCAGAGCATCCTCATTCGCCTTGCGTTGGGGCAGGGTGGTAAAACGACTCATTTCAACCTCAACGCTGCCCGCTGCCGACGTCATCTGTTGCGCCAGCGTGTGCCAGGTTTTATCGTCGCGCACTGCTACACAAATCCACTCGTTATCCAGACAGGGATAGACCCCGTGGGGTGCCATATCAGGATGGCGGTTACCGGTACTGGTGGCGATCTCTCCGTTCAGGGTAAAGCTCATCAGCGCATCACCAATCATGCTGCTCATGGCCTCCACCGCAGACACGTCCACAAACTGGCCGCGACCGGTTTCATTGCGATGATAGAGTGCGGCAACAGTGGCCAGCGCTGCAGCGGCACCGAAGGTGGAATCGGCATAACGAACATTCATGCCGGCCGGGGACTCATTTTCGTATCCCACCAAAGCGCTGACCCCCCCCAAGGCAGCAAAACAGGGGGCATAACCGGTCTGGTAACTTAACGGGCCTTCGTTGCCGTACATGCCCATTGAGGTGTAGACAATATCCGGTTTGACCGCTTTTACAGTGGTGTAATCCAACCCCAGCCGTTGCACGGCACCGGGTCGCAGATTCTCGATCAGAACGTCGGATTTCTGCACCAGATCCAGCAACAGTTGGATACCCTCAGCGGATTTCATATCAATCTGCACGCTAAGCTTTTCCGGGTTCACTGCTTTGAATCCCGGTGCATTGTTGATGTCTGACACACCATACACCCGGGTCACATCCAGCGACTTTTCGCTTTCCACGCGGATCACTTCTGCGCCCAAAAACGCCAACAGTTTTCCGGTATAGGGGCCAGCCCAAACCTTGGTCAGCTCCACCACCCGAACGCCCTGCAAGGGGCCGCCACGATTTCGTTTAGTCATTGTGTTCCACCTGCGCCGGGTGTGTTTGGGGTTGTTGCCATTCAACCGCCTGGCATTGCCCCAGCAGCGGTGCCGGGCTCATGGGTTTCGCTGGAGTTTCACTCATGCGGTATGGAACGGTGGGGTATTTCAAGTTGCCGAGGACCGGGTGCTCCAATTCAACGAAGAATTCCCTGAACTGGTATTGCGGGGAATCCACCAGGTCCGCCGCGTTGTTCACTGCAACCAGCGTCACACCCAGTTGCTGTGCCCGCTCGGCCGCTTGTTCTTTGCCTTGGGTTTTTAACCACTGAACCAAATGCCGACGACAGGTGGCGACGCGCTCCGGCGTGCAGGCCTTTTCCAGCCAATTTTCGGGAAACGCCTGCATCCATGCGGGGTCCCCCAATAGCTCACGTAAACCCTGCCAGTGCGCCGGGGCCGACAACCAGATATAAACAAAACCATCTTCACAGGGAAAAATTCCAGCAGGACCAGACAGGTCGAGTGCGGTACGGCACTGGCTCACGTTCATGTCACCGCCCATCATCTGCGCCAACACGTAATCCACCCGCGATGCCAGTACCTCCTGCTTTGAAATTTCAATGAACTGGCCTTCACCGGTCTGGCGCTTGGCCAGCAACGCGGCACTGATACAGAGCGCGGCCTCAAGCCCGGCTTCGTAACTGGGAAGGAATCGTCCGGCGCCGTTCAAAGGGGGCAGGGTGGGGTCGCCGCCCGTGGGGGTATGGAATCCCCAGCCGCTGCTATGGAATACATTCAGGTCTTCAGCGTGCAATCGATCCTGGGGTGGCTCCAATCCGAAATTCGAGATAGAACACACCACCAAGCCGGGATGCATGCACTGTTGCTGGACGGCGTCCAACCCCAATGCACTGAGCCATTCCAGTGTATGGTCATCAATTACCGCATCTACCTGGGACAACAGTCGTGACAAGATGGATTTGTTCTGCAACAAATCCAATTCGATGGACTGCTTGCCGGTGTTCAGGTACGCAAACAATCCACTGCGTTCAACATCCTCATTCCTGGCATCACTTGTCGTACTGCCTGGAACAGACGCAGGCTGCCTCTTCGATGGAGCCGTGCGACTGAACGGCCCCATGCGACGGGTGGGGCTGCCCACCCCGGGAGTTTCGATCTTGATGACTTCAGCGCCAAAATCTGCCAGCAGCTTGCCGCAGTACTCACCGCTGACACTTTCCGCCAATTCCAGTATCTTTACGCCGCTCAAGGCTGCCATAGAGACCTCTGTGGTTCATATTTTTATTCATTTATTCAGAAGGTTATACGCAGCCGGCGGGCCCTGTTTCACTTTCTATGTACAACACCACTGTTGTACAGTAGGATAATGAATTGCGGGCCTGATTCTCACCCCTGACACTTGGCAACAGCATCGCCCTGAACATCAGGTTCTCCCTGAATTCCAAGCTTCTGAATGCTAGGTTTTCACAGGCGGGGTATCGTTTCCTGACAGAAGGTGAGATTCGATGAACAGTTGGCGCGGCCCCACAGTCAAACCTAATAAAACACTAACAAAAGGTGACGGCTCATGAATGAAAACGTTTTTTTTAGCTTGGACGGCCCCCTGGAAGTCATGCCATCGGAGCGTCAGATGCGGGTTGCCAATCTGGGTGCTTTTCCCGTTCTGGCCCGCAACCTGGGAGCAGACCCCAACCGACTGCTGGAACGTCACGAGATTGATCCCTACAGCCTGCGCGACCCCGACCATTACATCGATTGCCAATCCTACGTTGACCTGCTGGAGGACTGCAGCAGCCAGTTCAACGATCCCTTGTTCGGCTTGCGCCTGGCACAGGTGCAGGAACCGGATGTGTACGGCTGTGTCACCGCCCTGTGCCGGGCGTCTTCCACCATGCGTGAAGCCATTCATTGCCTGATCAAGTTTATTCCCGTCACCCATTCTCCTGCGGCTATGCAGGAATTAGTGGTCAACGAAGAATTAGCCATGTTGCGCTGGGGTGTACGCACGGATCTGGGGGAGAACAAACAGGCCAACTACCAGGCCGCCTTGCTGAACCTGAAACTGCTGCGTCAATTGGGCGGTAAACATTTCCGCCCCAATTACGTCAACCTGGCGGTGGATACCCGCCATCGCGATATTGATGAGCTTGAACATCAACTTGGGTGCCGCTTTAACGGGCGCACCACAGAAAATGTGATTGCATTCCCCTCGGCTTATCTGGACCAGCGCATCGGCAGTGCCAATCGGCTGTTGTTCAAACTACTGGGGGGCTATCTCAGTAAAGTAAAAGAGGCCGCCCGCACCACATTGGTGGACCGGGTGCAGGACTACATACGATCCTCGTTGCCCGAAGGCCAATGCACCATTGAACGCTGTGCCGCGAAGATGGACATTTCGGTGCGTACACTGCAGGCAAAACTGAGCGAAGCGAACCTGAGTTTCTCCGATATTCTGGAAGAACAACGAATCGCCTTGGCTCAGGGTTATTTGCGCCAACACCAGATTTCCCTGGACGATGTGGCTGCCAACCTGGGTTACTCGGAACAATCCAGTTTCGGCCGTGCGTTCAAACGCTGGACCGGAGTAACGCCCAAACAATACCGGCAGAAATCATTGGTCAACTAATCAAAGCGGGTTAACCAGAGCATCTTAGCCCAAGGCCCCGTAATCGGGGCCTGGTACCGGTTATGGGGTTTTCTGCATCTCATAGTCGCCGGAATCATCAACCTGTACCTTCCACCCCGGGTACACCACAATGGTGGTAAAGGTTTCTTCAATGATCGCCGGTCCGGTGACCTCATAGCCTGGCAACAAAGCATTACCCGCATAGATTTCGATATCCATGTAGCCTTCACCCAGATTGGCCCGCCGACGCTTGACGGGCGCAGCAGCCATCCGGGGAGCGGAACAACCGCTACCCACCGGTGGTGCCGGTGTATCCACCGCCGTGATCAGGCGAACGCCGATGATCTCCGGCAATTCCGCTTCACGAATATGTTCAAATTCCTGCATGTGGCGGGCGTTGAACGCTTCCAGTGCCCGCGCTCCGAACTCAGCATCCAGAAAACTGAAATCCTGGGCGCCCTGGCAACGGTGCACTTCAAAGCTCACCGCAAAGTTCTGCCCTGCATAACGCATATTGACCTGATAAATGCACTCAACCTGATCTATTGAGAAGCCCGCATCCCTGAAATAGTGATTGGCTCGCTCTTCCAACTGGTTCCAGAGTGTTCTCATTTTTTCCAGATCCGGAGCATCCACCGAACAACTGCAGGAGCGCTCTTCATCGATGGTGGGTTTGGCCACCAGCGTACCCAACGCCGAGAACGTTGGGGAAGCCTTGGGCACCAAAACCTTTTCGATGCCCAGTGCATCGGCGTGCACCGCCGCAAAAGCGGGACCGTTGCCGCCATAGGCCAGCATCACCATCTCCTTGGGGTCGATGCCCTTACCGGCAGTGGTACGACGAATGGCCTGAATCATATTGGCGTTAACTACACGCCAGCAATCGAAGGCCGCGTCTTCGGCCCCATAGCCCATTTGGTCACCCAACACCTGGAACGCCTCACGCACGCCCTGTTCCTGCAAGGCAAAACTGCCGCCGGCGAACTCAGCATCGGCCGACAGAATTCCCAACATCAACAAGGCGTCGGTCACGGTCGGTTCAACGCCACCCCTGCCGTAACAGATGGGACCGGGCTCGGAGCCGGCGGATTTCGGCCCCACCTGGATTTCACCACCACTGACATGGCAAATCGACCCGCCGCCAGCTCCCAGGGTTTCCACCTGCACCATGGGCACACCCACCAGATAGCGATGATGCATGTTCCAACCAGCAGTGGCCGGTGCCGCCCCATCCAATACGATGGACATATCATAGGAAGTGCCCCCCATGTCCACACACAACAGGTTAGGGGAGCCTTTGGCCACACCCGTGTGCGCGGAGCCAATCACACCACCTGCCGGGCCGGAAGCCAACACGCGAATGGGAGAGCCATCAATGTATTCCCGCGTCATCACGCCGCCGCTGGCCTGCATCACCATCAATTGATTTTTATAACCGGCCTCCTGCAGGCGCGTTACCAGTTTTTCCAGATAGGAGGTGACCCGTGGCCCTACATAAGCGTTGACCACGGTGGTGCTGGTGCGGTCATACTCCGGCCCCCGCGGCAACACCTGGTGAGAGACGGAGAGATGCACACCCGGCATCTCCTCTTCAACGATCTGTTTAACGCGCAATTCATGAGCCGGATTGACAAAAGAGAAGATCAGCGAAATCGCCACGGACTCCACATTCTGTTTTCTTAACTTGCGACAGGCTTCCCGCACGGCCTGTTCGTCCAGCGCCTCATAGACGGAACCATCAAACAGCATGCGCTCCGGCACAGTGAGGCGCCGTCGCCGCGGGGTAATCTGTTTGAATGGCGCCAGGGTGGCATCCCAGATGTTTTCTTTATAACCCCGACGGTATTCCATCTCATCCCGAAAGCCTTGCGTGGTGATCAGACCGGTGACAGCGCCGTTCATTTCAATCAGCGTGTTGTCGGCGATGGTGGTACCGTGCACGATGCTCTCGCACTGACCCAGCAGATCCCCCAGGGTCATACCTTCCTTTTCAGCCAGTTTTTCCAACCCGGTCATCACGCCAAGGGAGCGGTCTTCCGGTGTACTGAGATTTTTATGCAGAATGACCTGTTCGCCTTTAAGCATGGCGAAATCCGTGAACGTACCGCCTATATCAATGCCTACTCGATAACTCATGACGCTGCCCCCTGTGCGGCGCTCTCTGCTTTCATTTTATTTCTCAATGCCTGGGTCGCAGCGATGTCAACGGCCAAGTCATATTCCTCCAGACTTCCGGTCAGCACTACTCCATACCTGGAGCGGGCCGCTGCCAGGCTGACGTATTCGTCCAACACATCTTCTTTCACTGCCTCCGGGTCGCGCTCAAGCGCCGGGCCAAAGCCGGCACCGCCGCCGTGCTGATACGCCATGACAGCACCCTCGGGTAACTGCGCACTTTCCACCAGTTCGATTTTGTACTCCTGCTCGGTTCCCACCAGAAAGCGGTTACTGTAGGGGATGGCATCCTCTCCACCACACATGCCCCGTAACGGATGTTTGGCAGACACCATCCACGCCATGGCCGATACCGGTTCCAGTACTTTTTTCACATTCAGGCTGCCGGGTGCGCCGCGCCACTGCCCGGCACCACCACCATCGGTCACCATTTCCCGGCTGATGTTCAACACCGGAAAACGGGCTTCACTGTCTTCGGCCATAGACAGCAGTAAACTGCCAAGTGACGCCGGGCTGGAACCCCAGCCGTCCACACCTTTCACTGCGGACACGTCCATGGAACGGGAGTCCACTCCCTGATCCATCCACATCATGCCGTTGGCGTTAAACCCTATCACCGCGTTGGGCATTCCTATCTTGTAGACCTGGGGCTGAGCCCGCTGCGGTACAATGTTGGAGAGCGCAATGCACACCGCCTCGGTGATTTCGCAGGCGGGGTGGAACGAGCCCAGTGCTGCAGGTTTGTTCGGTGGTGGGTGGGCGATACAACCTTCCGGCAGAATGATGTCCACCGCGTTGAACAGGCCCTCGTTTTTCGGAATCTCCGGATCAATCATGCTGCACAGTTGCACCATGATATAGCCACGGGAATTGGCAAAGGTATTCCACACACCCACCAGGTGTGGGCGGTCGTCGGTCCCGGTCAGGTCCACCGTCAATTGATCACCACGTACCTCACAGGCCACATGCACTTTCACATCCGGTGTGCCCTGAGTATCAGCGTCCACCCAAACGTCCGCCTCATAGGTCCCATCCGGCCAGGCGGCAATCTCTTCACGAAACCGCTTCTCTGTGTGTTCCACCGTATAGTTCAGTGCTGCCCGCACATTGTCCGTGCCGTACTTTCGAATCAGCGCCTGATGCTCGCGCACGGCCATCTGCACACCACCAATCATGGCTGCCAGGTCACCGGCAAAGGTGGCAAAGCGATTGTTGCGTTCGATCAGGTTGATGACGTCACGACGCTTCTCACCACGGTGCACCAGTTTCAGGCAGGGAATCGCCAGGCCTTCGGTGAAAATGTCCGTGGCCTCCAGGGTGAAGCCACCTGGGTCCTTGCCACCGGTGTCACCCTGATGGGCCTGCAGGGCCTGAATCATGACCAGCCTACCGTCGTCATCAAACACCGGCGCATACACGTTATAGTCCGGCAGGTGACCGCCCCCGTGATCCGGGTCGTTGGCCAGGAACACATCGCCGGGACCCCAATCGTAATCGTCCTGATGCATCAAACCGTAACGCACGGTCAATTGCGTTACGAAGGTCAGATGTGGCGTACCCACCGACCCCACCACCAAGCGACCATGCGAGTCGATGATGGACGAGTTACGTTCATTGGACTGATTGATGATAGGGGAGGAGGCGGCCCGGCCCAGATGAGTACAAGCCTCAAAACACACAGTTTCCAACGCACCACGAATAATGCTGGCGGTGACCGGATCAAGATCGGATGCGGTGGGCAGGGGTTCGCGCTTGGCGGCCAGGCGCCGATTCAGTTCGTATGACATGCTGTAATCCTTAAAATGGCGCGGCAGAAGTTAGGGTTTCTTACGGTTCGACATACCCAGCCGCCACTCCGGCGGGTACATCATGTCGATATCCTTCACCACGTTATTGAGGCCTTTCTCGAAGGTGTCGCTGTCCACACCCGCCTGATTTTGCCGGTCATTGGTCATCATCGGCAGCATGCCTTCCACAAAACCGGTCAACAGGCTGCCCATGTATTCACCGCGGTATTGTTTATACATTTCGATAAAGGTTTTTTGCACCTGCACCACATCAGTGGGCCGGCTGCGGGAGCAGGCGAGGGCGTATTTTCGGGTTTCATCCGCCAGTTTTTCCAGCGGCACCACACTGTTTATGAAATTGGTTTCGTACATTTCCGCTGCGGTAAACGGGCGACCGGTGAACAGCATTTCGGAGAACTTGCGGAGCCCGATCTGCTCGATCCAGGTCCACATGCGAGGGCCCCAGCCGGCATAACGGAAGGAGGGGTGACCAAACAGGGTGTCATCTGACGAGATCAACAGGTCGGCATCGGCCGCCTGGTAAAAGTGCCATCCATAGCAGTAGCCTTTGGTTTCTATGATGCTGATTTTCTTGAATTCCTGCAGAGGGCGACTGCCGGCCGGCGCCTTGGCGTAATGATCCGTCATACTGTGCAGGAACCGGTAAGAGCCCCGCGGTGGATATTTGACATCGGGGTCGTTGATCCCGAATTCATGCAACAGGGACATGTCCTCGCCGGAATCGGAATACATGTCGGCCTGCTCCTGCAGATCACCACCACTGCCGAAATGCTTGCCTTCCCCCCGAATCACCAGCACCTTAACGTCATCATCCACGTTGGCCTTGAATACCAGGTCGGCATAGTACTGACGCATACCCGTCGTGGTGGCGTTCAGCGCGTCCGGCCGGTCGAAAGTCAGATAGGCAATCTTGTTCTCGGTATCTTTCTCATACCGGATATATTCCTTTGCCTCTTCCTTGAGCTGATTGATATCGGGAGCTTGTTTCATAGAAATACGCCTGTGCTGGAAACGGAAGTCAGAGATAGATCGTCAAGTACAGGTTGTACCATGGGGGTCTGGAAGCGTCCTGACAGTTCGTGCCACAGTCTCTACCATGAGCGCAGCCGGCGTCCTAACCACACTTACTAGCCTGAACAGGCGCATTGAAATGCCTGAGCCTGTATTCCGGGCGGATCTGGGGCCTGGCTATATCGTCAGCAGGTTACCCGGGGATATACACTGGTGTGATTGTCCCGGGAGCGTTCCCGGATGTTGAGAGATGTCCGAACGGGCCCGGCGTAAACGGGCTGTAAGTATACGGGCTGTAACAAAGGGGAGGCTTATAACAACATGAATGATCAAGCTCAACGGCGAGTGGCCCTGATTACCGGTGCCAGTTCCGGAATTGGCGAGGCCATCGCGCGCAAGTTTGCTAAAGAGGGGTGGCGCATCATCGCCGTGGCGCGACGGGAATCCCGCCTGCAACAGCTGCAGCAGGAACTCTCTGCACAGACGGACCTGGAATACCTGGTGGCGGATGTCACTGACAAGGATGCCCCCAAGCGGGCAGTGGATCTGGCTTTGCATACATTCGACCGCCTCGATTGCCTGGTGAACAATGCCGGTTCCGGCAAGTGGGCGCCTCCCGGTGAAACGGATGATGACACCATCGATGAAGTGCTCAACATCAGCCTGAAAGCGCCGTTCCGGTTTGGACGGGAGGCCTTGCGGGCCATGCAACCCGGTTCTTCCATCATTAATATTGGCTCGGTGTTTGGCTTGCTGGGCGGCTTGGACGGCGGTATCTATTGCACCGCCAAAGCCGGCATGATCGGCATGAGCCAGGCGTTCGCCGTGCAATACGGCGCCAAGGGCATACGCTCCAACGTCGTGGCACCCGGAGTGGTGAAAACGGAAATGACCGCTGCGGCCTGGGACTTCCCCGGCTTTCAACGCACCAATCAGGAACTGACTCCGTTTGACCGCGACGGCACTGTGGACGACGTTGCCAACACTGTGTTCTTTTTGGCGTCCCAGGAAGGCAGCTATATCAACGGTCAGACCATCGCGCTGGATGGCGGCTGGTCTACCACCAAGTACGTGGCTCCGGAAGCCCTGCTCTGCGAGCGGGTGATGCCGGGCGAGTAATGCCACAAAAAAGAGCCGCACAAGCGGCTCTCTTTGAACTGCGTCAATCAAGACTTATTTGGCGACCGGGGTCCCGCTGAACGGAATCTTCGACATCATGGCCTTGATGTGGCCGCTGATGTTATTGTCCGCGTCCACGGTGGCGCTGTACGTCACAGTCAACTTCACTGGCTTGGTGACTTTGCTTTTCCAGGTCAAGGTTTCACCATCGTATTTGCCACCTTCGATGGGTTGCTCACCGAATTCCGGATTGGTGATGGTGCCGGTCAGCACCTCGCCTTCGGATTTCAGGGTCACAACACTTCGCTGCTCACCATTGGGGGCTTTGATTACCAAATCCCAGGCATTATCAATACCTGATTCTGTTGCATTAGACACGGCTTTCTCCTGTGGTCTGTTGTTGTTTTGCTCTTGTTTCCACTTTGCTTCATCGGTGATTACCGGCAAAGTTTCCCAGCCTCGAACCGTTGAGGTGCGGGCCTGTTTGGCGTTCTCCCAATCCACTTTCCAACTGGGGAAACGTTTGAGAACCTCTTCCAGGGCAACCCGTCCTTCCAGCTTGGCCAGGTGGCTACCCATACAGAAATGCAGCCCATGACCAAACGTCAAAGTCTGGTCGATCTTGCGCCGGATATTAAAGGTGTCCGGTTCCTTGAACTTGCGCTCGTCCCGATTGGCAGAGGCATTCAATAACAGTATGACGCTGCCTTTCGGCACAATCTGCCCGTGGTGTTCCACATCGCGGGTGACATAGCGCGCCTGTACCGGGGAAGGGGGCTCAAAGCGCAGCACTTCATCAATGGCGTTATTGATGAGGCTGGGATCTTTGGCCAGCTCGGCCAGTTGCTCTGGGTGATCTGCCAGTACCTTACCGGTCCAACCGATCAATCGAGTGGTGGTTTCATTGCCGGCACCGGCCAGCAAGCGCACATAACCCAGGATTTCCTCCCGGCTCAAGCGGCGCTGGGCACCGGTCTCATCCACAAACTCACTGGTCAGCAATTGCGTCATCAAGTCGTCGGAGGGGTTCTGTTCGCGCCAATCCAGATAGGCGCCAAACAGATCATTCACTTCAATGGGGTCGCCATCTTTGCCGTTGAAACGAAACTCGAAATCCAGGGAAGGCGCACCGCTCTCATCCAGATCCAGCCCTTCCAGGGAGAAATCCCGAAACTTGGCCTGGTCCGCCACCGGAATGCCCAACAGCATACCGATGGTCCGCATCGGCATCTCGGAGCCCAGGTCTTTGATGAAGTCAAATCCGCCCTTATCCATCTGAGGATCCAATACCTGGGTGGTAAATTCCCGGATTTTGGGTTCCACGGCAGCAATCGCACGGGGGGTGAATAACCGGCGCAGGATGTCCCGGTGAATATCGTGCAGCGGTGGATCTTCAAAGATAAACATGCCCGGTGGTGGCTGAAACCCGGCCTTGATCAGCTCCATGATGGTGCCCTTGGCTGAGCTATAGGTTTCAAAATCCTTGAGGCACTTGGTCACATCCTCATAACGGCTCAGGGCATAAAAATCATGTTTTTCATTGTAGTAGAGCGGTGCTTCGTCACGCATCCGCTTCCAGATGGGATAGGGGTTTTCGTCTATATCAAAATCATACGGATCGTAATACAGCGGTGAATCCACTTTTGCATTCATCATTGCAAACACCTCTATTCCAAACAGAGCTGTGTTAGTAAGGTCCCAGCAAGCGTCTAATCCGGTTCGGTAGCCTGGGAAGGCATGAGTGTGACGCCGATGGAACCAATTCATTCTTGTTTTTGTCAATCGCGCAGCCTGCACGCACTCAGATTCGCCACTGGATTCAAGCGCTTAACGCTACACTAGCTGACTGCGAATAAAGATTGCCGTTCTTGGTGGGTAAGCTTAAACTGCCTGCCGATTGTTAGTCAACATTGGTGTTCACTTGCTCGGACGCATCCGAGTACCCGCCCAGGCAAGTGAACAAGTGCTAATCTGTTCAATATAAATCAACAGTGTTGTTGACTTAGAGGGGTTTCCTTGGATACCCTACTACAAACAAATAGAATGCATGAAAGGTGAATATTATGTCTGGCTTACCCTATCCAACTTATGACGCGGACCATCATTTTTACGAGCCACCCGAAGCTTTGATGCGTTACCTGCCCAAGGAATTCAAGCACGCTGTTTCCTATGTACAGGTAAATGGACGCACCAAGTTGGCGATCGGTGGCCTGATCAGTGACTATATTCCCGATCCCACTTTCAGCCACATTGCCGCACCGGGCAAACTGGTGGAGTGGTACATGGGCAAGAACGCGGAAGGTCTTTCCATGCGCGAGTCCATGGGCAAGCCCATCGCACCCAAGAATGGCTGGCGCACCGGTGAAGAACGCCTGAAAGAACTGGACGAGCAGGGCCTGAACGGTGCGCTGATGTTCCCGACCCTGGTTTCCGCTGTTGAGGAACGCATGGGGCAATACAACATTCCCGCCATGTGCGCGATCATGCACTCCCTCAACCAGTGGATGCTGGAAGAGTGGACCTTCAACCGCCAGAACCGCATCTTTACTGCGCCGGTGATCAGCCTGGCGGATATCGACTGGGCTGTTAAAGAACTGGATTGGGCAATTAAAAACGGTGCCAAAACGGTACTGGTGCGCCCGGCCCCCGTACCCGGTATCAATGGTACCCGCTCTCCCGGCTTCGAAGAATTTGATCCTTTCTGGGCCCGTATTAACGAGTCCAAAATCTTTGTCTCCATGCACGCATCTGACAGCGGCTACGACCGTTTTGTTCGCATGTGGGTGGGTGGCAACGAGTACAAGCCATTCAAGCCTTCCGCGTTCTCGCACATCCTGAAGCCCGCCGCCCGGGTTATCGCGGACACCTGTGCCGCCCTGATCTGTCACGGCGTGTTCGACCGCTTCCCCGATGTGAAGATTGCCACCATCGAAAACGGCGCCGCCTGGGTTGGCGAACTGCTGCGCACCATGGAAAAGGCCAAGAACATTTTCCCGCAGGAATTCAAATACGATCCGGTTCAACGCTTCAAGGAGAACGTGTACGTTGCTCCGTTCTATGAAGATTCCCTGGACGGTTTGCGTGATCTGGTAGGCGCCGATCAGGTGCTGTTCGGCAGCGATTATCCGCACCCTGAAGGGGTTGCCAGCCCACTGCAGTTCATCGATCGACTGGATGCCTACACCGAAGAAGAGCAACGCAAAGTGATGGGCGGGAACCTGCTGGGCCTGCTGGAACGTTCCGGCTCTCTTCAGTAAGGTAATCTTTAGTAACGCAATCTAACAGTAAAGCAATATCAACAGTGGGTCGCCGCCAAGCCGCGACCCACTAAAACGTTCTTTTGTGCCAAGTCTTATGGGTTTCTATAAAGAAAGGATTTGGTATTTTGCCGACCCCCAGTCGGCATTTTTTATTCCGGGCGTTCAGTTCAGGCTATCGAAATGCCAAACGCCCACTCTCTATGTCAAACACGCCCACCCTCTATGTCAAACCTCCAAGCGCAGCAGAAGCACTAGGCTTCTGCTTGCAGCAATGCTTCCCGAATCTTGTGCTTCAATACCTTACCGGCATCATTTTTCGGTAGTGACTCCCAGATGGCCACCTGCTCCGGAAACTTGAACTTGGCGACGCCCTGGCTCAGCAGGAACTCAGCCAGATCAGCGACGGTGGGCGTGGCATCCCCGGCCGGCACAATCACGGCACAGGCTCTTTCACCGGTTTTCGGATCCGGTAAGCCGACAATCGCGATTTCGGCGATTTCGGCCAGGTTAACCAGCAGATCTTCAATCTCCTTCGGGGCAATGTTTTCACCGTGGCGGATAATAATGTCCTTGGCGCGGCCCACAATGACCAGGTAATTCTGATCCACCCAGCGACCAAGATCCCCGGTGCGGAAGAAGCCGTTTTCGTCGAACACACTGGCCTCGTCTTCAGAATGCACATAGCCCACCAGCATTTGTGGACCTTTGGCAATCACTTCACCACTGTCGCCAGTTGCGTTCTCAATTCCGGCCAGTCTCACCTGAGCGATGCCGGGCTGGCCATCGGTCTCCGCGGCATGAGCAACATCCCCTACGGCACCAACGGTCATCACCGGGACCTCGGTGGACCCATACACACGGGTCACCGCGGCATGCTCAAAATAGTCATCAGCTTCGCGGATCAATGACGCCGGCACCGATGCGCCACCGCACACGAACAGCTTCAAGCTGGGGAGCCGAGTCTGCTGTTTGCGTGCGGCCGCCAGAGTCTGCACCAAAAATGGCGTGGCTCCGGCAAAATGGGTACAGCGTTCTGACTGCAGCAATGCAACGGCCTGGTCGGGATTCCAGTGCTCCATCAACACCGCCGTTGCGCCCAGCAGAAGAGGGCACTCAAATGCGTAAATCGAGCCTCCGATATGGCTGATCGGTGACGCCACCAAAAATTTATCTCCGGGCTCTACCCGCCAATGTTCGCCAATCTGTTTGATCAGGGCATGGATGGAATTGTGACTGTGCATCACGCCTTTCGGGTTACCGGTGGTGCCGGACGTATACATGATCATCCGCACCGCGTCGGCCTCCACAATGGGCAGGGCCTGCTCCGGTGCGTTCTCAAACAGACTGTCGAAAGCAGTGAATTTATGGGGATTACCCCGCAGTACGATCACCTGCGGAGGTGACTCCAACTGCTCAACAACGTGTGACAGCATTTCGGCATAATGGTGATTGCGGAACTGCTCTGGAATGAAAATCATCCGGCAGGACATATCCTTCAACATGAAGCGCAGATCATGCTCACGCAACGATGGCAGGATCGGGTTGGCCACCATGCCGGCCATGGTCGCAGCCAGATAAATCACCGCAGCTTCATGCCAATTGGGGAGCATAAACGACACCACGCTGCCCTCGGGGTGGCCCGCTGCCATCACCCGGGCCAGGGTGCGCGCCCGCTCGTACAGCTCACCGGCAGACAGGCGAACGCTGCCCTCAACAATGAGCACCCGCTCAGGCTCCTGGGCTGCAATGCGTTGCAGGGAATCGGCCAGCGTCTCATGGGTCCAGTAGCCCCGTTCATAGGCGGCTTTCGCCTGCTCTTCATCCCACCGAACCGATCTGCCGACAATGGTTCTGCGCCCATCCTTCACTGCGGAGTGCATGACAAAAAGTGCTCCATACGTATTGTTTTTTGCTATGTCGTTACGATACCATTTGACCACAAATGAACACAAGTGTTGATTATTATAGCCATGAGCCAAGCCGTACCGGAAGCCACAGGCGGCACAATTTTCATAATAGAATCAACAGTTAAATAAGGGGCTGAGACATCTTGGCCCATCAGCGATTGAGGAAAACAGAGGGGGAACCGGCAATATTGTTGTCCCTTGGAGAAATAACCGGAAGAACCACAAGAAAAACAATAACCAGAGACCAGGGGAGCCGAATTCACCATGACCTCAATGAATAGTCGCTATGCGCCGGAAACCAGCTCAACTCTGGCGGAGGGCTGGACACTTGAACGACTGACACCGCCCAGCAGGCTGTTTGGTGCCAACGGAATCCGTACCGGACAGGACGGGCGCATTTACGTAGCCCAGGTGTCGGGCAGCCAGATCAGTGCCATCGACATCAACCGCGGACACATGGAAACCATCAGCCCTAAGGGTGGTGATATCGTCGCCCCTGACGACCTGGTGTTCGATGCCCATGGCAATATTTTCGCTACTGAAATCACCGAAGGCCGGGTTAGCGTCCTGAGCCCCAACGGCATAGCAAAAGTCCTGTGCGCTGACATGCCCTGTGCCAATCCCATTACCATCCACGAAGGCCGTTTGTTTGCAGGAGAGTGCAGGCCCGATGGCCGCATCCTGGAGCTGGATCTGCACGGCGGCGCACCACGGGTCATCCTGGAAAACGTGCCATTGCCCAACGCCATGGAGGTGGGGCCTGACGGATTGCTGTATTTCCCCGTCATGGGGGCCAATGAAATCTGGCGCGTCCATCCCGATGGCGGTGCGCCTGAGGTGGTTGCCAGAAATCTGGGTGTACCGGACGCCGTCAAGTTCGATGCAGAGGGCTACATCGTTTCCACCCAGGTGGCCAGTGGGCAGGTGCTGCGCATTGATCCCCGCACCGGCGAGCAAACTGTACTGGCCAACATCGCCCCCGGTTTGGACAACCTCACCTTTGTCGGTGATCGACTGTTTGTCTCCAGCATTTCCGGGCAGATCAACGAAGTGCTTACCAATGGCCAGGTGAAGTCCCTGGTGCCCGATGGTCTGAATTGGCCCCTGGGCCTGGCCGTAAACCAGGATGGACTGCTGTTCGTTGCCGATGGCGGATTCACTTATACCTTACCAGCAGGGGGCTCACTGCAACCGGCTGGTATGTTGTTCACCCCGGGCTTCCCGGGTTACACCCGGGGCGTCGCTGCGGTGGGGTCGTCGGAGTACATGGTCACCACCGCCAACGGGCAGGTGGCTCTCTGGTCCCCCGCGAAGCAGGAACACACCGTGCTGGCGGACGGGTTCGATCAGTTGTATGGCATCGCCTTAACCAGCCGGGGTACCGTGGTGGTTGCGGAAAAAGGCCGTGGCCGCGTATTGGCGGTCACCGCCGGAAACGTCGAAACCCTGCTGGACGGACTGGCAGGACCCAGCGGTGTCGCGGTCAGTGGCGACACCATTCTGGTAGCCGAGGAGGGCGCCGGCCGAGTCATCAAAGTCACTGGTAAAGGGCCGGAGACGGTGGTGGATGGTCTGCGTTCACCCCAAGGCATCCTGGCCACGGGTGAGCACTTGTACATTGTGGATGTGGGGAGCAAGGAATTGATTCAGTTTAACCTCACTACCGGAACCCGGCACACCATCGCCACCCAATTACCGGTGGGTGCACCACCCGGCGTAACCCCAAAATTTCTCGGGCCCATTGGCGTACTGTCGGGGCCCATGGGGCCCTTTGCAGATATTGCCGAAGGACTCAATGGAGAACTTTATATCTCTGCCGATGCGGAGGGCAGTGTTCTGAAACTGCAACCAGGCCTGCCCACCCATTGATTAATCGATTTTTATTTGGAGAACCGCATGAGCGATAAAATTCTGGACTGTTCCGATCTTGATAACCACATGGGCAAACCCATTGCACCGGCCAGCATGAAGGAACCCCTGAACAACAATGATTTTCGCCGCTGGGCACAGGCAATGCACTATCCCAACCTGCTGCACTACGACCATGATTTTGCCTCAGAGAGCCGCTACGGGCGCCTGATAGCACCGCAGTCTTTTGCGGTGGCAACCGATGACGGTCATGGTGCCGGCCCGGCGTGCGTTGGCATGATCCCGGAATCCCACCTCATCTTCGGCGGCGACGAATGGTGGTTCTACGGACCCAAAATGTTCGCCGGTGACTGGATCACCAATGAAAAGATTCCATTTGATTACGTGGTAAAAGACACCAAGTTTGCCGGCCCCACCTGTTTCCAGCGGGGTGACAATAATTACTACAATCAGAACGGCGACTTTATTGCCAAGCAACGCTCCACCACCATTCGTTATCGCGCGGATCTGGCCGTGGAAATGGGCGCCATGGCGGACAACACAGATGATCCGGTGTGGACCCCGGAAGCCCTCAAGGAGCTGGAAGACAAGAAGTACGAATACATCAAGATGATGCACGAACTCGGTCACGGTAAACGTTACTGGGATGACGTTGAAGTGAATACCGAACTGCCAGTACGGGTAATCGGCCCGCACAGCATCGCCAGTTTCACCACCGAGTGGCGCGCCTATCCGTTCACCATATGGGGCACCACCAATCGACCCGGCTACGATCTGGCCGGCATGGGTTTCACCGAGGAAATGGCCGGTTATGAAAACGACCCGGTGATGGAGAAGGATAATCCGGAGTGGACCGACGGTGCCTACTTTGGCCCATCACGGGGTCACCTGTTTCCCGAATTCGCGCGCAAGATCGGCATGCCCCGAGGCTACGGCTACGGCGCATCCATGGGCGCCTGGATTCTGGATTACCTGAGCGGATGGGCTGGGGAGTGGGGTCAGGTTGTCCACTGCAACTCGTCCTATCGTGGCCCCGCGTTCACCGGTGACAGCACCATTATGACCGGCTCTATTGTGGAGAAGTCCACCGATGAGGAAGGGCGCAATATCGTGCAGGTGAAATGCAAAATGACCAATCAACTGGGGCATGTGATGGCGACCGCCACCGCGGAAGTGGAGTTGCCGAAGAAATAGCGAAGACAAAAAACGAACACAGGTGTCGTTGAGCGCTACTGAACATCAGCAGCGCTCAACGGCTGGTTAGAATTCACCGCTGAGTTGGTTTGACAACATCTGGGCGCTCTTTAGAAGCGCACTTTGCAGGGCAGGCAACCCGTTTCGGTTAAGGGTACTGCTGATGCCGATGGCGACCATCGCGTGACTGAGTTTCTCCCGGGTTTTCCATACCGGAGCCGCCACGACCGTCACGCCGGAGATGTAGTTACCTTCGTCGACCGCATAGCCATCCGTGCGCACCTTCTCAATTTGCGCCATCCATTCCTCGAAGGAGGGTGGATCATCCCAACGCAGGGTGTTGAATTTTTCTTCCAGCTCTTCATGGGTGTAGCTGCCAAAAGCGGCGATGCAGCGACCGGTGGCACTGATCAAAGCAGGAAAGCGGCTGCCCACCTGTGCACTCAGCTGGAAGTTGTTTCCAGCCTGGGAGATGGCGACCACAATGATGTGCTCCAGCCCCACGATGTTGACGCCCAGCACCGTGCAATCAAATTCCTGACTGATGCGATTGAGTTCAGGCTGGGCCAGATCAGTGAATTGATTTCGACGCAGCCAGTGCCGGGCCAGGGTGAGCACGCCGGCTTCGAGTGAATAACGTTTGGTGTCAGGGTCAAATGCAACGAATTCTTCATCCACCAGTGCGCGCAGCACATAAAGACAGGTGCTGGGAACCAGGTTGAGGGAACGGGCGATGGCCTGCAGCCCCATCGGCGTATCGCTTTTGCCCAGCAGCCGGAGTATGGCAGCGGCGCGGGAAATGGCGGGAGCTTTACTTTCTTTCAGGGCATTGGCGAGCTTTTTATCGCTCGTCATGGCCTGGGTGGAATGTTGCGTCATTGGGAACCCCTGTGTAGTCCTTTGTTTTTACTGTAATTAGCGCTGAGTCAGAATTTTTACCATTATGACATCACCTTTCTTTATGTTCAATATATAAAATCTGTTTCTATATTTACAACACTTTTTTTTCGTGGCATTGTTTTTACACGATGAATTACGGCCCAACACCACCCGGATTCGAACCATGTCGATCTGCCTTGGGCCGGTAGAAACTGATAACAATAATCAGGTGATTGAATGGCAAAGCTCACGGAATACACCACCTACGCAGACGCTCAAGCCCATGCGAACTCCACTGCGTTGTGGGAACTTTTCGATGGTGACAAAGAACATCTCAATATTGCCCAAGAATGCATTACCCGCCATGCGGACGGGTCCGGTCGGGCAGCCGTACGTATCGCCAAATCCGACGGCAGCGACGAAATTCTCAGTTTTGACCAACTGGCCTCCGGTGCAGCGCAATTTGCCCACTGGCTGGACGACAATGAAGTTCAACCCGGTGATCGCATTGCGTTTATGCTGGAGCCGTCTCTGCCGTTCTATGTGTGCCTGTTCGGCGCTATGCAGACCGGCGCCATCAGCGTACCGTTGTTTACCCTGTTCGGGCCGGATGCCTTGCGGCTCCGTATTGACGATTGCAAGCCCACCATCCTCATCACCAATGGGGAGAAAGCAGAACTGGCGCGGGAAATCGACGGTTTGCGTGTGATCGTGGCGGATCAAGCGTTGCTGGATGGCATCGCCAAATACCCATCCCGTTACGAACCCAAAACCAAAGCCAATGATCTGGCGGTATTCCAGTACACATCTGGCACCACCCGTGAGCTGCCCGCTGCGGTTAAACACACCCACAAAGCCATCGTCACCCTGATGTTTGCAGCCCTGTATGGCACCGGTATCCGGCCAGGCGATGAGTATTTTTGTCCTTCGTCCCCGGCCTGGGGGCACGGACTCTGGCACGGCACCCTGGCACCACTGGCCCTGGGTGTGACCACCGGCACCTTTGCCGGGCGCTTTGACGCGGTGCGCCTGATGCGGGCTCTACAGGATTTCAAAATCACCAATATGTCCGCCGCGGCGACGCATTACCGCATGATGAAAAATACCGGCCAGGCAGACGCATTCACATTTTATTTCAGCAAGCTGTCGTTCACCGGTGAGCCCATTGATCCGGCCACCCTGGAGTTTATCGATCAGTATTTCAAAGTGCCCGCCTGCAGCATGTATGGCACGACGGAAATCGGCGTGGTGTTGGTGAACTATCCCGGTGCTGAGGATTTTGAAGTCAAGCCGGGGTCTCTGGGTAAGCCTGTGCCCGGCCTGAAGCTGGAGGTACACCGCCCCGATGGATCTCCCACGGGTGCTGGCGAGGTGGGGGAGTTGATGCTGTGGAAACGGGATCACTGGGAGACCACCAAAGACCGCGCGAAACTCGACGATGAAGGCTACCTGTATCACTGCGGCCGAGCGGACGATGTGATTATCTCCGCCGGCTGGACCATGAGTGCGGTAGAGATCGAACACACCATGTTGAAGCACGACAACGTTACGGAAGTTGGTGTTATTGGTGTTCCGGATGATACCCGTGGCCAGGTAGCGAAAGCCTTCGTGGTGAGCAATCGTTCCCCCAGCGCCGAATTCATTGTTGAACTGCAGAATTTCACCCGTGAAAAGCTGAGCCAACACGAGTTTCCACGCCACATAGAATTTGTAAGCGAGCTGCCTAAGACGCCCGCTGGCAAGGTCCACCGCAAAATATTGCGTGATCGTGAGGCTGCCAAATCGCCAGCCGCCATTAACTAACGGCTGCGGCCGGCAATTAAGAACCAAGGAGAAAAAGATGTCCGCCAAGTTTCCAAAAATAACTGAACAAGGTCTGGCTGATCTGCGCGAGCGTATTGGCGTCAAGATCACCAACACCGTAGAACCTTGGAACTACGAAGCCACGCGCGATGCTATCCGCCACTATGCCCATGGCATTGGCGACGACAACCCACTCTGGTGTGATCCCGAATACGCCGCCAATACCAAGCACGGCTCCATCGTGGCTCTGCCCAGTTTCCTGTTTACCACCAGCCGCATCGTATCCGGATACTGCGGTGGCCTGTCCGGCGTACACGCCATGTGGGCTGGCGCCGACTGGACCTGGCACAAGCCGGTTCTGCGCAATGATGTCATCACCACCGAAGCGTATCTGAAAGACCTGGTGGAACACCAGACCAAATTTGCCGGCCGTGCCTTCCAGCAGATCTATCACGTGGACTTTTTCAACCAGTCCGGTGACAAAGTGGCAGAAGCCGATTCCTGGGTGTTCCGGACCGACCGTGACGAAGCCCGTGAGCGCGGCACCAAATACACCGAAGCCCGCGGCCGGGTGGAACCCTTCACAGAAGAGCAGCTGGCGGAATTCAGCAAAGTCTATGAACAGGAAGAAATCCGTGGTGCCACTCCCCGCTATTGGGAGGATGTCAAAGAGGGCGAAGAACTGCCTACCATGATGAAGGGCCCTATGACCGTCACCGGTTTTATCTGTTACGCTCAGGGCTGGGGTGGTCTTTACATCCGCGCCAACAAACTCGCCTGGAAAATGCAGCAAGCGCACCCTGGCCTGGGTATCAAAAACCGCTTTAACGTGCCCGACTGTCCTGAGCGTGTGCACTGGGATGAAGACTTCGCGTTGGAAGTGGGAGCACCGGGTGCATACGATTACGGCCCGGAGCGTTGTTCCTGGCTGACCCACCAGCTCACCAACTGGATGGGGGATGACGGCTTCCTGCGTAAGGCAAAAAGCCAGATCCGTCGGCACAACCCTGATGGGGATGCCATCTTCATCAACGCCACTGTAGTTCGCAAATTCGTGGAAGACGGTAAGCATCTGGTAGAAATCCAGCAGAAAGCAGAAACCCATCGGGGTGAACTGTCTGCCAGCGGTGTTGCCATTGTTGAGCTGCCCAGTCGCGCATAACATCACTGCGCTTACCAGACAAGGAAAGGCGTGCTTATTGGCACGCCTTGTCCTACCATCTTCTCAAATCTCAAACCCTGTCAGACCACAAAAACAACACTACCGAAAATAAAAAGGTAACAACATGACGCTGCCAACCCAATCTCGCGAAGGCTTGTCCCTGATCAGGGGGATTCCACTGAATGAAGAAGAAGGTATCGGCGCACTCACTTTAGGTGGCTACCTGAAGGAAGTGACCTCCCGTTTCGGCCCCCGGGAAGCGGTGGTGTTACCCAACACAGATGGCGCAGAACGCTGGACTTACGACGAGTTGTGGTCCCGCTCGGTAGCGGTAGCCCGTTCCTTATTGGCCTGCGGTGCAGGTAAAGGCACTCGGGTTGGCATTCTGATGACTAACCGCCTGGAGTTTTTGTCCGCGGTGTTTGGTACAGCCCTGGCCGGTGGTGTGGCGACCACCCTGAGCACCTTTTCAACGCCCGCTGAACTGAAAGTCGTATTGGAAAACTCGGGCTGTTCCATCCTGCTGTTTGAACGGCATGTGTTGAAGAAAGATTTTGCTGCCGTCCTGACTGATCTGGAGCCAAAGCTGAGCAGCGCTGCCCCCGGGCAATTGTATTCTGAATCCTTCCCTTACCTGCGACACCTGGCGATGGTTGACAGCGAAGACGCAGCGGGCGGCATTGAAGGTTGGAACGCCTTTCTGGCACGGGGCGAGAGCATCTCACCGGAACTGGTTGAAGCGACCGCCGCCTCTGTGCTGCCTGCCGATCCAGGCGTGCTGTTTTTTTCCTCTGGTTCCACCGGTAAACCGAAAGGCATTCTAAGTGCTCATCGGGGTGTTTGCCTGCAACTCTGGCGCTGGCGCACATGGCTTGGGCTGGATCAGGATGTGCGCTCACTGACCACCAACGGCTTTTTCTGGTCCGGAAATTTTGCCATTGGTATCGGCAGTACGCTGTCGGCTGGTGGCACTCTGGTGCTGCAGCAAACGTTTCAACCGGAGGAAGCGCTGGCCATTATGGAGGCAGAGAAAGTTTCCTATATTTTTGCCTGGCCCCACCAATGGGCACAGCTGGTGGACGCCAAAAACTGGCTTGATGTGGATTTGTCAGCGTTAAAATACATTGACACCAATTCACCGGTGGCAGGTCACCCTACGGTGAATTCCAACTGGATCGATGCCACCCACGCCTACGGCAATACGGAAACCTTTACCCTCAGTTCCGTATTTCCTGCCAATACACCGAAGTCGGTTTCCGGCGACAGTCACGGCATGCCGGTGGCAGGCAACACATTCAAGATCGTAGACCCGCTTTCCGGTGAGTTGATGCCACTGGGGGAACGCGGTGAGATCGCGGTGAAAGGCGCAACCTTGATGCTGGGATACATTGGTATTCCACAGGACGAAGTGTTGGACGAAGAGGGCTTCTTCCGCACCGGCGACGGTGGCTTTTTTGATGAACAGGGCCGACTGCACTGGGAAGGCCGCCTGAACGACATCATCAAAACCGGGGGCGCCAATGTATCCCCCGTGGAAATTGACACCGTGATTGCCCAATGCCCCGGAGTCAAGGTCACCAAAACCGTTGGCATTCCTGATGAACTGTTGGGGGAACTGGTGGTGACCTGTATCGTCCCGCAGGAAGGCGCCGAGCTGTCGGAAGACCTGGTCCGCTCCTTCGCCAAGGAGCAACTGGCGAGCTTCAAAGTACCGCGGCGGGTGTTGCTGTTCCGGGAAGACGAACTGGAATGGACCGGCAGCGCGAAGGTCAAGAGCTCGCAGTTGCAGACCCTCGCTGCAGACCGACTCAAGGCTGAAGCCTGACGTTTGTTAAAATGAACAGATCTGGTAAAGTGGTTTTTCACTGACAGCAATAAAAAGATACCCCATTCCACATGGCAGTACGAAAAACCACTAAAGCAGAGGCCAAACGGCCACGGGGCCGCCCACGGCCAGAAGACGTTGCAGACATAGAAGACCAACTCCTGGCAGTCGCCTTGCAGGAGTTCCAGGACCAAGGTTATGGTGCTGCTTCGGTCAGCCGGATCGTTAAAACCGCCGGCATGTCAAAGACCACCCTTTATTCCCGTTATCCATCCAAGGAACAGCTATTCCGCGCGATTCTGAAACAACAAATCGAGCGCTATTCGCCGTGGGCCTCCCTCACCGTAGATACCGGCGGCAAACCAAACCTTGAAAAAGGCCTCACCGCCTACGCCAATCGTACGTTGGAACTTAGTCTGGCCAATGACGAAGTCGCGGTGAATCAACTCATCTACAGCGAAATCCATCGTTTCCCGGAATTGGGTAAAGCCGCATCCGAGCGTACCGAAATCGGTATCCGTCGTATTGCTGAGTTCATAGAACAATGCGCACACGCTGACAACCTGCCCTGCAAGGATGCCAGTGCGGTTGCGGAAGTGTTCATCCATATGATTCGGGGCTGGTACATCAATGCCATGCTCTCCAAACGGGATGTTGCGGAAAAAGAACGTCTGGCCTGGGTTGAGAAAGCGGTACGTACGCTGGTTTCCGCTCGTTCAGACTGGTAGAAACCACTCACAGACACAGCCCTAAACTACACAGATTCCTACGTTTTTCCCGTATTTCACCGTATTTTCCTGCCCTCACTTTTGTCCATCAGCGCTCCTTAAGGAGCGCATGTCTTCGTCTTGACAACTAAAAGTACTGACCGGTATTATTAATCAACACTGTTGTTAAAATAAGAGTCAACCATTGGAGCAAAGATCCATGTCATTACAGGGGAAAGTCGCGGTGGTTACCGGCGGCGGAAGTGGAATTGGAAGAGCCATCTGTCTGCAGCTGGCAAAGGACGGTGCGGCAGTGTCCGTATGGGACCTGAACTCCGACAGCGCCGAAGAAACGGTCGCGATGATTAACGCAGATGGTGGACAAGCGATCGCCTGCGTGGGCGACGCCTCCTCAAAATCAGATATTGCTCACAGCGCTGAGCTGACTCGTCAAGCGTTCGGACCCATCAGTATTCTGGTCAACAATGCGGGTATCTCCGCCTTTATCCCGTTCATGAACATCGAAGAAGACGCAATCGACCGGATGATGGCGATCAACATCAAGGGCCCCATGCTGTGCTGCCAACAGGTGATTCCTGATATGTTGGCTGCGGGTTGGGGGCGCATCATCAATATTTCCTCATCATCCGCGCAAACCGGCGCACCCATGATGTGTCATTACTCCGCGTCCAAGGGTGGGGTAATTGCCTTCACCAAATCCCTCGGGCTCGAACTTGCCTCCAAGGGCATTACGGTGAACAACATTCCCCCCGGCTTTGTCGACACACCGATGTTGCGCCAATCCCCTGTGGACATCGATAAGCAAATCGAGGCATCGCCCATGAAGCGAGCCGGTAGTCCGGAAGACATTGCCACAGCGTGTTCCTTCCTGGCGTCGGAGCAAGCGGGTTACATCACCGGCCTCACCCTGGGTGTGAACGGTGGACGGGTAATGCCTTAGCTGTTCGATATATAAAAACGGACTGAATATTTACTGCAAATCCCAATCATGGCAATGTTTGAATAGCTCACCAAGCTGACGTTACTGCCACAAATATAAGAAGAGATCGGACCATGAAGTGTAAAGCGACGAATGTACCACCCGCTGGTGAAGTTGATATCCCGGCACTGCGGGAAAAGTATCGGCAGGAACGGGAAATACGGGTAAGACCAGAAGGGCAGAAGCAATATGTACGCCCGGAAGATGACGGCAACGACGCCTATGAAATCGACCCACACACACCAGTGCAGGCCCGTGCCCCCATTTCAGAAGATCTGGATGTAGCGGTTCTGGGTGGTGGCTTTTCGGGATTGTTGGCTGGTGTGGAGTTACAAAAAGCGGGCGTCAAAAATTTCCGCAACATCGATCACGCTGGCGATTTTGGCGGCGTCTGGTATTGGAACCGCTATCCGGGAATCCAGTGCGATAACGATGCTTATTGCTATCTCCCCATGCTGGAAGAGATGGGTTACATGCCTTCCAAAAAATACACCGATGGCTATGACATCTACGATTATATCCGTAGCATCGCCGACCGGTTTGATCTCTACGAAAAAGCGCTGTTCCATACGCTGGTGTCCACCATGAAGTGGGACGACGACATCAAGCGCTGGCGGATCACAACCAATCGCGGTGATGAGATCCGCGCGCGGTTTGTGGTCATGGCCAATGGACTGCTGAACATTCCCAAGCTGCCGGCAATTCCCGGAATTCATGACTTTAAAGGCAAGATGTTCCACACCGCCCGCTGGGATTACGACTACACCGGTGGTGAGTACCGCAACCCCGAGCTTTCAAAGTTAGCCGACAAGGCTGTCGCCATTATCGGCACCGGCGCCACCGCTATTCAAGCCATTCCTTACCTTGGGCGTTATGCCAAGCAGGTCTATGTGCTGCAACGTACGCCCTCTACTGTGGATGAACGTAAGAATATTGCCACCGATCCGGAATGGGCAAAAAGCCTGAAGCCTGGCTGGCAGCAAGAACGCAAGGCCAACTTCCAGCGTGCTGCCATCGACACGTTCGCCCCCGGCGACGAAGACAATATTTGTGACATCTGGACCGAAGTCAATCGCAACCTGGTGGCTGAATTTGAGCAGGACGGGTGGCCTACCAGCCCAGAGCAATTCATGGAGAAGCGGGAGGTGATGGACTATCGCGTCATGGAACGCCTGCGCGCGCGCGTGGAAGCCCTGGTGGAAGACAAAGCCACGGCCGAGTCCCTGAAGCCCTGGTATCGTTTCCTCTGCAAGCGACCCTGTTCCAACGACGACTATTATTCAACGTTCAATCGCGCCAACGTTACCTTGGTGGACGTCTCCAAAACCCGAGGGGTTGAAGAGATGACAGAGAAGGGCTTCATCGCCAATGGTCAGGAATACGAAATCGACTGCATGATCTTTGCCAGCGGATTCGAGGTCACCAGTGACCTGGATCGTCGTTGGGGCATCGAAGCCATCGAAGGTCGCGACGGCTTGTCACTCTATGAAAACTGGGCGGATGGCTACCAGACGCTGCATGGCATGATGAGTCATGGATTCCCCAACCAGTTCTATGTGGGCTTCTATCAGGGGGGCTTTAATGCCACCACCACAGAAACGTTCAGCCGCCAGGGTCACCACATTGCCCACATCATCAAGGCGTCGTTGGACCGTGGTTTAACCTCGGTAGAGCCAAGTAAATCTGCCCAGGACGCCTGGATACAGCACGTTCGGGAAACGGCCATTGATATCTCACAGTTCCAGCGGGAATGTACCCCCAGTTATTTCAACAACGAGGGTGAAGCCCAGGTGGATAACAAAGGCGAGGAAAAGTTCCGCTGGTATCTGGGTGAATCCTATGGTCCAGGTTGGGAGGCATTCCAAACCATGATGCAGGACTGGCGCGACAAAGGCGACCTGGATGGACTGGTCGTCGGCACTGACTGACATTTCTTATGGCTGTGCACCACTTACATTGCCAAGGCTGGAGAACTACATGAACAATAAAGCCGATATTAATCCTGACAAAGTCATCCCTGTGGAGGATCTCTCCGAACCCTTGACCTACGGCGTCGAGGCTTTTACCTGTCCTGAGTATGCACGGGAGGAGGGCGACAAGATTTGGTCCAAGGTCTGGCAGCACGCTGGCAGGGTTGAGGAAATTCCAGAAGTGGGCAACTACATCACCTATGATGTGATGGACGACTCCATTATTATTGTGCGTACCGGCCCGGATACGTTGAAGGCGTTTTACAACGTCTGCTCGCACCGGGGCCGCCAGTTGGTAGACACTCCGGAAGGCGCTCACAGTGCCTGTGGTCGCAAACAGAATTTTGTGTGCGGTTATCACGGCTGGACTTACAACCTTGAAGGCAAGTGCACCCGCATTCTGGACCAGGATGACTGGAAAGGTTGCCTGAACGACGAACGCACCCAACTGGGTGAGGTGAAAGTCGACACCTGGGGTGGCTGGATCTGGATCAACATGAACCCGGATTGCGAGCCGTTGGTGGAATACCTGATGCCTGCATCCGATCTGCTGGATCAATTTGAATTCGAAGACATGCGCTATCACTGGCGCCAGTATGTGATCTTTGACTGCAACTGGAAAACCGCGCTGGAAGCGTTTATGGAGCCCTACCACGTTGAGGGCACCCATCCACAACTCTGTGTGTACGGTGACTTTTACGCCTGGAGTAAAGCGCAAGGTCTGCATGGCAACGATGGTTTTGATTCCAAAGATCCGGAGGAAAGTGACTCCGCCGCAACCACCACCGTCACCCGCACCGGCAAAGGTCCGGACGCGCGCAAGATGATTGCCCAGATGCAAAATGAATTCTGGGATACCATTCGCGGCAGCACCACGCCGACATTGGTCAACGCCGCCAATCGACTGGTGGACGAACTGCCGGAAGACACTCCACCACATGACGTCCATGAGCACTGGTACAAGTCGGCCAAACGGGACGACGCTGCCCGTGGAGTGAATTGGCCCACCATTGATCCGGACAAACTGGCCAAAGCCGGTCTGGCCTGGCACATCTTCCCCAATATGTCGTTCATTCCCGGGCTGACATTCCTGCTGGGTTACCGGGCGCGGCCTTACGGTGGCGACCCCAATAAATGCATTTTTGAAGCCTATGCGCTGGAGCGTTATCCACAAGGGGAAGAGCCCAAGACCGAGTGGGTGTACGCGGAGCCCACCGAAGAGAAGTGGCGCAAAGTACTGGCTCAGGATTTCTCCAATATGGCGGCCGTACAGAAAGGCATGCGTAATCGCGGGTTTCGCGGCGCCTTGCCCAATCCGCACCAGGAGCAGAAGATCACCAATTTCCACCGCAACCTGGCCCATTTTATGGGTAAGGGATCGCCTCGGGTGATTGAGGATTAACGCAGCTCATACAACAAAACACGGTTCATAAAACAATAAGACAGAATACAGGATGCTTACCATGCGCGAACATTTGCAATTCTACATCGACGGAGAATGGGTCGATCCGGTTGAATTGAGAACTCTGGATGTGGAAAACCCGGCCACGGAATCCACCTGCGGTAAGATCGCAATCGGTTCCGCCGCCGACGTGGATAAAGCCGTACGGGCAGCGCGCAAAGCATTTTCCAGCTGGTCCCTCACGCAGGCTGGTGATCGGCTGGAGATCCTGCAGAACATTCTTGCGGAATACGAGAAACGCACAGCGGATCTGGCTGCAGCCTTAACCGAAGAAATGGGCGCTCCATCGTATCTGGCCAACGGCTTTCAGGTGGGATTGGGCTCTGGGCATTTGCAAACCGCCATTGAAGTACTGAAGACGTTTCAATTCGAAGAGCAGCGTGGCGCAACGCTGGTGGTGAAAGAACCCATCGGTGTATGTGGCCTGATCACACCCTGGAACTGGCCACTGAATCAGATCGCCGTCAAAGTGTTCCCAGCCCTGGCCACCGGCTGCACCATGATTCTGAAACCCTCTGAAATTGCACCGTTCACCGGGCAGATTTTTGCAGAAATCATGCACGCCGCCGGCGTACCGGCCGGAGTCTTCAACCTGGTGCAGGGTGATGGGCCCGGAGTTGGGGTGGCGCTGTCTTCCCATCCCGACGTGGACATGGTGTCCTTTACCGGTTCCACCCGGGCCGGCGTGGAAATAGCACGCAATGCCGCACCCACCGTCAAACGGGTCACTCAGGAGCTGGGAGGCAAAAGCCCCAACATCATCCTGGATGACGAAGCCTTTGCCGAGAGTGTCGCCGGCAGTGTAGCGGGGATGATGGGGAACTCAGGACAAACCTGCAGTGCCGGTTCCCGCCTGTTAGTGCCCGCCGCCCGTATGCAGGAAGCCATGGATATCGCTCGGGAAGCCGCGGCCCAGGTCTCTGTGGGTGATCCCAATTCCGAGGTGGTAATGGGTCCGGTTTCGTCGAAAGCGCAATTCGATAAAATCCAGTCTCTGATCCAGCAAGGAATCGACGAAGGCGCTACGCTGGTGGCCGGTGGAGTGGGGCGCCCCGATGGCCTGCAGACCGGCTATTATGTGAAGCCGACGGTATTTGGCCAGGTGAACAATGACATGATCATCGCCCGGGAAGAGATATTCGGACCGGTGATCTGCATTTTGGCTTATGACGACCTGGAGCAGGCCATCGAGATTGCGAATGACACCGAGTACGGATTAGCCGGATATGTGGCCGGAGCCAACCTGGAGCAGGCCCGTTCCGTAGCACGGCGTCTGCGCGCCGGTTGGGTGGCGATCAACGGCGGCTTTGATTTCAACTGTCCCTTTGGTGGCTATAAGAAAAGTGGTAACGGGCGCGAGTGGGGCGAGTTTGGCTTCCACGATTACCTGGAAATCAAAGGCATCCTGGGATATGCCCCGGATCAGGCGCCCCAATAAGCCAGCCCAACAACTCATATCGCCGTTCGACATTGATTTGACGCAGCAATCTATTGGTGTCAGCATGCTGCCATCAATAGATTGCAGGCCGGGTTCGTCTGGAACAACCTTGCCACGAGACTCATACCCGGACACTTATGCCCAGATACTCGTGCAAAAGATACACATGCCAGGAATAACAAAAAGTATGAAAACGCTGTATAGAACGCCTTTGTTAAAAACCCTCGTGACGCCCATCCTGTTCGCCACCGCGCCATTGACGCTCGCCGCCAACTCCGTCGTGGATCAACTCCAGTTGGGAACCAAATATTCCTCCCTCAAGCAAATTACCAAAGACAATGTCACTCAGCTGGGGGTCGCCTGGGAATACCACACCGGCGACGGCAGGGAACCCAAACCCGGATCGTTAACCTCATTCCAGGATCAACCCAGCCTGATCGAAGGCAACCTGGTGGTGTGCAGCACCAATCGCCGCGTCATCGCCCTTGATCCCAAAACCGGAGAAGAGCGCTGGGTGTTCGATCCCAAAGATCCCGAAACCGGCATGAAAAAATGCCGGGGTGTCGGCAACTGGGTGGACAGCCAAGCGGAGGCGGGCGCGGTCTGTCAATCCCGCATATTCCTCGGCACCGCCAACTATCGACTGTTCGCCATCGACGCCAAGACCGGTAAACCCTGTCCCGGTTTCGGCAACAACGGCGAAGTCATCATGCCGGTGGAAAAGCCGCAGATCTTCACCGGGGAAGTACTGGCCAATTCCCGCCCCGCCATCGTCAACGATGTGGTGGTGGTGGGCTCGGTGGTGGCGGACAACCAGCGGATTGAAGCCCCCAGCGGGCGAGTACTGGCGTTTGATGCCCGCAGCGGGGAACAACTCTGGTCGTTCGATCCATTACCCCGCGACCCATCTGACCCGGCCATGAAAACCTGGCTGAAAGGATCGGTGGGTGAATTCGGCGCAGGCAATGTGTGGGCCACCATGTCAGTGGATCAGGAACTGGATATGGTCTATTTGCCCACCTCCAGCGCCTCTGGTGATTTCTACGGTGCCGGTCGCCCGGGTAACAACGAATACACCTCATCCGTTGTGGCCTTGAAAGGCACCACCGGCGAAGTGGTCTGGCATCAACAATTGGTGCATCACAACGTTTTCGATTATGACGTGCCCTCGCAACCTCTGTTGCTGGACTTCCCCCATAAAGGCAAGCTGGTACCGGCATTGGTGCAGAACACCAAGATGGGGCTGATTTTTGTCTTCGACCGTAAAACCGGAGAGCCACTGATTCCCATCGAGGAACGCCCGGTACCTCAGGAAGGCAAAGTAGAAGGGGAATGGCTGTCACCCACCCAACCGTTCCCGGTGGGCATTCCCAATATCATGCCCCTGGGTTTTACACCGGATGACGTGTGGGGCTTCACACCACTGGATGAATGGCTGTGCCGCCGCAAAACCGAAAGCCTGCTCTACGGTGATATTTACACTCCGGCCAGCCTCAAGGGCACCATCTTCAATCCGTCCGTGGGCGGCGGCCCCAACTGGGGCGGCGGCGGTTACGACCCGGCCACCAACATCATGGTGGTACCGTCCAACCGCATCCCCACCATCGTCACCCTGGTGCCCCGTGAGCAGGCGGAATTCAAGGAAGGCCAGGCCATCGAAGCCACCTCCGAAATGATATTCCCGGTGGAGGGCTCACCCTATGTCCCCAAAGTACAGGGCTTGTTGTCCATCTTCGGCGCACCCTGTTCCAAGCCACCCTGGGCGGCACTCACCGCAGTGAACATGGCCACCAAAGAAATTGCCTGGGAAGTGCCCCTGGGCAGCGTCGACAAGATGTCCCCATTCCCCATGCCCTGGGACTTGGGCATGCCCGGCGCCGGTGGCCCCCTGGTCACCGCAGGGGGGTTGATCTTCATTGGCTATTCGTTGGATGACACCATGAAGGCCTTCGACCTCAACAGCGGAGAACTGTTATGGGAAGGCGACCTGCCCGCCGCCGGCACCTCTGTACCCATCTCCTATGAATGGGAAGGCGAGCAGTACATCATCATTCCCGCGGGGGGGCACAGTATGTACAACTCCACCATGGGCGATTCGGTGATGGCCTTCAAGCTGAAACGGTAACGGTTTGAATCCAATATAGAAGTAGAGGAGGGGGTAGTTCAGGCTACCCCCTTTTTTGTGGATTATCTTGACGCTGATATCATTTGGTGTCAGCATGCTGTCACTAATTATAAAAAGTGGAGATGGTTGTCATGGCACAGAATGCAGTATTGGGTAACAGCACTGGTAGCACCGCCGGTGACCAGGTCTATTACGACCCCTACCTGAGAGAAATCGTTAAAAACCCATACCCGGTGTATCGACGCCTGCGTCAGGAAGCACCACTGTACTACAACGAAAAATACGACTTTTACGCCGTCAGCCGTTACAGCGACGTGCAGAAATGTTTTCTCGATCACGAGACCTTCATCTCCGGTCGGGGTGGCATTCTGGAGTTGATCAAAGAAAACGTGCAGATGCCCCCCGGCACCTTCATTTTTGAAGATCCACCGCAACACACCGTACATCGCCGCATCGTGCAACGCATTTTCGCGCCCAAACGCATGGCGGCGCTGGAAGAACAGATCCGCGAAATGACCAAAAAGCACATGGCGGAACTGGCACACCGGGATGAATTCGATTTTATCGGCGACGTGGGCGGGCAGATCCCCATGCGGGTGATCGGCATGTTGCTGGGCATTCCGGAAGAGGACTTCCAGGAAGTGCGCCGCATCACCGACTCGAAGCTGGTGACCGAAGAGGGCAAACCGGTGGACTACTCGGCGGGGCTGAACATCGAACAGGATTTCGAGCGCTATGTGCATTGGCGCCGGGAAAACCCTTCCGACGATGTCATCACTGAATTACTGAATGTGGAGTTCACCGATGAAAACGGTGTAGAACGCAAGCTTTCCATTGAAGAGCTCACCACCTTCGTAAACCTGCTGGCAGGCGCGGGTAATGAAACCACAAACCGTCTGATCGGCTGGATGGCAAAATCCCTGGCGGAAAACCCGGACCAACGCCGGGAGCTGGTGGCAAACCCGGCCCTGATTCCACAAGCCATCGAAGAGGCATTGCGCCTGGAGCCACCACCGCCGCACGTGGGCCGCTATGTGGTCAAAGACGTGGAGATTCAGGGCCAGACTGTCCCGGCGGGCAGCACGATCCTGCTCCTCGTAGGCTCTGCCAATCACGACGACGAGGTCTTCCCCGATCCCGAGCAGTTCAATATGCACCGGGAGCGTCCGCGCCACATGACCTTTGGTCACGGCATTCACACCTGCATCGGTAATGTACTGGCCCGGATGGAAGCCCGGGTGGTATTTGAAGAGCTGCTGAAGCAGATTCCGGATTGGGATGTGGATCTGGAGCTGGCTAACCTGTCTTCCACCTCCACCGTGCGCGGCTGGGAGACCCTGCCCACCTATCGTAATGCAGCAGGCAAACAGAAACTGTACGCGGATGCTGCCGCCAAGGTCGCCGCCGAAGCCAAAGCCAAGGAAGAAGCCGGCTCCAAGGCGCCTGCCTCAGTGGAAGGAAAATGGACGGTCACCGTCAAAGGCCCCACCGGACCGATGGACAGCTCACTGGAGCTGGCAACCGTCAACGGCGCGTTAGGCGGCACTCAGGCTGGCGACGGCAACGTGGATCCCATTGATTCCATTACCTATAACCCAGCCAACGGTGAGATAGAGTGGATCAACAAGATCAAAAAGCCCATGAAGCTCAAACTGACCTTCAAAGGCGTGGTTGAGGGCGACACCATGACCGGGAAAGTGAAAACCGGATTCATGGGCGCGTTCCCATTCACCGCGGTAAAAGCCTGATCCGGCGGCTTCCGGAAGGCATACTGGGCGTTTGCACGTATTGTCGATGGCTGGGGTTTGCAGGGGCGAGAACGAAACAACACTGTTGACTACTATGTCCCGAACCAGCAGACTAAGGTCTCTTAAAACGGTCGCACTTGGCATGGCGTTCTCGCATAACATGCGGCCTTCTCACATAAATTGATAGTAGCGAGAGACAACTAGTATGTTTTCCGGAATTCTGATTAGCAAAGACGATCAAGGCCAGACGGTTGAAGTAGCGCAGATCGAGGAATCCCAGTTGCCGGAAGGCAACGTGACCGTGGAAGTGGAGTGCTCGACGCTGAACTACAAAGATGGCCTGGCCATCACCGGCAGTTCACCGGTCGTACGCAAGTTCCCCATGGTACCGGGCATCGACCTGGCCGGTGTCGTCAGCGAAAGCAGCCACCCGGACTGGAAAGAAGGTGACCGGGTTGTGCTGAACGGCTGGGGCGTGGGCGAGACCCATTGGGGTGGCCTGGCGCAGAAAGCCCGCCTCAATGGCGACTGGCTGATTGCGCTGCCGTCTGCCTTTAACAGCCGCCAGGCCATGACCATCGGCACGGCGGGTTACACGGCCGCACTCTGCGTGGACGCCCTGGTTAACTACGGGATCACCCCGGATCAAGGTGAAATCCTGGTCACCGGCGCCACCGGCGGCGTGGGCAGCGTTGCGGTTATGCTGCTGGCCAAGGCCGGATTCAAGGTGGTGGCCGCCACCGGTAAAGCCTCTGAAGAAGCCTACCTGAAAGGTTTGGGCGCCACCGACATCATCGAGCGGGCCAGCCTGGCTGAAAAAGGCAAGCCCCTGCAGAAAGAACGCTGGGCCGGTGTCGTGGACGCAGTGGGTAGCCATACACTGGTGAACGCCTGTGCCCAGACCCGCTATTGCGGTGCCGTTGCTGCCTGTGGTTTGGCTCAGGGCGCGGATTTCGCCTCCACCGTGATGCCGTTCATCCTGCGGGGTGTAGCGCTGTTGGGTGTGGATTCCGTAATGGCCCCTAAAGCCCGCCGTATGGCGGCCTGGGAGCGTTTGGCCCGGGATCTGGATCTGAACGCACTGGAAGATGTCATCGCCAAGGAAGTCGGCCTGGCGGACGCCATTCCCGCCGCTGCCGAATTGCTGGAAGGCAAAATCCGTGGCCGCGTTCTGGTAGACGTAAACAAATAAGGCGCCTGCCTCCAGCGGGGTCACTCAGCCTGTGTGACCCCGCCTGTTACGGGCGCTATCCGATGCAATGTAAGACGGAGCACGCTCGTATGTCTGTTGTCGAAACACAACAAAACCAAACACAACTGGACTTAAGCGAACTGGATAAATGGGTGGGTAAACCCATTGTGTTCGCGGAAATGTGGGACCCCTGTAACGCCACGGACATCCGGCGCTGGGTCCAGGCAATGGATTATCCCAATCCTTTGCATTGGGATGAGAATTTCGCCCGCGAATCCAAATTCGGCGGCATCGTCGCCCCCCAATCCTTCACAGTGGCCATGGATTACGGTCACGGTTGTCACCCCTCCTGCGTTGGCAAGATTCCCGGCTCTCACCTGATCTTCGGGGGCGAGGAGTGGTGGTTCTACGGCACGCCCATCCGCCCCGGGGACAAACTCACCCAACAACGTCGCTTTGACGGCTACGATGTGGCGGACACCAAATTCGCCGGCCCCACCGTTTTCACCCGGGGCGATACCGTGCACCACAACCAGCATGGTGCCATGGTGGCAAAAGAACGGGCCACCGCCATTCGTTACCTGGTGGACGAAGCGAAAAAACGCGGCATGTACGACAAGGAAAAGCGCGCGCCTAAACGCTGGAATGCTGAGGAATTGGCAGACATCAACCAGCAACGCATGAACTGGATTCTCTCCAACCGGGAAGGCATCTCGCCACACTTCCGCCAAGTCAATGTGGGCGACAAGTTACCCCGCCGCGTGATCGGCCCTCATTCCGTGGTGACCTTCGCCCTGGAATGCCGTGCCCATCGCCAGAACATCTGGGGCACCTGGCGCTGGAACGTGCCGGAAGGGGTGCATGATCCCGCCACCGAAGATGCCGGCTTCTCAGAAAAAATGTCCTACGACTTCGAAGCCCGCAAGGTTGATCCCCGCATGGCGGACGGCCTGTTTCATGGGCCTTCCAGTGGCCATATCAACTCCGACAAGGCAGAGGACATCGGCATGGGTGGCGCCTATGGATACGGTGCGTCCATGAACGCCTGGTTCGTGGATTACGTGGCCTACTGGGCGGGGCACAATGGTTTCATCTGGCATTCCAAATCCCAGTTCCGCAGCCCGGCGTTCGAAGGCGATGTTACGTTTCTGGATGGAGAGGTGATCGATAAGATCGAAACCTCTGCCTATGGCATGCCCGTAGTCCAGATCAAGGTGAAACAAACCACCCAGGAAGGCGACGTGATTCTCACCGGCATCGCCGAAGTGGAATTGCCTTACTAACCTCAATCAATCCGGAGCAAACACTATGGGTGGTCAACGGGCTACGGTCGACGATCTGTCGGCGTCGCTGGTACGGGGTATGCCATTGCAGGAAGAACCGGGGATGGGCGCACTGACTATTCCCGGCTATCTGCAGGAAGTGTGCGAGCGCTATGGCGATGCGGAAGCACTGGTACTGCACACCGCCACGGGAACCCTTCGCTGGCGCTATCAGGATTTGTGGCAACACGCTATCGAAGTAGCCCAGGCACTGATTGCCGCCGGCGTTAACAAAGATACCCGGGTGGGCATCCTGATGACCAACCGCCCCGAGTACTTATCCCTGCTGTTCGGTACCGCGCTCGCCGGCGGTGTCGCCGTGGCACTCAGTACCTTCTCCACCCAGGACGAGCTGGAATACCTGCTCTCGGCATCGTCGGTTTCCGTATTGGTGTTCGAGGATTGGGTGCTGAAGAAAAATTTCGCGGACATGCTCACCGCCATCGAGCCGGCAATAACAGAAAGCAGCGCCGGACAACTCAGCTCAAAGAAATTCCCGTATCTTTCCCGGCTGGTGTGTCTGGAAGGAATCACAGGCCCGGGCAACGCAGAGCCGGCAGCGTTTGACGGCGTTGGATTTGAAAGCTGGGACACCTTTATCACCCGGGGCCAGGGAGTGGGGGAGGACATCGTACACGCCCGCGCCAAAACCGTCACACCGGGGGACGCCGGGGGTTTGTTTTTCTCCTCCGGCACCACGAGCCTGCCCAAAGGCATCCTGCATTCACAGCAGGCCATTGCCATTCAATGGTGGCGCTGGCCCCGGGTGATGGCGGTAAAGGAACCGGCACGAGCCTGGACCGGTAATGGCTTCTTCTGGTCCGGTAACGTCTCCATGGTGGTGGGCGTCGCACTCTCCACCGGGGGCAGCGTGGTATTACAACCCCTGTTTGACGCCGAGGAAGCCGTACGCCTGATTGAAGCAGAGCGCATCAGTTTTATGAACGGGCGTCCACACCAATGGGCCCGCCTGCAGGCGGTACCCGGGTATCTGGAGGCAGACTTGAGCAGCCTGCGCTATGTGACCCGCGGTGAATTGGTGGTATCACACCCCACGGTCAATACCCAATGGAATCTGCCCATGTCCTTTGGCACCACCGAGACCATGACCATCATCACGTCGTTTGATGCGGACACCTCCGCCGAAGACTACGCTGGCAGCGCCGGTGTGCCGTTACCGGGCAATCTGTTGAAAGTAGTGGACCCCAATACCCACGCGTTGGTGCCGGTGGGCACACGGGGGGAAATCTGTGTCAAGGGCCCCACACTGATGCTGGGCTACATCGGCAAAACGCTGGAAGACAGCTTTGATGACGAGGGCTATTACTGCACCGGCGACGGCGGCTATGTGGACAGCGCAGGCCGCTTGTTTTGGGAAGGCCGCCTGAACGACATCATCAAAACTGGCGGCGCCAATGTGTCACCTGAGGAGGTGGACTCCATCATCGCCAAGTTCCCTGGAATCAAGCGCACCCAGACCGTCGGGGTGGAGCACGATACCCTGGGGGAAATGGTGATTTCCTGCATTGTTCCACTGGCCGATACCGTGGTTGAACCCGAGCAGCTGATGGTGTTTTTAAAGGAGAAACTCGCCAGCTTCAAACTGCCGAAGCGTATTCTGATTCTGGATGAATCGGAGTTTGCCATCACCGGCAATGAGAAAGCCAAAGCCGGTGAAATCCGGGCAGTGGCACTCAACCGGCTTAAAGTCCTGGGGGAACCCGGGGTGGTGTTCAGCTAGGCGCCTCGGTTCACATCTGTGCGGTTCACACCTGCTCGTTTCACAACAGGCAGGCGGCTGCGATTTCCCGCAGACCGTCCGCCACCGCACCTTCGTTTGTCAGGGGTGCCAGAATGCAAACCTCAGCTGCTTCCATCTCGGAGGCACCCACCGCGATCATTTTTGCCGCCGACACCAACGCCCGGGTGGAAGGTGGCTCAAAATGAAAAACAGCATCCGCATTGCGAATACTGGTAGCGCATTGCACCAGGCGGCTTGCCACCTTGTCGTCAATATTGGCTTCACTCATTAACACCCTGGCTTCACGTTCCGCGTCAAGAAAATTCATGGCCACGGTCACAAAGCGCTGACGGAATGAAGGCTTCAGTTCTTTCAACGAGCTGCGATAGGCAGGATTGTAGGAGCACACCAGCATAAAGCTGTCTGGTGCGGTGACCGTCTCCGCTGCCCGGTCCAGGTACAGAGTTCTTCGGTGATCGGTGAGGGAATGCAGCACTGCCAGGGAATCGTGGCGTGCCTCCACCACTTCATCCAGGTAACAAATGGCACCGTCTTTTACGGCCCGGGTCAACGGTCCGTCCGTCCAGACCACATCACCTCCGGTCACCATAAAGCGCCCCACCAGATCCGCGCTGGTCAGATCATCGTGGCAGCTGATGGTCACCACCTCCCGCTGCAGCACCTCACCCATGTATTCAATCAATCGGGTTTTTCCACATCCAGTGGGGCCGGTAAGCATCACCGGCAACCGTTGCTCCGCCGCTTGCTTGAATAACGCCACTTCGTTTTGATTGGGTTGGTACATCAGGTTACCCATAGTTTGTTACCCATAGCTTGCCTCGTTGTATTGCCTTTCGTTGTGTTCTCTTACGCTGAAATCAATTCCCGATGCACCCGCGCCAGCACTTCAGGCAGTTGCTCCACCTGCTGAATTCGGGTGGATCGCCGGGGGCCGAACACATCCGGCAGCGGATCAACCCGCGCCTGCCCAACCCCGATATAAAACAGGGATACCCCGGCCTGTTCGGCTTCTTCCACTGCGTGGGCAGAATCGGCCCAGGCGTAACGCCCTTCATAACCCTCATCGGAAATCAACCCATCCCCGATCACAATGAGTAAGCGCCGTTCGGATGCCTGGGCCATCAAGCGTTGGGTCAGATGGCGCAGCGGCGCACCCAGGCGCGTGTATCCACCGGTGGTGAGCCCCATTTCTCCAGGGGCGATCGTATAGCGGTCATCAAAATCCCGCAGACAGGTGACGTCGACCCGGTGGCGGGTTTTTCCGCTGAACACAAACAGCCCGTGACGCTCCCGGGCCTGGGCCATGGCCTGACACAAACCGTCAGCACAGGCCAGCTCCAGTTTGAATACATCGCCGCCCCCGGCACTGAGGGAGGCACTGCCATCCAGAAGAACCGCGGTAGTGACATCCCGATAGGCGGGTAGCAGGTCGCGAAACACGCGGGCGTCAGTGGCGGTGCCAGTCCGCAAACGGATGTGGTGATCGATGTAACGATCCACGTCCAGATCCGAGCCATCTTCCAGGCGACTTTTCATGACGCGATGGGTATGCATGGAAAACCAACGTTGCAGGTTCACTGACTGTGATTTTGCGGATTTACTTGCAGGCGCAACTTTGCGCTCCAGCACCGCAACGTGATGTTTGAGAAACTGTTCTGTCCACAGATTCCATTCGGGGTAGGGCACGCCGGCCCGTTGGTCCGGCCGTATTTCAATGTCGTCCTCCTCCGGCCGGCTGGCGGCGGGCAGGCGTGAGCTCTTGATATTGCTTTCGCCTCCGGCCGGAATGGATTCATAACCTGGGGACACATAACGTTTGCTGGTGGACCAGGGTGCGCGGGCCTGAGCCCTCTGCAGAGCGGCCAGGATACCCTGACGACCGATGCGGCCCGCCGGCAGGCTGCCCAACACCGGATGGTATTGGATCGACTGCGGACCTTTGGCCAGATCCAGGGCGTGTTCAAGGATGCTTGCGCCGTCCAACTCCGGTGCCAGGGGCTTAAGACCGGGCAACCAGCGTTCAGCCTCATTAACCAGGCCGGGCCAACGTTGGTACAGCCAGCCCAACGCCACGGCGCCCTCAACCCACGCCAGCGCCGCCCGTTGCCGTTGATTTAACGCCGCCAGGGTAAATTGCGCGATTCGTGCTTTGGACGGCGCACACTGCAGGGCGATGCCGGTACTCCAGGTTCGCAGGGTCCATCCATAACCCAGCGCAGGGTAGGGAACCTGAAGCAGTGTACCTTGTGGATTCATCACAAAGGCCCGCCGCTCGCCGGTCATCAATCGAACCCGCGGGCACACACCTTCCGACAAGGCATTGACCACGATACTGCAAGTCCGCTCAACGCCAGAGGCATCCAACGAGGGAGAGATTACTGGAGCACTCTGCATTTATTATTGTTCGTTCTCAGTCGCTCAAAGACTTTACCATATAGATATTTCTACTTACCCGCAAGTTATATTACTTTAAAGTAAGTAGAAAAAGCGTGACTATCCTCTATGGGTTCTATAAATTCCCAAGGAAAGTGAATGTAACGATTTTTCTAAACAGGAAGGCAGCAGTAAAACGTGAAACAAGCCAGTACCCGAACCCGACGCACCGCACCCAAAGCCGAACGCACCAAGGCATCCATACTCTCTGTCGCTGAAAACTATTTTTCGAAACTGGGCTTTGCCGCCACCCGATTGGAGGATATTGCCGATGAACTGGGCATGACCCGGGCCGCATTGTTCTATCACTTCAAAGATAAGCAGATGCTATACGACGCCATGGTGGCCGAAGCTTTCAGTGCGCTGAACGAACGCCTGGAAGCGATCCTGGGGTCGGAAAGCAAAACCGTGGTGGAGCGGCTGGAACTGGCCATTGATGCCTGGGTGGATTCCGTTGTGTCCCGACCCAACCTGGCGCGCCTGATCCTGCGTTTTGTGGCCGATGGCACTGACCAACCCACCCAAAAGGTGTTTGTGAGCGACCAGCTGGTACCGGCAAAGTATTTTCAATTATTCCACGAGGGACGGGAAAACGGGGAGCTCAGCCCCTTGCACGACGATCCCATCCACGTGGCCAGCACCATCCTCGGCACCACCGTATTTTATGTGGCGGCCCTCAGTGCGCTGTTACCGAATCAATTTGAACCCCTGGAGCCGGAGCAAGTTGAAGTGCATCGACAAGAAACCCTGTACTCTGCCCGGCGCCTGTTGGGCATCCAGACCAAAACCCGGCGCAAACGTAAATAGCGCGGCAGGGGATCGACATCGATGAATCAGGTGGTCGAGCGATAGCGCTCCCGCAAACGTTTTTTATCCGGCTTGCCCACCGGCGTTTGCGGAATCGCGTCGATAAACTCAATGGTTTTCGGCGCCTGGTAGGAACCCTTACGGGCAATTACCCGCTCCCGCAACGCCTCAACAGAAACGGATTTGCCCTCACGCAATACCACCAGCGCTGTGATCGCTTCGCCCCATTTTTCGTGGGGCACTCCAATCACCGCCACCTGGGCTACCGCAGGGTCCTCGGCGAGAATATCTTCCACCTCCCGTGGATAGACATTGAAACCGCCTGTCACAATCATGTCTTTGGTGCGATCAATGATTCTCAAAAAGCCGTCGCCATCCCGAATCGCAACATCGCCACTGTGGAGCCAACCACCGGCAAAGGCTTCCGCCGTTAATGCCGGATTGTCCCGATACCCATTCATCACCAATGGTCCACGAATGCAGATCTCCCCCGGCTCGCCATCGGGCACCGGCTGGTTGTTGGCGTCCAGTAAGGCCACGTGCAACCAGGGCACCGGGCGGCCACAACTGGCCAGTCGCAGCGGATCGTTAACATCATGCTCGTGCTTGCGCAGGATGGTGATGGCCATGGGCGCTTCCGCCTGACCGTAAAACTGCATGAACACCGGGCCTATGCGCTCGATGGCTTCTTTCAGGCGGGCGGGGGAGATGGCGGAGGCGCCATAAAACACGGTTTGCAAGCTGCTGAGATCGAATTCGTCGAAGCGGGGGTGATCCAGCAGAGCATAGATCATGGTGGGTACCAGCATGACACAGTTGATCTGGTAATCCTGAATGGTCTGCAGCACCTGCGCAGGATCAAATGCCGGCAACACCAGCATGGTGCCCCCCTTCAATAGCGTGGGCAGGAACATGGCCGCACCGGCATGGCTGAGGGGCGTGCAGGACAGAAAACGCAGAGGGGCCGGCCATTCCCACTCTGCCATCATGATCGATATGGTGGCCATACCCGTCCGTTGCACACTGGCCAGGGCTTTCGGCTTTCCAGTAGTGCCGCCGGAATACCCCAGGCGCAAAATATCGTCACCATCCACTATCGGCGCCACCAAAGGTTGAGGCTCGAACTCATTGGCCAAAGCCACCAGATCCGTGCCAAGGCTACTGCTGCCAAATGACAACAATGTGAGCCCGGGAACCTGTTCCGCCAACGCCCTGGCCCGATCCCCATAACGGGCCTCATCGAATACCAGCACATCGATCTGCGCGTCCGTTACCACATGCAAATGATCTTCGAGTCCACCCAACGGATGCATGGGGACATAAATGGCAGCCAGAATCTGAATGGCATTGGCAACCATCAGTACTTCTGGTCGATTGGAGGAGAGTAATCCAATTCTGGAACCCTTGGCATAACCCAGACTTTGCAGGGCCTGGCAATAGCGGCTGGTAAGATCGCGAACGTCACCTACGGTAAGGCGCTCACCACCCAGAATGTCTAGCAGGGGGCGATGCGGCTCCTGATTGAGGGCATTGACCAATAAATCCGGTGCGTACAACGGGCGGTGCAGGTGCTCCATGGATCACTCCTTCAAACATCAACAGTGCTGTTTATTCAAAGCACTGCCATGTTACCTCAGAAGTGTTTGCTGTACATTATTTCAAACAGAATGAATTCCACTTTGGATTTAATATCCTGCCCCTGATAGGGAGCGAACACCACGTCATTCGGATTACACCCGTTACCCAGTTTGGCAGAGCAGGGTGGGTAGTGGGTTTCCGAGGCAAAATAGCCGATGGCCACATCCAGATTGTCGTCGTCATCGAAGCGGTAGCCAAAGCCAACAGAGTAAAGATTGCCGTCGTTGATGGGAATAAATGCGTTGGGTTCGTCATCCGGTACCGCAGAAGGGCGTTTCTCAAACCCCATACGCAGGGCCAGATTCTTGTTGTACTGATACTCGGTGCCCATTCCCCAATAGGTTACGTCCTGCAGGTTCAACTGGTACTCCACGCCGTCAGCGTAGACGCCGTTTGCACCCCCGGTACCCAGTTGGTCTGCCAGCTCGCCTAACTGCATGAGGGGAATGTCACGATCAAATTTGAAATTGAGTTTGCTGAATGCCGACCACTCCGTCCAGCGTACGTCCACATTGTATTTCCACTTGGGCGTAATCTGCAGGCTCATGCCAAAGTTCCAGTGTTGCGGGATCTCGTAGGTGACGTTGATCTTACCGCTGCCCTGGTTTGCCGTTTCCTCGGCGGTTGGCAGGTCATAGCCCAGTGCGCCGGCGGCGGCTACCACCAAAGGCCAGTCGTTCCCCCCCATGGCCGATAGCAACACATCCTTGAAATACGGGCGAATCGGGAATTCGTAGTCGCCATCCATATCCACGTTGATGTTGGAATTGTAGGATAAACCAAAGGTGATCCAGGGCTCCGGGCTCCACAACATCCCAACGTTATAGCCCAGCACCAAATTCTGATCCACTTCAAAACGCAGGTCGGTATAAACCGTATAAGGGCTCACCGTGTTGCACAGATCAATGTCGGTGACGCCCTCAAGGGGGCCTTCGGGGTTACAGAAATTTTCGCTGATGAAGTCTGAGCCGTAGAAGAACAGTGCCAGGTGGGGTTCACGTGCGGGAAGGTCAATGCCCATTCCGGAATAGTTGAAGTTGATGGACAGTCCAATCTGGAATTCGTCCGACACTTCGAAGGCAACACTGGGCGAGAAATAGGTGAGGAGGGTAAAGGCACCGCGTTGTTGAAAGAAACGCCCGGGATCGTCATCATCCCGATGCACACCGTTCATCATAGGTGCATAGACGTTGGTGGCGAACGTATAACGGCTACCCGGCGGAGTATACGACGCTCCCCCCATGAAGCCGCCAGCAAACGGCAGGTCCACCATACCACCGGGCAACATTACGGTGGGGCCTTCCACTTCGCTTTTTGTATTCAACGCCTCGTCGTAAAAATAAGCCTCACCTTCTGGAGTCAGATTGCCATCCTCGTCGCTCCAATATTGACTGTATTCATCGATCAACCCCTGTTGGAATTCCCCGTAATCCCCCAGTTCGTACTCGGTGGAAAACATGCCATACACGAATTTCAGGTGCAGTTGTCGGCCTTTAAGGCGGGTCAGCCCGGCAGGATTGTAGTGCACGGAATCAATGCTGGGTGGATCGGCAGTGACCGCGTGCCCCAAAGAAAGCGCTTTCGGGTTACCGATAGTGAGGTTGTCCGTGAAGGATGCGTAAACTGACTGTGCAGCGCAAACCAGTATCAATGCAGCCAAATACTGGGTGATGCTCGCAACTGGGCACGACGCCGAGGGCATTATAATTCTATAAATCATTTTTACGACTTTATATTTGTTATAGATTCGAAGGCGTTGTCATTGTCTGACAATCATTGATTCAATCTATCTGAAGGTCCAGTCGTAAGAAATGCTTGAGCGAGCTATATAAGTTGTCTACACACACCCCGGATTTTGTATTCTGAACTCACCGAGAAGGCTCACCGTGGCCCGGGTACAGAGCCCGGCCTCGATGGCGTATCCAACGTATTGAAAAGCGGGGTGTAAAGGCCATTTTGACGGTCAGGATGACCTGATGATCGGGGATACCACCGCACTGTCAAAAATGGCGGCAATTTTCTCAACGGGTAGAGGATCTTTTTGTTTCAGCCACCAGGCCAGCAACTCAATGGTGCCGCTGGTCACCAGAATGACCCCCAGCTCTGGCGGTATGGTTTCATCAGCACCTTGCCAGGCCGCAGCCACCTGCAGCGACAGCCGAACGAACTCCTCTCGCAACACGCTGGCAGCACCACCGGTCAGCAGTGTGGACCACAGTGCGCGGTGTTCCGCCACATATCCGCACATAGCCAATGACGCGTCCCGGGAATCGTTCGGCCCCAGCACGGACAACGCCAGCTCGATCAGATTCTGGATCTCTGCGGCAGCGATCTCGTTGAGGAGTTCTTCTTTACTGGGGTGGTGACGAAAGAAGGTGGTGTAACCAATGGCGGCTTCGGTTGCAATTTCCCGCACAGTGATCTGGTCAAGTGGTTTTTGGTCGAGCAAATTCAAAAACGCTTTGCGAATGGCTGCCCGTGTCTGGTGGACACGGGCATCCTTCGCTGTTGAGTAGTCAGCTCGGTATATTTTTCCTTGCGTCATCTAAACGGCTACCTGGATTCAGTTCTCAGTCTTCGGGAGCAATTTCCAGGGCAAGTCCACCTAAAGCATCCGACATTCGAATCTGGCAAGACAAACGAGACACTTCCGGTTTACGGTGCAGCGAGCCATCCAACAGCATATCTTCATCTTCACTGATGGGTGGCAATTTCGCCATAAACTCAGGATCTACATAAACGTGACAGGTTGCGCATGAACAGCAGCCGCCACAAATGGCATCCATACCATCAATTCCGTTATCCCGAATCACCTCCATAAGAGTTTGATTTTCCTCCGCGTCGATTTCGTGCTTGTCGCCGTCGCGGGTCATTATGGTTATCAGGGGCATATTCTTACTCTCTTAACTAACTGGAGTGAAATCTAAATACAAGTCTTTCAGCGCGCGCAAAGTGTAAATACCTTCGTAATTGAAGCGACGCTCACCGGCAGGACCATGATGCGCTTCAGATAGACGAATATCTTTCATACGATCCAGAATTCGGTTCAGACTGGCTGTTACTTCCGCCTTCGCCAGCGGTGCACCGGCACAGGTGTGAGCGCCACGACCAAATCCAAGATGCTTACGTGCATTGGGGCGGTTCAAAACGACATTGGTAGGCGCTTCAAATTCACGGGGGTCCCGATTACAGGCACCATACAGCAATGCCACATGAGTACCGGCTTTGATCTCTACGCCACCGACAGTGGTGGTTTTCACTGCCAGACGATGGGCACACTTGACCGGCCCTTCATAACGCACCACTTCTTCGATGAACGCCGGAATCAGGGAGCGATCATTGCGAACCTGCTCTTGCAACTCTGGGTTTTCGCAGAACACCCGCAAACAGGCGCCCAGCAAGCGTGCGGTCGTGTCCTGACCGGCACCGAACAGGAAGGCGGCTATCCATACCAGATCAAATACTTCGGGCGTTGAGCCGTCGGGGAATTTCGCTTGGGCAAACTGACTCAGGATATCGCCCTTAGGTGTCTCACGGCGCTCCGCCAGGTATTGACCAAAGTATTCAAACAGGAAGCTCATTCCCAACACCTGGGAATCTTCGTAGCTGACTTCTTCTCCCACAACACCAGGGGGCGGCCCCAGCTTCTCACAGAACGTGATGCGATCGTCCTCAGGGATACCCAACAGATCGGCAATAACCAGAGTGGCGAACGGCGTGGCGTACGACGCGATCAGGTCACAGTGGCCCTTATCGGCAAAATCATCCACTAGTTTGTCGGCGAGAGTCCACATGTACTCTTCGTTAGCTTTCAAACGGGAAGGGGTGAAAAGGTTCATCATCAGTGAGCGGTGATTGGCATGCTCTTTACCGTCTTTACACACCACCAGCCCGGTGGCAATCAGCTCATCTCGATGTTCGTCTAACTGCTCGCTGATGTCGTCGCCTTCCGGCTCCCAGGGCAGGTCCGGCAGCGGGCCCGTGGCCGCATTGGCAGAGGAAAACGCTTTTGGATCATTGAGGATCTCAATGGCCTCCGCATAACCGGTCACGGCCAACACATTACGATGCGGGAGTCGGGCGATGGGGCCCTGGCTGCGCAGATATTCGAAATAGGGGAACGGGTTTTCAATCAGGGATGAGTCCGTATAAAAATCTACCGTTGCAAAATCTGTCATGGGTCCCTCTCTTTATTTTGGGTAATGGGGGCTTGCTGAACGCTAACGTCTGTCGATTTCAGTAATCACCGCTGTAAGTCGGTGCGCAACCTACAACAAAGATATGAAACTATGTGTTTCATATTAATTCGGTGGACTGGAAAGTCAATAGATCATTTTGATATCTCATAGCCGAAGGAATTCGATATCAATCCCGGCCTCGCAACATTCAACCTATTGAATTTTTGAAGGTTAAAGACTGGAGAATCAGCGCAAAAGCGACTGAATTGCCGACACCAATTGCAGCGGATGATCCACCATCATGTGATGGCCGGCTTCAGGAATGACGATCAGCTGGCCAGGTTGTGGAAAATGAGACAGCACCCGGCTTGGCTTATCGTGAACGTTTAGAAAGCTGTTCTCCCCATAAATCATATCAATGGGCACGGCGGCGGCACGAAGGATTTCCGGATCTTCAATCTCACCCACATTGACAACGTTGGGATCTGCTTTCCAATGCCAGCCATGGGCGCTTTGAACGCAGGAGTGATGGGCGATGTAACGCACCAGGGCGGGGTGGTAATCCGGTTGTGGCGGTACCAAACGGAAGCGGGCCATACAGGCCTCCCGGGATTCGCTAACCTTGTGCTCACCCTTGAGAATCAACCGCCGGATCAGGGGTTCCGGAGGCAGCCTCACATTGGAATCCACCACGATGCCATGGCTGAAAAGCCCGGGTGCCAACCCCATGGCTCGAATAGCCTGGGCACCGCCAAAACTGTGGCCAATGATGCACACCGGAGCCAGTTGATGTTGTGCGATACACGCGATTACGGCGCGGGCGAAGCAGTCGTCCTGATATTGACGGGGTGGCTCGCTGTCACCAAACCCCGGCAGGTCCAGCGCAGCCACACGATAGTGCTCCCGAAAAAATGGTGCCAGGAAACTCCACCAGTGAGCATGTGCACCAAACCCATGGATCAGCATCAATACGGGCAGGTCCGTACGTTGCCAGTTCCAGGTCAACATGTGAACCTGACGGTCGTCCACCTGGGTGTATATTGGTTGCCCCGGCTGCTGGATATTCTCCAACAACCAGGCGGGTGCATCGTCTAACGGCAAACCCATAAGATCTCCTACTACTATAGGTCACTTCCCTTATATCCATTTCCTTGCGGGACTAGAAATGCTGGCTGAAGCCCAGCTCAAACAACATCACTTCCACTTTCGTCTTGATGTCCTGGCCGGTATAAACCGGGTACACCACGTTGTAAGGGTTACAGGCATTGCCCAATTGAGCGCTGCAAGGTGGGAAATGGGTTTCGGACTTCATATAGCCGAAGGCGAAATCGATGTGCCGCTGCTCCGACAGATCGTAACCAAAGCCTATGGAATACAGCTTGGCGTCGTTCATCGGAATGAATGCGTTAGGGGCATCATCGGGCACCGCAGAGGGTCGGTCTTCAAACCCCGCGCGTAATACCAGGTTCTGACTGTAGCGATACTCGGTACCAAACCCCCAATAGCCCACATCCTGCAAACCCAGTTTGTAGGCCACCTCATTCGGGCTGATGCCATTCTTTGCGCCGTTAGCAACCTGGTCAGCCACACTGCCCCACATCAGCAGGGGAACGTCGATACCGAACTTCAGGTTGATGTCACTGAACGCGGACCATTCCGTCCAGCGGTAATCCACGTTCACTTTCCAGTTCGGTGTCACCTGCAGGCTCATACCTACGTTCCAGCGTTGTGGCACCTGATAGGAAACGGTGAGAGGGCCTTCAGCATCCTTTGCCGTCTGTTCAGCGGTCGGCAGTTTCACACCCAGGGCGCCCAGGCCATTGACCACCACTTCTTCCCAACCGGGGCTGCTCTGAAGATTCACCAGAAATGTCTTGAAGGGATCGTGAATCGGGAAGGCAAACTCACCATCCATCTCAACGTCCACAGCGGAGTTATAAGACAGTCCGAAGGACAGCCAGGGCTGAGGCTCCCACAACAACCCGAAGTTGTAACCCAGCACGATGTTCTGATCCACCTCAAACCTCAGCTCACCGAACTGGGTATAGGGCGGCACTTCGGTGGTACAGACATCAATGCCCAGGCTATTGGGTACAAAGGTGCCGTCTTCACCGATCTCACAAAAACCTTCACGCTCCATGGGATCACCCGGGTTTTCACCGGGAATACCGGTAATGGTGGGTGACCCTAACAGAAAGATGGCTTCGTGAGGCTCCCGAATGGGCAGTTCCATACCCATACCGGAATAGTTGAAGTTGATGGAGACGCCCAGGGAGAGCTCATCTGAAAATTCGTAGGCAATGGTGGGGGAGAAGTACGTAATGAGAGTGAAGGCAACCCGCTGTTGCGCGAACCGCCCGGGGTCATCATCAGAACGGTGGAAACCATTCATCAACGGAGCGTACACATTTGTACCAAAGGTGAACCGACTCCCTGGCGGGTTGTAGGATGCCCCACCGGCGATCCCGGCTCCGATGGGCAGATCCACCATCCCGCCCGGCAACATCAACGTGGGTCCGCCTTCCGATTCGCTCTTAGTGTTTAACACCGGGTCATAAGCGTATTCGTCGTAAGGCCGCTTGCCATAAAGGTAGTTTCCGTTGTCATCCCGATAGGCATCATCGTATTGGGCACGATAATTTTCAATCAGGTCGGTGGTGTAGTCCCCGTATTCGCCTAATTCCATTTCGGTAGAGAACACCCCAACTATCCCTTTTAGGAACATCTGCCGGCCCTTCAATCGGGTCAAGCCAGCGGGGTTAAAATGGATAGAATCAATGTCTGGAGGATCAGCCGTAACCGCATGACCAAGTGCCAGAGCTTTGGGGTTTCCGATGGTGATGCTGTCGGTGAAAGAAGCCATTGCCAATTGGGAAAAACCCAATACACCTAGAAAGAGGCCGGGCTTGAACTTCGAACACGTTTTTCGTGGGGTAGTTACAAAAACAGTTTCGTACTTCATGGGCTTTTTTCTTTGTAATTGTTTTTATTGAACAGCTAAACCGGTAAGCCAAAATATCCATGTCCAGCTGATTTCTATGAATTCAATCTATCTGATTGGGGAGGCAGTAGCAATAGACTAAAGCCGCATAATCAACGCAATCAGATTAATTTTTTTGATTAATGTTTTATATGTTGAATCACCCTCAAGCCGGTTCATTATCTTGAATATTTTCTGCTGCTTTTCAGCCTGTTGAAGACGCCTGGCTGTCTAAAATCAGAGGGTTGGAAAAACCAATCTGCACTTCAATCACACAAAGCATCAAGGGCACAACCTGATCTTACAATGTATAAAATTTGTAACGTGAAAACGCACACATTTTGGGCCGGACCCAGCAAAAGAACACGTTGCAATTTACAGCGTAATCTGGACACCAGACCGTGGACAGATTACCCATAGAGATCACCCCACACAGCAAGCATTTTAGGACCCACATTGTTCGGTATTTTGAAGTGCGACAACAACGTTTATGACCACTTATTGTAAACGCAACAGCGTTGGTTTACTGTTGTAAATCAGCTCGCTTGGTAAGCATATCCAAAGAGCAAAAACACCTGAGAAGGTTTTCATAACCATAATAAATTCGGCCACGCAATCCTCATGTCGTCAGCTCACATCTGTACGACCTGCACCATAGAAAGGAAGCATTGCGAGCCTGCATTCCCCAAGAGGAAACTTGCCCCATGCAAACCAAAGATCAACTCATTTGTCTGTGGCTGGTGCCGTTTTTCGGCCTTGCATTTCTATTTGCCTTTTGGAACTCCAATGGTTTCTTCCCACCCATGTCACCCACCATGACCGCTGAGGAAGTTGCTACTTTCTACCAGGAGAATCTTGCCAGCATCCGCGCAAGCATGATTCTTTGCAACATTATTGGATTGTCCCTGGTTCCGTTCTACATGGTTATTGTCGTGCAGATGATGAGAATGATGCACGCCAGCCGGGTGTTTTCTTATTCATACCTGATTGCTGTAGTGAATGGTGGCACCATGTTCGCTTTAGCGGATCTGGCGTGGTTGAACGCTGCATTTCGTCCTGATCGAGATCCCCAGCTGACCATGCTACTGAACGACCTGGCCTGGTTTGCTTTCATCACACCCGTGGGATTTTTCATTGTGCAGAACTTCTGTCTGGCGATGGCCATTCTGTTCGATAAAAGTACGCAACCGGTATTTCCCCGCTGGGTCGCCCATTTCAACATCGTGACGGCGCTGTTGGTGGCCCCCAGCGCCTGTGCGCTCATTTATAAAACCGGCCCACTGGCATGGGATGGCGCAATCAGTTTCTGGCTGCACATGGCGGCCTATGTCTGCTACGTTGCTGTCATGTTTGTCGTTACCCGCGCTGCCGTAATCAGGCAGGCCGCTCAACCCAACACGCAACAACGATCCTGGCAGGAGCAAACCGCATGAGCAGTGCAGCGGTTCCCACATCGCCGGGTATCGAACTCAGCAAAAGCCGAATGCTGAGCAATCCAAAACTGGATCAATGGATCTGCTTTTGGTCCATTCCGGTGTTCTACGTTTTGTTCGGGATCATCTTCGTGATCTTCGGGCGCATTATGCCTCCACCCACACCAGCCATGGCCACCGCTGACGTCGTGGCATTCATGACCTCACCCTACCTGTCCATAGCCGTGGTGCTGCTGGCATTGTCACTGGGCATTTATGCGCTGAACTCGGGGCTTATGCTGACACAGATGAAACGAATGGAAGGGGTGAGCCCGGTGTTGCGCTACGGGTATATCGCTGTTCTGGGTGTCGGGGGATTACCCGGTTGCCTGTTTCCCGGATACATGTTCGCCCTGGGTGCGTTTCGCCCCGAATACGATGCGCATATTCAGGTCATGTTGTATGAGTTGGGATTCCTCTGTTTCGTGGGCTCACTGGGATGTTTCATCATCCAGTACACTCTGTTTGCAATTGCTGTTTTTCTGGATAAACGACAACTCTTTCCCAAGTGGTTGGCGTACTTCAGTATCTGGACCCTGGTAACAGAGCTGGTGGCGGCTCCGGTCTTTATTACCCAGACCGGACCCTTTGCCTGGGACGGGCTACTGGCGTTCTATCAAGGAACTGTTATCTGGGTTGCCTGGCAGACCTGTCTCACGTTCTACCTGTACAAAGCCATCAAAGAGCAACCCATCGAAGAGCTTGGTTTGCCGATGCAACCCAATGAGCTATAACCAGGAACATCGCATCAGGTAGCCATTCGTTATGAGCCACAGCAGCATCACCTACGATACAGACACTGGATTCACCGAGCCTAATCCGACAGCATCAGGCAGCGCTCCCGTCAGACCCAATACCCGTTTACCCGGTCAGGCCGCCATGTGGTTCTTTGTATTGGGAGACCTCTGGATATTTACCTGCTATTTTGCCTGTTACGCGTTCGATCGGGCACGGGAACCCATGGCATTCCTGCAAGGCCAGCACACCCTGAATCAGGATATGGGGGCGTTTAATACCATCTTACTACTCAGCAGTTCTCTGCTGGTGGCTTGGTGCCTCAAGGCCGCCCGCAAACAGGAATATACCCAGGCCCGTCAATTGTTGATGATGGGGGGCGCATCGGGCGTCTGCTTTCTGCTGATCAAAGCAGTAGAATGGTACATCAAAATTGATGCCGGTCTGCCAGAGATCAGCGGTCAGTTCTTTATTTACTATTTCATGTTCACTGGGCTGCACTTTCTGCACGTATCCCTGGGCCTTGCGATCCTGACTCTGGCGTATCTAGAGCTTAAAAAAGCCACCTCTGGCAACCTGGCCTTTGTGGAATCCGGTGCCGTTTACTGGCATATGGTTGACCTGCTGTGGATTATCATTTTTGCTTTACTGTACTTAATGTGAGAGGGAAGGGCGTCCGTGAATCCATTTCGTAATATCAGTTTTCTGCAGGACAGGTTAGCCCACGTCTGGGCATTTCTTGTTGCCACCACCGTGGCGTCCTGGTGGCTGGGTGGCGGTGCCCATCGCGTGCTGGACAGCGGACTAACCCAGGATCGCTTTGCCACCACCAGCCTCATCATCATTATTGCGATCATTAAAATGCGGTTTGTGATCTGGCATTTTATGGAAGTCAAAGAATGCCCTCGATGGCTGCGCTGGACCTGCGACGCATGGTTGCTCTCGGTCGCAATCATCGTGCTGGGATTGTACGTATTTGCTTAAACAAACGGGTGGAACACCCGGAACACGAAGTGGAGGACAACCAATGGAAGTTGCGATCATCACCGGAGCCGGTAGTGGCATCGGCCTGGAGACGGCGAAAATGCTGCATAACAACGGCATGGCCATAGTGGGTGTGGGGCGTGATCAAAGCAAACTGGAAAATCTGGAAAAAGAAATCAACGATCCGGAACGCCTGCTAACCCTGTCGGTGGACATCACCACCGATGAAGCGCCCCAAACCATCGTAACAGCGACTTTGGAGCGGTTCGGCCAGATCAACTACCTGGTAAACAATGCCGGGATCGGCAGTCCCAAGCCGCTGCATGAAACTGACGACGACACCCTGGACCATTTTCTTGGCATCATGCTGCGGGCACCTTTTCGACTGGCCCGTGATGTGATTGTTCACATGAAGCCAGGCTCAGCCATTGTCAATGTCACCTCCACTTTCGCAGTGGTCGGGGGGCGCCGGGGAGGAGCCTACTCAGCGGCGAAAGGTGGATTGACTGCCCTGACACAACATATGGCCTGCGAGTATGGACCACAAGGAATACGTTCCAACTGTGTTGCACCCGGGGTGACCATGACCGATATGGTACGGGGACGGTTTAACGACAAGGGATTCCGGCGCATGCAGGTGGACATGACCCCTTATCCCAGATTGGGGGAGACCGAAGACGTGGCCAGCACCATCGCATTTTTATGCTCGAAGGGTGCCGAGTTCATTAATGGGCAGACCATAGTGGTGGACGGTGGCTGGTCGACCACCAAATACCTGTCGCCCGACGCCATCAACGCCGGCGACTGAACCATGTTTACCCGCAGCGGGCACAAACTTATCCTCTCACTGTGCGCAGCATGGTTTTGCTGCGCCGCCAGTGCAACCGAAACTCACATAAACGATGGTAGTGCGATGAGCCTTTCACCTAAACAACAGCGCAATCTGGAAATCCTGCAAACCATGGCGGCCAATGGCATCAAGGGCAACTGGGACATAGTGCGCCCCTTTGTGGACGACAACCTGGAAATGATCATGCCGGAAGGCCTGCCCTATGGAAAAACATTTCACGGCTGGGACGGCTATCGGGAAGGGTTAGCCGCCTTGGGCTTCTGGACAGAGCTGAGCTTTACGCCAGGTGAAATGGTTCCGACGGAGGACAAGGTCATCTACCTATCCCACTTGAATGCAAAAATTAAGAGCAATGGGAAAGCGGTGTCGCAGCCTTATGTGGCGGTGTGGGAGATCAAAGATGACAAGGTGGTGAAGATTACGGCGTTCTACTTTGATACGAAGGAAATTGCTGACCTGGCATCTCAATAGCCCAGGCTGATCCACATTGGAACCCCAACTATAACGCCGGGGTTCCAATGTGCGGCTTATCAGGCGAAGGGTTCTTCACCCTGCAACTTGGTCCGAATCATCAGACGACCACTGTTGGGATCATAAGGAGTGGCACGGTGCATGGTGCCGGTATTATCCCAGATCACGCAGTCACCCACCGACCATTTATGGCTGTACACGAACTGGGGTTGGGTTGCCCATTCACGCAAACGTACCAACAACTGGGTGCTGTCCCGGGCACTCAAGCCTTCCACATGATGGGCTGTACAACCAATTACCAGAGATTTACGCCCTGACCGGTGCTTCCAGACCAAAGGCAGAACACGCTCACCAATAGACATCATCTCCTTGGTTTTCGCCAGGCTGGGCTCTGGATCGTAATAGAACAGAGAGGTCCATGCGGAGTGCATGACTTGCATGGTTTCAAACTGCTCTTTGTCTTCATCAGAGAGTTGCTCCCAGGCTGCATAAGTGTTGCAGAACTCCGTATTACCACCGGTGGGCGCCAACACCTTGCCACTCAGGATGGAAGCCAGAATAGGAACTTCATTCATGGTTCCGTCCAAGTGCCAATACATGGACCCCTTCAAATAATCGGCCCGTGAATTGGCTTTGGTGTCCAAAGTGACTTTATAGGTTGGCTCTCCCGCCATCTCTGGCGCCAGATTCCCTAAGGTTTCGGTGAACTTGATTTGTTCCTCATCGGTAAAGTTAACTTTGGGAAAAACCAGAACGCCGCGCTGTTCCAGCAAATCCCGCAGGTCCGATGCATGCTCTCCACTGAGCAGCTCATCCTTGCTGAGGTGAACCTGGCTGCCGATAAAGGGACTGATTTCTGTTGACTTCAATTTTTCTTGGATAACGGCTGACATAATTGCAATCCTTCATTCATTTTTACTTGTACAAAGTCTTTGTTCAAAACAGAGGGTGTACTAATCACTCGGGACTGGTTGAGTTCCTGAACATACTCGCTCTGACTTCCGGTGCCATTGGATCAAGACAGGCCTCAAAGGGCACACCAAAAGATTTGAATGCCATCGCCAACACCTCGTAACACCCTACCGTGAATACGATGTCGATCATTTGCTCAGTGCTGAACTCATTGCTGAGAGCTCTCCAAGTGGTTGTACTGATGCAGGCATCTCGAACCAGGTCATCAGCTGCTCGCAACAAGTTCGCGTCCACTTCGTTCCAGATGGCAGCACCCGGCCCATCCTGGATAGCGGCGATTTCCGCCTCCGTCAGGCCGGCCCGCAATCCCAGTACCACATGTTGTTGAAACTCGTATTCGGACTGCCGCAACCAGCTCACCCGCAGAATCAACAGCTCACAGATACGTTTGGCTAGTGTGTTGTCTTTCGCTATGTGGTTGTTGAACGTCAGGAAGGCCCTTGCCAGGGCAGGGTGGTTTAACATTGCACCCACGCCGTTCATACCGCGGGCTTCTCCTTGCTCCCAATTATTCAGAATAAAGTCCCGCCCGGCAGGAAAGGCGCTGACTGCATCGTGCATGTCTGCGCTCCAGTCTGAAGGTAACAATGGATGGATTCTGGGTATGGATTCATTCTGCATATTGTTGTTCAGCTCATCACGGTAAAGGTCTGCTTCGATTAATAGTACCACCCGGTACTATAAGAATAAAGCTGAAAACGTGGGTATAGCCTGATTATTCCGGCGCGCACTTCAACCGGTTGAACGGCTGTCGCTCGCCCTTGAAAAACCTGAAAAAACTACTTTAAGCAGCCTTCAACGGCGAGACCGGTACGCTGGATTCGACCGAATCTTCACTCGCTTGTTGATACTGAGACTTACGATTGCGGTCCACGATCAGCAGGATCACGGGCAACAGAACCACATCCAGAATGAACGCGGCAACCAGGATAACGGTGGTCACCTGACCCAGCGCACTGTTGATAATGATCTTTGAGGTACCAAGCACACCAAAGCCACTGGCCAGCACCGCGGTGGTCATGAACAAGGCAGAACCCACCTGGCGAAAGGTGGTTCGAATGGCCTGCTCGGCGTCGCCCAGATGATCCCTGAGTGCCTTTTGATACTTCACCAGAAAGTGCACCGTATCATCTACCACAATACCGATGGTAATAATGGCAACGCAGGTAAGACCCAAGCCAACACTGCCTGAATACAGATACCAGATTCCAAAGCCAAACGTGGCAGGAACTATATTCGGAATCAAACTGATCAGGCCATAGCGCAAAGAGCGCAGCAGCAACAGCATCACCATGGAAATCAATACCAATGCAATGGCAGAGCCCTCCAAGGAATTGGTCAGGCTGTGAATGGTAAGATTGGACCAGATAGTGGAGATGGCGCTGTTACGTGCCTGCATGTGTGGTGGCAGATTCTGCTGCTCCCACCCCCAGATGCGCTCGTCCAGCGCAATGTCGGTTTTGGTATCAAGTGAAGGCATGCTGGCAGACAACAGCGTACGCCGACGGTCCGGTGTCACCTGCGCCCCCAGATCCAGCCCGAAGGGTAATGACATTTCATACATCAGAACATATTGCGCTATCAACTGACGATCATCCGGAATCCGGTAATAGGCCGGATCGTCGTTGTGCATGCTCTTATTCAGATTCTTGATAACATCGGAGAAAGTATGGACCGCGTTGACCTCAGGCTGCCGCCGAAGAAACTCGGAAAATTCATCCAGTTTTTTGAGATACCCGGGGTCAAAAATTCCGTTTTCCGCTCCGGAATCCATATCAAAGTTATTGATATACAACGCACCAAAATGCTCATCGATGAGACTGGTATCGCTGCGGAAAACATGAGGTTTATGCAGGGTTTCCGTCAGGCGATCATTGAGGTCGTTCATGAAACTCAGGCCCACCATAAGCACCGAGAGACCCGACATAAATAGCAGCACCAGGTACTTGCGCCGGATCAGCAGATCCGCCAGGCGGTCCATGACCCGGTCGATCAACAATTCACTGGTCTGGTGCGCTTTGAAAGGCAGCAGCGTTACCAGCGCCGGCAACATGGTCAATGACAGCAACCAGGCCACAGCTGAACCAATCGCTGCAGCGTTACCCAGATCCGCCGCCGGCGGCAGATCATTGGTATTGAGACTCAAAAAACCAATCAGCGTGGTCAGTGTGGTCACCGTCACCGCGAAGAAGTTGATGCGCAGACTGGAGGCAATGGCCTGTAATTTATCCTGGGTTTGCAACTCCTTGAACAACTGGGTAAAGATGTGAATGCAGTGCGCAACCGCCACCGTAATGCTGATGATGACCGCATTCACTGACAACACAGAAAAAGTAATACCCAGCCAGGACGCGATACCCAATGCCCCCACGGCGGAAAAAAATGCCACCCCGAACGACACCAACACCGTGGACACACTGCGCAAGAGCAAACCCAGCACCAGGAACATGAGGCCAAACATCACGGGAATCATGAATGTCATATCTTTACGGGCCACTTCCGAGCTGTAAACCGTACTCAACAGGCTGCCGGTGGCGGCGATCTCAATGTTCGGGTATTGCTGCTCTATGGCTTCATACAATTCAATACTGCGCTGCAGTAGATCTGCGCCTTCGCCGGTTTGCGTCTGCTCAGGGGTCAGGGTCAGTGACAATATCACTGCCGCGTGCTTTCCATCTTTGGATACCAATCGATTAACGATATCCAGCTCGCGCAGGGCGACTGCCTGACGTTCCGCCAGCAACTGAGGGTCGTCCATTACCGGTTCGCCGAAAATGTCCTCGACAAACAGCTCATCATCGTAACTGTAGGTGTATTGATAGTTGCTAAGTGAGTCAACGCGGCGGACATAGGGTAATTCCCATGCCTTGTCAGTCAGCTCCTGTATCGCCTTCAAACTATTCGGGTCCATGATGCTGCCCTCACTGGCAGACAACATCAGGAAGATCTTCAGATCACTGCCATAGGTGTCCTCCAGTGCCTCAAAACGGGCATAGGATGGATTGTCTGAAGAGAAGAAAGCTCGGGGCGAGCCGTCAAATTTGAAGTGTTGGAAGCCTGCCATGGCGAAGCCCAGCAACAGCAGAGAACCCAGGAAAAACAACCAGCGAAAACGAATCAACACATTGATCAATGATGGCATCCGACTAATTCCGCCCCTCACGGGGTATATTATTTTTATGAATCAAATTACGATAACACCGCTATATTAATAAACACAACTGTTGATTATTATGTAATATATGGCTGAGTTTCATTCGCGTTGGAGAATCACCCCGGACCGACAGAATCCAGACAGTCGGATGAGTGCTTAGACGGGTGCCAGAAAAGCAAAAATAACCATAAATTACAAAAAGATAGAAACCATAACCGGACAAGGATTAACACAATGAGCCATACCCTGGATATCGGTATCAGCAGGCATATTGCGACCATTCGCTTTGCCAACCCGCCTTCCAATTTTGCGACGGTGGGCCTGATCAGAGCCATTGCCGATGCCCTGGAGCTGCTGGACCAGTCACCGGAGGTGAGGGTCATTTTGCTGGTGGCCGAAGGCAAAGTCTTTTGCGCCGGAGCCGATCTGGTGTCTGAGAACGGCTTTGGAGCCAGCAGCGATGATCCACTGCGGGAGTTCTACGATCAGGTGATCCGGTTGTTTCAGAGCAAAAAGCCCATCATTGCTGTCGTACAGGGTGCCGCCATTGGCGCAGGGCTGGGGCTGGCGGTGGCCGCCGATTTCCGGATTGCCTCTCCAGACGCCCGTTTCTCCGCCAACTTCGTGAAACTAGGATTTCATCCAGGATTTGGACTTACTCACACCTTACCCAAGCTCATCGGCGAGCAGCGGGCACTTGAAGCGTTTCTCTCAGGCAACCGGTACCGGGCCGAAGAAGCGTTGCAATGGGGCCTGGTCGACCGGGTATCGGCCGGCCACGAATCCCTGCTGGACAGCGCATTGGAGTTTGCCAGCCAGATTGCTGAAAACGCCCCCCTCGGATTGCTTGCGACCCGGGAAACGCTCCGTGGAGAACTGGCGCGGGAAGTGGAGGAGGCCATCCTGCGGGAACACGCAGAACAGTTAAAGCTACAGAAAACCGAAGACTTTGCTGAAGGGATACGGGCGGTAACCGAACGGCGCCCCGGCCACTTCAAAGGCCAATAACGAGAACTGAAACAATAATAATGAACAGTGAGGGAAACCCGGTATGAACTCAACGCAGAGCGCAATGCAGGAGTGGCGTGGATTCTGGTTTTTGCCGATTGCAGCGGGATTGGGCTATGCCACGGCCACCATGTATGTGTATTCCATGGGGCCTTTTATCGCTCCCATTCAGGCGGAATTTCAATGGAGCCGGGCGCAAATCGCTTCGGGCATAACCATCGCTGCATTCTTCAGCGCAATATTCGGCATCCCCATGGGCATGCTGGTGGACCGCATCGGCCCACGCATCGTGGGTTTGATCGGTGCGGCTCTCATGTGCGGTTGTTTTGCGCTGATCGGCACTGCAACCGGCGACAAGACCAACTGGATAGTTCTGTGGGGCTGTTTGGCGGTGTCCACCTTGTGGGTCCAGGCAACGGTCTGGACCAGTGCGGTCAACAGTCGCTTTCATACCTCGAGAGGCCTGGCTCTGGCCATTACGCTGTCGGGCGCGTCCTTTGCTGCGGCGGTGTTTCCGGTGATTGCCACGGCCCTGATTGAAAAACTGGGCTGGCGCATGGCGTATATGACCATGGGCGGACTCTGGTTCATCCTGGTGTTCCCCATCCTTCTGTTCAGGTTTCGCGGCGCTCAGGACGTGAAGCGCAACACAAGCCCGGATGAGGATCACGCTCCAGCAACACCATTGACGGGCGTCAGCCTGCAGCAAGGCCTGCGCTCACCGGCGCTCTATAAACTGATCGCGGCAGCGGGGTTCTTCACCTTTACGGCCGTCGGCATCGTGGTGCACTTTGTTCCCATCCTCACGGATCGCGGCGCTGATCCTTTATCCGCGGCCAGCGTGGCATCATTAATCGGCATTTTCTCCATAGTGGGGCGCCTCGGTACCGGATTTCTGCTGGACCGTTTTCCCGGCCATCTGGTCGGCGCATTTGCGTTCCTGATCCCGATCCTGGCCTGTGCACTGTTGATATACGATGGAACCAACCCAGTCAGCCAAGCAATCGCAGCCGCCATTTTTGGACTGACGCTGGGCTCGGAAGTGGATGTTATCGCCTATCTGGCAGCAAAGTATTTCGGCTTGAAGCACTTTGGTGCTTTGTACGGAGCAATGGTGATGGCCCTCTCGTTGGGAACCGCTTTTGGCCCCCTGGGTGCGGGTGCCGTTTTCGATGCCTACCAAAGCTACGAGCCCTTCCTGATTCTCACCGCTGTATTAATGGGCTTGAGTGCGTTGGCGTTGCTGAGCCTGCATTCGGTGCCAGACGTGAATCAACTCGAACTGGAACACGCCAGCTGAATGAACACAGCGGCATAAGGACACCAACATGAGCGATCTGGCAATCATTACCGGTGGGGCAGGTGGCATGGGCCTGGCCTGCGCGAAAATTCTGGGCAAGGATCATATCACTTGATCATTTGCGATATCAGCCATGACAAGTTAACCCAGGCTGCCACCGAACTGCAAAGCCTGGGTATCGAATGCACCACTCGGGTGTGTGATATTACGGACCAGAAGGCGGTGCAACAGCTCTTTCACGATGCGGCAAATATGTCTGACCAGAAACGGGCAGGAGAGGGCACCTTACGTTGTGTGGTCCATACAGCGGGGATCAGCCCCCAGATGGCAGACCCGTTGACGATCCTGAGAGTCAACACCCTCGGCACCATTCATATTACAGAGGCCGCACTCGCCCTGGCGGCACCAGGCTTTGCCCTGGTGAATGTCGCTTCCATGGCTGGGCATCTGCTGCCCACCATCATGATTCCAACCCGGGCTTTCCGTTTGGCTTTCACCAATCAAACAAAATTCATCAACAAGCTGCTGTTTCCCTGCCGACTGATGCCCAAGCCCCTGTATCGAAGCGGGCTGGCCTATGCCATCAGCAAAACCTTTGTGATCTGGTACTGCCAGCGCATGGCCGGAAAGTTTGGCGACAGAAACGCGAGAATTCTGTCGGTGTCACCCGGTAGCTTCGATACCCAGATGGGGCGACTGGAAGAGAAGAGTGGGTCTGCCGATATGCTGGAGAACGCGGCCCTCAAGCGTTTTGGGAAGGTCGAAGAAATTGCGGAACTGCTCGCGTTCTGTGCCAGCGATAAAGCCAGCTACCTGACCGGCACCGACATCCTGTGTGACGGCGGTGTAGTCGCGGCACGTATAAAATAGGGTCAAGTATAAAATAGGGTCACGCATAGAGTAGGGCAGAGCAACGTATATGGACCTGATGGGAAAAGTGGTAGTGGTAACCGGCGGCGGCAACGGCATAGGCCAACAGATTGTACTGGCGCTGTTGAACAAAAACGCCATCGTCGCAGCGGCTGACATTAATCTGGATGGACTGATAGACACGCAGACCAAAGCCGGACCACTTGCCACCCGTCTGAGCCTGCATCAAACCGATATATCCAGCCGTGAATCCGTACAACAACTCTGTGATGAAGTAACTCACAAGCACCAATATGTGGATGTCATCATCAATAACGCCGGCGTCATTCATCCTTTTGTTCCGGTGAGCGACCTGGACGATGCAGTGATCAAAAAAGTCATCAACGTGAACCTGTTCGGCGTCATCAATATGACCAAGGTGTTCCTGCCCATGCTGTTGAATCGCCCGGTGGCCCATATCGTGAATATATCCAGCATGGGGGGATTATTTGCATTCCCCAAACAAACCATCTACGGCGCCAGCAAAGCAGCGGTAAAACTCCTAAGCGAAGGGCTCTATGCTGAACTGAAGCAAACCAACGTAGGAGTGACTGTAGTTTTTCCCGGCGCGGTCAAAACCAACATCACCAAGAACTGTGACTCGCATCCGGTCGCCCTCGACAAATACGAACGATTCCACCCCGGTATGTCACCCCTAATCACGGCCCAGCGCATCGTCACTGCGATCGAGAAAAACACCTTCAGATTGCACATCGGGGCAGACTCCCGATTTTTGAGTTTGCTGTACCGCCTGTCACCCAACCTGGCCATTAACATGCTGGCTAAAGTGATGCGAATGGCCATGGATGACAAGCAAAAATGACTAACATGACTGAACTCCAATCGCCCCAGCGCAACTTTTGTTTTGATCTGCATCTGAACTCCATTCTGGTGACCCCGGAACGCTGCATTATGACAGCGCCTTTGAGCAGGGAAATTCGGGCAGACGACCATCTCAGTGCCAGGCTGGGTGTTCTGGCGACGATGCTCGATGTAGCGGGCTCCGATCCGGTGCTAGCCGCATGGAGCCCGGATTGGACGGCCACCCAGGATCTTTCTGTGCACCGCATCGCCCCCATACAGCGGGGCCCAATTGTGGTGGATGCCAAAACCGCACGACTCGGTAAACGGGTCATTTTCGTCAGCGCCGACCTGTATGACGGAAACGGCATCACGGATATACCCACCTTACAAGGAGCCATTGATCAACCGAATAAAGCCGAAACCGCGTTAACGCACGCAGCAAGGGGGCTGATCACCTTTATCAGAATACCCAGAACCGGGGCCAGCGGCGTGGACAGCTACGATCCGAATCTCTGGGTGGGCAAGTTAAAGAAAAGATCAGCAGACCACCATAACCCGGAATTACTCAATGAACGCCTGGGCATCGACGTGATAGAAGCTGAAGCCGGTATCGTGGAAATCACCAACAATCCCTACGTAGCCAACAGCATCGGCACCATCAACGGCGGTGTACAGGCCATCACCGTAGAAGCCGCAGCAGAAGCCATGTGCCCACACAGAATTGCGGCGGACCTGCAACTGCACTTTTTGTCACAACTCAAAGTAGGCCCGGCACGAACCGAATGTACGCTGGTACGTGAAGCCACGGATCATAGCGTTGTAGAAGTGCATCTGGTGGATGCCGGAGCGGCTGACAGGCTGGTGGCGAGGGCTTTGGTTACTTTGGTATGACGGGTTCGGGGCATGATAGGTAATTTAACATAATATATATTATGCCGAATTGTAGATTCTCCTAGATCAGCCAGATCACTCAAGCTGGATGACCAAGTAAAACAGTGAAGATTTCCAGAACAAATGGTGAATTTCCAAGACAATTAGTAATGTCGTCGTCCAGATCCACAAGTATGGCTATTACTAAGGTTTGGGATAGAGTTAGATATCAGGTATGAGTGGCTAGAGAGTTAAAGGTTGTGCTGTTCGCCCCAGGCGGAGAGATAATTTCGAACCTTTTGAATATCTTCAAGCTTTCCAGAGATCATCACATCCAAAGCGGATAGCCCGTTCCAATCGCTGTTTGGCTTTCTGACCCAACCACGCCATTGGCTCTCGTCAACAAACAAGGTCTGTAGTGCTCCGTAGATTCCAGCTATCGTGGAAATTTTCAATATATCTTCTTCGGTTAATTGGCGATCATCGATGTCTCCAGTGCCACCGAGTAAAGCGTTTATCTCTGCGGCTGTAAGGCTCCATTCACTAGCGATTTTATGGAAAAGTTTCTTGGCGACTTCGATATCGATCTCAGATTTCATGTTCGATCTCCGGTTTTTTCCCGATAAATCATGATATTGGTTGTATTGTGGAAAATTGCAACTCTATGTCAAACCTCACTATCGAAATCACTATAATCCGTTAAAATCCTATTATTACGGATTTAATCTATCCCTACTCGGAGGTCAAAATGCCCAAGTCTGGACAAGCCAGAGTTCCTACCGTAGAGCAGCAGCGATATCTGTTTGATGTTATCAAACAACATCGATACCCTGAAAAGAACACGGCCATCATGCAGATTAGCTTTAAGCTCGGCCTTCGTGCCCAGGAAATATCGCTCCTCCAGATTAAAGAAGTTGCTCGACTTAATCCTAGCGGAACGGATTTTCATCTATACGAGGTTCTTAGTTTGCCAGCTTCCTATACAAAGGGGGCTGATGCGATGAAACGCTCCAAATCCAAATATCACCGTCATACGATTAGCTTCGATATAGACAGTTTTAATAAACTGGTTCGGCAAATCGAATCGCTTGCTAAATCGGGCGCTGAAATAGATCCAGAAAACTTTTATCCGCCAGTGAAGAAACATCGTGGTAAGTCTCGAGATTTACCAATGGTTGATGCTGATCTCAGAGAGGCATTGTCTGAATACTTACATCTTCGCTTGGTTAAAGAGGAACGACTCAAGCCCTCCTCCCCTCTTTTTATCACCCAAAAAGGCGGCGCATATTCTCCAAACACGTTACAAGAGCATATGGCATTAATGCTCCGTGATTGGGCTGGAATAGAAAAAGCCAGCTCTCACAGTGGTCGGCGATCGCTAATCACCAATGTGATCCATAAACAGAAAAAATCGGTGAAAATAGCGCAAAAAATAGCGGGGCACGTTAATCCATCAACCACGCTTATATATGAAGAGCCACCTGAAGAGATGATCGAGGATGCGCTAAAGAACCTTTCCCCAACTAACGGCCATAACTAATCAACTGGCGGTACACGTTGATTACTGAGCCTGATCGGGAAAGGGGACTTCGGGGCGCTCTACGAAGTACAAAAGCGCCTGGACTCTCTCAGAGGACATGAATGGTAGTGGAATCACCCTCAATCTCTATTGACGATGTAGGAGGTTTTCAATTTGCCCTGACGCCTTGATCGTTTATCAATATCTCTTAGACAATTTTGAGATCATCCCACACTTTGGATTCAACCCACTTCTATGCCCATCCCTGTAAGAGGTCCGGCCGGTAAAAGCGTTGAATTTAGCCACTTGGAATGCAACCATTTGAATTTAAAGCATTAATCAACAAGAAGCTCAAAAGTCATGGGCTTGACCTGCCTGGTCAGATCTAGCTCAAAACTTCCCAATCTGCCTAAGTGTTCGGTGTGGTACGGCGAGAATGCGGCCATGTGGTCGCGAGTGATATTGTGCCCTTCCGACTTCAATTGATTAAACACCTCGGTCATCGCGTTTACGTTGTATAGGATCGCGAAGTTGGCCAGCAAATGATTGTATTTCACGATTTTGCTTTGTTCGTGTCTTAAGTTTGCGGGAATTTTCCCGCCATTAGCAAAAAACAACCACCGGGCAAACTCATTGAACTCTTCGCTCTTACAGGTCGCTGCCTGGATTGTTTTGCGTAGATCAACGTCGGTAATGTATTCCAGCAAAAACATGGTTCTAACCACGCGCCCAAGCTCTCGGAACGCAAAGTACAGCTTGTTTTTCCGGTTCTTGGTGCCGAACCGGCGCAGGATTGTCGAGGCGGTGATTTTTCCTGCTTTAACGGACATGGCCGTTCGCATCATATCCGCATAGTGCTTTTCAATGAGATCCCACTTGATCGGTTCCTTAAACAAGGACTGAACATGCTTGAGCACCATGGAGCGATCAGGTTTATAAAAGCTGAGATCTTTGATATTTCGGATACGCGGCATGAGCTTGATGCCCAGCAGGTACGCCAGGCCAAAGACGGGTGTGGATTGCGCCTGTGTATCGCCGTGAACGGTGTCCGGATTAAAATCAGATTCATCGTTGAGTAGGCCGTCCAGGATATAAATCGCCTCGTAGACACCGCAGGGAATAAACCGGCTGAACAATGCAATATAGGTGTCCGAAACGTGGTAATAGGCAATGCCGCCGTAGCTGCCATACCGAATATGGTATTCAGATAGCAAATTATCTTCGTAGAGATCCCAAAGTTTTCCGTCGGCCGACACACTGTTGCCTGATCCCCAACACTCTATGAGCCGGTATTTTTTGTACTCGCTATTGATTTTCGCAATGGCTTTATCGAGACGGGCCTCTGTGGTGCGCTTTAGGTTAAGCCAAGCGACTTGCTTGCGAGATATGCCCTGCACCGAACGTACGGTTTCGGTGGGGCCGATATTAGTGCCATAGCAAAATATGGTCAGAACAAAACGTAACACTGGGTCACTGATACGTGATTCAAAACCCGACAACGGCCCAAAATGTTTATTCAGGTTCAGCCATTTTTCAACATTGATAATCACATCAAGCACATTGATTTTGTCCAATCGATCGCGCAATAGCGCTCCAATTTCTTCGACTTCTGGTGATGGTTGATCCGGTTTTGGCTTTCCAATAATTAGATTCCCATTTTCAATGCGAACCAGTTCGTCATCAGGGAATCGGCTGTCAGCTTTACAACAGCTTTCCTCCATCGACTTCTTCAGGGAGCTTGTAAATTCTGTATCACCGGCGACGAGCCCTACTTCCTCGCAATAGGTAGGCAACTGCGCTTCGTATTCTTCCCAGGTGATCATCTGCTCCCGGTAATCATCGAAGGTTTCACTGTAGGGAACGAACAAGTCACCGGTACTCAGTTCTTCAGCGATCCGTTCAAACACACACAGCTCAAAACAGCTTTTATTAACCTCAGTCACCTGTGCTGATTTGGTTGATTTTCCCGTGACTAATTTCCACCAGCTTTCTCGAATCCAGCGAATATTGATGACATTCCTGGAAGATGGATCGTTCGGATCGTTCTGAATGGACAGGAACTCCGTGCGACGCTGTTTGTGCTTCAAAATAAACTGAAAAGCATTGAGCAAATCCTTGTCTTCCGTGGCCGATGCCAGGTTGAGTATTTCAATCGTGCGATATAAGGTCGATCGTTGTTTTTTGTAGAGTTGAACCATGAACGGCAAATAGTTGTTGCCTGCGAATGCCATATATTGCTCGCACATTTGCAGTAGCTGATCACTGTTCTTTCCCAGTACCGGATCAAAGGCCGTCACCGAATCGGGCTTATCCAGATACACCTTAACTGTCCCAGACAGCACAGAAATCAAATGATCGGTTTGCTTTTGATGGTCTGCCAGGTATTTCTCCAGCAGCTTTTGCGCCGAGCGATCCATTTTTAACAGCAGCTTGATAAATATATCGGCGGCATTATCCAAAGTTTGTGCGTATTGGTGGCGAATTAAGACGATGACGAGTGCAAATCGCTTATTCAGCCGGAGCTTTATCAGCTCAGCGTAATCCAGGGCCTTGGCTTCGTTGATAAATTGCTGGTGTTTCACCGGCGGCAACCCCAAATCCGTGGGTAAAAGGGTTTGCAGAGATGTCAGCCACTCCAGGTATTGGATGTACGCGTGGATATTACGAGGGGTCGGGCGTTTGGGTTCATTTTTCAGAGTACTCCAACCAAAACCATTTAACCCCGTGCTGGATCGAAGAATATCGTTAATGCACTGGCGACTTTCAGACTCTAAAAAATCACACAATTGATCGTAATACCGAGTGTTGACTTCAGCCCTGGCCGCCTGACAGATACGCTCAAGTACACTGAACGCCGGGAGTTCGTATCGCTCTTTGACCAAATATTCCAGCGTGACATTGATAATATCCGGTAATGCCGCCTTGGTGGTCGCTGCTTCCAGTGCCCAAGTCTGCGCCAATGCAGATGTCTTAGCGGCATCGTAGGCTTTGATATTGAGATGGCGTCGAATCAGCTTTACATGGCGGTCCTTCGCGCCCGATGTGTAATAGGTATGGAGGTCCTGCTGTGTCACCCGCGAGCGACACTGGGTTTTGATATGCGCGATAATCGGTTTGGGAATATCGCCAAGACCAACGAATCGGCCCAAACGTTGTGTCGTCTTCAATTGAACCAATAATCCCAAAAAAGAGGCGCTTGACCGTCTACAGTGACGCAAAGCCCATCGCTGATCTTCCGTTGTAGGTGTATAAATATCCCCCAATTCGTCTTCTGTGATATCTGACTTGATTCGAGGATAGGCTGTCTGATAGATGGCTGCCATCGACTTAGATTTCCGCTGATAGTGGCATCAACGGATGACGCAGTCTGGCTAACAGGTTTTTAGCGGTCATTATTGGGATTCCAAGTATTCAGTTTCGCCGGCAATTTCTATAGCTCGTTTCTATTAGAGTTTTCGATAAGCGACCGTGTGGCAGCCTTTTCGCAATCAGACGCTATTGTAATAACGAATGGACGACATTAAAATACCTAATAGACGTTTTTCAACCATCAATTAGCTGGGATCCCATTCATGTATCCACGTTATTCTGATCACAATGTCAAAGAGGCGCTGAGTGATACGCCGGTGGTGTTCATCATGGGCCCTCGCCAAGCCGGTAAAACCACCTTGGTGAAAACGCTGATCACGGAAACGGGAGCTGACAACTGGACCTTTATCACCCTGGATGATCAGGCCCAATTTGAGATTGCCCGGGCTGATCCGGTTGGGTTTATCCGCAATCTGCCGCCCACTCGGATTGCCCTCGACGAAGTACAACGTCTTCCCGAACTGTTTGTGTCCATCAAGCAGGCCGTGGACGAACTGCGTACCCCCGGCCGGTTTCTATTGACGGGCTCCGCCAATGCTTTGTTGTTGCCCCGGTTATCGGATTCCCTGGCAGGCCGGATGGAATCGATACGCCTGATGACGCTATCGGAGTGCGAAATCCAGGGTCGGCAAGCGGGCTTTCTGACCAAACTGCTGGATCAGAAGGTACCCACCACCCAGGACATCCGTGTGCGGGAGCATCTGCTCCATCGCTTGGTGACCGGTTGCTTTCCAGAGCCTTTACAACGGACCAGCGAGCGGCGTTGTCAAGCCTGGTATCAACAGTATCTGAGCACCTTGATCCAGCGGGATATCCGCGATCTGACCCACATCGATCACCCAGATCTCATGGCCAAGTTGCTCAAGCTCACCGCGTTCTATGCCGGCAAGCTGGTTAATCTGACTGAGCTGGGCAGCAAACTGGGCCTGGATCGGCTGACCATCAAAAAATACATGGCCTTACTGGAGCAGTTGTTCCTGGTGGAACAGCTGCCGGCCTGGCACTCCAACGAATATAAGCGCCTGGTGAAAACGCCCAAACTGCACTCGGTCGATACCGGCATGATGTGCGCCGTGCGGGGCCTCAATCGGGAGCGTTTGCTGAAACATCCAGGCGATTTTGGGTTGGTGTTGGAATCATTCGTCTACAACGAATTGCGCAAACAGGCGGTGTGGATCGAGGAGCCGTTGAACTTCTACCACTACCGCGACAAGGACAAAGTGGAAGTTGATGTGATCATCGAAAACGCCATGGGCGACTGTTTTGCCATTGAGGTCAAGGCTGCGGCAACCTTGAGTGCCAAGGATTTTACCGGCTTGAAACGCTTTCAAAGTGTGGCCGGAGAGCGCTGCAAAATCGGTGCATTGCTCTACGATGGTGATCACACGACGGCCTTTGGTGACAATCTCTATGCTGTCCCGCTGGGAGCGCTCTGGTCATGAACGAAAACTACACCATTGGCCAGTTAGCCAAGGCAGCAGGTGTCAACGTCGAAACCATCCGCTACTACGAACGCCGTGGTTTGATCCGTCAACCACCCAAACCCGCCGAGGGATACCGTACTTACCCAAACGCAACCTTGGCTGGAATTTTATTCATCAAACGTGCCCAGGAACTGGGTTTTACGCTGGAGGAGATCAACAACCTGCTGTCATTGGGCGAGTCGCATTGCTCGGAAGTCCAGGAACTGGCCGAAGCAAAGCTGGCCAGCGTGCGTGAAAAAATTAACGATCTGCACCGCCTGGAACAGGTGTTGGAAGAACTCGTCACACAGTGCCGGACCAATCCTGATAATGCGGCTTGTCCTATTGTTGAATCCCTCCAACCTGATCCTCGTCAATAAAAGGCATTGGGCTTGACTCCGTACCTTGGTACGGCATTTACACTGATTTCATCAGGTCAATAAAGTGGAGTCGGCGATGGCAGGAAAAGAGTCATTCACCAACACAAGGCTACCTATCATCGGTGGCATTACCGCTGCCATCGGCGCGAGCCTATGTTGTGTTGGGCCTTTCCTGCTCTTGTCACTGGGTATCAGCGGGGCCTGGATCGGTAACTTGACTGTATTGGAGCCCTACCGTCCCGTATTCATCATGCTTGTTATGTTGTTGTTCAGTTGGGCGGGCTGGCAGGTTTATCAACCGGTCGAGGTCTGTGAACCGGGAACCGCCTGCGCTGTGCCGCAAACTCGGAAACGGCGGCAAATGGTTTTCTGGATCGCGGTAATCGTCGCGCTGGTTCTTGTTACCAGTGCCTACTGGATTCCTCTGTTCGCATGAACACTCTGGAGCTAACCATACAGAAAATCATTCTCAGTCTCGCATTGACCATCGCCAGCTTCTCGGCCTGGGCCAAGCCACAAACCATCACGCTGGATCTGCCAACCATGAACTGTGCCATGTGCCCGATCACGGTTAAAAAGGCGCTGACCAGGGTCCAAGGCGTGACAAAAGCCGAGGTCAGTTATGAGCATAAGCAAGCCGTAGTGACCTTTGAGGATTCTCTGACCAACGTTGACAGATTGGTCGAAGCGACCACCAATGCCGGTTATCCGTCAACCATCGTAAAAAAGGAAACACCATGATGCCAAAGGTGATTTTGCAGTCAGAGTTGACTTGTCCCGAATGCGGCCATAAAAAAATGGAAACCATGCCGACTGACGCCTGCCAATGGTTCTACGAGTGCAAACAGTGTCAAACCTTGTTGAAACCCAAAGCGGGTGACTGCTGTGTATATTGTTCTTATGGCTCCGTGCCTTGTCCGCCGATTCAACTCGCACCAGAAAGTAAGGGCAAAGGCGACTGTTGCGGCGCTTAAATTCGCTCGCAATTTTTCAGAAACGAACGGCTTCTGGTTTCCCTGGTATTTTTTAAATACTGTCCAAATTGAAACACGAGAAACCACAGGCGTCCGATTTCAAGCGCGCAAGTATTACCGATTTTTATGCTGATCAGTGGTTAACGTCTGCAAGATGCCGCACTGTTCGATCGTCCTTTCACTGGAGCAGCTGCGGCGAAGCACTTTCAAATGCTTGCGCAGTTCAACCAGCTCCTGAATGCGTGTTTCTACTTGTTGAATGTGCTCATCCATCATGCGATTGACTTGATCACATTGCGCGCCCGGAGAGCGTTTTAATGTGAGTAACTGGCGGATCTCGGACAAACTGAGATCCAGGTTGCGGCAGAGCTTGATAAATAGCAGCTGTTCGATAGCAGCTTCATCGTAAAGTCGAAAATTGCCGTCACTACGCTGAGTCGTGCACAGCAACTGTTCTTTTTCATAGTAACGGATAGTTTGCACCGAGCAATCCGTCCTTTTTGCCAGCTCGCCAATCTTCATTTACTCAATCTCTGCGCTTGACCCTATAGTGACTATAGAGTTTAAACTGCACACCTTGGATAGAACAAGGGCTTTTTATGACAACCAGATGCGGTGGCCATTGCCAAAGTGACGCGACGGAGAACACGTCCCAGACTGCCGAGATACACGATACTGCTCATGGCGGCTTTGTTAGTGAGTATCATGTTCCCAAGATGGACTGTCCTTCAGAGGAAGGCATGATCCGTATGGCATTGGACAGTACGGAACCTAAAGTCACATTGGAATTCGATACCCCCAAGCGCAAGGTGCGTGTCTACCATGGTGATAACGCTGACCTTATTGAAAAAAGAATGCAATCAGTCGGTCTGGGCGCGAGGCTGGTAAGCACAACGCCCGTCGCCAGCGAGCCCCTCGTCCGTGCACAGGCCTCCGCAAAGCAGGAGGCAGAAAGAGAAGCTGGTATTCTCAAGTGGCTACTGGCAATCAATGGCATCATGTTTGCCATTGAAATCACCGTTGGCTGGTGGGCACAATCCACTGGTTTGATTGCGGACTCCCTGGATATGTTCGCTGATGCCGCCGTTTACGGCGTGGCGCTGTATGCCGTAGGGCACAGTGTGCGGATGAAGTTGCGCGCAGCTCATTTTTCCGGTTGGCTTCAGATCATTCTCGCCTTGGGCGCTTTGGGCGAGGTGGTAAGGCGATTGGTATTTGGTAGTGAACCGGTTTCCACTTTGATGATGAGCTTCGGCCTTGTCGCCTTGGTGGCCAATGTGACCTGTCTGCTGTTGATTGCTAAAAGTCGGGATAATGGTGCCCATATGAAAGCTAGCTGGATATTCTCCGCCAATGACGTGATTGCCAATCTAGGGGTGATCCTTGCCGGTGGATTGGTGGCTTGGACCGGTTCTCGCTATCCGGATCTGTTGATTGGTCTCATTATTGGTGTCGTTGTCCTAAACGGAGCACGACGTATTTTGCAGCTAAAATCCTGATTAAAAATGAGCATTTGGGGAATTCTTCTATAATATGATAGTCTCTATCAGTGTTTTGAACCGAATAACATAAGGGCTCCACAATTCACATGAACATCCGCCATTATTTAACCTTGTTGTTAGCCGCACTGATTGCGTTGCAATCCGTGGCTGCCATGGCGGACGCCCACCGATTTCATCAGTCTGGAACAGAACACCTAAACTTCGATCATGAGCATGATTCAGCTCCTGCTGATTCAGTCAAGAAAACCTCCATGGAAGCAACCAAGGCCGCCGATCCCGCCAGCTCAGTTCTCCAGGATTGTCATCACTGCTGCCATTGCCATGGCATGACGTGTTTATATCTGGGTGGCCATCCGGATAACCTGGAACTCACAACGTTAGGTAAAGGGAGCTCGGACTACCGCTTTATCTACCATTCTTTCGCCGGAGCACCGGATAACCCCCCTCCCATTGGCTAGTCGAATACTCAGGCATTAATACCGACCGGACTTGTTGTCTCGGTTATCGACTTGTTCAATTGTGAGGAACGAACCATGAAAAAATTTCTTGTCTCCCTGTTATTGGGTTCTTGTGTTATTGCGTCTGCTTGGGCGGGCGAAAACTATTCTGTTGAAATTGTCCCGCAGCCAGATCAGGAATGGCGCTTCCAAAAGCTGATGGCTTATTCGGCCGATGCCTCCACCAAGGTATCGGGCCGCCTGACATCCAGCCTGCCCATGGGATTGCCCCGCGGCCATGTGGATGTAGCAGCTTATTCACAATCAGGTCAACTCATCGCCGAAACGACGACAGATTACGTGCCTTCCATGCTGACCCATACCATGAAGAAAAAAGGCGGCGTACAGTTTTCCGCAGTATTTGACAAGCCATTACCTTCGGATGCCGTGGTCAAAGTGGCTTTTCACCGTGATCCGCCCAGAACCGAGGTAAACCCTTCCCATAGCGGCAATATCGCCAAATAAAGGGTGGTTCTCTGTCCTCTACAAGCGGACAGAGAACCTTATTGCCAAACCGTTGAAAGGTTTACCTATGTTAAAAAATTATTTAGTGCCACAGCAATGGGGTGCTGCGCTGATACTTGCCATGAGCTGCGCACTCATCTCGTCATTCTCCTATTCAGCAAATACACAACAAGCGCTGACATTACAAACGGCTATTGAAAGAACTCTGCAACAAAATCCACAGTTGCATCAGTTTGAGTTTGCAAGCCAGCGCTTGGCATCGGAGCGCGAAACCTCTGATTTGAAGCCCGCGTATCAGTTGGGTGTGGAACTAGAGAATTTCGCGGGTACGGGTGAGGTATCGAGCTTCGATAGCGCTGAGCTGACCGTAGCCCTTTCTTCGGTAATCGAGCTTGGAGACAAGCGACAATCACGCGTTGCCTTAGCGAATGCAAGAATGAACACGCTAGAACTCGAACGACAGGCGCAAACCCTTGATGTCCTCGGAGAGTTAACTGGCAGCTTCATTCAACTTATGTCCACGCAACAGGAGCTGAAACTGGCAGCAGAAGCGGTGGAACTTTCAAAATCGTTGCACAACACCGTCAAAAATCGCGCCCACAGTGGCGCAATATCGGACGCTGAAGTGATGCGTGCTAAGGCCATGCTCACCCAATCCAACATCCAGCAAGAAAATTTACGCCGACGCCTGGAACGGCAGAAGATCGCACTCGCGCGTTTCTGGGGAAGCACGAAGATCGAGTTCTCGAGCGTCGAGGGAGATCTGTTCGCTTTTGGTCAGAGCCAAGCTTTTTCTGACCTATACACAGCGGTTCAACAATCACCGGCCATCATGGTTTTTGCTTCTGAACAACGCTTGAAAGACGCCGAAGTACGTCTGGCACAGACTCAGAACCGTGCCGACCTCGGTTGGCAGTTTGGCATTAGACGCTTCGAGGAGACAGGGGACTCAGCGCTCACGCTCGGCTTTTCCATGCCCTTGTTCAATGAAAGTCGTAACAGCGGTACCGTAAAATCCGCGCTGGCAGAACGCAATGCACTGGAGTATCGGCGCAGCGACCGGTTATTGGCGCTGCATAGTCGGCTTTATAGTGCTTATTCGCAACGTGAGCAGTTTATTGCGGCCCATCAGCAGCTGAAGCAAAGCGTGATTCCCGATCTGGAAAAAGCTCTGACGATCACTCGCCAAGCCTATGATCGGGGACGCTTGAAGTATCAAGACTGGATTACTGCGCAACAGGAGCTACTGAACGCCAAGCAGCAGATGATTGAGACGGCAACCGTCGCACTGTTGAATCAAGCGGTCATCGAACAGCTTACGGCGCAGCCGCTGACGGAATAAACCTTACTCGCCGCGCTGTTCAACATTTGCGAAACGGTGCGAGCAAACCAGACAGGATTTTTTAATATGAAATTGACCCTGATATTATCCGCAATACTTGTGGGGTGGCTGAGTCAGAACCCTGCATTTGCCGCTGAAACACCGGACAAAAAAAGCCACTCACACGCAGATCATGCGCCCCAAACCAGCCATCAGGAAGGCGAAGAGGTTCACGATGACGAAGCGCACCACGAAAATGAAACGGATCATACGCATACTGATGAAGAACATCGCAATGATGAAAAGGATCATGACGATCATGAGGGAGAACATGGTCACGGTGGTGAACACGGAGAAGAACAAAGTACCCGTATTGATGATGTCATGGCCGCCCAGGTGGAAATCAAAACCGCCAGTGCTTCGTCCCAACTGCTGCGCCAGAGTATCGTTGCCTACGGCCGTCTCACCACCGACGCCGGACAAATCAGCCATGTGAGGGCGCGTTACTCCGGCCTGATCAAATCGGTTAAGCACACCATCGGTGACGCCATCAAAAAAGGCGATTTACTTGCTGAAGTGGAATCCAACGAAAGCCTGAAAGTCTATCCGATCCAAGCTCCTATCAGTGGGACCGTTATCCAGCGCCACGCCAACACCGGCGAAATGACACAGGATCAAGTGCTGTTTTCCATCGCGAATTTCGACACCTTGTGGGCGGAATTCCGCATTTATCCGTCACAACAATCCGTTGTCAAGGCAGGCCAGTCAGCGCACATCGATGTGGATGAGCGAGAATTCAGTGGCCAGATCCAGCACATCATTCCTGCGCTCGACAAGCCTTATCAGTTGGCGAGAGTAAAACTCGATAACCGCTCCAGCGGATTGACGCCCGGTTTATTGGTAGAAGGACAAATTATCGTGGGGGAATTCCGAGTGGATCTGGCGGTTGAGAAAGCGGCCATTCAAACCCTAAACGAACAGCCGGGTGTATTTGTCAAAAACGCATCCGAATACGGCTTTGCGCCGTTACGACTTGGTCGTGCTGATGACCGTTACGTCGAAGTGTTATCAGGTCTGAACCCCGGGCAGTCCTATGTCAGCAAGAACAGCTACCTGATCAAGGCCGACATCGAAAAATCCGAAGCGGAACACGAACACTAAGAGGCGCATCATGATCGAGTCCATCTTGCGCCTTGCCATTGCGCGGCGCTATTTATTCCTGAGTCTGACTCTGGTGATCCTGGGCATCGGGATCTGGAGCTATCAACACCTGCCCATCGACGCTGTGCCGGACATCACTAACGTCCAAGTACAAATTAATACGGCGGCTCCCGGCTATTCGCCGCTGGAGGCCGAGCAACGCATTACCTACCCAGTGGAAACCGCGCTTTATGGGTTGCCGAATCTGGCCTATACCCGATCGTTGTCACGTTACGGCCTGTCGCAAGTAACCGTGGTCTTTGAGGAAGGCACCGATATCTACTTCGCACGCAACTTGATCAATACTCGGTTGGGCGCGATCAAGAGTGTGCTGCCACCGGGTATCGAGCCTGAGATGGGGCCAATCTCCACAGGCCTGGGCGAAATCTTCATGTACACCGTGCAAGCCGAGCCGGGTGCTTTGCAGAGCAATGGCAAACCCTATGACGCGACGGCGCTACGTGAAATCCAGGACTGGATCATCAAACCGCAGCTGGCCCAGGTGAAAGGCGTGATCGAGGTCAACAGCATCGGGGGCTATAACAAACAGTATCATGTGCTGCCCGATCCGAAAAAACTGTTGTATTACCATGTCAGCGTCGAGAACCTGGTGCAGGCCCTCCAAGCCAATAACGATAACCGCGGTGCCGGCTACATCGAGCGCAACGGGCAACAACTGCTGGTGCGTTCCCCAGGCCAGTTGGCGACGCTGGAAGACATCGGCAACGTCATCATTACCGAACACGACAATGTGCCCATTAAGATCCGCGATGTTGCTGAGATTGGCATCGGTAAGGAACTGCGCACCGGGGCCGCAACCCAGGACGGCCAAGAAACAGTACTGGGTACAGCGATGATGCTGATCGGAGAAAACTCCCGCGCGGTATCAAGGGACGTGGCCAAAAAGCTGGTGGAGATCAAGGCCTCGCTACCGGACGGCGTGGTGGCTGAAGCGGTCTATGATCGCACTGCATTGGTCGATAAGGCCATTGCTACAGTGACCAAGAATCTGCTTGAAGGGGCGTTATTGGTTGTTGTCGTACTGTTCCTGCTGCTTGGCAATCTGCGTGCCGCGCTTATCACCGCTGCTGTCATTCCACTCTCGATGCTAATGACCATTACCGGGATGGTGAAGACCGGAGTATCCGCCAACCTGATGAGTTTGGGCGCACTGGACTTCGGGCTTATTGTGGATGGCGCGGTTATTATTGTCGAAAACGCGGTGAGACGCCTGGCCCAGGTCCAGCACAATGGCACCATCCAGTCCTTGCGAGAGCGGTTGAATACCGTCTATGAGGCCACGGCTGAAGTGATTCGCCCCAGCCTGTTTGGTGTCGCCATCATAACGGTGGTGTACATTCCCATCTTCTCGCTGACGGGTGTCGAGGGCAAGATGTTCCACCCCATGGCCGCCACCGTGGTAATGGCATTGCTGTCCGCCATGGTACTGTCTCTGACCGTAGTACCGGCAGCCGTGGCCGTATTTTTGCGCGGGAGGATCAGCGAAAAAGAAAGCGTTTTTATCGGTGTCACCAAGAAGGTCTATGCACCGCTGTTGGAACTTGCTCTGAAGTTTCGCTGGCTGGTCGTAGGGATGGCGACCTTGTTGGTCGGTTTGTGTCTATGGCTGGCCTCGACGTTGGGCTCGGAATTCATTCCGCAACTCAATGAAGGCGATATCGCCTTGCACGCCATGCGCATTCCGGGCACTGGCTTGGAGCAAGCCGTTGAAATGCAGGAGATTCTAGAGCAACGTATCAAGTCGTTCCCCGAAGTGGACAAAGTGTTTGCCCGGATTGGCACAGCTGAAGTGGCTACCGACCCGATGCCGCCCAATGTGGCCGATAATTTCGTGATTCTAAAACCGCGCAGCGAATGGCCGGACCCGGCCAAAACCAAGACAGACTTAGTCAGGGAGATGGAGGAATCCCTGGAGGAGTTGCCTGGCAACAATTACGAGTTTACCCAGCCGATCCAGATGCGCTTCAACGAGTTGATATCCGGCGTGCGGGCCGATCTGGGCATCAAGGTCTTTGGTGATGATCTGGATCAATTGGTTGTGACCGCCAATCAGATCCACCAAGTCCTGAGCAAAGTGCCGGGTGCCGCTGATGCCCGCGTGGAACAGGTGACCGGTCTGCCGACACTCTCGGTCATTCCCGATCGCACCGCGCTGGGCCGCTACGGGCTGAACGTCGTTGAGCTACAGGATTGGGTATCAGCGGCAATTGGCGGTGAGTCCGCAGGCATTCTCTACGAAGGCGATCGTCGCTTTGAATTGATTGTGCGGTTACCTGAAACATTGCGTCGCGACCTTGAAAAACTGGCTTTTTTGCCGGTGCCTTTGCCCAACGGAGAGTACGTCCCGCTTGAAGAAGTGGCGGAGCTGGACATTTCACCCGCACCGGCACAGATCAGCCGTGAAAACGGCAAGCGCCGGGTGGTAGTGACGGCCAATGTTCGTGGGCGGGATCTGGGCAGTTTTGTTGAGGACGTCAAGGCGCAGATCGCCGAGCAGGTTAAGTTGCCCGCCGGTTATTGGCTGGATTACGGGGGAACCTTTGAACAGTTGGAATCGGCCAGCCAACGCCTCGCTATCGTGGTGCCCATTACTTTACTGCTAATTTTGGGCATTTTGGTGATGGCCTTTGCCTCGTTGAAGGACGCCCTGATCATTTTCAGTGGCGTACCCTTGGCACTGACCGGTGGTGTGCTGTCGCTCTATTTGAGAGGTATGCCACTGTCGATCTCTGCGGGAATTGGTTTTATCGCCCTGTCCGGCGTCGCAGTGTTGAATGGTCTGGTTATGGTCGCATTCATTCGTGATCTCTGGCACGAAAAGGGAGATCTGGTGTTGGCCGTAACAGAAGGGGCTCTGACCCGTCTGCGTCCCGTGCTGATGACCGCGCTCGTGGCTAGCTTAGGTTTTGTGCCCATGGCGCTGAACACTGGCACCGGGGCCGAAGTGCAACGCCCGCTGGCGACGGTGGTGATCGGCGGCATCATTTCCTCAACCCTGCTGACCCTACTGGTGTTGCCGGTATTATATCACTGGGTGCACCGACGCGATGCTGCTGAGCGAAAACCAAAATAGTATCCTGATTGCGTCGTTGCTCTGAGCAGCGACGCAATCTGTGGGAGTATTCATGTATAATCATGACCATTCCAGCAGTTCAAAGCGAATTGGCTGGGCGTTTTTCCTAAACCTGATCTTCACGATTATTGAATTTATCGGTGGCTGGCTGACCAACAGCACCGCCATCATGGCCGATGCGGTGCACGATCTTGGCGACAGCCTCTCCATTGGCAGTGCATGGCTACTGAACCGTCTGGGTCAGAAATCCTCCAATCCTGAGTACACTTATGGTTATCGGCGGCTGTCGCTGTTTGGCGCTCTGATTAATGGCCTGGTGTTAATCGCGGGATCGGTCTGGATACTGGTCACGGCCATTCCCCGCTTGGCAGACCCCGTCATGCCACATACCGAAGGAATGTTGGCCCTTGCCGTGCTGGGCGTGGCGGTGAATGGCTACGCCGCCTATCGCCTTAGCCAGGGAAAAAGCTTGAACGAAAAGGCGCTCAACTGGCATTTGCTGGAAGACGTGCTGGGTTGGGTGGCTGTGCTGATTGTGGCGACGGTCATGCAATTCGTCGACTGGCCCATTCTCGACCCGCTGCTGTCGATCGGCTTCACCTTGTTTATTCTGATCAACGTACTACGTAATCTATTGGCAACAGGGCGGTTATTTTTTCAGGCAGTGCCTGATCCAGATTTGCTGGAGAGCATTCGCGAGTCCCTGATGTCACTCAAGGAAATCGACGACGTACACCATTTACACCTCTGGTCCCTCGATGGAGAACATCACGTATTGACAGCTCATGTTAAAGCCGTGCTGACGCAAGATCTGGCGAGATACGCACAGCTCAAGGCCATCATCCAGTCAGCCCTGGAAACGTACGAGCTGGCTCACACCACAATTGAAATCGAGCTGGCAGAAGAAGCATGCAGGGATCAACCCGTGCCCAGCCAAACGGACCAGCACTAATAAGAGAACTTCGTATGTCCATACTCTCCACGCTCGGTTTGTTCATCATCACTGCTATTGCGGAAATAGTTGGCTGTTATCTGCCATACCTCTGGCTGAAGAAATCCGCATCCGTATGGATTCTGTTGCCGGCAGCGTTCAGCTTAGCGCTGTTTGCCTGGTTGCTCTCTCTTCATCCGACCGCTGCGGGGCGGGTTTATGCGGCCTATGGCGGCGTTTATGTTTCGGTGGCCATACTGTGGTTGTGGGGTGTGGATGGGATTCGCCCGCATCTGTGGGATTTTGTAGGCATGGCCATCACCTTGTTAGGGATGGGTATGATCATGTTTGCACCGAGATGATTTCGATCCTGCGGATTTACTTTCCCTTTTTTAGGGATTGAGCGTTCAGCAACAAGCTCATTTTTTCCATCAGAATTATTGATGCGTTATTATTGAACTGCTGTCCTTCCTCAATGTACTCCCAAACGGTAGCATCACTTTTCCAGCCTCCTTGCTTTTTAATTAGTTCAAAGTCCACGCGCTCCCGAGCCGCTGAGGTAGAGAGGCCGCGGCGAAAACTATGACTGCTTAAGTCAGGTACGAAATCGAACTGACAGGCCTTGCCCAAAGTCTTGAGTAATTCATTAATGCCACCGGGATTCAATGCTTTGGGTTGAACCCTATCCCAACGGTTAATGGGACGAAAAACCGGACCTTCATTGATATCAGCCAATTCTATCCAGTTCTTCATGGCCATAGCAGGACAGCAGCCTGGTGCACCGAAAGGTAATGCTCGCACTAAGCCCATGGCTTGTTGATCGGTCTTGGAACGAGACAGCCGGATGAGAAGTCCTTCTGGTTCCCACACCAGATCACCGATTTGAATGGCCACCAATTCACTACGGCGAAAGGCACCGAAAAAGCCGGTCAACACCAGCGCGATATCCCTCAGTTTCTTTTTGGTGTCTGGCAGTTGCCGCAAATGATTCACCATTTGGACGACGTGCTCAAAGCGCAATGCCTTGGCTTTGCGTTTGGGTTGGCCATGGGTACGGCGGACGCCTTCCATGGTTTTGCGGACCAGCGGATCACTTACCGGATCGATGAGCCCTTGGTAATGGTGCCATTGGCTAATGGCGGTCAGATGTAAATCCAGGGTTCGGGGATTGAGCGCTTCGGCTCTTGCCAGTAGATAGCGCACGACGGCATCCCGATCCGAAGGCAGGCGACCACCCCATTTTTCAAATTGCCGGATGGCTGATCGATACGCTTTGCGGGTGTTGTCGGAGGTGGCTGCCTGGAGGTATTGCTGTAATGACTGGGCTTCCTGGCATGCAGCCAGGCTCGAATCCTTATTACGTAACGACAATTCATGGACCTTTTTTGGTGATTTGCTGCTCATGAATAGGCTTCCTCTAAGGGGTCCTGTGGAAGAACCGACAAATTTGACAAGTTTGCATAAACGACCAATTTATCATCAATTCTGAGGCCCATCGTCACGCCAAAAATGCTGTTTCACATGATCCTCCAATATCCTTGCCATCGCGTCTACATCAATT
>JAYZEN010000008.1:0-176917 GCA_036337295.1 Pseudomonadota bacterium
CACCCGCCCCTCCATCAGCGAAGTCAGCGCCACCAAGATGATGGACAACGCCTCCGGCGGTCTGTTGAAAGAATCCCTGACCGGCGTGGAAGGGGTCGAAGTACAGATCCACATCGTTCAGACCGGTGCCAAGCAAGTGGAAAAATACGCTGCCTACACCCTGTCTGACGTGCTGATCAGCTCTTACAGCGTTAACGCCAGCGGCGGCAGCGCTCCCAGCGAAGCGCTGAGCCTCAGCTTCTCCAAAATCGTGGCCGATCTGCAGGGCGCCGACAAGACCAACAAGAATGGTCAGAACATGAAAGTGGGTTACAACCTCACTACCGGCGAACCTCAGTAAGCTGTTCAGGGCGGGGGATCACCCCGCCCGCTTGCTTTACCCACCGACCTTTCACCAACCAATGAAACGGGGCTGCGGCCATGTCAATCAGTCAGGACAATCGACTACTATCCATTACGGCGAGTTTTGTCAGCAAAGACGCCATCGCCGTAGAATTGCAGGGCACTGAGACCATCTCCCAGCCTTTCGATCTGTCGGTCACCATCCTGTCAAAGAATCATGCCCTGGGCAGCAGCGATGTGATTGGCCAGAAATGTTCGATTACCCTGAACCATAAAGACACCAAAACCCCCCGCTATTTTCACGGCCGGGTCAATGGCTTCTCACTGGGTGAACTGGATGGTGATTACCGGCGTTACAACCTGCGCCTGGTACCCGGTTTCTGGTTTGCCACCCAATCCCAGCAGCACCGGATTTTTGAAGAGAAAACGGCCAAAGACATCATCCTGGATGTACTGGGTGAATACGGCGCCTTCTGCAAGTTCAGCGACAAAACCTCCGCGACGTACCTGGTGCGTGAATACTGCGTGCAATACGGTGAAAGCGATTTTGATTTTGTCAGCCGCCTGATGGAAGAGGAAGGCATCTTCTATTACTTCACCCACGAAGAAAACGAACACACCATGGTGTTGTGTGACAGCACCTCGGGTTATGTGGACTGTGCGGATAAAGACGTGAAGCTGAACGTCGGTTCCGACATGGATCTGAAAGCCAGCATCCTGAGCTGGCATCGGGAAATGAATTTCCATACGGACACCTTCGAGATGTCCGATTACAACCACAACACACCCAAGAATTTCTACAAACAGACGCTGTCCACCAAGCACAAGTTTGCCCAGAGCCCGGGCAACAAAACCGTGCAGGATTTCAGCGGCTTTATTTACAAATCCGGCAGCGAAGCCGACCACGATTTCGATGTGGCCAGCAACAAACGCATGAACGGCGTACGCCTGGAAAGCCTGGAGGCGGCCCACGATATTGCCAAGGGTTCAGGCTATGCCGGCAGCTTCAGCCCCGGCGGCCGTTTCAAACTGGATCACCACATCAAGTCTGAATGCAACACCTATGTCCTGACCCAGGTTCAGCACGCCGCCCAGAATCGCAACGATCGCACAGCGGATTATCGCAACAGCTTCACCTGCATTCCCTCCACGGTGGTGTTCCGGGCCCCGGTCACCCGTACCAAACAACTGATGCGCGGCCCACTGACCGCCAAAGTAGTGGAACTGAACGCCTCAGCATCAGAAGCCGCTGCGGACCCCCACCGCATGATCAAGGTGGAGTTCCCCTGGTCCGATGGCGCCAAAAGTTGCTGGCTGCGGGTCGCGCAGTCCTACGCCGGAGCCGCCTGGGGCGCCAGTTTCGTACCCCGCCTGAATCAGGAAGTCCTGGTGGAGTTCATCAACGGTGACCCGGACCGACCTGTAGTGGTGGGCGCGCTCTACAACAAGGACAACCAGGGACCGGGCTACACCAGTACCCAAAGCGGTTTCAAAACCTCGGCGAAAAAATTCAACGAGCTGCGCTTTGATGACAAGGAAAACGCCGAAGAGATTTATGTCGAAGCGGGCAAGAACTACAACTACATCGTACACTTTGATGAGACCGGTACGGTGGAGAACAACCAGACACTGACCGTCACCAAAGACCGCACCATCACCATCAGCGAGGGTGACGAAAGCAAGACGCTTACCGAAGGCAGTCAGACGCTGGACGTGGCCAAGGACCAGACCATCACCATCGGCGAGAACCAGTCCGAATCCGTAGGCGCCGACCAGTCCATCAGTGTCGGGGGAGACCGCGGCCTGAACGTGGGTGGCGACGACAAAACCGAGGTTTCGGGCAGCCAGGATTTCAAGGTCACCGGCGATCAGACCCACAAGGTGACCGGCAAGCAAACCATGAACGTCACCGGCGCCATCACCAACAAATCCGCCCAGAAGATCACCCTGCAGGCCAATATGTCCATTGAGCTGAAAGTAGGCGGCAACAGCATCAAAATCGACCCCAGCGGCGTTACCATCACCGGCACCATGGTGAAGATCAACGGCAGCGCCATGACGGAAGTAAAAGGTGGCGGCATGCTGAAAATGCAGGGCGGCCTGGTGATGATCAACTAACACTCTAATTTACGGACAGGAGCCTCCACCATGGGACAACCCGCAGCCCGCGTCGGCGACAACCACCTCTGCCCGATGCAGACCCCGGCCCCGGTACCCGTTCCCCACGTGGGCGGGCCCATTACCATGCCCTCTGCCCCCACTGTCCTGATCGGCAGCATGCCGGCGGCCGGCATGGGCAGCATGTGCGTGTGCGTGGGGCCACCGGACAGCATCGTCAAAGGCAGCGCCACAGTGATGATCGGCGGCAAACCCGCCGCCCGCATGGGGGATACCACCGCCCACGGCGGCACCATCATCATGGGTTGCCCCACGGTACTGATCGGCGGTTAATCAGGGCCTTACGTAGCAATTTTCACTCCCCGCCGTTACAATCCCGAAGCTGATACCCACCAATAATAAATAGCATCCAGTGAGTAGGGAATGAGCAACGACACAACCATGTGGGGCGCCGAGCGGCCGGTCAGCTTTAGCAGCCAGAACAGCTTGTACGCCATCACAATCGCCTACCACAGTGACTGGAGTCGAATCGGCGCTACTGCTTATCTTGAGGGGCTGGATCAAGGCAAGACCTGCTCCCTGTCACGACTGGAACCGGAATTTTCCACCCCCTTCGCCAAAACCCGCTATTGCCTGGATGATCGTTACGTCAGCCGCAAGCCCACCACCATCCAGCAACTGAACGGACGCCTGCTCATCACCCCCCACCCGGAAGGCACCGCCATCCGCATCGACGGCTTTCACGTTCGCGCACCCCACTATGTGTTCGAGGAACAACTGAAGACCGGCGTGGTGGTGGAGCTGGGTGGCCGTGTCATCGTCGTATTGCACAGCCTGACGCCGGACCGGCGCAGCCCCAACATGCATCGCATGCTGGGGGTCAGCGAAGGCATCGAAACCATCCGCCGTTCCGTGGACCGGGTGGCGGACCTCAATGTGCCAGTGTTGATCCGGGGTGAAACCGGCACCGGTAAAGAACTGGTGGCCAGCGCCCTGCACAATGCCAGTCCCCGCTGCACGCGCCCCATGCTGGCCGTCAACGTGGGGGCCATCCCGGAATCCCTGGCCATCTCCGAATTGTTCGGAGCCAAGAAAGGCTCCTTCACCGGGGCCAACAAAGACAAGCCCGGCTACTTTTCCCAGGCCAATAACAGCACCCTGTTTCTGGATGAAATCGGTGACGCGCCGGATGAGGTGCAGGTGGCCCTGCTGCGCACCCTTGAAACCAGCGAGGTGCGGCCGGTGGGCGGCACCGAAACCCTGAAAGTGGATGTGCGCCTGGTGGCCGCCACCGATGCCGACCTGGAGAGCAAACTGGAATCCCAGGATTTCCGCAATCCCTTACTGCAACGGTTGGCGGGTTTTGAAATCTGGATTCCCCGCCTGGCCCAGCGCAAACCCGACATCGGCCTGTTACTGTCGGAGTTCCTGCGTTACGAATTTGATGCCATCGCCGAGCAGCGTCATTACCAGGAGCTGGACCCGGATTCCGAAATGCTCTGGTATCAGTTCTTCCGTCACGCCCTGGAGTTTGATTGGCCCGGTAATATCCGTCAGATGCGCAACGTCGCGCGGCAGGTGGCCATCCACAATCGCCTAGCCGGTTTCACCAGCATCCCGCCGCGGGTGGAAGCCATGCTGCTGGAACAGAACCAACGCCAGCAGGAGCAGGAGCAAACGCCAAGTGACAACAACGGCATCGAACAGGAACCCACACCGGTGCCCGGTAGCATCATTCATCATTACGCCAGACCCCGCCAGGGGGAACCGGCCAGCAACGCCGCACCACCGCCACCCAATCGACGCAAGCCCAGCACCATCGAAGAGTCGGAATTGATGGAGGCCCTGCAGCGCCAGCGCTGGGATCTGAAAAACACCGCAGAAGACCTGAATATCTCCCGCGCGGCGTTGTACAAAATGATTGAAGCCAATCCCAACGTGCGCAAAGCCGGGGATCTGAGCGTGGATGAACTGACGCAAAGCTATGAGCGTTGTGCCGGCAACCTGGAGCAGATGGTGGATGAACTGCACGTTTCCAAAGCAGCACTAAAACGGCGGATCAAGGAACTGGCCATCAGTTGATGGCCAGTTGGATTTTGGTGCTAACCAGAATACGGCTTACCACAACACCTGGTAACGTACCCCTTCGGTACCCAACGCAGGGCGCGCATCAAAACGAAAATAAATGAAGTGCAGACCCGGCTCCAGGGTGAGCTCGCATGTGGCCCCATAACAACCCACCTCATGGTCACCCGGATAACCGTCATACACTTCCACTGTGGTGTTTTCCGGCAGATTAAACGTCAACGTAGTCTGCACTGGCAAATACACTGAATGCACAGCAAAGTTCAGGGTATCAAACGGCAGCGTTTGATAGGTTTTGCCATTCTCCAGGGACGTACCTTTTGGTCCACCCCAGGCCAATGACAGACTGCCCACCTCACGATCTGGGTAGTCATGGACGTTCTCCTGGAACACGTAGTACAAACCTGGCTCATTGATATTGAAACGACAAGGTTCCCAGAACAGATCACAGGTCTGGTAATCGAACTCACTGAACAGGTTACTCCAAGCCATTTCCACCGTATGGGTTACCATACCGGAATAGATTTCCGGAAAATTGGCAGCGGCGCCTTCCTCAACCCGAAAACTCTCCAGCACCACGTGATCGCGACCGATGGCAATGGCACCGCCATTCACCATGGTAGGCTCATTGCCCCACAGCGCTTTGACGCTGTGATTGTTGTACCACACCTCTTCCTGATTGCTACCGGGATAATCCGGGTTCGCCTCCATCAATGCATAATACCCACCGCCTTGTGCATCGTAGGTGCTCATCAGTACTGGAGAGCTCCACGCACCTGGACCAACTCCCCCCCCAAATTCATGAACGACTTTGAGGCTGGTATTGGCGGAGGTGCCCACTGCCAATGGTATGGAGTGTTGCGCCAGGTAAAACGATTCAATCCAGAACTGGCCTGGCTCCAATGCATCAACGGTTGCAATCTGCCCATGGTTCATGGAACCGCCGGTGACGGAGTTCAGGTATTGCATGGTCATCGAATACTGAGCCGCCGGCTCAAACCCGTCATCCGGCAGGTAGCTGTAAACAAAGTAGGTTCCCGCTTCTCTTTGCGCTAAATGACAAAGTGTCTCCCCGCTGCAGGAGGCAATCACATCAGGGCCAAATTCCGAATGCCGTATTTCCGTCATCCATGCCAGGGGTGAAGGCACCAACAGAACAGAGTCTGCATTTTCTGGCAGGTAAAAGCTCTGTACATCAACGCGACCGTCTGCCACAAACTCAAACGACGCTGGTCTGCCCCGTTGCAGAACGGCATGCTGTTCCCCACCGAGCGCGATTGAAAAGCCGGACGCACTCTGCCAGGGATCATCGGTTCGCATCACCTGCACAAAGTACAACCCTGGTGGCAAGTGTGAATAGATCTGCTGTTCGGGCAGGGGCAATCCCTGCTCATCGTACACTCTGATCAGCATATCCGGACTGCTTGCCAAAGCGAGCGAATTGAATTCATCCGACAGATAAAATGAGGACAAATGCATTGCACCGGGCGCCAGATTCAAATCATAAAAGGAACCACTACTTTCAAGCGTGGTTTGCTGCTGGCTGCCCAGCAACAGTGACACATTGACCGTAATCGGCTGGTCCGCCACTGCGCTGTAGGCCATGGTCATTTCCACAAAATACAATTCGTCTCGAGCGCCGCTAAAACCACAACCCTGCTCAGCACTGCAGATCTCGCGCCCATCCCGCGAACGGATTCTGACGTTGACCACCCCATCGGCAGAGAAGGCCGCAAATACACCGCCCTCGATGCCTTCAGGCAGATAGAACGACTGCAAAGCCATACCAGTCTCATTGGGCAACACCAGCGTTTTCTGATCACCGCTGGCCATGGAACCAACCCCTTCTGCACCCAGCGCCAGACTGGTATTCAACTCGGTGAAGGTGCCATCCAACTGCGTCACTCGGGCGAACAACACATTGCTGCTGCTGACCAGCAACGAACATCGAACCTGCTGGCGACAAACCCATTCCCCATGGGCAGAGTAGACATCCACCAGACCAGAAGGCGATGCAGCGAACTGCATCAACTCCGTGGTGAAAGGAACCACCATGGATTCCACCGCAAATGCCCCGGTCGCCAGTGCATGACGATTCACCCCGCCGTTTGCGATGGTCGTGTAAGCCGTACCGCCGAAGGTGAGGGATACGGTGTTGACGACGTCGTCCTGGGGCGCCGAGCCGCCGCGCCCGATCAACACCACGTAATCCTTGGCCCCGGTGTTGGTTGCAATGCAGGGCTCAAAGTCGTAGCAAAACGCCACGCCGGCGCCATCATCCGCAGTCAGGATCTCAATCAGTAACGGGTTTTCATCGCGGGTATCCGGTGCGGCCAACATAAAGGCGGCCACATCCTCCTGCGTACTGAAGGTTTCCAACTGCAGATCCGCATCCCCTTGAATCGCCGCCTGAACCTGATCCTGATTCAGCAGGGTACCCCCCTGCTCGCTCCAGGTGGAGAAGGCAACACTGACCGGACTGCCCACTGGCAGCAAGCCGTCGTCTTCGTTATGGACATAGGCAATGAAGGATGACGGGGATTGCAGATCCAATAGACAAGGGCGATAGGGCTCACAGTGGAACTCGACGCCATCGCCTCCGTAGAGTTTAACGCGGGTACCAAGGGTTGCCGCAAATACCCCGCGGCGATCCTGCGCCTGGGCAGAGAAGGTTTCAATCAGGAAACCGCTGTCGGGTACAGCCTGGTTTTGTTTGCGCTGACGGCGCTCCAACGAATCATAGAGTGGACCGCCGTAGTTGAGCGCAACGTGAAACTGCTGGGGAGCGCTGGGCCCTGTCACCTGACTCTTCACGAAATACAGATCAGCCTGCGGTTGGGGGAGAATACACGGCTGCTCTAACCAGCAGGAAGCCACCCGCTCCCCTTGCGCAGAGAACACTTCCTGCACCACATACTCCGCCAGCGGTGCCACGGCCACAAACTCAGCATCCTGCGGCGCGGCAAACGTATCCAGAAACACGTCGTCCACTTCCGCATCTGACCACGGGCGCTGGGCGCCGTGAGCCAGTGATGTCATGTCCTCACCACCCCAGGCTGCCGTAATGGAGAAGGCGGCCTCGTCGTTGGACAACACCATGGCGACGGAATACAGACCCTCTGTCAGACCGGACACCGTGCACGGTTGGGCCGGTGGGCAGTTCATTACCACCGCTCCCTGCTGATTGATGATGTCCAGAGCCACACCCGGGGAACTGCTGTGCACCATGATGCTATCCGCCTGTGCCGGCAGATACAGGGTTTCTACAAGTCGCTCGCCGGTCACACCGGAAAGCCCACGCTTTGGAATCCCATTTGCCAACGTGGCCGTTGAGGGGCTGCCCCAACTGGCCACCAGACTGGCGCCAGTGTAGGCCAGGCTATTCTGAATACGGACAAAATACAGGCCCGGTGCCAGCCCTGCCACCTGACAGCGTTGCCCACAAGGCTGGATCAGCTGCCCCTGGCTGTCCAGCAGCTGCAGCTCTGAATCCAGCAGGCCACTGCTATGCAACGACAGCACCTGATCCGGTGCCTCCATAAAGAACGAGGCCAGCCGTATGGAATCTGCTGGTGCTTTCAGGTCCGCCAACGGAACCGCATTGGCCAACACGGCGGCATCAGGCCCACCCCAGGACGCCGCAATGGACACATTTTCATAGTCCGCAACAGAGGTCAGCTTGAGTTCCAGATCGCCAGCAGGGGGATTCAGCAGACTGCAGGGCGCAAGTGATACCGCAAGGGATGGGCACAACAACAGGTTGGTTCCATCGGCGTTCAGTAATTCCGCCTGAAGATCCGGGCTGCCGGTCAGCGCGATCAGCAAGGCATTGGTGTTGTCTGGAATATTGATGCGGTAGGTTTTCACCGAATCAAGTGCACCACTCACGCCGGTAACCGGGACCCCATTCTTGATCGCCGGTGTGCCACCACCGCAACCCCAAAGTATTAATGTGAAGATTGAGAGCAAACAAATCCGAACAGCATGTTTCTTAACAGAAATCATCCGTGTCTTCCCCAAATTTAATTTATCTTTTTATTGTGAACCGCCAATCTTAACACGACTTTGCGACATTCCGATAACAAGTGGTGATGTTATAGTCACCCCCGTCAGACCGGTATGGCCGTAGAACAGATGTCATAGGAATGAAAAACCCTCTCCAGCAAACCGTGGGCCCGCGCCGCTTGGCGCCAGGGTTCAATATGAGGCGCCACCAGATGCTGTTCCAGGCTTTCACGACTGGGCCACAGCTCCGAAAACCGGATCAGGCCCTTATCGAATGGATCTTCTGCCACCTCATAAAGAATGCAGCCATCCCGTTCCTGGGTGGCTCGAACAAAGGCTTCCAGATGTGGCAGCAACGAGTCAATCTGCTGGGGAGGAAACCGCAGAATGCCGAACACCGCAACTTTTGCTTCCATAGATTTCACCTGATCAGGCTCACGGGTTTATTGGGTTATCGGGGTGCCGGCAGATGCAGCTCTATTACGTTGCTATCCGGGTCCCTGACAAAGATAAACGTTGCCCCGTCGGGAAGCACGATCGGCCCGCCCGTGATGGGAATATCCAGCTCCTTCAATTGCGAACGCACCGAATCCAGATCCGTCACCTCCAACGCCATATGGGTATAGCCCGTGTGCTTGATGGGCACATCCATCAGAATGTTCTCTTTCTTCTCCGGCTTGGCATTAAGAATGAAATTCACGTTCACCCCACTGGGGTGCAACATCACCGCCACCGGCTCAGGGCCAACGGGCCCCATGATGAATTCAAAGCCAAGCTTTTCGTAGAAGGCCCGGGATGCCTCAAGGTCAGAGACCCGAATGCCAACGTGATTGATTCCTGTAATTTCCTTCATCGTCTTCCCTGTTTGTTGTATTAAACACACACCCCGCGACCGCGGGCTACTCTTCAAGATCCAGCAGACCTTCATAGACCACTAACGGGCCCAACTCTGGGCCAAACACTACCCCTAACCACGGATACGAAAAGCTGACGTGAAAACGGTAGCGGCCGTCTTCCACCGTTTTATAGGCTTCCATTTTTGGAATCAACCACAGCGGAATCGGGCAGCCGTAAAGCGTCACGTTCAAGCAACGCCAATGCCAAGCGCCGTTCAGGATATCCACCGTCAACCGCATCGTCAGTGGCCCCGTGGTTTCCAGCCAGTAGCCCTGGTGCAGTGTGCCCACCGGTTTAAAACGGGATTCCACGGTTTCCTGCTGATTGAACTGTCGATACCAGTGCAGGCAGTGTTCATCGTGGAATATGGTAACTCGAAGGTGGTGGTCACCGGCGCTGGGCAAACCCATTTTACGGGCAAGCCGCCGACCAATCACGCCTGCCACCCCACGCCCGAACGCCAAGCTGACCTGACCGGTCAATTGCCCCCCCTGTATATGAAGGGCCTGCAACCTGGGGTGAAGCTCACTGAAGCGATCACCAAACCAGGCTTGCACCAAATCAGATTGTGCTTTGGTCAACGAGCGGGTCACTCACAGCCTCAGCCTGGTTGGCGCGTGCCATTTTATAGAACACGTAGTCATAGGCCTGACCACCTAATAGCTTGGTGCCGATATGGGATTGCACCGCACCGATTTTTGCCATGGCTTTTCGGGAGCGCACATTGTTCACATCCACATGGAACCAGACCGTGGACACGCGGGTGAAGGCATGGTCCAACAACAGTTGCTTGACTTCTTTGTTGACGGTCCCCCCCCAACAGTCCCGCACAAGAAACGAATATCCAATACAAACCTCGGACTGTTCGGAGTCAAATTCATAGAACCTGGAACTGCCAATGACCCTGCCAGTATCATTCTGAACCACGATCATGGCGCCTTTTGAATTGATGGAGTCCTCGAAGAGTTTGCTGAAGACCTCCCGCTGATAGCGGTCGGTGCGTGGATGCCCAATCCAGATCAAAGGGTCGGAGGCCGCTGCATACAGTTCTTCGAAATGTGATGCCTGCAATGGGAATAGCGAGACCGTTTTGCCGATCAGTCTTGGTTGTAAAAAGTGATCTTCCATGTTTGAGATGTCCATTAGATAGCGGAGTGCCATCTACTTTACCGTATTTGTGGTTCCCCTTTCCATCCGTTGGGTGTTGATTTCCCTGATCTGAGTAACGCTCGCTCTTCTGCATGTTGCTGTTGATGGAATACGATTTGCCCGTATCGATGACGTTACCGAGCGGCTCCCAATCGGTACTTAACAAAACCCAACCATGTGCCCGGATGTCGAATCACACCGGAAATCAGCCGGATCTGATCAAAATAAACAACGCGCTCGTTGGCCAGCCCATCTTTCAAGATAAACCGGTCGACCGCAGGCACCTTGATATAACTTTTTCCCACGGGGAAATGTAGCACATGTTCTATCAACGCGAGTTCTTCGTTTTCCCGCGAATTGCGTGTTTCGGAGAAGGTCCCGGGCAGCCATTCAAAAAGCCGCGTGAACTCGGCAACGGCGGCAGCTTTGCCACGGATAGGGGGTAAATGGGGTTGATAGAGCACCACATCCTCTGCCAGCAGTTCAGCCAGCTTCTGTGGTGTGGGCTCACGCCAGGCCTGGGCAAAACGCTCGGAAAAGGTCTGATTCATACGCCGCTCCTGTACGAGTTATAGGATATCGGTATCATCACTTCAGCATTTCATGAACGATGGCATCAAACCACTTCTGATCATAAGCCGAAGTCTTCTCATACTGCTGATAGACCGGGATACCAAGCAGCTGGCTTTGAATGTACAACCAGGCCAGCCCCTGGGCATCAGCAGGGCAACCAATGACTAGCTTAAGAGATTGATTGCCGTACTTATACCGACCGAACGAGGCACCTAACTCAGATCGAACCGTGATGCCAATATTCGCCGCCTTACCATCTGAGAAGTAACGTTTGACCTCTGGCGCACAATCTTGAACGGCCAGATCGTAGTGCCAATACGTATTCAACCAATAGGCATGGATGCCAGCTTTGTCGAGATACTCCGTTTCCCAATCAATCAGGTGGCGACTTTCCTTGCCATCCATGCATCCATCTTTGGGTTCTGGAACACAGAGCGCCACCTGCTTATCACCTATATCGATTTGCGCTATTTCACCAATGAAATGTCGCCGCCAGCTGTCACTGCATAGGTTTGAATTCCATGCCGTTGTGCCGGCTAAGAACACAACGCGCTTCGCATCACAATCTTTTAGCTCGCCAAAGGCATATATTACCTCGATGCCGTTCTTCAGTACGTCCCTATTCTTCGAACCCGCTGGGTGTCTGGGTTTCATTTACGTTACTTCTTCTAGTCTCAGCTGCCTCTGGAACATGCCGGCCACATTCACTGGCCAATGCTCTGGCTCATTCTGAACACATGACCATCCGGATGCCGCACGTGCATCTCCCGTACATTCCACGGCAAATCTTCGGGCTTGAATGTAACTTCAATTCCGCTTTTCAAACAGTGCTGATATAGACAATCTACATCTTCGATCCAGATCGACATCCAGACCCCTTTGTCGCCGGTCTCTGCCTCCTCGTCACCAAAGGTTATGACGTTGTCACCCTTGCCGCGGCCCCCTTGACCATCCAGGCACAAGAATATCTGGCACTCACCGGACCCCACGCAGCCGAAAGAAATCGGTTCTCCCCACTCCCAGCTTTTCGTCCAGCCCAAGCGTTCGAACCAGTCAAAACTCTGTTGCATATTGGAAACATTCAAGATGGGTGTTATCGCCATGGCATGCATTGTTATCTCCTAAAATAGATGGATTCCCTACCCGCCCTGCTAAGGGCACTTTCGCCCCGGCGCAAACAAGCTGGAACGAACGTATTCCGAAAACTTCTTAGCGTGCAGTTCCAAGGGCTGGTTTTCATAGGCGCCACCCAGTGAACTGCTATACAGAGCGCCGTTGTACATAAAGATATGTGCCTGATCGCAAGCGTGGGAGTTGACGGGCAGTTTACCCTTGACCAGCTCATCCTCCCAAAGCTCCCGTTGATGAGCGTGCATCATCTCTTCAAGATAAATGCGTATGAAATCTCTGAAGTTCACGGGCAACACGGCCAGTTTGGTCTGATAACTCCAATTGGTGAGCACAATGGTGTCCCTCCAGGGGTACAGTCGATGATTCTTCGGCAGAGAGGGCGGAACATAATAGGCTTCAGTCTGGTTCTGATTCAATATTCTTGATAATAAGCTGAGATCTTCAAAATAAATCTGATTTTCCCTTAATGTAATGGGAATGACGGACTGAAACTCGGCAAGAATTTGCATAATAATATCCTGCCGTGTACTGCCAAACATTGTGGTCCACAAGAAAGGCGTATCGAACAGATTATTCCAGCCGTTAGCACAAGCCCTTTGATAGATACGATCACTGACTTCGTCATACTTACTCAGCTCTGAGGTCCAGTATCGACTATCGATATTGTTATTCGGGCCTGAGGTATACACAGCCTCTGCGTAAACCAGTCGATACTTTGTAATCAAGTCCGCATCGGGAACTTGGTTGGGGACGACCGTGGATCTCAGCAGGCCCGCCAATAGTTCCTCACGCTGCTGAGTACTTAAGCTGGCCAGCTTCTGCTGTTGACTGAGTTGGGCGATTTTATTGATCGCATTCTCCACATCTTTCAACAGCGTTTGGCATTGCGCCTTCTGCTGGGCATTGGCTCTACCGTTGCTCAGAAGAGCACAATCGTTGGGAAACTGACGTACCGGGCAGGTGTTACCGGCGCTGGTGGGTGGAGGTGTAGCATTGGCAGGCAAATTCACTTTAACATTGATATACGCCACATTCGGCATGGGCAGGTTTTTGCCGAGGGTCATGCCCCAGGTAATGGGGTTGCTTAAACACTGCCCCCACTGACCTGCCGGCTTGTTGGGAATTTCCGGTCTTTTTCTCACAGTGCGGCCAACCCGGTTTAACCCCGTATCAATGGCACGGCAGTGTGGCGTATTCAAGGCCCGAAGAATCAGGGTAAAACTGTTCCCGGTGGTCTTATTAATCGGATCGCCACCAACCACCTGAATATTCGGGCTGGCCGCATCCTCATTGCAATCCTGCATCTTGTTGTACAACCCGGCGGCATAGACATGCTGGGTGATATCCTGACCCGTTCTCACTTTATCGCGCACCGTACTATCGGTATTCACCAGGCGTTCAATCTGGCCTAACAGCGCATCGACGCGACGAGTATAGTCACCCGTCTCAAGCTTGAATGAATTACAGTTGGATAGCAGCGTAGGATGATTGGCAAAAGCCTTGGGCGCAGCCAGCGATAAGCATGTGCCGAGAATGCAAAATAAACCTACGAACTTGCGTCTATTCAAGGGTCTATTCAAGGGTCTATGCCTTTCGGTTAGTTTGGGTTGCGAACTACTGAGTGAAATTCCATTCGAAGATCACATTATGCTGCATCTCACCGGTGGATTCGAACACTGCAAAATCGAGAAACACCCGATACAGAACCCCATCAATCAAGGCCACTTCGATAGCAGACTCACCCGAGATTGGATTTAGGGTGTTATAGCGTCGATAAGGGTAGTCGTTGTCCGTTGTTAGTTCCTCAACACCTGTCAGTGCACCACCGTACTTCGGCGCAAGATCGGTTAGAACCTCGGCCAAATCGTTGCAATCGGCATCCGTATATATTTCGAATGTCGATGATACTGTTGACTCAGAAATAGTTATCGTCTCTATAAATGACGTTGGGTCGACTGGAAGTGTTCCATTTGCATATATTGACGAAGTGCAACCGGAGACCCACACACCTGCATATGGGTCAAGATCTTCTCCTGGTGAGTCGTTATTCTCGCTACCACTACCACCCCCACATGACGCTAATAAAATCGGAACAAAACATAAATACTTATTCATAATTACTCGAATCCAAGAAAAAACTTTGCGTGGCAAACAACATGCTAACGCAGCCAAGGTGTGTACTTTTCAATTTTTGTTAGTTGTCCAACCGCCTATGATTTCGATAAATCACCCCAAATAGTAACTTCATAGTTTTAGCTTTTAAACCCGTCATATTTCGGACATGGTACTTTTCAGCCGACGCCTCCGAGAGTTTCGAAGGATGGATATAATCATTGGTTGTATAAAATTTTCTAAAGTTCATGATAAGCGGATGCCACTTGTCCGGATCAACATATTGGTGATTCTCCCCCATCAATAGCGACTCGCAAACGTGCGTGCGGACTACATTTAACTCAAATGCGTATACTGGAAGAATACTTTGCTCAGAAAATCTATGAATTTTCTCAACAGTTGCCTCCAGTTGCACCTTGCACTCTTTAATTCTATTAGCCTTAACCGCTTCTGATTCTTGCAAGTTAAATTGAACTTCACCCGCTTTGTCTTTCAGGTACCGATAGCCTAACCTTCTCTTGTGTAAGGGTACGCTTTTCATTCCTGTCGTGTTTGCAATCCCATCGACCTGGCTAACGTTTTCCGCAGATGCCAGATTTAAAACACATTCCTTTCGTTTCTTCAGATTCTCAGTGGTTTTCGAACTTCCATCAAGCCCCACCATGCAGCTTTGCGCCAACCACCATATAGAGGACGATGGAGCAATATTCGTGGAACCATCATCATTAGTCGTACTTATTAACACAACAGGTGTGCCGAAATAAAGAATAGGTAATTCTATAGATTTATGCATTTCATAACTCCTCTTTGACTGATCAAAAAGAAGTGTTCCAAAACCACCTACATTTTTCGACCCGATTCTTGCGATATCCAGGTGAAATCGTCAACGCCATTAGAAGAAGACGACAAACTAAAGCTCTATGCCTCTGTTACCACACCAAAGCAATGTGAGAATCCATCGTTATCCGTTAGAAAGAATTCCGTACGTCCGTAATCACGATTATATATCTCTGACGGACTAAAGCCGAGCGAAGACAAATGGGCTCTCATTTCGGAAAGGTTCTTTGGAGACCAATACAATCGTATACTTTCATAATCACTCAGCTTTTCGTCACCACCTTCTCTCTGATTGAGCATAAAAGCGAGGTGCGACTTTCTTAGCATACAGAAAATCAATTCCCCATTTTTCACTACTGAATCGCTTACTTCAAATCCAAGCCCATCTCTCCAAAATAAGAGGCTTTTTTGCAAATCAAAGCTTGGTATTACTGGTATACAGGATTCAATATCCATTCTAGATTTCCGTGCAAGCGGATTTTATTGATGCGCCCCAGAGAAGCCGCATATTTATTTAGTTGTGAAAAAGGGCAGGATCGAGCTTCTCATAGCACTGCTAGGCATTTGCTCTCAAATAGACCAATACGCTTTCCCAATCTGGGGACTTCGTCCAAACGGCCTTCATATTCATTGCGCAGTTCCATTGGAATCTATTCGATACCGGACTCAAAATCTAAGAGCACATTGTCCATATCCAAGTATAGAATCTTCCTCATCGCCTCTCTCGATTATAATTAAGCATTAGGTCGGCGTCATTGGACTGTTTACTACAGCCCTCTGGCTCCATGCACTACCTTAGCTTACGGTTTCGATTCCAATTTTCTTCGTCGCTTGTTTGATATCATAAGTACCAATATCAACTTTCAATTGTGTCCTAAGCGCCGAAAATGAGTCACTAATTATCTTTTGATTAATTTCTAATTTCGGATTAAGTTTCTCCTTGGCTTTAAGAAACAAATCAGCCGTTTCTAGTGGTAGAAATACACCATTCCCATCTTCGTAGTACCATGATCTCAACTGACTATATAAACGCTCTTTGTCTTCATACGTAAGTACTTCGCTGTCGGATAAACTTAGTGATTCGGTCAAAGCCCAGAGTTTTAAATAAGCATTGAGCCTTGAAGCTGCAGTTTTAAGACGAAACTCCTGATCCTTCTTGTATTTTTCAAGGCGAGTGCCATAGAAAAAAGCCAACCAAGCAAGGAATACTCCGATTATCAGCTTATCAATGATGGTTATTGTGAGTGTGTCCGAAAAATCCATCATATTCTCCCTTCATAATGAGTTGCTCACTTAAATCCTTGTACGTCTTTTCGTGTAAAGGTTAAAGTAAAATACCTCATTAAATTCCGACACACTATTTACACCTAATACCTCTGGCTGCTTGTTAAAGCTCTACCGCAGTACAATATGGTCAGCATTCTCTTGCCTAAATTTATATATCCATTCGATGTCCGACTTGCTAAAAAATGGCGATTCCGAGATCTGAACGAATCTGCCTGAATCTGTTTTGGTATTAGTATGTAATTTATCTGGCGAATGAACTTTTATGTGCGACAAGAATTGGTCACTAAAATAGTTAATCCACTGAGCATCTTTAATTTTCCCGTCTTTGGCCAAGCCCTGATATCGGCTAATATTCAAACTGTCTATTGGATATTGCTCGTTTATCAAATTGATCTCTCCGATCCCAGTGGCTTTATCAATGCCAAAATGATCCTGGATATATAAATTTGCGAAAGCGTATTGAGGTTTATACTTGATCACAAGTTCAGCTATCGCAATTTGGCACTCCTTATATTTATCCAGGTTTTCGCTCAAAAAATGTATCTTGGACCCACCATCCCATTGATCAAAATATACTTCCAAGCTGCTTTGATTATCTATCTCAAGAGTTTCATTTTGCATAAACCGAACAGTCGACACATTGCTACTATCTATTGCGTTGAGTACCTTTTCTCTTATCCCCTTACTGTTAGAAGCACCTCTTGCTAATCCACCATCCAGCTTAAATAAAAGCGTGCGATTAAGTTCTAATGGTGCGAATAAGCCAGTTGCCTCAAGAACTTCCTTCAAATCAAACGGATCACCCTTTTCGAAGACATTCTCATCCAGAAATAGATTCACACTCAATAATTTAACGTACTTGTCGTCTTTTATATTGATCATTTTCTGTATTCGATAATTGAACGATGTAGTGGTCAACTAAAACCAGAAATCTCTGGAATCTGGCTGTCCATCTAGCATGGATCTATTTGAAATCAGCGTATGCGCCATTTTCGATTTAAAGTTACGTATGTTCCAGTTACAGCCATACATACGTGCTTAATTGGAGTGGAAGCAACCTATAGTAAAGTGCGCATATTTCTGTTCATAGCCAGCGATGCTTTTTACTCTTGTATATGCGTATATCGCCTCATGGCCAGCAAAATCGTCAACATAAAATCTTATTGAGTACGCTACCTCCCCTTCTTCAACTATTACAGGCGGAGAATTGTCATAAGATTTACCTTCTTGTAGTTCAATTTTCCCGTCATACGTTTTACTGAACACTTCGAAGGAAAGTAAAAGCAAGCTGCAAAACAGTACAATTCTCATCAATATCTCCGGTGGCTGGTGTTTCCCACACAAAGTAGGCATAACGCCACGCTCTGTTTCCATTGACACCACAGTCGCTTGTTATACGAGCGCACTACGAACCAAGAAAGTCAATTATCGCGCTGTTCACAATATCTGCTTTCTCTATGTTAACCCAATGAGCGGCACCATCAACCTCGATGACTTTTGTATTTGGAACCAGCAGCTTTGCTTTAATTGAATGTTCTAATGGAAAGCTCACATCTTGCTTACCCCAAATGAACATATTTGGTTTGTTCAGCCTTCCGAAATCTGACCAACCTTCTGTGTAATCTCGAACAGGAGAGTTACGCATTGTTGATAGTACAACCCTTCCGAACGAAGGGAGGGCTGCATATTCAGACCAACGTTCAATGGCCCATTTGTGGGCATCTGGGTCATGCAAATAGGCTTCGACCATCGGTTCTATGATTTGCTTTCCGAAAATAGAAAATATCACATCAGGCAAAACAGGTAGGCCCAAAAAAGCAGCTTCACTACTGTTGTCATCAGGCCAACCTGCGGGACCGATAAATACAACCTTATCTACCTGATCAGGATAATGTAACGCATAGTCGGCAGCGATAACGCTTCCGAATGACGCGCCGACCAGATGTACAGAACCATTACCGGATAATTTTATAATGTCGTGAAGCTGATTCCTAAAGTCGGCCAGCTCGTAGTTTATCAACGGCCTGTCGGATAATCCTCGCCCCCAAAGATCGTAGGTAACCACTTTATATCCCGCATTCACCAGTGAAGTTACGTTTGGATTCCACGAGTCCAAGAACCCATTGAATGCATGAATTAGTATGACAGCTTTTCCTTCTCCTGAAATACGATAGCGTGTAATACCATTATGACCCGCGTGAAATTGATCAATTGGCGCTACATGCATTCTATCTTTCACGGAAATTTGCTTATCCGATTCAATAGCAAAAATTGAATACCCAACAGCCGCTGCGATAAATATAGAAAAAATCCATTTTTTCATGCTTGGTACCTACTCTACGGTAGCTTTTTGAGCGCCTTTTTTACCATTTTTCATGTCGGTAACTTTATACTCAGCACCCGTTTTATCATAGGTAGTCCACTCACCAACTTGAATTCCATCTCGATAACTACCTGACCTCATTTTAGTACCATCTTTGCGGAAAAATTCCCAATATCCAACTGGCGTTTTCCCTACGACCTTCCCTTTCGCCCAAATAGAACCGTCTTTGTGATACTGAGTAAAATCTTTTTCTTTTGGGCTACTCATGTTTGTTTTTCCTTTTTGGATTCCCGTAGATCTTCCCCACAAAATGTTGACACGATAACTATGCAGCCAAAGCCCCGCATCACAGGAGACAACAGCACAGAGACAATTGACGGCGCGTAGTTGGCTTCATGTGCATGCGCTTACAGTTATGTTCGTACTGGCTCAAACCTAAAGCCCTTCAATTTTTCACGCTTTACCACATCGACAAATTTCTGGGATGCAAAGAGTAAGGGGTGTTTCGAATTACCAGACCCAAATATCACATCACTGCGACATATATCAGATGGTAATCTTTCTATTAGAAATGCTGGTTTTGCGCCGATGAACGATTCGTAGTTACCACAGCTTGAACAAAGATTCTCACTTCTTGATTTTCTCTTTTCGGTGTCAAATTTCACGATATTTCGAACGAACATAGCGAAGTATTCGGGCTCATTTTTTAAGGGAATGAAGTCAACTCCATTGAACTCTTCTTTCTCTGTGAGTTCTTTGAGTTTAAGTGAAGCGATGTAGTATCCGTCGTAAGTTCCAGACAGATCGTAGGTTTTTCTTTTTAGGATAAAGTCATCGTTCACATACTCGAAATCTTTACGATATCCACAAGACTCACATACGATCAAACCTACCATATTCTCAAACACTCTATCCGTGCTTGAACACATGTGCGAATCATTGTCATTTATGCCTATTTTGAATTCAGGCACATTTTCTCCTGCTTTCGGCTACAAAAGGCCCGTATCCTTGGGAACCTACGGATACGGGCGTTACCTGCTGTTGCGGCAGCTTTGCGCGTGGACTCAGAGGCTTTGTAGGTGGCTGGAACAAACTTGTGATGAACTGAGCGCAGCGAAGCAAATGTCTTCAAGTCAGAGTACTAATTCTTTTAGTTCATCAGGGAAGCAATACACCTCTTGATCCGAGCCGACCAGATCGTCCATATATTGAAACCATTTTTTCTCACACCATAACTCTAAGTAGCTCCCCGCCCCTATTAACATAGCTTTGTAACCCAATTTCCTCATGATCTCTTCGGGGATCATACAGTGTCTACTATTTTCATCGTAATATTCAGTTTTAACAAATGGCAAAGCGTCTTTACCCTGGTTTAGTCCATGAAAATCTACCCACTCAAACAATTCTCCTAAAGCCAGCCCTGATAATCGTAAGTGTTTAATCATTGAACTTGCTGGTTTCGTAAAACCAGCAACATTAGCAATTACTGAGTTTTCAATTTCCACATGTCTTCTAAGTGCTTCTTGAAGTCCAAACAACCTCATCACCTGACTTACTGTGGCTTTACTCTGGCGATACTTTAATTCAATAATGTAATAATGCACTCTTCCATACTTATCATATTTGCATAGCAAGAGATCAATCTCTGACCCTAATATTGAAACATTGGCTTCCACAACCACACCCATTTCCAATAGGATTTCTTTAACTATTTTCTCAACGTCTCTGCCTTTTTTGCTTTTTGTTCCTTGCAGTCTCAGGCACTCCTCACTTAATTTGTTCTGAGCCTCTACAAGAGACAATGGTTTCGTATTTTCCGAAAACCATGGCGTACTGGGTGCAGGAAAAGTCTCTACCAAGATTCTTGAGATCTCGTTATCCCAGTTCATTTGGTGGATGTGCTCAAAAATAGGGAAAGCTTTTAGATCTCTATGTGGAATTAGAAGTGCCGAGTCAATACTAGGTACAAAATGAAGCAAATGATGCTGATCTATCACGGCTTTTTTTATTAGCTCACTATGAATATATTCAGGCATTCTAAACCTGCCCTTCACATCTACATGTATGCCATTCTGACCTATCAACACTATTCAGCCCACCAATTCTCATTCCATACTAGTATTAGCGATGTGATATATATAGCCTACTTAAATGTCTTCGAATAAGGAGAAACCCATCTTTCAAGATTTTCATCAAAACTCGGTTTGAGATATTTTATATTTTCGGAAATTGAACGCCCAGCACAGGGGCCCCGTGGAGTGGAGGCAACTTGTAGAACAATGAGCGCAGCGAACCACAAGTTGCCGGAACGTAGCGGGGGAAACCTTGCTGCTGATTGTTAGGTGTTCAAAGATCATAGATTTGACAGGTTCTTCTTTTTTTGACGCATATCATACGAATATGTATGATATGCGGGGTGAACTTGCCATTTATACTTTTGAAGCTCATTTAACCTAGTAAAGTCGATCAAATCTGGATAATCGTGAAAATTAAAGTGTTTATATTCTGATTCATCATCTTCATTTTCTAGGCGGGGATTAATAAAACATGCCATATGAAGAATTCTCAGAAGTTTAATTGCATGTTCTTTAGTTTGCTGCATTGGAACGCCATCAATTTGCGTCTGTCTCCTAGCTGGTGCTTTTTCTAGATGTTCCATCAACTCAACGAAAGTAAAAGTATTTTTAATTGTAAGGTCATTCACTATTTCCCGAATCTGTGGACACATTTTATCGTATTCATCAACAATGTTTTCTACACGCTCTTTTCCAAAATTAAGCAAAATATTATGCGCATTATCATCCCCAATTTGATCCTGCTTATTTTTTTTGGCATCACCAATCAACATTTGAACGGCTTTAACCAAATCCCTAGGCCTATTTCGAGATATTTTTGCCAACCATTGGTCCCATGTCCGAAGATTTCCTGATTCACCCGGCAGCAAAACTTGAACATTCTTAAAAAAAGCATATATGCCATCCCTAGATTTTGCGTCAGCAGCAGCAAGCCTGATACGTCGTTTAAAAATATTACGCAACTCATTTTCAGAGAATTTCAACTCATGTATGAATCCGAGCTTATCCTTTCGCTCCTCCCCATGTCTTTGTACTTTTATCATTACATGCCAGATATCGGAACGGATAGAAACTAAACATTTTAAATTAGGAATATCTTGAGAAAGTTCTATTGCTGCAGAAACGATTGCCCAGCAAGCGCCATAATCGAAACTATTTCTCGAATCTTTTGCGACTGCAGCATCAATATCATCAATAAACAGCCATAATGTATGGCCTTTTTTTGATAAATATTGCTCAACAGCTTCTGTAAGTTTATTCACTCTCATTAAGCTATTTTGTTGAGCGAGGAGAGATTGCGCAACATCTCCACCATACGGAGTAATTTTGGAGAGAAAAGATGAAAACTTAGATATCAAATCCGCTTTGGAATAACCTTCGCTAATTGCTAGTTTTTGAAGGGCTACAAGTTCCTCAGATATCGCAATTTCGTTTTTGTTTGAGTGAGCCCCAATTATACAAGCTACCGCTTTCAACATTTGTGCATATGCAACTGACTTTCTATCTGATAGTGTTTTTCTTTCAAGAATAGGATCGCACTCTAGGTCATCTGGCGTAATTAGCACTGATAGCTCGTTGTTCTTTAGATAAGCCTCATGTAGAACGTTAACAAAGATACTTTTTCCAACACCTTTGTTTCCGAGCAGTATCACATTCGAATGAAAATCGAAACTTAATAGATCATCCATATTTTCTGGCGGCACAAAAACTTCGCCTCTGATATCCCTTTCATCTTCGGCAGCACCACCTTTAAAATATTTAATAAGACTCTTAAGGTTTGACATGGTTATTTCTTTCCTTGATTTGGAAATTAAAACACCTTACTGACTCATTCACCTAACATCCAAACCCACGCCCCCAAGACACCTATCGCCTGGGTTACGGGAGACACGGAGTGGAGCTGATTTTGCTAAAATTTGCGAAGCAAATGCAAAAACAGCGGAGCGTAGTGGCTTCCCGTGCACCCGATTGTTAGGCATCTCGATCACATCCTACGAACCAACGCTCTGACCCAAGACATCGCTGTCTCAATTGCCCAATCAGTCTGAGGAATGGAAAGTACAGGCATTGGATCGCTACCTGGTCCATGACCCAAAGGATTTCTAACCTTTCGAAAGTAATCCTTAAGAATATCTGCTTCCCATGTATCAATATATCTTCCATTGTTCTTGCTTACTAGGTTATCGATATAATTTGAAGCGCCATTTTCCTTGCCAGATGTCCAGCCTTTTTGGTCTGAAATTATCTTTATTGTACTTTCCAGTGCTTTCGCGGCAAATAGAGCAGGGTCTTTGCCATTTGAGTCTCTACGATCTAAAGCCTCTTTGATATCAATATCAACATTCTCCCAAATAGGATCTGAAACTATCTCCCAAAAGGGGCTTGCAATACAACTTTCAACAAGTTCATCAGTTGACACTTGAATAAAGCCGTTATGCAAGGTCAATGGCGCTCTAGCTCTACGAAATCGCTCATTTATCTCATTCACTTGAGAAGAATATGTATCGTTTAAAGTCTGATTCATAGCGCTCACGTCATCTACGGTGCTCCTCTGGTTTAGTAACCTACGATTAGTGTTAGCGTCACGTAACTTGGCATCCAGTATAGATTTCGGAAGGTTCGCATTTATGATTTGCAGGGCGCCGTATCGTTGGCGCATAGCTAGCTCAATAAAACTTATTCTCTCTTTTATAAAGCGATCCGGATCAGGGTGTTCAGAAGGGCAGTCAGTTTTGACAAATTTTTCACAAGCATAATCCCAACCAAAAAAACCACTAACAGGAAAAGATTGTCCAAGATGATTTTTGTTGGTATATGAGTAATACCTACCGTGAAGTTCGTCAACACCTAGCTCTCTCGATAAGTTATCATGTAGAGATCTCCACTTTTCCTCGCTGCTTTTAATCGGCTTACCATTTGAATCGTAGTATGGTATTGCTTCCTTAACGACTCCAAATAGCTGGTTCAGCAGGCGCTTTTCAATCTCAGAAAACGTTTTCCAAATAGGATAATCCCTATAACGATAAGCGAATATATCAGTAAGCATAGTTTCTCATTAACCTGAAATCCTAACGCCAAGCTAACTGGCGTGTGGAGTGGAGGTGATTGTGTGCAATAATGAGCCTTGGCGAATGCACACAATTGCCGGAGTTCCACACGTCCACGTTGAGCGCCTTGTTATGCAATATCACTGACGGACATATTTCTATACATCACATCAGTACGTAAAACATACTTGGTGCCAGACTCAATCGTACTACCTTGATGCATCATTAGGTGTGGGAAGATTAAAGCCATACCGGATTTGGGCTTGATCTTTTCCCACTTAAACTCGGTATCTCCACCAAGGTATCCATCATTGAGGTAAAGAAGGAAACTAAGCTGGCTCATTTCACTGTCAGATCTACAGTAAAATCCATCTTTATGCCATTTAAAGTATTCACCAGACTTATAACGGTAATACCTAAATCGCTCGTTTAATCCGACCAATCCCCATTCATCGCTATACGGATCTGGAAGAAATGGCCTAGCCCTATCATATATAAACTCTGCCAATTCCATATCGTCAAAAATGATACGAGAATTATTTCTGACGTCTTCGTATATGCGTGGTCCATCTTTTGTCTGAATCGCTGCGTCTTCATACTCCATAGATTCACTTTTGGAGATAAAATCATCGCATTCAACCTTAGATAACAAGTCCTCAATTACGAATATCCCAGTTCCATACCCAATCTTTTTCATTTTCTTTTACTCTGACATGACTTCTAACATGCATTGCTCCATGTCCTTTTGCATATCCACAGATCAACAAACCCCAGCATCCCCAACACCACATACCAATGCCCAGATCCACGAAGAACTCGATATATCTGTCAAACACAGAACGCAGCTAAAATCACCCACATCTGGCAGCTGGTCACATCCACCTGTCCACATGCAGTCCTAATCTACTTTTACTGGCGCACGCCCCATTCGTCAACCACTAGCCAGCGCCCCCCAGGGTCCACCTTTCGTATAACCCCAACATTCAGGCGCCGTGCTATTCTGCTCCATTCCCATTGGCTCAGATCAACCACGGTAATCCACAGTGCGGGCAATCACATTACTATTGGCGCTTTTTACCCTACCTGCATTAATTGCATTATCAGGTTGTGGGGCGGATGCCGACACCCCCGCCGATTCCCCCAGTACTGAGCCAGTCATCTATGTGAAATACGCCCCTGAATTCCCCCTCTCCCCCCGGGATCGTATTCGCTCGCACCTGCAGCCTTTCCGCACTGTGGTGGAGCTGGATTCCGATCAGGATCTGTCTGCCCTGCCGGCGAACTCCCATGTGCTGGTGTTTGGGGCAAGCGGGGATTGGGGGCACTATGGTTCAGGCCCCATGCTGGATGATACGGCCGAGGCATTTGCCCTGCGCTCGCTGGTGCTGGATAGCGGCACCCGGGTGAGCTTTGCCCAGGGCAATCCCGGTGGTGAGAAGAATCTGCTGCCCGGCCACAACATCGGGAACCTGTATGCAGCTTATGCCCTGCTGGAGGCCATGGGCTGGTCGTTCCTGCATCCGCTGGAGCCCACGCCACCGCAGCAGCCTGATTGGGATTTCACGCTCAGTTCCGATGCGGATACCGGCCTGAACCTGAACGAGCAGCCCCATTGGCCCATTCGCGCCTGGCATATCCATACCCAGCACCCGTTGGAGCTGACCCATGTGCTGAATGGATGGGGGCCCAATGGCCCGGATGACGAGGCCGGTTGGCAAAGCCTGTTGCCGGAGTGGGAGCGGTTTTTGGAATGGTCGGTGGCGAATCGGCAGAACCGGGTGGAGTGGTTTTTGTTGATGGCGGAATCCTGGCAGGCATTTGCCGACAGCCCGCAGCGGCAGCAACGCCTGCGCACCCTGGTGCAGATGGCCCATGACTGGGGCCTGGCGGTGGGCATTGATGCCCCCATTGTGTTCCGGCAGCAACACGCCTGGACCATGGTGCGCAACGCCGGCAATGAGGCGGCGCAGATTCGCCAGTCCATCGACTGGTTGCATCAGGCCGGTTTTGATTATTTTGAAATTGAGATGGGCTTTAGCGAGTTCACCCATCCCGATGCAGAACAGATGCTGGCGTGGATGAATGAGGCCGCCCGTTACAGTTGGGAGCAGTACGGCAAGCGCACCTATGTGAAGGTCCACTGCACGCAGGATCAGCTGGCGGAAGGGTTCACCGATCCCCGCAGTGGCGAGCCGTTGAATTTTAATTTTTTGCCGTACTACGCCGATCCGTTGCTGGGTGTGATGCCCCATACGGTTCAGTACTATGATGTGCAGGGGCCCGCTTACACCTATGGCAATCGCGATTTTCAGTTTATGTACGATTATCTGCGCCTGGAGGCCGGGCGCCGCGAGGTGCTGTATTACCCCGAGACCGCCTATTGGGTCAGTTACGATATTGATGTGCCGTTGTTCCTGCCGATTTATGCCGACCGTCGCCTGTTCGATTTGCGATTGATCGCACGGGATGATGCCAACGGCGAGCCGATCCAGGGGCAGGTGAATTTTTCCAGTGGCTGGGAATGGGGGTATTGGTTGAATGATGTGGTCACCGCCCGCGCCGCCTGGAATCCGCTGATGCAGATTGAGGATCAGGACGCGGCCCTGGCGCACGCATTGAATGTGGTGGTGAAACCGTTCGGTGATGAGGCGGGTGCGGCGAACCGGCTGCTGCGGCAATGGATTGATGGCCAGAATGCGCTATTCATTCACGGGGAAGTGGATGGCACGCGCCCGGATGAGCCCGCGTTGCGCAACGCCCAGGCGTATTTGCAAGGCTGGGAGGCCTGGGATCACGTGGCCATGCAACTGGGCATGCTGGAAACACAGCCCCGCAAAATGGGGATGCTGGAGATGCACAACCCGCTGGTGCCCGCTGCCAAAAAAATCGACTACGCAACGGAGCTGCAACCGTTGCTGCACGCCACCGCAACCCGGTTGGGGGCTATTCTGGCGGAATTTGAAGCGCTGGCAGCGGGCATCCCCGCGAACGGCAGGATTTTATATGATGAATTGCGGGATGCCATGGCGATCACGGTGTTGCGGGCTGAACAGGTGCAGTACCTGTATGCGACTGAGCACAGCCGCCACCAGCAGGACCTGCCCCAGGCCAACCTGTATTTGAACCGCGCTCGGCATGCCCTGGACCGTGCGCTTGCCATCACCGCGCAGCGGGAATCACACTATCGAACCGATCCAGAGCGTATTGCCAGTTGGCACTACAACCCCACCGCGTATCATTTTGGCTACCTGTGGTCCGTGCGCACGCTGCACTACTGGTGGCGGGATGAGGGCATGGTGGTGGATCGACCACGCAATCCCGGCTATCTGAACATCATGGACCCGGTGGACCTGGCCAATGGCGAAGGGGATTGGGTGGAATTCGGCGTCAACCTGTCCCAGTTGCGCCATTGGATCTCGTTACTCTCTTCTGATCGCAGCTGGTTTAACAGCCTGTTGTTCGAGCCCAACCCTGAATATCACTACCCGCAATACGATCTGCGCTCACGGCCGGATTGGTATTATCCATTGGCGCACCCGGCGGAGTAATTCAACGGGGTTTTGTTCGCGTCATAAGCCTGAGGTTTCCCCACACTCAACTATACTCAATGGATACTGTTCATTTTCTTATCCATAGGGCGAACCATGACCGACCCGTTGATCGGCCGCACCCTGAAAGACACCTATCGTATTGATCGCATGCTGGCAGACGGCGGCATGAGTCGTGTCTATCTGGCCGAGCAGCTGAGCCTGGCCCGCAAGGTGGTGGTGAAGATGCTGCTGCCCAGTTTCCACGATGAGGATTTTATTCAGCTGTTCCTGCGAGAGGCGCGGATCTGCAGCCAGTTGAATCACCCCAATATCGTCAGCGTGCTGGATTTCGGCCACACAGAAGACGGCCTGGTGTACCTGATTCTGGAATATCTGGAAGGGGCCGCCCTGGGGGACATCGTACATCAGCAGAAAGGCCTGACCCTGGCCAACATTGTGTGGCTGATGGAGCCCCTGTGCAGTGCCATTAACGCCGCCCATCAGCACAATGTGGTGCATCGGGATCTGAAGCCCGGCAATGTGATGGTGGCCACGCTGTCGGGCAACGAAACCACGGTGAAGGTGGTGGATTTTGGCATCAGCAAACCCATGCACGAAGAGAACCTGAAGCACACTCAGCTGGGTACGGTGATGGGCACGCCAGGTTACCTGGCCCCTGAGCAGATCCGCGGAGCCAACATCAATCATCTGGCGGATATCTACGGCATCGGCGCCATTCTGCATTTTATGATTACCGGTGAAGCGCCTTATCGCGGTGCCAGCCGGGAAATCATCATGAACAAACAGATGAAGGAGTTGCCCCCGCCCCTGAGCAGTTATTCGTTACGAGACCCGAGCTGTGAAATTCTGCAGCCCATTATTTACAAAGCCATGGCGGTGGAGCGGGAACAGCGTTACGGTTCCACCGCAGAACTGTGGCGGGAGTTTTCTGCCTGCGCCCGGCAAACAGCGCAACTGCAACAGCAATCGGCAGCTGCATCTTCTACGACAACGCCAGGCGACGCCCTGTTCCAGTTTATTTTTCAGGGTGAACTGCAGGCAGGGCACGAGCCACAACAGGTGCAGCAAAACCTGCATAAGGCGTTCAAGTTTTCTGATCCACAATTGCAGGCCTTGTTCAGCGGTAAACGGGTGGTGCTGCGCAAGAACATCAGCGAGCGGGATGCCCGGCGTTTTCAACAGTTGTTTGAAAAATGCGGCGCCGTGGGACTGGTGGAAGAGATGGACGATCGCACCCGCATCGTATCCCCCCAGGCGCCTGCAGCGGCCACGTCAATGCCCGAGCCCGGCGTGGCTCAACCCATATCCGTGGCCGGTTTTGTGCAAGCGGGGAACTCCCCATTTGTCAGCGAATCGCCATCTTCACCCCAGTCGTTTGCAGATGCCAATGCACAGCATTCGGCGGCATCGGCGTCCCTGGCGGGTGTTGCAAACAAATCCAAGCCGCGCCGCAATCTGTTGCGCGCCGTGTTCACCAGCCTGGCGGTGGCCGCGGTGTTCGCCCTGGTGATCTATGCGGTGCCGGCCTGGCGTTACACGGTGGGCGATGCGTTCATGTATTCCACCGGGTTGGCTCAGCCGCAACGGGGTATCAGCAGCGAGGGCATCAAGCTGGGCATGAGTGCGGCGTTCAGCGGCAGTGCCCGCGAGCTGGGGCGATCCATGCGCATTGGGATGCAGGCCTATTTTAATCGCATCAATGAGCAAGGCGGGCTGCACGGGCGCCAGTTGAATCTGTATTCCCTGGATGATGGTTATGAGCCTGCCCGGGCGGTGGCCAATCTGCAGGCCATGCTGCATCAGGACGACGGCGTGTTCGCCCTGCTGGGCAACGTGGGCACCCCCACCAGCAAGGCCATTCTGCCGGAAGTATTGCGCAATAAAACCCTGTTGTTTGGTACCTTCTCGGGGGCGCAATTGCTGCGCAACAACCCACCCGACCGTTACGTGTTTAACTATCGTGCCAGCTACGCGGAAGAGACCGCCGCCCTGGTACATTACTTTGTGAAAATTCTGGAAATGAATCCCCGCAACATTGCAGTGTTCTATCAGAACGACAGTTTTGGAAAGGATGGCCTGGCGGGGGTTTCCAATGCCATCGCCCACTATGGGGTGGACATTCACCAACTGCCCACCGCCACCTATGAACGCAACACCGATCGGGTGATGGACGCCATGGCGTTGTTCCGCCCGCTGATCCCCACACTGGAAGGCGTGATCGTGATCGGCGCCTATCCTGCCAGTGCGCGCTTCACCAAGCTGATGTCCATGAGCGGTTACCAGGGCCGCATCGCCAACGTATCCTTTGTCGGCGCCAAGGCCCTGGCGGAAGAACTGCGGGAATCCGAAACCAACGGCGGTGCCGGGGTGATCGTGTCCCAGGTGGTGCCCATCTACAACGGCTTTTCCAGCGGCGTGTTGGAATATCAAGAGGCCATGCAGGCGTACTTTCCCAGCGAGCCCCTGGGCTTTGTGTCACTGGAAGGTTATGTGGTGGCGCGCCTGTTTTGTCTGGCCCTGGCCCAAAGCGGACGCTATTTCAATACGGAGGAAGTGATCCGGCGCCTGGAAGCGTTGCAGGATGTGGACCTGGGCATCGGCCGGCCGTTGTCGTTCAGTGCTTCAGATCATCAGGCCAGCCATCAAGTGTGGGGGTCCATCATCAACGCCAACGGGCAGTTTGAAGCCCTGGACCTGGAAAAATTCGAGGCCCAGTGATCGTTCCATTATTCATTCAGAACGCTTAGTGAATTATTGGGAGTGCTTACTGAAAACGCGCGGCGGGCACTTCTATCCAGGTGGCTTTGGCCACGGCGATCACTGCGCCGTTCTCGCCAATCACGGCGGAGGCAGCGATATGTTTTTTGCCATCACGGGCCAGGGGCCAACCCAGCATAACGCACGGCTCCCCCACGCGAACATCCCCATCGATGCGCACGCTCATCTGACCCAGTACCAGTGCCTTGCCTTCACCCGCTGGCAACATGGGGAATGCGCTGGTGCAATCCAAGGCCGCCCAGATGAACACTGGATCAACCAACCCACTGCGTTCACCCTCTAACGAGGCGTCTGCCATCCAGGGGGCGGCCACCGCCGTCGTCTCCGGCAATGGGCCGGGGAAGATGCGCAGGCCATCGCCTTCATGACGATCCGGACCACAGACAAAGCAGCCGGGAAAGGGATGCTGGGTGAAACCACTGCAATGTTGGGCAGCGGCCTGCGCCTGGTCAAAGCTGGGTGGAGGCGGACATTCCAGATCCAACACATCGGCCCAGCCCTGGGCCACCAGCTGCTCGTCTGCCAGCAATTGCGCACGCCCATTTTCCACCTGCAGCGTCAGGTCTTGTTGCAACGGCGGGGGCAGGAACAGGCGCACCGTGGCGGCGTGTATCGAGTCGTGTTGCGCCGTTTGCCGGAGGGCTTCACCCAACAGGCCACACACATAGCCACCGTTGCCGGATTCCGGTGGGCCGCAAAAACGACGTTTGATCTGGATGAGTTTATTCATGATTGCGGCACTTCAGACCAGGGCCCCAACACCTGCGGGGTAACGCTGCTGATGGCGCGCAGGGGTGGGATCACCACGCTGTCTTCATCGCGCACCGAACGCAACGGCATCAGGCCATGGGCCATGAGTGCGGTGGCGGTGGTGTCCAGCATATTGATCTCGGCACAGGGCTTTACCTGACTCTGACCGTGTTCCTTGTACACGTGCAATGGCAGTTGGGTCACCTTGCTGCCCCGGGTGGCGTCGGCAGACCAACCACCGCCCGTGAAATAATTACCCAGTTGCGCCGCCAACAGCCAGGCGCCGTTACCCCACAGGTAATAGGGGTGCTGGCCGTCCTGTGGCAGCTCCTCAAAATCAAAGGCCTCCAACGGACTGGTGTTGGCACCATAAGGCAAGCGCAGCATAAAGCGGGGGCAGGCCAATACTGCATACTGGGCGTAATCCTGTTCGCGAATCGCCTGCCACATCAAGGTGAAATCCGATTCCCCGTCGCGATGCAGATACCAGTGTTCCGGATCGGGCACCTGGGTCAGATTCGGGCAACCCGCCATGCGTTCGGAACCACCGCTCACCAACACGGCGTGAGAATCGGCGGCAGTGCTCGCCAGGTTGGCCAGCGCCTCACAATGACTGACCTCGTCCTGCAGCTGGTAGTCCGCCACGATGACACTGAACGGCACCGAGCCTTCACCCACCCGATTTTCCAGCAGCAATTTGTGCAGTTGTGTGGTGCTGTCTTCATGGGCTTCGTTGTCGGCGATGATTTCCTGCAGGCTGACGTCGGCCACAAACAGTCGCAACTGTTGATCGGTTTCCAGTTGCTTGAGCAACCAGTACAGTCCTCGCCAGGCGGATTCAATGTCCTGGAAGGCGCTGCTGTGCAGGATTTTCCGCAACAGATGGCTGGCGGCCTGATCCACCGTCTGCAACAGTTCCGCCTCGCGGGGATCGGGGCTGGGAATCACATAGGGCGCCACAATCTGCTGGATCAACCCTTTTATCGAGTGTGCCGCTTCCGCCTGGGCACGACGGCTGTGCAGCAACATATCCAGCACATCGGCATTGGCGGTGGAAGACTGGGCGGTTGCAGTTTGCGATGGGGATGCCGTTGTTGATGCTGCCTGTGATGACGCACCCCAGCTTTGAATTTCTGCGGCGGCAGCGGCAAAGCTGTCCCGCTTTTTCAGTTTGCGCTTCAGGGCGCGGAACTGACTGAACAGGTCCACCCGCTCATAGATAAAATCCGGATGCAGGTCATCCAGTTCCAGAAATTTAATGGGTTCATCCGCGATGGGCAAATCCAGGGTCACACCCATGCGCACAAACACATCGTCGATGTTGTCGCGGGTGATTTCGAATATCCGGCGTTGATCCAGGTTGGCGGCATCATTCTGATCACGATGGTCGCGGCCGCTGAAGTCCGCCAACACCAGAATATGACAGGGCTTGTTGCGCACCAGGGTGGGTTGGTCTTGATCCGACGCGGTGGAGATGGGAATTCCCCCGGTGTTCATGGTGGCCCTGCTCATGGTTGGCTCCTTTTTTGTTTGCCTGTTAGTGTGTTACGTCTTCAGAACGCTGGATGGCCGAATGGCTGCAGATATGAGTGCGATCCGGGGGGCTTCTGCGCTCCAGACTCTCAGCGGCATGGACGCCGCTGTGAAGCCCCCAGGGATGGGTTTACGGCGTGTCTGGGGCGCAGAAGCCCCCCGGATCACACGGATTTCAACGTGCAGACTCAACTCACCTGATAGGTGAAATCACCCTCTTCCGTGACGCCAACATGAATTTTCGCCACCGGCTCATTACTCGCCATGTGATGCAGACATTCACTGGCCAATTCCGGCAACATGGTTTTATTCAGGATGTTCTCGATGTTACGGGCTCCGGTTTCCGATTCCTGACAACGGGCCACGATGTGCAACAACACATCTTCATCGTAACCGAACTCGGCACCGTAATGACCTTTCACCCGCTTCTCAATGCGACGCATGTTGATGGCGGCGATCTTCATCAGGTCCTCATCGTCCAATGGGTTGTACGCAATCAACGTGGTACGGCCCAGGAACGCCGGCTTGAAGTGTTGCAGCAGGTGAGGGCGGATATTATCCAGCACCACATCTGGATCAGGGCGCTCTTCCACCTGATTGAAGATAGCCCGGATGGCGTCTTCGCCGGCGTTGGAGGTCATGATGATGATGGTGTTCTTGAAGTCGATGTCGCGGCCTTCACCGTCCTTGATGGTGCCCTTATCGAACAGGTTGTAAAAAATATCCTGCACACCCGGATGGGCCTTTTCCATTTCATCCAACAGGATGATGGAATATGGTTTGCGCCGCGCCGCTTCGGTCAACACGCCGCCTTCTCCGTATCCCACGTATCCCGGCGGTGAACCCAGCAACATGGAAACCTTGTGCTCCTCCTTGAACTCCGACATGTTGATCACCGTCAGGTTCTGTTCACCACCGTACATGACTTCTGCCAGCGACAACGCAGTTTCGGTTTTACCCACACCGCTGGTGCCCACAAACAGGAACACGCCCACCGGCTTGCGGGGGTCGGTCAAACCGGCGCGGGAGGTGCGCACCGCTTTCGCTACCGCCTCCAAGGCGTGAGGTTGACCGATGACGCGTTCTTCCAGGCGATCTTTCAGATTCAGCACTGCATTGATTTCGTCGCTGACCATTTTGCCCACGGGAATGCCGGTCCAGTTGGCCACCACTTCCGCCACCGCCTGTTCATCCACCGATGCCTGCATCAACGGTTCAGTGCCCTGCACTTCTGCCAGTTGTTCGGAGAGTTCCTTGAGTTTGGCTTTCAGATCCGCCAGCTGTCCGTCGTCCAGGGTGCGTTCCTCACCCCCCTGGGTACGCAAAAAGTCGTCTTCGATCTGATCCCGCACTTCGCGGATCTGCTGGATCATTTCTTTTTCTTTCTCCCATTGGGCTTCCAGTTGTTCCAGATCCTGGGCGGACTGTTCCTTGCTGGCTTTCAATGCTGCGATGCGATCATCATGCACGCCGGTTGCGGAATTTTCCTTTTCCAGATTGGCAATGTTGGACGCATCCTGACGGATCTTGCGCCGGCAATCTTCAATGGTTGACGGGGTGGCGGTCTGGCTTAATGCTACCCGGGCGCAGGCGGTATCCAGCAGGCTCACCGATTTGTCCGGCAGTTGACGCCCGGGAATGTAACGGCCGGACAATTTTACGGAGGCTTCAATAGCCTCATCCAGAATCCGCACTTTGTGATGATCCTGCAGCATTTTGGAGATGCCGCGCATCATGTTGATGGCTTTCTCCTCATCCGGTTCTTCCACTTTCACCACCTGGAAACGGCGGGTCAGGGCCGGGTCGCGCTCAAAGTACTTTTTGTATTCCGCCCAGGTGGTGGCGGCGACCGTGCGCAATTCGCCGCGCGCCAGTGCCGGTTTCAACAGGTTGGCGGCATCGCCTTGGCCTTCTTTACCACCAGCACCGATCAGGGTATGGGCCTCGTCGATGAACATGATGATGGGTTTGGGGCTGGACTTCACTTCCTCGATAACGGACTTGAGGCGGTTTTCAAATTCCCCTTTGACACTGGCACCGGCCTGCAACAAACCCAGATCCAGCGTGTGTACATCCACGCCTTTCAGCGGTTCCGGTACGTCGTCATTGGCGATGCGCAGGGCAAAGCCTTCCACCACGGCGGTTTTACCGACCCCGGCTTCCCCGGTGAGGATCGGGTTGTTCTGGCGGCGGCGGGTCAGAATATCGATACACTGGCGGATCTCATCATCCCGGCCCAACACCGGATCGATGCCACCCTGACGGGCTTTTTCTGTGAGGTTGATGGTGTATTTGTCCAGCGCCGGGGTTTTGGTGGGGCGCACTGGCGCATCGGCGCCCACCCCTTCGGTACCGGAACCGGAGGGCGCGCCACTGGACGATTCCCCGGTGGTGCCGATGATCGCTTTGGCCGTTTCACGCAGGGATTCCGGCGCCATGTTTTTAAATTCCGGTGCAGAATCCAATAACGCGCGGCGCGACTGATCATCCAACATCAACGCCGCCAGCAGGTGACCGCTGGTAATCATGCCGTGGCCGAAATCCACCGAGCTGATCATCCAGGCATTCTTACTGGCTTCCACAATGGCCGGGGACAACGCCGCCGGGCGGGAACTGCCGGATTTGAATTTTTCCACCGTGTTGGTGAGCTGTTTGTTCAGATGACTGATGTCCAGGCCGTGTTTTTCCAGCAGGGTATTGAAGTCACTGTCCACCGTCTCCAACAACTTCAGTATCCAGTGCTCCACTTCCACATTGTAGTGGCTGCGGCCGATGCAAAGTCCGGCAGCACCTTCCAGGCTGTCGCGCATAACGGGGGACATTTTGTCCACCAGGGATTTGAGGTTCACGTTAATCATGTTGAGCTTCCCTGTATTTATAAATGGTTATTTATGGTTAAAGGATTATTCACTCACCCGAATTCGGATCAGTCGGTTCTGGTCTTGTTCCTGTTGACTTTGCATACCCAGGCCGCTGTTCCAGCCCAGCATCAGCTCTCCCCCTTCGATGGCGCGACCGTTGATCTGTGCCACCTGTCCCAATCCGACACGGGGTAAATCTTTTTGTCGGATACTGATTTCGATATCAAAATCGAACTCGGTGCCGGCCATAAAACGCACCAGCGCTTTCATTGCTTTCATCTTGGCACTGCCCGGGGCAATGCCGACAAACTGGCTGTAACTCAGTTGTTCGATACGAATACGGAACTTGCTTTGGATATCCCAGCATTGTCGACCCAGGATCACGTTCTCGCCCAGGTAGTTGTTCTGCCCCAGGGGCACACCCAAGCCCGGTAACCGGCTCTGCATGTCCTCCGGTAACGGCTGCCACTTGCCGACAAACTGTTCCACATCCACCGGCAGTTCAAAATAGTGCTGGAGAATGCGGGCCATGGTGGGGGCCGAAGGCACCCCCTTGCCCAGCTGACCGGCAAATCCCAACAGCGCGTCATCGGGAATCGGCAGTCGCTCCTGCAGTTTTTCCGTTCCCAGCCCCACGAAGGACGCCAACATGTGACTGAAAATATCGTTGCGGTTGCGGCCTTCCCGATGGGCCCGTTCATACACCACCGGTAGCCGGTATTTGTGCCAGGCCTGGTAGTACAGCGAGGTGCTGCGGTGATTGAGCACGTCCAGAAAGTTCGCCAGGGAGCGGTCTTTCTGCCGCAAACGCTTAATCACCAGCTCACTGATGTGGTAAGGCATTACCCCATTGCTGCCGAACAATCCAAAGCTGTTCACCAGCATCTGCCATTGTTTCTGCGGGGCCTCTTCGTCGTCCAATTCCAGGGTTTGGGTGATCTCCACCCGATCCACATCGGCGCCACGAAACGCCAGGCTGGCCTGGGCGCGAAAGCGCACGCTTTCCCGGTTGGGCGGAGCGCCTTTGGCAACCGGCACCCGCGCAAATTTCTGGCCACCACCCGCACTGATCCGGGCCGCCATCTCCAGCAGCCGTACCGCCTGAAAAAACTCAAAGCGGTAGGGCTCTTCCTCGAGTTGCCGGGTTACAGCAAGGCTTTTTCGCCGGCGCGCGGAGGCCATCGCTTCATTTCTCCTTCAGAGTTGCTGATTCGGGCAATCAATCGGGTAAAGGAATTCAAACTGCAATACAACGCCAGAAACCGTTCCAACACACTGGCAAACAGATACGGTGAACCACCGGCCACCAGTCGGGGATCAAATTCCATTTCCACCTGCGTGCCGCGGCACATGGCTGTGCCCTTGCCCACTTTGATCGGGGCCATGATGGGTTTGACCTGCAAGCGGCGAATGGATTCAATCATCTTGCGGGTACTGTCCGCATCGCGGAAATCGTACAACCGCAATATCTCCTTCAATGCCTCACCTTCACCATCGCCGGTGAGGGACAGATGATTCAGATTCAAGTGCGACATCAGGCGCCAGTAGGCCCGGTTGCGCAGGGGTGGCCGCAGGGTTTGTGTCGGCGGCGTAATGCAGTGGATGGACGCCACCGGGGCGTCCCCTTCCACCATATTCAGCTTGGGTTGATTGGTGCCCGCAGGCAATCGCGCCGGCAGGTTGCGGTTAAAGCAGGTCAGCCGCAGATCCAACGTTTCGTCACTGGGCTGGTTGGGATCGAAGTTCAGGTCCACCAGACTGATGTTGATCTCCGAGGCTTCTTCATTGTGGTTTTCCCCCTCAATGACCGAAAGCCTGCGTTCGTACCAATAGGTGCCGTGGTTGCGCTCTGTGTGACGATGACGGATGCCGTAAAACGGCGTGTATTCAAACTTGTTGCCAGTACTGTTGGAGGCGTTCACCTGATCGATGGAATAAATTTCCAGGGCACCGGTGCGACGCCCGTCGGGTACAACACGGTATTCCGTTTCGGCGTGATCCAACGCAATCGGGTCCGCCACATAGGAAAACAGATTCACCGCCGGTGTACAGCCCAACACAAACACACTGGCGTTGATATAATGCTCCAACTCCCCGTCCGATTCTTTCAGATATATATACAGGTTCAGCTCATTACTGACGCCGGGGGGAAGCTTGCTCAGATCAATATCCACGAACAGAAATTTTTGCGGGAACACAAAATATTCCGTCAGCAACCGATAGCCTTCAAACGCGCTGGCGGGATACGGCAACAGTCCTTCTGCAATGTCAAAGCCCACCGGCTTGATGATACTGGCATCGCAAAACACCGGCCTGGTATCCCCTTCACCCTTGGCCAACACCACTTTTACCGCGCCATTGAGCAGATGTTCATATAACGGATAGATGTGCTTGGGTTGGCCTCGCAGATAGAAACGCACCCGCCCCGGTTGCAACTCTGCGATGTTCAGGGCCGACGACAGGGTCTTTAAGGCAATTTTCAGCACACCATCGGCGCCGCCCACCTGATCGGCTCCCGGCGCGATAAACGGACGCGCCAGCAGTTGGGCCGATTCCACTTTGAAGGGTTGAATATCCACCGGATAACAGGTCCTGAAGCGACAGGTTTCACCCCCAAAGCTGTTGGTGTCCAACTCGGTTTTTGGCGCCACCCGGGTACATTCATCCAGCGCTTCTGCGGACTGGAACTGCACGATGGTCATGGAAGGAATGGGCCGTTGATAATGAGGGTACATCACCCCCATCACACCATCGGTCATCTCCGGAAAATCGTCGTTCAGCTTATCCTGGATGCGGGCATTCAACAGTGCCACACCATCCAGCAGACGTTCTACAAAAGGGTCTTCCGGGCGATCGTCGGAAATGCGCAGGCGGTTGCCAATTTTGGGATGGCGTTGGGCAAACTCCGACATGGCCTTTTGCACAAAGGCCAACTCCTTTTCGTAGTGTTTGAGCAACTCATCACTCATTTATTTGGTCTCCGCCACGGTGACGGATCGAGTCACCGGATTTAATGCTGAATCGAACACAATCACTTCTTCCGCGCTCAAGGCATGCAGGGTCGCTTCCACCCGAAAGCGGATGCTCGGATCTTCCGGGTCCACCGACGACTGGGTCTGCACCTTGGCACTGCGAATACGGGGTTCGTAATTGGCAATGGTCCGTTCTACGGTACGACAGAACTCCAGGCGTGCTTTCTGGGAACTGAGGTTCAGGGTGGCCGCATCCGGCAGCCCGTAGTTATGCAATGCCGCCTGAATGTGGTGGAGCGACTCCGGTGGTGGAATGCAGCACTGACGGGTGTTGAACAGTTCTTCCAGATCCCGCCGCACACTTTCTTTCAGCTGATGGATCAACAGGTGCTGGGCCCGTTCGCTCTCGGTGTTTTCCTGGGGATTGTCATCCAGCAATCGGTCCAGCAAGGGTACTACCAGTTTTTGTTCCTGATCGATCATGACGCTACCCCCTAACCCCTGGAACCGATACCGGCCTGGGACAGCTCGGTGGTGAGTTTGAGTTCCGACACCAGGTTTTCGGCAATGTAGTGCGGTTTGAGGAAGATCACACAGGTAAATTGCCCCGGCATACCAGGCATTTCCTTCACCTGCAGGCGCACATCCCGCAATGGATATTTGGCCCGCATTTCCCAACTCAAATCATCCCGCCCGGTGGTGTAGCGGTTCAACCATTTGGTGAGCATGTCTTCGATTTCTTTTTCGGTGGTGTAGGACCCCACCTTGTCGCGAATCATCACTTTCAGATAATGGGCAAAGCGCGAGGCACACAACACCTGTTGCAACATGGCACTGATGCGGGCGTTGGCGGTAGCACTTTTGCTGTCGAACTTTTTCGGCATGTGCACGGACGGATTGCTGTGAAACGCCGCCAGAGGGACTCCGTAGCACTGACACAACGCCATCAGGCCCAGCTCGCTGAACTCGCGCTCGATGGAGTCAGTGATCACCACATCGGTGAGGATATGATAGGCGCCGGTGCCGTCGGGAATGGGCAATGCATCGTACCCGGTCACCACCCCCCCGGCCAACTGGCCACGGGGCACCCCGCGAATCTGGGCGAACCAACCGATCTCGCCGTATTCACGAATGATGACACTGGCAAAGGCAAACGCCGCATTACCCCACAGATAATGTTGCGGCCGCTCGCAGCGCTCCTTAAACGGCAGTTCCCCGGCCACGCTTTGATGGGGCTTGCGCAGGATGATCCGTGGCAGGGTAATGGACACAAAGCGGGCGTCCTCCTGCTGACGGAAAGCACGCCATTTAATGTATTCCTGTTGTTGGAAAATGGCCTGGAAATTCAGGTGGCTGCCCAGGGTCTGATAATCGTCCAAACCGAACAATTGCGGCGCCGCTCCGCAAATGAAAGGCGCAAAGGACGCGGCGGCAATTTGCGCCACCCCCTGCAACACTTCCAGGTCGTTGTACTTGTGGCCCTTGTACGGGCGATGGCTCACGTAGTAATCCCCGATCAGCAAGCCATAGGGCTCGCCACCGGGGGTACCGAATTCGTCGTTGTAGATACGCTGGAACAATTGGCTCTGATCGAAATCCTGGGCGCGGGTGATGTCCCTGCACACTTCCGCCCAACTGATGTTGAGCAGTTTGAGTTTGATCTCGGGATAGGGATAACTTTCATCGCACAGCTTTTTCAGACTGCGCCAGGCCGATTCCAGTTGTTGGAACTTTGTATGATGGAGGATTGCATTGACCTGCTCCTCAATCATCTCATCAATCAGGGCCACCTGCTGGGCCAGAAACGGTTGCACCGACCAGCCGGCCGTATTGGCACTGAAATTCTGCACCCAGGTTTTGAATCCCTCTTCATCAGAGTCGGCCTGCAAAAACGCCTGCAACGGATTAGTCCCGTCGCCGGAGGCGGACTGGGTCGCGTTGAGCAGTTCTGCTAGATCAATATTGGCCATGACATTGGATTCAGCGTGATTGGGGCAGGAAAACAATCGGCGTGGCTGCAATCAACCACGCCGACCCGATGCTGCGGAAATTAACCCGCTTTCGGAATACTGGCCACCATACGGAGGGAAGTGGTCAGTTCTTCCATCTGCAGCCAGGGGCGCAGATAGGCAACGGCGTTGTAGGAACCCGGGGCTCCAGGAGTTTCTTTCACCTCAATGCGTGCTTCCGCCAACGGGAACTTGGCTTTCATCTCTGCACTGGCATCGGGGTTGCTGTTGGTGTACTGGGCAATCCAGCGATTCAGCCACTGCTCACAGTCTTTGGCTTCCATGAAGGAACCGATCTTGTCGCGGGCCATGACTTTCAGGTAATGGGCGATGCGGCCGGTGGCCATCATGTAAGGCAGACGGGCAGAAATAGCGGCATTGGCCGTGGCATCCGGATCGTCGTACATTTTTGGCTTCTGGGTAGTCTGGGCACCGAAGAACACAGAGTAGTCGGTGTTCTTGTAGTGACACAGCGGCAGGAAGCCCTGGTTACTGAGTTCCGCTTCACGCCGATCGGTGATGCCGATTTCGGTGGGACATTTCTGGTCCACGTCGCCGTCATCGCTCTTGAACAGGTGTGAAGGCAGACCTTCCACTTTACCGCCGCCTTCGGCACCGCGAATGGCCGTACACCAGCCGGTTTCCGCAAACGCTTTGGTCAGGGTGGTGCCCATGACATAGGCTGCATTCATCCAGGTGTAATCGCCGTGATCCACCGCCTTGTGCATGCCGGACTCATCCCCTTCGAACTCTTCATAATTGAATTCTTCCACCGGCTTGGTGTTGGCACCATAGGGCAGACGGGACAGGACACGGGGCATAACCAGGTTCACGAAACGGGAATCTTCGCTGTCGCGGAAGCTGCGCCATTTAATGTATTCCTGGGAAGCGAAAATACCGGACAGATCACGGGGCGTGGACAGTTCAGTGAAATCGTCGAAGCCGAACATCTGGGCACCGGCGGCGCTGATGAACGGGCAGAAACCGGCAGCCGCCACATTGGACATGTTGGACAGCAGATCGATATCTTCAGGATGATTGGTAAATTCATAATCGCCGATCAGGGCGCCATAGGGCTCGCCACCGGCAGTACCGAATTCCGCTTCGTAGATTTTCTTGAATATCTGGCTCTGGTCGAACTCCACCGCCTTATCCAGATCCTTGAACAACTCGCGCTTGCCGATGTTCAGCATACGGATTTTCATACCGGTGCCGGTTTCGCTGTTCATCACCAGGTGATGCAGACCCCGCCAGGACCCTTCCACTTTCTGCAGCTTGTCATGATGCATGATGGCGGCCAGTTGCTTGGACATGGCTGCATCGATAGCCGCAATCGCGTTGGTGATGGTTTTGGTCAGGTTGCGGTCCCAGGTTACGGTTCCGTCCAGCACTTGCTTGGTCAGGTTGGCCAGCAGGTCCTGGGCTTCATCACGCTCGGTTTGTTTGGTGGCACCAATGGCCATTTCCAACAGGCTGACCGAGCCTTCGGCGGCTTCTGCTCCGCCTTCGGTTTGAGTTTCTTGTTCGGCCATTATTCATCTCCCCCTTCTTTTTTATCCAGGCCCAATTCCTGAGAAATGGAGGCCACTTTGTCGGTGTTTTGCAGAATGTCTTCCAGAATGCCTTCCAGCGCCTCAGAGCGGTCTGCCTTGCTCATCAGATCACGCAATTTGTTGCGGGCTTCCAGCAATTGTTTCAGCGGTTCAACCTGATTGACGATAGCCGTGGGATCGAAGTCATCCATGCTCTTGAAGGAAAGATCCACCGCCATTTCAGAATCATCACCCGCCAGGGTGTTTTCGACTTTCATGGATACCGTTGGATTGACGTTGCCCATGACCTGGTTGAAGTTGTCCCGATCGATGTTGACGAACTTGCGCTCTTTCAGGGACTTTTTGTTTTCGGTGTTATCGCCGGAGTAGTCACCCATCACGCCCATCACGAAGGGCAGTTCCTTGACCTGTTCCGCGCCGCCGGTTTCGACGTCATAAGTAATGTGTACGCGCGGCTTGCGGACGCGCTTGAGTTTATCGTGAATGCTATCTGCCATGGGTGGTTCCTCCGTTAGAATTCATTGGTTTTATTTGTCGTGTATTCGCCAGGGTAGTAGGCATGTTCCGTTCCAGTTTCTGAAGCATTTCCCTATGTTGTTACTATTTCACGTTTTTATGTGACCGCGATTACCAGCCCACGCTGCCCTCGTCATCGCTGCCACCCGCAGAACCCGCTTTGGTTTCGGTGACGGTGCTGGCGGTGGCGTTATAGGCTGACACGTCCCCGTCATCGTCACTTTCATTGAGCTTAGCACCGGTCAGATGCTGGTAGAAGGCACGGGCGGTGGCATCCGGCACCAGTTCCAGAATCAGTTCGTTCATGGGCATACGGCCCCAGCGCACCAAACGTTCAATGCCGGTGACCAACGGGGTGTGGGGTTCCGTCACACGGAAAAACTTGGCCACTTCCTCCAACCGGCGCAAAGCGTCCTCCCGGCTGGCGATGGGGCCTGAAGTACCGGAGCTCACCCCCCCTGGAGTGGCCGCGGCCAGGGCCGGGCTGCCGTCCGTTGCCTGATCTGTCACGCTGTTGTCCTCCGGTGCTGCGGCCGCCAGCTTGTCTTTGGCCAGAAATCGTACCGCCCGCAGAATTTCTTCCAGCGTTTCCAGTATCAGGGAAAACGGGGGCGCTTCGTGTTTGCAATGTTGCCGCAGGGTGTCATTCATGGCTTTGAAATCAGCGATGCCCTGCTCCAGGTCCTCCACCAGATTCACATAGAAATCCGGTGCAGCCTCGCTTACCGCGGTTTCGATGGAGGCCAGGGTAAAACCCAGAGTATCCTCTTTTTCCTTACGCTTGTCGGCGTCGGCGATTTTGGCGGCATCCCGGGCCTGCTGGTACTGCCAGTAGCTGAAGGCACCGGTGGAGCTTTCCGTGGTGATCAGGGCATTGCGAATGGGGGCCAGCAGGGTGCCCTCGCCACTGTCGCCGTTGAGGCCCGCCAGGGGCGCCACCTTGGTCTCGATGCCGTCTTCGTCAGGTTCCGGATAGAGGCCATCCCAATATTGCTCCACCAGCTTTTTGCTCAGGGCGAAGCCGTCCCGCAGACCGGGAAAATCGTGGAAACGGATGAGGGCCTCCGTCAGCCAGCAGGCCACTTCCAGATCTTTGCTGTGCTCTTTGAGGATGGCGGGGGCCAGATCCAGGATTGGCCGCCAGGCGCTCAGCACATTGGCCGCTTCATCGGGATCAAACAGGCTGGCCCGTTCCGCTGCCCGCGCGGTATTACGGGCATCCTTTACCTGATAGTAAAGCGGGTTAGCGGACGCATCCTCGCGAATATCGACGCCCTGGGGCGTTTCCTCGGATAGGGGCTGCAGCAATTCGTCGATGTCGATGATGTGTGGGGAAGCCATTACTGGTCCTTCTAACGCTGTATAGTAGGTTGTTGTTCGCGTACCGACCCGTTTGTCCTATCCATTCTAGCCAAAATCCCTGTGTCTGGGGATGTACGCGCCGATTTTGCTGTTATTCCACCTGGTTCCAGCCGTATTCCGGCCATTGTCCCGTCAACATGGACACATATCCCACCGGGTCCGGTAGAAACTCACTGCTGAGCATGCTGTCCGGCGCCTGCTCAGTGCCCGCACTGAACCAGAGGCTGAAACTGGCGTAGTGTTGTCGCAACAAAGCCTCACTCTGGGTCAGGCTTTGTGTCAGTGACACGTCACTTTGCTCCGGTTTCACGTCACTGGACGCCGACACTGTCACACTGGTCCCCAGGCTGCGGCTTTGTGCCGCCTTCACTTTCCAGGGTCGGAACACCGGGTCCGGCAGTTGATCCAATACATCCACCACCGCTTCCACGGTAGGGGATTCCTGCAAACAGGCCAGCCCGATCTCCTGCAGGCGCTGGAACCATTCCGCGTTGTGGTACAGGGCATGGCTCATGTTCACCCCGCTGCTCACCGGCATGGCAATGGTGAGGGGGAAATACCGCCCCACCCGATCCACACTGGGCAGCATCACACCGATCCAGCCATGGCCGTCCACACAACCGGAGGACAAGGCAAAGCGCCACACCGGTGAGGTCAGGTAGCTGTCCAGCCAGTGATCCCCCAGCATCTGGCGGCTGCCGGCCATGGCCCGCTGCAGCCACTGATCCCACACCTCCACAAAACTGCGGGGCAGGTAACGCTCAATGAAATCACCGTAGCCCGGTAATTTGCCGAAAAATCCCATGTCCGTCGCCATGGCGTTCTCCCTTACAGACCCTGCGGGCAGCGATAGTTGCGCAACAATGACAGGTTCAGACCGCTGATCCGGCTGGCGGCGGTCAGTTGGTATTTGGCGTTGCGCCCATTCTTGTTGAATGTGGCCTGATAGGTGGTGTTGCCCACTTTTCGGATAGCGGCATCGTCCAGCAGACGGTACCAGGCCCAGGCACCGGTGTAGGTCTCCCGGTGCAGGGTCTGGTTCAGATCCTCAAACAGAATACGGATATTGGTGTCCCGACCACTGCGCCAGCTGGCGTTCTTGTTGAGTTTGGGGCCATGGGTGTAGGCAAAGCGCTGATCGCCCAACTGCAGTTCAAATTTGCCCACCGCCGTGTCGAGCCCCATGGGTTTGAGGCTGAAATCGTAGCCCGGTGTATCGCCGGCCCGATAGAGCGCCAGGCGCAGGGTGTCTGCACCGCGCAGTTGACCCAGGCTGTCTTCACTGAAGGCCACGGACTGACCCTCCAGGGCTTTGGGCAACCAGTTGCGATCCAGGAAGGGTTTTACGTTTTCCTGCACGAACGCGGATTCCACACCGCCGGGGGCCAGGAACTGACTGAAGTCATCCACCGTCGCCTCGGCGCTGACTTTACGCAGGGGGTAACGGCTGCCCAGGGTGCGTTCATAAACACTGTACACCTGCTGGTTCCAGGATCGGTCCAGATGGGCTTTGGTGCCCTGCAGAATCACGCCCCAGCTGTGATCCGCCAGTTCGTTGAGCCAGATACTGACCGGCTTGGGGGTATTGGTGGCCAGAATCCGCAGCTTGCGGATGGCATCGGCGCTGTTGGTGGTGTAACGGGCCTTGGCCGCCTGGAATGCCGCTTCATTGGGGTCCGGTGACACCGCCATATTGTTGAGATAACCGTGCAGTTCCTTGATGCCGGCCAGCACGTCATTGATGGGGGCCTGCTGCTGCTCGGTCTGGGTGGTCAATTGGTTGATATCCCGGAACGCCACATCCACTGCGGTGGGTTTCACCACCTTGCCGATGATGGCTTCGGCAGCACCGGCGGCCGTCGCGGAGGTGCCTGGCAACAGGGCGGGCTTGGGCCAGCCCGGGGTCAGTGCGGTGTTTTCCTTGGTAACCCGCAGGATGGCGACCACCGGGGAAAACACCGGGTCCGCCATCTGTTTCAGGGTCGCCGTGGCGGTGGTGAGATCAGTAAAGCGCGCCACATGCAATTCACCCAACAAGGCACTCCACTGACTGGTGTAATCGTTGAGGTACAGGGACTTCAGTTCCTCCCCCAGCTTTTCCATGTCCGCCTCGGTGAAATCATCCACTTCCTGGCTGCCGAAGATCCAGCGGTCCCGCTCCAGTTGCCGCAGCAAAGGCGATTTGACGCTGAAGTCCAGGGATTTAAAACCGGGTTTGCTGTACAAGGCCGGCATCTGCAATTGTCCACTGGGCTGGGCGTAACCAAAAATAGCGGCGGAGTTGCCACCGATCTGGGAATAGAGATCCAAGGTCTCCCGGCCCAGGTCACCGGATTTCATCTGGCTATAGAGTCGTTGCGCCGCCGGGATCTGCTTGAGCTTGAAGCGGGTGCCCTCCACCACGGAATCGTTCAGCGCCACATTGCCGAAACCCTGTTTCAGCAACACGTTCAAATGATCATTCAACTCAGACTGTTTGGCGGCTTCACCCGGCAAACGCTGCTGCCATTGATCACCGGCCCAGTTGCGCAACACGTTGGGGTCAAAATGCTCCCGGTCCACCAGCATCAGGTAGGCGCGGAAGGTATCGATCAGATCCGGGTTGGTGGCGTTCATACTTTGCAGACGCTGCTCCAGGAAGAACTGGAAGCGGGGCAGGAAATCCTTGCGCAGCGCGTTCAGGTACAGGGCATCCGCCGCTTCATCCACCGAGCCGTCATACAGACCTACGCTGCTGAGCCAGGGATGGTCCTCCTGATTATAAACCCGGGAGGCCTCATACAGGGGCTGCAGAATCGGCAACGTGTTCACCGGGTCCTGATCAAATTGCCCCAACCGGCTTTGTTCCGCCTTATATTGCGCAATGTATTGATTGACCTGGCTCATGTAGTCGTTGTTACGGCTTAAGGTCACCGACCATACGCCAATCAAGGCCACAAACACCAATGCCAGCACCGCAAAATAGCCGCGTCGCAACCACAGCAAACTGTTTTCCAGTTTTTTGTTGCTGCCCACCAATTCTTCTTCCGGGAACACCACATCCTTGAACAGGCGGTTGATGAAGAAACTCTTGCCGCTTCCAGCCTGATTGCGCAATGCATCCCGGCTCAAGCCAAAGTTGGACGACACCGCCGACATCATACGGTCGATGGGCGTGCCTTCCTGGGTGCCACTGCAGAAATAGACGCCGCGCAGCAACGGCTGCTCACTGTAACGGTTGGCGGCAAAGGCTTCGCTCATGAATTCCACCAGCAGCGGCTTCAGGTTTTCCATCTGCTGCGGAAACGCCTGGATCAAGGCCCGCTTGGCGGGATCACGTTCGTTGTGCACCCGCCACAACACGCGGTCGTTCAGGCGCCCGATCAACTGGTCCAGTTCGCTGGGCAGATTGTTCAGTTGCTGATTGGAATCGATGTTGAAGGTGGTGCCCCAGATCTGCTGCCGTTCCGGCTGGGTCAGGTTGGAAAAGAACTCGGTAAAGCCAGCCACCAGATCGCATTTGGTGAGCATGACGTAGATGGGAAATTTCACGCCGAAGCTTTTCTGCAGCTCATCGATGCGTTCGCGAATCAGCTTGGCGTTATAACTGCGCTGGGCCGGTTGCTGGGTCAGCAGATCCTGTACGCTGATGGCAATCAGGGCGCCGTTGATGGGGCGCCGCGGCCGGTGCTTTTTCAGCAGGGTAAGAAAACCCTGCCAGGCGGAACTGTCGACGGTTTTGTGACTGTCCTGGGTGGTGTAACGGCCAGCGGTATCGATCATGACCGCTTCGTTGGTGAACCACCAATCGCAGTTGCGGGTGCCACCAATGCCGCCCAACGCATTCTTGCCGTGGGTCTCCGCCAGGGGAAACTCCAGGCCGGAGTTCACCAGCGCGGTGGTTTTGCCGGAACCCGGTGGCCCGATGATGATGTACCAGGGCAGTTGATAGAGTGCGACCTTGCCCTTACCCGTATCAAACTTGGCCCGTTTCAGAATGGCCATGCCTTCGCTGAAACGCTGGTTAAGGGCAGAGACTTCCTCCCCGGCCCGCAGCGCATCCTGATCCACCTGATCCTCTTCAATTTCCTTGAGCATGCTGTTGTTTTTGCGGTGGGACAACCACATGGCCAGTAACTGGGCCAGCAGCCAGATCAGCAAGACACCGAGCATCAGAATCAGGCGAACGGTGGTGGACAGTGTCTCGTTATCCTCACCGAATTTCACAAAGTCGGCGCCGAACCAGATCACCAGCGACAGGGCGATGACACCCAATAATCCCAGGAATATTTTATTGGTCAGTATGCTTATTATACGTTTCATGAACGATTCCGTTGACAAGGACCAGTTCCGCCCGCGGGCTCCCCACTCTGATCCGACGCTATGGGGTTCTATTCGGCTTAAAAATTTCCGTACTCAACGTTTCCAACTGCGTTGCCGTCGGCTCCGTAGCCTGGAAAATCCAGATCCGGAAACCACTGTACACAATCAAGATGAATGCCAACACCACGGCCGTCACCACCCACAGGGGGAAAAATTCCATCAGGCTGCGCTTGGAGCGAACCGTAGTGGCCGCATTGGCCGACAAATCCGGTGCAAACTCACCGCGCAGTTTCTCGATGGTGTTATAAAGGTTATCGCGCAGGGTTTCCAAGTGATCCCGACCACGGGGATCAATGCGGAATTTGCCCTCAAAGCCCAGGCTCAACAACAAATAATCCAACTCGATGATGTCCAGGTTGGTACTGGGGGCTTCCATCATCTTGGCCAGGATGGCGAAAAACTTTTCACCACCGGACGCTTCCTTGTGGAACAGGCTGAGCAGGGAACGTTGCGCCCATCCGGCCTGGGCACCCCAAGGGGTATTCATCACCGCCTCATCCAGCGCGGCGCAAATCTGGTAACGGGCCGCCAATGCGATTTCCGGACGGGTGTTCTGGCTTTTCATCTTGCTGTCGAACAGTTTGATCTCATCCACCAGATTGCGGTGCAAGCCCGCCACATCACTGTGCTGGGCCGTGTTGCGTAACTTGTTCGCCACCGCCAACAAAGTAGAGGCGGCACTGATCACCGGGTTCAAGCCCCGCTCCACCTGCATCAGCTCCGCCGCTACCATGGCTGGTGCCGGTGCCGCATGAGCAGGCGACGCTACCGGCGTCGGGGCACTGCGCTGCGCACCAGGCTTGGGAATAAACACGGTGCTTTCCATGTTTTCCTGGGACGGCTGGCGTTGGCCGGGGGTGAAGATGGTTTTATCGTCGTCGTTGCTCATCTCTGTATCCCGTTATTAATCCCGAATGGTCCACAGTTCCATGGTGAGGCCGGGGAAGTTACCACCCAGATGGATGGCAAACCCACCGGAATTCTGCATCATCTTCCACAGCTCACTGGAACGATCCAATTCAAAATAGGTGAATCCGGCATGGTAGGGAATCTGGCGTGGTGCCACCGGCAGCGCCTGCAATCCGATCCCCGGTAATTGGGCACTGATGAACTCGCGAATGCGTTCCACCGGCGCAATTTTTACCTGGGCCGGGAAGCCCGTGCGCAACTGATTGCCGGGCACATCCGCCTTCACTGCCAGCACAATGGTGGCCTTGCCGATAATGGAATGATCCGCAATCGGGGCCACGTGAATACCGTATTTGCGCTCGGTCAGCTCCAGAGATACCGCGGTCTGCTCCAGCACCGTGCTCAGGCACTGGCGCAAACTGGTGAGCACCGCATCAAAAATCAATTGCAGTTCTTCATGCTGGTAACGGGGGAATTCAGGTGGCCGCTTGCTGCGGGTGGTGAAGGTGGCCAGCTCCCCCGCCATCTGCAACAACTCCGTGTAACATGCCAGGGGATGCAGTTGATTAATGCTGCTGATGTGGGCGATCAGGGGTTCCATGCGATTCAGGGCCTGCAGCAACAGGTAATCCGCGATTTCAGCTGAACCGGCCCGGCCACTGTCGGCCAGGCGCCCGCTCAAGGCCTCCGCCCGGTGGTGAATCAGACCGTGCACTTCGGTGAGGTGACTGTTGATCACCTGGGACTTCAGACAATCCACCATGGGCGGAATGTAATTGGTGTCCAGCACCACCGCCTTGTCGGCAATGTATTCCTGAATGCGGGCAATGCCGATTTTGGCGTAGCCGCTGAGATCTTCCGACCCCAACTTGAGCATGGCATTGAGCTGACCCACTTCAATGTCCGTGGGCTCACCGTTGTCGCCAACATTGTTGCGCACTTCAATTTCTGCACTGTTGTGACGGGCCAGCGTGTTCTGGCCATGTTCCTGGGCAATTTCCATGGCACCGGGCCGCCGCAACGGCAGACACAGATACACCATTTCATTGTTGGTGTTTTCCGGCACATTCAGTACCGGCGGCAATTCATCGTTATCGGGAAAACTGAACGGACTGCCATCGGGAAACACGCCGCGGGCATGGCTGATGCCCACTTTGCCCAGCTTTAACAGTTCGGTGTCCAGGGCGATGTCCAGCAAGCCCCACAGGTAGCCCCCGATGGCTTCGCAGCGGCCATCGATGTAACGTTCAAAATAGCGGTCCTGTTGCTGGAAATGCTGCGGGCGCAGGAACAGCCCTTCAGACCAGACCACTTTATTACTGATTGTCATTGTGGGCTCCCAATTAAAATCTCAGCGCAGCGAGACGCGCTCGCCAGAGGATGCAAAGCACAATGGCGGCTGCATCCCATATTACCGAAGCTCATTCCACGGGGTGGCGTAATAAGCATGGCTATCAGTCTTCAATATTCACTTTTAGTTTTTCCAGACTGATTCGGGCTTTGTTGGTGGCGTGGGGTTCGATGGCGATCACCGCCTTGGCCTGGGCGTCTTCATACTGGATGTACTCCCCCAGGATGCCGATGAACTTCACTTCCGGGGACAGGTTGAACGTTTCCTCCCGGGTTTCACCGGGCGCCAGTTCTTTCAGGCGGGTGATTTCGATGAGGTCGTTGCCCAGACGACCCTGGGGATCTTCAAATAAATTAAGGAAGTCCTCCTGCTTGAACTGGCGAGCATCACGCAGGGTGATCACCTGCACCACCAAGGGAGCGGCGTGGCCGTTGTTGTTGGGATTTACATCCTGACTGGCCACCAACTTGAATTGGGCGGTGGTTTCCAGGTTCAGCACCTTGCGGGTTGTACCGCAGGCGGAAAGAGAGACAACAAGAAGAATGGACAGAGTGATTTGCACAAAGTGGCGAAGCGGCATCGTCATGTTAGCAGTCTTAATTATTGGTTAAGGTGAATGGTGGCAAGCGGCATCAAACCCTCAGCGTTCCCGCTTACTGGATTTGATGTCATCCACTTGCGTTTCGTACGCACTTGCAAACTCCTCACCAAAGAGGCGATTGAAGCTGGTTTCCGGATCTTGTTGAAGTTTATCAAAGTATTCCGCATAGGCATCCCACAGACGGGCTTTTTTACTGCCCAACAGGCCTTTTGAGGCGCCTTCCCCCAATCGGGACTCCAATGCGTCCGGTGAAAATTTAGCCAACATCTTCTCATAGGCGCTGCGCATGCCGGCCAACAGTGCCATCTGGTGATTGGCCACGTCACTGAACGCTTCCGCCACGGCCTTGCTGCCGGACATATAAGCCCCGGAGTGTTCACCGAACAGATAGCGCAGGGCATCCCGCTCGGTAAGGGCGAACTTCAGGGGGTTGTTTTCCACCGGCTGAATCATGGTGCGATCCAGGCGCAACTCGTTCTTGATACTGCTGCGGGCCCGCAACAGTTCCAATAAATGGTTGATGGTGACCTTGAGGACTTCCACCACTTCCGGGGTCAGGGCATCCAATTGCTTCTGGTCCAGATTCCCCAGCTCCATCAATTGCGCCAGTTGTGCGGCTAAATCAGCACCCGCGCCGGCTGCAGCCTGTGCCATCTGCGGTGCAGGCTTGGGTGCGGCTGACTTGGGGGATTCCGGGTAGGAAGCAGGCTCGGATTGCAGCGCGGGCTCCACCGGCGCCGGGGTGGACTCCGGCTCAAATCTCGCCGGAGGTGGCTCCGTCAATTCCGGTGTAATCGGCATTGGCACGTCAGAGGCAGGTATATCGAGAGACGCCTCGTCAAGCGGGGGCAGGCCCGCCGATGGGGTATCTGGAAGTGGCATGTCAGAAGTGGGTACGTCAGCCGGCGCTGGCATGTCATCCGCAGGAGCACTGTCCAGGCCCAATAAAGCATCCAGATCATCCGCATCCGCCACCGCCGGCTCGTCCGCTACCGGGAGCGCCGGCGTCGGTGCCGCCACAGGTTCCGGTACCGGCGTAGGCTCCGCGCTGAAGTCCGGGGCAACGGCCGGCTTGGGGGCGTTGAAAGCCTGGTTCATCGGGTCCACATTGTCCTTCTGGCTCCCCTTCCACCAGTCAGGATCATCTTCGTCGGCAGCCGGCACGTCATCCAGAAACGAGCCACCAAAGGGCTCTTCGGCACGACGGGCCTGGTCGATGGCCGCCAACGGATCGTTCTCTTCATCAAAATTGGAGTCCGCCTGCACCACGTTGGAGGCACCCCAGTTGGGTGTGGACGGAGCGGCGGCGGCCTGGGGTTCCAGCCAGCGGTCCAGGTCATCCAGCCCTGACGACCCAGCGGCTGACGGCTTGGAAGCCTGCGGCGTAGAGGGTGAAGAGGAGGATGAAGAGGAAGGCGGCTTGGCAGATGACGCTGGTGTCGGTGGTGGTGTTACCCCGAGATCATCCAGAAAGCTGTCACCACTGGGGGCCGCAGGTGACACCGGGGCCGATGCCTGCACGTGCTTCACGGTAAATAAGTACTTACCCATGGCAATGCTGTCGCCGTCCTTCAACGACACCGTGTTGCTGGGCCCCAGGGGCGTGGGGTTGTCGTTCACAAAGGTGCCATTGGTGCTGTGATCGGTGAGCACAAAGGCACCCAGCTCATGGGCAATGCTGGCGTGCTTGGAGGATACGATGCGCTCGTTGTCCGGCAGCACACACTGATTGGTGGCGCCCCGCCCAAGTGAGGCACCGGTCACACCGATATCCAAGTGCTGTCCCGCCAGGGGACTGCCCGCAGGGGCGCTGGTAACAGTCAATCGCAAAGTCGTCATAGGCATTCTGCAGTTATTACAACCATTTATTCAGTATATAGCAGGCTCAGCGGAGAGCAGGGTCGAGAGGTCCACAATGTGTGCCAACATAACGGAATTGGTATTTTTTTACCATGTTTGAACCGGGGCCCGGAGAGCACAATCACAAATTGGTCACTGATTGTTCAAGTTTAGGCCGGATGGAGCCGCTTTCCATTTACACGTTGCAAACCCCCAAACTGGGGTATAGAGTTTTAAGCAGTGTTGAGTGCCCAATAGAAGCATTAGCCGCCCACCGTGCAGTAAAGTATAAAATAAAAACAATAATATAGCGGACTGGGGCTAACAGTATGTGAATCATTGAGGCTGTACCTATGCAATCGCTTACCATTCCCCCCATCCCCCCGCTGCTGACCTCCGGCAAATCCAATTTACGCCAATTAGAAAAGCGCATGGACTCCGTGCACAACTACGACGATTGGTATGCCCTGGCCCGGGAGCACGACATGCTGTCCGGTGCTGAACAGTGGCGGGATGCGGAGCGCTCCAACCTGTACGATTACGCCGCCATTCGTTCCCGCCACGACAAACTGAAAGACCTGCTCAACGCCGGCGCCCACCAGGAATTGCTCTATGCCCTGAATGAAGGGGTGCACGGCAATATGGGCGGCATGGGTCGCCCCATTCTCTATTCCCGCGCCATGGCCGGCACCAAGAATCTGATCGACAGTTACGTGGCCACCATTGCCCAGGCACTGGAGTTCATCCACCACAGCCCGGAAGACATCATCTCCTACCCCGAGAAAGTGGACTTTTTCCGCCGTGCCAGCCACTGTTACGGACGCAGCGCCCTGTTGCTCAGCGGCGGCGCCGGCCTGATTTATTTCCATCACGGCGTGGTGCAGGAGCTCATCGATCACGACCTGCTGCCGAACGTGGTGTCCGGCGCCAGTGCCGGCTCCATCGTCTCCGCCCTGCTGGGCACCAAAACCGATGCCGAGCTGAAGCAGGGGTTTTTCACCGACAAACAGTACGAGGAAACCAAGAAGACCCGCCTCATGGACGTATTCATGGGCCGTGTTTCCGATGAGGACGCCAAAGCCGCCCGGGAGCGGACCCTGGACGAAATCGTGCCCCTGGACCTCACCTTTCAGGAAGCCTTCGAACTCACCGGCCGCTATATCAACATTTCTATTTCCCCGGCGGAAAAACACCAGTCTTCCCGCCTGATGAATGCCATCACCTCCCCCAATGTTTATATCCGTTCCGCCGTATCCGCCTCCTCCAGTATTCCCGGGCTGATGCCATCGGAGCGGCTGTATGCCAAAGGCTTTGATGGCAAACCGCGTCCTTACCTGGCCCGCCGCCGTTGGGTGGATGGTTCCGTGTCGGGGGATTTACCGGCCAAACGCCTGAGCCGGATCTACGGGGTGAACCATTTTATCGTCAGCCTGATCAACCCCATGGTAGTGCCCTTTGTTGAGGACATCACCACCCGACACACCAAGGGTTTCCGCCACACGCTGTCCGAAGCCTTTATTAAAGTGCTGAACGAAACCCTGGCCAATTCCGAGCGCTTCTTTGATCGTCGCGGTGAAATGGGCAGTCGCATTGCCGCCCAGATTGCCTACACCGTGCGCATGCTGGAACAGAACTACCTGGGGGACATCAATATCCTGTTGCGCAAACAGGATTTCAAATGGCGGCAGACGGTGTTTGAATTCAAAGAAGGGGAAATAGAAAACCTGGTGGACATCGGCATGCGTTCCACCTGGTCCAAACTGGCACAAATTAAAAACGCGGCACTGATTTCCAAAACCCTGGACCGAATTCTGGAACAGCTCAACCGCGAAGGGCTGAGCGAACCGGCGAAAGGCATTCACCACATCTACAACTAGAGCACGCGGGACCGGCCTTTAACTCAGCGGAAACGTTGTCCCAGGAAGATAGCATAGGAGTGATCCCCCTCGTCCGTGCGGCCATAGCTCAGGTAAGCCGGCCCCAAGGGGGTTCTGGCACCCAGAAACACACTGCCGGCGCCGATGGCATTGTCCCAACTGATGTCATCCCGCTGCAACCAGACATTACCCCGCTCCAGTGACATGCCGAAATAAAGAGGTACACCGAACGGCAGCGGCCCATTCTTGTTCAATTGCCGATAGAACACACTGCGCACCAGGGCCCGGTGCCGTCCGAAGCGGGACCGGGGCGGCAATCCCGACAATTCCAGAAACCCGCCGATGAACGGGATGTCCACAAAAGACGCTTCATCGCTGTCGCTGACTTCCGCATCCGCCTCCAGCAGCAGCGTGTTACGCCCAAAGGTAATGGGTAGACTCCCTTCCACCTCAATGCGAGAGAAGTTGTCTTCCGCATTCAGCCCCTCCACATGGCGTTCGCTTTTCAGGTCCCAGCGATAGCCGGAGGTGGGAAAACCCAGGTCGTCCAGGGTATCCCAACCGATCTGGCCAAAGTAAAAACCATCCTTATAGTCGTCCAGCTCCAGCCCGTATTGTTCAAGGTCCACGCCGCCCCGAAATTTCAGCTTACCCTGTTCCTGTGTCACCCCGAAGCGCACCTCGCCAGCCCCTCCCCACAGGGAGCGCCCCACTGCCAATGTTGCCCAGATATCCTGCTTCTGATACTCCGACACCGGTCGATCCTGAACGTCATCAGCATAGTAGTCCAGACTGTCCGCGTTATAACCTATGGACGGTTCCACAAAATAGGCCAGGTCCGCGGTGATCGGCTGCAGAAAACGCAATTCGAACTCCGGAGCGGAGCCCAGCTCCATGCGCCCAAACGCTGTGCCACCATAAGGATTCAAACCGGCAATTCGCAAACTGGCGGCCAGCCCGAACACACCATTACCCTCGAAATCGTCGGATAATTCCAGCCCCAGTTTGAGCCAGCTATTACCCGTTTCCCGCCCCACCCCGGAGACCACCAGTTCGGTTTTACCGTCTTCGTTCACCAGGGTGTAACGCACCACTTTGAAGTAATCCAAACCGTAAAGCCGGGACAGATCCCGATCCATCTGCTGGCGATCGAAAGGCTGTCCCAGGGGTTGCCGAATCTGCGCGGCCAACACCTCATCCGCCACCACACTGGAGTTCTCGATACGGATGAACTCAATCACCGGACGCCCCACCTCCGTCGCCGTGTCACTGCCATGCAGCCCTGGAATCGCCGTCTCACCCATTTCGAAGTAGTCCAACGCCGCCTGGAAACCCGACTCAATGATGGGTGCCGCCAGATCAAAATCCGCCGACCCGAAGCCATCCAGCGGCGGCAGGATCAGCACTTCCCCGGCGCGCAGATTGGCCCGTTGTTCAACGGTATTCACCCGCACCAGGAACGCGGTGATCTGGGCCGCCACACCGAACAACGAACTCAGCTCATCCCGGGATTTCAGCGGCGAGGACACATCCACCGCGATGATGAAATCCGCTCCCATTTTCCGGGCCAGGTCGATGGGCATGTTGTTGGCGATACCACCGTCCACCAGCATTTTGCCTTCACGCTCCACCGGCTCAATGGCCCCGGGAATGGACATACTGGCCCGCACCGCCGACGCCAGGTCACCGCTGTCCATGATCACCGCCTCGCCACTTTCCAGGTCCGCCGCCACCGCAGCAAAACGGCGGGGCAAGTCAGAGAACTGCAGCGGTACATTGTCTTTGGAAAACAGCTCACCCAGAGTGAGCTCAAGGTGCTGCCCTTGAATGGCCCCCTTGGGAATGGCGATACCGTCTTTGGTCACCGACATTCTGAAATCCGTACTCATGCCGGATTCGAGCTTACGGAAAGGATAAGGTTGATCACGGCGGGGCGAAGCATCACTCAGGGCCTCATGCCAATCCATGGTGCGCGCAATATGATCGATTTCATCGGCAGAGCGACCACTGGCGTAGAGTGCACCGACAATGGAGCCCATACTGGTGCCGGTGACAATCTGGGCCTGGATACCCTGGGCCTCCAACACCCGCAGCACACCCACATGGGCCAGACCACGGGCACCACCGCCACTCAGTACCAGGCCTACCCTGGCCCCTTCCGGAATCGTCAGGGTCTTGGCAAACAGCGTCACTGGCCACAACAGAACAAGTCCAACCAGACCACACAGCCACGTTTTAAATGGTTCACACATTTCCAGTTCCAGCCGCCAGCGTTGTTATTCCCGGTGCTACAATAACCCGGTGTCCACCATAGCCACAATAATCAAGGACAACAAGGATGAATAGCCACATCACTGCACGAGCTGCCCCGTTGCGGGCTCACCCCGTCGACCCGGATCATTTCCTACTTGGCAACCTGAAGCCCTTTGCTGCCGACATTCTGGGTTATCTGGAACAGGTCAGCCAGATCAGCAGCTTCACCTCCATGCGTTTTTTGAGAACCCCGGTCTATTTCATCACCGATGCCGGACTGGTGAATGAAGTGCTCAGCAACAAATCCCAGGCTTTTGTGCGCAACCGCAGTTTCGCCCGCCGCCTGCGCCGCCTGTTCGGCAAAGGCCTGCTGACGTCCGAAGGCGATGAGTGGAAAACATTGCGACGACTGTCCGCCCCGGCGTTTCAACCGAAGTCCACCCACACCTACATCCCCATTATTCTGGACGAACTTGAAATCCTGATGAACGAATGGCAGGGCCGGGATCGTGTGAACATCAGCAAAGCCATGTCCCGCATCACCGCCCGTGTCATTACCCGCTGTGTTTTCGGTATGCACCTGGAAATGAATTCTGCAGACATGGAGCGCTGTATGGATAACCTGATGGCGGCACTGGCCCCCAGGCTGCGCTTTCCCATTTACACACCTGACTGGCTACCGGTGGGCGGAAATGCAGCGTATCGCCGGGCGGTGCAACAACTGGATCAACTGATTTACACCAACATTCAGCGCAAACATCTGGAAGCGTTGCACCCACAACCCAGTCTGCTTACCGACCTGGTTCAGGCCTCGCAGCAACATGGCCTGATTGACGACACCCACCTGCGCGATCAAATCGTGACGCTGTTTCTGGCGGGTCACGAAACCACGGCCAGTACGCTCACGTTCTGTTTTATTCTGTTGGCTCAGCATCCGCACATTGCACAGCGCGTACAGGATGAGGTGTTGCGGGTGGACCTCGCCCGCTTGGATAGTCTTGCCGCCATCCGCGAAAGCCTGCCGCAGACCTATCGTGTAGTCCAGGAAACCCTGCGTTTGTATCCGGCGGGTTATGTGTTTGGTCGCACCGTGGTACAGGATGTTGAATTGGGTGCCGAGGCCATCAAGTCCAAGAGCCTGGTGTTGATTTCCCCTTACATCAGTCATCGCAATGCAGAGGTCTTTCCCGAGCCCCATCGATTCAACCCGGACCGCTGGCAGAATCTGGAAGTACCCCGCTCCCAATACCTGCCTTTTTCCGCCGGTGCCCGCACCTGCATTGGCGAACACCTGGCCATGCTTGAAGCCTGCCTGATCCTGGCGGGCGTCTGCGCGCGCTTTCAGGTGCAATGCGGTACAGAGAAGATAAAGGTTCAACCGGCCATTACCTTGCGCCCGGTGAATAATACGGATGCAACGTTGCAGCCACTACAAAGCGCCGAAGCCGCTATTCCACCGTCACACTCTTCGCCAGATTCCGGGGCTGATCCACATCGGTACCCTTGATGATGGCCACATGATAACTCAGCAGCTGCAAGGGAATGGTGTACACAATGGGCGCAAGTTCCGGTGCCACTTTGGGCACATCCAGCACGTGTACATCATCCTGTTGTTTCAGGGCCGCGTCCGCATCCTGGAACACAAACAATTCTCCGCCCCTGGCCTGCACTTCCTGCAGATTGGATTTCAGTTTTTCCAGCAGGGTATCAGAAGGTGCCACCGTAACCACCGGCATGTCCGCGTCCACCAGGGCCAGGGGGCCGTGTTTCAACTCACCCGCTGGATAGGCTTCGGCGTGGATATAGGAGATCTCTTTCAGTTTGAGTGCACCTTCCATGGCAATGGGGTATTGCACACCGCGACCCAGGAACAATGCGTGATGTTTTTCGGCAAACTTTTCCGCCATGCGTTCAATGGGCTTGTCCAGGCGCAGCGCCGCTTGCACCACATCCGGTAACTGCTTCAGGCCCGTCAGCAGGGCCGCTTCCTTTTGTTCGGACATGCCCTGTTGCTTGGCCACAGCCACGGTCAGCAGGTACAACGCCACCAGTTGCGTGGTGAACGCCTTGGTGGAAGCCACGCCGATCTCCGGTCCGGCTTTGGTGATAAAGTGCAGCGCCGACTCACGCACCAGCGAGCTGGTGGGCACATTACAAATGGCAAGAGAGGACAGGTAACCTTTGGCGTTGCGCAGGGCCGACAAGGTGTCTGCGGTTTCACCGGATTGGGAAATGGTTAAAAACAGCGTGTTGGGGCGGACCACTGAGGTGCGATAGCGGAACTCACTGGCCACTTCCACATGGCACTGCACCCCGGCAATGCTTTCGATCCAGTATTTGGCCACCATGCCCGCATGAAATGACGTGCCACAGGCGATGATCTGGATGCTTTCCAGTTTGGCAAATAACTCCGGTGCTGCCTCTCCGAATATGGCCGGGTCCACCTGATTGCCATTGACGTATCCGTCCAGCGTGTTGCGAATGGCCGTGGGCTGCTCGAAGATCTCTTTGATCATGTAGTGGCGGTATTCGCCTTTTTCCGCGGTGCTTTCGCCTCCGGTAAACGGCTTTATAGGGCGCTCCACCGCATTGCCCTGGCTGTCCTCAATGCTGTAACTATTGCGCCCGATGATGGCCACGTCCCCATCTTCCAGAAACACGAAGCGGGTAGTCACCGGTAACAGCGCCAGTTGATCAGATGCCACAAAGTTTTCACCCAGGCCCACACCCAACACCAGGGGACTGCCTTCACGCGCCACGATCATTTCATCCGGATGTTCCTTGTCGATCACGGCCAGGGCAAAGGCGCCTCGCAACTCACGGATGCTGGCTTTGACCGCAGCTGGCAGGTCATTGCTGGTCTGCAAATGCCGATGAATCAGATGGGCAACCACTTCGGTGTCGGTTTCTGAGGTGAAGCCGTAACCGGATTCCATTAACGAGGCCCGCAGTGCTTCGTGGTTCTCAATGATGCCGTTATGGACGACGGCGATGTTGTCGGAGGACATGTGCGGATGGGCGTTCTGTTCCGTGGGTGCGCCGTGGGTTGCCCAGCGGGTGTGGGCAATGCCGATACACCCATTGCCGGAGCTGGCGGCCACCGCGGCCGTCAGTTCCTGTACTTTCCCCACCCGCCGAATCCGCTCAATGTCAGAGCCGGGATTAAAGCGGGCAATACCAGCGGAGTCATAACCCCGATATTCCAGGCGCCGCAGGCCTTCCAGTAAAATGGGCGTGACATCCCGTGTTGATATAACGCCGACAATTCCGCACATGTTCAGTTATCCCTGCTGGCTTATTTGGGTTCTTTGGTTGGGCGGGTCCAGTTGTCCACCGTGATTTGCTTTGCCCGCGTGACGGTCAACGCGTGCTCTTTCGCCTCTTTCGAGATGGTGGACCCGGCCCCCACCGTGGCGCCGGCACCGATGTTCACCGGGGCCACCAAAGAGCAGTTGGAACCGATGAACGCCTGATCGCCGATGAGCGTTTGATGTTTATTGGCTCCGTCGTAATTACAGGTAATGGTGCCTGCGCCAATATTCACTGCCTTGCCAATCACACTGTCTCCCAGGTAGGTCAGGTGATTGGCTTTGGACCCTTCATCCATCTGAATGTTCTTGGTTTCCACAAAATTGCCGATCTTAACCTGGTCCGCCAGCTGGGTACCGGGGCGCAGCCGCGCATAGGGGCCAATGTCACAGGCTTCTCCCATCACCACGTTTTCCAGTACCGTGTTGGCCTTGATCACGCTGTTGCTGCCGATGACGGAATTCTGGATCAGGCAGTTGGGCCCAATCTGCACGTTGTCGCCCAGGCGATTGGTGCCTTCAAAAATCGTATTTACATCGATAAAGCAATCCTGCCCCACCACGACTTCACCGCGAATATCAATGCGCTCCGGATCGGCCAACGTGGCACCGGCCAGTAACAACCGATCCGCCAGGTGCTTCTGCAGCATACGCTCCAGTTTGGCCAGCTGGCGTTTATCGTTCACCCCTTCCACTTCAATGGGATCTTTGACCCGGCAGCCGATCACCGGCACTTCATGCTCGTTGGAGATTCGCACCAGATCAGTCAGGTAGTATTCGCCCTGGGCGTTCTTGTTCTCTATTGTCGGTACCCATTGTTGCAGATCAATGGAGTCCGCCAGCATGATGCCGGTATTCACTTCCTCGATTTTACGAATTTCCTTACCGGCATCTTTCTCTTCCACGATCTCCCGCACCACCCCGGAATGGTCACGGACAATGCGTCCATAGCCGGTGGGATCGTCCATTTTCACTGTGATGACGCCGCACTCCCCGGGCTGAACCTCATTCAGGAACCGGTTCAGGGTGGCCTCGGAGATGAGGGGAACGTCTCCATACAAAATCAGGGTGCGGGTATTGGTTTCCAACAGATCCAACGCCTGCTGCACCGCATGACCGGTCCCCAACTGCTCGCTCTGCTCCACCCAATGGATGGGCGCTGCGGGGAAGTGTTTGGCAATTTCCGTCTTCACCATGTCGCCACCGTGACCGTACACCACGATCACTTTATGGGCATTCAATTGGATGCTGGTGGAGAGCACGTGAGCCAGCAGCGGCTTTTTGGCCAGGGGCTGCAGTACCTTGGGAAGACGCGATTTCATGCGCGTGCCCTTGCCGGCGGCAAGGATGACAACGTTGAGATCCATGGTTGCTATTCCATCTGTTTTAAACGAAAAAAGGGCGGCAAATGCCACCCTTTCTATCATGCTTTGATACGCGTTTCACGACAACCGGTGCTTATTTGCCCATTTTCTTCTTAAGGGCCTGAATAGTACGCAGTTGTGCTGCCGCTTCCGCCAACATCGCTGCCGCAGCAGAGTAGTTGATCTCGGAAGACTGGTTGGCCAGTGCACGACGGGCATCTTCCACAGCCTGTTGAGCTGCTGCTTCATCCACATCGTCTGCGCGCTGGGCAGTATCGGCCAGAATAGTAACCACCTTGGGTTGCACTTCCAGCATACCACCGGACACATAGTACACTTCTTCTTCACCGTTTTGCTTGATGACGCGAATCGGACCGGGGTTCAATTGCGTCAACAAGGGAGCGTGACCCGGTGCGATACCCAGGTCACCCAGTTTGCCGTGAGCGACAACCATTTCCACCAATCCGGAAAAGATGGATTTTTCGGCAGAAACGATATCACAGTGTACGGTTATCGCCATGGTTCTAACTCCCTAGCGTGATTAAGCTTTTGCGCCTTTTTCGATGGCTTCTTCAATGGAACCAACCATGTAGAACGCCTGCTCTGGCAGGTGATCCAGTTCGCCATCGAGAATCATCTTGAAGCCACGGATGGTGTCTTTCAGGGACACGTACTTACCGGGTGAACCGGTGAATACTTCCGCCACGTGGAAGGGCTGGGACAGGAAGCGTTCGATCTTACGAGCGCGGGATACCACCAGCTTGTCTTCTTCAGACAGTTCGTCCATACCCAGGATGGCGATGATGTCTTTCAGTTCTTTGTAACGCTGCAGGTTGGTCTGTACGCCACGGGCCACTTCATAGTGCTCAGCCCCGATCACCAGCGGGTCCAGCTGACGGGAGGTGGAGTCCAGCGGATCTACCGCAGGATAAATACCCTTGGCAGCAATGTCTCGGCTCAGTACTACGGTGGAGTCCAAGTGAGAGAACGTGGTTGCAGGAGACGGGTCAGTCAAGTCATCCGCCGGTACGTATACCGCCTGGATGGAGGTGATAGAACCGGTCTTGGTGGAGGTGATACGTTCCTGCAGAACACCCATCTCTTCCGCCAGGGTGGGCTGGTAACCTACCGCAGAAGGCATACGACCCAACAGTGCGGATACTTCGGTTCCCGCCAGGGTGTAACGATAGATGTTGTCCACGAACAACAGTACGTCACGACCTTCGTCACGGAATTTTTCCGCCATGGTCAGACCAGTCAGGGCCACACGCAGACGGTTGCCTGGTGGCTCGTTCATCTGGCCGTACACCATCGCCACTTTGGACTTGTCGAATTGCTCAGTGTTAACAACGCCCGCTTCCTGCATTTCGTGGTAGAAGTCGTTACCCTCACGAGTACGTTCCCCTACACCGGCGAATACAGACAGACCGGAGTGTTCGGTTGCGATGTTGTTAATCAATTCCATCATGTTTACGGTTTTACCAACACCCGCACCCCCGAACAGACCAACCTTACCACCTTTCGCGAAGGGGCAGATCAGGTCGATCACCTTGATGCCGGTTTCCAGCAGATCTGTGGAAGAAGACTGCTCAGCATAGGTAGGCGGCTTACGGTGAATGGAAGAGCGCTCTTGTTCACCAATGGGCCCACATTCGTCGATGGGGTTACCCAGAACGTCCATGATGCGACCCAGAGTCTCACGACCCACAGGTACACTGATGGGGGCGCCGGTGCCGGAAACGGTCAGACCACGCTTCAGACCTTCGGTTGAGCCCATGGCGATGGTACGCACGATACCGTCACCCAATTGCTGCTGAACTTCAAGAACCGTCGGATAGTTCTCAACGTTCAGTGCGTCGTACACGTTGGGTACGGAATCACGTGAGAATTCCACGTCGATGACCGCGCCGATGATTTGTACGATACGTCCGCTACTCATGTTTGTATCCTCTTAAATCGTAACTGTTATAAACCTGAATACTGTAAACCGGCCCTTATACGGCTGCCGCGCCACCCACGATCTCGGAGATCTCCTGGGTGATCGCCGCCTGACGGGCTTTGTTGTACACCAGCTGCAAGTCATTGATCAGGTTGCCCGCGTTGTCGGTAGCGGACTTCATCGCAACCATTCGAGCTGCCTGCTCACAGGCATTGTTCTCGACCACGCCCTGATACACCTGGGATTCAACAAAGCGCACCAACAGATAATCCAGGATTTCTTTTGCCTCAGGCTCATAGATGTAGTCCCAATGATGCTGGTACTCTTGATCTTTGCTGGCTTCCAGAGGCAACAACTGGATGCTGGTGGGGGTTTGCGTCATGGTGTTCACGAAATCGTTGTACATCAGGTACAAACGATCGATTTTGCCGGATTCGAAGGCGTCCAGCATGACCTTTACGGAACCGATCAGATCCTCAACCGAAGGCTCATCACCCAGTCCGGTTTTGGTGGCGATCACGTTACCGCCCACTGACCGGAAAAAGCTCACTGCTTTACCGCCGATCAGGGCCATGTCCACTTCGCAGCCTTTTTCTTTCCATTGCTTGGTCAGTTGCAGGGTCTTTTTGAACAGGTTGATGTTCAGACCACCACACAGGCCCCGGTCAGAAGACACCACCACCACGCCCACGCGCTTCACTTCGCGCTCGTTCATGTAGGTGTGTTTGTATTCCGGATTGGAATTGGCTAGGTGACGCACGACCTGGCGAATTTTTTCCGCATAGGGTTTGGATGCCGCCATACGGTCTTGCGCTTTACGCATCTTACTAGCCGCAACGAGTTCCATTGCAGAGGTAATTTTCTGCGTATTTTTAACACTGGCTATTTTGCCACGTATCTCTTTTGCGCCTGACATAGGTCTACCGTATTCAGGTTACGGGGCAAGTTGCCCTGCCCCGGTGAATGATTACCAAGTCTGGGTGGACTTGAATTTCTCAACGAGTGCTTTGTACTCGCCTTCGATATCGCTGTTCCAGTCGCCTTTCTCGTTTACCTTCGCCATCAGCGCAGCGTATTCAGAGTTGGCGTAAGACAGCAGAGCCGCTTCAAAATCCAGGATCTTGGCAACTTCGACATCTTCCAGGTAGCCTTCGTTGGCCACGTACAGAACCAGACCCATTTCCGCCACAGACTGGGGAGAGTACTGCTTCTGCTTCATCAGTTCGGTAACACGGGTACCGTGTTCCAACTGCTTACGTGTGGCTTCATCCAGATCCGATGCAAACTGGGCGAACGCCGCCAGTTCCCGGTACTGAGCCAGAGCCAGACGAATACCACCACCCAGTTTCTTGATGATTTTGGTCTGTGCCGCACCACCTACCCGGGATACCGAGATACCGGCGTTCATCGCCGGACGGATACCGGAGTTGAACAGGTTGGTTTCCACGAAAATCTGACCATCAGTAATGGAGATTACGTTGGTGGGTACGAATGCGGATACGTCGCCGGCCTGGGTTTCGATGATCGGCAGCGCCGTCAGAGAACCAGTCTGGCCTTTCACTTCGCCGTTGGTGAACTTCTCAACGTAGTCGGCGCTGACACGGGCAGCACGTTCCAGCAGACGGGAGTGCAGATAGAACACGTCACCAGGATAGGCTTCACGACCCGGAGGACGACGCAGCAGCAGGGAGATCTGACGATACGCCCAAGCTTGTTTGGTCAAATCATCGTATACGATCAGGGCGTCTTCACCACGGTCACGGAAGTATTCACCCATGGTACAACCGGTGAACGCAGCCAGGAACAGCATCGCGGCCGGATCGGCTGCTGCCGCTGCCACCACGATGGTGTTTTCCATCGCGCCGTGCTCTTCCAGTTTACGCACTACGTTCGCAATAGAAGATTGCTTCTGACCGATGGCCACGTAGATACATTTGATGCCGGAATCTTTCTGGTTGATGATGGTGTCGATGGCGATGGCGGTTTTACCGATCTGGCGGTCGCCGATGATCAGCTCACGCTGGCCGCGACCTACCGGGGTCATGGCATCGATGGATTTCAGACCGGTTTGCACCGGCTGGTCCACCGATTGACGGGCGATTACACCGGGGGCAACCTTTTCCACCACGTCGGTTTCGGTGGTGCCCAGCGGGCCCTTGCCGTCGATCGGGTTACCCAGACCGTCCACTACGCGGCCCAGCAGTTCACGTCCAACCGGTACTTCCAGTACCTTACCGGTACATTTTACCTTTTGGCCTTCTGCCAGCCCAAGGTAGTCACCCAGTACCACCGCACCCACGGAGTCCTGCTCCAGGTTAAGGGCCATACCGAAAGTGCCGTTTTCGAACTCCACCATCTCGCCGTACATTACGTCGGCCAGACCGTGTACACGCACGATACCGTCAGATACGCTGACGATGGTACCTTCGGTGCGCGCTTCCGAAGTTGTATCCAGATTCGCGATGCGCTGTTTGATCAGCTCGCTGATTTCTGAAGGGTTGAGTTGCTGCATGCTTATGTCCTCAAGAATTCAATGTGTCGGCCAGTTTAGCGAGCTTGCCGCGTACAGAACCGTCAATCACCAAATCGCCGGCTCTGATGATGACACCACCCAGCAGGTCTTTGTTCTCTGCGGTGGTGACGTTGACTTCACGGCCCAGTTTCTGCTTCAGGGCAGCAGCAAGTTTATTGCTTTGCTCATCGGACAAAGCGAAAGCGGACGTAATTTCCACATCCACGCTCTGTTCCTTCTGTGACTTGAGGGCTTCGAACAATTCTGCGATTTCAGGCAACGCCGTCAGTCGCTTGTTCTGTGCCAGCATGGCCACAAAATTTTTACCCTGGTCATTCAGTTTGTCCTGACACAGATCGCCAAACGCCTCTGCTTTTTTGGCAGAGGAGATTTTGGGATTGTTCAGGAAACTGGATACTGCTTCATCTGCTGAAACAGCCGCTGCAAAGGCAAGCATATCGGACCATTCAGCCAGTGTGCCGTTCTCGTCGGCGAACTGAAAAGCCGCTTTCGCATAAGGCCGGGCAACTGTGATTAGTTCTGCCATAATCCGATACCGTTACAGTTCTGATGCAAGCTGCTCAAGCATTGCGTTATGAGCATTTTGATCGACTGCTGTGCCAAGAATTTTTTCTGCGCCGGCAATAGACAGAACAGAGATCTGAGCGCGCAGAGATTCCTTCGCGCGATTCAACTCCTGCTCAACTTCTGCCTGGGCAGCCGCTTTCAGACGCTCGCCTTCGGCGCGGGCCTGATCTTTCGCTTCTTCGACCAATTGATTGGCACGCTTGTTGGCTTGCTCAATCAAAGCAGCGGCTTGCTGCTTGGCTTCACGCAGAGTTTCAGCGGCTTTCTCTTTCGCCAACTCCAAATCCTGCTCAGCCTGGTCAGCCGCCTGTAAGCCCTGTGCGATTTTTTCTGAGCGTTCACGCATGGCACTGATCAGCGGTGGCCAGACGAACTTCAAGCAGAAAAATACGAATACGGCAAAGGCGATGGATTGACCTATGATGGTGGCATTAATATCCATACCAAACCCTCTCGCTCGTTAAAGTAAATGTGTGACGCTACTTTCTCGAAGCGATGGACTTAGGCCAATACGAAGATCATGTACATGCCGATACCAACACCGATCATGGGTACCGCGTCCAACAGACCCGCCATCAAGAACATTTTACCTTGCAGCATGGGCGCCATTTCCGGCTGACGGGCAGTACCTTCCAACAGTCGGCCACCCAACAGACCAAAGCCGATTGCAGTACCCAACGCGCCCAGACCGATTACCAGACCAGCGGCGATCAATACAAGTGCAGATGCAGTTTCCATGTTATCTCCTGGTATTACTTTTAAAGTTTAAGGTTAAGTTAATGGTTAAGGTCGAAACTCAATTCTTAGTGATCTTCGTGTGCTGTGCTCAAGTACACAATGGTCAGCACCATGAACAGGAAGGCCTGCAGGGTAATAACCAGAATGTGGAAGATCGCCCAGCCCAGTTGTAACACGCCGCCAAACAGCGCCATGATCACACCGGCATTGAACATCAGAGCAATAAGAATGAAGATCATTTCACCCGCGTACATGTTGCCGAACAATCGCAGGCCCAGTGAGATGGGCTTGGCCAGCAGGTTCACGGTTTCCAAAAACAGGTTAACGGGGATCAGCAGGATCTTGACGGCAATGTTGTTGCTGCTGAACGGATGCAGGGTCAGCTCACCGGCAAAACCGCCAATGCCTTTGACTTTGATGCTGTAGAAAATGATCAGGAAGAATACGGTGAAGGACATACCCAGGGTGATATTGGGATCAGTGGAGGGTACGATTTTCATATAGTGAACGCCCGCGGCACTGGCCAGGGCCGGAATCCAATCCACCGGGATCAAATCCATCAGGTTCATCAGGAACACCCAGCAGAATATGGTCAGACCCATGGGGGCAATCATAGCGTTGCGGCCGTGGAAGTTCTCTTTAACCTGGGTATCCACAAAATCCACCAGGATTTCGACGAAGTTCTGGAAGCCCTTGGGAACATCGGTGGTGGCGCGCTTGGCCGCCATGCGGAACAACAGCAGGAACAGGAAACCCAGACCCACAGACCACCCCAGAGAGTCCACATGAAATTTCCAGAATCCCATTTCGGCAGCTTCTGCAGCAGAATGCGCAAAACCCCATGAACCATCGGGATGCTGGCCATATACCAGATTAGTCAAGTGGTGCTTGATGTATTCTGAGGAATCTGCAGCCATAGTACCCAATACCTTAATTCGAAGTCGGACTTAGCTTCTTTGGATTATTGCTCGCGCAACACGAGAGGTGCCAACCAGGCGACACCGTACACTACAAAGAAGGCTGAAAACAAATATGCCGCGCTTTCACGAACACCTGGGAGCAGTTTGAACGCTGCAATGAACAGCAGCATGACGATGACAAATTTTCCTGCCTCACCCCGATAAAATGCCCGCACCATCTCTTGCGATGCACGCGCCCCCGAGAAACGGAATGCCTGGATGGCGAAGTAAAGATTGGCCAGTACCGCTATCCAGCCACCTACCATAGCCGCCAACGCAGCCGCTTTACCCGCAACACACAACAGGATTACAGGAATCAAGGTCGAGATCAGGGCCTGCGAGCCCACCACGTAAACACCCAAATAACCTTTGTTTAACGTGCCTGGCTTTGTCACAGTCTTTTTCCGTTTGCCCTCAACCAGCGGATTACTCTCTTATGACAGTGGACCTTTTGGGTCAGCATAAACGCTGATTGCAGGTGCCTGTGTAAGGCGGTGCCGATTATAGAGACTTTCCAAAGCACAGGCAACACAGGTTGCCGGCCGGTGGGCGTTATTTGATGTGGTCGAGAATGCCGTCCAATTCATCCAGACTGCTGTAGCGAATCACCAGCTTACCCTTGCCCTTGGCGCTGTGCTGGATCATCACCGGGGCCCCCAGCTTGTCGGATAAATTATCTTGTAACAATTTGATATCCGGATCGATTTTAGTGTCCGGAACGTCCATTTGCTCCTGCTGCAGACGACGCACCAGGGCTTCGGTCTGGCGCACCGACAGGCCCTTGGCCACAATGGCGCGGGCGGCTTCGGTCTGTTTGCCACTGTCCAGGGTGAGGATGGCGCGGGCATGCCCCATCTCCAGATCGCCGTGTTCCACCAGCTTTTTGGCCTCGGCGCTGAGGCTCATGAGGCGCAGCAGATTGGTCACGGTGGTGCGGGATTTGCCCACCGCTTCCGCCACCTGTTGGTGGGTCAGCTCGAACTCATCCTGAAAGCGCTGCAGGGCCGCGGCTTCTTCGATGGGGTTGAGATCCTCGCGCTGGATGTTTTCGATCAGGGCCATGGCGATGGCGGCTTCATCACTGACCGCGCGGATAACACAGGGCACTTTGTCCAGGCCGGCCAACTGGCTGGCCCGCCAACGGCGCTCTCCGGCAATGATCTCGTATTGATTGGGGCCGGCTAATGGGCGTACCACGATGGGTTGCATGATGCCCTGGGCTTTGATTGAGCTGGCCAGGTCTTCCAGGGCCTGCGGGTCCATGTCGCGGCGGGGCTGATAACGGCCCCGCTGCAGGAACTCGATGGGCAGGTGCCTCAACTCACCGTCGACGTCTTCGCGGCTCACGGTGACCGCTTTGCTGGCATCGGTGGAGACTTCTTTTTGCGGGATGTTGGCGCTTCCCAACAGCGCGTCCAGTCCTCGACCCAATCCTTTTTTCTTGGCAGCCATGTATCGCCTTTATTGTCGTCGGTGAAAAATGCGGCTTACCCTGATCTGTGGTGTCGAGGATAAGGCTTCCACATTATAAGGAGCTGGAAGTGGGACGCAATCAGGCGGTGGCGGTTTCCGCGCCGGACCCGGCCAATTTCTGTTCCGCCCGGCGAATCAGTTCGCCGGCCAGGGCCAGGTAGGAGACGGCACCTCGGGAGCGACGATCGTATTCCAGCACCGGCAGGCCGTGGCTGGGGGCTTCCGCCAGGCGCACGTTGCGGGGGATGATTGTGCGGTAGACTTTGTCGCCGAAGTGTTCTGTCAATTGACTGGACACCTGGTTGGCCAGGGCGATGCGGGGATCGTACATGGTGCGCAACAGGCCGTCGATTTCCAGCTTGGGGTTGAGCACGCTCTGGATTTTCTCGATGGTGTTCAACAGCGCGGACAAACCCTCCAGGGCATAGTACTCGCACTGCATGGGAATGATCACCGAATCCGAAGCCACCAACGCGTTCACCGTGAGCATGTTGAGGGAGGGTGGGCAGTCAATCAATATATAGTCGTACTGGGACCGTACTCCTTCCAGGGCCCGGTTCAGGCGTTGTTCGCGGGCGTCCAGGTCCAGCAGTTCCACTTCTGCGGCGGTCAGATCCGCATTGGCCCCAATCAGGCCGTAGCCGGGGTCGGTGTGCACCACCGCCTCGGACACCGGCATCTCATCCACCAGCACATCATAGATGGAGTGTTCCAGTTCGTGTTTATTGACCCCACTGCCCATGGTGGCGTTGCCCTGTGGGTCCAAATCGATGAGCAGTACGTTTCGTTTGGTCGCAACCAGTGACGCCGCCAGATTGACTGAGGTGGTGGTTTTACCCACACCGCCCTTTTGATTGGTCACTGAAATGACTTTACCCACAATTGATCTCCCGGATAGCGTTATCCTGTGTGCGTTCTTTTTACCACAATCAGGTGCCGCTCTTCATGCAAATAGGGCACATTCAGTGTTTCGATGCGAATCTCCAGCCCCGGGGATTGCAGCGCTTCAATCTCCCCGTGTGGCACCAGGCCTTTCATGGCCAGCAGTTCGCCCCGATCTTCCAGCAGAGGTAAGCACACACCAACAAAGCTTTGCAGCGAGGCAAGCGCGCGGCTGGTGATGGTGTCGTAGCGCTGGCTGGCGGGCACCGCCTCAATGCGCCCCTTGATCACAGACAGGTTATCCAGTTTCAGCTCCGCCTTCATCTGCACCAGAAAACGGGTCTTCTTACCGTTGCTGTCGATCAGGGTCCAGTGCCGGTGGGGATCACAGATCGCGGCGGGAATGCCCGGCAGGCCCGGCCCGGTGCCCACGTCGAGAATATTCTGACCTTGGACATGGGGCACGATGGAAAGACTGTCCAGCAGATGCTTGATCACCATTTCGTCCGGGTCGCGGATGGCGGTGAGGTTGTACGCCCGGTTCCACTTCAGCAGGTTTTCGAGGTAGGCGCGCAGGGTTTGCTGCTGGGCGTCGGTGAGGCTGAGCCCCAATTGCTCACAGCCTGAAGCCAGGCGCGCCGCTTGTTGTTGGGTTAATTGCACGTTGAATCCGTCTTCAGACTAGGCGCTTTTCTTGTTCTGCAGATCACGCTTTTTCAAGTGGATCAACAACAGGGAGATTGCCGCCGGTGTCACCCCGGGAACTCGACCGGCCTGGCCCAGGGTCTGCGGTCGCGCCTGACCCAGTTTGGCTTTGATTTCGTTGGACAGGCCGGAGATGGAATCATAGTCGAAGTCATCCGGCAGCCGCGTATCTTCGCTGCGACGCAGGCGTTCCACTTCATCCTGCTGGCGGGCGATGTAGCCTTCGTATTTGGCGCCGATCTCGATCTGCTCCGCTACGTCTTCCGCCACATTAAGCTCTGGGGTCAGGGCGGCGATGTCCCGGTAGTTCAGCTCCGGGCGGCGCAGTAAATCCTTGAGGTTGTATTCACGGCTGATGGTGTTGCCCAGTTTGGGATTGAGTTGCCTGGCCATCACGCTGTCGGGCAGTACCCAGGTGCTGCGCAGGCGTTGTTCCTCTTGCGCCATGGCTTCTTTCTTTTCGCAGAAGGCACGCCAGCGTTCCTCGCCCACCAGTCCCAGCTCGCGGCCTTGTTCGGTCAGACGCAAATCGGCGTTGTCTTCCCGCAGCAGCAGGCGGTGTTCGGCCCGGCTGGTGAACATGCGATAGGGTTCGCGGGTGCCCATGCTGATCAGGTCATCCACCAACACGCCGATGTAGGCTTCATCCCGGCGCGGGGTCCAGGCGTCTTTATCCTGAGCGCGGAGGGCAGCGTTCAATCCCGCCAGCAATCCCTGGGCGCCGGCTTCTTCATAACCGGTGGTGCCGTTGATCTGGCCGGCAAAGAACAGACCGTTGATGAATTTGGTTTCCAGGGAATACTTCAGATCCTGGGGATTGAAGTAGTCGTACTCGATGGCGTAGCCCGGTCGCAGGATGTGGGCGTTTTCCATGCCGCGAATGGAATGCACCAGATCCAGCTGAACATCAAAGGGCAGACTGGTGGAAATGCCGTTGGGGTACAGCTCGTGGGTGGTCAGCCCTTCCGGCTCGATAAAGATCTGGTGGGAATCCTTGTCCGCAAAGCGGTGGATCTTGTCTTCAATGGAAGGACAGTAACGGGGACCAATACCTTCGATCACCCCGGTGTACATGGGGGAACGGTCCAGCCCGCCGCGGATAATGTCGTGGGTGCGCTCGTTGGTGTGGGTGATGTAGCAACTGATCTGGCGCGGATGCTCCGCCAGAGAACCGACAAAGGACATCACCGGCAACGGAGCGTCGCCGGGCTGCTCGGTCATCACCGAAAAGTCCACGGACTTAGCGTCAACGCGGGGGGGCGTTCCGGTTTTCAGGCGGTCCACATTGAAAGGCAGTTCCCGCAAGCGCCGGGCCAGGGCAATGGACGGTGGATCACCGGCACGACCACCGGAATGGTTTTCCAGACCGATGTGAATCTTGCCGCCGAGGAAGGTGCCGGCGGTGAGCACCACCGCCTGGGAGAAGAAACGCACCCCCATGTTGGTGACCACGCCTTTGACGGTCTCGCCTTCGATGATCAGGTCGTCCGCCGCCTGTTGGAAGATGTCCAGGTTGGCCTGGTTCTCCAGAATTTCGCGGATTGCTGCCTTATATAGGACGCGATCAGCCTGGGCACGGGTAGCGCGCACGGCCGGGCCTTTGCGGGAGTTCAAAATGCGGAACTGGATGCCACCGCGATCGGTGGCCCGGGCCATGGCGCCGTCCAGGGCGTCGATTTCTTTCACCAGATGGCTTTTGCCGATACCGCCGATGGCCGGATTGCAGGACATTTGCCCCAGGGTTTCAATATTGTGGGTCAGCAACAGGGTCTGCACACCCATGCGGGCGCTGGCCAATGCCGCCTCAGTGCCGGCGTGGCCTCCACCAATGATGATGACTCCGTAATGCTTTGGATAATCCACAATATTGCCCTCGAAATGCGCTAAAAGGCCCAAGATAACCAGCTGGGTGAAAAGGCCGGGCATTATACGCCAAGCCTTAGAAAAAGAAAAAAGCTTTACGAATTTGGAAGGCTAAGGGGATTAGACGATCGCGGTGGCCGGACTACCACTGCCACAGGCTGACCCGCCGGTCCCAGTTGCCGGAGTCATCATCACAGTAGCCGGCGGCGGAAATCATCTGGTTGTCACGGCGATACAGGGCCGTAGAGGCGGAACAAACGCCCGGGGTGATGTCCTCGGCCTCGATGCAGAAATCCAAAATGGAACAGAAGCGCATGGGGCCCCGATAGAAGTACTCCGGCTCGGTAAAGCGAATCACCTGCCTGCCGCTCTGGTTATAGACGTAGTGAGTCACGGTTTGACGCACCTCGCCCCGCACCTGCACCCCTGCCTGGAGGGCATTGGTCAGCTCTTCCGCCGAGAGCACGACGCCCATCACCCGCTCGGCACGGGTATCGGTGGTGAACGCCAGCTCGCCGCGTTCCGTGAGACGGGGCGCGCGCAGATACAGGCGCCGGTTGGGCGGTGCAGCCTGCCGGCACCATTGCTGCACAAACTGGCGGTCGTAGAAACAGGCATCCACCACCGTGCCGTTGTTATAGCCGGTGCTGACTTCGTAATACCCGTCTGCCACGGGAAACCGGTCGGCGCTGTAATCAATATTGGCCGGGTAGGTGGCGCTGCCATCCAGCGCAATTGCCAATCCCTGAACAGTGCCGGTGGCGCCAAGCACGAAGCCGTGGATGATGGTGACCGGCCGAAACCAATGGGGCAGCACCTGTTGTGACTGCACCACCAACTGCTGATCCAGGATCTGCAGCACGGTATGCACCTCCTCTTCCCCTTCCTCGCCGACTTCCACCTCAAGTGCCGCCACATAGCGGTTGTGCTCGGCATCGTACAGGGGGCTGCGCCCGCTCAGGTCCCGATTGACGTACATTTCAAGCAGGTTACGTTCCTGATCGAAGCTGCCGCTGGCCGCCGCCCGCACTTCCTCCCCACTTTCGCCTGTGAACAGGGTGCCATTGAAGACCAGGTTACCCTCATCGGTCAGATGGGCATTATGAATTCGCAGGCGCTCATCTGCAGCCAGTTGCAGCCCCTTGAGCCCGAGTTCGATCCGGTCCGCCGCCGGGTCCAGCAGCAACAGCTGATTTGGTTGCGGCCCTACCAGCATGGCTCGATCCTGCCCCAACGGAATCAAACGACCACCGGTGTAGCGATCGAGCTCACTGCTGACCAGCTCCCACTCCCCCGTGATCTGGCCGTCGTCATCCAGCTTTGTGACCAGCAAGCGCCCAGCCCAATAGCCGACGCTGACCAGATAGGTGGTCTCCCCATCATCCGCACTGTATAAATAGTTGTAGTGCTGAGACTCCCCCAGATCGGCAATCCAGACCGGTATCAATGTGGCCCCGCAGGCAACGATCAAACCGATCATGGACGCCACCGCTAACCCCATCAGGGGGCGAATCCCCCTGCGACGCACAAGCTCCATATCCATTCTTCCTCTGATTATTGTTGTCTTCCTGGAAGCCACACTGTAGGCCCAATGGCGGCGACACATCTATGACCTGGGACGCCAAACTGACACTCATTGTTTTCACATTAGGCGGGGTTTTTGTCGCAATCGGCCATGCCCTTGACAATATGGCCGTGCCATACTCCGTGTTTACCCAATGTAGTACTCAAGTACAGGAATTGACTTGAGATAAATAACAAAAACGACAACCTACAGGGAGCAACCAGCATGCTGAAGCCCAATCTCGGCGGCGTGTACGCACGTGTCCATTTTTTACCCGTTTTTCTGTTTTCATGCTTTCTGGTGGCCTGTGGCGGCGGAGGCTCCTCCTCCAGTGACGACTCAACGGCCGCACGCAACCAGCAGCAAAGCCAACAGGAAGAAGTGCCCTCCCAAAGCCCAATAGCGGATGAGATGCCGGCACCGGACAATCCCCCGACCAATCCCCTGACATTAGGGGCCTATGACCGGGCCGCCGACTACCCGAAAATCAAAGTGCACCACCTGGAATACATTCCCACCACCAGCGGCCACCTGATCGGAGTGCGGGTCACCCTGCCGGCCCACGCAGACGGCACACCGGCGGAGGGCCCCTTCCCCACCATCCTGGTACAAAGCGCCTATAACATAACCATGGTGTCCTATGTCCCCATGCCCGGGGGTGTGCTGCTGGGGGCGCCTGACCCGTATATGGTGCGACGGGGATACGCCCAGGTGTCAGTGGATGTGATCGGCGGCGGGGTGTCCGAAGGTGGTTGGGAAATGCTGGGGGCAGAAGAGCAATCCGGCTATGGCGACGCCGTGGACTGGATCAAGCAGCAGCCCTGGTCCAACGGGGATATTGGCGTGGCCGGTGCCTCGTATATGGCCATCACCGGCCTGTTCACCGCCCAACAACGGCCGGACGATGTCAAAGCGGTGTTCGCCAGTGTCCCCATGGGCGACGCGCAACGGGGCACAGTGGGCATTGGCGGGATGGTCAACGCCACCTTCATGAGCCGCTGGATGACCCTGACCCACCTCACCTCCACCCAGAACATTCCGGCCATGATCCAGTTTCCCAAGCACCTGGAACAGATTTCCAAGTCCACCGCCGATCACATTGCCCAGATCGACCATTACTATCTGCCGGTCATTGAAGGCACCCTGCACGGGGACCCTGAGGTGACCTACGACGGCGAATTCTGGCGCACCCGCTCCCCCATTGAGAATATGGATCAAATACAGGCGCCGACGTTTTTTATGGGTGCCCTGAACGACATCTTCCAGCGCGACGCCCCGTTATTGTACGAAACGCTGAAAGACCGGGTGGACAGCCGGCTGGTGATTTACAACGGCGACCACATCAGCCACTTCCTGCAGGCGTTCCCGGGCACCGACAAGGTGGACCCCATCCTGCACCTGATGCTGCAGTGGTTCGATGAATACCTGATGGGCATGGATGCCCAGGTGGCGACCATTCCTCCGGTGATCCAGTACGTCAAGAATTACCAGTTCGGTCTCTGGCAGGGCTTTGCCACCAGCAGCGACTGGCCCCATCCTGCGGCCGCCCCGGAGCGCTGGTATTTACGCGGCGATCAGAGCTTGAGCCGACAGATGCCGGAAATGCTGGAGCCCAGTCACAGCATGACCACGCCACCGTTTGCGGACTATGAATACGGCAAGAACGATCAAGGTGGTCTGTTGCGCCTGAACGTGTTCCTCAATGACGGCAGCGAATGCTCCCCCAGCTTTGTGCAATGGACCCTGGGCAGTGCCGGCCTCGCCACCCCCAAAGTCTGCTTCTGGGATCTGCGCGGTCTGGAGCGGGATGCGTTGAACTACGAATCAGAGCCCATGCCGGAGGACTACTACATTAACGGTCCCATCCAGGCGGACATCTGGATGCAAAGTGACAAGACCGAGGCTGTGCTGGCGGTGCGCATTGATGAAGTGACCGCTTCAGGCCGGGTGAGCCCCATCACCGACGGCATGCTGCTGGCCTCTGCCCGCACTGTGGACCCCTTGCGGTCCCGCTACCTGAATGGGGAGATGATCCAGCCTTACCATTACTTCACCCAGGAGGCGGAAGCCTTTCTGGAGCCCGGTGAGCCCACCCTGATGCAGGTGGAGATCTTCCCCACCTCGGCCCTGATTCGCCAGGGCAACCGGCTGCGGGTGTCCATATCACCCAGTAATCAGGCCCAGGGTATGTTGAATGAGCCCCGTCGGGCACGGGCGCAGGAGGGGGTCACCCAGATCCACAGCAGCCCGCAATATCCTTCCAGCGTGGTATTGCCGGTGGTGCCGGTGAGCGAGTTGAATTGAGTCTGAGGCTGGGGAACCTGCCGCGGCCGAGAAAGTATCTATACTTAATTCATCCGCTTTGTTGCAAAACCCGATAAGGATATTAGGTATGGACGCGACACGTAACTCCAGCACCCTGTCACTGCTGTCCAAGGGGGTCTGCCTGGGCTTCGCTCTGGTGACCCTGATCTGCTGTGGGGCCATCTGGTATCAATCCCGCATCGTCAGCCAGTTCGAAACCATGGTGACCGAAGATCTGGCCCATGTGAGCACCATTCAGGATATGAACTATCTGTTCAAGGTTCAGGTCCAGGAATGGAAGAACGTGCTGCTGCGGGGCCACGATCCAGCCCGCCGCGAGCAGTATTGGAGTGCGTTTCAGGAACGCGAGCAGGAAATTCAAACCCTGGGTAATGAGCTGCTGCAACACCTGGCAACCGGTGATGGCCAGGAGGAAGTGACCGCCTTCCTGGCATCCCACCGTACCATGGCCGGTGCATACCGGGACGGCTACCAGCAATTCATCGCCGCCGGCCTTGACCACAAAGCCGGAGACGCTGCCGTCAAGGGTATCGATCGTGAACCGGCCCAGCATCTGAGCGCCGCAGTCACAAAACTCAATCAAATCGCCCTCCAGAAAGCGGAAGCCAACGCCCGCGAAGCCCGGGGCCTGATTGCGGTGATCATCCCACTCTCACTGCTCGCGGTGATTGTCATCGCCTCCGCTATCCTGATGATTATGAACAAGCTGATCATCGCTCCGCTGCAATCCCTTATGGTGGGAATCCGGCACATGACCCGAGGCGATTACACCCATCCGATCAACACCACCGCCAAAGGTGAACTGGGCCAGCTCTCCAGCGATGTCAACGAAATGCAGCTGGGCCTGCGCGCCATGGTGGAAAACATGAAACACAGTGCGTCCACGCTGGATGACAACGCCCAACGCTTGCAAACCATGATGAACAACATGCTGCGGCAGAGCGACGATGTGCAGAACCGCACTGAGCTGCTGGCCACCGCCACCAACGAAATGACGGCCGCATCACAGGAGGTCGCCGGCAATGCATCCGGCGCGGCAGATGCTGCACTCAAAGCCGATCAGGGCGCACAACACGGCATTCAGGTAATGAACGGCACCATCACTGCCATCAACCGTCTGGCCGATGAGGTGCAGAATGTGGCGAATGTCATGAATAAGCTGGCGGCCGACACTGATCGCGTTGGCAGCGTACTGGATGTCATCAAAGGCATTGCGGAACAGACCAACCTGCTGGCATTGAATGCTGCCATCGAGGCGGCCCGGGCCGGTGAGCAGGGCCGCGGATTTGCCGTGGTGGCCGATGAAGTACGCACCCTGGCACAACGAACCCAGGAGTCCACTGAAGAGATTCACCAGATCATCAACAACGTGAATAACGGCACCCAGAACGCCATCCAGGCCATGCAGGTGAGCCAGGATCGCACCGCCAATTGTGTCACCCTTTCACAGCAGGCTGGAGAGGCCATCAGCAGCGTCACCATCGCCGTCGAGGCCATCAAAGGCATGAACACCCAGATTGCCACTGCCGCCGAGGAACAGAGTTCGGTTGCCGAAGACATCAACGTCAATATCAATGGCGTGGCATTGCTGGCTCAGGAAACCCACGAGTCCGTTGCCAGCAGCCGTGAGATCAGTGAAAAGCTTTCCGAGCTGGCCGGCAGCTTCCGCACCATGGCGGCACGCTACCGGACCTGATGGCTAAGGGCTCGGTGAGCGCTCAGTTAGAGTTAGAGATCGGAACCCCCCGGGCGTCTCTGGGGGGATTGGGCGGACTCAGAGGGGTAGAAGCCAACCCCAGATCGCCGGTAAGCAGTGATACCGGGCCAATGGACTGACTCAGCACCTGGGTTCGCGCAGCACTTTGCCGAGCACGCCGATATAATGCATCCCGTTCTGCACTCAGCCCATCATTGCCCACCAGCATTTCATAAAGAAACCGGAAAAACGCCGGGTCGGTGGTTTCTTCCGGGTCCGGGGGCGCCAGGTCGCCGGCAGTATAGCGGGCATAATAATCAAACGCTGTCAGCAAAGACCCGCCCTGGCTGCCGACAAACGTCCAATAGTTCGCCCCCTGGTGCACCTCTGCAATTTGCGCCGCAAGTGACAGCGACCACAGGCTGAAGTTGCCATAAAACAGTCCCTTGTGGGAAGACGAGCGCACCGCCTGATCATAGATCTCACCACGTTGGCTGACTGCGTAGCCCACTTGAGCCTCGAAGTTGGACGGATTGGCATAGGGTCCGCTGTGGCCATCATCGTAGACCCCACCCTTGAAGGTGTAATCCCACATCGCGCCATGATTCAAGGCCGCCGCGGCGGACGACCAGCCGGCCACACACCAACTGAGATGGTTGTCACTGCGGTAGCGGGTGTAGGCGCCTGATCCGGTGTGGTTATCGGCCCAGCGGGTCCAGGCATGGCAACCGGCATTCATGGCGGGAAACAGCTCCCCGCTCAGCCAGCTCTGCAATACTGCGCGATCTGTTGCGGGCAGTTGGTAGCCGTTGCGCGTCAGGATGGCGTACACATCACTGAAATTAATCAGCCCATAACCTTGCCACATACTGTCCAGAGCCATGTTCCAGGAGTTGTTACAGAACCCCTCTTCGATACCGTCAAAGCTGGCGTTCTTAAAATCCACATTGAAATCGTAGATATTGAACAAGGTACTGCTGGTGGCCCATGCCAGCATAAATTCCCGGGCTTTGTCGGCAAAGCGCACATCATCAGATAGCAGGTAGGCGACCGCCAGATTGCGCGCCAGATGAGAATCATCAGTGATCTTTTTCACCAGATCATTCAGTGTGTCGTCGGCTCCCCCTGCGGTGCCACACCAACCAAAGGTAATGTCTTTGACGTCCGCCATCCGAAACGGATTTGGCGACCGACTGAGCGTTGAGTTGGCTTGTCGAAGAAAACTTTCATAGAAGGCGGCGTAGGGTTGCTCTCCCGCCTGGATTCGCTGCTTGACCACCGCCAGATTGGCGCGGGACACGAACAGCCCCGGTGATAAACCACAGTCATTGCCGCCAGAGCAGGCGGAATAGGCGAATTGCGGAACGGCCGATGCCAGGAATATTGCGCACAGAGCGGTGCAGATTTTTAATGGGTTCATAGCGGAGCTCGACAGGGTGTAACCGGGGTGTCCCGCTATTGGACCAAAAAAACCTTAACGAAAAAACAGCAACTCAGCGGGATTCCTCAGGAATCCCACCTTGGTCACACTCGCAGCGAGAATTACCACCACAATTGACCCGTTCTGATGGCTTATCGAATCCTGGACCCTGAAACCGGCTTCATAAATTCACCCCGCGCCGGATACAGTTGCTCCAGATCGTTTTCCCACCAGCGACTTTCCAATAGCGCTTCGATTTTGGCTTTCGGGAACCGGTATCGAATGATCATCGCCGGTGAGCCCCCAACGATGGCATAGGGTGGCACATCAAAGTTAACAATGGTGCCGGCACCGATGATGGCGCCGTCGCCCACTTTGGAACAGGGATACACCAGAGTGGCATTGTGACCGATAAACACGTCATTGCCGATGACGATTTTGGTCCGCGGAATGTCCATGCCATCGGAAAATCCAAAGGATTCCCGATAGAACAACCCGCTGCTGGAAACCGTGGTGGAGGGATGGTCTGCGGTCTCGAATCGGGCGGTCGGGGTAATGGAAGAATAGCGACCGATGCTGGTGCCGGGTTTAAAGTTGCCCTTGTCAAAACACCCGGCGGTATAGTGGCCAATATCCATGTCGTAAAACTTCTTATACAGTTTGCGCACGGTGACCGAAAACAGCTCTCCCCCTTCCAACTTGAAAATGATCCGTTCCAGAACTCTGCGGATGGTCATCCTGGATGGACCGTACAGCCGTGCCAGGACCCACTTGGCCAACCGGCTTTCCTGCATCCAGATCTTGGTGGGTTGATTTGCGCCATGATATTGAAGTTGATGGATGTCCGCTTCCGATGCGGACGCTGAGTGCGGAGCGGCCTGCACCGACTCTTCTCCGTTGTCAGCCGATGTAATACCGTAGGCTTTCAGCAGATGATTGAACGTGGGGTGATCAAAGAAGTCAGAAATCTCAACGTTCCGGTTGTAGCGCTTGTTCAACTCACTGATCAACTGCACGCCATTCAATGAATGTCCACCCAGATCAAAATAACTGTCGTCGTCGCTGTATTCCGGTTTCTGAATATACCGCTCCCAGACATCCCGGATCTCTTTATGGGCATCCTGTTCCTCTACCTCCTCCGCGAAACTGGTGGTATTCACAGGCGGGAACGTCGGCGCATTGGGCTTGGAAAATGCCGCAGCAGATCTTTCGTTGCGCCAGAACGGCGTGCGCTGGAATTGGTAAGTGGGCAGATCCACGACGGCGCTGGAACCCACCAGTCCGGCTTTGGCAAAATCGACATTGACACCGGTACACCACAATTGCGCCATCGAACTCACAAACAGTTCGAGAGCATTGGCAGACATCTTGGCACCGGGCAAGGTTTGAATCAGGTTCACCCGATCCAAGGTAATGGTACGCACAAAATTGATCAACGCATCTCCCGGGCCGATCTCAATCAGATTATCGGCAGCGTATTGATCGATTAACCGTTGCGTGCCTTGGTGAAAATTTACTTCCTTGCGCAGATGCTGAACCCAATACTCTGCATTCACAAAGGGTTCCGTTACCGACTCCGCTGAGCCACCTACAGCAGTGCAACAAACAATGGGAATCTCCGGTGGGTGCAACGTGATGCCAGCAAAGACCGAGCGGAACGCCTCTAAAATAGGCTCCATAAAACGGGAGTGGAACGGAAACCGGGTAGCAAGTTTCACACAGGCGAGCTTTTCAGGCTTCAACTTTTGTTCCAGGCTTTGGACATCCTCGACGGTGCCCGAAATAACCGTATTCAGCGGACTGTTTTCCACGGAAACCGCCAGCGACCCGAACAGCATGGGTTCGATCTTACTGCGGGGGGCAAGCACGGCCACCATGGCTCCCTCATCGGTACTGGCCATCAGACGTCCGCGTTCGGACACAATGGTCACCGCATCCGGTAAGGAGAACACGTTGGCGATACAGGCCGCCGAGAACTCTCCCAGGCTGTGGCCGATCAACACATCCGGCTTGATGCCATAGTCCATGAGGGTCCTGGCCAGAGAGTATTCCAGGGTAAACAAACAAAGCTGCGCAATTTGCGTATCCAGAATGCGTCGGTCGGGATAGTCTGTGCCCAGCAGAGCCTGCTTCACTTCACTGGCCAGGTCAGTTTGCATGGCCTCGATACATTGATCCAGGTAATTACGATACCGGTTATCACCTGCATACAGTTCACACCCCATTCTGTGAAACTGGCTGCCTTGTCCGGAAAACATAAACGCATTTTTCGGTGCGTCCATTGCTTTCTGCACCTTTCCGGAAGGGACAATTTTTGCATCGGAATGCTCATCCTCCCCGACGTCCAGCACGCTGTGCGTTCGGAATTCAAAAGGTGTTCGGTGATTCAGCAAAGTGTTGGCACAACCCTCGGCTTCGTCCAATCGACCAACGATGTACTGGTCCGTCTTTTTTTGAATCTCACGTAAAGAATATTCACTCTTTGCGCTGTACAGCAGTGGCCGGATGGTGCAACCAAATGGGTGGGCATGCTCCACTGACGGCGGTGAGGACACGATGATATGGGCATTCGTGCCGCCGACACCAAACGAGCTTACCCCCACATTCACATTCTCTTTCGAGTTCAGCTCAATTGCACTGGCGGTAAAATAAAAAGGACCTTCACCATGGTATTCCGGTTTGGAATCCTGCGCATACAGGTTCGGCGGAATAACCTTGGTTTTGGCAACGCAGACCGCTTTAATGAACGAGGCTACGCCGGCGGCCGCATCCAGGTGGCCGATATTGGCTTTCAGAGTGCCCAGTCCAATGTGCTTGTCCGCATTGCTGCCAAACACACGCTCAAGCGCAGACATTTCAATGGGATCACCCAGTTTGGTACCAGTGCCGTGGGTCTCTATGTAGTCCAGATCTGACGGTGACAGATTTGCCAACTGCAACGCCAGTTCGATGACATCCGCCTGGCCGGAGACGCTGGGCGCGGTGTAGCCCACCTTGTCCGCACCATCATTATTGACCGCAGCACCACGGATCACCGCAAGAATGGAATCCCCTTGCTCCACTGCATCCGCATAGCGCTTGAGAACCACAACGCCCACGCCCTCACTGAATATGGTTCCATTCGCATTGGGACTAAAGGGTCTGCAATATCCGTCTTTGGACATAATCAAACCCTCGGAATACAGGTAACCGCCACCGTGCGGAATGTTGACATAAACGCCGCCACAGAGCGCCATATCACATTGATACGTCAGCAGCGACAGCATTCCTGTTTGAATGGTTACCAATGAGGTCGAGCACGCCGTTTGAATATCCAGCGCCGGCCCTTTGAGGTTCAGCTTATAGGCTACGCGTGTCGCCAAAAAGTCTTTATCGTTGTTCAGCATCTTCTGGAAGTCGGACACCCCGAAGGAGCTGAGGTCGAAATCAAGGTTATTGATGGCATAGCGGTTCCATCCACACCCGGCAAACACACCCACCGGCTCCTGGATTTCCCGCGGACGATACCCGGCGCTTTCCAGCGCTTTCCAGGCATGTTCCAGAAACAGCCGTTGCTGTGGGTCGATGGTCTCTGCCTCATCCCTGCCATAACCAAAGAACTCGGCATCAAAACACTCCACGTTATCCAGTATGCCGGAGCGCTTTACATAGTTGGGGTTTTCAATCAGCTGAGGCGGAACTCCGGCATTGATCAGATCGTTGTCCGACAGCTCGGATACAAGGCAACGACCGTGGACGATATGATCCCAATACTGGTTTATGTCTTCGGCTCCGGGGAACGAACCGGACATGCCCACCACGGCAATGGAGTTATCCCAGGCGTCATCATCAAAGGAGTCATCGATATCAGTCATGTGGATTCCAGCTGCTGTTCTTATGTTTTGTCAGTATCCAGCTCAGTGATTCTTCCGTGATGGCAACGTTCGCGATCTGGTGACCGGCATCGAAGGTTCGGAATACAAGATCTGCGTCATGTTGCGCTAAAGCCGAGGACATGGCAGTACTGTTTGCAATGGGTGCTACGGTGTCTTTCTCTCCATGACCAAGCCAGATCGGTGTTTTGGCGATGGCCTGGGCAACACCGGGATCGGAACGCCCATTCATGATCAACGCCGCTGCAAATTTATCCGGGTGCCGGTAAAGGAATTCCCAGGCCGCTGTCGCCCCCATGGAAATACCCACGATGTAAATTCTTGCCGGATCAACGATGCCCTGATCAATATAGTGTTGCACCAATTGCAGCAACTGCCGGAAGCGCTCACTTTCCTCCAAACGGGTAAAATCAAGATTGGGATAGGGCGGGGAACCGGACTGGGCATTATTCCATTCCACACCATCCGGGCATTGTGGTGCCAGGATCATGTAATCCAATCCGTACTGCTGTTGGACCTCGATCAGACGCCACATCTCCTGCCGCAGTTGCCCCAGATTATCATCGCCCCGACCGGCTCCGCTCTGCAGATAGAGAAGCAGTGGTCTTTTGCCCTCATGGGCCTGCTCCGGCATGTAGGTTCGGTAAGACAGTGATGCATCGCGATGCGCTTCGGTCATCAGATCCAACTTCAACGTAGTCAGATTAAAGTCGTATCGAATTTTAAACAGAGCGGCCGCTGACAACATCAGCAACGCCACCACAATCATGATCAGTGCTATCGGTTTCATCATTATCTTGGTCTTTTGAAGGCGGACTTCATTTTTTGTGCCCGGTTCCTGATACGGGCATCCTGGTCCGGCGATTTTTCACCATCACTGTCGATGTACCTGGCCAGGCTCTCGATGGTTGGGTAGGCAAACATATCGGTACTGGCAATCTTGCGCTTCAGATGCGGGAGCAAGTACTGATACACCTCCATCAACTTTAACGAATCCCCACCCGCATCAAAAAAGCTGGCATTGGAGGCAAAGTCGGTTTTTCCCAGCACGGACTGCCACGCATCCATGACCAGGCGCTCTGTTGTGCCCGGGGCGAACTCCGATGGAGCAGCACCCTTCGGCACATCAATCTGGTCATAGGGCAGACTCTTGCGATCAATCTTGCCACTGGGCGTCATCGGCATACTGGCCAGGGGAATAAAGGCTCGCGGCAGCATATGCAGTGGCAGCCGTGCCGCCAACTGGCGCTTTATGGATTCTTCGGTAATGCTGGCTTGGTTGTTGCTATTGCTGCTGTTGTTACCGTTGTCGGCAACTTGATTCGCCACATAGTGGGCCACCAACCCAATCCCGTTCTCCTTTTTATAAGTCACCACCGCCATTTTGATCTCTGGCAGAGTCAGGATCGAGTTTTCGATTTCGCCCAACTCAATACGAACACCATTGATTTTCACCTGGAAATCCAAGCGGCCAAGATACTCAATTTGCCCGTCCTGATCCCATTGTGCCAGGTCTCCAGTTCGATACATCCGCCCCCGGCCAAATTCGTCGACGAAGAACTTTTCATTGGTCAGGGTCGGGTTATTGATATAGCCGTCCGCCACCTGGACACCGCCAATCATTATCTCCCCGGGTACACCTATGGGTACCGCGTTCCCCTGTTTGTCCACAATATGGATCTGTGTGTTCAATATGGGTTTGCCGATAGGTACAAAGTGTCGATGATCGTTGGGTTCACATTTCCAGCACGTCACGTCCACCGCGGCCTCAGTGGGGCCATACAGGTTATAGAGCTCCAGCCGGCTAAACTTACGAAAGAACCTGCCTTGTAGTTCTTTACTCAGTTCCTCGCCACTGCAGACGACGGTTTTGAGCGGCAGCGGGCGCTCCAACTCCACACCCAGAAATACTGCCAACATCGCTGGCACAAAATGGGCGAAGGTCACACCGAATGACTCTATCTGGCGACAGAGTTGGTAGGGGTCTTTGTGGCTGTTGTGATCAGCAATGGCCAGGGTTCCACCCACCTGCAGAGGCAGAAAAAGCTCCCACACAGACACATCAAAGGTGACCGGGGTTTTTTGCAGTATGACGTCTTCCTGTACCTGAAAATATTCCTGCATCCAGTACAGGCGATTCATGATGCCCCGATGGGAATTGACCACTCCTTTCGGCATCCCGGTGGACCCGGAGGTAAAGAGTACATAGGCCGGGCTTTCCGCTGACACCTCAATGGGTGGCAGTTGCTCCTCATAGTGTTTGATATTCCCGTAGTCGTCGCTCAATGCTATGCAGTCGACGGCCAGCGTCTCAAGTTGGCTGTGACTGGCCGTGGTGGTGACCACGACGCGGGCCTGCGCCTGCTCGAGCATGTAACGGGTGCGCTCCAGTGGCGCGTCCACATCGAGGGGCAAATACGCGCATCCGGCTTTGATGATGGCGTAGATACTGACAAGCAGCTGTTCACTTCTATCACAATACACCCCCACGATAGCGCCGGGTGCCACCTGTGCCTGTTGCAGCAAACAGTTTGCCAGTTTGCCGGCCAGCCCATCGAACTGCGCATAGGTGAGCTGCCCGCGGGCGGATACCAAGGCAATGGCATCGGGCGTGGATTTGACCTGGGCTTCGAACGCCTCTTTAAGATTGGCTGCCGCCTCCACAGACCCCTGTGTGCGGTTGGCCGCGTCAATGACCTGCGCATCGTCCGCAGGCAGATAGGGGATCTGCTTGAGAGGTTTATCCTCCGCCACAAGGCCATCCAGCATCAATTGGAAAACGGATGCCAGTCGCCGTGAAAAGTCAGGACCATACTTGGCGTCATCGTATTCGACGCGGAAACGCATCTGACCATCGTCTTCCCAACCGCGGAGGAAAACGTCAAGTTGAGCACTGCCATTGTAAAACGGAATACGGCGAATATCGGTGCCCGCCAGGTCCAGGGCCATAGGGGGTTCCAGCGTAAACCCGAAATCAAACAGCGTGGACTGGGTTGAAGGTAACAGGCGCCTGATTTCAAACACCGGCAACGCCTGGTGACGGTTTGCCAGCAGGAACTTCCGCCGCACAGCCCCCAGATACTCGTCTTTCGATGCATCCCAATCCAGGTGACTGACGATGGGCAGAGTATTGACGAAGCAGCCAACACTATTTTCAAATTTATGCCCGAATCGATTCGAAAGCGGCACCCCGATGCTCAGTTGGTCCGCAACTTTCAGCCTGGATAAGGCAAGTTGATACGCAGCAAAGTACAGAAGAAACGGATCAAGCTTACTGCTTGAAGCAAACTGGTTCAGATTTTCGCACCGCCCCGAATCCAGGGTGAATTCAAGCAACCCCCCTTCGCTGTGTTGCGATGGCGCCGGAGCCGATTGAGCCAACACCGTGGCTGTTGTCAGCGATTCGAGTTGTGTTTTCCAATAACTGCGCGCCTTGTCGGCTTTGTCCGATTGCAGCCAGGCCCTATGTTCATGCACAAATTCTTCATAGGTTTCATCCAGTGAGTACAGCTGTTCCGGTGCAGTCCAGCGACGTTGAATTTCACTGGCAAGAAGCTCTTTGGTGCGCAGGTCTATGGCTATATGATGCACAATGATGCCAAACCACGCCTGCTCTGCACCTTGCGCCTGAATGGTCACCAACTTTGCCAATGGCCCGTTCTCAATATCAAACTTCGATTCGCATAGCTCACGAAAACACGCCTCTGCGGCCACTGCAAAGTTCTCCGACGCCAGGCTCAGGGTACAGGTTTCCAGCACACGGGCATTCTCCACACACTGCAGCTCCCCGTTTTCCAGCCGGTACACCTGGGTTCCAATACCCCAGTCCGTCATCACGGTCTGTACCACCTGCGACAGCCGACCCACGTCCGGATCAGCGATCCAAAATGCCGATACGATGTTGTACGCAGTACTCTTGCCCTGTTGATCCAGGAGCCAGAACTGCTTTTCAACATCCGATGCTTTTCGTACGTGAGCGCTATTTTTCATTTGATCTGATCAGTCGTTTACCAAAGTGAATAAGAGGCTTTTCTATAAACAGGAATGTGAGTGACGACACCAGCACCACCAAGCCACTGAACAGCGGCATCCATATCAAGTGATCATGAAAGGCGACATCCTTCACGGGCAGCACCTGCCACCCCACCAACAACAGGTACAGCAATAATCCATGCATCAGGTATATCGAATAGCTGATCTCTCCCAAAACGATTGAACATTGGCGGGCCAGCAGCCTGAACAGATCGTTGCCATTAGCAATGGGTATAAAAAACAGGGCAATCAGCACGGTGTAGATCAAACTGGTTTCATCGCCGACATTCAACACCAACAAAACGGCGGCCAGTGCAAACACACTCACCATCCTGGATTCCAGATACTGGGTAATGCCAGGTTGCTTCTCCACCAGATACGCAGCCACCCCACCCACAGCAAAATAAATCAGATATTCACTGGAAAAAAACATCCCCTGTACCGGATACAGGAATAACGGAATGGTCAGTAGCGCCAGAATGGCCAGGGCGTACCGGTTCAGCCGGAAGAGCAGCGCCAACAACGGAATGGACAGATAGAATGCCCATTCATATTTTAATGTCCAATACACTCCGAAAATCACTAGCCAGGTATCCGCAAAATTGTTGATCTGGCCACCAAGCAACAAGAGCCACTTCACATGCTGCAGCGCCCACTTCACGATGGAGACTTCCAGAGTAAATCCGGTCTTCACTGCCACCACCAACGAAATACAGATCACCACAAAAATAAACAGCGGATAAATTCTAAAGAACCTGGAAACATACAGACCTTTCCAGTTTCCATGGTAGTAGCCTGCCAGAATGCGGCGGATAAAGAGAAAGCCGGTGATCATAAAAAAGATCAGAACCGACACCCGCCCGATATTAAAAAACAGAGGTTCAAGTATCCGGGTAGCTCCGCCATCATTTTTGTTCAACCAGTACCAGGAGAACACAAAATGGTGGATGAAGACGCCAAGCGCAAGATAGCCACGCACACCATCCAGGGCTGCGAACCGGCCTGCACGCCCCTTCAGGTATGCCAGTGCGGGCAGTTTCCCGATGAACCAGGCAACCGCAGCCGACACAAGGTACGTTGCCAGTACCAGCGCTACGTAATACAGAAGGTGAAAATTGAAACTGTCTGCCCCCATTCGGCTAACGTATCCTGATTGGTTAAAAGAAAGTGCGTCGTTACTTCTGGTTTGAGTAGATCCACTTCACTTTATCAATGGATGCATCGTCGATATCCAGTTTCTTCATGATCGTTGGAATCATTTCCCTGGGCTGAGTCTGCATTTTGGTGAGGGCCTCTTCTCTGGTCAGCAAGCCCTCCCTGATCAAGTGGCTCAATTCCATCTCATAGGGGTTGTAATCAAAAACACGCTCATGCACATAGTTGTTGAAGGTGTTCAACATACAATTGGATGAACAACCATCCACATCGCCAGGGCTTCTCCAGTCCAGGCTCTTGACCTGTTCGATGATCTCTTCTTCAGTAACGTTTTCAACGCAGAGGATGTTAATGTTGTGGGGATATTTCTCAATGTCCCGCAACAGGGCGTCCGGCACAGCCAGATACTGGTCCACAAAGTCGCCGGCGTGCTGCCTCAGCTTTTCCATTGAAGCAGCTCTGGATTCCGCCAGAAACTTCTGATGGTTTTTATAAATGATGGAGTTGATTGGAATCTGCCCGAGGGTGAAGCCAGCCAGAATAAACGGAATGTCTTTTTCCAACGCCAATTTCAACGCGGTTGTATTCACAATCGAGATGCAGGAATTGCAGATCGACGATATTCTTGTCAACGTTTTCTTGTTGTAGATGTCATGCTCGGCACTGGCCTTGGCGATGGCGCCATAGTGTTTGGAATTGGGGCGAAAAACCCAATGATCCACTCCCAACTTATCCACCACCCGCTCGATGTTATTCCAGGCGGCCTTGGAGATGAACCCATTATCCAGAGTGAACGCCAACACCCTCAGGTTGTATTTTTGTACTGCCAGCTGCAACGTATAGGTACTGTCTTTACCACCGCTGTAGCAGACGATGGCATCATACTCCGTAGTTTGATCCCGATTCTTGAACAGAGATTCAATCTGGTCCCGCGCCTCGGCTATGACATCTTCCGTCTTGATGATGGTATTTGGCTGCCGACAATAGTTGCAGACACCCTCCTCATCGAACTTGATTCGTGGGAAGTGCTTGGATAACACGCATTTGGTACAGCGTTCATAGCCGGTGTTCTCACTCATGAGTTTTGTTTCCTCTCGGCAAACGCAATCAATTTGTTAACAGAGCCGAAATTCTCACGAATCATGTCTTCCTCACTGACCTTGATTTTGAACGCCTTCTCGAGGAACGTGGCGATCTCCACCAGGCCAAACGAATCAATGATGCCCTCATCGATGAGGGATTCGTCCAGAGGAATCTCCTCCAGATCCACCATGTAGCTGTTAACGATAAATTCCAACAGCTGCGATCTCGCGTGCTCTGCATTAAAACTCATTTGCTCATCCAATATTTAATCTTCTGTTTCTAGTGGTACTCGAATACTTCCACTGTGCACTTGTCCAGATCCAGTGGCTGTTGCCGCGGATGGTGGATCCAGTACTGGCATGCCTGCGTTGACATCAGAAAAGTGAATATCATGTTGTCGCGGTAACCAACATGATCTGGAACACCGTTCTTAAACTTTCGCAGGAACCGGGTCACCATCTTTTCGTCAAAACAGCCGTATTCAGCGACCTTCGCTGGATTCAGGAGTTCTTCGGCGACTTCCACCAACTCTCCGCCACGATAAAATGCCGCGATATCCGGTGCCATGTAGGGCCGTTTGGGGCGGTCTATAATATCTTGTGGTATTTGCTCGGCAAATGCTTGTTTGAGCAAATGTTTTTCGGTGAAGCCCTGTAGCTTGTATTCATCCGGCAGGGAGAAAACAAACTCAATTAGGTTGTGATCCAAAAAAGGATAGCGTCCTTCGACGCTATTACCCAGGGCCATCCGATCGCCCTGGGAAGACAACAAATACCCCTGAAGCAAGGTTTTGATTTCCAGAAAGGAGTTCTTTTGCAGCAGGCTCCAATCTGTAAAATTATTCGGCAGTGTCGCGTCCAGTCTGGACCCAAGATCCGCCGGGTCCGATTTCAGACCCCAATCCTTGTTCAAGTAGTTCTGTATTATTTTATTGTTGTTCATCCTGATGTTCAGGCCAACAAAATTATTACCAAAAGAATTGAGAAACCCTTCATAGTACATCTTAATCAAACCGAACTGTTTGGGATCGGCATAGTGATTCAGATGAGGGTAAAGATTCGATATGGCGCTGTCTATCTCCGCCGCACCCTCACCCTGCGACCACCTTTCCAGTATCTTCAGCTCCTTGAAAGTATCGTAGCCAAACAGAATTTCGTCTGCGCCCTCACCGGTCAATACCACTTTTATATCCGTTTCCCGCACCTTTTTGGAAAGCTGCAGCATGGGAATCGGTGCCGTTCTGAAGATCGGACGCTCACAATGGTAAATGGTATTGAGAAAGTTTTCGCTTAGGGTTTCACTGCTGATGGAAACCGGGTGATGTTGCGATTGGATTGCTTCGCTCACCAGACGCTGATACCGGCTTTCATCAAATTGCGCCTGTTCAAACTCCACCGAGAAGGTTTTGAACAGATCCTGCTTGTGCTGTTTCACCAGGCTGGAGATCACCGTGGAATCAATACCACCACTCAGATAGGCCCCAACCGGCACATCGCTGCGCAGCCGCAGTTGGACACTCTCATCCAGCTTGGACTTGAACGCCTCCATTGCCTCGTCAAACGACAGCGTGCTGACGCCGTCACGGGTCTGCTCACCAATCTCATAGTAACGCTTGCGCTCGGTGAGGCGGCCACCCTGATAGCATTCGTAGGTGCCGGAGGCGACCGTGCTGATGTTACGGTAGATCGTGTCCCGGCCCAGGGTATTCCAAAGCAGGGCATGATCCAGCAGCCGCGCAGGATCAATGGCGCGTTCACCCGGAAAAATCGCATCGAATGCCTTCATCTCCGAGCTGAAATACAGTGCACCGTTGCGCTCCAGCACATAGAGCGGTCGCATTCCCAGGCGGTCCCGCGCCAGGAACAGGGCTTGGTTGCGTTTGTCCCACAGTATTATCGCGAACTGACCATTCAATTTGGCCAGGCAGGATGGCCCTTCCTTTTCGTAAAGCTTCTGTATGACTTCCGTATCACACTTACTGTGGAAAACCACACCATCACGCTCCAGCTCGCGGCGTAATTCGTAGTGGTTGTAGACCTCCCCGTTGTACACCAACGCCGAGGATTCGGTAATCATGGGCTGGTGGCCATCCGCCAGATCGAATATGGATAGCCGGGTATGGCCCAAGGCCATACCGTCGCTAAAATAGCAACCCCAGGCATCCGGCCCACGATGATCCAGTTGAGCTACTCCAAGATAGAGTTGTTCCCGTATCTGCTCCCGCGACAGGCCGGGAGCGTAGATTCCGAATACCCCACACACACGCTGTGTCCTCTACTAAATGAAAGAAAAGCCTATACGCACTCCAAACTTCAACTCTTATTCACCTAGTTCAGGTGGTTGATATTCTTGAGTATAGTTGATATCTAGGATTCAACTTCCCAAACATCGATCCGCTGGCCTCAAGCCTGGCCAGTGACACGCACGCTGTATGGGACCTGGGCTTGCCACGAAAGCGGCTTGAATCAGGAGAGCGATTACGCTCATCTTTGGTTAACTGCCTATTTAATCTACGCAGATATTATGCCAACCTAGCCCACCTAGCGTCATTCGCGGTAGTTTTGCATCGACCATTTGGTAATAGGGGTGAGAAGCAACATGTTCCAGGGAAGCCTGAAGGTATCCGTATTCGTTCTGATCGTGATTTTGGGTATCTTTGTCGCCACCAAGGCCCACAAATCCTATAGCAAGCAGCAGGAGCGTAAAGCCTATCGACAGATGCAGCTCAGCGTGGCGGACAAAATGGTGGCGGGGCACTACCATAACGCTGAGCTGGATGTGCAGATGCCCTATCGGCTATTCGTACCAAAACCTCCTACGGTCGCAACAGACCAGGCCTTTCCCATCATTCTGGCACTCCACAGTGGGCGTGGTCGGGCCAATGACAACATCAAGCAGATTGATCACACCATTGAGCTCCTCATCTCAGATCTCGTCCAGGGGATCGAGCCCGCTTATGTACTCGCGCCCCAGGCAGATGAATGGACCCACTGGGTCGACTATGACTCCTTTTCCCCTCCCTTCCTGAATTTCAGCCAGCAGGAGATCCCCCAAAGCGATAACCTGAAAACCGCGATCCAGCTGCTTCAGCATATTATTGAAACCTATGGAATCGACCGGGAACGGGTGTATATCACCGGAATTTCCATGGGTGGCGAAGGCACCTGGGACGCTCTGACGTACTACCCGGATCTATTCGCTGCGGCCATCCCGTTGAACGGCGCCGGTGATCCGGCGGCCCTGCCCCGAGTTGAGCGCATGCCGATCCGGTTCTTCCATGGCAGTGCCGATACCATTACTCCGGTTGAGAACAGCCGGGCGCTGAACCAGGCGTTGCAGAGCTTTCCCAACAACGCCGTCTATACCGAACTGCCCAACGCCGGGCACGATATACGGGATCAGGTCTACACCAAAGAGCTGTTCGAATGGTTATTCGCACAAAAGAAGGACGCTTAAGGCAGTGTAAAGCTCTTAAGCAGTTTGACGTTGCAGTCATCCAGGTAGGGGAAATCACCTTCGATTAACTCCTCAATGCTGCGCTCCCACCATTTCAATGCATTGAGTTCAGCAACCACTTCAGGATCAAACCGATCCCGAATTTTTTTGGCCGGGTTGCCGCCAACAATGGCAAAGGCCGGCACGTCCCTGGTCACAACGGAGTTGGCTCCGATGATGGCGCCGTCCCCAATGGTTCTGCAGCCTGGCAATATCAGAGTGCCGCGCCCGATCCACACATCACTGCCGATGGTGAGGGGATTATCGCTATCCAACTCGATGGTGTCGCTTTCCACAAGACCCAATTCGTGGTTATAGAAGAATGGGTGCTGGGTTAAGCGGGTGTAAGGATGATTGCGTCGCAGTATCGTGACTTCTTCGGCAACAGAGACATAGGAACCAATGGTGGTTCCCGGTGGGAACGAACGCCGGAAACAGCCATAGCTGTATCTTCCCACGGTGATCTGGTGATAATCCTTAAAGATTTTTCTTAGCGTTTTCGAGAAAAATTCTCCAGCCTCCAGGCGCTTGACGATGCGTGTAATGTAGGGCCTCAGTCTTCGTTGGGCATACAGAACATAGAAGCAATGGCTGAATCTGGATTCGGATACGTCCTGTTTTGCTTTCGCCCACGCGAGCTCCCTTACTTTCTCTGAGTTGCGCTCAGTCATCAAGATGCCCTATTCAACAAGCGTCGATACTGCTGGATTACAAACTGTCGGGTTGTGTTATCAACCATCGCCACAAAAACACCCAGCACCAGGCTCGCCAGAACCGCCTCCACCAGGCGAATGAGGGTTGAGGACAAACTGCTTAAGTCGGGAGCCGGTACGACAAAGTATACAAAAGCACAGATAGCGGAACTGACGAAAAGCTGAATCAACATACAGTTTATATACTTCGATTTACTGCTTGGTAGCTTCAACAAATATAATGCCGCTATCAATGCAAAAACCTCGCCGATCAAGCCGCTCAGTGCGATCCACTCAACAGAAAGCTTATAGTAAGCGAAAATCAACGCCAGAATCAGTGCTACAGTTCGTACAATGTTGGAATACATGGGGTTTTTTGTGTCTGCCTGTGACGTTGCCATGACCGTGGGCGCAATCCGGATAATCCGCATGCCCTGCATGAGCCCCAATATGGCGATCACCGTACCGCCGGCAAGGTACTTTTCACCGTAACTGAGGTTGATAAAAGCAGCTCCGCCGATGGTGAAAAAAATAGCACAAAAAACCGCAACCGAAGTACAGAAGACGATCGAAAGCATGCCCACTGAGATGAACCTGGTTTCGTCATCGCGACTTTTCGACAGCACGGGCAGCAACAGAAACCCGCTCACCTTGGCAAACAACAGCGTGGGCATCATGGTGAGCGCGAATGCAGCGCCATACCAGCCCAGTATTTCCATACTGTATTGAGCGCCAATGATGGCCTTATCACCCTGAAATATGGCAAACATCAACAGACCATTGATCAACAGTGGCCAGCCGAAATTTAGCTTCTTGTAGATCAATTCTTTGTTGATGGTCCAGCGGTAAGGACGGGTTGCCAACACGTGCGACAGCAGCACGCTCACTGCCGTCTGGGCAATCACGATCACCAACATAACGCGATAGTCACCCAGCCAACGGGCCAAAGGATAGGCCGCGGCAATCACTACAATCTGGGGAATAGAGTCGATATAGGCGGTTGCCGTAAACTTCAAATCCCGCTGTTGGGTAACACTGTCAAAATGGGTAAAGCCCTTGATGAACGGGATTACCGCCAACATCTGAAATGCCCAGATTAGCTCAGGCAGGTCAAACAGGTTGGCTACCGGAGAAGCCAACAGGAACAAAATCAGCGCCATTACGAAAGACTTGGACCATTGCAGTAAGTGCGCTGACGCCAGCATGTCGTCAGAGGACCCTTTTTTGTCTTGTACCAGGATTCTGTCGAATGCCATGTTCCCGCTCATTTCAATCAGCGAGACCGTTAAGGCAAATATCGTTGCGATACCATAATCTTCAACACTGATGAGTCGAGCAACGATGATATTACGGAAAAAGGTACACAACGCCACCAACAACTGGCTTGTCGTTAACAGCGATGCGCCTTTTACCAACTTTTTGAATGCCATGCCCAGAGCTTCCTGAGTGGATCGTGCCGTGCTAACGCCAGCGTTACGATCGCTTAACCACGAGAGACGTTGATTCTTTTATTCAATGATTTACGGAACACCCGTTTGACGGTTCCCGTGAAGGATTGGATTTTTTCCTTCATTGGAAGCTCCTTCCACCAGAACTGAAATAATGGGAACCCTTTGAACCTCGGCACTGCGCCCCCCAGTACAGCCAGCACAATCAATCGTGCCCACAACATTCCCCTGGTGCGCATCAGGTTCGGCTGCGACCGCGGCAACAAGCTGGGATCTTCGCCGACAACATTGATGTATCCGGCCGCTTCGGCCGCTTTCAGGTAACGCAGACCCTTTTCCGTCCGGGCAATAATCAGAGAGCTGCCGTGCTCCCCTTCTTTTATATCCCGATACCAGGGATCGCCCACCGCTATGTCAGCAAACTCTGCGGTATGGTCTGGGCAGATATAGCAGCGCCACTGTCTGAAACTCTGCAAAAATCCCCAGGACTCTGCGTAGGTGAGTTCGCTGGATTTTCCAGAATCTTCTTCCGCTCTCCACATACCCGGCCAACCTTCACCCCGGTACTTTAAACGCACCAGATTCTGCTGCTCGATTTTCTGGCGCTTGATCAGTTCAAGGTTGCCATTGGTCGAAGGTGCACCTGCGCAGAAAAAGCCGATTTTAATGGCCATCTCATTGGCACCGGATTCAGCCTCCCAACTGGAAACCGCGGCAACATCGCAGGGCTTGCCAATGAACACCGTACGCTTGCTGTCTGCCGCAACGTCATTGATTTTTTCGCAAGGGCTGGCGGGGGCATAGCGAGATCCTTCTCGCATCAACAAGTCCTGTTTAGTAGAGCTGAAGACAGTCTCATTGAGGTAAGGCTTATCGGCTTTGCTTGCCACATGCAGTACTTTGTTTGCACCGCCCTGCTCAATCCCATAGAGCGCCAGCGCCGTAGCCGCACCACCACTGGAACCCCTGAATCGAATATCCGGATCGCTGGCGTGTGCCTCCCACACGCCCAGAATGGGGCCCCAACCCGCCACCAGGCTTTTCACCAGTTGCGGATCATTGTGGGAAAAGCGGTGCTCTAACTGATGCCCCGGGCAATGCTTGAATGCTTTGCCAGACTCCGGCTCCGGCGTGGCCTTAAGCTTCGGCCGCATTCCCAAGTGGGGAATATCCGCCATGTAGAATCGTTGCGGCTCCATTGCAGCACACATTCCACAACCTGTGCACAACTGCCATTCAACAACGTCATCAATGTTTTTAACCTTGATCATGATGCACTCTTGAGAAAAAAGAAGTGAATGAATCTATCGGGAAATGCTAGATACGATTTCTTCGAACTGGCGGTGTGCGCGCTGCTTCAATAACGGAATATCTCGTTCCAACTCTTCTTTGGTTTTTGATCTCAACGCCCAGGAATTTATCAGCTGATCCAACAGGTTTTCCGTCGTTTCCTGGCGGGCATCAAACACCATTGCCTCCTGGCCGGCGGTGGCAAACACGCCTCGGGTTTTACCACTGTAGGCTATCGCGGCGGTGGGCACTGCCTGCGAAAGAGAACCGACGGTGGAATGCATGCGCGTGCCGGTAAACCAGTCACATTGGCCGATGACCCCCTTGATCTCACATTGGTCGTAGTCACCGTTTACGACTTTAATGCGCTGTTGTTGTGATTCACTGAAATGGGATTTCAGCTTTTCACAGGCAGACAGATCCGATTCATAATGCCCATAGGGCGCGTGAACGTGGGGCACCAGCCAAACATCACCGGCTGACTGATTGAGTACATGCTCAATGAACGTTTTAAGCAGTTTGTGATAATCAACCTTGATGCCGTACTGGGATTTCGCGTTCTCGGGATCGTTATAGATCAATCCGCTGACATTGATGCCGAACACTTCCGTGGATGGCTCCCTGGGGGGAGTCAAACCTTTTGCATCCACTTGCTCTTTGCTGGCGGCGGGCAACAAGAATGCTACGTCCACTCCCTGCTTGTGCACCTCGGGATTGAAGTCCCCACCCAACAATTCCTGCATATATTCAAATGAGTACTGGTCGCGGGCATACGCCAAGCGGGATCTTCGTATCAAATCCTGCGCCACTGCTCTCGGTTCGCCACCTTCCACAAAGGGACCATAGGTCTGTGGCAGCAGTACCAGGGGAATATTGTTTTCCACCGCGATGATTTTGGGTAACACAATCGCTTCAAAACGTCTCTTACCGTACAAGTCCGTAAAGCTATCACCACCGCTAATGTCCAACAACGCATTGGCATTGCGGAACATTTTGGCAGTTTTGGACGCCAGGGGCCCAAGCTTGATGGAATATCGAATGTTGATGAACGCAGAAGGATCGTAAAACCGGCGGGTGTGTTTGGCAGCAACCACATCACAGGTTTGATTGCCGTTTACTGCGAACTGCTCTGTTGTTTTGTGACTTCCGTGCCCCAGTATATTGATGTGAGCATCTTCCCGTTGTTTCAGTATATTGGCTACCGTGGAATAACATAGTGCAGAGACGCCCAAATTTCCCGTATCAGGTGCAGCACCAGCCAGGATGAGTTCCAGCCCGCTCATTTCCTTCCCCAAAAATTAATTGTAGATCGGCAGATCTTTCGCTTGATCTGATTTGTTCAGCACTGTTCCCAGCAAAGGATTGGTGCCCACGGCTTCCAAAGCGTTTTCTACTTCCTTTGGCGTATTCTTACCTGCCTCAACAACAAGCAAAGAACAGTCCACATAAGGCAAAAACACCAAAACCTCATCCGACACCAGCGTGGGTGGCAAATCGAAAATAACCAGTCTCGATTCATATCGCGCTTTCAATTCCTGCACCAGGTTCTTAACCATGGGCGACGATATTTGTTCCGATGAGTTCACGATGCCTCTTTTCCCCGGCAGGACCACCAAACGCTCAATACCAGGATGCACGAGGATTTCCTCGATTCCTGAGGTACCATCAAAATAATCGTGAATGCCATGTTCTGGATGCAAACCAAAATAACGATGGATACTGGGCTTACTCAGATCCATATCAACCAGCAGTACTGTCTGGTTCCCCTCCATTGCCATACTCACCGCAAGATTGACAGCAACCAGCGATTTACCTGCCCCTTCCGTGGGTGCCGTGATCGCCAAAGTATTCCAGTTTTTTTTGCGCATCTGTTGCAGAATCTTGGTTCTCAGAACCTGAAAGCGCTTGGCGCGGGGGTCAAGGTTGCCTTGAGCAATGATGCGATTGGCGAGCAGCGTATCCGGGGTCACCTCCACCGTGCGGGTGTTGGTATACTGAGGGTAGAGCTTGCCAGAGCGGTCATCCCCCACATTGGCGGGTTCTGCCGCCTGATTCCCGATTCCAAGCTCCTGCTTTCCATGCTCAACAATCGATTTTATTCGACTCATCCAAGCAACCTCCTAAAATCGGTCATAATCAAATCCCAATTCGAGTAATAACTTTGCCCAGAAATACGTCCAGCGGCATCACCACCAGATGTATGATGAGCAATCCGAACACCACAAGCCCCACCGCCGCGGCCACTCCATACAGCAATTTCTTGCGGGACGCCTCTTCTTCAGCCCGGGTGGTTATGTAGGGGATCTCCACCAACGGGCCGGTACCCACCACCTTGGATAGTGCCTCGGCGCTGCGAATACTGCGATCAAGAAAACCAAACAACAACACAATCGCCACCGGTAATCCCACAGCAGCACCAACGGCAACCACCAACAGCTTTTTGCGGTCGGGCTTGTAGGGTTGAGTAGGCAGGAATGGCGCCTCCAGCAGCGTGAATCGCTCGGCTTTTTGCTCATGCTCCAGGCTTTCGGCCATGGCAGCGCTTTGGGCTTTGGCCTGCAATGATTGGTATTGTTCCAATATCGTCTGATAGTTCCGATTAATAGAAGTGAAGTCCCGTTCAACCTGGGGGATTCTTATAATGCGCTGTTCCAGGTCCGCCAGCTTCTCGTTCACTTCCTGCTTATCTTCATCCAGATAGCGGAGTTTTGACTGCAGCGAAGAAATCTGGGATTGCAGATTTCGTTGAACCTCAGTATTCAGATCGTTGTTCTGACCCTGCCCTGAGCTGCCTTCCAATAGCGCAATCTTGTCTTTTAGCAAGACCACGTCAGGATGGTCCGGCTGATATTGAAGCAGCAGGCGATTATAGTCCTGCTTTAAGGCGGCCAACTCTGATTGTGCCTCACTGCCAACCACCACGCCCTGTTGTTTGGACAGTGATAACTGATTTTGCAGTGTACTGATCTGGTCTTTAGCTGAGGTGATCGATTCGTTGACGCTGCTCAGAGTACGCCGGGCATCTTCACGCATTCCCATATACAGATTTAGGTGCTCAGGAAGAGCATCCTTGTTCTTGCGCTTAAATTCCGCGACTTCCGCTTCGGTTTTTTCAAGTTGGACCTTGATTTTGTTTGCTTCGGTACGGAGGAAGTCAGTGGTTTCGGATGCCCGTTCGGTTCTGGCTTTGACGTTCTCATCCAGGAACAGCTTGGTCAAGCTTCTTGCCATTGCCTGGGCAACACCCGGGCTATCCGAGTCATAGGATACGCTGAATCCGATGGCGACGGTTTCACGCCCGGACTTGGCGCTGGTGACCCTGATGTCCACCTTGTTGCGGAACTCGCTGAGTATATAGCTTTGCCCGAACTGGTCCGCCTCATGATAGCCAAAGTATTCATGCGCCCCCACGATGCCCGCCAGCTTCTCTCTGGTCATTACCCGCTGGGTAATGATCTCAATCTGTTCAGAGGCGGCATTGGTTACGGTGGACTGCACCAAACTGGACGGAATCTGTTGCGTTTCGACCATCACCGTACCGGTTGAGCGGTAGACCGGCGGTATCGCCAGTACAACCACAACAGCAATGATCAGTAGCAGGGGAATTGAAACAATTAGATGCCATTTGTAACGTTTCAGTGCCGGAAGAATATTGGACGGTGATTGTTCATCTTCTTCGTACATCGTGAATTTTGCCTTGCAAGAGCGATTTTAGGTGCCAGTTTGATTAAAAAGCGACTGATTGTAGCATGTTAAGCCAGTTTCCCGCCTGAAATAAAGTTAATAAAACACATTGATACACCTTAACTGTGCCAATAGAGAATCTGGTAACCGTTTGTTATTGAAAAGGGTTTTGCGGAACCGATTACCTCAGGAAGTTACCTTGCCGGCTGGTTACCGTTCGCTGCGTATCTAGATACCACAGGCTCGCGCTACAATGATGAATTAACAAGAGTTTAGACAAAAAAAAGCCGCCATCCTTGGAGAGATGGCGGCTTTTTTCTATTGGATTTTAATTGGTTTGTTGGACATTGATGGAATTTGGGGGCATGGGTAAGTTGGCGCTTAAGCAGGTAGGCTGACTACCTCGAATGCGTTCCCAATTGCCCTCCACTTGGGACGATGGGTATCCAGGGTTCAGTCGATCGCCGTTGCGGTCCGGGAATCGGCCGTTCTGGCCAGCTCCATTGGTAATACACATGCCAGGATTGCTTGGATCAGGACCCCAGGTTACTCCGAAGTATCGGCAACCATCGCCGCCACGATAGGCATCACAACCGCTTTCGCTTTCCCGCGGATCCGGTGGCGCACAGGGATCTTCGTTCGCTTTGATTCCATCTTCATGGACTCGATCAACATACTCGACAAGAGGCTGGTAGTTAACGATGTCACACATTTTTGGCAGCAGGAACATGGAGGCAACCAATGATCGCATAGGGCCCAATGAGACTGACATGTAGCTGGTGCCCGGGTTATTGGGTGGTCCATCGATATAACCATAGGGATCGCGGGAGGTCTTCTTGCCCACATTAGGATTACAAGAACCCGTTGCACCATCGAAGCACTGGGATTTCAGGGCACTGGCCCAATAAGCACCGATATCCGTCTCAGACATGTTGTCCGGATAATCTCCCCAGATGGGACCATTCTTTCCGATATTCACCTGGTCAAGTTCATGGGGGCCACGCAAATCGTCGTAACCTAGTAACGTAGTGGAGGTTTTGGAAAGGATATCTGCGTAGTAACTGTCTTTAACCATCGCAGCAAAGAACACCGCAGTCGGGAATTTGCCCAGTGACTGGCCGGCACCGGAACCCCAGTTGCGGGTCCTGGTTGAACCATCATAAATCGCATGGAACAGGTCTTTACCATATACCAGCATGGCTGCCAGAGCGGGTTTCTTTTCTTCCAGAGTATTGTCGCTGGAGAATAACTTCATGAGATCGTCGTGCCAAACCTTGGCAACACCACCGCCGTAGTCCGGCACCAACAGGCTCGCCCGGAACGCTCGCCCCCCTTCAGAGTACAGGGAGCCATCAAAGCCACGGACCGACAGCACTTCCGTAGAATGGGACCAGCGCTGGCGAATGGCTTCCAGCCCGTCTGCATCAGTACCCTGCAGGTAGCTCTTGGAGGGCAGGCGGCTGAAGTCGATATCGTCATAGGTGATCAAGTCTTTGACATCGTCATCGATATTCGGGCGGAGAGTATAGGCGCCGTTGTCTTCTGGTGGAGCAGTCAGGACGGTAACGATATTGTATACGTCTGCGCAATTACCCACGATCTGCTTGGTTCCACATTCACCGTGAGCACTTTCATTCCGCTCGGTGGCAGCCACCAAAGACACCGCTTTACTGTAGGTTGCCGGTAATTTGCCACGAATGTTCTCAGAAGCAACGTAGTTGCCGTAGGTATCGGAAGAATCAAGCAAACCCATGGCTTCAAGTTGCGGATTGACGTCAAGAGCAACCGGTCCGCTGCCACTTGCCGTGAGTGCCGTTACCGTCACGCTGCTTTTGCCAGAGGCGGGAGCAATCCAATAGTCACCGTTTGCAAACTGTCCACAGACTGCGTTGCTGCCACCAGAGTTAAACGACCAGTTGAACGATACAGTTCTTGAGTCATTCACACTGACATTTATACTGTTACCCGTACAGGGTTTTGACTCATCCGTCGATCCGCAATCACAAGCAGCCTGGGCAACGGTACTGTAACCGCCTGCCACCATAAGCAGTGGGAGTAAGCGTATAAATTTTGATCGGAATAAGGTTGATAAAACTACCGTGTGTTTCATGTGCATACCTGTTAACTGGCATTATGTACCTGGATCCAATACATTCATTGAACTCGTAAATCTGAACAATTATTAACCAGGCTGGAAAACGTTGTGCTGGGTTATCAAAAGTAAAAAACTGCATACCTTGATACAGTATATGTGAGTCTAGCACCCTGACATTATCAATCTATACCGACACCACCAATATGAGCAGCAACTCACGCTAAAAAGACCAACCTAATTGCAAATCAGTCTGTAGCCTGATTCTGTAATTGTAACTGGTTATCATGTGTGGTGTTATCTATGCACGGAATGACGGGCCTCATTTCATTAGTTTATCGGTCAAAATCCTATAACCGCACTCGCATTCGACCCAATTGGTACATTATTGTTCGTTTCCTTTCATCCACTGCTATAATCGCGGGCTCGCGATTGAAGTGAATCTCACAGAACGATTCAAAGGAGATCTCTGTGTCTGATCTGCGCAAGCACCCCCTGTCCCCCCTTTTGGTCCGAATCTATGAGGTCTTGGGTGGAAAGCGAAGAAGATCCGTAGCCAAGCTGGTATTCAAGTTACTGTTCCGATTGGAAGGTGGACAATACCGCTCGGCATCGGTCCGTGCATTACTGGCCCGCGATTATTGCGTGGAAGTCGACGCACACAGCTATGGGGAGTGCTTTGTTCCAGGTGCGTTCGCACCCAGCGTCAAAGTGGGAAAGTTTGTTTCCATTGCCAGAGACGTCCGGGTATTCACACAAAATCATCCTATCGACCGCTTGAGCAGCCACCCCTATTTCTATGAACGTGGTTTTGGGGTCGTGGAATCTGACCAGCTTGAACCGAGTGAGTCAGTGATAGGTCATGACGTATGGATCGGCCAGGGCGCCATCATTCTGCCAGGCTGCAAGCGTGTTGGCAGCGGCGCCATTATCGGAGCCGGAGCAGTGGTGACCAAAAGTGTTCCCGATTACGCCATCGTCACCGGGAATCCGGCAAAGATCATCCGCTACCGGTTCGATGAGGATACCATTGCATCACTCTTGGACAGTCTCTGGTGGGAACGTCCCTTCAATGAATTGGTTCAGTTCCGCAAGGATTTTTGTGTGAGCGTGGCCGACCTGGAAGACAACAACCCTATTCTTCATACACCAGCGCAAAAACCCGACTGAAACTCATCAACGGACTTTACTCAGGCGCTGGTATTGATCCAGTAGCCAGTTAAGCTTTTTATCCATATTGCCCAGGTCTTTTACCCGCTCGTAGGCGCCTTGCTGCATCTTGCCGTAAAGCCCGGGTTCGGTAGCCAGCTTGGTAACGGCCTTGGCAATGTCTTCTGATAACTGCGCTGGGGTAACGGCATCCACCGTAAACCCGCACTCGTCATTCACATAGTAGCCGGGCCCACCCAAGTTGGTCGTTATCACCGGAAGCCCATGGCGCATTGCTTCCAGTACCACGCCGCCAGCCGGCTCTCGAAAACTTGGGAAGAGCAACGCATCACAGTTAGCATAGAAACCTTCCACTTGGGCCCGGGGCTGTTTGCCGTGAAAGATCACTTTCGATTCCAATTTCAGTCTTTTCACCTCAGCGACGCAGGCACTCATGTTATCCCCATCACCGACCACGTCCAAGGATACATTGAGGTCCTTCTCCAGTTGGGCCAGCGCGCGAATAGAATCCAACAACCCCTTCGTTCTAACCGTGCGCCCCACATGAAGCAGTTTCAGATTACCCGGCTCAGGATTCTTGCGCTCCGGATGCTCAACAATCTCTTCAATATTCAGATGAACCAGCTCGGCAACTTCCTTTGGCTGTGCAAGCTCAAGCAGTTCCCGGGCATATCTTGATCCAACCAGCATCAGGTCAGCCTGTTGAACGGATTTGCGAAGCCAAGGGTCGTTTCTCAAACGAAAGCGGTCAATGTTTCGAAGCTTCATGTACCAGGCTGTACTTTCATTGCACTCAGATTTAAAGCCCTCCGGGGTCTCGAGGCTGCCCTGGACCGGCCCATGGATCAACGGAATATTGAATCCGATTCCAGGGCTGGGATAACGCATTGCAGCTGGCGTCATCTGATGTATTACGTCGAACGTTTCCCCGTTCTTCAGCGCCTCATGCAACCACTGTTTCACCGCGTAGTAATACTTCACATATCCCGGTTTGGCGATGGCATTGAAACGCTCAAACTGGGCGAAAAATGCAGGCTCATTCCAGGTTTGTGTGCGTGCGTTGGGTAGCTGCTCCGCCAACGGAATCTGACCTTTGCGATGCAAAGAAAGCACCGTCAAATTCACCCTATCCATTAATTTAGACGCCCAGCGATGCGAGTTGAACGATTCACCAACATCCTTTCCGTCACAGAACGGAGCCAGAAACAAAATGTTCAGCTTCTTACCGGAGTTCATATGTATTCCTGAATAGATTAAGTAATTTGGTGGAACTCAATATCAGATATCTTGTTTAGTCGCTAAGCCGCGCAAGCCAGTCCAATGGTTTTCCAGACGCTTCTTGTATTTGCTGCTACCCCCGCTTAGCAATGCCAGTAACAATGCACCAGGTAAGCGGGACAGGTAAAAAGTAAACATAAATGTCAGCCCAACGGCATACGCAGGTTTACTCCAGTGCTTCTTCATGTATCGCCTTGTGGACTTGTCCTTGACCAACGCTCTACTGCCGCCCAGTTTTGCCGCACTGATTCCACCGAGATGGATTATGTTGGCATCTGGGAAATACCCAAGCTTCCAACCCGCTTTGGAGAATCGAAAACACCAATCAACTTCTTCGGAATACATAAAGAAGCGTTCATCCATGGGACCCGTGGCATCCAGCGCTTCTTTGCGGACGAGCATAAAGCAGCCTTTTAGTACTTGGACCTGCCTTTCATCATCGTAATCCCACCAAGTCATCTGGGCTCGCCCAAAGAACTTGCTTTTCGGAAACGCTTTGTAAAGCCCGGTTATGAATAACACGCTATTCAGCAAAGACGGGTACATCGAGCAATTGGGCTGGAGGCTGTAGTCATCATTCAGAATCTTACAGGACAGCACTCCTAAATCAGGATGCTGGTCCGCATAGGACACCGTTTTTTGCAACGCGCCATCCAGAACAACCGTATCGCTGTTCAATAAGAGAATGTACTTACCGTTGCAGTATTTGAATCCAATATTATTTGCCGCGGCAAACCCTACATTCTTCTCGTTAACGATGAGGATCGCTCCGGGGTATTTTTCCTTCACCATTTCCGCCGAGCCATCCTGTGAATCGTTATCAACCACAATGACTTCGAACTCGATTCCGTCAGTTTCCCGATATACCGACTCCAAGCAGTCATCAAGAATATCTTTTGTATTCCAACTGACGATAACGATGGATAGGGTTGTCATCTGAATTACCTTTACGGTTGTAATAAGGGTTATCGCTTTTCAGGCCCGATGATGAACCGTTTGTTCACGCACATCAGTTCATTCGATTCCAAAAACACTGTAGATATTTTCTACCTAGACTTCCGCCGGCAGGCTTACCTTCTTCCTTTTGTTTTCTCTCTCTTCCATAGCCACTGCCCTGAGCAGCGGAATTAAAGCAAAACCCAAGCCAATATAGAAGTTAAAGTAAATATACGCTGTATTCCAGTAATGCACAGTACCCGCCGACACGCACAACCCTGCCAGCCCGGTTAACCATCCGCGCCGCAACGCCGTCAGCTTCTTGTCTTTAACCCGGTATCGGAACAGTTGTCGGCAGATAATCGAAATAAAGATAACATAGCTGATCAGCGCAGGAAGTCCGTACCGCATCATGATTACCAGCCAATAGTTGTCGATACTGGCACCCATGTACGAAGGTCTTTCCCAATCATTGAGTCCCAACCCGAAAAATGGATTATTGGCAACATTCTGGGTTCCATAAATCCATATGTAGTACCGGTTGTAGGCTGTTCCCGGGCTGAATACCAAAACACTCAGAATGGCCATAACTCCGGATCGATTCGAAATGAATTCGGCGGCCAGATAGACTCCAAACAGAATGCCGAAAAGAATAAGCCAGCGCTTACGGACTTTTACCAAGCGCTCCCACCCCATCAACATGAACTGCGTCATTATCGACGCAATTGCGCCAGATGACAGAGACGTTGCCGTTGCGATCACAGGAAATGCCGTCATCCACCAACGGGTACAGAAATAGACGAAGCCTATGACGGATGAAGAAACGACCCCGTTGATAATTGGGTGGTCGAAGGTGGCCATCGCCCTATCAAATCCGAATCGTGGGTCAATGTGAAAATGCCACCCGCCGAAGATCGCATCCGTCAATGTTCTGAACCAATTAAAGCCTGTGACAGTCTCAGGAAGGGAAATGGTCAACAGAAGGCAAACTTGGAGCATGAGGATCTTTATCATTTTCTCATAGCGCCTTAGGTCCTTCGCATAGGCCGCCACAATAAAGAACGGTGCTGTAAGCTCAATAAAGTTTATCCCCCCGGTTTCCAGTCCTAGCGCTAAATCATGGTTTAACCAGAGAGCCAGAAATGACCAGAAGCCGCAGAACACCAGATAGAAACCCGGATTACTGCGCTTGAACTGGAATTGAAGCAGGATTTTCTGCAAGTTCATCAGGAAGAACACGATCAAGATCAATCGGTAGGGCGTCATCCTCATGAACCCCAGATTGATTGATATGGTCGTAGGGAGAAACATTGCGAAGAAGAACGAATAAAAGAGGAAGGGGCTAACTCTCATACTCCTCCCAGTTTAAGGTGCTTCATTTATAAAATACCACTCTTGGTGTTAGCAGTAGTGAACGCCGTCTAGGCCTCCTGACCGGATGCCGTCGCGACCCTAAACGTTGACGCCATTGAACCCGATCTCGGTTCGGGCTCAATGGATAATTGTATACTCGGCAATCAATAAGTAAAATTATATTACATTATTAGCGTATACGGTCCCCTTCCAACGGTTTCATAAATTCATCCCGAATACTTTGCAGCTCTTCGATTGAATAATCCCACCATCGAACTTTCAGCAGCTTTTCAATGGTTTCCTGCGAGAACCGATACCGAATCACCTGCGCCGGGTAGCCTCCTACAATCGCATAGGGTGGCACATCGCCCACCACGACCGCACCGGAAGCAATAACGGCTCCGTCACCGATCTTCTTGGTGGGGTACAGTATTTTGGCATCCGCGCCAATCCATACATCATTCCCGATTTCGACCTGAACCCGGTCCAGTTCATAACCTGGGGTAAAGCCAAATTGGGGATGATAGAACATACCGTGGGTGGAGAGTGTGTTCCTCGGGTGATCCGCATTCTGGATTAACGACGTTCGAAACACAGAGCAGTATTTACCGATCTTGGTGGTGCGGCGCAAATGGCGGACGTTGAAGGCGAGGCTGGTGAAATCACCCACTTCGATATCGTATTGTTCCTTGAAGATCTTGCGCATTGTCACCGTGAACGTGGAGCCACCTTCCAGCTTCAGAATCAGGAACTTGATAGAGCCCTTCAATTTACCTGGCGCCGCTTTATACATCCATGACAACAGGTTTTTACACAGCCAGGACTCCTTCATGCCGAATCCGCCTTTCGCTTGCACAGACTCCGTCTTTGGCAACCCGGAAAAGACCGCGAGGATGTCATCCACCTTCTTGCGATCTTCATCGCTCAAGGTTGAGAAATCCTGATAGGTGGACTGATCTCCGGCTTGGGTGATGGAGACAATGGCATTGGAAAGTTTTTCTACCGATTGCAGTTCAAACAGTATTGTGGGCGGAAGCTCGAGGTCAAATTGTCTGTTGATCTTGGCCACCAGATGCAACGCCGAAAGCGAGTGCCCCCCCATATCGAAGAAATTCGCCTGCAATGAGGTAACCGGCGTTTTCAACACATCCTGGAACATCTTGAGCAATTGGCTGGTCACGGTGCTCTGGGACAGATCACTGGTGGCGGTGGTGGTCTGGGTTTGCTCCTGTGGCGCAGGCAGTTTCTTGCGGTCGACCTTTCCATTCGGTGTTAATGGAAAGCTTTCCAGCTCAATGAACGCCGATGGCACCATGTAATCCGGCAAGCTGTTACGGATGTGCTCGCGAACCTGATCCACCGCTATTTTTGCGCCCCCGGCGCCTACCATGTAAGCCACCAGACGCACGTCCCCCGGGGTATCTTCCCGCGCGATGACCACGTTATGGGCGATACCCGGGTATTCAGAAATATGGGATTCGATGTCGCCCAGCTCGATTCGAAAACCGCGAATCTTGACCTGATTATCCATCCGCCCCAAAAATTCGATATCCCCGTTCGCCCGGCGAATGGCCAGGTCGCCCGTTCGGTACAGTCGCGTCCCGGGTTGCAATGGATTGGGTATGAATTTCTCGCGGGTGATGTCTTCCCGATTGAAGTAGCCCCGTGCCAGACCATCACCACCGATCAACAGCTCACCGGGAGCACCAATGGGCTGCAGGGTTTGACGGTCACTGCAGATATACAGTTGTGTATTGGCAATCGGATGCCCAAGGATCAGTGCATCCTCTTTGCGTTTCACGTTACATACGGATGACCATATGGTGGTTTCCGTTGGTCCATACAGGTTCCAGACATCGCAACCCACGGCAATCAGCTTTTCCGCCAGGTCAATGCCCATGGCTTCGCCGCCGCACAGGGCTTTCAGCTTCGGTTCCCCGGTCCAACCAAATTCCAGCAACATGCGCCAGGTCACCGGGGTGGCCTGCAGAATGGTGGCACGATGCTGGTTCAGGCTTTCCATCAGCAACGTGGGTGACATCGAGACCTCCCGCCTTTTCATGACCAGTTGGGCGCCGGTAATCAGAGGGAGGAATATTTCCAATGCCGCGATATCAAAACAGATGGTAGTGATCGAATGCAGAATGTCGTGCTCAGTGATTCCCGGCTCAACTTGCATCGAACACAAGAAATTCACCAACGATTGATGCTGTAGCTGCACGCCTTTGGGCTTACCCGTTGAACCGGAGGTATAGATCACGTAAGCCAGGTTTTCAGGTTTAACACTGACGGGCGGATTCTCGGTATGAGGGGAGTCAAAGAGTTCCGAATCCGGCGTCAGCAAGACCGGGGTAGCATCACAGGCCGGCAGTTTTTCGGCCACTCCAGGCTGGGTGATCAGTACCATCGCCTGTGAGTCTTCGATCATGTAAACCAGGCGGTCGGCAGGGAAATCCGGGTCCAGCGGAACGTAGGCAGCGCCGGCTTTCATAACCCCAAGTAATGCTATGACCAGCTCAGCGGAGCGATTCAAACAGACAGCAACCAGCTTCTCTGGCCCGGCACCCAGGTTAATCAGGTGTTGGGCAAGTTGATTGGAGCGCACATTGAGTTCTTCATAACTCAGTGTGCCGGCTTCAGAGATCAGGGCGGTGGCCTGCGGCTTGCGTTCAACCTGCTGTTGGAACAGTTCAAAGGTGCACTGCCGGTCAGGATACGACTGTTCGGTTTGGTTCCATTGCTCAAACACCATGCCGTGTTCCGACACAGACAGCAGCTCCAGATCCCAGGCCGGGCGCTCTGCATTTTCCATCGCCCTGGCAAGCAGCTGCATGTAGTTGTCGGCCATCCTGGCGACAGTATCCTGGTTGAAAAGATCGGTGCTGTATTCCAGTGTGCCGCTGAGTTCCTGGTCTTCCTCCAGCATTGACAGCGTCAAATCGAACTTGGAGCCACCCGGATGGGCTTCAACCGGAGTCACCGTCAGGCCGGGAATGGTCCACTCCGTGTGCTTGGCATTGCGGTGAATAAACAGATGCTGGAAATAGGGGGATATTCCGGCCTTACGTTCCGGGCGCAGCTCCTCCACCAGACGTTCAAACGGCAGTTCATCGTGCGACAACGCGTCCAGGGTGGTTTTTCGCACTCGGGACACCAGCCCTTTGAACGATGGGTTGCCCGACAGGTCGGTTCGAATCACCAGATTGTTAATGAACAGGCCGATCAGGCCTTCCGTTTCCATTCGGTTACGGCGCCCGGTAGGGGTACCCACCAGGATATCGCTTTGTTGTGTGTAACGATGCAATAGCAGTTGCCAGCCCGCCAGCAGCACCATAAACATGGTGGCGGACTCATCCCGGGCGAAGTACTCCAATGCAATTCGCAATGAGGCAGGAATGGTAAATTTGACCTGGCCACCTTTGAGAGTGGGCTTGTCCGGACGCCGGTGGTCACTGGGCAACTGAAGCGGCTCTGGTGGATTAGCCAGTTGTTCTTTCCAGTACTCAAGGTCTTCCCGATAGGAATGGCTTTGGCTGTTCTGCTGCTCCCAGGCGGCAAAATCCGCGAACTGGATCGCCAGCGGTTGCAACGGCGAACTCAGTGGTTGACTGGCTGCCATTTGCGTGGAAAAGGCATCGTACAGTAACCCAAGTTCTTGAAAGAATATGCCTGAAGACCAGATGTTATCGTAGATGATGTGATTGAAAATCAGGACCAGCGTGTGGTCCTCGCTGCCCAGTTTGATGAGGGAGCACTCGAACAGCGCATCACGCTCTACGTGGTGCACTTTTGACAGGGATTGGTGCACCAACTCATCCAGTTTTTTCTCACGTTCATCGCTGTCCAGATCCGACAGATCCATGGTGGTGAGCGTGATGGGATAAGGTGGCCGGATGATCTGGTAAGGGCCGCTATCATCATGGGGGAAATTGGTTCTGAGGGTTTCATGGCGCGCTACCATTTCAGTTAACGCTGCTTCTAACGCCCGCTTGTTAAGCTCACCGCTCAGTCGAACTGTGTTGGAAATATTGTAGGAGGCACTGCCACCCTGCAGCTGGTTCACCAGCCACATTCTTCTTTGCGCGTAGCTGGTGGGCAGCTTTTGATTGTCCGCCCTGGGGATTGGCAGCAGATCTGGGATGGCATCGGTGGATACGGACGCGGCAGACTCGATGCTCTCTGCCAGTTGTTTAAGGTCAATGGCGTCAAACACGGATCGCATTGACAGCTTCACGCCAAAGCGCTTGTTGATGCGGGACACCAGCTGCGTGGCTTTCAACGAATCCCCACCATATTCGAAGAAACTCTGGTTGGTGCTGAGTTTTTCTTTTTTCAGCAGGGCCTCACACAACTCAATCAGGGCCTGCTCGGTCTCATTGTCTGGGGCGACATATTTATCCGTGACGATTTCGATCTCGGGGCTGGGATCCGGTAATTGGTTGCGGTCAATTTTGTTGTTGGGCGTTTTGGGTAATGACTGCATCCTGATGAACATGGCGGGAATCATGTAATAAGGGAGCCGATCCGCCAAGTGCTGGCGCAACATCCGCACATTGATGGATTCGGACGCTTCGCCCGGGGTCAATACCAGGTAAGCCACCAACTGGGTATCCTGGCCGACGTCTTTCGCAACGACAACGGTCTCTTCCACACAGGGGTGATCCAGCAATGCGGTTTCGATCTCGCCGATTTCAATCCGGAACCCCCGGATTTTGACCTGAAAATCTTTCCTGCCTTTATGAAGCAAGAGGCCGTTTTCCAGCATCATTCCCATATCGCCGGTGCGGTACACCCGCGTATCCGGCTGATCGGGATCAGCTTCAAATACCTGCCTGGTGATCTCTTCATTACGCCAATAACCCAGGGCAATATAAGGACTGCGCACGGTGATTTCACCCACCTCTCCCACCGCCACAGGCGCACCATCTTCCCCCAACAAACGCACTTCCACATCGTCCACCGGGAATCCAATGGGCACCACCTTGTCTTCCAGCTTGGTATCCGGATCGATTTTAAAATGGCGAATGGTGCCGGTTTCAGTCGAACCCAAACCGGTGAAGAAATGTATGTGTTGACCAAATACTTTGCGGGCAAGGTGCACATCAGAGGTCAGCACCCGCTCCCCACCGAAGATTACCAGGCGGATGGCATAGCCTGCGCCGCTGGTTTCATTCTCCGCTGCGAATTGCCGGAATACCGAGGCCACCGAGTGGTAGATGGTGATTTTATTGTCTGCCAGCCAGGCCGACAGGTTTTCCAGGCCCTGTTCCCGGATGTCATAGGAATACAACGAGGCACCGTTCAGCAATGCGCCATAAATACAGTACACCGCGCCCATAACACTGGCTGAATATAGCTGAGTGAATCGGTCTTCAGGGGTGACGGACTGCAGGTTACTGCGCCGCATGCATCCGTGCAGAACATTCCGGTGGTTCTGCATGACGCCTTTGGGCTTGCCGGTGGAGCCGGAGGTGTAAAGGATGTAGGCCAGGGTGTCGGGATCGATGTTAAGGTCTAGGTTACTGTCATCCGTAGTCGGATCGATGGTATCCAGGTTCACCAACACAGAAGCATCGCCTGACACGGCCTGGGCTGATCCAAGATGCTCGGTATTGGCCAGTATCAGCGCTGCCTGGGCGTCATTGAAAATGTATTCGTTTCTGGATTCAGGGAACGCAGGGTCAACCGGGACGTAGGTATTACCGGATTTCAATACACCCAGTATCGCCGCCATGTTGAGCGTACCTTTCTCAAGGTAGATTGCCACGCGCTGGGATGCTTGATTGTCCAGGCGGGCACAGATAGTACGTGCGATCCTGTTCGCCTGACGATTAAGTTCGTTATAGGTGAGAGCTGATTTTGCGTCCAGCACTGCCATGTGGTCACTGTAGAGTTCCACCTGCTGTTCAAACCGGGTTGCGATCGACTGCTCCGTTGCAACCTTGGGAAAGCGGGAAAGCTCGTTCAGGTGACTGTTATACATGCTCATGACCAATCCATTCTAAGTCAGGGTTCATCTCAATGAGTAAATGGTGCAGTGCTTTCTCACCCATTCTTTCGTGCTGCGGGAAAAGGGCTCTCTTCCCCAGTACGCGCCTGCCCAACCCGCGCCACGATCAACGCGCGCGTCGTTGTGGATCTCTTCAATCAGATATTCAAGTGGGTCCAGTCCATACCGCTTGGTCAACTTGATTCGCATGTCCGTATCCATTCCATTGATGAACAATGTGGAGCCGGGCTTTAACATATCCACCAGATTGGCGAAGGCTTCTTTTGATTTTGCCGGTGGCAGGTGGAACAGAACGTTCTGGGCAAATAGCAGGTCCACTTTCCCCAGGGAGTTCATAAAGGGCTTATCCAGCATGTCGCCCACCGCGAACTGAACGGGGTTCGCAATCTCCGGCTTGATGATATATTCGTTGTTGTCGATTTTATCGAATGTTTCTGCAACGAATTCTTCGGTAACAAATGGCCCGCAATGCACTTCATCTCGGGTATATTTTTGGGTTTGTGCCTGGCTAATGACTTCCGGAACAATATCGAATCCCCGGATTCTGAATTTCAAATTGGGGAACTTCGACTTTAACAAATGCGATAACGTGAAGGCCTCAGCGCCATTGCAACAGGCAAAGATCACGATCTCAAGCACGTCATCATCACGGTAGGACGAGCTCTGCATTAACTCGGGGATAACCCGATCCACGATCGCCACATACTGGTTTGGGAAGCGATAGAACTGGGTATAAACCCGGTTTTTACGAGGTTTGAATTTCAATATCAGTCGATACTTTAAGGTGCGTAAAAACCGTTTCAAATTTGATTCGCGCATGTCTGTTCCACTGCTCACTGAAAGTGCTATAAGGTTCGTAGGTCCATCAACCCGGGGAGACACAACAATATTGGTCCGGGTAGAACTCCAGACTTGTCCGGAAACGTCAGGCTTGATTCCCCACCTAACTAAAAGGCCACCATGGATGGCCTTATTATTCAAACATTTAAAATTATTACACCTGAAAATTATCACATTTTCATTGGTATGAATTTTAATATTAAGAAAAACAAAACGGTGTAGCTGGAGGGCGAATGCTGTTCAGAACAAATATCACATGCAGGCCCCGCAACGATCGATCCAGATGTTCTTCATATTACAGATTGGTGCTTGGCCGATCACCTCAAGCAGAATGAGGCTAAAATCTCGGCTATTTGCGCTTGAAAACGAATGAGTGCTGATCGGAGACGTGAGGTGTCGCGCTGCTCCGTGCCAATCACTCCATTACATTAAACACCCATTATTTGACCAACTGATGATGCATTCATGGTTTGGAGTCACTCAATATCTGCCATGGCAATGCATAGGCAATATTCGAACCATAACCAAAATAAATTAGAAAAAACAGTGCTTTACTGTTAAAAAGGAAATGTCTGTGTCAATTTTCTCGACACATCAAGGCGCTCAACCCCTTCTGCTCTTGATGCTGGTCACTACATTGTTGAACAGTTGCTCGAAATCCTGCGCCTGAAAGGCTTTGTCGCCAAGCTGGCGCATGGGGTTTTGGCCCAAGGCCAGCAGGCCCCCTTCTGCGCGCTCTTTCAGTACGCCCATCAGGTATTCTTCATCGATCACCTTGAGTCGATCGCCGAAAGCAAAGGACAGCGCCGTATCACAGAGCACGTTGATCAGACGCGGTACGCCCCGACTGGCAGCGTAAATCAACTGATAAGCTGCTTTGGTGAACAAATCGCGCTCTGCTCCTGCCTGCACCAGTCTCCATTTAATATAAGAGGCGGTTTCCAGCGGAGTGAGGGGGGCGATATGGTAATCGACGGTGACCCGCTGGGAAAACTGCATCAACTGCGGTTTGCTCAGCAGTTCCCGGAGTTCCGGCTGGCCCACCAGGATGACCTGTAGAAACTGGTCATTGGTGGCATTGATGTTGGACAGCATGCGCAGCTCTTCCAACACATCCTCCCCCAGGTTTTGAGCTTCATCGATGATCAATACCGTTCGTTTCTTCAACTCGAACTGCTTCTGCAGAAACTTGGAGAAGTTTTCATACAGCGCCACCGGGTGCTGCTCGCGATAGTCCAGTTTGAATGAGTGCAACACCCAGGGCAGCAACTCACCCATGTTCTTGCGGGTGTTGGTGATCAGGCCGACGGTGATTTTGCCCGGCAATTGCTTGAGCAGATGTTGGATCAGCGTGGTTTTGCCGCTGCCGACCTCTCCGGTGATCACAGTGAATCCGGCTTGATTGAGCACACCATACTCCAGCATCGCAAACGCTGCGCTGTGAGTATTTCCCATGTACAGAAACTCAGCATCTGATATCAGCGTGAAAGGCTTTTTCTTGAGTCCAAAATATGCTTCGTACATCGTGCGCTCCGTTACCCGTTCCGGGTACTCATCGCTGGGTTCCGCTGTGAATCAGCTGGACCGGTGACCAACACCCCGAAGCAGGTCTGCGGCAGAACACTGCTGCCCGGGGCATTGAAACCCGCCGGGGCGGGTTTCAATAATTTAGCAATCACCGAATCATTCATATGTAAACTATTCTACTCTTCATTGACGAAAGATTTCAGTTTTTTGATCAGGTTCACTGAAGTCTCCGGACACCCCTGTTCAGAGCTGAGCTTGGTGGCCAGGCACGCCGAAATGGCGGAATTCAGTTCCTGGGCCGTGTTCACAAACTGGATCTGCTTGTACTTGGCAAACTTTTCCGCTGTACCCAGCTGGTGATTGTTGCGGTGTTCACCCTTTTCAGCCAGCCGGGGCATCAATACCAGGGGCTTGGCGTGTTCCAGACCAGAAATGATGGTTCCCATACCCACATGGGACACCACCACATCCGCCTGATTGAATTTTTCGGTGTACTCACCCGGACCCAGTTTCTCGACACAGGTCATGTGCCGGGCCTGGTACCGGGTTTCCCCGACCTGGGCAAACACCTGGGTTTCAGGATGCTCAGCAGCCCACAGGTCAACGGCTTCGATCAGTCTTTCAAACGGCAACTGGGTGCCAACGGTCACGAAAATCATACTACTGATCCAAAATACTGAGGTCCGTCTTCCTGTGCTAGGTGTTCCCACTGAGTGATGTAGAGGTCCGCGAACCGCCCCACTTTCTGACCACTGACAGACAGCTCATTAACGTTGGCAATACTGTCCACCCAAATGGTCTTGCTCCTAATCAGCTTAGCAAAGATGAGCGCAAAAAAGCCCGGCGCCGCGCCGGTACTGAGCACCACATGTGGTCTTATTTTAATCAGTATAGCCAGCACATTCAGGGCAAGCCAAAGGATCTTGAGCGGGTTGCTCTTCAATGATGCGTCCGGCACGTAGTAGAACCGCCCTTCCGGTGCGGCTTGCGCATAGGCTCGCTCAGTACAGGCAAAATACACATCATGATCTTCAAATGCCGGTCGCAATCGGTTCATTTGAACCCAATGCCCCCCGCAGGATGATATCAACAGTATTCTTTTCTTTGCCTTCATTGAATGACTCTACTCCTTTGTAACCGTTACACCCTGGACGAGTTGTCCCGCTCCCAGGTACTGAAATCCGCAATGGCCATGCGATGGTCTGCGTTGCGCTTGGTTTGCCATTGTACGTAGGCATACACCATCGCCGCAGGCAGCAACCACGGCTTCTTCAATACCAGAGACAGCAAGGCCCGGGGGGAGTTCTCACTGCCCACCGACAGCTCCGGGAATTTCATCTTCAGTTCCATATTGCCGAACCGCACCCGGCTCTTGATCTTGATCAGATCCGAGAGGTTTTGGGGGGCAAAAATGGTGAACTGACAGCCTGTGGCTGTACGTCGTTCCTGGCCGCCGAACAAGGACCTGACATAGCCATCATCGGCTATGAGCTGAGGGAACGGTCCAAAGCGCTGACGCCCAGATTCTGACAGTATGAACACCCCGGACCCCACCATCTGACCATCGGCAAAATAGGGAAGCTGCATCCAGATTCCATAGAACGCCTTGACCATGGCGCTGGATCTGGCCAAATCTACATGCAATCTAGGGGCCACTATTTCAACCCCGGGCGTTTCAAACGCCTGCAGGGCCTGCAGCAGATCTGACCCCTTCAATTGGATGTCCGCATCGATGTAAGCCCTTGGAAAACCTGAAGCTGCCTCGTCCCCGGCATTCAATGCCGCCACTTTGGAGGCAACATCCAGTTCGATGACCTTTACACCGGAATAGTTGCGGGCGATGGCGGCCGTATCGTCGGCGCAGCCATTGCAAACCACGATGATTTCGAACTGATTGCCCTCCAAACCTTCCAGCAAGGCAGCCAGACACCGCCCAATGACCGAAGCTTCGTTATGGGCCGGAATGACAATACTAAACACTGCTAAGTCCCTGTCAGATAATCAAAAGTATAAGTGAAGACTCGAAAAAACGGCCGCTTTGCCGGCACAGGAATGTGAGAGTCTGTCAGCGGGGAGCCGCCATTTACCTCGTTCCCGCGACTTGCAAAGCATGCTCTGCTCCGGTCTTGATTGCAAATCAATCCCCCTGTGGAATTCGGTTATGCAACCAGTGTCGAATTCATTAACAGTCGGGACTCGCAGCCCCAGAGCTGGCTAAAAATCACACAGACAGATCGATCAACCGGGTATTTTCTCGAATAAAAATTTCAATATTGTGATTTGGTCGATGGATTCACTTGTATTGGTGTCGGTTTTTTTTGCACGACTGGTTAAAAAACACTCTAAATACCTGATATGGCAGGCAAGCAAAGGTTGGCCCACTACTTGCTTTACCCAGGGGGCCGGTGAGGTCAACGCCGATTCGGGTTGTATCCGGTTTTAAAGCATCAATTTTCAATGTGGGGCAAACTTAAATGAATACCGTGAAAGCATTCTTGTTAACACTGGTGATTGTGATGGTGCCGAGCTATGCCTTCAGCGGTAGCTCTCACCCGGACAAACACAAACACCGCTACGGCGACCGTGACCACAAGCGTGGCCATCACCATGGCGGTCAGTACTGTGAAAAAGACCACTCTCATGACGCTGAGAAAGTACCTGAAATCAATGCCGGCGGCACCGCCATCGCATTGGCCCTCCTGGCCGGTTTGGTATTGGTCGCCAGAGAGCGTCGCAGCTCTGATCAGGCATAAGCCACTGCGCAATCAGAACCTGGGCTGCCGGATTGTTATCCGGAGTCCGGGTCTTCGTTGACACAGTTTCATCCTCCTCCAATTTGACACTGCAATGTCCGTGCTGCAAATGCGCTTTAAGGTACATCCGTCTCCACGCTAGAATATCCGTCCACTTTCAAAGGCCACTCCGTGGTTAAAGCAGGTTGAATGGGCACCTTACAGACTAAACCAGCGTCACAATTCCTCATCATCGGAAGCGTCTTGCTTGTCATTCTGGTGTTGATCCTGGAAAAGTTTGCAATCGGTTCTCATGTATATTCGGCGGTGAAGAGCTCACATGACACCTGGTTGGGGGAGCTGCTGTTCAGCCATGGGAAAGCCATATCCCGCTCCCTGGTACTGGCCGTTATTATTTTCCTGATTCTGATTCAAAAGCAGTTGAACGACTATCGTCGGTTGTTTATCACGCTCTATAGCCCCCGCTCTGCGATTATTCTGCTGGCCCAGGTGGCGGTCTTTGGTCTGTTTTACTGGGGCACGACCCCGGCCTTCAGCCCGGGCCCCGGGCAGCTGGCTTTTCAATCCCTGTGGGTGGCGCTGGGGTTGCTGTTGGCACTGCTGACGTTGGCGGCCTTTGCCAGCCCGGGGTTCTGGCAACAGGTCATGAGGGAACAAAAGTGGGCTATCGTTTTTGCAGTGGTCCTCAGTGTATTGGTATGGACCCTGAGTATCGCCACCCAGGGGCTGTGGTCCCATTTCGCCGATTTTACCTTCTATCTGGTGGCCGGGTGTCTGGAATGGTTCAGTAACGATGTTTATGTGGACCCCGAGGGTCGCATCATCGGTTTCCACCGTTTTCTGGTGAACATCGACACGCAATGCTCCGGTTATGAGGGCATTGGCCTGGTGACCGCCTTTGTGTTTGTGTTTCTTTACAGCTTTCGGGCGGATTTCCGGTTTCCACGGGCCCTTCTGCTGTTCCCCATCGGCGCCATCGTCATCTGGTTATTCAACATCGTACGGATAGTGGTTTTGATTCTGATCGGTGCCCTGTGGTCACCGGATGTGGCCGTCTGGGGATTCCACACCCAGGCCGGCTGGATCACGTTTATTCTGACCTCTGTGGGCTTGATGTGGCTGGCGCATAACAGCGCGTTTTTCGTCAAACAAAAAGCCTCGGCCCAACCGTTCTCCCGCACCATGAACGTACCCATTGCTACGCTGCTCCCATTGATTGCATTGCTGGCCATGACGTTCCTTACCCAGGCTCTCTCCGGTCAGTTCGACTGGTTATATCCCTTGCGCGTGATCGTGGTCGGCGCAGTGGTACTGTACTGTTTCCGCTATCTGGACCTGCGGCCGTTCACCTGGAACTATTTTTCCATTGCGGCCGGACTGGTTGTGGCGGTGATGTGGATACTGATGGTGAGCACGGATGGCGAGGTGGATCAACAGTACACCAGTGCGTTTGAGCAAACGCCGGGGTGGCTGGTGGGGTTGTGGCTGTTCTTCCGCCTGGTGGGATCGTCGGTGACCGTACCCATTGCCGAAGAGCTGGGTTTCCGGAGCTATCTTCTGTGCAAGCTCTCTTCCCAGCCGGTTGCCAACCGGGGGTCACTGCTGTTTTCCGCCTTTGCCTTTGTTGGCAGTTCGGTGGCCTTTGGCCTGTTGCATGGTGCCTGGTTGGAGGGGACATTAGCCGGATTGGTATACTCGTGGGTGCGCTACCGAAGTACCCACATCCTGGACGCCATCATCGCCCACGGCGTCACCAATGCGGTACTGTTTGCGGTGGTGCTTTACAATGGCCAGTGGTCGTTACTGTGATCAGTAAGCGTTGGCGCCCACAAAGCCTTTAGTGAAAGTTGCAAATATGATTTTGCAGTCCATCCACAGGGACCAATGACGAATGTACTCCAGGTCGTAGTGGATGCGCATTTTCATCTTGTCCAGGGTGTCGGTCTCACCGCGCCAGCCGTTTACCTGAGCCCAGCCGGTAATACCGGGCTTCATTTTGTGCCGCAGCATGTAGTACTCAATCTGCTTGCGGTATTCCTCGTTGTGGGCAACCGCATGGGGTCTGGGCCCCACAATGGACATGGAGCCCTGCAGCACGTTGATAAACTGGGGTAGTTCATCCAGTGAGGTACGCCGCAGGAAGGCGCCGAACGGCGTGATGCGGGAATCGTTCTTCGATGCCTGCGTTACCTTGGCACCATTCTCCGTCACCCGCATGGAGCGGAATTTGTAGACCTTGATTTTGCGTCCATCCAGGCCGTATCGATCCTGGGCGAAGATTACCGGCCCGCGGGAGGATAGCTTCACCCCAATGGCAATGACCAGCATCGGGATGGCGATCACGGTAAGGATGATCAGCGACAGCACCAGATCTTCCACACGCTTCAGCAATGACCAGCCCCCGCGCATGGGCGTGTCATACACACTGACGGTTTGCAGTCCACCGACCTGGCCAATGCGGGCATGCAGCAGGTTGTAAATAAAGAAATCCGGAATCAGGTGGACATCCACAGTGGTGTCCCCCAACAGCCTCAGTATTTGTTCGATCCGGCTTTTGGCAGAGAACGGCAATCCAACGAAGAGGACTTCAAACTCGCCGGCCTGGGCCCGTCTCACCCCTTCATTCACATCACCCTCCACCAGGTCGCTGAACCGGTTGTTGATGCGGTCGAGTTTATTCTCTTTGGAACGATCGTCGAAGATGGCTTTGAGCTTGTAGCCGGTTTCCGGGTGATCCAGGATTTCCTGAACCAGCTTGCAGCCCGAATCCGAGAGCCCGATGATGGCCACCGATCGGGTGTTGTGTCCCTGCTTCCTCATGTGAAACAGAAACAGTCGGAACAGAATGCGCCAACCGCACAAAAAGCACAGGGTGGCCACGATCCAGCCCCCCAGGATAAGCCTGGAATAGTGTTCCGCAGTTTTGGCAAAGAACACAAACATCAACACCGGCAGCAGGGCGATGGTCCAGCTCAACAGGGTGTAGAACAGCATTTCCTTGAGCGCACCGGCACGCCAGGAGCGATATAACCACAGCAATTCAGAGACGAAGGAGTAGGACAGGTTCGCGATCAATGCCAGGACAAAATAGAGGAAATCATATTGAACGCCGTAGATCAGGGTCGCCAACAGCAATCCCAACTGGATGATCACCAGGTCCGCCAAACGATACATGAACGCAAACTGGTTTACGTTGTTTCTAACAAATCCTTCGTTAGTCATAGCCGATACCGCCCCAATACAGGTTACTACTCGCAGACTGTCTCGCAGACTGTAAAGTTACTGCTCAACTATAGTAAAATTATGACCATGCGCTTTATAGCGATAGTTACGTAACGTAACTTTCTGTAAATCCTGCCAAAGTTGCCCGTCACATGAGCCCCATAGTCTAAACTATAAGACCCTTCACACTAAGCAAAAGCTCCCTGCGCAAAAGCGCAAATTTTGCCATTTTGAATGCGGAGGATGTTACGGGCACCCCGTAATGGGGGCTCCACAATTGCCCCGTACCATAGACGCCCTTAGTATGAAGCCCTGACTGTGGCGTGCCCACAGCACTGGTCTGATTCTTGAATAACAATTGTCACGCCACGGGCGAGACATCCGTGAAAGTCTGTTAGAGTCACACCTTGAGTTGCCGGCATTCAATGCCGCTAATCGATGAAGAAGGAAGGATAGAAAATGGGTATGAAAGGCATCATTCTGGCCGGGGGCAGTGGTACACGCCTGCACCCTTTAACGCACAGCGTCAGCAAACAGCTCATGCCGGTTTACGATAAGCCGATGATTTACTACCCCCTGTCCACTCTGATGTTGTCCGGTATCAAGGATGTGCTGATCATCACCACGCCCCGGGATGCAGAGGCGTTCCAGCATTTGCTGGGCGACGGCAGTCAATGGGGCATCAATATTCAATATGCCCAGCAGCCCTCCCCAGACGGCCTGGCACAGGCCTTCATCATCGGCGAGCAGTTCGTCGGTCAGGACCACGTGAGCCTGGTACTGGGGGACAATCTGTTTTACGGTGGCGGCCTGTCGCAGAAATTACAGAAAGTGGCCCAGAAGGAGTCCGGTGCAACGGTCTTTGGATACTACGTTAAAGACCCCGAGCGCTACGGCGTTGTAAGTTATTCCGACGATGGCCAGGTCACGGACATCGAAGAGAAGCCGAAAAAACCCAAGTCCTCCATTGCCGTCACCGGGTTGTATTTCTACGATAACCAGGTGGTGGATATCGCCAAGTCCATCAAGCCCTCCGAGCGGGGCGAGCTGGAGATCACCGATGTGAATAAGGTGTATCTGGACCAGGGGCAGTTAAGCGTGGAAGTGCTGGGCCGCGGTTATGCCTGGCTCGACACCGGCACCCACGACTCCCTGTTGGATGCCGCCAACTTCATGAAGCTGGTGGAAGACCGGCAAAGCCTTAAAATCGGCTGCCCGGAAGAAATCGCCTATAAGATGAAATACATCAGCGCTGAACAGATGGCTCAGCTGATCGAACCCCTGCGCAAAAGCGGTTACGGGCAATATCTGGAAAAAATTCTGACCGACAAACACGGACCCTCTCAAATATGAAGATCATTCCAACCGACATTCCAGACGTAAAGATCATCGAACCCAAAGTCTTTGGCGACGATCGCGGTTTCTTTTTGGAAAGCTGGCGGGACAGCTGGGCGGAAGAGCTGGGCATCAAGGGCCGCTTCATCCAGGACAACCACAGCAAATCGAAGCGCCTGACGTTACGGGGCCTGCATTACCAGATCCAGAACCCACAGGGTAAGCTGGTCCGGGTCACCGAAGGGCGCGTATTCGATGTGGCAGTGGATATGCGCAAGGCATCCCCCCACTTCGGCAAATGGGTGGGCGTGGAACTTTCCGCCGAGAACAAGCGGTTGTTCTGGGTGCCCCCGGGTTTTGCCCACGGTTTTCTGGTGCTGTCGGAAAGTGCAGAATTTCTCTATAAGTGTACGGATTACTATGCGCCGGAGTATGAGCGCAGTCTGTTGTGGAACGACCCTGATATGAACATCACCTGGCCCCTTAAGGAAGGCGAAGCTCCCCTGCTTTCGGCCAAGGATGCAGAAGGTGCTACATTACAGCAGGCGGACTTTTTTGAAGGTGGCGCAGCATGAAGGTGTTGGTATTCGGTGCCAACGGGCAGCTGGGTCAATGCCTGCTGCCCAAATTGGCCGGGCATGACGTGGTGGCCGCCACCCGGGCGGAGATCGATCTGACGGACACTCAGGCCATCGCGCCCTTTATTACAGAAACACAGCCCGACTGCGTGTTGAATCTGTCCGCCTATACCGCGGTGGATAAAGCCGAGTCCGAGGTCGAACTGGCCTATTGCATCAACCAACATTCAGTCGCCGCCATGGCACAGGCCTGCGCGGCATTGGATCGCCCACTGTTTCACGTTTCCACGGATTTCGTGTTCTCCGGTAACCAGTCCACACCCTATACCACGGATGCGCCCTGCCAGCCGATCGGAGCTTACGGTCAGTCCAAATTCGCCGGCGAGCAGGCCATTGCCCAATACCATCCCGGGCGCTCGGTGATCGTTCGCACCGCCTGGTTGTATTCCGATGTGGGCGCTAATTTCCTGCTGTCCATGTTGCGCTTAATGCGGGAGAGGGACACCCTCGGCATCGTGTGTGATCAGGTGGGAACCCCCACTTCCGCCTATAGCCTGGCGGATACCCTGGTGCGTTTTCTCGATTCCGGCGGCAACGGCGTGTATCACTGGACCGATGCCGGCGTGGCCAGCTGGTACGATTTTGCCGTGGCCATTTATGAAGAGGCGCAAGCCCGTGACCTGGTTCCCTCCGGTGTGAAGATCAACCCGATTTTCACCGCAGATTACCCGACACCGGCAAAACGTCCGGCCTACAGCGTATTGGATAAATCCAGGACCTATGATGATGTGCAGGCACCCAAGGTGCATTGGCGGGCAGAGTTGCGTGCTGTGCTGGATCGACTTGCCAGCCAATAGATTTTTGAATAACCGAGTAATGTTAAGGAGACAGCTGTGCGTAAGCTCTTAATCACCGGCGGGGCAGGCTTTATCGGTGTGAACTTTGTGTATTATTGCCTGGAACGCTATCCCGACTGCCGGATTGTGGTGCTGGATGCACTGACCTATGCCGGCAATCTGGCCAGTCTGGATCTGGCTCTGCAGAGTAACCGGGTTGAATTTGTTCAGGGTGATATCATCGACCAGGCGCTGGTCACCGAGCTGCTGCAGAAGCACGATCTGGATACCATCGTGCATTTCGCTGCAGAAAGCCATGTGGATCGATCCATTACCGGTCCGGACGCTTTTATTGAAACCAACGTGGTGGGAACCCATTCCCTGTTGAAGGCCGCGCGGGAAGTGTGGCTGACCCAAAAGCAGAACTTCGACCGCCATCGCTTTCATCACATTTCCACCGATGAAGTGTTCGGTTCGCTGGACGCAAGTGACCCCGCTTTCACCGAAGCCAATCAGTACGAACCCAATTCACCCTATTCTGCTTCGAAGGCAGCGTCCGATCACCTGGTTCGCGCCTATCACCACACCTACGGTCTGAACACCACCACCAGCAACTGTTCCAATAACTATGGGCCCTATCACTTTCCTGAAAAGCTGATTCCCCTGTGCATCACCAATATCCTGCACGGTAAATCCCTGCCCATTTACGGTGACGGCAAGAACATCCGGGACTGGTTGTATGTGAAGGATCACTGTGTCGGCATCGGCTTGATCCTGGAACAAGGCATTGTGGGTGAAACCTACAACGTTGGCGGTGAAAACGAATGGGATAACTTATCCTTGGTGAATGTGCTGTGTGACACCATGGACAGCATCTTCAACAGTCGCCCAGAGTTGAAAGAGCAATTCAGTGCCAGCCCCATGGCCAATGGGCAGTCCAGCAAGGAGCTGATCACCTTCGTCACCGACCGCGCCGGCCATGACCGACGTTATGCCATCGACGCCAAAAAAATCCGTGATGAGCTTGGCTACAAACCCAGCGTTGACTTTGAGCAGGGCCTGGTGAAAACCGTGGACTGGTATCTGGAAAATCAGGACTGGTGGCAACCACTACTGCCAAAATAAATATCGGAATAACAAAAAAAGCCATCGTTTGATGGCTTTTTTTGTGCTCGGGATTCCGAGTGCTTTAGTAAGCGTTCTGACCCACAAAGCCTTTGGTGAACGTAGCCAGAATGATCCGGCAATCCATCCACAAGGACCAGTTGCGGATGTACTCCAGATCGTACTGGATACGCATCTTCATCTTGTCCAGGGTATCGGTTTCACCACGCCAGCCGTTGATCTGGGCCCAGCCGGTAATACCCGGTTTCATCTTGTGCCGCAGCATATAGTATTCAATCTGCTTACGGTATTCCTCGTTGTGGGCAACCGCATGGGGGCGGGGGCCAACAATGGACATGGTGCCCTGCAGTACGTTGATGAACTGGGGCAGTTCGTCCAGCGAAGTACGACGCAGGAAGGCTCCGAACGGCGTGATGCGGGAATCGTTTTTTGATGCCTGCGTTACCTTGGCGCCATTCTCCGTTACCCGCATGGAGCGGAATTTGTAGACTTTGATCTTGCGTCCGTCCAGGCCGTATCGATCCTGGGCGAAGATTACCGGGCCACGGGAAGACAGCTTCACACCGATGGCGATGAACAACATGGGAATGGCGATCACGGTCAGGATCATCAGCGACAACACCAGATCCTCCATGCGTTTCAACAGCGACCAGCCACCACGAATGGGCGTGTCGTACACACTGACGGTCTGCAGCTCGCCCACCTGACCAATGCGGGCATGCAGCAGATTGTAGATGAAGAAGTCCGGAATCAGGTGCACATCGACGGTGGTATCACCCAGCAGACGCAGGATGTGCTCGATTCGATTTTTTGCGGTAAACGGCAGACCGATGAACAGCTCATCAAACTCGCCGGCTTGAGCCCGACGTACCCCTTCCGCGACATTGCCTTCCAGACCGGACACAAATTCGCAGTCCAGACGATCCCCTGCGCGATCATCAAAAATACCTTTCAGCACGTAGCCGGTTTCCGGATGGTCCCGCAATTCTTTCGCCAGCTTGCAGCCGGAATCGGACAAACCAATGATGCCCACTTTGCGGGTATTGTGTCCGCGGCGACGCATGTGAAATAGAAAGTAACGGAAGGCAATTCGCCAGCCACTGAGCGCAACAAAGGTGGAAACGATCCAGGCACCCAATATCAGACGGGAGAAGTGCTCTGCCACCTGGGCGAAAAACACAAACAACAGCACTGGCAACAGGGCCACCACCCAGCTGAGGAAACTGTAGAACAGCATCTCCTTGAGTGCACCGGCACGCCAGGAGCGGTATAGCCACAGCAGTTCAGACACAAACGAAAACGATACATTGGCAATCAGTGCCAAAACAAAGTGCTGGAAATCGTACTGCACTCCGTACAACTGGGTTGCCAGAAAAAGCGTTGCCTGAATGATTACGAGATCGACTAATCGATACAGAAACGCAAACTGATTTACGTTGTTTCTCACAAATCCATCGTTGCTCATAATACTACGTCGCCCAAATCAATAAGAGTTCGTCTTTGCACACTGAAAATCAAACAAACAGCTCCAGCCAAAATCAGAAGTCTGACTTTGAAGTTTCTGTGTTCTTCGCCGGCCCCAGCATCGTACCGGGGGGGCCAATCTTGCCGGGCCAGAATTGGGGGGCCGTTAAGGCAAGTGGGAAGGAATACAAGGCAATAACGACTGACCTCAGGGGTCAACCTCCCTTTGCCGCAAACAGACCGGAATCTGTACCCAAAACTGTGATCTCTACTTCCTTTGGAGATCGCTGGATTGGTCGCTCACTGCGATGTGCCTTGATCTGCAAACAGTAGGCCAAAAAATATTTTATTAAAAATCATATAGTTAACATAATTTCACGTTCATAGTGTTAAGAATACCGACAGAATAAAGCCTGAAACCGATCAATAGTTAACCAAAATTTTACCCTGTATATCATGTTAAGTATTTGATTTATATAACGTTTATTCTACTTTTCAAGGTAGTTTACAAGCCTGAGAGGGTCGCACCCAATTAGGGAGCCACTCAATCAAATGCTTCATTTTTAACATTTAATCAGAGCAACATGACTGTAAAGAAATGTTTACACGTCACAGGGAAAGCACCCTGTCGAATTCTCTTACAGGGATCGAGGGTTCAGTGCGATGTCGGATAATTTCTTATAAGTATTTGTTTTACTTACCAATACAGAAGCTGGAAAAGATTCTTCCCAAGAGATCGTCCGGGGTGAAGCGGCCGGTTATTTCACCCAGGTGTTCCTGCGCCAGACGCAGATCCTCTGCCAACAGCTCGCCGGCTCCGGCGCACACTAATTGCTCACGTCCCTGGTCCAAGGCAGAGCGGGCCCGCCTGAGGGCTTCTATATGTCGCTGGCGAGCGGTGAAACTCCCCTGATTCTCACCACTGTAGCCCATGGAGGATTTCAGGTGCTCCCGCAGCACGTCCACTCCCTCGCCCGTTTTGGCGGACAGTGGAATCACGGTGTAACCCGCGCTATCCAGCGACGGGACATCCGTCATCAGGTCGATTTTATTCAGCACCAGGGTGAGTGGGGTTCCCGCCGGCAACTGTTGCACGAATTCCGGCCACAGAGCCTGAGCTGAAAAATCCGCAGCGCTTGCGGTGGTGCCATCCACCAGCATCAGCACGCGATCAGCCTGACGGATTTCCTCCCAGGCCCGGCGGATGCCTTCCTGCTCCACCTCATCCGGGCTGTCCCGCAGGCCAGCGGTGTCAGTGATGTGCAGTGGCATGCCGTCCAGGTGGATGTGTTCCCGCAATACATCCCGGGTGGTGCCGGCGATGGGGGTCACAATGGCAGTATCTCGACCGGACAAGGCGTTGAGCAGACTGGATTTGCCCGCGTTGGGCTTGCCTGCCAGCACCACCTTCATCCCTTCTTTCATTAATACACCGCGATTGGCGGCCTTGAACACCTGATTCAGCTGCTCGATGATGGCATCCAGATCCCCCAGCACTTTCCCATCCGCCAGAAAATCGATTTCCTCCTCCGGGAAGTCGATGGCGGCTTCCACGTACATGCGGAGGGCAATTACCTGTTCCACCAGGGTATTGATCTGGTCGGAGAAAGCCCCCTGCAGGGAGCGCAACGCACTGCGCGCAGCCTGTTCAGAGGAGGAATCAATCAGGTCGGCAATGGCCTCGGCCTGGGCCAGGTCGATTTTGTCATTGAGGAACGCCCGTTCGGAGAACTCACCGGGGCGCGCCACCCGTGCACCCAGTTCCACCACCTGATTGAGCAGCGATGCCATCACCACTGGGCCGCCGTGGCCCTGCAGTTCCACCACATCCTCGCCGGTAAACGAGTTGGGGGCAGGAAAATACAACACCAGTCCTTCGTCCAACACCTGGCCATCACCATCGTGAAAGCGGGCGAAGTGGGCAAAGCGGGGTTCAAACGGCAGGTTTCTTTTACACAGTGTGCGGGCAATGACGTTGGCCTTGGCACCGGACAGGCGGATGATGCCAACGCCACCGCGCCCCGGCGGAGTCGCCTGGGCCGCAATGGTGTCGTTATCCAAACCGCGAAGGTCGTTCACTGGCTGTTCCGGTGAAGGCGTCAGCTGCTGGCGCCGGATTCAATGCGCTTGGTAATCACATACTGCTGGGTAATGGACAGAATGTTGTTGGTCACCCAGTACAGTACCAGACCCGCCGGGAACCAGAGGAACATGACGGTGAACAGGATTGGCATCATCTTCATCACTTTGGCCTGCATGGGGTCCGGCGGAGCCGGGTTCAACATCTGCTGCACCCACATACTGCCACCCATGATCAAGGGCAGCACAAAATAAGGGTCCATCACCGCCAGATCCTGGATCCAGAACAGGAAGGGCGCCTGGCGTAACTCCACACTCTCTAACAACGCCCAATACAGGGCCAGGAACACCGGCATCTGAATCAGAATTGGCAAACAGCCACCCAGCGGATTGATTTTCTCTTTCTTGTAGAGATTCATCATTTCCTGGGACAACTTCTGCCGATCATCGCCGTACTGCTCCCGCAACCGGGTCATCTCCGGAGCCACCTTGCGCATCTTGGCCATGGATTTGTAGCTCAGCGCAGAGGGATAGAAGAACACCACTTTTACCAACATGGTTAAGAGAATAATGGCGAAGCCCCAATTACCCGTCCAGGAATGGAACGTATCCAGGCACCAGAACAGAATCTCCGAAATGAAAAACAGGGGGCCGAAATCAATGGCCAGGTCCATGCCCTTGCCGGGCAACAGTGCTTTCAGATCTTTCTGGATTTTAGGCCCTGCGTAGAAACGGGCAGTAAAGGTGTGGGACTGCTCGGGCGCTACGGAAATCTTGGGCGTGGTGAAACCGATGATGTGGTTGCCCTTGGCCACCCGGGTGCTGTAGTGGTGGGTCTGATCCTGGTCCGGTATCCAGGCACTCATAAAATAGTGCTGGATCATGGCCAACCAACCGCCTGGGATTTTCTTGTTCAGCGGCGCTTCCACCATATCGTCGAAGCTGATCTTGTTATAGGTCTTTTCCTGATCCCAGTAGGCGCCGCCAAGATAGGTGGGTAAGCCAAAGCCCACCATGCTGTTGAGACCCGGATCCGCACTGCCATCACGTTTGATCTGGCCGTACATCAGGCCCTGCCAGGTGTCGGTGCCGTGGTTTTCCACCCGATGATCCACGTTCACCACATGACTGCCGGCGGTGAAGGTGAACACTTTACTGATGAGGGCGCCGTTATCCTGCTGGTAACGCAGGGTCACCACCAGCTCTTTCCCGCTGAGGGTATAGCTGGTCTGGTCACTGGCGTACTGGGGGCGGCCACCGGGATTGCTGTCCGGACCGTCCGGGCCGATCAGGCCACTCTGGGAAATGTAGGTATGCTCGTTGGAGGATTCCAGCAAGGTAAAGGGCACGTTGGGTGTGGCCAGGGACGCGGGATAGTCCTTCAGGCCCACGGCCACAATATCGCCGCCCACTGGATTGATTTTCACCGACAGCACATCGGTTTCCACCCGGATCAATCCCCTGGTGGGTTTCAGGGTTTCCAGGGCCGGAGTGTCCGCCGCTACGGACGGATCCTGGGGCACATCGGCCGCGCTTGCGATGTCTTCAGTGGGGACGTCTTCCGCCAGGTCTTGTGGATAACTTTGTGCATAAGATTCCACCTGTTCCAACTGGGGTGCTTCCACATAATCTTTCTGCCATTGCAGAATCATCATGTAAGACACCACGGCCAGAGCGGCGATCAAGAGGGTTCGTTGCCAGTCCATCTTCACTTACTGTCTGTCGGATTAGTTTTTGAATGATTACAACCCTGGTGGCCGTTTGCGTCCGGTACCGGATCATAGCCGCCGGGACCCCAAGGATGACATTTAGATAGCCGCCGCAAGGTTAACAGGCTGCCGCGAGCAAAGCCATAGCGTTGGATCGCTTCTTGGGCATAAGTCGAACAGGAGGGTTCAAAGCGACAATGGGGCGGCATCAACGGGCTGATGGCCAGTTGGTAGAGCTTAAGCAGGAACAGGGCGACCGCTTTCAGTGGAGTACCCCCTAGGACTGGGTCGGGGCAGTATGACACCGCCGCATCAGCTTGGGCCAGTACTTCTGGAGTTCGGCCGCCAATTGCAGTGAATCCAGCTCTTTCACGCCCGGGCGGGCTAACACCACGATATCCAGGCCCGTCAGCTGCTCCTGTGACAGGCGAAACTGGGTACGGACGACCCGCTTGAATGCGTTGCGATCCACCGCGCGCTTAAGGTGTTTTTTAGCCACGACCAAACCCAGCCGGGCGGGTTGCTCCGGCTGGGTTTTACGTGCAAGCAGTAAAAAAGCGGAATGACTGACGCGGCCTTCTGTTTGGTCAAATACACTTTTGTATTGTGACGGGGTCAGCAGGCGCTGGTGGCGTTGAAAGGAAAACGGGCTCACGCCACCGATTCAGCTTTTAGGCGCAGAGACGATGACGGCCTTTGGCGCGACGACGAGCCAGGACTTTACGACCGTTCTTGGTGGCCATACGGGCACGGAAACCGTGGGTGCGCTTGCGCTTCAGATTGCTGGGTTGAAATGTTCTTTTCATGGTTCGACCGCTCTGGTGTGTTCAAGTGTTTCAGGGTGGTTCACAAAGTGACTCTTGTGTTGTGACTTTCGAAGCCCCTGACCCACCATGGGAAAAAGAGGCGCAATTCTACGGTTAACAAAAGGGACTGTCAATCAGTGATGGCACGCCGTTTTTTCACCATCCACAGGTCGTAATAATAAATAAAGAATATATAAAGAAAAGATTATGGTTGTTGTTACTAGTGTTGATAGTTTCTGTGGATAACCTCTATTTGTATATAAAATACATATAGTTAGGACATTAATAACTATGTGTTATAAAACGGTATTAGCTGCTGAGAAATTGATGATATAGATGTGGATAAGTCAGGTTACCCGGTTATCCCCGGTTTGGTACCCAGTTATTCCCTGTGTTCATGCAGGTTTTGTCCACAAGATAAATTCACTCGATCAGTCAAGGAGTTGGCGGCTAAAAAACTCACTTTCTTCTGTGGATAAGTCTTGGATCGGGGTATATCATTCTGGGTTCATTCCATTTCAAATCGCCGATATCACTGGGGGCTGGCCAAGTGGTAAGTTCGCTATGGCATCAATGCCTGGATCGATTACAAGAAGAATTACCCTCACAGCAATTCAATATGTGGATACGACCGCTGCAGGCTGAAGTGGATGGCGTACAGTTGCGCCTGTTGGCCCCGAACCGGTTTGTTCTGGACTGGGTGAATGAAAAGTTCCTGGGTCGTATCTCGGAATTGATGAAAGAATTGGCGCTGGATGAAGAACCCCTGCACGTGGTGCTGGCCATCGGTTCCCGCCAGACCAAGCCGACACCGTCCAATGTGGATACCTCCACCGGCCGTTCCGGTCGTTCAGTAACCGTGGTGGAGCACACCCTGCCGGCCTCCAAAGCTGATGATTCCAATACCTCCTCTGCGGCGGCCTCTAATAAAGGTGCTATCTCTAATAAAGGTACTATAAAGGAAGCCAAAGCCCGGGAAGTGGATATGGGCGGGACCATCAAGCACAAGACCAACCTGAATCCTGCCTTTACCTTCACCAGCTTTGTGGAAGGTAAGTCGAACCAGCTGGCCCGGGCGGCAGCCACCCAGGTGGCGGAGAATCCAGGCCAGGCCTACAACCCCCTGTTCCTGTACGGCGGTGTGGGTTTGGGTAAAACCCACTTGATGCACGCGGTGGGCAATTTCATGATGGCCCAGAACCCCAATGCCAAAGTGGTGTACCTGCATTCCGAACGCTTTGTGGCGGATATGGTAAAAGCCCTGCAGATCAATGCCATCAACGAATTCAAACGCTTCTATCGATCTGTGGATGCCCTCTTGATCGATGATATCCAGTTCTTTGCCGGCAAAGAGCGCTCCCAGGAGGAGTTCTTCCACACCTTCAATGCGCTGTTGGAAGGCGGTCAGCAGATGATCCTTACCAGTGACCGCTACCCCAAGGAGATCAGCGGGGTGGAAGAACGCCTGAAGAGTCGTTTCGGTTGGGGCTTGACGGTGGCGGTGGAGCCGCCGGAACTGGAGACCCGGGTTGCCATTTTGATGAAAAAAGCCGAAGAGGCGAAAATCAATCTGCCGGATGAAGCAGCGTTTTTCGTAGCCCAGCGGGTGCGCTCCAATGTGCGTGAGCTGGAGGGCGCGTTAAAGCGGGTGGTGGCCAACGCGCATTTTACCGGCAAGCCCATTACGCTGGACTTCGTGAAGGAGTCTTTGAAGGATTTGCTGGCGTTGCAGGAGAAGCAGGTCAGCATCGATAATATACAGAAAACCGTGGCCGAGTATTTCAAGATCAAGATCGCGGATATTTTATCCAAGCGACGCAGTCGATCCGTGGCCCGCCCACGCCAGATCGCCATGGCACTGGCCAAAGAACTCACCAATCACAGTTTGCCCGAGATTGGCGATGCCTTTGGTGGTCGCGACCATACCACCGTGTTGCATGCCTGTCGCAAGATCAAGGAGCTGCGGGAGACCAGTTCCGATGTGCGTGAGGACTATACCAATTTATTGAGGTTGTTGACCTCGTAAGTTAGCACTAACTAGCTTTAGGATTCGTTATGAACTTTACCATTGAGCGGGAAAAACTATTACGACCCTTGCAACAGGTAGCCGGTGTGGTGGAGCGCAGGCAAACCTTGCCGGTGCTGTCCAACGTATTGATGGTGGTGGATGGCGACACCCTGTCGCTGACCGGCACCGATCTTGAAGTCGAGTTGGTGGCCCACGTCGCCCTGGAAGGTCAGTACGAGCACGCTGAAATTACGGTTCCCGCCAAAAAACTGCTGGATATCTGTAAATCCTTACCTGACGAAAGCAGCATTCAGTTTTCCACCGAAGAGCAGAAGTTATCGGTGAAAGCCGGTCGTAGCCGCTTCAGTCTGGCAACCCTCCCCTCTAATGAGTTTCCGAATCTGGAGGACGCCACCGGTAACGTAACCTTCTCCATCAACCAGGGTTATCTGAAATCGGTGATTGATCGTACCGGCTTTGCCATGGCCCAGCAGGATGTGCGCTTTTATCTGAACGGCATGTTGTTCGAAGTCTCTACCAATCTGTTGCGGGCGGTTTCCACTGATGGCCACCGGCTGGCACTGTGTAACGCTGAGATCCAGGTTGAGGTGGAATCTCCAGTGCAGGCCATCGTTCCGCGCAAGGGTGTTTTAGAGTTATCCAAATTGTTTGCGGATATGGACGCCGACGTGTCTGTTTCCCTGAGTGCCAACCATATCCGGGTCGAGAGCGTAGATCTGCGGTTTACCTCGAAGTTGATCGATGGGAAGTTCCCTGATTACGAGCGGGTGCTGCCCAAGAACAGCGATAAGACCGTGATCAGTGATAAGAATGAGATGAAGCAGTGCTTTTCCCGCGTGTCGATTCTGTCCAATGAAAAATACCGGGGTGTTCGCCTGCGTTTTGAAAATGGCAGCCTGACCACGGTGGCGAACAACCCTGAGCAGGAAGAGGCAGAAGAAACCATCAATGTGGATTATGCCGGTGGTGAGTTGGAAATCGGTTTCAACGTCAATTACCTGTTGGACGTGATGAACGTGATTCGCAGTGAAAACGTAAAGTTGCAATTGGCCGATTCCAACAGCAGTGCTCTGGTCACTGATGCCAACGATGATTCCGCCATGTACGTCGTTATGCCCATGCGCTTGTAGCAGCAACCAGTAAACTCTGTATGCGTCTCCTTTCACTGGAGGTGTCCAATCTTCGGAACCTCCAGTCTGTTTCTCTCCTCCCCCATCCCAACACCAATTTTGTTATTGGCGCTAACGGCAGCGGCAAAACCAGTTTGCTGGAATCCATTGCCCTACTCTCCAATGGGCGTTCTTTTCGCACGCCGGACAGTAAAAAGCTGATCAGGCAGGGTTCCGAACAGTTGGTGGTGTTCAGTGCTATCGAATCAGAGCACTCTGGTAAGCACAGAGTGGGGATCTCCAAGAGCGGTAAGGGGGTCACATCTGCCAAGTTGGATGGCAAGGTTCAACAGAAAGTGTCCTCCTTGGCAAAGGTCTTTCCCGTGATTTCCATCGAGACCAATTCCATGGACCTGATTGAGGGCGGTCCGTCTTTGCGACGCAGCCTGCTGGACTGGGGAATGTTTCACGTGGAACATCGCTTTCTTGAAGTTTGGGGCCAGTATCGGGCGGGATTGAAACAGAAGAATGCACTGCTCAAATCTGGTAGGAAGGTGAACCCAACCGAACTACAGCACTGGAACAGGGTGATCGCGCAATATGGTGAGCGCCTGGATGGGGAGCGTACTCAATACTGCGACGCACTAACTGAACAGTTCGAACGCATCAGAAACGACTACTTCGATTCAGAGCTCGGGATCCAGTTTCGTTATCGCCCTGGCTGGGATAAGACCTCCTTTGACAGTCTCGAGCAGTGTCTTACCGAAAAGATGGAGTCTGAGATCCAGCGTGCCAGTTGCTTGTATGGGCCCCATCGTGCTGATCTCGACATCTTGTGGAACGGTTCGCTGGTGAAAGATATTTGCTCCAGGGGCCAGAAAAAGCTGGTATTATATGGAGTTAGGCTGGCTCAGATCGCGTATATGATGAAGAAAACCGGGGTGTCTCCGATTCTTCTGTTGGATGATCTGCCTGCCGAGTTGGATGAAAAAAATATAAACAATGTGATTCGGTTTTTGAAAGAGTTTCCTTGCCAGACGTTCATTACTGCCATCAGTGACCAGTCTATCACTCAAGAGATGTTGTCCGCTTTCGAAGAGCACAAGATGTTCCACGTGGAACATGGAACCTTTGAAGAAATCCGCTAAACCCGCAACCGGAGCGAAATGCACCTATGTCTGATGATTCCAAAAAGACCTACGATTCCTCAAATATCAAAGTACTTAAGGGATTGGACGCCGTTCGCAAGCGGCCGGGGATGTACATCGGTGACACCGACGACGGCACCGGCCTGCACCACATGGTGTTCGAGGTGGTGGATAATTCGATTGATGAAGCCTTGGCGGGACATTGCTCGGAAATTCGTGTGGTGATCCACCCGGATGAATCCATCTCCGTTTCGGATAATGGACGCGGTATCCCAGTGGACATTCACCCCGAAGAAGGCCGGTCCGCTGCAGAAGTCATCATGACGGTACTGCACGCTGGCGGTAAATTCGACGATAACTCCTACAAGGTGTCCGGCGGATTGCACGGTGTGGGGGTTTCCGTGGTGAACGCGCTGTCCACCAAACTCAAGCTGACCATCCGCCGGGAAGGTAAGATCTGGGAGCAAACCTACAAGCACGGTGTACCGGAAGCCCCCTTGGCGCCCGTGGGTGACAGCGATAGCACGGGTACCGAGCTGCATTTCTGGCCTTCAGCGGAGACCTTCACCAACATCAAGTTCTCCCATGATGTACTGGCCAAGCGTTTGCGGGAACTGTCGTTCCTGAATTCCGGTGTTCGTATCGTGCTGGTGGATGAGCGCACCGGCCATGAAGATGTATTCCAATATGAAGGTGGGCTCTCTGCCTTTGTGAGCTACCTGAATCAGAACAAGAATCCTCTGAACCAGGTTTTCTATTTTGACGGCCATCGGGAGGACGAAGGGATCTCGGTGGAAGTGGCCCTGCAATGGAATGATTCCTATCAGGAAAACATCTATTGCTACACCAATAACATTCCCCAGCGGGACGGTGGAACCCACCTGGCGGGCTTTCGCGCCGCCCTCACCCGCTGCCTGAATACCTATATCGAAAAAGAAGGGCTGCAGAAAAAAGCCAAGGTCAACACCAGCGGGGATGATGCCCGCGAGGGGCTGACGGCCATCGTCTCGGTGAAGGTGCCCGATCCAAAGTTCTCCTCCCAGACCAAAGACAAGCTGGTTTCCTCGGAAGTCAAAGCCGTGGTGGAGCAGCACATGATGGAGAAACTGCAGGAATATCTGCTGGAAAACCCCAATGATGCGAAAATCATCTGCAACAAGATCATTGATGCGGCCCGTGCCCGGGATGCAGCCCGCCGGGCCCGTGAGATGACCCGGCGCAAAGGGGTGCTGGATATTGCCGGTCTGCCCGGCAAACTGGCGGATTGCCAGGAAAAGGACCCTGCCCTGTCCGAACTGTACCTGGTGGAGGGTGATTCTGCGGGTGGCTCTGCCAAACAAGGTCGCAACCGTAAAACCCAGGCGATCCTGCCATTGAAAGGTAAGATCCTGAATGTGGAGAAAGCCCGTTTCGACAAGATGCTCTCTTCTGCGGAAGTAGGTACCCTGATTACGGCCATGGGCTGTGGAATCGGTAAGGACGAATACGATCCGGACAAATGCCGTTACCACTCCATCATCATCATGACGGATGCGGACGTGGACGGTTCCCACATTCGCACCCTGCTGCTGACGTTCTTCTTCCGCCAGATGCCTGAAGTGATTGAACGGGGCTACGTTTATATTGCCCAGCCCCCTCTCTACAAAATCAAGAAAGGCAAGCAGGAGCAATACCTGAAAGACGATGCAGCCCTGGAGAATTACCTCACCCAGGCGGCCCTGGACGACGCGTCACTGCATGTGAATGGGGAAGCACCCGGTATTGGTGGGTCTGCCCTTGAAACTCTGGTGACGGAATATCGTACTGTCTACAAGCGAATTGACCGGCTTTCCCGTGTGTACCCGGCGTTTGTGCTGGAGCAGCTGATTTACAGTCCTACCTTCTTGGAAGAGAATCTGACTTCGGCGGACAGCCTCGCGGCATGGTGTACGCAACTGGCTGCTCATCTGGTGGGTAAAGCGCCCGCCACCGAACGCTATGAAGTGTCGCTGTATGAGGACAAGGAACGTCACATCTATTTACCGAAGGTGGTGCAGACCGCCCACGGTGTGCCCACCGAGTACATTCTGTCCCGGGAATTCCTGGTTTCGGATGATTACCAGGCCATTGCCGCCATGGGTGAAAAGCTCAGCACCCTGTTGGAAGACGGTGCCTTCATCAAGCGCGGTGAAAAAGTGCGGCCCATCGACAGTTTTGCTGAGGCATTGGATTGGCTGATGACGGAATCCAAAAAAGGACACACCATTCAACGTTACAAAGGATTGGGTGAGATGAACCCGGATCAGTTGTGGGAAACCACAATGGACCCAGAGACCCGGCGCATGCTGCAAGTGACCATTGAAGACGCCATTGCTGCGGACCAGATCTTTACGACGTTGATGGGGGATCAGGTGGAACCCAGACGTGACTTTATTGAGACCAATGCGTTGAATGTATCGAATCTGGATATATAAGTTAGCGCTAACTAACTTAAGCTGTACTCATAAGACCTTGGGTCACCCAAAGCAGTGGGGCCAGTGCGATGTCGATACAACGCACTGGCCCCAACCTTCTAAGCGCATTTAGCTCTTACGTACTTCGATGCGGTTTTCCACCGAGCTGACGCTTTCCATGTTTTCCACCAGCTGCTGGGCCAGGTCCTTCTCCGCTTCGGTTTTCACCTTGCCTTCCAGGGTCACGACGTTTTTGTTGGTGTCGACGCTGATGTCCACACCGTCCACAAACTCGTTCGCCAGTAACTTCATTTTCACCTGGGCTGAGATGGACGCGTCTTCCACGGCAGAGAGGAAACTGTCGTCATCCTTGGACATGGGCTTGTCCCTAGCCTTTTCCGAAATCATCAGCAGGTTATCCACCTCGTCGATGCCGTCAACACTGAGGGCAATTTCCTCGGCGAGCTCTTTCTCTACACCACCGGGAACATCACCCCGCAGCAAGGCCTTGTTGCCATTCACTTCGATATCGATGTCGAAGTTGTTGAGGTTGTCATTGAACAACAGCGCGGTTTCAATCTTGCCTTCCCGTAATCCGTTGTTGAAGTAAGTCTTGGTGTCTTCCGACATTTGCTCGATCTTGGTTTGTATGCTGGTGTCCTCGGCAAAGCTCTGTACAGCGGCGGTGGAGGCTACCCCCAGGCAAACCGCCAGAGCGATTTTTTTGACTACGCCGAATTGCGCAGTATGGGTGGACTGGGTAGCAGACAGGGTTTGGGCTTTCACTGGGTTAGTCATGATGTATCTCCTTGCTTGAACTGTGTGATCAAAGTGATCGGTCATGGTTAAATCAAATCAATGATTGAGTGCGTTAAAATTTAAAGCGAACACCGGCGGCGGCGTGGTCCAGGTCCACGTCACTGTCGATGCTGTCTGTGGCCAGCAGGCCAACTTCGTCTTCAGAAAATTCCACGTTGTAGCGGGTGTAATCGAAGGTGATCTCAACGTTCTGCGTGACGGCGAAGGCCGCTCCGACACCCCAGAACAATTCATCTCCGTCAGCGCTGCCATCAAACCCCATGACTTCATAATCGCTGTTCCACCACAGCTGACCGCCTTTGGCGTGCAGTGAGAAAAAGTCTGTTAATGGTAGGCTGGCTTTCAGGGCCAGGGTGTAGCCATCGGTATCGGCGCTGGCGACGTTGCCACCGTACTTACCGAAGTCGATGTAGCTGCCTTCCACGCCAATGAACGAGTTCAAGTCACCACCGATAATCAGTTGATAGGCATCGTTGTCGTCGTCAAAGTCATCGTCGTCTTTCACTTTGAGATAACCGTAGCTGCCGCCAACGTAGAGACCTGAGTCGTCGTCGTTGCTGGCTGATACCAGCGGAGCCGGTACCAGCAGTGCGGTGACAATGGATAAGTGCGTTAAGTATTTCATGGTGTCCTCCGTAACGGGTTAAAAGCGTTATGTGCGCTGAATGGAATTAACAGTCGGTGTCCTTGCTGTTCATTTCTTTCTTCATGTCTTCACAGAGGTCCTCAACCTTGTTGCCGGTATCGGTAACCACCTCATCAATTTTTTCACCGGCTTCTTCCGCGCCGCCCTCATCAACGTCGCAGGCGGTCAGGCCGAGAGTGAACAAACATACGAAAGCGAAGATTGCAGTTTTCATGGTGAGCTCCTGTTAATGGGTTACACCAGTGATATATCAACAACCGTGCCAGGCTCAATTGATACGCGCTCAAGCCCAGAGTTGACGGGGGTTGCAGAGATATTTGCGTTAATAAAGTGATGTCGCTGACACTGAAAAAAGGAAGTGTTTTGAGTAAGGCTTACAAGCTAATTGCAAAAGCTGCATGGAGCTGATTACAAATACCATCAATAAAAAAAGCCGGCACGGTGCCGGCTTTTCGCAAAGTGAAGTTGTGGTGCGATTCAGTTCATGGCCAACGGCTTGTTGGAAGCCACATAGTCCACTACGACCCTGCGATTCTGTTCACGTCCTTCGGCATTGTCATTGGAGGCGGTGGGTTGGGTTTCGCCATAACTCTGCACCGTCCACTCAGAGGGATCCAGATTGCTGCGCAGGAACGATTCTACGGATTTGGCCCGCGCCTCGGAGAGCGCGTCATTGTACACCTCTGGTCCGGTGGCATCCGTGTGCCCGGCAATGACGACGCGGGAATTCATCAGCTCATTGTTGCGGGCCGCGGCAACCAGCTCCGATAGCACTTGTTTGGAACGCGCCGTCAATTCAGCGGAATCAAAATCGAAGTACAGAATTTTGCGTTGTACCGCCAGCACCGGTTCCTGGGTTGCCGGTGTGCTCTCCTGCTCCGGGACGGAAATGGTAACGGGTTCAGCCGGAACCGTTGGCTCCGGTTCTGCCGTGGGTGTGGAACTGCAACCGGTGGCGATGAGGCCGGACAACGCCAATATCCAATACCAGTGGCGCTTTTGTGAATGGCGGGTATGCGTTTGTTGTGAGGTCGTGCTCATGGTCTATCTCCTGTGGGCCGAAAAGCCTTTGCAAGTGTTTTACATCTCTGTTGCCAGCGTGGAACCGAATAGCGAGTTTCATGCCAGTAACACACCCGCCCCATGTGGCGCGGGTTGGGCGTGGCTTTGGCGTGTCAGGCAATCACAAAAGCACACTTAGGCGAGGGTCATTTTGTAAGAATTACCAGAAACGTTGGGATAACTTACAAAATTACGGTGGAAGGCCGGTGATGAAATAAGGATTACAGTTGGAATTCCCGGTTCAGAGAAGGCTGGCATGGAACTTTCATTTCTGACTGTGTTATATCTATGCACTTATTCAACAGAAAAAGGTGAAACACCGTGGCCAAGGTCCTGATGGTGGATGACGATGCGGGATTTACCGATGCTACCGCACAGATTATTGCGCTGTTGCAGCATTCGGTGACGGTGGCCGGTACCGTGGCCGATGCCCGCCAATGCCTGGAGCAACACACATTTGATCTGGTGCTGCTGGACATCATGTTGCCCGACGGCAGTGGCTTTGAGGTGTTGGAAGCGCTGTACCGCCACAACCGTTCGGCGCACATCGCGTTCATCACCGGCCATGTTGCGGTGAAGAACATTGTGCGTTCGGTGGCGGGACCGGAGGTGAGCTTTCTGCTAAAGCCCATTGACGTGGACAAGATCCGCTCCCTGTTCAGCCGGGTGGTGGCCAGCGCCGAAGACAACAGCGCATTGACGCAGACGCACTTTGGGGTGCTGGTGGGAGAATCCGCCAACATGCAGTCGCTCTACACCATGATTGAACGGGTGGCTGCCTCCAGCGCCAATGTGTTGATCCAGGGTCAGAGTGGGACCGGCAAGGAACTGGTGGCGCGGGCCATTCATAATGCCAGTGGTTGCGACGGCGCCTTCGTGGCCGCCAATTGCGGTGCCATTCCCACCGACCTGATTGCCAGTGAATTGTTCGGTCACGAGAAAGGCGCCTTCACCGGAGCCAATGCCCGTAAGATCGGCTTGTTCGAACGGGCCCAGGGCGGCACCCTGTTTCTGGATGAGGTCACCGAAATGCCCCTGGACCTGCAACCCAACCTGCTGCGGGCACTGGAGACCGGCAGGATCACCCGGGTGGGCGGCAGCGAGGAGATTGCCGTGAATTGCCGGGTGCTGTCTGCCACCAACCGCACCCGGGATGAGCTGGCCTCGAAACAGTATCTGCGGGAAGACATTTACTTTCGCCTGGCGGTATTTCCCATCGAGCTGCCGCCCCTGCAGAACCGCAAAGAGGATATCCCGTTGTTGGCGCAATCGTTCCTGGATGAGTTTAACCGTGAACAGGGCACCGGCTATCGACTGGATAACGATGCCCTGGCGCGGCTGGAATGTTACCGTTGGCCGGGCAACGTGCGGGAGCTGCGTCATGCCATTCAGCGCGCGCACATTCTTACTCCGCCGGATGCCGAAGTGCTGGTGTTGCCGGATGATCTGGGTTCGCCCTTTGCCAGTGAAACCAAACAACCCACGGCCCTGCAGGCGGGACAAACCATTGAGGAAGTGGAACGCCAGCTGATTCTGGAAACATTAAAAGCCACCGACGGCAACAAGCCGGAGGCGGCCGAGATGCTGGGCATCAGCCTCAAGACGTTGTACAACCGGCTCAACCAATATCAACAGACAGCCGACACCAATCTGGAATCCGGTTGAGGAGACCCTACCATGAGTGACCACGATAAAACGTCACTGGATCGCCACACCCTGCGCAATATGCTGAACAATATCACCATGAACGCCGAGCTGATCAAACTGCAGGTGCAACAGGATGTGCCCACGCCCCAACTGATGGCCAGCGTCGAAAAGATCCTGCAGGAATGTAAGCACTGTGCCCATTACCTGAATCAGAACCAGGGATAACCACCATCCAGTATGATGAAACAAATCAGCGTATTACAACGGGTCTGGATCGTCAGTATTGTGGCTCTGATCCTGCTGTTGGGCATCAACGCCGTGCAATCCTATCGTGCCATCGAAGAGCTGGTGGATAACGAACAACGCACCAGCACCACCAAGTCCATCCTGCGCGCGATCAAGGATGTGTTTTCGTCCGTGCAGGATGCGGAGTTGGGGTTGCGGGGTTTCCTGATCACCGGCAAAGCCGATCATCTGCGGCCCTATTTCACTTCCCTGGAAAATATTCAGGAGCATATTTCCCAGCTGCGGAGTTTCAATTCCGAGTTACCGGAGCAGCGCTCCCGGGTGGACGAATTGGAAGAGGCCATTCTGGAACGACTTGATCAGATGACGGAGCACATCAACCAGCACAGCAAGAACAGTGAGCTGGACTGGCTCTCCTCCAGTAACATGCTGGCCAGTCACGAGAGTCTGTCCAGTATCCGGGATCTGGTGACCAGTATGGAGGAAGCGGAATACCAGTTGCTGGAAGTGCAATCCCGTCAGGCCCGGGTCAGTCGCAAGACCGTGATGCAGACCATCGTGGTGGCCAATGGTCTGGGCCTGTTGTTGATTGCGTTCATTGCCGTGCTGTTGTATCGCGGTATCGGCCGGCAACAAATGGAGGCCATGCAGTTGGAAGCCATGGTGGAACAGCGCACCCGGGAGTTGCAGTTGTATTCTGATGAGCTGAAGCGCAGCAATCGGGAGCTGCAGGATTTCGCGTTTGTGGCGTCCCACGATTTGCAGGAACCGCTGCGCAAGATCCGCACTTTTGGTGACCGCCTGAAATCCCGCTACGCCGAACAACTGGGGGACGGTGCCGACTACATTATCCGCATGCAAAGTGCTGCCGTGCGCATGTCGAACCTGATTGATGATCTGCTGACGTTCTCCCGGGTCACTACCCGCGCCAAACCCTTTGTGGATGTGAAACTGGAAGAGGTGTTGGACGAAGTGCTGGATAACCTGTCGGTGCGTATAGAGGAAACCCGGGCGCTGATCGAACGGGAGCCGCTGCCGGTGGTGAAAGGCGATGCTTCGCAGATGAAGCAGCTGTTGCAGAATATCCTCAGCAATGCGCTGAAGTTCATTCCTCCCGGAATCAATCCCCACATCCAGATCCGTTGTGAGCAAACCCAAAGTCGTTATTGTCTGCAGATCATGGATAACGGCATTGGCTTTGATGAGCAGTATCTGGAAAAAATCTTCACCCCGTTCCAGCGTCTGCATGGCAAGGATCAATACCAGGGCACGGGCATCGGCCTGGCCATCTGCCGCCGAATTGTGGAGCGTCACGGCGGTGAAATTCACGCCCGCAGTGAGCCGGGTGCCGGCGCCACTTTCATTCTGGATATTCCATTCAATCCGCCGGTGCAGGTGGTAACGGAGAACGCAGCATTATGACCAGTGATCCCTCGATACATGACAGCAATCCCATTGTGATTCTGATGGCGGACGATGATAAGGACGACCAGCTGCTGACGCGGGATGCGCTGGAGGAAAGTCGGGTGTCCAATACCCTGGTGGTGGTGAATGACGGCGTGGAACTGATGCAGTACCTGCGCGGTGAGGGGCCTTTCGCGAATCAGGACAACCCCTGGCCCGGATTGATTCTGCTGGATCTGAACATGCCGCGCATGGACGGCCGGGAGGCTCTGGCAGAGATCAAGGCGGACCCCAGGTTGCGGGTGATTCCAGTGGTGATCCTGACCACCTCCAAAACCGAGGAGGATATGTTGCGGGGCTATGATCTGGGCGCGGCATCCTATCTCACCAAACCGGTGACCTTTGAAGGCCTGGTGGATCTGATGAAAGCCCTGGGCCGCTATTGGGTGGAGTTTGTGGAGTTGCCGCAGGCCCACCATGACACCGACGACGGTTGACGCGTATGAGTAAGATTCGCCTGCTGCTGGTGGAAGACGATGAGGACGACTACATCATCACCCGGGATTTGCTGGACGACATCGCCGGGGGAGACTATCGCCTGGACTGGGCCTCGAACCTGGATACCGCCCGCGAGTGGCTGAGCCTGAACGAACACGATGTTTGTCTGATGGATTATGAACTGGGTCCGGTGGACGGCGTCTCCCTGTTGAAGGAAGCCCAGGGCCTGGGTTTTACCCGCCCCATCATCATGCTCACTGGCCAGGATGACGAACGGCTGGACCAGCTGGCGTTGTCGGCCGGGGCGGTGGATTACCTGGTGAAGTCCAACCTGACGCAATCCCGCCTGGCACGGGCCATCCGCTATGCCGTGGCCCGTCGTGAGACTGAGCAGGAACGTCTGGAGCGATTGAAGGCCGAGTCGGAAAACCGCGCCAAAACCGAATTCCTGGCGCACCTGAGCCATGAGCTGCGCACCCCGCTCTCCTCCATTCTGGGCTACACCGACCTGATGCTGCGGCAGGCGCAAGGGCAGCAGGTACAACAGCTGGGTGTGATCAAACGCAACGGGCATCATCTGTTGAGCCTGCTCAACGATGTGCTGGACCTTTCCAAAATTGAAGCGGGAAAACTGGAGATGGAAAGTCATCCGGTGGACCTGCAACGCCTGCTGAGCGATGTCTATCAATTGCTGCGGGTGCGGGCGGACGACAAGAACATCGCCCTGCGTTTTGAACTGCCACCGACCCTGCCGGAGGAAGTGAAAACCGATCCCACCCGGCTGCGCCAGATCCTGCTGAACCTGTTGGGCAACGCCATCAAATTCACCCATGAAGGGGAAGTGCGCCTGCAGGTGTCGGTGGAGGAGCAAATGGAAGTATCGAGCCTGGGTTGCAAGGTAATAGACACCGGCGTGGGCATCGAGGCGGATTTTCTGCCGCACCTGTTCAAACCGTTTTCCCAGGCGCCGGGTGCAGACAGCAACAACCGCGAAGGCACCGGACTGGGCCTGGCCATCAGTCGGCAACTGGCCCAGCGTATGGGTGGTGATATTCAGGTGGAAAGCACGCCGGGACAGGGCAGTGTGTTCACCCTGGAGGTGATGGTGGAACTGCCGGAAGCGGTGGACTGGCGCAGCTTCGATCTGCAGGCGGTGCAAAGCGCCACCCAGCCCCAGCAACTGCCCTCACTCCAGGCCCGGGTTCTGATTGCAGACGACGTGGAAGATCTGCGGGTGATGCTGGGCCAGATCCTGTCCACCATGTCCATCGACACCGCCTTTGCGGAAAACGGCGAGCAGGCGGTGGCCCAGGTGCTGGCCGCAGAGCAGGAGGGTGCGGCCTTTGACCTGGTGTTGATGGATGTACAGATGCCCAAACTGAATGGTCTGGAGGCCACGGCGCAACTGCGCCAGGAGGGGTTCGACAGCCCCATCATCGCGCTGACCGCGGCCACCATGGAGGGTGAACGGGATCGCTGTCTGCAGGCCGGCTGTTCCGACTACCTGAGCAAACCGGTGGATGAAAGTGCGTTGGTGAAGTGCATTCGTCGCCAACTGCAAACACGGCCCCAACGGCAACAACGTACCCCCACCAAACCCGTGCTGTTGTTGGTGGAGGATGACCGCGATGCTGCCGCCATGACCCGCTTGTTGCTGGCCAACCTGGGCTGGGAGGTGCAGGTGGCCCACAGCGGTCAGGAGGCACTGCAGCACTACCAACAACAGCAGCCAAATCTGATTCTCATGGACCGCGGCCTGCCGGATTGCCGTGGTGATGACCTGGCGCGCCAGATTCGGGAATTGGGTGGCAACGCCACCCGCATTGTGGCCCTCACCGGCAGTGAGCTGTCGCGGGCGGAACTGAACGCGTCAGCTTTTGATGACCACCTGTTGAAGCCACTGGATCTGGATGTGATCAGGACGGTTCTGGAACAAGCCCGGCCTAAGGCTGCGGCCGTTTGATGCCGAACTGGGACAACCGGTAGGCCAGGGTGGAGGGTTTCAACCCCAATAGCATAGCGGCACCGTCTGCTCCGGAGATTTTCCATTGCGTACGCTGCATGGCCGCCAGCAGGTTGTTTTTCTCCAGTTGACGAAACTCTGTTTCGGTCAGGATTTCCCCTGCCACCAACATGTCATCTTCCGCCGGTTCCTGTGGTGGTTCTGAGCCGGGCAGTGCCATGTCGAGATTCAAGCGATGGGCTCCGGCAGACAGAATCACCGCGCGCTCCATGACATTTTTCAATTCCCGGATGTTACCCGGCCAGGGGTGCTGTTTGAGCTTGGCGATTTGCGCCTGGGTGAGCACAAAAGGCCGGCGACCCAACTGCTGGCAAAAACTGTTGATGAAGTGTTGGGCAATGGGGGCGATGTCCTCCCGCCGTTGCTTCAGCGGTGGAACTTCCACCGGGAATACGGAAAGCCGGTAATAGAGGTCCTCGCGGAACCGGCCCCGCTTCACCTCTTCCGCCAGGTCGCGGTTGGTGGCGGCAATGATGCGCACGTTGACCCGTTGGGTGCGCTCGTCGCCGACTTTTTCGAATTCACTCTCCTGCAGTGCCCGCAGCAATTTGCCCTGTAAGTCCAGGGGGATCTCGCCCACTTCATCCAGAAACAGGGTGCCCTGGTTGGCCAGCTGCATCTTGCCCACCCGGTCCCGATGGGCACCGGTGAAGGCGCCTCTCACGTGGCCAAAGAACTCGCTTTCAAACAGCTCCTTGGGAATGGAGGCACAGTTGACTTTCACCAGGGGGTGATGGGCCCGGTCGCTGTTGAGATGGATGGCGCGGGCGATCATTTCCTTGCCGACGCCGGATTCCCCCAGGATCAGGACACTGGTGGGGGTTCGCGCCACCGCTTCTATTTGCGACAGGGTGCGCTTAAGGGCCTGGCTCGCGCCGATGATCTCACCAAAGTTGGCGTTGATGTTGATTTCATCCCGCAGATAATCCCGCTCCTGCTCCAGCTGCTCTTTGAGGTGGTTGATCTCGGCGAAGGCCCGTTCCCGTTCCTCTTCAATTTTCACCCGCTCGGAAATGTCCCGAAAAATCACCACTGCCCCGTTCAAGCGCCCGTTTTCCCAGATCGGTGTGCTGGTGTATTCCACTGGCACCGCGTGGCCTGCGGAGTGCCAGAACACTTCGTCGTCCACCTGATGTACCTCGCCGTCCTTGAGTGCGGCGTAGATGGGACAGTCCTCTGTGGGGTAATGACGCCCGTCCAGATGGGTGTGGTGATGCAGATCGTGGAGAGAAACGCCGATCACCTCCTGTTCTTTCCAACCCAGGATGCGGACCGCAGCCTCGTTGACGAAGGTGGCCTTACCGTCGCAGTCGAGGCCGTAAATGCCCTCCCCGGCGGCCTTCAGTATCAACTGATGCAGGCGATGCAGGCTGGGTTCCTGGAGCAGCTGAGTGTGATCGGTCATGGGACGGCAGCCTTTGTGAGGAGGTGAATGGGCCTGAAATGAGCTCGTTTGAACGACAAGACACTAACAAATATTTGAGAGTAAATCCTCAGAAATTTGAGGATCACAAATATTTGAGACATCGTGAACGACATAAACTATTGAAAAATATAGAAAAAATAATTGGCACGATAACTGATATATCCAGTCATCGAGAACGCAAGTAAATCAAATCCAAGTACCAGACCAGAATCAAGCACAGGAGCATTGACCATGACCTTACGTACCACCCTCAACACCACCGGGCTGATTGCAGCCTTGCTGCTGACCGGCTTTGCCAGCGCCGCCATCAGTGACCGCAGTGCCGAGCCCTCGGCCCAGTCGCCGTTTTCCCTGGCGTACTTTCATATTAAGCAGTCCGGGCATATCAAACAGTCCGGGCATATCCACCAGGGCGAGCGCCAGTGGCCTCGGGCAGACAACGCCCAGGGCGGTGGTGGTACCTGCGTGTGGGTGCATCAATTCGAGAAACGCATATCTGTTTACCAGAAGCGTTACTGCCAGGTGCCCGCTCACACGCAAGCTACAACGGCCGGCCTGGCGTCAATGAATCACACCTTTTAAGAAAGCAGTCGTTAAGAAAGCAGTACCGAGCACCATCCCTTAAACAACCGAACGCAACAAACCAAACCAAACCAAACCATGAAAGGAGAACAACCCATGAAACTGACTCAAACCCTGAAACTGGCCGGCGCCGCGGGCGCTTTACTGATGAGCAGCCTGAGCTTTGCCTCTGCCAGCAACATCGGCGCCAACGACCTGGCCATCCACGGCTACGATCCGGTTGCCTACTTTACCCAGAGCAAGGCGGTAGTGGGTTCGGCCCAGTTCACGGCCACCCATGACGGTGCCATCTACCGTTTTTCCAGCAAGCAGAACCGTGATCTGTTCAAGTCCGACGCGGATCACTATGCACCTCAGTTCGGCGGCTACTGCGCCATGGGTGTGGTGTTGAACAAAAAGCTCGATATTGATCCACAGGCTTTCTACATCGCCGACGACAAGTTGTATCTGAACCTGAACAAAGACATCCAGAAAAAATGGCTGACGGATGTGAACGGACACGTGAACAGTGCAGTGCGCATCTGGAACGGCATTGAAGACCTGCCGGTGGCGGTAGTGAACGCAGAAGACTGATGGTTGTGCGCGCTACCTACGTGATAAACGCCACCGCAGTAGCGCGCCACCGGGTTCATTAAGTTCAAGCCAATTCAACCCGAACAAGGAGAACACCATGAACAGCAAACAACGGATCGCCACTGCCGCCTTGGCGTTGGCACTCACCACCCTGGCCACTGCACCGGCCCAGGCGGAAGGCAAGGAAAAGTGCTATGGCGTGGCCGCCGCCGGACAAAACGATTGCGGCAACCTGGCGGGTACCCACTCCTGCGCCGGTGCCTCGAAAGTGGATTACGACCCGGGCGAATGGAAGCTGGTTGCGAAAGGCACCTGTGAAAGTATCGGTGGCATGTTGAAGGCGGAAGCCAAACGTCGCTACCAGGAAAGCCAACGCTAGTGGTCGCTGGGCGTCCTGGCCTTTAACGCTTAAACAGAGGAGTAAAACGATGTCTCATTTCAATTCGTCGATGGTGGGTGTGGGATTGCGTCATCCCCATTATGAGATGGCGTTGGATGGGGCGTCGTCCATTGATTTTGTGGAAGTGCACGCCGAGAATTTTTTTGCAGCAGGCGGGCTGACCAGCACCTTGCTGGAGGAGATTGGCAACCGCTACCGGTTAAGTCTGCACGCCACCGGACTCGGCCTGGGTTCCGCCGTCGGGGTTGCCGATCGACACCTGCAACGCCTGAAGCATGTGGTGGACCGCAGTGATCCCCTGTTGGTATCGGATCACGCGGCCCTGGCCTGGAGTCATTTTGAACAGCGCCCGGTGCATGCCGGTGATCTGTTACCGGTGGAGTTTTCAGTCCAGGCCCTGGCGGTGTTGGTGGAAAACGTGGACCGGGTTCAACAGCATCTGGGCCGGCGTCTGCTGGTGGAAAACATTGCCCAGTACATCGCCCTGCAACCGGCGGACCTCAGTGAGACCGCGTTTCTGGTGTCCCTGGTGGAGCAAACCCAGTGTGGCCTGTTGCTGGATCTGAATAACCTGCTGGTGAATGCGCACAATCAAGGGCGATCCGATCCCCTGCAGTATGCCAAAGCCTGGCTGCGGGATATTCCTGCCCAGGCGGTGGGTGAACTGCATTTGGCGGGAAGCACCCCGGTGGGCGACGCCGAAATCCAGGTGGATGATCATGCGCAGCCGGTATCGCAAGCCTGCTGGGATCTGTATCGCTATGCCCTGACCCGGTTTGGCCCGGTGCCCACCCTGGTGGAATGGGATAACCAGTTGCCGTCCTGGTCGGTGTTGTTGCAACAGGCGGAACAGGCCCGTGCCATTTTGAACGAGTCCACTTCGGGTTTGAAAGAGTCCGCCTCTGGTTTGAACGAGTCCGCTAGTGGCGAGGTGAATGGCGATGATCACTGATCGTGAACGGGCCGCATTACAGCAGCGGCAACAACAACTGATCCAATGTGTGTTTGATCAGGACAGCCCCTGCACCACCGGTCTGCGGGTGTATCGCCACAGCCTGTGGTCCAACGGGGCCCGTGCGCTCAGCATCACGTATCCCGTGCTGACCCGACTGTTGGGTAATGATGCCATGGCGGTGCTGGCCCGCACCCTGCTGCGTCAGTCCCCACCCGCCGGCGGCGACTGGGCAGAATGGGGAGAAGACCTGATCCCGCTGGTGGATTCAGCGCCGGAACTGGCGCAGATGGACTTTCTGCGCGATGTAGCCCGATTGGAATGGGCCTGGCATCAGGTGAGCCGGTCAGCACCGGTGGCGCTTGACCCCAGTAGCCTGACCCGGCTGCAGGAATGTGCCCCGGAAGACATTCGCCTGCAGCTGTCACCGGCCATCGTGTTGCTGCGCAGCCCGTTCCCAATCGATGCGATCTGGCGTGCCCATCGTCCCCCGTCTGCACAGCATGACCTGGACAACCACAGCCTGGATCTCGGTGCGCTGTCCCGGGCCATTGCCGAGCAGGATGGCGACTGCTTCCTGTTGATTGATCAGCGCCGTGGTCGTGCCCACCTGCAGCGGCTTTCCGGCGATGAATTCCAATGGTTTGACGATCTGCTGCGCGGCCTCGATCTGGCCGAATTGCTGGAGCGTCACCCCGATTTTAATTTTGTGCACTGGTTTTCCCGGGCGGTACAGCTTCAATGGATTACGCACCTGCGCTAACCGCCAACAAAAAACCGGTTTAAACCCAATTACCCAACCCACTGCTATCTATCAGGAGAAAATCAATGAACCACCTTACCCACCTGGCTCTACCGGTTATTGAAAAGGCGGACATCAGTCTGTCGAAACTGCATTCACCGGCGATGTTGGCGGCCCGACTGTATCTGGCCAACGTGTTCTTCAGTGCCGGCCTCACCAAGTTGCGGGACTGGGACAGCACCCTGTTCCTCTTTGCAGAGGAATACCAGGTTCCCCTGCTGCCTTATGAACTGGCCGCCTGGCTCGGCACCGCCGGTGAATTGCTGTTTCCCATTCTGCTGGTGCTGGGGTTGTTTTCCCGCTTGTCGGCGCTGGCACTGTTTGTGGTGAACCTGGTGGCGGTGATCAGCCTGCCGGAGATTGCCACCGCCGCACTTTACCTGCACGTGATCTGGGGCATCCTGCTGCTGCAGACCGCGGTCTACGGAGGTGGGTTGCTGGCGTTGGACACCCTGCTGGGGCGCAGTCGTCACCGCCCTGCCATGGCGACACCACATTAATCCCGTTCCTTGAATGCCGAACCTGCAATCCCGAACCAAGCCGAGTTTTTCAATCACAGGAGAACACCATGAGCACCACCACGACCACCACCACTGACCACCGGCAAGATCCGGAGCCGGGCCGACCCCCGTTGCCACCTTTCACCGAACAAACCGCCCGCATCAAGGTGCAGGCGGCCGAGGATGCCTGGAACACCCGCGACCCCAAGCGGGTAGCCCTGGCCTACACCCCCGATTCCCAATGGCGAAACCGCGATGAATTTCTGCTGGGGCGGGACCAGATTGAAGCCTTTCTCACCCGCAAATGGGAACGGGAGCTGGATTACCGGCTGCGCAAACAGCTGTGGGCCTTCACCGGTAACCGCATTGCGGTGACCTTTGAGTATGAATGGCACGACCGCGATTACCATTGGTTCCGCTCCTATGGCAACGAAATGTGGGAGTTTGCGGAGAACGGGCTCATGCAGCGCCGTATCGCCAGCATCAACGATCTGCCGATCCTGCCGGAGCAGCGCAAACTACGGGAACACTCTGGATAAATCTGTGGATAAAAATGTGAATAAGGACGTGCTTACCGGACAGTCCGCCTGCCGCGGATGTCCGGCTTCAGGGCGGGCAAAACTGATTAAGGTACTTTATCAGTTTGGAAAATTTTATTTAAATTCAGATGGTTAATGAGTCAAAAATGGTTTTTCGGAGTTTGTCAGGTAAGTAAAGGCTCACATTCAGCGAAAAGAGATAAACTAGATTTAGTATTTATCTCATCTGTGGATAACCCTGTTACGGATTGAAACGGTGTCCGTGAATATCGGGAACACTCATGATTCATTGTTGAGCAAAAGCTGCTTTTCACCGTTCAACCACTGCTCCAATTGGGCGTTGAGCTGCTTGGCAGACTTGCCCTCGGACGCCATGGGTGTGCCAATTTTCACCACAATTTCCCCGGGGATCTTGGCCAGTTTATGGGCTGGCCAGTGTTGTCCGGCATTATGCACCACCGGCAGCACCGCCACCCCGCTCTTCACCGCCAGCATGGCGCCACCTGGCATATGGCTGCGGGTTTCACTGGGGGGCACCCGGGTGCCTTCTGGAAAAACCAGCACCGACAGCCCGTCGCTCAGGCGATTCTGCCCCTGGCGCAGGATCTCTTTCAGGGCGGTGGCTTTCTTTTTGCGATCAATGACAATGGGACGTGACCAGCGCAGCAGCCAGCCGAATATGGGAATGTAGGTGAGTTCTTTCTTCAGCACCGTACAGACCGGATAGAGCAGATGATACAGGGCGTAGGTTTCCCAGGTGCTTTGATGGTTGGACACAATCACCAGGGGCTGGGCGGGAATGTTCTCGCGCCCGATCACCCTCACCCGGATGCCGCAGATGATGCGCAGGTACCACAGGATACTTTGGGTCCAGAGCACAAAAAAACGGGTGCGGCCGCGGAAGCCGATAAAAGGCCCGACCAATACCACAGGTACACTGACCACAATGACACTTAAGCTGTAGCACAGATTAAACAGCAGACCGCGAACGTTATTCATGGATGAATTGTATCAGCCCCAAGGGTGGTTTATTGCAATTCTGCGATATCGGCAATATCCAAAAACAATTGATGCAGTTGACTGAGTAACGACAACCGGTTGTTGCGCAAAGCATCGTCTTCCACGTTCACCATCACCTTGTCAAAGAACGCGTCCACCGGCTCCCGCAGGGCGGCCAGGGCTTCCAGGCGGGACGGATAATCCATGCTGCTGTCACTTTGATGCAGGGCAATGGCGCTGGCCAGGGTTTGTTCTTCGGCATCCTGCAACAGGGATTCGTTCAATGGTGGTAAGGCCTCGCTTTGATCGCGTTTGGAAAGAATGTTGCCCACCCGCTTGTTGGCAGCGGCCAAGGCTTCCGCCTGGGGTAACTGCTTGAAAGCCTGTACCGCTTTGGCCCGCTGATAAAAATCCAACGGCTGGGTGGGATGCACCGCCAGCACCGCTTTAACGATGTCGACGCTGATGCCTTCTTCCACAAACCAGGTCTGGTAGCGGCCGTTCATGAACGCCATAAAATCCGTCACGGCGTTGTCGTTGGTGAGCTTGTTGCCGAACAGGTCTGCGGCCTGCTCTGCCAGTTGCAACAAATCCAGGGCCAGTTCCTTGCCGACGATGATGCGCAACGCACCTAAAGCAGCACGACGCAATGCAAAGGGATCTTTGTCGCCGGTGGGGTGCTTGCCGATGCCCAGAATCCCCACCAGAGTATCCACCTTGTCGGCAATGGCAACCGCCTGCCCGGTGGTGGTGCCTGGCAACTCATCGCCGGCAAAGCGGGGTTGGTATTGTTCGTTCAACGCCAGGGCCACTTCGTCAGCCTCACCATCGTGACGGGCGTAGTAAGTGCCCATGATGCCCTGCAATTCCGGGAACTCGCCCACCATTTCCGTCGACAAATCGCATTTCGACAGCAAGCCGGCGCGCTCCGCCATGGCCACGTCTGCACCCAGGGTTTTGGCGATATAACCCGCCAGTTTGGACACCCGTTCGGCCTTGTCGTAGACGCTGCCCAGTTCGTTCTGGAACACCACATTCTTCAACCGCTCATTATGGGATTCCAGGGTGTTTTTCTTGTCCTGATTGAAAAAGAATTCGGCGTCATTCAAGCGCGGGCGCACCACTTTTTCATTACCTTCCACAATAAATTCGGGATGCGTGCTGTCCAGGTTGGCGACGGTAATAAAACGGGGCAGCAACTTGCCGTTGCTGTCCAGCAGGCAGAAATATTTCTGGTTGTCCTGCATGGTGAGGATCAGCGCTTCTTGCGGCACCGACAGGAAGCGTTCTTCAAAGGAACACACCAATGGCACCGGCCATTCCACCAGCGCGGTCACTTCGTCCAGCAGATCTTCCGGAACAATGGCTGTGCCGTTTTCCTGGGCGGCCAACTCATGGACTCTGCTTTTTATGATCTCGCGACGCTCGGCAAAATCGGCAATGACCCAGGCGGCACGCAGGTCTTCCAGATAATTGGCCGGTGCACTGATACGCACACTTTCCGGATGATGAAAACGATGGCCTTTGGATTCGTGACCGGCGGTTTGCGCCAGGATATTGCACTCCACCACTTGATCACCCAACAACATCACCAGCCATTGGGTTGGGCGCACGAATTCCACCCGGGACGCACCCCAACGCATGCGTTTGGGAATCGGCAGATCATTCAGGGATTGGGCAACAATCTCAGGCACCAATTGCTCCGCCGGATTGCCTTTGACTTCCTGCACGTAACGCAGTTTGGGGCCGCTGCGATCCAGGTCTGCCACGTCCACGCCATTTTTCCTGGCGAAGCCCATGGCCGCTTTAGTGGGATTGCCGTCGGCATCGAACGCCGCCTGAACCGGAGGACCATCAATATTCTGCACGCGATCCGGTTGCTGTTTTGCCAAGGCTTTCACCAGCACCGCCAGTCTGCGTGGCGCGGCATAGGCTTGCACTTCACCGTGGGGTAAGCCGGCGGCTTCCAGGCCTTTGACAATGCCGTCACGAAAACTTTGGGATAAGGTGTTCAGGGCTTTTGGCGGCAGTTCTTCGGTGCCCAGCTCCACCAGGAAATCGGCATTGCTCATGCAGCGTCCTCCTGTGCCAGTTTCGCCAGCACTTCATCGCGCAGGGTTGCCTCCGCCATGGGGAAGCCCAGCTTGGCGCGGGCTTTCAGGTAGCTCTTGGCTATGTTGCGGGCCAGGGTGCGCACCCGCAGGATGAAACGCTGCCGCTCGGTGACCGAGATGGCGCGGCGGGCATCCAGCAGGTTAAACGTGTGGGACGCTTTCACCACCATTTCATAGGCGGGCAGCGGCAATTCCTGCTCCATTAATTTATTGGATTCGGCTTCGTAGTAATCGAACAGCTCGAACAGCTTGGGCACGTTGGCGTGCTCAAAGTTGTAGGTGGACATCTCCACTTCGTTCTGGTGGAACACATCCCCATAGGTGACCTTGCCGAAGGGGCCGTCGGTCCACACCAGGTCATACACCGAATCCACGCCCTGCAGGTACATGCACAGGCGTTCCAGACCGTAGGTGATTTCGCCGGTCACCGGATAGCATTCCACGCCGCCCACCTGCTGGAAATAGGTGAACTGGGTGACTTCCATGCCGTTCAGCCACACCTCCCAACCCAGACCCCAGGCGCCCAGGGTGGGGGATTCCCAGTTGTCTTCCACAAAGCGCACGTCGTGGGCGTTGGTGTCGATGCCCAATAAACGCAGGGATTCCAGGTACAGCTCCTGAATATTGGAGGGGCTGGGCTTCAGCACCACCTGGAACTGGTAGTAGTGTTGCAGGCGGTTGGGGTTTTCCCCGTAGCGGCCATCAGTGGGGCGGCGGCTGGGTTGCACATAGGCCGCATTCCAGGTCTCGGGGCCAATGGCCCGCAGGAAGGTGGCGGTGTGAAAAGTGCCCGCCCCCATTTCCATATCGTAAGGCTGGATCACCACGCAGCCCTGGGATGCCCAGAAGTTCTGCAGGGTGAGGATCAATTCCTGAAAAGTCAGGGGCTTGGATTGGCCGGACGTCTGTTCGCTCATGGAAAACCTTGATCGTGAAGCGCTCAAATTCAAAAGGCGCCTATTATAGCCTGATAACCGTGGCGGCTTCGATACTTGGATGGCTTGGGCTAGTGTGTCAATCCGATTGATTAAATGAGAAGAATATCAGTGCAACTTTCTGCAACGGGGGGACGTATTAAAGGTGAAGCAACCCAATAATGAGGATTTCACCATGCCAAACACCCTATTCGGATTAAATTGCTACGAAGATAATGTCCAGACTGAAATGGGCTTCAAAAACTTCCAGTGGGTACACCATGGCCGCGTGGCCCGCGCTTCCCAGCCGAACTACAACAACCACGACCGGATTCAGGAATACAGCATGCACAACATTCTGTTTCTGAAAATGAAAGGCATTCGCTGCATCATCAGTGCGAATCATGAGGGGATCAGCGAAGAGTCCACGCGCAAGCTGGCCGCGGCCAACATCACCCATCACCACTATCGTGTGGAGGACTTCCAGCCCCCCACGCCGGCCCAGCTGCAAAACGCCGCCAACATGATCCAGCAAGTGACGCAGGGTGGTGGTGCGGTGCTGGTGCACTGCGGATACGGGCAAGGGCGCACCGGCACCTTTGTGGCTGCCTGGGCCATGCTCAAGTGTTTCGATGGGGGCGATGGCAAGCGCAGCCTGTCGCGCGACCAGATGTGTGACTTGAACTTTTTGAGAACGAATTTTGGTGTGGAAACGCAACCTCAGGTGAACGCCATTCGCACCGCGGCGGGCTTGGGTGCCGCAGCGCCGGCGGCGATGGCACCGATGGGGTTGGGCCTGGGAATGACCAGCGCGGGAAGCTTCGCGCCTCCGATGGCCAGCCCCGGGCAGCCGGTGTTTAACAGTGGGCTGTCGACCTTGGGTGCACCGGTCACCAACAATGCCCCCCTTACCTTTGCCAACGGCGGTGGTGGCAGCGGCCTGTCCAACATTTCGTGGTAGGCCGCCCTACTGCGGCAAGAACACACTCACACAGGCCCCGGAGAGCCGGTCGCTGGGGCCCAGTTCCAGGCGGCCCACCTTGTCCCCTTCCCGGTGCTGGCCCACCAGGCGCCGGGCGAAATACAGACCCAGGCCGGTGGACTGGCCATCGGCTTTCACGGCCCCCTGCGCCGGATCCGCCTCCAGCATGGCGGCGGGAAACCCCGGGCCGTCGTCGTGAATCTGGATGCAGAGATAAAACCCCTCGACGATCTCCGCACTCAGCAGGATGGCTTTGGCACCCTCTTTCACCGCGTTGTAAATGGCGGTATCCAGCACGATATTGATGACCCCGGCATCGAAGAAGCCGTCCAGATCCTCGTCGCAGTCGAATTCCAGCGCCAGGCCATGGGCCCGTACGGTATTGGCGTGGCGGGCTACTTTTTCCTCCAGAAAATCCAGTACGAACTGCTGATCGGAGTTGATGATGTTGTCGCCTTCCAGGGTTTTGTAGCTGGCCAGCACCCGCACCAGTTCGGCACCGATGAATTCGGCTTCGCTTTTGATCTGTTCGGCGTTGTGGGTGGTGGCGTCATCCAGCGGTAAGGCCGCCAGTAACTGATCCAGTTGCGAAAACATCAGCCCGAAGCGGTTTTTGATTTCGTGGATCGAAGCAGCGAGAAGCTGGTCAGCCAGTTGCGGTTTGTGAGTCATCGGAGGATTGTTCTGCCCATAGCAAACGGAGTTTTTCCAAGGTGGGGTAACGGGGGTCGCCGCTGTCCATGTTCTGCAGCAGTGCAAACAATTCGTTGGCCTGGTTGAGATGTTCCTGGGAACGATCCCCCTGTTTGTACAGGTTCACCACGGCCTTGAGCGCGTCCAACTGACAATCCACATCGGCACAGGGCAGGCGGGTGGCTTTGTACAGCACCTCCCAGGCCTCCTCGAAGTCCTTGATGCCCAACAACTCGGCACCGCGCTTTTTCAGCAACGCCAGGCGGGCTTCCGGGTTCTTGGAAAGGTGAAAATCCAGAATGTTGTAATACTTGGTCTGCAGGCGCCGGTCACCGCCGATCTTCTGCAGAATGCTCTGACTGTAGGCAGTGGAGTCGGCTTCATCCTCAAACTGCAGTTTGGCCACCAATACATCCAGCTGATCGTCCAGCGACAGGGTAGAGTCTTCTTTGATCATGGCGCGCACCGCTCGATAAGCCATACGACCTTCCAGCTGTTTGCCGGCGTTGAACAGGGTCTGGGCTTCCACCAGACCGCACTTCACCATCTGTGACAGGTTCAGATGAAACTCGGTCTTGGCGTTTTCAATCAGGCTGAAGGCTTCACTGGTGGCGATTTTCTGGTCCCGCATGCTGCCGTGCTTGATTTTTGCCTGCAGCGATTTGGCATAGCGAATCATGTTCTCGGCGTTGCGGAATACGGAGTTGCGGGATAAGCCGGATGCCTTGCGGCAGGCCTTGTACATGGTTTCCATGTCGCCATTCAATTCCGCCAAGCGGGCCAGCTCCTGCTGCCGCACCACCGCTTTTGGGGATTCCTCCACCGCCTGCCGCAACACCGTTTGTGCCGCCTTGAATTTGCCCTGGGCCTCCAGCACTTTGGACAACCAGTCGAAAGCTTCCACATACTTGGATTTGGTTTTCGCCAGACTTTCCAGCAAGGTTTGCGCGGCGTCGTAATTGCCCTGGTAATACTCCACTTTACCCATGCCCAGCACCGCCCAGGCTACTCTTTTGATGCCGAGCACGGTGTCGTAGATGTCCCTGGCTTCGTCGTAGCGCTTCTCGCCAATCAGCAGTTTGCCCTTGATGCGATAGGCCGGCAGGGCGAACTTGGGCTTCTCCACCGCCAGCCGGTTGCAGGCCTCCAGGGCGCCGTTGATGTCCTTCTTGTCGATGGCCCGGTTGATCTCCCGATACACATCCTTGGTGCGGATGATGCGGTTCAGGCGGGTGCGCAGGATCTCGAGGGTCACCGGCTTGGTGATGTAGCCGTCGGGTTCGAATTCCAGGGCGCCCATGACCATCTCTACGGTCTGCGCGGCGGTGACCATGATGTACACGGTGGAGGCGGGAATCAGGCCGGAATGACGGACCTCTTCCAGGATCTGCTGGCCGTCTTTACCTCGCCCCAGCTCATAGTCGGAGAACACAATGTCATAGCGGTTGTAAGCGATCTTGGTCAGCGCTTCCTCACCGTTGTTCACGGTCTCCATCTTCTGCACGCCCAGGCTGGCCAGCATGGATTTCATGGAAGAACGCATCTCTGCCAGATCCTCGATGATCAGCACGTTCTTCTTGTGATAGGGAATCAGATCTAACGCCATTGGTTACCGCGCCACAGTCCATTGATAAAAGCTCATCCTGTAAGTGTAGGAGCTTTACCGCGTGGCGCCAGCCGCTGCCCTTTTCGGGGGCAGCGCTTGGATCAGAAGGAAACCTGGCCGTAGCTGCCTTCGGGGTCAGTGAATGAGGTCACCGCCACCAGTTTGGAAAACTTGTTGGCGTACTTGAACTTGGCCCAGAAACCCTTCATGAACTTGGTGAAACCGGTGAAATCCGGGAAGTAGAACTCGCCGTAATTGGGGTCCATGAAGACCACAGTACCGTCGATGACCCGGGCGGCCATGGCGTGGGCACCGCTATCGCCGTAGATGCTGATGGTTTTATAGCCGCTGGTACGGGTGCACATCTGCGCCAGGGTCTCCCCGCTGACCACGTTCTGCTGCAGGGAATCCCCATTCTGGTTGCGCTGGCAGGGGGTTTCGAAGGTGATTTTGGGGGCGTACCAGTTCATCACCGCCGTGGGATTGAGACCGCTCTGGATCAGGTATTCCTTCTGCTTCACCATCTTGGCGTCATGCTGCATGATGGTTTTCAGGGCCACGAAGGGGGCGCCCACGCCGGCGGAGGCATTGCGGTCGGCCAGGGAGGGGCAGGCCACCGCCGGGGGTTTGAACCAACCCCAGAAGCTCTGGTCATTGGCGGTTTTGATGATCCACTGGATAGACATGGCCAGGCACCAGCCGCCGTTTACCAGGGAGCCACCGCTCTTGACGCGGATGTCCAGGCCCTGCCGATACAGCACCAGAACCTGGCCGCCGAATTTCTCTACTCCTGTGCTTACTTTTGTATCCCAACTCATGATGTTGCTCCGATCAAACGAAAGATGACTGCTCTAACCGGTCTATCGCAGATTCTGTGCCAATCTAATAATCTATTGTATTTGTTAGAAAAAATGAGATTCAGGATAATTTTTGATCAGGTGGGAGCGGGGTAAATTCAGGGTGTCAGGGCGGTGGTGACCTGTCACTTTCCAGCATCTGACAGGCCACCGTGGTGGCATTACACGGGCAGGTTGTAAGGGTGCAGGCCAAAGGCTTTGACCTTGGCGGGCTGCTGGGCCTCGTGGTATTGGGTTGCCGCTCGCCACACCTTCTTATAGCGATAGAACGGCACCGTGGGATACAGGTGATGGGCCAGGTGGTAATTCTGGTACATCATCAGTGGGGTCAGCAGCCATTCCCAGCCCTCGCGGATCAGGGTGGCCTGGAACGGCGCGTCCTTGTCTTTATAGGTGTGGGGTACGTGGGGCAGGTACATGAACACCAGGCAGATCAACCACACCATGAGCCGGGTGGGGATGAACCACAGAATCAACACCTCCAGCGGGAAGAACACGGCCACCACACCGACGATGGACAGGCCCAGGGCCAGCTCAGTGTAGATGCGGGTCAGGTTGATGTCCGGATACTGGTCGCGGTACTTGTTGTAGACCCAGATGTAGCGAAAATCCCAGAAAAACCATAAAAACAGCACGTTCTTCCAATCCTGGACCAGGTCGTGATCCGGGTCCAGGGTGTCGTTGGTGAAGCGGTGATGCTGCATGTGCATCAGCCCCAGCAGCTTGCCGCTGGTGAGCGGCAGGTAGCCGAACGCGGTTTGGTACAGCGCCCACTCATTGATCCAGGATTTGCTGGAGACCGATTTATGCATGGCGTCGTGGGCCGGGGTGAACAGGGCGTAGTAGGCGATGGTGTTCACCAGGCAGCCCAGCCACAAATTGATCTGATCCGTGAGCGCCAGATACCACACCCCGGCCACCAGGGCCTGGGAGGCAAACAGCAGGATCACTGTGGGCCAGGCCACCAGCGGTTTCTTGCGCAGGGTGGCAATGGCCGCTTTCTCTGCGGCGCCCAGGCTGGACTGGGGTTGGGGCTGGATGTGCGTCGTCATCGGGGATTCTCCTTCATGTGCTTGCGCCTATTGTTCTTATGAGCCGGAGAATGGCATAGACGAATTGTCTACAGGAGGACCGGGGCGGACGATCAGGGGGACATTTGCCGCCAAGCTGACGGAGTGTTGATCAGCGTCGGTATTCCGATGGCAACTGGCCGAACCAGCGTTTGAAGGCGCGGCGGAAGCTGGACTGGTCGTGATAGCCCAATTGTTCGGCGATGGACTCAATGGTGTGGCGGGTATGCTCCAGATAGTAGCGGGCGAGCCGCTTCTGTTCCTGGTCCACCAGCTGTTTGTAAGTACTTCCTTCCTCCCTGAGCTTTCTTAACAGTGTCCGTGGCGAGACGTTCAACATATACGCCACCTGATCCTGGCCCAGGGTGCGACCGGGTGTCTGGCGCAGGATGGTGAGGGTGCGGGCGGTGAACGAGGCGGCCTTGCTCAAGCGCTCGAACTGCTGCTCGCATTGCTGCACGGCCCATTGCTGGAGGGCGGCGTCGTGGGTGGCCACCGCCAGATCCCCCACCTCCCGGGGCAGCAGCATGCGGTTTACCGGGTGGCCGAAGCTCAGGGTCCCCGGCAGGATTTCATGATAGAGGGCACCGTAATCCGGCTCGGGAAAGGCCAGCTCCAGGGTCAGGTCCGCCACCCGGTCCCCCAGCAGAAAGCGCAGGGTGGACGCCTGGGATACCAGCAGGGCATCCAGCAGGAACTGACCCACCGCATCCCGCTCCACCCGCAGCGCAAACTGGATGATCAGGGTGTCGGCCACGACGTCCAGGGATTGCTCAACGAACTGGGCCCGGGTGGGGTGGTAGCGCGCCAGCACCTGCAATCCCTCCATCACGGTGGGGCAGGCCATGGTGGCCACACCCACCAGGCCGTGGGTCATCAGGGAATAGCGCTCCCCTGCCCGCAGTCCCAGTCCGGGGGCGCCGTAGAGTGCCAGGGCGTTGGTGATGATGCGGTGCTGCTCCGGCCAGGAGATATAACCTTCCTTCTCCAGGAACTGCTGGGCGGTCAGCCCGGTGCCCGCCAGTAGAGCAGGCAGCTGAGGGTGGTCAAGGTTCAGTACCCCCGCCAGGATGCGGGAGTAGTCGACGGCAAAGACCAGATCCTCAGAAGTCGATGGCCTGGGCAATGCGTTCCGCCTGCTTGGCCATAAAGCGATCAATTTCGCCCTGGCGATTGTTGGATGGGGTTTCCCCCTCGTGGTAGCGGCACATCTCCATGGCCAGGCGCTTGGCCCGTTCTGCCTGGGTGGCGTCCTCCAGCTGAGCGGCGATGCGGAACAGCTGCAGGGCGCACAATTCGTACTGGGAGCGGGCATCTTCTGTATCCACCCCGTCTTCCCAATACTTCTGTTCGATCTGCAACATGGGGCGAAAGCGCTTGGCGTCGCGGGCGGCGTCATAGCCTTCCTGCCAGGCCTGGGCGAGTACCTCCTCCTCGAAGGGGTTTTCCCGTGGCTGGCTGGGGTCGAACTCGGAATCCCCCAGGTCATAGGCGATGTGCTCGGCCTTGAGCTGGGCCACCTTGGTGTCCTCGGCGTGTTCGCTCTGGTACTTGGCCAGCATCAGTTGCGCCTGGGCATTACAGACCTGTAGGGCCCGGTGGGCGGAATCGGTGATGGTCTGATGCAGGCGGGAGGTGTTGAACGTTTGGGTGTCACCGGCAAGAAACAGATCGTCCTGATCTGAAAACATCGCCAGATCATCAGGTGCAATGATCAGGTCCGGTTGATCCAGTGTAGGCGCTTCCACAGCCTTTCCCCTCGTCTTGTCATTATTGTGTTGATAATTCTACCAGCCAGACCCGATTTATACAGGGTGCATTTTTGTTACGGCAATGTCGTGACGGCCATCTTGTTACGAGAGTGTCAGGATGACTTTGCCGGTGGTCTGGTTGCTGGCCACCAGTTCAAAGGCCTGGTTGGCCTGCGCAATGGAGAAGCTGCTGTGTATGATCGGCTTCAGGGTCGGTGGTGTGCTGGCCCCCGCCGCAAACCCTGGCCACACCTGCTCCCGCAATTGCGCAATCACCGCAGCCTTGCTGGCATCGCTGCGGCTGCGCAGGGTGGAGCCGATGACCCGAATGCGCTTAACCAGCAAGCGGCCCAGGTCCAGCGCGCCGGAACGCCCCCCCATCAGCCCGATGATCACCAGGCTGCCATCGGTGTTGAGGCATCTTATGTTCTGTTCCAGATAATTGCCGCCAACTGGATCAAGGATTGCGGCAACGCCGGTTTTACCGGCCCAGTCCTTCACTTTGGATTCGAAATCACCTTCCGTGCGCAGGTGTCCGGCATCGGCGCCCAGTGCAATGCAGCTGTCCAGTTTGGCCTGATCCCCCACGGTGACGAATACCGGGTTGCCGCGGGCCTTACAGAGTTGAATGGCGGCGGTGCCCACTCCGCTGGCGCCGGCATGCACGATGGCCTTCTGGCCGGGTTGCAACTCCGCCAACATAAACAGATTGAGCCAGGCGGTGGCGAACACCTCCGGCAGGGCAGCGGCCTGAACAAAATCGAAACCGGCGGGAATCGGTAATACGTGATCGGCGTGACACACCACGGTTTCGGCGTAACCGCCCCCCGCCAGCAGCGCACACACCCTGTCCCCCTCCCGCCATTGGCGCACATTGGCGCCGACGGCTTTGATCTCACCGGCGCATTCCAGCCCCAGAATCTCGCTGGCCCCCGGTGGTGGTGGATACAGCCCGGCCCGTTGCATCAGGTCGGCCCGGTTCACCGCGGTGGTCCGCACGGCGATGGCCACCTGATCCGGGCCCAGCTCCGGCTCCGGGTGGTCCTGCCAGCTCAGGGTCTTGTCTGCTTCAATCACAATGGCTTTCATGACGGGTCGGCCTCCAACTTCAGCTTTTCCTGGCGCTCTTTTTCATAGCGGGCGTATTGAATCCATTGCTGCGCCTGCTGGCTGCGCTCCTCATCCAGGGCCGCTTGCTCAAACGCCGCGATGGCAGCGTCGTATTGTTTCAGATTTATCTGGGATTGTCCCAGCATCAGCCAGGCGGTGGTGCTTTGCCTCAGGTCGCCTTTGTCCAGGCCGGAGAGCAGTGCCTCGCTGGCTTCCTCCCAGCGGGCCAACTGATACAGGGCGTTGCCCAGCATGATATCCAGCTCCCCATCCTTGGATTGCGCTGCGGCTGCCCGCAGGGGCACCAGCGCCTTTTCGTACTCCCGCGCCATGCTGTAGGCGGAAGCCAGAAAGCGCAGATTGCGGATGTTGCGGTGCACAACGCCTTTCTGCATGCCTTCTTCCAGGATCTGGGCGGCCTTCTGTGGTGCCCCTTCGGCAAAGTAGACGCTGGCCAGGGACACAAACTGGGCGTCGGTATTCAACAGATCCTTGCGCTCGGCCAGGGCCAGAATCGCCAGGTACTTGTCCATCTGCTCCAACTGGGCATAGGCACTGGCCAGGGCCAGCCAGTATTCCTTCTTCGGGAACCAGGCCAGCAGCATGCGGATGGTGCGGATGCGGTGCTCCACGTCGTTCATTTGCGCCAGGCTGGCCTGCAGCAGATTGAGCCAGGATTCTCGTGGCGTTTTGCGGCGGGCCTGATAGCCATCGATGGCGGTTTCCAGATGGGTAACGGCGGATTTGTACTGCTTCATCTCGTAGTAGCAATGGGCGATCAGGGCGTGGATCTCTTCGCGGTTATCGGTCTCGTTTTCCAGCCAGCGCCGTAAATGGGGTAACGCCTCCCGGTATTGGCTGCGGGCCATGTACACCTGCCCCAGCATCTTGTGATTGCTGTTGCTGAGGCTGACGGGAATGTCGTAGTCGAATACTTTTTCAAAGGCGTCGGCGGACTTGTTCAGCTGACCCTGTTCGTAATACACATAGCCCAGCAGATGCCAGAGCATGGCGTTGTCGTAGGGGGAATTACGGCGGTTGCCGGTATTGTCCTCCAGCATCTTTTGCGCGCTGTCCAGTTGCTTTTTCTGCAGTGCGGTCTGGGCATCCACAATCACTTTATAGACGCGGGCGGTGAGCGAGGGGCTGTCGGCCCGGGCGGGGTTGCCGAACAATAGACCCAGCAACAGGCTCAAAAGCAGGATCAGCGGAACAAGAACAGGCAGCCGGCGCATCATTTCTTCAGCTTGAATCGTATGCGGTTCTGCACGCCCTGCACTTCCACCGGGGTGCCGGCGATGTTGCGGGGCTTGAAGCGGAACCGGCGCACCGCATCCAGGGCGGCCTGATCGAAGGTGCCGCGGGGATTGGATTCCACCACCCGGGCATCCTTCACCTCACCCTGGGTGCCGATGGTGAACTCCACCACCACCCAGCCTTCCACCCGGTCAAACAGGGCTTTGCGGGGATACTGTGGCGGCACCCGATACACCGGCAGATACTCGCCGTCACCCTCACCGATGCCCAGGCCGGGTTCCAGTACAAAACTGTCCGCCACCGGCAGTTCGGAAATGGCAAAGGATTCGCCGCTGGGGTCCAGGGTCTCAATCTGCAGTGCCGCCGGTGGTGGCGGTTCGGAAGGTTTCGGAGGTGGCTCGGGCTTCAGGTCCTCCAGGCGCAGATTGGGGTCGCGTTTCTCGCGAATGAAATTCACCAGATTCAATCGGCTGTTATCGGCCACCGGCACTTCGCTGGTTTTGATCAGGGCGATCATCAACGCAAACAGAAAGGTGACCATCCAGAAGGCCAACACAAATGCGATGCAATAGCGGCGCAGCATGACTACTTTTCAGAGGCCGCGATGGAAATGGAAGTGATCCCCGCCTGGCGGGCGGCGTCCATTACCTGCACCAGTTTTTCGTTGGTGGAGCGGCGGTCCGCCTGCACAATCAATCCCCCCTGCGGGTTTTCCATGTGCATGCGTTCCAACAATGGCCGCACACTGCGTTCGTCCACCTGATGACGATCAATCCAGATAGCATCGTTGCCGTCGATGGCGATCTTGATATTGGCGGTTTCCTTGGTGATGGCGGTTTTGGCCTGGGGGCGATTGATCTCAATTCCGGTTTCTTTTACGAACGATGCGGTCACCACGAAAAAGATCAGCATGATGAACACGATATCCAACATGGGGGTCATGTCGATATTGGTATCGTCGTCTTCGGTAACGTGGGCGAAAGGGCGTCTCATGCGGGAGTACCTCCTGTCGTACTGCGGGTGGCAGCACGGGTGGAAAGCGACAGCTGGTCGGCCACACCCTGCACCTGGATCTCGTAATAACGCAGCAGGGCGCGATAGGCCATCAGACCAAAAATGGCCGCCCCCATGCCCGCCATGGTGGGCAGGGTGGCGCGGGAAATTCCGGACGCCATGGAACGGGTGTTGTTCATGCCGAAGGCGTTCATGACATCAAAAATCTCGATCATGCCGGTCACCGTACCCAGCAATCCGAACAGCGGACACAGGGTCACCAGTGTTTTGATCACCGGCAGGGAAAAGTGCGCCCGCTGGCTGATCTCGGCCACCAGTTTCTGGCGAATCTGGCGCGCGTACCAGGAGCGGCGATCATCGCGGGAGAACCAGGAATGGGTGACCCGGTTCACTTCCCTGGGCAGGGTGAAGCGATAAAACAGCACCCGCTCGATCACCAGTGTCCACATCAGCAGGGTGTTGAGGCCGATGGTCCACAGCACCACCCCACCGGCAAAGTGGAAATCCCGCACGATGGCGAAGGCTTCCATCACCGCCCACATCAGCTGTTCTCCTGCTCCGCTTTTTCCGCCACCAGGCCGGTGCTCTGTTCCTCCAACACCGAAATCACCGCTTTGCTGCGGGTGCTGGCCAGGGCGTGGAAGAACACCACCGGAATCGCCACCGACAGACCCAGCACGGTGGTCACCAGCGCCTGGGAAATACCGCCGGCCATCAACTTGGGATCACCGGTGCCGAACAGGGTAATGGTCTGGAAGGTGTTGATCATACCGGTGACCGTACCCAACAGTCCCAGCAGGGGTGCAATTACCGCCACAATTTTGATGATGGCCAGGTGTTTTTCCAGCGGACCCCGCTCCCGCAGAATGGCTTCACCCAGCTTCAGCTCCAGCGATTCCAGGGGCAGGCTTTTGTGTTGCTCATAGGTGAGGATGATGCGGCCCAGGGGATTGTCGCGGCGGGTTTCTTTCATGCGGGTCTGGTCCGCCACTTTGCGGGTCACCACGATCAGGAACATGATGCGCTCAAGCGCCAGCACCACGCCCACAAAACCCAGCACAATGATCACATAACCGATAAAGCCGCCCTGCTCCACCCGGTCCACAAAGTCCGGTGCGTCCAACAGCATGTTAAGCAGAGTGCCCTGGGTGGGATCAATGGCCACCGCATTAAAGCCTTCGGTGCTTTGGGTGTAATCTTCCACGTAGCTCAGCATGTATCGGGGCGGCTGGCGATTCAGGTCGATGATCTTGCCGGTCTCGGGAATGAATTGCAGGTAGCGGTTGCCGGACAACAGGTTGAATGAACCCAGGCGCACCACATCCGCTTTCACCGGGTCACCGTCGGTGGTGATGACCTCCAGGTTCAGGTGTTTGATCTTGCCGGACTCCACCATCTCCCGCTGCATCTGATACCACAGCTGTTCGATGTTGTTGATGTTGGGCAGGCTGCGACTGCCGCCCAGGCGATCCGACAGATCCTCCATTTCCAGATTGCGGGAGGGAAACTCCACCGAGGTGATGGATTGCTGCAACAGGCCGGATGCCTCCGCGGTATCGGTCTGCAACTGAATGAACAGCTCCTTCAACGAGCCCATGCGTTTTTCCAGGCGCCGGGTCAGCTCATCCAGCTGTTCCTTGTTTTCGGCGTAGGTGGTTTCCAGCAGTTCACTGCGACGTTCCAGTTTCTGCCGTTCCTGCACCGTGCCTTTCAGCATCTGTTCCTGTTTGGATTTCTCCGCCAGGAAGCGCTGTTCCCGTGCTCGGTTCTCACGGGACTGTTCAACCCGGCCCTGTTTTACCAGCTCCAGCAGTTCATCCAGGGATTGGATTTCTTCTTTCGGTTGCCACACAGCGTGGGCTTTGGATAGGGGCATGCAGCACAGCAGCGCCAGCACCAATAGGGAGGTCATTCGCATCATGGCATGGGCTCCGGTGCCGGCATGGGCAACGTCAACATTTCCGGGGCGGCCTGCTTCTTGGCCACCTTCAGGCCCAGGCGAATGTCACGGGCATACAGGCTGCCCAACTCTTCCCACTGTTTGGAGTCCTTGCTCCAGGCACCCCGCTCACTGCCGTCCAGAGTCTGGTACATCAAGCCGATGCGGCCCACCCGCAGGAACTCCACCTCACTGGTCCGCTCACCGTTGGTGAGGGTGCCGCGGTAGCTTTCAATGGTGTTGCCGTATTCCAGTTCCACTTTATAGGCGTCCACCACCTGGCGGAATTTTTCGGCGATGGTGACATCGGCCCGGGCCAGGGTGTGTTTGAGAAAAGCGATGCGTTCGAAGCGCTCTTCCAGCAGGAAGGGGGCGTCCAGGCGGATGAAGGTTTCCAGGGATTGCACCATGCGGTCCAGCAACGGAGTCAGCTGACGCTCGATGATGGCCACGTCTTCGATGGCCTTCTCCGTTTCCAGCATGCTCTGTTGCTGGCGCCGGATCTGCTGCGTCAGTTGCGCGTTGTAGGCGGTCAGATCCTCAATGCGTTTCAGCTCCAGTTGAAAATCCTGGAACATCTGCTGCGTGGTGTCGGCGATGGTGTTGACCCGCTCCTGCGACTGCACGGCGGACTTGATATTGGACTTTTCCCCTTCGATGATGCGATCGATCTTGTCCGCCAGGGTGTGAACCCCCGGCGTCATGATTCCCGTCAACACGAACAGGCTGGCCATTACCCATCTGGCGCTTCGTGTAAGCATAATGTGTCGTTGGACCTTATTCGTTATGTCCCTGCTTTGGTCGCGCTCTTGATTGTTATATGCAGGGGTTTTGTTTGTTTTGTTCCCTGATTTCCTGGGATTTCATCCATTGCAGAATACGACCGCCCAACGCCTGGCCGGTGGCACGCTCGGCGGCCTGCACGGCAACTCGCAGTTTGGCGATATCAATACCGGTATCAAAGCCGGCTTCCTCCAGCATATAGACCAGATCCTCGGTGGCTACGTTCCCTGATGCCCCCGGTGCGAACGGACAACCGCCCAACCCGCCGATGGAACTGTCAAAGCGGCGCACACCCTGGGTGATACCAGCCCAGGCCATGGCCAGCGCCTGCCCCCGGGTGTCATGCAAATGCAGGTTAAAGCGCTCAGGCCCGAATTGTTGCACAAGTGGGCCCAGAATATCATTGATCTGTTGCGGGTTTCCGGCCCCGATGGTGTCGCCAATGGAAATCTCGTCGGCGCCGAACTCGATCATCTCTGCGCACATACGATGCACCACATCCACTGGTGTCTTGCCGTCGTAAGGGCAGGACAGCGCGCCGGACACATAGCCCCGCACCTTCACCCCGTCCGCCCTGGCCTGTTGGATCACTTCGCGGCAGACGTCGGTGGCCTTCGCGGTGGTCATGTTCAGGTTGCGCAGGTTGAACGTATCGGTGGAGGCCACCACCACGGCGACGGAATTCACCCCATTGGCGCGGGCCCGCTCATAGCCCCGCATATTAGGCACCAGAGCGGAGATCTCCACATCCTTCTTTAGTGGGATTTGAGCCAACCCGGCCAGCACCTCGGCAGCGTCCGCCATTTGCGGCACGGCTTTGGGATGCACAAAAGCCACCGCCTCCAGGTATTCCACACCGGCCTCCAACAGGGCCTGGGCCATCTCCAGCTTGGCCTGGGTGGAAACGGGGTTGGGCTGATTCTGCAGGCCGTCACGCAGGCCCACTTCATTAATATAGATACGTTCGCGCATAGTCATGATTCTTCTTTGGTGGTCTCAGAAATAAACAACAGTGTCGATTATAAGGTAACTGAGACGGTATTCATCCATCGATCACGCCATTTTGCCGTAATTCAGCGATTTGTGAATCACTCATTTGCAGTAATTCCTGCAGCACCGATGCCGTGTGCTGACCCAAAGCCGGGGGTGGAGTAAATACTTGCTCACCTGCTGCGGACAACTTTACGGGGTTTCCAGGTTGTTTGACAATCTTACCATTTCCAAGAGGCACTTCAACCACCATGTCTCGCGCCTGGATCTGGGTGTCATTCAGGGCGTGCTCAAAATCGTTCACCGGGGCGGCGGGAATGCGGTGTTCCTTCAATTGTTCCAGCCAGTGCTCGCAGGTTTCCCGCTCCAGGTGTTCCTGTACCCGGGCGTTGATGAAATGACGGTGTTCCCAACGTACCGGCTGGGTGGCGAATTTGGGGTCCATCAGCTCAGGATCGTTCAACATCGCTGCCAGTTTGCCGAAGAAGGCATCACCCATGCAGGCCAGGATCAGGTAGCGGGTTTGGGTTTTGAAGGTGCCATAGGGCACGTGCACAAAATGACTGTTGCCCACCGCCGGTGGCTGCACCCCGCTCATCAGGTACATGGTGGCCATGTAATTGAGCAAGGACACCTGGCAATCCTGCATGGAGATATCCACGTGCTGACCGAGGCCCTGGCGCGGACCGGGCTGATCCCGTTGGTTCAGGGCCGCCAGAATGCCGATGGTGGCAAACAGTCCGCCCCCCAGATCGCCGATGGGAATCCCCGCCCGCAGCGGCGGCGCCCCTTCCTCCCCGGTGATGGACATGCCGCCCCCCATGCCCTGGGCCACCAGATCGAACGCGGCCCGGTTGCGGTCGGGACCGGTTTCTCCAAAACCGGTGATGGAACAGGTAATGATGCCGGGATTGTGCTGCTTCAGCACCTCGTAATCGATGCCCAGGCGTTTGGGAACCCCCTCCCCGAAGTTGTTGATCACCACGTCCGCCTGCTTCACCAGTTGGTAGAACAGCGCCAGCCCGGCGGGCTTTTTCAGGTCGATGGCCACACTCTTCTTGTTGCGGGAAAGAGTGAGAAAGTAAGCGCCCACTCCGTCGATGGAGTACTTCTCATCGTCCGCCAGCAGTCTGCGGGTGCCTTCCCCCTGGCCGGGCGGTTCCACCTTGATGCAATGGGCCCCCATATCCGCCAGTAACTGACTGGAATAGGGGCCGGACAACATGTGGGTGAGATCAAGAATCGTGATATGGGACAACGCAGTCATGGGCAAACCTTCTGTGGAATCAAGGATAACTCTGTAACTTGTATGCAATTCCAGCCGAAGAGAGCCTGAAACAGGCTAAAAATAGGGGTTGAAACTGCTCAATCATTATGATTGTATACAATCTACAATCGTGACCCATAAGTCAAATACAAAATCGATCTCACAAATCGCTAAAAGAGAAGACTGCAGAGAGAAGGTAGAGAAGTGCCATGAGCGAGCCAACCAGCCAGGACAAGCCACAAGAAAAGCCCACTATTGCCCGCAAAGCCGTGCACAACATGCACCATACCGCCTACCGCTGTCGGGATGCGGAACAAACCCGTTGGTTCTATGAAGAGGTGCTGGGGTTCAAGCTGGCCGCGGCCATGGTGTTCGACGAAGAACCAGGGGCAGCCAAAAAGCGTGAATACATGCATCTGTTTTTTCAGACCACCGACGGCAACTTCATCGCCTTCTTTGATGTGCCTGATGATGTGGAAGAAAAGATGTTCATTGCCCGCCACGGCTTTGATCAGCACATCGCCTTTGAAGTGGACAGCCTGGAACAGCTGAAAGCCTGGCGCCGCCACATCAACAAAATGGGCCGCCCCTGTTTTGGCCCCATCGACCACGGCTTTGTGCACTCCATCTATATGTACGATCCCAACGGCGTGCAGGTGGAACTCACCCTGAAAGACAAAAACTACGATGCCATCATGGCGGAAGACAGCGCCAAGGCCCACGACGTTCTGAAAGAATGGACCGAGCGCACCCGTGCGCAAAAACTTGAACGCCTGCAGGCGGACATGCTGGATCAGCGCGGCATCGACATGAGCAAAGCGGACTTCTCAAAGGTGAAGCAAGAGGGGGCACAATCATGAGCACTAAATACGAATACGACCGCATCCCCTACCTGCTGGCCTTTGCCGAGCAGTCCAAATTCAAGGACACCTACGGCGGCACCGCCGACATCGTGGCCCTGGAATCCTACTGGCTGAAACCCAAAGACAAACCCAGCGACACCGTCATCATCTTTATGCATCCCATCGGTGGTGGTGCCTACCTGCCCATGGTGTCGGCCCTGGCCAAAAAGGGCTGTCATGTGATTTATTGCAACAGCCGTTACCGCGGCACCGACAGCGCCCTGATCATGGAAAAGGTGGCCCTGGATATGGCCGCCTGCGTACGTGATGCGAAAGAGAAGAAAGGCTACAAAAAAGTTGTGTTAGCCGGTTGGAGTGGTGGCGGTTCCCTCTCCCTGTTCTATCAGGCCCAGGCGGAAAATCCCACTATCACCGAAACCCCCGCCGGCGATCCCGTGGACCTGGTGGGTGCCAACCTGATCCCCGCCGATGGCATGATGCTGCTGGCGGCTCACATCAGCCGCGCCGGCACCATGACCGAATGGATGGACGCTTCCATCCTGGATGAAAACGATCCCACCAAACGCGATCCCGAGCTGGACCTGTACGATCCCAACAATCCCAACCAGCCGCCCTACTCCGCTGAGTTTGTGGAAAAGTATCGCGCCGCCCAGATTGCCCGTAACCGTAAAATCACCGCCTGGGTAAAACAAAAGCTGGAAGACTTCCGCAAGGATGGCCTCACCACCGAAGAGTTTGCCTTTGTGGTACACGGCACCATGGCCGATCCCCGCTGGCTGGACCCCACTCAAGACCCCAACGACCGCATGCCCGGTTGGTGCTACCTGGGTGATCCCAAAGTGGTGAACAACGGCCCCGTAGGCCTGGCGCGATTCTGCACTCTGCGCGGTTGGATGTCACAGTGGAGTTATGATGATTCCAATGCCAATGGGCTGACCTGTGCTGAGCAGATCAGTGTGCCTACGCTGGTGATTGGTAATACCGGTGATGATGCCTGTACCCCGAGTCATACTCATCGGTTGTATGAAGCGGTGGGGCACGATGATAAAGAGCTGTATGAAGTGAAAGGGGCTAATCACTATTACTTCGGGCAGAAAGATAAACTGGATGAAGCCACCGGGAAGTGTCTGGAGTGGTTGATGCAGAAGGGTTTTATGGCGGGATGATTTGAGGTAATTGCTTCTAAATAGGATTGGAAGAAAAGCGGCTGATGGGGGACTGTCAGCCGCTTTTTTGTGTCGCCCACGTAATTAATGCTGGATCAATCATTGGCTCACTAGTAGACCCTTACTATCTTCACAATTCTTCCAATAATCGCATTTTGTTCCCGAAAATAGATCTTTTAACAATCCATATAAAGAGTTGGCTCATGTGTCATGTTATTATTTCAGTTGCAAACGTCGGTCTCGAGTGGTCGATTGACAAATACCTAAACTATTCATGTGGTTAGAGAGCTTTCTCTGGTTCAAATGACCAGCGGGATTTGGCAAGAATTTGATGAAGTCTTGGTTATGAATGTAGTTTTTATGAAATCCTTATCCTTTATACCTCTGCTTTGCATATTGTTAGTGTCTTGTGGCGGAGGTGGAGGCGGAGGTAGTGAAGATGGCGGATCTTCGAATACACCAGAACAGAATTCTCAGGAAGATAGCCCATTAGACAATGAAACTTCACCTCCTGAACCTTCAAAAAATAGCATTAATATTCAATCGAGTTGCCCCTCGATCGATTCAAATGAGGCTCTAGCAACCAATTCGCACTTCCACTTTGTATTTGATGAAGAAATTACTCCTTCCATACTTGAAGAATTAGAAATGAAAGTTGAGTGTGACGGGACAGAATTGCAAGGAACCTACCAGATTACACAAAGTGAATTATCCTTTCTTCCAGAAGAAAACCTGATTCCAGGTTCTAGCTGTACTATCACCATCTCCAAATTTGAAAATGAAATTTATTTTTTCAATGGACTCGTAAAAAATATAAATGTAGGTGTAGAAGAAGCCTTCGATGTAGCTTTTGATGAGCCAATTATCCTAGAAAATGACTGGCCCATTATAACTCCTCTAGAGATAAAAGTACTTGATGACACATTAGCTATTTTTTACAGCATCGGTGCTAGTTTGTATGTTGTTGTTTCGTATGATGGAGGTCAAACGTTCCCAACTAGACAAATGTTTTTGGATGGAATTATTGGCTCAATAATTAACCTGACTGTAAGAGAATATAATGGTGAACTGTATTTTACATGGCAAGTCATCATTAGCAACATGAGTACAGAACTCTTCTATGCACGTAGTACCAACGGCTTGACTGCATTCACAGAACCTAGTTTGTTAACTGATTTATATGATCCAATGCGGGTTAACTCACACGATATATCAGTGTTGGACAATAACAATATTATGGTTGCTTGGCAGGATGCTTGTCTGCCGGATTATGCGTTTTGTGGATGGGATGCTACCTATTTATTTCAAATTTCAACTCTGCCTGGAGGTGATGCAGTTGTTAGTTATGAAGAGTTGGCAGGAGTAGGAACTGAACGTGTTAACCTGTTTGGTTTTTCAAGTTCCCTCTATGTGTCTTACGTTGAAGTTACTCCTCCTGAGTCGACAGAAATGGCTAATATAGAAAATCTGAGAATCTTCGATTTTAGTAATAGTAGTAGGGAGGAGATGCTCACGGAACGTTATCAATCCCCATACTTATACGGTTGGCTGGAACCAAACAGCCCATTGTACCTGCAAAATGACACGGTGTTCTTTTCATGGTCAGAACGGTTTGGTCCAGTTAATAGAGATTTTTTCTATAGAACTTATCATCATGGAGATGAGAATTTTTCTGATCGGGAGATTTTGTTCTCTGATGACCGTGATGGTTTTGTTAATGTTATTAATAAATTTGTTTCGAATGGCGAGACAACGGTAGGTTGGATCGAAGGAAAACAGACTGTAGAAAAACAAATTGGTCGGTTCAAGCTGCACACCCTTGATGTCGCTAAGGACCAACGTCGGGAATACCAATTAGAAAATCTTGGGACAAGTGACTATCGAGATGTCGTCCGTACTTATCGTCCGATATTCGCATTTAATGGCAACGATGAATTTAATTTTTTATGGGCTGTTGATGATGAAACTGGTGAAGATGAATGGAACTCGAATCCTATTAATCAAGGGCCGTTTAAAAAATATTCTCTTTATTTAAGTAAAGCTAAACTGGTGCCGCCTTGTACCAAGAACTAAAGCTACTAGTTTTACAGGCAGCTCACCATAATTGATCCTATTAAGCGGTCAAAGCGATTTTTCGGAGTCCGTGCAAGATGGAGTCAGGCAAAGTTTGTGACGTTTGACATTTGATATGTTTGAAAGAAAAAAATTAATATCTACTCGAAATCGCCTGAATCCATCTTCTTGAGCATTTCTTTCTGGTTTCGTTTATAGAAAACTAAATCCCACCCACCACCATCTTCCTCCGCACCGTGTTACCCACAATTAGTAGACATCCTTTATAGTTAGACCAACCCCTATGGAGATGTCGAAATGGCACGTAAGAAAACGCAAGCTTATACCGAAGAATTCCGCCGAGAAGCGGTCAACAGGGCCTCGAAAGAGGGTAT
>JAYZEN010000009.1:0-423706 GCA_036337295.1 Pseudomonadota bacterium
CCTGGGCTATTGGCGCAATCCGGAACAGACCGCAGCCCGGTTTATCGTGCACCCGCAGACCGGGCAACGGTTGTACGACACCGGCGACCTGGGGTATCGGGATGGCGAGGGCATTATCCACTTCCTGGGGCGGGAGGACACCCAGGTCAAGATCCGTGGCTTCCGCATCGAATTGGGTGAGATCGACAAGGTACTGGAAGCCCATCCGGCGGTAAACACCGCCACCAGCCTGGTGTTGCAATCCCATGCCCAGCACAAAATCGTTGCCGCTCTGGTGTTGGAGAACCCATCAGAATTCAACACCGAATCGTTACGACAGTGGTGCCAACAGCGCTTACCCAGTTATATGGAGCCTGCAGGCTATATTCAGCTACAGCGCATGCCGTTGACCATTAATGGCAAACTGGATCGGAAGGCGTTATCCCGCTTGTTTGAATCCGAAGCGGCCAGCATGGAGATCAATATCAGGCCAGCCTCCACACCTCATGAGGTGGTGCTCTGTGCTCTGGTGGCTCATGAGTTGAAAGTGGAGAAGGTGTTACCGGAAAGCAACTTTTTTCATTTGGGCGGCGACAGCATCGCCGTGGTGCGCCTGGTTAACAATTTGAATGCTGTCGGTTGGTCGCTGACACCGGCTGATGTGTTTACAACACCGGTGTTGGCGGGTCTGGCAAAAGCGCAGGCGACCCGCGCGGAAAACAGGCTTGCTGAGGACGCACTGGCGACGGCCATTCCAACACCAGACCAAGTGGATCTGGGAAGCCACTGGCCACTGACGCCGTTACAGCAGGGGCTTTGGTTTCTGGCTCATTGTGAACCGCAGGGTGATGATCCCTACAACGTACAGATTGTGGTGGAATTGGAAGGCGAGCTGGATCAAGACCGACTGCACAGAGCATTGCAAGGGGTTGTGGATCGGCATCCCAGCCTGCGGGTTGCGTTTGCCAGTGATGACCTGGGGCATGGTATTCAAGTGGTGGCGGAGCACATCCGATTGCCGTTTGAAACCATTGATCTCAGCACCCAGGAGCCCGGTCAGCAAGGGTTGTTCGCGGCGCAAATAGAAGCAGAGGACCGCGCCTGCCGTTTTCAATTGCAGCAGGCACCGTTGATGCGGGTGAAATGTCTGCGCTTTTCAGTCACTGGACACCGGTTGATTTTAAGTCAGCATCACTTGCTAGGTGACGGCTGGTCCAGTGCCATTTTTTTCCGGGAATTGTATGAACTCTATCGCTGCGACGGATCGGCTTCGTCTTTGGGCAAGGCCACCAGCCTGGCAGATTTTCTGGCCTGGCGTTCAATACACAACACGGAAGCCAGTGAGAAATATTGGCGCGATAAATTCGTAAACTTTCACAACCAAAGCCTGATAGCCCCCAATGTGCCCCGTGACAGCATTCCCGAAGTTGCCCATTGTGAGCTGTTGCTCAGCCCGCAGCAAAGCCTGCAGGTGACACAGCTGGCGCGAGCACAGAGTGTGACCGAAGCCAGCATCATGGAAGCACTTTGGGCTTTGTTCGTTGCCATTGTTTCGGGCGCAGAGGATGTCTGTTTTGGCAGCGTGGGCTCCGGACGGGAAGCGCCTGTCGCCGGCATCGAAAACATCATTGGTCTGTTGATTACCACGATTCCCGTCAGAGTAAACGTTTCCGCCAATCGAACCATGGCCGCTATTGTTCAGGAACTGCATCAGGACCGGGGTGAACGGTTGGCACATCAATATCTCTCATTATCTGAAATACAGAAAGCGACGGGCACGAACGTGCTCTTCGATTCATTGTTCACTTTTGAAAATTATCCGTTGCAGGACGCTCCGGACACAACGGATACCGCTTCCTTACCGGTGTCCGCCATTCGTGGCAGCAACGGCAATCATTACCCTGCCAGCCTGGCAGTGATACCGGGCGAGAAAATGTTGTTGCGGCTGCATTACAGTGCCGCCTGTTTTGAGCACAATGAGGCCCGGGACTGGCTCTTAAGATTGGTTGGGCTGCTTTCCCAGGTTATTAACAACGTTAACGTTCAGGTTCGTGATCTGGACCTGTTGCTGCCAACCGACATTGGCAGCAGGAGCTATTCGAAACCATCGAGTGCGCCGAATTCATCGATTGCAGCGCAATCATCGACAGCTCAATTTGTTTCGTTGCCGGAACAGATTCGAAAGGTTGCGCAGGGCCAGCTCCAGCACCCCGCAGTGAGCTGCGGTAGTGTCACTTTAACTTATGCCGAACTGTATAACAGAAGTTGCAGGATTGCGGACCTGATTCAACTCGCCGGTGTTGGAATGGAAGACCGGGTGGCGCTGATCATGCCTCGCACTGTCAATGCAATTGCGGCCATGCTGGGGGTTTGGCAGTCAAATGCCGCCTTCGTACCCATTGATCCGGCTACCCAAGCGGAAAGGTTACGCAGCTTATTGCAGGAAAGTGGTGTCAGGCTCATTCTGACCTGTACTGAAACCCGGACACAACTACCCGATCCGGGTATTTCAATGGTCTGTGTTGATCAAATAGTGTGGCAAAAAACCGGAGCCCTGAATACAAGGGACCTGGAACCTTCTACGCCGCTTCATTCGACAATTCCTTCGGCAAACTATTCGACACGCCATTCGAAACAGTTGGCCTATATTATTTACACCTCCGGCAGCACAGGCCAGCCCAAAGGTGTGGCGGTGACCCATCGGGGCCTGCCCCAATTGGCGCGTGTGCAGGCCGAAAGGATGGCCATTGAACCAGGTTCGCGGGTGTTACAGGTGGCGAGTTTTTCGTTTGATGCAGCGATTTCAGAAATTGCCATGGCATTGGTTGCGGGTGCCCACCTGGTTATTGCAGAAGATCAGCAGCGGGTTGGGCCGGCGCTCACGGATTTATTGATGCTGCGCCAGATCACCCACGGGACATTGACACCCACGGTGTTGTTGGCAACCCGTCCGCCCGCTGGCTCCGCTTTGCGGCGGATCATTTCCGCGGGGGAAGCCGTTACCCAGGCGGCGCTGGCTCCATGGGGCGAAAAATGTGAAATCATAAACGCCTATGGTCCAACTGAAGCCAGTGTCTGCGCCACCATGAGTGTGCCCTGGAGCAGCGCTGAGTGTCTGCCGTCGATAGGGGAAAGCATTGGCGTGACCGACGTGCTGATCCTCGACAGCCATCTGCGCCAGTGTCCTGTGGGAGTGACCGGCGAGATCTATCTAACCGGGCCGGGTCTGGCTCGAAACTATATCAACCAGCCGGGGTTAACGGCGTCCCGGTTCCTGGCCAATCCCTTTGCCGGCGCCGGAGAGCGCATGTATCGAACCGGTGATCTCGGCGCCTGGCAGCGCGACGGAACGGTTCAATACCAGGGCCGCAATGACCAGCAGCTGAAAATTCGTGGACACCGGGTGGAGCCTTCCGAGGTGTGCGCAGTGCTGACGGGTTTGGACCCGATCCGGGAAGCGGTGGTGAGTCTTGGCAAAACGCCGAAGCGGGATCCCATGCTGGTGGCCTATTTGATGGTTGATTCCAACCAGGCTGAAATGGTGGCATTGGAAAACGAACAGGTTCGTCTTTGGAGTCAAATTGAAGCTGGATTCGGTAACCGCAATCCATTGAGTGAGGATCCTGCATTTGAAACCCGGGGCTGGAACAGCAGCTACACCGGAGAGCCGCTGTCGGTATCTGAAATTACCGAATACGTGGATGAAACCGTTGCTAGGATTCAACAACTGTCACCGGGCAGGTTATTGGATATCGGTTGTGGAACAGGTCTCATCGGCTTCCGGTTGCTGAGTTTCCTGGCACAGTATACCGGCACTGATTTGGCGCTGGAAAATGTGCAGCGATTGCAGAATCTGCAGCTTGATCCGGATATGCAGCAACGTTTTCCCGGATTGGCCGATGCGGGCTTTATACACTTGGCGGCGGATCAGATTGCTGAGGGGCTCGATCAACGCTTCGATACCATCGTCCTGACCTCGGTAGTGCAATATTTTCCCAGCGTACATTATTTGACTCGGGTGTTGTGTCAACTGGCGGACACCCAACTGGAAACCGGCGGTTACCTGTTTATTGGCGATGTGAAAAGCCTGCCACTGCTCGAAGCGTTTGAAACCTCTTTGGCAGAGTTTGTTGGGTTTGATCGTGCCACCTCGGTGGCCTATGCCAGAGAAAATGAACTGGCGCTGGATCCAGCCTATTTCTACAGGCTGGTTGCCACCCACAACGTGTTCAGTCGGGTAGAGGTGATTCCCAAACGGGCTCGCAGCGGCAATGAAATGGCGTGTTATCGCTACGATGTGGTACTGCAGGTTGGCGCCGGTCACACAGTGAGTGATGAGCACTTTGAAAATCAGCATTTCGCAAACCAAGGCCACCCGCAGGATCTGCACCAATTAAAACAATTGCTGCACCCGAAATGCGACACCGTTGTCTGGAGGCGGGTAACCAATAAACGCATCCTTAACCAGGGCATTGATCCCAATGATATCTGGGAAACGGCAGAGCAGATGGGGTTTCAGGCCGATATCGCGTTTCGGCCCTTTTCCACCCAGGGCGAGTTCGATGTCATTCTACGTCGACAGCGGGCTCAGCTGGCGCCCATTCGTTGGGTCAGCCTGGAACGGTTCAGTCTGCTGAGAGACGATTCCGATGCCAACAGCCCTCTGAGCACCCGATTGCAAGCGCAACTGAGCGCACAAGCCCGGCTGGCCTGTGAACAAAAACTGCCAGGCTACATGGTGCCCTCGGTGTTTATGGTGATTGATCGAATCCCCATGACCCGGCATGGAAAAATAGACTATCAAAGGCTGCCCGGCCCGGTGTTGACCAAATCCGGCAGTCATCCCGTGCCCGCTGGCAGTGAAACCGAATCGCGCCTGTGTCGGGTGGTTGAACAGGTGCTGGGGGTCACCGCTGTCGGTGGTGAAGACAATTTTTTCCACCTGGGTGGAGACAGTATCAGTTCAATCCGGTTGATCAGTCTGGCACGGTCAGAAGGGATTGAACTGAGTGCGAAGGATGTGTTCCTGGCGCCGGTTATAAAGGATCTTGCAAGATTGTCAGCGGCTCGCAACAGCCATTCAATGGCCTCAGACAACCCGGTTGGGGAATTTCCCAGTACACCCATAATGCGTTGGCTGTCTGATATTGGGGGGCTGGACAAGCAATTCAGCCAGTCCGTTATGCTCAGCTTGCCGGCAGGTTGTACCGAATCCAGCCTTATCTCGGCATTGCAGCTTTTGATTGATCAGCATGCCATGTTAAGGGCAGTATGGACGCAGCCTGATGTGATCGAAACCTTATCCGCCGGGTCGATCGAGGCAAGGCACTTGTTTAGTAAACAGTTGTTTAGTAAACAGTTGTTTAGTAAACAGTTGTTCAGTAAACAGAATAAAAACGAAATTGATATTGCCGAACTGGAACGGGCATTAACGGCGGAGTTGAATCCGGGTCAGGGCCAACTGTTGAGAGCCTGTTGGCTGCCGGAACACTTGCCAGAAGAACACTTGCCAGAAGGAGACAGCCACCCGGGCAGCTTATTGCTGGTGGCCCATCATATTGCTGTGGACGCTGTTTCCTGGCAGATACTGATCAGTGATTTCATGACCCTGCTTCAGGATATTTGCAATGGTAATCCCCCATTGCCCGTAAAACAAACCACAAGCTTTCGTTCCTGGTCACAACATTTACATTCCCTGTCTGAGCGGTTTCAATCACAACAATCGCTCTGGCGCTGGCACGCTGCAGAGGCGGTAACCTATTGTTTCAGTGAGCCTGCCACCCATGAACCCTGGTTGCAGGCAACGGCCCAGGACCACCCAACCAGTATTCAGGGAAGGGTGGTGGAATCACTGCATACGGAAACTCTAAAGGCACTGGGTCTGCAAATTGACGAATTGTTGTTAACTGCACTCTCGCTTGCGTTGCTGATGCAAAGCCGGTCCCAGCGCAGTCGAAGACAGCACGCAATACGAATGGCTGTCGAACGGCACGGCAGGCCGATGGAATTAACCGATGTGGATTTAACCCGTACAGTGGGCTGGTTCACCGCCATACACCCGCTGCGGTTGGACACCGCCGGTGTCGATCCCCTTTTGATATTGAAGCAACCCGATTTGTTGTATCAATACGCGCGTCGGGTGGCGTGGGAGTGGCGACGTATTCCGGATGGCGGTATTGGGTACGGGGTGTTGCGCTACCTGGATAGCACCTTGAACCAGGAATTTGGCCAACACCCAAAGGTTGAGGTTGGATTTAATTATTTTGGCCGTTGGCAAACCACGGCGGAAATGAAACAAGCCCTATCCGGGGTGGCTGACCCATCATTGCAATTACCCCATGCGCTGTCAGTCAACGCAATATCCCAAGGCAGTCAGGAAAACGCGCGTTTGGATATTAACTGGCGGTTCGTACCCGGTGTTGTCTCCGCCAGCCAGATCGCCAGCATTGCGGATGATTTCCACCAGGCCATAACCCGGTTAGTGGACTTGGGCTATTCAAGCACATCCGCGATAACCCTGCCCGAGTGTAAAACGCAGCATAATATCACCGCAGATGAATTGGCACGGTTTGAAGCCGCAGGCGAAACGTTTGAAGCCATCTGGCCGTTGACCGCCTTGCAACAGGGTATTCTCGCCCATTGCGGACGTCATGATCATTACCGAATTCAACTGGTGGTGGAACTGGCGCAAACGGCTACAGCGGAACGGGTCAGGCAGGCTTTCGATTGGGTTCTCAAGCGGCACCCTGGATTGCGCGTCAGTATTGCCCGAAACGCTGAAGGTTACCCCTTCCAATTGGTCAGGCGGAACAATGCCGATGCCTGGCAAGCACGGGATTTAACTTCCCATCCACACCATTTTCAACCAAGCGAGCTGCAACGTACTATTAGCGAAGACCGCTTGCATCCCATCGCCGTGGAAGGTTCATCGTTAATTCGCGCCACCTACGTTAAGACTGCCCGCCAGACTGTTTTGATCATCAGCTTTCATCATCTAATCGCGGATGGCTGGTCTGGCGAAGTGATTCTGCAGGACCTGGCTGCAGGGTTGCGGGAAGCGCCTTTCAAACACAGGCCCCCAAGCATCCCCCTGCAAGCCTATTTTGACTGGATAAACGCACAACCGGTGGCCGCAGGCATAGGGTTTTGGCAACAGCATTTGGCGCAATACGAGCCCCCGAACCCGGTGCAATCCAGTGGAGAGTCGAAGCTTTACCGATGCCAACTGGATGCAGGGGTTTTGCAGAGATTGTCCGCTCTTTCACGGGCCCATTCGTTTACCCTGGCAACCCTGTTTGCCGGTGCCTGGTCTATGGTGCTCGGTCATCATCGCGGACTGGATCGAATGTGTATTGGGTACGTCAGCTCAGGCCGTCAGGCTCCTTTGGAGGGAATCGAAAAAATGGTCGGCATGCTGGTGCAGACAGTACCTGTATGTGTTGACCTGGCACCTGCAAGCGTGCTGGATCAAATTCAGAAACTGCAGCAGTTTTTTGCCCAAATGCAGCCCCATTTATATACCCCCCTGTCGGAGATTCAGCGTGCCCATGGCCGGGGTCAACTGTTTGATACTTTGTTTACCTATGAAAATTTTCCTTCCAGAGCGGATGTACAGGAAACCCTTCGTGTTGTGGATGGCTACAGTGATACGCATTATCCGCTATCCCTGATCGTTGTACCCCATGAAACCCTTGAACTCAGAGTGCAATACAAGGCCAACAGTTTCCGCCAACAGGAAATCGCCGATTTGGTTGACCGCTTGATACGGATGCTGACGCAACTGGTGGACAAACCGGCGTTGCCATTAAGCGATGTGGAATTTGCCAAACCCAGTGAGCGTCAACAACTGCTCTATCAAATGAATGAAACGGCAGCCAGTTATCCAGACCTCACGCTTTCCGCTTTGTTTGATAGGCAAGCACGCCAATTCCCCGATGCAACGGCGGTGATTTATCAGGATACCCGCTTGAGCTACGCAGAACTGCGGGAACTGAGTGATCGCGTGGCCTACCTGCTGCAATGCAAAAAGGTAGGGCCTAATGATGTGGTGGCGCTCTCCCTGCCTCGCTCACCGCTGATGATCGCTGCGATTATTGGTATCTTGAAGCGGGGCGCCAGTTATCTGCCGATCGATCCCCGATTGCCGGAATACCGATCGGAGCTGATCATACGGGATGCCAGACCCCGCCTGGTGGTGACCGTAGCGGACCTTCAGCCACGGTTTAGCCCTGACCTGCTGACCCTGGACACTGAGTTGTCCTCGATGCAGCCCGGGTACGATTTAAACCCGCCTGCATACAGTTCCGATTGCATTGCTCATATTATTTATACCTCCGGCAGCACCGGCAAACCCAAAGGCGTAATGGCTACCCACCGCAATGTGGTCAGGTTGGTCACCACAGAGTTGGGGCATCGGGATTTGAGTTCGCCCGGCATATGGACGATGCTTCATTCGTTTGCGTTTGATTTTTCTGTATTTGAAATCTGGGGCGCTTTGGCAACCGGCAGCAGTCTGGTGATGGTATCGGAAGAGGACACCCGTTCCCCAGCTCGCCTGCTCGATCTGGTGATAACCCATCAGGTTTCGGTATTGAATATCACGCCCGGTTCCTATGCCAATCTAATGCAGGCAGCGCAGGATTCCGCAAACCTCAATCGACTGTCAATTCGCCATGCGCTGGTGGGCGGTGAAGCCTGGTCCCCAACCGCTATGGCAGCGCACCCGCCGGCCGCCCATGTGTATAACGTCTATGGACCGACAGAATGCGCGATTTTCAGCACCTTGAGCGACCCGCTGACGTTGTCAGAAAATGAACCCCCTCTGGGAAAATTTTTACCCAACGTGCAAGGCTTTGTTCTGGATGACGCCCTTAGGCCCTGCCCTGTTGGGGTGGAAGGGGAGTTGTATTTAACAGGCGACGGCTTGACAACGGGTTACCTCAATCAGCCTGGACTGACTTCCAGCCTGTTTATCGCGAATCCGTTCGGAAACGCAGGTCAGCGCATGTACCGTACCGGCGACCGTGTCGTCTGGCGTTATGACGGGCAGTTGTATTTTAAAGGCCGGGACGACAACCAGTGCAAAATCCGGGGCTTTAGAATAGAACTGAGTGAAATAGAAAAGTCACTACTGACATTGGAGCAGGTGCGTCAGGTCACGGTTCAGGTTTGTACCACCACGCTGAACACCCGCCAGATTGTGGCCTATGTAGTAGTGGCGAATGACATTGATACTGAAGCGGATCTCGCACAGCAACTGCAGCACCATCTTCGTAAGCGGCTGCCTGCTTACATGATTCCGGCTCAATTTGTATGGCTGCAACAGCTGCCTATTAATTCGAATGGCAAACTGGATAAATCCGCGCTACCGGCTATCGGCCCAATTTTAACGACAGCAGGCACTCTAGCGCCGGAATCCCCGATTGAGATCGCTGTCTGTCAGCAACTGCAAACGCTATTCAATCGGGACAAACTGAGTCTTGGGGAAAGTCTGATTGATCTGGGTCTGGATTCACTGAGCGCAGCGCGACTGGCGGCGAATCTCAATGTCGCCCTGGGACGGGACATTGAAATAATCGATATCCTGGCTGCGGAGACCGTTGCCGAAGTCGTTGCCAATATTGCACAGGGCAGTGGCGCAATGGATCCCTACGCTGAGATCATTCCACTGCGGGATAAGGGGGATGGCGTTCCCGTATTCTGCCTCTATCCGGGAATGGGCTTAAGCTGGGCATACACCCATCTGTTGCCTTTGTTCGGTCAGGATCAGCCGGTGTATCTGATCCAGGCCCCCAATCTGAAATCGGCAGGCTGGTTGGAGCAACCCGGATTCGAGGCAATACTGGAGCGGGCCATGGCGGCTGTTATTCATTGCCGTCCCAGTGGACCCTATTCCCTGGTGGGGTGGTCGTTCGGTGGTATGCTGGCGCACTGCCTGGCCGGTCGTTTGCAACGTCTGGGTCAGCGCATCGATAGATTGATTTTGATTGACAGCTACCCCATGCCCGTCAGTGCCCGACCGGACTATGCCGATGAGCAGAGTTTATGGCGGGATGTTGCCCTGGGTGCGGGGCTTGACCTGTCCTCACACCCAGCAACACTGAACGCCCAGGCGCTCCACAGGATTGCCACTGAAGAACACAATTTCCTGGCACGTCTGCCGTTGGAAGTATTGGAAAAACTCGGGCTTAATCTGGCCCATCACAGCTATGTTCTACCCGATGCGGAGCTGCGAAAGTTTAGTGGCGATATGGTATTTTTCCGCGCTGCCCGGGAGACTCAGGGAATGGATCGCTCCGCTGTATCGGCGGATGTCTGGAACCCGTATATTTCCGGCACACTGATGATTTTTGACATTGATGCTGAGCACCAATCCATGCTTAACCCCAATGCCGTGGCGCAGATGAGATCCCTATGGCATTAAGTGGTTCCGACGCTGACCCAAGATTGCAGGCGCTCGCCCACCTGGCGGTTACCGTCGGTGTGAATATTCAACCACAGCAACCGCTGATCATCAGTGCACCCTGGGAAGCCCGGCAGTGGGTGCAGGAAGCCTGCCGTGCGGCCTACCAGGCAGGTAGCGGATGGGTGCAAACGGTGTATGAGGATCCGGAGTTGTTGCGGGTGGCCTTGATGACAATGGATTCGGCCCCACAATCGGCCCTGCCAAGCCCGGAGCATGCGCTATTGTCGCGCTCACCGGACGCAGCCCATCTGCGGATCCTGGGCCCGAGACCGACGTTACTGGAAGGGATTTCTGCACAACGTCTTGTGGATTTTCATGGGCTGTTGAAGGCAGGAAACACATCCACATTCCCCACAGTGCGTTGCTGCAGTGTACCCTTTGTCACAGAAGACTGGGCCCGGTTTGTCCGACCCGGGCTCGATACGGCCGCCGCAATGGACGCGTTGTGGAATGATGTATTTGAGCTGTGCGCTGTGGTCGGTGCAGAAGCGGATAGCCGGGCGCTGCAGGCTCGCTTGGAGCGCAATGAACAGATCACCCAATGGCTGAACACCCAGCAATTTGACTGGATTCAATTCCAAAATAACGGCAGTGAACTGACAGTAGGCTTATTAAAAGATACGGCCTGGCAGGGCGCTCGAATCAGGGCGCAATCCGTCGTGCCCTTTTTGTCAGCTTTACCCTTGGAGCCGGTTCATTGTCTGCTGGACCCATTGCAGGTAGAGGGAACGCTGTCAGTGCCACAATCATTAAAGATTGCCGGTCACAGGGTAGAAGGTCTGGCTCTTAAGTTTCAAAAAGGCAGGTTATCCGCAATGACCGCCACCCAAGGCCGCAGTTTCATGGAACAGCTTGTTCAGACTGATTCCTGGGCCGGGCGTTTGGGTCAGGTTCGATTAACCGAAGCGTCACAGGGTAGCATAGAGCCATCAATGAACTACTTTGCGCCTATACTCGATAACGTTTTACGATCGGGTCTCACATTGGGTAGTGCAGACAAAAACAGGTTAGTACCCGGAGCGAATCAGAGCGACCTGAGTATTGATCTACCCGTGGGAGACTCAGATACCAGAATTTACGGAGGCTATCGAGACGGGGAACGCAGTCTGATTTATGACAGAGGACGTTTCTGCTTTTAGGGTTAATGGGCTGGCTATTAATAGGCTGGCTAGCCCTTTGGTTTGGGCTCCGTCCGGGCGAGGGACGTCAATATACCGTCAAATTTGTCGACCATCTGCTGCTGGCTTATGGGCTCGGGCTGAACCGAAATGTCATGGTTTCCCTGCAGTTGTAGCCAATTAAAAAAATCCGCAGCCAAATGCACCAGCTGATCCTTTGTTTGCTGGCGGTCTCCCGGTACACGCTGTCTGGCGGTGAGGTTGTGATTGGCCCACTCCCGCATCAGCAACTGGAGTCTGTCCAGCATGGGTTCAGATTCCAAACTCACGGTTAAGTGCAAAGAAAAGTCCTCAGTACAGCCTGCCGTGTGCATACCACCCCTGGGAATATAAAGCACGTCGCCGGGATTCATCACCAGTGATGTACCGCTGCCATCGGGTTGATACTTCTCCGGGTCCCAGGCAACGTCGCCAAGGGGAAGTGCCATTCGATGGCTGTAGTGTTCAAACAGGGTCCAGTGTTTGCTGCCAATAATCTGTATGACAAACACATCGGTATTATCAAAGTGAGGTGGAAATCCGTTCTGCCCTCCAGGGGTAAGATATGCGTTTATTGTGGTTTGGCCGTGAAAAACCGAGCCCACTGCTGCAGCGAAAGCCTGTGACGAGGGTATCTGCTTCTCCAGATTCCGGAACCGAATGGTTGCGCCCCTTATAAGTTGCTCCTGCACCAAATCCACCGCCAAACGGTCAGATTTATGCAACATATCCGTCAAACGGACCAGATAGGCTTGGCTATAAATATCGATGCTGTCCAGGGCAGAACACTGGGGCATAAGCAGTTTGGCAAGCGCGTGGGTGGAGCACAGCCAGGTTCTTTCTGTGTCCGAGAACTGATTGGCAAGCTGGGTATACCTTTGCTCCCGGATTTGGCGATTGAAGGCGTCGACCCCCATGGGGCCCGCCAATCGCCGCGCGTAATCGGGGGCAACAGCGTTATTGTCCAAGGCTGCATCGGGGCCCGGAATATTCTTACCCAAAACAAATTACCTCAAATCGGGTTAGTTCAAATCTATTTAACTCAAACTAATTCAACTCAAATCAACTTCATCGCCTCTAGTATAGGGTTGCCAACCCGGTGAAACCAACCCCAAAAAACTATTCCCAAAAAGCCTTTACGAGCGTGATAGAAGGTTGCGGTTGCCGGCGTTCTAATACAAACTGAACGTTCTCGAAATTATAGTTATGGGAGCACGTAATTTTGACAGTTATCACGACCACACAACCTGAGGCACCTGAGCTCGATCAGTCCGGGCCCAGCAGACAGGCGGATACCGATACCCTGCTTAAGCTCTATATATTCGATTGCGGCAAAATCGACAGTGTAACCGCTGAAGAATTTGGCTTTAAAGCCGGCGAAATAGCCACTGAAATGACCACTCCCTGCTATCTGGTGGTGCATCCCCGTGGGGCCTTGCTCTGGGACACGGGAGAAATCCCGGATTCTGAAATCGCTGTGGACGGAGCACCCACCCGAAAGCGTACCTTTACCAGCTCGCGGAAGCTGACAGACCAACTCCAGGAAGTGGGCTATTCGCCAGACAACATCGATTTCCTGGCCTTCTCCCACTATCACAATGATCATGTCGCCAACGCCAATCTGTTCAGTGGCTCCACCTGGTTGGTGCAACGGGCGGAGCATGAAGCCATGTTCGACCCCAGCCCCGATTTTGAACGGTTCGGCCCGGTGACACCCGATCAGAAATTTTTTTGCGAACTCAAAAACAGCGAAACAATACTGATAGAAAACTGCGACCACGATGTATTTGGGGACGGTCGCGTCATTATTAAATTCACACCGGGTCATACTGCCGGCCACCAATCCTTGTTTTTGGACCTGGATGAAACCGGGCCGGTGCTGATCACCGGGGATATGTACCACTATTACAATGAAGTGAATCGACCGGCCGACTTTGTTAACCATGTCAGCAATCCGCTAACGACCCTAAGCCGTCAAAAAATTGAAGCTTTTGCCAAAGAGGTCGGCGCCGAATTGTGGATACCCCATGATATTGTAGAAGCGCCGAAGTTTCGCTTGGCACCGGAGTATTATCGTTAATCGAATGAATAATTGGGATGGCGATTTCAACAATTGCGCAAGTCAATTTGTATATGATGCGTTGCGCATTTTAACTGGGTTTCCTAAATGTTGAGATATCGCAATAAGGGGATGTGATGTGGGCCAGACTATTCTGGAGAGTCAATCTACTTTGGCTGCCTCATTAAGCGAAATATGGCAGCAAATGTTCAATTTCACCAGTTATACAGCGGAGAGTTTTGCCGAGAACCTCACCGCTGGCCTTGTTATTATGATTGTTGAAATCATCTTGGTTGTGGGGCTGTTGGGGGTACTGGTTGACTATTTCCAACGTCGCAGTTGGAACAGAACACGGCAGGCCTTGGCCTATGTGCTATTGGGGAGTATGACTCGTGTTTTTACACATGCGCTAAGAGCACTGCATGTGGAAGCAGATAAAGTGATTGTGCTAAATTATCAGTTTGAACTCCATTTACTAAAAATGGAAAAAGCATTGGAGAACTTCAACGAACAGGTGATAGTGCATTTGCCTGCATTATTGCCTCCGATCTCTGTCAACCTTTCCAAAATAACTCGTAAAGTCTCTAAGCTTGAAGAAGCCGTGGCTGCGTTGAAATATCACTTTTATAATATCGAAAAAAGTATAGATGATAGTGATATGGATAACCGCATTCCCAACGAAGATGAAACTCAGTATTGGATTAGACCTGAGTGTTTCGAAGAGAAATTAAATCGAATGCATTTAAAAAAAGAAGAATTACCGACCGAGCAGAAGTTTCTTGTACTTTCCTTGTTCGAAATGTTCGAACTATCCAGTTGTTTATCCGATGATATTAAGGTTTACATTGATTACCGCAGTCGAAACTGGAAAGGGTTTGAAGAAGAAACGCCAGGTAAAGCGGTCGAAAAAGAAAATATAATGGCAATTCAAAAACTGGAAATTTTAAAGTTTAAAAGCCTACTTAAGGACTTGGGCATCCACTTGGTAAAGTACCGGCCACCTTCGGATCAAACTCCTATTTCAAATGAAGAAGATCATTAACCCTATTAGTTCACGGAAAGGCTAGTGATTCGATCACAAAAAAACTTGTTGAGCAGTAGAGAAAGCGGAGCAAAACAGAATGAATCCATTCGATAAAGAAGAAACGAAATTTTTCGTACTGGTTAACGAAGAGCAGCAATATTCCCTGTGGCCCGATCACCTCGCCATACCCGATGGCTGGAACAAAACCGGTCCCCATGGCGACAAACAAACCTGTATGGCCTGGGTGGACGAAACCTGGACGGATATGCGCCCTGCCTCACTTCGAGCACAAATGGCACCTAAGCAGTCGGATCAATAAACTGTCGTTAAGACAGAATCGGTTTACACTAATAAAAAAGTGCAAGAAACCGGCTTTCGATACTCGCTCTCGGTTCTGCACTGGCGGGGCAATTCGATGCGGTGAATGCCGCATGGGGTGTTAAAGCAGCTCGATTGGGGTCGGAGTCAAAGCCTTTAAACAGAATGAATTCATCGTCCTGCATGCCGGAGAAATACCCCCAACGCTGACATTCATTGAATCGGTAAACGGACATTTTAAAAAACCAGTCCGGATCCTCGGGCATCTGTTCAAAGAAATCCACTGCAACCCGGTCGTCAGAGCCAAGGGAGCGTACATCGCAAAGGGCCAGAGGGACGTCAGCCGGTGGTGGGGTGAGCGTGCGCCAGGTGTTGTACATAGCCACCCGTTGATACGGATCAAGTGAACGGGAATCGGTTTTCATTATGTGATTCAGCCAGCGAAGTATTTCCCTTTCACCGGCACCGTAGTCACTGTGGGCAAAGCGGGCTGGCAAGGTGGTGCCCCCCTGCATATACAGGGGAGAGCGCTCGCTGCGCCGAATCACTGAATTCATATGAATAAGCTGCGTTGCGCCACTGATCTGGGTCACCAGCGCGGTGGCCTGCTCAAGATTTTTGTGGGCGACAGTCTCAAGTGATGTGCCGAAAGCCAAGCGGTCTCCCTGTACCAATGTGAACCCAGCTTCATCGAGTGTGGGCGGCGAAGCGCAATCGCGAAGGTCGCTGACCTGCAACTGCCGTTCAATCAAAGGGCAGTGATCCTTCTCCCGGGTAATCCCGTGAAGTTTGGGTGGCTCAGTTAACTGACCGATAAACTGAATATTCGCGGTTAAGTTCATAAGGCAACGGACTCTAAGCCGCTCCAGAGATAAGCAATGCAGTGTGGAGATAAGACCATAGCCAATTCAATACCCCGATTCAATACCCCGATTCAATACACCAATTGAATCCACTCTTGTTATACTGTGGCGGAAACAGAACCTGTCAATAATCCAGTTGGTGATCGCGAACGTTAAATGAGGTAGAAAATTTGGCTTCACCCCATGCGCCGTTGTATTGGCTGCCCTCGCCAACCCAATGGCAAGAGCAATTAAAACAGCTCAACGGCGAACGTTCGCCGGATTGGACTGCGTTTTCAAAACTGGCCGCTTATAACCTGGATTTTGCCCAGACCGGTATTTTGGATCGTGTTCTGGCAGCAAAACTGAATCAGTGCGAGGGATCCCAGCCCAAGGCAGATGTCCGGCTAGCGGTATTGGGGTCTTCAACCACGTCTCATTTAAACCCTGCGCTCAGAGTGGCGGCGTTACGCCGTAATCTCTGGCTGGACATTTACACCGGGGCCTTTGGCCAATATTGGCAGGAAATAGTAGCTGGGGATTCGCTACTGCAGACATTTGAACCCACCTGTCTATTGCTTGCTTTGGATGGTTATCACCTGGCAAATGGCTTATCCCCCGCCAGCACCGAGGCTGAGTGCAGTGCGCTGATTCAGCAATGGATCAATCAGCTAACGAGCGGTTGGCAACAACTGCAGGACCGGTATCGCTGTCAAATCATCCAACAAATTCCACTGCCTATCCATGAAAGCATCATGGGTAACAACGAGCACCAATTACCGGGTTCCAAATTGGAGTTTTGTGTTCGAATCGCAGCAGCCATAAGAAGTGCGGCGGCGCAGGCAGGTGTGGATGTTTTGGCCGTAGATCGTCAGGCGTCTTGGGATGGCCTGGCCAATTGGCATGATCCGCGCCTTTGGCATCACGCTAAAATGGAAATTGCCCCGCAGGCGACACCTCTGTTTGCCGAGTTGGTTTTGCGGGTGATTACTGCAAAAATGGGGTTGTCAGCAAAGTGTCTGGTGCTGGATCTCGACAATACCCTTTGGGGTGGTGAGGTGGGTGAACTGGGGGTTGAAGGTATTGCCTTGGGGCAAGGCAGCCCACTTGGCGAATCCTTTCTGCATTTTCAGAACTATCTTTTGGCGTTGAATGAACGTGGGGTTATCCTTGCGGTATGCTCTAAGAACGATCACGGTAAAGCCCTGTCAGCGTTTCAGTCACACCCGGAAATGATTTTAAAGCCGGAACAGTTTGCCAGCTTTAAAGCCAACTGGGAGCCAAAACCCGATAACATTCAAGCGATAGCACAGGCGTTGGGAATAGGCCTGGATTCGATGGTTTTTGTGGACGACAGTCCATTCGAGCGTGACCTGGTCAGGCGGTGTTTACCCCAGGTCAAAACACCCGAAATGCCGGAAGAGCCTTCGATGTTCGCCAGGTTGCTGATGGATGCCGGTTACTTTGAATCAACAGCCATCACCCAGGACGACCGAAACCGAAGCGCTGCTTATAAGGCAAATCAGAAACGCTCGGAGCTGAAGCACAAGAGCGTTGATTTAAAGGCCTACCTGAGTGGTCTGGAAATGCGATTAAGCTGGAAGTGGTTTGATCCCCTGGAACTGACCCGATTGGTTCAGCTAATCAATAAAACCAATCAATTCAATCTCACTACCCGTCGTTATCATGCTGAAGCGGTTCAGGAACTGATGGCTGATCCAAACTGCCGGGCACTGCAGTTCAGATTGCTGGATCGGTTTGGAGACAACGGGCTCATTGCTGTTGCCATACTGCGTCGTACAGACCAATCTGTCATTACTATCGATAGTCTGCTGATGAGTTGCCGGGTACTGGGTCGTAAAGTTGAATACGCCATACTGAATATTGTCGCCGGTGCAGCCAAGGCCCTGGGAGCCACCCAGCTAACTGGGGAATTTATTGCCAGTGGCAAAAATGAACTCGTCAGAAATCTGTATCCTGATCTTGGGTTTGAAATAATCACGGCGGAAAACGATGCGGCCGTCCTCTATCAATTGGATCTTACTGATTTTCAGGAGCATCAGATCCCGGTACAGGTGGAAAAGGCAGATACATGAAACAAACAGAAATCTATGACCGCTTAAACGCACTGTTCAATGAAGTGTTTCTACGAGAGGATATTAAATTGAGCCCCGCCACCACGGCTGCCGATATTGAAGGCTGGGATTCGTTTCGCCATATAGAGCTGATGCTGGTAATAGAGACTCGTTTTAATATCCAGTTTCACAGCCGTGAACTGGACGAGATGAAAAATATCGGCGATCTGATCCGTGTAATCGAACGGCATCTGCCGGCGGCCTAAAAGCACAAAAGCAGAAAAACAGAATGTCAGAAAAGTAGAATGGCAGAAAAGTAGAATGGCAGAAAAGTAGAAAGGGCGTCATGAACAAGGAAACAGACACAGTGATATTCGAATCGGACATATTGAAGCGGTTCGAGAGCCTGGGAGACAATTGTGAATTCGGATTAGTCCAGGTGGCTGTAGGGGTCGATCAGTTGGGTTTTTTCCGGTTTAACAACTCAGGCATCGAAGCCCTGATTAACGTATTGGAAAATGAATTCAAAGATTTTGCGGCACCCAAAAACATTGAGCTGGAGGTCGCCTGCAATAACGAATTGATTGTCCATGTATCGGAATACGATTTCCGCTATCACACTTTTATTCAGGCGGGCACGGTTGATGAAGCTAGGTTGCTCGCACAGCAACAAAATGTTCTGCGCTTTCTTGCAAGAAAATCCCTTGATGATCTGCGGTCCGGTGAAAAACTGTTTCTCCGCAAAGACAGCGATCCCGTTTCTCTTGACGATATAAACCGAGTGCAGAGGGCTTTGACCGCCTATAACGCCAATAATCAATGCCTGTGGGTCAGAACCAGCGATGACCCCAACAAGGCAGGCCATGTGGAGCGGTCAAACAAAGGCGTGCTTATGGGGTACATGGATCGCTTTTCCAATTATGAAGACGCCCGTGGGTTTTCCTTTTGTTGGTTCGAGCTTTGCCGTTCGGCCTTGAACACCTGGATGGGAAAAAATCCGGAGTCAGGGCGCAGGGCCAATAGAGAAGTAATCCCTACGGAGTACAGGCTGAAATCACTCAATGATCTCCCTGAACGGGTAACACCTACGATGAATGGCTTTATCCTGGAAGATGCAGTGGTACACGGGGACAGCGGCGTTGTCACCGTAGGCAGTACGGCAATTGCAGAGACCATTACCACCGGTTCCACGTTTTACGCTAAACCAAGGCACACCGTACACCTGGCGGCAGCCTATCATCTGTTTAGTGATCAAACGGATTATATCAGGCAAAGCTACAATGAAGCGGCCTTTAACCGGTTTCGTGCTCAGCTGAACCCTGCAACGCCGGCTACACTACTGATCCCTGATCGACGGGATTTTTCCGTACTAGCCCCCTTGCGGGAGGTTGCCAACCCGCGAATTCCGCGGCTGGGTGTCGTCCGCGACAGTTGTGTTCAAGTAGAGCGGCTTTTGATGTGCCCCAGTCGCGACCCAATGGCCTGATGAAAAGCCTGCAATGCCGGTTCATTCATTCCGTAAACCAACTCAAAATCGTCGGGCGCATTTTGTAGATTCTTATAACCCTCAATCGCGACACGATAATCTTCCTGAGTAATCGGGCTGTCAGCGTCGTTATAGGCAAATTCCCGCGCTACACGCTGTGGGTCATTAACCACGTTGTCTGGGGCGAACACGGCGATATCACAGCGCATGGTGCCCGGATTGTCCCCAGGGAACAACCGGAATACACGTACGCACATCTCCCCCTGTTCCAGGTTGCCGACCACCAAAAGGGTATTGGGAAAAACAAAGTGAATGGCATTGAACTCAGGCTGTGGCCACAGAGGTTCCGCCTGATCCAGCAGTTGTTCCAATTGTTTCGCTGCAAAACTGATGCGCCAATGGGGAAGAAACCCTTCATATACCGAAACATTTGAATAGTACGCATCGCCAATCGAATCCCTGTGGAGCATACCAAAATGATAGCCCTCGCAATAGGTATCCAGCGCGTACTTCCAATTGGTGTCGGCAACAAAATCATGGCTGTGCACCCGGGACAGGTTTTGCAATTCCAACTGTTCCAGCTCCGGTGCGAATTCACCGAGGTACCCTTGAATGGACTCCGAAGTCAAGGCGCCTTTTACCTGAATCCACACCAAACCCAGATGCTCAACCACCGACACCGGGGTTAAATGTCTACGGTTAAGCAATCCCGGGTGATGGTCTTCATCCTGAAATCCTTCGTGGCCGGGAACGGCAACCAGGTTACCCTGCAGGTTGTAGCACCAGGCATGGAATGGGCATAAAATACGGCTCAGGTTGATTGAGTGACCACCGGGCTGGGGTGGCACCAGTCGGGTACCGCGGTGAGAGCAGCGGTTCAAAAAGGCGCTGAGCCGCAAATCCGAATCCCGTGTGATGAGGATGGAAACGTTCAGATCATCCAACACAAAGCAGTCGCCTGCCGCCGCAATATCCGTGGAGAAACAGGCCACGATGGGCGATTGCAGAAACAAAATGTCTTTTTCGTTTTGCGCAATGGCCGGGTCTGTGTAAACGTGGCGACTGTTGAGCATGGGGCGCTCTGCCATGTCGGTGGTGCGTCCATTGCCGATATGCTGCACCAGGCGTTTGCGAATGGACTTAGCCACTTGAATACGGCGCTCACGGGCGTCCTGCTTCGGTTGGTTTGGCAATGAGTATCCCCTTACTATTCACTGTGTGGCTGACGCCAATGGGTCAAGGCCAATGAACCACCTGGGAACCCTACCACCGAATCGTAATATAGTGTAATTTTGATTCATTAAGCGCCAATTTAACTTCAATTAAGCCCTGTGGTATACAGGTATGGTATACGGGCATGGTACACAAGGTTGTAGTGTATGAGTAACAGTCAGCGCGAGGTTGCCCAGGATTCGATAAAATTGCCTGCTGGGGTGTCCATTCCGTCCCATGTGCCCCCGGATCGGGTTGTCGATGTTGATATTTATAATATCCCGGGAGCCGAGCGTGATCTACACGAGTCCTGGCGCTACATTCAACAGAGCCATCGCCATCGTATACTCTGGTCCACCGCCAATGGCGGTCACTGGATTGCGACCCGAGCCGCGGAAATCACCGCCGTATTTGCCGATCACACCCACTATTCATCCAGAATCACTATCGTGCCCCGCAAGTGGGGTGAACTGTTTCCTTTGCGCCCAACCACTTTGGATCCCCCAGAGCATCGACCTTACCGTAAGATTATGACCGCGGCGCTCAGTCGCAAACAACTGCAGGGGTATGAGCCCGGCATCCGGCGCATTGTGATTGAAACCATTGAGGCCATTCAGGATCGGGGGCAGTGTGAATTTATCCAGGACGTGGCGGCCAGGATTCCCAACCGCATATTTCTGTCTATGGCAGGGATTCCTGAGCAACAGATAGCGCAGTTACCGGGTTATGGAGAATCGCCTAACGCCTCGGACATTCCGGTGATGGACCGATACGCCAATTTTCTGCGGCCCTGGGTCCGCTCCAGGCAATCTGAACCGGGTACGGATCTGCTGAGTCAGCTGGTCGCAGGAGCGTTGGATGGCCGACCCCTGATGGAAGGCGAGGCCCTGGAGTTGTCCACCGCCATGTTGACCGGGGGCATTGACACTGTGATATCCCAGTTGGGTTTTATTATGGGCTTTTTGGCGCAAAACCCGCTTCATTTACAGCAGCTGGTCGATGACCGGAGCTTGATAGCCCCGGCAGTTCAGGAATTTATACGGCGCTTCCCCATTATGACCAAAGCGCGTCTGATACAATCGGATCAGGAACTGGATGGGGTCCGGTTAAAACGCGGTGATATGATTGTACTGCCCCCTTTGCAGGGGTTGGATGATGAAGTTTTTAGGTCGCCCATGGAAGTGGATTTTCGGCGTCAGGCGAATGTCAATGCAACCTTTGGCAACGGCGTGCACTTATGCCCGGGGGCTTATTTGGCGCAACTGGAAATGGAAATATTTTTGTCGGAGTGGATTAACCGAATTCCGGCATTCCGCTTGCAACCGGATTCGTTTCCAAAAATGAGCAGCGGAATTCTCGGTGCCATGTTGGAAGTTAAATTACGCTGGTAATCAGTGTTGGTGTGGGCACAGAGCCGATAGCGAGTATGAGTTCAAAAAGTTTGTTTCCCGAAATTGCAAACCGATGGAAGGGTATCGATTTAACCTCATTGGATGTGAGCAAACCCGAGTATTTCGAACGCAACGAGCACAGTGGGCTTTTTGCCCGGCTGCGTCGCGAATCTCCGGTTCACTATTGCCCACAAAGCCCTTACGGCCCTTACTGGTCTGTCTGCGGTTATGACGATATTGTCGAAGTGGAGCGCAATCATCAGGTTTACTCATCTGAAAATAATGTGATTATTGGTGACGTTCCGGCGGAATTCGATGTAACCCGGGCCTTTGCTACCGCCGATCCTCCCATTCATACCCAGGAGCGGCGGGCTGTCCTCCCTGCATTCACCCGCAAGCGTCTGGATACCCTGGCTGACAGTATTCGTGAGAAGATCCGTTCGTTGTTAGAAGGCTTACCCAATGACAGCACCTTTGATTGGGTACAGCGGGTTTCCAATGTGGTCACCAACAATATGGTGGGGGAGTTGTTTGATCTTAGCGCTGCAGACCGGGAGCGGCTGCCTTTTTGGTGCGAAGCCCTGGTCACAACACCGGAACCCGGCGCATTGGTTGAAACCTGGCAACAACGGGACCAGGTAATTGAACAATTTCGTCACCGCCTGTTAACACTTTGGGCTGAGCGTCGCAGGGACAGCTCCCGATCCGATGTGATCAGTGCCTTGGCCCGAAACCCTGACACGGTAGAAATGGCCACAGATGCTTTACGATTGGTCGGTACAGTGGGGTTGATCGCAGGGGCAAACGAAGCCGCACGAGCGGCGTTGAGCGGGGCAATCGTGGCGTTCAATCAGTTTCCGGATCAATGGCGGATGCTGAAAGAAAATCCGGAATTGATCGATGGCGCAGTGGCGGAAATAGTGCGCTGGCAAACCCCGATCATCCACATGCGCAGAACCACCACCGAAGCGGTACAGCTCAGTGATTGTCAATTACCCCCGGGGGCACGGGTTGTGCTGTGGTACTGTTCTGCCAATCGCGACGAATCCCAATTTGAGAACCCTGAGTTGTTTGATATATTGAGGCCTAACGCAAACAAACATTTAGGTTATGGGTCGGGTATCCACCGCTGCCTGGGTCAACATGTGGCAGAAATGGAATTGCGGATTCTGCTGCGGGAACTGCTGGAAAATCCCTTTTCAATCAAACTGATGGCATCGCCACAACGAATCCGTTCGAATTTCTCGGCCAACTATCAGCAGCTTCTTGTGCGCAAGCTAAATGGGTAGCCCAATGGGCAATAGCAATAGCAATAGCAATAGCAATAGCAATTATAGAGGTAGGTGATGGCGCTGATTGAATGCAAAGAATGTAATGAGAAGGTATCCGAACAGGCTGATGTCTGCCCGCGCTGTGGAGTGAAGGATCCATCCATTCCGTTCGAGCTGGAACGCCTCTACCGCCAACTGGATTCACTGAGGGCAGAAGAAAAGCGGCAGGCCGAGCTCTATCAAAAATATTATGACCAAATAGAAAATGGGGGGGCGTCTCAAGCATCTATTATTTCCCTATAAATATTGTTGGGGTTGATTACCCGATCTTAAAGAAAATCTTTTTCTGTATTCGGCTAAAGGCAAAGCGCCACTAGAGATAGTAAACAACTTTACAGCATTACCCGCTAGAAAGTGCATTAGAGCACGGCAATAATAGCTTTTCGAAACTATGTCGCATATAAGGAAATTGTCTTGCCTTTGTCCGTGAGGCCTGAATCTGATTTGAACCATGTAGTAGTGTGATAAGTTGGCGTCTTACTAAGACGTGAAGGGTGTCTGCTACCTTTCTGGGAACGGTAGAGTAATTTGCTGCTTGATTGTGGGTTTGCTTGTTATTTAAACACGCATTAAGTTGTAGTGCTTTTCTAGTGGAAGACTTTCTCACTTATCCAAAGACGAAATGATGGCCTTCATAACCTCGCTTTTAGTCCTTTTCGTTAGCTTCGGGAACAACGCCACTATTTCCGCTAACTGATCATCATCAGCATAGAAGTATGCAACCGGCACCCCTAACACTTCAGCTAGTTTATATACAGTGGTCAGGTCGGGGTGATGCTTACCGACTTCGTACTGGTTCACACGCGAGCTTGCGCTGAATTCATCAATGCCAGCCAAAATCCCTAGCTGTTTCTGGGACAGCTGAGCTTTCAACCTTGCCTCTTTCAGTCGCTTCGTAAAAGTGTTGATACCACCGAGCCCCTAATATCTTTTGAGACTCAGATTTTCTTAGTGTTATACTTTGCTGGATACTAAGTAATCCTTAGTATCTATTTTGAGGAAACATCATAAGGAGAGTGGGTTTGAGAGCATTATTAGCGTTATTAATTGCAGCGGTTGCAGTCATCACAGGCTGCACCATCACGAAAGAAGTTCAGTTGGTTAACTGGACAGGGGAACAGCGCCCTTGCACATTCAAACTTGATGGTGGTTTTGTGTTAAACCCCATCGATCACTATTCCGTCAATCGAAATTTAAAGATTGCCTGTGTGCAAGGGAACAGTTCGAAAGGGTGGATACCTATCGAGTCAGCGGGAACGGTGCCTATTGAATTAATGGATGAGGGCAATGCGGTCGTTGTCATTAACGTTGGCGAAATCACACCAAACCTATCTGCTAACGATTTACTACTTGCTGTTAATAGGGCTCCTGTTAGCTCGGCTGAACAAGCCAAGCATTTATTGTTTGGTGAAAAAGGAAGCAATGTTCTTTTAACGCTTTCCAGAGCCGGTAAGCAAATTGAAATCATTCATCAATAGCCGGGGGTGCCCCAATTCAGTAAATGATTTGTTGTGTTCAAAGCAAAATGAATAAAAATTATTTTAATCAGAGGTGCCATTAACGTGAAATTGAGGATTATCCAGTCAATAACAATAATGTTATTTCTAGTTGGTTGTTCGACTGCGAAAATAGATACGTCAAATTTTGAGGGAGATGTTGTTGATCTGGTTGGGGAGCTATCTATAGGTTACTCGCACGCATTAGATAAGCTAATTGCAATGGCGAGTAATAAGAAAACTGAAAGTGACCTTTCGAATACACTCAGAACACAATTTATCCCATTTGAAAAACAGCTTTTCTACTCTTACAGTGCAATAGTAGATCACTGTCAAAAAACCGGAAACCAAGCAAAAGTCAGCAAAGATGGCGTGTTTACGTTCAACCGATATAAGGTAACCCAGGGAGCTATTCTTTGGAATGCAATGGTATACGAATTTCAACAGAATGAGACAAACAAATATTATTTGTACGAAACTATTCGTCGATATTATCATCGCGACCAATACGGCGTGATAAAAGTTGAGTGCTCGAACCCTGAAGGTGATGTGGTGTTTTTGAGCTGGATAGCCATAGCGCGTTATCCAGAGACGCCAAGATTGGCGAATTACATATTTGTTGCAAAACGGATTGGTAACGATAGCATTAGCTTCATCCAGGATGCTACCTCAGCATTTCAGCAAGCCACAGAATACTGGGAAGAACGATTCGAATTAGAATATGTTGTAAAAAATCAATAAGACTAGATGTTATGAAAGGTATGTACATCCGTCACCAAGAATAGTTTGGTGGCGGATGCAGGTAATTCTTGACGCTGTCGAGAGCACGAAAATTAGTCAACACAGTAAACATATAGCACCACCAATACTGCAATAATTACAATTCCTATCCAAGCGCTATAATCATCTATATTCCCCGTGCAATACGGACACCATCGTGCGTTTGGGCGACCGCCATAAAATGAGAGGCGCGGTATGATTTTTCGGCCGCAGTGGGGGCAGACGATTCGATCGTCGTCACTATTATTCATAAAACTCACCGTTGGGCTCTGAGATAAAGAAAAGTGAAAATACATGATTGCCTCAAAATGCAAATCTTTGAGTTTGGCGATAAGCGTATTGCGATTGATTCATTCTGAAAGCGGTAGCTAATAACTATGATCAGGTTATTCAATATTGAGTTGGGCGGAAGCCTTCGATACACAGATAGAGGCGTCGCGCTGTACAAAGATATTTTTTATAAGGCGGGGATTGATATTCAAGAAATTCGTACGCTTAAGGATCATCAGCGGGCATGTGATATTTCACGTGTAGATTCAGTTCTAAACGAAATATTTCAAAATCGACATCTTAATCCTGCGACGGGAAAGCCGAGTTTGCTCGCTGAGGCTGTTAATGAATTGTTGTCTGGAGATGGTGACGCGGAAAAATTTCTCGATTTAAGCAGTGATTGGATTCGGCGTGCAGAAAAATTAAAGCTTGTTGAGTGATTATAAAAAACTAAACCTCCGTGTTTGGCGTTAATTATGGTGAAAATTGGCTGTCGTGGCGAACTACGCCAAAATTTGGCGATCAACGCCAGAAAATGGCGTACAACGCCACGGAGATCAATAAATATACGAAAATTTCACCTGTGCATACCCCTTTTTTCGTCGAGCGTGGCGAACAACGCCGCAAAATGGCGATCAATGCCAGAAAATGGCGATCAACGCCACGCTCAGTGCTCTAGCCGATAAATCAAATTTAATTAATGAAGGTGTTAATTAATTTGGAATAACCAGTTTAAAAAGCCATTAACTGCGGTAGGTAGTTTACATGCCACTCGAGGCTGTTTTTAGGGTTGATCGATCTTGGTTGAGCATGTGTTTAGCCCCCATTTCCTGGGTTTTTCGAGCTGTAAACTACATACTGCAGTTGTATAAGATTTAGCATAATTTCGAGTGCATTTGATCTGGTGGTTTTCAGGTGAATTTACAAGTTCACGCGTCGGCAAATTTCGAAAAATCAGGGGCGTTTGCTTTTCCCCATGATCTTAGACAACTGCAGGCTACATTTGTATAGGAGTAAAACCTAATTCTTGTGATGATATGGAGAGGCATACAACTGCAGTAGGCAGTTGTCTAAGATAGGTAAGGTGATAAAAAATCGGTGTTTTTTTTATTTCCCCGATTCGCATGAAAAGGCGGAATTCGCGCAAAGCGATAATGAGTCAATTTCCGCCCCTAGTTATTGATCAGCAAAGGGCTGAATCCCATCAATGCAATGGCAGCAGGACTGCTCCGAGATCAATTTCCTAAGAAGCGTATTATTTTCCAGAAATAGGCTTCTTTCCCATACAAATAGCCTCTATAAAGTTGTATTTTGCTCTCCCATAGACCAAAATGAATCTTCATATCTCTGATCTAGTCCAATAACAAAGCAAATAGGCTGAAAAATGGTCAAATGCCATCTATCAAGGATAATGGGTGAGAAGCGTTTAAAGGTTTCCGATGTGGCCAGGGAGACTGGTATCAATCGGGGTACCGTGACCCGACTCTATAATGAAACAGCTACGCGTGTAGATTTCAGCGTCCTAGAAACCTTGTGCCGGTTCCTGAATTGCCAGGTCGGCGACTTGATCGAAATAATAGAATAAGGGCGGGGCCATCCATGGATGTATTTTCCTACCGCGATGCTGTCATCACTGACTACAAGCGATTTACCACCAGCTTCACCCAGATCAAAGCGCCAGACATCAAAAACTTCATCGTATCTAAATACGATGATGGCCATTACTGGCCAGCGCCTCTTATCCAGCTCAATCCTTCCTTCGTGTCAGGCAAGACAGCCCAGGAATTAGTGGATGATGGCAACTTGCATAAGGAATCCGAGCACATCTTTCGCTTTGGTCGAGACAAGGAAGGTTCCTTAGGCCACAGCATTCGTCTGCACAAGCATCAAGAAGAAGCCGTTCATATTGCCCAACGCCGAGAGAGTTATGTATTAACCACGGGTACCGGCTCTGGAAAGTCGCTCTCGTACATACTCCCAATAGTTGACGCAGTATTAAAAGCCAAAGCCAGCAATTCGAAACCCTCAATCAAGGCGATCATCATCTACCCAATGAACGCCCTGGTAAATTCGCAACTAGAAGAACTCGATAAATACCTCGAACACTACGGAGAAGACAAACCCGTCACCTACGGTCGATATACCGGGCAGGAGTCACAGGAAGAACGCCACAGCATGTCTGCCTGTCCGCCAGACATCATTCTGACTAACTTTATGATGCTCGAATTGTTGATGACGCGCCAGGACGAACTCGATCGCACAGTCATACAAGCAGCGAAAGGTTTAGAGTTCCTCGTGCTCGATGAGCTGCATACCTATCGGGGGCGACAAGGTGCTGATGTGGCCATGCTAGTCAGGCGTGTTCGGGAAGCTCTCAATCAAAACGTTCTATGCGTTGGTACGTCCGCGACAATGGCCAGTGAAGGCACTCTCGCTGCGCGAAATACCGTGGTCGCAAAGGTTGCTTCCACATTGTTTGGTGCAGAAGTTAAAGCTGAAAACATCATCACGGAAACGCTGCAACGCCAGACACCCAGCGAACAAAAGCCTGCAAAACCGTTGCTGGAAAAAGCACTCACTCAGCCAGTACCGGCAACCCCGACCTTCAAGGAAATGCGAGAACATCCGCTTTCATCCTGGATTGAATTATCACTAGGTCTAGAAAAGGAAGAAGGGCGTTGGGTTAGATCAAAACCACAGAACATCGATTGGGCAGCGGAAAAGCTCGCTCAGGATTCCGGTGTGACAGTGGAAAAATGCAAAGACTATATTCAGCAATTTTTGTTAACCGCTTACAACACCACCGATACATCAGGTAGACCCCTTTTCGCATTCCGACTTCACCAATTTATTTCCGGTGCAAACAATCTATTTTCCACGCTGGAACCTGAAGCGAAACGCCAGTTCGATCTTTCCGGTCAGCAGTTTTTGCCTGGCGATCGTAATAAACGTTTCTACAGTCTTCATTTTTGTCGGCAGTGTGGCCAGGAATACCATCCTGTCTGGTACGAATTTGAAAATGGCGAAATACTGAACCCCCGTGATATTACAGACCGAGACAACGACGAAGATGACCATTGGGGCTTCTACATGTTTGACCCCAAAGCCAGCTTCGATGACACCGATATCCTTAAATACCCAGAACACTGGTTCGAAGAAAAGAAGGGTGAACTCAGGTTAAAAAGCAATTACAAAAAATTCAAACCGCAAGAAATGTACATTCTGCCGGATGGCAGAAAGTCACACGAAGGCACGAAAGGGTGGTTTATCCCAGGTGCGTTTCGATTCTGTTTAAGTTGCGGTGTATCTCATTCAGCACGCGGGAAAGATTCAACCCGACTGACTTCACTAAGCGGGGAAGGCCGCTCATCGGCAACCACGGTGCTATCCATTTCCGCATTGCGTTACATGTTGGAAAAAGACACCAGCCTAGAAGACGAGGCAAAAAAATTACTGGGCTTCACGGATAATCGTCAGGATGCCTCGCTCCAAGCAGGACACTACAACGATTTCGTTCAAATCCTTCTGCTTCGCTCCAGTTTATTGGCCGCTGTTAAAAGGTCACCGAACGGCTACCTCACCGACAGTAATCTGGCCCAAGAAGTGTTTAAAACCCTAGGGTTTGATATTGACGGTTCCGATTACCTGGCCGCTCCCGATGCAAAAGGTCCAGGCCGTCGTAAAGCCGAAGAAGCTGCCCGTAATTTGTTGGCTTATCGCTTGTACTATGACTTGCGACGCGGCTGGCGTTTCAACAATCCAAACCTGGAACAGTTAGACCTCCTTGAAATTGATTATGAAGGCTTGGAAGACCTTTGTAGCGATCAAGCCCAGTGGTCGAATCTTCCTTTTCCTGAGTTGGCACTCGTATCGGTGGAAGCCCGTTACCGTGTTTTAAAAGCACTTCTCGATACCATGCGCCGTGGCCTTTGTATTAAAAGCCGTTTCTTGGATACCTATCAACAAGAGCAATTCAAATCACAAAGCTTTCAATACTTGAAAGAACCTTGGGCTTTCAGTGAGGAAGAGAATCTCCAGCACGGATGCCTTTTATTGCTGACAAGTAAACCCAAAAACAACAAAGACAACTTCAACTTTGTCACAGCGTCGAGTAGATCCATCATTGGGCAGCAGTTAAAGCGTTCCAAATATTGGCAGGAAGATTTCGGCCTATTGCCACAAATCAAAGACGCTAATTACCCAGATCTAATCCAAAGCTTAATGACCGTGCTTCAATCTTATGGGTTGGTAGAGAAGGTTGAATACGATAAAAACATCGAAGGCTATCAGTTGCTCGGGGAATTCCTGCAATGGAAACCGGCGGACGTTCAAAACGAACCTGATCCCAATGATCAATACCGATCCGAGAACAAATACTTCCAAACCCTCTATCAGACCATTGCCGAGTTACTCAATACAGGCAATCGAACCCTGTTCGATTTGGAAGCCAGAGAACACACGGCGCAGGTAGACATCGAAAAGCGTGAGGAGCGCGAGAAACTGTTTCGCAAAGCAGAACTAAAAACCTTGTTCTGCTCCCCAACAATGGAATTGGGCGTTGATATTGCGTCGCTAAACACCGTCTATATGCGCAACGTCCCGCCAACGCCTGCGAACTATGCTCAGCGATCCGGGCGAGCAGGGCGTTCGGGTCAGCCCGCATTGGTACTAACCTATTGCGCTGCACTAAGCCCGCATGATCAGTATTTCTTTTCTGATCCAGTGCGAATGGTGCATGGCCATGTGAGCCCGCCTACACTCGATCTCGCCAATGAAGATCTCGTCACCAGTCATTTACATGCACTCTGGTTAACCGAAACGCGCAAAGCGTTGCCCAAAGCCATCAATGGTATGTTGGACATGAACTCACCTGAGAAAATGCCGCTTCTGGATGAGTTTCGGACACAAATGGACGATGCTAAAGTTTTAGAACGAACGGCTGCACGCGGCATCAATCTATTGAATATGCTCGTGACGGATCTTCCTGTCGCTCAGGGAATATGGTTAAGCTCAGAACTTCCACTCGATGAAGCGGTTAGAAAATGGTTAGAGGAGCGGGTTAAGCAGTCTTATACCAGTTTTCATAATGCCTTTGATCGTTGGCGTGATCTGTATTCATCAACCAATGAACAATTGCAAAAGGCCCATGCTGTTATTTCCAACCCGGCAGCAGCCGAACGCGATAGAAAGGCAGCGGACAAACGCTACAGCGAAGCCAAGACCCAACTGGCACTGCTGCTAGATGCGCACAGTGAAGTCAGTTCCGATTTTTCTACCTATCGATATCTAGCCAGTCAGGGATTCTTACCAGGGTATAACTTCCCAAGGTTGCCATTGTTGGCATTTATTCAGGGGCGCAGAGGCAACATTGGCAGAGACAGCTTCTTGGCCCGCCCACGTTTTCTTGCCATATCCGAATTCGGCCCGCTGAGTCTTATTTATCACGAAGGCTCACAATACCGTGTTAAGAAAGTCATGCTGGGGGTGCGTGGTGATCAGGAAGTCGGAGAACTCGGGCTAGCCAAGCAGGAGGCTATATTATGCCCCGGTTGCGGTTATGGCCATTTTCGCGAGCAACTCGATAACGAATTATGTGTGGCTTGCGATACACCGCTGGAAGGGGGCAAGCGAATTGGCAATCTCTATCGCATCGAAAACGTCAGCACTCAACGCGTGCTCCGAATCACCTGCGATGAAGAAGAACGTCAGCGCCAGGGTTACGACATGCAAACCACCATTCAGTTTGCATCCATGGATAATCGGCTGCGCGTAGTCAACACCGAAGTAAAAGACGCCAGCGGTGAAAAAATTCTACACCTTCAATACGCACCCGCATCCACCGTGTGGCGTATCAATCTCGGTTGGAAACGACGTAAAGAAGAATCCATCTACGGCTTTAATATCGATACCGTCACCGGATTTTGGAGTAAAGACGACCAAGCCCCACCGGATGAGAACGACGAAGCATCCAAAGACGAAAAACACATAGAACGCATAACGCCTTTCGTTGAAGACAGGCGCAACGTTCTCATCATCCGCCCAGAAGAAGAGTTAGACGAACAACTCCTCACCAGCCTTCAATACGCACTGAAGCGGGGAATCGAAGCCGAATTCCAAATCGAAGAATCGGAGTTGATGGCAGAACCCCTACCTAACCGAAACGAACGCAAAGCCATTCTGTTTTACGAATCTGCAGAAGGGGGCGCGGGCGTGCTAACACGATTGGTAACCGACAGCGCGGCGCTATCCCGAGTAGCGAAGCGGGCATTATCCATTTGCCATTTCGAACCCAACGAAAAGGGTGAATATGTCGATGTAGAACCCAACTGCGAAGCCGGATGCTATCGCTGCTTGTTAAGTTACTACAACCAACCCGAGCACGAGCTGATCGATAGAAAGGATGCCAAGGGCGAACTTAAATCGACGCTAATAAAATTAATCGACGCCACCATTAGTTCTGGCAGTGAAGGCAAATCACCCGAAGAACAGCTCACGCATCTTGAGCAATTATCTAACTCCAGTCTTGAAAAAGCCTTTCTCGATTACCTCAAGCAGCAGGGCCATCATTTACCCGACGATGCCCAGGTAGTAATCGAACAATTCAATACTCGGCCCGATTATGTCTATCGCAGCCATCAAGCCGTGATCTACATCGATGGCCCCCATCACGAAAACCCAAACCAACAAAAAATCGATGCGGATACATCAAGGCGATTACAAAGCGCAGGCCTAACCGTTATTCGATTTTCAAAACAACAAAATAGCTGGGCAACCATTATTGCCCAATACCCCGATATTTTTGGAGCAGGCAACGAATGAGTTCAGCAGCCGCGACCTTCAACCCCGGCTCGATCGTGCGTGCGCGTGGCCGAGAATGGGTAGTGTTACCCCAAAGCGAAACCCATGTTTTGTACTTACGCCCTTTAGGGGGCGGTGAAGAATTGCCCACAGTATTAGCACCAGCCCTGGAAAGAGAGCCAGTTGAACCAGCTAGCTTTCCACCACCAAAGCCAGAACATTCCGGCACCCAAATGGCAGGGTTGTTATTACGCGATGCACTAATGCTAAAACTAAGAGCCGGAGCAGGCCCTTTCCGTAGCTTTGGCAATATCGCCATCGAACCCAGAGCCTACCAGCTAGTGCCCTTAATGATGGCGTTAAAACAACAAACCATCCGCCTGCTGATTGCTGACGATGTAGGTATTGGCAAAACCATCGAAGCAGGCCTAATCACCCGTGAAATGCTAGACCGGGGTGAAATCCAGCGCCTTACCGTGTTATGTCCACCGCACCTGTGCGAACAGTGGCAACAGGAACTCAGTAATCGTTTTCATATCCATCCAGAAATAGTTCGCTCCAGCACAGCAGCAAAACTGGAAAGGGGATTACCAGCTGGAACCTCCATATTCACCGAATACCCCTTCACTGTTGTTTCCCTCGACTACATCAAAAGCAAAAACCGCCGCGATGCGTTTGCAGAGCAATGCCCGGATTTCGTTATCGTTGATGAAGCGCATACCTGTTCCCGCACCGGCCAGGGTCGCCAACAGCGCTACGAATTACTACGGGATCTCTCGAATGATGAAAACCGCCATATAGTCTTGCTCACCGCAACCCCTCACAGTGGTGACGAAGAAGCGTTCTACAACCTGTTAGCACTGCTGGATAAAGCCTTTGCCGATTTAAAAGCCGATACCCGCGCAGATCACCCATTGCGAATCAAACTGGCCGATCATTTTGTTCAGCGTCGCAGGCAAGATATAAAAGAGTGGCAAGAAGGCAATTTATTCCCCGATCGGTTCTCCGCCGAAGCCACCTACCGTTTAACCGGTGATTGGAACGCCATCTTTCAGGACGTTATGGAATACGCCCGCGAGCTGGTGGAACGAGAAGCGGAGGGCACCTTCAAAGCCCGAATGAACTGGTGGGCTGCATTGGCACTTTTAAGATGTATCTCCTCTTCACCGCAAGCCGCTATTCGAGCACTGAACACTCGTTTGGATAATGTGCTGGGAGTAGATGCAGAGAGCGAGTTGAGCGAAGATGAAATGTTGAAAGCCATGGAGGCCCAAGGTTTCAGCAGCGTGCTCGACGGTGCAGATGATGATTTGAGCCTTGATGATATTGAGCCCGGAGCGGCGCAACAGGAAGACGTTGATCGACTGCAAAATCTGATTGAACGCACCCGCAGTTTAAAGTCCAGTGGCGACCCCAAACTGAAAACACTGGTTAAAAACCTCAAGCCCATTGTCGAAGATGGCTATCATCCAGTCATTTTTTGCCGCTACATCGCCACAGCAGAATACCTGGCCGAAGAGCTGGCAAAAAAGTTTAAAGACCATCACGTTATTTATGTAACGGGTAACTTTAATCCCACCGAACGCCAAGAACGAATCGCAGAACTCAAAGAATCCGATAAACCACCCATCCTGGTTGCCACCGATTGTCTTTCCGAAGGTATTAACCTTCAAGATCAATTTACTGCCGTGATCCACTACGACCTAAGTTGGAACCCAACCCGGCATGAGCAGCGAGAAGGCCGAGTGGATCGCTTTGGTCAAGAGGCAGAAACCGTTAAAACCCTAATGCTGTATGGTGATGACAACCCCATCGACGGTGCGGTACTACAAGTCATCATCCGCAAAGCAGAGAGCATTCGTAAAGCACTGGGTGTCGCCGTTCCTGCGCCCGAAAACGAAGCCCGCTATATGCAGGCCATTCTCAATGCCGTGTTACTGCGTAAAGACGGCCAACTAGGAAGCAAAGGCACACTAGATCTGTTTGCAGAAGACGAAGATCTCAAGAGCCTCGATGCTGAGTGGGAATCAGCCCGCGAAAAAGCCAAACAAAGCCGAACCATCTTCGCTCAAAACCGACTCAAGCCCGAAGCCATCATGCCGGAGTGGGAAAAGGCATTTGCCGTGCTGGGAGACAAACAAGATGTAGAGCGATTCGTAAAAACTGCCTGTGAGCGACTCGGTGCCCCACTCAATCAACAAAAAAGTGGCGTCTATCGAATACCGCTACAACACGTGCCATTGCAGCTTAAAGAGCGACTGGAAGTCTCAGGGCTGATGAAAATTCAGCATATCGATTTCAAATACCCCACTAGCGGCCCGGCAGAATTCATCAACCGAACCCATCCATTAGTGAGTCACATTGCAGACTATCTATCTGAACTTGCAATGGAGGGCCAGGAAACCAGCAAAGTCGCACGCGCTGGAGCGATTTTCACCAAAGCCATTCAAACCAAAACCACCATATACCTATTACGGCTACGCTCACGACTCACCATCAAGCGCACTCAAGCCAAGCAACAATTCAGCTCCGAACTATTGGCAGAGGAGGCCTTAGCCATGGCGGTAGATGCCAATGGCGAACAACAGCTACTCACCAAGGCAGACGTCGTGCAACTGATGCAGGCTCCGCCCAGTAAAAACATGGCGCCAGAAGCCCGTACCCGTGAGTTAGGCCAAGCCATCCAATACATCGATAAGTTGCAATCTGATTTTAGTAAATTGGCTGAAGAGCGAGCAGGCGAAGTGCTTCGGGACCATCGTCGCACACGTGAAGCAGCCGATGCCCGTGGTAGCTACAGTGTGGAACCCCAGTTACCGGTGGATGTGATGGGTGTGTATGTCTTGGTGCCAGACACAGGATTAATATAAGTATGGAATTTACATCAGAACTCTTAGTAAACGTAAGTAAAGAAAAGCAATCTGAAATTTTAAATGGAATTTTTAATTACTATATCGAGCAAAATGGCGTAGGAGCGATGTCTAAATCGGACTTCGATGCTCTTGTCGTTTACTTGTATGTACAGCATGTCAAAAAAGCCAAGTTTGACTCCTTTGAGCTTAGTGGCGAACTCAAGTTGACTGAATCGCGATTAAAAGGTTTATATGAAAAGGCCGAAATTAAATTCAGTCAAATTGAAGAGGGAGATGCATGGGTTGAATTATTAAAAATAATGTCCAACACGAAATTCGAAGTTGAGAGTCTCGAGAAGGGGCAGGTACATTTCAAACTAGATAATCCAGCTCTTTATCGATACTTCCAAAAACGAATTCGGGAATTTGGTACTGCAAAATACTCTAAGGGTGAAGAAAGGGTCACTATATCACTGCTAACTCTTTTTGAAGTGTTGGAGAGAGTTGATGAGTTATCTGAGTCTGAATTTAAAACCAGATCACTAGACGATATAAAGAAAAATCGCGAAGCAACTTTGAAGAAAATTGTTACTTCATTGCCAAAGAAAACTAGGGAGAAAATTAAAGGCGACGCGAAAGGACTACCAAACCAACTAGCGAGTGCATTTTCAGCTGCTGCAAACTTGGCAACGATCTGGTCAGTTATAGCGGTGTTGTTGTAAGGGATTAATCTATGGCAAAGAACACCGATCAGGCTTTTGAATCCATCCGCATAGTAGGTGGTTTGTTAGGAAGCAAAGTGCTGCAAGATGCCCGTGCCTACAAGCTACCGGGCCAAAACAAAACCGATTACGCCATTGAGCCCGGCTTAAGCTTTAACGAAGAAATGGGCCGCTACTGGCGAATTGCACAAGGGCGTTGGAAGGAATACCAGCAACACATCGAGCGGCAGGATATAAGCAGCCACAAGCTTGCGCAGCAGGAATGGCTGCTCCCGCTATTAACGAGAGTGTTTGGCTATGATGTCGAGCCCAGCCAGAACAAAGTCATCGGCGAACGGGAATTTCCCATCACGCATTTTGCTCACGATAGTGCAGTGCCTCTGGTGCTTTGTGGCGCTGATTTTGATTTAGATAAAGGCGATGTCCTATTCGGACAAGAAGGCAGAAAGCGTTCCCCAATGGGGTTAGCGCAGGAATACCTTAACGCCGAAAACAATTGCCTTTGGGCAATTATCAGTAATGGACGCTACCTGCGTTTGTTACGTGATAACCCAGCCATGACACGACCCGCGTATTTGGAAGTAGACTTCAGTCTATTGTTGGAGGAAGACAACTACGCTGATTTCGCAACGCTATGGTTGTTACTTCAAGCTTCACGGATACAGCCAATAAATAATCAGGTTGAACAATGCTGGTTGGAGCAGTGGTGTGAATCAGGGCAGCACGAAGGCGAGCGGGCGCTCGATAAGCTTCGCTATGGTGTGGCTGAAGCGCTACGTCAGTTGGGTACGGGCTTTGTTGCTCACCCTGATAATCAGGCTCTGCGGGATAAAATCAGCAGTGGTGAGCTAACTACCGATGCCTATTTCCAACAGGTACTACGATTGGTCTATCGGTTTTTATTTATGCTAACCGCTGAAGATCGTGATGTATTGCTGTTGCCAGAAGAGTATGACGGTACCGATTATCGTGCGGCTCGCACGCTTTACCAGCAGGGCTATTCCATTAGTCAGTTGCGAGAACGAGCACGGCTCAATCGATATTACGATAAGCACAGCGATGCCTGGCAGCAACTATTGGTCACCTTTGCAGGCTTTGCCAATGGGCAACCTCAGTTAGCTCAACCTGCGTTGGGTGGTCTGTTTGCTTTGGATCAGTGTGCTGATCTTGAAGCCTCAAATCTGCAAAACCGCTTTATATTCTCAGCACTGTTTAACCTTGCCTACTTTGAGCACGAACGCGTTCTTTCACGTATTAATTATCGTGATATGGATACCGAAGAATTTGGCTCAGTGTATGAATCGCTATTGGAATTAATCCCTCAATTGAGTACACAAGGGCAATGGCAATTTAGTTTTGTGGGAGATGCGGATGATGAAAGCGCCGCCTCTGGACACAGTCGAAAACTGACAGGGTCGTATTATACTCCTGATTCCTTGGTGCAGGAGCTTATCAAGTCAGCGCTAGAGCCCGTCATTAAAGATAGGCTAAAGTTAAATCCAAGACTGCCCCGTGATGCGATTTTATCCATCAAAGTTTGCGATCCCGCTTGCGGCTCAGGACACTTTTTACTTGCGGCAGCGAGGCGTTTAGCGGTGGAGCTGGCTGGTATTGATGCTGGCGCTGATCAGCCTACAGAGCGACATTATCGACATGCGATTCGCGAAGTGGTACGGCATTGTATTTTCGGTGTTGACTTAAACCCACTAGCCGTAGAATTGTGTAAAACAGGCCTGTGGATGGAATCTATAGAACCAGGAAAACCACTGAGTTTTTTAGATGCTCATATCCAATGTGGAAATGCGTTAGTTGGTATTTTTGATGATTCGGTTTTAAATACTGGGATTCCAGAATATGCATATAAGAATTTAACCGAGGATGACAAAAATACCTGTAGCCAATTAAAAAAACAGCTAAAGCTTCATGATAAACAGATGCAGTTATTTGGCTCGCAGAGTAACAAGTCTTTCGAGCAGGGGGCCATTGAATTGTTTGAAAGTCTTGATGAAGACACTCTGTCTGATGTTAAGCGGAAACGGAACTTGTGGGATAGCTTTCAAGCATTGGAAAGTACGATAAATTTAAAAATGTTGTATGATGCATACGTTGCTGCTTTTTTCGCTAGAAAAATTCCTTCTCTCTACGATCTTATTCCAACGACGGAAACTATAAATAAAATAAAAAATGGAGAGTCAATAGACTCAAGTCAAGCTTCATATATCTCAAATTTGGCTATCCAAAATGATTTTTTTCATTGGAAGCTTTCTTTTCCTTCTGTGTTTATGGGAGAAAGTCGCGGTTTTGATTTGGTTATTGGTAACCCTCCATGGAAGCGCCTTCAATTTGACGAGCAAAGGTTTTTTGATGGTGTCGATGTTGAAATATATAAAGAAAAAAACCAGTCAAAACGAAAACAGCTTATAGAAAAATACAGAAACTCAAACGATGGGGTGTGGAAAAAATGGTTGTCGTCGTTTAGGAAGATTGAATGCTCTGCTCACTACATGAGATCAGCAGGTCAGCTTCCTTTGACAGCCAATGACAAATTTAATCTTTACTCGGTGTTTACTGAGCGTGCTTTGCAAGCCAGTGGAAGAAATGGGGCTGTTGGGCTTATTGTCGATGCTGGGTTGGTCTCTGATAAGCTTTGTGGGGCGTTGTTGGAATATGTTTTCAACAAGAAAAAGGTTCGTTCTATCATCGAGTTTGAAAATTCTAATAAAATTTTCAAGAGTGTTCATAAGCAGGAACGTTTTGTATTGATTGCCTTCAAGGACGGGGGGGAGGATGTGTTTTGCTCATTCTCCAATAGAAATGTGTCAAGGAATGAGATTGAGGAGACGAAAGTTTTAATGCGTTATGAGGATCTATGTAAATATTCTCCAGATGTATTTAGTGTTCCAAAGTTCTCCAGCCAATATGAGTATGACATTTTTCGAAAGTGTTACCAGAAATCAAAAGGATTTTATTTAGAAAAAGAATCTTTTAATCCCTGGGATATAAAAGTTAGTCGATATATCAATGTTAGTGATTTTTCAGGGTCGATAAAGTATCGAAAAGATTTAGGTGACTCGGAAATGGAAGGTTACTCCCCGTTAATGGAAGGGAAATTGTTTAGTCAGTACGATCATAAATATTCAACTTATGATGGTGAGGAGGTTGTCAGTTACACGGGCAAAAATCGAAGCGAAGACCAGATCTTCTATCGATATATTCCGATCGAAATTGCGCAAAGGAAGAATGGATTGTTGTCTACTGCTGACAGTTTCTTGGTGGCGCGTGATATTACGCATTCTACAAATGAGCGTGGTGTGATTGCTGCGATAATTCCGGCTAGAATAACTGATTATACCGTAAGGGTAGTGGAAGGAGATTTATCATCTACTCAAAAGTGCATTCTACTATCCTCTTTGAATTCTCTTGTTGTTGACTTTGTTGCTAGGATGCGAATAGGAGGTAACCACCTCTCCAACTATATTATTTACCAACTGCCAATCATATCCATTGATAGCATTACTAAAAAAGATATTGAATTTATTGTGCCTAGAGTGCTTGAGCTTACGTATACGGATTCAATACTAACTAAATTTGCTAAAGGAGTAGGGTTTGATGGCGAGCCATTTAAGTATGATGTTGTTCGGCGGCATAAACTAAAAAGTGAGTTGGATGCCTACTACGCCAGACTTTACGGTCTCACCCGTAAAGAATTGAGCTATATACTCGACCCTAAAGCGGTGATGGGTGAAGATTATCCGTCAGAAACCTTTCGAGTATTGAAAAATAAGGAACAAAAGGAATTTGGTGAATACCGAACACAGCGATTGGTATTAGAGGCTTGGGATAATTTAGAAGCCGGAACATTAGAAGCAACTCCTATTCATATTAATACACAGGTATCTGGTGATACAACATCGCTGCCTGACAACTATTGGATGCGCCCAGGGAGTGATCTTCAAGCTGAAACAACGCTTCAGTTAGCCGCAATTCTGCTTTTATGTACATCAAATATTTCAATTAAAGATGCCCGTTTGGCTTTACTAACTGCAATGGAACCACGAGTTTTAACGCCTTTTTTGAAGTCTGATTTACAAGCTGAATGGCTTCGCTTAAACGGCCAAGAGGCCGTTCCTATGGATTCGGGAACGATACGGTTACAACCAAATACCCAAAGCCAATGGGGAGCAGCTATCAGTCAACTTCGTGCAAGTGGCTTATTGATTGAGAACCTAGATGATCGTATTTGGTCCCCTGGCCAAGGGCTAGGCGATTTCCCATCGCCATCTTGGGCTGAAGGCAGAGCTGAATTTGTATTAGCTTGGCTAGGAAGTGATGGTGCAGCGGTGGACGTAGTATCTGAACTTCCTCAGGAGCTAAGAGGCTGGGTGGATGAAAACGTCGCTTGAGTTATTCCCAAACAAAATTGATATTTCCCCACCAAAGGGATTAACGGAACCAAGGTTTTGGATTCGGCGTCTGGTGATATGGGAAAAAGCAGGTGGGAAGGTGATTCAAGATATTCCGTTAAAACCTGGATTAAATATTGTGTGGACTCCAGACGATGATGGCATTGGCCATGGTGCTGGAAAAAGCCTTTTTTGTCGCTTGCTACGTTACTGTTTAGGTGAATCTAGTTTTGCGATAGAGGAGCAGCGCGATCTTGTTTTCGCGAAACTGCCCAACGCCATAGTTGGCGTAGAAGTAGTTATTGACTCATCGAAATGGTCAGTAGTAAGACCTATAGGTATCAGGCGAAAGCAGTATGCGGTGGAAGGGATTGGCCTTGAAGAGTTAATTCAGAATGATCCGGCATCAACGGGAATTGATCCGCTAGCTAAGGCTATTGAATCAGCATTTTTCCCTAACGGCCTTTCTGAGTTGATTAATCAGCGTAGAAAAGACCATAGCAACTGGCTTGTGGCGCTAGCATGGCTTAGCCGGGATCAAGAATGTCGTTTCGATCACCCTCTCGATTGGCGGTCAGCCGCAACAGAAACCGATTCACCAGCCCGTGGAATGACGATGACAGAACGGTTTGACGCGGTGCGATCCTTTCTTAATGCGATTTCTGCCGATGAAAAGCAATTGCGGATATCAATATCTAAGCTCGAGGAAGAAAAGAAATCCGAAGAGCGTGAATTGGGGCATCGCCAGTGGGAGATTAAAAAGTTAAGCGCTCAGCTTGTAGAGATGCTTGGCGTTCAACCCCACGAAGTCATAGAGGGTGCGCTAGGTTACGCTACATTAAAGACAGAAGCAGAAAAGCAGCTCAGCGAAATTCAAAAACCTGGCTTAAAAAAGGGACCGTCGCTGCTGCAAACGGAAAGAATTACGCTCGCGACTGCTCAAGAAAAATATGATAAGGCCAAGGAAGAGCTAAACAAATTAGAAGCTCAAATACCACTTCTTGAAGAGCTAGCTAAGCGGCTTGAAGGTGAGTATCCAGGTTTACAGGTTAGAGCGCATGGAGCAAAAACCTATGCCTGTCCGATATGTGAAGTGCCCATCGATCAAGTGTTGGCCGAGAATTGTAAGCTTTCTCATAAAATTCCAAATATCGATGATTGCAAAAAGCGCTTAAATCAAAATCGTCAAGACTTGGCTGATAAAGAGAAACAATTATCCAATGCGAAGGCCAGAAAGATCTCACTCGATTTAGAAATGGCTGAGTTGGCAGAGGCTCTTGAAAAGCAAAAGCAGAAAGTATCTATCCTTGTGCAGCGGGCCGAGGCGGAAAATGAAAGTTGGTATCAAGCTAAACGAAATGTGGATGAAGCCACTAATTTGATTGTCCTCGGAGAAAAGGAAATCTCCCAACTTTCGGAGTTAGAAAATAAGGCAAAGCGTGCCGACGGCCTTAAGGAATCATTACGTAGTTTAATTAACTCGCAGGCGCAGGTCCTGTCGTCGCTCTCTGGACGGTTTGATGCGATGACGAAGTTTGTTTTAGGGCAACAAGCACAAGGTAGTGTCTCATTCACGAGTACCAGTCTTAAATTATCCATTCAATTGGGTGGCAATCGCACTACTTCTGCTATCGATTCGCTAAAAGTGGTTTTATTCGACTTGGCTGTGCTTTCGCTATGCGTTGAAGGTAAAGCAAATCTTCCCGCTTTTTGGATTCATGATAGCCCCAGAGAAGCTGACTTGGGCCTGTCGATCTACCATAAATTATTTGATCTTGTATGCGAGCTAGGTACCGAGAACCCTTGTTACCAATACATAGTAACGACAACTACAAACCCGCCTAAGAAGTATGCGCTTAAGCCGTGGTTATCGTTAAAGCTTCGAGGCGATCCGGCTGAAGAGCGGTTGCTGAAAATTAATTTATAGAGATTCGAATGTTCTGTTGAGTGTTTAGAAAAGTGGGATTGAGTTTGTTGCAAACAGACATATTTTTAGGGCCTTCACTAGATTTGAAGCTTTGAGGAATCTCAGAGATAGGAGTGCTACAACAATGAATGATCACGAAAATGTAGAAATCGGTAGCGAAGAATATCTTAAGTCACTATCAACGGAAACTCTTGATTCATTCTCAAGAATTGCTGTTGCTGCTAGCAATAAATCATCGACGTCGCCAAGTGGTAATCCAATTGCTAATGCCCAAACATTTACAGGAGCCACGGCCCAGCAAGGTTTGGAACAAGGCAGGCGATCTTTACAGGAAGGTTACCGAAGGCTTCAAGTGGAGCCAGCAATTGCACGTATCATCTATGAAGACGAAGATGGTAAATCGCACACCCAATTTATCTCAAGAACAATTTCTATTGGTGATCGTGGCGTTTCCGTGGCTAGTCAAAGAGCACCTATTGGACGCTTGGCTTCTCTGGATGTAGGTGATTCGGCAATTGTGGAACTGCCGGGTGGGTCTAAAGAGTTAACCCTATTAGAAGTGACTATCTTTCAACCCAAGAAAGACAATGAAGGGTGGGATGCGCTCGATAGCGTCTACAAGCACGAGTCGGGCTTAGTCAAAAGTTTCAACTCGCTTCGTCAGCTCCTTACATTTTTTGATATAGAAGATGACTTTGATGCATTTCTTCAGGGTGGTGAAAGCGAGGCTGCCATTATTGATGGTATTACCCATCAGATACGTACGGCCATGGAGCTGCGGGACCAACCTATTCTGGATAAGTTTCAGGACGAGATCTATCGGTTGCCATTGGATTCACAATTGTTTATTGCTGGGCCACCCGGTACCGGAAAGACTACCACTTTGATTAAACGGTTGGGTCAGAAACTGGACTTTGAATACCTCTCTGACACTGAAAAGAAGCTCGTAGAAAAAGAAATTAGCGATATACCTTATGAGCAAAATTGGCTGATGTTTACGCCAACGGAGCTATTGAAGCATTACTTAAAAGAAGCCTTTAGCCGGGAACAAGTGCCAGCGGGTGGCCAGCATATTCGAACGTGGGAAAAAACACGCCACGACTTGGCTCGAAACGTGATGGGTTTACTTCAAACTGGAAATAACAAAGGGAAATTTATTTTCAAGCCAGAAGTACACTATTTAAAGCCCGAAATCGAGATTAATCCCAGCCAATGGTTTGCTGCTTTCGAAGGATTTTTCTTACATCAATTTTTTAAGAGCCTTCAAGATGCTTGCAAAAATCTTTCAACCGTTGCTGCAGAAGAGAAAGGTGCTGACAATGATTGGTTAGTTGGTTTACAGAATCTTTTAGAGAGTCAACAGCCAAACTTAAGTTCTTTTATAGCTGCCATTGAGCCGTATTCTGGAAGTGTTCAGACGATGCTTGGGCGATATAACAGCGAAGCGAATAAACTTTCAGAGTCAACTGTTAAGTCACTGTACAAGCTTGATAAAGAAGTTTTTGTTCAACTCGCTGAACTTCTGAATCAAATGTCTCTCGAGAAAATCCAGTTAGAGGAGGATGAAGAGCTTGACGAAGAGGACGCAACCCGCCCGCTAAAACAGTTGTCACCGGCGGATGCAGCCAAGCAACTTATTCAGGTTTTCAAGTCGATAGGTCGTACTCGTTATCTTGGGCGAAGTATTAGCAAAACTAGTAAAAATGGCCGTATTTTGGCCTTCCTCGGTGACAAAGCTCCCGAGCAAGATGTACTCAAGAAAATAGGTGAACTTGTTTTCATTGTAGGCAATCTTCGAGTTCTTGAAAGGGCTTCACGAAACTACGTGACCAATATCGGAAATGTCTATAAACGATTTTGTAGAGAGCATGGCGACTTCTACCAAAACAAGGAAGACATGCAGTATATTTGCGCGCCGGAGCTGGACGCGATTATTTTATTAACTTTGAAACATGCCCATCAGTTACTGAATGTGCCTGCTGTTTCACGCAATGCCAATGAATCAAACTACTCGTTTTTATCTGTAATTAGAAGCCAGTTTAAAGATCAGATCTTTGTTGACGAAGCGACTGATTTTTCCACTTTACAGCTTGCGGCTATGCAACTTTTGGTTAGCCCTGCAACACGATCCTTTTTTGCTTGTGGGGACTTTAATCAGCGATTGACTCGGGAGGGTATTAAAGAATCGTCTGATTTTGACGCTCTACCCATGAAGTTATCGATAAGACCCATAACCACCGTCTATCGCCAGAGTCAGATTCTAAACGATTTGGCTCGTAAGTTACTTTCTTTAAGTAATGGGGACACAACATCGGTCGGTGAGTTGCCGAAAGACTACCATCACCAGGGCGTGCAACCTGTGCTTGCTGAAGGATTACAAAATATTGATGAGATAGCTCAATGGTTGGCAGGGCGCATCGATGAAGTAGAGCGCTCAGTAGCTAAGCTTCCTACTATTGGTGTGTTGGTTAATGACGAATCTGTAGTAGCGCAATTAGCGGAAGCTTTAAATAAAAGCCTTTCTGATTTGAATATTACAGCTGAAGCTTGTTCAGACGGTAAATCACTTGGTGAGGCAGCAGATGTTCGAATCTTCTCAGCTGAGCACATTAAGGGATTAGAGTTTGAAGCGGTGTTCTTTGTTGGTATCGATGAGTTGGCCGAACAGAAGCCTGACCTTTTTGAAAAATACTTGTACGTAGGGGTTACTCGAGCAGCTTCCTATTTGGGAATAACCTGTAAAACCAGACTACCTGAAAAAATTGAATCTCTCAGAGCTAGCTTCATGGAAACGTGGGGTTAACGGCATGCATACTCTATCGAGATTTAAGGATGAATCAACCATTGTAAGGTGGATGTAATGTCTTACCAACCACCCTTCACCATCACTTCCAAAATACTGTCCCAAGTCGCCAGCATCAGCGAGCACGTAGGCCGTCTGTCCGCCATCCAGCAGGCATCAGAACTCAAATTGCGTCGCGCCAATCGCATCCGTACCATTCAAGGATCACTCGCCATTGAAGGCAATACCCTAAGTGAAGAACAGATAACGGCGATTCTGGAAGGTAAGCGGGTTATCGCTCCACCCAAAGAAATCCTGGAAGTACGCAACGCTATTAAGGCCTACGAAAAGTTTGAGCAATGGCACCCCACCAATGAAAATGATTTATTGGAAGCTCACCTCACCTTAATGCAAGGCTTGATCGATGAAGTGGGTCGCTATCGCACCGGTGGTGTGGGTGTGATGTCGGGCGGGACGGTGATTCACATGGCTCCGGGTGCTGATCGAGTATCAGGTTTGATGGCAGATTTATTTGCATGGTTGGCGCAATCCGACGCACCAGCTTTAGTCAGTAGCTGTGTTTTTCATTATGAGTTCGAGTTTATTCACCCCTTCGCTGATGGAAATGGCCGCATGGGGCGCCTATGGCAAACCCTCATACTTAGCCGCTGGAATCCGGTATTTGCCAACATTCCGGTGGAAAGCCTTGTTTACCAGCATCAGCAGCGTTATTACCAAGCATTGCAGGCGAGTACCGATCAAACAGACAGCGCCGTTTTTATTGAGTTTATGCTGGAAATGATTTTGGAAGCGATTGAATCGGCTTTGAATATCACTGCTGGTGATAGTGCTGATGGTGGAAACGACCAAGTAACCGATCAAGTAAGCGACCAAGTAGCTCGCCTGATCGTGGCTATCGGCAGCAAGACTTTGGGGGCAGGGGACATTATGGCTGCTTTGGATTTGTCCCATAAGCCGAGCTTTCGTGAGCATTATTTGAATCCGGCACTGTATCAAGGTTGGATTGAGCGTACTCAGCCAGATTCGCCTCGAAGTCCGACGCAAAAATATCGGTTAACTGCTGAGGGTAAAGCCTTACTGGGTGAGCTGAAACAGGGAAAACCATAGATGGCAAAACTGATTCCCCCAATTCAAATCGAGGACATTCCAGTTAAGTCCGAACGAGACGTTGCACGCTCGTTGGTGGATCGGTTGCCCAATTATTGCACCGTATACCATAGCTATCCCTGGCTTCGGTTGGAGCGCCATGAATTCAATCCAAATAATCAGATTTTGCAGGAAGGCGAAGCTGACTTCTTGATCATCTGGCCAGATCGGGGGGTGCTGGTATTGGAAGTGAAGGGTGGCACCATTCAATTCGATGACCACGAGATGCAGTGGTATTCGAAGGACTACTACGGGCGTACTCACAAAATTAAAGATCCGTTCAAGCAAGCTTCCAAAAACTTACATGCCATCGAAGGCATAATCAAAAAGAAAGCTTTTTCCAACCAACCGCTGCCGTTTGCCTATGGTTATGCAGTGTGCTTTCCGGATTTGGTTTACAAAGGTGGTATGGCGCCGGGTAGTGATCCGAATATTGTGATCGACCTTTCTGATTTTCTCACCTCTACCAGTTTTTCCGATGCGGTAGCCAATGCCTTGAATAAATGGAATCGCTTGGGCAAAGCCAATCCGATTAGTAAAGATACTAAGCAACTGATCGAGCGTGCCATTTCGCCGGAATTCAAATTGGTGGCTTTAATGAGCCGACAGATCGCCAATCAGGAGGAGCAGCTGGTTAGGCTGACGGATGAGCAATACCGGGTGCTGGATTTTTGTCGTCACAACAAGCGCGTTGCCATTGAAGGTGTTGCAGGCTCTGGCAAAACGCTACTAGCGCTTTCGCAAGCTCGGTATTATGCAGAGCAAGGCCGATCAACTCTGTTGTTATGTTTCAATAAGCACTTGGCGCGTTGGATGCGTGAATCGATCCCTGAACAATACGGTGAACTGATTAAGGTTTACCATTTTCATGGCTTCGTTGCGGAATTGTGTTCCCGCAGTGGTCAGCCTTTTAATCCCTCCAGTAATAAGAATTTTTGGTCCGCTGAAGCGGCAGAGTTGCTTTCCAATGCGTTGGCGGTGTTGCCCGATTTTCGCTTTGATGCCGTTGTGGTGGACGAGGCGCAGGATTTTGTTGAGGACTGGTGGCTGGTGCTGGATGAGTTAAATAGTGCGGGAGAAAAAGGCGATCTGTTCGTTTTCTACGATCCGCGCCAGGTTCTGTTTCAGCCTCGTGATTGCATCCCAGAGATGAGTTTTGGTGGTCACTTACCAACGAATTGCCGCAATACGTGCGAGATCTCTTCCACCTGTGCTGGGATTATTGATGAAGAGATTAAAACTCACCCGATGGCACCACAGGGTGAAAAAGTAGAAACCATCACCAACCCCAGTGCGTTAATGCTGGGGCAAAGCGTTGAAGCGCGCTTAAAAGATCTTTTGCTTAATCAAGGGCTGGAGCCAAATCAAATTGCTGTGCTTTCGCCCTACAGGCAACCGGAGCCCCTCAAGAAACTCTCCAGAATTAATAAATTGCCGCTTGCGGATGATTTGGATGCTTGGAGAGCGGGGCAGTGCATTTTATCGACCACTATTCGAAGCTTTAAGGGCTTGGAAGCGGACGTGGTCTTTTTATTGTTAAAGGAAAGCCCGAAGTCAGGCTCTGTTTTTACAACGGCTGACTACTATGTGGCTTGTTCGCGAGCTAAGCATCTTTTGCTCGTGTATTCGCAACAGGATATTTAGATACAACAGGATACTGAGAGCACAACATGGCAAGATTCTGCGGGGAAAAAGAAACTGCATCCAAGTTTAATGCGGCTGAGAAATGGAAGGACAAGTGTCTGCTGGCCAATGGATCGATATTTTCTGAAGACGCCGTTTGGAGCGTTGAGAATATCAGTGCACTCAACCAATATTTTGTGAACAACTTGGATGAAGGTGAAGGCGATTTTTTTTCCAAGTTGGAGGCGCAAATATTGCCTACAGCACCAGAGGTTAAGCAGCTCGCAGCTGAGATGATGTGGGTAATGTTGCTATGTCCGAGTAATATCGGCCCAGATAAAAAGAAAGAGTCGGTATCGCGGATTTGGGAGTGGTCAGGAAAACCATTTCAACCCAGTGATGATTTATTCGATGATGAGGTGTTGTCGGGTATTGGAAGCGCCGGTACCAGTTACAACACCAATCGTTGGCGGGAGCTGGTGTATTTTGTCAATTTCGCTCAGCAATTTTGTGCACTACCTCTGGCTGAGCGTGAAAAGCTACTGGGGGATGGTTGGGTATTTGCTGAATGGTTGCAGAGCATTCCTGAGAATGAGTCCCGCCAGCTTCGACATATGCTCCTGTTTTTGCTGTTTCCCGATAGTTTTGAACGAATATTTGGTGGCACCGATCGACGCGAGATTGTGGCGACCTTCTTAGGAAAGCAAAAGGCAGCAGTCCGCAAACTATCAGCTTTGGAGATTGACCGGGAGCTAGCTTTCATTCGCCAAAAACAGGAAGTGGATTACGGCACAGATCAAATTGATTTTTATGTGACCCCTGTGAGAGAGCAGTGGCGAGATACGCAAAGTAAACAGTGGTTATTTACCTGGAATCCTGATCAGTGGGAATGGGCAGATTTCGGGGGTGCAATTCATCAAGTATTAATGGGAAACACTTTTCGAACGCGTTGGAGTTGCAGTAATAGCCACGTACAACCCGGTGACAGAGCATGGCTGATACGTTTGGGGGTTCCACCTAAAGGGATTATTGCTACGGGCAATATCGTCACCGAGCCCTATGAAGAAAAGCACTGGGATGCTGAAAAGGCTGCTGCTGGAGAAACCAGTCTCTATGTGGATATGGAGCTTAGCCAAATTGTTGATCCGTTTAAGGACCAGTTTGTCACGCTAGACGATCTCAATGCTATTAGGATCGATAATCAAAATTGGACACCGCAACTGTCTGGGACAGAAATCAAGAAGCGCAGTGCTGGGTTGTTGGAAAAATTGTGGGCGCAAGTTACCAGGAAACCAGATAACACAGTTCATGTGGCTAAGACGTTATCTGTTTCTGAGCCCATTAATCAAATACTGTATGGCCCACCTGGTACAGGGAAAACTTATGAGCTTAATGGTCTTATAGATAAGTACACGACACCTTCGAGTATTGTTTCAAGAGAGCAATGGCTAACACAGGAACTTCAGTCTACCCGCTGGTTCGACGTTATTCTAATGGCGCTTTATTCGTTGGGTGGCAAAGCGAAGGCAGGCGATATAGAAAAGCATGAATTTATACAGCAGAAAGCGAAAGCTATAGGTAGGACTAAAAATATTCGTGCTCAAATTTGGGCGGTGCTTCAGACGCACACAGTTGATAGTTCGGAAACAGTGAAATATGCCAAGCGGCAGTCGCCACAAGTCTTCAACAAATCATCAGAAAGTGTCTGGAGTCTAGTAAGTGATTGGAAAGATGAATGTGAAGAACAAATAAAGCAAGCGGAAGAGCTAAAAGCAGGTCCGCCAGATTTCGAAGGCCAATCACGCTATCAGTTTGTGACTTTCCACCAGGCGTATAGCTACGAGGACTTTGTGGAGGGTATGCGCCCAATCGAAGATGAAGATTCCGGCGAAGTGGTTTATCGGGTTATACCAGGGGTATTTCGACGCTTATGCCAATTAGCGAAAAATGATCCATCCCATCGTTATGCTTTATTCATCGATGAAATTAATCGAGGCAATATTTCAAAGATATTTGGCGAGCTGATCACGCTGGTGGAAAAAGACAAGCGTACGGAATTCGATGAGGAAGGCAAAATTGTTAATGGGAAAGACGGTATTTTTCTTACACTGCCATATTCTGGGGATCGCTTCACCGTTCCAAAAAATTTAGATATTTACGGCACCATGAATACGGCGGATCGCTCCATTGCATTGCTGGATACTGCATTAAGGCGCCGATTTACCTTCAAAGAGTTAATGCCAAATTCCAGCATTATTTCCGGTTCCCGTGGTGATGGCTATATCGAAGATGGCCAGGGTGGAGTGATAAATCTTCGTGCCATGCTTGATGCAATGAACCTGCGTATTCGTTTCCTGCTTAACCGGGATATGATGTTGGGGCATGCTTATCTCTACAAGGTAAAGGATTTCAGCGGGCTGAAAGAAGTGTTGCTGAATCAGTTAGTACCTTTATTGCAAGAGTATTTCTACGATGACTGGCATAGAATTCAGCTGGTGTTTAGAGATGTTGGGCCTGGTGGTAAAAAGCTGGAACCGCAAATTATAGAGCATTCAACAATGAGTGACGTCGAAGTGCTTGGTTTTGATCACGATGACTTTGAAGACCTTGTTGAGTACCGTGTTGCCAAGACTGCGGATATCACACCAGAAAGTATTCGCAAGATTTACGAAGATCCCAACATCGAAGGATAGGTTGGGATTATTATGGCTGAAGTCCTAAGCACCATAGAGCATGAATCAATACCCATCGTTGATGAGCGTAGGCCTGGTGATCGGTCTATTGAAGCGAAACATGCTCAGGCGCTTTCAAATCTAAATACTATTCCTGGTAACGCCTACAGTTGGGGGCACCGTTGCGTAAAGTGGTCGCAATATTGCGGGCTGGTGAATCTGGGGGATTTGACATTAGAGATACTGCCCAAGATCCATGGTAAGGAATCAAATCCAGGTGCCTGTAGAGAAGCCTTGGTTCGTATGCTCAGAAAGGCCGGACTGTTCAAAATACACAAGCCGGGTAGTGCTAGTATTAACCTTCAGAAACATACATTGCTGGATATTTTTATTCACGATTTCTGCCAGCAACTCAATAGGCAATTAGTACAATGCAGTTTCGACATAACCTTGCACACAAGGAGCGTCTTTATTGCCAATATGATGAATTAAGTGAAGATATTCTCATCAACCAAATTATCAAATATACCTTGAGGTTGCTGCTACCGAAAACACGGTCAACCCGCATCAAGAACGATATCATTCAGCTGTTGTATGCTTTTGATGAAGTTGCTGATCGGCAAGTTAGTTCCATAGAAGTGGATCAACTTTATCTAAATCGCAGTGAAAATCGGTTTGAAGAGATTATTCGCCTGTGCTCAATATTTATTCAAGCTCTTAATCCAGGCACCGGTGCTGGAGATCTAAAATCATTTTCTTTGATGTTCGATATGAACCAGTTGTTTGAATCCTGGGTGGCTGCCACGTTGAAACCACTAGCGTTTAAATATGGTTGGAGATTGAAAGAGCAGGGGCCAAAACGATTTATGGCGTATAGACACGATATCGATCGGCCTGTATTCCAAATGCGGCCTGACATCAGCTTTATCGATCAGTCTGGAAAAACCGTGCTGATCATTGATACCAAGTGGAAGTTATTAGCGCCAGAAGAAGCAAAATTAGGAATCTCTCAAGCTGATATGTATCAGATGCAGGCCTATGGAAATCGATACGGTGTTCGTTTGTTGTGCCTGGTATATCCAAAACAATCTGGGTGTGAGGGTAAATATATTCTGTCTATAAACGGCGATGCGCCCAGCAGTATATCCGTTAATAGTATTCTGATTGAGCCCAATCAAGACAAGAGCTTTATTAGTGGATTGGACAGTTTTATTCGTGGCGCTTGATGCTTTTTTGAATAAGTAATTCTTTTGCAAATTTTATCGGTATGTTCCTTCTCTGAAATTTGGTTAATATTCCCGATTGCCAGATCGGCACCATTTCCCAAAAAGTTTGCTTTTCAATGATTAAAATTCGAAAAGTTTTATGCTTTGGTCTCTTTATGTCGCGGAGTGACGAGTAAAGACTAAAACTTTGCTCAGAAAGGTTAAAATATGGTTGAATTACTTTAATGATATACCATTGGTTGAGGTCGTCGGATGTTGCGGCAAATTCTACCCTTCCTCCTGGCAGAAAACCTAATGGTGGTATATGTAGCACTGAAAATTTCATGGCACGTAAAAATGACGCCCTGTTAGCGCGGATGGATTCATGGTTATTTGGCTGATTATAGCATTCAGCTAGTTACCGCAATCATCAAGGCTAGATTGAGCTACCAACTTGAACAACCAACATTGGCTCGGTGTGACAGCGTCCAGACGAGACAATGCCAATTAAATAATCCCCAAGCTTATTCGAATTATAATAACCATTTTCGGTGTGGGTTTTGTCTGCACGCTTTTTCAAATAAGCGCTTCTGCTTCGTTCAAATAATCTAACCAGAACTCCCTTAATTTATCCGGGTCGCTAGCGCGCTCCTCAAGAAAAGGGTAGCCATTGGAAAATACGCCAGCGGCATACATAGAATAATCCCACTCATCGAGCTCTTCATCAAGCTCTTCAATGTCATCACAAAATGCATCATATAAAACTATGTAGAGTAGATCTACGCAAGCGTAGCCAACTAGCATAGCTCTACGCTCGTCGTCATTCTCGCCACCATTCTGAAGGCCGCCCATTAAAGTGTTGGCTAATTTGTTAGCATCCTCGAACGTTATCTTCTCATTCAGATAATCATCAACGGCTTTGAGTGCTCTATCGGCAATGTCAGAGTCAGGCAGGTGTTCATTCCAGACGGGTAATACTTTTTTACAGGTGTGAAGCGCCAGTTCAACACGGCATTCATAGCCCTCAGTTTTTATGGCTCGATCCTTTTCAGCGGTCTCAATAGGACCAAAGGAAAGCCAAAGTGCTTTACGAAGTGGAAGGATTAAATGATGGTCTTGGCGCTTTTCTATTGAAATTCGAGCATTATGAATAGCGTTCTTAATTTGTTGGGTTCTGCTCATTACCAAATAATCCCTTCGTATATCCTAATCGTCGCGGCAGGTGGTGTGTCATTTGAAACGGTTTTTAGTAGTTTATTGTTTATATCGTAAATCTCAACACTACCGTCAGGATTATAGATTCTCGAATGCACAGGATCAGCGATAACGATTTCCTTGTTCGTTGCTTTCGCTTGCTATCGAAACCAGATCCTGCAATCGCCGCATTGTTCTCTTGAAACTCCAATAGGAGCGTTTGTGTTATTTACTTCATGATATCTGGCTAACTGCTTCTCTGCATGTGTGGAGGCGTTTTGGCCTGGTAGAGCTCCATCTGTTTGGCCACCGCTTTGCGGAGTATAGTTTCTGAGCTTCTTTGAGTGCTCCAGCATATATTCGCTATGCAAGTCTGGCGTTCTCGTGAAGCCCTCTGGCATCGTTTGATTCTTTTTATAGCCACTTAATGTCTTGGTGCCATTACTTGCTACTGTCTTCTTTTTGAGCTTTCTTGGTAAAGCATCCTGTGCTTCAATTGCACGATTTTTAGCAGCCTTGGCTTTATTAAGCTTCTCTTCTTTCGACGAGCCCGTTTTCGAATAGCTCGTCGGTGTTGATGCTGGGCGCGGTATTTTAGATCGAGCATTGCTAATTCGCTTCATTTGCTCCATATGTGCCTTGATGCTCGGTTCCAAATGATCGAACTCACCTTTAGGTTCATCGCTTGATGAGCCATGAGAGGAGCCACCACCACTAGATCCCCAGGGGAGGAGCGGTTTCGCGCTATCATTATCAAAGAGTCCTTGTGATTGCTTTCGATAGGCTACTTCTAGTCCTGCAAGTCTTGAAGACAATTCACGCCGATAGGCTTCGTCCAGATCCGTATAGTAGGGGTCAATTAAATCTTCAGTCTTTGGGCAAAACATTTCGAGTTGCTGTTCGAATATTGGACAATTTTGGGCTTTCGAAATCAAGTACCTTGCTAAAGCACCATGGTTGACTTCATGACGGTTGAGCTTGAAATAGCCGCTGGGTAGTAGACTGGTAGGGCTGATGATTTTGTAAGTATAGAAGCTGTCACTAAATTGCATTTTTGATTTTGTGTTAGCAATTGGATTGTCAAGAAAGACATTTACAGTGCAAGGAAATGAAAAATGATTTTAAAAATAACTGCACTCTAGTAATCATCGGTATTTTGTCTGCGTGATCGGCTTGTCTTGCTGGAAATCAGACAAAAGTGTTCACGATACGCCAGAGAAGCCCTGTTCATTCGATATACCAGAATATGCCGCTACTGGTTTCAAAAGTTTGCGGCTGTTGTTATTCCGAGGTCTCATTTTCCAAACGCTCAATCCATTCTAAAATGTCGGTTGATTTCCAAGCTACTCGACGGGAGCCAATTTTTATCGGAGCTGGAAATTTGTTTTGTGCGATATATCGGTAAATCGTGGATCGGGAAAAGCTGGTCATGTCGCTCACCGAGTTGATCGATAGTAGATGATTATGTTTTGTATGGTCTCGTGATGTGGGCATGAGCGTTCTCCTGTCGCCGTTGTTCAATGAGAGTTATTTTTACACGGTCATTTCAGGAATAAGTTCATTGGAGGAGTCAAAAACGGCTTCAAAAGACTCTAATAAGTTTTTTTTGGTTAAGTGGAACGATAAAAATCATTTTTCTCGAGTTATTGGCCAATGATTGGTTTTAGTTGTTTTCTAGAGTGTTTGTGGATTTATCTGTCTGGGTTTTAGCGATCGCGATTAGCTCAGTTTGCAGGGAAGAGTACTCGTCGCGCAACCGAGCGATCTCGATATCCCGCTCTTTCAGTTGTATATCCAAGGTGTTGATTTGCATGGCATGTGCATCGTTTTGCGCTTTCGTATTAATCATTTGATTCGTCAGATGATCTTTTTCATGCAGGGCTGTATCTAACGCTTCCTCTAAGCGTAAGATTTCTTCTGCGTATTCAGCCATTTCTGTTTGTGTTTGGCTCACTAATTCCCTGGAGGCCCGTTTTACGTGCTCCATTTCTACGGTGGCGAGAGTGGACGCCGTTGTCCACAATTCGGCAACAGCTTTGTGCATGGCGGTGTTGATTCGGTCTGGCATTTGTAACACAGGGGTGGTTTCCTGCTCCTGTTCCTCCCTCCAAATTTTGACCATTGTGCCGACTGTCGTGAAAGACCCTCCGGTTATTCTAAGAACGGCATTAACTGACACACTCTTGTCTTCCTGTAGCAACTGTTGACAGGCTAGGTTTACGGATTCCTGTGTGATATTCGGTTTGCGTTTTGTCATTATCGACCCCTAGTAGGTGGTAGTAGTAATACTATCTGTCAGATTGGTTTTGCAAGTTTGGTCGTATTCTCTGTTGTGATGTTGTTTTGCCTCGTGTCTCGGCGTGACAACGTCATGTTGAGTCAGTCTTTCGAATACCGGTCTGTCTTGTCTTGACGCTAACTTGATGAATTGAATCGCCTGCATTTTTCTGCACCTTACTCGCTTGTTCGATGTTTGTATTTTTGCACGGTATTTCAGGCAATAAGTGCGTTAAGATCGCTTAAATGAGCTTCAAAAGAATGTAATTAGGGTTTTTGAAAAACTATTGCTTGTTTTTTTGTTACTTGGGGTGTGATCGAGGTATTTCTCAGCAGGATAAAAATCATTTTTTAATTAACACTAAAGAATTGTTAATACGTTCATGTGCGACTCTGTCGTAGCGAGTTGTTAGGTGTCTTGTCGCGACATCGTCCTCGCCAACAACAAAAAGTAACGGATCAGGGTTCTGTACCCGCTCCCTCTGCGGTTTCATGGGCCGTGTTGGTGGCTACGTCGGTTTTGGAAGAGTTTGTCCCTCTTAAACAGTAGAATTAGTGACAACTATGTTGAAAAACACCGTATTAGGGGGTTTACTAATTAAATAGGTTGCCTGCGCTATGAGCTATTACACTTGGATCTCCGTGTTCCTCTGATGCCTCTGACACCTCTATTGGTTGAGAATCATTTAACTCGATTTCATCATTATGATTTGTCAGTAGTTTAACCAAAGGTTGCCCAGCGCTTATTTCACCACGTTCTACTTTTAGAGCAATCTCTGCTAGATTAGCGATTTGGTCGCCTCTGTCCTCTTTTCTTACACTAACGAGGTACTCGCCTAGGCAATCCGCAGTTATGTCAGATATATTTAGTCGAACCTGTGTGTATTGAGATTCGGGGCCTAGATTTACGAGCCCATAAATATCCTCATTTTTACCTAGCACCAATTTAAGTATCCAACCCGCTAGAGCGTAGTCCCAAATTAGTCTAGACAGAGTTCTTGGCTTAGCTCCAGACTCGATAATTTCGTCCACCTTATTTTTTAAATGACGATGAGAGTCTTCGTATATTCTACAAAAAAATCTTTTATCCATATGATTACGGTTTGCCTCAATTCTTAATAACAAAAGATAGATGGTTTGTACGCATTTTCTGCTCCTCGCTTGCTTGTTTGTATTTTTGCACGGTATTTCAGGCAATAAGTGCGTTAAGGTCGCTTAAAAGAGCTTCGTAAGAACGAAATGAAGATTTTTGATAAAAACTATTGCTTGTTTTTTTGTTGCTTGGCGTGTGATCGAGGAATTTCTCGGCAGGATAAAAAATCATTTTTTAATTAACACCAAAGAATTGTTAATGCGTTCATGTACGACTTAGTCGTAGCGGGTTGTTAGCGTTTTGTTGTGACAAAATTCCGATCTATTACTCGCTATCGGGGTTGAAAATGACTGCTCTTCAAAACGTTATTAATAAAATCCTTTTGTTTATTGCTTTTTATTGGTTGGGTCTGCTCGGGTAGGGGGCTCTAATATTAATTATCTAATTTTTATCTATTTTCTACTTATCTAGTGTCGTGGGCAGCAAAAAAAGTCCTTTAAATTCAATAGTATGGAGAGGTGGGTGGGTTACTAAACTCCCTAAACGACATTACTAAACTCCCTAAATGGCATTACTAAACTCCCTAAACCGACATTACTAAACTCCCTAAATTAAAATCAGAATTCACAGTATATGCACACGATGCAAACATGTTAATAACAGGATATCCACAGGTTGTTTGGGGGCAGATTGGCGGCGATTAATCGTATCAAAATGTGGATGAACTGGATGAGGGCAATTCGTCCTGGTGTGACAAAGCGCCATTGAGACGCTCTGCTGACCATTGCTAAAATGAGGGGGTAATCGCCGCGTTTGAGGTGCTAAACGTTAGTCGGATACCTGCTTCTGCTTTATCGATGTTCAGTTTTTTAGGGTAGGGGTATAATGAGGGGTATCGTATTTTGTTTCTTTTCTGAAAGGTATGTCTGATAAGGGGTTGAGGTGTATATGGGCGGCATGATGTAATCAGTCCCCGGCCCTCGTGCTGAATAAGAAACCCGCTCTTACGAGCGGGTTTTTTTATGGGCGCCTGTTTATCTCTGTTTGCCTGCCGGGCGTCTAAAATGTAATTAAGATGAGGACATTGCCGGGGGAGCGGATGGGTTTAAGAAGGGGAAAAGGCAAGCGCAGCCTGATGCTGTCCTTGTTCGGGATACCATTTTTCTGTTTTGGCATTGGCTTTGGTTATTTCAAGCTCTGGCCAGAGCTGTCGATCTGGATGAGTGCTGCATCCTGGCAGCAGACTGAAGGCCAGTTGGTCTCCACGCGCCTGGACAGCTCCCGTTCCAGCGAGGGTTCCACCACCTATGAGGTGAAAGCCCGTTATCGATATCAAGTGAATGGACGCGAATTTGAAAGCGCCCGGGTCGGTATTCACACCGGCAAAGACAACATCGGCCGTTACCACCAGACCTGGTCCCGGCAACTCAGCCAGTCCCATCAAAACCGTTTGCCGGTAACGGTCTGGTATGACCCCCTGCAACCCTCTCGCTCACTGCTGGATCGGGAGTTGCGCTGGGGGCTGATGGCCATGCAGTTGGCGTTTGCCGGCGTGTTCAGCCTGGTTGGGGCGGTGTTGATGGGAGCGGGGTTGGTGAAAGGCAACGCCGACCCCGATTCGGACCCGGTCCCTGCGGACGCCGACAGTATGTCCACCCTGGATTTCAGTGACCGCTCCCCCATTGCTCCCAGCGCCGCCATGGGACATTGGGGCATGTGGTTCTTCGCGGTGGTGTGGAACGCCATCTCCTTCCCGGCTGCCCTGGCGGGTTGGGATGAGATTCGTTCCATACGCAGTGCAGAAGACTATCTGGTGCTGTTGATCCTGCTGTTTCCCTTGGTGGGTTTGTTCCTGATCTGGCAGGCCATCAAGGGCAGCATCCTGCATGTACGCTATGGTCAATCCCGCCTGGTGATGGACCCCAATCCCGGTCAAGCCGGGGGCCAGGTGGGGGGCGAGATCACCCTCAGCAAAGCCCTGCCGCTGGACGCACAATGCGAAGTGCGGCTGGAGTGCCTGCATTCCCGCGAGACCCGCAATGCCAAGGGTGAGCGCCGCACTTCCACCAGCGTGCTCTGGCAGGACATGATGATGGCGTCTGGCCGTCGCGAGGCAGATCAGACCAAAATTCAGTTCCTGTTTGACGTGCCCGGTGATTTGCCGGCGTCGCAACCCCAATCCAAAGACTGGAAACACTGGAAAGTGCATGTGGCCGCAGACATACCGGGATTGGACCTGGCCCTGGATTTTGCTGTGCCGGTGGCCCAGGGTGAGCGGCGCAGCCTGATTCGTATGCCCGGGCGTGAGCGCCAGCAGCAGTTGCAGCGCACCCAGGAGCTGGCCCAGGTGCTCAACACTGAGCAAAAGGGCGACACACTTTACCTGAATTCGGAGTATGGCCGGGAACGGAACGGCTCCATTCAGGCTTTTCTGTTCGGATCGATTTTCCTGGCGGCTGGGATTGGAATCGGGTTTGCCCAGGTGGGCCCCGCCCTTATCGCCATCCCCGTGAAGCTGCTGTTCTGTACGGTGTTTGGTGGTGTGGGGCTGTTGATCATGCTGATCGGGCTGTTGACCCCCACCACCCGCCTGGATACCGCCATTGACCGGCACCATGTCCACGTGCGGCGCCAGTTTCTGGGTAGAGAGGTGTACCGCCGCAGCATTCCCCTGGACAGCATCACCCGGTTCGATGCCCATAGGAACAGCAGTACCAGCTCTGGCTCCCGCACCCGTAACTGGTTCCAGCTGCGAATCCACCATGATGGCCGACGTCAGCCCATTGCCGAATCCATACCCGGTCGGGTGCTGGCGGATGAGGCCCTTGCGTTTCTCCGCACTCACACCGGCTTGCCCTGATGGTCTGCCCTGGTGCCGGGTTTGCCTTCCCGGGGGGCGGCCCGGTATAGTTACCCGCCCCGTGAAATTAGGCAACCAGAGCGTGCTGATTTGGGGTAACCTGAGCCAATTGGCCTGACAAAGAATAAGCGGAGCTGGAGAGCGACATGAGCGCTGACAACAAACTCATCATATTTGACACCACCCTGCGTGACGGCGAGCAAAGCCCAGGGGCCTCGATGACCCAGGAAGAAAAGCTGCGTATTGCCAAGGCCCTGGAGCGCATGCGGGTGGATGTGATTGAGGCGGGTTTTGCCATCGCCAGCCAAGGGGATTTCGAGTCCGTCAAGGCGGTCGCCGACACCATCAAGGACAGCCGGGTGTGTTCCCTGGCGCGGGCCGTGGATGCGGATATCGATCGTGCCGGTGAGGCACTGAAAAATGCCAACGCCGCCCGCATTCATACTTTCCTGGCCACCTCGCCGATTCACATGGAGTACAAGCTGCGCCTGTCCCCGGATCAGGTGGTGGAGCAGGCGGTGAGGGCGGTCAAACGTGCCCGCAACCTGTGTGAGGACGTGGAATTCTCCTGCGAGGACGCAGGCCGTTCCGAACTGGACTTTTTGTGCCGGGTCATCGAAGCGGCCATTGCTGCCGGCGCCAGCACCATCAACATTCCCGATACCGTGGGCTACGCCGTACCGCAGCAATACGGCGACACCATTCGTCAGTTGATCGAGCGGATTCCCAACTCAGACCAGGCCATCTTCTCAGTGCACTGTCACAATGATCTGGGTTTGGCGGTGGCCAATTCACTGGCTGCGGTGACCCAGGGAGCGCGCCAGGTGGAGTGCACCATCAACGGCCTGGGTGAGCGGGCTGGCAATGCCTCCCTGGAGGAGATCGTGATGGCGGTACGTACCCGCTCGGATTTCTTCAATATCCAAACCAATATCAATACCCTGGAAATCGTACCAGCGTCGCGCCTGGTGTCGTCCATCACCGGTTTTCCGGTACAGCCCAACAAGGCTATTGTCGGTGCCAATGCTTTTGCCCATGAGTCCGGTATCCATCAGGACGGCGTCATCAAATACCGGGAAACTTACGAGATCATGAAGGCGGAAGACGTCGGCTGGAATGCCAACCGCATGGTGCTGGGCAAACACTCCGGCCGCAATGCTTTCCGTGCCCGGCTGGAAGAGTTGGGTATCAACCTCAAGTCCGAGCAGGAGCTGAACGCTACCTTCCACCGGTTCAAGGAACTGGCGGATAAAAAGCATGAGATCTTCGACGAAGACATTCAGGCGTTGGTCAGCGACACCCAGCAGGCCACCGAGAATGAACGGTATTCCCTGGTTTCCCTGAGTGTCTGCTCCCAGACCGGGGAAACCCCCAACGCCAGCGTAGTTTTGAAAATTGGCGGTGAGGAGCAGCGTTCCGAAAGCCCCGGGGCCGGCCCCGTGGATGCCACCTTCAAGGCCATAGAACGCATTGTCAACAGTGGCACCAGCCTGGAGTTGTACAACGTCAGCGCCATCACCAGCGGCACGGATTCCCAGGGTGAAGTGACGGTGCGGCTGGAAAAAGGCGGTCGTATCGTCAACGGCCATGGGGCGGACATCGATATCGTCACCGCGTCTGCCAAAGCCTATCTGAACGCCCTCAACCTGCTCAGTGTGGAGCACCAGAAAGCCCACCCGCAATCGGCCGGTGTCTGAGTGATGCTGGAAAGCGAACGCCTGGCGTATCTCCACGCATTGGGTATCACTCAATACGGCTGTCAGCAACCCCTGGCCGGGGCCACGGCCCTGCCGGAGTTGTCGGCGGAGCAGATTTGGGGGGAGCCGCCTCAAGTTCAATCTGCATCGCACACTCAATCTGCACCTACGCCCGGCCGTGTGCCGACAGTCGAGAGCACCGCTGAAGCGCAAGTGTCGCAACCCGTCACGGCCTTCGACACACAGGCCAACACACACGCTAAGACACAGCCGGCAGACGCAGATGCAAGCGCGGAAGTGCCGCAGCTGGATGTCAGTAAGCTGCAACTGGAACAGGAGCCGGCCCCCAAACCGGTCGCCAAACCACAGGCAAAAGCCCAGCGTTTCGCCCTGGCTGTGATCACCCTGCCGCAGCGCTTCCGCTTGTTTGTGGAACTGGCGCAGGCGGATGCCCCGGGACTGTCTGCAGTGGAGCATCGGATGGTTGCAGACCTTCTGGGGGTGCTGGATTGCCCCGGCGCGCTGGATCAGTTTGGTGCCAAACTCTATCGTTGGCCCCTGGTGGATAACCCCCGCATCGCCGCCGATCAACAGGCTGCCCGCGAAGGGCTGCTGGGTTTTGTGGCCAGTGCGCCGGTGGTCAGTAAAAGTGTGTTCCTGGGCGCGCGCGCGCCGTCGCTGCTGGTGGACGCCCAACCGGGTGCAAGGTTTGCGCTCACTGCCGAAGGCAACGACGACACTTTGATCACCTATTCCCTGCGGGAGATGCAAGGCGACTGGCGTCTGAAAGCAGAAGCCTGGCGCCAGATATTCCCGTTCCTGGCCGATCTCCGGAATGCCCAACCCTAGCCCAGGATGACCATGCACATCAGTTTGCTCAGTTTTCGCCATTTACCCAAGGTTATGGATATTGAGCAGCGGGCCTATCCCTGGCCATGGACAGAAGGCATGTTTGTGGACAGTTTGCGCAACGGCCATCTGTGTTACTGTATCCACGATCACGACACCCTGCTGGGCTATATCATCCTGTTTGTGGCGGCGGGGGAATCCCACGTATTGAATGTGTGTGTTGATCCCGATCAGCAAGGCCGGGGCATCGGTCGGCGCCTGCTGGAACATGGGTTGGCCGCGGCCATGGATCTGGGGGCAGAGGCGGCGTTTCTGGAAGTGCGTGTCAGCAATGATGCCGCCATCCGGCTGTACGAGCGCAACGGTTTCCTGCTGGTAGGACGGCGTAAACAGTATTACCCCGCAGGGGACACCAGAGAGGATGCTTTGGTGTATCGGCGGGATCTCTGTGTAGTGGGCAGCGGTTCAAAATAAGCCAGCAGTTCAAAACAAATCGGTAATTCAGGCGATCATAGAGTTAATCGACAACAAGAGGCACAAATCATGGATCTGGAAAAGTTCGATGTTCAGTCCCTAATGGACAAAGCCATGGAAATGCTGGTGCTGTATGCGCCCAAGTTGATCCTGGCGATTATTACGCTGTTTGTGGGGCTGTGGCTGATCAACATGCTCAGCCGGGGCATTGGTTTCCTGTTGGAAAAGCGCCAGCTGGACGTATCGCTGCGTCGTTGGTTAACCACCATTTTAGGTCTGGTGCTCAAGGCCTGTCTGCTGATCTCGGTGATATCCATGATCGGTGTCCAGACCACGTCATTCATCGCCATGCTGGGTGCTGCCGGTCTGGCCATCGGTCTGGCATTGCAGGGCAGTCTCACTAACTTTGCCGGCGGGGTGCTGATTCTGTTCTTCAAGCCCTACAAGGTGGGGGATTACATCAAAACCAATGGTGAGGAAGGTTTTGTGGAGTCCATTGATATTTTCTATACCTTCCTGCGCACCATGGACAGCAAGCACGTGATTTTGCCCAATGGCCCGCTCGCCAACGGCAATCTGGTGAACTACACCATGGACCCCACCCGGCGGGTAGAGCTGTCCGTGGGCATCAGTTATCAAAACCGCTTCGAGGATGCCGAAGCCGCCCTGTTGGCGATGATTGCGGAGGAGCCCCGGGTGCTGCAGGAGCCGAAGCCATTTATCGGTGTCACCGGATATGGGGACAGTTCCATAGACCTTACCGTGCGGGCCTGGGTAAATAATGAAGACTACTGGCCGGTGTTTTTCGATCTCAACAAGCGGGTCAAACCGGCCCTGGATAAAGCCAAGGTCAGCATTCCATTTCCACAGCGGGATGTGCATCTGTTTCAACCAAAATCCTGATACACCGCTGTTTTCCAGCCCGTATCAATCCACTGCCGGTTTTCACCCAGGGGTGCAGCCGGCAGTGTGTTATTGGCGGGTATGAGCCGCTATAATGCGCCCCGTATTCATTGAGCAGGCTTTTCGGTGCGCGCCCTGTCGCGCTCCCAGCGGAATCCAGTATGGCAGACAGTAATTTTCTTAAAGAAATCAATGGCAGACGCACCTTTGCCATTATCTCGCACCCGGATGCGGGTAAAACCACCATGACCGAGAAGCTGCTGCTCTACGGCAATCAGATTCAGGTGGCCGGAACAGTAAAAGGGCGCGGCTCCGACCGGCATGCCACCTCTGACTGGATGGAAATGGAAAAGGAGCGGGGCATCTCGGTGACCACCTCGGTGATGCAGTTTCCCTACAAGAAATGCACCGTCAATCTGCTGGACACCCCCGGGCATGAGGACTTTTCTGAAGACACCTATCGTACGCTGACCGCAGTGGATTCCGCGCTGATGGTGATCGACGGCGCCAAGGGCGTCGAGCCCCGCACCATCAAACTGATGGAAGTCTGTCGGCTGCGGGATACTCCCATTCTGTCGTTCATCAACAAGATGGACCGCGACATCCGCGACCCCATTGAGCTGCTGGATGAGATCGAGAGCATCCTCAACATCAACTGTGCCCCTGTCACCTGGCCCATCGGTATGGGCAAGCTGTTCAAGGGTGTGTACAACATTTATCAGGATACCACTTACCTGTACCGCACCGGGCAGGGCCACACCATTCAGGAAGTACGGGCCATCAAAGGCCTGGACAACCCGGAGCTGGATGCCGCAGTGGGGGATCTGGCCGGCGATCTACGGGAAGAACTGGAGCTGGTGCAGGGTGCCAGTCATGAGTTCGAGCTGCAGGCGTTTCTCGATGGCAAACTTACCCCGGTGTTCTTTGGAACCGCCCTGGGTAACTTTGGCGTGGATCATCTGCTGGATGGACTGGTGGAATGGGCGCCCAGCCCTCAATCCAGGGAGACGGACACCCGCAAGGTGGAGGCCCAGGATGAGAATTTCACCGGCTTTGTTTTCAAAATCCAGGCGAATATGGACCCCAAACACCGGGACCGGATTGCCTTCATGCGGGTGTGTTCCGGCCACTACGAGAAAGGCATGAAGATGCGCCATGTGCGCCTGGGCAAGGATGTGCGCATTTCCGATGCCCTGACGTTCCGGGCCGGTGAGCGCGAGCATCTGGAGGATGCCTGGCCCGGCGACATCATCGGCCTGCACAACCACGGTACCATCCAGATCGGGGATACCTTCACCAGCGGCGAAGTGATGAACTTCCAGGGTATTCCCCATTTTGCGCCGGAGCTGTTCCGCCGGGTGCAGTTGAAAGATCCCCTGAAGAGCAAACAATTGCAGAAAGGCATCACCCAGTTATCGGAAGAGGGAGCCACCCAGGTGTTCATGCCCTTGCGTAACAACGACATCATCGTGGGTGCAGTGGGTGTGCTACAGTTTGATGTAGTGGCCTATCGCCTGAAAGACGAATACAAAGTGGAGTGTTCCTACGACAATATCAGTGTGGCGACAGCGCGCTGGGTCTATTGTAAAGACCACAAGATGCTGGAAGACTTCAAGAAAAAGTGCCATGACAACCTGGCCATTGATGGGGGTGGCTACCTCACCTATCTGGCGCCGACCCGGGTCAACCTGGAGCTGACCATGGAGCGCTGGCCGGACGTTAAATTCAAGGAAACGCGGGAGCACTGATGGCCGGGTATCTGGTTGGCTCGTTACTGTTGACCTGGGTGCTGTGCAGCGCCCTCAACGGGTTTATTGAATACGCGGCCGTCCGCCAGTGGTTGAATCGGGGTAAGGCGTTTGTCGGCATGATCGCCGGTGTGTTTGTGATCGCCGGAGTGATGGTGGCCCTGTCGCTGTGGGGGCTCACCGACTCCCACCTGGGCAAAGACGTCATGACCCCGCAACAATTGTCCACCACCGTGCGTACCAGCATGATGATCAACGTGCTGTTTGCCTTGGGTTATTGTGCCTTCCAGTTACGTCGGTTTTGGGAAGAGTAGAGCCCGCGGCCTAACGTTGATAGCGCAAACGGGTGCCTTTCTCCTGGGACAACCGGATTTCGTCGGCGGAGAGTTCCTTGGGGAAGTAGCAGCCGGAAATCTTCGCTTCACAGATGCTGGCACCTTCCAGCTGGGTATTGCGCAGGTCCACGCCCCGCAGGTCGGCACCGCGCATATAGGTATCCTGCATATTTAAACCATCTGCATTCATGTTGCGCAGGTCGATGCCCCGAAAATGGGCGCCCTGGAGGTCGACGGTTTTCCCGGCCTGACGGGCCTGGTTGAATGCCTTGATGTCTTCATCCAACAGCATTTTGTAGAGCGGGTCGTTGGGATCGTAAGCCATATATTTCCTTCCTTTCTTTTCATATATAGCCAAAGACCCGGTGTTTTGCCTGTAGTTTCCTGATTGACCTCATAGTAATAGTGGGGCGGATTATGATTTAATGCGCATAATTGGTTGTCTCGCTCGCCCCAGGATTCGTTGTGAACCGGATTTCTAAAACACTCAACCAGGCGCTCCCCGTGCGTATCCTGCAAAGGGTTAGTCGCGCGCTACCGCTGCCCCGGCGCCAGGAAGCCACCCCCCGCAGCAGTTCCACCCTTCTGGAAAATGCCTACGAAGCGGTGGTCACCGATGTCCGCCGGGAAACCTCCCGCGCGGTGACGGTGGAGTTCGAGCTGACGGAAGGTTATCGCCTCACCTATAAATCCGGACAGTGCGTGACGGTGACCCTGCCCATCGGCCCTACCTTGTTTCAGCGTTGTTACTCCTTTTCCAGTGCGCCGGATGAAAATCGCTATGCGGTCACGGCCCAGCGTATTTTTCATGGCCGGGTGTCGTCCTACTTTTACAGTTCCCTGCGGGTGGGCGACCGGATCTATATCGACGACCCCATGGGGGATTTCGTGCTGCCCCGCACCCACCCGGAGGATCAGCGCTATGTAATGGTGGCCGGCGGTGCGGGTATCGTGCCCCTGTATTCTTTGATTAAAGATCTGCTGGGCAAGAATCCCATGGCGGAAATCCAGTTGATCTACGCCTGCCGCAATCAGGAGCAGGCTATTTTCCACCGCCAGTTGCTGCGCCTGGAAAAGGATCACCCCGGCTTCTCCATCCGTTTTCAGTTCACCCGCAAAGCCGGGGACGGACATGATCCCTATCGCCGGCTGAACGGTGACAAAATCCTGTCCCGCCTGTCGGACCCGGCCAGCGCTCTGTTCTATATCTGCGGTCCCTATGGATTGGTAAGCAAGTGCACCGAGGCTTTTCATGCAGCGGGTATTGCCGATTCCCGCATTCAGATCGAAACCTTCAGCTCGCCGCCCGCCCGTGTGTTGTCGGACGAGTTGCGGCCGCGCTCGATTACCTTTTTGCCGTCCACCGTGCTGGGGAATACGGTGCGGGTGCGACAAAAGCAGGTGGAAACCATTCTGGAAACCGCCCGCCGTAATGGGGTGAATATTCCGCAGAAGTGTACGGTGGGCAACTGCCAGACCTGCAAGATCCGAGTGAAGTCGGGCATGGTGGTGATGGATGAACCCAATTCCCTGAGCATTGACGACGCTAAAAGTGGTTATGTGCTGGGCTGTGTTGCCTATCCGACGGAATCGTTGGTGGTGAAACTGCCGAATACCTGAGCGTGACGGGGGAATTAGGTCTGGAACCGGGTAGCGGTTTTAGCCGCTGGGTTTTTAGGGTTGGACTTTTAGGGTTGGACTCTTATGGTCGGACTTTTTGGTCGGACTTTTTGGTCGGGCTTCTTAGTTGGGCTTTACAGCTGGACGTTTACAGCTGCGTGAACAGGTATCCCATCACCGGCTGGTCCCGGTCTTCAACGCGCTGGCTGGCAGCTTCCAACTCACTGACTTGCTCTTGCGGCTCGGCGGTCTGCTCTTCCTGAATCCGGATTACGGCTTCCTCATCGCCATCGCTTACAGCAGGCTGTTTCAGCATACTGAAAATGCCCAGCAGACACAGGGCGATGACCCAGCTTGCGCTTATGGAGCGAATGTTCATGGTGCGTTCCCTTTGGGGTGTGGTCACGTTGGGTGTGCTCACGTCAGGTGTATTCAACGATCTTCATTCTCCATTCTGAGGAAATGTTTTCTACAGAATTAAAATCAAAGTCATTGTGACAAATTACCAATTCAATTTTGTTGCAGTGACGTTGCGTATATAAATCGTTGATCTTATTGAGTTAAAATCCCACCTCACGTAAGTAGAACCATTCGCATTTAGGGTTGTCCAACGCCCTAAGGCCGTTGATTGAAGGGGCAGGGCAAGCGTGTTAGCAAACAGTGAATCGGGATACGGGTTGGTCAGTGTGTTGCTGCACTGGCTGTCCGCTCTGCTGACCATCCTGTTGTTCGGTGTGGGGCTGTATATGGTGGGCTTGTCCTATTACGACCCCCTCTATCACGAGTTGCCTGAGTGGCACAAATCCGTGGGTGTGGTGCTGGCGTTGCTGTCCCTGTTCAGAGTGGTGTGGCGCGTTCTCAGTGGGCCTCCGGCGCCATTGGCAGAAAAACGGTGGCAGGGGGCGGCGGCGCGCCTGGTGCACGCAACGATGCTGGCCTTGCTGATCCTGCTGCCGGTCACCGGCTATTTTATCGTGACGGCTGAAGGCAAGCCGCTCATGGTATTCGAACTCACCCTGTTGCCCGCGCTGCTGGAGCTTACCCCGAATCAGACCGACCTGGTGGGGCGTTGGCATTTGTGGGGTGCTTGGGCTTTGATCGGGTTGGCAGCCCTGCATGCCGCGGCCGCCCTGAAACACCATTTTATCGATGCCGACCGAACTCTAATCCGAATGTTAACCATCAAAGGTCAATGACCAATAAGGAGCACACTATGAAAACGAAAATGGGCTACGCCTTCAGTATGGCGGTGATCGGCGCTGCACTGCTCACGTCCGGGCTGGTGCAGGCGGCAGACACCTACAAAATGGATACCAAGGGCAGTCATGCCTTTATCCAGTTCAAGATTCAGCACCTGGGATTCAGTTGGTTGCTGGGGCGCTTCAATACCTTTGAAGGCCAGTTTGTGCTGGACGACGCCAACGTGGAGAAATCCAGTGTCAAAGTGGATATCGATGTGGCCAGCGTGGATTCCAATCACGCCGAGCGGGACAAGCACCTTCGGGGCAAAGACTTCTTTGATGTGGCGACATTTCCCAAGGCTGGTTTCGTCAGTACCAAGATTGAAAAAACCGGAGAGAACAGCGCCAAGATCACCGGCGACTTCACCCTCAAGGGCGTCACTAAGCCCATCACTCTGGATGCCACCTATATTGGCGGCGGCAAAGACCCCTGGGGCGGTTATCGGCAGGGCTTTGAGGCCACCACCCAACTCAAGCTGAAGGACTTTGGCATTGATTACAACCTGGGGCCGGCGTCAGAGGTGGTGGACATTTACATCTCGGTGGAAGGCATCAAGCAGTAACCCGATCCATATAACAAAGCAGGGCCCGGTGCTGTCGCGCCGGGCCCTTTTTTATGCGGTGTGCCTAGGTTGATCCCGACAGAGCGTCAGCTGAACTGGGAAAAGTCCGGCTTGCGCTTTTCCAGGAATGCACTGAAGGCTTCCTTGGCTTCTGCCCCCGCCAGCATTTCCGTAAAGTAATTCTCTTCCAGCTTCATGATGGCCTTCAGTTGCGCTTCATTGCCTTGGCGCAGCAGCTGTTTGGTAACGCGAATGGAGCGGGGCGGTAACTTGGCCAGCTCCGCTGCCTTGGCCAGGGCATAAGCCTGATATTCCTCGGCCGGCAGGATCTCATTGACGATGCCCAGGGTTACAGCCTCATCCGGCGTGAACAGTTTGCACAGCATCAGCAACTCAGCGGCTTTACGGTAGCCCACCAATTGCGGGAACAGCAGGCTGGAGCCCGCCTCCGGGCACAGCCCCAAACTGGCAAACGGCATCTGGAATTTGGCGCCCGGGGCCGCGTATACCAGATCGCAATGCATCAGCATGGTGGTGCCCACGCCCACTGCCGGACCGTTTACCGCCGCCACCAGGGGCTTGCTGAGATGGGGGATGGTACGCAAAAAACGGCCCACAGGGGATTCGCCGCCGATGCCCGAGCTGTTGAGAAAGTCCACCAGGTCGTTGCCGGCGGTAAAGCAATCCTGGGTGCCGGTGATCACACCCACCCGCAGGTTGGCGTCTTGTTCAAGTTGATCCAGTGCGTCGGAAATCCCGGTGTACATCGCCCCGGTGAGGGCGTTTTTTTTGTCGGCCCGGTTCAGGCGAATGATGATGATATTGTCCTGGATCTCGGTGATTACTTGATCGGTCATAAGCTGGGTTCCTGAGTCTTCTCTTTTACGCTTTTGTCGTTTTGGTTGGGGTTATCATCCACGTCTGCGTGGGAGGCAGCAATAGCCTGGGTTTCTGCCCGTTGTGCCTGTACCAGCAGGTTTAAATGTTGGACGCTGCCGGGCAGCTCCGGCGGTGTTACTCCAGGCAGGATTTCGGCAAAGGCCTGCAGAGGCGAGATCCGTTGGCCGGTTTTGGTGCTTACCATGGCCATGCGGATGACGGCGGCGGTAAACACGGTCTTGCGGTAGGTGAACAGCTGCTCCATGTAGATGTATTTTTCGTCCCAGCTGCTGATGCGGGTTTCCGCCTTGAAACGCTGAAACGGCTTGATCTCCTTCACGTAGCTGATCTCGGTGTTGGCGATCAGGGCTTTAAAGCCCCGGCTGGTCATTTCCGTCAGCCAGGGGGTGTGGATCATGTGTTCCACCCGGCCCCGTTCCAGGTACTTCAGGTATTTCACGTTGTTCATGTGAATGTTGGCATCCAGATCCCAGGGCATGCAGCGATAGGGTACGAACACCCAGTCCAGCAAATGCCGGGACGGCTTAATCTTCTGAATATACAGTGCAACGATAAACCGGACTATAAACCACATGATACTACCTACATTCGTTGGGTTTGGGTTCAGTGCAGACTTCGAATCAATCCGTTGTCAGCACCACTTTACCAACCGCCTTCCGTTGCAGTATGAGATTCATGGCGTCGGCCACCTGTTCCAGTGGGAAAGTGGCGCACACATGAGGCTTGATTTTACCCTCCATGGACCACTTGAACAGCTCCCGGAAGTTCTCCTGGTTGGCGTCGGCTTCTTTGGTCAGGGATGCGCCCCAGAATACCCCCACTACCGAGCTGCTCTTGAGCAGGGTCAGGTTGGCGGCCAGTTGCGGGATGTCACCGCTGGCAAATCCGACGATAAGCAGGCGGCCACCCCAGTTGATGCAGCGCAGGGCGGTTTGGGTGTATTCCCCGCCCACCGCATCATAGATGACGTCAGCACCGTTGCCGCCGGTCAATTGTTTCACCTGATCCTTCCAGTCCTCGTCGTTATAATTGACGATGTGATCGGCGCCGTGGGCTTTACACACCGCCAGCTTGTCATGGTTACCACCGGCGGCAATGACGGTGGCTCCCATCAGTTTGCCTAATTCCACGGCCGCCATGCCGACGCCGCCGGACGCCCCCAGCACCAACAGGGTTTCTCCCGCCTGTAACTGGCCCCGCTGCTTCAGCGCGTAATAAGAGGTGCCATAGATCATGGTGAAGGCGGCGGCCTCTTCAAAGCTGAAGGTGTCCGGCATGGGAAAGCAACTGGCACCGGGCACCAGCATCTGCTCGGCATAGCCGCCTACAAACGCGAAGCCCATGACCTTGTCGCCGGGCTTGACGTGGGTCACCTTGTCCCCCACGGCCTTCACCAGGCCCGCTACCTCGGTGCCGGGGATAAACGGCAGTGGCGGCTTGAACTGGTACTTGTTTTCAATGATCAGAGTGTCGGGGAAGTTGATGCCCGCGGCCTTTACCTCGATCAAGACGCTGTGGGCGTCCACAATGGGGGCCGGGACCTCTTCCACCACCAGCTTTTCCGCTGGTCCGTATTCTTTGCACAGTACCGCTTTCATGAGTCGTTTCCCTATTTTGGTTGCTTCTTTATGGGTTCTGGACAGGCTGTTTCCTGGGCGTGGCAGGGAAGGGTACGCAGTCCTTAATTTTGAAGTCAATGCGTAGCGCCATCACTGACTGAAAAGGCTAATTAACTGTCAGTTTTGGCCAGTAGCGTGTTGATATTGCCCTGTGTATACTCTCGACCCCATAGTCATACCCCCTTTATCAACCGATTAACTAGAGGACTGAACATGGATCTGAAAGATAAGGTTGCCGTGGTAACCGGCGGTGCTTCCGGTCTGGGACGTGCCACCACAGAAGCTTTCCTGGCCAAAGGTGCCAAGGTTGTGATTTTCGACCTGAACGAGGATGCCGGTAACGCTGCCGTGGCCGAGTTGGGCGAGAACTGCCGCTTTGAGAGCGTGAACGTGGCAGACGAAGCGTCTGTTAAAGGGGCCATCGCCAATGTGCTGGAGGCGTTCGGTGCCCTGCACGTGGCAGTGAACTGTGCCGGTATCGGTTCTGCCATGAAAACCTATGGCAGCAAAGGTCCTCACTCCCTGGAGATTTTCCAGAAAGTGATTGCCGTAAACCTGGTGGGTACCTTCAACGTGACCCGTCTGGCCGCTGAAGCGATGGCAAAGAACGAGCCGGTTACTGAAGACGGCGAGCGTGGCGTGATCATCAACACCGCATCGGCTGCGGCCTTTGACGGCCAGGTGGGCCAGGTAGCGTATTCTGCGTCCAAAGGTGGCGTGGTTGGCATGACCTTGCCCATCGCCCGCGATCTGTCTACCTACGGTATCCGAGTGAACGTCATTGCCCCTGGCATTTTTAATACCCCATTGATGAACGCTGCGCCGGATGCGGTGAAGCTGCCGTTGATCGAGATGACCCAGTTCCCGAAACGTCTGGGCCACCCGCCTGAGTACGGTCAACTGGCCTGCCAGATGGTGGAAAATGGATTCTTCAACGGTGAAGTTGTGCGTCTGGACGGCTCTATCCGTATGGCGCCCCGCTGATCGAACCCACAAGGTTTGATAGCCGAAAAGCCCGCTCTTGCAGCGGGCTTTTTTGTGGCCTGGTGGTAGATAAGCAGGCACAGTAGTAGTATGGGACACGCTGGCCTGGAACCTCTCCGGCAACTCTATCCGACCTACCTGGTCTATTCGGTATAGGAAACCTCATAAGATGAATAACAAAAAATGGATGGCCCTGTTTCTACTGGTAACCTGCGTTGCTCTGAGTGGTTGTACCACTTGCGACCTGGCTTTGTGGTTGGGTAATGACGTCTGCGAGATTGGCGGCCTTTGAGTTCCTGGTAGACCGCATGTGAATATCCGGAACTTAGGCCTGTTGGTGGCCGGGCATTGCACCTTGGGCAGTGCAGCGCCGATGCTGGTGCTGATCAACGGGTTCATCGGGGCCCGCCTGGCACCCAGCGAAGCCTGGGCTACCCTGGGGATGGGCACTCTGGTGGCCGGTACGGCACTGAGCACAGTGCCTGCTGCGCGCTTGGCCAGGCGCTATGGCCGGCGCCGGGGCTTCTTGGTGGCAGTGGCGACCACGTTGCTTGGCTCCGCGTTGGCCATCCTTTCCATTAGGGTGCAATCCTTCCTCTTGTTTTGTAGCGCCATGGCTGTGCTGGGCTCTACCTTGGCCTTTGTGCAGCAATTCCGCTTTGCAGCCGCTGAAAATGCGCCACCCGAAAAAGTCAGTCTGGCGGTGTCGCTGATCCTGTTTGCTGGTATCGGTGCTGCCCTTATTGGCCCGCGCCTGGGTGTCATGGCGGTGGACTGGATTCCGGACTATCCTTACGTCGGGTCGTTCCTGGCGTTGATGATTCTGGCGCTGCTCTGTGGCCTGCTTATGTGGCAGTACCAGGGTGAGCCGGTGGCTGAGCATGAGGCGGGCCGGCGCCCGTTGCACTGGCGGCAGTTGCTGACCGGGCCTTATGTGCTGGGTGTCATGTGTGGTGCCACTGCTTTTGGGGTGATGAGCCTGGTGATGACCGCAACCCCCATCAGCATGCATCATCATCAGGGGTTGTCCCTGGCGGAAACCGCATCGGTAATCCAGTGGCACATTGTGGCGATGTTTCTGCCGTCCCTGTTGACTGGATACCTCATGCAACGGCTGGGGGTGCACCGGGTTGCCCTGTTGGGGATGTTACTGAACCTGGCCTGTCTCTATTTAGCTTTGTCCGGTGTATCACTGACCCATTACCTGGGCGCTCTGGTGTTGTTGGGGGTTGGGTGGAATGCCCTGTTTATGGCGGGCACCCAGCTGGTGGCGACCACGCATACCGGCAGTGAGCGGTTCCAGGCGCAGGCCAGCAACGATTTTGTGGTGTTTGCGATTCAGGGCGTGGCTTCGCTGAGTGCCGGGTTTTTGTTGGCGTTGATTGGCTGGCAGGGCCTGAATCTGGTGGCGTTGGCCATGCTGTTGGCCTGTATGCTGTTGTGGTTATATATTGTTGTGATCAAGCCGGGGCGTCGAACTCAGGCGGCGTCTTCAGCCTAATCCGGGGTCAGGTATTGCATCCCGGAGCTAACGAAAGGAACAAAGATGTATACGCCTAAGTCGTTTTCCGTGACGGATCAGGAATTGCTGTTCGACTGGATTGAACACTGGAGCTTTGGCAAGCTCGCCACCTGTCAACGCGGGCGTCTGGAAGTGAACTCTTACCCGTTCCTGCTGGATCGGGAGAAGGGAGAGTTGTTGGGGCACATGGCCCGGGATAACGGTCACTGGCAAAGCACGATCATGGCGGACGACCTGGTGGTGTGCTTTGATGGGCCCCACGGTTATGTGTCACCCCGTTGGTACAGCCAGCCCAATGGGGTCCCCACCTGGAACTTTGTGACGGTGCAGGTCAGTGGCAAGGCTGAGCTGATCAAGACCGAAGCGGAGTCCCTGTGGGTACTGGAGCGGCTCAGCGAGAACAACGAAGAGCGCTATGGCGAAGGTTGGACGTTGGCCGAGCTGGAGCCTTCGGTGTTGGCGGTTATGATGAAGGCGCTGGTGTTCTTTCGCATCAAAATCCACAAACTGGAAGGTAAAGCCAAGCTCAGCCAGAATCGCAGCAAAATGGATCGGGTGGGGGTCGTGCAAAAGCTGTCAGCCAAACCGGACACCCAGCAGCAGGAACTGGCCGCCCTGATGCGTAAAGAAATCAAGCGTAGTTAACGGGGCCGTCTGCAGCCCCGTCGGTCAAACGGAAAGACAAAACTGCTGAGCGTTTACCCCGTCTTTTCCTTGGCGGAGTGATGGGTCGGCGACTTCACTTGCGTCGGCTTGGGGGCAGGGGGAGCCTCATACACCACCTGATAGCTGGCATTGACTATGGTTTCCGATGTCTTGGGCAGCATGTAATACATGGCCAGCGCGCCGAGCCCCAGCGGGCCCACCTTGCGTTTGTTGCGGGTGATGATAATGTCCAGCATCCAGTCCACGGCTTTTTCCGGCGACATGGCCGGGGTGTAATCGTAGATCTTGGTGGGTGCAATCATCGGTGTGCGCACCAGCGGATAGTTGATGGTGGATACAGTCACTCCGGTATGGGCCAGCTCGTTGGCCGCCACCCAGCTCCACCCTTCCAAAGCCCATTTTGAACCCAGGTAGGCCGAGAATCGGGCCGGACTCGCCTGCACTCCTACAGTGGAAACATTGATAATGTGCCCATCACTCCGTTCCAGCATGCCCGGCAGCAGGTTCATGGCCATGCGGATGGAGCCAAAGTAGTTCAACTGCATGGTGCGCTCGTAATCGTGAAATCGGTCGAAGCTGAACTTGATGGAGCGTCGAATGGAGCGACCGGCGTTGTTGATCAGGATGTCCACCCCGCCATGCTCCCGGATCACTTTTTGGCACAGGGCATCCACTGCATTACCGTCGGACAGGTCTGCCGTGTACACAAAGGCGTTGCCACCCTGTTGTTGAATCTGTTCGGCAATGGTGTCCAGCTTGTCCCGTGAACGGGCCACCAGCAGCACATTGGCACCGGCAGCGGCCAACTGTTCTGCCACCTGGGCGCCGATGCCGGAACTGGCGCCGGTCAGCAGTACGGTTTTGCCCTGCACCCGCTGCTGCAGGGCCTGTTTCTGTTTAAAGACACTTTTGGCATTCCATGTCCAATGGTCCCGCGCGCGATCCAGGTAAGGCTTCAATTTGGGTTTGCGAAAATACACTTTGTCGGCTTTGGGATTGGGCATTGTAATGAACTCATTTCGCTTAAAATTATGGGTTGTCCCAATGTTATGGGTTGTTCAAGGGGGACAGGCTGTGTTTCCAATAGTGCCACAGCTGGGGTAAATATTGTTCCAGGTCCGGTGGGCTGATCTCGGACCCCTGCAGCGCGCGGGTGGCATTGCTGTTGTCAAACGTAGTGTTGTACACCACATAGTTGATTGCTGCCGGGGCGATGTCCATGCTCTCCATCACTTTGCGCATGGGCCAGAAACGGGAGAGTTTGGGCACGATGAAGTGGGTGGTTCTGTTTGTGAGCCGATTGGAAAATTTCCACCGGAACGTGGGCAGGCCGGATACGCCGGAGATCAGGTCAAACAGGTCCGCCACGGAATAGTATTTGTCATCGGTGATATTGAACACCTGGCCCTCAAGATCAGGCTGGTGGGCAATGTGCACAATCGCCCGGGCCACAAAATCCACCGGTACGATGTTGAGCTTGCCGCACTCCACCCCGGGCAACGGTAACCATTCCGGCAGCCAGCGATCCATCTCCTCCATCAAGCGGATGATGAAATAGGGGCCGTCGATCTTATCCATTTCGCCGGTTTTGGAGTGGCCCACCACCACCGAGGGGCGGTAGATGCGAAACGGCACTTTGGATTCCTCCCGCACACATTTTTCCGCCAGGTGTTTGGTGAGGAAGTAAGGATTGTTGAAGCCGGTGCCCTCTTCGAACATGGCTTCGGTGAACAAACCTTCGTAGCTGCCGGCCACGGCAATGGAGCTGACATGCTGGAAGCATTCCACCGCGAGGGCCTCTGCCGCCTGCAGGGCATGGCGGGTGCCTTCCACGTTGGCCTTTTTCTGGGTTTCGGCATCGACACTCAGGTCATAGATGGCCCCCAGGTGATACAGCTGGCTGATGCTGCCTTTCAGCTGCGCCAGGTCAGCGGCGGCGATGCCCAGGTTGGGTTGGGTCAGGTCACCGATCAGGGCCCGCAGTTGCTGATGATCGGCGCCTAGGGATTGGCGAATCCGTTCCAATTTGTCTTCAGAACCCTTGCGCACCAGGGCGTGCACTACGCTGCCGGGTTGTTTGAGCAGCTCTTCCACTACAAATCGTCCAATGAAGCCGGTGGCACCGGTTACGAGATATTCCATTCTGGCATTCCCTCAAAGCAAAAAATAGCGATAACAACAATAAGACTAACAAGTGTTAGTTAAGCTAAATCAGGCCTGATAGTAAGTCAATAGGGGGATAGGATTAAATTGTGATTCTCTGTTTCCAAGTATAAACTAACGACTGTATGTTGAAGTGACGAGAGCATTGAATGTCCGAAAGTGTCTCCAAAAACACCCGTTCCGATCGTAAAGAGGCCACTCGCCGTCGTATTCTGGGGGCCGCGCTGCAGTTGGTGGAGGACGGCCGTTCACCGGATGCACTGGGCTTGAGAGAAGTGGCGCGGGCAGCCGGTATGGCGGCTCCCTCCCTCTACAATCATTTTGCGGATATGGACGAGCTGGGTCTGGCGCTGGTGGATGAGTCGCTGCTGCGGTTGCGGGCGGCGGCCCGGGGCGCCCGTAAAGAGATCATGAATCAGGAAGCGGAAGTGGCCCTGAAAACCCTGTTGCAGCAGTTCGGCAGAGCAGTGGCGCATTTTGAGCCGGTGCTCAGGCTGTTGATTTTGCAGTGGTTTAACCCCAATCCTGAGTATCGCCGTATCATTCGCCGGGAACTGTCCATTATGCGCCGGGAAATGGCCTCGGACATGAGTGACGCCGCTGTGCGGCGGGGCCTGGGCAAGAGCCGCTATGAGGTTGAATCCGATGCGATTTTTTCACTGTTGATCACCTATGTGTTGAATGTCCTGGATATGGGCAAGGAAAAGCGGGAGCAACGGCTGGCCATGCTGGAGCGTCAGATGCTGATGATGGTGCTGGGCAGTCGCGCCTTGAGCGGCTGAATCCCTGTTGCGGGCGGGCGCTTCCTGCTATCCTATGCGGCCTGAAAATTTGCTTCCACAAAGACAGTAGAGCAGGAGAGCACCATGCCGGCGTATCGTTCCAAAACCTCCACCCAAGGCCGAAATATGGCGGGCGCCCGAGCCCTGTGGCGGGCCACCGGCATGCAGGACGAGGATTTCCAGAAACCCATCATTGCGGTGGCCAATTCCTTCACCCAGTTTGTGCCAGGCCATGTGCACCTGAAGGATCTGGGCCAGCTGGTGTGCCGGGAGATCGAACAAGCCGGCGGCGTGGCCAAAGAGTTCAACACCATTGCGGTGGATGACGGCATTGCCATGGGTCACGATGGCATGCTGTACAGCCTGCCATCCCGCGAGATCATCGCTGATTCCGTGGAATACATGGTCAATGCCCACTGCGCCGATGCCCTGGTGTGTATTTCCAATTGCGACAAGATCACCCCGGGAATGCTCATGGCTGCGTTGCGCCTGAATATTCCGGTGATCTTTGTCTCCGGTGGCCCCATGGAAGCCGGCAAGACCAAGCTCTCCGACAAGATCATCAAGCTGGACCTGGTGGATGCGATGGTGGCGGCGGCGGACCCCAACATCACCGACGAGCAGGCCGATATGTACGAGCGCAGTGCCTGCCCCACCTGCGGTTCCTGTTCCGGTATGTTCACTGCCAACTCCATGAACTGTCTGACGGAAGCCCTGGGCTTGTCGTTGCCTGGTAACGGTACCACGCTGGCTACCCACGCCGATCGTGAGCAGCTGTTCCTGGAAGCGGGCCGGCGTATCGTTGAGATCACCAAACGCTATTACGAGCAGGACGACGCCAGCGTGTTGCCCCGCGCCATCGCCAATGTAAAAGCCTTTGAAAACGCCATCACCCTGGACATCGCCATGGGCGGTTCCACCAACACCATCCTGCACCTGATGGCCGCGGCCCAGGAAGGGGAAGTGGATTTCGGCATGGCGGACATTGATCGCCTGTCCCGCAAAGTGCCGCAGCTGTGTAAGGTGGCACCCAACACCCAGCAATACCACATTGAGGACGTACATCGTGCCGGAGGCATCATGGGTATCCTGGGTGAGCTGAACCGGGCTGGGCTGTTGCACACAGACGTGTCCACGGTGCATGCGCCTTCCATGGAAGAAGCCCTGGCGAAATGGGATATCACCCAGACCGACGATGAGACTGTGCACAACTTCTTCCGCGCAGGCCCCGCCGGCATTCCCACCCAGCAGGCGTTCAGCCAGGATTGCCGTTGGGATTCCGTGGACGCCGACCGTGCCAACGGCTGCATTCGCTCCCTGGAACACGCCTACTCCAAAGAGGGCGGCTTGGCGGTGCTTACGGGTAACATTGCCCTGAACGGCTGTGTGGTGAAAACCGCAGGGGTGGACGACAGCATCCTGGTGTTTGAAGGCCCGGCCCGCCTCTTTGAGAGCCAGGACGCAGCGGTAAAAGGCATCCTGGGGGATGAGGTTCAGGCAGGTGAAGTGGTAGTGATTCGTTACGAAGGCCCCAAGGGCGGCCCCGGTATGCAGGAAATGCTGTATCCCACGTCGTACCTCAAATCCAAAGGCCTGGGTAAACAATGCGCCCTGTTGACCGATGGTCGTTTCTCCGGAGGCACCTCTGGCTTGTCTATTGGTCATGTCTCTCCAGAGGCCGCCTCCGGTGGCGCCATTGGGCTGGTGGAGCAGGGTGACCTGATCAAAATTGATATTCCCAATCGCACCATCGATGTGTTGTTGAGTGATGAGGTGCTGGCCCAGCGTCGTGCGGCCATGGACGCCAAAGGCAAGGCCGGTTGGAAACCCTTGGAAGATCGCCCCCGCAAAGTGAGTACCGCCCTGCGTGCCTATGCCGCGCTGGCCACCAGTGCCGATCGTGGTGGTGTGCGGGATCTGTCGCAAATCGAACAATAATCGCAGCTGTGATCGTTCACAAACGGGGCGCTAAGATGCCCCGTTTTGCGTTTCGGCCTGGCCCTGTTGTTTTCTAAAGTTTATTTGATGTCGATCATTGGCAGGGGCTGCCGGTAGTGCGTGATCGGGCGGCTGTGTTATAAACGTTCACAGGCCAATAAAGGGGGAGCCATCATGTCGTCTGCACAACCTGGAATTCTGTCGCCGGTGCCCAAGGTGGCCCGGCATCTCATGTTCACCCACGTACCGGACAGCGATCCGGTGGAGCCGCTGAAGCGATTGCAGGCGGTGGCCGATGGTGACTCCATGGTGGTGGGCCTGGGCGCGAGCCTGCTGGCACAGTTGGGATGTGAGATCAAAGGCATGCAGGATATGCCGGCACTGTCCGGTGCCGCCGTGGAGATTCCCTCGACGCCCGCGTCCCTCTGGATCTGGTTGCGGGGTGACGATCGTGGCGAGCTGCTGATGCAATCGCGGGAGCTCCGGCAACGCTTGGCGGGGGCTTTCGAATTGCGGGAGGCGGTTGATTGTTTTATGTATCGGGACAGTCGTGACCTTTCGGGTTATATCGACGGCACCGAGAATCCCGAAGGCGACAAGGCAGAGCAGGCGGCACTGGTGTCCAGCAATATCGAAGGGCTCGATCAATCCAGCTTCGCCTCCGTGCAGCAGTGGATCCACAATCTCAATCACTTCCACTCATTGCCACAAGCAGAGCAGGACAACATCATCGGTCGGCACGTGTCCGACAACGAGGAGTTTGATGAGGCTCCGGAATCCGCCCACGTCAAGCGCTCAGCCCAGGAAAGCTTCTCTCCAGAAGCGTTTATTCTGCGCCGTTCCATGCCATGGAACGATGCCACACAGGAAGGACTGGTATTTCTGTGTTTCGGCAAAAGTTTTGATGCGTTCCAGGATATTCTAAAGCGCATGGTGGGGTTGGAGGATGGCATCACCGATGGCCTGTTCCGCTTTACCCAACCCATTACCGGCATGTTCTTCTGGTGCCCACCCATGGCCGACGGCAAGCTGAACCTGAGTGTGTTGAAAATCTAGCGGGCGCAGGGCTGAAACGGGGATGCATGCACTGGTTGAGCTGTAGACATTTTTCTTCACAAATGTATTGCTGTCTGGTAGCTTTATCAATGCAGATCATAACAACAACATGCACGGATAAGCTCCAAGAGGTGCAGGCATGCAAGCAGAACTGACGCTCAATCTGAAATGCCCTTCCTGTGGTTCCCTCACGCCGAAAACCCTCTCCGAAATCAAAGCTCAGAAAGCATTTGATTGCGCGTGCGGGTTTCATGCGGATCTACAGGCCAAACCCCTGGTGAAGCACGGCAAGCCGCGTGAGAAACTAGCGGTACCGGCCTAGCCCAAGCGCCGCCGGTCTCAGGGCAAACCCACCGCGGGGCTGCGCCACCGCAGGGTTTCTGCCCCTCCGAATTAAGCCTTTCGGGTGGATTTTCATTAATTGGTACCTGTGGTAGCCTGCCCCCTCTTCAACCTGCCTAGTGTATTTCGATGTCTCTGACCACCAAGACTGTCACTGGAGACCAGTTCGCCCACTGGATCGAGCCGGTGGCGGAGCTGCGCATCCGGGTGTTCCGCGAGTTTCCCTATTTGTACGATGGCGATGTGGCTTACGAGCAGCGCTACCTGCAGCGTTACCAGGCCTCGGGCCAGAGTGTGCTGGTGCTGGCTTTGGATGGCGCACGGGTGGTGGGGGCGTCCACCGGTTTGCCAATGCGGGACGCGGACAGCGCCTTCCAAAAACCGTTTCAGAAGCCCATCCAGGATGGAGGGGCGGATGTGGCAAGCCTCTACTATTTCGGCGAGTCGGTGTTGTTGCCGGAATATCGCGGCACCGGCATCGGCCATCGCTTTTTTGATGAGCGGGAGCGGGTGGCCGCTGAACTGGGTTATGCCGTCACCACGTTTTGTGCCGTGGTCAGACCCATAGATCACCCGCTGCGCCCTGCCCAGTATCGGCCCCATGATCTGTTCTGGAACAAGCGCGGTTATCAGTGCCGCCCGGATCTGGAGTGTCAGTATTCCTGGCTGGATCTGGGGCAGACGGAGGAGACCGCGAAAACCATGCGCTTCTGGGTGCGGGATAGACAGAGTAAAGATCAATGAGGAATTGCGCTCTATGTTGAGTTATCGCCACGGGTTTCACGCCGGTAATCACGGGGATGTCCTGAAACACTGGGTGCTGGTGTTGTGCCTGGAATACCTGAAGCAGAAGGACAAGCCCTTCTTCTATATCGACACCCATGCCGGGAGCGGGCAGTACTCCCTGAAAGACCCCTATGCCCGTAAGACCGCCGAAGCGGACGCCGGAATTGCCCGCCTGTGGGAGGCGGCTGATCTGCCGGAGAGCCTCAACCTGTATCTGGCACAGGTGCGGGATCAAAATAAGCGGGGCCAGAATAAAGGCACATTGCTGCAGTATCCCGGCTCACCGGCGTTGGCAGCGGCGCTGCTGCGCCCGGACGACCGGATGCGATTGATCGAGCTGCATGGCTCCGATCTGGTGGCATTGGTGAAGCTGTTTGCACGGGACCCTCGGGTCAAGGTGCTGGATGGGGACGGGTTTGTAGCGGTGAAAGGGTTGCTGCCACCGGAGAGCCGGCGCGGCCTGGTGCTGATGGACCCGTCCTACGAGATCAAGAGTGACTACAACAAAGTTCTCACCGCCATGAACGAATGCCTGAAGCGATTTGCCACCGGGCAGTATCTGGTGTGGTATCCGTTGATCAATTCGGTGTCTGCCCAGCGCTTTTCCGAGCAGTTGCAAAAACTGCCCTGCAGCCGTTGGCTGGATGTGAAGATGGCGGTCAGCCGTCCGCCTCAGGGCCACGGCATGTTCGGCAGCGGAATGTTTGTGATCAACCCGCCCTGGACGTTGCGGGAGCAGCTGGAGCAGGGGCTGCCCGCCCTGACCCAGCTGCTGGCCCAGGATGACGGGGCCGAGTGGTCGATTCAGGAAAAGTCCGAATAAGCACTTCCGGTGCACCCAATGATTCAGTAGTAATACCTCAACAGGAAACACGGTTATGAGCATCACTAACGATACAGTTGTCCAGTTTCACTACACCTTGAGCGAAGCGGGCAATGAACTGGAAAGTACGCAGGGTGGGGAGCCGATGGCGTATCTCCATGGCCATCAGAACATCATCCCGGGGTTGGAAAAGGCCATGGCCGGCAAGCAGGAGGGGGACAGTTTCAGCGTCACCATCGAGCCGGCGGAAGCCTATGGCGAACGCAAGGATGGCGCCACCCAGCGCATTCCCCTGAAGCACATGCAGGGTGCCAAAAAGTGGCGCCCGGGCATGACAGCCTGGGTGCAAACCGAACAGGGCCAGCGTCAGGTTACTGTGGTCAAGGTGGGTAAATTCAATGCCGATTGTGATCTGAACCACCCCCTGGCGGGCAAGACCCTTACCTTTGATGTGCAGGTGGTGGCGCTGCGCCCGGCCACAGAAGACGAAAAGGCTCACGGCCATGCCCATGGTGTGGGCGGTCACCATCATTAACTGTCTGTTTTCAATCGGATTGCAAGGGAATGCAATCTGTCGCGACTGAGCTAAGCTTAGTAGGTGAATCCCTGCAGATTGATTCACTGCGATAGGAAGTTCTAGAAGGGATACGTCCGATGCCGATTCGTCGCTGGTATGCTGCAGCCAGCTTTATCCATAACGCCTACACCGCCTGGCTTGTGCTGGTACTTTCGCTGATCGTCACGGTGGGGGCGTACGTCGTTTCCTCCCGCGTTATTGAAGAGCGTTTAAGTGACCGCTTTCGCTTCAGTGTGGAAGAGCTGGAGAAAGCGATCCATAACCACCTGAGTGTTTACGAGCAGGTGCTGCGATCTACCGTCGCCATGGTGTACGCCTCCGAACAGTTGAACCGCGAAGAGTTTGCCACCTACGTCCGTAACCTGCACCTGGATGAGTATTGGCCCGGGATTCAGGGTATCGGATTCAGCGTTCCGTTACAGCCCGACCAGCTGGAAGCACATGAGGCTGAGGTGCAGGCGCAAGGCTTTCCGGATTATCAAATCAAACCCGCAGGTGAGCGGGAGGTTTATTCCTCCATCGTGTTTCTGGAGCCTTTCGACTGGCGCAACCGGCGCGCGTTCGGCTATGACATGTACTCCAACGACGTTCGGCGTGTTGCCATGGATCGTGCCCGTCGCACCGGTCATGCGTCCACCTCCGGCAAAATTCGCCTGGTGCAGGAGACCGACCGCGATGTTCAGAGTGGATTTCTAACGTACCTGCCGGTCTACAAAACCAGGAATACACCTGCAACCGAGGCGGAGCGGGAATCCCAGTTTCAAGCCTGGCTGTATGCCGCGTTTCGGGCCGGTGACCTGATGGCAGGGGTGGTGGGCAGTGCCAGTTTCAAACTGGACTATGAGATTTATGATGGCGAAGGGGTACTGCCGGATCAGTTGCTGTATTCCAGCCGTGGGGGCATAAAGCCGGCGGCGGAGTCGGACCTGGTTCTGGTGCGTCAAATTGAATTGCAAGGCCGCCCCTGGACCTTGCGGGTGACCCCTTCCGATGGCTTTAGCGCCGGCCTGCAGGAGGATCTGCCCCGCTATGTGGCCGCAGGGGGGATCATTATCGACGTGCTATTGTTTTACGTCATCCTGTCGCTGCACTTTATCAAGCAGAAAGCGGAGCAATTGGCCGAGGAGCGCACGGAGGAGCTTAATGCCACCAAGGATGCCGTTGAGAAAGAGCGCCGGTTCGCCAACTCGGTGATCGACAGCCTGCAGCTGGTCTTGCTGGTGAAAAGCCAGTCCTCCGGGCGCCTGTTGCGAGTGAACCCGTTTACCCGGTCGCTGTTCGGGGCGGACGGCGTGACCATGAGCCCGTTGCTGCGACGTTTCGTATCCCGGGTTGAAAATCAAAGCCGCCTGACCAGTCAGGAGTCGCGTCTGGCCTATGTGGGGCAGCTGGACATTGAAACCGAAGAGGGCATTCGCTGGTTTGTGGTGAACCGCAACCATCTGGAGCAGGCCCCCGGTGAATCCGACGATGAATGTTACCTGTGCAGTGCCATTGACATCACCGAGCAGGTGGAATCGGAAAAACGCTTCACCACCCTGTTTGATTCTGCGCCCTGCGGATTGATGCTGGTGGGTGAGGACCAGACCATTCAGCTGGCCAACAAGGCGCTCTATGACGTATTCGGCTATGCACCTGACGAGTTGTTGGGTCAGTCAATTGCCGTGCTGATTCCAGAGGAAGCACGGGCCCGGCATCATGGTTTTGTACTCAACTATTCCAACGAGCCTTACTCCCGCAAAATGAGCGCCCGTAGCGATTTGCGTGGGATCAGGAAAGACGGCCGCGAGCTGGTGCTGGACATCGCGTTGCAACCGTTGCCCTATGAGGACCGGTTGTCGGTGCTGGTGTCGGTGTTCGACATTACCGAGCAATCCAGCCTGATGAACCAGCTGGAGGCCGCCAACCGGGCCAAGTCGGAATTCCTGGCCAGTATGTCCCATGAGCTGCGCACCCCGCTCAATTCCATCATCGGCTTTACCGAACGGGTTATCAAAGGGGCATCCGAGCGTCTGTCGGAACGGGATGCAGATGCCCTGGGCACGGTACGACGCAACGCCCACCATCTGCTGTCACTGATCAATGACATTCTGGACCTGTCGAAAGTGGAAGCCGGGCGCATGGAAGTGGAATGGGGGCAGTACGATATTGGCAAGCTGCTGGATGTGCAGTTACAGGTGTTGGCCCCTTCCGCTAAAGCCAAGGGGCTGGAATTTAACGTGAACATGCCTGGGGAAAAACTGCTGTTCTGGACTGACAAGGACAAGCTGATTCAGATCCTCAACAACCTCGTCTCCAATGCGGTGAAGTACACCCAGCAGGGCAGCGTCAGTGTGGCGCTTTCCTATCATCAGGATCGGCATGAGCTGGTGCTGCAGGTGAGTGATACCGGAATTGGTATTCCCGCAGCGGAACTGCGTACCCTGTTCAAGGAGTTTGTGCGCATGAAGGAAGCGCGCCAGTTCAATATACAGGGCACCGGCCTGGGCTTGGTGATCAGTGATCGGCTGGCGCAGTTGGTGGGTGGGCGGATCTGGGCGGAGAGCGTCCATGGGCAGGGCAGCACCTTCACCGTGTATTTGCCGGCGTTGACCGAACCGCCGCCGCCACCCATCACTTCATAGACCGTGAGATCATAGGTCGTGAGATCATAGACAGCGTGATCCAACTTTCGTATCGTATCCCGCTCAACACGCGTTCCCGGGGGAAGATATGGAACAGGCAAGTACGCATTCAAAAGTGATCGGCTATATTCTCTGGATTTTCGGGTTCCTGGGGTCCCACCGTTTTTATTACGGCAAACCCATCACCGGCACCATCTGGTTCTTCACCCTCGGCCTGTTGTTCATTGGCTGGATCATCGACCTGTTCCTGATTCCCTCCATGGATCGGGAGGCGGATCGCAAATATACCCCGGGCAAAGTGGATTACACCGTCAGCTGGATTCTATTGACCTTCCTCGGGGTGTTCGGTATTCACCGCTTTTATATGGGCAAATGGATCACCGGGCTTATCTATCTGTTGACCGGCGGCCTGTTTCTGGTGGGTTACCTGTATGACTACTGGACTTTGAACGGTCAGATTGACGAAGTGAACCGGCTGCCCTGAGGCAACTGGCTCAGGCCACCGCCTGCTGCGATTCAAAGGGGTAGACCACCCCGGTCAGCTGCTCTGAAACCTCCCACAGCTTGCGGGCGATTTCCGGGTTGCGGGAACGGCGGGTGGAGGCGGCGGGTGCTGGCGATCCGAAAGCCTCATAAAAGCCATCAGGCCCGATATAGTCGCCGCCCTGCACTGCCTCGGCGGTGGCGGCATACAAGGTTGGCAAAGCACCTTTGAGGGCACTCTGGCCCAACACCGGTGTCAACAATTGGGCCAGGCGGGAAACGATGCGGGAGGACGGAGTCTCGGTGCGATATTGCCCGAGGCTGGTGTTGGAAACGCCGGGATGAACCGCCACGGAAATGGTTTGGGTGCCGGCCAGGTTCAGGCGTCGCTCCAGCTCCCGGGCGAACACCAGATTCGCCAGTTTACTCTGACCATAGGCTTTGTGCTTACCGTAGGCGCGCCGCTCAAAAAACAGGTCGTCAAAATTCAGGTTACCCGCCCGATGGGCAATGCTGCTGACGGTGACAATGCGGGAACCCGGTTGTTTCAATAACGCGGGCAGCAGCAGCCCGGTGAGGGCAAAGTGGCCGAAATGATTGATCCCGATCTGGGACTCAAAGCCATCCCGGGTTGTGCCTTTGGGCAACCACATCACACCCGCATTGTTGATCAGCCCGTCCAGGCGATCGTACTGCTCCAGGAAATCCTGTGCCATGGCACGCACCGAATCCAGACTGCCCAGGTCCAGTGCCAGGAACTGGAGTGAGGCCTTGGGATGGGCTTGGCGGATGGTGGCCATGGCCTGCAGGGCTTTGGCTTCGTTACGGCAGGCCAGGATCACATGGGCGCCTTTGGCGGCCAGCACTTTGGCGGCGGCCAGGCCGATGCCACTGTTGGCACCGGTGATCAGGACGCGTTTTCCGGCCTGGCTTGGAATGTTGTCCTCTGACCATGTGTTCTTATTGGACATGATGGGCCGCTCTGTTTATTGGGATTGAAGTCACGATGCTAGCAAGAGACTCGCTGCGCTTTCAATGCGATTGCACTGCAGAATCGTCAAGCTTGCTACACTGTTAAGAACGATCATGTCGGGTATCGGGGATTTATGTCTAATCAGCGACGCTATCTGCGCACTGCATTGCGCTGCCGCTTCAAAATCTGGAGCGACACCATCGCACCCATGACCGTGTACACCAGGGATATTTCAGATGGTGGGGTGTTCCTTGTGATGGATCCCCAGGAGCAGGAAGTTCCACCGGTGGGTACAGTACTGAAGGGTCAGGTTCAGGGCCTGATGGATGATGCACCCATTGTCACGCTGGAGGTGGTGCGAATGGTGGAGGAAGGCATCGGTTTGAGCTTCTTGTCAGACACAAAATAGGGGTTGTCATAAGCCACTTCACACGCTAGGTTATCAGCTCCGCCGGGCCCGGTGGGCATAAACTTGCCCGTTTATAGGCCTATAATCTAAAAATACCTATAAAAATCAATCGGTTTGGAGTTCGAAGAATGTTAGTGGGTATACCGAGAGAGATATACCCTGGGGAGAATCGCGTGGCTGTTATTCCCTCAGGTATACAAATATTAACAGGCGCAGGCTTTGACGTTGTAGTGCAAAGCGGCGCAGGGGAAGCTTCTCATTATGATGATGACGAGTTCCGCAATGCAGGGGCCAGCATTGCACCGGACGCCGCATCTTTGTATGAACAGGCTGACCTGGTTTTAAAGGTGCGCCATCTGGTTGACAATGAACCGGATCTCATTAAAGAAGGCTCCACCCTGATTTGCATGTTGGATGCCTGGTTCAACCAGGATTTGGTGAAAGCTCTGGCCGCCAAGAACGTGCGCAGTTTCGCCCTGGAGTTCATCCCCCGCATCACTCGTGCCCAAAGCATGGACGTACTCAGTTCCATGGCCGCGATTTCCGGTTATCGGGCGGTGTTGGCGGGCGCCATGGTGTTGCCCCAATACTTCCCCATGCTGATGACCGCCGCCGGTACCATTCATCCCGCAAAAGTGTTCATCATCGGTTCCGGTGTGGCGGGGCTGATGGCCATCTCCACCGCCCGCCGTTTGGGTGCCGTGGTGGAAGCGTATGACACTCGGGTGGAAGTAAAAGAGCAGGTGGAAAGTCTGGGTGCCAAGTTCGTTGAGTTCGATCTGCCCCAGGAAGAAGGCACCAGCTCCGGCGGTTACGCCAAGCAGCAGTCAGAAGCCTTCTATAAAGCCCAGCGAGAGCAGATGTCTGCCAAGGTGTCTCAGTCTGATCTGGTGATCACCACCGCGGCGATTCCCGGCAAACCGTCTCCGCGACTGATTACCGCCGATATGCTGAAGTGCATGAAGAAGGGCTCCGTCATTGTGGATCTGGCAGCAGAACGGGGTGGTAATGTGGAAGGCACTGTGGTCAATCAGAAAGTCTATGTGGATGGTGTCACCATCATCGGCTACGTTGATCACCCTTCCCGGGTTCCGGTTCACGCTTCCCAGTTGTTCACCAAAAACATCACCACCTTCCTGCAGAACATGGCGAAAGACGGTGAGCTCACCATGAACCTGGAAGACGAAATTGTTGCGGCCACACTGGTAACAGACGGCGGCGAAATCAAACATGCTGGCCTGCTGGAAGCGATAGAGAAGGGGGCAAAATAATGGAAATGTTAATGTTGACGCTCACAATTTTCGTGTTGGCGATTTTTGTGGGTGTGGAGGTTATCAACAAGGTGCCTCCCACGTTGCATACACCGCTGATGAGCGGCACCAATGCGATCTCCGGTATTGTGGTGGTGGGTGCCATCATCAGTTCCGGTGGTGGCGAGCAAACCGATGGTCTGTCCACTTTCCTGGGTGTGCTGGCGATCATTCTGGCCTGTATCAACATTTTCGGCGGTTTTACTGTAACCGACCGTATGTTGCACATGTTCAAAAAGAAATAAGGCTAAGAAGGAAAGCACATGCACTCGTTTATTAATTTCGCTTATCTTGTCGCGGCCGTATTGTTTATCTACGGCATCAAGGGGATGACCACGCCGAAGACGGCGGTTCGGGGTAACCAGCTGTCCGCTATTGGTATGTTGATCGCGGTGATTGCTGCTCTGCTGGAGCAGAACGTGGTGAGCTACCTCTATATTGTGATGGGGATACTGATCGGTGCGGCCATTGGTACGTTCCTGGCGAAGAAGGTCCAGATGACCTCCATGCCGGAAATGGTGGCTGCTTTGAACGGTTTCGGTGGTGGTGCGTCACTGCTGGTGGCGTCTGCCAATTATCTTGAAATGCAGAAAGCGGCATCCATGCCCATGGGCGTGATCATGGGCATGCCGGAAGCCAACACCCAGTGGGCCATTGCCCTGATCTTCAGTATTCTGATCGGCGCCATCACCCTCACCGGCAGCTTTGTCGCGGTGGGCAAACTGATGGGTAAATTGGGCGATCCGTCTTCCATCGGCATGTTCAAAGCCATCGTGAAGGTGTGTGTTGTCCTGTTGCTGGCCGGCTCCTGCTACTTCGTTTATACCGATCCGCTGCAGAACACGGATCTGTTGATCGTGATGGTGGTGATCTGCTTGCTGCTGGGTGTGGCGCTGGTGATTCCCATTGGCGGTGCGGACATGCCGGTGGTGATTGCCCTGCTGAACTCCTATTCCGGTCTGGCGGGTTCGGCCACTGGTTTCGTCCTGGGCAATAATGGTTTGATCATTACCGGCTCCCTGGTGGGTGCATCCGGCCTGATCCTGACCACCATCATGTGTAAAGCGATGAACCGATCACTGACCAACGTGTTGTTCGGTGGCTCCATGGCGGCCCAGGCGGGTGTGTCCAAGGATGAGAACGATGCCTTCTATGAAGGCAAAGTGAAGGTCACCAGTGCAGACGAAGTGGCCATGTTGCTGGATTCCGCCAAGAAAGTAGTGTTTGTTCCCGGCTACGGCCTGGCGGTGGCACAGGCACAACATGCCACCCGTGAGCTGGCCAGCATGCTGCAGAAACACGGTATTGATGTGAAGTACGCGATTCACCCGGTGGCAGGCCGTATGCCCGGTCACATGAACGTGTTGCTGGCGGAAGCGGAAGTGCCCTACGAGCAATTGGTGGAAATGGATACCATTAACCCGGAATTCGCCCAAACCGATGTGGCCATCGTACTGGGGGCCAACGACGTGACCAATCCGGCGGCGTCCAAGGACCCGAACTCACCGATTTTCGGTATGCCGATTCTGGAAGTGGCCAACGCCAAGACGGTGATCGTGGTGAAGCGTGGTTTGTCACCCGGTTTTGCCGGTATTCCCAACGAGCTGTTTATCAATGAGAACAGCTTGATGGTGCACGGTGATGCCAAGCTGGTGTTGCAGGAAATCATCGGTGCGATGAAAGATTTGTAATACCGGTAGTACCTGGCGATAGTACCTACTCGTAGGACCTACGAGTAGTACCACAAAAAAGCACGCTTCGGCGTGCTTTTTTGTTTTCTGGCGCGGCTGGTGTCAGCCAAAGACCACCATGTTCTGCCGGCTTAGGGCGATGGGCTTGCCGTTGGGGCCCCACAGCATGACCGATTGGTGGGTGTAGCCTTCGCCGGCGGCCACCAGGTCTGCGTCCACCCGCCAGTTCTCCAGCGGCAGCCCGTTATAGTCCTCACCTAAAAATTCCAGCATCCAGGTCATGGAGCTGCCAGGCACCGGCTGGCGCAGGTGGCTGAGGGCCACCGGGGGAATGAAGTCCGCCAGTGCCACCACATGATATTCGCTGCAGGCCTGCTCTCCGGGCATGCCCAGTTGCACCACGTGGTGGGTGCTGTCGTCGCCGCCGAACGGCAGTTTTCCCACCAGCCAGGTGGCGCTGAAATGTTTGGTGAAGCCGGGCACGCCGGGCAATTGTTTGAAGTGGCGGGGCCGTTCACTGTCCACCGCCGGTTGTTGGGGGGTAATGTTGACGGCGGATTCCCGCGCGGCACCGAACACGCCCACCACCAGGGCCACCACGTTTTCCTCGTCATCCAGCAGCCGGGCTTCGGCGTGGGTGACGTTTTTGCCGGCGCGAATTACCGACGCCACGGCTCTCACCTGCGGAGTGCGGGCCGGTTGGATAAAGGTGGTTTGCAGGGAGCGTAAGGGCACTTCCGGTAGCAGAGAGCGCATGGCGTGCAGGCAGAGGATGGTCTGCAACCCGCCAAACAGGGCGCGGCCCTGCAGCCAGTCAGCGGGGTCGGGCAGCAGGCTGACGCCGGGCTCAGATTGGATGCTGGTGAGTAAATCGGTGAATTGCATGGCTCCTCCGGAAACAGCTGGATGTTCCAACATGGTAGGTTGAAATACGGCATGGTCAACGTTTTTCGCACTAATGGTGCCAAAATGGACGTTATTAGTCCGTTTCCGCCTGCTTCAGCCTGGCCAGTTTGCGATAAAGAGTGCGTTCACTGACACCCAGTTGCTGCGCCAGCTGCGCCGGGCTGCCAGCGAACACTTCCTGGGCGTGGTGCAGATACTGCAGCTCGATTTCCTCCAGGGTGTGGAGCTTTTCGGCGAAGTGGCTTTTGTCGTGGGCGGAAATCAGGTCGGTGATGTCGCCGGGCAGGTGCTTGGTCTGGATCACGTGGTCGTCCGCCAGCAGAGAGGCCCGGATCAGGATGTTGCGCAGCTCGCGGATGTTGCCGGGAAACCGGTAGCGGGCCAGCTGGCGCAGGGCTGCGTTACTCACATAGGTGTGCTCCGGCACCGGCGGCTTGGCCAGCAAGGCTTCACAGAGGGCGGGCAGATCCTCCTTGCGCTCCCGCAGGGGCGGCAGGTGGATGGGGAAGGTGGCGAGCCGGTAATAGAGGTCTTCGCGAAAGGTGCCCTGTTCCACCATCTCCTTCAGGTTTTTGTGGCTGGCGCAGATCAGGCGGAAATCCGTACGTTCCATCTCGGTGGCACCAATGGGGCGGAAGGAGCCGGTTTCCAACAGGCGCAGCAATTTCACCTGCAGGTTGATGGGAATGTCCCCCACTTCATCGAGGAACAGGGTGCCGCCGCTGGCACTGGCGGCGAGCCCCTCACGGTCACTGCGGGCACCGGTAAAAGCGCCTTTGCGGTAGCCGAACAATTCGCTTTCAAACAGGTTTTCGTTAATGCCGCTGCATTCCAGGACCACAAACTTGCCCAGGCGCCGCTCGCTGGCATCGTGAATGGCTTTGGCGATCAGCTCCTTGCCGGTGCCGGACTCCCCCTCCAGCAGCACACTCACGTTGGTGGGGGCCACCCGGTACACACTTTCCATCATCCCTTGGAACGGCGGCGATTCCCCCACCAGGGCCTTGTTGCTGGCCAGGGGGCTGGCGGATTCCGACTCGGTGATCACTTCGATGTAGCCCAGGTGGTCACCCTTGCCGTCCGGCACCGGCAGCACCTGTACATTGCAGTATTGGCGATGATCCTGCTGCTGATGGATGTGCAGGCAGCGGGCGGGTTGGCTGGAGCTTTGCGCCTGTTGCAGAGGGCAGGATTCGCCGTGGGTGTGGCAGGGGCTGTCGTAACTGTGGGAAACGTTGTAGCAGCGGCTGCCCTCCTGGGGGGTGCCGTAACGCTTCTCATAGGCCGGGTTGCTGGCCAGAATCCGGTAGCTCTTGTCGATAAAAATGGCTGGCTTATCAAACAGGGTCAGCAGGCCTGCCGGTTCGATATTGATCATGTGTGCTGTCCAAAATGGCAGTATCAGTCTGTCAAATATGGCAGAGGTCGGCCTTTGTGGCAACATGGCAAGTATTTAGAGAGTCAATATTTATATAAAAAACAGTAATATAAAAAATATATCCAGGGTGCATCAGGCTGGCATGAGCGATGCTATTAGGAAGCTTGGGACTGTTGTTTCTGTCAGCCACTGAGAGGGGCCTTGAATCATGCAACGAATGGATCTGTCACTGGGCAGGCATATCACCTGGATACTGCTGGTGAAACTGGTGCTGATCATCAGCCTGAAGATGGCCTTTTTCCCCTCTCTGGAACAGCAACACCAACCTGCCGACCTGTACCTTGATTCGCCTGCGGAAGCTTCCGCTAAGGAGCACCCATGATCGATGCCTCTGCCGTTGAAGTGGCACGCTTGCAGTTTGCCCTCACGGCTTTGTTTCATTTTATTTTTGTGCCGCTCACTCTGGGATTGTCGTTCATCCTTGCCATCATGGAGTCGGCGTATGTACTGACCCAGAAGGCGGTATACAAGGACATGACCCGTTTCTGGGGCAAGTTGTTCGGGATCAATTTTGCCTTGGGGGTGACCACGGGGCTGACCATGGAATTCCAGTTCGGCACCAACTGGGCTTATTACTCCCACTACGTGGGGGATATTTTCGGGGTGCCCCTGGCCATCGAGGGTTTGATGGCGTTCTTCCTGGAAAGCACCCTGATCGGCCTGTTCTTTTTTGGTTGGGACCGACTCAGCCAGCGCCAGCACCTGGCGGTGACCTGGCTGGTGGCCCTGGGTTCCAATCTGTCGGCGCTGTGGATACTGATTGCCAACGGCTGGATGCAGAATCCGGTGGGGGCGGAGTTCAATTACGAAACCATGCGCATGGAACTGACCTCCATGGGTGAGGTGTTTTTCAATCCGGTGGCCCAGGTGAAGTTCGTACATACGGTAGCAGCCGGCTATGTGACCGGGGCCATGTTTGTGCTGGGTATCTCCAGTTGGTATCTGCTGAGGGGGCGGGACATCCCCTTTGCCCGCCGCTCCTTCGCCATTGCCGCCAGTTTCGGCACGGCGTCGATCCTGTCAGTGATCGTGCTGGGGGACGAATCCGGTTACGAGCTGGGGGACGTGCAAAAAACCAAACTGGCGGCCATTGAGGCGGAATGGCAAACCCATGAACCCCCGGCGGCGTTCACACTGATCGGTTGGCCCGACGATGAGGCGCAAACCACTCACTATGCGGTTCGGATTCCCTATGCGCTGGGCATCGTTGCCACCCGTAGCCTGGACGAGCCGGTGCTGGGGATCGCCGATCTGAAACAACAGCACGAAGCGCGCATTCGCAATGGTATGGTGGCCTATGGCCTGCTGCAGCAACTGCGGCAGGAGGGGGTGACCGAGGCAACGCGGGCCGCCTTTGAGCAGGTGAAAGGGGATTTGGGTTACGGATTGCTGTTGAAGCAGGACGTGCCGGATGTGGTCAGTGCCACCGAAGCGGATATCCAGGCGGCGGTGGATCGCTCCATTCCCAAAGTATGGCCCTTGTTCTTCGGTTTTCGGGTCATGGTGGGGGCGGGCTTCTTTATGTTGTTGGTGTTCCTGCTGGCGTTTTATGAATCCACCCGCCATCACATTGGCGAGAGAAAATGGGTGTTGCGCATGGCGTTCTATTCCATCCCGCTGCCCTGGATTGCGGCGGAGTGTGGCTGGATCGTGGCGGAGTATGGGCGCCAGCCCTGGTCCATTGGCGAAATCCTGCCTACCCATCTGTCCGCTTCCAGCCTGGCGGCCGGGGATGTCTGGAGCAGCCTGATTGCCATCGTGCTGTTCTACACCGGCTTGTTTATCGTGGAAATGTTCTTGATGGTGCACTTTGTACGGAAAGGCCCCAGCAGCCTGGGTACCGGTCGTTATCACCATGAAGGAGAAGCCCAATGATTGCCGATTATGAAACCTTGAAGCTGATCTGGTGGGGCTTGGTGGGTGTGCTGTTGATCGGCTTCGCGCTGACCGACGGTTTTGATATGGGGGTGGGCGCCCTGTTGCCGTTGCTGGGGAAAACCGACGAGCAGCGCCGCATCATCATCAACACCATAGGCCCCCACTGGGAGGGCAACCAGGTGTGGTTTGTCACTGCCGGTGGGGCCCTGTTTGCGGCCTGGCCCCTGGTGTACGCCAGTGCCTTTTCCGGGATGTATGCCGCGCTGATCATCACGCTGATGGCGTTGTTCCTGCGCCCGGTGGGGTTCGATTACCGCTCCAAACAGGATTCGGCCCGCTGGCGCAATAACTGGGATTGGGCCTTGTTTGTGGGCTCGGTGATTCCGCCGCTGATTTTCGGGGTGGCGTTCGGGAACCTGTTCCTGGGTTTGCCGTTCCACTTTGATGAACTGATGCGACCTTCCTACGAAGGCAACCTGTTGGGTTTGCTGACGGTGTTTCCCCTGATGTCCGGTATCCTGAGTTTAAGCATGCTGGTGATGCACGGTGCGGTCTGGCTCGGTTTGAAAACCGATGGCGTGGTGCGGCAGCGTGCCAATCGCGCGGCCGCCCGGGTGGCGGTGTTCACGGCGCTGCTGTTCGGTGCTTGCGGTGTCTGGGTGGCGTCGGGCATGAATGGTTTGGTGGTGGTGGATCTGCCGGACACCAACGGCGCCATCAATCCCCTGGGTAAAACGGTCGCTGTGCAGGCGGGCGCCTGGCTGGCCAACTATGAGCAATGGCCCGCGCTGATGGTGTTTCCCATCCTGGGGCTGGTGATGCCCTTTGCCACCGCCTGGTTCTGCCTCAAACAGAAAGAGGGTTGGGGATTCCTGACCAGTTGCCTGGCTGTAGGAGGCATTATTGCCACTGCCGGTGTCTCCCTGTTTCCCTTTGTGATGCCCTCCAGCATCATGCCCAATCACAGCCTGACGGTGTGGGATGCCACTTCCAGCGCGCTCACCCTCAACATCATGCTGATGGTGGCCTGTGTGTTTGTGCCTCTGGTGCTGGGTTACACCCTGTGGAGTTACTACAAAATGTGGGGGCGATTGGATGAACAGCATATCCGTACCCACAGCCATTCTTTGTATTAATAAACTGGACGTGAGGAGAGCATTATGTGGTACTTCACCTGGATTCTGGGCGTGTTACTGGCCTGTGCCTTCGGCATCATCAATGTGCTGTGGCTGGAAGTGAACGAGGACATGGACCGGCCGGACCCCGACTAGGGGGCCGGTGCACTGGCTCAGGCGTGCTGCAGCATTTTCTGGCGCAGCGCGCCGGCCATCGTTTCCACGGCGTTCAAGGCGGACTGGGAACAGAGAATGTTGGCGAAGCCATGCACCAGGCCAGGGAATTCGATCCATTCCACATCCACCCCGGAAGCCTGCAGTTTTTTTGCGTAATCTCGCCCTTCATCCCGCAGCGGATCAAAGCCGGCGGTGGCCACAACCGCCGCCGGTGAGCCGTGCAGGTCGTCAGCGTACAGTGGGGAAATATCCGGGTGACACTGATCCTGCTCCGGTGGAATGTAGCAATCCTTGTAAATGCGGATGCCTTCATCGGTCAGCAGAAACCCGTCGGCGAACAGCTGGCGGGAACCCACCTCCCGCGGACTGTCGGCAGAGGGATAAATCAGCAGTTGAGCGGATGGGATTGGCAGGTCGTCACGGGTGGAGAGCTTGCGCGCCAGCACCGTGGCCAGTTTGCCACCGGCGCTGTCCCCGGCCACAGCAATCACCGGCTGCTGCAGCCCCAGTTCAGCAAAGCGGGTCACGATGTCCTCGTAAGCGCGCATGACGTCCAGCACCGGTGTGGGCCAGGGGTTCTCCGGCGCCTTCTGGTACTCCACCGAGAGCACCCGCGCCCGGGTGACCCGCGCCAGGTGCCGACACAGGTTATCGTGGGTATCCAGGTTGCCGTGCACCCAGCCGCCGCCGTGGAAATAAATCAACAACAGATCTTCGGCCTGTTCTGGCGTATAAAGGCGGCCGGGCAGGTGGGGGGCGCTTTGGCCCAGGGTCATGTCCCGGGTGTTCATGGCGATGACTTTGCCCTGCACCACCCGGGTGGTGGCGTTGAAGGCCCGACGGCTGGCGTGCAGCTGGCGCGGATCGTGACGGGACGGCCGCACCGGTGGCTCCAGATTGGAGAGTTTCACCAGCAGCTGCATGTCCAGGTCCAGTTCCAGGCCATCCACCCGGATCGGCTCCCCCACCAAACGGCGCTTGGCGAAATGGGGCAGGTTAAGCAGAGTGCGCAGTGAGTGGGACTTGGCTTTTTCGATCAGCGTCATAACTCAGGTATCTCGGTGTCTGGGCTTCGAAGTGTATCAATATTTGACTATTCGGCCACCCCCCCGCGCGGGATTCCATGAGATCGTTACGCTAACAATGTTAGACTGCGGGTAAGCCCTCAATTGAATTGGCTCGGAATATGTTGCAGATGTGGATTGAACGAAACAGTGGTGCAGTGCAAGGCTTTTTAGGGCCATTGCTCATGTGTCTTGGCGTGCTGGTTGCGAGCAGCGTGCAGGCGGCGGACGAACTGGCCTATAAACTGGATTACACCCTGGAGTTGCTGCCGGAGTCGGAACAGGCCGCTGTAACCATTGCCATCGATAAAGGCAAACTGTTCCGTTATCTGGAATTCGACAACCTGCCGGGCCGCTATTCCGCTATCCAGGCCAATGGCAAGCTGTCCGTCACCGAGACACGGGTGCGTTGGGAACCACCGGCAGCGGACGCCCGCTTGTCCATGCGAGTGAAGATCACCCATGAGCGTGATCCCGGTGAATTCGATGCGATGATCAATTGGGATTGGGCTATTTTTCGCGGGGATGACCTGTTCCCGGCCATTAAATCGGAGTTTGACGACGGCGCCTATGCGGAGGCGCAATTGACGGTGATTCTGCCGCAGGATTGGAAAAGCATCGAAACCGGCTGGCCCCGCCGCCGCGACAATGTGTTCCGCATTGACAACCCCGAACGCAAGTTCGATCGACCCACTGGCTGGATGATCGCCGGCAAGCTGGGCACCCGGCGCGATACGGTCGGCACCACTTCCATTGCCATCAGCGCGCCTAAAGGTGGTTACCTGCATCGCATGGATTTGCTGACGTTTTTCAATTTTGTCTGGCCGGAGCTGGAGCGAGCCTTCCACAACACCCCGGAAAAGTTGCTGGTGGTGGGTATGGGGGACCCCATGTGGCGGGGCGGGCTGTCCGCGTCCAACTCGTTCTATCTGCATTCAGATCGACCCATGGTCAGCGAAAACGGCACCAGCCCACTGCTGCACGAATTGACCCATATGGTGACGCGGATTCGTGGCAGCAAGAGCGGGCAATTCAATGACGACTGGATCGCAGAAGGCCTGGCGGAGTTCTATTCCTTTGAGTTGCTGTATCGGGCCGGGGGCATGACCCAGGAGCGCCGCGACAGCATAGTGCGCAAGCTGGGGGCCTGGGGCAAGGGGGTGAAAAGCCTGCGCAAGTCCAATTCCTCCGGCAAAATCACGGCGCGGGCGGTGGTGTTGATGGATAAGCTGGACAAGGAAATCCGCAGCGCCAGTAATGATCAGTACAACCTGGACCACCTGGCCCGGGAGCTGATGGCAAAGCGCACAGTATCACTGGACGATCTGGAGCGCGCGGCAGAAGCCCTGATCGGCGCCAAATCGAAAGTGCTGCAGTCCCCACTGTTGCGCTGAGACACTGCGGGGAATAGCGCGTGACGGGAATGGATGCCGCTCAGGATCACCTGCAGGAAGTATTGCGCATGCTGGCATCGGGGCTGCGCTTACCTTTTACGGAAGAACCCCACGGCACGGAAGAACCACACGGGCGAGAGGAATTACGTCGGATCATGCGTGCCTGCCGTTGGCAACGCCTGCCTCCCGAGCACGTCCTGTACCGGCCGGGTCAAACGGCGTTAGAGGTGTATTTTGTCCACCAGGGATTGATTCGGGTGTTCAATATGACGGAGTCCGGTGACAAGGAATTCAACAAATCCTTCGTCACCGAGGGCCAGTTTGTGGGGGCGCTGGTGTCCCCATTGCGGGCGCAGGCTTCCCCTTACTACATTCAAACCCTGGAACCCTGCGAAGCGTTGTCCATCTCCCGCGCCAGTCTTGATGAGTTGTACCAGAGTTCGATTCTGTGGGCGAACATCGGGCGGCTGTACATGGAACACCTGGCCATTACCAAGGAGCGGCGGGAGGCCCAACTACTGACCGGAACGGCTGAGCAGCGTTACCTGCGTTTTCGAGAGGAGTATCCACAGCTGGTGGGACGGGTGCCGTTGTATCATGTGGCCTCCTATCTGGGGGTGACTGACGTGGCTCTGTCCCGAATTCGGCGCCGACTTAACCTGAGTTAAGGCGCTGACCCTGCCGTTCCGATACGCTGGCTCCAGATTCGCAGAACACAGCAAGGAGATCAGCATGATCGGTTCACTGGTGGCACGGCATCAGGTCAAGCAGGCGTTTTCCCAACTCAATCAAAAGAACCTGGAGGGTTTTTTATCCGGCTGGCATGAGGAGGCGGTGTTTCAGTATCCGGGGCAGTTGTCGGTGAGTGGCACCTTCACCGGGCGGGATGCCATCCAGTGTTGGTTCGCCGGCTTTTTCGAGCGTTTTCCCCGCATTCAGTTTCAGTTGAAACACGTCTGCGTTGAGAACCTGTTTGACCTGGCGGGCAACAATAATGTCATCGCCTATTGGGATGTGGCACTGACCAACAGGGAGGGGCGCGCCGTGGAGAACACGGGAACCAACCTGATCAAAATCCGCGGGCGCAAAGTGGTGGAAGTGCAGGACTTCTTTTTCTACCCGGAACGCCTGGCACTGGGCTGGAATGAAACCGCGCCGGCTACCAGGGTTCCAGTTGCACCGTAACGCTGCTGCGGTCGTTGCCTAAGGTGATATCGCCGTCCTGAACAGTGCAATGCAGGTGCATGGTGCGGTCGCACAGCGTCACCAGTTCGCTGCAGGTGGTGGGCGTAACATAGTGCACCTGCACATTGCTGAACGTTCGGATTTTTTTGCGGTTCTGTTCCCACCAGATGGGGGCGGTGCGTTCGCCGTAACTGTAGATCTGCACCCGGTCAGCCCGATGGCTGGCTTTCTTGATGCGCTTCTCATCCGGCAGCCCTACATCGATCCACAACTGAATGTGATCCGTTAAGTCTTTACGCCACAGGGCGGCGTCTTCCTCAGTGCTCAAGCCTCTCCCGAACACCAGATCCTCACTGGCATGCAGGGCGAACGCCAGCAAGCGGATCATCATCCGTTCCTCGGTTTCGGAAGGGTGCAGCGCCAGGGTGAGGGCGTGGGACTGGTAGTAGTGCCGGTCCATGTCCGACACCTGCAGTTCAGCTTTATAAACGGTTGCTTTCAGGGCCATGAGGTTACAGCGTCACTTCGCGTGGATGTCGGCGGCCACTTCCAATTCATGGATGCCGTTCTCTATGAAATCCAGCAGTCGCTGCATGGAGGGCAGGGTGCGACGGCAGGCGGTCAAGCCGAATTCCAGTTGGTTCTCATAACTGAGCAGGGTGATGTTGAGCGCGATCCGGTCCAGGGGAATGGACACCGGATACATGCCTTCCAGTTTGGCTCCGTTCCAGTACATGGTTTTTTTCGGGCCGGGCACGTTCGAGATGATCACGTTGAACGGTTGCCAGTTGGAAATCAGTCCGGTGAGCATGTTGAACCCGGCCGGTGCCATGGTCAGCGCAGTGTAGTTCAGGGTTTCCTCCGGCGTCATGCTTTTGTAGCGTTCTTTCGACTCATTGACGGAGGCCTGAATGGTTTCCATGCGCAAGGCCGGGTCAGCAATGTGTGTGCCCAGGTTCACCAGGATCATGGCAATCTGGTTGCCACTGTCACTGTCGTCGTTGCGGATCGACACCGGTACCATGGCCACCAGCGGCTTGTCCGGCAGGGCATGCTGCATGATCAGGTAATCCCGCAGGGCGCTGCCGCACATGGCCAGCACCACATCATTCATGGTGCCCTTGAAGGCTTTGGCGATACGGTGGATGCGCTCCATGGGGTAGGATTGGGCGGCGAAGCGTCGCGACCCGGTGATGCGTTCGTTGAGCAAACAGTTTGGGGCCTGGAAAATGGAGACGTGGGCCGGATCTTTGCGGGCACCGCGAAACAGCTTGGTGATTTCCCCGGCCACCTTGGGCAGGGTGCCCAGTTGTTTGCTGGCGTCCCCGAACAGCTCGCCAAAACCGCTTACCAGTTCCTGCGGATTGATGGGGCTGCTGCTGCGTTTTTTCGGCGGTATCGCCCAGATCGGGGGGCGGTGCATTTCGGTCGGGTCATACGACAGTGACCGCACACAGGTTTTCATGGCGGCGATCCCATCCATCATGCTGTGATGCACCTTGGAATACACGGCAAAGCGACGACCGCGCACCCCCTCGATCAGGTGGAATTCCCACAGAGGGCGCTCCCGGTCCATCAGGTTACTGTGTTCCGCCGATACATGGGCCAACAGCTCCCGGATGCGGCCGGGTTTGGGCAGGGCCTCGTGGCGGAAATGGTGTTCCAGGTCGAAGTGATCGTCCTCCTCCCAGTAATACTGTCCCAGCTTGCGGGTCAGCTTCTGGCCATAGCGGCCTTCCGGGTGCTGGTAGGCGCGCAGGGATTCGGCCAGTTCAGTCACGTATTTGGGGCCGGCACCTTCAGGGAAGGAAAACAGCATCAACCCGGCCACATGCATGGGTTGCTGGCGTTTCTCAAGCCACAGGAAAAGTTGGTCAGCTGGGCTCAGTGGGGTCATTCCATGTATTCCTTATCATTATTGTCGTATTACAAATCAAATCCGGGCTATTGACACTGATTCTTATCATGTTTTCAAGCCGCCGGGCGCAATTACGCAAATTTTATTCCCAGTTGGCCAGATAGAGCCGCTTGTTATTGCTATTATTGATCTGTCGACACATTTTGTAGCGAAAAGTATCCCCCCCTGGCCGGTAGATACTGCGCAATCTCCACAAAGGCGGTTACACTTGAGCCGTCATACAGAGGTAAGTACCATTCAGCAATGTCCACTCAGCAGTTTGAAGCCATCCGACCCTATCAGGATCACGAAGTCCCGGGCGTTATAGAACGCCTGCTGCAATCCGATGAACTGGTTCACGCCATGATTCACGTGCAGTTTCCCCTGGTGCCCCGTTACCTGGAAAAGCCCCTGGCGCGGTATATGCGCCATCGCGTGCACAAAAACCTGCGGGACATCCAGACCGTGGCGGACTTTCAGGTGCGCATGCGCGGCTTTGTGGAAAGCACCATCGACAAGAGCATGACCGAATTCACCTTCGACGGTCAGCAACACCTGCAGAACGGCGTGCCCTATGTGTTCATCAGCAACCACCGGGATATAACCCTGGATTCGGCGCTGTTGAACTACGCCCTGTTGCAGGCGGACCTGGATACAGCCGAAATCGCCATTGGCGATAACCTGTTGAGCAACCCGCTGGTGTCCGATCTGCTGCGGCTGAACAAGAGCTTTGTGGTGAATCGCTCGGTGAGCGGCGTCAAGGCCAAATACCAGGCCCTGACTGAACTGTCCCATTACATCAGCCAGGCCAATGCCGAAGGCCGTTCCGTGTGGATCGCGCAACGTGAGGGGCGCGCCAAGGACGGGTTCGACATCACGGACCCTGCCATCATCAAAATGCTGCACATCTGGCAGAAAAAGCTGGGGGTGGGATTCGGCGATACCATCAACAAGCTGAACCTGGTGCCGGTGTCCATTTCCTACGAGTACGACCCCTGTGACGGTTTGAAAGCGGCGGAGCTGCAGGCCCGTGCCGCCGCCGACTATGTGAAACAGGAAGGGGAAGACGTGGAGAGCATCATGCGCGGCATCGCGCTGCCCAAAGGCCGGGTGCATATCCAGATCGGTGAACCCCTGCACGGTGAATTCCAGGACGCGGCCCAGGTGGCCCATGCCCTGGACGCCCAGATTATCCAGAACTACCGCCTGTTCCCACCCAGCCTGCTGGCCATCGAACATCTGCTTAGCCTGGGCAAAGCCATGCAGTCATTGAAGGACGATTCCATCGCCAAACTGCAGGCGGTGGCGCAACAGGCACGGGAATCCGTCGCCGGCCTGGATTCCCAGGAGCTGGCCCGGCAGGCAGCCGAGTTTTCCGCTCGCCTGGGTCACTATCCGGCCCAGGTGCAGCGCTACATTCTTGAAATGTATGCCAACCCCCTGTTGAACAAATACGACTACGCCTCCCGCTGATTCGATCCATACTTGGCCATACTTGGTATGGATCGTGAATAACCTCATACTATCTACTTGTAAAGCAAGCGAAAGAATGAGGGGGAGACATGTCAGATGAACTCTGGGATGCCATCCAGTCCACCGCCGAGGCATTGATCCGGCAAGAGCATCTGCCCGGCGATTTTCTAACCACCGTCGCCGACTATTTCTATCCCCTAGCCCTGCGCCTGCGGGATCTGCAGCACGCCCGGGGCCGCCCTGTCATCATCGGGGTCAATGGCGCCCAGGGCACCGGCAAGTCCACCCTGGCCCTGTTTCTGGAAACCCTGCTGAACCAGCATCTGGATTGCCCCTGCGCCCGTTTCTCTCTGGATGACATCTACCTCACCCGTGCCGAGCGTGAGGCCAACGCCAAAGCCATTCACCCGTTACTGCTCACCCGGGGCGTGCCGGGCACTCATGATGTGGAGCTGGGCAACCGGGTCATCGACGAGCTGCTGGCGGCGGGGCCGGACAATGTAGTGTCCATCCCCGCCTTCGACAAAGCCCGGGATGACCGTGCGCCTATGGCGGAATGGCCCCTGCATCGGGGCTCGGTGAGCATTATTCTGCTGGAAGGCTGGTGCGTGGCGGCACTGCCGGAAGCCGATCCGCAACGGCTGCAGACCCCTGTGAACACCCTGGAGGACCAGGAAGACCCCGACGGCCACTGGCGGCACTTTGTGAACCAGCAGTTGGCCGAACCCTACCAGCGTTTATTCGGGCGCCTGGACTATCTGGTGATGCTGAAAGCGCCGTCCATGGAGTGCATTCTGGAGTGGCGCACTCTCCAGGAGCAGAAGCTTGCTGAGAAAATGGCTCTGCACCAAAATGGTGCTTCTGCCGCCAGAATCATGTCCCCGGACCAGATCAAGCGCTTCATCATGCACTACGAGCGGCTCACCCGGGTGATGCTGGCGGAGATGCCCCAGCGGGCGGACAGCCTGTATGTGATCGATGAGCAACACCGGATCGAAGGAGTACAGCACCGTGACTGAACGGCAACTATTGGTTTTTACGGACCTGGACGGCACCCTGCTGGATCACAGCAGTTACAGTTTCCAGGCGGCATTGCCTGCGTTGCGACGCCTGAAAGAGCTGGAGATTCCGGTGGTGTTGAATTCCAGCAAGACTCGCCCCGAAATGGAAGCCTTGAAGCAGCAGTTGGACAACACCGCGCCTTTTATTGTGGAAAACGGGGCCGCGGCCATCATTCCCGCCGGCAACCTGGGGCGGGATTCCGGGCTGGTGGTGTCGTTCTCCGCCCCCTTGGATGAAGTGCTGGAGGCGTTACAGGGCCTGCGGCAGCAGGGCTTTTGTTTTCGCAGTTTTTCCGATATGGATGCAGCGGAAGTGGCCAACGTCACCGGCCTGCCCAACATGGCAGCCGCCCGCGCCAAACAGCGGATCGGCACCGAGCCGTTGCTGTGGCAGGGTACTGAAGAGGAGCTTGCGCAGTTCGACGCGCTGTTGCAGAGCCTGGGGCTGCAGTTATTGAAAGGCGGACGCTTTTATCATGCCATGGGTCAATACGACAAAGCCGATGCCATGCAATATCTGGTAAAGCGGTATCAATCCTGTTTTCCTGACAAAGAGATCATCACCATCGCCCTGGGAGACAGTCCCAACGATGCCCGCATGCTGGAATGCGCGGATTACGCTGTCATCATTAAAGGGGTGAATTCCGATAAACTCAATCTGGAGAGCGCCGGGGAGGTTATGCGCTCGGAGGGGGCAGGCCCCATCGGCTGGAACGAGTGTATTCAGTCGCTCTTAAACCGCCTGCTGTGAGTTATCTGCAGCCGGCAAATAAATTTGGAAACAAAGGCAATATCATGGGTGATTTTTATCAGAATGGAATTATCACTACGCTGCACAATCTGCGTAGCCGGTCATTGGAAGACCTGGAAAAGGAGCTTTCCACGTTCAAAAAACATCGGCCCATGGGGCTGGTACTGCCGTCGCTGTTTTCTGAGTTGGAAGGCCCGGCACTGAAACACATTGTGGAAGAACTGAAACAGGTGCCTTATCTGGAAGAGATCGTCATCGGGTTGGATCGTGCCGATCAGAGTCAGTATGAATTTGCGCTGAAGTATTTTTCCGAGTTGCCGCAGCGTCATCACGTATTGTGGAATGACGGGCCGCGCTTGACCGCTCTGGATGAAGAGCTGAAAGCCCAGGGGCTCGCCCCCACGGAAATGGGTAAAGGTCGTAACGTCTGGTATTGTTTTGGTTATGTGCTGGCAAGCGGGCGCACCAAATCCGTCGCCCTGCACGATTGCGATATCCTCACCTATCAGCGCGATCTGGTGGCACGCCTGATTTACCCGGTGGCCAATCCCAATTTCAATTACATGTTTTGCAAAGGTTATTACGCACGGGTGGCGGATTCCAAAATGAACGGGCGGGTGAGCCGGCTGTTGGTCACACCCCTGATCCGCGCCCTGAAAAAAGTCTGCGGCCCGTCGGACTTTCTTGATTACCTGGACAGCTACCGTTATCCCCTGGCCGGTGAGTTCTCGTTCCGCACCGATGTCATCAGCGATCTGCGCATTCCCAGTGACTGGGGCCTGGAAGTGGGTGTGCTGTCGGAGATGAAACGCAACTACGCCACCAACCGGCTGTGCCAGGTGGACATCGCCGACGCCTATGATCACAAGCATCAGGATCTGTCCGCCGATGATGCCAATGCCGGGTTGTCAAAAATGAGCACCGACATCTGCAAAGCGTTGTTCCGCAAACTGGCCACCAATGGCGAAGTGTTCTCTAATGAAAAATTCCGCACCATCAAGGCCACCTATTATCGGATTGCGCTGGATTTTATCGAGAGCTACCAGAACGATGCCATCATTAACGGCCTGAAGTTCGACCGCCATTTTGAAGAACAGGCGGTGGAGTTGTTCGCCCAGAACCTGATGGGAGCGGGGGCGTATTTTCTGGATAATCCCATGGACACACCCTTCATTCCCAGTTGGAACCGGGTGATCAGTGCCTTTCCGGATGTGATGGAACGTCTGCAGGAGGCCGTGGAACTGGATAACAAAGAGTTTTGCGGAAGTTAGTGAAAGAATGAGACTGTGAATAAAGATCTTTGAATAGGAATCTTTGAATATCAACGAGCGCAGGGTTGAAACCGATGTTGGATGAGCTGGAAAAAAAGCTGATAAGTTCACTGGATTTTGTCTATCCCGATATTGATACGGCTTTTCTTGCCCGGCAATTGATTGAAACCATGAGGCTGGACCAGCACTGCCAGAAACCGGGGGATCACCAGAACAATTGGGATGAATCCGACATCCTGCTCATCACCTATGCGGACTCCATTCTCAATAACGCCCGTGAGGAGGAGAAGCCCCTGGTGACCCTGAATCAGTTCCTGCAGGGCAAGCTGCGGGACAAGGTAAGTGCGGTGCACATTCTGCCGTTCTTTCCTTACAGCTCTGATGACGGCTTTTCGGTCATGGATTACCTGGCCGTGAATGAATCCCACGGTGAATGGGAAGACATCCAGCGCATCTCGGCAGAATTCAAGTTTATGTCGGACCTGGTGATCAATCACATGTCCTCTCGCAGCCGCTGGTTTGATAATTTCAAAAAGCGCGTTGACCCGGGTAAGGATTACTTTTTTGAAGCCAGCCCGGATGCGGACATCAGCGCCGTGGTGCGGCCGCGAACCTCACCCTTGTTGAACCCGGTGCAGACCGAAGACGGTGAGCGTTATGTCTGGTGCACTTTCAGTGAGGATCAGGTGGACCTCAACTTTAAAAATCCGAAAGTGCTGATCGAGTTCGTTAACATCATCCGCCACTACATGGATAACGGGGTACAGATCTTTCGCCTGGATGCGGTCGCCTTCCTCTGGAAAGAGGTGGGCACCCCCAGCATCCACCTGCAGCAAACCCACGAAGTGATCAAGATCCTGCGGCTTTTGATTGAACACAGCAATCCGAATGCGGTGATCATTACCGAAACCAATGTGCCCAACCGCGAGAACCTGACCTATTTCGGCAACGCCAACGAGGCCCATGTCATCTACAACTTTTCGTTGCCGCCGCTGCTGATTTACACGCTGATTGCCGGTGACTGCCGCCACTTGAAAACCTGGCTGATGAGCATGCCGCCGGCGCAGATGGGCACCACCTACCTGAACTTTATTGCCTCCCACGATGGGGTGGGGCTGCGCCCCACGGACGGCCTGCTGCAGGAAGAGGAAAAGAACCAGCTGGTGAACGCCATGCAGCAGTTCGGTGGTCGCGTTACCTTTCGTCGGGCCCGGGAAGGCTTCGACAAACCCTATGAGATGAACATCAGCCTGTACGACGCCCTTAAAGGCACCATCGAGCAGGGGCCGGATAAATGGCAGCTGCAGCGCTTCGTCTGCGCTCATGCCATCATGTTGGCGTTGGAGGGAATTCCGGCGATTTACATCCACAGCCTGCTGGGCACCGAAAACGACTACGCCCGTTTGGAACACACCGGACGCAACCGCTCCATCAACCGCAGCCAGTGGGATGTGACTGAGCTGGAACTGCAGTTGGAGAACAAATACAGTCACCACAGCAAAGTGTTCAGCCAACTGTGCAGCCTGATTGAGATCCGTAAACGCCAACCGGCCTTTCACCCCAACGCCACCCAGTTCACCCTGCACCTGGGTTTGCAGATATTCGGTTTTTGGCGCCAGAGCATGCGGCGGGATCAGTCCATCTTCTGCATTTACAATATCAGCAGTGACACCCAGCAGGTGGCCTTAAGCGACATCAACCTGATCGGCACCGACAATTGGGTGGACCTGATCTCTGGTATGAAGATCGAGGACCAGACCGGCACCATCACCCTGACCCCATACCAATCCCTGTGGCTATCCAATAAATAGAGCCTGACGGCCGTTTTGGGAAACATGGTAGAATCCCGCCATTATCCAAATGAGCGGCTCTACAGGGGGCGGAAAAGAGAACGGCGTGAGCAAATCCTATTCTTGCGATGTTATTGTGATTGGTGGCGGTGCTGCGGGGCTGTTTTGTGCGGCCCAGGCCGCGAAACGGGGGCGCCGGGTGGTGGTGCTGGAGCGCACCGCCAAAGTGGGCAAAAAAATCCTCATGTCCGGCGGCGGGCGCTGCAACTTCACCAACATGTACACCGAGCCCTCCAACTACCTTTCCGCCAATCCCCACTTTTGCAAATCCGCCCTCAGCCGGTATACCCCTTGGGATTTTATCGGCCTGGTGTGCGAACACGGCATTCCCTATCACGAGAAAAAGCTGGGGCAATTGTTCTGTGATGACAGTGCCAGGGACATCCTCAATATGCTGTTGGCGGAATGCGACCGGGCTGGCGTGGAGATTCACACCTATTGTGAAATCCAATCGCTGGAAGCCGAGGACGGTTTTCGCGTGGACAGCAATCGTGGGCTCTATCAGGCCGAGGCTGTGGTCATCGCCAGCGGCGGCTTATCCATTCCCACCATGGGGGTGACCCCGTTCGGCTACGAAGTGGCAAAACAGTTCGGCCTGGACGTGTTGCCCACCCGCGCCGGCCTGGTGCCCTTTGTGTTCACCGATACCATGAAACAGTTGTGCAACACCCTGAGTGGCGTATCGGTGGAAACCCTGGTGAGTCACGATGACGCCGCCTTTCGTGAAAACATCCTCTTCACCCACCGTGGCCTGAGTGGCCCGGCGATTCTGCAGATCTCCTCCTATTGGCAGGAAGGGGAGAGCGTCGCCATCAACCTGCTGCCCGATGAACCGGATGCGCAATGGCTGCTACAGGCCAAACAGTCAGACCCCAAGATGCTGCTGAAAAACCTGCTGGGGCAGCGCCTGCCGAAAAAGCTGATAACCGAACTGGAAACCCTGTGGTGGGCGCAGGAAAGCCGCAAGCCTTTGGCGGAATTCTCCAACCAGCGCTTGTTGCAACTGCAGCAGCAACTGCAACAGTGGGCCGTGAAACCCGCCGGCACCGAAGGCTATCGCACCGCAGAGGTGACGTTAGGCGGCGTCAATACCGATGAGCTTTCGTCGAAGACCATGGAGAGCAAAAAGCAAAGCGGTCTGTATTTTATCGGGGAAGTGGTGGACGTAACCGGGCATTTGGGCGGGTTTAATTTTCAATGGGCCTGGGCATCGGCGTATGCGGCGGGGGAGGATGTTTGAGAAAAAAGTGTGAATTTTCACACTTTGGTAAGTTGCTGATGGTAAAGGGTATATTTGGGTTGTTGCAGAAGTATACCTATTTGGTGTTGAGCGTTTTTTGATCATTCCATGGCGTCACTCGGATCAATGATCCCAGCCTGAATGGCTGGTTGCCCTGACGCGTTTTCATGGGATCTCAGTGGCTCCGAAGCAGACTATACATGGGCCCAACATCAATTCTTGGTACGCGAGGAACAAATATGCCGAACGCATTTCCATCACCTATGCTGATGATTTTGCTCAGTGAGCCATTTTTCATTGCGGCAGAGGCACTACAAGAGTACCTCCGCGAAAAATTAAATCCGGAGCTCACTGTAACCGGCGATAACAAGAATCAGGAAAGTTTTGTTATAACCTGGAACAACATGGCGTTTGCCGTCATGTGTGTGGATCAGCCCATTCCAAGCGCTACCTTTAATACTGCATTGAGAACAAGTCCAGGCCTGATCGACGGTGAGAAAATTATTGCCACCCATAAAGGTCATATCATCATTTCATCGTTAACAAGTTCAGACAAGCAGCTGAAATCCATCTTTCTGGCGCTGGGTGTCATGACGATTGCCGATTTAATCGCGATTCAGGCGGGTCCGGAAGGCTTTTATTGGGGCAACTCTGAAGTGCTGGTCGAGAATAATCAGTTTGCCAGTTATACCGGCCAAGCGGGTGAGGCATTGGGCAAGTTCAACCAAAAGGTGCCGAATGCTCTATATGGTTTGCCCTCTACCCTGTGGGCTGGCCTGCGTTTCTTCTCCCCTGACCAGAAGACACAGTTTGGCGCCATCACAAAAGGCTTGGATGCTTTAACCGGGTTTGAAATTCAAATTGAGCCTTATGTCAGCACCCAGGCAGAAGTAGCTAAGCATCTATTGGGGATGGTGGCTTACACGTTGGCTAACGGTGCGGTGTTTCAGGAAGGAAACACCATTGGTATAGAGCAGGATAAGAATTTCAGAATGAGATTGATACCCGAAAAGAGTGGCATGCCTGCCCGTTGGGTAATGAGATTGGACAGATAAACCGGGTATGCTGCACTAATCTGCTTCGTATTGGCAGCTTTGTGCAGCTCATTTCTACTTCACAACTCCACCAACATTAAAAAATCGCAGGATATTTTAACGTTCCTAAAGCATTCATTCCTGCCGGTCCCGCGGGCAAATCCCCCAACCTCTGCTAGCCTTTAAATTATACGCAAAATCAGCTAATTGCATTGGAAGGAGTACCTCCATGGGGTTGGTGCACTGGCTTGTTGAACGCCTGAAATCGCTTTTCCTGAAAACACCGCCGGGTCAGGGCGCCCCGCGCAGAAGCGGTGGTGTGCCCTCCTTAAATGTACCCTCCTTAAAGGAATACTATGAAGTGCATCTGGCGGATCATGGGCGGGCGATTGATGAAAAGCTCCGGCAACCTAAAAAGTTCAGCACTTGGCTGCAACAAGACATTAACGCAGAGCACTACAAGTTTCTGTATGTGAATGGCTTTCTCGTCCAGTCATTGGAGGAAGAGGTTTCCCCCGCTGTATTGAAGAAGAAGCTGAAAGCGGTGCTGGATGACTTGCGGGAATTCTTTCCGGAAGACACTTGGACTAAAAAAGCGTTGGATGATAGAGAGATTCTGCTGCGGATCAGTCAATCCGATTTGCGACCATTCCTGCCGAACTTTGCGGAACTGGTTGGGGTGGACTTGGCTGAGCTGGACATTCAGGAAGATCGACGCAAGATACCGCGGGACCCTAACAAGAATCGTCCTGTGAGTAAGGTGGACAAGATCGAGACGCTTTCGCCGGCCTTCCTGCTCATGCAAATCTATCCCCCTACCCAAGACAGTCTGTTGTCCCCGAACTTTGTGGGCGGTGCCCCTTGGCTGCCGAAAAAGATGGCCTGGCCGTTGGGGAAGGATGGGGTGCCTATGCATTTTCTCGCCCAGATCGATTTGAGTTCTTTGCCAGCCGTCCATTTCGATGATGCACGAATTCAGCCGCTGCCGCAGTTTCCAAGCCAGGGTACGGTGTATTTCTTTCTGCGGGTCGGGGATGACGATGAGCTGTTTGCCCATAACGATGCCGGGGATTGTGCCGTGCTGTATTGTCCGGACCCGGTGTCCAAAAACGACGAACGCAAATTGCCAGCAAAGCTTGGGCCGATCCACTCGTCAACCTTAAACAGTGTCTGCCTGAAGATCCGGTCCTGGCCGAAAGTGCCCCTGGAGCCGCGGGTGTGTTTATCCGATGAGGAATTCAATGAATGTGACTTGGATGAAGATGTTACAGAGGACCAGGACAAGTTGGAATGGCTAAAGTCCTTGCGCGAATACCAGTTGGCCAGTGTGACAAACTGGAGTGCCGACAGCGGATACGTCACGACAAAGTGGAACTGGCTGAAAGATTTTCAAGAGAAAGATAAGGACTATGGTGATGGAAAAACCTTCGATATGCCCACCTCCTTTCCCTGGTACTACATTCAGATCACGGCCATCGTTCAGGTGTTCCTCAAGAAGCTGTACCCCGATTGGCAATCCGACCGTAAACGGCTGGCGCTAATTGAGGAGGCAGTAAGGCCGTTCGAAAAGGATGCACATAAATGGATCGACTGGACCAGGAAAAAGGGCTATTTGAATCCGGTTTCTGCCCAGGATAAAGCCCAGTTTCATAAATGGTTGCAGGCGATTCTGAATCGGCAGTACGTCAGCGAAGCAGTCAAGTTAGAGGGCGAAAAACTGGAGACTGCTACGCGGGAGGCCAGGTCCGCCTGGATCTCAGCTCATTTGGCCCGAAGGAATGGCGTTCGCTATCTCATCGAAAGCATTCTGCGCCTGGGCTTCGCCGATGGATGGCCCTTTCTTATGTCCACCGCCACCATCGCGGAGATCCCGAAGGATTTTCTGGAGGCCATGCATCCGGAGAAACGTCAAACGAAAGGGAACGTCCACCAGGTGTTTGGCGTGCCCAGAACGATTTATAAATGCAAGGATCTGGTGGAGAAGGGCTATGTCATGCTGTTACAGGTGTATGATGATCCCAGTGCACAAATTGCCTGGGGTGCAGGCGGGGACGTGATGTTCTGGATAAAGCAGGAGGATCTGGCGCAAGGGGATTTTAGCAAGGTGTTGGTGCGTATGGAGATGTGATCTTCGTATACAGTACGGCGGTGAGACAAGTAATCATCATTCATCATATGTCTCGGTCTGTGCCCTATCCATCAACCCTTCCCACCAGACTGGTAAAACGCGACACCAATCCACCGCTTAGTGTCCCCTTGCGCAAATCCGAGCGTTTTTGCCTTTTTTCGCCATACCAATAGGTTCAAACCACCCTATCATTTCGCAGATGGTCTGGCCGGCTTTACCAAAAGCGGGTTGTTGTTACATGCAGATATAAGGTGTTGGATTGTTCATGCAGTATCTCACGGAAGACGTTCAGGAAAAGGTCAGGAGTCAGGGCCAGCTCATTCCGTCCCTCTATGGTGGGGTGGATTTCACCAAGGTGCCTATGCGTTTTGCTGGTGACGAGCAGGATGAGAGCTGTCTGCCTGCGCGCCAGAACGAACGGCGTAAAGTCATGCTCAAAGACGTTGACCGTATCGATCGCTATCGCGCTTACACCATGTTGGGGGATACGGTGGCGGATGCCTACGCGGCCTTGTCACCGGAGTACGGTTTTCGCAACCTGATCGGAATGCTCACCACTGCCTGTGAAAAGGGGTTGAAGGCCGTACCAAATGCTCCTCAGGAGCTGGTTAATTTCATCAATGCGATGGAAACCATACCGGAGTGGCTGGATATGGAGTTGGTGGAGGAAGGGGCACGAATCACCCGGATTCAAATGGGCATACAGGTTCCGTTTGTGATTCGAGGTGTGTTTATCTCCACGTTCACCAACAAGTATTCGGGTTTGCCAATGGCGTTAACCGGCACCCTGGCTGGTCAATCTTCGGCACGAAGAATACAGGAAACCTCAAGCTTTTTTACTACGGCCTGCCTGCCCGGTGCGCTTGAGCGGCGTGGTGTTGGGTTCAGGGCGGCGGCCATGGTTCGGCTGATGCACTCCATGGTGCGCTTTAATTTGCTGACCAACTCCAAGCGCTGGGACACGGCCGTTTACGGTATTCCCATCCCCCAAATTGATCAGATGCCGGCGGGTATGGTGCCAGCGCTTCTGGTAGCGCGCAAAGCCATCAAGCGAAAGAGCAAGAAGTTTACTCAGCGGGAACGTGCTGTGGTTGAGTTCTGTCGTTATCAAAGTTATCTGCTCGGATTGCCGGAGGAGCTGTTACCCGGTACGCCAGAGGGGATCATTGAAGTCATTATGACCTACTTTGGCACCCTGCGTGATGGATATGACGACGAAACCTGTGGTGCGCTGGCCAGAGCAACCATGGAGGCCTACCGACCCCAGGATAAAAGTCTGCGCAGCCGAATCTACAACAGTTTTGAATGCAGTTTTTCCCGTGTGTACTTTGAGTGGCTGTTTCCCGGATCGGGTAAAGGGTCCATGGCCAAACAAATGGGCATTGAGTCCGGCATCATGGATTATGTGAGGTTTTTTCTCGTGGCGATTTATCTGGCGCCAAAAGTTGGGTTTCACCTGGTAGCGTCCAGGTTACCGATTCTCAATCGATCAGCTGACAGGATTCTGGTTCGAAAGATCAACCGGCTGTTAGTGGAGTACGGCCATGCCGAGTACACCACCGACGCTTCGCAATACACCGACGGCAACAACGAGGCTGCAACCGTCTAGGTGGATACGGCTGTGCCGAATAATAAAAAAAATAAAATCTAAGAAAAAGAAAAGTTTTGTGGGGGGTAGTAGTGATGTTGAAGGTTTCAAATGCAACACTGGCACGGGTGTGCGGTGGCCTGTGTGTTATGGCGTCCTGTGACGGTTTTGCGGCGATTGTCGAGAATCTCACAGTGGGCAACGCAAAAGCACTGGCGTTGGGGAATGCCGTCACCGCGGACCCCCCGGGGATCGACTCCATACATTTCAACCCGGCCGGCTTGGTCAAGTTAGATGGTCGCCAGATGAACCTTAAGCTATTGGTGGCCGCCAATAAGTTTGAAGTGGATTTTGGTGGGCATGACAGCCGAACACAGCAGGCCCTTGATGACTATGGTTACGATGATGAGGCGGCGTACTCGAGCAGTGAAACTTCAACGATAGGGATAAAAGTGCCCTTCACCGATGGCGTTAAGGAATGGCCGCTACCTTTCCTGGTTATGCCCCTGGGGGGAGCCTCCTACAGTCCGCCGGGAGCAGAAGTCACCTACGCCACCGCGGTTTATACACCGATGGCGGCGGGCTATATCCGCGATGAAGACGATCCAGGTCGCTTCATGGGCGAAGAACTGTCTTTGGTAAAAATAACATATTTTTCCCCATCCTTTGGATTCCAGTTAACGGATACCGTATCCGTGGGTGCATCGGTTGGTATGTCCTGGCAGGGAGCCGGAGTAAAGTTGCCTCTGCGTGTGCCCAACTCCGTCCTGATATTCGCGGATACATTGGTGAATCTGTTCCAGAATCAAGGCCTGTGTCCCGATCCAGATGATGCTACGCCATTTCTGGATTTATGTGGTGGGACAGTAGGCCCCTATACCGAAATTTTTGATTTGGAAGTGGATGCAGAGGCACCGCTGGTTTGGAACCTCAACATCGGCGCGCTGTGGGAGCCGACGCCCTGGTTTTCCTGGGGGTTTGTGTATCAGGCCGAGAGTGTAGGGCACTTGGAAGGTTCATACCGGCTTGAGTATGGTGATGAGTGGGTTGATTTCTTCGGTAACTTTTACCAGTCGGATGCCTGGAGCGTCGTTAACGCAGTAATTCCTTTCCCAACCGGGTTGCGAGAGTCGTCCGCGGGGGTAGGGGTTGAAACCGGCGATGTCACCATGGATGTGATCATGCCGGCACATTTCTCCACCGGTGTCAGCGTGCAGATGACCCCGTCATGGAAGGTTAACTTCGATGTCAAATGGACTGATTGGGGGGCATGGGAAGGTCTGGAGCTGCAGTTTGATAAGGAACTGGACTACCTCAAGCTGGCAACTCTTCTATCTGAAAACGCAGAATTAAAGACCCTTACGATTCCGCGTAACTATGAAAGTGTGTGGAACTGGGCGCTGGGTGTGGAGTATCAATACAACAACAATCTGGCCTTAAGGTTTGGCTATGAGCCGCGTAAGTCATCGATTCCGGATGATAAGCAAGATGTTCTGCTGCCGCTCGGTGATGCGGAGTTGTTCGCATTCGGGTTTGAGTATCGGTTCGGCGCAGATCAGGTGCTCGAGGCCGGTGTAGGTTATCTCCATGCGGAAGCGGATGTGCCCGCTGGTAGCAGTACCAACGCCAATAGTTCAGATCAATTGAACAACATTATCTATAACCCTTACGCCGGTACAGATTTTAGTTCACAGGTGCAGGGGTTGCTGTTTGAGCTGAGTTATACCAGTACGTTCTAAAGCGCGGCATTTGACCGACGGATGTAAGGTTGTGTGGTGGAGAAAGAGTTCAAGCAGTGGCTAAGCATTGGTGGGGGGTGTGAGCAGTGCCACAATCATATCTGAAAGAATGTGTGCCAGCTTTTTCTCAGTCATGGTGTTGTTCGGTGCGCTGCGCAGATAGCGCACCACTGTGAACAGGGTGGAATTGATCAGGACATACAGTTTGCCCTCCAGGTGCTGCACAGGGTAATCCTGATAGTGCCGTAGGAAATATGGCTGCGCCATCGACAGAAAGAACTTCTCCAGCGGGTCCAGAAGCCTTTCAAGCGGAAGGCTGTTCCAGTTCTTCATGATTTCCAATGACAAGGGATCGTTTCTGATGGCTTCTATTCCATACAGAATAAGATAGTTGCTCACGGTTTTCAGGTCGAAATCAACATATCCCAATTGCGTGGCGTGCTCCCGAAACACATTGGCTACTTTGACGCTAACGCGTTCCATCAATGCCTCCAGTAATGCTTCCTTATCCGGAAAGTATTGATACAAGGATCCTATGCTGACGCCGGCTGTTTCGGCAATGTGGTTGGTCGTGGTGTCTTCCAGTCCGCGCTCTGCCAATGTGGTGGCAGTAGCATCAAGTAACCGTTCAACCATCTCGCGTGAGCGTTTTTGTTTTGGCATCTTTCGCATGTTGAATCCAGGAAAAAGCGAGTTAAATAAGAGTTGATGTTCAAAATATGTTAAGTGCTAAATTTCCGCTAATCAAGGATCATTGGTGCAGAACAACCCATTCAATTTCCATTTTTGAGATGTTGCGGGTGTGTGGTTAACACTCGTAGTGTGAATTCGTATACACGATGTGGCAGCAGGAAAATATGGACTGTTTATGATTGATTTACCTCTGTTTTGCCTGTGTGTTCTGAGTCCATTATGAGCGCATGATGGCTCAGGTATTCGTTGTTGATCTTGGGCTATGTGATCTTGGGTTATGTAGAGGATGTTTGTGATTCACATTCCTTGATCACGAAAATGCACACTAATAAAAACAAAAATAATGGGAGCTGGGTTGTGAAGTTTGCTCAAACGCCGATGTTAGTGGTGTTGTCGATTTTATTGTCCGCCTGTAAGTATACGGTAACCGTGCACGACCCTGAGAAAGTGTGGCCGGGTTATGTGTTGCCTTCACGTTCCCTGGGTAGCACAACATCTGTTATGGATCTGGACGGGAACAACGTCAAAACTTACCCGTGCCCCGGGTTTCCCGCCAAAATGTTGGATGACGGTTCCATTATTTGTAATAACATCAAGGTTGGTCGATTGGTCATACCGGAGATTCGTCAGGTCTCCTATGACGGTGAGGTTCTTTGGCGGTTCCGGGGGTGGTCCAATAACTCGGCCAAGCAACATCATGACTTTCAGGTTTCCGGTAATCCGGTTGGCTACTACGTTCCCGGCATGTCTATGGTGGGCCCGGCCCATGGCGGCAACATTCTGATAATGGCGAACAACACGCTGGCGCCTTGGGAGCAGGACATACACTTCGGCTTCCTGAAAGACGATGTGATCTACGAAGTGGACCCGCTTGGAAACATCATTTGGGAATGGCATGCCAGTGATCATGTGGATGAGATGGGTTTCACGGATTCTGCGTTGAAAAGCATTCGCCGCAGTTTGTCTAACGACTGGCTGCACATGAACACCGTATCCTATCTGGGTCCGAACAAATGGTATGACGAGCTGGGCGATGAACGGTTTCATCCCAACAACTTGATTGTAGGCTCGGCCAAATCGAACTGGGTTGCCATTATCGACAAAACTAATGGTCAACTCGTTTGGAGAATGGGCCCGGACTATTCTGAAGGCATGCCCGGAGCCAATCTGGGCGGTATCCGATTCTCCCATAGCGCTCACATTATTCCTAAAGGACTGCCCGGCGAGGGAAACATCCTGGTATTTGACAACGGAACTTCGTCGGGGCGAGGTGATCTGGCGTTAAAGGGTTCCCTTCAATCCCGGGTGTTGGAGTTCAATCCAATTGATTTTTCCCTGGTGTGGGAATACACAGATGACCGTCTGTTCAGCCCGAACATGAGCAGCGCTCAACGCCTGCCCAACGGTAATACCTTTATAACGGAGGGGCTGAGTGGAACGTTGTTAGAGGTCACTCCAGAGAAGGAATTGGTGTGGGAAGCACACGGCCCGCCAACCTATCGTGCCTACCGGATACCCTATGAGTGGGTGGATCAATATTCTCAATAGTCTGTGAAGACTCGTAGATAACAACAAGTAATGCAGATATTCAAGGGAGGCCCCCATGCCTGAACTGATGATTAATGGGACAAAAGTTACTGTTGATGTGCCGGATGGAATCCCCCTGCTGTGGGTGTTAAGAGATTTCCTTCACTTGACCGGCGCGAAATACGCCTGCGGCGTTGGTTTATGCGGCAGTTGTACGGTGCATGTTGATGGTGAACCTTTCAAGTCTTGTATCTACCCTGCCAGCAATGCAGTAGGCCGTGAGATCACAACTATTGAGGGGGTCGGACAAACCAGTATGGGGCAAAGAGTACAACAAGCCTGGACTGAACAGAATGTGCATCAGTGTGGCTACTGTCAAACCGGTCAGATTATGTCAGCGGTAGCCCTGCTGAGCGAGAATCCCAATCCCAGTGACGCTGACATAGATTCAGCCATGTCTGAAAATCTGTGCCGCTGCGGTGTCTATAACCGAATCCGCAAAGCCATCCACAGCGTTGCTGATAGTTGATTGCGGGAGAAATTTATCATGACTCAAGAGGCTCCTGTAACCCGTCGATCCTTTCTGAAACTCTCTGCAGTTGCCGGTGGTGGAATGCTGGCAGCTTGGCACATACCTGTGTCTGCAGCGGAAAACGCTGCTGCTGCGGCCGATGGATCGATACAGCCCAATGCATTTGTTCGTATCAGTCCGGATAACAGTATTACGATCATCACGGCCGTAGCGGAGATCGGCCAGGGTACGTTGACATCCATCCCGATGTTGGTGGCGGAAGAACTCGACGCCGATTGGGAGCGGGTGACCTGGGAACTGGCGACGTCAACTCGTGAGTACAACAATCCAAAAACATTCACCCAGCTCACGGCCGGCAGTTCGACCATTACGTCTCTGTATCGGCAACAGCGGGAAGCCGGCGCCGCCGTGAAAGAGGTGCTGATCAAAGCCGCTGCGAGGAAGTGGGGTGTGTCGGCCTCATCTCTGGAAACCGAGATGAGTAAAGTCATAGATCGCAGAAACAACCGAAGTGCAACCTACGGTGAGCTTGCAGCTGATGCTGCCAGACTTGCTGTACCGCGGTCACCTTCATTAAAAAGATCGTCTGAATTCAAAATTATCGGTCAGTCCAAAGCGCGCTTGGATGGCGCTGACAAATCCAATGGATCTGCCAAATATGGTTTCGACCTCTATCTTCCTGGCATGCTTACCGCACTGGTTCAACGGGCGCCAAAATTTGGCGCCAAACTTGTCAGCTTTAATGCAACAGAGGTAAAGAGCTATCCCGGGGTCGTGGATGTGGTGGAGATACCAAGTGGAGTAGCGGTGATTGGAACTGACTTTTGGTCGGTCAGACAGGGGCGTTTACGGCTACGGGCCCAGTGGGATTACAGTGATGCGGAGCAATTCTCTTCTGCTGATCAAATGGCCCGCTATGAGAGCTTGATGGATGCGCGGGGAACGGTGCGCAAGAATACAGGCTGGGTCGCCATCGCGCAGGCGCGAGCCGATCAGGAATTGGAATCTACCTACCAGTTTCCGTATCTGGCCCATGTGCCCATGGAGCCTCTTAATGTAGTGATCGATTATGATGGGAGGAACTGCGATATTTGGTGCGGCACCCAGTGGCCGGATGCAGATCGATCTGCCGCTGCTAGTGTGCTGGGTCTCCCGATACGACGAGTGAATTTTCATACCATGCTCAGCGGCGGCGGGTTTGGTCGGCGTGGCACCATGGATCAGGACTTTGTCCGCGAAGCAGCACACCTGGCCAAAATCGTGAAGAAGCCGATCAAGCTGGTCTGGACCAGGGAAGATGACATCAAAGGTGGATACTACCGACCCAGCGCAGTGGTGCGGTTGAAAGGCAGTCTCAACCGGAGGGGGGAGGTGACCTCTATCATGGGGCGCATTGCGTCACAATCCGTAGCCATTGGTCCATTGATGGAGGCGTTCATTGCGCTGGTTGGGGAAGACGCGAGAACGGCGCAAGGTATACAGGATATGCCCTATGATATCCCCAATCTGCGGGCCGAAGTGCACTATGAAAAAAGCAGTGTACCGGTAACCTGGATGCGATCGGTTGCCAACTCATTCAATATATTCGCGCTGGAAACGTTTATAGACGAGCTGGCCGAAGCGGCCAGCCAGGATCCTTATGAATTCCGTCGCAATATGTTGGGGAACAACGCCCGCTGCCGTCAGGTGCTGGATGTCGTGGCGGCGGCTGCAGACTGGTCGACCCCTGCGCCTGCTGGTATCTATAGGGGTATTGCGCTTCTTAATTCATACAACAGTTATATAGCTCAGGTTGTGGAGGTCCGTCTCGAAGGAGAACAAATCACTGTGGTTCGTGTGATCAGTGCTGTGGATTGTGGTGTTGCCGTTAACCCCGACCTTGTGAATGCCCAGATTGAATCCGGTATCGTGTTTGCGCTGTCATCAGCCATGGGAAAAATCAGCTTCAACGATGGCATGGTGGAGCAGAATAACTATTTCGATTATCCCATTTTGAAGATGGACCAATCTCCTGCAATTGAAACTCATCTTGTTAACAGTGATGAGGACCCGGGCGGAGTGGGTGAGCTGGGTGTTCCCTGTGTGGCTCCGGCTTTGGCCAACGCACTCTACCAAGCCACAGGAGAGCGTATAAGGTCGTTGCCCATGTTTGATCATAATCTTCAACTGAACTAGATCGCCTAAATAAATATTCCACCGAGGGCCGCTGGCATTCTCGGGGAATTCGATCACCTGTAAATAAATAGAAAGCAATAACAATCATAAAAAAAGCAGTACGATTTGGAGTTTTTATGCACGCAAGATCCATCAGGAAGCCTCTTCTGGGAGTGCTTCTATCGAGTCTATTTGTCTCTTCATCCTATTCCGTTGTGGAAACCTCAGAGTATCCAAATGACCCAAGATTCTACAGCCAGTGGGGCTTCGAACAGCCTAATGACGCTGATGTGGATGCCATAACTGCGTGGGAGATGGTAAAGGACAAGCCTCAATCTGAAGTCATCGTTGCAGTGATTGACACCGGTGTCGACAGGACACATCGAGACCTGGCCAATCGATTAGCCCCTGGTTACGATTTTGTATACGACGATTCCAATCCATCGGATGTTCTTTTTCCCCATGGAACCCCCATTGCAGGCATCATCGCAGCAGAAAAAGATAATGGCTATTCGGTCGTAGGGTTGGCCGGCGACATGCCGGTTAAGATTATGTCGCTGCGGGTCTATTCAACACTTGAACTACTGGGGCTGATGCCCGTCTCTGCGGCGGTGCGCGCGCAACGGCTGGAGGACGCATTCAGTTACGCTATTCACAATGGTGCTAATGTCATCAACTTTTCATCGGCGGTTTTGCTGAGTGCAGTGGAATCCGATCCAGAGCTGAAAGCCACAGTCGAGTCACTGGTTCAGGCTGCCCAGGACAAGGGGATTATTATCGTTGCCGGTGCGGGTAACAGTGGCGGCCTGAATCCGGAGTACTTTCCCTACCAGTGGGACAAACCCAACATTGTCAATGTGGCGTCCATCAACCGGCGTGGTGCCTTGGCTGCTGACTGGGACCAGTCCGGTCCAGAGCCTCGTGATCACAGTTCGTATGGTTCCCACGCGCACCTTGCCGCACCCGGCACAGAACTAGAAAGTACATGGCCTTCCAATGACTTACTCGATATCACGCTTTTCAGCCCGGAAAGTGATAATGGCACCTCGTTCGCGGCGCCATATGTGACGGCAGCCATTGCAATGGGCTTGTCGGTCAGGCCGGACCTCATGCATTCCGATACACCAGAGGAGGCGCTCGACAATATTCTTACCATACGTAGGGCGCTACGGCTGGGGGTAAAGACCACCCCGGAGCTGCAATCCACAGTCAATAATGGCGAACCGATCGTGGATGCGGGTGGGTTTCTTAAGATTCCATTGTTTCTGGAGCAGTTGGGAGTTCGGTTAAGTGCGCGTAACGGTGAGAGTGTCACCACGTATCCCAAGTCCATTGCGCGCGCGAAGGAGAAAAACGGCGCATTCGATCCTTATGGGGGCGTGATTCGGCTTCCGTATGAGAACCGTACGTTGATCCTGGATGGCACCCAATCCCATGATGATCAAGGCATCGTGCGCTATGAGTGGGATTTTGGTGACGGCAGCAGCGGCCAGGGCGCAACGACAGAACACACTTTTGATAAAACCGGCGTGTATCACATCACCTTGAAAGTAACGGATGATGAGATTGACCCTGTGACCGGTACCGGAAAAGTGGATATCTCTGCACCCCAACGAGTGGAGGTCTTGCCGCCTCAGTACGATTTTGTGCGGATTCGTTACATGGCTAATGGGGCAGGCTTTTCTCAGGAAGGAAGAATGCTGTCAAGTCGTATTGATATCCGAAAAATCGGCTCAATGCGCAGGATACGAGGCACCAGTCAGTTTTTGGATGAGAACAACCAACCGGTAACCGTGAGCGTTACCACATCCTTCCCTGTTCTGGGGTTGGTGGTGGGCAACATTGCCTTTTCACATCATGATTTTAATAGAAGCATCAATTTCGCTTCTCTAAATCCGGTTCATTATGATGCGAGCACCAATACATATTCTTTGAAAGTGGAAGAGATGCAGATGGACTTCACAGAGAAAAGTGGGCGCTGAGGTCGTGTCAGCAACATCGAACTGATAGAGGTTACAGGAGTAATTAAATGAGCGTATTCAAAGCAACTAAAGTCGTCAATGTCATGTATGTGGTAGGCATTCTGTCGATTGCGATATTTAATAACTTTATACAAATAAATCCCGAGAGCAGCCTCGGCGATAGATTTATCGTTGTATTTTCGGTTTTGGGTCTGTCCATTCCTAACCTGGCGTTGATTCGAGCTCTGCCACCTGTGTCTAAGATGATGAAAACAACGGTTCTTTTGAATGTGATTTGCATCTTGTTATTTGTTGCAGGAGTGCTCGCCCATCAGCAGGAAATGCTGGTGATGTTGTGGAGTGTGACAGTGGTGTCGATCTGCTCGATTAATGCGGTAGTTTTGGTTTCGGTAATCATTGCTAACCGTCGACTCAAGACATTGAAGGAGTCGGAGATTCAACTTTCTCCTGATGCCTAGTGATGCGGTCCTCGGAAGTTATACAGCCACTAAGATTTGTCTGCGTTTATGACGTATTTGGGGTAAGCCAGAAATGAATATGACAACTAATACGAACGTATATGCGCATACCAATATTCTGTTCTGGATGCCCGGAAGTGTCCTGATTGAGATACGCATTCAATATTCTAAATCTAACTTAAAGATTCTTCTAATTGCGAGTTGAATGCGAGTAACTACGCCGATTATTGTGCCTTGCTGAGGAGGTGTAGATATGCACTTTCGGTAGTCACCACAAGTAGTAAATTAAGCAGTACTAAAAAAACAAGAGGAAGCCTTAATGAAAATAATAGATAGATTAAAATGGGCCAAGTGGCCCCTTGCCTTAACCACAATACCAATACTCACACTCACAATGGAAGCCAACGCTGCAGAATCCTGTGATAACGGATTTTTAGTTGCCAACGGGCAGCGCTGTGTGCAATGGGATGACATTACGGTAATCGAACGAGAGCCGCAGCCAACGGATCCAGGTAACTACTTTTATGATTTTGATAAAAGTTACGACAACATGGGTGCTTTGCTCACTAACAGACCCATGGTAGAAGCCGATGCTGCTCTCGGTGGGTTCTATATGTACAATGGTGACTTCGTCCGCCTTGGTGTTTCTTATCCATCGTTCGTTACCGCCTCTGGCCGTGTTAAGAATGCAGAACGTCCTCCCTATCGCGATGATTCCCGACAGAGAAAACTGCCCTATAACTTGAATGCGGTAAAAGCTGCAGACGGGGCGGATCTTGCTGCGCCAAACTGTACCGTGTGCCACTCAAGCGTAGTCCAGGGCAAGCTGGTTCAGGGCCTGGGTCGTTTTAACCACTTTATCGGTACAGACGCCAGTGGATTCACCCTGAATGTGTTGGGTATCGGGGCAGCGTCCATATTCCGAGGCGATACGCTGGTTCAGATCAAACACGGTCTGACCTTGCTAACACGCCTGTTCCGGGATGCTTCGCTCAATAGCCATTTGTTCGACGTCTTTGCCGGCCTGGGTATGCGTCATGACCCTGATACGCTGGAGTGGACTGGCCGGATAAACAGGCTGCAGGGCCATAATCCCAATTCCGGTATGAAGGGGTGGATTGACTTCCCCGCCTGGTGGCTGACCAAAAAGAAAAATGCACTTTACCAGGCCGGAAATGGGCGTGGAGAGAAAGCAGACCACATGCTTTACATGAGTTGGTTCTCGGTTGACGGCATTGAAGAAGCCGAGGAAATCCAGAATAACTTCGCTCACGTACAGAAGTGGATTGAGGACGAGATTGAAGTTCCAAAGTATGAGGATTTCGGTCCACCCATCGACTATAGTCTTGCCAGTTCAGGTGAGCCCGTGTTCCTGAGAAACTGTGCCGTTTGTCATGGTACCTACTCCGAGAACGATGCAGATGAAACGTATCCGAACTTCCTGGTAGACCTGGATGAGGTCGGTACCGATCCCTATTTGGCTCAGAAAAACTGGATCTATCCTGTGAAGACCTGGTGGGATGATTCCTGGTACGGCAAGCGTGGCACGTCAAGTATTGAGGTAACAAACGGCTATGTGGCTCCCCCGCTTGATGGTGTGTTCATCACCGCTCCGTACTTCCACAACGGCTCGGTACCCACTTTGGAGGCAGTACTGGATTCGTCCAAGCGTCCAACGGTTTGGACCAGCAACTACAAGGACAATGACTACGATTGGGATGCAGTGGGTTGGGAGAACAAACCTTTGGATTGGAGACCCAACTTTGAAGTTAAACCTCTGACGGGCATCGGCATCGGCCGAGGTCGATATGACACCCGGAAGCGTGGTAACTCAAATGCAGGTCATACCTATGGAGATCTGTTGACGGCAGAAGAGCGTCGCGCAGTTCTGGAATATCTGAAAACCCTGTAAACCCTTGAGTGGTTGGGGTGGTGCTTGACTCCACCCCAACCATTTACTTCCGTTTTGACGGCCATCATTACATGGCCCGTACCTCCAGATCCGGTAAAGTACGAATATAGGGTGCGAACTCTTTAGGATCACCTTCAAAACCATCGCTGATAAACATGCTGATCACAAGTCCCATGAATCCGTTCATAGGAAACGCTTCAATACCGTAGCCCACATTGGGCATTTGCCCGGGGAATACTTCAGGAGGATCGTCTCTAACCAGGTCATCTTCATACAGTAATGACATGGGTTCATTGAAGTCACCCAAGTAATCCACAAAGGCAAGTATATCCAGATACCGCTTTGAGGTGACCCAAATCCAGTTATCTGCCGGGTCCAGACCCGCATTGATCATCTGCTTTTCGTTCTCGTCCACTACACCGTCAACAATGCCTGGGTGATCCGGCCAATTAGAGGTGTAAGTGGCCGCTCCCAGCAAACGGTTCGCGTCAACTGACATGGTCAAGGTGGGGTTCACCATAAGCCGCCTGCGCAGCTCAGGGATCACGCCCCGTACGTCAAAACTGATGGACTTGGGGTAGTGATGTATCTGCATGCTCATTTGCATGATGGGCACGCTGAATAGATACAGATCCACTTCCAGTTGTGTGGTGGTGCGGATAGGTCCGATGATCTCGCTGGTGGGTAGTGCGACAATCTGATCGTTGTTCAGCTCGGTATTGGTTACCGATGTGATAATGCCCGTGTTCAAACGTAGCTTCAGGGAATCCAATGGGCGTTCCCCTACATAGTTAACGTAGCTGAAATCGTCCCATTTCAGGTGGTTGTCCTTGTTGTAGCGCAGGCTGTAAAAATCCGTTTCCACTAGTCCGACTTCCGCGCTGTAACGAACGTACTGCTCGTCCGAGCGCAATCTGGAATTACGTACAAGATATACGAAGCGTTCTACGCCATCGCGATCCCGGGTGACGATTTCCGCCACCATTTCACCGTCAAACGGTGTTCGATGGGGGCGGCGAGCGCCCGCATCTTTAAACAGAAACAGAAGCTTGTCGGTGGGGTCCATCAGATCCGGTTTGCCCGCCATCGGTATGTGCCAGCCTTCGAAATAGATTGCACCCCCGGTATTGTATTGGTCGATCTGAAAAGGGATTGGCTCCATTACCCCATCCACCATGGCAGCAAGTGACAGCTCTTCAAGTTTCCACCCCAGCACCCAGGGAATGTCTTCCCCCTCCATAGCAATTACCTTGAATGCATCTATGGGTTGTAAAGGTGGTGGCATGGCGAAGCATCCAGCGGAAATTATCAGGGACTTTACCACTAATAACCTTTTGATTGTGTTCATGGTTTCACCCTGCTTGGTTGGAGTTCTTGTGAAGTGAGGTGCGAGCACAAAGAAACAGCCCTGAGATAACAAGGAATAACCAGTTGATGCTGCCGCCGAATTTCTTTGTACTGGTGTTGTTCGTGCTGTTTGGGTCTTCGGTTTCGGAGGTGACGCTGGCGGTGAAATCCATCTTGTCCTTGTTGTCCGTGGCAGTGCTTACTGAAACATTTATATCCCTACTGATCCCGCTTGCCAGTGAGTCAAGATGGAATCTAACCAGTTTCCCTTCTGTAGTGTAGGCGATAGAGCTGGGTGACACGCTCCGGAGCGTCACTGGCGTTGGCAGGCGGTGGGTGACCTCAATGGCGTCAGCGGTGTTAGGGCCAGCATTCTTGATGGTGATTGTATAGTTAATAAGTCCATCCTGGTTCTTTCCGTTGTTGCCGGCCATGGATACAGAAAGATCTGCGTTATTGGCAACCACACCTCCGCCAAAGTACGCTGTGCTGGTGTTGTTGGATTGGTTTACATCTTCTGTGATGGAGTCTACGGAGGAGGTGAAGTTCATCAGTGTGTTGTTATTGACCGCAGTGTTCACCGTTACGCCGATGCCCTCGGTGGATCCCACGTTAAGGGACTCTATATAGAAGGTGATGTCCCGGCCTGCGATGGTGTAAGCGATTGAGTCTGGTGATACGTTGTCAAGGGATACCTGCGTGGGGAGAGTATGCACGATCTCCAAAGTGTCTGCTGTGTTTGGTCCTGAGTTTGATACGGAGATCGAATACTGGATAACGCCGTTATTGTTTTTTCCATTATTGCCGGACATGGATACGGCCAGGTCCGCGCTGTCGGTGGGTGGGATGATCTCGCATTGTGATGGTTGGTCCCAGCACTTGAGTAGTTTCTCAGCATTTCGATAGTGTGATGACGTGGTCGGCCAGTTCTGCAGTCCTGTATGATTCAGGGCTGGGTCTGAGTTCATAGTGAGCAGGCGGTTGTCACTTACACCTTCACCCAATGCAACCCAGGCGTCATAGAAACTCTGATAGTGGGTCTGGTCTGAATATAACAGGAATGCATTGCCATCCTCGATATCAGCAAGCCCGTTTGGGATGTGACATACACCACAGAGCTGCATTTGAGTGTTGAGGTTGGCGTTGAAAAAGTTTTCCAGCTCTAAGCTTTCATCTGCGATTGCTGTCATAGTGAGGCTGGCGGAAAGGGAGAGTATGGAAGCGGAATGTCCGATGATGTTCATAGTGAATAAACTCCGTGTTGCCTGTTGCACATTTTCGTTCTGATTGAGCGTGGCAGGCTTGCATTTTGGTTATTGTTGTTGGGTGTTGCGTCTGGTTCGAGTTGCTCGCCCAGGTTACAGCGTAGAGATCAGGCGGTTCAACATTGTGATTTGCTAATCACGACGCCAGTTATAGCTTGGTAGACTATAGCTAATTACCTTTGCTCTGACCCCGGGTTGATTCGTCAAAAGCGGTTCATTTTTACCCATTGTTTGGGCGCTTTTTTTTGGATAGATTGCTGAAAAACACAACAAAAAAGAGACGCCTCCATTATGGAAATCTGTATTTCGTCCACCGGGTTGTATTTGCCACCACGTATTCAGTCATCAGCTGAGCTGTCAGGTCTTATCGGTCGCAGTGAAGAGTGGATTTTGTCCCGTACCGGGGTTCGCGAACGTCGTGTGGCAGAGGAGGGAATGGATGCGTTGGCGGCCAAGGCGGCTTTGGATGCTATTGGAGATGGTCCCAGGCCGGATTGTATTATCAATGCATCATTGACGCCGGTACAGTTGATTCCCGACAGTGCCGTGTTCATCCAGAAGGCGCTGGGATGGGAAGGGGTTCCCTGCTGGTCGGTGCATGCGACATGCCTTTCATTTGTTGTAGCGTTGCTGAACGCGTCTGGGCTGATTCAGGCAGGTATTTATCGAAGCGTGTTGGTGGTTTCCGCTGAGGCGGGTACACCCTGGCGTAACCTGGAGCAACCGGAAAGCGCGGCGTTGTTCGGCGATGGCGCAGCTGCTGCATTGCTCGAGCAAAGTCGGGGAGAGAGCGCGGTTCAGGACTGGATAATGTATACCTGGCCCGAAGGGTCCGAGTATACCGAGTTTCGCGGTTGTGGTACGCGGCGTCCACCGGGGCACCCTGAGACGAATCACGATGATAACCTCTTCAATATGCAGGGCCCTAAAGTGTTTAGAATGGTGCTGATGCATATCTCCCGCGTTTTGCGAACCCTGTTTGAGCGTAATGATCTGACGTTTGATGATATTGATCTTTTTGTTCTGCATCAGGCTTCTGGGCCTGGAATGGAAGCCTTTGTCAAACTGGGATTCCCGCGCGAGAAAATAGTCAATATTGTCGCGGATTACGGTAACTGCGTCGCGGCGTCCATTCCGATGACACTCGCTGTTGCCAATGAGCAGGGTCGCTTGCGGCGTGGGGATCGGGTTTTGATTGGTGGAACCGGTGCAGGCCTGTCCATCGCTTTCGCTCTACTGCAATGGTAATCCCATATAATAATACCGATTCGGGAGACGGTTCATGTTAAATCGTATGTTCGCAGCCTATGGTATTGTCGCCAGTCAGTTCAAACAGCGCGTATCGCCGCTGGTGACCTTTTCAGGATTTCTGGTGCTACATGGAATGGTAACGGTTGGCCTGGTGGTTGACCATGTGCTTTTTCCGGCTTTGCGTCGTACTAAAATCAAGAGCCCTATTGTCATTGTGGGTAACCCACGAAGTGGAACTACGTTCCTGCACCGCTTTCTTGTAGAGAACGAACTGGGTGCAGGTATGCGAATTTGGAAGATGCTGTATCCTTCACCCACTTTGCAAGTCCCACTCAAACCGCTGCTGCCACTTTTGGAAAAGATCAGTCCGGCTCGGCATCATGCTCATGCCGCCCATGAAACCAACCTTACTGCAATTGAAACCGACGACCCTTCACTTCTGTTTCGTTATTTTGACGGCCTGTTTCTCTATGGCTTTTTTTATGCCTGGTCGAAAACCGAGACCCTGGATAGCTTTGAGCAACGCTTTGTGGCCAACGCCGAGCGGGATTTCAATTGGTACGAATCCCTATGGCGCCGTAACCTGGTAAGCGAAAAAAGGAGCAGGGTGGTGGCCAAGCTGTTTTCCCTGTCCTTGCGTTTGCCGCAATTTTTGCAGCGTTTCCCGGATGCGAAGGTGCTCTACATGGTACGAGACCCATTGGACACCGTACCGTCTGGACTCAGCCTGGTAACCGGCGTTCTGGATGGCCGCTTCGGCTTTTGGTCTCTACCGCAGGAACAGCGCCAGCATTTTATCGAGAATATGTATGCCGCGCTGCTGCGTTTGAGCTTGCGATTCCATGAACAGTATACAGCCGGCCGGATTCCGGCCAGCAATCTCTATATCGTTACGTTTCCCCGTTTGATGCAGCAGTTCGATGTGGTCATGGAGGAGATTCTGGAGTTCGTTGATGTGGAACCAACGAATGAGATGCTGGATCAGATTGGACAGATCGCCGATAAGCAGCGTGCTTACAAGAGCGGACATGAATATGATCTTGCCCGCTTTGGTCTTACTGAGGAGCGTATTCGGCGCGATTATGCAGTGATATACGACACCTTCCTGTCTGCTGAGCCTGCTGCTCAACCTAACCTGGAGTCAACACAAGAGCCGTATCCGGCTTAAGGATATTTCCTGATTCCCGATGTATTCGAGTCTGCGTAGCGTTCCGCAGAAGTCTTGACTGGTATATTAGCTGGTATTTTGACTGGCAGGAGCTTCACCGGGTTCCCGGTGCATGATCGTTCAACGCTTTCCCCGCTGCTGTGAGTTGTCTCTGTGACACAGGACAAGGGCCTGTGGACAGAGAACTCAAAGCGATCGTTGCAGCCTGTCGCAACGATCAGGGCGAGTAGCGCCAACGTGATGATCTTAGATGTGCCATGGTCTTTCAAATTACCATGATCTTTCAATGTGACATGGTTTTTCAAGATACTTGGGCGGCGTGTCATTATCATTGTGATGTGTCCTGTTTATTATTGTTGTTTTTCGTTATAGAAATCTGGCTATTCCATTGGTTCCGCTGCTTGGGTTGTGTGTCAGAAAGAGGGCCTGATCGGGAAAGATCAGGCCTTTGTACAGCATGCTATTGAATTGAATCTGTATCCCTGCCGGAATCTACCCACTCTTTAGGTACCCGGTAGGCTCGATAAAGGGGCCAGCCGCGAGCTTGCCAAACGACTTCTTTTTCTTGTGTCACTTCCAGCATCACGCCTGATACGCCTTCAGTAATAAAGGTGTTCCCATTGGGAAGGCGCTGCACATTACCCATGATCGGGCTGCTTCTTGGATGGTTGAATTCCCACACTACCGAGAAGTCGATAGGGTTGATTTCCAGTGTGCGGGAGCGACGCCCCTGTTCATGCTGATCACCGTAGCCGGATGATTTGCCATTGTCGAACACCAGTAAATTGCCGGCTCCGGGAAGTCCTTCCGGGATAATGTGAGCCGCATGGGAGAAATTCAGGCCATTAAAATCCGCCCCCGGATTGCCAGGTGAATAGTCGGGGCCAAGGCGCCATACGATCTCACCACTCATCTTGTCGATGATGGCGACCCAGCGGGCATGGGGAGACACAATCATGATGTTGTCGGGGTGAAAGCGCTCGTCGCCATGTTCCGAATACCATTGATTCGGGCCAATATACGCTGCGGTATTGAGGTGCAGCCAATCGGCCCCCAGTAGTCCGCGTTCGAGATCCTTCAGTGCGGCTTCACTGAACCCCATCTCGTCAATGTGATCCAATGCATTCCATTGCCACATGACATTACCGCTGGCATCGATTTCGTATAGAACGCTATCGATCAGCCTGCCTTTACGGATATCCTGTTCGGAGCGCTTGTAGGTCAAGTAGCTCAGTACCAGCATATGGCCGCCATCGGCGGGGCCTATCATGTCCATCCCTGGTACGTAATAGCCTACGGGATTGCCACCGGAAAACTGGAAATCGTGGTGTTGCCTGGCGGAATCACCATCCCAGTCATTGAACTCCCAGAGCACTTGACCATCCGGTGATAGTTGGCGAATGGTTTTCTGAACGAAGCCACCGATCTTCGATGCATAGCAAAGAATGGTGGAATCTGGCAAGAGTTTGCTGGGATTACCGCCACACTCGTAGTGAGTGACGACATTTCCCTGCATGTCGATCACCGGCGTATAGCCACCCAGCGCGCTGGACGGCAGCGTGTAGCTGTCCCAGACTTTGTCGGGTTCGTATACGGATACGTTATATTTTTCAATTTTCTCACAACCACTGATACCGGCAAGCAGGAGTGCCCCTGCCGTCAGTACCCCACTGCCTCTTGTGTGTCCACTGATACTGCGCAAAAAACTCATTCTGATTCCTCATGGTCAGTTTTTATTGTTCTGGTCTGCAACTTATCATTGCGCCATGCCACCTTCATATGCACAAGGTTGTATTCAGTCAAAAACAAGGTCTAAACCTGCATCAACCCGATCCGGTTTGAGTCTGATCAGAAAGTCCTGTCACTTTATGATGGTTCGGTTGTCCGTGCCGAAACCGAACAGGAAATGCCTGATTAGCCGCTTGTTGGCGTCGTTTCGGAATTGGTTAAATCTTTAATCCATTTTCCTGGAGTGACACTTAGATGATCCTGATGCCTTCCTACCGCAACCTGGTTGATATGTTGATGCAACGGGCGCAGAGCAGCGGGCGGGCTGTGTATGCCAACTTCCTCAACAGCGATGGTGAAATGGATGAGCAACTCACTTTTCGTGAGTTGCATCAATCAGCCTGTCTGATCGGTGCGTCGTTACGGGAGCAGGGGCTTGCGGGACGTACTGTACTGCTGTTGTTCCTGCCCGGGCTGGACTACATCCGTGCCTTTTTCGGTTGCCTGTATGCCGGTGCCATTCCGGTGCCGGCTTACCCACCCACGGGCACCAAGGATTTGCAGCGGTTGGGGAAAATTGCGATGGACTGTCATGCGGGAGCTATTTTATCCAACAGTGGTTTGTTGCCCCAGGTAACCGGGTGGCAGAGCGGGTTGGGTATTACCTGGGATGTACCCCGTATCTGTGTCGATCATCTGCTGTGGACGGATATGCCCGATGAGTTTATTCCGTTTCAGGCTCAACCCGAAGATATCGCCTTCCTGCAGTACACCTCTGGCTCCACCGGACATCCCAAAGGAGTGGTGGTGACACATGCCAACCTGTTGGCTAACTTTGCCCAGATTCTGCAAGGGTTTTTGCGCGAAAACCCGATGGTGGACTGGTTGGAGGAACTGCGTTCTGTGTGCTGGTTACCACCGTTCCATGATATGGGTCTGATCGGTGGCATCCTGACACCGATTTTTGCCGGGGCCCAGGTAACACTAATGGCACCGATGACTTTTCTGCGGCGTCCGGATGTCTGGCTGAAATCACTGTCTCTCCAGCGTGCCCATATCAGTGGTGGGCCTAACTTTGCGTATGATTACTGCCTGCAGAAAGTCACCGACAGTCAGATGCAGGGGCTTGATTTGTCTCGCTGGAAGGTCGCGTATAACGGTGCTGAGCCCGTTCAGGCGGACGTTATCCAGCGCTTTTCTGCGCGGTTCGCCAGCTCCGGTTTTGACCGCAAAGCGTTCTTTCCCTGCTACGGCTTGGCGGAAGCCAGCCTGTTTGTAAGTGGTGCGTTGGGTGGCCGCGGCGCCCGTACTCTGGCAGCGGATCAGTTGGCGTTGCAACAGGGTCGGTTTATGGCTCCCGGCGCAAAATCAGTCGACCCGCACCAGGAGCTGGTGAGCAGCGGTCGGATTGCAGAGGGAACCAAAGTCAGAATCGTACAACCGGACACACGCTCCGCCTGTGCCGAAGGCGAGGTAGGAGAGATTTGGGTGAGCGGTCCGTCCGTGGCTCAGGGTTACTGGGCCAAACCGACATTATCCGAAAGTACCTTCAAGGCCCGTATCGAGGGTGAAGCCTCTTCCGAGCGCTATTTAAGAACGGGAGATTTAGGATTCCGTTGGAAAAATGAATTGTATGTCACCGGCCGTATCAAAGAGCTTATTATTGTCGCGGGTCGTAATCTGTATCCCCAGGATATCGAGCAGACAGTGCAGGCAAGTCACGAAGGTTTTCGTCGTCGTGGCGGTGCCGCCTTTGGTATGCCCGGCAGTGGACGGGAGCAACTGGTTATCCTGCAGGAACTGCAGCGTAACGGAAATTGCAACAACGACCTTGCCCTGATGGCGGCTATGGCTGCCCGCGCGGTGGCGGCACGTCACGGTGTGTTGCCGACTGTGGTGGTACTCTTACCTCTGAACGCGTTGCCGCGGACCTCCAGCGGAAAATTGCAGCGAGTGGAAGCCCGCCAGCGGTATCAGGAAGGCATACTGAAATCTTTGCATATCTGGCGCTCGGGCAGCAGTCAGGAACCACGTAAGGGTTTACCCGAAAGCAGCGCTGGAATGGATGAGCTGATGCACTTGGATTGGCAGGAGGCACTTTGCCTGGATGTGCAGATGTGGGTCGCGGAGAAGCTGGATGTGGAACTTCATCATGTCTCTCTGGATTCAACGTTTGTGGATATGGGAATGGATTCGGTGGAAGCGGTGGAGCTGGTGGAACGTCTGCAGGAGCGGATTGGGCGACCGATTCCCGTGATCGAGATGCTGCGTTATCCCACCGTCAGAGCGTTGATTGAGCATCTGGCAGAAGAGCGCCGACAGCACGAATTGTTGCGGCAAGAGTGCGAAGAGACTTTCGACCTGGGTGTTGAGTAAGCTGGCGCGGGGCCCTTTCTGGCACGGAACCCTTTAGAGGCGGCGAAGTCACATTATAGGCGGCGAAGTCACAGGTCAGGAACGATGCAGATACAGAAGTTGTTCATCTGTGAAAGGGACCGGTGAAACGATGGAACGACCTTTTAGCGTGTCGGAAGAAGTGTATCCTTATGAGTCCCATTGGTGTGTGATTGATGGCATTCCGGTGCATTATCTTGATGAAGGATCTGGCCCTGTCATTCTTCTTCTGCATGGGAACTACATGTGGAGTTTTTCGTGGCGAAAGGTCATAAACCAACTGAAAAATGAGTTCCGTTGTATTGCCATCGACTTACCCGGGATGGGCATGAGCGGCAAGCCACACCAACTTGGAATGAAGGACTACGGTTACACTCTGCAGGAACACAGCCAGGTGGTGGAGGCGGTGCTGAGCCGTCTCCAGCTTACCAACATTACATTTGTGGCGTATGACCATGGTGGCCCTATCGGTCTTGGGGTTGCAATCAGACAGCCTGATATGTTTTCTAAATTGATGATCACCAATACCTGGGCGTGGGTGAACCGCTATTGTGGCACGTACGTGATGTCCCGTCTGGTACCGAGAATTCCAGGCTTGCTGCGCAGCACGGTGACATCCAGCCGATTGTTGGGATTTGAGTCCCCGACTGAGCTGGAAAAACCCGGGGTTTGGGATGCGTGTGTTGCCCCTTACACCACTGTCGATGACTTTAAACCCATCACTGTGCTGGCTAATCAACTGACACAGGCGAAAGCGTATTATAACAGCCTGAATGCTTCGCTCGCTGGTTTGGAAGACAAGGAAATTGTGATTGTCTGGGCAACCAAAGGTAGCGGTTTGCTGGCTAAAGTCTTCGCCGAAAATATTGACGAGGACAAATACTTCAGGCGCTGGCAGCACGCCTTTCCGAACGCAAGGACTGAGCTGATGAACGATGTACCTTACTGGTTTCTTTCCAACCCGCCGGTCACCTTTATCGAAACCCTGCGTGACGTTGCTGCCTCATGATGTTGTCCGGAGGGTATCGTGCACAGTCTTGATCATCAGGTGTTATCAACCTTGCACAGCTGGGTGGAACGTAAGATTCCCGCCTGGTTGTGTACCATCGTTGCCACCCATGGATCTTCACCCCGCCCCGCCGGTTCACTGATGGCCTGCAATCAGTCAGGGCAGATGGTGGGTTCCCTGTCCGGCGGTTGTGTGGAAGATGATTTGCTCACCCAGTTGCAATCCGGTGGCTTTAATCGCTATCCCCAAGTACTTGAGTACGGCCTGAGTGCTGACGAAAATGCCCGCCTGGGTTTGCCCTGCGGAGGCTACCTTTCCGTGCTGGTGGAGGAGGTCACTGAATCTGCTTTAACGGATCTGGCTGATATCAATCAGGCCCTCAGTCAGCGGCGTTGTATTGAGCGTACCCTGGACCTCGCCAGTGGAAAAGTCCATCTTAAGGCGGCGCAAAATATGAGGCCTATTCAGCTCGATGAACGTCAGTTTGTTCAGGTGTACGGGCCAGGATATACCCTGTTATTGGTGGGTGCCGGTCAGATTGCGGGGTGCCTTGCCCAGATGGCGGGGATGATGGATTACCGGGTCCTGGTGACCGATCCCCGAGCAGATAAGCTGGACGATTTCCGTCTCCACATTCTTGAACCTTCTTCAGGCTGTGAATGTATCCTCGGTATTCCAGACGACGTGGTGCGGGCTCATGCCAGTGATCCTTTCAGCATCGTCATCACCCTCACCCATGATCCCAGGATTGATGATATGGCGCTGATGGAGGCCCTGACCCTGGACAATTTCTACGTCGGCGCGTTGGGTTCTGCCCGCACCACTGAAAATCGCATTGAACGGCTGAAACAGTTGCAACTGGAGGAAGACCAGATCAGCCGGCTGCATGCTCCGGTGGGTTTGGCGATTGGCAGCAAGACGGCCCCGGAGATAGCCGTTGCAATCTTGGCTGAGCTGACCCTGATCCGGCGCGCCCGGGAGAAGGCCGCTGCTTCCCATCCAGGGTCGTTAGAAGCCTAATCTCACACAGCCGGCGGCATTTCTCCCTATTTCCCAGGTTGCTCTGGCGGTAAAATAGCCTGATTATCGTCCGCTTAGCGTATCAAACGGGGTTCAGGCCATGTCACAGAACGCGCGCTTGTTAAGGGTAAAGGCCAGTTTTATCGACGATTCCTGTGTGGTGACCTATTTGAACGGGTCCGAATCGTTGTCTCAGCCCTTCCAGCTACAACTGGGTTTTCAATCCATTCAGGAATCGTTTGCCAGTGAGGATGTGATCGGTCAGAAGGTGGCGGTTGCCATTCATCCTCAGGGCCGCTCGGAGCCTCACTACCTGCATGCGCGGGTCAACCAGATCACCCTGCAGGATGTGTCGGATAACGGCACTCGCGGGTATGAGTTGTCCCTGGTGCCGGGGTTGTGGTTTTTGTCTCAGGCCGGTTGCAACCGGATCTTTGAGAACAAGACTGCTGTCGAGATCGTGGAAGAGGTGATCAAGTCCTACGGTGCGTTTTGCCCCCTGGAACTGAAGGTGAGCAAGCGCTATCTGGTACGGGAATATTGTGTACAGTTCAACGAAAGCGACCTGGCGTTTGTACAACGGCTGCTGGCGGAAGATGGCATCAATTACTATTTTACCCACAGTGAGACGGATCATACCCTGGTGCTGGCGGATGCCCCCGGCGGTTTTGCCGATACCCCGGAAGGTACGGTGGTGATTGAGAACCGGGCCCGCACCGGTGGCAGCGAGGGGGTGGCGATTTTCGAGTGGCGCCGTACCCTGCGTTATCATCCCCAGGCCTGCGAGCAGATCGATTACAACCAGGACACGCCGAAGAATTTCTACAAACAGAACATTCCCACCACCTCCAAATTCTCCCAGGTGCCGGCGGTCAACAGCCTGCAGCGCTATGGCGGCTATAACTTCAAAGATGGCAGCAACAGTTGTCATGACTTTGAACCGGATTACAACAAGTTGCTTACCGCCCACTGGATGGAAGCCATGGAGTCCACTCACAATGTGGCCGACGCGACTTCCAACTGCACTGGCTTTCGTGCCGGTGCCCGTTTTGAACTGGATCACGCCCTGGCGTCGGAGTGTGACAAGTACCTGCTGACCCGGGTCAGCCATCAAGCCAGTAATAGTACCGGGGGCCTGGAGCGTTACCAGAACCGATTTCAGTGTGTGGCATCCAAGGTGCCTCTGCGGCCCCCCCGGGAGCAGGTCAAGCGTCACATGCCAGGTCCCCAGGTGGCCAAGGTAATGTCCATGAGTTCCTCTGCGTCCCAGGGGGATGCGGACCCGCAACGGATGATCCGGGTGCAGTTCCCCTGGGACAGCGAGCACAACAGCTGCAAGTTAAGGGTACTGCAAGGCTACGCCGGCAGTGGCTGGGGGGCCAGCTTTGTGCCGCGGGAAGGGCAGGAGGTGCTGGTGGATTTTATCAACGGTGATCCGGACCGCCCGATTGTGGTGGGCGCCATGTACAACAAGGACAACCAAGGGCCGAAATACACCTCCACTCAATCCGGCTGGCTGACCCAGAGCGGCAACGCCAATGAACTCCGCTTTGATGACAAGGGCGGAGCGGAAGAGGTCTATATGAAGGCCGGCAAGGATTACAACTTTGTGGTGGCCAATAACGAAACCGGTGCAGTACACAACGACCAGTCCCTGGCGGTCAGTAATATGCGTTCAGTGGACGTGGGGGCGGACGAAACCAAAACCGTGGGCGCCAACCAGTCTTTGACGGTGGGTACCAACCAGACCCTGACGGTGGGGGCCAATCAAAGCAATACCATCGCCAGCAGCAAGACCGAAACCATTGCGGTTAACTTTGCCGAAACCGTGGGCGCCGCCAAGGAGCTCACCATTGGTGGTTTGTACCAGGTGACCGTGGGAGCGGCCATGAACGAAACCGTAGCGGCGGTGAAGGCGGAAGAGGTGGGGGCCAGCCGCTTCCTGGTGGTGGGGCAGAGTATGTCCGAGGACGTGGGCAAGGATCGTTCCCTGAATGTGGGCAACACCAGTACGCACACGGCCAAGAAAATACAGATTTCCGCGGAGGATGAATTGGTGATTACCGTGGGCAAGGCCTCCATCACCATGAAAAAGGACGGCACCATCACGGTCAGTGGCAAAGACATCGATTTCAAAGGCAGCGGCAAGATCAATGTGAAAGCCAGCAAGGATGTGATCATCAAGGGCAAAAAGGTACTGACCAACTGAGTGGTCACCGCCTGCGTCTTTACGAATGGCCGGGCCAGGTCTGCAAAAGGGCTTGTTGACGCCAGGTGGGGGCCGCCGTGGGGAATAGCGGGGTGCCGGGGCTAAGCAGGCACAGGTACTCAGCTGCGGCCACACGCTGGCGTTGAAAACCACTCTTCAGCACCGCCAGACAATGCTCGCCGGTCACGGGCTTGCCCATAAAATAGCGGGTGCCTTCGGCAAACGCTTTACTGTGCTGCCACCACCAGCGGGCGACCTTCTCCACATCCGGCCAGGGCAGGTCGTCGTCTTCATCCAGATCCACATTGGGGTCGTCCGGATCGTCGTTGGGTCCACTTTCAAAATCTTCCGGTGGTTTGCGTTCCAGATCCTGATAGGCCAGGTCCACGCCCGTAATGAAGCTGAAGGATTCACCCGCCAGGCGGGTGAATTCAGGTTCCCCCATGCGCTCCATCAGCCAGGGCACATAGAAAGGGTCACCGGCTAGGGCAACGGCTTTGATCACCGCCCTCTGGTTCTCCGGGAGTTGGGAGAGCGACTGGATCAGCTTGTGGGCGGTGGCCAATGGCACGGCCTTCAGCAACAGGCTCAGGGCCTGCTGCTGGAATGGTCCAGGTTTGATGGCGAATTCCCCCAGGGGTTTGAGGCCGTTTTGCGAACCGAGTAGGGTGGCGCTCCAACTGGCCCACAAGCGCACGCCCGGATTGGGGTTGGACGACTGCGCCGTGCACCAGGGCAGGTGCCCGGTCAGGCCCTGTTCCCCCACCGTCTGGAGCATGCGAGCCTGCAGCCTGGGATCGTTATTCCTCATAGAGTCGGATAAAAAGGTGCTGGGTGTGGTGCGCTGCTGGGCGCTCGCAGCAAGACCGGTTAACCGCCAGAACGGTTGATCGGATGCCAGCAAACGTTGGTAACTCAGTGTTCCCAGTGGTTCCGGCAGCCAGTCGAATGCCGCAAAGGCACCCGCCTGGGTTTCCGGCAGGCTTTCTGCGAGTGCCAGCACATGGCTGACGTATTGAGCGCGATCCAGTTCGATTGCCATCAGGGTTGCCACACACATCTCGCCTGGGCCGGGGGATTCCAGCAATGCCTTGCACATGGGCCAGCAGGATGACGCATTGATGCGCAGGGCATCCAGATGCGCCGCGATGCGCTCATCCATGCGGCCCAACAAAGTGAGGTTGCCGTTGGCCTGGTGCACCAGGCCAAAACGTTGATTGATCAGACCGCTCAGATCATCCAGGTGCCGTTCGAGAATCTGGGGAATGGCGCCTGGTGACATTAACCTTCGATCTCGCTCAGGCTCCAACCTGACCCGTCAAATTCAATGATGCCGTTGCTGCCGCTGGCAATCAGCTTGTCCGGCGCGGCGCATAACCTTTGAACCTGAACCTGCTTCTCCTGCACCAGGACGTCCCCATCCAGCTTCCAGACGCCGTTGACACCGGCGGCCGCATAGAGGTCGCCGTCGAACTCCCAGAGTGAGGAAATGTCGATGGGGTCATCAATGCTGATGGGGGTATTGGTCTGCGGGGTCAGCAGGAACAACACGCCCTCGACGCCGCCTACGTACAATCCTGTTGGTCCCTTCCAGAGCGCCATCAGGGTTACATTGGTGCCGCTGTCAAGCTCCTGCCAGGCGCTGCCATCGTAGAACCAGATCACCCCTTCCGCCCCCACGGCATACACTTCATGTTCCGTGATGCCCAGGATTTTGTACAGCGCCCGCTCCTTGGGATCGGCGTATACGGTGACCTGTTCCCCCTTGATATGCACGCGTTCCCCTTTCGAGCTGACGGCAATCAGGCCGCTGTGCTCACTCCACCACAGATCTTCCAGGCCGCCACTGATGGACAGCGGCATCACGGTTTCCTGACCGGATTTTATATGGATAAGGCGGCCGTCCATGTCACAGGCAATGATGTCGCCGCCGTCGGTTAAGGTGAGGTTTGTGAGCCAGGCCTGCATCGAAAAGATGCTGTCCCATTCCTCATTGATTTCCTGATAGATCGCCGACCACATGTCATCGGGATCATGATCCGGCGATGCAAAGTTGACGAGCGCCAGATTCATTCCATTTTTACTGGTGAGTGCCGAAACGGTAACGTCAGACATCAATCATCCTCATTAAATTGAGACTTTCTTTTTCGCTTTCTTGATATCGGGTTTCCAGGCCGAGCGCTGGCCCGGTGGTCGTAGCTGCTTGTCAGCCGTGCCCCCGCACTTTTCTTCGAAATACTTGTCCACTTCTTTCAGTATGCACTCGGCTTCTTCTTCCTTCAGCCCCGGCCCGGGTTTTTTCTCGGTGAGCTGATTTTTTGCGTCCTGCCGGGCTTCCGCATAAGTGGGGTTTTTGCCCCGATCCCGATAGCGTTTTGCATCGGCTTTTTGCATCCGCGAGACGCGTCCATGTTCGGTGCTCACATCGGTGCCATCCAGCAATGCGATGCAGGGCGCGTCGTTTTCTTCATACCCCGGGCAGATAGCCTTGATGGTAGTGCCGCGGGGCTTCTGGAAATGGGAATTCTGGATGACGTGATGGGACTGCTTTTCGACTCCGGTTTCCTGCTTCAGGGCCTTGCAGTCTTTTTGCTGTTCGCTGTGCGGTTTCACCGGATATTCGAACAGAACTTTCTCACAGTCCACCTGCACCGGTGGGGCCATGCCCTCCACTTCCGGGAAGGGGGGCGTCTGGCCGGGCTTGGACGCATGGTTGTGGGTGGTCAGGTCCAGATGACGTACCGCGTTTTCACCTTCAAATTTGACATCCATCGACCAGCTATTGAAATAGACCTTGCCTTGGATTTTGCTGGTGATTATGCCTTTCTTCGGGGCCGAGCCTGCTTCATCGCCGGAGCTTTTCTTGAAGCAGGATTTGTCTTTCAGCATCGCCTCCTGACCGGAAATCTTCACAGTACCGGTGCCTCCGTTACAGTCGGAGGACAGGCCGGTATTCGGGTAGGGGATGGGCACACCCGGCGGGGTGGCCGGCGTTTGGGGTGGGGTGAAACACACATCAGGAAAGGCACAGATGGTTTTGCCGCTGCCGGCCTTGCAGGAAACTTCCATGTTGTTGGCAAATACTTTATTGGCCATTATGCACTCGCTGCTTCATAACGTGAGATGGCCACTGCGCGCTGCCCGGCGTCGTTGCCGAACTGGCAGAGAAGCTGCCTGCCATAAGCGTAACCCTTGCGACTGCCGGCCAGGGCGACCACCAGCATCACTGTACCCATCGCCGCGCCCACTTCACCAATGCAGTCGGCTGGATGCCAGATATAGAAATGTTCTTTACGGGTGCGGAGGGTGCGGGTCAGTGCCAACGCAGCTTCCTTGAAGTAGTACTGCTCACCGGAGACATCCGCGATGCGAAAATCCAGGTCGCCCATGGTGCATTGGGCGTCTGCCAACGCGTTCTTGATGGCGGCGGTTAAGCCGTCAGCGCGCAATGGGCGTTCTGCCGTTACGGTGGCCTCTTCCTGAGCAAAGCCCAGCCCTTGGCACAACAACCGGCCGCTATCGGAGGCAGAGACTAACGATGGGTGGCAGACCAGAATGGCCGCAGCGGCTTCCCCCGGGATAAAACCGTTGGAGTTCTGGCTGGTCAGCAAGCGGTCCTCGGCCTCAAATTCCCCCAGGGTGGCACCGTTCAATAAACTGTCCACACCGGCGATCAAAACATAGGGAAACTGCTTTTCATAGATCAGCTCCCGGGCGTGCTTCAGGGCCACCGCAGCGGACACCCGTCCGAGGGGAATGCCCCTGGATTCCTGCGCATGAAACTGGTAGCCGAGTTCTGCTTCGATCTCACCGAACAGGTGCTCTTCCAGTCCATCCATCCGCCCTGGCCGTTCCCGTTCCGCCACGCACAGAAACAAGGGTATTTCGTCGGGCACGGTGGCAAAGTGTTGCAGGCACTCCTGCAACGCCATGCTCACCATCTTTACCAGTCTGGTGCGCCCGCGCACATTGCTTGCCAACGGCACGCTGGAGCCGATGATCCATTCTCCGCCTTTATCCATATAGCGGGTTTCCTGAAAATTATCCATGGCGCAACGAATGGCGGCGCAGGCGGAAGGGGCATCCAGGCCGACACCACATACCATGCCGGAATCCGCGATGGCGATGGGTTGATTGCTCATGGCGTGCTGCCCTCGTGGCGGGTTTTCTTGTGGGCGGGCACCTGGTCCAGAGAGGAATAGTATGTCTTGCCCGATTGCCTGGCCCGCCACCAGGCTTTGGAGCGTTTGCCGGCGACCACCTGCGCGATTTCAAACATGTTCCTTTTCAGGGGCAGATGAGTGCGCCAGGTGATGGTGAAGCGTTGTTGATCCGGCTCGAACACCAGGGTATCGGCTTTGGCATGCTGCTCGATGAGCGGGCCTTTGCGGGGAAAGAAATACACCGGCATGTGGGTGTCGGGTAATTTGAACTGCACCCGGCCGTTGGGGGTGAGATTGATGAGGATGACTTCTTCACCCCCTTGCAGATACGCGGTTTGCTGCTCCGCGGGCGCAGATTGATAATACAGCTCGTTAAAATCCGGCGGTAAAAAAGGAAAAACCTCATCCAGCCAGTGCTGGTCATAGGTGCCGCCGTAGGTGGAGCGTGGTTGCCAGCCGCGACCAACGGGCCCAAAGGCTTGCGGCACATACTGCTTGTGGGGCAGGGTGATGGGCACGTTGAACTGTTCCGTTCGTGGCATGGGGGCACCGTCCACCCATTGGCTCTTCAGGTGTTTGTGAAAACCCAGTCCCACCGGGTTGGCGATAAATGCGGCGTGTTTGGCCTCGTTCTCATGGTGGTTGTCCACACCGCCGAAGGCAACGTCATAGCTGATGGGTTGGCTGACAAAGGGTTGCGGTTCGCCCGGACGCACGGTCACCGCCGTGGATTTCCAGGCCCGGGGGCCAGTCACCACAAAGCGCTTTTGCACGTTGCCCACTTTGAGGCCAACCCCCACCCGGGGACAGGGGTCGCCACCCGGGGCATAGGCACTGCCCAGCAGCAGCACATCACAGCGTTGTTTTTTGGGAGCGAAATCCGTTTCATAAACGGGAGCAGACAGGCCGGGCTCGCCGCTGAAGGTGTCGGCCATGACCAATGGTGCCTGCTGTTCCAGCAGGCGCGGCCTTTCCCCGGCCAGCGGCAGGTGGTAAGTGCCTTTGACCGCAACCACCAGCAATTCGCGACCGCTGGGCTCCAGGCCCATGCTGTAGCCGGCTTGCATCCGGGTTGCGTTGATCAGTTCCATGGGTAAGGGCGCCTGTCAGTTGAGCAGAATGGAGCCGCCCTTGATGCGATTGGCTCCTGAGGATCGGCTGGAAATGTAGGTGCCTTTGATCAGCACTTTGCCGGCCTGGGTCAGGGTGATGCTGGCCTTGCCGCAACGCAATACGATCTGCTGCTTGGCGTCCACGGTGAGGCGCTCGTCGTCGGCTTCCACAGTGACCTGGGTTGGGCGCTCCGGCCCAGGCCAGGCCGAAGGGGTACGAACGACACCCATGATCATCGGTTTGCCGCGCTCACCGTTCTCATATTGGATTACCACTTCAGAGCCGATGTGGTCGCCGTGCAATTCCACAATGGAACGTGCCGGCAGAGCCATGCTCATCTCGGTGCTGGCTGATGGTTGGGAGAGGCAGATCAGCGGGGTTACGCCGTCTTTGAATCCGATGAGGGTCGCGGTGTAAATCCCAAAAGCACGTTGGGATTCCGGTAGCGGAATGTTGCTGGACAAATCCTGGTCAATATCCTGTTGCGCGCCCATGTCCCTCTCCTTAAACGTTGGCTTTTCAACGGTTTTACCTTAATCCCGTTTCATGGGTCAATGGCATTATTGCGATCCAGAGCGTGATAAATGTCGCGGAGTTCGGTTGCTTTTTGAGCGTGGCTTTCACCAGGCTGAAATCGCTTTGTTTAATGGGTGAGCAGGGCTGAGGTGGGATGTGTATTCATTTTCATGGGAAATGTCTATTAGTGCCAAAAGCCGTAAAAGTGCTTGATGTTCCCGCTGGCTGGCCTATTTTGGGAATTGGATCACATTCCCACAGAAAAACACCCTGGATTAAAGCGATGGACAGCGACTTCTCAACTTTTCTCATTGTCACTCTGGCTGATATTGGCGTCTGCCTGGTGTTGTTTGCGCTGGTGATATTGCCCCGCTTCAACCGCTGGTCTGCAGCGGAACAGTCCCAGTTTGAGGGGCAACCGAAAGACTACATTCATGACCGCGTGTTTCGCGAGTACGCCGGGCTGTATTTTCTCACCTACCTCTCCATTGCTTTTGTCATCAGCCAGGTGCCGGGGCTGGAAGGGGTGTTCGTCAACAGCGTGGTGTCCCTGTTGGGGGAGAACGATCTCGCGACCCTGGTGCTGTCCCTGGGGCAACAACTGGGCTATGCGTTGCTTTCGCCCTATCTGATTGTGTTTGTATTGCTGGTGCAGTTGGCGGCCCCCATTGCCAAGGCTGATGAACGCTGGCGCAGTTTTTTGCTGGCCTCGGCCCGTGTGCCCCGGGATGCACTGAATCTCAAGCAGCAGATCCTGCACTCAATGCGGGACATCCCCATGAACCACCGCAAGCTGGACAGCGTTTACGATACCCTGGAAAGCCGCGGCTTTGCCGAATTCTGGGACCGGGTGGCGCGGGGCACGGACGTTCAGGAGACGCCCTTTATCGCCGGGCGCCTGCTGGTGCTGAACCTGTACCTGGTGAGGGTGAATCGGGAATTTGAAGACCATTATCCCGGCATCAATGATTTGCAGCGCATCGAAAGTCGCCTGCTGGAGATTGCCGGTGTGCTGCCGGCCATGCTGGACGGTGCCAACCTGGTGGCGATTCAGGAATACGTGGGGGAACTGGAACGAATGCAGGCCACGCTGGCGGAGATGCTGGCCAAAAACTGTGTCAAGCTGTCACCGAATCAGCAGCAGGCCCATCAACTGTTATCCCGCTACGGTTTTGTGATCCGCTTTACCGATCGCAAAGAACTGGATCTGAAGCTGCCCATCACCCTGGTGTTCATGGGCACCTTTGTGCTCACCGGCCTCAGTGTCATGTTGTTTTTGCTGCTGTTTGATGTGGTGGGGGCTGATAACCGGAGTGGCGGGCCCTGGTTCACAGAGCAGCGGGTGATTGGTTGGTCCATCGGCGGTGGTCTGTCTTATGTGCTGGCGGTGGGGTGCGGCTTTTACATGAATGAAACCCTGCGGAATCAGTTTGGCAACCGCAGTCCGGCCACCTATATTCTGGCGTTTCTGACTGCGGCGGCGGCCTCCATGGCGTTTTATGCGCTGTCCTCGGTGGTGTTCAAACCGCCGCACATTCTGCTGGCCATCAATTTTGGTTTGCTGGCCATCGTGGTGATCCGCAGTCGCGGGCGTCGGCTGATGACGCAGCAAGCCGTGCAGCGTAAGGCCACTCAGATCGCGCTGCAGTATGCTGTGATTACCGGCGTGTTGCAGGTGATGATCCGCTGTGCATTCTATATTTATCACAGGGAAGACTGGACTTGGCTGGAGTTGTACCAGCGCCTGGATCTGCCCGTGTTCTTTGTGTTCGGCCTGGTGCGGGGTGGCGTGATCGCCTTCCTGGTAGCCTATGTGTTCATGGATTGTGAGCGGGTGTACCTGCAGGGCGCCCGGCGCAAGTTTCCCCGCATTAAAGTGGGCAATTCCGTGCACGCAGAAATCGGCGGTCAGCCCGGCGAAGTGATGGTGGTGGATTTATCCGAGCGCGGTGCCATGTTGCGCCTGGAGGAAGGGCGCACCGTTCAGGTGGGTGAATCCATTGCCATGCTGTTCAGTTTTGGTCGCATGGAGGGGCTGGTGATGTCGGTGCGGGGGAACCGGGCTCGCATCTGTTTTCACTCCAAGTGCATTGCCGACAGTTCGATCCACAGTTATATCCACGACGAAATGGGGCTGGCTGTGTGATTTTGCCCGTGGATTCAGCCACATAAGTGTCGTCTCTAAGGGGGATTTGAACAATCTGCGGGAAGTGGCTGAGCTGTGACCCGGGGGAATGTGGAGCCTTGAAGTTTCCCCTGAATTGGCCATAATGCGCCTTTATAAAAATACCAATTACGATCCACGCTCACACGCCTTTGCACCCGGCCTTATTATCCAGAACGTGTTATCCAGAAACGTGTATCCAGAAATATGACCCCGTCGTTGACTCCGTCCCCCCACCGTCAGGTACGCCTGGTCAGGCTGCTTACCGAGTTGGCCCTGATTGAGGACGACTGGCCCCAGCGCGAGTTCGCCGACCGCTTGGGGCAGATGTTCAATTTTGCCGATTCCATCATTCTGGCGGATGCCCACAAGATGAAGCCGGAACGGGGTTTTATGGCGGTCACCGATTCAGCAGATGAGCTCAAACAGGCAGTTTCTCATGCCAAGGGCAAACTGGTGCAGGGCATCATCGAAAGCTGTAGCCTCGGCACAGAGCGGCCGAAGATCCGCTGGCCGGCCCTGGCAGAGGATGACCCGGAGCTCAAATACGAGCGCTTCCACCGTTTTTATCTGTCGCACCAGCGGGAGCAGGATCTGGCCTTGCGGGCGCTGCGCTCCAGCGGTCGGGAGGCCCTGACCGGATGTTCCCCGGCGTTGAAGAAACTGGCGCTGCTGGATCGGGTATTGGAAGACACCCTGTGGGATCACACCGCCCGGTTTCTGGCGGCAGTGCCCCGTTTGCTGGAGCGGCGCTTTGATCGCCTGCGTGCTGGCGAGGGCGAGGCTAGGGCCGAACCCGGCTGGCTTGTGCAATTTCGCAAAGACGTGCAGTCGCTGTTGCTGGCAGAACTGGACCTGAGACTGCAACCGGTGCTGGGGCTGGTGGAGTCGCTTGAGCGCTGCACGTCAGCGCAGCGCCTCCGAGCAGAGGCACCTGAAACCGGATATACGAACTAGAGGTAATCCCCCCATTATGAATCGAGTTTTGTTTGGCGGCGCGTTCGCCCTGGGCGCTGTGGCGGTGATCTGGATTGCGGCCGGCTTCATCGGCAGCGATGCCCTGGCCCTGACCGTCACCCTGATGATTGGCCTGGTGTACGGCATCGGCTGCTTTGAAATGCTGCAGTACCGGCGGGCCACCGCGTCCCTGGGCGCTGCGCTGCAGTCGGTGCCGGCCCAATTGGAGCGCTTGGACCCATGGCTGTCGCAGCTGCCCGATGGCTTGCGGAACCCGGTGCGCCTGCGCATTGAGGGGGAGCGGATTGCCCTGCCGGGGCCGGTGTTCACCCCCTATCTGGTGGGACTGCTGGTGATGCTGGGTTTGCTGGGCACCTTTGTTGGTATGGTGGTCACCCTGCAAGGCGCCGTGTTGGCCCTGGAAAGCACCACCGAGCTGCAGGCCATGCGCGCCGGATTGGCCACTCCCATCAAGGGACTGGGCCTGGCCTTCGGTACCTCGGTGGCCGGGGTGGCGGCCTCCGCCATGTTGGGGCTGATTTCCACCCTCAGCCGGCGCGAGCGCCTGAGCGCCACCGCCCGCCTGGATCAGGTGATCGGTGAGGAGTTCCGCGGCTTCTCCCTCAACCATTCCCGGCAGGAGACCTACAAGGCCCTGCAAAGCCAGGCCCAGGCATTGCCCCAGGTGGCCGAGCGCCTGCAGTCCATGGCCGATCAGATGGAAACCATGACCCGCACCATGACCTCCGCCATTGTGTCAGGGCAGCAACAGTTTCAGGACACCGCAGCCCGGCAGTTTGCGGAACTGGCGAGCTCGGTGGAGCAGTCCCTCAAAAACAGCCTGGCGGAAAGCGGCCGCTTGGCGGGTGAGAGCATTCAGCCGTTGGTGAGTGGCACCATGCGTGAGCTGGCACAGCAGGCACAGCACACCCAGGCAGCGCTGCAATCCCAGACCCGGCAGCAACTGCAGGAACTGGCGTCCCAGTTCAGCGCCACGGTGGTTGGGGTCAGCGATGCCTGGCAGTCCGGACTGGCGCAATACGATCAGCGCCAGCAACAACTGGTGACCTCGCTGGACGCAGCCATGCAGGGCTTCGACCAGCGTTTCAACAACATGGCGGAAGCCTTCCTCAGTGGTGTGAACGGACACAGTGAACAGGTGCTGCAGCGCCTGGGTGAGGGCGACCAGCAACGCCTGCAGCAGTGGCAGAGTCAACTGGAAGGCACCAGCTCAGGGTTGGTGGCTGCCTGGGAACAGAACGCGAAAACCCTGTTGCAAGAGTGGACGCGTGTGCTGGATCAATCCAGCGCTCAGGTGCAGGCCCGCCTGCAGGCCGAGGAACAGTGGGGAGCGCAGCAAAGCGAGCGCCTGCAGCAATTGACCACAACCCTGCACGCGGAGCTGGGTCAGCTGCGGGCCGAGGAAGCCAGCCGCGGACAGGCCGCAGTGCAACGCCTGGCGGATCTGGAGGCTGTGGTCAGCGGCCACCTTACTCAGTTGGGCACAGCGCTGGAAACGCCTATGCTGGCGTTGATCGAAACTGCGAGCCAGGCGCCCAAAGCCGCTGCCGAGGTGTTGGAACAACTGCGTCGGGAAATCTCCAATAACATCGAGCGCGACAACGAACTGCTGGCGGAACGCCAGCGCATCATGGCGGACCTGAACGGCATCCTGGGCACGGTGGAGAAGGCGTCCACCGAGCAACGTGCCGCCATTGAAACCCTGGTGACCGCCTCCACCGAAAAACTGGCGGAGGTGAGTGAGCGCTTTGGCCAGCAGGTGGGCGGCGAAACCACCAAACTGCAGGATATGGCAGACCACCTGGAAGCCAGTGCAGTGGAGGTTTCCAGCCTCGGCGAGGCCTTCGGACATGCGGTGGAATTGTTCAGCGCGTCCAACGACAAACTGATTGAAAACCTGAACCGGGTGGAAGCCGCCCTCGACAAATCCAGCAGCCGCAGTGATGAACAGCTGGCGTATTACGTAGCCCAGGCACGGGAAATCATCGATCTCAGCATGCTGTCCCAAAAAGAAATCATGGACGAGCTGCGCGCCGGGGCGGATACCCAGGCAGCCGCCCGGCCAGAGCAGGGGACACAACAGGCGACACAGCAACCGGAGACCGGCACCGCTGCCGAGGTTGATGTTGAAGGCGATGTCGCAGGCGATGCCAACACCAAAGCCACCACAGCCGCCAAGGCCAAGACCGGGGTCGCTGAGGGAGAGCCGAGCTGATGGAGCAGTTGGAGGACCAGGCCGAGGCCACGCCGATCTGGGCTATCTTCGGGGATCTGATGTCCGGTTTGGTGGGCGTATTTGTGCTGGTGTTGGTGTGGGTGATGGGCATCCAGTTGGAACTGACCCAGAACCTGCAGCAGGAGGTGGCCAAACGCCAGGCGGAAGAGCAGCGGCGTATGGCCCTGGAGGAGGCGCTGGCGGAGCCCTTGGCCAGTGGCCGTATCACCTTGGACAACGGACGCATCGGCATCAGCGGCAGCGTGCTGTTTGCCCTGAATTCTGATGAGCTGCAGCCGGAAGGGCGGCAATTGCTGCAGACTCTGGTGGCGCCACTGCAGGTGTATCTGCAGGAGCACGGTGAACTGCTGATGGTGAGTGGCTTCACTGATGACCTGCCTATCCAGAAAAACAACACCCGCTATCAGGATAACTGGGAACTGTCGGCCCAACGGGCACTGACGGTGACCCGGGCCCTGATTGAAGAGGGCATGCCCCAGGCCATGGTGTTTGCGGCCGCCTTTGGCGCCCAGCAGCCGGTGGCCAGCAATGAGCAGGCACAAGGGCGGGCCCGGAACCGCCGGGTGGAGATGGCGCCGGTGCCCCGCGCTGGCCAGGAAGCGGCAACCGCTCAGCCTGCCCGGCCAGGCCAGGGGCATCACTGACGTGGAGGACCGGAACGACAGTCTGCAGCCAGAAGCGCTGCAGCAGCAGTTGGCCCATTGCGGCGTACGCTGCGATCAGATTCGGCGGATGCCCACGAATCAGGCCGACGCCATTCGCCTGTATCGTGCCGAGTCGTTGCTGCGGCGTGCGGCCGTGGTGCGCCCCCCGCTGGCGCAACGTCTGTTACTCAAAGTGGAAGCGTTAATCAGCGCCCTGGAAACGCGCCCGGAGCCCGCGACACAGCGCCTTCAGGACAAGCCCGTTCAGCCCCGTTCCGAACTGGCGGCTCTGTTGCTGCAATGGGAACAACGCACCTCCCGTGAGACGCAGCCCCAGGAGCCTGCGAGCTTCGAAGCCCTGTTGCGGCGCCAGGAAGTGGAAGCCCTGCAACAGGTGGATGATGCGGACGCGGTGGCCAGTCTGGATGCCCTGGCTCCGGCCGGCGAGCTCAGAGCCCTGCAGCAGTTACGCGAGGAGTGGGCCCGGCGCAGCACCGAAAAGGCGGTGGCCAAAGCCCTGCAAGAGGCACCGGAGGATGCTGGCCCACTCAATGCGCACCGTCTGGTGGTGAGAGCACTGGAGACCATGCAGGAGTCCGCCCCGGAGTATCTGGGGCGGTTTGTGAATTACATCGAGACCTTGCTCTGGCTGGAGCAGGCCTCTTCCCGTTTGCTCTCCGGCAAGGATGACAAAGGCAAGCGGCGGCGCCAGTAGCGCGCCTGAGCCACTAGCAGGTTGCTAGTCGGTGATGGCCTTGGTGGCGGTTTGCGTGCTGGTTCGGCTGCTCCACGCCAGCCAGGCCGGCAGCGCCAGCAGGTCAAACAGCAGCGCCATCAGGATAATCAGGCCGGTGGCATTGCCCATATCGCTGTTGAGCTTGAAGCTGGAGCCCCCCAGCAGCAGAAAACCGGCGGCCAGCAGCACACTGGTGATGATGATGGGGGCACCGGAGTGATACAGCACCTGTTCCAGGGCGACCTTGCCATCCGCGCCGCGGCGGCGTTCCAGCTGGTAGCGATTCAGAAAGTGCACGGTATCGTCCACCACCACCCCCAGGCACATGCCTCCCACCAGCGCCATCGACAAGCCCAGCTCGCCCACCAGCAGGCCCCACAGCCCGAACACCGATACGATGGGCACCAGATTGGGCAGCAGGCTGAGCAGCCCCAGCCTGAATGAACCCAGTACCACGGCCAGAGCCACCGAGATCAGCAGCAGCGCCGTCAGCACACCAATGATCATGCTTTTGATATTCTTCTGGCCGATGTGGGAAAACATCAGCATGGGGCTGGAACTGAGGGTCTCCCACTGCGGGAACACAGTTTTGATGTGCTGGTTGATGCGGGTTTCCAGGGTCAGCATGTCCTGGGAGGAAATATTGTGCAGGGTGATCACCACCCGGGTGGCGCGCCGGTCCATGCTCAAGCGGTCCGATACATCCAGGCCAAAGGGCAGGGACATCTCATACATCAACAGATACTGAGCCGACAGTTCCGGGCTGGCCGGCAGCCGGTAGTGGGCCCGGTCACCGCCGTTCATATTCTGGTTGATCAGCTTGAAGGTGTCGCTGATGCTGGCCACGTGACGCACTTCCGGTTGTTGCAGCAGCCAGGCCTCGAATTCATCCAGCTCGGCCAGCAGCAGCGGGTCCACGGCGGAGGTGGAACCTTTTCGGCTGACGGCGTATTCCACGGAATAAATACCGGTGAGGTGCTCATCGGTGTAGTCGGTGGCAATGCGGAACGGGGTGCGTTCATCGAAGTAATCCACGAACTGGTCGTTGAGGGTGCTGTTGCCAATGAACAGGCTCAGGGCCACCGCACCGCCGCCCACCACCAGCAGAGTGGTGACACTGTGCTGGGTAACCAGCCGCAGCAGCGACGGAATGATCCAACGGTTCACCAACAGCTCCTTGCGCGGCTTGGCGTTGCTGAGGTGCAGAAACGCAGGCAGAAACGTCAGTGACAGCAGTGTGGCCAGGGTCACGCCCACCGCCACGATGTTGCCCAGGTCATGGTATGGGGGAACATCGCTGAAATTCATGGTGATAAAGCCCACCAGTGTGGTGATGCCAGCGATCAGCATGGGTTTAATGTTGTCGCGGATGGCCTGATTGACGTTGTCGGGGCTCACCTGCTGCCATTGCAGGCGCAGGAAGCTGTTCGCCATGTGCACGGAGTGGGCCACGGCGATGGTGAGGATGATCATGGGTGAGATAGCCGAGGGTGAGGACAGCTGAATGCCCATCCAGCCTCCGGCACCCATGCCGCCCACCGCCGACAGCAGGATCACCAGCACGATGCCGAAGGTGGCTTTCCAGCTTTGCAGGAAATAACGCAGACCCACCACCACCAGCAACAGCATCAGTGGCAGCAGGGTGGACATATCGGCCCGTGCGCTTTCAGAAAACGTATTGGACATCATGATCATGCCGGTCAGGTCCACCCGCGCACCGGGGTCCAGCCGCTTGATCAGGTCTTCCACCTCATGGCCGTGGGCGACAATGGCGGCGGCCTCTTTGGGGGAGTGGCCGGGTTTATTGATGGTGACCAGTAGACCGGTGACATGCCCTCCCGGTGCGATCAAACGATTCACCAGCATGGGTTCGTGCAGGGCGAAGTGTTTCACGTCCGCCAGTTGCGCGGGATCGAAGGTGCTGTCATCCGGCACCAGGTTGTCCACGAACAGGTCGTCTCCGGCGGCGATGGTGCGCTGAAAATTGGTCAGGGAGTCCACGCGGGTGGAATAGGGCGTTTTCCAGAGTTCGGCGGTGGCGGCCTGGAGGGTACGCAGGCTGGTTGCGGTAAACACATCGGCGGAGGAGGGGGTGTACACCAGCAGCAGTTTTTCAGAGGCGCTGAAGTTGTCCTGCAGGTGATTGAAGGCCGCCAGTTGTGGGTTATCGGCGTCGAAAAACACCCGGTAGTCCACATTGAACGAGAGCCGTGTCAGGCCCGCGCCCAGCAACAATACCAGAATCAGCGGCAGGCAAAGATATCGCCCCGGTGCCCGGCCAATATTCAGGCCCAACGTCCGTGTTTTCGTCAAAGTTGATACTCCAAGCACAAATATAAACACAACTCGATGGCGTCTGGCTCTGGCCCCCCAAGACCAGTACCGCCGATCCCTGCGATACGATGCAAATCCATTTGACGCTAAACTGCCTACGGCGAGGGTGCATAAACCCTAGGTGAACTTGGTTAAATACTAGCAGCGTTATGGCGCAAAATGCACTGTAAAAACGCGCCGAATTTGATCTGGTTTGTGTAAATTGCGGTTGAGTTGGGGTATCGGAAGGCGGTTAGTAAGGTGGGTTGATGGAGTGGCCCCGGTGTACAGGGGCCGTCCGGTGCAGGCTTACTCGTACGTACACAGATAGGCGGTATCCTGCTTCACCTGCAATTTGAAGCTGGCGTTGGCCGGTACCACAAAACTGTCGTTGCGCGCATAAGTGGTCCACTCTGCGGCACCGGGCAGTTGCACCGTCAGTGCGCCACTGACCACCGTCATGGTCTCTTTCTGGGAGGTGGAGAATTCGTAGTCACCGGGTGCCATCACCCCCACGGTCGCCGGCAGAGCCTCGCCCTGGAAGGCTATGGAAGTCACTTTGCCGTCAAAATACTGGTTGGTTTTAAACATAGATCTGCTCCTGAAAAAGTGGCGGGATTGTAGCACGGGTGGGCTGCCCGGGTAGCCTCCTGCGGGGACAAATTGACCGGGGTCCAATTATGCGATAGTTTTACAAGTATCGAACTATTGCGTGCACTTCGGAGGTGCCTGTGTCCGGTCTGGAATCCTTGTCTCAACCCCTTACCCTGCGTTGCGGGGCGGTCATTAAAAACCGCCTGGGCAAGTCTGCCATGAGTGAGGCCCTGGGTACTTTGGATAACCGTCCCACGGAGCTTTTGGTGAACCTGTATGATGCCTGGGCCCGGGGCGGCACCGGCCTGGTGATTACCGGCAACATCATGGTGGATCGGCTGGCCCTGGGGGAGCCGGGCAATGTGGCCATTGAGGATGATCGGGATTTGCCTTTGCTTACGCGTTGGGCGCAGGCCGGCTCACAGGACGCTACCCAGCTTTGGGTGCAACTCAACCATCCGGGCAAGCAATCCCCGAATATGGTCACCAAGCAACCGGTGGCACCCTCTGCGATTCCGCTGGCCCCACGTTTCGAGCGCTACTTCAACCCGCCACGGGAACTGTCCCCAGGTGAAATCGAAGCGATCATCGAGCGCTTTGCCACCGCGGCGGCGGTGGTGAAACAGGCCGGCTTCAGCGGGGTGCAGATTCACGGTGCCCATGGTTACCTGGTCAGCCAGTTTTTGTCCCCCCATCACAATCAACGCCGGGACCAATGGGGCGGCAGTCTGGAAAACCGCGCCCGCTTCGTGATGGAGATCTATCGGGCCATCCGGCAGCAGGTAGGGAACGATTATCCGGTTGCCATCAAGTTGAACTCCGCTGATTTTCAGCGCGGCGGATTCACTGAGGAGGAATCCATGGCGGTGGTGGAAATGCTGGATGGGGCCGGTATGGACCTGATCGAAATTTCCGGCGGCACCTATGAGGTTCCGGAGATGACCGGCAAGAATGTCAAAGCCAGTACCCAGGCCCGGGAAGCGTATTTTATGGAGTACGCGGAGAAAATCCGCGCCCGGGTGAGTACCGCGTTGATGGTCACCGGTGGCTTTCGTTCAGCCCGGGGGATGGCGGATGCCATCGCCAGCGGCGCCACGGACATGATCGGCCTGGCCCGGCCGTTGGCGGTGGAGCCGGATTTCAGCGCCCGCCTGTTGAGTGGCGCCACCCAGTCCATCCACATCAAGCCGCGCATCACCGGCATCAAACCGATTGATGATATGGCGATGATGGAAACCGTGTGGTATGCCCGGCAGCTGGAGCGCATTGCTCAGGGCAAGCCCACCAAACCCAATGAAAGCCCGGTGCTGGTGTTCCTGCGGCAGTTGCTGCGTTCCGGCGTCAAAGGCTTCAGAACGCAGCGCATGCGGGCCAACTGAATTACGGGGCAGCCAGGTCAGAAGTTGTAGACCAGCGACGTCTCGTATTCGGTATTGGTCTCGTAGGCGTCGATGGGCGGGTCCGCATCCAGATTGCGGGCGGGCTCGCTGTCGTGTTCCACTTTGTAGTAGATCTTCAGGTCCAGCTTGTCGGTGAGGCTCACCGACAGGGCTGCGTCCAGCAGAGTGCGGAAGTCGCCGAAATCGTCGGTGCTGGGCTGGTAGTAGGCGGTGGCGGAGATCACGATGTTTTCCCGCAGGCGGTGCTTGTAGACGGTGAACGTATTGATGCGCCAGGTCCAGTTGGTTTCCTCGTAGGTGCCCAGATCCAGCACCTCCCGCTCACGAAACGCGCCCAGGCCCACTGACCAGTCAAACACCTGGTCATCCTTTGCCACCACATAGCGACCGCCACCGCCCAACAGCGAGCGGGAGATCAGGTTATCGAACTCGTTTTCTTCCCATTGCGCAAAGCCTTCGGTGGCCCAGCGCTCATCCAGCAGATGAATCCAGCGGCCGTGCACAAAGCTCTCGTCGGTGTCCTTGATATCGCGGGTGGTGCCGTACTCACGCTCCACAATACCTAACACAATATTGCTGTTTTTGCGGAAGGTGAGCTTGGCGGCGCCACTGTAGGTTTTTTCGCGGCTGTTGCCGGTTTTGCCGTCGAGGCCGATTTCCACGTGGCCACTCAAGCCTTCTTCCGGCAGGCCGGGGCGTTCGCTCTCAATATTCGAGATGGCGTATACCTGGGTTGAAAGTAACAGAGCCAGTGCGGCATAAATGAATTTTTGCATGGCATTTCCCCCCTGAATTGGAATTTGCAGGGGGGCGAGTATACGGAGTTGAGTGCCTGAATGACAGGTAACGGGTCACTTTATTCCGCTGCGAAGGGCGGTTTGATGGGGTGCAAATCCTCGAAATCCGGCTCCAATTGCTGGGCTTTGGCGCTGAATGCTTTCATCATGTCCTCCGGGCGGAACATACCGGATTGCCACGTGGCCATGTAACTGAGGCTGTCCTGCACGCTGTGATCGCGGGTGTAGTTGATCATCTGTTTGCAACCGGTGATTGCCAGTGGTGAACGCTTGCTGATTTCCAGGGCAATCTGTTGCACCACGCTCAACATGCTTTCCTGATCCGGATACACCGCGTTCACCAAACCAATTTCCAGAGCCCGTTGTGCAGGCAGTTTGGCGCCGGTGTAGGCCAGCTCACGGATCATGCCCTGCGGAATCAGGTGCGGAAGACGTTGCAGGGTGCCCACGTCAGCGGTCATACCTAAGTCGGTTTCCTTGATGCAGAAAAACGCGTCTTCAGTACAGTAGCGGCAATCCGCCGCGCTGATCATATCCAGCCCACCGCCGATGCAGCCGCCCTGTACCGCCGCCAGCACCGGGATGCGCACGGTCTCCAGCACATTGAAGGCATCCTGCAGTTGCAGCACCAGGCGCCGTAGATTTTCGGCACTGCGGCCGGGGTCACCGTGCACGGAGATGTTTTTCGGGTTCATGAACACCCCCAGATCCATACCGGCGGTGAAATGCTTGCCGGTGGAGGAAATCACAATCACACGGGCACTGGCCTGTTCATCAATCTGGCGCACGGCGTGGGGCAGTTCGCGCCAGAAGTCCACGTTCATGGTGTTCAGCTCAGCCGGACGGTTAAGTACGATGTGTGCGATTTTTTGTTCGATGGTGACGGTGAGGGCGCGGTATTCCATGGTGGGGTGCTCTTTTTATTTTGGGGTATGTGGGGTTTTAGCAACGGTGTTTGACCCCGTCAAGGATGATTGGTAGCTTAGCCAGCTTGATGAGAGAAGGGTGCACAAACTGTTATGCAAGGTACGTTATCGAAGCTGAAATCGTCGCTGCAGGCGCCGGTGGAATACGCATTGCCACTGGGTGAGCAGCGCCTGGATCTGAATCCGTTACTGGGTCAATCCATCAAGCTCACCTACACCAGCCAGATCTTCTGCACCCACTGCGGGCGCAAGACCAAGAAGAGCTTTGACCAGGGCTACTGCTATCCTTGTTTTCGCAAACTGGCGCAGTGTGATACCTGCATCGTGAAGCCGGAAAACTGCCACTTCGACCAGGGCACCTGCCGTGAGCCGGATTGGGCGCAGAACTTCTGTTTTCAGGGTCACACCGTGTACCTGTCCAATTCCTCGGGCATCAAAGTGGGCATTACCCGCAATGATCAGGTGCCCACCCGCTGGATCGACCAGGGTGCCATTCAGGCGCTGCCGGTGTTTCAGGTGAAGAATCGTTTTCACTCCGGGCTGGTGGAGATCACCCTGGGCAAATACGTATCCGATAAAACCCGTTGGCAGGCCATGTTGAAAAACCAGGTGGATACCCTGGACATGCAGGCGCAGCGGGATGCATTACTGGAGCAATGCCGGTTGGAGCTGGATGCGTTGCGGGATCAATTGGGCGAGGGCAGTATCGAACCCATGACGGACGCCACCGCGGTCAGTATTGAGTATCCGGTGCTGGAGTATCCGAGCAAGGTGGTGAGCCTCAATTTTGACAAGAACCCGGTGGTGGAAGGCACCCTGCTGGGAATCAAGGGGCAGTACATGATTCTGGACAGCGGGGTGATCAACATCCGCAAGTTCACCGGCTACGAAGTGGAAGTGGCCTGCTAGGGCGCACTCCCCGTTTTCGTTTATTCCTGGGCCTGGATGGCAGTGAGGGCGATGGTGTAGATGATGTCGTCCACCTTGGCGCCGCGGGACAGATCGTTCACCGGTTTGTTCAGGCCCTGCAGCATGGGGCCGATGCTGATGACGTTGGCGCTGCGCTGCACCGCTTTGTAGGTGGTGTTGCCAGTGTTCAGGTCGGGGAAGATTAACACGGTGGCTTCCCCGGCCACGGTACTGGTGGGCGCTTTTTTACTGGCCACGCCTTTGATCACCGCCGCGTCGTATTGCAGGGGGCCGTCCACCAGGATGTCCGGGCGTTTCTCCCGCACGATGCGGGTGGCCTCCCGCACTTTGTCCACATCCGCGCCGCTGCCGGATTCCAGGGTGCTGTAACTGATCATGGCCACCTTGGGTGGAATGCCGAAGGCGACGGCGGTGTCAGCGCTTTCAATGGCAATGTCCGCCAGTTGGCTGGCGTCGGGGTCCGGGTTGATAGCGCAGTCACCGAAGATCATGACCTGGTCCGGCAGGCACATAAAAAACACTGAAGACACGATGTTGACGCCGGGTTTGGTGCGAATCAGCTGCAGGGCCGGGCGGATGGTGTTGGCGGTGGTGTGTACCGCACCGGACACCAGTCCATCCACTTCGTTGGCATACAGCATCAGTGTGCCCAGCACCACGTTGTCTTCCAGTTCCTGAATGGCCCGTTCCTCGGTGAGCCCCTTGTGCCGCCGCAAGTCCATCAAGCGCGAGACATAATTCGGGCGCAGGGGTTCCGGGTCCAGAATCTCCAGTGGTTCCGGCAGTACCAGGCCGTTGGCCGCGGCGACGGTGCGTACGGATTCCGGGTTGCCCATCAGAATGCAGTGGGCGATCCCCCGGTGATGGCAGGTGATCGCCGCCTGGATGGTGCGCGGTTCGTCCCCCTCCGGCAACACGATGCGTTGTTTGGCGCGGCGGGCTTTTTGCACCAGGCTGTAACGGAATGCGGCCGGGGATACCCGCGGTGCCCGGTCGCTGTCGATGACACGTCTCAGCCAGTGCTTGTCCAGATTCTGGGCCACGGTTTCCATCAGGTATTGAATGCGGGTGGTGTCCTCCACCGGGACCCGGTTGTCGAAGCCCGGCAACAGATTCACCGTTTGATAGGTGTCCAGTTCGGTTTGATAGATGGGCAGGCCGAGATCAATGGCGGGGCGGCAGAATTCGCGCACCGCCGGACGATCGCAGCTCGGGTGGGTCAACAGCAGCCCGGCCAGTGCCACACCGTTCTGTTGTGCCATGGCCACGGTAATCAGGATGTCACTGCGATCCGGTGAGGTAATCACCAGGGTGCCGGGTTTCAGCAGGGGTATCAGGTGGTCCACCTGTTGGGTGGCCACCACCACTTGCCAGACCCGGCGCTCGATGGCTTCGCCCGCACTCAACGGTTGCGCCAGCAGGAACGCCATTACATCAATGGTGCGGGGTGCCGTCAGGTTGCGATGCCAGGGAATGGCCCCCACCAGATTGAAATCATCGCGCTGCAACACCGGCAGCTGGGTGACCAGGGTGTCATGACCGAAGGCTGTGTTGAAGGTGGGGCTGGTGATGTCCGGGCGAATATGGCCCTGCCGGTCCAGGGGCGCGTTCAGCATGTTGATGACGCAACCCAGTACCCGTGAATCATTGACGCCGCCAAACTGGTTGGCGGTGGCCAACAGGTGACTGTTCAGCTCCTCCACCGTGCTGGCCTGGGGAGTGGAGATCAAAATAACCTGCGCATCCAGGGCCCGGGCCAGGTGCAGATTGAACTGGTCAAACAGGGTTTCATTGCTGCTCTCGTTGATGCCTTCCACCACCAGGACATCCGGTTGTTCATCGGGGTTTTGCTCCTGAATACTTTGGCGCAGGGAAATGATGTCTTCCAGCAACAGGTCCAGTTTGCCTTCACTGATGAGGCTGTTGGCCCGCTGCAAGTCAACCGGTTCAGGAGGATCAAACAGGAAGGATTGGGCGACCAGTGCAGTGGAACGGTCGACCCCCTCGCGGGCAAAGGAAATGGGTTTGAAATATTTTACCCGTAAACCCATCTGGTCCAGGGCATGGACCAGTCCCAGGCAAACGGAGGTGAGGCCCACGCCGGGTCCGGTTGGGGTCAACAGTAAGGTTTTCAAGTCAGGTTCCTCTCGTGGGGGTGTCAGGTGGGGGTGTCAGGTGGTAACGCATCGGCAGCATCCATGCCCAAACACTGGAATGCCTGCTGTGCGATCATCCACTCTTCGTTGGCGGGGATGACATAGACCGGCTTGGAACCGTTGCCGGAAACCAGGCGCAGGCCCTGTTGCGGCGCTGAGTTCAGTGTAGGGTCCAGGGTGAAATCCAGCGCTGCCAGCCATTCCACGGTGCGGGCTCGTACCTCGGCCGCATGTTCGCCGATGCCGGCAGTGAACACCAGCATATCCACTCCCTGCAGTGGGACAGCATAAGAGGCAATGTACTTTGCCAGCCGATAGCAAAACAACTCAAACGCCAGGGCGGCCTGCTCATCTCCCCGGGCGCGGGCCTGCAACAGCAGGCGCATATCACCACTGCTGCCAGAGACGCCTTTCAGTCCGCTCTGGTGATTCAGCTGGTGAGTGAGCGCCGCGATGTCCAGGTTCAGTTTGCTGCACAGAAACTCCGGCAGCCCCGGGTCCAGATCACCACTGCGGCTGCCCATCACCAGGCCTTCCAGTGGCGTGAAACCCATACTGGTATCGACACTGATGCCGTCGCGGATTGCACAGACACTGCAGCCGTTGCCGAGATGGGCCGACACCAGGCTGCGGGCGCCGGTTTGTTGCAGTAAGGGTTCACTGGCCTGGGCGATGTAGTGGTGGTTGATGCCATGAAAGCCAAAGCGTTTGATGCCGAACTGGCGTTGCCACTGCATCGGAATGGCATAGTGGCTGGCAACAGGGTTGAGCGTGCTGTGAAAGGCGGTGTCAAACACGGCTATTTGTGGCAGCGTGGGTGCGAAGCGTTGACAGGCTTCGATACCGGCAAGGTTGGCCGGATTGTGCAGGGGGGCGAATTCGGCGTATTCCTGAATCAGGCCCAGTATGTCATCGGTAATGGGTTCGGCCTTGTGGGCGCGGGGGCCGCCATGCACCACCCGGTGCCCCACGGCAATCACCGAATCCAGAATGTCGTATTCGTTGAGCAGCGCCAGGATGGTGTTTAATGCAGCTTGGTGATCGGCATTGGGCAGGGATCGTTGCAGTGTGCTTTGCGCAGCAGAGAAGGTCAGCTCAGCGCTGGCGGAATGAGTACCGATGGAATGGAGCCCCGCAACCTGTCCCGAACACAGGGGCTGATCATCTGTCGCGCGGAAAACGGCAAACTTCACAGAAGAGCTGCCGGTATTGATGACCAGACAGGAACCTGATGACATTTTTGTTACCCTGGGAGGTTGTAATTCCGCTTATGGTAACAACAATTTATGTCAGAGTAGAATAGAAAACCGCAGCCATGAGCCGATGCACCGGAACCCCCGGGCAGCAGCCCACAGCAAAATGAATGGCTATTTCAGCGCATCCGAATCCGGCTTTTTCTTGTGTGCGTCCTGATACACGAACACCCCGATTCCCAACAGGAATGCCAAGGTTCCACCCACCACAATCAAACCGGAAATGACCACATCGTCTAGGAACATAATGACTGCCTCCTCTTCAACAGTTTTACTTTATCACTGTGAAGAGGAGGAGCATTGATGCAGATCAAACGGCTCGGTCAAACACGGCTTGAATGCGTATGCAGGACGTTATGAGCCAGCCATCAAGCGTCGGGCACCAGCAGAATTGCGTCGGCCACCACCGTTCCGTTCGCATTCAGGTTGGTGAGTTCAATGGACTGGGTACCGGCGTCAAACCAATACACTCCCAGGTCCATCCAGGTGCCGCCGTTTTGGGTTTGGTCCACTTGCAGTAAGGTCATCTGCAGGTTGCCGGTGACCGCATCGTGATGATTGATGCGATAGGTGGCGTTGGTGGCGAAGTTGGGGCCGTCCGGCCAGCGGGCATAGACGCGGTAGTAATTGGCTTCGTTCACGGTGGGTGACCAGAGGAACAATTTTTCCGGATCATTGACCGAGGCATAACGATAGTTGGAGCCGTAAAATCCACCGCGATAGATGGAGGGCCACCACTTGCCGGTCCAATCGGTTTCATCGGTGTTGTCCACAATGATGGCTGCGGTGACCACCAGTTCATCAGCATCAGATTTTACGGAGTCCCAGCCGGTTGACAGCGAATACTCGAACTCTCCAAAAGGTACTGTCCAGGAACCACTGTAGATGCCGTCGTTGGCCTGCGCGTCGTCACCCAACCCGTCATCATACAGATTGAAGGTTTCGCCGGTAGGGGCAACGCTCACCGCAATATGGCCAACACCGGAGGCAGCCGCACAATCGAAACTTTGTACTTCCAGGTGCAGGGTTTCTCCCGGCAGGGCAACCAGGTTATCCGCTTTGGGGGATTGGCGGCGGGTGAACACCTGATTGGTACAGGTTAACGCGCCTTTGCCATCGGTGTCCGCCAAGCGTACCAGGGCCCCGGAAACGGTTTTGTCCTGGCCGGCGGTAACGGGTTTGCCACTGCTCATCAACAGTCGCTTGATGGAAAAGGCGTCCAGGTTCTGGGTGTCGGCGTTGGCTTTCAACATGGCAATGATGCCGGTGACGAAGGCTGTGGCCTGGGAGGTGCCGTGAGTTACCACAAAGTCCGCGCTGTCCTGTGGAAAGATAGGATAGGTGGGGGCAGTGCTGAGAATATCTTCCCCCGGGGCCAGCACGTCTACCGACCAGCGTCCGTAGCTGCTGCCACTCCACAGGGTTCCCTGATTGCTGGTGGCACCTACGCCAATGATGTTGTTGTTTTCAAACGACGCGGGAAAATACGCCCGCTCATGGGTTTTCTGGTCGATGCTCCAGCTGTTGTTGCCGGCAGCGGCCACCACGGGAATGTCTGCCGCTTCCAGCAGGTCCGCCAGCAGGTACATTTCCGGGGTGTCCAGCAGATAAGCCTCTCCCACTGTGGGGAACAGTATGCCGTAGAGGTTGACGAACCGGGACATGCCGCCGGAGGCGTTAATCACCGCGATGTTGACGCCGGCTTGTTTCAGGTTGTAGAAGTACCAGAGGCAATCCCGGATTGCCGTCTCTTTGGCGGCAGGCACAGCAACGCCCGGCACCAGGGGCAGCACATCGGGTTCGATCTGGGCGGATTTGCAGGTGGCGACCCGGATGTCGGGTTGCAGGCCGACGACACCGACAATCCCACCGTGGTAATCGGCGCTGGCGTTGTTGCCTTCCGCGGCCATCACGCCGGCCATGTTGGTGCCGTGCCCGGCGGCGTTATCGATGGGGTCACCTGCTTCGCTGTTCAGGCTGCCATCGGCGTTGACCCGGGGCACCAACGTGTTGGCGCCGTGGCAATCGTTCAGGTAACCGTTGTTGTCACCATCGATGGCGTCTTCACACCCATCGTCGACGCCGTTCTGATCCAGGTCGGTGCCGGTGGCTTCACCCGGGTTTAACCAGACTTTGTTTTTCAGGTCCGGATGGCGATAGTCGATGCCGGTATCAATCAGGGCGATCACGACCGGCTGCAGTGGCAAGCCGGTTGCAGGCACAAAGTGGTCCCAACCTTCTTCCGCATTGATGTCCATGTCTTCCACACCGGCGGGCGTGTAAGTATTGCAGGTGTAGTTGCCGGCGTTGATGTCCGGTCGTTCTGCGCAGGTGCCGGTGGCCGCCACCTGATTCGGGTCCACGTTGTCCGGTGCGGTGGTTCTGGGTGCGTTCTTCAGCGCCCATAATTCTTGCGACAACAGATCATTGACTTCAACAGCAGGTAAAGACTGGGAGACGGCAACAGAAAAAGAAATGGCACCAAACGCTGCCAGTTTCCGGAAAGGAATACTACTCATCAAAATTCCCCTGAAGATAACAACTCAAATATCCTGGGAGCGGTACATTTGTGTACCGCTGTATTAATCAGAGTAGACCAAAAACTAATCGAGTGAGTTGGAAACCAAAAAAATCTCTACGCCGTCATTTATGTGTCATAACAACTTCACTTCGGTAAATTGAATGACGCCCGGCCGTTGGCTGCCGGGGTTTCCTCTTGCTCTTCGTCAATGGGTTGCAGGGACAGACCATCCAATGCAGAAGCGGGTTTGGCTGGAGCCGGCGAGGGTGCTGATGCCGGCTTCGCCGAGTTGGCTGGGGTTGCCGGTTTGGCCGGAGCCGCCTGGGGTTGAGCAGCGGCTTTGGGAGCGGCCTGGGCTTCATTCTGGGAAGGGTTTTCTTCCAGGGTGATGCGCAATCGCAGGTTGTTTTTGGAGTCTGCGTTCTTGAGCGCTTCTTCCATCGAAATCTTTTTATCCTTATACAATTTGTAGAGTGCCGTATCGAAGGTCTGCATGCCGCCGGCCTCGGATTTCAGCATCACTTCCTTGATCTCATCCACTTTACCCTGCTTGATCAGATCACACACCCGTGGTGATCCCAGCAGGATCTCAATGGCGGCGGCCCGTTTGCCGTCCAGAGTCGGAATCAGGCGTTGGGAGACGATGCCCTGGATATTCAGGGACAGGTCCAGGAACAATTGCTTGTGTCGTTCTTCCGGAAAAAAGTTGATGATGCGGTCCAGTGCCTGGTTGGCGTTGTTGGCGTGCAGGGTGGATATACACAGGTGGCCAGTTTCGGCAAAGGCAATGGCCTGCTCCATTTGCTCCTGGGTACGGATCTCACCAATGAGAATCACATCCGGAGCCTGACGTAACGTGTTTTCCAAGGCATCGTCGTAGCAATTGGTGTCCATGCCCACTTCCCGCTGATTGACGATGGACATCTTGTGCTGGTGCACGAATTCCACCGGGTCCTCAATGGTGATGATATGTCCTGCGCTGTTGCTGTTGCGATAATCGATCAGGGCCGCCAGGGAGGTGGACTTGCCTGACCCGGTGCCGCCAACGAACAGAATCAGGCCGCGTTTCTGCATCACCAGTTTGGGCAGGATATCTGGCAGCCCTAAGTCTTTATAGTTCGGAATGTCCGTTTTTATGGCGCGGCAGACCATGGAATACTGATTGCGTTGCTTGAAGATGTTCACTCGAAACCGGCCGACACCGGGCTCAGAGATGGCCAGATTCATTTCCGGCTTGTGTTCAAACTCGGCCCGCTGTTCCTCATTCATGATGGACTCAGCAATTTCTTTCACCCGTCCCGGGGGCATGGGCTCCTTGGTGATGGGCGTGAGTTTGCCGTAGAACTTGGCGCTGGGAGGCGCTCCGGTGGAGAGGTAAAGGTCGGAACCATCCCGTTCGGCGAAGTATTTCAGATAGTCAATGAATTCCATTGCAAACCTATGTGCTTGAATTGATGCGGATTCTGAAAGCTGTTCGAACAGTATAGTCAAGGTCGCGTAGTCTGCTGTCCGGAGCCGGGCCGGGTGGCGAAATTCCCGGCGCAGCACGACCGGCCTCACCACGGTGGCTTATTCAGGATGGGTTATTAAAGCGTATCCCTATAGATGATTTGATTTTTAGCCAGGGTGGTTGACTTCTGGCCCCACCGGCATAGAATGCGCCCCAGCACCGTTGCTACACCGAATGCAGCAACTGAACACAGTGATTGAATACAACGATTAAATACAGTAGTTAAGTACAACAGTTAAATACAGCATGAGGAGGTTTGAAATGACACAACGTACTGAGGTAACCAGCGTACTTTAAGCGGCTTTCGAACCTCCGTTCGGAAGCAGGGGTCGATGCTTCCGGACCAGAAACCCTGGTATCCGAGATGCCGGGGTTTTTTTATGCCTGTCATCCGGCGGCAAGCATTCACAGACGGATCGGGAGAACGGTTATGCCTGTTTTGCAGGAAACCAGAAAGGGCAAAGTGCCCGTCAAAATTTTTACCAACGATATCGAGGCGCAGGCCTTTCAGCAGCTCATCAATATTGCCAGCCTGCCGATCGTGCACGGCCATATCGCGGCCATGCCGGACGTGCACCTGGGTAAAGGTGCCACCGTGGGCTCGGTGATTCCCACCCTGGGCGCGGTAATTCCGGCGGCCGTGGGTGTAGACATCGGGTGCGGCATGCATGCGGTGCGCTTGTCACTGAAGGGCTATCAATTACCGGATAATCTGCGGCCGCTACGGGGCACCCTGGAGGATCGGGTGCCAGTAGGGTTCGCCATGCACAAATGGAGCAACAGTCGCGATCGTGCCTGCCGCTCCCTGGCGGATGGCCTGGACGCCATTGTCGGCAAACACCCGGCCATTGGCCGCAGGGTAAAGAACCTGGGCAAAACCTGGGTGTGCCAGATGGGCAGCCTGGGGGGTGGCAATCACTTTATTGAATTGTGCCTGGATGAAAACTCGGATGTCTGGGTGATGTTGCACTCCGGCAGTCGGGGGGTGGGTAATGCCATCGGCCAGCATTTTATTGCCCTGGCGCGCAAGGATATGGGAGTGCATCTGAACAGCCTGCCGGACAAGGACCTGGCCTATTTGCAGGAAGGCAGCCGGCATTTCGCGGATTACCTGTTTGCGGTGCAGTGGGCCCAGGCCTATGCCGCCCAGAACCGCCGGGAAATGATGGCCTTGCTGCTGGCCGGGTTGCGCGATCACCTGCCGGCGTTTGAGCTGACCTCGGAGGCCATTAATTGCCACCACAATTACATCGCCCACGAACACCACCAAGGGGAAGACGTGATCGTAACCCGCAAGGGTGCTATCCGGGCCGATGTGGGGGAGCTGGGGATTATCCCCGGCAGTATGGGGGCCCACTCCTATATTGTGCGTGGTAAAGGCAACGCCGCTTCATTTTGTTCCTGTGCCCATGGTGCCGGTCGCAAAATGAGTCGGGCGGCGGCGAAGAAGCGGTTTCGCCGCGAAGACCTGATCGCACAAACCCGTGGTGTGGAGTGTCGCAAGGATGGCAGCGTGCTCGACGAAATTCCCTCGGCCTACAAGGACATTGATCAGGTGATGGAGAACCAGAGCGATCTGGTGGAAGTGGTGCACAGGCTGAAACAGGTGTTGTGCATCAAAGGTTGAGTTGTCATGGTATCTAGAACAGGAGCAGTGTATGAAGCACAAACGTCAACACAACAGTCACAAACGCAGGAAGCTGCGTAACCCGCTGGCCAACGATCCTTTGTTGCATAAAGGCGGTGTCCATGAAAAATCCCGTAAAGCCCGGCGTGCTGCGGACAAACGGGAGTTGAGAAACAAGGTGATGAATCGGGATGATTCATCACCTTTATTTGCGATCCCCTCTTAGCAACGCCACCTTGTCTTGCAGCAGTGCTGCGCTGACCTCACTTGCTGGAATGGCAGCCCCGGCCACCAGTTCCACCCTGGACCAGAAGCGACGTGGCAATCCCGTCAGGGCTTTGCTGTCCTTGTGGCTGAAGAAACTTCCCCAAAGACCCCGTAACGCCATGGGCACCACCGGAACAGGGTCCTGCTCAATAATTTTTTCGATGCCGGATTTGAACTCGTCAATGTCGCCATCCTGAGTCAGTTTGCCTTCCGGGAAAATACACACTACCTCGCCGTCCCGTAATTCTTCCGAGATGCGCTTGAAGGCCGTCTCATAGGTGTGCGGATCGGCGGATTTGGAATGAATGGGAATGGTCTTACCAGTACGGAAAATAAAGTTCAGGACCGGCAGGTCGTAGATGGGTTTGAACATGACAAAGCGCACTGGCCGTCGGCAGGCCCCGGCGATGATGAGCGCGTCCATGTATGAAACGTGATTGCACACCAGCACACAGGGGCCCTGCTGCGGAATTTTATCCAGGTCGGTGTGTGTCACCCGGTACATGGTGTGGGTGATGATCCAGATCAGGAAGCGCATGGCGAATTCCGGAATCACCGTGTAGATAAACCAGGCCACCACGGCGTTCATGATGGCCAGCACCACAAAGAATTCCGGAATGTCCAGGTCCATCACGCCCAGCAGCAGAATCCCGGTGCCGGCGGACACCACCATAAACAGTGCGTTCATGATGTTCACGGCAGCGATGATGCGGGAACGGTGGGCTTCGTCGGAGCGCTCCTGCACCATGGCGTAGAGCGGCACAATGTAGAGTCCGCCGGACAGTCCAATCATGAGGAAATCCATCAGCACCCGATAGTTTGCCGGTTGTGCCAGGAACTGGCCCACTTCAATCAGTTCAGTGCCGTGGTGGGGGCTGGTGTGAAAATAGAGATCCAGACCAAACAGGGTGAGGCCGATGGAACCCAGGGGCACCAGGCCCAGCTCCACCTTATGGCCGGACAAACGTTCACACAACAGGGAGCCTGCCGCGATGCCAATGGAAAAGGCGGACAGCAAGGTCATCACCACACTGGGAGCGCCCCCCAGGTTCACGCGGCTGTATTCGTAGATTTGCGTGAGATAGGCGGCGCCCAGAAACCAGAACCAGGAAATGCCCATGATAGCGAGAAACACGGCGTTGTTGGCGCGACTGAATTGGATGGTGTGCCAGGTTTCGGTAAAGGGGTTGAAGCGGATCGTCAAATCCGGGCTGGGGGCCGGGCCTTGGGGTATTTTCAGACTGGAAATGAATCCCAGGATCGCAACGATCACGACAATGCCGGCCACCATCTGCGGGCCGGCTTTCAGGTCGCTGAACACATTGGCGGCGATGGTGCCGATCAGGATGGCGATGAAGGTGCCGGTTTCCACCAACGCATTCCCACCTACCAGTTCACCGGGTTTCAGGTGCTGGGGAATGATGCTGTACTTGACCGGTCCGAAAAAAGTGGACTGGGTACCCATCAGAAACAGCAGCAGCATCAGGCCCCAGGTTTGCAGGTATAAAAAGCACAGGGCCCCCAATACCATGATCACAATTTCCAACAGCTTGATGTAGCGGATCAGTCGCGACTTTTCATATTTATCCGCCAGTTGCCCCGCCAGAGCCGAGAACAGAAAGAAAGGCAGAATGAATAACATGGCCCCCAGATTGTTCATCTTTGCCAGTTCCATTCCCGACTGCAGTATCCCGAAGGTCAACATGGCCATCAACGCGTTCTTGAACACATTGTCGTTAAACGCACCAAAAAATTGCGTCCAGAAAAACGGTGCAAAGCGTTTGGTTTTGAGCAGGCTGAACTGTGAGCGTGATTCGTCGGGCTGGCTCATGCTTTGCTTCCTTCCTGCACCCAGGCGCTCAGATAGTGAGTGACCAGAGATTGCATCAACGTTTGTGGGGTGGCGATATTATCCGAATACAACTTATTGCCAATGTTGAGAATGCAGATGCCGTGAACGCTGCTCCACAGGGTGCGGGAGGCCAGCTGGATCTGTTTCTTGTCGCGACCGGGGGCCAGCTCCCACACCGCCCGTTCGATCAGCGAGAACAGGGCGTCGATGCGGGCCTGATACCAGTCGGGCATGACAAAGCCCTGGGGCAGGGTATGGCGGAAAATGGCAGCCCATTGTTTCTCATGCATCTGCCCGAAGTCCAGGTAGGTGTTGGCAATGTGGATGATGCGGGGCATGGGCCTGGATTCCTGGTGATAGGCCTGTTCCAGCGCAGCCAGTAACTGGGTCAGGGAAAAGGCGTTGGCGTGCAGGATCAGCTCGTGGATGTTTTCGAAATTCTGGTAGAGCGTGCCGACGGTGTAGCCGATTTGCTGGGCCACTTTGCGGGCGCTGACACCCTCCAGTCCTTCGGTGGCGATCAGGGTGCGGGTGGCATCGATGGCCATGCCCTGGATTTCTTCCCGTGTGTGGTCATTGCGACGTGCCATGTCGATTCCTGTTGGTCACAGCGGTTTGCCCGGGTGGTATCAAGTAGAGGCAGGCTACGCTTTCTGTTATTGTTCCCAAAAGCATAATTGAACAATGTTCACCATTCAAGGAACTGGACTATGTCGGCCGCTACCGTGGTACTGTTGCATGGACTGGGTCGCAGCCCCCTGGCAATGAAAGGGCTGGAGCGATATCTGGTGCGGCAGGATTATCACGTGATTAATCAGGGCTACGCCTCCCGGCGTGGCAACATTGCTGAGCTGTGCCGGCGTTTGTTTCACGACTTGCTGCCAGCACTGCCGGCCAGCGGTCAAATCCATTTTGTGACCCATTCCCTGGGGGGAATCCTGTTGCGTTTTGGTCTGCAGCACTGGAGCATTCATCCGGGGCGACTGGGGCGGGCGGTGATGCTGGCCCCACCTTCCCAGGGCAGTGAGGTGGTGGATGTGCTGCGGCTCGTACCGTTGCTGCCGAAAATCCTGGGGCCGGCGTTTCTGCAGCTGGGCACGGATGACAGCAGTGTTCCCCTGCAGTTGCTGGCCCGGGAGCAGGGCGGGTTGCCGCTGGAGGTGGGGGTCATCGCCGGTCGCACCTCGTACGAACCCTGGTTCTCGCCTCTGTTCGGCGAGGAGAATGATGGTAAGGTGTCGGTCAGCCGCAGCCGTCACCCGGGGATGAAGGATTTTCGGGCGTTGGATGTGGGGCATACCTTTATCATGAATGACAAGCGGGTCCGGCAGCAGATTCTGCATTTTCTGCAGTTCGGACGCTTCTGCTAATGGCGGCTTGCCGGTAACGCGGCGGGGGGATTATGGCGATTGAGATTGAACGCAAATTTCTGGTCATCAGTGATGCGTGGCGTCGACGGGAGGATGGCAGTGAACTGGAAGGCGTGCCCTATCGACAGGGGTACATTCCCTCAGAGGGTATGACCACCGTGCGCATCCGCCTGCAAGGCGATGAGGCGAAGCTGACCATCAAGGGGAAGAATCAGGGCTTGTCGCGGGCGGAGTTTGAATACGCCATTCCAATTTCCGATGCGCAGCAGATGCTGGATAACCTGTGTTCCCGCCCCTTGATCGAGAAGACCCGCTACCTCCGCCCGCAGGGTAACCTGACCTGGGAGATCGATGTATTTGAAGGGGATAATGCCGGGCTGGTGGTGGCGGAAGTGGAGTTGGAATCCGAAGACCAGCCGGTGGAACTGCCCGATTGGCTAGGGCAGGAGGTATCGGAAGACCCCCGTTACTATAATGTTAACCTGGTATTGAATCCCTACCGCAGGTGGCGGTGAATGGGCGATAACGGGTCAGAGCACGTCGATTTCCGGCAGCTCCAGCTCCGCCAGGCAATTGTGGCCCCGCAATCCATCCTGGTTGTTGGGATAGAGGCGGATTTTGTAGGGGGCGATCAGCAGGGCCTTGCCGTCCAGCAGACCCACATAGCCGCCGCTGTAAGTGGTGATGCAGCGCTGCTGTTGAAACTGAATCTGGTGCTCTTCGGCCAGGGCGCAGAAGGAAATCAGGCCGTTGCCGAGCGGGTCGTGCAAGGCCTGCCGATTGCGGTAACAGCCCAGCGCCCGGGGCGACAGGGCGATGATCAGGCCGTTATGCAACTTGATCAGTTCGCAGGGCTCCTGGTTCAGGGTATCGGTAAGGATTTCGGCAACAACACTGTTTGACATAATGATCGCATAGAGACGCAGAATGGTGGCATTGTCCATCAAAAGAGCAGCAAGATAAAGCCTGATTGGACATGACCACAGCACGCTTACACATCGCCATTGAATTGATTGAAGCCATTGGGGAATACCTCGACAGTCTGGGGCTGTCGGCGGCGGAATTCTATCAACAGAACGGATTCCACCCGGATGAGGAAAACGACAGCGGCTATGTGGATTTCGCCCTGTTCTCGGCGTTGTTTGATGCGGCGGCGCAGTTTGCCGGCGACGATTATATCGGTCTGAAGGTGGGGGAGAACTTCCTGGCCCGTCACTGGGGGCGCCTGGGTTACCTGATCATGGCCGGTGAAAACGGCATCGAAGGCATTCAGTATATCCAACGCTTTGCCACCATCGTGACCAATGCCCTGGAAATGAAATGGTTGACCGACAGCGCGACCCTGTCCTGCGAATTTGCGTTGCTGGGGGGAACCTGGAGCCGCCATGTGGTGGATTATTTTGTTTCCAGCAGCCTGTCTTTGTCCCGCGCCACCTCCAATGAGAAAACCCAGTATCTGAGTGTGCACTTCAAACACGATGGTGGCCCCACCCCGACGTTTTACGACGCGTTTCTGCAATCCCACTGCTATTTTCTACAGGCCAGCAACCGTATTACCGTGGACATTGAAGGCTTGCGCCAGGCCTCGGCATTCCGCGATCCACGCCTGAAGAAAATTCTGGAAGAACACGCCGATCAGGTACTGCAGTCACTGTCCGCCAGCGATGAGCTGGTGGAGTCGGTTCGGCGTTACATCATCGATCATCTGCCCCACGGGGCACCGTCGTTGAAGGAAGTCTGTGAACACCTTGGGCAGAATGAGCGCAGCTTTCAGCGGGCGTTGGCCAAGTTGGGGGTGAATTTTCAGGAAATGGTGGATGACCTGCGTCGCCGCATGGCGCTGGAGTACATCCGCAACGATTACAATTTTCTGGATATCGCCATGATGCTGGGCTATTCAGAGCAGAGTGCCTTTCACCGGGCGTTCAAGCGCTGGACCGGTATGCCGCCCTCCCGCTATCGTCGTACCCTGCAACAGAATGAAAAAAAGCCGGGCGAGGGGCCCGGCGAACAACAGTAAGTAAGTGAACTCAGAACGTAACTGAGTCTGCTTGTTTATCGCAGTGGTGTCAGCGTGCAGGGAAAGCCGTCTTTGGGCACTGCCAGCGGTACCACCTGAGTCGGCATTTCATAGCCGCTGCGGATTTCCACCTTGTAATTACGCAGTAACTGGAACAGGAATACCTTCGACTGAATTTCCGCAAAATTCAGGCCCAGGCACTTGTGATGGCCGCCCCCGAAAGGCACCCACTGATAAAAGTGCTTCTTGTGTTCCGCCCGCTCCGGGCTGAACCGTTCCGGGTCGAACTGGTACGGATTGCTCCAGTATTCTTCCATATAGTGCGTGTGCAGGGGCACCACACCCACCGCCGCGTTGCGCGGAATCTTGAAACCCTGAAATTCGCAGTCATTGATGGCCCGCCGCGGAATGGTGGGCAGCGGCGGATGCATGCGCAGGGTCTCCCGCAACACCAAGCTGGTTTTCTCCAGCTTATCCAGATCTTCGTAGGTTGCTTCTTCGGTGCCCAGGCTCAGGATTTCTTCCCGCAGGGCCTCCTGCCATTCCGGGTGCTTGGCCAGGCGGTACACCAGGGAACACAGGGTACTGGTAGTGGTATCGTGGGCGGCGAACAGCAGAAAGATCATATGATCAATCACTTCCTGGTCGGTGAGCTCCTCGTTGTTCTCACCCCGGGAATGACAGATCTGGGTGAAGAAGTCGTTGTCCTGGCTGCGGCGTTTCTCCGCCACCAGCGAACCGATAAACTGCTCCAGAAAACGTCGGCCCTGTAAGCCCCGATACCAGGTGGTGCCGGGAATGGGCAAGCGCAGAACCGCCAGCGACGCGTCCACCGCTGCAATAAAGGATTCATTCACTTTGGTGGCTTCCTGACCCATTTTGATGCCCAGGAACAGTTCGGCACCGGCGTTCAGCAGCAGGTTCTTGATGTGATCAAAGAACATGATCTCGCTGCCCTTGGGCCATTGCGCCAGTCCGTCGTTGAAGCGCGGGTTCATTTTGTCCACATAGGCTTGCATGGCGGGCTTTTTGAACGCCCCCTGCAAAATCTTGCGATGCACTTTGTGATTCTCAAAATCCCGCAACATCAAGCCGTTGGGAAACAGCTCTTCCAGAATAATGTCCCAGGCTTTTTTACTGGAAAAGTTATGGTCGGAATCTTTCAGGATGAATTCATTGGCATCCGGGCCGGTGAGAGTGATTACATCCTGCATTACGGCGCGATAGCGGAACACCGGGCCATGCTTTTTCACCATGCGGTCGATCAGGCCGGGAAAATCCCGCAGGAACTGGAACGTGAAGCCCACAACGGGCAGGCCGTTTTCGCCGGGTATGTGGGAAACTTTGCTGCTGGGTTTGCGCGGCAGTTTGGACGCGGTTTCTGCAAGTGTCGCCATTGGGAATCCTCTGTGGTGCTCACGATTTCTTATTTGATCCCATTCAACCATAGCCCTCCCGGGCTTGTTTTGACATTGCGGCAATTGCACTGGCGGGTGCGGTCAAAGTGCCTGAATCGGTTTAGGTACGGTGCCGGCGACCCGGTCGGTATACAGTTTGTTAATCGATTGTGGTCGGCACGGGGCTCCTTTACTATGGCAATACAACGCGACAACAACGCCAATAACGACGCTAATAACAACACCATAACAATAAAGACAGGGAGTAAAATCATGGGGTTACGTAGCAGGTTCATGCTGGGGGTCAGCGTTCTGCTGGCCAGCTGGGGCGCCCTGGGTGCCGACACGCAAATGCCCACCGACCGGCTCATCATCAAGTTCAAGGACACGCTGCCGGCGCTGGAAAGAGCCCACCCCAGAGCATTGCAACGTCTGGCGCAGCTGGGAGTGGCGGCCCGCATGGGGCGACGCCTGCCAAACGGTGCCTATGTGGTTGCAATGTCGGAATCCCGCCGCCAAAACGGCTGGCTGGATGTGATGCACCAGTTGAGCTTTGAGTCCGACATCGCCTATGTGGAACCGGATCTCAAAATGATGCCGGACGCCGATCCTTATTTCGACTACCAGTGGTATCTCAACTATCCCAATCGTGGCGTCAATGCGGAACGGGCCTGGAATTACAGTACCGGCCTGGGGGCTGTGGTGGCGGTGCTGGACACCGGCATACTGCCGCATCCGGACCTGCTGGCGAACACGCTACCGGGTTATGACTTTATCTCCGACAGCTTTACCGCCAATGATGGCGGCGGCCGGGACAACAACGCGGCGGACCCCGGTGACGGCGTGACCGCAGGCGCCTGTGGTGGTGGCCAACCGGAGGAGGATCGCAAGAGCACCTGGCACGGCACCCATGTGGCCGGCATCGCCGTGGCACCCATGAATGGCATTGGGGTGGTGGGGGTTGCCCACGAGGCCAAAGTGTTACCGCTGCGGGTGTTGGGTCGCTGCGGTGGCTACACGTCAGACATTGTCGATGCGATCTACTGGGCCGCCGGGTACAGCGTAGCCGGTGTGGCCGATAACAGCACACCGGTGGATGCCATCAATCTCAGCCTGAGCAGCTCCGCCACCGGCGCCTGCGGACAGGCTTATTCCGATGCGATCACTGCCGCCGTCAATGCCGGCGTGACGGTGGTGACCTCTGCTGGCAACAAAACCGCCAATGCCGCTGATTATGCCCCCGGTAATTGCGCAGGGGTCATCAATGTGGCGGCAGTGGACCGGTATGGCTACCAGGCACCCTATACCAATACCGGAGCCGTGGTGGATGTGGCGGCCGCCGGTGGCCGTATCGTCGCCGGCGACATCATCAGTGGAGTCTGGTCCACCCTGAACGCGGGTCAGTTTGCACCGGGGGAGCATAATTACGTTGCCTACCAAGGCACCAGTATGGCGGCACCCCAGGTGGCGGCAACGGTGGCGTTGATGCGCAGTGTGGCTCCGGATGCCACGCCTGAGGCCATGGAGGTCGCGATCAAAGACACGGCCGCAGATTTTACCTCACCGTGCGTAGGATGTGGCAGTGGGCGACTGGATGCCGAAGAGGCGGTAAGGCGGGTATTGGGATTAACCGTGCCCAACGCGGTGGCGGACCTGAAGGTGGTACTGCAGGGGGATAACGGCAAGTTCATTGATGCAGGAGACGGCACCGGCACCATCCAGTACAAGGTGATCGTGACCAACAACGGCCCGGACCTGGCCAGCGATCTCACCGTCAGCAATATCTTCCCCAGCCAGGTAACCCTGGACTATCTGCAACCGGCGGTGGGTGCCATCTGCAATATCTCCACCTATGCCTGCAGTTGGGCGGAACAGCCAGCCGGGGAATCGCGCACCTTTACCATTCGGGTCCGCACCAGTAACGAGGACAAAATGGATTTTGCCGCGGCCATTGACGGTGCCGACAGCGACCCGAACACCGCTGACAACTATTCCACCAAGAAATTTGGCGGTGGCATGGCAGAGCTGTTGTTGCTATTGCCGGCTTTACTGTGGCGCCGGCGTTAGCCCGCGGTCAATTCGGCGGCGGAGGAACTGGAGCGGTAACCGGCGAACAGCCAGCCGTCCAGTTTCTCCAGCAGATGCGGCAACATGACCAGGTCATAGATCAGTGCCACCAGAATGATGCTGGCCATGAGGATGGCAGTGGTTTGATTGGGCCCGAAAATGGAGAGGGTCAACACCAGCATGCCCAGGCACAGGATCAGGGTAGTCAACATCAAGGCCGAGCCCACTTCCTCAAAGGTGCGTTCCATACTGATTTGCGGGGGTAACCCCGCTTCCCGATGGCCGAGATAGCGTTTCAGAATATGGATGGTGTCATCCACCACAATGCCCAGGCTGATGCTCAATGTGCCGGCCGCAGCAATATCAATTACACCCACCGTTGCACCCCACACCCCGTAGATGATGCCAGCGGGGAACAGGTTGGGGATCAGGCAGAGCAGGCCGACCCGAAGGTTGCGTAAAAACAGCCCGATCAACAGGGAGATCACCATGGCCGAGAGCAGGCCGCCAATGAACATGTTGCTGGTGAGCGCCTTGCCGATGCCGGCGAAAAGAATGGCGTGCCCGGTCACAGAAATGTGGTACTCCGGTGCGTTGGTTTGAAACCACAACAGGATGTCCTGCTCCAGTTGCAGCAGTTGAGTGCTTCTCAGCTTGGGTACGCCCACCGATACCACCGCGGATTGGAAGGATTTATCCAACCCCAGTGTCTGCGGTGTATTTCCGGGGGCGGACATTTCATACAGGTTCCACAGGTCGGCCACTTCTGCGGCGCTGGTAGGGGTGGCGTTCCACTTCACATTATTCTGGTGTAGATGACGTTTCAGTTGAGTCAGTACTGCCAGGTAACTGTTGTGATGGGAAACCTGTGGATGAGCGTCGAGCCAGGTTTCAAACTGCCGGAGTGCACGCAGAAAATCCGGTTGATAGATGCCGTCTTTCTGTTTGGAGTCCACCATAATGGAAACCGGATGATGAATGCCAAACGCCTGTTCCGATAAGCGGGTGGCCTGCAGGATGCTGGAGTCCGATTCGAAATAATCCAGTGGGTCGTTGTGGTACGTGTTCAGCAACACACAGGCGGACAGACCGATACTGCCAATATAAAACAGTGCGTAATGCCGGGTTTGCAACTGATTGCGGAACCGGTTGAGGTTGCCGCTCCAGCGTTGGAACACATCCGGCTCCAGGCTGCGGGCATGGGTGTTGCGCAATACCGCCAGCACCGGGGTAATGGAAATGGCCGCCACAAAGGCGCAGGCGACGCCGATGGCGGCAATATTGCCGAAGGTGGCAAACACCGGCGAGCTGCTGCCATTCAGACTCAGGAAGCCGATGCCGGTGGTGAGGCTGGTGAGGAACAGGGACACGAAATTGGAACGCAGGGCCTGCAGCATGGCCTGTTGCCGTGGCAACGCCGGATCCTGGTGAGTGAAACTCATCAGCAGGTGAATGATGTCCGCCAGGGCGATGATAAACGCAATGCAAAACGCCAGCGCTGACGTCTGGTTGATGGAGAGTTTGAACCAGCCCACCATGCCGGCGGTGAGCCACAGCGCCACGATGATGGAGGCAGCGCCGGACACCACCAGCCACCAGGAACGCAGGAAATACCAGAGTACGCCCAACCCGGCCAGCAACACCAACGGCATCAGGTAAAAGCCATCATGGAGCAGTGCCTGGTGCAATGCGTGTTTGATTTCCACCGGTCCCAACAGTTTTACCTCACCCAGGCCCGCTTGCACAAATTGCCGTTGCAGCATGTCCTGAATCACCGGATAGAGTTCAGTGATGTAATCTTCACTGGAAAAATACAGTTGAATGCTGGCCACGGAGCCGTCTGCTGACACGAGCGTGCCACGACTGACATTGTCTGCCACCTGTCCCAGGACTGAATCGGAAAGCAGTCCCTGGCGTTTCAGGTGACGGTAGACCGAGCGGGTATCCTGCTGGCTGCTGATGGCGGTATTCAGCAGCGATTGGGAGCGGTTGATGCCTTCCAGTGCTTCCAGTGACTGCACCAGGCCATACAGCGTGTTGATGCCGTTCCCGGAAACAAAGCTCTGATCCTGGCTGTGCAACAATACTAATAAACTTTGTTGCAATCCGAAGTTTGCTTCCAGTTTGTGAAAGTTGATAACGTCAGGATTATCCTGCTGGAAATAGTCGGTGATTTCGCTGCGATATTGAATGCCGGGAATGCAAATTGAAAGTGCGCCGGCCGCCAGCACAATCAATAGGGCGATCAGTTTTAGCTGAACAAAGCTGAAGGGTTTCATTATTGTTATTCTGCATTTGCTTCTGGCATGGGGCACGTTAACATGGCGCCTTGATTCAAGGCATCTAATCATCTTGCTTCGAGGTCTGCAATGATTTTTGGTAAAAATAAGTCACTGGCCTGTTTCAGTGCGAACCCGGCGGCACAGTACCGTGTGATCTGCTTTCCCTGTGCCGGTGGTGGCGCTTCCATGTATCGAAAGTGGAGTGAGTTTTTGCCGGATGCGGAAGTCTGGGCTGCCAATTATCCCGGCCGCGAGAGCCTGCATGGCATGCCGTTTTCGGAGTCGGTGGCGGATATTCTGGCCTTATTCACTGAACAGTCGGATTTTTTTGCCGGCAAGCCGTTCGTGTTGTACGGCCACAGTTTTGGCGCTGTGGTGGCGTATCAGCTCGCGGTCACGCTGCAGCAAGCGGGCATCCGGGATCTTGGTATTTGCGTCAGTGCCCGCCGTGCGCCCCACCTGGAACCGGAGTTGAAGCTCGCCGATTTATCGGAAGAGGAATTCTTGCGGGAGTTGGAGCGCCTGGGTGGGTTGCCGGATGCCATTCGGAGCAACCAGGAAATGATGGATTTTTATCTGCCGGTGATCAAAGCGGATCTGGCGTTGAACGATGAGGCGCTGAGTGATCCGGCGCAATCCATCAGCACACCCATTTACCTGTATTCGGCGACCGAAGATAAAGTGGCCAACTCAAATGAGCTGGCTGCCTGGAAAAATGCAACCACTTCACGCTTTGAGCACAAAGTTTTTGAAGGTGGCCATTTCTTTATTCAAGATAGCGTCACCGAGTTCATGGCCTCCTTTCGATCCGTTCTGGCCACTTTGACTCAGTCCGATGACGAAGAACTGATTGCGTTCTGAATAGACTTATAAAAAACGAGACAGGAAGGAAACTTTGTCATAGCCAGGGACGGGTTCGCTCAGTCTTTGCGCCAAGCTAGCGGTACAAGTGTTCATTAGTACACACTTCGATTACAGAATGTCACTTATTTGGCCGCATCTTACAAGTTTTGGCGATGAGCGCGAACTTAAACTGACTTTGCCAATGGGTTGTGCTGATAAAAATAATAAAGGCAGTAAAGGCAATACACGACGTAACCGATGGGATTCAACAGGGCACGCTTCTGCCACCGAATCGCCGGTATTGATCACGCCATTATACCTATGAGCACACCTTCGTCTTGAATCACAGGGTAAAGACAGTAGGGTGGAGGTAGATATGCAAGGGTTCCCGGAATTTAAGAACCTGGTCCAAATGAGTTCTCATCGCGCCGCAGAAAGACATGACGATCGGGTTATGACGTTCCTCGGTGACAGTGGGGCTCCAGAAGGTACAGAATCGTTCGCCGGGCTGGATGAAGCGGCCCGGAAAATCGCCGCCGGTCTGGTGGCGAAAGGGTTGTCCGGGCGCAACCTGATGCTGTTGTACACGCCGGGCCTGGATTACATCCGGGCATTCTTTGGCTGTATGTACGCCGGCTGCGTGCCGGTTCCGGCCTATCCGCCCATGGGCGCCCGGGATATCGACCGCCTGAAACGGGTGGTGCAGGACTGCGACGCCGGGGCCATTTTGTCCTCCAGCATGTTGCTGCCCATGATCGAAGCCTGGGTGGCCAATTCCAACAACGGTATCAATCTGCCCTGTGTTGCCACAGATGCTTTGGCGTCCACCCAGGATATCGCCGGTTTTGAAGCCTATGATGCAGAGCCAGGCGATGTGGCGTTTCTGCAATACACTTCCGGCTCTACCGGGCATCCCAAAGGGGTTATGGTCAGCCACGCCAACCTGATTGCCAACTTCCAGCAGATCATCTGGACCTTCGCCCACACCAGCGATCTGGAGAAAGTGGCACCAGAGTACAAGATGGTCATCTGGCTGCCCCCGTTCCACGACATGGGGCTGATCGGTGGCGTGCTCACTCCCGTGTATGCCGGGATCAACGTCACCCTGATGTCACCGCTCACCTTCCTGAAGAACCCCTACGTCTGGCTGAAAGCAATTACCGATGTGGGCGCCAAAGTCAGCGGCGGTCCCAATTTTTCCTATCAGTATTGCGTCCGCAAAATCAAGGACGAACAACTGGCGGATTTGGATCTGTCCACCTGGCGTGCTGCCTTCAACGGGGCGGAACCGATTCAGGCGGACAGCTTGAAAGCCTTTGCCGATAAGTTTGGTGTCTGTGGCTTTGATGACAGCGCTTTCCTACCCTGTTATGGGCTGGCGGAAGCCACTCTGTTTGTGGCGGGAACGCCGGCGGAGCGGGGCGCCCGGGTGGTGGACGCCGACCTGGATCAGCTGGGTAAAGGTGCCCTCAAACCGGCGGATAAAGCCAAAACCGATACTGCGCCGTTGGTCAGTTCCGGTGTGCTGGCGATCGAAACCGATGTGCGGATTGTGGACCCGAAAACCCAGCAGGAGTGTGGCGCTGGCCAGGTGGGTGAAATATGGGTGAACAGCCCGGCGGTGGCCCAGGGTTACTGGAACAAGCCCAGTTTCTCCGACAGCGTATTCCGAGCCACCATCAAGGGTGACACATCTGGAACGACCTACATGCGTACCGGCGACCTGGGGTTGTTGCATGACGGCGAGTTGTTCGTCACCGGGCGCATCAAGGAATTAATTATTGTCGCCGGGCGCAATCATTATCCGCAGGATATCGAATTCTCACTGCAGTCTTCCAATCCCACCTTCCGCAAGGGATGTGGTGCGGCCTTTGCTGTGTCCGAGCAGGGCAAAGAGCATCTGGTGATCATGCAGGAAGTGGCCACCGCAGCAGCGGATCAGACCGACTTCCAGCAACTGGCCCTGGCGGCCTCCCGGGCGGTGGCCACCCGCCACGGCATTACACCCAAGTCCATTGTCATGATTGCCCCCGGCACTCTACCTAAAACCTCCAGCGGCAAGATCCAGCGTACGGAAGCCAAGAAGCTTTATGAGCTGGGCAACTTTGCACCCCTGCACAGCTGGGAAAGCAAAGGATCTTCCGCCGCCAGGAAAGCGAAAACAGAAACAGAGGACAGGCCTTTCACCGACTGGCAGTCCGAGTTGTATTTCGAAATGCAAAGCTGGGTCAGCGACAAGCTGAATGTGGAACCTCACCACATTGACCTGGATGTGACCTTCTCGGAATTGGGTGTGGATTCCATTGAAGCGATCGACCTGGTTGACCGCCTGCAGGATCGAATTGAGCGAACCATTCCCGCCACTGAGTTGATGCGCTATCCCACCGTTAAGGCGTTGATTGATCATTTTGCCTCAGAGCTTACCGATAAAGATTTCACGCAAGAGCAGAACGAAGAAAAAGAAGACCTGACGAAAAACACCGCGTAGAGGCACCCGCACCTGCGCGGTGCATTCCCAGCCTATTCCAAAAATACAATTAGACCAATATGAGAAGAAGCCTAGGGGCTTCACGGGGTTACTATGTCCAACAATAACAACACCGATACCGCCAAGTTACTCAAACAGGCTTTGAAAGAGCTGAAAAAATCGAAGGATTCGGTGCAGCGGCTCGAAAAAGAACGACACGAACCCATTGCGGTAATCGGCCTGGGTTGCCGCCTGCCGGGGGGTGCCAACAGCCCGGAACGTCTGTGGGAGTTATTGCAGAACGGCGAGGACGCCATTGTGGACATGGTGGACCAGCGTTGGGTGGGGGATGATTTTTATGATCCTGATCCAGAAGCGGTGGGCAAGCTCTACACCAAAGCTAATGGCTTGGTGGACGATGTGGACCAGTTCGATGCGGAGTTCTTTGGCATCGCACCGGTGGAAGCCACTCTGATGGAGCCGCAACAGCGCCTGTTGCTGGAAACCACCTGGGATTCGCTGGAGCATGCGGGTATTGCCCCGGATTCCCTCATGGGCACAAAAACCGGCGTGTTCGTCGGGATCTGTCATATGGGCTATTCCCACATGCAGGCACAGTACGGCAGCCTGGAAGACATTTCTCCCTATAACGGCACCGGTAATTCCCACTCGGTGGCCTCCGGTCGCTTGAGTTATCTGTTGGGTTTGCAGGGCCCTAGCCTGTCGGTTGATACCGCCTGTTCCTCTTCATTGGTCGCCATTCACCTGGCGATTCAAAGTCTGCGTAAAGGCGAATCCGATATGGCCTTGGCAGCAGGGGTGAACCTGATCCTGGAACCCACTACGTCCATGATTTTTGCCCGCGCCGGCATGCTGTCGCCGGACGGCCGTTGTAAAACCTTTGATGGGGATGCCAATGGCTATGTGCGCGGTGAGGGTTGTGGCACGGTGGTGTTGAAGCGTTTATCCGACGCGCTGCGGGACGGTGACAATGTGCTGGCAGTGGTGCGGGGTTCCGCGGTAAACCAGGATGGCAAAAGCCAGGGCATTACCGCACCCAATGAGTTGGCCCAGGAAAAAGTGCTGCGCGCCGCTTTGGAGGATGCCCGGGTCAAGCCGGAAGACGTGTCCTACATTGAAGCCCACGGTACCGGAACTCCCCTGGGTGATCCCATTGAGCTGGCGGCATTGAACACCGTATATGGCCAGCAACGCAGTGACAAGCTGGTGGTGGGCTCCATCAAGACCAATATGGGTCACCTGGAAGCGGCTGCCGGCGTGGCGGGCTTTATCAAACTGGTACTGTCCATTCATAACCAGACCATTCCCCGTCATCTGCATTTTGCCAAACCGAATCCGTATATTGACTGGTCCACCATCGCTATCGAGGTGCCCACGGAGCAGCGGCAGTGGAAGGCCCCGGTACGGATCGGTGGTTTGAGTTCCTTTGGCTTCAGCGGCACCAACTGCCACATCATTGTGGAGCAGGCGCCGATTCCCGCCGACATCAATGACGAAAAACCGGCTACCCAATTTGCGCCGGACTTGTTGACCATCTCCGCCAAAACCAAGGATGCGCTGCAGGCCTACCTGCAGAATTACGCGGATGCGTTGGCGCTGCCGTCGGTGCAGGGTTATGACTGGAACGATGTCTGTTTCACCGCGGCTAAAGGGCGTAATCATTTCCGTCATCGGGCCACGGTGTTGGCCGGTTCCGCCCAGGAAGCCGCCGATAAACTCAATGGCCTGTTGAAAAACGGGGATGCCACCGGCATCGCCATCAATGATGTGGGCACCAATCCTGCCAAGATGGCCTTCATGTTCACCGGCCAGGGCGCCCAGTTTGCCGGCATGGGGCAGGACCTGTACGAGAAATTCCCCGTCTTCAAAACAGCTCTGGATACCGTAGCGGAGTTGATGACCGCTGAACTGGACCAACCCCTGTTGTCCATCATGTGGGGTGACAACACCGCGCTGTTGGATGAAACCCAGTATACCCAGCCTGCTATTTTCGCTCTGCAATACGCCCTGACCCAGCTGTGGACGTCGTTGGGTGTGCAGGCGGCTTGCGTTACCGGCCACAGTATCGGTGAGTACGCCGCCGCCGTGTACGCCGGGGTGATGTCGTTGGAAGACGCGGTCAAGATGATCTGTGCCCGCGGCCGTCTGATGGCCAGCGAGTGTTCCCGTGGCGCCATGGCGGCGGTGTTCGCCAGTGCGGAAGAAACCCGCAATGTGATTGAAACCCTGGACAGCGTCATCGACATTGCTGCGGTGAATGGTCCGCGCAATTGTGTGATTTCCGGTGAGAAGCCTGCGGTGGAGCAGGCGGTGGCTCTGTTGAGCGATGAAAGCATCAAAGCGAAATTGCTCACCGTTTCCCATGCCTTCCATTCCCCCATGATGCAGCCCATGCTGGATAAGTTTGCCCAGGTGGTGGAGCAGGTGAAACTGAAGGCTCCGCGCATTCGGTTTATCTCCAGCAAAACCGGCAAGACGGCCACCCAGGATGTGAAGAACGCCCAGTACTGGGTGGAGCATGTGCGCGATGCGGTTTTGTTCCTGGAAGCGGCCAAGGAATTGGGGCAACAGAAAATTCAGGCCTGTCTGGAAGTTGGCCCGGGTGCCAACCTGGTGAAACTGGCGCCCCAGTGTATTGAATCGGCACAACCCATCACCTATCTGCACAGCGTGGATCGTGACGGTAACGAAAGCGCGCACCTGACATCAGTGATTGCGTCCCTGCATTGTGCCGGTGCCAACCTCAACTGGAAAAACCTGTTCATCGGTGGTGAGCGTACCCGGGTGGACCTGCCCACTTATCCCTACCAGAAACAGAGTTTCTGGGTGGACAAGATCCGTATCGGTAATTACAGCAAGGCGGCAGGCATGTCCTTTGGTCGCCTGCTCTATAACACCGACTGGTTTGCGGCGGCGTTGCCGGAAACCGCTGAGCCGAATTTCAGTGATGTGGTGGTGATTGGCGCAGCGCCGGCCTGGCTGGCACCGCTGCAGGCCAAGGCCCAGGTTCTGCAACTGGCTCTGGATTTGGATGCTGCCGCCATCAAAGCGGCTCTGGCGCCGCTGCAGGCCAAGGCGCAGGAGGCCGGGCAGGTGTTGCCGGTGCTGGTATTGGCGCCGACTATGCCCGCCAGCCTGGATGATATCAGTGGTGTGGTACACAACCAGATCCATGCTGCCATGGCCGTGGCCAAAGGCATCATCGTCGGCAGTGATGCCAGCAATCCTGCCCGCATTTGGTGTGTCAGCGAGAACGCCTATGGCCAGCACAACGTCAATCTGGCGGCTTATCCCATGTTGGGCTTCGCCAAAGGTTTCGCCCTGGAAGCCGGTGAGCTGTGGGGTGGTATCGTTGATCTGAGCGGCAGTGCCGAGCAAATGGGTGTTGCGCTGTTAACAGAGCTGTGTGCCAACGCGCTGGAAGATGTGGTGCGGATCGAAGGCGAGCAGCGTGAGGTGCTGCGTCTGGGGCAGGATCGCCTGCCTTCCCATACTCTGGTGAAACTGGATGCTGACGCGTCCTATCTGGTGACCGGTGGTTTGGGTGGCCTGGGTCTGTATGTGGCCGATGCCCTGGCCCGTTCCGGTGCCCGACATCTGGTGCTGATGAGTCGCCGCGGCAGTCTGGACGGATTGGAAGGCGAGCGAGCCGAACGCATTGCACAACTGCAGCAACAGGGTGTGAGCTTCTCTGTGGCCAATGTGGATGTGGCGGATGCCGCTGCCGTGGCGGACCTGGTGGGTGAACTGGCTCAGTCCAGCCACCCGTTGAAGGGTATCGTGCACGCAGCCGGGATCAGTGACATTGCCCTGGCTCATGATATGACGTTCGAGCAATGGCAGGAGGTGACCCGCTCCAAACTGGAAGGTGCCCTGAACCTGCACACAGCTTCTGCTGATGTGAAGCTGGACCTGTTCGTGGTGTTTTCATCCATCGCCTCGGTTTGGGGCTCCGGCGGTATGGCGCATTACGCAGCGGCCAACCATTTCCTTGATGGCCTGGTGGATTACCGTCGTGCCCAGGGCTTGCCCGCCACCGGTTTCAACTGGGGCCCATGGGGTGGTGCGGGCATGGCCACCGGCGATGCCGCGGAAGAGGCAGAACGTCGCGGCCTGAAACCCTTTGATCCGGAATCCGCTATTGAGCTGATGACCAAAGCCTGGAGCGGTGGCAACGCCCATCAAACGGTGGTGGACATCGATTGGAGTCGGTTCCGTGAAATTCTGGAAATGCGTCGGCCTCATCCCATGTTCGGCACCCTGGGTCGAAGTCTGGCCGCCACTTCCGGCGTCACCGGGGAGAAGTCCGCTTTCTTCAAATCCCTGATTCCGCTGGAAACCGAAGAACGGCAAGCCAAGATCGTGGGTTATCTGCAGGAGCTGTTTGGTCGTGTGACCGGGAAAGGCAGCGATGTGGACCCGGAAATGCCACTGATGGATCTGGGCATCGACTCCATCATGGCGCTGGAAATCAAGAAACAGGTGGAAGGGGATACCGGCCAGGCCATGAAGGCCACCCTGATTTTTGATTACCCCACCATTAACAAGATCGCTGAATATTTCGCGGTGAACCTGTATGGCGAGGAGGCGGAAGCCGCGCACTTTACCGCAGGCTCATTCCACGGCGAACCCATCGCCATCGTGGGCATCGGCTGTAAGATGCCCATGGCCCCCAATGGTCCCGGGGATTTCTGGAATCTGTTGAAGAACGGCCAATGCGGCATTAACGATGAACCCAGCGAGCGTTGGGATATCAAGCAGTATCTGGACAAGAATGAGGATGCCCCGGGCAAAACCTACACTTTGTCCGCGGGTCTGGTGGACGACATCGAATCCTTCGACGGCAAGTTGTTCGGTATTGCGCCCCGTGAAATCGAGAGCATGGAGCCTCAACAACGTTTGGTGCTGGAAGCGTCCTGGAGTTCTCTGGAGAACGCCGGTTACGCGCCCAATGCCCTGAACGGGACCCGCACCGGTGTGTTCGTGGGCGTGGGTGCCAACGAATACATTCGCGCCTGTGCCACCGGCGCGCGGGAAGAGGACATCATGTTCATCCCCACCGGTAATGCGTTGAACGTGATCGCCGGTCGGGTGGCCTTTAACCTGGGCCTGCAGGGCCCCACCATGACCGTGGACACGGCCTGTTCTTCTTCCGCGGTTGCGATTCACCTGGCTTCGCAAAGCCTGCGCAATGGCGAATGTGATATGGCTTTGGCCGGTGGTGTAAATGCCATGGTCATGCCGGAAACCTTTGTGGCCCTGTCGAAAGCCCACATGCTGTCGAAAGAAGGCCGCTGTAAAACGTTCGATGAAAGCGCTGATGGTTATGTGCGCGGTGAAGGTGTGGGTGTACTGGCCCTGAAGCGCCTGTCCGATGCAGAGCGTGACGGTGATAACATTGTCGCGGTAATCAAGGGCTCCGCGATCAACCAGGATGGTCGTTCCAGCAGTCTGACGGCACCGAATGGTCCTTCACAGGAAAACGTGATTCGCGCGGCACTGGCTAATGCCGGTTTGACCGTGGACGACGTGGACTGGGTGGAAACCCACGGTACGGCGACGCCTTTGGGTGATCCCATCGAAGTGCAGTCCCTGGAAGCCGTCTACTGCACCAACCGCAGCAGTGAGAATCCGCTGATCATCAGTTCGGTGAAAACCAACATCGGTCACCTGGAATCCGCCGCCGGTGTCTCCAGCGTGATGAAAGCAGCGCTGTCGCTGCAACACGCTGAGATTCCCCCGCATCTGCATTTCAACAAGTTCAATCCGCACATTGCTGTGGACGCCAGCAAGTTCACCATTCCCACCGAGAGCCGTGAATGGAAAACCGGTGAGCGCAAGCGTCGGGTGGGCATCAGTTCCTTCGGTTTCTCCGGCACCAATGTGCACATGATTCTCGAAGAAGCGCCGCAGCGTAAAGAAGTGATCAACGCCACTGAGCGCACCAGCCATGTGTTGAGCCTGTCCGGTAAAACCGAAGGTGCGGTGATGGGTCTGGCCAAGCGTTACGCCGAGTTCCTGCAGAACGATAACCTCAATGCCCAGGAAGCGGCGCTGGCGGATATTGCGTTTACTGCGAACACGGCTCGCCAGCACTTTGAGCATCGCGTTGCCGTAGTGGCACCGGACAAAGCGGCCATGGTCGATAAACTCAAGCAGGTGGCGGAAGGGGTGTCCGTGGCTGCCAGCTTTACCGGTGACGGCAGTACACCGGTGACCGCACAAGCCTGGTTGTTCACCGGCCAGGGCTCGCAGTATGCCGGTATGGCGCAGGAACTGTACGACACCAATCCTGCCTTCAAAGCCAACCTGGACGCCTGTGAAAAGCTGTTCGAACAGGAAACCGGTGCCTCCTTGCTGGAATTGCTGTGGGGTGACCGCTCCGTTGAGATCGACAACACCCAATATACTCAACCGGCCATCTTTGCCCTGGAATATGCGCTGGCCAGGCAATGGCTGGCCTTGGGTGTTAAGCCCAGCGTAATGGTGGGTCACAGTGTCGGTGAGTATGCCGCGGCAGTAGTGGCCGGCATCATGAGCCTGGAAGACGCCATGAAACTGATCGTGGCCCGGGGTCGCCTGATGGTGGAACAATGTGAAACCGGCGATATGGCCGCGATTCTGACCACCCGTGATCAGGTGGATGCGTTGCTGGCAGGTGTGAACGATGTGCAGGTAGCGGCCTGCAATGCACCGGGCAACACCGTGGTGTCCGGCACTGCCGACGGCATCGCGGCCATCATTGAAAAAGCCAAGGCCCAGGACATCGATGCCCGCCTGCTGACGGTGTCCCACGCTTTCCATTCCAACATGATGGAACCCATGCTGGCGGAATTCAAAGCGGTTGCCGAGAGCATCGAATACCATCCGGCCAAACTGGATATTCTGTCCACTGTGAACGGTCAGATTAACCAGGGCGAGATGTCCAAGTCCGCCTACTGGGTGGATCACGTAAAACGTCCGGTACTGTTTGTGGATGCGGTGACCAAGCTGCAGGATCAGAAAGTCAATCTGTGTCTGGAGATCGGCCCGGGTTCCACCCTCACCGGATTGGCCACTCAGATTCTGGGGTCGGACAAGTGCCGGTTTGTGCATACCCTGCGCGCCAAGCAGAATGCCGAGCGCCAATTCAATATGGCCGTAGCCCAGATGTACACCTGCGGTGTCGACATCAAGTGGGCTGCATTTGATGCACCCTTTGCCCGGCAACGGGTGGCCACGCCCAGTTACGCATTTGATCGTAAGCGCTACTGGCTCGGTGACAACGACAACGGTATTGCCACCGGCGGTGGTGCCATGGGTGAGGTGACTGAGAACCTGCTGACCATGTTGCGCCCGCCCATGAGCGAGGATTATTTCTTCGAGAATAATTTCGGCGTCAGCCATCCGTTCAACCTGGACGATCACCGTCTGTATGAAGTGGTGGTGGCCCCTGGTGCCTTCCATGTGGCCAATGCCATTCTCTGCGCACGGGATGTGTACGGTGAAAAACCGGTGAAGCTGGACGACGTGGTGTTCCCCGAACCTTTCATTCTGGAAGAAGGGCAGAAGCGGCGCATTCATTATGGCTTTAAAAAACTGCCGGCCACCGCGAATGATGATTTCGAAGTGAAAGGCTTCAGCCGGGATGACAAGGCCGGTGAAACCGAGTGGACCATGCATGCCAGCATGAACGTGGCCGCGTGCAACAGCCCCGATTCGACCCAGGTGCTCACACCGGCCGACATCGAGCAGATTAAAGGCCGCGCCACTCACAGCTACAGCGGCGATATGTTCTACGGCGAAATGTGGAAAGTGGGCTATCAACTGGGCTCTCAGTTCCAATGGATTTCTGAGTTCTGGCGTCGACCGGGTGAAACCCTGACCCGCCTGCGCCTGCCGGAATCCGCCATCGAGCAGGGCAAGTACATGATCCACCCCGGATTGATGGACTCCTGCTTCCAAAGCTCTGCGCTGGCGGCCATGCACGATGATTTCGATGCCTCGAAAGTGGATGCCATCTACATTCCATTCGCCATCGAGAACCTGTGCTTCTTCCGCAAGCCCACCACGGAATTGTGGTGTCATGTGAAGATCAAGAACCCGCCGGAAGATCCCAATGAGGTAATGGAGAGTTACTCTCACACCATCCAGGTGTACGACGACCAGGGCAATATCCTGATCGACGTGGATACGCTCCACAGCAAGCGCGCTCCCAAGGAAGCACTGCTGCGTGCCATCAGCAAGGATCCCTTTGATGGTCACTATGAAGTGCACTGGAAAACTCAGAACATTCCGGCGGACCAGGAGCTCAAACCGCTGGCCGGCACCTTTATGGTGGTGGGCGAGCCCAGTGGCCTGGCCAGTGCGATCTGCGCCGAGCTGTCGGCCCAGGATGGCGTGACCGTATGGCAGATTGGCTGTGATGACAGTGCCACCTTTGCTGCGGAGGGTAATCGCATTACCTTGAACCCGGCAGACGGTGGTCAGTGGATGCAGGCCATCGGAGCCGTGGGTGGCCTGGATAAGGTGGCGGGCATGGTGTATGTGGCGCCGGAAGGTGGCCCGGATGGGGATGTGATGGGGCTACAGAAACGCATCTTCTCACCCATTCTGAACATGCTGAAAGCCCTGCAGCTGATGTCCGGTGCCGGTGCGCCCCGCCTCTGGTGTGTGACCGAAGCTGGTGTGGCAGCGCAGCGCAGCGACACCTATGTGAATCCAGCGCACTCTGCACTGATCGGTTTCGGAAAAGTGCTGGATATGGAGCACTCCGAATACAACGCGGTGCTGGTGGATGTGGATGCTGAGAGTGCTGCCCGGGCCGCGAAGTCGCTGGCCCAGGAAATGCTGCAAGCCGGTGGTGAGAAACTGGTGGCCTATCGCCGCGGTACGCGCATGATCGCACGCCTGGCGCGCACCACCGTGGAAGCAGCCGGTATGCCCATCCCGGAGGCGCCCTATCGCCTCATCATCGAGAAGAAGGGCACTTTTGAAGATCTGAAGTTCGTGCCCTTTGAACCCCGCACCCTGGGTTCCACCCAAATGGCAGTTAAAGTATTGAGTGCCGGCCTGAACTTCCGTGATGTCATGGGTGTGCTAGATGTGTATCCCGGTGAGGCCGGTCCTCTGGGCGGTGAGTGTATCGGCCAGGTGACTGAGCTGGGCGCCGCCGTGAAGGACTTTAAAGTGGGTGACGTGGTGATGGTTCCGCTCACGGAATCCTGCATGAGTACCCAGACCATCACCGAGGAGCTGCTCACCTGCCGTGTGCCCAGCAACCTGTCCATCAACCAGGCCTCCACCATTCCAGTGGTGTATTCCACCGCGTTGCATGGCCTGAAGAACCTGGCGAAATTGAAGAAAGGCGAGCGGGTCTTGATTCACGCCGGGGCCGGTGGTGTCGGCCTGGCGGCGATCTACATCGCCAAGCACATCGGTGCGGAGGTGTTTGCCACCGCCAGTGAGAAGAAGCGGGATTACCTGCGCAAGATCGGTGTGGAGCATGTGTTTGATTCCCGCTCCCTGGATTTTGCCCAGCAGATCCGCAATGTCACCGGTGGTGACGGGGTGGATGTGGTGCTGAACTCCCTGGCCGGGGAATTCATTACCACCAGCATGCAGTTGCTGAATCCCAACGGTCGCTTCATCGAAATCGGTAAAGCGGATATCTGGACCCAGGATCGGGTGAAAGCGTTCCGTGAGGACATTTACTACGAAGCCTTCGACCTCGTCATCGTCACCATGCAGAACCCCAATGCCCTGCGTGAGTTGATGGAAGAGATCGTGGAGAACGTGGAAGCCGGTCATTACCAGCCGCTGCCGTACACCGTGTTCAAACACAAAGAGGCCATGGACGCCTTCCGTTATATGGCGCAAGGCAAGCACATCGGCAAGATCCTGATTAACCGCGACGATCCTTCTGTCGAGGTAAAAGCGGATCGATCCTACCTGATCACCGGCGCCAGCGGTGGCCTGGGTATGCTGTTCGCCAACTGGTTTGCGGATCAGGGCGCCGGTGAGGTGATTCTGGCAGCCCGTCGTGATGTGCGTGAGGTTGACCCCGAAGGTGTGAAAGCCATCGAAGCCAAGGGCACCCGTGTCACCACGGTGAAAGCCGATTCCGGTGATCGCGAGCAGGTGGCGGCCATGATGAGTACCGTGCGTGAGCACAGTCTGCCTTTGGCCGGTGTGATCCACGCAGCGGGTATTCTGGCGGATGCCTTTGTGGTGAACCAGGATATGGCCAGCTTTGAAAAGGTCATGGCGCCGAAACTGGCGGGTGCCTGGTATCTGCATGAAGAAACCAAAGCACTGCCGCTGGATATGTTTGTGTTGTTCTCGTCCCTGTCATCGCTGTTGGGGGCACCCGGGCAGGCCAACTACGCTGCCGCCAACGCCTTCCTGGATGGCCTGGCGTTCTACCGCCGCGGCCTGGGGATGCCGGCCACCGCCATCAACTGGGGCCCCTGGGGCGAGGTGGGCATGGCGGCCAACAGCCAGGTGGAAGCCAACGCCAAAGCCTCCGGTGTACACTTGATCGATCCACAGGTGGGGTTGAGCTGGTTTGCCCAGGTGCTGGCAGGCAATCCCGTCCAGCGTGGTCTGATGGTGATCGACTGGGCCGCCCTGGCCAACATGTCCGGCTCGATCCCCGCTTTCCTCTCTGAGCTGGATGTAAAAGCCAGCGTCGGTGTGGATGCGGATCTGCAGAAGATGGCCGACGAGTTCCGTGCCGGCCTGGCGGATGCGCCCATTGACGAACGTACACCCATGCTGATCGAGAAAATCTGTGAACAGATCAAGCGGGTCATGGGGCTGGACGAATCCGATACCATCAACCCGAACCAGCCGTTGCAGGAGTTGGGTCTGGATTCGTTGATGGCGGTGGAACTGCGTAATATCCTGTGTGCGCTGATTGGCAAGCAACTGCCGGCCACGTTGATGTTCAAGTATCCCACCGTAGCCAGTCTGAGTACGTTCCTGATTCAGGATATGTTCGCGGATGAAATGGCGGATGCGGACGACGCCGCGCAAGAAACAGAGAACATGGAGGCCTCTGCACAACAAGAACAGCAGGAAGAAGAGGATCAGTTGGATGACCTGTCCGATGACGAGCTGGCAGCGATGCTGGCGGCGGAATTGGGCGAGGACGATGAAGACTGATTTATTTAAGGTGACGTAATTGGAGTGTGAATACGCTCGGGCATCGGGAGGTGCTGGTAGCGATTCGGTTTGAAACTCTCAGCGGCATGGACGCCGCTGTGAAGCCCCCAGGGATGGGTTGAGGTGGGGCGCACAGCCCGTGTTTCAAACCGAATCGGTGCCAGCACCTTTGGTTCGATGCTAGAACGGACTCCAAACAGACACCGATAAATGCTCCGGGGGCAGACATGAGCAAATCAACACAAGAATTGATGCTGAATGCGTTAAAAGAAATCAAAACGCTGAAGCGCCAGCTGGCCGGATACCAAAAGGCCGCCCACGAACCCATCGCCATCATCGGCATGGGGTGCCGCTATCCGGGCGGCTCCACCAACCCGGACCAATTCTGGGAGCGTCTATACAACGGCGTCGACTGCATCACCCAGCAGGATAACAGCGAACGTTGGAACATGGACGAACTCTATGATCCCAACCCGGATGCGCCTGGAAAAATCTACACCAAAGGCTTGGGCATCATCGATGATCCGGATCAGTTTGATGCGGAGTTCTTTGGTATCTCTCCCCGTGAGGCGGAGGACATCGATCCCCAGCATCGCCTGTTGCTGGAAGTCTGCCACGAAACCATGGAATCGGCCGGTTATGCACCCGGTCGCCTGAACGGCAGCCGCACCGGTGTCTTCATGGGAATCGCCTCGGCTGATTACGCCCATCTGGGCAGCATCCTGGGCAAAGCCGAAGAACTGACGCCCTGGCAGGGCATTGGCAACGCCATGAGCGCGGCCCCCTGTCGTATTTCCTATCTGTACAATTTCAAAGGCCCGGCGTTGGCCCTGGACACCGCCTGCTCCTCATCACTGACGGCGTTGCACTACGCCTGCCAGTCCTTGAGACAAGGCGAATGTGACACGGCTTTGACCGGTGGTGTGCACCTGGTGCTGAACCCGGCGATCTCGATCGTGTTCGCCAAGGCCCGGATGTTGTCAGAGGACGGCCACTGCAAAACCTTTGATGCCGCCGCGGATGGCTATGTGCGTTCCGAAGGCTGTGGTGTGGTGATGCTGAAGCGGCTGTCGGACGCCATCGCCGATGGTGATAACATCCTGGCTCTGGTCAAAGGTACGGCGCTAAATCAGGATGGCAAATCCCAGGGCTTTACCGCTCCCAATGAATCCGCCCAGGAAGACGTGATTCGGTCCGCCTTGAAACAGGCGCAATTGGAAGCCAAGGACGTGAGCTACATCGAAGCCCACGGCACCGGAACGCCATTGGGTGATCCCATCGAACTGGGTGCATTGAACTCGGTGTATTGTGCCGGGCAGAGTCGTCGCCATCCCTTGTTGGTGGGCTCAGCGAAAACCAACATCGGTCACAGCGAAGCCGCCGCCGGCGCGGCCGGGCTCATCAAGCTGATTCAGTCCCTGCAGCACCGAACCATCCCGCCACACATCAACTACTCTACACCGAACCCCTATATTCCCTGGAGCAAGATGGCGATCCAGGTTACAGACAAACTGACACAATGGGATCAGTACGCCGCGGAAGACGGTAAATTGCGGGCCGGGCTCAGCGCGTTTGCCTTCACCGGCACCAACGTGCATGTGATTCTGGAGGAATATTCTCCGCCGCACAAAACCGACGCATCCAGCGCGGAAGACTCTGCGCCGGTGGCGGAACCCTGGGTTCCGCCGCTGGTGCTCACCTCTGCCAAACAGCCCCTGGCAGTCTCCCTGTGGCAGGACGCAATGGGACATCACATGGACGTGAACCCCTCATTGAGCTTGTCGCAGATAGCACGTACCTGTGCGGCCGGGCGCGATCATTACAAATTCCGTACCGCGTTCCTGCCCAAATCGGTGCAACAGCTGAGTGCGTTGCTGACGGAAAAACGGGGCCAGGCTGAAGGCATCCTGCGCGGCGTCAAGGCCAAACCCACTTACAAGGTCGCGTTGCTGTTTTCCGGGCAGGGCGCCCAGTTTGCCGGCATGGGTAAGGAGCTTTATGCCGAGGTGCCTGCGTTCCGCCAGCAACTGGACCTGGTGTTCGAACAGTTGAATCCACAGTTGGATCAACCATTGCAGGACATAATGTGGGGTGAGCAAACCGCCTTGCTGAACCAGACCCAATATACCCAGCCGGCATTGTTCGCCCTGGAATACGCCTTGGCCAAAACCTGGATGCAATGGGGTGTCAAAGCGGATTGTGTGGCGGGTCACAGCGTGGGGGAAATCACCGCTGCCGCCATCGCCGGGGTCTTTAATCTGGCCGACGCCTGCAAGCTGGTGACGGCCCGCGCCCGCCTTATGGGGCAAACGCAACCGGGCAGCATGCTGGTGGTGTTTGCCGATCAGGCACAAACCCAAAGCCTGTTGGAGACTAATCCCGATCTGGAAATCTGCGCCCTGAATGGCCCCCAGAACACCGTGGTGGGTGGGCCGCCGGAAGCGGTGCAGGCGTTGCAGGCCGCACTGCAGGCGCAGTCGGTGGAGTGTCGACTGTTGCCGGTGCAGCATGCGTTTCACACCCAAGCCATGGAGCCCATTCTGGATCAGTTCCGGGCCGCCATCAGCGACATCAAATTCACTGTGCCCCGCATGCGGGTGCTGTCCAACCTCAACGGGCAGCACGTGGGCAAGCAGATGGCCGAAGCAGACTACTGGGTGCAGCAGATTCGCAATCCGGTGAACTTCCTGGCCTGCGCCCAGGGCTTGCTGGAGGCGCAGGTGGACGTGGCGTTGGAAGTGGGCCCCGGCGCCGCCCTGGTGTCCATGGTGCAGGATACGTTGGCGCAACATCATCAGCAGCACCATAGTGATGAAAAGCTGGTGACGGTGGCGAGCCTGCAGAAAAATCACAGTAGCCTGGACACCATTACCCGCAGCCTGGCCCAGCTCTATGTGGCGGGGCTGGACCTGAACTGGGCGGCCGTGGTGCCGGTGAAACAGGTGGCGCCGCTTTCCTTGCCCACCTATTGTTACCAGCGCAAAAGTTTCTGGAACGAAACCCTGCGTGCCTACATGCAGCGCCAGGAGCTGCCAGAGAAAGCCAGGAACTGGCTGTACCAGTTACGTTGGGAACCCACCGAGCCCCTGAACGACCTGCCCGTCGGACAGGGTTCCTGGGTGTTGCTGTTCCCAACGTATTCCATTGCCGATGAGTTTGCCTCACAACTGGGGGAGCAGGCCACGGCGGTGACCACCGCCTGTTATCAGTTTGAACACGATACGGTCACCATCGAGTCGGCGGCGGAGCGGGAGACCCTGACCCGGGAAGGCGATGCCAGCCATTTATTGCAGCAGGTACTGTCCTCGGCATCGGCGGGGCAGCCCTTGCGCCTGGTCTTGTCCACCGCGGGATTGGAACACGCCAATGCAGCGGATGTGTCTTCTGCTCTGACCCGCCTGATGTTGAGTGTGGCCAAAACCGTGCAGCAAACCCCCCATGTGGAACTGTGGCTGTTGACCGAGTCGGCCACGGCAACCCCAAATCAGTTGGCGGAAGTCAAACCGGAACAAGCCATGGTGCTGGGCTTTGCCAAGAACCTGAGCCTGGAACTGGCGGACAAAATGAAAGCCGCCGTGGACGTGGAAAGCTTTTCAAAAGCCAACGCACTGCAGGTAGCCAGGGCCATGACCAACGGTGTGGACCGCCCCTGGGTGGCGCTGCGGCAGCAAAGCTGGTGGGCGCCTGCCGTGGCCCGCGTGAATGCCGATGGCCTTGCCAACCGCAATCGCAAACTGACCGACGAAGGCTTTTATGTTATTGCCGGTGGCACCGGTTCCCTGGGCTTGTCCATTGCTGAATGGATGGTGCGCATGGGCGCCCGTCACCTGGCGTTACTGAGTCGATCCGGGGTGAGCGGGGCCGCCGCTGAGCGGGTGGAGGGGCTGCGCAAACTGGGCGCCCAGGTGGAGATCCCGCAGGTGGATCTCACGGACCGCTCTGCCTTGGAGCCGGTCTTGAATCGCTTGCGTCTGGATCGCCCGATCAAAGGGGTGGTGCATGCCGCCGGCTTGTTCGAGCTGTGCCCGCTGCAGGAACTCAACGTTGAGCGCTGCCACAACCTGATGGCCAACAAAGTCCTTGGCATCCAATGGCTGGATGAACTCACGGAGCAGGATACGCTGGATTTCTTCGCCGCGTATTCCTCCATTGCCTCTGTCTGGGGCTCTGCGGGCAACTTCCATTACAGCGCCGCCAATCAGGTGGTGGATGCCGTGATCCAGCGCCGCCGTCAACGGGGTAAACCGGGCATCGTCCTGAACTGGGGCCCCTGGGCAGAATCCGGTATGGTCACCGACGAGTCCGGTGATCAGGCGGAAAAACGGGGGCTGTTGCAGATGAACCAGTCCATCGGCACGCAAACCTTCGGGCGTCTGCTCAACTGTGATGAGCCCCAGGTGATTGTGGCCGACATCCGTTGGCAGCGTTTCAAACCGCTGATGGAGATCACTGCCGCTGGTGGCCTGCTGAAATCGGTTTCAGACCCGGAAGATCCGGCTGCGCTTTTGAACGGCGATGTGGAGCTCAATGCCGAGGACATCGCCTTCAAGGAGGAGCTGGCAGAGTGCCCCGAAGACGAGCGTGGCGAACGCCTGCTGGTCTACCTCAAGCAACAGTTGGCCAAAGCGCTGCAACTGATGCCCGATGAAGTGGATGACAGCCAGCCCCTGATCGATATGGGGATTGATTCCCTGTTGGCGGTGGAGTTTAAAAACCGCGTCACCAAGGTGACGGAAGTGGAGTTGCCCGTGGTGCGAATGCTGGGTGGCGCCAGTTTACGGGATGTGGCGCAATGGATGGCGGAAGCCTATAACGCCCAGTTGAACGGAGATGAGGCGGCTGCTGAAACCGATGACAGGGTTGATGATGTTGTAGAAGGTGTACTATGACCGCGGGCATTGAGCACCTGCTGCAGCCGCACCTGGAGCGTGGCCTGGAGTTGTGGCTGGAGGGCGAGGCCCTGCGTTTCAAAGCGCCCAAGGAATTGATGACCCAGGATCTGGTAGCGGTGCTGAAAGCCAACAAGCCGGCTATTCTCGCCTGGCTAAAAACGCAGGCGGAAGACAGCGATGCGAACCATGCGCCGGAGCTGCAGGATGAGTACCCCCTGGCTTATACCCAGGGCGCCATCTGGATGCTCTACAAGTTTGCGCCGAACAGCCCGGCCTACAACACCACCTTCGCCTGCACCCTGGCGGAGGGCATCGATGAAGCCGCCGTGAAACAGGCTTTCCACGCTCTCATGGTACGGCATCCGGTGCTGCGCAGCACCTTTACGGACACCGATCTGGGTCCACGTCAGCGGGTGTGGAGCCACCTGCCCATGCCGCTACAATTTGTGGACGGCCGTCAATGGGACCAGCAGGAATTACAGCAACAACTGGAGCAGGAAGCAGACGCGCCGTTCGACCTGCACCATGAGTCCTGCCTGCGGGTGAAGCTGTTCCGCAATACCGTGCAGGGGGATATCCTGATGGCCACCATCCAGCACGTGGGCGCGGACCTGTGGGCGCTGCTGATCGTGGCCCAGGACATCAAACAGTATTACCAGGAAGCCGCCCGCGGCCAGGCGCTGTCTGTACAACCGGTGAGCGCCCGCTACCGTGAACATGTGGAGTGGCAACAACACTTTCTGGAGAGCGCCCGTGGCAAACAGGAGCGGTTTTACTGGCAACAGCAGTTGACCGGCGCGCCGTTGGCCATCTCGTTACCCGAAGACAAACCGCGGCCACCGCTGTTGCAACTGCAAGCCAAAACCTTCACCCAGCGGGTAGACCCGGAACAATATCGGCGGATCAAGCAATTCTGCAAACACAACAGTATTACGCCGTTTGTGTTCGTGCAGGCCGCATTCCAGTTGCTGGTACATCAACGCACCAGTGCGCAGGATTTTCTGGTAGGTACACCCACCATGGGGCGCTCTCGCAAGGGCATGGACCAGGTGGTGGGGGATTTTGCCAACCCGGTGGTGTTGCGCGCACGGGTGCGACCGGAGGCCTCGCTGCAGAGTCTGTTCAGCCAGGTGAAGAAAACCCTGTTGGCGGCGATGGAATACCAGGAATGCCCCTTCCCCATTGTGGTACAGGATTGCAATCCACCCCGGGACAGCAGCCGCACGCCACTGTTCCAGCTGATGTTCGTCTGGCATCAGGGCAACGCCGATATGATGCCCAAAGATGGCTTCATCAAAGACATCCTGCCCATGAGCGGGCCCCGCGGTGCGCCCTATGATGTCATGTTGGCAGTGAGTGACCTGGGTGATCACTTTGAAATGAACTGGACCTACCAGACCAGTTTGTACCAGGCAGAAACCGTGGAGGGATTTGCCCGGCAGGTACTGGATTTGATGGCCCGTAGCCTGGAAACCCCGGCAGAAACCCGCATACAACAGTTTCTGGACAGTCCTGCCAATGCAGCGGAGCAAGCGCTTGTCGAGCAAGTGCAACAGACACTGGCGCAGCAACTGCCGCAACTGGCACAGTATGATTATCAGGTGCTGGTGGATCGAACGCCGGCGGGAGAATGGTTCCGTCGGCTTATGCTGGTGAGCTCAGCGGAAACAGCGCAGTCGATGTTGCCGGACCTGCTGCAGTTGGTGGACGACGTGGTCTGCCTGCCAGCGTTACCCTATACCGTCAGTGGTGCCGTCGATACCTGGGCATTGCGGCAACAGACCGCCCTGGACCAGCGTTACCTGGCAACATTGCTGGAGCAGGCTGGAGGATCGGCGGCGGATCTGTTGATTGGGCGCCAGCGGGAGCTATTGCCCACGTTTTCCCAAGGGCAATTGAAACAGACGGCTGCGCCGAAGGCCCTGGTTTCGCCGTTATCCCAGGTAAACCTCGACGCCCGTCCGGATGCCTGGATGCAGGGCCAGGCATTTGCTCCCCAAGCTGGCGCGGCGCAGGGCGAGGCCCCTGATGTACCCACTCATCTGTTTGCCGCGTTGCAGCAGACTGCCGCTGCGTTTCCGCAAAAAGGTTTCGTCTTTGTTGCTGAGAACGGCGCCGAGCAACTCTACACCTATGCCCAGCTGGAACAGGATGCCCATGTGGCCGCCACCGGCCTGCTGCAGTCGGGTCTGAACGCCGGCGATATCCTGCTGTTGCAAATGCGGTTTGACCAACGCTTTTTTGCGGTCTGGTGGGGCGCGGTACTGCTGGGTGTTCGCCCCCTGGTGGTGGCAACACCGGAACACTATCACGAGCGCAATGGGGTGGCGCAGAAACTGTATAACGTGGCCCACAACTACACCGGGTTGATTGTGGCGGCTGATCGCACGCGGGTGGCGGACACGCAAGGCTGGCTGGGTGACGGCAAAACAGTGATCGATGCCGACCGCCTGCTGGAGCACGGTGAACCCATGCCCACCCCTGCGTTTCAATCCGATCCTGTGGCCTTCCTGCAGCTGACCTCCGGCAGCACCGGTACCCCCAAAGCCATTCAGATCACTCATCAGGGTGTACTACATCATGTGGCCTCGTCTGCCCGGTTCAATGGCTACAGTGCTGAGGATGTGAGCCTTAACTGGCTTCCCTTCGACCATGTGGTGCCCATCCTCACCACCCATTTGAAAGACGTGGTGCTGGGCATCCAGCAGATACAATTGCCCACCGCGGCAGTATTGTCCGATCCGCTGCTGTGGCTGAAAGCCCTGTCCCGTTATCGGGTGAACTTCAGTTGGGCGCCAAATTTTGCGTATCAGCGGGTGCTGGATGCCTTAGCTCTCAGCGAGGAAGCCCTGGAGCTGGATTTACGTTGCGTGAAGATTCTGATGAACGCCGGGGAGCAGGTGCTGGCCCCGGTGGTGCAGGGCTTCCAGGCGGCGTTGGCACCCTATGGCTTGCATGAGGATGCTGTACAACCGGCGTTTGGTATGGCGGAAGCCTGCACCTGCATGACCTACAATAATCACGCATCACAATCCCTGTCAGTGCATTTTCGGCCCACGGAAGATCCCTCCGTGGTGGACGTAGTGTCCGATCCTATCCTGGGGCAGGGTTTTGTGGATCTGGGGCCGGTGATTCCCGGTGTGGAAGTGCGCATCACTGACCAGAACAATCAGCTGTTGAAAGAAGGCGTCATCGGCCGCATGCAGATTCGGGGCCCGGTGGTGACGCCGGGGTATCTGAACAATCCAGAGGCCAACGCGGAGGCCTTTGTGGGGGACGGCTGGTTCAACTCCGGTGACCTTGGCTTCATCTGGAACGGGCACCTGATTCTCACCGGTCGCGAAAAAGAAATGATCGTGGTGAATGGGGCCAATTACTACTGTTTCGAATTGGAACAGGTGGCCGCCAGGGTCAGTGGAGTGAAACCCACCTTTGTTGCCGCCACCGGTGTCAGCCTGGAGCAGGGTGCCAACAGCGATGTGCTGGTGCTGTTCTATGTGGCAGAGCCGGAAGCGGATCGTACCGCCCTGGAGCGACAAATCGCAGCCCGGGTTGGGGAAAGTTTCAGTGTGGTACCCCGCTTTGTCATCGAGGTCAGCCAGGACCATTTCCACAAAACCACCAGTGGTAAAATTCAGCGTGGCCAGTTCAAGAAACTATTTGAAGCGGATTATTATCAGGCTGCAGTGCAGGATTACGTGGAGCGGCATCGTACTGACCCATCCAGGGTGGACACGTTGTTTGCGTTCCAGCGTCGCGTACGCAAGATCCAAACCGTTCAACAGGAATATGAGTGCCTGACCCTGTCGGAGGTGAAACGGTTAGAAGTGGAAAGGTTAGAGGCGAAAGAAACCGCAGACCAACACGCGACCCCTCTGCTGTTGAATCTCGGCGCTTTGGATCTGGATCTGGATCTGCAGCAGCCCGAGGGCGGGCTGTTGGCGTTTGCCCAGCTATTGGCGGAATCGCTGCCGCAGCTGATGGCGTTGCGTGCCCACACAGCATTGGCCATTTGGCTGCAGACACCTCACCAGGAAGCACTGGCTCTCATCAAGCCGTTGCTCGAAACCCTGCGCCAGGAAACAGGGCTTGAGCAACTGGCTTGTGTGCTGACGCCGGGCTTGGATCGTCCGAACTATCCACAACCTGGCAGCATCGTCTGGCAGCAAAGCGCGCAAGAAGTCTCCATCGGCCTGGTGAACGTGGCACAAAATCCGGTTCCCAATGAGCCCATCGTGCGCCGGGGCACTTACCTGATCAGCGGTGGCCTGGGCGGCTTGGCGCAAACCCTGTGTGACTACCTGATCCGTGTGCGCAAAGCTCAGGTGATTCTGGCAGGGCGGCAGCCATTGGCGGGTGACAGCCGGCGGTTGTCCCGCTTCAACCAGCTCCGGGCCCGCTTTGGCGAGCAGGTCCACTATGTCTGCCTGCCGGACTGGCAACTGCAATCCCTGACGGATAACCTGGATGCCGCGTTGGCAGCCATCGACAGCAAGCGCCTGGACGGCGTGTTCCATTTGGCCGGTGTCATGGGCATGGCGCCCCTTGAGGGGCTGACGGATGAGCACTGGCATACTGTGATGCAGCCCAAGGCTGAAGGTACCCGGGCCCTGGCTGAATACCTGAAAGCACATTGGCCCGACAGCATTTTGGTGCAGTTCGGCTCCGTGAATGGCTTTTTCGGTGGTCAGTCAGCAGCGGCCTACAGTGCGGCCAATGCATTGCAAAGCCAGATAACGGAGACGTTGAACCGAACCACATCCATCCGCAGTTGGTGTTTGAACTGGAGTGTCTGGCAGGGCGCAGGCATGGCCCGGCAGTTCTCCACTGCCGATCTGCACATGGCCCGCAACAAAGGTTTCCTGCCGCTGTCCCTCGAACAGGATGCCGGACTGATTGCCCGGGCGTTGCAGATGCCCCCGGACAACTATTGCATTGGGCTCGATCCCGGCAATGCTGAGATCCACAAACAGGTGGTGTCCTGGGAGCGAAGCCGGGAGATCATCGACGTGCTGGTGGACGCTCATGCTTTGGACGGTCCTGCTCTGGTGAACAGTCAAGGCCAGGACAGGTCTGCGTCGCAGCGGGCGCAACTGCAGACAAAGCTGCAAGCGTTGACGCCGGCCCTCATGGACCATGCCCACACACCGCAGTGGAATATCCAGGTTAGTTCAGAGCCTCTGGCCCGGAATGCCCAGGGAATGATTCGCCCGGACCAACTGCTCGTCCTGCGGGCTCAAGCGGAAGACCAGGGCGAAGCCCCTGCCACCGAAACGGAACAACAACTGGCCGCCATCTGGAGTGATGTTTTGGGGCGGCCGGTAACCGACGTCACGCGCACCTTCTTTGAGTACGGTGGCCACTCCATCAATGCCACCCAGGTGGTGTCCGCCATCAATAACCGGCTGGGATTGCCGATCACGGTGGCAAACCTGTTTCAGTTCCCCACCATTCGGGAGCTGGCACAATTGGCTACGGGAGATGATGCCCAGGCGCATACCCAGCGTTTGTCACTGATCCTGCCGGATTGCATCGCGCGAGGGGATGATTATCGCCTGGATGCCATCAACCCGGATGTCGAGAGTGCACAGCGCCTGGTGTTTCTGCCCACGGCATTGGGCATCCCCAGTGCTTATGGCCAAATGGCAGGAGCCCTGGCGGGATTGCAGGCGTTTGCCGCCACCGTGCCCATGCTTGATAAGGGGCACACCGAGATTTCCGCCATGGCGCGGGGCCTGATCGGATTACTGGAAGAGAACGGCTTACTGCACCCGCAAACCATGCTGGTCGGCTGGTCCATGGCAGGGGTACTGGGGTATGAAATCCTGGCGCAACTGCAATTGCAACGCAAGCCACTGCCGCGCCTGGTGATGCTGGACAGTGGATTTGCGGATGGCCTGCATGAGATCACCTTTGACCCTGCTTTTCAGCGCCTGATGTTTGCAGTGGAATTGGGCTTAACGCCGCAACATTTTGCTGATTTTAATCAGCAGCCGGACGACAACACAAAGTTACAATGGTTGAAACAATATCTCCCCACGATTGGCATTGAAGTGTCGGAAGAAATGTTGATAGAGTGGTGGAGAGCCTATCATAAGCGCCTGAAAAGCTTACTCACTTATAAGATTGACGGGGAGTTGGCGGATGGGGACATACATTTGTTCAAAGCGGACTTGCATACCCATGGGCGCAGCGATTTAGGCTGGAATGATAATAATAACCGAATCAAATGGACGTTGATTCAGGCTGATCACCAGGGCATTGTGAAACAGCCTGAAACGTTCCGCAGGATTCAGGAACTGTTGGCATAAGAGAGAAGATCAATGGGAACCATCTCACTGCTTGGCGGCGTAATCAAACAGGTCTTGTTGTGCCGGTCACATCGTTCGACACCATCCATCCGCGGAATCCTGGTGGCGGCTTTGGGCATCTTGTTCTCCCCGGCCACTGTGCTCGCGGCCGGCTTATCGCCGGTAAGTACTTGTAACCCGTTGGCGGTGGAAACCTGTGGCCTGCCGTTCCCCAGTGACCTGTTTCGCAATACTGTTGGCCGCTATAACTTCGCCGACTCCATCCTCGATCGACGCACTTCCGGTTTGGTGCGTACATTGTTGCCGGCGCAGGCCCAGTTTCCGGCGGCGTTCCGTCCCAGCCAGATTTTTAATGACAGTTCAGGCTTTTCTGCCCTCGGCCCGGTGATGTTTGAGTTAAATGATTGGCCTCTCACAGACATCCCCGGGGACGGTGAAGGCTATCTGCACGTCTATAACCTGGCCACCGGTGAACGGGTGCCGATGGTGGTGTCATTGAGCGGTGCAGCGCAGCCGGAGCGGGATCTGCGGGAGTCACGCCCGGTTATCATCGGTTGGCCCCGTACCCGTTTTGACTTTGGTGAGAAGTACATTGCGGTGCTGTTCAAACCGGCGCTGAATGATGGGGTCTACAGTTCCTCCAACGTGGAGCTGTTTGCCGCCTCCGAAGGGGTGCAAAAGGCGTTGAACCGCAACGCTGGCTGGTTGTTGAATTATGTCTACAATACGCCGTTGAATGCCATGGAAGACCTGGGCATAGATAAGTCAGACGTGCTGTCGTTTACCTGGTTCACCGTGCGCCGGGAAGCCGAGGTGGTGGAACCCATGCAGCAGATGGTGGCCTCGGCGTTGGCGTATCCGAATTATCTGCGCAACCTGAAAGTCGCGGAACCTCTGGGGGACCCGGAGTTTGGACTGGTGACCCTGAAAGGGGATGTGTCCCTGGTGAACTTCCGCAGTCCGGATGGCGGTGTGTATCCTCCTTACGAGTATATTTCCGACCCATCCCGCCGCATCACCGACTTTGTTCTGACCCTGCCAAAATGGGACAAAGCGGAGCCGGTACCGATTTCGGTGTGGGGGCACGGCCTGGGCAATTTCAAGGAACTGACACGCAGTGGTTTCATCATGGGGGATCGGTTGGGCATGGCCACCATTGCCATTGATCATCCCAATCATGGCTCCCGGGTTACCGATTTTGACTCCCTCAAAGAACCGCACATTGCCCTGGCGGTGACCTCGCCCCTGACGATCATGCAGTTGTTGGGTATGTTTGTGCAGGCAACAGTGGACCACAACGTGCTGATCAGCAGCACCAGTCATATTCTGCCGCAGTATCTGGCCAACTGGGAAAACAGCGACTATCCCGATTTGCCGGCACTGGACGGCTCCCGGGTGATGTTCGATGGGATGTCCCTGGGCGCGATGCTGGGGGTGGCCATCGGTGCAACGGCTCCGGAACTGCAGGGAGCATATCTGGTGAACGGTGCTGGCAGCCTGATGCAGGTGTTTTCCGAATCCACCTTCTGGGATGACTTCACCAGCAATGTGATTCCCCAGAATATGAACGGCGCGGAAATGCTGTTCGTGCTGGCCATGATGCAGCACTACGTGGATATTGCCGACGGTAACAATTTTACGCACTGGTATCGTTCGCCACCCCCCGGCCAGTCACCACGACCGATGGGGATGCATTATTCCCTTGGCGATGGCAGCATGAGCAACGATGCCACCCGGGCCACGGCGGAACTGGTGGACTTGCCTCTGTTGAAAGAGGTGATTGAGCCGGAAGCCAACTTGCGATTCGGGGCAGAAGGCCTGGCTGGATTTGAGAACGGTTATGGCCTGGTGCAGAGTGGCTATGGCCTGGAACAGGCGGAAGAAGCACTGAGTGCCTTGAAGGAATTCGATATTGAGGATTCGTTGGGATTGGGTGATATCGCCGTATTGGGCGGGTTGGCAGGGATCGGCACAGAGATACCCGATGGTGTGCCCTTTGCGGATTATCTGTCCGGTTTTCTCGGAACCAACGATGCCAATACAATAGACACAATTGTGGATGCGATCTATGCCGGTGATGCTGAAGACTTCCTGACCCACTTCAACCGGGGCGGGGTACAGGCAGTGCAGCATTCCATTGAGTGGCGTTGTGATTTGCTGGGACTGGATGCAGCGCGCTGTGCCAATGCCAAGCAGTTGGTGGTGGAAGACGCGGAAAACGGTGGTGGGCTGGATGATCTCATTCCAGGTGGTACCGATACCGATGATGATATTACCGATCTGATTGAAGACGGCCTGAGTAATGTCACGGTTAGCGAAGGCAGCGGCGGGGCGGTTGAATGGCTGTTGTTGGTGATGCTGCTGATCGTTTTCAGTGGTCACAAACACCGGGGCAGTTTGCTGCCAATCCGGTGCCGGCGAGCCCCATGACGGATAGCCGGGGCTCTGCAATCCGAACCCGACTATTGCCGTTGATCCGCTCCCCCAGGGTGAGGGTAACCATTGCCGCGTTGGCATCCGCCGTTACCTGGTTTTGCTGGGCCTATTGGGCCAACCGGGAAATTCCGGAACAGGCTTTGGTTTCCGGCTTGTTTCAGGGGGGTGTTAACCTGCTGACCACGGCGTTCGGCAGCGCGTTATTGGAAGCCCTGTTCCTGCGGTTTGGTGACAGTATCAAAGGCCAGGCGGGTGCCATCCTGTTGGTGAGTTCCGGTTCCCTGAGTCTGATGCTGGTGGCCCATTGGCTGGCCGCCACCCCTAATGTCCTGTTAACCGTGTTACCTGTCTATACAGTGGTGCTACTCTATTGCACCTCCTACATCGTTGGTTTGAATAAAATAAAAACAAAATATGAAGCAGAAGAAGTGGCAGTCTCTTAACTCGGTTCGCGCGGTCTTCAAAACAGTCCCCCTCACGCGTGCGTTGATTCATTGCAGTATCCTGATGGTGGCCTTCACCTCCGATCTTCAGGCCGAAATGGGCGAATTCTCCGGCTGGGTTAATGGGCAAACCCGTTACTATCCCGACACCGGGGAGAACGTGGACGAGCAGGTTTATCCGGCCGCGGCGCTGCAGTTGAACTACAGCCAGAACATTACCGACGATGACCAGCTGGTGATTGGCCTGTTCGCTCGGGGCGATGCCGTGGATGACGAGCGCAATTATGTGGATGCCCGTGAGTTCCTGTGGTTGCACCACGGTGACAACTACCAGTTCCGGGCCGGGGTGGGGCAGGTCAGTTGGGGCGTTAATGAGTTGTTCAAGATCACCGATGTGATCAACCAGAAAGACCGTGCAGAGCTGCCCTTGCAGCGTAAGCTGGGGCAACCCATGGCCGCTGTCTCGTTCTATCTGGGCGATGACCTGATCGAGTTGTACAGCTTGTATGATGTGCGCCCCGCTTGGTTCCCCGGTGAAGATGGCCGGATGCGTTACCCTATTCTGGTAGACCCGGATCATCAGGAATACGATCGTGGCAAGTCCGGGCGCTGGGATTTTGCGGTGCGTTGGAAAACCCGGCTGGCGGACATGGACATTGCGCTTTCCCATTTCTATGGGGTGACCCGCGATCCTTATTTCATTTTCAATTATGACTTCGCGGACCCCTATCTGATTCCGGTGTACGAGAAGGTGAACCAGACCTCATTGGAAATGGTCTATCCGTGGCAGGATGTGCTGCTCAAACTGGAGGCCACCTATCAAACCGGTTCCATCGAGCAGTTCGAGTCTGTGGTGGCGGGGTTTGAATACACCTTCGGTGGTGTGTTCCAGTCCGACTTTGATCTGAGCTGGTATGTGGAGGCCATCTGGGACAGTCGCGACCAGATTTATGCTACCCTGTTCGATCATGACGTGGGGGTGGCTGCCCGATTGGCCTTCAATGATGCCCGCGACAGTAACCTGATTCTCGGAGTGGTGGCCGACTATGAGTACAGTGAAGCCTTTGGCTATCTGTTCTGGACCAACAATTTTGGCGCCAGCTGGACGATGAATATTACAGGTCAGTACTTCATGGCCAATGAGCCGAGGCTGGACCCGCGGGACTACGTGCAGTTCCAGCAACTGGCAGATGACGTGGAAGCGGGTAACTATCCGTTACCACAGGAACTGGTTGACTCCATACTTGAGGCGTTCGAGAACACCACAATCAGTGAAAAGCAGTATGAAATCATGCTGGAGCGACTGGAGGAGATACAGGCGGGGCAAGGTGATTATTTCACCAATGTGGAAGATTATACCGACGTGCCTCAAACCCTGTTTGATCTGTTACGGATTTCAGATAATTCCCAAAAAATGAACCTGATTGAGCGGGATGGCTATATACAGGTTGATGTTTTCTATCATTTCTAGGGTGCAATTTATGTTAAGAGCGATTTCCTTTGTTCTTGGTTTGTGTCTGGCCAATGTTTTGCTGGCTGAACCCATGACGGGAATACAGATTATTGAAAAAGCCAAGCAGAACGGCAAAGGCTTCAAGGATCTGGTGCACGAAGTCAAGATGTTGCTGGTGGACGAGTCGGGAGGCAGCACCGAGCGCGAGATGCTGATGAAAGCCATGACGGAAGCCGGCGGTGACAGCTACAGCATGTTGATTTTCACTGCTCCACAGCGGGAAAAAGGAATCTCTCTGCTGACGGTCTCGGCACAGGGAAGCAGTGACAAACAATACCTGTATCTGCCGTCTTCCCGCCGGGTCAAACGAATCACCAGCTCCAACAAAGGCTCATCTTTCCGGGGCAGTGAATTCACCTTCGAAGATCTGTCTGATCAGAAAACCGAAGACTACCGGTTTGAACGGGTGCAGGAGGAAGCCTGCGCGACACAAAGTTGTTATGTGGTTGATCGCTTTCCCAAATCCGATGAGTCCAGTTACAGCAAAACCCGTATGTGGATTGACACTGAGTTTTACCGCCTGATCAAAGCGGAATTTTATGATCGGGATAACAAGCTGCTGAAAACCATGCAGACCCGTGGCTACGAGTTGTTCGAAGGCCAGTACTGGAACCCTGAGGAAGTGGTGATGGCGAACATCCAGACCGGCAAAAGCACCAAGATGTTGTCGTTGTCACTGAAAATGAACTCCGGCCTGCGCCAGTCCGAGTTCACTGAGCTGGCGATGCAGAACTGGCGTTAACGCGCAAGCTGGACACCGCTGCCTGACGTCAGGTTTCCGTGTCCAGCTCCAGTGTCTTCCATTCTTTTTCAAACGCCTGCTTGCGGAACTTGTCCATCTGGCCATAGTTCTTTTTGAATTCCCGCGGCGATTCCCCGGTCCATTTCTTGAACGCTTTACTGAACGCCGATGAATCACAAAAGCCCAGCATCAGTGCGATTTCGGTGATGCACTTGTCGCTTTTGGTCAGATAGTTAATGGCAAACTCCCGCCGCAACAGATCCAATTCATTCTGGAAGTTGGTGCCCAGGCTATTCAATTGGCGGCGCAGGGTACGACCACTCATTCCCAGTTTGCGGGCGGCTGTTTCCAACGAGGGAAAAGCCCCAACGCTCTGGATCAGTACCAGTCGCAGTTTCTTGGGCAGGTAATTCAGGTTTATGGGCGGTACGGTTTTCAGAAAATCCTGCTCTGCCATCCGGGCAATACCCTGGTTCGCCAAGAGCAGCTCCCGTCGTGCCAGCGATTTCGCCACGACAAACTCACAATGCTCGGCGTTGAAGCGGATCTTGCAATTGAAATAGCGCTTGTAGATTTTCTCGTATTCAGGTGCGGGGTAGGGAAAGGCAATGTGTTCCGGCTCGTATTCTTTGCCCAACAGGAACTTCAGAATGTTTTTGAAGTTCACCATGATGGACTCAATGAAGAAGTGGGAAAACGGCGCCAGCGAAATGCACTCGATCACCCGAATACCCACCGTGTCCTCGGTCTCGAAATACTGCATGGAGAAGGGGGGGAAAGCTTTTTCGCAGAGACGGCAGGCCGCCTGCAGGCAGTCGGCATAAGTCTGTTGTGCCATCGCCGAAACGCCAGCCATGCCGTGGCAGGTAAGCCGCATTTGCTGGCCGATGGCCAGGCCACCATAGGGCATCTGCAGCTCCCGGATGCCCACATCCACCAATTTCAGGATTTCGTTCAGCGTGAAAGGCCTGGGGTTTTCCGCCAGGGCGGCGAGGTCCACTCCGGCTTTCCGCGCCAGTTCTGTGCGCTTCAGGCCGAGTTGTTCCGGAAACTCCAGATAAGCCGAAATATATTCTGGCACTATTATCGGTGTGTCTCTATCCATGGTCTTGTTCTTGTTTTTTGGATTTCAACAATAAGTATATGAGAGAAGGGGAGTTAATTATTACTGCTTAAATGTATCTTCTTGGTCATGCTCTGTCGCTGAGTCGTTACAAACGAACCCGGATAGGGTCCATTCCCGCCACAGCCCGGCATGATCAGGACAAAATTGCTGTGTTCCCCGTTCGGACATTATAGGGATTATGCGGCTGTTTTTAAGCTTCAGGTTTAATTTGATCCTAATTTTATATTTCCATAAAGGGCTTTCGGTTGGATTGGGATACCGGTTTTCCGGCGACGGCCATCTTTGACCTGTTTTTTTGACGGTGAAAGACTCTGAGAACCTCTGCTGGTCCTTTAATGGCATGGAACGGGGTGCTTTATGTGTTCATTTGTACACAAATGTGGGGCTGGATATCTAATTGAATAGCTTCATAAAACGCTATTATTGCCTTTGATTGTGAGGTTGGTTTGTGTTTTATATTCTTGCGGGGGTCAAAAAACTCAATTACAGTGTACACGTGTAAACTATAATTGAGGTGGTGTCATGTCTGAGTTCGAGGCTATCGGGGAGTCCAGCAGGGCCCAGGGTCGTGCGCACCTGTCGCCCGTGCATTGGTTATTTGGATTGCTGTCACTGGCATTGCGCTCCGGAGGTGAGCTCACCCGGGTGGTGGGTGAAATGCACCATACCTGGAGTGAGGCGCCCATGCCCTGGGATAAAACCCATCAGGCGGATATTCAGCGGGCGCCCAAGACCTATCTGTTGATCAAGATGTTGTTAGAGAGCAGCGCCACTCAACTGCATCGGATTCTGGACCGGGTTCCGGCGACAGAAAGGGTATCGCAGCCGTTGTATCGTGTGCGCAGTGCCATGAACGGTGTGTTCGGTGACAAACTCAATGAGTGGGAGCATCCCCTGGCGCTGCCCATGGAGACGGTGGATGAGCAGGGGGGCGAAGTGGCACTGTCCAGGCTCCAGGCGGAGAGTGCGCAGGGTGTGGTGCTGTTCATACACGGCTTATGCCTGAGTGAAGGGGATTGGCAGGGGCCTGACCATCAAGCCTTTGTAACAGGCTTGCGCCAGCAGGGCTATGCAGTGGCCTGGTTGCGATACAACACCGGTTTGCCCATATGGGAAAACGGGAGCCGACTTGATCAACTGTTATCACAGCAGTGGAAGCCTGCCCATGACAAGCGGTTGGTCATGATTGGTCACAGCATGGGGGGGCTGATTATTCGCAGCGCCTGCCACGCGGCAAGCCAATCCCGGGGCGCCTGGTTGTCCGCGTTGACACATGCGGCGTATCTTGCGTCTCCCCACGATGGCGCCCCCATGGAAAAAATCGGCAACCTGGCCAATTCACTGCTCGGCGTCACGCCCTATGCGCGACCGTTGATGGCGTTGGGCAACATTCGCAGTCTGGGGATTCGCAGCTTGCGCTACGCTAACGTGACGCCGCCGCAGGATGCGAGCCAGCGTCAACAACCGTTGCCCATGTACGAAGGCTGTCAGCATCTGCTGTTGGGTGCACGCAAATTTTACGAGCCTGGCCAGCGTTGGCTGGGGGATGGTCTGGTACCTGAGGCCAGTGCCATGGGGGGTGAGCATTTTCCACTTTCTCATACACAAGTGCGGCGGGAAATGCTGGACGATGTAGGTCACATAACCCTGCTGCAGGACCCACGTTTGTACAGGCTGTTGTGCAACTGGTTGAGTGAGAACCGGCATCAGGGATAACCCCGAACGCCCCTAGAATTCAAAGGCAATCTGATTGTAGGGAGCAGTATCCTGTTCCTGGAACCGCACCCCTACGCCCAGCAGGCGCACCGCCAGGTCCTTGCGTTTGAAAGCCTGGTCGAACAGCCCTCGATACGTATCCAGAGTCGGATTGTCATCACAGCATTCCATGGTGGTGCTGGTGAAATCCGAGAATTTTAATTTCACAAAGGCCTTCTTGATGGCTTGGCGCTGGGGCTTGCGCTCCAAACGTTGCTCCAGTTGCTGTTTCAATCCCGGTAATTTTTCCTGGCAGGAGGCCAGATCCGGCAGGTCGTCAGGATAGGTGTGCTCCACGCTCAGGGATTTGCGCAGAGAGCGTGCCTGCACCGGGCGCTCATCAATGCCGTGTGCCAACCGGTACAGGTGCTCGCCGAAACTGCCCACCTTGTCGATGAAACCAAAGCGATCATAGCCGCGAATGTCGGCGCAGGTGCGGATTCCCAGGTTATGCAGTTTTTGCGCGGTCACTTTGCCCACGCCGTGCAGTTTTTCGATGGGTAACTGGCGAATAAAATCGTCGGTTTTATGGGGTGGAATGACGCAGAGCCCATCCGGCTTGTTCCAGTCGCTGGCAATTTTGGCCAGGAACTTATTGGGAGCCACACCGGCTGACACGGTAATGCCTACCTGGGCGCGGATCTGCTTGCGGATGGCTTCCGCCATGCGGGTGGCACTGCCCTGGTAATGAGGTTGGTCCGTGACATCCAGGTAGGCCTCATCCAGGGAAAGGGGCTCAATGGTCTCCGTGAACATGCGAAAAATGCGATGAATCTGTTGGGAGACCTCTTTGTAATAGCTGATTCGCGGCGGCAGAATCACCAGCTCCGGACACAGGCGGCGGGCGTGGGCAGAGGCCATGGCTGAATGCACGCCGTATTCCCGGGCTTCGTAATTGCAGGTGGAGATGACACCGCGTCGGCCAGGGTCGCCACCCACCGCCAACGGTCGTTGCCGTAATGTGGGGTCGTCCCGCATTTCCACCGCAGCGTAAAAGCAGTCGCAGTCAATGTGTATGATTTTTCGATTCATGGCTTGCGTATTTTTCTAAAAAAATCTTTGCCATATGATCCGGGTTACTATACTGTAAAAGTATACAGTAAAAATGATTCATGAAAAGTCCTAAAACACGTTCCCACCGGGCCGAGGAGAAAGCAACATGAAATCTGCAGGTACATCCGCTTCAAAGGTAAGTTCCCGTTCCCGCACTGACGCTCGCTCTGCTCCTGCTGTCCAGCTCTCTGATGTGTCCCTATCCCACGCGCAGCTCATGCATTGGATTGCGGAGTTCAGTGAAACCCGGGGGCGCTGGCCCGATCGCGACGAGTTGGAAGGCGCACCCCTGTTCGAAGCGGCGTTACTGAATGATCTGCAGCGCTGGAGCCTGGTGGCCTGGGATGCGGATGAGCGGCTGGTAGCCATGGAGCAGTGGGTGACCCTGCCGGTGGTGGGTTCGGTGGCGGCGGGTGTGCCCATTGAAGCGATTGAAAATCACCAGGGGCAGTTGTCGTTACCCCTCAACCTGTTTCGTGAGCGTCCCACCTATTTGTTGCGGGTGCGCGGTGACAGTATGAAGGATGCTGGTATTCTGGATGGCGACCTGATTGCCGTGCGCAAAACGGATAACGTCGGTGAGGGCAAAATTATCGTGGCCCGGGTGGACAACGAAGTGACTGTGAAGCGCTTAAAACTGGAAGCGGGTCAGGTGGCATTGATGCCGGAGAACCCGGACTACCAGCCGATCATGGTGGCCCCAGAGGAGTTGGTGGTGGAAGGTTTGTTTGTGGGGGTGATCCGGGACCGTAATCACCTGCATTGATTCTTTTCTCGCGCAGTAAAATCGACACCCATCAATTTTTACTGCCTCGTTAGGCTGCAGCCCACTGCAGCCTTTTTTTTGTGATATCGAAACCGGGTTCAAGTGGTTTGAGGTGGAACCTCAAACCAGGCTCAACACGATCGCGACAATGCCGCACAGAAGGCCCGCCAGGCCCAACATTTTTCCGGTGGTGATTTTGGCGTTCAGTTCGTCGCTCATCTGCTCACTGATGCTGGACTTCAAGTCACCCAGTTCCTGTTGAGCCACATCCTGTGCCACCGTACGACTGATGTCTTCGGCAGCTTCTTTGGCGGCTTCTCCTGCGGTGGCGGCTGAGGTGAACTGAGCGATCTTTTTCACTTCTTCAATCAGCTCCGCAGAGGGGCGACGGGTGGCTTCCAGAGCATGGTCAATGGTGTTCTTGCTGCTGTCCACCAATTGATTCAGGCGCTCGCTGACTTCTTCAAAACGTTTATCCAGCAGTTCGCCGGCCACCCGCTGACTGATACTGGTGCCTTGCTCGCGCAACTGGCTGTCGAGTCGGTTGTTGAATTCGGAGCGCAGGTCCGATTTGGCGCGATCCAGCTCTTGCTTCATTTCTTCCTGCAAGGTGGTACGAATGGTATCGGACAACGACTTCTGGAAGGCTTCGAATTTGTCCTCCAACACTTTGCGAACCATGTTCTCCACCACCCGCGTGCTGACCCCCACGCTTTGGGATTGGGTTGGTTTCGCTTCTGCTGCCTTGGCTTCCTCTTTGGCAGCCGTGTTGGGGTCCAGGCGATTCAGTATGGCCGTCAAGGTTGCGGCGGGAGCAGGCTTCGGCAAAATGGCGTAGGCTCCGATGGCGATGGCCTGTTGGGCATAATCGCTGCCTTCTTTGGAAGTGCACATGATGACCGGAATGTCACGGGTGTCCGGGTTGGACTTGATGGCCTTGGTGGCCTCAAAGCCGTCCATCCCAGGCATCAGGTGATCCATAAAAATAATATCCGGGGTATTGCTGGAGAGGTAATTCAGCGCGTCGCCGGCAGATTCCGCAAAATCCGTTTTGATATCCTGTTGTTGCAATAACTTTTTCAGGGAAAATCGGGCAGACTTCGAATCATCTACCACCAATGCATGTTTGATTGACATGGGCACTTCTTCTTAAAGACGCATTGAGGAAAAGGGCATACCTTCCAGTATATACGGAAATCCGGTTTCTGCCCGTCATGGCATTCATATAAATTATTGTAAACTATGACAAAGCTTTGCAGCAGCCGCCAATGTTTTGTGGCGGGGATGAGAAGGGCTTCTAAATTGCTCAGCCTGGCCAGGAAATCAGCATCAGCACCAGGGCCAGCCCCGCCATCAGCGCCGGCAGGTTGGCCCGTATAACAGCACTAAGGGTGTGGTTTTTGCGTGGGGAGAGGTTGGGGGGGCGAAGCCGCTGTTCCAGCTCCTCACGAATCCCGGTCTGAAAGGCCTTCTGCTCATCTTTCATGTCCTGCAGCAGGGCATCCAGGCGTGCGGTCATGTGCTGGCGCAACTCCAGGTTCAGCTTGTGCAGTTTGCTGTCGGTGATGGTGTGAATCAGGCTGCCCAGGGTGTTGAGGCTCTGTTGTTGTGGGAGGTTGTCATGCTTCCTGACCATGTCCTCCAGTTCCAGCAGCAGTTCGTGATGCAGCGTCTGGATTTGCCGTTCCATGTCGCTGGCCAGGTGGTCCTTCAGGGAAGACAGCCCGTCGTCGTCCGTCTCCTGTGGCACCTGGCCTGTCGCCCCGCTGGGGGCCATGGCGGATGATGGTTTTGGTGATTTCATAACCTGCGTGCCTGTTTATTTTATTTTTTCTTCGTTGTTCTTGTTATTAAGGCAGTCTGCCCGGTTACTACGGAGGGCGGTGCTGATACTCAACGTTTAGCGTTGAAACAGCCCTGGATTTTGCTCTTCGATGGCGGCCAGCAACAGCTTGACGTTCATGGCATTGGACTTATAGCCCGCATCCAGCACGTCCCCCACCACGGGGATCAACCCGATGAGAAAATCCACCACTATATTACCCAGCATTTTCCACATCACGCTACCTTTAATGTGGTATTTTCTGGCCGCAATGAGAATGAAAAGGGACATAACTGCGGTTAGCAGGTCCCCTGCCACCGGAATCAGGCCCAGGATGAAGTCCCAGCCCAGGCGATAGCGGGTGAAGGGCACCCGGAACTGGTCGTCCAGCAAGTATGCAACGCGTTGCAGGGAGGCAATGGAAAAGAGGCCGGTTGGTGGATTCTGCATGGAATAACCTCTTGGTTTTGTTGAATTATCCATCCTACCATAATTGAGAATACGGGCAGCAACTGAAACCTTATGACAACCATCGAGATTCAAGGCCACTGTAACCCCTCCTATGAACCCGTGCGGACGGCATTCTGCGGGCTGTTCGAACAGTTCGGTGAGGCCGGGGCATCCTGCGCCGTTTACCGTCAAGGGGAGCTGGTGGTCGACCTTTGGGCCGGCCGTCGCAACAAGAATGAGGAACCCTGGCAGCAGGACACCCTGGTCAACGTGTTTTCGGTGAGCAAGGCGGTGACGGCCATTTGTGTACAGAAAGCAGTGGAATTGGGACTGCTGGAGTTGGAGCGCCCTGTGGTGGACTACTGGCCGGAATACGGTGTGAACGGCAAGAAGCGCACCCGGGTGAGTTGGTTGCTGAACCATAAAGCCGGCCAGCCGGCCATGAAAACCCCGTTACCGGACGAGGCGCTCTACGACTGGGAGCGCATGACGGACACCCTGGCGCGGGAGGAGCCCTGGTGGGAACCGGGCACCCGCCATGGGTATCACATGATCAGTTACGGCTGGCTGGTGGGCGAGGTGTTCCGGCGGGCAGTGGGGGCATCGGTGGGCAGCTTCCTGCAGCAGGAGATTGCCGGTCCTTTGGGGCTGGACATGGGGTTCGGTATGTCTGACGCGGAACTCCCCCGCCTTGCGGACTTGATCGCGACCAACCAGCCGCCGGCGCCGGGTCGGGTGAGTCTGTTCAACCATGTCCTGGAAAATCCAACAGGAATGACGGCCCGGGCGTTAATGAATCCCATGAGTGTGATGAATGGGGCGAATACGGAGGGTTGGCGCCGTTCGGAAATCCCTTCGGCGAATTTGCACTCCACTGCCGCCGCGTTGGCGACGTTGTTTGGCAAGCTGTGCTGCCGGGAAGGGGTACTGCAGGATTCGACCCTGCAGCGTTGTTATCAAGCGGAAAGCCAGGGGCCTGATCCGGTGTTGCTCACCAACACCCGATTTGGCCCGGGCTTTATGTTGCAACAACCAGGCAGCCTGGAAGCGGAGTTCGGGCCCGGGCCCAACGCCTTTGGTCACCCGGGGGCCGGTGGCTCCCTGGCGTTTGGCGATCCCGATCAGGAACTGGGTTTTGCCTATGCCATGAACCAGATGGGGCCCTACGTGTTGATTGATCCCCGCCCCAGGGCGCTGATCGACGCGCTGTACTCGTGCCTGGATTGATCAGGCGCGGGACATGAACTTGGTGCGGTTGGTGGCGGAGGCATTCTTCATGCCGGGGGTGGGGTTGAATTCAGAAGTACAGCAGCAGCCACTGGAGCAAGCCAGACAACGCCCCCAGCAGAAAGCCGCCGATACCGCCGATAATCGACAGCGGCTCCAGGATGCGTTTCAGCTGGGTATAGACGCGGCTGTCCGGCATCAGTCCCAGTTGCTGGTGCAAGTGGTGTTGCACCAGGGTGGCTCGTTCCCGGTTGAAGGCATCATCTTCCAGCGGTTCAATGATGGCGTCAGTGAGTTTGTCGGTCAGTGTGTTTTTCAGCTCCAGATAGCCAATGGGGCCGACGGTGAGCTGGACGAAAGTGCGGACGTTGATATCTTCCACCAGAATGGCCACCCGCTTGCGGATGATGCTGTGGGTGCGGCGGGAGCGGCTGCCGTTCAACAGGGTGTTGAACAGGTTCTGGATCGACAACACATCCTGCGCCAGTAACTGGGCCAGTTCCTGATCCTGTTGCGGACGAAACTTCGCAATCGGACTGCGAATCTCCCAGCGCCCCAGCTTTATCGGGTGGTAGGGATACTGTATCCAGCGCTGACAGATCCAGAAGAAAAAGAACACGGTCAGTGCGCTGCTGATGACCCAGTATTCCAGGTGGCTGATCTGCAGAACCATGGCGATCAGTAGTTGAATGCAGCCCAGACCGAATCCCAGCAAGGCGCAGAAATGGGCCATACCATTGAAGGTGCGTCGGCTCAGGATGTCATAGATCCGGCGCAGGGTTCCCGGTTTCTGTTTCTCTGCGTGCTCCAGCAGGCGTTGATAGGACAGGATGCGGGTCAGGCCATCTCCCAATTCTTCGATAATGTCGTCGATAATGCGTGGCAGCAGGCGGTGGGCCCGCAGGTAAAACCGGTTCTTGACCAGCACCGGCAGGTTTTCCCACATCACCGCATTATCCTCATTCATCACATCGTCGATGATGCCGTCGATCTGCGGCCGGAGGTTGCTCAGTTGGTGGGTGATAATTTTTTCGGGACCCAGGAATTCGAAGATCTGCTGCAGGCCGGAGACTTTTTCAAACAGTTCCTTGGACCAGTGACTGACATACATCTGGCTGTTGGCGTGGAAATAACCCTGCCAGCCCAGCATGGGGCGGACGCCAACGAAAAAACGGGGCCACAATGCCAGGAATCGAGCCATCTTGACCACGCCCCAGCCCGCAGCGGCCATCAGCAGCGGCAGCACAACCGGGATGTAGCTGATCAAGTTTTCCGAAGATGGCGCACTCATGCTGGCGCAAAACCTCCAGGGGTCATGGACTCTTCTCCTAATGTGTGCGCACGGTGGATTGAGAGAGCCAACTGCATAGGGGACCTGACCTGTGATGAAACCAAAGTACCTTCAGCGTAGACTGGCGCGGCGCATCGGATGCCTGTTGTTATCTATTGTTATTGTATTGAGCTCAGCAGGCAGGCTGATAGCCTGGTCAAGCCGGGCTTTTATCATACTGAAAAAGCCGACGCATTGTAGGACAAATTTCTCAGTGCCTGCGTTGGCTGCATTGTAGTTTTTTTATGTCAAAAAGAACAATGGCCTTCAGATGGTGGAGGCGAACATAAAGAACAGCTGGGCAAAGCCCGCCATCAGACCGAGCACCCCACCCATGGTGATCAAAATCCACTCATCCTCTTGAAAGGCGGGACGCAGCAGGTCCTGGAACTCTTCCGAGGACATGGCCTGCATCCGAGTGCGGAACATCTTTTCCACCACCTTGCCCCGTTCCTTGGTGAACATGGGATCGTCGAAGGATGCCAGGGACATTTCGATGGTCTTTTCCTCGATGGTGCGCTTAAGGTCCACAAAACCTTCCGGTCCCACGGTGAGCTGGGCCACGGTTTTCACCATGCCGCCGTCGATGATGGGGCGCATGTGCCTCTTCAGCATGGCTTTGGCCCGATCCCCTTTGGGGCCGCGGAAGATCTCGTTCATGATGTGGCCGATGGTGAGAATCTCAGCGGTCACGATGCGGCAGAACACCTCGGAAACGGCATTCTGGCGGCTGAGGAATAACCCTTGAACTGTGGGCCCGATAGGGGTCAGCTTGGTGGGATTGAGCGGGCGGAAGATCAGGTTCAGCGCGAGCCAGTTGGTGGCCAGCCCTACCAGCAGGCCGAAGGCGGGCAGAATCCACCCTTCCTTGTTGTACCACCAAACAAACATTTGCGTGACACCAAACAGAAAGCCGAAGAAGGCACCGGAGTTGATGACGAATTTGAATTCCGTTTCGCCGCATTCCCAGAACACCCGGTTCAGCATGTTTTTGTCTTCGGAAAGTTTCTTGATGATCAGGGCCTTAGGGTCCACCAGATCCTCGATGTTGGCGTGCATGTCCTCCATGAGGCTGTCCATCATCTGGGGGATCTGGCGGCGGGCGCGGGCATAGGCCCGGTTTTTCAGGACATTGGGCAGATTTTCCCAGAGCACAGCATTGCGCTCCATCATGATGTCATCGGTGAGTTCTTCGATGCGGGCGTCGGCTACCTTGATAATGTGGTGCGCGATTTTTTCCGGCTCGAACTCATCGAAGATCTCCTGCATGGTGCTGATCTTGTCGAGCGTGTTGTCCACTACGATCCCGGCCATCTTCTTGCCCCGCTTGGGGATGATACCCTGCCAGCCCAGCCAGGGGGGAATGCCGAAAAAATTGACCGGGTAGAAGGTCAGCTGAATTGCCAGCCAGTTGGTAGACCAGCCCACGATCGCCGCCACGAAGGGAATGCTGATGTACTTCCAGAAATCGGGGTGATTTACAAACTCGTTGTAAAGCTCAAGCATCGAGTGGTGTTCCTAACTGTGTGTAAACAGGCATCGGATCAAAAAGTGCCCCGGATTATGCCTGAAATCCCATTCTGTAGTTATTGTTAAGCCGACAACAAACTGGCAACAAATGGCCCATATAAAAAAGTCAAATAAATGGCATAATGGCCAAAAAAACCGGCCCATTATACCTTGCTAACTGAATAAATCTTGAGAATTTTGAGATAAATTCACAGTGGTTCGGGATGGTGGTACAGTCGGTCAGATGTACGATAGAAGAACAACTCCATAGTCGGTATTTGCTTTGTCCCTAGCCCCTGAAAACGATGAATCCATGGTTCGCTATCTGGTGATGGAAGTGCTGGAAGCGGCCGTGAATCTGGCCCTCTCCTACGAACCCGCTGCCCAGGCCCGCCTGCAGGAGCATGTGGGGCGGGTGCTGAGGATCAAAACCACCGCGCCGGACTGGATGTTTTACCTGGCGGTCTGTGAAGACGGTATCCAGCTGTTTTTGGAGTATGAGGAGGTGGTGGATGCCCGCATCACGCTGCCCACTTCATTGCTGAGCCAGTATGTGCTGGGCAGTTACGCCGAAGACCTGATGGCGGCCGAGGGGGTTCGGGTCAGCGGTGACCAGGATTTCCTGGAGGACGTGATGCAGGTGGCCCTGGAATTCAGTATCTGGAGCCTGGCCAGGAAGGTTTTGCAGAGCTGGTTGCCGGAATTTGAAGGGCTTACAGGGTTGATTGATGCGTTCAAGCACAATGACCCGGCCTGGATTGTGCGCCTGGAACACCTGCCGCAACTGGCCAACGAGACATTGATGGCAGTGCGGGCCCAGGGCGAGCTGCAGCAACAACAGATCCGCGAAATCGAATCCATCAAGCGGCAGCTGGCGGCGGATCGGCGTGCCAACCGCATCAGTACGGTAATCGGTTTTTGTCTGCTGGTGGTGGCTTTCCTGGCCCATAACGGGTATTTGAAGGTGCCTCAGCTGGAGGGCATTTCCATGGATACCCTGGTGCTGGTGATTCTGTCCATGGTGATTCTGATTCCCCGCATGATCAGCGGGCGTTGAAACTGTCCTAATCCTCGTCCAGTGGCGTGCCTGGAGGCCGGCGACCGGTGCCGCGGGGACGGGCCGGGCGGGTGGCCATTTTCAGGCTGTCGCCCATGATGTCCAGGCCGGTTTTGGCGATGGTGCGGGTGGTGTCCCGCAGCATCTCGCGGGAAGGCAGGGATTTGATGCCTTCCATGACACCTTTCTTCACCCGGGCCTCAATCTCCGGTCCCACTTCTGCCTTGAACTGCTCGATGGCCGCCTGCAGGCCGGCCTCATAGCGTTTTTTGAAGCGCTTCTGAAATACATATTGGGCAATGCCGAGGGTGAGCAGGCTGCTCAGCAGGGCGGTGGCGACAATGGTAAGCAGGGTGGCGGTCATGGTTAGCGGTCTTGGTTCTGCAGTGCTTCGGTGACCTTGTCCAGGGCGGCGGCCAGGCGGTCGATTTTATCGTTGAGCAGGTCCAGATCGGATTTGCGGCTGATGCCCAAGCGTCCCAGGGTGGAAGAAACCCGCATGTCAAAGGCACGCTCGATCCGGTCCATAGTCTGGTTGGCGCGGACTTTCAGTTCATCCAGGCGGGAATCCGGTGCCACTTCAATCTCCTTGGTGTGATTGATGCGTTCGAAGTTTTGCCCCTTATTCACCAGTTCCTCAAAGGCCTCGCTACCTTGCTCCTCCACCGAGGAATAGGCTCCCAGTCCGGCAAGCCAAATTTTGGTGGAGTTGCGTTTGATATCGTCGGCTTTACTCATGGAATAGTCCTTTGCTCCCGGCGGAGAGTGCTCTGGTGTGAGTTCTTTTTTTCAGGGCAACGTTAATGTTAACACCGGAATCGGAATGGCGCTAAGTTAGCCATTAAGGTGATTAGGCATTATTGTTGTTATATTGGTTCTAGTTGGTATATTTGCCCTATACAGTAGGCTTTCTGTGATTTTATAAATTATTGGCAAAAGCTACTTAGGTCAACCGCTATTCATTTGACTGCCACTGGATTGATCGCAACTGGAGTAAGAGGAATTGCCTATGGCGACGGATTCAACGCAATACAGCAATGCCTACCGGGCGGCACTGGTGCTGCCCATGTTGCAGCGGGTGTGTTCCAAAGCCGGACTGGATCTGGTTTCCCGTGCCCTGCAGCTGTATTACCTGGCACGTTCCCCGGACATTCCCGCCTGGGCCAAGGCCAGCATCTTTGCCGCCCTCGGGTATCTGGTGGTCACTCCTGATGCCGTCCCGGACATTACGCCGGTGCTGGGGTTTGTGGATGACCTGGCGGTGCTGACCTCCGCACTGGCCGGACTCAGTGGGTACGTCAGTCCTGAAATCCGGGCAAAAGTGCTGCTGAAGTTGCAGGAGTGGTTTGGTCGTGAAGTGGACCTGCCCCTGGAAAATTTGCCCGAGAGCAAGACATAGTGTGAAGCGTTCTATAAAATGGGCGCAGCTCTCTACACAATGTATCGGGTACAACAATACAACGGGGAAGAAAAATGCGCCGAGTCGTGTTCAATCAGAAAGGTGGTGTGGGAAAATCCAGTATTGCGTCCAACCTGGCTGCAATCAGCGCCCACCGGGGCTTGAAAACCCTGCTGATTGACCTGGACCCGCAATGCAATTCCACCCAGTATTTGCTGGGGCGGGATTTCCAGACCGGTGAGACGGACATCGGTGTGTTTTTCGCCCAGGCTCTGTCGTTCCGCCACCGCCACAAGAAGAACCTCGACGATTTTGTCACCCCCTCCCAGTTTGAAAACCTGCATGTGATCGCCGCCAATCCCGAGTTGGGGGAAATCATGTCGCAGCTGGAATCCAAGCATAAAATTTTCAAACTGCGGGATGCCCTGGCAAAACTCAATGGCTACGATGCTATCTATATCGACACGCCACCGGCGTTTAATTTCTACACCCTGTCGGCCCTGATCGCCGCGGACAGCTGCCTGATTCCGTTCGATTGTGATGAGTTCTCCCGCCAGGCGCTCTATAACCTGATTGAGAACGTGGAGGAAACCCGCCAGGATCACAATGAAGATCTGGAAGTGGAGGGCATCGTGGTCAATCAATTCCAGCCCCGGGCCAGTCTGCCGACGCGGATCGTGGACGAGCTGAAAGAGGAAGGATTGCCGATTCTGGATACCTATATTTCCTCATCGGTGAAAATGCGGGAATCCCACGACACGGGCTTACCGCTCATCCATATGGCCCCCAAACACAAACTGACCGAAGAGTTTGTGGCGCTGTTTGAGTTATTGCACCCGGGGTTTGCCGTTGCGGTTACCGAGAAGGCTGACAAGGCAACGGTCTAAACGCGGCCCCGAAGCCCTTTGTTCAGTGCCCATTGGCTGAGGCCGAACAGGGCGAGCCCGGATACTGCCCAGAGGGCGGCGATGAAACCGAACAGGTCCGGTGCCTTCATCAGGGTGGTCATCAACGATTCCTGATAGTAGAAGAACCACTGGTGATCCTTGGGAAACACCTTGGTGTGTAGCCAGTAAAAGCTCTGGGTGGGCCCCACCAACACCAGCGTCAAACCCACCACCAGCAAGGCTATCAGAGTGCCCACCAGAATCTGTCTGGCACTCGGCGCCGGCCAACCCAGCTGGCGATACGCCAGCGCCAACACAATCATCAACATCACACTCACTATCGCCGCCTGGTTAAACAGGCTGATCAGGTTAGCCACATCCTGCAGGTGCACCACTTCCGGAGGCCGTAACAGGGTCTCGCTGACACCGTTGGGCCGAGAATACTGGATCTGATCCAACCCACGACCGCCGTCCTGGATGGCAGTAACGATTTCGGCAAACAACCGCATGTGCTGCTCCGTCGAGGTGAACTCGAAGTCCTTGCGATACTGGTTGGTGGGGCCAAAGCGTTGGATATGCTGATTAATGTCCAGCAGCTCGTAACCCAGGGAGTAACCAAAATTGACCTGTGCCAGGCCATGCCAGCTGATCCAGAAGGCCGTGATCAGGCAGCTCAGGGTTAACAGTAAACCACCAAGCCCGCGGCTCAGGTTGGTTGTGATAGAGTGTGAGTTTGATGGCATCGGCTGGTGGTCTGTCTGATTGTTGTGGGCCACAGGATACTGTATGGGGTTATGCAGTCAAATTGCCAATGTCTGAAATGTTGGGACGTCATGGGAGGAAATGGGATGTTGGGGTGGAAAATGTTGGGGGCGCTTATGCTGATGGCCATGGCCAGTGTGTCGCAGGGGGCGTTTTGGCACAAGCCTCCCGGTGCGCCGGAGCAAGGTTTTGGCTCACGGGAACACGACATCACGGATACATACTTTGAGTACCAGTTTGGCTCTGCCGCTGACGGAAACCAAACCTGGTACTATGTACCAGCGCAGCTCAAATACGACACAACAGCACCGGTGGTGGTGTTTCTGCACGGCTTTGCTGCCCTGATCCCCAAGCTTTATCAGACCCACATCGAGCATCTGCTGAAGCAGGGCAACATTGTTATTTTTCCCCAGTTCCAGAAGGCTACGCTGACCGGCTTTTTATCCGAGGCCGGCCTGTTTGCGCCTGCGGATCAATCCCTCTGGGCGGCCAGGGCTGTGGCCACGGTGAATCAGGCCCTGGACGAGCTGGGTGAGCAGGTGCAGGCGGATGAAGTGTATCTGTACGGACACTCCCTGGGTGGATTGATCGCGCTGGCCTGGCAGTCAGAAGGGGGTGTGGCACCCCGGGCTGCGGTGCTGGTTCATCCACAGGTGAATTCGCAGGAGGGTATACCGGCGTTTGTGCGTGCGTTTCTCAACATCATCGAAATTCCCTGGCGCGACTACGCCCCGTATATCGATTTCCCGGTGGTGATTCTGAATGGCGATGAAGACACCATCGCCACTGTGGAGCAAAGTCGTGAGATTTTATCTCTGCTGAGTGCCGTGCCCAGCGCGGAGCTCTATATTGCACAGCGGGACTGCTTTGGCTATCCCTGTGTGTCTCCCAATCATGGTGGACCCCTGGACAAGATTCAGGGTCTGCCGGCGCACCTTAAATTGTTCTCGGTCTCAGGAGAACTGGACAGCCTCGACTGGCGTTATTACTTTGCCGGATTGGACGCCGTGATGGCCGGATGGCGCCAGCAGCTGCCTTTTGATCCAGGCCACTGGAGCAACGGGCGTCCGATCAAACCAGTATTGGTGGAAGCGCTTTCCTCTGAATAAGCCTGAGGCAGATCAAGCTTTGGGGTGGATCTGCTTGCGTGACCTCCACCCCTGTTTTTAACATGTAGGAACCTGTCCCCTTAGAGAGAGTTTGATTGATGCGTCCACTGGCCTTGTTAATGATTGCCTGTGTCCTGGCGGCCTGTTCCACGCAACCGGCGCCCACGCCCATGAAGATTGGCAATAAAGTGGAGTTCGCCCTGTTGCAGGACCAGTTTGCGAACCCGTTCCCCCATGCAGAGCAGATGGAGATGTTGGTGTTTACCAATGATATGGCCGCCAGCCGGGATGTGCGGGATGCACTGCAGCGTATCGACCCGGCCTGTTATAACGATGGCAAACTGGTGTTCATCGCTGATGTTAGCGGTATGCCAACCCTGATAACCCGCCTGATTGCGCTTCCCAAAATGCGGAGCTATGGTTTCCCGGTCTGGCTGGATTATGAGGGTGAGGCAACCGAGGCGCTGCCGGTGCGTGAGGATCATGTGTCCCTGATCCGACTGCAGGATGAAGCGATCACGGATATTGAATTTGTTCAGGGTATGGAATCTGTGATGAATGAGCTGGTGCCGTTGTGTGGTTTGAAAGCGGAACAGGTGGCGCAACGCTAAAGCAAATCCATCGTCATTCAAATCCCTGCCTGTTAACATAGCGCAACGCTTTTGCTAGGGCAGGGATTCCATGAAATTGATCAAACGGTTTTTTCTTTTTCTTCTCGTTCTCATCCTACTTGTGGTTGGAGCGCTCTGGTGGTTGCCCGCGCCGCTGATCAAGTGGGCCATCGAACATCCCGGTTCCACAGCGGTTGGGGCCAAGGTGGATGTGGCCGCTGTGGATTTTTCCTGGTTTCCCACCAGCCTGACACTGCAAGGACTTGCCGTCACCAATCCGCGCCAACCCATGAGCAATGCGGTGGAGTTTCAGACCATCGCGACGGCGGTGGATGTGCTGGAACTGCTGAGTGGCAAAGTGTATCTGGAGCAGGTGCTGGTGGAGGGCATCGCCCTGGACACCCCGCGCACGGTGTCTGGGGCATTACCGGGGCGGGAAGCCTCGATGGATGAAGACCCCGGGTTTACCCTGCCGGATTTGGGGTTGCCGGATACAGCGGATCTGGTGGCTCGGGAAAAAGCGCTCTATCAACAGCGGATCGATGCTTTCAATCAGGAACTGGACCAGCGCCAGCAGCGCTGGGATGGGATTCTCAAACAATTACCCGATGAGCAGAAACTGGATCAATACCAGGCGCGCTGGGATCAGGCCAAACAGGGCAACGTGCTGGACAAGCTCGCCAAGGGTAAGGATATCGTTAAAGACCTGAAGCGGGATATCGATGCCCTGAAGTCCGGCGAAAAACAGCTAAAAGGTGAGTATGCCCAACTGCAACAGGACTACCGTCGCTTGAGTCAGTTGTCTGACCAGTCCGTGGAACAGATTATCAAGGAGCTGGGGTTGTCGGAATCCATCGTGGCTAACCTGGGCAATCAATTGCTGAGTGGCAAGGTGCAGGAATGGTTGCAGATGGGGAAAGGCTACTACGATCTGCTTGCCGGGGGGGGCGCGGCTGCCAGTGCCGATGAGCAGCAGGCAGAGGGTGCCGCGGATCAGGATGCCCCGCAAACCGCTCCGGACTTCCTGGTGAAACTGATTCGCCTGTCCGGCCCTTTTGTGCAGGGCGGCCGAACGGGCACCATCGACGGGGAGATCCGCAACCTGTCTGACGCGCCCGCACTCTGGGCTGATCCGGTGACCATCAACATTAACGCGCTGGGCGAAAGCCTGGGCTCGATCAAAATCACGGGATTGCTGGCGCACCAAAAACCGGGCGCTGAAGAAGACAGCCTGGCCTTGACGGTCAAAAACAGCCGGCTGCAGGCCCTGGCTCTGGCGGAAGGAGGCAGCCTGGGTATGATGGTGAATCAGGCGTTGCTGAATTTTGACGCCAAAGCCAGCGTCAAGGCACTGAGTGAATTGAACCTCAACCTGAATGGGGTGTTCTCCCAGCTGGATCTGGCGTTGACCGAGCAGCCCCAGGATGGCTGGCAGAACACCCTGAGCCAGAACCTGTCTGCACTCAAGGAACTGACCCTCAACGGCACCGCCAAAGGTCCACTGCAAAACCCGGAACTGAAGGTCTCCACCAACCTCAACGGCATCCTGAAGCAGGCCCTGGCCGGGGAAATCAAGCAGCAGGCCAGCATGCTGCGGGGTAAACTCAGCACCGAGCTGAACCAGACCCTGCAGCAACAGATGGCGCCGGTGGGGGGCGAGGTGGATGCGCTGGGCGGCATGGGCGGAGAAGCCGGTTCCCGGGTCAGTGAATTTGAATCTTTGTTGAAACAGATCAGGTGATCATGTGAAACCGTTGTTATTGTTGCCCCGTCTGGTGGAAAAGCTCGATGCAGTACTGGAGCGGGTGGAGCCACTGCTACCCCAGCGCAGTAAACCGGTGGACTGGTCGCAGACCCGCGCTGCCCTTTGGGTGCGGCAGAGTTTCAGTGGCCACCTGCAGGCGGTGCCTTCTGTTGGCAGTATCAGCCTGGACGATGTGTTGGGCGTGGACCGGCAAAAGGAGCAAGTGGTTCGCAATACGGAGCAGTTTGTGCGGGGGCTGCCGGCGAACAATGTGTTGTTGACCGGCTCCCGGGGCACCGGCAAGTCCTCTCTGGTGCAGGCGTTGTTGAATGAATACGGTGGCGATGGCCTGCGGGTAATCCAGGTGGATAAAAGCGACCTGGCGGACCTGATGAGCATTGTGGCGGCGCTGGAAGGGGAGCCCTACCGCTTTCTGTTGTTCTGCGACGACCTTTCCTTTGAGGCCCAGGATGAGGGCTACAAGGCACTGAAGAGTGCCTTGGATGGCGGCATGTATTCTGCCCCTGAACACGTACTCATCTACGCCACCTCCAATCGGCGCCACCTGATTCCCGAGTATCTGTCGGACAATGCCGCCGCCAGCAACCACGAAACGGAAATCCATCATGGTGAGGTGGTGGAAGAGAAGGTGTCCCTGTCGGATCGCTTCGGCCTCTGGGTGTCGTTTTATCCCATCAATCAACCCATGTACCTGGACATAGCCCGTCATTGGTTGCAGCGCCTGTCTCAGCCCCATGGTCTGGAGATTCCCTGGACGGATGAGCTGCAGGTGTTGTGCGTACGTTGGGCCGATAATCGGGGTACCCGCAGTGGTCGAACTGCCTACCAGTTTGCCCGGCAATGGGTGGGTCAGCAGTTACTCACGCGCTAATGCGCGGATTCCCTGAAGTGATTCATCAACAGTTTCGAATATAACCTGGGCGCCAGTCATTAATTTGACATCTTCTGTGGATGAATGGGTTGGTGCCCCTAACTTGCTGAAAAGTAATCAGTAAAGAGTTGGTTGAATATTGATCAAAGTGCAAGTTGTCGACGTATGATGGGGATCCCAGCGATTTAACCCAAATCAATCCCCAAAGTTATCCACAGAATTTGTGGAAAACCTGACAAACAATTTCATTGAAAAACCGATATACTCCTACGCCTACTAAATAACCATGGTTTCCGGGATCTTATCCGACTGGGTAGGGTCTATTGCTTCCCCGTCATGAGTGGAAGAATCAAGGCAAGGCGTTTGTGGACATACCCATCATTTTAGACATTGAGGCTTCGGGCTTCGGCTCCGGCAGCTACCCCATCGAGATCGGTGTTGCCATGCCGGACGGCTCTCTGCATGTGTGGCTGATCAAGCCCTTGGAAGACTGGACTCATTGGCAGGAATCCGCAGAGCAGGTGCACGGTATTTCCCGTCAGCAACTGTTGGACGAAGGCTGGGAGCCCCGTCATGTGGCTGACGAGCTGAACGAACTCTTGGCCGGAAAAACCGCGTACAGTGATGGCTGGGGTGTGGATCGTACCTGGCTGGCTTTGCTGTTTTACGAGGCCCATGTGCTGCAGGGCTTCAAATTGGACTCCATCTATGGGCAGTTGGGCGAGTCAGAGTGGGAACGCTGGAGTGAGCAGCGGGATGAGGTGCTGGAGCTCACCGGCATGGTGCCCCATCGTGCCGGCACCGATGCTCTGGTGATCCAGAAAACGTTTATTCACCTCAAAGAGCCGGCGACCAAGCTGGCGGATAACGATAGAATCATTACCCATAAAAAAGCCAGATAGCCGCCGCTGGATGGGTTAAACGGCTGCATCAAACATGATGCAGCTCGAATCCACTGAGGGCGGATGCTTCCCAGGCGGGTTTATGGGTGATCACCGCCGTGCTGGCCTGGTCCGGCACCAAATACGTACCCGCCACTCGCTTCAGGTCGTCCACCGTAGTGGCCAACACCCGCTCGCGGAAGCGTTGCTGGAAGGCTTCATCCCGTCCGAACAAGCGATTCTGAAAGGCCTGCTTGGCTTCGCCGGCGGGTGAACTGGGTTTGTCCAGTGCGCTGATGACCCCAAGAATCGCTTCCTCCAGCGCCTGATATCCATGAGCTTTGCTCAACAGCCACTCGATCGATCCGTCAAAGTCCCTCAAGGTATCTGTTAGGCGAGGATCCCGGTAAGAGTAGAAACGGAAAGCCGCAATGTTGGATTCCTGGGAGGCACCACCACCATAGGCACCGCCCTGTTCGCGGATGGCTCGGTGCAGATAGCCGTTGCGCAGAAAGCCACCCAGCACCGACAGTATCGGGGAGTCCGGGTGATCCGACGGCACCGTGGGATAGGCTTTGGCGCAGAAGTTCACCTGGGTGCTGGTGAGCCAGCACTGCTGCACCTGCTGGCGTACGGCCTCCAGGCTGATGCTGTCTGCCTGTCCTGCCGGTCGCTTGGCCCAGAACTGATCCAGATGCTGGCTGGCGGCAGCGGTGGCATCCTGCTCTGCCACCACCAGAAACTGGCGCTCGCCGCTGCGCAGCAGTGCGGAAAGGCTGGTGAGTTGCTCTCCCAGATTCTGCAGTTGGGCGTCTGAGTTCAAATGATGATCCAGATCCTTGATGGCACGGATCCCGGCCAGGCCGCCTACCTGGTGGGAGAGTCGGGCAGCGGGGTTCATGCCGCTGCTGGCAGCGATCATGGCCAGGGCGTGCCCCTGCCCGGTAATGCTCTGGTCCAGGCGAGCCCGTTGTTGTGCCACCAGTTCCCGCAGGTGCTCCAGCTCATCGTAACGGGGTTGCTCCACAATGCTGTACATCAGCTCCGCCAGGGCGGCACTGTTGCGCTTCAGGGCCTTGCCGGAAAATGCCAGCACGCCCTTTACCTGTTGTTCGTCTTCGATGGCCCCGCGCAGTACGCTGAAACCAAAGATGCCGCCGGTCACTTCCGTGAGGCGTTCCTGAATCTGCAGATAGTCCTGCTTGCCGGCCCCGAGCTCCCCCACAAAGCGGGTGTAGAGCGGTAGCAGTTGCAGCTGATCCTGGCTCAGGGGGGGCAGGTCATAGATGGCCTGCTGGTACACCAGGCCGTTGGTGCCCTGGGCATATTGCGTGTGCCTGCCGCTGGACAGGGTCTGTTCCTGATAGGTGGGCATGGGAATGGCCGCCGGCACATCCTCCAGCCCCACTTTCGGCAGAACGGATTCGTCTTCTTCCAGTTGCTGGCGGGATTCCAGGGCTTTCGCCTGCTCAATGATGGATTGCTTTGCTGCGTCGCTGAGGGATTCCTTCAACGTCGCCAGTTTGGCTTTGGTGAAGGCTTCGCGGACTTCTTCCAGGCTGGTGTCCGGTTTCATCACCAGGCGCACCCGGTGCGGGTTGTCCAGCAGCCACTCCTGCACCAGCTTCTGCACAAAGTCCGGTTGCTTGATCTCTTCCCGCATCTTGTCCAGTACCGGGTCCAGATTGAGCAGGGCAATGGGGTCGCCCCGGTGCATGGCGGTGGAAATGGCCCCCATCATCAACTGCAGGCCATAGGGGTAGTGATCGCCGCCGATCTCCCGCTGGCTCAACTCCAGTTGGTGCAGGGCCGCTTCCAGCCGGGACTGGCTGACGCCGTGTTTGGCCACGTCTTCCAGCACCGCCAGAACTTTTTGCTCCAGCTCTGCTGCCTTCTCTGGCGAGCTGCCTTCCAGCCCGCACATGAAGGCCATTTCCCGGTTGGAATCCTCCAGTCCACACAGGGGGGAAGGGGACGAACCCAGGCCGCTGGTTTCCAGCAGTTTGCGCAGGGGCGCCGCGCTGTTGTCCAGCAGCACATCGGACATCAGCTCGGCCTTGAGTTGGTTTTCCAGGTCGGTGCTGTGGCCCAGCAGCCAGGCCATCACGATATGGGTCTTGTTGTCGACAGATTCCCCTTCCTCCAGGTCGGTGGGGTACGCCGTTTCCACATTGAGGGGGGCGCCATATCGTTTTTCGTCCGCCACGGCAATGGTGCGATCCAGCGCCTGGAACTGCTTGAGCGCCCGCTCTTCAAACGCCGCTTGCAATTCATTGGCAGGCATATCGCCGAAGGTCATGAAGACGGCGTTACTGGGGTGATAATGGGTTTGATAGAACGCTTTCAGCTGTTCGTAGCTGAGGTCAGGAATGGTGTCCGGATCACCGCCACTGTTGTAGTGGTAGGTGGTGGTGGGGAACAGGTAGCGGCCGAGCTGATCCCAGAGTTCACTGGTGGGGGAGCTCATGGCGCCTTTCATTTCGTTGTACACCACGCCTTTATAGATCAGCTCGGATTCCGGATTGCCGCTTTCGGCAAAGTCCAGGCGGTGGCCTTCCTGGGCAAAATCCAGCGGGTCCAGGCGGGAGAAAAACACCGCGTCCAGGTACACCGACAGCAGGTTGTCGAAATCCTTGCGGTTCTTGCTGGCGAAGGGGTAGGCGGTCCAGTCACTGGAGGTGAATGCATTCATGAAGGTGTTGAGGGAGCGCCGTATCATCATGAAGAACGGGTCCCGCACCGGGTAATTCTGACTGCCGCAGAGCGCCGTGTGCTCCAGGATATGGGCCACACCGGTGGAGTCCGTGGGCACGGTTCGCAAGGCCACCATAAACACATTTTCATCGTTGTCGGCGGCGATATGGTAGTGCATGGCCCCGGTGGCTTTGTGGCGGTATTCCGATACCACCACATTCAGGGATTCAATGGGTTCGCTGCGCAGCCACTCAAAGCTGTCGTGGCATTGCTGTTGTCGGCTGATATCTTGATAACTGCTCATGATGTCTCTCGATGGCAAATGGGCGCGAATGAACGTCGGGCGCGGAGCGGGGGCACGCCATCTCGGTATTCCGTATTAGAAATGATAGTATTTCACCCACCCCCTTCAATGCAAACGAGATCAGGGCCGTCGTACATGATTCCAACCCGGGTTTGGGCTATTTCCGACATTCATATTGATTATCAAGAGAATTTTGATCGTATGCTGGAGTTTGCCCGCCGTGGTCACCGTGCGGATGCATTGATTGTGGCGGGTGATGCTACCGACCGCTTAGACCGCTTAGGTGAGTTGTTTCGGGAACTGGTGAGTCACTTTCGCCAGGTACTGTTTGTGCCGGGCAATCACGAATTGTGGGTGCGGCGTTCCGGCCATGAGGATTCTTTGCAGAAACTGCAAGCGATTCGGGCGCTGTGTGCCAACACCGGCGTGCTCATGGAGCCGGTATTGGTGGGCCAGTACCAGAAGGTGTGGCTGGTGCCGATGCTGTCCTGGTACGACGACAAGGATCAGCCGGAACATTCCCTCTATGTGGAAAAAGATTACGCGGAGGATCGCACCGATGATATGTGGGGGGATTTCGTCCACGCCCGCTGGCCCCAGCACCTGACCCAACCCCTGGCGCAGTTTTTTGCAGCTGCCAATGAACCCCATTTGGCGCAGCCGTTCCAGCACCCTGTCATCAGTTTCAGCCATTTTCTGCCGCGTCAGGATCTGATCTTCCACAAGCCGGTGGCGGAGGCGTTGGCACTGGCCAGCAAATACGATCCATTGCCGGAATTCAACTTCAGCCGGGTGGCGGGTTCACGCCGTATTGATGAGCAGATCCGCCGCCTGGGCAGCACGCTGCACATTTATGGTCACCAGCACCGTAACCGCCGGCGCCATCTGGATGGGGTGACTTACCTGTCCCACTGTATGGGCTACCCCAAAGAACGCCAGCGGGGCCATGTGGCCCATGAGGCGGTGGAGCCCCTGTGCGTGTGGCGGGATGACACGGGCTTTGTGGTGTAGGCAGGCGCATGTCGGAGGTGCGGTCAGAAGCCATACCTGGAGCGCTGTTGCTGTTGGCAGACAGCCAGCTCTTGTTTCGCGGGGATACGGCAGCACAACTGCAGCAGTGGATCAGCGCCCGTTTTCCCCACGGGCTCGAAGCAGCGTACCTGGGTGCAGCCAACGGGGATGATCCGGTTTTTTTCGAGTTAGCCTGTGGGGGGATTAACCGGATGTTGCGGCGTCCATGCCAGACCCATTGGGTCCGGGATCCCAATGCATTGCCGCCTCCCTGTGCACTGGTGCTGTTGGCCGGGGGCAGCGTGGCACAGGGTTGGCACCTGATCAGCCAGCCCCGGGTGGGAGCTTGGCTGCAGCGCTGCCGTAACCTGGGCGGAAGCCTGGTGATCGGCATCTCGGCGGGAGCAATTCATCTGGCCAATGGAGTGGATCCGGAACAGCCTGAGCTTGGCAGTCAGTCGTTTCTGGATTGGCTGCCCTATCACGTGGCGGTGCATGAGGAATCCCTGGGGTGGCCGTCGCTGGTGGCGGAGCCAGGTATCGGCATTCCTCTCGGCAGTGGCGCCTGGATCGAACCCGGTGACCCGGAGCATATTTATACGCTGGGGCAGGCGCCATTGGTTCGGCGCGGTCACCGTCGTTAATTACAACGCAGGTTGTTTGGTCAGCGGTTTGTTGGGCGTCGCTGCACTGGTTCCATTGTTGCGTTGGCGGACCATCCAGATCAACAGGAAGAGCCAGGCCGACATGATCAATCCGCACATGGCACTGCTGAATGCAAAATACCCCAGCAACGTGAGCAGGGTGGATGGCACCAGCAACAGGGTGGACAGGCAGAATGCTTTGCCCAGTCGGCCCCGGTGCCACATCAGCGGCAGCAGACACAGCTGTGATACAGTGATCATCAGGAACTTGGTTGTTACGAAGAGTCGCAACAGCCAGAAATCCGGCGCGCTGCCATTGCCCAGCAAGCCCTGGGTCAATTGCATCAGCTGCAGGTTTTCAGCAAAGTCGGCGCTGGCGGCAATGCCCGTAGCGATGATGCCAATCAGGCTGAGGGCACGGCGCTGACAATACCAGGCGCTGAGATTGGCCAGACCGAGGAAGGCTCCGTAGGCTGCCAGGTAGAACATGTCCAGCAGGTGCCCGGTTTGATAGGTATAGATGAGGATGCTGTTGCCGTTGAAGAGGGCGCTGGAGCTGGCCAACGAGGTGGTGAATTCCAGCGCAATGATGGAGAGTGAAAAGCCGGCATCCGCAGCGCCCGGCAGAGGTGGGTAATAGAAACTCACCAATATTCCCAAAGCCAGGACAAGCAGTCCCACGGCCGCGGTGATGCGAAATCCTTGGTTCGCCGAAAGCATGTGTCGTCCCCAACCTTTCCCTGTGAATTTCCTTCTTTTTATGCGCGTGTTTTGTTTTATTCAGACCAGGCGTCGTATTCAACGCTGTACTTGTAGTCAGAATGCGTTGCTCCCCAGGCAACCCTGCCACCATACCACAAAAGTGCCCCCTGCATGAAATGATGGGGCGTTATGCGGATTTGGGTGAGCTGCAGGTGTGTCAGGTTAAAGCGGGGCAACCAGTCGGGGGAATGGGGAAGGTTACTGGATGACGTTACTGGATGACTATGTTGGGTTGTACGGAGCAGGCAGGTTATGCACAGTCCTGATCAACGGCTGATGAGCTTCACCAGCCGTTGGCGGACATCAAAGGCAGAACCGGATCAGTAACTTTCCGGCAGTTTTTTCAGTATGCGGAACTGCTTGCGTTCGATTTCGATGTAACCGCCGGTGGCCAGGTCCTTGAGAATGCGGGCAACCATCTCCCGGGAGGAGCCAATGCGGTTGGCGATGTCCTGCTGGGTCAGTTTCTCTTCGATGACGGTTTCGCCTTCTTTCTCGATGGACAGATCCAGCAAGGTTTTGCGAATGCGGCCATAGACGTCCTGCAAAGCCAGGGTTTTCACGTTCTCCGTCAGTTTTCGAATCCGCGATGCCAGGTTGCGTAACAACACCAGGGCGATATCCGGGTGGTTCAGAACCACCTTGCTGAAATCCTCTTTGTAGAGGATGGAGAAAGTGGACTTGTCGGTGGTGATGACCGATGCCGAGCGGGTTTCATCATCCAGTAATGACAGCTCCCCGAAGTATTCCCCCGGGCCCATGGAGTTGAGTACGAACTCCTTGCCGTTTTCATCGCTGACGTAGACTTTTACTTTGCCGCTGGTGCAGATGAACATGGCGTTGGCTTGGTCACCTTCGTTGATGATGACCGTGTTTTTGGGATAAGTGCGAGTGATGCAAAGTTCTTGCAGGGCGGATAATTCCGCTTCAGGTAGGCCTTCGAAAATCGATATGTGGCTAAGGTCAGTCATTCAGAGCACCCTGTCGGCGATTTTTTAATCAATTTTTCTTGGTGTGCGACTCGTTGAGCGTGTCCACGCCCATGTGACGTTGGACATTGTAGTGCCTTCGTATGGTTAAAGAAAGGCCGGGGCGATGCTGGTAAACTGTTGCCCTCATTGAAAATCCCCCTGCGAGGAAAAAATGAAGTTTGTCTCCTTTAACACTAACGGCATTCGTGCCCGTATGCACCAGATCGATGCGTTGATCCAAAAACACAACCCGGATGTGATCGGAATACAGGAAACCAAAGTGGAAGACGCGTTGTTTCCCCAGGCGGATTTGGATGCATTGGGGCTGCATGCGGAGTGGTTCGGGCAAAAGGGGCATTACGGGGTGGCACTGTTGTCCCGTCAGCCGCCTGTCTGGGTGAAAAAGGGCTTTGCCGGGGATGAGGATGCCGAGCAAAAGCGGCTGATCCGGGCCTGCTATCAGATTGAGGGGCAAGACGTGACGGTCATCAATGGTTATTTTCCCCAGGGGGAGAGTCGGGATCATCCGCAGAAGTTTCCCAACAAACAGCGTTTTTATGCCCGCTTGCTGGAGCAGTTACAGACGGAGTATTCACCAGATGACAATCTGATCGTCATGGGGGATATGAATGTGGCACCAGTGGATGAGGACATCGGCATCGGCCCCGATAATGCCAAGCGTTGGTTGCGGACGGGCAAGTGCTGCTTTCTGCCAGAAGAGCGGGAGTGGTTGCAACGGCTGCAGGCCTGGGGGTTGAGCGATACGTTTCGCGTGCAACAGCCGCACGTGGATGATCTGTTCTCATGGTTTGACTATCGCAGCAAGGGGTTTGAACGGGAGCCCAAGCGGGGCTTGCGCATCGACTTGATTCTGGCCACCCAACCGTTGTTGCAGCGCTTGCAGGACACCGGCATTGATTATGATATTCGGGGCCTGGAAAAGCCCAGCGATCACTGCCCGGTGTGGGCTACCTTTGGCTGATTGACGGTGACCACGGACACCCGCGAATCCGTCCACAGACTGCCAGGGTTTGTGCTTACCCGGCAATGGCGGGAGCACAGCTCAGGGTTGCGCCTGATTTACTGGCTGCATACCAGCTCCGGGCCTCTGCAGGTGGAGATCACCGGCCAGGAGGCGGTTTGCTTTTTTCCCTCCCGCGCCTTGTCACAGGTAGAAGGGGTTTTGCGCGGGCTTGGCGGCTGGCGCGTGCGCCCGTTGCAACTCAGGTCGTTTTTCAACGAACCGGTGCACGGACTGTATTGTAATGGCCAGCGTGCTCTGGCCCAGTGCCGTGAGCGACTTGAGGCCCAGGGTATTTCCCTGTGGGAGTCGGATATCCGTCAGGTGGATCGTTTCCTCAGCGAGCGTTTCATCACGGGTGATATGGAGCTGCTGCTGGCGTCAGCACCCGCTCCATCGGTGGTGGTCAATCCGCCTCTGCGGCGTGGGGAACCGATCGCGGTGCATTTGCGCTGCGCGTCCCTGGATATCGAAACCGCGCTGGACGGCTCGCAGTTGTATTCCATCGCGGTGCATTGTTTTGGTGGGATAAGGTCTGGTGTTGCCGCGCGGGAGATCAAGCGGGTGTTTATGTTGGGGACGCCCGAGTCCTGCGCAGATCTGGACGTGGCCTGGTTCGACGATGAGCGCACGTTGTTGACGGCGTTTCTGGACTGGTTCCGGCGCGATGATGCGGATGTGATCCTGGGTTGGAATGTGGTGAATTTCGACCTGCGCTTTCTGCAGTCCTGCTGCGACCGGCTGGGAATCCGTTTTACCCTGGGTCGCAGCCCCGAGGGCGAGGGGGATGTGCCGGAGTGGCGCCAGGCCCGTGATGAAAACCAGCATTTTTTCGTGCTGGTACCAGGGCGTGTGGTGCTGGATGGGATTGACACACTGAAAGCGGCCACCTGGAATTTCGAGTCGTTTTCACTGGAGTTTGTGTCGCAGAAATTGCTGGACCGGGGCAAGCTGATCCACGATGTGGACAACCGGGGCGAGGCGATTACCGAACTGTTCCGGCAGGACAAGCCCGCCCTGGCCCGCTACAACCTGGAAGACTGTTGCCTGGTATCGGCGATCGTGGCCAAGGCTGACCTGCTCAACTTTGCCTTGGAACGCAGTCGCCTCACTGGCTTGCCCATGGATAAAGTGGGAGGCTCGGTGGCGGCGTTTGAAAATCTGTTCCTGCCCCGCCTGCACCGTGAAGGTTATGTGGCTCCGAACATCGGTGACATCGAGAGTGACACCGCTGCCCCAGGGGGCTATGTGATGCAATCACTGCCCGGTCTGTATCGTCATGTGCTGGTGCTGGATTTCAAGAGCCTGTACCCCAGCATCATCCGGACGTTTTGCATCGACCCTCTGTCGTTGCTGAAGGGGCGTTATGAGTCCGACCTGGAGTGGGTTGTTCCGGATGTGTTTCAGCGGCCCGCAAACGCCCCCTCCACCCGGGACAGTGACTGGATACCCGGCTTCAACAGTGCGGTGTTCAGCAAGCGGCACCACCTGTTGCCGGACATCATCAAAACCCTGTGGGATGCCCGGGATCAGGCCAAGCGCGCTCACAATGGGCCGCTGTCCCAGGCCATCAAAATCATCATGAACTCCTTCTATGGGGTGCTGGGTACGCCGTTGTGCCGGTTCTTTGATACCCGGTTGTCCAGCTCTATCACCCTGCGCGGTCACGACATCATGCGCCAGACCCGGTTATTGATTGAAGGGCAGGGGCATAAGGTGATTTATGGGGATACGGATTCCGTTTTTGTGTGGCTGGAATCCGCGTCCGACGATGGCGAGGCGGAGGCAACAGGACGGCAGTTGGCGACATTTCTGAACCAGTGGTGGCAGCAACACCTGGACGTCACCTTTGGCCTTGCCTCCTATTTAGAGCTGGAGTTCGAAACCCACTACCAGCGCTTTTTTATGCCCACCGTGCGGGGCTCGGAAGCCGGCAGTAAAAAACGCTATTGCGGCATGATCAGCCAGCCCAACAAACTGGGTGGTGTGACGGAAAAGCTGGTGTTCAAAGGCCTGGAAAACGTCCGCACCGACTGGACGCCCCTGGCGCGCCGGGTCCAGCATGAAGTGTTCTGGATGCTGTTTCATGATGAGGACCCGGAGGGATTCCTTCAGCAGATCATCATCGATTTATACGCCGGCAAACTGGACCAGGAACTGGTGTACCGCAAACGCATTCGCCGGCGTTTGTCGGATTACCAGAAGAACGTGCCGCCGCACGCGCAGGCAGCAAAAAAAGCGGATCACTGGCTGCAACGTCAGGGCAAAGCCAGCCGTTATGCCAGAGGTGGCTGGATCAGTTATGTGATTACGGTGAATGGCCCGGAACCCATGGAGTGTCATCCGTCGGCCCTGGATTATGAGCACTATGTCAGTCGCCAACTGGCGCCGGCAGTGGACGGTATCCTGCAGTGTGACGGGCGCTCTCTGGAAGCCATTCTGCGCTCCCAGATGAGCCTGTTTTAACGCTGCCTCAGCTTTTGATCACGCGCATCAAGGCTTCCTGGCAGACCGACGCCACCAGCTTGCCGTTCTGGTAAATCTTGCCCTGGTTAAAGCTGCGGGCGTTCATGGCGCAGGGGCTTTCCATGTCGTACAGCAGCCATTGATCCATGCGGAACGGGTGGTGGAACCATAGCGTGTGGTCCAGGCTGGCCGCGTGCAGCTTGGGGTCCAGGAACGAAATCCCGTGGGGCATCATGCCGGCCCCCAGTAAACCGAAGTCTGAGGCATAGGCCAGCAGTGCCTGGTGCAGGCTCTGATCGTCATTCAGGGAACCGGGTGCCCGAAACCAGGCCTGCTTGCGGGGGGATTTCGGCTCCGGATTCAGAAAATCCAGCGGGTCCACCGGACGGATTTCGATGGGGCGCTTCTGCATCAACACCGGGCGGATGCGCTCATCCAACTGGTCTGCGATTTTCAGCCGCAGTTCATGTTCGGTCACCAGGTCATCCGGTGGTGGTACTTTAGGAACGTCGGTTTCCTGGTGTTCAAAACCCCGTTCCACGATATGGAACGAGGCGGACATATTGAAGATGGCCTCGCCGTGCTGGATGGCCACCACCCGGCGGGTGGTGAAGCTGCCGCCGTCGCGAATCCGGTCCACTTCAAAAATAATGGGGGTGTTCATATCCCCGGGACGCAGGAAATAGGCATGCAGGGAATGACACTGACGTTGTTCTTCCAGCGTTCGGTAAGCCGCCACCAGGGATTGGCTGATGACCTGGCCGCCAAACACATTACGACCCACCACATCGCGGCTTACCCCACGAAACAGATTCAGTTCGATGGTTTCCAGATCCAGCAGGTTGATCAGTTCATCTACCAGGTTAGTCATCTACTTCGCTCCGGAGAGTGGCTCGTCTAATAAACTTGAAACAAAAAAGGCGACCGGGGTCGCCTTCTCATTATAGGACAGGTCAGCACAGGACATGTCGGTATAGGGGCACGACGCCAGCAGCGTTGGCCCCAACAGGATTATCAGAAATATTGCTGGACCACCAGGGGGCCGAATGCCACCAGCACCAGGGCAATACCCATAACCGTCAGCGGCAGCACATAGCGTTCATGGCGAATCCAGAAGCTCTTGCCCCGGGTTTCCTCCCTGGCTTTCTCGATCTCCTCTTCGCCAACCACTTGGCGGGTCAGCAGATGATTTACGGCAACCGGTGGGCTGAGATAACCGAGTTCGAAGGCCACCAGGGTGATCATCCAGAAGTGCAGGGGATCGATTCCCTGGCTGTAAGCGGCCTGGGCTACCGTGCCGGATACCAACACAATGGCGCCGAAGGGGTCCATGATCATGCCGATGATCACCAGCACAATGACCAGGGCGATCATCGCGGTCCAGGTGCTGCCGAAGAAGTCGCTCTGGGCGGCTACTTCCTCGAAGATGCCGGAATCCTCGATCACGCCGCCCACGGTCAGGCTCAGTGCCATGATGGACAGCAGGGCACCAATGTGGACGGTGGTGTCGGTGGTGGCCCGGCGAATGGAGTCTTCCAGATTGGTAGCACGATCTTCGCCTTCGTAGGTTTCGTGGGGCTCACTCTCCGGCTTCTTGATGCTGTATTCATATACCAGCAACAGCAGAATAATCATGGGCAGCACCACGGGGGCAGTGTGCTCGTCCAGGTGCGCATCCAGCAGGAAGGCATAAGCGGCCGCGGTCACGACGAAGATCAATACATAGGGAATCAACGGGCGGAAGGCCTGCAGGCTGGGCGCCAAGGCTTCCGAGACCGGAGCGATTTTCATGGGGCCTTGCTTGGCGATCAGTGACACCAGGAAGAACAGGAAGGAAGTGAGCATAAAGACTTTCACGCCCCAGCCATACATCATGTCGGTGGTGACCTCCTTGTTCAGCATGGCGATCAACAACACCAGCAGACAGGGTCGCAGCACAACCCCCAGGCTGCCGCTCATGGCGGTGGCGGCCAGGGCCAGGTTGCGACGGGCACCAACCCGGCGCAGCTCTGCGTACACCACGGCGCCCATGGCGATGATGATGATGCCGGAGGCTCCGGTGTAAGCCGTGGGCACCGCCATAATGACCACGGCGACGAACGCCAGCAGTTCCGGAGGCAGTTTCCAGGGTTTGAAGATGCGGAACACATATTCTCCCAGATACGTTTGCTTCAGCAGCATACCCACCCAGATGTAGAGCCCGATGTTCAGGAACAACGAGGCCTGGTCCATGATCTTGTCGACGAAGAGCACCATGCCCTGGGGGTTGCCCGTTTCAAAGATGAAGAAGCGGGCAGAGCTGATGGCCATGTAGGCGAACAGGGGCACCGAAAGTAACGCTTTGCCGATGCCACCGCCAGGCTTGGCGGTTTTGGGTATATTGAACAGCTGCACCAGGGACACCAGACTCAGGGCACCAAAGCCGAACAGGTAAAACCAGCGAATATGTTCGTTCTGTATCAGGGTGCCGGATGCCCAGCCGTTGGTCAGGTAACTGTAGGAAGAATAAGTCAGTGAAACATGCGCGATCAGTTGGGCGGTTATGCCAAAGCGATAGTCCATTACGGTCTGCATGGGGCGCAGGCCAATATGATGGTGAGTCAGGGCGGCGGTCAGTGCACAGACAAAAAATACTATGGCCAGGAATACCTGGTTGTTGTCACGGCGGAACTGGGAGAGTGCCGACAGGCCCAAATCCAGGGAGACAAAACGTTCGACGTTGGGTGTTTTTTGCTCGATGGTTTTTTGCGCGGCCGCGTGCTTCATGCGACACAACTCGACTTGTTTGCCGAGGGATTCCAGAATAGCGTCCTCGTTGATTTCCTCTGCCCCAAACATTCCGCCGAAGGGGTCATTCGCTGCCTCTTTCTGCTTTTGCGCAACGATTTTCTGGACCTCAGATTGAATATCCACATCGGGATCACAGGAGGGGATGGGAACGTCCAGCCGCAGTATGTGGTAATCGGGCCAGATATGATTGCCCAGTTTATTCAACTGTGCATTCAGGTTTTCTCCGATGCTGAGCACAAGCACGCCGAGAAGAATGATGAAAACCGGTAATGAGGACAACCACTCGCGCAGATTTCGTCCCAAAAAGTTTATGTTCATTTCCCACCACATCTAATTTTTGTGATTAAACACTTGTTGTGATGATGCTCTGCTGGTTAGTCGGACTGTGTCCCTGAAAAGTATGGGGCTAATACAGGGTAAAACCGTCCAATCCCTCGAATGTCAGAAAGTCAAATCACAGCAGTACAAGCACTACAAATAACGTCGAAAAAATAAAGGAGCAAATTATAAGAGTGTCAGCCATTGTGTGCCATAGATCACACAATGATTTCCGTAACTTTTACACTAACTTGTTTTGTAATGTAAGCCTGTATGGCGACAGGCTAAAAAAAAGCAGGCTGACTGGTTAGCCAAGCCTGCTCTTTTTGTATACCGCGGCTGATTATTCGCGGTCTTTGGCGGTACATTCAGCCAACGCGGGATCTTTCTGGCAGCGCACTTTGCTCAGGAACGACAGCATCTTGCCGTCATAAAGCCCTTTGTCGCGCAAGGTCAGGCGGGACTGACGGAACATTTCCATGTAGCCTTCCTTGTCCTTGTCCGGCAAGTCCAGCCAGTAGCTGGGCTTGATGCTTTTCTCGGCCGCATTAACCACTTCCATCGCCTTGCTGTACTGGCTCCAGGCATAAGCCCTGGAGTTCTGGCCAAAACCTTCCGGAAAACGGTTGTGTCGGGCAACGATTTGCGCCGTGAGTTGGATGATGGCGAAGTTCACCACTGCGCCGTTGTCCCCCAGGCCTTTGTACAATTCCAGTGCGTCGTACGCCACCGCCGGAGCGGCAATAATGTCAACGCTGCCGTTGTTGAACATGGAGCCAAAGTTGGTCAATGACACAGACACTGGAGACGCCCCGACCGATTCGATCATGATGGCTTGGGCTTTGTCGAAGTCCATGGCGGCCATCTTCTTGCCAGCCAGTTCGGCGACAGTGTCGATGGTGCGGTCGTTGGAGAACAGATAACCTGATCCACCCGGCAGAATACCGGCGATCTCATATTCGCCGGATACCATTAACTTGGCGAGCTTGGGGTCGGCCAGATATTGCAGCACGACCTTCATGTGGTCACCGTCCGGGATTGAGCCGATAGAGTCGAGTGTACCAGTGAAACTGTTGAATTCCCGGGCGCGCAAACCGGTGATGCCGGCGGCGTCACAGGCACCGGACTTCAGGTCTTCCGCGGCGATTTTTTCATCGGTGTAGACTTTGAGTTCAAGGTCCACGCCCCATTTGATCGCGTTCAGACGGTAGTCTTCCATCTGACTGGCCACGGGGCCGGATTTACCAACGATGTCCCACACGCACAGGGTGCGCTTGGGCAGGTCTGAGGAGAATGCTGTGCTGCTCAGCGCCATGGCGCCGGCGGCGATTGGGGTTAATAATGATTTAAGAAGTTTGTTCATAGCCTCATCCGGAAGTCATGGTTGTAATAGTTGTTGTGGCCCGGAGCAATATCGGCCCCGGGCTGATGTGTTGCTGGATTAAAGCAGTTCGTCCAGCAGGTTCTGGTCCAGTTTTATTTCGTCCTTTTTGTCGTCCCAGAAAGTACCGTACTCACCAATGGGAGTGCGGTGACCGGTGTTTTCTGTCCACAATCGGTCAGAAACCTCCATGAGCAGATCACCGGCCATGACATCCAGCATGCGATATTCGCGGTTGGATGCCGTGGATTGAACTGATTTGGCGTGCTCGCGCAGGATTTCGCGAACCCGGACCATGTTGCTGTCGTTATAGGACACCAATGCGTCCAGGGCGGAGGGCAGGCGTACGCCTTCTTCCATACCCATGCGGCGGGCTTTGGTCAGCTCATCCCAGGGATCAACGCCGGCCGGGGTTACGCCCGGTACGATGGTCCACAGTGCTGAGCGGATCGCTTTCGGCAGGCCCCACCACTTGCGGTTATGCTTGTCGTCATCCAGACAAGCCATGCCGCGCTCCGCCTTGGGGGCCACGTTGAACGGAACGCCCACGGCCATGTTCGCCTGCACGTCAGACAACGCTGCCTGCAGACCGGCCACGGAACCGATCATCCAAATCAGTTGTTCGAAATCGTTGTCGAACAACGGGCAGTGATCCCCGGGTTCACCAAGCGCACGGGTCAGCGCTTTATAACTGGCGTAGTAGCGGGCAGCGGCAAGGGCATACCAGCGCTTGGCACGGATGCGGGCATCCTGTGCCTGGGTGATGCGCTTCTCGCCGGAGAAGCGGGTGTATTCCAGCTCCAGCTCAACCGCACGTTGTGATGCGCAGGCGCCCCCCACCAGGCCCAACAACACTTCCAGTTGATCCGGAGGTGTGGACACGGTTGAGAATGACATCAGCATGGGGGTGAGCGCCTCGCCGGAGGCACAGGCAATCTTGGAGTCGTCAGTGGTCAGCAGGTAGGGAACCATTACATCCTCACCGATGTTGGTCATGGTGTCCCCAGTTACTTTATACACGACAGATGAACAGCCGCTTAACAGAATGATCCCAAATGTAGTCACCGCAGTGGCAAGCTTGCTCGCCAAGCGGCTTTTGATACTAAAAAGCATGTGGTGGCTCCCTACACTTTATTATTTTGGTTATTACGTTTTTGTTGGATTTTTGAATCTTTAATAAGAGTCTGAAACGCCCATACGGTACATCGCGGTTACCGTATAGGCAAGTTCCATGCAATAAATAAACTTTTAAATTAACAGAAAAAAACAATAAATTTGTTGCGATGTTAATCTTTGGGAATTAGACAAAATCAAAAAAACGTCTCAGCGTAAAATCCCGTCACTCGAAGCTGTCTTTCAGGGCTTTGCCGGCGTCTTCAATGGCCTCGCCGCTCTGCCTCAGTAACTGGTTTCCGGTGTCTTTCACTTTTGTGCTCACCCGCGGGTCAGTGAAGGGGTTGCTGAGGATCGGCTGGTCGCGACCGATGTTCACGCCTGCGGCGGTGCCCAATATTCCTCCAATGAAAAGCCCTAGAATCAGATACTTAATTGACCTCATGCGTGCCACCTTCTGGTATTTGTGGTTGGTTTTTGTGATCGGTAATCGGGATCGGCTAGTGTAGAATAGGCGGCTTTTCCAATCCATTGATACCGCCGGCATGTTATCAGACGAACTCAAACAGCAGATTCAGCAGGCTTACAGCACCTTCCTGGAGAAAAAAGGCCTCAAACCACGTTACGGGCAGCGCCTGATGATTGCCGAGATTGCCAAGGGGCTGGCGGCGGTGCCCCAGGACGCAGACGGCAAGCGCAGCGGCGAGGGGCATGTGGTGGTGGTGGAGGCCGGCACCGGAACCGGCAAGACCCTGGCTTACCTGTTGGGAGTGATGCCGGTAGCCAAGGCCATGGGCAAGAAGGTGGTGCTGGCGACGGCGACGGTAGCGCTGCAGGATCAGGTGGTGAACAAGGATATTCCCGAGATTCTGCGTAACAGTGGCTGCAGTTTCAGTTATGCCCTGGCCAAGGGCCGCGGTCGCTACCTGTGCCTGAGCAAACTGGATCGACTGATGACACCGGGTCAGGATGTGGGCAGTACCTTGGCCCTGTGGGAAGACTTCCAGCAATATGCGGTGGACAAGCATGAAGCGGAATTGTACCGGGCCATGGATCAGGCGGTGGAATCCCGTGCCTGGGATGGCGACCGGGACAGTTGGGCTGACTCCGTGGACGATCTCACCTGGCGTCGGGTGACCAATGATCATCGGGGCTGTACCGGTCGCAGCTGTGGCTTCTACGACGATTGCCCGTTTTATATGGCGCGCAACGATATTTACCGGGCCGACCTGATCGTGGCCAATCATGATCTGGTGCTGGCGGACCTGGCGATGGGCGGTGGCATGGTGCTGCCGGCTCCGGAAGACACCATCTATATCTTTGACGAAGGTCACCACCTGCCCGACAAGGCACTCAATCATTTTGCCTGCTCCTCGCAGGTACGCAGTACGCTGTCCTGGTTACAGGATCTGGTGAAAATGCTGGATTCCCTGGTGGACAGTTCCGATGCCCAGGGCATGGCGGCGGGTGTGGCCGGCGTGGTGCGGGATGTGAACGCTTCCCTCAGTGAAAACCTGAATTTGCTGCTGGCCACCCTGACGCCATTGGCGGAACAAACCGACCAGGTGGAATCGGAGCAGGGGCGACTGGTGTATCGTTTTGCCAACGGTGCGGTGCCGGATGCCCTGCGTGAACAGGCGTCACTGCTGCTGACCCCTTCCCGGGAACTGGTGAAGCAACTGCAGTTGGTGGTGGACTGGCTACAGGAGGGTATGGAGGGCAAGCGCTCGGACATCAGCAAGCCGGACGCCGAGGCCTGGATGCCACTGATGTCCACCCAGTTGGCCCGGGCGGAAGCCTTGATGACGGTGTGGATGCGCTACGAATTGTCGGACGAGGAGAATCGAGCGCCGGTGGCCCGTTGGCTGAACTTCTCGCAAAGCGCCCAGGGGTTGGATGTGGAGCTGTCGGCCTGCCCGGTTCTGGCCAGTGATGTGTTGGCTCGCTACCTGTGGTCGCGGGTGTTTGCTGCGGTGGTCACCAGCGCCACCTTAACCGCGCTGGGAAACTTTGAGCGTTTTCGTTTTCGTTCCGGGGTGCCTGCCAGCAGTCACTACAGTGTGGTGCCCAGCCCCTTTGACTATCAGAACTGCGGTCGGATTCGGGTGCCGGATCTGGCCTGCGACCCCACCCAGGGAGCCAAACACACCGAGCAGCTGGTGGCGTATATAGAGCGCATCTGGCAAAAACAGCTGGGAACTCTGGTGCTGTTCAGTTCACGGCGGCAGATGGATGAGGTGTTCGAGCTATTGCCCGACCCCGTGCAGGCGGCCGTGTTGGCTCAGGGGCACCAGGGCAAGGCGGAGATGGTGCGGCGGCATCGGGAGGCGGTGGATGCTGGTCAACACAGTGTGCTGTTCGGCCTGGCCAGTTTTGCCGAAGGGGTGGACCTGCCTGGTGAATACTGTAGTTGCGTGGTGATTGCACGCTTGCCGTTTTCGGTGCCGGAGGACCCGGTGGACGCCACCCTGGCAGAGTGGATTCAGAAACGGGGCGGGAACCCGTTTATGCAGATTTCGGTGCCGGACGCGGCCATTCGCCTGAAGCAGGCAGTGGGTCGATTGCTGCGTACGGAAACTGATCGCGGTGAAATTGTGATTTTCGATCGCCGCATCATCGATAAGCGTTATGGCAAGCTCCTGTTACAGAGCCTGCCGCCGTTCCCGCTGACTCGGGAATGATCAGTTTAGCGGAGACCGTATGTAAAACTGGGCGGTAAAGTCCACATAGTTGCCCAAATGCTGTGGTTCCAAATGTTTTACCACTTTATGAATAACGGCACTGGCAGCTTGTTTTACGCCTTCCACTCCGACTTTCAGTAGCTTTCGGGTGATCGTGCCCATGTTCACTGGATCCGAGGGGCGCAGAAAGAAACCCTCGATGATCACATCAAAGAGTTTTTCGTAACGGGCCATCACCAGTTCAACATCATTGGGGGAGAAGTGCGGTTGATCCCCTTTCTCGCTGAGGATGGCATCCAGGTCCCCGGCCAGGCTGGCGTCAATGGGTTGGACCAGGTACCAGACTCCCCCCTGATCTTCCTGGGTGTTCTTGATCATGCTCTGCCACAATGCGGCCACCTGTTGCATCTCCGCCGGCTTGGCTTTCTTGTAGATTTTTGCCGACAGCATGGCGGAGGCTTTGTTGCTGGTGGTGGCACAGACACTGAACACCTTTTGCCCCACGGTGTTGACCTGGGCAATGGATACGGTCTGAATCAGCAGATAGTCGATGACTTCTTCGGTCAATTGAATAATCACGTTGTAAAAGTGTTCGCCGGATTTTGGGTGGTTGGCAGCGGCTGCCTCCAGGAAAGTATTGGAGAGGGCCTGGAGTTTTGGGCTAAGGGGGAAGCCCACATGGGGCAAACTGGAGCGCATGGTCACCTTCTTATGGGTTGTTACTGGGTGTCTTGGTTCCAGAGCCTATCCATGATTGGCTTATAGCACAAGATTTCCATTGTTCAAGTTTTTTGGTTTTCCACAATTACTGTGGATAACTTTGTGAATAAACGCTTTAAAAGTTTGCAGAGCGGGCATGAAACCGCGGTTGGCTACAGTTTGGGTGATAATTGTTCAGAAAGTTATTAAGTTCATATAAAACAAACACTTAATAAAAGTTAATTGTTTTGAAAATAATTTCGCCGGGTTTTTGACTGTGCGGGCAGTGAACCCTGCAGGGCCTGGAGCCGGTTGTTAATAAGCACACACGAAACCCGCAGGGCGGGTTTCATCGGGCGTAGCGTTGCTTAATAGAATATGTACAAAAAATAGTCGATTATTGGTAGGCTTCTACCATATCATGGACCCGGCTGGAGGGATTGATCAGGCGAAACCCGGCGTCGTACAGCTCATTGGAGTCATCCCCCTGACACCAGCGGCATTCCACTTGGACGTCTACGGTGGAAGTGTCATCCAGGCTGGATGCGTCTTCGATTTCCAGTACATACTGACTATTTTGATGCATGGGTTTGTCGCTGGTGATCAATAGCCCGTTGGGGGAAATATCAACCACGTGTCCGAACAGGGAATTGGTCCCGGGTTCAAATACGCGCAGGTAGTAGATCAGGTGGGTTCGGGCTTCTTTGCGTTGGTCGTCCATGGTGCGCTCTCCTAACTGGCTAATGACCGTCATCACGGTTGATCTGAGGCTGGTTTAAAAATAGCCTGATGTTGATGTCGGGTCAAATGGGTTCGCGCTTGTCACGAGAGGTTGGAGTGTATACATTTCATGGTTTCCCTGTAACGGCCATCCGCTTATCGCTTTTGGGGAGTAATCCGGTTTGACTAGTTGCGTGAGCCGCTGCCAGTGGCTTGCAATGTTTGGCCTGTTGGTTTTGTTGTCGGCGCCGATGTTGGCTGCGGCGACGCAACACAGTGCTCGTATCGTTGATGTGGCTGAACTCAGTGATCGCATCACCGTATCCAGCTCGCTGGACTATGTGGAGCAAACCCAACGGGTTTACACCATTGAGGATCTACTCGCTGATCAGCAGGCGGGGGACATCCCGTGGATTGGCAATCGAGCCAACTCCCCAGGGTTTGGTTTTGATACCAACACGTTCTGGTTTCGTCTGGTGGTGAGTAACAGCGCACAGGTGCCGTTGCAGCGTCTGTTGGAGATTGAGAATCCGGTTCTCGATGAAGTGCTGTTCTACCAGGTGGACGACGATGGCTACATCGTCAATGTGGCGCAGACCGGTGACCGGAACCCTTCCACCAACCGCCCGTTCTTCCACCATAATCTGGTGTTGCCATTCACCATCAAGGCGGGGGCTACCCAGTATCTGTACTTTCGTGTGACCACCTCAGGATCGTTGGAGTTTCCCCTGGAAATGTGGTCGCCGGAATCCTTTCAGGAGCGTGATCAGGTCAAGCTGCTGTTTTTCGGTGCCCTGTTCGGGATTCTGGTTGTGATGGGGCTTTACAACTTCTTCATTTATACCCTGTTCCGTGATGAGAGCATGGTGTATTACGCGGCATTCTCCATTGGCCTGATGCTGTTCTTGTCCACAATGCATGGCTTCACCGCGCAGTACGTGTGGGCGGAAACCAGTTGGTTGCGGGAGAACGCGCTGGTCATTGTGATTCCGCTGACGCTGTTTTTCTCACTCATGTTCTCCCGCCATTTTCTGCAGCTGGAGCGTTCCTATCCCCGCCTTAACCAGATGATCATCGGGCTGGGCTCATTGTGCCTGGTGTTGGCGGTAGCGGCACCGTTTACCAGCTACTCGGTCCTGATCCGGCTCAATGCTGCCATGGTGATCCCCATCTGCACCGGGGGGATCGTGGTGGGGATTTCCCGTTGGCTGTCCGGATATAAACCGGCGCGCTATTTTGTGATCGCATGGACGGCGTTCCTGGGAGCGATCACCTTTTATGCATTGTCAAAATTCGGCTTGTTTTCCCGCAGCGGGATCAGTGAGTATGCGGTGCAGCTGGGGGCCGTGGCGGAGGCAGTGTTGTTCGCGTTTGCCCTGGCGGACCGGATGAACACCCATCGCAAAGCCTTCGAGAAGGCCCAGGCCAAGGCGCTCGACCTGCAGAAGGAGGCGAATGAACGGCTCGAGGCCAGTGTGGCGGAGCGGACTCAGGAGCTGCAGGCGGCCATGGAAGAGCTGGCCAACGCCAACCAGCGCTTGCAGGCCCTGAGCACACAGGATGGGCTCACCGGGATTCGCAATCGACGTTATTTTGATGAGAAGCTGGAGCAGGAATGGCACCGCAGTTTGCGCAACCAGGAATCATTGGGATTGCTGCTGATCGATATCGACTTCTTCAAGGCATTCAACGACAAGCATGGCCATTTGGCGGGGGATGAATGTCTGAAGTCCGTGGCGCAGGTGATTGCCCGTACCCTGACGCGGCCCTCGGATTCCGTGTCCCGCTATGGCGGTGAGGAGTTTGCGGTGATTCTACCGGGTACGGATATTGACGGTGCGGTGCACGTGGCGGAAAGTATCCGGCGGGCGGTGGAGCAGAAGGGGGTCGAAGTGGACGGTGTGATGTTGCACGTTACCGTCAGTATCGGTGCGGCAGCGCTGATTCCGCTGCCGAACCGGGAACAACAAACATTGATTGCCGTAGCGGACGAGTCGCTTTATCTGGCGAAGTCAGCCGGTCGCAATCGGACACAGATACCCCTGCAGGCCGCCAACCTGAATTGACAATCAGTTGTAGCCGCGCTCGAAGGCGTGGGTGACGTCTTTTTCAGCCACCGGGCTGTAACGCTGTTTGGACTTGAAAAAATGTCCCAGGCCGTAGCCGTAGCTGCGACGCTTCTGCGCCGGATTGGTGCTGTCCTGTGACGTTGATCGCTTGCTGTTGGTGTCGGATTTTACTTCGCTCATCGCTTGTTCTCGCTCTGCTTTCTGTTACTTGCCTGTTGTTGCTCGTGGTGCTCGCCTGTTGCTCAAAGCTTGCGTGTGAAACCGTTGCATACTGCCCAAGTGCGAAATGCTTCAGTTAATATCGCGCAATGCACAGGGATAGGCAATTAACTATACGTAACAAGATGCGACAAATCCGTTATATCCGACGTAGTTTACATTTTGGTTGTGCCTTGTCTCCAAAGATCAAACAGTTGTTGCACCTGGGAGCGCAGATCCTGCTCTTTGTTCAGCGTCCAGGAATAGACGGTGCCGATGGTGAGGTTCATCAGCAGGTTCAGCAGGATCTGGTTGGGGATGTCCGGCAGCACACCTTCACTTTTCAGGGCGTCAAAAAAAGCGTCAGCAAAGGCCTGGTTGGCGCTGACCACTTCCTCGTGCAGGCGTTGGATTTCAGGCATGAATTCACCGGCCTCGCGGATCAGTACCATGGAAAAGTTGCGGTTCCGGTCCAGGTAGTCGGCAATGGCCAGGCTGGTGCTCTTTAAACGTTCCAGGGGATGTCCTGCACCCACCAGGTTGGTGAGGGCGATGTCGCGGATGGCCTGCAGGTCGGCTTTCACCACCGACAGCAGCAAGTCCTCCTTGCTGTCGAAGTGCTTGTAAATTGTGGCTTTGCCGACCCCGGCCCGGGTGGCGATGGTTTTGACTTCAGCGGTGCGGAAGCCCTCTTTGGCAAACACTTCCCGGGCCGCCAGCAGGATGCGTTGGCGGCGTTCGGGCTTCTGGTCGATCATGCGGATTCCCTGGCGAACTTTTGACGGATCAGTTTGCCCACTTTGACCCGGCGTTTGGCGGAGGCCGGAATGGTACCCAGGGTCTGGGCGTATTTCAGAATGGGCTCCAGCCCCTGTTGATTGGCGATCTGGATGGCCAGCCCGGGGCGGGCGTTCAACTCCAGCATCATGGGCCCCAGCTCCCGATCCATCACCAGATCCACCCCCAGGTAGCCCAGTGGGGCCAGTTCATAGCAGGTGGCCGCCATTTCCAGAATCCGGTCCCACTGGGGAATCTGGATGCCGGTCAGGGGAAAGCCCGTATCCGGATGTTCCAGTATGGGACGGGACTGCATCACACCGTGATGGGTGAGTCCGGTACCCAGGTCGATGCCGACGCCCACGGCGCCCTGGTGCAGGTTGGCGCGGCCATCGGACTGCCGGGTGGGCAGCCGGATCATGGCGAACAGGGGAATGCCCCGGAACACGATCAGGCGGATATCCGGAACCCCTTTGAAGGAGACGTTCTCGAAGCAGGGATCAAACTTGACCCGGTACTCGATGATGGCGGTGTCGGTCTCTCCACCCAGGCTGTACATGCCGCTGAGAATATTGGAGACATGGTGTTTGATTTCGTCGATGTGGACGACGCTGTCGTTGGATTTGCGGAAATGGCCACTGGCGGTTTTGCCGGCGATCACCATGATGCCGTTGCCGCCGCTGCCGTTGGCCGGTTTGATGACGAACTCAGTGTACTGGGACAGCAGCGCCGGCAGGTGGGCGGCCTGATGCTCCAGCTCAATGTGGCCGTACAGTTGCGGCACCGGGATGTTCTTCTCGATGGCGCGCTGTTTGGTGATGATCTTGTTATCCACCAGCGGGTAATACCGGCGTTGGTTGTACGGCATGATGAACTCGGCATTGCGCTGGTTCATGCCCACGATGCCCAGTTCCCGCAACCGGGTCCAGGGCATCTTCATGGTTTGTCCGCCTCTTTGATCAGGCCACGGAAGCGCCACAATTCCAACAGGCGATAACCGGTGTAACGGCCCAGAATCAACGTGATTGCCAACACGATCAGCAGGGTTTCCGGGAACACGAAAATAATGTGGCCCAGCCACTCATGGGTCATCACCAGATAGCCGATGATGGCGGCGATCAGGCTGCCGGTTCCCAGTTTGAATGCCTCCTGGGATCCGTTTTCCTCCAGCACAATGGACATGCGCTCAATGGTCATGGCCAGTATCACCACCGGGAACAGGGCGACTGACAGACCCCGCTCCAGGTCCAGTTGCACGCTGACGATGCTGAACAGAGCAATCATCATGATCACGATGGTGAGCACCGCCGCCAAGCGGGGCACCAGCAGCAGTTTGAGCTTTTCCAGATACAGGCGCAGGGCGAGGCCCACCACCACCAGCATGGTGAACATGATGACACCCCACAGCAGCGAGGTTTCGCGGAAGGCGAGGGCAATCAGCACCGGCATAAAGGTACCGAAGGTGGACAGGCCGATCAGGTTGCGTAGCATCACAATGACCAAGGCGCCCAGGGGCACCATCAGAATGATGCGATACACGTTCTGGGTTTGAACCGGCAGGGCAAAGAGGGAGAAATCCATCAGCCGGGAATCCGTTTGACGCGCCCATTGTTCAGCGATGGAAACCTGGGACAGGGCATGGCGGGAAATGGAAAAGTCCACTTCACCGGGTTCGCCGCCGGATACGGTAATCAGGGGGTCATCCCCGGTCCGCCACACCAGGACATCTTCACGGAAGCCCTGGCGCCCGCTGACCGGGTCGAAGGCTACCCACTCAAAGTCGTTGTGCACCTCGATCCAGGGTACCAGGGTGCCGTGTTTGACCAGATCCTGCAACGGCAGCACGTAGACAATACGGGCTGGAATCCGGGCGCCGGCGAGAATGTCGATGAGCTGCCGCACCCACTCCACAGAGCCCTGGCCGGCTTTGTTGATGAGTGAAATATTCTGGTCGGGCTTGGGTGTGTTGAGGCGGGACAGCAGCTCCCGGGTAAAGGTGGCGATGTCCGCCGAATGGGAGCGCACGTCCGATAACAGGGCTCTGATGGCCGCGCCCAGTGGTTCATCGTAGTCCGGCACCGGCGGGTAGGCCGGGCGCGGTTGGGTGCGCGGTTTGGATTCGCTGCCATCCCGGGTCAGTTCCATACGGTAGTAAAGAACCTGCTTGCCCTTGGCCCGCCGCACCGCCCACAGTGCTTCCCGGTTGAGAGCGTTCTGCTCGGTGGCCAGTCCGTAATTGCTGGAGATGAAATCCTCGTTGAGTTTGATAAAGCCCGGCGGGTCCCGGGGGATATAGAACTGGGCCTTGGCCGGGCCGCCGTTGGCCTTGAACTGGATTTTGGCTTCCACTGTCCAGACGTCGGATTGTTCTGCTGGCTTCAGGGGGAGCCCCAGCTTCTCATGTTTGTAATAAACGGCGCTCAGGGCGATCAGTATCAGAACCAGCGCGGTAATGTTGATTTTACTGGTCTTCATTGATCGTGTTCAGCCTTGTCGCTTGAGTGGTCTTCGGTATCGGTTCTCTGTGCTTCAGTCGCGGATGCTTTTTCAGGTTCTTCGGGCGCTGCACTGCGGGTTCGGAGGAAGGTGTTGCCCGGGTCGACGATGGCCACATGCTTGAGGAAGCGTCGCCCCAGTAGTACCGGGTAAAGGAACTTGCTGCGATCGGTAAGTGTGAACTCGGCCGTGTATTCCATGCCGGCCAGGGTAAATGGCAGCTCCACCACCGGCCGCTCCAGACTGGTGTGCTTGTGGCGTTTGATGAGCGCGCGGCGGGTTATCGGGGCTTCCAGCGTGATGACTTTTTTGCTCTTACCGTTGGTGTACTTGGACTCTTTCAGCTTGGTGTTGCTGGCAAACTGAAAGCGCACCCAGGGTTCACCATCCTTCTCAAAGTGCTCGATGTTTTTGGCATGTATGGAGCTGGTTTTGGCGCCGGTATCCAGCTTGGCTTTGGCTTTCAGGCCTGAGGGTTGCAGGTGAACGTTCTCAATCCAGCCCAGGATGAGCTTTTCTGTGATTTCGCTTTCGTGCTCCCCGGCCTGCGCCGAGTGGGAGGCTGCCAAGGTTGTCAAAAGCAAATACCCCGTCAATATTTGGATGGTGATCCTGTTCAGATACTTCATAGTATAAAGGTGTTCGGTCTTCAAAAAAGTTTGCCGGGCAAACAGAGTTCCCGATTGTAATGGCTGGCAGCATGCTCTGCATCACAATTTACCCGTGCTGGCCTCAATAATTCGTCTGAATGTGAGGTTGATACGGGGTTCGGTGGCGTGCCGGGTTTTTGGGATCTGGTGCAGCCAGAAGTGCTGCAGGGACCCTTTCATGATCAGCAGGTCCCCCGATGCCAGTTCCAGGGTCAGTTTCCGCTCCGGGTGCTTGCGGTGTTTCAGCTGGAAGGTGCGTTCCGCTCCCAGAGACAGGGAGGCGATGACCGGGTTGGCACCCAGCTCCGGTTCGTTGTCCGCGTGCCAGCCCACGCTGTCGTGCTTATTCCGGTAGAGGTTCGCCAACAGGCTATTGAAACGGTGATCGCCATAACTCTCAATTTGTTCCTTTATGGTGAGCAGCGTGTCGCTCCAGGGGGCGGGCTCGAGGGTCATGCCGGAATAGGTGTAGTTCATGCCCGGGTCGCCGAACCAGGCTTGCAGGCGCGGAATCGGCATCTCTTTGCCGGCGATCCTGATGTTGTCCTGGCGCCAGGGAATTTCCTCCTGCAGGCGGGAATAGAGCTGGCGCGCGGTATCCTCATCGTAAAAGCGCCGTGCCCAGAGAATCTCGCCATCCTCCAGCTCGATCAGTTCTACGCTTTGCAGCGGTACATCGCCAAAAATAAAAAGGTCGTTCTGACTCATGCAGGGTTCCTGTTCACCGGTGAATTCAACCAGCTCATCCGATGCTACAGGGTATACACAGTGGGAGTCAAAGGCGGCGCGGATCAGAAGGGCAGTGGCGCAGTGCAGGTGAACGGGGCGCCGCTGGCAGGATGGCGAAAGCTCAGGCTGTGGGCGTGCAGCAGCAGTCTGTCCGCCATGGCGATGACCGGCTCCGGGGCGTAGAAGCGGTCCCCCAGGATCGGCATACCCAGGGCCATGGTGTGAACCCGCAATTGATGGGAGCGGCCGGTCACGGGGATCAGCAGCACACGGCGGCGCGGGCCATCCTGTTCCAGCACCCGATAGCGGGTGAGGGAGGGCTTGCCCTGTTCATGGCAGATTTTCTGCTTGGGGCGGTTGGGCCAGTCCGTGATCAGGGGGAACTGGATTTCACCCTGGTCTACTGCGCATTCCCCATAGGTGATGGCCTGGTATTCCTTATGCGTTTCCCGCTCACGAAATTGGCGGCTGAGTTCACTTTGGGCGGCTTTGGTTTTGGCCAGCAGCATGAGGCCGGAGGTGGCACAATCCAGCCGGTGTACCACCAGTGCCTGGGGGTAGAGGGCCTGGGCCCGGGTGTGGATGGAATCCTGGTTGTCGGGCCCGCGACCGGCTACCGAGAGCAGGTCCGCGGGTTTGTTGACGATCAGCAGGTGGTCATCCTCGAACAGGATGTCCAGCGTGGGGGTGCCCATGGGTCAGGAAATGGTGACCATGATGCGCAGACCGTCCAGGCGATACTGGCTGTTCCGGGCCAGCAGCTCCAGGCCTTTTTCCAGGCGTTGATCCGCGGCTTGCAGGGCTTTGCTCTGGTCATCGGCTTGCGCCAGGGCCTGCAGGCGTTGGCGCTCGTTGTCCCAATAGGCGCGGAAGCGTTGCTGGGCCTGCTCCACCAGTTCCTGCTTGCGGGATTCCATAAGGCTGTTGCCTTTGTTGAGCATGTCCAGCACCGGGTCCTGGATTTCTTTGAGCATGGGGGTAATCAGGTCGCCTTTCACCCGTTTCAGTTGTTTGTCCAGGGCATCGGTGGTGACGGCCTTGCCGATGTCACGGCCCTGTTGGTCCAGCAGCAGGCGCACCGGGGTGGCGGGCAGCAGCTGGCCCAGTTGCAGCTCCGCGGGGGCGGGGCATTCCACAATGAACAGGGCCTCCAGCAGAATGGTGCCTTCCTTGATCTGCTTGTTTTTCAGCAGGCTCATGACGGAACTGCCTTTGCCGCTGGTGATGATCATGTCCATGGCGTTACGCACCATGGGGTGATCCCAGCTGAGAAACTCGATGTCTTCCCGGCCCAGGGCCACGGCCCGGTCGTAGGTGGCGCTGAAGCCATCTTCCGGCAGGTTGGGGAAGCTGCTGTGTTCGAGGGAGGTGCCGGGCCGGATCAGGATGATGTCATCGGACAGGTCTTCCTCTTCCACACCGTAGACGCTGAACACCCGCTCCATGAAATCCTGCAGCTCGGGGTCGTTGTCGCTGTCCTTTACGGCATCGATGAGGGGCTCCACACTGTCATCACCGCGGGAGTGGATCTCCAGCAGGCGGTTGCGACCGTGCACAAAGCGCTCGTGCAGATCGGCGATGCGTTGGCGGGTAGCCTCCAGCAAGGGTTCCAGGGCATCTTCATCCGGACTGGCGATGGCGGCCTGGAAGTCCTGGCTCAGGTTCTCGAACACCACGCTGTGGGAGGCTTCGGTTTTGGTGAAAGCGGTAAAACCCTCGTCGTACCAGGTCAGCAGGTTTTCCTGATGGGTGCCCCCCAGGTAGGGTGTGTAGATCTGGATATCCTGCTGCTGGCCGATACGGTCCAGCCGGCCGATGCGTTGTTCCAGCAGATCGATGCTGGCGGGCAGGTCGAACATCACCAGGTGATGGCAGAACTGGAAGTTGCGGCCTTCGCTGCCGATTTCGGAACAGATCAGGGCCTGGGCGCCGTCCTCTTCCGAGGCGAACCAGGCGGCGCTGCGATCCCGTTCGATCAGGCTCAGGTCCTCGTGGAAGGCGCTGCACTGAATGCCGCCCTTGAAATGCAGGTGGGCCTGCAGGGCGCAGGCTGTGTCCTTGTGGTGGCAGATCACCAGGAACTTGTCACTGCGGTTTTTCTTCAGGGTATCCAGCAGCCACTCGACCCGGGGGTCTTTGGCGATCCACTCCGGTTCCGGCAGATGCATTTCCGGATAGAGCTGGTCGAGAAAGCTTGCCAGCTGCAGGGTGGTATAGGCATCGGGGTTCTTGAGGCGGACCCGGGTCAGCTGCCGCTGGGGAAAGCCGCTGATGCTGGCCCGGGTATTACGGAACAGGGCGCGGCCGGTGCCGTGCTGGTCCAGCAGTCTCTGGGCCAGGGTGGTGGGGCCATGGCTGTCTTCCTGATTGTGCTCCAGCTGGTCGATGAGTTTGAGGCTGGAGTCGTCATTCAGCAATTGCTTGAGTTGGTCCAATTGCACGGTGGACAGGGGCTGGTGATCAATGAGCTGTTCCGCAATAAGGGCAATGTCATTGAAGCGGGCCTGCTGTTCCATAAAGCGGGGCAGGTCCTGGTAGCGCAGCGGGTCCAACAGATGCAATTGAGCGAAGTGGCTTTCGGGGCCTTCTTTCTCCGGCGTGGCTGTCAGCAGCAGCAGGCTCTTGGCCTTGAGACTGAACGCTTCCACCAGGCCATAGGCCGGGCTCGCGTTTTCAGGTTGCCAGGCCAGGTGGTGGGCTTCGTCCACGATCAGCAGATCCCAGGGGGAGTCCAGGGCGGTTTCGGCCCAGCGCGGGTGATTGAGCAGGAACTGGATCGAACACAGCACCAGCTGTTCGTACATGAAAGGGTTGTCGGTATCTTCCTGCTCGCAGAGGGCGTCGCACTGGTCATCGTCCAGCACCCGCACCGGCATGTTGAAACGGCGTCGCATTTCCACCAGCCACTGGTGTACCAGGGAATCCGGCACCAGGATCAGCACCCGGTTGATGCGGCCGCTGATCAGCAATTGATGGGCAATGAGGCCGGCTTCGATGGTTTTTCCCAGGCCCACTTCGTCCGCCAGCATGACCCTGGCCTGGGCATGGCGGGTGACCGTTTGTGCAATGTGGAACTGGTGGGGAATGGGGTCCACCCGGGGGCCCATAAAGCCTTTGGCCGGGTGCTGGTCATAGCGGGACAGCAATTCCCAGCTCTTCACCCGCATGCCGAAGGTCTTGTAGTGCTCAAAATGCCCCTGCAACAGCCGTTTCAGCGGTTCCGGCATACTGCTGCTGCCCTGCACCTGGCTTTCGCACAGGATTTTCACCTCACCGTTGTCGCTTTCCGCTTCGTAGAAATACAGCCCTTCCTCTTCGTGGCGGGTCAGCACCCGGTAGTTGGTGCCGTCGTCGGTTTCAATCATGTCCCGGGGATGGAACTCCAGGCGGGTAAGGGGCGCATTGGCCTGGGCATAGTTGCGCAGTTCTTCGGTGTTGGGGAAGAAAAGGGTGACGATACGTTCGTTCACCTGGGTCACAATGCCAATTCCCAGGTCGGTCTCCGCGGTGTTGGACCAGCGCTGGCCGACGTGAAATACCTGTTCGCTCATGGTACTGACTGTCTCCGGAAAAATGCTGCGCGGTATTCTAACAAAGTCGGGATGGGATTTCAGAAGGATATGCTGTTGAGTCCGCTTTGCACTTCAGGCCAACACGCGCTGGTTGGCCTGAAGCCCGGCGGGCTATAGCACCCCTTCCCACAAGGGGGCTGAGGCCGCAAATGGGTCAGTATGCAGTTGCGGGCTTTCGCCAAAGCACATGACTTGGCGGCTTTCGTCGTCAAAGGCGTGCCACTTGCCCACGCCGTCGGTACTGGGGTCCGACGAGCGGGCGAAGGCAATCCAGCAGTTCTGCACAATGGTGCTGAGCTTGGCCGCACCGGGGTCGGCACCACACAGGTATTGGGCTGCGGGGGTATCTGTGCAACCGAACACCAGGGGAATATCGCTGGCGTGGCAGGCGCCGAAGCCGCCTTTATCCCAGTTGAACTGGAATACGAAAGCGTTCCGGTTGTGCTCGCTGTGGGCCTCCGCCATGCGCAAGGTGGGAATCCGGAACATGCGATCCCCTTCAAAGGCACTGTAAATGTCGGCCAGGGAGCTGGATTCCCGCGAACCCTGTACGACTTTCTCGTACAGGTTGGCAGCCCGTTCGCCCATGCCCGGTACACTTTTCTCCAGCAGTGCGATGAGATCTGATTTTTCCACCTCATGCACGTTGCCGGGGGCAAATAACCCTTCCGTGCCGGGTAAGCTCAGGAACAGGTTCCATTCATCCCGGGTGCACCCCACCAAAATGGGAATGTCTTTGGCTTCCCCCTGTTGGATGGCCGACAGCGGGGTCTGAGGCAGGATAGTGCCATCCACCACCGGCAGCAGGACCATACCGGTTTGACGAACTTCTTGACTGAACGGCCCGCGGTTGAAGGACATTCGCGTGAGTTGGCGTTGGGCTTTGATGATCTGATCCGGGCTCAGTCGCCACAGCCGCTCCGGGTTGGCCGGGTCGATATCGGTGATCTCCAGGAACTTGCGGCCGATTTCGGTGGCTTCGTGGCGGGTCAATACCTGATCGGCAGCCCCACTCTGGATAATGGCCCGTTTGAACAGGCCGCGGGCAGCCGGGGTGGCCAACAGGGTGGCGATGGACATGCCGCCGGCGGATTCACCGAACACCGTGACGTCCTCCGGGTTGCCCCCGAACGCGCCGATGTTGTCCTTGACCCAGCGCAGGGCTTCCATTTGGTCCAGTAAGCCGTTGTTGGCACTGATGTTGTGGTCGGAGCCGATCAGGTCGTTCAGGTAGATATAGCCCAGGGCCCCCAGGCGATAGTTGATGGACACCACGACTACATCACCGTTCACGGCGAGGTTTTTGCCGTTGTAGATAAGCTGAGAGCCCGAACCGGTGAGAAAGCCCCCACCGTGAATCCACACCATCACCGGGCGCTTCTTGTCATCGCAGGTGGGGGTCCAGATGTTCAGGTGCAGGCAGTCTTCGCTGGTTTGGGTAATGCCGAAAAGGGGAATGTGGTCCTGAGGAGCGGAGTCGCCGAAACGATCGGCTTTGAAGGGTTCATCGAAGGGGAGCAGGGGCTCCGGTGCTTTGAATCGGGAAACCCCGATGGGCTGTTCGGCGTAAGGGATGCCTCGAAATTCCTGATAACCTTCCCGCTGAAGCCCGATAATTTCGCCGCAGGGCGCGTACACGCTGACCGACATAGAGTTTCCTGTTATTGAGTGTGAGTAACTTGTGGGTTTCCGTAATCGCCATAACAGGGTGATTTCGGCAATATTTGCCCTGTAATTGACGTTTATCCCCTTTCAGCTTGAATGGGGTTCCCTCATAAAATACTGGCTCCACTCCATTGCAATAGAGAGACAAGCATGAGCCAACTGGCACCGACCCGGTCCGTTTCCACTTTGTTCCGGCCTATCCAGTGCAAAACACTGCAACTGCGCAACCGCATCGTGATGGCCCCTATGACCCGCAACATGTCCCCGGGCTATGTGCCCAATGACAAAGTGGTAGCTTACTACCGTCGCCGTGCTGAGAACAATGTAGGGCTCATTATTACCGAAGGCACTACCGTTGGCCAAGTAGCGTCCAATGGTTATGAAGGCGTCCCGGCGTTTCACGGCGATGAGGCCCTGGCCGGCTGGCAGCAGGTGGTGGCGGCGGTTCATGCCGCCGGGGGCAAGATTGCGCCGCAGCTGTGGCACGTGGGTGCGGTACGTCGACCGGGCGTTGGGCCCGATCCGGACGTACCGGGTATGGGGCCGTCGGGTATTTCTTCAGCGGGCAAGCGTAAAGCTCACGCCATGACCGAGCAGGAGGTGCAGGATTGTATTGATGCCTTTGCCCAGGCCGCGGCGGACGCCGAGCGTATCGGGTGCGATGCCATCGAATTGCACGGCGCCCATGGCTACCTGATTGACCAGTTCTTTTGGGATGTAACCAACGAGCGTACCGACCGCTGGGGTGGCTCCTTTGAGAAGCGCAGCCAGTTCGCCATCGATATCCTGCAGGCGGTGCGCAAACGGGTGAGCGCGGATTTTCCGGTGATCTTCCGCTTCTCCCAGTGGAAACAGCAGGATTATTCAGCTCGTTTGGTGGATACCCCTGAGCAATTGGAGCAGTTCCTGCTGCCTCTGTCGGAAGCCGGGGTGGATATTTTTCATGCCAGCCAGCGGCGTTTCTGGGAGCCCGAATTTGAAGGCTCCAACCTGAATCTGGCCGGCTGGACCAAAAAAATCACCGGTAAGCCCACTATATCCGTGGGTAGCGTGGGGCTGAACGTAGATTTTCTGGACGGCACCCTGGCCCCCAAGCCTATGGACAATATTGGGCAGCGCGGCATTGATGACCTGCTGGAGCGTATGGAGCACGACGAGTTCGACATGATTGCGGTGGGGCGCGCCTTGCTGCAGGACCCTGAATGGGTGACCAAGGTGGAGCAGGGCCGTTTCAACGAGCTGGAAGATTTCGTCAAGGAGTCGGTGGCGAAGCTGTATTGAGCCTGTTTGGGGCGTCAGTCCAATTGATCCAGCCATTCGAGAAGTTGTTTGAAACGATACTGTTGAATGAATGGCTGGATACGTCGCAGGAATTCCCGGTGGTTGGGTTGTTGCTCCAGTTCGCTTAACAAAGTACGAATGCCCAGCACGTTGTGCCGCTTGGCCAGTTCTCTCAATTGCTCCAGCCAGGCGGAATCCGGTAATACCAGAGGCGCTTCGGTTGGGGCACTGTCCGGGACTGCCGCCATGGCCTGTTCCCCGACGACGGGGACGTCGATGTTAAACCAGAATGAACTGCCTTCACCCACCTTGCTCGCCACCTGCAGCGAGGAGTCCATGATGGTAAGGAAACGTTGGCTGATGGCGAGGCCTAGACCAGTGCCTTCCGCCCGGGTTATGGCGTTATCCAGTTGGTGGAAAGGGATGAAAATATCCCGCAGCTGTTTGCGATTGATGCCGATCCCGCTGTCTTCAACGCTGAATCGCAGCCGGGTCAGATCACCGGCCCGGGAGGAAAGTTTTTGCACTCGAAAGCAGATGGTGCCGGTCGCAGTGAACTTGACCGCATTGCTTAACAGATTCAGTAAAATCTGACGCAGTCGCTTTTCATCCGCCACGATACAGGCGGGAAGTTGCTCATCAAACTCGTGGACAAACTTGAGCCCTTTGAGCTGGGTCTTCACGCGGATCATTTCCACCAGTGTGCACAGGAATTTTGCCAGGTCGATTTCGGCCGGGTGCAACACCATGGACTCTTCGTTGGCGCGGGAAAACTCCAGAATATCATTGATCATCAATAGCAGGTGATCGGCACTGCGGTCGATGGTTTCGATGCCCTGACGGTGGTGCTGCATCAGGTGCTGGTCCTGTTTGTATAACTGGGTGTAGCCCATAATCGCATTTAGTGGTGTGCGCAGTTCGTGTGTCACGTTGGCCATGAATCGGGTTTTGGCCTGGTCGGAAGCTTCCACTACCCGCTTTGCTGCATGCAATCGATGAAAAATGATGGATACCATAATCCAGATAATCAGTACGAGGATCAGCACCATGCTGGATTCTGCGAACAGCCTGGGTTTCATTTCGGCAATCAGGGATTGGTAGTATCCGCCGCTGATATTGAAGCCGGCGACCCCCAGGATGTCCCCTTTGCCACTGGTTAACAGGATGTCAGAGTGGAAGCAGGCATCGCAGCTTTCACCTTCCAGAACGTCCAGCGAACCTTCAGGTACTGCCACGGTGTCGTAGTCAATTTGGAGGGACAGTTGTCGAATAAAGCGTTCGCCAATGGCAGGGTCTTCCACGATCAGCATTTTTTGCACGGTTTCGCGGATGGCCTGAGGCAATAGGGGGGCAGGGGTGCGTTCCAGAATCTCCACCAGCACAGCAGACTGGGATTCTGCCAGCACCTGGGCTTGGGTTGCCGCGGCTTTGTACAGTCTGGGCTGCTGGGTGTTCTGCCAAAAATGATCGGTGGACCAGAGAAACAATGCGATCAGCAAAATAAAGAAAGTACTGATCAAAAGCTGGGTGTACAGCGCTGCGAACTTCTGCTGGCGCCTGAGCCAGGCTCTTACCCGCGATCGGTATCCGTTATTCATAGTGTTTGGCCACCTTCAGGTAAAAGGCCTTAATCTGGAACTTGCCTCGCTCCAGTGTCTTCATATTAATGAGCGGGCGCACCGTGGCCTGAACCGAAATACCTGCCAGAATGCCCTCTTCAACGTCACCTTCATAGGGCGAAAAAATAATGACCCGATGTTCAATGCTGTAGTTCACCAGAACCTTTCGTTCATCTTCATTGAGCGGTTGGCTTATAAACAGGGCGGCGGGTTCAGGGTTGGTTTGCTGCAGGATTTGTTGGATGTTGGCCGCGCGAACAACCACGGGAACGCCGTTTACTGTGGTGAACGTTTCTTGTAATTTCTGTTGGTGATCACGGGCGACGGTTTCGTCATTGGCGTAAGTCAGGATTACCAGTAGCTGCTGGTCCTGTATCTTGGAGTTAATCTGCAGATCCGCATTCACAAAGGTCCGGAACAGCTTCAACCCCACTTCCGCCCGTCGCTGAATAAACTCATCGGCGAAGACAGGGTGATGGGGTAAAAGAAGCAGCAACGTGATCAGCATTTTTCTGATCAGAAGCCACCGGTAGCTGTTCATGCTCATCCTCATCGCATCAGCGGTGTTAATCGAAGTTGTAGGTCAATTGCAATCTGCCGGAACGACCACCCTGGGGCAGCCCGTAGGGATACTGGGAAGGGTTCGCGAGCACGCTGTATTCGCGGTCGGTCAGGTTGTGGATGCTGGCCATCATTGAAAGTGACTTGATCCCAGCCAGTTGTTCCAGGCTGAGGCAGTAATCCAGGGTGGTATAAGGGTCGAATTCTGGCTGCCGGTTGGGGCGGATGCTGTCCCAGCCTTCCTGAGTGCCGGTGTATCTGATCCAGATGGAGTGATGTTGCTGCGGAGATGGGCTCCAGCGCAGTCCCAGGTTAGCGAGCCAGCCTACGGACCCCACCAGTGTCCCGTCCGTATCGAGATGGTCTTCAGCGTCGGCATAGGATAGGTTCGACTGCCATTGCCAATTGCGATTGATCTGTTGTTCCCATTCCAGTTCCAGCCCTGAACTGGTCACGTCGCCGCGGTTGCGCCAGCGGGGAGGGCGTCCTGGTTGCAGGTAGAACTCGATAAGATCACTGATTTCTGTATAGAACAGAGTGGAGCGAAAGGTACTGTTAATGCCGTTGTATAAATAGGACAACTCAGTGGTTTTTAGCGTTTCCGCATCCAGGGGAGTGTAAATCAAACCAGGAACGGTATCCGGGCCTGGGTTCTGATCCGCCAGCGTGGGGGGGCGGAATGCTTCGGCGTACTGGAATTTAAAAACATGGTGATCGTTGCCACGCCACACCATCGCCAATCGGGGGGAAGTGGCATCACCCCAGTCATCATAGTCATCCAGGCGGGCACCCAGGGTCAGTTCAAGGTCGTCAAGTATCTGCCATTGGTCCTGCACCGTGGCGCTGGTCAAGCGTCGCTCGGAGCCGGCCAGCACCAGGGCGTAATCCGCGCCGGGATCGAATGGGTCCAGTCCATCCGGATATAAGGTGATTGATGAGGCGGTCACTTCGCTGTGCACCTGACTCAACTCAATGTAGATCTGGTGATTTTGGAAGCCATCCCAATGGGCGTAGAGCCGGGCGCGTCTTGATTCATCTTCGTTTTCGTCCTGACGGAACTGGTTCCTCTGGATCGGTGGGCGGCCAGGCGGGGTCGCGCCAGCCGGTATCGGCAGGTAGGTTGCGTAGGCCAGTTCAGTCTGCAGGAAACCGAAGTTCAAACCCAGCCTGAAATCTTGTGACAGACGCCAGGATTTATCGAAATCCAGGTTGATGATCTGCTCCTCCCTGGGCTCACGGTCTTCCGGCATGGCCGCATTGCGGCCGTACCATCCGCCCCGCTCCACGTCGGCGAGGTGGAGGCGGATACGGTAGCCCTGGTAGTCACCGTCCAGAAACACTACATTGCCCTCTTCATGGTCGTAAATGTCTCCAGGAGAAAAGCCGATGTTCTGATTTGAAAAGTTGTCGACATCGGTGTGCCGGCCGCTGTTGTCCTGCTCCCAATGGCTGAGATTGGCGGCCACGGTGACCCCGGAATCGAACTGATGCCGCACCATGCCGTCGGCCTGGCGGTACTGGTCATTGCCAGTGGCGATCGCCGCCTGATTGCCTTCTTTCGTCAGAATGTTGATAACACCGGAAAAGGCAAATTCCCCATACAACGACGATCCGGGCCCCCGGATAATTTCAATACGCTCCACCTGTGTGAGCGGTAGTCGCATCAGCCAGTCGGTGGACCCATCCACCGGGCGGTTCACAGGCACACCATTGATCATCATTTTCAGATTGTTGGCGGTGAGGCTGGCACCTACGCCCCTGACGATGGTGACATAGTCGCCAGCATTATTGGCGGTGATATAGAAACCGGCCACGGTGTTCAGCGCCTGGGCCACAGTGTTGGCTCCATAGGCCTGCATTTGGCTACCGTGCAGAACGGTGACCATGCCCGGCACATAGTCGGCGTTCATTTTGCTTTGGGTGGCCAGCTCCGTTTCCTGGTCGAGCAAGGTGAGCAGGGCCAGCAGTTCACCCTCTTCGGTAATGGAGTCGGCCCAAACGGATGAGGCCAGTAGCGACAGAAACAAGTGGACTTTGATGGCGTGATGTCTCATTAGCGAGGTGTGCTCCCAAACACAGAAACGCAATATTGTGATTTGTCATTATGATTTTTCGGTAGGGCAGGCGGCTACGAAGCGGTTGCGTCCGCTGGATTTCGCTTGATAAAGTGCCTTATCTGCTGAGTTTAGCAAGTCTGCGGATGTTTGCGTTGTCTGCGGTGTTAGCTGTGTTAGTGATGTATAGGCGGACAGTCCCAGGCTGATGGTGACTCGGTTACCACACTCGGCGTGCTTGTGGGGGATCGACAGATCAAATACGGCCTGACGCAGTTTTTCGGCTATTTCCATAGCGCCCTGGGCATCGGTCTCCGGCAGCAGCACAATGAATTCCTCACCACCGTAGCGGGCCAGTAAATCCGCCGGTCGATGCAGTATGCTGCTGAGTGCCCGTGAAACCTGGCGCAGGCAGCGGTCACCTTCCGGATGACCATAATAATCGTTGTACTTCTTGAAATGGTCCACGTCGATCATGATGACGGACAGGGCCGAATGATTGCGTTGCGCGCGGGCCAGTTCCCGCTCGAACACGTAATCGAAGTGGCGACGGTTGGCAACCCGGGTCAACTCGTCTGTGCAGGCCAGCTGCAACAGCAGGTTGCTCTTGTGTTTTAGCGCCAGGTGATTGCGCAAACGGGCCTTTAGAATCGGCATGGAAAACGGTTTGCTGATGTAATCCACTGCTCCCAGGCAGAGCCCCTGTTCAATGTCGCGCTCGTTATCTTTGGCGGTGAGGAACACCACCGGGATGTCGGTGGTTTCCCGGTTCGCTTTCAGACGTCGACAAGTTTCGTAACCATCGATTCCAGGCATCATGATATCCAACAGGATCAGGTCCGGTTTGATTTCATTGGCCAGCCGATAACCTTCCTCACCGGACAGCGCAACCACCAGCTCGATATCCTCCTGTTGCAGGTTCTCAACCAGCACATCCAGATTGGCCGGGACATCATCGACGATTAAAACCGTGGGTGTCTTGTAGCTGCTTTCGAAGGGAATCACCATGGAATACTACCACCTTGCTGTGTTTGCTCAGAATGTCGGTATGGACTGATCGGCATGACCTGACATGACCATTATCAAGTTTTACAGTCAAGTTTTACGCCAACCCAAGAAGCGCCGTGAATTCAGAGGGTTAGTTGGATATAAGATTGCACTACCCACCGATGTCTTATAGAAAATTGGTCGGATCGCTTATAGTCGCTTATATTTATAACGGTGCTTATAGGTGCCCTTATATCTATGTACCCTTACATCAAAATCCAATCGACACTGAGGAGTGATACATGCCTGCCAAGCCTACGGTACTGTTGGTGGACGATCAGCCGGAGAATCTGGATGTGTTGGTAAACTATCTGGCGGACAGTGGGCTGGAGTTGGTGGTGGCGACGGAGGGTGAGCAGGCGCTGCAGCTGGCGGCGGAGTGTCAGCCGGACCTGGTCCTGCTGGACGTGATGATGCCGGGGTTGAATGGCTTTCAGGTCTGTGAGCGATTGAAACAGGGGGCACAGACGCAGAGTGTCTGGGTGATCTTCATGAGCGCGCTCACCGATACCCAAAGCAAGGTCAAAGGCTTTGCCGCTGGCGCCATTGATTACGTGAGCAAACCGCTGCAGCGGGAAGAAGTACTGGCCCGCATCCAGGCGCACCTGACCATCCGTCAACAGCAGGCTGAACTGTTGCAGAAAAACCTGCAGCTGGAGGCATTGAATCGTGATCTTCAGCATCAAATGCAGCAACGGCAACGGGCAGAAGAGGCGCTGCACCTGGCCGATCAGAAGCTCTCAACCCTGACCCGGCAGGAGGCGGAACGTTGGGGCATTGATGCCTTTGTGGGACAAAGCCAGGTGACCAAGGCCCTGTTGGATGAAGTTCGCAGCTTGCAGCGGGCGCCCAGTACCAATGTCCTGGTGCTGGGGGAAAGTGGGACCGGCAAGGAGTTGATTTCCCGTGCCATCCATTTCGGCAGCGCACGCAGCCAGAAGCCGTTTGTCGCAGTAAATTGTTCAGCGATTCCCACTGAACTGGCGGACGCCGAATTTTTTGGACACATCAAAGGTGCCTATACCGGCGCGGTCAGCGATCGCCATGGTTACTTCGTGCAGGCGGATGGTGGCACGCTGTTTTTGGATGAAATTGGCGACATGCCATCTGCGTTGCAAGCCAAGTTGCTGCGCGTACTGGAGGATGGTTTGGTGACGCCGATCGGAGGCCGCCAGAGCCGTAAGGTGGACGTGAGGGTAGTGGCAGCCACCAATGTGAATCTACTGGAAAAAGTGCGGGAAAAGGCGTTTCGCCAGGATTTGTTTTTTCGTCTGGCGGGTTATCAGATTGCGGTGCCGCCCCTGCGCAACCGGGTCAGCGATATTCCGTTACTGGTAGAACATTTTCTCCTGCAGTTGGGCAGCCAGATGGGGCGGGAGCGCCCGACTATCACTCGGGAGGCGATGCAGGCACTGAGCGCGTACGCCTACCCCGGCAACGTGCGGGAATTACGCAATCTGGTGGAGTACGCCCTGATCGCCAGTCGCGGCAGACAGATCGATGTAGCGCATCTGCATTTTCTTCAGCAGGAGACCGTGCCAGGCCTGGGCGTCGATGTCTGCTCGGCTGGAAATGCATTCGACCCGGAGGATAACGGTACCGCGCCTGACAATCAGGAGGAGTCACTGCTGGCCTATACCCGCGAACATGGACGGGTTGATAACACCTCTGCACAGGCGTTGTTGGGGGTCAGTCACAGCCGTGCCTCCTACTTGCTTAAAAAGCTGCATAAAGAAGGGCAGTTGGCCAAGCAGGGACAGCGGCGCTGGAGTTACTACGTCGCCCAATAGCCTCGTGATCCGTAATAAGAGAATGCTACCTATAGCGCTTATAGTTGGCTGTGCCGGTTACTTATAGTCAGCGGTGAGCGTTGATAATGCATTGAAACCCCTTCATTAATTTTCGTTGGTACAATTTCTGCTCAATATGCCCCCGGTAACGTGGACGATATCGCTGTGCTTATAGCGATGCATAACCAAACGGGTAGGCAAACTATGAGAATAACCAAGGCTTCACCAGCGTCGTTTATGGCGCGTTCATTCCTTGTGCTGGCTTCGCTGTCAGTGATGTCCTGTGGCGGCGGCGGAGGAGGTTCCGGCTCGAACGATGGGGCTTCAAGCGATGAGGATGCAGCGGAAAGCTATACCGTTTCCGCCAGTGTGATGAAAGGTCCGGTGGACGGAGCGGCTTGTGAGTTGTATGGCATCTCGGAGGCGGGTGAGAGCGGCGACATGCTGGCCAGCGGTGCCAGCGTCGACGGAGCGGTGAGCTTCACCATCAGTGAGACTGGCAACCATCTGGTGGTGTGCAGCGGCGGTACCTATACCGACGAAGCCACCGGCGCCACACTGACTGCACCTCAACTTCGAGCGGTCGTATCCACCCACGGTGATGCCGAGGTGACGGTGAGCCCATTGACGGAGCTGGCGGTGAGCTTGGCTGCCGATCTCAATCAGGTGGACAACGATACCGTGGCGGACGCATTTGGTTTGAGCGGTGTGGATATTGCAGCAACGGTGCCCACAGATCTGAACGCTGTGTCGGCAGCCGATGATGCTGCAGGCAACTATGGCACTGTGCTTGCCATTGTCTCGCAGTACCAGAGTGATCAGGGTTCCACATTGCAGCAGGCGCTGGACACCCTCACTACGGACTTGTCGGATGGCACATTTTCGCCTGATCGCAAAACCGATCTGTCCGCTGCAGCCACCAACCTGAGCAGTTCATCGGTGAGTGGCAATGTGAACAGCACGGTGGTGTCTGACCTGGTCAGCGATATTCAGGACTATGAGGACAATACGGCGCCGGTGGCCATTGCCGGTGCCGATGTGACTGCGCCCACCGGTTCCAGGGTGGATCTGGATGGCAGTGCCAGTTCGGATCAGGACAATGATAGCCTGGCTTACAGTTGGACATTCAGTTCGTTGCCTCAGGGCAGTGCCGCCAGTATCAGTAACAGCGGTTCCGTGATGCCGAGCTTTGTCCCGGATGTGGAAGGCGACTACATTGTACAGCTGATGGTAAATGACGGCGAAGATACGCACAGTGATGTCGTTACGGTGACCGCAGACACCAAAACCTGGGTCATCAACAATAGTGAATCTGGCGCGTATATCGATGCACTGGTGAACGTCCAGTCTGTGACGGAGACGTCCATCGGTCCGAATGCGTTCTATCTGGTGTCGGCGTCCGGTGTGCCCAACTACAGTGTGGTGATGACCCAGGCAGATATAGATGTGCTCAACAGCCGTCCGGAAGCGGCCTCCGATTTCGATAATGGTCAAACCACTGCACAAGCAGGGGACACCATCGTCTTCGGAGAAGATCTGGGTTATAACATCACCCGTGTCGGTTGTGATCTGGGGTATTGGCCGCCGGGACCGGCGTGCCCATCCGATCAGCAGCGGGAGGCGCGAATTCCTGCCAGCCCCAGTCCGGCGGAAAGCGATTGCGCCACCAGCATCAACACCATGGGGCTGATGTTGAACGGCACCTCACTCTACAATTGGTCTGATGGTGTCAGTTACAACAACGAAAGTGTCTGGCGCCAGCTCGCTCCTGAATTTGAAATCTACGATGTGGACATCTGCAGTGGTCATGCCCAGACACAGGGGGACTACCATCACCATATGTTTTCCCCTTGTCTGGCGGAGTTGTTCGGTGATGCCGGCCAAGCCCATTCCCCGATTTATGGTTATGCCGCGGACGGCTATCCTGTCTATGGACCCTATCATGCCAAGGGCGTTCTGGCCAAAAGTGCCTGGGTGAAGCGGGACTACAGTGACACCAATGCCGGTGGTTGTGGTGATGGAGCGCGTTCCTGCCTGTTGGCTGATCAGTACGATCTGTCCCAGGGTGTGATCTCAACCAATTATCCAGGGCCCGGTGTCAACGAAACGGTGGTTTCCAATTCCGGCAATGAGTTTGTGGCAGCATCCGGCTACTACTATGAGGATTATTACTTCGACGCCAGTCTTACTGCGTTGGGAAATGAATATCTCGATGAGCACAACGGTCATAGCCACGACAACCTGGGCTACCACTACCATACCACTGTGGTGGACAACAACGGCAATCTTGAGCCGGTTTTCCCTTATAACATCGGCCCTACTTTTTACGGTGATACACCGGGGGGCTCCGTATACACCTGTCAGCAACTACCGTGAGGGGAGAGACCATGAATGCATTGGTAAAATTCGTATTGGTGGCATGGGTGTTACTCTGCGGCTGGGCAGGGATGGCCTGGGCGCAATCACCCGCGCCTATGGAGCATGAACACTCAATGGTGCAGATGCCGGCGGGAGCGCTGAATCCAAAACTGAATATTCATCTTACACGGGACCAGAAGTCAGGTTACAACCTGGTCATTGAAACGGAGAACTTTCAGCTGGAGCCCCCTGAGCAGGCGAACAACGCCCCGGCCAACCTGCTGGAAGGGCATGCACATATTTTCATTAATGGCGAAAAAATCTATCGTGCCTACGGCCCCCACATTCATTTACCGGGATCGCTCTTCAAGCCTGGGGTGAATCAGATTATGGTGTCCCTTAACGATCATGAACACAACACCTGGTCACAAGGCGCGCGGATGGTGATGTCCACGCTGGTGATTGACACCAGCAAGCCGGTGTTTCTTCAACACAAGTTCTCAACGTTCAGTCAGACTACCCGGTAGCCTGAGTCGGTTGTGGTTGTGCGTTTATCCAAATAACATTTCATTCAACATGCGCCCCGGTGCCAGCGCCCCCAGTGCGGCACCGACGGCGCCCAGATAGGCGCCTACGGCAAAGGCTTTGTGGCGCCGCAGGTTGCCGGACCTGGCACCCTGCACCGACATCACCACGCAAAAGATGACCCAAATAGATAACAGGTGGATGGGGCTGTAGCCCAACAGCCAATCCATATTCAAAAGGCCGGTAATCCAGAAGGAGGATACCGACACCACCAGCATCGCCAGCATCCAGGTCCAGCCAATCCCTTTGTGCAGTGGTGTCCCTTTTCTCAGTGCCAATTGCAGCCCACCGGATAGCAATACCCAAACGGCGGCAAGCAGATGAATATAATTTGCCATAGAGTCCTCCCTGACCTGAAACGGATCAAATGGTTTGCGCTGCACCCAGTGACGTGCTGCTGTCCTCCGCCTGGCGGGCGTCCCATTTCTTCGCCTGCTTGGCGGCGTTGGCACCGGACAGAATGGCCCCCACAAAACCGCCACCATGACTGCCGAAGGCGGATGCCAGGAACAGTCCGGGTATCGCGGTTCGGGTGGTGGGCGGCTTGGATTGAATGAACGGTGCGTTCTGGGCGAAACCGTAGGTCGCCCCCATGGGGGTATTGAGATATTCGTTCATGGTGCGGGCGGTGCCCATTTCATGGAACACAATGTGCTGACCCAGCCCGGGGAACTGGCGGTCCAGGTCCTTGAGCAGGGCTTTTTCCCAGGCGTCTTTTTTCGTGTAGTAATCTTCTTCCGACAATGACTGCCAGTTAGTCATATCATCAATTCCGCACAGCACGGCAAAGTGTCGACCCTTCTCGTTCATGCCGGTGTCCAGCTTACTGTAATCGGTGAACACATAACCGGGCATGGTCTTACCCGGCATCTCTGCAAACGCGGTTTTGAAATTGGCGTAATCATTGAAGTTTCGGCAATGCTCCGGCACCACGAAGGTGGCGTAGTCGGTGACGCCGAATTCCCGGGGATCGCGGTCCATTCCAACAAACAACACCCACAAAGCAGGGGAGAGCGGGCGCCCCTCATAGGGCTGCATAAAGGCAGCCTGTTTTGAGTCCGGCAGCATGTTCTGCAGAATATTTGGCGCGGCATTGCCGAAAATCAGGGGCGCATAGTCGCTGCGTGGCAGTTTGTCCTTGGGGTCCCGGCGTTTGCCGATGGTGAGGTTTTTCTCATGGGTCACCCCTTGCACCTGGCCCTGCGCGTCCAGCAGGATGTCGGTTACGGTGCGGCGGATCAGCGCCTCGCCGCCGTTTTCCCTGATGATGTCAATGAGGGCATCGCTCAGCGTCTGGGAGCCGCCCTTGATGTAATAGCCACCGCCTTCGTGGTAGGAGCCCTGGGCAATGGCGTAGAACAGGGCCGACAGCTCCTGGGGGCGGTCGCTGTAATAGCCGATATTGGCAGCCAGGTAGAACTTGATGTCCTCGTCGTTCCCAAACAGCTCGTCAAACAATTGCGACACGGTCATTTTGTTGTATTTGAACATGGCGCGGAACTTCAGCGGCATGATGGGCCCGTTGCGCAGCCACCACCAGCGGGTTTTATTGGCGTTGACGAAGTGAAATATGTTGCTGCGGACTTCGTGCAGAATCTGGAAATAACGCAGGATACTGCGTTTGTGTTGGGGGAACAGACGCAGGGCGGCCGCTTTGGCCTCATTCCAGCCTTCCGGCATCACCTGCTGTGGCCCACCGCTCTTTTTGACCGCGAAAAAGGTGGGCACCGGCAGGCGCTCAACGCGATCGTCCAGTTTCAGCTGGTGCCATACCTGGGGCAGGAGATCCAGGTGACCAAACCCGCACAGCTCGTGTAAGCCCACTTCAATGTTCAGGTGCTTGCGGTTGTAAACGGTGGCGGCACCGCCGAACTTGTCATGGCGCTCAATCACCAGTACCCGCTTGCCCTGTTGTGCGTACAGGGCGCCGGCGGTGAGCCCGCCCAGGCCGGATCCAATCACAATGGCGTCGTAGTGGGGGTGAGTCATGCTGATCTCCAGGATATGCATCATGTGGCATAGAGGCTATCACCCCTGGCACCCATATGCAACATGAGTCATAATGTGCCACTTGATGACTGAGGTACAGCATGTCCCTGAAGCACGTTTTATTGATGGTTTTGAAAAAGCAGAGTGCCACCGGCTACGGTATCAATAAATGGTTTGATGGCCCCCTGGGCTACTTTTGGGATACCAGCCACCAGCGGGTGTACCGGGCGTTGGCCAAACTGGATGAAGACGGCTGGGTGCGCTTTGATGTAGTGCCGCAACAAGGCAAGCCAGACAAGAAAGTTTACCAAATTACCGAGCTGGGGGAGCAGGCACTGGATCAGTGGATGCGCAAGCCGCTGCCCCTGCCCAAAGTCAACGAGTCCTTCCTGGTGAAACTGTTTGCTGCGGATACCGGCTATCTTCAACCCCTGATGGACGAGGCGAAACAAAGGCTTATAAAGCATGAGGAGTTGTTGGCAGCCTATCGTCAAGTGGAATCACAGTACTTTGCTGCGCCGGAGCTGACGCCGGAACTACGCATGATGTACCTGACCCTGCGGCGCGGAATTTTGTTTGAAGAGAGCAGTGTTCAATGGGCTGAAGAAGCGTTGGCGGTGTTGACGGATTTACATGAACACAACAATAAAACTACCTGAATTTGCTTTGATAAATTTCAAAAACCCTGCGTCCTCTGCTATATACTTAGATGTCTTTTTTTATTTACTGATTTGCTATTTTCTCTTTTAAATTCAAATTATTCAGCCTGATTGGATATTAACACGATGAAATTTCGACAGCTTCTGATCTCAGGGTTTGCCTCTGTTATGTTGTGCTCGACGGCTTTGGCGGCGGGTGTCTATGAGGGGGAGCGAAACGCCTTCAATCGGTTCCATGGTAAGGGCACCTATACGTATACCAATGGTAACGTATATGAAGGCGACTGGGTCGATGGTCGCAAGAGTGGCGAAGGCTCCCAGACCTGGCCCAATGGCGAAAAGTACACTGGGGGCTGGAGCAATAACCGTGAGCATGGCAACGGCACCAAAACCTGGCCTAATGGTGATTCCTACAAAGGTGAGTGGCTGCAGGGCAAAATGAGCGGAGAAGGCACTTTCACCTGGGCCAATGGCGACGTCTATACCGGCGGCTTTATCGCTGACCAGAAGCAGGGCAAGGGCGTGTTGACCAAAGCCGATACTGGCGTCAAATATGAAGGCACCTGGATCGACGATCAGAGGGAAGGGGAATTCACGGTCACCATGAAAAACGGAAACGTGGCTCGTGGTGTGTGGAAAGCAGACAAGCCACCGGTCCGCGCTACCGTCGTTCTGAAAGGCGGTGATCTTTACTCCGGGCCAGTGCGGGGTGGCTATCTGCCCAACGGCAAGGGGTCCTGTACCATCGAAGGCAAACCAACCGCCTGTGAATTCAAGTCCGGCGAGAAACTCGAAGTGGCCGTGGTGGCAGCGCCAAAACCGGCTCCCAAGCCCGCCCCGAAACCGGCACCCAAACCTGTGACGCCTGAACCCGCCGCCAAGCCCACCGTGATCCCATTCTCTGATGTGGCCGCCGGTGGTGCCGCAGTGGGCGCCGCCGCCGTTGCAGCGGCTCCGGAAGCCAAACCGGCACCACCACCGAAACCCAAGGATCCCCGTACCAAGCGTGGGGTTCGGGGTGACGGCAGCCAGTTTTTCTTCAAGCATAATGGCGGAGTCAGCGACAACATTCCCAAGCTCAAGGTGGAGAAAAACATCAATGAGTTCGGCGCCATGCAGATTTCGGCCACCGGTGGCGAGTTCGATGTCAGCTTCACCATCGACGAGTATGTGGGCGAAGGCAGCTATGAGCTGAAATACTTCAAGGCGGCTATCCAGAAAAACGGGGACAGCAAATCCTACCGTACGTCCAGTGCAGAGCCGGGCAAACTCACCGTGTTGCAGGATGGCAAGGGCATGTTGATCGGCCTGTTCTCGTTTACCGGTTACCCCTATGGGAATGTCGGTGCGGATAAGCAGGTGGTGACAGAAGGCGAGTTTGCCATTCCATTGAAGTAAGCCAAGGTCCGGTTCAGGCAGAAAAAGCGCTCTTCGGAGCGCTTTTTTTATGGGCGGAGCTGTGGCCTTTGCAGGTGGGAAGGAATTTGGCTATAGGCAAGGGCTCAGGCCACCAGCAGTTGACGGGTGTCCTCCAGCTGGGATTTGGCCTGTTCCATGATGCCGTTGAGAATCGAGGGATCGTTTTCACCGGGGAACAGGCGCCGGAAGGCGGGCACTTTGCTGAGCTTCTTCATGCGTTCCTCGTCCAGCATCAAATGATGCAGGTGGGCCACGATCACCAGATCGGCAAAGTCCGCCTCGCCCTCATGCTGGTAGCGCCAGTTCTCGGAATGGGTGGCGGTGGCCACCATCTCCTCATTGAAACCCCAGCGTTTGAGGATCACTGAGCCCAGCTCCGGTTTGAGTTCGCGGATGGTCTTCTCCAGTTGCTGGGCGTCTTCTGCCAGGGTCGGGTACTGGTCGGCGTACATCAGAATTGGCACCACGCCAATGTCATGCAGCAGTCCGGCCAGCAGGCCCTGGTCCGGGTCCAGGCCCCGTACATTTTTGGCCAGGACATAACAGATGGCGGCGATTTCGATGCTGTGCTGCCACAGGCCGTCCATGCGCTGTTTCAGCAGCGGGGCGTTGGCCTTGAACAGTTCTTTCACCGTAAACGTGGTCACCAGTTGCTTGGTGGTCTGCATGCCCAAACGCACGATGGCCTGGGCACTGGTTTCAAACTCTTTGGTGCCGCGGAACAGCGGGCTGTTGGCGGCCTTAATCAGTTTGGCGGCGATGGAGGGATCAGTATTCACCGCCTGGGAAATCTTCTTGGCGCTGTTGGTGCCTTCGTCAATCATGCGCCGAATGCGCACCGCCACTTCCGGCAGACTGGGCAGCACCAGTTTGTTGTTGCGCAGGTCGGCATAGATGTCCAGCAGCAGTTGCTTGTCTTCCGGCTGTTCCTCGCGCAGTACTCGCCGCACTTCGAAGCTGTCCCCCGGTGCTTCCTGCAGCAGCGCTTTCAGGGCTTCCAGTTCCACCTGTAGAACCTGGGCGTTGGAATGGGCGCGGATGTGAAAAGCACGCGGGCGTTTATGGGCCACCGGCCCCTGGGCGTCCGGGCTGCCTGCCACAATGGTTTTGATGCTCTGGGTTGCCGGGTCCTGCAGATCCAGTTCCCCTGCCAGTAAAAAGTATTCAAACGGATCGGAGGAGCCCGCTTCCACAATCGAATCACCGGGTCCAAGACGCAGCGTTTCACTGTTATGGATCAGGACAATGAGTTGTTCGTCGCTGAGGTGGCGCAGTAATTCAAATTGCTTCAGTTGTTCCGTGTCCATGATGGTCTGTCGTCGGCTGTCGGGTATCTATTCAGTATAGAAACGGAATGGCCGGGGTGGGGGGATCTGCTGAAACTTTGTGACGGGATTCCGCCAGTGGGCGAATCCGGTTAGGCAGCTCCGGGTCTGAGTGAACCCGGAGCCCTTGAGATCACTCGCTCAGGATGTATGGGGAGAGCACATCGTAGCCGCGGATCTCCGCTTTCAGGACCGACATGAAGGTATAGGCCCCCATGATCTTGCGCACCAGGAACATCAGCTCCCGGGGCGGGATGGTAAAGTGGCGGTTGGCCCCCGCAGCGGACATCCCGGCCTTCATACTGAGGCGGGCCGGCAGGTTGCTTTCACCCCATTTGTACTCAAGCTGGTCATTCAGCAGGTAGGATGGTGGAGGGAAGCGCTCCGGGTCGGCGAAGGGCTCAATGGCCATATAACACAGCTGCGCCAGGCCGCGCTTGGCGTCCATGGGGGTGCCGAGTCCGAACAGGTGCAGGGCGCTCAAGCCTTCCAGCAACAGGGTTTCATCGTGTAGAAAGGCGGCCTTCACGATCTTGCGGCCCGGCTCCAGGGTCTTGTCGGAGAACTCCCTGACCGCACCAAAATCCAGTAATACCACCTGATCCGGCTGCTCTGCACCATCCCCCAGGCGCACAAAGTAATTGCCAAAATTGGGGTCGGTCTGCATTTCACCCCACAGAAACACCTCTTTCCAGCACAGATCCAGCGCGGTGCGGCAGATGGCATTGCGCCGCGCCTGAGGCAGGGCTTTGGTCTCCGCAGCGTCAATATCCAGCCCCGGTTCGAAAGAGGTCGCGATGACCCGTTTGCTGCAGAACTCCTCATAGATCCGGGGCACCACAAAACGGGGATCATCCTGCAGGCGTTCGCGGAACAGCTTGGTTTTTTCCCGCTCGTGGTTGTAGTCTACTTCCCGGTACATCATCTCGCGGATTTCCTGGAACCAGGATTCGAATTCCTCCGTGATGGGGACAATCTTCAGCATACGGATCAGGCTTTCCACTGCGCCAAGGTCGCTGTCCACCGCTTCTGCCACGCCAGGGTACTGAATTTTCAGGCAGATCTGTTCCCCAGTCGCTTTGATGACGGCTTTGTGCACCTGGCCGATGGAGGCCGCCCCCAGGGGCGATTCCTCAATTTCCAGCAGTGCTAACTTCTCCGCTCCCAGCTCATCTTCCAGTTCTTCATAGATGGTGGTCCATTCCAGCGCGGCGGTATTGTCTTCCAGTGTATGCAGGGCTTCGGTGACTTCCACCGGCAGGAAGTGCTCGCCGTACAGCGCCATCATCTGACCGATCTTGACGATGCTGCCTTTCAATTTGCCGATTTCTTCTGCCAGGTAGTGAGCCTGCTTGGAGAGGATGGCCTTCTGGCGGTCGGCCCGCTCTTCCTTGCGGGTGAACATGTTCCCGGCGGACTGTGCCGCCAACATGGTTCCGGCCACAAAGCCCGCTTTGGCCATACTGAAGCGCCGCTCAAATGCGCCGGTTTTCACTCGCTTGAGCGTGGTTTTGGGTTTTTCGGACATTGAACACCTTACTGTTGTGGCTGCCGGAGACGGCAACCAACCCCCTGAATGGTCTTGATCCACCCATGTAGGCGGATTCGCAATGGCGGACGATATTAACGCAAATCGGCATTGATTACATTTGCCATAGTGTACAGCCCGGGGTGACCCACTATGTCATTGCCATTCTTGCCCGCGGCTGAGTGAGCGGTTAAATTGTGCTATATCTCAAGAGACAGCGGGCAAGCACAGAGGAGATGGCCAGGCGTGGCGGAAGATAAGGATTCAGAAAACGTGGTGGAGTTCGGCAGTGCCCGGGAGCGGGTGGTGCATGAGCGCAAAGAGCAAGCGGCCAAGGACCTGCGCAAGCAGTTCCAGAAGGCGATGGGGTGGAACAGCTGGCCCAAATCCAAAAAGCCGTCCGGCAGCAAAGGCCCCAAACCCAAAAAAGGCAAAAAGCGTTAATTTTTCTGCCAGATGCCGTCAGATTCGCTGACGATCTTCTCTTTTAGCAGCTTGTCCAAATGTGCCTGCAGGGAATAGCGGGCAATCGGGTGGAGGAACTCCGGCACATCGTCATACACCGCGGGGGTCAGGGTGTCCAGATTCGCGGGCCCGGTTTTCGTCATCCCTTCCAATACCTTGTGTTCCCGCATCAGGCGGTGCTGGATCAAGCCCTCAATCACGTCCAGGGGATGCTCCATACGGTTGCCGTGCGCCGGCGCCAAATGCCGTAGCGGCAGGTTTTTCAATTTGGCCAGGGAATCCAGATAGGCTTTCATATCCCCATCCGGCGGTGCGATCACCACGGTGGAGCCCTCCATGATGTGGTCACCGGTGAACAGCACCTGCTCCTGTTCCAGATAAAAACACAGATGGTTGCTGGCGTGTCCGGGGGTATGCACGGCCCGCAGGGTGAAGTCATCGGACTGGATGTAATCGCCTTCCTGCCAGCATTGGTCGGGGCTGAAACTGGGGTCCTGGGATTGCGGGTTGTTGGCCGGCATGCCGATCACCACCGCGTCGGTGGCTTCCTGCAGGGCCACCGCGGCGGGGGAGTGATCCATGTGGGTATGGGTGCAGAGAATCCACTGAATGGTGGCGTGGGCATCTGCAGCGGCCTGCACAATGGTATCCACATGCTCGGGTATGGCCGGGCCCGGATCGATTACGGCCCAGGCGTCGCTGCCCACCAGGTAGGTGTTGGTGCCCGGTCCGGTCATGATGCCCGGATTGGGGGCGGTAATGCGTCGGATCAACGGTGACAATACGATGGTTTCACCGTGTACCAGCTTGCTCATAGTGTCGCCTTTCTGAATGCTTGAGCCATGTTAACCTGTTTTGCCATGGGCTGCCTGTCCTTCCTGTTCCAGCAGCTCCTGCACGTTGTTGTACCGGGACAGGTGCCGCAGGGTCATGATGGTGGGCAGCACCAGATCCCAGTCGCCCTTCTCATATTGAGTAAGCGCCTGCGTTGCAGTGAACCATCCGGTGTTGACCGCCTCGTGGTCATCCTGGCGCGGCGGCTGGCCTTCCGGCCATGGACACAGGAAGAAGCGGGTGTCGTAGCGCCTGGGGGTGCCCGGTGGGGTGATCCAGCGACTCAGGTACTGCAGCTTGCCGGTTTGCAGCTGCAAACCGTTGCGGGAGCAGAAATCAAGAAAACCGGAGGGCTCCTGCTGCAGGAACTGTTGCGCGCTGGCAGCCAGTTGCGGGGTGGCGCCTTCCGCCAGCAGAATGCCCGCCTCTTCCACCAGCTCCCGAATGGCCGCAATCCAATAGGCGTGACCGTGCGCTTCCAGCTCCAGCAACCGATTGGCGGAATCCGGGTGCAGATCACAGCATTCCAGCCAGGCCGATGCCTGATCGTGGGGGTCCAGTTTGCCCCCTGGGAAAACCCAGGCACCGCCCACAAAAATCGCTTCTGGATTGCGCTGCTGCATGAGGATCTGCGGACCCTGGTCCGAGTCCCTCAGCAGGACGATGGTGGCGGCGGGTTGAATGGGAACGGCTTGGTGTTTCAAGGGTTTGGTCTCGCTTCCTCTGTTGGGCATGGTTGACATGGGGGAGGGCGGCTCGCGCTGGGCCGTACACTTTAGCAGAGAAACGCAATCAAGTATCGTGCCGCTGGTCCCGCTGATTTGCCGGATCTGCGATCCGTTATTATGCTTAGGAAGTGAAGTACAAGAGTTTTTGTTCCTATGTCAATTTGGTCCCGGCTGGTCAGTGCCCATATCCGCAAACTGAAAGAAACCTGCAGCGATGAAGTCATCGATTTCATGCTGCTGGAGAGCGGGTTACAGCGTGACAGCGCCGGCCTGGTCAAAGTGGATTCCCTCGGCGACCTGAGCCGCTATCTGGACACGCTGGAAAACTACCTGGGTGTGTTGTACCGGGATCGCGCCGAAGAGATCTTCAACAATATTCTGGAATCCGGCTGGCAGGAGCAGGCCGTCAATGCTGAGCTGGACCAGGATCTTGCCCTCAAGCTGGAAGAGCAGGCTCGGCTGACCAAAAAGCTGGAAAACCTGAACCGGCATCTGCAGCAGGCAAAAGATTCCGCGGAAATCGCCTCCCGGGCCAAATCGGTTTTCCTGGCCAATATGAGCCACGAAATTCGCACGCCCATGAACGGTGTGATCGCCAGTGTTCAGCTGTTGCAGGATACCCCCCTCAACCATGAGCAGCATGAGTTGGTGACCCTCATCAACCGCTCCTCCAATTCCCTGCTCAGCATCATCAACGACATCCTGGATTTGTCGAAGATAGAGGCTGGTCACCTGGAGCTGCAGAAAGAGCCGTTTAACTTCCATCAGATGATCCACGATGTGTGCGACCTGAATCGGGCGTTCGGCAAGGACAAGTCCGTTGCTATTCATGCAGCGCTGGAGCCGGACACACCCAAGTACCTCATGGGCGATGCTATGCGTATTCGTCAGGTGCTGATGAACCTGGTTACCAATGCCATCAAATTCACCCGCGAAGGTCGTGTTGATATCGAAGTCGGTTACGACCATATCGAAGGCAATCGTTTCAACATTATTATCGAAGTTCACGATACCGGAATCGGCATTCCCAAAGATCGTATCGACAAGATTTTTGAATCCTTCGAGCAGGCGGATGTGAGCATCGGCCGCAATTATGGCGGTACCGGGTTGGGGTTGACCATCTGTAAAAACCTGATTGATTTGATGGATGGATACCTGGAGGTGGAGAGTGAGAAGGACAAGGGTGCCTCCTTCATTATTACATTGCCGCTGCGGGAAACCGATCCCATCAAGGAAGAATCCGAGCAGGAACTGCTGAATAAAAACTACCAGAAAAAAGTCCTGGTGGCGGAAGACAACGTGGTCAATCAGCGGGTGGCGCTGAAGATGTTCAGCAAAATCGGGTTGGACGTGGACATTGTGTTTGATGGTGAAGCGGCAGTAGCTGCCGCCAATGCCCAACACTATGACCTGATTGTGATGGACATCGAAATGCCCGGCCTTAACGGTTTGGAGGCGTCACGCTCGATCCTGCAGGGGAGTGGGCCGAACTGCGCCACGCCCATCATTGCCATGACCGCCAGTGTGCTGGATGAAGACCGTCAGCGCATTCTGGATGCGGGCATGCAGGGGGTGGTGGGAAAACCGGTTAGGCTGCAACAATTGACTCAGGAACTGGATCGGTTGTTCATAAATTGATCTGGTTATCAAACGGAATGCTCACTTCCGCGTAAAATTGACCATAAGTGCGGAATTTAGGTTGCGCGAACGGTAATTGGGGACAACTATTTTAGTGTTCCAGATTGAATGTGGTCGTTATGGCATTAACGTCAAATACAGTACAGACGGGCGAAATGGTTTCTGATGCCCAGTTCAGATTATTCAGAATCTTCGATGAGGTGGACCTCAAGCGTATCCGGCCTTTGTTGAATCAATGCCGCAAAGAATTGCTTACCACCGGTGAAGTCCTGCTGCGCCCTGAGTATCGCAATGACAACATGTATCTGTTGTTGTCCGGCCGGGTCGCGGTGACGCTGGAAAGCCTGGAGGCAACGCCTCTGGTGGAATTGGGCAGTGGTGAGTGCATAGGCGAGATGTCGGTATTCGATGGCCGCAATCCCTCCGCCTATGTGCAGGCCACTGAACCCTGTGAAGTGGTGGTGATCGAGAAAGACACCCTCTGGCAGTTGATCGACTCCTCCCATAGCTTATGTCGAAACCTGTTGTACTTTCTCTCCAACCGATTGCGCACCGGCAATGATATTGTGGCGGTGTCCAAATCGCGGGAGAAGGAACAGGAGCAGGCGGCCAACGTGGATGCGCTCACCGGAGTGCATAATCGGCGCTGGTTGCAGGGCATGCTGGACACCCTGAAAGGCCATGAGCTGGCTGAGCGAATGCCCTTGGCGGTGTTGATGCTGGATGTGGACCACTTTAAAAAGTTCAACGACACCTATGGTCACAAATCCGGTGATCTGGTGTTGCAGATGGTGGCCCGTATCATGCGCAAGAGCCTGCGGCCCAGTGATATGCTGGCCCGCTACGGCGGTGAGGAATTCATGGTCCTGTTGCCCTGCACACCGATCGCTCAGGCCAAAGCGGTGGCTGAGCGTTTGCGCAAGGCCGTAGCCAACTGCCGGGTTTCGGCAGAGCAGGGCGTGGAATTGCCCGCTGTGACGATTTCGGTGGGCGTGTCGCCGCTGACTGAGAACCAGTCGTTGGAACAGGTTATCGAAGCCGCGGATGAGGCGCTTTACCTGGCCAAGCACAACGGCCGCAACCGCATCGAAGTCCGCACCTGAGCCGGCCAGGCACTGTCATCAAAAACACCTGCCTTTGGTTTGATGCCCGCCTCTGATGGCCTCCGATTCAGTACAGGCCTCCGATTCAGTGCTGGCCTCTGGGTCGCATCAGGTGTTTCAACACAAACAACATTACCCGAATGGGAACCACCCGCGGCGCCACGCTGATTAACCAGTTGATGGTGCCCGGCACCACCAGTGTCTTGCGTTTGTTCATGGCAGCCAGTGACGCCCGCGCCACCTGACCGGAACTCATCATTGGCATCAGCTTGAGAAAAAACGAGCCCGAGGTCCCGGCCTGTTGGTGGAATTCCGATGCCGCCGGTCCCGGGCAACTGACGGTGACGCTCACCCCGGTGCCCTTAAGTTCTGCGTTAAGGGCCTCACTGAAGGACACCACAAACGCTTTGCTGGCATTGTAGGTGGCCATGTACGGACCTGGCGTAAAACCGGAAATGGATGCGATATTGAGAATTTTACCCAACCCACGTTTCACCATGTCCGTGGCAAACAGCTTGCTGAGATAGGTGAGCGCCATCACGTTCACCTGAATCATTTCCAACTCTTTCTGGGTGTCGCTGGCGGTGAATGGCCCCCAATGGCCGAGGCCTGCATTGTTCACCAGGATGTCCACCGGAATGTTTTCCTGTTCCAGAGTGATATAGAGCCGGTCAATGTCTTCCAGGTCCGTGAGGTCTACCGGGATCACATGGGCTTTGATATCGAACTCTTTTTCCAGATAGCGTGCCAATTGCTTCAGGCGGTCTTCCCGCCGCGCCACCAGAACCAGATCGTGTCCCTGCTCAGCCAGCAGTTTACTGATCTCGTAGCCAATCCCACTGGAAGCGCCGGTCACCAGAGCCGTGGTTAATGCCATATCTCATTCCCAAGCAAGTCGTTGATCTGGCTATGGTATCCGCTTCAATGGCAATATCCAATGACCAGCGCAGTCTGAACTGTACTGAGTGTACACATCGCTGCTGTCAGGATTCCCCGTCGAATTCACCGTGGCGCCCCTTGCCCTCCCGGAAGCGGGTGGCACCGGCTACGGTTTCTCCGCTGGCAATGCTCTGCAGGCCCAGTTCGAACTCATTGCGCAGGGCCGCGGGCAGATCCAGATCCCATTGCTGGTAGGCGCTCAGGCGGTCATGGCGCATACACAATTGGGGAAAGCGGCTTATCTCCTGCGCCAGCTGCTCGGCAGTGGCGCGGGCGGCACCGGGGGCGCAGACGCGATTGACCAGTCCCATCGCCAGCGCTTCCTGCGCGCTTACGGCCCGCCCGGTGAGAATCAGGTCCAGCGCGTGGCTCATGCCAATCAGGCGGGGCAGTCGCACGGTGCCGCCGTCAATCAAAGGAACCCCAAAACGGCGGCAGAACACCCCCAGGGTGGCGTTGTCCGCGGCCACCCGCAAATCGCACCACAACGCCAGCTCCAGGCCGCCGGCCACAGCATGGCCTTCGATGGCGGCGATCACCGGTTTTGACAGGAGCATGCGGCTTGGGCCCATGGGGCCATCGCCGTCGGGTTCCAGGCGGTTACTGCCATTGCCGGACGAGACCGCTTTCAAATCCGCTCCGGCACAAAAAGTGTGTTCCCCCACCAATACAGCGACACTGGCGTCAGCATCGTTTTCAAACTCGCGGAAGGCATCCGCCAGTGCCTGGGCGGTGACGCGATCAACCGCGTTGCGTACCTGGGTGCGATCCAGAACGATGGTGGTGATGGCATCCTGCTTTTCTATTCTGATCGTCATAAACGTGTCCCGTAGTAACGCGAGCCGTAAGGGGAAAGTGCATTAATTGTGGGCAGGCTCACGAATTGCCCGGCGGTTCTGCACAAACTCATGGCATTTTAAAATTCTTTAACAATTAATGGCAAAATTACCTGAAAGGTCTTTGTTTTTCGGGCTAAACTGAAATTGTCGAAGTAAGGTTCGGGAGACAATCATGCAAATTCAGGAATTGGTCGCGCACTGGGAAAAAGCCAATAAAGGTGAGCGTACTCGTCAGCAGTTTTCCATTAACCTTCCACTGAAAGAAGCCGCTCAGGTGCTTGCCCTCAAGGAGATGTATCCGGATTGTACCGAGGAACAAATCCTCACGGATCTGCTGTGTTTTGCCTTGGGTGAGTTGAGCCAATCTTTCCCCTATGAAGCGGGCAAAGAAGTCACCCAGGATGAGTATGGCGATCCCATTTACGAGGATGCCGGGCTGACGCCCAAGTTCATTCGCCTGGCGCAGAAGTATCGCACTACCCTCGAAGCCGAAACGGTTGGAGAGCCTAACTAGGCTAGCCTCCATCCCCCTGGAAAGCGGTGTGCCGGACTGGCTCCGGTGAACCGCTTTCAATCCCGCCTACCCTGTTCAGCAAATGGGGCGACATCCCTCCGCTCCGGTGTTAATATCGCTGACCACGTAGTCATTGATTGGCCCATAAGTCCGGCAGTGACTCTACAATAATTTCGGTATTTGTATACGTTAGTTCTTTGAGAGATGAGAGAGGGATGTAGCCATGAATGATATGGTGCAGCAAAAATTACGATCACAGTACTCGGCGGACGATGTGTGGCAGCAGTTCACTCCCATCGTGACCGGGGACGATTACGTAGCCAGTCTGCGGGATCGTAACCTGAAGGTGTATCTGTTCGGTGAGGAGATTGCTGAACCCGTGGATCACCCCATGATCTGGCCCTCGATCAACGCACTGAAAGCCACCTATGACCTGGCCACGGCGGAACCTGAGCTGGCCAGTACCAAAAGCCACCTCAGTGGTGAGCAGATCAACCGTTTTCTGCACATTCCCCACAGTGCTCAAGACCTGGTGTTGAAGAACCGGATGCAGCGCAAGCTGGGCCAGATCACCGGTACCTGTTTCCAACGTTGTGCCGGCCTGGATTCCATCAGTGTCATGCACTCCATCACCTATGATATTGATGAAGCCCACGGCACCCAATACCACCAACGTTTCCTGAAATTCCTGGAGCGCCTGCAAAAACACAATCAGATCATCGCCGCCGGCATGACCGACCCTAAAGGGGATCGCAGCAAAGCACCCCATGAACAGGCGGATCAGGATCTGTTCATGCGCGTTACCGGCCGCAATGAAAATGGCGTTTTCGTCAGTGGTGCCAAGGCCCATATGACGGGTGGCCTCAATTCCCACTGGATCATGGTGCTGCCCACCATGCGACTGAGTGACCAGGACCGGGATTTCGCCATCATCGGGGCCATTCCCCTGCAAGCGGAGGGGATCACCTATATATATGGCCGCCAGTCCTGCGACACCCGTGCCATGGAGCTGGGGGATGTGGACAAGGGCAATGCCCAGTACGCTGGCCAGGAAGTATTGGCGGTGTTTGATAACGTGTTCATTCCCTGGGATCACATTTTCATGGATGGAGAATACGAATTCGCAGCGCCCATGGTGGAGCGCTTCACGTCCTATCATCGTGCCAGTTACGTGTGCAAAACCGGCCTGGGTGATGTCATGGTGGGGGCCGCGGCCACCATCGCAGAATACAATGGCCTGGAGAAGGTCTCTCATATCCGTGACAAACTGGTGGAAATGACGCACCTGAATGAGACCATCTATTCCTCCAGTATTGCGTCAGCCCATGAATCAAAGCCACTGCCTTCCGGTGCCTGGATGAACGACTCTATGCTGGCCAACGTATGCAAGCACAATGTCACCCGCTTCCCTTATGAAATTTCGCGTCTGGCTCAGGATCTGGCCGGTGGTTTGATGGTGACACTGCCTTCCCAACAGGATTTCGAATCCAAGGACACCGGGACGCTGTTGGACAAGTATTTCAAAGGCCGCGAAGACATTCCCACTGCAGACCGGGTGAAGATTCTGCGCCTGATTGAAAACATGACCCTGGGCCGCAACGCCGTGGGATATCTCACCGAATCACTGCATGGCGCCGGCTCGCCCCAGGCTCAGCGTATCCAGATCCTGCGGGGCATGGATGTGGAGAAAAAGAAATGGCATGCGAAGAAACTGGCCGGTATTAAGCAGGTTGATTAACTTTTAGTTAAATAACGTTCACCCTGAAGGGCTGCGGTGTGAATCGCGGCCTTTTTTGTTTATACGCACTGGAGAATTGAAAAAAACCCCGATAGTATGCGCTTCAACAATAGGATAAAGGGGAAAGATCATGAAGCGAATCATACTGCCTATGTCACTCTGCCTGCTGGCTGGCCACGCGCTGGCGGAAAACAAGGAAGGGCAAATCGTAATCAACCCAGCGGTTTCGTACATCAAGTTCGATAACGACCGCCTGCCTGACGAAGCGGATGGTTTCGGCTTGGGTCTGGAATATCGCTTTGGCCCCAACTGGGCGGCGGAAGTTGCAGCGTTCCGTAACGACGCGGATCAGGGTGTTGACCTGACTCAATACAAACTGGACGGTCTGTATTACTTCAGCAAAGACGGTACCGTACAGCCGTATCTGGGCGCCGGTGTTGGCCATGCCGATTTTGAAAGAGGTGATGCGGATGATGGCGAAACCCAAGTGAATCTGGGTGGTGGTCTGCGTTTCAATTTCTCTGAAGCCTGGTCTGCACGCTGGGACCTGCGAGGCATTTACGGGGTTGATGATAACGACACCGATCTGATGACCACCCTGGGCATCAGCTACGCATTCGGCGGTGAAAGCAAACCTGAACCCAAGCAAGAGCCGGCCGTTGTGGCGGCACCGGCTGATTCCGACGGTGATGGCGTGACTGATGACAAAGATCAGTGCCCCGGTACCGCAGCGGGCGTCAAGGTGGATGCAACCGGTTGCCCGCTGGATTCCGACGGTGATGGCGTGACCGATGACAAAGATCAGTGCCCCAATACCGAAGCCGGTGCCACCGTGGACGAGAAAGGCTGTGTCGGCAAGGTGCAAACCGTTACCGTGGAAAGCATTGAGTTGAAAATCAACTTCCCCACCAACTCTGATGTAATTCAGAGCCAGTACGATCCTGAACTGAAGAAGGTGGCGGACTTCCTCAACAAGCACTCGGACCTGGAAGTTGAGATCGAAGGTCACACCGATAGCCAGGGCGCCGCGGCCTACAACAAAACACTGTCCCAGAAGCGGGCGGACTCTGTGAAGCGAGCTCTGGTCAAGCGTTTCGGAGTAGCGGAAGAGCGTATTACTGCAGTGGGTTATGGTGAGGAAAACCCCATTGCCACCAACGATACCGCAGACGGCCGCAAGCACAACCGCCGTGTGGTAGCGGTTATGCAAAAGGAAGTGATGCAGTAAAGTCGTTTGGTTTCATGCCGGCGCCCCGCGCCGGCATTTGCATTTTAGGGGATACTCAAATATGAAAGCAAAAATCACTCTTTTGGCGTTGGCCATTGCACCTTTCACCGCGGTCGTTGCGGAGGAAGCGGAAGAAGACAAACTTTGGAAAGGCGAAGCCAGCCTGAGTTACATCGACAACTCCGGTAACACCGAAAGCACCAACATGGATTTTCGCAGCACTGCAACCCGGAATGGGGAAGTCTGGCGCAATATATACAAGCTTGAAGCCAGCAACGAAACCGCTGAGCAGGAAGATGACAACGGCGACGAGGAAGAGGTGCGGACCGCAGAAAAATATTTTGGCTCTGCCAAAGCTGAATACAAGTTCGGTGACAGCTCCTATCTGTTCGGTTTGCTTGAGTATACCGATGACCGTTTCAGCGGATACGATTACGAGGCCTCCGCCACCTTTGGTTATGGTCGCGATATCCTGATGAACAAGAAACACGAACTCAGCGCCGACGCCGGTATTGGTTATCGTGAATCCAAGGAAACTGAAACCGGGGATGTAGTGGAAGAAGCTGTGTTGCGCCTGGGTGCGCTTTATCTGTGGCGCATCAGCGAAAACGCCACGTTCGATGAAGACTTCAGCACGGAAATCGGTGAAGAGAAGACCGTCACCAAGTCTTACACTCGCGTCAAGGTCAAGATCAATGGCAGCCTGCACGGCTTCGTGGCCTATGAAATCAAGCACACAGATGAAGTGCCTGAAGGCGTGAAAAACTCGGATCGCAAGTTCATGGTGGGTGTGAACTACACCTTCTGATCTGCCTGCTATCCCGGAAAAGGCCACTCACCGGTAGACGGGGTGGCCTTTTTTTGTGACTTCAACTTGTCGACTGGTTCATGTCAAAGATGAGACGCAGTGCCCCTAAATTAATTTGGTTGTCATGAAATCCTGTTAATTCTTTGTAATTGTTGTAGAAAGTGAATATCGGGTATATAACTTAATACTCTACGTTGAAAAATAATTGACCTATGACCAGCAGAGAGCGGGTAGCACCACCCTCAATTCGGACAGGGCAGGGAAGAGCGTCATGCGTTGGCTAATGGCGCTGCTGTCGTTTTCCATTGTCTTTCCAGTGGTGGTCGCCAGCCATCAGGGCAGCACCGACGCCTCGTTTTCCATTGACATTCGCCATGCCGAAGACTCTGACCAGTTAGCCACTATTCAGGACGCCATGGCCTATGACTGGGGTAACGCCGAACCCTCCAAGGTTAACTACGGCTCCTCGCGTTTTGGCCACTGGTTCTTTTTCGAGATCCCGTTGGTACAGATGGCGGAAGGCGAGAATGTCATCGTTGAAATCCACTATCCCACCGTAGATTACCTGGCGTTCTATGTGGTCGACGAGGATGGCCAGGTGCAACAGGAGCACGTCACTGGCACCGATTTTCCGTTCGACACCCGCCCCATCTGGGATGATGACTACAGCTTTCTGGTCAATCCCGCCCTGCAGGGGCGCCGTGTTTTCATTCATGCCAGGACCTCCAATTCATTGCAGATGCCCGTGCGGCTGTATGACGAATCCAGCTTTTACGAGAAGGAAGAGTGGAACCTGATCCTGTGGGGGGCGTACTACGGAACCATGTTGGTGATGGCGCTGTACAGCCTCATGAACGGGTTTATTATTCGGGATCGGATGTATTTCTATTATTCGGTGTATGTGTTGTCCACAGCCCTTTTCGTCAGCTCCCTCAATGGTCATGGCTTTGCCTACCTGTGGCCGGAGGTACCGGCCTTCAACAACGCTTCAATCACCTTGTTCTTCTGCTTTTACAGCGGTTTTGGCACCGCCTTTGCCATGACTCTGCTGAATGCCCGGCGCTTCAACCCCAAGCTGTACCGCCTGGGGCAGGTGGTGATTGCCGGTGGCCTGGTGCTGGGGGTGGCGTCCATCGTGACGCTGGAGGACTACGCGCATCTGGCCACCTATCTGGCCTTGGCCTTTGCCCTGTTGATGATGGCGCTGGGAGTGAAATCCGTATTGGACGGTTATTTCCTTGGTTGGTACTTCATGGTGGGCTGGTCTGCGTTGTTGCTGTCCATTGGAATTTTTGCGCTGAATATCCTCGGCTACCTGCCATCCAATATCCTGATCTATCACAGCAAGGAAATCGGCTCGGTATTCGAGATTATCGTGTTCTCGCTTGCCATGTCGGCTATCTACCGGCAGGAGAAAGCAGAGCTGAGCCGTATCAACATCACGCTGGATATGATGAAACAGCGCCTGCAAAAGCGTATTAATATTGTGAACAACAAGAGCGGCTTTCTGGAAATCCCGCCCCTGGAAAAACACCTGAAAGACATCCGTGACCTGGATCGGCGTATCCATTCCGAGTTGGGCCGGGTACTGGTGGTGTCGGTGATGGTCATTGATAAAACCACCCGCCGACCGGATTACATTGCCCTTGGCGATTGCCTGCGCAGCCTGTTCAAGAGCCGTATCACGGTGTTTCCTTTCAAAACATCCACTGAAGGTCTGCCCGGTGAAGTCACCGTGCTGTTATTTCCCTTGCACAACAAGTTTGAAGCGGAAGACGTGATTGAGCGGGTGGAGCATTGGAACATAGCGTTGGGAGAGCAGTACGACCTGCATTTCGGTTACGCGATTTCCCACCTGACTGAAAAATACGACGTGGATTATATTGAGGAGTCTTTCCACTACCTGGAAGAGGCGGTGCACAAAAAGTCCATGTCCTACTCCATCGATGACACCCTGACCTTCCTTCACCGCCAAGGCTCACCGGCTTGATACTCTGACGCTTTAGCGCGGGTGGCGCTAATGGAAGCGCATGTGCTTGGAAAACCCCGAACGCAGGAAATCCATCTGGTCCGCCAGGATGCTGCGGTTTGCCAGCGCCAGGTATTCCATCTTGTTGGGTTTGAACGGCACAGCCATCAGGGGCATGTTGGCCTCTTCCGGTGTCTTGTCGCTTTTGCGCTGGTTGCAGCGACGGCAGGCGGCCACCAGGTTGGTCCAGCTTTCACCGCCGCCGCGGGAGCGGGGAATAATGTGATCCCGGGTCAGTTTGTCCTGGGCGAACTGCTCGCCGCAGTACATGCAGGTATTGCGATCGCGACGAAACAGCAACCGATTGCAGACCGCAGGCACATGATGATCGTTGTAGTGAATGTCGCCGTTGGTGGCGATGATGGTGGGAATGTTCAGGATCGAACGCAGTCCGTGGCGGTTGTAGCCACCGCGGATGGTGATAGTGGTGTCGCCCAATGACCACAGTACCAGACCTTTTACCAGTAATGTGGCGGCTTGCTCCCGATCAAGCCATTGCAGGGGGACACCGGCTTTGTTGAGTCGCAGGACCCGGGTGTTCATCTGCATAGTACACAACCTGTTTTTATCAACGCATACTTTTGGAATGCTTACCCTGGTGAACGCTTGCTGCTTGTGGCCACTGCGCGTTCACCAAACTCTCCAGCTTTATTCATTCTGAGTCAGAATACCCAGATTTTCCAGACAGTTACTGAGTTTAATCAGCATTTGTGACAATTTAGACGCTTTACCAAATTAACTCAATAGCGCCGGCAGCCATTCGCCGCAGGGGCCGATCAACTCCATGTCCGCCAGGGCGCTGGCGCCACTGGGTTGGGTATTGATGACCAGTACTTTGCCGCCCTGGGTTTTGGTCAATTGAATCAGCCCTGCCGCAGGGTACACGCTGGCACTGGTGCCGATGACCAGCAGACAGTCCGCCGCCAGGCAATGCTGTTCGGACTGCTGCCAGGCCCATTGCGGGAGGGTTTCCCCAAACCAGACCACCGCAGGGCGCAGGGGAGCATCGCACATGGGACACTGACCCAGGTCTGGAGGATTGGCGAGGTCGACTTTTTGCTGGAAGCCGCAACGCTGATGGCAGCGGTCGTGGGTGATGTGGCCGTGCAGATGAAACACCGCTTCCGGTTTGCACCCGGCCCGTTCCAGCAGGTCATCCACGTTCTGGGTGACCTGAACGATGTCCGGTCGTGCTGCCAAAGCCTGGTGGGCGGCATTGGGGGCGGCGTCGGCGATGATACGGCGACGCCAGTTGTACCAGTCGATCACCAGCTTGGGGTTCGCTGCAAAGCCTTCCGGGGAGGCCAGTTGGGTCGGGTCGTACCGACTCCAGAGGGCGTTTTCATCGCTGTCACGAAAGGTGGATATGCCGGATTCGGCGCTCAAACCCGCACCCGAGAAGCAGACTATTTTCTCGCAGGTTTGCAGTAATTCCCGGGCGTATTGCAGGGCGGTTTCACGATCGGAGATGGCTTGACTCATGGCTCCCAGGGCTGGGTTCAGTATGGGTTGATGGAGATTTCAATCCGTTGGTTGCGCGCTGCGGTTTTGTTCCAGCGTTCCGCGCTGGCATCCGGGTCCTGGCTGGCGTAGCGGGCCACCGGGCGACGATCCCCGGCAGTGGACAGGTTCAGCTCGATGTCGTCACCGTATTCAGACTGGAAGGCGGCCAGGAAGCGCTCGAACCCCGGAGTCTGCTCGGTACCGATGGATTCTGCCAGTGCCGGGGTGAACTGCAGTATCTCGCAGTTACTGAGGGTGACGTCGGCTTCCGGCAACTGGGATTCACCGTTGGTGGCGGTCACCAGGCAAAAGCGGCCCAGGTGACTGCGGATGGCGATCTCACCGACAAATCCGACACTGCTGAGATTCTGCGCCAACTGGGACAGGGTCATGGCCAGGCGATCGTTGAAGGGTTTTTCATCCCAGGCGAACTGGCCGTCCTCGTTCAACGCCCACTCAATGCTTTCGTAGAACTGACGATTGTGGTTGTCGTTGATTTTGACCTGAGCATCCAGCTGGGTATTCAGCTCGGTGCGCATGGCGTCGTTCTGCTGCGTCTGCAGGCGCACGGTGTCTTCCAGGCTGCGGTTGTCCGACTGCAGCACGGTGAGTTCCTGCATCAGCTGGTTGTTGCTCAGCAGCAGCCAGCCGATCAGGACCACGCACAGGGCCAGACCCAGATACTGAACGCGGAACCCGCGGTTGCGGCTGGCTTCGCTTTGCTGTGACATGCCCTGAAGCTGGCTGGTGAGATGTTCAATCCGCTGTTCCAGGGCGTCCAGCTCGGGGTGTTCTTCCGGCTTTTTGGGGGCAGGACGGGGTGCGGGCGCAGGTTCAGGCTTGGGGTCGTTATCCACGATGACCACATCATTGGCAGCCTGGCCCACCTGCGGGGCAGCTCGGCTCGCGCCTATCTGATTGGGCAGCAGGTTCTGACGTTCCAGTACCTGGGCCAGCATCAGGGGTTTGAGGGTCTTGGGCAATACATCCACCGCGCCCAGGGCCCGGGCCTGGCTTTCGTAGACTTCACCTTCTTTTGAGGTGTACATGATGATGGGAATGGCGGCGGTGAGTGGGTCGTTCTTGATGGCGCGCAGGCACTGGAAACCGTCCATGCCGGGCATGGTGTGATCCATAAAGATCATGCTGGGCTTTTTGCCGCAGAGATAGCCGAGGGCTTCTTCTCCGGACTCGACGGAGTCCACATCGATGCCCTGTTCAGTCAGCATTTTGCTGAGAACGTGGCGGGCCATGCGTGAATCGTCGACTACCAGAGCCAGCTTGTTGGACATGAACGACTGCTCGAATCTTTGTTATCGTTGTAGGTACAAACTTATATCAAAGGCACTTAGGTTGCACCAGATTTTTGTGCGTTTTGTGTTGCAGTCAGGCGAAAAAAGCCGATTTTATCGAAGCCAAAATGCTGGATGCCGGTTTCCAGTTGGTGGGTCTGTTCCGTTTCCTCGGTGAATAAAAACAGGTTGCCCGGCAGCGGAGTGTGATCCTGATTTCGGGGTTTCAGGTCTGCCAGCAGCTGTTGGGCGCGACGGGCAATGGCCTGGCCACTGTCGAGAATTCGGATCGGGGTGGGAAGGGCCTGGCGAATTTCGTCGGCCAGAAACGGAAAGTGGGTGCAGCCGAGGATCACCACATCAATATCGGCATCCGTCTGGCGCACCGGCTCCAGAACCTTGTTGATGATGTCCCGGTTGACCGGGCGTTCCCGGATCTTCTGTTCCGCTTCGTGGACCAGCTCGTTGGAGCCGATGCGTGTGAAGGTGCAGCCATGGCCGAAATCCTGAATCAGGCGGTCGATGTATTGGCGCCTGACCGTGCCGGGTGTGGCCAGCAACAGAATGTGGCGGGACAGGCTCTGGGCGGCAGCCGGTTTGATGGCAGGGACCACCCCGATCACCGGTGTTTGGGTTTGTGCCCGCAGTGGTTCCAGCACGATGGTGCTGGCGGTGTTACAGGCGATCACGATGATGTCCGGTTGGTATTGGCGCTCCAGCTCCGGCAGCAGGGTAAGCAACCGTTGCACCAGTACGTTTTCTTCCATCGTGCCATAGGGATAACCACCGTTATCCGCCACATAACAGGTGTGACTGTTGGGAATCAGCCGTTGGATTTCCTGCCAGATGGAGAGCCCACCCACACCGGAATCAATGATCAGAAAGTTTGGATTTTGCATGGGGCGATTATACGTCAGTTCCAAAAAAAGCGCTCAGTGCAGAAGGCAGTTCAGCGCTGTTTTTCAATAACCGGGGGCGCCAGTGCGGTGGCAGTAACGCCCGGTAAGCGGCCTGGCTGAAGCGATCATCCATCAGCAGCAGCACGCCTGTGTCCTGTTCGCTGCGGATGAGGCGGCCGGCGGTCTGGATGACGCGGTTGACGGCGGGGTAGCGGTAGGCGAAGTCAAAGCCGCGACCGTCGCTGTGTTCAAAGTGCTGCTTGATGTGTTCCCGTTCCGGGGACGGCGGCGGCAGACAGGTGCTGACAATGATGACTCCGTCCAACTTATTGTCCTGCAGGTCGATGCCCTCGGCAAACACGCCCCCGGCGATCACCCCTGCCAGGTAGCGCGGTGACAGCAGGTGTTGCAGAAACTCTGCCCGGGCGACGGGCTCGTTGCTGTTGGGTTGGCAGATCAGCGGCAACTGTGGTTGCCAGGACAGTTGTCGCATGAGCCCGGCAAGATACTCATAGGAAGGCACCGCCATCAGGTAGCGACCGGGCCGGGCCTGCCACAGCTGGTCAATGTAGGCGGCGATTTCAGCCATGGATTCGTTGCGCTGCTGGAAGCGGGTGTTGACCGGGGCCACCAGGGTGCATTGATGCTCGGGGGGAAAGGGGTTGGCCAGTGCCAGTTGTGACATGCCGGGTTGTTGTTGGATGCAGCGCTGGAAGTAATCCATGGGCAACAGGCTGCCAGAGAAAAAATGGCAGGAATGGAAACTGTCGGTGAGCGTCTGCAGATTCGGGGCTGGGTCGGTGCAGAAGATCTGAATCCGGTGCGGCTGGTCACTGTAGAGGAGGACGTCCTCATCGGCGACGGATTGGGCGCGTTGGGCAAAGCGCCACAATGCCATCACGTGCTCGAACAGTTCCTCGGGAAACAGCAGCCAATTCTGTTGCGGGAACCAGTCATTGAGGGAGTCCACCGTGGCCTGCAATAGCTGGGTGAATGCCGGGGGCAGGGCGCGGGGGGCGGCGCTTTTGCGGGCTGCCTCGTAGTGGCGACGCAGGGCCCGAATTCGTTTTTGTAATGCCGGCTCGGTGACCTGTTGCTGCAGGTGAACGAGGGATTTCCGGTGCAGCTCGGCACTGAACATGGCCCGGGCCCGGTCCGGCAGGTTGTGGGCTTCATCCACCAGTAGACCGATGTGCTTGCTGTCGGCCAGGGCGTCGTGGAGCCGGGCCTGGGGATCGAATACATAGTTGTAGTCTGCCACCACCAAGTCCACCCAGGGCAGCAGGTCCCGCGCCAGCTGATGGGGGCAAAGCCGGTGTTCTGCCGCCAGCGTTTGCAAGTCGCTTTCCTGCCAGGAGTGCGAGGCCTGGAACTGCTCCCGGGCGGCCGGCAGACGGTCATAGTAGCCGGTCTGCGCGCTGCAGTTAGCCTGAGTGCGATCACAGCCCGCGCAGACTTTGTCCTTGGCCTGCAGAAACAGCACTCTCAGATCAGGCATTTGTGGGAACTGGGCCAGGGCCTGCTGCACGCTGCGGTGGCCGCTGTTTTTGGCGGTCAGATACCACAGCTGTTTAACGCGGCCTTCCCCCAGTTGTTTGAGGGCGGGGAACAGAGTGGCCATGGTTTTGCCCAGACCGGTGGGGGCGTGGTAAAACCCCCGTTGCTGATCCCGCATATCACGATAGAGGGCCACCGACAGGGCGCGCTGCCCCGCCCGGTATTGTTGAAACGGAAATTCCAGTGCGGCCAGGCTGGCGTCTCGCCGCTCCAGATAACAGCAGTATTCATCCAACCAGCGGCTGTACTCCGCCACACAGCCCTGCAGAAAGTCGAGCAACTCCGCACTGGTGTGTCGGCTCTCCCGCTGGTATTCGCTGTCGTCATCCAGTTTCAGGTAAGTGATTCGCACCAGGATGAACTTAAGGTCGTGCTGTTGGCACAACAAGGCACTGTAGAGTTTGGCCTGGGCCTGATGGAGGCGATGCTGGGCATCGGGCAGATCCTGCGCGGAGCAGTAGGTGGTTTTGATTTCTTCCACCAGGGGGGCCTCGTCCAGCATCAGGCCGTCGATGCGACCGGCCAGGGTCCAGTGGCAGAATTGCCCGCTGAAGTGGGCTTTGACTGCTACTTCCGGTTGGTACTGCTCCGGCCGTTGGGATTGCAGGCGCTGGTGACCTTCCTGCCCCTGCTGCAGGGTGGGGCTGCGGTTATTACCCAGCACCACGTCGCCCTGGCGACAGCAGAAATGGGCCAGTTCCGTGACCGAAATGCGGAACGCGCGGGATTGATCCAGGCTCATGCGGGTTCCCAGTGCACCCAGCATACCGAAGCTGGAATGCCAGCGTCGGCAAAGGCGTTGAGCCAGCGGATCTGATTGGCTTGCAGTTTATCGCCGGGGCCTTTGATCTCGATGAGTTCATAGGAAGGATGGGTCTGGTGGTCCACTGCGAAGCGGATCAGGTCAGGAAAACCGTTACGGTAGAGCCCCGGGTGCTGCAGCATGCGCCGGAACACCGCGTGCAGATGGTGTGGCGGAATCCGTTGCAGAGCCCGTTCCAACAGCTCGGGGGAGAGTGCTTCCCAGAATACGAAGGGGTTGGCGATGCCGGCTTTGGCGGCAAAATGCTGGCGCATGGTGTCCTGCCATTGCTGGGTTGTGAGCTGTTGCAACCGTGCCTCTATCTGAGGTTGGCGGCGCGGAAAAAAATCCTCGCTGTGAAGATCCAGCGGCCCCCGTTGAAAGGGATTGATGAACGCACCGGGTACGGCAGCAAAAACAATATCCCAGAACAGTAAGCCAAACAGCCCGTTGAACAGGGTGTTCTCCACATAGCAACATTGGTGGTGCTGGTCTGAAAGTGCCGCAGCGGCAAGCCATTCCACCGCTTCGCCGGGCGTCTTGGAAGTGAGAGTGTCTGCGGGCTTGGTCAGGCTGAGGTGGGTTTCGGGCCAGGTATGGGTCGGGCGCGGTGGCGGTGGTCGCCCCAGGGCTTTGTGTAGCGGTGGTCGCCCCAGGGCTTTGTGTAATTGGGGCAGAAACCGGTCCACAAATTCCAACGCTTCCGGATGCTGACTGTGCTGTCGAATCTGCCGGCACAGCGCGAGGGATGCTTCCGGCTGCCCCAGCTTTTTCAGGATGCGGGCCTGCCGTTCCAGGCTGGGGTGGCGATCGCACAGGCGAAACAACCCCAGGGCCGGTTGCCACTGCTGCAAACGTTCCAGTTGTCGCGCGATGGGGATCAGGGTGCTTTGGTAACGACGCTGCAGGTGAGGGTGTTGGTCCGGAGCGGGTAGACTCTGGGCCAGTGCCAGTAACCGGTCGGCATCCTGCAAACAGGTTTTGTCTTCCAGTTGCTGCCGGGTTTGGGCATACAGAAGCTGGTGTTCAATCTGCTCCCGGGTCTGAAAATAGCGGGTGTCCCGGCACAGGGAATAGGATTCATAGCGCACGTGGCCCAGCTCGCTGATCACAAACTCCGTCAGGTCCTGGTGACTGTTGCCGAAGAAGCACACCAGAAAGGTGGTGAAGGCCTCTTGATAACGGGCTTCCACATAGGGGAACCGGGTCTGGATGTGCCGGCGAAGGTCCTCTTCGGATTGCTGCTCCAGAATCCGTTGCACCAGCTCCGGTTTCTTCAGCTTGCTGTGGCCCGCCGGGGAAAAGCTGCAGATCAACTCGGGCCGGGTCAGCAGGTGTAAAAGCTCCGGCAGCGCAGCGGGGGGATTGCGGTGGCACAGGCCGGCCTGCTCCAGCTCCACCAGGGTGGCCTCCAGATCCGGCACATCCCCGTAGTTCAGCTTGTCCTGTCGCAGCAGGGTGCCCTGGCGGGTGAGCAGGCGGTAGAACAGGCTCTTGGCGCTGTGATTCAGGGTATCAAACTGCTGCACCAGCGTGTGTTCGTCCGCCGTGAGCAGGTCGGCGTACTGCGCCATAACCCCGTGCAACAGGGTGGTGAGGTTCTCGACGTGATAGCCGATCGGCAGTTCAGGTGGTTTTTCCGGGGCGCTCATGCAACAGGGTGACCGGTACTGCCGGTTCAATGGCTAAGGACGAACCTATGGTAGCGCCGGTGTCGCAGACTGAAAAGGCCCGAACCGGTTGCGGCTCGGGCCACAGGCGATTACAGGGCCTGAATCGATCCGGCCAGATGGGGCTTTTCGCCGTTCTGGTCTTTGACCCGGAATTCGATGGTGTCGCCGGTGTTGGCATATTGGAACTGCACCTTGGCCGGCAGAAATACCGGCAGTTTGAACGCCACTGATACCTTGAACGGGCCTTTTGGCAGTTGGTCATCCAGGGCGCCCAGGGCGTGGGCCTTGCTCCACATGCCGTGGGCAATATGACGTTTGAAACCGAACAGTTTGGCGGTCATGGCGTAAAGGTGGATCAGGTTGGAATCGCCCGACACCTTGGCATAGCGGCGACCGATGTTGTCGGGGGCGCTCCAGTAATCCATGTTGTCCGCCGAGAAGTTGTCTTCCTTCTTCTCTTTGCTGTCTGGCACATTGGTTTTGGTGCGGAACAGGTTGGTGCTGACGCTTTCCCACACCAGTTTCCCTTCCACGCTGACCCGGGTGATGATGCTGAACTCCAGGCCTTTGGCGACGGTGTCCGGCCCTGTCAGCTCACATTCGATGTCCATGGTTTCCTGGTTGCCGATGGCGCGGTACTGGGTGATCTCGTTGCGCACATGCACCAAACCCAGTAAGGGGAACGGGAACAACGGATTCACCAGGATTTCCATGTGCAGGGGAAACGCCAGGATATGAGGGTAGGTCACCGGCAGGCTGCCGGATACCGGGAAACCGCAGACGTTGCGGTATTCCGCCAGTTTGCCCAGGTCGGCGGTGACATTGCGCAGGTGGGCCTTGATGGTGGGGAGGGCGTCACCCTGCAGCTTGCCGGGCTTTTTGGAGGTCACAGCCCGGTAGTAAAGGCTCATGGTTGAGGGCGATTTATCAAGTTCTATGGTTGCCATCATCAGATAGTCCTGTTTTGCAAAGCCAGCGGAGTCAATTGGGGGATTGTAGTCGTCTGATTGTACAGGGTAATTGCCCTGGCAGGCACTGTGTGGGGGCGTTCCTGCCAATTGGCCGTAGCGACGCTATTGTGTTTGGGGGCCGTGCTGACTATTATTACTGACACTTTTCCGGTTTTATTCGGATTTTCATACAGTTAATTTCTCTGTTTTCTCCCAATCAGACGGTAATAGAAGGTAATCCATGGGCGATTTCACCGATTCTGGAGTGCTGGTTCGGCTCGCCTACCAAGCCATGCAGGATCTTGGCATTGACGCGGCAGTGGTGTTGCAACGCATAGGTTTGCGCCATGAGCAGCTGGACGAGAAGGACCTGCGCACCCCCCATTCCGCCCAAAACCTGTTCTGGACTGTCATCGAAGAAGTCAGCAATGACCCGGATATCGGCCTGCACCTGGGGGAAAAAATCCCGGTATTCAAAGGCCAGGTGCTGGAATACCTGTTCCTCAGTAGCGAGACCTTTGGCGAAGGCCTGAAGCGGGCATTGAATTACCAGCGGCTGTTGAGCGATGCGGTGAATGCCACCCTGGATGAGGATGAGATCGGCCTGTACGTGGGCAACATCAGTTTCACCGGCGGTTTTCGGCATCTTACCGAGTGCGTGGTGATTGCGGTGCTGAAGTTTTTCAATTACGTCACCGAGGGAGCCTTTCAGCCGCTGGAAATTCACTTCGAGCATGCCATGGGCACCAATCCGGCCGAGTATGAGCGGGTATTCCCGTGCCCGGTGAAATTCGAGCAGGACGGTAACCGGATCTATTTTTCTGCGGCAAGTCTTAACATTGCCTCCAGCCACGCGGAGCCGGAGTTGCTCAAACTGCACGAGCAGCTGGCCAACGAACATGTGGCGAAGCTGGAGAAACAGGATTTCATCGCCAAGGTGAACCGCCTGATCGGGGAGCTGTTGGAATCCGGCAATGCCAACCTGGAAACGGTGGCGGAGCGCCTGCACATCAAACCCCGCAGCCTGCGCACCAAACTGGCGGAAGTGGACACCAATTTCAATCAGCTGTTGGCGGATTACCGCTGCAATCTGGCCAAGAAGCTGCTGGCCCGCACCGACGAATCCATTGATGAGATTGTCTACCTGACCGGGTTTTCCGAACCCAGCACCTTTTACCGGGCGTTCAAACGCTGGGTGGGGCAGACCCCGGTGGAATATCGCAAAGCCAAGCAGCGTTAAGAAAAGTAGCGTACAAAAAAGCCGGCATCACAAGAGCCGGCTTTTTTTGTACCTGTTTTTTATCGCCCAGAGGCGGAACCTGATCAGGCTCCCAACAGGTTCTGGCCGCATACCCGCACGGTGTTGCCGTTGATGCCGTTGGAGGCCGGGCTGGCGAAGAAGGCGATGGTTTCCGCCACGTCCACCGGTTGACCGCCTTGTTTCAGGGAGTTCAGGCGACGGCCTGCTTCGCGGGTGGCAAATGGAATGGCAGCGGTCATCTGGGTTTCGATGAAGCCGGGGGCCACTGCGTTGATGGTGATGTCTTTCTTGGCCAGGATGGGGGCATAAGCATCCACCATGCCGATGACGCCGGCTTTGGACACCGCGTAGTTGGACTGGCCGAAGTTACCGGCAATGCCGCTCATGGAAGATACGCAAACGATGCGGCCACCTTCCTTCAACACTTCTTTTTCCAGCAGCGCGTCGTTGATGCGTTCTTCAGAAGACAGGTTGATGTCGATCACCATGTCCCAGAATTTATCGGGCATGCCGCCCAGGGTCTTGTCACGGGTCACACCGGCATTGTGCACCACCACGTCCACGCCGCCGTATTCGGCTTTCAGGGTGTCGGCAATGGTTTCCGGCGCCTTGGGATCGGTGATGTCGATGGCGATCATGCCGCCGTTCAGGCGATCCGCTACTTTCTGCAGATCTTCTTTGGCCTGTGGTACGTCCAGACACACCACTTTGGCGCCGTCGCGGGCCATCACGCCGGCGATGGCTTCACCGATACCCCGTGACGCACCGGTCACCAGTACCACTTTATCTTTCAGCGGTTGGCTCCAGTTGAATTCTGCGTCGGCGGCCTTGGCTTTGCTGACGCGCACAACCTGGGCATCCACAAACGCGGACTTGGGCGACAGGAAGAAACGCAGCGCGGATTCGGCGGCTTTTTCCGCTTGTTTGGCGACGTACACCAGGTTGCAGGTGGCACCTTTCTTGCCAATTTCCTTGCCGACGGAGCGTACAAATCCTTCCAGGGCGCGTTGGGCGATTTGCTGGCGGGGATTGGCTTTGCAGGATTCCGGCGGCAGTCCGATGACCACGACGCGGGCGCAGTCGTTGAGTTTGCGAATGACCGGGTGGAAGAAGTTGTACAGTTCACGGGTCTGCTCGCTGCTTTCGATGCCGGTGGCGTCGAACACCAGGGCTTTGAATTTGGCGGCTTCGGCAGAGGAGTCCACCGCCGTCAGGGTCAGTTCGGCTTTTTCGCCGGCGGCTTTGATTTCTTCCAGGGCAGTGCTGTTGTTGGGGGTCTGGATGGTGGCGTTGCTGGCTTTCAGGGTGCTGGCAATGGCTTCCACCATGCGGCCGCCGGGAGCGGCACCCACCAGAACGTTGCCGGTTACGAAAGAGGTTTGAGCCTGTGAATGCCGTTCCAATTGGGTGGGAACAGGGAGGCTCAGAGAAGAGAGCAGAGAACGTCCAACGTTGCTGTTGAGCATGGATTCGTAAACATCGGCCATCAGTCAGATCCTGTGTGTTTGTGCGTTGTGTGGTATAGTTTTGGCCCGTTGTGTTGCGCGATTGAGTGCATTTCAATGCGCGCCGCACACGGTGTGGTAGTCGGCACGTATATTAAAGGAGTTGCATTGAAATTTGAATTGACCCGGGTTAAGTGCCCGCAGGTCAGTTGTGCCAATGCGAGACGATTCCATCGCGGTAGACTAGCCTCCCTTATCATTAGCAATAAAGTTTGTGGAAGTTCGCGTACGTTGACGCTGGCACTATGCCACTTGCAGCCCAATGCAATTTCTTAAATTGTAAGCAACTCAATACGTTATGCTCCCTACTGCGGAGCGCATTCAACAGGAAGCCATTCCATGAAAGTAGATAGTGTTCGTAAAGTAGCCATCATTGGCGGTAACCGAATTCCTTTCGCCCGCTCCAACTCCGCGTATTCCTATGCCAGCAACCAGGACATGCTGACCGCGGCCCTGAATGGTCTGGTGGATCGCTACAACCTGGCGGGCGAGCTGATGGGCGAAGTGGTGGGCGGTGCGGTTATGAAGCACTCCCGCGATTTCAACTTGGTGCGTGAATCCGTGTTGAGCACTCAATTGGCGCCGGAAACCCCCTGTTATGACATTCAACAGGCCTGCGGCACCGGTTTGGAGGCGGCTATTCTGGTGGCCAACAAAATCGCCCTGGGGCAGATCGACGTGGGCATTGCCTGCGGTGTGGACACCACTTCGGATGCGCCCATCGGTGTGAGCGAAGGCCTGCGTAAAATCCTGCTGGAACTGAACCGGGCCAAGACCAATCAGGATCGTTTGAAGCTGTTGGGCAAGCTGCGCCCCAAGCACCTGATGCCGTTGATTCCCGCCAACGCAGAACCCCGCACCGGTTTGGCCATGGGGGATCACTGCCAGATCACCGCGAAAGAATGGAGCATTCCCCGGGATGAGCAGGACGTGCTGGCGTTCAACAGCCATAAGAACATGGCGAAGGCCTATGACGAAGGCTTTATGGACGACATGATCACCCCGTTCATGGGCCTGGATCGTGACAACAACATGCGCGGCGATACCACCCTGGAAAAACTGGCGTCCCTGAAGCCCTGCTTTGACCGGGAAAACGGCACCATGACCGCGGCCAACTCCACGCCGTTGACGGACGGTGCGTCGTCCGTGCTGCTGGCTAGTGAAGAGTGGGCCAAAGCGCGTGGTTTGCCGATTCTGGCGTACATGACGTATTGCGAAACGGCAGCGATTGATTTTGTGGGCAAGAAAGAAGGCCTGCTGATTGCACCGGCCTATGCGGTGCCCCGCATGCTGGATCGAGCCGGCATCACCCTGCAGGATTTTGATTTCTATGAAATTCACGAAGCCTTTGCCGCCCAGGTGCTCTATACCCTGAAAGCCTGGGAAGACGAGACTTTCTGTAAAGAGCGTTTGGGCCGTGATGGTGTGCTGGGCAGCATTGACCGCAGCAAGCTGAACATCAAGGGCTCTTCACTGGCGGCGGGTCACCCGTTTGCGGCGACCGGCGGCCGAATCATTCATACGCTGGCCAAGCTGTTGAACGAGAAAGGCTCCGGCCGTGGCCTGATTTCCATCTGCGCGGCAGGCGGTCAGGGTGTAACGGCGATTCTGGAGAAGTAAGTTTCTCTCGGAATGGGAAGAAGGCGGCTTTTGGCCGCCTTTTTTTGTTTGGGGGCGGTGCTTTTGTTTGGGATGGTGCCTGGTCAGAACGCGCAGAGGACCAGCTTTCAGAGGGTGGTTTCGTTTCAGGAACGTCAGCGGCCATGGACGGCCGCTGTCGAGCGCACATGGATGTGCTTGCAGCGTTTCCTGAAACGAAACCGCCCTCTGAAAGCGAGCTACGAAGCCCTAAACAAACCCGACAGCAATCAGACTGTACAGTCGGGTTACTATTCCAGGCTGCCGAATACCACCGGGTGCGCTAGGATTGCTGCAGTAACCACGGCCATTTTGTTCCACGCATTCAGATCACGTTCTGTTAGGGAGAGAACATGAACCAACATTATCCTCATATGCTCCAGCCATTGGACCTGGGGTTCACCACCCTGCGCAACCGGGTGCTGATGGGTTCCATGCACACGGGGTTGGAAGACCGGTTTTACCACATCGATAAGTTGGCGAACTACTTTGCAGAGCGGGCCCGGGGTGGCGTGGGCATCATCGTTACCGGTGGCTACTCCCCCAACCGCCGTGGTGACCTGTTGCCCTATGGGTCGAGTATGAATTCCAAAGTCACCGCCACCCTGCACAAACACGTCACCGCCAAGGTGCACAATGAAGGCGGCAAGATCGCCTTGCAATTGCTGCACGCCGGTCGCTATGGCTATACCCCTTACAGCGTTTCGCCGTCCGGGATCAAATCCCCCATCACACCCTTCAAGCCCGCCAAAATGAGCGCCAAGCAAGTACAGGGCACCATCGACGATTACGCCCGTGCCGCCGAGCTGGCCCAGTTTGCCGGTTATGACGGCATCGAGATCATGGGCTCCGAGGGCTACCTGATCAATCAGTTCCTGGCGCAACGCACCAATCAGCGTACCGATAAATGGGGCGGCAGTGTGGAAAACCGCATGCGTTTTCCTTTGGAGGTGGTGCGTGCAGTGCGCAAGGCGGTGGGGCATAACTTCATCATCATCTATCGCATTTCCCTGATGGATCTGGTGGAAGGCGGTCAAACCTGGGATGAGGTGGAAGCCCTGGCCAAATCCCTGGAGGCCGAGGGCGTGAATATTCTGAACACCGGTATCGGCTGGCACGAGGCCCGTATTCCCACCATCGTCACTTCCGTGCCGCGGGGTGCGTTCAGTTTCGCCACTGCCAAATTGAAGCAGGCCGTGGATCTGCCGGTGTGTGCCAGTAACCGCATCAATATGCCGGAACTGGCAGAAGAGATCATCGCCAGTGGTCAGGCGGACATGGTGTCCCTGGCGCGGCCCATGTTGGCGGACCCCTACTTTGTCGCCAAGGCGGAAGCGGGCAAAGCCAATGAAATCAATACCTGCATCGCCTGTAACCAGGCCTGTCTGGATCATACCTTCAAAAACAAGCGCGCCAGTTGTCTGGTGAATCCCCGTGCCTGCCATGAAACCGAGTTGCGTTATCTGCCCACCCTCAACAAAAAGAGACTGGCAGTAGTGGGAGCGGGACCAGCCGGGTTGGCCGCCGCCACGGTGGCAGCAGAGCGGGGCCACGATGTGACCCTGTTCGATGCGGCGGACAAGATCGGCGGCCAGTTCAATATCGCCAAGCAGATTCCCGGCAAAGAGGATTTTGAAGAAACCCTGCGTTACTTCGGTGCCATGCTGGAGAAGTTCAATGTGAACCTGTGCCTCAATACCTATGTGAAGGCGGATGACCTCAGCGAATTTGACGAAGTCATCGTGGCCACTGGTATTGTGCCGCGCACGCCTGCCATTCCCGGCGTGGAAAGCGACAAAGTGCTTTCCTACCTGGATGTGATCGCCGATAAAAAGCCGGTGGGCAAATCTGTTGCCATCATCGGCGCCGGGGGCATCGGTTTTGATGTGGGAGAATATCTCACCCACAGCCCGGCCCCGGATGAGCTGCAACAGTGGTATCAAGAATGGGGTGTGGATACGCAACTGGCTCATCGCTCAGCCATGGTGGAGCCGAAAGTGGCGCCCAGCCCGCGGCAGGTGTATCTGCTGCAACGTAAGGAATCCGCCCTGGGTAAGAACCTGGGTAAAACCAGCGGCTGGGTGCATCGGGCTCAACTGAAAAAGAAAAACGTGGAGATGATTGCCGGTGTGTCCTACGACCGCATTGATGAGCAGGGCCTGCACATTACCGTGAAAGGTCAGTCACGGGTTTTGCCCGTGGACAACATCATCGTCTGTGCCGGCCAGGAACCGCAGCGGGAACTGGCCCGTGCCCTGCAAGCCCAGGGTAAGCCGGTTCACCTGATTGGCGGGGCGGACGTGGCCGCGGAGCTGGATGCCAAACGCGCCATCCGCCAGGGCTCCCAGTTGGCGGCGGAGTTGTAAGCCGGGTACTCAATCGTACGAAACAACCCCCGGATAAGTGACCGTAACGGTGATCGAATCCGGGTTTTTTCCTCTTTTTTATCGGCCTTAAGCTTTCCTTAAGCTTTCTTAAGATTCCTTTAAGTCATCCCCTCTAACCTGACAGCATCCAATCTTACCGAGGGTGCTGTTGTGGCGATTGTTGTTCCCAACCAGGTATTTGCTGAGATTTCGTTAGGCGGCCGGCCGCTGAAAGTGGTGGGCTATCTTCCCTGGCATGAAGGCCGCAGTCGTGTGGAGCGGTTTATTGCGGCCCGGTTTCGCAAGGTGCATGGCGCCCTGGTGCACAGTTTTTTGCCCACCTTAATCAGTTTGGAGGCGGCCGGTGGTGAGATCCTGGCGGCCATCGGAGTGCGCAGTGCCCAAACAGAAAAGCTGTTCCTGGAGCACTACCTGAACCAATCCATCGAGCTGGAGATCAGCCACCTGAGTCGCATGCCCTGTGTGCGTCGGGATGTGATCGAAGTGGGCAACCTGGCCGGAGGGCAGCGCGGTATCAGTCGCTGTTTTTTTGCGGTGTTGGCGGCGGTGCTGCAGGAGTGGGGTGCCCGCTGGCTGGCCTGTACCGGAACCGCGGGCGTGGCCAATGTGTTTCACCGGCTGGGCATCCAGCCGTTTGAAATCATGTTAGCGCAGCCGGAGCGTTTGCCCGGTGGCGGGGCGGAGTGGGGGCGCTATTACGAGCACCAACCGACGGTGATGGTGGGTGAGATTCCTGACGGATTGCGCCGGGTGGCACAAACCGGGTTGTTACAGCGCTGTCACTTTAAAACGGTGGAGGTGCGCGATGTCCTTATTGCTTGAGCAGTTGGATTGGTTGGCTCATCAGCGCGCTGATTCCATTGCGTTGCAGGATGCGGACAGTCGACTCACCTGGCGAGAACTTCAGGATCAGGTTCAGGCCGTACGGGGCGCGTTAACTCGGTTCGAGGGAGCAGCGATCGCGCTGGTGGGCAATAACCGGCTGCAATGGATTGTCTGTGATCTGGCGTTGATGGGGCTGAAGGTACGGGTGGTACCGATTCCTCCGTTCTTCTCCCGCCAGCAGATCGATCATGTGTTTGAACAGGCGGCAATTGATCTGGTGATCGGCGACGAAGACGCAGTGAGAGCGTTTCATCATGGGCCCCAGCGTATCCCTGAGAACGGCGTGGCGCTGGCTGTGTTGTGGAATCCCAGGCCGGTGGTCGAACACTATGAGAAGGTGACATTCACATCCGGCAGTACCGGTACGCCCAAAGGTGTGCGGCTCTCACTCGCGAGCCTGGAAGCCACCGCGGTGGCCATCGCCGAAGCCATGGCCGAGGTGCAGGTGACTTGTCATCTGGGCGTGCTGCCCTATGCCACTTTGTTGGAAAATGTGGCCGGACTCTATGCGCCCCTGTTGCAACAGGTGACGGTGCAGGTTCGAAACCTGGCTGATCTGGGCTTCAACGGTGCCAACCAATTCAATGTGTTTGCCTTTTTTCAGCAGCTCCAAAGCCTGCGCCCGGACGCCTGTATCCTGGTACCCCAGTTATTGATGGCGCTGGTGTCCGCCTGTGAGCACGGCCTGCCGGTACCGCAGCATTTCAAATTTATCGCGGTGGGCGGTGGCAAGGTCTCGGCCGACCTGTTGCAGCGGGCTCTGGCGCTGCAGCTGCCCGTATACGAAGGTTATGGGTTGTCAGAGTGTGGCTCGGTGGTGTGCCTGAACCGGCCCAGCGCCCGACGCATCGGATCAGTGGGCAAACCCTTGTCCCAGGTGTCGCTGACGTTCACCGATGCCGGCGAGTTACTGGTGCACGGCAACGGCATGCTGGGTTATTTGGGTGAGGAAGAAGTTTGCGGCCCTATCGCTACCGGCGATCTGGGCTGGATGGATGCAGACGGATTTGTCCATATATCCGGGCGTAAGAAGCACCTGTTCATCACCGCCTTTGGCCGCAACGTCAATCCGGAATGGGTGGAAGCGGAACTCACCGCCCACCCGGCCATTGCCCAGGCTGCTGTGTTCGGGGAGGCCATGGCGGAGAACGTTGCCATCCTCACGCCTCGGTCGGGATTCGATTGGCAAGCTGTGGAGAGCGCTGTAGCAGAGGCCAATCAACGGCTGCCGGACTATGCCCGCGCCAGCATTTTAATACCCACTGTTGAACCGTTTTCTGTCAACAACGGCATGGCCACCGCCAACGGTCGCAATTGTCGCAACGTCATTGAACAACATTATCTCAGGTCACAGGGAGAACACTCCATGAGCTTTTTTGAACAACTCACCACACTCACAACGGCCGCCCGCGAATACCTGTTGTCGGCTCCGGTCATCCAGGCAGTGCCCGAGGGCCGCTTCCAGTTGGCGGGGTATCAGTTTTTTCTGGAGCAGGCTTATCACCACGTGAAGCACACGGTGCCTTTGATGATGGCCTGCGGAGGACGTCTACCCCAGGATAAAGAGTGGGTGCGTGAGGCATTGGCAGAATACATCGAGGATGAGTACGGCCACCAGGAATGGATTCTGAATGACATCGCCGCCTGTGGTGGTGACAAGGAGAAGGTGCGCAACGACCAACCGAACATGGCGATCGAACTGATGGTGGCATTCCTGTATGACCAGATTCAGCGCCAGAACCCCATGGCCTTTTTTGGCATGGTGATGGTGTTGGAGGGCACCAGCATCAAGCTGGCCACCCAGATGGGCAAGATCGTGCAGCAGAAGCTGGATTTGCCCAATCAGGCGTTCAGTTATCTGTATTCCCACGGTGAACTGGATCAGGGTCACTTCGATTTCTTCCGCAATCTGATGGATAAGGTGACGGACCCCGAGGATCAGCAGGCGATCGTTCACAGCGCCAATGTGGTGTATCGACTTTATGGGGACATGTTGCGCAGCATTCCGCTTGCTAGCACTCAACCGGAACAGCAATCACAGGAGTCCAGCCATGCAGCTGCGTGATAGAAAAGTCCTGTTGACCGGCGCCAGCGGCGGGATTGGCAAGGCCATCGCCGAAGCGTTGCTGCAGCAGGGCGCGTCCTTGGTGTTGGCAGGCCGCGATATCGCGGCGTTGAACCAGCTCAAAACGGTACTGGCAAAAGATGGTGTGCACATTGATGTAGGGCCTCTGGATTTGGGGTCGCCCCAGTTAACGGAGCAGGCCAGGGCCTTGCTGGCCCGGCATCCCGATATCGACGTGCTGATCAACGGTGCCGGTGTGAATCAGTTTTCCGCCTGCGATACCCAGAGCACAGAACAACTGGCCCGGCTGATCGACATTAACCTGAAAGGCACCCTGCTGTTGACCACGGCGTTGTTGCCCGCTCTGAAACAACGCCTGGAAGCGGCAGTGGTGATCATCGGCTCCACCTTCGGCAGCATCGGCTACCCCGGCTTTGCGGCGTACTGTGCCAGCAAATTCGGTGTGCGTGGCTACAGCGAGGCGTTGCGTCGGGAGTTGGCGGATACCCGGGTCAGCGTCTTCTATGTGGCCCCCCGGGCGACACGTACGGCCATGAATGGCCAGGCGGTAACGGACATGAACCAGGAATTGGGGGTGGCCGTGGATGAGCCGCAATGGGTGGCGGATCAACTGGTGCAGGCGATTGCCAATAACCGTTTCAAACTGTTTTTGGGTTGGCCGGAAAAATGGTTTGTGATCGTCAATGGCGTGTTTTCCAGCTTGGTGGACAAGGCGCTGATCAAACAGCTACCCACTGTGCAGCGCTATATGAAACGTAACTGCAAAAATGGTTTCTAACGCAAGAGGATAGAGACATGAACCTCAAACAAGTACTGCTGTGTTCCACTTTTTTGCTGTGGCTGGGCTCACAGGCCATGGCAGCCACCACCGGCTTTGATGAACAACTTCTGTCATTACAGACTGAGTGGGCCCACATTCACTATGAGATGCCCCCAGCCGATCGCGAGAAGGCTTTTGAAGCGCTGGCGGTGACGGCGGAGCGCATGGTGCAGGCGTATCCGCAACGGCCGGAACCGCTTATCTGGAAGGGGATTATCGTATCCACCTGGGCCGGTGCCCGTGGTGGCCTGGGGGCGCTGGGCCTGGTGAAAGAAGCCAAAGCATTGTTCGAGCACGCACTGGAAATCGATCCCGCCGCGTTATCGGGTTCCGCCTGCACCTCGCTGGGCAGCCTGTATTACCAGGTGCCGGGATGGCCCATTGCTTTTGGTGATGACAAAAAAGCCCGCGCATTGCTGGAACAGGCGATTCAGATCAATCCGGACGGTATTGACAGCAACTATTTTTACGCCGATTACCTGATGGAAGAGGGCGACTACCGGCAAGCTAAAGTATACTTCGAAAAGGCGATGCAGGCGGCTCCCCGGGCCCATCGACTGGTGGCGGATGAAGGCCGTCGTCACGAGATTCTGGTCAAGCTGGAACAGGTAGAGAAAAAGTTAAAGTAAGGCTAATTAAAGTAAGATTAATTAAAGTAAGGTTAAGGCAACTCAATGCGGCTACTGCTGGTAGAGGATGATGCCATGCTGGGACGCGCAATCCTGGCAGGCTTGAAAAAGGAGGGCTACTCAGTGGACTGGATGTCCGCCGGTCAGAGCGCCCTCCAGTGTCTGCAAGAAGAGGAATATGACATTGTGGTGCTGGACCTGGGCCTGCCGGACATGGACGGCACCGACGTGCTGCAGTTGATGCGTCGTTCCGGTTCCACCACCCCGGTCATCATTCTCACCGCCCGCGACAGCATTGCTGACCGGGTGGGAGGGCTGGATCTGGGGGCGGACGACTACCTGTCCAAGCCGTTCGATGCCAATGAGTTGATGGCACGTATCCGCGCTCTGTTGCGTCGCCGTTCCGGACGGGCGGAAAAAACCATTCAATACCGGGACATCACCCTGCACCCCGATTCCATGGGTGTGACTTACCACGGGGCGGACGTCACCCTGCCGCGGCGGGAATATCTGCTGCTGCAGGAGCTGCTGTCCAATACCGGCCGGGTGCTCACCCGGGATCAGCTGGAGTCCGCGGTGTATGAGATGGGGCAGGATGTGGCCAGCAATGCCATCGAAGTCCACGTCCATCACCTGCGCAAAAAATTCTACAACGACCTGATTCGAACCATTCGTGGTGTTGGCTATCTGGTTGAGAAAGCCTGATGCAGTCTATTCGTCGTTTTCTCATGGTGATGGTGTCAGTGGTGTTGATCACTGCGTTTCTGCTGGCCATGACGGCGAGTTATTTTGAGGCCCGCCATGAAGTGGGGGAGTTGTTTGATGCGGAGCTGGCGCAGACGGCCCGCTTATTGAAATCCTCCTTTGAACGGGTCGGCAGCCGCCATACCTCACTGGAAGAAGAATTCAAAACCTTTTCCCCTGTCAAAGGTTCCCCTCTCAATGGCATTCCTCTCAATAGTGATCCTCCGGCGGTGGATTCCCATGAAGAGCGCACCCGTTTTGGCCACCGTTACGAGCGCAAAGTGTTGTTCCAGGTGCGCAAGCAGGATCAGGTCTTGTTCGAGTCTGAGGAATCCATGCTGCGACTGGACGCCATTCCCATGCAAGGGTTTTCTGATGTGATGGTGGACGGCTATCTATGGTATCTGTTCACCCTTAAGGATGGCGACTACAGCTTTACCGCCGGGGAGCGCGCCGACATTCGGGATGAACTGGCGGAGGAAATTCTGGCCAGTTATATGGTGCCGTTGCTGATCATCCTGCCCTTGCTGTTGCTGCTGTTGCTGTGGGTGCTGAAAAAGGGCCTGCAGCCGCTGCGGGAGTTGGCCAGCAACATCCGCCGCCGGGGGCAGGATAATCTGACTCCCATCCAGATGGAGGCCACCCCGGAGGAGATTCGTCCGGTGGTGCAGGCGCTGAATCACCTGTTTGATCAGGTGAAACACTCTATTGAATTGGAGCGACGTTTTACGGCGTTGGCCTCCCATGAAATGCGGACCCCGGTGGCGGTGCTGAAACTCAATGTACAGAATGCACTGAATGCCAGTGACGAGACGGAGCGGGAACAATATCTGCAGGAGTTGAACCAGGGGGTGGACCGGGCCAGCCGCCTGATGGAGCAGCTGTTGACCCTGAGCAAACTGGAGCAAACAGACCTTTCCTACCAGCCACAAACGGTGGATCTGATCGCCCTGTTGCGGGAGGAAATGGCCGCCCTGTATCCCCTGGCCAACGCCAAGCGTATCCAGTTTGAACTGACCACCGAGCAGGAATCCCTGCCACTGAACACGGTTCCGCAGTTGCTGTCGGTGGTGCTGAAAAACCTGATCGAAAACGCCATCAAGTATGCTCCGGCCGAGGGCGCGGTGCAGGTACGGGTCGGTCTGCAGAACCAGCAGATCCGGCTGTCGGTGGAAGACAGCGGGCAAGGAGTGCCGGTGGCGCAACGGGCGTTGATCTTTGATCGCTTTTATCGCATGCCCGATGCCGTGGAGCCCGGTGCCGGGCTTGGGCTTGCCATCGTCAAACGGATCGTGGATCTGCTGGGAATCGATATTGAACTGGACGACAGCCAGGATCTGGGTGGTTTATCTGTGCTGTTGACCATTCATCTCTCCGACTAGTCACTTCCCCCATTAGTCGCTTCCCCTGTATCCGGATCGGGTTAGTCTTGGACTGGCAGATCGGGTAACATCAGAGCATTACTGTTTGAGTGTATACAGGTTAGCGATATACAGATGACGGCTCTGCCTTATGCATGAAATGTCCTTATGCGAATCTATTCTGCAGATTGTCGAAGCCGAGGCGGCCCGGGAGCCGTTCATGCGGGTGACCTGGTTGCAGTTGGAGATCGGCGCCCTGGCCGGAGTCGAGGTCGAAGCCCTGCGTTTCTGCTTTGATGCGGTGGCACCCGACACGATTTTGGCCGGGGCGGAGTTGGACATAGTGGAGCCCCCCGGCGAGGCCCGCTGCGTACCCTGCGACAAAACCGTATTGTTGACGGATCGATACAGCAGTTGCCCCCATTGCGGCGCGTATGGGCTGCAGGTAACCGGTGGGGATCAAATGCGAATCAAAGCGATGGAGGTGGAGTGATGTGCACAGTCTGTGGTTGCGGGGATGCACACCATCACTACGGCCAAGGGGTGGCCCGGGCTCACGCGCCGGGATTGTCCCAGGCCCGGATGGTGAAGATCGAACAGGATATTCTGGGCAAGAACGCGGAATACGCCCAGCGCAATCGGGCCCGCTTCCGGGAACAGGGCATCCTGGCGCTGAACCTGGTATCCAGCCCCGGCTCTGGCAAAACGTCCCTGCTTACCCGAACCCTCACGGACCTGAAAGGGCAGTACCCTTTGGCAGTGATCGAGGGGGATCAGGAAACCTCTCAGGATGCGGACCGCATCCGCGCCACTGGGGTGAGTGCGGTGCAAATCAATACCGGAAAGGGCTGCCACCTGGATGGGCACATGGTTGGTCATGCCCTGGAGACCCTCAACCCGGACCCGGGCGCGTTGCTGTTTATTGAGAACGTGGGCAATCTGGTGTGCCCGGCAGCCTTTGATCTGGGGGAGGCCCACAAAGTGGCGATCCTCTCAGTGACAGAAGGGGAGGACAAACCCATCAAGTACCCCGATATGTTTGCCGCCGCCGACCTGATGTTGCTGAATAAAACCGATCTGCTGCCCCATCTGGATTTTGATGTGGCGCTCTGCCTGGAATACGCCCGTCGTATCCACCCGCATATTGAGATTCTGCAGGTGTCGGCCAAAACCGGCGCCGGAATGGAGCAGTGGTACCAATGGTTGCACGCCCATCGTCCTGAACCTGAATCGTCTGCCCGCTGAAGCCGGTTTGGCCATGAACCCGGGGAACATTGAAGACAGCAGCCAACCGGATGTGCAAAGGACCATTCGCATCCGCGGAGTGGTGCAGGGGGTGGGCATGCGGCCGGCGGTTTGGCATCTGGCGCAGCAATTGGGCCTGGTGGGTTATGTGCGCAATGATGCCGACGGCGTGTTAATTTGTTGTCGCGGTTCCCTGGCGGCGGTTGAACGCCTGATCAGCCAACTGCAAACCTCACCACCGCCACAGGCCCGCATCAGTGGTATCGAGCATTGGCCCTGGGAGGGCAATGACGAAACCCGATTCAGCGACGGGTTTGTGATTCTGGATTCTCACGCCGGTGAACATCCGTCGCCATTCAAAACCGGGGTGGCGGCGGATATGGTCACCTGCCCCGATTGCCAGCTGGAACTGTACGACCCTAACAACCGCCGTTATCGTTATCCGTTTATCAATTGCACCCACTGCGGCCCCCGCCTCAGCATCGTGGGCAGCCTTCCCTATGATCGCGCCAACACCAGCATGGCGGCGTTTGAACTCTGTGCCCACTGCCAACGGGAATTCGATGAGCCACAGGATCGCCGCTTTCACGCCCAGCCCAATGCGTGTCCTAAGTGTGGCCCGACGGTGTGGGTGACGGACCACACCGGGGCGGTGTTGAGTGTTGAGTTCAGTGTTGAGCTCAGTGTTGAATCCGATCAAGCGGCTAATGATCCGATTGCCGTGGCACAGGCTGCACTGCGGGCCGGTAAGATTGTCGCGATAAAGGCGGTGGGCGGGTTTCAATTTGCGGTGGATGCATGCAATGAATCCGCGGTGGCCAGGTTGCGGCAACGCAAACACCGGCCGCACAAACCGCTGGCGTTGATGGCGCGGGATCTGGATGCGGTCAAACGATTTTGCCAGGTGTCCGAGCAGGAACAGGCCCTGTTGCAGAGTGCGGCGGCCCCGTTGGTGCTGCTTGAGGCCAAGCAGTTTGCTGTCTCCAATTGTGAGCCCACTATCGCCCCTAATATTGCCCCCATGCAACGGCGGTTGGGGGTTATGTTGCCAAGCACACCCCTGCATCACCTGTTATTGGAAACCTTTGATACGCCCTTGGTGATGACCTCGGGCAATTCGGTTGGTGAGCCGCAGTGCATCAGCAACCACAGCGCACTGGAAACACTTGGCGGCATTGCCGATCTGTTTCTGCTCCATGATCGAGACATTCTCAACCGGGTGGATGATTCGGTGGTTCAGGTGATCGGGGGGCAGCCCCAAATCCTGCGGCGGGGGCGGGGCTATGCGCCTCTGCCGCTGCCCTTGCCGCCGGGGTTTGACACCGCAGCGCCGGTGCTGGCCCTGGGGGGCGATCTTAAAAACACCTTTTGCCTGTTGGGACAGAACAGCGCGGTGCTGTCCCAGCACATGGGCGATCTGCAGGAGCCCGCTACTCTGGCGGATTTTGCAAACAGCCTGGCGCTGTATCAACAACTGTATCGGCATCAGCCCCACTGCATTGCGGTGGACGCCCACCCTCAATATCACGCCAGCCAGGTGGGGCGGCAACTGGCGCAGCAACAGAATCTGCCTTTAGTGGAAATCCAGCATCATCACGCTCATATGGCGGCCTGTTTGGGGGAGCACGGTTGGCCCCTGTACGATGAAGGTAAACCGGTGCTGGCCATCACCCTGGACGGCTTGGGCTATGCCCCCATGGACCAGCACTCAACCCTGTGGGGGGGTGAGATCCTGCTGGGTAATTACGCCAGTGTGAAACGGTTGGCCTGCTTGAAGCCGGTGCCGCTACCCGGCGGCAATGCAGCCTCTGTGCAACCCTGGCGTAACACGGTGGCCCAGTTACACGGCGCCATGGGCTGGCTCGCCGTGATCGAACATTACGGCGAGCTTGCCGCCATCCACGCCATCAACCAACAACCGGTGGCCACCCTCTTGGCGATGATGGAACAGTCATTGAATTCGCCGTTGTCCTCCTCCTGTGGCCGCTTGTTCGATGCAGTGGCTGGGTTGTTGGGGTTCTGTACCGCCAGCATGAGCTTTGAAGGTCAGGCGGCCATGGCGTTGGAAGCCGCCATAGGTGAACAGGATTGGCAGCAAACACAAGCCTGTCCTTCACATGCATATCCCTTCGCATTACAGCAGCAGGAAAGCGGCCTGTGGGAGATTGATCCCGCCCCCATGTGGCAGCGCCTTTTGCAGGACTTGAAAGCAGAAGCACCCACCGGGTTGATGTCCGCCCGTTTTCACCGTGGATTGGCCCGGGCTTTGGCCCAGTGCGCACAACAACTGGCGCGGCACCATCAGGTGGATCACGTGGTACTGAGCGGCGGCGTGTTCCAGAACCGCCACCTGACCGTTGCACTCAGCGGCCTGTTGCAGCAACATCAACTGACCGTACTCACCCATTCCCAGGTGCCGGCCAACGATGGGGGCATTGCCTTTGGGCAGGCCCTGATTGCCGCCGCCAACATGAGGAACGCGCCATGTGCTTAGGTATACCCGGGCAGATTGTTGCCATCTGCGATGCAGACAACCACCTGGCCATGGTGGAGGTGTCTGGCGTGCAGCGGGAGGTGAACATCATCTGCATCGTTGAGCCCAACACCCGCGTGCAGGATTATGTGGGGGAATGGGTGCTGGTGCACGTGGGCTTTGCCATGAGCCACCTGGATGAAGCGGAAGCCCAACGCACCCTGACGCTGTTGGCGGAACTGGGGGAGCTGCAAAAGGATGAAGCTATTACAGGCGCGAATAAAGGCGAGTTTGATGAGGGCAGCGCACCGTGAAATACATCGACGAATTTCGTGATCCCGACAGCGCCCGCAAGCTGGTCAAACAGATCCATCACCTCACCGACCGCGTACTGGCCCGGCGCAGTGCCGCCGGCAACCCCATGCCCCTGCAAATAATGGAATTCTGCGGAGGCCACACCCACACCATCTTTCGCTACGGAATCGAGCAACTGTTGCCGGAAGGCATCGAACTGGTGCATGGCCCCGGTTGCCCGGTGTGCGTGCTGCCCCGGGAGCGGGTGGACGATGCCATCGCCCTGGCCAAACAGCCGCAGGTGATCTTCACCACCTTTGGGGATGCCATGCGGGTGCCCGGATCGCAGCAGAGCCTGTTGCAGGCCAAAGCCGATGGCGCCGATATTCGCATGGTGTATTCCCCCCTGGACGGCCTGAAGCTGGCGCAGCAGAACCCGGATCGCGAGGTGATCTTTTTTGCCCTGGGGTTTGAAACCACCATGCCCAGCACCGCGCTCACCCTGTTGCAGGCGCACAAAGCAGGCATCACCAACTTCTCCCTGTTCTGCCATCACGTCACCACCGTGCCCACGCTGGACCTCATCCTGAATGAACGGGCCTGGTGCTGGACGGCTTGCTGGCGCCGGGGCACGTGAGCATGGTGATCGGCGAGGCCCCCTTTCAGTTTGTGGCCCGGCAATATCACAAACCCCTGGTGATCAGCGGCTTTGAACCCCTGGACATCCTGCAATCCCTCACCATGCTGTTGCTGCAGTTGCAGGCAGGCCGCAGCGAAGTGGAAAACCAATACCAACGGGTGGTGCAAAAGCAGGGCAACCGCCCGGGGCAACAGGCCATCGTCAGCGTGTTTGATTGCCACGATCCCCACCGGGTGCGCATCCGCGAGGATTGGGCACACTATGACGCCGAGCGTAAATTTTCCGTTACGGATACTGCCGCAGATACGGCATTGAATTCTGATAAGCCTGCCTTGAACAGCCCTACGGACTGCCGTTGCGAAGACGTGCTCAAAGGCCTGGTGCGGCCTTGGCAATGCCGCCATTTTGGCGAACAGTGCACACCGCAAACCCCCTTGGGCGCCTTGATGGTGTCCTCCGAAGGGGCCTGCGCCGCCTACTACCAGTACAGCGATGTGCAGGCGCTTAAGATCAAACAGGAACAGTCGTGCAAGCATAAGCCAACCCCGGGTGTGGTGACATGAGCGCAGACGGCCCCTTGCAAAAAATCACCCTGGCCCACGGCAGCGGCGGCAAAGCCATGGACGATTTGATCCGCGATGTGTTTATCCGTGCGTTTGGTCTTAATAACACCACACTGGAAGACCAGGCCCGCCTGGATCTGGCCGCCCTGCAGCAACAGGGCAATCGCCTGGCTTTCACCACCGATTGTTATGTGGTGCACCCGTTATTCTTCCCCGGTGGCGACATCGGCAAACTGGCTGTGACCGGCACCGTCAACGACCTGGCGGTGGGGGGTGCCAAACCTCTTTACCTCAGTTGCGGCTTCATCCTGGAAGAAGGCCTGCCCGTCGACACCCTGAAAAAAGTGGTATGCTCCATGCAGCAAACCGCAGAGGCGGCGGGGGTGAGCATCGTCACCGGCGACACTAAAGTGGTGCCCAAAGGCAGCTGCGACAAACTCTTCATCAACACGGCCGGGGTGGGGGTGATCGCCGCCGGGGTCAACATCAGCGCCGCCGCCGCCCAGCCGGGGGATGCCATCCTCATCAACGGCTACCTGGGGGATCACGGTGCCGCCGTGTTGGATGCCCGTGGCGAGCTGGCCCTGCACAACACCATTGAATCCGATTGCCAACCGTTGGGGGATCTGGTGCAGGCCATGCTGGCAGCGTGCCCGGATATCCACTGCCTGCGCGATGTAACCCGCGGCGGGTTGGCCGGCGTGCTGAACGAATTCGCCCAGGCCAGTGATTGCTGCATCGAAATTGAAGAAACCCGGCTGCCCATCCGCACCGAAGTGCGGGGCATGTGTGAGATCCTGGGCCTGGACCCGCTCTACCTGGCCAATGAAGGCAAACTGGCCTGCGTGGTCCCCGCTCACGCTGCCGAAAAGCTGTTACAGGTGATGCAAAGCCACCCGGCGGGGCGTCACAGCGCCATCATCGGGCGGGTAAAAGCAACATCCGGCGCGTTAGCGCAACCGTTTGCAACGCCCAGGGTGCTGATGACCACCGGATTCGGCAGCCAACGCATGATAGACCGGCTCGTAGGGGAGCCCTTACCGAGGATTTGTTGATGACCAGCCTCTTGATTGTAGGCTTTCTGTTGGGCATGCGGCACGCGCTGGACGCGGACCACATTGCCACCGTGGCGTCCCTTGCCAGTGTGCACACCAATCGCTGGCAGGTGCTAAAACAGGGGGTGGCCTGGGGTTTGGGGCACAGCCTGATGTTGCTGGCGGTGGGGGCCGTGGTGCTGTGGAGCGATACACTGATTCCGGAACAGATCGCTTACGGGTTACAAATGGCCGTGGGGGCGCTGATGGTGCTGCTGGGGGCGGACGTACTGCGGCGGGCTCGGCGCGAGAAAATACATTTTCATGTGCATTCACATAACGACGGCACCCAACACTTTCACGCCCACAGCCACCGGGATCAACCCCAGAACTTTCGCCTGGCTCCATTTATACAACCGCAACCCCATGGCCATCATAATCATTCCCACGCGCGTCGACAGGATTGGCCGATACGGGCATTGTTCATCGGTGTGATCCACGGTTTGGCCGGCTCCGCCGCCTTGATCCTGCTGTTTGTGGATCAGGTGAATTCCATGGTGACCGGGTTGATGTATATTCTCACCTTTGGTTTGGGCTCGATCCTGGGCATGGCGCTGTTCTCGCTGGTGATTTCGATTCCGCTCGGATTCACTGCCAAAAAACTCACCGGCATTCACACCGCCATGCAACTGACCATCGGCGTCGTCACCGCGGGTTTGGGGGTGATGATTCTGGCGAGCCCGCTGTCATGAGCATTTGATACTTACACCTTTAAAAAATAAATCACAGGAGCAAACAACCACATGAACCCTCTTTACCGTTTGGCCTTGGGGAGCCTTTTTTTGACCGTTGCCGGAGCCGCATTTGCTCATGAAGGGGCTGGCCTGGCCGGGGGCTTTGCCAGTGGCTTTATGCACCCCATCCTGGGCTGGGATCACGTAGCGGCTATGGTGGCCGTTGGGTTGTGGGGCGCCTTTCTGGGTCGGCCTGCCATCTTTGTGTTGCCCATCGTCTTCCCCATGGTGATGGCCATCGGGGGCGCCCTGGGTGTGGCCGGGGTGCCCATTCCGGCAGTGGAAACCGGCATCGCAGCGTCCGCCGTGGTGCTGGGCGCCATGGTGGCCATCGCGGCCCGCCCCAGCATCTGGGTGGCGGCGGTGATCGTCGGAGCCTTTGCCGTATTTCATGGCCATGCCCATGGCACCGAACTGCCACAATCCGCCAACGCCATCAGCTACAGCCTGGGCTTTGTGATCGCAACCGGCCTGCTGCACTTGCTGGGCATCGGCTTTGGCCTGCTGGTGCGCTGGCCAATGGGTAAAGTGGCGGTGCAAGCCAGCGGAGGCATCATCGCGTTAGCTGGCGTGGGGTTCTTAAGCGGCGCACTGTGATCTATTGGTTATGATTCATTGGTTATGAGCCACTGGCTATGATTCATCGGTTCATACTGGTCGTTGGCGTCGTTCTGGCGGCGCCGGCGCGGGCGTTCGCCCACAGCCCCATCGAGGGCATGAATGACTTCTACAACGGCGTGCTTCACCCCGCACTGGTCCCCTCACAACTGATGTTGCTGATCGCCCTGGGCCTGTACCTGGGGCAACGGGATGTGGCGCAGAATCAGGCCCCCATCGCCAGCTTTTTAGTGGCCGCGGCCCTTGGCCTGATGGTGACCGGATTCACCCCCGTTGTGGATCTGCAGCTGCCGGTGCTGGCCACCACCATTGTTGTCGGCGCCCTGGTGGCGGCCGATTGGCAGTGGGGGCGCCTTGGCCGAATGGCACTGGGGTTGGTGGCCGGATTGCTGCTGGGGCTGGATTCTGCCCAGGCATCCCTGACCGGGCTCACCAGGCTGGTGGCGCTGTTTGGGTGCTATATCGGAATGACCTTGCTGCTGATCTTCCCCATGGCCCTGGCCGACCGCTTTAACCAACAGGAGTGGCAGCGTATCGGCGTGCGGGTGACGGGGTCGTGGCTGGTGGCGGCTGGGGTGATGGTGGTGGCGTTTTTGTCAAGATCTGCCTAAGGTGGTGGGGTATAGTGGCTACGGTTATAAAGCCATTTTCCCTATCAATAGGCAGCTATACGTACAATAAAATGAAGATCCAGCTTTTTAGTGATTTACACGTCGAGTTCGATAGTTTTGAACCTGCCTGCGGCCAGGCTGATGTTGTCGTGTTTGCTGGTGACATTGAAATCGGAGTAAAGGGAGTTAAATGGATTGAATCATTGGGAATCGATAAGCCGATAATCTATGTGTTAGGGAATCACGAATACTACAAGCATACTTATCCTGAACTTGTGTCGAAGGCTAAAGCTGAGCTTTTAGGAAGCAATATTCATCTTCTGGAAAACGAGAGCATCGTTATTGATGGAGTCAACTTTCATGGCTGCACTCTATGGACGGATTTCGAGCTGTTCGGCGATCCAAGAATTGCGGGTTATGAGTGTCAGCAAGTCATGACGGATTATAGGAAGATTCGAAAATTGCCAGGATACTCAAGATTAAGGTCTCTTGACGTCGCGTTGATCCATAAAAAGTCTCGTAAATGGTTGAGCGAGAGCTTAAAAAGTTCAAGTGGCCCTAGTGTCGTAGTCACTCATCATGCGCCCAGCTTGCAGTCTGCACCGGATAAATACAAAGAGGATATCGTTACGTCGGCTTACGCTTCAAATATGGAGGCTTTCATCAATGAGCATAAGCCAGATATCTGGTTACATGGACATATGCACAATAGCTCAAACTATAAGTTGGGTGATTGTAGAGTAGTTTGTAATCCCAGAGGTTATAAAGGTGAGTATAATCCCGACTTCGTGCACGAATTATTGATTGAACTCGGGTGACTGAAGAGGGGCTGATGGGAGCCCAGTCCCGTTATCAATCGGGTTCCAATGATCAGGTGTTATTAAACAATTATGCCATCACTGTTTCGGCAGACATGGATGACGCTGAACTGGTGCTCAGCCGTGTTACACACGCAGCTAAGTGTTGTGCAGCAACGCAATCAATTCGTCCGGCGTCATCACTGGAATGCGGGTATGGGTAAAGTCTTTGGTGTTGCGGGTCACAATCAGCTGACAGCCGTAATGGATGGCCGACTGGTACAGCACGGCGTCCTCAAAGTCCGGAATGGGCGTAGTGAGGGCATCTTCGATCACGGCGCGGGTTACCGGGGCCACTTCAAAAATACTCATGATGTTGGCCACAGCAGTGGCGGCCTGTTGCCGGCTAAGGGCTTTGCTGGCAATGTAAAAAATATTAGTGAGGGTGGTGGCGCAAAGGGAACCGTTAATGGCTCCGGCCTCGGCCTGTGAGATCAGCCAGGTGGCAGGGGCGTTAAAGGGCTCCCGGTCCAGCAGCAGGTCAAGAATAACGTTGGTATCAAACAGGGCGTTCACAGGTACTTGTCGCTGCGGTACTGGTTGTAATCGTCTTCGTTGATGTTGGCTTTTTTCAGCAGCCCTTTCAGGGCTTGGGTTTTGTTACCCATTGCTGCATCGGGGGAGGCGGTAGGCGCCGGTTGCGCATCCAGAAACCGAAAATAATCCGCCACCATCTGGGACACGGATTTGCCGTGCTCGGCGGCATAAAATTTGGCTTTCTCAACCAGCTCTTGGTCGAGTCGTAGCGTAAGTTTGGTCTGCATACAGTTGACCTTGGCAAATAACGGTGACGTATAGGTTTAAGATAGTGTACGTCACGGTTGGGTCAAGTCAACCATTTAGGCCGCCTGAGCGTTGATCGTGGTGGCGTTTTTGTCCAATATTGCTAATATTGGCCCGAAACCCCTAAATGCCCAGAAACAAAAAGGTACAGGCTATGAACGTCAACCTGAGCGAACAGTTTGAACAGTATATCGCTGAACAGGTCAAATCCGGCCTCTATAACAACGCCAGCGAAGTGATACGGGAAGCACTGCGCCTGAAGATGCAGCAGGATCAAACCTACCAAGCCAAGCTGGAATCACTGCGGGCCGATATCGAAGTGGCATGCAAGCAACTGGATGATGGCCGGGGTGTGCAATACGACCCCAAGGAAATGTTGAATAGGGTTAAACGGAAAACCGGTCAATGAGAGGCTACCGGTTAGCGCCGGCAGCTGATCAAGATATCGAAGCAATCGCGCTATATACCCTGGAAGCATGGGGTGAAAAGCAGACTGAACTGTATTTGAGCAGTTTGGCTGAGCTATTTTCAAAGATCGCTGAATCACCTCACCTTGGGCGGGAGCGCAAGGAAATCCGCAGCGGCATTTTCAGCCGCAATCATCAAAAGCACATCATCTTTTATCGCGTGTCAGGAGGGTGGGTGGACATCCTTCGGGTTCTTCACCATGCCCGTGATGTTGAGGGGGGGCTTCGTGACTGATCAACAGATACAGCTTTACACCACCACTGATGGTTCGTTTCTGTTTTTATGGTATTTGCGTTTAAATCAACATCGGCGGACCAAGCGGGTGGAGCGTTTGATTAACGATAATACCCTGGTGACGTCGGTGTTGATATCAAGTTTTAAAAATATTGAATAGACCAGTAATGTTGAACCAATGTTAATCGTTGGGCCGGATTTATGTTCAATAGTCGACAAAGTTTTCTGTGTCCCCCAATTTATGATAAATATATGCCTTAAAGATTTTCTTCTTAAAAATGAGTCATTTTATTCGAGAGCAACCTGTTGAGCGATCTAATTCCTGTCGATGCGTATGGGGTCTATGCCCTGGGAGCTGCAGCAACCGTCTATGGGTCGTTAAAGTTCATCGGCACCCACCTAGCTTCTGATGCAAGGGCTTATTTATCTCTTTGGTTGCAAGGTGACTACAATAGCACTTGGTCTACTCAATTTTGCCAGTGGTTTGATCTGGTTTTTGGTAAGAAACATTTGAGTTGGTCCTGCTTTTTGAGATCGTCTTTGGCTTCCGTCCTATTTGTCTTGGCTATTTATTTTTTATTCGGTCCTGTACTTGGGTTGCTAACGCAGCGTTCGGGCAGCACCTATACTGTGGGGGAAGTGTTACTGCTGGGGATGGTGTTAAATCTGATTCCAGATTATTTATCGCTTTTGGAAACCCGTTGGCTGTTGCAGCGATTTGAACGAGTGCGAGGATTCTGGCCTACTTTGATACTATTGGTTGTAGACGTTGTGATTACTGGGGCCATTATTGGGTTAGCTATTATCCTATATAAATGGGTACGAGCCCCAGATTTAGGAATAGGCCATACTTTAGGCCTTTTTGATATCACTGCGATCTTTTTCTATTCCTCATTTTTTACTTCTCTTTTCTCTTGGCTATATTGCATTTCCACTTGGTTCGTTAAATTGTTTTGTCGTACGGGAATGTCCAAGCTGTTGGATGTTAATGATAATCCGCAAAACTCTTTAGCATTAGTGAGCGCAGTGTTGATTTTGATCTCAAGCTTCGGGTTTCAGTTCTTCTTCCCTGGTAAAGAAGTTACGGATGCTAGTTCTTCAAATTCGAATCGAGCAGGTGTGATGGATCGGATGTTATGCGACTTGTTTCCTGATACATGTGCGGATGTGGCTAGATTAACCGACGATGAATTAGAAAAGTTGAGTCTCTTTATCAAAGGATGTCGGGGTGGTGATATTGCTCTGTGTGGCGAAGTTTCTGCCAAGAAGTTTAGCGTGCAGGACTATGAATTGGCAGCTGAGCTATGGGGTAAGGCTTGTGATGGCGGCGACTCAAGTGGATGCACTAATCTAGGGCTTTTATATAGTCATGGCCAAGGAGTTGATAAGAATCTTCACAGATCCGCTCAGTTATATAGTCTTGGGTGTGACGGGGGAGATCCAAGTGCATGCAATAATTTAGCCGGATTGTATAGCCGCGGAGATGGGGTTGTTTTAGCTTTAAATAAAGCTATTGAACTATATCAACAGGCTTGTGATATGGGCAGTGCGCTAGGTTGTACAAATCTGGGAATCCTTTATGGTTCGTTGGGGATGATAAATGGGAGTGGTCCAGAAATGAAAGATGACCCCCTGCGGGCAGCCCAATGGGTGCTAAAAGGCTGCGAAGAGGGAGATGCACGTGGCTGTACTATTTTGGGGAGCTGGTATAAGCGAGGTTATGGTGTAGAAGTAAACCTTACTCGGGCAGCCGAGTTATGGGGTAGGGCTTGCGATGCTGGAGATGCGAGAGGCTGCAGGTTGTTGGAGTCGATGTGAATCTGACAGGGACTAGTGGCAAGCTTCCGAAATTTGAGTTTACGTATAGAAATCGATGAATCTTCAAAATTGATCGTGCATATTTCATCTTTCTTAACCCATTACCAAATAAAGTAAAAATGCTATCCTTCCCCCCATCCCAGATCATCAATACCGAGCCATAAACACCAACCATGAGCCAAACACCAAACAACCTGGCCGCCTACATCTGGTCCCTGGCCGACTTGCTCCGCGGCGACTTCAAACAAAGCCAATACGGCCGTATCATTCTGCCATTCACCTTATTACGCCGCCTCGAATGCGTACTGGCAGACAAGATAGACGCCGTACTGGCAGAATACGACCGCGTCCAGTCCATGCCCGAAGAGGCCCAAGAAAGCTTTCTGCAGAGAGCTACCGAAGGCCTCAGCTTCTACAACACCTCCAAAATGGACTTGTCCCGGCTGGGGGAATCCGGCATTGCCGCCAACCTGGAATCCTATATCCGCGCCTTCTCCAAAGACGCCCGCGAGATCTTCGAATACTTCAAGTTTTCAGAATTCATCGGCCAGCTGGCCGACGCCAACCTGCTTTACTTAATCGTCCAGCGGGTGGCCAAAACGGATCTTAGCCCGCAAACCATCTCCAACCACGACATGGGCCTGGTGTTCGAAGAGCTGATCCGCAAGTTCGCTGAAAGCTCCAACGAAACCGCAGGGGAGCATTTCACCCCAAGGGACATCGTGCGCCTCACCACGTCGCTCGCCTTTATGGAAGACGACGATGCCCTCACCAAGCCAGGCATCATCCGCACCATCTACGATCCCACGGCGGGCACCGGCGGCTTCCTGTCCTCCGGTATGGAATACGTGACCGAACTGAATTCCCAAGCCCGCATGGTGGCCTTTGGCCAGGAGCTGAACCCGGAAAGCTACGCCATCTGCAAGGCGGACATGCTCATCAAGGGGCAGGATGTCAGCAACATCAAACTGGGCAACACCCTGTCCAATGACCAGCTCTATAACGACCAATTTGACTACATGCTCTCCAATCCCCCCTTTGGCGTGGACTGGAAGAAAATCGAAAAAGACATCCGCGACGAACACACCCTCAAAGGCTTCGACGGCCGCTTCGGCCCCGGCCTGCCTCGGGTATCCGATGGCTCCCTGCTGTTCCTGATGCACCTGATCAGCAAACTGCGGGGCGCGGAAGAGGGCGGTGGCCGCATCGGCATCATCCTGAACGGCTCCCCCCTGTTCACCGGCGGCGCCGGTTCCGGCGAATCCGAAATCCGCCGCTATATACTGGAGGCCGACCTGCTGGAAGCCATCGTGGCCCTGCCCACGGACATGTTCTACAACACCGGCATTGCCACCTACGTGTGGGTGCTGTCCAACAAAAAGGCCGCCGAGCGCAAAGGCAAAGTGCAACTGATTAACGGCGTCAACCTGTACCACAAAATGCGCAAATCCTTAGGCTCAAAGCGCAACGAAATGAGCGACAGCGACATCCGCACCATCACCCGCACCTTCGGCGGCTTTGAAGCCATCGAACTGCAGGAACTGGACAAACCCGCAGATACAAAGAGTAACCGTGGCAGGCAGTCGGCCAACACAAAGAGTGAGGCCGCCAAAACCTTCGCCAGCAAAATCTTCCACAACCACGAATTCGGCTACCGCCGCATCACCATCGAGCGGCCCCTGCGCCTGTCCTACCAGTTCAGCGACGAACGCCTGGAAACCCTACGCTTTGCCAACAAACCCCTGACCGCCCCCATGCAATGGATCTGGGAACAGCAATTAAACGCGGATAACCCCACCTGGACCGACGACCCAGACTGCGAACACTACGGCGACGTCAGCCAGCAGGAAGCCGCCATCCGCAAGCACATCAAAACCCACTTCAGTGACCTGAAGGAAAAGCACATCAAAGACCTGCTCAACCGCGACACCTGGCTGGCACAAAAGCAACTGCTGCTGAAAGCCCGCCAACTGCAACAAACCATTGGCAGCGAGCAGCAGGATGACTTCAACCCGTTTGATGCCCAGCTTAAGCAGGCCTGCAAAGCCCAAAGCCTGCAACTGGATACCAAAGAGAAAAAGCAACTCACCGACGCCATCAGCTGGAAGAACCCGGTAGCGGAAAAGGTCATCAAAAAAATCCACAAAGGCACCCAGCCCAATCCCATCTACGGCCTGTTTGAAGTGGCCGCCGCTGGCAAGAAGCAAACCGTGGAGTACCAGCCGGATGGCGACCTGCGGGATAACGAAAACGTACCCCTGGACCCGTCACAATCGGTCAACGCCACCAACGAAGCCTACTTCGCCAAAGAAGTACAACCCCATGTGCCCGATGCCTGGATCGACGCCAGCAAAAAGGACAATAAGGACGGCGAGATCGGCATAGTGGGGTACGAGATTCCCTTTAACCGGCATTTTTATGTGTACCAGCCGCCGCGGGATTTGGAGGAGATTGATCGGGATTTGGATGAGGTGAGCGCCGAGATCATGCACTTACTGCGCGAGGTCCACTCCTGATGGTCTTTTTTGCCGATAGCCGCGTTGCTGCGGTGCTCACTCAGTCACGTACTCAATGTACGCTCCTTCGCTGCGTTCCCCGGCGCCTTGCTCTCGACAAAAAATCCTCATCAGGAGGGTTTGGGTGTGAGTAAGTACCTGCCATATGACAATTACAAAAACACTGGCGTAGAGTTTTTGAATGAACTGCCTCGTCACTGGATTATGAGCTATTTGAAGCGATTTTGTGATGTGACGGATGGTAGTCATCATTCACCTTCTATTTGTGAAGATGGCATGCCATTCGTGTCTGTTACGGATGTTGGTGTTAATGATATAAATTTTGAAGATTCAAAGAAGATATCTTTAGAGGATTACGATCGTTTGGTCAGGGAGGGATGTAAGCCCTCTGTCGGTGAAGTATTACTTACTAAGGATGGAACTATTGGGCGTGCTGTTGTAGTCGATAAGTCCTTTCCAGATTTCGTTGTATTGTCTTCGCTCGGGATCTTATCTCCGAAGAGAATTCTTCAAAGTGAGTTTCTATATTACTATTTAGTCTCTGGGATCAATGTGGATCAGATGAATAGTATGATTCATGGCTCTGCTCTTAGGAGGATGACTATTAGCAAGATAAATGATCTTGTATTTGTCTTGCCTCCCAAGTTGGAACAACAAAAAATCGCCAACTTCCTCGACCACGAAACCGCCAAAATCGATACCCTGATCGAAAAACAACAACAGCTCATCAAACTACTCAAAGAAAAACGCCAGGCCGTGATCAGCCATGCAGTCACCAAAGGCCTCAACCCCAATGCCCCCATGCGCGACTCAGGTGTTGAGTGGTTGGGGGAGGTACCGGAGCATTGGGGGATTACCTATCTGACTCATTTAGTGGATACCAGAAGAAAAATAATGTACGGAATAGTTTTACCTGGGCCGAATGTTGATGATGGCGTTCTGATTATTAAAGGTGGTGATGTTAAACCTGGTCGGTTACGGCCTGACATGTTGTGTCGAACCACGCCGGAGATAGAGGCAAATTATGAGAGAAGTAGATTAAAAGAGGGCGATTTGGTTTATTCGATCCGGGGAACTATTGGTGATGTCGAAATAGTTCCACAGGCGATTGAAGGGGCAAACCTTACACAAGATGCAGCTAGGATCGCACCTAAAGATGGTGTTGATAATAGGTGGCTGAGATATACGATGGAATCTACTCAGATATTTTCGCAGTTAGAGATAGGATCTCTGGGGGCTGCGGTTAAAGGCATTAATATCTGTGATCTCAAGAAAGCCATCTTGCCAGAGCCACCCTCAACTGAAATGACCCAGATTGCTAACTTTCTTGACCAGGTTTTGGAAAAAATGGATCTGCTTAGCGAAAAAGCCAATGCACAGGTTAATTTGCTGCAAGAACGCCGCACAGCCCTAATCTCCGCCGCCGTCACTGGCAAAATCGACGTCCGCAACTGGCAACCACCGGCAGACTCATCCGCAAATCACACCAGCGAACCCCTTGCAGAGGTCACCCCATGAGCGACAGTAAACTGTTTTCCCTGCAGGGTGATCAGGTGCAGGAACTGACCGGAAGCGTCGCCACCCTGGAGCGTAATCTGCAACAACAGATTGAGTCCAACATGCCCGTGTTTCTGGGGGCGCAGTTTCTGGCCACGGAATACAGCACCGGCAAAACCCATCGCGGCCGCATTGATTCCCTGGGGCTGGATGAAAACAACTGTCCGGTGATCATTGAATACAAGCGCAGTAAAAATCAGAACGTGATCAATCAGGGCCTGTTCTATCTGGATTGGTTGTTGGATCACAAGGCCGAGTTCCAATGGCTGGTGATGGAAAAGCTGGGCAAGGAGCTGGCGGAAACCATTGAGTGGGGCGGCACCCGCCTGATCTGCATCGCGGCGGATTTCACTAAATACGATGAACACGCCGTGCAGCAAATCAACCGCAATATCGAGCTGATGCGTTACCGTTACTTCGGCAGTGACCTGTTGTTGCTGGAGCTGGTGAATGTGCAAAGCGCTACTCCGGCCAGCCAGCAGCCGACCAAAGCGGTTGCGGAGCAGGATGGCAGCACGGATAGCAAAAGCGAGAGCAAATCCGGCAGCAAGGATAAATCCCAGCAAGAGCGCTTGGCCGAGGCCAGCCCGGAGTTGCTGGCATTGTATGAGGATATCTGCAACTACACCATGGAGCTGGGTGACGAGGTGCAGCGCAAGGAACTGAAACTCTACACTGCCTTCAAGCGCATCCGTAACTTTGCCTCGGTGTTGGTAATGCCCGCCAGGAAAGATCCGCGCTTGATGATTTTCCTGAAATTGCCCGGTGAAATGGGTCAGGATGATGGCTTCAGCCGCAGTGTGAAGGATATCGGCCACTGGGGTACGGGGGATTTAGAAGTGACGGTACGCACCGCCGAAGAAGCGGAAAAAGCCAAAGAATTGATTTATCAGAGTTATGAGCGCAGTTAAAAGTCCCAATTTGGGTATGATCGTACTCAAATTGGGACTTTCAGTTGGTTTACGCGGCGTACATGCTTGATAAGTCCCAAAATGGGGCTTATAGTTCCCAAATTGGGTCTTTTGTTGGTGGCATGGTGGATCATTCCCGTTTAGCGGATGCGTTATTTACACGAACTCAGCAGCAGGTGCTGGGTTTGTTGTTCACTCATCCCGATCAAAGTTTTTACCTCAATGAGGTGGTGCGCCATGCCGGTGTGGGTCGTGGCAGTGTGGTGCGGGAGCTGGCCCGGCTTGCAGAGGCGGGCATTGTTACCCTCACCCGCAAGGGCAACCAGAGCCACTACCAGGCCAATCCGGATTGCCCCATTTTTTCTGAGCTGAAGGGCCTGGTGATGAAAACCGCAGGTGTTGCGGGCACCGTACAGCAGGCGTTGGCGCCCATACTGCCGGGGTTGGAGCAGGCCTTTGTATATGGTTCTGTCGCCAAGGGGGGGGAGCACGCCAACAGCGATGTGGACGTAATGCTGGTGGGTGAGGATGTCAGTTACAGTCAGGTGATGGAGCTTTTGGAATCGGCTGAGCATTCATTGCAACGTACGGTGAACCCCACCCTGTATACCCCCAGTGAATTCGCGGAACGGCTGGCGGATGGTCAGAGTTTTTTGAATAAAGTGATGAATCAGGCCCGGATCGATTTGAAATGAAGGCCTGAAATGAAGGATTGAGTTGAAAGCCAGGGAGTGGAATAGAACGACATGGAAGCGTTGGATAATTTAGTTAAGATCAACAAGCTCAAAGCGGAGCCGCCGGACGCCAGGGAATTTGCCGGTATGCTGAAGGCGGGCAGCACCAAGTTGAAAGATGCCCGGATTACGGGGCTCAGTGAAGACAGTCAGTTTGCGTTGGCCTATGGCGCGGCCCACGCCTTCGCATTAGCTGCGTTACGCTGGCATGGTTATCGGTCGGATAGCCGTTACCTGGTGTTTCAGTGTTTGAAGCACACACTGGGGTTAAGCAATGCCAAATGGCGGGTGTTGGATAAATGCCACAACGCCCGTAATCTGGCGGAATACGAAGGGCATATGGATGTGAATCCACAGTTGCTCAAAGAGCTGATCAGCATCACTCAGGAATTGCAGGGGCTGATTCAGGCGTTAGGGCCGATTGAATAGTCGGTTGTTGGGATCACAGGGTTATAACAACAGGAGCCGATGGTATGGCGGGGGTTTCAGAGTTCACCTTCCAGCAGGAAATGATCCAACAGTTGCAGGCCAGTGGCTGGCTGTTGGGAAAACCCGAAGGCTACAACCGGGACCTGGCCCTGTATGAAGAGGACGTGCTGGGTTTTGTCAAAGCCACGCAGGATGAACAGTGGCAAAAGTTCTGCGCCATCTACCCTAATGATCCTGAACAAAAGTTTCTGCAGCGTGTAGCCACTCAGCTTAATAAAGCCGATCCCAATGCTACCAGTAAAGAGCTGCGAACCTTTGGCACGTTAGGTGTGTTGCGGCACCCCATTCGGGATCGGGGCACCCGCTTTTTTCTGTGCCAGTTCAAGCCGGAACATGACCTGAATGCCGATACCCTGGGTTGGTATCAACAAAACCGCCTTAGAGTAGTACCGGAGTTGGTATATAGCCCCTGGTGCTCTGAACCGTTTTCTGAACAAGGGCAAGCGGCTGATCTTTCAGAGCCCAAAGCCAAACGCTGGCGCATCGATCTGGTGTTGTTTGTCAATGGCCTGCCGGTGGCCACCCTGGAATTGAAATCCGAATTCAAACAAGCAGTGCAGAACGCCATCAAGCAATACAAAACCACTCGCCTGCCCATCGACCCTGCCACCAAAAAGCCGGAGCCGTTGCTGACCTTCAAGCGGGGTGCGCTGGTGCACTTTGCAGTGAGCCAGTACGAGGTATACATGGCCACCCGTTTGGAAGGGGATGACACCTTCTTTCTGCCCTTTAACAAGGGCACCAAGGAAGGGGCCGCGGGTAATGATGTGCCGGACAATGTAGAGCAGTACGCCACGGATTACCTGTGGAACGAGGTGTTACTACCGGATAACCTGTTGAACATTCTGGGCCGCTTTATTCACCTGCAAATCGAGGACAAGGAAGACTGGGAAGGGCGCAAGTACAAGAAAGAGGCGCTGATCTTCCCCCGTTATCATCAGTGGGATGTGGTGACCAAGTTGGTTGGTACCGCGAAGACAGAAGGCCCCGGCCACCGTTATCTGATTCAACACAGCGCGGGCTCCGGCAAGTCCAATTCCATTGCCTGGACGGCGCACCAGCTTTCCGGCCTGCGTAACGAGCAGGGGGATAAACTATTCAATTCGGTGATTGTGATCACCGACCGCACTGTGCTGGATGACCAGTTGCAGGACACCATCTATCAGTTTGAGCATGTGGACGGCGTGGTGGGGCGCATCAACCGCAAGGAGGGGGATGGCTCCAAATCGGAAAAGCTGGCCAATGCGTTGGAGATGGCCCAGCCCATCATTATCGTGACCATTCAAACTTTTCCTCACGTGCTGAAAGCCATCGAAAGCAGCGTCAACCTGAAAGGGCGCAACTACGCCATCATCGCTGACGAGGCCCATTCTTCCCAAACCGGTTCCACTGCCCGCCAGTTGAAAGAAGTGCTGATGCTGGAAGATCGGGAGGGGGATGAAGAGTTGACCCCGGAGGACATACTGGATGCGGCTGTGGCGGGCCGCCGCCAGGCCAAGAATCTGAGTTTCTTTGCCTTTACCGCAACCCCCAAAGCCAAGACTCTGGAAATGTTCGGCCGCATACCTGACCCTTCGCAACCGGCCTCTGCCCGCAACAAGCCTGAGGCCTATCATGTTTACAGCATGAGGCAGGCCATCGAGGAAGGCTTTATTCTGGATGTGTTGAAGAACTACACCAATTACAAGGTGGCCTATCAACTGGCCATGAAGGTGAAGGGTGCCGATGAAGAGGTGGACAGCAAGCGGGCCAAGGTCAAGCTGAATCAATGGGTGAAGCTGCACGACTATAATATCGCCCAGAAGGTGCAGGTGATTGTGGAGCACTTCAAGAATAACGTGGCACACCTGCTGAATGGCCAGGCCAAGGCCATGGTGGTGACCGGCTCCCGCAAAGAGGCGGTGCGTTACAAGCTGGGCTTTGACAAATACATTACCGAGCATGGCTACCAGAATATCCACGCCATGGTGGCCTTTTCCGGTGAGGTGGAATTCAGCGATACCGACCCCAACGCGGAAGCGTTAATAGGGGAGAAGTACACAGAAATTTCCATGAATCCCAACCTCAAAGGCAGGGATATGCGGGAGGCCTTCAACAGCGATGATTATCAGGTGATGATCGTAGCCAACAAGTTCCAGACCGGCTTTGACCAGCCCAAGCTCTGCGCTATGTATGTGGACAAAAAGCTGGGTGGAGTGGAGTGTGTGCAGACCTTGTCGCGCCTGAACCGAACCTATCCCGGCAAAGCGGACAGCGGTACCTTTGTGCTGGATTTCTTCAACGAACCGGATGAGATACTGGCGGCGTTCCAACCTTATTACCAAACGGCGGAGCTGACGGATGTATCCAACCCCGACTTGATCTTCGATCTGTTCGATAAGCTGCGCGCCTCCGGCATTTTTTTGTGGCAAGAGGTGGATCAGTTCTGGGGTGCTTTCTACACCAAAAGCAAAAGCGCGGCCGCTGTGGCCAATATCTGCAAACCCGCGGTGGATCGCTGGACCCACCGTTACAAATCTGCGGTTGAGGCGTTCAAGCTGGCCAGGGAGATGTTTGAGCGCACCAAAGCCACTGGCGATGCGGTGCTGATTGCCAATGCGGAGAACAGCTTCAAGGAATGCCTGCGGGAAAAGAACAGTTTGGAAGTGTTCAAGAAAGACTTGGGCTCGTTTGTGCGCTTCTATGAGTTCATGTCCCAGATTGTGGATTACAACGATGGTGATTTGGAAAAGCTTTGCTTATACGCCCGAGAATTAAGGCCCATGCTGCGGGAAGCCAATATCGAAGAGGATGATGTTGACCTGAGCAATGTGACCTTAAGCCACTATCGCCTGTCCAAAATCCGTGAGCAGGATATCAAGCTGCGGGAAGATGCGGCGGAGTACACGCTTGACCCCACGGACAGCCTGGGCAGTGCCAAACCGAAAGATAAAAAAGAAGAATTCTTATCGCAGATAATCGAGCGCTTGAATGAGGTATTCATAACCGATCAGCTGACTGATTCCGACTTGGTGAGCTACGCCTACACCATTCGGGACAAGGTTAGGGAGAATCAGGCCGTTATGAACCAAATTGCCAACAACACAGCGGAGCAAGCTCTGCTAGGGGATTTCGGTAAAGCGCTGGAAGACGCGATTATTGAAAGTGGGGGCGCCCATCAGAATCAGATGATGCAGCTGTTGTCTGATCCCAAGCGCAGCAATGACTTCGCCAAGTTGATATTTGAGATGTTGCAGGTAATGAGAGGGTAGATTCCAGGAATTCATGTTTGTGTGAGGGAGCAATGGAGAGAGTCCGAGAAGCCTTGAGAGTACTAAGCGTCAAATATCCTCGGCCAGATCTGAAGCTTGAGATATCTGAGCCCTTTGATACCAATATGCAGTGGGGTTCTGCATCCTGGCCGAATAATGGTTTGCCAGGCCTATACATATTCGCTGATGAGAATGATAGGGTCGTCTACATAGGCAAAGGTTCTGTGACCATTAGTGCCAGGTTGAATGGCTATTGGCGTAAAGGCCCAAACGATGAAACGCTTTCCAAAAGTGATATATCAAAAGGTGTCAGATACGTGTACACCATTGGGATACCTATTGAGCGTGCATTTGAAGCGTCATCCATTGAAGAGTTTCTTATCAGCAGGGTTAATCCGGTCAGGAATACAAACTGTAAAAGGCCAATGGCAGAATCGAGTGTTGATTGATGAATGTTCTTTATATCGGCTGGGACGTAGGCGGTTGGAACTGCGAACGTAACGGTAAGAGCCGGGATGCATTGGTGATATTGGATGCTGAATGCAAACTGGTAGGTAATCCCTGGCGAGGCAATTTACGCAATACTATTAATGATGCCAGTAATAGTTCTGAATGGATCAAAGCGATACTCGATCTCTGTCAGGTGGCTTGGCAGGAGAGAGAGGTTCCCTCAGTTGTAATGGCTATCGACACTCCTTTAGGCTTTTCAGAGTCATTTCAGAGCTTGATAGCGGGTAAGGGCGCCGTTGAGTCCATCGAAGATTCGGAAACGAACCCTTACTTATTCCGTTACACCGAACGTTTTCTATTTCAACACGGGTTGAAACCGTTGTCTGCCGTTAAGGATATGATTGGTAGTCAGGCTACCAAAGGCATGCATGCTCAGGCCAAATTCGCCCCGCATTTAAAGTCTGTAGGTGTTTGGCACGACGAAGGTAATCTGCAGGCGATTGAGGCCTATCCGGCAGCTTGTAAACATTCCGGTACCATGAATTCTTTACTGCAGCCATTTATCGTTGATCAGGAAATACTTCAATTACCACTGGATGCCAATTGGCAGGGGGCCACGTTTGTGCCCGGCATTGATCACGATGATAAGCGGGATGCCTTGATTTGCGCCTTGTTGGCCTGGCTGTATGCCAATGAACCAGAGAAATTGGAAATTCCGCCGGCAGAAACACCAAGGTCAGAAGGCTGGATTTTTGTGCCGAAGGATGGCCTGGATATGTGTCCTCTAATGTAATGGTGACTCAGAATCCTTCTGAGGCTCCCAACTGATCAACAGGACACTAAAGAAAACGCGGGGGAACCAACTTCCCCGCCAAGGCTCAGATAGTCGAAGCGGATCTCATCCACGGCTCCCTTCAGGTGCGTATAGGCCAGATCCCGGCCAAAGCGTTCCCTGAACCAGATGGATTCGGCTTCCCGCCGAACGCAGATGAGTTGAACCACTACTGACTAAAAAAGAAGCCCCGGCCGGATGGAAAGGGGAAGTAGCCGGGGCTGGAGCGGGGCTCCGTGTATAAAGACAGGGTGGGGGCAAAAAAGCGCTATTGCCGAATTGCCGGTATCAATGATCTTGGAATTTCGGATAATGAGCGTAAATATTAGCGGCAGCCAGCGTGTATGCCCGATGGACCCCCAGCTCTTATCGGCCTGGGTTTGTAAACTTCATATTCGTAAAGAATATCTAAAAAGAAATCTTCAAATAGATCTTAAAAGGAATCTTCATATGTCAGCGCAAAAGCCCTTAACCGGGGTCAAGGTGATCGAGTTGGGCACGTTGATCGCCGGGCCATTTGCCAGCCGGATCATGGCGGAATTCGGTGCTGAGGTCATCAAGGTAGAGTCGCCGGATGGCGGTGATCCGTTGCGAAAATGGCGCAAGCTGTACGAAGGCACGTCGCTGTGGTGGTATGTGCAGTCACGCAATAAGCAATCCCTGACCTTGAATCTGAAATCCGACGAAGGCAAGGAGATACTAAAGCGCTTGGTGGCGGATGCCGATGTGGTGATTGAGAATTTCCGCCCTGGTGTGTTGGAAAAGTTGGGCCTGGGTTGGGATGTGCTGTCGGACATTAACCCGCGCCTGGTGATGGTGCGCTTGTCGGGCTTTGGCCAGACCGGACCCTATAAAGACCAGCCCGGGTTCGGTGCGGTGGGGGAATCCATGGGTGGGCTGCGATATATTACCGGTTTTGACGACCGGCCGCCGGTGCGCACGGGTATCTCCATCGGCGATTCCATTGCGGCGTTGTGGGGTGTGATTGGCGGCCTGATGGCGCTGCGACATCGTGAAATGCAGGGTGGTAAAGGACAGGTGGTGGACGTCGCCTTGTATGAAGCGGTGTTTGCCATGATGGAAAGCATGGTGCCGGAGTTCGATGTCTTTGGCTTTATTCGTGAGCGCACCGGCAATATTATGCCCGGTATCACGCCTTCTTCCATTCACACCACTGCAGACGGCAAGCATGTGCAGATTGGTGCCAACGGTGATGCTATTTTCAAGCGCTTCATGCTGGCGATTGATCGTGGTGATCTGGCTGCTGATTCCTCTTTGGCGGATAACGCCGGGCGCGATCAACGTCGCGATGAAGTGTATGGGGTGATTGATGAATGGGTGGCCGGGAATTCCCTGGAATCGGTGCTGGCCCTCTTGAATAAAGCGGAAGTGCCCGCCAGCCGCATCTATTCCGTTGAAGACATGTTCAAAGACCCACAGTTCCTGGCCCGCGATATGATTCAATCAGCGCGCCTGCCAGACGGTAAGGCCTTCAAGGTACCGGGAATAATGCCGAAGCTGTCGGCAACGCCAGGTAGCACCGAATGGTTGGGGCCGGAATTGGGTGAACACAACCAGGCTATTCTGGGTCAGCTGGGTTACAGCGGTGACGAAATAGCGCAATTGACGTTGTCAGGTGTTATTTGAGGTGAGTGCCCGTTCCACGGACATCGCGTAACGCATGGCTCCCATCGCTACCGATGAGAGCCTTTAGCATTTACATCAGCAAGCCATCAGTTGCTTACCACTGTCGCCCTCCAGACTCTTTGCGGTAGAAATGCATGACAAAGCGGGCATAGGTGTCAGCGTTATTCAGCGCCTGCGCCGGGGTCAGCCCTTCTTCGCGATAATACCCTTTGTCTGTGGTGTAACCCTTATTGCCAAAGTCGGAGGTGCTGGCGTATTTGTGTGTGGCTTCATGCAGAAACAACGCTGCGTTCTCAAGCTGGGTGCCGTTTTTGACGACACTGCTGCCCATATGAATATCGCCTTTATAGACCGCTTTTGAGCCATTCGGGCCATGGTGAGTGCCCTGATTACGATGCTTCTGATCGGCACCCTTGCCCCAGTAGCTGGTGACGTATCCGGCGGTAAGACCTTTTGGATCGTTATGACCTTTGGAATACACCTTTATTGTGGTTTTGGCCAGGCCAGTCTTGGTCAACGCGAGTACTGAGCCGATGGTGCCTAACGTTTCCGCATCGTTGTAGTTTTGGGTTAGAAAAAACCGCTCGAAAAAATATTTAAAGTTCCCATTCACGTTGCTGGAGTCGGTGCTGTTCAGGTAGTTAACCACATAGTTCAGCGCGGTAAGACCTTCATTGACGCCCGCCGTCAGCTTGTTATCCACGCTACCCTGGAATACAGCCCCATAGCTGTAGCGGACATGGATGGATGCACCGGTAACGTCACCCAGTTGCTTTTTGGCAAAGTATATTTTTGGCATGGTAAAAATTCCTTTTAGTGTTTCTTTTTAAGATTAAAAAAAATTTCAGGGAACGTCCCGTTACTGGGGTACACCGGTGGTCAGGTCATAACCCACTTTCATGTTCTGACCATTTTTGTTGGTCTTGTCGGCGCCTTGCAGATCCACCACGATTTTTGAGTAGCTCAGGCTCAGGGATTCGTGGGGTGCGCTGCCACCGTTGGCCGCAACACTGTAGGAGCTGATCAGCACGTCGGATAATTCATAACAGGCGAATTTCTCCACCTGCTTGGCGCCGGTCTGCACCAGGTGAATTTGTACGGTGACCCCTTCTACGCCGGTGAGGGATTCCTTGAACAGGCTGCCGGAGGCATTGTCCAGTGCTTTGGTGGCGGATACTTCGCTCATGGACGGGCGGGTGGCTTCCCGGTTCGCCATGTTGCCCACATCCATGCTGATGCCGCGGCCGTTGCCCAGTTGAAAGCTGTCCAGTTCGATCCAGTCTTCGTAACCTTTTGCGGTAACGTTGCCTTTGATTTTTTTGTTGTTGAAGTTCATGTAAATAGCCATTGTCTGTTGTCCTGTAATTTGAGTTTGATGGGTACTTCAGGCCGCATTCTTTGCGGTGTTGATGTTACCTAATCAAAACCTGTGCCAGGTTTTTAAGTGACGGATATATATAGAGATAATGTTGCTTTGATTAAAAACAAATCAGCGCCAAAATGATGTGAATGCGGATGCTGACATGTCAGGGAATGTGTCAGGGGGATGTCTCAGGGGAATGTGTCACAGGGTGTGTCAGGCGAATGCGGTACGTCGTTCTGTCATCTTGCCGAAATATTATGTTCTCTTTCTCCTTGTGGATTGGATGGTAATGATGACGGATACAAGCCACGCTCCGGGCGACACCCCGATGGAGCGCATCGAACAGTTGTGTGAGGATTTGCGGGCGCACTACCAGCAGGTGGATGATTGTGAGTTGCGGATTGCCGCCAAGGTGATGCTGGTGGCGCTGGATCAATTCCAGCGCTGGGGCGGCCCGCACTGGAAATCGCTGGTGCAGGAATATGTGGATACAGCGTTGGAAGATCCGGAGAAATTCCAACGCATCCTGCAGTCAAACCGTAGCCTGCCGTTAGTACACCGAGGGTATGATTGACTCTTTGGGAGTCGGTCGGCGAATGTAGTCTGAACTGAACACCCGTTGCGGCAGGATCACTTCTTCCTGTTCCGTATCGGCGTAGGGGATTTGTTGCAGCAGATGGTGGATGCAGTTGAGACGGGCCTTTTTCTTGTTGTCGGCCTCCACCACCCACCAGGGGGCTTCCGCAATGCTGGTGCGTTCCAGCATGGTTTCCTTGGCCCGGGTATAGGCTTCCCAGCGGCGGCGTGATTCCAGGTCCATAGGGCTCAGCTTCCATTGCTTGAGAGGGTCGTGGATGCGGGCCAGAAAGCGCTGGTTCTGTTCATTGTCGGTGATGGAAAACCAGTATTTGATGAGGATGATACCGGAGCGCACCAGCATGCGTTCGAATTCCGGCACCGAGCGAAAGAATTCTTCGTACTCATCGTCGTTGCAGAAGCCCATGACTTTCTCCACCCCGGCCCGGTTATACCAGCTGCGATCAAACAGTACCATTTCGCCACCGGCGGGCAAATGGCTGATATAACGCTGGAAATACCATTGGGTGCGTTCCCGGTCATTGGGTGCGGGCAGGGCGGCCACCCGGCACACCCGGGGGTTGAGCCGTTGGGTGACCCGCTTAATCACGCCCCCTTTACCGGCGGCGTCGCGGCCTTCAAACAGCACCACCACCTTCAGTTTTTGTTCCACCACCCAGCTCTGCAGCTTCACCAGCTCCCGCTGCAGACGCAACAATTCGCGGAAGTAAACGTCACGGGGCAGTTTTTTCTCCCGCATCTGGGCGCTATCGCCCACCAGCGCATCCATACGGTCGTCGTCCAGTTCCAGTTCCAGTTCTTCATCCAGGGTTTCCTGCAGCTCGCTGGCCAGCAGTTGCTCGTACAGGTCCGCTTCCTGGTTGTATTGGTCGCTCATCGCTTTTACCTCACTGCGTTGGTTTGGCATTTGGTGACATGGAGTGCCATCAGGTTACAAACAGGTTGCAGCAGTAATATGACAGAAATATTCCTGGCTCATTATGGTGAGGTTTTGGTCAGGCAATCAAAATCCGCTCCCCCCACTGTTTTTTACTTGTGCAGGTACCCCAGATGCATACTCGTCACAAAGTGGTGATCATCGGCGGTGGCTTTTCGGGTGTGTATACCGCCCGGGCCCTGTCCGAACTGATGGACCAGACCATCGATATCGAGCTTATTTGCGATCGTAACTATTTTGTATACCAGCCGCTGTTGCCAGAGGTGGCGGCGGGCACCATCAATTCCCAGGATGCGGTGTCGCCGTTGCGGTTGCTGTTGCCCCGGGTCAAGGTGCGGCTGGCGGAAGTGATCGGGGTGGACTTCGAGGCCAAACAGGTGCGCATTCTGCAGGGGCGGCGGCGCATTCCCCAGCAGGTGCGCTATGAACACCTGGTGTTGGCCTCAGGCCAGGTGACGGATCTGAGCCGCATGCCCGGGTTCTCCGATCACAGCCTTACCATGAAGGATCTGTCCGACGCCTATCGCCTGCGCAACCAGATTATCCGTTGCCTGGAACTGGCCGATGTCACCGAGTTCCCGGAATTGAAGCGCCAGGCACTGACCTTTGTGGTGGCCGGAGGTGGGTTTTCCGGCGTGGAAACCATGGGGGAGTTGGTGGAGATGGTGCATCGTACCCGCCGCCTGTATCCGGGTATCGAGGCGGGCGAGGTGCGCTTTGTGCTGGTGCAAAGGGGGGAGCGTATCCTGCCGGAAATGTCCCCCAAACTGTCCGCCTATGCTCTGCGTAACCTCAGCGAGCGGGGTGTGGAAGTGCGCTGTAACACGTCCATCAAACAGGCCACCGCCACCGCCGTGGTCACCGATCAGGATGAGGTAATCCACACGGCCACCCTGGTGACCACCATCGGCAATGGCCCGGCGCCCTTTATCGAGCGGCTGGATTTGCCCCTGGAGCGCGGCAAGATCAAGGTGGAGCGAACCCTGGTGGTGCAGGGTTTTTGTGATGTGTGGGCGCTGGGGGACATTGCCCAGGTGCCCCTGGAGGATGGCAACTGCGCGCCACCCACCGCTCAATACGCTATGCGCGAGGCACGTTGTGTGGCGGAGAACATCATGAAGTGCATGTACGGCGACAATACTCTGCCGTTTTCCTACCGGCCCCGGGGCATGCTGGCTTCCCTTGGGAACTATGCCGGGGTGGCGCAGCTGTTTGGTTTCACCATTACCGGCTTACCTGCCTGGCTGATCTGGCGGGCGTTCTACATCAGTATGCTGCCGGGCATCAGTACCCGCCTGCGGGTGGGCCTGAACTGGTTGTTCGATTACTTCATGCCCCGCAGCACCGTGTACCTGGAGCAGGGCCGGGCTCCGGCCTGCCGCTACCGGTTTTATGCCCAGGGGGAGGAGGTGTTCGCCAGTGACCAGTTGCTGGACGGGCTCTATATCGTCCTGCATGGCCGCCTGCAGATGACCGGCACCCGTGCCAATGGGGAGCCCTTCCAGCGTTGCATTGAACCGGGGGATCACTGGGGGGAATGGATTCTGACCCACAGCGGGCTGACCACCGGTCGGGTGGAGGCACTGGAACCGACCCAGGTGCTGGTGCTGCCCAAGGAGGATTTCACCCGTCTGCGCCACGCCCTGCCAGGGTTTGCCAACTATTTTTCCAGTCTGGACCCGGAGCGCTATTCCAAGGAAGCCAGTTAGTTTGGAAAGGAAGCCAGTTAGGTTGGAGCGAATTCGGATGGCGTTACGGCACCGAAATTCACAGCTCTGTAATAGAACTGTCGCATATGTTTGATATTTGTCTGGGTATTATTTGGTCCTTTGAATCTCGATCTGGATCTTAGCCTGGATTTCAAACTGGGTTTGTTCTGGCCATTTCGTTCTGACCATTTTGTTTTGACCACAACGGAGAATACTCCTCATGTTTCGATCTGTTTTCAGTAGATCAGTTGTTGCTGGTGTTGTACTGGCCCTATTGTCTTCCACCGGTTTCGCTGATGTGCGCCTGCAGGGTTCAGGTGCCAGCTTTCCGTTCCCCATCTATTCCAAATGGTTCCGTGATTTCAGCAAGGAAGCCGAAGGCGTGCGGGTGGATTACCAGGCCAAAGGCAGTGGCGCTGGCATTCAGGATTACATTAACGAAGTCGTGGATTTTGCCGGCAGCGATGCGGCCATGAATGACGAGGAAATCGGCAAGGCCAAGAAGGGTGTGGTACTGCTGCCGGTGACCGCCGGGGAAGTGGTGCTGACCTACAACCTGGACGGCGTGAAGGATCTTAAACTGCCCCGTGACGTGTATCCGGATATTTTCACTGGCAAGATCGCCAAGTGGAATGATCCCCGGATTGCCAAGGCGAATCCCGGCGCCAAACTGCCGGATCGCGATATCACTGTGGTGGTGCGCTCCGATTCTTCTGGTACCACCTACGTGTTCACCGGTCATCTGGCCAACATTAATGCGGGTTTCAAGGCGGAAATCGGCCAAGGCAAGGCGCCGCAGTGGCCCAAGAGCAGCCGCTTTGTGAAATCACCCAAGAACGACGGCATCACCGCGACGGTGAGACAGACCCCCGGCTCCATCGGTTACATCGAATACGGCTACGCCAAACTGACCAAGTCGCCGGTGGCCATGCTGGAAAACAAAGCCGGAAAGTTTGTGAGCCCGGGGCCTGAATCCGGTTCTGCCGCCCTGGCCAGCGCCGAATTCCCCGCTGGCAACCTGCCGGGTTCCAGTGTGCCGGATCTGCGGGCCTGGGTGTTTGATCCCGCGGGCGAGAAGGCCTGGCCCATCGCGTCCTTCACCTGGTTGCTGATCCCGGAACAAATGCCTGCCGACAAGGCCAAGGCCATTGCTGAGCTGGTGGAATACTGCATCACCGACGGGCAGGCGGTTGCCGACAGTCTGGGTTATATCCCCCTGCCGGAGAATGTGGTTGCCACCGTGCGTGAAGTCACCAAAAAAGTTCAGGGAATGTAAGCGGGAATTATCCTGCAGGGGCGTCTCCGGAAATCCGGGACGCCTCGATGTATCGGTTCCGTATCCATTTGATTCGCAGTAACGGTTTGAATCAGTAATAAGGCCAACCGGAGTAGCCTGATGTCGTCCAATCCTTTCCGGGATAAAGCTTCCAGCAAAAGTATTTCCGCCCCCCCCAGCGCCGGGGATTACTGGGGCGACAGTCTGTTCCGCAGGCTGGCCATGTCCTGTGCGTCCCTGGTGATCGCCCTGTTGGCCTATATCCTGTTTGAGATCGGCAGCCTGGCCTTGCCCTCCATCTCGACCAATGGTCTGGGCTTTGTCACCGGTACCACCTGGGATGGCAGCCGGGAAGAATTCGGTGTGCTGCCGGAGATCTGGGGCACCCTCTACAGTTCTATCCTGGCGTTGATACTGGGAGGGGCAGTAGGCGTGTTTATTGCCATCTTCCTGACGCAGGATTTTCTCAGTCAGCGGGTGGCCGCGGTGTTCCGTACGATTGTGGAATTGCTGGCGGCCATACCGTCGGTGGTGTATGGCCTGTGGGGTATCTATGTGTTGATCCCCATGTTGCGGCCGGTGGCGGCCTGGCTGCACGAGCATTTCGAGTTTATTCCCCTGTTTTCCACCGACCTCAGTGGACCGGGGCTGGCACCGGCGGCACTGGTGCTGGCGATTATGATCCTGCCCACGGTAGCGGCCATCTCGGTGGATGCTCTCAAGCGGATTCCCTACAAGCTGAAAGAAGCTGCCTATGGTATGGGTACCACTCGCTGGGAAGCCATCCTGAAGGTGATGTTGCCCACTGCCTCCTCGGGCATTCTGGCAGCCCTGGTGTTGGGCTTTGGTCGCGCCCTGGGGGAGACCATGGCCTTGGCCATGCTGATCGGCAACAGCAATCAGATCAACCTGTCGCTGTTTGCGCCGGCCAATACCCTGGCCTCACTGTTGGCCTCCAACTTTCCGGAAGCCGGCGGCGTTGAGGTGCAGGCCCTGATGTACGCGGCCCTGGTGCTGTTGTTACTGACCTTTGTGGTGAATGTGGTGGGGCTGGCGATTCAGCAATACACCATGCGCAAATTCGAGGGCAAGAAATGAGTAATGCATCTGTTACTGCTGCTGAAGTGAGACTGCCGCAACTGGAACGGCAGACCTGGGAACGGCGGGCGCTGGTGAATATTTCCCTGACGCTGCTGACCTGGCTGATGGCCATCCTGGGCAGTATTCCCCTGTTTTCGGTGATTTTTATGTTGCTGGTGGAAGGGGGTGCCCGTCTGGACTGGGAAGCCCTCACCGCACTGCCGCCGGCGGGCTTTGATATGGGGGGTGGCTTTGGCAACGCCATCGTGGGTACGCTGGTGATGGTGTTGATCGCCACTCTGATCAGTGTGCCGTTTGGTATTCTGGCTGCCGTCTATCTGGCCATTCTTGGGCCTGACAGCAAGATGGCTCATGCATCCAAGTTTGTGGCCAAGACCCTGACCGGTTTCCCCTCCATTCTGGCGGGGGTATTCACCTATGGCATCCTGGTGGTGACCTTTGGCTACTCGGCTCTGGCCGGCGGTGTGGCCCTGTCGGTACTGATGCTGCCCACGGTGATTCTGGCGGCGGAAGAAGCCATGAAGCAGGTGCCGCAACGGATGGTGGATGCGGCCTATGGTATGGGTTGCACTCCCACCCAGGTGATCATGAAGGTGGTGTTGCCCACCGGTGCGCCGGGTATTTTGACCGGGGTGATGCTGGCGGTGGCCGGTGCCGCCGGGGAGTCTGCACCGCTGCTGTTTACGGCCCTGTTCAGTAACTACTATCTGGAACAGGTGATGGAGCCGACGGCCTCGCTTTCCATTTTGATTTACAACTTCTCCGCCATGCCATTCGACAACCAGATCCAACTGGCCTGGGCTGCGTCCCTGGTGCTGGTACTGATTGTGCTGGTGTTCAATATCATCGCCCGGCTGATCACTCAGCCGAAGGTCTAACGTTTCAGGGTAACCCACATGAATGCAACAGCCGAAGCCATTCCAGCTCCAACCATGGACACCACCGTCGACAGTGACATCGTCATTGAGTGTGATGTGAAGAAAGTGTTCTACGGCGATTTTCTGGCGGTGCGGGACAGTTATGTTCCCATCGAAAAAGGCAAGATCACCGGCTTTATCGGCCCGTCTGGTTGCGGCAAGAGCACCGTGTTGCGCTCCCTCAACCGCATGAATGATCTGATTGCCAGTTTCCGCATGGAAGGGGCGATCAAATATCATGGTGCGGATATTTACGGCAAGAACGTGGACCCGGTGGTGGTGCGACGCTATATCGGTATGGTGTTTCAACAGCCCAATCCTTTTTCCATGAGCATCTACGATAACGTGGCCTTTGGCTTGCGTTTGAACCGCTTTAAGGGCGATGTGGATGAGAAGGTACAGAAGGCTCTGGAGCGCGCGGCCTTGTGGAAAGAGGTGAAAGACAAATTGAAGAACAGTGGTTTGTCCCTGTCCGGCGGCCAGCAGCAGCGCCTGTGTATTGCCCGGGCGGTGGCAACAGAACCGGATGTGTTGTTGATGGATGAACCCTGTTCTGCGTTGGACCCCATTGCCACCCGGCAAGTGGAAGAACTGATGCTGGAGTTGAAAGAGAACTACACCGTCGCCCTGGTCACCCACAACATGCAACAGGCCATGCGGGTGGCAGACACCACGGCCTTTTTCGGGGTGGACATTTCCGGCGGTGGCCGTACCGGGCACCTGGTGGAGATGGGGCCCACGCGCCAGATCTTTGAGCAACCCAAGCAGGAGTTGACCAAGCAGTACGTTGCCGGTGAATTCAGCTAACGAATGGGTGTCGTCGCCCGCTTGAATCTGGACGCTATTCAGCAATCGCTCCATGCAACCCAGCGCCACTTTGATGCCATCAATGGTCAGCTGGCGGCGCAGCGTTCCCCCCTCACGGATGAAATCATTGCCAACATGATGGAAGGCTATGCGTTTATCGACCGGGCCCTGGCAGAAGATGTGAATCTTCTGGCCATGGGGAATTCAGCATTGCTGTTGGAACTCAACAGTCTGGTGTTGCTGGGTTCGGAGCCTGGCAAACGCAGTGATTTCTCTTCCCATCTTCAGCACACCCAAAATTATTTCTATGATAACGAACAAGGTGGAATTGGTTTTCTGATGGAGTGGCAGGAAATCCACGAAGTGGATTCCCTGTGGGATAGAGTCGCCGGTCTCTATATCCAGATCCTTAGCCAACCTCAGTTGTTCATCGAAGGTAACCACCGTACCGCTATTCTACTGGTGAGCTTTGTGCTGGTGCGGGAGGGTTATCCGCCCTTCGTGCTGAAGCCGGAGTTCGCCCAAGAGTTGCTGGATCAATCCACTTCAATTGAAAGTCTGAAAAAACACAGCCTGGGAATGTGGTTGCGGATTGCCGGTGTGCGCAGGTTGCTGGCAGACACGTTCCGCCATCATCTGGATAGCCGTCACTTGCTGCAGGATATGGGGAGCTGAGGCGATCCCGGAGTTCTTATCGGGTGAAACACCACCAGCCCGACGACCAGGCTGGTGGTTGACACGGATTTAACGATTACTTGTCGATCAAGGCATTCAACGTCCCGCTGGGGCGCATCAGCTTTTCCACCTTGTCGGAATCCGGCATGTAATAACCGCCCATGTCTACGGATTCACCCTGGCAGTTGTTCAGTTCGGCCACGATGGTGTCTTCGTTTTCCGCCAGCGTTTTCGCCAGGTTGCTGAAATAGTTTTTCAGCTCGGCGTTGTGGGACTGGGCGGCCAGGGCTTCGGCCCAGTACTTGGCCAGATAGTAGTGGCTGCCGCGGTTATCCAACTCGTTGACGGTACGTGAGGGGGATTTGTCGTTTTCCAGCAATTGCTCGATGGCTTCATCCAGCGTCTTCGCCAGGATCTGCGCTTTCGGGTTGTTGGATTTGGTGGCGACGTCTTCGATGGACACAGCCAGGGCCAGGAATTCACCCAGGGAATCCCAGCGCAGGTGGTTTTCCTCTACGAACTGCTGCACGTGCTTGGGTGCAGAACCGCCGGCGCCGGTTTCAAACAGGCCACCGCCGTTCATCAGTGGCACGATGGACAGCATTTTGGCGCTGGTGCCCAGTTCCAGAATGGGGAACAGGTCGGTCAGGTAATCCCGCAGCACGTTGCCGGTAACCGAGATGGTGTCTTTACCGCGCAGCAGGCGTTCCAGGGTGTAGCGCATGGCCATGTCGGGGTTGAGGATGCGGATCTTCAAGCCTTCGGTGTCATGGTACTGCAGATAGTGTTCGACTTTTTTGATCATCTCGCGGTCGTGGCCGCGGTATTCGTCCAGCCAGAATACGGCGGGTTTTTTGGTGGCGCGGGCGCGGGTGACGGCCAGTTTTACCCAATCCTGGATCGGGCCGTCTTTGGCCTGGAACATACGCCATACGTCGCCGGTTTCCAGGTTTTCGTGCTGCAGCAACACTTTGCCGGCGGAGCTGACCACCCGCATGGTGCCGTTGCCGGGCAGTTCAAAGGTCTTGTCGTGGGAGCCGTATTCCTCCGCCTTTTGCGCCATCAGGCCCACGTTGGGAACGGTGCCCATGGTGCTGGGATCAAACTTGTCGTGGTGTTTGCAGAAGTTGATGACTTCCTGGTAGATGGTGGCGTAGCAGGTGTCGGGGATGATGGCTTTGGTGTCCTGCAGTTTGCCGTCGGCGCTCCACATTTTGCCGCCGTTGCGGATCATGGCGGGCATGGAGGCGTCCACGATGATGTCGCTGGGCACATGCAGGTTGGTGATGCCTTTGTCGGAATCCACCATGGCCATCATGGGGCGCTTTTCGTAGCACTTGCGGAAATCGTATTCGATGTCAGAGCGCTTGGAGTAGGGCAGTTTGTCGATGGCCCGCAGCACGCTGCCCAAACCTTCGTTGGGTTCAACACCCAGTTCTTCGAGGGTTGCGGCGTGTTTTTTGAAGGCGTCCTTGAAGTACACCCGCACCGCATGACCAAAGATAATGGGGTCGGACACTTTCATCATGGTGGCTTTCAGGTGCAGTGAGAACAGCAGGCCGGCATTGCGGGCGCCTTCCATTTCCTCGTCGAGGAATGTGCGCAGCGCTTTGGCGCTCATGTACTGGGCGCTGACGATTTCTTTATCCTGAACTTTGACTTCTTTCAGCACGGTGACTTTGCCCGCTTCGTCCACCAGTTCGATGCGCACGGTATCGCCCTTTTCCAGGGTGGTGGAGATGTCGCTGTGATAGAAATCACCGGAGCGCATGTGGGCCACGTGGGTGCGCGAGGCCTGGCTCCATTTGCCCATCCAGTGGGGATTCTTGCGCGCGTAGTTTTTTACCGCAGGCGGTGCCCGTCGATCGGAGTTGCCTTCCCGCAGCACCGGGTTCACGGCACTGCCCAACACCTTGGCGTAGCGCGCCTTGATTTCAACTTCTTCGGGGGTTTGCGGATCGCTGGGGTAGTTGGGAACGTCGAAACCCTTTTCCTGCAACTCGGTAATGGCGGCGGCCAGCTGGGGGATGGAGGCACTGATGTTCGGTAATTTGATGATGTTGGCGGTGGGTTCCAGAGTAAGGTCACCCAACTCCTTGAGCTTGTCTGTGACCTTTTGCGCTTCGGTCAGGCGCTCAGGGAAATTCGCCAGAATACGCCCCGCCAGTGATAAGTCACTGGTCTCCACTTCGATATCCGCCAGGCTGGCGAAATGGTTCACGATGGGAAGCAGAGAGTAGGTCGCCAGAGCGGGCGCTTCGTCGGTTAGCGTATAAATGATTTTTGATTTGTTTTCTGACATCTCGGTTACACCTGTATTTTCCTGAGCCAAGGTATACAAAACTGTGGTTGTTTGACTCTTATCTGTAGTTCACCCAAATTTGTAGACCGCGCATTGTACTAAAATATTAATTTCATTTACAGATCAACGAGTTAATATCGTGCTGGGTAAACGCGAAGTATCCCGTTTCTTTCAACTTGTTGAAATGATTGAAGTGTGTGACTGGCGGGTCTGACTGTGCGTCTGACTATGTAGTCCGGCCGGTGAGTCTAGCAGGTCTGACCGGTGAGTTGTATGTGGTCTGGTTGGGTCCGATCCCCGGCCCTAGGGTCTCAGCTGCCGCAGATAGCCCGTGCCACCCAGTTTCTGACCTGCCGCAATGATCTCCCGCGCGCGGGTTTGCACGTAATCCGATGGCTGGGCAGCGGACATCACCTTGGGGTTGGGCAGCACCGCCGCCAGCAGACCCGCTTGCCAGGGCGTGAGCTGGCGGGCCGGGTGGCCATAGAAGGTCTGGGCCGCCGCCTGGGCACCGTACACGCCATTGCCGAATTCGGCGATGTTCAGGTAGTGCTCCAGAATGCGCTGTTTGGGCCACAGGCATTCGATCACGAAGGTGAGCCAGGCCTCCAGCAGCTTGCGCACGTAACTGCGCCCGTTCCACAGAAACAGGTTCTTGGCCACCTGTTGAGTGATGGTGCTGGCCCCCCGTGGTCGCCCCTTGCTTTCGCTCAGGGCTTTTTGGATGGAGGCAAAATCAAAGCCAAAATGATGGGGAAACTTCTGGTCTTCGGAGGTGATCACGGCCAGCTGCAGATGGGGTGAGATCTGCTCCAGCGGTTGCCAGTACTGGTGGGCCCGGCGCCCGTTCTCCCACTGCCAGGCGATGATGAACGCCGTGGTGGGGGGATTGAGAAAGCGCAGGGTGCCCACCAGGGCAAAACTGGTGACCACAAACACCAGCAGCGTCAGCAGGCAGTATTTGAAAAGTGTGCGGGCCGGTTTAGCGATCATAATCCGAATGCATGTAAAGTGTTCTGTCTATCCTGCGCCCGTCAATACGGGCAATTCAGACTTTCATCATTCTATTCCTTTAGTACACTGTTCACCAAACCCATTGCTTACCACCCCATCGCTAAAAAAGTAACAAGGAACCCACCATGCGCTATTCACCATTGGGCACCAGCGGTCTTGAAGTCTCCCGGGCTTGCCTGGGCACCATGACCTGGGGCACCCAGAACACCCAGCAGGACGCCGACGAACAGATCGCCTACGCCCTGGACCAGGGGATCAACTTTATCGATACGGCAGAGATGTATTCCATTCCCCCCACGCCGGAATCCTATGGCAAGACCGAAACCATCATCGGTAACTGGCTGGCCCGCAACCCGAGCCGCCGCAGTGACTTTGTGCTGGCCAGCAAGATTGCCCCCGGCCTGCGCTGGGTGCGTGAAGGCCGGCCCCTGTCCAGGTCTGCCGTGATCGAGGCGGTGGACAACTCCCTGCAGCGCCTGCAAACGGACTACATCGATTTGTACCAGTTGCACTGGCCCAACCGCATCAGTCCCCATTTCGGCAAGCATTTTCCCAATCGTTACGCCGTTACCGCGTTCAATGCTGAAGCCGAAACCGCCGGCATGCTGGATATTCTGGAAGGGCTGGATACCTGTGTGAAAGCGGGCAAGATCCGCCATTGCGGTTTATCCGATGACACCCCCTGGGGCATCGCCACGTATCTGAAGCTGAGCGAGCAGCACAACCTGCCGCGCATGGTGTCGATCCAGAACGAATTCAATCTGCTGCACAGTAAGGATTGGCCGTATCTGGTGGAGCACTGCGTGATGGAGCAGGTGGCCTTTCTGCCCTGGTCGCCGCTGGCCGGTGGCATGCTCAGCGGCAAATACCTGGGTGGTGCGCGGCCGGAGGGCAGCCGCTGGACTTTAACCCAGCGCAACGGCCTGTTCCGCGAGACGGAAGCGTCCAACGCGGCCATCGAAGCCTATGTGGCCATCGCCCGCAAACACGACATCACCCCCTCGCAACTGGCCATCGCCTGGTGTGATCAGGTGGACGGTGTCACCTCCACCATCATCGGTGCCACCACCATGGACCAGTTGCAGGAGGACATCGCGGCCTTTGACATCGAGTTCAATGATGAGTTGAAAGCCGAGGTGTCTGAGGTGGTCAAGCGGTTTACGGTGCCGTTCTAAACGCCTTACATCAGTTCTTCCGTTGGCAGTTGGTGCCCATCGCGGGCAAAGAACAAGCTGACGTTCCCCATACTGTCCATGGACACAAAGGTCGGCCCGTTCCAGGGCCGATCTACCGACAGTTTCTGCAGGCTTTCTTCCATGGGTACGTTTTGATTGGCGCTGAGTTTTACCCGGCACAGGGTTGCGCCGCAATTGCCTTCCACAAAATCCAGCCCCTTGAACTCTTCGCCGATGAGGGCGGTTTCCACTTTGGCCAGGGTGGCATCGGCCCATTCCATATCCACCGCCTCTGACATCAGCTGTGCTTCATAGAGGGATTGCTGTCGTTGCACCTGTTGTTCCACCTGCCGATCCGCTTGTTCCGGCGTGGGTCGCTCTTTGACCTGGGCCAACCTGTTCGGGCGCGGCGTGTGGATGTTCTGGGCCTGTTGTTCCTGCGTGTACTGCAGTGCGGCCAGTTGCGCTTCCAGCTGCAGCAGATCCGCCTTCAGGTTTTCCAGCGTTTCTGCGTTCTGTTGGCTTTGACCAGCATCGGGCCGGGGTTCGGCAAAAACGTTCTCGCTGATTGCTGTGGTATTGACAACCGCATCCACGGGTGCCGGTGTCGGGCGTTCCCATAACAGGGTTGCCGCCGTTGCTGCCACCACCAAAACCAGGCCACCGCCCAGTGCCATTTTAGAGTGAGTCATGTCGTTCTCCCAAAAAGATGCGGTCACACAGGGGCGATGGAAATTCTGCACCTGTATGACCGCAAAGGTACGGTTCATTCCGGTTGTTGATCAGCCTTCATAAACGTAATAGGAAATGATGCGCGACTGGTTGCCGGAATAACTGGGCGGCACGGCGCAACTGAAATAGGTGTGCACCGTCATGCCGGTGCCACCCAGCGGGCCGGTGGACAGGGTTTGGGAATTGCTGGAGGAACCGGTGCTGGTTACGTTGGTGCCCCACCAGCCGTACATGGCGTCCGCGGAGTTATTCCAGTAGGCCTGGTTGATGCTGCAGCGCACGTCCGATGAGTAATGACGATCCAGCACCCGCACATAGGAAATCAGAATGTCATTGTCTTCATCGTTGATGGCCGGCAGATCCACGTACATCCAGGAACTGGAGGATGGATTCACGATGGCGGATGAGGAATAGCTGGGGGTGGCACCGCTGTACTTGACCCCCATGGAACCGGGGTAGTTTTTGGCATCTGCAGCCAGGGCGGATGCGGCGGCCAGAGCACAGGCAGAAGCCAGAACGGTGGTTTTCAGTAATTGGAACATGTTGAACTCCTTTTCACACTCGAATTGGTGTTGTGGGTAGTGAAGCTAATTCGCCCGGATCAGAATGATCGTGAGCGCAGGGGAACTATAGCGGCAGGAGCCTTACAAATAGCTTTGTTATAACGCGGGTGGGATGCACTTTTCTGCGGGCACTTTTACACAGCGATAACGCCTGAAATTTACTTAATAGAATGTTGGGCGCTGCTAGTATGGGCTGGTCCAGGTCGGTTAAAGCTTGAGTTGGTTTGGATAGGTTTGGATAGGTTTGTATTGGTCAGCAATGGTTTGTTTGACCAGACTTGAAGTGTCATTTCAAGAGCATAAGGAAGGTGGCAAGGTACAGCATGGATGCCCGGAACAGAGTAAGGATGCAGGACATTCTGGTGGTGGCGGAGGAATCCTGCCAGCGCCGACATCTCACGACGTTTTTGCGGGAGCTGTCGCTCCGGGTGGAAACCTGTTCCTCACTGGCGGCGGCGCAAGCCTACTTATGTGACATAGTGCCGGACAGCGTTGTAGCAGAATGCCGCTTTCCTGGGGGCACAGTGGCGGAGCTCAAAGCCCTGCTGCCGAACCAGTCTGACGTGATTGTGATGAGTGCAGAGACCAGCGCAGAGGAGGCGTTCCTGTTGGCGCAGCTGGGCATCAGTTATTTTCTCAGCAAGCCGGTGGATCTGGAACGGTTGTATGACTGCCTGGCTGCAATTCAGCAGCGCCGCAATACGCACCCGTCCGTATTGATTCGAAGCTTTGGCGGCCTGCGGATCTTTCTGGGGGAGGCCGAACTGGTGTTCCCGAAAAAGCCACCCCATCGTTTGCTGTCCATGATCAAGTTGATGGTGGCGTTAGGCGGGGATCAGGTGCCGGTCAACAAGATGTGTGATGCCCTGTGGGAAGCGGACGATGGGGATGCGGCCCTCAACAAGTTTTACACCAGCGTGCATCGGCTGCGAAAAATGCTGGGCAGTGAGTGCATTGTTCAGTCCAATAATAAAATCAGTTTTAATCAGGACCATGTGGACCTGGATACCTGGCGCCTGCGCCGTTGCCTGGAAGGCATTTGCCGAGCACCGGAGGAGCTGGCGTTCTACGCCCAACCCTGGTTGCCGGAGGATGACAGCACCTGGTTGGAAAGTCCAAGGCAATACTTTATGCAGTTGGCCGAGACAGCCAGGGCCAACGCACACCCGCCAGATTCAAGCACAACAGGCTTATCGCCAATGCCGTTACCATACGCCCACCCTGGGTCATAAAGCGTTCCCAGAACACCAGTGGGTGCTGGTTCAATTGATCCGGAGCCAGGTGTTGCAGCAGCAACCCTTCAATGCTGCCCAGCAAGGTGAATGGCAGATCCAGGACTAACGACAATAGCAACCCACCGGCCAGCAGTCCCAGCAGGCCCAGTCCGCGTTTCCAGTCAGGGAGCGCCAGCATCAGGCCGCTGACCAACGCCATACCGAAAATAAAAAAATGCAGCATGGCGTGGGTGACCAGGGTGGTGGCGCTGACATCCATACCCGGAAAATCCCGCCCATACAGTTGAATGGGATGTTGGCTCACCAGGCGCAGCTCCAGCAGTTGTTCGCTGCCCCGTTGCAACACGCTGATTCCCGCCACGTCCATGCGGGTTTCCACCAGGGCGGCCACCCCGTGCAGCAGGGGCGTCAGCAGGCTCACCAGTTCCGTTCGCCAATGAAACAGTACGACGCCTAACAGGGAAGCGGACAACAACCAGCCCAGCCCAAGCAGGGTCGTGCGCCAGGGCATATCACGCCTCCGCTTGTTTGGGTGCGGCAGCAGTTGTCGGTTCGGTTGTCGGTTCGGTAAGCCGCAACCAGCCCAGGAATCCGATGCCGCACAACACCACAATCAGAATAGGGGCAGCAAACCCGTGCACGGCTTCAAACCAGTCACGCTGCCAGGCCACCACAAAATACAGGGCGACAATGCGGAACTGGTTCAGCACGAACACCACCGCGCTGCCCACCAGCAATCCGACCAGGGTGGCACGCCAGGGGCGGCGCATGGCGATGATTGCGGCATACAGAATCAGCAGCACCTCAGTGCCTTCACAACCCTTGAGCACGTTCAGGTTTGCCAAGGGTGACAGAATGCGGGTGCTCTCACTGGTCACCGTGTAAGAGGGCGTCAGCCAGTCCAGAATGTGGGCGCCGGGCACCACTGCAAAATAGCGCACGATCACCTGGTCGATCAGGGTTTGGGGCAGGGCGTAGTAGCCTGCCATCAACCCCACCGCCAGCAACAGGAACAGCACCGGAAACGAAGGTTGATGCCAGGCTTTGGTGAGTGGCTCACGCATTGACAGAACCATATCGCTTCGACAGCCAGGTGACCACACCGCCCAGCATCAACAACGCCCACAGAGGCAGCGGTACGTCTTCACCGGGCCCGCTGGAAAGCTGCGGTGTGAAGGGGCTGATGCCGGTGCCGGTGAGGTTGTAGCCGTAGTTTGCAGAGGAAGGGTAGGCGTTGGCAACGATGATCGTCACCACTTCGTTGTGGGTAGGCACCCAGTCCAGAATGGTGGATGAGTTGGTGCTGCCAAAGGCCACCAGTTCCCGGTTGCTGTTGATAATATACAGGGTGGGATTGGTATAGCTGCTGCCGCCGTCATCCAGATGGATCTGCACCGGTACGCCGTTCTGCACGATGACTTTGTAGACGTCGGCGTCACCGCCGGCGAAATTCCCAGCGAGGGTCATGCCGTTGGTGAGGGTGCCGCCCTCGTCTCCGGCGAGCGTGGTCACCGCCTGGGATGCGACTGCGCCGGTGAGTTCATATTCGTATTCCGCAGAAATCGAGTAACCGTTGGAGACCAGTACGCGGATGTTCTCAGTAGCCGGTGCGTGGAACAATGCTTCGGTCCAATGGCTGTTGGCGGAAGACCAGAGCACCGCGCCACTGCTGCTGAAGATGCGCAGTTGTGGGCTGAAGTAGGAATTGTTGGTGTCACCGAAGCGCAGGTACACAGGTTCCCCGGCCACCACCGACAGGCTGAACAGGTCAGCATCGCCACCGGACAGATAGCCACTCACCAGCTCCCCGCTGTCTATGTTGCCTCCCTCATCACCCACCAGGGTGGTGATGGCCTGGGAGGCTGCCATGGCGGTGAGGCGATAGCTCTCGTCTGACGAGTTCGCGTAACCATTGGAGGCCACGATGGTGAGGGTTTCGGTGGCAGGCGCTTTCAGCAACGCTTCTGTCCAGTGGGAGTGGCTTGAGGTCCAAAGCAGTTGTCCGCTGCTGCTGAAGATCCTCAGGTTCGGGTTGGCGTAGCTGTTGTTGGTGTCACCCAAGCGCACGTATACGCTCTCACCGGCCTGCACCGCCAGGTTGAACACATCCGCGTCGCCACCTGCAAACAAACCGGCAACTTCTTCGCCGCTGACGATGGTGCCGCTCTCGTCACCCGCACTGGTGGTGATGCTTTGCGAAGCCACCACCGCAGTGAGTTCGTAGGCGTAAGGCGTTGAGATGGCGTAGTGGTTGGCCGCCACGATGGTGAGGGTTTCGGTAAGGGGTGCTTCGAACAGCGCTTCGGTCCAGTGGGAGGCGCTCGATGCCCACAGCAGGTTGCCGTTGGCGCCTAATACCATAAGCTGTGGGTTGACGTATGAGTTGTTGGTATCTCCCAGCCGAAGGTAGACGGCTTCTCCGGCGCTGACCGCCAGGCTGAACACGTCCGCATCACCGCCTTCGAAGGACCCACTGATCAATTCACCGGAATGGATCAGGCCACCTTCATCCCCGCTGCTGGTGGTGATGCTTTGGGACGCCACCACCGCACTGAGCTTGTAGTCATAAATACTGGATATGGCGTAATGGTTGGAGGCCACGATGGTGAGGGTTTCGGAGGCGGGGGCGTGGAACAGGGCCTCAGTCCATTGCGACCCTGAGGATGACCACAGGATGTCCCCATTGCTGCGATAGATCCTCAATTTTGGGCTGACATAAGAATTGCTGGTGTCACCCAGGCGCACATAGACCGCCTCACCGGCACTGACCGTCAGGTTGAACACATCGGCGTCCCCCCCGGCCAGGGTGCCACTGATCAGTTGACCGCTGCTGATCACGCCGCCGATGTCACCCGCCACCGTGTTGATGGGTTGGGATGCCAGTGCTGCCGTGAGCCGGTAGTCATAGCTGGCGGTGGTGGTGTAGTCATTGGAGACCGCGACCGTCAGGGTATCATTGGCGGGGGCTTTGAATTCTGCCTCGGTCCAGGTGCTGCTTACAGAAGACCACAGAATGGCACCGCTGCTGCTGAACACGCGCAACCGCGGGTTGAGATAACTGTTGCTGGTGTCCCCCAAGCGCAGGTAAACCGTTTCGCCGGCCACCACGTTGAGTTGGTATTTGTCGATGTCGGTGGAGCCGTTGAAGGTACCGGAGATCAACTCACCGTTGTCGATGGTGGCGATGCTGGCACCGGCGGGTACCGGAGAGGCCACATTGGTGCGGGTATAGGCCAGCTCGTAAGTGCCGCTGTTGGGGACGTCACCAGTGCCGTCTGCCACCACGGCGGTGTACAGGCCGGACAGAATCGCCGGTGTGCTGATGCTGCCGCCCGTGGTGCCCTGGCCGGAGACCAGCGGTCGGCCCAGGGGATCATAAAGGGTGATTTGCGGGTAAAAGCCGCCGTTATCGGTCAGCTCCGTCAGGGTCAGGTCAATCTGGTCTTCCGCGTCCACATAGAAAGTCCAGGCGTCGAGATCGGCGCGGTCAATGGTGCCCGCCTGGGGCGTACCGCTGAAGAGGGTGCCACCGTCATCATTGCCGGCGACAGAGAAACTTTGGGCGAGTTGCTGGAAGTAAAGTTTGTAGCTGCCGGTGTCCGGTACATCGGCACTGGACTCCCGGACGATCACAGTGTACTGGCCATTGCGCTCCAGGGTGGCGCTGATGTCCGCGGAGACGTTACCCCAGTTGCTGGTGACCAGGTTGCCCATGGGGTCATACAGGCGGATCTCCGGTTGGAAACCGCTGGTGTCATCGGTGACTTCGGCGATCTGCAGGTGCACCGTTTGATAGACTTCGCCGGTGAAGGTCCAGGCGTCCACGTCGCCCAGATCAATGTCCCCTTCATGCACACTGCCGTTGCCAAGCACGCCACCTTCGTCGCCGGTGGGTACCATCAGTGACGCCTCGGTAACGCTGTTGAAGTAGAGTTTATAGGAGCCGGAATCGGGCACGTCGACGGAGGACTCTTTCACCACAATGGTGTACTCACCCGCCATGGGGAGTGCCACGGTCAGGTCGGCGGCTGTGTTGCCCCAATTGAGGTCCAGCTGGTTGCCCAGCGGATCATAAAGGCTGACTTCCGGCTGGAATCCGCTGGTGTGGTCCGCCACTTCCCCCACCTGAATGACCACGGTGTTGCCCTTTTCCCCACTGAAGGTCCAGGCATCTATATCGGCCAGTTCGATTTCCCCATCGTAGACGCCGCCATTGGTGACCACGCCACCCTGGTCGCCCGCCGGGACCACCAGGCTTTCACTGGTGTTGGTGAAATACAGCTGATAGGCACCGGTGTCCGGTACGTCGCCAGTGGATTCTCTGACGATCACCGTGTATTGGCCGCCTTTGGTTAACTGCACCTTCAGATCAGCGGCGCTGTTGCCCCAGTTGGTTTGCACCTCATTGCCAAAGGCATCAAACAGTGAAATCTGGGGTTGAAAACCGGCATCGCCGTTGATGTCCGCCACCTGAATCAGGACCGTATCATTGGCTTCAGCACTGAAACTCCAGGCGTCGATGTCTGCCAGATCAATGGAGCCGGAATGCACACCACCATTGGTCAGGGGTCCACCGTGATCACCGGGGGGCGTAATGTACGGTTGCCCGGCGCTGGTAAAGTACAAATCATAGGAGCCGGTGTCGACCACATCCGCCGTGGACTCTTTCACCACCACCGTGTATTGGCCGGCCAGTGGGCTTTGGAACGTCAGGTCGGCGGCGGTATTGCCCCAATTGCTGCCCACTTCCTTGCCGAAGGGATCGTAGACGGTGATCTCCGGCTGAAAGCCACTGGAGCTTGTGGCGGTTTCACCGATTTGCAGGAACACGGTTTCCATGGCGTCCACGGAAAATGTCCAGATATCCAGGTCCGCCAGTGAAATATTTCCGCTGTGCTTGTTGCCGCTGATGAGGCTGCCACCTTCATCACCGGCGGGGATCTGGAAGCTGCCGCTGGAGAGGGCAAGGAACATTTGATAGGTACCGGTGCCGTCCGGCGTGGAGGTGGCGTCCAGTACCTCCACAGTATAGGTTCCGGTTTTGCTGGCCACATATTTGAGGTCGGTGGAATCCTGTCCCCAATTGGACGTCACCTCCACGTTGCTGGGGTCGTAGAGTCGCAACAACGGTTGCAGGTCAGTGCCACTGAGCTCGGCAACCTGTACGTGAATGCTCTGCCCGGCCTTGGCCGAAAAGGTCCAACTGTCCACGTCCAATGGGGTGGCCAGCGTGCCGGTGGGCGAGGCGCCGTTTCCCAATGCCGCGGCGTAAGCTGGATTGGATACAAAAGCAATAGTTGAGAACACCACCGCGGTGGTGAAATGTTTGATGTCCATATTTTTATCCCCCGGTTTGATTTGGGCAACGCTGTGCCGAGTCGTTTTTGTGCTTCTCTATTGGTGCTCGTGCGGTTGTCCCGAAATCATCAGCATGTGAAATAGCGCTACGGAACCATAAATAATTCCGGTGACGCTTTTGTTAAAGTGGGCTTGCTAAAGTGCTTGATCAGGCCGTGATGAATGAAGGATAAGCAGGAGGGTGCGTAAACGGTAATCAAACTGACCCCAAATCCCTGCATGATCTTCTCCGTTTCCAAATGCATCCGTTTGGGGTTGATAGGTCAGGGGGAATTTGTCATGCAAATGTCACACATGAGTCGTCGCCGTTTCATCAAAACCGTTGCCATCGGTACCACCGCGCTGGCGTCGGTGAGCCTGCTGACCGGTTGTACGCCTGCACAGTTCCTCCATGGCGTGGCCAGTGGCGATCCACTGCAGGATCGTGTGGTGATCTGGACCCGGGTAACGCCGGAGCGAAATAAGCCCGGCAAGAAATCGGGTAAGGAAGAAGTGCTCTGGGTGGTGGCCACCGATGCTGAGTGCAAGCGGGTGGTCGGGGCCGGGATGGAAACCACGGATGCCAGCCGTGATTACACCATCAAACTGGATGTGACGGGGCTGCAGCCGGATACCACCTATTACTACTGCTTCTATTCCCGCAACAGTCGCTCCCCGGTGGGGCGCATGCGTACGCTGCCCGCCGGTGACGTCAGCGAGTTCAATATGGCGGTGGTGTCCTGTTCCAACTACCCTGCCGGTTACTTCCACGTGTATGGCGAGATCGCTGCCCGCCAGGATCTGCATGCGGTGTTGCACCTGGGAGATTACCTGTATGAGTATGCGGCCGATGGCTATGCCTCGGATGACGCCGAGGCCATGGGGCGCCGGGTCAGTCCAGCCACAGAGTTGTTGACGTTGAACGATTACCGAACCCGCTATGCCCAGTACCGCACTGATCCCAAGCTGCAGGCGGCCCACCGCCAGCACAGCTTTATTTGTGTGTGGGATGATCACGAGATCACTAACGACACCTGGCGAGAAGGGGCGGAGAATCACAACGAAGGTGAAGGTGATTTTGAAACCCGCCGGGCCCAGGCCATTCAGGCGTATTATGAGTGGATTCCGGTGCGGGAACCGGAGGATGGCGACCGACTTTCCATATACCGCCAATTCACTATCGGCAATTTGTTGGATCTGTACATGCTGGACACCCGCGTGTTAGGCCGCGATCAACAATTGGATTATGCCTATTACTTCACTGCCAGCGGCGGCTTTGATGCCGCTGCCTTTCAGGCGGACCTGACCGATCCCAATCGCACGTTGCTGGGTTTGGAACAGCGGGGCTGGCTGCAGGGGCAAATGGCCCAGTCAACGGCCACCTGGCAAGTGTTGGGGCAACAGGTACTGATGGGCCGGATGAATCTGCCTGCACCCATTGCCACCCAGCAGGTGTCGTTCAGCCAGTATCAGCAGTTGGCGTACCTGGCCCAGACCAATCCGGAACAGTTAACGCCGGAACAGTGGGCAGTGTTGCAGGCACCTTCGATTCCTTACAACCTGGATGCCTGGGACGGCTATTTTGTGGAGCGGGAAATTGTGCTGGAAACAGCATTGAGCCTGGATAAGAACCTGGTGGTGTTGGCCGGGGATACCCACAACGCCTGGGCCAATAATCTGCGCACCGTCAGTGGAGTCAACGCCGGTGTGGAGCTGGCCACGTCCAGCGTATCTTCGCCCGGCCTGGAAGGTTACTTTCCCAATGAAGACCCCGACGCCCTGGCCGCGGGTGTGACTCAATTGATCGAACCACTGCAATACGCCAACCTCCAACATCGGGGCTATCTGGTGGTGCGCTTCAGCCCCGAGCAATGCATTGGGGAGTATCGCTACGTAAGCACGGTGAAATCGGATGTCTACGACACGCTTGAAGCCTATTCACAGGATGTGAAAACTCTGCCGGGTGCGGGTCACCGGGTTATTGAGGTGCTGTAACCGGTTTCACTCCGGATATTTTGTTTGCACTCAGCCCTCAATTGGGTTTAAACGCGGGTACCGCGTCAGCATACACCGCCGAGCGGAATGGTTCAGCAAACCTGGCGGTAGCGCCCATGTCCGCCAGAATCGCCGCCAGGCCCCACTGCAGACGGTTGATAAACAGAAAATCAGCGGGCATGGCACCACTGAACTTGTTTTTGTTTTCCCAGATCATGAGGCTCGTGGTTTTCGAGTTGAATTCATGGGTGAAGGTGAAAGGTGCCTCGGTGGTGAAGGGGGAGTAGACGTGGTTCATCATTTCCCAGTGATGATCATGATCAAACGCCTTCATGCGCCCGATCAGCCCCATGGCGTCGGTGGCCTTCAGGTTGTCTGATTTGCGTTGTTCCAGGATGGATTTCGCCATGGCCTTCCAGTTGTTGATGTAGGTCGGGTCGAATTTCTTGATGCAGCCGAAATCAAGGAAGGTGACACGGCCATCCGGATGAAACAGATAGTTGCCGGGATGGGGGTCACCGTTGAAATAACAATGTCGGAAAATGGCGTTCATGGTGTGGGTGAAGATGGTGAGGCCGGCCTGGTTTTTCTGCGCCTGTGACGCCGAGTGACAGAAATCCTGAAAACTCATGCCGTTGCAGAATTCCGTGGTGAGCACACGACGACTGGAGTGGCTGGTGACGACAGCAGGGATGTGCTCGCCAGATGTGCTTTCACTCAGGGCACGGATTTTCAATTGGTTGCTGGCTTCCAGCTCATAGTCGCATTCTTCCAGCAGGCGGGCTTTCAGTTCCTGGGCCATGGCTCGGCCGGGCATGGCGGTTCCGGCCATGAACACAGTGAACAGGTTTCCCACCAGCTTCAGATCCATGGACAGCAGTGTTTCAATGCCGGGATACTGCACTTTCACCGCTACCGGTTTGCCGTTTACCACCGCCTTGTGCACCTGGCCGATGGAGGCCGCTGCGAAGGCGGTTTCCTCGAACTGATCAAAACAGTTTTCGATAGGGGCGTTCAGTTCGGCTTCGATCAGGTCGCGTACATCCTCAAACGCCATGGCCGTGCTGCTGGCTTGCAGGGTGGCCAGAATCTCCCGTGCTTCCGGTGGCAGGTGCGTGCCCAGGTAACTGGCCATCTGGCCGAACTTCATCATCAGCCCCTTCATGCCATCGAACTCGTGCACCAGCTTGGCCGCCACTTCGATGGCTTTTTCGGGATTATCGGCACTTACATTCAGCAGCTTTTTGGTGGCCCCCATGCCCAGGCGGGCAGACAGTTTGGCGGTGGTAAAGGTGCGGCTGATCAAACCTGTTTTGATCTTGTTGGGTTTGCGGGGAGGGGTACTGCGGTCATCCATGTGGTTGCTCCATCGCGTGATTGCGGTTACCGGCCTGAGATTCTAGCAGCTAATTCAATTTAGTCGCCAATAAACCATCAGGCAGTCTGCTGGCGTGAACCTGGACAGAACCTGGAAAGAACAAACCCATCATATAATTCCGCAGTATTAATTACTTTTTACCTTGCCCCGGGTTGGTTAGGATTCCTGACAATATAGACAGTGGAGACGACATCATGGAAGAAGTGTTCCGTTTCACCTTTATTGCGCCGCCCCGGCCCGCACCTGAACGCCTGACGCTGACACTCGCCATTGCAAACACCCGAGTTGGCCAGTTATTGCAGACCAGTGACCCGGAACAACCGCCTCCACGGGAAGCCATCAACAATCTGGTGGCTGTTCTGGAGCGCCCTGCGCCTGATATTCTGCGTTTGATACTGAATATCTATCACCGGTTGCGGGCGGCCGTCGGCAACCCCGGGTTGGACAGCTCGGGCGCTGTGCTCACCACCATCAATGTCTGCACCATTGCCACCAGTTTCATCGAAGCGCCGCTGAATGAGTGGCTGAATAGTGTTGCGGTATCGAACTTTCGCAACAGTGTCACGGAGCAGATTGCTGCCGGTAAATTCAGTTCTACCATACGGGGCCGTGAGTTGCGTGAATGGTACGAAGCTCTGCTCACGTTGAGCGTTCTGGAGCGGGCGGTGGAAAATGGCTGTGTATTCGAGGTGACAGAGCTACGCAGCCTGCTGCGCCGCGTAGTGGTGGTGGACAACCCGTTGGCGCAGCGGCGACTGGCAGCGACCACCCCAGAGGGCACGCGGGCTGCGATGTCGGCCGCAGCGCGGTTGGCTCCCCTGTTGCAGCAGCGCGTGACGGCCCGAGCCGCTCTCGGCGACTTGTCTCACCTCAAGTCCTCTGATCTGACGGTACGTCGTATGGAACTGAGCCGCAGCGGAAACCTGCGCATGGTGGAGGTGGATGAACCGGTGCCCCGTGACGAGAATGCCGCTGCATTGACCCGGAACTTTGTCAGCAGCGTGGCCCGCAATCGCTTGTCGGAACGTACCCGAAGTTTTCTGAGCGCCTCCAACATTGATCTCAATACCACCCCGTTTGATGAGTTGCAGCAACGGATCGAAGACCTCGATCGCCATGCTGAAATGGAGATTGTGGCCATCACCCAGAATCCCGTGCTTGTTGGTGCGTTGCCAGCGTTACCGCCCAGTTCCGGTGCCAGCGCGGCCATGTTGATGAACTTCAATTTTGGCATTGAGGAAGGCCCCAAGGTTCCCACTACGGTGGGTCTGGTAAGGCCAGTCGGGGTGGGGCGCCTGCAAATCGCCATGCAACAACTGAAACGTTATGAAGGCGGCGATCTTGCTCACGTGGAGAACGTACTGCTGCGCGAGCGAAAAGAACGTACCACCCGGCGTTTGGAACGTATCGAAGATGTCTTCACCCAGGAAGAGGAAACCACCCGCGCGGAGGAACGCGACCTGCAGACGACTCAGCGCAGTGAAATTCAGAAGGAGGTGAAGAACACCCTTTCTGAAAGTGAGAGTTTTCGCATCGGCGGCTCGATTTCCGGTGGTTATGGACCTTTCGTACAGGCGGAGATTTCCACTGGATTTGAAACTTCCAGCAGCAGTGAAAGCACCAGTCGTAACGCCGCGACCTATGCTCAGGAAATAATGGAAAAAGCCTCGCTCAAGGTTTCAGAACGGACCCGGGAACTGCGCACCGTAACCACCATCCGTGAGTTTGAAGAAAAAAATCTGCATGAGTTCAACAACATTGAAGGCGATGATCATATTTCCGGAATGTTCCAGTGGTTGAACCGGGTGTATGAGGCGCAGGTTTTTGATTTTGGTGTGCGTTTATTCTTTGACATCATGGTTCCGGACCCCGCGGCCTTTTGGCGCCAGGTAAAGCAGTTTACCTCACAGCCAAAATACGACATTACTGAGCCACCGCCATTTGATATTGAATTTACCGGTATCACCGACAGCAATTACAAACAGTATGCCGCAGCGTACGGTGTGACCGGTATTAGTCTCCCACCACCGGATGATGTCGTACAGTACGTGTCAATGCAGGGTGACGCACCTGAAGGCAGCAGTAGCATTCAGCTCACCGACAGCGTAAGCATTCCCCCCGGCTACAAACCCCTGAACTATCGTCTGCGCCTGTATATTGACAGTAATGCCAATGACGATGCGCAATTTCATATGGACGCGCTCAGTGTGCAGGTGGGGCGTCATTTCGAGACGTTTCCACCGGAGGAGTTTAACCCGGACGAATTCACCGCGTTGTCAGGGCTGGAGCGGGGCTATCTGGTCAGCGGCGCCCTCAATCCATTGCTGGACGCCGATCACATCGGTCCGGTGCCGGTGAGTGTATTGGTGCGGGGTGCCACCCGCGTGCATGCTACCTTGGAACTGCGTTGCCAGAACCAGACGGCCCGTAATGAATGGAAGAAAGCGACCTGGGAAAAGCTGTTAACTGGCTATCGGGCCGCGCTCAGCGAATACCGCTCACGTCTGGCGGAGCTGCAGTCTCAGGAAGGCATTGAAATAACCGGTAGCAATCCCCTGGAGAACCAGCGTGTGCAGGAAGACGAACTGAAACGGGCCGCCATTTCCATGGTCACCGGGCAGTACTTTGAGATGTTTTCTTCCATCTTACAGAGTGCAACCATGGAAGCACGCGTTGATTTTGATGAGGCAGAGGCAGAAGGGCGATACGCGAAGTTCTTTGAGGAAGCGTTTGAATGGGAACGCATGGAGTATACGTATTATCCTTATTACTGGGCGCCTCGATCCACCTGGGTAGACCGCCTGATAACCAGCGACCCGGACCCACTGTTCAACTCGTTTCTCAAAGCCAGCTTCGCCAAAGTGCGTGTTGCGGTGCGACCCGATTTTGAACAGGCGCTGTTGCACTTCTTTGAAACAGGTGTGGTCTGGAAGGGAGGGGATTTACCACCCATCACGGATCAGGGTCACAGTGATTTGCTGGCGGAAATCCGCGAGCGACGCTCAGAAGAGCTGCATCATGAGCGCATTGAAGTAGGCGATCCCTTTGACATCGTGTTGCCCACCACCCTGGTCCGGTTGCGGCCAGGTAATACCTTACCCAGTTGGTCCAAAAATGAAACCGGCGAGTGGATCGAAGATCCGGTGGATGAGTGATGGCAGGCGGTTACAGGCTGCCTGTGATCATTGCGGGGCCAATGATCCGGCGGGCGTCGGCGGAAGCCGTGCATTTCTGGTTCATCACGACTGAGGCAATTCCCAATCCACGGGTACGCCTGTTTGATTCGGCCCCCTTCCCGGTGGAGGTGACAACTGAAAACACCGAACCTCTGCAAATAGGCGAGAAGCTCTGGTTGTATTTGCTGCGGGCAGTGCCGGGAGAAACTTTTCTGCCCCACGCCGAAGTGCTTTTCTATGATATCGGCTTTCTGCAAAATGCCGACGAAGAGGACACCTTTCTCAGTCTACTTGGCGAAATTGCCGATCAAATCATTCACCCTGACCATGATTTGCCTTCTTTCATTCTGCAGGCAGGGGGTGAAAATGATTTGCGCGCCCTCTATGGTTCTTGTCGAAAGTTGCATGGACCGGGTATTGATCTGATGACCCAGGCAGAAGCCCGGCTGCGCGATACCATGGAAGACCTTGATCAACGACCTCATGTGATCGTACTGGGCGGTGATCAGATCTACGCCGATGACGTGTCTGACAAGCTGATCGGTGAGGCAAATCGTTTGGGCCGGCATCTTATCGGTTCCCAAAATGCCAGTAATCTGGTGCATCGTTATGTGTTGGACCGGCAGGACCGACTGGCACGCTGGGGATTTACCTCCACCCACATGCACAATCACCTGGAAAGTCTCGGTGAGTTCTTCTGTCTGTATCTGCTCGCCTGGAACGGGGATTTGTGGGATCAGATCACGTTGAAGGTGACTGCGCGCCCAAATCCGGAGGAACGTGGGCGCGACGGGGCCTATGCTGCGCGTTTTGTCTTCGCCAACTGCGTTTCCTATATGATGTTTGACGATCATGAGGTGACCGATGACTGGAATTTTGATCCCAAATGGGAGAAATACGTTTACCGACTGAAGAGCCATGTTGATGCGGACTCAAAGTCGGTGAAGGGCGGAGGTCCATTGGCGGACATCATCGTCAATGCCCTGGTGAGTTTCTGGGTTTTTCAGGCCTACGGCAATAATCCGGATGATTACACTGAGGATTTCAAAGCGCTGGTGGGCGATTTCTGCCTGAAAGACCGTAACCGTCCCGCGCTTCGCAAACGTATTCTGGGCTTTCATAACTGGACCTTTGCCGCCCCGACATCGCCCCCGATCGTGTTCATCGATACGCGTACCCGCCGGGCCCATGATCCGGTGCTGGGCGAGCGCATCATTGATCAACCCGGTTTGAAACAGCTGCATGGCCTGATGCGTGATGCCCTGGATGGATCTCTGCTGCGGCCCTTGATCCTGGTGCTGGCCACGCCACTGTTCGACATCATGGCGAAAGAAAACTCCCAGGCGGCGGCCAAGGCGGCCCGTAACGCGGGTCGAGGAGGAAGCGGGTTGCATCCCAATTTCGATGCAGCAACGGAGCATGATGCTGAGAGTTTTGGGGTGTTTGAACAAAGTGTACTGGATCTGCTGGCCATGGTGGCCAGGTTCCGGGTGCAGCCCCTCGTCATTCTCTGTGGCGATGTACATTATGCCTATGAGCAGTCCTTCAGCTTTACCTTCAACAAGCGGGTTTCCATTGGCGTGCAATTATGCTCTAGCTCATTGAAGAACCAACCGTTGGGCTCCGACCTGAACTTGGTGGACGCTGCGGAAGCAGCGCCTCTTGGGGCCACCAGGGTGAATCCGCGCAGCCACGCCTCCGGAAGTGAATTCAAAGCGCCGCCACCACAGTATTACGGCATACTCAAGTCTACCAACCGCGTGCAGGTTTCCGGTTCGTTGCTCGACTATTCTGTGTTTGTTGAAGTGCGCCGCTCCATCAATTCAAGCGATGAATACGGTCGCTATCTTGCCAATAACAATTTGGGGGAAGTGCAGATCAACACAAACCGGGTGCGCAACCGATTTCACTATGAGGAGGGTGCCCGGATCAAGACAAGCCCCTACTACGATTGGGACGTGTCAAACTGGCCGGTTTTACCGGGCCACCTTCGACCTTGATCTTTGGCGATTTGGGGTTCCGGGATTGAGAGTCGGGATTCTGTGTAAAAGGGGTGTAATTGCTTATTAAATCAAATAGATAGATGGTCCTTAATCGAGCCCGAAGAGTGGCTGGTTAGCGCTTGTGGAGCTGGCTTGTGGACCTATGTGGGCCTGAATAGTCCTGCGACCTTTTTCACCGACGGCCCTCCTGGGTTAGAATTCCCCCGATCGATATTTTTACTCAGGAAGCACACACCATGGCATCGTTACAGGATCAGTTGCTGAAAGCCGGCATCATCGACAAAGCCAAGAACCAGAAAGTCAAAAAGGAAAAGCATAAACAGCAGCGGCAGGTCCCCAAGGGACAGGTGCAGCAGGATGAAGCCAAGCTGCTTGCAGCCAAAGCCCGGGCGGAGAAGCAGGAGAAGGACCGGCTGATCAATCAGCACCATCTGGAAGAGGCGGAGCGCAAGGCTATTCAAGCGCAGATTCGACAACTGATTGAGACCTCGCGTCAGAATCGGGAAGGTGCGGATCAGCCCTACCAGTTTGCTCATCACAAGAAGGTCAAGAAAATTTATGTGACGGATGAACAGCAGCGACGCCTGGTGGCGGGGCAACTGGCGATCGTGGCCTTGAACGAACAATACGAGTTGGTGCCGCTCAAAGTGGCGGCGAAGATTGCCCAGCGGGATGAGGGATGTGTAGTGGTGTTGAACCAGACCCCTGCAGACCAGCCAGCGGAAGATGATCCTTATGCGGATTATCAGATCCCGGATGATTTGATGTGGTGATGTAACGACATGATGGCAGTCAGAATACTGAAAATCATCGCTGCGACCCTGCTGTCGGTGTGTGTCCTCTTGGTGTTGGCGCTCTGGTTGGTGGATTTTGGTTTTCTGAAACCCAAGGTTGAATCGACAGTCAGTGATTTAACCGGCCGAGAGTTTCGAATTGACGGCGAACTGTCGCTGCACCTGTTACCCATGCCGACCTTGGTCATTGAGAAAGTCAGCCTCAGTAACGCGGAGTGGGCGTCTGAGCCCGTTATGCTGCAGGCAGACAAGGCCTATGTGCGCATGGGGTTGCTGTCATGGCGCGACTACCCCATCGTGATTAATCGCATTGAACTGCAGCAGGTGGCATTGGTGGTGGAAGCAGGGCCGAATCAGCAGGTGAACTGGTCCTTCCCCTTTATGCAAAGTGACACCCGCGCAGAGGAATCCAAACCAAAATCCGGTGGATTGAGCATCCCTGTGGTAGTGCGCTCCGCTGACATTCAAGACGTGCGGATTACCTACCGGCAGCCCCAAAGTCAGGATCAGGTCATTGTGCTGGAATCCATAGCGGCCACGGTGGATAAGGGGAGCGATGATAGCGATGATAATGACGACGACTCGAACACCACGCGACTGCAGGGCAAACTGCAGTTTCAGGATTGGCCCATGCAATTGTCAGCCGCGATATCCGAACACCGCATCAAGGCGGAACTGCGGGTTGAGAAGGTGGACCTGAACACTCAGATTGATTTTCCAGAGCAGGGCTTTGATATTGATCTGGCGATCAACTCGCTGGCTGAGCTGGGCGCACTGCTGGAGTTGGAAGGCCTGCCGGACGCAGCCGCCAAGTTCAACGGCAAGCTTAACCTGGGTGAGAAGCAAATCGAGATCCCAAGCTTCCAGGTGACATTGGGAGACAGCGATCTGGCGGGGGCGGTGCAGATTGAATTGACCGACCCGCCCAGAATTGAGGCCCAGACCAAATCGACCTTACTGGATCTGACGTCGTTTCTGCCGGCGGATAATGGGGCTGAGGCACCCGGGTCGGCAGAGAGCACCTCCACCAAGCGGTATGTGTTCGACGATACCCCGTTGCCCATGGGCCTGCTGCGGGCGCTGAACCTGAAACTGGATGTCGATATTGATCGATTGCTTCTGCGCAATACGGAGCTCAAACAGTTCCAGCTGAGTGCGGACGCCCGGAAAGGGAAATTGAGTATCAAAAACCGGTTCTCCGGTTATTTGAGTGGGAGCTTCGCCAGTAGTGTTAACCTCGATGCTTCCGCCGATGAGGCCAAAGTTAATGTGGACAGTAAGGTGCGGGATGTTCGGTTGGCTGTGTTATCGGGGGCCGGTGTTCCCAAAGAAGACGTACCGATCACCAACCTCAACATTCTGGTGGAAAGCTCCGGTGCCACGGCGCGTGAGTTGGCCGCTAACCTGGAGGGCGGCGTTGCGTTGAATCAGGGCGCGGGCAAAGTCAATAATGATCTGATCCAGCGCTTTTCCGGCGACATTCTTTCGCAGTTGTTCACGGCGCTGAACCCGTTTATGAATAAACAGGAATTTACCCGTTGGGAGTGCAGTATGTTCGCGCTCCGCTTTACCTCCGGGTTCGGTGAGATCAAGGGCTTCCTGCTGCAAAGTGATCAACTGACGGTGGTAGGTGGTGGCGATATTGATCTCAACAGTGAAGCGCTTAACATCGAATTCAATACCAAACCCCGCACCGGGGTCGGGGTGAGTGCGGATATGTTTGTGACACCGTTTGTAAAACTGGGCGGCACGTTGGCGCAACCCAGCGTCGGCTTGAACCGGAAAGGCGTTCTGCTCAGCGGTGGCGCCGCCGTCCTCACCGGCGGTATGTCATTCCTGTATACGGGCATCATGGATCGCGCCACTGCATCGGCAGACCACTGCGATGAAGCGCGGGCGGTGATTGAAGATGCGGTGGAGAAGGTCGAGGCCAAATCGTCGCAGGATTGAACCAAAACCGGCTGTTGTCGATTACGAAGGGTTGGTTTGGTATGCGCGCGGATGGGCCTCTGCTTCTTGTTTTCGCATTAACCACTCTACCGGGATGAATGCGAAGGGCATCACGGCGGCCATAAACAAGCCTAACCACTTGATCACGGACCAGCCCCGTTGATTGCTCACCAGCAGCGATAACACCAGATACACCATGAACAGCACGCCGTGAGTCATCCCCAGTACGAACACGTAGTCCCGGCTGATGAAGCCCAGTGTGACGCTGAGGATGACCAGGTAGGACAGGCCCTCTGCGCAGCTTACGATCCGAAACAGCTTAATCATGTATACCACCTTGGATGATTGTCGGAAACGCCGCTATTCGGCGCTGTCTGATGTGCGTGAACGTTGTTGATTATAACAGTAGCAGAGTCGCCGTGCTTTTCCCGATTTCCACCGTTCCTAAGAAAATGCACCGACAATCAGTGGGTTAGTGTGAATTTCGCGGTGGGTTCCGGTGCTCTGGGCTGGGCGTCTGCGCCGGGCCATGGTCTTGACGGGGTTGGTCAGGTATCGCACTATGGCCTGTGGGCGTTTGACCCATGGGTTTGAGAGCGTAGTTCCAACCCAACGCAACAGGCTTTTTCGCCAAACTTCGCCGTGGGGTATTGTGCAAGGTGGAGGTCTTGGATGATGGCGCCGTTGTATTTTTGATTCCTGTGTAACAACTGTATTTCTGTTTTATGACTGTGCATCGGCTGTGTCTTTGGCACGCGATGTCTCCAAAATGCCTGTTGGGGGGCTTCAGATGAAAACACGTATCACTATTGCTGCTTTTTTTTCGTTGGGACTATCGACTGTGGTTCAGGCGGGGTTTTTTGACCAGCTCGAAGAGCTCAATAAAAAAGTGGATGAAATGCAGGGCAAGGTCACGGAAACCAGCAATTCCGCCCAGGAAACGGTGGATTCTGCGCAGGAGACCTCGGCCACAGTGAAGGAAACCGCCACCATGGAAGGTGCCTCGAGCATGCTTGAAAGTGAAGTGAACAAGCGGGTGTTCGGCACCAGCGGTAATACTTCCATGGCGCCTTCCGGCCTGCCGGATCTGGCCACCGGACTGGACATCTTCGGCGTTGACCTGGGGTACTACACCAAGACCCAGCTCGAAGCCACTTTGAGTTCCCCCCAGTTGGCGAAGTTTGCCAATAACCCCAAGTACACCGTGAGCACGCAGGGGCGTGATGTGATGGGGAAAGAGCTGTTTGCGCTGTTGGACTTCAGTGTGCTGATGCGCGAAGACATGGTGTGTAAAGACGTGGCCAAGAAAGCCATAAAAAAATATTCCAATGAGCCCCATTCGCGCCTGGACGTTGCCAGCGGTTCGAAGCGCTATACCTGGGGTGGCTCCAAGGTGGACCTGAAAGGGGTCCGCAATGTGGAAAAGAAACAGAAGAACTTCATCAAAAAGATGAACAAGCTGTTCGAGTCATCCGGCACCCGTTTGGTGGGCAAGACAGACAATCTTGGGGATGGCTCGCAAATGCTGTTCGAGATCACCTGCAACAAGGGGCTTTCGGTGATGTCTGTGTTCCGCTTGACCTCGGGCACCGCGTTCAACGCCATCAATCAGTACAATTCAGACTACGTGATTCGCCAGCGTAAGGCCAACGCCGCCTCGACCCCGGAGTTCTGAGCCCGGGGGCATCTTTCGCGCTGCTCACTCCATTGGAAACGGGTCCCGTGCCAGGCTGGCGATAAACGCACCCAGGTTCGGGACCTGAATGTTCTGCACCAACGAAATATAACTGTGCCAATCCCAGGCCGGGTTCGGGCAGGCAGTGTGGCCGGAATGGGGTTGTTCCTCAATATGGCCGCGGATGCCCCGAGCATGGCGCCGGGTATCGTGCACAATGGGAATGTTGTAACGCTGGCACAGCCACGCCACCAGACGGGCCGAGGCCTCATACTGACGATGGGTGGGGCGCATGTGAATGCCGTGGCTCCACTGGTTCACATGCTCAATGCCGATGCTGTCGCGATTGGTGGCAGAGTTGATGTTGTCCACATGGTTGGCGATGTGGGCATCCCGCACGAACTGCGTGACGTGCCCTTGTCGATTTACAATGTAGTGCGCGCTGGCCGGGCCATGGCGAAACGTGTTGATGGCCGGGCCTTCGTCCTGGGCCGGGCCGCCGGTGATGTGGATGATGATGTATTTGATCTGGCGCGGCGTGGGTGGAATCCGGAAATTGGCCGCGTCGGCGCGAAACAGGGTCCCGGGATAGTCCACATCAGAAAAGTCGATTCGACGGTGTCTTGTCCACATTCTATTCCCCCTAAACCTCAGCCAGATTCAATCACACTCTGCCTAAAGTAAGGGCGGGTGGCGCACGGGATCAAGGTAATAGTCACATCCCACAAATGCTTTTTGCCCACTGACACCAACGCCCGACACTGCCCATGCCGCAAAATGCGGTAGTAACTTATCGGCTATTTATACACAATATGGAGGAATCAGGTTAACCACAGAGAATGCAAGAGGGGAAGCAGATATGGCGCCCGACCAGGCTCGGGGTTGGCAGGAAGTGTTGGCGCTGACCTATGAACAAATGTTACAGCAACTGATTGTATTTGCACCCAAACTGCTGGGAGCATTCCTGCTGTTGGTGATCGGAGGTCTGGTGGCGTTCCTGATCTCCAGGGCTACGCGCACGGGCATGCATTTTTTTGAACGCCTGTTGATGCGCCTGTTTCCTTCACTGTTCGTCAAACCGGATCTCAAATTCAGGCCCATCAATATCAATGCCGTCAGCAAGATGATTTTCTGGCTGGTGTTCCTGTTGTTTGTGGCCGCCGCCGCCAACAGCCTGGGGCTGGAAATGGTGTCCAGGTGGATGTCGGACCTGCTGCTGTATTTGCCCAGACTGGCGGTGGGGCTGCTGATCATGATCGGTGGCTATCTGATCAGTAACATCGTCGAGCTGATGGTGGTATCGGCAGTGGAATCCGCGGGGTCGAAGCAGGCCAAGTGGATCGGCAAGGTGACGCAGTTTGCGGTCTTTTTCACGGCCATTGTCATCGGTATCGAACAATTTGGCATCAATATCCACTTTTTCACCCAGTTCTTTATCGTCATGTCCGCAATCCTGTTGGGGGGCTTCTCCCTGAGCTTTGCCCTGGGGGCCAGAACCCTGGTAGCCAACATCATCGGTGCCCAGCAGGCCGCCAAGTTTCTGCAGCTGGGGGATGAGGTCAGCATCGCGGGCATCGACGGTGTGGTGGTGGAAATCAGCGGCACCATGCTGGTGATCGAGTCCCACCAGGGGCGGGTCACGGTGCCGGCCAACCTGTTTATGGAAAACGTCGGCTGCATTAAATCCAGCTCCGGCAGCGGCAAATAGGGTTCCGTTATGTCTGATCAGATCTATCGAATGGCTTTCAGTTTTATTAAACAGGAATCCAAGGCGGCGGCCCGTTTGCTGGAGGAGATGGAGCCTGCTGAAGTGGCAGAGTTTCTGACCAATGCCCCGCATCCGCTGGCCCAGGAGGTACTGCGGGAGATGGCGCCCTCGGCCTGTGCCACGGTCCTGTTGCACGCCGAGATCAGCACCGCCATCCTGTGGTTGACTGAGCTGTCCAACAACCATGTGTGCGCGGTATTACGTCATCTGGACAAAACCCGCCAGCAGGAGCTTCTGAACCAGCTCCCTCTCAAGCGCCGCACCGCCTGCCAACTGCTGCTCACCTACAAAGACGATATGCTGGGGGCCTGGGTGGAAACCGACGTGCCGGTGTTCCCCGCTGATATGTCGGTGGAGGACGCGCTGAAACGGCTGAAACGTAAATCCTTCGCGGAGGATCGGTTGATCCTGGTGGTGGATGATGAGCGCCGTCCGGTTGCAACCCTGTCCTTTACGGTGCTGTTGCGCAGCACCAAAGCCATCACTCTGGAAAGCATTGCCGGGCCCAAGCCGGAACTGATCAACGGTGCTATGACCTTATCCACGGCCCTCAGTCATCCTGTCTGGCAGCAGCAGGATGTGGCGGCGGTGGTGAATCGGCGCCGGGAGCTGATCGGTGTGATCTGGTACAGCGAAATTCGCCGCCTGTTATCCAGCCATGCCCAGCTGCTGGAACCCGCCCATGCTCCGGCTGCCGGTGCCGCCCAGGATCTGATACAGGCCTACAGTGACAGCATGCGCGGTCTGCTGGATGTGGTGGGCAAGGGCATCGGCTGACAGGGGCATTGGCTGACAGGGGCATCGGCTAAAGTCGGCCATGGATCGAAGAAGAATGAACCAGTGGTGAAACCATGACAGCAACAACCGAGCATTTAAAAGATACTGCACAACGGCTCACCAACGCTTACCTGATTCAGTACCCGGCCAAGGCCGCCCGGGAGATCGCCAAGTTACCCATTCAGCACGCCGCCACGGTGCTGTCCCAGCAGCCTTTGCATGTACTGGTGGCGTTGTTCAATCACATTCCCGCCGGGCTCAGTGAACAGCTGTTGGAACATTGGCCCGACGACAAGGTTATGGATCTGCTGGCCAAACTGGATGTGCATCTGGCGACCTCCCTCTTGTCCCGCTTGGATACCGGCACCCGGGATCAGCTGTTGAATACGATGGCGCAGGCCCATAAATCCCTGGCCAAGGAATTTCAGGATTTGCTGGCGTATCCGGATGGGTCCGCCGGGCGCCTGATGGACCCTCGTATCCAAATGTTCTACAGCACGTTGACGGTTGAAGAGGTGCTGCATCAAATCAAGATCCGCCATCCCAAAAAAATGGATGCCCTGTTTCTGGCCAACCATGAGGATCAGGTGGTGGGCACCCTGGACCTGGGGGATCTGATTCTGGCGGACCCAAAAAGCAAGGTGTCCCGGTTGGCGCGTCCCATCGCCCATTACCTGAATACCCTGGATTCCAAGGAAGACGTCATCGAGAAATTTGAAGGCACAAAGGTCACCATGCTACCGGTCTTGAATGTCAACGATCGGGTGGTGGGCATCATCCGGGATGCGGACGTCTATCAACAGGCGAAGGAAGAACTGGCGGCGGACATGGCGGTGATGGTGGGTGCCAGCAAGGATGAGCGGGCGCTGTCGAGCAGTTGGTTTGCGGTGCGCAAGCGCATGCCCTGGCTGCAGATCAATCTGCTGACCGCGTTTGCGGCGGCGGCGGTGGTGGGCGCCTTTGAGGGCATCATTTCACAGTTCACCGCCCTCGCGATCCTGTTGCCGGTGGCCGCCGGTCAGAGCGGGAATGCCGGGGCGCAGGCGCTGGCGGTGACCATGCGCGGGCTTACCCTGAAAGAGATCACCACCCGCCATTGGTGGCAGGTGTTTCGCAAGGAGAGCATGGTGGGTTTTCTGAACGGCATTGCCATTGCGGTGACCTGTTCCATTGGCGTGTGGATCTGGAGTGGCTCTATGGGGTTGGCGCTGGTGATGACGCTGGCAATGATATTGTCCCTCACCATTGCCTGTGGTTCCGGCGCACTGGTGCCCATGGTGCTGAAGAAGTTCGGACTGGACCCGGCCCAGTCCTCTTCCATTGTGTTGACCACGGTCACCGACATTGCCGGCTTTATGTCGTTCCTGGGGATTGCCTCCCTGTTGGCGAGCATGCTGCCTGCCGGTTAGGGCGCCGGTTAGGGTTCGGCAGCATGTTGTTCGGAGGTTTCTGATCCGGAGCGGTCGCGATGAATGGGATCAGAGCGACATGTAATCGCCAAACGGACCGCTGATTTCGTAGGTGATCCCAAACCCATTGCCGCCGCCGAACAGGGCACAACCCCGCTGGGAACTGAAATACAAACGGCTGCCGTCCGGGCTGAAGGCAGGTCCGGTGATTTCGGAGCCGTCCTGGCCTTCGATCTGCATCAGCGGTGCAACATTGCCATCACCGTCGATCACCACGATCTGCATGTCACCCCCGTCTTCGGCCACCAGCAGGTCGCCACCGGAAGAGACCGTGATGTTGTCCACCCCGGTGAGGATCGGGTTGGCGGCGGTGGCGGCATCATAAACCACTTCCAGGTGATTGAGGTTGGTATCCAGTTTCCAGACCCGGTTGTCGCCTTTGGTGGTGAAGTACACGGCACCCTCGCTGTACCAGATGCCTTCGCCGCCACGGAATGCGGTGCTCTCCGGAACCTGCTCGCGGGTGGGCGTTTGCAGCAGGTTGGGGGTGGGGTTGGGCAGGTCGATCCAACTGACGTAGCCTCCGGGCATACCGTTGTCTTCCACCGCTGCCACCTGCAATGTGCCGGCATCCAGATTCAGGTTGCCTTGGGTGTTCAGGCCGTCCGGCACAAAGCGATACAGGCGACCATCCCCTTCATCTTCGGTCAGGTAGAGGAATCCCAGATTGGGGTCCACCGCCACCGCTTCGTGTTTGAAGTAGCCCAGGGCAGGGCGCACCACCGCGTTGTGCTGGCCATAGGGATCACACTCAAAGACCCGGCCGAAGTCGATCTCTTCGCAGGATAACCAGGTGTTCCAGGGAGTGAGGCCACCGGCGCAGTTGACGTTGGTGCCGCCCAGGATGCGGTAGGCATCCACCACCACACCGTTGGCGTCAAAGCGCACAGCGGAGGTGCCACCGCCCAGCAGGCTGATGGTTTCGCTGTTGGAAACGTAGACCCAACCACCGTCCGGTGTGGCGAAGGTGGCGCCGCCGTCAGGATAGGTGTGCCAGCGATACTGGGTGCGGCGCCACCAGCGGTCTTTGGTCAGGCGTTGGCCGGCACTGGCGACAATGCGCGCCGAAAAGCCAGCCGGCAGACGCAGGCCCAGGCTGTTGGCGGATTGCAGTTCCCCCAGTTGGGCCAGGGACTGGGCCTGCAACGGACGTGACATGCTCACCAGGCTGGTGCCGATGGCCAGTGCCGCCATACCGGTGGAGCTGCGGCGAATGAACTGACGACGTTTTGGATCATGTTGCTGGGTCATGGTGCTCTCCTCTCTAATGATTCTGATTTGGTTTCGTCCTGAACAACAAAAAAGAAGGCGGGATGACCCGCCTTCACGTTACAGGATTGCGCTGGTAGTGGGACTTAAAAGCCAACGCAATCCGTTTGTGCTGAGTGATCACAGCCGTCGCGCCCGATGTACTTCTGGGTGCTGTATTCTTCCAGCGGCAACTTGCTGATACTGGCGCCGGAATCGGTGAGTGCTTCTGCATACTTGATGAAGCCCTGGGCGTACTCGGTGAAGGTGTCTTCAAACAGGCCCGCATCGAAGATCACGCCGAAGGTGTCGTATCCATCCTGACCGGAGGCGATGAAATCGTTGGTGACCACGGTGTAGGTGGTGGCGGGATCAATGGCGCTCCAGCTGCCTGCCAGGCGGGAATTGATTTCCACGTTGCTGATGCGATTGCCTTCACTCTGGGAGGCGTCCACGTGATAACGCAGGCCGGAGGCATAGGGGTAGGACCCGGTGGAGCCGCCGTCATCCAGTGTGTTCGACAGCGCATCTTCCAGCACGCTGATGATCTGCTGGCCGGTCATCTCCAGGGTCACCAGGGTGTTGGAGAACGGCAACAGGGTAAAGGCATCGGCGATGGTATAAGGGCCGGCAGCCACATCCACCCGCACACCGCCCGCGTTCTGGATGGCGAAGTCCGCAGTGGGTGTTACCGTGAGGAAAGCTTTGGCCACGATGTTGGAGATGTCGCTGCCGTTGGCGTAGGTGTCCGCAGGGGAGCAAATGGCAGAGCGGGCTTCACCGGGCCAGCGCACCAGGCACAGATCGTCGGTTACCGTACCGATTTCGGTTTGCTCCAGCACCGACACCTGCTCATTGAAACCGTCCAGCAGGGCCAGGGTATTGGCGTCTTCACGGCTCAAGGTGATTTCCGGATTCAGGGCCAGGGACAGCGCCACTTTCCACTTGTCGAAGCCGCCCAGGGTCTTCTCGCTGCCATCGCTGTCAGCGTACACATATTCGTTCTTGATGGGCATTACCGGGTTGCCGTGACAGCTGGATACCTTGCCCTTGCGATCGAAGTTGACCTGCAGGCGACCCATGACATGGGCATATTCCCAGGCTTGCACGATGCACACCGGATTGCCATCCAGGTCGGTGACCCGGGTGGGGTACTCACCCGCCACCGGAAAACCCAGGTCTGCCAGGGTGTTGTCCCCCAGCAGGCTGTGGGAGTCGCCACCCACGATCACATCCACCCCGCGCAGCTTTTGCGCCAGGGCAATGTCGTTCTGGTACTGGTAATGGGTCACCAGAATGATCTTGTTCACGCCCTGGGCGGTCAGCTCATCAATGTAGTACTGGGCGGTGGTTAATTCATCGAGGAACTCGGTGCCTGCATCCGGTTGGGAGGAATTTTTAGTCTTGCCCGCGATGTCGATGCCGATGATGCCCACCGCCTGGCCCTCCACCTGCATGAGCGTATAGGGCTGAAGGTAGCCTTCACGCACGGCGGAGGTGGCGGCCGGCACCACGTTGGCGGCCAGCACCGGCGTCTGGCACGGACCGGCGTTCAGGTAATCCAGAAAACCCGCCAGGCCGCTGTCGCCGTCGTCAAACTCGTGGTTGCCCAGGGCAAAGGCGTCGAAACAGATTTCGTTCATCACCGCGGCGTCGGCTTCGCCCTTGAACAGGCTGTAATACAGGGTGCCGGTCACGGCGTCCCCCGCGTGAATTTTAATGGGGTTGCGGAGCACGGTTTCCAGCCGCTGAAAGGTATCCACCAGCATGGGGAAACCACCATAGTTGACCTCCACTTCATTCAGCGCACTACCGTCGCTCAAGGTGGTGCGCAGGCGCAGGGCCGATGCATCGTAGGAGAATGAGTCCGCCGCCAGATGGGAATGGTGGTCGTTCATGTGCAGGATGTTCACGGTCAGGGGACGCGTGGGTTCATGGTCATGCTTGGCGGAGGCCGCCACAGGCACAGCAGCGGCTAACAGCCCGCATACGGCCCATGCTTTGATGGCAGAGGTCATGATTAACTCCCGTTTGTTGTCAGGTGTGTGATGGGGTTGGGCTTTAGGATTGGCGATTAATGCAACAGGCGTATGGCAGAATGGTTAATGGAGTGTGAAACTTGCCGCTGCAGCCAACCGGTGCTGCAGCGGACGGAGAGGTGGTGAATGGAGAGATGGCGAATTAACGGCTTAACAGGCCCCGCAGTCGCTGATGGGTTACGGCGCGCTCGATGAAGCCGGCGTCGAATCCCACTTGCATGGGCGTCACAGCGATGTTGCCATCACTGATCACCACGGATTCGTCTTTCAATTGCTTGCGGGTGGGTTCTTCGGCATTGAAGCCAATGGTGATGCCTGGATAGGGTACGCTGCCCAAGCCGTAACTTTGCGCCACCGGGTCCTGGGACAGGTCGGCCACAAACTTCACGTCGTAGCGGTCGTAGCTGCCATGGCGCGAAAACTCCCAGCGGGTCTCTGCACTGAAGGTGTCCGGGAAATTCACATTCAGGGCAACGCCCTCGGGCAGCAATGACTTGCGGCCAGCCTTCGCCTGCAATTGTTCGATCAGATGCACCGACAGATCGGCGACGGTGACGGACAGCGGGTTATCACCGTGGTTGCCTGCGTCGTCCTCTGCCCCGGCGGTATTGGAACCGGCGCTGAGCGCGATGGCGGGAATGCCGCGTCCTGCAGCGAACTGTGCGTTGCTGACGGTGCCGGAGCCGTTGACGATTTTGCCCACGTTCTGGCCTTCGTTAGGGCCGGAAAGCACCAGATCCGGCGCGCTGCCCCAGCGTTCCTGGGCCAGGACATCCAGTCCATAGGCCAGCGCCATTACCGGAGTGCCTTCCACATAATAAAAATCGCTGTAGTCGAAATCCGCTTCGGTTTTGGTGACGGGGCCGGCACCGGGGGCACCGGGGGCAGCGGCGTTATTCAGGCAGGGTTGAGTGAGTGGTGTGATTGGGCGCAGATATTTCACCGCTGCGCCCATTCCGCTCTGACCGGAACAGGGGGCGGAGACAATGACGTCATGTCCGGCCGCTTTCAATGCCGTGTAGAGGGCTTTGATGTTGCTGGTGAGGCCGTCATCGTTGGTGAGCACGATGTTATCAGCCTGAACATTGGAAATCGCAGAGCAGGACGCCAGCAGGGCGCCGGCGAGAATCATTTTTGTGTTTTTCATGGGATTGATGCCTGGTGGTTGGTCAATTGGCCACCAATCCTAAAGCGGGAATATGTTATTCCGGTGACGGTTAGCGGGTGAGTGCCTGGATTACCCAACTGCCTCCTACCGCAGCAGCGCCACCATCTCTTCCACACTGCCGGGATCATCAATGGTGGAGGGAATGGTATATTCCTCGCCATCGGCAATTTGTCGCAGCAGTTTGCGCAGGATTTTTCCGGAACGGGTTTTCGGCAAGCGTTGGGCAATCATGGCTTTCTGGAAGCAGGCGATGGGGCCGATCTCCTGGCGCACCATGGCCACCAGTTCCGTTTGCAGTTGGGCCTCGTCGATGTCGGCACCGTCTTTCAACAGCACCAGGCCCACCGGCACCTGGCCTTTTAATTCATCCTGAATGCCAATCACCGCGCACTCGGCCACAGCGGTGTGGGCGGCGATGATTTCCTCCATCTCTCCGGTGGAGAGGCGGTGGCCGGCCACATTGATCACATCGTCAGTGCGGCCCATGATGAACACGTAGCCGTCCTCATCTTTGTAGCCGCCGTCGCCGGAGCAGTAATAGCCGGGGAAGCTGTTCAGGTAGCCGGCCTGAAAGCGCGGAAAGTTGTTCCAGATGGTGGGCAGGCAGCTGGGGGGCAGGGGCAATTTGATGGCGATGGCACCCTGTTGTCCCGGCGGCAGTGGATGGCCGGCATCGTCCAGAATCTGCACGTCAAAGCCGGGGGAGGGCAAGGTGGACGAGCCCGGTTTGGTGGGCTTGGCTTCGATCCCCATCAGGTTGCCGCAGATGGCCCAGCCGGTTTCCGTTTGCCACCAGTGGTCGATCACCGGTTTGCCGGTTTTCGAGCGGGTCCAGTCGTAGGTGGGTGGGTCCAGCCGTTCCCCGGCCATGAAAATGGTTTCCAGGGACGACAGGTCGTAGTCCCCCAGCAGGCGTGCATCCGGATCTTCTTTCTTGATGGCTCGGAACGCCGTGGGCGCGGCAAAGAGGGCCTTGGCTTTGTACTCACTGGCTACACGCCAGAAGGCGCCGGCGTCTGGCGTTTTCACCGGTTTGCCTTCGTACATGATGGTGGTGCAGCCCGCCAGCAGTGGGCCGTAAACAATATAAGAGTGACCCACCACCCAACCCACGTCCGATGCCGCCCAGAATACGTCCCCCGGGTTCATGTTGTACACCGCTTTCATGGAATAGTGGAGGGCCACCGCATGGCCGCCGTTGTCCCGCACTACGCCTTTGGGTTTGCCGGTGGTGCCCGAGGTGTAGAGGATGTAGAGCGGGTCGGTGCCCTTTACCGGAACACAGTCGGCGGGGGTGGCGGCCGACACCGCATCCTGCCAGTCCAGGTCGCGATCTGCGTTCAACGGGGCCCGGGCCTGGGGCCGTTGCAGCACGATGCAGCGCTCGGGTTTGTGTTGGGCCTGGCGGATGGCTTCATCCAGCATGGGTTTGTATTCGATGACTTTGCCCACTTCAATACCGCAGGAGGCGCTGACAATCACTTTGGGGGTGGCATCGTCAATGCGCACGGCCAGTTCGTGAGGCGCAAAACCACCGAACACCACCGAATGAATGGCCCCCAGGCGGGCGCAGGCCAGCATGGCAATGGCGGCTTCCGGCACCATGGGCATGTAAATCACCACCCGGTCGCCTTTGGTCACACCCTGGTTTTGCAGTGCACCGGCAAACAGGGCCACGGCGTCGGTGAGTTGTTGATAGGTATAGGTGCGTTTGCTGCCGGTAACCGGGGAATCATAAATTAACGCGGTCTGCTGGCCGCGGCCCTGGGACAGGTGGTGGTCCAGGGCCATGAAGGCGGTGTTCATTTCACCGTCGGCAAACCAGCGCTGAATGCCGTTGTCGTCGGTGGACAGGATGCACTCCGGGGCTTTGAACCAATTCAACTGGGCGGCTTTGTTGCGCCAGAAGGCTTCCGGCTGGTCAATGGATGCATGGTATTCCTGCTGGTAGGAGAGGGTCGCCTGAGTCATAGTGCTTGGCCTGTGTAGCTGTCAAAACGGGATTCGTGGGATTCATATAAGGGTTTCGAGTTGTAATTTTTCAAACCCGGAGTTCGTTGCAGAATAGCATTGATCCACGTTGTGGAGACACCCTACCAAAGTCTACCGCTGCTGGAGATCACGGAAGCCCGCGCTGGGTTGCTCGCCCAAGCCCGACGATGATCGGGTGATCCACCTCCTGGTGTTGCAGTATCCGTGTACGCAGGTCGTACGTGGCCGCCAGATTGTCAGCGGTAAGGACCTGACGGGGCGTACCGTCGGCAATGACCCTGCCCTGTTTCATCAGGATCACACGATCACCGTAACGGGCCGCCAGGGGCAGATCGTGCAACACCGCGCAACTGATGATATCGGGGGTGGTGAATTGCTTGATGATGTCCAACACCTGGTGCTGGTGGGCCGGGTCCAACGCGGAGGTACACTCGTCCAGCAGTAACACGCGATGGCGTTTGACGTGCCCGGCTTCATGATCCGCCTGCGGTCGTGGCTTGTCCCCGTGAGGCCAGATCTGCGCCAGTACCCGGGCCAGTTGCACCCGTTGTTGTTCGCCGCCGGACAGGCTGGGGTAGTCGCGGTGCTGCAGGTGGTCGACTTCCAGCAGCGCCATGGCCTGGTCAGTGATGCGTTGGCTCTGGCTATCCATGCCGTAAGGGGAACGGCCCATGGCGATCACTTCGTGGACCTTGAAGGGAAAATCCAGTTGCACCTGTTGCGGCATGACGGCCCGTCGCCGGGCCAGCTCTTTGGCGGGGAACTGTGCCAGGTCCTGGTTATCCAGGGTAACGCGCCCCTGTTGCTGCAATGCGGGGTGGCGCACCCGGGTGCCGGCCAGCGCGTTCAGTAAGGTACTTTTGCCCGCCCCGTTGGCCCCCAGGATCAAAGTGAGTTCACCAGGTTTGAACGCCAGGCTGACGTTCTCCACCAGATGGGGCGTGGTGGTTCGTTTGTTGGTGAGGGAAATTCGCAGGTTTTCCGTGCGCAGCATCAGGCGACCCCTCCGGGTTTCAGTGCCGGGCTCAGCAACAGGGCCAAAAAGAATGGACCGCCAATGATGGCCATGATCAAACCGATGGGCAGTTCCGCCGGTGCCACCACCGTGCGGGCAAACATGTCCGCCACGGTCAACAGCAAGGCGCCACAGAGTGCAGACGCCGGCAGCAGCAGACGATGATCCGGGCCGATCACCAGCCGCAGCAAATGGGGCACCACCAATCCCAGAAAACCGATCACACCGGAGAACGCAACGGCGGCGCCCACGGCCATGGCGGTGAGCAAAATGATACAGCGCTTCACCCAGCGAATGGGAAAGCCCAGGTGTTCGGCCACCGTTTCCCCCATCAGGAATCCATTCAGGGCGGGTGCAAACAGCGGCAATAACAGCAGCGGTATCACGATGAACGGCAGCATGGCAGCCACGTCCTGCCAGCTGGATTGGGTCAGGCTGCCCATGGACCAGAACGTGATGCTGCGCAGCTCGCTGTCGTCGGCGATGAAGGTGAGCAAGCCGGTGGCGGCACCGGCGATGGCGTTGATGGCTATGCCGGCCAGCAACAGGGTGGCGACCTGGGTGTAACCGCTGCGGGTGGAGATGCGGTAAATCACCAGAGTGGTGATCAGGCTGGCGACGAAAGCTGCGACCGGCAGCGCCCAGCGTCCGCTCAACCAGACCCAACTGCTGAACAAGGTGTCGCCCAGCACAATGATGGACACGGCTCCCAACGCCGCACCACTGGACACCCCGATCAGGCCCGGGTCCGCCAGGGGGTTGCGGAACAGGCCTTGAATAGCCGCCCCGGAGAGGGCCAGGGCCGCGCCCACCAGCAGGGCCATCACCAGGCGGGGCAGACGGATCTGCAGCAGGGTAATCTCCAGGTGCAGGGGCACCGGTTCAATGGCACTGAATCCCAACCCCTGCTTGAGCACGGCAACCAGCTCACGGCTGGGAATGTGCAGGGCGCCGGTCACCAGCGACCAGGCACTGGCCACCACCAGTGCTGCCGCGAATATTCCCCAGAGGGCGATCGGGTTAACGCGATACATAAAACGCCGGTGCCATAGCTTCGATGGCCTGGTCGATGCGGGGGCCGAAGCCCAGCAACAACATGCTGTCGGCGGTGATCACCCGCTTCTGACGGGCCGCCGGTGTGTGTTGCAGTAACTGGAATCGCTCCAGCACACGCTCGCTGGCGGGGGCCTGGCCGCCGCTGCCGGTATCCGCCACCACGATGATGTCTGGCAACGTCTGCAGACCGCCTTCTGGTGTTAGCGGCTTGTAACTGTTGAAGTCGCTGACCACGTTGACGCCGCCCATCACCTGGATCATGGCGTCAGCATGAGTGTTCTTGCCGGCCAGCATGACGCCGTGATTGCCCGCCGCCAACAGGAACATCACCTTGGGCGGTGCCTGCCAACGCCGGTCATACAACTGCGCTTGCAGGGTTTGAATGTTGCTCTGCAACGTACCGATCAGTTCTTCCCCACGCTCTTGCATTGCTAACAACTGCGCCACCCGCCGGATCTTTGCATAGACGCCCGCGATGCTGCTGTCGGTGGTGACGGTCTCAACCCTGAGCCCGGCCTGGTCCAGTTGTTCCAGTACGGCAACCGGGCCCGCCTCGGCAGTGGTGATCACCAGGGAGGGTTGCAGGGAAAGAATGCCTTCCGCCGTCAACTGGCGCATGTAGCCCACATTGGGTAACGCTTGCGCCGCGGCGGGATAGCGGCTGGTGGTATCCACACCCACCAGGTGATCCGCTGCACCCAGGGCATAGACGATTTCCGTTATGGAACCGTCGATGCTGATGACCCGGGTCTCATCGCCTGCATAGGCTGAGCCCGCTGTACTCAAAGCACTGAGTGCCCACAGGCAAAGTGGCAACATCCACACCTTCATCATGCCGCTCCCGTGTGTGCTGCGCGCAGCTGTTCTGTCAGTGCCCGCCAATCATCCCGTTCCCCATGGCCGGGTTTGCGTTCACCAAACAGGGTCAGCACCAGGTGGGCGTTGCGATCATAAACTTCCAGAGACGTGATGATGCCGTCCACGCTGGGCCGCTGCACCAACCACACCTGGTCGATGGCATCCGTGTTGGCGTGCAGATTGAAATCCGGGTCCAGTACGTTGAACCAGGGACCGGTGCGCAGCAGTTTGTTGAGAATACCGGTATGAATCTGCACGATGCCCCGGTTGTTGACGAACACCATCAGCGGAACCTGATGTTCAGCGCCGTAACAGAGCGCCTGCTCGAAGCTGTCCACTGGCAGCGGCTGGGCGTAATGGCGGCCCACCAGGCGTAAGGCTTCAACGCGGGAGATACCCAGTTGTTGCAGCATGCCGTGGAACTGGTGTACATCCTTGAGTGCTTCCCACTTCGACAACACCTGTTGGGTGGTGGTATTGCCTGAATTCGGAAACACCGGTGTGGGGTAGGGTTCCGGCGCGACCTGGTAGTCCTGATTGTTGCTGATGTGGCGTGCAATCAGCCGGTCCCAGGCGTCACTGTCGGTGGCTGCGGTCTTATAAATCTTGTGGATGGCAGCGCCTTCCTGATCAAAGAACTGCAGGCTCTGGCGGGTGCCGGAATCGGTGGCTTCGGTGACCGAAAAACCGTAACGCCATTCATTCAGGAACACCCGCAGATCAATGGCACCCAGGCAAATGCCCATGGCCCCGTTGCCACGGATTTTGAAATCCGTGTACTGGCCGTGTTTCTCATGCACCATCAATTCATTGCGGGACAGGGCCATCACCGGGCCCACGGCTTCCAACTCCACCAGCAGGGAAGGGAAGCTCTGGTTCAGTCGGAACACGTTGCTGCCCAGATCCGTGCACAGTAATTCCGCTTCGCTCACCTGCAGACGTTCCGCTGCGTTGCGAATGCGCAGGGTCGGGGCTTCCGCTTTCAGGTTGTCCCAGCGGGCCTTGAGCTGTTGACGTTGTTCGGGGTTGAGCAAGGTTGCCTGGGCAACCGTAGTGGGTGTGCTGGTCATGGTTGGTTCCCTCATTGCTGGCTCCCTCATTGCTGTCGATATCGGATGTTGGGGAATCCGCTGGCGCCCGCGTTGGAGTAATAGCTGGTGATCTGCAGGGCGTAGACTGGGGCGGAGTCGGAGGTGCTGTCGGTGTCGATCATGTACACGCGGTAGTTGGGCCACAACTTGTGCGCACCGGACAGGTTGTACTCATACCAGCTGTTATCGGTGAACACGCCGGCGCTGCGATCAACACTGTACAGGAAGCGGATGTCCTGCCCGTCCGGGGAGGTGGTGGCCGAGGTGTAAAGATCCGCGTCGGCGGTGGCCAAGGGGCCAAATGCACCACCATTGCCGTTGGCGGTGATGCCGCTGTGGGTCCACAGGTTCCAGTTACGGCCGGCGATTTCCAGTTTCAGATCCCAGTTGGCGGTGGCACAGTCGACGCTGCTGTCGCTGTCAAAATCGAAACAGGCCTCACCGCCGGCACTGGGGATGTGGGCGCTGAAGCTGGCGCCGCTGGTGAATTGCACGGTGCCGGAGGGTTGCACATCAAACTCGAAGGTGACGTCCAGACCGTTGACGCTGTCGTAACTGAGGGCGGTGGCATGAAACAGCCCATAACTGTTGCCTTCGGCGGAACGCAGCAGCCACCAGTTGTCCGCGTTGAGGCTGATGACGTGAGTGGTGAAGTCGTATAGGTACCAGCCCATATCCAGCTGGGTGCCGGACATGGCGCCGCTGGCCTGAATGGAAGAGGCCTTTTCATCGCTGGCGAAACTCAGCGCGTCCAGGTCATAGCTGGCCAGCAGATGTTCCAGCTCGCTGTCGGGTGTGGCGTTCAGGAATACACTGGCGTTGGGCTCCGTCGCCGAGCTGTAGAAATCGTTTTGTGCGGCTGCCAGTGCACCGCTGACGTTGCCGGGGCCGGAGTCACCCCCGTTCAGGATCACGTTGTAACGGCTGAACGCGATGTGCCAGTCGGTGGAGGCCGCTGCTTCGGTGTCGGTCAGCGCCATGACGGTGCCGCTGTCCAGGTTGAAATAGGTGTATGCGGTTGCCACGCTGGCGTCCAGGCTGGCGCTTTCGTATTGAGCCCCGGGGTCGCTGCTGCCCCGTTCGGTTTCACCGTCGTCAGAACCGCTGGAACTGCCGCCGCAACCGCCCAGGCCAAGCAGCCCGGCACAGAGTAGGGGAATGGAACAATATCGGGTAATGGGTTGCAAAACGCTGTGCATGTGATGGCTCCTGTCAGTCATTGCCAAGTTGTAAGCCCAGATACATAAAACGCCCTTCATCCGGACGCAGATCAAAGCTGTTGGTGAAATCCCGCTGGGTGTCGGTGAGGTTGTCGACGCCGCCATACAGTTTTAGCTGGCGGGTGATTTGGTAGTTCAGCTTGAAATCGAACCGACTCCAGGCGGGGGATTTGTGCTGGTTCTCCAGGTCATACCAGGCATCGCTTTGCCACTGGCCCAACAGGCTCAGGGTGAGGGGTGACCATGGGTTGTAGTCGATGCCGCCCTTCACCTGATGCCGGGGGCGCTTGCCAAGATCGTTGCCGGTGGTGAGGTCCTTGGCTTCCAGATAGGTGTAGGACAGATTGAAGCGGGTGTTGGCAGTGGGGGTGATGCGGGTACTGAATTCGCCGCCCCGGGTTTCCGCTTCCGCCACATTCACGTAGGCAAATTGAGTGATCCAGTCATTGTCCGCCGAAGCCGGCTCCACCAACCCGGTTTCGATCAGGTCGGTGAGTTTGTTGTAGTAGAAATTGATCTCAAACTGGAACAGGTTGGGTGTGGCGTAGACCCAACCCAGTTGCACGCTGTCGGAGGATTCCGGCTGCAGTTCCGGATTGCCGTTGACCACATAACCGTGCTCGGAATGATCAAACAGATAGTAGCGTTCTTTCAGATTGGGAACCCGGTAACCCTGGCCGATGCCGACCCGCAACATATTGGTGTGATCCGAGTTCAGGGCACCCAGGTCATAGCTGCCGTTGATCTTGGGGGTGACGTGGTCACCAAAGTCGCTGTCAGACTGGTAGCGTACGCCGGGCAATACCCGCAGGCGTTCACCGATGAAGATTTCATCCTGCAGGAACAGCTCCAGGTTATCCCGTTGCGGTTGCTGACCTGCCAGTTCGGAATCAATCTCGACGTCGGTGGCGCTGCTGCGCTTCAGACGTGACTGGCTGAGGGATTCTTCAACATAGTCGAGCCCGCTGGTAAGGCGATGGTTGTCGCCGATGTTCAGCGTCCACTGGGACATCAGCTTGTTGGTTTCCAGCTCCGCCTCGCGCTGTTGTTCCAGGAATGCAGTGGCGGCGCTGTCCTGCTCGGTGGTGTCTTCGAAGGTTTCCGAAAACAGCTTGATACTCAGCTCCCCGAACGCCTGCCCCTGCCAGGTGCCGCCCGCGCGGTAGGTGGTGCGGGTGGCCTGTTCCCGCTTGGTGCGGTAATCCGGATTGCCGGGGTTGGGTTCGGTATAGCGGTATTCCGTATCCTCGTCGTACAGCTCGGCGGCGAGGAACAGGTCCTGGCCCTGGCTTGGGGTGAATCCCAGTTTGCCCCGAACGGTGCCTTTCTGGCTGGTGGGGCCCAGCTGATCCCAGCTGGAGGGGTAGGGCTGGAAGCCGTCGCTGTCCACGCCGTCGAAATTCAGGTTGCCGTACCACAGGTCGTGCCGGGCCGCCAGATAACCGGCGGCGCTGCGCTGGGCATGGCTGGAGGGATCGCCGTTGATGTTCTGATCCCCGTAGCTGCCCAGGTCGCCGCGCAGGGCATAACTCAGGGGCTGATCGGATTGCCGGGTGATGATGTTGATGACACCGCCCATGGCGTTGCTGCCGTACAGGGCTGAGGTGGCACCCTTGACCACTTCAATGCGTTCAATGTTGACGCTGCCGATCTGGGACAGGTCCACCGAGGAACCGGTGCTGGCGGAGACCGGTTCGCCGTCTATCAGCACCAGTACCCGGTTGCTGTCGATACCCTGCAGCCAGACTTCGTAGCCGGTTTTGCCGTGGATTTTGTTGAGCAGGGCCCCCGGCAACACCTGCAGGGCTTCCTGCAGATTGCGGGCGTGTTGACGCTCAATGTCCTGGCGGTCGATCACTTCCGTGCGCACCGGAGAATCCACCATCATCTGTTCAGTGCGGGTGCCGGTCACGACGACCCGATCCAGCATCAGGTCCAGCTCTGCCCCCTGCAGCCGGGCAACGGGGGTGATCAACAACATCAGCAGTGCGCCGCGCACCGGGCGCAGCGTGAGTCGAAATGTCCACATAGGTGAGAAGCTTTATATGCAAATGAGAATTATTAGCAACAATACAGAATTAAAGATCTTTGTGCAAATGATAATCATTACGGTTTTTGGGCGGAGCGACGAGCGGGTGAACGGGGGTTACAGATGGAGAGGATGACGCGGGGCAGACAGCAGCTCAGCTGTCTGTTTTGCCCCAGGTATAGCGGGCACACAGTACCACCGGAATGGCCAGGCCAATCCAGGAGACGGCGTCCATCCAGCCGTCTCCCAGGAGCGCCGACACCAGTCCCACGGCGCTGAGTACGCCCACCCAGAACGGCGTGCGGAAAATCTGCCACAGGCTGCGGCGCTGGGACGAGCTGCTAACGGTATTGTTCATGTGATGTTTCCTTCTGCCAGACCACCGGATTCAATTTCATCCACGGGACGGGAGACGGTACTGCCTCGCCCCAACCAGAGATACAGTCCACTGCCGAGGACAATGATGGTGATGATATCGAGCAGGGCCCAGATGATTTTCAACGGCATGCCGCCGTAGTCCCCGAAATGCAGCGGTTGCGACAGGAACAGGGTTTTGACATACCAGGGCATTTCCCGGGTGTCGGTCAGTTCACCGGTTACGGCGTCCACCAGGGCGGGCTGCAGCAGGCGCGAGGTGACCGGGGTGTTGCCGTGCAGGAACACGGTGTAATGATGGGGGCTGGAGAACTGTGAGCCGGGCCAGGCGATCAGGCTCAGGTTCATGTCCGGTACCGCAGCCAGGGCGGCTTCCCGGGCCCGCTGTACGGAGCCGATCTGTTGCGGCGGCGGCAGGTCCTGATAGGCGGCGGTCATTTCCGCCATCTGATCCTGCTGCCAGATCGCCAGCACAATCTGGCTCAGGGTATTGATGGTGCCGGTGACGCCCACCACCAGCGCCCACACCAGCGTCACCACGCCCAGCAGATTATGCAGATCCAGCCACTTCAGCCGTGTGCTGCGATGTTTACGCACGGTGCCGAAGTCCAGCTTGCGCATGAACGGGGTATAAAGCACCACGCCGGAGATGACGGCAACCGCAAACAACAGCCCCATAAAGCCCAGGAACAGCATTCCCGGCAAACCGGCGAACAGGTCCACATGCAGTTTGAAGAGTATGTACATCAGGCCTTCATCCAGCTTGGGTTCATCCAGTACCAGGGCGGTGCGCGAGTCCACCACCACCCCGGAATTGGCGTCCGGGGGCGCATCCATGGATTCCGCCATCAGCACCAGCACTTGATTGGGATGATGGTCGTTATCCCAGAACATGAAGCGGATATGCTCCCCCGGGCGTTGTGCCCTGGCGGCCTCCGCCACGCGATCCAGACTGGTGTGCGGGGTGTCGGCAGGCATGGGCGGAGCTGTCACCTGATCCCCCAGCTCATGCTCGATTTCCTCACTGAAAATCAGCGGCAGGCCGGTGATACAGAGCAACAGAAGAAACGCAGTACAGATAATGCTGGTCCACTTATGGACCAGAAACCACAGCTTGACGTTCATGCTCAAACTCCTACGGTCTGGGTGATCATAAATCCACGCTGGCGGACATTAGCAAGGTACGGGCGTCGCCGGTGTGCAGGTAACCTGCGGTGGCTACGCCCCAATAGTTTTCGTTGAGCGCGTTCTCCAGGTTCAGGCGCAGTACCAGCGGTTTGTCCATCATTCGGGTGCGATAGCGTGCGCCCAGATCCAGTCGGGTCCACGGGTCCACTTCCAGGTTATTGGCCGGGTCTACATATTGTTCGCCGGTGTAAATGGCCCGCGCTGTCAGGGTGAATCCGCTGAAGAACGGGGTGTCCCATTCGCCTCCCAGATTCAGCTGCAGCTCCGGCACGCCGACGGCGTGGTTGCCACGGTTGTCCGCGTTGCTGGTTTCGGTCAGCTCGGAATCGATCCAAGACAGCCCACCCAGCAGACGGACGTTGTCCACCGGATTGCCGAACACGCTCAGCTCGGTACCGCGTAAGCGCTGCTCGTTGCTGACGAACAGGGTGCCGACCAGTTCTCCGCCGGGCTGCTTGATTTCGTACAGGGCGATGGAGCCGCCGAACTGTCCCCAATCCGCCTTGGCACCGATTTCCGTCTGCTTGGATTCAAATGGCGGAATGTTGGCGGTAGGTACGCCCACTGGCGCTCTGGGGCCCGGGCTCAGCCCTTCGATGTAATTGGCGTACAGGGAGATCTCTTCCTGGGGCTTGTAGACCACGCCCACCACCGGGGTGACTTCGGATTCGTCGTAGGGCTCGGTGGTGGGGTCGCCGGCGACAAAGCTGTAATTCTGCAGCTCCACCTGTTGGTGGCGCAGACCCAGGGTGACTTTGAGGCGGTCTTCAAAAAAGCCCAGCGTGTCGGCCAGGGCATAACTGGTGAGCGTGGTGTCTTCCCAGGGCACTGTATTGCTTTGCATACCAGCGGTGCTGACGCTGCGGCTGTTATCGGATTCATACAGGTTGCCGGTGCCGGGGGCAAAGCTGGTGAAGTCGAAGAAGATCTCCTCATCCTGGTCCACGCGGGTTGCCCCCAGGTTCAGTTGATGGCTGATCGAGCCGGTATTGAACACCATGTTGAAGCCGGCTTCATAGGAGACCGAATCCACATTGAAGATTTGCCAGGCGGGACCATACATATAGTCGCCGTCGTTATTGATCAGCATCGGGTTACCGGCCAGGGCATCCATGCTGCTGCTGCGGGTGCCACCACCGGCATACACAGTCACCATATCGTTGATGTCGTATTCAATGCGCAGTACCCCTGAGCTGTCTTCCATCTCCAGGTCGGTCCAGCTGCCCGGGTAGTTGACGTTGCCGTCGGCGGCATCCGGCAAATCGGTGACGCCGGGGCCTAAGGTGAATTGTCGCACCATGCCCTGGGTCTCTTGCTGCTGGTAGATAAAATCGGCGCTGGCCCGCAGCCGTTCACCCTGGTAGTCCAGGCCCAAAGTGAAGAGCTCGTCATCCTCCTCCTGATAATCCACGGTGGAGTCGCCTCCCCGCAGCATGCCATTGAAGCGCACGCCGAAGGCATTGTTGTCGCCAAAGCGTCGCCCCACATCCACGTGGGCGCCGGCGATGGAGTCGGAGAGGTATTCCAACGTAAGCCGGGTGAGTGGCGTGTCCGTGGCCCGTTTGGGCACCACATTCACGCTGCCGCCAATACTCCCGCTGGGGGGCATGCCGTTGAGCAGGGCGCTGGGGCCTTTCAGAACCTCGATACGTTCCGCCATTTCTATGGGCACGCGATAGTACGGCATCAACCCGTACATGCCGTTCAGGGCTACATCCTGGCTGGGCACCGCCAAGCCGCGTATGGTGAAGTCTTCGTTGATGTTGGTGCGGGCGCTGGCAGCGCGTACCGACGGCTCGTTGGCCAGCACGTCCGCGATGCTGCGGGCTTGTTGATCTTCGATGGTTTGTTCGGTGTAGCTGGTGATGCTGAACGGCGCGTCCATGATATCGGTTTCACCCAGCAAACCCAGGCGGCCGCCCCGGGCCACCTGGCCACCGGCATAGGGTGCGGGCAACTGGTCAGTGGGAATGTAGCTGGCGCTGACCTCCACCGGTGGCAGGGAGTCGGGATCTCCCTGCACAATGGAGTAACTGTTGGCCGCAGTTTGTCGGGCCTGCAATCCGGTCCCTGCCAGCAGTGTGTTCAGTGCCTGCTGTACACTGAAATGGCCGCTCAGGGCCGCCACGGAATGGCCTGCCAACAGGCTGGGGTCGGCCGCCAGCGTCAGGCCGGACTGACGGGCCAGCGTATTCAGTGCAGTGGCCAGGGGCCCTGCCGGCAGATTGATCTCCTGCAGGCCGGGGCCAGGATTGGATGAACTGGGACTCGATGAGCTGGAATTGGATGAGCTGGAAGCGGAAGTATCGGCCAAAGCGGACTGGGTGCCGCCCAACGTCAGGGCGGAAGCCAGCACCAGTAGGGCCAGTTCGGAACGAGTGTACTGCGGCATAGAGAATCCCCAAGGAAAAGAAAATCGGTGTGTTTTATCTCTATGCCGAACGAAACCGGAAAACCGGTAAAAAAATTTGAATTTATTTTTGCCGGATGAGCACCAGCCAGTCGGTCACCATCTGCACCTGTATCGGTAACGTATGCTCCAGGGACGCCAGGGCAGAATCCGTGTCATCCACCCGAAAGACTCCGGTGATGCGCAGATCTGCCACGTCCTGGTGATAGTGAATCCAACCGTGACGGTGTTGACCCAATGCCTCCAGCACTTCCGCCAACCTGGCGTCGTTGGCTTCAATCAGGTTGTCGGTCCAGGCTCCGGGGGTCAGTCCATCACCGGTTTGCAGGTGAACTCCAGACTCATCCACGCGCCAGCGTTCCCCGGCCACGCTGAGCTGGCGGTGGCCTTGGGCTTCGATGTTCACCTTACCCTCGGTGACGGCCAGCTCACTGCTGCCGGGCGCATGATCCACCAGAAAGCGGGTGCCGACCGGTGTGAACACCGCCTCTCGTGTATGCACCCGGGGTTTGTCTGCAGGCGCTGCAGAGGCGGATTCCACCAGAATCTCACCGTTGTGCAGATACAGCTGGGGCCCCTGTGCCGTGAGATCGATATCCAGGGTGGTATTGGCGTTCAGGTGCACCAGGGCGCCGCCGGGCAGCCGCAGCAGCGCCTGTTCCGCAACACCTGTCGCGTAGTCATGACGCCAGGATTTGCCACCAAGCCAGCTGCCCAGACCGATGGTCAGCAGAAGGGCCAGGGTAGCCCCCAATTTCAGGCGGCGGCGTTCTCGACGCAGGTGTTTCAGTCGCTTTAACGTGACGCTGCTGCGTTTGGCAGAACGTCGCACCAGGGCGAAATCCTGTTCAATCACCTGGATACGTTGCCAGGCCGCCTGGTGTTGAGGGTGCGCGTGGAGCCATTCCTGGAACCCCTTGCGGTCAGTGCTGGTGACCTGGGTGTCCCCCATGATCACAGCCCAGTGAAACGCCTGCTCCAGCACGGCTTCCGGCAAGTCCTCAGCCGTCAGTGGCTTGGCCAGTGAAGATTCTCCATTCAGGCTCACTGCATCACCCCATCAATACTTGGTAGCAATGGCGCAGAGCCTGAGCCATGTCTTTCTGTACGGTGCTGAGCGATACATCCAGCGTCTGGGCTATGTCCTGATAGGCAATGCCCTCCAAGCGGGACATTAGAAATACCTGTCGGGGTCGGGGGGCAAGCTGGTGGAGCAGGGCGTCGATGCGGGTCAGGGTGTCGATGATGATTGCTTGGGATTCCGGGGAGGGCGCCTCTTGTTCGCTCAGCACCGAGAGGGACGCCAACCAGGCCTGTTCCACCCTCTGGCGCCGTTGCCGGTCCACCACCAGGCCATGGGCTACCCGCGCCAGGTAGGCCCGCGGCTCCAGCAGCCGGGCCGGCAGGGTTTTCCCCATCAGGCGCACGAACACGTCGTGGGCCAGGTCCTCGGCGGTGGTGACACAGCCGACACGGCGACGGATTACATTCAGCAGCCAGTAATGGTGGTTGCTGTACCACGTATGTAGAACGACAGACTCGACGGATGGGGTACCAGACACGATGAACTCCTGCAAAACGGCAGATCGGCTGAACAGCAAATGATAATCAGTCGCATTATATGGTGTAGTACAGAAAAAATACAACTCTGCGGTACCTTCATGGCTTTAAAACAGCGCTGGATATTGCAGATGATAATCATTACTATGTGGAAACTGTTCTCAAATTTGTGATCGGTTGGCCATCGGGTGGAACTCCCATCGCACGGCCCCTGACTGATACACAGATGTAAATACGGAACGTTCAGGAGCGTTCAGGTACGCTCAGGAGATGGTTAATCTGGAGAAGGCTCAGGTTATGAAAAAGTACATTACAGGGGATTCGAACCGTTTCATTCCGGCAACCCGCTACGAGACTGACAAAACGGAGAGCGCCCTCAAGGGGCTGGCGCAGCGGGCCATCCTGGAAGCCGACAAGCTTCGGGTGGACTATCTGGACAACGACGTGCCCTGCACCAACGTCAGCATCCGGCGTCTGCAGCGTATCGCCGCTGCAGCGGAGACCGAAGTCATTCTGAGAAACCTGTTCAACTGAATTCAAACAACCGGCTGCAACCCCGTAGCCGGTGTCATTCATTCTGATTTGGAAAGAGAGTATTCCTATGGAAAATCCCGGTGCGCTAGACCTGGCCGCGATCAATCAGCAGTTGCGCCACCAACATCCGGCCGACATCGTGAAATGGGCTGTGGCCCTCAACAAGAAAACCGTGGTTACCACCAATTTTCGCCCGTTTGAAGCCGTGATTCTGCATCTGTGCCAGCAGGCTGACCCGCACATGGATGTGTTGTGGATTGATTCCGGCTACAACACCAAAGCCACTTATCTGTGCGCCGAAAAAATCATTCAGCAGCTCGCGTTGAACCTGCATGTGTTCAATCCGCTGATGACGGCAGCGCGGCGGGATGCGCTGATGGACGGCATCCCCGATATCGATTCGCCCCTGCACGAGGAATTCACACGCCAGGTGAAACTGGAACCTTTCAGCCGGGCCATGAAGCAGTTTCAACCGGAAGTCTGGTTAACCGCCATTCGCAAAGACCAGACGGCGTTTCGCCAGAACCTGGATATTGTGACTCAGGACGAGACCGGCCTGGTGAAAGTGGCGCCCCTGTTTTATTGGACGGAAGTGGATATGGAAGGTTATCTGTACGAGCACAAGCTGCCCAACGAAGATGACTACTACGATCCCACCAAGGTGCTGGGAGACCGCGAATGCGGTTTGCACACGCGCTCTCCCGTGGCTTCCTGACGTTTCTTGTTCTGCTATTACTCCGCGCCCAGTACCCGCACATTGATCACGTGCTCGACCTGACGTAACTGATCGATGATGGTGTCGCTGGGCGGGGTTTCCACGTCCAGAATGTTGTAAGCCACATCACCGCGGCTTTTGTTCATCATGTCGATGACGTTCACGTTGTTGGCGGTGAATATGGACAGCACATTTCCCAACACACCCGAGACGTTGTCGTTGCTGAAGGTGATGCGGCAGCATCCGTCTGCCCGTGGCATATTCACGGCGGGGAAGTTGACGGAGTTCTTGATGTTGCCGTGCTGCAGGAATTCCATCAATTGATCTGCCGCCATCACTGCACAGTTCTCTTCGGCTTCTGCCGTGCTGGCGCCGATGTGTGGCATGGCAATCACGTCTTCCCGTTCCAGTAAGCGGGGTTCAGGGAAATCGCATATGTACATGCCCAGGCCCTGATCCAAATCCAGGCTTTCCACCACGGCAGCGGAGTCCACAATGGCGTCGCGGGCGAAGTTCAACAGGCGGGCGCCTGGTTTTACCGACTTGAGGACATCCTGGTTGATGAGGCCGCGGGTGGCTTCGAGAGCCGGTACATGCAGGGTGATGTAATCGGCGCGGGCCAGCAGGGAGTGCAGGTTCTCCATCCGTTCCACCCGGTTGGGCAGACGCCAGGCCGCTTCCACCGATAATGCAGGATCGTAACCCACCACCTTCATGCCCAGTGCCAGGGCCATCTCCGCCACCATGGAGCCGATGGCGCCCAGTCCCACCACGCCCAGTGTGCTGCCGTACAGCTCGCGTCCCGCAAAGCGTTTCTTCTCCGCTTCCAGCAACTTGCTCATGGCGGCAGCGTCGTTCATGTGGGTGAGGCTTTGCACGTATTCAATGCCGGTGAGCACGCCGCGGGAGCCCAGCAACAGCCCAGCGAGCACCAGTTCTTTCACTGCGTTGGCGTTGGCGCCGGGGGTGTTGAACACCACAATGCCCCGGTGACTGTAGTCTGCCAGGGGAATGTTGTTGACGCCGGCTCCAGCCCGGGCCACACAGACCACGCTCTCAGGTAACACCTCGTCGTGCAATTTGTGACTGCGCAACAGAATGCCGTTCGGATGGCTGATGTCGCTGCCCACTTCGTAATGGGCGCGCGGAAAGCGATCCAGGCCTTTCACTGAGATCTGGTTGTAGGTTCTGACTTTGAACATCGGTTATTCCCTTTGTAATCGAATCTGTGTTCTATCGAACACTATTTGAATTCAGTCGTTAGTATTTATTGTGCGACTTGCGCATAAGCCCATTCCAGCCAGGGCAGCAGGGCTTCCAGATCACTGGTTTCCACGGTGGCGCCGCCCCAGATGCGAATGCCGTCCGGAGCATCCCGATAAGCCCCAATATCATAGGCCACCCCTTCAGCTTCCAGCAGTTTGATGAACTGTTTGGTCTGGTCTTTGTCGGCCTTCAGGGTTAAACAGATACTGGTGTTGGAACGCTGCTCCGGAATCTGCGCCAGAAAATCGATCCAGTCATGCTGTGCCACGAAATTTTCCAGTACCGCCAGGTTGGCCTGGGAGCGCTCGATGGCCGCCGCCACACCACCTATTTCCCGCACCCAATTGAGGGCATCCAGATAATCCGCCACACAGAGCATGGACGGCGTGTTGATGGTTTCACCGCGGAAGATGCCTTCAATCAATTTGCCGCCCTTGGTCATGCGGAAAATCTTGGGCATGGGCCAGGGTGGTGTGTAGCTTTCCAGTCGCGCCACCGCCCGTGGGCTCAGGATCAGCATGCCGTGGGCGCCTTCTCCCCCCAGCACTTTCTGCCAGGAATAGGTGACCACGTCCAGTTTCTCCCACGGCAGTTCCATGGCAAATACGGCGGAAGTGGCGTCGCAGATGGTGAGCCCCTGGCGTTGCTCCGGAATCCAGTCACCGTTGGGAATGCGCACGCCGGAAGTAGTGCCGTTCCAGGTGAACACCACATCGTGATCAAAATTGACCTCGGCCAGGGGCGGCAGGGTGCCGTAATCCGCCAGCATGGAGCGTACGGATTCCAGTTTCAATTGCTTCACGATGTCAGTGTGCCAGCCGGAGCCGAAGGATTCCCAATGCAGCACATCCACCGGCCGTGACCCCAACAGCGACCACAGGGCCATTTCCACCGCACCGGTGTCGGAGGCGGGCACCACACCCACGCGATAGCCATCGGGCAAGCCCAGGAGTTCCGCGCTTTCGTCGCAACAACGCTGCAGGGCGGCTTTGCCCAGGGCGGAGCGGTGGGAGCGGCCCAGGGTGTCGAGCTCCAGGGTTGCAACATTGTACCCCGGGCGTTTGGAGCAGGGGCCGGAAGAGAAATTCGGATTGGCGGGTTTAACTTGGGGACGCATTGCATTCCTCGCTGGTGATGGCGCTGGCTGGTTGTGATGGTTGTAATGGCTGTGAGTGGGGCATTATGCCAGTTGAATCCGGGTGGTGACCACTGCTCTTGGATAAGCGTTCATGCTGTGGCTGACCGGGCTACCGTTGATGAAATGAAATAGGGCAAGGTTTGAGCAAATAGAGCCAGACAGGAACGAGGACATTAAAGACAGGAACGAGGACGTTAAAAAAGGGCAGGGGGTAACCGGGCGAGGTGTCACTCAGAAACGGCAATACAGAAACCGGGCCGACCGCAGCCGGCCCGGTGGGTGATCAAAGCAGGGGCTGCTAGGTATTATTGGGCGCGGCCCAGCACTTGATCCCGTACACTTTCCGCCACCGCAGCCACTTCTTTGATTTTTGCCTCGGGCACGTCGAATTCCACCAGGGTGGCCCCGAGGATTTCAACGATGGCGTCCACGTGGGAGTCATTCAGTCCCCGTGCCACCAAGTGGGCGTGGGCATCGCTCATCTTTTTTCCGGTGTAGTTGTTGGGGCCGCCGAAGGCGAAGGCCAGAAAGGCCTTTTGCTTCTTGGCCTGGCGTTCCATGTCCGTGCTGTCAAAAAAGCCGTTGACGCGGTCATCGGCAAGTACTTTTTGGTAGAACGCATCGACTACAGCGTCCAGCGCTTTGGCGCCACCCAGGTCTTCATACAGGCTCATAGTCCCCCCCTCCAGAGGTTGTTTGCAGATGTGTTGTGGTAATACGATCTAAAACATGTAGTGCAAATACATCTTATAGAATTGTATTCGAAATGCAACTCCAATATCATGGGCCGATGCCCATCCGGACCCAATTCTATGCAGCTCAGCCTCTACACTGACTATTCCCTTCGAGTCCTCCTGTTTCTCGGCTCCAATCAGGGTCGGCGGGTGACCATGACCGAGATTGCCGAGCGCTATGGGATTTCAAAGGAGCATCTCAGAAAGGTGGTACACCTGCTGGCGCAGTTGGACATCATCGAAACCTTCCGCGGCAAGAATGGTGGTTTCGTGTTGAAGCAATCGCCGGCGGAGATCAACATCGGCCAGTTGGTGGCAGTGACGGAGCCGCGGGCGCCGGTGATCGACTGCGATACGCAACCCTGTATTCTGACCGCGGCCTGTTCCCTCAAAGCCATGCTGGGGCGGGCCGAAAAAGCCTTCTATGACGCCCTCAGTGAATACACCCTGGCAGACCTGTTGAAGCATAAACCCATGCAGACGATTCTGCGGGTATCGTCTGCATGAGGCTGCCTTAATTTTTGCCGCGGGATTCCCGCAGGCGTTTTCCTTCCGCAATGATGTAGGCCTGGAGGTTGGCGGCGTCGGATGCGTCGATGACGTCCGCGAAACTCACCATGCCGGCATCCTTCAGAATGCCGCCCAGAACAATGTCGTTAAACAGGGTGTGCTTGGCTTCACCCATAAAGCGCAGATCCGGTATCACGCCACCCCCCTGAACGCCCGGCCCGTGACACACTCCGCAGTAGCGGTGATAGGTGACTTTACCCTGCAGTATCTGCTCGGCATTGGCATTGGCACTGGATGCGGGCAGCGCGGGCAGCGGTGCGGTGTCTTCCAGCAGCGGGGGTAATGTGGCGGTGCCACCCAGTTTATAGGTCAGAATCCGACCCCGATGCCGCTGGTTCATGGCGCTGGCGGCTTCACCGGCCGCCAAGGCAAACACACCGCCCCAGCCGGCCACGACGCTGACGTACTGTTCCCCGTCGATGCTGTAGGTGATGGGCGGTGCCACCACACCGGTCTGGGCTTCGCTGCTCCAAAGGGGGGCACCGGTTTCGGCATTATAGGCGACAAACTGGCCGTGACTGGTGCCCTGGAAAATCAGGTTGCCGGCGGTGGACAGAATGCCCCCATTCCAGGAACCGGCGTGTTGTACCCGCCACTTTTCTTCCTGCGCCACCGGGTCCCACGCGGCAATATGCCCGCGCACCGTGCCGGCGATGATCTGGTCCAGTTCGGCGTCGCCGGTAGGGGCATTCAATTGCCAGTTGATGGCGATGTTCCAGCGGCCATCCTGATATTCAAACGCCGGCTCATTACCGTAGGCATAGGGTATGTCCAGTGCCGGAATGTACACCAGACCGGTTTGGGGGTTATAGGACATGGGGTGCCAGTTGTGGCCACCAAAGGGCGAGGGCTTGTGAAAGGCGCTCTCCAGAGCCTGGGGGCTCATGGGTTTCAACGCCGCAACCAGTTGATCCGGCGGCAAGGTGGCCAGTGGATTCACGGCCTGGTAGCGGGCATTGGCGGTCTCCACCGGGCGCCCGGTTTCCGGATCAATGTGGGTGGCCCAGGTCACCGGCACATAGTTGTTGGCGGAGATGAACTGGCCGTTGCGGCGATCCAAAACATAGAAAAAGCCGTTCTTGGGAGCCTGCATAATCACTTTGCGCAGGCTGCCGTTGATGTTGAGATCCGCCAGGATCATATGTTGAGTGGCGGTGTAATCCCAACTGTCCCCGGGGGTGGTCTGGTAATGCCACACGTATTCGCCGCTGTCGGGCTTCAGGGCCACAATGGAGGACAGGTACAGATTGTCGCCGCCCTCTGGACTGCGCACAGACCGGTTCCAAACGGACCCGTTGCCGGTGCCCACGTACAACAGATCCAGTTCCGGATCATAGGCCATGGAATCCCAGGCGGTGCCACCGCCGCCGTATTGCCACCATTCCCCGGTCCAGGTTTGGGCAGCCCGGGCCATGGCTTCGGATTCAAAACCGTCGGCGGGATTGCCGGGTACCGTATAAAAACGCCAGGCCTGCTTGCCGGTGCTGGCATCATAGGCGGTGACATAGCCCCGCACGCCGTACTCGGCGCCCCCGTTGCCAATGATGACCTTGCCTTTCACCACCCTGGGTGCACCGGTGATGGTGTAGGGCTTGCTGCGGTCGATGGTGTTCACTTTCCAGAGTTCCTTGCCGGTGGCCGCATCCAACGCCACCAGATAGCCATCCAGCGTGCCCACATACACCTTGCCCTCCCACAGGGCCGCGCCGCGGTTCACGGCGTCGCAACAGGCTTTGGCACCCCAGGCTTTGGGCACCTGGGGATCGTACTCCCACAGCAGAGCGCCGTTGCGCGCGTCGTGGGCGTACACCTTGCTCCAGGCGGCGGTACTGAACATGACGCCGTCCACCACAATGGGAGTGGCTTCCAGGCCGCGGTTGCTGTTGAAATCAAAAGACCAGGCCAGTCCCAATTGGTGGACGTTGTTGGTGTTGATCTGGTCTAACGGGCTGAAGCGGGATTCATCATAGGTACGACCGTGGGCCAGCCAGTTATGGGGCTCGCTGTCGGCGTTCAGAATTCGCTTGCCGTTGACCGAGGCGGTGGCCTGCCTGATGGCCTCAGCGTAAATGTGGTCCGGGGTTGCCGGGGGTTGGCCATCGGCCGTGTGTGGAGGAGTAACAGGATCGCGCAGGTTGGATTGAAAAAACCAGATCGCAATCAGGGCCAGTAAAACCAGGCCGAGACTGATGAACGCACGCATGGAAGTTCCTTCTTTTCGTCGTTGTGTTGTTCCACTGACCGCACAGTCTGCAGTGCCCGAACAGGATGAACTGAAACGAAACTCAGATCAACCGGCCGCTGAGGCAGGTGCCGCCATTGCTATTTGAATGTTATTCGAATAGAGTTCGTAAAAATCCAAGGAATCGCTATGCCGCCGGCCCCAAGATACTCACCCCAGGAACAGGAAGACAGGATATTGGCATCCGCGGTGCACTGCATCGAGGAGTCTTCCCTGCTGGATTTCACCATGTCCGCCATATCCAAATCCGCCGGTCTTTCCATGGGCTCCATTTATAAGCACATGCAAAGCAAGGAGGATGTGCTGGTGGCCTTGGGTTATCGATCCAATGTGCGCCTGAAGAATGTGTTCAGCGAAGTGCTGGCGCTGCCGTTACCGGTTGCGGTGCGGCTGATCGCGGTGCAGTTGTTTTGTCACGAGAAAGTGGCTCTATATTCATTCAGCCAGCACCTGGATACGCTGCTGGCCAATGAGGCGATCCTGCAGCGGGCCTCGGAGCGGTGGTTACAGCGCTTCATCGAAGAGCACATCGCCATCGAAGCCCTGTTTCGCCGCACCATTTTCGATGCCTGCGATGCCGGTGAGCTGAGTGTGAGTGCCGACGGCCAGGAGGCCATGGCCCATGAGATGGTGATCGGCCTGTGGTCACTGTGCGTTGGGCATACACAGGTGATCATGCAGCGCAGTGCCCGCAATGTAATTGGGCGGGGTGTGCAGCCACCCTCGCGCCTGCAGAGTGATTCACCCATTATTCGCAGTGTCAAAACCGTTTTAAACAGTTATCCCTGGAAAACACCGGTGACGGACGAGCTCATTATGCAGGCGATCTCCCTGCTGGAAGAGCGTCATCTACGTTAGATTGCCACCGGTAACGTTTTTAGCCCAGTCACGTTGAGAGAGTAAGTGTTATGAGCATCCGCCGCTGGAGTCTGACCGTCGTTATCTGTTTCGCTGTGTTTGCCGCCCTGGCGCTGTTCAAGGTCATGGAGATCCGGGCCGCTATCGCTTTTGGTGAATCGTTTCCGGAACACTCGGAAACGGTGGAGGATGCTCAGGTTGAAGAGACTGAGTTCACCCCGACCATCAAAGTGATGGGCACCGTGGTGGCGGCCAAACGCCTGGATTTGCATAACGAGTTGGCTGGGGAAATCGTCCAGGTGAATTTCCGTTCAGGCGACCACGTGCAGGCAGGCCAGATTCTGTTGCAGCTGGATGTTGCCATCGAGCAGGCCGATCTTGATGCCGCCCTGGCCCGGGCCGATCTGGCAAAGTCCACCCATGAGCGGGCCCGGGATCTGTTTGGCAGGAACGCGGTCAGCAAGGAACAGTTGGATCAGGCCCAGTCCGATCTTGCTGCCTCCCAGGCGGCGGTCAAGGTGCTGCAACGCACCATCGACAAGAAAACCCTGCGGGCACCGTTTGCCGCCACCGCTGGCCTGCATCAATTCGAGGTGGGTCAGTATCTGCCGGAGAACACCCTCGTTACCACCTTGATCGGCGACAGTGACGAAGTCTGGGTGGATTTCAAAGTCCCGCAGTTTTATCGCCCCCTGTCTACCGGCTCAGCGGTGACGGTGGAAACCATCGGTCAACAGGCGGGCAGCAGTGCGGTGACCGGCACCGTCATTGCCGAGAATACCGTAGTGCAAACCGCCAACCGCAGCCGCCTGTATCGCGCCGCCATTCAAGCCGGTAACAAGGCGTTCATGGCCAATACCATGGTCAGCGTGCAGGTGCCGATCGGTGATGCCGTGCCCTTGTTGAAGGTGCCGGCTGTCTCCATTCAGTATGACGCTTTGGGTGCTTATGTGTTTCGCCTGCAGAAAGCAGAAGACGGGCAGGGTTTTCGCGCCCATCGCCATCAGGTCCGGGTCAAAACCACCATTGGCGATGCCGCGCTGCTGGAGCCTGCTTCCACAGCGGACAGCCTCAGCGCCGGCGCCCGCATCGCCGCTGCCGGCGCGTTCAAATTGTATGAGGGCATTCTGGTGTTCGTACCTGAACCTCAACCCGCCGCGGCCACAGACGCGGAGAACATGGCCGCCGAAGGCGCCACCGGTGCACCGCAACAGGAAGCATTGTGATGGATATTTTCGTGCGTCGCCCGGTGCTGGCCGTGGTCATCTCGCTGGTGTTGTTGCTGGCCGGTGGTTTTGCTGCATTGCAGATTCCGGTCATCCAGTTTCCCCAGATCGAGAGTTCATCCCTGGAAATCAATACATCCTATCCTGGGTCATCTGCAGAAGTGGTGCAGGGTTTTATCACCGAGCCCATCGAGCGTGCAGCCATGACCATTCCCGGTGTGGATTATGTGGATGCCACCACCACCGCCGGGCAAAGCAAGGTCACCGCCTGGCTGGAGTTGAATGAGGACAGCACCCGTGCCCTGGCTGAGCTGTCGGCCCGACTGGCACAAATACGCTACGAATTGCCGGAGGGAGCCGAGGACCCGGCGGTGTCGGTGGTGCGGGCGGATCGCCCGGCAGCCTTGTTCTACCTGGATGTGCAGGGTGATCAGTGGACCCGTTCGGAATTGACGGATTACCTGGAACGGGAGGTGAATCCGCTGTTTGCCGCCATCGATGGGGTGCAACGGGTGGGGCTGGAAGGGGGGCGCTCCCCGGCCATGCGGGTGTGGATTGATCCCCTCAAAATCGCGGCTCTGAACATGGGGGCAGACGATGTGCTGGGCGCCATCCGGGCCAATAACGTGATCGCCACCATGGGCAAAACCGAAAACGATCAACGCCAGATTCATTTGCTGAGCAATGCGACCCTGCAAACCGTGGCCGACTTTGAACAGTTGGTGGTGAGTCAACAGGAAGGCGCCATGATCCGCCTGGGGGATATTGCCCGGGTGGAGCTGGGTGAAACCCGCGGTACCATCAAAGCCCGCTACGATCAGAAAACTACGGTCTACATATCCATCTGGCCGTTACCGGGTGCCAATGAAATTGCCATCGGCGATGAAGTTTACACCCGGCTGGCCACCATCAATGCCGCCTTGCCCCGGGGTCTGGTGATCAATACCGGCTACGACGGCACGATCTACATGCGGGAATCCCTGCGGGAAATTTTCACCACCCTGTTTGAAACCATCATTCTGGTGGGCATTGTGGTGTTGGTACTGATGGGATCGTTCCGCACGGCCCTGGTGCCGCTGGTCACCATTCCCATTTCCATCCTGGGCAGTATTGCCGTGATCTACAGCATGGGCTTTGCTCTCAATCTGCTGACCATTCTGGCGGTGGTGCTGTCGGTAGGGTTGGTGGTGGATGACGCCATTGTGGTGGTGGAAAACGTGGCCCGCCACCTGCGGGAGGGGCGTTCCCGGATGGAAGCCGCTTTGGTGAGTTCCCGTGAGCTGCTGTCGCCGATCATCGCCATGACCTTCACACTGGCGGCGGTGTACACTCCGATCGGCTTTGTCTCGGGCTTTACCGGCAGCTTGTTCAAAGAGTTTGCGTTCACCCTGGCCACGGCGGTCATCATTTCCGGCGTGGTCGCCATCACGCTGTCGCCCATTATGAGCGCCTGGGTGTGTGCGGATAACGGCCGGGAAAGCAGGATGACGCAGCGGGTGAACGGCTGGTTTGATCGGCTTCGTGATCGCTATATCACACTCTTGAGTGCCAGTTTCGCCTGGCGCAACCAGATACTGTTTACCGCGCTGTTTATTACCTTGCTGGCGGTGCCATTCTATCTGTTTTCTGCCAAGGAACTGGCACCCATCGAAGATCAGAACAGCATCAATATCATCATCGAATCGCCCCCCAATGCCTCCTTGGAATACACCGACCACTACATGCATGATGTGATCGACCTGGTGCAAAAGACCACACCGGGTTTGAAGATGGTATGGCAGATCATTTCGCCGGATGGCGGCTTTGGTGGAATTGAATTCGTCGATTTTGCTCAGCGGGAGCAATCCGTGCAATCCCTGTTGCCAACGGTATTCCAGCGGTTGAACGGCATCACCGGGGTGAAGGTGTTTCCTATTCTGTTCCCCAGTTTACCCACTGCGGGTCAGTTTGATGTGGAATTGGTGGTGCAGTCTCCTGACGACTACCAAACCATGGAACAGTACGCCGGCCAGCTGATCCAGGCCGCGTACCAGAGCGGTCAGTTCATGTTTGTGGATACGGATCTGAACGTGAATCTGCCGCAGGGGCGACTGCGCTTCGATCATGACCGGATCGCTGACCTGGGCATGGACATCCAGTATGTGAGTAACCAGCTGGCCTCCTTGCTGGCGGAAATGGACGCCAATCGTTTCAATGCGGACGGCAAAGCCTATCGGGTGATCCCCATGGTGGAACATCAGGCCCGGGACAATCCGGATGCCATTCTGGATGTGCCGGTGCGCACGCCTGCGGGGGAGCTGGTGCCGCTGCGCACCATTGCCGAACTGGAATCCATTACCGGTCCCCGCTCCCTGGGCAAGTTCAATCAGCAACGCTCATTCCGGATTTATGGCGGGGTATTGCCCGGTACCACCAACGGCCAGGCCCTGGCAACCTTGGAGCAAGCTGCCGCAGACGTTCTGCCGGCCAACTACACCATCGACTATGCCGGTATTTCCCGTCAATTGAAAAAAGAAGGCAACAGCATGGTGTCGGTGTTGGTGATCGCCATCATCGTGGTGTATCTGGCCCTGGCAATACAGTTCAACAGTTTTCGATTGCCCCTGGTGGTCATGGTGGGGTCGGTGCCCCTGGCGTTGTCCGGCGCCATGCTGTTCACCTTTCTGAGTTTTACCACCATCAATATCTATTCACAGATAGGCTTTATCACCCTGGTGGGCCTGATCGCCAAGAACGGCATTCTGATCACCGAATTTGCCCACGAACAGCAACGGCTGGGCCAGGCCAGGGTGGAAGCGATTACCGCCGCTGCCGCACTGCGTTTAAGGCCAGTGTTGATGACCACCGCCGCCACGGTACTGGGGCATTTTCCCCTGGTGTTGGTGACCGGGCCGGGAGCGGAAGCCCGCAACAGCATTGGCATGATTCTGGTGGCGGGCATGGCAGTGGGCACGTTGTTCACGCTCTTTATTCTGCCTTCGGTCTATCTTTGGTTGGCAGAAGAGACGCCTGTGTCAGCGCCGTCAAGTGCTGACTCTCCCTTGGCGGTTCCCGCATGATGGCTATTTTAGCGTTTTATTTAGTAGAAAATGTCACGCAATGGGGGTGTCATATCTGATTGGGAAGAATTTCATTTCGGGTTCCAATTTGTGGTGAGCCATTTGGGGCTGTTTCAGGCTCAGTAGTATTGCTCGCCACATGCTTCACTTTCGTGTAATGGAGATACCGAAATGAAATACCTATTCAGGATAAAATTAGCTGTTCTTTCAATTGTGCTCGCACTTTTATCCGGCTGTTCAGTCGGAGTCTATGACGGATTGCGCGTCAGCAATACCGCGTCCACCATCAACCCCTGGGGCTACGTGACATCGGCCCCGACCTCAGCGTCGAAAATGCGTGTTCAGGCACGCCATCCCACCACCGGCAGCTGGGTTACGATCAAAAACAATGTCGGCATCAGCGCCAGTGTCGCCTGGACCACAGCCGACGGCACCAAGTTGTACAACTGGAATGCGGGTAATATCGTCATTCCCGGAGTTTACTGGACTACCGGAACCGGTGGCTATTTTGCCCGAATCCGCACCCAGTGGACCACGAACGGTTCCAGTTGGATCAACACGTTGGTGTCACGCAAGGATGCGTTTGAATGCTTCACCGAGAACTTCAACGGCGAAGGCAACACCACCTCTTACATGTCCTCCAACTGCTTTTCCCATCGTGGTGAAGCGTACGTTTACACCAGCAATTACCGGGAAGGGCCGGCCAGTTGCCCGGCACCGGCTGCCGCCCTGGCCAAGACCAACGGACACTACATGGTGAACCAGATTCCGAGCTGCGCCCGCACCATCGTCAGCAATCACATGCGGGAAAAAATCGATGAAAACAACATCCTGCTGCACTACGAAATCAATCACAACACCTCCACCGCGGCCTCCAAAAATGCCTTGCCCAATGACGCCAGTGGCACCTGCAGCCGGCAGCCCGGCTCTGATGGTACCTGTGAGCTGGGGGGCTTTTTCGGTGGACATGAACGCTACATCCGCCGGATGGAACGTCACGTCATGGTGTATGACTATCCCTGGATGCCGGAAGGTAAAATTCCTGCCTGGAATGGCAGCACCTGGATTCCGACCCAGTTCCAAAACGCAGAAGTCTCACCCAACGGCAGCTGCAACAGCTGGACCTGTGATGGCTGGCGCTCAGACCCCATCACCGATTCCACGCCCAATGCTCTGAAACCCAACTCGGTGCTGCCCGGCAACGTCTGCGCCTTTGCCTCTACAGCGGCGGTGGCCAGTGCCTCCAACAGCTGGCACAGTTCAGGCCATGTCAATACCGGTGGCCACTTCGGTACATTTGATTCGCCGGCCAACCCCTTGTTCTTCCTCTGGCACAACGCCATCAATGATGTCTGGGTCGATTATCGCAATTGCCCCTAAAACCTGATATCGGAGAGCGCCCAGGCGCTCTCCGAACTAAACAAGGGAAGTACGCAGAAGGGAACTACGCAGAAAGGAGAATTCTGATGAAAAAGTCATTGTCCATCGCCCTGGTGGGTGCGGCCGCGGCGGTTACGTTCGGTGCACTGTACAGCCTGATGCCATCGCCGGATGCCGAGCAGCCCCTGGCGCAGGCAGCGCTGGAATCCAACCCTTACATGACGTTCCTGACCGAGGAACAAAAGCAGCAGGTGCGTGACAGTTTTGCGGCATCGAAACAGGATGGCGGCATCGCCAGAGAGCCGCAGTTGGATGAGGCCAATGGGGCCGCGGCAGAGGATATTCCGGAAATGTCACCGGAGCTGATGAGTTACATCGCCAACGCCCAGCCGGAAAAAATCATGGAGTTTTTCGCCCTGGCCCGCAAAGAGCGCGCTGAGACGATTCAAGCCATGATGCGGGATGAGGATGAAAACCCGGAATGGAAAGATGAGATGCTGCAATACTTTACGCTCTCGGAAACTCTGGCCCCCCAAATGAAAGGGGTGACGCTGCTGAATGCCGATTGCCGCGAAAGTGTATGTGCGCTGCAGGTGGATTACGGCCAGTACATCAAAAACTATCAAGACATTGAGCCCTTCCTGTCCAATATCGGAAATCTGGTGGGGCTGGATGCCTGGGTGCATCATGACGCTCTTCCACACGGCGGAGTGATCTATTTCGCCCGGGAAAACACGGCATTACCAGAGATGCGTAAGATCTGAAACGGTCCGCTTGAATGAACACAGGTAGCATTTAAGCGCTACCTGTGTTGTGACGGCCTGGCTTATTTCAGTTCAGCGGAAGAAAGGTTCAGCAGACGTCGGGCGACGATCAGTTGCTGAATTTGTTGGGTGCCTTCAAAGATGTCCAGGATCTTGGAATCACGGCACCATTTTTCCAACAACTCATCTTCCCCATACCCCAGACCGGCACAGAGCTCGACGCACTTCAGGGTGATGGCGTTGCAGCTGCGCCCGGCCTTGGCCTTGGCCATGGAGGCTTCCATGGAGTTGGGCTTGCCGTTATCCGCCATCCAGGCCGCTTGCAGGGTCAACAGGCGGGCCGCTTCCCAATCCGCTTCCATACGATAGATTTCCGCTGCAGCGGAGGAAACGGAATTAATGGGGGCAGAGTAATCGAGCAGGGTGTGCTCCTGCAGCAGCTCTTTGGTTCGATCCAGAGCGGCCTTGGCCACACCCACCGCCATGGCAGCCACCAGCGGCCGGGTGTTGTCGAAGGTCTGCATGACACCGCCGAAACCTTTTTTGGTGTCGATCTCGGGATTGCCCAACAGATTGCTTTTATGAACGCGGCAATCCGTAAACGAGATGGCGGCCGTGTCCGATGCCTTGATGCCCAGCTTGTGTTCCAGGCGCGTCACCTCCATGCCGGGCGTGCCCCGTTCCACCGCAAAGGATTTGATGGCTGCGCGGCCGATGCTTTTATCCAGAGTGGCCCACACGACGATGATGTCGGCACGGGAACCGGCCGTCACGTAGATCTTCTCCCCATTCAGCACATAATAGTCCCCGTCCTGTTTGGCGGTGGTACTGATGTTGGCGGAGTCGGACCCGGTGCCCGGCTCAGTGATGGCCATGGCGGCCCACTTGCCCTGGAAACGCTTCGATTGTTCCGCGTTGGCCACTGCCCCGATGGCAGCGTTGCCCAGGCCCTGGCGGGGCAGGGTCAGCAACAGCCCCACATCGCCCCAGCAGAATCCCTGAATGCCCACACAGGCGGCCATATTGGCCCCATTGCGCACACCGGCGTTCTCATCCTTTTTCTGCTTGGACTGGTCGGCACCCACGCCGGCACCGCCTTCGCCGTCGTTCATGCCGTCCAGCATGGACGCCACCAGGTCCAGTTCCTTGGGATACTCATGTTCCGCCAGATCGTACTTACGCGAAATCGGACGCAGCATTTCCACTGACAGGTTGGTGGCCATGTCACCCAGGACTTTCAGTTTCTTCGGTAATTCAAGATACATAATCAGTTCACCCTTTATCTGTTGTGGCAGATATCGTCTGTGGCAAGGTTCAGTTCGATCAGAGGTGGAGGCCGCCGTCCATCACGGCAATCGCGCGCAGGTCGCGATACCAGAGTTCAACCGGGTGCTCTTTGGTGAATCCGTGCCCGCCCAGCAGCTGGACACCGTTGGTGCCGATCTCCATGGCCTTATCGGCGCAGATCACCCGCGCCAGGTAGGCTTCCCGGGCGAAGGGCTTGCCCCGTTCCGCCAGGGCCACGGCACGCTGGGTCATCAGGCGCATGGCATTCAGTTCAATGCCGATGTTGGCAATCATAAAGGCCACGGATTGGCGGTGGCTGATGGGCTCGCCGAACGCTATCCGCTCGTTACAATAGGGAATGGCGTAATCCAGCACCGCCTGGGCGGTGCCCAGGGCCAGGGAACACCACCCCAGGCGGGCCATGTTGATGAACGCCTCGTAGTCGAAGTCATCGTCACCCAGCAAGGCGTCTTTGCCCACGCGCACCTGCGCCAGCGCCAGGTCTCCCATGCCGGCAGCCCGGATACCCATATTGGGCTTGCGGGCGATGCTGACGCCCTCCGTGCCACTTTCCACCAGGAACAGTCGGGGTTTGCCATTCAGGCTGGCTGCCACCAGGAACAACTCCGCTTTGTCGATTAGCGGCACCATGGTTTTGGCACCATCCAACTGGTAGCCGTCCGCTTGTTCCACGGCGACGGTGGCCAGCTCATTGGCATTGAACAGGGGGCGTTTCTCGTTCACGGCGATGGCGGCCTGCAGGGTGTTCTCTTCCAGGAAGGCGGGTAGGTATCGGGATTGCTGGGCTGCGGTTCCCCACTGGGTGAGGGCATTGGCCACACCGATGCTGGACAGAATCGCCACGGCCAGGCCCATATCGCCGTAGGCCAGATCCTCGGCGATCAGCATGCTGGTGACCGGGGAACGTTCCGTGGCCGCTCCGCCCAGGTTTTCAGGCACCGCAAAATACGCCAGACCCAGCTCGTTGGCCTGGGCCAGCAGTTCCGGCGAGAGGTTGCAATCCACGTCACTTTGGGAGGCGGCCGGCCGCAGCACTTCTGTGGCAAAAGCACGTACGCTGTCGCGCATCATCTGCTGTTCTTCGCTGATGGTGAGATCGAACTGGCTCTTGGGTTGGGGGGGGGCCTCCAGACGCTCTGGGCGCAGCAACTGGGTCACGCTCTTGAACTGGCGCGAAGCGGCCCCCAAGGCCTGAAAACCGGATTTGGTGCCCTGGTAGGTTAGTTTTTCGATGGTGGGGCGCAGACCCATCCTTTCCACCAGGGATGAACTGGCGATGCGACTCATGGTGGCCATGGCTAATCCGATTGGATCGCGACTCATTGGCTTCTCCTCATTAATGTCCTGCTGGGTATGTCATTGTTATGGATAATGATCTGATGATGCTCATATCAGAGTAGTAAAGCATTGGCATTGTAACGGCGGTTGAGGGGCAATTTAGTCAATCTGGCGATGAAGCCCGGTCTGATGGCCGTTCCTGCAACACGACTCATTATTTGTAAGAAATTTATGTAAAATCCTGGCCTTACCCCTAAACGGATCGTGTTATGGCAAACCGCAGTTTTCTCAGCCGAGTGGTCAGTCGGATCAACCGCTCCCCGGAGCAGGTCCGACCCCGGGCGCTCACCCTGATTTACGGCAGGGCGGTGCGATTTGCCGGTATGGCAGGGGTCAAGGTGGAGTTTCTATCCCATTCCCGGGCGGTTCTCAGTTTGCGCAATCGCAAGCGGGTGCAGAACCACCTGGGGACCATCCATGCGGCGGCTGTTGGGCTGTTGGCGGAATCGGCCAGCGGCCTGGTGGTGGGTATGCATGTGCCCGATTCCCGGGTGGTGGTCTTAAAAACCCTGCATCTGGATTTCCTGAAACGGGTCAGTGGCAACCTTAAAGCCACCGCCAGCCTGGCGCAGGTGCAGATCGATCAGATCCAGACTCAGGAACGGGGTGAGGTGGTGGTCGTGGTTCAGCTTACCGACGACAAAGGACTGGCCCCTGCTCAATGCGAGGCGGTGTGGAGCTGGGCCCCCAAAGTGCGGGCCACCCGCGCAGAGCAGCTGCGCAACCTGGCAAGCCAGCGCTCAGCGTGATTTCATATTCAGAATACCGGCACCGATAATAAGGGCACTGCCAATCAGAGTGGTGATCACCAGCACTTCATCCCAGAACATCCAGCCAAATACCGCGGCGTAGATTACCGTGGAATAGGTGAAAGGTCCCACCTGCCCGGGGTTGGCCACTTGGTACGCCCGAGTCATCAGCAGCTGGCCCACGGTTCCGGTAAGACCGATGGCGGCCAGCCAGGGCAGGGTGGATAACGCCGGGGTTTGCCAATCCCAGATCAATGGCACGCCGGACACCAGGGTCGCCAGCAAACCAAAATAGAACACTACCCGATAGCCGGGTTCGGTGACGGTCATTTTGCGAATGGCGACTTTGGCCACACTGGCCAGGGCGGCTGCGGCCACCCCGATCAGCGCTACCGGCTGAAAGGTGTCGCTGCCCGGGCGTAGCACGAACACCACGCCAACAAAGCCAATGGCAATGGCCCACAGGGTCTTGTGATTGATGCGCTCCCCTAACCAGATTAGCGTGATGATGGGCAGGAAAAAGGGTGACGACAGCTTCACCAGGGCCGCTTCTGCCAGGGGCAGATGAGTGATCACATAGAAATAACCGTACATGGCGGCCACCCCTACAATGGAGCGGATCACATGCAGGCCCAGTTGATCGGTTTTCAGGTTGTGCCAACCCTGGTGCGTAATGATGGGCAGGAGGAAGAACAGGCCAAACAGATTGCGGGCGAACACCAGCATGCCATGGGAAACCTCGGGGGAGATAAGCTTGATCAGGGCGGCCATCACGGCAAGCATGAATTCGGCCGTTAACAGGAGGATGGCCCCCCTGCGTAAATCGTTGGACATGTACTGGCTCTTGGGAAAAATGCCAGTATATAAAGGGAAAAGAATACTGTCAGTGGGTCAGCCGAATTTTTCCACCCGGTAACGTTGGATTCGAAGTCGGTTGCTCCAATAGTCCTGGGGCAGCCCGGCCTTGTTTTTCAGGTGCGCCAGAAACGCCGCGGGGGAGGGGAGTTGATCCCACACCTGGGGCAGGAATGTGGCGCGGTGAACACCTTCCTCCAGAATGATTCCGTCTTCGCCGGGTTTGAGCTGCCGCAACAGATCCGCCTCATCCTTGCATTGAATCTCCTCCGCGGGTGACAGCACGGACACCTGCAGGCCCAGGGCGGTCAGTTCCTGTTGCTGGAGCGGGGTAAATCTGCTGTCGTGGAAGGCGGCGGCATAGGCGTTATGGGCCACATCTTCTGCCAGGGGGCGATGCGCCTGCAGGCTGCCGATGCAACCCCGTAACGCGCCGTCCAGTTCCAGCGTGACAAAACTGGCCCCCGGCTCCCGCAGCGCCGGACTCAGGGGTTCAAGCGTTGCGAGCGGTCCACCCTGCGCCAAACCGTGTCGGATGGAAGCCCAGGCCAGTTCGATGAGCCTTTGCTGGTCCGCTGCGGACAACCTCATGTGCTTTCCCAGAATCCCCAGGCGCCGTAACCCACCACCCGCTCATGGTCGCCGGAGGTGTCGCCTGAATTGCACAGGGCCAGGGTGTGCACCTGCAACCTTTTTTGAGCGGCAACTTCCAACAGCCCTTTGACCGGATTGCGGCCGCAGGCTTGTTCAAACCCGATGGCGTCCGGCAGCAGCCGTTCAATCGCGTCGCAGGTAGCCGTGTCCAGCCGTTGTGCAGTCTGGTAATCATGGTAGTGACTGAGGTCAGAACTGATCACGAACAGGGTCGACTCGTCGCCCCACAGGCGTTCGATCACCCGTGCCACGGTCGTGGTATCGGCATCCCCCACCACCAACGGCACCAGCTTGAAATCAGCGAGGGTCTTTTGCAGAAACGGCAGTTGAACTTCCAGGCTGTGTTCCTGTTCGTGAGCGCGATCCAGCAACCCCACGTCCGGCAGATCGGAAATGGCCACCAACGCGGAATGGTCCACCGGTACGTCCCCCAGAGGCGTGCGAAAATAATCTGAACTGCAGAACGCGATGCCTTTGAAACCGACCCTGTGTGATGGGCCCAGCAGAACCACCCGCCGAATGTGTTGGTTGGGTAACAGCAATGCATGGAAAGCCTGTGCAGCGGTTGCGCCGGAGTACTGATAACCCGCATGGGGGACGATGATGGCTTTGGGTGTCTTTTGCTGCGGCGCCGTTAAATGCAGTGCGGAATCATTCTTGTTTACAGTCGCGCTCGATAAGTATTTCTCAATGGCGTTCGCCAGCGCTTTTTCATTACCTGGATAAAATAACCCGGCAACCGCTGGATTTCGTATCGATGTCATCATCTTTGCCTTCATATCGGTTCAGGCCCACTGCGTCTTGTTTTATAATGGGGGGTGCAACCCGAATTTCAACCTCTCTGAGCCGTTATGACATCAGCGTATTCCACCCAGGCTTCTGAACAGCGACTGCTAAAACTGGCAGCCAGCGCGTCTGTGCTCACGGCGGTGATCCTGTTGCTGGTGAAAGCCTATGCCTGGTGGGTATCCGGATCTGTCAGTGTGTTGGCCTCGTTAGCGGATTCCACCATCGACGCGCTGGCCTCCTGCGTGAACTTCCTGGCGGTTCGGTATGCGCTGCAACCGGCAGATGCGGAACACCGCTTTGGACACGGCAAAGCAGAGTCGCTGGCAGGGTTGGGGCAATCGCTGCTGATCATGGGCTCTGCCATTTACCTCCTGGTTCAGGCGATAGATCGTATGCTGCATCCACAGCCGTTGCAGCAATTGGATGTGGCAGTGGGCGTCATGGGGTTTTCCATTGTGGCGACCCTGTGCCTGGTGCTGTACCAGCGTTGGGTGGTCAGCAAAACTCATTCGGTGGCCATCAAAGCGGACTCACTGCATTATGTGTCCGACCTGCTGACCAACCTGGGAATTGTTGTGGCATTGATACTGAGCCAGTTGGGTTGGAATCAGTTTGATCCGCTGCTGGCGATCGCGATTTCCGTCTATATATTCTATACCGCCATTATGATCTGGAACGAATCCATTCAGCACTTGCTGGATCGGGAGTTACCTGAGGACGAACAGCAGAAAATTGTGAATATTGCGTTGAGTCATGTGGAGGTGCTGGGGGTGCATGAACTGCGTACCCGTCAATCCGGCCGGGTCAAAATCATTCAGCTGCATCTGGAATTGGATGGCAACATGCCACTATGGCAGGCCCACGATATTTGTGATGAAGTGGAGCGGGAAATCCGGGAGGCATTTCCCGCTGCGGATGTGTTGCTGCATCAGGACCCGTTTCGAGCGGACCCTGATGCGCGCCCGCTAAGGCGCTCAAAGTCGATCAGGGCGTTGCGAGCTTCAAAATATCCAGTGCGCTGACCAAGCCGACGATGCTCCTAAGATTGATGGTGGGTGTTGGTGTGAATCAAACAGCAGGTAGGCAATAATCCGGCAATAGGAGAGTGGGGAATGCAGAAGGCCTGGATCAGCGCAATGCAGTTTCCCCATGAGACGTCACGGGTGGAATGGCGCGAAACCCACATCTCGCAGATTCTGTTGACCGGTGAGTGGGTCTATAAAATCAAGAAGCCGGTGAATTTCGGGTTTCTGGATTTCTCCACCCTGGCGCAACGCAAGCATTATTGTGAAGAAGAGCTGCGCTTGAACCGACGCTCGGCGCCGCATTTGTACGAATCCGTTGTGCCACTTTTTAAGGATGGAGAAGATTACAATTTTTGCGGCAAAGGCGAGGTGATCGATTACGCCGTTAAGATGAAGCAGTTTGATCCAGATGCGTTGCTTTTGAATTCTCTGCCGGATCTGGCAGAGAACCATGATGTTTTTCAGGTGCTGGCCTTTGACCTGGCGGCATTTCATGATGGAGCGCAGCGCTGTGCTGATGAGCAGGCACATGGAGATGCGGAATCTGTCCTCTTTCCGGTGGAAGAGAATTTTCGACAGATTCTTCCCCGATTGCAGAACCCGGAAGACATGGCTCGTTTAGACCGGATTCAGGACTGGAGCCAGGCGCAGTGCAAGGCGTTGCGTGCTGTGTTCACCCGGCGTAAACAAGAGGGCCGGATTCGTGAATGCCACGGGGATCTGCATCTGGCCAATATCGCCTTGATTGAGAAGAAGCCGGTCCTGTTCGATTGCATAGAATTCAATGCGCGGTTTCGTTGGATTGACGTAGCCAGCGATTTGGCCTTTCTCCTTATGGATCTGGAGATTCACGGCTATCCTGAGCAGGCCAACTGGGTTCTCAACTGTTATCTGGATTATTCTGCGGATTATGAATTGCTGAGCGTTCTGACCTTTTATCAGGTATACCGGGCTATGGTACGGGCCAAGGTGGCAGTGTTGCGGAGGGAGCAGGCAACGCCAGAGGAAGCTGAGGGTTTGCTGCAGCAGTTCCGTCGTCATCTGGATTATGCTGAAACCGTGATTCAGCCTTCCAATGCTTACTTGGCCATCACCTGTGGCGTTTCCGGGTCAGGAAAAAGCACACTGGCCCGCCGGGTGGCAGCGCAGACCGGGGCAATTCATCTTAGATCCGATGTGGGCAGAAAGCAGATTGCAGGGCTCAAACCATTGCAGAGCAGTGCCGCCATTGATCCGGACGACCCAGAGGCGTTGTACGCACATTCCTATACCGTACGAACCTTTCAACGCCTACAGCAATTGGCGCAACACAGCATCGGGCTTCACTACCCCGTTATAGTGGATGCTACCTTCCTTAAACGTGTGGCGAGGGAACCATTCCACCAGTTGGCGCAGTCGGTGAATATCCCGTTTCATATTCTGTTTCTGGATCTTCCCGCAGCCCTGTTGCGGGAGCGCCTTACCCTGCGGCAACAGAAGAAAAACGATCCATCGGAGGCGGATGTGACCGTGATGGAAAGGCAACTTGCAGAAAGGGAGGGCTTTACCTCCCAAGAGGAGGGATGGGTGATAAGGGTGGACGATGAGATTGGGTCGGTGGGATTTTCGTGGGACTGGAATACCGTTTTACGTTCGGGCTAAATCCGATGTGGTTGTGCTCCCGCAAGGAAACCTGATTGAGGGTATGCCTTTGTTCCCCTAGATGATGCCTTTTTCAATTTTAGCTGCAAGGTCTTTTAATAGATCAAAAAACCCATGCTCAAAGAGGAATGAATCGGTAAAACTCATTTTCTTGGACGTATCCCATTCGCTTTTGCGTGAGTGAGTGTATATCGTGTAGCCGGATTCCCTGTTGTCATCGGTGCCTAATCCCATTGCTCTGCTGATGCCCAGTTCCTCGCCATCTACTATCTCTTCGTAGTGCCGAACAGCAGCTGGTAACCCTCCTTCATGGGAGAGTTTGAGAAACTTTTTTTCGATTGTGTTGACGATCCAGTTTATACCTGATCTGGGGAATTCCAGCTGATGTGTTAGCCACTTCGATTCGCCCGTTTTTTTGTTTGTAAACAAATCACAAACGACAATAATGGCGTAGTCGTTCGGTGTAAGCACATAGTAGGTGGTTGTAGGGCTTCTGTTATCGCTTAAAGAGCCTGCTACGCTGGAGTTGTTGTCAATGCTGATTGGGTCAATCTCGTCAAAGGATCTCATGTCTGCTTCTCCTTTAGTACATAAACAGGATGTTAAAGGGTGGTCGGCGTTTTTGTCGTATACAGCTTGCAGTGGGCAGCTTTGCTGCACGTAGCGACGTAGGTTTTCTGATAGACCCCATTTGGTGATAGATGAAGATGGATGGGTCGCGACTCATATTTATTGTGAGTAATTCAAATCAAGATGGTGTTCAAAACACTGTGTCAGCCTAGCTTCGTCATAAGCTGATGTGTTTCTCCAGCCAGTCCGGGAAGTGGGTTGTGAGCTGTGGCAGCGTCAGGTTCCAGTTCTGGAGGTGGTGTTCAGAATATAACAGTCAAAGGCCCTATTATATCTCGCCTCGCTCGTATTTCTCTCCTAACGTTTTCCAGAGTTCCAGTAACCCATAATCGTACAAGAGATCGTAGTCAAGGTTGAGGTTGGTAGGTTCGTAATAATCAGGATCTGCGTTTGCCCCGCTTGCGTCTCTAGACCAATTTGTAATTTCATAGCCTTTTGTTGTGCTTCCTACAGAAAGCATCTCTCCATCTACGTCCTGATCTCCACTGGTCATTGCGCCAGCATGCAGTCCACCGGTGGCGGGAGGCTTTATGAAGTCCTCCAAAGCTTTCGGAAACCAGGGCAGGACTTTTATTGGGAAGTCTTTTTGGCGGCAAATATATTTTTCCTGTCCTGAGATCACTGTTGTATATGTGATTAGAATAGAAAGACTGTCGCCTCGTTTGATGAACATGTAAGCGGGGTTGTTTTTTTTATTTCCTTTGCGTAACTCAGCAATGCACTCTGATTCAGGCGGTAACTGATCATGGCGTGTGATCTCCGGCAAGGGAGCTAAAAGAGGGTAATTTGGTATGTAGCTCATTGCAATCCATTGACAGGGCGAGAATTTTTAAACATGGATATTCGGTTAACGGTCTTCAGATGTCTCCGCCTTCATACGTATCACCCAGTGATTTCCAGAGATCTAGAAAGCCGAGTCGGTACAGAAAGTCGTAGTTCAGCGATATCTCAATAGAGCTGTAGTATTCTTCGGGGTTATAATTATCATTCGAATGATCATTGCGGGACCGATTAATAAAACAGTAACCATCAGTTGTGCTGCCTACAGCTTGCATTTCGCCATCGACATTTTCGTCGTTGCTGACCATGGCTCCAGCATGAAGTCTGCCATCAGCGGGAGGCTTGCGGAACTCATCTAACGCTTTCGGAAATCAGCTGAGAGCGCGGACTGGATAGTCGTACTGGTCACAAAAATACTGATCTAGTGGACCCGCGTGATAGGATGTCAGTATAGCCAAATGACCTCGATGTTTAACAAAAGTGAAAAGCTTGTCTCGGCCTGAAGTGTTATCGAGACATTCACCCAGCTTAATTGTCCCAGCAGGAAGCTGGTTGTGTCGTTCGATTGCTGAAAGAGATTTCAAAACGGCATATGGCGGTTTTGTATGGCTCATAGTGGAGTCAGTCCTGTGATGATGTTGATCGCTCCAGCATTGTGTAGCTGTTTGAGTTTTATTTCGTTGCGCTCAAAGTTAAGAGTTTCTACAGCTCCAAACTCGTTGTTGGAACTTGAATAAATTTCCTTGGTAAGGCTGTTTCATTAAATAATCATGATTTCTATTTTGTCTTGTGGTATGTCGGCGGAGACTTGGCTAGTCTTCCTCGGCTGCTCCGGAATCCCGTCGGTCTGCCCAGCTCTCTGCTTCCACTAAAATGCTTGTTTTCTCAGCTCTGCTTCAATGGCTGCCTTTTCCTGATCTTCGGAGACAACAATTTCCTGCAGGGCGGCCGCGATTTCTCGACGGGTTTGATCTGCGTGTCTTCTATCTTTAGCTAAAATACTAAGCGGTTACATGTGAATGCATATTTGCCATCACTAAATTCACAAGCAAGTGAAATCCCAGGTAGTGTTTATGCCTGAAATGATTCCAGATCACTAAATAGAGTATCCCTGTCATCAATGCCAAGGGACGTTAATTTGTTCTTCAACTCAAAGAACGCTTTGCTTTCATTCTTTGAATTGCATGTGTAACCGTTGTTACGAAGATAAAAGTCTGCCGCAAGGGATTTTACTTTTGGGTCGTATTCAGCTTCTAATAAATTTCTGTAAAAGGTGTTTGCCGCTTTGGGTTCTGGGGAATTATTACGTATTAGCCACAGAGCTTCTTCTCTTTCCCAGTCTAAATAATGGCTGTAATTTTCTATCATTTTATCTAAATACTCTTGGTCTCCGGTCGCTTTGTAGAGCGCGTTGTATACTCGATGGGTTCCTGCGCTTGTTCCAGGTGTTGCACTGCTGATGTATTGTTTAAACGCGTCTATTGCTTTTGTCTGGTCAAGGTACATTAGCCATTCAGTGACACCTGGGGCAATTAATTCTTGCTCGAGTAAATCGAAAGCTTTAGCTTTTTCAGCGTCGTTAAGGCTGTCAAAATGCGATTCGTTGTATCCATCTGCTTTTTGACTTCCAGTAGAGTTGTATTGTTTTAGGAAGTGGTCGAAGGTGGCTGTCATTGTTGACCGTTAATAGATTTTTCCCAATTGTTTGGAGTCAGCGCTTAGGTTTCGAGTGTCGATTAATTCCATGAATAATTCCAATATTTGCTCTATCCGCTGGGCTCGATTCTTTATTAGATCTCACCTCGTTCGTATTTCTCTCCTAACGTTTTCCACAGGTCCAGTAACCCATAATCGTACAATAGCTCATAGTCAAGGCTTAGGCTGGTTGGTTCGTAGTAATCTGGATTTGCATCTACACCATTTGCGTCTCTGGACCAGTTTGTTATTTCGTAGCCAGTTGTGGTGCTCCCTATAGAAAGCATCTCGCCATCTATTTCCTGATCTCCACTGGTCATTGCCCCGGCATGCAGACCACCGTTAGCGGGTGGCTTTATGAGCTCTTCCAAAGCTTTTGGAAACCAGGAAAGGACTTTTAGTGGAAAGTCATATTGATCGCAAGAATATACAGGGCCGCTCTTCCATTCTGTTGTGTATGTTTCCAGTATGGATAAGTGCTTTCCTCTTTTTGCTAAGATCATGAGCACATCGTCTGAATGCGTCAACCGTCAAGAAAGCCTTGATTGAATTGCTCGGCCCCATCAAAGATCAGGTTAAAACCATTACCAGTGACAATGGCAGAGAATTTTCAGAACACCATGCCATCTCAAAAGCTCTCGATTGCCAGTTCTACTTCTGCCGTCCCTATTCTTCATTTGAACGAGGCACTGTGGAACGCATGAACCGCGAAATCCGAACACTGTACCCAAAGAAAACCGACTTCCATAAAATCGATAAAG
>JAYZEN010000010.1:0-82394 GCA_036337295.1 Pseudomonadota bacterium
CGCAGAATATCGTGCACTTCTGCAGTTTGGTGCAGGCATTTCCCCTGACGATATCATTGTGATTCGTGATAGTGACGACCTCATTCTGGAAATCAATGAAGAAGACAAAGTGACCATCAATAATTGGTATCAGGGCACTCAGGGATACCATCGTATCGGTACCATTCAGTTTGGTTCTGATGATCCGGTTGGCGCGTCAACCTGGATTAATTCCAAACCCATTCATTTCCAGGAAAGCGGTACCCTTGAGGGCACCATCGAAGCCAATATTCTGCTGGGTACGGCCGGAGTTGATTACATTATGGGGTACGGAAGAGAGGACGTCATTGAAGGTGGGGAAGGCAATGATCATTTGTCCGGTAACCGTCTCAACATCGCTGCAGACGGCTCCGTCAGCGTATTCGGGTCTTCGGATAACGCAGTAGATACGTTCATCTTCAACCTGGGTGATGATCATGACACTCTGTATGAATATAATACCTCTGCACAATATCAATCTTTATTACGCTTTGGCCCAGGAATTATCGAAGATGCTATCACGGTAACTCGCAGCGGCGATGATGTGATTCTGGAAATCAACACCGAGGACAAAGTCACCATCCATAATTGGTTCGCCGGCTCAGCCGGTTACTATCAGATTGGAAAAATTCAGTTCGATGGACAACCTGCTGTTTCTGCATACATGTTTGTGAACAGCAAACTGAATCCCTGATTCTACTGGTTCTTGAAGGCGGCACTCTGAGTGCCGCCAACTTCCCCGTTTAAGCACTGACTTCACCACTTAGCTCTTGCTCTGCACGAACCGTTTACAAGCCCATTACAAATCAATCTCAAATCCACCAAGCTTTCTTCAACCCCGATTCCAAAACACATTCAACATATTCCCGGCCACAATCAACCCAGCGCCGATCACCAGCCACAGGTCCACTCTTTCCTGATATAGCAGATAACCCACTAACGCGATCAACGGCAGCCTCAGCAGGTCCATGGGCACCACCACCGAGGCATCCGCCAGGGCCAGCGCGCGCACCATGCAATAGTGGGCGGTCAACCCGGTCACCCCCACCAGCAGAAACCAGGGCCAGTGCCGGGTTTGCAGTGGCGCCCAATCCTGCCAGGCGGGCAACAATCCCAGCGGCAACTGAATCAACATCATGTAAAACAGAATGCTCAGGGCGGAGTGCCTGGCCGCCAGCTTTTTGGTGAGGGTGTGGGACAGACCATACGCCAGAGCACCCCCCAACATGGCGAGCGCGGCCACTTGCAGAAGTTCACTACCCGGTCGCAGGATCAGCATCACGCCCGCCAGGCCCACCGCCAACGCTGTTATCCGCACCAGGGTAATACGTTCCTTCAGAATCAGGGCTGCAAACAGCAGGGTCCACAGCGGCACCGTAAATTCGATGGCGAACACCGCCGCCAGGGGCAGGTAGGCGATGGCAAAGAACCAACCGAACTGGCCGGCATAATGAGCCAGGTTGCGCAGTAGGTGAGTGGTGACATCGGCATGGGTAATTCGATGCCAGCCCAGCGCGCTCAGCAACAACACCATCAACATCAAGCCAATGGCGCTGCGCACCGCCAAAATCTGAAAGGTGCCAAAATCTGCGGACAATTCCCGGCCGGCAATCGCCATGGTGGTGAACGAGCACAGGGTGCCCAGCATCCACAATCCAGCACGAGTGGTGTTGTTAATTATGTCAGCCATGGGAGCACTGTTCCAAGCGGGCCATCGTGGTTCAAAGTGGCCATATTGAAACCCGTTCATTCCGCTACGGTAAAGGGCTTTTTGCGGTAATTCACAGTTTGCAGATTTTATAGACTTGCCTGCACGCGCACCATGTTACAACCCCCAAGGACACGACGTCACACACGCTGGAACAGGGATTCCCACCATGAACAAGTTTCTATCTCTTTTCTATCTGATCCTGATAGTTGGACCGCTGACAGGTTGCGGCAGCAGCGACCTGGACGACGAAGGCAAAATCTCAATCCGCTTCCTGGGCAACGGCAGCGCCGAAGTCAACAGTGAGGACCTGCAATGCACCGAGGATTGCGAGCACCTGATCACGTTCAGCACGCTCGAAACCAACAGCCTGGTCAGCAACACGCGCCACTTCAAAGCCGAGGCCAGTGCCGCGGAGGACAGCCAGTTCCTGGGTTGGCTCGCCTCCAACCGCGATCTGGTGTCCTTCGATTATCCCTGTGACGATGATCCGGTGTGCGAAGTGGTGATGCAGGAGACCTGCGCCGTTTCTCTGCCTATACCCGTGGTCTGTGTGGCCAGCAGCATCAACGACCTCGAGCTGCGGCCGGTTAGCGTGCTCAAGGATTCATTGATCGATTGGGATCGCGCCAGCGACGCCCTGTGTGTACTGCAACAGCCAGGCGTTGCCCAATGCTGGCAAACCACTGTGGAGCTTTACCGGCATTTTGAGCGCACCGCCGCGCCGGTGTTGAATCAGCCTACCGCCATATCCGGCGCCGGCAACATGGCCTGCGCCCTGGATCAAAGCGGTGTGCATTGCTGGTCGGATAAACCGGAGCGCATGCTTGCAGAACCCAGTGCGCATTTCGGCCTGCAACAGGTGGAGGCCATTGTCGTGCGCTTCGGTTATTACGGCTGCGCTCTGGCGCTGGGTGAAGTCACCTGCTGGCAGGGGCAGGCTGCGGCCCAGGTACCGGAGTTGATCGACCCCCGCAATTTGCGCCGCGACGGTCACGCCATCTGTGTGGATGAAGGAGCAGGTGAAGCAGGAACCGATGGTGAGACCCTGTGCTGGTCCACCATCGGCGGTCAGTACAACGAGTGGCGCACGCCTTAACGCAGATAGGGTTTCAGATCCGTGTTGAAGTAACGATACAGGGCACTCTTCTGTTCGCGCTCCGACTGGCGCCAGCCGTACACCTCCGGGCGATGGGTTTCGATGGCCAGGGTGCCGAACACCAGCCAGTCGTACAACGCCAGGGACCCACACACATTCTTGGCGGAGTTCTTGCCGCGGGCATGGTGATGATGATGTTGGGTGGGAAAGGTGAAGATATGGCTCAGACCCCACATGGTTTTGCGCACCCAGGCCCAACGGTGATTGTGAAAATACAGATCGTAGTTCCAATTGGCGTGGGTGTGGGCAGACCACAAACCCTTCACCACAGTGCCCCACAGGAACACCTCGGTCAGCCCCAGATACAACGCCAGCAACTGGAACCAGTAGTTCGGCATGATGAACCACCACAGCCAGCCGTTGGTAAAGGTCTGCACCACGCTGAGCTGGCCCCGGTCGTCATCCCCACTGATGTGATGGGGGCGGTGAGATAGCTTGAACACGGCCTGGATCTTCTGGGCCCAGCGGGCCTTGGGTCGGCGGCAATGGGCAAAATAGTGACCGGCCCCATGGATCAGTTCCTCCACGCAGAAGAACACGATCAGCGTGGGCCAAAAATAGGATTGCTCCAACCAGGCCAGGGACCCGGCACTGGCGGGAAACACCGCCGTCAGCGCCAGACCGATGATGAGCAACACCAGGGGGCGCTGCACCGCCACCATCATACCCACCGTGAGTCCGGCCATCTGCCAGTCCCGGGCCGTACGGGCACCGTTACCGCTGCGCCCGCTGAGCCATTCCGTGATGGCCGCCAGGGCCACAAACGCCACGATGGACAGGGAAACCAGTTCATTCAATGTCATTATTATTCTCCAGTACAAAGCCTGCAGATAAGTCTGATCCCGCCTATAATATTCATCCAATCGATATTACATATATTTATTATCCATGAAGCTGAATTTACGAGCGGTTGATCTGAACCTGCTGCCGATTTTTGTGGCAGTGGTGGAAGCGGGCAAGCTGTCCCTGGCGGCGGACCGACTGGGCATGAGCCAACCGGCGGTGAGCGCGGCCCTGCAACGGTTGCGGCTCACCGTGCAGGACCCTTTGTTCACCCGTAGCCGCGCCGGACTGAGCCCCACCCCCCGTGCACAAGAGCTTTATCAGTCTGTGCGCACACACTTACAGAGCATGGCCCAGGCCCTGGACCCGGCCCATTGCTTTGATCCCGCCACCAGCGAACGCACCTTTCAGCTACTGGCGCCGGACTTTCTGGAGTTCATGGTGCTGGGTCAACTGATGCATTCCTTGCGCAAAGTGAGCGCTCACATCAGCGTCCGCATGCAACCCCAGCTGGAGGACTGGCAGCGCCAGCTGCTGGACGGCAAAGCGGACTTCGCCATCGATTCCCAGTTACCCGGCGACGACCGGCTGGAGGCAGAAGTGGTGATGGAAGAGACCCTGGCGGTGGTGGCGCGACTGGATCACCCCCGGATTCAGGGCAGCCTTTCCCTGGAGGCGTTTCTGGCCGCGGAACATGTGGTGCTGCCCGCCCGGGAGCGGCAGGTGCTGCCCCTGGACCAGATCTTGGGCAAGCCCGGCTGGCGCCGGCGGGTGGGGGCCCAGGTGGTCAGCTATGGGAACCTGTTGCCGGTGGCCGCCGGCAGCGACCTGATCGCCACGGTACCCCTGCGCATGGCACAGGTGCTGGCACCCACCCTGGGATTGCAGGTGCTGCCGTTCCCGGTGGCGGTCCCCGCCATCCCGGTGTATCTGCTGTGGCCCCGTGCCCTACAACAGGACCCGGCCCATCGCTGGTTTTGCGATTTGCTGCGGCGTCAGTTGGAGAGTTTGATTTAGGCGTTTGTGTACTACACTGATGTAGCATCTCAAAAACACCTATCGTATTGGTCGCCATACTTACAAGGACGTGAGGAAAAATGGACGAGTTAATTGCGGAACTCATACGCCTGGTCAATTCGAACCATGGCTCAGTCTACACCTCGACAAACCTGCGTGATAACCCTGACGTTTGCCACGCGTGTTGCGCTTGGTTTATTCATAACGTCACCAGTGGAAAACCGATTGCAAGCATTTTGCAGGATTTGGACAGTACGCCCAAATCCCGCTTTGCAATGCTGCAAAAACAAATGTGCCTGGGGCCGAGTATCCCCAAGAAAATGTTGACGCAAGCGCGCAGCAGTGGGAAAGGGGTCGGGGATTCCGACGTGGCGGCGATCAAGCATTTGATCAACGTGCATTCGCAGCCGAGACCCGGTGAATACATTCAGGACGTGGTGACGTTGGTGGCGAATCTGGTGGTGAGTTTTTCAACCACCTCAATGGACAGCGCGATGATTTACCTCAGCTCTGATTCCGGCGGCGGTCATGTTATTTGTATGGTGCGGCATGTTGGCGGCGTATTGATTTATGATCCCAATATTGGCGTCATCAGCATTCAAATGTCCAATCGCGATTGTTGGGCTGATGTGCTCCGCCGCATCATCCGATGGTACAAAACCAACATGGGACTGAATAAGTTCGCCTATATGGCCAAATAGCGCTTTAACAAAGCAGCCCGCAACGAACGTTACTGCCGTAAAACCGGTTCTGCACAGAGAGAGCCCTCACCAGATATGAATACGCGTTGCCTCAGGCTTGAACAACCCATCCGTCTCTTTTACGGAGAATGCCGCATACCATTCGTTCAGGTTGGGCACCACACCATTGACCCGGAATTCGTTAGGGGAATGCGGGTCCGTCAGCACCTGCCTGCGCAAAAAAGCAGGCGAATATTTTGCACGCCAGAGCTGGGCAAAACTTAGAAAATACCGTTGTACCGGATTAAACCCGTCCAGTTGCTCAGGCACTTGACCAGGATGGTCAGCGACGTAGTTCTTAAGTGCGATCAGCGACACCTGGGCACCGCCCAGGTCACCAATGTTTTCTCCTAATGTCAGCTGCCCATTGACGTACAACTCTGGCATGGCTTCGTACCGGGAATATTGCGTTGCCAGGCGCTCCGTTTTGTTCTCGAATCGGTTCCGGGAAGTTGCGCTCCACCAGTTACGCAAACGGCCCTCTGCATCACTGCGGCTACCCTGATCGTCGAAACCATGCCCTATCTCATGTCCAATAACCATTCCAATGGCACCAAAATTCACTGCAATATCGGCAGCAGGATCGAAAAAGGGTGGCTGCAGAATTGCCGCTGGGAATACAATCTCATTGCCTGAAGAAGTGTAGTACGCGTTGATGGTTTGCGGAGACATCTCCCACTCCCATCGACGTGGTGGCTCCTGCAATTTCGCAAATTCATCGCCGCGCTTCCACGCCAGAATCGACAGGATATTGGCGATGAGCTGATCTGGATTCATATTCAGTGAACCATAGTCATGCCAAACATCCGGATAACCGATTTTCACCGTAATGCCTTTTAGCTTGACCAGTGCTTCTTGCCGGGTGGCATCATCCATCCAATCCAGGTTAGTGATCCGTTCTCGGTAAGCGTTCAGCAGATATCCCACCATTTTCTCAACTTGGGCTTTTTCGCTTTCGGGAAAATATCTCTCAGCATAGAGTCGACCCAGTGGCTCCCCCAGGAGCGCACTGGTATTGACCAGCGCTCGCTCTGTTGCCGGCCTCTGTTTCTCCACTCCCTGAACCATCTGGCCAAAAAAAGCAAAGTGGGCTGCCTCTCACTCTTCGGTTAGAAACAATGCGTAGTCGTTAAGCAAACGGAAGCGCATGTAATCTTTAAGCGTCACCAGCTCAGCCCCGGAATAGAACTTGGCCAGTTCCTGAATTGCGCTGTCGGAGGTAACAATGATGTCCGGTGATTGCCCCAGTGGATGATCCTTCAGGAACACGCCCCAGTCGAATCCCGGCGCATACTGCACCAGCTCCGCGTGCGTCATCAAATGATAGGCCGCGGCACGGTCCCGCGTCCGTGCCGGCGGCCAATGCCTGGTCGCAATCCCAATTTCAAACTCCAGCACTTGGTGAGCGCGTTGCTTCGCTGCTGATTCAGATAGGGTGGTATCAGCGCGTATCAAAACACCCGTTATATAATCCAGATACGCATCCCGCAACGAAGCCAAGTTCTCCTGCAGGTAGTAATCCCGCCCCGGCAAAGTCAGCCCGCCCTGAGCCATCACACCAACAACACGATCCGGATTACCGAAATCCTGCACAACCCCCGAATCAATGAGCGTTGGGAAGCCGGGCCGGGCCATGAGTGCGGCCAGTTCCGCATGGCTTTCTGCCTGCTCTACGCTGGATAGCATGGGCAATAAGGGTGACAAGCCCTGACGGTTACGAGCATCCTGATCCAGCAGGCTTTGGTAAAGAGCATAGATCTGCTGTTCCGAAGACCCCTTTTTCGCCTGGCTATCCAGGCTGTCGATGAGCTGCTGCAGCCGTCCTTCCGTTCGCAGGTTCACCTCCACAAAGGAATTCATAACCGGATACCCAGTAGGGATACTCGCGCGCTTCAACCATTCTCCATTGACGTAGCGGTAGAAATCGTTGCCAGGCTTTTGGGTCGTATCAATATTCTTCAAATCAACGCCCCAATTCCCAAGGTAGGCGGAGGGTTGCTCACTGCCGGGAGGGGAGATATCGCATCCACAGAGGAAAGCCATGCAGGCGACCGTTACACAGCGGGAGAGTGTCAGCATTATAGATATCCGGTTTGGCAAGAATATTCCCCCTTCATACAGGAAATTCAGCGCCAGCTCAAACAATCAAACGGTGCTCTGATTCGGGAGCCGGTGGCAATCGATGACAAATTCCAGCAGCGAGCACGGTTTCACTCACTCTGCACATGAGTTGCACGATCCACCACGACCTGTATTAAAATACCCGGACTTCATGTTGAATTGAGTTACGGAGTGGATCTCTATGTCTTTCAGAAAAGACATTGTTATTGCATGGGCATGGTGCCTGGTGTTGATTGATGCCGCACATGCAGTTGATTTTAATGACCTGGTGAAAGACTTTTACTCGAAGAATATTTCCACTTCTCTTTTGATGACCGACGAGGAAGTCGTGCAGTTTGGATTTATGGATTTTAATCCAAATGACTATATTGAACTTGACGATGAGAATATCGGCGGGAAAGGTGAAAATAAACTGCGCAGTGATTTAATCAGTCTGAGCCTGCCCTTTCGTTATGATTTCGAACCCGGCAGTAGAGGGAACTACTGGATCGGAGTGAAGGCGGCTTATCTCAAGCACAATCAAGATCTTCGCTTTTCTGACGATGCATCGCTTCCATCCGACAAGCTCGAAGAATTGAACACCATTTTGGGCATCGGGTCAGGATATGATTTCAACCTGAGCACCCATTGGATGTTCAGTGCCGGCCTGTACGTCAATTGGATTCAATACGACAACAGCGTGGATTTCAATTCGAGTGAGAGTCAGGCGCTGGCGCCCTACCTGGATGGCTTGCTGACGAACGTAGATTTTGATGTTCTGATGGCGGAACCAATCGTTTCAATTAACTACCTTCGTGATTGGGGGCAAACTCATTTTACGCTGTTTTCAAAACTGCATTATATGATTGGCAGGTCTTTCGATACCGAGCACGATGCGCACAAAATCAATCCGGAATCATGGTATACCACAACCGGTGTGCTGGCTAAACGGCCGTTCTCCGGGGAAACATTACAGGGGCACAGCCTGTGGTATCGTTTGGCGCAAGTGAACACGGGAGGCGACCTGGATATGGCCGTGGGCACCAACCGATATTATGAGGCCGGGATCGCGTGGCTTGTGGAAACACCGGATCTGGGTTCCTACGTGGAGAATATAGGCTTGGGAATCAACATCAACTATGGCAGTGAATTAAAAGGCGGCACCATTGTGTTGCTGTTTAATAAGTAGTTGTACCCATCAAGACGCCGCCTGCGCCAGCACTGACCGATTGCGCCCGGTGTGCTTGGCGGCATAGAGTGCGTTATCCGCCGCATCCACAAAATCCGTCACTGACATACCCGGCTGCGGCTGCAGTCCCACCACCCCCAGGCTCACCGTTATGGGAATCACCGTGCCCTTGAAACTGAAGCCCATGCCCGCCACCGCCAGGCGCACTTTTTCCGCCACGGTGAACGCCGCCTCCTGATGAGTTTGGGGCAGAATGATGGCGAACTCCTCGCCGCCGTAGCGGGCCACCAGATCCGACGTCCGGTTGATCATGGTTTGCAGCAGATCGGCAAACCGTTTCAGGCATTCATCCCCGGCGATGTGGCCGTGCTGATCGTTGAGTTGCTTGAAGTGATCGATGTCGATGAGGATCAGCGACAACGGCTGCCGGGTGCGCGCCGCCCGCTGGATTTCCTGATCCAGTACTTCGTCAAAGTGACGGCGGTTGGCGGCCCCGGTGAGGGGGTCGGTCACCGTGAGCCGGGCCAGTTCCTCATTGGCAACCGACAAATGGCCCAACGCCTCCTGCAGCTCCAGGGTGCGTTCCTCCACCCGCCGTTCCAGCAATTGATTATTGTGTTTCTCCAGCCGCAGCACCTGTTGCTGGGCCGCAATGGTGTGTTCCCGCTCCAGGTTGATGCGGGTGGCCAGGGCAAACGACAACAACAACATCTCGGTCACGAAGCCGATCATCTGGCCATGTTCGGTCAACGGGTGGTGAGGCAGTATACCGGTAATCATCAGCAGCATCAGCACGGTGAAAAACAGCAGCGTAACCCAGGCCAACAGATAGACCTTGGCCAGGGGGTTACCCAGATACCAAAGGTACAGTGATCCCCCCAGGGCAAACACGCAAACAATCATGCTCATGTAGATACTGCTCTGGAAAAACGTGTCGAAGACAAACAACGCCAGCAGCGCCACGATCCAATACACCAGGGAGACATCCACAATCCGCTGTAGCCAGAGGCTGTAGGCACCGATGTTAAGAAACTCACGGAAGAACAGGGTGCCCGCCAGAAAACTCAAATAGATCCCCAGCCCCAAACCATTCTTGTGTAACCAGACGCTGCCCTGCCAAAGGTAGGCGTTGCCCATGCCATTGAAGGCCAGCTCATAGATCAGGATGGACACCACATAGACGCAATACAGCAGATAGGCGCGGTCACGCACCAGAATGCCCAGGGACAGGTTGTAAAACAGCAGAGACAGGAGGGCGCCAAATCCCAGTAAGTACCAGCCGTGCACCTGTAACTTCTGCGCCTCGTAGGCACTGGGCTCCCAGACATAAAGCGGCAGAAAACTGAAATATTGGGTCTGCACCCGAAACAGCAAGGTTACCTGTTCACCGGGGTGCAGGGTCAGGGGGAACTCAAAACTGGAGCTGGGAACCGGAACCAGCGCGCCCTCATCATTGACCCCAAGAAACTGGTGTTCCAGACCGGAAGCACGCTCCACGTAGAAATCCACGGCGTTGATGTTCAGCCAGCGCAGCTCAAGCTGCCGCACCAGGGTTTCCCCGCTACCGTTGACCACCGGAATGCGGAACCAGACCGGCCGACTCTGGGGTCCGGCTGTGATGGTGGCATATTCCACCGGTTGCCAGGCCGACAGTACCGGCACCTCACCGTTGGCCAGGGGCTCCTCTTCAACCCAGTACCAGGCGTATCGGGCCGACACCGCCTGCAGCGACTCAGTCTGCAGGCGCAAGCGCGCGCCCGGCTCAGGCGAACCTGCGTCAGGGAAAGCAGATGCCGTCTGGCTCCAGCCCAAGGCCATCACCAGCAACACCCCCAGGGTACACAGCCAGCGCCGCGCCTGGTCTAGGCAAGCATTAACAACGGGAGTCACCACAAGATCCACAACTGATCCTGATAAAGCATTCAATCAATTATAGTACCCCACTGTGGGGGTGTGGAGGCAGTAACGAATTCCATACAAAACCGGTTCCCGCTAATATTAGGCGCATTCCCAGCCCGCCACCCCACACAGGAATCCGAACCACCACCATGACGGCTCACCGTGCAAGCCCCGCCTCCCTGGCACTCAGCATGCTCCGCCCCTATCGACGCCAGATCATCTACGGCCTGCTGGCCCTGCTGGTAACCTCCACCGCCATGCTCTCCATCGGCCAGGGCATCCGTCTGCTGATCGACCAGGGCATCGCCACCGCCTCCACCACGCAACTGCGGCTGTATGTCTTTCTGTTTGTGGGCATTGCAGTGATTCTGGCGGCCGGCACCTTCACCCGTTATTACTGGGTCTCCTGGCTGGGAGAACGGGTGGTGGCGGATTTGCGGGAGCGGGTGTTCAACCACCTCATCGACCTGCATCCCGGCTTTTTTGAACACAACCGGGCCCTGGAAATCCAGACCCGCCTGACCACCGACACCACCCTGATCCAGTCGGTGGTGGGGTCCTCCCTGTCGATGGCATTGCGCAACCTGATCATGTTCCTGGGTGGGCTGATCTGGTTGTTCATCACCAACGCCAAGCTGACCGCCATCGTCCTGGTGTCGGTGCCGCTGGTGGTCACCCCCATCCTGCTGTTCGGCCGGCGTGTGCGCGGTCTGTCCAAACACAGCCAGGATAAGGTGGCGGACGTGGGTTCCTATGTCGGCGAGATCCTCAGCAACATCAAAACCGTGCAGGCCTACAATCACCAGAACACCGACAAGGCCAATTTCAAAGCCTTTGTGGATACCGCCTTCAAGGTGGCCATTCAACGCAACGTGCAGCGGGGCTTTTTGATCACCTCGGTGATCATACTCGTGCTGAGTGCGGTGGGGCTGATGCTGTGGGTGGGCGGAGTGGACGTAATCAACGGCAACATCAGCGGCGGTGAGCTGGCGGCCTTTGTGTTCTACAGCGTCATTGTGGGTTCGGCGGTGGCCTCCATCTCGGAGGTGATCGGCGAATTGCAACGGGCCGCCGGTGCCACCCAGCGGCTGTTTGAATTGCTGCAATCCGACTCAGAGATTGTTGAAACGGACACGGCCGGCAACCAACACCAACCCCCCGGTTTTTCACGCGCCGTGCAAGGGGCCATCGCCATTCAGGATCTGTGCTTCAGTTACCCCAGCCGCCCGGATGAACCGGCCATCGATCACTTATCACTGCAGGTTCGCCCCGGTGAAACCCTGGCCTTGGTGGGGCCTTCCGGTGCCGGCAAATCCACCCTGTTTGATTTGCTGTTGCGCTTTTACGAATTCAATGCCGGCATCATTACACTGGACGGCGTGGACATCCGGCAACTGTCACTGCTAGCACTGCGCAGCTGCTTTGCCATCGTCACCCAGAACCCGAGCCTGTTTTACGGCAGCATCCTCGAGAACATCCGCTACGGCAATCCCAACGCCAGCCTGGAGCAGGTGGAGGCGGTGGCCAAAGCCGCCCACGCCCACGAATTCATTTCGGAGTTTCCCGATCGCTACCACACGCACCTGGGGGACGGCGGCATCGGCCTGTCCGGCGGGCAAAAGCAACGCATCGCCATTGCCCGGGCGCTGTTGGCCAACAGCCCGATCCTGTTGCTGGACGAAGCCACCAGCGCCCTGGATGCCCACAGTGAATTCCTGGTGCAGCAGGCACTGGATGTTTTGATGCAGGGCCGCACCACCCTGGTGATTGCCCACCGCCTGGCCACCGTCAAAAACGCCGACCGCATTGCGGTGTTGAATCACGGAAAGGTGGAAGCCATCGGTTCCCATGGGGAGTTGATGGCCTCCAGTGAACTGTATCAACGGCTGGCGTCGCTGCAGTTCAAGTCGGAGCTGGAGCCGTGAACACCGCCTTGCAGCGGATTGCCTTCAGTTCATCTCCGTCAGCGGCACGATGGGCAGCACCACACTGCTGGGCTGCTCCGGTGCAAACAATAATGACGTCACACCACCTTCGGTGGCTTCCTGCCGGGGATAATTCAGCATGCCCTGGGCCTGATTGCTGGGGCTGACGGACACTCTCAATTTGTTGCCCTTGCGAATGACAGCACTGGTAGGGAACACCTCAATTTGCAATTGCACGGCTTCCCCTGGCACCAGGGGCAGGGCGCTGGCTTGGGTCAGCACGTGATAGGGCTGGATCATTTCGCCCTCCAGGTAACGGGAACGGGTGCGGTCCACTGCACGCATGGAAGCCAGCAGCTGGCCATTGGTTAAGGGAAAGTCCTGTTGCGCGGAAATTTCCTCGATCTGCACCGACACCACCGCATCGGATACCGTGCTGGTAATCCACAGGTCCGCCTGAATCGGGCCATTGATAAAATAATCCTCCGGCATGGGTTCGCTCTCGAACACCAAGCGTTGCTGTTCAGTATCACGGCTATTGTAAATGCATTCACTCTTCGGCAGCGCCAGCCCCAACATCCACTGATCAAAGCTGCGACTGCAGCGGGTGCCGTCGTTGATTTCCACCTCAAAAATCAGCAGTCCGCCTTTGCGCTCGGCCCGCATCACCGGGTGTTCAGGATTGCTCATCAGCAGGCTGGGCTCCTCCGCAACCGGCGCCGATCGCGACAGGCGGTGATCAGCGTGCAGATACCAGCGTTCCGGTTTGGCCGCCGGGTGCGGCCAGTCCGTCGTGCTGATGAAGCTGTCGTTGCGATAGGGTTCTGGCGTCCGTTCCGTGGGATAGTTCTTCACGTATTGCACCACCGCCGGAATGTCCTCAGTGCCGGTTTCCATATCCCGCAGATAACGGTCAAACCATTGCAACATCAAATAGTCGATGGGCGGCACCTGCTCATTTCCAATATGCGACATCACAAAATTCGCCATATGGTATCCGTTGTAAATCACCAACCGGGCATCCACGCCATTCTGCTTTAGTTGTTCATATAACAAGGGCTCATCACGCTGAAACAGATCGTCCAGTGCACCAAAGATGAAGGTCGGCGCCTTGATTTTATCCATGTTCACCAAAGGCGAACGGGTACGCCAGAAATCGCCCCAGTAACTGATGTGAGGAGCATCCCACAGGGCATCCTCGATCAACGGCAGATAGAAGGCATCGATCTGATCCACATGCTGCTGGGTGGAATCCATCAGCTGTTGCATATGCCCGGGATAAGCCAGCATGGCGGGGATGTTCTGGGTGGACAACACCTGTGTAATGCTGACCCAGGTGCGAATGAAGTGGGCATTGATCAAACCGCCGGTGCCCACAATGCCGCGCATGGCGTCCCCCAGGGGCAAACTGGCAAACACCGCATCAATGTCATCCGGTCGCCGTTGGGCCGCAAACAGGGAACTGATGGCCATGTAGGATACGCCGGCCACCCCCAGCCGTCCGTTGCTCCACGTCTGCTGCTGCACCCAATCCACCATGTCGGCAAACCCGATTTGTTCCTCTTCGCCAAACAATTCCCAGCCGCCTTCCGATGCGCCGGTGCCCAACGCATCCACCGCCACCTGCACATATCCCCGGCGCACCAAAAAATAATCCGGCGTGCCCAACATCAAATTGCCCGGCGCCCCCATAAACAGCAGACTCAGCAGGTTGGTGTTGTAACCGGATTGGGTGAGGATCACCGGGAATGACCCCGGTGCCGGTACACCCTCTTCATTGGCCGGCAGAGACACCCGCACACTCAGCTTTTTACCGGTGGACATGGTGACGAACTGGGGCGGCAGGTTCACCATGTGGGGATATTCATAAGGGCGTTGATACCAGAGCTGATCGTTGGGCAATGACTGCTTGGGCAGTGAAGCCTCCGGAGCTTCCGGCGCTGGCGTTTCGGTTGCAGCCTCGACTGATCGGTCAGTCGCCACTTGAGGGTCTTTATCTTCTCCGGAACAGGCCAGGATCAGCCCGGCAAACAAGACCAGCAGGCTGCCGCGCAGCCACGGTGCCAAGTAATTCCATTGCATGTGAATGCTTCCCTTTTTAGTTTTTCTATTTTTGGTTTGTTCTTTTTTTGGATTTTTTCGATTGGATTGTCTTTATGGTGATTGCCTGACAACATAGGTTGTCAGTTGGCAAACAGTACCCAACTGCATTCACGTGCGCTGTCAAAAATCTTACAGACAATAAAAAAGCCATGGACAACGTATTCGACAACCCAATCGCCATTCAACTGTTTGAACACAGTACGCTGTTGCAGTCCTGGAATGCGGAGGACAAACACCGCGTGAAAGAACATGCAAAAACCTTCAGCTGGGATACGGGGCAACTGCTGTTCAGTCGCGGTGATCCTGCCCGCTGGCTCTACATTGTTATTTCCGGCAGCGTAAAGGGCGTGGTGTTTTCCGAGGATGGGCACGAAGCCATCATCGACCTGGCGGGACCAGGGCAGTGGTTCGGCGGCCTCAGCATCATCGATCAACAACCCCATCCGCAAACCGCCGTGGCGCTGGAGCCGACCCTGTGCCTGGCCCTGGACGGATTGATCATTCGAGAAGTGCTGGAGGCCAACCCCAGCCTGTATCGTGATGTGGTATTTATGTTGTGCCAGCGTTTGCGTTCAACGTTCAGCTGGATCGAAGACAGTTTGCTGGGTTCCGTACAGGATCGAATTTTCAAACGTCTGCAGGATATTGCGCTCAGTATCGGCGAACGCCATGAAGATGGATTTATTATTCAAAGCCGGTTATCGCAGGACGCGCTGGCGTCGATGTTGGGGGTGACCCGCCAAACGCTGAATAAAGCGCTCGGCGAGTTACGGGCACAGGGTCAGGTCAAAAAAGTGGGCAATCAATACTGGGTCAGGAACAGCGAATCATCGCACGGATCACACTAATATTGGTGCAGGTCCGCATAGCGATCCACATGAAAAACATCGTCCCCCAACAGCTGCTCCAACACCCGGGCCCGTTTTAGAAAGAAACCGATCTCATGTTCGTCGGTCATGCCGATGCCAGCGTGCATCTGCACCGATTCATTGGACACCAGGTTCAAGGTCTGGCTCAGTTGCATTTTGGCGATGGACGCCAGCTTCGCCAGTTGTGTTGCATCGCTGCCACCTTCATCCAGATAGGAAAAACCCGCCCGCACGCAGGAGCGGGCCAGCTCCAATTCCACAAACATATTGGCAGCGCGGTGTTTCAAGCCCTGGAATGAACCGATGATGACGCCGAACTGTTCCCGCTCTTTCAGATACGCCAAGGTGCGCTCGAAGGCTTCACTGGCCGAGCCCAGCATTTCCGCCGCCAATCCCAGGCGCGCCACATCCAGGGCCGAGTCAAACAATTGCACCGTATCGGCGGAGCCCAGGATCTGCTCAGAGGTGATCGCCACGTTATCAAAGTACACCGTGGCGGAATTATGGGAATCCACCATCCAGTTGCGTTCCACCCGCACAGCCTTATGCGCGGCGTCCACCAACACCAGACGCAGTTGGTTGTGGGCATCACGGCAGCTCACAATAAACTTGTTCGCCACATGGCCGTTCACCACAAAATGTTTGCGACCGGTCAGCGTACTGTGCTCACCGGCAGACAACACCGTGTCGATATCATAGGGGGCATGGCGGGCGCGCTCTTCCAGGGCCACCGCCACCTGGCATTGCCCCGCGGCCAGTGCCGCCAAGGTGTCGCGCCGGATCGCACTGTCGACGCAGTTCACCAGCAAATAGGTGGCGAACACACTGCTGCTCCACAACGGCGAGGCCGCCAGGGTGCGGCCGCATTCCTCCAGCACCACACTCAGGTAACCGGGGCTTAATCCCAGTCCACCGTATTCCTCGGGAATGAGGATGCCCGCCCAACCCAATTCCACCATCTGTTGCCAGAGGGATTCATCAAACCCCCGATCGGCTTTTTCATCCCGCAGTTTGCGCAGTGCCAACACCGGCGACCGCGCCTGAATCAGTTTTTTGGCAGCCGCCTGGGTGGCGCTCTGCTCTTCATTCAAAACCATGCTCATAATGTCATGCTCATATTGATGTGCTCCGTTATTCCGTTACCTGGTGCTAGTCCGGCAGGCCCAAAACCTGTTTCGCAATCACGTTCAATTGCACTTCCGAGGTGCCACCTTCAATGGAGTTGCCTTTCGAGCGCAACCAACGGCGGGTGGAGGTCAGATCCCGTTCGCTGAAACCAGAGCCTTCCCAGCCCAGGCCATGATGCCCGGCGATCTTCATCATCAACTCGAACTTGGCTTTGTTGTTTTCGGTGCCGTAGTACTTGAACATGGAAGAGGTGGCCCCCACCGACTGACCGGCTTTGGCTTCGGCACTGGCCCGCTGCAGGGTGGCCATAAAGGCCTGGGTTTTCATTTCATGACGCGCGATGTCGGCCCGCAACACCCGGTCCGCAATGCGGCCATGGGATTCCCCCAAATACTCCCGCGCCAGTTGCGCCAACGGTGCCGCCTGACCGGAAGGATCGGCAAACCCGATTTCCGAAATCATGGCGCGTTCGTGTTGCAGCAAACGCTTGGCAATGGTCCAGCCCTGGTTCAGTTCACCCACCAGATTGGCCTTCGGCACTTTGACGTTGTCAAAAAAGGTTTCGCAGAACGGCGAGGCCCCGCTGATCAATTGAATCGGGCGGGTGGACACGCCAGCGCTTTCCATATCAAACAACAAAAACGAAATACCGCCCTGCTTGCTGTTTTTGTCGGTGCGCACCAGGCAGAAAATCCAGTCGGACTTGTCCGCGTATGAGGTCCAGACTTTATGGCCGTTCACCACAAAATGATCGCCGGCGTCGACGGCACTGGTTTGCAGCCCCGCCAGATCGGAACCGGCGCCGGGCTCGCTGTAACCCTGGCACCAGCGAATGTCCCCGTTGACGATGTGGGGCAGGTGTTGTTGCTTCTGCGCCTCATTGCCAAATTCCAGCAGGGCAGGGCCCAACATGCCCAGGCCAAAACTGAACAGGGGCACCCGACAATGCAGGCGCCGCATTTCCTGTTTCAGCACAGCGGCTTCCGCCGACGATAGTCCGCCACCGCCGTAGGCCTTGGGCCAGGTGGGCGCGGTCCAGCCCCGCTCCGCCATGCGCTCTTTCCACAGGCGGGCGTCCTCACTGGGGTACTCAAAGCGGCGCCCACCCCAGATGGTGTCGGCCTCGCTCATGGGCGTGCGCATGGAAGCAGGGCAGTTCTGTTCCAACCAGGCGGCGGTGTCGCGCCGGAAGTGTTCCAGGTTTTCCATAGGGCTCAGTCCTCTGTATTCAATTCTCTGTCTTCTTGCCTTTTTCAATATTGTTGTCAGCAGATCACAGCACCTTAGAAAACGCCGGGGGTTTCCACAATGGCCAAAAGGATCGCAATGGCAACCCTATTGATCAGTCTGTTATGCTGGTGCCAACGCACACGCAACCGGTTCTGCAGTATGACAACGCCCACTGAAACGCCTGCTTCATTGATCATCCCCTTCGACAACGCCTACGCCCGGCTGCCAGAGAGCTGCTTTGCCAAACTGGCCCCCACACCGGTACAAACCCCCGGGCTGATCCGCTTCAACACCGAGCTGGCCACCGAGTTGCGCATTAGTTTTGACGACGCCACCGACAGCGACATCGCCGCCATCTTCAGCGGCAACCGTCTCCCCGCCCAGGCCGACCCCCTGGCCATGGCCTATTGCGGCCATCAGTTCGGGCAGTTGAATCCTCAATTGGGGGATGGCCGGGCCATTCTGCTGGGGGATCTGGTGGACGTGCACGGGCAACGGCGCGATATCCAGCTCAAGGGCAGTGGCCGCACCCCGTTCTCCCGCGGTGGTGATGGGCGCTCCCCCCTGGGCCCGGCCCTGCGGGAATACATTCTCTGCGAAGCCATGCACGCCCTGGGGGTTCCCACCACCCGCGCCCTGGCGGTGGTGAGCAGCGGTGAGCCGGTGCTGCGCGAACGGGCCGAGCCCGGCGCGGTGTTCACCCGGGTGGCCGCCAGCCACATCCGTGTGGGCACCTTCCAGTATTTTGCCCTGCGCCAGGATAGCGAAGCCCTGCAGGCCCTGGCGGACCACGTGCTGGAACGCCATTACCCCACCATCGATCGCACCGCCGACGACCGCTACCTGCAACTGTTCAGCGCCATTTGCCAGCGCCAGGCGCAGCTGATCGCCCAATGGCTGCAATTGGGCTTTATCCACGGGGTGATGAACACCGACAACATGACCGTCAGCGGCGAGACCATCGACTATGGACCCTGTGCCTTTATGGACGCCTTCAGTGCTGGAAAAGTGTTCAGCTCCATCGACCAGGGGGGTCGCTACGCCTACCAGAACCAGTCCGCCATCGGTCAGTGGAACCTGGCCCGGCTGGCCGAAGCCATGCTCACCCTGTTCCCCGGGGATGAGGACGAAGCGGTGGCAGCGGCCACCACAGTGCTGAAAGAATTTGCCGATGTGCACGGCCAGGCCTGGCAACAGGCCATGGGGCAGAAACTGGGCTTTGGCGGGGTGGAAGCGGGGGATTTACAGCGCATCTCGGCCCTGCTGGAGCTGCTGGAGCAGGGCGGGCTGGACTACACCCTGTTCTTCCGCCGCCTGTGCAAGGTGACGCAGCCGGAGCAGGATCGCAGCGACCTGCTGGCCCTGCTGACGCTACCGGATTGCCGCAACTCCGCCGCCATGGAGCGCAACCTGCACGAATGGCTGGACGAGTGGCAACAGCAGTTGCGCCAGCGGGAGCCCGACCCCACCGCCGTGCAAAGCCGCATGCTGGCTGCCAATCCGGCCATCATTCCCCGCAATCACCGGGTGGCCGAAGCCATTGCGGCAGCCGAAGCCGGTGACTATGCCGTGTTCGAGAACCTGCTGGCGGCCCTGGCACAGCCTTATGCGGAACTGCCCCAGTTTGCGGCCTACCAGGAACCGCCGCAGCCGGCGCAACGGGTGCACAGGACTTTTTGTGGTACTTAATGGTAGCAGCGCATAATGGCGGAACCTGAGCCCGGTCCCGCCCCATTTCCCAGCTACACTTTCCTTGATGGCAAGCGCCACCACAGGAAGGGCAAGCGCCGCAATCTGACGGTTGCCATAAATTCATGTTATCTTTTCGGTTTGATAAATAAGAATAATTTCATTACGACGAGGCCTCCGGTCGAATGAGTGTGTTATGGATTCTGTTGCTGCCCATGATGGGCATTTTGCTGCCCGTGCTGTTCGGAAAATCGGGTCGCACTCCCACCGCCTGGCTCACCGCCATCATGCCTGCCGCCGCCCTGGGCATGCTGCTGCAAATGGCCCCCATGGTGTTTTCCGGCCAGGTGCCCATGTTCACCCTGCCCTGGGTGCCGCTGCTGGGGCTCAATATCTCCCTGCATCTGGATGGCCTGGCCTTCCTGTTCTGCCTGCTGATTCTGGGCATCGGCCTGCTGGTGATCCTGTATGCCCGCTATTATCTGTCCGATACCGACAACATGGGGCTGTTTTACGGCTACCTCCTGTTTTTCATGTCCTCCATGCTGGGGGTGGTGCTGTCCAGCAACCTGTTGCAACTGTGGCTGTTCTGGGAGCTCACCAGCATCAGCTCCTTCCTGCTGATCAGCTTCTGGTGGCATAAAACCGAGGCCCGCAAGGGCGCCCGCATGGCGCTGACCGTCACCGGGGCGGGGGGATTGGCCCTGCTGGGGGCGCTGATGCTGATCGCCCACGTCACCGGCACCTACGAACTGCGGGAAGTGCTGGCCATGGGGGACGTGGTCCGCGCCAGCGAATACTACCCCTACATTCTGGCCCTGTTTTTACTGGGCGCCTTCACCAAATCCGCCCAGTTCCCATTCCAGTTCTGGCTGCCCCACGCCATGGCCGCGCCCACCCCGGTGTCCGCCTACCTGCACTCCGCCACCATGGTCAAAGCCGGGGTGTTCCTGATGGCCCGCTTTTACCCGGTGCTGGCGGGCACCGAATACTGGTTTGTGGTGGTGTCCCTCACCGGCATGGCCACCATGCTGCTGGGGGCCTACATCGCCCTGTTCAAGCACGATCTGAAAGGCCTGCTGGCCTATTCCACCGTCAGCCACCTGGGGCTCATTACCCTGCTGCTGGGACTGGGCACCGAGCTGGCAGCCGTGGCGGCGGTGTTCCACATCATCAACCACGCGGTGTTCAAGGCCTCCCTGTTTATGGCGGCGGGCATCATCGACCACGAATCCGGCACCCGTGACATGCGCAAACTCAACGGCCTGTGGAACTACATGCCCTGGACCGCCACCCTGGCCATGGTGGCCGCGGCGTCCATGGCCGGGGTGCCGCTGCTGAACGGCTTCCTCTCCAAGGAAATGCTGTTCACCGAAACCCTGCACCAATACACCCTGGGGGCCCTGTCCTGGTGGATTCCCCTGCTGGCCACCGCCGCCGGCGCCTTTGCCGTGGCCTATTCCCTGCGCTTCATGCACGATGTGTTCTTCAACGGCGAGCCCATCGACCTGCCCAGAACCCCCCACGAGCCGCCGCGCTACATGCGGGTGCCGGTGGAAATCCTGGTGGTGCTGTGCCTGCTGGTGGGGATCTTCCCCCAGTTCATGGTGGGGGACATGCTCAGCATCGCCTCACAGGCGGTACTGCAGAAAGCAGAGCCGGGTTACAGCCTGGCGGTGTGGCACGGTTTCAACTTTCCGCTGCTGATGAGCGCCCTGGCGGTGGGCGGCGGGCTGGCCCTGTACCTGAACCGGCGCCACCTGTTCAGTTTTCAGGATCAGTTTGTGGATCACGATGCCAAGTACGTGTTTGAAAGCCTGGTGCAGCAGATGATCAACCGGGTCTCCACCCTGCACAGCTGGATCGACAACGGCTCCCTGCAGCGGGCCATGTTCCTGATGATCCTGCTGGCCCTGATGGTCAGCGCCGTGCCCCTGTTCAACCTGGTGGACGCCATCGGCACCCACCCGCAGCTGCCCATCAACTGGGTGGTGGGTTTCTGCGCCGCCCTGATGATCGCCGCCACCTTTGTCACCCTGTGGTGGAGCCACCGCCGGCTGGTAGCCCTGATCGCCCTGTCGGTGGTGGGCCTGATCGTCTCCATCGCGTTCACCTATTTCTCGGCACCGGATCTGGCCCTCACCCAACTCTCGGTGGAAGTGGTCACCATCCTGCTGTTTCTGCTGGCGCTGTTCTTCCTGCCGCAAAAAAGCCCCACCATCGACAGCCCGCTGTCCATCATCGTGCGCGACTTCAGCGTGGCGGCCCTGTTCGGCAGCGTCATCGGCACCATCTGCTACGCCATGCTCACCCGCCCCCTGGACAGCATTTCCGACTTCTTTATGGAGAACAGCAAACCCGGCGGCGGCGGCACCAACGTGGTCAACGTGATCCTGGTGGACTTCCGCGGGTTTGACACCCTGGGGGAAATCACCGTGCTGGGCATTGCCGCGTTGGGCATCTACAAAGTGCTGGCGCAGATGCTGGTGTTCATGCCCTCGGCGGACAGCAAAGGCTATCGCTGGTCGAAGGAGACCCACCCCTTCCTGCTGGCGGTGGTGTCGCAAAGTCTGTTGCCGTTAGCGCTGCTGGTGTCTGCCTTTATCTTCCTGCGCGGCCACAACATGCCTGGCGGCGGTTTTATTGCCGGATTGATCACCGCCATTGCATTAATTCAACAATACGTGGCCCACGGCGTGGTGTGGATGAAAGGGCGTATGCCCATCAACTACCTGGGGCTGATCGCCAGCGGCCTGTTGATTTCCACCCTGTCCGGCTTGGGCAGCTGGGCCTTTGGCCGCAACTTCCTCACCACCTGGTTTGATCATTTCCACTTGCCGTTAATCGGCGAGTTTGAGCTGGCCAGTGCCATGGTGTTTGATTTTGGCGTGTACCTCACGGTGATCGGCGCCACATTGTTGATTCTGGCGAACCTGGGCAAGCTCACCACCAGTGAGCGCCTGCGGGACGGAGGCCACTGATGGAATTTACCTTTTCTTTGGGGGTTGGCGTGCTCACCACCGCCGGCATTTACCTGATGCTGCGGGCGCAGACCTTTCCGGTGATACTGGGGCTGACCTTGCTCTCGTACGCCGTCAACCTGTTCCTGTTCGCCAGCGGCCGCCTGACCGTAAACGGCGCAGCCATTGTGGGGCAGAGCCAACACTACGCCGACCCGCTGCCGCAAGCCCTGGTGCTCACCGCCATCGTGATCGGCTTTGCCATGACCGCCTTTGTGCTGATCCTGTCGTTGCGCGCGCGCTCGGATCTGGGCAACGATCAGGTGGACGGGCGCGAACTGCCGCCGGAACGCAGCGCCATGGAAGAAGCCCTGGCCGGCAAGATCGAAAAGAACAGCGCGGCCCAGAAAAAAAATAAAAGGAACAGAAACTGATGCTGCAGCATTTACCGGTTCTGCCGCTGCTGATTCCCCTGCTGGCGGGCACCCTGTTACTGATGCCACCCCTGGCCAACACGCTGGAGCGGCAACGCCGGGCGGGCACCCTGTTTGCCCTGCTGCAACTGGCCGCCGCCGTGGCCTTGTTGCTGCAGGTGCATCAGCACGGCAGCCTGATGTATGCCATGGGGGAGTGGCGCCCACCCTTTGGCATCGTGCTGGTGGCCGATCGGCTGTCCACCATGATGTGCGTGCTCACCGCCTTTCTGTTGTTGTGCGTGCAACTGTACAGCAGCGCCAACGAGGATCAGAAAGGCAAGTTCTTACACCCGCTGCTGATGTTTCAGGCCCTGGGGATTCAGGGGGCGTTTCTTACCGGCGACATCTTCAACCTGTTTGTGTTTTTTGAAGTGCTGCTGATTGCCTCGTACGCCCTGTTGATCCACGGCGGCGGCGCGCAAAAAACCCTGGCCAACGTGCACTACGTCATCCTCAACCTGGCCGGGTCGGCGTTGTTCCTGTTTGCGCTCGGTATCATGTACGGCACCTTCGGCACCCTCAACATGGCGGACATGCAACAACGTGCCGCCCAGATCGACGCCAACGATGTGCAACTGGCCAAAGCCGGCGCCATGCTGTTGCTGGTGGTGTTCGGCCTGAAATCCGCCATGATGCCGCTGCACTTCTGGCTGCCCCGCGCCTATGCCGCCGCCCCGGCACCGGTGGCGGCCCTGTTCGCCATCATGACCAAAGTGGGCATCTACAGCCTGTGGCGGGTGCACGGCACCATCTTTGGTGACAGCGCCGGTGATCTGGCCAACATCGCCCAACCCTGGCTGTGGCCCCTGGCCTGGCTCACCCTGGTGGTGGGCATCATCGCCACCCTGGCCAGCAAAACCCTGCGGGAGCTGGTGGCCAACCTGGTGATCGTCTCCATCGGCAGCCTGTTGCTGATGGTGGCCCTCAACACCCGCGAGGCCACCGCCGGCGCACTCTACTACCTGGTGCACAGCACCCTGGCCACCGCACTGATGTTCCTGCTGGCGGGATTGGTTGTGCAGCAACGGGGCAAAGCCGAAGATCGCTTTGTGCAATCGCGCCCGGTGGCCCAACCGGCATTGCTGGGGGGATTATTTTTTCTGGGGGCATTGGCCCTGATCGGCATGCCGCCCATCTCCGGCTTTATCGGCAAAGCCCTCATGCTGAAAGCCGCCCTGACCAGCCACCAGATCCTCTGGATCTGGCCACCCATCCTGGTGGGCAGCCTGGCAGCGCTGATCATGCTGTCCCGCGCCGGTGGCACCCTGTTCTGGCGCACCCGGGGCGAGAACACCGACCCGGCCCGGGCCCACCCCGCCCAACTGGTGGCCGTGGTGTTACTGATGCTGAGCCTGCCGTTGATGGTGGTGCTGGCGGGCACCATCACCGAGTTCACCCAACTGGCGGCAGAGGAAATGCGGATGGAGGTGAAAAGCGGTGCTTAAAAAACTCTTCCCCATGCCATTACACAGCGTGCTGCTGTTGATCGTCTGGTTACTGTTGAACGACCTCAGCGTTGGCCACCTGGTGCTGGGCCTGATCCTGGCCATCAGCATTCCCTGGGTGGCCGCCCCCCTGAGTGATCCCCACGCCCGTGTCAAAAAACCCCTGCACGCCCTGCGCTACATCCTCATGGTGCTGGGGGACATCGTGGTCTCCAACTTTGAAGTGGCCGGCCGCATCCTGCGCTCCAACAAACATTTAAAACCCGGCCTGATTGCCCTGCCACTGGACCTGACCGGGCACTTTCCCCTGGCGGTACTGGCCAGCACCATCTCGCTGACACCGGGCACCGTGAGCGTGGACTTTTCCGAAGACATGAAATGGCTGTACATCCACGCCCTGCACGTAGACGACGAACACAGCCTGATTGAGCGGATCAAAGCCCGCTATGAAGCACCATTAAGGGAGATATTCGCATGCTGACCACCGTATTGATGATCGTCTCCGTCATGGTGGGACTGGCCCTGGTGCTGAACACCATCCGCCTGCTGATCGGCCCCTCCACCGCCGACCGCATCCTGGCGCTGGACACCCTCTACATCAACAGCATCGCCCTGATCGTATTACTGGGCCTGTACTTTGCCAGCGACATGTATTTTGAATCCGCCCTGCTGATCGCCATGCTGGGCTTTGTCAGCACCGCCGCCCTGGCCAAATACATGCTGCGCGGTGACATCATTGAATAGGCAACCCACCCAACGGAGGCAACATGATTTTCTGGCTTGAAGCGTTCGCATCTTTTCTGTTGCTCACCGGCGGCGTGTTCATCCTCATCGGCGCCCTGGGCATGGTGAAACTGCCGGACTTTTACACCCGCCTGCACGCGCCCACCAAAGCCACCACATTGGGCATCGGCTGCATCCTGGTGGCCTCAGTCATGCTGCACGCATTACGGGGGGAGGGCTTAAGCATCCAGGAACTGGTCATCAGCTTGTTCCTGTTCATCACCGCACCGGTGTCGGCCTATATGGTGGCGAAGGCCGCGTTGCAACGGCGCACGCCGTTTAAGGAAGGCACGGTGAATGAGGAGATGAGTAAGGATATTTTGGTAAGGCGGGCGCCGAAGGGGTGATTGTTGCCTTGCGTTGAGATCGGAGCCGCCGCCTAAGTACACATACAAAATCCCTGCTGCAACTCAAAGGCGACATCACCCTGGTAGTGATCGCCCATCGCCTTTGGACCATTACCCAGGCCGATAGTATTCTGGTGATGCGTCAGGGGGAGACTGTGCAGGTGGGTGGGCATCGGGAATTGAATCAGTTGCAGGTGGTTGGGGTGTGACCGTTGGGTAAGCTCCAAATTTGTGTGGATTTACAGTAGACAAGCGTCTCTTAATTAAAGAGTATCAAGGACATACAGGATCTTCCGGTATTTGCATGCCTAGATGAAGCGAGATAAGTCGATGCAAAACATATCAGACACATCACCTATAAAGGAATATATAGTTCTATTTATATGTAGCTTTACAGCTGCAGCTATCTTTTATGGTGTTCTTGAATCGAGTGGTACGTTTGACTCAAAAGGTATGCAATTAGGTGGCGCAATAGCTGGGTTTTTAATTGTACTTATTGTTTCGCATCGTATTCTGGCTTCAATTCACAAGCAAAAGTCAGAAAGCGCGAAAGACAAAGAGATTGTTCTGCGCGATAAAAAAATTGATGAGCTTCAGAATGAAGTTGACAAATTGTTGATGGGAGGATTGCCTGACATTGTCTGCCCGACTGGTTATGAGGTTGTGTTTTCAAGAGACCACGGACTCGGCTTTTCTAGGCCTTCTGATTGGTTTGTGCATCAGGAAAAATATCTGGGTGTATTTTTGAAACCAATGCATGTTGAAAGTAGCGGACTGAACTTCCAGGGAAATATCGTAGTTACAGCAACAAACATAGAAAGTCCCGATTTTCTAAAAAATTTGATCTCGCGAGGGGTTTTGCAAGAAGGTGAGAAATTTAGTATTACAGATGAGGTATTAGTGGAACCACTATTAGCATCGGCGGCACACCTTAAGGCGAAAGAAATTTCCCGTGAATCAGCATATTTTAACGGAATAAAAGGTATACGCTACAAAGCCCGCTACTGCCGGAATGAAGCACAAAAACAGTACAATATAATGGATGCAATTACCATTTATTTTGATAGAAAGGAACAAATATTTATATTTTCCTGCCATGAGTCCGAGGAACTTTTTGAAAGCACAAAAGAAACCTTCGACAAAGTGTTATCAACTATAAAGCTAGTATAGCCTTAAGCTGCTACTTCATATGACACATGTATTTTTGCTAACTTCATAACTCGCTGAAGCAATCGAACCAACCACACTGAGCAAGACGCTAGCATGCTCTCCAGATGGTTTTGGGATATCTAAAGATATAAAATTGAAAAAAGTACTCTGTGGGTAAAGGCTATTAGATTATCTAAAGCGGATTGCATAGATTTTCAACCTATATTTTCTACATTCAGCAAACTGGTTTCCAAAAATGCATAGTGGAGTGTTTGCTGCAGAGCGTTTGGGTGAACAGAAAACCGCAGCAGAGAACGACCAACTAACTCAGCTTTTAGAGCGTGTCAACAACCTACAAGTGCGGCTTTAGTTTTGTTTTTGAATGAGGCCAAAAGCGACAAGATCTAACTGAGTGCCATCTAGTCAGGATTGCAGGTGTGAGCATCTTAAACAGTTCAACTAAATCATGATGAAGTATTCGTTAGAATTCAGTGCCAGATAAAAAAGCGGATCCATCAAATGCTTGCAGTATGCAATAAGCATTAAGCATTAAGCATTAAGGTTAAATAATAATCTTGCTAGGGTTTTTAATGTGACTACAAAAATTGAGCAGCATCTTCGTAATCTAGAGTCTTTGAAAGAAGATGATTTTTCGAAGCGGATTGTCAAACCATTATTAGAAGCGATGGGGTATACAAGAGTTTGTTTTTATGGCGGACCTTACGAAAAAGGTAGGGATATTATTGCCACTCTAGATAAGCCTATGAGTAGCACGCCGTATGTAACGTACATACAGTCAAAAAAAGTTGGAAAATTAGGAAAGCCATCACAGGATGCTCCAGAGTTTACTAGACTCTTACATCAGCTTAGGCAAGCGGTTGGCACAGAGTTAACATTAATGGATGGCTTAAAAAAGCGCCCTGATGAAGTTTATTTAGCATTTCCTGAAAAGATGGATCAGAGGTTTAAGGATGAAGTTGAATCACAATTGTTTGATTTGCATCCAAGAATTGAACCAATCGATGGTGTTCGAATAATTGAGTTGATACATAAACACAAGCCAGAGCTTCTCGAAGTAATTACACCCATAGGGGATCTTCTTACTCCTGATATTGATTCGGAAAGTCTAAACAAGAATGAATTGAATGAAGCACTGCAAGATTTCACTGATCAGGAGTTGGAAAAATATTACTGTGATCTAGCTTTTTTTGTTGGAGCATTTGATTCAAATATATTGCTGTACTTAACGCTTACAATAAAAAATCTTCACCTGAAGTATGTTGAGGGTGATTGGCCATCAACCAAGAGAGCTTTGCAATATTTTGAGTCCAATTACGGCTTGCAGCTTTCATGTCAGTCAATAAGTGAAATTGAAAATAAATTTCATGCTGACAAGAAAAAGTATGAATCCAATGAAAACCAAACGTTGCTATCAAGCTTGGCAAGGGAGACCGATTTAGAGTCCGACTTGGGTGATAAGATTCGATCCGCTCTTAGGTCATTGCATGCAGCCGTCTCAGAAAAAGAAGAATCCCTCAGAAAAAAGGATGCTAAGAAAGTTAGCAAAGCAGATACTGAGGCTATAAACAAAAAAAGAGAAATTATTGATTGGGTTTATCAAGCGATTTCTGGCGTATCGCTGGAAGATGTTCCGTTGGCTGATGACAGTTCATTTGATTCTGAAATTCATACAATTGTTGATTGGATGAAAATGAGGCTAGATTGCACCAAGAAAATGGAATCCATTAAGAAGCAAGTGTTTTACAATCAACCGTACGTTTTTGATTTAGATTGCGATCGTATTTTAGATTATTTTACTACCCAAAAAGAACTTTATCTAAAAGGGGTAGAAAATTTAAACAAAGGTGCATTGACGAAGTTTGAGCTGCTTGATTTTTTAAAGAGGACGCAGTCATATTTGTCTTTTTTGTCTCAGGTTAATCGTGAAGATTTTTTGTTTAGAACATCATTTGACTTCAAGAAAGAAAAGATCGGAGAGGATCGTGTCAGCATATCACCTGTGATCGTGTTTGATTCAGGTTATGATATAGCTGTATATGGTGGCGCCGGGGTTGGAAAAACAACTACTCTAAAGCGATATGCAAGAATTGCCGCAAATTCTGGGTCAAAATTAGTGTATTTGTCTTTGAATCATTTTGTTGGACAAGTTAAAGAGATTTTGAATGATGAAGAGGGGGCAAAAAGCTTTAAAGATGACATGATTTTGAAACTAATATTGCTGAATTCTAATCGTGCTATTTCTCCAGAGAATGTCGCCAATTTGAAAGCCAGTATTACTGGTAGAATGACGGTAATACTTGATGGTCTGGATGAGGTGTTTAATGCTATTCCAGGGGTGCTGCCTGCAATCACCAAATTTAAAAGTAAATTTCCAGACACTCAATTAATTATCTCTAGTCGAGATTGCGTTAGCTATTTAAATGAAATTGAATTTTTGGGAATTACACTTCTTCCTTTTACTGATGAACAGTTGTTGGAATTTATACGAAGTAAAGTTCAGAGCCAGTCGAACGCTGAGAAATTGGTGGAGTCCATCAAGGAGAAAAATTCATTCGATTATTTGCGAACGCCTTTGTTAGCCACCATTATGTGCTCTCTGTCGGAGCATGGGGTTGTTGATGCGGATTCTGAGTGTGGAGTTTACAACAAGCGACTAAAATTGCTTACCGGAGAGTACGATAACTTTAAAAGGATTGAGCGTCAGACGTGCCCTCCAGAACTGCTCCAAAAGTGCTCAAAAAAGCTAGCTTTCTCTATGCACAAAAAGGGGGTGAGAGAAGTTTCTAAAAATATGACTGTGAAAATGTTAATTGAAAGTATAGGTGAGCAATATACTCCCGATCTGATAAGTAGGTGTGTTGAAGAATTAATTGATCCATGCAATATTCTGCAAAAAGATGCTGTGTCAGGTTTGTATGGATTTGGACACTTTAGGATGCAGGAACATCTAGCATCTTTGGAAATAAGTAGCAACAGAGAAGTCGACATTGTCCAATTGGCTGAGGATGATTGGTGGCGTGGTGCTCTCTATATATATGCTCAGGAAAATAGCATTTATAGTGTCTTTGATGATCTAGCAAAATCGGAACGCGTGACAATCAAAGGCCTGCAAAAAACTTTAAGTCTTATGATTAATGCAAGACCAAACAGGGAAAAAATTGGTCTGACTGATATGCTAAACCAAGCTCTGGAAGCAGAAAGATACGACGACCTTTCTATGGACCGTTTCTGGGACGACTATGGCGACGACTATTAATAACCATTTCGAGCTTACGCAACCATAACTTACCTCGCAATGTTCGTTAATAGGGGCGCTAGCCAATTCAGCTTGTAGTTAATCCTTTGTTCATTGCAGCAAGAATAAACACAATAAATGCTGCAAGAACTGGGGTTGATAAAAAGGAGCGAGCATAAAATTGTAGTATTATGCTATTTGGTTTGCGAAGCAACACCAGTCCAGCTTGGTTGCTTGCAAGCGGGCAAAGATCTCCTGAATGATCAACAGCGCCACGGTGGCTAGCAATGCGGGCTCGTCCAGCAGCCCAAGCAATCAATCCAGTGCGCTCAGCATCGCCTCGTCCACGGTACTTTTCGACAGGACACAGTATTTGGTAACCTGGGCAGAGCGAGCCGGAGGCCACTTGCATGACCAGTTGTGGATTAAGTTGTAGCATGATCCAAGATAAGGTTCAGCCGAGCTGGCCTGCATCACGCGGGAGACCACCAGCCATGAAAGGGTGATCCATGAACATCGGAATCTACATCTACAACAATACAGAAGTATTGGATTTCTCAGGCCCCTTCGAAGTCTTCTCCACTGCATCCAGAGTTTGCCAGAACAATCAGCCATTCAACCCATTCCTGATTGCCGAGAATCTCGATCCCGTCATCGCCAGGGCAGGCTATCGGGTATTACCGGATTTTGATTTGTCCAACCATCCCAAGCTGGATGTGTTGATCATTCCCGGTGGCGTTCACACCCATCAGATGAGTAAACAGAACGTTCTGGACTGGATTTCCCTTCAAGCATCCAAAGTATCGCTGATCACTTCGGTGTCCACCGGCGCCTTTTTACTGGCTCAGGCTCAGGTGTTGTCCAACCAACAAGTGACAACCCACTGGGAGGATATCCCTGATCTGAAAGCTCAGTTCCCTCAGCTTGATGCGATAGAACAGGTACGCTGGGTCGATCAGGGAAACATCGTGACATCCGCTGCTATTTCGGCAGGCATTGATATGAGCCTGCACCTGGTCAGTAAACTGCACAGCCTTGAACTGGCCGAGGCGACGGCAAAGCAGATGGATTTTGCCTGGGCTAAAAGCGCCTGAGATTGATCGCGGGGAAGGCAATTTTGCCACTGGGAAGCCTTCATTGATCACTGGGGCACCAGTTTCTCCGCTGGGAAGCCCCCATTGATCACCGGGAAGCCAACTTTCCCCACTGGGAGGCCCCGATTGATCAACGGGAAACCAATTTCACCACCGGGAAGCCCCAACTGATCATCGGGAAACCAATTTCTCCAGGGGGAAGCCTGTATGCAGAATACCCGCTCAGCGAAGCTGGAGGAAAAGCTAACCCAAACCCAGCACGTATTACCTTCGTCGAGAACGCCCTGCTTTGCGTTCTCGCATCAGCATCATCAACCCAGCAAGCAACCCAAGCGCCAGTCCACCAGCACTTGCAGATATCTCTGGCACCGCATGGGGCCGGCTCCAGGAGCCAGCGCCTTCAGAGTACCAGTAGACGTCTGGCCCATCGCCTCCGATGCGAAAGTAATCTCCCTTCTCGCTGCTGATGCCACCGTCCGGTGGTCCGGCAAGAAAGTCACTTTCCCAGGAGACGATTTGGCGGTTTTCGTCGGTGGTGAAATTGAAGAAAGCCTCAATGGCCGGAAACTCGTGGATATCAAATGCCAGCAGCCCATCAACCTGGCTTGCATTATCCAGAATGCCGAATGGCGTATTGATGGTGTAGTCCTCGTGTTCAAAATAGGCGGCGATGGCCACAAACGACACCGTTGCATTGACCAGAGTGCCTCCGGGCAACGCGTTCTCATCGATCAATATGTCGCCGGTGTAACCAGGAAACGTATCCGGAAAGCCACTGTAGTCGGTGCTTTCATCAATCAGTAACGGCCCACCCGAGTAGGTGTATTTCCATACTTGCCCGTAAGAAACATTAGACAGTGCCAGCACGCTAACCACTGTAAAGATCTTCCCCAAACGAATTCCCATTTCCAGCCCCCTTGTACTCTTTGGATGCAAATTAGCCAGCAAATTCTCTTCCCGGCCACTTCACTCAATCAACTCGCTTCACTAGTGCCTCGTGAAGAGATTATGCTCGTTGTCAGGATTATCCGCGTCCCATTACAAATCAATCCGAATTGCCCATGATATGATCCATAACGCTGATCAACCAGCACACAGATCAAAACTAGAACACAATTTTATCGAGCCCATACGCTACTACACTTAACCCGAACCTATTGGCTAATGGAATGGTGGGGCATGGACAAAAACATAGACCGGCTCTTGTTCGGGCTTCTTCTTGTATCTTTTTTAATCACTTCAGGCTGTAAATCCCAGGAATACGAGATCGTATTGCCGTACAAGAACGCGCGCTTTATCAATCAACTACCAGAACGTTTTTTGATCCGCTGCGATGAACTGCCAGAGCGCATTACCTTGAATGGCGTGCCCGTGCAGCATCTGTTCGAGTTCGCCGAGGGTCAGGCCATCGCCAGTGGTTTAGATCTTTCCCCTTATCTCACCCAGGGCCAGAACAATCTGTCGGTGAATCCGCAGGAGTTCGGGCCAAGGCGCTTTTTCTTCTTTGATAACCAGGGGCCGCGGGTTGTTGTTACAGAAGTGCTGATTACTGAAGCGCTGCCCACCGAATCACAAGCCGGGGACTTGGTGACCATTCACGGCAAGTTGGTGGACCCGTCCGGGGTGTATGCCATGGCGGTGAACGGGGTACCCGCCACGCTGGGCAGTCGTAATGAGTTCGAGGTTCAGGTCAGCCCCAGTCAGTTTTATCAGTTCAACACCGAGGACGTGTACGCCCAGGTGGACACGCAGCACTACGCCGATCGCGCCACGGTGCTGAATGACATCGTGAAGCTGGATGTGGATCAGGCCACCATTGATGAGCTGGTGCCCTTCGCCCAGGAGCTGGTGGAGGAACAGAACCTGGCGGCGTTGCTGGGCAGCGCCAACGCCAATACGTTGTTCAGTGAGTCGGTATCGATTGGCTTGGGTAAGGTGGTGATTGTGCCCCGGCAGTGTTTCGAGGTCTGCGTGCCCTTCGTCGGTTGTTACGAGGATTGCACGCCGGAGGTGGCCATCGGCCCCTTGAATGTGGATCTGATTTCTGTGAGCGCCACGTTAACGGATCTGGAGTTTGAAGAGCTGGAGATCAATGAGCTGGATCTGAAGTCCGGTTCCGGTTGGGATGGCGTAAGTCTGGACGCAGAACTGCGCGACACGGATCTGGGTGTGCGCATCAACAGCCGTCTGTTGAGCTTCAACTCTGAAGAAAACGAGTTGATGGACCTGCTGGGTATTAACACCTCCGGTTTGACGGTGGGCTTTAATGCGGGCATCAATGTGAATCGTCTGCGTCTGGCCGCTGACTTTGGCCTGGAGGCGGAAGACGGCGATGTGAACGTCAGCGTGCAGTCCATCAATGCCATCGGCCTGGGCGGCGCCGACAGCGATTTCAATCTCAATTTCAATCTGCCTGCGGCGATTCGTAATTTTGGCTTCGGCCTGGCGGGCAGGGTGGCCGATCTGATCGAAAGCGGCATCGAAGGCGCCCGCGATCTGATTGTGGATCTGTTGCTGGGCAAGCTGGTGCCGCTACTTGCCAACCTGATCATCGACCCGTTGATCAATGAGCTGCAGGTGCGCCTGGGTGCCACGGTGAACAATGGCGCCTTCCTCACGGCGTTAGTGGGTGTGCAGGATCTGGATGTAGTGGACAGTAACCGCATGACGATCTCCCTGATGGGCCGCATCGGCACCGAGTCCACCGAGCTGAGCCCGGGCGACATCGAGCTGGGCGTGAACCTGGGCTTCCCCGAGGTGTTGCAGCTGGACGATCACATCTTCCCGGATCTGCTGGGCATCCCCGAGCAACTGGGCCCCGCCCCCGGACTGGCCCCCAATATGTTGGGCTTCCGCTTTACTCCCACCACCGTGCCCGCCGCGGATAACAGCGCCAACCTGGGGCTGGTGGTGAACAGCAACATCATCAACCAGGCGCTGCTGGCGGTGTATGAGGCGGGCATCCTCTCGCCCACGGTGCCCATTCTGGATGAGCTGACGGAAACCGGCGGCTACTTTATTACGACTATGGACAACGCCAACACCCGCATCGTGCTGGCACCGAAGAGTGTTCCGGAGTTGTCTTTCCGGGGCGTTGATCAATCCATTGCCTTCCTCACCGTGGATTACTTCGAGATCCATTATGAAGTGCGTAATGAGGCCGGGGACTGGGAACTGGCCAGCCGCACCAGCTTTAATATGGAAGTACCAGTACAGCTTGCCACCGACGGCGAAAGCGGCCTGCAACTGGCCCTGATCAACCCGCAGATCGACATCAGCCTGAACCTGGGCCAGTGGTACGACTACCGCCTGCAGTTCCCACCCAAGCTGTTTTTTGGCCGCGCCATTGCCGGCCTGATTCTGGAGCAGATCAATCGCGGGCTGGGTGTGGTGCAGCTGCCCGATAGTCTGGTGTTAAGTTATGGCGACAGCAGCCTGTCGATCATGCCGGGGACTGTGAAGACGGTGGGTAAGCCGCGGCATCATTTTGGGTTTAGTGCGAGTTTTGATGCGCTATGATGCTGATTTAGTAGCCATTGTTCCAGGACCGGCCGGGTCGTTATGTGTACGCCCCGGTCGGGATTTATCCTACCCCAAAGCATCCCCAACGCCGAAAAACTGTGAACCACTAGACTATTTGACTTAATTTTCGTCGATTAATTTTACACCACGAGCATCTCAAAAAACCTAAATCATTGTTTTTTAAACCTAATTTGTATTTGGCTTGGATTTTGCGAACGGAATCACGTCAAATGCTTTCCTGGCTGTGCAATTTTTGGCCAAAGAGTGCATTGGTCTATTGGGGGATGGGCATTATCAGTCGATTTGTACTGTTAGTTCCCAGCTCATAATCAAACACTTTGGAGTTTTGCTATGAGAAAAGCTATTTTGCTGGCATTTGCCTTGAGCGCAGCATTGTTCTCATCCAGTACCTTCGCTACGTATGGACATGGCGGTGGTGGATACGGCGGTGGTGGATACGGCGGCGGCGGATACGGCGATAATTGTACTTGGGTATGGTACGGGTTCATTCCCGTGAAAAAGTGCTCCAAGCCTGATCCAACCCCGACCCCGGAACCGGGTCCAACTGCCGTACCTGAAATTGACGGTGCCGGCGCGGGTATTGCCTTCGCACTGGTAGGTGGTTTGGTTCTCGCGTATCGCGAGCGTCAACTGTCCAAGAAGTCCAAGTAAGCTTCTGAAACAAAGATCAACCCCATGGCCAGTGTCATGGGGTTAATCTTTTGATCCGCTGATGTTCTGGGCTTGCCTGGAGATTTGATTCCCCATGATGATCCATTCTGACCTGAAGTTGTCGTTGCGGTCGGTGTTGATATGCAACCTGGTTGCGGTGGTGGCCATCCTGCTAGGGGAAAAGTTTGCCATCGGCGCCCATGTCTATGGGGCGGTCAAACAAGCGGACCCTTCCTTTCTTTCTGATCTGCTGTTCAATCATGGCAAAAGCCTGTCCAGGACTTTGTTCCTCTCGCTGGTGGTATTTGTGATCCTGATCCAGGGGCAGCTGAAGGATTACCGCACATTATATTTGAGCCATTACAGCGTCTCCCAATTCTATTTTCTGCCGTTGCAGGTGCTCTGCTTTGGTCTGTTTTATCTGCTCACCCACAAAGCCTTTCCTATCGGTTCGCCGCAACTGGCGTATCAGGTGTTATGGCTGGCCGCCGGGGTGGCACTGGTGACCTTCACAGCGTTATCGGTCGCAAGCCGATCCTTTTGGGCACGGGTATTCAGCCAACATAAATGGCATCTGCTGAGTGCATTGGCCATCAGTTATGGCGTGTGGTGGCTGGGTGTTTCCACGCAGAATTTATGGTCCTATCTCAGCGACATTACCTTTTCTTGCGTTGCCTTCATGCTCAGTCTTTTCAGTGATGGCATTCATCTGGATTTCGGCAAGCGCGTCATCGGCCTGAACGGTTTTTTGGTAAGCGTGGATACGCAATGCTCAGGCTATGAGGGCATTGGTCTGGTGATCTCGTTTATCTCTATCTTCTTGTACAGCTTTCGCAACGAATTCAGGTTCCCGCGGGCCTTGTGGCTGTTCCCCATCGGCATCGCCACCATCTGGCTGTTCAATCTGTTGCGCATTGTGGTGTTGATTTTCATCGGCAGCTTCTGGTCGGAAGAGGTCGCAGTGTGGGGATTCCATTCCCAGGCCGGTTGGATTGCGTTTATTCTGACGTCGCTGGGCATCATGATGCTGGCTCACAACAGCCGGTTCTTTTCCAAGTCCGAGGCAAAGCCATCCCTCACGCACAAGCAGCCGATGGGCCTGCCACTGGCCACCCTGATACCGTTGCTGGCGTTGTTGGCCATGACCTTCCTCACTCAGGCGTTATCCGGGCAGTTCGATTGGTTATACCCGTTACGAGTGGTCGTGGTGGGCGCGGCGGTGCTGTACTGTTTGAAGCATCTGGATTTCTTCCCAATGCAATGGAGCTATTTTTCGCTGCTGGCCGGGGCGGTGGTGACCGTGCTTTGGATCTGGATGGTGCCGACGGATACCGAGGCAGACCAGTTGATCGGCAGCACCCTGGCGGAATCCAGCGGCTCATTGGCCCTGTTCTGGCTGGTATGCCGCTTTATCGGCACCGTGATCACCGTGCCCATCGCCGAGGAACTGGGTTTTAGGGGCTATCTGCTCTGCAAGCTGGCCGGCAAAGAGGTGGTCACCCGGGGCAACATTGAATTCTCCATCGTTGCAGTTGTCGCCAGCTCCCTGGCGTTTGGCCTGCTGCACGGCGCCTGGCTGGCGGGCACTGTGGCGGGTTTGATTTATGCGTTCGTGCGATACAAAAGCACGCATGTCCTGGATGCGATCATCGCCCACGGCACCACCAATATGCTGTTATTCATCTACGCGCTCTACAGTGGGCAGTGGTCATTGTTGTGATCTTGACGGTTATTTTGCTGGGGGCTTCCCGCACTAACTGATAATTGGGTTTGGTCAGCTACCAAAGGGGTGGAGCGACCGACTTCAATAGGGGGAATTGAAGTGAATATTTATATCACTGCCCGCGCCGGAGTGGTGTTGGCCATTGTTTTCGCGCTCATCTCGTGTGGAGGGGGCAGTAGCAGCGGCTCAGGCAATGACGATTCCGATCGCACCAGCCAAGTGGCGGCGGTGACGGCAATCAGCGACTTTGAGGTTATAGAATCTTCTATCGTCGCCTTGGAAGCCACTCACACGCTCGATGCCACTAATGTGATATCGATAGAGTGGACACAATTGAATGGCTCACCTGTCCTACTCAGCAATGCAGGCACGCTGACCCCATCCTTCACAGCACCCGCTGTTTATCAGAATTATAAGCTTTCGTTCCAAGTTACGATCACCGATCACAACAATGACGCCTATGCTGACTCCACGACTGTCACAATACGGCCCGCTCCCGGAATTTTGGTGGGGCAGCCCAGTGGACATACAGGCAGCCCCGGTAGTAAAGCCTATTTTGACGTGTTACTTGCCAGTGAGCCCGCCCGAAACGTCACCATACCGGTTCGATCAAGCAACACCAACGAAGGTGAAGCCAATGTGGATGCGGTGGTCTTCACCACATCCAATTGGGATATTGCCCAAACCATAGAAGTGGTAGGCACCAACGCCGGCCTGAACAACGGCACCCAGGATTACCAGATCATCCTGGGTGAAGCACAAAGTGACGATGCACTTTATGCAGATCTAGATCCTGTTGCAGTACCGATGCAGGGTTATTCACTGGATATCGAACCGCCCGCACTGTTTGACTGGCCTTCCGGACTCACCTCAAGTGCGCTGCCTTCCGCACTATATTCAGGTCACGGTGTATTGGAATTTTCAGCGCCGGTGAAACCATCAGGCATGGACATTGAAAGCACCACCGGTGAAATCCATTGGCTACCGGATGCATCGGACGAAGGGGGTGAGTTTCCCGTAACCATTGCAGTAACCGACGGGACTCTGGTTGCTGAGGTGTCCTTCAGCGTCAAGGTCAGTACATCTGTTCCCATCGAAATCAGTTTTGCTTCAGACAAACTTACGATCGTTGATCCAGACAGTGATTTGATGGGGAGTACGTTTGAGATTCTGGATAACGGACTTAACAGCGGAAGCCTGGGCCTTACCGGGATACGCAGTCTGCCATTGTCTGGTATTCCCGACCTGCCCTCCGGCATTACAACGCTGAGCCAACCGTTTATTGTGCAAGACAGCTATCAAGGGGAGCTGGGCGTATCCATCCCCCTGAATTTTCCGACTGAGAACCTGGAGGAGAAGCAACCCGTTCTGTTGACTTACACTCAATCCGGGCATTCGGAGGGTGGCATTTGGCTGCCGGCGTCACTCAACCGACATATAGAAATCAGTGGCCCGGACGCCAAGTTATATTTGAGTATGACCAATACCAATGGGCTCTATGTGGTTGCGCTGTTACAACCATCAGCAGTAGCAAGCCCCTTGCGCGACCCTGTAGCCACAGCTCGTTCGCTGAATGCGGTACCCAGGACTGCAAACAAATACACCGATATAACTTGTATTGATCGAGAAGCCCCTCTGTTGAGTTTTGAATATGAAGGATGGGTTTGTTCCAAGATTGGAGTAGACAAAGAAGTTCGGGTATCCGGTTTTTCGTCATTACAGGATACCAGGTGGCAAAGTGGCAATAATGTAGATTCAGCTAACATAGAAGATGTCGCGAAATGGGCGTTTGATGCTATAGGTGTTATATCTGACCCACAGCTCTTCAGTATGGGAATAGAGGGACACATCTATATTGATGTTGCTGATAACAAAAGTCTTCTTGGGTATTCTATTGAATGGAAAAACGATCTTGGGGCCTATGCTCCATCTGTGGTAAATCCTTCCGGTAAGATTTATCTGAATAATAACGGCTCTATTGGCGCAAGTCTCATGCGCTCCACACTCGCACATGAGTTGTTTCACAGAGCTCAGGATTTAACTTACCCCATGAGCCCCAACCCTTGGTCGAATGAAAGGGACTGGTTAGAAGAGTCAGGTGCGCGTTGGTTTGAAGATTTTATCTATGATGACCTGGATGTCTATATAAAATCTTTTAGATACCTGCTAGGGCGAACACTCCAGCATGGGCTTTCGAGCAATATCGAATCAGGCGACTCTAGTTCAAGATCACAGCCATATGCTCGCTTCCTGTTTCATAAAATGCTAAACGCAAAGTGCGATAGTTATTTATCCAACTATCGAAATCTGCTGTTACCCGCAAGCTCCTCAGATGACGATGGTGTTCAGCGTTTAAGTCAATTGCTTACGGAAAGCAGACTTCAATGCAATTTCTTCTTTGATGACTACGCCCAGATCGATCAGTCTCTTGGATCTGCATTGGCCTACTACGAGTTTGCCGCCCATCACCCTGATTTCAACACCATTCAAAGCCTGAACATGCTGGATAAGCAGGGCAACGAAAGCGGTGCGCGGGATGGCAGGCCTTTCACTATTTTCAAAACAGGAAATGCGGAGTTCTCGCCTCAAATTCCAGATTCCAACAGCAATGTGGAGAGCTTCGAATCCAACATCACCAATATAGTTGCAAATGGACAGATTCCCCCTGCCGGCGCAGTCTCCATCGTGCTGCCAGCAACCGAATGGGACTTATCAAACGTCAAAGAGACGTATCTGAACATTGACTTCAATGGGCGCCTCGACGTCTATCTGATCTCCAACGATCCCAATTTTCAGGGAAGTGGGGTTCTGAATATGGCCGGTGGCTCATACAAGCAGTTTGCCGACTATCTGTATCAAGCAGCAGGAGACAGTGAGGGTTACGAAATCGTGTATAACGCGATGACCAACAACACTGTACCCGAAATGTTTCTGATACTGGTAAATCCAAGCGTGATTGAGCCAACTACCGGAGTTGAGGTGAAGCTCGGTGTTCGCAACACCACCGAGTTCAATGTAGACGTTACCGCCACTGTGGTCATTAACGTGATTGAACCACCTGTGACAGATGCTGAGGAAGGCAACATGGGTTGTGGCAACGAATCTGGCATTCCAACCCCACCTGGAACAACAGAAACCTATACCGAGTCATGGCGATTCGATCTGGAAGCAAACAAGGTATACATTGCCGGCAATGCTGACAATGACACCTATGAGTACCCCGCAGATTATGATCCCGAAGCAGACACCATTCTCGGGCTGGAATACTTTCCGCGCACGCTCAGCATGACGACTGAAAACGTATCTTATTATCATGAAGGTTACTATCGAATTGAACTCACTTATGACCCAACCTTAAGTGGGTCTTACGATGATGGCACCAGGGTGTATGTAGGTGATGTGAGGGAGGTGAATACAACTTCCTGGAGCCTGGACAGCCGGACGGTGACCTGTTACACGGATTACAGGTTGGAGGCTAAAGCCAGGCCGGCGGAATGAGCCAGTCAGGGGTTCAGGGGAATACCTGGATGGCTCCAACCTTATAGATCTGAACATTAAACCACCACATCCTGCTGGACGCATTCCACCGGCCATTAAGCTGTTAACGAATAAAGGTTCCTTTTCGTTAATATTCACTATTTCTAGGCCGTGTCTCCACCAAATAATATGGGGCTCAATATTCACGCGCATTCAGGCGACCTTGCTGTATTGCGTCGAATGCAATTCTCGTCCGGGGAGAATGCCACGTGCACCGATCATCAAACATTTCAATGATGATGCTGGCCGTCATGGTTTACGCTTTATCTGCATGCGGCGGCGGTGGCTCCGGTTCCAGCGCAGACCGAAATGCCAATCAAATCGCCATCAACGGACAGGTTGCCATTGCCCGCAGCGACAGTACCTTCTATTCCATGGAAGGCGCGGATTTCGCAATCTATGGGCTGAATAAGGATCTGGTACTGCGCGGCAAGCAGCAGGTGGCGCTGGGTAACGGCAAAGTGGAACAGGATGGCGCACTGAGGTTGGCGGTTCCCTCCAGTGCCATTCGCGACAGTCGCCTGTATGTGGTGGAAATTACCTGCCCCCCCACACCACCCGCGACGACCTGCGCAGTGGAGGCCCCGATTCACGTCATGCTGAGTGGTCGTCAGTTGCAGCAAGGCAACTGGACGGCATCAGCGCTGACCGAGATTGTGTATCAGAACCTGGCGTACTACGTTGCGGCTGAATATTCTGCTGACCAGCTGGCGAATATTATGAACAGTATGGCGCGCTGGATCTTCAACACGCCTTCGCCAAGCACTATAACCTATCAGGATCTGTTGCGCTGGCACCCTCTACATACCGCCGACTACCCCCCCATTACCCGCGTACCATTGTTCGACCTGGTATTGGCAAACCTGGTGTCCGATTTCAACGTTGGTCATCACAAAACCTTGGCAACCCAATACATCAACCCTGTGCTGTCTAGCGTATCGACCAATGGCAGGTTTATGGACGTAGCTATCAAAGGTGAATACGCTTTCGTGACGGACGTGCTGTTCGGGCTGCGAGTCTATGACATCAGCAAAGTGGATTCGATGGCGGAAGTGGGCTCGTTGGGGTTGAGCAAAAAGGCCAGGGATATTGTGTTATACGGGGACTACGCATACCTTTCGGCCGGAAATGGTGTCCACGTTGTCAGTATTCAGAATCCGCGCTCCCCGGACTTGATCGATACCATCCCCATGACCAGTGTCCGCTCCCTGGCCGTAAGCGGTCAGACGTTGGTGATCAGTGACAGGGAGGAGGGCGCGCGCATTCTCAGTATTCACAACCCACGTTCCCCACTGGGTTTGAGTCGGCATATCGTCGTGGAGTATGAGGCCAATTCCGCGCGATTCGAAGACAACATACTGTATGCGTTATACACCAGCTTCGATCCTTCCCGAGAAGATTCTGAAAGAAGCCGGTTGTTGGTTAAGGACATCAGTCAGGCAGCGGAAAGCCGCATCTACTTCGGTGCAACCCAGGGGCACCACCTGGCATTGTTGCCCGGATATTTATATGTGGTGGGTCGGGATGGCATCGAGATATTTGATCGCTCAAATCCGGCTGATTTTCATAAGGTTGGGGAGTTGCCTCTGCGTTATTCATCATCAGAGCTCATGGTGGTTGGTGATACCGCCTATCTTTTAGAGTCCACTGGGAATATTCGGATAATAGATGTTTCCGATCCGAGTACCCCTGAGATCATCGGCCGTATCATTACGCCCTCCCCGAACTATGGCATAAGCGCTCACGATAAACTGCTGTACGTTGCAGGTGGGCCTTCCGGATTATTGGCCATGGATGCTCATCAGTTTCTCTCACCCATCAGTACTCCGCTGTTTGCGGTGGATAGCATCGCCCGTTCCACCCTGGTGAATAACGGAAATCTCTATGTTGTTGAGCACGACTTCGGTGTTCACACCCTCAATGTGAATCAACCGTCAAAGCCCGCATATGAAAGCGGCTATGAGCAAATCGAAAGCAGTACTCGGGACTTTGTTCTGAACAATGGCATAGGCTACGTGGCCACCGATGGCGTTGGCGTTCAAGCCGTGGATTTTAGCCTGCCATCGTCGCCAATCTTACTTGGGGAGTACGATGCACCCGATCGGGTTTCCACCGTATTGCTGGAGGACAATGTCGCGTACCTTAGCGCATTGGAACAAGGGCTCTATGTTGTTGACGTGAGTGATCCGGCTCAGATGTTGGAAATCAGCCGACTCAGCCTCACAGGATCACTGTTGAGTACCGCAAAAATCGACGACTATCTGTTCGCTTCCTCCGGGTCCTTAGGGTTGGGCATTATCAATATCAGCAATCTGAGTGACCCACAACTGCAGCGCTATGTTGATGGCGTCCGCTACGCCAGCCATGTCGCCAGACTGGGCGACTTCGCCTATGTTGCCGCCAACAGCGCCGGTGTGATCGTGCTGGATATCCGTGATCCATCCACACCCACCGTCGTGACAACCATCGACACCCCGGGATTAGCCTTTCACCTGGCCTTCGACGGTCAATACGCGTATGTTGCTGATTACGGTGGTGGCGTGACCGTATTGGACGTGTCCGATGCATCTGACCCCAGGCTCATCGGTTCAGCCGACACCCTCGGTTACGCCTATCACGTCACTGCCCACGGCAACAACCTCTATGTTTCCACCAGCCGCGGCGTAGAAAGACTGTCACTTATCAAACAGTAGAAGTTATGACGATGCATCCGATTACCAAACAAAGCGCACTCTCACTCGCATTACCGATGTTCCTGTTCCTGGTACCGGCAACCACCTGGGCCAGCGAGGTCGGTGCCGGTTTTTCACTGGCAGTGCAATACAAGCAACTGGAAATGGAACAACGGTTTACAGGCTTGAACCTGCTCACCAACAGCAACGCCACCGACGGCGATCTGAAGGCCAGCCTTCCAGTGGCAACGTTGCAGGGAATTTTGTTTTTCAAACAATTCTATACGGTGCTCAAGGTGGAAAACACGCTGTCGGAAAGCAGCGTCGATTCCAGCATTCCGTTCACCACCGAGGGCACCTCGTTGTCCACCGATGTGCTCCGCAATGACATCAGCCTGGTGCTGGGATACAACCTGAACGATACTTTTTCGGTGTTCACCGGCTACATGCAGGGGCTCACCGAGCTCACCCCGGATGCCTGCCGGGACGTAACCTGTACCAACGCTGCCTCGGTCATGCTGCAGGATGACGATCAGGAATATACGCAACGCTACGAGGAGAAGGGTTTCTTTGTGGGTGTGGGTGCCGGATGGCGGGTTGGTTCCGGTAAGGTCTCCGCCAGTTTGGCCTATGCCTATATGGATGGCGAGTATTCGGATAACTACCACGATGCGTTCGGGTCTTCGGAGTTTGATTATGAAGGCAAGAGCAAGGGCACCAGCACCTCTTTGGCGTGGACCGCCCCCTTGAATGAGTACTTGTTCTATTTCGTTGATGGCCGGGCGCAGTTCTACAGCATGGACGCGAAAGACACCACCGGGCTGCCTTCGTTCGAGGGCTCCGAGGTTGCAACGGATGAAACCATTCTTGGACTCAGTGCCGGCTTACAGGTTATTTTTTAGAAGGAACCAAAGGTCCGCACTTTGGGTTTGGCGGGCTTCTCTTTTGGTGGGGCCGGTTCCGGTTCTGATACCGGTTCTGATACAGATTCAGGCGCAGGTTCAGGCTCGAGAGCAAACTCAGGTGCAGGCGTCGGTTCAGGCAGCGCTTCAGCAACGGTTTCAACGGCAGTCTCGGGAGCAGAGTAAGATTCAGGATTGGGTTTGGATTGCACTTCCTGAGACGCCTGTTGATGTTGCTGGACCGGATCGCTTTCTACCTTCGGCGTAATGGGCTCCGCCAGCGGGCGGGCAGCAGCAATGTCGTCTTCGTCACTGGGTTTGATTTCCAACCCTGGCAATTGCTGGTATAGATCCCCCAAACGTTTTTGCGTATCCCAATCGTCCAGATCGGCATCAGGAACAACGACTTCGAACACGTCCGGCAGGGCAGTCAACGTTGTGGCAGGCTCCGGTTTTAGCGTAGTGGATTCAATCGCCTTGGGTGTGGTGTCATGCTTTGTGTCGCTTAGGTTGGAGGGCGGTTGCAACGAGACTCGAGTGTCATTCGCCCACCAGATCCCGCCCCCTATCAACATGATCAACATCACCACCAGCAACAACGAGCCCGAGCGCTGCTTTTCTGCTTCCGGCCGCACGTCAGCATCGGTTCTGTCTTCCGCTTTGGGATGGGTTAACGCTGAATTCACCAACGTGGTGTTTTTATGGAACGCGTGGTTGGCAGCCTGGTTGGGCGCACCCGGCATGGTCAGGGTGACCTCGTGCTGTTCCCCTGCAGAGTATTGCAGTAACTCCTCCGACAGGTTCTTTTCCAACGCATTCAGTGCCGCTTTCAATTCGTTGCCCCGGGCAAACCGGTTAGCCGGGTTCTTGTCCAGCAGTTTATTCATGATCGGCTGGAACGCCTGCAACACCTGTGGCAAATCCGGTGGCGGGCTGTTGATATGGGCGTACACAAACAACTGAAAGGCTTCCAGGGGGTTACGCTGCTCAAACTCAAACGGGCGCCGTCCGGTGAGCATCTCATACAACACCACACCCAGGCTGTACAGGTCACTGCGGGCATCCACCTTGCCTGCATTGGGATTGGCCTGCTCGGGGCTTAAATACGCGCCGGTTCCCACCAACATACCACTGCTGGAAATCACCGTCGTCGAGCTGCTTTTTTTGGCAATGCCAAAGTCGAGAATGCAGGGTGAGCCGTCTTCCCGGAACAGGATATTGTCCGGCTTGATGTCGCGGTGAACGTAACCTTTTTCGCCAGCAAAATCCAAACCCGAAGCCACCTGCCGCACAATATCGATCACCCGGCGCAGGTTCAAGTGCCCCTGTCGGATGTGCGTCTTCAGGTCGCCGCCTTTCATATACTCCATGACAATATAGGCATTACCCTCGGCGTTGCCCCAGTCAAACACGGGCACGATGTTGGGATGCGAGAGTTCCGCCAAGCGGGTGGCTTCATCCAGAAAGCGATTGGCCCACAGGGAGTCTGATTGCAGGTGAGTGGCCAGAATCTTGATCGCCACTTCGCGGCCGGTACGGGTCTGCCGCGCCAGGTACACCGACGCCATTCCGCCTTCGCCGAGCTTGTCCAGCATTTCAAACTGGGGAATGCGGGGAAAATCCGCGGAATCCGCAGGGACAGGTGCGCGCTTCCTGCGTAACGACAGGCGGGAAAAGATCGAGCTGCTGAAGAGATCGCTTTTTTCTTTTATAGTCATGGTGTGATTATAGAGTCTTCATGGCTATAAAATAAGCTGCCGTTTGTGGTCAAAAAGCAGGCAACCCTGGTCGGTATTGCCTGCAGAGGCTCAGGGTAGATGAATACCAAAACTTCCGGTGTAGCTTTCCATGTCCTGACCCACAAAGCTGAAACGGCCTTCCAAGTAATTCGGCTCAACAGAGGTGATTTCGATGGTAGCTGCATCCGGAGCGAGGATATTAGAGCCGACGGCATCCCAAAAACCCGTTGCTCCAGAGTACACGTTCACATCAATTATCTGGTTGTTATCGTTGTATTCTTCGTACTCATATTCACCGACTTGAAGAACCCCAATGAACCGAATTGAAAAACTCAGGTAATGGTCCAGATAGGGCACCAATAGTTCCACGGTCTGAGTGATTCCCAGTGTGCTCGTTACATGCCAGTAGCACACATTATCGCTTTCACTCACGTTGACGTTAGTCCCGGAAATGGTCAGATGTCCATCGTCTACCAGGGTTTCAGTACCCAATCGCTGCAGCTTTTCTTGTTTTTTGAATATAAAGCCCGGGCGGTACTCATCCGTGTGCTCTGATCTCCGCAATAAGGTGTTTTCATCCTGCATTTTGTATCCATCTTCGTAGACACTCATGTAGAAATGCTCAAGGGTCTTCACGCCGTATCCTGCGTAGCCTCCCAATTCCCAACACCTCTCAGCTTTGACACCGTTGGGTGTGTCTTCCAATACGTATTTGAATTTAACGTAGGTAGTGGACAGATATTCTCCGGTTTCCTCTTTATACATCTCGGTTGTATCGGTCTTAAGCCAGGTCCCGGTGAGATCCACATCAGAAACCGCAACAAATTCTTCCTCTTCGGGCCCATCGTCATCAGAAGAGGACTTATCGGAACCACCACAACCAAATAAAAAAAGAGCTGCATTTATAAAAACGAAAAGCCTGAAATATTTCAACATCATCGAATGACCAAACCCAGTTCACTCACAGACACACGACGCATCAAACGTCACTAATTACGATCAATTATTAATCGGTCGCTTAGCTTAGAGATAATTCTTGCCTAGATCAATGGCCGCGGGCTACAGCTGCGCCCGAATCATCGAACAGATAACACTTGTGGGGCTCCATCTTCAGCACCACTGGCTGACCGGTCTCCCACACCACGTCTCCATTGGCTCTGAATACCAATGGCTCAACCGGGGCGTCGGTTTTCAGATTCAGATGGACATAAGCCTCTGACCCCAAATGCTCAACAGCCACCACAGTTCCTTCCACATTGGCAGGTGGATTGTTGTTTCGATTGGGCGACGCACGGGTAACGGACAGGTGTTCTGGTCTCACGCCCAGCGTGACGGGCGCGCCGGAACCTAATGCTGATGCTTCACCCACCTCCACCGGGATCGGATTCCCTGCACCAATATCCACCTGCACCAGCTTGCCGTTGCTGGCCACCACCTTCCCCGCAATAAAATTCATCTTCGGCGACCCGATAAACGCCGCCACAAACAGGTTGGCCGGGTGATGATACAGCTCCAGGGGCGTGCCGACCTGTTCCACCTGACCGCCGTTCAACACCACAATGCGATCTGCCAGGGTCATGGCTTCCACCTGGTCATGGGTGACGTAAATCATGGTGGTGCCCAACTCGCGGTGCAGCCGTTTCAATTCCAGCCGCATCTGCACTCTTAACGCTGCATCCAGGTTGGAGAGGGGTTCATCAAACAAAAACACCCGGGGCTTGCGCACGATGGCACGGCCGATGGCCACCCGCTGCCGTTGCCCGCCGGACAGCGCCTTGGGTTTACGGTCCAACAGATGTTCGATCTGCAGGATGCGGGCGGATTCCTGTACCCGTTGTTGGATGGTGGTGCTGTCGGTTTTTTTCAGTTTGAGGCCAAAGGCCATGTTGTCGTACACGCTCATGTGAGGATAGAGCGCATAGGACTGGAACACCATGGCCACGCCGCGCTCGCTGGGTTCCAGCGCGGTGACATCCTGCTGATCGAACTGGATGCTGCCGGCGCTGACGTCTTCGAGGCCCGCGATCAGCCGCAGCAGGGTGGATTTGCCACAGCCGGAGGGTCCCACAAACACCGCAAACTCACCGTCGTGGATGGCCAGGTTCACCTGTCGGATCACCTCGGTTTTGCCAAAGTGTTTCGCAACCGTCTGCATGGAAATGGCCGCCATGGTTTATGTTCTCCTCATCCTTTCACCGCGCCGGCGGTCAATCCCGACACGATTCGACGTTGAAACACCAGCACCAGAATAATCAGCGGCACCGTCACAATCACCGAAGCCGCCATAATGTTGCCCCAGGGCAATTCATGGGCGCTGGCGCCGGAGGTCAAGGCAATGGCCACCGGCACCGTGCGCATTTCGCTGGACAGCGTAAAGGTCAGTGCAAATAAAAATTCGTTCCAGGCGGCAATAAACGCCAACAATCCGGTGGTGACCAGCGCCGGCCCCATCAGCGGCAGGAACACCCGGGTAACGATGGTAACGGGCGTTGCTCCGTCGACGATGGCGGCTTCTTCCAGTTCTTTCGGCAACTCACGCATGAAGGTGGTGAGCACCCACACGGTGAACGGTAAGGTGAAAATCAGGTACGAGAACGACAGCGCCAACAGATTGTTGTACAGGCCCAGTGAATTGATCAGCTCGAACATGCCCGACAGCACCGCAATTTGCGGAAACATGGAAACCCCCAGAATCACAAACAGCAACAGCATCCGCCCCCGGAACTGAATGCGGCCAATGGCATAGGCCGCCGCCAAGGCCAGCACCAGCGACAACGCCACCGTGGACACCGCCACGAATAGCGAGTTCAGGATGTTGCGGCCAAACGGCTGTTCCTGGAACACCGACACATAGTTCTGCCAATAGGGTTGCGAGATCCAGTATTCCACTTCAAACAGCGCCGAGCCCGTTTTGAGGGACGACACAATCGCCCAGTAAAACGGGAACACCGTGTACATGCCGATGACCACCAACAGCAGATAGAAGGCGATGCGTGCGATGATCTTTTTCATCCGCTTTGGATTCATATCAGTTCTCGCGCCCCACCCGTGCCGCCATCAGATACACCACGGTGAACAAGGCAATGATGGCAAAAATCAATGTGGCGGCAGCGGAACCAAAGCCCAGGCCACCGAAATCAATCAATTGCTGCCGTGCGTACACGGACATGGACATGGTGCTGCGATTGTTGCCGCTCATCACATACACCAGATCGAACACCCGCAAAGCATCCAAGAGGCGGAAGATAATGGCCACCGTCAACGCAGGCTTCAATAACGGCAGGGTGACCTTAAAGAACACCTTGAGCGGATGCACGCCATCCACCCGGGCGGATTCATAACACTCCCTGGGCAGCATCTGCAGCCCTGCCAGCAGCAACAGTGCCATGAACGGCGTGGTCTTCCACACATCCACCAGAATGATGGACAGCAACGCGGTATCGGGGGAGGCGGTCCAGGCAATGGGCGCCTGGATCAGGCCCACGCCCAACAGTAAGTGGTTGATCACCCCGAACACATCATTGAACATCCAGTTCCACATCTGCGCCGACACCACCGTGGGAATGGCCCAGGGAATCAGGATCGCCGCACGCAAGCCACCACGGCCGCGGAACTGCGCATTCAAGGCCAACGCGATGATCAAACCCAGCACGGTTTCCAGAAACACCGAGCTCAGCGCAAACACCACCGTATTCCACACCGCTGACCACCAGTACGGGTCCTGTAGCAGAAACGCAAAGTTATCCAATCCCACAAATTGCGCCGACTCCGGATCAATCAAACTGGCGTCGGTAAAACCATAGGCCATGGTTTTCAGCAACGGCCAGCCTGCCACCAGGGCCAGCACCAACACCACCGGCGCCAGGAAGATCCAGGCCCAACGCACCCGTCTTGTGTGCAGATGGCTTTTCTTATGAAGAGAGATCACCACTGTTCCCCCCGCGATAGCCGGACCAGTTTATGATGCAGCGCGTTCAGTGCCGGGGCGGCTTGCACCTTGCCGCTCAGAATATCGTGCACGGTGTAATAGAATTCCGCGCTCACCCGGGCGTACTGGCTACCGGTCACCCTGGAGGGCCGGGCCACCGCGTGTTCAAAACTGCGATACAGGGTGCCGAAAAACGGCACCGCCTGCAGCACGTCTTCATCCTGATACAGGGCGCGAATGGTAGGGTTGTAGGAGGCCGCAATGGCGCGCCGCTTTTGCTCCTCATAACTGGTAAGGTAACGCACCAGGTCCGCCGCCAGCGCCGGGTGTTTGGAATAACGGGACACCGCCAACTGCCATCCCCCCAGGGTGCCACTGTGATGGCCCTGTGCTTCGCCCCTGGGCAGCGCGCTCACCCCGATCTTGCCTTTGATGGGGCTGTCCGCTGCATTCCCCAATGACCAGGCATAAGGCCAGTTACGCATAAACACGGCGTTGCCGGACTGGAACACACCGCGGCTGGCTTCCTCGTCGTAATTGAGCACTCCCTGCGGGGCAATGTCGCCGATCCAGCTGGCAGCCAAGTCCAATGCAGCAACCGCCTGTGGATTATCAATGGTGACCTTGCCTGCGCTGTCCACCACCGTGCCACCGCCAAAGCTGTCGATCCATTCCAGGGCATCGCAGGTGAGCCCTTCATAGCCCTTGGCCTGAAACACAAATCCCTGCATGCGGCTGTTGCCTTCTGCACGCTCCGCCTGTTGAATCCTGCGGGCCGTGGCCGTGAGCTGCTGCCAGGTCTCAGGCGGTGATTCGCCGTGTTTCTGCAGCAGGTCTGCGCGGTAATAGAGCACTCCGGCATCGGTATACCAGGGCATGGCCACCAGCGCCCCATCGATGGTGTTGTTGTGAATCATGCTGGCAAAGAACTGGTCGGTGATGTCGGGCCCGATATAGCGGGAGAGATCCACCAGATGGGGTGCAAAGGTGCCGGGCCACACCACATCAATCTGGAAAACATCGATATCCGGGGAATGGGAGGCCAGAATCTGCTGATATAAGGCAAATCGCTCAGTGGAGGAGTTGGGCGTGGCCACCACGGTCACCGCGGTACCGGTGGTGCGGGACCAGGCCTCCACCCCCTCCTGGCAGAGGGTGAGCTGTATCCCCAGTGCACCGCAGGAGATCGCCAGCTGGGCCGGTTGGGCGGCCAATGCTCCGCATACCCCCAAAACACCCAGTCCAAACGCCCATCTAAGCAGCCTTGCGCTGAATTCCTCACAATATCGCATAGCCAAAAACTACCACAATTGGCTGTTGGTGTGAAAATGCGCGGGTATACAGGCTGGTGAAGGCCCCCAGCCATTCCGCAGCCAAGACGCTGGTGCTTTGAGCTGAATCACACTAGTATCATCAAAGCACGGTAATCTCTACAGCACGTATTCATGCCAGGGGAAATATTATGCTCAAAGTCGCGATTAATGGTTTTGGTAGAATAGGCAAGCTGACGTTCCGTAAAATCTTTGCTGACGATCGTTTTGAAGTGGTGGCCATCAACGACCTCACCGAGCCCAAAATGTTGGCCCAGCTGTTGAAGTACGACAGTGTGCAGGGGCCCTTTAGCGGGCATACAGTGGAGAGTGATGAGGAATCCCTGATCGTTGACGGCCAGCGCATCCGGGTGCACAAGGAACCCGATCCCCGCAATCTGCCCTGGGGCGACTACGATGTGGATATCGTCCTGGAATGCACCGGGTTCTTCTGTTCCAAAGCCAAAAGCCAGGCCCATATTGATGCCGGCGCCAAGCGGGTCCTGATCTCCGCCCCTGCCGGCAATGACCTGCCCACCATTGTATACGGCGTCAATCAGCATACTCTGAAAGCCGAAGACCGGATTGTTTCCGCCGCCTCCTGCACCACCAACTGCCTGGCCCCCATGGCCAAGGTGTTGAACGATTATCGTGAAGTGCGCACCGGCTTTATGACCACCATTCACGCGTACACCGGCGACCAGATGATCATCGACGGTCCCCACCGCAAAGGGGATTTCCGGCGAGCCCGGGCCGGCGCCATCAACATCGTGCCCAACTCCACCGGCGCCGCCAAGGCCATTGGCCTGGTGATTCCCGAGCTGGCCGGCAAACTCATCGGTTCCGCGCAACGGGTGCCGGTGCCTTCCGGTTCCATCACCATTCTGGATGCAACCCTGAAGGATGAAACGGAATCCGTCAGCGTGGAAGGCATCAACGAAGCCATGAAAAACGCGGCGGACGAATCCTTCGGCTACACCGACGAGGAACTGGTCTCCAGCGACATCATCGGCATCAGTTATGGCTCTTTGTTCGACGCCACCCAAACCCTGGCGCAACGCTGCGGCACCAAGATTTATGAAGTGCGGGTGGTATCCTGGTACGACAATGAAATGAGTTATGTGAGTCAGCTGATTCGAACGTTGAATCACATGGGTAGTTTGGCCCAGTGATCATCGAACCAAAAAGGGTTACTCTCCAGTAACCCTTTTTTATTGCCCACCATCAAATCTCATCCATCGCGTTGATGGCGATCAATCGGTCCAACCGATCAAAGTCATTCACCACTTTCCAGTGACCACCACCGTCCATCACCCGTTTTTGCCACAGGGCCAACCGATTCAGGTAGTCCCGCGGATCAATATTGTCGGAGCGCAATTTGGTGACGTTGAGAGCGATGACCTGTATCCCATTCAATTCCAGGGGAAAGTCCCGGATATGGCCTTTTTGCAGATCCTCCGCCAGATCCGAGAACACCAGCACATACTTTTCCCCGGCACCGGTTTCCTGCAGGTATTCAGCCGCCTGCAGAATGGCGCCGGTGATGTCGGTGTGGGCACTGCCGGTTTTGATGGTCGCCACAAACTGATCCATGTCGTGTTTGAAAACCCGCTTCTGGTCATTGGCCATGCTGGGGCGTTCATCGAAGGTGGCCTTGGCGATGACATCCTTTTCACTGAAGCTGCCGCTGTCGATGCGGGCCACCGCGATGGAATCGCCGCTGTCCAGGGTGGCCAACAGGTAGTTGAGAATACCCTGGGCCTTGTTCAGCTCCTCGGTGTAGGTGCCGGAGGTATCCACCAGCAGGAACACGGCCTTGTTGGTGGGTTGGGGCTGCCCGCAAGCGGACAGCGTCAGAGCCAATGTGGCGAGTGCTAATGAGACCAATAATATTTTCATGATCGTTACTCCTTAATTGCTATTCGTTCAGCTTTTGTCGAGCGCCAGATCCGTATCCAGGTCCGGCGTTTTTCGTTTGCGAGGGCGCTTTGGCTTTTCAGAAACCGTTACAGTTTCTTCCTGAATCTCATCTGCATCTTCTAACGGCAAATAAGGTTCTATCGGGTACTGGCGAGTTGTTTCTATGTCGCGGTCACGACGGGCTTGCACACCCTGACGCACCCACTTCTCCATAGAAAGCGGCACCGTGACCAACATGTCGTAACCAAACACCAGCATCTTGCTTACCTGATGGGCGAAGCCACCCACCAAACGCAGGCTGATGATTACCGTGCGCAGCACCGCGACCGTCAACACACCCAATACGGTTCGTGATGAATGGATGAACGACTCCAACGGAATGGCCACGAAAGCAAGAGCAAAAGGCAGAATGAAACCCATCACCATTTGTCCGATGGAAGGAATCCAGCGAAACTCCGCATTCAGCGCCGACACACCTGCCAGCGATTGCTTCAACGCCTCGCGGTCCAGGGCCAGCAGATCCCGCATGTAGGCCAGTGAGGCTTCAATGCCCGCCAGGATGAACAGGATGCTGAAGGAAATCACCATCATGCGTTTGCGCATCTTGTCGTCCATCTGGGCGATCACCGGGAACAATCTGGTGATGCGCAGGCTTTCCAGCAGGAACAATCCCATGGCGATCTCCACCATGATGATCACCAGGGCCGCGATGTCCGAGGTTTTGAAACCTCCGGTATAGGTGTTGCCGCCCACCATTTCCGCCATGGGCATGGCAATCAACTGGAAGTTGATCAGGCCACCCATCACCGCCACAAACAGCACCAGCCCGGCAATGAAGAACTGGGTCAGGGATGAGGCCGTCAGGGAACGGGCAATGTGATCCTCGTGATCGCGAATGGCTTCGTAGTTCGCCATGTGTTTGTCCACGGCGTCGGCCCGCTCCTGAGTGATGGCCACCACGTCCTTGGTTTTGTTCAACTTGTTGGCCAGGGCCCGCCATTGGGGTTGCAAGGCACCCAGCAAACGATGCCGCTCAGCGCTGGATTTTTGGTACGCCTTTAGCGTTTCCTCGTGGGCGGTGACCACTTCGTCCTGAATGTTCTCCAGAATCGAAGACACTACCGGGTCCCCTTGCCGGGGCAACTCGGAGATGGTTTGCACCACACTCAGCCATTCCGGCGGCAACGGCGGCGCATCGGTGGCAGCCTGGTAGTCGTTTTCCAGGCGCTCGATGGCATCCGTCAATTCCCGGTGCAGGTTGGGGTAGTGGCTCAGGTCCCGTGCCACGATCTCATTGATGCGGGTGAATTCCCGCTCGATGAATTTCTCGGTGGCTTCCCTGCCCTGGGCCAGTATGATTTCCTTGTTACGGTGAATGGCCCGCTGTTCAATATGCGCGACCGCGCGGGCGGCACTGCGCATAAAGCGATAGATGGCCCGCCCGGTGCTTTTAATCAGCAGATGGGCAGGCTCCCGGGCCAGATACAGCACGGTGACCAGAACTGACAGCCAGACGGCCAGGGAAATGGCCGGTTGCTCCGACCAGAGCAATAACAATTCGTTTAACATGACAGACTCCTCAAGTTTTTGTGATCAGTGGCGCACTCGTTGCTTTTCGGCGCCCTTGAGAAGGGATTTTTGGCTAAGCTGGTGAATAATCCGTGAGTTTTTATTGATCAGTTCGCATTGGGGCGACTTATTGGTTAAGTGTTTGATTTCTTATGGCTAAGCTGTTTTGGGTAGAAGACCAGTCCCATTGGATCGACCGCTTTTCCGCTGTCTTGAAGCAGGCGGACCTGGACGGCGAGCCCAATCATCTGGAGGTTTATAAGTTTCCGGAAGCCGCCAAGCAGCGCATTGCGGTGATGACCGATCAGCATAAACCGGATCTGGCGTTACTGGATGCCCACATGAACGGTTCCGATCAGGCGGGTTTCAGTGTGTCCCGCGCTCTACTGAAAAAATGGCCGGACCTGCCCATCCTGTATTTGTCGGAACACAGCGGCACCGAGATAGAGGAACAGGCCATCACTCAGAACGATGCCCAGGATTTTATTGCCAAGCATCAACGCAATATCGAGGCGGTGTTGTGTTGGCGCATCAAAGCCGCGTTGAAAAAACGCCAGGCGCAACAGCAGGGTGAACAGGCCCGATTACGCAGTGGCAGTCTGGAAATTCATACCGACAGCTGGGAAGTGTTCTGGAAAGGGGTCAAGCTGATGAACCCTCACAACCCGAAGCGGCCACTGGCGCCGACGCCGCGCAAAATTCTGCGGTTCCTGGTGGAGCGCAGCCCGCGCCCCTTGAGCACGGAACAGATCGCCGATTTACTGGAGGCGGATCTGGAACGGTTTTCCTACGCCAATTATCGTCAGCACATCAAAACCCTGCGCTCTGCATTCGATGCTGCCGAAGGGCATTCCGGTGAATTTGCCGAGCTTTGTCAACAAGGACGCGGCATCGTCACCTTCGGCGATGCCCACGCCTATTTCTGGAAGAGCGACTCATGAACCCGAGCCGGATGAAAACGCCGTACCCGTTACTGAGCATTTTGCTGGCATTCGCCCTGCTGAGTTATTTTTATCTGCTGGTGCATCCGGATCTGGCGCAGTTTTATCGCATCCCGGCCCTGGTGTTTGAACCACCCATTCCCGAGGCCCTGCTGGCCGCCTTCGCCCTGGTGGTGTTGCTGGAGCTGCGCAATGTGCAAATGCAACGGCGCCATCAGCACGAGATGATGCTGCGGGTGGAAGAGCAGATCGATGAACTGCTGGACAACAAAAAGCAGCTGCATGCCAAAGCCCATGTGTACGCCAATCACGCCGAGAAACTGAAGCTGTTCATCAGCGACAAACTGCTGGAATACATTGAGTACGACGAAAAGTTTCTGCACTTCAAAAGCATTGCCAGTGAAGTGCGCCACAACGGCGTGATCAGTTACGACACCCTTTGCACGTTACTGGACCGGCAGATGAACGAGATCGGCATCGCCGACCTGGACGAAGTGCAACGGCTGCAGGAGGCCCGCGACAGCCTGCGCTATCTGTGGGATCTGCTGGATCTGTCCACTGCGGATAACATCGCTCTGCACATTGCCAACCAGGTGTGCGAGGCGGAGGAAGTGATTTTTCAATCGGAGCTGGATAACGGGCAGGACGTCAATCCGGAACGGCCGGTGTTTCAGCCCGACTCCGCCCTGGTGAAAGCACTGCACCGTTGTTTTGGCAGCGCGCCGCAACGGCGGGAAGACGGCTCCCTGCAGATCAGCGACCACGATTGGGTGTGGCTGCAGGTGTCCACCACCGACGCCTTGCTCGGCAACGAGAATCATGTGGTACTGGCTCTGGAGAACCTGATCAGCAACGCCCAGTTTTTTACCGGCCGGGTCAAGTCGCGCAAGATTGAAAAGCGCGCCCGCATTGCCATTCAACTGGATCAGGAACACGGCTATGTGCGCTATCGGATCTACAATCGCGGCCCCCACATTGACGCGGATACCGCCACCAAGCTGTTTCAACTGGGCTATTCCACCCGGCGGGTACGGGAACATCATGGCAAGGGGCTGGGCCTGTATTTCGTCAATGAGATCATCAAGGGATATGACGGCAAGATTGCGTTCAGCAACCTGTACAACCAGCCGGATGTATTGTCACTGCGGCTGAAAACCGGTAGCGGGGAAGTGATTACCGAGGTCATCGAACTGTTGATTGAGGAGGGCGCACCGGTGTGTCGCAAATCCGGCAGCGACTCCGCCGTTGACCGGCTGGAGTGGGAGTTCAGTGGCAACCTGGTGTCCATTGAGATCACCCACCAGAGTGATCAGAAGACCCATCGCCGGCAGCAGGAGGATCTGGTGGACGGCTGTGTGCTGGACCCGAGCCAACCGGCCCAGCCGCGCTGGCGCCTGCAATTGGATACCAAACGCCGCAAGAGCACCGTTCTCAGTTTTACACCGCTGGATGTGGCTGGCGTGATGTTTGAGCTCAAATTGCCGTGCCTCAGCGCCCGCCTGGAAGGGGATCTGCTCAACGCCGATGAAGCGGACATGGAGCGACAGGTGGAGATGATCTCCCGCCGCTTCACCGGTTTTTCGGGGGAACTACAGGAGTAACGCTACTGGGCCTGGGCACCCGCGGTCGCGCCAGCCGCAACAGGGGACGCTGCCTCCTGCCAGACCCCCAACGCAGCGGTCTTGCGAACGTAATCCCGGAAGCTTCGGGCAGGTCGCCCCAAGGCCTGCATCACACCCTGCTCAAGTCGGCTGTTGCGTCCATCCATCACCACGGTGAACAACTCATTCATCAACCACAGCATGGGTTCCGGCAAGCCTTGCGCCTCCAGGCCCTGGAGCAGTTGCCGGGCACTGATGGGCACAAATTCGATGGGGCGCTGCAGTTCCTCCGCCAGGATGGCCACGCACTGTTGAAAGGTCAGCAACTCCGGCCCGGTCACTTCAAACAGGGTATTGGCCAACTCAGGCCGGGTCAGGCAGGCAACCGCCACCTCCGCAATGTCGTCCACATCAATAAACGGCTCAGGCACATCACCGGACGGTAAGGCAACCTCTCCCTGGAGTACACCTTCAATCAAAAATCCTTCGCTGAAGTTCTGGTCAAACCAACTGGCCCGCACCACGTTCCAGGTGAGGCCACTGTTCATCAACACTTGCTCCGCCTGTTGCGCGCCGGCTTCGCCGCGGCCGGACAGCAGCACCAGGTGCTCCAGTCCCGCCTGCCTGGCAGTCTCAATAAACCGGGCCAGGGTTTCCCGGGCGCCGGGCACCGCGAGATCCGGTTGAAAGGTCACATAGGCGGCCCGACAGCCGGCCATGGCCTGGGCCCAACCGGCCGGGTGGTCCCAGTCGAATGCCGGGGCGGTAGAGCGGGAAACCGCCCGGGTGGCGTGCCCCTGCGCCCGCAGCAGGGCATCCACGCGGGAGCCGGTCTTGGCGTGTTTTCCGATGATCAGGGTGGTGGGTGATGACATGGTCGTATCCTCTTTAGTGGTATGGATGGGCTTGCGTTTCCTGCAACGAAGCCAGTATCCTGTAACTCCACTGGATATTTAATGCCTGTTATTCCATGAATATTGATTATTCGTCTAATTCCGCTTCCACCCCCGCCCCGGAGCTGCCACCCGCCAACGACCCATTGGGGGAAATACTGCACCAGCTGCGGTTGACCGGGAGCCTGTACTGTCGATCCACCCTGAGCGGTGATTGGTCCCTGGCGATGCCCAGCCTGCCGGGCAGCATGATGTTCCATATCATCACCCAGGGGGAATGCTGGCTGCAGGTGGAGGACGAAGCGCCCCGCCCCATGGGCCAGGGCACCCTGGCGCTGATCCCCCACGGACGCGGGCATAGCATCAGCAGCGACCCTCAGCTGTCCCCCACACCGCTGTTTGACGCCGGTATCCGCAAGATCAGCGAACGTTATGAGGTACTTGAGATTCAGGGTGCCGGGGCCACCACGGAACTCACCTGTGGCGTGATGGGGTTTGACCAGGCCCTGGGCCACCAGCTGCTGCAGCAACTGCCACCGCTGATGATTCTGGATAACCTGGACCACTGTGGCGAACAATGGCTGCACAGCACCCTTGAATTCATCCGTTGTGAAGCCAGTGACCTGAAACCCGGCGGCGAAACCATCATCACCCATCTGGCGGACATTCTGGTGATCCAATTGATCCGCCACTGGCTGGAAAGCTCTGACCGGGGGGAGCAGGGCTGGCTGGCGGCCCTGCGGGACCAGCACATCGGCGTGGCCCTGCGGGCCATCCACCATCAACCGGAAAAACACTGGACGGTGGACAGCCTGGCGCGGGAATGCGGACTCTCCCGCTCCGGATTTTCCGCCCGCTTCACCCAACTCATGGGCAACACCGTAAAGCGTTATCTAACGGAATGGCGCATGCGCCTGGCTCATCAGCGGCTGCAACAGCAATCGGTGCCGCTGATTGTGTTGGCGGAAGAACTGGGCTATCAATCCGAGGCCGCCTTTTCCCGAGCCTTCAAACGCATCATCGGTGTTTCACCGGGACGGGTATAGCGGGCCGGATATCGCGGATCAGGCTTTGGCCGGTTCTGACCACACCGCAAATTCGTTACCACTGGGCTCACTGAAGTGAAAGCGCCGCCCACCGGGAAAGTCAAAAATCGGCTTGATGATGTGCCCACCCGCAGCGGTCACTTTCTGCAATGTGGACTCCAGGTCCGCACTGTAAAAAACCAGCAAGGCCGATCCCTGTTGTGACGATGCACTGAGATCACTCTGAAAAAATCCGCCGTCCAGACCCTGGTCAGAAAAGGCCGTGTATTCCGGCCAATAGTCGTTAAACACCCAACCGAACGCCGCTTCAAAAAACGACTTGGTGCCGGGCAGATCCCGCGCAGGGTATTCGACATAGTTGAGTTTTTCGTGTTGGTTCATGGGGAATTCCTTTTTTGTGGTGGTTAACGCTCGAGCCTGACACTTTGGTTACGCAGCCCGGTTTCGTAGATCGTTGCCTTGTACAGAGGTAACCCGTCGTCCTTTATAATCAGCACCAATGTCTTAGTTGCACTCCCATTGGCCGGCGATCGACTGAACCAGACACCATTCTTGAACACCGTACGAACTTTTATAAAGCGCTCTCCTGTTTTCTCACCACCGAAAGAACAGACCCCCAATTCGAATAGGCATCGATAGTCTCGGCTCTCTTTGAACTGTTTATCATCGACCATACTTCTCTCATACTCCATACCCTGTCGAACACGTATAGAAGGCCTCTTGGGAATCCGCTGGTCGGTGCCTACGTACGCGAAACCCAAAGTATTATCTTCAATTTCGATCAGCCTCCTCCACATGGAAGAGCTGCCTAATGTTCCATCTTTCTTTAACGGCATCATGACAAACTCATACCCCAGTTCTAATTTAGGCTTGATGGTGAGCCTGTTACCAGGAGTAAGCAGTTCATTGGAATATTGCTCGAGTATCCTCTGTCCCGGCTCCGGCAGCTCCATATCGGGTTCTGCCAACGAACGGATTCGCTCGCAATCATTGAAAACCACGGTATTGAATATCGTTACAAGACCCAAAAGGCTTTTCTCATTCTCTGACGCATGTGGGTATCTGATTTTAGTCTTGTTCTTGGCAATGGTGTTCATACCATCGGCATAGCAGGTGCAATATACATCATCATTGCCGACCTGCTCTTTGCAGTCACTGAACACTGCATCAACAAATTTTCGTACAGTTTCGTCATCTAATGGTGGCTGTGACGGCAACAGGCTTTTAAAATCAATGGGTTTCTTAGACTGCTGGGGCGTACTGGTCTGTACTGGGTGCGTGCTGCTGCAAGCCGCTACTACCAGTATCAAACCGGCCATCAAAAATAATCTGAGATTTGTCATTCGATATATCCCTAGGTGCCAACTTCAACGAGTTATTCTACTACAGGACACCATTAACCGATCAATCGCTGAACACTCATCAATCCCTATCCCCCAAGGGGCTTGATCAAGCCGATTGATGATTATAGAGTTAACGCAGCATCACCCGGGACGGGTGATTCGGCCTCCACCTGAACGGTTCGGATGGTGCTGGCTTAAACCTTGTATCACCCGATTCTTAACCCGCGTTACTCCAAAAGAAGAATAACATGTTATGGAAAACGACGAATTCAAGCACGGGAAGCAAAGCCTTGAGTATGCACTTCCCAACTACACACCCAATACCTCGGGCAAAATCATTTCAGAATCGGACGATCACTTTATTGGTCGTACCAAGATTCTGGAAAAGACCACCACCACCATGCATCAGCTGGATCGCACAGGCCAGCGCCGCAGTTTTCTCGTAACCGGCTACCGCGGGTCTGGGAAAACGCTGTTCGTTAATAAAGTCATCAGAGAGTATCGACAGAAGTTCGGCCAGCGTATCCGGTTTCAGGAAAAGATCACTCACTGCCAATACCGGGAGTGCGAAACCATCTATCTCAACCTGGGCAACTCCCAGAATCTTGATATCAATCCGATTCTGTTTGACATGGCCCGCCAGCTGAAAGCCCGTTTGGCCCGCATCAACCTGCGCACGTCAATGGTCTGCAACGTCAGCCTGGGTTTGTTGCTGCTGTCGTTTCTGTACCTGGTGACCTGGGGTGCCGCCAACTGGTATCCCAACCAGGTGGAGAAACTGCTGCCAGCCAGTCTGGATTTCCTACCGGCTCTCAATATTGCCAGCACCCTGACGTTGATCGAGATGGCGTATGCCCTGTTGGTGTTCACCTACATTCGTAACATCAGAAAAGTACCCAAATCCCGCTTTCTTCCCCAGGCTCTGTTTCGTTTCTTCAACCAACTGAAAATAGGCCGGGAACTGCAACAACTCATTGATGATATTGATTACACCGTCACGTCGGATATCCGCGCAACCAATTGGGCGCTGTCTTTTCGACAACGGCGTTCACGCCGCGACATCACCGAGCGTGAGTGTGAAATCCGTTTGATCGAAATCCTCGACCTGTGCAAACACTCTGGCATTCGCGTGGTGTATATTTTTGATGAGCTGGATAAAATTTCACTGAGCGATAAAGACCAGCGGGAGCTGATCGAACTGAAGGATCGAAAAAACCAGATCGATCTGGTACTCACCGGACTGAAGAACATCATCAGCTATGGACACGCGTACTTTTTCTTCATCGCCGGGCGGGAGATATTTGATACCTATCATTCCGAAATCGGCAAAACCGGCAATCTGTACGAAAACCTGTTTGATGAGATCATCAATGTGCCTTCCCTGTTGAAGGACTTTTCCGATGATCAACCCGCGTATCCGGATTCGATGATCGAGCGCTTCGTGATTTCCAAACTGTATCCTCCCGTCAAAAAGGATACGCCGATCCGTGACGATTGCTTTACCCTCGCGTTTCATATCAAAGGCAAATTCGATTTGTCCACTGTTGATGCGAGCTGGGTTCGCAAACATGCCTTTCTGCGTTCCTTTATAAACTACCTGACGCTGAGATCCTGGGGCAACTGCAAACGGCTGAATCAATTGTTTCATCAATATGTTGAGTCCAGGGATGACCAATCCAGCCTGGTTTTTTCCATCGAGGACCAACAGCGGATTCTTCTGGGTTCCTTTTTATATAACGCGCTTTATCGCAGCATGGCGGACAAAATCATTCGCGGTGATGACAAGCTGGTGGTCTCTACACTGCTGATCTTCGATCACATCCTGAAGTTTCACAACACCGGGTTTTCCCGCCGCCATCTGGAACGGGTCGCCACGGTCCTGAACATCCATAGTTCACCGGAGCTCACTGACGTCATCGACTCCATTATCAATAGCGTGCTCTATCCTTATATTCGCCACATCCGCAATGGCGTGCATGATCTGCGCTTCTCCAGTCTGTTGTCCAATGAATTGAAATACTCCTCCTACATCAACCCGGTGGAGTCGGCGTTGTTCAACTTCTCGTTGGGCGCCAATGAAGATGTAAAACTGTATTATCTGGAACAGATCAGCATTCTGGGGGACTGCCCCAGCAACCATCAGGGGGGCCTGATCAGCCTGGCAAAATACCATTCAATCCTGGCGGATCTGTACCGCTGGGAACGCAAATTCGACAAAGCCGTACAGCACTATGATCAGTCCATTGAGATTTATCTGAATGCCTATCAACAGGACGAGGCCAACATCGAGCTGCACAGCCTGATTTACTCCCTGCTCAACGCCGGCAACGTGTACGAAATCTCTGGCGCCTTCAATAACGCGGAATCCTACTATCACCATGCCTTGGTGTTGCTCTCCCGTTTTCGCAATCACCACGCCTACGACAATCGTAAAAGCCCCTATCTAAGCTCCATCAGTCAAGCCTATATGGCCATGTCTTATGTACAGGCCAAGTCCATAAAAAATTCGATCACCACCCGGGGTGCGTTTTCCCTGCAACGGCCACACCCGGAATCGGAAGAGGCTTTAACCACCGAACCCAAGTACAGCATTGAAATCATAACCGGGGATAGCAGCGAGACGTTCACTCCGGACGACATGACCCTGTTGCGCATTGCCACCCTGAAGTTCATCAACCATAAACTGGACGAATCCTCTGAGATATTGCAGGAGCTCTCGGTCAAAAAGCAGAGTTTGCTGCAGGAAGAAACCGTTTCAGAATACGGAACCGACACCAATGTGGATCGGCATTCCCACTTTCTGCACGCCATTTCCAATGTACGGCTGCTGGAGCTGAACCTGTACCGGCGAATATCGGATGTGTGTAAGCCCCTGGCGATGGCGCCATCCAAGCAATCAGCGGGCGAAGCGGACCCGAAGTACTGGGACGTTTGGATCAGCACGGTTAAAAAGGTAATCAAGCAGTATGGTTCCGATCATAACGGTTCCATAAACAATGAGCTGAGCCTGGTATTGGAAAAGGTGCCTGTACATGCCGCCAATCTGTGCAGGAACAATCTTAAAATACGCGGCATGATGAAGATTCTATCCATTTTCAACATCAAGATTGCACTGACTGAGTTGTTTCCGGTGGATCTTCTGCATTTTATTGAACTGGACCGGGATCACTATCTTCCCCCTTCCATTCAGCCGCACCACTTCCGCCATACCCGCGATCAATTGCTGAAAACACTGGTGACCGAACTGGAACTGGTGGAGGGCGATTCCAACTATCAACCGCTGATGAATTTTATTTATCGGGATCTGCAACTTGGCCAAGGCGACGCCGATGATGATGAGCCATCCCAATCCCCGCCATCACTGGGTTTTAACCTGCATGAACTCACGCGCTGGGACAAGCTATTGGAAGGTTATGCCGATCCTGCGCTTCAGTCCACCATCCATAATCTGAGCCCACTGCTTACCAATCAAAGCCCCCTCTCACAACTCATATGGGCGTACAGTCGCTGGGCTTCATTGCCGCAATACAAAAATGTACCGGTGTTTCCTGAATCAGCGATGTTCTCCGTGCGCTCTCGTCTGTTTGAACTGCTGCTGGAGGCCAAGAACTGCTATGAGAATATTGACGGTTGCCTGGTGAGCTTTGAATCGTTGAACCAGATATTCAGCAGCAAAGTGGAGTTAATACGCTTTGATAGCAACTGTTTGAAAAGCGTCTACAACGCAGTCTATGCGCACTTTCGCTTGATCAAGGCGATTCAACGCTTTGTGGACAACGACAACCACCTGATGTGTCCACCCATTTGTTACGCCTACTATGGAATGTGGAAGGTGCTGTTTCGGTTGGTGGCCCACCTGGCCATTGGTGATCATGAATGCCGCTACTCACTCAACCGGGCCATCGCCAAGGCCACCCGTCTGCTCTGTGAGCAACACGCCAACGTATCCAAGAAAGACACCCAGTATCGCCCGTTGTACGATTTCTCTAACATCGAAAGCCTGGCCATCAGCAGCCTGGATACCCTGGGCCTGTTCAAAAAACCCATTGGCTCTGCCAAACGCAACGTGTTTTCCACCAAGTACCTGATCAGCGACGATTACGAAGACTCCCTGTTCCTGATGGAAACCTATTTTTATAAGCTGATTTCACTGTCAGCGGACACGCACATAAACTTCATCCGTTTTTGTCGCTTCAAGCTGGAGCAGAACATCAACAACACCAGAGTGTCCAAGTCGATGCGCCAGACCGTCACCTGAGTTGAAGCGGCTTGGGCAGAGGCAGGGCATGAAGCGGACGTCACGCCACCTCTTCCTCCTGCCGGATACGGGATGCAAAGTCCTGCACACTCATGGGCCGGCCCAGAAAAAAGCCCTGTACACTGTGACAATTGAGCTGCTTCAGGTAGTCCAGTTGCAGTTGGGTTTCCACCCCTTCCGCCACCACGTTCAACCCCAACTTATCCGCCATGGCGAGGATGGTCTCAATCAGGGTTTCGCTGGTGGTGTTGACGCCGATGCAGTTCACAAAGGAGCGGTCGATTTTCAGTTTGTTGACAGGGAATCGGGTCAGGTAACTCAGGGAAGAATAACCGGTACCGAAGTCGTCGATGGAGATTCCGATCCCCAGCCCGGCCAGCTCGTGCAACACTTCCTCCGTGCGGGTGGATTCTGCGGTGAGCAGACGCTCGGTGATCTCCACCACGATGGGCAGTGTGCGGCACGCCGAGCGCACCAGATCCAGCCACCGATCCAAAGCCTGGTCCTTGGTTTGGAACAGGCGTGGTGATACGTTGACGGACAGCGCGATGGGCACGGCACGTTGCGCATTGATCGCCGTCAGCGCCGCAATGGATTTGTCCATGATCAGATAATCCAGTTGATTAATCAGTCCGGTTTCTTCTGCCAGGGGCACAAACTCAGCCGGCGACACCCATTTGCCATCCCGACGCTGCCAGCGGGCCAGGGCTTCACAGGCTGTGGTTTTTCCACTGCGGGTGTCCACAATGGGTTGCAGATGGAACGTCATTTCCTCGCGATTGATGGCAGTGATCAAGGCGGTGTTCAGCTGATGACGATATTCCGATTGGCGCTGCATCTCATCGGTGTAGAAGTGCCAGCCATTACGGCCGCTCTTTTTCACTTCATACATGGCCTGGTCCGCGTTGATGAGCAGCTCTTCCGCACTCTTCGCATCCCCCGGGAACATGGCGATGCCGACACTGGCGCCACTGTACACCTCCACATCATGCAGCTTGAAGGCCTTGCTCATTTCCACGACGATCATCTCGGCAATGTTGGCCGCGGTGCGTTCGCTGTCCAGATCATTCAGGATCACCGTGAATTCGTCGCCGCTGTGGCGCCCCACCGTATCGGAAGAACGCACACAATGCTGCACCCGACGGGCTGCCTCACACAACACCAGATCCCCTTCACGATGACCATGGTTGTCGTTGATGGTTTTAAAGTTATCCAGATCCACAAACAGCAGGGCTATTTTTTTGCTGTGACGATCGGTCATGGCCATGGCGTTTTGCAGCCGGTCCTGAAACAGCAGCCGGTTGGGCAGGTTGGTGAGGCCATCGTAGTTGGCCTGATGCTCGATTTTGGCGTCCGCCTGTTTTTGCTGGCTGATGTCCTGTATCGCGCCCACCAGCTCGGCATTACCCTGATCATCGGTGGACGGATCGGCGATCAATCGCAACCAGCTTTGCTGATCCTTGGATTGCAGTTCCAGATCCAGCGGCTGTACCTGTTGCAGTGCGGTTTTCAGTTCCTGCACCAGCATCCCGCGGGCGCCACTGAACAGTTCGGCGAACGCTTCTGTGTCCAGTGCCACCTCACTGTAGTCGATGCCCAGCAGGGTTTGGGCCTGTTCCGACAGCTCATAGACCACGCCGGCACTGTTCATGCGCCAGCCGCCCACCTTGGCCACCGTTTCCACCTCGCGCAGAAACTCCGCATGGTGCTTCACCACTTTTTGGTAATGACGCCGACTGTTGAAACGCTGGGTTTGGGAGTACAGCAACAACATGATCAACAACCCCACCAATGCACAGCCGATCCTGACCCCGGTGATGCGGGTCGACAGGCCGGCGTCGGCATCCGCCGGCATGGCGGCAATCTGCCAGGCGCCACCACCGAAACTCACCGACTGCGTCACCACCCCGGGCTGGTCAAACAGTTCCGCTCTGCCGTAAAAGGTCTCGCCGTCCTTGCCCAGGCCGTCCTTACCGCGGATGGCCACCTTGAGTTCCAGGGCCGGGTCCAACAAGCCGGCTTCCCGGTACACCGACGCCACGTCAATGGGCGCCGACACGATGCCCCACAGGCGGTGTTCCCCGCGCTGATTCAACACCCGCACCGGTGCCCGGCTGATTAGGGCCCGCCCACCCTGGACCAGGGTCACCGGCCCGGCCACCACCGGCTCATTGAACTCAATGGCCCGCAGGATGGCAGGCAGTTGCTGGGGATTGTTGCGATAATTCAAACCCAGGGCGGCTTCATTGCCGGGCAGGGGATAGATGTACTTGATGACCAGATCCGGCGCCGCCGCCAGGTTGATCAATTGGGGGTCGAGTTTGAGCACGTTCCTGGCGTAATCGTTGAACTCCATCTGGGTCAGATCCGGATTGGCGGCGATGAATGCCGCTGCCCCGGTCAGCTCCGCCAGGTTGCGGGAGATCACCTGTTCCAGCCGGGAACGCACGGTGGCAAGGGTTTCCAGCGTGCTCACCGACTGCTGCACTTTGTGGTCCCGTTCGATCCAGGTTTCCAGACCCTGTTCCGCCAGCAGCAAGAGCAACAGCACCACCAGCTGTAATCCATAAGCGGGCTTGCCTGACGCCAGGGCAACCCCCAGGATCACCACCGCCAGCGCCACTACCGCCAGTAACCAATTGAAATTGAGCCAGTGTTCCTGACTGGCTTTGGGTTTGCTGAACAACAGGGACTCAGGTTCGTATGGGTGTTCTATTTCACCCAGGCGTTCCAGAATATCGTAGGTGCGCTGCAGGCGTTTCAGATTCACGTGACCCAGCTCCACTGCCGGGTAAAAGGTGTAATCGTCGATGACGCGGGCAAACGCCAGATTGTAGGCGGCAAAGTCATCATACCGGTACAGATGGCGGGGCAGCTGCTCCGCAATGCGTTGCGCCACCTCGGCTTTGTTGTCCAGCGCGTAACGCCAGCCCGCCAGGCTGGCCCGGCGAAAGCGTTCCACCAGGTCCGGATTGCGGCGCGCCAGGGTGCCGGTGGTATACAGCGAGTCGCCGTAAAACTGCACGCCAAAATCACTGGGGTTCATGATATTCAGCTCCAGTCCCAATTCCCTGGCCCGGGTTTCAGCGGATATGCGATAGGTGATCAGCACATCGGCCTTGTTCTGCAGCAAGGTCTCCAGTGTGAGAGGTTCCTGCACAAACTGGACCCGCCCCGCATCCACCCCGTTCATCATGAACATGGCCCTGGCCTCCAGCGCGGTGTCTTCATCGGATACGGCGGCCAAGCGCAGGTGAGACACCTGTTCCACATCCTGCAGCGGAGTAGTACTCAAGCTCACCAATGCCGCGGCAGAGCGCTGGAAAATCGGGGCCACCATCACCAGGTCGTAGCCATGCCCCTTGTTCAGCAGAATGTCATTGGCACCCACCGCAAACTGGGCGCGACCACTGAGCAGTTCCTCCACGGGTGACACCACTTTTCCCGTTGGTGCCGCCCAGGAGCGAATGTCCACCTCCAGGCCTTCACGGTCATAGTAGCCCTGCCACTGGGCCGCATAGTATCCGGCAAACTGGAATTCGTGCTCCCATTTCAATTGCAGGACGACTTTTTCCACTGCGTACGCCGGGCCATACAGGCACAGCAGCAAAAGCACGGATAGGAAATGTCGAATCCAGGGGGCTGTTTGAAACATCGGCAGAAAAAGCTCAAACCTATTGGGGAACCATCACCAAAATATAGCCTATAGGCGGCGAAATCACCTGATCTTTCAGTATATTGCCTGTTTTACGTTCAATCGGGGATTGTCTTAGAAGGGTAGGGAGAGAGCGCCCGGGAGGGAACGGGCGGTGTTGTGTCCACCGCCCGGGGTCAGGATCAGTCGCCGCCGCGCAGTTTGGACAACAGGCGCAGCATTTCCAGATACAGCCACACCAGCGTCACCATCAAACCGAACGCCGCATACCACTCCATGTACTTGGGTGCGCCGTACTCCACGCCGTTTTCGATGAAATCAAAATCCAGCACCAGGTTCAACGCGGCAATGCCCACCACGAACAGGCTGAAGCCGATCCCGATGGGGCCACTGTCGTGAATAAAGCCCATGCCCTCAAAGCCGAACAAACGCATGCCGATGTTCACCAGGTAAATCAAGGCAATTGCACCGGTTGCGGCAAACACACCCAGTTTGAAATTCTCTGTTGCCTTGATCAGGCCGCTGCGATACGCCATCAACAGCGCCAGCAGGGTACAGAAGGTCAGGCCCACCGCCTGCATGACGATCCCGGGAAAGCGTACTTCAAAAAAACCCGATACCGCGCCCAGGAACAGACCTTCGGACAGGGCATATAACGGCGCGACTATAGGTGCGCTGGTTTTTTTGAAGACGCAGATCAGCGCCAGGATAAATCCGCCCACAGCACCTCCGATCATCAGCGGCATCAACAGCGGGCTCATCTCGCCCCCATTCTGCGCTGCCTCGATGGATTCCAGGGCCATGCCCCAGGTGATCATGGCGGTAATCAAACTCAGGGCCAGCAACATGGCCGTTTTGTTCACCGTGCCCGACAGAGTCATCGGTGGGCCGCTACGTTCAACGTTCGCAAACGCCTTGTCGCTCAAAGCAGGATTCGAGGTGCGCATAAGTACTCCAACAGGATAATCAGGAATCGTAACCACAGCCAAAGCGGCCGCTGGTTACGATAAGCATAATAGGTGATGGGGGAATGGGCAAACCCCGGGCGGGTGGCTACGGTTTCTCACCCAAAACCCGATCCAACTCCCCATAGGCCTTGCTCAGCCACACCCGCACCCGCTGGCGCTCCAGCATCCCCAGCGTGGGGCCGACGGCTTCATCTTTATTGTTGGCGGCAGCCCACAGGCTGGCACCGATGCGGTCGATTTTGCGCATGGAGGCGCCGTGCAGTTCCGGCAGGTCGATGATGGTGGCGCCGTAGGCTTCCGCTTTTGCCTTGGCCTCGGATTCATTAAAGAACGCAAAGTCACTGCCGCGCCCATGGTTGCGCACGATCACATAGGCGGGCCGGGGGCCGTAGGTGTCCAGAGTCTTTTCCAACAGGCGCACGGAATCGGTGCCGTCGTCCATCACATGCCAGAGGGTGACCACCAGGCCCATCTCTTCAGCAAACTCCACCAGGCCGCTTTCCTCAATCCAGCGATCCACATTACGGGCAGACTGGGCCGCCAGATCCACCAGCACATCGCAACCCTGTTCGGCGCAGGTCTCGGCAATCTGATCTGCACTGTCAAACCGGCTCACGTCCACCGGCTTCGAATAATCACCGTAGTAGCGAATCAGGGCACCGTGGGACAGGTCCGCATCGAAGGCACTGAATGGCTTGTTGCGATCGATATAGTACTGAGCCAGCACCCGCGCCAGCACGGATTTACCCACGCCCCCTTTTTCTCCACCTACAAAATGGATGCGATTCATGACAGTGATTCCTCTCGTTGACTGCTGGATGGGTTGATTACGTCAATATTGGACGGGAGCAGATATTGCTATACAAATATGAGCGTTAGATGAACCCTAAACCATCCCCGGGGTATCAATCAACAGGCTTGCCACGCAAGGCTTTAATTTTGCCCCGATGGGTCTTGCTGTCGACACGGCGTTTCTGCGAGGCACGGGTGGCTTTGGTGGGGCGGCGGGCTTTTTTTACCACCGTGGCGTTGCGAATCAATTCCACCAGGCGCGCAATGGCATCCTCCCGGTTTTTCTCCTGGGTGCGATACCCCTGGGCCTTGATGACGATCACGCCGTCTTTGCTGATGCGCTGGTCGGACTGGGTCAACAGGCGCTGTTTATAGGCGTCCGGCAAGGATGACGCCTGAATGTCAAAACGCAGGTGAATGGCGGACGACACCTTGTTCACATTCTGCCCGCCGGCGCCCTGGGCACGAATGGCGGTGATCTCGACTTCCTCGTCGGGAATGGATACCAAGTGATTGATCACGATCATAGGCAATACTGAAATCAGGCTTCGAACGCCATGCTTTCCTCTTCATCATGTTCATCATGGGTGTACACCTTCACGCCGAAACGACGCCGGTATTCGCTCATGGTCAAACCGGTGTGGCGCTTGAACAAACGCTGGAAGGAACTCAGATCCTCGTAACCGGCTTCCCATACAATTTTGTTCACCGGCTCGGGGGTCAGTTGTAAGGAATGCATGACGGATTCAATGCGCACCCGCTGCACAAACTGCATGGGGGTCATGCCCAGTTCCCGCTGGCAGGTTCGGTTCAGGGTCCGTTCCGACAGGGAGGTGGCACCGGCCAGATCCGAGAGCGTCAAGGCATGGCGAAAATGCTGCGCCACATACTGTTTCATCATTTCCATTTTGGGGTGCTCATAACGCACGTCCAGCGCGCCGCGAAAATACACCGCCTGGCGCTCACCCTGGGTGTCCAGCAACAGCATACGGGACGTTTCCATGGCCACATCGCTGCCCAGGTGCCGCTGGATCAATTGCTGCAGCAACATGGTGTAGATGTTGCCACCCCCGGCGGTGATCACTGCGCCATGTTCCACCATGGATTCATCCACCCGCCATTGCACCTGTGGAAAGGCCTGCTGCGCCACCTGCTCGATGGCCCAGTGGGTGGTGGCCGGTACGCCCTGCAACAATCCCGCGTCCGCCAGCAACAGGCTGCCGGTGCAGGTGGAGGCGATCTGGGCCCCATGGGCATGGGCCTGCTGCAGCCATTCCGCCATGGGGCGACAGGCCTGAAGCCAGGCCTGCAAGCTGCCCCCGTCAATCACCGGCGGCGGCCCGGCGGGCACCAGCACCAGATCCACCTGATCCGGTGCCGGCAACGTATTCACCTGCTCCACCCTGGCCCCGGAGAAGGACTGGGTGCCCAGCGCATCCAGTCCCACCAGCTGGGCACTGAAGTGCTTTTTGCGCACGCCAAACTGCGAGGCACAGTAGTTGGCCACCATCAGGCTTTCCTGCATGGCGAACACGCAGGACAACAAGCCCATGGGGAAGGTAAGAATGGCGACCCGGATGTCGTTGCTGTGCTGTTCGTTGTCGTTTCTGCTGTCCATTTTACCTGTCATCTTGTCAATCCTGCCAATTCAGAAGCGGATGAGGTGAGCTTAGCCTAGCAATGTCGACCAAGACAACCGGGCAAACGCCATTATTCGCCAAATTTTATTTTGAGTGTGCTGTGAACACTTGAAAGGATTTCACTCAGCCTGAAACAGGCAACAGGAGGACACCATGGGATACGTATTTGTCATTTTCGGATCACTGATCGCACTGAATTTCGGCTTTGGCGTCAAGATGTCGGACGCCACGTACTCCACCTGGGACGCAGAATCCAGGGTGGAAGTGGAGGCGGTGGAAAATACACCCCGCAAGCAGCAGGATGGGGAGTGATTTTAGATCTACAGAATCGAAATGTGTGGAGCTGAGGCTCGGCCAATCATCTCTATTTGGAGAGCCTACACTTCGGTGATCTGTCGATTACAATAGTTTCTAAGAAAATCCCTAAAGGAATCGTTGGTCATCTTATTGATGGCCAGCGCCTTATAACTGTCTATATAGTTTAGAGCTTTCTGATATTCACCTTGATTAAGTAAAATGGGGATATACCAGAAGCTTAATTTTGATTCCGATTTGAGTTCATAGATATCAAACAGATCATTCATAAAAGATGGGTATTTTGTATCTGTGTTTTGGGATTTCGATAAAATCGTCATAATCAGAATTTCTGTAGACCATTCTTTCCCCATATACTTGGCATAAATCTTCTTTGTTTCACTCCAAAAAATCGATCTGATTACTTCCTTAAACTCTGACATATCTTCACTTTCATTGGAGTACTTTCTAAACACCTCTAGCGCATTTTTATAGTGACCACACTCATAATACTCGATAGCTTTCCTAAGTTTATAGTCCGAAAGCAGAAGGCCTTCTTCTAGCTCTTTTAAACTTGCTTTTGCTTGTTCAAGCTTTGCATCATTGTCTTTTGCTTGTTTATATTGATAGGCTCCAAAGAGTATCGCAGATACAAAGGCGACCACGGTGATCATACCGAAGATGAAATTCATATCCATTTTGATAGGTCTCCAATAGGACATCTTGACAATGATTAGAATACAGTACTCCGTGAGTAACAACGCACATATATAGAACCTGTTTCAGGTGAAACATCAGAATGAGATATCGAGTGACTGCCGTTCTGTCAATATAAAATTGTTAATTTCGCTTAGATTCTCACTGGCCAACCGCTTCCCGAAACACCGCATTCAACTGCTCATGCACAGCCTGCTTGTGCTCTGAATCCGGTCGCCCCTGACCGGAAAACGCCGTGCCGTGGCGGTTCAATTCCGCTTCCACAAAGTCATTGATCTCGGGAACACGAGCCCCCATTCCCAGCTCGGCTGTATTGCGTTTCAGCTCCAGCAGGCGATTGATGCTAGGAACCAGATGCGCAGGGGCAACAGCGTCCATCAAGCGCGCAAATTCCACCGGGGGAACGCCTTTGCCGGCCTCAATGTATCGAATGGCCAACAGCGGGCGTAACACATAAAAATACTTTTTCAGTTTCACTTGTTCCTGAAACAGATATTCCCGTGCATTACCCCGCGCCATGTGACTGTAGTGATAGCAAAGGGCCGTGGGATTCATCACCACCGGCGCCAACTGCCGCAAGGATTGCGCCGTGGTTCCGGATTCAATGTACTGCACCGGACTGTTCAGCCATTCCAGCAGGGCGCCATTGGTGCGTGTCAGCAGGTAGAGAGCTTTACGCAGATCCCAGCCACCACAGTCGATCTCGTCCACAATCGGGTATTCGATCACGTCCCGTTTGCGCTCAACATCAAATGACAAATACCATTCCGGTTTGCGCACGTAAATAAAGCGCACATCGTAATCGGAATCGGGAGAGGCGAAGCCCCAGGCCCGACTGCCGGATTCACAAGCGTAAAGAATGCGAACCTCATGTTCCATCTCAGCGGCACGCAGGCGGGTAATGATCTCCTGACCCACACGTTCTTCTATGATGTTTTCCCTTTGCTGGACCACACAACTCTCCCACTCACTTAGATTACAAACGAGCCCGATAACAAATATAGGGGGCCAGCGCCGTCCAGATCAAAACCAATATCCACACACGGCCGCGCATAATGTCATAATCCTGTAACAGCTTTTCCCAGGGATGCCCCATCACGTAATGACCGAATCCAAACTCAAACATCAGGGTCATCAGCAACCAGATTCCCCCAATCCCAATCGCCAGAAGCGCCGAAGGAATATTCCAGTAGCCTGAGACGATCCAGGTGTATATAGCGAATAGCGTAATTCCGATCAATGTGGAAAGTTGATGGGCAGAAAGCTCAGGCATGACGTGAGCATATACTTTCTCCCGTATCGCGCCATTCACAATCGCGATCAAGGCCAAACCGAACCAAAGGCCGATATAAATAAAAAGGATTTTCATAGTCCTGTTTGGACCGCTCTTTCCTGAAAGACGTCGTTAGGCCAGTGTACACGGTTTCAAAGGGTTGGCGCACTGCTTCCTGGCCAGACATGACTTCTCATTTGCCGAAAGTAACATGGCCCCTGCCGCGGGTTCTGGTGTTTCATATCCATCCCACTCAGTGAATTACACACACAACCAACAGGAAGGAACCGCATGAACACATTAAAAGCCTGGATCGGAGGCAGCCTGCTGGCCTGTGCCGCCGCCACCTCGATGAACGCCAGCGCCGGTATCTACGATTACGAAGGCACCTATCAGATGGATTGCAATAACGCCACCCGCACCATCGGGGTAGCCTTCGCTTACGGCGAAATCGCCCCCACTCAAGGCGCCGTGCTGTTGAACGACGCCGACAGCCACGGACATGAGTTCACGGTGGAATTCGACACCTGCGACGATTTCACGTTCGACGACATCAACGCTGCCAAAATTCAGGAGCTTTACACCAAGGCCAGAGCCAAATGCATTGAGACGGACATGCCCATCGGTGGCATTGTGAAAGAGGCCGTCTGCAGCATCGCGGCCGGTGAGGTGCGAAACAGCCTGGAAGATTCCGTGTTTCCTGACCCACAAACTTATATCGGAAACTACGTCACCAACGCCATCGACCTGGACGTCAGCTGTGCCCTGGTGTTTTTCTCCTGGTGTCTGCAGTATGGCACCGACACCACCTACAGCTTTGATTCCGGGAATTCCCTGTACTACCACGCCTACATCAATAATGCCGGTAAGTGGATGGAGAATTTCGCGCTCAACAACGTACTCCAACAACCTTCCCTGCCCTGTGTGAGCCTGAAGCAAGCGGTGTTGAACGGTGATGCGGCCGCGGCGGGTACGGTGGTGACCTCCACGAACCTGCTGGATGGACACACCTGTTTGATCCCCAACCCGTTCGATCCGAGTGAAATGATTACCATGGTGTTGGGAATGAACGTGGGAATCAGCCAGTCCGGAGCGGAATAACGCTTTCGCTGAGTCAATGAAAGCAGGGCTGGGTCCCGGGACCCAGCCCTGCTTTTCGCTGTTCGCAATCGAGGATCAGGCCAGCCCCAGGGCCACCGCCAGACCTTTGTTGTCCTTGGTGGGAATGGTGGAGCTGGTGCGCAGATCGTCCTTTTTCAAGTTGGGAATCCAGAACTGATAGGCTTCGATTCCACCCAGCACCTCCGGCACATAGTGGCCCTTTTCCTGGACCTTCATTTTCGACTCAATGTTTTTGATCATCTGTTCCACTCGCTTGCCCTTCTCCGCAGGGCTGTAGGCCGGTTGCGGCTCGAACTGGCCCCATACCGCTTCCACTTCCTTGGTCAACGAGATTTCCTGATAGTTATCCAACCCATTCCAATCCACCCGCACCGCCGAAGCAAACCGAACCATGGCTTCAAAACTGATGCCATTCAGCTCGGCCTCTTTATAGCGGCCCACCGCACCCAGTTTGTCTTCACGGAACGGCCGCACTGGCGACCACCAAGGTGACACACTGTTTCCTCTGGCTTCATTCACAATAGGGTATTGAGACAATTTATACAGGCCTGTACCCGCCGGGATCGTGATGATCTCGAACTGTCCGCCTTTAAATGCTTCTTTCACATAGCCTGGAATATCAGATTTATTCATCGCAAACCCTTATGAGACCACTGCGCCATTGCAGATAACTGGTTAAAAAGTGAATGTTCCGGATGAATAGTAGACGCACGAAACGGGTTAGTCATCATACCAAAGACTAACCCGGTCGCAGTTTGCCGCTAACGGGGCGGCTTGGGGAGCTGAGCGCGGTCCGGCGCCAGACCCGCCAGAGTCAGCATGGGGGTTTCGGACAATTGCTTGTTTTCAGGCCCAGATCGACTACTGCTGCTGTCACCTCCGCAGCCGCTGACCAGGAGCCCTGCACCCACGAGGAGCACCAGATAATACCGCTGCATCGTCCCACCTCTCCTAGTATTTGATCCAGAACACTTCACCGGGATGAATCTGTTCCAAGGTGGTCGCTTCCGAATCGTCCTCAATCAATTGCTGGGTCACCGGATTCGGGCTGTAAGCCGCACTGCCTTTCCACACGATCTGGGCGTCTCTAAAAATACTCATATCGTGCAGGTGATCGGGGGCGGTGTATTGATTCCATCCCGGTGACCGTGGGGGATACACAAACAGGCTGGGTGCGGGCTTTTCACCGGCATCTGCACCACCGCTGCCTCCACCATGATCATGGCTGCTGTTGATACCCACCCAGGCGGCGGTGGATTCCACCCCTTGTGTGTCACGACAATATTGAGTAGTGGGAAAGTGGTAACGCACGAATTCAACTGCCGGTAATTTGGTGCGAAAGCTCACTTCATAGGTATGGGAGTCCGACTCCAACAGCTCGTCTTCCGGCTTCTCCCAAGTCAGCCTGGTGGGCAGCCCGGTATCCGCCTCAGCTTCAATGGTGGCATAACCGAGAGGGCCCAACACCGCGCGTACAGGCGGAAATCCAGCGGGCAACACCACTTCCACCCGATAGGTATCGGCCCCTTCGCATCCGTGCGGCACCGACAGGTCCACCTGATAATAGCCGTTGGCATAAGCCGTACCCGAGGTCACCGAAACATGAGCATGGCTCAACTGGATACAACCCAGTGACAAGATCGTTCCCATCAACGCCTGCAACTGCGCAACCTGTGTCCTGTTCAAATTCATGTGCACTTCCCTTTATTGATTTTAAGGAACGAAACAATACACAGGATCAGGTCAGCGCGGGATGCGACAAATTGCCTCAGGGCTTACTCATGAACACTGTGAACAAATGATGAACCCAGCGTGATAGCCCTGTAATCGTTTTTACCACCAGCTGTAACCTGCGTTTGCTACCGTTCGTTCCCGCAAAACCTCAGAGAGTCCATTTCCACCCCGAACTTCATCTTTGTCAGTAAACAACAATAATTGCGATCCACGGAGAAACGCATGTCTTCAACTATCAATCGCCGTAAGTTCATTCAACTGTCCAGCGTCGCCGCAGCCGGCACCATGGTTGCGCCACTGGGTCTGTTGAACTCCCGCATGGCCGAGGCGGCCGAAAGCTGCAACCTGGCCAGCTTTGCCGTCAATGGCTTCGGTCCGATCAATCCAACGTTGCCCGAAAACACCCTGATGCTGGCCTCCCATCCCCGTGGGGACCTGTCCAACACGCCGCTGTTGCGGTTGCCGCAGGGTTTCCGTTACAGCGCCGTCAGCATCGTCGGCACACCCATGAGTGATGGCGTGCTGACCCCGGGGGACCACGACGGTATGGCCTGTTTTCAGGGCCGTCGCGGTGATGTGATCCTGGTGCGCAACCACGAACTGAGCCCCACCGAAAACAAATACGGCAACAACCTGGGTTGCCTGGCCCCGAACGGCAAACAGTACGATCCGTTCACCGGCAACGCGGCCGGTCTGGGTGGCGGTGGCACTTCCACCGTGGTCATCAACCGTCACGGCCAGGTCACCCAGGATTACATTTCCCTGGGCGGCACCATCCGTAACTGTGCCGGTGGTCCAACCCCCTGGAACTCCTGGATCAGCTGTGAAGAAGACACCAGCCTGCCGGGCAGCACCAACACCAAGAAACACGGCTACTGCTTCGAAGTGCCCTCTCAGCTGGGCGAAGCCGTCGACCCGATCCCCCTCACCGCCATGGGCCGTTGCAATCACGAAGCCGTATCCGTGGATTCCAAAGACGGTTATGTGTACCTGACGGAAGATCGCGGCGACAGCTGCTACTACCGCTACGTGCCCCGCAAGAAGTCACATTGCTTTGGCAACCTGCAGGATAACGACGGCGACCTGTACGCCATGGTGATTGAAGCCGGTCAGGTGGCACATTGCGACGGCGTGTCTCTGGTGCCGGTGGCCAACTATCAAAACGCCGATCTGGTGGATACCCGCGGTGTGCGCCGTGGTGCGCCCGCCAGCATGCTGCCGTTCCTGGGTCAGCCCTTGAAAGTGCGCTGGGTCAAACTGGAGGACGTTGATCCCGAGCAGGACACTCTGCGCCAGGAAGCCCAAGCCAAAGGCGCTGCGGTGTTCTATCGCGGTGAAGGTGCCTGGTTCCATCAGGGCAAACACTACTTCGTGTGCTCCGGTGCCGGTGAAGCGGGAGAAGGGCAGGTGTACTGCTACGATCCCAAGCGCGAAACCATCACCCTGATCGTGGAATCCACCGACGAAAACCTGCTGGATGGACCGGACAACATGACCGTGGCCCGCGATGGCACCCTCTATCTGTGTGAGGATGGCAGCGGTGGCAGCGAAGGCGACGCCAACTACAGCCAGTACGTGGTGGGTGTGGACGCCAGCGGCGGCCTGTTCCAGTTCGCCCACAACATCATCCCGGGCGACACCAGCGAATTTGCCGGTGCCTGCTTCTCCCCCGATGGACGCTTTATGTTTGTGAACAACCAGGGCATGGGCATCACCTACTGCATCTGGCGCGAGGATCACCGTCCGATTTATCTGGAAACCGGCTATTCCCGCCGGCCCGGACGCGGTCGTAACTGGTTCTGATCGCGGGTGATAGAAAATCGAAAAGCCCGGTGGACGGTGAAGTTCGCCGGGCTTTTTACTCTCGCATTGCCATACCCATTGTCACACAAGCAGCATGGATTTCCCCTCGAACTTGGATTATAAGTAAGTTTCCGATGTACGGGGATTCAAGTCCATGCCATCCAATTCACGCTGGCCTGCCCGGCTGGATCTGTTGCAAAGTGCCAGCGGCCTGGCTCTGGCCCTGTTCATGTGGGTGCACATGTTTCTGGTGTCGTCCATCCTGATCAGCAACGACGCCATGTACGCGGTAGCCAAGCTGTTCGAAGGTTACTATGTCTTTGGCCGTTCATATCCGTGGCTGGTATCCGCGGCAGCGGCCACTATCCTTGTGTTGATCATGCTGCACGCCGCCCTGGCCCTGCGCAAATTTCCCCAAAGCACCCGTCAATATCAATTATTCCTGGGGCATAAGAACCGTATGCATCACCCGGATACCACCCTGTGGTGGTGGCAGGTGGTCACGGGGTTTTTATTATTCTTTCTGGCGCCCATGCACCTGTTCGGCATGTTTTCCCAACCGGATCAGATCGGACCCTATGCCTCGTCCTACCGGGTGTACAGCACCCACTGGCCCCTGTATCTGATTCTGCTGTTTGCGGTGGAGTTGCACGGCGCCATCGGCCTGTATCGCCTGGCCATCAAATGGCTGAGTTTCCCCACCATGCCAGTGCCGGTGATGCGGAAGCGATTGAGTCTGTTGAAGTGGGGCATGAGTGCGTTCTTTATCATACTGGGGCTGTGCACCCTGCTGGCCTATTACCGATTGGGCAGCACCCTGCAGGATCAGCCGGGGGTGCGTTATCACCCGGTCACGCAATCCCAATGCCCAACCACCAGCGAGGTGGTGTCATGAAGATCCTGCATTCCGATGTGCTGGTGATCGGAGGTGGTCTGGCGGGATTGCGCACCGCTATTGGTGCCCGGCGCCGGGGTTTGGACGTGTCCATTCTGTCACTGGTGCCGCCGAAACGATCCCATTCCGCCGCGGCCCAAGGGGGTATGCAGGCCAGCCTGGCCAATGCGGTAAAAGGTTATGGCGACAATGAAGACGTGCATTTTGCCGACACCGTACGCGGCAGCGACTGGGGTGCGGATCAGGATGTGGTGCGCATGTTCGTGCATATGGCGCCCAAGGCCGTGCGGGAACTGGCCCACTGGGGTGTGCCCTGGAACCGGGTACAGGGAGGCAAACACAACGTCATCATCAATGGCCAACCGGTAACGCTGGAAGAATCCGAAGCCGCCCACGGCCTGATTACCGCACGTAATTTTGGTGGCACCGCCAAGTGGCGCACCTGTTATGTGGCGGACGGCACCGGCCATTCCATGTTGTACAACGTCAGCGACCAGGCCATCGCCGCCAACATTCCGGTATTGGAACGCACCGAAGCCATGGCCCTCATCCACGACGGCCAGCGCTGTTACGGCGCCATCGTGCGCAACCTGATCACCGGCGAACTGTTTGCCCACACCGCCAACGCCACCTGCATTGCCACCGGCGGCTTCGGCCGCATCTATCGCATCAGCACCAATGCCGTCATCAACGAAGGCATGGGGGCCGCCATCGCCCTGGAAACCGGTGTCGCCACCCTCGGCAATATGGAAGCGGTGCAGTTTCATCCCACCGGCATTTTCCCCGCCGGCATTCTGGTGACGGAAGGCTGTCGCGGCGACGGCGGCCTGTTGCTGGATGGTGAGGGTCATCGCTTTATGCCGGATTACGAACCGGAAAAAGCCGAACTGGCCTCCCGCGATGTGGTGGCCCGCCATATGGAATACCACATCAAACAGGGCAAAGGCGCCCGCTCCCGTTTTGGCGAACACCTGTGGCTGGACATCCGCCTGTTGGGGGAACAGCACATTAATCACAAACTGCGGGAAGTGAAAGAGATCTGCCAATACTTTCTGGGCATCAACCCGGTTCATGATCTGATTCCCGTACGCCCGGCGCAACATTATTCCATGGGTGGCATCCGCACCGATGCCCACGGCCAGAGCCCACAACTGCAAGGCCTGTTCGCCTGTGGCGAAGCCGCCTGTTGGGACATGCACGGCTTTAACCGACTGGGTGGCAATTCCGTGGCGGAAACCGTGGTGGCGGGCATGATCGTGGGGGAATCCATTGCCGATTATTGTTTATCGGAAGCAGGGCAGGGAATGATTGATACCGCACTGGTGAAACGCTTTTTGCAGCAGGAGCAGGATGCTTTGGATGGCATCTGCGCATCGAAAGGCACAGAAAAAGCCAGTGAGCTGATCAAACAAATGCAAACCCTGATGACTGATTGCGTGGGCATTTATCGGGATGGCACCAACCTGCAAACCGCTGTCAGCGAACTGCAATCGTTATTAGAGCGTAGCGAAAGGGTCGGCCTGCAATCCAACGCTCCCGGTGTAAATCCGGAACTGGTAATGGCCTATCGCCTGCCGCGCATGTTAAAGCTGGCCCTGTGTGTAGCCCAGGGTGCATTGAATCGTACCGAAAGCCGCGGCGCCCACACCCGACTGGATTATCCGCAACGGGATGACAGCCAGTGGTTAAAGCGCACCTTGGCCAGCTGGCCGTTGGGTGCATCCAGCCCAACGTTGAACTACGAACCCATCGACATCATGAAAATGGAATTGCCACCGGGTTGGCGCGGCTATGGCAAAAAGGATTTTATTCCCCATCCGGATGCAGACACCCGCCAACAGCAGGTAGATGCCATTCACCGTGAGACGCAAAATCGTTTCGAGCGTCAGCAGGCGCTGCTGCCGTTTCACCACCTGTTGCCCGAGAAATTCCACCAGAACAACGCCCGCTTTCAGGAAAACAGCGAAGGGGAATCCCCATGACCCAAGACAGCAAACAGCGTATTCCTGTAAATGAATCGGAAACCAATAGTCGACAACTGACCTTTGAAATATTCCGTTTCAACCCGCAGGACCCGGGCAGCAACCCCCACTTTGAAACCTTCAACCTGGAAGAAACCGCAGGCATGACGCTGTTCATCGCCCTCAACCTGCTGCGTGAAGAACAGGACCCCAGCCTGCAATTTGATTTTGTCTGCCGTGCCGGCATCTGCGGCAGCTGTGCCATGCTAATCAACGGCCGACCTGACCTGGCGTGCCGCACGTTGACCCAAGCCCTGCCCACCACCATCCGCTTGGCACCGTTACCGGTGTTCGAACTGATTGGGGATTTATCAGTGAACACCGGTAAATGGATGCACGGCATGAGCGAACGATTGCAGACCTGGGTGCACACCGAAACCGAACCAGATCTTGATGCCATGGAAGCGGCCATGGAGCCTGCCCTGGCCGAACAGATCTATGAGTTGGAGCGCTGTATTGAATGCGGATGTTGTGTAGCGGGTTGTGGCACGGCCGTGATGCGGGAAGCATTTGTGGGAGCAGTGGGGTTGAACAAGATGGCGCGATTTCACCTGGACCCCAGGGATCAACGCGACGACGGCGCCTTTTATGAGTTGATAGGCAATGATGACGGAATTTTTGGTTGTATGTCGTTGATGGGGTGTCAGGATGTGTGTCCGAAGGAATTGCCGTTACAGACGCAGTTGGCGTTTTTGCGTGGTGTTCCCCACAAAAAGTAGACACTCTAACTATGCAGCCATAGCGGCTGCTTCCTCATATTCAACGGGGCTCACCCCATTGTTTGCTGAGTGCCTTCTCTTACGGTTATAAAATATCTCAATATAAGCAAATATACCC
>JAYZEN010000011.1:0-265517 GCA_036337295.1 Pseudomonadota bacterium
TCTAACACTGAGTTAAGTGGCACCGTGGAGCGGAGCTGGCTTGTGCGACAATTGGCGCAGCCAATGCACAAGCGAGCGCAGCGTAACGGTGTCCACTTGAACGACTTGTTAGAAACCCCAACGCGCGTTGTTACCATTGCCTGTTAAAGACCAATTTACACGATCGGAGCCGTTACTGTTAAAGCCTGCCTTTAGTGGATATTGGAACACGCTTGCATTAAACGAACCTGATGCTGCACTTTGCACAAAAGCACCGTTTTGAATACTGGAGCCTGCCAAGCAATAAATTTTACACCGACTACCATTGCCTGTTTCGGTAATGTTTCACACCAACAGCCAACGCAAAATTAGCTACCATAACGGCAGCACTAGTAACCTGCAGCCACAAATGAAGTATTCGAAATAGAACCTGACGCACTGCGGTACAGTAACCCGGATACTTATCCGCACTTGAAAAGCCCGTCAAATCCATTCTTTTAAAAGGGGTTAACCTCGGTACGTTCTAACGCCGCGCTCAGGGGAAAAACGAAGCGGAGCTAATTTGTGGTAAAGTGAGCGCAGCGAACCACAAATTAGTGGAGCGTAGTTTTTTCCCTTGCAGCGCCTTGTTATGCAATAGGCCTTATATCACTATTTATAGAAAGCCATGAACAGATTGTCTTGTTGTTTGCAGAGAACATAGGAACCCCTAAATTATTCTCAATAAAACAACCACCCGAAACACCGATCAGATTAGGCATATCAGAGACGTACCAATATAAAGTGGTGCCGCAATTTGTACAAAAATGTCTTTCCTGATCATGCTCTTTCTTCATATTGTGCAATCTATATATTGTGGACTCACCGACTATTTTGACCACATCACCTATATTGAAATAGCTAGATATTCCGAATGCACTTCCTGTCCTAGTTTTGCAGTTATCGCAATGACATATTCCGAATATTTCTGGATCACCAGCCACTTCGATTGAAAGATTCTTACAGCAGCATCTAGCTATTCTGTTCATTCCTTGAAACCTACGCTATCTTGAATTCCAAATCTAAACACGTGTTCCGAACTCGGTTGTGCATAACATCTAATGTATTCCTTCCCACAAATAGTAAATTCTCCACATCCAGGCAAATTTCCATTTCTAGGATAAATTCAAATCTAACTGTCGTTAGCTGGGAAGAAATATAAGGTGACATTCAAAGGAAGGAATCAACCACATCTCCAGACACGCTACCGCCCCACCCTTCATATTCGAGCGCCAGAAACTGGTTGAAATTTAGCTTATTGTAAAAACGAAGTTTTCAAGATAAAAGTGAATATTACCAATTTTGAGCGCTTTCCAGTCATCTACCCCTGCCTGAGGCGTTCCACCATGCCCAGCTTGACGACTTTGCCCAACGGTAACCGCCAAAGATCCGCCAATTGGTCATAAACCCCTCCAGCATCAAGCACTTGCTTACGGGCTTCATTATCCCCTTTGGCAATGAACACGCCAACGGACAAGCAGCGCTCCTCGGGCGAAAGTCGGTACAGCTTGTTATGGTCGATTGGCCCTTCATCGACGATCAACTCTATGGTGGTATAGCGGCGCTTTTTCGATTCATCCTTGCGATATCGCACACATATCAGGCGGTCCCCATAGCGCTCGGTCAGCTTCTTGGTACCACTATCGCCAGGTCTGAGGGTTTTGATGACTTCCATAGGTCACTCCATGACAACTGTATGGATATATAGACAGTGAGGCGTTAAATATGGGCTGATAAGAAGGAAAGATGGCGTCCCCTAGGGGACTCGAACCCCTGTTACCGCCGTGAAAGGGCGGTGTCCTAGGCCACTAGACGAAGGGGACGCAACGTGAAAACTGCGTCGGAATTTGGTGGAGCTAGGCGGGATCGAACCGCCGACCTCTACAATGCCATTGTAGCGCTCTCCCAGCTGAGCTATAGCCCCTTATCGGTTAACCTTCTGATATTGAAGCTGTTTTCGCTTCGTTTCAGAGAATCACCTGAAGAGGCTGCGAATTCTAAGGACGATCCGCAGACCTGTCAACAGTTTTTGGCCGATTTTATAATTCGAAGCCCCTGAACTCCTTGTCCCAGGTTTTGGCCTCTTTCTTACTGGGCCCACCCAGCAGCTCTAGAGCGTGACGCAGACGCGCTCGGGTCATGTCCGAACCCAGGATCACCATGGCGTCCATAATGGAGGGCGCGGTGGAGCGACCGGCTATCGCCACAAACAGCGGCATCATGAAATCCTTCATTTTCAGTTCCAAGCTCTGCGCCAGACCGCTCAAGTCCTGGCTGATGGTGTCGCGATCCCAGCTTCTGGCGACCTCGAACTGCCACAGGCTGTATTGCAGGATTTTTCTGACCTGCACCGCCTCCAGCTTGGGAAATTCGAACTGCTCAGCGGTTATCGGCAGTTGGCCAGCCACAAAGAAATCGGCCAGCTTGACGATATCCGAGAGCACTTCCAGGCGGGTCTGAATCAACGGCAGGATGGGCATCAGGTAGCGATCATTGAAGGCCCAGTCTTTCAGCTTTTCCGCCAATTGCTCCGGAGTGAAGGATTCACGAATCCACAGGCCATTAAGCCAGCTCAGTTTGGTGGTATCAAACACCGGACCACCCAGCGACACGCGCTGGATATCGAAGTGTTCGACCATCTGTTGCAGGGTGAACTTCTCACTTTCGTCCGGCATGGACCAGCCCATGCGCCCCAGGTAGTTCACTACCGCTTCCGGCAGGAACCCCATCCGTTTGTAATAGTTGATACTGGTAGGGTTCTTGCGCTTGCTAAGCTTGCTTTTGTCGGGGTTACGCAACAGCGGCATATGGCACAGAACCGGCATTTCCCAACCGAAGTATTCGTACAACAGTTTGTGTTTGGGGGCCGAATTGATCCACTCCTCGCCCCGGATCACATGAGTAATCGCCATCAGGTGATCGTCCACCACGTTGGCCAGGTGGTAGGTCGGCATGCCATCGCTCTTCATCAGAATCTGGGCATCCACCTGCCCCCAGTCCAGCTCGATGGTGCCGCGCAGCATATCCTGGATCTCACATTTGCCGTCGTCTTCGGGTACCATCATACGGATGACGTAAGGGGCGCCGGCCGCTTTACGCTGTTCCACTTCTGCAGCGGGCAACTGCAGATCCGACGGTTTTAACGCTGTGTGCTTGCCCTCCGCTTTACGGGCTTCCCGCAGCTGATCCAATTCCTCAGGCGTGCGGTAGCAAATGAACGCATGGCCTCGCTCCAGCAACAGGTCCGCGTGCTGCCTATACACCTCAGAGCGCTCACTTTGACGATAAGGGCCGTAATCGCCGCCCACATCCGGGCCTTCGTCCCAGTTCAGCCCCAGCCAGCGCAGAGAATCCAGAATCATGGCCTCCGATTCCGCCGTACTGCGCACCTGGTCAGTATCCTCAATACGGAGGATGAACTGCCCCCCCAACTTGCGGGCAAACACCATGTTGAACAGCGCAATATAGGCGGTGCCGACATGGGGATCACCGGTGGGAGATGGAGCGACTCGGGTTCTGACTGACATTCGGGGTATCCTGTAAACAAGGTTCAGGGGCGCCATTATAGCCACTCACTCCAAAGGTAAAAAGAGCTGCCTTACAGTGCTATAATCGATCCCCTTTGCCAGCCCAGTACGTATTCGAGAGCTAAGTACCTCATTGATATGAAAGATAAAATTATCGACAGACGGTTTTGCATTGCCCCCATGTTGGATTGGACTGACTCTTATTGTCGGGGCTTCCACCGCCTGTTGACGCAGAATGCGGTGCTCTATACCGAGATGGTGACCACCGGCGCCTTGATCTTCGGTGATGTGGATCGCCACTTGCGCTATCAGGCTACGGAACACCCACTGGCCCTGCAGCTGGGAGGCAGCGACCCGCACCATCTGGCGCAATGCGCAAAACTGGCCGAAGACTACGGCTATGACGAGGTCAACCTGAACGTGGGCTGCCCCAGCGACCGGGTCCAATCCGGCCTGTTCGGTGCCTGCCTGATGGCCGACCCGCAACGGGTGGCCGATTGCACCCAGGCCATGGCTGAAACCGTAGCGATCCCGGTCACCGTGAAGTGCCGCATCGGCATTGATCAGCAGGACGACTACGAGGATCTGCAGCGTTTTGTCTCCACTGTGGCCGCCAGCGGGGTACAAACGTTCATCGTCCATGCCCGCAAGGCCTGGCTGCAGGGGCTCAGCCCCAAAGAAAACCGCGATATTCCACCCCTCAATTACGAGCGGGTGTACTTGCTGAAAAAAGAGTTCCCGGAACTGGAAATCATCATCAACGGCGGCATCACGCACCTGGACCAGGTCGAACAGCACCTGACCCAGGTGGACGGCGTCATGATGGGGCGAGCCGCCTACCAAAGCCCTTACCTGCTGAAGCAGGTGGATCAACGCATCTTTGGTAGCGATCGCGCCATTGCCAGCGACGCAGAGCTGATGGAGAAGCTCTATCATTTTGCAGAGCAGCACATGCAGAGCGGCGCTCAACTCAAATACCTGACCCGTCACATTGTCGGACTGTTTCAAAACCGGCCGGGCGCCCGGCAATGGCGACGCTATCTGAGCGAGAATGCATACCGCCAGGGCGCTGGCGTGGAGGTCATTCGGGCCGCTGCAGCCTTCATCCCCGATTTGTCATATGATACGGACATAATTGACCAAACGATTTCAAACACAAGGCAGTAATATGACCAGCAAACTGGAACAACTGAAAGCCATGACCACGGTGGTGGCCGACACCGGAGATATCGAGGCCATCCGCCGCTATCAGCCCATCGATGCCACCACCAACCCGTCCCTGCTGCTGAAAGCCGCCGCGATTGAAGACTATCGACCGCTGCTGGAGAAAAGCCTGGCGGATACCGCAGGTGCCAGCAGCGATCAACGCATCGCGCTAGCCAGCGAACATCTGGCGGTGAACATCGGCAAGGAAATTCTCGCCATCGTGCCCGGCAAAATCTCCACCGAGGTGGACGCCCGCCTGTCATTCGATACCGCAGCCACCATCAGCACCGCCCGTCGTATCATCAGTCTGTATGAGAAACTGGGCGTCGGGCGGGAGCGCATTCTGATCAAGATCGCCTCCACCTGGGAAGGCATTCAGGCAGCGCGTCAGTTGGAGCAGGAAGGCATCGAATGCAATCTGACGCTGCTATTCAGCTTTTACCAGGCGATCGCCTGTGCGGAAGCCGGAGCCACCCTGATCTCGCCCTTTGTTGGGCGAATTCTGGACTGGTACAAAGCCAATACGGAGAAAAAAGAATACAGCCCGCAGGACGATCCAGGCGTGCAATCGGTTACCCGCATCTACCACTATTACAAGCAGCACGACTACAACACCATTGTAATGGGTGCCAGCTTCCGCAACACGGGGGAAATTGAACAACTGGCCGGCTGTGACAGACTCACCATCAGCCCACAACTCATGGGAGAACTGGAAGCAGGCGACGGGGAACTGCAGCGCATGTTAAGCCCAACCATGCCCCTGGAACCGGAGCAGAAAATCTCCCTGACGGAGCGGTCTTTCCGTTGGTTTATGAACGAGGATGCCATGGCCACCGAGAAACTGGCGGAAGGCATTCGTAACTTTGCCAAGGATCAGATCAAACTGGAGAGCCTGCTGCTGCAGGAAGCCAATTAATCGAATGGGATAAACGGGAACAGTAACGGGAACTAGCTGAAACGATGAACCTTGGTGTCACCACAACAGAACGCGGGATCCGGTGACACCCCCTCTTCCAAGGGCTTTTCCAACGCAGCCACCACGTTCTTGAAGGTCTCGTGATTGCGTTCATTCATGTCCATCAGGATACGGTGCGCTTCCAGGACTTTCTCGAAGGCATTGCGCTCGTCACAGGGAACGTTGGGCATCTCAGACATGGCTGGGCTCTTCACCGGTTCTTCATGGACAATGTTGAACACCTTCTCAAAACCCATGGTGTCCAGAATCCGGGTGACGTCAGGTTCCGTGCTGATGATGAGCGGTTTACGATGGAAACGTTTGCGGGTCTGGATGGCGATTTTGGCTAACAAGCCCAAGGCGGTACTGTCGATGATCTGGGTTTTGCTGAGATCAATCAGTACGGAATTAAATCGGGAGTCTTGGAACATACCCTCGATGAAACTGTCCAAAGTTGCACAAATCGGAACCCGGATTTCACCAATGAGCTTCAGCACATAAGTACCCTGGTGGACCGCGTACAGCGCTTTCCCGGTATTGGAATCAGCCATGGATCTACTAACTGCCCTGCTTCACCCGCATCCACGGGTCTAAATAAAGTCTACCCTGCCCCCTACCTTGGTGAGCAAGAAACCGTCATAAGCGCAATGTCATCGGGAACCGCATGCTTAGTGCGTAAATCCAGGTGATCTAAGAGCTGATCTATATTATGAATCCCCTTAGAAACGATTTCCATAAGGTATTGCTCTTTTTGTGCTACCGATTGTTGCGGCATGACCTCAAGTATGCCGTCGGAAAAAACCACCAAATCGAAGCTTTCCCCCAGGCTAACCTCTTGATTTTCATAGGCCACCTCCTCAAACAAGCCAACCGGCAGCCCGCTCCCCTCCAATGCCAGTGCACCACCATTGGTCACGAGTACCGGCGGCGGGAAATGCGCAGCGCTGCAATAAACCAGCTTGCGGGCGGCATAATCGATATAACCACAGAAAACCGCAAGGTGTTTGCCCAGGCCCAGTGGTAACAATTCATCATTGGCCCGTTTCAATATCTCAGCTGGCCGCAATGGCACTGGTTGCTCCCGGCTGTAGTGTTGCTTCACCCGGTTGGCCATGGTTTTCAGCAGCACGGTTACAAATGCGGAAGATGCCCCGTGGCCGGAAACATCCGCCAGGTAAAACCCAAGACGATCCTGGCCCAGGCTGAAATAATCCACAAAATCCCCACTCAGATACAGGGAGGGTATGATCTTGTACTCAATCTCAATGTTACCGTATTGCTTTTTCGCTTCCGGCAACATTTTCAGTTGCACCACGCGGGCGGCTTCCTGGTCTTCTTTCAACAGGCGCAAACTGTTATTCAGCTCCCGGTTGGTTTGCTCCAACTGTTCGCGGTAATGCTGGTTCTGAACCAGCATGGCGTGCTCGTCCAGGGCCCGCTTCACGGCATGCAACAGCACTTCCGGATCGGAAATCGGTTTCAGCAGAAAGTCAGTTGCCCCCAGGCGCAATGCCTTTACCACATCATTCATCTCCCCGGCATCGGAGATCATAATGACCTGGGTGCTGTATTCACTGGCTGTGATTTCACTGAGAACGGAGAGACCATCAATTTCGGGGGAGGCCACGTCGCAAATCACCACCTGAGGATGGTGTTCGGCCCAAAAGCGCAAGCCGGGCTCCGCTTCGCACTCAATGTGGACGTGGTAGCCCTCATCGCGTAAACAGCCGGAAATGTGAGCCTGCAGTTCTGACAACTGATCTATTAACAGAATAGTAATGTCATTACCCGGCTTCTGGGGGGACTTCATACTATAGGAATTCAACCCTTGTTCATGGAGGCACGCTGAATGTGTCTGACATTCCTTTTGTAAGATTAAAAATTACTCTCAATAACGGGACATTGCAACCGGCGACTGCCGCGGAGCCCGTCTTTCACCGCTAAATAATTTAGCAGTCTAAAAGATAGCGATATCTGATCGCTCTGATATACTGAACTGGACTTGCATGAGGTACATGCCCAAAAACACAATAATAAGGCTGAACATAGCGAGAGAGGATACATGGCTTTGTCAGAAAGATCCTACGAGGAAAAACGCGGCTTCATCCGCATGAAGGTTGACACCATGGTCACCTTCACCAAAGTGGATGGAAAAGAGCGCTACGAAGGGCGTTGCCGTAACCTGAGCGGTGCTGGAATGCTGCTGGAAACGGAAAAAAAGCTGGAATCAGGTGATCGGTTACGGGTGACCATTCCCTCTGAGGGACCGGACTTCTCGCCACTCGATGCCGTAGTGGAAGTGGTCAGGGTAACGCCCCTGCCAGACCTCCACTTTTTCAGGCTTGGTGTGGTGATCAAAAAGATTTGTAATTAAAAAGAAAGGCCCAGTTATCTGGGCCTTTCTTTTTCGTATCTTCGTACCGCACTTACGGCTTGATTGAGTTGGCTGCCAGCTTACGACTACTGGTAATGGTCTCGAACTCCTTCAAGTCAGAAGCAAACGCTTCCTGAGTCTCGAAGATCAGCCGATTGATTTCGTCTGATGCTGATTTGTCCGGCAATACCCGGTCGTTGACGATCCCCATTCCGATACGAACAAAGAAATTATCCAGGCCCTCAAAAGCGGTTTTGAATGTCAGCTTCGATCCGGCACCGGTTTTGGATTGTTCGAATTGCGCCCCCAGTAATATACCTTTGCCTTCGTTACCCTTACAGGCCACCGCCAGGAACTCTTCGATAATCTCGTCAATGTCTTTTGGCAACACGACATCAATCATGGACGTGGGCATGAACCCCAATGCGTTACCCTGAACCCGCACATCCGGCACATCGGACAACTGCCCCACCAGCTTGGCACCATCTTCCGTCGACATAAACTGCACCCGGGCCTTGGCATTATCCAGGTGGGTCACCACTCCCAGTATGGTCATGGTGCTGCTCATGTGTGCTGTGAAATTCCAGGGCTTGTTGTCGTCAATGGGCGCCGCATCCAAGACAACCTGATTGCCTTTGATCGGCAGAATACGACCATCTGCAATGAAGGCCTGAAAGCTGCCACGCAGCGTGCGGCTGTCCAACTCGGCAGTGAACAGTTCACCCCGTTCGTCTTCGAGTCGGAAGGAACCGCGAAACAGACGGTTCATACTTTGCAGATGCCCGACGATGTTCGGATAAAATGCCTTCATGCGCTCCGGCTCAATGACGAAGGCAATATTAAGTTGGCGGTAAGGCTTGTTGAGATCGTGGTAGACCACATCCTCGATAGAACCAAGCCGGGAAAGCAAGGTCCACATGGCTGGAAAAGAGGCCCACAAAGGTGCAATGATATCGACATCCTCCGAGCCCAGTTTGGGACTCATGCGGATTACCTGATCCCGATAACGCTGAGCCACGGACTGATTGTCCTGGGCTTTGAATGAAGGCGCGCCATCCACCACCACCCGGAAGGTTTCGACGGCCGCGCCCTGTATCGAAGGCCAACGCATGTCCCCCACACCCATCTCCATGGAGCCGCGCATCAGGTAATGATCCCCCAGCTTGCCATCGATCTTCTTCGCCTGCACCGACACCGAAACATCCCCCAGTGAATCAGGAACGCCTTCAGGGCCAATGGTTTTCGGGTCAGGGCCAACCACATACTGGTTACCGGCACGGGCACCGTAGACCCGCAGCTGTCGCCAGTCTCCGCTTTGCTCCGGCAACATGGCGTAGAAGTGACTGAGATTGAAGGACTCCAGGTTGTCCCACATCTCATCAACGAAACTCTGGGTTTGCTGATGAAACTCCATGGAGCCGAATACAGCGCGGTTGAGATCTGCCATTTCATGCATGCGGGCAATGGCGAGATCCGGATCACCTTCCCCGGTCAGTTCAACCGAGGCGGCCCAGCCGCGATCCACCACTTCGGGAGGTACGGCCCACGCCGTTGTGGTCAAAAGCAATGTGGGCAACAGGCCCGAAATTAACGTCATTTTCATGGTGTCGATTCCCTTAATCATTTTTGTTATGTCCCGAGGGAAAGACCACCATAATCCGATATCAGACCGGACAAGTCCAGGCGCTGAACATCATTTGACCTGATGCTTCAGGCCATCGCCCAGGCGTCAGTATGCGTCCCCATCCTCCTCAAAATCCGCTTCGTCATCGAAATCTTCAAATAAATCATCATCTTCCAGAAAGTCATCGGCCATCTGACCATCGTTGACCAGGAAATCACGACGCTGCAGATAGGCGTTGCGAAAGAAGCTGTAGCGATCACCGGCCACCAGGCTTTCCGCCTCCAGCAGTCCAGCCCGCAAATCGATGATCTCCATGGCGCGAATGCTGTAGCGGGTCAGGTCATGGTCAATGTCGTTGTAAGGGGAAATATAATAGTCCGGAATCAGGCCGGTGCTGTCACGGAGGGTATTAGGGCCCAGAAAAGGCAGCACCAGATAGGGGCCGGAACTGACTCCCCAATATCCCAGGGTCTGACCGAAATCCTCATCGTGCTGCTCCAGCCCGATACGGGACCCGATATCGATGAAGCCGAATATTCCCACCGTGGAATTCACCAAAAAGCGGGTGCTGTCCAATCCCGCCTGCTTGAACTTGAGTTGCAGCAGGTCATTGAAAATGGTTTTGATCTCACCGATGTTGTTGAAGAAGTTGCTGACCCCATCCTGCAGTGGGTCCGGCATGGCTTTGTCGTAGCCCTTTGCCACCGGTTTCAGTAGATAAAAATCCAGGGTATCGTTGAAACTGAACACGGCCCGGTTAAAGCCTTCCCAGGGATCTCTGGGGTGGGCTTCGTCCTCCTCGGCTACAACGGGCCCGGCCAATCCGATGGTCGTCATGGCAATGGCCAACAGCCATGCGCGCAACTGAACCGGGCTTGTCCTCGTCATCATGTTGGGGGTTCCTATTCTTTCGGGGTATTGGGATTATAAAGCCAAAGTCGAAAAGCAAGCGCACGATTCTACCCTTTGCGGCCGCACAAGACAAAGCGGCTCCAGCCTACACCCGAACGGCCCGGAGGGCCTTAGCGGGGCTCCGGCTCCCTGAATTTTCTGGCAATCCAGTAATCGACACTGAGATACGAACCACCCCCTATGAAAAACAGGGTCAGCAGCATGACGAAATAGGTGGCGGCAAACTCGATGCCATTGTTCAGAATCACGAAGCTGCCTTTTTCCGTCAGCCAGGCGTAGTTACCATTTTCACGGAGGATGTCGCGGGCCCGGTCCAGGCGCTTACCCACTTCAGCGCTGTTCTGAAGACTCTCTGCTGCACCGGGAAAACCCACCGGCGCCAACACACTGGCGACACTGGTTTCCGGATCCGAAGGGGCAACCGCAAACCAGCCATTCTGCCAATGGGCCGTGAACATCGCCACCAGCATGGTGACCAAGAGCGGAATAGAAGCCCAGCGCACGGCGATGCCGAGCAATAAGGCAATACCGCCAAGCAACTCTGCTGCGGTGGCCAGGAGAGCCATGACCTGGGGAAACGGCAAGCCAAGGGAATGTTCGAACCAGGCGACGATATCGCCAAAGTGGTTCATCTTGTGCAGGCCCACGGCGATAAAAATCGGCGCCAGATACAAGCGGAGTGCCAAAGGAGCGAGAAAATCCAACTTGCGGCAGGCATCAAGCACGTTATGCAGTTTGTTTAGTACAGCGATCACAGGACTATCCTTTTATGGGTTTTAATTCAGTTCCCAATAGGATGCCGCTGGTCCGCAATTGTTTCAGTGCCTGCTCGCCACCCTGCATTACCACGCGCTGATCCAGATGTGGCAGTTCAGCCGCCACCGTCCGCACCGCGTCCCCTCCGGTATATTCAGGATGCTCTTCCAGCACCATCAACAATCGAGCAGTGACACCGTTGATTTCCATAAAGCGCACTTCATCCCCGGCGTCCCGATACACGATGAGAAACGTGGCCGTGGGCGGCGGCTCTGTCGGCACAGAGTCAACACTGATCCGATGCACGGGATATTCATAACTCAGGACGTACGCCAGGGGCGAAACCAAAGGACGGCCCTGCATTAAATTGCCCGTCGGATTGAATCCGGTGGTGGGAATGACGTCCTCATCGATGTCCGCCACCAGTTCGATCCATTCGTAGTGGGCCAGCTCCAGCATAAACGGCAGGTCATCCTGTTCCGGCTGCCGGGTTTGCTGCAGGTAGTTGAGAAACTCGCCGCTGATTTCGAGAAAATAAGGGGACTGGCAACGGTAAGTGGAAAAAAATTCCCGCACCATCCTATGCCATTTTTCATCAGGGGTGAGTGACCGCAGTACCGGAAAGCCCCCGCTGATGAAACCCTCCACGTTGTTGTAAAACAAATCCCGGTAGATCTGCAGACGCCGGTCTTCAATGCCGGAAGGTGGTGCTGCCCGGGCCGGGTCACGCAGGTGGGAAGCCAGTTGAAACTGAATGTGCTTGAAGGATGGTGTTTGGGTCATGGGAAGAACCTGTTGTGCACCCCGGTCGCGGTCTAGGCGGTTTTACCATTCACCAGCCGATGGCGGGACTGAATCTCGTGGATGGTATCGACCTCCCCCAGCAATTCCGCCAGGGAGGGAATATTAAAGTCACGCTCCAGCAAAGTGGGCATGACACCAAACAAGCGGTAGGCCTGATCCAGTAACTGCCACACCGGGTCGATGACGTCAGCCCCATGAGTGTCAACGATGAGGTCATCGGCTTCATTATAATGACCGGCCACGTGGATATACTGAATGCGCTCACCGGGGAGCTGCCGCATAAACTCTGCCGCCTCGTAGCGATGGTTGACGCTGTTGACATAGATGTTGTTCACATCCAGCAGCAAACCGCAATCCGCCTCTTCCAATACCGCATTGAGAAATTCGATTTCCGACAGCTCCTGACCCGGCGCCGCATAATAGGAAACGTTTTCAATCCCCAGGGGCCGCTCCAGGATATCCTGTACCTGGAGTATGCGCTTTACCACATGGTCTACGGCTTCGGAGGTAAAGGGGATCGGCATCAGGTCATAGAGGTGGCCATCGTCGCTGCAATAACTGAGGTGTTCTGTGTACACTTCAATGCCATGCTGGTCGAGGAAACGCTTGATGGATTTCACCAGTTCCACATCGATGGGCTCCGGTCCTCCCAGGGACAAAGACAGACCGTGTGTCACAAAGGGATAGGCTTCGGTCATGGCACGGAGTTGTTTGCCAAACCGACCACCCAGCCTGATCCAGTTTTCCGGGGCCACTTCCATAAAGTCAATCTGGCCGGGCTTTTGCTCGCAGAGCGGGCCAATCAAGGCCCGCCGCAAACCCAGTCCGGCACCGTGCAAGGTGTAAGGACTGTGAGTTGTCATGACTTAGCTACCACACTTGCCTTCGCCACATTTACCTTCTTTGGCTTTCTTACCTTCGCCGCATTTACCCTCACCACATTTGCCTTCTTTGGCTTTCTTACCTTCGCCGCATTTACCCTCACCGCATTTGCCTTCTTTGGCTTTCATGCCTTCGCCGCATTTACCCTCACCACATTTGCCTTCTTTGGCTTTCTTGCCTTCACCACATTTGCCCTCGCCACACTTGCCTTCATGGTGGCCCGCCAACTGGTAGCCCGCTGACAGCTCGGTGGTAGCAAAGGGGTTTTCTGCCGCATTGACCGGGGTCGCAGACATCGCCGATGCAACCAATGCAGCACCAACACCAGCCGCCAGGGGTTTCAGGGAATTGAACTTAGCCATGGTTTTCTCCTTGGATTTTTACTCTTTGGTTTAAGTGGGTAACGCACCCGTAAGGTTCACCTGCGATGACATACTGCCGATCACACAGTTACTGCAATATAAGACTGAGTGGTAATGGGGATGTTTCAGTCTGAACCCAATTTTTTTGTTCTAATTCACAATTCCGGTATAAAGTCACAGTTAAGCACATGATGCACAAACAAAAAAGCCACAGCGTTCGGCTGTGGCTTTTTTTGGGGGCCAGCAACGAGATCAGCGCTTCCGCACAATCACGCTACCGGCGGAGTAACCTGCTCCAAATGAGCAGATCACACCCACCTCCCCGGCCGTGAAATCCTGCCGGTATTTGTGGAAGGCAATGACCGAACCCGCCGAGCTGGTGTTGGCGTATTCATTCAGGATCACCGGTGCCTCTTCCACCGACGCATCCCGGCCCAGCACCTTCTTCGAGATCAACAGGTTCATACTCAGATTGGCCTGGTGCAGCCACATACGCTTCAGCTGCGGGGTTTCAATGCTTTCATCGGAGAGGTGACTGACGATCATTTCCGCCACCATGGGCACCACTTCCTTGAACACCTTGCGGCCGTTCTGGCGGAACAACTTGTCACGGGCACCGATACCGTTCTCGTCGCAACGGTTCAGGAAGCCGAAATTGTTGCGGATGTTGTTGGAGAACTGGGTTTGCAGGCGGCTGCCCAGGATCTCCCAGTTCTCGGAACTGGTGCTGGTTTCCAGGCGTTCCACCACGGCGGCCGTACAGACGTCGCCGAATATGAAGTGGCAGTCGCGATCCTCCCAGGCCAGGTGGCCGGAGCAGATCTCCGGGTTCAACACCAGCACTGAACGCGCTGAACCTGCCAGTACAGCATCTTTAGCGGTTTGCAGGCCAAAGGTGGCAGACGAGCAGGCCACGTTCATGTCGAAGCCATAGCCTTTGATGCCCAGGGCCTGTTGCACTTCGATGGCCATGGCCGGATAAGGGCGTTGCATGTTGGAGCAGGCCACGATCACCGCATCGATATCGTCTGCGGTTTTGTTGGCCTGCGCCATGGCCTCTTTCGCGGCCGCCACGGCGATTTCACACTGGATGGACGGCTCTTCGTCGGAGCGCTCCGGCAGGCTGGGGCACAAACGGGTGGGGTCCAGGACCCCGGATTTGTTCATCACATAACGGCTTTCGATGCCCGAAGCCTTGACGATGAATTCCTCGCTGGAGTGGGACAACGCCTCCAGCTCTCCGGCCTCGATGGCCGCTTTGTTTTCTTCGTTGAACAGATCGACGTAGCGGTTGAAGCTTTCAACCAGCTCGGCATTGCTGATGGATTCCTGGGGCGTGTACAGCCCGGTTCCACTGATGACCACGATTGGGCCCTGTGTAGTTTGCGACACTGCTACCTCCGGCATTGTTATCTTTATCGCTGTTACCGTGTTTCTGCGCTATATACAAAAAAGACTAAATTGTTCAATTACTTACCGCTTGCGGTAGAGTGCCCCTGATTTTTCTGCTCCGGGCCGTCCCCGCTCTGGGCCTCTTCCCTGAGCTTATTCATTTCAAGCATCCAGTTTACCATGAATGGGAAGTGATCTTGCACTGCATCCGGGTGGGTGAGCATGCTTATCTGTGAGTAGTTGTGCCGGTTTCCCAGATTTCGTCCCAGCACCACCAGGCGACCGTTATGATGGCCGATTTCCCGCATAAAGCCTTTGACATCCGCGGCACTGCACCGGGCCAGATCCGCACTGGGGGCAAAATACAGGGCCGGGGGGAAACCCAGCCCCTGACTGATGGCAGCCCCGTAATCAAACTGGTCCACCGGGTCGACCCAATCCCGCCCCCGAAACCAGTTCAGGCTGTCCCTCTGGATGCCCAAAAATTCGTTCTGGGCCCCGATTTTCAGACTGCGCCCTGGCACATATCCCTTGAAACGCGCCGCCAGCTGAGCGCACCAGCCCCAGAGCCCGTCCACCAGAATGTAACGGGAGAAGCTGCGGTGGACGGCCACCCGATGGCTGCCAAAATTGATTAGTCCGTTGAGAGAGGCTCTGTAGCCCGGGTAACGGGCCAGATAGCTGCTGGCCAGCACGCCGCCCCAGGCATGGGTAATCCAGAACGCCGGGTACGCCCCCTTGAGGGAGTGAATGGTATCCAGGATGGCGGGAATGTCCTGGTTGACCGCATCCCCCACCCGATAGGTAGCCCAGCGACTCACCGGGGGCCAGGACCGCCCTTTGCCGCGCAAGTCGGGAATGTAGGTGTCGAACCCCTGCTCTGCCAGGAAATGGGCCAGGCCCTGCCCCTGGCGGGAATAGAAAATGGTGCCGTCTTCCAACAGGCCGTGCAGCAGTAATACGGCGGGACCATCTGGGTTGTCTGCGAGTCGGCGCAAATGCAACTGGTGACCGCCGGGAAGCGGCACCATCAGGGACGTTTCGATTTTTCTTACCGACATAGCCGCGTTCCTTGCAGATCGTGTGCGATCACGAAGCCACGCTCTGCCACATTTTTTGCAATCGCTTATGGGATACAGGATACGGGGTCTTAACGCCCTGGGCAAACAGGGAAACACGGTATTCCTCCAACGCCCAGCGCCACTGCTCCAGGCGCTCATCCAGCACGCCCTCTTTGCGATGTTTATGGAGGCGGTTCTGGTACTGATCCCAGAGTCGGTCCAGCTCCTCAATCAACTGCTGATCGCGGTCAATCTTACCCTGCAGGCGCTGCCAGCGTACCTGAATGGCATCCAGATAACGGGGGTAGTTCAACAAGGCCTGATAGGGAATGCTGCGCAGCCACTGCTCCGGGAACAGGCGGGCCAATTGCGACTGAATGTCCGCCCGGGCCGCCTTGCGCGCCGGGGAGCGGTCTTGCGCCAGCAGGGCGACCACCTCGTGATGATGCTGCAGAATGTCAGTGAGGAGCTGTTGAACGTCCATGGCGGCGCGGGCCAGCTCGGCGCTACCGGACCGCAACCGTTGCTGAAACGCCTCCTCGGTACGCAGCAGTGGCTGATCGGCAATAAACGCACGATAGAAGGACATTTCCACCACCCCATCCACCAGGGTTTTACGATCACCGAACGGCGCGAATTTGATGGCGACGGACTCCGCCAGGCTGTGCTGCTTTTTCAGGTAACGCACCTGTTGTGGCAGGGCCAGAATGCACAATCGGAGTAAGCCCTGCTCCATGGCCAACTGGGCTGCGAATGGCGTGTCGTATAACTGCAGCGCCACCCCGCTGCCTTTCACGGTCAGCGCCGGATACGCTTTCACCAGGGCCCCCGCCTGCCGGGTTTCGTAGACTTCGGGTATGGTATCGAAAGCCCAGTGGTCATAGACCGCCTCATTCAGGCTACCCTGGGTCAAATGCTTCAACGACTGCTGGAACTCACCCTGCAGCGACATTTTTATCTGGCGGATGTCGCGGCCTTCTGCCAGCACCTTGCCCTTGCCATCCAGTACTTTCAGATTCGCCAGCAAATGCAGTGGCAAGGCAGACTCATCAAAACTCTGGTCGCTGATGTCCACCCGCTTCTTTTCCCGTAGGAACGTTGCCAACTGCACTTTGAGGGAACGGTCACGCTGCAGCTGGCTGTTGAGGAACGCAGCAGCAAAATCCGGTGCCGGCACAAAATGCTTGCGCAGGGTTTTTGGCAGGCTTTTGATGAGGGCGACACATTTCTCCTGCTCCAACCCAGGCACCAGCCATTCCAGCTTTTCCTCTTCAATCTGGTTGATGAGGGTCACCGGCACCACGATGTTCAAACCATCCTGTTTTTTTCCCGGTTCAAACTGGTAATCAATCTGGATGCTGCCGCCTTCCACCTGGACCTGATCCGGGAATTCCCATTGACTGATGCTGTCGGTCGCGTTCTTCACCAGCTGTTCTTTTTGTAAGAACAAAAGCTTCGGTTGCTCACGCTCCGCTTGTTTGCGCCAGTGTTCGAAGCTTTTGCCATTGACCACCTGCGGCGGCACCACGGCGTTGAACAGGGCATACAGGGTCAGATCATCAATCAGGATGTCGCGGCGGCGGGATTTCTGCTCCAGGTATTCCAGCTCTGCGATCAAGTCCTGGTTGTGGCGGGCATAGGGAGCGTGGGTGTCGTACTCATGCAACACCAGGGCGTGCTGAATGAACAACTCCCGGCAACGCACCGGATCAATGGTGCTGAAGTTCACCCGTTTGCGGGGGTTCAGGATCAGCCCGAACAGGCTGGTCTGCTCGTAGGCCACCGTGCAGGCCTGCTTCTTCTCCCAGTGGGGTTCAAAGTAACTGCGCTTGAGCTGGGCCTCGCCCACCTGCTCCACCCACTCCGGTTCAATGCGCGCCACCGTGCGCCCGAACACCTTGTGGGTTTCCACGATCTCGGCGCACATGATCCATTTGGGCTTTTTCGAATTCAGTGTCGAGCCGGGAAAGATCCAAAGGCTGCGATTACGGGCGGCGCTGTAGCCTTTCTGATCGTCCTTCACCGCCACATGACTGAGCAATCCGCTCAAGATGGAACGGTGCAGCTCCTCATAACGGGCCGGCTCGGTATTCTCCTGCCACTGGAGCTGGTGGGCCACCTGTTTCAGCTGGCGATAGACATCCTGCCATTCCCGCATGCGCAGATAGCTGAGGAAGTTTTCCAACAACCAGCGCCGGTAACGGCTGTTGGTAAGATCGGTTTTCTGCTGCTCACACTGTTTCCAGATATTGACGAAGGTGAGAAAATCCGATTCCTCATGCTGCATGCGCTTGAGCGCTTCGTCTGCCGCCCCCTGGCGGTCGTGAGGGCGCTGCCAAGGCTCCTGCACACTGAGCCCGCTGGCAATGATGAGCATTTCCTGCAGGCAGTGGTGCTGCTGCGCCGCCACCAACATTCGGGCTATGCGAGGGTCCACCGGGAACTGCAGCAGTTGCGACCCCAATGAGGTGATCATGCGCTTTTTATCCACCGCACCCAGCTCTTCCAACAGCCGATAGCCATCGTTCACCAGACGTTGATCCGGTGGGTCCACAAACGGAAAACGGGATACCTCCCCCAGCTTCAGGCCCTGCATCTGCAGGATTACCGAGGCCAGGTTGGTGCGCAGGATTTCCGGCTCGGTGTATTCCGGCCGGCTATTGAAATCTTCTTCCGAATACAGGCGGATACAAACCCCTTCCGCGACCCGACCACAGCGTCCGGCACGCTGATTGGCACTGGCCCGGGACACTGCTTCAATCGGCAATCGCTGCACCTTGGTACGGTAACTGTAGCGACTGATGCGGGCCACACCGGTATCAATCACGTAGCCAATATTAGGTACGGTAATGGAAGTTTCCGCCACGTTGGTGGCCAGCACCACGCGGCGGCCGGTATGGGACTGAAACACCTGGTTCTGCTCCGCGTTACTGAGCCGGGAATAGAGCGGCAACACTTCCAGATGCTTCGGACCCTGGCGCCGCAAACGTTCTGCCACCTGGCGGATATCCCGTTCACCGGCCAGGAACACCAGCACGTCCCCCGGTCGGGACGGATTGGGATGGGCCCGTTCCAGTTGCCGGATTTCCTCCAGTGCCCGCAGAATGGCGGTTTCGATTTTGCCCTCATCATCGGCCACCTGATCCTCAGCGTCGTCGGTCTCTTCCTCCTGGGGGCGATAGAGAATCTCCACCGGATAGGTGCGCCCGGACACTTCAATCACTGGCGCATCATTGAAGTAGCGGGAGAAGCGCCAATGATCAATGGTGGCAGAGGTGATGATGACTTTAAGGTCCGGTCGTTTGGGTAGCAGCTGCTTGAGAAAGCCCAACAGAAAATCGATGTTGAGGGTGCGTTCATGGGCCTCATCAATGATGATGGCATCGTAATGGCTGAGAAAGCGATCCTGGGCGATCTCGGCCAACAGCATGCCATCGGTCATCAATTTGATGTGGCTGTGTTCGGACACCTGATCCTGGAAGCGGATCTTATAACCCACACTCGCCCCGACCTGGGTTTGCAACTCTTCGGCAATGCGCTGCGCCACCGTGCGGGCCGCCAAACGCCGGGGCTGGGTATGACCAATGTAACCGGTGACGCCCAAGCCGGCCTGCAGACACATCTTGGGAATCTGGGTGGTCTTACCGGAGCCGGTTTCACCGGCGATGATCACCACCTGATGTTCCTGAATGGCCCGGGTAATTTCAACGTGGCGAGCGGATACCGGCAGAGTCTCGGGATAGTGCCACCGGGGCAGCCGATCCCGACGCTGTTGCATCTGTGCCAGAGACCTAGCGATGTCATCCTGCAGGCGCGCCAGATCCCGGTCAGCCGGCTTTTTTTGGGCCAGGCGTCGCGCAATGCTCTGCAAGGTACGACTTAGCCGGTGCCGGTCTTTACTCAGGCAGGCACTGATCTGCAATTGCAGTTGGGATTGCATTGCGGATGGCTTTTGGGACGGCTTTTGGAAATGGGAATCGGATGTCACGCCAGAACCTCGTGTGTTATGGCGCCGCATTGTACCGGAATTGGGGGCTAAAATGCAGACCGGTTGGGCACCGGCCTGCAGTGGGTTCAGGATCTGGAGGTGTAACCCGAATTACTGGCCGCGCAATTCGCGGCGCAGGATCTTACCCACGTTGGTTTTGGGCAGATCGGTGCGGAATTCCACCAGCTTGGGAACCTTGTAACCGGTCAGGTTCGCCTTGCAATGGGCGATCACCTGTTCCGCGGTCAGACTGCTGTCGGACTTCACCACAAACAGCTTCACCGCCTCGCCGCTTTTGTCGTCCGGAATCCCCACCGCAGCGCACTCGATAATGCCAGGATGGGTGCAGGCCACATCTTCCACTTCATTGGGATACACGTTGAAACCGGACACCAGGATCATGTCCTTTTTCCGGTCCACAATGCGCAGGTAGCCGTCTTCCTGGATCAGGGCGACATCTCCGGTTTTCAGCCATTCACCGTCTTTGGTCATGGTCTCTTTGGTGGCTTCTTCCCGCTGCCAGTAACCTTTCATCACCTGGGGGCCGCGTACGCAGAGTTCGCCGCTCTCACCGATTGCCAGCTCATTCTCGTCTTCGTCCACAATCTTCACATCGGTGCCCGGTACCGGAATACCAATAGTGCCCACCTGGATAGCATGGGGCGGATTCACGCAGACCACCGGCGACGTCTCGGTCATACCGAAACCTTCAGCGATGCGATTGCCGGTCATGGATTCCCATTGGTCGGCCACAGACTTCTGCAGGGCCATGCCGCCGGCGATGGTCATTTTCAGTGAACTGAAATCAATGGATTTGAAATCCGGGTTGTTCATTAGGGCCACGAACAGGGTGTTCAGGCCGGTGAAACAGGTGAAACGATGGTTGGCCAGCTCTTTGACAAACGCCGGAATATCCCGGGGATTGGTAATCAGAACATTGCAGGCACCATGGGACATCATGCCCAGGCAGTTCACGGTGAAGGAAAAGATGTGATAGAGCGGCAGCGGAGTGATGGCCACTTCCTGCCCCGGTCGCAGGGAGCGCAGGATAAAATCCATCTGCAGCATATTGGAAACCAGGTTTTTGTGGGTCAGCATGGCACCTTTCGCTACACCGGTGGTACCGCCAGTGTATTGCAGCACCGCCACATCATCGGCGTTGGGTTCGTCATCGGCTTTAAACTGCGAGGCAGCCCCTTTCGCCATGACCGTGGTGAACGGAACCGCACCTTTGATGGTGAAATCCGGTACCATTTTTTTGATGTGTTTGATGACAAAATTCATCAGCACCCGCTTCAGAGTGGGCTGCATGTCCGCCACCTGAGTGATGATCACATGCTTGATGCCGGTCTTGGGCAACACATCCGCGACGGAATCCCCAAAATTGGCCAGGGCAACGATGGCCTTACAGCCGGCATCGTTGAACTGGTGCTCCATCTCCCGGGTGGTGTACATGGGATTGGTGTTCACCACCACCAACCCGGCGCGCATGGCACCGAACACAACGATGGGATACTGAATCAGGTTGGGCATCTGCACTGCAATGCGGTCGCCCTTCACCAGGGTGGTGTGATTCTGTAAATAGGCAGCAAAATCGGCACTCAGCTTATCCAGCTCACCATAGGTAACGGTGACACCCATATTGTGGAACGCCGGGCGGTCTGCAAACTTTTTGCAGGCGTTCTCGAACACATCCAGCACGGACTCATAGTCGCCGTATTGGATTTCAGAGGTTACGCCTTCGGGATATTTGTCCGTCCAGATTTTATCTACCATATTATTATTCCCCGGTTCTTTATGAGGGTTACTGTCTAGGGCTACTGACTTGAGCTAATTCAACTTGGGCTAATTCGACTCACCGCATTCACACTGAGGCAATGCGGGTTGTGTTCAAGCAAAACGCGCAAGAGGGTACCAGTTTTGGCGAAAATGGGCCAGACGCCCACCGGGTCTTTGCCGTAAATTACGGGGTATTCAAGCCCCAATCGTAGTGATAATCCACATCCAGATCGTGACCGGACAGTCGCCCGGTCAATTCCGGATTCGCGTATTTCAACAAGTGCTCAATCACACCCTCTTCATTGCCGCCAAAATCAGATTGATACCAGTCGTAGATCGAGGACAACTGCAAATCCTTGCCGGAAACGGCAACGCCCCGGGGGTGGTTGACATAGTCCACCGCCCCCTGTTGCAGCAGAGATTGGGTGTTGTCCGCGGTGTAGGCCTTGAGCGCCAGATTGGGGCACCCGATGCTCGCGCAGTTGACCGCATAGTGAATGCGATTGTCTTTCCAAATTGGGCGCAGGATACGATGCTCTATATCGTTTAGGCTGAGGGCCTCGCCTTCCACCTTGAGCAGCTTTTCATTCCAGGGGCCAAACGAGAAGAAACCGAACTTGATATCGCGGATGCTTTCCACCGGGTAGTGATCCAGTATCAGGTTGACCGTGGCGGCATTGTACAGGTTGATCCAATAGGCAAATTGTTCGGCCCGGTTATAGGTGAGTATTCGAGTGTTTTGCAGCGTTGAAAGATACCCCGCCAGCAACAATTTATCCTGGGCGGATACCGCGCCGTAATCAAAACGGGTGGCCTGCGGCTCACCGGTTGCGGACAAGTAGCGATCCAGTATCTGCTGCCAGGCGCTATGATCGATGACCACCGTGCTGGCAGCATCGTGCGCCTCCCATTTGGGCCAGGGTTCCGCTTTGGGGGCCGCCCAGGCCGGGACCCACGACTGCAGTGCCAAGGCCATGAAAATACATAACTTTGCTAGTTTAGGAAGAGATTTAGCCACGAGTTGACAGTCCTTCTGCATGTTCCATAGTTATAAGCATATAACCCGTCTTAATGACCCCTTTTCAGGTGAGCCTCATGATCAAGACCCAGGGCGAATTATTGGATGTTTTTATCATTGGCGGAGGCATCAGCGGCGCTGCCATCGCGGCGGAGTGTGCCGGTCGGGGCTTGTCGGTCACCCTGTGTGATCGCAACGATGTGGGTGGTGCCAGTTCCTCGCAATCTGATCAGATTCTGCCGGGCGCCGTTCAGTTCCTTCGCAGCCACAACTTACCCTATTTCAATAAGGTGATCAAAGAGAAAGCCAGACTCCGTCAGCGGGCTCCGCACCTGTGTCGGGAGCGGCCTTTTGTCGTGGTTCCAGTGCCCAACCGGCAACCCTCTCCCATCAGCCGGATCTGGTTATGGCTGTTCCAGAACTGGCTCCAGGGCGGCAACACCGCCGGTCTCGCCAAGCGCCATCCGGATCGGGTTCAGGCTGCTCCACTGCGACCCCAGGCCGGCTTACCCTGGGTGATGGAGGAAAGCATGGTGGACGATGCCCGGCTGGTGATTGAAAACCTGCTGTTCGCCGAGCAGCACCAAGGCTCAATCTGGCCCCACCATCAGTTCATTTCAGCCCATCGCGACCAGGGGCGATGGCAGATTACCCTGTGCAACCGCGAGCAACAGGAAGTGAAGCTGGCCAGCCGCTGCCTGATCAACGCGGCCGGGATTCGGGTGAATGAGGTGCAAGGCCGAATCGTGGACTCGGACAGTCGCTGCTGGATCGAATCCAAACGCAAGCTCTTCATGCTGATTCCCAAATTTTACCAGGGTGATCATGCCTACCTGATCGAAACGGCAGGCAGCCCCATCAGTGTCACTCCGTATCTGGAGCATTTCTGCCTGGTATCCAGGGTCACGGGCATCGACACGGACGGGGTGAGCGCAGACCCCAGCCCGCAGGAACAGGCGGACCTGATCCACACACTGAACCAGTATTTTCAGGTGCAGTTGGCGCCGGACGCCGTTATCCGCTGCTACTGTATCCAGCAACCCCTTTACTGCGACGACCGCGAGGGCTCTCCCGAAGGTGTAGAGGATTACGCCCTGGACCTCAGCTGTGTGGACGGACGGTCCCCGCTTATTTCCATCTTCGGCGGCAGCTTCGCCACCCACCGGGCCATGGCCGAAGAGGCCGTTGAAATGCTGGGCCATTACCTGCCCTCAGAGCCGACCGCGACCACCCGCTGCCCCCTGCCGGGGGGCGATTTGCATCCCCAGGGCTTCGATCAGTTCATCCTCCACGTGGCCAGTGAATTCCCCTGGCTGCCGAGCCGCCTGCTGAATCATTATTGCCGCACCTATGGTGCCCGCACCCTGTCACTGCTACAGGACTGTCAGGCCCTGGCGGACCTGGGGCCGCAGCTTTGCCCTGGCCTGCATCAGCGGGAGGCCGAGTTTCTGGTGCAAAATGAATGGGTTAACTCGGCAGAAGATATCCTGTGGCGGCGCACCCGCCTGGGCTTGTACGCCGGCGCCGAAGATGTAACCCGATTACAGCGCTGGGTCGGGGAACATTTACCCTCCCCATCCCGCAGCCAAGGGTATACAATGTGGTCCAAACCCGTACCACCGGGCCGGATGCATTGAATGCATTGAGCCAGGCCCTGCTGAACGAACCAGCTCGACTCTGGCAATACCCGAGTGGCAACACACGAATTGCAATACCAAGATTGGAGACCTGCATGATTGCTGAAAAGCACTTTCTCACCAGCATCGATGGACACAAGATCTTTGTCAGAAAGTGGAGCAATCCTGAACAGGCCACGCCCAGGGCCGTGGTGCACATCAATCACGGTATGGCCGAGCACGGCCGGCGTTACGAACCCATTGCCGAGCAACTCACAGCGGCCGGCTATGTGGTTTACGCCCACGATCATCGGGGTCACGGCCACTCCATTCCTCAAGGTGGTTTGGTGGGTCATTATGCCGACGTGAACGGCTGGAACCTGGTGCAATCGGATGTGCAACGGGTAAACCAGCACATCCGTGACAACGAAGCGACGCTGCCCATCATCCTGTTGGGTCACAGCATGGGCTCTTTCATTGCCCAATACTATTGCATCAAACATGGTGATACCGTGGATGCGGTGATTCTCTCCGGTTCCGGCTTCAGCACACCCGGAGCCTTGCGTGCACCCCGCATGCTGGTGAAACTGGAGAAGCTGCGCAGCGGCCCCAAAGGTCGCAGCGCCCTCATCGATTACCAGACCTTCGGCAACTTCAATAAAAAATTCGGCGAAACCCGCACTGAAGCGGACTGGCTCACCCGCTGCAATACGGAAGTGGATCTCTACATCGCTGACCCCCTGTGTGGTTTCCTGTGCACCAATCAGCTGTGGCAGGACTTTCTCGGCGGACTGGATACACTGACCCGACTACGCAACCTGCAAAACATTCCCAACGATCTGCCGTTTTATCTGCTGTCCGGAGAACGAGACCCGCTTTCCTACCATTCCAACCAACATGGCATCCACAAACTGGCCAACCATCTGCGGTCTGCGGGCCAGAGTGATGTGTCGGTGAAGCTGTACGAAGAGGGTCGCCACGAGATTTTCAACGAGCTGAACCGCGACGAAGTGGTGGCAGACCTGGTGCAATGGCTGGACAGCCGGGTGCCCACCAGCGCCAAGGGTTCCGCCAAGGCTAAAGCCACCGCGTAATGTAACGATTACCAACTGATCAATTACTAAAAATCAGTTACATTTAATCGCTGTCCACGCCTGGTACAGATGGATACTATCTTTGCAAACCCACCAGGGAGCAGAATATGTCCGGTCTGGAAAACACGCCATTTGACGAACTGGTAGTTGGCATGACCGCCACCTACACCAAATCCGTTTCTGAAGACGATATCAAGCTGTTTGCCATATTGTCCGGGGACACCAACCCCATTCACCTGGACGAAGAGTACGCCAAAACCACCCCGTTCGGTGGCTGCATCGCCCACGGCGCCATGTGTGCCGTCATCATCAGTGCGGCGGTTGCCACCAAATTCCCTGGGCCCGGCAGCATTTACGCCGGCCAGGAGATGCGATTCAAAAAACCGGTGCGCCCCGGAGATACCCTCACCGCGCACCTGGAACTGGTGGAAAAGAAACGCCGGGGCAACATCGTACTGATCCAGAACGAGATCAAGAACCAGAATGGTGAAACCGTGTTCCTGGGCGTGTCCACGGTCGTGGCCCCTACGGAAAAAGTGGTGGCCAAGCCGGTGGAATTACCCAGAGTGGAACTGTTCGACTGAGCATGAGCACGAATAAAAAAGGCGTGAGTACTTCACGCCTTTTTTTGTTTGAGGTTCAGTGCTGCCACGTCAACGGGAAAGATAACGCATGCTTTCCTCCAGCCCCTTGAGCGTCAGCGGATACATCTTGTCTTCCACCAGCTTTTGGGTCCAGCTGACGGAGGTGGTGAATTCCCAGGTATTCTCCGGCTCCGGATTCAACCAGATCACCTTATCGAAATGCTCCCTGACTCGGCGCATCCAGGTCTCACCGGACTCCTCATTCCAATGTTCCACACTGCCACCCACTGAACTGATCTCATAAGGCGACATGGTGGCGTCCCCCACAAAGATCACCCGGTAGTCACTGCTGTAAGTGCGCAGGATATCCAGGGTGTCAGTGCGCTCGGTCCAGCGCCGGTTGTTGTCCTTCCACACCCCTTCATAGATGAAGTTATGGAAATAGAAATACTCCATGTGCTTGAACTCGGCGCGGGTGGCAGAGAACAATTCCTCACAGGTGCGCACATAGGGGTCCATGGAGCCGCCCACATCAAAGAACAGCAACACCTTAACCCCGTTACGGCGCTCCGGCACCATTTTAATGTCCAGGTAACCGGCGTTGCGCGCGGTGGAGGTGATGGTGTCATCGATGTCCAGTTGATCCGGCATGCCTTCCCGGGTGAACTTGCGCAAGCGGCGCAGGGCCATCTTGATGTTGCGCACACCCAATTCAACAGAGTCGTCCAGGTTACGATACTGGCGTTTTTCCCAGACTTTCACTGCCTTGCCGGTTCGACCGGGCCCCGCCATACGGAAACCGGCCGGGTTCTGCCCGTAGGCGCCAAAGGGTGAAGTACCCCCGGTGCCGATCATCTTGTTGCCACCCTGGTGACGCTTCTTCTGCTCTTCAAGACGCTTTTTGAATTCTTCCATGAGCTTATCAAGATCACCCATCTGCTGGAGCTTTTCATACTCCTCCTTACTCAGGGTTTTCTCGATTTCCTTGCGCAGCCACTCATCCGGAATCATGGACTCGAACATGTCGTCCATGACTTCCAGGCCGTCAAAATATTTTTTGAAGGCACGGTCGAATTTATCGAAATGCTTTTCGTCTTTTACCAGCACAGTACGGGACAGGTAGTAGAACTGCTCCATATCCGCATACACGGTTCGTTTTTCCAGGGCACCCAACAGATCCAGAAATTCCCGGATACTGACCGGCACCTTGCCGTCGTGCAGTTCAAAGAAAAAATCGATCAGCATAATCAGCTCTCACGACGGTGCATGAACGCCAGACGCTCCAACAGATGCACATCCTGCTCGTTCTTCACCAGCGCACCGTATAACGGGGGAATCGCACTCTTGTTATCGCGATTGCGCAATACATCTTCCGGAATTTCGTCCGCCAACAACAGTTTCAGCCAATCGATCAGCTCGGAGGTGGACGGTTTCTTTTTCAGGCCGGGCACTTTGCGCACGTCGAAAAACACTTCCATGGATTCTTTCACCAGGGATTGCTTGATGCCGGGGAAGTGCACTTCCACGATTTTCTGCATGGTTTCCTTGTCGGGAAAATCAATGTAGTGGAAGAAGCAACGGCGCAGGAATGCATCCGGCAATTCCTTCTCGTTGTTACTGGTGATGATGACGATGGGACGCTTCACCGCTTTGATGGTTTCCTGTGTCTCGTACACATAGAATTCCATCTTATCCAGTTCCTGCAGCAGGTCGTTGGGGAACTCGATGTCCGCCTTATCGATTTCGTCGATCAGCAACACCACCTGCTCTTCGGCTTCAAACGCTTCCCACAGTTTGCCCTTTTTGATGTAGTTCTTTATGTCATGAACCCGGTCGTCACCCAACTGGGAATCCCGCAGGCGGGACACGGCATCGTATTCGTACAGACCCTGGTGGGCTTTGGTGGTGGATTTGATGTGCCACTGGATCAGTCGGAGACCCAGGCCTTCCGCCACTTCTTCGGCCAGCATGGTTTTGCCGGTACCGGGTTCCCCTTTGATCAGCAGCGGGCGCTGCAGGTTGATGGCGGCATTCACCGCGAGGCGCAGCTCGCCGGTGGTAACGTATTTATCGGTTCCTTGGAATTGCATAGTGGTTGCCTTGAACAGCTCAAATTTGCGACATTATAAACCAAACGGCTCCCCGAAACAGGGAGCCGCATTGGCCAAAACATCTACTTTAATCACCGTATTCAGGCTTGAACATGGCCATAGTCGCCACATAAGTGGCAGATTCGATCAGATCAAAGGCTATTATCCGATATTTGAGAGAGTTCCTGCCCCTGCAGCACCGAGCTTTGGGCAAGGGCTTGTTCCTGCAGGTGCTGTTTTATGGCACCCACTGCGGCCACCACATCGTTACGGCAGGCGCTGATGCGGCTCTGCAGGCGCTGCAGGTTGCCAGCGTCGGCCCCGGAATCCAGCGAACTCACCAGAGCTTCGCCCTGATTGTTGTGGTTATTCAACTGGTTGAGCACCGCTTCCAGGGAGGCCACGGTGGCTTCGCTGGGAGTCTGCTTGTTGAGGATGGCCTCACCGGCTTCGCAGCTGGCCATGGCTTTGTTGAAATAGCCCAGGGCGCGCTGGCTGGTTTGCAGTTCCAGTTGCCGCTCCGCCTTGGCCAGGGAAATCTTCTCCACTAACCGGTCACACACCCGCATGCGCACCGCCACGGAACCCACCCGCAATACGGTGGGGGTCACCTCCAGCGCCTGATCCCGCAATGTCTGGAAACGGGCAAAGGCATCCGCCGCCGCTGCCAGGTCCGCGCCGTCCAGGGCGGTACGTGCCTCACCGCATTGGGCCAGGCTGTCTTCCACCAGAGGCATGGCTTCGGCCCGGGCGATGTTATCTTCGATCAGGGTACAACGTTTGTGTTCGCGGCCGGCAAAGCTGTTGGTGTCCAGCAACTCCGGATCCAGCGCGCGGGCCCGCTGCAGGCTGTTTGCATACTGCTGAATCTGCTGTCGCGCCTCGGTCGGGTCGGTACGGCTGAGCCGGGAGGCCTGGTTACAGAATACGACCGCCTCTTTGAAAATGACGTCAGCCGAGGCGGTTACGGGTTCAGCCGCCTGCAAATGGGCAAAGGGAAATAAACTGATACAGGTGAGGGTCAACATCCAATATTTCATAACGCTTATCCTGCTATCCATAAGAATCTATTAGCAAGGCTAGCAACGATTTTGGCAGCCGTGAGAACAAAGGTTGATGAAGCGCACATTCCATCAGGCACTGGTTTCCAATTCTGACATTCCAGAATCGCTTTGTGAGAAAGCGCACAAAAGCACTGTGATTGAAAATGCATTCGAGGGGTGTAGAATCAGTTGCCATTACCCTATAGACCCACCAGGAAACGATCATGGCGAATATATACGAAGACAATTCCCTCACCATTGGCAACACTCCACTGGTGCGGCTCAAGCACCTGACCCCGCACAATGTGCTGGCCAAAATCGAAAGCCGCAATCCGGCAGCGTCGGTCAAATGCCGGATCGGCGCCAACATGGTGTGGCAGGCCGAGAAAGATGGCGCACTGAAACCGGGTATGGAGTTGGTGGAGCCCACCAGCGGTAATACCGGTATCGCACTGGCGTTTGTCTGCGCCGCCCGCGGCTACAAGTTGACCCTGACCATGCCCGCCACCATGAGCCTGGAACGACGCAAAGTGCTGAAAGCACTGGGTGCCAACCTGGTGTTGACCGAAGGCCCAAAAGGCATGAAAGGCGCCATCGAAAAAGCAGCGGAAATCGTCGCCCAAAGTGAAGGCAAAGCCATCATGCTGCAACAGTTTGAAAATCCCGCCAACCCGGCGATCCACGAACGAACCACGGGGCCGGAGATCTGGAACGACACCGACGGCGCGGTGGATATTCTGGTGTCCGGCGTGGGCACCGGGGGCACCCTTACCGGCATCAGCCGCTACATCAAGAATACCCAGGGTAAACCGATCCACACCGTGGCCGTGGAGCCGTTTGATTCCCCGGTCATCAGCCAAACCCTGGCGGGTGCGGAAATCGCCCCGGCCCCGCATAAAATTCAGGGCATTGGTGCCGGCTTTGTACCCAAGAACCTGGACATCAGCCTGGTGGACAGTGTGGAAACCGTCAGCAATGAAGAAGCCATGCAACATGCCCACCTGCTGATGGAAAAAGAAGGTATTCTGGCAGGGATTTCCTGTGGCGCAGCGCTGGCAGCGGCGTTGCGGGTTGCCAACAAACCGGAGAATGCCGGCAAGACCACGGTGGTGATTCTGCCAGATTCCGGGGAGCGCTATCTGAGTTCAGCGCTGTTCCAGGACGTCTTTACGGATGCGGAGAACGTGCAGTAATCCCATCAGGTTCAGGTAAAAAAAGTTCAGCGAGTTCGATAAAAAAGGGAGCCTGTGCTCCCTTACATTGACCGGCTTTTATCGACCGGCTTTTATTGATCGAGCGCAGGGCGTTTTTGTTACGCCTGGGCAGGTCAGCTCCTCACCCTTCAAGCCCACCCTCACCCTGCGCTGCTTTGGATTCGGCGTTGCGACGTTCAATCATCCGGGACCAGCTTTCATAGTCGGTATTATCTGCCTCAAAGACCTCAAAGCCGGCAAAATACCAACCGTCATCACCGCAGGGGGAGATCCATTTCACTTCGGCGGTCAGAAAAAACCGCTCTGCTTCGCCACTGATCTCCACCAGCACGTCGGTGATCAGGCCGCGCTCTACCGCCTCGCTCATATAAATTTTCAAGCCCCGTGGCGAAAGGTCCACGGTTTCACAGGCAATCACTTTCTGGATATAGCCCTGCTCCCCATCCAGGGTCAGCTCAAGATAAGCGTCTTCCTTACCGTTATGGCGTTTTTGGCGACGTTGTTCTTCCATTGGGTTGCCTCTTGCCGTTGGCCTCTATTGTTTATCCCGTTGAATGGTTCTGACCACCTGCTCCAGGGTACTGTCAAAAGCAGCTCCAGTATCCAGAATGGTCACTGCACCGTACACCAGCAACCGCGCCAGATCCTGCCGGGTGATCTCGAGGGCCTTGATGCCCAATCGACTCACAAATACCAGCTTTTCCGTCGCACGGATTTTCACTGCCAGCTTGCAGCGCTGCTCACCTTCCGACGTTTCCTGACTCATCCAGCCGCCCACCTGCAGGGAATCCACGGCGCTGAGGGCCGCTGCCATTTCCTCGTCACTGATGGGGCGGGGCTCGAAGAACGCCGTGGTTTCCGTTTCAGGCACCACTTCATCGGCACCGGGTTCCACCAGCGCCAGCGACGAATTGGCCAGCACCTCGTCGATACGCGATTCGGCTTGCACACGCTCGGCGTCTGCTTCGGCAGCTGCAGAGCGTTGCTGCTCCAGTGCCTCTTGTTGTTGTGTTTCTCGCTGCTTACGCTGGGCTTCGGCTTCCTGCAGCGCCTGCCATTGATCCTTCAGGCGCGCCAGCGACGCTTCCAGCTGCCGATCCCAGTACTGGGTACGATGCACCAACTGCAGCACGCCACCCTCCAAAGCCTGGGCTAACTGGCGCTGGGTTTTCTTGGCCACTGTTTTACCACTCTGCCCCACTAAAACCCAGGGGTCATCCTGCTGCGCCTTCAGAATGATCTTGCACAGTTCAAACTGGCCATCTGCGGTTTTGAAGCGCAGCCAGTCCTCTTCCTGCAACTGGCCGATGGTTTCCAGGGATTTGGGGCTGACCCGGTCCAATTTGGCCTCCACCACCCGGGTCTCCGGCATGGCCAGGGGCGGCACCTCCATCAGCGCCGGGGTGGCTCCGCTCATGATGGCCGTGAGGATCAGCTCCAGGGGCTCCAGGGTCTGCTCCAGGGCAGCCTCGTCCTCCTGCACACTGGTCAGCGTGGCCCGCAGATTGCGAATCAGAACCTGGTAAAACCCACGATAACCGTCACGCCGGCTTTCGTCCTGACAACCCTCGCACATTTCAATCAGGGATTCCCCGGTGCGCAACTGCCGTTTCCAGTTGGCTCCCTCCACCCCTTCCCGCATGGACAGCATCAACATGGATCGCCGCCACTCACCGTGCAGGAAGGCCACCACGTCTTCCGGCAACAGGCGCCCTGCTGCCATCCGGTTCAGCTCCTGCACGACCCGGGGTTCCGCCACCCGCTCCCGCTGCCGGGCCACTTCCAGCAGGCGCAGGCGTTCCTCGATTTTTTCCACCTGCTCAGTCTGGCCTGCCATCCAGGTTTGCGCTTCGATACAGATGCTGTTCACCACGCCGATGTTGCCCCGAAATTCCGCCAGCATGCGATTGCTGTATTCGTTGAGTTTGGACCAGTACAGCTGCCGACTTTTGGCAGTACTGCTCAGCATGGTCAGATACGCCTGATTGAGGAAACGGCGCAACAGGTTCTGCGGGGCAAAAAAGAACGAGTAGTCCGCCAGGGCATAGCGCAGTACCAGCAGGCGCAGTTTCTCGAACCAGCCCCTGGCCTCATGATCGGATGCCAATTGTTGCTGCAGCTCATCAAACAACTGGTCCAGCAGCAGAATTCCGCCCCAATCAGGCGCCGCCACCGGCAACGCCACCTCCAGGTCAGAGCAGCCGTCCACCAGTGCGTCCACCACCCGGCAACTGAACCCGGTTTTGAGCTGACCGGTCTGGATTTTCTGCAACAGATCGTTGAACACGGCGAGCCCATGCCGACTGCGCTGCGCTGTCAGGCGAATCTTGTCGGTGATCGGCGTCTCCGCGTTAACCCGCAGCAATTCCACCAGCAGGCGGGCGCCGATACGGCCCGTTTCCGGTGCGGGCATGGGCGCCATGGTCAGGGCCTCACCCGCTGGGGCATGTGACGGGCGATGGACGCGGCGATGTCATCCAGACGTTTGCGATGCGCCGCCTGGCCAAAGTAGTTGGTGTAACGGGTGGCAAACGACAGCACGGCTTTGGCCAGATCCCCCTGGCGTCGGGGCAGGACATGAAAATGCACATGGGGCACGTGCTGATTGGCCGCCGGGCCGTCATTAAGAAAGACATTGTTGCCATCACAGGGCAGCCCGCTGGCTTTTTGCGCTTTGATCACCCAGTGACAGACTTCCACCAAATGCGCCCGCAATGCCGGCGTCAGTTCATCAATAAAGACCCCATGCTGCCGCGGGATAACCAGGACGTGACCGGGGCGCATGGGGAACAGATCCATGAAGGCGATGCAATCTTCATCCTGATACACAACGCTGGCGGGGGCTTCGCCTTTGAGAATGGAGCAAAAGATACAATCGGACATAGAGTTTGATCTGCCAGAGGTTAATTTTTTGAAGGATTATCCAGCATGAATTCGTCATTATCAAAGCCTGGGTATTTTTCTTCGATACTGCGTTCGTCCTCTGTTTCCTCTGGCTTGGTTTCGTCCGGCTTGAGCTTGTCCTCCTCTGACGGTTTCTCCTCCTCTGGCGTCTGGTCCGGGTCGGGGAACACGGTTGGCTGCTCCAGCATTTCATCAATGGCCTGATTCAACTGCTCTTCGGTCTGCTCAGAGTTTTCCTGTTCACTCAGCATCATATCCAGGTCATCAAACTCATCGTCCACTTCGATGAGCTCATCGTCTTCCAACTCCATAGGGTCGGCGTCATTGACGTAATCCTGTTCCGGCTCCGCCGCCACCGCCGGGGTGTCGGGCACCGATGAAGCCGGGGTCGGGGCCGGTGGGATCGGATCGGGCGCTTCCGCAGCGGGCTCGGAGGTGCGAATCTGGGTGGCTTCCTCGCCCAGGTCAAAGTCGGTGCCGGCATCAAAATCCTGCGCCAGTTCCGCCGCGGCCTGGCTGCGCTGCTCGGCTTTTTTCTGCTGCATCTGGGTGATCTCTTCCACCACCCGCGATTGCTCGGCATCGGTTTTGCGGACAACCTTAATGTACAGATAAATACCGCCGCCAATCACCAGCAGGTTACCCAGCACAAATACCCCCGCCAGCAGCAGCCAGTTGCTGCCCTCTTCCGCCTCTGACGCATCCTCCACCGGGGGCAGCTCCTCGCCCATCAATACCGGCTCCGGTTCCGGCACCGGCTCCACCTCCGGCAGAGGTGGAATATCATCCGGGGGCAGCTCCTCCACCTCCAGGCTGGGAATTTCCATGGCACTAGCATCGAAGGTTTCAGAAGGCAGTGGCGGTTTCTCTTCCACACTCGGAGCACTGTCTGCCACCATCCCCAGAGGTGTGTAATCCACTGTGTAGGGGCCCTGTACCAGCTCGAAGGGCTTGTCGTTGGCGGAGGTACCGGTCACTTTTATCAGCACCTCGTATTCCCCCAGGGCGCCGTAGGGCGGCACATCGATGCGATAGCGGGCGGCGCCCTCCTGGCCTCCGTCGATTACGCCTTTCTGGATGCTCTTCTCGCCTTTGGGGTCGGTAATCTGGGCCACGATATCGATGGCTTCCGGGTTCACCAGGCCTTCCACCGGCTCGGTCATCAGGTAGCGCAGCACCTGGCCATCCTGATCACGATACCGGGTCTCCACCTTCAGAACTTCCCGGTGCACCGTCATGCGCACGGACTTTTTGCGCTGGAAGGTTTTGCCATCCACCAACACCGAAAAAGTATGCTCGCCCTGGGTAATGGTGCGCCCCAAACGCGCACTGTAGAAGCCGTCCGGCGGCACCACTTTGTTGCCGTCGGAGCCTTGCGACAACTTGCCCTCGAAGCTGTCTCCGGTAGACGTGTCCTGGCGGAAGGTGATGTCCATCAGCTCCAGGAAATTGGGATTGGTGATGACCCGGCCGTGCTCATCCAGTGAAAGGGTCATGGTAAGGCGCTCCCCTTCCAGTACATTCTCGGGCAGACCCTCCATATTCAGGTTCAGATCCGACACCACCGTCACCCGGTTGGCCGGGTCCAGATCCGCCACCACTTTCCAGGTGCCCGGAGCCGGGTTGTACACGGTGATCAGGTCATACTGCTTGTCGGCAAACCAACTGACATTACGGCTGCCCTGGGACAGGCTGTACTCAGTGCCATCGGGGCTGATGAGGCGGGTTTCCTTGGGGGAGGATTGGCGAAAAATGAGGGCGGTGAATTCCTTGATGGAGTCGTCGATGGTGAAGCTGTCGCCGATCAGGGGCACCTGCTCCGGCAGGTTGACCTTGTCGGACGCCTCCACAAAGACTTTCATCAGCTCATCCGCGTTGCGGGCCAGGGAATAGGCCCCGCCGGTACGCAGGGCCACGGCTTTGAGAAACGCCTGATCGGCGCTCTCGGACAGGGCCACGGAATGAATGCGGAAGCCGGCTTTTTTCAGCTGCGGGATCACCTGGGACAGTATGCGTTCTTTTTCCGCAGCGTTCACCGCCGGGTCTTTGGACACATCCACCATGCCGTCGGACAGCAGCACAATGGTGCGCTCCCAGGCCGGGTCCACCGCGGTCTGGCCCATGGCAGCCCGCTCCAGTGCCAGCCCCACATTGGTAAACAAGCCGGCGGAGTTGATGGCTTCCAGCTTGTCCACCGCAGAACGTTTCCAGTCCGGGTTCACCGGCGCCACCGGCACCAGATTATTCACATATTGACCAAACGCCCACACTCCGAAGCGACTGTCCTCTTGCGCCAGGTTTAACAACAGCTTGGCGGCCGGCACCCGGAGATTCTGGGGATCGGTTTTCTTCATGCTGCCGGAAATATCGATGAGAACCCGCATATCTGGCCTGGCGGCGGCTGCACTTTCTCTGGCTGCGCTTTCTTCAGCAGCATAGACGCCCTGGACGGCATAAAATGCCGTCCATAGCAGAACTATCAGTACCAACCCGGGCAGAGGAGGTAATTTCACGCCGACTCCGTCAAAAACTTCACGCCAAACTTCACGCCAACATGGTTTAGTTATAGCAGCTTTGGCGGTAATTTCCTGACATCAGGGTGAAAAGTTGAGGGCAAGCCTTTGAATTAAAATGCGGCTTTTTTATTCCGCCAGTAACGGAACAGGCCATCGGCACACAGGGCCAGCAGCCCGAGGATCAGGCCGTAGAGCAGAAAGGGCACCGCCCGCATGGTGTCCGCTTCCTTCACCAGGGTGGCATCCAGCAGCAGCACAAACAGGGCCGGGGCCCAATCCGCTCCGCCATAAACAACCGGTGCCGGCATCAGGATCACCGCCGCCACCACCACCCGCAGCAGCTGTCTCAGGGAGTGCCAGGGTATGACCCGGGTCAGCCGCCACCACACGGCCATCAACCCCACACCGGCCAGCAGGTAGACAATCCAGGTGGTGAGATACTCGGGGAAATCCAACATAATGTTCTTTATCCTGTAATGGCCGATGGTCGGTTCATTTCAATAGCGAACCCAATGCACAATGTGATCTTCGTAATCCTGCTCCGGTATGCCGTCTTCCGAGATGGCCCGGCCCCGCACCGAGATCCCGGCCTGATGCACGGTTTCCCGGCTGCCGCTGATCAGCGGGTGCCAGTCTTCCAGGCTGCGTCCTTCCGCCAGGGCCCGGTAAGCACAACTGTAAGGCATCCAGTGAAAGTGCGCCTTATCTTCGAGGCGTACCTTGACGCAGTCCTGGACCAGCTTGAAACGGTTGCGATAGTTGCGGCACAGCCCGGTGTCGATGTCCAGTAACGTGCAGGCCAGCCGGGTGTAATACACCTCCCCGCTGTCCTCGTCTTCCAGCTTCTGCAAGCAACAGAGTGCACAGCCGTCGCAGAGAGATTCCCATTCATCCGGGGTCATCTGCTCCAGGCTCTTGCTCTCCCAGAAGCGCTCGCTCATGTCAGAAATGGCCCTCAGCCGGTGGCATCTGCAGATAGTAACCGTTTTGCTGGATACCCTGTATGACCTGCTTCACGTCCACCCGTGCCAGGGTTCGCTCCGGTGTCAGCATCAGGTCCATCACATGACCCGGGGTACCAAAGGTCTGCATCAGGGCTTCCGGCACCTGCTCGAAGGGCTCCTGCTTGGGCACGTAAATGTACATCCCCTCTTTCTTGTCGCTGCGATAAACAGAACACATGATCTTCGGGTCACTCATCTTCGTCGTCCTTATTGTTATTGTGTGCGTCGCTCGAGTTAGACGGTAGTTCAAATGCATCCAGGCCGGGTTGCAGGGCCGCTTCCCGCCAGCCGCCGGCAAACGGGTTATCCTGCTCCAGATTGCCGGCATAGCGGGCTTTCAGGTAGCTTACCAGTTGTGCCTTGCTTGCCAACAGGTCTGCCGGCACATCCAGTTCCTCTGCCCGCCGGGCCACCACCTCACGCAGGGCTTTGTAGTCCTTCTGCTGGCCTTTGCTGAGTGGGCGGGGAATCCGCACCTCAGGAATGGCGGACTCAAGCCCGGCCGCCAGCTGAATCAGCAGCTGATCCCCATAACGACGAATCTGGCTGCCCTGGAAACCCAGCTCCGCCAATTGCCCCTTGCTCCGGGGTTGCTTTTCCACCAGGGCATACAGGTTGGCGTCTTTCGCGATAAAGGTTTTGGGAATATTGCGGTCACGGGCGGTCTGCTCCCGCCATTGGGCCAGATGCCGCAGTGCCGCCTGCTGTTGGGGCTTGAGTTTCCAGCCCCCGCCAAAGCCCAGGTACAACTGGTCGTCCGGGGTTTTGCGGCGGTATTTCTGCACCTGCTGGTTACACTCCTCGGCAAACCATTCCAGGCGCCTGGCCTGTTCCAGTTTGTGCTGCAGAATGTCCGCCACCTCATGGAGGTACTTCACATCCGCCTCGGCGTAATGCAGTTGCTTCTCGGTCAGAGGGCGCTGCAACCAGTCGGAGCGGGTTTCCTCCTTGGAGAGCTCCACGCCGAGGATTTCCGACAGCAGGCGCTGCAGCCCCATCTGGCGATCGTAACCCACCAGACTGGCGGCGATCTGGGTATCAAACAGATTGGCCGGCAGCTGATCCCACAGGCCCAGGAAAATATCCAGGTCCTCACCGGCACTGTGCATCAGCAATTGGGTTTGCGGCTGGAACAGCTTGTCTCCCAGAGGGCGCAGCTGTTCGCTGGAAAACACGGTGGGGTCCACCAGGTAGACCTGCTGGTCCGGCCCGGCGATCTGGATCAATCCGGGGCGGGAATAGTAGGTGTTGGTACGGACGAACTCAGTGTCCACGGCCAACCGGGTTGCGGAGTGCAGGGAGTCCACCAGGGACTCCAGCTGGCTGGGCTCATCAATCCATTGATAACTAACAGGGAGGTAACTCACAGGGCATACTCAGCAGGTTGTGCAGGTAAAACCCGGCATTATAAAGAGGATGGCCGAAAATGACTACAAACCCAATTGCTTGGCGATCACCTCATTCATGATCTCATAGGTGCCACCGCCGATGGCCAGGATGCGGTTGTCGCGGTAGAGGCGCTCCACCAGAGTCTCCTGCATGTACCCCATTCCGCCAAAAATCTGCACCGCATCATAGGTCACCTTGTCGCTGACGCTGGTGGCAAAATTTTTCGCCATGGAAACCTCTTTCACCACGTTCTCGCCCGCGCCGATGCGAGCGGCCACCCGGTAGGTGAACTCAGTGGAGGCCTCCGTTTGGGTCGCCATATCCGCCAGCTTGTGGCGCAGGGTCTGAAATTTGGACAGGGTTTTGCCGAAGGCCTCCCGCTCTTTCACGTATTGCAGGCAGGCCTCCAGCGCCAGGCGGGAGGTGCAGTTGGCCATCACCGCCAGATTCAGGCGCTCCATCTGAAAGTTGGTCATGATGACATAGAAACCGGCGTTCTCCTGCCCGATCAGATTCTCCACAGGTACACGACAATCCTCGAAGAACAGCTCGGCGGTATCACTGGCCCACCAACCCATTTTCTTCAGTTTCTTGCCGACCCCGAATCCGGGAGTGCCTTTCTCCACCAGCAACAGGCTGATACCACCGTAACCGGGTTCACCGGTACGCACGGCCACGGTGTAGTAGTCTGCGTTGACGCCGCTGGTGATGAAGGTTTTGGCGCCGTTCACCACGTAATGGTCGCCCTCCCTCACCGCCCGGGTGCGCAGGTTGGCCACATCAGAGCCGCCACCGGGTTCGGTGATGGCCAGGCACTGGATCTTGTTACCGGCGATGACGTCCGGACAGATCCGCGCCTTGAGGGCATCGCTGCCCCAATTGACCACCGGCGGCAACCCGATGTCGATGGAGCCCAGGCTGGCGGCCACCCCACCGGAACCGGCGGCCATGATCTCTTCGCTGGCGGCGATCTTGGTGAACATATCGAAGCCGGAGCCACCGTACTGCTCCGAGTAGCCAATACCCAGAATCCCCGCCGCCCCCGCCTTTTCGTACAACGACCGGGGCAGCTCGCCGGCCGCCTCCCAGTCGTTCACATGGGGTGTGATCTCCTGGGCGACGAACTTGCGCACGCTCTCCCGGACGATGTTTTGGGTTTCACCGAAGTAGCGTTGGTATTCCGTCATGGGAGGCCCTCTATCAATCAGATGTGCGAGGACTATATCGGAAGAGCGCACAACCAAGCAAGCGCTTGGTTAGCATCTCAGATGACTTTCAGATGACTTTCAGATGACTTTCAGATGACTTTCAGATGACTTTCAGATGACTTTCAGATGACTTTCAGATGACTCTACGCCCCTGCAGCGCCAGGCTGAGAGTATTGCTGTCCACGTATTCCAATTCTCCCCCCATGGGCACGCCGTGGGCGATGCGGGATGCGGTCACGCCGTGTCGCCGGGCCATTTCCGACAGGTAGTGGGCTGTGGCCTCCCCTTCCACCGTGGTGCCGGTGGCGATCACCAGTTCCTGCACCTCGCCTTCGGCCAAACGCTGGTCCAGCAGGTCTGCTCCGATGTCTTCCGGCCCGATACCATCGATGGGGGAAAGGTGTCCCAGCAGCAAAAAGTAGTAGCCGCGAAAACTGCCGGACTGGTCAATGGCGATGACGTCCGCCGGGGTTTCCACCACGCAGAGCAAAGCCGGATCGCGGGAGGTCTGGGAGCAGGTATGGCACACCGGCTCCTCGGAAAAATTGCGGCAACGCTGGCAACGGCCGATGCGATCGATGGCCAGTTGCAGGGTGTCCGCCAGTTTCTGGGCGCCCTCCCGATCGCGATCCAACAGATGCAACGCCATACGCTGGGCGGATTTGGGCCCCACGCCGGGCAAACAGGTGAGGGACTCGATAAGGCGCTGGGTGAGAGGGCTGAAGCTCATCAGATACCTGAAATCAATAAGTTAGAATGGAAACTTAAAGCCTGGTGGCAACTCGATACCGGCCGCCAATCCGCCCAGTTTATCCTTATTGGCTTGTTCCACCCGACGCACAGCATCGTTCACCGCCGCGGCCAGCAGGTCTTCCAGGATCTCCTTGTCTTCGCTGAGCAGGCTGTCATCAATGGACACCCGCTTCACGTCGTGGCGACCGGTCATCACCACCTTGACCAAACCTGCGCCGGATTCACCGGTTACCTCGGCATTGGCCAGTTCTTCCTGCATTTTCTGCATGCGCTCCTGCATTTCCTGCGCCTGCTTCATCAAATCACCGAATGGGCCTGACATGGTTTCACCTATCCGTTCACAGTTAATTAATCGTCGTCCACCGGCAGGACCGAGTTCAAATCCAGGGTCGCGCCGAATAAATGTTGCAGATCCTGCACAAATGCGTCTTCCTGCATGAGGGCAATGGCCTGCTCTTTGCGTTGCTGTTTGTAGCGGGCCAGCAACTGATCGGGGGTGGGCTTGCCGGGCTCAGCCACCTCCACCCTGAGTGTAATGGATCGGCCTGCGTTTGCCGACAGGGCCTGGGCCAGCAGATCCCGGTTTTCCTCTTTGTACAAAGCCTGAAAGCGGGGGCTGATGGCCAGGGTCCAGCGCCCTTCTTCCCTGGACTCCAGGGAACAATTGCGGGCGAAATTGCGTACCGGTCCGTCCAGTTCCAGTATTCCCACCAGATCAGCCCACTCATCCCCCAGCTGGATGACTCTGGTTTTGACCCTGAGAGTGGCCTCGGCAGCCGGGACCGGTTCGGCTTCACTGCCCACCGCGGGTGAGGCAACCGCGGGCTCGCTGGCAAAAGGCACACTGGCAGAAGGCTCATTGGCATAAGCCCTGCTCTTGCCAGCCACCGTGTCAGCCGCGGCTTGCGGTTCAGCTTTCGCGGGTGCCGCAGGCTGGGGTGGCGATGCAGGAGCTGGTATAGGACCTGGTATAGGACCTGATATAGGACCTGATACAGGGCCTGGTTTAGAAGCGGGTTCGGGTGCCGGCACCGAATCCGAAACTGCAGCGGGCTCCCCTGGCGCGGCCACTTCCGAACGGGCTTTTCCCGGGGTTGCCGGGTTGGCCAGTGCAGCCCGCATCTGGGACAGATGGTCTTCAGCACGACCGGAGGGTCGTACAGGTATATCGCTTGCTTGGCCCTTGGCAGGAGCCTCAGGTGTGGTTGCAGGGTGGCTGGAGGGGTGCCCTGCTGCCACAGCAGGGCTAGCGGACTTTCCCGGCGCCGCGCCTCCAGCGCCGGCGGGCAACACCCCCACCGGTTTGAACAGCAACAACCGCAACAGGGTCATCTCAAACCCACTGCGGGCGTCGGGTGCCAGAGGCAGATCCCGGCGCCCCAGCAACGCAGTCTGGTAGAACAGCTGCAGCTGTTCCGGTGCAAAGCGGGCAGAACATTCCAGTACCCGGGCCCGGTCGCCATCGCTGTCGTCCACCGCGTCGGGGGCAATCTGGGCCACCGCCATACGGTGCAAGGTGCTGATCAGATCCGCCAACACCCCCATATAATCCGGGCTCTGCTCCGCCATGTCGGCCACCCGTTGCAGCAATTCCTCAGCACTGTTCTGGGCCAACGCCTCCACAATGCCAAAGACGTATTCCCGGTCGATGCTGCCCAACATGGCGCGCACATCGGCCTCCACCACTTTGCCGCTGCCAAAGGCGATGGCCTGGTCGGTGAGGCTCATGGCATCCCGCATACTGCCGTCCGCTGCCCGCCCCAACTGCCACAGGGCCGGCTCTTCGAACTCCACCATTTCCGCTTCCAGCACCTTTTTCAGGTGACCGACAATGCGTTCCGGAGTCATCGCCTTGAGGCTGAACTGCAAACAACGGGATAGGATGGTGATGGGCAGCTTCTGCGGGTCCGTGGTGGCCAGCAGGAACTTCACGTGTTCCGGCGGCTCTTCCAGGGTTTTCAGCAAGGCATTGAAACTGTGGCCCGACAACATGTGCACTTCGTCAATGAGGTAAACCTTATAGCGGCCCCGAGTAGGCGCATACTGGACATTCTCCAGCAGCTCCCGGGTGTCCTCCACTTTGGTGCGGGAGGCGGCATCCACCTCGATCAGATCCACAAAACGACCGTCGTTGATCTCCTGACAGGCACTGCACTGGCCACAGGGTTCGGAGCTGATGCCGGTCTCACAGTTCAGGGATTTGGCAAGGATGCGGGCGATGGTGGTCTTACCCACCCCACGGGTACCGGTGAACAGGTAGGCGTGGTGCAGGCGACCGTGGTCAAGGGCGTTGATGAGGGCTTTCAGTACGTGTTCCTGCCCCACCATTTCGCGGAATGTCTTGGGGCGCCACTTACGTGCAAGGACCTGATAACTCATGTACTTATGATTCTACTGTGTCGGTATGAGTGGCCGCTCTGGCCAGTAAAAGACGCTCAGTGTAATACGGCAGAGGAGATTGATAAACCAATGAATTTGCTTATCAATTTTACAGGGAATCGCAGGGGAAATTGGAGGCGACTCTATCAGCCACACCCCGGCACACGAGTCGCCTGTTACCGTTGCTCCCTTCCGGGCCTGGCGGGGTTCACAGGTTATCGTTGCGAGGGGACCAATAGAGCCACCATTGCAAGGTGGGCGATTATTCCTTATTTCGTGACCCATTTCAAGGCAAGCATTTGAAGTAACAGTATTTTGCAGCGGATACGCTAGAATTAGGAAAACCCGAAGCGGAGGACACCCTTTTGAACGCGCTGACTCGACCGACCCTGCTGACCCTAATGCTATTGGTGACCAGCACTCTGGTACAGGCTTCCGGTAACTGGACCAACGAAACCCTCGACGGCACCCTGATGGCCATCACGCCGATTTATAAACTGCAGGTCTATCAGATAGAGCGTGCCAACGAGGCGGTCTGGGGCAAAATCAACATTCCAATACAGGCAGATCAGCTGCCGGAGCTGCATAAACACCGCAAATCACCCAACTTTCCTTTCATCGACGTAGGTGTGGAGGTGGACAAGTACTATCGCACCGCCCAGGGCCACATCCACGATGACCAGAATCTGGTGACAGTGGAGATCGACCGGCGCCATTGGGATGGCCTCAAGAAAGGCAACCAGTTGATCATCAGCCTGCCGGACGGCACCCAGTTAAAGGAAAGCCTGCGCGGGTCCGGAGCGGCTCTACGCACCATCGAGCGCCGCTGATCCGCTTACCCGCTGTGGCCGACCTCAATCGGCCACATGGGTTTCCACAAAGTCCAGGATTCGGTTGGCTACCTGATTCTGATGCAAGGTCGGCATATTCACCGTGGCAAACATCGGGTCAAGATGGGACTGCCCTTCCAACTGCACCACCTCCAGCAAGCGATCCGGCTCGTCGGGCATGGGGAACGAAAGCCCGCCGCCTTTGGCCATCAGCAACAAAGTAGGTACCTGCTTATAGGCCTGCTTGAAGTATGTATTGAGACCGTATTGAGGCGCATAGGACTGGCTGGCTGCATCGATGTCCACCACGATGCGCACCGGGAAATACCACTCCGTTAAATTGGTTTCGCCGATGTAGAGGGCCCGCACAAAGTCCTCCATGCGCACCATTTCCTCGGTCAGGCTGGTATATTCATAGCGGCCTTCCTGGTCCGTATAGCTGGCATCAACTTCCGATCCGATTTCGTCCATATCCGCCCAGCTGTACAGCGGCCCCTGTCCCAGGCTGCGCCGATCCGGGCCCGCGTCCGCCGCAATGTGCTGTTGTTTGGGCCCCGACACCGCGTTCACCAGATCCCCCAGGATGGGGATGCTGCGCATCAGGTTGAAGAACGGGGATTTCGGCACCACCGCGCCACCGTGCAGGTGGCCCAGGCTGATCTGCAAAAAGCTCAGGATGGAAAAGTGATCGTCGAACATCAGCCCCACCTGAGCCTCATTGGTATAACGGAAATCCTCAATAAACGGACCCCAGGCATAGTTGTTGGCATCCCGGGTATGGAAGAAGCGGAACAGGTTTTTCAACACCGGTGATTTCGGCAAGCGGTCCAGCACCCGGCTTTCCTCATCCGGGCCCTTGGCCGCCAGGATGCCCACAGCTTCCGGCAGGGCAATGGCCTCGGCACTGAATACCAACGGGATATTGATGTTCTTGGGCAACACCCCGGTTTCGATCCAGCGCAACAGGCGGCGATAGCCGGCGTCAGCGTCCGTATCCCCTTCGGCGTTGGCTTCGGCCGTGGCCTGTGCCAGCGCGGCCTGGGCATCCATCACCGACACACTGGCGGAAGAGGCGCCCACGGCGTCCGCCACCGAGCCGATGGAGGTATCGAAGCCAATGGCCCCGGCCACCAGGTTGGCACCCTGGTCGTCCGTGGTTGCCGGGTCGCCATCCAGATCCCAGGCCAGGAACATGGAGGTGTGCGCCCCACCCAGGGAATGCCCACCCACAAAGACCTTACGGCGGCTGACGGCCGGGTCCGGAATCATGGCGCGGATCACTGCGTACATATCCTCGGTGGACTGCTGCATACCGAAGTTCAGCAGGAACGGCATATCGCGCCCCTTGAGAAACCCCTGGAAGGTTTTGCCATCAATGGGCTGGTCGAAATAGTAGTACCCCAGGATCAGGTCTTCCGCCTCCTGGGTGGTAGCGGCCCGCTCCGCTGCCTGCATGCCGGTGAGATCCTCCAGGCAATTGGCGCGTCGGTCCAGGGCCCAGATCTCCAGGTTCTGATCACGCTGGGTCTTTGCCATATACACCAGTTGCCGGCCAATGTACTCAAACCCATTGGCCCCTTCCAATATGCCCGGCACCAGCAGAACCGCCGCATCTGCAGACGCCGCATCGGTTGAGTCCCTGGGTTTGAAGCGCAGGAAGTTCACATCCCGGCAAGTCTCAGGCAATAGTGGGTCATCAATCTCATGGATGGCCGGCACCGATTCATAGGTGACCGACACCACCGCCGCTACCTGCTCATCGCTCCACAATGGTTGGACTTTGTCGTGTTTGGCTTCCGGAATCGGCCCGTCGGGGCTGTAACAGCCCGTCAGCAGCAGGACCAGACCGGCGCTGAATCGCCAGCACTTAGGCAGTTTCATCCCTGTTCTCCTGTGCAGTTTGTTATTGTTATGGGTTTTTGGATTTATAGCGCAGTTGCCACGGGCATGGATTGTGTATTCCGGTCATCTTCAGGCACAAAAAAACCGCTCTCCCGAAGGCAAGCGGTTTTCTGATTGCCGCGGGTACAGCGGGGTCAGGGGTTGGTTTTGCCCCAGGTGTCCCGCAGCGTAACGGTGCGGTTGAACACCAGTTTATCCGCTGTGCTGTCCGCGCTGTCGAGTACGAAATACCCTTCCCGTTCAAACTGATAGGGTAGATCCGCGGAGGCTGTGGCCAGGGAGGGCTCCGCATAGGCACCACTCTTCACGGTCAGGGAGTCGGGGTTGATGTGGTCCAGGAAGCCGGTGCCGTCTTTGGTGGCGTCCGGGCTTTCATGGGTGAAGAGGCGGTCATAGAGGCGCACTTCCACGGGCAATGCCTTGGCGGCGGATACCCAGTGAATCACCCCTTTTACCTTACGCCCCTCCGGGTTGCGGCCCAGGGTCTGGTCATCGTAGCTGCAACGCAACTCAACCACCTCGCCCTGCCCATTCTTGATCACCTCATCGCAGCGAATCACATAGGCGCCGCGCAGACGCACCTCGCCCCCCGGGATCAGGCGCTTGAAGCCCTTGGGTGGTTCTTCCTCAAAATCGCTGCGGTCGATATAGAGTTCTTTGCCGAAGAAGATTTCACGCTCGCCCAGGGACTCGTCCTTGGGGTGGGACGCCACCATCAGGGATTGCTCTTCTGCGGCAGTCCAGTTTTCAATCACCACCTTAATCGGGTCCATGACACACATGGCCCGTGGCGCGTGCTTGTCCAGGTCGTCGCGAATGGCGAACTCCAACATGCTCACGTCCACCACCCCTTCGCTCTTGGTGACCCCGATCATCTCACAGAAATTGCGGATGGAAGCCGGGGTATAACCACGCCGTCGCATGCCAGCAATGGTGGGCATGCGGGGGTCGTCCCAGCCGCTGACATGAGCTTCGTCCACCAGCTGCTTGAGCTTGCGCTTGCTGGTGACCGTGTAATTCAGGTTCAGCCGGGAAAACTCGATCTGTTGCGGATGACAGGGCACATCCAGTTGATCCAGCACCCAATCGTAGAGGGGGCGGTGATCTTCAAATTCCAGGGTACAGAGGGAGTGGGTGATCTCCTCCACGGCGTCCGACAGGCAATGGGTGTAGTCGTACATGGGATAGATGCACCACTTGTCACCGGTCTGGTGGTGGTGGGCACGGCGCACCCGGTAAATAACCGGATCGCGCATGTTTATATTGGGAGACGCCATGTCGATCTTGGCCCGCAACACCGCCATGCCGTCGGCAAATTCGCCGCTGCGCATGCGTTCAAACTGCTGCAGGTTCTCTTCCACACTGCGGCTGCGATAGGGACTGTCCTGGCCCGGCTCAGTCAGTGAGCCGCGCATGGCCCGGATCTGCTCAGGGGTGGACTCATCCACATAGGCTTTTTCCTGTTTGATCAGCTCCACCGCAAACTGGTACAGCTGGTCAAAGTAATCCGAGGCATAGCGCACCTCCCCATTCCACTGGAAACCCAGCCAGGTCACGTCTTTTTTAATGGCCTCAATGTATTCCTGGCTTTCCTTTTCCGGGTTGGTGTCATCAAAACGCAGGTTGCAGGTGCCGCCAAACTCTTCCCCCATGGAGAAGTTCAAGCAGATTGACTTGGCATGGCCCACGTGCAGATAGCCGTTGGGCTCCGGTGGAAAGCGGGTGGCTACCCGGCCGCCGTTTTTGCCGGCTTCCAGGTCCTTGCTGATGATCTGGCGGATAAAATGGGCGGGTTTTACTGGCTCGGTTTTGCTCATAAGGTCTCATTAATCCCATTGGATACACCGGCTCAGGGCCGGCGGCTACACGTCTGCCGCGTAGTATAGGGGATTCGTGAGCACAACCCAACATGGCTTACATGAGGATAAAAAGGGCTAATCGGGTCTTGCCCGATCAGCCCTTACCTGATTAACCCTTGCCTGATTAACCCTTAATGGGAATACGCACTACGACGCCGCCCATGGTGTCACCGATTTTAAAGTCAGTGCGGGGGGAGTCCTTGTGCTTGTTGTGGCAGTCCACGCAGGGTGTGGCCACGGCCACGTCCGGATACACAGCGGTGTAGTATTTCACGCCACCCAACTCTTCCTCGCCGTAGTAGTTCTTGCCGGGGTTATCGACAATGTACTGCAGACCGGTTTTCTCCACGTCGGTACGGGGAGCATTCTGTTTGTTGATGGGCCACAGGGACTGCAGCGAGTAGGTAAACGCATCGGTACGCTCGGCCACCGCTTCAGCGCCAAAGCGGAACATCTGGGCTGGCAGCGGTGCGCCATTGTCCAGATCTTCCCAGTGCTCATCGGGCTTGATGAAGCCGGCTTCGCCGCCCAGGCGCTTGATGATCAGTTTGGTGTAATTGGCCCGGTCAGACGCCATTACCGCGAACAGGGAATCGGCCATAATCTGGGGATCCACCCCGGCCGCCTTCTCTTCTCCTCCACATCCCGCAGTCAATGCCACCGCACCCGCCAACGCTAACGAACCCCACAGTTTAGTTGCTTTCATGGATCACTCCTTCACTCTCTCAATTGCCATTTGTATGGACTCTATGGAAACTTTTGACCGCCCCTGGAAGTTGTTGTCGATCAGTGCCGGATCCGCCAGGGAATCCAACGCGAACTGCAACCCGTGACAGTCCAGGCAGACCGATCGAATCATCTTCTCGTTCGGTCGCAGGTTATCGTTCTGGTTGTGCAAGGTGCGGAACACGCCGGGCTCCTCCTCGCTTTCCAGCTTGGGCATATGACAGGTGGCGCAGGTCACGCCACTGCCAGCAGGCACTTCGCCGGCGGCCTCACGCAGCACCTGCGCATAATGGGGCGATGCCTTGTACTGATTGGTGTGACCGTCGTCATGACAGCCCATGCAGGCATCCACCGAGGCACTGGTGCCCAATTGATATTCATGTGCTCCGTGACAGCTGTTGCAGGTTAACGACTCCCCGTGCACATCCGCCTTGAATGGCAACCGCCCCTGTGACGGTGTCATCGGCGTCAGCAGTCTCGCATCCGGCTGCTTCAGCGCCTTGAGGGAAGGATTCAACGGATAGGACTCCGCCGCCTCCCGCTTCACCGCCAAACGCATACCGTGTTTGCCAATCAGGAAACCGGACGCCTGGGGCTGATGGCAATCCACGCACACCAGCGCATCCGGTTGCGCCTTGAATTGTTCGCCTTCCCCGTGACAGGCAGAGCAATTGCTTTCTGCAGTGGCGTGGGCGCTGTGCAACCATTGCTTTTCAATTTCCGTCACCTGGAAAGAGGATTCCGGATAATCCGGTGCCGGTGCCTGTTTAGGTGCCGGTTGCTGCGCATTGACATAGGCTTGCATGGCCGCGATCACCGGCGTGGCCGCCATGTCGGGTTCATCCACATGCTGCAACAGGAAGTCCTCATACAAGGCCCGGTTATCGTGAAAATTGTGGCACCCGGCCGATGCACAGGTCTCAAAGCCCATGCCGTCATGGGACGGCCGGTCCTCTGCGATATCCAGATGGCAGGCCACACAGAAATCCGTTGCCAGGGTCACCCCCATGTCGCGGGTAATGTCCGGCTGATGCTCACGATGGCAGGCGACACAATAGCGGGCGTCGATCTGCTCCAGCCGATCCGCATTGCGGGGGTCGGTAAACTTGGACTTGGGGTGCGAGTCGTGGGCCGCTTTCAGTTCTTTGGCGTGACAGCCCATACAGGCATTCTGCAATACTTCACCGCCACCGAACGGCGACTGGTGGCAGGTGCCACAGGCCAATTCGATCTGATGATGTCCATGGGATGTTTCCCCCACCAAAAATGTTTGCTTTTCCGGCTGTAAAAAGAGCTCGTTGGCCCAAATACCCGCCAGCGCCACCACTGCAACGGTCAGCAGGGAATAAAACAGGGTTACCTTTTTCACTACTCCCCCCAACGCACCTTCAACAGCCCCATCACAAGCCCCACAAACCCATCAAAAGAAATACACGCTCAGTACGTGAAAGCCCAACAGCACCGGTAAGGGCCAGAACAGAATAATGTGCGCATGGGTGAACCACTGTCGCAGTTGCTTGCCGGTGTAACCCATCTTGGTGTAGCGCTCGCCACCGATAACCAGGCCGGCAAAGGCCCCCACCAACGCCAACAGCAGAAAGTCCAGCATCAGGTATTGATTGATGTTGTCACCGAGCGAAAACCCGGTATGCAAATAGAGGATCACCAGGGCCAGCACGCCGAGCACCGTGTGAATAAAACGCCACCAGGGAAAGCCCCCCAGGGTGAATTTTCTGATGCGCTTGCGCAGGGAGATAAAAATCCCTGCCACGCTGATACCCAACAGGGTGAAACCACTGATTTGTTTGAGCAGGGAATCCGTCCAGAACATCTCTTGCCAGGAGGCGGTTTGAAAACTGTCGGAATACACCGGGGCCGGTAACAGAAAATGCGCCACCACCAGCAGCAGGCTCAACGCCACCACCGCAATCAGGGGTTTACCCGAGGCCACCACCGGTTCCGGCTCAAAAGGTGTGCCCGCCAGATCCGCCAATAACGGTTTGCAGGAACCACACACGGTGGACGCTCCCGTGCACTGGGCCAGCGCTTCCACCGTGGCACAGCCCTGCATTTGCGCATCCACCAGGGTGCCTTTATCCACGGCCCGGCAGTTGCACACAATGGCCGACGCCGGCCATTCCCGCACATGCTCAGTGTCTTCCTGGGGCCAGATCCGCCCTTCGTTTTTGAAACGACCGATCTGCCATGGGTAGATCCGTTGCTCATTCACCACTGCCTGCTGCAGGCGGCTGCGTTCATCACAACGGCCAACGGCCACAAAGCCTTTAAGGCGGTTGCGCTTCAGAAACAGCTTGCGATAGTCGCCGTTGTCATTGTGGTAAGTAAGCGTCTGGTCGATCTGATTTTCGTATTCATCGCTGATCCAACCGATGGTAAAAATCGGCAGGTCCAGAATCTTCAGTTGGGTGGCGGCGATGGAACCCTGATAACTGGCGCCCCCCTCGCACAGGCGGTCTGCCAGGATGGCCGCCTGTTCCAGGCCGGGGGCCAGCAAGCCATAGATTTCGCCCCGGTGCTCGGCACATTCCCCTACCGCAAACACATTTTCCAGATTGGTACTCAGGTGATCGTCCACCTGGATGCCGCGACCGACCCTGACGCCGGCACTGCGGGCCAACTCCACATTCGGTTGAATACCGGTGGCGAAGATCACCGTGTCACATTCGAGTTTTTGTCCGTTGCGTAACTCCACCGCCTGGACACTGCGCTCACCCACCAGGTTGCGCACACCGGAATTCAGGTACACCTCAATGCCATAGCCTTCCAACGTGCGCTTGAGGATGGCTCCGCCTTCCACATCCAGCTGCCGGTTCATCAGGCGGTTGCTCTGATGCACCAGCACCACCTGGGTATTGTTGCGCTGCATGGCCCGGGCGGCTTCCACCCCCAACAGGCCACCGCCCACCACCACGGTGCGACGGGTGCGAACACTGCGCGCCATCAATTGCTGGGCATCATTCAAATCACGGAAAACATACACCCCTGGCAGATCGATTCCGCGCACATTGGGAATCCAGGGATTGGAACCGGTGGCAAACACCAGATGATCGAACCAGTGGGTGACGCCTTTGTCGTCCTGCAGGGAACGCTTTTCTGCATCAATCTGCAGCACACGCCGGTTCAGAAAATGGAAGTGGTCACGGTCGTCGCGGATTTCCGGGAACAGGATGTCGTTGTAACGGACCTCCCCTGCCACCAGGGACGACAGCTGTATACGATTGTAGGGCCGCCAGGGCTCATCGCCGAACAATTTGATCACACCAGGGTAGCCCCGGTTAATCAACTCGTGGGCGAACTGCACCCCCACCGGACCACTGCCGATGATGACCAGAGTTTTGCGGTGTTCCGCCCCGGGCGTTACTGCGGACGTCACTTCAGACTCTTCCGCCCAGGGCGTTTTCAATTGGGGCTCGGCCATGACAACTCGCTATCACTGTTTGCTGGAGTCATCTTTACAAGAGCTGTGCCAAATACAGAAAACGCACTACTTATCAGCGCAAAACCCCAAAACGCACCCAATGAACGCGGCACGCACCACGCCATTCACCAAAATAGTTCAATAATAAAAGATAGTGAAAACCCTTCCCGCTGTATCACGACCGAATATGATTCACGAAAAACCGCAAAGGCACCGGGAAGGTGCCACCCGCACGGTCAGAAGGTGGAACGGATACTGATTTCACCCACCATCACAGAAAGCTCTGTCTTCATGTTGTACCCGGCATAAGGATTGTAAATGAAGTTATCGATGGCAGTGGACGTAGCGTTGGTGCTGCTGTTGGCGGGGATATTTTGCTCGGAATGTATGTATCCCAGGGCGCCCTCAATATAGGTGTCCTGCGACCAATGGTAGGAAAAGCCGGTGGAATAGAGCGTGGTGTCCCCGATGGGAATGAAAAGATCCCGTTTATCATCGGGAATGGAATCTCCCCGGGGCTCATAACCAACCCGCAAGGCCAGGCGCTGGGTGTACTGGTATTCAAAGCCGATGGCCCAGGTCCACACGCTCTCATAACCACGCGGCAGCAGCAGGCCCTCGGCCCCAATGGCGCCGCCGGTGGTGCCCTGATCCATCAGGTCGACGATGCTACCCAGCACCCCCAGAAACTGCGCCGGCTGCTCAAACTCAATATTCCAGGCATCCCACACCGCCGTATCGGTCCATTTAAGGTCAATATTGGTTTTGAGGCGCGGGGTAACCCGGATCGAAGCCCCCAGGGAAACGTGTTGCGGGTATTCCAGCACCAGGCTGGCGGGCGTCTCATCCACCGAGATTTCGTTCACCCCAATGCCCCGCGCCAGCATGCCCACGACCGTGGGATTCTGCGCCAGGTTGTTCACAAACCCCTGCACCCCGGGGGAATACTCAATGCGCACGTCGCCTTCGATGCGGTCACGGGCACCGCTCATGTACACCATGCCCAGATTGAGCCAGGGCGTCGCCTCCCACAACAGGCCCACATTAAAGGTGGTGGAGAGGGGCCGCTCGAACTCGGATTCGATGTACGCCATCGCCTGGAAAGGTGACAGCCGGGATGGGTCAGACCGATCCTGAGGGCAAATAATGTCGTTGAGTGGGTTATGGATAATGGCGCCATCGTCAGCAAAACAGCCACCCTGTTGCAGGGTGTCAAAGGCGCCGAAGGTGAAATTCGGTAATCGCATATCGAAATTCAACCCCACCCCCACATAGGAAAAATTCAATGCCGCCCCTACATACAGCCGGTCACTGAAGCGGTAGCCCACCGCAGGGGAGAAATAGGTCAGGCGGGTGATGCCCACCTCCTCGCCGGAATAGATCCCCGGATCATCCGGGGCCCGGTTCAGGCCCAATAGCATGGGTGCAAATACCCCGGTGGCCAGCACCATCTCCCTGCCTTCCACTTCGTAACTGGCACCCCCCAGGGCGGCCACCAGCGCCGGAATCTCCGTCAGCCCCAAAAAAGGCAGCATCACCGAGGTACCATCCACCTCACTGGTCTGACAGTTGACCACCGGATCGGTCAACACCTGCGGAAACTGCGCAAACGCCGACTGCAGTTGCGACCCGGGGGTGAATTCCGCCTCCAGAGCGAGGTCCCCGACGATACCCTTGAGCTCGTACTGACGCCCCCTGAGCAGAGCCAGCCCGGCGGGATTGAAGTGGATGGCATCAATGCCGGGTGGGTCCGCCGTCACCGCATTGCCCAGGGCCAGGGCCTTGGGATTGCCAATAAAAATGTTCTGCGCCAACTGGGGATACCCTGTGAGCGGCAGCAAACATAACAACACCACAGCACTGAGCCGCAGAGCAACAGAAGGGGCCATTGGGAGCATGGATCAAGACATCCGAAAACATAAATATTCGTTTAATTTATTTTCGAACATTATATTTTCGCTTTTGGCTTCTACTCAACCAGTTTTTAGTTTATTTTGTGCTCATTCGAACAAAATGACTTTTCAAACGAAAAACAAGTACAAAACCTCGCGCAGGAACGAACCCGATGGCAACCCAACGCCCAACCAACCAGGCCATACGTCTGATCCGGATATATCATCGAAAAATCATGCTTTTGACCGCATTCTGCTGGTCCGTCTTCGGGCTGGCTGGCTGCAGTACCGTGCCCACCACCGGCCCTGCAGAACTGAAAGCCAATGGCGCCATTGCAGCGGACTATTATGACGTCACCATCACCACCCATGACGGCAAATCCCTGCGGGCCACGGTGTTCCAACCCACGCTGAAACCCGGGCAAAGCGCCCCGCTGGTGCTACACAGTCACGGTTTCGGGGTGTTTCGCATGTCCGCTCCCATCAGTGTGTACGGCCAATTGGTGTTCAGCGGTGAGGCGGCCCTGGCGGCCTGGCGTGCCGGTTACTGGGTGGTGAGTTACGACCAACGGGGCCACGGCGACAGTGAAGGCACCAACCGTTTGATGTCGCCGCAGCATGAGGTCCGTGACCTGAGCACAGTGATCGACTGGTCCCTGGCCAATCTGGTGCGCATCAGCCGCGACCAGGACCATGACCCCAGGGTTGCCACCATCGGCGAGAGCTACAGTGGCGGCGCCATGTTGCTGGCCGCCCGCGTGGAACCCAGAATCGACGCCATGATCCCCATCACCACCTGGTTTGACTTCCCCGGCAGCCTGGCTCCGAATCAGGTGCCCAAGAGCGGCTGGTTATCCACCTTGCTGCTGGTCAGCAACACCCTGAACCCCGGTTCCATGGACCCCATCATCAACGATTCCTATTGGCAGGCCAGGGACGGCACACTGGGCCCGGAAATCGAGGACTACCTGCAAGCCCGTTCGCCTAAAACCTATTGCAGTGACTACCGCCAGGTCCAGGCCGACACGCTGTTGATACAGGGCTTCCGGGATGTGGCGTTCCCCCTGAATGAGGCCCTCGGCAATCTGGAATGCCTGCGACAAAGCGGCCGTGATGTGCGCCTGATCGGCACCCAGGGCGGACACCTGCTGCCGTTTACCCAATGGTCGTTTCCCACCCCCGGTTACGAAGTGGAAGCCGAGGTGCATTGCGGGGAACACACCCTGGAACTGGTGCCCATGGTGCTGAACTGGCTGGACGCCAAACTCAGGGATCGGCCGGAAGCGGCAGCTCACATTCCCACGCTGTGCCTGACCCAGGACTATGAGCGCGGGGTCGTGTTGGAGCACTTCCCGAGAGGCGGGCCGTCCTTCAGCATTGCCCCAACCCGGATTCATTCCGGCTTCACCGGGTTCTTCGAGTCGCCCCTCTGGCCCGTGGAACGCTTCTTCGGATGGTTTACCCCCCGCGCCCGCGACCCACAGCTGGATGAGCACGGCGGCGACGGCACCCTGCGGCCGGCCTTCACCCCGCTGTATGTGGCCAAGACCGAAACCGACCTAGTGGGCATTCCCCTGTTTCAAGGGCACCTGTCTTCCCCGCAGCCTGACCCGATGGTCTTTCTCGGCATTGCTGTGAAGCGGGCCAGGGGCCGTTACTACGAACTCATCAGCGATCAGGTGACCCCTTTGCGCGGGGTGGGCGACCACAACGTCGAACTGATGGCCATCAGTACCCTGCTGGAGCCGGGCGACGTGGTGGGCAGCTGGCTGTTCGGCTATCACAACCAATACCGGTTCAGCCACACCGGATGGTTTATGGAAGCCACGATGGAAGGGTTGATACAGCTCCCACTGCAGCAATAGAATCCGAATTTCGTTAGTTCCCGCAACCAAATGAAACATTGATTTATGTGCAATGCGTTGGTTTTGTTTTACTTCTCTCCTATAATACGCCCGTTTGAATTAGCGGGCGCCCCCCACATCTGCTTGGGGCCATCCTAAGTTTGGGCCAGATTTAGGCCGCCCTTCCTGTTTATCCATAGGCTTGCCAGAGGAGACACGCTATGGAACGTGAATCGATGGAATATGATGTAGTCATCGTTGGTGCGGGTCCCGCCGGACTGTCGACTGCATGCAAACTGAAGCAGCTCAACGAAGAAATCACCGTGTGTGTGGTTGAGAAAGGTTCCGAAGTGGGTGCCCATATCCTGTCCGGAGCTGTCATCGAGCCCCGAGCCATGGACGAGCTGTTCCCCAACTGGAAAGAACTGGGCGCGCCACTCAATGTTCCCGTCAAAGGTGACGAGGTATACTTCCTCACCAGCGATACCAAAGCCTCCAAAGTCCCTCACTTCGGCATCCCCAAGCCCATGCACAACGATGGCAACTACATCGTCAGCCTGGGTAACGTGTGCCGCTGGCTGGGCGAGCAGGCTGAAGGCCTGGGGGTGGAGATCTACCCCGGTTTTGCCGCCGCCGAAGTGCTGTTCCATGAAGACGGCCGCGTCAAAGGTGTGGCTACCGGTGACATGGGTGTATCCCACTCCGGCGAGCAGAAAGCCAGCTACCAGCCCGGCTTTGAGCTGCACGCCAAGTACACCATCTTCTCGGAAGGTTGCCGCGGCCACCTGGGTAAAGAGCTGATCAAGAAATTCAACCTGGATGCCGGCAAAGATCCGCAACACTACGGTATCGGCATCAAGGAACTGTGGGACATCGATCCCGCCAAGCACCAGGAAGGCCTGGTGGTACATGGTGCCGGCTGGCCCTTGGCTGAGAACGGCGCGACTGGCGGCTTCTTCCTGTACCACACCGAAAACAATCAGGTGGTAGTGGGTCTGATCACCGACCTGAACTACGACAACCCTTACCTGAGCCCGTTCGACGAATTCCAGCGCATGAAACACCATCCGCTGTTTGCGGACACCCTGGAAGGCGGTAAGCGCGTTTCCTATGGTGCCCGTGCGGTCATCAAAGGCGGCCTGCACTCACTGCCCAAAATGACCTTCCCCGGTGGCCTGCTGATCGGTTGTGATGCCGGTACCCTGAACTTCAGCAAAATCAAAGGCACCCACACCGCCATGAAGAGTGGCATGCTGGCGGCAGAAGCCGTCGCAGAGGGCCTGGCGCAAGAAAATGCACCGGCTGAACTGACCGGCTTCACCACCAAGTTCGAAAGCTCCTGGGTATTCGACGAGCTGTTCCGCAGCCGCAATTTTGGTGCCGCGATGCACAAGTTCGGCACCTTCATCGGGGCCGCGTTCAACTTTATCGACCAGAACATTTTCAACGGCAAACTGCCGGTGAATCTGCACGACACCACGCCGGATTACGCCTGTACCAAGCCGGCAGCGAACTTCTCCCCCATTAATTATCCCAAACCCGATGGCAAACTGAGCTTCGACAAGCTGGGTTCGGTGTTCCTGTCGAACACCAACCACGAAGAAGATCAGCCCTGCCACCTGAAGCTGACTGATGCGGACATTCCCATCAAGGTGAACCTGGACAAATGGGCCGAGCCGGCGCAGCGCTATTGCCCGGCGGGCGTTTACGAAGTGATGGACAACGAAGACGGCAGCAAGCGCTTCCAGATCAACGCCCAGAACTGCGTACACTGCAAAACCTGTGATATCAAGGACCCAAGTCAGAACATCACCTGGGTGGTTCCCGAAGGTACCGGCGGCCCCAATTACCCGAACATGTAATGGGTAAACCCGCAACAAAAAGAGCAGGCTTCTAGCCTGCTCTTTTTGTTTGTGCTGATGGTGTTCGCTGATTGATTGCGCCTAAAAACGTCCCAGACTGTAGTGCTCCCCGGCACTGGTGATGCACAGTTCGTTACTGGTGCCCTCCTTCACTTCAGCCTGATCCACCAACTGATAAAACACATTGCGGGAAATCAACGCCTCCAGATTCTTGCGCACCAAAACATAGGGAGAGGGCTCACCGTTATCCGTATCCACCTCGACTCGAATCGGGTGCTCTGGGCCAGCAATCACCTTGTCGCCCACATTGGTTTCAAACTGCAGGGACGGGCCCTGGGCGCCATCCAGGTTTTCCACCAACACGGCTACAAACGGAGCGTCCTCAACCTGGATACGGTACTTTTCCACCGGTGTCACCAGAAAGTATTCGTCGCCTTCCCGCAACAAAATGGTGGAGAACAAATTCACCAGAGCCGGTCGCTTGATCTCGGAGCCCAGATAAAACCAGCGGCCGTCCCGCTGAATCCGCATATCCAGGTCGCCGCTGAACGGTGGGTTCCACTGCTCCAGTGGCGGCAGTTTGCGCTCTCCCTGACCGGGCGCGTTCACCTTTCCGGCCAAATCATTCAGATTCAGTTTATCTTTCATGAGATTCCTGTTGGGTGTTGTCGGTTCAACCATCGCGCGAGTATGGATTTCAATTCCTCTGTCCTGAAGGGTTTGGAAACATAGTCGTCCATACCGGCCCGAATGCATTCCTCCCGGTCGCCGGCCATGGCATGGGCAGTCATGGCCACAATGGGAATATGGCGGCCCAGGGTTCGCTGTTCACTTTCCCGAATACGGCGGGTGGCCTGGTAGCCATCCAGCACCGGCATCTGGCAGTCCATAAAAATCAGGTCATAGTGTTCGCGATTGAGCATTTCCAGGGCAGCAGCACCGTTCTCCGCCACATGTACGTCAAACCCCAGGCGCTCCAGTCGGCCGCGAGCCACCTGCTGGTTCACTAGGTTGTCCTCCACCACCAGCAGGCGTCGATTCTGCAGTGCAACCACTTTGCCTTCACTGAGTTCGACCGTATCCCGGCTTATTTTCTCCCCAACGGCATCATCCAGTGCCGCAAGCAACCGGTCATAACGCAGGGGCTTCACCACAAAGGTGTGTTGCAGGCGCTCTTCCGCCGTCAGTAAATGCCGTTGGTGAGTGGTACCGCACACCAGGATCTGCGCGTTGCTGAAGCGCTGGGCCAGCAGTTTGGCCGTCAGCATGGGGCGCACCACTTCGACCCCGGCGTTCAGGCTCAGGATCACCCCATGATATTCCCGCTCCCGGGATTCCAGACGCCCCGCAAAACTTTCCGTATCATCAACTGCGTCGGTTTTGGCACCCATGGCCCCAAGGTAGGAGGCAAAGCTGGATTGCGCTGCCCGACTGGGTTCCAACAGCAGAAAACGGGCAGACTCCGGCTCGATCCAGCGCTTGCTCTCACTGGCGTCCTCCTGCCCTTGGAAATACACTTCAAACCAGAAGGTGCTGCCGCTGCCAAAGTCACTGTGCACCCCGATCTGGCCTTCCATCAAGCGCGTCAGTTGTTTGCACAGGGCCAGGCCCAAACCCGTGCCACCGTATTCCCGGGTGGTGGATGGGTCCGCCTGGGAAAATTTTTCGAAAATCACCTCGGCCACCTCGTCTTTGATGCCGACCCCGGTGTCGCAGACTTCAAATCGATAACGCTTGCGGGCGCCGAAATCCCCCACCAGCCGGAAGGTCACCAGCACATGACCACTCTGGGTAAACTTGATGGCGTTGCCCACCAGATTCAACATCAATTGCTTGAAGCGAACCGGGTCACCGATGACCTGGGTGGGGGTGGAAGGGGTCCAGTCCAGCGCCAGTTCCAACCCCTTGCCCTGGGCTGATTCCGCCACGATGGAGAAGACCTCCTCCAGGCTTCTGCGCAAATCAAACGGGATGGACTCCAGCACCAACTTACCCTGCTCGATTTTGGAAAGATCCAGCACGTTGTTGATCAGTTCCAGCAACACATGGCCAGACTCATAGGCCACCCCCAGATACTCGCGTTGCTCCTCATTCAGTTCGGTGTCCTGCAACAGCGACAGCATCCCCAGCACACCATTCATGGGGGTCCGCAACTCATGGCTCATGTTGGCCAGGAAATGGGCCTTGGAGCGGGCACTGGCTTCGGCGATGCGTTTGTTCTCTTCCGAAATACGAATAGCCCGGTTGGCCTGCTGCAGTGCTTTGACGGTTTTTTCCAGGTTTTCATTGGTAATGCGCAGTTCATGGGTGCGTTCCTGTACTTCCGCTTCCAGCTTCAAACGTTGTTTGCTGAGCTCCGCGTCCTGCTCCCCGATGGCCTGCAACATGTCATTGAAGGCTTCTGCCAGTTCGCCCAGCTCATCGTGGGCACTGCCCTCCACCCGAACGGTGTAATTGCCTTCGTCCCCCACCGTCTTGACGGCATTGAGAACTTTTTGAATGGGCTCGGTGATCAGAACAATCATCCGGCGGATGACGAGAAGAGAGACCAGCAACGCACACAGAAACACGCTGGCAAATATCCAGGTACCCTGTCCCCGGCTGGCATCCATGCCTTCCAGTGAGGAATGCACAAACAGCCCACCCTGCAGGTTGTCCCCATAGGGAATACGCACAAATAGAAACACCCCCTGGCGTGAAAACACCACGGAGCTGGCGTTATCTTCCGGCCATTGCAGCCGCCCTCCGTACAGGTAAGCGTAGTCGGTTTCCTCAAGGGACCGATGCTCACGATTGAAATACGCCAGCACACGGCGCTGCTGATCGAACAGGATGACTTCGATGATACCCGGGCTCAGGGCATTGGCGTCGAGTATCTGCTGGGCCTGAACGGCGTTTTCCGAATCCAGCGTCGGCGCAAGAATCCGCGCCAGAAACTGACTGTGTTCGCGCAGGTCGTCGATAAAAAGATTGCGGTGCTCGGCGCGCTCGGAAAAAACAAAAAACAACAACGCCGAACTCAATGCAGACACGACGACCACCAAATTAATCAGCACCAGTTTATTGGCCACCGACAATCGATCGAACACCTGCTTCACGTGCAATCCCCCGCCCAAGCAGCGAAGTTGAAAAAAGTTGAGTACATCCCTGACACCCAAATTGGTCGCTTGAAATTATGGTTTTACTGCAGGCTTAGTATTACTGGACATCCTGAAAAACAGCAGTGCTGAAAAACAGCAACTGTAAAACAATAGGACAGCACAATCTTAACACCAAAGATTGTTGAGTGCACAACACTAGTATCGCCCACCACTGGCATTCAGGCGCATCACAATCATCTGACTTAATTCATCCAGCTCCTGCTGGTTATTCTTATAAAAATACGCCGCCATACCCCGTTCGGAACGCGCCTGAATGGAATCCAGATGCTGCCCGGAAAGCACATCATATATCCCCACGCTAAGCACCAGTTCGGCAGACTGCGACTCACTGGTTTGCTCGCAGGCTCCCAGGCTGGTTTTGCGGTTGCCGTCGGCGTCTTCACATTCCTGCACCCGAATCGGTTCGATGTTGGGCCAGTTCTCAATACGGGGGTACAACAGCAGTTGTGCACCTGCAGACCTGGCGTTTTGCAGCGCCAAAGGCAGGGACTGCGGTTCGTTTGCCACCTGGACATGGGAGAAATAACGTTTCAGGTAACGGGCCAGGCTGTCCCGCGCACTCAGATTGAGGTCAGCCACCTCCTTGCTGGAACGCCCCTCGGCGGCATAACCAATCTGGATATGATAGTGGGAGGCCAAGACCAGCTGTTGGTCCCGGCTCACCTGTCGGCTTCCCACCGGGGAATAACGGTCAAATGTGGAGGTGGACGAGTTGGCCAGGTATGTCTCAGAGGAGCACGCCCCCTGCATCACACACAACCCCACCAGTAGAAATCGGACCAGCAAAATCATTCTCCTCGCCATACGAATGCTTTCAGTATAGTTGAGGAGAACCCTTGCTCAGGCAGGAGCGGCTATTATTTACGGCGATTACCCATACGGATGCCCACATCCCCCAGGAAATTGAAGAAGCCTTCTTTGTCCTCAATGAATTCCTGATAGAACTTGGAGTGGTAAAGGGCAACGGCGCCATGCACCAGAGCCCAGGCCGCAAAGATATGAAAATACGGGGGTACGTTTTCCAGGGTGCCGTCGTCGATTTTGGATTTGATCTCGCTGGCCAGCTTATCCAGGTTGCTGGCGCGGATTTCGTGCAGTTTTGCCACCAGATCAGGGCAGGAAGTGCGGTTGGTGAGCTTGTGCTCCAGGCGATCAAAAAGCGCGTATTTTTCCGGGTCTTTCATGCGGAAGGAAAAATAGTCCTTGGCCAGCTTGGCGCGGTCCTGGGTCTGGCCTTCATTGAGGAGATCGAACATTTCCGCCAGCTCCTCCTCATATCGGATCATGAGGCGCAAATAGATCTCGTCCTTGGTTTCAAAGTGTTTGTAGATGGTGCCTTTGCCAATGTTCACGGCGTCTGCAATCATCTCCACGGTGACCTTGTCTTCCCCATTGGCGATAAAGAGCTCCTGGGCCCGTTCCAGGATTTCCTCTTCACGTTTGCGAAATTCCTGTGCTTTCTGGCTGGCTTTCTGCAAATCACTCATCTACCTAGACTCCGCTACCGCAATTTGGTGCGCAATTATGCGCAATTTGGACACCATTTCCTATAACTTGGCGGCCAATATCTTCTTTTTTGAACAATTCGACCTTATAAAACAGCAGGTTGTCGGGCAACCCCTGGCCCACCCCATTCGTGACCTTTGAGTCACGCCCTTTCACACTATAGACTATCCGGATAAAACAACGAGGATTCAAACCCGTGTCCAAGCGCTTGCTAGAACAGGAATTTCCCCAGGACCCAGACATCTGTTACCTCAACCATGCCGCCGTGGCGCCCTGGCCCAAACGGACGGCGGACGCGGTGCAGGCATTCGCCCGGGAAAACCTGCAGCGGGGTGCCACCGATTATCCGGTCTGGCTGCAAACCGAAAACGCGTTGCGGGCCAAACTGGCACAGATGATCGAGGCACCCTCCACCCGCAACATTGCCCTGCAGAAAAGCACCTCGGAAGGCCTGTCGGCCATTGCCTACGGCCTGGACTGGCAACCCGGGGACCGCATCGTCATCACCGACCAGGAATTCCCCAGCAATCGCATTGTATGGGAATCACTCGGGTCAAAAGGCGTGGAGGTGATCGAATCCAGCCTCATTGGCGAAGATCCGGAGCACAACATCATTGCCGCGCTGGACGACTCCGTGCGCCTGCTGTCGGTCAGCTCCGTGCAGTACGCTAGCGGGCTGGTGCTGGACCTGGAACGACTGGGACAAGCCTGCCGCGAACGCGATATCCTGTTCTGTGTGGACGCCATTCAAAGCATCGGCGCCCTGCCCTTTTCCGTCACGGGGTGCCAGGCGGATTTCGTGGTGGCGGATGGCCACAAGTGGATGCTGGGGCCGGAGGGCCTGGCCCTGTTTTACGTCAGTGACCGCGCTTTGGATCAACTCACGCTGAATCAGTTCGGCTGGCATATGGTGCAGGACCGGGGCAACTACGACCGCAAAACCTGGGAAATAGCCGAAGACGCCAAGCGGTTCGAATGCGGCAGCCCCAACATGCTGGGCGCCTATGCCCTCAACGCCAGTCTGGGCTTGTTGCTGGAGTACGGACTGGATCAGGTGCACCAGGAGCTGCTGGCCAAAGTCCAATTACTGCAGGAAGCCCTGCAACAACGCAGTGACCTGGAGCTGTTGACGGACCTGGAACGCCCACTAAGATCCGGCATTATCACTTTTCGTCACCGCGGAATTGCGCCAGAATCCTTATTCGCCCAACTGCGGGACCAAGGGGTGGTGTGCGCTTGCCGTGGTGGCGGTGTCCGCTTCTCCCCCCATTTCTACACCCCGGACAGCGTTCTGGCAAAAGCCGTGGAACGGATCCCACAATAAACAGGGTATGCAGGCGTGAAGCAGGAGTACCATCATGCAGGTTTTTAAACAGTTTATCGCGTTCATCCTGGAATGGCTGACCCGCACCGGTGAGGCAAAGGAGCATGGATTAAGCGATTTTGATCGCATCCGCGCCGAGATCCGGCCCTGTGATGTGGTACTGGTGGAAGGCAGCAGCAAGGCAGACCGCACCATCCAGAATGTGACCCTTTCCCCCTGGAGTCATGCGGCACTTTACGTTGGCCGCCCCCTGGATATTGTGGACGCTGACCTGAAAACCATTATCAGCCATTTTTTCAACGGCCCGCCGGACACCCCCCTGCTGATTGAAGCCCGCCTGGGAGAAGGCATCGTGGTCACGCCGCTGACGGAATACGAGCAGGATCACCTCAGAATCTGTCGCCCCAAAAGCCTCAGCGAAAAAGACGCCAGCCAGGTCATCCGCTTTGGTGTCAATCGTCTGGGTGCGCACAAGGGTGGTGGCTTTCTGTTTGATCTTATCCGCTTCTTTTTCCCCTGGAGTTTGCTGCCGGCCCGCTGGCGCGGCAGCCTGTTCCGGCGCTGGGCCGGCCGCCATACCAAAAATGTCACCGCGGCCTTTGTGGCGGAGTGTTTCGGCTTCATCCAGTTTCCGGTTTATCCCCTGGTGAAAATCACCGGAGACCAGGGCGTGCAATTGTTACGTCGGCACCCTGTACTTTGCATGCCCTATGAGATCGATCAGTCGCCTAATTTCGAGATCATCAAATACCCGTTCATCGATTTCAAACTCTATGAGCAGGAAAGACTGATCCCCTGGAAAGGCAGCGGCGTCTATTCAGGGGTGGAGCAGGATCCAGCTCTTGTGTTTAAATCTAACCAGGTCGAATCGGGAGAGGATGAGCCAGTGGCCGGCAGTGGTGCCGATGCGGGTGGCGACGTCAGCCAGGATGTGAAGGCTCAGGATGCCAAGCCAGATGCCAAAAAAGTCACGCCCATCAACTCACGCCAAGACCAATAGGAACGGTAAGTACGCAGGATTAATACGCAAACGTCATACTTATTCTGAAAGCTTTGCAATTCGCTGGTTTTAATTGCTAATAAGTTTAAAAGCTTTCTGGATGTTTTCGTAACCTCGACAATACTTATCATTACTGATGTTGCTCACTTCCCCCCAAACGTGAGAATGAACATTGGTTGGGTCACCTAGTGTGGTCCAGGTACCGAGGATCGAGTACCGCATATTTAACTCCTATTGGTCTTAACCCGGTTCCCCCCCCAGGATACCGGGTTTTTTTTTGGCAAGATTTGTGGTCAAAGTGGTGGGACAAGGATGTTGCAGGCTGGAGAACAATAATTTGAAGCACGTATTGTGTGTGTTACTGATGGTGCTGATGACCCCGCTGTCGGCCCCGTTATTTGCGCAGATGGATAACACCGAGATCCAGCCCCGCCTGGAGTGCCTGGGCAAGCGTGTTATCGAGTTTTCCCGTGACCCGGTGATCATCGCCAGCGTCAATAACTACAATACCTCCCCCCCGGACCCACACCGACTCGACAAACTCTGGCCCACACTGAAGCCAGGAGACACTTATCTGGATTCGATTATCAACAACCCCTCTGGGCAAGCCATGCGTGACTGGATAAAACGCATTTCCATTCAGGGGGAAGGTCTGCTTATCGGACGCAACGGTGGTTTGGTGGCGGCTACCGAAAAAACTACCGACTTCTGGCAAGGCGATGAAGCACAATACCTGCAGGCCATCGTGTTGCCTGAAGGGAAAGTGTATGTGCAATCCGAAATGCTGGATGAAAGTACGCACTTGATGCTGATCAAGATTTCCGCCCCCATCTACAACCCGCGCTCAACCCATGCCATTGGCGTGCTGGTGATCGGGTTTGACCAGTTCGTCATTGATTTTTCCGAGCCCTGCAAAAACGTACAACCCTAGCTGGGGGTTTCAGATTCCTCTTCAGGGTCCAACTGCAGGGATTCCGGCATGGATTTACGGGCCTTGGCGCCCAACGCTTCCAACTGGCTGACCCGACGCACCAGATTCCCCTTCCCGGAAACCAAGCGTTTATGGGCGGTGTCGTAGGCACGCTGGGTTTTGTCGATCTTGTCCCCGATGTCTTCCAGGGATTCTGCAAACAACACAAACTGATCGTGCAGGTTGCCAGCCTGGCGGGCAATTTCCAGTGCATTGCGGTTCTGGTATTCAAAGCGCCAGATGTTGTGAATGGTTTTCAGCGTCACCAGCAACGTTGATGGGCACACCAACATAATGTTTTTGTCAAAAGCATCCCCGAACAAGGCGCTGTCGCTTTCCAGGGCTTTCAGGAACGCCGGCTCAATGGGCACAAACATGAGGACATAGTCCGGCGTGTTGATACCGTACAGATCCTGGTAATTCTTGGCGCTCAGATCCTTGATATGGGACCGGATCGATTCAATGTGAGCCCGCAGGTTCACATCCTGCTGGGCATCCTCTTCGGCACAGAAGCGCTCCCAGGCAATCAACGACACTTTGGAATCGATCACCACGTGCTTGCTCTCCGGCAGGTGCACCACCACGTCCGGGCGCAATCGTTGGCCCGCTTCATTGGTAAAGCTGCCCTGGGTTTCGTATTCGCGGCCTTTCTGCAGACCGGATGCCTCCAGCACTTTTTCCAACACCATTTCGCCCCAGTTGCCCTGGGCTTTGTTGTCGCCTTTCAAGGCCCGGGTGAGATTCAGAGCGTCGGTGCTCATGCGGGTGTTCAACTCTTTCAGAGACACGATTTCCTGCAGCAGACTGACCCGGTCGCGGCTCTCCTTGTCGTACACATCCTCCACTTTCTTTTTGAATTCGAAGATCTGTTCCTTGAGCGGATTCAGTATCTCCCCCATATTATTTTTATTCTGCTGGGTGAACTTCTCACTCTTGTCCTCGAACAGTTTGTTGGCGATGTTCTGGAATTCCAGCTTCATCTGTTCTTTGGCTTCCTGCAGCAACTGCAGTTTTTCCTGGGTTTCCCGTTGGGCTGCTTCCAACCTGGCTTTAAGGTCTTTTACGTCACCGTGTTCACGCTTCAGCTCCAGCTGGTGCTCCACCACCTGGCGTTCGGTGGCCGCCAATTTGTCCTGCAACAGTTGCTGCTGGCGGCTCTGCTCCTCCGCCTGGGCCAGTCGTTTTTCCGCTTGGCCCAACTGGTTCCTCAAGCGCTCCAGCAATTCGGTCTTTTCCACTTCACTGCGTTCCAGCAGCGTAAGCTTCTGCTGCTGTTGCTCCAGCGCCTGCTGCTGCAAGGCCGATTCGCGCTCGGTGAGGGCGCGGATTTTTTCCAGCTGGGCCTGACCTCGAAAATGCCCGATCAATGCTCCCAGTATGGCGCCCAACAGCAGGCCGCCCAGCGCAATCAGCAGTTGTGACAGCTCCATGGTCATCCTTGCACTCCAACCTGATCCGCGTTCAAACGCGCTTTGGCAAACACCGTAAAAAAGTTCTCGGTGGTGACACGGGCCACTTCATCCAAACTCAGCCCTTTGATCTGTGCCAGTTTTTCCGCCACCTCCACCACGTATTGGGGTTCGTTCTGCTTGCCGCGATGGGGAACCGGCGCCAACCAGGGCGCGTCCGTCTCCACCAGGAGCCGATCCAACGGCAGTGCTTTCACCACGTCGCGCAACTCTGTGGCATTGCGAAACGTGACAATGCCGGAGATGGAGATCATGAAACCCAGATCCAACGCCTGCTTCGCCATATCCAGATCTTCGGTAAAGCAATGCAACACACCCTTCACCTCACCCTGGCCAATGTCCCGCAGATCCCGCAAGGTGTCTTCCTTTGCGCCCCGGGTATGGATGATGAGCGGCAACCGGGACTGTCGCGCCGCTTCGATATGAATGTGGAATCGATCCCGCTGCCATTGCAGATCCCCTTCCCCATAGAAATAATCCAGGCCGGTTTCACCGATGGCCACCACTTTGGGGTGACGGGCGATGCTCAACAAATCCTCCTGGGTGGGTTCACGGCTTTCCCGATACAGCGGATGCACCCCTACCGACGCAAACACCGGGGCATGGCGCTCCGCCAGCGCCACCACCTGGTCGATGTTTTCCAGGTTTATGCCAATACAAAGTATGTGGCTGATGTCGCGGTCATAGGCGGCCTGCAGCGCAGCCTCCAGGTCCCCGCCGTGGGCGCTCAGATCCAGCTTGTCCAGATGGCAGTGGGAATCTACCAGCATGAAATGGATTTTCCTGTTTGGTGTTTAAGTAAGTCGATGACCAACGGATTACCCGTCGGGATTCAGGGCTGTGATTTTACACAGTTCGGAAGGATCATTCGAGGAGGCCGGGGATCTGGCCTCCGCAGCGGAACAGAACGGGTCTGTGCCCTTACATGGTGTGGGTGGGGCGGTCGGATTCCAGCGCACCGGCCAGATAGGTTTCAATTTTGGAGCGGGCGGTGTCGTCCTGGTCGTTGAACTGGACCCCGATGCCCGCAGCGCGGTTACCCTGGGCTCCCTTGGGGGTCACCCAGATGATCTTGCCGGCCACCGGGATCTTCTCTGTCTCTTCCATCAGGTTCAACAGGAGAAAGACCTCCTCCCCCAACTTGTACTGTTTGTTGGTGGGAATGAACAGCCCGCCATTGCGGATGAAGGGCATGTACGCAGCATAGAGTACCGCCTTGTCCTTGATGGTGAGGGACAAAATGCCGCTTCGTGAGCCACCTATTGCCATAATGCTATCGAACCGAATTCATTTATGTTGTTACCAGTTTAGCAGGTGCCCTATCCAATGCCAGCTAGCGCAGACCGGCCTGTGACCATTTCAACAAAATTTCTTCCAATAATAACTGAGGGTTAGGGTTACCCTGGCTGTTCAACATGCGCTTCACCTGGAGCAGATGATCATGACAGGCGAACAGCCGATCCAGGTTGATGACGGTGGTAGCAGCCTGCAGGTCCGGCCGCAGATCTTCATTCATGATGGCACTGCCACCACCGGCCACGAGCTTGGCCAGATCAATGTGCCAGGCCAGTAACCAGGCCAGCACATCCACGATGGGGTACTGGCTCCAGGCCTCCGCTGTGCGCACCGGGTCCCGCTTGCCGCTCAGCACGCCCAGCCAGTGCTGCAGGACCGTGGCGCGCTCCCCCAACCATTGGCTTTGATTCAGCTCCAGGGCCCGCACCGGGGCTCCACCGGCCACGTTCAGCAGCTTCTCGGATTTGGCCGTGTCCCCCACCAGCGTATTCAGCCAGGCCAGCGCCTGTTCCCGTCCGGGAATGGGAAAGTCCAATACCTGGCAACGACTGCGGATGGTCGGCAACACCCCGGTGATCTGGTGGGACACCAGAATCAGCACCGTGCGCTCCCCCGGCTCCTCCAGAGACTTCAACAGGGCATTGGAGGCATTCACATTCATGGCTTCCGCCGGGCTGACAATGACAAGGCGAAAACCATCCAATTGCGCTTTCTTGCTGACGAAATCCACCACCTGCCGTACCTGGTCCACCTTGATGGCACGACCGGGTTCTTCCGGCTCCAGTATGGTCATGTCAGGATGGGAACCCGCCAGATTGAGCTGACACCCTTTACACTTGCCACAGGCGGTATTGGCCACCGGCGTGCTGCAAAGCAGGTACTGGGCCAGGGCCAGGGCGAACTGGTTCTTACCGGTTCCGGCCTCCCCCCGCAGCATCAGGGCATGGGCCATGCGCTGGTCCTGCAGGCGGGCCATCAAGCCATCCCAATGGGTGGCCTGCCAGGGCAGGGCTGCCTGCACATGGTTGATATCCGCCAGACTCATGCCGTCCAATGCCTCTCTAACGCCGCCAGCACCCGCCCCAGGTCGTCCTGCACCTGCGCCAGGGGCTGGCTGGCATCCACCAGATGGTAACTGTCCTGACCTTGTGCACGTTGCCGGTACGCAGTGCGCACCCGCTCAAAGAAGTCCACATCTTCCTGCTCAAAACGATCCAGATCACCCCGATCCCGCGCCCGCGACAGACCGATCTCCACCGGCACATCCAGCAGAATCACAGCATCCGGGCGCAGACTGCCCTGCACCAGGGCTTCCAGCTGGGCAATCAACGCCTGGTCCATCCCCCGACCGCCGCCCTGATAGGCATAGGTGGCGTCGGTAAAGCGATCACACAGCACCCAATCGCCCCGTGCCAGTGCCGGCTGGATCACCTGATTCAGGTGTTGGGCCCGGGCCGCAAACACCATCAGCAACTCCGCGGTCTGATCCACGACCTCCTCCCGGGGTTGCAGCAATAACGCGCGCAACTGCTCCGCCAGGGGAGTGCCACCCGGTTCCCGGGTGCTGATGAAAGGGATATTGCGCTGCTGCAACCAGTTGCGGACGTACTCCAGGTTGGTGGTTTTGCCCACCCCTTCGGTACCCTCAACGGTAATGAACTTGCCACGAGGGGCAATAAGCTGGGTCATGTAGTCGAAATTCGCTGTCTAAGATTCGCTGGCTACTGGGGGCTGGAGCGATAGTCGGCCCGGCGCTTCCACTGGTACTGGCGCACGGCCTTGGTATGCTCCTGCAAGGTCTCGGAGAAGTGATGACTGCCATCACCTTTGGCCACGAAGTATAACGCGTTTGTGGTGGCAGGATGCAAGGCCGCTTCGATGGCCGGCAGGGCCGGATTGGCGATGGGGGTTGGCGGCAGCCCGTTGATGCGATAGGTATTGTAGGGACTGTAGGCCTTAAGGTGGGCCCGGGTGATGTTGCCCCGGTATTGATCCCCCAGCCCATAAATCACGGTGGGATCAGTCTGCAAACGCATTTTTTTGTTCAACCGGTTCACAAACACGCCGGCGATCAACGCCCGCTCTTCGCCCACAGCGGTTTCCTTTTCCACGATCGAAGCCATGATCAGGGCCTCGTAGGCATCCTTGTAGGGCAAGCCCTCCTGTCGCTGATCCCAGGCCCGGGCCAGCAGCTCCGCCATTCGCCCATGTGCCCGCCGCAGAATATCCAGATCGGAATCGCCCCGCCGGTAGTGATAGGTGTCAGGATAGAACAATCCCTCGGGATGGGTGCGCTCTTCGTCCAGCGCCGCCAGGATCTGAGCATGAGTCATGTCAGGCACACGCTGCATCAACACCGGGTCAGCCTGCAGCGTCTGCAGAAACTCGTGAAAGCTTTGACCGTTGATCAGGGTCACCGAATACTGGATGACATCACCCTTTTGAATGCGGTCAATGAGTTGATGGGGAGTGGTGCCCTGGGGCACGGCATACTCACCCGCCTGGATGAAATGCCCCAGCTTGTTGAGCTTGATATACCAACGCAGATAGCGCCCCTGTTCAATCAGGCCCAGCTGCTCCAGCTCAATGGACAGTCGATACAAAGACGATCCCTGCGGCACGTTCAACACCTGATCCTGCTGCAACCGCATCGGTGCCTCGGCCCATTGATTCAGCCACGACATTGCGTAGAGCGCAGCCCCGCACGCAACCACTACCAGCACCAACCCAGCCACAAATAATTTTTTCAGAATTGCCAACGATCCTTTACCCACTGCTGAGCCTGGCGCGTGATCTCACCCACTTCCCAGGTGCGTTGCTCCCACTGGCGCACGGGCCATATTCCATAAACACTGTTGCAAAAAAACCATTCGTCAGCAAGTTGGATATCCCGGAACGTGACGTTGCCGACATCGACACGATAGCCATTCCGGTCAAACTGCTCCAGCAGCCAGCGGCGCATGGTCCCCGCCACACCGCAGCGCGCAAGATCCGGGGTGAACAGCTGACCCTGGCGCACCAGAAACAGATTGCTGAAAACCCCCTCGATCACATTGCCCTGGTAGTCCCGCATCAGCCCCTCCTGATGCGTATCCACCCACTCCTGCCGGGCCAAAACCTGTTCCAGGCGATTCAGGTGTTTCAAACCGGCCAACGCCAGCTGTTCCGCCAGTGCCTGCTGACAGGAAAACACCGACACCCCGGCTGCAGCGTATTCGGGGGGATAAAGCGGTAAAGGATGCCAGGAAAGGATGCGAGTGGGGCCCTGCACCTGGGTTGCGCTGTAACCCCGTCCACCCTGCCCCCGGGTTACTGTCCACTTCACCACGCCGGGGCATTGCAGACCGGGGTAACTCTGGACCTCATTGAGAAGACATTGCCAATCGTGGGAAATCGCCAGCCGCTGCAGCCCCTGCTGCAGGCGTTCAAGGTGAAAGTCGAACAGCGCGGGCCCCGACTGGGTTACCCGAAGCGTTTCAAACAGCCCGTCACCGTAGGCCAAGCCACGATCGGAAACGGGCACCTCATTAGCAGGTTGCCCGTTGATCCAAGTGGGAACGCTCGCTGCGACGTGGTCAGACACGCTTGAAGACAAGAGTGCCGTTGGTTCCGCCAAAGCCGAATGAATTGGACACCGCGATCTCGATCTTGCGTTCCTTGGCCGTGTGCGGCACGTAGTCCAGATCGCAACCGTCGTCGGGATTGTCCAGATTGATGGTGGGGGGAGCCACCTGATCCCGCATGGCCAGCAGGGTAAACACGGCTTCCACACCGCCAGCAGCCCCCAACAAATGGCCCACCATGGACTTGGTGGAGCTGACTGACAGTTGGTATGCGTGATCACCGAACACCGACTTGATGGCGTTGGTTTCCGCAATGTCTCCTGCCTGGGTGGAGGTCCCATGGGCATTCACATAGTCCACTTCCGCACCATTGATGCCGGCGTCGTTGATGGCGTTCAACATGGCATCCGCCGCGCCGCGCCCATCTTCAGGGGGCGCAGTAATGTGATGGGCGTCGCTGCTGGCACCAAAGCCGATCAACTCTCCATAAATCTTGGCGCCGCGCTGCTTGGCATGCTCGTACTCTTCCAGCACCAGCACCCCGGCGCCGTCCGCCAGCACAAACCCGTCACGATCGCGATCCCAGGGGCGACTCGCCGCCTGCGGGTCGTCATTGCGACTGGACAGAGCCCGTGCCGCCACAAAGCCGGCCATACCCAATGGGGATGAACCACACTCACCGCCACCGGCAACCATCACGTCCACATCGCCGTACTTGATCATGCGGGAGGCGTAACCAATACAATGGGTGGCGGTTGTACAGGCGGTGGTGATCGCCCAGTTCGGGCCCTGCAGGCCGTACATGATGGACAGATTGCCAGAGATCATATTGATGATGGAGCCCGGTACCAGGAACGGACTGACCTTGCGCACACCGCCCTTATCCAGCAGCTCTTTGTTGCGCTCGATGGTTCCGATGCCGCCGATGCCGGAGCCCACTGCGACCCCGATCCGCTTGCGATTGGCATCCGTCACCTCCAGCCCGGAGTCGCGGATAGCCTGGATGCTGGCCACCAGTCCGTACTGAATAAATGGATCGATCTTGCGCGCGTCTTTCGCCGACATGTACTCCGTCACGTCCAGACCACGAATCTGGCCGGCGAACTTGGTCGCGTAACTGGAGACATCGTAGTTTTCGATTGGGGCTATACCACTCTTTCCTGCCAGCAGACCTTGCCAGGTCTCATCCACGCTGTTACCCAAGGGGGTAACAGCCCCCATCCCAGTGATCACCACTCTGCGGCTCACAACACTTCCTCCAAACGGCTAATCTGAATCCCAAGTATATCCACCTGGAACGCTAGTTTACCCTTGTTACATATTTGTTATATAGATGAAATATCTTTCAAAAGATTTCGTAACCAGACATTATCAAACGAGCTGAGCATCCGGCTGGGCGCCTGGGCCTGAATCAACAGGCAAAAAAAAGCCGCTGAAAACAGCGGCTTTACGATATCGAGAACAGCTTACAGGTTAGCTTGAACGTAATCGATCGCTTCCTGAACTTTGGTGATTTTCTCAGCTTCTTCGTCAGGAATCTCAGTTTCGAATTCTTCTTCCAGAGCCATTACCAACTCGACGGTGTCAAGAGAGTCAGCCCCCAGATCTTCGACGAAAGAAGCGTCATTAGTGACCTCTTCCAGTTTGACGCCAAGCTGTTCGGCTACGATCTTCTTGACGCGCTCTTCGATATTGCTACTCATTTGACTCTTATCTCCTGTGCATTGATCCCTATATATATTAGGGTTTTATAGTTTATAAAAGCAGTGTGCCTGTAAAGCCTTCCCCAGAGTGGCTTTGGGCCCCGGCAGGCACCATCAAACCAGTGCCGCAACTATATCACATATACATACCGCCATTAACAGGAATTGTTGCCCCTGTAATGTAACCAGATTCTTCACCGGCGAGGAACGTGACGGTCGCCGCGATCTCCTCCGGCTGCCCCAAACGTCCGACGGGAATTTGGGCCAGCATCAGTTCCTTGTTGGCTTCCGGCAGCTCTTTGGTCATGTCGGTATCGATAAAACCGGGGGCCACCGCGTTCACGGTGATACTACGGGAACCAATTTCTTTCGCCAGGGAGCGGGTGAAGCCCTCCAGACCGGATTTGGCGGCGCTGTAATTCGCTTGCCCCATGTTGCCCATCAGGCCCACCACCGAGCTGATGTTGATGATACGGCCCCAACGGGCTTTGGTCATGCCACGCAAGCAGGCTTTGCTCATGCGGAACACTGAGGTGAGGTTGGTGTCGATGACCTGATCCCACTCTTCCTCTTTCATCCGCAACATCAGATTGTCCCGCGTGATTCCAGCATTGTTCACCAGAATCAGAGGCGCCCCAAACTCCTTCTGGATCTCGTTCATCACCACATCAATGCTGGAGGGATCTGTCACGTTCAGACAATATCCTTTGCCGTTACCCCCGGCTGCGCTGATGTATTCAGATATTTTCCCGGCACCGGATTCCGTGGTCGCGGTTCCCGCCACAACGACGCCCTGCTTGATCAGTGATTCAGCGATTGCCCTGCCAATTCCCCGGCTGGCACCGGTTACCAATGCCACTTTACCCTCTAGGGACATGTCGCACTCCTTTATCGGTCGTTATCGTTATTTATGAATTAATGGAAGCCAGAGTTGCATCGAATCCGGCCTGGTCCTGCAGTGTAAACACATTCAGGCCACGTACAATACGTTTGCTCATGCCACACAACACCTTACCCGGTCCGCACTCCACCAGCGAGGTAATACCGGCTTCAGCCATGGTGTTCACCGAAGCCACCCAGAGCACAGGACTGTACAACTGCGCGATCAGTTTTTCCCGAATCCGGGCCGGGTCCAGCTCAATCTGCGCATCAATATTATTTACCACCGGAATGGCCGGCGCGGAAATCTCCGTAGCACGCAACTGTTCTGCCAATTCCTCCGCAGCCGGCCTCATCAGGTCGGAATGACAGGGCACGCTCACCGCCAGGGGCATGGCTTTTTTGGCACCGGCTTCTTTTGCCAATTCAATGGCCCGGTCCACTGCGGCGGCATGACCAGCAATCACCACTTGACCGGGAGAGTTGAAATTGACGGCCTGCACCACATCACCCTGCGCTGCATCACCGCACACCGCGATCGCCTTGTCATCATCCAGTCCCAGCAAGGCAGCCATCTTACCCTGTCCACCCGGGCAGGCATCACGCATCAACTCGCCACGCCGCTTCACCAGGCTAACACCTTCGCTCAGGGAGATCGCACCGGAGGCAACGTAGGCAGTGTATTCCCCCAGGCTGTGCCCGGCCATCAATGCAGGACGCACCTCGGTCGCCGCACACCAAGCCCGCCAAGCCGCCAACCCGGCCACAAACATGATGGGCTGGGTCATCTCGGTTTGGGCCAGCAGCGTGTCCGGGCCATTCTGGGCCAACTGCCACATATCCTGACCAAAGGCTTCGGATGCCTCATCAAAGGTCTGTTTTACCGCGGGATGGGCCAGATTCAAATCAGCCATCATGCCAACGGCCTGGGATCCCTGGCCCGGGAAAATAAACGCGAGTTCTTTATTCATGACATACCTTGTATTCAATGGGCAATCAGCCTGCAGAAGATTCGCCAATCATAACCGGCATAGGCACGGGCTGCTCATCGGAAAAGTAACAAAATTTGGCAGCATCATCTCAGCAGAGTTTCGATTTTTTCCGGCAATTTCTTATCCACATACTGACGGGCCGCCAGTATGGCCTGATTGAATTCAATTGCGTCCGCGTTGCCGTGGCTTTTCACCACCACGCCCCTCAAGCCGACAAATGCGGCCCCGTTGTAGCCACTGGGATTGATCCGGCTTTCCAGTTTGCGCCACAACGGTGCAACCAGAAGCCCCAATATCCGGCTCCACCAATTGCGGGAAAATTCGCGACGCACCTCGGAAATGATGTATCGGGCCAGGCCTTCGATGGTTTTCAATGCCACATTGCCCACAAACCCATCACAGACCACCACATCCACTTTGTCCCGAAACAAATCGGAACCTTCCACATAACCCAGGTAATTGAGGGATTGATCTGCACGCAACAGATCGTTGGCGGCTTTCACCTGATCGTTGCCTTTGATTTCTTCGCTGCCGATATTGAGGAGCGCTACCGACGGTCTGGCACTGCCATCCAGCACCTGGGCCACCGCCTGCCCCATGACAGCGAATTGATACAGCTGCTCTGAATCGCAACCCACATTGGCGCCCAAATCCAGGACGAAGGTATGCTTGCCATCTTCCCGCGGCAGGGCCGAGATAATGGCGGGACGATCAATGGACTCGGTGGTTTTGAGAATGTGGCGACTGAGGGCCATGAGCGCACCGGTATTGCCCGCGCTGACACAGCCGTCCGCCCGGCCATCGTGAACCGCACTCAACATCAAACCCATGGAAGATTGCTTCTTGGTCCGCAACGCGATGGCCGGGGATTCCCCCATGCCAATGCTTTGCTCGCAATGACAGACCGTGAGGCGATCCACGTTGCGTGGCCCCACGATCGCTTGCAGTTTTTGCTGATCACCAAACAACAAAACCCGCAAGTCCTGCTGCTCTGATAGGGCTCGCAGGACTGCGGGTACTGTTACATCGGGACCGAAGTCCCCGCCCATTGCGTCAACCGCAAGGGTAACCATACTAAGGTCTGGGCTTACTCGTCGTCTTTGCTGGCGATGACCTGACGACCACGGTAGAAACCGTCTGGAGTAACGTGATGGCGACGATGAACTTCACCGGTGGTTACGTCTTCAGACAACGTGGGTCGGGACAGGCTGTCGTGAGAACGGCGCATGCCACGCTTGGATCGGGTTTTACGGTTCTGTTGAACTGCCATTGTTATGCTCCTGAGTTAGAACTTTATCTTAATCGGGTTTGTTCGTTTTACCCTTGAGCTGTTCCAGAACAGCAAACGGGTTGGGCTTTTCTTCTACGGCTGCCTCGGCGGCCTCTTTCCCCTCATAAGGATAGGGTTCGCAGGCTGAGTGATAGGCAACAATGGGCAGCGCCAAAATCAATTCCTGTTCGAGCAACTCTGCCAGGGGAATCTCCTCTTCCTCAAGCATAAACGGCTCAAGGCTTTCCGGCAGTTCCGCCATCTGGGTTTCCGTTTGCACGAACCCCAGCGCAATCTTCACTTCGACCCGTACATCCACCGGCTCCAGACAGCGCTGGCATACCAGCTTCACGTCAGCACTTGCGCTGCCATGCAATTCCGGCCGGGCCTGCTCCATCTTCAGGGCAAGGTCCGCTTCGACGCGGCCCTGGTCGGAGACACAATCTGCTGCCAGATTAACCAGCTGCTTAAGTGGCATAAACCCGATCAGCTTGCCTTCCTGTCGGGCAAGTTTCACCGGTTTGATGGTTGTGGGCAGTGGGTGCTCAAACATAAGCGCGCAATTCTATGGTCAGTACCGCACTCTGTCAAAGGCTTTAACAGGCTTTTTTCAACTGGATCAGGCATTTTGGCTATGGGATCATGAAGCCCCCGCAAATCCCGACCAACACACACCCTTATTGGCTTAGGTTTTGCCCAGCATCGAGTTTAACCTTCTGTTATTTAGGCTGTTATTCAAACAGCTTTCGGAGAGAACAGTGAGACAGATTATCTTGGGGTCCAGCTCCCCTTTTCGCCGGGAATTATTGTGCAAGCTTATCGCCGACTTTGAAACCTGCTCACCGGACATTGACGAAACCCCCACTCCCGGCGAACGGCCTGAGCAACTGGTAGCTCGCCTGGCCCGACAAAAGGCCGAAGCCGTCGCTGCCCGATACCCCGAGGCGCTGATCATCGCCAGTGACCAGGTCTCTGTTCTGCATGGAAAGATCAACGGCAAACCCGGGTCCATGGAACCGGCCATTCAGCAATTGAAAGCCAGCAGTGGAAACACGGTCACGTTTTTTACCAGCCTCTGTCTTTATGATGCAACAACAGGCCAAAGCCAATCTGTGGTAGAGCCTTTCTACGTCCACTTCCGGGAGCTGAACGAGGATGAAATCCGGCGTTACCTCGAAAAAGAGACGCCCTTTAACTGCGCAGGAAGCTTTAAATCAGAAGGCCTGGGAATAACCTTATTCAAGAAATTGGAAGGGGATGATCCTAACGCGTTGATTGGCTTACCCCTAATAAAATTAGCTGAAATGTTGCGGCAACAAGGTATACAAATTCCGTAATTTTTTTTGCCAAATTCTGAACAAATTTCATCGGGCGTCTACACTTATATTGTTAGGTGCTACGGCGTGCGTGAGCTGTAAGTCGCGCACCCTGTGATACGAGGCAAAAAACAGATGGCCGATGATATTCAAATAAACAAACCAAGACGCCGAAATACCAAAGAGAAGATTATTGACGAAGCTGAGGCACTGGCTGCGTTGCATGGTATCGAGCATTTAAAATTGCAGGACGTAGCGGACAAGATCGGTATAAAACTGCCGTCAGTCTACGCTCACTTCAGCGGCCGGGAAGACATTCTCGCTGCCATGGGTGGTCGTATCAGCAAGGGCTTCACGCAGCTCTATGTGGCGAAAGCGGGGGAATCCCCCATCGAGACACTGAAACGCGGTGCCCAGGAAATGCTGATGTTATTGGGCGATCATCCAGCCTACTTTCGCCTCATGTTGCGCGACCAGTCTGTGCCGCTGGGTTACGATCCGCTGAATCACCGGGCTGCTGTCAATCAGAACTTCAGCCTGCCCTCCGAGATCAATGACATGCATACCCGCGTGCAAAACCTGATCGACCGCCACTGCGGAGACGACAGTAAAATCACCGCACCAGATTTTACCGCCTGCCTGCACGGATTTATGCTGATGCGCCTGAGCTGGTTGCCCACCCGCAATGATGAGAACGGCAATGTCTATCTTGAATACCATTCCATGCAATCCACCGTGGACACCATCATCAACCGCTTGTTAAACGTAAACTGACACGAGCAGAAACAAACAAAAAGAAACACATAAAAAAAGGCGCGGTAATCTGCGCCTTTTTTGTGGATCGGGTTTTCGATCAAGCTATTTCAGCGAGACTGTACCAATACCCAGCGTCGCCATCACACGGTCTGCCATGGAGACACCCAAGCGACCGGTGAACGCTTCCAACGGGCTCACCCGGGGAGTGTAGTCCACCATCTTCTCTTCACCGATAATTTCCCGAGCCACCTGCCCCGGACTGGCCAACCCATCGACCAAGCCCAGCTCCAGTGCCTGGCGTCCAGACCAGAACAGCCCGGAGAACACCATATCATCGTCCTTGATGCGATCACCGCGACCTTCTTTCACCGCATCAATAAATTGTTGATGCACATCTGCCAGAATGCCGGCAAAAAATTCCTTCTGCTTGGGATCTTCCGGCTGGAACGGATCCAGCATGGCCTTGTTGGTACCGGAGGTATAAACGCGGCGCTCCACGCCCAATTTTTCCATCGTCCCTACGAAACCAAACCCGTCACTGACCACACCAATGGACCCCACCAGGCTGGCGGGATCAGCATAGATTTCGTCGGCCGAGGCGGCAATATAGTAAGCACCGGAAGCACCCAGATCTGTGATCACGGCATAGACCTTCTTCCCGGGATACTCTTTCTTCAGACGCTGCACTTCCCGGTAGACCAGGCCGGACTGAACCGGGCTGCCACCCGGGCTGTTGACCCGCAGGATAATCCCCTTGGAATGCTCCGCCTTGAAAGCGTCACGAAGTCCTGCCACCAATCGGTCTGCGCTGGCTTCGGTGTCGTCCGCAATCATGCCTTTCAGGTCTACCAACGCAACATGAGGCGCACTGACACTGATACCGGAAGACCCCCACATTCCGGGATTGAACATCATCAACACCACAAACAAATACAGGAATGTGAGGGACTTGAAAAAGATGCCCCAACGACGGGCTTTGCGGTGTTCATCCTGGGAGGACATCACCATTTTTTCAATCAGCTTCCACTCTTTGCTGGAGCGTGGCCGATTGAAACGCCCCCGCTCATTGCGCTGTTGATAGTTTTTATTGCTGTTTTGATCTTCTGTCATGAAAGTTTCCCTTACACTGCTTGGTGTAGCCAGTTCGATAGCGACTCAACGCTATCCACACATACTTTAGGATGATGGCGTTGGAGGCGAGTTATATCATGGGCACCCCAGGTAACGCCAACCGAGTCAACGCCGGCACGTCGGGCCATTTCCAGATCAAACTCCGTATCACCCACCATGACCGCCTGCTGGGGATTTAAACCGTGCATGGCCAGAATCTCCAACAACATATCCGGTTCTGGTTTGGAACGGGTTTCATCGGCACAACGGGAGCTATGGAACAGGGAATCCACTCCGTGGGCCGCAAACACCCGGGAGAGTCCTTTGCGGCTCTTGCCAGTCGCCACGCTCAGGAGCGTCCCCTTGGCACTGAGGCTGTCCAGCATCTCGGGTATCCCCCCATAAAATGGACTGGGCGTGGACTCAGCCACAACGTAGTGATGGGAATATCGCTCCCGCATCTGTGCCACCTGATGTACATCCAGCTGCGGATGCAGGCGCTGGATGGCGATGTCCAGGGCCAGGCCCACCACATCGTGTACCTGCTGGTCAGTAGCGGGCGTCAGCGCCAGATCCCGGGCCGCTGCCTGCATACAATCAGCAATTCGGCTCAGCGAGTTCATCAGGGTTCCATCCCAATCGAATACAATCAGTTGATACTGGGACATACTTTTACAACCTGCTCAGAAAGGTATTTAACTCTTCGGGCATTGGTGCATTGAATACCCGTTTTTGCCCCGCTGCGTCTTCCAACTCCAGCCCGGCGGCATGCAGAAACAGGCGCTTGAGCCCTTTTTCCTCGAAATACCCGGCCTGTTCCCGGTGCAGGTACTTGTCATCCCCGGCAATGGGATGGCCGGCAAACTGGGCATGCACCCGGATCTGATGTGTGCGACCGGTGACCGGTTTGGCCTCTACCAGCGTGGCGTTGCTGTACAGCTCCAGCTGGCGAAACAGCGTCAGGGAAGGTTTGCCATCGGCAGAAACCCGCACAATACGCTCACCGGATGCCAGCTGGAACTTTCTGAGGGGGGCCTCGATGCGATGCTCCAGACCATTCCAGCGCCCCCACAACAGGGCCAGATAGGTTTTCTGCATGTTGCCCTGGCGCAGATCGTCGTGCAGCTTTTTAAGCACGCTGCGTTTCTTAGCCACCATCAGGCAACCGGAGGTGTCCCGGTCCAGGCGGTGGACCAATTCCAGGAAGCGCTGTGCCGGGCGCATCTGGCGCAGGGCCTCGATCACCCCCAGGCTCACACCGCTGCCACCGTGCACCGCCAGACCACTGGGCTTATTGATTACGATCAAGCCGTCATCCTCGTACAAAATGGCGGCTTCCAACTGGGATTTCAAGCTGTCCCCCACGAACGGGGCCGCCTCAGTGACGGGCTTGGTTCGCGCCGGGGGCACCCTTACCAAATCCCCCTGGCTGAGCTTGTATTCGGGCTTGGTACGGCCCTTGTTCACCCGCACTTCACCCTTGCGAATCATGCGGTAAATGGCTGATTTTGGGACACCTTTCAGCCGGCTCACCAGGAAATTATCGAGTCGTTGCCCGTGCTGGTCTTCCGTTACGGTAACCATGGCCACGGAGGGGCGTTTATCTGTACTGCTCATGAGGAATCAAGGACTTATAGCTATCTGTTTGATGAGGTTAAGATTTCCTGCTATATTGCGATGAGCCTATAAAAGCGGCGGGCAAGGCATAACCAGGTACGTTCCCGGATGATCCTTGCCATTTGCAGCTAAGATCAGGGAGGCTGCATATTCTAACCAGAATACCGGCAATCACCTAATTATCCTGCACCCCGCTCCAACAGGTTATTACTGGTCGCACCACCGTGCCTGCCCCGCAGTTTAGATGTAAACCGAATGTGCAGCTCAGGATCGACCAAAACATTATCCAACGTGGGCTCATCAGCGTTGCCACTGGCTAAGACCCGGCAGCTGACCCCAACTGACGATGATCGCTGCCCTGCAGCAAACCGCCAAACACGGTGGAACCAGTAACCGGCACCCCAGTGTCCTGTGATCGTTCCTGAACGGATTGGCTCAAGTAAAAAATGGTACGTTGTGCGTCCCGATTCGGGGTTGCACACGTGAATGTTAAACACGCGTTTAACAGAGATTAAGAGACAAGATTGTTTGTCTGGCCTGATTCAAACAAACGCTCGATAAGTCCATTGCACAGACGCTATCACACAGTGCAATCAAAAATGGAGCATCACGGCCAGGCGAAGGTAACCCGAGCAGCTGGATTCATTCGTTTGTACCGCTGTTCAACCCGGCGAAAAGTCATTAACCGGTACTGGATGCAACAGAGTTCATACCGGACACAGCGTGTGACCCAACCCATGCATAACATAAGACATGGTGTTGCCACAGTTGCCTGCCATTATGATGGGTCAGGCCGCTGATCTGCAGTGATGTTGCTCAGATCGGTTGATAATCCGCTTTCCCGCCCGTAATCCGTCTCCTGTCCTGTTGATCGCATTGATTGCTGGATAACAATCTGCATGAAAAGAATGCTGATTAACGCAACCCACTCGGAAGAGCTGCGCGTTGCCTTGGTCGATGGACAACGCCTTTATGATTTGGACATCGAACACCGAACACGAGAACAGAAAAAATCCAATATCTACAAAGGTCGCATCACCCGCATTGAGCCCAGTCTGGAAGCCGCGTTCGTGGATTTCGGATCTGAGCGCCACGGCTTTCTGCCTTTAAAGGAAATCTCCCGGGAATACTTCACCAAGAACCCCAAAGACGTCCAGGGTCGTTTTACGATCAAGGACGTTATCAAGGAAGGTCAGGAAGTTATCCTGCAGGTAGGCAAGGAAGAGCGTGGCAACAAGGGTGCCGCCCTTTCCACCTTTATCAGCCTGGCTGGCCGCTATCTGGTGCTGATGCCGAACAACCCGCGGGCCGGTGGCATTTCTCGCCGGATCGACGGTGATGATCGTGCTGCCCTGCGTGATGTGATGAACGGCCTGAATATTCCCCAGGATATGGGTGTCATTATCCGTACCGCCGGTATCGGTCGCAGCGTGGAAGAACTGCAGTGGGATCTGGATTACCTGCTGACCCTGTGGAGCTCCATTACTGAAGCGTCTGAGAAACGCCAGGCCCCCTTCCTGATCTATCAGGAAAGCAACGTCATCATCCGGGCGGTGCGGGATTACCTGCGCCAGGACATCGGCGAAGTGTTGATCGACACGCCACAGGTCCATCAGGAAGCCCTGAATTTCGTGCGCCAGGTGATGCCCCAGTACGAAAACAAAATCAAGCTGTACAGCGACAACATCCCGCTGTTCAACCGCTACCAGATTGAATCCCAGATCGAGACCGCCTTTGAGCGCGAAGTGAAGCTACCCTCCGGCGGTTCCATCGTGATCGACCCGACGGAAGCCCTGGTGTCCATCGACATCAACTCATCCAAGGCCACCAAAGGCGCGGACATCGAAGAAACCGCCCTCATGACCAATCTGGAAGCGGCCGACGAGATCGCCCGCCAATTGCGTCTGCGGGACATCGGTGGCCTGATCGTGGTTGACTTCATCGACATGAACGCCAACCGCAACCAGCGCGAAGTGGAAAACCGCATGCGCGATGCCCTGGAGCTGGACCGGGCCCGGGTTCAGGTGGGACGCATTTCCCGCTTTGGATTGATGGAGCTGTCCCGTCAGCGCCTGCGGCCATCCCTGGGTGAGACCAGCGGTCACATCTGCCCCCGTTGCAACGGGGTCGGCTTCATTCGCGACCTGCATTCGCTGTCTCTCAACATCATGCGCCTGATTGAAGAAGAGGCCCTGAAGGAAAACAGCAGCGAAATCCACGCCCGGGTACCGGTCAATGTGGCCACCTACCTGCTGAACGAAAAGCGCGACAACATTGTAGCCATAGAGGCCCGCAACAAGGTCCGCGTTCTGGTGCTGCCCAGCCCCAACCTGGAGACTCCGCACTTCGAGGTGAGCCGCTTCCGCAGCGACCAGATGGAAGGCGAAGCCACCGCCAGTTACGAGCTGATCGACGACGCCGACGAGGTGGAAGAGGAACTGCTGGCCCCTGGTGAAAGCCCGATTCATCGCCAGGAGCAGGCTGCGGTTCAGATGATCCAGCCGAACACGCCGGCGCCAACCCCGATTGTGAAGAAAGACCCCAGCTTCTTCTCCCGTCTGTTCGCCTGGTTTATCCAGCTGTTCAGCAGCAACGAGCAGGAGGAAAGCAAGCCGGACCAGAAGCAGGGTCAACAGAATCGCAACCAGCGGAACACCCGCAACAACAACCAGCGTGGTAACCGCAACCAGAAAGGCCGCAAGCGTCGCGATGAAAAGCCATCCCGAGATGACAAATCCCGAGATGACAATAGGGACAAAGATAAAGACAAGGACAACGACACCCGCAACAAGCGTAAGGAATCCTCTGACAAAGATTCGGCCAGAGACTCAGGCAGAGAGTCTGGCAGGGACAGTCAGGGCCGTGAGCAAAAACAGGGTCGCGGTCGGGGTCGCAATCAGAAGCGGGATCAGCAGGAAACTCGTGAGCCGAGAGCGGACAACAAACAGAACGCAGACGAGTCCAGCGATGAAAACCAGGACTCCGGTAACGCACGCCGTGGCCGTCGCCGTAGCCCCAGCGACAGCCGACGCCGACGTCAGAACAAGGCTCAGGCCACCGAGCGTGACAACACCAACTCAGACCAGGTGGCCGCTGAAAAAGCGCCCTCCCCGGCGGATGCCAAGCCCGTTCAGGCTGAAGTAAAGCCTGCTCAGGCCGAGAAACCCGCTCGGGAAGACAAGCCTGAGAAAGCGGAGAAGACGGAAAAAGCGGAGCCTGCGGGCAAGCCTCAAAGCCAGCCCAAAGCCGCAGAGGCCCAGGCGCCTGTTCAGGCCCCCGTTCAGGCCCCCGTAGAGAAAGCGGCTCCAGCTCAGTCGCAACCCGCGCCCCAGGACAAAGCCCCGGTGGCGGCGGTGGCGGCGGTGGCGGCTAAGCAGGAACCTGCCGAAAAGCCACAAGCAGTGGCCAAGCCTCAGGCACCCGCTGCCCCTGAGCAAGCGCAAGCGACCAAACCGGTGGACGCCAAGCCCCCGGTGGCACCCCAGCCTCAGGCTACCCATGCAGAAGCGCCCAAACCGGCATCGGCACCGGCAGCAAAAGCGCAACCGGCTCCTCAACCTCCCGCTGCAGTGAAAGCGGAGCCGAAGCCGGAAGCCAAAGCGCCGGAGAACAAGGCTCCCGTCGCTAAAGCACCAGAAGCCAAACCAGCTCAGGCAAAGGTAGCTGACGCAAAGCCAGCTGAAGCCAAGGCACCGGAAACCAAGACGACAGCAGCGCCCAGTGCGCCTGCGATCAGCGCCGCGGTGGTGAAGCCGGTCTCAGCACCGGCTGCGGAGCAGTCCACCGCCAGTGACGCTGACCAGCCAGCACAGCGGGCGGCGAATGACCCCCGGGAAATCCGCCGTCGTCAGCGGGAAGAAGCCAAAGCGGCCAGCGGCAGTGAAGCGGTAGCGAAAAAAGAAGACTGATCCGCCGCCGCGAACCACGAAAAAAGCCCACCCAGGTTACCCCGGGTGGGCTTTTTTATGGATGCCGGATTAAGTCACAATACTCGAGGTTCGATTTCCAGGTTCACACCCCAACGGTTACGGACTGAACGCTGGATTTCAGCCGCCAGCGCCATCAGATCTCCGCTACCCGCCCCTTCATTAATCAACACCAGTGCTTGGCGATCATGCACCCTGGCCTGCCCCCATTGCCGGCCCTTCCAACCCAGTCGGTCAATCAGCCAGCCGGCCGCCAGTTTCACGCGACCATCGGTCTGCGGATAGGCCACCAACCCCGGCTCACTGGCAACCAACTGCTCATACTGCTGCTGCGACACCACCGGATTTTTAAAAAAGCTGCCCGCATTGGGCTGCTGTGCCGGGTCCGGCAGCTTTTCTGAGCGAATACGAATGATGATCTGTCGTAACTGGGCCGGGGTCATCAGGTGACAGTCGTATCCCCACTCCTCCGCCCGCTGGCGGATCTCTCCGTAACCCAGTTTGGGATGTGCAGTTTTGCTCAAGCGCAGACGTACCGACAGAATGATTTGGCGATCCTGCTGCTCGCGCTTGAATACGCTGTCCCGATAGCCGAACTCACACTGCTCCAGTGTGAATACCCGCTCAGACAAATCACTGCGCTGCAGGGTGGTCACCTGCACCAGCACGTCCTTCAGCTCGACACCGTAGGCACCAATATTCTGGATAGGCGCGGCACCCACGGTGCCCGGTATCCAACTGAGATTCTCCAATCCATACCATCCCTTCTTCACACAGGTGGCAACCAGCCGGTCCCAATGTTCGCCAGCCCCCACCTCCAGCACCACACTATCAGCGGTCTCCTCCAGCAGCGTCATCCCTTCGATGCAGTTGTGAATCACCAGGCCGCTGAAATCCGAAGTCAGCACCAAATTGCTGCCCCCACCCAGCACCAGCAACGGTTCGCCAGCGGAGTCATGCAGGAGTTGATGTAGTTGCGCCTTGTTCTGTACCGCACAAAAACGGGCGGCACGGACGTCGATGGACAGGGTGTTATAGGGCTGAAGGGAAACCTGATGCCGGACCTGGATTGAGTCTGTCACAACTCGTCCTGCAAGCGTTGCAACAGGCCATCGCAGGCGTCTTCCACCAGGTCGAGCACATAATCGAAGCCTTCAGCACCACCGTAGTACGGATCGGGCACTTCCCGTTCGTCAGTGGAGCTGTATTTCAGAAACAATTGAATCTTGGGGTGGTGATGTTCCGGCGCCCGCCGTTTGAGGTTGGTGAAGTTGGACTTATCCATGGCCAGTATATAGTCGTACTCTTCAAAGTCCTGATCGCACACCTGGCGCCCACGCAAATCAGCCATGGGGTAACCGCGCTTTTGTGCCGCCTCCGTTGCCCGTCGGTCAGGGGGTTCCCCCACATGATAACCGGCCGTACCACAGGAATCGTGAACGATCCGCTGCTCCAACCCCAACCGATTCACCTTGGCGCGAAAGACCGCCTCCGCGGTGGGCGATCGGCAAATGTTCCCCAGACAGACAAATAACACTTTCTTCACGGCTGCTCCCGGCTGCAATCTTTATTGGGAGAATAAGGCCCGCACCCGCTCCAGATCCGCCGGAGTATCCACTCCCGCCGGTGGGGTGACGACCGCCTGCTCCACATGAATTTTGACCCCATGCCACATGGCCCGCAATTGCTCCAGGCACTCGGTTTTTTCCAGCGCACAGGGGCCCCACTGCACGAAGTCGTGCAACAGGCTGACCCGGTAGCCGTAGATCCCGATGTGCCGTTGCACCGCCATGTGCGCCGGCAAGGCACCCGAGCGCTGCGCCATATCATAGCTGTCCCGACCAAAGGGAATGGGGGCACGACTGAAATAGAGGGCATATCCGTGGACGTCGGCCACCACTTTTACCGCGTTGGGATCAAATACCTTTTCGATCTCGTCAATGGGCTCACTAAGGGTGGAAATACCCGCACTGGATTGCGCCAGATTGCTGGCCACCTGATCGATCACCGCCGGCGGAATCAACGGCTCATCCCCCTGCACGTTCACCACGATATCCTCATCAGCCAGGCCCAGCTGGCTTACCACCTCCTGCAGACGATCGGTACCGGACTCATGATCCGGCCGGGTCATGACCACGTTGGCACCAAACTGTTTGGCCGCCGTTTCAATCCGTGTGTCGTCCGTGGCGATGATCACATCCGCCGCCTGACTGCGACAGGCCTGCTCATACACGCGCTGTATCATGGGTTTGCCGGCAATGTCCTGCAGCGGCTTGCCGGGCAATCGGGTGGATGCATAGCGGGCGGGTATGATGACGCGATATTCAGTCATGGTGTTCTCAGTAGAGGTGGCGGTGTTGTTGGTTGAAGGCCTCAAGGCGCGCCATTATAACATCGATAAGCTCGGGCTGGAGCCGGGCATCGACATGCGCATTAATCGGCAGGTAAGCCCCCCGCACACGATCAAACTTACGGAGTTTGACGGCGTCTTTCTCTGTAGTCAGTACCAGGCCCGCCCCAAACGCTTCCAGGTCCAGCTCGGTGTAATCATGGTGGTCCGGAAAACTGTGTGGCTGGTGGGGTATACCCAGCTGCTGCAGGGTGTCGAAAAAACGCTGGGGATTGCCGATGCCTGCCAGACCATGGATCACCTTGCCGCCGGATAATGCCTTCTCATCAACAGTGGCATCAGTAAAGGAATTGAAGAAAGTATCCACGCCAGCCTCAGATTCTCCATTGAGGGGTATCCACTGGCCGGGCTGCACAGTAAATGGATAGGTGCGGTTGCTGAGGGCGCTCAGATGGCGCAGGCTGGGATGCGATGGGGCTCCGTTCACCAGCACAGCGTCCACGGCGCGGAGGCGCGAAACCGGTTCCCGCAGTGGCCCCATCGGTAGCAGCCTGCCGGTACCGAAGCCACGCTCGCCATCCACCACCACCAACTCGATGGTGCGGGAAAGCCCATAATGCTGGAGCCCGTCATCGCTGATGATGACATCCACTTCGCCGCTGTGTACCAGATGTCGCGCGGCACTGGCCCGATCCGGGTCCACCACCACCGGCACGCCGGTGCGCAGGTGAATCATCAGTGGTTCGTCGCCGGTGACTGAGGCTTCGTCCGTTACGGATACAACATAGGGGTAACTCGGTGCTTTGCCGCCGTAACCCCGACTGACCAAGCCCGGACGCAGCCCACGCTGCTGCAAAGCCTCGATCAGCCAGATGCTGATGGGGGTCTTGCCGGTACCACCAACACTGATATTGCCCACCACGATGACCGGCAGCTCGCAGTGGTAGGCACTTTTTTCGCCATTCATGTAAGCATTGCGGCGACGGCGGGACAGACAGCCAAACAACAGGGAGAGCGGCCACAGCAACCAGGCCGACCCGTGCCCCCGATACCATAGTCTGTTGAAGACGCGGTGCAGCATGGTCACAGCAAGCGCAGCACTTACTGCTCCGGCTGTTGGGCAGTTAACCTGAGCCGGGTAAAGCCCAGGGCGCCGGACACATCCATGGCCGTCATCACCGACTGGTGGGCAGCGTTGGCGTCCGCAGTGATGATCAGGGGAATGTCCACGTTGCCTTCCGATTCCCGCTTGAGTGCCCGCTCCAGGGTTTCCCGATCCCGATTCACCAAGCGCTGCTGGTTGACCGCGTACTCCCCATCCACCGTGATCTGGATTTCGATGAACTCCGGAGCTTCCGCGGCGGCCTCCCCCACAGCCTGTGGCAGTTCAAGGGTCAGCTCGCGCTCCCGGGTGAAGGTGGTGGACACCATGAAAAAGATCAGAAGCAGGAACACCACATCGATGAGTGGCGTGAGATTGACGTTAACCTCCTCCACCGGCTGACGCTGAAATTTCACTTCTTGTCACCCTCGGACGTTTCGGCCTCACGGTCACCGTGGATCACATCCACCAATTTCACGGCATCCTGTTCCATCAATACCGCAATCTCATCAATGCGGCGACTGAAGAAACGATGGAAGAACAACGCGGGAATCGCCACCACCAGGCCAGCGGCCGTGGTGTAAAGGGCCTCTGATATCCCCCCCGCCAACACTGCGGCATTGCCTGCCCCTTCCAGCACGATGGCATTGAACACCTTGATCATGCCGATGACAGTACCCAACAGACCCAGCAATGGCGCCACCGCAGCGATGGACCCCAACAGATTAAGGAAACGCCCCATCTCATGGATTTCATGGGTTGCCGTATCAACGATGGCTTCTTTCATGATGTCGCGGCCGTGCTTGGCGTTGATCAGACCGGTGGCCAACACCCTGCCCAGGGGGGAGGAATCCCGCAGCTCTTTCACTTTCTTGCCGTCCAACTTACCGTTCTTGACCCACCCCCAGACCTGGGAGATCAGATTGCGGGGACTGATTCGGGTCACCCGCAGCGCCCACAGGCGCTCAACAATGATGGCCAACGCCAAAATGGAGCACAGAATAATGGGGTACATCACCAAGCCCCCGGACATAATCACATCAAGCACTCGCACGCGCTGTAATCTCCTATTTTCTAACTGTTTTTTATCAATTTTTTGCCGGTTTTAACTCTAGCATACTGTAGCAGCTTTTCGTATTGGGGACGCTGACTGGATCTCATTTTGATCCTGTTTTAGCCAGTGAACTTGGGCAAAGAGGGTATCCGCCACCAATCATCCACCGGCTCCCTCTGGCAGCGCCCGGTAGTAGTACCCGTCCTCAGCAATCACATGCAGTGGGATTCCCCGATCCAACACCTGCTCCTGCAGAGGCTCCGGCAGCGGTTTGACCGCGATCAGTTCACCGGAATGACCCAGCAGCGACAGCAGCTCCGGGATCGCGGCTTTACCTTTACCCAGATCCAGAACGATGGCATCGAAGTGCTCACCGGCAAGCTGCTCGATGACCTGCCGCTGGTCGCGCTGGGTGTCCAAAGGCCAATACAGCAGCCGGGTTTGCCCCCAGGTTAACCCCAGCGCACAACGCTCCGGTTTGGCTGCCACCGGGTAACGCTCAAACTGTACCCCCCCACTGTGCCATTGCGCCCGGGAGCACAGCCCCCCATAGTGGATGCTTTGCACTGCTCTGGAGCCGAAGGCATCGGTGTCCAGTTCAAACTCTGAGAACACTCCGCCACGGGCCAGCCACAGAGCCCGACTTTCGTGCAGCGGCATTTCACCCATAGGTATCATCACACCCCAGTGGGATAGCAGATCCGACTGCCAGCGGGCAATCGGTTGCGGCCAATGGCTACGGGACAAGGACCAGACCTGCGACTTCGACTGCAGCATCATACGGCCTGATCCCGACCCCATGATGTATAAGCCATTGCCCGATGACTGGGGCAACAGCATCGGCAACAACAGCACCACACCCCAGGCCCGCCCCGGCAAACCGGCACTGACCAGCCAGAGCACCCCCACCATGGCCAGTATCAGGCTGGCGAGGCTGCGTTCGCCCACCGTCCACACACTGTAACGCCAACCGCTGATGAGCTGCAGGAACCAGAGCAAACCATCGCTCACCCACAGCGCAGCATCCAGCAGGAATACCGCGGATTCCCCACACAACGACCACAGGGTTACCCAGAGCAAACTCAGGGGCACCACCACAAAACCGATCACAGGAATCGCCAGTGCATTGGTGAACGCCGACACCAGCGATACGGAATGCACCGCGTACAGCAGCGCCGGGGCCAGCCCCACGAACAAACCCAACTGGACCTGGCTCCATTGGGACAGGGCGGATCGGGCGGAAACTCCGCCACCGATGAGCCACAGAATCAGATAGACCGCCACGAAGGACAGCCAGAAGCCCAGACTCAAGCACGCCACCGGGTCCCACAGCAACACCAGCGTCAGCGCCACCAGCAATCCGAACCAAAGGTGCTGGGCACGCCCGGTCAACTTCAGCAGGACGTAGACACTGAGCATGATCAGCGCCCGCTGCGTTGGAATGGCAAAACCGGCCAGGCCGGAATAAAACAGACAGGCAATCCAGGCCACCACCAACGCACCATGACTGGCCGGGTAGCGATTGGTAAAGCCATGCCAGCGACGAAACAGGGGCAATACAAGGAAGGTCACCAGGGTGGCCACCAGCCCCACATGCAAGCCGGAAATAGCCACCAGATGCGTGGTCCCGGTGCGGTTAAAGACCTCCCAATGCGGGTCCCCCATCAGGCTGCGATCCCCGCTCACCAGCGCCAGAATCACCGGGTAGGACGAGAGGCCGCCCTCGCCGGATGCCAGCATGCGCCGAGCCAGGACAGTATTCAGCTCAGTTCGAACCCGGTCCATGGACCACCAGGTTTCACCCAACGGCGTTACCGCGGCCCCTTTTTTGAGTTTGACCCGGGCCACGACGTGATTAGAAAGCAACCAACGTTGGACATTGAACGCGGCAGGGCTGGACTGAACGCGAATCGCTGTAGGCTGCACCGGCACCTGGATACGTTGCCCCGGCCGCAACAGAGGATGTTGCCCGGCGGTGCTGAGCTCCACTACTACAGACCACAATCCAGGCAGCCGATCCGTGAAAACGGAGCAATCCAGAGCAGTCTGACCCAGGCAATCCACCCGAATCCGATAGCGGCTATTGAACCGACTGACCTGCGGGACACCAAACAGCTCGCCGCTCAGGTAGTAGGTTGCCCCTGCCTCCAGCGCCCAGGGAGACAGCCGTTGCTTGACCAGGCTGCCGATGCCCAGCCCCACGAGCAAGGCGGTCACAAAGCCCATCACCAGCACCTTTGATGTGGCCAATCCACGCTGCCATGACAGCCATGTGACTACACCCAAAGTGGCTGCTAACCCCATGAAAATCGAGGAGAACTGACCGAATTCTGAGGGCAGGATCATGACTGGGAGCATTATTCCCAGCGGAACCCCCAACACCCACATCCACATCTAGTGTTATGCCTCTATTGCCGGCATAATAAGCGCGCTTTGGCAGGAATCAGGTAACCATTGGCCTTGAAAAACATATTCAAAAAATACATTCCGGCGCCCCAGACCATTATTGAAAATCGGTGGATTTCGAAGCTCGGGCCAAGAATCAAAGACCCCAACCTGTGGCACCTGAATCGACGCTCGGTTTCTGCAGGTATTTTCGCCGGCATCCTTTGCGCCTTCATTCCCCTGCCCATCCAGATCTTTGTCGCTATCTTTCTCTGCTTTTTTATCCATGGCAATCTGCCTATCTCCGTGGCATCGACCTGGGTCAGCAACCCCTTTACCTACATCCCGCTGTACTATTTTTGCTATGAAGTGGGGGCCTGGATTGTCGGAGTGCCCGTGAACACCCAGGGCCAACCCATCAGCGTGGATTTCAACATTATTTTGACGGACTTCGACGGGTTTCTGAAACAGCTGGCAGAGCTGGGCTGGAAAGCCATTGGACCGCTGTTTTTTGGCTGTGCGCTGGTGGGACTGGTCTCGGCCACGTTGGGATTCGTCGCCATTCGCCTGTTGTGGCGTATGCACATTTATCGATCGTGGAACCATCGCCGGGAACGCCGCCTCAAAAAGCGCAGCTGATCCCCGGACTCAGAGCGCCGCCAACCCTTCCCTGTCGGCATCCATCAGGTGCCCGTCTTCCATCTTAACCACCCGGTCCACCTGGCTGGCCAGCCCCAGATCATGGGTCACGATCAGGAACGAGGTTTTCAAGCTGCGATTGAGTTCATGCATCAAAGCCTGAACCTCGCGCGCAGTATGCACATCGAGATTGCCGGTGGGTTCATCCGCCATTACGCAGGAAGGCTGGGTCACCAGTGCCCGCGCGATGGCCACCCGCTGGCGCTCACCGCCGGACAACTCCGCCGGCTTGTGCTGAATCCGGTGGCCGAGGCCCACCCGTTCCAGCATCTCAGTGGCTCGGCGCTTGACCTCCCCGATGGGGGACTTGCGCAACAGCAGGGGCATGGCCACGTTCTCCAGGGCACTGAACTCCGGCAGCAGGTGGTGAAACTGGTACACAAAACCGATGTGCTGGTTACGCACCACGCCCCGCTGCTTGTCACTGAGGGCACTGAAATCCTCTCCGCCAATCAAAACCTGTCCCTGTGAAGGCACGTCCAGGCCACTCAACAGATGCAACAGCGTGGTTTTGCCGGAGCCGGAGTTGCCAATAATCGCCACAAACTCCCCCTCCTGCAGAGTAAAATCCACCTGCTTGAGGACCTGCACTTCCACCGGGCCTTCATCGAAACTCTTCGACAGCTGACGACATTCCAGCACCACCTTACTCATAACGCAGTGCCTCCGCCGGCTGAACTTTGGCGGCCTTGCGCGCCGGATACAGGGTGGCAAAGAAGCTCATCAGAAAGCCCATGCCGCTGACGAACATGACGTTCTCCCAGCGCAGCTCTGACGGCAGGTAATTCACAAAGTACTGGGCGAACAGTTTGCGATGCAGCACCTGCTCCAGCCAGAGGGCGAAATCACTGATATTGAGCGCCACCAACACCCCGAGGGCTGTGCCCGCCAGAGTACCGACCACGCCGATGAAGCTGCCCTGCACCATGAACACCCCCATGATGGTATTGGGAGAAGCTCCCAGGGTGCGCAGTATCGCGATGTCAGATTTCTTGTCGGTCACCACCATCACCAGGCTGGAGACAATATTGAAAGCCGCTACCGCCACGATCAGCAACAGCAGCAGTGCCATCATGGTTTTCTCCATTTTGATGGCCTGGAACAGGGTGCCGTGGGTGCGGGTCCAGTCGCTGGCGTAGAACTGGCCTTGCTGCTTGGCCACCAGATCCCAGGCCACCTGTCCCGCCGTGAATAGGTCCTTCACCTGCAGGCGCACCCCTTCCACATTGCCCTTGATACGAGCCAGGCGGGCGGCATCCTCCAGATTGACAAAACCCACCATGCCATCCAGCTCTGCCCCCACTTCGAAGGTTCCCACCAGGGTCAGCCGCTTGAAGCGTGGAATGACCCCGGCCGGCGTCAAGGCGGCTTCGGGCAGGACCAAAGTGACCTTATCCCCGATCACCAGGCCCAGTTTGCGGGCCAGGGCCGAGCCTAACACCACATTGAAACTGCCGGGCTGCAATTCCTGCAGCGACCCCGATTTGAGGTGATTGGGGAGGATGGAGACCTGCCCTTCGTAGTCCGGATGAATACCGCTGACAAAGGCACTGTCCACCATCCCTTTATTGCTGAGCAGGCCCTGCAATTGAATAAAGGGGGCGGCGCCGGTCACCCGCGGGTCCTGGCGGGCCATGTCGACAATGGACTGCCAATCCTCAATGGGTTGATAGCCCATGACACTGGCCTGGGGCACCATCCCCAGGATGCGGCGCTGCAGCTCCCGATCGAAGCCGTTCATGACCGACAAAACCACGATCAATACGGTTACGCCCAGGGTCAAGCCCAGGATAGAGGTGAGGGAGATAAATGAAATGAAGTGATTACGCCGCTTGGCGCGGGTATAGCGTAATCCAACAAACAGGGAAACGGGTCTGAACATGGGGCGCAATTAAACCACAGGGTTAACGGTAAAGCTATGACAGGCTCAGGCTTTAGAGGCCCCTTTCAACATCAAGTTCAACGCCAACTCCAGTGAACTTTGGAATTCGATCTGGAACGGTGCCAGTTCCGGTCGCGCCATTACCTTTTGCACCGCCGGGGGCGGATTACCCAGGGGCCAGAGCCCGGCGATCAGCGCAAACAGGGTGTGGCCGATCTGCATCAGGTTCTGTGATGGCAGGCCGGGCAATGCTTTCTGTACCGTACTCATGATGCGCACCCCCAGCGCCATGGACTCGGTCTTGAAGGTCAGCAATGCCTGCTCGGACAGATTCTGTTCCAGCACCGAGGCCAACACACTCACCAGCTCACACATGCGGGGACACGCGGCAATGGAGTCCGCTACCAAAGCGGCAAAAGCCGGAATGTCGTCACTGCCCTCCAGCGCTACCACCCCCTGCTCCAGCTGCAGCAACCAGTCATCCCAATCCTGGCGCAACAGTGTCAGGAAGATCTCTTCACGGCTTTCGAAATAGCGATAGACATTGGACTTGGCCACCCCCGCACCACGGGCGATGGCATTCAGGCTCACCTGGTCGAACCCTTTCTCCGCCATCAGGTGCGCTGCGGCACTCAGAATATCCTGCCTGCGCTGTTCAATTTGTTCGGGCTGACGGGCCCGTTTGAAATCCGATACACACTTCATCAGCGGGATTCTAGCACGTTCGCTGTGTTAAAAATCATTGCCTTATACCAGAAACAGTGCCAATGAGCCCTGCTTACGCATCCTGACTCCCACACCTTGAATAACTACCTGGACAATTGACAAAAGACTAGCGGTCTTTTATTTTTGTGACCAGTGGTCTCTTACAGGATAGCAGCCTGACCGGCTCTTTATCCGAACGCCCCGGGTAAACACACCCATTCATTCCAAGGAGGATGCCATGCAATGGTCCATTGATTCCATTTCTGATCTGAATAACAAAACCATACTGATCACCGGTGCCAACAGCGGTATCGGGTTTGAAGCGGCCAAGGTGCTGGCGGCCAAAGGGGCGCACGTGATTCTCGCCTGCCGTAACCCAAGCAAGGGGCAAGCGGCCATAGACGCCATCAAACGGGACCACGCTGGCGCCCAGTTGACGCTGATGAGCCTGGACCTGTCGAGTCTGCAGTCGGTACGGGATTTCTGCGCGGCGGTGGCAGCCCGGGTCGATCACCTGGATGTGCTGGTAAACAACGCCGGCGTCATGGCCCCACCCTACAGCAAAACCGCGGATGGATTTGAAAGCCAGTTCGGCACCAATCATCTGGGGCACTTTGCCCTGACCGCACTTCTGCTGCCTCTGCTGGAGAAAGCCGAAGCCGGTCGCGTAGTGGTGGTGAGCAGCGTGGCCCACCGCCTGGGCAACATCCGGTTCCATGACCTGAACTGGGAAAAGCGCTACTCCCGCTGGCAGGCATACGGACAAAGCAAACTGGCCAACCTCATGTTTGCGAAGGAGCTGCAACGCCGGCTGCAACAACGGGGCTCAAAGGTGATCGCCGTGGCCGTGCACCCAGGCTACTCCAATACCAACCTGCAACAGTATATGCCAGGCAGTCAGCTGCTCAATTCGATCTTTTCCCAAAGCCAGTCCGCCGGTGCCCTGCCCACCCTGTGTGCCGTTACCCAGCCGGGATTGAGCGGCGGTGAATATATTGGTCCCAACGGCTTCCTGGAAATGCAGGGCAAACCGGATCTGGCCTATTCCACCCGCAGATCGAACGATACCGCCATCGCCCAACGATTGTGGGATGTTTCTGAACAGATGACAGGTGAGTCGTTTCTGAGTGCAGCCTGACAAGAATCGCAGCGTGAGGAAAAAGGTGCGACTGAACAAACTCGTAGGATTCAGTCGCACATAAAGAAAAGTGGCTAATGAGCGGAAGATTTCTGCCCACCGTCAACACGCAAATAGTGAGCCTCATTAAAGTTGCGCATCTGGTTGCGGTATTGAGTCGCAAACCCGGGAAACATAGTGGCGTTGAATCCGGCATCCGTGAGGTACCAGCTCTTACAACCTGAATTCCAGTTGGTTCTGGCGAGTCTGGACTGTATCTTACGATTGAATGCAGCCTGGACCGTTGCATCCACATCCAATGCCAGCCCGGGCTCTTTCAGTATTGCTTGAATTCCCTGCACGGCATAATCCAATTGGGACTCCATGTACACCAGCGCGGAATTGTGGCCCGGCCCGGAGTTGGGACCAAAGGTGAAAAACAGATTGGGATAACCCGCCACGCTGATGCTCTTGAAGGCACGGGCGCCGTCCTGCCATTCGACTGCCAGATCACGTCCATCCAGCCCCTGGATCGGGAACGGTGTACCAGCGTTACCCACATCGAACCCGGTGGCAAACACTACGCAGTCAAATTGGTGCTCCACGCCCTCCACGGTCTGAATACCCGTTTCTGTCATGCGGACGATGGGCCAGGTAATCAGTTTGCAGTTCGGCTGCTGCAGTGCCGGATAGTAATCATTGCTCATCAAAACCCGCTTGCATCCGATACGAAAATCCGGTGTTAACTGACGCCGCAGCCAACGGTCCGGTACCTGGCGGTGCAAATGACTCTTTGCCACCTGCTCGGCCACCCGGGTCAGCGGTGACTGCCAGATCAGGGCCAGCGCCATGGCTTCGTGAATGCCATATAATACCTGACGGGTGGCTGACTGCGTGCTTGGCAAGGTTCGAAACACCGCCTTGTTCCAGTTGGGGGTTTGCAGATCCAGCCGGGGCAGCACCCAGCCGGGCGTGCGCTGAAACACGGTGAGCTGCGCGGCTTCCTTCACCAGCTCCGGAATGATCTGCACTGCACTGGCACCGGTGCCCACCACCGCCACTTTCTTGTCCTTAATACTGTATTGGTGATCCCAACGGGCACTGTGAATTTTATGGCCCAGGTAGTTTTCGATGCCAGGGATGGTCGGCAGACTGCAATTGGACAAGGGGCCGGATGCCATTACCACTGATCGGGCGATATACACGTCACTGGCAGAGGTTGTTGCCTGCCACCGCGCCTGCTGCCGATCAAATCTCAAGCCCGTTACGTCGCGGTGAAAATGAATCAGTGGCTCCAACTCAAAGTCGCGTACCATGGAATGAATATACTGTAGTATTTCACGACTGCCGGAATAACTTCGGGACCAGTCCGGATTCTGTGCGAAGGAATAGGAGTACAGATTGGATGGGATGTCACAGGCGGCACCCGGGTACTGATTATCACGCCAGGTTCCGCCCACCTGATCACTGCGCTCCACGATGACCACGTTGTGGATGCCGGCCTGTCGCAGACGAATGGCCATGCCCAGGCCCGCAAAGCCGGCGCCGATGATTAAAACGTCACAATGATGAATAGGGTTTTGCATTGGGATTCCACTCACGCTGTAGGTTGATAGGTGAGTTCTTTCACCCAGCTGGGCACGGCGGGTAACATGACCTGTGGAATAGCGCCGGTGAATTTTACCAGAGCATCCACTGGCACGTGGTAATAGCGGTTGCCACGATTCACCATGATCCGGCCATGACGACGGATAACCTGGTACCAGGGGTTACGCCTTCCCGCTTGAGTGCGACCGCCTATTTTTTCAAATTTCTGCATTGCCGCGTACAGCTTCTCTTCCGGCAGACCCAGTGCCACAATGTTGTCCCGCATTTTATTCAGCAGAGGCAGATAGGACAGTATGCCCAGCATCAGGCGAGGGTCCAGCAAGGGCGCCAACATCTGAACGGCTTTGATGTAGCTGGCACTGTGACCCTGCATTTCCATGACCGTAAACCCCACACCCAGATGGCGTGATTCGTCGTCATTGATGCGCTTGAATACTTCGTGACACAAAGGATCATCCACCGTATCCAGCAGGAATTTGCAGAGCGCGCCATCCAATGCGACTTCCAACATGGGAATCACCGTTCCCAGCACGTAGTAGGGCATGTCATCGGCGTAACGATCCAGCCACTCAATGACCAACCTCAGGTTTACATTCGGTTCCGGAATGTCACTTCCGTCCAGCATGCCCCAGCGCTTCATCAATGCCATCTCCGCGTTGGCATGACGTTGCTCTTCGGCGTGAAAGTAGCGATAGATCTGACGCAGATTTTCGGTCGGTGCTTTCATGGCCATCGCGGCAAAACCACGGGCTCCCACGTGCTCAATCCACATCAGGTCAGCCATGAAGGCTTTCAATTTGGGCCATTGCTCCGACGTTATTTGTTCAGCGCCCGGTGCATCCCAGTTGAAATCCCCAAGCGCCCATTGCGTGCCTTTTATTTTTTCCAGCATTTTGTCCAGATCAATGGTGGCCATGTTCGGTTCCTCCTGGTGAGTAGTTGAGTAGAATCAAATAGGTGTTAAGGACGTGATCAACAGTGTGATCAAACAGCGCGGTCAATCTGAAGCCGGTGCCCCAAGCACTCGGTTCAATAATCCGGCGCCCCGGGTGTACAGGCCCGGCAATAATCGTTTGGCTCCCCAAATGGCTTTCGCATCCCATTGCGGCAACACATAAAGCTGCCCTCGCTCCAATGCATCCAGGGTTTGTCGGGCCACACGCTCTGGTGATAGCCCGGTTCTGGCCATCAGCTTTTCGGCAACGTGGGCGGCCTCCCCGGCAATGCGTCCGTCCTTTGCAATATTGGTTTTGACCCAAGTGGGGCAGAGCGCCGTCACCGCTACGTCCGTGTCCGCAAGTTCCGCCGCCAGGGTCTCAGACAACGCCAGAGCAGCGGCTTTGCTCACGTTGTAGGGCCCCATACGGGGCGCAGCCGCAAAGCTTGCTGTGGAGCAAACATTTATGATGCCACCCCGTCCCAGCGCCCGCAGTCTGGGGGCGAACACATGACATCCGTGAATCACGCCCCACAGGTTCACACCCATCACCCACTTCCAGTCCGCCAATGGAATCTCTCCCACCAAGCGGCCACCAGCACCCACACCGGCATTGTTGATCACCAACTCCACAGGAGCCTCAAACCACTGTTCCGCCTGTCGGGCCAAAGCCTCCACCGCGCTGGCCTTCGCCACATCGGTTTGCACCGCCAGCCCCTGCCCCCCCAAAGCCTGGATCAGCTCTACCGTCTCCTGCGCCCGATCCAGCAGCACGTCCGCACACACCACCCGGCAATTACGCTGTGCCAGCTCCAGGGCAAAACCACGGCCGATACCACTACCGGCACCGGTCACTACTGCATTCACGTCCCGGGATCGCTGTTGCTTCATTGCCCTGCCCATCGTTCCAAACCCTGCCCGTCCACAAACCACACCTATGTACCTGCAACGTCAAGCCAGAACACTACCAAGCGCTCGCTTGACCGTTACACCGAATAGTGTAAAGATAAGCCGACCATTTGTTCGGATTCAATTCGGATATGCCCAAGACCCGCAAGCCACAACAAGAACGCTCCCGCAATACCGTTGCAGCCATCGTGGAATCTGGCCTGCTGTGCCTGAAACGCTACGGAGTGGAAGGCACCACCACCCGCAAAATAGCCGACACCGCCGGCATTGGAGTCGGATCTTTGTATGAGTACTTCGCCGACAAAGAGGAAGTTTTCAATGCTGTGCACGAACATGTGGTGGGGGAGATCGTCGCTATCGTGCGGCCCCTGATTCCGGAGCTGGTAAAACTCCCACCTCAGGATGCTACCCGCGCCCTGCTCTACGCGTTTCGGGGTTTTCTGCGGCAGAAAGACAACCTTTACCTTAGCTACGCCACCCAAATGGGGCATTTCACCCCCGGGCGCTACCTCAAACCCCTGAATCAGGTACTGGCGGACCTGACCATTCAATTTATGATGCACCACCCGGAGCTCAGCCGACTGCCCAACATCGCAGTGATGAGCTACATCATGATTCATGGCGGCATCGCCACCGTCATCCGTCACCTCACCGATCCCAGCCCATCCTTTGACTTCGAAGCCCTCACCGAAGGCCTGTCCCGTATGGTTCAATACAATATCGAAGGGGATCTGCGACGGATTGAGCACCCTGACCCATCGGCGCTATAGCGTCTACACTGGCTATAGCGTCTACACTGAAAGGACAACAGTTTGGAAACCAGATTATGGAACGGCGGGACTTTTACCGGATAGAAGACCGGGTTCACCTGATTAAAACCCCGATTGAACGACATCTGCTGTCGGATGATCCCTACAGCGATATCTACCACATTCCGCGGCAGGCGCTGCTGGTGAGCCAGTTGCAATCCATCGACAACGAGAGCCGGGAACTGCTGCGGCAGGTGGGTGACAGCAACCGGGCTCTGGGCAGCTACCTGCGCTATCTGGAAGAGAAAATCGACCTCATCGCAAAGTATCTGGTAAGCCACGACAAACAGATCAGTCAAAAGGAGTCCGTGAACCTGAGCGAGGGAGGCATCTCCTTTTATCACGCCAACGAACTCCCCCTGGACAGCTACCTCCACGTGATCATGGTACTGTTCCCCAGCTACGCCACCATTGCCAGCATCGGTATCGTCAAAAGTTGCGAAAAAATAGAGGAACAACCCTCCATTTACCGGGTGGGCGTGGAGTTTGAAGTTTTACTGGAGCCGGATCGCAAACAGATTGTACGCCACATTCGCCGACTGCAATCCCGGGAGATTCGTGACCAATCCCATACTTCCAATGAAAACAATTAGCGAAAGCAAAGATTTATCTGCTATAACTAAACAGATACTCAAGGCAAACCGCCGAAAAAAGGTCTTTACCATGAAGAATACGATGAAGCCCCTGTTCGCCAGTTTACTTTTGATTTGCGGAGCCTCTGCCGTGGCTGAAGACGTCAGCATTCCGGTCCCCGCAGGTCAGCAAGGCAGCGCTTACGCCAATGAAGCCCGCCCCAAAAGCGGCATGAGCATGGATCAGGTCAACAACCGGTTTGGCGCGCCCGGCCAGAAAATCGCGTCGGTGGGCGAGCCCCCCATCACCCGCTGGGTGTATGATCACTACACCGTGTATTTTGAGCACGACCACGTCATTCACAGCGTTCTGCACAGCAACTAACATCCCTCTTTAAACCGGGGCGGTATTACGTTATTTTACCGCCTCGTTTCCATTATCTTGATCCACCAATATGACCAAGCATTTTCAGTTGCTCCCGGAATGGGCTGAGCAAGCCTCCGTATTGATGGCGTGGCCCCATGCCTCCACCGACTGGCAGCCCTGGCTGGAGGCCATCGAGCAGGATTATGTAGCCCTGGCGGCGGCCATCGCGCAGGAGGTTCCGCCGTTGATTCTGTGCCAGGATCAAGCCCATCAGGATCACATACACACCTTACTGGCCGGGCGCTGTCCCCATGCTCCCCGCTTGGTGATCCAGCCCTATAACGATACCTGGTGTCGTGATTATGGCCCGCTGACCCTGCATGGCCAGCCCGGTTTGCGGCTGCTGGATTTTCGTTTCAACGGTTGGGGCGACAAATACGAAGCCGCGCTGGATGACGGCATCAATGAACAGTTGCAGAGCCTTTGGCAGCCTCCCCTGCACCGGGTGGACTTCGAACTGGAAGGTGGCAGCATCGAAACCGATGGCCAGGGTACCCTGCTGACCACCGAACACTGCCTGTTGGGCAGCAATCGCAACACCGACAAAGACCGCCAACAGATCGAAGCTCTGGTACTGGAGCAGCTGGGCCTGGAGCGCACGCTGTGGCTGAGTGAAGGCGCCTTGATCGGGGACGATACCGACAGCCACATCGACAACCTGGCCCGCTTTGCCGACCCTGAAACCCTGGTCTACGCCCGCTGCGCGGATGAATCTGACCCCCATCATGCTCCGCTCTGCGCCATGGAAGCTCAGCTCAAAACCTTTACCCAGGCCGATGGGCGCCCTTACCGTCTGGTACCGATCGACCTGCCCAGCCCCCAGTGGGACGAAGCCGGCAAACGGCTGCCGGGCAGCTACATCAACTTTCTGATTCTGAACCAGAGCGTGATCGTACCGGTGTTCAACTGCCCCCAGGACCAAGCGGCCATCAGCACGTTGCATCGTTGTTTCCCCGGCAAAACCATCCTTGGAGTGCCGGGCAATAATCTGATCAAACAATATGGTGGCCCCCACTGCGCCACCATGCAGTTACCCAAAGGGGTCTTACAAGAGGTCTTACGATGAGCCAGCCAACCTCCCTCCGTGTCGCGGTGATTCAGCAGTCCGCCTGGCCCGACAAAGCGCAGAGCCTGGCGGAGACCGAACGCCTGCTGCAGGCGCTGGTAAGCGACGTCAAACCGGACCTGGTGTTGTTGCAGGAGCTGCATTGCACCCATTACTTCTGCCAGACCGAGGACACCAGCCTGTTCGATCTGGCAGAACCTCTGGATGGCCCCAGCGGCCAACGCCTGAGTGCGCTGGCCCGGCAACACCAGGTGGTGCTGGTAGGTTCCCTGTTCGAAAAACGGGCCCCCGGTGTATTCCACAATACCGCCGTGGTATACGACAAAGACGGCAGCTTCTGCGGCTCCTATCGCAAGATGCACATACCCGATGATCCCGGCTTCTACGAGAAGTTTTACTTCACCCCCGGGGATGCGGAGACCCTGGCCGGCGCCAGCGGCTTTACTCCGATCCAGACCAGCATCGGCAAACTCGGCGTGCTGGTGTGCTGGGATCAGTGGTACCCGGAAGCAGCCCGGCTGATGGCCATGGCCGGTGCAGACCTGCTGCTTTACCCCACGGCCATCGGCTGGGACCCCAACGATACGGAACTGGAACAGAGCCGCCAGAAAGGCGCCTGGACCCTGATCCAGCGCTCCCACGCCGTCGCCAATCACCTGCCGGTGCTGGTGGCCAATCGCGTCGGCCATGAAGCGGACCCCAGTGAGCAGAGTGATGGCATCCAGTTCTGGGGCGGCAGCTTCATTACCGGACCACAAGGTGACGTGCTGGCAGAAGCGGATTCTGCCAATGCGCAGTACCTGTGGGCCGAGGTCGAACTGGGTCGCACGGAATACCTGCGTCGCATCTGGCCCTATTTCCGCGACCGCCGCATCGACGCATACGGCGGGCTCACCAAGCGTTTTCTGAAGCCCTGAGCGCGCCAATATGATACTGATCGGTCATCGGGGTGCGCGCAAAGAAGCTCCGGAAAACACACTGGGCGGCTTTCGCCACCTGCGCCAATTGGGCATCAATCACGTTGAGCTGGACGTGCGCCTGTCCAAAGATCGCCAGTTGATGGTGCTGCATGACACCACCGTGAACCGCACCACCAAAGACAAAGGCAGCGTGCTGGACTACACCGCAGCGGAACTGGAGCAGATGGATGCGACGATCCCTTTGCCAAATTGGCCGGAAACCACAGGCGTGCCCCGCCTGGCGGCCGTGCTGGATGAATGGCCAGAACTGAAGAGCATCCAACTGGAAGTCAAAACCGCCGCCCCGGAAATCCTGCTCCAGATCGGCCATGGCCTGGTGGACCTGATCCAGCAGTATCACTTGCATGCCACTGCCATCATCACCTCCTCCGACCAGAACCTGCTGGCCATCATGCAGCGGCTGGCGCCTGCAATTAAACGGGGATTTGTGGCCGAACGGTTCACCCGCGACCCGATCGCGGTGTGCCTCAATCATCACTGCAGCCATCTGGTGATCAACCATCATCGCTGCAGCCCGGAACTGATCGCCCACGCCCACGCCCTGGAATTGGAAGTGTCCACCTGGACGGTGAACGAGGTGAACGCCGCCCGTCGCCTGCAACACTGGGGTGTGGACAGCATCATCACCGACGTGCCCAGCACTTTGCTCAGACATCTGCATGTGGCCGCCGAATAGCACCGTCGCTTCGACCCTGCTGCTGGCCCTGAGCATTCTGCTCAGCGGTTGCGACATCCCCTATTACTGGCAAGCAGCCCAGGGTCACTGGGATCTGATGCAACGCAAGCAACCCATTCACGACCTGCTGCAACAGGACGCAACGCCCGCCTCCACCCGGGAATCCTTAACCTATCTGCTCGAAGCCCGCCAGTTTGCGGTGCAGCAGTTGGGACTGGAAGACAACGCAAGCTACCTGGAATACGTGGAACTGGAGCGCGAGTACGTTACCTGGAACGTCTTCGCCACGCCAGAACTGTCCATGCAGAATCACACCTGGTGCTACCCGGTTGCGGGTTGCGTCAGTTATCGGGGTTACTTCGCCCGGCAGGATGCCGAGCAGTACGCCGCACAATTACAACAGGCAGGATTGGACACTTACGTTGGGGGCGTCGGCGCCTACAGCACTCTGGGCTGGTTCGCCGATCCGGTGTTGAGCAGCTTCCTGGAACGGGGCCCGCTGTCCCTGGCCGCCTTACTGTTCCATGAACTCGCCCATCAGGTGCTGTACGTGCAGGATGATACGGTGTTCAACGAAAGCTTTGCCAGTGCGGTGGAGACCATTCTTCTACAGCAATGGGCAGAACAGCAGGGGCTGCAGAATCGCTGGCAGGAATACCAAACCGCCGTCACCCGACACCAGGCCTTTATCCAACTGGTGCTGGCAAACCGGACTGCACGGGAAGCCCTGTTCGAAGCAGAAATCAGCGTCCCAGAGCAGCGGCGTGGCAAACAGGCGCTGATCACACAGCTGCGCGCGGAATACGAGCGCTTCAAGCAGGAGTGGGGTTACAGCGGCTACGACAGCTGGTTTGCTGGCGACCTGAATAATGCGCAACTCTCCACGGTGGCCACCTATCACGAGCTGAAGCCGGGATTCATCGCTTTATTCCAAAAATCCGACCAAAATTTAGCCGGTTTTCTCGACGCCTGCCGCACGTTGGCCAAGCAGGACCAGGATCAGCGCCGTCAACACCTAATTCAGCTTGCTCACGACAACTTCGTCTATACTCAGGAATAAGCTGATGATTTAAAGGCGGTTACCGATCCACCATGTCGCAAGTGGCCAAGAAAACCATTGACCCGTTCACCCAGCTGGACAGTCTGATCCCGGAACTATCCGACCTGTACACCGCCATCAAGTCGAAGCATGAAAAGGCGGCAGCCATGATGGATCAACTGATGGACACCATCATCCGGGTGACAGATGCCAATCCGGACGCCGCTCTGGCCGCTATCCACCTGTCCCGACAAACCTCACCCCTGAAGCAGCCGGTTTACTGCGCCGTGATCGCCCACCTGTTCGCCCAACAACAATCCCTGGACGCCAACAGAAGCCGCGCCTTAATGCAGGCAGTCCTGTTCTGCAACATCACGTTCTATGAATTCCAGGTGTTGCTCAATCGCATGGACGGCAAACTCACCGATGCCCAGCGCGCCAAACTGGAAAAGCATCCGTTGCAAAGCGCCACCATTATGGAAGCCGCCGGCTTTATGGACCCGCAGATGATCAAAGCCATCCGCCAGCACCACGAGCGCCCGGACGGCAGCGGTTACCCCAACCGGCTTCCCAGCAAGGATATTTCCGACCTGGCGTTGGTGGTTTCCATGTGTGAGGTGTATACGGCACGGATTGACAATCGCGCTCACCGCAAGCCGGTATTGGCCCGGGAAGCCTTGTCACATTTTCAGAACGGCGATGATGCCCGCATCAAGGGTCTATTGCTGAACTTTGCCAAGTCCATTGGCCTGTACCCCCCCGGTACCTGGGTCAAGCTGGCCAGCGGTGAAACCGCCATTGTCATCAAACGCAACCCCAGCAGTCCCATTCCCATTGTGAGAGCGCTGTTCGACCCCAACAATATTCCCTACATGGGGCCGGTGCCGCGGGATGCCAAAGATCCCAATTTCAAAGTCACCGGCGCCACGTCACCTCCGGCACGCCCCTCCGTTGACCTTTCGGCGCTGTTTGAATAAACCGCGCCCGTCTCAATCAGAGTCCAGCCGAGAGGCCTGCAACAGCTTGCGCATGGGGTGGCGTAGCAGCCAGTAAACCGCAATGGCACCGGCATCCGCCAGCAAATCCAGCCCTGAAATTTCCCGACCGGGTATCTGACTCTGGATCAATTCGATGGCAAGACCATAGGCCATCAATACGGGAACCTTGAACAGCAGAAAACGGTGCCGGGGAAAACCTCTGTCGATGCAATACGACAGCACGAAGAACGCGATAAAGTGATTGACCTTGTCCGTCAGCAGCTCAGGCACGCCACTCCAGGTTTGCGTGCTGAATGCAAACCAGCTGATCACCAACAGATTGAGCAACAGTGCCAGCCGGAACAACCAGGTGATCTGTCCGGCCCGCAGGGGCAGATTCAGCATTCAAAAACTTCTCACACGATACAGGCCATTGAGTGCCGCCACCCGATACGCTTCCGCCATGGTGGGATAGTTGAAGGTGGTATTCACGAAATATTCGATGGTATTGGCATTTCCAGGTTGGTTCATGATGGCCTGGCCGATGTGAATGATCTCCGAGGCCTGATCCCCAAAGCAATGAATCCCCAGAATCTGCAGAGTTTCCCGATGAAACAGCAGCTTGAGCACGCCCACCGTCTCGCCGGTGATCTGAGCGCGGGCAACGGTTTTGAAGGCCGCCTGCCCCACCTCATAGGGCACTTTCTGCGTGGTCAGCTCCTGCTCGGTCAAGCCCAAAGAGCTGATCTCCGGGATGGTATAAATGCCGGTCGGCACGTCCTGCACCAAGTAGAAATCGTCCAACTCTGCAATGCCCGCGCCGGTGGAACGCCCCTGATCGTAGGCCGCACTGGCCAGACTGGGCCAGCCGATTACATCCCCCGCCGCAAACACGTGGGCCGCCTGGGTCTGGTAACGGTCATTTACCTCCAACTGGCCACGATGATTGGCTTCCAAGCCCAACGCAGCCAGATTCAGGGAGTCGGTGTTGCCGCTGCGGCCGTTACACCACAGGAAGGCATCACCCCGCACCACTTTGCCAGACTTCAGTTTCAGGATGACATCGTTTTCCCGGCAGATGACTTCTTCATACTCTTCGCTGTTGCGGATCAGCACGCCGATGTCTCGCAGGTGATAACTCAAGCCATCGGAGATTTCATGGTCGAGAAAATCCAGCAGCCGGTCACGGGTGTTGATCAGTTCCACCCGCACGCCCAGGCCGCAAAAAATGGAAGCGTATTCACAACCGATTACCCCGGCGCCATAGATCACAATCTTCCGCGGTGTGTGTTGCAGTTTGAGGATGGTATCGCTGTCGTACACTCTTGGATTGTTGAAATCCACATCCAGGGGCCGGTAAGGGCGGGAGCCCGTGGCGATCACAAACTTGTCCCCGATCAGGGTTTCAATGGAGCCGTCACTTTTCACCACTTCCAGGGTGCGCTCATCGGTAAAGCGACCCTGCCCACTGTACACGCGCACCTGGTTACGGGCATAAAAAGTGGTGCGCAACTTCACCTGCTTGGCGATGACACTTTCCGCCCGCTTCAACACCTTGGGGAACGAAAACGTTCTGGGCTCACCAATATCCCGAAATAACGCATCGGTGTTGAACGTGATGATCTGCTTAACCGCATGGCGTAATGCCTTGGAAGGAATCGTGCCTAAATGCGCACAGTTCCCGCCCACCATGGGTTTGTCATCCACCATGGCGACGCTCAACCCGGTTTTACTGGCCCGCATGGCCGCCCCTTCACCCGCCGGGCCAGCCCCGATCACAACCACTTCATAATGCGTTGGCATAACTAACCTTCTGAAATCGCGTTCTTTTTCAGTATAGAAAAAGAAAAGCCCCGAAGAAACGTGGATTGTTTCTTCGGGGCCTGTTTTTTTGAATCCGGTGCTGCTGGGCTAGCGTTTGGTGGCGTCGTAAGCCAGGCTGCCTTTGGTGTCATCGGATTTTTGGGATTCTTCACATTTATCCCGATTACCACCGCAGATTTCGCAATCGCCGTCCAGGCCGATGTTGTTCAGGCCACCACAGGAGCCCTGAATGGGTTTGTTAGAAAAAATCACACCCACCGCCATGGCGGCGATCACCAAGCCAAAAAACACCAGCGCTATCAAAAAGGTAGTCATATTGAAACCCTCACTACTATGTCATCCCAGTTTACACCCTGGGGCATGGCCTGAACAAACCCGCTTACGGGGTTACCTGTAAATACCGCTCAAACGCGCGGCTATAGGTGGTTTTAAAACCCTGATCCTGTTTCAGAATCATGTACACCGCCAGGTTATTGGCCTCCGCCACCTGCATTCCCAAATCGGGGCCCAACACCATCAACGCCGTGGCCCAGGCATCGGCATCCGCACAACTGGGCATAATCACGGATGCCGACACCAATGTATGGTCGATAGGCTGACCATTACGGGGATCAATGGTATGGGAGTATCGCTTGCCGTTGGCTTCAAAGTAATTGCGATAATCACCGGAGGTAGCCATGGCTGCGTTATCCAGCTTGATGATTTTGTGAATCTGTCGGCGCTCACTCATCGGCTCTTCAACAGCCACCTGCCAGGACGCATTCTGCGCCTTGCTGTTGCCGGCACGGATCTCGCCCCCCACTTCCACCAGGTAGCGACGGATGCCTGCATCCTCAAGTGCCTCAGCCACGCGGTCCACCGCATAGCCTTTGGCAATGGCGGACAAATCCACATAGAGATCCTTGCGCTTGACCAGCTGCTGATCATCCATGTGCAGCAACAGGCCATCGGACCCAACCCGATCCCAGGCCTGTTTCATCGCTGTGGCGGAAGGCACTTTTTCCGGGCGACCATCGGGCCCAAATCCCCACAGATTGACCAATGGCCCAATGGTGACGTCGAAAGCCCCTTGGCTCATTCGCCAGATCTCGAGGGAGCGGGTCAGGACTTCGAAGGTGTCGGCGGAAACTGAAAACGGCTCACCCACCGGCGCGCGGTTGAAGCGGGACAGCTCAGAATCGGGCTTGTAGGTGGACATCTTGCTGTTGACGTTATTGAGTTCGGCTTCAATAACCCCGGCAATCGCCTGCGGGTCTGCCGTCGTCGGGAAGTCGGCAACCTTGACGGTATACCAGGTCCCCATGGTCCGGCCGCTGAACTCCATAATTTCCGGAGCATCAGAACGGGAACAGCCCGTTAACAACAGACTGATCACCAGACTGAATATAACGGGCTGCACTGTTTTCATGGTCAAGGTCTCGATCAGCCGCCGAAGTCGTCCAGATGGATGTTATCGCGCTCCACACCCAGATCTTCCAGCATCTTCAACACCGCGGCATTCATCATCGGCGGCCCACACATGTAATACTCACAATCTTCTGGCGCATCGTGATCCTTCAGATACTGTTCGTACAACACGTTATGGATGAAGCCGGTGAGACCATCCCAGTTGTCTTCCGGTTGCGGATCAGACAGGGCGATATGCCACTTGAAGTTGTCGTTTTCGTCCGCCAGCATGTCGTACTCTTCCTTATAGAACAGTTCGCGCAGGCTGCGGGCACCGTACCAGAACGAAATCTTGCGGTTGGACTTCAAGCGCTTCAGCTGGTCGAAAATGTGTGAGCGCATGGGAGCCATACCCGCGCCACCACCGATGAACACCATTTCGTTATCGGTATCGGTGGCAAAGAACTCACCAAAGGGACCGTACACCGTCACCTTGTCTCCGGGCTTCAGATTGAACACCCAGGAAGACATCTGGCCACAGGGAATACCGTGAGACCCTGGCGGTGGCGTCGCAATCCGAATGTTGAACTTCAGAATGCCGTACTCCTCCGGATAGTTCGCCATGGAATAAGCACGAATCACGGTCTCATCCACCTTGGATTCCAGATTGAAGAATCCGAAACGTTCCCAGTCACCACGGAACTGTTCTTCAATATCGAAATCCTTGTACTTCACATGGTGAGGAGGACACTCCAGCTGCACATAACCGCCCGCACGGAAGTTGACCACTTCCCCTTCCGGCAATTCCAGACACAGCTCCTTGATGAAAGTCGCTACGTTGGGGTTGGAGCGCACAGTGGTTTCCCACTTCTTCACACCGAAGAAGGCCTCATCCAACTCGATTTTCATATCCTGCTTCACAGCCACCTGACAGGACAGACGCCAGCCTTCCTTCACCTCACGAGGCGTGAAATGGCTTTCCTCAGTCGGCAGAATATCGCCGCCACCGTCCTTGACGATGACCTTACACTGGGCACAGGTACCACCACCACCGCAGGCGGACGATACGAATATGCCTTTGTCTGCCAGGGTGTTGAGCAGCTTGCCACCGGCCGGTACGTCGATGCCTTTCTCCGGGTCATCATTGATGTCCAGGTGCACATCACCGGTACTGACCAGACGGGAACGAGCGGCCAGGATCAGCGCCACCAGCGCCAATACGATGACCGTGAACATGCCCACGCCTAAAAAGATAGTTGATTGATCCATTACTTTACTCTCCCCGTCCGCTTACAACTGAATGCCAGAGAAAGACATAAAGCCCAGTGACATCAAACCAACGGTAATGAAGGTAATCCCCAGACCACGCAGGCCGGAAGGTACGTCACTGTATTTCATCTTTTCACGGATACCGGCCAACACCACGATGGCCAACGCCCAGCCAGCACCAGAGCCCACACCGTACACCACACTCTCACCAAATGTGTAATCGCGCTCCGCCATAAACAGGGAGCCACCCATGATGGCACAGTTCACGGTAATCAACGGCAGGAACACGCCCAGCGCGTTGTACAGCGCCGGCACATACTTATCCAGGAACATTTCCAGGATCTGCACCAACGCGGCGATAACTCCGATGAAGCTCAGCAGGCTGAGGAAGGTCAGGTCAACACCTTCGATTCCGGCCCACGCCAGGGCATCTTCTTTCAACAATCCAGTCAGGATCAGGTTGTTCACCGGCACAGTGATGGTCTGTACCACAACCACCGCAATGCCCAGGCCGAGGGCGGTTTGCACTTTCTTGGAAACGGCAATGAACGTACACATTCCCAGGAAGAAGGCCAACGCCATGTTCTCTACAAAGATTGCCTTAATCAGCAGGCTTAAATAATGTTCTAACATCTCATCAACCTCCGATTAATGCGCCAGCGCTTTGGACTGGGGAGCCAGGCTGAATTCAGACTTCTCAACCTGTTCAGGCTTGGCAGCTCGCAATGCCCAGATCAGCAAGCCGATCAGGAAAAATGCGCTGGGCGGCAACAGCAGCAGCCCGTTGGGAACATACCAACCGCCATCATTCACGGTGGGGAGTATTTCAATACCGAACAACTTACCGGCACCGAACAGTTCCCGTACCACGCCCAAACTCAACAGAACCGCACTGTAACCCAAGCCATTACCAACACCGTCCAGGAAACTGGGGATTGGCGGATTCTTCATAGCATAGGCTTCCGCACGGCCCATTACGATGCAGTTGGTGATAATGAGGCCAACGAACACCGAAAGCTGCTTACTGATGGAGTAGGCATAGGCTTTCAGGAACTGGTCAACCACGATTACCAACGAGGCAATGATCGCCATTTGCACGATGATGCGGATGCTGGATGGAATGTGCTTGCGAATACAACTGATGAAGAAGTTCGAGAACGCCGTAACCGTGGTCAGTGCAATACACATGGTCACTGTGGTGTTCAGGTTACTGGTCACCGCCAAGGCGGAACAAATCCCCAGGATCTGCAACGCGATGGGGTTATTGTCTAATACAGGTCCAAACAGGACTTTTTTGGTTTCAGATGCCATGTTCTTACACCCCCTGCTCTTTGACTTTTGCCAGGTATGGGCCGAAGCCGTTTTCGCCCAGCCAGAATTGGATCAGATTGGTTACACCGTTGCTGGTCAGCGTCGCACCGGCCAAACCGTCCACCTGATGAGGGGCCTTCGCGCTGGATGGGTCCACTGACCCTTTGATCAGGCGAATATCCACATTACCCTTCTCATCAAACACCTGCTTGCCGGGCCACATGGACTTCCACTTTGGATTATCCACTTCACCGCCCAGTCCCGGCGTTTCGCCGTGCTCATAAAAGCCCAGTCCCACGACGGTGGTGGCATCGGTTTTCAATGCCAGGAAGCCGTAGAGCGTGGACCACAGGCCATAACCGTGGACCGGCAGGATAATGGTTTCCACATCACCGGATTCACTCTTGGCCAGATAGATGGTGGCATACTTGGCCTGGCGCTTGATGCTGGCAATGTCCTCACCGCCGCCCAGAATTTCATTCTGACCGGGGGTTTTGGCGGCTTTGCGCTGATCATAGGCCACCGGATTTTTCAGGGCGGCTTTTTGCCAGTCTTCGGTGGCGTTTTCCTCAGTGAGGTATTCGCCCGTATCCAGGTTAACCAGTTTCACTTCCAAACGCTGTTCGAAGATTTCCTGTACGGATTTGCCTTCTTCCAGCATACCTGCTGCGGCAAGAATGTTCTTATTCTTGTCCAGCAGTTTGTTTTTCACTTGATCCCCTTTCAGGGCCACTGCAGCGGTCGATACTACGATGGAGCATACGATACACAGCAGTGACGCAACCAGCAGGGTTTTTCCGGTTGAATCGTTACTGGACATTGCGTGCTAACCTCCGCTTGATGTTGGCTTGAATCACAAAGTGGTCGATGGTGGGGGCAAACAGGTTACCGAACAGAATCGCCAGCATCATGCCTTCAGGGAAGGCCGGATTCACCACGCGAATCAGCGTCACCATCACACCGATCAGGATACCGAACACCAGCTTGCCTTTATCAGTCATGGAGGCAGACACGGGGTCAGTTGCCATGAAGAAGGTACCCAGTGCCCATCCGCCCAGCACATAGTGCCAATAGAACGGGATTTCAAACATCGGGTTGGTATCACTGCCGGCGGCGTTGAAGATCAAGCCCATGGCCGCGGTACCCAGGAACACACCCAGCACAATGCGCCAGGAGGCGATCCCGGTGACCAACAGGAATGCGCCACCGATCAGCAAGGCCAGTGAGGAGGTCTCACCGATAGAACCCTGCATGTTACCGAAGAAGGCATCAAACCAGGTCAGGCTGCCCTGCAGGGCTTCCATGCCGCCGTTCGCGGCAACGCTCAGTGCAGTTGCACCGGAGAAACCGTCAGCGGCAGTCCACACAGCGTCACCGGACATGGAGGCCGGGTAAGCAAAGAACAGGAACGCCCGACCAGTGAGCGCCGGATTGAGGAAGTTCTTGCCGGTGCCGCCGAACACTTCCTTACCCAGTACCACACCAAAGGAAATACCCAGCGCCACCTGCCACAAAGGAATGCTTGGGGGACAGGTCAACGCGAACAACACCGAGGTCACGAAGAAACCCTCATTCACCTCATGCCCGCGTTTCACTGCGAACAATACTTCCCACAGTCCACCGGCAATCATGGTGACCGCATAGATGGGAATGAAAAAGGCTGCGCCGTAAATGAAGCAATCCCAGATACTGTTGGGGTTGTAGGCAATCAACAGGTCGGTAAAGAAGAAACGCCAGTCACCGGTAGCGGTAATGTTGTTGTCCGCCATATACGCCAGTGCCTGGGCGCCCACGTTATACATGCCGAAGAACATGGCCGGGAACGTACACAGCCATACGGTGATCATGATGCGCTTCAGGTCAATACCATCACGCACATGGGAGGCCGTATGAGTGACCGTCGGGGGACTGTAGAAGAAGGTGTCCACCATTTCATAAAGGGCATAATACTTCTCGTATTTTCCACCCTTCTCAAAATGTGGCTCAAGTTTATCCAGAAAACTACGCATAACCGCTTAACCCTCCTTCTCGATACGATCCAGATTGTCACGCAGGATAGGACCGTACTCGTATTTGCCCGGGCACACATAGGTGCACAGCGCTACGTCATCCTCATCGAGCTCAAGACAACCCAGTTGCTGGGCTGTTTGGGTGTCTCCCACAATCAGCGAACGCAACAATTGAGTGGGCAGAACATCCATCGGCATCACTTTCTCGTAGGCACCGATAGGTACCATGGCGCGGGGGCTGCCGTTGGTGGTGGTGGTAAACGAGAACAGTTTGCCCGGAGACAGGGCCGACAGGAAGGTGTTCATGACCGAGTGCTTGTCTTTACCGGCCCACAGGTATTCCAATATGCCGCGCTCACGCCCTTCTTTCACCACCGTCACCTGAGTGTGGTAACGGCCGAGGAACGCGTATGGGCCATAGGCGTGGAAACCAGACAATACGGACCCGGAAATCACCCGGTTGTCACCAGTTTCCATCTGACCGGCAACGATCTCGTCCGTGCTGGCACCCAGCGCAGTTCGAACCAGGCGCGGATTGGAGACCTGGGGCCCTGCCAGTGAAATCACCCGCTCGCTGTTCAGCTTACCGGTGGTAAACAGTTTGCCGATGGCGATCACATCCTGATAGTTGATGTGCCAAACCGTTTTGGACAGTGATACCGGGTCCAGATAATGGATATGAGTCCCGGCCAGGCCTGCAGGGTGAGGGCCATCGAACTCTTCTTCCTTGGCGATACCGTTGCCGCCAATACTGGCGCCGGCCGCTTTGCATAACCAGACCTGCTTGCTCAGATTCGACAGCACATCCAGACCTTGCTGGAACGCCACTGAATCGTCTTTGATCACCACAGCCGGATCTGCCGCCAGGGGGCTGGTATCAATGGCGGTAACAAAAATGGAACTGGGTTCGGAGCCCAGAGCGGGAACCTTGCTGAATGGACGGGTTCGAAATGCGGTCCACAAACCGGATTTGACCAGGTTTTCTTCAACCTTGGTGCGGCTAAGGCTGCTCAGCTCGGTGGGGGCAAAGGCGTCAAAGGTTTCCTCTTCATCACCTGCCACGTCGATTACAACTGACTGCAGAACCCGCTTCTGACCGCGGTGAATCGCAGAGATGGTGCCCGAAGCCGGTGCTGTATAGATCACCCCTTCGGTCTTTTTATCAGCGAAAAGCGCCTGGCCTTTCTTGACCTGATCACCTACTTTGACATGCATCGTGGGCTTCATACCCACATAGTCACTACCCAGAACGGCGACAGTCCTGATCGCAGGTCCATCTTCGATGGTCTGCTTGGGTGCGCCGCTTATGGGGAGATTCAGACCTCGCTTGATCTTGATCATAGCCCCTAACCGTTTCTGTTAAATTTACGCTCCAGTGAATTGCCACACCTTGTGAGTCGACAATTCCGTTCGATGTAGATGCTTAAACTTAAGGCAGAGGATCAGAGACCGCTCACATCTGAGCTCCGTCAGACAACAGTGTAGTACGGATACCGTAACCTTAATGTACGAAAACCACGCAGCCTACCTTCTGTATGGAAACTGTATGGAAATTCTGTCCATTCTGGTTTGTCAGTGATCGAAAGAGAGACAACTGCGTCCACTCTAGTTTGAAATCGTACTTCTGTCGGCCAACGCTCCGATTACTTCAGGAAGGTGCATTCACGAAAATCTGGACGAATCCAGTCCCTCAACCCTAAATTTGCGGGCGGATTATAATTTGTATCGCCAGAATTGGCTAGTTGAGAACCGAATTTATTGTAAATAGACAGGAATATATTGATGCTCGGCCTAAAAAACGAACAGGGGTGGCCGCAACCACCCCTGCTTGTTTTTCAATACCTTAGATGCACGGTCAACTTACTTGGGGAACGCCGGGTAGTTCACACCCGCCATTTTCTGCAGCATACGCACCACCTGGCAGCTGTAACCGAACTCGTTGTCGTACCAAACGTACAGTACACAACGATTGCCGTTCACAATGGTGGATTCCGCGTCCACGATACTGGCGTAACGGGAACCCACGAAGTCGGTGGAAACCACTTCCGGCGAGTTGACGTAGTCAATTTGCTTGCGCAGAGGACCATCCAAAGACGCGTCCCGCAGCTGCTTGTTGATCTCTTCCACTGACACTTCCTGATCCAACGTCAGGTTCAGAATGGCCATGGAAACATTGGGGGTCGGTACGCGAATCGCATTACCCGTGAGCTTGCCCTTCAGCTCCGGCAGAGCCTTGGCTACCGCTTTGGCGGCACCGGTTTCGGTAATCACCATGTTGAGCGCCGCGGAACGGCCACGACGGTTGCCCTTGTGGTAGTTATCGATCAGGTTCTGGTCATTGGTGTAGGAGTGCACGGTCTCAACATGGCCGTTCTCAATGCCGTAGGTATCGTTGATCACCTTCAGCACCGGCACAATCGCGTTGGTGGTGCAGCTGGCCGCAGACAGAATGCGGTCATCACTGGTGATCAGGTCATCGTTGACGCCCATCACGATATTCTTGACATCGCCCTTGCCCGGTGCCGTCAGCACGGCCTGGGAAACGCCAGCGCACTTGAGGTGTTTGCCCAAGCCTTCCTCGTCACGCCACTTACCAGTGTTGTCCACCACAATGGCATCCTTGATTCCGTACTGGGTGTAATCAACGGTCTCAGGGTCGTTGGAGTAAATCACCTGGATATAGTTGCCGTTGGCGACAATGGCCTGGTTTTCTTCATCAACCGAAATGGTGCCCTGGAAGGAGCCGTGTACAGAGTCACGTCGCAGCAGGCTGGCACGCTTAACCAGATCGTTCTCTGCACCACCCTGTCGAACCACAATGGCGCGCAGGCGCAGGGCTGCTCCACCGCCGGCTTTTTCAATCAGGATGCGAGCCAGCAACCGGCCGATACGACCGAAGCCATAGAGCACCACGTCTTTGGGTGGCGCAATGGACGAAGCACTGGGGTCAAGCGCATCCGCCACTTCTGTGCGAACGAAATCCGTTACGTTCTGCCCATTGCCTTCGTTTCGATATTTTACTGCCAACTTGCCGATATCAATGCGGGCAGGCCCCAGATTCAATCCCACCAGTGCTTGCAAAACCGGAAACGTTTCTGAGACGTCAAGCTCTTCAACCTGTAACTGACGTACAAAGCGGTGCACTTTGATGATGTCAATCACGGAGCGGTTGATGATGGGGCGACCATACACGGAGGTAACCACGTTGTGTTCACGGTACAGTTTACCAATCAACGGGATCATGGACTCGGCCAGAGCTTCACGATTAATCCAGGATTGCAAATGTTGAGTAGACTTGTCTGCCACGGCTAATACCTTTATACAATTGCTTCGAGGTTTGTTGCTTTAACCGGCCGCCACCCCTGGTTTAACCAGAAATGCCTATGAAAACGTTGCCTGCCGGCTTATCGGGGCGCCTATTATCTTTTTAATGGGCACAATTATCAATCTGACTTATTGCAGCTTCACTGCACAAACTGCTGTTTGTCAAAATTCGTCCACGAATTCAGCCACTTAACCCTCGAGGAAAGCATTGGCGGGATGACTTGGCCGTCGCCCTGGCGTATGCTTATCCCTGAACAGGGGGCTTCGGCGTTTAGACCAAGGCAGTTTAGGGACGAAAGAACTTTATACATGAAAACTCGTGACCGCATTCTGGTAACCAGCCTGGAGCTGTTCAACCTGTGTGGCGAACCAAATGTCACCACCATTGATATCGCCAACGAAATGGATATCAGCCCCGGCAATCTCTATTACCATTTCCGCAATAAAGACGAAATCATTGCAGAGCTGTTCCAGTCCTTCGAGGAAAGTATGCTGGAGGTTCTGCAATCGCCTACCGATCCCGGCCTGGACATGATGGACTACTGGATGTACGTCCACATGATCTTTGAGCGCATGTGGGAGTATCGCTTCCTTTACCGTGACCCGGTCACCATCCTGGAACGCAACGAGAAGCTGCAGAAAAAGTTCAATCGCATTCTGGACAAAAAACAGGATGCCGCACTCAGTATCCTTCGGGTAATGGAAGAGCAATCCCTGATTTCAATCAGCCGGGACGAGGCAATACGGCTGTCCACCAACATCGCCTTAACCGCCACCTACTGGCTCAACTTTCAGCATATTCGGCACATGGGCTCCCATGGCGAACCCGATGACCTGGAAGCCGGTGTACATCAGGTTATCAGCCATATAACCCCTTACTTGCCCGCTGAAGGCCGCGATATGCTGGAAGCAGTGGCAGACACTTACCTTGGAGCGTCTTCCAACGAGGGGTAACAGTGATCCACGCTGGTGACGATGCCGGTAAGACGCTGCTGCAACTCCTCGTTAAAGGAATCCAGATACTGACACACCGTATTGGCCACCCTGTGACAGGCTTCCGGGCAGGAGCCGGCTGAATCCAGGTCGGGCACTTCCTCCCGCACCACATCGCCCACAGTGAGCAGTCCGGCGTCGTTATTTTCCGACACAGCGCCCCGGAAGCTGAACCCACCCAGCGGGTAAGCAACCCCGGAAAACACTCGAATCAGCGCGTCCAGTTCGATCATCATGTAACGTTGGTAGCGATTGCTCATTTCAACCAGAACCGGGTTCACCCGGGCGTCAGACCCGATCTCCACCAGCAACTGGCCCAACACCTGCGTGTAAGAGCGTAAACGCTGGATGGATTCAAAGCTGCGCTGCAAAAAGCTCAACGCGTCCACCAGGCGAACAAAATGGGAATGCAGCTCGTGACGACTCATCTGCAACTGCTCCTGCACCACCGGGGTCTCCAGCGCCAGGCTCAGGGCAATGGCCGCCTTACGGGAGAAGCTGGACTCATAGATCGCCAGTGCCGATTTATACTCGCTTTGGTCCTTGATTAAGGTGAGCCACTGCACCTCCAGATCGCGCAGCACCGTGCCGTCAGCGTCTTTGCATTCTTCCAGGACTTTGCGGGTATGCAGCAAATTTTTGCGAAACTCCAATTCCCGGATCGTATCCGCCGCGTGAGCGATTTCCGCCTCATTGGCCCGCAGCTTTTCTGACAGGATGCGGTAATCCACCAACTGGGACTCCACCGCATTCGCTTGATAGTGCTCAAACTCATCCACGCGGACGATGCGCCCGCTGCGCTCCAGCCCAAGAAACACCTGGTGCCGCTTGGCTTTTTCGCGCTCGGCCTTCTGAATAGATTGTACTTTCTGGGTGGTATACACATCCGGGTGACGAATGCCGATATAACGATAGTGGGCCAATGTCACCGCCTTGCTCACCTTGGCCGGCTCCCGCAGCAGGGAAATGGCCGCGCCGAGCAGGAAACAGGCGCCCTCTTCCTGGGTATGCTCAACGTTCACAATCCGCCCCAGGTCGACGATGCGGCTGCGGGTGAGCGGCGTCACCAGCTCTTCCATCTCTTGAATCAGGCGGGGACGCAGGGACAATTGCAGCGTGTCAGCGTGATCCACTACCAGTGCAGGGAAGTTATCCGACAATTTTTTGGTGCGCCAGCTGCCCACCAGCTCCTGATTGGCATTCACCTGTCCGTAATGCAGGGAGCGCAGGCGAAACTGCGTGGAACGAAACTCAGTTGAACCCGCCACCCGAGCGCTGAGCAGGTCACCGGCCATATCCACTTTGCGGCTGACATCGAAGGTCAGCGAGCTCACCACCCGATAAACCACATAGAACGTGCCCTGCACCAGCACATCCCAAGGCTTGAACAGGGTATCCAAGCGACTGCGGCGCTTGACTTCAAAGTCTGAGCGGGTCGGTCCGTTCAACCGGCCCAGACCCGTCTGGGTAAACAGCCAACGGTCCACAGAACTGAGCACAGGGTAGCCCTGTAAACGCGCTTCCCGCGAATAACCGGCATAGGCGTGGGCAATCACCCCTGACAGCTGACGCACGCTGAGACCGTACAACAAGGGCAAACCGATCACCACTTCGGGGCCTTCCCCGGACAAGGCATCGCGCAATGAGGTGGGCCGCAGAATCAGACCGACTTCGGCGTCCAGCTTGACACTCTTCGGCGCAGGAGCCCCCAGCATTTCAGCGATATGGCAGATGAAAGCATGCAGCTCAGGTTGAGACTCAGCGGTCACCACATAGGAAGATTTGGATTGCCGCCGGATCAGGGACAGGCGCCGATACAGCGCATACAGAAAACCAAGCAGGAAAAGATCGCCCACCACAAACACCGCCAACGCGAGGCCATTGACGCCCTCTTCCGCTGTGAGTGTTTGCCAGGTGAGATTGAGCCAGCTTCCGGTGATGAACAACAAGGCCACTAGAAACAGGAGCGGAATCGCCACCGAAAACAAAGCGGCACACCCCATCTTCACCCGGTCACCCAAAGGCTTGGGGGTCAGCGAGTCAACGCGAAAGCCGTTTTTGATATCGTCCTGGCTGTAACCTTCAGTGAACACAGGCCCGGTCCCGCTTTTCGGGCGTCCAGCGGCATTCCAGTCGAGTGCCAGTTCCGGATTGTGTACGCCCTGCAGCATTGATGAAAACTCCGACATTCAAACTGAATTGGTCTGAAATTGTTAGCGTCATTGGGGGTGGAGATTCTGGTATCGGGATACTCTTATGAGTAGGACTATAGCAAAGGACATTCAATTACTACGTGGACATCCGTTGGCGATTGTGTGAAGAAATGTTGACCTTTGTAACGGTAGGAATTTTAAGGTTTTTTCGGGACTTGATAAGAGCAAAAAATGTGCACCAGATCATAGTTTTCGGACTCATCCAGGTCCGGAAGTGTGCGCACCTGATAGTGGCTCGCCAAACGCAACTGGGGAAAGCGCTCAGACAGATCCCGCAAGCGGGATTCCGCCACAATCACCTCTCCACCGGCCAGCAAGTGGTTGACCACTCCGCTGTAGCCCTTGTCTTCGTAGCAGACATCCGCCGCCAGTAGCAGATCACCCGGCACAGGTGCCATCGTCCGGGCGGTTTGCACGGTAACGCCGTTCAACTGTGCATTACGGCTGCAGGCCACAAGCGCATCCCCATCAATGTCCACGCAAAGCACTTGGTCGGCCCCGGCTTTGGCCGCAGCAATCCCCGCCACACCGGAGCCGGCCCCGAAATCCACCACAGTGCGCCCCCGGACCAAATCGGGGTGATCCAGAATCCAGCGTGCGAGGGCCTGCCCTCCCCCCCAGCAAAAAGCCCAGTAAGGCGGTGTTTCCATCAGGCGCTGGTAATCCACCTGCTGCAGATGCTCATCCGGATATTCATCCTGCATCAGGAACAGGGAAATTTCGGGCACCAGAGGTAAAACCCGGGGTTCAATACGAACCCCGTCCAGGATGAACGGAAGGCTATGTGCATCAGGATTCTTAGAGCTCATGATTCAATTGAAACGCTGTTTCTCCAAGGCCTGGAGGAAAGCTTCGCCCAGGCGCTCAGACTCAGCCACAGTGGTTTGCCAGAATGCCCTGCGCTGCCGGTCGTCCATCTGAAAAAAGTCCTTGCGGTCGGGTATGCGCCCAGTGGGCAGCCCAGCGACAAACTCAGCGGAAGGAGACACCATCACCAGGTTCTCCCAGGGCGGAGCCACTTGATGACGACGCTTCAGCATTTTATCAAACCAGCCTGGTATGCAATGATCGTAGAAATGCGGATAAAACACCAAGCCCCTGGCAGCCCCGATACCTCGGTCGAAGTGATAGTCGGTCACCCCTCCGTCACGATACACGCCGGCGGGGGCACCGGGAATCTGCGTTACCCCGGCCAGCACCAGCGGCACCGCGCCGGACGCCCTCAACGCCAGCTCAAGATTGTCCTGCTGCAGGGCAATATGGCGGGTGGGCAGGGTGTCCCCGAATTGCAGCATTGCGTCACGGGGGTCTCCAAAGACGGCGCGCTGGCAAAACCACCCCAGCCGATTGCGCCCGGTCAGATTGCCCAGGAACATCGCCGACAGGCCGGCAGCCAATGGCAGCCTGGCATCGGTACGCAGCAACCGGCCACTGCGGATGGTGACGACGTGATTACGGTATACCGGGTGAGACAGAATTTCCCTGCTGCCAGTAGCGCCGAGCAACTGGGATAGCACAGAATCCAGCACCCGGGACACCTCATTGATGGTGACCTGCTCCGAGTAGCTCTGGGCCAGATAGGCTTCCAGGAACCGGTCCAGGGCTGCCTCCGGATTCTGTTGTGCCATCACTGCAAAGCGCCAACTGCCAATACTGGAGGACAATGTGGTCAACGGCCTGCGGCGGGTACTGAGGAATTCACTGAACAAGACCCGGTCCAACCCAGCCAATACCAGCCATTTTGGACCGCCGGATGCCCCTACCAACAGATCGATGTCCTCCACACCAAACCCGTTCCGTTCGATGTGCTGGCGGGCCTTATCACCGATGGCCCATTTCAGTGCTGGAGATTGGATGTGAATTGTTGCGGTCATGCCCGAGTTTGCTGAGATTGGATTCAATGGGCAGGATTATGCCCTCTGCAGGCAGAATTACAAAGTCATCGCCGGGGAATCATTTATCGGTCTTCGCGGCTCCCACTGGCAGCGGGGCAACCGCAGCCGGCTTGTCCTGATTGTATAGCGTGACTTTGTTGCGCCCCCGCTCCTTGGACTGGTAGAGGGCCAGGTCCGCCGACTTGAGCATGTCTTGCACCGAACCAGCCTTGGGCTTGCCCACGCACACACCCACACTGATGGTCACACCGAAGGAGGCACTGTCTGTCTCGATAACATCCCCTTCCACGGCCGCCCGGATGCGTTCTGCCACCACCCTGGCGCCCTCTTCTCCCGTTTCCGGCAGAATCAGACAGAATTCTTCCCCGCCATAGCGCGCCAATTGATCAGACGGCCAGCGAATACACTGAGTCACCAACTCGGCAACCCGCTTCAGGCAGGCATCCCCGGCCGGATGACCATATTGATCGTTCACTTTTTTGAAGAAGTCCACATCCAGCATCATGATGGCAAAATCACGTTCATAACGTTTGCAACGGGCCCATTCTTCCTGCATCACATGCTCAAGGTAGCGACGGTTCTTAAGGTTGGTGAGCTGATCAGTGTTGCTCATCTCCTCCAGCCGGGCATTGAGTTTTTCCAGCTCCACCGTGCGCTCGCGCACCCGCTCCTCCAGTTGCTCATTGAGACGGCGGGTCACCTTCAGAGCTTCATCCTGAGCGGCAAAACGCAGGCGGCGCTCCACATTGATCCGCTCCGCCATGGCAAAAGACAACAACACGGCTTCCAGCACCGAGCCGATCTGTACGGAGTATTCGGTGATAAAATTCTGCGGCAGAATTCCCAACTTGTTCAGCGCCAAGAGCACGCCACCGCCCAGGAACATCAACCAGGCAATCACGTAAAAGCGGGCATTGTTAACCCCTTTATACCAGGACAGCCCACCAACGATCATATCGAATACGCACGCAAACAACCCCAACGGCACCAGCACATGGATGCTGAAACGATAGGGCATGACGAAGGACAACAACATCGTGCCAAACGCCATCACGGCCACCATGGTCAAGCCGACATTCAGTACCCTGGACCACTCTTTCACCTGCAGGAAACGCCGGGTGAACATGGCCGAGGAACCGAACGCCATCGCCAAAAAGAACGGTATACTGTGATCGTTCCACAATACAGCATCCGGCCACAGATAATGGTAGGCCTGCCCGCTCATGGACGCGATAAACAACGGCAGGGACATGACGAAGGCGACGTAGTACAGGTAACTGCGATCCCGCACCACAATAAAAATCAGGAAGTTGTAGATGGCGATCACAACCATCGCGCCGTAATACAGGCCTTGGGCGATGTTGGCTTGATTCTCACGACGCTCAAAGGCATCCCGATCCCATAGGGTAAGCGGTGCCTGTACCGCCGTGCTGGTTTTGACGCGCAGATAAATATCCAGGGTCTGGTCAGCTTCCCAGGTCACGGGCAGGACAAAAAAACGGTGTTCCAAGGGGCGCGAATTGAAGGGTACCTTGTCCCCCATTTCGTAAAACTCAAGCAACTTATCGGAGGAGTAAATCCAGACATCCACGTAATCCAACACGGCGTAACTGAGTTCCAGATAACGCAACACCTCAGTGGCATTTTCATTGTGCAGTTGCAGCCGCAACCACCAGGCTGAATCACTATAGCCCTGATTAAAAGCCTTGCTTCCCTGCTGTTTGGTCCAGTTAACCGTATCCCCGCGCACTGCATCAATGGTGAGTCGATCAGCAGGATCTTCGAGAAAATACACCTGCTCATTCACGGACTCAGAAGGCTTATCAGCGGAGATTGCAGCCTGCACCAGAACCGGTTGCAGGAGGAAGCAGAACAAAAGCAGATCGCGAACAAGCCTCACGGCTACGTACCTCATTTCAAAGAGAAGAAAACGGCCTCTCTACTTCCATGTTTAGCGGATTATCAAGTAAAGAGTAGGATGGCTGGTGGGAAACGCAAACCGGAGAACAAAAATTAACCTATATTGCTTAGCAGAGTACACTAAAAACGCAGACGCAGCCCAAGGCTGCGTCGAACCGAGCTCAGATTGCGGTTTTCTTATCAGTAAGGTGATGGCAGCGAACGCTGGCATCGTAAAGCGCCTGGAGTACGTCAGACCGACTGATGATGCCGACCAACTTGCCCGATTCCACCACGGGATACACCTTGGGTTTGTTGGTGGAGAGCATATCTGCCAACTCAGAAATACCCATATCCGGCTCAACCGTCAGCACTTCCGTTTTCATCACATCCCCTGCGTTGGCAGTGAGATCACAATAAAACGCGGTGTTGAGCATTTCCTTGATGCAGTCCTGCTCGGAAATAAAACCGATGACATTCTTGTTCCCGTCCAGCACCGGAGCCCCGGTAATTTTATTCTCCAGCAGGACGGCAACCACATCCCCTACATCGTCCTTAATATCAAAACTCACTACTTTGCGGCTCATGCAATCCCGAACCACTGCAGACTTATCAACCATAAGACCTCCTCACCCGTGGGTGGACCCTGTCATGATCACTTATCGTTATGGGGGAACGGCCCTCCGTGTCGGGCGTTACCCGTGACATCAACAATGTCACAGCTTTTGTTTAAGCTCAACTAAATATCACCCTGCCTCTGGCTTTACATCAGGGTTAGCGTTGAGCTGCGGTCGACCCCATCTACACTAAAATTGTCACTTCAGGTGCTTGAAACCGATAATTCAATCAGCTTACTCTAGGCACCGCTTTTCATTGGATTCTTGACTACTTACAGGGGATGAGCATGTCCACTCAGACCACAGCCTCAAGTGCTTCGCGACCCTATGACATTGTCGTGTTCGGAGCCACCGGCTTCACCGGGAAACTCACCGCGGAATATCTGGTTACAATTGACGGCGCAGATCAACTCACACTGGCCATCGCGGGACGCAACGCGCAAAAGCTGGAAGCCTGCAAACAAGATCTGCTGACGAAGAACGGCAGCGCCAAAGTGGAGACGCTGCTGGCGAACTCCGATGATTACACCAGTTTGGTCAACATGGCCGCGCAGGCAAAAGTGGTCATCACCACCGTCGGCCCATATTTGAAATACGGCGAGCCTCTGGTTCGTGCCTGTGTGGAAGCCGGAACCCACTACGTGGACCTCACGGGTGAGCCGGAATTCGTCGAAGGCCTGGAGCACGAGTTCCACGATCAGGCGGCAGAAAAGAAAATCAAGATCATCAACTGTTGTGGATTTGACAGCATCCCCCACGACCTGGGCGCCCTCTACACGGTGCAACAGCTTAACGAATTGGTGGGCATTGACCGCGCCGGCAAAGTGCCCATGAAAGTGGAAGGTTTCATTGAAGCTCAGGGTTCATTTTCCGGCGGCACCTGGCATTCTGCCATCACCCAGTTCTCCCGCCTGAAAGAATACCGCCATAAACGCAAAGAGTGGCATAAAAGCAAAACCACCAAACCCACCGATCGCCGACGCAGCCGGGTGATGAGCCCGAAGGTGTTCTGGGTCAATGCCCATTCCTCATGGGCCTGCCCCTTCCCCAGCATTGACCCACAAGTGGTCAAGCGTACCGCTGCCAGTTGCAAGGAATTTGGTCCGGATTTTATTTACGGCCACTATATTCTGGTGAAAAAGCTACCCAACCTGATTGGCGGGGTAGCGGGTGCAGGTGGCGTGCTGTTGTTGTCCCAGTTCAAATACAGCCGCAACAAGCTACTGGCGATTAAAGACCCCGGCCAGGGTCCCAGCGAAAGCCAGCGGGCAAAATCCTGGTTTAAGGTGCATTTCGTGGGTGAAGCAGACGGACTCCACGTCTGGACGGAAGTATCCGGCGGCGACCCCGGCTACGGCGAAACCGCAAAAATGCTGGCAGAGTCAGCGTTGTGCCTGGCCCAGGACAGCAACCTGCCAGAAGTCTATGGCGTCACCACCCCCGGGGCGGGTATGGGTACCGCCTTGATTGAGCGACTCGATCACGCCGGCATCACATTCAGAACACTTTAAACGGAACCAATCACTATGAGCAGTCAATTCATTCAAATGAATGTGGAGTTCAACACCTCTGTGGAAACCGTGTTCGCTATACTCTCGGACCACGAAGCCATGGGCAAGGTCCTCGGCGCCAAGGTAAAACGAATCCAGGATGGCAATGGTTCGGTCAACGGAGTTGGCTCGGTCCGTCGCCTAACTCCCGTGCCCTTTGCCGATTTTGAGGAGACCGTTACCGCCTTTGAGCCCAACCGACTGGTGGAGTACACCATCACCAAAGGCAGCCCGCTCAAGAATCATCTGGGCCGAATGGTGTTCAGTGAACGCGACGGCAAAGCCCATTTGCATTACACCATCCAGTTTGAGCCGAAGTTACCGATTCCCCTCAGCGGGCTATTAGTGAAAACCATCCTGGAGAAAGCCATTCTTGCCGGTCTGCACAAACTGGCGAAACGATACCCCTGACCGGCATCCATCCAATCTCGACCTTTTCCTTGAAAGTGTTCGCAAACCCATGAATAAAAAGGCCAATTTCGGTTGGCCTTTGCTACCGATATGCTTTAATTAAGGCAGCAAAACAAAGGGAGCACATCATGAAAGCACTTGCCACTACCACCTTGGTGGGACTGGGACTCTGTTTAACCCCCGTAGCCTATGGCGACACCCTGTTCGGTTTGTACATCGGTGGTGGCTCCATCGACTATGATATGTCTGGAGAAATCAAGGACCTGCAGCAGGATGATGCCAATTACCTGGACCTGGAAGACGACCTGGGCCTGGAAGGTGAAGCGGGCAGCTACCTGTACATCGCAGTGGAACACGGGATTCCCATCATCCCTAACGTGAAAGTCGCTTTTTCTGACATCACGGAAACCGCCACCAACCTGACCGACAATGAAATCGATTTTGGCGGAGAAACCTTCCCTGCGGACTCGCGCATCCGCACCGATCTGGACTTCAGTCACTATGACTTCACCTTTTACTACGAGCTTCTGGACAACTGGGTCAATCTGGATTTGGGTCTGACTGTCCGCCAACTGGATGGCGAGATGGAAATACAAGGCTACCAGGTCAGCAACCCCAACTTTGTCATCAGCGCCAAGGAAGACCTGGATTTTGCCGTGCCGCTGCTCTATGGCAAAGCGCAGTTCGACCTGCCTCTCACCGGTTTGTATGCCGGGGTGGAAGGCAACTGGATCGGAGTCGGAGGCACCCAGCTGTATGATCTGTGGGGTAAAGTCGGTTATACCTTCGCGTTTGGCCTGGGGCTGGAAGCGGGTATGCGAACAATGGCCATCGAGCTGGATGATGTAGAAGATTTGGATGCGGATGTGACCTTGAAAGGCACCTATCTGGCGGCGACCTTTCATTTCTAGGTCCTGGAGTCTGGATTCGGGAAGCTGGATTCTGGAACCCGCCGATTTCCTATAAAAAAACCGCAGACTTGGATCTGCGGTTTTTTTATAGGCTGATTACAGAGTCAATCAATCGAATTTGATACCCAAGCGCAGCCCCACTTCCTCGTAAGACTCCACCACGTCACCCAACCCCTGTCGAAAGCGGTCCTTGTCCAGCTTTTTACGGGTTTCCTTATCCCACAGACGACAGCCATCGGGAGAAAACTCGTCGCCGAGCACCACGCGACCTTCAAACAGGCCGAACTCCAGCTTGTAATCCACCAGCAGCATACCGCCATCCAGAAACAGCTGCTTCAGCACCGTATTCACCTGGAAAGTCAGCTCTTTCATCTTTTCCACGTGTTCTTTTTCTGCCCAACCGAAGCTTTGGATGTGGTACTCGTTCACCATAGGGTCGCCCAGGGCGTCGTTCTTGAGAAAGAACTCGAATGTGGGAGGGTTCAGGTCCAAGCCCTCTTCCACGCCATATCGACGGCAGATACTGCCTGCTGCGATGTTGCGCACCACACACTCGAGCGGAATCATCTTCAGATTCTTGACCAGTGCTTCCTGGTCACTGAGCAGTTTGTTGAAGTGGGTTTCTACGCCCGCAGCCGCCAGCTTTTCCATAATGAATGCGTTGAACTTGTTGTTGACCATGCCTTTGCGGTCCAGTTGTTCCACTTTTTTGCCGTCAAAAGCCGAGGTGTCATTACGAAACAGCAAGATCAACGATTTCGGGTCATCGGTGGAAAAAACCGACTTTGCTTTGCCTTTATACAACTCTTCACGCTTTTCCATTTTGAAATCACCTGCTTCGATAAGAAGTTCAGTTAAACAGTTTCGGTTCCGGGCTCAATCGTCAGCCAATCGAAGCCTGAGTTCTGGGTAGCCAGCCGGATGATGTGCTCAGGACAGAGCGCCTCGCCTAACAGCGCTTCCAGCGCCAGATCCGGGTGGTTGTTTTTCTGGCTGATGTGAGCCACCACCAGATGCTGCAGACCGGATCGTTCCAATTGGGATAGCATGTCTGCAGACTGCCGGTTATTCAAGTGCCCCAGTGGCCCGGAGACACGCCGTTTCAGCGATGGCGGATACGGCCCCTCCGCCAGCATAGCCAGATCGTGATTGCACTCCAGCATCAGGGCATCGCAGCCTTGGTAACTCTCGATCATATGGGGGGTTACGCTGCCCACATCACTGAGCAACCCTAAACGCCGGCCCTGTTGCTCCAGCACGAACTGGCAGGGCTCACGGGCATCATGGGGAACGGGTACCGGTTGTACCATCAACCCCGCCACGGCAAACCCTTCATGGGGTGTAATCAATCTAAACAGTGCCTCATCCAGCACACCATTTAACTTGCTGGCCCAGGTGCCCCAGGTGCAGTACACCGGAATCCTGCACAGATTGGCCAACCGCGCCACCCCTTTGATGTGATCACCGTGCTCATGAGTGACCAGAATGGCGGCGAGGTCCTCGGCCACAACACCCTGCTCCCCCATCCTGGCCAGTGCTTCCCGAGCCGAAAACCCGCAATCCACCAGCACCGTGGCCTGATCCTGCCCCTGTATCAGGGTACCGTTGCCATCACTGCCACTGCCGATGGACGCAAACCTCACTACTGCAGATTCTCCCGCACCCGATTGAGGATCCTGGTGGACTGTTGCTCCGGGCCCAGAGTGTCATCATCCACCTGAACCGACACCTGGATGCCGCTTTCGGAGCTGATCAGACGCAATTGGAGTTCCTTTTCTTCTTCCTCATCATCCACTTCCACCACCGCGGTTTCCGCCAGATAGTATATGCCCAGGGTGCGATCCAGATCGGAGATGCCGATTCGGCTGCGCTCCAGCGCCTGCCCAACGGAAAGCCAGGCACGATTGAAGTCCAGGTTGATCACCAGGATGGGATAGCCATTGCCATCGCGGGTCATAGTGTATTTGGGAAGTGCCCGAAGATCCTGGGACAGCACCGACGCCCCTACTTTACGGCCGCCCTGCTCCAGATACAGCATCAGCTCATCGTAGACCACGGTCACCAGCTGATCATTCTCCGGCTCCTCCGGCCAGGCAACGGTTTCAGGCACCGGGGTGTCATAGCGCACGTGATTAATATGGACCACGCTGGTTTCCAGCCCGTTCTGGTCCACTGCCTGCATGGTTATGCGGAAACGGTCACGATGCTCTCCACTACTAAACGTAATAAATCGCCACACGGACTTCCAGAAGCCGCTGTCTCCAGGCAGCTTGCGCGGTGCCAGCCAGCCGGTTTCGATGACCCCCTGGCTGCGATCTGCAAAATCAATGGACACATTGCTGGCGGCAAATTCATTCAGCTGGTGCCAAAGCTCGTCTGTGGAACGCTCCACCACCAGCCACATCCGACCGGAATCCTGCCGCAACTCCAGACCTGCGGCCTCGTTCACATTGAGCAGGGATTGAGGCCGGGGAATCGATTCGCTGTCTTCGGGCTGGTAGAAGGGGCCTGCTCCCACTTCCGGTATTGGGTAACGCTGCTGTCTGGGCCGACTTTCCATCCCCTCAGGAATGCTCAGTGACGGCAAACTTTCCGCCTGTTGATAGTCCATCGTGCGCTCACGAAACTGACCTTCTTCACCAAACAGATAGGAACAACCTGACAGCGCAATCAGCACAGTAAAGAGCAGCGCAGCTCGTACAATGTGCATTCAAATCTCCGGGAACATGTAATTATTGGTTTTCGCTTATTATGCAGACCAAGTCGGCTCAGAGAATGCTGGCTTGTTCAAGGGCGTCCTTCAGAGGCGGGTGGTATTGCTCCGATAATGGCGTCAGCGGCAGACGAATGCCCTCTTCGATCAGGCCCATCTGCTGCAATGCCCATTTGACGGGAATCGGGTTCGCTTCCAGGAACAGGTTCTTATGCAAGCCGATTAACGGCTCATTGATGGATTCTGCCCGTTCGCGGTCACCCGCCATGGCGGCCGCACACAAATCAGACATCGCTTTGGGGGCAACGTTCGCCGTGACGGAAATATTTCCCTTTGCTCCCAATAGCATCAGGTCCATGGCGGTGGCATCATCTCCTGAATAGAGGAGAAACTCCGGATCACACAGTTCCAGGATCTCCCGGCCCCGATCCAGGTTGCCGGTGGCTTCCTTGATGGCCACCACATTGGGATGAGCACTGATCCGCTTCACCGTGGCAGGAAGCATGTCGCACACAGTTCGACCTGGTACATTGTAAAGGATCTGTGGTATTTCCACCGCATCGGCGATGGCCATATGATGCCGGTACAAACCCTCCTGGGTGGGCTTGTTGTAATACGGCGCAACCAGCAGGCAGGCATCCGCCCCCGCTGACTTGGCCGCCCGGGTCAGATCGATCGCTTCCCGGGTGCAATTTGCGCCCGTTCCGGCCACGACAGGAATGCGTCCCGCCGCACGCTCAACAGTGAATTTGATTACCGCGCAATGCTCATCCACATCCAGAGTGGCGGACTCGCCAGTGGTCCCCACCGCCACAATGGCGTTGGTTCCCTGCTCAATGTGCATATCGATCAATTTGGCCAATGCCTCCCAATGAATGCTGCCATCAGCATGCATCGGGGTGACGAGCGCGACCAGGCTACCGGTAATCATCTGCGAACGTATCTCCACCTAATTTGGGCAAACCGGTATGGTACTGACGCGTGTTAACAATAACAAGCAGATACCACCTGCAGGACCCAAAATATGGGGCATTCCAGCGCTTTTCTGCCACAGGCCATTATTTGTAGCATTTTCAGCTAGTTGTTCCTAAATACCGATGCTAAACTCAAATTCAGTTTTTAACCGGTTAAGAAGCCTGAACTTTTTGGCACAGGTCAACCTGTTCAACTTCCAACCAATCAGGACTGAGCAATGCAAGAATACCTGGTTATTTCTGCCATTGGAGAAGACAAACCCGGGATCATCAACGGCCTCTCGAAGGCGGCTGGAGACTCCGGCTGCAACATTCTGGACACCCGGATGACGGTACTGGGCGGTGAATTCGCCCTGATTATGATGATCAGCGGTCAAACTGATCATGTTTCCAGTGCGGAATCTGCCATTCCCCAGGTTGCTGACCGGTTCGGCCTGACCACTATCCTCAAGCGCACACACCCCCGATCGAGCAAAGACGCTTCCAGCCCCTACTTCATTTCGGTGGTATCTCTGGATCACCCCGGGATCGTGCGGGAAATCGCCGGCTTTTTCAGTGAGCGCGACATCAACATTGAAGAAATGGAAACCGGGACCTATGCCGCCGCCCACACCGGCAGCCCCATGTTTTCCCTGGAACTGGCTGTGAACGTACCAGCCAACTTGGCAATTGCACCCCTGAAAGAGGCTTTCATCGCCTTTTGTGACGAACGTAACCTGGATGCCACCATTGAGCCGCGCCGTTAAGCCAGCGCAGACTGGCATTCAGTTTAAAAACAAAAACCACTGTAAGGCTTAGGAGGAGTCAATGGCAATCGTCGAAATCGACAAACCGGTTCCGGATTTCGCAGCACAGGCTACCAGCCAGAAAGACGTTGTGCTGTCCAAACTCAAGGGCTGGAAAGTCGTTCTGTACTTCTACCCGAAAGACAACACCCCCGGCTGCACCACCGAGGGCCTGGATTTTCGGGATTATTATGATGACTTTGTGAAGGCAAAGACTCTGATTTTCGGGGTTTCAAAAGACATCCTGAAATCCCATGAGCAGTTCAAGGCCCAGTATCAGTTTCCATTTGAGCTGATTTCCGATACCGATGCCTATCTGTGCCAGATGTTCGATGTGATTCAGCCACTGAACATGTACGGCAAGCAGATCCAGGGCGTCGAACGCAGCACTTTCCTGATCGATTCAAACGGCATCCTGCGCCGGGAATGGCGTAAGGTGCGAGTGAATGGGCATGTAGAGGAAGTACTGGAAGCAGCGGAAGCAGTGGACTGATTACTGGCCCGGTTCCAGTGGTTCCTTGTCCGCGAGCAGTTCCGGCAAAGGTTCCCTGGGCCAGGACGTAAACACGGCCTTCACCAGCGTTGCCAATGGAATGGCAAAAAACACCCCCCACAGCCCCCAGAATCCGCCAAACACTAACACCGCAGTGATGATGGACACCGGGTGCAGGTTAACCGCCTCGGAGAACAGAACCGGCACCAGAACATTACCGTCCAGAGCCTGGATGATACCGTAAGCCACCATCACCCACATGAACTCCGATCCCCAACCGAACTGGAAATAGGCAGCCACGGCCACCGGAATGGTCACCACCGTCGCGCCGATGTAAGGCACCACCACGCTCAACCCCACCAACAACCCCAACAGGGCCGCGTAGTTCACTCCCAGAATGACAAAAGTGATGTAGGTCACGCCGCCGGTGATGATGATTTCCATCGCCTTACCCCGCACATAATTGGAGATCTGCACGTCCATCTCACTCATCACCCGGGTGATAAACGGGCGGTCAGCAGGCAGCAACTCCACCACCGAGGAAATCAGGCGATCCTTGTCTTTCAGGAAGAAAAACACCAGCAGCGGCACCAACACCAGGAAGATCAGGATGCCCATGAGGTTAGGAATATTGGCCAGCGAAAACGTCACCACCGACTCCCCCACACTCTTCAGGGTGGTGGTGGTCATGGCGCTGATCTCATTCACCCACTGTTCTGACACCAGGTCGGGATAGCGCTCCGGCAACACCGTCAGAAACGCATTGGCTTCCGACAGAATCCGCGGCACCTGCTCATTGAGAAAGCGCACCAGCTGACCCCAGGTCAACGGCACCAACACAAACAGGAACGCCATCTGAGCGGTAAAAAACAGCACGTAGGTGAAGATGAAGGCAGCCAGAGGAGGAATCTTGTGGCCCACCATGTAATTGATCAGCCCCTGCAGTAGATACGCCAGCACAATGGCGGTGAGCACCGGTGCCAATACCTGCCCCATGGTCACCACGACCGTCAGCCCTGCTGTTAACAGCAGGATCAGGACCACCGCTTCCTTATTGGAGAAGTACTCTTTATACCAATCAGTGAATATCTGAAACATAAGGCTGTGTGCTACTTCCGTCCCGAACTACGAATCTGCCCGCTTCTCAATTATGAACAGATACTCGCCGTTTTGCTCTGATTGCTCGTGAATTTTGTGACCCGCCAACCCGACAAATGCGGTGAAGTCCCCCACTGACCCCGGATCTGTGGTCAGAACACAGATCTGCTGCCCACCGGACATGCGGTTCAGCTGTTGTTTCAGCTTCAGCAAGGGCATCGGACAATTCAGTCCGCGGGCGTCCAGTTCCACTCGGGGCGGTTGTTCACTCATTCAGCTGCTCACCCACTCTAATAAAATGGTAGACCACTATATACAACGATTGACTGAATTGACACCACATCCCGCCCTAAGCGGATGATAAATTTGACTTTGTGAGGATATCCCCCATCTGCTAACCTGCTGATAAACTTTTGTTCTTTTTACCGGTCAAAGCACAAGACTTTCTGGAAACCAGCATCAACTTGAATATGACCCCGCAGTACAGACACAGACTCACGGCCCGACTCCTGATTGTGTTGTGGCTGGTGTGCTCGCCGCTGCCCACCACTGCCTCCACCCTGCCAGCCCTAGGCGACGCAAGCTCCTCCATTGTCAGCCCGGAACAGGAATACCGCCTGGGACGAGCCTGGTTGCGACAGCTCAGGGCTCAGGCTCCCCTGATCCATGATCCGCTGATTTTCGATTACCTGTATACCCTGGTATATCGACTGGCATCCGCCAGTGATATTGCTGAGCCGGATATCGAGATGGTGGTGATCAACAGCCCGGCCATCAACGCATTCGCCGTGCCCGGTGGCGTTATGGGCCTGAACGGAGGCCTGTTATTGAATGCCCGCACCGAAGACGAAGTGGGCGGCGTCATCGCCCACGAATTGGCGCACCTTAGCCAGCGCCATTTCGCCCGCGGCGTGGAACGCTCGCAACAGAATTCCTGGGCAGGGCTGGCCGCACTGCTGGCCAGTATCGCCATCGCAGCCACCGCCGGCGGTGAGGCCGGGATGGCTGCCCTCGCCACCACCCAGGCGGCAAGCATTGATTCGCAACTAAGGTTCAGTCGCGCCAACGAACAGGAAGCCGACCGCGTTGGCATGCAGACCCTGGCAAGAGCCGGCATGAACCCCGGTGCCATGGCCGATTTCTTTGAAGCATTGCAAAGAAGCATGCGCTATTACGGCGAGCTGCCCCCGGAATTTCTGCTCACGCACCCGGTGACCGAATCCCGTATCACCGATGCCCGGGCTCGTGCAGCCCAGCTGCCTGCCGTACCCAACAGCGACTCCCTGGAGTTTCACCTGATGAAAATGCGCTTGGAAGTTGAGTTTGCGCGGGATGTCAGTGCCAAAATCAACGACCTCGAGCGCCAGATCCAAAATTCCAACGCGTTTCTTGAAGTGACAGAGTACGGCTTGAGCTGCGCCTACCTGAAAAGCAACCAATTGGACAAAGCTCTTTCCTCGATCGACCGATTACTGGAGAAACGCCGCAACCGCATCACCTACATCGCCTCCAAGGCGGAGATACTGAATAAAGCCGGACGCTACTCAGAGGCCATTAGCCTGCTTGAGAAGGGGCTGGACTTCTCCCCCGATAACTATCCACTGAGCATACATTACGCAGATGCCCTGACACTGAACAAGCAAACGGGAAAAGCGGTCAGCGTGCTCCGCGAACAACTCACCCAACGGGAAAACCAACCCCTGCTGTGGTTTCTGATGGCGGAAGCTTACGGTAAAGAGGGTAATCGGCTCGGGGTCTATCAATCCAAAGCAGAATACTTTTTCTTGTACGGTCACACCCAAAAAGCCATCGAGCAGCTCCAGTATGCCCTGCCCTTGGCGCGGGATGACTTTCACGTGACCGCCCGCATCAGCGAGCGCATCAGCGAAATGCAGCAATCTATGCGTGATATGGAGATTTAGGCCGGAGCTGCTTGCGCCCGCCTCAGCTGTTCGGCGAATGCCAGCATGCGGTTGAGGGGAATCATCGCCTGCTCGATCAGCGTCTCGTCCACGTGAATCTCATTACGATGCTCTTTAAGCTCCTCAGCCAGGCTGTCCAGGGCGTTCATGGCCATCCAGGGGCAATGGGCACAAGAGCGGCAGGTGGCGCCGTTTCCGCCGGTAGGTGCTTCCAAAAAGCGCTTCTCTGGCGCCATTTGCTTCATCTTGTAGAAAATTCCCCGATCCGTGGCCACGATAAAGGTGTCGTTAGGCAGGGTTTTGGCGGCGTTGATCAGTTGCGACGTAGACCCGACGGCATCCGCAATCTGCACCACCGAATCGGGCGATTCTGGATGCACCAGCACGGCCGCACCCGGGTACGCTTTCTTGAGATCTTCAATGCCTTTGGCTTTGAATTCCTCGTGCACAATGCAGGAACTGTCCCACAGCAACACATCCGCCCCGGTCTCGCGCTGGACATAGGAACCCAGGTACTTGTCCGGCGCCCAGATAATCTTCTTGCCCTGGTTGTGCAGGTGCTCAATCAGCTCCACGGCGATACTGGACGTCACCACCCAGTCTGCCCGTGCTTTCACCGCTGCCGAAGTGTTGGCGTACACCACCACTTCGCGGTCAGGGTGCTGATCACAAAAAGCGGAAAACTCCTCCACCGGGCAGCCAAGGTCCAGGGAGCAGGTGGCTTCCAGGGTGGGCATCAGCACGGTTTTTTCGGGACTCAGAATTTTGGCAGTCTCACCCATGAATTTGACACCGGCGACGATCAGGGTCTGTGCCGGATGGGTTTTGCCAAAACGCGCCATTTCCAGCGAATCCGATACGCAGCCACCGGTTTCTTCCGCCAGGGACTGAATCTCGGGGTCGGTATAGTAGTGCGCCACCAGAACCGCATTTTGCTCCTTTAACAAAGCTTTAATCTGTTCGCGGTATTCTGACTTCTCAGCGTCGGTAAGGTGCGACTGCAGGTGGCTGCCATCCAGATGATCTCTGACAAAGTCCGCTACGGATGTGTTCATGCTACTGATACCTCCAGGGCTGCCCTGGCAACAACGGGTGACACATAGTAAAAATGGGTTCCAATCATACCATAAGTACTTTACGTCTATATTGGGGATCTATCCGGGCAATCAAGCTCCGGCCGATGCAGCGCACCATACCCCAAATGAAAAAGGCCGCTTTGACGATCAAAGCGGCCTTTCCGAATAATGGTGGGTCGTGATGGATTCGAACCATCGACCAATTGGTTAAAAGCCAACTGCTCTACCGACTGAGCTAACGACCCGTCAACGGATGCGTATAATACTGATTAAAATTTAAATCACAAGGCTTTTTTTCAAATTTATGGCCTTGATTTTCATACGCTTTTTTGCGTTCGCCCCACTCCGTTCACGAAACTGACCAAAGCACCTGAAAAAACAGGGTTTTAACGATAGGGTGTTGGATCCTGCACGCCAGCCTGGGCAAAACCCTCTTTTCGGAGCCGACAACTGTCGCACACACCGCAGGCCCGGCCCTGACGGTCCGCTTGATAGCAGGACACCGTAAGCCCATAGTCCAGCCCCAGCGCCACCCCCTGCTGGATAATTTCAGCCTTGGACAGCTTCAGAAGAGGTGCCTCAATGACGATAGGGTGTCCTTCCACGCCTCGCTTGGTGGCCAATGTGGCAAGGCGTTCAAATGCAGCGATGAACTCAGGCCGACAGTCCGGATAACCGGAATAGTCCACTGCATTGACGCCGATGAATATCGCGTCGGCGTCGAGTACTTCCGCCCAACCGAGCGCTAACGACAGGAACACGGTATTTCGCGCCGGTACGTAGGTTACCGGAATCCCCTCTGTGGGCGCCTCAGGAACATCAATGGCCGGGTCCGTCAGGGCTGAGCCACCAATGTCACCCATATTGATGTGGATGGTCTTGAGCTCCTCAGCACCCAGAGCTGCCACCACCCGCTGGGCCGCCGCCAATTCAGAATCGTGGCGCTGACCGTAGTGAAAACTGAGGGCATAACAGGCATAGCCCTGGCTGCGGGCGATTGCCAGACAGGTGGCGGAGTCCAAACCTCCGGATAACAACACGACTGCTCGCTTGGAATCTGACATCATTAACGCCCCGGCTCGTCGGCCCACAACACCTTGTGTAATTGCAACTGGAAACGGACTGGCAGGCGATCCTCAACAATCCAGTCCGCCAACTCAACCACGCTGATCTGTCCGTGGCTGGGGGAAAACAACACGTCGTCAACCCGTTGGGCCAAACCCAACTCGTCCACCTTCATCCGCGCCCACTGGTAGTCCTGACGGCTGCAGATAACGAACTTCACCTGATCCAGTGGCTTGAGATGGGGAATGTTCTCCATCAGGTTGCGATGGCTCTCTCCGGAGTCCGGCGTTTTCAGATCCAGAACTACGCTCACCCTGGGGTCAAGGTCGGCGATATCCAGCGCACCACTGGTTTCCAGGGAGACCTGATATCCGGCATCGCACAACGCCGTCAGCAAGGTTCGACAGCCCGGCTGAGCCAGGGGCTCGCCGCCGGTGACCGTTACATAGCGCGGGGAATAGGAGGCCACTTCCTGCAGGATATCCTCCAGGGCCCACATGTCGCCACCGGAAAACGCGTAAGTGGTATCACAATACTGGCAGCGCAACGGGCAGCCGGTCAGGCGCACGAATACCGTAGGGCGCCCGATGGTTCTGGCCTCACCCTGCAAAGAGTTGAAAATTTCGGTAATTCGTAGCTGAGTCACTCTGCACTCCGTGGCTGGAAAGCGCGCAATCTTAACTCAAGGCTCGGGCGGATGACAGTCTCTAGAGTGTTTTTAACAAGTCGCTTGCCAATTTGGCGGCGGATTTTTCTGGGTATCTTTTGACCAACTCGTTCAGCGTGCTTTTCGCCTTACTGGTTTCGCCTTTGGACGCATACAGCTTACCAAGCTTATACATCGCATCAGGTACTTTCACGTGATCCGGGTGGTTGGCCAGCAAGTTGATGAAATGACGCTTGGCTTCATCCAGATCAACCGGGTCTGCCACCATGTACAGCTCACCCAGCCAATACTCGCAGTAAGGGGCGTAAAGCCCGTCCGGTGACTGTTGCAGCAGCTGATTAAGCACCGCGATGGCCTCTTCGTACTTGCCTTCTTTTCGCAATTGGCTGGCTTTGTCATAGAGGACTTTGTCGTCTTCTTTGGCGCGCGGCGCCTTGGTGACTTTGCTGCTGCCAGTGGACGCACCGCCAGACTGCAGCTGATTGATTCTCAGGTCCAGATCCAGGTAGCGCTCACGCTCCTGCTTCTGCATGATATCGATTTGGTGCTTGAGCTCCTCCACCATGCCCCGCAATTGCAGGATTTCCTGCTGCATCTGCTGCATTTGGGACATAACATCCCAGGACACACCGGCAGCACCGGCGCTGCTATCCACCGCCGCACTGTAGGAAAAACCGGGGTCAGCGTCCGCAGCGACCGGACCAGACTGGACTGGGGTCGATGCTGAATAGCTGGGTGTGCTGGTGGTTTGGCTGGACTTGGGTTTGCTGGAAGGGAGAGGTTCGTAGGGAGGAACGGCCACTGCAGATGCAGTGGCCGTGGATACCGCTAGAACTATTAACGTTCGAAGCATCTATATTAGGGCGCTTCGGAGGTGTAGTTCAATTCAGAGCGACGGTTCTGGGACCAGGAGCTTTCTTCGTGACCCAGTGCCACCGGGCGCTCTTCACCGTAGCTGATGATTTCCAGCTGGGAAGCAGAGGCTCCGTTAGCAGCCAGGAAGCTGGCAGCAGCCTTGGCACGACGCTCACCCAGAGCCATGTTGTATTCGCGGGTTCCACGCTCATCAGCATGGCCTTCGATACGTACACGGGCTGCAGGGTTCTGAGACAGGTACAAGGCGTGAGCCTTCAGAATCGCAATAGCGTCTGAACGGATGTTGGCTTTGTCAAAGTCGAAGTACACCACTCGGTATTGCAGAGTAGGATCGCTTTGCTCAGCAGGAGCATAGCTGTCTTCCACTGCACCACCACCTACTTCGGACTCAGTAGGAGTGTATACAGGAGCTTCAGTTGTAGTTGTGTCCTCAGGGGTGGAACTACAAGCAGAAATGGCAACAGCAGCAATCAGAGCGAAAACAACGTTACGGGTATTCATGGACATTTTCATATAACTCCTAAGAGTGGTAACTCCTGGCAGATATTAGTGGTTCGTTTAAAGTTTTTAAACAGGCTTACAACATTTTTTTTACAAAAACGGCGACCAGGCGGGCTCACGCACATCCCCAATCCGCGATGGCAGCTTCACTTTGACTCTGCCATCCAAAGACACCGCTGCGAGCACACCGCGGTTGTTATCCATGGTGGCGTAAATGATCATGCTCGCATTAGGTGCAATGCTGGGCGATTCGTCCAGGTTCGTTTCCGTCAAAATGTTGAATGTTCCCCGATACAGGTCCTTCACAGCGATGTGAAAGATGCCGTTGGATCGATGCACCATTGCCAGGAATCTACCGTCTGGAGTCAATGCCGGACGCGCATTGTAGTTGCCATCGAATGTTAAGCGTTCAACCTTTCCAGAATCAAGATGCTGGCGATAAATTTGTGGTGAACCGCCTCTTTCAGAGGTAAAAATGAGACTTTGCCCGTCCGGCGACCACGTGGGTTCGGTATCAATGGCGTAATGATTGGTAATCCGCTTCAGTTTTCCAGTGCTCAGATCCATGGTGTAGATTTCCGGATTGCCGTCTTTGGACAGCACCATGGCCATACTACGACCGTCTGGCGAGAATCGGGGCGCGCCGTTTAAACCGGCAAAACCGGTAATTTTCTTCTCCTGCAGGGTTTTGGTATCCATGATGTAAATGGCAGGCCGGGTGCTTTTGAACGAGACGAAGGTAATATGGCGGCCGTTGGGCGCCCAGCTGGGAGACAGAATGGGCTCGCTGGACTCCATCAGAATCCGCTCGTTATGCCCATCCACATCCGCCACGTACAGACGATAACGCTGCACCCTGACCCCCAGTTTCTGCAGATACTCCATGGTGACGTACACCATCTTGGTGGAGAACGCCCCCCGAATGCCCGTCAGCTCCTTGTAGAGCACATCACTGATATGATGCGCCAGCGCCCGCAGATCATTGCCGGTGGCGAACCATTTGTTCATGGAGCGCTGCTGGTACACGTCAAAAAGCTGGTAGTCCACCCGATATTTTCCGTCACCGGTTCCACTCATGCGCCCGATCACCAGGTATTGGGCGCCGTTGGTTTTGGACTGCCAGTCCCGGAAAAACACCTGGCTCTGCTGCGTCGGCAGACTCAGCATCTTGGAACGGTCCAGGGGTGCGAACTGCCCGGACCGGTGCAGATCCGCCGCCACTATGCCCGCCACATCCTCTGGCAGCCGTGGCCCAGCCCAGGCGAAGGGCACGATGGCAATGGAGGTTGCATCGGTAATCCCTTCAGTAATAGTGATGATCAATTCAGCTCGCGCTGGCACTGCGAATAAGGCCAGCCAACACAACATCGTAACCATATGTTTCATAATCGGTCTCTTGCTCACCTCGTGTTCGGGTTAATAGCGTAAATCGCCCGGTTTGAACCGCATTTTAAAGTGCCGGAAATGCCGGTCAAACAAAACCGGGTCGGAAGGAACGGAGAAGCGCCCCGCGCGCTGTACGGCCTGCACCGCCGAGTTATCGAATGCGCCGTTGCCGCTGGATCGGTCAATGGTGACGGTCTTCACCTCACCACCAGGTAGCAGGCTGATGCTGAGGTCCACCACCATGTCGTTGCGGGCACTGGGGGGTCTGGCCCAGTAACGCTTCATGGTTTGCTGGATCATCGCCTTATATTGGGTGATTTCATCCAGTTGCTGCTGAGTTTCGCTGGCATCCACCGCTTCCACCGATGCCGTTTCGTCTTTCTGGATCGCCTCCATTTCCTCTTTCAACAGATCGCTGAAAGCACTGCCGGCCGGCTCCGGTTTGGGCTCCGGCTTCGGCTGCGGTTTCTGTGCTGCCGGCTGGGGCTTGGGTGCCGGTTTGGGCTGCGGCTTAGGTTGTGGCTTGGGCTCCGGTTTGGGTTTGGGCTGTGGTTTCGGCTCAGGCTTGGGAGCGGGTTTGGGCTGCGGTTTGGGTTGCACCGCCGGTTTTGGAGCAGCCTTGGGCTTGGGTTTTTCCACCACCACCGCGGTTACGTGCTTGGGCATGGGCTTCAGGTGCACCACCTCATCGCTGGATGGCCAACTGAAAAACAACAGCCCCACCACCAGTGCATGCACCAGTATGGCCTTGGTCAGGGCAGCGATGTCCACCGAGGATAAGGACAAGGGCTACTCCTTGGCGCTGCTTTCAGTGACCAGGCCCACGTCGTTCACGCCGGCCTGCTGCAACGCAATCATCATCCGCATCACCAGCCCGTACGCCACCCGCTCATCGCCTTCCATCAATACCGGGGTATCGGGTTTCTTTTCCTTCAGGGCGGCCACAGCGGCAACGATCTCCGGCAGCGCCTTGGGGGTCTGCTTGTCGTCGGCAGTGCTGATAAAGTACTGGCCATTGTGATTCACGGACACAATCACATACTGCTGGTCTTTGGGCAGAACCAGGGGTTCGGCATTGGCGTCCGGCAAATCCACTTTGATACCTGAGGTCATCATGGGGGCGGTGATCATGAACACCACCAGCAACACCAACATTACGTCGATGTAGGGCACCACGTTGATTTCGGAGAGTGGTTTACGGCGGACAGTCGTTCGTTTCTGGGACATAAGCCTCTAACGCTCCATCACCCTTTGGCTTCCGGTTCGGAGGAATGGGCCTTGCGGTGCAATATGCTGGAGAACTCGTCCATGAACGTCTCATAGTTGTGCAGCAGATGGTCCACGGAGGAGGAAAACCGGTTGTAGCTGATCACCGCCGGGATTGCCGCAAACAGACCGATGGCGGTGGCGATCAGCGCCTCGGCAATACCCGGTGCCACCACCGACAGGGTGGCCTGGGTTTCATTGGCCAGCGCCAGAAAGGAATGCATGATGCCCCAAACGGTGCCAAACAGGCCGATATAGGGGCTGGTGGAGCCCACGGTCGCCAGAAACGGCAGGTGAGTTTCCAGTTTTTCCTGTTCCCGCAACAGCGCCACCCGCATGGAACGCTCGGTACCCGCCATCACGGCTTCCGGATCACTGTGGGCGCTTTTGCGCAGACGGGCAAACTCCTTGAAGCCAGCACGGAAGATATTCTCTTCGCCGCTGAACGCATTGGGTTCGGTATTGACCTGCACAAACAGGCGACTGAGATCAATGCCGGACCAAAAACGCTCTTCGAAGTTCATCAGAGCCTTTTTGGTTTTGGACAAAACGGCCTGCCGCTGCCAGATCATGTACCAGGAAATCATGGAGAGTGAGAACAGGATCAGCATCACCAGCTGGACCACGATGGACGCATTGATGATGAGACTGACAACGGACATAGATTCCACGAGAGATGGTCTCCTATTCAGGCCGAAACGTCGGCAAATTGTTGCTGTAATTCTGAAGGTATGGGAGCAGGTTTGAGTTTGGTCGCACTGATGCAGGCCACCTTGATACGGGCTTCACACATCAGGTCATCCCCCTTTCGTACCTGCTGGTGAAACAGGATGTACGTACGGGCGATCTTCTCCACCCGGGCAGACACCTGCAATTCGTCGTCTGCCTGTGCCGGTTTGCGGTATTGGGCATCCACACTGTGCACCACAAACTGCAACCCCTGCCGGTACAGTTCGCCGAATTCAGACCCCATCTGCCGGAGCAACTCCGTACGGGCCCGTTCCATGAATTTCAGGTAATTCACGTAGTATACAATGCCGCCCGCATCGGTATCTTCCAGATAGACCCGTACCGGCACAAAAAATTCACTCATTGCTGAACAAATCCGCAGTGGGGGGTGAGGAATCGGGGGGCGCAGAATCCCGGGGTGGATTCAATCCGAAATGCTGGTAGGCAGTACTGGTGGCCACCCGCCCCCGGGGTGTGCGCATGATAAAGCCCTGCTGTATCAGGTAAGGCTCGATGACGTCTTCGAGGGTACCGGATTCCTCGCTGATGGCGGCGGCCAGACTTTCCACCCCGACCGGTCCACCGTCAAATTTTTCCATGATGGTGAGCAGCAAGCGGCGGTCCATGGTGTCGAACCCGTGGGAATCCACCTTAAGCATATCGAGGGCTTTGCCGGCCACCTCGGCCGACACCCGGCCATCGCCCTTCACTTCCGCAAAATCCCGCACCCGGCGTAACAACCGGTTGGCGATTCGGGGTGTACCCCGGCTGCGCCGTGCCACTTCCACCGCGCCTTCCTGATCCATGATGACCCCCAGAATCGAAGCAGAGCGGGACACAATGCGCGCCAGTTCCTCGACGGAATAGAATTCCAACCGCTGCACGATACCAAAGCGATCGCGCAGGGGTGAGGTCAACAGGCCGGCTCGGGTGGTGGCACCCACCAGAGTAAAGGGAGGCAGATCAATTTTGATGGAGCGGGCGGCGGGCCCTTCCCCGATCATGATGTCCAGCTGATAATCTTCCATGGCGGGGTACAGGATTTCCTCCACCATGGGGCTGAGGCGGTGGATTTCATCCACAAACAGCACATCGCCCTCCTCCAGGTTGGTGAGCAAGGCCGCCAGGTCGCCGGCTTTTTCCAGCACCGGGCCGGACGTGCTTTTCAGGTTGCCACCCATTTCGTTGGCGATGATGTTGGCCAGTGTGGTCTTGCCCAAGCCGGGGGGCCCAAAAATCAGGGTATGATCCAGGGCTTCGCTGCGCCTGCGGGCTGCGGTAATGAATATCTCCATTTGTTCCCGCACGGCTTCCTGGCCGGTGTAATCCGCCAATGACGTGGGACGGATGGCCCGATCATGGGCATCCTCGCGGGAACCTAACGGTGATATCAGACGATCAGATTCGATCATAGTGCCTTCGTCTTATGATTCAGCTTTTCTATGGTTCAGCCTTTAGTTCACCATGCGCTTCAGTGCCTGGCGAATGATTTCTTCACTTTTCAGCCCATCTGAGTCAATGGCGGCAATGGCTTTAGCTGCCTCTGTGGGCTTGTAGCCCAACGCAATCAGTGCGCTTTCGGCATCATTGATCTCGGCTCGCGGGCCTCGCTGGCGTTCAGTGACCGGGGCCAGCTCCGGTTGCGGAGCCAAGTGGGTGAACGCTTTCACACGATCCTGCATTTCAATGACCAGCCGTTCTGCAGTTTTCTTGCCGACGCCGGGCAATTTTACCAAGGTATTGGTATCGTGATCCTGTACACAGCGCACGAATTCTGAGCCCTCCATGCCGGATAAAATGGCCAACGCCATCTTGGGGCCAACGCCGTTCACCTTAATCAACAGGCGGAACAACTCCCGTTCTTCCTTCTCGAAAAAGCCGTAGAGCAACTGCGCGTCTTCCCGCACCACAAAGTGGGTGTGCAGAACAACCTCTTTGCCCACCTCCGGGATGCGGTAAAACGTGGTCATAGGCGCTTCCACTTCATAGCCCACCCCCGCCACATCCACCAGCAGCACCGGGGCCTGTTTCTCAATGATGATACCTTTTATACGTCCGATCATAGATTGTCTTAGTCAGAATTCTGAATGGGCTGCAACGGTCAGCGGCGCAGGCGACCTCTGCGCAATTTGCGGGCACCGGCCATCCGGATCATACCCTGGGTCATATGGGTGTGGCACACCGCCACCCCCAGGGCATCCGCAGCATCCGCCTGGGGTGCCTTTTCCAGCCCCAATAAGCGGCAGATCATGGCCTGAACCTGGATCTTGTCCGCCGCTCCAGTGCCCACCACGGATTGCTTGACCTGGCGGGCGGAATATTCGTAAACCGGGAGTTTGTTGAAAGTACAGGCGACGATGGCAGCGCCACGGGCCTGCCCCAACTTGAGCGCGGAGTCTGCATTGCGCGCCATAAAAACCTGTTCGACCCCGACCTCCTGGGGCGTATGCAGGTGGATCACTTCGTTGACACCGCGATAGATGATGTCCAGCTTTTCACTGAGGGTTTCCGCCGCCTGGGTGCGAATACACCCACTGTCGATATAAATTAACTTTGAGCCCTCGGAGGCGATTACCCCGTACCCCGTCACCCTGGAACCCGGGTCGATGCCCAACACAATGGTCATGTAATGAAGGAAATCCCGTTTGCCTGCTGTTTGCAGCCTAGTCTAGCAGCACTGCAATGGGAGTCGACACCAATTTCCACTAATTTCATAAGTTTAGAAAAAAGAAGCGGCACCCGGGGTGGTGCCGCTTTAGGGGGGGTTACGCCATTCCTGGCGTTTTACTCGCGAGCACCCACGAGTTCGAATAGCGTTTGCGAAGAGATAGGAGAGGTGCCCGCGATTGAGATCAGTGTACGCAGGTCGTGCGTTCGGGGTTATGAAATAGTACCAGCGGGCATGTCGACTACTGCAGGCGAAAAAAAGGCCACTGTACCGAAGAGTCGTGGCCTTTCACTGGTCAACCAACAAACCAACACCGCCTCAGGAATCCATTTGCTCCATCAATTCCTGGGTGAAATTGGCGTTGCTGTAGACGTTCTGCACGTCATCCAGCTCTTCCAGCATGTCGATCATTTTCAGAATGGTGGTAGCGGTCTCCAGGTCCATGTCCACTTGAACTGCCGGCGCCATATTGATTTCGGCGCTGACAGAGGGCAGCCCCGCCTGGTCCAGGGTGGCCTTGACCCTGGCCAGGTCCTCCCAGGGAGTAATCACCTCGAAGCCACCATCACCGGCCGGAAGCACGTCCTCGGCACCGGCTTCAAGAGCCGCCTCCATAAGGGCGTCCTCATCCACACCCGCCTCCATTACGATCTCACCACGCTTGGTGAACTGAAAAGCCACTGAGCCCTCGGTACCCAGGTTGCCACCGAATTTGGTAAAGGCGTGACGCACCTCCCCCGCCGTACGATTGCGATTGTCCGTCATGGTTTCCACGATCACCGCAACACCACCTACGCCGTAGCCTTCATAGGTGAGCTCATCCAGTTGGCCGCCGTCTTCACCACCGGAGCCACGCTTGATAGCCCGCTCAATGGTGTCCTTGGTCATGTTGGCAGCGAGGGCTTTATCCATCGCCAGGCGCAGCCGCGGGTTGTCTTCCGGCAACGCCCCTGCCCTGGCAGCAATGGTGATTTCCCGGATCAAACGGGTGAAAATTTTCCCCCGCTTGGCATCCTGGGCCGCTTTTCGGTGCTTGATGTTGGCCCATTTGCTATGACCGGCCATCGATCACTCCTGTTTCGCTTTTCTCTTCAATGTGTGCCTGTTTAGTGTGTCCCTGTGGCTGCTGTGTACAGCCTGGTCTTACTTTTCATCGGCCTGTCGCAACCGGATGCCCACTTCACGCAACTGCTTGGGGTCCACAGTGGACGGAGCTGCGGTCATAACACAGGCGGCCGTTTGCGTTTTGGGGAAAGCAATCACATCCCGGATGGATTGAGCGCCGGTCATCAACATGATCAACCGATCCAGACCGAATGCCAGACCACCGTGCGGCGGTGCACCAAATTTCAATGCATCCAGCAGGAAACCGAATTTCTCATTGGCTTCGTCATCACTGATATTGAGGGCGCGGAACACGGTGCGCTGCATCTCCGGACTGTGGATACGAATGGAACCGCCACCCAGCTCGGTGCCGTTCAATACCATATCGTAGGCCCGGGATAACGCGGCACCGGGGTCTTTTTCCAGCATTTCCGGATCGCAGGAGGGAGCGGTGAACGGATGATGGATCGCGGTCCAGCGCCCACTATCGTCCTCCTCAAACATGGGGAAATCCACCACCCACAGGGGCGCCCACTCACCTTGCACCATATTCAGGTCGTGCCCGAGCTTGATCCGCAGTGCCCCGATGGATTCATTGACCGTGGTGGCCTTGCCGGCGCCGAAGAAAATGATATCGCCGTCCTGCGCTTCCAGGCGGGCCATCATTTCCATGACCACGTTGGTCATGTTTTTCACGATGGGTGACTGCAGGCCGTCGATGCCTTTATCCAGCTCATTCACCTTGATCCAGGCCAGGCCTTTGGCGCCGTAAATGCCCACGTATTTGGTGTAGTCATCGATTTCCTTCCGGCTCAGACTGGCGCCGCCAGGCACCCGCAGAGCACACACCCGGCCTTTGGGATCGGTGGCCGGTCCGGAGAACACCTTGAACTCCACCTGACGCATCAGGTCGTCCACATCCACCAGTTCCAGCGGAATACGCAGGTCGGGCTTGTCACTGCCATAACGGGACATGGCTTCGGAATAGGGCATGCGGGGGAAATCCGGCAATTCCACACCCAGCAGGTCCTTGAACAGTTTGCGCACCATGTTCTCGGCCACCGCCATGACATCCTCCTCATTGACAAAGGACGCCTCGATGTCGATCTGGGTGAACTCCGGTTGGCGGTCTGCCCGCAGGTCTTCATCCCGGAAACACTTGGCGATCTGGTAATAGCGGTCCATGCCCGACACCATCAGCAACTGTTTGAACAACTGCGGTGACTGGGGCAACGCGAAAAAGCTGCCAGGATGGGTTCGGCTGGGCACCAGGTAATCCCGCGCGCCTTCCGGCGTGGCCTTGGTCAGAATCGGGGTTTCCACGTCCAGAAAGCCGGCACTGTCCAGATAATTGCGGATGGCGTTGGTCACCTTGGAGCGGAAGGCCAGGCGATTCTGGATTTCCGGGCGGCGCAAATCCATATAGCGGTATTTGAGGCGCACGTCCTCACCCACATTGGTGTGCTCGTCCAGCTGGAACGGCGGGGTTTCCGAAGCATTGAGGATTTCCAGCTCTTTGCCCAGTACCTCAACCATGCCGGTGGGCATTTCCGGATTGGTGGTGCCCTCCGGACGGTTGCGCACGCGGCCGGTGAGCCGGATAACGTATTCGCTGCGCACACGGTCAGCGCGGGCGAAAGCCTCTTCGGTGTCCGGGTCCACCACTACCTGGGCAATACCCTCACGATCACGCAGATCCAGAAAAATAACGCCACCATGGTCGCGACGACGATGCACCCAGCCGCAGAGCGTTACGGTTTGGTCGATGTGAGATTCGTTGAGATGGCCACAGTAATGGCTTCGCATAACATTAATACCTGTCTGATTCGTCTGTATAGGATTGCAATCAACTGGCCGACGGGCAGCTGGGCTTGTCGGCGGATTTGGGGGCGGAACCGGTATCCTGGTTCGCCAGATTCTTTTTCTTTCCGGTTTTGAAATCGGTCTCATACCAACCGCTGCCGGAAAGGCGGAAACCGGCAGCGGAAATGCGTTTTTTCAGTGTGCTTTCCTGACATTGGGGGCAATCCGTCAGGGGCGCATCACTCATTTTCTGGATCGCTTCCAATTCGTGACCACAAGACTGGCATTGATACTCATAAATCGGCATGACCAAACACCTCGAGCAGAACCTGTATCTATATGTTTTTAAAAGAATTTAGGACAACTGACCAGGTCAAACCCACAGCCATCCGGAAAAAGGGGCCACATTATAGCGGGTTGCCGCCCATTTGGCAGCACCAGGACTGACTGTTCAGCGCCTATACTAAAGCAATCACCAACCGGGAGAGAGCGTATGGCCACCCAGAGTTCCGACGACGAGTTCCAGCACGACCTGATGGAAGACTTCTTCCTGGATTTCCGGGAAGCCCACGCACATTGCGAAAGCGCCCTGATCGAGCTCGAGCACACCCCCACCGATAGCACCCTGCTCAATGACCTGTTCCGCTCAGTGCACACCATAAAAGGCAATCTGATCTATGTGGGGTTACGGGATCTCTCCCCACTGTTACAGAGCGTGGAAGATGTACTGGATGCCATTCGCAACGGCAGCGTGACGTTTGATACCTATTTAAGTGACGTCATCCTGGTCGCCATGGACACCACCGATCGGCTGGTACGGGCGCGACTGGAACAACAGCCCCCACCGCTTTCATTGCCGCAGCTGGAAACCCTGTGCGGACACATCAGTCAAACCGGCACCGAAAATGAAGAGCAGAGGCAGCAAGCCATTCGCGCCGCGCTGGGCATCATGGCGCCCGACACACTGGAGCACAATGTCAGCAAAGGAAAACCTCTGCCGTCCGCCGCAAAAACCCTGGTGGCCACAGCGGACAATCTCGCCATACTCGATCAGTTCGCAGTGGAGCTCGATGATGACCTGCGCTTCTTCCACCAGTTGAGTGCTCCCCTGGAGGAGCGCTCTCAATACTGGCTGGGGCGAACCGCACGTATCCTGCAATTATGCCTGGCCATGAACCGGCATGCCGGCGAGCCGGTGGAACCTGCCCAAATGGCCGCAGCGGTGTTCATGCACGACGTGGCCATGGCGTTCCTGCCTCTGCCCGTACTGCACAAGAGCACACCGTTGAACACCGAGGAAACCGCTTTGCTACGCTCCCACACACAGCAGGCATTCACCCTGGTATCAGCGATGCGGACCTGGGAACAGGCCAGTTATATTGTGCTGGAACATCACGAAAGAGAAGATGGTACCGGGTATCCTGCTGGTTTAACCGGCCAACACATTTGCCCGGGCGCGAAGATTCTCGCCATCGTCGACGCGTTTGAAGCCCGCACTCACGAACGCGCGTACAGCACCAATCTGAAGCGGCCCTTCGTGCGCGCGGTACTGGAAATTAACCGCTGTTCCGGCACCCACTTTGATCCGAACTGGGTCAACGTATTTAACGAAGTCGCCAGAACCCTGCAGCAAGATGGATAAAATCGGCGATTTTTTGCGTTAGACCCTATAAAAACAGGCAAAAAGTGCATTTATTTACTTGCTACTCCCAAATTTAGGATCAATAATTATCCGCGACAGCTGGTACTGTTGCTGCGATTGCATTGATTTGGGCTCCCATACTCACACTTCGCGATACAACACCAGGACTTGCCATAACTAAAATCAAAGGAAGCAATTATGCCTGCAAAGAAAAAAGCTCCTGTTAAAAAAGCCGCTGCCAAGAAAGCACCTGCTAAAAAAGTAGCTGCCAAAAAGGCCCCAGCGAAAAAAGTAGCTGCCAAGAAAGCCGCCCCAGCCAAAGCCGCCGCACCGAAAAAGGCCGTGGTCGTTAAAGAAGCCATGACCAAGACCCAAATCCTGAACACCATCGCTGAGAACACTGAACTGAGCCGTAAGCAGGTTCAGGCTGTGCTCGACGAACTGAGCACCCTGATCGAAGCGCACGTAAAACCACGCGGCGTGGGTACCTTCACTGTACCTGGCCTGATGAAAATCAAAACCATCAAGAAGCCTGCACAGAAAGCACGCAAAAATGTGCCCAACCCTTTCCGTCCCGGCGAAACCATGGATGTGGCAGCCAAACCTGCCAGCACCCGTGTTAAGGTACTGCCGCTGAAGAAGCTGAAAGACATGGCTTCCTAAGAACGAAAGGGGCGCAAGCCCCTTTTTCTTTACCTTCCACCCCGCCGTTCCGGCCGGGGCAATGGGGTTGCCTCCCCTACCGAATCACATTTATTGTTATGAACCGCAACAACCCGTAAAATCGGGGCCTTGTTCGCTTCACTGTCCAGAGATTGAGAATTCACCCGATGAAAACCACCGAATACCTGCTTGCCACACTCAGGGAAACCCCTGCGGATGCCGAAGTAATCAGTCACCAGCTTATGCTGCGTGCCGGAATGATCCGCAAACTGGCCTCGGGCCTGTATACCTGGCTGCCCCTGGGGCTGCGCGTGTTGCAGAAGGTGGAGCGAATTGTCCGGGAGGAGATGAACAAATCCGGCGCCATGGAAGTGCTGATGCCGGTGGTGCAACCGGCGGAACTGTGGCAGGAATCCCAACGCATGGAGGCCTATGGCCCTGAGCTGTTGCGCTTCCAGGATCGCAACAATCGTGATTTCGTGCTGGGCCCCACCCATGAGGAGGTGATCACGGACCTGGTACGCAACAACATCCAGAGCTACAAACAACTGCCCTGTAACTTTTACCAGATCCAGACCAAGTTCCGGGATGAAATCCGGCCCCGTTTCGGCATCATGCGCTCGCGGGAATTCATCATGAAAGACGCCTACTCCTTCCATTTGAATGAGACCTCCCTGCAGCAAACCTATGACCTGATGTACGCCACCTACAGCAGCATATTTACCCGGTTGGGGCTGGATTTCCGCCCGGTATTGGCAGACACCGGCAGCATCGGCGGCAACAGCTCCCACGAATTTCACGTGCTGGCGGATTCCGGTGAGGACGATATCGCCTTCAGCGACAGCAGCGATTTTGCGGCCAACATTGAAATGGCAGAGGCACTGGAGATCGGTGACCACCGCCCGCAACCCGCTGCGGAGCTGCAGAAAATCGCCACGCCGGATCAGCACAGCATTGAGGAAGTAGCCTCGTTTTTGCAGGTGCCAGCAGAGCGTATTGTCAAAACCCTGATCGTGCACGGCACCTCGGAAGACGGCGGCACCCGACTGGTGGCATTGCTGCTGCGTGGCGATAAAGCGCTGAACGACATCAAAGCGGAGAAGCATCCGCTGGTGGCCGCCCCGCTCACCTTCGCCAGCGATGAGGAAGTGGAACAGGCCATCGGGTGTAAACCCGGTTCCATCGGCCCCATCCAATTATCCATTCCGGTGATCGCCGACCGCAGCGTGGTGAACCTGTCGGATTTTGTGTGTGGTGCCAATGAAGACGGCTTCCACCTGAGCGGTGTCAACTGGGAACGGGATGCCCGCTTTGATGAAGTGGCGGACCTGCGCAATGTGGCGGAAGGCGACCCCAGCCCCTGCGGCCAGGGCACACTGGTGATCAAACGCGGCATTGAGGTTGGCCATATTTTCCAGCTGGGCACCAAGTACAGCGAAGCCCTGAAGGCAGCGGTGCTGGACGAAAACGGCAAAAACCACATTATGCCCATGGGCTGTTACGGCATCGGGGTTACCCGGGTGGTGGCCTCGGCCATTGAGCAAAACCACGACCAATACGGCATTATCTGGCCGGAAGCCATCGCCCCCTTCCAACTGGCCATCGTCCCCCTCAACAATCACAAGTCCCCGGCAGTACAGGAGACAGCAGACGCTTTGTACCAGGAATTCACCGAGCTGGGTATCGAGGTGCTGTATGACGACCGCAAGGAGCGTCCGGGGGTGAAGTTCTCGGATATGGAATTGATCGGCATCCCCCACCGCATTGTCATCAGTGACCGGGGCATCGAGGAAGGCGCCTACGAATACAAGCATCGGCGGGAAAACGATAAGCTCAGTGTGCCCGCCGACCAGGTGATCCAGTTCATACAGTCGCGTATCCAGCAAGCCGGTTAAACAAAAACAGCTAAAATTAAGGGTATGAACAAGGTCAACCAACTTCTAACCCACTGCTTCTGTCTGCTCCTGCTGCAGGTTGCTTCGGCAATCTGCAGCGCCGCCACGACCGAGCGGCCGGACGCAGAAATGCGCTCCCTACTGCTGCAAACCATCACCAAAGCCAACAGTTTCAAGGATCGCTTTGACGCGGAAGTGTGGCTCGTGGACATGGATCGTCGTCTGTCCCGCTACGTGGATGATCCTCAGGAACGCATGAAAATCCTGCACCTGGTACACACCGAATCCCATCGCTTTGAGCTGAAACCGGAAATGGTGCTGGCGGTGATGCACGTGGAAAGCCTGTTTGACCGTTATGCGGTTTCCCGCGTCGGCGCTCAGGGACTCATGCAGGTGATGCCGTTCTGGAAGGAGGAAATCGGCACCGGCGAGGACAATCTCACCGACATCGCCACCAACATCCGCTATGGTTGCGCCATACTGAAGACCTATTTGAATCGTGAACAAGGCAACATGATGCGGGCACTGGCGCGCTATAACGGCAGTGTGGGCAAGACCTGGTATCCGGAACGGGTGTTCAATGCCTGGGAACGCTACTGGTTCGTGAAATATTGACCGCCTGAGATTCAGGAAGCCTGCACCACCCGGTTGCGCCCCATCTCTTTGGCCCGATACAGCGCTTCATCCGCCTTGGAAATCATCTGCTCGGCATCGGCGAAGTCAGAACAGAACTCCACCACACCGATACTGGCACTCATGGCGATCGTGAGGTTCTCGAAAGGTACCGGCGATGCTTCAATGGACCGACGCAGCCGCTCCGCCACCACCATGGCTCCGTCACCATCGGTGTTGGGCAGAATAATCCCGAACTCCTCACCGCCATAGCGACCCGCCACATCGGACTCCCTGAGGGATTCCAAGACCAGCTGCGCCACCCTGACCAGCACTGCATCTCCCCCCAGATGGCCATACTTGTCATTGATGGATTTGAAATGATCCAGATCGAACAACAACAAACTCATGGAGTGTTTATAGCGGCTTGCCCGACTGAACTCCTCCACCAGGCGCGATTGCCAATGGGCACGATTAAATAGCTGCGTGAGACCATCCACCCGACTGGCCATTTCCAGTTTCTGCATCGCGGCCTGATGCATGTTGCGATAGATTGCAGTGTCGGTTGAATCGAACAGCACAATGCAAACACTCTCAACCGCCCCATCAGCATCCTTGATCGGCATCAGCGTCATATCCTGGCACATGTAATCCATGCCGCCGGTGACCGGGCGATTGTGTCGAAAGGGAAAGAGGTATGCCCGCTGCTCCCAGGAGGTAAAGGCAAAGTTTTTGAGCATGAAAACGCTGTTCACCTTGCGGGCAAACCAACGCTCCGGCAAATCGGGAAAGCATTGAAAAAGGTTCTGGCCTACCACTTCTTCTGCAGACTTGCCGGAATTGGACGCCATAAAGCTGTTCCAGAGCAGAACCTTGTGGTCTTGATTCAGTATGAAAACGCCGATGTTGACACGGTCAACTATGAATTCCAGCAGTTCTTTCGAAGCGTCGAAATGGGTCAAATCAGAGGTCTTCCAGCAAACGATCCAGCGCCTGCTTCACCACCTGGATGGACTCACCGGGCATCAACAGAAACATGGTGCAGCTGAAGGAGCGGTCTTCGAGGGTATAGGTAATTTCCACCAACAGGGCGTGGTCCCAGGAGGCCTGCTGGGATTCCAGCAACTGGGAGATGGGAACATGCTGCCCCATGATGGACGGAGGTGAAAAGCCCAGCTCTGCCTCAATCTGTTCACCCACTCCATTGAGGCAGGCACCGTTGAGTATGTTGGTCACATCCAGCAACAGCTCTTTTTCACTTTCTGTGGTCAGGGTGTCGTCGTAGGCAAGCAGATCCGCCAGCTCTTTGAAAGAACTGTCGGTAAAAACGACGATGGCCTCACCACGGATCCCGGTGCCGGTGTCCAGCTGATAAAATCCCTGGCTGACACCGGAAACGGGAACCGATTGCCCGCCCACCATACGTTCCAATTCGGCGTTCAGTCCTTCCCGCTCCACCAGGCGTATGCGGGGCACCGAGAGATGAATAAAGACTTCCAGAAATCGCGCCAGAGAATCACCGGCCTGCCCCATGGCAACGTTTACCACTTCCTGCAAGCAGTCCCTTTGATCTTCAGTTAACGCTAGTGAATCGTTCATATCAGACCATATTTCCTCAGCACATCCTGCAGCTTCTTGCCATCCACCGGTTTTTTGATGAAGTCCAACGCCCCCAATCCCATCACCCGCTCCCGGGCTTCCGGTTGAATGTCTGCTGAAATGACGATGACAATGCATTTATGCCCTTCTTCTTTCACGGACTGGAGGACACCGTACCCATCCAGTTCCGGCATTGTCAGGTCCAGAAATACCATTTCACCTTTGCCTGCGCGGATGGCTTCCAACCCTTCCACGCCGTTGGTCGCCATGGTGATTTCCACTTCCCAGTCTTCTGGCAACGACCGCTTGACCTGCTTTCTGGCCATAGCGGAGTCATCACAAATTAACAGCGGTATGGACATGGTGCTCCTTCAAATCTGCCCATGAATTAACGAGATTTTTCTTCAGTATAGACGTTTTCCGGGAGCCGCAATGACTGTACACACAGCTTACGAACAAAATTACGTTAGATAACATAACCACAGAAAAAGCCCGCCTATTGGCGGGCTTTGGGGGGCTTGGGAGTGCTTGTCTGATTGACAAGCTAATCTACCTAGGCATTTTCCAACGGAATTTTACCGATTTTGGCCTGCCAGATTTTGGGGGCGGTGTTGTGCACGGAGGTGCCCGCCGAATCTACCGCCACAGTCACCGGCATATCCTCCACCACAAATTCGTGGATGGCTTCCATGCCCAGTTCTTCAAAGGCCACCACACGGGATTTGCGAATGGCTTTGGAGACCAGGTATGCAGCCCCACCCACCGCCATCAAATAAACGGCTTTGTGGTCCTTGATGGCCTGAATGGCAACCGGGCCACGCTCAGACTTGCCAATCATGCCCAACAGGCCGGTCTTGGCCAGCATGGTTTCAGTGAACTTGTCCATGCGCGTCGCGGTGGTCGGGCCCGCGGGTCCAACCACTTCATCCCGTACCGGGTCCACCGGGCCAACGTAGTAGATGAATTTGCCCTTGAAGTCCACCGGTAACGGCTCACCCTTGTTCAGCATATCCACCATGCGCTTGTGAGCGGCATCCCGTCCTGTGAGCATGGTGCCCGATAACAACAGGGTGTCACCCGGCTGCCAGCTCTGCACGTCTTCCGGAGTCACGGTGTCCAGATTCACCCGTTTGGCGCTTTGACTGCCGGCATTGGAGATTTCTGGCCAGTCTTCCAGTTTGGGAACCGGCAAATCGGCTACACCGCTGCCATCCAGTTCAAAATGCACATGGCGGGTGGCTGCACAATTAGGGATCATGGCCACCGGCAAGGAGGCAGCATGGGTCGGGTAATCCTTGATTTTGATATCCACTACGGTGGTCAGACCACCCAGGCCCTGGGCACCGATGCCCAAAGCGTTAACCTTGTCGTACAGCTCCAGGCGCAGTTCTTCCACTCGATTGCTGGGGCCACGCTTCATCAATTCATGGATATCGATGGGGTCCATCAGGGATTCTTTCGCCAGCACCATGGCTTTTTCCGCTGTGCCACCGATACCAATACCCAGCATACCGGGAGGGCACCAACCCGCTCCCATGGTGGGCACGGTTTTCAATACCCAGTCCACGATGCTGTCGCTGGGGTTCAGCATCACCATCTTGGATTTGTTCTCGGAACCGCCGCCCTTCGCCGCGATATGCACGTCCACGGTATCGCCTTCGACGATCTCGTAGTGAATGACCGCAGGGGTGTTGTCCTTGGTGTTTTTACGAGCCCCGGCGGGGTCCGCCAGGATGGAGGCCCGCAGCACGTTGTCCGGATTGTTGTAGGCGCGGCGCACACCTTCGTTCACCATGTCGGTGACGTTCATTTTGGCGTCCCATTGCACGTTCATCCCCACTTTCAGGAACACGGTGACGATACCGGTATCCTGGCAAATGGGGCGATGACCTTCGGCACACATGCGGGAATTAATCAGAATCTGCGCCATGGCATCTTTTGCCGCCGGAGATTCTTCCGCCTCATAGGCTTCGTTGACGGCTTTGATGAAATCCGCTGGATGGTAATAGGAAATGTATTGCAGGCTGTCTGCAATGCTCTGGATAAAATCGTCCTGGCGAATCACGGCCATGGCCCACTCCTCTCTGACGTCGCTACAGTATAAAACCGCCGCATTCTACCCCAATTGCCGGGCTAATTCATCCGCCAGCTTTTTCGCACCCTTTGGGTGCATTTCCAGAAAACTCAATAACTTAGCATGAACTTGCCGGGGTTTTTCCAGATGACAAAAATGTCCGGCGCCCATCAAACGATAGAGCTCCGCCCCCGCCATAAAATCCGCCTCGCGCATACCCAGCTCGAACAGCCGCGTGTCCATGCAGCCGTCATCGGCGCCCGTGATCATCAGGCAGGGCACTTGGTAAGGCAGCTTTAACGCCCGGCGACCCTGTTCATGACGGGGATGAAACACCCGGGTCAGGCAGCGATAGTAGCCCAGGGCGGATCGGCATATGACCGGGTCCTGCAGGGCATCCAGGGCCGGCTGCAACAGCTCCTCCGGTGGTGGCCACCCCGGTGACCAGCGCCGCCAGAGCATTCGGACAAACGCCCCATTACGCGCCTGGATCACCCGCTCAGGCAGCAACGGCAGCTGAAAAAACCCCATGTACCAGGATTTCAGCAACTGGGATGGGCAGCGCTGCAACGCCTCACCAAACCGTTTGAGCGGGGGTATAGCGATGCTGGTCATGCTGAAAAAGCGGTGCGGAAACATGGCACTGGCCAACCAGGCGGTCACCGCACCCCAGTCATGGCCCACCAGGTGCGCGGCGTCTTCTCCCATTCGATCAATCCAGGCCACCACATCCTGGGCCAGATCGGTGACAAAGTATCGGTTGAAAGGATCTGCGCTGCTGTGCTCGTACCCTGGCATCACCGGTACCAGCACCCGGTAACCGGCATCCACCAGTGCGGGCACCATCAAATGGAAGCTGTTAACCGTGTCGGGAAAACCGTGCAGGCAGATCACCAAAGGCCCGGAACCATCCCAGTAGTAGGCACTGAATGTTCTTTTTTCACAGATTTTCTTCAGGATCTGGGGTTTAATTCCCTTCACCGGCGCCAGCAGCGGTGCGGTTGTAGGCATGTTTTCCGTCGCCTTGTCCATTAGGAAGTGAAGTTTACTAATCCAATTATCAGCGACGGCTTACGTTCCTGCCAGTAAAAACCGCTTCCTTTCAACCCGCCTCTGTGTGAAAATTAATCACCTTAATTGACGACTGGATCACACGGAAACCGTGCAGCGTTAACGGAATTCCCTCACCCGGAAATCCCAGGAAGCACAGAGCCACACCAGGACAACACCAGGACAGGTACAGGTACACCCGATGAATGGGCCTCTCAAAGTTCCAACCACAGAACGCACTCAGCATCTGCTTCTGGATGCTGACGGTCGGCGGCTGACCGAGGAAATTCACAACCTGCCCTATCTGGACATCCCGTCTGCCCTGACGTTGGCCTATCGCCGCCTGCACACCTTTAACCGCTTTGCCCTGGCCCCCGCCAAGCGGCTGCAGATCGTGAGCCCGTTTCACTATGCCTTTATCCGCTTTGTGGATCATTATCGGCAACAGTTGAGCGGCAGCCTGTTTGCCAAGGAAATCAGCTCCAGTGAACTGGATAACCTGCTGGAGTTTATTCGGGAACTGGGATTCGCCTACAAACACATCATTCGGGACACACTGGAGCGCCTGAAGCGACCTGCCGGATTTGCCACGGTGCTGTACATGGCCATGCTGTATCAGTATTGCCATGGGCTGTTTTCCTACAATCGCGGCCGCATGCTGAAGCGTGCACACTGGCAGGAATTTCACTACCTTTATTTTCTGGCCACCGATCTGCAGCAGGAAGACAAGCCCGTCACCGGCCCCACCGGCACTGAGGGCACCGTTGCCCACCTCTACAAGCAATCACTGCTGATGGGCCTGGCTTCGCCCTATTCCATGAGTGCGGAAGACCAGTGGCGCACCCATGACTACACCACCAAATTCGCTGGCCTGCTGACACTGATGGAACCCGAATCCATTGCGCAGCTCACGGAATCCTACTTTGTTACCCCCGACTGTCTGCAGCCGGCCTATGTTCAGGGCAAACTGCCGGACACCATTACCCAGGCGCGGGTTCTGGATTTGTCGCGACTGATGGATACCGTGTATCGCCATCTTACGGCCATTCGCAGTGGTGATTCCCTGCGCCTCACCGGGCTGCACAACATGCAGCGCAAGCAGGCCATGGACCTGATGACCATGCTCTCGGATCGCTGGTGCCGCAATCCACACCGCAACGGGGAACGGCGGGAAATCGATGAGCAAATCGGCTTGGTGTGGGGATTGGAAAATATCTGCAACATGCTGGACCCGAACCAGCGCCGCATGGACCGGTTGCAAAACCGCAATGCCGGCAGCGACAAGCGGGCCTGGTCACGAGGCAGCGACGAAAGCACGACCGGACTGCGGGTCAAACTCAGCGGTGAGCCCACCTGTTTTCCCGAAGCCGGCCAGATCGTGGCGCTGATTCGGCAACACAACGGGCGCAAGACACTGGAAGTGGGACTGGTGCGCTGGGCGGCCATATCCCGGGATGACGCGCCGGAATGCGGGATTGAACGCATCCGCGGAAATGTAAAAAAAGTGTTGATTCATCAGCAGGACGACCAGGCCACCGACCGCAACGGACTGCTGATTCTGCTGCGCAACCGCAATGGAGCCATTGTCACCCGCTTGGTGGCACCCTCAGGTGCGCTCAGTGTGGCTTCCGAAGCATCGCTGCTGGCGGTGGGCCATCATGAGCCTGCACGAGCGGATATCAGACAGATACTGCAACGCTCCCGCAGCGTGGAGGTGTTTGATGTCCAGGTTATTGAGCCGTAGTCACCGCAGACAGAGCGGGACGTTCTTCCACGCCTTCATCAAACAGTTCTGACAACGGAATCTCCCAGCTGCTGAGGCAATTATCGAGGCCGCTTTTATACAGGCGACTCACCCGGCTCTGCCAACCTTCATCGCTGTGAAGATCAAGACTCACGGTCTCGCCAAAGCAATCCTGGAATAACTGCGCCAGCGTATATTTATGCAGATCGCGGGTCAGCGAAATCTGCCCTTCCCCACTCCGATGAATCAACAGCACCTGGATCAGGGTGTCGGTGTAATATTCCCACTCGCGGCTGGAAATCCACGGCATTTTCTGCAACAAATCCACCTCTTCGATGGTTTCACCCCTCCCCTGCAGGCGGTAGAGCGACTCCAGGATCGCCAGCAAATTGCCCATGGAGGACGCGGAGCGTTGCTTGTTGACCTTGAAGTTGGTCAACGCCTGGACGATTTCTGCACCCACCAACATGATGTTCCACGACACCAGAATCCACATCAGGAAGATCGGCACAGCAGCAAATGCCCCGTACACCAGCTGGTAGGTGGGAAACATACTGACAAACAGAGTCATGCCACGGCGCGCCAGATCAAACAGCAGCGCGGCCACCAAGCCCCCCACCAGGCCATGGCGGATCGGCACCTTGGTATTGGGAATCGCAATATACGCCAATGAAAACGCCAGCCCGCTCATGAAAATTGGTAACAGACCCAGCACAAACTGCTGGGTGCCCGCCAAGGGGACCATGTCGTAGATCATCTTCAGGGATGCCAGATAAGAAGACATGGCGAACGCCCCCCCCATCATCACTGGCCCCAGGCTAAGAAGCGCCCAGTACAAAAGGAAGCCGTTCACCCCTTTGCGGGCCTCCGTCACATGCCAGATGGTGTTGAAAGAAGTCTCGATTTTGCGCAGCATCAGCACCGAGGTCACAAACAGCATCACCACACCGATACTGGTGAGATTGGCGGCCTGCTGGGCGAAGGCGTGCAGATGGTCCTGTAGCTGGCTGCCGGTGGCGGGAACAAAATGCTCGAACATGAAGTTCTGCATTTTGTTCTCCATGCCTTTGAGCTCCGGTATCAGCGCCAGAATGGAGTACACCACCGTCATCATGGGCACCACCGCAAACAGCGAGGTAAAAGCCAGATAGAAGGCCGAACGGCCATTACCATGGTGCAGAAACGAGCGGCCCACATAAACCAGAAAAGCGATGGGCGGAAACTTCAGCACCCGGTGCAGGGATTCCATGATCGAGTTCAAAACAACTCCTGTCCGTATTGGATGATTAACGGGCCGTTACCCTATACAATAGCCCATCATAAGCCTTTATAAACTCAAGCATAACACACACCTATGACCAAGATTTACCACAATCCCCGCTGCTCCAAATCCAGAGAAACCCTGAAACTGCTGCAGGAGAACGGCATCGAGCCGGAGATCATCCTTTATCTGGAAACGCCACCAGACGCCAAGACCCTGAAGGGCCTGCTCAAACAACTGGGGCTGAAACCCCGCCAGCTGATGCGCACCAAGGAAGCTGAGTACAAGGCACAGGGGTTGGATAATCCGGATTTGTCTGACGACGAACTGGTGGCCGCCATAATCGCCACTCCCAAACTGATTGAACGCCCGATTGTGGTGAACGGCAAAAAGGCTGCGCTGGGTCGACCACCGGAACAGGTTCTGGAGATTCTGTGAGCACGCGTATTCTGGTGCTGTACTACAGTCGTTCCGGTCACACCCGCGGCATGGCCAAGGCGGTGGCTCGGGGTGTGGAACAGGTCTCCGGCGCCGAGGCCATTCTGCGGACCGTGCCGCCGGTGTCCCCGGACACCACTGCCAGCCAGCCGGCAATTCCGGAAAGCGGGGATGTCTATGCGGAACTGAGCGACCTGGCCGGGTGTGACGGTTTGATCCTGGGCTCACCTACCCGTTTTGGCAATATGGCCGCACCGCTCAAGTACTTTCTGGACAGCACCAGTTCCCTGTGGATGAAAGGCGCCCTGGTGGACAAGCCCGCTGCGGTCTTCACCTCCACCAGCAGCCTGCACGGTGGGCAGGAGTCGACCCTGCTCAGCATGATGCTGCCGCTGCTGCACCACGGCATGGTCTACGCCGGCCTTCCATACCGGGAAGCGGGCCTGACCAAAACCCAATCCGGCGGCACCCCCTATGGGGCCAGCCATTGGGCCGGAGCGGACAACAGCAAGACGCTGGACACCATCGAAACTGAATTGTGCCAGGCCCTGGGGCTGCGAATAGCAACGCTGGCAACCAAATTAAAGTAACCTGTGATGACTGAACTGCTGACCAAACGTGCGGAGTTCTGCCGCACCCTCACCCTGGGGCTACTGGCCGCCCTGTTGCTGCTGTTTGTGGCCTGGCGTGTCATTTTTATTCCGGTGGAGCACTGGATCACCATAATCCTGATTCACATGATTCCCTTGATTTTGTTTATCCCGGGGATGCTGGCGCGTAAGCCCAAAGTCTTCATCTGGTTCTGTTTCGTGATTTTGCTCTACTTTTGCCAAGGTGTTATGAGCAGTTTCGCACTTCCCACTATACTGGGAGTAATGGGTTTACTCGAAACCATACTCACCATTGGGGCATTCTGCGCTGCGATGATGGCTGCCCGCTATTACGCGCGCCTGGAAAATATCAGTTAGGTTGCATGCTGGATACATACCGGAAACTGGAAACACCGGAAAACATCGATCTTGATATTCATATCGCAGGTCCACTGGTGCGCATTCTGGCGTTCACCATCGACAGCCTGATTCGCATGGGAGTTCAGATCGGCCTGCTCATCGCGCTGGCTTTTCTCGGAAAAGTGGGCATGGCCCTGTGGCTGATCCTGACCTTTGTGCTGGAATGGTTCTATCCCGTCTTGTTCGAAGTGTTGAACCAGGGTCAGACGCCAGGCAAGAAAGCCATGGACATTGCGGTGGTGAACGACGACAGCACACCCATCGGCTGGTCCGCCTCCATCGTGCGTAATTTTTTACGCATCGTGGATTTTCTGCCCATGGGTTACGTCACCGGATTGGTCAGCATGATTCTCAATAAAGACTTCAAACGGGTGGGCGACCTGGCCGCCGGCACAGTGGTGATCTATCGGGAGAAATCCAAAGCCGCACCCAAATGGCCGGCCAGCACCAGCTCCCCGCCCCCGATCGCCCTCAACCTGAAACAGCAGCGCGCCATGCTGTCATTTGTGGAACGTCAAAACTCGCTCACCAAAGAGCGGCAGCAAGAACTGGCAAACCATCTGCAACCGGTGTTTCAGCAGCAAAATCAGGAAGCCGTCAATCACATTGTGCGCGTCGCCACCTGGCTGCGGGGGGGACAATGAAGCAGGAACTGTTTGAGCAGAACAACCGCGGCCCTTGGCAGCAGTTTGAGTCCAAACTGGACAGCCTGGAGTCGCGCAAGCGAAGCGGCAAAGCCCCTCAGGTGTCCGGGTTTGCCGAGCAGTACCGTCAGGTGTGTCACCACCTGGCGCTGGCTCAGGAGCGGCAGTACAGCCCCCACCTGATCGACCGCCTTAACCAGCTGGCATTACGGGGTCATCAGCAGCTCTACAAGAGTCACACCAATATTCTCTACAACATGGTGTATTTTATTCTGGTGGGTTTTCCTGCCGCCGTGCGCCGGGAAATCGCGTTTGTGGGCATCGCCAGCACTCTGTTTTTTGGCTCCCTGTTATTGACAGCGGTACTCACCTATTACAACCCGAGCCTGGTGTACAGCATCTATCCCGAAGAATCGGTGATGGATTTCACCGAGATGTACAACCCGGCCAGCAAAGCACGCATGGAAGAGACACGTACCGCGGCCGATGATTTCACCATGTTCGGCTTTTACATCAAGAACAACATCGGCATCGGCTTTCAAACCTTTGCCAGTGGTTTCCTGTTGGGGGCCGGTGCGATCTTCAATCTGCTGTTCAACGGCATTGCCATCGGTGCGGTCACCGGCTATCTGACGGAACTCGGCTACACAGAAACCTTTTTTTCCTTTGTGGTGGGCCACGGCGCGTTCGAACTCACCGGCATTGCCATCGCCGGCGCTGCCGGGTTGAAGCTGGGTTACGGACTGCTGTGCCCGGGGCGCCTGAGCCGCAAGCAGTCATTGATTCGTTCCGCCCGCGAAGCCATGCCACTCGTCTATGGTGTGTTCTTTATGTTGCTGATCGCTGCCTTTGTTGAGGCCTTTTGGTCCTCCAGCAGCTACCTGTCCATTACCGCAAAATACACCGCCGGGGCCAGTTTCTGGTTACTGGTGCTGTCGTACTTTGCTTTGGGGGCACGCCGTGGATCTGAGTAAGATCAGTGTTCAGGTGCGCCCCCGCAACCCCTATGAAGCGGTTGACCTGGGGTTTGTGATGGCCCGGCAGTGGTTCATGCCGTTGCTGTGGTTGTGGCTGATCCCGACGGCTCCGGTCATGCTGCTCAGCTATCTGGTGTTCATGGATCAGCCCCTGTGGGCACTGTTGCTGGTGTGGTGGCTGAAACCCCTGTTTGAGTCCGTGCAACTGCGCTACATCTCGGAAAAACTGTTTGACGACCGCATTCGCTGGCAGGACACGCTGCGCCAGACCCACAAAATCGCACTGCACCAGTGGTTCAGCAAACTGGTGATCCAACGTCTGGCCTTCTCCCGTTCTTTCAACATGCCGGTGGGGGAGCTGGAACAATTGCAAGGTCGCCGCCGCGGACAGCGCCTGGAAACCCTGCATCGCGGTGCCGGGTCCTCCGGCCTCTGGCTGACGGCGGTGGGCAACACCCTGGAAGGGGTGCTGGTGTTCGGGGTATTCAGCCTGGCCTGGATTTTTATTCCCATGGAGATGGATATCGATTTCGACTTCGATATGCTGTATTCCAGCCCGTTGCTGTTTCCCACCATTACCATTGCCGGGTTTATCGCCATGGCACTGGTGTCACCCTTCTATGTCTGCGGTGGCTTCATGCTGTACATCAACCGGCGCACCTGGCTGGAAGCGTGGGACATCGAGCTTACCTTCCGCCAGCTCAGCAACGAGCATCAGCAGCGCGGCAAAAGCCTGGCGACACTGGCCGTGGCTTTATTGTTACTGGCCCCATTCACCCTGCCCCAACCCACCACGGCGCAGATCACGCGGGAAGAAAGTCAGCTCGTCATCGCAGAGATCCTGGAGAGCGATGATTTCCACCAGATCAAAGAGGAACAGCGCTGGCGCTGGATCGAACCGCCGGAAGAAGTCGCCGAAGAGGAAAACGGCTGGCTCAAGGACCTGGGTAAATGGCTGGCGGACAAGCTGGAAGACTGGAGACTCTTTGACGGCATCAGTGATTGGTATAGCTTCATTGTCGCTCTGCTCGAAGCCATACTGTGGGGATTGGTGATCGCCCTTTTTGCCTATCTGATCTACCGTTTTCGGGGTGTGCGGGGGCCGGGGCTGAAGCTGAAGCAAACCGCCCAGGCGCCACCGCCCAGCCACCTGTTCGGGCTGGAGCTGAACCAGGACAATCTACCCGAGGATATCGTCGCAGCGGCCCAGGCCCTGTGGCAGCAGCAGCAGTTTCGTCAAGCCTTGAGCCTGCTCTACCGGGCCGCCCTGACGTTTCTGATCCACGAACGTCACCTGCCCCTGAACAGCAGCCATACCGAACAGGAATGCCTGCGCCTGTGCCTGCAGCATGAATCGCCACCACGGGGGCAATTCTTCCTGGAGCTGACGCGCCATTGGATAGCCTTGGCCTATGCCCACCGTCCGCTCAGCTCCGAAGACTTTGACCGTCTGTGTGCCGCATGGCCCAGCTTTGACCAGCAGGAGCCGCAACCGTGAACCGCCGCCACCTGCTGCTGGGTACTGTTATTCTGACTTTGGCCGGGGCGGGTTTGTATTGGCTGTCCACTCAGGTGGAACGTTATACCCACCAGTGGGACTCCGGCCCCGAGCTGAACGTGTTATTCAACCCATGGCACGCTGCCCAGAAATTCCTGGCGCGCCAACAGAAAGAATCCCATCGTTCCTTTAACCTGCATCCGGTGTTCGAGCAATTGAACCCCTATGACGCCCTGATCCTGGACAACAGCGCCCCCATCGCCAACCCGGCCACCCGGAAAACCCTGCTGGACTGGGTGAACGACGGCGGCCATCTGGTGATCACGGCGGTGGCAGAGTGGGACTTCGACCAGGAAGCCGCCGATCCCCTGCTGGACGAGTTCGGTGTGCGTCTTTATGCCCTGGAGGAGGATGAAGACGAAGACTACGAAGCGGATTCAGACTGGTCAGAGGAAGACATTGAGGCGGAATCGGTGGAGGAAGTAACCGACCCCGAAGCAGATGATTCCGAGGCCGCATTAGCAGAGGATCAAGCCAGCGACGCAGAGCAAAGTTGCACGTTTTTCAGCTTCGACAACCTGTTTGCCCTGCAGTGGGAAGGGGAAACACTGCAAATCGAATCGGTGTGGAATTATACCCTGGACGACGAGGATGGCGCAGCCCGTTACAGCGGCGATGCCTGGCCCAACGCGGTATTACAGTACCAGGTGGGCGCCGGCAGGTTGACCGTACTGATGGACACTACCATCTGGGAAAGCGACCGGATAGGAGACTATGATCACGCGTATTTTCTCTGGCAGCTGGTGAAGGCTGACGACGTCGTCTGGTTCGTCAGCAGCAACGACAGCGAGAGCCTGCTGGATAAATTGTGGCGTACCGCTCCCTTCTTAATGACCGGCCTGATGGTATTGCTGCTGATCTGGGGATGGCGGCGCTGGGTGCGCTTTGGCCCCATGATTCCCGAGCCCGCCGGTGAACACCGCCAGTTGCTGGAGCACATCGAAGCCGCCACCCGTTTTGACTGGAACCACGCGGGGGCGGGCGCCATGGTGGAAAGCCTGCGCCATGACATCCGCACCGAAGTCAGCCACCAGCATCATCTGGATTTCGAAGACGATCAAGCGAAATGGCTGGATCTGGTGGCCCGCAGCAGTGAGCTTGACGCAAACCTGGTGGCACAGGCCATGAGCCAGCCCTGCCCGGAACGAGAACACCCCTGGACAGAACTGATTTCACAATTACAAACCATAAGGAATGCACTATGACGGAGCCAACCCTCAACCTGACCGAGGCAATCCAACTGGTACAGCGCATGCGGGAGCAGATTGCCCGAGTGGTGGTGGGGCAACAACCGGTCATCGACCAGGTGCTGATTGCTATGCTGGCCACCGGCCACTTACTGGTGGAAGGGGTGCCCGGGCTGGGTAAAACCCTGTTGGTGAAAGCCCTGGCAAAGTGTTTTCAGGGGCAGTTCGGACGCATCCAGTTCACCCCCGACCTGATGCCGTCGGACGTCACCGGCCACGCGCTCTATGACATGAAGTCCGAGCAGTTCAAAATCCGCCGCGGGCCCGCCTTCTGCAACCTGTTACTGGCGGACGAAATCAACCGGGCTCCGGCCAAAACCCAGTCCGCTCTGCTGGAAGTCATGCAGGAAAAGCAGATCACCATCGAGGGCAAAGCCTTCCCGGCGCTGACGCCGTTCATGGTATTGGCCACCCAGAACCCCATTGAACAGGAAGGCACCTACCCTCTGCCGGAAGCGGAGCTGGACCGGTTCATGCTCAAAGTGTTGATTGACTACCCCAGCGAGCAGGAAGAGCAGGACCTGGTAAAACAGATTACCACCGGGCAGGTGCAGGATACCCTGAGCGTGGACGCCATCGAGCCGGTGGTTTCCGCCACCGACATTCCCCGGCTGCAGAAAATCACTGCGGGTATCCAAGTGGACGACGCGGTGTTTGACTATGCGGTGCGCATCGCCCGCAGCTCGCGGGAGTGGCACAGCTTTGCCCACGGTGCCGGCCCCCGGGCCAGCATCGCGCTGATCCGTGCCGCCCGCGCCCATGCCCTGTTGGACGGGCGGGATTTCGTTACTCCGGATGACGTGAAAACCATGGCCTTGCCCGTGATGCGCCATCGGGTGGCCCTGACCGCGGAGATGGAAATAGAAGGCCTGAAAACCGATCAGGCCCTGCAGCAACTGCTGCAGGAAGTGGAAGCACCGAGGCTGTAGCGGGGAACACCATGCGACCCACCCAACGCCTGTTCTGGTTTGCTGTCGGCTGGACTCTGCTGGGCTTGCTTGCGGCCCTCAATAACTGGTTGCCCACCGGATGGAGCCAACCCCAATGGCAGCCACAGTTGAGCAAGGTCTGGCAGATCAGCACCGCCACCTTACTGTTTCTACTGCTGTTTGATGTGGTGGCCGTGCGACGCATGGCCGCTCCCACCGTGCGCCGCTCCCACAGTGAATCCCTGGCCCTGGGGGTCTGGTCCGTGGTGGAGCTGGAGCTTCTGCATCGCTACCGGCGCCCTGTGAGCATTGAGGTTCACGACCATTACCCCGGGGAATGCGAGGCCGAACACGCCCACCAGAACGGGCGATTGCAACCCCGGCAAGGCACCGCATTTCGCTACCGGGTACGGGCCAAACAGCGCGGCAATCATGACTTTGGCCTGACGGACCTGCTGCTGCCCTCGCCCATGGGCTTCTGGCAACGGCGCCTGCTGGTGGGCACACCCAGTCGCGTCAAGGTGTATCCAAACTTCGCCGCCGTTTCCAACTACGCCATGATGTCCATGGAACAGCAATCCTCCCAGTTGGGCATTCGCCTGCAGCAACGTCGGGGGGAAGGCATGGAGTTCCAGCAGCTGCGGGAGTTCCGTCAGGGGGACAGCCTGCGCCAGATCGACTGGAATGCCAGTGCCCGGCTGCGCAAACTGATCTCCAAGGAATACCAGGATGAGAAAGACCAGCAGATTCTGTTCCTGGTGGATTGCGGCCGCCGCATGCGTTCAAAAGACGGTGATCACAGTCATCTGGATCACGCATTGAATGCCATGTTGTTGATGAGCTATGCCGCTCTGAAACAGGGCGATGCGGTGGGCCTGCTCAGTTTTGGGGGAGATGATCGTTGGCTGAAGCCGGTGAAAGGGGTAGCCAACCTGTCGAAGATTCTGAACTGCGTATACGATGTGGACGCCAGCACCCGGGCCAGCGACTACAATACCGCCATACGCGCCCTGATGACCCGCCACCAGAAACGGGCATTGGTGGTGCTGCTGTCCAACATTCGCGACGAGAACGTGGACGATCTGAAACCTGCTCTCACCCTGCTGCGCAAGAAACACCTGGTGATGGTGGCCAACCTGGAAGAACCCGAGCTGCATGAGCTGCTGGAACAACCGATTCACCAATTTCAGGACGCGCTGCGCTATGCCGGCACCAAACTTTATCTGGAGCGACGTCAGGCGGTGACCCGAGCCTTCAATCACTCCGGTATACATACGGTCAACAGCACCCCTCAGATGATGCCGGTGGCGTTGATCAACAAGTACTTCGAAGTGAAGCGGGAAGGTTTACTCTAGCGCGGTTAAAGTGTGTATTTTTACGTTTTACAAATGGGCGACTATTGGCCACTATATAAGAATAATAAATATCCTTATTCGCAACCCCATAATCACCGGACAAAACCAATGAACCAGGCATTCAAGCCCGCTGTTTTCGTGATGTCTTTGTATCTGCTCACAGGGGCAGGCTTGCTCACAGGCTGTGCGGGCAAACAGGTAAAACCCACCCCGGAGCCCACACCACCGGTGACAACAGAACCGGAACAGAAAGTGGAGGCACCGGCAACAGAAGCCGTCACCAAACCGGAGCCTTACCAATACAAGGCGGTTCCGTTCGAGGATGTGCTGAAGCAGGATCAGGAAAAAGCCGCCCGCAAGCCCGCCCCAAAGCCGGTACTGCCCACCGGTGAAGACGCCCCCAACCGCCAACCCAGCACTCCCCTCCGCCCCCCAAAGCAAACGCCAGCACCTGAGCCTGAACCGGAAACCACCGTCCCCGAAGCTGCCCCCCTTGCAGTGACCGAGGAAACCGCTGCTCCGGTGGATGCTCCGGAAGCACCGGAAGAATCTGCCAAAGCCCTTCTGGCAGCGCCGATTCGGTTCAGTCTGGATCAGCTACCCTTGACCATCATGGATACCTGGATTCTGGCGGCGGATCAGGACAGCTGCTCGTTGCAGACCGTCCCTGAAACCATGGATGATGGTGCCGGCCAAACCACCGTGGCACTGCGCCTGTCCAAAGCCGATTGGCAGGTGGTCACCCAGTCAGACATCGATCTCAGTTACCCGGAAACCGGACTCTTCCTCAGTAACGGCACCCACATTCCGTTGGAATCCGTGATCAAAGACACTAGAATTTCGATATCGAAACAAAAACAGCAACTTACTGAAGCTATAAAAGCCTCGGAATCGGTTCGGGTTGCATTGGGTTACTGGCCCACCTGGCCGGTGACTGAGACCCGATCCATCACCATTTCGGTTGCCCACTTCCCTCCGGCCCTGAGTGCCTGGGAAAGCTGCAACCGCCGCATCAGCGCACGCTAGCATAACCGGAGCCACCCATGGGATTACGCTTAAAGTTCAACCTTGTTTTATTCACCACCACGCTGATCGGGCTGTTGGTTTCCGGATTCGTCAGCCACAAGATTCTGCAGCAGAACGCCCGGGAAGAAGTTCTGGATATGGCCCGCATCATGATGGAAAGTGCCGTGGCAGTACGGGCCTATACGGTCAACGAGATCAAACCGTTGTTGAAAGTGCAGCAGCGTCGCAGCTTTATTCCCCAGACCGTACCCGCTTACGCCGCCGCCCAATATATCAAGACCCTGCAGCAATCCCATGAGGATTACAGCTACAAGGAGGCGGCCCTGAATCCCACCAACCCGGCCAACCGTGCCACGGAATGGGAAGCGGATATTGTGAACTGGTTCCGCAATCACGTGAATGAAGAGGAACTGATCGGGGAACGGGAAACCCCGACCGGGCCGCAGCTGTACCTGAGCCGCCCCATCACCATCACCAACCCCGGTTGCCTGGCTTGCCATAACACCCCGGCAGAAGCCCCCGCAACCCTGATCGAGACCTACGGTTCCAGCAACGGTTTTGGCTGGAAACTGAATGAAACCATTGGCGCCCAGGTGGTATCGGTACCCATGTCCCTGCCGCTGGCCCGGGCGGACCAGACCTTCTATACCTTTATGGGGGCGTTGATCGGCATTTTCGTAATCATCGCCATCATCCTCAACCTGCTGCTACACTTTATCGTTATCAAGCCGGTACAGGCCATGTCCAGCAAGGCGGATGAAATCAGTCTGGGCAACCTCAACGTAGAAGAGCTGACGGTGAAGGGCAACGACGAGATATCCTCTCTGGGCCGCTCCTTCAACCGCATGCATCGCAGTTTGAGCAATGCCGTGCAGATGCTGGATGAAACCATTGATTAACCATGAGTAGCGGTCATTTGCCTCCTCAACGCATTGCAAAATACGATATAGAACGCATCCTGGGCAGTGGCGCCATGGGCGTGGTCTACAAAGCCTATGACAGTCAGATCGAACGCCCCGTGGCCATCAAGGTGCTCCATGAGCACCTGCGCCAGGGTGAGCACGGTGCCGATCTGGAAGTGCGTTTTTTGCAGGAGGCCAAGGCCGCCGCCCGCTGCCTACACCCCAACATCGTCACCATTTTCGACTTCGGCAGCGACAATGAACCCTATATCGTCATGGAGTTCGTTGAGGGCATCGAGTTGAAAGCGCACCTGCGCAGCGATACCTTCATCTCCCTGCCCTCCGCCACCGACATCTGCATCCAGGTACTCGAGGCCCTGGGCCATGCCCACGACAAAGGCATCGTGCACCGGGACATCAAGCCGGCCAACATCATCCTGCTGGAAAACGGCACCGTCAAAGTATCCGATTTCGGTGTTGCCCGCCTGGACACATCGGAGCTGACCAGCACCGGTTTTATGGTGGGCACCCCCAACTATATGTCCCCGGAGGGCCTGCAAGGCTATCAGGTGGACGCGCGCTCGGATCTTTACAGCGTGGGCGTGCTGTTTTATGAATTGCTCACTAAGGAGCGGCCATCCCGTGAGCAGAGCCTCAGTCAGAATCTGGACAAGCTGAACAGCACCCGGCATTTGTCCGGTCAGAGTATTCGCTCCATCAAGATGATTCTGGATCGTGCCCTGCAGCCGGAGCCGGGGAAACGGTTCCAGTCCAGCGCCCAGTTCATCGAAAAACTGCGCTCCATTGAAGATTTGGATTTAACCCTGGCCACCACGGCCCACTTCCCGAAGCCGGACAACTATGTGGCGCAGGCCCCCACCGAAAGCCATGCCTTTTCGTCCTCCCAGTGGAGTGATGATCTGTTGCTGTCGCTGGAGCATTCACTGGCGCGCTACGTTGGCCCAATGGCGAAGCTGCTGGTGCGCAAGAACAGTCGTTCCGCCACCAGCCTGGAACAACTGATGGCCAACCTGACCCTGCACATCCCCAACGAGGACGAGCGCAGCCAGTTCATGCAGTCAGTGGAGAAAAGCGGAATATCCAAAGTCACGTCCTTGGGAGGTTCCCAGGCCGGGCTGACCTCCCATTCCCGCAGTGCGGCTGATCAACCCACGCAAATGGCTGCGACCACCATCTCCGAGTCACAGCAGCAACAGATCACCGAGATCCTGGCATTTCATGTGGGACCACTGGCCAGCCGCCTGGTGAAAAAAATGAGCCGCCAGCATCCCAACCTGGTGGATCTGGTGGAAGCTCTGGCCCGCCATATTCCGGACCAGAATGAACGCAATCAGTTTTTGGCGCGGGCCAGCAAGCTCTAGACCCTCAGCCAGCTCTAAACCCTCAGATAGCCTGTTTCTCAATTTTGCGCTGAAAGGATTGGGCCTGCTGATACAGCTCTTCCCGACTCAGCAGCTTCTCTTTTGCACCCTGGTGCACCAGCACTGACTCGGCGTTGGTCATACCCAGGTGTATGGCCTGCTCTATCGGCTCATCCAACACGCAGGCCGCGGTGAAGGTCGACGCAAACGCATCACCGGCACCGGTGGTCTCCAGCACCCTGAGCCCTTCCCGTGGCCAGGCGCGGTAATAGTTTTCCCGGTCATACACATGCACCCCGTCACCACCGTCGGTGATGACGAAAACCCGGGGCGGCAATTCCGCCATTTTCTTCAGCAGCTCCCGGGCCGGAGGGCGTTCCTGGTAGATCAAGCCCAGAAACTTACAGGCCTCCTCCAGGTTCATCACCAGGATTTCCACCTTCTCCAACAGGGGTTGCAGCGCCTTGAAGCCCAGTTCCGCCTGATAGTTGCTGGGGTTGAACGCAACCCGATAATCCTGTTGTGCCAGTAACGAGACAATGGTGTCGAAGCTCTCACCCAACATACTGGCCAGATACACCCAGCGGGTTTCAAAGGGCTTGATCTCATCCAGGCGCAGGCTGTTGTTGCAACCCTTGTAAGCCAGGATAGTGCGGTCGTGGGCGAAGCTGTTGAGGATCACCGAGATGCCGGTGGTGCCCTCTCTGGGGCCGATGAAATCGATATGTTCCTGCTGCAGGGTACGCACCACAAAGTCGCCGTTACCGTCGGTGCCGACCTTACCCAGATACGCCGTTTTCAAGCCCAGCCGGGCAAAGGTCACCGCACAGTTGGTGCCGCCCCCACCTACGGCCAGATTCAGTTCCTTCACCAGAATTTTGCTACCCAGGGGAAAGGCAATCAGTTTCTCCTGCATGGTGGGGGTTTCGATGCGGATCAACTCTGAATCCGTATCTGCAAACTGATCGACGGTCGCACTGCCGACCGCCACAATGTCGTAGGACATTTACCTACTCCTGTTGATGATCCTGTTGATGATCCTGTTGATAGAGTTCCAGATAGGACTGGGCACTGTGTTGCCAGTCAAAGCACTGCGCCATGGCAGTCTGCTGGATTCGCTGCCAGGTTTTGCGCCGGCTGTACATGGCAATCGCCTGCAACACGGTGTCTGTGAACGCAGCGGCAGAGGGTTCCTCGAACACAAAACCGGTGGCAGTCCCCTGCTCCAGGGACAACTCGTCCACATTCACCACGGTATCCGCCAGCCCTCCGGTACGCCGCACGATGGGCAGCGTACCGTAGCGCAGGCTGTAAATCTGGTTCAGTCCACAGGGTTCATACCGGGAAGGCATGGCAAACAGGTCGCTGCCGGCTTCGATGCGATGGGCAAGTTCTTCATCATAGCCGATGGTGACGGACACTGTTTTCGGGTTGGCCTGGGCCAGTTCCAGCAACTGCTGTTCGTAGTGGGGCGTTCCACTGCCCAGAATCACCCACTGAACCTTGTGTTCCTGGGTGGCGGCCATGGCACTCACCACCCAATCAATACCCTTTTGTTCCACCAACCGGCTCACCAGCCCGATCAACGGCGCCGATTTACTCAAGCGCAGGCCACTGATCCGCTGCAGGTCCAACTTATTCTTGAGTTTCTGTTCAAGAGAGTCACTGTCGAAATGGAACAGAATGTGGTTGTCGGTGTTTGGATTCCAGATCTCATAATCGGCCCCGTTGAGAATGCCGACCAGTTTGTTCTGATGGTGTTGCAGCAGCCCGCCCATGCCACAGGCCGCCGGCTCCCGCAGAATCTCATCGGCGTAGGTCGGGCTCACGGTGGTGACCCAATCGGCAAACACAATGCCGGCTTTAAGAAAGGACAGGTTGCCGTAGAATTCCAGGGCATCCAGGTGCCACCAGGCATCCGGCAACTGCAGGTGCTGAAAGGTGGCGTAATCGAACACACCCTGGTAGGCCAGGTTATGAATGGTAAACAGGGTTTTCGCGGCGCTTTCGTGCAAACTCAGCAGTGCCGGAATCAACCCGGTTTGCCAGTCGTTGCAGTGCACCACCTGGTAACCCGCTCCGGCCTGTTCCGCCGCAACCACCCAACTCACCACAGCGCGACAAAACTGGGCAAAGCGATCGGCGTTATCCGGCCAGGGATCACCACTGCTGCGTTCATAGGGACCTCCGCCCCGGTCGAACAGACTGTCTGACTCCACCAGCAACAACGGCACACCCACGGGGCTCGTTGCATATTCCGCTACCCGGATATCCGAGCGCAAAAAATCATCCGGCAATGGCCGGCGCTGATCCGGTTCCCCCAACCTGGCGCGAACCGAGCGGTAACCGGGTAATACCACCGTCACCTGATGCCCCAAGTCCGCCAATGCCCGCGGCAGGGAATAGGAGACATCCGCCAAGCCACCGGTCTTGATCAGGGGGAACACTTCACTGCAAACAAAAAGTATGTTCATTGGAAACTGATTCGGCGCATGCCGCCATAGGTCAGGGTCAAAGCAATCACCCATCGTACTTATGAAAATTAGCACTACGAAACTACTCTATCATGACAAACGAATCCGACGAAGAGCAAGCGGGTTAGTGGAAACTTGATTGGGATCAAGCTATTTGTCACTTTGTGTCTCTATGCTCGGGGAAGATGTTCGATCCGTTGTCCCCAGCAAGCCCATTGGCAACCAACAGCCGCTTGCCAACACAATCATCAGGAAGCCGGATATGCCCAGCCCAATATCCTCCCCTTACTGGTCGCAACTGGAAGCCCTGCGCCAGGATTTTTTAAACATACGTTTAACGGATCTGTTCCGGCAACAACCCAACCGGTTTCAGCAGTATTCCGGTTATTGCCAGGACCTGTTCATCGACTACTCGAAGCACTTTGTCGACCAGCGGGTAATGACAGCACTGTTGGGATTGGCGGAGCAGCAACAGCTCACCACTGCCATTCGGCGGCTGGCCAGAGCAGAACCCCTCACCAGCGGCCTGCAAACCATCCCCTACACTGCGCTGCGGGACAAGGCGTTGACCCCCACCAGCATCGCCGGGGAGGACATCTCCTCACTGATTCGGGACAACCTGTTCAAGATGGAACGCATCTGCAGTGAGGTGCGTTCCTGGCGCTGGCGGGGGTTGAGCGACAAGCCCATCGCCGACGTGGTCACACTGGGCGTGGGGGGTGCAGCCAACGATGCAGAAGCAGTGCACAAGGCATTGGGGGCCTACCAGACCAACTCCATCCGCATACACTTTGTATCCAATGGCGATTCTGATCACTTCCGCCAGTTGCTGAACCAGCTGCAACCGGACACCACCCTCTTCATCATCTCCAGCAAAAGCTTCGCCACTCAGGAGACCATCGCCAACGCACAGCTGGCCCGGGAATGGGTGCTGCAGCAGTCGAGAACGGAAACCGCCCTGCAACGCCACTTTATCGCCATCACCGGCAACAAGGCAGCGGCCCTTGAGTTTGGTGTGGATGAGCAATGCATTCTGGCAGTCTGGGACTGGCTGCCCGGTCGCTATTCCCTGTGGACTGCAGCGGGATTACCGGTGGCCCTGGCCATCGGCATGGAGCGCTTTATGGAGCTTCTGACCGGAGCCCATGTCATGGACCGGCATTTCCTCAGCACCGAGCCGGCACGGAACTTTCCGGTGATCCTGGCCCTGCTGGGGGTGTGGTATACCAATTTCTGGCAGGCCAGCAATCATGCTTTGCTGCCCTATCACGAATCCCTGGAGCTGCTGCCGGCGCTGGTGCAACATTGCCTGATGGAGGCCAACGGCAAATCCATCGATCTGGCGGGAAACCCGGTTGCCTACCAGACCGCGCCGGTGATCTGGGGCACCGCCGGCAACAGCAGCCAGCATACCTATTTTCAGCTGCTGCATCAGGGAACGCACATCATTCCGGCAGACTTCATTGCGGTCGCCCGGGAGCCGGTAGCCGGCGGACAACATCAGAACCTGAAGCAATGCCTGGCCCAGAGTGAAGCCCTGATGCTGGGTAACCAGGGCGAGACACCTCCGTCAAATCAACCGGCTAGCAATCCTGCCATAAACGACCAAGTGCTGCCGGGCAACAAGCCATCCACCAGCATCATCATGAAGCAGCTTACGCCAGGGACTCTGGGACAGTTACTGGCCCTGTATGAGCACATGGCCTTTACCCGCGCCATCATCTGGAACATCAATCCGTTCACCCACTGGGGCACGGAACTGAGCAAACGTTACGGCAACGATTTCAGCGCGCAACCACACGCCCACGACCCATCCACCTTGGGGCTGCTGCAGGTTTTCAAACAATGGAATCAGGAAACGGACACCCAGGAATCACACGGTTCCCGGGAAGAGCCCAGCTATTATTTCTAGGAGCATATACTTCCAGAAACATACACATCTAGGAGCGTAGCTCTGAACACAGGGCCTGAGCCTGCCTGGGATAATCGACAGGCTCAGGCCGGGCTCAGGATAATCCCCGCCAGCGGAGGCAGCGTCAGCGTAATGCTGCAGGGCTGGTTCATATGAGCATCCGGCTCCGCCTGAATGGCGGTGCCGTTGGAAATGTTGCTGCCACCGTAATAGATGGAATCGGAGTTGAATATCTCCTGATACTGCACCCCTTCCGGCACCCCGATACGATAGTTCTCCCGCACCACGGGCGTGAAATTCAGCACCACAATCACATAACCCTGTTCACTGCGACGCAGGAAACTGATGACCGACTGTGAACTGTCATGGCAATCAATCCACTGAAAGCCACGTTCTTCAAAATCATAGCGATGCAGCGCCGGCAATTTCTGGTAGTGACCGTTCAGATCCCGCACCACCGATTGCACACCGCGCTGCCAGTCGTGTTCCAGCAAATGCCAGTCCAGTGCCCGGTCGTGACACCACTCCCGGCCCTGGCCAAGCTCCCCGCCCATAAACAGCAGTTTTTTGCCCGGATGGGTGTACATGTAGGTGAACAACAAGCGCAGATTGGCGAACTGTTGCCAGCCGTCCCCCGGCATTTTTTCCAACAGGGAGTACTTGCCGTGCACCACTTCGTCGTGGGACAGGGGCAGCACAAAATTCTCGGAAAACGCGTACAACAGGCTGAAGGTCAGGTTTTCATGATGGAAGGTCCGGTGCACCGGATCGTGCTTGACGTAGCGCAGGGTGTCGTTCATCCAGCCCATGTTCCACTTCATACTGAAACCCAACCCACCCAGATAAACCGGCCGTGACACCTGGGGCCAGGCGGTGGATTCCTCCGCCATCATCAACACCCCGGGAAAGTCCTGATGCACCTTTTCGTTGGTGCGGCGGATAAAGTGAATCGCTTCCAGGTTTTCGTTGCCGCCGTATTGATTGGGCGTCCACTCCCCGGCCTGACGGGAATAATCCAGGTACAGCATGGAGGCCACTGCATCCACCCGCAGGCCATCCACATGGAATTCCTCCAGCCAGAAATAGGCACTGGAAAACAGGAAGTTACGCACTTCATTGCGACCATAGTTAAAGATCAACGTACCCCAATCCTTATGCTCACCACGGCGGGGGTCGTCGTGCTCATACAGGCAGGTGCCATCAAACCGGGCCAGGCCATGGGCATCCCTGGGGAAGTGGGCCGGCACCCAATCCAGAATCACTCCAATACCATTACAGTGGCAATGATCCACAAAGTATTTGAAATCATTGATGTCGCCGAAACGGCTGGTGGGGGCAAAAAAACCGGTCACCTGATAGCCCCAGGAGCCGTCAAAGGGGAACTCGGTCACCGGTAACAGTTCAATGTGGGTGAAGCCCATCTCTTTGACGTAGGACACCAGCTGCTCTGCCAATTCCCGATAACTCAGGAAATCGCCGTTGTCCTGCCGCCGCCAGGACCCGAGATGAACCTCGTAAATGGACTGGGGACTGTGCAACCAATCGGCTTTTGAGCGCCGTTGCAGCCACAGGTCATCCTGCCATTGGTAGTGGGTGGGTGCACAATAGCGGGAAGCGGAATTGGGGCGCACCTCGAAAAACCGACCGTAGGGGTCGGACTTGATGGTGACCTCTCCGGTATCGCGATTGCGGATTTCGAATTTATACAACGCGCCGTCTGCGAACTCTGGAATGAACAGCTCCCAGACACCGCTCTGCCCCCGGCTGCGCATGGGGTTGACCCGCCCATCCCAATGATTGAAATCCCCCACCACACTGGCCCGTTCCGCATTGGGCGCCCACACCACGAACAGGGTCCCGTTTATGTTATCCACCTGCCAGGGGTGCGCGCCCATCAAGCGATAAGCGTCAAAACACTCCTGCAGGTGAAACCCCTTCAACCATTCCTCACTCACCTGCGGCCAGAACGTATAAGGATCAATAAAGTGCTGCTCCCATTCACCGCAGCGTTCCACCAGCACCGGATGCCGCCCCCAGCTGGTGGCATCCCCTTCGATACGGAACAACCCACTGGTACCAATTTGCTTCATCTCAGTGCGCTGACCTTCCACCGTGACCCAAACCGAATCCGCGTGGGGTCGATAAACGGTCAGATAACTCTGGTTACTGTCGTCATGAATGCCCAACACTGTGAACGGGTCATGGTGGCGGGCCGCGATAATGCGCTCGAGATCCTGCTGAAGACGATTCATGGGGGACGATTGGTTTCGGGATGTGACCATAGCGTTAGTTGAAATCCTGTACTCGGAAGCCCGGTTTTATACTGAGCAGGCATTGTTGGTGCACTGAAGTCTGACTTCAAAGTACCACTGCTTCGCCTGAACACTTATATAACCGATTGTTATTTTGAATCCAGTAATTTTGGTTTTACCTTCGATAAATCAAACAACCTACTCGTTGATCCTATGATTTGGATCATAAAATGCATACCGCGATGTAGCATGCTTGTCATGTAGGATATGCACTATTGTCCATTATTCGGATGTGGTTTTCGTGACGTACCACTAACCCCATTTCATCCAGACAGGTCCGCCGTACAGGTACATCATGCTAGGAGCAACGACCCCCAATTTTGGAACGCTGAAGAATACACTGGCTCTGATCCTGGCCGGTGGCAGTGGCTCGCGACTGAGATCCCTGACCCGCTGGCACTCGAAACCGGCGGTGCCTTTCGGTGGAAAATTTCGCACCATCGACTTCCCGCTTTCCAACTGCATCAATTCTGGCATTCGTCAGATCAGCATTCTCACTCAATACAAATCCCACTCGCTGAACTCCCATATCCAGAAAGGCTGGAGTTTCCTGCGTCCGGAATTGGGGGAGTTTGTGGAGCTGCTGCCGGCGCAACAACGGGTGAAGGATTCCTGGTATCTGGGTACCGCTGATGCCGTATATCAAAACCTGGATATCATCGACATGGTGCACCCGGACTACGTGCTGATCCTGGCCGGGGATCACATCTACAAGATGAATTATGCCCTGATGATTCAACAACATATCGATTCCGGTGCCGACATTACCGTGGGGTGCATCGAGGTTCCACTGGCCCAGGCCCGGGAATTCGGTGTGATGGCAGTGGATGAACAGAACTGGATTCGACGCTTTCAGGAGAAACCGGCTCACCCGGAGCCGGTGCCCGGCAAGCCCGGTCTGAGCCTCGCCTCCATGGGCATTTATGTGTTTCCGAAGGCCCTGCTTGATGAGTTGCTGCAGGATGACGCGGAGCAGGCCAACAGCGCCCATGACTTTGGCAAAAATATTATTCCGTCGGCGGTGAAGCATCTCAAAGTGCTGGCCTATCCGTTCACAGACAGCAATACCGGGAACACGGCCTATTGGCGCGACGTGGGCACCATCGACAGCTATTTCGATGCCAACATGGATTTGTTATCAGTCACCCCGCAGCTGAACCTGTACGATCAAACCTGGCCTATCTGGACGTACCAGGAACAACTGCCACCGGCCAAGTTTGTGTTTGATGATGACAATCGCCGGGGCATGGCAGTGGATTCCCTGGTGTCCGGCGGCTGCATCATTTCCGGTAGTTCGGTGAAGCGCTCACTCTTATCCAACAATGTGCGCATTCACAGCTACTCAACCATCAAAGACGCTGTTATTCTTCCCAATGTGGAGATTGGTCGCAACTGTCGATTAAAGAATGTCATCATTGATCGCGACTGCAAAATTCCACCGGGTACGGTCATTGGGTATGATCATGATCAGGATGCAAAGCAGTTTTATGTATCCCCCAATGGCATCGTGTTGGTCTCGGCTGAAATGTTAGGAAAGTCCCTATCCAATGTCGCATGAGCAGGATGATAAACCCAAAGTCAACGTAGTGCTGTGCTGGCATATGCACCAGCCCCAGTATCAGGATCAATTCACCCGCAACGTCCACCTGCCCTGGACTTACCTCCATGCCATCAAGGACTACGCCGATATGGCGGCGGTGGTGGAGCAGGTTCCGCAAAGCCGGGTGGTGGTGAACTTCACGCCCGTGTTGCTGGATCAGATCGATGATTACATCCAGCAGTTCGATCGCTATTTCAATCAGGGTGAAGCCTTCAACGACCGCCTGTTGGCGACCCTGGCCATGGCCACCATCGGCCCCACCGAATCCTTGCGCCTCTTCATTGCCAAGCAATGCATCCGCGCCAATGAAAAGCGCCTGGTGGAACGCTTCCCGCCCTATCAGGATCTGGTGCAACTGGCGCGCCTGGCACTGAACAAACCCGGCTACCTGAACTATCTGGATGAGCAGTTCTTCTTCGATCTGCTGGTCTGGTATCACCTGGTGTGGATGGGTGAAACGGTGCGCATGGAAAACGAAACCGTGCAACGCCTGATCCGCAAGGCCCGGGGCTTCGATGGCAAAGACCGGCGGGAACTGCTGGGTGTCATTGACATCCTGATTCGCTCCGTGGTGCCGCGCTACCGGCATCTGGCGGAAAGCGGGCAGATGGAAATCAGCGTCACCCCGGACAAACACCCCATCCTGCCGCTGCTGCTGGATTTCAAATCCACTCTGGAAGCCATGCCGGATGCCCCGCTGCCCAAGCGGCCACATTACCCTGGTGGTAAAGAGCGGGCGATGGTGCACCTGGAAAATGGACTGAAGACCTTCGAACGCCACTTTGGTTTTCGGCCGGTAGGTTGCTGGCCTTCCGAGGGTGCACTCAGTGAGCCCACGCTGGAATTGCTGGATCAGGTTCAGTTTCAGTGGACCGCCACCGGCGGCGGTGTGCTGGGCAACACCCGCAACGCCAACAAACTGCATAAGCTGTGCATCCATCATGGTTTCAAGGTTCGCAACAATGGGGTGTCGTGTTTCTTCCGGGACGACAACATTTCAGATCTGATTGGATTCACGTATTCCGGCTGGAATGAAGTGGATGCCGTCAACAACCTGGTTCACCATATTGAAAACATCCGGGTGGCCTGCGGTTATCAGGAAGACACCATCGTGCCCATTATTCTCGACGGTGAAAACTGTTGGGAATATTACGCTAACAATGGCTACCACTTTTTGAAACAACTCTATTCAAAACTGGTGGAGCACCCGAAGATCAATCTCACCACCTTCCGTGACTACAGCAAACGCCACAGCAAACGCACTGAGTTGCCATCGCTGGTGGCGGGCAGCTGGGTGTACGGCACCTTTTCCACCTGGATCGGAGATCCCGCCAAAAACCGGGCCTGGGATTTACTCTGCCAGGCGAAAGACGATTTCGACCGGGTCATGAGCAGCGGCAAACTGGCACCGGAGATCGCGCAACGGGCCGAAGAGCAGATGGCCATTTGCGAAGGCTCCGATTGGTTCTGGTGGTTTGGCGACTACAACCCGGCGGAATCCGTGTCTGACTTCGATCAGTTGTATCGAACCCACTTGAAGAACCTGTACCGTTTTCTGGATGAACCGGCACCAGAGAGCCTGGAACATGTGATCAGTCGCGGCGGCGGCGTAGCGGAAAACGATGGGGTCATGCGCAGGGGACAAGGATAGTTCATGCCAAAAGGCGTTCTCAACAGGCGTTTGTCCGGTGTGGTGCTGCATCCCACTTCCCTGCCCGGCCCGCAGTATCATGGTTCCTTTGGCACCGAAGCCTATAACTGGCTGAACTGGTTGCAACTGGCCGGCTTCGGCGTGTGGCAGATTCTACCCCTGTGTCCGGTGGCGGACGGTTCCCCCTACAACAGTTTCTCTGCGTTTTCCGGCAATCCCGATTTTGTGGACATCGGCCAATTGAAAGCGCTGGGGTTTCCGGAATACAAAAAAGACGTTGCCAGCCGCCTGAATCAACGGGCAGCGCTGACCCAGGCCCATCGGTGGTTACAGGAACACCCACAACACCCCATCGCCACCGAATTTCAGTCCTTCTTGGCGCAAACGGATTGGCTGGCAGATGCCAGTCTTTTCACCGTGATCAAACAGCAGTATTCGGAGCATTGGCTGCAGTGGCCAGAGCCCCTGAGGAATCGTGATAAAGCTGCCATCGAAGCCTTTCAGCAACAACACGCCAACCCGATCCAGCTGGAGAATTTCATTCAGTTTCTGTTTCATCGGCAGTGGCTGGATCTGAAACGCTACGCCAACGAGCGCAATATTCTAGTGTTCGGGGACCTGCCAATTTTTGTTTCCGGTGACAGCGCCGATGTCTGGGCGCACCGGGATCTGTTCAAACTGCACGAGGATGGCACGCCCGAAGTGGTGGCCGGTGTGCCACCGGATTACTTCTCCGCAACCGGTCAACGTTGGGGCAACCCGATTTATCACTGGCCGGCCCACACCGGCAGTGAGTTCAACTGGTGGAAGCAACGGCTAAAACACAACCTTGAATTGTACGATGCCGTGCGCATTGATCACTTCCGCGGATTCGTGGCCTATTGGGAAATCCCCGCCACCGAGCCCACCGCCATCAACGGTCACTGGGTGCCTTCCCCCGGTGATGAGCTTTTCAAAGCCCTGTTGGCAGAGACCAGCGAACTCCCGCTGATTGCGGAAGACCTGGGCATCATCACCGATGACGTCATCGCGCTGCGTAAACGCTACGGTTTACCGGGCATGAAAATTCTGCAGTTTGCCTTCGACAGCGACGGTGCCAATCCTTACCTGCCTCACAACCATACCCGGGACACCGTGATCTATACCGGCACCCACGACAACAACACCACCGTGGGCTGGTACAATCACCTGCCGCAGCCCACCCGGGATCGTATACATGAGTATTTTGCCCAACCGGCAGAGGCCATGCCCTGGCCCCTGATCAAGAGTGCCCTGGCGTCCCCCGCCCGCTGGGCCATGATGCCGTTTCAGGATCTACTGGAATTGGACGAGCAACACCGCATGAACACACCGGGCACCACCGAAGGCAACTGGCGCTGGCGCTTCCAGTGGTCCCAGGTGGATGGGGGCCTGGCGGATAAAATGAAAGCCCTCAACCATCTGTACGCACGCTGACAACGCTTGCCTATAACCAGATCATGGCTCCCACTTCAAAGCGTTGACCCAAAGCAGAATGATAGGGATACAGGCGCAGCTTGTAACATTGCTTACCGCTTTCCGCCAAGGTCTCCGACAGGGCAAACACACTTTTTCCATCGTCTGTAGTGTTTTCGTGCTGGAGCTGAAAGCAGGAATGCCGTTCAAACTGACCTTCCCTGTCCACCGTACCCACCAGGCAATCCACAGACACATCGGTGGGTGACAGTCCGGCCAGATCTATCAGAATCTTCACCTCAAAGGTGTCATCCCGAAACAGCGTGTCCATGGGCTGATCAAAACGCTCTGCCTTAACCCGAGGCCAGCACTCCCTTACCCGTTGCTTCCAGTCAGCCAGCTCCCGGGCCAGTTGAAAGTCATCGTTCCACAACAACTGGCCGTGGCGGATGGCCGGACTGTAGAAGTCCCGCAAATAATCCATCACCATCCGCTGGGCATTGAACGCCGGGATCAGGGTTTCCATGGCATTTTTACTTTTTTCGATCCACTCCACCGAGAAGCCGTGGCCATCCCGTTCGTAATACAGGGGAACCACTTCGTTCTCCAATACGTCCATCAGTTCGTTGGCCTCCTCCCGGTCACGAAAATCCGGGGAAAACTGGGGGCCATGAGGGGTGATGGCCCAACCGTTAACGCCGTTGTATCCCTCATCCCACCAACCGTCCAACACACTGAGATTAAGTACACCGTTGATGCCGGCTTTCTGGCCTGAGGTACCACTGGCTTCCAGCGGATAGGCCGGATTGTTGAGCCACACATCCACGCCGGTCACCAGCTTGCGCGCCAGGGCCATGTCGTAATCCTCCAGCAGCACAATGCGGCCTTCGAATTCAGGATCATGGGCAAAATGATGAATCTGGCGAATGAATTCCTGCCCGGGGTGATCACTGGGATGGGCCTTGCCGGCAAAGATCAGCACCACGGGTTTTTCCGGGTCGTTAAGCAGGCGGGACAAGCGCTGGCGATCGGAGAAAATCAGCGTCGCCCGCTTGTAAGTGGCGAAGCGGCGGGCGAAACCGATGGTGAGGATGTCGGTTTTGCGGGGCTTGATATACCGGGTCAGGCGCCGGATCTGGGATTCACTGATGCCGTTGCGACGTTGTTGCTCCACGCTGCGTTCGTGTACGGCTTCCAGCATTTTGGCTTTCAGGGATTGACGCACACTCCAGAAGCTGTGGTACGGAATATCCCAGGTTCTCTTCCAGAATTCGGGATTCAGTAATTCAGTACGCCAGCCCCCACCGAACTGCAGGTCAAACATGTTCACCCATTCGTTGGCCAGGAAGGTGGGGACATGCACACCGTTGGTCACATGGCGGATCGGGTTTTCGGCAGGTTCAATCTGGGGCCAGATATAGCGTTCCATTTCTGACGCCACCTGGCCGTGAATACGACTCACCCCATTGTGAAAGCGCGAGCCCCGCAACGCCAGCGCCGTCATATTGAAGCCGTGGCTGTTCACCGGGCTGGCACCCAGCCCCAGGAACTGCTCAATGCTGATACCCAATTCCTTAACGTAATCGGCAAAGTAAAATTCAATCAGGCGGTGGTCGAAAATATCATGGCCCGCGGGCACCGGGGTGTGCGTGGTAAACACCGTATTAGCCGCCACCGCTTCCAGGGCCGCACCGAATGACAGCCCGCTGGCGACCCGCTCACGGCAGCGCTCCAGCACCTGGAACGCCGCATGACCTTCATTGATATGCCACACCGTTGGCTCCAGACCGAGCATCCGTTTGGCGCGAACCCCGCCGATACCCAGCACCATTTCCTGCAACAAGCGGTTGGTGGAATCACCGCCGTACAGCTGATAGGTGATGCGCCGGTCCTCTTCCTGATTACTGGCCAGGTCACTGTCCAGCAGATAGAGATTATTGTGCCCCACCTTGGCCATCCAGATTTTCAGTTCTATTTCCCGCCCCGGCACCTGAATGTGCACGGTGAGCGGCTTGCCGCCGTCATCCAGCATCGGCTGCACCGGCAAATCCTGAAAGCGGGACGGGTTGTACTGGGCCAGCTGGTTGCCATGGCTGTCGATCTGCTGGATAAAATAGCCTTGCCGATACAACATGCCCACCGCCACAAAGGGTAAGCCCATGTCACTGGCCGCCTTGCAGTGATCCCCTGCCAGAATACCCAGGCCACCGGAGTAGATCGGCATACTTTCATGCAGGCCGAACTCAGCGCAGGAATAGGAGATCAGGTCACTTTGGGAGTTGATGAGCTTGCGTACATTCTTGCCGCTTTTGGCTTTGAGATACGCATCGAAGGTGGAGATGACCTTGGCGTAATCCTGCATGTAAGCCGGATCTTCTGCTGCCTCCTCCAGTTTGCGTTGATCAATGCGGCGCAGGAACAGTTTGGGGTTGTGCCCCGCCCGTTCCCACAGCTCCCGATCCAGGCGAAAGAACATACCCCGCACCTGACGATCCCAGCTGTACAGCAGGTTATTGGCCAGTTCTTCAAGCCGTTGCAAAGCCGGTGGAATTTTAGGTTGCACTTCGATGCTGTAGAGAGTTCCGGGCATGAGGGTATCCTGGCCGATTTGATCCGTTGATTTATTATGGCAAACTGCAATTAAACCAGACAATCATTACAAAGCGTTTGACCCCAATCAAGGTGGATCGGGGTTCACGCTCAGCCACTATTCAGACACTATGAAGTCAACCACTCCCAAGCGACAACGCACTCACCCGAGTATGATAGGAGCCACTTAACTGATGATTGCACTACTGGCGGATATCGGTGGAACCAAATCCCAACTGGCCCTGATGAATGAGCAGGGTGAGTTCATCCACCGCATGACGGTATTGAATCTTGACCATCCCAGCTTTGATGCGTTGGTGGACCGGTTTCTGCGGGCACAGCCCGCACCCCAATGCGCGATTCTGGCGGTGGCCGGCCCCGTGGATGACGGCATTCGCTGCCGGATGACCAACCTGAACTGGCTGATCGACGGCGCCGCTCTACAACAGCGGCTGCAGCTGAAATTCGTTAACCTGCTCAATGACCTGCAAGCCACCGCCTGGAGCATGACGGACCCGGGGGTACAATCCCGGCTGAGCATGCTGCGGGGTAGCGGATTGAATTTCGAGCAGCCAGTCGTGGTGATCAGCCCCGGAACCGGATTGGGAGAAGCCTGCATCCAACCGCACCAAGGTCAGTATGTGATTCAGGGAACCGAGGGCGGCCACAAATCCATCGCACCGTTCAACCGGCTCAGTGCGGAACTGATCCTGCAGCACTGGCAGCAACACAACTATCCACCCAGTTGGGAAAACTGGTTCTCCGGCTCCGGATTCAGCCGACTGTTCCAAACCATGTTCCCGGGCGCCCCGGTGCCGGACAACGCAACCATGGGGCAGCAGGCCATCAGCGACCCCGACAGTCCCAGCGCCCGCTGCATGGAGTTGTTTGCCCAGGCCATTTACGCCGAGGCCGGTAATCTTGTTTTGCAGTATCTGGCCTGGGGCGGTGTGATTGTGGCGGGAGGCATTCCTCCCAAACTGGGAAAACTGTTCTACCGCCCCGAGCACATCGCCTATATCGAGCGCAAGAATCAATATATTGATCGACTGGGTGCGGTGCCAGTAGCACTGTGCCAGGAGGCGGACGCGCCGTTAACCGGGGCTGCCACCTATTGTAAAACGCTCTGGCAAGAATCATCTTGAAACCGGATCGTCATACGCTGGTCATGGATCGCCTATATAGCCTGAAAATAACAGCCTAAAAACGAGAGCCTGAAAGCAGGCAAAGAAACCCATCGGTCGAACGAAGCATCGCAGGACATTCGCACTTACGATTGCTATGCTGGACCCACATGTGCAGGAGGCCGACAGCTCGTGGCAGAATCCCCGATTGAGTGGTTAAGGGCAAAAAGTGACTTTCCGGAGTGGGATACCGACCTGGCGGAGCAGACGCTGCTCCACCAGCACCCTGCCCCCTTCCAACCGGAGCGGGCGTTGCAAAGCCTGGTGGTCCTGCAACAACAGTTCGGTCAGGTATCCCCCCCCATGCAAACCTGGCTCGCCAGCAAATCCGGAGTGACAGTAGCCGATCTTCGCAGCCTGGTGTCGTTTTATCAATTCCTGGAACCCACGCCTCCTCCCCGTTACCACCTGCGTTTTGCCAATAACATCATTGAGCAGATGAGCGGTGTGAACGACCTGGTGAATCAGGCCCGCGAGGCATTGCGCAGCGTTGACTGCATAGTGGACACCACCTCCTGCATCGGCCTCAGCGATCATCCGATTGCTGCGCTGATCAACGGTCACCCGATTACCCGCCTGAACCGGAGTAACATCGATGCACTGTGCCAGCTGATCCGCGCCGGGAAACCGCTGCAGGAATGGCCCCGCCGCTGGTTCGATGTGGACAACACCATCCACCACCCCGGCCCCCTGACCTCCTACCCCTATGCCCGTGGACAAGGTCTGGCCCTGGCCTCGCAACAGGGTCAGCAATGGGTTTTGAGCCGCATGGAAGAATCCGGACTGAGGGGATTGGGTGGTGCGGGGTTTCCCACAGCGGTCAAATGGCGGTTGTGTGGGCAGCAACCTGACCCCGTTAAATACATCACCTGCAATGCCGATGAGGGGGAGCCAGGCACCTTCAAGGATCGCTTTTACCTGACGGCGCAAACGGATCAGGTCATCGAGGGCATGGCCATCGCAGCCGTGGCGGTGGGGGCCAGCAAAGGTTATATCTATCTTCGTGGTGAGTATTTGTATCTGGTGGAGCACATTGAGGCGGTGTTGCAGCAATGGCGTGCACGGGGCCAACTGGGTACCGGATTCGACATTGAACTGCAGTTGGGTGCCGGAGCCTACGTGTGTGGCGAAGAGTCGGCCATGCTGGAATCCCTGGCCGGCAAGCGGGGTATTCCCACCAGCAAACCACCTTTTCCCGGACAAAAAGGCCTGTTCGGCAAACCCACGGTGGTCAACAATGTGGAAACCCTGGTGGCGGCCACCTATATCCTGCAGCAGGGCAGCAGCGCCTTCCGTTCGGTGGGCACCGAACACAGCCCGGGCAGCCGCCTGCACAGCGTCTCCGGTGATTGTCGACAGCCGGGCCTGTATGAATTGCCACAGGGTGCCCCGGTGCAGGATCTGCTTGCGCTCTGTGGCGCGGAAGACGCCCATTGCGTGCAGTCCGGCGGCCCCTCCGGCGCGTTGCTGCTGCGCCACCAGTTTCAGACACCGTTGGACTTCGAAAGCCCCGGGCGGGGTGGCTCGGTGATGGTATTCAATCGTGACCGTTCACTGTGGGACATCACCCGCAATTTTACCCGTTTTTTTCAGCACGAGAGTTGTGGATTCTGCACCCCCTGTCGCGCTGGCACCGTGGCCATGAACCACCTGCTGGACCGCTACGGGCAACCGGCAGCAGCGGGCTTGAAAACACAAACACGGGTGGACATGATCGAACTCGTAGAATTGATGCAGCACACCAGCCATTGTGGCCTGGGCAAGACTGCTGGGCTGCCGGTGTTGAATTATCTGAACCAGGGAGCCGGCCATGAGTGATCAGCCGCAGTTTCAGTTGGACGGGCAATCCATTCCCTTCCAACCCGGGGACACTATCATGCAGGCGGCACACCGGACCGGTGTGTACATTCCCCATCTGTGTTTTCATCCGCAGTTTCGCGCCCACGGCAGTTGCCGGCTGTGCGTGGTGCACATGCAGGGTAAAACCGTATCCGCCTGCACCCAGCCGGCCAGCGCCGATCTGGAGGTGCATTCTGAAACCACCGAACTGCGCCAGTTGCGCCTGCGGTTGATTCAGTTGCTGTTTGCCGAAGGCAATCACTTTTGCCCCAGTTGCGAAACCAGCGGTAATTGCCAGCTGCAGGCATTAGCCTACGATCTGGGCATGACCCATTATCACTATGACCCGTTTTATCCCACCCGCGCCCCGGATGGCAGCCACCCGGACCTGTTTATTGACCGGGATCGTTGCATCCAGTGCGATCTGTGCGGGCGGGCGTCGGAACAGGCGGACCATAAAGCCATTTACCTGCTGGCCGGGCGCGGCCAACACACCCATGTGGCGTTTCGCAGCGACGACGGGGAACTGGGTTCAACCCAGGCGCAGGCAGAGGATCGGGCATCCCATGTCTGTCCGGTAGGTTGTATTCTTCCCAAATCCGGCAACTATCCGGACATTGCCGGCGCGCGCCTGTACGATCAGATTCCTATTCATGCACAAGGCAACCACCGGCGCGATGAAGGAGGCACTCATGACGACTAAGAAAGTGCGGGTAGCCACCTGTTCCCTGGCGGGTTGTTTCGGTTGTCATATGTCGTTTCTGGATATGGACGAAGCCCTGATTCCGTTGCTGGACCACATTGAATTCGACCGCTCGCCATTAACGGACATCAAGACCGCAACGCGCTGTGACATCGGACTGATCGAAGGCGGACTCTGCAACGAGGAAAACAAGGAGGTGCTGCACCAGTTCCGCGAGCAGTGCACGTATCTGGTGGCGGTGGGCGCCTGCGCCATCAACGGCGGCGTTCCCGCCATGCGCAACCATCTGTCGGTGCAGGCGTGCCTGGAGGAGTCCTATCTGGACGGGTTGGGTGTGGTGGATGCGCAAATTCCCAATGACCCCGAGCTGCCCGCACTGCTGCCCAAAGTGTTGCCCCTGCAGGCAGAAGTGGCCATCGATTTCTTTTTACCAGGCTGCCCACCTCCGGCGGCGGCGTTTCTGGAACTGGTGCAGGCGGTGTTGGAACAACGGGCACCCAATCTGGACTATGCAAGCAGGAGGTTTGACTGATGGCCAGGCGTGTCGCCATTGACCCCGTCAGCCGGGTGGAAGGCCATGGCAAGGTCACCTTGCTGGTGGACGATGACCATCACATCACAGAGGCCCGTCTGCACATCGTGGAGTTTCGCGGCTTTGAGAAATTCATTCAGGGCCGACCCTATTGGGAGTTGCCTTTGGTGGTACAACGCCTGTGCGGTATCTGCCCGGTAAGCCACCACCTGGCAGCGGCCAAAGCCATCGATCAGATTGCCGGTGTCGATCAACTGACCGAGGCCGCCCTGGCCCTGCGCAAGCTCATGCATTTCGCCCAGGTGTTGCAATCCCATTCCCTGCACTTTTTCCACCTGGCGTCTCCGGATTTGTTATTTGGTTTCGACAGCGATGTTGCCAAACGCAACATTGTCGCCGTCATCCGCCATCACCAGACCCTGGCGTTACAGGGAGTCCGGATTCGCAAATTCGGTCAACAGGTCATCGAAGTCATCTCCGGCAAACGTATCCATGGCATTGCCGCTGTCCCGGGTGGCATGAACCAACCCCTCACCGTGGACAAGATTACCCCGTTCAAACAACAGGTAAGCGACATCATAAGCTGGTGTGATGAAACGGTGCAGACCGTACGGGATCTGTTCCAGGCCAATCGGGACTTTCACGAAAACTTCGGCACGGCGCCGGCCGCGTTCCTCTCCCTGGTGGGACCACAAGACCAGCTGGAATTGTACGACGGTGAAATCAAGGTCATAGACGCCTGTGGCCAGCTGCTGCATCGGCAGCCCTGCGATCAGTATCACCACCTGCTGCAGGAACAGGTGAAGTCCTGGAGCTATATGAAGTTCCCCTTTCTCAGTGATCTGACGCCGGACACCGGCTGGTACCGGGTAGGCCCATTGGCGCGACTCAATACCTGCAGCCGCATCGACACACCAAAGGCGGAACAACGACGCCAGGAATATCTGGCACTGCTGGGCAAGACCGTCCAGGCTCCCCTTGCCTATCACTGGTCGCGGATGATCGAGGCCCTGCACTGCGCCGAAGCCATCGCGGTGCTGTTGGATGACCCTGCCCTGCTGTCTGACGACCTGGTGAATCAAGGCAACAAGCAGCAGGAAGGCATCGGCATCATCGAGGCACCCCGCGGCACCCTGATTCACCATTACCGCATCAATGAGCAGGACCAGGTGACCATGGCCAATCTGATTGTGTCCACCACCAACAATAACCAGGCCATGAACGAAAGCATCCGTCGCGTAGCCAACGATCACCTGAATGGGCGGGAACTGACGCCGGAGTTGCTGAATCTGGTGGAGGTGGCGATCCGGGCCTATGACCCCTGCCTGTCCTGCGCTACCCACGCGGCGGGAAAGATGCCCCTGCAACTGGATCTGACGCGAACGGACGGCACCCTACTCGGCAGCTTGACGCGCCATAGCGATGGCAGCATCCAGCATGCAGATTAGCCTGTTTTTTTTCGGTAATCCGGACCGGGGTGATGACGCCGTGGGTGAAGCCCTGTATCAATGGGCGCAGCACTATTTCTCCCAGCCGGACAAACTGGCAGAAGGCATTGAGTTACGCCAGGTGCTGGATTTTCAACTGGAGCCAGAACACATATTTGATCTGGAAGGCAGCGCACTGGGCATTTTTGTGGACTGTCACGCTGCCTGTGAAAGAGCTGTTGTGTGGCAGACGGTGCCCGTGGGCAGCCAGCTCATGTTCAGCAGTCACAGCCTCACAGCGGAAAGCCTGCTGTTCCTGTATGAGAACACATTGAAGAAACCGGCTCCGCCCTGCTACCTATTGGGCATTCGCGGTGAGGATTTCAGCCTGGGCAAGGCGATGTCCCCGGCCACGCAAAAAGCGCTGGAGCTGGCCAAGCTGCAACTGGCGCACCGTTTGCGACAGGCGGATTTTGCCTGAACCCGCACCCACTCAACGACCACCTTGTTTAAACATCAAGTTCAAGCATCAAGCTCAAGCATCAGGTTCAGCCATCCCGTTCCGCCAACACCCGCTTGCGATAGGCCCCGGGTGATATCCCCTGCCAGCGCTTGAACGCATGATAAAAGTTTGATGTGTCGGAGAACCCCAGCAGTTCCGCCAGACCGTCGATATCAATGCCAGGGTCAGCCAGATCCCGCAGCGCCCGCTCATGACGGCAGGCATCGCGTAACGCCACAAAAGAGGTATGCTCCTGCTTCAGTTTGCGCTGCAGGGTGCGGGCTGTCATGTTGAAATGTTCCGCCACATCCTCCAACGAGCCAGAACCGGTGCCCAGGTTGCGGTTGATCAGGTAGCTCACTTTGGCGGACAAGGATTCACGACTCTCAATGGAACGCAACTTTTCTGCCGCCAGCACCCGCACCCCTTCGTGATAGTCCGGATAGGAGGTCAGCAACGGTTGCCCCAGCTGGTCCCGGTCGAAGAGGATCTCGTTGTAGCTGCAGCTAAATTCCACGCAATCACCGAACACCCGTTGATAATCCTCAAGATACTGCGGTGGTGGATGGGAAAAGCGCACCCGCTTCAGTTTCAAACGATCAGCAACCAGTGCATTGGCAATGGACACCACCGTGGATGCCACCAAGTCGTAGTGGACCCGCAGATTGTGGGGCACCATGGTGGTGTCAATCTGGTAACGCAGCACCGCATCAGCGCCCACGGTATTCAGTGAAAACTCCGTGAATGGGGTAATCAGATTCTTGAACTGGAACAACTCATCCAACGCTTCCTGGATGTTCTGGCTGGTTGCAATCAGCTGGCCCACCAGGTCCAGGCTGTGGTATTGAATGGCCTCCCCCAATACCAGGCCGAACGCCGGATCACCGGTGACCTCATAGGCCGCATCCAGAATCCGCATCTGCTGGGTGACGCTCAGAAACGCGCCGGCCCGCTGCTCTACCGACAGATCCACATTGGCGCGCTCCAGAATCTTTTCCATATTCAGTCGATTCTTTATGGCAAGATCCATGATCGCAGGAATAATTGCAGCCGGTACCAATCGCTCTTTCATCTTGTACACATTTTCTTGTTGTAAACGCCCAGTTTACTGCATTTGACGCAGGCCATACAGATCGGAAGCCAGCGCCTAATCCGCATTGGAAGCCTCTGCACCCATCTCCAGATACCGGCTCAACACCCGCTGCAGCTGGGCAAAGGAAACCGGTTTGCTGAGGAAATCCACCATACCGGATTCCAGAGCCAACTCCCGATGCTTCTCCATGGCATGCGCTGTCAGAGCAATGATAGGGGTCGCCTGCAGCCCTTTGGATTTCTGCCACTTGAGAATTCGGGCTGCAGCCTCATAGCCATCCATCACCGGCATTTCACAATCCATCAGAATCAAATCATAGCTGCCACTGCGCCGTTGAACCTTTTCCACCGCCGACCGGCCATTATCCGCCAGCTCCGGCGCAATGCTCATCTTCTTCAAAAACTCCAGCATCACGTTCTGGTTGATTTCATTGTCTTCCACCAACAACACGTTGAACGCATCCTCTGCAATTTGACTGCGCAGACGTTCGGCCGCCTGCATCGACACCGGAGGCCGCACCTCGACAGCTTCACCATCAAACAGATCCAGCACAATGGGGCGGTCGGCGATGCTGACATCTTCGGGCATGGCCAGTGGAATATCAAACCAGAAACAGGAGCCCGCTCCCAACTCACTCTTGACGCCCATTTCTCCGCCCATCAACTGCACCAGCTGCTGACTGATGGCGAGCCCCAGGCCGGTGCTCACGCGGTTGGATCGACCCAGCTGATTCACCTGACTGTAGGACTGAAACAGGCGCGCCTGATCTTCATATGCGATCCCCATCCCGGAATCCTCCACTTCGAAACGAATCACCAGGCGGTCATTATGGATGTGGTCGGTCAGGTGCACATTGATGTGAACATAGCCCTTCTCAGTGTATTTCAACGCGTTGGACAGTGTATTCAACAGTATCTGGCGAATACGTACGTTATCACCGATCAACTGCAACGGCGTTCCCGGCGCAATGATGCATCCCAGCTCCAGCCCCTTGTGGCGGGCATCAAATTCATAGATAGAACAGGCATCGGATAACATATCCTGCAGGCTGAACTCTGCTTCATTCAACTCCATTTTGCCGGCTTCCATGCGGGACAGGTCCAGCACGTCATTAATCACCTCCAGCAGCCCACGCCCTGCGTTCTGGATCGCGTTGACATAACGCTTCTGGTCTTTGTTCAGCGGGGTTTCCTGAATCAACTCCACCAGCCCCAGCATGCCGTTCATGGGGGTTCTGATTTCGTGGCTCACCTTCGCCAGGAACTCGGTTTTGGTGTGGCTTTCATCTTTGATCAGGCGCATCTGTTCATTCATGGTCACATGTTCCTGCTCGATGGATTTTATGCGGATGCTGATCACCACCGACAGCACCAGCAGCTCAAACATCCAGGCCAGGTTCACTCCATATGTGATCCATCGCACATCCGCACGGATCAGAAAAATATTCAGCACAATCCAGATGACCACCAGAAACACCGTCCCGAACCCCAACAGGTAAACCCGCGCTGGCCGGTGGCCATCCACAAAGCGTATCGCACCGATCAATAGCAGGTAACTGCAGACCGCCAGCGTAATCAGCGCCGCCCACATATGAATGATTTTCAGAGGTACAAACAGGGATACGGCAGCCAACGCCACCGACAGTGCCACCAAGGCATTGCCCAGCTGATTCAGCCAGGGCCGTGTATTTTTCATTTCCAGAAATTCGCGGGAGAACAACACCGCCGACCCGACGCCAAGGCAGATCGCAAACGGCACCCCGATGTCCTGCAGATCCAACCCCGTCCAGAAGCGGGACAAGGTGCCATCCATGAACGTCATATAAGTGGTTCCACCCAGCACATGCAGCGAAAAATACAGAAACACCGATTTTTTGGTTAGCAGGTATTGAATCAGGTTATACAACAGCAGCGCCATTGCCACACCGTACATGACACCCAACAAGCGCTCCACTTTGTGCGAACGTTCGATATAGGAAAGCTGGTCGTACACCCGCAGGGGCAACAGGATGTTGGTGGATGTCTCCACATGGAGCAGGCATTCGAGGGCTTGCGCCGCCTCCAGTGTCAACGGAAAAACAAAGTTGCGCACCTGCAAGGGGCGGCTGTCAAATTGAACGTGGTCGCCGGCCGGGTAGTATATCGGTGCCTGAGTCGGCCCAAAGCAGAATACCTCAACAGCATCCAGCACCGCATAATCCACTTCCAGAAACAACTGACGCTTGTAATTGAAGGGGTTGCGCAGCTCCAGATAGAACCAGAAGCCGCCGTCCAAAAAACCCAGATTGGGCGACCCCTTGGGCAGCGGGGCGAACTCACCAAGCCGCTGCTGCTGCAACGCTGTATCAAAGCCAGCGCGGCTTTCCTGGTCGTGCCAATACAGCAAATAGGGCGCCAGGTTCAGGCCATCGACCTTGAGGGGAAGCGAAACTATCGGGTAATGAGCAAAGGACTCGTCGGCAAAGGCCGGACCTGCCACGACCAACCCCAGCGTAATCAACAGCGACTTCAACAACAGGGAAACCTGTCCTGAGCGGATTTTCCCCAAGGTTTTGCGAGCTTTCATCACACTCCAACACGGCCCTGTTTGTGTGTATTCTTGTTATCGGAATGGCTGAATATAACCACTCGCCTGCGAAAGCTCAATCAATCTCCGTTGACAGCGCCCCCCTTGGGCACGCTCTCCCCCCAGATGGACGCAAACGGCTCCGGCTTACTGATGTGGTAACCCTGGGCGTAATCCACCCCCAATTCCCGCAGGATATCCAGGATTTCCTGGTTTTCCACAAACTCGGCCACGGTCGTCAAGCCAAACACCTTGGACACCTCCACCACCGCCTTCACCAACGCACGGTCTTCCGCTTCCGACGCCAGATGGCGAATGAAAGAACCATCGATCTTCACCAGGTCGATGGGCAACTGCTTGATGTGATACAGAGAGGAAAACCCCACCCCAAAATCATCCAGGGCAAATTTGCAGCCCAGCTTTTTGATGTCCCGCATTTTTTCCGCGGTGGTCACCGCATCTTCCACCGCGGAGGTTTCAGTGATTTCAAAAATAATCTCTTCCGGATTCACTGCGTAATGTTTGAGTTTGCGGGATATTTCCTCATACAGATTGGGATTGCGGAACGAGATGCCCGACAGATTGATGGCAAACACCGCGGCCTCGCCCCGTTGTTCCAACTCCCGCTTATACGCGAGCACCTTGTCCACAATCTTCAGGTCCACTTCCTGAATCAGGCCCGAGGTTTCCGCCGACTGAATGAATTTGAAGGTGGGTAATGGCTTGCCGTCTTCATCCGACACCCGCAACAGCGCTTCAAAATGGGAGAGTTTACCTTCTTCAATGTTCTGGATCGGCTGGAACGCCACACCCAGGCTGTCCGTGGAGAGGGCCTCCTTCACTTTCTCATTCCAGTAGACCCGCTCGTGGGTACGTTCACGATCCTGTTCTTCCGGCGAATAGATATGCCAGCCGTTGCGACCGGAAGCTTTGGCCTGGTACATGGCAATGTCTGCGTTGGCCACCAGATCATCCACATACTCGCCATGATCGGGGAACAACGCCACACCGATACTGGTAGAGACCCGGTGAATGCGGTTGCTGCCCATCACTTCCACGCCACTGAGCGCATCACAGAGCCGCGCGGCCACCTTACCGGCACCTTCGGTGTCCACTTCCCGCACCAGCATGGCAAATTCATCACCACCCAAACGGAAGATCAGATCCGAATCCCGGGCTTCTATGCGCAGGCGCTCAGAAACCCGCCTTAACAGATTGTCCCCCACCTTATGGCCACTGGTGTCGTTCACATCCTTGAACTGATCCAGGTCGAAGAACAGGACCGCGCCGGAGCGGTTGTAACGCTTGGCATGGGAAATGGATTTTTGCAGTTCCTCACCAAAGCGGCGACGGTTGAACAACCCCGTCAGGGTATCGTGGGATGCCAGCCAGCCCAGGCGCTCTTCCGCTTCCTTACGCTCGCTGATGTCCAGGGCGATACTCAGGATCTGGTGCCCTTCCTTGCCCGCCGGCAACAGCGAATGATACCAGGCCATGTACATTGTCGTGCCGTCTTTGCGCACGACGGCGGATTCATGATGCAGCTCATTGCGGAAGCCGTTGGCCAGCTCATTGATCTGGAACTGCAGATCCGGCAGTTGTTCGCTCTGGGGCAACAACCAGAAGAAGGATTTACCCACCAGTTCCCCCGTATCGTAACCGGTGATCCAGCTGCAATGGTGATTCACCATGGCAATGCATCCGGTGCGATCCTGGGTCAGGATCAGGGCGTGGGCGGTATCCAGAATCCCCTGCACAAAGTGCTTTTCCGATTCCAGATCGACGGTTTTCTTTTCCAGTTCTTCGGCACGGCTGTGCAATTCCGACTGCAGCTCTTCCAATAAATGGGACAGACGCATGGCGGAGCTGTTCAGCACATCGCTTTCGTCCGAAAACGGAATGTCCCGATGCAGCGCATTCAATTCCTGGCGGATATGGGTGAACTTCTGGGTGGCCAGCATGGGCAACACCGAGGCCATGGCCCGCAGCCGGTTCAAGGGGCCCCATAATGTGGTCAGCAGCACCAGTTCGGCGAAGATTAATCCCACCACCCCGAATACCAGCCCATTACGTTGCATGGTTTTGTGCTGAATCATCTCTGTGGTGATGTCGGTGACGATATAGAGTTCACCTTGGCGGGGAAATACCGCGCCCCGTAAAGGGCGTAATACCACTTCGTAGTAGCGGGCGCCCTCCTGAACCAGTATGCCGTTGAACACCTCTGCCCGGTTGTACTGGTTGGCCAGTTGCTTCAGCATTTCCAGGGAGCGGCCCGCACTGGTGGAGTACACAACATCACTGTTCCAGCCGGAAAGATTATTCTGATGCTCGATGCCATCCTGGTTGCGGCGCACCGCCAATGCCACCTCGGCCTTGGATAAACCCTGCAGGCGTTCCACCACCTGGTTCATATAGGCTCCCAGCACCACCATGCCCTTGCCCCAACCTTCCAGTTCCAGGGGCACCACCGTATACACTTCGCAGGAATCAAAACAGGAAAGGGCCGAGCGCTGCTCCCAGTCAGTACGGAATTTTTCCACCATGTCCGGTGGGATACTGGGGTCACCCTGCCACAACAGCACCTCATCCGAAGGCGAAAAGATCACGATGGAGTTGATGGAGGCCTCGGCCTGGAAGCGACTCCAGACGCCCTGGACGCGCTGACTGATCAGATCAGGCTGGCCAGCACGGATGGCCTGCTCCACCCCTTCAAAATCCACCAGCAGCCCGGACAGCGCCTGCATGCGGTGCACCTGGCGATTCAGCAAGGCTTCCAGTTGCTCCACATAGCGCTGGGTTCGGTCCTTACCCTGCTCCTTCAACTGCAGCTGGGAAGAATAGCGGGAGGCCATGAGGAAGATGGTGAACACAATCACCAACAGCGCACTGGTCAGGGCCAGTGCCCGCCACTTGAGGCTGATAAAGCGCTTCTTGTGATGTGTATGAGGCTCGGTCATCGAGAGCTGGATCGACTCTTATTGATTCATCTATCCTAAAAAGTATAGATGAGAGATTTACCAGCTCATGACCTTTTTTACGAAAGGGATTGTTATTACGCGTTTTTCCTGCAGAGACTGCAGGTCCAGCCGCTCCACCACGGCCTGCAGAGCCCCCAGGGTGCGGTCAGATCGGGACAAAATATAGGCAACCACATCTTCAGACAGGGAAAAGTTGCGCTGCCGCGCCATCAGCTCCAGCAGTCCGGCCTTGTCCTCATCGTCCAGACCCAGCACCTGATACACCTCCATGGCCATGAGCCGGGATTGCAGATCCTGCAGCGGCACCGACAATTGACGTGGTGGCGCATCGGCACTCACCAGCAGCGCGGCCCCCAGGTCCTTAAGCCGGTTGTACAGATGAAACAGTGCCTCGGCCCACCCCGGCTGGGCCACCAACAGGTGCAGATCATCGATGGCCAGCAGCTGGAATGAGGACAGGTTCTCCAATAGCTGGGGCGAAAGGGAGGTAGCCTGCTCGCCGGCCAGGTAAAACGCGCTGTAGCCGCTGTCCTCTGCCCGCTGGGCCGCGGCTTGCAACAGATGGCTTTTGCCGCTTTCATGGCTGCCCCACAGATAGACCCAACCGCCAAGGTCCCCCGTCGACACCTGCTGCAGGCGTTCCACCAGTTGTTGATTCTGCCCGCTATAGTAGCTGGCGAAGTCCGTATTCGGCTTGCGATAGAAGCGCAGCGCCAGCTGGGGATGAAGCGGCTCAGTCACTGGTCGGCCTCCGCTTGTTACGATAGCCGTGGATCGCCTGCAGGGTGTATTGCCCCATGCTCACGACGCAGAGCACCACCACCAATGCACTCAGGCCCTCTATCCAGATGGGCGCCAATAGCGGCCACACCAGGTTGCCCAGCACCGCCAGGCCCAGGGTGATCATGAGGAAGGTGCAGGCCTTGCTCAGCAGCGTGGGGCGGCCCTGATAACGGCCCACCGCAAACCAGTAGCCGATGGCCCCCAGGAAAATATAGACATCCCGGGTGACCACCACCGCCACCACCCACCAGGGCATGTGTCCGGTCAGCCCCAGGGTCAGATAGGCAGTCACCATCAGGACTTTGTCTGCCACAGGGTCGGCGATGGAACCGAACTGGCTGCGCCATTGAAATTTGCGGGCCAGAAAGCCGTCCGCGCCATCGGTGGCGCCCGCCAGCAACAGGGTCCACAGGGCCCGGTCATGTTCCCCATTGATCGTGTACCAGACAAATGGCAACACCAGCACCATGCGAAGCACCGTGAGGATATTGGGTATGTGTCGAACCGCTGAGCTCATGAAAAGGGAATTACCCGTTCCATCGATAATAGAGAACCTCAGGCGTGGTCGCTGCGCCCGGGGCCGCCTCGGGGATCTGTGTTGCCGGTTCCGGGTTTGACGCCCCACCCAGAGGTACCACCAACTGCGGCGGCTGGGGCAACAGCTTGCGGTCAATGCGCAAACTCTGTTCCAGGGCTTCCAGATTGCTTTCCAGGGTGATCAGGTATTGATGCTGGCTGCCTTTGACCTGACTCAGACGCCAGTCGCGGATGGCCAACACGCCGTCCAGGTATTCCCCCAGGCGCGCATAGTCCTTCAGCTCGTCCACAGCGGATACGTCCAGCAGCACCTGCTCTCCCACCTCCATGGAAGCCTGTACCGCAAAGCGGGCACCCACCCGGTCCCCCAGCTGATCCATAAAGGCCATCACCGCCTGCTCTGCTGTCGCGCCGGACACCTCCCACCATTGCTGGCGATCGTCCAGGCTCATGGCGGCACTGATCTGGGCGCCATCGGGCGTCATCAGCAACTTGGCTACCACGACCACGTTGGCCTGGTAGCGCTGCGACGCCTGCTGGATCGGGTCCACAAACATACCCCAGATGTCCCCGGCCCTCACCAGGGCGAGATCTTCGCTGTCAAAATGGGGCAATACCACCGGCAAGCCACGGCGGGCCGCCTGGGTTTCAAGCAATTGCTGCAGCGCGGGCTGGCTCTGGCCACCGATCACCTGACGGGAACCGCCACCATCACGCACCGCTGACCACAACACAATATTGGGTCGACTGGCGGACCAGATCGGGAACCCCTGCCGGCGCAGGAACTGGTTCACCGCCACCGCATCGAAACTGACATTGAGGAGCACGGTTTTGATCAGCTTGCCATCTTCCGGTGACAGGGTCTCACGGGTCTGGTAGCCATATTGCACCATAAAACGGGAGGCCGACTTGAGGGCATCCTGCACCGCACCCTCCGCGACAATGGCTGAGTTGCCGCTGACCCGCACCAATACCCGGGCCAGGCCCTCCCCCAGGGCAGCTTCCCGCGCCTCGGTGCTGCGATTGTCCACCACCACCGTGGCCTGGTAGAGGTTCGCCACCTCCGCCCCCTGGGCAACCGCCCCCAACACCATCAAGAAACTTGACACTGTCAGGGTGATGAAATGCTTGACAACCTTACTCATAACGCACTGGCGAACCTCGAAAAACCATTGCGCGAAAGTGTACAACGTCCCTGCCGGTGATAAAACCGAAACCTGCGCATTGGGCTTGTGAGCAACACCTGATAGAATAGCGCCCCCTAATTACTCCCAGACAGTCAAGGCCCAGCGACCATGTCAGACAAGACCCCTTCTCTCAGTTATAAAGACGCCGGTGTGGACATCAATGCCGGAGATGAGTTGGTTCAACGCATCAAAGGGGTCGCCAAACGCACCAGCCGGCCGGAAGTGCTGGGTGGCCTGGGGGGCTTTGGTGCCCTCTGCGAGATTCCTGAAAAATACCGCAAGCCGGTGCTGGTGTCCGGCACCGATGGCGTGGGCACCAAACTGCGCCTGGCCATTGACCTGAAAAAGCACGACACCGTCGGCATTGACCTGGTGGCCATGTGTGTAAACGACCTGGTGGTGACTGGCGCGGAGCCGCTGTTCTTTCTGGATTACTACGCCACCGGGCACCTGGACGTGGACGTGGCCGCCGACGTGGTGACTGGCATCGGTGCCGGCTGTGAGCAGGCCGGCTGTGCCCTGGTGGGTGGCGAAACCGCCGAAATGCCCGGCATGTACGAAGGCGACGACTACGACCTGGCCGGCTTCTGTGTCGGGGTGGTGGAGAAGGACAAGATCATCAGTGGTGACAGCGTGAGTGCCGGCGATGTGCTGGTCGGCCTGGCCTCATCCGGTCCCCATTCCAACGGCTACTCCCTGATCCGCAAGATCATTGCCGTAAGCGGCGCCGATGTGCAGTCGGACCTGGATGGCAAACCCCTGGCCGAGCACCTGATGGCACCCACCCGCATCTACGTGAAACCCCTGCTCTCCCTGATCGAACAATTCCAGGTCAAGGCCCTGGCCCACATCACCGGTGGCGGCATCACCGAGAACGTACCCCGCGTGCTGCCGGCCGGCACCAACGCCGTGATTGATACCGGCTCCTGGCAGTGGCCCTCGGTGTTCACCTGGCTGCAGCAAAACGGCAACGTGGATACCCGGGAAATGTACCGCACCTTCAATTGCGGCGTTGGCATGATCCTGGCGGTGCCGGCAGAACAGGCCCAGGCGGTAGTGGCCGAACTGAACAATCTGGGCGAACAGGCCTGGGTCATCGGTGGCATCGAAGCCAGTGCCGATGCTGACGCAAAAGTGGTGCTGCAGGGCCTGTAAATGAACATTGTCGTTCTGATCTCCGGCAGCGGCACCAACCTGCAGGCCATTATGGACGCTGTGGAGGCCGGCAAGATCCGGGGCACTCTGGCCGCCGTCATCAGCAATCGCCCCGATGCCAAAGGCCTGATCCGGGCCCGCGAGCACGGTGTGGAAACCCTGGTGGTGGACCACACCGGCTATGGCACCCGGGAAGCCTTTGATGCCGACTTGCTGCAGGCCATCGAGCACTACCAGCCGGACCTGGTGGTGCTGGCGGGCTTCATGCGCATCCTCACGGACCACTTTGTGGACCACTTCAGCGGACGCATGCTGAACATCCACCCCTCCCTGTTGCCGAAGTTCAAGGGCCTCAACACCCATCAGCGGGCCCTGGACGCCGGCGTAGCGGAACACGGCTGCAGTGTGCACTTCGTCAGCAGTGAGCTGGACAGCGGCGCCGTGATCGGTCAGGCCAAAGTGCCGGTTGAGGCGAACGATAGCGCGCAAAGCCTGTCTGAAAAAGTGCAGCAGCAGGAACATCGCCTGTACCCTGCCTGTGTGGCGCTGTTCTGCAGCAGTGCCATCCGCCTGTCCGCAGACGGCGTGCTCTACCAGGGCTCATTGCTGCCTGCCACCGGATTGGATCTCACTGAGGATTGATATGACATTGTTGCGCGCCCTCCCCCTGCTGCTGGTGCTGTTGGCCGGCATCTCCCGGGCTGACGCCGAAACCATGCCCTTTAGCCCGTTCACCGCCCACTACCGGGGCGAAGCCAATGGAATGTCGGTGCAGGATCTGGGTACACGCACGCTAAGCAGCCTGGGCCAGGAGCGTTACCGCATTGAATACCGGGCCAAGGCCATGATCTACAGCCTGCAGGAAACCTCTGAATTCCTCTGGGAGAACGGCCAGCCCCGGCCCCTTCACTACGATTCCAGCCGCGGCACGTTTCTCAAAAAGCGTGAAAGCCAGATCGACTTCAACTGGACTACGGGCCAGGGTCGCTACGTACATAAAAAGAAGGCAGGTAAGTTCACCCTGAGCGACGGACTGCAGGACCCCCTGAGCAGCACGTTACTGCTGGCATTGCAGGTGCAGGCGGGGCAATCCACCATCCGCTTCCGGGAAGCAAAAGGCAATGATCAGGACCTGCGGGTATTTTCACTGCTGGGGACGCCGGAGCTGGAAACCGAATCCGGGCGCATCAAAACCTTCCATCTGAAGCGCCAGCATGATGACAAAAAACGCCACACCGAAATCTGGCTACATCACGACTATCCGTTCATTCCGGTCAAAGTGGAACAGACCGACGACGGCGACCGCTTCCTGCTGGAATTGACCCGCTTCCACATTCATTGAACTCATGAACTCATGAACTCACGAGTTGGCGGCACCGTCCATCCGGCTGTCCATGGGCAGCAGATGCTTGTCCAAGAGCGACTCCAATTCGGGTGCCGGCACCGGCATACTGTAATAGAAGCCCTGGGCGGTAACACACCCCAGTTCCAGCAAGCGCTTGGCCTGGTCCTCCTGCTCCACCCCTTCGGCAATGACGTCCACGCCCAAGCCCTTGGCCAACGCCACCACCGCGGAGATGATCGCGCTGCCCTGAGGCTTGTGCACATTGTCGACGAATGTCTTGTCAATCTTGAGCACGGTCAACGGTAACTGCGCCAGGTACCCCATAGAGGAGTAGCCGGTGCCAAAATCATCCAGGGCGATACCGGCTCCCAGTTCGCGGATACCCGCCAGGTTGCTCAGATTGAGCTCCGTCCGTTCCAGGAACAGGCTTTCGGTGATTTCGATTTCCAGCAACTGCGGGTCCACCTGGATGGAATGGATGTGGGCGCTCATGACGTCCACCAGCTCCAGGTCCTGAAGTTGTTGCACCGACATGTTGACGGAAATCCGGAACCCGTCCGGTAACGCGTAGCGCTGACTCCACTGCTTCACCTGGTTGGCCGCGGTTTCAAATACCCAGCGGCCAATGCCGTTGATCAATCCGGTTTCCTCAGCAACTGGAATAAACACCGTGGGGGAAATCATTTTTCCCGCCACCTGCCAGCGCAGTAACGCCTCTGCTCCAACCACACGCCCGGTTCGCATATCAAACTTGGGCTGATAGTGCAGAGTGAAATCCATGTGCTCAACGGCACGGCGCAACTCCACTTCCAGCGCCATGGACTCTTCGACCTGGGTCTTCATGTCCGGTTCGAAAACGCGATAACGGTTGCGACCTTCATGCTTGGCCTGATACATGGCCATGTCGGCGTTACGGATCAACTCGCTGGCGTCCTTACCCATTTCCGGATAATAGACAATGCCGATACTGGCACCCACATACAATTCCTGACCAAAAATCTCGAACGGTTGTGACAAGGATTGGATCAGTTTTTCAGACACGCGCTCAGACGCCCGCTCCGCCTGATCACCGTTGATGATCACGGTAAATTCGTCCCCGCCCAGGCGGCACAGGATGTCCGAATCGCGAATGCAATGATTGACCCGCAAGGCCACTTCCTTCAGCAACTCATCGCCGGCATCATGGCCCATGGAATCATTGACCTGTTTGAAGCGGTCAAGATCCATAAACAGCAAAGCAAAGGGCTGGCCGCTGTGATCACTGTAGGTGATGGAATTATTCAGCGCGGAATTGAACAGGTTGCGATTACCCAGTTCAGTCAAGGCATCGTACTGCGCCATAAAGTGCAGCTTCTCTTCGATTTTCTTACGCTCGGTAATGTCCTTGAACACGATCACGGCGCCGTCGAAATGACCCGAGGGGGAATGGGTGGGGCTGGCGGTATACTCCACCGGTAGCATCTTGTCGTGATGGGATCGAAAGACACCCACGTCACTGTGATACGCTTTGCCCTCAGAGCAAGCTTTGTAGAGTTTGGTCCTCGACCAACTGCTGTCTTCCGGTTGCTGGGCCGAAACGATCACGGCTCTATACAGGGGCTGACCGATGAGCACCGAGCTGTGCATCCCCAGAATCATCTCCGCAGCAGGGTTCACGAAGGTAATAGTGCCTTTCAGACATACCCCGATGATGCCCTCACCCACCGAGCGCAATAAAACTTCATTGCTGGTTTTGACTTGTTTGAGCTTGCTCAGTGCCTCTTCCAGTTTCTGCTGGCGACCGTCCAGTTCCAGAAAAATGCGTACTTTGCTCAGCAATACAAAGGGGTCGAGAGGCTTGAACAGAAAGTCCACCCCGCCACTTTCATAGCCCTTGAACATGTAACCTTCTTCTTTATTGATGGCGGTTAGGAAGATAATGGGGATATGACGGGTCTTGGGCCGCTGGCGCATGAAGCTTGCCACTTCGAAACCATCCATGCCGGGCATCTGTACATCCAGCAATACCATGGCGACGGTTTGCTTCAGCAGGATGGAGAGGGCCTCCGGACCGGAGGTGGCGGCGATCACTTCAACATTGTCCAGCTCGCTCAGGGTAGCTTCCAGCGCAACCAGATTGGCCTTTTGATCGTCCACAATCAGAATGCTCTGCTTCATGACTGGCCCCCAGCCGCAAAGGAGGACAAGCGTTCCGCGATGCGCACCATCGGCAAGATCTCATCCACTTCCGTGGCGGCAATGGCGGCCTTGGGCATGGAATCCACGGTGGCCTCACGAGGCTCCTGCACCAGGACATAGCCACCTTTTTCCTTGATGTAACGCACGCCCTCGGCACCGTCGGCATTGGCTCCGGTCAGCACACAACCCACCAGATACTCCTGGTACACCTCCGCCGCCGACTCCATTGCCATATCAATGGATGGCCGACAGAAATTCAGCGGGGCATCCAGACTCAAAGAAAACACCTTGCCGCCATCAATGAGCAAATGGTAATTGGGCGGCGCCACATAAAAGCAGCCCGCTTCTATTCCCTGTTTATCTTCCGGCTCCTGCACTTGTAAGTGAGTATACTTGGCAAGCATTTCGGGTACGCCACTGGACCGGTTGGGTCGCTGATGCAACACGGCCACGGTTGGTATTCGGTAGTGTTCAGGTAATGCCTTCAGTAATGTAATCAGTACATCCAAGCCACCGCTGGAGGCGCCAATCACCACCAACTCAACCTGTTTAATCAATCCGCTGGAACACTCTTGCTGATTCATCAATGGCTTTATATCTAAATTCGTTAGGCAAACTGCGCAAAGACTCTTTGATGCCGAGACCCAGGAAGCCACCTAAATCCAGACTGTTATGAAACAAGGTTAGCACCTTAGTTTGAAGTTCGCGCCGAAAGTAAATTAGGACATTACGGCAGATCACCATCTGCATTTCCCCAAACACCTGATCTGTAACCAAATCGTGCTGGGTGAACACAATATTTTTCTTTAAGCCAGGGTCAATCAGGAAGCGCTCGTAGCCCACTGAGATGAAATCATCCAGGCCGCTTTTGCCACCGGCATCCCGGTAGTTCTCCCGTGCTGTGGCCAGCATCTTGTCGTGATAGACCCCTTTGCTGGCTTGGTCCAGCACCTGGGAATTGATGTCCGTTGCATAGATCACCGCTCGCTCCCCCAGCCCCTCCTCATGCAGAAGGATGGACATGGAGTAAGCCTCCTCCCCAGTGGAACAACCAGCATGCCAGATCTTGATGAACGGATGACTGCGCAGCTCCGGAATCACCTGCTCCCGGATCACCCGATAGAATACCGGGTCCCGAAACATGTCAGTGACATTCACGGTCAACCCACGCACGAAGTGCACACAGCGCTTTTTATCGCGGACCAGTTCATGCTGCAGATCACAGGGCCGCAGAATGTGATTATCCGACATGTAACGTGCCACCCGGCGCCGCAACGATGCTCTGGAGTATTCCCTGAAGTCATAACCCCAGCGCAAATAGAGCGCCTGCATCAGGCACTCCACTTCCACCTCAAATTCGCTGAGCTGATCCAGCTTTCCATCCTGAGCCATCACGCCTGCCCCAACCACATTTTTACAATGGCTTTAAGTTTGTTGGTGTCCACCGGTTTGGATAAGTAATCATTGGCCCCCGCCTCAATACAGCGGGCGCGATCATCTTTCATGGCCTTGGCGGTAAGCGCAATGATCGGCAGATTTTTGAATCTGGGATTGCCGCGGATTTGCTGCATGGCTTCCAATCCGTCCATTTCCGGCATCATCACATCCATCAGCACCAGATCGAATTCAGCGGAGGACTCCAGCATTTCGATGGCTTCAACACCCGTGCCGGCGGTCTCAATCTCAAAGCCGCTTTCTTCCAACACCGCCGACAGCGAATACAGATTGCGGATATCGTCATCCACCAACAGCAGGCGTTTACCGTCCACATCAGTCAATTTTACGGTGGAGGTGTCCTCGGGCTCTTTGAGGTGCGCTGGTTGCTCTGCCCCTTTCAGCCAATGCAGGAACAGCGTGGTTTCGTTCAGCAGCCGCGAGATGGATTTGTCCGTCTTCAACACAATGCGCTTGGCGAACTTCCGCAACTGCGCATCCTGACGTTTATCCAGATCCCGGGCGGTATAAATAATGATAGGCGTGTTGCCGTTGGTGCAGTGACTCAGGGTTTCCGCCAATTGGAAGCCGTCGCTGTCCGGCAACTCCAGATCCAGAATAATGGCACCGAACTGCTGCCGCTTGAGGCAATCAATGGCCTGCTGCCCGGTCTCCGCCATCTCACAAATAACATTCTGTTCCGCGAAGCTGTTTTGCAGTTGTTCCTGTTGAACAACATCATCTTCGATGACCAGCACCCGGTTGCTGGTCAGCTGGCTCAGTTCCGAACTGATGTCGTTGAACAGCTGATCCAGACGGTCGCGACCAAAAGGCTTGGCGATGAACTCCTCCGCTCCCTCAATGCTGGATGGGTTGACATTGAGCTTTCCGGAAATCACATGCACAGGAATATCTTTGGTCTGATCGTCCCCTTTTATTTCACTGAGGAAGGCTTCACCGGGCTCATCCGGCAAGCCCAGGTCAAGCACAATGGAACCTGGGCGCTGTTGCTTCAAAAACTGGCGGGCATCTTTCACCGAGTGCGCACAAAACGCGGTAAAGCCGAACTCTTCGGCCAGGTTTTTCAATACACCACTGAAGCTGGCGTCGTCTTCCACAATCAGAATCGCATTGCTGACAGGAAGCGGCTCCGGTGTTGCTGCCCTTGTGTTGCTGACGGACACGGATGGGGCGGGGGCGGCAACAGGTCGATCCGCGCTGGCGCTTACCCGTGCCGGTACAATAGTCGCAGCCGGCGCGGCGGCACCGCTGGAGATACGGGGCAGGAACAAACTGAACACAGACCCGGTGTTTTCCCCTTCGCTGGTGACTTTGACCGCGCCCTTCATGATGTCCGCCAATTTACGGGAAATGGTCAAGCCCAAACCGGTGCCGCCATACTTGCGGGAAATGGTGCCATCCACCTGCTGAAAGGCTTCAAAAATAAGGTCCAGCTTGTCTTTGGGAATACCAATACCGGAGTCCTGCACCCGAAACTCAATGGCATGGGCTTTAGGCATAATACCGGCGCTGGTGACGACATCGGACTGGGGCACACACATACTCACCACCACCTGGCCCTGGTGTGTGAATTTCAGTGCATTGGAAATAAAATTGCGCAGGATCTGGCTGAGGCGGTGCTCATCCACCACAATACTCTCCGGCAGATTCTCATCAATCTCCACCACAAAACCGATCTGTTTGTTTTCCGCCTGGGCATCAAACTGGCCGTGCAGCTTCGACGCAAGATCTTCCAGAGGCATGGCTTCCGCCACCAGCTCCAGTTTCCCCTCCTCCACTTTCGACAGGTCCAGGATGTCATTGATCAACATGAGCAGATCGCGGCCGGAGGAATTGATCACGCGGGCGTGCTCAACCTGCTTGTTATCCAGGTTGGATTTCCGATTTTCCATCAACCCCTGCGACAGAATCAGAATACTGTTCAGCGGTGTACGTAATTCGTGTGACATGGTGGAGAGGAATTCCGTTTTGTAACGGCCGCTCATCTCCAGCTGCTGGGCTTTCTGCTCCAGGTCTTTACGGGAAACTTCCAGGGCCCGGTTGTTCTTCTCAATCTCGTCTTTCTGCCGATCCAGCAAGCGATTACGCTCTTCCAGTTCCTCGTTCATCACCCGCAGTTCTTCCTGCTGTTGCTGCAGGCTCTCCTCCGATGAACGCAAAACCGCCGCCTGTTCCTCCAATTCCTCGTTGGTGGCGCGTAATTCCTCCTGCTGTTGTTCCAGCGCCTCCGCCTGCAGTTTGGAGCGGTCCAGCGCATCCGCCAACTGCACCCGGGAAATAGCGGAGTTCAAGGCGATGGCCATACCCTCTGCTGCCCGAGTCACAAATTCGATGTCTTCCTGGGAAAACGGCTTGAAGCTCATCAGCTCCATCACCGCCAGCAGGTGGTTATTGAATTGCAGGGGGATCACCATGACCTGGCGCGGTGTGGATTCACCCAACCCGGAAGCGATGGGCGTGTAATCGCTGGGTAGATCGCCCACCACAAACAGATTGCGCTCCACAGCCGCTTGCCCCACCAGGGACTCGCCGATCTTGAGACGACTACGATCGCCTTTGCGCTGGGAATACGCGTAGCTGGCCCGCATCACCAACTCATCGCCTTCCACCAGATACACCGCCCCCACCAGGGAATTCAGCATCGAAGCCAGGCTGCGCAACATGGACTGCATAACCTGATCAATGGTCTGCTCGCCGCGCAGGGCCTCATTCAACTTAGCCACCTGCTCCTGGCGCCGGCTGCGCAGACGCGCTTCGCCGCTTTGCTCCTTGAGCCGGTCCCGCATGATGGCCAGAGCCGCAAACAGCTTTTGCACTTCCAGGCTGTTGGCCTCCCCGATTTCTACATCCAGGTTGCCATCGGAGATTTCACCAGACAGCTCAATCACATCATCCATGGCGCTGTTCACCACCAGGAATAACCATATATAGGCGCCCAATACCAAAGCAACCAACATCGCGCCGAAGACAAACTGCTCGCGGGTGACCACTTCCGCGTCCCCCCGGATCGACGTCATGGTGGCTTCCAGGTTGCCGTTGATTTCCTCCGCGAATTCCCGCAGCAGGGTTTCATAATGGCGGCGTTTGGCAATGGAAGGACCCACTGCCGCGTACATTTCGTCGCTGCTGTAAGTGCCGTCGAGCACGCCGGAGGTAAAGCGCTGGGTGGTTTCCACGAACTCTTCGAAGGCCGTCTGCAGCAGATCCGCCTGCACACTCAGGGAGGGCTTGAGCTCATCCAGCTTATTCAGCATCTGGCGTTGGCTGCGTGCCAGCATCACCGCTTCGCTCAAGGTATCCTTGTCGTTCTCGGCCATAGCAGCCTCAAACAGGCGATTGACATCCACCAGGCCCACCTGCAGCTGGTTGGCATACTGCACCAGCACCAGATCCACTTCCTGGAATTCCTCCAGCGCCTGGGTGGTGACCTGAAAGAAACTGTAGTTACTGAACACGATGGAGGAGAAGCCCACCAGGGCGATCACTGCGATGGTGGTCATCTTCAACTTGATGGACAGGTTTTTGAGACTGTTAAACATCTTTGCCCGGCAATTGATTCAATGGTTCAAGATGACTTAGGCCTCCGCCAGGCACATCCCATCCCGCCAGGGCCCTGTATTCGGACCGCAACCTGGCTCCCTAGTTTTTTTAGTTCTATTTCAATAGATTACTAATAGGTATAGTTGACCGAAACTGTCTGGTCAAAAAATGGCGGCTAATCAAGCCGGACTGTGCACCACCCGATTACGGCCCGCTTCCTTGGCCTGATAAAGATTGGCATCCGCGGTTTTCAACAGGCTTTCGCTATCATGCCGATCGGAGGGAACCCGGCTGGCCACACCGATGCTGGTGGTCATCGTGATGGACTGCCCTTCCCACTCCACCGCGATGGACGCCACGGCAGCGCGAATATTTTCCGCCACCACTTGTCCGCCGGCCTCATCGGTACCCGGCAGCAGTGCCACGAATTCCTCACCGCCGTAGCGTGCCACGAAGTCAGGTGGACGCCGCAATGCGTCCGCCACCACCCGCGCAAAGCGCTTCAGGCATTCATCACCACACTGATGTCCGTAACGGTCATTGAGCTTCTTGAAGTGATCGATGTCCATCATCAACACGGTAATGGTGCTTTTCTCGCGGAAACTGCGTTGATACTCGGTTTTCAGCAACTCATCAAAATGGCGCCGGTTATAGAGCCCGGTCAATCCGTCCTTGATGCTGAGTTCTTTCAGCTGCAGGTTAGCCTCCTCCAGCTCTTCCGTTCGCTGCCGCACGATCTTATCCAGGTTCTGGTTGACCTCCTCCTGAACCTGCAGCGCTTTGTCCTGCGCCTTGATGCGCATCTCCTTCTCTTCGTTGACCCGATGACCAAAAGACAACGACAGCAGAATCAGCTCCAGAACCGAGCCGATCTCCAACGCATGGATCGAAATTACATTGGGTTGGGTGCGACCGGTAATCTGCAGCAGATACACCAGGATGAACACCAGATAAATCAGCCAGGCCAATGCAAAGGTGCGCGCCGCCCGCACCCCTTTGATGGAGTAGACCACCCCCAGATACACGCCGAAGCTGACCGCCACAAAGGATACCGCATGGGCAATTTTCAACACCACCAGATAGGGCAACACGAACACCGAGGCCAGTACCCCAACGAACGCCACCAACAGCACCCGGCCCAGCAGCCGGTTAATCCCCTGCTCTGTTTCCAGCTTGAGAAAGCTGCGCACAAAGGCAACCGCGGCCAGCGGCATGATGGCCGTCAACACCAGCACCATGATGTTATTCATGGCGACCGATTGCGGCCACAGATACTGAAAACTGGCACCGGTCAGGGTGAATTGCAGGGCAGTGGTGCTGAGCACGTAGAACAGGTAATAGAAGTAGGTGAAATCCCGCACCAGGATAAAAATGAAAAAGTTATAGAAGAACATCGCCAGCATGATGCCGAAATAGGCGCCATACCATGCCATCTCCAACTTGTCCTGTTCGTAGAACCGGGATTGGGTAATCGCGTCCAGCGGGACTTCCAGCGGACCCTGGGATTCCACCCGCAGGTAGAGCTGCACCTGGGACAGCTTCAGTCCATTTACCGGAAACAGATACACCCGGTTATCCACCGGTCGTCGCTGGAAGGGTACCGTATCCCCCAACTGGTAGGATTCGATGATCCGGCCGTCGTTGACCCAGTACACATCCAGGCGGTCGATATGCGGGTAGTTCAAACGGATATAGACCGGATCCCGCATCTGATGGAGGTTGTTCAACTGCACCACGAACCAGTAGGGAATGTTTGACTGACCGAAGTTGGTGACCCCCTCCGTATTCAATTGCCAGGGTGCCACGTCGCCCCGCAGCAGGTCATCAATGGTCCGGCTCTGGTCATCGGGCAAAAACATGAGAAAAGGGCTGAGGTTGATGCGGTCCAGCTGGTTGATCTCGCTGAGATCAATGGCCTCAAACCCTGGTGGCACTTCCGAACGGGCAAAGCCTGCGCCGGCCAACAGCAACCACCAGAAACCCAGTGCGGCTGCCAACAGCACCCGCCCGTTCAGCCTTATTGTTTTGTGGTTGACGTTAACGTCCGTGGTGGTTCTCAAAGAAAGGGTCGATCCAACGGTAAGTGGCTATCCTGTATACACTCAGGTTAGTTCACCCACCGTGGTCGTCAATCCATCGGCGGCCAGCGCTGCCAGGATATTGTCAGGGTGACGTCAGAGTTTACCCATCATGCCCTTGACCGCGGCCGGCAAGTCGGCGGGCAGCACGATGGTCTTGCCGTTGGCTGATTTGGAAATCTGTTCCAGGGATTTAACGTACTTCTCACCCAACAGGTACACCACCGGCATTTCCTGCTCGCCAATGGCCGAGGTCACCATCTCGATGGCGCGCTGACTGGCCTTGGCCAGTACCACCTGCGCCTCGGCATCCCGCCGGGAAGCCTCCAGGCGGCCTTCCGCTTCCAGAATGGCCGCCTGCTTGTCCCCGTCCGCCCGCGTCACCGTCGCCCGTCGGGCCCGCTCGGCCGCAGCCTGTTCTTCCATGGCACTCTGCATGGTGCCGGAGGGGTTGATGTCCTGGATTTCCACAGTCTTCAGGGTAATCCCCCAGTCCGAAATATCATCGGAAATGGAGTTCTTGAGGTGGGCCTTGATCTTGTCACGGGAAGACAACGCGTCATCCAGGTCCATTTCCCCGATAATGGAACGCAGGGTGGTCTGCACCAGCGTCTGGATGGCAATGCGGTAATCCTCCACCCCGTACACCGCCTTCTCCGGCGAAATAATATTGATGTAGGCCACCGCATTGGCAATGATGACCGCGTTATCCCGGGTGATGACCTCCTGGGAGGGAATGTCCAGTACGATGTCTTTGGTGGTGACCTTGTAGGCCACCGAATCGATGAACGGGATGATGATGTTCAGGCCCGGCGCCAGGGTGCTGTGATATTTGCCCAGCCGCTGCACCACCCACTTATAGCCCTGTGGCACCAGGCGCACCCCTTTGGCCAGGGTGACCAGCACCAGAACGAACAAGGCTCCCACCATATAGAGTCCGGCGTACATAACGATTTCTCCTGTTGTTATACTTTTTCCACAATCAATGAATTACCCGAGACGTCCTTCACCCGTACCCGGTCCCCTTCCGCCAGGGCATCCTGTGACATAATCAGCCACTCGTCCGCCCCCAGAATAGGCGCCGGAAACCGCAGCCGCCCGCGCTTGCCATCCTGGGGCACACTGATCACCTGCCCCACCTCGCCCACGATCGCCTCCCGGGAAAGTCCGGCCTTGGTCTTGTCGATGGAGAGGGGCTTCAGATATTTGAACCAGAAGAACGCCAGCACAGACGACAGCAGCGTCCAGATCAGGATCTGCCAGGTCAGGTCCAGGCCGGGGGCAACGAACAGGACGCCCCCCATAAGCACCGCTGCAATACCAAACCACAATACAAAAAACGTCGTCAGCATGATTTCACTGAGCATCAGGAGCACACCCAGAACCACCCAGTGCCAGTACAAAACCTCGAATCCCATATTTATTCCACAAGGAAATGAATGATTTAGCTTCAAGAATAGCATAGGGAATGATTAGAAGATGAATGACATTTTTGGTAATGTGTCTCCTGGCTGATTTACAACGACCAGAGCAAGGACTTGAGAGCGGACATGATTACCGGAAAAGAAGCTTTAGCGCGCCTGATTGAAGGCAATCGTCAATTTGTTGCAGGGCAGTATCGAGACCAGGAAATGAGCGCCGAGCAGCGCAGCGAAATGGCGGCCAGTCAAAGCCCCTTCGCCATCATTCTGGGCTGTTCTGATTCCCGTGTGCCGGTCGAGGTCATATTTAATCAGGGCTTCGGGGACCTGTTCGTGATTCGCGTGGCGGGTAATATTGTGGCGCCCTCACAGATCGGCTCCATCGAATTTGCAGCCGAGGCCTTTGGCACCCCGCTGGTGGTGGTGTTGGGCCACAGTAATTGCGGTGCGGTGAAAGCCACGCTGGATTCGCTGCGCAATCCCGGCGGCAGCCAGAGTCGCAACCTGCGCTCCATCGTGGACCGGGTCCGACCGGCGGTGGCGGCGCTCATCAACACCGACCTGGTCAACGACCCGGCCAAATTGACTGCGGCAGCGGTTCGCTCCAATGTCTGCGTGGCCGCAGGCTCCCTGCGTCACGGCTCCGAAATCCTCGAGCAACTGGTGCAGAGCGGAAAACTACTGGTGGTGGGCGCCGAATACTCGCTGGAAAGCGGAGAAGTCACCTTCTTCGATGGCATATAACACGAGTTTGCATCAGGGAAGCTGATGGGTTGAAAAACCGCAAGGCCTTTACCACACTGATAAGGTGACTTTTCAGAAGGTAAGGAAACTTGAATGAACCTATCAGCGCTGCTCCTGATTCCCATGCTCCTGGCGGCCTCCCTCGTGCACGGGGAAATGAGCCAACAGGAACTACGCGAGATCCTTGGCCCACGAATTGAGGGCATGAAACACGTTGGCACTACCGGCATACTGGTAGATGCCGTCAAAGCGCAGAACAGCCAACTGCTTTCACCGGAAGAAATTCTGAGCATTGATGCTGACTGGAAGGCGGGAAACAGCCCCAAAATCTCCGAAATCCAGCACACCCGCGCCAGCAAATACCTGAAGAGCCTGATTCGCCGCATGTCCAATACCTACAGCGAAGCCTATATTGTGGACAAGCGGGGGGCAAACGTCGCCATGTACCCAGACACCAGTGACTACTGGCAAGGCGATGAAGACTCATTCCTCCAGGCATACGCTGACGGTAAGGGGGCGGTTTACGTCGCCACCCCCCATCATGATGAAAGTACCGATGCGGACGAGGTGAAGGTCTCAGTTCCCATGCTGGATGGAGACGAAGTCATCGGGGTTTTGTTCATGGGCGTTAAGGTGTCAGCGGTTGAGGCTCAGAAAATACGCAACCTTAAGGCCAAGTAAACCCAGGTTAATTCGCTTAGGTTTTGGGCAGGGTAACGCCGGTTTGCCCCTGATACTTGCCGCCGCGGTCTTTATAAGACACTTCACATTCTTCATCCGATTCCAGGAACAGCATCTGGGCCACCCCTTCGTTGGCGTAAATCTTGGCAGGCAGATTGGTGGTGTTGGAGAATTCCAGGGTCACGTGCCCTTCCCACTCCGGTTCCAGCGGGGTCACATTGACGATAATCCCACAACGGGCGTAGGTGGATTTACCCAGGCAGATGGTCAGCACACTGCGGGGAATGCGGAAATACTCCACCGTACGGGCCAGGGCAAAGGAATTGGGTGGAATAATGCAGACATCGCTGTTGATGTCGACAAAACTGCGCTCGGAAAAGTCTTTGGGGTCCACGGTGGCCGAGTGGATGTTGGTGAACACCTTGAACTCGGTGGAACAACGCACATCGTAGCCGTAGCTGGACGTCCCATAGGAGATAATGCGATTACCATCCACACCCTGGCGCACCTGGCCCGGTTCAAATGGTTCGATCATGCCATGTTCTTCCGCCATACGGCGTATCCAGCGGTCTGATTTGATGGACATTGTCTGGTCGCACTCCCCTGTTTTCTTAATCGTTTCTTGATCGCTTGGTATTAATATCGGTCTGACATCGATTTATACCGAAATTCACCGTGGGCAGGGAATTCGGAGGCGGAATCATACCCGTTTTGGGCTCCCGGGTGAAATGATCTGTTCCCCACCAGGACCTTTCAGCTCAATCATTCACGATGCTGATGGAAGGAAATGCCCCCGCCCCACCTGTGGCCTGGGCCATCCCCGCCAGGGAGCCGACCGCCCGCAGGGCAATCTGGCGGTACAAACTGCTGATGTCGCTGTCCGGTTCTGCCGCCACCGTGGGCTTACCGCCGTCCGCCTGCTCCCGAATGGAAAGGCTGAGGGGCAGACTGCCCAGCACCGGAACACCGTATTCCCGGGCCATACGCTCACCGCCGCCCTGGCCGAAAATATGCTCCTCATGGCCGCACTGCGAACAGATGTGGGTGGCCATGTTCTCCACAACGCCCAACACCGGTACGTGCACCTTGCGGAACATCTCCACCCCTTTCTTGGCATCCAGCAACGCGATGTCCTGGGGCGTGGTGACCACCACGGCCCCGGCCACCGGCACCTGTTGCGACAGAGTAAGCTGGATGTCACCGGTGCCCGGTGGCATATCCACCACCAGGTAGTCCAGGTCTTCCCACAGGGTCTGTTTCAGCAGTTGTTGCAGGGCGCCACTGGCCATCGGGCCGCGCCACACCATCGGGGTATCCGCGGTGGTCAGGTAGCCCATGGAGATGGATTGCAGGCCCAGGGCCGGAACCGGCACAAAAAACTTGTCCTGTTCAATGGCGGGCCGGGTCCCCGGGGCCACCCCCAACATCAGCGACTGGCTGGGGCCGTAAATGTCCGCATCCAGCATGCCCACCCGGGCGCCCTCCGCCACCAGGGCCAAAGCCAGGTTCACAGCGGTAGTGGACTTGCCGACCCCGCCTTTGCCGGAAGAGACAGCGATGATGTTCTTGACCTTACCCACACCCTCCAGCGGCTTGCTTTGAGCCGGCTTCACTTCCCAGCTCAACACCAGTTCCAGCTTGCTGGCCAACGGCGCCAACAGCGCTTCGAGTGCAGGCTGCAGGTTGGCTCGGGCCCGCTCCAGTGGGTAGCCGAAGCACAACTCCACCTTCGCCACATCCCCTACCACCGAAATTGCCTTTATGGCTGCCACCGAGTTCAGGGGCTGGCGGGATACGGGATCGGCGTTTTTAGCCAAAATTTGGTGGATCTGGTCTTGAAGGGCTTGGGTCATGGTCGGTACTCCTCGATCAATAGCCCGGCTATGCTAGCGGAAATTACCCAACTGATATAGTGGGTTATCGGCATTCCAGGCCCCGCCAACTGGTATCCGGCCCCCAGAACCGCTATATTACCCGCCTCATTTTAAACGGCTAACCTCCCTAAAGTTCATGAATCAGACCGAGCAGAAACAGCAACGCAAAATTCTTGTCACCAGTGCCCTGCCCTACGCCAACGGCTCGATCCACCTGGGGCACATGCTGGAACATATCCAGACCGATATCTGGGTGCGTTACCAGAAGCTGCGCGGCGAGCAATGTATCTATGTCTGTGCGGACGACGCCCATGGTACAGCGATCATGCTCAAGGCTGAGCAATTGGGGATCACGCCGGAACAGCTGATTGCCCAGGTGCAGCAGGAACATGAACGGGACTTTGCCGGTTTCGAAATCCGTTATGACAACTACTATTCCACCCACTCTGAAGAGAACCGGGTGCTGTCTGGCCTGATCTACGAGCGCAACAAGGCCCGTGGCAATATCGTCGCGCGCCAGATCACGCAATTGTTCGACCCGGAGAAACAACTGTTCCTGTCCGACCGCTTTGTGAAGGGCACCTGCCCGAAATGCGACGCTGACGACCAGTATGGTGACAACTGCGAAAAGTGCGGCGCCACCTACGGCGCGGAGGAGCTTAAAAATCCTCGCTCTACTATCTCTGGAGCGGCGCCGGTCTTAAAGGAAAACACGCAGCTGTTTTTCGATCTGCCCAAGTTTCAGGATTTTCTGGCGCAATGGACCCAGTCCGGCAGCCTGCAGGAAGGCATCGCCAACAAGCTGAAAGAATGGCTGGACGCCGGCCTGCAACAGTGGGACATCTCCCGCGAAGCGCCCTACTTCGGCTTTGAGATCCCCGGCGAGACCGGCAAGTATTTTTACGTCTGGCTGGATGCCCCCATCGGCTACATGGCCAGCTTCCAGAACCTGTGTGAGCGCCGCGAAGACCTTAATTTCGACGACTACTGGGGCAAGGACTCCGACGCCGAGCTGTATCACTTTATCGGCAAGGACATCATCAATTTCCACGGTCTGTTCTGGCCGGCCATGCTCAGTGGCGCGGATTTCCGCACCCCGACCGCCATCTTCGCCCACGGTTTCGTCACCGTGAACGGCAACAAGATGTCCAAATCCCGGGGCACCTTCATCAAGGCGGCCACGTACCTGAATCACCTGAGCCCGGAATACCTGCGCTACTATTTTGCCGCCAAGCTCAGCAGCCGCATTGATGACATCGACCTCAACCTGGAAGACTTTGCCCAGCGGGTGAATGCCGACCTGGTGAACAAGGTGGTGAACATCGCCAGCCGTACCGCCAACTTTGTGAAGAAGCTGGGGGGCAAGCTCGCCGAAGGCAATGCCAACCCGGCCCTGACCGACGAATTCCAGCAGGCGGCAGCGGCCATTGCCAACCACTACGAGCAACGGGAATACGGCCGCGCCATGCGGGACATCATGGCCCTGGCGGATAAAGCCAACCAGTACATCGACGAGAAAGCACCCTGGGCCCTGATGAAGCAGGCCGGCAAGGAGCAGGAAGTACTGGACTGTTGCAGCGTGGGGGTCAACCTGTTCCGCCTGCTGGCCCTGTACCTGAAACCGGTATTGCCAGGCCTGGCCGAAAAAGCAGAAGCCTTCCTCAATATCGAACCGCTGCAATGGAGCGATCATCAAACCCTGCTGCACGGGCATGCGATCAACAAGTTCCAGGCCATGATGCAGCGTATTGAAATGAAGCAAATTGAGGCCATGACGGAAGAATCCCGAGCCGAGGCAGAAGCGGAAGCCAAAGCGACCAAACCCCACAGCATTCTGGACGAAGACCCCATCGCCGGGCAGATCCAATTTGATGACTTTGCGAAAATTGACATGCGGGTGGCCAAGATTGTCACCGCATGTCATGTAGAGGGGGCTGATAAATTGATACAGTTGACCCTGGATCTGGGTGGAGAAACCCGCAACGTATTTGCGGGCATTAAGTCCGCCTATCAACCGGAAGACCTGGAAGGTCGCCTCACCATCATGGTAGCCAACCTGGCACCGCGCAAAATGAAGTTTGGGGTTTCCGAAGGAATGGTCATGGCGGCCGGGCCCGGCGGCAAAGACATTTTCCTGTTATCCCCGGACAGCGGCGCTGTGCCCGGCATGCGGGTCAAATAGGCCCCGGTTAACACTACCGAAACGAAGAGAGCATCATGCCCGAATTTTTACTGGTTCTCGTCAGTACCATTCTGGTGAACAACTTTGTCCTGGTTCAGTTCCTGGGGCTGTGTCCGTTTATGGGGGTTTCCAACAAACTGGAAGCCGCCATGGGCATGTCCCTGGCCACCACCTTTGTCCTGACCCTGTCATCGGTGCTGAGTTACATGACGTACACCTATGTACTGGTGCCGCTGGACGTGGCATACCTGAAAACCATTTCTTTCATCCTGGTGATTGCGGTAACGGTGCAGTTCACCGAGATGGTGGTGCGTAAAACCAGCCCCCTGCTGTATCGTGTGCTGGGAATCTTCCTGCCCTTGATCACCAGCAACTGTGCGGTGCTTGGGGTGGCGTTGCTTACGGTGAAAAAAGGCATCGACAGTTTTATGGACGCCTTTCTCTACGGTTTCGGTGCCGCCCTGGGTTTCTCCCTGGTGCTGGTGCTGTTCGCTGCAATGCGTGAGCGCATCGCGGTGGCCGACATTCCGGTTCCTTTCAAAGGTGCTTCCATTGGCCTGATTACCGCCGGACTAATGTCCCTGGCCTTTATGGGCTTCTCCGGCCTGATCAAGATCTAGGGGGAGTATATGGAATTTCTTTTTGACAATTTCACTGCATTGGGCGCCCTCACCGCCATCGCGCTGGGCTTCGGCGCCCTGTTGGGTTTTGCCGCCGTCAAGTTCAAGGTGGAAGGCAATCCCATTGTCGAGCAGATTGATGCATTGCTGCCGCAAACCCAATGCGGCCAGTGCGGCCATCCCGGGTGTCGCCCCTATGCGGAAGGCTTGGCCGACGGGGAAGAGATCAACAAGTGCGTACCCGGTGGCGAAGACACCATTCGGGCGCTGGCAGACCTGTTGGGTCGTGATTTTGTACCCCTGGACGAAGAGCACGGTGAGACCCCGGAATCCAAAATGGTGGCCGTGATCCGTGAAGCGGAATGCATTGGGTGCACCAAGTGTCTGCAGGCCTGCCCCATGGACGCCATCCTGGGCGCGGCCAAACAAATGCACACCGTCATCGCTGAGGAGTGCACCGGTTGTGACCTGTGCGTGGAGCCCTGCCCCGTGGACTGCATCGACATGGTCCCCGTGGCCACCACGTTACAGACCTGGCATTGGGCCGCTCCCAAAGGCATAGGTAATCGCCCCGGTGAATTGATCCCGGTGAGGAACATCGCATGAGCCGCCATATCTGGGATTTTCACGGTGGCATTCATCCGCCGGAAAACAAAAAGCAATCCTCCGAAACCAGCATCCGCTGGGCCGGCTTGCCGGAACGCCTGGTGGTTCCGGTGCAACAGCACATTGGTGCACCAGCCAAACCCTGCGTCAACGTCGGTGATCGCGTTCTGAAAGGCCAGACACTGGCTGAAGCAGCGGGATTTGTCAGCCTGCCGGTGCATGCACCTACCTCCGGCACCGTGGCCGCCATCGAGCTGCGGCCCATCCAGCATCCCTCCGGTATGGATGCGCTGTGCGTGGAGATTACCCCGGATGGCCAGGATGAGTGGATCGAGCATCAGGGCGTCAGCGATTACACCGCTCTAGATAAGAAAGCCGTATTGAACCGGATTCGCGAGGCCGGGATCGCCGGGATGGGCGGCGCCGGCTTTCCCAGTGTGGTGAAGCTGGGAGTCAAACCCGATCAGAAAATCAAAACCCTGATCCTGAACGCGGTGGAATGCGAACCCTACATCACGGCGGATGATCGCCTGATGCGGGAGCGGGCCGACGAAATTGTGCAGGGGCTGCAAATCGTTGCCTGGCTGATCGAGCCGGAAGAAATTCTGATTGGTATTGAGGACAACAAACCTCACGCCATTGCCGCCATGCAGAAGGCCACCGCCGGCACCCAGTGCGAAGTGGTGGTGGTGCCCACCAAATACCCTTCCGGTGGCGAGAAGCAATTGATCCACCTGTTGACCGGTAAGGAAGTCCGCAGCGGCGGCATTCCGGCGGACGTGGGCGTGGTGTGCCACAACACCGGCACCGCCTATGCCATCAAGCGTGCCATCATCGACGGGGAGCCGCTTATCTCCCGCATCACCACCCTCACCGGCGATTGCGTGGCCGAGAAAGGCAACTACGAAGTGTTGATGGGAACGCCGGTGGGATGGTTGCTGCAACAGGCCGGGGTCAAGGCCACCGACCTGCATCGCTTGATCATGGGTGGTCCGATGATGGGGTTCGCCGTGCACAATATGGCGGTGCCGGTGGTGAAAACCACCAACTGCCTGTTGGTACCCAACACCCGGGAATTCCCTGATCCGGTGCCAGAGCAGCCCTGCATCCGCTGTGGCAGTTGTGCCCAGGTGTGTCCGGTGAACCTGCTGCCACAGCAGTTGTACTGGTTTGCCAAGACCAAGGAATTCGACAAGGCCGCGCATTTTAACCTGGCGGACTGCATTGAGTGCGGCGCCTGCTCCTACGTGTGCCCCAGCAACATTCCCCTGGTGCAGTATTATCGCTTTGCCAAGGGTGAAATCCGCACCCAGCAACAGGAACAGGCCAAGGCTGACCATGCCCGGCAACGGTTTGAAGCGCGCCAGGCCCGACTGGCCCGGGAGGAAGAGGAAAAAGAACGCAAACGCCAGGAGCGAGCCAAAGCCGCCGCGGCCAAGCAAGCGGAGAAAAAAGCCGCCCCGACCGCCAAGGCCGCCCCCACGACTGCGGCAGACACAGCGGACGGAGCCGATGCACTGGCAAAACTGCAAACCGCTGCCGCCTCCACCATGAAGCGCTATAAAGAGGCGCAGAAAGCCCTGCTGACCGCGGAGAAGAACGGCTCCGAACATCTGGAAGCGCTACAGAAAAAAGTGGAGCAATTGAAAGCCAAAGCGGACGCTGCCAAAGAGGCGTTTACCACAGCCAAAAACGCCCAGGGCCAAACCGCAGACGCAAAACCGAAGCCGGCGGCCGCCAGCAAAGACGATCCCTTTGCCGCGCTGAAACAGGCCTCTGCAGAAGACTTTGCTGCCTACAAAGAGGCCGAGAAAGCACTGGCCGCAGCAGAAGCCAGTGGTGCTGAAGACGTTGTAGCCTTACAGCAACGGGTGGCGGAGCTGAAAACCCGCTCCGATGCCTCAAAAGCCGCCATGAAAGAAGCCCGCGCCAGGGAAAAGGAACAGATTCAGGCGAAGAACGCCGCTGCTGATCCGGTAAAAGCCGCCAAGCTGGAAGTGGCCAAACAGCAGGTGTTGCTGAAAAAAGCCACCAAAGCCCTGCAGGCCGCCAAAGACAGCGATGCCGGTGCCGATGACGCGCTCGAAGCCAACGTGAAAGCAGCGGAACAGGCGCTGGAAGCGGCCGAGCATGCCCTGAAAAAGATTGAAGAGGAGCAAGCCTGATGGCCCTGCTCAGTGTGACCTCCCCCCACATTCACAAACCGGGCAACACCGGCGGCTTCATGCGCCAGGTGCTGTACGCCACCGTGCCCGGCCTGTTCATGCTGACCTATTTCTTTGGTTTCGGCACGCTTATCAACATCGCCCTGGCAGTGGGCATCGCCCTGGCCTGCGAAACCCTGATCCTGAAGCTGCGCAACAAGCCGGTGGGGTTCTATCTCAATGACTACAGCGCGGTGGTCACCGCCGTCCTGCTGGCCCTGGCCATTCCCCCCACTGCCCCCTGGTGGCTGACCCTGATCGGAACCACGTTTGCCATTGTGGTGGCCAAGCACCTGTACGGTGGCCTGGGCATGAACCCGTTCAACCCGGCCATGGTGGGTTATGTGCTGCTGCTGATTTCCTTCCCCAAGGAAATGACCACCTGGCTGCCGGCCGCTGGCCTGGACAACAGCGTTACCGCACCCGGTATAGCCGACAGCCTGGGGCTGGCGTTCCTGGGTATGAATCCGGATGCCCTCAGCGGCGCCACGCCCCTGGATGCCTTTAAAACCTACGCCGGACAACCGGAGGTGCTGGATTCCAATTCCATTCTCCACGGGGTGTTTGCCGGGTTCGGCTGGGAATGGGTTAACGTGGGCTTTCTGTTGGGTGGGGCTTATCTTCTGTGGCGCAAGGTCATCACCTGGCACATTCCCGCCGGCATGCTGCTGGCGTTGTTCCTGTTATCGGGCTTTTTCAATACCGCCGTAGACGCCGACAACTACCCGGGCTTCATGCATCACCTGCTGAGCGGCGGCACCATGCTGGGGGCGTTTTTCATCGCCACCGACCCGGTCACCGCCGCCACCAGCAATCGCGGCAAGATTATCTACGGGTTTCTGATCGGTGTGCTGACCTACGTGATTCGCACCTGGGGCGGTTATCCCGATGCGGTGGCATTCAGCGTTCTGTTAATGAACCTGGCAGCCCCCACCCTGGACTATTACACCCAGCCACGTACCTACGGTCATCGCAAGCCCAATAAAGGGCTGGCCAAGTCGGATTGAGGAGCAGTGTATGATCGGTCAATCCGTTACCCGTAACAGCATCATCCTCGGCGTGTTTGCCATCATTACCACCGGGCTGGTGGTGGCCACAGCCAACCTGACCAAAGACAAGATCGCACTGGAAAAGCAGAATGCCATGAAGCGCAGCCTGCTGGAGGTGATGCCCAGCGAACGCCTGGATAACGACTTGCTCTCCAGCGTGGTGGAATTGCCGGCCAGCCAGCTGTTGGGCACCGCAGACGCCCGCCAGGCCTATGTGGCCAAACGGGATGGCCACCCTACCGGAATCATTTTCCAGGTGGTGGCGCCAGAGGGCTACGGTGGCTCCATCAACCTGATGGTGGGCATTACCGAACAGGGTGAGGTCACCGGCGTGCGGGTGATTCCCCCGCATTTCGAAACGCCGGGCCTGGGGGATGCCATTGATGTGCAGAAATCCGATTGGATCATGTCGTTCAACGGCAGATCGCTTGCCAATCTGAACGAGAAAGGCTGGCGGGTGAAAAAGGATGGGGGTCAGTTCGACGCGTTCACCGGTGCCACCATTACGCCGCGGGCGGTGGTGGATGCGGTTCACAAAGCCCTGCTCTATTTTCAGCAGCACCAGAGTGAACTCCTATATGGCACCCCGGCCCGGGCGGACGTGGCAGCGGTGCAATCCGGCACACACGATTAGCGGCTCTGTAATCTGAATACCCAGGTACAGCGGACACAAAGGTACAGCGACATGTCAGCAGAAGACTACAAGAAGATTACCGTGGACGGTTTGTGGAAGAACAACCCGGCGCTGGTTCAGGTACTGGGCCTGTGCCCATTGCTGGCCGTCTCCGGCAGTGTGGTGAACTCACTCGCCCTGGGACTGGCCACCACCTGTGTGCTCACCTTGTCCAACCTGGCGGTGTCGTTGATTCGCAATGCCACCACCGATGCCATCCGCCTGCCCACATTCGTCATGATCATCGCGGCCTTCACCACCTGCATCGAATTTCTGATGAACGCCTTCACCTACGAGCTGTACCTGATACTGGGCATCTTCATCCCCCTTATCGTCACCAACTGCATTGTGCTGGGGCGGGCCGATGCCTTTGCCAGTAAGAACAGCGTACCGGCCGCCCTGTGGGATGGACTGATGATGGGTGCGGGCTTCAGCCTGGTGCTGGTGCTGTTGGGTGCCGTGCGTGAGCTGATCGGTACCGGCGCTCTGTTTGCGAACATGCACCTGTTGTTTGGCGACATCGCGCAGCACTGGAAAATCGAGCTGATTGCAGACTACCGGGGTTTCCTCATCGCCATTCTGCCGCCGGGGGCCTTTATGCTGCTGGGCGTCTTGCTGGCCCTGAAGAATATCATCGATGCGCGCATGGAAGCCGCCGCCAAGGCCAGGAAAGACAAGTCCACCGTAGGCAGCAAACGGGTACGGACCACCGGCAATATTGCCTGAACACCTGCTGCAGGCGCCCACCGGTAATCGGCAGTCCTGAACCAGTAACCAACAGTCATGAACAAAGAGAAGCGGTACGAAATTTTTTCCCGCCTGCGGGAGCAGAATCCGAATCCCACCACTGAGCTGGAGTACAGCAGTACCTTCGAGCTGCTGATCGCGGTGATTCTGTCGGCCCAGGCCACTGATGTAAGCGTCAACAAGGCCACCGCCAAGCTCTATCCGGTGGCCAATACCCCCGCGGCCATCTACCAGCTGGGCGTCAAGGGGCTCACGCCCTACATCAAGACCATCGGCCTGTTCAACAGCAAGGCGGAGAACGTCATCAAGACCTGCAAAATCCTGATGGATGAGTACGATGGCGAAGTGCCCGGCGAGCGCAAATCCCTGGAATCACTGCCTGGTGTGGGCCGCAAAACCGCGAACGTGGTCTTGAACACGGCCTTTGGTCAACCGGCCATGGCGGTTGACACCCACATCTTTCGGGTGTCCAATCGAACCAAAATCGCACCCGGCAAAACCGTGCTGGAAGTGGAAAAAAAACTGCTGCGCAATGTGCCCAGGGAATTCCTGCTGGATGCCCACCACTGGCTGATATTGCACGGCCGCTATGTCTGCACCGCCCGCAAGCCCCGTTGCGGTGCCTGCATCATTGAAGACCTGTGCGAATACAAAGATAAAACGGAATACGAGTGAGGCCGCTATGTTTGACACCAGACTTCTGGAAATCCTGGTTTGCCCGGTCACCAAGGCCAAACTGGAATACGACTCTGAAAAAGACGAATTGATCAGCCTGGCCGGCAGCCTGGCCTATCCCGTTCGTGACGGCATTCCGGTAATGCTGGAGGAAGAAGCCCGCCAGATCACCCTGGACGAGAAAGAAGCCTACAAACGCCAGTTCAAAGCCCAGGGATAATACCACGTGTTCGCTACGCCGCTGCGCAGAGAAATTGTTGAGCCCACCACACCCGCTGATGCCTGCGTCATCTGGTTGCATGGCTTGGGAGCCAGTGGCCATGACTTTGTACCGGTAGTGCCACACCTGAAACTGAAAGCGGGGCTGGCGGTTCGATTTATTTTCCCCCATGCACCGGATATTCCAGTGACTTGCAATGGCGGTTATGTGATGCCCGCCTGGTACGACATCCTGGCCCTCACCGAAATCCGGGAGATCAACCTGGATCACCTGCGCCAGGCCCAAGCGGCCATCAACCAGCTGATTCAGGAGCAATTGGACCTGGGCATTCCGGCCCACCGGATCGTACTGATCGGCTTCTCCCAAGGTGGCGCCGTCGCCTATCACACAGCTCTGCAGTTCCATCAACGACTGGCCGGCCTGATTGCTCTGTCCACCTATCTACCCAACCCGGACACCCTGGTGGCGGAAGCGCGAATCCCCAATCAGGAATTGCCCATTCACATCGCCCATGGCGACCATGACGACATGGTAACCGAACGGGCTGCCCGCGCCGCCTTTACCTGGCTGCAGGAACAGGGCTATAGCGTGGACTGGAGCCACTATCCCATGGGACATGAAGTCTGTATCACGGAGATTCGCCACATCGGAGAGTGGCTCAATCAGTGGCTGTGACGGCGGGTTTGCCAATCGTCCAGACGCTGTCTGCGCTCCCGCTGTAAACCCGCTTGGCTGTGCTCATGGCCATCAGTCCAAAGCACGCTGCGCCCATCACAGCCATCGCATCCACCCCCAGCGTAGCCAGGCTACCGTGGCTCCACCAGGCTGGCACCCATCCCGCCCAGCCCAGTAACGAACTGGCAGCAATACTGAGCGTCAATGCTGCAGCCACCCAGAGCAATTGCACGGAAGCCTTGGCAGCGCCCACTGTCAACGCCCAGGCAATGGCGAGGAAAAACGTCACGTAGTACACCAGTTGATGGCCGAGGATCAGATTGTCCACCCAACCGTGCATCCACTTGGCGGCGGCAATCGTAGCCGACATGCCGCACACAGCTCCCAGGCACACGCCCACCGTGGTACTGGCCAGCCAACGTACGTTACCGCGCTGAACCGGCAGCGGCTGCCTGGGTTTCTGGCTGCGGCGCCGGCTTTCCACCCACAACAGGTTGCCTGTATAAAACAACCAGGCTCCTGCCAGCCCCAGAATGAAATAGATCCATTTCTCCAAGGTGCCCCCAAAGGTGACAAAGTGAAGGGAGAAGATCGTGTTGATGGCAGTGAAGGAAGCCTCCTGATGGGACGGCAGGTAATCCGTATTCAAGACCTCACCGGAGTAAGGGTGCAAGATGGCAAAGCTGCCCCAGGCCCGTGCACCCATAGCTTGCTGATCGTTCCCCCAAACCCGCACCGCCGGCATGGGGCTGGTCACCCTCAGGTATTGCAGCATGGTGGGTTCAAACTCCGGCGCCAGTGCCTCGACCTGGGCCAGAATCTTCGCGGGGGGCAGTAAGTCGGCCGGTTCCTTGGGTGATGGGTCCGGTGCCGGCAGTCCGGAGCGAAAGGACTGGATCAAGGTGCCGTCGTGCACCACTTTGTCCTGTGCCATGTAAATGCCATCATGGAAGGCGAAGCCCACGGCCGTTAGCGCAATAATCAAATGAAATGGCAAGCTGACAATGCCCACCACATTATGGGCATCCAACCACATGCGCTTGCGATTCTTGCCTAATCGGAAGGAGAGGATATCCTTGGCGAACGTGGGCAACACCACCACCAGACCCGAAAACAATGCCAGCGCGTACAGCACCGCAAAGATCCCCATCACCCAGCGGGTGTATTCGGTATCGAAGGGCAGTCCCACCACCCGATGCAACACATCCAGAAACTCCGCCAGCGGCGAAGGCGAAGCCTGCTCGATCACCAGCTCACCGTCGCCGTCAAAGAAGGATTGATAGTGCACCTGGGCAAGCTGGTCGTGTTCGTCGGCACCTTCAGCCGCCACCATCCATGCCATGGCTGCCGGACGGTGCTCCAGCGGGTGTAGGTGGACAAAGAATTCGTCTGCCACCGCAGGATCCTGAACCAGGGTTTGCTGGATCAAAGCCGGGGTATCCGCTACATCCACCCAGGCCGAGGTGTTCGCCGGGGGCGAGGCCCAGCGTTCGAGAGGCGCTTTGAATACCGTTAGTGCGCCGGCGTAAAACGCGATGAACAACGCCATGCCCGCCACAATTCCGGCCCAGGTATGAACCCCCTTATACAACCGCGCCCATTGATTGAGCCGTGCCCGTTGCAACACCATGAGACTTACCTCTCTACAGCCCCGTACTAAATCTCGGCCAGGTTAGATCGCGGCCAAACCAAAAACTGCCAAATTAAGAATCCCTAACATCACCCAGGCATGAAGGGCCCGGCGCCACAGGAAGCTGACGGCAAACACCGTTAACCATACCGGCATCACCATCCACATCGCCAACTGTACCCGTGCGGTCTGCACCATCTCCGGGGTCATCAACATGAACAGCTTGCTGACGCCGAGCGCCAAAGTGAACCCCAGTATCAAGCCCGCCAGCCCCTGACCAAGCCAGCCGGAATGGGAGCCCTGTCGTGAATCCGAACGGGTGTTAGCCATGGGTCCGCCTCCTGCGCAGCTGCAATGCAGCACCTGAATACGGTAAAACCACCAGGGCACACATGGTGCCGGTAAGCCACACGGCCACCGCCACCACCGGCTGATAGGGCAACCACAGCAGGATGAAACTGCCCATCAGCAATACACTCCCCAGATATCGACCGAACGCGGGCAGCGGCTGACGACGCCAGAGCTGCTTGGGCGAACTCAGGTAGATGCAACTGCTGCCGGTTACCAGCAGCATGGCGGCCAGAAAAACCATGGAATCCCTCCCAGGCGTTAAAGGAAATACGTGATGGAAAGCCCTACGTTGCGCGGTTCCACAATGGCAACATAACCGGAGGGATAGCGGCCCCCGGGAGGCTCACGCAGGGTAAAGGCTCGTTTGTCGAAGGCATTGTTGACGAACGCAGACATCAGCCAGTTTTCCACTTCATAGTTGGCGGTGAAGTTCACCAGCGTGTAGTTGCCGGCAATGCGCTCCTCGGTGTTTTCGAAGTCACCAAAATACTCGTCCACATAGTTGGCGGCCGCACCCACATTGAAGGCGTCATTGAGCCAATACCTGGCACCCAGATTCGCCGTGATCTCCGGCGCCGAATTGAGTTCATTACCGGTGGCATCAGCAAAACCTGCACCGGCATCCTTGATCTCCGTACGCAACAGGCCCAGGCCAGCAGTCACATCCAGGCTGCCACCCAACCGGGTCACCGCTTCCAGTTCCGCACCGTAGGTCACCACTTCATCCATATTGGTGATATAGCGGCTGGAGCTCAGCGCCTGGTAGCCCTCATATTCATTGAAGAACAGATTGGCACTGAGGTAAGTGTCCGTACTCAACTGACTGCGCAGCGTGGCTTCATAGGTGTCCACGGTTTCCTCGTCGAAATAATAGTACTGGCCTGCGGCGAAGTTCAGCGCGCCACCGGGGGAGTTATACCCTTTGCGTGCACTCAGACCCAGCGTGGTAGTGGCGGTGACGTCGTACAACAACGCCAGCTTTGGCAGATTAATCGTCTCTTCTTCATCCAGTACCGAGATGATCTGGCCGTTGTTGTAATTGAAGTTCCGCACCTGGGATTCCCGCTGCACACGGCCCCCGGCCACCACACGAAAAGCGTCGGTCACCGCGTAGGTCAACTCTCCATAGAGGGCTTCGGAATCGCTTTCATCATCGCCGAAGTAAGCAAAGGCACCGGTGCTTTCAAAATCCTGGCTACGCTCGAAATACGCCAGCCCCAGAAAGCCGTACACAACACCCTGCTGGTTACCCATATTGATTTTCACATCCAGGGTCTGGTCCTCTTCATCAAACACCAGTTGCTGCTCCGCCGCTGACGAAGCCTCATAGGACTCAAAGCCCCACTGGTAGTCCACATAAGCCCCCAGCACTTCAAAGGACAGACTGTCACTGACCTCATAATTCACCTTGAGGCTGGTGGTGTCGGCGTCGGTATCAATATCGCGGAAATAAATACGCTGGTAGTCCCAGGGATCATCCGCCGCGTAATAGACCCGCCCGGTGTCCCCGGATTCGTTATTGCTGGAGTAGGTCAACAGGGTCTTGAGCTGGTCCGTAGGGGTCCACAGCAGCTTGGCCCGCACCCGCTCCGTCAGCACTTCATTCAGATCGTAGTCGGCGGGGTTGGTATCGAACTGCTCCTCGCTGGTGAGAGTTTCACCGTCGGTGCGCTGAGCCGTGATGCGGAACGCCAGGGTGTCTTCCACAATGGGGCCGGACACCATGGCCGAGGTATCAATGAACTGCTCCTGATTGCGATAGCCCACACGCCCGGCAGCCTGCCAGTCGAAGGTTGGATCCTGGGTGGTGATGATGATGGAGCCACCGATGCTGTTGCGACCATTGCTGGTGGACTGTGGCCCGCGGAACAATTCGATCTGGCGGATATCCCAAAGCCCGGAATCGCCGGTCAGGTCCGCCACAAAAGGTTCCGCCACACCGTCCACCAAAGTGGATACCCGGGGATTGGCACCACCGGATATGGAATTGAAGCCGCCGGCGGAGCCGTTGCCACTGACGCCACGAATGTCCGGTACCGAACCCGAAGTGACCACCACATTGCTGACTTCCGACACCACTTCACTGATGGTCCGGTACTGCACGCCCTCGATCTTTTCTTCCGGTATCACGGTGACCGAAGAAGTGGTCTCCTGCAGCGAACGGTCCACCTTCTCTCCGGTAACCGTCACGGTTTTTAACACCGAAGTTTCTTCAGACACCTCATCTGCATATACAAAGGTCAATCCCTGACCGGCCAGAACAGCCCCAAGTCCAATTTGGAGAATCCGATTGGCATTCTTCATCTAACCAGCCCCCAAAACGCATGAAATACACCGGAACCCCAAGGAACGGGCAGATATTCCGGATTGAGGTGACCAAAATACGCTCAGGAAGGAGTAATGTCAAATGATAATCATTATCATTAATATTATTAATTGCGGACCCAAAGGCTCCGCCGCTGTGTTCAATGGCCGTAGCCCTGCCAATAGTCCTGTATGGCCAAGAGCCCTTTGCGCAACCCCACCAACAGGGCCACCGCAATGGGCGCCATTACCCAGGTGGTGGAGAAGCCGCCCCACTCCACGACCAGATACACTGCCGTGGCCGCCAGCACACCATAAAACCCCGCCAGCACCAGATTCACAAACAGCAGAATGCCACTCACCACCATGCGGGTGAGCAGCGTATGGGCCTGCTGCGGATCCTGTCGGGACAGGAGGTTCTGAATGAGCCGGATAATCATGAGGCGGGACGGAAACGCAGAGCGGCAGCGGTGATCAGGATTTGCGACCCAGCAGCTCGATGGCGTAACCATCGGGATCTTTGACGAAGGCCAGGATGGTGTTGCCGTGTTTCATGGGGCCGGGCTCCCGGGTAACCACACCACCGCGGGCACGGATCTGTTCGCAGGCCTGATAGACATCGTCCACTTCCAGAGCGATATGCCCGTATCCGTTACCCAGGTCGTAGTGATCCGTATCCCAGTTGTGAGTCAATTCGATGCAGGCCTGATCACTTTCCTCACCATAACCGACGAATGCAAGGGTGAAGCGGCCATCCGGGTAGTCCTTGCGGCGCAGCAAATTCATGCCCAGCACTTCGGTATAGAAAGCAATGGCGCGATCCAGGTCACCCACTCGAATCATGGTGTGCAGTAAACGCATGGTAAGCTCCTTGGTGAAATCTCGGGGGCAAATGACAGATGGGAATAACAGGTGCGAAGCACAAAGCATGGAGTCTACCATAACGCCGCTGGCGGATACCGCGGGCTCATCCCGGGAACACAAAGATCCCCATTTCATCCAGCTTCTGGGGAGTACGCTCCAGCTCCCGGTCGATGGCATCACCGCTCAACCAGTCACAGCCAACGGATTGCAGAAACCCCTGTTGGGCATCCCGATCCACCGACGTGGCCAACACCTGGATGCCCAATTGATGCACCATATCCACCACGCCCTTGATGATGGCCTGATCGGTCTTGGCCAACTCGCAGGCGGCAACGAAGGACTCACTTAACTTCACCAGGGTATAGGGCACTTCCTTCAGGCGATTTAGCGGCGCATAGCCGGTACCGAAGCTGTCCAGAATCAGGTTGAAGCCGTTGCGGCACAGCTCGTTCAATACCTCACCATGCTGCTGGTGACGCACGCTGTAATAACTCTCCGGCAACTCGATGTAAATTTGATGGGAGCCGAGCCCCACGTCGGCAATGGCATTGATCACCCAATCCACGCCGCCCTCCTGCAGCAGAATGGCCGGGGAGATGGGCAGAATCAGCCGCACTTTGGACTTGCTGTCGTCAGGCAGGCGATCAAACCGTGCCAACGCCTGCTGCCACAGCCAGCGGAACAGGGTGGGTGCCAGCCCCGCCTCTTCCGCCTGTTGCAGGAAGGACTCCAACGCCAGCTCGCCCTTGTGGGGATGCAACCAACTGAGGCGTACCTCGCAGGCCACCACTTCGGCCTGGTCACGACTGGTCACCGGCAGGTACTGAATGCGCCACTGCTTCTGTTCCAGGGCCAGATGCAGCTCGTATTCCAGTTGCATCTGTTCCACCCGCAACTTGTTCATTTCCACCGTGTAGTACTGATAGTGGTTGCGCCCCACGGCTTTGGCCCGGGCCAGGGCGGCTTCTGCGTTTTTCATCAGGGTGGTGGCATCATCCCCACAGTTGGGATACACACTCACCCCGATGGAGCAGCCGGTGAACACCTCATGGCCATCCAGCAGGAAAGGTTCACGAATGCGCTCGATCACTTTGTTGGCCACCATGCCGGCGTTTTCCGGTGAGTCGATGTGGCTGAGCACCAACACGAACTCATCCCCTTCCAGGCGCGCCAGTTGATCATCCCGCCGCACCAGGGCGTCAATACGATCCGCCACCGCTTTCAGTAGCGTATCCCCCCGGTCATGCCCCAGGGACTCATTGATGTGGCGGAAATGGTCCAGGTCCACCGACAGCACCGCAAAGTAATAGCCAGTGATACCGGCCTTGAGCACCGTGCGGTCGATGTGTTCCTCGATGAAAGCGCGGGTGGGCAGATTGGTCAGGTGGTCCACCTGGGACAGCTTGGCCAGCTTGTCCTTGGACTCGCGGGTATCCTTCAGCTGTTTGAAGGCAAACAACAGGGTGACGCCGTGGTTGGATTTGAACGGTATGGCCGCGAACTTGGCGGAGATGGACTCGCCGTCCCGGCGCCAGAGTATGGATTTGTCCACCTGCAGAATCTGATCTTCACCGGTGACCCGGGCCACCGGGTGCTCGCTCCAGCGCGACCTGGCCTGGGTACAACCCTCCTCGAACAGGCTTTCCAGATAGACACCGCTCAGGGCCATTGAGTTGGCTTTCAGCAATTGCTCCGCGGCGAAATTGGCAAACACAATCTGGCCTTTGGCATCCAGTGCCAGAATGCCCTCCTCCAGGCTGCCGATGGGATCGGCCTTTTCCTCACTGTAGAGGTCTTCGATTTCCGCCCGCACGGCATACTGCGCCAGATAGTGCTGCAGGTAGTGTTGCAGCTGGCATTCATTGACGGGTTTGCTCAACACCGTCACCAGGTCCACCATGGCCTCGTACAGACACATTTTGCGTTCCGACAGGTTGCTCACCACCAACAACACCGGTATCGGTCGGGTTTTCTTGCCCGACTTGAGCAGATTCAGGGTCTGGTAACCATCAGGCTCTTCCAGCTGGGAATCCAGGATCACCAGCGCCGGCTGGTGGCTTTCCACCAGGTTCACCACGTTGCCACCCACGGACGTGGCCACACAGCGGGCACCCATGGCTTCGATCACTTCGGTGTAGTAGGCGATATTGCTGTCTTCCGGATCGCAGACTATGACGAGCGGCTGTTGTTTAGTCATGGTGTTTACTTACAGGTCACTGATTTTAATTGAAGAATGTCGTCGGCTATGGCTTCCAGTATAGATAGAGATTGAGGGGGAGACAGTGAGAAAAGCACAAAAAAGCCCTGGCCGGAGCGGTCAGGGCTTTCTGTTCACCTTGCAGGGGATGCGCCTGGAAGGATCGGCTGCGGCTATTTCAGCTTGCGGCCCTTGTTGGCAGCAATGCGCAGGCGCAGGGCATTCAGCTTGATGAAACCGGCCGCGTCCTTCTGATCATAAGCACCGGCATCATCCTCAAAGGTGGCGATTTTGTCGTCGAACAGGGTCTGGTCAGACTTGCGCCCCACCACGCTGACGTTGCCTTTATAGAGCTTGACCCGCACCACGCCGTTCACCACTGCCTGGGATTCATCGATCATGGTCTGCATCATCTTGCGCTCAGGGCTCCACCAGTAGCCGTTGTAAATCAGCTCGGCGTACTTGGGCATGAGGCTGTCTTTCAGGTGAGCCACTTCACGGTCCAGGGTAATGGATTCGATGGCCCGGTGAGCCCGCAGCATGATGGTGCCTCCGGGGGTCTCGTAGGCACCACGGGATTTCATGCCCACATAGCGGTTTTCCACGATGTCCAATCGGCCGATGCCGTTGGCACCGCCCAGCTTGTTCAGTTTTTCCAGCACCTCATGGGCCGCCAGACGCTCGCCGTCGATGGCTACGACATCACCGTGCTCATAAGTCAGCTCAATGTAGGTGGGCTGGTCCGGCGCAGCTTCCGGGCTCACGGACCAGCGCCACATGTCTTCTTCCGGCTCCGCCCAGGGATCTTCCAGGATGCCGCCTTCGTAGGAGATGTGCAGCAGGTTGGCGTCCATGGAATACGGGGATTTCTTGCCCGCTTTGGAGAAGTCCACCGGGATATTGTGCTGCTCGGCATAGGCCATCAGGGTCTCACGGGAGGTGAGATTCCACTCCCGCCAGGGGGCGATGACCTTGATACCGGGGGTCAGGGCGTAGGCACCCAGTTCGAACCGCACCTGGTCGTTGCCCTTGCCGGTGGCACCATGGGAAATGGCATCGGCACCGGTTTCCTCAGCGATTTCCACCAGACGCTTGGCGATCAGGGGACGGGCAATGGAGGTACCCAGCAGGTATTCGCCTTCATAGATGGTGTTGGCCCGAAACATGGGGAACACGAAATCCCGCACGAACTCTTCCCGCAGGTCTTCGATGTAGATTTCGTTGATGCCCATGGCCTTCGCCTTGGCGCGGGCCGGTTCCACCTCTTCGCCCTGACCCAGGTCGGCGGTGAAGGTGACCACTTCACACTGATAGCTTTCTTGAAGCCACTTTACGATAACGGACGTATCCAAGCCGCCGGAATAGGCCAGAACCACCTTTTTGATGTCAGACATGCGAAAACCCTTAAACCTTCAGGACTGTGTGATGGAGAGTGAGAAAGGCGCGAATTATACCTGATAGCGGGGGGAATTTGCTAATGCCGGGCCCGGTGCGTTGCTAGCGTCGCAGCCGCACCAAAACCCGGCGGTTGAAGGCCATGTTGGTCTGGCTGGTGTTGTTCTTGGCGGGGCTGCCTTCGCCGTGGTAGCGCATTTCGATCATATCGGGAAACACGCCCTTTTCCGCCAGGTAATCCTGCACCGCCTTGGCCCGCAGCCGTGACAGCTCCCAATTGTGGCCCCGGCGGCCGCGACTGTCGGTGTGACCGTCGATGTAGATTTTCTTGACGCTGGTGTCGATGGCCACGTAGCCGGCAATCAGGTCCAGGCGCTCTTTGAGGGCACCGCGGATGCCGTACTTGTTGGTTTCAAAATGCAGGTAGGATTGCTGCAGTTCGCCAAAGCCCGCCGGATAGAGCCCCGCCACACAGGATACATAGCCCAGGTACGCGCTCTGGAAATTCACCGCCGACACGCCCACCGAGATATTGTGTTTGCCGTACCAGCCCGGATGGACGAAAGACGGGGTCATGCCCACCTGGAGCTCCGCCAGCAGCTCACTGGCCACCTCCTCCGCCAGCTCGATGGGGCGTCGCCCCTGCTTGAAGGAGGTGGTGCCAATGGCTTTGGGGGACAGGTCGCCCCGCCATTCCGGGGCTTCGATCAGCATGCGGGCCTCACCGGCTTTGCTCACCGGCCGGTACAGGTCCAGATAGAACCGCAGGGTCTCACCAGCAGCCACTTCGAACACCGCATCGCCGTAGTTCGGCACCGCCTGCCACAGCCGGCATTTCAAGGGCGAGGGGTCCAAATGCCAGACGGCCTCGTCCACCCGCGCCACATAGGTGTGGGCGAGCGCCGGGGTCGATATGAATACCACCAAGCCAATCAACAGGTTACGAAGCATATACCTCTGTCCTGCTTGCAATCACAGTTATAGAAGTGGTTATCGGTCAGAAATGTGAATTCTTGAGAGATTTCTCGCCCGGAAGGGGCAAAACATTTGTGCGGGCCAAGCCGGTGCGATAGCATTTCGGCACATGCACAAGAATTATTCTCATGACTGACCATACCCCCAGCCTCGCCAAACGTTTTCGCGGCTACCTTCCCGTCGTGATCGACGTGGAAACCGGTGGTTTCAACCACAAGACCGATGCCCTGCTGGAAATCGCGGCGGTGATTCTGGACATGGATGAAAACGGCAACCTGGAGCCGGGCCAGCAGATCCACCACCATGTGATGCCCTTTGAGGGCGCCAATATCGAACAGGCGGCTTTGGATTTTACCGGCATCGATCCCTATCATCCTTTTCGTGGCGCAGTGGGGGAAGTGGAAGCTATCAAGAACATCTTCCGCGCCGTGCGCTCCGCCATGAAAGAGGAAGGCTGCACCCGCGCCATCCTGGTGGGACACAACGCCTTCTTCGACCGGGATTTTGTCAACGCCGCGGTGGACCGCAACGGCATCAAGCGCAATCCGTTCCACCCCTTCTCCTGTTTCGATACCGCCACCATCGGCGGCGTGGCGGTGGGCCAGACGGTGCTGGCCAAAGCCTGCCGGGCGGCCCACATCTCTTTCAGCAATGCAGAGGCCCACTCTGCGATTTATGATGCGGTGAAGACGGCTGAGTTTTTCTGCTGGGTGGTCAACAAGTGGAAAGCCCTGGGGGGCTGGCCCCTGAGCCAGGCTGATGATGGAGAGTAATGGCGTCTGGTTTATCTACGACGGCGACTGCCCGATTTGCTCCATGGCCTCCCACGCGCTTCGCCTCAAAGAACAGTACGGTCGGGTCACACTGCTGAATGCACGGGAATATCCGGATCACCCACTGTTGCAGGAAGTGCGTGCACGCCAGTTGGATCTGGATGACGGCATGGTGATTGTCCACAACCAGCATTTCTACCATGGCCAGGACGCCCTTCTGTTCATGGCGCAACACGGCGAGCCTCAAGCAGGGCTGCCGTGGCGATCTCGGGCAGGATTCAATCACTTCATCCGCCTGTTCCGCTGGCGACCACTCAGTAGACTGGCCTATCCCTGGATGCGGGCGATCCGCAACGGCTTGCTGCGCCTGCGCCAGAAAGGGCCCATCGATAACTTGCAGCGGGCCCGGGAACCCATATTCAAGCCGGTGTTCGGTGCCCAATGGGATGCCCTGCCGCCGGTGATGAAAAAACACTACGCCATTCGCCCCTACAGTACCGACCAGGTCATTGTGGACGGGGTGATGGACGTAGTCTGTTTGCGGCCGCTCAACATGGCCAGGCCCTTGTATCGGTTACTGGGCGCCATTCCCCTGACCACCGAATACAGTGTGCGCTGCACCGTGCATTTCAACAGCTCGCTGCGAGATCGCAGCTTTGGCTTCGTACGGCATTTCTGGTTTGTCCACCAGCGCTTTTATCGGTTTCGCTCGCGCATGCTGGCGCTGGGCGGCGAGCAGGTCATTGAAATCATGCGCTTCGGATTCTGCTGGAAAATGCGTTATCGGTGGGAAGACGACAAAGTCAAACTGATCCACGACGGTTACGGCTTGTATTGGTTCGGCCACCTGATTCCGCTGCCGGTCACCTGGCTGCTGGGGCGTGGGGACGCGGAGGAATGGGCCATCGACGACAACCGGTTCGCCATGAACGTGACCATGACCCATCCCCTCTTTGGCACCCAGTATTCCTATTCAGGCACCTTCACGGTCACCCAGGCCCTGGACATCGCTGACCAGCAGGAACAAAGCTCCGGCTTATGAAGAAAGTGCTGGTCATCGGCGGCTACGGAAACTTTGGTTCCTACATCAGCCAATCCCTGGCGAAAGAACCGGACATTCAGGTCATTGTCGCCGGCCGCAGTGCGGAGAAAGCCCAACGTTGCTGCCAGCAACTGCAGGCGGTGAATCCGCCAATTGCTCTGCGGATGGATATCCGCGAGCCTTTAGATCCCGTTCTGGCCACACACCAACCCCAGGTGGTGATTCACACCTCCGGCCCGTTCCAGGGGCAAGGTTATCAGGTAGCGGCAGCCTGCATCCGGCAGGGATGCCATTACATAGACCTGGCGGACGGCCGTGACTTTGTGTGTGGCATCAGTCAACTGCAGGACGCAGCGGTGGCCGCCAAGGTTCTGGTGTGCAGCGGCGCCAGTTCGGTGCCGGGGTTGAGCAGTGCCATTCTGCTGCACTACCAAGCTCAGTTTCAGGCCCTGCACAGCATCGACTACGGCATCAGCATCGCCCACCGCACCAGTCGTGGTTTGGCCACCACCCAGGCGGTGCTGAGTTACGCGGGCCATCCGATCCGAACCTTGATTGAAGGGAAAACCACCCAGCTGATCGGCTGGCGGGATACCCGTTCATGGCCGTTCTGGCGGTTGGGCAGGCGCCTGCTGGGCAATTGCGACGTACCCGATCTGCAACTCTTCCCTGAGTATTTTCCCAGCCTCAAAACCATTCGTTTCCAGGCCGGTCTGGAGCTGGCGTTGCTGCATCGCACCTTGGCTGGGTTGGCCTGGTTAGTGCAGCATAAACTGTTTCCCAATCTGCAACATGCAGCCCGCCCCATGCTGGCGATGTCCAATCTGTTCGACCGCTTTGGCAGCGCCGACAGTGGCTTTTTTATGGTGATGGAGGGCATCAACCAGCACGGCAAGTCACAGGCCCTGCGCTTTGATCTGGTGGCCCGCGAAGGGGATGGCCTGAACATTCCCACCATCCCCGCCATTGTGGTCGCATTGAAACTGTGCCGTGATAGCCTCGACACCCGGGGCGCCCATCCCTGCATCGGATTGGTCACCCTGGATGAATACCTGGAACGACTACAACCGTTGAATATTGAGTGGCAGACACTCTCCTCTAAAAAGTGACATCTAAAAAGTGACATCTAAAAAGTGACCGCTAAAGAGCAACTGTTAAAAAACGACTAGCCGCTGACTTCCTGCAACCAATCCACCAACACCCGGTTCAGCGCCTGCGGTTGTTCCTGCTGCGTCCAATGTCCGGCGTCTGCGATCACCACTTTTTTCCAGTTGCTGCAATAGCCGTCCAGCAGATCATAGAAATGATGAGCGGCGATAAAATCCAGCTCCGACCCCACTGCCAACACCGGCACTTCAATGGTTGGCAAGCCGTTGGGGTAGACCTGCTTCTGATGTTCATAATCCAACGGCAGGCAACGGTACCAATTCAAGGCGCCGCCAAATCCGGTGCGGGCATAGGCACTGGCGTAATAGTCCAACTCCTGATCTGTCAGTATTAATTCACCGGGCCAGCTGGATTCCGCGTCATGAATCCAGTGTACGTGCCCAATGCTCTCGGCATCATGCTGACGACTGCGGGACAGGTTGGTGCCCTGCCCCGTATCCCGCCGGGCATAAAAACGGAAGGTACGCGCCGGGTCCTCGTTGAATTTATCTTCGCAGGCCTGGGTTTGAAAGTAGGCAAAGTAGTTGTTGGGGCCATAGAGCTGGTTATAGAGATCCAGGGGATTCATGGGCATGTCCGCAAACGGTGAGTTGCAGGCACACAACGCTTTCAGCCGCTGCTGATGATACAACCCCATGCCCCACACAATGGTGCCGCCGAAGTCATGACCGATGAATATGCCCTGCTCATAACCAAAATGATCCAGCAAACCGCATAAATCCCCCAAACGTTGCTGCAGGGTGTAATCCTCTTGGTTGGGCAACACCTGGGAATAACCCACCCCCCGCATGTCCAGGGCAATCACATGGAAGCCCGCCGCCGCCAATGGGGCAAACTGATGCCGCCAGGAATAAGCCAACTCCGGCATCCCGTGACACAGCAACACCGGCCAGGGCTTGGCCTCCCCTTGCGGGCGCTGCTCATAGACGGCCAACTGCACACCGTTGACGCTGATCAATTGGGGATGGTGGAAGTCTGGCATGGGAATCTCCGGTTTAAGTGATTGTTTTTTATTGTGAGGAACAGGATTACAAATCAGGGCTGTTCTTTTTTGGTATACATCGTATACTAGAGCGCTATAACGAACAACAACATCACACAATAAAAAAACACCGGGAGAGCACAGCATGTCATTCGATTTCACAGGCAGGGTTGCCATCGTAACGGGTGCGGGTGGCGGATTGGGATTTGCCTATGCCCAATATCTGGCGGAACACGGCGCCAACGTGATCGTCAACGACCTGGGTGGTGGCACCTTCGGATATGACGGCAAACCCAGCTCAAAAGTGGCAACCGCCGCGGCAGAAAAGATCAACGCACTGGGTAAGGGGAAAGCCATTGCTGACGGCCATGACGTATCAGTAGCGAAAAACGCAGAGCGCATGGTGGAAACCGCGCTGCAGAACTGGGGCCGCATCGACATCATCGTCAACAACGCCGGCATCGCCAGTACCGAAGTATTCCCCAAGGTCAGCAAAGAAGAATACGACCTGCACCTGGGCGTACATGTGTTGGGTGCGCTCAATACCATGCAGGCCGCCTGGCCCCACATGATGAAACAGGGTTATGGCCGCATCATCAATACGGCGTCGGATTCTGTGCTGGGCTTCAGTCCACAGGCCACCTATCCCTCGATGAAAGCGGCCTTGATTGGTCTGTCCCGCAATGCCGGTTTGTTGGGGCTGGAGCACAACATCAACGTCAATGTGATCATGCCGGCAGCATTTACCCGCCTGTCTGCCCTGTTGCCGGAAGGCGGCTTTCGCAACCATCTGGAAAAAGATTTCCAGCCGGAAAAACTGGCACCGGTCGTGTCCTATCTGTGCCACGAGAAATGCGACATCACCCGCGAGATTTTTTCCATCGGCGGCGGCAAGTTCTCCCGCATTGTAATGGCCTCCAGCGACGCCTTGCCGGTGGACATGACCATGGAATCCGTTGCAGCCCAAATGAAAACCGTGATGACGGACGACACCAGCCAACTGCAGATTTTCAAAACCACCTTCGATGATCTGAAAAACCTGGGCTTTTCCGATGAAGAGTGCCAGATGTTTTACGACATGACCGCCACGCAACAGGAGTTGGGGCCCATTGAAGCGGTGCCCATCGACAGCGTGGACAACGTCTGGGACATCACCATCAAATCCCCTGTCGGCGACCAGTTCAGCCAGCTGGTGTTGAACTCCAGCGGCAGCAACGTGCGCGGCCATGTACTGAACGAAGAACACGGCAATCAAACAGTGCTGGATGGTAAAATCGAAAACGGCGATGCCCTGGTGTGGAAGTGCAAGCTGACCAAACCGGTGCCCATGACCCTCACCTACCACGGGCAGGTGGACAAGGATCAAAACCTGCAGGGCAAAGTGGTGGGCACCCTGATGGGCAAAACCGTCATGGATTGCGCCTTCCTCGGTAAACCGGTGTTCGGTGATCCCGCAGAGACCGCCAAGCAGGCCAGCCGACAACAGGCGGAACTGGACAGCCAGAAAAAACCCGGGCTGTTAAAGCGGTTGTTCGCCAAAGCCTGAGGCTTTTATTACCAGATTATGATGCCGCGTTGTTGTGGTAACAGGCCAACCTGAGGGTTGGCCTTTTTTATTCTGTCTCACGCTGCCTGTTGCACTTATTCTTAATCACCCTTTTCTTAATCGCCCTTTTCTTAATCGCCCTTTTCTTAATCACCCTTCTCATTGCCAAAACCAATGCGTAAGATGCTGGTGACACCCGATGACACTGCAACAGGCAAAAACGATGGCCGAATTCAAAGATTATTTTTCCACCGCGTCGGACGACTACAAACGCTTTCGCCCCCAATATCCGCAAGCGCTGTATCAATACCTGGCGGACATTGCCCCCGGATCGCAGCTGGCGTTCGATGTGGGCTGCGGCAACGGCCAGGCTTCCCGGGAACTGGCTCCCTACTTTCAGCAGGTGCAAGCCAGTGACGCCAGCGCCGCGCAGATCGAGCAGGCGTTACCCCATGCCAACGTGCACTACCATGTGTCCCCGGCGGAACAGATCAACGCCGCGGACGCCAGTGTGGATCTGGTCACCGTGGCCCAGGCCATCCACTGGTTTCAGCACGATGCTTTTTTTGCCGAGGTGGACAGGGTGCTGAAACCCAATGGCATCCTGGCGGCCTGGGGCTACCAGCTCTTGTATACGGACACGGAACTGGACCCCCTGATCGAGCACTTCCACAGCGACATTATCGGCCCCTACTGGCCCCCGGAACGCGCCCTGCTGGACAACGGCTACACCCGCATCACGTTCCCCTACCCCCGCTTGGAGATACCGCCCTTCTTCATGGAGGCCCGGTGGCAGTTTTCTCACCTGATCGGCTACCTCAACACCTGGTCTGCGGTAAAACAATATGAGAAGGCACTGGGGCAAAACCCCATCGAACTGCACTTCCATCAGTTGGAAAGCGCCTGGGGCAACCTGGAGCGGGAGAAGAAAATTTATTGGCCTTTGATTCTGTACGTTGGTAAGAAATCGATATAAACAGCCTAACCTGATTAATATTCAACCATTTGCGGCAGGGGTATAGTGTATAGCTGAGGAGGACCATGCTATGCCGCAGAACATTAACACCAACCTGTCGTCTTTGGTGGGTCTGCGCCAACTGAGCCAGACTCAAACCAACCTCAACCGAATTCTGGAGAAAGTCGCCTCCGGTCAGCGCATCAACAGCGCCCGGGATGACGCGGCCGGTTTGGCCATTGCCAATCGTTTCACCTCCCAGATCAACGGACTCACGGTGGCCAGCCGCAATGCCAGCGACGGGATCTCCCTGGCACAGACCACCGAAAGCGCCCTGGAAGAAACCACCACAGCCCTGCAACGCATCCGCGAGCTCTCACTGCAGGCCGCCAACGGCACCCTGAACGCGTCCGACCGAAATGCCATACAACAGGAAATCGATCAGCTCAAACAGGAAGTGGATCGCATTGCCGACACCACCACCTTCAACGGCAAACGGGTATTGGACGGCTCCCTGGCGGAGCAGTCATTCCAGATTGGCGCCAATGCCGGTGAAACCGTTCAAGTCAGCGGCTTTGATGCCCGCAGCAGCGCGCTCGGTGGCCTGCCCGGGGCGGTACAGTCCAGTGGCAGCCGCGCAACCTTGGGCAGCACAGATCCGGGCAATCAGGGCATTCAGGAAGGTGACGCAGGCACCCCCGCCATCACCGACCTGAGCATTCAAGTCAGCTCCGGTACCGCGGTGAATATTGCCGACGACGCCAATGGCGGTGCCATCGCTACCGTTGCCGCAACCGCAGAACTCACCGACCCCGATGCGCAAAACTACGGCTCCGGTCTGGCGAAATCCATCGCTGAACGCATCAACACACTGCGGCAGTCCGGCACCGAGGGCCTGGAGAACGTCTACGCCAGCGCCCGTACCGGGTTCAACGCCAACGATGTGGCGTCCGCCGATTTCAGTGGCAACGTCAACACCAGCACGGCCACCAATGTGGCCGCCGGTGCGCTCAGCAACGGTGATCTCAACATCAATGGGGTCGACATCGGCCCGGCACAGTTTTCTGAAAATGATGGAAATGGCAGTCTGACGGACGCAATCAACGCTAGGAGCGACGTCACCGGTGTGACGGCCTCGATCAACGATCAGGGTGAATTGCAATTACGGGCGGAAGACGGTCGCGACATTGTGGTCACCACATCCTCGGCCGCCGTCAGCAACCGCGTGTTTGGCGGTGGCGAGAACCGCTTCAGTGAGCGTTTTCAGGACCTGCGTGTGAGCGGCGAGGTGACGGTCAGCGCCGAGGACAGCCTGACGTTCGGCGGCACCGATGCGGCTTCCGCCGGTTTGGATGCGCTGCAGGAGGATAACGTCCAGGCCACCGGCAGTGTGGCGTCCATCGATGTCAGTACGGTAGCGGGTGCACAGTCCTCGGTGGAATCCATCGACTCTGCCCTGAACCGCATCGACAGTTATCGTGCGTCTTTAGGGGCTATCCAGAACCGGTTCGAATCCAGTATCCGCAACCTGTCCTCCGTCAGTGAGGCTCAAACCGCCGCCCGTTCGCGCATTGCCGATACGGATTTTGCGTCGCAGATCACCGCCCTGTCGCGGGAGCAGATCAAGCGCCAGGCCGGCCTGGCATTACAGGCCCAGGCCAACGCGCTGTCACAGCAAATTCTGTCGTTATTGGCGTAACCGGCTCAGCCCGCAGCCTTGACCCGTTTCAGTCCAGGATAATGCCGTAGCGGCCGGTGTCTTCGGTGGATGCGTTTTGTTGTGCTTTGCCCACCCGCTCCAGAAAGCGACGATGTTCGAAGATGATTTCATCCGGCTTTTCCAGCAGCACCATGTGCCCACATTCCGTGAGTTTCATCATTTCGTGTTGCGGCACGTTCACTCGCCAGAATTCGTCACTGAAGATGGGTGTCATCCCGTCCCGGTCACCCTGAATAATCAGGCAAGGGGCCTTCAGTTGACGAACCTGAGCCAGCAATAACGGGCTCGATTCCGAGAATTCCCGCATCGCCTGCATCATACTATCCCGGTACTTGCACACTTCGCGGAGGTTGTAGCGCAGAACAATCTTGGGAATGTTCGGGGGCTTGGCAAAGGCCCGTCGGTAATAGTCTGCCAATGGTTCCACGTCGGTGCCGGTCAGCATGTCGCTGACCTCTTCCACCATGGACATCAGCAACTCACCACGGTTACTGAAGACATTGGGAAAGGACATCAGGGCAATGGAGTCAACCCGCTCCGGCCGCGTGGCAGCGAAGTAGGTTCCCAACGCACAGCCCATGGAATGACACACCAGATGCACCCGTTCACACCGCAAACGGTCCACCACCCGGTCCAGCCAGATGCTCAGTTGACGTAAGGTATGTTTTTTCTGGGCAAAGGTCTGATGCAGACACAAGCCGGGAATATCCACCGCCACCACGCGGTAGTGGCTGGTGTAGGCCTGCATCAGGCTCCGCCACTGGGTTTTCGAACCCAAAATACCGTGCAGGAAAATCAGGGTCTCCCCTTCGCCCCCTTCCAGATACTTGAATTCCTCCCCCTCAATGTCCATATGCAGGGAGCGCAGCCCGCCCAGGTAGCCGCGCACATAACGGGAAAGGTTTCGCAGATCTTTGGATTCAATAAAACTCAAAACGTACTTCGACCCCAACTGGCAACAGGCATGAAATCAACTGCTGCGCATGGTGACACAGCAGACCGGTAATATCCGTTTACTTTTTGTGTTTGATCAGTTGCACTCTAAGACGATTAGTCAAAACTCAGAACAAAGCGCTTCCCGGTACCCGCGGAAACGGGATGGCGTCCCGAATATTCTCCATGCCGGTGATGTAATTCAACAGCCGCTCAAAGCCCAGGCCAAAGCCCGCATGGGGAATGGTGCCGTAGCGGCGCAGGTCCCGATACCACCAAAGGTTCTCCGCCAGGCCGAGGGCAGCCATCTTGCGATCCAGAATCTCCAGCCGCTCTTCCCGCTGGCTGCCGCCGATGATCTCGCCGATGCCGGGCGCCAGCACATCCATGGCGGCACAGGTGCGGCCGTCATCGTTTTCCCGCATGTAAAAGGCTTTGATCTCCCGGGGATAGTTCATCAGGATCACCGGGCGCCCGACGTGTTCCTCCGCCAGATAGCGCTCATGCTCGGACTGCAGGTCCAGCCCCCACTGCACCGGAAACTCGAAGGTTTTGCCACACTGTTCCAGTATCTTGATGGCTTCCGAGTAGTCCATGCGCACAAATTCAGAGGCAATGACATTCTCCAGGCGGCTGATCACCTCGCCGTTAATGTGCTTGGCAAAAAAGCCCATGTCATCTGCCCGCTCCTCCAGCACCGCTTTGAATACGTATTGGAGGAACTCCTCAGCCATATCCGCATTGGCATTCAGATCGGCAAAGGCCACTTCCGGCTCCACCATCCAGAACTCCGCCAGATGCCGGCTGGTGTGGGAATTCTCGGCGCGGAACGTGGGGCCAAAGGTATACACCCGTGACAACGCGGTGCAGTAGGCCTCGCCATTGAGCTGGCCGGACACAGTCAGAAAGGCTTCGTTGGCAAAGAAATCCTGGCTGAAATCCACTGTACCCTGGTCGGTCTTGGGCACATTAAGCAGATCCAGGGTACTGACCCGGAACATCTCCCCCGCCCCTTCGCAATCACTGGCGGTGATCACCGGCGTGTTCACCCAGTAAAAGTTACGCTCGTTGAAATAACGGTGGATGGCCTGGGAGGCGGTATTGCGGATACGGGCGATGGCGCCGAAGGTGTTGGTGCGGGGCCGCAGATGGGCCACGGTACGCAGGTATTCAAAGGTATGCCGTTTCTTGGCCACCGGGTAGCTTTCCGGGTCGTCCACCCAGCCCAGCACGGAAATCTCTGCGGCCTGGATCTCCACCGCCTGTTCCTTACCCTGGGAGGCCACGATCTCACCCTGGACCACCAGACTGCAACCGGCCCCCAGCCTGAGGATGTCCGAGTCGTAGTTGGGCAGACTTTTGTCCGCCACAACCTGAATGCCGTCAAAGCAGGAACCGTCATGCAGATTGATGAACGAGAAGCCCGCCTTGGAATCCCGGCGCGTACGCACCCACCCTTTCAAGGTAACTGACTGTCCCACGGGTAGTTTTCCCGCCAGACAATCCACGATCTGAACCGGCCAATCCATAAAATTCCTTACTAAACCATGGAGTTATTGTTGCTCCTAGACTCCATCAGCGGCAGGAATTCGTCAACCCCCAATCGGATGCCAATCGAATGAAGGTGCGTTCCCAGACAGTTCAGTGCAGGGCCCTGGCCACTTCACTGGCGGCGTTGGACAAGTGGGTGAAGTTCAGCCTCACCTGATACATATCCAGCACATTCTGCACCAATTCGCAGGAATCGCAGGTGGCCGAGAATGACGCCAGGCGCCCGGACTCCATGCGGGTGACATCCTCCAGCATAAAGGAGATCTCCTTCTCGGACTCCACCGCCACATCCGACAACATTAAAAGGCCATAATCATCCACTGCCATAACATGACCAATAACATGGTGTCCTTTTGCATCGAACACGCGGACATCGTGAAGAAACTGATTGGCTTGCATAGGTCTCACCTCCAAACTGTGACGAACCTCACATTATCAAAATATGACCAAAAGCCAAAAAATTCTTTGGGAATAAGGAATTAGGTGGAAAGCATGGAAATTTCTAAAGCCCTGAAGAGTTTACACAGCAACCCTCCTAATTCAGCTCACTATACTGTTATTAATGCCCGTATTGTTGCAGTTGCCGGTTTATGAAGCTTCAAACCAAATTCCTTGTGATCCTCTTCCCTTTGGTGGTGGTCCCTCTGCTGCTGAACTCCTACATCACCCGCCAGCACTTTGCGGAAATGATGGGGGAAAGCGTGGCCCAGCAGAACAACATTCTGAAACAGCAGATGCTGTGGAACCTGGACATAGCCCGGCAGGACAGCATCGGCCTGGTGGCTGAAATCCTGAGCTATCCGGATCTGAAGAATGCCTTTGATCAACTGCAGGAACAACCTGAACTGCTGCAGTCCCGGTTGGAGCAGTTCCAGCAGCATCACCCCAAACTGCAATACGTGGAGGTGCTGTCTGAGCGTGGTACCTCCCTTGCCCGGGTGCAGGCGGCTGCGGCCATCGGGCTACCGGCCACGCTGCCACCGTCGGACATATTGCGACTGTTCCACGCCGACCACCACCTGTACATGCTCGAAAGCCACCGACAACCCGCAGATGCCGATGTCGCCCCCGGCCTCAGTATCCGTACCCTGGTGCGCCTGCAGCAGATGGAAACGTTCATACAGACAACACGCCGTTCCTCCAACATCCTGTTGCTGTTGTTGGATCATGGCAATGTGCTCAGCGAGGAATCTGCCCTCAAGAAATTGTTACCCATCCAGGGTGATACCGGCGGCAACCAGCTGCAATGGAACAGCAACCATTACCTGGTAAACCGCACCAACATCACCCCCAACCTGCAGATGGTGACGCTCACCCCCACCGTGGATATGGAAGCCTCCAACGAAGCACTGAATAAAGTTCTATCCTATGTCGCCATCGCGTCCGGTCTCATCAGCCTGCTGATCCTGCATCGCAGCATTGCCACACTGGTGACCAACCCCCTGCAGCGCTTTCAGGCCCTCACGCTCAACATCATCAACGGCAACTTCAAGCCGGTGAAGGTCATGCAGCGGCAGGATGAGTTGGGGTTACTGTCGCAATCAATGGAGACCATGCGGCAACACCTGCAGGACACTTCGGAACACATTGAGGAGCTGGCCTATTTCGATCCCCTCACCGGCCTGCCCAACAAAGTCAGCTTCATCGACACCATTCAGCATTTGATTGAAAAGTCCCAGGTATCCGGCCACCAGCTGGCCATCCTGTTCTTCGACCTGGACAACTTCAAACACATCAATGATGGACTGGGCCACGAATTCGGCGATGAAATGCTGATGCAGGTGAGCAACCGTTTGAAAGAATGCATCCGCAGTCACGACGTGATCGCCCCGGGCAATCATCTGGCCCTGCAGGACGCGGAAGAAGTCATCGCCCGCCTCGGTGGCGACGAATTCACACTGGTGTTATCGAAGATCAATTCGCCGGATGAAGCGGCCAAGGTAGCAACGCGCATTCTGCACAAGCTGTCCAAACCCTTCCTGCTGCAGGACAATGACGTGTTCATCAGCGCCAGTATCGGCATTTCCATGTATCCCAAAGACGGTCGTACCCCGGAAGACCTGCTGAAGAACGCCGACACGGCCATGTATGCCGCCAAGTCCAGTGGCAAGAACCACTCCCGTTTTTACGATTCCAAGATGAACAAGCCCGTGCTGGAACGCATCGAGTTGGAAGCCTCCATGCGCTCTGCCCTGGCCAATAACGAATTCATTCTCTATTACCAGCCCAAGGTGCCGCTCTTTGGCGAAACCCGTTTTGAATTTGAAACCCTGATGCGCTGGAACCACAGCGAAAAAGGCATGATCAGCCCCGGCCTGTTCATTCCCCTGGCCGAGGATTCCGGTTACATCCAAACCCTGGGGGACTGGGCTATCGAGCAGACCTGCCGCCAGATTGAGTACTGGAATAGAAAGGGTTACAAGAACGTCACCGTATCCACCAACCTGTCACCGGTGCAATTGAATTACGGCAATCCGCTGGACACCATCAAGCAGGCCTTGGCCAGTTTTGATATTCGCCCTGAGCAACTGGAAATCGAAATCACCGAATCCGGCCTGATGCAGAACGAGAAGCACGCGGTGGAGTTGCTGAATGACATTAAATCCCTGGGGGTTCGCATTGCCCTGGATGATTTTGGCACCGGCTATTCATCCCTGGCCTATCTGCTCAAGTTCCCCATCGACACCCTTAAAATTGACCGGGCTTTCATTCGGGACATCGACTCCCACCCGGAGTCCCTGAAGGTGTTGGAATCCATCATCGGGCTGGCCAAAAGCCTGGACCTGCATGTGGTGGCCGAGGGTGTGGAAACCCGGGAACAATTGGACCTGCTGCAGGCCCGCGAATGCAACTACATACAGGGCTTCTATTTTGCCCGCCCCACTGAGCCGGATGAAGCCATGGCGTTCTTTGAGGGACATTACACCGCTGACACCGAGATCAAAGACAACAATCCGGTACGAAAAGCCGTATCCTGATGCCAGGATATGAGTGCGGCAGAACCAAAAAAGGCGCCATAACGGCGCCTTTTTTAGGTTTGGAGATCAGCTTACTGACCGGTGTCTGCCGCCGCTTCCTCCACCAGCCCCTGCAGTTCACCCTGCTGGGCCATTTCCAGAATGATGTCGCTGCCTCCGATCAGCTCACCCTTCACCCACAGCTGTGGGAAGGTGGGCCAGTTGGCGTACTTGGGCAGCTCCGTACGGATGTCCGGGTGTTCCAGGATGTTGACATAAGCGAAGGGTTTGCCCACCGACATCAGGGCTTCCACCGCGCGGGCGGAGAAGCCACACTGGGGAAACTGCGGCGTACCCTTCATGTACAACAACACTGAGTTACTGCCGATTTGATCTTTAATGACGTCGAGCGTATCCATAATGCACCTGCTAATGTAAAAGTCCCGCTATTGTATCAAACCCAGGGTTCACTAACACCATACTTCCACTAAGGCTTCCTCCAGGGTACTGGGTACTGGCCTTCATGCCGCCGCCACCGCCACCGGCACCCCGTTCAGCGCCGCATTGCCGGATAACTCGTCCAAAAACTGGTCATCGGTAAGGTCATTCATACTGACCCCCGCATGGGCCTGGGCAACCCGGGCCTGAACACCCTGGCGTCCATGGCCCCAGCCGTGGGGCAGGCTCACCACACCGGGCATTACGTCCGCTGTGCTCTCCAGTTGCGCCACCACTTCACCCACCCGGGAGCTGACCCGCACCGACTGCCCATCCTGCAAGCCCAACCGGGCCACATCATCGGGGTGCATCATCAACTGGCAGCGGCTCTTGCCCTTCACCAGACGTTGGTAGTTGTGCATCCAGCTATTGTTACTGCGCACATGGCGCCGTCCGATCAGGCGGAAAGGCCATTCGTCCTCCTCCCCCGTCTGCTCCAGCAGGCGAGCCAGATCCTCCAGCACCGGCTCCGGGGCGCAGCGAATCAATTTGTCGCTGTGCACCAGGCGCTCCGGGAACTGGGAGGCATGGGGCCCCATATCCACGCCATGGGGGTTATCCTTCAGCACCTGCAGATTCAACTGATCCCGGTAGGGGCCACTCTGCAGGCCCATGTGCAATACCATCTCCGGGGCAAAGGATGGCAGGGGGTCCAGGCCTTTCAAGCGGCTCACCCGTTCCCCCAGGGCCGCCAGGATCTCCCAGTCATGCATTGCTCCGGCAGGCTTGTCGAACACCGCGGCACTGTATTTGGCGAAGTTGCGCACCGCAAAGACCGACAGCGCCAGATCGTAATGGTCGTGCTCCAGGGGACTGGTGGGGGGCAGGATGACATCGGCGAAACGGGTGGTTTCGTTGATATAAAAGTCAATGGACACCATAAACTCCAGGGAAGCCAGCCCCGCTTCCAACTGCTCCCCATTGGGTGTCGACAACACAGGATTGCCGGCACCGGTCACCAGGGCTTTGATCTGGCCTTCACCCGGGGTGAGGATTTCTTCCGCCAGCGCGCTGCTGGGCAACTCACCGCCGAACTCCGGCAGGCCCCGCACCCGGGTCTGCCAGGCATTGAAGTGCCCCGCCTTGCCCATGGGGCCCCACACCATATCCACCGCCGGCAGGCTGAACGTGTAGCCGCCCGGCACATCCAGATGGCCGGTAATAATATTCAGCAGCTGAATACCCCACTGGCAGATGGCACCGAACTGCTGCACAGAGATACCCATACGACCATATATCGCCGCGTTCCGGGTATGGGCCAGGTCGTAGGCCAGTTGCCGGATGGTCTCCGCCTTCACCCCGGTTTTTTCCTCCGCTAATTCCAGGGTAAAGGTGGCGACGGCCTGCTCCGCCTGATCCAGGTCCGCCAGATGGGGCGTCAGGTGGCCGGTCTTTGCCCAGCCGTTACTGAAAATCTCCCGGGCCATGGCCAGCAACAGGAAAGCATCGGTGCCAGGGCGAATAAACGCATGCTGATCGGCAATCGCTGCCGTCTCAGTACGGCGGGGATCGATCACCACCAGTTTGCCGCCGCGCTTCTGCAACGCCTTGGCCCGCAGGCGGAAACCGGGCACGCTCCACAGGCTGCCATTGGAGGCCATGGGATTCCCGCCGACGATGATCAACAGATCCGTATGATCAATATCCGGTACCGGCACCTGTACCTGGTGGCCGTACATCCAATAGCACATCAGCTGATGGGGCAGCTGATCCACCGAGGTGGCGGAAAACCGGTTTTTGGTTTTCAAGGGTTTGAAGAAGTTGGCACCATGGGTCAGCATGCCCCAGTTGTGGACCGAGGGATTTCCCAGGTAAATGCCGACGGCGTTGGTACCGTGCTGGCCCTGGACCTCCACCAGTTTTGAGGCCACCAGGTCGAAGGCCTCCTCCCAGGCGATGGGCTGCCAGGTATCCCCCACGCGCCGCATAGGCTGGCGTATCCGATCCGGGTCCTCGTGAATATCGGCGATGGCCGTGGACTTGGGGCAGACGTACCCCTGGCTGAAGGGATCGTCGGCATCCCCTTTGATACTCACCACCTGGTCTCCCTGCGTGGTGATCTCCAGGCCACACATGGCTTCACACAGGTGACATACCCGGTAATGAGTTGCTGCTTCTGACATTCCCGTTTCCTCTCTCCGTACAATTCCGCTCTACACAATTACGCTTGTGTTGTGTTGTTATGCTGTTCTGGTGCCTGGCCCCAGCCACCACCTCCCGGTGTCGCGATGCGCAGAACATCGCCGGGTTGGGCCTGAAAAGTGGTTTTCGCCGCCAGGGGTTCTCCATTCAGGGAATTCTGCCCCGAACTACCGGGGGCGCCGCCCTGCTGACCCCAAGGCTCGCTGTGGCGACGCTCGGTGAGTAACGACACTGTAGCAGCCGCATTGAACCTCAGCTCGCGCACCAGCCCGTCACCGCCCCGATGGGCACCGGCACCACCGGAACCGCGACGGATTTCATAGCGCTTCACATGAATGGGATAGTGCAGCTCCAGGCTTTCCACCGGGGTGTTGAGGGTGTTGGTCATATGGGTCTGGAGCGCACTGAGTCCGTCCGCCCGTGGCGACGCCCCCATGCCTCCACCCATGGTTTCGTAATAGTCCCAGCGCCGACCGTCCGGCTCGATCGCACCCATGGCGACATTATTCATACTGCCGTGGCTGGCGGCAGCCAGACGTTGTGGAATGGCCTGAGACAGGGCTCCAATGACCACATCCACCACCCTGGTACTGGTTTCCACGTTGCCCGCTGCCACCGCCGCCGGAAACCGGGCATTGAGCAGGCTGCCCGCTTCGGCACGCAACTCAATGTGCCGGAACGCCCCGGCGCAGGCCGGCAATTGATCCGGCATCAAACATCGAAACACATAAAATACCGCCGCGGCCGCCACCGACAACGGACAGTTCACATTGCCGCTGACCTGGGCTGAGGTGCCGCTGAAATCCACCACCACATGACCGTTGGCCACCTGCAGCCGGGCTTGAATGGGAATGTTGCGGGTGCCCGCCCCGTCATCGTCCAGAACATCGCGGAAGCGATAGTCGCCATCGGGAATCTGCTTCAGGCTCTCTGCCGCCAGCGTGGCCGCGTATTCATTCAGGCCCGCCACCATCTGGCGGTACTGGGCGACCCCATAGCGCGCGATCAGTTGCTGCAGGCGTTTCAGCCCGGTGCGGTTGGCACTGACCTGGGCAGTGAAATCACCGATGGCCGCCAGAACGTGGGGGTTCAAATGGGCCAGGTCCTCCCTGGCCAGGGACCCTGTTGGCAACCCCGCCAGGCGCTCCAGTACAGAGGTATTCCAAGTGCCTTTTTGCAGCAAATGGGTGGGGGAAATCACCACGCCTTCCTCCTGCAGCGTGCGGGACACCGGCATCGAACCCGGTGCCGAGGCACCGATGTTGGCATGGTGGGCCCGATTGGCCACAAACGCCGTTAACTGGCCTTCAGCGAACAAGGGCGCGATCACGGTGACATCCGGTAAATGGGTCCCCCCCATAAAGGGGTCGTTCACCACTACCATGTCCCCTTCCTGCCATTCAATGCCGGAAACGATGGATGCCATGGCGAACGCCATACTGCCCAGGTGCACCGGAATATGGGCCGCCTGGGCCGTCAACGCCCCCTGGGCATCGAAAATGGCGCAGGAAAAGTCCAGACGATCCTTGATGTTGGGGGAGAACGCGGTGCGCTTGAGTGCTGCGCCCATTTCGTCACAGATGGATTCAATGCGGCTGGAAAACAGGCTGAGCTCAATGGGATTCATAGGTGGAACTCGGTTTCAGGTTGTCGAACGTAGACCAAACAATGGTTTCCCAATCCAGCACCCGCTTCAACGGCGAAAAACGACAGCTTTCGGACGGCGGTAGGAAAATCACTGATTTTTCAAGGGCTGCCCCAGCCCCTGGCGATTGCAACTGTCATGTTATCAGACTATGATAAACGGTTTCATCGGCAGCAATGGCTGCCTTTTTTGTTTGCGGTACCCTCAATAGTCTCAGGTTTTCAGGAACGATATATGGCAACAAGCGGTTTGATGACCACCTACAAACCCATGGCGGTGGCCTTCGAAAAAGGCGAAGGGGTTTGGCTGTACGACACCGACGGCAACAAGTATCTGGACTGCATCAGCGGCATCGCCGTGTGTGGCCTGGGACACTGCCACCCCCGCGTGACCCAGACCATTCAGGAACAGGCGCAGCGCCTGGTGCACACCTCGAACCTGTACCGCATCCAACATCAGGAAGCCCTGGGCGCCCGGCTGGCGGAAGTCAGCGACATGGAAGCCTGTTTTTTCGGCAATTCCGGCGCCGAGGCCAATGAATGCGCCATCAAAATCGCGCGGCTCTATGGCCACAACAAAGGCATCGAAAAGCCCGCCATCGTGGTCACCGACAAGTCCTTCCATGGCCGCACCCTGGCCACCCTCAGCGCCACCGGCAGCCGCAAGGTACAGGCCGGCTTTGAGCCTCTGGTGCAGGGCTTTGTGCGGGCACCCTACAACGACCTGAGCGCGGTACGCACCATTGCCGAAAACAACCCCAGCGTAGTGGCCATCCTGGTGGAACCCGTACAGGGTGAAGGCGGCATTAACATCCCGTCTGACGATTACCTGAAAGGGTTGCGCCAAATCTGTGACGATCACGGCTGGCTGCTGATGCTGGATGAGATCCAGACCGGCAATGGTCGTACCGGCACCTACTTTCATTACCAGCAGCACGACCTCATGCCGGATGTGGTCACCACTGCCAAGGGCCTGGGTAACGGCCTGCCCATCGGCGCCTGCCTGGCCCGGGGTGAAGCCGCTGCCACTCTCAAGCCCGGCAATCACGGCTCCACCTACGGCGGCAATCCGCTGTGCTGCGCCACGGCGCTGACCGTGGTGGACACTCTGGTCGCCGACAACCTGCCACAGCGGGCGTTGCAATTGGGTCAAAACATCCTTAACGATTTTAAAGCCCAGCTGAGCGGCGTTGCCATGGTCACCGACATTCGCGGTAAAGGCCTGATGATCGGCATCCAGCTGAAAAAGCCCTGCGCCGAGCTGGTGGCCCAGGCCAAAGAGCGCGGCCTGCTGATCAACGTGACCTCCGACAATGTGGTCCGTCTACTGCCGGCCCTGGTGATGAGCGACGATGAAGCCGGGCAAATGGTGCAGGCGGTGAGCCAGCTGATCAGGGACTTCGCAGCCCAATAAACCCTGTTAACGATTTGGAATGAGATGTAAGCCATGGCGACACGGCATTTTCTGACACTGCTGGACGTGGAACCGGACCACCTTGAGAAGCTCCTGCACAGAGCCATCGAGCTGAAACGCATGCTGCGTGACGGAGATCCGTACGAACCCTTCAAGAACAAAGTGCTGGCGATGATTTTTGAAAAATCCTCCACCCGCACCCGCGTGTCATTCGAAAGCGCCATGATTCAGTGCGGCGGCGGCGCCATGTTCCTCTCACCACGGGACACCCAACTGGGCCGGGGCGAACCGGTGGCCGACACCGCACGGGTGCTGTCCCGCATGGCGGACATCATCATGATCCGCACCTTCGAGCATGAGAAGATCGAAACCTTCGCCCGCCATTCCCGGGTGCCGGTAATCAATGCGCTGACCGATTCCTATCACCCCTGCCAGTTACTGGCGGACATCCAGACCTATATCGAACACCGCGGCTCCATTCGCGGTAAAACCGTGGCCTGGATCGGTGACGGCAATAATATGTGCCACTCGTACATCAACGCTGCCCGCCAATTCGGGTTCCAGTTACGCATCGCCTGCCCTCCGGGGTTTGAACCGGACGCCACCCTGGTGGCCAACAACAGTGACCGGGTGACCGTGACCAGCAGCGCAGAAGCCGCGGTGGCCGATGTTCACCTGGTGGTCACGGATGTCTGGGCCAGCATGGGCCAGGAAGAGGAACAGGCCGCCCGTGAGAAAGCTTTCTCCACATTCCAGGTCTCCCCCGCATTGATGGACAAAGCCGACCCCAGCGCCCTGTTCATGCACTGCCTGCCCGCCCACCGCGGCGAGGAAATCAGCCTGGACATGCTGGACGACCCCCGCTCTGTGGTGTGGGATGAAGCGGAAAACCGCCTCCACGCCCAGAAAGCACTGATGGAATATCTACTGGGCACCTGGAAACCCTGAACCTGATGGAACCACTGCTGCAACTGGATGGCGTCGGGTGTGCCTACGACAACAGCACCGTTGTCGAAGACCTGGGCTTTCACATCAACAAAGGGGATATCGCCTGTCTGCTGGGGCCCAGCGGCTGCGGCAAAACCACCACCCTGCGCGCCATCGCCGGCTTTGAGTCCATCTGTCGCGGCAGCATCCAACTGGATGGCATGGAGGTGTCCGCACCCAAATTGCTGGTCCCCCCTGAGAAACGCAACCTGGGCATGGTGTTCCAGGATTACGCCCTGTTCCCCCACCTTACCATCCAGGAAAACGTGTGCTTCGGCCTGCGCAGGGCCTCCACCGCCAAGCGGCGCACCGTGGCCGCCCGGATGCTGGAACTGGTGGGCCTGGAGGCCTACGCCAAGCGCTACCCCCATGAGCTGTCCGGCGGGCAGCAGCAGCGGGTGGCCCTGGCCCGGGCCATGGCACCGGAACCCAGCCTGATCCTGCTGGATGAGCCCTTCTCCAACCTGGATGTGGACCTGCGTCGACGCCTGAGCCTGGAGGTGCGCGACATCCTGAAATCCCTGGGCACCACGGCGCTGCTGGTGACCCATGATCAGGAAGAGGCGTTTGCCGTGGCCGACCGCATCGGGGTGATGAACGAGGGTAAGCTGCAACAGTGGGATACCCCCTACAACATATACCACGAGCCCCTCAATCGTTTTGTGGCGAATTTTATCGGGCTGGGCCACTTTATTCGTGGCAAAGCCCTGTCCCCGGAGCTGGTGGACACGGAAATGGGTGTGATTCGTGGCAACCGGGCCTATCAATGGGTGCCGGAAAGCCCGGTGGACATCCTCCTGCGACCGGACGATATCCTGCCCGACCCGGACAGCCCACTGCAGGCCAAAGTGCTGCAGAAAACCTTTACCGGCGCCTCCATGCTGTTCAAGCTGCAGCTGCCCACCGGCAGCATTGTGGAGGCTATCTTCCCCAGCCACAATGATCATGAAATCGGCACCATGGTCGGTATCCGGCTGGAAGCAGACCATCTGGTGGCATTCTCATCGCCCACCCGCTAAGGGGTGCTATGCTTAAAAAAGTCTCATCTTTGGAAGCAATGTACCCATGTTGCAGGCATACCATTCGGCCCGAATCAAACTGATCACCGCTGTCATCCTGGCGGCGGTGGCCCTGCTCAGCCTGCTGTTCCTCAGTCAGCGGGACACCGCCCATGAACATCTGAAGGCCCAGCAACAGGTGCTGCAGGTGCTGACCAGTGCCAACCAGATTCAGGGCCTGGTGATTCAATTGCAGCAACTGCGCACCGGCAGCGACCCCGCAGCCAACCGCCGCATTCTCGAAGCCCTGCAGCAACACAGCCAGGCTCTGGCCCAGGTGGCCAGCCTCTCCTTCAAAAGCGCCGACCCGACTCTGGAAAACACCGTGCTGGCCCTGATCAGACAACTGGGTGCCTATCAGCGTAACCTCAACGAGCTGGTGGCCTGGCAGGAGAAGCTGATCAGTACCCAGTCGGAATTGCAGCAGGAAACCCGCTCGTTAGAGCAGTACCTGAAGGAACAGAACGCGGTCTACCTGTTCAGCCTGTTCACAGACATGCAGGCGCAGCAATTACAATTTCAGGTGACCCACGATCAGGAATCCGCCACGGCCGCGGGCACTCTGGCGGCAACGCTCGTGAAAGAAGTACCCCTCTCAGAATTGCCGCCGGAAGATTTCGCAGCAGCCGCCGAGAAAATCAAACATCAAAGCGCCCTGTTTCGCACGCTGGCGAAACAACTGACCGAAGTCCAGTCACGACAGACCGCGTTGCACGGCACTTTCTCCCGCTTGTCGCCCCTCAGCGCCGACATCGACCAGGGCCTGCAACGGGCCGATACGCAACAGAACAACTGGTCATTGGAATTGATGTTCGTACTGACCCTGATTCTAGTGGCCTTTGGGGTGTACTTTCTGTTTGCCACCATTACCCACGGCTTTGAACGCAAGCAGAAAGAATTGCTGTCCAGTGCCATCGGCCTGCGCAACGGCGCCGTAGAAAACCTGGATCAACTGCAGCAACTGCTGGACACCGCTGCCCAACAGCGACGCCAGCGGGACACCCTAATCGACCGCTTACTTACGCAACTGGAACAACGCGCCACCCCTACGCTGGACAGTGGCGACCTTAACCAGCTGCTGGGCAGACAATTGAGCGCGCTGAACGCCGACTCCCGGGAAGTGGATGCGGAGTTTCATCACATTGATGAGCAGTGCGGGGCCTCCATCGCCGCCGGCAGTGAAGCACTGGCCTCCATCGACATCAGCCGCGGCAGCCTGCAATCCATGACCACCAACATCCATCAGCTCACCGATCAGATCAGCGCTGCCACCGGTCATATCCAGGAGCTTGCCCAGAACAGCCAGTCCATTGGCGCCGTGGTGGACATGATCAGCAACATCACCAGCCAGACCAACCTGCTGGCGCTGAATGCGGCGATCGAAGCGGCCCGCGCCGGAGAGCACGGGCGCGGATTTGCCGTAGTGGCCGACGAGGTGCGTTCGCTGGCCACCAAAACGGCCAGCGCAGCAGAGGACATCAAAAAGCAGATTGCCGACATCCAACACTCTGCCGCCGCCAGTGTGGACATGATGGAGCACAGCCAACAGATGGTGCAGGCGCGGGTGGAAGAAACCCAGAGCGCCGGCAGCAGCCTGGAACAGGTCGCCGCCGCCATGTCCGGGGTGTCTGATTATCTGGAACAGATCCGCAACATCACGCAGCGGGCCGAAGCCGGGGCCCAGCACCGCCGGGACCAGCTGGCCGCGTTGGAGCACAGCCTTATCAAAGCCCTGGAACAGATGCTGGATCAGCACCAACACAAAGCCAGTGGCGGCGAAGTCCTGTCACTCTGCCGTGAGCTGCAGGCGCTGAACCGGCTTTGAGCTCAACCAGCACTGAGGGAAACCGGCAGTAAGGGCAAACCGGCAGTGAGCCGGGTTTAGTCAGCAGTGCGCACCCGGGCCACTGCCCGCAGCCAGCCGTTATACAGCCGGTCACGTAGCACATCATTCATTGCAGGGCTGAAATGGCGCTCGCAATGCCAGAGCGAGGCAATGTCCTCCAGGGATTTGTACACCCCCACCTGCAGCCCCGCCAGATAGGCCGCCCCCAGCGCCGTGGTTTCGATCACCGCCGGGCGGTCCACGTTTACATTGAGTACGTCACTCAGGAACTGCACCACCCAATTATTGGCCACCATGCCCCCGTCCACCCGCAACGTGGTGGGTTTGCCGGCACCGTCCGCCTCCATGGCGTGGATCAGGTCCTTGGTCTGATAGGCCACTGACTGCAGCCCGGCAGTCACAATATCCTTGATCCCGGTATCACGGGTGAGACCGAACAGGGCGCCCCGGGCTTCCGGGTCCCAATAGGGCGCGCCCAGCCCGGTGAACGCCGGCACCATGTACACACCGTGCTCCACCCCTACTTCCTGTGCCATGGCCTCGGTTTCACGGGCGTGGGAGATCAGGGCGATTCCATCCCGCAGCCATTGGATGGCGGCGCCGGCGATGAAAATACTGCCTTCCAGGGCGTAGGTCACCTCACCCTGCAAACGATAACCCACGGTGGTCAACAGGCGGTTCTGCGACGCCAACGCCTCGGAACCGGTGTTCAGGATCATAAAACAGCCGGTGCCGTAGGTGCTCTTGATCATGCCAGGGCGAAAGCAGGCCTGGCCGATGAGCGCCGCCTGCTGGTCGCCGGCAATCCCTGCCACGGGCACCGGCCCACCCAGCCACTCCGGCAGGGTGACGCCAAAGTCCGCGGCGCTGTCTTCCACCTGCGGCAGCACGGTCTTTGGCACCCGGAAGATGGCCAACATGGCATCGTCCCATTGCTGGCTGTGAATATTGAACAGCAGAGTCCGGCTGGCGTTGGTGGCATCGGTTTTATGGCTGGCGCCACCGGTGAGGCGCCACAGCAGAAAACTGTCCACCGTGCCAAAGGCCAGCTCGCCCTGCTCCGCCCGCTCCCGGGCCCCTTCCACCTGGTCCAGAATCCAGGCCACCTTGGTGGCGGAAAAGTACGGGTCAATCAACAGGCCGGTGGCGTCCTGTACCTGGGTTTCCAGACCCTGCTTCTTAAGTTCCAGACACAGCGCGGAGGTGCGGCGATCCTGCCACACAATGGCCTTGTGAATCGGTTTGCCGGTGGCACGATCCCACAGGATGGTGGTTTCCCGCTGATTGGTGATGCCGATGCCGGCAATATCCGACGCCTGCAACTGGGCATTTTTCAGCGCCTCCCGACACACTGACAGGGTGGTTTCCCAGATCTCCTCAGCATCATGCTCAACCCATCCATCCGCCGGAAAAAACTGGGTGAATTCCTTTTGGGCTGAGGTCACAATGGTGCCCCGCTGGTCAAACACGATGGCCCGCGAACTGGTGGTACCCTGGTCAATGGACAGCAAAAATTGGCTCATGGCTGAGTCTTCCTTGTTATGTTAGGCCGGTGATCAACCCGCGCTTTTGGTATATTCGATCACTGTGGGCAACTGCAGGCCATTGAACTGGCGCTTACAGCAGTGAAACGGCAGCCTGGGATCATAGCCGATTTTCGATAACAAACCGAATCAGTCACCATTTGGTGTATCATTCAGCGTTAAACGAACACACCCTATAATAAAGACAGAAGTAACGAGCGAGAAAGTAACGTGGCCAATTTATCGCAAACCGCCCGCCATGAACACATTGTGGAGCTGGTGAACGCCAAGGGTTTTGTCTCGGTAGAGGACCTGGCGAGCCATTTTGAGGTAACTCCGCAGACCATGCGTCGGGACATCAACACGCTGGCGGCTGAGAACCGGGTGCGACGCTTTCACGGTGGTGCCAGCGCCGCCCCCAGCACCCAGAATATAGAGTACGCCCAGCGCAAATTGCAGCAATCCCCGGAAAAGAACCGCATCGCCAAGCGAGTGGCACAACACATACCGGATCATGCTTCGCTGTTCATCAATATCGGCACCACCAACGAAGCCATCGCCAAGGAGCTGCTGGACCATACCGGCCTGAAGATCATCACCAACAACCTGCACGTGGCCGCCATCGTCAGCGGTAAAGAGGACTTCGACGTCATCATCGCCGGCGGCAAGGTGCGCAGCCGGGACGGCGGTATCATCGGTGAAGCCACCATGGATTTTGTGTCCCAGTTTCGCACCGACTTTGGCATCATCGGCATCTCCGGTATCGACGACGACGGCTCCCTGCTGGACTTCGATTACCAGGAAGTGCGGGTGGCCCAGGCCCTGATCAAGAATTCCCGGCAGGTTTTGCTGGCCTGCGATCACACCAAATTCGGCCGCCATGCCATGATCAAACTGGGTCAGGTTTCCGACCTGAATGTGCTGGTAACCGACCGCACGCCGGACGAACATTTTCGGACCCTGCTGCAGGAAGCCGGCGTTACCACTCTGGTGGCGGACGAAGACCTGGAATCAAACTGAGCACAAGCTGACGGACGGAATCTGGCGTGGACATTAGTGATATGCGGCGCGAATTTGAAAGCGCCGGACTCAACCGGGAAGATCTTGATAGCGACCCGATACAGCAGTTTGAACGATGGTTTCAGGATGCCCGCAACGCCGGTATTCTGGAGCCAAACGCCATGTCCTTGGCCACGGTGGACGACACCGGCCAGCCTACGGTGCGCACGGTACTGCTGAAGTATTTCGATGACCAGGGCTTTGTCTTCTTCACCAATTACGAAAGCCGAAAAGCCCACAATATCGAGCACACACCCAAAGCCGCCGCCCTGTTCCCCTGGCTGGGGTTGAACCGACAGGTCTCGATACAGGGCAGCGTACGCCGCATCAGCAAAGCGGAATCCTTCAAATACTTTTCCTCACGCCCCCGGGAAAGCCAGATCGGTGCCTGGGTTTCCGACCAGAGCAAAGCCATCAGCTCCCGCGGTCTGCTGGAACAAAAACTGGCGGAGATGAAACGCAAGTTCGGTGAAGGGCACATTCCGCTGCCCACATTCTGGGGTGGCTACCAGATTGTGCCGCAACGGGTGGAGTTCTGGCAGGGGCGCCCCCATCGCCTGCACGATCGATTTGAGTATCTGCGTGACGGAGAGCAATGGACGATCCAGCGCCTGCAACCCTGAACCAGGCTCTGCTGCCATGAGAAAAATTACCGATTCCAATTAGGTACTATGCTGCGGACACCGTGCCATTCGGCTGAGTAATATCCTTATTACCATTCAGGCCAATAAGGATATTAACATGTCTACGCACCGAATCATGGACAAATACCATCGCCGACGTCCCCGCCGTGAAGTCCGCCGCGCCCGGGAAGGGGATGAAAACCTCGGCGTCCTCAAGCTGTTGCCGGGAACGTGGAAAAGCAAGGACACCGGCTGGAACATGATTGCCCTGCCCACTGAAGGCCCAAAGTTCAGTTATCGCCTGCTCATGAACCAGTATCGGGAGACATTGGAGTTTCTGGAGGTGGACGACAACATTCCCAACCGTGGCATCCTGCGCAACGATCCCAACAAACAGGAAGAGGATCGTGACCCGGATCAGTTTCTGATAGGACTGGACTACAAACAGGTCATCGACCAGGTCGCGGCCGACGACTGCATGATTGCCCTCAATGATGACGGCACCGAAGACATCGTTGAGAGTGGGTTGAAAGGGGATGTGCCCTCCACTATCCACCACGAGCCCGGCCTCTTTCTGCACATGAAAGACGAACGCACCAATAACGTTGACATTGCCCGCCTGGCCACCATTCCGCACGGCGATTCGGTACTGGCCCTGGGCACCAGTAAGGTAATCGACGAGCCGGAGGCACTCAAAAAATTCAGGATTCCGGGTATGAACGGGCTGCCCATTGGGGTAAACCCGGAGCTGCCGCCGCTGCCATCAGAATTACCCACCCGCCAGAAGCTCGGCTACCTTGCACCCTATTCCCACTATGTGGAGAAACCGTTCAAGGGCACCGTGCCGGACACTGTGTCCGGTTTTCCCGGCTTCAACCCCAAAGACCCTCATGAGCTGTTGAATGTGGCCAACCGTGATCTCAAGTTCAAGCGCATCACCCGCCTGATGTTCGATACAGAGATTGAGAGCGGAGGCATTTCCAACATCCCATTTGTGGTGAAGCAGGCCAATGCCGCGTCTATGAAGTCCACATTCTGGATTCAGGAGCTTGAAGGCAAGTTGCGCATGCAGTATCTGCAGGTGGTGATGCTGGACTTCTTCCCCCGCTTTGACGGCTTGCCAGGCTTGATCCGGTGGCCACACATCAGCATCAACACCCTGGAAAAGGTGCCCTGCTGAGCGCTTAATAATCCGTGATCTGACGGGGCCGGTGTCACAACCGCCGGCCCCTGCACACGGCCCCACTCCTGCC
>JAYZEN010000012.1:0-739729 GCA_036337295.1 Pseudomonadota bacterium
AATACCCTCTTTCGAGGCCCTGTTGACCGCTTCTCGGCGGAATTCTTCGGTATAAGCTTGCGTTTTCTTACGTGCCATTTCGACATCTCCATAGGGGTTGGTCTAACTATAAAGGATGTCTACTAATTGTGGGTAACACGGGGTGCTAACGCCCACATCAGTGGACCACCGTAGCGCAGACGGATTTGTGCCAAAATGAACGCAGTGAATGCACAAATCCGGCGGAGCGCTGCATGTGATTGTTATGCATATTACCCATTGTGAATTTCCAGTTCGAATCTACTATTACTTATTGCTGCTAATTCGAAACAAAAATCCGGATGCCTCATTTTCTGGTCAGTATTCGAAAAGTAGGCCTTTATCCCAAAACGTGTTGATTGTTCCATTTCGGCACCAAATGTTACCGAACAAACTGCATTCAATGGAATTTGAAGCAAACATATGTGCTGAGGGTGCCCTAAGTTTTCAGTTTTTGAAATTTCTTCTCTTTTCGTTAGTTCAACTTCATTCTCTCCACCAACACTCTTTCTTATGACCTTGTCGCATTGAGTCAGAGGAAGAACCAAACGATGTTCCTTTTCATAAATCCATTCATCACTTTTTAGCAAATACCAATCTGTAGCATCAACCGATTCAGTTGCCCTATAGTTGCTGTACATAACCCGGTGAATCCCACCAACTTCGATACCGTAATGATTTTCAGCAGAACCCAGTTTTTGATTGAATATCGGATGAGTCACGTCAAATCCAACTACCATACCTTTGTGGGAATTAGCATAGTGCGACCACATGAGCAGATTTGTACGAGTTTCAGACAAACAAAAAACGCCATAATTGTTGAACACCGGAGCTCCTCCGTGAATTCTGAACATATTTTCATAATTAGAGTTCAGAAACTTTTTCATCTCTTCTTTGCTCAAGGACTCTTTCAGATGAGCCTTTGCATATTTCGAAAGCGCCTCTAATGATGGGCGAATCTCAAATGGATCATTTAAAGCTGATCTTGGACTAATACGTACCATTCTATCTCGATAGAAGAACTCATCATTCGGGAAGTATTTATAAAGTACCTTTCTTCTCACGCCTTAACTCTTTCTCTCTAAATTCATATTCTGAATACTATGCAATAAACCTGATTCTGCTGCATAACGCCAAGCTCAGAGGCGTTTTGTGGAGTGGAGCAATTGTGCTAAGGTGAGCGTAGCGAGCGCACAATTGAGCCACGGAGCAAAACGTCCTTTTGCAGCTTTTTGTTAGCCATTACCCAGCAGGTTGTTTGCTATGTTGTGTACGCCAAGCTCTTTAACCCCCTTTGCGGCGGAAACTGTTTTATTTACAACATCCAAAATCGCAAAATATGATTTAATCGACCAACCTACATCCTTATCATCTGCTTGCGATTTAATTTTATCTTTGTTCACCACAATTGAACCCAAACAAATTTCAACGCCTCTCTCTATCCCTTCAATACCTCTGACTCTAAAAGCCACTATTGCCTGTCTTAACTCTTCTAGATTACTTATTAGAAGTGATTTTAACTCTTGGTTTAAATTTGACTTAAGAATTTTCTCCACAAGAGTATTTAACTCATTCTGAATTTCCTCTAAAACGGAGTTTTCAATACTCGAAACATTTTCAATTCTACTTAACTTATCTGAGCAGAATTTCAACCCATAGAGAGTTGTCTCATCCAAAAGCGGTTTATACGCCTTCCAACTGGCGTCAAGGTTGACTGCAGATAATACTTTCTCAATGTTACCGAAGGGTCTTAGGTACAATGCATGATCAACATCATCTAGCGCCCTAATCCTGTTTTTTGTTTGATATGACAAGTTTATGACATCCGCCAATAGCCTTAGAATTGATTCGTTATCATTGCAATCAACATTAAAAATAAGCCCGAAAACTTCTCTAGCTGACTTTCCGTCGTTCTGCTTGGCTGCAACCTCTAGCAAATCATGCAACCTACCGGCTGAATCCGCTTTAACTTCCAATATACTCTCCTATTTATCTATCTCTCGAATTTTCGACGTAATGGCTAACATTTATATCTACGTCTCTAAGACGCCTATCCCCAAATCTACCGTCACCTGTCCGATATCTCCGTTCCCATATCTAGACAATTCGAACGATAAACCACTGATAAATAATAATATATCAGCTCTAATTCATTACCTAATTTTCGGAGATATCAGTCATTCGTATATCTATCCCCTTTATCAGGATAGAACATAACCTATTGTATTTAATTAGATGTTCGACTCTAAACAAGTATCTTTCTAGATCACCGTCTCACTGACGTATGAACAAGAAAGCTATTTCCACAGGACCTGAATATGCATAACAACCTAGTGAATCGAACCTTTCGAGATACCCAGGCCTGCAAATGCCGGAACCCTCGGTATATCCCGGAAGCAAATAACGGAAGTTCCGCTAGATCCAAATTATGGTCTTTCTTTGCGCAGCTTATGTCTACTGTATGTATTTACACTTTATGGCGCTATTTGAGGGTTGCCGTATGCAGTTATTTGTTGGGTACCTTACCACATCAAGTTTAATCATGATCAACACCCGAACGTGATGGCTGAGCTGGAAGTGGAATGCTTTTCTCAGTTCGTTTGGGCCTTAATGTTTCAAATTGGTTGAATAAGTTCGTTGCCCGCACCGATCCAACCAAAAAAAATCCCGGCGCCAGGGCCGGGATTCATTGCCAGGGTGTTATGCCTGCCGCGATTTACATCAGGGTTTTTCAAACTCAAAGTTACCTGCCACCAACTGGCCGTTGGGCATCTCAGCGTTGAAGTTGCCTTTCATCCACACTTTGGAATCTTCGGTGATGGTGATGGAGCCGTTGCGCAGATTCATTTCGGAGCGATTGATGCGGGATTTCAGGGCGTCGGATTTCATGAAGATCTGAATGCCGCCTTCGGCCATGTCGCGGTTCACGTCATAGGTGCCTTTGCCAATGCTGCCCATGCGGCTGATTTCCAGAATCATGGGTTTGCCATTCAGAATGGTGGTAGCCGAGATGCGTTCCTGGGTGGCTTGCCCCAGGATGCGGGCGTTGTCGGATTGGATGCAGATGTTGGAGCTGGCGATGCTGCCCAGATCGCCGCCGTTGACGGACAGGGAGCCCATGTCGAACACGGCTTTGGTGGACATCTTGGTGGCGGCGCTGTCGCCCAGGCTGCCGTTGGCGTTGATGCTGTCATTGGTGGCCACGGTGGCTTCGCCCACGGGCATGCCGCTCAGGGTGTTGCCGTCCCGGCTCAGGGTGACGCCCTGGCGCTCGGCGCAGGCCACCATGTTCACTTCGTCCCCGTTGTCGGTGAGGGTATAGGTAATGCCCGCTTCGGCGTTCAGGCCGGTCTGGCTGGTTTCAAAGTTCAAACGCCAGAGTCCGGTGAGGTTGGCGCTATTGGACGTGGCGCGTTGGGTTTCAGCTTGTTCCCCGCCGCAACCGGTCAGCAATAGGGAGGGTAACAGCATGGCAGCAGCAACAGTTTTATAGCGCATCATAGAGTTTATACCTTTCTAAATGGGGCTTTGGTTTTTGTCGTTTTTATCGCTCGTATCTGATTCGGCGGGTGTCGTCTCAGGCACGTAATGGCTTGGGGGCCCAGTGGTGCGCCCGCACTTATTATTACGATGACATCAATTAAACCGAATTTAGTCCAAATCATCACCGTACAAAGGTATGGGCGCGGCAGGATGGGGTACGAAAAAGGGGCCCGCAGGCCCCTTCCTCAATGCCGGGATTCCATATCCCGTGGCTTACAGGGTAAGTACGTACTGCACCAGGCGGTCCACTTCGGCGCTGGAGTCGGCGCACCAGGGGTGGGGCGAGGCGGGCATACCGATGGGGCTGGGGGTGCCCATTTCATCCGGGCCGTATTCGCTGCGGAATTTCTGGTAATCCCAGTAGTAGTGCTCGCTGTCCCAGGGGACTTCCACAAAGTACTTGTGGCGCTCGATAAAACGGTTGCGCTGCTCGGCGGTATCCCCGGCGCTGGTGGACTGGGATTTGGGCACCCGGAACACGTCGCCCTTGCGGTTGGTGGCGGGATAGGGCTCGGGGAAGTCGGCGCCACCCAGTGCCGGCACCACCGGCGGATGCAGGGTGTAGTACTGGTTGTAGAGGTCACTGCCGCTGGTGCAGCGATCCGGATGCACCAGGTCTTCCAGGTTACGCACATGGCCGTCGGTGAGCAGGCCCCGGTGCTGTACCCAGTACATATTGCGCAGGAAGCCCACCCGGATACTCTGTGTTTCCTGCTGATACAGGGAGGGCACAAAGAAGTGGCCCACCTGGTTCAGGGGCAGCATGTTCTCGTCGGTGTGGGCGCCCAGGTTGTCCTGGTGGCAGCTGCCGCAGGCGCTGTCAAAGCTGGTTTTGCCCTGATCGACCGCGGCTACCACGCCCGGGTACGACTGCCAGCCGTTCTGCACGAACTCGCCTTCCCCCAGGTCTGCCGAGCCGGTTTGTTCCGCCAGCTTGCCGTTGTGCTTGAGCCAGCGGTACAGGCCCACGTTGCGCAGGTCGCCGTCGTGCTGATCCAGTACCGTCATGTAGGCGGTCAGCGCCTGCAGGGGGTAGCGATACATGCTGCCGGTGGCGCCGTCCGGCTCCTCCGCGTGGATGTAGGAGCCCTCAAAGCCCACGTAGGATTCGGTGTGGGAGAGGGAGCGGCGGATGCTCATGTAGTTGGTCACGTTGGGGATGGTGTGGGGGGAAAACTGGTAGTCGTTGTCGGTATGACTGCCTTCGCCGTTGACCCGGATCATGTTGTGCTCACCGGTGCCCTGGGGCAGGTAATAGAGCAGCATGCTTTTGTCGATCTTGGCGGCGCCGGGGGCCCAGCTGGGGCCTTCCTCGCTGGTGACGATGCCGTCAAAGGTGGAGGTGGTTTCCGCGTTCTTGTCCCCCAGGATGGCCCATTTTACGGTCCACTCCGGATTGGGCAGGCCCGGGAATACCTTGGTCACCGTGGTGTTGGGGGCGTTCTCGTAACTGATGCGGTAACCGTGGCAGGAGGCGCAGTTGAACCCGATCCACGAACCACGCCCGGTGTAGGGGTGGCTGCCCTGGGCATAGCGGTAGCCGGCCCAGCCGGAGTCGGTGGTGTTGCCTTTTTTGAGCTGGGGCTCGATGGTCAGAAAACCCGGAATCGGACTGGGCTGTGGGTACGGGTCAAAATAGACGTCGTCGATGGCGGCACTGGGCACCTCACCGGCCAGGGTGGGGTAGGCGCCGAACAGTTTGGCCGGGTCTGCCACTTCGTGGGTGATGGGGTCTTTGGTCTGGTAGTTGAAGATCTTCTTCCAGTTCAGGTTGCGAATGGCGTGGGCCAGCCCGATGTTGTAATCGTAGGACCAGAAGATCTCCTCGCCGTAATTCACCAGGGTCTGGAACTCTGGGTTGACGATGCTCACCTCGATGGGGGCGGTGGCCTGGCTGTGGCTGAGCTGGGACACCACGTCGCAATTGTGCTCAAAATCCTCATCGGTGATGCGGCTGGTGAGGGCGTCGATCACGTTGAACGGTTGCCCCGGGTTGGTGAGGGATTCGTTATAGCCGGTGCGCTTCTGGATCTGCACAGTCAATGGGCCTGTACTGACATGATCCGGCACCGTGAACTGGATCTGGTCCGGTTGCCAGGCCAGGATGTCTTTGGGCCAGCTGTCCAGCAGGTCGTCCACTTCGTAATTCACCTGGTTGGCGATATCCAGCTTCTGTTTGAACATCACCAGGTCGGTTTCCAGCACGCGGGTGTTGCCCAGCATGATTTTGGTGAAGTCGGTGTCCGGACCATTGCCCAGGCCGGTGCCGGTGAGGGTCACCACGTCGCCCGGTTGCAGGCTGGGGGCAGGGGAGCCGCTGCCGGCCTCCCACACCAGGCTGCCATTTACCGCCAGGCGGGTGATGACCGGTGCCGGAAAGCTGGCCGCAGAGGCCGCCCGTGCGTTCTCGCGCACGGTGTCGAAGCTGCAAATGCCATCGGATTCAGGAAAGTCGCCGGCCGGTTGGCAGGCGCAGAGCAGTAGCGCCGCCGGTGCCAGTCCCAGCAGGCCAGATCGGATTGTCATCGTGGTGTTCCTCATTCTTGTCATTATTCGGGGGTTTGCACCTGAAGTCGTGTTGTACCATAGTACCTGAAAAAAGGTACCTACTGACTGTGCTAGATTGGCTGAAACGGCTACGTGGGTAACCCCCCATAGGAGGGGGAACGGTCAGTCACGCCGGGCGTTGGCGCCGGGGTATAATAGGCACTGATATAAAAATCGAACAATAACAATAAATTAGAATAAAACCAGAAACAGATAAGGTGTAGAGCCCATGTCCCAGCACGGTGGTGGACAGTCCGCGGCGGGCCGCAGCGTCCTGGCCAGCAATCATTTGGTGCGACCCCAGCTCATCGACCTGGTGAACCGGGCCGAGGATTATTCCCTCACGGTGTTACTGGCCCCCGCCGGGTCCGGTAAGTCCACCCTGCTGCGGCAGTGGCTGCGCTCCGGGCGCCAGTCGTCCCGCTTTGCGGTGCTGAACCTGGAACCCGCTCATAATGCCCCGGCGCCTTTTTTTGCCGCCCTGATCAAGGCCATCAAGCAGAGCTGCAAGCACTTCGACGCCTATTACCTGAACCAGATCAACGACCGCGTGGCCTTTTCCGTGGAGGCGGTGACGGAATCCCTGGTGCTGGGGCTGGAGCGGGTGCAGGAGCCGCTGTTTGTGGTGCTGGACGATTACCAGCAAATTCAGGATGAGAACATCCACCATACCCTGTCCCAGGTGATTTTCAGTCTGCCGCCCCACATCCATTTTGTGGTGGCCTCCCGCAATCATCCGCCGCTGCAGTTGAGCAAACTGAAACTGGAGGACAGCCTGCTCAGCATCGACGCCAATGACCTGAGATGGGATATGGAATCCCTGCAAAGCTGGTTCTGTTCGGTGGGGTTGGATACCGGGGACACGTCATTCATGCGCGCGTTGCTGGACTGGACCGAGGGTTGGGTGGCCGGTATCAAGCTGTTGGCGCTGTCTCTCAAGGGTGGTGGTTCCGGGCAAACCGATCACATGGCGCGGGAAAGCAAAAGCCCCGAGGTGCTGCAGTACTTTGCCGATTCGGTGTTGCAGCAGCAACCGGACCACATTCGTAATTTCCTCATCAAAAGCGCCTGCCTGGAAACCCTGGACGCGGCCCTGTGCAACGATGTGTTGCAGATTGGGGATGCCCAGCGTTGCATCGACTACCTGCTGGAAAATCACGTCTTTCTACACCCGTTGGATGGGCAGGGGGAGGTGTACCGTTATCATTCCATTTTTCGTGAGTTCCTGTTGCACCGGTTGAAAGCGGATTTCCCGCAGGAAATGGATTCCCTGATCCGGCGCGCCGCGTCCACCCGTTTGCAGCGACGGGAATGGGAGCCGGCATTGCAGTTGCTGGCCGACATCAATGATGGGGAAGCGTTGGAAAGCGCCATCGTCCGTTGCAGTGACGAGTGGATCAAAAGCGGTGAATTCACCCGCCTGATCGAGTGGATCAACCGGCTGCCGGAAGAACGCATGATCAATCAGAGTGAACTGGTGTATCCGCTCATCACGGCGCTGATTTTTTATCGGCGTTTCAATCAGGCCAACTATTACATTGAGCTGGTGCAGGAACTCAATCGACGTGGCGAGATGCAGGGGCGTTATGCGCACGACGATTCGTTGCCCTTCCTGCTGAATGTGTTGGAGCTGTTTCACAGCGATACGGATTTTCGCCACAACGATATTTACCGGCTGCCCAACCAGAAAAATGTGCAGCACCATGTGCGCCTGTTCTACAGCCCCATGCGGGCTTACTACCATTTGTTGAACGCGGATTTTGCCACCGCCGTGGCGGAGGCCCATCGCGCCCGCGACATTCTGCGCATCTCCGGCCAGAACTTTTTGCGCAGTTTTGCCGATCAGGTGCTGGTGCTGGCGGAGCGGGCCCAGGGCAATATGATGGTGGCAGTGCAATTGGCGGAAGAGGCGTTCCGTTCTGTCAGCGATCGGCCGTACACCCTGGAGTGGGTGAATCTGGCGACGCCGGTGGCCTTGATCCGTTATGAACAGAATCGCCTGGAGGAAGCGGAAAAGCTGCTGCGGGAAGTGGTGCCCCTGGTGTCCAGTGCCTGTGCCACGGAAGTGATTACCGCCAGTTATTGTGCGCTGGCCCGGTTGGCGTTTATTCGCGGTAACGATGTGGAAGCCCGGCGCTTGCTGAATTACTTATCCCGCGTGCTGGTGCATGGGGATTACGAACGCTTCAACACCCAGTTGTGCCTGGAGTGGACGCTGTACGCCCGCACCCACGGCGATCTGGAAACCATCTACCGGGTACAGCAGGAGTATCAACTGGAAGCCAAACAGAAAGCCGGCTACTGGAGCGAGGATTGCGGGTTCGATGAAGGTCGTGACCGGCTGGGGATTTCCCGGGTGATTTTTTTGTCCATGCTGAAAAAATTTGACGCCGCCGAGCGACTGGTGAATCAATTGATCCACACCGCTGAACAATACGGTTGTGTGCCCAGGGTGGTGGTGGGGCGCATGAACCGGGCGGTGGTTTATGCGCACCAGGAGCGGCAGGAGGAGGCCCTGCAGGAAGTGCGCGCCACCCTCAAATACGGTGGCCTGGCCTGCTTCAACCGCACCGTGTTTGATGAGGCGCCGGGCAGTGCCGCGTTGCTGATGCAGGCGGTGCAGAGCAATGTGTTGCAGCCGCTGCCGGAACTGTATCGCCTGATGTTCCAGGACCTGCTGCAACATGATGACCAGCAGCAGATGCATCGCTTTGTGGTGGAGCCGCTCACCGACAAGGAGAAGGAAGTGCTGAACCTGTTGCAGTCCGGACTGCGTAACAAGGATGTGGCGGCCCGTGCCAACATCTCCCTCACCACCACCAAGTGGCATCTCAAAAATGTCTACGCCAAGTTAAACGTCAGTAACCGTACCGAAGCCGTGGCCAAAGCCCGGGAAATGAACCTGTTATAGGTTGAATGGCGGGTAGACGCGCTGGAGATCGAATCGGCGACTTGCTATGCTCTAGGGTTCGATTTCCTGACTGATACGCGATCATGAGCATCCCATTGGAGTTTGATGAGGAAACTGCCCTGGCGGCGGCAGCGGCCCTGCAGCAGGTGTTGGAGCAGCGCACTCACAAGCGTAAATATCTGGGGCAGGTGTATACGGTGCCCGGTAAGCTGGGTGAGGCCCTGAATTTGCCCACCATTGTGTCCCGTTTGGGGAGTAAGGTGGCGCGGCGGCGTCAGGCCGGGTTGGAGGCGTTCGAAGAGCTGTGGGCGACGCTGTCGGTGGCGACTCAGCATAAGGTGCTGGAAGCCATCGAATGGTATGATCCGGAGCAATTGAATTGGGATGACAAGCGTTCCAATCGGCGGCCGGCTCCCTCCCGCAAGACTGAAGAAGGTCAGGACTGATCCGGTGCAGACGTCTTCACGCGCTGCATCACCTGTTCGATGTCCTGGTCAGAGGCGCGTAACGGGCCGCGCCGGCGCAGAAAATCCCGGGTAAGGTGCACGTGGGCGACGAACCTGCGGCATTTCGCACAGACGAACAAATGCAGCCGGAACATCAGACGTCGCCACCAGCTGAGATTCTGGTCGATGTAGTCACTGGCTTCGTGTGCCACGTCTCTGCAATTCAGCATTCACCGGTTTCCTGATAACGATCAATTACTTGCATTAGCTTCATGCGGGCACGATGGAGCAGCACCCTCACATAAGACTCGGTTACTTCAAGAATATTACAGATTTCCGCCAGCGCCTGCTGTTCGATGTCCCGCAGGATGAAGACGGCTCGCTGCTGGGGCGGCAGAATCGATACCGTGTGATCAATGCATTTCTGCAGGTGTTTCTCTTCCAGCAGTTGGTCCGGCGAATCCATGTGCCAGTCCGGCGGTGGCACTTTCCAATGGCCGCCAAAGCGAAAAAAACGATCCGGGCCCAGGTAATCCCCGCTGCCTTCCGGGTTGAAATCCTCCAGGGCCACGAGGCGTTTTTCCTTGCGCAGGCGGGATTTGGCTTCATTGCTGACGATGGTGAAAAGCCAGGTTTTGACGGAGGAGCGGCCCTCGAATTTGGGCAGGTTGCGATAGGCTGACACCCAGGCCTCCTGCACCACTTCCTCCGCCAGGCTGTCCCCCACGATGGCCCGGGCCACGGAGACCATGGGGCGATGCAACTGGCTGACCAGCGCTTCGAAGGCCTGGTGATCCTGTTGCCGCAGGCGTTCCTGATCAATGCTGTCGATGGAATCCGTCATGTCCTTCCCGGAGCACGCTTACTGAAATGATTGTGAGCGGAATCATACACATGGGTGTGGAACGAGGCAAAGCGGAAATGGTTGAGCGGGTCGAACACACGCCGGGTTCCCCAACCCGACGTGTGCGATCCCAAAGTACAGCAAGAGTCGGCTGTAGAGAAGGTGTGAAATGGAATCACTGTGTTTATCAAAGCAAGTGTGATGCCAAGATCAAAATCTGCGAAAATCCCGGAAAACCGGTTTTTCTGAGCCATCAGAACCCTTTATCTGCTTCAAGTTAACGCCGAGTGCGCCTTGTTGCTTTAGTTTGGTGCAAAATTTATTGGGTCATGTAATGGCTGCGAATCCAGGTTTGCTGAATCACCCAGGCGTCCACACTGGCCCGGTGACGGTGCTGTTCACTGCAGGCCAGCACTTCGTCGTGGATTTCATCCCACACCGCGAACTGGTCTTCGGTCATGATCAGTTCAATGGGGGAAAGCTGGAAGGTGGGCTCAATGTTGACGGCAAAGAACAGCGTCATCAGCCAGGGATGATCCACCACCCAGCCGTCGCTGTAGATCTGCTTGCCGTGTAAACGGCGGTTCAGTTCCAGCGCCACCTCCCTTGGATCGCGGCCCCGCTGCAATAGTTCCGCCCGGCTGATGCCGTGTGCGGCTTCGGCGGAGTCACTCCAATGGGTCCAGCTGGGAAAGGGTTTGATCAGGCTGCAATAGCGGGTTTCGGCGTCTGCAGCAAAGCCCACTTCGATCGGGTAACTGCCGTTGCCAAAGCCGGAGGCTTCAATATCAAGCACAATGGGTGGGTGTTCCCCATCATAAATCCGTTTCATGTTGCCCGGTGAATCCTGTTTTATTATTGTGCGGCAGCACTGCTCAAGCGCAAGATAGCGCGATGTGTTTGCGTGGCTATGTAGCCAAGCGTATTTAACTAAGGTTATATAATTAAGGGTATATAACTAAAAATAGCCTAAGCACGTTAAATGCCATAATAATTTTTGAATATAGGGAATAAGGTATGCGGATGCAGAGTAAATGGCAGAGCAAATGGATGCTGTTTCTGGTGGCCCTGTGTTGGGCACTGCCCCTCAGAGCGGAGGTGAAATGCTTCCCGGAGCGGATCAAATCCCTGGAAGTGGCCAAAGGGGGTGACCTGTTTTACAGCACGGTGTCCGGTATGCGGCGCAAGCTCACCCATATGTCTCAGTACGAAGCCACCGCCATGCTGAACATCCTGCGGGATTCCATGGGCACCGACCACATCATCCAGGTGATCTATCCGGATGGCTACGACTGCAAAAAGCCGGATCTCAGTGTGCCGGCTGAGCGACTGAAGATGCAGGCACCGGCGGTGCGCTGAACAGGTTGTTTGGGGTTGTTTTTGGGCAAGTTCCGGCCATGGGGTTTGCATCGCAGCGAATGCTGGACCACTCTCCTTAGTAACCATCGTGTGCTTTGAGGTGCCCCTTGAACATCCCTGTGAACTACCCCTCCACCGCCCGTGCCTGGGTGACCGTGGCGATTCTCATGCTGGCCTATGTGCTGTCCTTCATCGATCGTCAGATTCTTAACCTGCTGGTAGGCCCTATCCGTCGGGATCTGGCGATATCCGATACCCAGATGAGCCTGCTGATGGGGTTCTCCTTTGCGTTGTTCTACACCCTGTGCGGTATTCCTCTGGGGCGCATGGCGGACCGTCGCAGCCGCCGCGGGCTGATCGCCGCCGGGGTGCTGGTGTGGAGTACCATGACCGCGGCCTGTGGCCTGGCCAAGCACTATTGGCACTTCCTGTTCGCCCGGGTGGGCGTGGGCGCCGGCGAGGCGGCCCTGTCTCCGGCGGCCTATTCCCTGATTGCCGACAGCTTTCCCCCCCATCAGCGGGCCACTGCCATCAGTGTGTACTCCATGGGGATTTATGTGGGGTCTGGTATGGCCTTCCTGCTGGGTGGGCTGGTGATTCATTTTGCTTCTGCCCAGGGGGATATGGTGTTGCCGGTCATTGGCACCATTCGCCCCTGGCAATCGATCTTCCTTATGCTGGGGGCGGCGGGCGTCATGTTCTGCCTGGTGCTGCTGCTGTTGAAGGAACCCCAGAGGCAGGGTGCCGGGGCCGGGGTGGATGTGTCCTTCGGTGAAGTGATGGCCTACATCCGCAAGAACCGCAAAACCGTGCTGTTGCACAACCTGAGCTTTGCCTGCGTGGCGTTCTGCGCGTATGGGGCCGCGTCCTGGGTGCCGGCTTTTTTCATGCGGACCCATAGCCTGGATGCCTCGGAAGTGGGCTACATCTATGGCCTGCTGATTGGCATTTTTGGCTCCCTGGGCATCATCGTCGGTGGTCGCCTGTCGGACTGGCTCACCGCCCGTGGCTACCAGGATGCCCCGATGCGGGTGGGCCTGATTGCCTGTGCCCTGGCGTTGCCATCCTTCGCCTGTTACGCCGTGGACGACCTGCGGCTGGCCATTGTGGGGGTGGGCGTGGGGTGTTTTACCCTGGCGATGCCGTTCGGGGTGGCGCCGGCGGCGATTCAGGAGATCATGCCCAACCCCATGCGCGGCCAGGCGTCCGCCATGTACCTGTTCGTGGTCACCATCATCGGATTGGGGGTGGGCCCCACGGCGGTGGCGCTGCTGACGGACTATGTGTTCCGCGATGACCAGGCCCTGCGTTATTCCCTGCTGATCATCAGTGTGCTGGCCACTGTGGTGGCGATCCTGCTGCTCGTCGCTTCCCTGCGCCCTTATCGGGAGAGTGTGGCTCGGGTGCGGGAGTGGGGTGCGGCCGCGGTCTAGGCTGTACGCTATCCGACAATGTGATCCCGGGTGTCGGCTTTGGGCCGGCACCTGCCCGCCAAACGTTCTCGTCTGTCCAATAAAATCAACCGGTTAGTGTTGGTGCATGGCTTGCAAATGTCATCGCTTGCTATTGGTATGGGTCTCTGTTGAGAGACCGGGAGCAGGCCGGACATGTTCATACACCTTCGCAACTTTCCCCCATTGGACCCGTTTCCCGTGGCACTGGATGAGTGGCTGGGGCGTTGGGTGGCGGCCCAATCCCTGTCCGCTTCGGATCTGGACTGCGCCACCACCGTCATGCTCAAAATCCTGGACGGCAAGTGCAAGATGAAACCCCTGGAAAAAACGCTGATGACGGCGCTGTACGATCAAGTAAAGCATCGTGCCAGTGAGCAAATGGGGGCGGACCTGCACGCTATGATCGCGCAGTACCGCGGTGAGTTGAGTGAGGCGGATAAAGAACGGGTCTATGAGTTGCGGGTGCTGGCGGAAACGCGGATTTCGCGGCCGGTGATGAAGGCGTTCAAGGCGCGCATTCGTGAGCAGGGCCTGTTCCGGTTGCCCCCGGATCTGCTGCAGTGGCTGGCAGAAGAGGATTCCGAATGATTTTGAAAAAGGCGTCACACTTACGAGGACCATCATGCAGATAAAAGATCTGTTTGACGATATGCCGCTCAGCACCGGGGTGGCGGACATTCAGCTGCAGAAACTGTTGCGGGAACCACTGGATATTTGCAACGACTGGCAGCGTACGGAAAACCTGTTGCTGGAAGCACATCAGCGGATGCCGGAGAAACTGGAAGTGTTGGTGGCGTTGTACAAGATGTACGCCTACTCCAACCGCTTTGATGAATCCCTGCAACGGATCAACCAGGTGTTGGTGATGAGCGCGTTGCAGGCGGGGTTTGCGGTGGACTGGCGGGCACAGGAACCGGGGCCGGACTGGTTGAACCTGAGTGGTGCCCGTCGGCTTTATGTGTACAGCATGAAGGCCACGGGTTTTGTGCAGTTGCGCAAGGGCAATGTAGAGCAGGCCATGGCGGTGCTGTTGAAACTGCAGGCTTTGGACCCAGGGGATCAGGTGGGGGGCAGTGTGGTGTTGGAGATGGCTCAGCGCCTGGTGGAAGCGGATGCGGACTGAGGGTGGTCAGCGAACGTAACCCGGTTACGGCCGTTGCTTTTCGACTCATACAGCGCATGATCGCTGGTTGCCAACAGGTCGGTGGCTGCAACGTCTCTTGCCGGCATCAGCGCCGCAACCCCCAGGCTGGCGGTGACACTCAAGGGGCCGGAGTCGGTTTCCAGAACAGTTTCAGACAACGAGGTGCGAATGCTTTCCGCCAGCAGCATGGCGGACTCAGCGGGTGTATCGAACAACACCATCACAAATTCCTCGCCGCCGTACCGGCAGATAATATCTTTTGGCCGTGTGACGCGATTACGCAACGCCTCGGCCACCGCCACCAGGCATTGGTCACCGGTGAGGTGTCCGTAGGTGTCGTTGATGGACTTGAAATGGTCGATGTCCAGCATGATGACACTGATCCACTTGCCCTTGGTTTGAGCCTCCCGCCACAGCTCTGGATAGGCATCGTTGAAGAAACGGCGATTGCGCACTTTGGTGAGACCATCATTGATGGACAGCTCCATCAGCTTGCGGTTTTGAATTTCAAGTTCACCTAGAATTCGGGTGATGTCCTGGGTGCGTTCTTCCACCTGTTGTTCCAGTTCCTCTTTGGCGGCGGTTTCCGTTCTCAGCAATTGTTCCTGGGTCAGGCGCAGCGTGCGTTCCTGTTTCACCAACTCCATTTGGGTCTGCAGGCGCATGCGGCGCTCGGCGGTGACACGGTCGGCAATGGTGATGGAAAACAGAATGGCCTCCAGCGTGGCGCCCACCTGCCAGGCATTGTCGGTAAATCCGTTGCTGGGCAGAACATTCCACAGCTTGAGGCAGAAGATAGTGGCCCCGGCGATGCCGGAGGACCAGGACAGCAGGAACAGCATGGCGCTGCGGTCACCGGCGACGGCGCATTGTACGCAGCTGTACATGATGCCGGTGCCCACGATCATGCACAGCACCGTGGATACAGCCGAGCCGATCACATGGGGCACCAGCAGGCATTGCAGCGTGCTGATGATGGCGATCACCAGCAGTAGCTGAGAGCGCCGGTACAGCTGCGGATACTTCTCCTGTAATTTAAGAAACGAGCGAAAAAACAATACCGACATGACCACCGCAAAGTTCACCATGAAAATGATGCCGGTGCGATTCCAGAACAGGCTTTCCATATTGAACAGGCTGGCGGGCACACCCTCCAGCATGGTGATGGTGAACACGTGATGGGAAAGCAGGAAGCCGAAATAATACAGCATCTCCAATTCCCTTAATTTGATCAGCATAAACAGGGCGAAGCACAGGTTCGCCAGAATCAGTCCGCTGAACAGGGTGATGCCGATGGTGTCGGTGACCATGACACGCTGGAAGTCCGCCCGCGGCATCAGGGTGGCGGCGGTGGAAATGGCATCCTCACTTTTCAGGGCCAGGTAGAACGTCTGGCTGCTGTGGGCAGGGAGGTGGATTTCGAAATGAAAAAAGCGCGTGGGAATAGGGCTCTGGTTGTGTGCCTGCAGATAGCGCCGGCCACTGAACTGGGCGTTGAATCCGCTTTGCTCCTCGGTATAGAGCACCACGTCATCCAGCAGAAAATAATCCGTGTACAGGATTCGATACGCAGGTGTCGGCTGTGGGTTGTGCAGTTGGAAGCGCAGCCAAACCCGCGCCTTGGTGAAACCCAGGCTCAGGGTATCCTGCTCGACCGGTTGGAACAGAGTCAGGTCACGGATCGCCTCCACCGTCAATGCTTCAGACTCATCCACGTACACTTCCGCCCGCGACATCAGTTCGATGGGGCCAGAATCCGGTGTGAGCTCGATGGTGCCGGCCTGCGCTATGGTTGACAGCAGCAGGCCGAGGCACGTCAACAGTAAACGCTGTAGCAGCATGAATTGGAGTTGACCTGGGTTGGGGTAGCTGAATATTCATTGTAGACCGTCTTTTCTGTGTGCCACTGCTGTCGGCGGATTGTTAACTTTGTTAGGATCATCAGAGTGAACGGTTGGGTGTGGGAATACCTTAATGAAATCATATGATTGCAAAATGGCCCGGCGTCTGCCGGGGTGGATCGCCTGGGGCGTGTTGTGCCTGGGCTGGGCCGGCCTGTTGCGAGCAGAGCCGGCAGCGGTCACGCAGGCGCCGGCCCCCGAGGCACAACAACAGGCTGATTTCAGCCAGTGCGTGGCGCAACTGCAACAACGGGCCCTGGCAGAGGCCATCGATCCCCGGGTGGTGGAAACCCAGTTGGGGGCAGTGTCCTATGTGGCCCGGGTCATCGAACTGGACCGGCGCCAGCCGGAATTCACCGAGACCTTCCATAACTACCTGGGTCAGCGGGTTAACCAGCAGCGGATCGAAACCGGGCGTCGCCTGCTGAAGCAACACTACGACCTGTTGATGCCCCTGACCCACCAATACGGCATCCCGCCGCAGTACCTGGTGGCGTTCTGGGGCCTGGAAACCAATTTCGGTTCTTATCTGGGCAAGATGAACGTGCTGGATTCCCTGACTACCCTGGCCTGCGATCCCCGCCGCAGTGAATTCTTTACCCAGGAACTGATGGAAGCCCTGCGCCTGGTGGAAGCCGGGGTGGCGGATCACGGCACCATGCTCGGGTCCTGGGCTGGTGCCATGGGCAATATGCAGTTCATGCCCAGTGCCTATCGGCGCTTTGCCCTGGACGCGGATGGTGACAACAAGGCGGACCTGTGGAACAGCCTGCCGGATGCCTTCACCTCGGCGGCCCATTTCCTCAACCAGCTGGGCTGGGAGCGGAACCTGCGCTGGGGGCGGGAAGTACGCCTACCACCAGGCTTCGATTACGCACTGGCCGGGCGCGATGTGCACAAACCCCTGTCGGGGTGGCGCCGTTTGGGGATCACGGATGTGGCGGGCAATCGCCTGCCGGACCTGCCGCTCACGGCATCCGTCATCGTGCCCAGTGGTCACCGGGGACCGGCGTTCGTGGTCTACCGCAACTTTGACGTGATCATGGGCTGGAACCGCTCGGAGTACTATGCGCTGGCGGTTGGCCACCTGGCGGACCGCATCAACGGCGGTGGCGAGCTGAGCGTGACACCACCCAACGATGAACGCCTCACCCTGGCCACGGTCCAATGGGTACAGGGGGGGCTGGCCCAGGCCGGCTATGATGTGGGGCCGGTGGACGGCATCTTCGGCACCCGCACCAAACGGGCCCTGCGGGACCTGCAGAAATCCCGGGGCTGGGTGGCGGACGGTTACCTGTCGGATGAGACCCTGGAACAATTACGGACGGTGCTGCCCACGGAGCCCACACCTTCTCAGTCGGGAGAACAACCTTGAAGAAAGCCTGGATTGCACTGCTGTGCCTGTTAAGTGGATCGGCTGTTACCACATCCCTTTGGGCGGAGACCCGGACCATCAATGGAGTATCGCTGCGCGGTGATTTTATCCAGGGAGGCATGGTGGTGGGCCAGGTCCCGGATCAGGCCAAGGTACGCTACGGTGGTCGCCAACTCACCCTCACCGAGCGCGGCGAGTTTGTGTTGGGCTTCGGCCGTGATGAGCCCCTGGAGCACAGCCTGCAGGTCACGCTGGCTGACGGTCGCCAGCAGACTCTGGCCTTCAGCATTGAAAAACGGGAATACAACCTGCAACGGGTGGAAGGGGTGCCGGCCCGCACAGTGAACCCGGACCCAAGTCACCTGCAGCGGATTCAGGAAGAGGCCGGTCAGGTCAAGCAGGCACGGGATATGGAGAGTGGCCTGCACGGGTTTCTGCAGCAGTTTACCTGGCCGGTGCAAGGCCCCATCAGCGGGGTTTATGGCAGCCAGCGTTTCTACAATGGTGAGCCCCGCCGCCCCCATTATGGCGTCGACATCGCCGCTCCCCAGGGCACCGAGATTCTGGCCCCGGCCGATGGGGTGGTCACCCTGGCCCACAAGGATATGTTCTTTTCCGGTGGCACCATGGTCATCGATCACGGCCACGGTATCAGCACCAGCTATCTGCACATGAGCAAGCTGCTGGTAGCACCCGGTACGGCGGTCACCCAGGGCCAGGTCATTGGTCTGGTGGGGGCCACCGGCCGTGCCACCGGTCCGCACCTGTGCTGGCGCCTGAACTGGTATCAGGAGCGCCTGGACCCGCAACTGTTGATTCCGGAGTCCTGAAACCGCTCCCGCGCCATTAACGCTATTGGGTTAACGCTCAGCGAATCCAGCCCTTGAGCTGGTCGACGTCCTGGATCTGCAGATAGGCGGTATCCGGGGCGCCGGCTTCCAGGGTGAGCTGGAACTGCATCAACTCATCCCGCCGAAAACCCACTATGTCCACCTGGTCCCCCGCCTGATAGCGGGCCAGCAGTTTTTCCAGATTGCCGTTATCCAGCCGGATGCGGTTGAGGGCAATCAGGGTATCCCCGGCGGAAATGCCGGCCCGGTGGGCGCTGGACCCGTTCAGCACCCGCTGCACCTTGGCACCCCCGTTGTCCGCTGTGGTGAGCAGTCCCAGTTCCAACCGCGTTTGCTCACCGGAGGCCGGTTTGCCGCCGCCGTCGCTGGCGGAGGTGGCGGGGCGGGTATGAAAGCGGACCCCCACTGCCTGGAACAGGGTGGCAAAATCAAAGTCGTCGGTGCCGTAGATGGCGTTGTCCAGATACTGGTCCAGCGCCGCCAGCGCTTCGGCACCCTGCGGGGCCAGGGATTCCCGACACAGATTCTGGATATCGAACTCCGCCACCGGGGTGTGAGTCCGGCCGTGCCGTTGCCACAGTTGCACCATGATGTGATCCAGGTTGACCGCCCCCTGACTCAGTCGGCGCAGGGTCAGGTCCAGTCCCAGGGCAATCAGGGCGCCTTTGGTGTAATAGCTGACGATGGCATTGGCCGCGTTCTCATCCTGTTTGTAGAACTTGGTCCAGGTGTCGAAGCTGGAGTCGGCAGTGGACTGCACAGTACGGCCCGGGTTGCGCAGGATGCGGGTGATGGTTTTGCCCACCAGCTCCAGATAGTCTTCAGCGGAAATCAAACCGGTGCGCACCAGGGTCAGGTCATCGTAATAGGAAGTGATGCCTTCAAAGGCCCACAACAGTGGCGTGTGATTTTCCCGGCTCAGGTCGTAGGGAATATCCGGCTGTATGCGTTTGACGTTCCAGCTGTGAAAATATTCGTGGCTGCACAATCCCAGAAAGGTTTTGTAGCCGTCGCTGACCTTGCCCCGTTCGTTGCGGCAGGGCAGGTCATCCCGGTTGCAGATCAGGCTGGTGGAGGCGCGGTGTTCCAGTCCGCCATAGCCGTTGCCCACCGCCCAGGTGATGAATACATAACGATGGAACGGCGCCGTTCCACCGAACAGGTTGATCTGGTATTCGCAAATGATTTTCAGGTCATCCGCCAGCCGTTCGAGGTCGGCGTTATGCAAACCGGTGAGCACAAAATCATGGGGCACACCGCAGGCTTCGAAGCTCACCAGACTGAAGTCGGCGATCTCCACCGGGTGATCGATCAGGTCACTGTAATTATCGGCCCGATAACGGCCGAAACCATACTGCTCGGCACCGGCCGTGGGCAGTGACGTGCCTACCCGCCAATGGCGTGCTTCGGGAATGGTGGCGTTGTGAATGTCCACCGTGCAGGGTGTGTCGGCGTAGCCTTCCAGTTCCAGGAACACACTGGTGCCGTTGAAGTAGGCGTGATTCTGATCGAGGTGGGCTGCACGCACCGACATATCCCAGGCGTACACCTGATAGTGAATTGAGAGCGGTGCGTTACAGGCCGGCAGGCTCCAGGTCTGCTTATCCACTTTGGTCAGCGGGACCCGTTGGCCGTCACACTCCCCGTGAAGGGTCACGATGTTTTTGGCAAAGTCGCGGATCATATAGCTGCCGGGAATCCAGCAGGGCAAACGCAGGCGCTGCCCGGCGGCCACGGCAAAGGGAATGTCCAGTTGTACTGCAAACACATGGGCGTAGGGATCAATGGGGGTAATGCTGTAGTGCAATTCGCAAGCGTGATTCATGGCGGCCAGTTATTCAGTTGGGTGAAAAGGTGGTAGGCAATGAACAATATTTTGTCGTGGCGGAGATTACTTTTCCATAATCAATTAGCTGTGACAAATAAATCCTACCTGTGGCGTTTAGGTTACAGAATCACAACAGGCTATCAAAGCAACACGTTCGTTCCAATCTATAATGATGGGTAGATCATCTCACAGGTACTGTTTCGTGTTTAAATTCTGGAGTGCGTGCTGTTGCGGGCTGCTGATGCTGTTGGCCTGCTCTGTTGCCCATGGTTCGGCACACCCGGACATTCTGAATCTGGCGGCCTCCGACGCCATGCGGGTGCAGCCGGGCGACGTGCAGTATTGGGTACAGCCGGAGGATGTGGCGATTACCGACCCACGGCAACTCCCCGGGGAAGGCTGGTCAGGTCTGCAGAAATCCTCCATCAATGTGGGCAAGAGCGCTACCCCGGTATGGTTTCGTTTTACGGTGGAGAACCGGAGTGACGAACCGCTGCAACGTACTCTGGAAATACGCTGGATCAATCTGGGCATCCTCGATCTGTTTGTGATGGGCCAGGATGAAGCCAATGTGCGCAAGGTGGCGTCCGGTTTGAACACGCCGCGCACCGACGCCACGGAGAGCAACACCAGCTGGTTGTTTTCCCTCTCCCTGGCGCCGGGGGAGCAACAGCAGATTTATCTGCGCGCCGGCTCCCGTTTCAATATTTTTCTGCCCATGTACCTGTGGGAGCAGGATGCGCTGGATCAGCACCAGCAGCAACGTTACGTCTGGTATGGACTGGCCTTTGGTGTGTTGATCGCACTGATGCTGTTCAACCTGTCCCTGTATGTGTTCACTCGGGATCACAACTATCTCTATTACTGTTTCTATGCGCTGTCCATCATGGTGTACGAGAGCGGTCTCACCGGCGTGGGTGACTACCTGCTGTGGGGGCACAGCCAGTGGCTGCGGCTGAATGGATTTGCGCTTTCGATTTACGTCAGCTTTATTGCTGCCGCCCTGTTTATTCGGCACTTTCTGGAACTCAAACACTATGGCGGCTGGATGCTGCATTTCAATACGTTTTTCATTCTCTATTGGGCGTGCTCCGCGCTGGTATTGCTTGTCGGGAATGATTTCCTGGTGCGCATTAATGAGTTGTGCGCATTGGTGTCCTGTGTGGTGGCGTTGGCGACCTCCATCGTGCTGTGGATCAAGGGCAATGTGTCGGCCCGTTATTTCACGATCGCCTGGGGTGGGTTGATTGTCCTGACCATGATGGCGGTGCTGATGATGGAAGGCGCCTTGCCGTACTCGATGCTCACCGAAAACGGCCAGTTGATTGGCTTTGTGGGGGAAATGCTGCTGCTTTCTTTTGCGTTGGCAGAGCGCATCAACCGGGAGCGCACGCAACGGGAACTGGCGCAAACCCGAGCCCTTGATCTGCAGTTACTGATGAACCGGGAACGGGAAGAAAAACTGCAGGCCCAGGAAGCCATGCTGCAACTGCAGCAGCAAACCAACGAGGCACTGGAAGCGCGGGTGGTGGAGCGCACCCAGGAGCTGGAGCGCACCATGACCAACCTGGAAATTGCCAACCGGGAACTGGCCAAATTGAGCGTCACCGACCCGCTCACCAAAGTCCATAACCGCCGCTATTTTGATGCCACCCTGACCCGCGAGATCGAGCGCTCCACCCGTACCGGCCAACCCCTTTCCCTGATACTGGTGGACATTGACCACTTCAAGCAATTCAATGATCGCTATGGCCATCTGGTGGGAGACGATTGCCTGCGCCTGGTGGCGGCCACCCTTAAAGACGTGGCCAGCCGCAGCACGGATCTGGTGGCGCGTTATGGCGGCGAGGAATTTGCCATTGTGTTACCGGACACGGCGGCTGAGGAAGCCTATTCTGCGGCGGAGCGCGTCCGCAACAAAATCAGCGAGCTGAAGTTTATTTTCAAAGGCGAGCGTATTCCCATCAGCGCCAGCCTGGGTGTGGTGGGGCAGACCCTGCAGCCGGGTGCCAAAGCCGATGACCTGATTGAAGCCGCCGACAAAGCCCTCTATGAGGCCAAGCACCGCGGGCGAAATTGTTCGGTGGCGGCGTCCCTGGCGTCCTGAATCAGGCGATCTTTTGCAGCGGGCGGTGCGGACGGTCCGGCACCTGAGGCGGCACGGTAATGTTGCGGGACAGGTAGCGGTGAATACGCTGGTTCAGTCCGCTCATGCCGGGGATGTGGTAATGGACGAAGGTGGCACCGCGATTGGCGGTGATGTAGAACTGAGCTCGTCGTCGCCAGCCCGGCGGCTGGGGTATGTTGAGGGCATCTGCTTTCGCTGCACCCAGGCAAACACGGCTGAAGCTCTGCAGCAACTCATTGGGGATGTTCAACAGGGCCTGCTCACCGATGCAGCGCAATGTGGTGTGGGCCAGCAGTTCGTGTTCCCTGGCAACCCGTTTCTGACGCTGGCTCAGTTGCACGTACAGCGCCTGTTCCTGGTTGGGGCCGGCGGTGATCAACGCGTCATCCAGCCCGTACAACCAACTGCAGTAACGCCAGAAATGATGAATGGCGAGCTTGTCGTCCTGGTCCAGTTGGATGCCCAGGCGCTCCATGCCCTGGGTGGCCAGATACCCGTATTCCAGCATATCGAAAGCCAGGTCCAGCTGTGAAAGGGGGGAGCATTTGTAATGCTCCGGCCAGCCCCTTGCCGTCAGGCTTTTGCGGATCATGGCGTTGGACAGGCGCAGTTCCGCCAGGGCGCGATAACCGGGTTTGCTGCACTGCAGGCTGTTCGGCTGATTAAGGCTGTGAATCAGGTAATTGGCTTCGTGGATGCGGCGGATGACTTCGTGATGCAGGTGACCCCGGGTCACCAATGCCACCGCGGCGCGATTCTGGCAATAACCTTCCAGCAAACTGCCGGAAAAGATGGCAATACTGCGGGCGTGATGAAAGGCGCTCTGCAGGCGGCGGGCATGCTCCACCTGCTCCCAGTCCAGCCAGCCAGGGCGGGTGTTGAGCTGGTCCATGAATTCCTGGTAAACGCTGATCTCGGTTTTGGCCAGATACACCACCTCGTCCATCATGTGGGATGGGCGGCGGCGATCGATACGCAGGGCCACGGCATCTGCCAGCGGATCACCGCTGTTGGCCAGGCGTTTGAAGGAGAAATCACTCATCGCATTCTCGCGCAATTGGGAGAACATCTGATGCCCCGATTGATGCTGGTTTATTGTTTTTGTCAGCCACCTACATTACACAACCCGGTACTCAACCGCAATCGGTCACGCAACAATCAGTTCTCCTGCTTGCCCATGGCGCGCTTGGTGCGGGTGGTGGCCGGGGCGGAAGCGGGGTCTTCCGGCCAGAAATGCTTGGGATAGCGGCCACGCATCTCCTTGGCCACCTCGGTATAGGAGCCGGACCAGAAGGCCACCAGGTCGCGGGTAATCTGGATCGGGCGCCGGGCGGGGGACAGCAGCTCCAGGGTCAGGGGCGTGCCGTCCGGCAGGGTGGGGTGCTGCTGCAGTCCGTAGCATTCCTGCAACCGCACCCGCAGGGTGGGAGTGCGGTTACTGTAATCAATGGGATGGGTGCCGGTGGCCAGGGTCCAGTGGGTGGGGGCCCGCCCATCCAGTTCGGCCAGCCGCGCCCAGCCCAGGCGGTTTTTCAGGGCGTCCAAAAGGGGCAGGTGCTCCAGCTCGGCGAAGCTGCTGCGTTGTTCCAGGAACGGCTCCAACCACTCGTCAGCGCTCTGGGCCAGGGCCTCGGGGCTGAAATCCGGCCAGGCCTCTCCGGGTCGGCTGGCCAGCCAGAGCAGGCGTGCACAGAACTGGCGGCTCTCCTGGGTCCAGGGCAGGGGGGCAAGCTGCGCCTCCCGCAGGGCCTCCAGTAACAGCGTCTGGGTCTGGGCCTGGGTCTGGGGCGGCCAGGGTTTGGGCAGGGGGTGCTGCTGCAACACCAGGCTGCCCAGGCGTAGCTGCTGCTGGGCCGCCACCGCCTGCCGCGGGGGCTCCCAGAACAGGGCCTCAGTGGTCTGCAGTAATGCCGGCAGAGCCTGCTTGATGTCCTCCAGGGTCAGGGGGCAGGCCAGTTCCACCCGGGCCTCGGTGGCGCTGCCGCCGGCTTCCAGAATCACCAGAAAACGCTGCCCCGTCAGGGGATCGTGGGGGTGCAGCTGCACTCCCTTGCCGTTACTCATCAGATAGCGCTGGGCATGCCCGCTGCGTTGTTGCGCAATGCGATCCGGGAAGGCTTTGGCCAGCGCCTGGGCCAGGCTTGGGGTCAGGGTCTGGGTCTGGGTCTGGGTCTGGGTCAGGGGCTCAGCCCGGGTGACCGGCGCCCGGGGCAGCCTTTGCTGAATCTGTTTGACCAGGGCATGAAGGCGTGGGTGGCGGCTGGACTCCAGGTGGGCCAGGCGCAGCAGGATGTCGGCCCGCACCGAATCCTGGCCCTGGTGCTGCCCCTGCCCCTGCAATAGAGGGTCGCCCTCATTGAGGATGGCGGCGCAGCGGATGGCGTCCACCAGCACCGGGCTGCCCTGGCAATTCAGCACCAGGGCGGCCAGGCGCGGCGGCAGTCCCAGCTGCCCCAGGCGGCGGCCAAACTCGGTGATGGCGTCGTCCTCCCGCAGCGCGCCCAGTTGGCGCAGGGATGCCCGCGCCCGCAGCAGGCGGTCCGCCGGTGGATGATCCAGCAGGGTCAGGTCCTCGGGGTTGGGCACGCCCCATTGGGCCAGCTCCAGGGCGATGGGCTGCAGGTCAGTGGTGAGCAATTCCGGGTCGCTGAACGGCTTGAGGGAGGCCTGTTGGATTTCGCCCCACAGCCGATAGCAAACGCCGGGTTGGGTACGGCCGGCCCGGCCCCGGCGTTGTTCTGCCGAGGCCGCCGAAACCCTCTCTGTATGCAGGCCATTGAGCCCGCGGCGTTCGTCATAGCGGGCCACCCGCACCTGCCCGCTGTCGATGACCACCCGCACATCCTCGATGGTAATACTGGTTTCCGCCACATTGGTGGCCAGTACAACCTTGCGCTGGCCGGCAGGGGCGGGTGTCAGGGCGGCCTGCTGTTGCTCCCGGGGCAGGCTGGCATGTAGGGGCAGCACCACCACCTGGTCCGGCAACGATGATTGCTCCAGCCGCCGCTGCAGGGCCCGAATTTCCCCCATGCCCGGCAGGAACACCAACAGGCTGCCCTGTTCGGTGCGCAGGGCTTCTTCAATCACGGCGGCGATGGCTTGCTCCGGGTAACGATCCCGTGGCAGGGGGCGGTAATGCGTGGTGACCGGGTGGGAACGGCCCTGGGACTGGATCAGCGGCGCATCCAGCCAACGGCTTAGGCGCTCACCGTCCAGCGTGGCGGACATCACCATCAGCCGCAGTGCCTGGTCGCTGTCCCGCAGTTGTTGGGCTTCCAGGGCGAAGGCCAGCCCCAGGTCCAGGTTGGCCGAGCGCTCGTGAAACTCATCGAACAGCACCATGGCGATGCCGTTCAGTTCCGGGTCCCGTTGAATCTGGGCCAGGAAAATACCATCGGTGACCACTTCGATCCGGTTGTGTCCACTGACGCAACGATCGTAGCGGGTGCGGTAGCCCACGGTCTGGCCTGGCACTTCCCCCAGCTGTTGTGCCAGGCGGTGGGCCGCACTGTACACCGCCAGGCGGCGGGGCTGGATCAACAGGATCTTGCCCTTTAGCCAGGGGCACGCCAACAGCGCCAGTGGCACCCGGGTGGTTTTGCCAGCACCGGGCGGAGCCTGCAACACCATCGCACTGTGGGCCTCACTGACCTGCAGCAACTCCGGCAGCACCTGTTCAATGGGCAGCTCAAGCTGATTTTCAAACACGCAGAGTATCCGAATAAAAATGAGGCCCAAGTTTAGAGGCCACTCACAAAACTGTACAGCGCACACGTTTGCACGGGAGCCGGCTAGCGGTATGATCCCATCATAGCCGCAGCGACGTATCGCTGTGACACCTTAATAAGGAAACAGCATGTTTGATATCACCGTCTATCAGTTCAGCCGGGCCTGGGGTTTGCCCAACGCATCGCCCTTTTGCATGAAATTGGAAGGCTATCTCAAACTCGGACAGTTGCCCTATAAGATTGTCGAACAGAACGATCCGCGCAAAGGCCCGAAAAGCAAAATTCCCTACGTGAAAATCGACAAGCAGATCATGGGGGATTCTGAGCAGATCTATGAGTTTCTCCACTCCCACCACGCCATCGACCTGGATGCACCGCTCACCGATGAGCAACGTGCCGTGCAACATGCCATGCGTTCCATGTGTGAAGAAAGCCTGTATTTTGTGATGCTGTACAGCCGCTGGATGGACGACGCCAACTGGGATCAGGTGCGCGATACCATGTTTGCCGGCATTCCCAAGCTGATCCGCCCGGTGATCACCAACCAGATCCGCAAGAAAATCCAGGGGGACCTGGTGGGGCAGGGCATGGGGCGTCACAACACGGCAGAGGTCTATTCCATTGGTGCCAAGCATGTGAATACGCTGGGGCAATATCTGGGGGATAAAACCTGGTTCGGTGAGCAACAGCCGGTGAAACTGGATGTGGTGGCGGTGAGTTATCTGGCCAACATTCTTAAGCCCCCCATCGAAACCCCGTTAAAAGCCACCGTGAAAAAATGGCCTAACCTGGTGAGCTTTACCGATCGGGCCCTCACTGAAATTTTCGGCACGTGATATAGTGCGCGCCCTTTTATTGAAACAGCCGTTGAAGACGCAGTATGACTGACTCCTCCCCCCTGATAATTTTTCACGCCAATTGCCTGGACGGTTTTGGCAGCGCCTACAGTGCCTGGGTGCATTTTCAATTGAACCTGAATGTCAACGCCGAGTACCTGCCGGCCGCCCATGGTGACACGCCCCCTGCGGCCCATAACCGAACCGTGTACCTGCTGGACTATGCCTACAAACGTGAAGGCATGGAGCAACTGTGCCAGCAGGCGGCCAAAGTGATTGTGCTGGATCATCATATTACGGCGGTGAACGAGTTGGCGGGCATGGACCAACAGTTCGACAATCTGGAACTGCATTTTGATATGGACCGCTCCGGGGCCATGATCACCTGGGAATACTTTCATTCCACGGCCGCGCCCAAATTGATAGCCTGCGTGCAGGACCGGGACATGTGGTGGTGGAACATTCCGGAAAGTCATGACGTGAATGCAGGATTGATGTCGCAACCGTTCACGTTCGAACGCTGGCATGAGGCGGTGCAGGATGAACAGGCGTTTCAGTGCCTGGTGAACGACGGCAACGCCATCAATCGTTATCGCACGCAAATGATCGAGCAAGGCAAGCGGGCCGCGGAAATGGGCACCATTGCCGGCCATCGGGTGCCCATTGTGAATTGCCCCCGCGCCATCGTCAGTGAATTGGTGGGGGAACTGGCGGAAGGTCATCCGTTTGCGGCGGGTTACAGTGATAAGGGATTGCGCCGCAGCTGGTCGTTGCGTTCGGCGCAGGATGGTGCGGATGTGGCGCAGATTGCCCAGCAGTTTGGTGGTGGTGGCCACAAAAATGCCGCCGGGTTTGTCACCTGGCTGGGGCAGGATAATCTGGTGATTGAGCCCGGTTCAGCCTAAATGCGATCCCTGCACTTCAAGATCGCCGCGCTGGCGGCAGTCGGTATGCTTTGGTCAACACCGCTGGCGGCCGCGGAAGTGGACCAGTTCACCCGGCCGGCCGGTGCGGCGGCAAACCTGCCGGACAGCGCCACGGTGTTGAACCAGGAAGTGAACCGGCGGCTGCAATTGGCCGTGCAGCGGGCCAATGCCAGAATCATGCGAACCCAACCCAAAACCGCTCCCAAATGGATTGCGCCGGGCTGTGATGAGGAACGGCTCTACACCAAGCTGGTTGAACAACTGGCCCGCAGCCTGATCGGTCAGCTGGAGTCCTTCGCGGAGGAGAGCGAGCAGATTACCCGGCGCCGTGTGCCGTTGCAGGAATCCATCTATCAGGACTTTGCCTGGCAGGCATCGCCATCGCTGGTGCTGTCGGAACGCATGGCATCGGTGATCAATGTGAATGGGGTGGACATCGGCACCGACAAGCTGGGTCACTTCTTCACGGAAGGCTTCAGTTATTTTGTGGTGACCGATCACCTGCATCGCACCATTGAGAGCGGCCTGTTGTTTGGTGAATGGTCGGAGGCTGTATATTTCGGAGCCCAGACCACCGGAGTGTTCTCCTACGCGGACCTGACTGCCAATTTTCACGGCTTGCGCTTCTGGAATCGTATTCTTGCACTGCACCCGGACCCGCTCACCGGACAACCCCCTTCCCCCTACGTGGTCTGTGTGCAGAAGCAGTGGCGTGTGGCCAATGCCTTTCATTGGTCGGACTATGTGGACGCAGCCTGGGATGAAAGTATCAACTGTCCTTTGTTGCGGGATGAAGCGCTGCTGACCAGCGTGCGTGAGCAGAACGTCCAGTGCCGCACGGATCAACTGCCGCGGCAGCAGTACGGCCGCCTCGGTGAGCGCCTGTTGAACCCTTCCGGTCACGGGATCATTCCGGACCAATTGCAACCGGAGGTCATCCTGCGCAAACGGGCGGATCGCAGTGATGTCAGTGTGTCTGAGAAAACCCTGCAGTACGTTAGTGAGCTGCGTGAGCGTATCGAAACTTGGCGCAAGGAAAGTATTGCTACAGCAAAATCGTTAATAGAGATTGAATAAGGATATGGATAGATATCTCAACATGGTGAGCCGTCTTCGAAAAAGCATGAGGGGCGCAATAAGCAGTCTATGGGTGTTGATGTGTCTATCAGCATCGGTGTTGGCGAATGATGAGCTGAATCTGGTTGAACCGATGCTGGCGCAATACGGAAAAATGAATGAGGCTGAGATTCGTCTGATCATGGCCAGTGATCTTCCTGAATCGGCGCAGCAGGAAATCAAGTTCGGCTTTGCCAGTGAGGGCTTCGTGCGCTTCATGATGGGTATGCAAAAATGGGTCGAACACATTCCCAAGGAACACTACGCCCATGCGGTGAATGCGTCGCGGTTGTCTCATGTCCGGGGACGTTATGTGTGTGCAAGCGAGGGTTTGTCAGGCTATCAGCAATCCCTGGAAGCAAAGAATCCAAGCCTGGTTTGCATGTGGCTATGGAGCAGGTTTCTACAAGTCGGCCCCGAGCTATCTTTTGCGCTGGAGCACCCTCTAGTCCAGGGCGTTGAGCCTTGGTCCAATCCCACCCCAGAGCGTCTTGATAAAGAACTAAGCTATGCCAGGTTGGCTGTGGAACAATACAACTACAGGTTCCCCAAGCAAGTAAATGAGGAGTTGCTACAGCTGCTGTATACACCGGGCAAAGCCCATCAAATAAAGGAGCAATTGAAACTGATACCGGTAGAGCAACTGGAACCGCATTTTGGGTGGGTGTGGCTTCAGCCAGATTACATTCGGCGTTATGGGCGGCTGGTATGTGCCGATTTTATGCCGCCGTTGGATGAGTCGGACTCGCCGTGGCTCAAGCGGTGCTATGCGTATTGGTATTTGTTTTTAAAGCAGAAAAAATCTTAATCCTTTAGCGTATCGAGTGTCTATGTGGCTAGTTGATTGATTTAGTGTTTGGGTGCGCAATAGTCACCTGCCTAGGAGTGTGGAAATGGAACGATGCAAAAAAGTTTTGTCTATTTTGGTGTTTCTGTGCTTGGTCTATGGCTGTGGTGGATCGAACACCAAAGAGATTGTGTTAGAAAATCTGTACGGAATTATCTTAGACCAAGACTCTTCTGTTGAGATCGATCTCAATCCAGGTGAGCCTGCTGGGGAATCTTACCAATATACTATTTATACGCCCCCTCGCTACGGAGTGATCAGCCCGGGCAAGGACTCAAGGCACGTCGTGTATACGCCTTATCGTAATTACTACGGAGAGGATGAGTTTTTCTTCTCTGCGACAGATGGTGCCTCCACTAAGAAAGCTGCTGCAGCCATATCCGTAAACGAGATTTTTGTACAGAACCGTCCCATGTCTGTACGCATTTTGGAGATGATCAGTCCTGCACCTGGTGAACTTAAAGTGACGTGGTTTAATTCTTTTGATATCGATGGTGCTCATGATCAGATTTTATACCATGTGCACCTTTCCCGGGATGAAGACTTTTACCCGTCACCGATGACGAAGGTGGCGGAGGTGTCAGGTAAGATTTCTACTGTGATATCCGGCCTCGAAAATGGGGATACCTATTATGTGTCGGTATTGGCGCAGGATGCCGATGGCAAGCTAAGCAAGCATGCCAATGTAAGAAAGCTCAGCCTGATTCAAAATTCTATTGAGTTACAACAAGGGGTACAGGTTTTATCTTTGAGTGACGTCGGAGCTGTAAGTGCCCGGCTTGCTGATGAGGAAGAGACGATTGATGTCAAGTTCCGTACGTCAAGTACTCGGGATTGGTCCGGAGTCTATTTGCAATTGGATGAGCAGGATGGCTATGCCGTGATCCAGTTGGTTTCATTGTTTTCCAATGCTGGAACAGAGCATGTTTACACCTACACCACACCTGCGCCTGAAGCAGTGTTCAAGAGTATCCAGGCCAGCTACTTGAAAGGCGCCTATATGCCTGAACAGGCCGTGATTCAATATTACGAAGACGCAATAGGTGATTTGAGTGCTATACAGTCGGCATTGGCTAGCACCCCAACCGCAGTGGCTGATGATGAACCCACAAACGAATTAGTAGAATTCATAATGGGCGTCTTGGGTCTAGATAATGTTGAAGACCTCTATGATGTGGTTGAGGACCTGGCAGATGGCGAGATCAATGAGTTTGGGTCATATGTCCAAGATTGCGGTTCCTTTGAACCGGATTTTGCAGTTGGGCCTGATTCATTGGAGTTTGAGGTGCGTCTGGAAATCGAATGCAGATTTGGTATCAATCATGAGGTCGTATGGACAGACATAACTAATGAATTGCCCGAGAAGCTGGGCTTGGTGTTTGAAGGTGGTATTACGACATCTCTCTTTGTGAAAGGAAAAGCCGCTGTCTCAAGAGAGTTTGTATTGAAGGAGCTAGATCGCAAGCGCCAATTGGCCTTCACGAGATTTATACCTGCGCGTCCCTTGAAAATACCCTTCGTTGTTGCGCTCAATTTCAAAGGAACGATCACTCCCTCCGTGTTTGGTAGTATTGAATCCGCGTGGAGTAGAGCCGCTGAAGCGAAGGTAAAGTTTGGATTTAAATATGAGGCGGACACCGGATTTCAAACAGTTGGTGAGGGCTTGGACGGTAATATCATTGATAATCCTGGTAAAATTATGGGCAACGATCATTTTGAGCTCGGTAGTGCGAATGTGGCGTTCGGGATGGATGTGACTGCGGCTGTTGGGCCTGAGGTAATTGTCAGTTTGTTTAATCATCATCGGGCTTACAAATATTTTTCGTTTGATGGTGCAGCTATCGCGAAGCTGTTTACTTCGATGCGCTGGAAATATAAGTTGGAAGCAACGGAAAATCCCCAGTTGGTGGTAGATAACTTGGGGGCGCCGCCTTTTGGTGTTGGGGTTCAGGATGTTTCAGTCGGTATGGGCCCCAAAGTAGAAGTAGGCATTCGCGTACCGAATGCACCTATTAGTTTTATCACAACGGAACACGAGTTCGATTCTGCGGAAGTGATTTTATCAACTTTGCCTGATTTTAATATTGAGTACACGGACTTGAATGCGGATGCGGGTACGTTTAGCGTGGAGGCGGTAGATGGAAATTTTATGTCGTTTCGTTCGGTAGATATTCTCGAGGATGAGATCGGCTGGTATGTGTTCGACCCGAAAGATGCATCATTAACCGCGAGTCCCATTAACCCACTTTACGCATCAGGGAAGTGGAGTACCGATGCATCCTTTGATACTGATTTTGTTCTGGAATATGTGCCTGATACTTTGGCGTCGATGATTGCTTCGTCCAGTTCGCTGGCGAGGGCAGCGTCAAAACAATATGAGCTTTTCAAGGCCAAGTTTCTGCTGGAGGGTCGTTGGATTGTGAATAGTGAACTGTATTCTTACGCGTGGCCGGTATATCACGGTTTATGTATGGTCGATGAGCGTGGGTCTATAGGCGCTCAATATGAGTTTTTCTATGATGAGATTAATGATACCTATTTAAGGAGTGTTTGGGGGCAGACTGCTAATCTTGAACTGGGAATGGGGGCGTTGATGTATATTTCATATCGACTTGGCAATGGGGATGCTTCGCCTATCCTTCGACCGGAACTTTGCTATCCGTTCCCGGATTGGGATAAGCAAGAGTTGGAGTTCGAGGAGTCAGTCCGAGAGCCCTTCATTTTGGGAGTGGACGATAAATATATGACAAGTGCTGAGTTGCAAAAAAGCTTTGAACGGGTCCGTAACAGTTTATTTGGTTCCCTCAGTGATGTTTGCTCCAATGTTTATGGCTCGGATCTGGATATACAGATACTCAGTCCTAATAAATTTATAGTGAAACAGTCAGAAGAGTACAAAGGAAAATGTACGAAATTCAGTGGCAGTACTGTCTCGGAAACGTACTACAATCAAGGAACGCTAAGTGAATTATCCTTTACTAGGGTTATTTCAGAATAAATCTGTTTGCTGCGAGCACTCTTTGCGGAGTGTTCCTATTCTTAGAAATAGAGGTGCTCCACCTCGTAAACCTGATCCTTCCGATGGTCGACTCATAGGTGATGCCGGGGTTGGGGTTGGATTCCGTTCCCAATAGAAGGGGAATCTAGCCCATATTCCTGCACGCAGTGCACGAAGCAGGATTGTGTGGTCTGTTGGGGGTTGTAGGCCCAGCTTACAGTGCCGGCGGGGGGTGAACCCGATGTCTTACATGCACAAATGCTTGTCCTGCCAGCATTCGGAATTTTTCATAAAATGGAGTGGGTGATAGGGCGAGCAGCCGAGCTGGATCGGGAAGTCAACCGGCGCCTGGGATGAAAGTATCAACTGCCCTTTGTTGCGGGATGATGCGTTGCTGACCAGCGTGCGTGAGCAGAACGTCCAGTCCCGCACGGATCAGCTGCCGCGGCAGCAGTACGGCCGCCTCGGTGAGCGCCTGTTGAACCCTTCCGGTCACGGGATCATTCCGGAGCAATTGCAACCGGAGGTCATCCTGCGCAAACGGGCGGATCGCAGTGATGTCAGTGTGTCTGAGAAAACCCTGCAGTACGTTAGTGAGCTTCGTGCCCGCATTGAGGTGTGGCGGCGGGAGAGCATTGCGGCGGCCAAAGCCGCTTTGCAGGCCCCTTAATCCTGGCGCACGTCATTCAATATAGTGATTCGTCTTCTCTCATTAGCACCTGGTTTTAACGCTTGGATGCCACTCTGCATCGGCGCTCAAGGCTTTTTGCCATTTCTTTGCTCCTCTTTTGTCTTACCTAGCACGACAGGCATTTCTTTCGGATCAGACGGCATCCAATAACAAGAGGCAAAGGCGATGAAATCCCAAACTAAACTATGGCTTACCTCGGCGGCGACTCTGTTGCTGGCCGCCTGTGGTGGTGGCAACGCCGGGGGCACGCTCACCGTGTCGCAACCGGTGGGCGGTACCATCGTATCCGCAGACAGCAATATCCAGTGCGGCGTGGACTGTGAGCACGACTATACCAGCGACACCACGGTGACACTCACCGCCACCGCACAGGCGGGATACCAGTTCCTGAATTGGCTGGATGATTGCTCCGGTACCGAGGCAACCTGCGAGCTGACCGTCAGTGATGATCGCACCGTGGGGGCCGTGTTCAACGAGAACTCCGACCCGGGCATTGGCGCGGTGCTGCAGGTGCGCGCCGGCACCGTGATCAATCTGAACTACACCGGTTCCACCGATCCCTTTGACTACGCCGGGATCTATGCCCTGGATGGGGAAAACACGCAATACCTTGAGCGCAGCCGACTGGCCGAGGACTTTGGCAGCACCACGATCCGGGTGCCCACCATTGCCGGCACCTACCAGTTTCGGATGATCAACAACAAATACGAAACCATTGTCATCGACGACAACCTGGAAGTGCTGCCCTATAACACCCAGTTCAGCCTGGAAACCCCGGCCCTGAGCCCGGAAGACGTGGTACGGGTGAGCTATCAGGGCTCCACCCACGATTTCGATTACATAGCGGTGATACCGGAGGGTGGCACCAATACCGGCTATGCCAGCCGTGCCCGCCTGGCTGATCCGGAGGGGGAAGTGGATCTGTCCATGCCGGCCCAGGAAGGGCGCTATGAAATCCGCATGATCAACAATAAGTATGAAACCATCTCTTCGAGCCTGACGGTGGATTTGTCCTACTCCGCGTCGGTCAGCACGGTGCAGCAGGCCTATCCCGGCCAGACCATCAATGTCAGCTTCAGTGGTTCCACCCAGGATTTTGATTACATCGCCCTGTATCCGCAAAACGTGGCCAACACCGGTTATCTGTCGCGGGTGCGTTTGGCGGGAGTGAGCAGCGGAACCGTGCAAATAACCCTGCCGGACGCCACCGGCATGTACACCGTGAAGATGATCAATCAGGGCTATGAAACCATGGCCAGCCACGAATACGTGAGTGTGCTGGACAGCAACGCGGTGGAAGTGTTTGTGGCGCCGGATCTGGCGCTGCGTGGGGAAACACTGACCATCGCGTACAGCGGTGTCAGTGGTGGCGAAGCGGTGGCCCTGTTCGAACAGGGGGCCCCCAACAGCGCGCCGCTGGCCTCCGCTGCCATCGGTGTGGTGCCGGCGGGCAACATTCAATTGCCGGCACCGGATGCAGTGGGTTACTACGAGCTGCGCCTGTTGTCCGCTGCCCAGCAAACCCTGGCTGCAATGGAGTACGTAAAAGTCATCGATCCCGCGCAGGTGCATGTGGAAATTCCCCAGACTGTGCAGCCCGGCGACACCATCCCGATTATTTTCTCCGGCTCCGCCGACAATTTCGACTACATCGCCCTCTATCCGGTAGGGGAAGACAACCTGGTGAACTACACCACCCGCATTCGGGTGGCCGATGCCAACGGCATAGTGGATTTCCGGATGCCCACGGTGGCGGGGCAGTACGTGGTGCGCCTGATCAATTCCCAGTATGAATTGCTGGATGAGGGGAACACCTTTACCGTAGAGCCCTATGCAGCCACAGTGACCCTGTCCAGTTATGACGTCACCCCCGGGCAGAGCGTTGATGTTCAATACACCGGTTCCACCGACGGCTTTGACTATGTGGCCTTCTATGAGCCCGGTGCCACCAATACCCAGTACACCCGGCGGGTGCGTTTGCCGCAGGATGCCGGTGAGGTCTCGGTCACTGCCCCCAGTACAGAAGGCACTTACCTGATCCGTATGATCAATAACGCCTACGAAACCATTCTGGAAGCTGGCGTACTGGACGTGGCCTACGACGCCGCCTTTGTGGGTGGCCCCGAGTTCGGCCTGCCGGGCCAGCAGGTGACGGTGAGCTTCAATGGTTCCACGGAGGATTTCGACTATGTGGCCTTGTACGCCCAGCACGCCGCCAACACCGGCTATCTGACCCGGGTGCGCCTGAACGGTGTGATGGAAGGTGATGTAACGCTGAATCTGCCGGAGCAAACCGGTTTGTACGATGTGCGCATGATCAACAACGGCTACGTCACCATCGCCGATGGCGTGCCCATCGCGGTGCTGGATCCTTCCCTGTCTGAAATCTTCACCGCGCCGGTGTGGGATGAATCCGGGTCCCAGATGCATGTGGCCTATTCCCATCCGCTGGCCCTGGAAGGCGCCACCGTGGGGGTGTATGCCCAGGGTGCCGCTAACAATATGCCCATTGCCGAGTTGCCTGCCAGCGAGTTCCCCCAGGGGCGTGTCACCATGAACCTGCCGGCCAACGCCGGCATCTATCACGTGCGACTGGTGAGTGCAGAGGACCAGACCCTGGCCAGTGCCCGCCTGGTGTATTCCATCAATCCGGCAGAAGAAAACCTCTTTATTCCGGATGAGGTGCGTGCCGGTGAAACCCTGTGGGTTGGCTTCTCCGGATCGGACGATGCCTTTGATTATGCCGCCAGCTACCCGGTGGGGCAGTCCAACAACACCAGCTACTACAATCGGGAACGCCTGGCGGCCAACTACGGTGTGGTATCACTGCGGGTGCCCACGGTGGCCGGTGAATACGATCTGCGCATGATCTCCAACAACTATGTCACGCAAGTGGAAGGCAATCGTTTCACGGTGGCGCCCTATAATGCCACCGCCGGTTTTGTCTCGGTGGCAGAGCCCACCCAGTCCATCCAGGTGAGTTACTCCGGCTCTACCGACCCGTTCGACTATTTTGCTTTTTACGCCCCCGGGGCGGCGAATACCAGTTATGTGGGGCGGGTGCGTTTGCCCAGCGAATCCGGTGTGGCCAGCATTAATATGCCGGATACAGAGGGCCAGTATGAAGTGCGGCTGATCAACAACAAGTACGAAACCATTGCTGAACTGGGCTCTATCCTGGCGGCGTACAATAGCAGCATTTCAGTGTCGGCACAGGAGTTGGCGAGCCCCGGTGAAGAGATCACAGTGTCGTTTGTGGGCTCCACTGAAGACTGGGATTACATCGCTCTCTATCCGCAGCATGCCACCAATACATCTTACCTGACCCGGGTACGGCTCAATGGCTTGAACGAGGGCGCTATCCCGCTGCAGTTGCCCACGGAAACCGGCATCTATGACATTCGTATGATCAATCGCGGCTACGTCACCATGAGCAACAACATCACCGTCAGCGTGCTGGATCAGAGCCTCACGGAACTGTTCATCGCGCCGGAAATCGCCGCCCCGGGCGCACCGGTGACTTTCGGTTACAGTGGGTCTTTTGCGGCGGGCAATACCATCGGCATTTACCATCAGCTGTCAGGCGCTGCGTTGAATACGGGCACCCTGCCTGTGGGCTTTGGCAATGCGACCCTGACCGCCCCGGCGGCGGATGGTGTGTATCACGTGGAGATGCGCAACGGCAGCAACCAAGCCCTGGCGCAGGCCAGCCTGTTGTATGTGCTGGACCCTTCCCGCTCGGCGGTGCATGGCCCTGCGGTGGTGCGGGCGGGTGATACCGTGCGCTTCATATACTCCGGCGTGACCGGCAGTTTCCCCCGTATTGCGTTTTATGCCGCGGTGCCGGGGGAATACTCCGCCCTGTCCTCCCGCTTGCCTGCTGCCAGTGGTGCACAATACCTGCGGGTGCCCACTGTCGCCGGAACCTATCGGGTGCAGGTGATCGACAACAACAACGCGCTGTTGATAGATGGTCACGACATAGTGATCGAACCTTACGACGGGGATATTGATCCGGAGTAAGGGCGGTTGGTAGCGGCCCTGAAAAATGGAGTGATAGCAATACAAAAGGCTGGATCAACCAGCCTTTTGTATTCACCTAATATAGATTTTTTGCAAACAGTCGGTCTCGTTCAGCGTATTTTGAACTCGGAAACCTGGCGATTCAGCAACTCGCCCACCTGTCTCACCTGTTGGGTGATGTTGACCACTTCCTCGGTAGCCTCGTTGCAGTCCACGGTCAACTGCGCAATATTGGTTACGTTTCGGTTGATCTCTTCGGATACCGAACTCTGTTCTTCGGAGGCCACCGCAACCTGCGCATTCATAGCATTGATGGTCTGGATGGCATTGGTGACGGTGTTGAGAGCGCCTTCCGCCTTCTGAGTTGCTGCCACAGTGGCCTGGGATTTCTCCACGCTGTCTTCCATTGCGGCTACAGCCTCTGACGCGCCCTGCTGCAAGCGTTGAATCATGTCATTAATTTCTTTTGTTGAAACCTGAGTTTTACTGGCCAGTGCCCGAACCTCGTCCGCCACCACGGCGAATCCCCGCCCTTGTTCACCGGCACGGGCGGCTTCAATAGCGGCATTCAGCGCCAACAGGTTGGTTTGTTCGGCAATGCCCTGGATCACATTCAGCACATTGTCGATATTTTGCGTTTCCTGCTTGAGTAAACTGATGGCCCTGGCGGAAGTTTCCATATTGCCGGCCAAGGCTGTGACCTCACGGGAGGTCTGCAACACGATATCGAGACTGCCGGCCGCTTCCCGGCTTGCTTCATGGGCATGGGTGGATGCTTGATCTGCATTGCGGGCAATCTCACTGGCCGCACTGGACATTTCGTTCATGGCGGTCGCCACTAACTCGGTTTCGCTTTGCTGGCTCTGAATGCTGCGAGCTGTGTGATCTGTTGCTTGGGACAGTCCGTTTACAGAGTCCAGCAGTTGCTTCACTGACTGATCCACATTGACGATCAGGTCTCGAATCTTGTCGACGAACTGATTGAAGCGCAACGACAGACTGGCCAGTTCATCGTTGCCGTCAGCTGTCAGGTGCACTGTCAGGTCACCGTCCCCTGATGCGATTTCGCCCATACGATGGAGAGTTTGTTTCAAAGGTTTGGTGATGCTTTGGATGAGCAGGAAGATGATGCCAATCAATACCAGTAAGAGTACGCCGAGGATCGCTGCCAATTTGCCCATCAGCGCGTTCCGCTCCTGTTGTACGTCTTCGATATAAATTCCCGAGCCGATAATCCAGTGCCAGGGTTTAAACTGCGTAACAAAGCTGAGCTTCCTGATCGGCTTTCCATTCTTTTCGCGGGGCCAAAAATACCCGACGAAACCACTACCCTGATTTGACACCAGTTGTTTCATCTCGCGAAACAGGAACTTGCCATTGGGATCGCTAAGGTCCGCGACGCTGGTGTTTTCCAACTTGGGGTTCAATGGGTGCATCAACATGGTTAGTCCCATGTCATTGACCCAGATGTATTCCCCACCATTGGCGCCATACCGCAAAAAACGCAGGCTCTCTAGAGCGGCTTGCTGTGCCTCTGCCTCGGAAAATTCCCCGCTGCGAAAACGGTCATAGTAGTGAGCGACCAAATGCTGGCCCGCATCAACCACATTCTGCAGGGCCGCCTTTTTGCCCTCCATCATTTTGTGCTCGATAGTGGTATAGCTGACCCAAGTGATGCCCATAAAGCCGGCACACACCAGCACTACCAGTACACCAAATCGAAACTGTATCGAAAAATAGCGTAGAATGCTTATCATTATCTTCCCTGCCCGAATCCATGCTTTCCAAAGCAAACACTCTCAATCAACTATAGCCATAGCAGGCGCTTTCGCACAGCTTCAACGCATCTTCGGGCGCCCATGGGTTGAGGTGAAAGGTCTGTGTGAAAGGCTAGTGTAAAAGTTCAAAAGGAACGAACAGAGAAGGCTGGTAGTCCAGCCCTTTGTATTTACTCAAAATAATGATGACGCACCGTATAAACCTGATCCTCCGGGCGGTCGATCTCGGAGGTGATGCCGGAATTGCGACGGGTGCGTCCGGCGGCGTATTGAAAGCCGGGGCCGGCCATCATCTCGTCGCAGTGCAGGCATTGATTCAACTGGCCGTCGCTGGTGTTGGGGCTGGATTCGGTGCCCAGGATGAGGGGGATCAGGCCGTATTCCTGCACACACCGGACAAAACAGGATTGGGTTGTCTGTTGTGCGTTGAAGGCCCAGCTTTCGGCACAGGCGGAGGTAAAACCGATGTCTTCCATGCAACGTTGTTTGGCGGTGAAGCCCTGCTGCTTGCTGCAGGTCTTGGCCATGACGGTGAGATCCAGGGAGCCGTACACCGCCAGATCCTGCAAGGTGGAGCAACTGCCGCATTGCTGGTAATGGGTGAGCTGAAAGCCAGGGGTACTGTCCAATTCATGGCGGTTGCTGAAACTGGCCAGCTCATACCGCGCTGGGCTGTCTTCCAGAAAACGAAGGCCGCAGACGGCCGCCTGGTCCGGCTCGGTCAGCCGGCTTTGCCACCAGTCGTACACCACCTCATTGGCGGGAAACGCCTGCAGGGGAATCCCGGTTTCGGTAATGCTGTAGCGGCAATGGGTATCCTGCCAGCATTCGGCGAAATTCATCAGGGTAAGGGGTTGATAGGGGGAGCGGCTGATGGTGGTTTCCGCCGGGGTAGCGAGCAATTGATTCCGCGCCAGAATGTCGTGGAGGTTGAGGGCCTGGCTGTTGTGCATGCGGGCCAGTGTGGTGTCGTCAAAGGCCGGTTGTGGCAGAGGGGCGATGTCCAGAGGCGGATTGCACCCGGCCAGTCCCACTCCTAAGACCGTTCCTAAACCCTTGCCAATGCCACGGAAGGTTCTTGCAAACAGGGTTCCCAGCGGTGATCGCAATCGCCACCGCTGTGTGGGCCAAATGGGCATAACAGGCTCGCTTCTTTTTGTTGTTCTCGCTTTTTTTGTTGTTATAGGCCCGATGCTACTGGATTCGCCTGCCTAATGTAATGCTATTTACCGCGGCGGGGCTTTTTGCCTGCGGTGCCGGCGCGGGGAGGCAGGCCCGTGTGCTGGGTCAGGATTCTGCCTTTGCCCGCCTTGGCACGGGTGCCCGAAGGGTTGGGCTTGTTAGGCTTGCGTTGTTGCGGTTTTGCAGAGGGATGATTCGCCGGCTGCGTCGGTGGCACCAGGTGCTTTTTGCCATAGCCGATCAGGTGCGCCTTGCCCATGCGTTTCAGGGCCTCCCGCAACATGGGCCAGTTGTCCGGGTCGTGGTAGCGTAAAAACGCTTTATGCAGGCGGCGCTGTTTTTCCCCTTTGGGAATGAACACTTTTTCCGTTTTGTAGTTGATCCGGTGAATGGGATCTTTTTCCGTGTGGTACATGGCGGTGGCCATGGCCATAGGGGAGGGGTAAAAGGTTTGCACCTGATCCGCCCGGAAACCATTGTTCTTCAGCCAGAACGCCAGCCCCAACATGTCTTCATCGGTAGTGCCCGGGTGGGCAGCGATGAAGTAGGGAATCAGGTATTGCTCCTTGCCCGCCTCCCTGGAGAAACGGTCGAACATTTCCTTGAACTGATCGTAGGCGCCCATGCCCGGCTTCATCATTTTCGACAGGGGGGCATCTTCGGTGTGCTCCGGTGCAATTTTCAAGTACCCGCCCACGTGATGGGTCACCAGCTCTTTCACGTACTCCGGGTCCAGCACCGCCAGATCGTAGCGCAGGCCGGAGGCAATCATGATGCGCTTGATGCCGGGCAGTTCCCGCGCCCGTCGATACAGGCGGGTGGTGGGACTGTGATCGGTTACCAGGTTTTTACAGATGGTGGGGAACACGCAGGACAGGCGCCGGCAGTTCTGGTGAATTTCCTCACTCACGCAATTCAACATGTACATGTTGGCGGTGGGGCCGCCGAGATCGGAAATGGTGCCGGTAAAGCCCGGGGTCATATCGCGGATCTTTTCCACTTCACGGATGATGGAATCTTCCGAGCGGCTCTGGATGACCCGCCCTTCGTGTTCGGTGATGGAACAGAAAGAGCAACCGCCAAAGCAACCGCGCATGATGTTCACGGAGAAGCGAATCATTTCATAGGCAGGAATGCGGGCGTCGCCGTAGGCCGGGTGGGGCACCCGCTGGAACGGCAGCTCGAACACGTCATCGAGTTCTTCAGTAGCGAGGGGCACCGGTGGTGGGTTCATCCACAGAAAACGCTCGCCGTGTTTTTGCACCAGGGTGCGGGCGTTGGAGGGATTGGTTTCCAGATGCAGCACCCGCGAGGTATGCGCATACAGCACGGGATCTTTGCTGACCTTTTCATAGGAGGGCAGCATGACGTATTGCTTTTTGCTGCCGGCAGCGGGGCGGATGTGCACCACCTGGGTATCCTGGGCCGGTCCATTGTCGCCGGTGGCGCAGGGGGCTTCCAGGGCCGCGTTGGTCTGCTCCCAGTGATAGGGATTATAGTGGGGGTCCACTTTCCCGGGGGTGTCGATGCGGGTGGAATCCTTCACTTCCCAGTCGGCGGGCAGTTCGTTGATCAGGCAGGCGGTGCCGCGCACGTCACGGATATCCTTCATGTCCTGGCCTGCCGCCACCCGGTGGGCGACTTCCACCACCGCCCGTTCGGCGTTACCGTACACCAGCAGATCGGCCTTGGAATCCATCAGCACCGAACGGCGCACCTTGTTGCTCCAGTAATCGTAATGAGCAATGCGGCGCAGGCTGGCCTCGATACCCCCAATCAACACAGGGATATCTTTATAGGCTTCGCGGCAACGTTGGGAATACACCAGCACCGCCCGGTCCGGCCGCTTGCCCCCTTCGTTGTTGGGGGTATAGGCGTCGTCATGGCGGATTTTCAGGTCCGCCGTGTAACGGTTGATCATGGAATCCATGTTGCCGGCGGACACCGCAAAGAACAGGTTGGGGCGGCCCAGGGCGCGGAACGGATCTGCACTGTTCCAGTCGGGTTGGGCAATGATGCCTATCCGAAATCCTTGTGATTCCAACAACCTACCGATTACTGCCATGCCGAAGCTGGGGTGATCCACATAGGCGTCACCGCTGATAATGATGATGTCGCAGCTGTCCCAACCCAGTGTGTCCATCTCCTGGCGGGACATGGGCAGAAACGGGGCCGTGCCGTAGCATTCCGCCCAATAGCGCGGATAGGTAAAGAGGGATTTGGCTGCTTGCATAGGAATTAACAGGGGACTGCCGAGAATTAATCCGCCAATTCTAGCGGAACTGCAGGCATATCACCAATGATCTTGCAGCCCGCTTTCCCTGTTGCCAAGCCTGTTACTGTGCCTGTTGCTAGCCCTGTTTGAAGAAACTCAGCTCCTGGTGCATTTTGCTGACCTGATTCACCATAGATGTGGTGGCGGCGGTGGCCTGCTCCATCAGGGCGGAATTCTGTTGGGTGGTTTCATCAATGCTGCTGATGGCCTGGTTCACCTGCTGCACACCCACCAGCTGCTCGGAGGCCGAGGCCGCGATCTCGGACACCTGTTCGGTCACCTTCACCACCTGGCTGATGATCTCCTCCAGGGTCTCGCCGGATTTGAACACCATCTGGGTGCCGGTTTCCACTTTGTCCACACTGTCCTTGATGAGTTGGCCGATTTCCTTGGCGGCAGCGGCCGAGCGTTGTGCCAGGTTGCGCACCTCACCCGCCACCACGGCGAAGCCGCGACCCTGGTCCCCGGCGCGGGCAGCTTCCACCGCGGCGTTCAGGGCCAGTAAGTTGGTCTGGAACGCGATCTCGTCGATGGTGCCGATGATGTCGGCGATCTGTTTGCTGGAGCTGGCAATGGCGCTCATGGCCTGAATGGCGGCGTCCACCACTTCTTTACCCTGGGTGGCGGCTTCCTTGGCGGTCTGGGCGGTGCGGTTGGCATTGCCGGCGTTGGTGGTGCTCGTGTTCAGTTGCGCGGTCATCTGTTCCATGCTGGAGGCGGTTTCTTCCAGCGAGGCGGCCTGGCTTTCGGTGCGGCGGCTCAAATCCAGGTTGCCGCTCTGGATTTCGGTGGCCCCCACCTGGATGTCGTTGGCGGCGGTCTGGATGCTGGCCACCAGATTCTGCAGGCGATCGAAGGTGGAATTCATCGCGCTCTTCAGCTGATCGAACTCGCCCTGATACTGGCCCACAACCCGTTGACTGAGGTCGCCTTCCGCCAGCGCCATCAGGCAACTGCTGATTTCATTCACCGCCAACTTGCGTTCGGTGACATCGGTGGCGTACTTCACCACTTTATAGGGTTTGCCGGATGCATCGAAGATGGGGTTATAAGAGGCCTGAATCCAGATGCGGCGCCCGCCTTTGGCAATGCGCTCGTACTCTTCGCTGAAAAACTCACCCTTATTGAGGGCTTTCCAGAAGGCCCGGTATTCTTCCGACTGGGCATAGGCTTCATCCACAAACAGGCGGTGGTGTTGGCCTTTCACTTCCTCCAGGGTGTAGCCCATAGCCTGCAGGAAATTGTCGTTGGCGTGGCGGATGATGCCGTTCAGTTCAAACTCAATGACCGCCTGGGAGCGGGAGATGGCGTTGAGCTGGCCTTCATAGTCGGCGTTACGCAGTTTGTCCTCGGTAATGTCGGTGGCGTATTTCACGACTTTCACCGGCTTGCCGTTCATGTCCAGAATCGGGTTGTAGGAGGCTTGAATCCACACTTCCCGCTGATGTTTGCCAACACGCTTGTACTCACCGGTGAAATGCTCGCCTTTATTCAAGGCTTGCCAGAACGCCTGATATTCGCTGGATTGACGCTCTTCCGGCGCCACAAACAGGCTGTGGTGTTGGCCCTTGACCTCATCGAGCGTATAACCCATGGCTTGCAGGAAATTGTCGTTGGCGTGCTGGATGATGCCCTTCAGATCGAACTCAATGACCGCCTGGGAGCGGGAGATGGCATCAATCTGACCGGAATAATCCGCGTTGATCAGGGTTTGCCGGGTCACGTCGGTGGCAAATTTGATGACCCGATAGGGCTTGCCGCTCTCGTCCAGGATGGGGTTATAGGTGGCCTGAATCCAGATCTCGCGCCCGTCTTTGCCAAAGCGCTGGAAGGTGGCGGATTGAAACTCACCCCGGCGCAAGCGGTTCCAGAACTCCCGGTACTCGGCGCTTTGCCCGTATGCCTTGCCCACGAACATGCGGTGATGGTGGCCCCGGATCTCCTCCAGGGTGTAGCCCATGGCGTCCAGAAAGTTTTGATTGGCTTCGAGAATGTTGCCGTCCGGGTCAAACTGAATCACCGCCTGGGATCGGTCCAGTGCGTCGAATTGACTCATCAAAGCCTGCCGTTCCCGCTTTTGCTCGGTGACGTCCACGGCGAATTTCACAATGCGGGTAATGTTGCCGTCGGCGTCCAGTACCGGATTGTACGCGGCCTGAATCCAGACCTCGGTATTGTCCCGGGTGCGCCGTTTGAATTCACCGGACTGAAACTCACCGCGCCGCAAATTCTCCCAAAACGCCTGATATTGGGGGCTGTCGGCATCCTCTTCACTGAGGAAAATGCGGTGGTGCTGGCCCTGGATATCCTGCAGTTGATAGCCCATCAGCTGCAGAAAGAGTGGGTTGGCGTCGAGGATGGTGCCATCCAGCTCGAATTCGATGCGGGCCTGGGTCTTGTCCAGTGCCTGGAGTACGGCCTCCTGCCGGGCTAGCTGGTGCTCGGCCTGCTGCAGGCGGGAGCCAGTGAAGCGTTCGATGATGTTCGCCAACATGGTGGAATCCCTTCGTAATGACGGTGAAAAATGCTTTCGATTCTCATCTAAGTCTAGAAAGGGCTTCGGGGTTTCGCGAACCGGGGTGGGAATTACGGGCCATCAGGCCGGTTTTCCTGAATCACTTAGGTGGCTTGGCGCGCTGTTTGAGCGGGTTTTGCGCACAGTGACTCATTGGTTCAGACAATGCCATGTTTCTTGCCATTGCCAGATTAGTGCAAAAGCTCTAGAAGTGTCTCCTGTACCAAACCACACAATTCTAACTACAGGGAGGCCAGCCATGGGTGCTGTTCTGGAATCTGATAAATTGACCCAGGCACAGGGGTGGGCGGCGGATGCCGTATCACGACAGCGTGCATTTTTTGAAACCGGGGTAACGCGAAGCTACGAGTATCGGGTGCAGCAGCTCAACAAGCTGCGGGCTGCCATTGTGAAATATCAGGGCGACATTCAGGATGCGTTGAAGGCCGACATCGGCCGTCCGCCGTTTGAAGCCTACATTGAAATCAGCACCGCCGTTGAAGACCTCAAACACACCATCAAGCACCTGAAGAGCTGGATGAAGCCCAAGAAAGTGGCCACCACCATGTGGGCCCAGCCGGGTCGCAGTTACATTGAATCCACCCCGCAGGGTGTCACTTTCATCATGGGGCCCTACAACTATCCTTTCCTGTTGTTGCTGCAGCCTTTGATCGGTTCCATCTCCGCTGGTAATACTGCCATCCTGAAACCCTCTTCACTGAACCCCACCGTAGCGGATGTGGTGGAGAAGATGGTGAAAGAAAACTTCAGCGAAGATTACATCAGCGTTTATAAGGGCAGCACCGAAGTGACCAACGAGCTGCTGGAGCAGCGCTTCGATCACATCTTCTTTACTGGCAGCCCGCGGGTGGGTCGTATCGTTATGGCTGCCGCCGCCAAACACCTCACCAAAGTGACCCTGGAATTGGGTGGCAAGAGCCCCACCATTATCCACAGCGACGCCAACCTGAAAATCGCAGCGCGCCGTACCCTGGCCGGTAAAATGCTGAACGTGGGCCAGACCTGTGTGGCGCCGGACCACGTGCATGTGCATGCGGACGTGAAGGAAGCCTTTGAACAGGAACTGGCGAACGCTGTGCGTGAGTTCTATGGTAATGATCCGGTCAACAGCCCGGACCTGGGCCGCATGATCAACGAGCGTCATTTTGACCGGGTGGCTGCGCTGATCGACAAAGCCAAGATCCTGGTGGGCGGGCAAACCGACCGCAGCCAGAAGTTCATCGCGCCTACTGTCCTCAAGGACGTCACCATGGATGATGAGGTGATGCAGGAGGAGATCTTTGGCCCGGTATTGCCTCTGGTGACCTACCGCACGGTGGACGAATTGGTGGGTAACATCAAAAAACTGCCTGAGCACCCTCTCGCCCTGTATCTGTTCACCGAAAGTGAAGCGGTTGAGCGTCAGATCCTGGATCGGGTTCAGTTCGGCGGCGGTTGTGTGAACAACACCGTAATGCATGTGGCCAACCCGAACCTGCCGTTTGGCGGTGTGGGGGAAAGCGGTATGGGTTCCTATCACGGTAAGAACTCGTTTGATGTGTTCTCCCATCAGCGCAGCCTGCTGCGGGCGACCACGAAGTTTGACCTGCCCATGCGCTATGCGCCTTACGCGAAGAAACTGCCGCTGATCGGTGACCGGCTGGAGCTGGTCAAGAAAATGATCAAGTAAACCGGCGCACGATGCAGCCTGAAGACCGCATTGGCTTCAGGCTGCTCTATTCTGTAGCCGCCCCTCAGCCAATCTCATTATATATCCACTGTTCTGATTACCTCCTTCAAGCAATCCGCCCGAATCTCCTGACTGGTTAATCAGTTTTCTGCCCCGAAGGCGGGATACTGAATCGGTATCGCTACGCCGCCTGTGCTATGTTTGTAATGGGTTGTGGAATCTAATGCCAAGGTCTGGCAAGGAACGTTATGAAATCAATTCAAATGATCGTGCTTCTAGTGTTGTGCATGCCCGTGGTGGCCAAAGCGGAAATTGACTGGAACGATGCCGACATCCAGTGGTATGGCTACGTGGACGGCATGCTTGCAGCAAAGCGGCAACAAAAGAATGTGATTCTGGTGGTGTACGCCGACTGGTGCTCAGTGTGTAAGAAGTATTCCAGGATGTTCCACGACCCGTCGGTTATCTCCCACAGTGATAAAGTGGTGCTGGTCCGGCTGAATCAGGATGAGGACGGGCACTATCTGAGCAAGTTCAGCCTGGATGGCAAATACGTTCCCAGAACTTATATACTGAATGCCGACTTTGAGGTGCAGCCGAGCCCGTTTAAATCGAAGAAATACGATTTCTATCTGCCGCCGAATAACGTCAGTTATCTGGTGAATTTGATGAGTTCGTTGGAAAAGTGAAGGATGTTGGGTCACAGTCAAACGTACCAAAGCCAAACACACAAATATAAGGAAGCTGAATGCACTGCCCAAAATGCAAGAATGAATATTTGAAACCGACCAAGCTCGAAGAAGGGTTGCCGGTAATGGGTTGCCCCAAGTGTAACGGAGCTTTGCTGTCGCTTTTGTATTACCGGGACTGGTCAGAACGGGTGGTTGTCACGTCGGATGACGTGGTTGATACAGGAGAGATACGATCTGACGCTGACACCGCAACCGCGCTGGGCTGCCCGAAATGTAGCAGATTGATGACGAAATATCTTGTGTCGGGTGCGCTTAACACCCGACTGGATCTGTGTGGAAATTGTGATGAGGCCTGGTTGGATGGCGGGGAGTGGCAACTGCTGAAATCGCTGGAGCTTGGGAATGCGCTGCCCAGTGTGTTTACGGACAGTTGGCAACGAAAAGTGAGAGCAGAGCGTACGGAACTGGATCGGGTAGAACGCCTCAAAAAGAGGGTGGGCGAGGAGGATGCAGAGCAAGCTGTTGCTGTAAAAAAGTGGCTTGGTACGACACAGCACAAGTCCACGATCTTGCACTTTCTAGGATCTGATTGAAGCACCGTGTCTGTGTCATGCCTGTCAATAAAGAAACCATGAGAGAGTCGGTAATATGGAGTTCAGCAACGAGGAAAAAGAGGCTATAACCCAAAAAATTCAGAGCTATTTCAATGCCGAATTGGACAGTGATATAGGCCAGTTTGATGCGTTGTTTCTGCTGGATTTCTTCACGCGGGAAATCGGCCCGTACTTTTACAATCGTGGATTATACGATGCACAGGCGCTACTGGCGCAGCGCATCGAGGATATTGCTGAATCCATCTTCGAGTTGGAAAAATGAGTTTGGAGTGGGGCGAAAGCGTTGTGCTTGGCTATTCGATGGAAGACGTTTTTTCCAAGGATTATGATATCGATGATGAATTTGAGTGTTGATGCTGAGCGCCTTCAAGCTTCCACCGGTCTGTTAAGACAAGCCTGCCGGCTATCCAGGTTGTTCAGCGCATGACAATCGATATAGAGCATCATACTAAGATGGCGGAGAATCTGGAGTTGGGGGTTTTTGTCCAAGATTGCTGCCGGGGCTTAGATCCGCTTGGGGTGGGGTATGCAAAACTGTTTCATGCCAAAGGTCTGGAATCCGGAATGCTCGGCAGCGCGGCTGTGGCTTTGTTTGAATGTGGATTGGATGTTTACTTTTATGACAGTGAGAGAAAACGTTTCTTTCTGATCAATCTGGAAGACGTCGGGCATGTGATTGATTTGGGTTGTTCCCCTGTCAGGCTCTTTGCGCGGGCATTGATGTTGCGATTCGAATGGGATGAAGACGCGCAGGAGGCCTCGGTGCTGAAAACTCAGGCTGAGAAATATGGATTTTCCCGTTTCGATGAGTTCCATCAAGAGTTCTATGCTGAATGGCTCAAGTCGCCCACTTACCCCGAATTCGAGCGATGGAAAATTCGCAAACTTGAGAGTTTGGATAAGTAGTTGGATGCAGGCTTTGATATAGTCGTGTAGAGGTGAGGTTATGAATGTTTTGGAAGGTGCGGACCTGGTAGATGCGTTATACGAATCGGCCCTGCCTTGTATCCAGCGCTTTTTTGAACTTCACGAAGGAGAGACTTTTTTTGGATTTGCGGTCGAGATCCTGGCGGAGGAGGGTAGCTTTATGCTCTGCGCCGCATCTGTAGAGTCTTTCCAGTCCACTATTGAAGAATATCTGCAAACCGGTGAGCCGATGGAGTCTATCCTGGGGGAGGACATTAAGTGGAACAATCAGGAGTGGAAATATTTCGATTTTAATCGGGAGTGCCAGCTTTGGAATGTCAGCTGGCAACCTGCTCGCAATCGCATCGATGCTTTCACGCTGGGGCTACGTACATTGGATGATGCGGATAGGGTGTTGGCTCAGCAAAAATTCAATAAGATGTTTCTTTTGGCGGGTAAATCCACTTTCGAGAAGATCATGGTTTCCGGTGTGCTGGATTCAGTGAGGAAAACGGAAGATTTCAGAAGTTTTGCTTTCGAGCATCACGAGGTCTTTTAGGGTCGCATTTGATGAACTTCGATTTTGAAACAATTCAACCAGATGAATTTGGAACCTATGTCATTGCTTATCAGAGTGTGCTGTTGGGGCAGGAGGTGGAGCTCAGAGTGCCGTCTGACCATGGCAGGCTTTTCGATTGGCAGATTGAGGTGCTCAATCAATACTGCCAGATGGAAGCACGTTTGAAAGAAACTGTATATGACAGCATTCTAGGATACTATCTGGAACAGTTGCCCGACTTGCGTGAGCAGTTTGGCGACCAAGCTGATATTCGGGCACCACTCATTGAAAACGCCAGCCAGTTGACTCAGTTGATTACACCAACCGGTATCTGTATTGGGGAGCTGGAGCCTTCCGAAGAAGCAGTGGGTCTGCTGTTTGAATGCGTCTGGGAGCCAGAACATGGGCTGGGTGTGCTGTTAATGAATTGGTCCGTTGCTGAGGTTGGACATCAGGATGTCGCGTTTACCATCTAGGATGGCTGGTTTTTTAATATCACAAAAGGAATGGATATGATCAGAAGCGCTCAGGTTGAGGATGCCGCCCAGTGTTGTGAGGTCATCAGGGCCTCAATAGTGGAATTGTGCCAACAGGATCATCACGGCGAGCAAGCGCGAATAGATGATTGGCTGCAGAATAAAACCGTCGCCCATTGCGAGCACTGGATTCAGGACCAGGCCACCAACACCTTTGTCGCCGACGAGGGTGGGCAGGTCGTAGGGGTGTCCAGCATCAGCCACAGCGGGCATCTGTTCCTTCTGTATCTGCGCCCGGGAACGGTTGGAAAGGGCGTTGGGGCTCAGTTGCTGTCGGCGGCCGAAGACAGTGTGCGTGCGCTGGGCGTTCGCCATCTCACCCTGGAGAGCACCCTGACCGCCAAAGGCTTCTATGAACGCTTTGGTTATGTTTCCTGTGGGGCAACGGTACATTGTCTTAAATATGAAAAAGCGCTGAGCGACTAGTTGCAGCCACCCGCGCCTTCGTTAGAATTCAATCTTCCTGTCACGGCATCAGGCGATTCCATGAACTCATTTTTTGCGCTCCTGTTGATTCTTGTGTCCGGGTGGGCCGTTGCCGAAGGCAATCCGATTGCCCATCTCTATCAATCGAAAGGGATCACCGGCTCCCTGCTCATTGAGGCAGAGGAGGGCGCCCCGCGATACGAGCACAACGTCAATGCCGCTGATCGATTCGTTCCTGCCTCCACCTTCAAAATCCCCAACACGCTCATTATTCTGCAGGAAGGCTTGCTGGAGGGGGCGGACGACGTCATTACCTGGGATGGGGTTAAGCGGGAGTATGATCCCTGGAATCAAAACCAGACACTGGAAACGGCCTTTCAACGCTCCTGCGTGTGGTGTTACCAACGTTATGCCTTGCAAGTGGGCGACGTCAAATATCGCACGTATCTGGCGCAATTCGACTACGGCAATGGACTGACCGGACCAGACGTGTCGCGCTTTTGGCTGGATGGTGAATTGCGGGTTTCGGTGCAGGATCAGATACTTTTTTTGCGGAAAGTGGTGAACGAGTCCTTGCCCATCGCCCCACAGCACATTGAAACCCTGAAGGACATCATGGAGTCCGATGACCAGCACGGCTTTACGTTATGGTCTAAAACCGGGTGGTCCGGACGGGATGGTTGGTTCGTGGGGTATCTGGTGGTGAACGGCCGCACCTGGTATTTCGCCAATCACATTGAAATAGAACAGCCCTCCGATTTGGTATTTCGAAAGCAGCTTACCCTGGCCGCCTTCAGGGTGCTCGGTATCATACAATAGCGCAAAGCTATCAGCTAAAGACTTCGTCTCATCAGTGATCTATTGCCGGCCAAAATTTCTGCCGCACATGGGCTTTGGCGGGCGTTAAAAAAGGCCCAGAGTACCGCTATTAACCGACCGCAGCTAGGGCTATAGTAATTCTGTGATACCCGGTTGCCTGAGTTAAGGCCCTAAGGAAAAGGTCATGAACTTGCTGATGAGTTTGGAGACGCTGCCCCGGCTAACTAAATTGCTGATGGGAATGCTACTCATTGGGTTGGTAGGCGGTGTTGATTATCTGACAGGGTATGAGCTGTCTTTCTCATTCTTTTATGTGGTGCCCATTGCGCTGTTGACCTGGGTTGGCGGGCGCACGTTGGGCATGCTGGCCTCCCTGGTCAGTGCGGTGGTCTGGTATGTTGCTGACACTACACTGGGGCACCCCTATTCACACCCGCTGATTGCGGTGTGGAACGGCGGCATCCGGTTCTCCTTTTTTGTCATCATCACCTGGTTGCTGGTGCGGGTGAAGCAGGCTTTGGAGCGAGAGCAGGAACTGGCCCGCTCCGATAACCTGACCGGCGCGGTTAACGCACGCTTCTTCTATCAGTTGGCCCAGATGGAAATAGATCGCCTGCAGCGCTACCAGCATCCCTTTACCCTGGTGTATTTTGACCTGGACAACTTTAAACAGGTGAACGACCGGTTTGGCCATGTGGTGGGTGACCAGGCGCTGCGCGCGGTGGCCATGTGCGCGCGGCAATCCCTGCGTAAAATTGATGTGTTGGCCCGCTTGGGCGGGGATGAGTTTGCCCTGTTACTGCCTGAAACAGACCATCAATCTGTCAACACCATGCTGGCTAAACTGCAGGCTAACCTGCTGCTGGAAATGCAGCGTAACCAGTGGCCGATTACGTTCAGCATCGGCGCTTTGACCTGCAACGTTGCGCCGGACTCGTTGGAAGACATTGTAAAACGCTCTGATGAATTGATGTATGAGGTCAAGCGCCAGGGCAAGAATGGCCTTAAGTTTGCGGAATACACCGGTTAAATGATTCCCGCCTCCAGGCTCATGGCCATGGTGGTGCCCAGCTCCTGGCATTGCGTCACAAAATTCTCCTGCCATTCGCCACGGCACACAAGGTGTTCGCGCACCGCTTTCCAGCGCAGGCCGGTGGTGATGGTGTCCACGGCGCGACAGGTGCCGGTACCGTCATGACCGGCCCGCACCAACAGCGCAAAGGGTAATCCCTGCTTTACCTCCAGGCAGGGATAGTAGACCCGATCGAAAAAATCCTTCAACGCCCCGCTCATGTATCCCAGGTTTTCGGTGGTGCCCAATATGATGGCGTCACAGGCCAGCACGTCCTCGGCGCTGGCCTCCAGGGGCGCAAGCGTGACAATGTCCACTTCCGTAATATCCGGGTGGCTGGCGCCCTCAACCACGGCATCCCGCAATCGGGTAGTGTTGGTGGAAGGGGCATGCACCACTATCAATAGTTTCTTCATAGGATTTGGCCAATAAGTGTGGTAGAACTCTATCCGTAGACACAATAATAAAAGAGTATCACTATGTCGTTGATATTGTATCAATTTCCTATTTCGCACTTTTGTGAAAAAGCCAAGTGGGCCCTTGACTACAAGGGGCTGGATTATACCACGCAGAACCTGTTGCCCGGGCTGCACCTCAAGACCACCACCAAACTGGCAGCCAAGTCATCGGTACCGGTGTTGGTTCATGATGGGCGGTCAGTGCAGGGTTCAGAGCAGATCATAACGTACCTGGATGAACACTTTCCCGAGAAGAAACTGACACCTGTGAATTCGCAGGAGGCCCAGTCGGCACGGGAGTGGGAGCGTTACCTCGACATGGAAATCGGTGTGCACCTTCGCCGTTACACCTATCACACCTTGTTGAAACATCCGAATTTGGTTATTGGATTCTTTGCTACTGACGGGCCGTTCTGGGCCAAGCCCTTCCTCAAAGTGATGTACCCGAAATTATCGAAAACCATGCGCAAACTCATGGATGTTAATGAGGCCTCTGCCGCTAAATCGCGCCAATCAATGCTGATGGCATTGGAGCGGTTGAACGACGCTGTAGATGAGAATGAGTTTTTGGTAGGTAACCGATTCAGCCGCGCAGACCTGACAGCGGCGGCCTTGTTGGCACCTCTCTTCATGCCACCAAAGTATGGGCTGGAATGGCCGGACAGTATGCCGGAACCACTGCAGTCCGAGGTGAATGCGCTGGAGCCACAGTTGGTATGGGCGAAAGGTATCTACGAAAAGTATCGATAAGTTCATCGGTACTTCGCTGACGCCAACGCTCCAGCACAAGCGGGGAAAATTAAAGTCAGGATTGGATTGCTCTGCGGACGGGGTTGTGACTGGACTGCGGCAATCAAGGCTCCCCATATAACCTCGAAAGCTATTCATATTATATAATATTCCTGCCCGTTCTAAATAAGGCCTGCTAATCTCGCCGTACCAAAATCACAGTGGGTACGGAGTATCATGAAGATTCGCAATCTGGATCTGGAAGCCAGCGAAAACGACAGCCATCGGCAACTGGGGCTGCCTCCTCTGGAGCAGGCAGTGACCCACCCGGGTACCCATCCGGTTTTGCGCCTGGCGGTTGGCTTTGTGATGGCCACCTTACTGGCGATTTCGCTGTACCTGGTCAGTCGCCTGTTCCTGCAGAATGATCTGGCCGGTGCCTTGCAGGCCGTCCTGGAAACACTCACCGGCTACTCATTCTGGGCGGCGGTGCTGGTGGGTTTTGCGGCGCAAGCCGTGGATGGCGCCCTGGGGATGGCGTATGGCATCACCGCCACCACTTTCTTACTCGGCACCGGGGTTACGCCGGCCATCGCTACGGCCAGTGTCCATATGGCAGAGGTGTTCACCACCGGGTTTTCGGGGGTGTCCCATGTGCGTTATGGCAACGTCAACAAATCATTGTTCCTGAAGTTGTTGGTGCCGGGGATTGTCGGTGCCCTGCTGGGGGTTGTGCTGGTGACCCAAATCGACGGCGCGATCCTGAAACCCTATATCTCCGCCTACCTGCTGTTGATGGGGTTGTTTATTCTGAGCAAGGCGTTTCGACGTCTGCGACGGGCTGCCCATGAACCTCGCCACGTGGCCAAGCTGGCCGTGTGCGGGGGCTTTGTGGACACCGTGGGTGGCGGTGGCTGGGGTCCGGTGGTCACCACCACATTGATTGGCTCCGGTCACGATCCCCGTACCACGATCGGCTCTGTCAATTTTGCGGAATTTTTTCTGTCACTTTCGTCCGCCGCCGCGTTCGCAGTGCTGGTGGGGCCGGATACCTGGCCGACAATAGCAGGGTTGGTGCTGGGCGGAGTGTTTGCAGCTCCCCTTGCCGCAGTGTTGACCCGCAAGCTGTCGCCGCGGACTCTGCTGGTGCTGGTGGGAATCCTGATCAGTACCCTGAGTGTGTACAACCTGTATCGGGCGCTGCTGGCTTGACGCGGCGTAGATAAGGCCGTGGAGATGGAGGTGATGGAATAGGTGCAGCAACCGTGCCCTGAGTTCGTGGGAAAGGCACGGCTGCCGCGGTGGACCTGTCAGATCATCCTAGTGGCTGATCATCCAGGGCCGCATGGAGGGAAAGAATTTCTCCCCCCGTGCGGTGTACATGAGTTTGGAGTTGCGCTTCTTGTGATCCCCGCAGCCGCAACCGCCGTCCCGCTTGTGAATCTTGCGGGACTGGTCCGTTGAGAAAATGGGTTCGTGTTGCGCTTTCTCGTTGGTCTGGAACGCCTGGCGGCGCTCCTTGTCCATGTTGAGAAATTCCGGTGGAATCATGATAACCCGGCCCGAAAGCGACCCGCACTGGGGGCAGGGGCAGGGTTTGGCATGATCGTCCAGGGTGGCCAGCTCGTGGAACACACCGTGGGTTTTGCATTTGTAATCATAGACAGGCATACATACCTCCCGTTGTTGATCCGGTGCTGTTACTTATCTGGCGCCAAGGGTACGTCAATGGAGCCGTCCAGATACTTGGTGGGGCCATCGGCGTTGGGCTTCACATCGAACTCGAAGATGTCCGTGGGCAGCCACAGTGTGGCGCAGGCGTTGGGCACGTCCACCACGCCGCTGATGTGGCCCTGTACCGGCGCAGTGCCGAGAATGGCGTAGGCCTGGGCGCCGGAGTAACCGAATTTCTTGAGGTATTCGATGGCATTCAGGCAGGCCTGGCGATAGGCGATGTGTACGTCCAGGTAATGCTGTTTGCCTTGCTCATCCACCGAGATGCCTTCGAAGATCAGATAGTCATCGTACTTGGGTGTGATCGGGCTGGGCTTGAAGATGGGGTTCTTGATGCCGTACTTGGACATACCGTCTTTGATCAGCTCCACCCGCATGTGAATCCAGCCGGCCATTTCAATCGCTCCGCAGAACGTGATTTCGCCGTCGCCCTGGCTGAAGTGCAGGTCACCCACCGACAACCCACCGTCTTTCACGTACACCGGGAAGTAAACCTTGGAGCCGCGGGACAGGTCTTTGATGTCGCAGTTGCCGCCGTGCTCACGGGGCGGTACGGTACGGGCACCTTCGGCGGCGGCCGCGTCTTTTTCGGCGCCGGTCATTTTACCCATGTGGGCGGTTTCGGCATAAGGCAGGTTCGCCAGGCCGGGTACGCGGTCCGGCTCGGTGTCATAGAGTTCTTTCTCGCGCCTGTTCCATTCCGCCAGCATCTCTTTGGAGGGCAGGCAGCCTATTAATCCGGGGTGAATCAAACCGGCGAATTCAACGCCGGGCACATGGCGTGAACTGGTGAACATGCCTTTGAAATCCCAAATGGACTTTTGCGCTTCCGGGAAATGCTCAGTGAGGAAGCCACCGCCGTTTTGTTTGGAGAAAAATCCGTTGAAGCCCCACAGGCTTTCCTGGAAAGCACCGATGTCGAGGATTTCCACCACCAGCAGGTCGCCGGGTTCTGCACCTTCCACGCCCACCGGGCCAGACAAAAAGTGCACCTGGGACAAATCCACATCACGCACGTCGCTGGCGTCGTCATCGTTTTTGATCTGACCACCGGTCCAGTCGTAACATTCGATGATGAAATCGTCGCCGGGTTTTACCATCGCCGCCATGGGGATGTCCGGGTGCCAGCGATTATGGATGTCGTCCTGATCGTAGGGTGATTTGTTAAGATCTATTTTGATAATGGTTTCAGCCATGGTCATATTCTCCAGACATTTTGTTTTACAAGAGCCAGTTTCTATAAAAGTGCTTATACCGATAAGTAAGCAGCAATCTTTTCTTCGTTAACATTTGCGCGGGTTTCCTCCGCGACGATTTCACCTTTTTCCAGCACCAGAATGCGATCGGCGATGTCCAGGGCAAAACTCAGCACCTGTTCCGACACCACAATGGACAGACCCTTTTCGTCACGGATGCGACGCAGGGTGCGGGCCATTTCCTTGATGATGGAAGGTTGGATACCTTCGGTGGGTTCATCCAGCAGCAGCATCTTGGGTTTGCTGGCTAAAGCCCGGGCAATGGCCAGCTGTTGCTGTTGACCCCCGGACAGGTTGCCGCCGCGGCGGGATTTCATTTCCAGCAGTACCGGGAACAGGTCGTACAGATCCTGCGGTACTTTTTTCTCCTTGGTGGTGGTGAGCCCGGTTTCGATGTTTTCCTTGACGGTCATGGTGGAAAAAATCATCCGGCCCTGGGGCACAAAGCTCATGCCGTTGGCTACCCGCTGGTGACTTTTCATGTTGGTCATTTCCACGTTGTCCAGCTTGATGCTGCCGTCGGACGGCAGTACACCAATCAGGGATTTCATCAGCGTGGTTTTACCCATGCCGTTACGACCCATGATGGCGACGATTTCGTTGGGTTTGACTTCAAAGTTGAGCCCGTGGATCACTTCGCTCTGGCCGTAGGACACTTTGTGGTTGGATACATTCAACATGGTGGTTCTCCTCCTAGTGTCCCAGGTACACTTCTTTCACTTTCGGGTCGTTCTGCACTTTGTCCATGGAACCTTCGGACAGTACCTTGCCCTGGTGCAGCACGGTGACGCGGTTGGCGATGTCAGCCACAAACTGCATGTCGTGCTCGATTACGATCACCGAACGGTCTTTGGTGATTTTGTTGAGCAGTTCAGCGGTCTGTTTGCGTTCCGCCACGGACATGCCGGCGACCGGTTCGTCCAGCATCAGCAGCTCCGGGTCCTGGATCAGCAGCATGCCGATCTCCAGCCACTGTTTTTGCCCATGGCTGAGCAGGGCCGCCTGCTTGTTCAGGTCATCCTGCAGGAAGATCAACTCGGCAATCTCGTGCACCTTGTCGATGACTTCCTTATCCCGTTTGAACATGAGGGCGCCGAACACATTGCGCCCACGGGGAAACGAGATCTCCAGGTTTTCAAACACGGTAAGGTCTTCGTAGATGGATGGGTTCTGGAATTTGCGTCCAACCCCGGCGTGTACGATCTGGTGTTCCTTGAGTTTGGTCAGCTCCTTGCCACGGAATTTGATCGAGCCGTCCGTGGCTCTGGTGCGTCCACAAATCAAGTCCAAGACTGTGGTTTTACCCGCGCCATTGGGTCCGATAATGACGCGAATCTCGTTTTCGTCCACATAGAAGGACAGATCGTTAACCGCTTTGAAGCCGTCGAAGGAAACCGTCAAACCTTCCACCGACAGAACAAAATCTTTACCCATTGGTGTTGCGCTCATGGTTTAACTCCTCGACTCTGCAGTGCCGGAGGGCAGTGGTGGTCGTGCCGATTTGAGACTCTTCAACCACTTCGCCAGCTTGGGTTCGACATAGGTGCTATACACACCGGCCAGACCGTTGGGGAAGGCCAGTACCACACCAATGAACAGTGCGCCCAGACCGAACAACCAGAGTTCAGGGAAGGATTCCGAGAATACGGTTTTGGCCCAGTTCACCAGCAAGGTGCCGTACACTGCACCCAGCAGGGACAGGCGTCCGCCCACGGCGCAGAAGATCACCATCTCGATGGAAGGCACGATGCCCACGAAGGACGGCGACATGAAGCCAACCTGCAGGGTGAACATGGCGCCGCCCAGGGCTGAGAACGCCGCGGCCAGGCAGAAGATGAAGATCTTGAAGTTGGAAACGTCATAGCCGGAGAAACGCACCCGGTCTTCCTTGTCGCGCATCGCTACCAGCAAGCGCCCCAGTTTGCTCTTGCGAACGAACTGTGCCACCAGGATAGAACCGATCAGGCATGCACAACACACGAAGTAGAGGATGTACTTGGCTTCGTCGGTACGAATATCCCAGCCTTTCAAGGTACGCAGGTCGGTAATGCCGTTAACACCACCGGTGTAACCCTGCTGACCGATGATCAGGATGGTGAGGATCGCGGCAATGGCCTGGGTAATGATGGCGAAGTACACCCCGCCTACCCGACGCTTGAACATGGCCACACTGACGATGAAGGCAAAAATCACCGGCACCGCAATGATTGCGATCATGGTAAAGCTCAGGCTGTTGAAGGGCTCCCAGAACCAGGGCAATGCCGTTAACTGGTTCCAGTCCATAAAGTCCGGAATCCCGGGAGTGGATTGGATTGCCGTGTTCTCGGGAGAAGAGGCTTCCAGCTTCAGGAACATCGCCATGCAGTAACCACCCAGGCCAAAGAACACACCCTGGCCCAGGCTGAGGATGCCACCGTAACCCCAACAGAGCACCAGGCCCAGGGCGACGAAAGCATAGGACAGATATTTACCGACTAGATTGAGACGGAAAATATCCATGCTGAGAGGAAAGATCACCATGATCAACACTGCCAGCAGCAGTATGTTGATCATGTCACTCTTGGGCAGAAACGAACGCAAACCGTAGGACATAATCTGCTCCTGTTACTTACGGATCTTGAGTGAGAACAGACCCTGGGGACGCAGCATCAGGATGCCGACCACAGCGAGCAGGGTAAGTACTTTGGCCATGGAACCGCTTAAGAAGAATTCCATGGTGGACTGGGCCTGGGAAATGGTGAACGCGGAGGCGATGGTACCCAGCAGACTGGATGCACCACCGAACACAACCACCAGGAAGGTGTCCACAATGTAGAGCTGACCGGACGTGGGGCCAGTGGAACCGACCATGGTGAACGCGCTACCGGCAATACCGGCAATACCACAACCCAGAGCGAACGTGATGCGGTCGACTTTTTCTGTGTTAATGCCCACTGCGCCGGCCATCTCACGGTTCTGTACCACCGCACGGACCTGGCCACCCCAACGGGATTTGAACATCCAGAAATACACGCCAACGGAGATCACCACTGTGATGCACATAACGAAGATGCCGTTAATGGGGATTTCGATCATGTCGGTGAGAGGATAGGAACCCATCAACCAGTCAGGCAGCGTCACACCCACTTCACGGGGGCCGAATACAGTACGATACAGCTGTTGCAGGATGAGGCTTAAGCCCCAGGTGGCCAACAGGGTGTCCAGGGGGCGCTTGTAGAGATGCCGGATCATGCCCCATTCCACAAGTGCCCCGAGCGCAAAGGTCACCAGAAACGCCAGCAGCATGGCAATGAAAAAGTACCCTGAAAACAGATTCTGCGCGTACTCAGAAAACAGGTTGGATGTTAAGTAGGTAATGTAGGCACCGAGAATCATGAATTCCCCGTGTGCCATATTGATCACTCCCATTTGACCGAAAATGATCGCAAGTCCCAGTGCCATCAGCACGAACACTGAGAACAGAATCAGACCAGCAAACCCTTGCATGGCGAAGATGGACGTCAGCTCTGACGCGGTGTACTCGGCAAACATAGCAGCCTCCAGAAATTACTACCAAGAGATGGAGCAGGGCAGGTGGCGCCGTGAAGGGCGCCACCGCGAGTTGCCTTATTGATAACCTTCGGGGAATGGATCGGGTTCGATCAGGTCGTCACTTTCGTACACGACTTTGTACTGGCCATCGGGCATGGCCACACCGATGCGGGTCTTGGACCACAGGTGGTGGTTTTTATGGATCTTGACGTAGCCTTCAGGGGCGGTGGTCAGCTCAATACCCGGTGAGGCCTCACGTACCTTGTCGATGTCAAAGGAACCGGCTTTTTCCACTGCGGCTTTCCACAGCCAGGGGCCGAGGTAGGCAGCCTGGGTTACGTCACCGATTACGATGTCTTTGCCCCATTTTTTCTTGAACGCTTCAACAAAGGCTTTGTTGTTGTCGTTGGGCAGAGACTGGAAGTACTTCATGGACGCGTAGATGCCTTCGATGTTCTCGCCACCGATACCCAGGATTTCGTCCTCGGTCACGGAGATGGTCAGGAACAGGGGCTTCTCTTTGGTCATGTCGATACCGGCGGCTTTCAGCTGCTTGTAGAACGCCACGTTGGAACCACCCACCACGGAGATGAACACGACATCAGGCTTCTTCAGCTTGATCTTGTTGATCACAGAGTTGAACTGGGTGTGGCCCAGGGGATAATACTCTTCACCCACGACCTGTGCCTTCAACACGTTTTCGATGTGTTTGCGGGCGATCTTGTTGGACGTTCGGGGCCAGATGTAGTCGGAGCCCAGCAGGTAGAATTTCTTCGCACCTTTGGTTTCCGATGCCCAATCCAGGCCTTCAAGGATCTGCTGGGTGGCTTCCTGTCCGGTGTAGATTACGTTGGGCGACTGTTCCAGTCCTTCATAGAACGTGGGGTAGTAGAGCATACCGTTGTACTGCTCGAATACCGGCAAAGCAGCTTTGCGGGAAGCGGACGTCCAGCAACCGAATACGGCCGCCACTTTATCGTTCACCAGCAGCTTTTTGGATTTCTCTGCAAAGGTGGGCCAGTCACTGGCACCGTCTTCCTGAATAACCTCGATCTTGCGACCCAGCACGCCCCCCATGGCGTTGATCTGCTCGATGGCCAGTTTTTCCGCTTGCACGGAACCGGTTTCACTGATGGCCATGGTGCCGGTGACTGAGTGCAGGATGCCTACAGTAACCTTGTCATCAGTGACAGCCAGTCCGGTGGTGTTCACGGAATCCGCCTGGGTGATGGCGGGTGCCATAAGCAAACTGGCGGAGAGTGCCAGCGCGGTCTTTTTCAACTTGGAGCTAAGGGTTTTGGACAACATGGTTCGACCTCTTTTGATTTACGACCCAAAAAAGACACTCAAATGCCCGTCGGCAGCGCACAGGCGCAAGGCATCGTGTCATGGGATTGCAGTATTGCGATTTCCAATGGGGGGGAACATTCGCCGAATGACCCAAGCCCCTACGTCATTTGACGCATAGGCAGTCAACAAGGGCCTGCAGTAGTGTTTTGCCAGTTTCATTCGCAGCAGTCATGACGAACAGAGGAGTAGCCAATATGAGACACGGTGACATATCCAGCAGCCCGGATACCGTGGGTGTGGCGGTGGTGAATTACAAAATGCCCCGCCTGCATACCAAAGCGGAAGTATTGGATAATGCCCGCAAGATTGCCGATATGATCGTGGGTATGAAGCAGGGCCTGCCTGGCATGGATCTGGTGATCTTTCCAGAATACAGCACCATGGGCATCATGTACGACGCCGACGAGATGATGGCTACCGCCGCCACCGTGCCCGGGGATGAGACCGAGATTTTTTCGGCCGCCTGCCGCCAGGCCAACACCTGGGGCGTGTTCTCGTTGACCGGTGAGCAACACGAAGAACATCCCAACAAGTCACCCTACAACACTCTGGTGCTGATCAACAACCAGGGTGAGATCGTGCAGAAGTATCGCAAATGCATTCCCTGGTGCCCCATTGAAGGCTGGTACCCGGGGGACCGCACCTATGTAACGGAAGGACCCAAGGGACTGAAGATCAGTATGATCATCTGCGACGACGGTAACTATCCGGAAATCTGGCGGGATTGCGCCATGCGGGGGGCGGAGCTGATCATCCGCTGTCAGGGGTATATGTATCCGGCCAAAGAGCAGCAGGTAATGATGGCCAAGACCATGGCCTGGGCCAACAACAGTTATGTGGCCGTGGCCAACGCCACCGGATTCGACGGGGTGTATTCCTATTTCGGCCATTCCGCCATTATCGGCTTTGACGGCCGCACCCTGGGGGAATGCGGGGAGGAGGATATGGGCGTGCAGTATGCGCAACTGTCGGTGTCGCAAATCCGTGATGCCCGCGCCAATGACCAGTCGCAGAACCACTTGTTCAAACTGTTGCACCGCGGTTACACCGGTGTTTACAACTCCGGGGATGGCAATAAAGGGGTGGCGGACTGCCCCTTCGAGTTTTACCGCACCTGGGTCATGGATGCCGAGAAGGCGCAGCAGGACGTGGAAGCGATTACTCGCTCCACCGTCGGGGTGGCGGATTGCCCGGTGTACGAGTTGCCCGGTTCCGAAAAGGAAAACACCGCTTAATCCCAGGCTGCTGAAGTATGCCCTTCATCAATGATGTGCTGGCGCACAACCAACAGCAAAACCGGGCGGCTGCCGAAGCAAGTCAGGTCAGCCCGGTGGGAACGGTGCGCTCCCGCTACGCGTTTGATGCCGGCGGGATCGCAGAGCGCCTGCGGGCGCGTATTGTGGGGCAGGATCATGTGCTGGAATCCCTCTGCCAGCAGTTGAAGGTGATCAAGGCCGGCCTGACCGAACCCCGCCGACCGCTGCTGGTGATGCTGTTGCTGGGGGATACCGGCGTTGGCAAAACCGAAACCGTGCGTCTGCTGGCGGAAGCCATCCATGGGGATGCCGGGGCATTCTGTCGAATCGACATGAACACGCTGTCACAAAGTCATTACAGCGCTGCCATCACCGGTGCCCCACCGGGTTATGTGGGGAGCAAAGAGAACACCACACTGCTGGATGAGGCGGCGATTCTGGGCAGCGCCAGCCGCCCCGGCATTGTGTTGTTCGATGAGGTGGAGAAGGCCAGCCAGGAGGTGGTGCGCAGTTTGATGAATGTATTCGACAGCGGGCACCTGCGCCTGGCCTCTGGCACCCGCGAGTTGTCCTTCACCAATTGCCTGGTGTTCATGACCAGTAACCTGGGAGCGGAATCCTGGCGCCGGCACCAGCACCACCGATGGTGGCATGGGCGCTTTAATCTAAAGCGTTTTAGAAGATCCCATGCCAACTGTCGCAGCACGCACTTCGAAGCCGCGTTGCGGGCGCACTTCGACCCGGAATTTCTCAATCGGATTGACTGCATCGAGTTGTTCGACGGGATTGGTGCCAACCAAGTGTCCCGCATTGTGCTGTTGGAAGTGGAGCGCATCAATCAACAGCTGATGAAAAAGCAGATTCAACTGCAGGTGTCCGACGCGGTGATTGAACACATTGCCGCACAGGGGTTTGATGAACACTATGGCGCGCGGGCCTTGCGTCGCAGTGTGCGGGATCGGTTGCTGGTGCCGCTGTCCGCCGCGCTGTTGGATTCCGGTGCCCTGACGGGGGAACTGAAGGGCGCTGGGGCGCAAGTGCCACAGTGGTTCGTGGCCAATCTGGTGGAGGGCCGGGTGCAGTGCAGCGCGCGCTGACGCGCCGCGGGTTAAACATAATGGTTTCGTTTGGTATGCAACTTGCTCTGATACTCAATCCAGGTCATTCAGGATGTGACTGGGGGAAGTCCGATACACGGGCCCCATCTTACAGTTATCCGCCGGCTTTGGATCGTCTGGTGCGCTGTGGGCAGACAGAGGATTCGGTGTGAGCAAGAGGTTATGGCGGCAAGGCAAAGAATATTTCGCGTTCGACGCAACTACAATCAGTGGGTAGCTAATGAAACCCTGGAAGATTACGCGTTACGCTTCACCGCCAAAAGCGCCCGCCGCTGGTCTGCGGCCCGGGTCAGCAATACCGCGCTAGGGGCGATTTCCTTTCTGGCGCTGGAAGCCATCGGCGGCGCCATCACCCTCAGCTACGGTTTCAACAATGCCGCAATGGCCATCATGGCCGTGGGGCTAATCATCTTCATCACTGGTCTGCCCATCGGCTACTATGCATCAAAATATGGCATAGATATCGATTTGCTCACTCGTGGTGCAGGATTCGGCTACATCGGCTCCACCATCACCTCGTTAATCTACGCTACCTTTACATTTATCTTTTTTGCCCTGGAAGCGGCCATCATGGCGATGGCGTTGGATCAGCTGTTCCAGATCCCGTTATCCATCGGTTATCTGGTCAGTTCCCTGATTGTGATACCCCTGGTGACGCACGGCATCACCCTCATCAGTCGCTTTCAATTGTGGTCGCAGCCGGTGTGGGTGTGCCTGCAACTGTTGCCGTTTATTTATATTGCCTGGAACGATGTGGCCTCGGTGGAAGACTGGACCCAGTTCGTGGGCACAGAGCAGCAGGAGCACGCGGGCTTCAATATTCTGTTGTTCGGTGCTGCGGCGTCGGTGATATTTTCGCTGATTGCCCAGATCGGGGAACAGGTGGATTTTCTGCGCTTTCTGCCGCCACGGGAGAAGGTGTCATCGGTGCGCTGGTGGTTCGCCATGCTGGTGGCGGGGCCCGGTTGGATCTGGGCCGGCATACTGAAAATTTTTGCCGGATCATTTCTGGCGGTGCTGGCCTTGAGCCACGGTGTGGGCATTGAGGATGCCTCGGACCCCACCACCATGTACCGGGTGGCCTTCGGTTACTTGACCCAGTCACCGCAGTTCGCGTTGGCGGTGGCGGGCATCTTTGTGATTCTGTCGCAGCTCAAGATCAACGTCACCAATTCCTACGCCGGCTCCATTGCCTGGTCCAACTTCTTTTCGCGCTTGACCCACAACCATCCCGGTCGGGTGGTGTGGCTGATCTTCAATGTGGTGATTGCGCTGTTGTTGATGGAATTGGGAATCTACAAAGCGCTGGAGGAAATCCTCGGCGTCTATGCCATTGTGGCAGTGGCCTGGGTGGGGTCCCTGGTGGCGGATCTGATCATCAACAAACCCCTGGGGCTGAGCCCCAAAACCATCGAGTTCAAACGCGCTTATTTATACGATATCAATCCCGTGGGGTTCGGCTCCATGGTGCTGGCGACCCTGGTGGGCATCAGCGCCCACATGGGCACCTACGGTGAAGTGAGTCAGGCCCTGGCGCCGTTTCTGACCCTGGCATCGTCGTTGGTGTTTGCCCCCCTGATTGCCTGGGCCACCGGCGGCCGTTACTACATTGCCCGTGACCCGGCGCGCATCGCCACCGATGATGGCATGGCGACCTGTTGCATCTGCGAACACCGGTTTGAAGCCGAAGACATCGCCCAGTGCCCTGCCTATGGCGGACACATCTGCTCCCTGTGCTGTTCCTTGGATGCCCGCTGCCAGGATCGCTGCAAACCCCACGCCCGTATGTCAGAGCAGATGCTGCACCTGCTGGCCAAGTTTCTGCCGGAACGCATTGTGATGCGTATGAACTCCCGCTTCGGCCATTTCATGGCGCTGATGTCGTTGTGCGCACTGTTCATCGCCCTGGTGCTGACTATGGTGTACTTCGAAGTGCCGGTGCCGGAACAGGCACTGCGTGAGGCCATCGGCAATCTGTTATGGAAGGAATTTTTCATTCTGCTCATTGTGTCGGGTGTGGCCTGTTGGCTGTTTGTGTTGGCCCATGAAAGCCGCCTGGTGGCGCAGGAGGAAACGGAACGCCAAACCGAATTGCTGGAACAGGAAATCCTGGCCCACGAGCAAACGGATCTGCAATTGCAGCAGGCCAAGGAGCTGGCGGAAGCGGCCAACAAAGCCAAGAGCCGTTACCTCACCGGCATCAGTCACGAATTGCGCTCGCCGCTGAACTCCGTCATGGGTTATGCGCAACTGCTGGAAAAAGACCGCTCCATTCCGGAATCCCGGCGCGAAGCCATCGGCGTTATCCTGCGCAGCAGTGAACATCTTTCCGATCTGATCGAAGGCCTGTTGGATATTTCAAAAATTGAAGCCGGGCGCCTGGATCTGCACCGCAATGAGGTGCGCTTTGCCAAACTGATGGACCAGCTGGTGAATATGTTCCGGCTGCAGGCCCAGGCCAAGGGCATTGAGTTTGAGTATATTTGTCGCGGGCGGCTGCCAGAGTATGTGGCCACCGATGAAAAACGCCTGCGCCAGATTCTGATCAATCTATTGTCCAACGCCATCAAGTTCACCCAGGTGGGCAAGGTGACCCTGGAGGTACGCTACCGCAATCAGGTGGCGGAATTTGCGGTACAGGATTCCGGTGTGGGCATCAGCCCGGATAATGTGGAAAAGATATTCAGGCCCTTTGAGCGGATTCGCGAGCCGGGTATGGCCCCTACGCCGGGCACCGGGTTGGGCCTCACCATCACCCGCCTGCTGACGGACATCATGGGGGGGGATATTTCACTGCAAAGCGAACCGGGAGTCGGCAGCCGTTTTACAGTGGCCCTGATGCTGTCCAGCATTGCCAAGCCCGCGGTGGCGCCGGCGCTGGAACAACGGATTCGCAGCTATGTGGGTCTGCGCAAAAAAGTTCTGGTGGTGGACGACGATGCAACCCATCGTACATTGATTAACTCCATACTGGAGCCCATCGGCTTTATTGTGGCCGAAGCCCAGGATGCAGAAGAATGCCTGGCCCTGGTGGAACACTGGAAGCCGGATATTTATCTGCTGGATATGAATATGCCGGGCATCAACGGCCTGCAGCTGGCCTGCCGGCTGCGGGAGCAGGGGGAGAGGGTGCCCATCGTGATGATCTCGGCGGATGCCCGCGAAGGTCAGCAGGAAGACGGTGAACCGAAACCCCATAACGATTACCTGATCAAGCCGGTGCGGGTGCATTCCCTGCTGGAGCGCCTGGCGGGGTTGCTGGAGCTGGATTGGATTTATGAGAATGAAATCAAAATGCCCGGTACGATGATGCCGCAACCGTTGCAGCAGCAGGATTTGCCAGCCGCCGAGGTGATTGCGCAATTGCAGATCATGGCGGAGATCGGTCATCTGCAGGGCTTACGCAAAAAACTGGATGAGTTGAAACAGGATACAACCACCAGTGCAGCTTTCCTGAAGTATTTGGAAGCTGCCATCCAGCAGGTAAGGATGGATAGTATTCTGAATTTAGACCAGGTGAAATCAGCATGATGGCCGAAGAGCGCAAATCCGATGTGGTGTTGGTGGTGGATGATTCCGCAGAGACATTGGGCATGTTAAGCCAGGCATTGGACGAAGAAGGGCTGACGGTGCTGATTGCACTGGACGGTGAGCAGGCCATCAACATTGCCAGCAAGATGACGCCGGATATCATTCTGCTGGATGCCATCATGCCCAACATCGATGGCTTTGAAACCTGCCGCCGCATGAAACAGAATGCGGGCCTGAAAAACACGCCGATTATTTTCATGACCGGGCTCAGCGATACGGAGCACATTGTGATGGGGCTGGAAGCCGGTGGCGTGGATTATATTTCCAAACCCATTAATCCCCAGGAACTGGTGGCCCGCATGCGGGTACACCTGGCCAATGCCCGCATGACCCAAAGCGCGCGGGTGGCGCTGGATAATGCCGGGCAGAATATTTTCACCACCGATTCCGTGGGGCAGATGTTGTGGGCCACGCCCCAGGTGTTTGCCCTGTTCGAAGCTGCCCTGGCGGACAGCAAGTGGCTGGAAACCATGCTGGCGCCACTGTTGCGCTCGTGGCTGGATCGCACTCCGGAACAGGGTCATAAACTTTCCCTGGATGCCCCGCTGAAGAAGCTGCAGTGCAAATATCTGGGGGAGGTCAGTGCCAACGAGCATCTGTTCCGCCTGTTTGAAGAAGACGGCGGTTCCGATGAGGATGTGTTGAAGAAAACCTTTGCCCTCACCGATCGGGAGGCCGAGGTATTGTTGTGGATTGCCCACGGCAAAACCAATCGGGAAATCGCCCAGATCCTGGACATGAGCCCACGCACGGTGAACAAACACCTGGAGCAGGTGTTCAAAAAGCTGGGCGTGGAGAACCGCACGGCGGCGGCGTCGGTCGCCATTCGCTTGTTAAGTGAGACCGGTCGTTTGGGGTAGTACTGGGTTTATAGAAACTTTATCCAACCGGCCGGACCTTGGCACATGTGTCCTTCGGGAATGACTTTCCAGGTTTCATACGTTCCCCAGCCGACATAGGCAAAACACTTGTTCATTGCATCAAACTCCCGTTTTTTCTGTGTAGCCTTAGAAATCTTTTTCTGAATCAACTCATGTCGAGACTCTGCCAATAGAGCCTCTTTTCGCGCCTGCTGTTGCCGAGCCAGATCTCGCTCTGAATTGCGTCTTTCTGCTTCGAGGTTTTTGATTTTCGGAGTTAGCTTGTCCAGCTCCTGATAGGCCTTTATTGCTTTCATCAAGGTGCTGGTTTCGCTTATTCCGAGTTGCGATAAGTCTGTGGAGTCAATGAGTGCCTTAATAGGATCCCTGTAACTAGCATTGACTGAGTTCGGTAGCGAGTACCCGATCTTGTTCATGATTTCGCAAATCTGCCTTTTCGCCTGGTCTTTTTGTTTGCGAACCCCTCTCCAGTACTCCCGCTCATCGGCTGACATGTTGGGATCCTCTCGTACGAGATAAAGCCCGATGGAGTTACAGTCGTTGCCACCCCAATGCTCTGTCATTGTTTTCCTGATTTCCTGCACTTCTTTACTTGCAATAATGTTTTTTTGCTGCTGGATGGCGTTCTGTAACTGGTTTATTTTCTGGTCGATCGCTTGCGTCTCCAATTTGACTTCTCGATCGAATATGTCTTGCACAAAAGCTTCTGAGGCTTCATCTACGTACTCTTCGGTGTCCCTTGTTCCATTGTCGTAGTGATTAAAAAACACCTCGCCGTTTTGGGTGTATATATAGAGATCTCCATCAAATTCTCCGTTTTTTGTGGTGCCGGAAAACATTTTTCCTGATGGGTCTATTCTTCTCCATGGACCATTTGCTCTGCCCTTTGTATCAAACTTGACGAACTCAGTCTCACCATTGGGCCGTCTGATGATGCCTGCCCGGAATACACCTTTGCGATATATTCCCACGCGGGTTACGCCGGAGGCATCGGTGTGGGAGCTGTTGTAAGGTATGTTGGAAATTTCAAATTCGTATCTGTGTGGGCGATGCTTGCATTTCTCGGAGGGAAGTCGACTGCCTCTTTTTTCCTTGCCGATGGCCATGGTATCAAAATGCACCACGTCGATTCGTTCACCATAACTGCACTGGTAGTAGAAGGTGACACTAAAATCCCGATAGCGGTCACTTGGTGCTGATTCCAATTGATAGTAGTAGCGCGCGAAGGTATTGGTGCCGGTACCGAACACCGAGTCCAGTGCGTTTGTCACCCTGTATTCCGAATCGAAGCGCTGGTTGATCTTGACGTTGGTAGACGTCCGTACAACCTGTTGATAGTCGCCCTTTGTATTGAGCATGGCCACGCCATCCAGCGCTGAGCATCCAGACAGTAATGCGAGAATAAATAGCAACACAGATGGTTTAACAAGGTTAACCATGAATAATCATCCCCAACTTTTCGAACCGCATTGCATCTGATGTTCAGCAACGTCGGCTCGGTGACTTTGTTCCCCTCATCGAAAATACCAGATAGATTATGGATGTGTTGTTGTTTTTTTGTTCGTATGGAGGGCCGGTTGAGTGAGGCGTGTGTACTTGCACTCTCCCTTGATTGCACTGCCTATCCCAAAACGCATTCGGCCCCTTCGTACAATATCCCCCACCCTGCGCCCGCTATGATCCGCTTCATTATAATGAACGGTGATATACCGGGTGGGGGTTCCTGTGCAGTTCAGACTCTGTTTCTTGTGGGGTTTATCAGTCATTCTGTTGGCCGGGTGCGGTGCTGATCCGCAGGTGGCCACCTCCTATGGTGTGGTGGAGGGCAAGCGGGATGGCAATGTCAAAGAATACCTGGGGATTCCCTATGCAGCGCCACCCCTGGGTGAGCTGCGTTGGGCCGATCCACAGCCACCAGCAGCCTGGGATGGGGTGCGCGACGCCAAGTACAAAGGTCATGCCTGTACCCAGTGGGCCACTGGTATTCCGGCCTTTTCCCCCAGTGAGGATTGCCTGACCCTGAACATCTGGGTGCCGGAGGGGGAAGGCCCCCATCCGGTGATGTTCTGGGTGCACGGCGGAGCCCAGGCGGCGGGCTCCAGTAATGAACTGCAATACGATGGCCGCAAGTTGGCCCAGGCCCAGAATGTGATTGTGGTGAGTGCCAATTACCGTTTGCTGATCTCCGGCTTTTTTGCATTGCCGGCAATGGGCGGTGGCGAGGCGCTGTCCGGCAACCAGGCCATCAAGGATCTGGTGGCGGCCCTGCAGTGGGTGCACACGGAGATCCGTCAGTTTGGCGGTGATCCCGGCAATGTGACGGTATTTGGTGAGTCCGCCGGTTCCACCAACACCTGCGCGCTGTTGGCCACACCCAAGACCCAATCCCCGGAGCCCCTGTTGCACAAGGCCATCATGCAAAGCGGAGCCTGCGACACCTTGGGCATTATGAGCCTGGAACAGGCCCAGCAGATTGGCCAGGACCTGTTGCAGGAGTTGGGCTGCCTGGCGTCACCGGAGCCGTTGCAGTGTGCCCGTGACCTGCCCATCGAGGACATCCGCCGGGCCAAGAAGTACGACCTCTTCACCTCCTTTGTCTGGACCCTGGATGAGTGGCCGTACCGGCCGGGACTGGTGGTGGATGGAGACCTGTTCCCCGCAAGCCCCATCGAGCTGGTTGCCCAGCGCCAGGGGGAGATTCCCATTCTATTGGGCACCAACCTGGATGAAGGCAGCCTGTTTGCCGGGTTTCTGGCCCACCCGGACGATGCAGAGGGCTATGCTGAGCTGATGGAACAACGCTATCCGGGGCAGGGGCAGGCCATTACCGAGCGCTATCCCCTGGCGGACTACGCCAACGCTGGCGCCGCCCACGCCCAGGTGCGGGGCGACCTCATCATGAAGTGCCCCACCCTGAATATGGCCCGGGTATACAGCAGCCACAATAATGTTTGGCTGTATTCCCTGGAGCAGAACGTATTCAGCGTGGTGATGGAGGTGGTTTCCCTTGGCTTCAAGCGCAATGCGCCGGAGCTGGGGGTATTCCACACGGCGGATATCGGCTATCTGTTTGAATTTCCTCTGCTGAGTGCACTGGTCAGCGACTCCGACCGCCGGGTCAGGGATCTGTTCCAGCAGGCGTGGGGTAACTTTGCCCGCAGCGGCAACCCCAATGGGGAAGGTGTGCCCTATTGGGAGCCCTTCGATCCGGCCCGCAACAACTACTTGGTGATCCAGGGCGATGCGGAAAACCGTGACGATTTTCGGCAGGGGGCGTGTGACTATTGGTTTCAGGTCGGTTACGGTTTTTAGCGTTTCGCAACCGGCCAGGCTGTCAATTTGATTTCATTTTCGCTTGCGGTTACCATGCGCGACCTTGCGTGGTAACCGTACCACCTCACCCGGAGCACCCCACCCGGACCCTCCCAGAATAACAACAAATCATGTGTAGGCTTGGTAATTGCACAGGTTAATACACAGGGTATTGCGTGGCCCCATTGTCTCCCGAAGTATGAGAGCTGTAGTTGAGAGAGCACTATGTTTGAATTGAAGGCAAACACTGTCCAGAGTGTGAAAAATGATGTGCTGTCCGGTTTTACCGTCGCCCTGGCGCTGGTGCCGGAAGCCGTGGCGTTTGCCTTTGTGGCCGGTGTGGAACCGCTGGTGGGCCTGTATGCGGCGTTTATGGTGGGTTTGATCACGGCCGTATTCGGCGGCCGGCCGGGGATGATTTCCGGTGCCACCGGCGCCCTGGCGGTGGTGATGGTGGCCCTGGTGGCGCAGCACGGGGTGGAATACCTGTTCGCCACCGTGGTGTTGATGGGTTTGCTACAAATGACCGCCGGCGTGCTGAAATTGGGCAAGTTCATACGCATGGTGCCGCACCCGGTGATGCTGGGGTTCGTCAACGGCCTGGCCATTGTGATTTTCCTGGCCCAGCTCAGCCAGTTCGGGGTGGCCGGTGAAACCGGCTGGCTGCAGGGTACGGCCCTGCAGGGCAGTGTGGTGGACGTGGCCTGGCTGGAAGCCGGAGATCTGGCACGCATGCTGGGGCTGGTGGCCCTCACCATGGGGATTATCTTCTTCCTGCCGAAACTGACCCGGGCCATTCCCTCGTCCCTGGCCGCCATTCTGGTGGTGAGCGGATTGGTGATCGGCTTTGGCCTGGACACCCGGGTGGTGGGCGATGTGGCCGGTATCGCCGGAGGGCTGCCGCAGTTCCATATTCCCACGGTGCCGTTCAACCTGGAAACCCTGCGCATCATTTTGCCTTATTCCATTATTCTGGCGGCCATCGGCCTGATTGAATCCCTGCTTACCTTGCGCCTGGTGGATGAGATCACCCAGACCCACGGCAACGGCAACCGGGAGTGTGTGGGCCAGGGTCTGGCCAATACCGTAACCGGCCTGTTCGGTGGTATGGGCGGTTGCGCCATGATTGGCCAGAGCATGATTAACGTGAATTCCGGAGGGCGCGGTCGCCTGTCCGGCATTGTGGCTGCCCTCAGCCTGCTGGCGTTCATTCTGGTGGGATCTGCCTGGATCGAGAAAATTCCCCTGGCGGCGCTCGTGGGCGTGATGTTCATGGTGGTGCTGGGCACCTTTGAATGGAGCAGCTTCCGCATCATCAACAAGATTCCCCGCAGCGATGCCTTTGTGCTGGTGCTGGTGTCGGCGGTGACCGTGGTCACCGACCTGGCAGTGGCTGTGGTGGTGGGGGTCATCGTGTCGGCCCTGGTCTTCGCCTGGAACAACGCCAAGCAAATCCGGGTGCAGCGGGAGGAACACGGTACATCCCAGTATTACCGGGTCAGCGGCCCGTTGTTCTTCGGTTCCACCACCGCGTTCCTTACCCAGTTCTCGGTGGCTGAGGACAAGAACGACGTCATCATTGATTTCGCGGAGTCGAAGGTCTGCGACCATTCCGGCCTGGAAGCCATCGACACCCTGGCGGAGCGTTACCTGAAGTCCGGCAAGACCCTGCACCTGTTGCACTTGAGCGCCGACTGCAAGCAATTGCTGAAAAAAGCCGGCAATCTGGTGGAAGTCAACGTGATTGAAGATCCCCGCTATCTGGTCCCGGTGGTGGACTGATGCTCCAGCTGGCTGGCCCTGATGGATTGTTCAAACAGGGCCAGCCAATTCTGCCCGCCCTTGTCAGCGCCGGGCAACGTTCGTCCTTCCTCGACTTTCGCACTGTGCAAGCCTGCCAGGGCGCCCAGTTTGCGATAGGTATCAAACCAGAACGGGCCTCCCAGCCCGATCAACAACCCCGACAGCGCCAGTGACAATACCCATTTCAGCAGTTCCAGTGGCTGCTGGCTGTTCTCCCATTGGGGCTGATGCCAGGGGGCGGTATGCCAGCCAATTGGCAGGGCGTTGTGTTGCAGGTTCTGCAGCAGGGGTTTCAGTTCCTGCCAGTCATCGGGGCGGGGCGGGGTCTGCATCCAGTGGTCCAGGGCTTGGGCCTGTTCGGCCACCGCCACCCGCGTGTCTTTGCTGGCCAGAAAGGTCTGAAACAGGTGCGGGGTATTGATGTTGAGGCAGAACGCCAGCAGCAGGCCGATGGCCAGGGAATACAGGCCGGCGCGGCGCTTGAAATAGTCGCTGGCATCCTGGCCGATGGCGCTGAAGCGATCCAGGATGTGGTTCAGCAGCGTGGCCAGTGCCTCTGGGTCGTGGCCATGCCGGGAATACAGCGCGTGCCCCTCCGGGCTGCGGGCCAGACGTCGCACAAAATCCCGTTCCTGCAAGCTGATAAGGGAGCCGGCATTGATGATCCTGTCCAGGGGCGCGACGGTGCGGGAGGAGGTGTAGAAGCAGGACCGGGTCAACCCCTGCACAAAATCCTCGCGCTGGGCCCGGGATTCCTCTGTCAGCAACGGGGCCAGCACATCCTGATGCAGGCGTTCCACAATGTTTTGCAGCCCCCGTTCCCGGGTGCGGGCCAGGCGGTGCAGGGTTTCAATGATGACAGAGGCCACGGTGGAGAGAATGGTCATGGTCAGGGCAAAGGCCAGGGCGGCTTCGATCCAGAGCATGGGCGTTCCTTGTTATACTCAGCGTCGGCCAGCAATATAACCCTGCGTCGATGGCGGCGCAATGAACCAGGGAGAATCCCATTGGAGCGAACCAGCCCGTTACCGGGCAGCGGTGCCCGGTACCTGCTGTGGTATAACGGCGCCCTCACACTGATCATGACCCTGGCGGCGTGGCTGATGGGCCTGCAGGACTTTCAATTGCCTGCTGCCATCCTCTGGAGTGCAGTGGCGGGGCAGCTGCTGCTGACCGGGCTGTGTGCCCTTTTCTCGGCGCAGCTGCAGTCCACCGCCGGGATGGCCTTTCTGGTGATCCTGCTGGTTTCCATGTTCAATCTGGCGTTGTATCTGTTTGCCAGTGGCGGTCACACCAACCCGGTGATTTCCCTTCTGCTGCTGCCCCTGGCGTTGAGTGCGGTGAGTTTGCGCCCCTGGCAGACGCTGCTGCTGGCACTGGTGGTGGTCTTGCTGTACACCCTGCTGACGCACTACTACCAGCCCCTGTCGCGGCCTGATCCGGGCCATGTTCATCACGCTGGTGGGCACACCGCCGATGACCATCAGGGGTTTATGCAGCTGCACTTGCTGGGTATGTGGTTGACCTTTGCCATCTCGGCACTGTTGATCTGCCTGTTGGTGATTCCCCTGGCGGGTTCGGTACGCGAGCAGCAGCACCTGATTGCCCGCCAGCGGGAAAAGATGCTGCAGGATGAGCAGTTGGTGGCGCTGGCCACCTTCGCCGCCAGTTCCGCCCACAAGATGGGGACGCCCCTGTCCACCCTGTCGGTGTTGGTGGATGATTTCAAGGAACTGGTGCAGGGGCGGCCGGAGTGGGCCCAGGATCGGGAATTGATGGCGCAGCAAATTCAGCTGTGCAAGGCCATTCTCCAGGAAATGATGCAGCGGGCAGAGCATTTGCGTCACAATGTGCCGCAACCTCTCGCCGTGCAAGCGCTATTGCAACAGGTACGGGAACAATTCAATCTGCTGCATCCCCGCTTTGCGCTGAAGGTGATCAATCCCGATATTGCCGGCAGTGTCATGGCCGATGGAACCCTGGAGCAGGCGTTGCTCAACCTGTTGGATAATGCGGTACGGGCCGGTGATCACTGCCCGGTGTTGCGAGCGGCGGTGGAGGGCGCTCAGCTGCGGCTGGAAATCGAAGATATCGGGCCGGGGATTCCCCAACGCATCCAACAACAGCTGGGGCAGCCGGTGGTGTCCAGCCGTAGGGACGGCATGGGGTTGGGGCTGTTTCTGTCCCACGCTACGGTGGAACGTCTGGGTGGCACCTTGAGTTTGCACACTCGTCAGCAAAGCACTGAACAGGATAGTCAGAAACCGGGTACCATCATCAGTGTGCATCTGCCGCTGCTGGACAGTTGAGACTAACCGATAATAACAAACGAAGATTGAGGCCGAGCTTTGGAAGCAATGTCACAAAAACGATCGCAACAAGCCTACAGTGTGCTGTTGGTGGATGACGATCCGGTGTTCCTGCGGACGCTCTGCCGTTCCCTGCAGCGCAAAGGCCTGCAGGTGGACGCGGTGGAGACCGGTGCTGACGCAATCGACCACCTGCAGCGTGAGTATTATGATCTGGTGTTGCTGGACCTGAATCTGGCGGGGGAAAGCGGCTTGGCATTGCTGCAGGAAATCAAAAATCAGTGGAGCGATCAGCGCGTGGTGATGTTGACGGCCTATGCCAGTATTGCCACCGCGGTGGAAGCCATCAAACAGGGTGCCGACAATTACCTATGCAAGCCGGTGAACAGCACTGAGGTGATGGCCCTGTTTGACAGCGACGGGGACGCAGCCCCCGTGACCATGGAAGATACTCCGCTGAGTGTGGACCGGTTGGAGTGGGAGCACCTGCAAAAAGTCCTTATGGATCATGACGGTAATATCTCGGCCACCGCCCGCGCTCTGAATATGCATCGCCGTACCCTGCAACGTAAACTGCAAAAACGTCCGGCTGCCAAATAATCCGGTCCTGTATTTACAAAATCCTTTTCCAAACTACAAACAGATGTCTCCGGTGGCGATAGATAGGCCGCTCTGGCCCGCCTGCTGCGGGGTTCCACAAACTGGCACGAATATTTAATAGCAAATATCAAGCAGAGACATTGAATCACCCGTTCCGCCTCTGCATGACAGCCGGGAGATGCCTGATGAACTCAGTGGAGACCAAACCCAGAATTCTGGTGGTGGACGATGACCCAGCCTGCGTTGAACTGTTGCTGCAGTTGCTAAGCTTCGAATCCGTGACGGTGCGGGCAGCCCACAATGGTGAGGAGGCCCTGGCCATCCTGGCGCAGTGGGTGCCGGATCTGGTGCTGCTGGATGTGTCCCTGCCGGGCATGAACGGCTACGAAGTCTGCCACCAACTGCAGCAGTCACCCCGCACCCGGGACGTGGCCGTGTTGTTTCTTACCGGTATGGATGATGTCACGGATGAGGAGCGGGGCCTGCAGCTTGGCGCGCTGGATTACATTACCAAACCGTTTCAGTTCGGGACGTTGCGGGCCCGGATTCGAAACCATCTGGCATTGCAACTGAAAACCAAACAGTTGGAATCCCAGGCGCAAACCGATGCCTTGACGCGGATTCCCAATCGGCGCTGCTTTGAATCGACGTTGGAGCAGGAATGGTATCGTTGTGCCCGCCACGGTCGCCCGATTTCCGTGATGATGGTGGATGTGGATTTCTTCAAGCAGTTTAATGATCACTATGGTCACCCGATGGGGGATGCGTGCCTGCAACAAGTGGCGGCCATATTGAGTCAGGGTTTGAACCGGGCGACGGATCTGGTGGCAAGAATCGGCGGTGAGGAGTTTGCGGTTTTACTGCCGGAAGCGGATGAGGCGGACCTGTTCATGCTTGCCGAGCAGATCCGGCGGCGGGTGGAATCCGCCGGCATACCTCACCAGTCCGGTCATGCATCCGGTGTGGTGACCGTGAGCATTGGTTGTTGCTCCATGTTGCCGGAGTTGGGTCAGTCCCTGGATACCCTGATGTTGAGTGCCGACAATAATCTGTACACCGCCAAAGCACTGGGTCGCAACCAGGTGGTGGTGGCCTGCGGTGAGACCGGTCTGTCGTAATAATGTAGGAACAGACTGTGATTCAGATTCAGGCGTGACTGCGCAAACAGGCCAGCACCAAGGCCCAGAATTCCGAGAAATCATTCACCACCACGTCCGGTTTGTAGGGGTAACGTTCGTTGCCCGGAAAAATGGTGTGCAGCCAGTTCAGATCCCATTGGGCACCGTTGAAAAACACCCCGGTAAAGCCGCCGACTTTGGCAGCAATGATGTCCGTGGTACTGTCCCCCACATACCAGATGTCTGTGGCGGGTGCGCGCCCCAGTTGAGCCGCGGACTCGATCAATTGATCGGGATGGGGTTTGCGGTTCACTGTGTCATCGCCGCACACCATGGTGTCGAACAGGTTTGCCCAGGTGCCTTCCTCCACCGCCTGCAGCTCGTGTTCAAAGAATTCCCGATCCCGGTTGGTGATGACGCCCAGCCTGATGCCCAGAGCCCTCAGGCTTAACAAAACGCTGCGGACCTTGGGTTCAAATGGCAGCACGGTACCAAAATGATTGCGGTAATGCTGGTTGAAAATTTTATGGGCAATCTTTTTGGCTTCCTGATCATCACCGAACAGCACTTCGAAAATGTCAGTGCGGGAGATCTTGCGGTCTGCTTTGATCTTGGGGTGCAGCTGGGCAAAGTCCCTTACGTATTCCACCAGTTTGGCATCGTCGGGGGATTTGCTTTGCTTCGGGTTAACGATGCGATGCAGCAGATCATGCTGCTCCAACTCCGGCAGCATGTCGTCCACCGCCCGATACATGGCGTCCAGGGTGTCCACCAGGGTGGCGTGCCAGTCGAACAGAATGATCGCCGGTGGCGTCAAGCGTGCCACCGAGGGGTGCCAATCCGGTTCGATGTGTTGGGGCGGTGGTTCCGGTGGCGGAAACGCTGGTGGCCGGGCCTTGCTGACGATTTTCTCAAAGGCCTCGGGATGATTGCGCTGGACTTCCTCCAGCAGGTCCATCAGCTCTTCCAGGCTGTTGATGATGGCATCCGGGGTGTAGTGCGGGTCATCCGAAAACAGCGCCTTTAGTTCCTCCGGACTGCGGCAACCGCCGTTGTAGAACAGGGCAGTGACACCGGCCTCCCGCGCGGTCACCACGTCCAGGTAACTGTCGCCGATGTACCAGGTTTCTGGCCGTGGATAGGTGTCGATCTGGGCCAGGGCGTAACGAATCACCTGGGGATCGGGTTTGTAATAGGTAACGTCATCGGCGCAGATGGAAAGATCCACCAGTCGGGGCCAGGAACCGTCATCCACCGTGCGCAGTTCGTGCTGAAAAAATTCACGGCTGCGATTAGTGGCCACACCCACGGTTATGCCCAGACGCTTCAGTGACGAAAGATATTCCCGCACGCCTTTCTGAAAGGGTTTCACTTTGCCGAAGTGGTTGCGATAGCAGCGATTATAGGCCCGGTGTGCCAGGTGTTTGGCTTCGGTATCGGCACCAAAAATGGCGTTGAATATCTCTGTTCTCGACACTCGCCGTTCGGCCAGTATTTTGGGGTGCAGGCGGCGGAACAAACGCATGTAACGCACCAGTTTCACATCGTCCCGGGTGTGGCACTTTTCTTCCGGCTGCAGGCGTTCGATTAAATGCAGGTCTTCCATCTGCGGCAGCATTTCTTCCAGCGCCGCGATCATGGCGTCCTGGGTGTCCACCAGGGTGCCATGCCAGTCGAACAGAATGTGCTTGGGTACGGGTAGGTTGGGCAAGCTAGTCACACCGGCTCCTGCAGGCAATCGGCCTCTTCTGCGTATAGGTTCATGAGTATAGGATAGTTTGGTGTTGAAAGTAATAGTTGCTGACTTTGGGTGGGGCGCTTTGCTGTCGGAAAAGGTACCTGTTCAGTCAGCTTGCATCTGCAACCAAAACTCAATTTTCTTATGCAGCAGTGTTGAGTCGATGGGTTTGGCAATGTGGTCGTTCATGCCTGCAGTCAAACATTTTTCGCGGTCTTCCAGCATGGCGTTGGCGGTGACGGCGAGTATGGGAATATCTCGATTTGCGTTGCCCAGCTGACGTATAAGTTTGGTCGCTTCAAAACCATTCATGATTGGCATTTGGCAATCCATTAGAATCAGGTCAGCTTGCTCACGCTGCATGAGTTCGACAGCTTCTTTACCGTTTTCAGCGCAGATGTATTGGTAACCCAGTTTGCTGATGAAGCCTTTGGTAACCATCATATTGGTTATGTTGTCTTCTACGATCAAAATCCTGATGGGCGCATCCGGTTCCCGCGATGGTTGATCCGGATTGGTCGATGTTGTTGTGTCAGGTGCTTTGGTGTTGATGAAAGTGACCGGAAGAGCCAGGGAAACGGTGGTGCCTTGGCCCTCGATGGACGTCTGTTCAAGCTTGGCATTGACCAGGTCTGCCAAGCGTGAGCAGATCGACAAGCCTAAGCCCAGCCCGCCGAAATGCCGTGAGAAGCTTTGATCAACCTGATAGAAAGGCTTGAATATTTTTTCGATATTGGCTTTGGCTATACCGATGCCTGTGTCGGTCACATCAATAACAAGCTGTTGAGTTCCCGCGCAATCTTTTTGCGCAAGTGTAACGGTGATCTGTCCTTGTAAGGTGAATTTAAACGCATTGTCCAAAATAGCCCCAAGCATTCTAACCACGATGCCTTTGTCCGTATGAACGCAGTGCTCAAGCAGTTGGTTTTCAATGATGAAATTCACTTGATCGTTTTGGTATGTTTCTCTGTGTTTGTTGGCCAGCTGTTTGATTAGAGGAAGAACCTCGAAGGTTTCCTGTTGTTGGCTTATGGCCCCGGACTGCAGCTCAGTGAAGCTCAGCAGGTTCTCGACGATTCCCAGCATGTCTTGCCCGGCTTGTTCTGCTGCAGCCAGCAGTTTCTGCTGCTCTGTTTCATTGCCGGTACGCTTCAGTAATGTAACGGCCCCCAGCATGCCATTGATGGGAGTGCGCATCTCATGGCTGATGGTTGCCAGAAACTCATCTTTGGATTTAAGGGACTGTATTAACTCCTGGTTACGTTCTTCTGAGATAGCGGTTAACTGTTTCTGCATTGCATAGCGTTCTGACTTCATAGTATTTATGCGGTCCGCCAATCCCAGCGATAGCAGAATGACCTCCGCAGCGATACCAATATGAATGGAATAGAGCAGACCCGGTGTCAGCGTGATGAGCCCGAACAAGCCTGCGCTGAACAGCGAGATGGTGAGGAATAGTAAGGCCCAGGCAGATAGAAAAAAGCGGGCCTGTCGTTTTTTTGCAAGCAATGCTTTGATGCCCGAAAGGACCAACAATATTACGAATAAAAACGCCGCCAACGTCACCACGTCGTTCAGCGGTTTTCCGGTTACCAGGGAAAACGCACTGGGTAGTAAACAGAGATATCCGAAGTAGGAAAGATAACGATTCAGCCGCTTATCGACGTCGGCCATTTCCAGGTAGGCACGCGCAAAGAACGCCCCAAAAAAGAAATTGATTGGAATGACGACGGATAAGGTGATGGCATTCCAGTCTGGGTACCCTGGCCATAACAATTGGTATCCAACGCCATTGAGCGCCGCCATGGAAATCGAACTGAACAAACCAAATCCGACGTAGTAAAAATACGCAACGTCCCGAATGACGAAAAACAGGAACAGATTGTACAGCAACATCGCGCCTAAAATACCGAAATAGGCCCCCCAAATGTAAGCATCGTAACCGTGGTGTTCGATGAACGCCTGTTTGTCCCACAACTCGATTGGCGCCAGTACTGAAGTGCTGGAGGAAATAGCAAGATAAAAGGTACGCGTTTCGCCAGGTTGGGTCGCTAACGGAAAAACCAGTTCGCGTAATTTGTATTCGCGCTCCAAAAAGCGCTCGCTCGCCCCCGCGCTGGAGAGGGCCCACTGGCCTGAGCGGTTTCGGCTGTAAAACTTAACCGAAGACAATACTGGCGAGTTGATGGCCAGTATCCACTCCTTGATCTCGGCTGAGGTGCGCAGGTCATTGATCGTAAACTTGAGCCAATAGGTATCGGAGGTAAACCCTCCTTGAAAAATGGCGGTGCCCTGGCTTTTGAACTGCCTCGCTGGGATCTGCTCAATGTCTTCTATGGTGAGCGTTTGGGGGGTTTTTAGATACTGAATGTAGGGCGTGACGACAATTCTTGTGGAGTCATCATAGGCGGGAATGGCGGTTGTGGCCCAGGCTGACCCCACTGTGAAACACAATACCAGCAAAACGCAAAAAACAACGAGCCTCAATGAGATTCCCTGAATCGAAGGTCCTTTCCAAGTTCCAAGAATAGTATAAAGAGAGTTCAAGACCCAGTTGACGAATGGGGGAGGAATGTGGAGGCATTGAAAATGCGAGTGTTGGAAATACTGAAAATGGCGCGCCCGGAGAGATTCGAAACCCGGACGATTTCCCTGCATAGATCAATAAAACCAATCACTTAGATATTTTTCAATTCCGAGATGGCCGCGATTTTCGCGGCTTTTTTCGTTTCTAGCGCCCGTATTCTGGGCATCCAGCCGTTTTTTTCGGAATAGCCAGGCAAAGAAAAACCCCAGGTACTGAGACTGTTTGGCGACGGGATCAGTACGTGGGGCCTTGGCTCACTGAGTGAGTGAATTTCTTTTACAGGGCAATAGTAGCCCTCGTGAAAAAAATTCGCAAGCACCTCAGGGGCCGCGCTCGGCCCAGAGAAAGCGACAGCAGATCTGGGCCGGGTTCGGTAGCAGGTTTGAACGTCCACTTTCTGCGGAACGGGTCGCGCCGGGAACCGGAAAGATGCCTCGCTGGGCTTGCTGCTTGGAACCGTCCCCCCGGTGTAACAACCGGAAAAGCGGCTCAGTGGCCTGGCAGGCTGGGTGGGTACGCAAGACAGAGGATGCTCAGGGGATCGCGCGGGATCGTGCACCGACTTCAATTGCTGCATGGGGAGTTGACCAGGCTAGGCCCCTAAAACCCAAGCCAGTAAACGCAGCGTGGGGCGAAGGGTGTTGCTGGAGCGCGGAGCCGCTGGCCGTAAGGTTGGCGACAGTACCAGCAGGCTGGAATGCCGCAGTGTGGTGAGCCGCAGTTTGGCCCTTGGGCTGCGGTGAGCCAGGGGAAAGACTGCGCCAGCCAGGGGCTGGCCGCGTAGCGGGAAATTTTTTTGGATATTGATCGTGTAATCACTGGCGTTGGCAATCACTTAATTGAGCTATTGGAGGCACTCGTAGTGAGAAAAAGCATTAACAATACATTCATAGAAGCAGGAGCGTGCAGATGGGCGTGACAATTTCGGTACTGAATCAGAAGGGCGGATCAGGAAAGACCACGCTGGCTACCAACATAGCCTCTGGCCTTGCTAGAGCAGGCGGTAAAGTGTTGTTGGTCGATAGTGACCCACAAGGTAGTGCCCGGGACTGGAGGGCAGCCAATGAAAACAGTCCTATTCCGGTAATTGGTCTTGATCGCCCTACGCTGGCTAACGACTTAAAAGACTTCAGCCAGCAATACGATATCGTTGTTATTGATGGTGCACCCCAGCTCAAGGATCTGGCTGCTTCTGCGATTAGAGTCTCTGATGCCATTTTAATACCGGTACAGCCGTCGCCCTACGACATTTGGGCAACGGCGGACTTGGTTGAGCTGATTAAAGCTCGTCAGGAAATCACTGACGGCCGGACCCAAGCCGCCTTTTTGGTAAGTCGCGCTATCCAGAATACTCGGTTAAGTAGTGAAGTAATTGAGGCGTTGAAACATTACTCACTGCCGGTTTTTAAATCCATGACCTATCAACGTGTCGTCTATGCAGTTAGCGCAAGCAATGGGTTGAGCGTATACGACGCTGAAGACGAAAAAGCTAAACATGAAATGCAATACATCGTAGAGGAGTTAATGCAATGGGTAAATTAGTCGATGCTGTACAGAAAAAACATGAGCGTGAGGAGCAGCGTGATGATTTAGCGAATATAAGGGATCAATTGTTGCGGGGAGACACCAAACGTTTGAACTGTGATGTGCCGGTACGTTTGTACAAGAAGCTGCAGATCAAAGTCATACAAGAGGACTCGTCGATTACCGCGGTGGTCAATCGCTTGGTAGCTGACTATGTAAATGCTAAAGGGGTAGAGGAATGACACTATCCAGCGAAGAAATTGACGCAATATTGAGCGATTGTCGGGAAGCACTTGGGCTTGCTGAAGCCCACCATGAAGAGCGTAAGGGCATAGACTCTAAATTGGTCTTAAAAGCGACCCAGGGAATACTTAGGCGTTTAGATGAGCTCCTGAAGAGGGCATATCTGTTGACCTACCTCGAAGCGAAGCGTTACTGCGATGCATACCTGGAGGGAAAGAGCTCTTTGGGAGATTTCGGCGAGAGCTATGGTTATCTTCATTCCAGGGTTGAACTAAACAAGGGAACGATAGATGCCTATTTTCAAGAAAGAAGGCCAAATGAATATGGAAAAATGATGAATTCGAGGATAAAAAAAGGCGCAAAAGGTTATGCCGAAAGAGCACTTATACGCTATGCGTCAGGCGAGTATGAAGCAGAATTGGCCATTATGACAGAGGAGCATTATCAGCGCTTACGAAAGCAGGCAGAAACTATTAAGGTGATGCAGCGTAAAATAAGATCGATTGAAATATTCCCCGCTGGTGCCAGAGATTAGGAACGACCGAAGAGGACTTCCTTCAATAGTTCAAACTGGTCGGAATCCGGCCAGTTGGTTGCTCGTTGCCCTAGCCAATTCATAAAGTAAGGCGAAGCCGTTTGGCGGGCCTGAAAATACTCAGCCTCGGTTGTAATCCTTCCAATATCGATGCCTGCTAACGAGAAGTAAGGTCTTAGTGTTTCATGACCCTGCTTTGTAAATCGTAGCCTTCCCTTATTGTCGGTTAAATAGTAAGGATGATGCAATCTTCGCATTGTTAACCTCGAGTAACTCGGTTTTGAGACTTCACATTCTTAGCTTATCAGTATATGCAAGGTCAGAATGACCATAACCAATACGCGAAGCGATTTTCGCCTAAATATTGTCGAAAAATGCCAAGGGAGGAGGGATGTTGTGTAGGGTGAGTGAAGTTGGCGAGAAAATTCGTATAGATTAGGTCGAATCTTTTGCTTATCCGGCATTGCCGGATGAACGAGATCTTCGTTGAGATAGATATACCTGGAAAGTGGCGGTTTTGATTCATTGTCATCACGGGGCTTTGGATGCCTGATAGCAGAATGCCGAGAATGCGCTCAGCCGGATTGATTGCCGTGAATTGGTAGAAAACACATGGCGGAGCATTAAGGTTAAAATAAGACCTGTGAAACTTACCCAAGCCAAAAAGAGCAGTAGCTCTTTAAAGGTTGAAGTTGATGGTGTTAGAAGAAAATAGGTACCCCATATAATAAGGCTCCCAAAGATGAAACGGCGAAAACGACCAGTAGGGTAAAGTGAGGAAAGAAGCCACTCTGGTGCTACCCAGCTTTCCGTGCCAGTGGATCGATTATTGATAGCTACCAGAGTGCCCGCGTATTCATAGAGTATTACCCTGTGCCCTGTACGCAGGTTAGTGTGAATGCCCTTGAGTTTGTAGCGTCGCTCCAAACCACCCTCAGCTCTCAGCCAAAACTCACTATACAGCACACCATCGGTACTGCCGTGCCAGTTGCGAGCCTCTACAACACGGCCTTGGTACAGGGTAACAGCATCGGGATTCGGATCGGAGGACGATGTCAGAAAAGTACAAATAAACGAAATGGTTCTGAAGAGCACTCTGAGTGTCTTGAATAGCGCCATTCCAGCACCAATGGCTAGTGTGATGGCAAAAAAGGCAGCTAGAGTGTGTAAAAATAACTCCTGCATATCACTCACCTGATAGGCTTTGAATAAATTGTCGCGTTGTACGCGGTGGGCGAGGTGCTGCACACCATTGTTACCGATAAGAAGGCGTGCAATAAAAACGGCCTCCTGGGCATGCTTTCTCCTTGTACCTGATTTTGGTACATTGGCAATCGTACCAATAATCGGTACGCATGCAAAAGGCTATCACATCTTCCAAATATGCAAGCCTGGTCGACTGGCTCAAGCAAGCGAGGGTTGACCAAGGCATCAGCATGCGAGAACTCGCCACCCGGATTGGCGAGCCGCATTCCTTTGTGCAAAAGGTGGAAAGCATGGAGCGGCGGTTGGATGTGTATGAATATGACCTCTATTGCAAGGCGCTGGATCTCGATCCTAAGGCGGGGTTTGAGTTTCTCCGCTGATGAGTAATGGCCTGATTACTCAGTTGTGCAATATTCCCTCACTTACTTCTATTGCCCCTTAGCTGTATCATTCTGTGTTATAGATCAAGGAGGATGTATGGCAGTAGCATTTGGAACGCTTTGGGCCAACCACCCCGCAAACAAAGGCATGGATGAGCCGTGCGCGACCAATGGTAATGGTAATTTTGAGAATCAATGCGCTATTCGGATGGGAGTTGCGCTCGCCAATTCAGGCGTTTCGCTGGCGGGCTTTCGGGGCGCGCGTTGCTGGTTTGGGCACAAGAACCATGTTCTTAGGGCGCAGGAGCTGGCCAATTGGCTGGCGAATGGCGGTGGTGGCTTTGGTAGCCCCACGGTTCACCGTAGTGCTAACTCGTCTTCGTTTCTCAATAGTGGGATCGTATTCTTCAAAAACTTCTGGGGCGTTGGCAATCAAGGTGATCATATCGACCTTTGGGATGGCCGGCAGATGACGAAAGGTGATCCGGTCTATTTCGATGCATCAGAGGAGGTGTGGTTTTGGCAGCTGTAAAGCGACTATGGGTTATTCTAGCAGTTGTATTGACGGCTTGTGCACATGCGCAGTCGACTCCACAGGTTGCATCAATTCATGACGTTTCACTTCAGTTGGTGCTGTCGGGCAATAAGTGTTCTTTGCATTACCAAGGCATGCAACTCGATCTGGGTATCGAGGAGAAATGCTTTTTCTTGGCAGATGAACAGGGAAAGCCAATCGCTAAATATTACGATGACATCGGTGCCTCTGTGGTCATCGTGGCAGGGGGGCGGCTGGATCTGTCTGAATATCAGCAGCCACCTGAATTTGCGCAGCCAGAAGCCTGTGGCCAACAATCTAAAGGCCTTATCGTATCGAAATCTGGTGAGGTCTCCTTGTCGCCCTTTTCGTCAAGCTCAATGATTTTCTGCCCCGATTCGAAGGCAGATGAAAAAGTATACTGGCTGTTTGGGCATAAGCGGCCATGACGCGGATGCTGGTTGAGTGGCTAGGCTTTTGGCCTGCGGTGCTCATGATGCCAACGCTAATGGCGATTGGCATTATTTGCGTTCTATGGTGGCGAAGCCGGTAAGGGTGGCTTTGTATTTTTGGGCTAGGTGAGCAGTGTGTAAGCCCTACGGTGAGCCATATAGCTTGCTGTCTTTACAGTCGATCTTTTCACCTGCGCGATAGCACTCTACATTTTCAGGCATTGCAGAGCCTTTCTTAAAGTCGCCCTTGGCGGCATCACCTTCAAAGGTGATCACCCCGTTGCCAATTAGCGAGGCACCATCAAAGTTGCCAACAGAGACGGAATTGGTATCCGTACTGATCATAACGCCTTCACCTTTAAAAGCATCGTTTTCCCAGTGGCCAGCCATTACACTGCCATTTTTTGCGTAGTGCACGCCATAGCCATGGCGATTCCCGTCTTTTAAATCGCCCACATAAGCACCTTGCTCCGTGGAATAAATGGCGCGGCCGGTAAAGCTCTTCATCTGTTCTTGAGAAACGACGGTATAGCCGGTGTCGGTGTTGCCCGCTTGGCATCCACAGGTCGTGATGAGCGCTGCTGTGAAAAGAATGTGTTTCATCATTTGCATTGACCTTTTATTACTCGAGTAACGATGCTCTGGAAGTTTGCCCAGAACCGGGCTTGTTCGTGAGTGCCTCGAGTGAAATGGCGAGAGTATTGTGCGGCGGCGGCCTTTTGAGCGCCGAGCAGGGTCAGACGATTCGAATTCGCGATGGCTTTAGCCAAGCCCGTCCAATCTTCCGTGCCCACGGTGACCATGCCAACCTCTTTATCCATCCAGGACAGAACGTGAGTTGCCGATAGCAATCCAGCCAGCAAACCTGATTGTCCGAGCATGTGGTTAATTTCCTGCAGCGCCTGTTTGTCTTCTTGATCCAGGGTTACGGATATCTGTTCAGGGTTCAGAATGATCTCACATTCCATAGTGGCTCCAATGTCCAAGCTTTATAGATAGACATCAGGGGGGTAAACAGCGCTTCAAAATAGGCAAAACCCGGAGCAACCAAGTAAATCTTGGTGACTTTTTGGCCTCTGATGCATATTCACGCCACTATTCATCCCACTTCTGGACAACTTCGTCATTTAGCCTTTAACAGTAGAAGAACAAAAAGTGTTCAGAAGAGGGTCGAGGGCATGACGAAACGTAGTAAGTCCAAGCAACAGAAACGGCTTTTGGCTTTTAGAAATAAAGTATTCCGGCTTTGTTATAGGGTTGAATGTCGTGATCGAAAAGCGGAGGCAATCCTAGCTGAGTTACTTCGATCCAAGAGCCAAAGTGAGCAGGTTTCCAGCATGGTGAGCGACTGGATCATGCGTCGTAATAAGCAGGATCCGAAGACCTCCTCACCCAGCAGTCTCAAATGTAACTTCAGTCACCTGGACGGGAATCCTTATAGGCCCTTTCAGGGGGGAGCCCCTGGACTTGGTAAAACATGTTAGATGCGAGTAAATGCTAACTCTACATATATTGAATAAACGCATGTGCCACTGCATCTGGGATGGTAAGACCAGTTGACAAAGGTGCCATTGCCTAGTTCATGTAGAAATAATACCCTTACAGTTTGCTCAAAATCTCAATTACGTAGGGCGGCTGACGAATCGGTTGGGGCTGTTAGCGCCCGCACAGCGCTCCCGTAATAATAAGGAAAACCATGAAAGTATTTTCACCCGGCATGCGCGTCGAGTGTCGCAGCGCCGAATGGCTGGTGACCCGTGTTGATCCCGCCAATAACAATAACGATCAAATCGTGTGGTGTGTGGGGGTAGACGACCTGGTTCGGGGGCACGAGGCAGCCTTTCTTACCCAGCTGGAAACCATTCGCGAGGTCGACCCCAAAAAGACCCGTTTGGTCAGGGATGAGAGCAACAACTACTCCAAGTCCAAGCTCTATCTGGAAGCCCAGCTGCGCCAGATGCCCCTGACAGATCCCCATCCCCATGTTGAAGGCATGGGTGCCTTTACCCCCATGAACTACCAGAAAGAGGCAGTACAGCGGGCGTTATCCCAGCTCCGGCCTCGATTACTGCTGGCGGACCAGGTGGGCCTGGGTAAAACCATCGAAGTGGGCATGATCCTGAGTGAATTGATGCGCCGGGGGCAGGCTGACCGAATTCTGGTGCTGGCTAAGAAATCCATGCTGGCTCAGTTCCAGGCCGAATTGTGGAACCGCTTTTCCATCCCCCTTATCCGTATGGATTCCGACGCCATCTCTCGCCTGCAGCTGAAAATACCTGCCTCCAAGAATCCATTCGAGGTCTACCAGCGCATCATTATCTCCATTGATACCCTGAAGGATATAGGTCGCTACAGCCACTTTCTGGAGAACACCCGCTGGGATGTGGTGGTGATTGACGAGGCCCACAACGTAGCCGGTGGCACTAACCCGGAAAAGCACCTGAGTTACCGTTTGGCCCGGCGACTGGCCCGGCGCACTAACAGTATGCTGCTTACCACGGCGACACCTCATAACGGTAAACGGGAGACTTTCGGCCGCCTGATCAGTTTGCTAGACCCATCAGCCATCCCTGATCCCGATCTGCGTGAATACGAAGCCAGCGACATCGCCCCATTCTTTATGATGCGATTCAAAGAGGACGTGCGGGAGGAGGCCGGATCCAATTTCTCTGAGCGCGTTGTAATACCGTTTGAACAAACCACTACCGGCGCCACCCAGGCAGAAGAAGACGCCTATCAACAACTGGCCCTTATCCGGCAGCGCATCTTGGATAAAGAAATAGTTTCCAATGCCATCGTGCAATGGGGCATGTACAAATCCTTCTTATCCAGCCCGGAGGCCTGCCTGTCCACCGCCAGTAAGCGCTTGCAGGATTTGCAGCAGAAGGACGATTCAATCGCAGAAATTCCTGAGCTGCAAAAGCTCGTTCAGTGTCTGAAGCCGCTGAGCATCGAAAACAGCGCACGCTTCAGCCTGCTATTACAACAACTCAGCGAGCTGCAATGGGATGGAAAACCCGATAGCCCGCGCCTACTGATCTTTACCGAAAGTCGTGTCACCCAACAACACCTGAGCCAGGCGCTGGCAAAACACCACAAAATCAAGTTCAGCGACAAGCAAGAAGCCCAGCCGGATCAGGTCATCGCCTGCATTCACGGTGGAATGTCCGATGTGGCCCTGGCCAAAACGGTGGAATCCTTCAGTACCGGCACCAGCCCCATCCGTATGCTGATCGCCACGGAGGTGGCATCGGAAGGTGTTAACCTCCATCACCAGTGTCACAACATCATCCACTACGATCTGCCCTGGTCCATCATTACCCTGATTCAGCGGAATGGCCGAATTGACCGCTTTGGTCAAACCAAGAATCCTGTGGTGCGTTACCTGATGGTAAAAACCAAACAAGGGCTGATGGCGGGTGACCAGGAGCTGTTCGAGCGCCTGGTGGGTAAAGTGGAAGAGATCAATCGCTCCACCCGCACTGGGGAAAGCGTGCTCAAACTCTACGATGCCCAGAAAGAAGAAGAGTACATCGCCAATGAAGGCATCCTGAATGGTCAAACTGATATTCTGGACAAGGCCAACCCCCAATCTCAGGAAGCCAACGATCTCGAAAACACCCTGATGGCCGCCACCCAGCAGGGCCACGATGACTTCTTCGCCTTCCTCACCGGCGAAATCGAACAAACCCCCGAGCCCCACGAAACCCAGGATGCCGAGATCGACAACTCCCGCATCCGGCTGTTGGATGATGCTACGTTCTTTCAGCGTGGCTATCAGACCCTCAAAGAAACTCTGGATGGTAACGACTGGCACGACCTGGAAATCACCAAAGAACAATTCATTCTCACGCCCCCCAAAGAGCTGGGCCGCCGCCTGGGTATGCCCGGTGCTGCAGCGGATACGGTATTCGGTGCCACTGCCATCCCGGAAGAATCCTGGCCCGACGACAAACAACTGCACCTCACCACCAACCCCACCCGAGTGGATAACGCCATTCGGGCCGCGCTGGCGCAGAAAGGTCAGTGGTCCAACGAACTGTTGATCACCGAACAGCACCCGGTAATGGAATGGATGGCGGAACGGCTGCTGATGCTGCAGCCGCGAGGTGAGGCACCCGTGATTGCCTCGGAATACCTGGAAGAGCGTGAACTGCTGTTTTGCTTTATCGGTCAGGTCAGCTCCCGCGCGGGTAGCCCACTCATTGTGGATCCCCATGCGGTGTCTTTCCGCGTAGGTGGCCGTTATGAACTCAGGCCCCTGCGTGAAGCATTGGCCGAAGTGAAGTTCGATCAGATCGTCAATCGTGGCAAGCAAGGCAAGCTTAACGAGCAACTGATGCAGGGATTTGTGTCCGCCGCAGTGGATCAAAGCCGCCTGCACATGAACAAACTCAAAACCCAGCGCCAACAACTGATCAAACCAAGGCTGGACGAAGAAGAAGCCCGCCTCAAACACTGGTTCCAGCGCTGGGCTACCCATATTGATAGCGCCCTCACCAATCTGCCCCCCGAAGGCAAGCGCGCCACCCGACTCCGACAAAAACGCGACGAAATGGAAAAATACCTGCAAGACCGCTTTGAAACCTGGGAACAAACCTATTACCGCGCCAGTGATGAAGTCACCACCCGTTTGGTACTGGTGGTAGAGGGGGTTCGCTAATGGCTGCTGTGACCGGACTGGATACCGCCATTCGCAATGTGGGCGACTATTACGCCGCCCACTATCTGGCGGACAAAAACGGCTTTGCCAAAGACATAGCCGACAAAACCAAAGCCTGGAAAGCGCAGGGGGCTCAATCAGTAGCACGTAAACTGCAGGCACTGGGTGAGGCCTATTTCAAAGCCAAAACCCAGGCCCTGGATTACTCTGATCCTGCCCTCCGCCAACAATCCCCAAATAAAGAACTGCGCGGCTGGCACCATCAGCTATTGGCCGCCCTGGGCTATCAGCCGGAACCCTTTGCACTGGAATTGGAATCTGAACAAAAGCAAGTACCTGCCTTATTACGCCTTAACCGCCACAGCCAACCCTGGCTGGTCATCTGTGAGACCCCATTCTGCCTCAATGATGGCGATAATGATGAAGAGCCCCTGGAGCAGGACATCATTCCCCCGGGCCAAAATATAGAGGGCCTGCCCACCCTGCAGGCGGACTGGGAAAAAGCTGTCGCTCTGATATTCAAGCAGGAAGACCGCCCCCGCTGGGCCATGTTGTTGTCCGGCAGCCGCATTTATTTATTCGATGCCCACACCTACGCCCAAGGGCGCTACCTGTATGTGGATCTGGATGATGCCTTTGGCCGCAAAGCGCCTGCCACCTTTGAAGCCATCTGTGCCCTATTGGCCAAAGAAGCCCTGGCCCCCAGCGGCGAAACCGATGATGTGCTGCACGAACGCCTGCGGGAAGGCAGTCTCAAGAGCACCCACGGCGTATCCGAGAAACTGCAAGCCGCCGTGCGTACGGCTATAGAAGCCATTGCCAACGGCTGGGTGGATGCCCGGCGCGAAGCCCGTATGGGCTTTCGCAAGCTCTCAGAAAGTGAACCCCCCTTACCGTACGGCAGCCGTGATGTCATGCCGGAACAGCTGCGCCACGATGCCCTGATCTACGTCTACCGCCTGCTGTTCTGCCTGTACGCCGAAGCCCGTGGCCAGGAGCTCAATATCCTGCCCATCAGTGATCCCGTCTACAAACAGGGCTACAGCCTGGAAGCACTGCGCGATCTGGTGGAGCAGGTGGAGCCGGGTACCAGCACTGAAAACGGCACCTACTACGCAGAACATCTGAATCGGCTGTTCGACCTGATTCATAGTGGTTTTCATCCGGAGGCCAATAGCCAAACCAGTGCGCAGGAACACACCAGTTGGGCCGACTTTGCCCGCCTGCCGGAGCAGAGCGGTTTATTTGACGCCCCGGCACAAGGCAAGCTAGGTACCAGTGCGCCCAGCCGCAGCACTACATTGAAAACTTTCACCATCCAACCCCTCACCGCCACGCTGTTTGCGCCCAACACTACCCCATTGCTCAACCGGGTGAAGTTGCCCAATCGGGTTTTACATCAGGTTATTCGTTGCCTGAGCCTGGGCACCGGCGACAAGGGCAAACGCATAGGCCGCATCAATTACGCCGAACTGGGCATACTGCAACTGGGTGCTGTGTACGAAGGCCTGCTATCCTACAAAGGCTTTTTTGCCAAAGAAAACCTGATACAGGTGCTGCAAAAGCCTAAAGGCACCAAAGGTAAACCCCAGCCCGTAGTGCTGGACAACGCCATCGACCCCAAAACCCCAACCTGGTTTGTGCCGGAATCCCGCGCCCCCGAATTCAAAACCGGCGAGATCGTGCTGGAACACCGCACCAAGCAGCCCCGTATCTACAAAACCGGTGAATTCATCCTGCACCTGAACGGCGTGGATCGGGTTAACAGCGCTTCTTACTACACCCCGGAAGTGCTCACCCGCTGCCTGATCAGTGAAGCCTTAAAAGAACGCCTGAAAGACTTCGGCCCCCAGCAGGCCGATGACATCCTCAAGCTCACCATCTGCGAACCCGCCATGGGCTCCGCCGCCTTTCTGGTGGAAGCCATCGACCAACTGGGCCGCCATTACCTGCGCCTGAAACAACAGCAAACCGGCAAAACCATCGACCCCAGCCAGTACGAAGATGAGCTGCGCCGGGTGCGCCACTACATTGCCGTGCATAATGTCTATGGGGTGGATTTAAATCCTACCGCTGTGGAGCTGGGGGCGCTGTCCTTATGGCTTTCCACCATACACCGCCTCAAGATTGCCGATGGCGACAACGGTACCCCGGATCAATACCAGCCCGGCGCAACCCCCTGGTTTGGTTTACGTCTGCGGGCAGGTAATTCCCTGGTGGGTGCACGCCGCGCCGTGTGGACAGAACAGCAACTGGTTACCGGTGAATTCTATGGCACCGATGCGGCCGCACCCCGTCAACTTAAACCCGGTGAACAACGTAAAAAAGGCGAGATCTACCACTTTCTGGTATGGGATGAAGACATGACCCCCGCCGCCCGCGACTCGCTTATGCGGCAATACTGGGGGGAGGAATGCAAAACCATCAATCAATGGCGCAACCAACAGGTAAAGAAACAGTGGCTGCCTGAAGATATTGCCCGCGCCCGTGAGATCTGTACTCGCATTGACACCCTCTGGCAGGACTACGCAGAACACCGCATTAAAGGGCTAAAAGAAACCGAGTGCACCGCCACAGTCTGGCCCACCCCAGCTCACAGTATCGATGCCACCAAGCCCAGCCCCAGTCTGGCGTTTCAGGAATCCAGAAAAGCCAAACTGGAAGCTCAATCCGGTGCTTTTCAACGCCTGAAGTTGCTGATGGACAGCTGGTGCAGTTTTTATTACTGGCCCATTCAGGCCCACGATCAACTGCCCAGCCGCGAGGCCTGGCTGGCGGCCGCCGAAGTGCTGTTGGGCTGCGCAAGTGTGCAGGAAGAAACCACCCGCGCCATGCTCGATATTGCTCTGGGGGACCAGATTGATCTGGAAGCCCTGTTCCAGGCCAGCCAGCAAAAACTGCCCGATGCTGCCAAGCTGGCCGAGGCCGTGCCCTGGTTTGGCCAGGCGCGAGCCGTGGACAGCGAACAGCACTTTCACCATTGGGAACTGATTTTTACCGAAGTGTTGGGGCCGCAGATTGAGGCCACTCAACCCCGTGGTTTTGACCTGATGTTTGGTAACCCGCCCTGGATGAAAGTCACCTGGAATGATGCGCCCTTGCTCAGTGAATTTGAGCCTTTGCTGGGTGTGCGCGATGCCAAATCCGCTAAGTACAACAGTGAACGCCCCAAATTGCTGGAGCAGAGTGCAGCTCGACAAGTAACTTACAGAGAGGCTTTTGCTGCAGCGGAAGGCAGCTCGGTGTTTTTGAATGATCGTACCTTGTACCCCGCGCTGGCCGGGGTACAGACCAATCTATACAAGAACTTTATTGAGCGATCCTGGGGCTTGTTGTTTGGAGAAGGCGTTGCGGGGTTGCTACATCCGGAAGGGGTGTTTGATGATCCCAGGGGTGGGGAATTCAGAGCTGAATATTACAAACGATTATTGGCTCATTATCAGCTTAAGAACGAGCGAATTTTGTTTGCCGATGTCCATCATGTTATGGCGTTTAGCATCAACATCTATTGCGGTTTTGGTGAGTCGGTGGATTTTAAATCCATATTTAACCTGTTCTCACCCAATGCCATTGAACAGTCGCACAAACTCAGCGATGGTCACCCAGAAATACCCGGTATCAAGAACTCTGAAGGTGAGTGGGAAACGCGAGGCCACCCACAACGCATCATCCAGGTCACCGAAACCGAGCTGGCCCTCTTCGCCAAACTGTTCGAGGATGACAATACGCCGCCGATCCATGCCCGCCTGCCTCAGGTGCACAGCCAACCCCTGCTAAAAGTGCTGGAAAAATTTGCTCAGGCACCCCGAAAACTCCGCGATCTAAAAGGGCAATACCTGGCTACCGAAATGTTTCATGAAGCCAATGCCCAGCGCGATGGCATCATCACCCGCATGGAAGAACCGACCTTCCAGCCTCAATCGGCAGACGAATGGGTGTTGTCCGGCCCTCACTTTTTTGTGGGCAACCCGTTCAACAAAACACCCCGTACCACCTGCACCGCCAACGGACACTACGACGCCATTGATCTGGAAGCCATCCCTGAGGATTACCTGCCCCGTGCCGTCTATCGCCCCGGCGACAAGCACGGCAACCTGGATAAGTTCTACGCCGCCATTCCCGAATGGCCTAAACCCCGCAAGCCGGTGCAGGATGATACCGGCCAGTGGCACGGTGGCTTCTGGCCCGTAGCCGACGACGAAGTGCCAGCCTGGGAAGCCCTGTTGGGTGAACCCCTGAAACGCTACGGTATCGATCCCACCTTGCCGGGTGCCAAAACTGCACGCCAGTTTGGCTACTTTTCTCGTTGGCAGGGTGAGGTGGAGGACGCCATAGCTTGGTTGAAAGCCAATGAGAAAAAGCGGGATAGTGAGGCGTTTAATAATCGGTATATGGATGTCAGGGTGAGGCAGGCGAAACCGGGTGAGCAAATGAAGCATTTACCGGTGCCGGTCGTATATCCAACAAAATATGGGTTGCGCGCAATGTGCCAACCGGCTAATGAACGTACTTTGATTGGTTCTCTTTTGCCTGGTGGGGTAGGTGGTATTAACGCGGTCCGATTCGTAAGCTTTGTTGATCCCAATCTGCTCCTGTCATTTGCTTCTTTCGCCAACTCGGTAATTGCCGACTTTTTCATAAAAGTGAAAGGTCGCAGCAATATTCATGAAGACGATGTAGGGCAACTGCCATTGCCCGTCGGAAGATGTATAGAATTGGCAAATAGCCGAACATTGCGATTGAGTTGCACAACAAATGGCTTTTCAAGGTTTTGGGCCTTTTGTTTTGACGAACGATTCAAACTGGATGGTTTTTCAAACCACCTAATAAACGATTTGGACGGCAATACCTGGTCAGAATTGTCAAGCAATTGGGATGGCGCGGCTTTTTATCGGAATGACCTGGTAAGGCGTCAGGCGCAATTAGAGGTCGATGTGCTGGTGGCGATGGAATTAGGATTAAGATTGGATGAATTAATCCAAGTCTATTCAGTGCAGTTTCCTGTAATGAAAGCCTACGAAGAAGCCGACCAATACGACACCAAAGGCCGCCGCCTCCCCAACACTACCCGGAAAGACGCCGGTGCCAAAGAACTCCGCGAGGCACTGAAAAACCACGATGGCGAATCCCCGGTAACCGTATCCTGGGAAATCGACAACGGCAATGCCACCGTCACCAAAACCTTTTACCCGCCCTTTAAACATGTAGATCGCATTGAAGACTACAAAACGGCGTATCGTGTGTTCAGTGAACGGTTGGGGTTAACTCAGGGGATATAAATATCCAACAGCCTGTTGGAGAAATTTCAGGGAAAGAAGATGGATGACTAAAATCAATTGATTTAGTGGGCTTTTAGCAATAGATCTAGTAATAGCAGTTTAAAAATTCCAATAAAAACAGTGGATTGCTATTGCTAGGATTGGTGCCAGGGAGAATCAGTAAGGCTTTCTGGTGAGTTTTTGTTTTGTTTTGTGGCCAATTGCACGCTTTGTTTATGGCCAAATACACGCTATAAGCTTGGCCAAATACACGCTATAGTATGGGCAGCCAACAGGAATGTGAGCAATAACGTGTATCCCAGATATATTCAGCCTCGGGTGGATGAGGCATTGCAAGATACGCCGGTGGTGCTGATCAGTGGGCCCCGGCAGAGTGGTAAAAGCACCTTGGCCCGGCTGTTTTGTGAACAGGGTAAAGTGGATCGGGCCTATTATACCTTTGACGATCAGGCCACGCTCAACGCGGCACTGGCAGACCCGGCGGGTTTTGTGCGAGCACTGCCGGATTTTGTGGTGCTGGATGAGGTGCAGCGGGCACCAGAGCTGTTTGTCAGCATTAAAAAGCGTATTGATGAGAATCGTACCCCGGGCCAGTTTTTGTTAACCGGCTCTGCCAATATTATGGTGTTGCCTTCTTTGTCGGATTCGTTGGTGGGCAGGATTGAGGTGATCCCGCTGATGCCCCTGGCAGAAGTCGAGATATTGGGAGTTGAGCATAATATTATCGATGCATTGCTGGCCGACGCTCCATTGCCGGTACCTGCCGCTACAGGAATTCGTGACGCGCTGATTCAACGGATTGTGACCGGAGGTTACCCCGAGCCTTTAAGCCGCAGTTCGGCAAGGCGGGTAAGTGCCTGGCAACAGCAATACATTACCACCACTATTCAGCGCGATGTGAAAACCGTATCGGATATTGATCGTTTGAGTGAGATTCCCAATTTGATTGGTGCCCTTACCAATCATACCGGCCAATTGCTGGTGGTGTCTGAGATCAGCAAAATGCTGGGGATTCCGCGTAAAACAGTGGATCGTTATATCAGTATCCTGCGTAATATTTATCTAGTGGAGGAGCTCCGCCCCTGGTTCTCCAATCGCAATAAACGCTTGGTGAAAACGCCAAAAGTTCACGTGATGGATACCGGTATCGGCTGTCGAGCGATCAATGTAACAGCGAAAACCCTGGAGCAGGACAGTAAGTTATTGGGGCACTTGCTGGAAACGTTTCTGTTTAACGAATTACGCAAACAGGCCAGTTGGTGCTCATCTGATGTGAATTTTTATTATTACCGCGATATGGATCAGTGTGAGGTGGACTATGTTTTGGAAACGGATTCAGGCTTTATTGCCATAGAAACCAAGTTGTCTGCTACGGTACGTCAATCAGATTTTAAAGGTATAGAGCGATTTGCCCGGCAGGTGGAGCAGCAATTTCATTGCGGTATTCTGTTCTATGATGGCGATCATGTTCTGCCTTTTGGGGAAAAGCTATGGGCCGTGCCTATAGCCTGTATTTGGTCTGGCGAATGATGCCTGATAACGGATAAAAAGCGACTAACATGCTACCAGCAACCCTGGCACAAGAAGTTAAAAAGCAGGTTCAGCACTATCTGGGGGCGACCTTCCACATGCGTCTGCCGCAATCGGAGCGTGCCCTGGAGGCGTTCTTCAATCATCCGGAGGATGGCCTGTTCAAGGGCCCCTGGGTGCAGCTGAAGCGGCCGTTTCGCCTGGCAGAAAACGATGGTGCCCAGTTTTTTGATCTGGCTGTGCCCTTTATGCCATTCCGTCACCAGTGGCAAAGCTGGCAGCGGCTAACCACCAAAGGCGGTAATCAACCCAAGCATACGCTCGTCACCACGGGTACCGGTTCCGGTAAAACGGAATGCTTTTTGTACCCTTTGCTGGATCATTGCCTGCGGGAGCGCCAAGCCGGGCGCCGAGATGGTATCAAGGCCATTGTGCTGTATCCCATGAATGCCTTGGCAGCGGATCAGGGCAAGCGCTTTGCCGAAGAGGTGTTGAATTCCGATAAGCTCAGTGAGCTGGTGAACGGCCCGCGTCGAGCCCGGGTGCGGGTAGGCTTGTACACTGGCCGTATGTCGCCCAATTCTGGTAAGGAAGAAGGCGCAGAGCCGGGCACCTATACCGAGATGGAAATTCTACTGCCCCAGGATGGCAGTGGTAAAAGAAGCTATACCCCCATCACCAATCGCGCCAGCATGCAGAATGATCCACCGGATATTCTGCTCACTAACTACAAAATGCTGGATTATCTGTTGTTGCGCCCCAAGGATCAGAATATCTGGCGCTTCAACCAGCAAGATCCAACGCTGTTGCGTTACCTGGTTCTGGACGAACTGCATACTTACGATGGTGCTCAGGGCGCCGATGTGGCCTGTTTGTTAAGGCGTCTCAAGGCCCGCCTTAACCTGCCACAGCATCAGCTCTGTGTGGTGGGCACCAGTGCCACCATTGCCGGAGGTGACGATGAAACCACAATGGATCCGGTGGATCGGCTGTGTGATTTTGCCACCAGCCTGTTTGAAGAGCCTATTACCAATGATTGCGTGCTAACGGAAGACCGCTATAAGGTTGCTGAAATTGCGCGCGAGGGGGATTTGGAACCCCAATATCCACCAGCCCAAGAGCTAGAGCCACGGCTGAAGGAGAGCGCTGGTGATTATGCCCGGCGCGTGGCGGGCTTGTTTGGTGCGCCAGAGTTTCCGGTGGAATTGAGTAATCACTGGCTTGCTACTTTACTGGAAACCGAGCGGGACGCCATTGAACAATTAGCCCCTGATAACCTTTGGGGGTTGGCGCTGGCGGAGTGGTTGCGGGTTCACCCCTTATTTGAGTCATTGTTGCTGTTAACCGAAGACAAGGTACTCAGCTGGAATGAGTTGGTGGCACAGCTCAGTAAAAAGCAGTTTGCTTTTGCGCAAGTGGGTACCCTGTTTGATCGTAGTCAGATGCTGATGGCATTTTTGGCGTTGGTGTCTCAGGCGCGGGAGTTACGCAGTGGGCGTGCCTTTCCGCTGGTGCCGACGCAGGTGCAGTTCTGGTTACGGGAATTACGGCGGGTAGGGTTGCTGGTCAATCAGGAACCCCAGTTTTGCTGGTTGGATGAGCCGATCCCGAACAAAAAGCAGTTGCCGGCAGCCCATTGTACCGAATGCGGTGAAATTGCCTGGGCTGCACTGCATAACCCGGATATGGATGCCATTATTCAGCAACGCTGCCAGGGCTTTGAATTGAATGATGATGTGAAGAGCATCTATCAGGGATGGGGTTTTGAGGGGCATACCTCGCCACGTATTGTGATACTGAGCCCCTGGCGCGAAGGGGATGACCCTGTTACCGAAAGCGGCCAGCAGCAGTTGGAAGGCATGCGTTGGCATTTAGCCCCTAATTCATTAGTGGTGCGCCAGGGCCCCGGCCCCTGCCCGTTAACCGAAGAGCCCACTTTTCCAGTCAAAGTAAGTCGGGAATCCCGTACGCAACAGAGTAACAACCAACGGGTTGGGGTGATTCAGTGCCCACACTGCCATGCAGAAGACACCATGATGTTCATCGGTAGCCGCGCCGCTACCATTGCCAGTGTGGCCATTGATGAGGTGTTTGGCTCGGTATTGAATAACGATCCCAAGCTGTTGGCATTTACTGATAGCGTGCAGGATGCCAGCCATCGAGCTGGTTTCTTTTCTGCTCGCACCTATAACTTCACCTTGCGTACCGCGCTGCAACACGTAATCGATGAGGCTGGCGAGGCAGGCTTGCCTTTGCCTGAGGTAGGTGAGCATTTGTTGGCCTATTGGAGCCAGCCATTGCCTGGCCGCCCGGGTAGCGTGCGCAAGGTGATGGAAACCCTGATCCCGCCGGATCTGCGGGAATATTCCGAATATATAGCCTTTCGAGACAACTCCGCCTCGGCAGAGCCACCCGCAAAACTGCGCAATGAATTTGTGCAGCGTTTGAACTGGCAGGTGACCAGTGAATTCAGCCTGATGCTGACCCATGGCCGAACCATGGAATTGCATGCCAGTGCAGTGTTGGCTTGGGATGAGCAAAAAGTACAAGCAACTATGAAAGCCTTGCGCCAGCGCTTTCCCGGTATCAGCCCGGCCCTGGAATCGCTGGATGACGAGAGCTTGCGTGTTTGGCTGTACGGTATTTTGCACCGGCAGCGGGAGCGTGGTGGTTTGTACCATCCTTACTTGGATAAATTGGCGGAACAGAACCTGTGGGGTAAGTTCAGCTGGCGTAATCAGTCGGATCGTTATCGGGAAACCTATCCACCAAGGGGGCGTTATATCCCCAAGTTGTGGGTAACGGCGAACGAACAACGGCATGATTTCCTGTTGGCTTCATCTCGGTCTGGTGCGCAGCAACCTTGGCAAATTGCCTGGGCCCGCCGGGTGCTGGGGCTGCCTGGTGTTGATGAAGCGACTCTGTTGGATCTGCTGCATTCTTTGATGCGCAGCGGTGTTGAAGCGGGCCTGCTCCGTTGTGTGCATCGTGATGGTGACAAGGAATGGTATGCCATCAGCGATCAGGCTGCCTTGCTCATGCCCCGTGGCCACAAATTCCAGTGCCAGCAGAGCAATCATGTGGTGTTTCGGCCAGAGCAGGAGGCGACGCTGTGGCAGGGTAGCCCAAGCTTGTCTTACCGTGCTGAGTATTCAACTTACCAACCAGCGATGCTGAACGACCGGGAGCGCTACTATCAGGAACGTTACCGCAAAGGGGCTTTGCGCCGGGTTTTCGCTTATGAGCATACCGGGCTGCTGACTACAGAAGAGCGTGAGAATCTGGAGTTGAGTTTTAACTCCGGTGGCCACGCCGATGATCCCAACGTATTGACCGCGACCTCTACTCTGGAAATGGGTATCGACATCGGCGATCTGTCTACCACCATGTTGTGCTCTGTTCCACCCACTACGGCCAGCTATCTGCAACGAATCGGCCGGGCAGGGCGTAAAACTGGAACAGCATTGGTGTTGAGTGTAATCAATCAACGCCCCCACGATTTGTTCTTTTATGCTAGGCCGGATGAATTGTTGAGTGGTGATGTGGAGCCCCCCGGTTGTTGGCTGGATGCCAGTGCGGTGCTGGTAAGGCAGTACCTGGCCTTTTGCTTTGATCAGGCCGTCAGCGCTGGCATGTTGACGGATTTGCCTGCTACCGGCAAACAGCTTATTGATGAGGTGTTGGTCAATAAGGCTGGGCATATTCCAGGGTTGCTGGAATGGATGCTGCAACAGGAAGTTCAATTACAGACAAACTTTCTCAGTCGCTTTGAGCGTGATATCCGGGATGACACGCGAGAGCGCTTTGTATCGGAATCCAGGGTTGAGTTGTTGCAGCAGCGGATTGCAACCGCTGCCCAGGAATTTCAGTTGCAGCGTCAAATGATCCAGAACGCCCGCAATCGACTGAAAGACCAAAGGCAAAAACTGGATTCAACCTCTGAAGAAAACGATCTTGCGGAGATTGAACGGGAAGAGAAAATTCTTGATTCCCGCCAGAGGAAGCTCAGCGAAATAACCGCATTGGAAGTGTTGACGGAACACGGACTGTTGCCAAATTACGCTTTCCCGGAGCGGGGTATTCGCTTTTCAGGTAGTACTTTTAAAAAGCATCAGAACCAGAATGCCGAGAGGCCAAAATCCATTGAGCTGGTGCGTGCCGCCAGTTCTGGAATTCGGGAGTTGGCCCCCGCCAATCACTTTTATACCCATAGCCATAAATTTGAAGTCCAGCAAATTGAAATCGGCTCGAAAAGCCAGAGCTTGCTGGAGCAGTGGGCTATTTGTGGGCAGTGTGGTCACATGCGCCCCGCTGGAGAGGTAAGGCGCCCAGATGCCCGCCCGGACTGCCCGCAGTGCCACTGGGATGGCCCTACTGGCCAGGACGATAGCGGCCAGCACAAAGCGCTCTTGCCGTTCCAGCGCTCGCAAGCAATTTCGTATATGGAATACTACGAAAGCCTTTCAGGTGACTCTGCGGAAGAACGCGAAAATGAGTTTTATACCCTGTTCAGTAGCTTTGACCCGGGTCACGAAAAGCCGGAAGGGGCGGTGGGTGAAGATGAAACCCCTTTTGGTATTGAATACCGGGCTTCCATGCGAATGTATGAAGTCAACGCCGGTTATTCGGATCTGCCGACGGATCTGGATGTGGGGCAGGATAAACGGGTTTCTTCTGTCGGGTTTGAGGTGTGTCAGGATTGTGGTGTGGCGGTGATGAACGGTCAGCGCCGGTCAGGTGTCCGGCATCGACGCAGCTGCTCCGGCCATCGCGAAACAATGAAGCGTCAACGCGAAGGGCGTAATGAAGATGCCTATCGTTGGCAACCGTTGTATCTGTATCGGGAATTGCGTTCTGAGGCCATTCGCTTGTTGTTGCCGGATGTAGATCAAGCTGATCTCGATACTCTGGAAGCCGCTATTTATCTGGGTATGCGTATTCGCTTCCAGGGGGACCCGGCACATTTGCTTATTAAGCAGCAAATCGTACCGGATCACTCCCAGGGTATTACCCGTAATTATCTGGTGTTGTTAGATGCAGTACCCGGTGGAACCGGCTTCTTGAAAGCCTTGTTCCAGGACGATGATGAAGGTCAGGCGTTACCCGCCGAAGGCATTATTCAGGTACTTCAGTTGGCGCTGAATGCCCTGGAGACCTGCTCCTGTCGTCAATTGCACCAGACTCGAGATGATCCCAGAGGTTGCTATCGCTGTATTCGTACCTATCACATGCAGCACAAAGCTGAAAATATAGACCGTGAACGAGGCATTGAGCTGTTAAGAATCCTGTTGGATGCTGGTCGAAAGCGCACAGTGAAAGAAGCGTTAGCCGATGTAAAGGTTCATTCATTGTTTGGTAGTGTGCTCGAAAAGCGCTTTATTGATCGCTTGCGCGATTGGATCGGCTCCATTGGAGCCAACGCCTCATGGAAGGAAGCGATCATCGCGGGTACGCAGGGCTTTGAGTTTTCTGTGGGGGATGGGCGGCTGTGGTCCATTGAACTGCAGCCTATGCTGGGGGCCCAGCAGGATGTATCGGTTCAATGCCAGCCCGATTTCCTGATCCGCTGCGATGATCCTGATATCAAGCCCATTGTGGTATTTACCGATGGCTTTGAGCCCCATGTTAAGCCGGGAGAGGATCATTCTGTGCTGCCGGATGATATGCGGAAGCGCCGGGCAGTTATGGACAGTGAACGTTATCTGGTATGGAGCATAACATGGGATGACCTGGACACTGACTCAGAAAAGACGCAATTGAGTTTTCTCCAGCCGCATTTGGCGAAGAGTGTTTTGCCGCCACACATCAGTAAATTGGCCGCAGAAGGTATTAAAGTACCGGAATTGGCTCGTTATCTGGGCAACCCCTATGAGCAGCTTACAGCCTATCTAACAGCGCCAAATTATGATGCATGGAGAAAAATCGCGCATCATATCGGAGGCTTTGCGTTGATGATGTTGGCAGGGACAGGTCGCGGCCAAGATGCGCATTCTGTTAACAATAATTTTGAATTGTGGCGACAGGGATATTCTCTTCCCCCTATTCAAGGGGAGGAAACTGGTGACTGGGTTCATACGGCTAAAATTGCACTGAATGAGGATTTTCTAGCGTATGGCTACTCTCAGGAGTTGCTGATAAACGATTTCACCAATCTTAGAATTGCATTGCGGTTGGGTGACTATCCTGAGGAAAGGAAAGCAAGGGATAATTTTAGAACGCGCTGGCGTCAGTTTTTGGCGATGATGAATGTTTTTCAATTTTCTGAAAATTTCATGCCGTTTGTGACATCAGAGGTTGACTCTGGCTATGCGCCAGAGCTCAGAGTGGCCGTGGACACTGCGATCTCTCATGAGTGGTATGACGTGATTGAAGAGGCAATCTCCAGCTTGTCGAAGTTGTGCAAATCATTGGCTGGTTTAGGCGCATCAGTGCCTCAAGTTGAATTTTATAACGATGATTTGGGTGAGGATATTTGTGCCGAACTCGCTTGGCCAGATAAAAGCACCCCTATTGCCATTCTGATGGGCGATCAAGCCGCTTTTGCCAGTAAATGGATGGAAGTGGGGTGGATCGCCATCACCCAACAGGAAATGGCGAGTAAAGGTGAGGCCTGGGTGGTCAGCATGATTGTGGATAAGGAGATTTAGTGTGGCTCAATTGATGTTACACAGAGAAGTTCTGAAAGGCTTTGGCAAATTGCCTGGCAAGGTCCAGAAAAAGGTTGTTGAGCTTACCAAAAAATTTGAAGCAGACAGCACCCAGGCCAGTATTCATCTTGAACCATTACCCGGATTAACCAAGGACCGTAAAGTAAGAAGCGCCCGCGTGGGTGATGATTACAGGGCTATTGTGATTGCACCCGAGGTCGGTGACGTATTCTTGCTGATGTATATCGATCATCATGATGAAGCGTACGAATGGTGCAAGAACAAACGCTTTGAAGCCCATGCTGCAACAGGCACCCTACAGGTGTTCGATGTTGAAGAGGTGAGTGAGGCCGCTGAGCAAATAACGGCTCAGATTCAGCCCGAGCAAACGTACATTCTAGATGGTTTGACAGATGAAGAACTGTTCCAGGCAGGGGTTCCCGAAGCACTTATACCTGCGGTTAGAGCTGCCAAGAGTGATGAAGCATTTTCTCAGTTGTCAGATTACCTGCCCAAAGAAGCTTCGCAGGTTCTAATTGGCGTTATTGATGGCATGACCCTGGATCAAGCGATCGAAGAAATGTTGGGCGGGCTTGATGCTTCTGCCAAACCGGAGTCAGCAGGCGATTTCAGCCACTTGGCCAATGCTGCCAATATGGACTTGGTTCTGGTGGAAGGTGAAGAGCATCTGAATGAGATTCTGAGCCAGGGGATTGAGGAGTGGCGGATTTTTCTTCACCCCTATCAGCGTAAGCTGGTTGAGTTGAAAACCAATGGGCCCATGAAGATTAATGGGGCAGCAGGTACGGGGAAAACTGTCGCTCTGATGCATCGCGCTGCCCATCTGGCAAGTCAGTTGGAGGACCCGAAAGATAAGGTTCTTATTACCACCTATACAACGAACTTGTCGGTGACTATTAAGTCGCTGATGGACAAATTGGCACCTGATGTAGCCAGTCATATAGAAGTGACGAACCTGCACCAGTTGGCGCGGACCATCTGCCAGCGGGTGAAGTGGGCGGGGCGCGTAGCTGAGGATGCGGACATCGCTGCGATTTGGGAAAAGATTTTTGAGTCGAATAAGCAAATTGAATTCGAGCGAGAGTTTGTTGAAACAGAGTTTCGCGACATCGTTGATCCTATGGGTATTGATTCTGAAGAAGCCTATTTGACCGCAATTAGAACGGGCCGGCCACGGGTAAGCCGTGGGCAGCGCAAGAAACTTTGGCGTTTGTTTGTAACCTTCAATCAGGAATTGAGTAAGCGAAACCTGCTTACCTTTGAAGGGGTGATCCATCAAGCAAGATTAGCTGTTGAACAAGGTAAATTCTCCCGCTACCGCCATGTTTTGGTCGATGAACTTCAGGACTTTGGGCTGGAAGCGTTAAAGTTAATAGCGGCTTTGAGCCCGATCGAGGAGGAGCTATCAGACCCATTGTGTGTGGTTGGAGACGGTCATCAACGGATTTACAGGCGCACACCGATTGCGTTGAGCCGAGCAGGAATCAATGTGCGTGGTGCGCGCTCAAAGCGTTTGAAGATTAACTATCGAACTACCGAAGAAATAAGGGAGTGGGCGCAACGCTTGCTGGATGGTGAGGATGTAGATGATCTGGACGGTGGTAAAGCTGTAACAGTTGCAGATCATTCAATCATGAAAGGCCCGGTACCGGAGGTTGTAAAGGTGAACAGCCTTGATGAAGCCAAGCAGGCGCTGGTCGCATGGATTAAGGGGCTACAGAGTGCGGGGCTGCATACGCATGAAATATGCTTTACACCTACTAACTCCGAGATGGTTAAAGCACTTGAAAGCGCAGGGATTCCTACGCTTGAACTAAGGGCCAGGCAGGTTGATCCCGGGGCCAATGAGTCAGGTGTTCGGTATGGCACAAAGCACCGAATAAAGGGCTTGGAGTTTCGGGCGGTCGCGCTCATCTGTAACGGCCCTGCGGATGATGCCTCTGAAAGATATGCTAACTATGTTGCCGTTACTCGGGCGAGGGAGAAACTGTTAGTGATCTCTATCAGTTGATTTATCAGCCAGTATTTTAAAATACTTCCAGTTATCGTTAACTTTGTCTACATAAAACGGATATTTACTAAACTCGGCAATTATGCTTTCTGGTAAATGGCCATTCTCCCGAAGGCTTCTTTGTTTCTGAGAAAACACATTCACAAATACTATGAGTAATAGGCTTTCATCGTATTCATCTAGATGAATCTTCAGTAAATGTTGAAACACTTTTTTGAAGGATTTTATAGTGAATGGCGATTTGCCTTTTTGCCAGCGTTCAAATTGCGTCCGGATGGACTTTGGGTCGTTGCTTTCTGATTTGTCATTTTGATAAATCTCTGAGCTGCTTGCCAGGTGCTCATAAAGTTCCTGCTTATGGCTATATCCGCGCTTGTTTATAAGGTGATTGAACATGGCTTCTATACTTGTAACCAGCTTTCCATCTTTGGCAATTTTGGGTATGTAATAGATCAATGATGTTGGGTTTCCTTTTTCTGTAGAGGCGGTCTGCAATTGCGGATAGGCAATTGCGATATACTGTTCATATAGTGCAGCCCATAGCATCATTCTATGGATATCGAGTAGTTCATTGGTGCTCAAAGGGGAAGGTTCGATCGTGTCTAGGCAGAACCATTGGTTGAGGGCTCCAACCAGGAATGAATCACCCGAGTTTCTACGGGCATTGGATACAATGATTCTTTCAATTTCGCATAATTCCACGCAAAAGCACAAATAGAGGCTTATATCTGGGGCATCCACGGTATTTTTGAATTTTGTAAGAAATTCAACCAAGCCAAACCACCCACCGACTTCAATTGTTGCTTTGTCTGCGTCTTTTCGTTCTTGTGATCCCCATTTCCTAAAATTTCGAATCAAGGCATGCCCTGATTTTAAGTGTCTTTGTTTAGGGTTTTGTCTGCTGGCCCATAGCAATATTTCTGGGTGATCTTTAAATTCGCCGCTTTGAAAGGCCAGAATCTCAAAAAAATCTTTAAATATTATGCCTTTAGATAGGGATTGGTGGAGCTGGCTGTTGTTGGTCGTCATTCTTCACCCAAATGTCGCATACAAAATAGGGATCACTCAGTAAGGTTGTCACATTAGCATATCGCTGATAGCTCATATGACAAGAATAGGAGGTCTATTATGAGTGGTCGTACTCCAAATGATGATCGAAGTGACAGCATGAACCCGAATAATGACGCGTATTGGGACAGTCTGGACAACCATTCGAATCAGCTTAATCCCAATCACTCAGAATATCGTGGTGACGAGGATGTAGAGGACGAGATTTAATCTGTTTAGTGATCTTGGGCGGGGCAGGGGAAACCTTGCCCATCCTCTATTTCAAAGCAGAATTCAATGTCACTCGGCTAACCCCAAAATGATTGGCGACTTCTGCTTTCGTCATCATAGGGTCTGTCAGCATGGCTCTGGCTTTTCTGATCTGGTCAGTGGACATCTTTTTCGGTCTGCCTCCCTTTCTGCCTCTGGCTCGTGCAGCGGCCAATCCTGCCTTGGTTCTTTCCTGAATTAACGATCGTTCAAACTCGGATAGTGCTGCAAATACATGAAAGATCAGTTTTCCTGAAGGGCTGGTGGTATCAATTGATTCATTGAGTGATTGAAATCCTACTCCTTTACTCTCTAGCTCAGAAACTATTTCAATGAGATCTTTTAGGCTTCGACCCAGTCGATCGAGTCGCCAGACAATTAGCATGTCTCCTTCTCTTAATGCATCCAGGCACCGAATCAGTTCTGGTCGGTCTTTGGATTTTCCGGATTTGTTTTCCTGGTATATGCGATCACACTCTGCTTTGCTGAGTGCGTCGATTTGCAGTGTGGTGTCTTGGTCCGACGTCGAAACTCTTGCTTAGCCAATAATCATGTTGCCCCCGTAAGAAATCACCGTTTTGTTTACATAGAATTCTATACGGGTTTTTGAATATGCAAGCGCCAAAGTTTGCTGTGGTTTTCCTGAATAGATGGTGCGTTAAGAAAACGTTGGTTTTATTTTCGATAAGTTTTGCTTCATTTTTTTCATTTAGTCCCTTTTTGGTTCTTTCTGTAGACCATCGATTTACACGGATTGGGTTAAGGTGTGCCTATCGATTGGTTGCTCAATCACATAAAGCAACCAATCGATTAATTCACCATTTACGCTTTTATGTTTGCGCAAAGTTCTGTAGGGGTTTATATGTCGGAACGATTCTTAACTAAAGAGGATTTGATTGAAGTGACGGGGTATTCGCAGCACTCAAAACAGAGAAGGTTTCTGAAGGAGCATGGTCTGCGATATCTTGGAAAAAAAGGTATGCCAAAAATCACATGGAAGGCTATCGAACATTATTTCAATTCAGACTCCAAGACCGTTTCGTCAGACTCGAAGCAAAGCTCAAATGTAAAGCTGAATATCCATGCTTTTAAGAGGAAAAAACAATGCAGTCAGGATTGAGTGGCTTGCCACGCTACGTTCGCTTCAAAAGTGGTCGGTACTATTTCGAGCCGAAGGGGAATTTGAAAAAGTTGGTTGATGGAAAATCATCAGTTCCTCTCGGGGCCGATTTCAATGAAATGCTTCAACAGTATTCTGAGATTATGGGGCTGGATCCATTGGAGGCCCGCTTAGGTAATATTACGATGACCGAGCTTGCACGTTGGCACCTGGATGAAATTGAGAAGCGATGTACCAAAGACCATGCAACGCGTCAAAAGCACAAGGCTAAGCTTGTCGAGAAATTTTTTGGCGACTCCCTCGTACGGGATATTCGAAGAATGCATATAGAGGAATATAAAAGGCATCGTTTGGAGGATTCAGCCAGAGTCTTTAATAACGACTTCGCTTTTATTCAAGGGGCGTTCAAACTAGCAATGCGCTGGGAAATCATCGATCGCAATCCTTGCGAGGGCGTGGAGAAGCTGAAAAAGATAAAGCGTGTGGTACCGCTTGCAGACGATGAGTTGTTGGAAATGTTTAATTTTATGGCAGCTCGGAGACCATTGGTATGCATGTATATGTATGTGAAATTACTATGTGGACGCAGGGCTGGTGAGTTGGTGAATCTCACGGAAGACTGCATTACCGAGAGAGGGGTCGTGTTTACTCTGTCGAAAAAGAAAGGAAAGCCAAAAGCGTTGGTGTGTTGGACGCCTAAGTTCCGTGAGGCTTTTGAGAGTATGTTGCAGTTGTTGGAGCAGGAAGGATTCTACAAGCCTAGCAAATCAGACAGTTCCAGAGTGAAGAGAAAGGTTAGGTTGTTTGGAAAGTTGACAGTAGGCGCTATGGGTAAACGCTTTGAGCGGTTGCGGACGGAGGCCATAGAAAAGGGCGTAATCGAAACCTCTTTTCATGGCCACGACCTCCGTTCCATCGGTGCGCGCAAATTAACACTTGAAGATGCTAAAGATTTTCTGCGACACTCCAACATTGAAACAACAAGATTTTATTACCATGAAGAGGAGAATTATCTCCCAGAGATAAAGCCTCTCTTATGAGGCTTTTCCGAAACGACGGCTTTTCTCGGAAAAAAGAACCATTGGAAAATTTTTAAGTGTCTGATTTTCAATGGTTTTACTGATCTAAAAATGGCGCGCCCGGAGAGATTCGAACTCCCGACCAAGTGGTTCGAAGCCACCTACTCTATCCAGCTGAGCTACGGGCGCGTATCGACATCAGTAACTGATGAAAGAACCGGCTTTAGACGCTAATCCCCTGATTTTGTTCAGAAAATTGATCTTTCGGCCTAGTCAAGACCGCCATTATACAGGGCAATTCCCCCGAAACTCAATGCACCCTGGCAAAATTCGTCAGCGGGCGGCGTATTCGTGTTTTCAGTGGATTATCAATTCAGTATGCTGATGAGCATTCATCCGCTGAAAGAAAGGAAAAAGACCATGGTCAGACTGATATGGGTTGGGATTGCGGTGGCGGTCACGCTGTTGACTGGTTGTGCACAAAAATTGGCCAACTATGACTATGATCCGAAGTTCAATTTTACCGGTTACCAGCGCTACGCTCTGCAGCAGAGCGACAAGCAGACCTATCAATCCCTGGACAGCAGCCGGATCGAGGCGGCCATCAAACAACAGTTGAGCGGCCGCTATCAGCTGGTGGAGCCAGCCCAGGCGGACTTTGTGATGCACTATTACCTGCAGGCGGAGCGCAAGGTGGAGCAGTCCGGGGTCAGTTTTGGGTTCGGAGTTGGGGTGGCCAGCAATGTGGGGGTGGGTGTGAGCACCAGCCCGCCGGCCAAGCAGAAAACCGAGGGCCAGTTGGTACTGGAAGCGGTGGATAGTGCCAGTCAGCAAATGGTGTGGGTGGCCAAGGGCACCCGCAACCTGAAGGACAGCATGAACCCAACTCAGCGGGATTATCTGGTGAATGACGTGGTGCAGGAGATGCTGGCCAATTTTCCGCCCAAGTAAGGTGCACGCGCCGATTCCTGGACAATGCCCTTACAATGATTCCGTTTTAGGGGTAACTAACGGTATACTTGCGGCCTTCCATGATTTGTAACCGTTTCGTGCGGGGCCTGAAACGTCGCGAAGCATTCTGTAGAGAGGACACGATAAGATGGGCAAAATGAAGCAAGCCATTGTTTCTTTGGCAGTATTTTTGAGTTTGGGGATGTCTGGCCAGGTCATGGCCTCGAAGCTGGTGGACCAATCCGGCAGCGATGAGCCCATTGGAACCCGTTCCATCTTAAGCCCTTCCAAGATTGATGCCCGCACCCAGCCTGCCGCCAAAGTTTGCCTGCAGGGTGAAGACTGCGGCTCCGCGGCCGTTGTGGCCGATGCCGGCGGTGAAGCTGAGAAAACCCCGGAAGACATGTACAACACTACCTGCGCTGCCTGTCATGGTACGGGTGCTGCGGGTGCTCCCAAGACCGGAGACGCTGCAGCCTGGACTGCGCGAATCGCCCAGGGTAACGAGGCTCTGTACAACCATGCGATCAATGGTCTCAACATGATGCCGCCCCGCGGTACCTGTGCGGCCTGCTCCGACGATGACATCAAGGCCATCGTGGATTACATGGTGACCAAATCCCAATAAGGGGCGAGCCCCACGGAAAGCCCTGCCGAGTGCCTCGGCGGGGCTTTTTTTTGTCCTGTAAAAAAGCAGAAATTTGTTAGTAAAGCCGCTATATTTGAAGAGATATTACCCTAAAATCAATTAGCTACAGGATGCTCTATTTGTATCGTCTGGACGGACGGGTCTTATTGCCCACCCGAATTGGCCTGTTGTCACTGTTTCTGGTCGTACCGCTGCTGCTGCTGTTGATTCAATTGATTTACGGCGGGGAGGAGCGCATTGCTGCCATCGACCGCAAGTTGAATGGGGTTAATGATATCCGGGTGTTGCAGGGGATGGTGGACCTGGCGGAGCGGCTGCGGGACCTGAGCGTCATCGTGGTGTATGACCGCTCGGAGGAGCTGGAGTCGGAATACGAGCGTCAGCGCCTGGAATTGCTCAATTCGGTGATGCTGCTGGAAAAGGACGTGGTGTTCAGCCAGGACAACCCCATCATGGAGCTGACCTATCCCCGTATTATCAAACAGATTCGCCGGGTGCGCCCGGTTCTGGGGGCGGAGCTGTACACCCCGGATGTGGCTTTTCGTGAACACCAGCCCCTGGTGGAGACCCTGCAGCAGATCCAGTTCCGGCTGGCAGACCAGGGCGGGTTGTTCAGTGACCGCAATGACGCCTCCCTCAATCTCACCTATCTGGCCCTGGACGAGTTCAGTGACCTGACCACAGACCTGGGGCGGGCCCGCTCCTATGGCAGCCTGTACCTGCGCATTGGTCATGTGCCCTCCGACGGGGTGGACAGCCTGGAGCGGATCTATGAGCGCCTGGTGCTGCAGCACGACCGCCTCAATATCCGGGTCAATCAATTGCTCAAGAACCACGCTGAACTGGCGGAGAAGCCGCCGTTCAATAGTGTGCCCTGGAACCTGTTGCAGGATGCCGCCCAGACCCTGGATGACAAGGTGATCCAGTCGGCGGACCTGGACACGCCCTGGCGCCAGTTTTACCAGAACGTCAGTGCCTACGTGGTGACCGCCTCCATTTATCGTGACCAGATCCTGTCCCGGCTGCAGGAGCAGTATCAGCTGGAGCGCAGGGAAGCGACCGCGCAACAGAAGTGGACCCTGGGCGGGATGGGGCTACTGGTGCTGGTGTACGCGTTCATCTATGTGATGGATTTGCGGGAGGCCTCGGCGCGGCAAAAAGAGCGCCAGGAGAAAGAGGCGGCAGAGGCAGCGGACCGGGCCAAGAGCCAGTTCCTGGCCACCATGAGCCATGAGATCCGCACTCCCATCAACGGGGTGCTGGGCATGGTGGAGCTGCTCTCGGACACGCCGCTGAACGAAGAGCAGAAGAATTACCTGATGGCGTTGCGCAGCTCCGGACAGACCCTGTTGGCGGTGATCAATGATGTGCTGGATTATTCCAAGATCGAAGCCGGCAAACTGCAGATCGACAATACGGTGTTTGATCTGCGCCAATCGGTGAACGAAGCCCTGACCCTGTTCAAGCCCCTGTTCCGGCAGAAAGGTCTTGAGCTCAATATCTCCTTTGAAAAGTCCGTGCCCACCCTGGTGAACTGCGATCCCCAGCGCCTGCGCCAGATACTGATGAATCTGGTGGGCAACGGCCTCAAGTTTACTGAGCAGGGCTCGGTGAATGTGCGGCTGTCGGTAAAGAATACCGGCGAAAAATGTTTTCTCTATGGCGTGGTGCGGGACACCGGTATCGGCATGGACAGTCATCAGCAGACCGAGCTGTTCAAGCAGTTTTCCCAAGCCAACCGTTCCATCTCCCGGCGTTATGGTGGCACCGGCCTGGGTTTGGCCATTTGCCAACGCCTGTGTCGTCTGATGGGGGGTGAAATCGGCGTCAGCAGCAAGCAGGGCAGTGGCACCAGCTTCTGGTTTACGGTGGAACTGCAGAGTATTGATGAGGCGCGGCTATCCGGTTTTGAGGCGGCGGAGCCCTCTGCGCGGGATGAGCATTTCCGCAGTGAGCTGAAGGGACGTCGAATTTTGGTGGCAGAGGACAACAAGGTCAACCAGATGGTGATCCAGGGCATGCTGAAGAAAGCCGGGGTGTCGGTGGATGTGGTGGAAAACGGTCTGCAGGCTTATCAGAAGGTGGTGGAAGAGGGCCAGCGCTACGATTGTATTCTGATGGATTGGGAAATGCCGGAGTGGGATGGCATCACCGCCGCGCGCCGCATTCTGAGCTGGGAACGCCGCAAGGGGCGGCCGGAATCCCTGATAGTTGCACTCACCGCCCATGTCTTGTCAGACTACGAGGCTCAGGCCACCGAGGTGGGCATGAAAGGGTTCCTGAAAAAGCCCATCGAGCGGGAAGCCCTGTTTGCAAACCTGATTGTGTTATTGAAAGAACAACAAGCACAGTAGCAACTCTGATAAAGCAACTCTGAAAATAGCAATAAAGGTTACCTCTATGATGCGGTTTTCTTGCAGCGCGATACTCTGCGCGCTGCTCAGCTGGCCGGTGCAGGCCGCTACCCTGGGTCAGGATCTGACGCCGGTGGGAGCGCAGCGGGCCGGCAACCAGGATGGCTCCATTCCCCCCTGGAATGCGGATGAGCTGAGTGAGCAGGAACACCTGCAATGGATGCAGCGCATCACGGCAGAGGCACCGCTCTATACCATTACCGCTGAGACCATGGAACCGTATCGGGAGTGGCTGGCACCGGGTCTGCAAGAACTGTTTGAACTGCATCCGGAGACGTTCAACATGCCGGTGTACGCCACCCATCGAACGGCACGCCAGCCGCAGTGGACTTACCCCAATATTGAGCGCAACCTTGCGGATGCCCGTATCAGCGACAGCGGCGACGAGTTACTCGTGGCCTGGCCGGGCACGCCGTTCCCGATCCCCAAGTCGCCCCATGAAATCATCTGGAATCACCAGACCCGCTGGAAAGGGGTGTTCATCTCACTGCATTTGTTTGAAAACACGGTTTATCCCAATTCCCTGGTGGACTCCCTCGAAACCACCATCGAAACCTATGCGGCCTATTACAATCCCCATCGGCAAAGCCCCCAGCTGAACAAGCGCAACCTGTTTTATTTTTCCCACATCCTGGGTCCGGCCCGGTTGGCCGGCGGTGGGTTGTTGATCCACGACACGCTGCAACCGATTCAGCGACCGCGCCAGTCATGGATCTACATCACCGGCGAGCGGCGGATGCGCCGGTCCCCGGCCCTGGGTTATGACTCCCCCCTGTTCAATTCCGAAGGCCTGCGGGTGGCGGATGAAATCGATATCTTCAACGGGCCCCTGGATCGCTACGAGTGGACCCTGTTGGGCAAACGGGAAATGCTGATTCCCTATAACAACCAGAAAATGCGCTACAACCGCTGTGATGACCCCCAGGCGTTGACGCCTTATCACCTCTCACCCCATGCCATGCGTTTTGAGAAGCACCGGGTCTGGGTGGTGGAGGCCAGGCTCAAGGCCGATGCCCGTCACATTTACCCGCGGCGCACGTTTTATATTGATGAGGACACCTGGAGCATCGTGCTGGTGGACATCTACGACAAGCACGACGAACTGTGGCGGTTCACCATGCGCTTCTCCGCCTATTATGAAGAGATGCCCGGCATGTTCTCCTCCCTGGATGCCTATCATGACTTGAAGGAGGGTGCCTATTTTATGCAGTGCAGTGCCGGAGAGGGCACCCGGTTTTACAGCGAGCCGCCGCCGGACGGTTACTTCAGCCCGGCCAGCATTCGCAAACGCATGAAACGCTAGGGGCAGAGCTGTGCTTGATGCATGATGGTGCGTGGTGCACCATATGAAGGATCTGGTTGGTGGATAATCAGAGGGGAACCAAGCCGGAGCGGCTGCAGCAGGGGGAATGGATTTTGCTTTTCAAAGCCCACTCCTATATATAAAGCAACACAATACAGAACGTTATCTTGAACGTTAATCCCGTGACAGAAGCACAATCCAGTCAGCAGAGGCCTATTGCATGAATGCCATTGCGACCCCGGTTCAGGCCGGGTGGTCAGCATCCCTTTCCCTGGAATTTGAGCGGCGGGGGGCCCGTACCGCCCTGGTCCGCAACCGCCACGATGGGCCCCTGCGGGTGCAGCGCCCCTTTTATCCCGAAACCCAGGGCCAGGCCCACGTCTATATCCTGCATCCGCCGGGCGGCATTGTCGCCGGCGACAGCCTCACTATTGATACCGCTGTTGGCACCGCCGCCCACGCTTTGGTGACGACCCCTTCCGCCGGAAGGGTCTACTGTTCCAACCGCCAGCGCCTGCTGCAAACCCAGCAGGTGGCGATGACCGTTGCCAGTGGTGGGTTTGGGGAGTGGCTGCCCCAGGAGAACATCGTCTTTAATGATGCCCGGGCCATCAATCGCACCCGCATCCATTTGCAAGCGGATGCCCGCTTTATCGGCTGGGAGATTACCTGCCTGGGCCGGCCCGCTTCTGCTGAGCTGTTTGTGGCCGGTTCGCTACAGCAGCATTTTGAAGTGACGCTGGAAAACAGCCCCATCCTGTTGGAGAAGAGCCGATTTGACGGTGGTGGAGCCCTGCTGGCAGAGCGCTGGGGCTTGAACGGCCGGCCGGCCCTGGCCACCATGGTGTGTACCTTGCAGGACCAGGCCGCCGAGCAGGCGCTGCGGGATCTGTGTGAGCAGCACCGTAACGATAAATTGGAGATCGAGGTGACGCAGCTGCCCCAGCTGCTGATTCTGCGGGCCCAGGCCGGGCAGGCGGAGCCGATCAAGAAAGCGTTTTTTGCGGCCTGGCACCTGCTGCGTCGCACAATGTTACAGGCCGAGGCAGTGGCGCCTCGTATCTGGTTTACCTGATCGAACTGACACGGGAATAGAACATGGAACTGACACCACGGGAAAAAGACAAGCTGCTGCTGTTCAGTGCAGCGCAACTGGCGGAACGGCGTAAAGCCCGCGGCCTGAAACTCAATTATCCGGAAGCGGTGGCGCTGATTTCCTTTGAAATCATTGAAGGGGCGCGGGACGGTAAAACCGTGGCGGACCTGATGGATTACGGCCGCACCCTGCTCACCCGCGACGATGTGATGGAGGGGGTGGCTGAGATGATTCACGATGTGCAGGTGGAAGCCACTTTTCCTGACGGGACCAAGCTGGTCACCGTACACGACCCGATTGTCTAAGACACCAGAGTATAACGAGCCAGAGCTTAAGGAGCCGATCCATGATTCCAGGTGAACTGATTACCGAGCCGGGCGAGCTGGAGCTGAACGCCGGGCTGCCCACTGTTACGGTGACCGTTGCCAACACCGGCGACCGTCCCATTCAGGTGGGTTCCCACTACCATTTTTATGAAACCAATGGCGCGCTGGATTTCGACCGGGAAAAAACCCGGGGCTATCGCCTGGACATTGCCGCCGGCACGGCCGTGCGCTTTGAACCGGGGCAAAGCCGGGAGGTGACGTTGGTGCAATACGCCGGTGATAAAACCGTGTATGGCTTCCGTGGCATGGTGATGGGGAAACTGTAATGGCGAAGATTGATCGACGTGCCTATGGCGAAATGTTTGGCCCCACGGTGGGGGATCGGTTGCGCCTGGGTGACACCGAACTCTTTATTGAAGTGGAAAAGGATTACGCCATTTATGGCGATGAAGTGAAATTCGGCGGTGGTAAAGTCATTCGTGATGGTATGGGGCAATCCCAACGCCTGCGCAGTGAGTCGGTGGACACCGTCATCACCAACGCGGTGATCCTGGATTACTGGGGGATTGTCAAAGCGGATGTGGGCATCAAGGATGGCCGCATCGTGGCCATCGGCAAGGCCGGTAATCCGGATGTGCAGCAGGGTGTCACCATCGTGGTGGGCCCGGGCACGGAAGTGATCGCCGGAGAAGGCCAGATCCTCACGGCCGGAGGTATCGACGCCCACATTCATTTCATCTGTCCGCAACAAATCGAAGAAGCGCTGATGTCCGGGGTGACCACCATGATTGGCGGAGGCACCGGGCCGGCCACCGGCACCAATGCCACCACCTGTACACCGGGTGCCTGGCACATTGAACAAATGCTGAAAGCGGCAGAAGGCCTGCCCATGAACCTGGGGTTCCTGGGTAAGGGCAATGCGTCGTTGCCGGGCCCGCTGGAAGAGCAGGTGGTGGCCGGTGCCCTGGGTTTGAAACTGCACGAAGACTGGGGCACAACGCCTGCGGCCATCGACAACTGCCTGGACGTGGCGGAAAAGTACGATGTGCAGGTGGCCATTCACACGGATACCCTGAACGAATCCGGTTTTGTGGAAGACACTGTCGCGGCGTTCAAAGGCCGCACCATTCACACCTATCACACGGAAGGCGCTGGCGGTGGTCACGCGCCGGATATCATCAAGGTGTGTGGTGAGGACAATGTGTTGCCGTCCTCCACCAACCCCACCCGTCCCTACACGGTGAATACCATCGACGAGCACCTGGACATGTTGATGGTGTGTCATCATTTGGATTCCGGCATTCCCGAAGACGTGGCCTTTGCGGATTCCCGCATTCGTCGCGAAACCATTGCGGCCGAAGACATTCTCCATGACCTGGGCGCCTTCGCCATGATTTCATCCGATTCCCAGGCCATGGGGCGGGTGGGGGAAGTGGTGTGTCGCACCTGGCAGACCGCGCACAAGATGAAAGTACAGCGGGGGCCTTTGGACCCGGACAGCGATCGCCATGATAATTTCCGCGCCAAGCGTTACATTGCCAAGTACACCATCAACCCGGCCATCACCCATGGTATTGCCCATGAGGTGGGGTCGGTGGAAGTGGGCAAGTGGGCGGACCTGGTGTTGTGGAAACCCGCATTTTTTGGGGTAAAACCGTCCCTGATCATCAAGGGCGGTGCCATTGCGGCTGCGCCCATGGGGGACCCCAATGCCTCTATTCCCACGCCACAACCGGTGCACTATCGTATGATGTTCGGTGCCTTTGGCCGTTCGGTGCTGGATACGAATTTGACCTTTGTGTCCCAGGCTGCGCTGGACAATGATATCGGCGCCCGTCTGGGTTTGCAGCGCAAACTGGTGGCAGTCCAGGGTTGTCGCTCGGTGCAGAAGAGCAGTCTGATTCTGAACGATTACCAACCCAATATCACGGTGGATGCACAGACCTATGAAGTGCGCGCTGACGGTGTGCTGCTGACCTGTGAGCCGGCTAAGGAATTGCCATTGGCGCAGCGGTATTTTTTGTTTTAGATTTTTTTGAGCGTAGATTTAAATCCGCGGAGAGGCGTCAGCGACTGCCGGGAATCGCTACAAGCACATCCCTGTGCGCTCGACAGCGGCCGTCCATGGCCGCTGACGTTCCCGGCAGTCGCTGACGCCTCTCCGCTCATATTGAGCAAGCTTTCAACATGATCAAAGTATGCGAATTTGCCGCCGATGCAGCGGCCTCTACACCAGCCCAATTAACAGTGCGGCTGCCGTTTGATGAGCGTAAGAAAAGCCGCCTGAAGACCGCAGCAGAAAACGGTGAGCCACTGGGCTTTATGTTACCCCGCGGCCACATCCTGCGGGACGGCACCCGGCTGCTGGATGAAAGCGGCCGGGTGATAGAAGTGAAAGCGGCGGATGAAACCGTCAGTACCGTATCCAGCGACAATGCCCATTTGGTGATGCGGGCCGCGTACCATCTGGGTAACCGTCATGTGCCGTTGCAGATTGGCGACGGTTGGTTGCGGTACCAGCACGATCACGTTTTGGATGCCATGGTGATTGGCCTGGGCCTGACGGTGACCGTGGAGGATGCACCCTTCGAGCCGGAAGACGGCGCTTATGCCGGTGGTCATGCCCATTCCCATTCCCATTCCCATGGTGATGATCACGGCCATGCTCATGAGCACGAACATGGCCATCACCACCATGACCATTGATCAGCTGCAACTGCTGCAGCTGTTGCAGCTGACCAGTCCGTCCCTTCCCATCGGTGGCTTTTCCTGGTCCCAGGGCACTGAAACCGCCATCGAACAGGGCTGGTTGCAGGGGGAAGCCGACTATGCCCGGTGGCTGGAAGGTATCATTGGTTCGGCCTTTGTGAGTCAGGAATGGCCGTTGCTGCGTAAGTTGCAGCAAGCCTGGCAGGCGCAGGATCTGGAGCAGGTCCGGTATTGGAATCAATACGCGCTGGCGCTGCGGGAAACCAAAGAGCTGCTCCTGGAAGATACCCAGATGGGGGCTGCGCTGCTGCGCTTGATGCGCGATCTGGATTATTCACACGCGGCACTCTGGTCAGAACCAAACACCAGCTACCTGACGGCCTTTGCCATGGCGGCCACAGAAAAAAATATCCCGCTGGACGCCGCCGCTATCGGTTTGGCCTGGAGCTGGTTGGAGAACCAGATTGCCGCCGCGCTGAAAACCTTCCCCATGGGGCAGACTGCCGGGCAAAGAATTTTCCATCGTATCGCCCCGCACTTCCCGGAATTGCTGAAACAATCCATGGCGGTGGAGGACGATGATATCGGATGTTCACTGCCGGGTGTGGTCCTGGCGAGCATGCAACACGAACGGCAGTACAGTCGGCTGTTTCGTTCGTAGCTGCGCTGCATACTCCTCGTCAAGCCGCCAGCATCTCATCAATATCGTCTTCGGTCTGAGCCAGCTGTTCCAGTTGTTCAAACAGTTTAAAGCTGTTCAGCGCCAGCGCCGAGGTGAGCTGGTCCGGCAGCTCGGACACTATGGTTTTGGGATCAATATCCTCGTCCAGGTGCTGAAGGATGCTGTCAGCCAGGGCGATGATCGCTGCATAGGGCGTAAAGGGAGACGCCTGCAGCGGCGCTTCCTGATGGTTCAAAGCCGTGGTGATGATTTCCGGAAATTTCCAGGATTCCGCCAGGCGCGCGCCCACCTGATTGTGGTTGTAGCCCAGCTTGGCGTTTTCCGCATTGATCTGGCTGTTGCCGTTTGCCACCATGGACTCAATGGTTTTCATGGTGTCCGTCTGCACAAGATACATCAGTGGCAGCCCGATCTTATGCAACATGCCGCAGGTGAAGGCAATCTCGGGATCGCAACCGCTGGCATTGCGGGCGATCAGTTTGCTCAGGTTGGCTACCATGAAGCTGTCGTGCCAGAACCCACGCATGTCCAGCCCGGGAATGTTTTTTACTGCGCTGGTAACGCCGGAGGCGATGACCAGTGTGCGCAAGGCGTCGCTGCCCAGCATGATCACCGCCGAGTCCAGGGAAGCCACCTTGCGCCCGGCGCCATAGCGCACCGAATTGGCAAGCCGCAACACCTTGGCGGCAATGGCCGGGTCGCTTTGGATGCTGCGGGAAATGCTCTCGGCATTGGCGGTTTGACTATTGAAACTGGCGATCAGCTCCTGCACAACTTGAGGAATGCTGGGTAGCTCATAAATCCGTTTGATCACGTCTTCGATGGGCATGCTGTTCTCCTTAACATGTGTTCCAATACAGTGTCAGTGGGAGAAGTATAGTTGCCGACCCGGCCGGTCTACCCCTTTGTTTTACCGCTGCTGATCACAAATTCTGATAAGGGGTATTCCGGTTATGCCTTCAAGCGGTTGCGCCCTGCAGGTTGCCCGCTGCCTGTGAGGGAGTGAGCTTTTCCAACAGCAACGGCTTGACCTGTTCCACCCAGCTCCGCAGGCGTTCTTCCGTGTGCATTCCCTGGGTGCGTTGATCAATCACCAAGCCGACGAAGCGACCCTCCACCACGGAGGCCGAGTGCTCAAACGTGTAGCCATCCGTACTCCAGTCACCCACCATATCAGCACCCAGATCTTTGAAGATGGTATACAGTGCCATGAGGGAACTGGCGAAGCGGTCAGCATAACGTTCCTGGGCCCCCAGACCGAAAAAAGCGATCCGTTTTCCAGCAAGATCCGGTTGGCCGAACTGCGCGAGAAATTCCTCCCAGTTGCGTTCCAGGCAGCCGGCACTGAGGCCGGGAATGTCCCCTACGCCATAACTGGGGGTGCCCAGGATCAGCGCGTCATACTGCAACAGGTCTGCAGCCTGTATGCGGTTCACGTTGACGGGCTTGTCCGCCTGTTCTGCTCCCAGCAACTTGTGGATTTTCTTGGCGATCAGGCGGGTGGTTCCGGTTTCCGTTCCAAAGAAAATGCCAATCTTGCGGTTGCTCATGGGCGGGTCTCCTGTTCTGTTGTGTGCACGGTTTCCGGAAGCATCATGCCGTGGCGGACTGGCTTTTCAGGTAGCGCAGAATCTCTATGTTGGACGCCAGATCCAGGGCGCTGTAGTCGTCATGATTGGCGAGGTCCAGAGACGCACCGGCTTCCACCAGCAATTCCACTGCGTCGGTTTTTCCCGCTGAAGCGGCGTACATCAGCACGCTGACACCATCCGGATTCTGATGGTCGATATTGGCGCCGGCTTGCAGCAGCTCGTGCATGAGGGTCAGGTGGTCACCGTAACAGGCAGCCCACAAGGCGGTATTGCCCGAGCCGTCGCAGGCTTCCAGGTTGGTACCGGATTGCAGTAACTGGCGCACCATCGTCAGATCGCCACTGCGTGCAGCCTGAATCAGTGACGCGTCGCCCGCACCGCTGAGTTTTTTCCAGGCAGTGAATCCACCCTGCAGGCTGTAACAGCGTTTAAAACCGGCCCTTCCGAGAATGGCGGCCATATCCTTGCTGCTGTTGCCATGGTAGCAATACACCAGCACCGGCCGTTCGAACTGTCCGCTGTTGATCAGGTGCTCGGTGAGCTGCTCGTGCCCGCGCATGGCGCCATCAATGTGCTGTTCCTTGTAGGAATGGGGGTCCCGTACATCGATGATAAGCGGGTTGTCGGTCATGATGAGTGACTGGGCCTGGAGCGGGCTGATCTCGCTGAAATACGACATGCTGATGTTTCCTTCTGGCAGTAGAACCCATGTAATTGCAGGAATTGATCCAAACAGGGCCAAGCCGTAAACAGCTGAATTTATTACGCTAAACCAACTGATCCCGAGGGTTCTGGGTGGCGTGTTTGCCATCTGTCCGGGGTGATTGTCTGTTTTGCTACAGGCGGTATCACCAGATCAGGGTATGATGGTGGTCACCAAAAGCCAGCATGGGAGGGAAAACCGATGCATTATAAAGCCGTAAAACTGGTGAAACGGCCAGGTTTACAGATCACCCCGGATGTCTTTCAGGTGGTGACAGAGGAAACGCCGGAACTGAACGACGGCGAGATCCTCATCAAACAAACCGCCATGTCCCTGGACCCGGCCATGAAAGGCTGGATGTCGGAAGACCGGGACAGCTATATTCCCCCGGTGGAGCTGGGTGAGACCATGCGCTCCAGTGGCGTGGGAGAAGTGGTGGGCTCCCTCAATGAGCGGTTCCCGGTGGGCGCACGGGTGATGGGATTGACCGGTTGGGCGGAGTACATTGTCAGTGACGGTCGTGGCATGCAGTTGGTGCCCGACAGCGTCAGCGATGAGGCAGTGTTGTGTGTGCTGTCGCTGCCGGGCATGACCGCCTATCAGGGACTGATGAAGGTGGGCAGACCCAAAGCCGGTGAAACCCTGTTTGTGACCGGAGCGGCCGGGTCGGTGGGGGTGATGGTGGGTCAGATCGCTAAAGCCGAAGGCCTGCGGGTGGTGGGCTGCGCCGGCACCGATGAAAAGTGCCAGTGGCTGCAGCAGGAGTTGGGGTTCGACCAGGCCATCAACTACCACAGTGCCAACCTGGCCCAGGAGCTGGCGCAGGCCACGCCCAATGGCATCGATGTGTTTTTTGAAAATACCGGTGGTCCGGTACAGGTGCTGGCATTCGAGCGGATGAATACCTTTGGCAGGGTGGTGGTTTGTGGCCTGATTGCCGATTACAGCAGTCTGCAGCCGGCACCGGGGCCCAGTTGGCTGCGGGTTATCAAAAAACGATTGACCATCCAGGGCTTCACCATGCCGGATCATTGGGACAAAATGGAAGAGTTGGTGAAGGCGGTCTCCGCCTATCTGATGAAAGGACAGATCAAATACAAAGCCCACACCATCGAAGGTCTGGAAAGCGCCATCGAAGGCATCAATCTGCTCTTTACCGGGGGCAATATGGGTAAACTGATGGTGAAGTTATAGATGCCGTCATTCACAAGCCGTCATGAGTGAGGTCGTATCATGAGTCATGCAGTCCAACCCCGTCCACCGTTTCCCCCGTTCACGGAAGAGACCGCCCGCCAGAAGGTGCGCATGGCGGAGAACGCCTGGAACGGTCGTGACCCGGACAAGGTTGCCCTGGCCTACACGCCGGACAGCCGCTGGCGCAATCGCAGTGAGTTTCCCGTGGGTCGCGAGCAGATCGCGGCCTTTCTCAAGCGTAAATGGGCGCGGGAGCTGGAGTATCGCCTGATCAAGGAACTCTGGGCCTTCACCGAGAATCGCATCGCTGTGCGCTTCGCTTACGAGTGGCATGACGAGCAGGGACAATGGTATCGCAGCTACGGCAATGAGAACTGGGAATTCAGTGCCGAAGGATTGATGCAGGTGCGTCACGCCAGCATCAACGACCTGCCCATTGCGGCCACGGAGCGACTGTTCCACTGGGAGCATGGACCCCGGCCGGAGGATCATCCCGGGCTTTCGGAGTTGGGGCTTTAAGCGTTATTCACGGCGGGCCTGGGCCAGCCTGCAATAAAAGTCCACGTACTGTTGGTGTCCACCAGGGAACACCACATTCAGGTGCAAAGGATCGTCCTGGTCACTGATGCCGGCTACCGCCTGCCACGGCTGTTGTTGCAACAGGGGCACCTGAATGCTGGGGCGCTTCAGTTCACCGCCACTGCTGTCCACAAAGAGCACCGCGTTGTCCGTGTGAAAACGGGTTCCCAGAGCCTGCACCAGGTTTAGGAATCCGCGATCGCTGCCACCTCGCAACCAGTGCCCGTTGTGTTGCGGGTCCGGTTGCGAGGTGACGGTATCGCCCACGCCGATGATGCGGGGCATCTGGTCCGGGTCGAAATGATCCTGCGCCAGTTGTAACAGCGCCTGCGGGTCGCGGGGTGCCTGCCGGGCATTAAAACGTTCACCCAGGGGATAGATTCCGGTGCGCTGCTGGTAGTAACGATTGAGGATCACCAGAACCCCCACTTCTTTCACTGCCCCTTGCAGCATAAACTGAAAATCGGTGGTGCCGGAGTCTGCATCGGTTGCCCATTTAATGCGTTCCCCTTGTGGGCCGGTGCCCAGGTTGGGCGCGTAGTGAATGAAGAATGAATCCCCCAGGCCTTGCTTCTCTGCCTGTTCTAACAGTTCAAGCAGAATACTCTGAACCGTGCGTTGCAATGCGATGAGCTCGCTGACACCCTGCGCGTGTTGTTGCAACAGCGCGTGAAACCCATTGATGTTGATGGTGGGGGACACCGGGTTGTCCAGGATCACCACCGCCAGCACGGATTCGATCGCCTCTGCGCTCAATGCCAATGGCGGCTGACGCATCCAGTCTGACAAAGCTACGTGCATTGCGTCGGGCACCGCCGCCAGAAACGCCAGCTCCTCCGGGGTGACTCCGGGATGAGTGACATTGCCCGCTGCATCCTGCCATTGGACGCCACCGGCGGCCAGTCCGGGCAGATAGGCCTGATGTTGCGGCTGACGATCCAACAGCGCCTGATCCACCAGGGCGTTCACGCCGCGCCGGCCGATGTGTTCACCGTTGGTCAGCACAAAAAACTCCGGCTGCATCAGGGCTGCGGCTTCGATGTAGCGGCGGGGCAGGGTGCGGGTTAACGGGTCCCGTACCAGGGGCATGCATACCCCGTCCAGATCCTGAATGATCAACAAGTCCGAAGTGTCACTCAGAGTTTGCAGGAGTGTGTTGAGTTCCGTCGCGAATCGTAATTGAGAAAGCATGTCTCTGCTGCGTTGGGTTTGATGGGTGGTGAATCGACTAATCCTGTTTGTGAATGATACCTGCATCACCATCAAATTTAAAATCAGGAATATTCATATAACATATTGTACTTTTCATGGACCTTTTGCGCAGCGCGTTTTGTCTATACGCTGTCTGGTTAGGCACCTAAGATTTTGCCTGTACATGCTGTAGAAGTAGCAAAATAAAAAACACACTTACTCACAGTAGACAGGTCCCACCATGAACAAAACGTTATTCCCCGTGCTTGCCCTGATCCTGGGTATCCAGCTGAGCGGTTATTCTACCGGTGCGATGGCCGCCGGTTATACCCAGACCCGTTACCCTATCGTTCTGGCCCACGGCATGTTCGGTTTTGACAGCATTGCCACCATCAATTACTGGTATGGCATTCCCCGTGCGTTGCAGCGGGATGGCGCCCAGGTTTTTGTGACCCAGGTTTCCGCGTTGAATTCGTCGGAGCAGCGGGGGGAACAGCTGTTGGCCCAGGTGGAAGATATTCTGGCGATTACCGGTGCCGAAAAAGTGAATCTGATCGGCCACAGTCACGGCGGTCAGAGTGTACGCTACGTGGCCGCCGTGATGCCGCAGCGGGTGGCCTCAGTGACCACCGTGGGCAGCCCGGTGAAGGGTTCAGCAGCAGCGGACCTGGGGTTGATGGCGTTGGACCTGCCGGTGGTGGGGGATGCCCTGCAACCGGTGGTGGCCAGCGTGCTGGAAGGGTTGGGCTGGCTGATCGGTTTTGCCGCCGGCGAGCAGTTGCCGCAAAACGCGCTGGACAGTTTGAATTCCTTATCTTCGGCCGGCACCACGGATTTCAACCTGCGCTTTCCCCAGGGGGTTCCAGTGACGAGCTGTGGTGAAGGGGCCTACGAAAGCAATGGCGTAAAGCAGTTTTCCTGGAGCGGAGTGAACACCGGAGTGACCCATTTTTTTGACCCTTCTTCCTATGCCATGGTGTTGACCAAACTGGCCTTCAGTGAACAGAACGATGGTTTGGTGGGCCGTTGCAGTTCCCATTTTGGACAGGTGTTGCGGGATGACTATCCCATGGATCACCTGGATGAAGTCAATCAGTTGTTTGGTCTCGCCTACGTGTTTTCCACCAATCCAAAAACCGTGTATCGGCAACATGCCAACCGGCTGCGCAATCTCGGATTATAGCATCCAGCCATGTGGAACGTTTCGACGCAACGCGCTCGGCTTGGCGCTACGACCATTACGGTTGTTGCGTTGGCTGTGATCGTTACGGGTATCCATTTTTATGTAACATTCATGCGGCACACCGCGCCAACACAAGAGTCCATGCCGGCGACTGTGTCTGTGTCCGGGTCTGGCACAGAGACTACATCAGAGTCCGGCATGGCACCGGCGCGTGAGCAATGGCTGGCGCGAGGCAGCGGGCAGGTTGCCTTGCCCCGTTCGTTGCAGGGTACGGAAACGGATGGGGCGTTGCGCTGGGATGACGAGGGACATCTGGTGGTGAACCGGGGGCTGCGGGATTGCTTTGACTATTTTCTTGCTGCGCTGGGCGAAGAGGATCTGGCGCAGCTGTTGTTGCGGTTGCAGGTGCATCTGAGGTCGCAATTGCCGGAGCCGGCCGCCAGCGAGGCCATCGCGTTGCTGGAACGTTATGTGGCGCTGGGTGAGGCACTCAGTCAGTTGTCCGGCGCGGAGTCTGAATGGGAATGGACAGACGCATCCGCCTGGCACAACAGGATGAGTGAGATACGGGCATTGCGCAGTCGTTTCCTGTCATCGCAGGCTATAGACGCCTTCTTCGGTGAGGATGATGCCTATGATCAATATACCCTGGATCAGCTGGCCGTGATGCAGAATGAGCGGCTTTCGCCACAGGAGCGCGCAGCGCTGTTAGCGGATCTGGAATACCAGTTAACGCCGCAAGTGCAGGACGCACTGCAACGTGCGCAACAGCCTTCGACTCTGGCTGCACTCACCCGGGAGTTAAAGGCCCAGGGCGGTGATGCGGATGCGGTATTCTCATTGCGCTCGGAACAGGTGGGCGTGGCGGCGGCAGAGCGTTTGCAACAACTGGATGATTCACGCCGGCAGTGGCAGGAAAAACTGGAAGCCTGGTTGGAGGAGCGCGACGAGTTGTTACAGATGGATAGCCTGGACCCGGTCACCAGAACGCAGCAACTGGATTCCCGGCGCGAGCAAGTATTTCACCCGGAAGAGTGGGTTCGGGTGGAAGCCCTGGAGCGGGTACACGATCAATCGGGCAACGGCATTACCACTGTGAAGCGCGTGGGATTGGCCGATTGGATCGAAAGATCTGCTTCCAACTGATCGCTGAGGGCTTCCACCAGTCGCAGCCCCAGGGATTCCTCCTTGGCGGTGTTGCTTTCCAGGCCCACACCGTTGTCGCTGATGTCCAGCCGGGCTTTCTGCTCCGGCAGCCGTTTTAACGTGATACTGATCTCGCCCGCCCGGTGATCGGGGAAGGCGTGCTTGAAAGCGTTGGAAACCAGCTCGTTAATGATCAGGCCCAGGGGGATGCTGCTTTCGATGGGCATGGTGATATCGTCCGCTTCCACCTGCACTTGCACATTCGGATTGCCGGGGATGCCGTAAGAGTGCGCCAGGTTATTGATCAGGCCGGAGATCACCATTGAAATATCCACTTTGGAAAAGTCCTGGGACTGATACAGGGTCTGATGGATCACCGCCATGGATTTGATGCGATTCTGACTGTCTGTGAGTAAGAAACGCGCCTTCTCATCACTGACGTTATCCAGCTGCATGGCAATCAGGCTGTCAATGATCTGCAGGTTGTTCTTAACCCGGTGGTGAATTTCTGCCAGCATCACTTCCTTTTCCTTGAGCGCGGATTTCAGCTGTTCCTCCTGCCGTTTGCGCTCGGTGATGTCCAACACCGATGCCAGAATCATCAGCCCCTGAGCGGTGTTGATGGGGTTCAGGCCGATCTCCACGGGAAATTCCCGACCGTCTTTGTGCAGGGCGTAGAGGTCGCGGCCTTCGCCCATGGCCCGGGAGGTGGGATTGTGAAAATATGAGTGCTGCAGTTCAGGGTGTCGTTGCCGGAACCGGTGCGGCACCAGCAGCGTGATTTTCTGACCCACCAATTCTGCTCGGGTATAACCGAACTGTAACTCCGCCATGGAGTTGGCCATGATGATGGTGCCTTCCTGGTCGGTGAGCAGCATGCCGTTGGGAGCGGCTTCCACTGCCAGTCGCATCATCTCCTGGGCGCGGAGTCGCTCGGTGATGTCGACGATGGCCGCCAGCACCAACACCCCGCGTTTGGTGGTTATGGGGTTCAGACCGATTTCCACCGGAAACTCCGTGCCGTTTTTATGCAGGGCGTAGAGCTCACGCCCCTGTCCCATGGCGCGGGATTTGGGGGCGTGGAAATACTGATTGCGCAAATCCGGATGCTGGCCGCGAAAGCGATGGGGCACCAGCTTCTCGATGAGTTCGCCGATCAGCTCATCGCGGTGATAGCCGAACATGGTTTCCACACTGGTATTCACCAGAGCAATGCGGCCTTCCACATCAATTAACACCATGCCGTTGGGGGAGGCCTCAACCGCCAACCGCATTACTTCATCTTTATTGGCTGTTACGTCAAAGTCGGGTGTCATGGTAGATCAGGCGGTCCATTCGCTGTAGTGGGTATCCATGGGTAATACGTTCATGCTTTGCATGATCTGCTGCGCCGGTATTGGTGGACTGAAAAAATTGCCCTGCACTTCACTGCAACCTGCGGCGGTGAGGAACTGAGCCTGGGTCTGATTTTCAACGCCAACAGCGACGGTATTCAACTCCAGCTGTGTGGCCATGGCAATGATCGCATTGGTGACGGCGCGATCCTTGGGGCTTTCGTGGAGGTTTTGAATAAAGCAACGGTCGATCTTGAGCTGAGTCACGGGCAGCGAATGCAACGAACTCATGCTGAAGTATCCGGAACCGAAGCCGTCAATGGCGATGTTCAGGCCCAGCTTGCGCAAGCGGCGCAGATTGTGCAGTCCGGTGTCGGATTTCTGCAGGCAGGACTCTGTTACTTCCAATGCCAGCAGATGGAGGGGAATCTGGTAGTGGTCAGCGTTATGGTTGAGCAAGTGGGCGAAGTTGCGGTCCTCCAGCTGGCAGGCAGAAACATTCAGCGACAATCTGGGCGGGTGGAAACCCAGATCAAACCACTCGCGCAGTTGCCGGCAGCTTTCCTGGATCACCCAGTTGCCGACCTCCTGCATCAGGCCGCTGCTTTGCGCCACCGGAATGATGTCGCTGGCGCAGAGCAGTCCCTGGCTTGGGTGCTGCCAGCGCAGCAATGCCTCCAGCCCGGTCCACTGACCGTTCAGGCTATCGTATTGGGGTTGATAGAACAGTGCCAGCTCACCCTGGTTCAGGGCATGCCGCAGTTCCTGCTCCCTGTGCTGGTGTTGGGTCACATGTCTGTGCATGGCCGAATGATACAGTGCGTAGCCCTGGCGGCCCCGGGTTTTGGCAGAGTACATCGCGGTGTCAGCCATTTTGATCAGTTCATCCCCGTCGCGGGAGTGATCGGGATAAAGGCCGATGCCGATGCTGACGCCGGTCTGTACTTCCGTGTGGCCCAGGCGAATAGGCTGGCGCAACAGGCTGAGTATTTTTTTGGCCAGTGACTCCAGGTCTTCGGTGCAGTTGACGGCCTCAGCAATGACGATGAACTCATCACCGCCAATGCGACAGAGGGTATCGGAGGAACGCAGTTGGGACTTGAGTCGGTGCGCGACTGCCTTTAACAAATGGTCGCCCATATGATGTCCCAGGCTGTCGTTGACCTGTTTGAAGTGATCCAGATCGAGAAACAAAACCCCGAAGCGGCTGGTCTGGCGTCGGGCTTTTGCCATGCACTGCTCCAGCCGGTCCAGGAACAGATTGCGATTGGGTAATCCGGTCAGGCTATCGTAATAAGCAATATGGGACAGCTTCTGTTGTTCCAGGTGCATGGGCGTGACATCGCTGACCACCACCACGTATTGGGCTTCCTGATTCGCTGGTTCCGGTACGCTGCCAATGTTCAACAGGACGTGCAGCAGCCGGTTGTCGTGGCAGTGGATGCTGGCTTCGCCCTGCCAGCTGCCGGTCTGATGCAAGGTCTTCCACAGTGTATCGCTGCGCTCGGGGCCGAGGGTTTCGGCACTCAGTAGTGCCAGCTCCTGCCCCAGGCACTGCTCCGAAGAGTGGCCGTATATGCGGCAGAAGGATTGATTGACGCTAATGATGCGCAGGTCTTTATTCAGCACGACAATTCCGTCTGCACTGCAGGTGAACGCAGTGGCCGCCTGTTTGAGGGCGGCCTCGGAGTGGTGATGTTCGGTCACGTCCTGCAGTATCCCCACTACCCGGAGTTCGTCCCCGGAGTTGAAGGACTTGCCACAGAGTTTGAACCAGCGGCGCCCCTGGCAGGGTATGTCCGCTTCAAATTCAATACTCAGCTCCTCATTATTATTCTGCTGCAGCTGTTCCAGGGTGAGGCTGACCTTGCTTCGATCCCGCTCGACCACATGGCAAACAAACTGCTGCCAGTCGTCAAACTGGGCCAGGTGACCGGTGGGCGAATAACTCAATATGGTGGCGCCGGTTCCTGTGCCGGTTCCTGAGTTGGCCTCTGTGTCCGTTCCTGTGCTGGCTCTTGTGTCTGTCCCGGGGGCTGCCCCGGCGGTCATTTCCCAGGTCCCCATGTGGGCGGCATCCAATGCCCGTTGCAGGTGGGTTTCCTTCTGAATGCGTTGCTGGTCCTCGTGGTGCCGCTCCAGGGCAATCTGGATGGCCACGTGCAGCTCCCGTTCGGAAAAGGGCTTTAACAGGTAACCATAGGGGCGGGTTTGTTTGGCACGGGCCAGGGTGGTGTCTTCCGAATAGGCGGTCAGAAAGATGACCGGGATCTGGTGTTGGGCGCTGATCTGATCAGCGACTTCAATGCCGTCTGCCGTGCCCCGGATATGAATATCCATGAGGATAATGTCAGGGGACCGGGTTTCCACCAGCTCCAGGGCGCGGTTACCCGAGGATGCCATGCCCACAACCGTATAGCCCAGTTTGGCCAGCCGGCGGGAGAGGTCCATGGCGACAATATTCTCGTCTTCGACGATTAGAACTTTCTGTTCTTGCATGCGTAGCCTTCTTCCTGAAGTTCGAGTGTAATACGCAACCGGAAAAGAATTAGGTTTGTTTTTATGCGTCCAGCGCGATCGCGAAAAAAACGGTATAAGCGGATAAGGTGAATATTAGACCAAGTTCTCACTTTTTACGTTAGAACGTTTGGTGAATGCACGGCCGTCCGGTGCTTACCAAAAAGCATGGTGGGCCCGCGTTCCTTGCATGAATGCTAGGCAAAGGCTTCCCAGAGTGACTCAAACTCGTTTTGGAACTGGCGGACCAGCGCAGCATCCTGACTGATGACAATGTTTTCCTGATTGCGCTCGCTGGCACTGCGGGTCCAGTTGAAACTGCCGTTGACCAGAGTGAGTCCGTCGACGATACAGAATTTGTGGTGCATGTGATCCGGGGCCCGGTCGAATCGGATGGGAATGCCCGCGCGCAGCAACCAGTCCACATCACTGCCGGCGTCCTGTTGTTTGTGATTGTCCGTGATGATGCGCACCTGAACCTGGCGTTGGTGCGCGGCCAGGATGGCGTCAGAGATGCGGTTGTCCGAAATGGTGAAGACGCAGATATCGATACGGGCGCGGGCGTTGCCCAGCTGGTGCTGAATCTGCTCCAGGCACTGTTCGCCGGGGGAGAAGTATGCCCGGTGTTCGTTCAGGCGCTCTCCCAACTCCAGTTGAATGGCCTTGCTGCAGCGGTCCAGCCAGCCGATGATGGTGAGGCTGGTGTCTGGCCCCTGCGATGACGACTGGGCTGAAGATTGAGTAAGGCGGTCCCGTGCCAGTTCAAACAGTCGGTTGCGGAGGAAATTCAGGTCTTCCCGGGAATGCGCCTGCAGCGCCGCCCGCAGGTCGCGGGATTCGGCTTTGCTCAGGTGATCATCCTGCAAATACTGCAGTAGTGCCTGTTCCAGTGCTAAGGTATCGTTAGACATGTTCTCGAACGGGTTGGGTGGTCAGGCCCGCATTAAACCATGAGCCCCTGCACAGAACAAATGACACGGAACAAATGAGGTAGGCAATGTGGTGACCTGTCAGCGGCAGGGTGCGGAGACCCTGATTACCCTGGAGCCGAATCGCTCCGCCAGCCGGCGGCAGACCCTGCTGTTTCTGCTGCTGGTGTCCGGGGTGACCTTGTCGGTGGCCCTGTTCTGGACATTTTTCGGAGCCTGGATGGTGTTGCCCTTTGCCGGACTGGAAATTGCAGTGTTAACCTATGTGACGCTGCGGGTGTCGCGCTCCACCTATCGGATGCAGGTCATTCGGGTGGGCGCCGAGGCGGTGGAAGTGGAAGAGGGGGAGTTCTACCCGGTGCGCAAATGGCGATTTCCCCGACCGGATACCCACGTTAACGTGCTGGCGGCGGCCACGCCCATGGATGCCATCGGCTTGCAGCTGCAGGATGGACGTCAATCCCTGGAAGTGGGGGGCTTTCTCAACCAGGGGGATCGGGTGAAAGCGCGTGACGCCCTGCAGGCCTCCGGTCTGATGCTGTGCAACGAACACTGGTGGCACAGCCGATAGCGGCGCCGGCAACCCATTACTCAGAAACCATAGAGGACAACATGAGCAAACAAACCCTTCGAGTGGGCATTGGGGGGCCGGTGGGCTCCGGCAAGACCGCATTGACCCTGCGTCTGTGTGAAGCCATGCGGGATGATTTCAATATTGCCGTGGTGACCAATGATATCTACACCCGGGAGGATGCTGAATTCCTCACCCGCAATGAGGCGTTGTCGCCGGATCGCATCATGGGGGTGGAAACCGGAGGTTGCCCCCACACCGCCATTCGGGAGGACGCCTCCATGAACCTGGCGGCGGTGGCGGAGCTGAATCAACGCCATGCGGACCTGGATCTGGTGATCATCGAAAGCGGGGGCGACAATCTGGCCGCCACCTTCAGTCCGGAACTGTCGGATCTGACCATCTATGTGATCGATGTATCGGCGGGGGACAAGATCCCCCGCAAAGGCGGCCCCGGCATTACCAAATCGGATCTGCTGGTGATCAACAAGATCGACCTGGCGCCGCTGGTGGGTGCGTCCCTGGAGGTGATGGACCGGGATGCCAGGAAAATGCGGGGAGACAAGCCGTTTATTTTCGCCAATATGAAGGAAAAGCGGGGATTACCCGAGATTATGCAGTTTATTTGTGAGCACGGCATGTTGAAGTAATCCAAAAATCCCGCTGATATGCATTAAAAAAGGGCGCCTCAATGGGCGCCCTTTTTTATTCAGGATTTGAAAGTGGAAAGCAATTGGGAGTAACTGATCAGTCCGTCGTCATAAATGCACTTCAATGGATCTTTTGGGGTGGATACGACATTTGGCGCCCAATTATGGTTCTTGTGTGTTCAGGGTGACCCATAATGGTGCCATGCCTTTTTCAGACTGTGTTACTCAACCATTAATACAGGTTAAATAATGATCTCTTTCGGGTGTGGGGAGCCAGTGGCATGGAAAATGCTTTTCCCGGTGTGCGTTCACAAAAACCAATAAACTCACTGGGGGAGTTCCCATGAAGAAAACCAAGTCCAAATGGATAAAAACAATGACTGGAGCGGCGGTTGCTGCATCCATGTCCCTGGTGTCTTCTGTGGCCATGGCTGCAGACACCATTAAAGTTGGGGTATTGCATTCACTGTCCGGCACCATGGCCATCAGTGAAACCACCTTGAAAGACACTGTTTTGATGATGGTGGAAGAGCAGAACAAAAAAGGCGGCCTGCTTGGCAAGAAGCTGGAAGCCGTTGTGGTAGACCCGGCTTCCAACTGGCCGTTATTTGCGGAAAAGGCCAAAGAGCTGTTGGAAAAGGAAAAGGTTGACGTCATTTTCGGTTGCTGGACTTCCGTATCCCGTAAATCCGTGCTGCCGGTGATCGAAGAACTGAACGGCATTCTGTTCTATCCGGTTCAGTACGAAGGCGAAGAATCTTCCAAGAACGTATTCTACACCGGTGCCGCGCCGAACCAGCAGGCGATCCCTGCGGTGGATTACCTGATGAATGAAGTGGGCGTAAAACGTTGGGTATTGGCCGGTACCGACTACGTATATCCCCGCACTACCAACAAGATCCTGGAGTCTTACCTGAAGCAGAAAGGCGTGGCTGAAAAAGACATCATGATCAACTACACCCCGTTCGGTCATTCCGACTGGCAGACCATCGTATCCGACATCAAAAAGTTCGGCTCCGCTGGCAAGAAAACCGCTGTTGTGTCCACCATCAACGGGGATGCCAACGTGCCTTTCTACAAGGAACTGGCGAACCAGGGCGTATCCGCCGAAGACATTCCGGTGGTTGCCTTCTCGGTGGGTGAAGAGGAGCTGTCCGGCTTTGATACCAAGCCGTTGGTGGGCCACCTGGCTGCCTGGAACTATTTCATGAGCGCGGATTCCGAAGCCAATGAAGCGTTCATCAAGCAATGGCATGCCTTCATCAAAGACAAGAAGCGTGTCACCAACGATCCTATGGAAGCCACGTACATCGGCTTCAACCTGTGGGTGAAAGCGGTTGAAAAAGGCAAGTCCACCAAAGTGGATGACGTGCTGAAAAACATCATTGGTCTGGAAACACCGAACCTGACCGGTGGTACGGCCAAGATGCTGCCAAACCATCACCTGACCAAGCCGGTTCTGATCGGCGAGATCCAGGAAGACGGCCAGTTTGAGACCGTATGGCAAACCGAAAGTGAAGTGCCCGGTGATGCGTGGACCGACTTCCTGCCGGAAAGCGCCAAGATCGAAGCGGATTGGCAAGATCCCAAGATCATGTGCGGTAACTACAACACCGAAACCAAGAAGTGTTCAGGTCAAAACTACTGATTCGCTAGTCGTTAACGCGATCTAAACACATTCACCAAAAGCCTCGCCCGGTTGAGCACAGCAAGACTTGGCGGGGCTTTTTTAAAGAAGCAAATCACTATGATAAAACAATACTGGGGAGTATTGCTGGTACTGTTCAGCTGCCTTTTTATTAGCGGCCTTTACGCGTCGCCGGCGTGGGCTGAAGATGCAGAAGTTGGTGCCAGCCTGGAATCGCTGCTGAGTGAGTTGACCTCATCCAGCTTCAACAAAAAGGCCAAAGCGGTAGAGGCCATCGCGGCACTGGACGATGAACGGGTATTGCCGGTTCTGGAAGCCATGCTGGCGGGCGATCTGTTCTACCGAAAATCCGATGACAAAATCGTTTTAACTGCCAGTGCGGAATCCGGTTATCAGATAACGGATGCACTGACGGCAGAAGACCTGGGCGCAGCGGGCAAGCGCGAGGTGAAAAAAATCTCCACCAACAATCGTCTGCGCAAACAGTTACGTACCCAGATTGCCGGCTACAAGCTGCTGAGCAAGAAAGCCGAGATCCGGCTGGCAGCTGCGGACGACCTGATCAAAACCCCCAGCCCGGAATTTCTTGAGGTGCTGCAGGGCGCCATCAAAAAGGAAAAAGACAACTCGGTACTGAAGGCCCTGAAAGTGGCCCGTGCTGTGATTCTGTTGCAGAGCGACAACGAAGTGGACCGCATTCAGGCGGTGAAAGACATGGACGGTTTCGCCAACAAGCACACCATGGCCATGTTGACCGCACTGGTGCAGCAGAATGAAGACGGCAGTTATGTGGAATCCAGTGAGCTGGTGCGGGAAGAGGCCACCTCGGTCTTGAAAGGCCTGAAGGCCATGGAAACCTGGTACAAATTCGTTGAGGATCTGTTTTTTGGTTTGAGTGCAGGTTCTGTGCTGCTGCTGGCGGCCGTGGGTTTGGCCATTACCTTTGGTGTGATGGGGGTCATCAATATGGCCCACGGTGAAATGATCATGCTGGGGGCCTACACCACCTATGTGATCCAGTTGATCATGCCCAACCATATCGGGGCTTCCCTGATTGTGGCGGTGCCGGCGGCTTTTCTGGTGTCCGGCTTGATGGGGGTCATCATTGAACGCACCGTCATTCGTCATTTATATGGCCGCCCCCTGGAAACCCTGCTGGCCACCTTCGGCATCAGCCTGATTCTGCAGCAACTGGTGCGCTCGGTGTTTTCGCCCCTCAACCGTTCGGTCATTACCCCGGATTGGATGAGTGGCTCCTGGGAACTGAACGGCTTTCTGTCGCTGACCTACAACCGGCTCTACATTATTATCTTCGCCCTGATGGTGTTGTTCGGCCTGATGCTGCTGTTGAAGAAAAGTTTCTTCGGTTTGCAAATGCGGGCAGTCACCCAGAACCGCTCCATGGCCAGTTCCATGGGCATCCGCACCGGCTGGGTGGACGCCATGACCTTTGGCCTGGGCTCCGGCATTGCCGGCATTGCCGGGGTGGCATTGAGCCAGCTTACCAACGTGGGGCCGAACCTGGGCCAATCCTACATCATCGACTCGTTCCTGGTGGTGGTGTTCGGCGGCGTGGGCAATCTGTGGGGCACCTTTGTGGCCGCCATGGGCCTGGGCATCGCCAACAAATTTGTGGAGCCCATGGCCGGCGCCGTGCTCGCCAAAATCCTGATTCTGGTGTTCATCATCCTGTTCATCCAACGACGACCACGAGGGCTGTTTGCCATCAAGGGTCGCTTTGTGGAGGGTTAAGCCATGACATCACAATCCAGATTGGCCTGGCTCATGAACGACGTGGCCGGACGGCGCCTGATGGCGTTGATCCTGGCGGTGATCATTATTCTGCCTGTGTTGAACCTGTGGGTGCCGAAAGACTCCTTCTTCCATGTCTCCTCCTACACCATCGGCTTGCTGGGCAAATACCTGTGCTACGCCCTGCTGGCGTTGGCGGTGGACCTGATCTGGGGATACTGCGGCATTCTCAGCCTGGGGCACGGCGCCTTTTTTGCCCTGGGTGGCTACGCCATGGGCATGTACATGATGCGCCAGATCGGTGACCGGGGTGTTTATGGCAACCCGTTGCTGCCGGACTTCATGGTGTTTCTCAACTGGCAGGAACTGCCCTGGTACTGGTACGGCTTCGACAACTTTTTCTTTGCCATGGTGATGGTGGCGCTGGCGCCGGGCATCCTCGCGTTTGTCTTCGGTTGGCTGGCGTTTCGCTCCCGGGTCACCGGGGTGTACCTCTCCATCATCACCCAGGCCATGACCTATGCGCTGATGCTGGCCTTCTTCCGCAACGATATGGGATTTGGCGGCAATAACGGGCTGACGGATTTCAAAGACCTGTTGGGCTTCAGCCTGCAGAAAGACACCACCAAGGTGGCACTGTTTGTGTGTTCCGGAGTGGCGTTGATTCTGGGTTATCTGTTGTGTCGTTACGTGGTGTCCTCCAAGTTGGGGCGGGTGCTGGTGTCCATTCGCGATGCGGAAAGCCGCACCCGCTTTATCGGTTACCGGGTGGAACACTACAAGCTGTTCGTGTTTGTACTCAGCGCCATGTTGGCCGGTGTCGCCGGTGCGCTGTATGTGCCACAGGTGGGTATCATCAACCCCGGTGAATTCTCGCCCATCAACTCCATCGAGATCATCATCTGGGTGGCGGTGGGTGGCCGCGGTTTCCTCTACGGTGCCATCATCGGCGCGGTGCTGGTGAACTACGGCAAGACCTTCTTCACCGGTGCGTTCCCCGAAATATGGCTGTTCATGTTGGGGGGATTGTTCGTGGTCTCCACCTTGTTCCTGCCCCAGGGTGTGGTGGGCATCGTGCAGCAATGGAAGGATAAGCGGGCGGAGAAAAAAGCCCTGCAGGCGGGTGCAGGTGGGGAGGTGGCATCATGAAACTGATGACCAAACACATACCCCAGCACATCCTGTATTTGAACGGCGTCAGCAAAACGTTCGACGGCTTCAAGGCAATCAACGATTTGTCGTTTACGGTAAAACCCGGCGAACTGCGGGCCATCATCGGGCCCAATGGCGCCGGTAAGACCACCATGATGGACATCATCACCGGTAAATTGAAACCGGATGTGGGGGATGTTTTCTTTCGTGACATGGTGGACCTCACCAAGCACGATGAAGCGGACATTGCCAACATGGGCATCGGTCGCAAGTTCCAGAAACCCACCGTGATCGAGAGTCTCACCGTATTTGAAAACCTGGAGCTGGCCCTGACCGGCAACCGGGGCGTGTTCAAAGCCTTGTTCCATAAACTGGATGCCGAGCAGTATCAACGCATCGATGAGGTTATCAAGCGGGTGGGCCTGGCGGAGAAGCGGGATTGGCTCGGCGGCAATCTGTCCCACGGTCAAAAGCAGTGGCTGGAAATCGGCATGCTGTTGAACCAGGAACCGGATCTGCTGTTGGTGGACGAACCTGCCGCGGGCATGACCGACCACGAAACCGAGTTGACCGCCAAGCTGCTGAAGGAAATCGCCGGCGAACGCTCCGTGGTGGTGGTGGAACACGATATGGAATTCATCAAGGCGCTGGCGTGCCCGGTGACGGTATTGCACGAAGGTCATGTGCTGGCGGAGGGCACCCTGGAACAGGTGCAGGCCAACGAGCAGGTGATCGAAGTGTATCTGGGGCGCTGAGCAGAGAGATTCAATATGCTAAGAATAGAGAACATCGATCTGTATTACGGCGCCAGCCAGGCGCTGAAAAAAGTCAGTTTCGAAGCGGACAAAGGCCAGGTGGCCTGTGTCATGGGGCGCAATGGGGTGGGCAAAACCTCCCTCATGCGCGCGGTGGCCGGGCAGCACCCCATCAAAAGCGGCCAGATTCTGTGGGATGGCCAGGACATCAGCAAGCAGGCGCCGTTTGAGCGGGCCAAGAATGGCATCGCCTATGTCCCCCAGGGGCGTGACGTGTTTTCCCAGCTGACGGTGTTGGAGAACCTGAAGACGGGCTTCTCCGTGCTGCCCCGCAACCAGCGCAAGATTTCCGATGAGATTTATGAGCTGTTCCCGGTGCTGTACCAGATGCTGAAACGCCGCGGTGGCGACCTGTCCGGGGGACAGCAGCAACAACTGGCCATCGCCCGTGCACTGGTGACCAAACCCAAACTGCTGATTCTGGATGAACCCACCGAAGGCATTCAGCCGTCCATCATCAAGGATATCCAGAAGGTGATTTCCCTGCTGCGGGACCGGGGTGAGATGGCCATCCTGTTGGTGGAACAGTACTTCGACTTTGCCCGAGAGCTGGCCGACAATTATGCGGTGATGGATCGGGGTGAAGTGGTGCTGTCCGGTCTGGGCAAGGATATGGAAGAAGATGTGGTGCGACGCTATATCGCAGTCTGATCCGGATTTGTCTATAGTGTAAGAGCTTGGGAGGCGGGAGCCCGCTTATCATTCAGGATGTTGATCCGGTCTGGTAAGCGGGCTTTCCTTTTTGTGGGCTATGTTGTGGCTTATGTCGTGGCACTGTGTATGGCATCAGCCTGCGGTCAAGTAATGCAGGCTGAACAGGTGTTCCGGGTCCTGCCACAGGTCTGTCGGGTGGAAGCCGGCCTGTCTGGCCATGGCAACAAACCCGGGCACGCTGTATTTGTAGGAATTCTCCGTATGAATGGTTTCCCCCTTCCTGAATTTGAAACCCGTGCCCTCGATGTCGATCAACTGATCCCGTTTGCTCACCAGATGCATTTCAATGCGGGACTCTTCTGCGTTGAAAAAAGCATGATGAAAAAAATGCTGGGGTCGCAGATTGGTGGCAAAGGTGGTTTGGATGCGCTGCAGCAGATTCAGGTTAAACGCGGCAGTGTAACCGGCTACGTCATTATAGGCGGCGTTCAGGATGGGGGTGGGCTTGACGCAATCCACCCCGATCAGCAGTCCATCCCCCGGTGCCAGCAGGGAGCGGATGCGCTGTAAAAACGCAGCGGCTTCCTGTGGCGTAAAATTGCTGATGGTGGAGCCGGGGAAAAACACCAGCTTGCGCTGCTGACCGGACTGGCGAAAGGCGCTGGGCAGTTCAATCTCTTTGTGATAGTCGCCTACAATGGGGTGCACACGGACCTGGGGGAACTCGGCCGACAACTGGCGGGCGGATTGCGCCAGAATCTCCATGGATATGTCGATGGGAATGTAGCTGCGGGGAGCGTGCAGGCCTTGCAGCAACAGTCGAATTTTGATGCCGGCACCGGAACCGAATTCCAGAATGTCACTGCCCGGGCCTACCCGATCCGCGATGTGGACCATATGCTGTTTCAGGATGCCCAGTTCTGTGCGGGTGATGTAGTACTCGGGGGTGTCGCAGATGGCTTCGAACAGCTGCGAGCCCCGTTCATCATAGAAATATTTGCAGGGCAGGCTCTTGCGGGTTTGACTCAGACCGTGCAGCACGTCCTGCAGAAATTCCTGGTCCTGAGGCAGGCTTTCATCAATCAGAGCCAGGGCGGTGTTGGTGTCGTGGTTAGGCATCGTCGGCCATCCTTATGCCGGTGAATTGCCACTGGGCGTGGGCGGGGAAAAAATTGCGGTAACTGGGTCGGACGTGTCCCCGGGGTGTCACGCAGGAGCCACCTTTCAACACCAGCTGATTGCACATGAATTTGCCGTTGTACTCCCCCACGGCACCGGCGGCCGGTTTGAAACCGGGGTAGGGGCTGTAGGCGCTGCGGGTCCATTGCCAGCAGCTGCCATAAAGTTGCTGCAGGCCGTCTCCGGGTTGTGCCGGGGCGGGGTGCAGGCGGGTCAGATCCAGAAAATCACCGGCCACGGGAACGGAACCGGCTGCGGTTTCCCACTCTGCTTCTGTGGGCAGGCGTTTCCCGCTCCATTGCGCGAAGGCGTCCGCTTCGTAATAGCTGATGTGGCACACCGGCTCAGCCAGCGTTACGGGCTGCAGGCCTGCCAATGTGTACTGCAGCCATTGACCCTCGGCGTGCTGCCAGTACAGCGGCTGCTCCACCTGCTGTTGCTGGCGCCAGGCCCAACCATCGGAGAGCCACAGCAGGGGGTTGTGATAACCGCCATCGGCCATAAAGTCCAGGTATTCCCCGTTGGTGACCAGGCGCTGGGCCAGCTTGAAGGGCGGCACCAACACCTGATGGCAGGGGCCTTCATTGTCAAAATGGAAGTCGGGGCCATCGTAGCCCAGGCTGTGTTGGCCACCCGCATAGGTCAGCCAGTGTTGCGTGCCGGCGGACCCGCGCTCAGGCTCCCGGGTCACCAGAGCCGGGTGCAGGGGGTTGAATGAGAATCCGTGTTTGATGTCGGTCAGCATCAGCTCCTGATGCTGTTGCTCATGCTGCACACCCAGCTCAATCAGCTGCAGGCCCTCCGGGTCGGCAAACCCGGTCATCAGCAGTTGTTGCAGGTGATCATCCACGTATTGGCGATAGGCGTGTACCTCGGCCACCGTCGGTCGTGAAATCAGGCCCCGCTGCGGGCGCTGGTATTGTGGGCCCACCTGGTTGTAATAGGAATTGAACAGATAGGCGAATTCGGGGGCATAAGGCTGATAGCCGGGCAGATAGGCGCTGAGCACAAAGGTTTCAAAGAACCAGCTGGTATGCGCCAGATGCCATTTGGTGGGGCTGGCATCCGGCATGGACTGGATCATCTGATCTTCCGGCTGCAGCGGCTCGGCGATATCCCGGGACATTTTTCGGGTAGACTGATAGCGGGTCAGTAACTGAGTGGTCCGGTTATCCATTTCCATGGATGAACTCCCGTCACAGGTATTGTTATCATGGTTTCAGCGGGTGCCTGTCACTCTAACATGAATGCTTCAGGCTGCCCACGCAGTGTCTTTAATCGTAACTTACAGGAATTCCAATGAGCCGAGTTTTGATGGGCCTTTTGGTGCTGATGAGCGCCATGGTACACGCAGAAAATGTCTTGCATGTTAAGGCGGGGCAAACCCATACGTTGTCCGCACAGCAGTCCGCGGTGTTCTTCGACAAGCTGATTCTGGAAGACGGTGCGGTGTTGCAGGTGCCCGGCGCATTGGAGCAGCTGCAACTGGACGCGGCCTGGGCGGAAATCGGCAAGGATGTGAAAATCCTGGCCCGGGGTGCGGATGGCACAGCCGGCAGCGCTGGTGAGGATCGATCGGGGCAGGCGGAAGAGTGTGAGGAAGGCCTCCCCGGCGGGGATGGTGGTCATGGCGCACAAGGTGAAGACGGCGTGGCCTTGAGCATGATGTTGGGAATAGCCAAGTTAGGATCACTCACTATCAACACCCGTGGTGGAGCCGGTGGAATCGGTGGGGCCGGCGGTGAGGGACAACAGGGGGGGGTATTTGACAAGTGCAGAGGGCCCGCCGGTGGTGCCGGTGGTGCCGGCGGAGATGGTGGTGACGGGGGCAACGGAGCTCAGGTCAGCATTACCTATCGTCTGTTGAATGATCAGGTCCAAGAACCTGTGGGGAGTTTGATCTCAGTCCAGAATGGTGGCGGCGAAGGCGGTCAGGCAGGGCCCCCGGGTAAGGGAGGAGCCGGCACAGAAGGTAAGTACATTACCATGCGGACACTGACGGGAAATCAAAAATGGATGCCGGGTGGGCCGGAAGGGCAGGCCGGTAAAGCGGGCAAACCCGGTCGGGATGGTGTCAAAGGCCAGGTTCTGATCCAGCAGGACCTGCGGGACCGTATGGATACCATGATCCAGTCACAGTCGGCCCAAGTGGCTGCCCTGCGTGACCAGATGGTGCAGAAGCTGGCCCAGGAGAAGCAACAGGTGGAAGCCGCGGCCAAGCAGGCGGTGGCTGCTGTAGAAGCCCAGGTGGTCGCCTTGCAGGCCAACCTGAACAGCACCGCCGATCAGAGTTCGGTTGATCAGTCCATAGCCAGTATCCAGCAGGCTATGAAGCAACAGGCGGCTCGCATTGATGAGCTGGGCGCCAAGTTGGAGCAATCGCTGAAGGCGATGCAATCCCAGTTGGATCAGCTGAACAAGCAAGTTAGCTCATTGGATAAGCAGGTAGACAGTTTGTCCGCCTCTCCCTCTGCGCAATAACGGCAGCCTGGGCAATTTTGGTGCGCCCGCTTTTGGTGCGCGCACTTTTAAAGTGCGCGCATTGCAGATTTATGACATGATCCCCGCTGAAAAATCCCAGTATTGCCTTGTCTGAGCCCCATGCATTTTGTTGGCACGCTCGTTGCTTTTGTTGTCGGGAGTTCGTAAACCAAGGTTTTAAAACCTTATATCGTCTAACCTCTGGGGGTTACCTTTTATGTTGAATAAACAATCCAAATTGCTTCGTTTGAGTGCTCTTTCTCTGGCCGTTGCCGGAGCTATGGCCGTTGCGCCTGCTGCTAACGCTGAAGTCTCTGCATCCGTTGGTGTGGCCAACATGTACTTGTGGCGCGGTTATGATCTGGGCAATGGCGATGCGCAGGTATCCGGTGACCTGAGCTACTCCAATAGCGGTTTCTACACTGGTGTATGGGCTGCTTCCGGCGATTCTGCCGCTGGTCAGGAATACGACCTGTACATGGGCTACGGTGCAGAATTCGGTGGTGTGAGCATTGATCTGAGCGTTTGGAACTATATGTATCCGTCTTCTCCTGAAGGCGAAGACAATATTCTGGATGACTTCGGCGGTGTGAGTGACGCCGTACTGTCCATCGGCTTTGCCGGCTTTGCCGTCACCGCCTATGACAACATCGCAGGCAGCTCCGGTAGTGCCTACTACACCGTCAGCTATGGCTATGATGCGTTCTCCCTGCTGCTGGGTAAGCATGACGTTCGTGGTCCTGAGGAAGAAGATGGCGAGCCGACCGGCAGCAGCATGATGCACGTTGATCTGTCTTACGCTTACAACGACAATCTGTCGTTCACTGTGAGCCAGCAGGTGGATAAAGAAACCGATGACGATCCCAAAGTGGTGGTTTCTTACAGTCTGCCAATCGACATGTAAGCACCACAGAAAAAGTTTTCTCTCCGAATTGGGCCGGTCTTGCACCGGCCCTTTTTTATGGCCTCCGTTTGACCCAGCCGGCTCAATCAAACAGATTCTTCAGGTTCGCCAGATGGGCGTTGCCGATCTCCTGCTTTTCCTCTTTCGACTTTTCAAAACCGCGGCCTTCCCAGGCCAGATCGTCCTGCGGCATTTCATCCAGAAAACGACTGGGGGTGGGTTCGAACTCCTCACCGTACTGTTTGCGCTTGGCGGTATAACTCATGGTCAGCTCCCGCTTGGCCCGGGTGATGCCCACGTACATCAGGCGGCGCTCCTCCTCGATGTTGTCCTCCTCGATGCTGGAACGGTGGGGCAGCAGTTCCTCTTCCATGCCCATTAAAAATACATAGGGAAACTCCAGCCCCTTGGATGCGTGCAGGGTCATCAGTTGCACCCGATCCGAGTCATCCTCTTCTTTTTGCTGTTCCAGAATATCGAACAGAATCAATTTGCCGATCACGCTTTGCACGTCGTTTTCGTCGTCGGCTTTTTCCAGCATGCGCTCGATGGAACTCACCAGTTGCCAGACGTTCTCCATCCGCTTTTCGGCCATCTTGGGGCTGGAGGATTGTTCCGTGAGCCAGTTTTCGTAATCGATGTCGCGGATCATCTGTTTGATGGCCGTCACGGCATTGCCGCGCTGGATGTTGTCCCGGGTTTCCTCAATCCAGTCGTGGAAGCGTTTCAGCATGGAATACTGTTTGGCTTTGAGGGTTTCCGCCAGGCCCATTTCGCAGCTGACGGAAAACAGGCTGCGCTCCCGGCCCTGGGCGTATTCCCCCAATTTCTCCAATGTGGTGGGCCCCAGTTCCCGCCGTGGTGTATTCACAATGCGCAGGAACGCGTTGTCGTCGTCGCTGTTCATGATCAGGCGCAGATAGGCCATGATGTCCTTGATCTCTGCCTTGGAAAAAAACGAGCTGCCACCGCTGACTTTATAGGGCACCTGGAACTGCTGCAGTTTCAGCTCGATAATGCGGGACTGGTGATTGCCCCGGTACAACACAGCGAAGTCCTTGAACGGGCGCTTTTTCTGCAGGTGCTGATTGAGAATCTCGCTGGCAATTTTTTCGGCTTCGTGGTCTTCCGTGCGGCAGCGCATCACCCGAACGGGATCGCCGTAACCGTGTTCGCTCCACAATTTCTTTTCAAATACGTGGGGGTTGTTGGCGATGACCTGGTTGGCGCATTTCAGGATACGGCCGGAGGAGCGGTAATTCTGCTCCAGCTTGATGACTTTCAACGAAGGATAATCCTGCGCCAGTTGCGCCAGGTTTTCCGGACGGGCACCGCGCCAGGCGTAAATGGACTGGTCGTCATCCCCCACCACCGTGAAGCGGGCGCGCTTGCCCACCAGCAGACGCACCAGCAAATATTGCGAGGTGTTGGTGTCCTGGTATTCGTCCACCAGCATGTAATAGATACGATTGCGCCAGCGTTCCAGAATCTCTTCGTTATCCCGGAACAGCAGGGTGGGCAGCAGGATCAGGTCATCAAAATCCACGGCGTTGTAGGCCCGCAGCATGCGGTCGTACTGGGAGTAGGTCTGCGCCGCCCGCATCTCGTCTTCGTCGTTGGCGCGGGAGAGGGCCTGGGAAGGTGTCACCAGGTCGTTTTTCCAGTTGCTGATGGTGTGGCGTATGTAGTCGATGTCATCGGCCCCCACTTCCGTTTCCCGATGCAGCAGTTCCGTCAACAGGGTGCGGCTGTCCTGGTCATCAAAGATGGAGAAACCGTTTTTCAGGCCCAGGTGCTGCTGCTCCTTGCGGATGATGTTGAGCCCCAGGTTGTGGAAGGTGGACACGGTAAGCCCCCGGGCCTGTTTGCCTTTCACCAGCTGGCTGACCCGCTCTTTCATTTCCCGGGCGGCCTTGTTGGTGAAGGTGACCGCCACGATGCGGTGGGCAGGAATCTCGCATTTCTGGATCAGGTGGGCGATCTTGCGGGTGATCACGCTGGTCTTGCCGGAACCGGCCCCCGCCAGCACCAGCAGGGGGCCGTCAATGTGGTGGACGGCTTCGGATTGGCGGGGGTTCAACTGGCTCACGGACTGCACTCGATTGGAAAATCACCGGGTCGGGTATTTTACACCTTCACCCCGAGGGCTGAATACCAGCAAGATCAGTTTGTCACCTGCGGCTACTATTCTGTCTGCTGGGTCAATTGGATTGATACCGCCTTTCACGTATGCTCGGGGGCCTTTCCGGCTAGACAAATTAAGGATTTTTCATGACTGATGTGAATTTCAGCCTTGCAGGCAAAGTGGTTTTGGTGACCGGTGCATCCAGCGGATTCGGCCAGATGTTTGCGCCGTTCCTGGCCCGCCAGGGGGCCAAACTGGTGGTGGCGGCGCGCCGTCGCGACCCGTTGCTGGCACTGGAAGAGCAGATCGAGAATGAAGGTGGGCGCTGTCTGGCGGTGACCATGGATGTGGCGGATCGGGCCTCCATTGTCGAGGCCTACGACCAGGCGGAAGCCGCCTTCGGCTGCGTGGACGTGGTGGTGAACAATGCCGGCATCGGCCTGTCCGCCCCGTTCCTCAAAATCACCGAAGAGGACTGGGACAAGGTGCTGGATACCAACCTGAAGGGCGCTTTTCTGGTGGCCCAGGAAGGGGCCCGCCGCATGAATGCCCAGGGCAAGCACGGCTCCATTATCAACGTGGCGTCGGTGCTGGGTCTGCGGGTCACCAGTTACCTGTCCCATTACAGCGCCTCCAAGGCGGGCCTGATCCAGTTGACCAAGGCCATGGCTCTGGAACTGGCGGATTACGGGATTCGGGTTAACGCCCTGGCGCCGGGTTATATCCTCACCGACATCAACCGGGACTACTTTGAGACCGAGGGCGGTAAGCGTATGATCCAGCGCATTCCCCAGAAGAAACTGGGTGAAATCGAAGACTTGTTGGGGCCGCTGTTGCTGCTGGCGTCCGACGCTTCCAAATACATGACCGGTTCGGTCATTTCCATAGACGGCGGTCATGCCGTCACCAAGATCTAGTGTTGGTTTTTATTTTTAGTTTTGTTTGCAGAGGGTTGTATGGACTTTACATTATCAGATGAGATTGAAAGCACGCGCCTGCAGGTCCGTGATTTTGTCGCCAAAGAAGTGATTCCCCTGGAATCGGACCAGGCCAATTTTGACGAACACGAGAACCTCAAGGAAAGCGTAGTGGCAGCGCTGCGGGAGAAGGCCAAGGCCCAGGGCCTGTGGGGCTTTCAACTACCCAAGGAGCGCGGTGGCCGGGAGCTGGGCGTGGTGGGCATGGCGGCTCTGTATGAAGAAGCCGCCCGTTCCCCCTTTGGTCCGGTGGCCTTCAACTGTGCGCCCCCCGACGACGGCAACATGATCGTGCTCAACAAGATCCTGAGCGACGAGCAGAAGGATAAGTGGCTGCAGCCCATCATTGACGGCAAGGTGCGTTCCGCCTTCGCCATGACCGAGCCGGACGGCGGCTGTGGCTCCGACCCCAGCCTCACTTACACCCGCGCGGAAAAAGTGGGCGACAAATGGATCGTCAACGGCCGTAAGTGGTTCATCACCGGGGCCGAAGGCGCGCAAACCTTCATCCTGATCGCCAAGACCTCCGACGATGAACGCAAGGGCCTGACCGCCTTTTTGTTCGATAAGGATCAGCCCGGTTGGGAAATCGTGCGCCGCATTCCCATCATGGGTCCGGAAGAGCACGGTGGCCACTGCGAACTGAAATTCGACGGCCTGGAAATCCCCGATGAGAACCGCCTGCTGAACATCGGTGATGGCCTTAAAGTCACCCAGATCCGCCTGGGCACCGCCCGCCTGACCCACTGTATGCGCTGGTTGGGCCTGGCCAAACGCTGCATGGAGATCGCCGGTGGTTACGTGGAAAACCGCATGAGCTTTGGCACTACCCTGTCCGGTCACGAAGGCGTGCAGTGGATGATGGGCGACGTGGCCAAAGAGATCCACATCGGCCGTCTGCTCACCATGAATGCGGCCTGGAAGCTGGATCAGGGGGATTTCGCCCGCAAGGAAATCTCCATCGCCAAGATCCAGGTGGCTGACACGCTGCACAAGGCGGCCGATACTGCCATTCAACTCTGTGGCGCCCGCGGGTATTCTAAGGACACCATCATCGAGTGGATCTACCGCTACGCCCGTCAGGCCCGCCTGGTGGACGGCGCTTCTGAAATCCACAAGATGGTACTCTCGAAATACTATCTGTCGGAAAAACACGACTTCTTCAAATGGGGAGTGTAACAGCGGCCTGAGCCGATCGTTGCACACTGGGCAGAGAACAATAAACAGGAACCTACAACATGCCAACCAAGTACTATCTGGCCTTCGCCTCTTCCAAGGATTTGGAAGGCGCGGCCATCGAACTGTTGGAACGCCATGCCAACGGCGCCAAGGACAGCCATATTCCGCTGATGGAATCCACCATGGATTACTTCATCCCGGAAATGCTGAGCGCCTTCCTGGTGGACACTGTGGACGCATTGGGGCTGAGCAAAATGGCCACCAAAATTATCCACTCCACAGCGGACATCATCGGTAAAACCGCGAAGATGCTGGTGCCCCAGTTGCTGAAGAAACGCAGCAATGAGGAGCTGACCCCCATGATCGAGTTTGTGGACGAGATCTATGTGCGGGATCACCAGTCCTCCAACGGCAAGGCCTGCACCGGTTGTGAAATGGACGAGGCCACCTTCACCCGCATGAAGAATGTGGTGGCGGCCGTGCGGGCGGGCCAGATCGAGGAAAACCGGGGGGAGTTGACCGCTTTGATGTCGATGACCGTGGATATTCTGCTGGAAGGCCTGATGAAGGAAGCCATCAACAAGCTCAAGCACGGGTTTGTGGTGCGCAAGATTGCCGACGGCGCCATCTCCACCTGCCAGGCTGCCGGTCATGGGGTGGTGAACAAGGTGTTCAAGAAGCTGGATGATGAGCAGATGCTGCATCTGGCCAACTACTTCGACACCCTGCTGGTCTCCGCCGAGCGTTAATCCCGCCACCGGCTCGGCTGCCAGGTTTGGCAACCAAGTGACCTCGGGCTAGAATGGCGCCATTCTAGCCCAGGTGACTGCCGCTGCTGCCATGACTGACAAGCCCTCCCAGGACAAACTGTTCGCCAAGCCCCTCACCCATCTGGTGGATTTCACCTTTGATGAGCAGGTGGCCAGTGTGTTTCCCGATATGATCCGGCGCTCAGTGCCCGGTTATGAAACCGTCATCGCCATGCTGGGGGTGTTCGCCAGCTCCCTGGTGACCCGGGGCTCCCGGGTGTACGACCTGGGCTGTTCCCAGGGGGCCGCCACCCTGGCCCTGCGCCGCCATATCCAGGTGCCCGACGTCACCCTGGTGGCGGTGGACAACTCCGCGCCGATGATCGAGCGCTGCCGCACGAACATCGCTGCAGACCTGTCCCCAGCGAAAGTGGAGCTGCGCTGTGAAAACATCCAGGATACCCCCATTGAGAACGCCTCCCTGGTGGCCCTCAACTATACCCTGCAGTTTGTGCCCCTGGATCAGCGTCTGCCCCTGGTGCAGCGCCTCCATGCAGGTATGATCCCCGGTGGGGGTCTGATTCTGTCGGAGAAAATCCGCTTGCCCGCCGAACCCCAGCAGGCGCACTTCACCCGCTGGCATCATGAATTCAAGCGCCTCAACGGCTACAGCGACCTGGAGATCAGCCAGAAGCGCCAGGCCATTGAGAATGTGTTGATTCCGGAGTCCGGTGCGGATCATATCCAGCGTTTAGAGCAGGCCGGATTCAGCCAGGTGTACTGCTGGTTCCAGTGCTTCAACTTTGCCTCGTTTGTGGCCATCAAGTAACTCATCGCAGCAGACAACCCATGGAATTCGAAGCCTTTTTTGACCACGCCGCCCGCACACCTCTGGCCCCTTATGTAGAGGACCTGCGCTCAGCCCTCACTCAGGTGGAGCCGGACAAGCACGGGGATTTTGCCCGCTGGCAGCAGGCCGTGCTGGACTTGCCCAGGGTGGCGATTTCCTCCCTGGCCCTGGACCAGGCGGTGGTACGGGCCGGAGCAGCAGGGGACGTGGATGAGGCCAGCCGCGCCCGCATTGAGCACAGCCTGCGTGGGCTGCACCCCTGGCGCAAAGGTCCGTTTGAAGTATGTGGCGTGCACATTGACACGGAGTGGCGCTCGGACTGGAAATGGGATCGTCTGGCGCCCCATATCGATGACCTGCGCGGGCGTATAGTCCTGGATATCGGTTGTGGCAGTGGCTATCACCTGTGGCGCATGCGGGGGGCCGGGGCGGCCCTGACCCTGGGGGTGGACCCGTCCCTGTTGTTCCAGATGCAGTTCCGGGCCCTGCAGCACTTTCTCGGCCAGCAGCCCGTTTACCACCTGCCCTTGGGCATCGAACACCTGCCGGTGGAGATGCGGGCGTTCGACACGGTGTTTTCCATGGGGGTGCTGTACCACCGTCGCTCTCCCTTCGACCACCTGATCGAACTGCGGGATCTGCTGCGGCCCGGTGGCCAGCTGGTGCTGGAGACCCTGGTGATTGACGGGGAGGAGGGCCAGGTGCTGGTGCCGGACGGCCGCTATGCCCGTATGGGCAATGTCTGGTTCCTGCCCTCGGTGCCCACCCTGTTGCAGTGGTTGCGCAAGGTGCGTTTTAAAAACGCGCGCTGTGTGGATGTGACGGTGACCACGGCGCAGGAGCAACGCCCCACCGACTGGATGACCTTCCAATCCCTGCCGGACTTTCTCGATCCGCAGGATGCCACCCGTACCATCGAGGGCTACCCCGGCCCCAAACGGGCGATTGTGCTTGCCGAAGTGTAATGGCCGGCTAGTGGGAATCCAGGCCCGGGTGCCGTTCTTCGCTCTCCAGTTTGGCCAGCAGGCGGGTCAGTTTACTGTGCTCGGTGCTGCTCTGGCCGGAGTGAATATAATGCTGCACCTGATCGTACAGCTGCTCCAGTAATTTGAGCCGATATTCGTGATTTAACAGGCACTTGGCCATGTAGTGCGGGTCTTCACCCTGTTCCCGCATGCGACCGGCTTCGGCCAGCGCGGCGGCCAGTTGTTCTTTCGTGGGGCGGCCCATATATCACCTCATGGTTGGCATTCTGCTAATCAGTTTAGCACCGAATTCCTTGACTAATGGCCCCCGATCCATAGACTAGGCCGCCGATGGTTCCTGCGAAGGATTAAATGGGAACGCGGTAAGGCACCCTGTCAGAGCACAGGCTGTTGAGTCCGCGGCTGTCCCCGCAACTGTAAGCGAAGAGCATTTTTCAACCACGGCCACTGGGTAACTGGGAAGGCCGAAAGATGCGATGACACGTGAGCCAGGAGACCTGCCATCACACGGTTTTTTCCCTGTGGAAGAAAGCGTGCTCGTCACCTACCAGTAACGGGTTTTTATTGGTGCGGCTACCGTCACGGTGACGATACCCAGGTGTGGTTACCGAAGGCGTATCGGATTTTCAATTCATCCAACCGTTGTTGTACCCCTTTGGAACACACGTAGTCCTTTATTGTTTTTTGTTTAGGGGTATTGCATGAAATTGCGATTTATCGTTGCCGGCTACGGCCTGTTGGCGTCCACTGTGTATGGTCAAGAAACGCTGCAGGTGGCAGCCTATTCACCCGAGATGGGCAATGAGGTGGTGGTGACGGCGTCCCGTTCACCGGTGGCCTTGAAAGACACCCTGGCCTCCACCACGGTGATCACCGAAGAGGATATCCAGCGCACCCAGGCACGCAACCTGTACCAGGTGTTGAAGACAGTACCCGGGGTGAATGTGCGCCGGCGCGGTGGGCGTGGTGCCAACAGCAGCGTGAGCCTGCGGGGCATGGGCGCCTCCGGTACCCTGGTACTGGTGGACGGTATCCGTATTGAAAGCGGCACCAGCGGTGACGTGGACATCCAGCAGATTCCCGTGGACCAGATCGAGCGCATCGAGATTGTACGGGGGCCGAAATCCAGCCTCTACGGCTCCTCGGCACTGGGTGGTGTGATCCAGATTTTCACCCGTTCCGGCAAAGAGGATGGGGTGCGCTACACCGCGGGTTACGGCAGCGACAACACCCGCGAGGGCATTGTGACCGCCACCGGTTCGTCAGAATCCTCCACCTACAGCCTGACCCTGTCCCATGTGGAATCGGATGGCTTCGACAACCAGTATTCGGATGACGATGCCACTGGCGAAGACTGGCTGGACCTGGACGACGACAGCTATCGCAAATCCAACCTGAGTTACCGCGGCGTGGCCACGTTCACCGATCAGGTCGACGGCTTTGTGTCGTTGGTCCGCAATGAAGCGGAAAACGACTGGGACGGCGCCGGCGCCTATCCCTCCACCACCACAGATTCCACCATTGCCGCAATCGGCACGGAAATCACCCTGGATCAGTACACCGGCAAGCTGCAATACGGCCGCTTTAATGAAGAGTACGTGAGCAGTGATCGCCTGGCTTCCTGGAACAACGGCACCGGCAAGGTGATGCGGGATGAAGCCCTGTGGGAAAACACCTACCAGATGGATGCCAACAACCGCATCAACTTCGGTGCCGACTACAAAGTGGAAGACGCCTCCTACATCCTCGACTGGGGTCGCTACGAGAAGTCTGACCGCGATATGTTCTCCGGTTACCTGAATGCCAATTCCCGACTGGGGGCGATGACGGTGGAAGGTGGATTGCGTCACGATGACGACGAGGTGTTCGGCAGTCACCTGACCGGGGACGCTGGTATTGCCTGGCATTTTTCAGAGCAGACCAAGCTGTCTTTTACCTACGGTGAGGCTTTCAAGGCACCTTCCAACAATGACTTGTATTACCCGGGCTACGGCAATCCAGATCTGCTGCCGGAGAGTTCCCGCTCCATTGAAATGGGGCTGGATACCTACACCGAAGCCATGATGGTGTCGTTCCACGTGTTCCGCACCAAAGCGGATGATCTCATTGCCTACAACCCGGTGATCTACGGTCCGGAGAACATCAACGAGGCCACCATCAAGGGGGCGGAACTGCAATTGGGCTCCAACCTGTACACCCTGGATGTGGGCTTGAACCTGACGTACCAGCAGCCCAAGAACGACATCACCGGCGCCGATCTGCAGTTGACGCCGCGGCAGATGGCGTCATTGGAGGTGGACAAAGTGACCGAGCGCTGGTCCTTGGGGCTGTCCTGGTATCTGCAGGGCAAACAGTACGACAACCGTGGTGATGCAATGCCGGGTTACGGCCTGCTGGGTGTGCGCGGTTCCTACCAGATCAATCCTCAATGGACGGTACGTACCCGTATCGATAATCTGTTGGACAAAGAGTATATCGAAGTCACCAACTACAATGCCGAAGGCCTGTTTGCCATGGTGAATGTGGACTTCACTCCCCGTTAAATATGCCCCACAGCATATGATCCACAATGACGCGCAGTATGTGCGCGTTGCACCCGGGTGGTGGCTCCGCCCGGGTGACCTTTCCATTCAATGATGTCTCACTCTTTTTGCTGCATATCGTGATGCGCTAATGAGATGGCCCTGTGACTGGGTGCTGACAAACCATTAGTGTGCGAAATGTCTCTGCATTGATAGTAATTTGTGCACGGTGTGGCAGGATGTCGCCATAGAGCAGGATATGGAAGGTTGGATTTGCTATGCTCTTCATCACTTTAGAGTCCTGATTCCCGCCCGAACGGATTGTGGCCGGAATTTTGCTGCTCTTCTATTCGCACGTTTTAATGCGTACCCAATTTTACGCGTCCATTTTGAGCAAGGAGCACATCTAATGGAAGCTCACGCCTCCAGTACCATCACGCTAGACAGCTTCAACGGCAAGTCGGTTTTCATCACCGGCGTAACCGGTTTTGTGGGTAAGGTTCTGCTCGAAAAAATTCTGCGGTCGGTGCCGTCGGTGGAACGTATCCATCTGCTGATCCGCGGCAACCGTCGTTATCCCTCCGCGGCTGAACGCTTTCAACAGGAAGTGGCGACGTCGTCCATATTCGATCTCTTGAAAGGAGAGGATGAAACGGCCTTCAAGCGCCTGTGTGAACGCAAGCTGCGGTTTGTCAGTGGTGAGTTGACCGCGGAGCGGTTTGGCCTCAGCGAGGCGGCGTTCAACGAGCTGGCCTATGATGTGGATCTGGTGATCAATTCCGCTGCCAGTGTCAATTTCCGGGAACCATTGAACGATGCATTGGCCACCAACACCCTCAGCCTGCACACCATTATTCAGTTAACCCAAGCGAGAAAGACCCCGGTGGTGCACGTCTCCACCTGTTATGTGAACGGTTACCACGAGGGCCTGATCCCTGAAACCGTGGCGGGCCCCGCCCGCGCTGCGCTGTCCAAGGCGGCAGGTGGATATTACAAAGTGGAGCCGTTGATCGAGCATCTGCAAAGCACGGTGGAAGCGGCAACTCTGGCCTGTGACGATCCTGCGCAACACAGTGAAGCGCTGGTGGAAGCAGGATTGCGGGAGGCGGATCGTTACGGTTGGAACGACACCTATACCTTTACCAAATGGATCGGGGAGCAATTGCTGCTGCAGCATATGCAGGGTCAGGCCCTCACCATTCTGCGACCCTCCATCGTGGAGAGCACCTTGCACGAGCCGACACCGGGCTGGATCGAAGGGGTCAAGGTGGCGGATGCCATCATCATGGCCTATGCCCGCCAGAAGGTGACCTACTTTCCCGGTGATCCCCGGGCAGTGATCGATATTATTCCGGTGGACCTGGTGGCCAACAGCATCATCCTGGCGGGGGCCGAGGCGCTGATGGAGCCCCCCTGTCACCGCATCTACCAGTGCAGCACCAGCAGCCATAATCCGGTCTCCATCAATGAAGTGATCCAGTGCGTGGTGCAGGAGGGCAAGCAGCGCCATCGGGAATACCCCAACCTGTTCGCTTCGGCACCACGGCGCCCGTTTGTGATGATCCCCGGGTGGGCTTTCCACGGCGGGTTGGCGGTGGCCTACCGGCTGCTGGCCTGGAAGCAATCCCTGTTCAGTTGGCTGGGGGCGGCCGTGTCCTCATCACAGCTGAGTAACCTGGATGCCATGGTCAAACTGGCGCTGATCTTCTCCTTCTACACTCGGCCCCGCTATCGTTTCAGCAACGAAAACCTGTGTGCGCTGGCTGCCCGGGCCGGTGCCCGCGAGCAGGAGATCCTGCCGGTGGCCACCACCGGCATGGACTGGCAGCATTACCTGCAACGGATTCATCTGCCGGGTTTGAATCGATATGCCTTGCGACCACGGGCGATCAAAGCGGCCGGGTTCAAAAAAGCGCGGGCCCGGCGAACCGCAGTGGGGGCCTGAACAGGCTCGTACAGCAGCTGATCAATCAGCGTTGCTTCCCGTAATACCGCCTGCCGCGGATGCGGATTATTTACTTCAATCCTGAGCTCCGACAGGGGATTCTGGTTGTGCTTTCAACCCTTGAACAGTGATCGGCAACATCCGTTGCCGGTCGGAGATTCCTGTTCATTCCTGCACCAGGATTCCTTCATCAAAAGATGCCTTAACCAAGGCAAGGAGCTTCCCATGACCACCTGCCCAGTACACACCGTAAAGGTAATCCCCACGATCATTTTAACGTTGCTGTTCTCTTCGATGGTAATGGCGGACACCCGTTCCCAGGCGGGTGGTGCTGCCAGTTTTTTCCCTGGCGCTGATGCAGCAGAAGGTTCCTCCTACACCTGTCGCCCCGGTGACAGCAATTGGTGCTCCAACGGCTTCCAGATCGCCTGCGATCTGTTGGGCGGCGGCCTGAGTGTGGAGAAAGACGGTGGCGTCACCTGCGCAGTACCGGACAAAGCCGGTGCCGTGGGTTCATTCAGCAGTGGTACCACTGACGGGGAGCGCTTCAGCCAAATTGATCTGACCTGTTACGGCGAGTGCGATGAATTCAAGGCCAATTGCGACAAAGGCAAAGGTGGCCTCAGTTCGGAACCGGACGGAGGGATCACCTGCTCGGTTGAGGATCACAGCTGCAGCGGTTGCGACTGATGACCGTGCGGTCAGTTTGGCCCGAACGGACCTTTAATAAGGGGGACAACTCTCTAAACTGAGCGAGTGCTTAATAAAAAAATAACGAAACCAAGCGCGAGCTCTATGATCACTTTATTGCCCCGATATTTGGCAGGGATCACCTGTCTGTGTATGGCCTGTTCAGTCCCGGCCGCCCTGGTGGAAAACCTCACCATGGGGAACGCCAAAGCCCTGGCATTGGGTAACGCCGTGACGGCGGACCCGCCGGGGGTGGATTCCATCCATTACAACCCGGCCGGGCTCACTCAGCTGAAGGGCTCCCAGTACAATCTGAAAGTGCTGGCTGCCTCCATGAGTTTTACGGTGGAATTCGGCGGCTACGACGAGGTCACCCAGATGATGGTGGACAATAACGGCTACAACGATGTGGCTGCCTACCAGACCAGTGAGACCTCCACCGTCGGCCTGCGCATTCCCTACACCGAGGGCATCACCGAGTGGCCCTTGCCGGTGCTGATCCTGCCGTTGGGGGGCGCCTCCTTCAATCCCCCCGGCACCGATGTCACCTACGCCACCGCCGTGTACGCGCCCATGGCCGCGGGCTATATCCGGGATGACGACGATCCGGCCCGTTTTATGGGGCAGCATATGTCCCTGGCCAAGATTACCTATTTTTCGCCTTCATTCGGCGTGCAGCTCACCGACCGCTTTTCTGTTGGTGCCTCCCTGGGGTTTTCCTGGCAGGGGGTGACCGCCAAAACCCAGATTCGGGTACCCAATATGGCCCTGCTGTTCGGCGAGAACCTGACTCGGGATCTGCAGCAACAGGGGTTGTGCCCCGACCCGGCAGACCCGGAGCCGTTCATCAATTTCTGTGGCATTGATCCCAGTGTGTCCCGCCTGGGGCCCTTTACCGACGTCACCAGCCTGGAGTTCGATGCGGAAACTCCGGTGGTGCCCAACTTTAATGTGGGTTGGCTGTGGCAGGTCACGGACTGGCTGAGTTGGGGGATGGTCTACCAGTTCGAGAGCACGGCCGATCTGGACGGTTATTACCGGCTGGAATACAACGAGGAGTGGGTGAATTTTTTTGACGGCATTTATCAAAGCGGTTTGTATTCTGCGATCACAGCATTGGTGGCGTTCCCCACCGGGCAGGCGGACTCCCCTCACGGTCGAGGTATAGAGACAGGTGATGCCAAACTGGAAATCATTACCCCGGCCCACTTTGCCACCGGTATTGCGGTACAGCTGACACCGAAATGGCAGTTGAATATCGACGCCAAGTGGACCGACTGGGAAGCCTGGGACGGTCTTAAGGTGGAATTCGATCAACCCTTGGATTTCACCAAGCTGGCGACCCTGGTGTCACCTTATTCGGAGCTGACGGAACTGACCATTCCGCGCCATTATAAGAGCGTCTGGAACTGGGCATTCGGGCTGGAATATCAATACAGCAACCGGCTGGCCCTGCGCGCGGGTTACGAGCCGCGCAAGTCCTCCATCCCGGACGACAAACAGGATGTGCTGCTGCCGTTGGGGGATGCGGAGCTGTATTCCCTGGGCTTCGAATGGCGCATGCCCGGTGACAAGATTCTGGAAGTGGGTGTGGGCTATATGAGCGCGAAAGCGGATGTGCCTGCCGGCAGCAGCACCAACGCCAACAGTTCCGATCACTTCAACAATTTTATCTATAACCCCTATGCCGGCACGGACTTCTCGTCGTCTGCCCAGGCGTATCTGTTTGAGCTGAGTTACACCGCGCCTTTTTAGTTGAGAAGCGGGCTAGTTGAGCACTGGGTTAGCGCGGCATCAGGCCGTGCATGATGACGTCCACCAGGGAGTCCACCTGGATGCCCAACTGGCGGCTGTCGTCGATGCCCTGCATGGCAAACTCCGGTCGAATCAACATGTTCACCGAACCCAGAATCAGTGTATGCAGGGTGACGTTGCTGATGTTGCGGATCTCGCCCCGTTCAATACACAGACTGAGTGCCCGGTCGACGATTTTCAGATAGGGTTTGAGATATTGGTCCCGTATGTACAGGGCCCGTTCCTCGTCGTCATTCAGTACATTGAAAATCAGTTTGAACATGGCCGGTTTGCGTCTGGCCACTTCCAGCATGATGGTGATGTAGTTGCGCAACATGGACAACGCGTTATCCATGTCCGGGTCCAGTTGCAACTCGGCGATCAGCTGGCGGAATTCCCGCTCGATGATGGTGTCCACCACTTCCCGCCACAGTTTTTGTTTGGAGCCGAAGTGATGGTTGAACAGGGAATCGCTGACCCGCAACTTTTTCGCCAGGGCACGCAGTGACACGTCGTTGAAACTGCGCTCGGAAAATTCCTCAAAAGCGTGTTCCAGCAATTCGGTTCGGGAAAGTGTGTTGGCGTTAGCGGCGGGTCTGCCCGGTGCGCGTCCCATAAGGTTCAATCAGCCCAGAAAAACATTGGCTGAATGTTAGCACAGGGCAGCAGAATTACAGAGCGTAGCGGGGATTGTCTATGCCGAGCTTCAACTCAGCGATCGCCAGTAGTGCCTTTGTCAGCGCCGGGGTCAGCGCCAGTTCGCCGCTGGCGATGGCCGCATTCAGGCGCTGGTTGAGTTCAGCCAGCTCGTCGCTCGTGGCATTCAACAGCAACTGCAGGTGCTGCCGTTCACTCTGTTGAAAATCGGATTGTAGCGCCTGTTCGCGCCGCACCAGTTCCACCGCATTACACGCGACCCGCCGATAAAAACGATCGGCGGCGGCGTCCACCACCGGCTGCGACAAATACTCCGCCACGGCCTCCAGCAATTCATCCTGAGTGGGTCGATTCAATGGCATCAGTGACCCTCCGCAGGGGTGTTGTGGGCGATGGCGTTCAGCAACTGCAACATATCGTATTCGGTTTCGGCAACCCGGCGGCCGATGGCGGCCCGTTCCACGGAACGTACCTGATTGTTGAGATGCGAATGGGCCTGGTATTGGCAGATCACTCCCCATTTAAGGGTGCCGAACAATTCCCAGTAGCGCAGGTGTTCCGGGTTGACCTGCACGCCTCTGGCTTGTTCGTAGGCCTCGATCAATTGGTGACGATCACCAAAGCCCCCCACGGCCTTGTCCGGCCGGTTGAAACGCCAGGCCCGCACGCAGAGCCAGCCCAGGTCTTCCATTGGGTCGCCCAGGTGCGTCAGTTCCCAATCCAGAATGCCGTTCAGGCCCTGTTCGGTGATCAGAAAATTGCCCAACCGGAAATCCCCGTGAACCAGTGCAGGCTGCGGGCAGGGCGGGATGTTATCGCTGAGCCAACGGAACGCCAGGGTGAACACTGGCAGGGTTTCGCCAAAGCTCTGGTGAATCTGCTGCAGGCTGTCCAGCTGCTCGGCGGCGTCCTGCAACGGCAGAAAGGGCAGCTCAGCGCTGGGAATGCTGTGGATTTTCGACAGCGCCTCGGCACATTGCCGGGTCAGTCCGGCGCGCACCGCTTCCAGCTCCGGCGCTTTTAGAATTTTCGGCGCCAGGGATTCCCCTCCCAATGCCTGCATCAGGTAGCCGTTGCCCAGTTGAGGGTGGTTTTCCAGAATGGAAAACACCTTGGCCACGGGGGCACCTGCATCACCGGCGGCCTGCTGGGTTTTGGCTTCCACGGTTTTGCCGACGCCGGTGCCAAACTGCTCACCACCGGCTTCCAGGCGCAGAATCAGGGGCTGTTGGTTGGTCCCCACCCACCAGGTGGCGGCGGAGGCGCCGGCGGTGAGCCGGCGGCACTGGTCAATGTGGCACTCGGGCCCCAGGGCGTCCGCCACGATGGGTTGCAGGGCTTCCTGTACGGTTGCGGGCGTCATGGACAGTCCTTCCTTACCGGTTGCTTAACAGGCGATGCCCACGGGTTTACCGTCCACCATCTGGTCCAGGTATTCCGCCATGCCGTAGCCCACCAGGCCGTCGCAATGGAAACGGGTCATGGCCTCAGTGATGCGGGTGCTGCGCCATTCGCCGCTGTCGGTCTGGCGCCGGTTGCGCAGGGGAATCAGCGCCAGGGATTCGCCGCTGACCTCATAGGTGCGGCCGCTGACGGTGGTAAGGCTGGCGCTCTGTTGAATGGCCTGATCCTGCGCATCCAGGGTGGAGCTCATGCTGGCGGTTTCGATCAGGTCATAGGCCGCCGGGCCACCGTTGCGGGTGTCGTACACCATGCCCCAGATGTGCTGGCGACCGGTTGCCATCTGCACGATGGAAATGTTGATGGCCAGCTCATGGCTGAACACCATGGGCAACCAGCGATACCAGTACAGGTTCTGCCAGTAGCGGGGGCCCCAGGAATGATCCCGCAGGCCGAAACCGCTCAGCTGGAAGCGCTGGTCGCCAATGTTCACCGCACCGCTGCCGTTCATGTGCTGTTCGTAGTGGGCGCGGGCGAAGGACTCCTCCGGATTCTCCGCAATGGGGGTGCCGTTTTCGTCCACTGCTTCGCCACCGTATACCGGGGTCATGCCGTGGAAGGTAATTTCACAGCTGGCGTCCACCGTCGGGTTGTTCTTGAACGCGGTTTTCGGGTCTTCCATGTCCTGGGGGTTGGCCAGCAGCACGGCTTTACCGGAATAGGTCACCTTGAGGGTTTTGAAAGGCTCGATCACCTCAAACTTCAGTCCCCCGGCGTCCAAAGCGTCGTTGTTGTCGATCTTGGCCCGCTGGAACATAAAGGCCACCTGACCATCGGGCAGATAGAAGCAGAACGACATTTCCGCATGGCCTTCGTTGGGGCGATTGCCCACCCGGAACCAGCCGCCGCATTGCTGTTGGTGGTCGAACAGGTTGATGTACATGCTTTCATTGAAGTTGGATGCGGCTTCAATGGGGTGCATGTACTCGTCTTCCGGCTCCAGTCGGATGATGGCATTTTTGCCCAGATCCATGATGTTTCCCTCTAAATGCTGTCAGTTTTTTTTATTCAGGCGTGTTGTTCAGTTGCTTTCAGGTTGCCAGTGACCAGGCGGTCAGTTTGCCAACTGGCGGGTGTCGTGGCAAGGGGGAGAGTACCCTATATTGAGCGGTTGCTCAATAATGTGGTTGTTAGGACCTATTTACCTAACGTTCGTTAAGTATGCTAGTCTGGCAGTATTCTGGTGGAATTGAGGGTTGGACCATGGCGAAAGACAACGCAGAAAATACGCGAGCCCGCATTCTGCAGCATGCCCTCTCGCTGTTTGCCGAGCTCGGGTTTGATGGGGTTTCCATGCGGCAGGTGGGGGCGGCCACTGGCTTGACCACCGCCGCGTTGTATTACCACTTTCCCGACAAGGAGCAGCTCTATCTGGCGGTGGTGGAGGACTGCTTTACCCTGCGGGTGAACCCTTTGCTGCCAGGTGTGCCAGGTCAAGGTCAGGCAGCGGGTGATGCCTGGGCGCGGCTGGAAGCTTTCGTGGCGGGCTTCGTGGCGCTGCTGGTGGCGGAACCGCACTTCCAGCGGCTGATGCAATGGGTGGCGCTGGATCGGGATGAGGCGCGGGCCCGGCACATGGCCGAGCGGGTGTTCGAGCCGTTCTTTCACGGACTGACAGACCTGGTGCCGGCAGCCCGGGATGATGACGAGCGTCATTTTCTGGCGGTGGCCATTATGGGATTAATGGCGTTTCCCTTCGAGACGCAGGTGGCGCGGCAGTGGCTGCCGGGTTTTCAAAGCCCGGCCTCGTCGTCGGCACATCAGGTGGACCGAATCATGAGTTTGCTGAAAAGCGGGGTGACAGGATGAACCGATTGACCGCGAGCCTGTTGCTGATGGGCTGCCTGGCCCTGACCGGATGTGATGACGAACCCCGCACCATCAACACCGGGCCTGAGCCACAAACGTATCACAGCGCAGTGCTGCATTTGTCGCACACGGCGCCGCGCCAGTTCATCAGCACAGGTTCGGTGGTGTCGGATCAGCGCATCGAGATTTCGTCTCGGCTCAGTGGTTACCTGCGTCAGCTCAAGGTGAAAGAGGGTGACAAGGTGCAGGCGGGGGATCTGCTGGCGCAGATGGATGCGGCCGATGTGGAAGGAGCCATCCGCCAGGCGCAGGCAGTGGTGAGTGCCGCGCTCGCGGCGCAAAAAGACGCGCAGACGGACTTGCAGCGCTTTGAACAACTCTATCAAAGGAACAGTATTTCAGAGAGCGATCTGCGCAAGGCGCGGCTGCGGGTGGAATCCACCACCGAGTCGTTGAATCAGGCCCAGGCGGAACTCAGTACAGCGCTCGCCCAGCGGGATTACACCAATATCCGCAGTCCCTTCGCCGCCAGTGTGGTGGCATTGAATTCCCGGGCGGGGGATTTGCTGGTGCCGGGGGAGCCGATCCTCACGCTGGAGTCCAACGCTGCACTGATTTTTGAAACCTTTGTGCCGGAGCAGCGCATTGGCCTGATTGAGATCGGGGCGCCGGTGCAGCTGCAGTTGGATGCTCTGTCGCAGTCGCTTTCGCAACCCCTGACCGGTGAGGTGATCCGCATTGTGCGCTCCGGCGATCCGGTTACCCGCAGCTACCCGGTGAAGATCTCGTTGCCGGAGAATCCGGACCTGATGCCGGGCATGTTCGGTCGCGTGCTGTTCGCCCTGGGCCAGAGCGAACACCTGCTGTTGCCCCGTTCGGCGTTAGTGGAGCGCGGTGGCTTGCAGGGGGTGTTCGTGGTGGACGAAGCTGATCACGCGCGCTTTCGCTGGCTGCGGTTGGGCCGTGAATGGCCCGATGGCGTGGAAGTGACCGCCGGTTTAACGGTTCAGGATCGGGTGGTGGCCTCCCCCAGTCCCCGGATGCGGGAAGGGGATAGGATAGAGCCTCTGCCTGTCACTGCCGGGGAGTGAGCCTGCCATGAGTCGTGCCTCTCCTTCATCGTCCGAATCCCAGTCCCAGTCCCAGCCGTTCAGCGTGGCCGCTCTGCTGGCGGATGCGTTCGTAACCTCAAAACTGGCCCCGCTGCTGATGCTGGCCTGCCTGATCCTCGGGCTGCTCTCCCTCAGCAATACTCCGCGGGAGGATAACCCGCAAATCGTGATCCCCGGTGCGTCGGTGCAGGTCACCTTGCCTGGAGCCTCGGCGGAAGAGGTGGAACAACTGATTGTGCGGCCTGTGGAAGGGGCCATCCGGCTCATTTCCGGTGTCGATGATTTCTACTCCACCGCCACCAATTCGGTGGCGGTGTTCACCGTGCAGTTTGAAGTGGGCGAAGATCAGGAGGCCTCGCTGGTGAAGCTGCACGACCGCATGGAAGAGGTAAAACCCCTCTTGCCCTTGGATGCCGGTGCGCCGGTGATTCGCACCATGAATGTGGACGATGTACCCATCGTGACGGTGACCCTGGCCTCGGTTCTGTACGACGATTATGCCCTGAAGCGGGTGGCCGATCGTCTGACCGATGGCCTGCGCACCATGGCCGATGTGTCGGCGGTGTACGTGAAAGGGGGCCGAGACCGGCAGATCCGGGTGGAGCTGAATCCGGATCGCATGCAGGGCTTTGGTATTACCCTGGATCGGGTGCGCCAGGTGCTGGCGGCGTCGAATCTGTCGGCGCCGTTGGGGCAGGTGGTGCAGGCCGGTGAGCGTCAGCAGGTGTTTCTGGATGGCTACCTGACCTCGGCAGCGGAATTGGAAACCCTGGTGGTGGATCTGGTGCAGGGGCGCTCGGTGTACCTGGGGGATATCGCCGACATTGTGGATGGCCCGGTCCAGGAGCGTGACCAGTTGAGCCGGTTTGGTTACGGCCCTGCGGACCCCCGCTATGGCCAGTGGTCCGATGGCGATGTGCCGGCGGTCACCCTGGCAGTGGCCAAGCAGCGTGGCACCAACGCGGTGGTGGTGGCGCAATCGGTATTGGCTCGGGTGGAAGCCATGCGCCAGCAATTTGTGCCGGCCGATATGGATCTGGTGGTCACTCGTAACGACGGCCAGATCGCCGACGACACCGCCAACGAACTGATACATCACCTCAGCATTGCGATTCTGGCGGTGTTTTTGGTAACGCTGGTGTTTCTTGGCCGCAAAGAGGCCTTGATCGTCGGTATGAGCGTGCCCTTGGTGCTGGCCCTCACCCTGGGGGCGCTCTACCTGGCGGGCATGACCATCAACCGGGTGTCCCTGTTTGGTTTGATTCTGTCGCTGGGGTTGCTGGTGGATGACGCCATTGTGGTGATCGAAAACGTGCACCGCAAATACGCCTGTCTGGGGCAGGGGGATAAGCGCCAGGCCACGGTGGACGCCGCCGGTGAGATCGGCAACCCCACCAACCTGGCCACCGTGGCGGTGATGGCGGTGTTCGGATCACTGGTGATGGTGAGCGGCATGATCGGCGAATACTTTTACCCCATTGCCTTTACCGTGCCAGTGGCGATGGCGGCATCGTTGTTGATTGCCTACACCGTGGTGCCTTGGGCAGCGCGGCGCTGGTTGCATACCCACGAGTGCCACGGTGAACAGGCAGGCAGCGATCATCGCGGTCTGGGCGGGCTTTACCATCGCCTGTTGGCGGCCCTGCTGGCGCGACGTTCCCGCCGGGTGCTGGCCACCCTGCTGGTGGTGCTCAGCATTCTGCTGTCGGTGCTGCAACCGGGTTGGCAATTCCTGCGGCCTGCCGGCATCGAAGGCCCCCAGGCCTGGTTCGGGGTGGAAACCACCATGATGCCCCTGAACGACAAAAACACCTTTGTGATCACCGTGGACATGCCGGAAACCACCCCGCTGGAAACCACCGATCAACTCATGCGGGCGCTGGCAGAAGAACTGCGCCGCTATCCAGAGGTGGCCGACTACCAGCTCTGGATTGGCCAGTCCGGTATTCCCGATTTCAGCGGGCTGTTCCGGGGCAGTGCTGACCGGGTTGGCAGCCACCTGGGCGAGGTGCGGGTGAACCTGCGCCACAAAGATGAGCGGGATCTCACCTCCATGGCCATCGTGCGCGATCTGCGGCCCCGCTTGCTGGCGCGGACTGCGGCGTTCCCCGGTGCCACCATACAGGTGCTGGAAGATCCGCCGGGGCCACCGGTGCGTGCCAACCTGCTGGCGGAGATCTACGGTGCTGATAGCGATACCCTGCGCTGGCTGTCCGGGCAGGTGAAGGTGGTGTTTGCCGACACCTGGGATGTGGCGGAAGTGAACGACTCCGAACCGGAAGACGTCACCCAGATGCGGTTGGTAGTGGATCGGGAAAAGGCCGCCCTGTCGGGCCTCACTACTGCCGACGTGGTCACCGCCATGCGCCGCCTGATCGATGGCGAATACCTGGGCCGTGCCCACGTGGCGGGGGAGAAAAACCCCGTACCCATGCAATTGCTGATTCCGCGCCGTCATCAACTGGATGTGGCGCAGCTGTCGCGCGCCTATGTCACCAACCCGGCGGGAGTGAAGGTGCCGTTATCGGAGCTGGTGAAGGTGCAGCCCAGCGTGGTGGATCGCCCCATCCATCACAAGAACGGCGCCCGCGTCACCTACGTGACCGGTGAGATGACTGAAACCGCGCCGGTGTACGCCGTGCTGGCGATGAACCGCAAGCTCGACGGGCTCGCCCTGCCGGATGGTGGGTCCCTGAGTACCGGCAACCTCACTTTCACCCCGCAGGAGCCCGACCCCAGCGCCGGTTACACCCTGCTGTGGGATGGCGCCCAGCGCCAGATGCTGGATACTTATCGGGACATGCTGAGCGCCCTGGGCATGGCCATTATCTTCATCTTCTTGTGTCTGGTGGCGTATTACCAAAGCTTCAGTCTGCCAGTGGTGGCGTTGGCAGCGATTCCGCTGGGGCTCGCTGGCATCTTCCCCGGTCATTGGCTGATGCAGTCGCAGTTTTCCGCCACCTCCATGGTGGGGGTGATTGCACTGGCGGGGGTGGTGGTGCGCAACTCGTTGCTGATCATCGACTTTGTGCAGGAGAACCAACGCCAGGGCATGAGCCTGGAAAACGCCATTCTGGAGGCGGGCGCCTTGCGGCTGCGGCCCATCCTGCTGACGGCCCTCTCCATTGTGCTGGGCAGCGCCATCATGCTGAAAGACCCGCTCTTCAGCGGTCTGGCCATTTCGTTGATCTTCGGCACCATCGCCGCCACGGTGCTGACCCTGATCGTGGTGCCGCTGATGCTGTATGCACTGCTCGGTCGTAAAGCCCGCCGCGCCTAAACCGCAAACAGCGCCCGGTACGACAGCGCCTCCGTCAGGTGGCGCTTGTTCAAATCGGGCGTCTGCTCCAGATCCGCCAGGGTGCGGGCCACTTTCAGCACCCGGTGGTAGCCCCGTGCCGACAGCCCCAGCCGCTCCACCGCCGTTTGCAGAAATACGCCATCGGCCTTGCTGAGGGCACACACCTGTTCCAACTGGCGGGAGGACAGATCGTGGTTGGGACAGCCCTGGCGCTGCAGCTGAATCTGGCGGGCGCAGGTCACCCGATCCCGTACGCAGGCGCTGGATTCGCCTCCCTCCAAAGATTGCAGTTCACTGATGGGCATGGCGTCCACCTGCACGTGCATGTCAATACGATCCAGTAAAGGCCCGGATATCTTGCTCTGGTATTTATTGCAGCACAGCTGGGGGTTGTTACAGCCTTCCGGTGGTTGCTCCGGGTGGCCGCAGGGGCAGGGGTTCAGTGCCGTGATCAGTTGAAAGTTGGCCGGATAGGTGACTTGCTGGGCGGCCCGCGAAATGGCGATCTCACCGGTTTCCAGCGGCTCCCGCAGCACTTCCAGTACTTTGCGGGGGAACTCCGGAAGTTCATCCAGAAACAGGATGCCATTGTGTGCCAGGGAGATCTCGCCGGGTTTGGGGTTGCTGCCACCACCGGCCAGGGCTACGCCGGAGGCCGTGTGGTGGGGTGCCCGGATCGGCCGTTGGAACAGCGGGCGCTGATTGATTCTGGAGACGGAATGAATAGCGGCGGTTTCCATCATCTCTGCATCCGTCATGGGGGGCAGAATGCCGGGCAGGCGCGCGGCCAGCATGGACTTGCCGGCACCGGGCGGGCCCATGAGGAGCAGGTTATGCTTGCCGGCCGCCGCCACTTCCAGGGCCCGCTTGGCCTGGTGCTGGCCTTTCACGTCTGCCAGGTCCGGATACAGATCAACGTCCCCGGCCGCTATGGGCCCCTGGGGCTGATACGGGGTCACGCTGGCCGGTTGCTTCAGGTTGCCGCACACCTGCAGCAGGCTGCCGCAGGCCAGGATGCGGCACTGTCTGGGCACGGCTGCCTCCTCCGCGTTGGCCAGGGGGACAAACAGCCCCCGCTGTGCCTGGGTGGCGGCGATGGCGGCCGTCAGCACGCCTTCAATGGGGCGAAGCTCACCGGACAGGGCCAGCTCCCCCACGAACTCATGAGCCTCCAGTGCGGCCGCCGGGATCTGTTCCGAGGCTGCCAGGATGCCGATGGCAATGGGCAGGTCGAAGCGGCCGCCGTCTTTGGGCAGGTCCGCCGGCGCCAGGTTAATGGTGATCCGGCGTTGGGGGAAATCGAATTCAGAATTGAGGATGGCGCTGCGCACCCGTTCCTTGCTTTCCCGCACGGCGGCATCGGGCAGGCCCACAATGTTGAAAGCGGGCAGGCCGTTGGACAGGTGCACTTCCACCGTGACCTGGGGTGCGTTCATGCCCAAACGGGCGCGGGTTTTGACGATGGCCAGTGCCACAGGGTTCCCTCCCAATGTGAACGGAATGTAGAGCTATCCGTATATAGACAGGGTGGGAGAAAACTGAGATGGAAAACCGGGCTCAGGATGACCCCTGTGCCTGTTCCGGGGCCTCCGGGTGCAGGTGGTTCAGCAATGTCTGCTGCAGGGTATCGAAATTCACCGGTTTGGCAATGTGATCGTTCATCCCGGAGTCCAAAGCCTTGCGACTGTGCTCCTCCAGGGCGTGGGCGGTCAGCGCCAGAATGGGGATGGAGGGCCACTGTTGTTCGGCTTCCAGGGCGCGGAGGTGCTTGCTGGCCTCGTAGCCATCCAGCACCGGCATTTCACAGTCCATCAGAATCAGGTCAAACGTCTCATGCTGGGCGCGGTACAGCGCCACCGCCTCACGCCCGTTGTGGGCAACCTGGGTCTCGATCTGCAGTTTTTTCAACATGCCGCAGATCACCATTTGGTTAACCCCGTTGTCCTCCACCACCAGCAGGCGTTTGCCGCGCAGGGGTGAGGCCGGTTGCTGGGCTGCCTGCTGCGGTGTCCTTTGTGGCTGCAGCAGGTTCATCATGGACTGGCGCAGGGTTCGCACGGATGCGGGCTTTTGCAAGGCCAAATCGATGCCCGCGGCCTCCAGTTCGCTGGCTGCAGGCATGTTGCGCATGGCGGTGAGCAGAATCCGGCGGCAGTGTTGGGCCGCAGGCAGCTCGCTGATCAGGCGGGAACATTCCATCCCCGTCATACCCGGCATATTCATGTCCAGGGTGACCAGGTCAAACGGGTCACCCTGGGCGCTGGCGTCCTGCAGCCGTTGCAGGGCCTTTTCACCGTAGTAAGCCGATACGGTTCGCATGCCCCAGGCGGCGGTCTGTTCCTCCACCACCCTGGTGAATTCGGGGGAGTCATCCACCACCAGCAGGCGCTTGCCTTTCAGAGCGGTGAGCGAGACGACGTTTTCCCGGGTAAATTGCGCATCCGCGAGTCCGCATTGGATGGTAAACCAGAAGCGGCTGCCCACGCCGGGCTCGCTTTCCATGCCGATGTCGCCGCCCATCAACTGGCTCAGCTGCTTGCAAATGCTGAGACCCAATCCGGTGCCGCCGTATTCCCGGGTGATGCTGCTGTCCACCTGGGAAAACGCCTGGAACAGCTTGTCGCGATGTTCCTGTTCAATGCCGATGCCGGTATCGCTGATACTGAACAGCAGGCAGTGCTGGCCATGGGGTGCGGTCGCGGGCTGCTCGCTGACCCGCAGGGTGATGCGACCGCAGTTGGTGAATTTGAAGGCATTGCCCAGCAGGTTGAGGATGATCTGGCGCAGCCGGGTGGGATCGCTTTTGATGAAGCTGGGAGTGCCCGGTTGCAGGGAGCAGATCAGCTCCAGGCCTTTGTCTTCGGCCATGCTGGAGAAGACAGTAGCGCACTCTTGGCACAGCTGGTCCAGATCGAAATCGATGTGCTCTATGGAGAGTTTGCCCGCCTCAATTTTGGAGTAATCCAGAATGTCGTTGATGATGTTGAGCAGGGCGTTGCCGGAGCTGGCAATCACGTCCACATAATGGCGCTGAGCCGGTGGCAGGCCGGCATCCTGCAGCAGCGAGGCCATGCCCAGAATCCCGTTCATGGGGGTGCGGATTTCATGACTCATGGTGGCCAGGAATTCGCTTTTGGCGCGGCTGGTTTCTTCCGCCAGGATGACTTTTTCCTGGGCTTTGACTTCTTCGATTTCCGACTTCAGCTTCAGCTCCAGGTAACGGGCCTGCTCGCGGGCGGCCCGTCGCTCGCTATCCAGGGCCTGTTTCTGGGCCGCCTCTTTGCCCTTGCGTTCCATGTTGATGCGATCCGCCAGGGCGAACGACAGCAGAATTACCTCCAGAGCAGAGCCAATCTGAATGGCGTGTTCGATCAGCAGCGTGCTGGACAGCAAACCGAAACGGGCGCCGGCGGTGATCATCCAGGTGGAGATCAGGAAGGTGAAGGCCAGGCAGTAGTAGCGCGCCACCCGTTGCCCCAGATACAGCATATAGAAGCCGCCGAACAGGCTGACGTGGGCGCTGATCACCCCCACGGCGGAGCACAGCACAATGACCAGGTGATATGGCAAAACGAAACTGCCTAATAGCAGTGCCATCCAAATAAAGAAGAACAGCATTTTCAATTGATAGAGGCGGGGCGCGCGGCTGCGGATGTCCAGCAGCGACACCGAGAACAGCATGCTGAAGGAGCCAAACAGCGCGATGCTGAACGGAATGGCCCACTGGTTAATGGTCGGCAACCAGGGCCACAGGTACTGGAATCCCACCCCCTGGATGCTGGCATTGAACATAAAGCTGCTGAATGCCGTGGTGGAATACCAGACGTAACTGGGATGGCGGACGATGGAGTAAATGAACAGGTTATAGATGATCATCACGATCATTACGCCGTAATAAACGCTTTCCGCCACCCACAGGGGCTGTTGATCCTCAAAGAAATGATTGCGATGCCAGAGGCTGAGGGGCGCCTGCAGTGAACCACTGGTTTGCACCCGTATGTACAGGGTGTACTCCTGATTCCGGTAGGCCGTAAATGGGAAGACGAACTGATGATTCTGGAGCGGGCGATAGGCGAACGGAAAGGTATCGCCGGTGCGGTAGTAGTGGGTAAAACTGTGGTTGTTTTCGACGAACACCTCCACCTGGTCCAGGGCGGAGTAGCCGATGTTGAGGACCATGTCCTGGTCCTTGTCGGACTGGTTGTGCAGCTTGAACTTGATCCAGAGGGCGTCGCTGTTGAAACCGTAAGTGGGGGTCATGGCGTCTGGCACGGTCCAGTCAGCGTCCGGCAGCTGGCGGATGGCGGAGATATCCAGCGTTTTTGCCGGGTCCAGCAAGTGCAGGCTTTGCAGCCCGATTTCCTGTTGGCGAAAGTTATTCGGTATGTCGATGGCCGTCAGGCACCAGGCGGACAGCGGGCTCAGCAGCAGGCACCAGGCCAGCAGAATTCTGGCGGGCCAGGTGCGTGGCAGACGGGCGAGCATTGTTGGAACATCCATGCAGAGTCGACGCAGGTTCCGGAAGATTCTAAGGGGTAAGATTAACTATAGAACAGTGGGGGTGCGCTGTCCGAAAATCGAGCGCTTTCCATCCGGGTTGCGCCGAGACACATTAGGGAGATAAGGCCGGACAGGCGATCACCGGGCAGGCCGGGGCGTCCGGGAAAGGAACGTCAGGGGAAGGGCCTGGCATGTCCTGCAAGGTGTCCAGCAGGTTGGGGTCCTCCGGCGCCAGGCCCAGACCGCACTCAACCGCGCTCCGGGCCTCCGTGGGGCACCCAGCAGCCTGGAGGGCATAGGCCAGGTTGTTCCAGACTGCCACCCAGGTGGGCTGTTGCAGCAGCAGGGCCTGATATTCCTGCAGCGCGGCCTCGATCTGCTGGCTTGCCAGCAGGGTGTTGGCCAGCCCGAAACGGGCCAGGTGAGCATCGGGCCAGGCCTGCAGGGCGGTGGCATAGGCGGTCAGTGCTGCTGCGGTGTGGCCGCTGTGTTCCAGGCCGCTTACGGCGGTGATATAAGGCAACGGCTCGGCGGTGGCCGGCAGGCGGGACCCAGGCAGCACCACCCGTCCCCAGCGATCGCTGCGTTGCCAGGTGCGATCAAACACCGCAAACGGGGTGATGCGCCGGGGCAGGTCACCGGAGCGCAACACCAGCTCCCGGCTTGCCAGGTCATAGCCGATCACCACTGCAAAGTGCCACTTGGGATACCAGGAGACGCCGAGATTCTGCAGCACCAGCACCGGGTGACCGGCAGCCAGTTCCTGCAGCAGGTTATCCAGGGAGCTCACCGGATAACTCACCAGCCCCTGACGGCGGGCGGCAATATCCATTTCCACGGGAAAGCTGCCTTCCGCCCGAGGGGTGAATACCTGGGATGCCAGTGTCTCTGCGCTGATGGCATAGCCCTGTTGTTGCAACACCATGGCCAGGGAGGCGGGGCCGCATTGGAAATCCGCCTGCTGGATAAACGGCGTATCCTGAATTTCAGTGGAAGAGGGGAGTTGTTGGACCAGGTCAGAGTCCGGCTGCGGGTTGGTCCCCGTCGGCAGCAGGGCACAACCTGTCAGCAACAGGCTGAGCCCCAGCGCCCAGAGTCTCAATTGGTGTTGATGGGCTTGATGGCGGGGAAGATGTTGGTGGTGCCCAGCAGGTCCAGCACGATGAGGATGACAAACACCAGCACGATGACGCCCACTGCGCTGCCGCCTGCCTGCATGTCTTCAACCTGGGCGCTGAACGCCTGCAATTCTGCCGGCGTCATGGCCTGCACCCGTTGTTCCACGTCCGCCGGATCGACCCCCAGGTTGAGCAGGGTGTCGCGGGCTTCGGCCTGGCTCAACAGCGCCAGCACCTGGGCCTGGGTCTGTTGCTGGGTCGTGTGGGTGGCAAGCTCACCGGTGGTGACCATGGCCGCCTGGGCCGATGCACTCATGAGGCTGACGACCACCATCAGCGCAGCCATCAGACGGGCCAGGATGCGACGCTTCAAGTTTGCAGGCAAAGTGTTGGATCGACTCACAATATTCTCCTTGGCTGAGGGGGATGGTGTAATAGTATGCAAATCCGCGGCCTTTGACAGTGCTTATCCAGGCTTTTGTGACGGATTGTGGCAGAACGCTCAATCGCTGACAGGGTTATCGGTCTTCGGAGAAGGGGACCGTTGTTGCTCCAGGGCGGCCACCTGCTGTTCCAGGTCTTCCAACCGTTGCCGGGTACGGGCCAGAACCTTGGTCTGGACTTCAAATTCCTCCTGGGTCACCAGGTCCATACGGGCCAGGGACTCCTTGATGACCGTGCTGAGGTTATGGCGCAGATCCTGGCCCAGCTCACCCAGATCCTGGGGCAGGCGCTCCTGCATCAAATCCAGAATGCGGTTTACTAAGTTTTCCTGACGGTTCATGATAACTCCTTCATGATCAGGTCAGCAGTGTATCACGCCCGATTCGGGTGTCACCAAAATGCGGCAGCAAAACGGCTTTGCACCAATTTGGAACTGCAAATCCGCAGGGCGTGCATGCTTTTGGTGCGATATAATGGTGCAATCATGATGGTGAAACCCTGCTGGTTTAGGGATAACCACTTGATTCTTCGCAATTAAAACTAATAGGCATGGTTTGTGCTATCACTTGGGCATGTTCCGCCATTGGGCAGCATGCTAAGCGTTTGCACTGATTTGCGAATATCGGGACCGAACCAACTTTTCGCTTTCGAGCATTAATAGGAGATGTTCATATGAAACTGGTTACTGCCGTAATCAAACCATTCAAATTGGATGATGTGCGTGAAGCACTGTCCGAAATTGGGGTTCAGGGTATTACTGTGACTGAAGTTAAAGGCTTCGGTCGTCAGAAAGGCCATACCGAGCTGTATCGTGGCGCGGAATATGTGGTGGATTTCCTGCCCAAAGTCAAAATCGAAGTGGCTACTTCTGATGATTTACTGGATCAGGTGATCGAGTCCATCAGCAAAGCCGCCAACACTGGCAAGATCGGTGACGGCAAAATCTTTGTAACGCCTCTGGAACAGGCGATTCGTATCCGTACTGGCGAAACCGGTACCGACGCGATCTAAAAACGTTTAACCCTAAAAATCCATGCCTATTATTTTTTAATTTTGCGGAGGCAAGACCGTGGAAAACAACATTTTTCACCTGCAATATGCGATGGACACCTTTTATTTTCTGGTGTGCGGCGCGCTCGTAATGTGGATGGCGGCAGGTTTCGCCATGCTCGAATCCGGTTTGGTTCGTTCCAAGAACACTACTGAAATTCTCACCAAGAACGTGGCCCTGTTTGCCATCTCCTGCATCATGTACCTCGTGTGCGGTTACTACATCATGTATGACGGCGGTGTATTCCTGTCCGGAATTGCCGACGTAGACGTTGCAGCCACCCTGGGTGATTTCGCTGCACGTGAAGACGGTTTTGAAGGTGGCTCCATTTATTCTGGTGCTTCTGACTTCTTCTTCCAGGTGGTGTTTGTGGCCACTGCCATGTCCATCGTCTCCGGCGCAGTCGCCGAGCGTATGAAACTGTGGGCTTTCCTGGCGTTTGCCGTGGTCATGACCGGTTTCATCTATCCGATGGAAGGCAACTGGACCTGGGGTGGCGGTGCTGTATTCGGCATGTACACTCTGGGCGACCTGGGATTCTCTGACTTTGCCGGTTCCGGTATCGTACACATGGCCGGTGCCGCTGCTGCTTTGGCCGGTGTTCTGCTGCTGGGTGCCCGTAAAGGCAAATACGGTCCGAATGGCCAGGTGAACGCGATTCCCGGTGCCAACCTGCCGCTGGCCACTCTGGGTACCTTCATCCTGTGGATGGGCTGGTTCGGTTTCAACGGCGGTTCCGTGCTGAAACTGGGTGATATCGCCAACGCCAACTCCGTGGCCATGGTCTTCCTGAACACAAACACAGCCGCTGCCGGTGGTGGTATCGCTGCCCTGATCACAGCCCGCCTGCTGTTCGGTAAAGCTGACCTGACCATGCTGTTGAACGGCGCCCTGGCTGGCCTGGTGGCCATCACCGCTGAGCCTTCCACTCCAACTGCCCTGGAAGCGACCCTGTTCGGTGCCGCGGGTGGTGTGCTGGTAGTATTCAGTATCCTGGCTCTGGATAAACTGAAAATCGACGATCCTGTCGGTGCCATCTCTGTACACGGTACCTGTGGTCTGCTGGGTCTGTTGCTGGTGCCCGTCACTAACTCTGACTCCACCTTCAGCGGCCAGATCATCGGCGCCCTGACCATCTTCATCTGGGTATTCGTGGCCTCCCTGATCGTTTGGGCCATCCTGAAAGCAGTCCTGGGTATCCGGGTATCTGAAGAAGAAGAGTTCGAAGGTGTTGACTTGGCTGAGTGTGGTATGGAAGCGTACCCTGAATTTACCGGCAGCGGTAAATAAGCAACCAGATCAGACACTTGATCTTAAAAGGCTCCTTCGGGAGCCTTTTTTTATGGCTACGGTTTGTCACTTCAGGTTTCAATGGTTAACAAATGATCGTTATTCTGTGCGCCAGCGGGGGGTTATAATGCAACAACACTGTGGGACAGTGTGGTGATGCAATTATGGAGGAAGGTTAAACAATGCGATTGAGTATGCAATTGGGGAGCATGCTGGTGGCCATGCTGCTGTCGTGGACGGCGCAGGCGGATGTCTATCGCTGGGTGGATGACAAAGGCCGGGTGCATTTTTCCGATCAGGCACCGGTGGGGGGTAATGCCCAGGCTTTGGATCTGCCGGAGGTGAAAGAGGAACCCGGCACGCCGGATCTGTCCGAGTTCGAACGGATGCAGCGGCAGCAGAAGCTGGTGAAGATGCTGGAGGAGGAACGCCTGGCCAAGGAAGAGCAACGGGCCAAGCTGGCCCAGGAGGCCGAAGAGCGGGCCAAGTACTGCACCCGTTTCAGGAACCGGCTCTCCTACCTGGATCAGTACACCCACTTCTATGATGAAAAAGAGGACGGCACCCGGGAGTACATGTCCGAGGATGAGGCGGATGCCTACCGCAGCGGCCTCAAGCAAAAATTCCGTGATGAATGTGGCGAGGCCTGAGCCCCGCCCCAGCGCGGCGGTTAAGGCGATCCGCTTGGCCTGATGCTAGGCCTGCCGTGCCAGATGGCGTTTCATGAACTCCGGCATGGCCAGCGCGGCCTTGTGAATCTCCAGATTGTAGTATTCGGTGGCAAACGTCTTCGCCGCCACGTCTTCACTGCGGAAGTGGGTCACTGAGCCCAATGGGCTGGCCATGGTACAGGACCACCAGCCAGTGGGGTAAACCGGTTGCGGGAACGGCAGGGTGTGGCACAGGTGAAAACCGGCTTCGCGCATGTCATCGTGCATTTTTCTGATGATGCTGTGGCTGTGCAGCAGGGGCGATTCACTCTGTTGCACCAGAATGCCTTCCGGTTTCAGCGCCTGCAAACAATCCCGATAGAAATCCACCGCAAACAGGCCTTCCGCCGGACCCACCGGATCGGTGCTGTCGATGATGATAAGATCCATGGTGCCGGGGGCGCAGTTCTTCACCCAGGCAATGCCGTCGTCGAACAGCAGTTCGGCGCGGGGATCGTTGTTGGATTCACACAGCTCCGGAAACCATTGCTGGGAGGCCCAGGTGACTTTCTCGTCGATATCGATCTGGGTACACTTCTCCACGCCCGGGTGCTTCAGCACTTCCCGCAGGGTGCCGCAATCGCCGCCACCGATGATGGCCACTTTTTTGGGGTTGGGGTGAGTGAACAGGGCGGGGTGGGACATCATCTCGTGATAGAGGAAGTTGTCCCGACTGGTGAGCATCACGCATCCGTCCAGGACCATCAATTTGCCGAAGGTTTTGGTGTCGTACACTTCCAGAAACTGATACTGGGTTTGTTCTTCGTGCAGTTTTGCCGTGATTTCCAGACCGAAGGCGGTGCCCTCGTCGCCAAAAATCTCAGTGAACCAGGTGCCTTTGGCAGAGTCGCTCATGTACGGATACTCCCGGAGAATAGGGGTTGGATGCGGCGCGAAAAATAACCCAAAATGATCAGATAACCAAGCGCTTTTGACGCCGCGCTGATCGGTCTACAATAACGTCCTTTCGCCCTGACCTGCAAATGAGCGGCCATGGCCCCCGAGCGAGCCCCACACAATACAACTGGAATCTGAACTCATGTCCCACACTATTATCGACACCGCCCGTGACACTTACAGTATTGATAACTGGAGTGAAGGCTATTTTGATATCGACAGCCGGGGCTTGCTGGATGTGGGTACCGGGGACCATCGCATTCCCCTGCAGGAGATTGTGGCCGCCGCCCAGGACAGTGGCATGCGCACACCGGTATTGCTGCGCTTTGTAGACATTCTGCGGGATCGGGTGGGCAAGCTCAGCAGCGCCTTTGCCAGGGCCATGGACACCCTGGACTACCAGGGCCAGTACACCGCGGTGTACCCCATCAAGGTGAATCAGCAGCGCCGGGTGGTGGAGGAGATCTACAACGGCGGCGTGCCGGACCCCCGCTGTGGTGTGGGGCTGGAAGCGGGCAGCAAGCCGGAACTGATGGCGGTGCTGGCCCTGAGTCGGGGTAACTCGGTCATTGTCTGCAACGGCTACAAGGATCGCGAATTTGTGCGCCTGGCCCTGATCGGGGAAAAAATGGGGCGCCGGGTCTATATCGTGGTGGAGAAAATGAGTGAGCTGCAGTTGGTGCTGGATGAAGCCAAAGCCATGCAGGTGCAGCCCCGTATCGGTCTGCGCACCCGTCTCAGCTCCATTGGCAAGGGCAACTGGCAGAACACCGGCGGTGAAAAATCCAAGTTCGGTTTGTCCGCCACCCAGATCCTGCAGGTCATCGACACCCTGCGTCAACACAATGCCCTGGACCGGCTGCAGTTATTGCATTTCCATCTGGGTTCACAGATCTCCAACATCCGCGACATCCAGCGTGGCATGAAAGAAGCCGCCCGCTATTATTCTGCCCTGCGCCAGTCCGGCTGCCAGGTGCAGGTGGTGGATGTGGGCGGGGGCCTGGGGGTGGATTACGAAGGCACCCGTTCCCGCAGTTACTGCTCCATGAACTACTCCATGGAAGAGTACGCCTACAACATTCTGCTGGCCTTGAAAGAAGTGAGCCAGCGCGATGACCTGCCCCTGCCCAACGTGATTTCGGAATCCGGCCGCGCGCTCACCGCCCACCATGCTGTGCTGGTGAGTAACGTGATCGGGGTGGAGAGCCCGGCCGCCAAACAACCTCAGGAGCCGGATGCCGAATCCCCCCTGGTGCTGCAGGAACTGGCCCGTTGTTACCACGAGATCGAAGGGGCTAAGCGCAGCCGTTCCCTGTCCGAGTTGTATCACGAGGTGCTGTACCGGCTGGGGGAGGCGCAGGACATGTACACCCATGGTGTCCTCAGCCTGAACGACAAGGCGCAGGCGGAAGAGATCTACGGCGCCGCCTGTCAGGCTTTACGTGGCAAGCTCGATCTGAATTCCCGTGCCCACCAGGATATCCTCAACGAACTGAACGAGAAACTGGCGGACAAGGTGTTCCTGAATTTCTCCTTATTCCAGTCCATTCCCGACGCCTGGGGCATCGACCAGGTGTTTCCGGTGTTGCCCCTGGCCGGCCTGGATCGACCGCTGACCCGGCGCGGCGTGGTGCAGGACATTACCTGTGATTCCGACGGCCGTATCGACCAGTATGTGGATACCCACGATCTGGCCAGCAGTTTGCCGTTGCCGGAATGGGATGAGCAGCGGGGCATGTCCCTCGCCATTTTCATGGTGGGGGCCTATCAGGAGATCCTGGGGGATATGCACAACCTGTTCGGGGATACTGATGCGGTGGATGTGTCCCTGGATGGCAAAGGCGGCTTCAGCTTCATCAACACCCTGAAGGGCGACACGGTGGATCACATTCTGCGTTACGTGCAGTTTGATACCATGCTGTTGCAACAACAGATCCACGAACAGCTGGTGTTAACGGATCTGAGTCGGGCCGAGCAGGCCGCCTTTCTCAAAGAGTTGCGGGAAGGCCTGACCGGCTATACCTATCTGGAATAAAGATCAGCGGGGGGTGACCTGATAGGGGTTACCCCCCAGGGCATTGGAAATATCCGCGATGGCTTTCTGTGCCCGGACACTGTTGCCGGCCGCATCCAGGGGCGGCGAGACCACCGCTATGCCGAACTTTCCCGGCGAGACCGCTATGATGCCACCGCCGACGCCACTTTTGGCCGGCAACCCGGTTTGGTACAGCCATTTTCCCGCATCGTCATAGAGCCCGGCGGTGGCCATGACGGCGAGCACCTCAGGGACGTTTTCAGCCTGCATGGCCTGGCGACCGGTCACAGGATTTTTACCGGCGTTGGCGAGTGTGGCGGCCATCATGCCCAGATCCCGGGCGTTGACCCCGACTGAACATTGCCGGGTGTAGATGTCGGTGGCGCGCAGCGGGTCGGTGGTGATGCGGCCATACGCGGCCATCAACGCGGCGATGGCCCGGTTGCGCTGATTGGTCTCGGCTTCTGAACGATACACGTCCTCCAGTACCGTCAACGAGCGCCCGGCGAAGGCTTCATAGGTGCCCAGGATCTTGTTCCAGATGTCGTCGTAGGTGTTGCCTTTTACCATGCTGGTGGCGGTAATGGCGCCGGGATTCACCAGTGGATTCATTTCGGCCCCTTTGTTTTGTTCAATGGCGTAGATGGAATTGAACACTTGCCCGGTGGCATCCACCCCCATATTCTCAGCCAGCGCAGCGGTGCCGGATTCGTCCATCACCAGCGCCATGGTGAAGACTTTGGAGATGGACTGAATGGAAACCTGGGACTGCACGTCGCCGGCGCTGTAAACGGAGCCGTCGGTGGTGACCAGCACAATGCCGTACAATTTTGGGTCCACCTTTGCCAGCGCCGGTATGTAATCCGCGTTGGCGCCTTCCTTGATGTCTTTATATTGTGTGTAGGCTTTATCCAGGGCGGCCTGAATGCGTTTGGGGCTGAGCTCGGTGGCCCACAGTGGTGCACTGAACAGCAGGAGCAGGCCCAGTGCCAGTCCCTGGATGGAGTGTATGGTACGCGTCATTGCTTTGCCTCCTGGTGGTAGCACGATAAGGATTGGAAGATCGAAGGTGAGCTTGGTACGCTGCCACTGTATCAACCGGAGTGTCATGCTGTCATGCTAAAACGGCTTCTGTGAAAATGGCAATCAAGGAGCCTGCCATGCCCCGACCCGCGAACCATCACCCTGCCCTGAGCTGATGGGTCTGTTGGATGAGCAGGGTGTGCGCTTTGTGAATTATTTCGGTACTGGCCAGGTGCTGCCGCCGGGTTCCGGCTGTACTTTTTATCTGGATTGTCTGGGAGTGCCTGCAACCCTCCAGAGCGATTGACCCGCAGCGGAAGCACCAGTGTGCGCGGGCGGGGTGTTGGAGTATAGTGTTGGTCAGCCATTGTAGGACCACACAATTCATAGACCCGTTCATATTTACCCAATTCAGGCCCTGAGGAGCATGCCGATGACCGACCCCCTGGATCCCCGTAAAGTACACACCGTTGAGCAAGCCAAGGCCATCGTGCAGCAGCGGGAGCTCAGCCACGTCAAAGTGGGCGTGGCGGACATTGACGGTGTCATTCGGGGCAAGTACATGAGTCGGGAGAAATTTTTCTCCGCCCTGGATAAAGGCTTCGGTTTCTGCGATGTGGTGTTGGGTTGGGACAGTAACGACCAGCTCTATGAAGGGGTGAACATTCAGTACACCGGCTGGCAGACCGGTTACCCGGATGCCCAGGTGCGCATTGTGCCGGACAGTTGTCGCGAGGTGTACGGTGAGCCGGGCATGCTGTTCTTTCTGGCGGAGTTCGACGGCGCCGCCGAGGCCATCTGCCCCCGGGGGGTGCTGAAACGGATTCTGGAGATGGCCGGCGCCATGGGGTTTGAGGCCAAGACCGCCTTTGAGTATGAGTTCTTTCTTTTCAATGAAACACCGCACTCGGTGCGGGAGAAAGGTTATCGCAACCTGAATCCCATCACGCCCGGCTTCTTCGGCTATTCCGTATTGCGCAGTTCAGTGCACGCCGAGTTGTACCAGGAATTGCTGGCCCTGAGCCAACAGATGGATTTCCCCGTGGAAGGCCTGCACACGGAAACCGGACCCGGTGTACTGGAGGCCGCGATCGCCGTGGACAACGCCTTGGACGCCGCTGACAAGGCGCTGCTGTTCAAAACGTTCACCAAAGTGTGGGCACAACGCAACAATATGATGGCCACGTTCATGGCCAAGTGGTCCAACGATTACCCGGGCCAGAGTGGCCACATTCATATTTCTTTGCAGAACAAGCACCATCAACCGGTGTTTCACCAGGATGGGGCGTTGCACAACATGAGCGAACTGCAGCGTCAGTTTGTGGCCGGGCAACAGAAATACATGGCCGAACTGACCGCCATGTATGCGCAGACGGTGAATGCTTACAGCCGTATGATTCCCGGTTTCTGGGCGCCTACCCACGCCACCTGGGGTGTGGAGAACCGCACCACCTCCCTGCGGGTGATTCCCGGCTCGGAAAAATCCCAGCGGGTGGAGTTCCGCTTTGGCTCCGCCGATGCCAATCCCTACATCGCCCTGGCGGCGGCGTTGGGCTCCGGCCTGATGGGCATTGAGCAGCGCCTGACCCTGGAACCCCAGGTCACCGGTAATGCTTATGAGCAGACCTTCCCGGATTATCTGGAGTTGCCCCACACCTTGGAGCGGGCGGCAGGAAGACTGGCCAAATCCCAGGTGGCCCAGGACCTGTTTGGAAAAGCCTTTGTGGATCACTACGTGGGCACCCGCCTGTGGGAGGCCCAGGAGTTCCGCAAGCACATTACCGACTGGGAACTGAAACGTTACTTTGAAATTATTTAAGCGGCCCTGTGACCATGACTGAATTCAATATTATCTCGCCGCTGGACGGCAGCGTGTATGCCAGCCGCCACTATGCCACGGCGGCGGAAATCAACGAGGCCCTGGCACGGGCGCAACTGGCGCAACCCGCTTGGCGGAGCACGCCCCTGGCGGAGCGACAGCGTTTGTGCCGCGCCATGGTGGAGGCCTTTGAGGCCAACGCCGAGGAAATCGCCCACCAGATTTGCTGGCAGATGGGGCGCCCCATTCAATACGCCGCCGGCGAAGTGCGTGGGTTGGCGGAGCGGGCCCGCTATATGATCGACGCCGCACCCAAGGCATTGGCCAATATTGCGGTGGAGGACAAGCCCGGTTTTACCCGTTATATCAAACGTGAACCCCTGGGCATGGTGTTGGTGATCGCGCCCTGGAACTATCCTTATCTCACCGCCATCAACAGCATTATTCCCGCGCTCCTGGCCGGCAATGTGGTGCTCCTGAAACATTCCGCACAAACCCCGTTGTGTGCCGAGCAGTTGCACAGTGCCTTTGTGACGGCGGGGCTTCCCCCTGGGGTGTTCCAGTTTCTGCATCTAACCCATGAGGATACCGAAAAGCTCATCGCTCATCCGTCTATCGACCAGATTGCCTTCACCGGCTCGGTACCCGGCGGTGCCATGGTGGAACGGGTGGCTGCAGGGCATTTCAAATCCGTGGGCCTGGAGTTGGGTGGCAAGGACCCGGCCTATGTGCGTGCCGACGCTGACCTCAATCATGCCGTGGAAACTCTGGTGGATGGCGCGTTTTTCAACTCCGGCCAGAGTTGCTGTGGTATCGAACGCATTTATGTGCACGAGGATGTGTTCGATGCGTTCGTGGCCCGTGCGGTGGACCTGGTGTATCAATACACCCTGGGTCGGTCTGATGATCCGGCAACGACCCTGGGCCCTATGGTGAAAGCCGCGGCGGCGGATTTTGTGCGCGAGCAAGTTGCCGAGGCGGTCGCCCAGGGTGCCCGCTGTCATATTGATGAAGCCCGCTTTCCCCTGAGCCAGCCCGGCACCCCTTATCTGGCTCCCCAGTTGCTCACCCAGGTGAATCACAGCATGCGCCTCATGACCGAGGAATCCTTCGGCCCGGTGGTGGGCGTGCAAAAAGTGGCGGGGGATGATGAAGCCATTGCCTTGATGAATGATTCCGATTTCGGCTTGACGGCGGCAGTGTTCACGCAAGATGAAGGCGCCGGCATCGCCATCGGCGAACAGGTGGAAACCGGAACCTTTTTCATCAACCGTTGTGATTACCTGGACCCGGCACTGGCCTGGACCGGCGTCAAACAGTCCGGCCGTGGTTGCACGTTGTCGGTGATCGGGTTCGAACAGGTGACCCGTCCCAAGTCCTTCCATTTAAAACGCGTTTGAATAGAGTGTGGGCACTATGAGTTCATTGCAGGCAAATTGGAATTACCCCACGTCGGTGCTGGTGGGGGCCGGTCGTTGGAAAGAACTGGTGCAGTGTTGTGAGCAATTGGGCATTCGTACCCCGTTGCTGGTGACGGACCCCGGTTTGGCGGCGTTGCCGCTCACGGCAGAGCTGCTGTCCCACTGCAACGCCAACGGCTTAACGGCGACGTTGTTCAGTGATGTGAAAGGCAATCCCACGTCCGCCAATGTGGATGCCGGGGTGGCTGCGTTCCGTGCCGGTCACCACGACGGTGTCATTGCCCTGGGCGGCGGCTCTGCACTGGATGCCGGTAAAGCCGTGGCCTTGATGGTGGGACAGGATCAGCCCATCTGGGCGTTCGAGGATGTGGGGGATAACTGGACCCGGGTGAATACCGCAGGCATGGTGCCGGTGGTGGCGATTCCCACCACGGCGGGTACTGGTTCTGAAGTGGGACGTTCCTCCGTGATCACCGATGCCGAGAACAAGGTCAAGAAAATCATTTTTCACCCCAATATGCTGCCGGGTAAAGTCATCCTTGATCCCGTCCTCAGCGTTGGCCTGCCGGCGAAGTTGACGGCAGCCACCGGCATGGATGCGTTGTCCCATAACCTGGAGGCGCTGTGTTCCAATTTCTACCATCCCATGGCGGAGGGGATCGCCCTGGAAGGCATTCGCCTGGTGCAGGAGTACTTGCCCCGTGCGGTGGCCGACGGCCAGGATCTGGAGGCCCGCACCCACATGCTGGTGGCATCGGCCATGGGGGCCACCGCCTTCCAAAAAGGCCTGGGAGCCATGCACGCCCTGGCCCATAGTCTTGGGGCCCTTTACGACGCACACCACGGCATGCTCAATGCCATCCTCATGCCGTACGTGTTGCAGGCCAACCGGTCTGCCATCGAAGATCGCATCGTCCGCCTGGCCCGTTATCTGAATTTGGAGGAGGCAAGCTTTGCCGGCTTCCTGCAGTGGATTCTGGAGTTGCGGGCGCAGGTGGGCATTCCCCATGGTTTGTCCGCCTTGGGAATCGATACCACCCAAGCAGCGGTAGTGGCTGCCATGTCAGCGCGGGACCCGGCCGCCGGTGGTAATCCGATTGCGTTCAGCGCAGCGCAGTATGAGGCCTTGTTTCGGGAAGCGATTTGATCCGCTCGCTGAACTCACTGAAATTCAACCCGCTCCGCCGCCGCTAACACCAGCGGAGCGTCCTCTGCCAGCAGGGTGCCGTTGGCAACGGCGGTTGCGGTGGACTGGGTCACTGCCGCGATGTAGTCCGCTTTATCCGCATACAGGGTTTGTAGCGTGGCCGGGTCCAGCGCTGCCATGGAACCGTACAGAAAGCACAACCCATCCTCGTTCCGATCTGCATTGTTCAAACCGGAAAGCCGGGCCAGGGGCGCATCCACGTAGGGGCTGCGGATACCGCCCAGCGCATTACCGTAGGCATCCAGTGCAAAGCCATCCTGCTGCTCGTTGACCTGCAGGCGCGGATAGGATGCCGGCACGGTTGCCTCCGCCAGCCACTGGTGCAGGGTGCGAAACGCGGCTTTGACGGCAAAGTGGTGTTGCGGAGCACTGGAAATAAAATCCGGGCACGCGGGCAGCACCGGGTTGGCCCGCTTCAGGTATTTCAATTCGGCAGTAACCACATCATCTCCATCATCCAGCAAACCATAGCGCGCCACATATAAATCCGCATGTGCGGTCCCGGCCACTTCCCACAGGCGGAAAAACGAATTGTCCGGCTGGCGGCTGCTGAGGGCGCCCAGCGGGATCTGGTCGGTTTCGGTTTGCAGGTTGATGATGGGCACGCCGAGGTCAGCCCGCAGTTGTACTGAGGTAGGGGGCACGATGTCCGCCTGCGGTGCCTGGGATAACGGGGCGGAGGCACCACCGCCCAACTCCGGAATGCCTTCACCCAAGCGGCTGTGAATGAAATAGCCGTCAAACAGATCGGTGTTCATGCCGAAGGCGTTCACCAGGGTCACCAGGCGATGGGCGGATTGGGATTCGCCGGTGGCAATAATGCGCTCTGCGGTGAGTTCACCCAGGGGATTGATCGCCTGGGGGCGTCGTACCAGCTCTGCAGCTTTCATGAAAATATCGTAGGAGAAACTGTCGCCCGGATGGTGCAGGCTACGGTAGCGCAGTGGGTGCGTGCATTTGACCGCAAGGCAGAAGGGCATCTGTCGAGGCAAAGGCATGGGGCCGCCTTCCACCCCCACATATTGGGCGGAAACCGCCACATAGGCGTAACCCTGACGCATGAATTCCGTGTGGGCGGTGATCCATTCGGTGGGCGTGTCGATACCGCCGGACACGTTCATCCATTCGATTATCACGCTGCCGTTGAAGTGGGCCGGGTCCGTGGGGCGATAGACAAACAGGCGGGATTTGTAAGCGGCGGTCTCGCCGCTGGGTTCCACCTCCCACTGGCCGTCGGGGGTTAATTCTGCGCGGTTGACGTAACTGTTGGCGGTGCCGCTGAAAAAGAATTCCTCCAGCTCATAACCCATGTCTTCGAATGGGATCAGGGTGGGGGCGGTCCAGATCAAACCAATTTTTGGGGCTCGCTCGATTTCGGCGTCCGAGCCCTGGCAGGCGCTTAACAGACACAGGGCGGCCAGCGCCGCAATCCGGGTCACGGACTGAATGCTTGGGATCAACATGATGGGCTCCACGAGGGTTTTTAGAGTGCATTTATATTGTTATTGAGAATCCGCCTTCACAGACGTTTCCCTCTTTGGTCACACCACCATAAAAAATCACCCCCGGTGAGACAATGAAAAAGGCTATTGATAAGCGACGATTGCTATTGAAATGCGACTGCCGCCGCCACTGCAAGGCTATTGCGATTTTCGAAATTGCCCGGGGGTGATGCCGGTGGCGGTGCGGAAGGATGCGGTGAAGTTGGCGGTGGAACTGAAACCCAGGCGATAGGCGATTTCTTTCAGCGGCAGATCGGTTTCCAATAACAGGGACTTGGCCTTGGCCAGTTGTACTGCCTTGATGTATTGGGAAATGGGAACGCCACTGAACTCGCGAAAGCGTTTGGCAAAGTAGCGTTCGCTGAAACCGCAGAGGGCGGCCAGGTCGGCCACATTGGGGGCCTTGCCAGTGAGCCCGGCCAGGTAGTGCTCGATCATCTGGAATTCCCGGGCGGTAAAGGCGCCTTTGACATCCTGCTCCGGTGCCTGCAACCAGTGGGCGCATTCGGTGAGCATGGCATGGCCCAGGGATTCCACCACCCGCTGGTGGATGGCACCGGGGGCGAGTGCCTCCTGCATGAGCCGCAGCAGGATGGAGGATATCAGCGAGCTTCTAAAATCCAATGCCTGATGCAGTTGGGCGTGGGTGAGTGTGGCCAGGGGGCCCATGAACTGAGCCGCATAATCGTTATCAAAAGAGCAGGTCACGGCGCACAGCCGACCGGGGGTGATGCGGGCCTGCAGTTCGCGCCCCGGCAACATAAACAGCACGCTGCCCACGGCGGCGGTGCGCACCAGGTTTTCATCCGGGTAACCGTACTCGATGCTGGCGGTGGCGGCCACCAGAGTGGACAGCACGGTGCGGTTGGGGGTGAAAGTCAGGTTCATGGGGCTGCCGTGATCCAGGTCACTCACTTCCACATGGGTAGTGTCGGTGTGCAGGGAGGCCATGGCGTTGCGCAGGTTGCCGCTGTATTCAAAGGCGCCCTTTCTTGCCAGTTGCTCCAGGTCGATGCGTTCGATGCCGTGGCTGTCGTCGGCCTCCCAATCCACCAGAAAGTCCGGTTCGTGGGTTTTATTGTTATGGTTATTCATGTTGCATGCGTTGGGCTCGTTGCCGGACGTTCTCCAGAAAAAGAGTAATATGGTCGGGGTCCAGTTGTCGATCATCCAGCATGGGCAGATCGGGAAAACGCAGCAGCAGCTCCGCCACAAACAGGCCGTTGCCCTGGCTGTGCAGTACGCTGGATTGGTCCGCGTTGAAAATCGGTGTGCTGTGATAACCGCAGCTTGGGGAGCGGCTTTGCAGAATATAGCCACATAATGCAGGATAGGTGCGGCCGACAATTTGGCCCATGGTGCGCAGGCGCCCGGTGACATCCCGCTCCGGATCGTCGCGGCCCACCGCACGCACCTGGTCGCCATCCTGAATCAGGTTCACCGGACCCCGCGGAATGCCCATGCCCGCCATGCTTTCCGGGCACAGGGGCAGTAATTGCACATGGGGTGCGATGCGTTCCAGCAGCGTGGGTTGGCGCTTGTGCTGGCCATCGTAGCGCACGGCCATACCAATCAGGCAACTGCTGACGCCCACCAGCGGTCGGGTTTGGACTGTCAGAGTTGTATTGGACGTGTGGAAGATTTGGGTCTGCATGCCCCGATTGTACGTGCAGCGGCAACCGGGCGGAAGGGTTTACGCCCGCAGTTCCTCCAGCGCCATGCGCATGGCATAGCGGATCAGTTCCTCCCGATCCAGTTCGGTCCGGTCAAACAGGGAACTGCCGGTGGTGTCCTGCAGCATGATCACGCCGTGCAGGGAGCCGCGCATGAACATGGCGGTCTGCAACGGGTTATCCACCTTGGCGGGATTGACGGTGCCGTCTGCCAGGCCCCGTTCAACGCAGCCGCTCATCAGCGCCATGATCTTGTCTTCCTCTGCCATCATCTCCCGCAGGGCGCAGGAATCCTGAGTGCGATCCAGGTAGGGGTTGATCATGCTCATACGCATGCACAGACACTGAAAATGATCGTGGTCCGCGCGATAGAACTGGTAATAGGCTTCGCCGATGGCGCTGAGGGCGTCGATGCCGCGCTGGGTCTTGTCGACGGCGGCTTTCATGCGGGTGTAGAGGGCCTCGCCGGCCTGCACCGCCAGGCCCATTTGAATGTCATCTTTATCCTTAAAATACACATACAGCAGCCCCCGGCTCAGTTGCGCAGCACGGGCGATATCATCCATGGTGGTCTTCTCATAACCTTTTGAAAGGATTATCTTTCTAGCGGCATCCAAAATGCTGTTGCGACGTTGGAGTTTCTCTTCCTCGTTTCTGGATCGTGGTCTCAAACCGGGCTGCTCCTGAACTTTCAGGTTTAAATATTGACATTCTGTCAATTATTATCAAAATGTCAATTGTTGGCAATGTGTCAATAAGGTTGGTTGCCGGAGGCGGAGCAATGAATTCACTAACAAAAATTGGCTTGTTTTTACTGAGTGCGACGGCGGTGGTGTGGCTTACCGCGTGCTCTGAATCCAGTGCGCCGGACGCGGCAGAACCCCAGGCGGCTGCCCCCGACCGCTTGCCGGTGCGGGTGTCCTACCTGGAGGATAAAGCCCCCAGCCTGTACCAGACCTTCATCGGCACCGCCCGGGCCGCCAACCGGGTAACCATTCGTTCCCAGGTCAGTGGTCGGCTGTTGGAGCGCGAGGTGAAATTGGGCAGCCAGGTCAAGCAGGGGGAAGTGTTAGCCAAGGTCTATAACCCCGGTGCCACTCCCCAGGCGTTGGCGGCCAAGCAGCGCTGGCAGCAGGCCCGGGTGGAAGTGTCCCAGGCGCAACGGGATTATGACCGCATCAAGAGCCTGTATGAAAAGAACGTGGCTTCCATTCAGGAAATGGAATCCGCCCGCAGTGCAGTGGAGGCGGCCCAGGCCGCCACCGATGCTGCCGAATCCCAGTACGTGCAGGCCCAGCAGATGGATGCAGAGCAAACCATTCGGGCGCCGTTTGCCGGGGTCATCACCGCCACGCCGGTGGAACCGGGGGAAGTGATTCAGGTGGGTCAGCCCCTGTTGCAACTGGCGGACCCGGATGAGGTGGAAATTGAAGTCATCGTCAGCGACGGTGCTGCCGCTTCGGTGGCAGCCGGTGATGTGCTGACGGTGCGCACGCCGTTTTCCGGGGAGCGTCAGTTTGCCGGTGTGGTGCATGAGGTGACGCCGTTCCGCGAGCGCGGCGCGTTGCCCACGGTGATTGTACGCCTGGCGGATGCGGGGTTGATTCCGGGCACTACGGTGCACATTCAGTTTGAATCTGCGTTGGCCGGGCAGTTTGTGTTGCCCGCCAGTTCCCTGGTAAAAACCGGCCGCCAGCAAAGCGCGGTGTATCGGGTGACGGCGGACAACCAGGTGGAACTGGTGCCGGTGCAACCCCTGCAGGTCATCAACGACAAGATCGTCATCAATGGTCCGTTACAGGCGCAGGATGCGGTGGTGGTGGCCGGTAATCACCAGCTGTATCCCGGTGCCGATGTCGAGGTGGTGCAATGAGCCTGTATCGGTTACTGACCCGTTACCAGCGCTTTGTCTTCGGCTTTGCCATTCTCATGATGCTGGCGGGCCTGGTGGCCTATGGCAGTATGGCGCGCCAGGAAGACCCCAGTTTTCCCTATCGGGTGGGCATCCTCAAAGTGGTGTTCCCCGGCGCCAGCGCGGACCAGATTGAAAAACTGATCACCGAGCCACTGGAGGAAGAGCTGGCCCAGGTGGCGGAAATCAAACAGCTGGAGACCATCTCCCGCGACAACGTTGCCGTGTTCACGATTCAGCTGCAGGACAGTATCTATGATACGGACGCTGCCTGGGACCGTGTGCGCCGGGCCATGGAACGGGCACAGCGGGCGTTCCCCGATGGTGTGTCCGAGATGGAGCTGGATGATCGGCGCATGGACATTCCCACGGTGGTGTTGAGTGTGATGGGGGACAACGACCCCATCCTGCTGGCGGATGCTGCGGAGGAGATCAAACAGCATCTGTTGACGGTGCCCGGTGTGTCCCGCATTGAAATCAACGGTGCACCGGAGAAAGAACTGGTAATCGCCACCGATGAAACCGTGTTGCATCAGCTGGGCATCAACCGGCAGATCATTGTGCAGCATCTGCAGCAACGCAACGCCCTTATCCCCGGTGGCCTGATCAATAACGGCAAGCGGTTTATTCGCATCAATACCCAGTCCGATGTGCAGCAGTTGAATGATCTGGCGCTGTTGCCCATCACCCTGCCCAATGGGCAGCGGGTGCCTTTGAACGCGCTGGCCAGTATTCGCATCGAACCCCGTGAGCCCTTGGCGGCTCAGACATTTCACAACGGTGAGCGCACAGTGTCGCTGGGTGTTATTACCGTGCGCGGGCAAACTGACACCATTGCCTTTGGTGAAGGGCTGCGGCAAAAGCTGCAGGAGATCCGCCCGCAGTTTGCCCCGTTGGAAATCCGCGAAGCGTTCTTCCAACCCACCTATGTAAAGCAGCGCCTGGACAGTCTGCAGGTTAGCCTGATGATCAGTGCCGGCATCATTGCCGTGATTGTGCTGCTGGCCCTGGGCTGGCGAACCGGATTGCTGGTGGCGCTGGTGTTGCCGGTGGTGGCCTTGATCACCCTGGCAGTGTACAACATGGGCGGCGGCATTCTGCATCAGATTGCCGTGATCGGTATTGTGATTTCCCTGGGCATCCTGGTGGACAACGCCATCGTCATTGTGGAATCCATCGAGACCCAGTTGCGATTGGGGCTGTCCCGGGCGGAGGCGGTGAAACAATCCATCGCGCAGTTGGCCATGCCGTTGTTCTCCTCCACCGGCACCACCATTGCAGCGTTCATTCCCCTGCTGTTGTCCAAGGGCGGTACTGCGGATTTCACCCGCGGCATTCCAGTGATGATTGTGCTGGCCATGATCACCAGTTATGTGATCTCGGTGTTTTTGTTGCCGCTGGTGGCGTTCTATTGGTTAAAGCCCGGCAAGCAGAAAGCGGTGCCAGGCAGTCACTGGATTGCAGAAAAGCTGGTGGTGTTGCAACAGCATTATTCCAAGCGGGCGCTGTTGGGTGTGTTGGGGTTGATGGTGGCGGTGATTGCCATGGTGCCCTTTATGAAGATGCAGTTTTTCCCATCGGCGGATCGCAATCAGGTGGTGATTGATCTGGAGTTGCCCATGGGGTCGCCGGTGGATTACACGGCGGAACTCAGTGAGCGACTGGAGCAGCAATTGCTGGCCCGGGACGGGGTAAAGTCGGTGATGCGTTCCGTGGGCATGACCGGTTTCCGCTATTTTTATAATTTGTCGTCGCTGCCGGATGCGCCGAACCGGGCCCGTCTGATGGTGAATACCCAGACCTTTGCGGACAATCGCAAGGTCATCGACTGGATAGAACGGGAAGCGAAATTCCAGATGCCCGAAGCCACCCTGGTGGCCAAGCCGTTGGGGCAGGGGCCACCGTTGCCGGCACCCATTGTGATTCGCCTGCAGCATCCGGATAAAGACGTACTGACAGCGGCAACGCACCAGGCGTTAAAAGCGCTCTATGACATCGAAGGCACCCGCACTATTCGCACCAACATGGATACCGGTATCGCCGAGCTGCAATTGAATATCGACGATTACAGCAGTGCGGAGCTGGGCATTCAGCGGCCGCAGATCACTGGCGAGATTTTCGGCCAGGTGCGGGGGCTGGATGCAGGGGAGTACCGCTACAGCAATGATCCCATTACCATGCGGGTGCGCTCCCGTTCCGGTGAACATACCGGCCTGGACCGGGTGCCGGCGTTGTATCTGTATCAGGAGCAACAGCCCATTCCCATTCAAACCATGGCCAGCATTCAGGCGGCGGTGGCCGACAGCGAAATCTACCGTTTCAATGGCGTACCCACGGTGAACCTCTACAGTGAACTGCAACCGGGGGCGGCCTTCAATCAGATCCTGGCGGAGTTCTTCGCCCGCATCGAAGCGCAGCCGCTGCCCGCGGGTGTGAAAGTGGTGCTGGGGGGGGAATCGGAAGGCTCCCACGACGCCAATGCGGCCATTCTGAAAACCGCGCCCATCGGCATCATGGTGATGATTTTCTTTATGCTGCTGGAGTTCAATTCCTACCGGCGCCTGTTGATGGTGTTGACCACCATTCCGTTGGCCGCGGTGGGCATTCTGCCGGGGCTGGTGTTGACCGGATCACCGTTTGGGTTTCAGTCGCTGCTGGGCGTCATCGCCTTGGTGGGGATCGTGGTGAACAACGCCATCGTTTTGCTGGATGTGGTGGACACGGAAATGCACGGCGGTAAATCCGTGCTGGAAGCGGTGCAGCAGGCTATCCGCCAGCGCACGGCACCCATTCTGCTGACCACCGCCACCACTATCCTGGGTCTGCTGCCACTGGCGCTGTCCAGTTCCACGTTATGGCCGCCGCTGGCCTGGGCTGTGATCTCCGGCCTGGCCATGAGTACGGTGTTGACGTTGATCGTGGTGCCGGGGTTGTGTCAGTTGCTGTTACGCCAGTCACCAGAGCAGCACCTAACCCAGTCCGGGTCAACGTTGGAATCCGCCACCGCCTGAGGGCGGTGGCGAGGCCGCCAGGGGCATGCTGTACACCCGAGGCATTCAGTCCGCGAGAGGAGTTCAGTCAGCCAAAAAGGGAATGTCCCGGCGCCCCAGCCAGTCCACCACGCCGGGTACCCAGCGCTTGGCCCAATACATGGCCCAGGCCTCCGGTGAAATGGGGCGCACCGCCAGGTTGTGTTCGATGGCATCGAGGATGCCGAGGGCCACTTTGTCGGCGGTGTAATTACGTTTCTTATAGAAATCCACCGCCTTGCTTTTTACATGCTCATTCTGACCCAGTTTACCTTCGAACACCGCATTGGCCACGATGGGCGTGTTGATGATGCCCGGACACACTGCCGAGACGCCGATGCCATACTCGTGCAAATCTGCGCGCAGGGATTCACTGAAGCCCAGCACGGCGGACTTCGACATGGAGTACACCGGCATGTCCTTGGCGGCGATGAACGCGGCCGCACTGGCCAGGTTCACGATATGCCCGCGGCCCTGTTCAATCATGTTCGGTGCAAACAGGTGGCAGCCCAGCATCACGCCCTTCACGTTCACGTCCAGCACCTTGTTCCAGGTTTTCAGCGACGTCTCTACAAAGCGGCCGGCCACACCGATGCCTGCATTGTTGATGAGAATGTCCAGGGCCGGGTGGGCCTCATGGACGCGCTTGGCCAGTTTCTTCATCTCGGTGCTGGAGCCCACATTGCACACCTGGGTGTGACAGCGGCCGCCTAAAGCCTGGATCTGTTGAGCGGTGTCTTCCAGGCCGGCTGCGTTGATGTCCACCAGCCAGAGTTCGGCACCGCGCCGGGCCAGTTCCAGGGCGGTGGCCTGGCCGATGCCGGAGCCGGCACCGGTGATCAGGGCCACTTTATTGTTGAATTGTTTCATGCTGCGAATCTCGTGTTCAGAGGCTCATGCCGCATTACGGCGTTGTTGTTCCACGGCCTGCACATGGCGATCAATTAATTGCGCCACCTGTTGGGGGTGGGAGCGGGGTGCCCAGTGATTGCTGTCCAGGGTGCGTCGGGTCAGGTTCACCACGTACTGTTCCAGGTTCTCGAAAATGTAGGGGCGAATGAAAGGGTCCTGTTGCAGCAGCACCAACTGCACCGGTACCTGAATGCTGCCCGGTGCCGGTACTGGCGGCGGTTTGAACGCGTTCTGGCGATACAGCTCCAGGGTGTCCAGGGTGATGCTGCGAATGTCCTGTGCGCTGTGTTCCAGGTATTCGTCGTCCTGCGGGACGCCACCCTGTTGCATCACCAGTGGCCACAGTTTAGTGCCGAAGCGGCTGAACAGGGCTTCCGGCAGTTTGGGCAGGTGAAAGGCGAAGATGTACCAGGAGTGGGACAGCTGGGCCAGGGCCTTCTGCAGGCCGCTGAATTTGCCCGAGCGCACCTGTTGGTTGATCCATTGCCAGAGCAGGCCCACATGGGGGCCGGACAGGCTGGTGTAGCTGGCCAGGCGGCGAGCCAGTTGCGGATCGCTGACGAACGACCAGCACAGGCTGCTGCCCCAGTCGTGGCCAACCAGGTGCACGGGTTTGTCCGGAACCACGCGATCCATGACGGCGGCGAAGTCCGGAATCACCCGTTCAATCTTATAGGCGGAGCGGTCCAGCGGTCGGCTGCTGTTGCCGGCGCCCCGCACATCCAGGGTCAGGATGTGGTAGTCCTGCTGCAGGTGTTCGATGACGGCGGACCACACCCGGTGGTCGTCCGGATAACCGTGTACCAGCAGCAAGGTCGGATGTTCCGGGTTACCCTGCTCGGTCACCCAGATTGCGGCTTCTCCCGCAGGAACAAAATACTGTTTCACGGGTTTTCCCTCTGTAGTCGTTGTTATGATTCTAGCGCCTGATCAAAACCGGCCATCACCAAGACTAGCGATGAATTCGTAGCCCGGCCTGTGCTGGATTGACAATCATCAGTCATTATCGGACAGTATACGAATGTCTACTGCCTTTATCCCCGCCCGCTACTTTCGAGTATTGCTGCAGCTGCTGCAGGAACGCTCATTGGACCCGGCGGAGCCACTGGTGCGCATCGGCCTGACTGCGGACTTCATTCGCTCCCAGCAGGACGATTTTCTCACCCTGGAACAGGTGGAGAGCCTGGTGAGTTGGTCCCTGCAGGCTAGTGGCACCCCGGCCCTCGGCGTCCACCTGGGGCAACGGCTGAACCTGTCCGCCCATGGGGTCACCGGTTATGCCGGCCTGTGCGCGCCCACCCTGGGGGAGGCACTGCGGGTGGCTCAGCGCTTCCAGCCCCTGGTGATGCCGCTCACGGATCTGCTGGTGGAGGAACAGGCCGGGCAGAGCCATCTGTTGATCCGCCCGGCGCTGCCCATGGCTGAGCCCCTCTGTCAATTCATTCTGGATGCCACCGCGGCGTCCATTTACGTACAGGGGCGCTTTCTGTATCCGGAGACCTGGCAGGCGGTGCGGGCCCAGATTCCTTACCCGGCCAGTCACTATGATGCGGAGGCGATGGCGGCGTACCGCGATGTGGCCATACAGTTTGACGCGGCCGAGTTGCGCCTGAGCCTGCCCACCCAGGTGCTGAGCTTTCCTCTGGCCTTGGCCAACGAGCAATCCTTTCAGTTGGCGGTGCGGCAGTGCGAAGCCCTGCTGAGTGCCATTCCCAAGCCCGGGGGCAGGGCGGAGCTGTTGCGCCAGAGCCTGCTGCAGGCGGGGCCGCCCCTGCCGTCCTTAAACGAGCTGGCACGGCAGCGGCATGTGTCGGAGCGCACCCTGCGCCGGCAACTGCTGCAGGAGGGGGTACGCTGGCGGGATCTGCTGACGGAGGTGAAAATGGCTCTGGCCAAACAATATCTCATGGCGCACCAGGACAGCATCACCACCATCGCCCTGCGCCTGGGGTATAACGACAGCGCCAACTTTGCCCGTGCTTTTCGCCAGCACTGTGGCATGAGCCCGACACAGTGGCGTCAGTAAATGATTACCATCATCTATTGCTAACAACAGGAATTGAACATGCCCTGGTACCAGACCACCCTCACCCTGAAGCCCCGTCCCCGCGGTTTCCACCTGGTGACGGCGGAGATCCTGCAAACCCTGGCGTCACCCCTGAAGGATTATGAGGTTGGCTTGGCCCATTTCTTTATCCAGCACACTTCGGCCTCGCTTTCCATCAATGAAAATGCCGACCCGGACGTACGCCTGGACATGGAATCCCACTTCAATCACATGGTGCCCGAGAACCAGCCTTATTATCGGCATACCCTGGAGGGCAGTGACGACATGCCCGCCCACATCAAGCACAGCCTGCTGGGCAACAGTCTGGCCATTCCCATCCGGCAGGGGGCATTGGCGTTGGGTACCTGGCAGGGAATTTACCTGTGTGAGCACCGGAACCAGGGTGGTAGCCGGCGTTTGGTGGTGACCTTAAATGGGGCGTAAATAGATCTATAAGTATGATTTTTAACCGGTTTTTCGTCAAGCCGGTATAAGAATCCGCAAATCAATATCAAAAGGTTTGCACTTAAGGGTTTTTAGAAATTCAATTCATAGATTCATGATTTTATAGAAAAAAACAAAATCGAAAAAAACAAAAATTTTTTAGCAAAGTTCTCTGGGTCGACTATAAATATTTTTACCTCTTGGGGTTAGTCGATTTTTGAGGACAGAGAGATGAGCTATAACAACGATTCCGATATCAACGATTCTGACAACAATGACTCAGACAATAATGGGTCTGAAAACAGCAAGAACGATTCCAGCAATATCATTACCTACGACGATGGCCGCGACCGCAGCCTGAGCTCACGGGAAGCCGAGCGTCGTCAATTGCAGGAAGACATGGAACGTTTTCTCAACGGTGGTGGTCAAATCAAGCAGATCGATAAAGACGTGCGCATGGACCCACCGCGCAAGCCCGAATCCAACTATGGCAGTCGCCCCATCTAAGCGCGACAAACTTTAAGCCTTAAATCTCTTGTTGATTGCTTTTTTGTTGTGATTGTTTTTTTTGAGTGTAGCCCCGGCAGGTCCGGGGCTTTTTTATGGGTGGTTGGCGATGGCCTGCACGGCCTGCGGTAACTGACTGAGGGATCGGATTTCCACACTGGGCTGACACAGCCCTGGGTCCTGGTGACCGTCGGCGTTGAACCAGATGGTGTGATAACCCACCGCCCTGGCGGCTTCCACATCTTCCGTCGGGTGATCCCCGATGTGGATTGCTTCCCCGGCCTGCATATTCATAAACGCCAATGCCCGTTGGAACATGGCGTCGTGGGGTTTGGCTTTGCCCTCGGTCTCGGCCGAGAAGTGCGCCTTGAAATAACGGTCGATGCCGATCATGTGCAGATTGGCGTTGCCGTTGGTGAGGGCGATCAGCGGATAGTCCCGGGACAGGGTTTGCAGCAGGGTTTCGGCCTCATGGAACAGGGCGATCTGGTTGCGGCCCCGGTAGAATACGGCAAAGGCTTGTTCGCTCATGGTCAGGGCATGGTCATGGCTGAGGTCAGCGTTGCTGAACACCCGATAGAGCAGTTTCTTGCGGAAGTTCGTGGGATGCTGTGCCACCTCGGGATGATCCTGCAACACCTGGCGATAGGTCTGCTTCAGCAGGTCCATTTCCAGATGGGCCACGGCCTCCGGTACGTGCTCGGCGATCCAGGCCCGCATGGCCTTCTCCGCCGCCACGATAACGGGATCAATGTCCCACAGGGTGTTGTCCAGATCGAAGGTTAGCAGTTTGATCATGTGATGCTCTGATGCCTGAATTGCGTGCGGATACTTTGCGAGGATCAGGTTACTGCATTCACGGCAGCACTGCAAAACCGTGCTGCCGGCATCAGGGCATAGATTATTGTTGCCAGTAATTCAGCTGCAATTGTCGCGGTACGTCCTCGTTGCCCTCACACCAGTAACTGGTGCCCGCCACCTGTGTGGTACTGAGAAAACGGGACTGTGCATGTTGGCAGGTGCCCGGACTGTAACGCTCCGGTTCAAAGCAAACCAGGCTCAGACCCGGATAGCAGAAGCGGTATTGGCCCTCCTGTTTGAAGGTATAGGTGCGGGCATCCAGCACAGCGCGACCCTCCGGTGTGAAACTGCGCTGGCGAATCTCATAGGTGTCTGCACCTGCGATGGCTCCGGCGCCCACCAGTGCATCACCAAGATCCTCAAGGGCGATGTTCAGGCCGGTAACCTGTTCGTGATTGCGGAATTCCGTAAGTCCTATGCTGTCATCCGGCAGCAGCTGCGTCATCTGCACATAGCCCCATGCCGGCACTTTGAAACAGTTTTGTAATACCAGAGCATAGTCGTAACGGCAGTACTGGGTGCCGCCCTCCACCGGTTTGGTGGTGTAGAAAAAACCGTGGCCCAGCTTCACACTGACTCCGCTGAGAAATTCCGGCCGCGGCGTTTCCTGGCCTTGCAGGTCAACGAAGCGGAACACAATGCTGTCCTCCCCGGTGAAATAGCCATAGGCGCGATCGTTGAATCCATACTGCAGGGTAAACGGCTGTTGCAGTGGAATGTCCGCCACCACATTCAGGGCCTGGTCGAGGAACTGGATAAATCCGGCCTGGGCGGATGCCGCTGCGTAATCCTCGTGGAAGTTTGCTGCCAGAATATAGCCAGTGGTGTTGCCCATGGTGGTCAACTTGGCGGAGGCAACATATTCCGGCAAAAGCCGGTAATGGAAAACGCCCGGTGCCGACCATTGACCGATGGCCTGCACCGGCGTTTCTGTATCGGCGGGATACAGCGCGCCCGCCAGAATCAGATCCCCCTGCTCGCGTTTGCCCACTACTGAGTTTCCCACAACCGAATAGTTGAAGCGGGGATAGGCGTTGCGGAAGTCCTCGTTGAAGGCCGGCTCCGCGGTGCCGGTGGAGAGGTCGAGAATATGGCTGTCGGCGCTGCTGCCGAAGCGGTCCCGCAGCAGCAGCGAGGAAGGTGACAGTACTTCTGCCGCGTATTGCTTGCCCTGAATATTAAACTGGTGATGCTGCAACTCGTTACCCTGAAGATCCAATTGTGTGACGCTGACGGTGGCGCCGTTGGTGAGGTTTTCAACCAACAACAACGACTGTTGGTCAAAGGCGCTCAACAGTGTGGTGGGATGTTCCAGGGGGCGGGTCCAGCTGGGCAGCAACGAGGCGCCGCCGCAGGCCAGGGCCAGAATGGCGATGGCGCCGTATACCGTAAGCCGTTGGGTGATTTTCATGGTCGCTTCCTTCCTTGAGATGGCATGGGCCTGACGTTGCGCTGAGAAAGTTACGTAAAGAGGCGTCAGCGCGGCCTGTTGTTCCACAGCGTCAGAGCTCCGCGATGTTCCTCGGGTTGGCACAGGGTTTCACTGGCGAGCACTTCGTGTTGACTGTAGGGCAGGATGGTGTTCGTGCTGCAGGTTCCTGTGGTTTCCGACACCGCTTCCCATACGCAGTAGCCATCGGGATTGCTGTGACAGGAAATCAATTTGCCGTGAGCGCGGAACGGAGGGGCAGCGATTTCATTGAGCAGTTCCCCCTGGGGCGAGTAGAAGCGATAGAACATCTGCTGCTGTTCGTAACCCCAACCATCCAGGTCTGATAACAGCGACGCATTGGCCGGGTCCAGGGACAGCGTGACACCGTTAAGAACAATGCTGCGGTGCTGTTCAGCGGTAACCAGCGTGCCGTCCTCCAGCATTTGTGCCTGGGCAGTCCAGTGACGGTCGCGGGGGGTAAAGCAACCGAGGTTCTGCAGCTGATAGTCAAAGCGGCACAGCATGCGTCCCTGTTCACTCACTTCCAGGGCGTAGAAGAAGTCCTCGTGGAACAGGAACTGGGTGTGGTCGTTCCAGCTCCAGAGTTGACCTTTGCGTTCGCTGGGGCTCACCCGGCCATCGGTATGAATCTCAAGGTAGCGTGGCTCATCGTGGGAGGGGGCATAGAGGCGATCGGGCAGCGCCACCACCGAATAGAGCCGTTGCGGCAGGTCCACTGTTTGCAGCGGGGTCAGCTCGGCATCATAGAATACGACGCGATTGTAAAAACCGGTGCGGTTGAAATGATCTTCAGAATAGAGGATGTGTAAGGCAAACATCGGGCTGCGGGGCAACGGCTCCAGAGAGTGGTAGAGGATGTCGCCCTCCAACAAGCTGTGGTGGCTGCGCCCGTCGGCATGGACGATGGCAATAAAGGGCAACTCGGTACTGCCCCCCAATGGGATGGCCTGACCGGAGATGGCCAGGCTGCCGTTGGCCCCCGTCACTACGCTGTCGGTCTGTTCCAGATAGCCGCGCAGGCCACTGAACCCGCTACGCAGGGCATCCGGCAGGGCCGGTGTTATCTGCAGCGTGTCCAGGTCCAGCGCCTGTGCCCGCAGCAGGTCCCGGGCGGTGTAATCCACATAGTCATCATCTGCCACCCACACCTGTTGCCCTAACCGGCCCAGGATCTCGGTGGAGGGTAATGACAGGGGCGTGATAACCGGCTCGCCGCCGTCCCGTGTGAGTTGATACAGGGTGGGTGTGTTGTCGTCGTAGCGCAGCACATACAGGCTGTGTTCGTCCGCCCCTTGCAGCAGGTGGTTGTACTGACTCGAAAAACTGAGCTGCCAGACCGGTGCCAGTGATGCACCGCAGGCCACCAGGGCCGCCGCCAGCAGGCCATACACACAGAGCGTTTGAGCGCGGGTCATGGTTCCATCCTTTCTTGTTGTTATCCCGCTGATCATTGTGCTGGTATGGACGTTGGCTCAACAATGACTCTGAATTCCAGTTTATTGTCTTTGAGGACCCTCCCTCTCGCTCTCCCTTTCACTCTCCCGCTGACTCGCCATCACGACTCGTCTTTCTTTTTCGCCCGGGGATGAGCCTGGTCGTAGACCTTGGCCAGGTGTTGAAAATCCAGGTGGGTGTAGATCTGGGTGGTGGAGATGTCCGCGTGCCCGAGCAGCTCCTGCACGCTGCGCAGATCGCCGCTGGATTCCAGGATGTGGCTGGCAAAGGAGTGCCTTAACAGGTGAGGGTGCACATGACGATCAATGCCCTGCTTAATACCCCACTGTTTGAAACGTTTCTGCAGGGTGGAGGGATGGAGAGGGCGCCCCTGCTGGCTCACAAACAGGCTGTCGTCCACCGGCTTGAACCGGTCCCGCAGGTCAAGCCAGCACTGAATGGCGTCGCGGGCTTTGCTGCCTACGGGCACCACTCTTTCCTTGTTGCCTTTACCCAACACCCGTACCGTGTGTTCCTGCTGATCGTAGTCCGCCAGATGCAGGTTCAGGAGTTCACTCAGGCGCAACCCGGAGGAATAGAACAGTTCCAGCACCGCCAGATCCCGGATGGAAAGCGGATCGCTGTCATCGATATTCAGCAACTGATTCATCTGGTCCACGTCCAGGGTGTGGGGCAGTTTCTTTTCCCCTTTGGGCGGGCGAATGCCCTGGGCGGGATTGGCTTCGGCCTGGCCTTGCTGGATCAGGAAGTTGTACAGACCCCGGATACTGGCCAGCAGACGTTGCAGGGTTTTGTGTTTGCTGCCCCGGCGATGGCGCTCGGCCACCAAAAGCCGAATGTGCTGGGGGTGAATGTCGCGGCAGCGGACCAGCTGTTGGTGGTTGCAGAACTGCTGCAGTTGTTCCAGGTCGCGGCGATAGCCTTCCACCGTGTGGACCGACAGCATGCGCCTGCGGGTCAGGTGCTCCAGATAACGCGCGATGCTGTCGTCCAGGGCATCATCCATGGCCGCTTACTTCAGAAAGTGAAACAGGCGCCGGCTGAGGATGTCCCCCACATAGCGGGCGAAGGTGGTGTCCATGTTGGAATTGAAATAATTCGGATCATGGCTGCCCAGGGCCAGCAATCCCAGCTCACCGTTGAAATGCAGGGGAATCAGGGCGGCGGAACCGTCGCTGCGGTCGAAGCCGGGGAACAGGAATTTCATTTCCCGCTGGCGCAGGGTGGTGCAGATGATGCGGTCGCCCCGCAGCAGATCCCCCAGGGTGTTCTGCAGTTCTGCTTCACTGGTGACGGCGAAGGGACCGGTTTCGTGGCTGGGCTTGAACAGGAACAGGTTGGCTTCATCCAGTTTGAAATCCTTGGTCAGGATCTGGCGCAGGCGGCTGCTCAATTCCGCCAGGTTGCCCGCTTCCAGCAGGGCCAGCCCCAGGGTGCGAATACGGTTGAACAGTTTGTCGTTGCCCCGGGCGATGCTGACGAATTCGTTGAGTTTGTGGCGCAGCTCAGTGTTGCGGTTGCGCAGTACGCTGGCCTGACGCTCCAGCAGCGAGCTGGCGTTGCCCTGGGCGTGGGGCAGTTCCATGTCGTAGAGAATATCGGGGCGGTTGAGGAAGAAGTCCGGGTTCTGGCGCAGGTAGTTGGCAACGTCCGCTGCCGTGAGGGTGGTTTCTTGTTTTCGTTCAGCGGTGGTTTCGGTCATAAATACACAGTCCCATCGTATACGGTGGTGGCCGGTCCGGTCATGTACACCGGTTGGTTTTCCCCTTGCCACTCAATCTGCAGGTCGCCCCCGGGCAGGGAAACATTCACTTTATTATCAACAAGATTAGCAGCAATTGACACAACTGCTGCGGCACAGGCACCGGTACCGCAGGCCCGGGTTTCCCCCACACCCCGTTCAAACACCCGCAGGCGGATGTGGTGACGGTCCATCACCTGGCAGAAACCGATGTTGGCCTTGTTGGGGAAGCGCGGGTGCAGCTCCAGTTTCGGCCCCAGTTTCGCCACCGGGGCCTGGTCGATATCGGACACCTGCAGCACCCCATGGGGATTGCCCATGGAGACGCAGGCCAACTCATGAATATCGCTGTCCACGTTGAATTTGTACAGGCTCTGGCGGCTTTCTGCCTGCAGCGGGATGCGCTCGGGCTCGAAGATGGGGGCCCCCATGTTGACGGTCACCAGGTTGGTGCCCACCAGGCGCAGCTGGATTTTGCCGGTATTGGTTTCCACCGGAATCACGTCTTTGTGGGTCAGGCCTTTCTCCCGCACAAAGCGGGCAAAGCAACGGGCGCCGTTGCCGCACTGTTCCACTTCGCTGCCGTCGGCGTTGAAAATGCGGTATTTGAAATCCACATCCGGCGAGGTGGGGGGTGATACCATCAACAATTGATCGAAGCCCACCCCGGTATGGCGGTCCGACAGGCGCCGGATCTGCTCGCTGTTGATCTGGATGTTCTGGGTGACCTGGTTGATCACCATAAAATCATTTCCCAGACCGTGCATTTTGGTGAACTCGATTTTCATAACCTTCAGGGTACCAGAGATTCCAGGGCCAGTTGATCTTCGTAGGTCTCACGGCGACGAATAATGTGAAATTGGCCGCCATCCACCATGACTTCCGGCACCCGGTTGCGGGTGTTGTAGTTGGAGCTCATCACAAAACCATAGGCGCCGGCGGAGCAAACCGCCAGCAGGTCGCCGGGCTCTACGCAGAGTTCCCGGTCTTTGCCGAGGAAATCACCGGTTTCACACACCGGGCCCACTACGTCGCTGGCGGTGGCGGCCCCGGCCCGGGGGCTGACCGCTATGATGTCCTGCCAGGCGCTGTACAGGGAGGGGCGGATCAGGTCGTTCATGGCGGCGTCCACCACCACAAAGTTCTTGACCTCGGTGGATTTCAGCAACTGCACTTCCGTCACCAGGATGCCGGCGTTGGCGGCAATGGCGCGGCCCGGTTCCATCACCACTTTCAGTTTGCGATCCCCCAGCTTTCGCAGCAGGGCTCCCACGTATTCAGACGGTGCCGGCGGTTGTTCGTCGCGGTAGCGCACTCCCAGGCCGCCACCGATGTCCAGGTGTTCCACCACAATGCCTTTTGCCGCCAGCTGGTCGATGCGCTCCAGCAGCCGGTCCAGGGCGTCCATAAAGGGGGTCACGGTGGTGAGTTGGGAGCCGATGTGGCAGTCGATGCCGCTGACCCTGATGTGGGGCAGCTCAGCTGCCCGTTCGAAGACGGCAATGGCACGGTCAATGTCGATGCCGAATTTGTTCTGCTTCAGGCCGGTGGAAATATAGGGGTGGGTCTGGGCGTCCACATCCGGGTTCACCCGCAGGGAGACGGCGGCCACTTTGCCCGTTTCCCCAGCCACCTCGTTGAGGGTCTCCAGCTCGGCTTCCGATTCCACATTGAAGCAGTACACACCCACTTCCAGGGCGCGGACCATTTCCTCCCGCAGTTTGCCCACGCCGGAGAACACCACTTTGGCCGGATCACCACCGGCCCGCAGTACGCGCTCCAGCTCTCCCTGGGAGACGATATCGAAACCGGCCCCCAGCTTGGCCAGTACGTTCAGCACTGCCAGGTTGGAATTGGCCTTCACCGCAAAGCACACCAGATGGGGGTGCTGGCCGAAGGCCTCGTCAAAGGCCTTCCAGGCGGATTCCAAGGCCTGGCGCGAGTATATATAGCAGGGGGTGCCCACGGCCCGGGCGATCTCGCTCACGGGCAGGTCTTCGGCGTGGAGTTGGTTGTTTCGGTAGTCAAAAACGCTCATTCAGGGGTCTCTTTCGGGGTCGGCGCGGAATGCTTGGGTTGCTCTGCGTTGTCTTCATCTGGCTCCTGGTTATCCTCCGTTCCGGCCTCAGGCTGCTCGGGCTTCGCCTGGGTGGGGGCCAGGGCCGCGGCGCAGCCGGGCGTGCGACACTCGCTGGCGGCGGTGGTCTCGTGGGGCGGTGGCTGGTCCGGCAGATAGAGTTTGCCTTTCTGGCCGCAGCCGGTGAGCGGAGCGCTGCCCAGCAGAACAGACGCCGCCAGGCCAAGTTGCAATAAAGCCCGGCTGCACGATAGGTGTCGTAAAACCATGGGGAATGTGAGGTTCCGTAGCAGGTAAAAAATCCGCTCCATTATACCCGGGTGGCGGCGTCTTTTGTATCCACCTCAAAGGCCGATTCCCAGTCCCCCAGTGCCGCCAGGGTCGCCCGGATAAAGCCCTCAGGGCCAGTGGCCAGTACCGCCTGCTGCTCTGGCGGAATCCGGGCCTCGTCACCATGGTATTTCAGGGACCAGCGCACCAGCGGCACCAGCACATGGATCAGGTCCTTGCCTTTGCTGGTGAGGTAATAGAGTTTGCGTTTGCGGCTGTCAGGGTGATAACGCCAGGCCACAATGCCCTGCTCCTGCAGTTTGCCCAGCCGATCCGTCAGGATGTTGCTGGATATGCTCTCGTCGCTGTCGAGGAATTCCCGGAACTCGTGTTTACCGAACAGCAGATCCCGTACGATCAGCAGGCTCCAGTGGTCGCCGATGCTGTCCAGCCCCAGGGCGATGGGGCAGTCGGAGATCTGGCCATGTTGTTTGCGGCTTACCATAACAAAACTTTCACTTGCATAATGCAACTATTGAGGATAGGTTTTACTTTCATAATGCAAGTATAGTGCGAACGCCCACCGGGAATAAACCCCGGGATGAGGGTTCAGCAACCATAACAAGGAGCACGGCATGTTCACCGTATATGGATACAACACCTTCAACCCCATCAAAGTCCTGCTGACGGCGGAAGAGCTGGGCCTGGACTACACCTATGTGAATGTGGAACTGGGCAAGGGGGAGAATAAACTGCCGGAATACCTGGCCCGGCATCCCCTGGGCAAGGTGCCGGCGCTGGACCATGACGGCGAGCTCCTGTTGGAAAGCGCCGCCATCTGCCGTTACCTGGCGCGCCTGCACGATCATCGCCTCTATGCAGCCGACCCGCTGCCGGCGGCCCGGATTGATGCCATGATAGACACCGCCACCTTGCACGTGGGGCGTTGGCTGGCCGTGTATTTCTGGGAAGAGGTGATCTGCCGCCATTTCTTCAAGCGGGAGCCCAATGCGGCGGCGATTGATGAGGCGGCGGGTTTTCTGAAAAACCAGTTGCCGTACTTTGAGCAACAACTGGCAACGGCAGACTTTCTGTGCGGCAGCGAAGTCACCCTCGCCGATACCATCGCCTATGCCTATTTCCAGATTCAGGATTCCACGTCTATTGATCTGACGGATTATCCCAATATTGAACGTTGGTATGGCGACTTCAGTGAGCGGCCTTCGGTGGCGGCGGTCAAGCAGCGCCTGGCAGGGGCAGGCGGATTGCTGCCGTATCCATAGCCAGCGGAGAACGTTTATTCCGGAATGCGCAGGGCCTGGTTGATGGCGCTTTCCAGCTTTTCCTTGTGTTGCAGATACTGCACCGTTTGCAGTTCCTCCCCCTGCTGCAGATCCAGCTGGCTCAGATCCAGGTCGGTGATGTAGCAGGGGTAGCGTTCCCGGTTGCGGCGCAGGGAGGCGATGTAGCCGGCCACGGCGGCAAACAGGGCATCGCCGTATTCCAGTTGCGAGAACTCCCGGTTGTCGCAGTACACGGTATAAAACACGTCGCCGAAGGTGCCGGTCTGGGCAATGGCCTGGATGCTGTGATGGCCTTCCTCCTGTTCAACCGGGGGAAAGGATTTGCGGTCGGTGTGCATATCCCCCCGATGGTTACGCTTGATTTCGTAATAGGCCACGTTGCTCACCGAGGCTTCCCGCTGGTCCAGGGTGATGCGCCGCAACTGGATATTCTCCAGAAAATGGCGAATGGGGTTGAGCACGGTTTTCTCGTCGAAATAATGTTTCTGGGTGAAAAAGATTGAGCCTTTTTCATCGTGGATAAAAATATCCGACTTCTCGCCATTGCGTTGGTAAAACACCTGGATGCGGCCGGGTACACCCATCTTGGCCACCACCCGTAACGGATGCCGGCTGAGGGCATTGCGGTCCACCACCAGGGGGCTGAAATGGGGTTGGGTTTCGCTCAGGCAATCAATCAGATCCCGCTGGCTGCGCAGCCCCCGCACATAGGGCGTGGTGCGTTTGAACTGCAGCATATAGAGGAACTGCTCGATCTCCAGAATGTAGCGGGAATTCAGTGCGCGCGTGCCGCTGTAGTAGCAGGCGATGATGTCGCGGAACAATTCCTCCACCCGGTTGGCGATGGACGCGGCCCGGCTGGGGCAAAAGCAGCGGATCTCCAGCCGCGGTAAGGGAATCGATCCGTCCGGCGGAATCTGTCGCATGTAATGCACCAGGCAATCGATCAGTGCGTTTTCACCCGAGTATAATCCGCAGATGATTTCCCCCCAGCTGTTGAATGCCACCTGATCCACGGTGATGGCCAGGTTATGATGGAATGCGCTGTAACTGAGGGCATCACTCTGGTCCGACAGGCGATGAATGCCTTTTTGCGTCATCGGTCGCATGGGGTCGACACCGGCGTTGATGTAGAGGGTGATCTTGGTGGGGTAGGCGGAATGCTCGAAGTTCTGTTGCGCCGCATAGGGCACGCCCTCGGGGCTGATCTGAAAGAACGACTGTACTGTTTGCGTCAGCTCGTATTCCGTTAAGTCCGTACCGTTGGCTTCCACTGAGAGTCGGGTTTCCTGGTCCAGCAGGCCATTGAAATAACACCAGGCAATCAGCTCCACGACACTGCGGGTTTTGCGAATGGGTTCGCGCCCTTTTGCCTCTTTGGTTTTCAGGTAGCCCGGGAACACCACCCAGTAATTGTTGATGCCGTGCTCTGTATCGCGGATGTAATGGAAGGATAGATGGTCTTCCACCAACGAAGCGGTGATGCCCGGGTTCACCAGTTCGATCTTGCCGCCCTTGCGTTCAAACGCTGCATAAAGTTTGCGGCCGAGGATGTTCATGTCCTCCTGTTTGATCAGGGCCTCGATGTTGTTGTCGCGGGCAAAGCTGGAGAGAAATCGGTAACTGTGATTCAGCTCCTGCACCAGCTCCTGACGTTCTTCCCGCACCCGGTTCACTTTCCAGAACTTGCGGTTGTCCAGTTGTTTCAGGTAGGACTCATTCCAACCCCACTCCATCACCAGCCGCAGCATCAACTTGCGCCGCCAACTGGCCTCGCCGGAACGCAGGCTGCGGCTCAGGCCTTCGTTCACCTTGAAATAAAAACAGTGGCGGATCAATTCCAGCCGTTTGTGCTCATTGCGCTTTAATAGATAGGCTTCGATCTTGCGATAGAGCATCACGTATGGGTCCAGCTCATCCAGATCCAGTTGCCCACTGTACACGGCTTTTTTATACACGATGCTCAGGCTTTCCACCTTGGGATATTCGCTGGCATACACTTCGGTGAGCACGATCTTGATAACGGATTTATAGGGGGAATCGATTCCCTTGTAGAGCTGCCACATGCCGGCGCCGATGAACTCGCCGGCGGGAAAATCAGAGATGCCGCCGAAATCCACGCAGTCTTCTTTTTTCAGAAAGCGTTTCTGCAACAGGTTGTCGGCGATTCCCCGATAGCGTTGCTCATCGTAGCTGGGAATCATCCACCACAGGGGATAACGGCCCGCTACCATGATGCTGGTGCGATAGAACTCGTCCAGCAACAGATAATGCTGGGCACTGCCGCAGTCTTCCCCGGACAAATTGCTGCGTACCCCGTTGCGGAATTTGATCGGGTCCATGAGAAAGAAATGCACTTCCAGGCCGATGCTGTCTGCCCACTGCTCGATGCCGGTGAGTTTGTCCTGCAGTTCATCGATGGCTTCCTGCAACAGGCCCGGGTCGTAGCACACCCAGATGTCCATATCGCTGGTGTCGGAATGAGCCACGGTGCCAGTGCTGCCCATCAGGAAGATGCTGAATATGCGATCCTGGGTATGGGCTTTTTTGCGATAGGCAAAGGAGCGGGAAATGGCTTGGGCCGCCCGCAGGTTGTCTTTGTTCGGGCTAAACCCGCTGACGCCGCAAGGGGTCGCCCCGGACATGTAGCCCGGCAATGAAGGGTGATTGATGTGCAGTAGCAGTGGCAGGGAATCCAGGAACATCCGGTGGCGGCTGCTGAGGGTGGACAGCATTCGCTCCAGTCGACCACGATTGACCTCAAGAAACCGTTCCTTCAGTTTTTTCAGTAGCTTACGGTCAATGCCATCCTGGAGATCCGGCGCAATTTCTCTCGGTTGCGGCATACCTCTCAGTATAGGGTGAGTTTCAGATTCTGCTTGAAATGTCCTCTTGGTGCGGGATACTGCGTGACCAGGTCAACGAAAAAGATTAGGAGCACCGGATGTCTGTGAGGGGAATGCTGTTGGGGGGCTTGCTGGCACTGGCCAGTGGATTCAGTTGGGGGCAGGAGGCGGCTTCCGGGGAGCCAGCGAAGCAACCAACATCAGCGAAGCAGCCGCCACTGGATGCCCAGCAACAGGCCGTACGGGACTGCATGCACCAGTCCATGGACAATGTGGAGATCACCCTTACCATTGGTGAACTGGAAGAACAGTGCCGAATCCAGTTAGGGGAGATTCCGCAGCCGGAGTATTCCGCCGCCCGGGAGCGCATGGCCATGGAGCAACGCACCAAGTGGAACCCGTTTGTGATTACACCCCATTACGCCAATTATATTCTGCCCTATACCTATGTGGAGGAACCGAATCAGGAACCCTACGGCGCGGTTTATCCCAATGAGGAACTGGACAACGCCGAAGCCAAACTGCAGATCAGCCTGAAGGTGCCGCTGAATCAGGACGATCTTCTGGTGGCCAACGACGCCGTGTATTTTGCCTTTACCCTGAAAGCGTTCTGGCAGGTCTACAACCACGATATCTCAGCGCCGTTCCGTGAAACCAACTATCGCCCGGAGATCTATTACCTGATGCCCATCACCAGCAATCTGGTGGAGGCGGACACCGCGCTGGCATTCGGTTTTGAACACGAGTCCAATGGCCGCAGCCAGATTCTGAGCCGCAGCTGGAACCGGATTTTCCTCAACTATTATTACGCCCGGGATAATTACCTGATTTCCTTTCGACCCTGGTACCGGATTCCGGAGGATGAGAAGGACGATGCGGGGGATGCCAGGGGTGACGACAACCCGGATATTGAGAAATATATGGGCTATTTCGAGTTGATGGGCACCTGGGAGCAGAATAACTACGAGTTCTCGGTGCTGCTGCGCAACAATCTCAATAACCCCAACTATGGTGCTGTGCAACTGGACGCCAGTTTTCCCCTGTGGGGCCGCTTGCGGGGGGTGGTGCAGTATTTCAATGGCTACGGTGAGAGTCTGATCGACTATAACCATCGCAATGAACGGCTGGGGATCGGTATTCTGCTCACGGATATGCTGTAAATATCAGGTGCGACGCCAGCGTTGCAGATACCAGGCCACCAGGGCGCCACTGAAGCCACCGGCGGTATTCAGGATCAGGTCGAGCAAGTACGACGTTCGCTCCGGAATGGCGATCTGCGTGGTCTCAATACTCAGGCTAAACAGGAATGCGGCGAGGGTACTGGGCAGGATGCTGCTCCGCCAGTGGTTGTGGTGTGTTAGCGGACCGCGTTGTTGCTGCCGGGTCAGCAGCAGGCGGCTCAGTAACAGGCCGAAGGGAATGAAGCCGAAATAATTGATCAGCGAATCCCGCCACAGCCATCTGGCGGTTAAGTCCCGGCGGGTGGGCAATTGCAGCAACTTCTTTTTCAGAATCACCGGGGTGGAAGGCAGCAGCAGGGGAATGCTGTGGGGCGATGCGTCTGCGACCTGCTGTGTGTCCTGAGCGCTGAACTGATACAACAAACCAGGCCCGCTGTTGGCCGGGGCTTCCGGCCGGTGGGCATAGATCGCCAGGGATTGGATGCTGCCTGTCCAGGGATAGGAGGCGCTGGCATCACTGCCCAGAATCAGGTGTGAACGGGTGGGGTGGCTGGGCAGGGCCAGTACCAGATGGCGATTGCTGCCCTGCAGTTGATCATTGATGTACACCCGGGTGCCCTGAGGGCCTGATTCCAGGCGAATGCGGTTAAGGCTGTGGTCGGCGTCCAGGTCGGCGTAGATCTTGGGCAGCCGCTGCCGATTGCTGTAGTCCTCGCTCTGCAGCACCATCAGCCGCTGTCGCCACTGGCCCACCACGATCTGGGTATCGTTCTCCAGGTCATAAATGTTCAACAGAACCCGATAGCGGGTGGGAGGCTGGTACTGGGGTTTGATGGCCATCTCGATGGTCACGGCGCTGGCTGCGGGGTCAGGGGCAAAGAAACGCTCGGTATAGGCCTGGGCGTGACCGTTGAACACCAGCCCCTGTTCCGCCCCGGACCAATAGGGCGCCCGGTAGTGTTCCGCGTTCGGTGGCCAGAAACCGGCAACACACATGGTGGCAACGACGCACAGAAAAAGGATGGCTTGTGTCATGAGTTTCCCAGGCAGAGTCCAGGCGGGAGAGTATAACGACTATAGGCAAAAAAGCATGTGCACTGTGCCGCGCCTTTAATAACACTGAACCCCATACTAGTATGAGGGTAGGGGTATACAGAACATGCACTCGTGGTATGGGAGTGCCGACACCAGGACCGGGTCAACCATCATGCGATCAACCGTCATGCGTTCAACCACTCTGATTCTCATCTCAGCCTTACTGGGCGCCTGCGCATCAATGCAGGCGCAATATCAACAGCGGCAGGCGGACGCCGCCAAAGCCGAAGCGGAACGGGTGGGCAATTCGGGCCCGTTGTATGATCACTACGAAGGTTGTTTGAATCAATCCTGGGAACAGGCGCTGGATGGCGGAGCAGATGCCCTGGGGGCCTATCAGATCGGGGTGCAGCATTGTCACTACGAGCTGGAATTGTTGTGTGACTATTATGGTGTCAGCAGCTGCCTTCAGGACGCGGAAGCCTCTAACCGGGTGTTGTTCCGCCTGCTACGTGAGAACTACGCCGGTAAGCTGGTGTTCTGAAATTCACTATATTGAAATGGTCGGCTGCGAAGTGTTGTGCAGACGGCAATGCACTTGGCTTAATGGCCGGTTTTTCTCGTTTTTAGTGTCAGAGTTTAGGTAATTGGCGCCAGGCGGACCCTGCAGTCTTGTTCTCGTCAAATATGTTCCCTAGCATCCTGGCTTGCACGTCAGAATAATAACAGGCAGGGAGACGCAGATGAGGGTTGCTGAGGCGCGTTCGCAGGTCACAGCCGGGGACATCCATATCCCCATCCGGTACGCCGGTTTGTTGTTCAGTTCAATTCAGCATTACGGGGTGTCCGCCAACGAGCTGTTGCGCAATACCGGTATCCCCGAATCCCATCTCCATGAGCAGGATTACTTCATCGACTTTCGGGATTTTCGCACCCTCTGTCACAACGCCATCCGGCTCTGTGGCTCTACCGAGGTGGCGATCTGCTTTGGTAAGCATCTGGTGCTGCCCGCCCATGGCACCTGGGGCCTGGCGGTGATGACCAGCCCGACCCTGCTGGATGCCATCCTGCTGTTCAAGCAGTACGTGGAACTGGAGTTGCCGTTTTTCGTATTCGATTTTCGTGAAGAAAACGAACACGTCGTCATGGAGATGAAAGGTACGCCCGCCATTGCGGACAACCTGCACTTTCATCTGGAATACATCGTGGTGGCGGAAGCCATCAACCTTCAGTATGCCCTGCAGGATGCGTCCGATCTGGAAGTTCATTGCGCGTATCCGGCTCCGGCCTATGGCGATCAGTATCGTCAGCTGTTGGGGCGGGAGGTGACCTTTGACAGCGCCTTCACCGGTGCCCGTTTCCAACGCAAACACCTGGCGGTGGCCATGCCGGATGCCAATCACGCCAGTCACCTGATGCTCATGAAGACCCTGGAGCAGGCGCGCGAAATGCGAGTGTCAGAGCGAAGCATGCGGGAGCTTGTGGTCGAGCATCTGCAAACCCGGGGGGAAGGTTTTCCCGATCAGGAAACCGTGGCTCGTGAGCTGCACATTTCCTCGCGCAAATTGCGCTATCGGCTCCGGGAAGAAGACACCTGTTACAAGACCATTGTGTCCGACCTGAAGAAACAGGAGGCGTTTCGGCGGCTCCGGGAGGGGATGTCAGTTACCCAGGTGGCCTTGGAGTTGGGCTATGAAGATCCCTCAAACTTTTCCCGTGCCTTTCGTAAATGGTATGGGGTCTCGCCATCCGCCTACCACACCATTCGCAATGGTCAGCCGGTTATGACTGGTGGTTAGCCGCAAGTAACCTGGCGCTTGCCGCCGATTTGGCATTTCATAGAACGACGAGACTGACAGGGTTGTGAAACGCTGGATATCCAGAAAGCTGACTGGTTTTTCAGGGATGAAGGAAGTCTCCAATCGAAACGGATTTCGATTACCTAAAGCCACTCGACGATCCACCATCGCGAGTGGCTTTCTTTTTGATCCGGCTTTTTGATCCGGCTTTATTTCTCTTTGGCTTGCTCCTGGCGCCGGTGCTGCTCCGGGTTCCGGCACTCCGGTTCCGCGTGATTCAGGCCTGGTCGCAGGTTGGTGGCCAACGGTGAATGCTTTCCGACAAATTCAGTGCCCCGACAGCGCTGTGTGAACTGTTTTGTCACATAGGTAACAGTGCGCAAAGTGATCAGGTTGCCTGGGCCCGGGATTCCGCGCGGCCTGAGGCCGGGTGCCCTGGCGCAAAACAAGCTGGCATGGTTTGTGATAGGGGATGTATGCGATAGGGGCTGTAACAGAGGTTGTGATAGAAGTTTGTGTAAAGAACAGCCTGTAGCAAGTCAATGAATATCAAGTTGGTTATCAGTGTGAAGTTTTGGTCATGAATCAGTCTGTATCATTACGAGTCTTCGGTACCTCTTCCAAAGTGATCACCCGGCCGGTGACGGTGGCCCGGGGACAGCGTTTGCCCATAGGGGATCTGGACTCTGCCTGTCTGCGCGACGTGAGTGGTGTGATCGGTGATTATCGGATTTCCCTGGAGCAGGGTGCCGTGGTGCCGTTGACGGACTCCGACGCGGCTTACTACATCTGGGATAACGACAGCCCCCTGCACACACCGGTGTTTGAAAATGAATTCCAGCTGGAGGCGGCCACACTGAACCGCCCCGTCGTTGAGCGCATTGCCGGTGAGTCTTACCTGGTCATGCAGCCGGAGTTTCACGTCCGTTTTTCCACGGCCACCCACTCCGCCCGTCTGGGGGAAATCCGATTGCTGGAATCGGAACGCTTTATCACCCTGAAAAACGGCGACAGCCTTACCATCAGCGATACTCAGGAAGTGGGTGCTCCGGTGCTTTATCTGCAGCACAAGGAGGATCAGGCAATCCTGCGCCAGGAAACGGATCTGCAGTTGCAAGGCACCGATCGGGAATACTTCTTTTGTGAAAGCGTCAGCCAGCGGATACCGGAACAGGTGAACGGGGTGGAGGTGAGCAGCGTGACGGTGCTGGAGCGTTTTTCCAGTTACTTCATGCAGCAGGTGATGTCGGTGCCGGATCAGTCCATCTGGGTACCGGTGTGTGCGCCAGTGGCGTGGGGCTGGAGTATTCGGGTGGGGCGCCGATTCGATCAGGAATGGGATATTCTGCGTCGCAAACTGATGCTGCCAACGGTAGGACACGAAGGCTGGGAGATGCCCACCTGGTGCAGTAATCTGGCGCTCAGCGCCACCGAGTATTTTTAAGGTCGGGCGCCGGCAATGTCGGAAACCACGACCTACGACGGATACTTCCTGAGTTACAGTGGCGTCACCCTGCCGTTGAAACTGGTGCGTCCCCTGGCAGAGGCTGAGATCGAAAACCGTAATACGTTTTTTGGTGTACGTCTGGATGAGGACGGGCGGGAAATTCTCATCCACAAAGTGGTGTACGGTGAAATTGAACTGGAGCACCGCTACGGTTATCACCCCGATGGAGCATTACGTTGGGCGGAGATCCTGGATGACGAGGGTGAGATTCAGCGCTTGAACTTCGATGCCCAGGGCAGGCCATGCTGATCTGACGGAAACACCTGGGAGCCGCCGCTGCCCGAATTTGCGGATGTGGGTGAATCGGGTTTGGGTGTATCATGTTCCGACAGTCGTCATGCCGCGTCGGTTGGGTTTGTCCTGAGACATGATAAACATTCAAGCCACTTTATATCTTTTGGCCTTTCCGATTGGGCTCATGGGGTTAGTGCAGGCGTTCTTTGCCTGGTTGTCCCTGTGGGTTTTCGACGACCATCACCAGACCCAGTTTCTGACCCCCGCCCTGTTGATGCTGCTCACCACCGGCCTGTTTCTGTGGGTGGGTCGGCGCTTCGATCCTGCCAGCATCAAATATCGTGATGCTCTCTTGTTTGCCACCCTGACCTGGGTGATCTGTAGTGTATTGGGGGCGGTGCCCATCATTTACATCACAGGTGTGTCGTTCACCGACGGCGTGTTCGAGTCCGTGAGCGCACTCACCACCACCGGTGCCACCGTGCTCAGCGGCCTGGATTCTATGCCCAAATCCTTTCTTATGTATCGGCAGTTTCTGCAATGGCTGGGGGGCTTGGGGGTGGTGATCTTTGTGGTGGCGATTCTGCCCATGTTGAATGTGGGGGGAATGAAACTGTTGAAAGCCGAAACCCCGGGGCCGATCAAGGATGACAAACTGTCGCCGCGGATTTCCCTCACCACGCAGTACCTGTGGCTGGTCTATGTTGCCCTTACACTGCTCTGTGCGCTCTGTTATTTTCTGGGGGGCATGGATGCTTTCGACGCGATTTGCCACAGCTTTACCACGGTATCCACTGGTGGGTTTTCCACTCATGACGCCAGCATGGGGTATTTTCAAAGCCCGTCCCTGCTGCTGATTGCCGATGTCTTTATGGTGTTGGGTGCGGTCAGCTTCGCCCTGCATTTCAAGGTGATTCGTTCGCGCAACCTGCTGGTTTATCTGCGCGATGAAGAGACCAGGACTTTTCTCGCCATTGTATTGTTGCTGTCGGTTTTGATCGCTTTTATTCTGTTGTCTGAGGCGTTGTATCAGGATTCTCTCAGTGCGCTCAATCAGTCAGTGTTCCATCTGATTTCCTTCATTACCAGTACCGGTTACGGTGCAGCGGAATTCACGGCATGGCCCAACGTGGTGTTGCTGATGCTGGTGATCGCGGGGTATCTGGGTGGTTGTGCCGGTTCCACTGCCGGGGGCAATAAAATCATCCGCATCATCCTCAGCTTCAAACTGATCAATCTGGAACTGAAACGGTTGATCCATCCGCGGGCGGTGTTTAACGTGAAGTACCAGGGCCGACCGGTGGATTCCAGTATCCTGGCAGCGACGGTGGCGTTTATGAATGTGGCGGCCGCCAGCACCCTGGTGTTGACGTTGCTGTTGATGGCCACCGGCCTGGATTTCTGGTCGGCCCTGTCCGGGGTGGCGGCCTGCCTGAATGTGCTGGGCCCCGGCCTGGGATCATTGGGCAGCAATTTTGAGCCGGTGTCCGATGCGGGTATCTGGGTGTTGTCCGTTGCCATGATACTGGGTCGCTTGGAGTACTTCACCGTGTTGGCGTTGTTGTTGCCGGCGTTTTGGAAATATTGAATGGCAGGTTGATTATGGAAGCGGAATTCTGGCACAAAAAATGGGAAAGCCGCGAAATCGGCTTTCATCTGCAGGCGGTCAATCCTCTGCTGACGGCCCATTTCCAGTGGTTGCACCTCGAACCGGGGCAGCGGGTGTTTGTGCCGCTGTGCGGCAAGACCCTGGATATTGCCTGGTTGCTGTCCCAGGGGCACCCCGTGGTGGCGGCGGAATTGAGTGTGCTCGCGGTGGATCAGTTATTTGCCGAGCTGGGCCTGGTGCCCCAGGTAACGGAATACGAAGAGCTTCTCCACTACCGTGCGGCTCCGGGTGGTCAATGCCCCGGTTTGGAAGTGTTCGTGGGTGATGTGTTCCTGGTGTCCGCTGAACTGCTGGGCCTGGTACATGCCGTGTACGACCGGGCTGCGTTGGTGGCATTGCCCCACGGCATGCGCGCGGATTACACCCGGCACCTGTTGAGCATCACCGGGACTGCACCGCAATTGTTGATCAGTTTTGACTACGACCAGCAGCGCCTGCCGGGGCCACCATTCTGCGTCAACCAGGAGGAAGTGCAGCGTTATTATGCGGCCCAATACCAGATCATGTTGCTGGACAGCGTGGCGGTGGCCGGTGGCCTGAAAGGGGTGTGCCCGGCGCAGGAACTGGTGCTGGGGCTGACGCCGCACCGGGCTCAGTGAGAAACCAGGCAATACACCAAGAGCGCGTGGGCGTTGTACCAGATGTGCAGCAGCACGGGAAAAATCAGGCGCCGGTATTGGCTGTAGAAATAACCAAAGAGCAGGGCCGGAGCCTCAATGGCCAGTAACAGGGCGCTTTCGAAATAAAACACGTGCACCAGGGTAAACAGGGTGCTGCTGATCAGGTTGTCCCAGCTCAGCCCCAGCAGGGTGCGCCGCAATCGTCCATAGCTGGCCAGTTCATTCTGCAACAGACCACGGAACACGATCTCCTCACAGAGGGGAATCAGCAAAATGATCAGCAGTATGGTTCGGGTCTTGGGATGGTACTGCAGTTCCATGGGCAAACCGGCTGCCAGCCAGGCGCACAATACCAAAAGTGGTGCCAGCAGCACGCTGCCCCAAAGTAATTTGTTATTATTGTTCATCAGGCCAGTTTAATCGTTCCCTCTGCTTGATGCCAGATGGGTGGAAACCAGAAAGACGAATCATGAAGATATCCAACCTCACGGTGTTGTTACTGTTGATGAGTGTGCTGAGTGGCTGCCAAAGCCTGCCCGATAATCGTGACCGCTTGACGTCGATCAAACGCACCGATGTGCAGGACACTCGGTTATCCCAAAGCACCGCCCGGTTTCTGGCCGGTCTGGCAACGCCGGCCGACCAGGCTCCTGTCAGTGCCTTCTATCCTCTGTCCTCGGGGGGCGATGCACTCAGTGCCAGGCTGGAACTGGTGGAGGCCGCTGAGATGACTCTGGATCTGCAGTACTACATCTGGCATCGGGATGAGTCCGGGCGGATGCTGGCGGCCCTGCTGATCCGGGCCGCGGATCGCGGGGTACGGGTGCGCCTGTTACTGGACGATATGGGCGCCCCTTTGGGGGACGACACCTTGTTGACCCTGCATCTACACCCCAATATCGAGGTCCGCCTGTTCAATCCTCTGCATTATCGCTCTAGCCGGGGCCTGGCCATGCTCACCGACTTCTCCCGGGTCAATCGGCGCATGCACAACAAATCACTGACGGCGGATAACAGCATTGCCATTGTGGGTGGCCGCAACATCGGCAATGAATATTTTGCTGCCCACAACGAAGTAGCCTTCGCTGACCTGGATGTGGCCATCACCGGGCCGGTGGTGGACCAGGTTTCCGATGGCTTTGATCTGTATTGGAATCATCCGGCGACCTACGCCATGGATCAACTGGCCGCTGTGGAGGAGCCGCAGAACCGGTTTGAGGGCCGGCGCCAGGAACTGGACGATTATGCGGTGAAGGCCCGCCAGCGAGAGTTCTTCGGGCAGCTGCTGGCCTGGCACCCAGGCAGCGACAAGAATCCCCGGGGTTGGTTTGCGGGGCAGGCCCAGGTGCTCTACGACCACCCGGATAAAGCCCTGGATGCGAATATGGACGACGCTAAACTGTTGAGCACCCAGTTGTCGGGCACCTTTGCTGAAGTGCACACCGAACTGTTGCTGGTCTCACCTTATTTTGTGCCAGGCAAAGCCGGGGTGCAGTACTTTGCCGACCTGGAAGCGAAGGGCGTGGATGTTACCATCGTGACCAACTCGCTGGCGGCAACGGACGTGGGCATGGTGCACAGCGGTTATGCCAAATACCGCAAGGCGTTATTGCGTGCCGGGGTCGAGCTCTATGAGATGCGGCCGGACCTGGCGCGGCAGGCGGCGCTGGATGCGCAGAGTGAAAACAGCAATGCGCGCAGTAAAGCCCACAATAAAGGCCCCGATAATACCCCCAATGTAGGCAGTTCCTCCAAAGCCAGTCTGCACGCCAAGGCATTTTTCATCGATCGCCACTCCACGTTTGTCGGTTCCATGAACCTGGACCCCCGTTCATTTCTGATCAATACCGAAATCGGGGTGTTACTGGAGAGCCGCGTTTTTACCGAGCTTGCCCATGACACGATTGTGCAGGCGCTGCCGCAGGATGCCTATCACCTGCGTTTGGATGACGAGGACAATCTGCAGTGGCTCAGCGAAGAGCCAGGGCAGGACGTGCCGGTGGTGTACACCACGGAACCCAAAGTGTCCTGGTGGCGCCGGACCTCAGTCTGGTTTCTGGGGCTGTTTCCCATTGAGTCGCAGCTTTGAATCAGTCTGTCGTCCGCGGCAGGTGGAACCACACGCGGGTGCCCTGGTCAGGTTCAGATTGTATCTCCAGCCGGCTGCCCATCAGCATCAGGATGTCGTTGGCCATGGTGAGGCCGAGCCCCGGCCCCGGGTTGTCCTGAGCCAGGGCCCGTTTGCCCGCACGGAACCCTTCCACGATGCGCTTGAGTTTCTCCCGGCTGATGCCGGCACCGGAGTCCGTCACGCTGACGCAGATTCGGGAATCCGGCAGGACTTCCGCCGCGATGGAAATGTAGCCCTGCTGGGTAAACGCAAAGGCATTCTTCATCAGCTCCAGGATCACCGACGTAAGTTTGGGAGCATCCCCCGGAATGAAGTCGGGTATGTCTGCATCCCAGGCGAAACTCACCTGCAGGCTGGCATTGTCATTGACGCTGTGGAAATAGTCGTGCAGCTGCGTCAGTATGTCTTTCAGGTCAACGTGGCCAGGCTCGATTCTGGCGGTTCCCCGCCGTAGGGCGACGAAGTGGCTCATGGATTGTATCAGGCTCTGTAAATAAGCACTGGCGTCGGCAGCAGTCTTCAGTGTGTTGGCACCCGTGGTCCCGGGCCGGCGATCCAGCGTATCCAGACTACTGCGGATTCGGGTTATTGGACTCATCAGCTCTCCGGATAACGTGGACATGAATTCGTCCTGAGCCTGGTTGGCGCGATTGGCCGCCTTGAGTGCTGCATGTTGTGAACGGTTGATCCGGTCTGCCAGGCCCATGGACAGCAGAACGGCTTCCACCGCACCCCCGATCTGCACGGAGTTTTCCAGCGCGGGATAGCTGGGCAGAATGCCCAGAATGCAGAGGATGTGCAGCAGGGCGAAAATCAACAGCACCAGCCAGGCAATCAGGAAAAAACCGGCGGGCCGTGAGCCTTTACGCCAGGCAATGGCGGCGGCTACGATGCTGAGGGGAACCACCGCCAGACCGGTGATGGCAATCAACAGCACCGCCAGCTGGTAGTCGATCACCAGACTCAGCCCGGTGATGATGAAGGCAAGGCTCGACAACCAGGTCAGGGCTCGATCAAGTGCCGGTTCAAATTGCCTGAGTTGAATGAAAGATTGGGCGAACTTGCCACAGAACGCCACTGACAGGCAGGCGGCAAACAGATTGCTGATGTTGTTCCACCAGAGGCTTTGCGGCCAGAAATGCACATGGGCGTAACCGTGCAGCGCAATTTGGAATACCGCGGTGCTGGCGATGAAACCCGTGTAATAGAGGTAACTGCGATCACGGATGACCAGGAACACGAAGAAATTGTAGAGCGCCATCACCGACATCAAACCGAAATAGGCGCCCTGGAAATACTGCTCGTGGTTGGTCTGCTCCGCCAGTTGTCTGCCGTTCAGAATCCGCAGGTCCAGGATCATCGAACTCTGGGTGTCGACGCGCAGGTAATAGGTGCGCACCTTGGCATCGTTGATCAGGGGGAACTGGGCATAGGTGCGGGTGCGTTTGCCGTTTTCCGGCCGCCGCAGATCGCCGGCAGTAAAACGTCGGTAGCCTTGTGCTGCTTCCGGCTCTGGGGAATAAAAATCCACAAAATCCAGCAGGGGATAACGCACCTGAAGATACCAGTCCGGCACGTTGCTCAAACTGGCCAGGCGAAACCGCACCCAGTACACCGATTCGGTAAAGCCGAAAGACGGGCGGCTGGCCTGTGAGGGCTGGAAGCGGTCAGAGGCTATGACGTCCTCCAGTGTGAGGTTACCAGCCGGGTCCTCCAGAGTGTCGATCTGTTTGCCGATGTTCAGGGGCGGGGAATGGTCGTGGAGGGTGATCAGGGCCCAGCATGGGCCACTGATGCACAACAGAATCAAGCCGACAAAATACTTTAGGCGCTGCCACTGCCGATCCATCTTGAAGCGAGGGTTCCCATGACTGAAGAGCGGAATAGCTGTCAGTATAGATCAGTGGCGGATATTCGGAGTCAGGGTGTCTCTTTGCCGGGTGGGTAGCGTTCCAGGATGGCGGCAATGGCCTGGTTTACCTTCTCGGTGCGCTCCGCCACGGTCATGCTGTCCGCCTGGGACGTGGTGACTTTGCTGCTGGTGGCACCGCGCCACTTCAGGGTGTTGCTGCCGGGATCAATGATGTCGATCATCAGGGTGGCTTCGGTGTAATGGATGACCTGCACATCGGTGGTGACCGGCATGGCCGGGTACAGGCAGCGATAGCAGCGGGCATAACCGTAGTAGGTGTTGTAGTTCTGGTAAGTGCGAATATCCTGCTGTTGTTCCGCGGTGGCGAAATAACTGATCCAGATGTCCGCTTGGGCTTTGTCCGCGCGTTGGAATCCCCGTGCGGCCAACTGCTGGTGCAGGGCCGTTTCGATGCGATTGCGCAACAGGTCATTGCGGGTGGTCTGGATGGCTTCCGGCGTGATGAGGGCATAACGGGTTTTGCCTGCAAAGCCGTACTGGTCATCGTAGTCGGTGGACACCGAGTAGTGGGTGGCGCAGGCAACCAGGCTGAGGGCGCCGGCGAGGCTTAACAGGCGGAGCAGGATTCGCGGGATCATGGCAGAACTTCGGGGTCGAATATTTCCCACCATGATCCGGTCTCTGCCGCCAAAACTCAAGCTGCTCTTTCCGGAAGTCCTGAATTCCTGCTCCTGGCTCAGCATGCGGCGTTAACCCCGTGGTGTAACGCCGCGCCGTCTGCTGCGTCTTCCTCTGTGATACTTCTGTGAAACAAATGCGTTATCAACATAGGAATGGGTGGCGGATATGACAGGGATGACCCCGATTGCCATGAACAGCGCAGCACACAAACACATTCTGGTGGTGGAAGACGAGCACGATATCGCCCAGCTGCTGCAGTTGCATTTGAGCGAGTGCTGCGACGACGTGGTGTGCGCCCGGGATGGTCGGGAGGGCCTGCAGCTGGCCATGGCGCGGAGCTGGGATTTGATCATTCTGGATCTGCGGCTGCCGGAGGTCAGCGGCCTGGATATCTGCCGTCACTTGCGCAGCAGCCAGTCCTATGTGCCGATCCTGATGCTGACGGCGAAGTCCACCGAACTGGACCGGGTGCTGGGCCTGGAGATCGGCGCGGACGACTATGTTACCAAACCCTTTTCAGTGCAGGAGCTGGTGGCGCGGGTGAAGGCGATCTTCCGGCGCTGCGATGCCCTCAAAGTACAGGGCAACGGGGCACCTGCGGAGGCCACCATTGCCCACGGTGACCTGCTGCTGGATCTGGACCGGCGCCAGGTGCAGCTGGCGGGCCGCAGCGTGGAGCTGACGGCCAAGGAATTCGACCTGCTGCACCATTTTGCCCGTCACCCCGGCCGGGTGTTCAGCCGGGCCCAGTTGCTGGATTGCGTATGGGGTTACGGCCACGATGGTTATGAACACACGGTAAATTCCCACATCAACCGGTTGCGGGCCAAGATCGAGCCGGACCCCGCCCAACCCAGCCTCATCCTCACGGTATGGGGTGTGGGTTATCGCTTCGGACATTGATTATGTGGAACCGTCTTTACCTTAAACTGGCGGCGAGCCTGGTGTTGATCTTTGTGCTGGTGGGGGCGCTGGTGTTGTGGTTGATGGGGCACGCCATGGACCGCTATTCCCAGGCGGTCACCCAGCGTTTGAATGCCGCCGTGGCCATGTACGTCAGCGACGAGTTGCAACTGATTTCCCATGGCGCTCCCAATGGCCAGGCCCTCAAGCAGCTGGCCCACCATGCCATGATCATCAATCCGTCCATTGAGGTGTACCTGTTGGACCCCGCTGGCCGCATTCTGGGCCACGCACTGCCTGCGCAACAGGTGCTGCGCCAGCGGGTGGATCTGGGCCCGGTGCGGGCCTTTCTCAGACCGCAGCCGGCCCTGCCCATTCTGGGCGACGATCCACTCAGTCTGCAGGGCGGTAAGGTGTTCAGTGCCCATGAAGTGCAGGCCAACGGGCGCCTGGAGGGCTATGTCTACGTCGTGTTGCAAAGCCAGAAGCAGGCGCTGGTGGAACAAACCGTGCTGCATCATCAGGTGTTCCGGGTCAGTGCGCTGGTGCTGGTGGGGGCCCTGATGTTCGGATTGCTGGCGGCGTTGTTGATCTTCTTTCGCCTCACCCATCGCCTGCGTCGACTGGCACGGCAAACCGATTGGCTGTTCCGGGATGACGATGTTCCGGTGGTGCCGGTGCCAGGGGACGAGATTGCGCAACTGGAAACCGCGGTGGACGCCATGCAGCAGCGTATTCAGCGGCAAATGGCGCAGATTCAGCAGGCAGACAACCAGCGTCGTGAGCTGATTGCCAACATCTCCCATGATCTGCGCACCCCGTTGACCAACATGCTGGGTTACATCGAGACCTTGTTGCTGAAACAGGGCCAGCTTAGTGACGCGCAGCAACACCAGTATCTGACCATTACCCGCAATCACGGGCGCCGGTTAGGGCGCCTGGTGGCGGATCTGTTCGAACTGGCCAAGCTGGACAGTCATGGGGTGCAGCCCCACATGGAGGCGTTCTCCCTGGCGGAGCTGGCCCAGGATGTGGTGCAGGATTTCTCCATGCGGGCTCAGCAGCTGGGGGTGGCTCTGGATATCCGGGGCGACCTGGCCTGCGCCCAGGTGTGTGCGGACATCCAGTTGATTGAGCGGGTGCTGGAAAACCTGCTGGACAACGCCCTGCGCCACACGCCCCGGGGCGGTAAGGTGGTGATCCGGATTGAGCGCCAGGCCCATGGCGTACGCTGCGCGGTGTCCGATACCGGGGCAGGCATTGCGTCCGCTGACATGCCTTTTGTCTTCGACCGCTTCTTTCATGTGCGGGATAACCGGCAGAACACGTTGACCTCCACCGGATTGGGCCTGGCCATCGTGAAGCGGATTCTGGAATTACACCTGAGCCCCATCCAGGTGGCCAGTGGGCTCAACCAAGGCACCACCTTTCAGTTTGAACTGGGGACCTGAGCAGATGCGGGTGCCGGGAACGGGCTACAGCAGACCATAGGTCAGGGTGATCACCACGATGGTGGCCGTACCGACGAGTATGTTCATGGGCACGCCCACTTTGAGGAAATCCCCGAAGCTGTAATTGCCGGGGCCATACACCATCAGGTTGGTGTGATAGCCCAGGGGCGTGGCAAAGCTGGCGGAGGCCGCCATCATGATGGCAAACAGGTAGGGTTCCGGGTCCAGTCCCAACTGGTTGCAGATCTGCAGCACGATGGGCACCATCAGGATCGCGGCACTGTTGTTGGTGATGAATTCCGTCAGTATCGAAATGATGATGTACAAGGCGATCAACAGCAGGATTGGGCTGTGGCCACTGAGGTCGACGATCTGCTGGCCTAACCACTGGGCGGCGCCGGTGTTGTGCAGGGCATTACCGAGGGCAAAGGAGGCACCGATGGTGATCAGCACCGTCAGGTCCAGGCTGCGCTGGGCCTGGGCAATGGAACAGCAGCGCAGAGCCAGCATGGCAGCCGCCCCCAGCAGGCCTGCATTCAGAATCGACAGCAGGCCGCTGGCGGCACTGATCACCACCGTTGCCAGGATGATCCAGGCCAGCAGGGTTTTGTGGTGCCGCACCGACTCCCGTTCCAGGTCATTCACCAGCAGGAAATCCCGGTTCAGGCGCTGCTGGCGGACGAAATTGGGGCGGGCTTCCAACAACAGGGTATCCCCCGCCCGCAGGCGGATGGACCCCAGGTTCTGTGCCACCCGTTCGCCGTTGCGGGCCACCGCCAGTACCACCGCCCCATAACGGTCGCGGAACTGGCTGTCCTTGATGCTGAGCCCCAGTACGGCGGAATGGGGTGACAGTACCACTTCCACCAGGCAACGTTCCGGGCGATTGATCTCAAGGGGGGCTTCATCCTGGTGGTTGGAGGGCAGAATGCCGCGGATGGCCAGCAGATCCGACAGGGCATCGGTGTCGCCGGCGAAGGTGAGGCGGTCGCCACCCTTCAGTTTTTCCAGGGGGGAGACGGCGGTGAGGAGGCTGCCGTCGCGCTCGATTTCCGCCAGGAACACCCGCTTCAGGTTGCGCAGCCCGGCTTCGGGAATGGTTTTGCCCACCAGCGGCCCAGCGGGATCGACGATCACGTCCAGGGTGAACTCCCGCAATTTGGAGAACGCCTGTCGCTGCTTGTGGCTGGGCAGCAGGCGCGGCAACAACAGGATCAGCAGGCCCAGGCCAAACAGGCCCACCGGTACCCCGATGATGGAAATGGCAAACAGGCCGAATTCGGGCTTGCCGGTGAGGCTGGCGTATTGGCTGCTGACAATGAGGTTGGTGCTGGTGCCGATGAGGGTCATGGTGCCCCCCAGAATGGAGGAGTAACTGAGGGGGATCAGCAGCTTGGAAGCCGGTACATCAATTTTGCTGGCCCAGCTGCGCACCGCGGGAATGAGGGTGGCCACCACCGGGGTGTTGTTGAGAAAGGCGCTCAGCAGCACCGTGGGGGCGCACAGGCGCAGGATGGCACCGGCCACGGACGTGGGTCGACCCAGGATGCGGCTTTCAATGCTGTGGATGGCCCCGGAGGCCTGCATGCCGGCGGCAATCACGAACATCGCCGCCACCGTGATCAGGCCCGGATTGCTGAACCCGCTGAGAGCGTCCTGGGGGCTTAGAATGCCGCTCACGCTGAGCAGGGTCAGTGCCCCCATCATCACCAGGTGGGTGGGCAGTTTCGTGCGGATCAGGGTGACCAGCACCACCACCAAGAGACCAATGGTAAACCAGGCTTCCCAACCCATCTGGATGTATTCTCCCCCGGGAGTGATGCGGCGGTCTTAACGCGCAGCCAGTTGGGCGCGGGCTCTGGCCGCAGCGGCCTTCACCTGCGCCGGTGCGGTACCCCCCAGATGGTTGCGGGCGTTCACCGAACCTTCCAGGGTCAGGACATCGTATACGTCGTCGCTGATGATGTCGCTGAACTGCTGCAGCTCATCCAGCGACATATCCGCCAGGTCTTTCTGGTTGGCTACGCCATAGCCCACTGCCTTACCCACCACTTCATGGGAATCGCGGAACGGCATGCCTTTCTTCACCAGATAATCGGCCAGATCGGTGGCCGTGGAAAAGCCGCGGCGGGCCGCTTCGCGCATGCTCTCTTTTTTCACCTGCAGGGCGGGCATCATGTCGGCGTAGGCGCGCAGGCAGTTGAACAGGGTGTCCACCGTGTCGAACAGGGGTTCTTTGTCTTCCTGATTGTCCTTGTTATAGGCCAGGCACTGGGATTTCATCAGGGTCAGCAACGAGATCAGATGGCCGTTGACGCGGCCGGTCTTGCCCCTGACCAGTTCCGGTACATCAGGGTTTTTCTTTTGCGGCATGATGGACGAGCCGGTGCAGAAACGATCGGGCAGATCCACGAAGTTGAATTGGGCCGAGGCCCACAGCACCAGCTCTTCCGAAAAGCGGGACAGGTGGGTCATGCACAGGGACGCGGCGGCACAGAATTCGATGGCGAAGTCGCGGTCGCTGACGCCGTCCAGGGAGTTTTCACAGATGCCCTCGAAGCCCAGCAGTTTGGCCGTGATCGTACGGTCGATGGGGTAGGTGGTGCCCGCCAGCGCCGCGGAGCCCAACGGCATGCGATTGACGCGCTTGCGGCAGTCCACCAAACGCTCAAAGTCGCGGAACAGCATCTCGTTCCAGGCCAGCATGTGGTGGCCAAAGGTCACCGGTTGCGCGGTTTGCAGGTGGGTGAAGCCGGGCATGATGGTGTCGGCTTCACGCTCGGCCAGGTCCACAAGGCCGGTTTGCAGGCGGGTGACTTCGCTTAGAATGGCGTCGATGGCGTCGCGCAGGTACAGGCGGATGTCGGTGGCCACCTGATCGTTGCGGGAACGGCCGGTGTGCAGCTTCTTACCGGTGATGCCAATGCGCTGGGTCAGGCGCGCCTCGATGTTCATGTGCACGTCTTCCAGCGCCACCGACCATTCAAATTCGCCGTTGCGGATTTCCTGGCGGATGGCTTCCAGGCCGTCGATGATCTGGGCTTTCTCGTCGGCGGTCAGCACGCCCACCTCGGCCAGCATGGTGGCATGGGCGATGGAGCCGTTGATGTCCTGCTCGGCCATCTTCTGGTCAAAGTCCACCGAGGCGGTGAACACCTGTACAAAGGCGTCGGTGGCTTCGGTGAAGCGGCCACCCCACTGGATGTTCTGGGTGGGCTTGGTGTTGGACGAGTCTGACATGCTGCTTCCTGTACGGCTGATGCTGAAGGGTGGTGCTTTGTTTGATCTGAGACGGGAGCCTTGAACTCCCCGTCACTGCTCCCGCCAACGGGCAAAGCCCCCAAATTCAAAGCCGCGAGTATATCACGCAGTCCCGGGCAAACCAGACCCTGACCAGCACGGCTGTGAGCCAAAGCCGGCAACTAATCCCTGCTCCTGATTAATTTATAAGTGACGGCTCTTTGCGTTACCAGTGGCACACAAGCAGTGGGGTATCTGTTTACACACCGTAACATTCTGTCGTAATCCAATACATGAATGCCATCCTTGTCACAATTTGGGCGTATGAATTTCCACCAGAATGGGTATTATGACTGGGTAGTCCGTTTTGTATTTTTCGGTCGTGCCGACGGTGAAAAATGGGCAAGCGGACAGCAACAACAAGACCAAGAAGAACCGAACTCTACAAAAAACCAGGTTACCAAATAAGATTTGTTTTATTTTTTGAGGGCGCTAATTTGAACGTAATATCCAGAATCCTGCTTCTGGCGGCAGCGTTAGGGCTGGCTGCATGTGATCAAGCCAGCATCGTCGCACCGACGAATAACTCTTCGCAGATTGTCAAGCCAGAATACTTTATAGTGAATTTCACCAATGGTGACGTACCATCTCCCCTGCAACTGGAGATTAACGGCAAAGATGTGAAGAATGCCTTCACCGCAGCCGACGACGGCGCCAGCATGACGGCTACCAGCGATGAAGTGGAAACCTTTTGTGCGGCAGAATACGCGGGCGACTGCATTGTGTCGGGCCGCAACGTGTTCCGCATGACGGCGGGCACCACCCTGAAGCAGGTCGTGTTCTACTATGACACCACCGGCCCCCAGATTCGCATCACCGGCACCGACCGTGACGCCAAGACGGTTTCCGGTTACGTGCATGATCCGGGCGGTGTCACCAGCGTGTTCCTGGATGATGCCGCGGTTACGCTGGACGCCGGTAATCGGTTCACTGACGTACCGTACATCGATCAGCCGCGTAATGTGTTCGTAGCGACCGATGGCTTTAACCATACCAGCACCACCACCTTTTCCCGCAACGATGCCGAATATACCGGCCTGTCCGCGTACCTGAGCGATGGCGGACTGCAGTTCATTATTCCGACGCTGGAACAGGTGTTGTCTGAACAGGACATGACTCCGATCCTGAATGCGCTGGGCCCCATCTCCATTGATGTTCCCATCACGCTGTTGGGGGATTTCCGGGCCACAATGACCGTTAACGATCTGGGCATGGATAACCTGGACCTCGATCTCAACCTGGTGGATGACGGCCTGGATCTCAGAAAACTCTACGCTGAAAACCTGCAGGTCGGGCTGACCCTGGATAGTGTGAGCTACAAGTCTCTGGCGACCCTGGGCATGTGGATTACCATTCCCCTGAAAGCCGATGTTACTGTCACTACGGATGGTAATCCCGGTTATATCGAGGCCTCTACCCTGGTGGACCTGAATGTGGTGGATCGTAATATCAGCCTGGACACATCCGGTACCACCCTCGATACGTCCGACCTGGACGTTGCCATCGTCTGGCTCGATAACGGTGGCCTGTTGTCCACTGTCTTGTCGGCCATTGCGGACGTGGTGATCGATATCCTGCTGCAGTGGTTTGATACCCTTCTGCTGACCATTGTGGATTACATGGTGGACTGGCTACTGTCGGCGGTTCTGAATGAAATCGGCATAAACTTGAGCGTTGATGTGGATGGAGACGAAGGCCCAGTGACGCCCCTGGCGGTGAACGCAGTGCCGGACACACTCAACAATGATGCCAGCGGCTTGACCGTCCGCCTGGCCACCAATGCCAAGGCACCCACTCCGGCAACCTTTGTGCCTGCCTCTCTGGGCTCTCTGCACACCGGCGGTACAGCCCCGATCATGAACGGCTATACCCCCGACGGTTCAGGTTATGACTTTGGTATAGGCCTCTCCGCCAATGTGTTGAACCAGATCCTGGCGGCGGCCCACGATTCCGGCCTGACCACCATCCAGTTGGCACCGGGTTTCTATCCGTCTCTGGTGGACGGTACCCAGACCCTCACTGACCTGCCGGAAGGCACGCTGATTGGCATCCGTCTGATGCCGAAATCCGCACCCTACATGACCCTGGGTGATGCTGGCGCGGGTGCTGCAGGAACCCTGCATTGGTACGATGTGTCCTTCGCCCTGGATATGTACGTAGAAGGTTGGGACGACTATCGCACGGTCTTCGGTGCCACCCTTAACATCGACGTGCCCTTCATTGTGGATTCCACCTTTGGCGGCAATCTGGGACTGGCGTTTGACCAGGTACCCGTGATTGAAGTGACTCAAACCGATGCCAGCGGCCTCCTGCCTTTGCCGCCCGGCTTTATCAACAGCATCGTCGAATTCGCCGTACCCTTGGCCCTGCCGATGCTGGGTGATGCCCTGCAGGCGATTCCCTTGCCAAGTATCCTGGGACATGTACTGTTTATGGAGCAATTCTGGGTGGATAGCAGCGGCAACGGTGAAAACCACACCCTGGCGCTCGCAGGACGATTGATTCATGAGGAAACGGCCCTGAACGCGGCGGCTCCCACCACTTACATCGGCACGGTGACCTATTCGCAGACCACCGTCGAGATGGAGTCGGTCAATAACGGTACCGTCACCGTGACCAGCATTGATCTGGAAAACGGTGCGGTGGACATCGCCGTCTCTGGCAATAACCCCAACCCTGAATTTGGCGGCCTGCAATACCGCTACCAGGTTGACGGTGGCAGCTGGAGTGCCTGGATGGAGCGCACCAATGTGGTGGTGGACAGCTTCCTGGCCGGCGATCACACGGTTAAGGTATGCGCGCGCAGCGCCCTGATGAAGGAAGAGGCCGAGGAAACCTGTCCGGTGGTGAGCTTCACGACCACCGAAATCGTGCCTGCCCCTTGATCCTTCTCTCTATGCTGTAACAGAAAGCCGGCGCCAGCCGGCTTTCTTGTTTCTGGCGGGGGCTTCTCTTCTGACGCCAATTTCTCCCGCCACCAATTTCTCCCAATGCCAAAGTATGTTTGGCTTATACTGATTCATCAGTCACTCACCAATCACACCCACCAACCCCAAGGAACCCAGCCCCGGATGAGTCGAATCAGCAAGCCGCCCGTCGAACAGGAGGAAGCCTTCTTCCTGCCGGATCTGTGCGATCGCCAGTCGGTGTTCTTTCTGGTGCTGATTGCCGAGCTGTTTTCCCTGGTGATTGTGCTGGTGGACAGCAGCCTGTGGGGATTTGACTGGATGCAACTGGGGCTGGTGTCCCTCTTTGTGCAATGGGTGGCCCTGTCCAGTGCCGGGATGCTGTGCAAGTTACGGGGCTATCTGCGTACCCTGCCGCAGCAGCGGGCGGTGATCATCAGCTATCTGCTGATCCCTGCCAATACCTGGATCATGAGCGGGCTCAGCCAGATCAGCTTCAGTTTCAATCCCAACCAGAGTGTGCTGGCCATTTTCTTCTCCAATCCGGTACTCACCCACGTGGCCATCGCCGCCATCATCGGCGGGCTGGTGATTCGCTATTTTTACCTGCAGGCCATGCTCATCGCCCGTCGCCAGTCCGAGCTGCTGCACCGCATTCAGGCCCTGCAGTCCCGCATCCGCCCCCATTTTCTCTTCAACAGCATGAACATCATTGCCAGCCTGATCGAAACCGATCCACGCACCGCCGAGGACGTGGTGATGGATCTCTCGGCCCTGTTCCGCGCCAGCCTCAATCACGTGGGCAACCAGGTGCCCCTGCAGGAGGAGATCGACCTCTGCAACAAGTACCTGAACATTGAAAAGCTGCGCCTGGGCAAGCGCTTGGACGTGCAGTGGGAAATTCGTTCAGTGCCCGAGCAGGTGAAGATCCCCCTGCTGACCCTGCAGCCCCTGCTGGAAAATGCGGTGCTGCATGGGGTCCAACCCCTGCCCAACGGCGGAATTGTGGAAATCGTAGCCAGCTATTCCCACGGGGTGTTTGAACTCTCCATCACCAACCCCTATGCGGAGAAGACCGGTGGCGTGGAGTCCCAGGGCAACCGCATGGCCCTGGAGAACACCCGTAACCGGCTGGCAGCCCTGTATGGCGAGCGGGCCAAGCTCACCGGTTACGTGGAAGGCAACCGCTACATCACCCGATTGTCCTATCCCTACCCGGTAAAATAGCTACTTGTGGACCCTAAAGTATACAAATTGGCCGAAAAGGTTGAATTGGCGCTCTATTTTGGCTCCGTATCCATGCTAAGGTTAAGAGTATGACGATTAACTCACCTGAGTCGTCCACCGACAATGACAACAATAAGAGAAGTGTGGCCCGATGATTCGAGTGTTGATATGCGATGATGAACCGTTGGCGCGGGACCGCCTGCGGCGCATGCTGGAGAAAGTGCCTGCGACCCTGTGCGTGGGCGAAGCCGAACACGGCCAGGAGCTGCTGGAAATGGTGCCCCAGGCCCACCCCGACCTGATTCTGCTGGATATTCGTATGCCCGGTATGGACGGCCTGCAGGCCGCCTCCCGGCTCAGCGACGGCGACAGCCCGCCCGCCATTATCTTTTGTACCGCCTACGATGAACACGCCATTGAAGCCTTCAAGGTCAATGCGGTGGATTACCTGATGAAACCGGTGCGGCAGGAGGACCTGGAAGCCGCCCTCAATAAAGCCAGCCGCATCAACAAGGCCCAGATGAACGCCGTGCGCCGGGAGTTGGGGGAGGATACCCCCACCGAGAGTGGCGAGCGGGAATACATCAGCGCCCGCAGCCGCCGCGGCATTGAACTGATTCCGGTGGCGGATGTGCGTTATTTCCTGGCGGACCAGAAGTACGTCACTGTCCGCCACAGCCAGGGTGAGACCCTGCTGGATGAAACCCTCAAGGACCTGGAAACCGAGTTCGGTGAACGCTTTTTGCGCATTCACCGTAACGCCCTGGTGGCCCTGAATTACATCGAGGGCTTGGAACACCGGGGCAACCAGTACCAGTTGCGTATTCAGGGTATCGAGGAGCGGCTCACCGTCAGCCGGCGCCACGCCTCCGCCGTGAAGAAGCTGCTTCAAAGCCTTTGATGTGATAGGGTTGCTGCCAGTAAAAACAAGGCGGTAACCCATGACAGATAACACCTCTCACAACGTGCTGCGTATAGCCACCCGACAAAGCCCCCTGGCCCTGTGGCAGGCCGAATATGTCAAAGCCCGACTGGAACAGGCCCATCCCGGTCTCACCGTGGAACTGCTGGGCATGAAGACCCGGGGGGACGTGATTCTGGATACTCCCCTGGCCAAAGTGGGCGGCAAGGGGCTGTTCGTCAAAGAGCTGGAAGTGGCCATGCTGGAGAAGCGGGCCGACATCGCCGTCCATTCCATGAAGGACGTGCCGGTGGAATTCCCCGCAGGTCTGGGCCTGGTGGTGATCTGTGAGCGGGAAGACCCCCGCGATGCCTTTGTTTCCAACCGATACGATTCGGTCGACGACCTGCCCCAGGGGGCGGTGCTGGGCACCTGCAGCCTGCGGCGCCAGGCCCAGATCCGGGAGCGGCGGCCGGACCTCAAGATTGTGGACTTGCGCGGTAACGTCAATTCGCGCCTGGCCAAGCTGGACGACGGCCAGTTCGATGCCATCATCCTGGCGGCGGCGGGCCTCAAACGGCTGGGTTTTGATGAGCGGATTCGCCGTGCCATGCCCGCCGAAGAAAGCCTGCCGGCGGTAGGGCAAGGGGCAGTGGGCATTGAGTGCCGCTTGGACGACGAGCGCACCATCGAGCTGTTGCAATGCCTCAAGCACGCGGACACCACCACCCGGGTGCTGGCGGAGCGGGCCATGAATAACCGCCTGGAAGGGGGCTGCCAGGTGCCGATCGCTGGATACTCAGTGCTCGAAGGCGACCAGATATGGTTGCGCGGGCTGGTGGGGGAACCGGATGGGTCCACTATTGTACGTCATGAGGTCCGTGGACCCCGGGATCACGGAGAACAATTGGGCCGGGAGTTGGCGGAAGTCCTGCTGCGCCAGGGCGCCCGGGAGATCCTGGACCGGCTCTACCACAGCTCGGAATCGTGACCGCCTTGGCCGGCACCACCGTCCTGGTCACCCGCCCCCGGGAACAGTCCTCAGAACTTTGTCAGGCCCTGCAGCAGACGGGAGCCCGGGTGATCCTGTTGCCGACCCTCTCCATCGAACCCATTCCCATTGCGGCCCTGCAGCGCAACCTGATCCTGGACCTGGACCGCTATCAATTTGTTATCTGCGTGTCTCCCAATGCAGCCCGCCTGGGATTGGAGGCGCTGGCGGATTACTGGCCCCAGTGGCCGGTGCAGCAGCAGTGGTTCGCGGTGGGGCCCGCCACCGGGACGGCCATGGCGGACTGGGGGCTGAACCTGAGGGTGGCCCAGCAGGGCGCCACCAGTGAGACCCTGCTGGACTGGCCGGAATTGCAGGAACTGAGCGATCACAAAATCCTGATCCTGCGGGGGGAAGGGGGACGGGAAACCCTGGCGGATACTCTGCGGCAACGGGGTGCCAGCGTGGATTATCTGGAACTGTATCGGCGCGCGGCTCCCGCGGAAGATCCGGCACCGTTGCTGGCGGCTCTGCAGCAGCCTGACCCGTTGATTCTGACCGTGACAAGCGGAGACGGATTACGTAATCTCATGACCATGGTGGGGCCCCGGTTGCCCCGGTTGCAGGCCTGCCCATTGGTGGTGGTCAGCGGGCGCCTGGCGGAGTTTGCACGACAGCAGGGCTTTCATGATGTGACGCAGGCGCAGAGCCCGGCTGCCTCTGATATGATCAAGGCCATTGGTGCCATTCAGCAACAGGAATCATAGGGCTTACAGGAATTCCATGACCGAACAGAACCAGGACGAAAACAAGCAGAACGACAACAACCAGCCTGACACAGCCACCCCGGAGGTGGCCTCCACTGCTCCCCCCTCCGTTCAGGAAAAAATCAAACGCGCGGACAAGCCGGCGCCGGTCAAGGCCAGGCTGGGCTGGGGCGCGCGCAGCCTGTTGCTGCTGAGCCTGCTGCTGGCAGCCGCGGCGGCGGGACTGGTGGGCTACCAGTTCTACGTCACCCAGCAGGAAAAACTGCAGATTCTGTCCGATCGGGAAGAATTGAACCGCACCTTGCAGGCCCGCGCTCACCGCTTGGAACAGCTGGAAAACGGCCTGACCCAGCTCACCAATCAACTCAAGCAGGAGCGGGAAGCCCTGAAGAGTGCCAACCAGAGCCGGGAGCTGCTGCAATCACGCATCGCGGTGCTGGAGAAAGACATTGCCGCCATCAGCGGTGCCCACCGTATCGACTGGATGCTGCGGGAAGTGGAACACTTTATTACCGTGGCTGAACAACGCCTGACTCTGCTGGGGGATGCCGCCGGCGCCCTGGCCCTGTTGCAGGAAGCCGATGACATCGTGCGTGCCATGCAGGAACCCGGAGCCCGTCCCCTGCGGGAGGCCCTGGTGCGGGATGTTCACAAACTCAAACTGGCGGCTGAGACCAATATCGATGTGGAAGGGATCTTCCTGCGCCTGAGCGACCTCAGCGACCGGGTGGTGAAGCTGGGTATTCCCAGTTTCGAACTCAAGCAGGAGCCACTGGAACCGGCGCCGGGCGAAGTGTTGCCGGAGGAGGGCATGGCCCTGTTCTGGTATCGCTTCAAGAAATTCCTTGGTTCGCTCTATGACTATCAGAAGCACCCCAAAGGGCGCCCGATCACGTTGACCGAAGACCGCGAATTTCTGGCCCGCAACGTCATCATGCTGCTGCAGCAGGCCCAGTTGGCGTTGCTGCGGGGGGACAGCGAGGCCTATCGGGTGAGCCTCACCGGTGCCCGTGAACGGGTGGAAATGTACATCCACCAGCAAACCGGCGAGACCCGCTTCTTCGTTACTGAGATCAGTGACCTGTTGAAGGTGAAACTGCGGCCGCCCATGCCCACCATCGAAGAATCCATTCGCGGCGTGCGGGTGTTCCGGGACTACTGGAACAAGGAAAAACTGATCCGGGAGCAGCAGGTGCAAAAACTGGAGCAACGATCCCGACAGGAGAGCGCCCAGTGAGCTCGGTACTGAATCTGTTGCGAATCAAGGGCTCCACCATCATGTTCCTGGTGATGGGCAGTCTGGTGGGTGCACTGTTTTTCAAGGCCGTGGCCAAGGACCCGGGCTACATTCTGCTGGCCCATGGCAAACACACCTTCGAAACCAGTTTGCTGGTGGGGGTGCTGGTGGTGCTGCTGGTGAGTTTTGTGGTGTACTGGCTGGTGGTGATCGGGCGGCGCCTGATCAGCCTGCAGTGGTTCCGCAGCAATCACAGCCGCCTCACCACCGATGGTTTGATTGCCCTGGCCCAGGGCGACTGGGCCAATGCCGAAAAGCTGCTGGCGCGAGCTGCCCGGGGCAATGACGTGCCCCTGATCAATTACCTCACCGCTGCCCAGGCTGCCCACGAGCAGGGCAAGTCCGATGAGCGCGACCAGTATTTGCGCCTGGCCCACGAATCCACCAAGGGGGCCGATGCCGCCGTTAGCCTGACCAAAGCCCGCCTGCAGTATCAGAGCGGACATTGGGAAGAATGCCTGGCCACGCTGATGAAGCTGTCCCGTGAGCCCAAATCCCCCAGCTATCCCTATGTGGTGAAAATGCTCTCCAAGGTGTATCTGGAGCTGGAGGACTGGGAAAGCCTGCGGGAACTGCTGCCGGCCCTGAAGAAGCATAAAGTGGTCAGTGTGGAGGAGTTCGGACGCCTGGCCCAGGCCTGTTACGAAGGCAAGTTGAAGCGGGCTGTGCGCGGCGATGACGACGAGGAAAAACGCCGTCACCTGAAAGACGCCTGGCATCAGATACCGAAGAAATTCCACACCGAGCCGTCCCTGGTGCGGATATACGCCGATGCCCTGGTGGCGGTGAACGCCGCTGTGGATGCCGAGCGTGTGATCACCGACCTGTTGCGCAAGAACTGGGATGACGGACTGGTGCAGGTGTACGGTCGCATTACCGGGGGTGATGTGGAGAAGCAGTTCCTGTGGTGTGAAAACTGGCTCAAGGAGCGGCCCAATAATCCCATGCTGTTGTTGACCATGGGGCGCCTGAGTCTGCAGCGCAAAGATTGGGAGCGTGCCCGCAGCTACTTTGAGGCCAGCCTGCGTTCCCGGAAAAGCGCCCAGGCCTATGGTGAGCTGGGGCGCTTGCTCAGTCACCTGGGCGAGCACCAGTCCAGCAACGAGCATTTTCAAGCGGGACTGGCGTTGATTGCGGAGCGCCTTCCGGATCTGCCTATGCCCAATGTTTCGCCCAACGCAATACCCGACCTTGCGGCCGATCCATCCTGATCAGTTCAGCGCATTGCCCTGGGTATCCTGCACCGTCACCTGCACTGGAATGCCGCTGCGGATGCTCTGGGTGACCACGCAAAAGTCCTCAAAGGTTGCCAGGGCCTGAGGCAGATTGGGCAGAGAATTAGGGTTTTCCACCTGCATCACCACATCCAATTTGCCGATGCGCCAGCGGCCATCCTGGCGTTCCAGCTCGCCTTGTACGGTGGCCCTTATCTGTCCGGGGGAATCATTGTGTTTGCGCAGCGCGAACAACAGGCTGGCGCAAAGGCAGTTGCCAACGGCCGCCGCCACCAGTCTTGATGGGTTGGGGCCTTCCCCGGAACCCAGTGGCGGGGGCTCGTCGGTGAGCACGTCACCGAAGTCACCAAAGTCGATCTTGAACAGGTAGTCTTCCACTAATTCCAGGCTGATGCTGAACTGATTGTTCTCACTCACAACTGATCTCCTTCATCCGATATCTCTAATGTATACCGAATCAAGGGCAGAGGTTGGAGCCAGGTCAATATAAGTGTTCAGCCAGGATCACGAGGCGCGTAGTCAAACACGTCGGAGATCATTTGTTCCGGCTGCATACCCGCCGCCACGAAATCGTCGAACGTGGTGTACACCATGGCAGGTGATCCGCCGCAGACCAGAGTCCAGCCACTGAAGTCACCGTTCAGGTCTTTGATCACCTGCTGGTGCACCAGACCCTTGCGGGCGGGCCATTCCGGTTGATCCGATACCACCGGAATGTATTTCAGATGGGGGTGCAGGAAGGCGAAGGATTTGATGGCGTCGTGACGGTACAGATCCCTGGCGGTGCGGGCACCCCAGTACAGCGTCACCGGCCGCTCATCACCCAGGGCCGCCATCTCTTCCAGAATGGCTTTGAACTGGGAGTAACCGGTGCTGGCGGCGATGAACAGAAGTTTCTCGGCATCCTGCCACCTGAAGCGGGTGGTCTCCCCGTGGGGCAGGCTGACCCGCAACAGTTCGCCCTCTTTCAGGCGCTTCGCCAGCAGGGTGTAGGAATCGCTGTCCGGCGCTTCGCGAATGTGCAGCTCTACGGTGCGGTCGTTGCGGGGTGCATTGGCAATGGAAAACGCCGCCACGTTTTCGGAATCCAGCAGTATTTGCAGGTACTGTCCGCTGTAGTATTCGATTTTCTTGCCGGCGGGCAGCAGTAGCTGCACGATTTTGACATCCGGTGCGGCCTGTTCGATGGCGTGGATTTTCGCTGTGACTTCTTGGCTAGGTAGTTGTCCCGGTGCTAACACGCGTTCAATCTCCAGGTGCAGGTCCGACAGTGGGTACAGTAAACAACAGAATACCGGCTCAGGGGCCCCCGCGGAAGCGTCCAGCGTCAGATTGCTGTGCTTGTGTCGGGCCTGTCCGGACAGCAGGCGAGCCTGGCACAGGTGACAGACGCCGGCATCACAGGCCCTGGGCACATTGAAGCCCTGGCGCCGGGCCGATTCCAAAACGGTCTCGGAGGCGTCCACCTTCAGGCTGAGCTGGCTGGGGAAGAAGGTAATCTGATGTTTCATAATGAACATGGCCGGCAGGCGTTGAGCTTACCGGCCATGACAGAGATGCTACTTGCGCTTCATGGACTCGAAGAATTCTTCGTTGGTCTTGGTGTCGCGCATTTTGTCGATGAGGAACTCCATGGCGGCGATCTCGTCCATGGGGTGGAGGATTTTACGCAGAATCCACATCTTTTTCAGCTCATCTTCAGAGGTCAGTAAGTCCTCACGACGGGTGCCGGATTTGTTGATGTTGATGGCGGGGAACACACGCTTTTCGGCGATGCGGCGATCCAGGTGCAGTTCCTGGTTACCGGTTCCCTTGAATTCCTCGAAGATAACCTCGTCCATTTTCGAGCCGGTGTCCACCAGGGCCGTCGCCAGGATGGTCAGGCTGCCGCCTTCCTCGATGTTGCGGGCCGCGCCGAAGAAGCGTTTGGGACGCTCCAGGGCGTGGGCGTCCACACCACCGGTCAACACTTTACCGGAGGACGGGATCACCGTGTTGTAGGCACGGGCCAGGCGGGTGATGGAGTCCAGCAGAATCACCACGTCCTGCTTGTGTTCAACCAGGCGCTTGGCTTTTTCCAGCACCATTTCCGCCACCTGCACGTGACGGGCCGGCGGCTCATCAAAGGTGGATGCCACCACTTCACCGCGCACCGTGCGGCGCATCTCGGTTACCTCTTCAGGGCGTTCGTCGATGAGCAATACAATGAGGGTGCATTCGGGGGTGTTGCGGGCAATGGAGTGGGCGATGTTCTGCAGCATCAGGGTTTTACCGGCCTTCGGCGGAGACACGATCAGACCACGCTGGCCTTTACCGATGGGCGCCACCAGGTCGATGGTGCGGGCGGTAATGTCTTCGGTACTGCCGTTGCCGATTTCCATGATCAGGCGCTCCTGGGGGAACAGGGGCGTCAGGTTTTCAAACAGGATCTTGTTCTTGGCGTTTTCCGGTCGATCCAGATTGATCTCGTTGACCTTCAACAGCGCAAAATAGCGCTCACCTTCTTTCGGTGGGCGAATTTTCCCGGAAATGGTATCGCCGGTGCGGAGGTTGAAACGGCGGATTTGGCTGGGGGATACGTAGATATCGTCAGGGCCGGCCAGGTAGGAACCTTCGGCGGAGCGGAGGAAGCCAAAACCATCCTGCAGGATTTCCAACACGCCGTCGCCGAAGATGTCTTCGCCGCTTTTGGCGTGCTTTTTTAGAATGCTGAAGATCACGTCCTGCTTACGGGTGCGAGCCATGTTTTCCAGGCCCATTTCGTTGGCGACGTTAACGAGTTCAGCAATTGGTTTTGTTTTAAGTTCGGTGAGATTCATTTCCGTGGAGGTCATAATTGATTGTTAAAGGTAAGGAGAGCCTTTACCCGGCATAGGCACAGCGAGCTAAGGCGCTAAAAAGAGACTCTTAATGGTTTCAGATTAAGGAATTGCTGCTCCACAATTCAGGAGCGATAAAGTCAATCTAGCACTCGCTTGCCGAGGCGTCCAGCATATCAATAGCAAACCGGTCGAAAGGATTCATCACACGCTTTTGGTGTACGGTGGTTCTATACAATGGAGCTAAAAGAGGTGAGGAATCTGCGAAATGCCAGGGACCGCTCTCCGCGTTGCGTTTCCAGCTTGTTATGAAGTCGAAGACACAAACACTTATAAGGAGCCCTGACCGGTGAAGGTCAGGGCTGGGGGTATTATATATTACTGTCAAGGAACGCTGTCAATTGCGATTTTGACAGAGCGCCCACTTTGGTGGCTTCCACGTTGCCGCCCTTGAACAGCATCAGGGTCGGGATACCGCGGATTCCGTACTTGGGCGGGGTGTCCGGGTTCTCATCGATGTTCAGTTTGGCGATTTTCAGTTTGCCGTCATATTCGCCGGAGATCTCGTCCAGAATGGGGGCAATCATTTTACAGGGGCCACACCATTCGGCCCAGTAATCCACCAGCACCGGACTATCCGATTGAAGTACTTCAGCATCAAAGGTGCCGTCAGTTACGTTTACGATGTTGCTCATTAGTCTCTCCAGTTGTGCCACATCCGGGTCAGTTCCGACCAGATCTGGACCCAATACCAAACTTATTGGGGCAAATTGTACGACTCGTGGTGGGGAGTTTCAATCTCAGGGGCGCAGCAATTGTCACTGCTCCCAGCCGCATTATGGTGGTATCATCCCCGCTTAACCATCATGATCCAACCTGAGTTGATCTAGCTTACGACATCAATCCTGTTTTTGCAGTAGACATTATCTGCACTGAGAGTGGAAGCCACGTCTTGACTGAACAGACTGCCACACCCGAATCAGAAAGCCCGCTGATGGCCGCCATCGACATGGGCTCCAACAGTTTCCACATGGTGATCGCGCGCACCGAATCCGGTGAGATCCGTCCGGTTCAGAAAATTGCCGAAAAAGTCATGCTGGCCACCGGGCTGCAGGCGGATAACAGCCTGGATGCCGACGCTATTGAGCGTGGGCTCGCCTGTCTCGGCCGTTTCTCCCAGTGCCTGGATGGCATAGATCCCAAATTTGTTCGCTGTGTCGGCACCAACACGCTGCGCAAGGCCAGCAACGGCAATGCGTTTCTGCGGGAGGCCCGCAAACTCCTTAATTGCCCGGTGGAAGTGGTCAATGGCCGTGAAGAGGCGCGACTGATTTACCTGGGCGTGTCCCACTCCCTGGCCCATGAAGACGGTAATCGGCTGGTGTTCGATATTGGTGGGGGTTCCACCGAGTTCATCATCGGCAACGGCTTCGAACCCATTCTCACTGAAAGCCTGCACATGGGCTGCGTCTCCTATCGGGAGCGGTTTTTTGCCGAGGGCAATATCACCGAGCAGGGCTTTCGCAAAGCGGTGATCCGGGCCCGCCTGGAACTGACTTCCATTGAACGCGGTTACCGGGATGCGGGCTGGACCGCAGCGGTCGGCGCGTCCGGTACGGTCAAGGCCATCAAGAACGCGCTTATTGAAAACGGCTGGTACAAGGACGGCATCGACCTGGAAGGTTTGTACAAGCTGCGGGACAAGGTGCTGGGTTTCGAAAAGCTCGACGACATCGATATCGCCGGCATCAAGGCGGACCGGCGCACGGTGTTGCCCAGTGGGCTCGCCATCCTGGTGGGAATCTATGAGCAGTTGGGGGTGGAAAAAGCCTTCTTTTCTGAAGGTGCCATGCGCGAAGGCATCCTCTATGACATGCTGGGCCGTCACGCCCCGGAAGACGTGCGTGAACGCACGGTGATGGCGATGATGAAACGCTACAGCGTGGATGAACAACAGGCCCAACGGGTGCAGCGTACCGCCCTGGATCTTATGCACCGGGTGGAGCAGGACTGGGATCTGGGGGAGTATTGCCAGGACTGGTTAAGCTGGTCTGCGCTCTGCCACGAGATCGGGCTGGTGGTGTCCCATTCCGGCTATCATCGCCATGGCGCGTATCTGCTGACTTACTCCGATTTGCCGGGCTTTACCCGCCAGGATCAGAAAATCATGGCCACGCTGGTGGGCTGCCAGCGGCGCAAGCTGCGCAGCAACATGTTGGATGATGTGCTGCCCCATCTGCAGGAAAAGGTGCGGCGTCTGGTGCTGCTGCTGCGGTTGGCGGTGGTATTCCATCGCTCGCGCCGGGATGTGCCCCTGCCCGATTTTGTGATCACGGTAAACGGCGATCAGGTACATCTGCATTTCGAGCCGGACTGGATCAATCATCAATCCCTGCTGTTGGCGGATTTGCAGCAGGAGCAGGATATCTGGAAGAAGATGGGCTGCGCCCTGACCTTTGAATAGGGTGCTCGCCTGCCGCGAGCTCGGGCCGTTGTGCCAGCGCCAGGTCACGCACCCGTGCCAGATCCTCATCACTGTACACCCCATTGACCCCTGAAATGGAAGCCAGCTGCATGCCGTGCTTCAGGCCCAGCTGATAGATTTCCCGCACTTTTTCCCACTCGATATTGCGCCCCAGGGTGAAGTTTTCGTAGCGGCCCTCCAGGGCCAGTACGATGGTTTCCGCCAGGCAGGCGTAGACCACGTTGTTGGGTAATCCGATGTTTTTCATGTGGACCTGCCCCGGTAAACGGATTTCGCCGGATTCAATCACCAGCACGTCCGGCCGCTTGGCCACGTCCTCCGGGGGTATGTCCAGGGGGCGGGCCACATCGGTGATGACGCAGCCGGGTTTGACCTGCTGGATGTCGAGAATTTTCTTACCGGCACCGGAGGTGGCGGTGACGATCATGTCCATGTCCGCTAGGTGTTTGTCGGTTTTGGCCGTGACATGCACCACGGCCCCCGGTGTTTCCTGCTCGATGTCTTCTTTCAGGGCCAACAGCTTGGCCGGCTCCGGTGCCACCAGATAGATCTCGTCGGCGGCTTTGGCCAGGAGCCGGGCACACACCGAACCGATGGCGCCGGTGGCACCCACCACCATGGCTTTGCCTGCCATTTTGCCGCTGGGGCCGATCTGCACCAGGCCCAGTTTTTTCACTGCGTCATGCGCTGCCCAGAGCGCGCCGGAGGCACTGTAGCTGTTGCCGGTGGTGATGGGCAGGGGGGCCCGCTTGGCCACGGTGACGCCAGCGTCACCCACCACTTTGGTGAAGGCACCCAGCCCCATGATCTGGGCGCCCAGTTTTTTGGCCATGTCGGCGGCGGCCAGCAGGCGGCGATAGGTGAACTCCGGGCTGTGGGCCATGATCTCCTTGGGAGTGCCGCCCACAGTGATGAGCCAGCCTTCTGCCCGGGCCCCGGTGGGGGATTCCACGCCGGTAACCCGGGAATACACGAACGGAGGTGCATAGGCGATGATGCGCTCCAGGGTGTTCATCACCAGCGGCGGCGACACCTTGGACACCAGGTCCAGGGGTTTGGCGTTGCGGAAATACTGCTGTGACAGCGGGTGAATGACAAAGGCGAAACGGCTGGTGCGCGAGAAGCCATGGGGATACAGGGTGCGTGGCTCGAGCCCCAGGTCAGAAATGATTTCCAGCAGATCATCGTCGGTCACCTGCTGGTGATGGCCTGTGGCGGCCATGATCATCGCTTCCAGCACCACGATGCTGATGGTGTGATCCTGAAAAGGTTGCGGCGAATAGTCCAGCACCATATCCACGCCTTTATCCCGCAATGCCTGCAGCCGGGCCTCGGAGATGGACGAGGTGATGATGGTTTTGCCGGCCAGCTCTTCCAGGCCAAATCGTTCCAGCTCTTCATAAAAGGCCACGACCACGTCGGCCTTGTGCATGGCTTTGCGCAGGATGTAATGATTCCACTCCTGGACCGGTGCCACGCTGGGGGACAGCACGTGGGGCGGCGACCAGCGCAAAATCTGGTGAGTGCCTTTGGCAAACAATTCCAGGGCATCGAAGGAGGACAGAAATTTGGGAATGCCCAGTTGCAGAACCGGATCGGCAAAGCGCAGGTTGTCGGTGAATTCTGTCAGCACCCGCGCGGTGCGATAGTGATTCATGCCGCTGAACAGCAATACGTTGCTGTTGTTGAAGAAGCCTTTTTGGGTATTCTGGGTATGACGCACCGCCCATTCCTGCAGGATTTCCCGCAGGCGGGTACCGCTGGTCACCGGGGTTTCCCGGCTCATTCCCTCCAGGCGTTTGATCAGCTTTTGCTGCAACTCGAAGGTGCCCACCCGTTGGTGATCGCGCAGGCCTTCCAGGGCGATGGCATCCGCTTTCGACTGCCATTCCCGGATCAGCGCTTCAGCCCGTTTGGTGTCCTTGTCCACTCCGATTCGCCGGATATGAAATTCCTCTCCCAAGAAGGGCGTCTGGAATTCGAAATCGTGATCCGGGCCTTCCAGGCTGATGCTGATGATGGTTTTCATTGGGCATTCCTTTCTTAAAGAGCGCCGGCTTAAAGAGCGCCTGCTTTTGATGTTATTTATCTGCATTGTAGTGGCGATGGCAGGCAAGGAACCTTATCCAGGTCAATGTTCAACAGGATTGCTGCGGGTTTGTGCCGGCTAACCGGTTTTCGGCAGGATGGCGGTTGTGCGGAGGGGATTGGATTGGTTTTAAGTCGTTTGATTAGCCGGGCGGCCCTCTGCAGGTCGCCCGGTTCGGTCTTGGTGTTAGCCCAGCTTTTCCACCAGATAGGCCTGTGCGGATAGCCGCTCCTCGCCTTCCTGGGGTTGTTGGCGGGTGTAGGTGCCGTCCGGGTTCATGATCCAGGCCTGGCAGTTGTCCTTCAGGTAGATTTCCAGGCCTTCCTTGTACGCCCGGGCCCGCAGTTTCTCATCGATGATGGGGAAGCTGATTTCCACCCGGCGGTAGAGGTTGCGTTCCATCAGGTCGGCGCTGGCCAGGTAGATGGCGTAGTCACCATTGCGATGGAAGTAATACACCCGGGTGTGTTCCAGGAAGCGGCCGACGATGGAGCGCACCTCAATGTTCTCCGACACCCCGGGAATGCCCGGCAGCAGGCAGCAGATGCCGCGCACGATCAGGCGGATTTCCACCCCGGCCTGGGAGGCCCGGTACAACTCCTCGATGATCTCCTTGTCGGTGAGGGAGTTGCATTTGAAGATGATCTTGGCGGGCAGGCCGTTCAAGGCGTTATCCCGTTCCTGCTGGATGTGCTGTATCAGCAGTTCCTGCTGCAGGGTGAAGGGGGAGTGGTACAGGTGCCGCAACTTGGCGGGGCGGCCCATTCCGGTCAGCTCCTGGAAGATCTTGTGCACGTCTTCCGCCAGCTCCTCGTTGCAGGTGAGCAGGCTGTAATCGGAATAGAGGCGGGCGTTGCCGGCGTGATAGTTGCCGGTGCCCAGGTGCACATAGCGCTTCAGTTTGGAGCCTTCGCGGCGCACCACCAGCATCATCTTGGCGTGGGTTTTGTGGCCCACGATGCCGTACACCACCACCACCCCGGCTTCCTGCAGGCGGGCGGCGATTTCCAGGTTGCTTTCTTCGTCAAAGCGGGCGCGCAGTTCCACCACGGCGGTGACTTCCTTGCCGTTACGGGCGGCTTCCACCAGCAGGTCCAGAATCTCGGAATTGGTGCCGGTGCGATACAGGGTTTGCTTGATGGCCACCACATCCGGGTCGCGGGCGGCCTGCTTGAGGAAATAGATCACCGGCTGGAACGACTGGTAGGGGTGGTTCAGCAGAATGTCGCCGCTGGTGATGGCGGCAAACATGCGGTCACTGCGTTGCAGGTCGCCGGGCAGCTTGGGCTTGAACGAGGGGAACTCGTGCTGGGGTTTGGCCACGTCCAGCACCGACATCATCCGGGTCAGGTTCACCGGGCCGTTAACCCGATACAGTTGGGTCTGGTCCAGGCCGAACTTGTTGAGCAGAAACTCGATCAATTCTTCCGGCATGTTGTCCGCCACTTCCAGGCGCACTTCCTCCCCGTAGCGGCGGGAGTACAACTCACCCCGCAGCGCGGTGGACAGGTCCTCCACCTTTTCCTCGTCCAGGAACAGGTCGGAGTTGCGGGTCAGGCGGAACTGGTAACAGCCGGTGGATTTCATGCCGGGGAACAGGTAGCCGGCGTGATAATGAATGATGGAGGACAGGAAGATAAAGTTGTCGCCGCTTTCGCACACGTCATCCGGCAGGCGAATGATGCGGGGCAGGGATTTGGGGGCCGGCACCACCGCCATGCCCAGTTTGCGGCCAAAGGCGTCGTTGCCTTCCAGGGTCACCAGGAAATTGAGGCTTTTATTCACCAGGCGGGGGAAGGGGTGGGCCAGATCCAGGCCAATGGGGGTCAACACCGGGGCCACCTGCTGGCGGAAGTAGTGCTTGATCCATTGCACCTGGGGCGCGGTCCAGCTGTCCCGGGCGATGAAGTGGATGTTCTCCTGGGCCAGCAGGGGCAGCAGGTCTTCGTTCAGCAGTTTGTACTGGCGCTCAATGGCGGCGTGACATTTGTCCGAGATCACCCGCAACACATCCTTGGGGTGCATGCCGTCCGCTTCCGGTCGCGCCTGGTTGAAGGCGATATCCCGTTGCAGGCCCGCCAACCGCACTTCGAAGAACTCGTCCATGTTGCTGCTGAAGATCAGCAGGAACTTGAGCCTCTCCATCAATGGCAAGGTCACATCCTCCGCCTGGGCCAGTACCCGCAGGTTGAACTCCAGCAGGCTGATGTAGCGGTTGGTGTAATAGGCGCTGTCCGCCAGGTCGATCTGAGGCGTCAGGGCTTCGGTGTTCTCATCGGTGGTATCCGTGGATACCGGCGGTTGCGTGGTCATGGCGTTGTCAACGATTCTGCGATCAGTGATGGATGGGTTCGGCGATTATTGGCCGCTCAGCGGTTGAGTAGTTCGGCCGCGTATTTGGCAAAGTATGTGAGGATGCCGTCGGCCCCCGCCCGTTTAATACAATTTAATGACTCCAGTGTGACAGCTTCATGACTGAGCCAGCCATTCTGGAATGCGGCCATGTGCATGGCGTATTCGCCGCTCACCTGATACACGAACGTGGGTGCGCCGAATTGATCTTTCACCTCCCGCACGATGTCCAGATAGGGCATGCCGGGTTTGATCATCACCATGTCCGCCCCTTCCTGCAGATCCAGTGCCACTTCGTGCAGGGCTTCCTGGCGATTGGCCGGGTCCATCTGATAGGTGAATTTGTTGCCACCCTTGAGGTTGGAGGCAGAACCCACCGCATCCCGAAACGGTCCGTAATAACTGGAGGCATATTTAGCAGAATAGGCCAAAATGCAGACATTTATATGACCGGCAGACTCCAGTTGCTGGCGGATGGCACCGATGCGGCCATCCATCATGTCCGAGGGCGCCACCACATCGGCCCCGGCCTCCGCATGGGACTGAGCCTGCTTGATCAGGGTTTCCACGGTGATGTCATTGAGCACGTAGCCCTCGGCGTCAATGATGCCGTCCTGGCCGTGGGTGGTGAACGGATCCAGTGCCACGTCGGTGATCACGCCCATTTCCGGGGCAGCATCCTTGATGGCTTTGATGGCACGCTGGGCCAGGCCGTTGGGATTGTAGGCTTCCTTGGCGTCGAGGGATTTCCTGTCCTGCCCGGTGACCGGGAACAGGGCAATGGCGGGAACCCCCAGGCTGGCCAGGTGTTTGGCCTCTTCCTGCAGCAGGTCCAGGGAGACCCGCTCCACCCCGGGCATGGAGGGAATGCTCTCCCGTTGCCCGTGGCCTTCCAGTACAAACATGGGGTAGATCAGGTCAGACGGGGTGAGGGTGGTTTCCCGCATCAACCGGCGGCTGAAGTCCTGGCGCCGCATCCGGCGCATACGGGTGGCTGGAAATGGGCCCCGATTGAGCGTTTTACCTGTCATGTTGTAATGTTCTCCCGTTTGCTGAGTCATTATGATACCGGTTTATACCTGGTTCGTCAGAATAAGGCGCAGGCACCGGGGTTGTGTAGGGGCCATTTTTGTCATTTCGATTTTTTGATTGATTCATTTATTGAGTAACTTGAGGGAAATATGCTTAAGAAAGTTGTCATTCTGCTGGCGCTGGTGGTCGGCGTCACCGCCGCCTGGTTTGTGTTCGACCTGCACCAGTATTTTTCGTTCTACTACATCCAGTCCCAGCAGGCGGCCTGGCAGCAGGCGGTTCAGGACAACCCCCTGCTGGTATCGGTGATCTTTTTCGCCGTCTATGTGCTGGTTACCGCCTTGTCGCTGCCGGGGGCAGCGGTGATGACGCTGGCAGCCGGGGCCTTGTTTGGGGTGGTTTATGGCACTGTGCTGGTGTCCTTTGCGAGCACCATCGGCGCGACGCTTGCCTTTATCATCTCCCGTTATATCGCCCGGGACTGGGTGCAGCAGCGCTTTGCCGAGCAGCTCGGCACCATCAACAAAGGGGTTGAAGAGGAAGGGGGCTTCTACCTGTTCAGCCTGCGCCTGATCCCGGCGTTTCCGTTCTTCCTGATCAATATTGTCATGGCCCTCACGCCCATTAAAGTTTGGCAGTTTTACTGGATCAGCCAGCTGGGTATGCTGGCGGGCACCGTTGTCTATGTGAATGCAGGCACTCAGCTCAGCCAGTTGGAGTCCATGCAGGGGATTTTGTCCCTGGATCTGATTCTGTCCTTTGTGGCGTTGGGTTTGCTGCCGCTGGTGGCAAAGAAAGTGGTGAATGGTATCCGGGCACGGCGAACCGCATGAACAGTAACGAAAGCAGTGATATGACGAATTTCAAGAAACCCAAATCCTTTGACCGCAACATGATTGTGATCGGTGCCGGTGCCGCCGGCCTGGTGACGTCTTACATCGCCGCCATGGTGAAAGCCAAGGTGACCCTGATTGAAGGGCACCGCATGGGGGGCGACTGCCTCAATACCGGCTGCGTGCCCAGCAAGAGCCTGTTACGAACTGCCGGCGTGCTGCACGACATGACCCGGGCCCGGGAGTTCGGCCTCAAGCCGGTGGCGGCGGAATTCGACTTTGCCGAGGTGATGGAGCGGGTGCAGCGGAACATTCGCGCCATTGAACCCCACGACTCGGTGCAGCGCTATACCGACTTGGGGGTGGAGTGCATCCAGGGCTATGCCCGCCTCAAGAGCCCCTGGGAAGTGGAGGTGAACGGCAAAACCCTCACCGCCCGCAGCATTGTGATTGCCACCGGCGCGCGGCCGGCGATTCCACCCATTCCCGGCCTAGCCAACACCGGCTTTTTAACCTCGGACACCCTTTGGGAATTGCGGGAGAAACCCAAGCGGCTGGCGGTGCTGGGGGGTGGGCCCATCGGTTGCGAGCTGTCCCAGGCCTTCAGTCGTTTGGGGGTGGAGGTGACCCAGATCGAGATGCTGCCCCGCATCATGATGCGGGAGGACGAGGAGGTGTCTGCCCTGGTGACCGCCAATTTTACCCAGGAAGGCATCAAGGTGCTCACCAATCATAAGGTGGTCGGAGTGGATCAATACGCCCGGGACAAAGTGGTGATCTGTGAGCACAAGGGCAAAAAAGTGGCGGTGCATTGCGATCAAATCCTGGTGGCGGTGGGGCGTACGGCCAACACCGACGGACTGGGCCTGGAGGAGTTGGGCATTGCCCTGAATCCCAACCGCACCATCAACACCGATGCCTATCTGCGGGTGCCCAACTACAAGCACATTCTGGCCTGTGGTGATGTGGCGGGGCCGTACCAGTTCACTCATACCGCTGCCCATCAGGCCTGGTATGCCTCGGTGAACGGCCTGTTCGGGCACCTGAAAAAATTCAAGGCGGATTACTCGGTGATTCCCTGGGCCACGTTCACCCAGCCGGAAGTGGCGCGGGTGGGCTTGAATGAACTGGAAGCCCGCCAGCAGAACATTCCCTACGAAGTGGCCTGCTATGGCATCGACGATCTGGACCGTGCCATCACCGACGAAGAGGCCTATGGTTTTGTGAAGGTGTTGACCCCGCCGGGTAAGGATAAAATCCTGGGGGTGACCATCGTGGGACAGCATGCCGGGGATCTGATAGCAGAATATGTGCTGGCCATGAAGCACGGTTTGGGCTTGAACAAGATCCTCGGCACCATACACATTTATCCCACCATGAACGAAGCCAACAAGTACGCCGCCGGTGAATGGAAGAAAGCCCACAAGCCGGAATGGTTGCTGCGCTGGGTGGAGAAATACCAGAACTGGCGACGGCACTAGGACGGCCGTTGCCTCATTCGAAACTGATCACATCCCGATTGCCGTAGAGCTGGTGCAGGGTGATGCGGCTGGCCTGGTCCTGGCTTTTGCGGATGTGATTGGACATTTCCGCCTGGGCATCTGCCAGGTCACCGGCCATTAACAATTGGCAAATACGATGGTGTTCCTCATAAGTGTCGGTGACACTTTTGCTGTTGGGCCAGCCCAGGCGTCGCATGGCGCGGATGTGGTCGTTCACATCCGCCAGGTATTGCAGCAGCACTTTATTGCGGGACAGGGTGGCCAGCTCCAGGTGGAAATGTTCCTCTGCCTCTTTTAACGCGTCATTGATCTCCAGCCCGAAATTCAGCTGCTCCGGATGCCAGCGCTCGGCCAGAGCTGCCAGCGCACGGTGGTCTGATAACTTGGATATTTCCTCCAGCGCCTGATTCTCCAAAGCCACCCGCACATCGTAGTACTGGCTGATCTCCAGCATGTCGATGTTGCGGATAAAACAACCCTGCTTGGACTTGATGGTGAGAAAGCCTTCGCTTTCCAGCCGTTGCAGGGCGGCGCGCACAGGGGTGCGGCTGACGCAGAAATAATCCGCTAACTGCGATTCCGTCACCCGGGAGCCGGGAGCGATGCGCAGGGCGATGATCATCTCCCGCAACGTGCCGTAGATTTCCTGTGGGTTGGGCTTCTGGTCCATGTCGTTACTACTCTTGATTGCCGCTTTCCTCTATTACCACACACTTGATTGCCTCTAAGGAGCGGAGCACAAACTGTGCGCCGACTTCCTCAACCGTGCCCATCTTTGAGGCAGGGCCGACATCCCTCGGGGGCCGTCACCGCGCCACGTCTGCTGTTATAACCGATTGAAAACTAAATCCAATTAAAAATAAACCCGAAGGTCTGGCCGGTTTGGTATGTGGCTTGCTTTCTGTTGTATACAACGAAATAAACAACAAAGTGCACTAATAAATGGTACCCCGAAGCGGGTGATAAGGCCAAGCAGGAGTTCAGAGTATGTATCCAGTTCGACGCGCGTTTGGAAAGTGGGCCCAGCCATTCCTGCTCCAGGTGGTGGCAGTGCTCGGTGGTCTCGGTTATGCCGCAGGTGCCTGGGCCGGTGCTGCCCAATGGAGTGCCACCAATATTCAGTATCTGTATGGCGATTCTTATGAAGCCATTTTTTTCAACACCGGAACCGGTCAGCTGGATTCCAATGCGGTGTCCGGCTCGGTGATCACGGTGGAACACGTCAATGGCTGGAAATACGGGGACAACTTTTTCTTTGTTGACCTGGTGAATCCGGATCGTAGAGGCGGTGAAATCGAAACCAGTTTTTACAGTGAATACTCCCCGCGCCTTAGCTTCGGCAAGATGACCGGGTCAGACCTCAGCTTTGGCTTCATCAAGGATGTACTGCTCAGCGCCACGATGGAGGTGGGTGACGGTTTTCACAATTATCTGTACGGCCTCGGGTTGGACCTGAATGTCCCGGGCATGCCGGTGTTTCAAATCAATTTTTACGCCCGTAATGAAGCCAATACGGACACCGGTAACCAGATCACCCTGGTCTGGTTCAAACCCTTTGCCATCGGCTCCCTGGACTTTGCGTTTGAAGGCTTCCTGGATTACGCCTTCGGTTTGGACCCCTCTGAGGACAACCTGATTACCGCTCCGCGCTTGCTGGTGGATGTGGGTAAAACCTGGGGTGCACCCGGGGTGCTGCAGGCCGGGGTGGAGTATCAGATCTGGCGCAACAAATACGGCATCGACGGCATCGACGAAGACGTGGCCCAGGCCATGGTGAAGTGGATCTGGTAGGCAAACACCGGTTGCGGAAGGAGGCATCCCATGGCAGTGACAATTAAAGCGGAGCCGGAATCCATCGAGCTGGAGTGGGCCCGTACGGCGCTGGTGATCATTGATATGCAGCGGGACTTTATCGAGCCCGGTGGCTTTGGCAGTAGCCTGGGCAACGATGTCAGCAAACTGCGCCGGGCCATTGTTCCCTGCCAGGGGTTGCTGGCAGTCGCCCGGGCTCAGGGCCTGATGGTGATCCATACGCGGGAGGGCCACCGTGCGGATTTATCCGATGCGCATCCCGCCAAGGTCATGCGGGGTCATCCAGCCACCCGCATCGGTGCCGATGGCCCCATGGGCCGGATACTGATTCGAGGGGAGCCGGGCCACGACATCATTCCGGAGTTGTATCCGGTGGCGGGGGAGGTGGTGATCGATAAACCCGGCAAGGGCGCGTTCTATCAAACCGACCTGGAATTGTTGCTCACCACCCACGGTATCACAACGCTGCTGGTGTGTGGTGTCACCACCGAGGTTTGTGTGCACACCACGATCCGCGAAGGCAATGATCGGGGTTATCGCTGTGTTGCAGTATCCGATTGTTGCGCGTCGTATTTCGACGAGTTCCATCAAACAGGCTTACGCATGATTAAAGCGCAGGGGGGCATCTTTGGTTGGGTAACCGATTCAGCTGCCATCATAGAAACCATCACTGCCTGAACTCCGCATCGAGAGACTGGGCAAGGGGAGGAACGAACCATGAACGAGTTTAAACCGTCGCTGTGGCGACCCGGGGATTGGAATGCGTTATTCGGATTTGGCACCAATATTCTGGTGAACATGCTGGTGCTTACGGGGTTGCTGCGGTTTGTGTTGCAGATGCCGGATGAGCTGGTGTTCGGGCGCATATTGCCGGCCACCGGCTTGATGTTGTTTTTGAGTACCACCTATTACGCCTGGCTGGCCCATCGACTGGCCAAGAAAACCGGGCGCAATGATGTGTGCGCATTGCCATCCGGCATCAGTGTGCCCCATATGTTTGTGGTGGTGTTTGTGATCATGCTGCCCATTGCCGGCACCACCGGCGATCCGGTTAAAGGTTGGGAGGCTGGCTTAACCTGGGTGTTCGTGCAGAGTTTTGTGTTGATGATCGGAGCGTTCATTGCGCCGGTGATCCGCAAGATTACGCCGCGGGCCGCTTTGTTGGGCACCCTGGCGGGGGTCTCCATCGCCTTCATCTCGTTGCGCCCGGCGTTGGAAATGTTTATGACGCCGGTGATCGGTGTCACCTGTTTTGCCATTATTCTGTTGTCCTGGTTCGGTGGCGTGCGTTATTTCAAAGGGATACCGGCCGGACTGGTGGCCATTGCAGTCGGCACCACCATTGCCTGGGTCTCTACCGCAGCGGGATTGAATTGGGGTGGTATGAGCGTGGAGAACCTGGGCGCGGCCTTCAGCAATTTCGGTTTCAGTGTGCCGATCCCGGCCGTGGGCCACGTGTTCAGTGGCTTTGAGTTCATCGGCATCATTCTGGTCACCGCTATTCCCTTCGGCATCTATGATCTGGTGGAAGCCATGGACAACGTGGAAAGTGCGGCGGTGGCCGGCGATGAGTTCCCCACCACCAAGGTGCTGACCGCCGACGGTGCGGTGAGCCTGGTGGGGTGTTTGATGGGGAATCCGTTCATCAACGCGGTGTACATCGGTCATCCCGGATGGAAAGCCATGGGCGGTGGTTTGGGTTATTCCGCCGCCACCGGTATTTGTATTCTGGTATTGGCCTGGTTGGGTATTCTGTCGATTATCTCGGCCCTGATTCCGGTGGTGGCCATTGCGCCGATTCTGCTTTACATCGGCATGTTGATTGGCTCCCAGGCCTTCCAGGAATCCCCCAAATCCCATGCGCCGGCCATCGTGTTGGCGTTGATGCCGCACCTGGCAGCCTGGGGCAAATTGATGATCGACAACGCCCTGGGAGCGGCCGGCACCAACGCCGCCACTGTAGGCTACGAGGCCATGGGGCAGGTGGGAATCCTGTATGAAGGGCTGGCGGTGTTAGGGGGTGGCGCCATCCTCGGCGGATTGGTGCTGGGTGCCATTGCCACCTTTGTGATCGAACGGGATTTTCTGAAGGCGGCGGCATTTTCCCTGGCCGGATGCCTGCTCACGTTCTTTGGTTTCATGCACGGCGAATCCATCGGCATTGGTGAGAGCCCGTTGGTCTCCGCCGCGTATCTGATGGTGACCGTGCTCTTGCTGGGGTGTCATCGCTTTGCCGATGCCTCGGCACCGGTGCCGGACATACACAACACCACCGAAGCCTCCACCTGAGAGAGACGGTGTTAAAGGACACGCACTAGTGTCATGGGGAATGCCCGTACAACCACAGCCTGCACAACCACATTGAAACCATCAGGAGCAAAGTGATGCATGACAAAACGGTGGCCGCCAATCCCTATCCCTGGCCCTACAACGGTGAGCTGCGGCCGGACAACACTGCGTTGATCATCATCGACATGCAGACGGACTTTTGTGGCAAGGGTGGTTATGTGGACAGCATGGGGTACGACCTTTCCCTGACCCGTGCTCCCATCGAGCCCATTGGCCGGGTGCTGTCGGCCTTCCGCGCCCAGGGTTTTCACATTCTGCATACCCGGGAGGGGCATCGGCCGGATCTCAGCGATCTACCCGCCAACAAACGTTGGCGCTCGCGGCGCATGGGTGCCGGAATCGGTGACCCTGGCCCCTGCGGACGCATTCTGGTGCGGGGGGAGCCGGGGTGGGACATCATTCCGGAGCTCTATCCGCAGCCAGGGGAGCCCATCATTGACAAACCCGGGAAGGGTTCGTTCTGCGCGACGGATCTGGAATTGATTCTGCACACCTGGGGCATCCAGAATCTGGTGCTCACCGGGATTACCACCGATGTCTGCGTGCACACCACCATGCGTGAAGCCAACGACCGGGGCTTTGAATGTTTGATGCTTGAAGATTGCTGCGGCGCCACCGACTATAACAACCACCTGGCGGCCATCGAAATGATCAAAATGCAGGGCGGCGTGTTCGGTGCTACCAGCACTTCCTCCGCATTACTGGAAGTGATCGGCTAGACTGAAGTGGAATTGAATCCGGGAGCGGTCAATGGATGATTTTGACAAGTCGCTGGTGGTCAATGTGATGTTGGGGCAGGATGCTTTGCTGGCGCAGCATCAGTGGGAGCCTTTGGCGGAAGGGGTGTTTATCGCAACCTTGTATGCCAGCGGTGAAGACGGGCCCCGTTCTGCGCTATTGCATTACCAGCCCGGTGCGCGGGTGGCCAATCATCTGCATCGGGGTTTTGAACACATCCTGATTCTGCACGGCAGCCAGCAAGATGGCGATGTGACTTACCAAGTGGGTGACCTGGTGATTCACCGCCCGGGTACCGGGCATGACATCATCTCGATTGAAGGTTGTATCGCGTTGGGTATCTGGGAAAAGCCGGTGCAGTTTTAACGGCAGGGAGGCAATCGCAGTCTCCCTGCCGGTTGCATCGGCTTACGCGCTCTGCTTGAACTGGGTAATGCCCGCCTCTTTTGGCAGTACCGCCTTCACTGTGACCCAGACGCCATCCTTCGGTTCGGTCTGCCCGCCCACCAAACGCGGCGTGGGCAGGGCATCGGTATGTACGTATTCCTCGTTGGATTCAAACGTCACCCGGCGCACGATCTCCGCCAGAATAATCCGCAGTTGCTGCCGGGCCTGGGCCATGCCGGCACAGGCCCGGCGACCGCCACCAAAGGGAAAGAATTCCCACGGCTTGGGTTTGCAGCTGCCGTCCAGCCAGCGCTCGGGGCGATACTGGTGGGCGTCTTCACCGTAGATGTCCTTGCGACGCTGGGTCAGGTACATGCAGGGTGAAACACAGGTGCCTTTGGGCATCAGCCACTTGCCCAGCTGGGTGTCGTCCGTCAGCCAGCGCACGGTGGCCGGCGCCGAGGGTGACAGGCGCTGGGATTCATTCAGGCAGGCGGTGATGTAGGGCAGTTCGCTGATCACCAGCGGATCGTATTCCCCCACCTTGGCCACCGAGTCTGCGATTTCCTGTCGTACTTTGGCCATGACCTGGGGATTTTTCAACAACCAGATCAGCATCCAGGACGAGGTGGCGGCGCTGGTTTCATGGCCGGCCACCATCATGGCGATGCACTCGGAAATGACCTTCTCCATCTCCAGAAATTCGCCGTCATCGTATTTGGCGCGGGCAAACACCGACAGCATGTGGGACTCGTTCTCGTCCATACGGGCGCGGATGCCCTCGGCATCTTCGCGGATCATCTGGGCCAGTTGCACCTTGTAGTCCAGCGGCTGTTTCCAGGGCAGCAGCCCCTTCTTCAGATTGCCCATCTTGCCTTCTTCGGTGCGCTGGCGATATTTGGCGTTGAGTTTGGCGCGGAACTTACGGGCGCCGTACAGCTGGCCGATGGTGAACATGGTGTCGTTGGTGGACGTGGTGAGCCAGCCCAGGATCAGTTCCTTGTAGCGTTCCTTGCGTTCCCCTTCGCGCAGGCCGAACAGGGTGTAGCAAATAATATCGAGGGTCATGTCGCCAACGATTCTGGGGAAATTGAATGCCTCGCCCACAGTCCAGGAATCGATGTGCTCACTGATGATGTCGTGCATGACACCGGCGCGGCTTTTCAGTTGCGCTGTGGCCAGGGAGGGAATGATGCGTTTGCGGGAATCCTGATGCTTTTTGAAATTTTCAAACAACACACATTCCTCGCCCACATCAATGGGGATCTGCACCGAGAACGGATCATATTGCTCCGGCTTGAGCGCGAACGTGTCCCGTACCACCTCCGGATCGCCGGTCCACACCATCGGGCCCTGCCCCGGTAAAGTGAGGGTGAAGGAGTCGCCGTATTCCTCCTGGTAACGATCCAGGTTGTTCCAGATGTCGATGCCAAGACTCATTGCGTGTTTGATTTTGCCGCCCTTGGGAACGGGGGGAAGCTTGGGTTCCGTGTTCGCTGCCGTCATGTGCCGTTTCTCTCTGCCTTGTTTTTGTTGTCGGGTGGAGTGAGTCCACTTTAAGTATACGCTGTATACTCTAGAGGGTTTGCCAGTGCAGTTCAAGACGCCTTTTGAGGTGAGTTCAAAAGTCCTTGAATTTCAGGTGTGTACAAGAACTGAACGGGGGTGTTGATCAGTGCTGGCACCCGGGCTCGCAGCCTGATACTTTGGTACGAACACAGTTCTCAAGGATGATATTGCGATGCCAAGCGTGACCTTGCCTTCGGCAGTGGTGAACTATTCTGACCAGGGGCAGGGTGCCCCCATTCTCCTGCTGCATGCCAACCCGGGGGAGCAGCGGGATTTTGCCGCGGTGATGGAACCCTTGACCCGGCTGGGGCGGGTGATCGCCCTGGATTGGCCCGGCTTTGGGCAGTCACCGCCCATGATGGCCGGGCAATGGGTGACGGTGGAGGATTTCTATCGGGTGCTCGAGGAATTTGTCGCCACCCTGGGGTTGAAGGATGTGGTGCTGGTGGGCAACTCCCTGGGCGGCAATGCGGCGGTGAAGCTGGCGGCACGTCACCCTTGCTGGGTGCGGGGGCTGGTGTTGGTGGCTCCGGGTGGCTTTACGCCCCGCAACTGGTTGACGCAGGGTTTTTGTCGTCTGCAGGGCAGCGCGCTGTCGCTTTCGCCCTACCGTTTTGCCCGGTTCTACATAAAGCGCAAAACCGCCGTCAGCAGTGCCATGCTTGCCCGTGCCCACGATGAACAGTCTGCAGCGGAACCCGTGGCATTGGGTCGGGCTCTGTGGCGCAGTTTCGGGCAACCGGAAAACGATCTCACCGAGATTGCGCCCAAGGTGCGGGCGCCCTGCTTGCTGGTGTTCGGGGCAAAGGACCCGGTGATCCGGGCCCAGCTGGATGGCGAGCGGGCGTTAGCGCTGCTGCCTCATGCCGAGCGTGTGATTCTGCCCTGTGGTCATGTGGCCTTTGCCGAGCTGCCGGAACCATTCCTGCAGGCGGTGCATGGGTTTATGGCGGGGTTGAGCCCCCCTTCCCGGCAGCGGAATGAGGACGTTACAATAAGCGACCTGGATTCTGAAGTATCTTGATGTGAGGCGGTAATGCATTATCAGGGAGGCTGTCACTGCGGTGCAGTGCGGTTCGAAATCGAAGTACCGGAGCAGGTGGTCAGTCAGGACTGCAATTGCTCCATTTGTGCCAAAGCCGGCTTTTTGCACCTGATCGTGCCCAAGTCGAAGTTCACCCTGCTCAGCGGAGCCGACAACCTGACCACGTACACCTTCAATACCGGGGTGGCGAAACATCAGTTTTGTAAAACCTGTGGGATAAAATCCTTTTACATTCCCCGCTCCAACCCCGATGGGGTGGATGTTAACGTGCGCTGCCTGGATACCCGACCGGCGCAGTTAATCATCGAATCCTTTGACGGGCAGAACTGGGAGCAGGGCGCCCATACGCTGGCGCACCTGAGCCAGGAATCCTGAGCGGCTGCAGTAACAACCCGATCTGAAACGGAGGCAAACAATGGCAAAGAAAGTAGCGGTAATCCTGTCTGGATGTGGTGTGTTTGATGGCGCCGAGATCTACGAGGCCACCCTGGTGCAGCTGCGCCTGGACGAGGCGGGGGTGGAATTCCAGTGCATGGCTCCCAACGTCAGCCAGATGCATGTACTGAATCACATGACCGGTGAGGAAATGCCGGAAACCCGCAATGTGCTGGTGGAATCCGCCCGCCTCTGCCGCGGCAACATCATTGATCTGGCCGAGGCTCGTGCAGAGGACTATGACGCCGTGATCGTACCCGGTGGGTTCGGGGTGGCCAAGAACCTGTCCAGCTTCGCGGTGGACGGCACCGGCATGAGTGTGAACGAGGATCTGGTGAACTTTATCCAGGCCATGAACCAACAGGGCAAACCGGTTGGCCTGGTGTGCATCGCGCCGGCGTTGGCTCCCAAACTGTTCGGTGAAGGGGTCAAGTGTACCCTGGGCAGTGATGAGGATGACGCCGCCAAAGCTGTGGTGGCCATGGGGGCCAGTCACGAACCCTGTGCGGTGGATGAAATCAGCATCGATGAAACGCGCAAACTGGTGACCACGCCGGCTTACATGCTGGCCGGGCGCATCAGTGAAGCCTCTGCCGGCATCAGCAAACTGGTGGAGGCGGTGCTGGCACGGGCCTAGAGCGTCGTTGTGGTCAGGCGGTGTTGCGTGCCCAGTGTCGGCGCAGCACCGCCAGGGCCAACAGTCCGTTGAGCAGCGCCGCCGCTGCGTAGGGTGCCATCACGTGGGCCTCGTAGAACATGGCGCCGAGGGTGGGCCCCAGAATAAACCCCAAGGCGGGAGCACCCGCGATCACACCGGCCACCGCGCCCTGTTCCTCTGCAGACACCGAGAGTGAAGCGCTGGCGGAAAATCCCGGCATGGCCAGACCAAAGCCAAAACCGATGAATGAGAAGGCCAGCAGGGCATCGCGCTCCATCTGCAATTGCATCAGCACCAGGTAGCCCACCAGCATCAACGGCAGGCCGATCAGCAGCAGGGTGTTGGATTCCAGCTTCAATTTCGCCACCACCACGAACTGGCCAATCAATGAAAACACCGCGGAGCAAATGAATGCATGGGCCACAATGGTGGCGGTTTCCGCAGGGCTGATGTGGAGCCGGTCCTGGATCAGGTAACCCACCGTCTGCTGGCACATGGCATAGGCCATGAACATCAACACCCCAATCAACAAGATGTCGGCGTAACGGGCATCGAAATAGGATCTGACCGTATTCAGGATCTCCCGGCCGATGTGTACCCTGGTTGGCTGGGTGACCGGTGGTGCCGCCAGCGCTCGCCACACCACCACGGCCATCAACAGGGTGATGGCGCTGGCGGCCAACAGCGGCGCCAGTAAATGCAACAGAATCAGGGGTGCCGCCAGTGCCGGGCCCAATATGGTCCCCAGGCTGTGGGCGGAGCCCAATAAGCCCATGCCTTTCACCCGCTGCTCCGGCGTGGTGATGTCCGCCATGTAGGCGGTGGCGGCCGGCGCGGTGGCGCCCATCAACACCGACTGCAGCATACGGGTAACGCACAGGCCCGCAAACAGCAGTGTGCCCTGCAACCACAGTTGCAGTCCTGCAAAGAACACCGCGGCGAACATCAGGGTGCCCAGGCAGTATCCCAGCAGGCCCACCAGAATCACTTTTCGGCGTCCGAATACGCTGCTTACCCGCCCCCAGACTCCGCTGCTCAGCGCATAGATCACCGAGGAAAACGACAGGATCAGGCCGCCGTGGATCTCCTGTAGCCCCACGCTGCGAATCAGGGGCGCCAGCACCGCAAACACAATAAACTGCCCCATGCCGATGCTGATGATGCAGGCCATTAGGACAAATTGTATCAGTGGGGGTGGTGGCATGCTGCTGGCCCTGTCTGAAGAATGGTTTGGCGAGTGGTCCGAGGGTTGCCGGATAAACGGGCGCCCATTCTACGGGCTGGTGCCGATCAGCGACAGGACGAAAACCGCCAAAAAGGTGGGCCGTCCGGTGCATCAAATTCATCAATCATCTATCCTAATCCGTTTTATGTGCCTGATTTGGTGGGGAGTTTTCTCCGTAAGTAGACGTGCGGGCGGACGGCTAACAAACGTGAATATTTGTTGTTTGTCGGGTCGATACTGAATTCCTGGACTACAGTTATAGGAGTAGTGGTACGAGCCGTTTGCACCTGAATGAAGAGAAAAGTGACCCGTTCGCGGGAGACCGTTAAAGTTCCCACCGACCAGCTCAAACTGGGCATGCACGTGTCCCAGTTGGATCGGCCGTGGCTGGACGCTCCGTTTGTGTTCCAGGGCTTTCCGGTTCACGATGAGGATGACCTGATCGCCCTCAAGAATATCTGTGAATTCGTCTACATCGACGTCCTCAAATCCGGGATGACGCCGGACGTTCGCAGTGCAATGCTGGGGCGCAATAAACCCAAGCAGTACAGCATCACCACGCCGGTGGAAAAGGAAATCCGGCAGGCCAACAAGCATTACCGGAAAGCCTATGGTGAAGTGGAAAATATCCTCGACAGTGCGTATCGCGATGGGCGTATCGACACCACGGAAATCCGCAAGCTGATCAGGGAGTGTGTGGATTCCATTGAGCGCAACCCTTCCGCCATGATGTGGCTTACCCGAATCAAAAATGTGGACAAGTACACAGCTGAGCACTGTCTTAACGTCGGTATTCTGGCCATCGCCCTGGGCCGTCATGTGGGGGTGGGCCGCAAACACATGGAGCTGTTGGGCTTGTGCGGCATGTTGCATGATGTGGGCAAAATGAAGGTGGATCAGACCATCCTCAACAAGCCTTCCCGCTTGACGGATAAAGAGTTCGAACATATGAAGCTGCATGTGGTGTTCGGCCGCGAGATTCTGGTGGAGGATAAAACCCTGCCCAACGAAGTCATTGGCGCCGCCTACAATCACCACGAGCGGCTGGATGGCAAAGGCTATCCGCTGGGGATGGATGCCAGCGCCCTCAACTTTTACACCAAGGTGGTGACCATCGTCGATGCCTATGACGCCATCACCAGTCAGCGTTGTTACAGCAAAGGCAACACCTCCGCCACGGCGCTGAAAATTCTGTACGAAAACAGCGGCAGCCAGTTCGATCCCAAGCTGGTGGTTAAATTCATCGAGTGCATCGGAATCTATCCGCCGGGTGCGCTGGTGGAGATGGCGTCCGGTGAAGTGGGGGTGGTGTTGTCGGTGGAGCCAACCAATCGGCTCTTGCCCAAGGTGGCCCTGTTACTGGATGCCAACAAGCAACCCATGCCGCAGAAAATTGTCGACCTGAAAGCCCAGCGGGAGGCCGCTGCCGAGGCGCAGCATCGCGTCAAGACGGTGCTGATGGATGGTTCCTTTGGCCTGGACTTGGCTGAGTTCACCCAACACAATATTAATTTGGGTGATGCGGCCAACTTCCAGCAGGAACAGGACCAGTCAACCTAGCAGCGACTGTTCCAGGGTTTGCAGGGTTTCCGAGGCCTCCAGCCACGCCAGCTCCGTTTCTTCCAATTGGGCACTGATGCTGCCCTGACGTTGTAACAGGTCCGTCAATTTATCCTTGTTGGCCGCCGCGTACAGGTCTTCTGCCGCCAGTTCTGTTTCGATCGCTTGTTTCTCTGACTCCAGTTGCGCCAGGGTCTTCTCCAGTTTGCTGAGCTGGTTCTTCAATGGGCGCAGCTGGTTGCGAATCTCCGCCGCTTTCTGGCGTTCCGCCTTGCGATCCCGTTTGTCCTCCCGCTCGCCGTCGTCTGAGCTGGCTGAATTCTGCTGCGCCTGGCGGTATTCCAGCAGCCAGCGGCTGTAGTCCTCCAGGTCACCCTGGAAAGGCTGCACCGACTGGTGGGCCACCAGATAGAGTTCGTCGGTGGTGGAGCGCAACAGGTGGCGGTCGTGGGAAACCAGCACCAGCCCGCCTTCGTAATCCTGCAGCGCCAGAGTCAGCGCCAGGCGCATTTCCAGGTCCAGGTGGTTGGTGGGTTCATCCAGCAGCAGCAGGTTGGGCTTGTGCCAGATGATCAGGGCCAAGGCCAGGCGGGCTTTCTCACCCCCGGAGAAACGCCCGATGTTGTCCAGCACCGCGTCGCCATGAAAGCCGAAACTGCCCAGGTATTTACGCAGGGTCAGCTCGTCGGTGTTCGGCGCCTCCCGTTGCAGGGTCAGCAGCGGAGTGGCGGACGCATCCAGCTGATCCAGCTGGTGCTGGGCGAAGTATCCGATTTTGGTGTGTTCCCCCAGTGTTTTGTCGCCCGCCACCAGCTGCAGGGTGCCCGCCAGGGTTTTGATCAGGGTGGATTTGCCCGCCCCGTTGGGGCCGATGAGGCCGATGCGGGTTGCGGGGCCCAGCTGCATTGCCACCTGATGCAATAGGGCCTGGTCCTGGTAACCCAGTTCTCCGGCCTTGATGTCCAGCAAGGGGTCGGACATCTTGCTGGCGGCGGGAATGCTGAAGTGAAAGGGAGAGTCCACATGGGCCGGAGCAATTTTTTCCATTCGCTCCAGCGCCTTCACCCGGCTTTGGGCCTGCTTGGCTTTGGTGGCCTTGGCCTTGAAGCGGGTGATGAATGTCTGCAGGTGGGCGATTTCCCGTTGCTGCTTTTCAAACGCGGACTGCTGGTTGGCCATGCGGGCGGCGCGCTGAATCTCAAACCCGGAGTAGTTGCCGCTGTAATAGTTCAGCCGTTGGTGCTCAATGTGCAGTACGTGTTCGGTGATTTCATCGATGAATTCACGATCGTGGGAAATCAGAATCAGGGTGCCGGGATAGGCCTTGAGCCAGGCCTCCAACCAGAGAATGGCGTCCAGGTCCAGGTGGTTGGTGGGTTCGTCCAGCAGCATGATGTCGGAAGGACACATCAGGGTCTGCGCCAGGTTGAGGCGCATGCGCCAACCACCGGAGAACGATTTCACCGTATTACCGAATTGCGCTTGCTGGAAGCCCAGGCCGGTAAGCAGTTTGGCAGCACGGGACTCTGCGCTGTAGGCGTCGATGTCGTCCAGCTGCTGGTGATATTGTGCGATGCGCTGGGCGTCGTTCTCCGCTTCCGCCTGGACCAGTTGTTGTTGCAGATGGCGCAGGGCTTGGTCGCCGTCAATCACATAATCGATGGCGGAGCGGTCCAGAGCTTCCACCTCCTGGGCCATGTGGGCTATGCGGCTGCCAGCGGGGATATGGACCTGCCCGGCATCGGCACCGGCCTGGCCCAGCAGCAGGGAGAACAAAGAGGATTTGCCACAGCCGTTATGGCCCACCAACGCGATATGCCACCCCGGATAGGCGGTGAAGGATGCGTCCTGCAATAAACACTTATTGCCGCGAAAAAGGGAGACCGATTGCAGTTGGATCATGGTGTCTGGCCGCGTGAAGTGGGGGGTGGGCAGGATACCCAATTCGCGGCCATGAAAAAAGGGCTGCTCCCGCGGGGAAACAGCCCTCTTTGTGTTAACGCTTAATAAGATTAGGCGTCTTTTTCCGGATTGAAAATGCTGCGGTCCGGAGCCGTGGGTGCATCCACCGGCTTCAGTTCAAACGGCTTTTCTTCCACTTTGGGTGGCTCTGGTTCAACCGGCTTGGGTGCCGGAGCGGCTACCGGTTTGGCGGCTACCGGAGTTGGTGCTTTGGGGACCACCGGTTTGGGCGCTTCAGCCTTGGGGGCTTTGGGCGCTGCCGGTTTTACCGCGGCGGGCTTGGCCGGTGCTGCAGGTTTAGGCGCAGCAGGCTTGGGTGCGGCTGCTTTGGGCGCTTCAACCTTCGGTGCGGCCGGGGCCTTGGGGGCTGCGGGTTTTTTCGCGGCCGCCTTTTTCACCGGTGCTGCTTTTTTTGCGGCGGCCGGCTTGGTGGCTTTGGCGGGGGCTGCCTTTTTAGGCGCTGCCTTCTTCGGAGCAACCGCTTTTTTCACCGGTGCCTTTTTGGCTGCAGCCTTCTTGGGGGCCACTGCTTTCTTGGCGGGTGCCTTTTTGGCCGCGGTTTTCTTTACTGCGGCTTTCTTGGGAGCGGCCGCTTTTTTGACGGCTACTTTCTTGGCCGGGGCCTTCTTGGCGGCCGCCTTTTTCACCGCAGCTTTCTTGGCGGGTACCTTTTTGGCCGCGGTTTTCTTCACTGTGGCTTTCTTGGCAGCGGCCTTTTTGGCTGCTACGGCCTTTTTCTTGGCCGCCGCTTTGGCCTTGGCTTCTGCTTTCTTCCTGGCAGCGGCTTCTTTCATGGCCAGTGCTTTGGCTTTGTCGGCCGCCTTCTTGGCTTCCGCTTTGGCTTCAGCGACCAGCTGCTTGGTAACAGCGGCAACGGCTTTCTTCACTTTGGCCGCGCTGGCTGCCTCTTTCTTGGCTGCCGCCTGGGCCGCCTGAGCGGTGGTCAGCGTCACTTTGGTCTCGGCCAGTTTTGCTTTGGCTTTGTCCGCAGTTTTGGCGCTGGCTTTCTTCGCAGCAGCCTGCGCTTTCACCATGGCTTTCTTGGCAGCGATGACGGCTTTGGTGGATTGGTCCACGGCTTTTTTACGGGCCGCGTCCAGTTGAGCTTCCAGTTTTGTGATCTGGGCTGAGAGCTCAACCACCGGATCTTTTTTTGCTTTCGCGGCGCTTCGCTTCGCCGTGGTTTTTTTTGCTGCCATAATCAAAGTTCCTCAGCTGTGATTGGTGACGCAGTCGTTAGCAATTATACGGGTTGTCTAAACAATATCTACCTTTCATGTGATAGCACATAGCCCTTAGAACGCAAAATATTTCCGCCCTATGGTTCAGATGCAGGGGCTTTCTGTTACCATCGGGATCGACCCCAAACGATAACAATACAATCCGGAGTGATCAGGGGGCGAAGTGATTGAGCTTTATGGGCCCTGGTGCCTGTTATTTCGATACGCATTCCACCGCATCCCGGGTATTCATTGGAGACAGGAGAAAGCATGAAGAAATACATAATCGTGGCGACTGCCGTGGCTGCCCTGGTGGCCTGTAAAGGTGAAGCGGGCAGTGAGGGAGCCGCGGCCAAAAGCGAACCGGCGGTGTCATTGCAGACCGAAAATCAGAAGGCCAGTTACGCCATTGGTCTGAAGTTTGGTGAGGGTATGGGTCGGGATCTGAAAGATGAGCTGGATGTGAAAGCGTTCTACCAGGGGTTCGACGATGGTTTCAGCGGCAGCGAATCCAAGATGACCCAGGAGGAAATGGTGGCAGCCATGAATGCCCTGCAGGCGCGCAAGATGCAGGAGCAGCAGGCGGCCCAGAACAAGGCGCTGGAGGAGAACAAAGTGGCCGGAGACACGTACCTGGAAGAGAACAAGAAGCGGGATGGTGTGATCGTGACCGAGAGTGGTCTGCAATATGAAGTGATCACCAAAGGTGACGGTGAAACCCCGGATGCCAATGACAAAGTGAATGTCCACTATCACGGCACCCTGCCGGATGGGACTGTTTTCGACAGTTCGGTGGAGCGGGGCGAACCCATCTCCTTCCCGGTGAATGGCGTTATCAAAGGCTGGACCGAAGCGCTGCAACTGATGAAAGTGGGCGACAAGTGGAAGCTGTTCATTCCTTCCGACCTGGCCTACGGTGCCCGTGGTGCCGGCCCGAAAATCGGCCCCAACCAGGTGTTGGTGTTCGATGTTGAGCTGTTGGGCGTGGAAAAAGTGGAATAAAGGCAGCCTGGCGAGACAGTGAAAAGGGGGCAGGAATATCCGGCCCCCTTTTTTTATGCCCGGATTTCATGCTCGGAGTTTTATAGCCAGGCGCCGGGGTTGCCGGTTTGTGATTTATGTCCGCTTTCATGCAACTTGTTCGATTCGTGCGGCGTAATCTATTAAGCTTGAACAAGCATTAAAATGACAATAACGACTTTGATTAAGGAGTAATCACCATGGTGCGTGTGTTCCACGGATTGTCGGCCCTGTTGCTGGTTTCGATTCTGGCTGCCTGCAGCAGCTCCCCCACCATTGAAAGTGACCTCGGGATCAGTGGCGCCCCGGATTGGGTCAACGAAGGCACCCAGGCCGTGGATAATGATGACGGTCGTTTTGTTTTCGGCGTGGCCTTTGCGCCACCCCTGAATGATGAATCCCTGCAAACCTCCACTGCCGATACCCGGGCCCGGGCCGAGGTGGCGCGCATGGTGTCCACCTATATTGATCATACCCTGGATGATTACGCCGCCAGCACCGGTGATACCGCCACCAGCAGCATCCAGCAAACCCTGAGCAGCAGCACCCAGACGGTGTTGAACGGCGCCAAGATCAAGGGCCGCTGGAAGGACAAGAACACAGGTAACATCTATTCGTTTGCCGAAATGGACATGAAAGCACTGGATGATGCTATCAGCACCGCGGGCAAACTGTCCCAGAATTTCAAGCAGTACTATCAGCAAAAAGCCAACGCCAACTTTGACCGATTCATGAAGGAAACCGAATAATGAAGCATTGGATTCTCCTCTCTGCCGCCTTGTTGCTTGCCGCCTGTGCCACCTCGGTGGAACGGGTTGCACCGGACAGCACCATCGACCTGAGTGGCGCCTGGAACGACACCGATTCCCGCCTGGTGGCGGAAGAAATGATCCAGGATGCCCTATCCCGCCCCTGGATCGGTGAATTTGCCGGTCGCACCGGCAAGCGGCCGGTGGTGATCGTGGGCACGGTGCGCAACCTGAGTCATGAGCACATCAACGTGAAAACCTTCGTAGCGGACATGGAGCGGGCCCTGATCAATTCCGGCCGGGTGGATTTTGTGGCCTCCCGCGATGATCGCGGTGAAGTCCGTGATGAGCGCATGGACCAGGACCTGAACGCGCGGGAGGACACCCGCAACGCAGCCGGCCAGGAGCTGGGGGCTGATTTCATGATGCAGGGTCAGATCAATACCATCATCGATGTGGAAGGCAAGGAGCAGGTGCGGTATTACCAGGTGGACCTGACCCTGATCAGCATGGCGGACAACCGCAAAGTCTGGCTGGGTCAGAAGAAAATCAAGAAATACGTGAAGAACGCCAAACTGCGTTACTGATCACCATCGATGATGTTGCAATCTCTGGCGCTGACACTGCTGTGCAGCGCCATTTTGGTGTTGCAGGGGTGCAGCGCCTGGCAGGTGAACCAGGCGGCGGCCTCCCTTGCAGTGGCAGGTCCCCAGGCTACGTTGGATCGCCTGCAGCCCCTGGTGCCGGCGAATCGTGATCTGGCCCAATACAAGTTGAACACCGGTGTACTGAAACTGTACCTGGGGGATTGGCAGGGCAGTCGCCAGGATCTGGCCGAGGCCAAATCCATCCTGCAGTTTGCGCAGGCGGTCAGTGTTACCGAGAACCTGGCGGCGCTGACGGCCAATGAAACCCTGCGCACCTACAACGGCACACCCACCGATCAGGTGTTGGTGCATGTGATGCTGGCCCTGGGGTATTTGCTGGAGGGCGATCTGGACGGCGCCCGGGTGGAAATGTTGCAGGCCAACGTCACCATGCAGCAATTGGCCAAGGAAGACAGCACGGCGGGGCAACTGGCCAGCGCCCGGTTCATGGCCGGGCTGATCTACGAATTGAACGGGGAATGGGACGATGCCCTGATCAGTTATCGCCGCTGTTACAGCATTCTGCGCGACCGCAGCGAGCCCATTCCGCAGGCATTGCAAACCGGCCTGCTGAACCTCACCCGCCGGCAGGGTTTCCAGCAGGAGTACCAGCAGTTCAGCCAGCAGTTCGGACGCGAAGCACACTCGCCCTCTGCCGACGAAGGGGAGTGGTTCCTGGTGTATCTGGATGGGGTGGTGAGCAGCAAGACCGAGACCCGCATTTCTGTGTTTGATGCCGAGGTGGACACCATGGTGAGCGTGGTCATGCCACACTATCGCAACTCCACCTATCTGCCCCGGGAGCTGACCCTGGCGGGAGAGGTGCAACGCCAACGCAGCGGCATTCTGGAGAATCTGGAAGCACGGGCGCGGGAGGATCTGGAGGCGGAACGGGCCAAGATTCTGGCGGCTGCCACCGTACGCGCGGTGGCCAAATACAAGATGGTGCAGGAAGCCCAAAGCAAGAATGATTTTTCCGGCATATTGATGAACATTGCCACGGTGGTGTCGGAGCAGGCGGATGTGCGCAGTTGGAACATGCTGCCCGCCAGTATCCAGGTGGCCCGCATCACCACGTCGTTGAAGGTCCCGGTGAATGTACTGGAAAAGGGTCAGGCGCTGCCGGCCCTGGCGGAATTCAGCCGTCGCGGTCGCGCTGTGGTGCTGGCCAGCAGTCTGACGGATCAGGTCTATGTCTGGCCCGCGTTACCGGAGCCCACAGAATCAGGAGAAACCCATGCTGCGCAATGACAGAACCTCTACCCCCGTTTCAAGCCAGCCCCGCGCATTCAGGGCTGTCGCTTTCGGTGTGGCGCTGCCCCTGCTGTGGCTGCTGGCGAGCTGCAGCAGTACCGGTGGCAAACCACAATGGATCGATCAACCGGAATCCGCTTATCCTGCCGCCACCCACCTCACGGCGGTGGGATCGGCCGATGACCGCAACACGGCGGCAGATCGGGCCACCGCCAATCTGGCCAAGATTTTTGAAGTGGCGGTGCAGGATTCCAGCATGGATTTCAGCAGTGCCACCGTGAGCGCGGCCCAGGGTCAGCAGGTGGTCAGCAACCAGCAGGAGATCACCCGTACCGTGACCACCGAGGCCCGCCAGGTGTTGAGCGGTGCCCAGGTGGTGGAGTCGTGGCAGACAGAGCAGGGCCGGGTCTACGCCCTGGCGATACTGGCCAAGCAGCCTGCCGCCACCCGTTTTCAGCACAGCATTCAGTCGTTGGACCGGGAGGTCCGGGATCTGATCAACTATGCCAGTGATCAGGCGCAGAGCCCGCTGGCGGCCCTCAACGCACTGAAGCGCGCCCGCCTGGCGCAGATCCAGCGGGATCAGTCCAATCAGAACCTGATGATCGTGGCCGACGGCCGCGGCCTGCAGGGTCAATATGATACTGCGGCGGTGGAAACCCTGATTCGCAATGCCCTGACGTCGCTCCGGGTCCAGGTCAGTGCCGAAGACGATTCCCTGCGGGCGGAGATCGAACAGGCCCTGGCCACCCTCGGGGTGCCGCTGGCGGAACAGTCCAATCTGCAGTTGCAGGGCAGTCTGGACGTAGCGCCGGTGGAGCAGAAGCAGGGCTGGTTCTGGCTGCGCGGTTCCTATGAGCTGGTATTCCGGGATGGCAATCAGGTGCTCGGCAAGCAGCGCTGGCCGGTGAAGGTGTCCTCCACGGAAGCCAATCTGTTGCCCCAGCGCTTGCGGGATGAAATCAACAGCAAGTTGCCCGGTTATGTGTTTGAATTGTTGTCCAGTGACGGGTGAACCTGAACCCGCTCAGTGGGGTCCTTCCACCACCGTCAGCCGGCATTGGTATTTGTATTCATCAATATCCGACTGAATCGTGTAGCGGGTATCGGGCCGGGTGGTGAGCGTCAGTGTCCCCGGCTCGGTGAAATCGTCCTCGTCAAAGCTGAGCACGCCTCGCAAGCGCCAGTAGCAGTGGCCGCTGACCCGATGTTCTCCTGGCGCCACCAACAGATATTGATCGCGGCTCAGGGGGACCACCGGCGCGCCATCCAGGGCCTCCATAATAAAGCCTTTGTAGAGCGTACCACCTTGATACGGCTCGGCGCGGTTGGTGGTAAACCCCAGCACAATCAACGACTGGCCCTGGAGCGCTTCCGGCAGCGGCGGTCGGGTGCTGCAGCCTGTCACTCCCATTGCTACCAGTCCAATCGACACCATCCTAATCAACACTACGGCCAGGCGGTTTTGAACTAGACTTGGGGTCATATTGGGTTTTTTTCAGTTGGCTGGTTTTGGGGTAGGGTTAGCATGAGTCTGCGTTTCATCCTGTGTATCTGTTTGTTTCTATTGGCGTCATTCCAGGCCCAGGCGGGCAAGTTCTATAAAATTGTCGACGAACAGGGCAATGTCACTTACAGCCAGTTTCCTCCTGCGCCCCAGCCGGCGCAAGAGCAACAGGGGGTAAAAGTGGATGAGATGAGCGTTAGTGGTGAAAGCGCGTCCCAGGTGCGCAGCGTGGGCAAGAACCAGTATTGTGGCGAGATCATGCTGCCGTCCCTCAACCCGAAGGAACCGGAAGGCTATCTGGAACTGCCGGATCTGCGCCAGGCCTGGCAGAGTGAAATGGAGGGGGATACCGACCTGAACACCGTGCGCTTTCGCATGTACATGGGGCGTTACAACCTGTCCCGCGATCCTTCTGAAGCCGGTCAGCGCAAGCGTGATCTGCAGTGTGCCATCCAATGGGTGGACAAGCAGAACGGGGAGGTGGAAAAAGTCCGCTCCTCATTGCAGGAGGAAGCCAACCAGCTGAACCAGCAGATTGCCCGCCTCAAGGCCAAGCGCGATAAACAATGCGGCAGTGAACCCTATCGGGACCCCAACCAGCCCGGCACCGAAGTGCTGTGGCAACGCTGGCGTGATTGCTACTACCAGTTCCAGGATGAACTTTATGACCTGGAATACAAGGTCAGCGAGATTCCGGGACACTAGGCGGTTGTAACGGCAGCGCCTTGCTGCCGTCGTGGGCCACCCAGGCGTGACGGGTGGCACTGCTCACCAGAATGCCGTGTTCAAACCAGCGTAATGCAAACGCGGGAAAGTCGAACTCCCGCTGGTCCACCTGTTCCCAGGGCTCTTTGCCGGAGCGGCGGCGGTAAATGATCAAACCGGCGCTGCGATCCGCCACCCACAGGGTGTTGTCCTTGATCACCGCATCCATCACAAAATCCATTGCGGAAATGGCTTCGGTTTCCATCCAACGAAAATCGGAGGTGCGTTGCTTGATGGACAGGCCGTCCCGCCCATTGGCGATGAGCAGGTAGGGTTCCTCCCGATACATGCTGTTGGCGAAGCCGGTGAAACTGAAGTTGAAGGCGTGCACCAGGGTGCCGTTGTTCTTGATGCCGTAAATGTCGAGTTTGCTGCGGTTGGACCAGTCGGAGGGGTAGCGGCTCAGCAGGTGCAGTTTGCCCTCCGCCACTTTCAGGCTGGCCAGCTCCCGCCCGGACATGCGCAGCTTGGTGTTGTGGATGATGCGGATGTTCGGCGGGTAACAGACGTCCCCCACAAACAGTTGATTCTCCGGCGTGATCCACAACAGCTGCTGGCCGACGCTGTAAATGCGGGTGCCGGGTTTGATCCAGACACTGCTCTTCTGCAGTGCAACTGGCTGCTTGCGGGTGTCAGCGTAGTGAATGTAGTTGCCCTTGGCGATGAACAGCACACTGCCGATGCGGGCGGCGATGGCCGTGGGGTTGGACAGTTCGATGGGGATGTAGTCTTCCAGCACCGGTGTGGCGCTGAAGTCCCAGATGCCGATGCCGTGGTCGTGGATCAGCAGCTCTCTGGGGGCGGATACCTCGCAGGGCTTGATGGGCTCGGGTTCGGGGGCCGGGGGCGGTGGTGGCAGCTTGATGTCCAGTTTTGCCGCTTGCTGTTGACCGCGTTTGGGTTTCGGCTTGCCCTGCAAGGCGGTGGCCTGCTCCAGCGAAAGAATTTCGCTGGAGCGCTGGCAACCCTGGAACAGGTTTTCCTGCAGGAATTCACTCAGGTCGGGGGAGCGGCAGAACCAGCTGAACTGATCGTTGGAGTTCACTTCCGGTGTCAGGAACAGCTGGCTGTGGGCGCCGGTGTGATCGAGGATACGCAGGTACAGGCGCTCGTCTTTCATGACCACGGCTGCTTCGATGGCGCCGAAGCGGGCCGCTTCCGGGGCCGGCAGTCGGGCTTCGGTGTTGCTGCGTGGAAAGTGGCCCTGGCTTTGATAGGCGATGATGTATTCCTGACGAATCTTGTTGAGGCCGCCTAAAATGTCCGCCGCCTGTTCAAGTCCTTCCTGGTAGCGACTGTAGGCCATCACAAACCACACCAGCAGCAGAATCAGGATGACGGCAGCGCCAATTTGAATGGGTTTAGCGATGGAGTGCAACGGGGACCACCTTGTGTTCCTGCCATTGGTACAGGGCGCTGGTGCCGTCCTTGAAGCGCACGCCCACGTAACCGTTATCAAAGTTCTGCAATTGAATGGCGGCGCTGTCGGTGGGCAGCGCCTGGGTTTCCACCAGGCTGTCTTCCGTCAGTCGATAGACGCGCAGTCCCGCCAGGCGATCCGCCACCAGCAAGTGCTGCTCATGTAAAAGCAGGTCGCTGGCGAAATCCATGGTGGCCACCCGTTTCAGCAGCCGGGGAATGGTGGGGTCGAACACATCCACCAGGGCGATGCCGTGACTGCCATTGGCCACGAAGGCCCGACGTCCGGAGAGGGCAATGCCCCCGCCCTGGCCTTCCAGTTTGAGAAAGCCCAGCGGGCGGTTGGAACGCAGGCTCACCACCTGCAGTGCGGCGCTGGCATCGGTGCGCTGTGCCTCCTGGGCAGTGAGATACACGAGGCCGTTTTCCAATACAAAATCCCGTATCTGGTTATAGGCGCCCAATTCCAGCAGATAGTTGTCCCGAATTTTGGGCTGGGGCGGGCACAGGTCGATGCGGGTGATGCCGATGCCGGAATCCGCCAGCAACAATTCACCCTGGCGCCGGAAGCGATGGGGCTGCAGCAGATTCACCCTGGAGCTGATTCCGGCAGGGCGGTCGGCGTCAAATTGTGTCAGGCGGCTGCCTTGATACAGGTACAGCTTACCCTGCACTGCCCAGTAGGCGGTGGCCGGGCTGCCTTCAGGCCGCGGCAACTGGTATTGCAGTTCGGGTTGTGGGGACAGCGTCCAGTATGACAGCTGCTCTGCGTTGATGTGCAGGAAGTCGTCCGCCGCCGCTTGCAGTGGGGTGCAATCCACGGTTTCCGGTTTCGCGGGGGTTATCTGGCGCTGGGCGGCGGTGACCTGTTCTAAATAGGTATCGGCGGATCGGGCTATGGCTTCCTGGTGGGCGAAATGTTCCCGGTCGAACGGTGCATCGCTGTCGGCGCAGGGCGTCAACAGGGCCTCCCGCAGTGCCTCCGTCAGGTTATAACTGGTGCACTGCCATTTGAGGCGGTATTTGCCGTCGGCTTCGGGGGTGAATACCAGCTCCACGTTGCGCTCTTTGTTTTCCGCTGTAAACACCGCGTACAGAATACCCCCCGGCAATACCTCCACCTGTTTCAGCAGCGCGGCACGCCGACTGAACTGCAGCGGGTCCGGTTGGCGCAGCTCCAGGTTGCTGCCCGGCAGTTGCTGGTGGTCATAGTAGTAACGGTCGATCAATTGCTTGACGTGGGCCACCGTTGACACGGCGTCGTACACCGAGCCCAGCGCGCCCACCGACACGGTGTTGTAGTGACAGCGCCCTACAAACACCACTAACAGGACGGTGAGGATAAGGGCGGACGAAACAAAGCGCAGCATCGTTCTGGTTGGACCCCTGGGCTGACAAGAATGGATAACCTATTGAATTTTTGAGTATAGTGTAAAAATCCTGGGGATGAGTCCTTTCCTCCTTGCAGACTGAGCAGAGGCTTTCGCAAAAGGACACCGGCGCTGGCTCGATTCGTGGGCTGGCTTGGTATAGAATCCGCGCAGTCTCCACCTGTCCACCCTATCAGGAATATGCCATGTCAGCTGTCTTGCTTGTCCTGGTGGCCCTGGGATTTCTTTCCATCGTCATCGAAGATATCGTCCATATAGATAAGGCCAAAACCACCCTGTTTTTCGGGTCGCTGGTTTGGGTACTGTTTTTCATTGCGCCGCCAGGGCATCTGGAGGCCCCGGAGTTGATGGCAGCGCTGAACGAAAACCTGCTGGATATCGCCACCCTGTGGTTGTTCCTGATGGCGGCCATGACCTTTGTGGCCTACCTGTCCAGCAAGGGCCTGATTGACGGCATCGTCAACCGCCTGTTGCCGGCCCAACTGGGTGAGCGTTCGCTGATGATGATCACCGGCCTGTTCGCCTTCGTGTTCTCATCCATGGCGGACAACGTGACCTGTACCCTGGTGTGCATCACCGTGTTGCTGAGCCTGAAGCTGCCCCGCGACAAGTTGATGCGTTATGTGGTGCTGGTGGTGTTTGCCACCAACGCCGGCGGCGCCGCCCTCATCACCGGCGACGTCACCACCTTGATGATCTTCCTGGCCGGTAAAGTGGCTATTCCCCATTTGCTGCTATTGGTGCTGCCGGCGATGTCCGCCGTGTTGCTGCTGGCGTGGATGCTGTCGTTGCCGTTGAAGTCCGAACTGCATTTCGAAAAACAGGAGGCCCCGTTCAATCGCGGCGACCTGTTAATCGGTGGGCTGTTCTTCCTCACCATTCTGTCCACCATCGGCGGCAATGTGGCGTTCGGTATTCCGCCGGTGCTGACGTTCCTGTTCGGACTGTCCCTGATGTTTATGGTGGTGCAGTTTATGAACCGCGACGAGCCCATCCTGGATTACGTGCGCCGCATTGAATTCGACACCCTGTTGTTCTTCCTGGGTGTGCTGCTGTTGGTGGGCATGCTCAAGGAGCTGGGTGTGTTGGCCTATTTCCCCGAGCTTTACCAATACCTGCCGGCGATGGCGGCCAATTTTGTGGTGGGGCTGTTGTCGGCATTGTTTGATAACGTCCCGCTGACGGCGGCGCTGTTGAAATCCGGGATCAGCATGAGTGTGCGCGAGTGGTTGACCCTCACCTATGCGGTCGGTGTGGGCGGCTCTCTGCTGGCCATTGGCTCGGCGGCAGGGGTAGTGGCCATGAGTAAAGTGGAAGGCCTGACCTTTGGCACGTACCTGCGCTATTCAGGCTATCTGCTGGTGGCCTACAGTGTGGGTTTTGCCGGAGTGGTGGCGGTGGGCAGCCTGCTGTAGCAGACGTCTATTGCCACTGATTCACCAGGCCATTGGAAAACACACTGAGATATTGGTTGGGGCTGGTGTCGAAGGCCACATCATTCACCACCAGTCCGGACGGGCGCCAGAACAGCGGCGCCACTGCCCGCCAGCTTTGCAGGGTGCTGCCGTCATTGACGTTCCATAGTACCACCCGGCGCGCGGTGAAGCCGGTGAGCAGAGTCCGGTTATCCTGACTGAAGCGGGCGGAGGTGATGGTGGTGCGGTTATGGCCGATGCTGCTGACTTCGCGGCCGGTTTTCACTTCCCAGATTTTGCCTGTGCCGTAATACAGGCTGGCGAACACCAGGCTGGCGTCGCCGCTGATGGCCACAGCGCTGACGTCATCCCCCAGACGATACGAGAAGGTTTCCTTGCCTGCCGGCAGATCCCATACTTTCATGATACCGTCTTCGGACCCGGTGACCCCCACCAGACCGTTGGCGCTGATGGCCACGGTGTTGATGTCGCCGGAGTGGGACAGGGTATTCAGGATTGAGCCGGTGGCGGTATCCACATAGAGCGCGCTGTAGTTCTCCTGGCCGATGAGGGCGTAGCGCCCCTGGTCGGACAACGCCATGGCAAGCACCCCGCCTGCCGCGGGCCAGAAACCTGCGGCCCGGCCACTGGCTACATCCCACAACACAAAACGCTTGGATTCGGCCGTCAGTGCAAATTGGCTGTCAGTGGAAAAGGTCGTGGCCACCAGCTTGGAATATTCCCCGGCGGCGTGATTCCAGTTGAACAGGCGTTCCCCATCCTGCAACCGCCACAGGCTACCGCCATGTTCCAGGGAGCCCACCAGCGCAAATTTCCCGTTCGGGCTCAACGACGCGGAGTAGGCACCGTTGGCTGTGGTTTCCCAATAACGGGTGGGGGTGTCACCGCAGGCCACCAGCGACAGGCTTATCAGACAGGTCAACAGAACGCGCATGAATCCGTTTCAATCCGCAACAGCAAAGGGTTATAAAAACAGTGTAGACAATAATAAAAAAAGAGAGCCATGGGCTCTCTTTTTTTCGACGATGGCTTCGACTGTGCGAGGCGATCAAGCCTTCTGATCAGGCGACCCGGTCAGGCAACCATGTCACGATGGCTGGTGTGCAGGTTGTCGATCAGTTTATCTTCCAGATCAAAGCGCTCCACCATCTTCTCGCCCAGCTGGTTCAGATCGCGGGCCAGTTTGTCCATGTTGCTTTCGCAGAGCTCAGCGGAGCTGTATTGGTCGTTGAAGTCGAGTGCGAGTTCGGTGGATTGTTGGATCAGGGGGAGGATGCGGTCGATGGTTTGCTGGTAATCGTCGTTGAATTGTTCGGCTTCTTTCATCAGCACTTGATAGATTTCGAAGTGGCCTGCCGATACGTAGTCAATCAGAACATCACACAGTGCCTGAACGCGGATGGTGATGGGTGTGTCCTGAGTGGAAAACTGTTTGAGACCATCCACTTTGCAGTAAAGAACGATCAGTTCCTGTCGTTCCTTCAGCCAGCGGCTGATCATCCGGTCGATGTTGCCCCATTGTTCTGTCGGGTTTTTTGCTTCGGTCAGCATGTTCTGGTACTCCCCATTTGCATGGTGGTTGGTGTCGGGTAGTGACGTAGTTGCACTGTTACCCTTTTACTCAACGAAGCGTTGAAAAACGCTCCCTATTTTTGCGGGCTCAGATGGCCCAACTCTCGATTGGTGTTGCAGCAAATTGTCATTGATTCCACTGGGAAATCTCCCGCGCTCAAGCATTCTTCCTGAGCGCGGACTATCGAGAATATGCAAATTGGATTGGCTGGGCAAGACATTTAGGGGGGGCCAAAAACCCGCAATATCACGTTGACAAAAAACGATTCTTGGCTTGGTGTGGATTTGCGTTAAAAAAACGGAGTTCAGTAATGGTTCAAATAATTTTTATGAAAACTCGATCTAAATTACGGCGGGACAAACCTGCGTAAAAACGGTCTGTTAGCCGTTTTTACGCAGAATTTGCAGCAAGGACAACAGGGCGAAACCGATGAATACCAGCATGGTTTGGGCCGGAATGGACAGTCCCATAAAGGACCACTGGATCTCGGCACACTCACCGGCACTGTTGAAAATGGTGCGAATGGTCTCACCAATGGGGAAGGTTTCCAGCATGTATTCCAGGCCCGGACTGCATTCGGGCACCTGATCCTTGGGCAGGCTCTGTAACCAAAGGTGACGCCAGCACACGGCAATGCCCAGTGCACTGAACAACAAGGCCATGCCGGCGTAAATGCGCTGACCGAGGTGTTTGGGGTTGTGCAGAAACGCCAGCAGGAACACCGTGCCAATGCTGATCACAATGCCCCGGTCAATCAGGCACAGGGGGCAGGCGTCCAGACCCAGGTGTTGCTGCAGGTAGAAGTAGGCGAAGCAGATGGAGACGATGGCGCCGATGACACCCAGCGCGTTCAGTCGCCGCGCACTCAGGATTTGATAAAAAGGCAAGGTCTTGGTCTCTTTCAACGTGAGTTGTTGGTTTGCTGTGGGGGGAGAGGCCCCGCTCCGATTATAAGCAAAACCGGAGAATAGTCTGAGACTTTCGACCCGGGGCCCGGTACTTGGTTCCCCGGTGGCCCCGTTGGGTGATTACATGGACCGGGTCAGGCGATGGCCTGCTGCCGGGTTTTGAAACCGATCTGTCGGGCCTGGGCGGCCCCGTCGGTCCAGCCGGCCTCCCAGGCGGCGGCGATCACATCAGAGTGGTAGGGGCAAGCTTGCTGGGGTTCCCCACTCAAACCGAACATGTAGCCCTGACGATAGGCTTTGTTCAGGGTTTCGATGCTCCAATTCTGCTGGTCGATGTCGTTGATGCTCATGGCTCCGAGCCTCTTATTGCGCTGTCATCATGTTATGTCTTACTGCACGCAGTGCCGCATACATCCTGCACCTAGGATCAAGATTAGCAGTGAATTCTAGGAAGTCATGCTAAGTTCTTGAAAAATTGTAACGCAATATCAGCAACAGGCATCCTGGGAGAAGAAGTTGCTCAAATATTGCTCGAATGTAATGTCGTCTTCGGCTTCAATCCGGTGTTGTGCGGTAATGGAGCGGCGCGCCTCTTTCAGGAAAGCAGCGGCCTCGGTAGCGCTAAGCGGTTGTTTTCGGAAGTGATTGGCAGTGTGTTCGGCACTAGCCATGGCGAACTCGAAAAAGGACTGTTCGCCTTCGAAAATGGTCTCCATGACCCGGGCCGATGGGGTTTGCTCGGGATGCACCAGCTTTTCCATCTGCGCCTTCACTACCTCGGTGTGGGCCTGGTGTCCGTAGGCGCGGTCAAACAGTCCTGCCACCTGCAGCATCTTGTCCAGGTGCGCCTGCGCCCACTGCCGGAACGGGGCCTGGGTACAGCGGGAGGTCAATCGCAGATCCGGGTCCCGGCCCTGGGTGACGATGGACTGCAGATTTTCGATGTTGCACTGCTGCTCCTGCTCGCTGATGGGGGGGCTGTCCTCCAGCAGGCAGTACAGCACGAACACATCCATAAAGCGGATCTGGGATTCGGTGATGCCGATGGGATCGAACGGGTTCAGGTCCACACAGCGCAACTCAACGTATTCCACACCACGATCGGCCAGCGCACAGGTGGGGCGTTCGCCACTTTGGGTGACCCGCTTGGGGCGGATGCTGCTGTAGAACTCATTCTCGATCTGCAGAATATTGGTGTTCAGCTGGTGGTACTGGCCGTTGGGTTTGACCCCGATGGCCGCATAGGGTGCATAGGGGGTGCGGATGGCGTGCTGCAGGGATTGCACGTATTCCGCCAGCGAATTGTAGGAAATGTTGAGGCCCGCCTGGGCATCATTGTGATAGCCCAGGTCACTCATCCGCAGGGAGGTGCCATAGGGCATATAACAGGTGTGCTCACGGAAGGTTTCCAGCTGATGGGCACGCCCCTGCAGGAAGGAGGCGCACACCGCCGGCGAGGCGCCGTACAGGTACACCACCAGGCCCACATTGCGCAGAAAATTCCGGATCAGCCCGAAGTAGGATTCGGATATGAAATCCTGCAATGACTCCTTGCTGTTCTCCAGCTGGTGATACACAGACCAGAAATTTTCCGGAATCGAAACATTGTAATGAATGCCGGCAATGGTCTGCATATAACGGCCGTAGCGATGCCACAGGCCATGGCGGTAGTAGTGCTTCATCAGCCCCACGTTGGAGCTGCCGTATTCCGCGATGGGGATGGACAGTTCATCCCCCATCAGGCAGGGCATGCTGTTGACCCACAGTGACTCGTCTCCCAACTGCTGGTAGGTGAAACGGTGCAGGTCGGTGAGAAACGACAGCGGCCGGTGGGTGTCCTGGAACACCGGGGTGATGAACTCCAGCAGCGCTTCAGAATAGTCCGTGGTAATCCACTGGTGGGTGAGGGCGGAGCCCAATGCTTCGGGATGCTTGGTTTGAGCCAGTTCGCCTTTCGGTGTGATACGCAGGCTCTCTTTTTCCAGACCCCGTTGCATGTGAGTCAGGCTCTGGTGGAGTTGCACTTCGAGGATCGATTCCAATCGGTGCAGTAGAGTATTTTTCACGCATAATTCCTGTGCGGTTTTGCGTGATTATGCGTGAATTGTGGACTCAAGGAAATGGCCATTATTGCCGGCTCCGATAGCGTGCTGACACAAACTTCTGCAATTGACTCGGGGTAGGGTGGCCCGTATAGTCGCTTCACAATTCATTCCAAGAACAATAAATCGAGGTGTCCCATGGCTTACGTTTTCCCGGTTCGCGTTTTCCTGGTTGGCGTGCTGTCGCTGTGTCTGTTGAGTGTGGTGGCCTGCAGTTCCCGCCCCAGTGCGCCCCCGCAGCAACTGGAGCAGCGGGCGGACTATTTTGAAGAGGTGATAACCAATCAGGCGGGCTTGCAATTGTTTGCCCGTACCTGGAAGCCCCAGGGCAGCGCCAAGGCCAATGTGGTGATCCTGCACGGGACCTCCCTGCACGGCGGGGTCTATGCTGATCCGGCCCGCTATCTGTCTGCCCACGGCTATCGTGTGTTCGCATTTGATATGCAGAGCTGGGGGTATTCCCAGGGCCGGAAAGGCTGTGGCTATGTGGCGGATTTTGATGACTATGGCCAGGATCTCAAGCAGGTGCTGCAGCTGTTGCGGCAGCGTTATCCGGACGTGAAAAACTATGTCATGGGAGAGAGCCTGGGGGGCACGGTGGCCATGTATGGCTCGGTGCGGTTTGAATTTCTGCTGGACGGGGTGATCACCAGTGGAGTGGGCTACAAGCCCAGCCTGAAGGTGATGGGGATTCGGGCACCGGAGTTCGTCAACGACATCACCATGAGTTCGGTTAAGTGGTTCTGGTCCGGCTTTGGCAGTGTGCCCGCTGTCGAGTCGGACATCGGCTTGCGGATGGCGGTGGAAGATCAGCAGTTACAGGACCGCCTGCTGAGTGACCCTGAAGTCTGTCACGACTGGTTGCCCGGTGCCTATCTCAGTACCACCCTGAAGGCGATCGATTTTATCGAGCCCCGCCTGCGGCATGTCACTGTCCCGGTGCTGCTGTTGCATGGCAAGGACGACATTCTGGTGCCGCTGTCCTCCAGTCAGGAGGTCTACGATGAAATCGACAGCGTACGCAAGCGAATGGTGGTGTACGACAGCCCCCATGCCGTGCTGCTGGAAGCCAAATGGCAGACGGCATTGCAGGATGTAGTGGCCTTTCTGGATCAGGTGAACTGAAACGATCCAACAAGGCCACGATCTGCCATCCATATTATAGCGCGCCTTGCGCCGGTGGATCAGCGGCTGGCGCGACGCTTTTTCGCACCCCAGCCTAATCCCAGCCCTGCCAACGCTGAGCCAAACAGCAAGGCGCTGGCGGGTAAAGGCACCGGGGCAATGGTGGCATCAAAACTGGTGAGCTCGCCGCCGTTGTTGTGATTGATGGTGGCGACGATGGTGAGCGAGAAGGGTTCTCCCGGCAGCACCGTACCCCACAGATCATTGGAGAAACTCAGGTTGCCGGTGGAGGCCACATGGGAGCCGCCAGCAAATGAGGTGCCTGTGAATTCGCCATTGTTGAGGTCGTGCAGGAAGTCGATGTCGATGGCGCCGTTGGTGGTACCCCCGAAAGCTGCCGCCAGCGTCTCATAGTTGCCGGTAAAGTCGGTATCGGTGATTTTGACCACCAGCGTACCACCGCTGGAACCGGTGACATTGATGCTGTTGAGGTCCAGAGTGGTGGGGCCGACGATGGGCTTGCTCACCCCGGTGGTGACGTTGACATTGAATGATCCGATGGCGCCCGAATAGGTAATGACACCCTGGGGCCCCCCGAAATCGCTCCCCGAGCCGTCATAAATGATGGTGGGGCCCGCGGCATCACCTAAATCATCCAGGCTCATAACAAAGGCCGCGTTGGCGTTCAGCGTCGGCAGTGCCACCAATCCCAGCGCCAACGGAAGCCAGGTCCGAAGCTTTTCTGTGTTATTCATTGTGACTAACTCCTGGTCAAAGAAAACAGCCATCGTCGCGATGGCTGTTATGCATGATCCGTGAGACCAGTGTCAGTCTGCTGATGGGGGAGTGAATTTTTTACGACAGTTGTTTAACCATTTGGCTAAAGCACTGCTTCCACAACACCACTCCCACCGGCTCAGCGCAGCTTTTTCGCGTTGGCAAACAGGTCGGCGAAGGTGCCGGTCTTGCCCGGCGGCTGACTGGGGCCGCGGCTGCTGCGCTGGGGTTGCTGGGCGGCGCGGGGTTTGCTCTTGCCGCCATGCTTGCCTTTGGGGGCCCGTGGTCCGTCGATCTTTTCCCCGGCGGCTTCGTCCAGTTTCATGCTGAGGCCGATGCGCTTGCGGGGCAGGTCAATCTCCACCACTTTTACTTTGACGATGTCGCCGGCTTTGACCACTTCGCGGGGGTCGGAGACAAAGGTATTGGACAGTACTGAAATGTGTACCAGGCCGTCCTGATGTACGCCGATGTCCACAAAGGCGCCGAAATTGGTGACATTGGTCACCACTCCTTCCAGGATCATGCCGGGCTTGAGGTCGTCCATGGTTTCGACCCCTTCTTTGAATTCCGCCGTCTTGAATTCCGGGCGGGGATCGCGACCGGGTTTTTCCAGTTCGCTGATGATGTCGGTGACGGTGGGCAGGCCGAAGGTGTCATCCACATAGTCATTGGCCGCCAGTTTTTTCAGGAAGCCGCTGTCCCCCACAATCTGACCGATGTCCAGGCGGTTTTTCTCGGCGATTTTCATCACCACCGGATAGGCTTCCGGGTGCACGGCGGAGCGGTCCAGGGGGTTGGTGCCGTTCATGATGCGCAGGAATCCGGCGGCCTGTTCGAAGGTTTTGTCCCCCAGGCGTGGCACCTGTTTCAGATCATCCCGGCTGTTGAAGGCGCCGTTCTGGTTGCGGAAGGAGACGATGTTGCCGGCGATGGTTTTGTTCAAACCGGAGATGCGGGCCAGCAGGGGTTCTGAGGCGGTGTTCACGTCCACGCCCACGGCGTTCACACAGTCTTCCACCACGGCGTCCAGGCTGCGGGCCATTTTGGTCTGGCTGACGTCATGCTGGTACTGGCCTACGCCGATGGCCTTGGGTTCGATTTTCACCAGTTCTGCCAGCGGGTCCTGCAGGCGGCGGGCGATGGACACGGCGCCGCGATAGGATACGTCCAGTTTGGGGAATTCCCGGGCGGCGAATTCGGAGGCGGAATACACCGAGGCACCGGCCTCGCTCACCATGATTTTCTGGGCGTTCAGGTCCGGGTGCTTCTTCAGCATCTCAGCGGCCAGCTTGTCGGTTTCCCGGGAGGCGGTGCCGTTGCCGATGCTGATCAGCTCCACGTTGTATTTTTTGCACAGGGCCGCGATCACCGCGATGGATTCATCCCACTGGTTGCGCGGGGCATGGGGGAAGATCGTGCCGTGTTCCACCAATTGACCGGTGGCGTCCACGATGGCCACTTTCACCCCGGTGCGCAGGCCCGGGTCCAGACCCATGGTGGCGCGGGGGCCGGCCGGTGCCGCCATCAACAGGTCTTTCAGGTTGTGGGCAAACACTTTGATGGCTTCTTCTTCGGCCTTTTCCCGCAGGTCGCCCAGCAGTTCGGTTTCCAGGTGGGTCAGCAGCTTGATACGCCAGGTCCAGCGCACCACCTCACCCAGCCACTTGTCGGCGGCACGGCCTTCATCACGAATGTCCAGATGCTGGGCGATCATGTCTTCACAGGGGTGGCCAACGGCGCCGTCCTCCTGCTCAATGATGATGCTGGCCTGCAGAATGCCTTCATTGCGACCGCGGAAGATGGCCAGGGCGCGATGGGACGGTGTGCTTTTCAGGGGTTCGGAATGCTCGAAATAATCGCGGAACTTGGCGCCTTCCTCTTCCTTGCCGTCCACCATCTTGGAAGTGAGCACCCCGTTCTGGAACAGGAAGCTGCGCAGCTTGGCCAGCAGGTCCGCGTCTTCGCTGAACTGTTCCATAAGAATGTACTTGGCACCGTCCAACGCGGCTTTCACGTCAGCAACGCCTTTGTCGGCGTCGATGAACTTTTCCGCTTCCTGTTCGGGGTTCAGGCTGGGGTCGGCGCGCAGGGCCAGGGCCAGGGGTTCCAGGCCGGCTTCAATGGCGATCTGGCCTTTGGTGCGACGTTTGGGCTTGTAGGGCAGGTACAGGTCTTCCAGGCGGGTTTTGGTGTCCGCCGCCTTGATGGCCTGCTCCAGTTCCGGTGTCAGTTTGTCCTGTTCGGCGATGCTCTTGAGGATGGCCTCGCGCCGTTCTTCCATCTCCCGCAGGTAGCGCAGGCGCTCTTCCAGGTTACGCAGTTGGGTGTCGTCCAGACCGCCGGTGGCTTCTTTCCGATAGCGGGCGATGAAGGGGACAGTGGCGCCTTCGTCCAGCAGGGCGACGGCAGCTTTAACTTGGAGGGGGTTGACGCCAAGCTCGTTGGCAATCATGTCAGTGATGTTGATCATTTTGTAATCTTTCTCGTGGTCACTACCTGAGGTGGAGGGGGATTATAAACCTATGAGTGTGAAAAACGATAGGAAGGGAGGCGCAATGCCGGTGTCAGGCTCTGGTGGAGGGTCAGGCTCTGGTGGAGGGTCAGGCGATGGGGTTGGGTTCCGGCGGGCGTTCGCTTGCTTTCTTGAGGCGGCCCATTACGGTGGCGAGCGCACGGTCCCACATGGAGACGTTTTCCAGCATGCGCAACTCGCCAGTGCTGGCCATGCGCAGCATGCTGTCCAGGTTGGTCTCCAGCACTTTGTTGCCGCGACGGGAGACGAAGATATAGAGGTCGGTGCCGGTGTCGCGCCAGGCCAGTTTGCAGCGGCGGTGTTTGCCCTCCGGCGTATGAATTTCGATCCACTGATCTTCTTTCATGATCAGCAGTTCCTTGCGCAGATTGGCCAGGGCGCGGTTTTTGGGGTCCAGCAGGGCTTTGCGCTGCAGGGCCCGCAGGCGTTCTTTTTCGGCCTGACTGCCTTTCGGCTCGGTGATGGTGTGATCCACGGTACGGCTGTTGGGCAACTGCTGGTCCGGCGGGGTCTCCAGAATCTGGCCGTGGATTTCCCACAGGGCAGAGAGGAACTTGTCCACTTCCAGGCCGGGGTGCTTGATGCTTTCCAGGCCGGCGCAGATTTCTTTCAGCAGGCCGGGGATCAGTTTGACCCAGCGCGGCCGGTCGGCGGCGGCGTTGGCGGGTTGGATGCTCCAGATCAGGTCATCCACTGAACGCAGGCATTGTTTCCACTCGTCAGAATCGCGGCCGTGGCGCATCAGTTTCTGCAGCATCAGTACCCGCCAGGGGCCGTCCACCATGTCGATGACCACCGAAGGCAGGGTTTTGCCCTGCATGCGGTCGCCAATCAATTGGTTGATGGTGTTGCGGGCCTGCTCCATCTTGGCCTGGCCCTGGGCGGTTTCCAGCACCCGTTTCTCGATGGTGTTGGATTTGCGTTTTTCTTCCGACAGGAAACGGTCAAAGCTTTTTTCCAGCTCCGAGAACAGGAACAGGTTGTCTTCATCAAACTCGTTGAGAATCCGGGTGACCACGTTGCGGATCTCTTCCATCAACAGGTCCCGCTGCAGCACCGATTCCTTTTCCCAGCCGATGGCCGCTTCAGACAGCTGCTTCAGCAGGCGGCGGGCGGGGTGATGGGTGTTGCTGAACAGGTGCTTGTCCGCCAGGGCAATCTTGATCATGGGAATCTGCAGCCGACCCAACAGCAGGGCCACTTCCGGCGGAATGTTGTCGTCTTCCAAAATGGATTCAAAGATCATGCTTACCAGGTTGATGACATCGTCGTCGTCCTGGTTCAGCTTACGGGCACCTTGCTGGCGTACCGTGTGCGCCAGCTGGTGTTCCAGCAGCAGGCGCACGTCCTGGTGATCGTGCTCGTTGTTGGCGGGGTCTTCGTCTGCGAGGGAATCCCGCTCCGCCGTCTGCAGACGGTTCAACACGCCAAACAGATCGTTGCGTTTCAGCTCTGGTGCGTTTTGCCCCTGCTTGACCGCGAACAGCCGGTTGTTGAGGCTGTCCCGGTAGAAATTGGCCATCAGTGCCTGTACCTGCTCAAACGGCACGACGGTTTCATAATGGTTGCGAATGGCGCTTTGCAGCGGTGGCAACAGGCCTTCCACCGCCTGTTCGATGGCAGAGTCGGCTTTGGTGCTGGCCGCCGGATGCGCGGCTCCAGGTGGCTCGGCGCCCGCAGATGGATTGCCCTGGCCAGGCTTGTTGGCGGACTTGCGGTCGGCGCTTACGCCTTCCTGCTCCAGAATCTTGTCGGCTTCCAGCAGGATGTGTCCCAGGTTCTGCACCAGCTGGCGCTCAAAGTGTTTCAACACGATGAGGCGAACCTTGAGCGGCAGTTCCAACTTATCCACGGCGCTGCTGAAGGCGTTGACCAGGGTGTCGGAGCCCAGAGGGTTGTTGGCCTCGTTGATCCAGTCGGTTTCCAGATATCGGTTCAGGCGGCGGCTGAACTGCAGCAGCAGTTCCGGGTACGTGGTGCGGATCTTGTTGCGGATGTTGGTGAGGGCCACATCCACTTCCATGCGTTCCTTGTCCACCAGGGAGAGGCCGTCGTCATGCTTTTCCGGTACCGCATCCTTGCGTTTCTTCTCCAGCAGGTCGAAGTGGTAGGCCAGTTCCTTGCGCAACTGGTTGTCCACGTCGCGGGCGTGCAGGCGCAGTTCCCGCATGGCCTCAAAATACTGGTTCTGTTCGTTGTTGGTGGGGGCATGCTCCGCCAGGCTGAAAAAAGCATCATCCATCTGGTGGAAAAATTCGGTGAGCAGATCAGACAGGTTCGCCAGCACACGGCTCTGGACGGTCACCAGAAGCGAGCGTTGCTGGTCGCGACTGTGCTGGTTATGCACAGAGAACCCATTGGTAAAAGATGACTGATCTGAAGGAGACATCGTATCCCTGAACCCCATTTGGCAGTGTCAGACCCGGGAAAAAGCGTTTCGAGCTTAAAAGTGAATCAGTCGATTGTTTCAAAAACTGGACAACCTTTCCATCGCAAATTGACGGAAAAGTGTTGGAAAAATGCAACAACGAACCTTGTTAGTTTTATTGGTGACCGGTTTTTGGCGCCCCTGGACAGCAGGTTATTGGTTAAAAAGCCCACAGTTTCAACCGCTTCAGGCGGGCTCTGGGGGGCGGATGCGAGCTATGAACTGGCGGATCCAGCGTTTGCTCCCTTCCAGGTAGGTGATCAAGGCGGGCACAAAAAACAGGATCAAAAAGGTGCCATAGGCCAGCCCGAAGACGATGGAAATGGCCATGGGGATGAGGAACTGCGCTTGCAGGGAGGTTTCAAACAGGATCGGCAGCAGTCCCGCTACGGTGGTGAGAGAGGTCAGCACCACGGCCCGGAAGCGGGCACAGATGGCTTCCACAATGGCGGCGTGCATTTCCATCCCCCGCTCCCGGAGTTGCCCGAAGAAGGTAATCAGGACAATGGAGTCGTTGACCACAATGCCGGACAACCCGAATAGCCCCATCATGGAGAACATGGACAGGTCTTTGCCCATCAGCAGGTGGCCGATGAGGGAACCGGTCAGCCCCAGGGGAATAGCGGTCATTACCGCAATGGGCCAGATATAAGAGGAGAACACCCAGCTCAGCACGATGAAGATCAGGGCCAGGCCGATGAGCATGCCCATGCCCATTTCGCTGATGGTTTCCTGCTGGTCCTGGGCTTTGCCCTCCAGCCCCATTTCCACCCCGTAGCGGCGTTTCAACTCCGGGAACAGGCCGGCATTGAGATCGGCGAAGATCTCGTTGGCGTTGCCGATGCGGTCATCCAGGTCGGCGGAAACGGTTACGTTCAGCTGGCCGTTGGTGTGATTGAGGCGTTCGATGCCCTTGCGGGAGCGGAACTGCACCACGTCGCTCAGGGGCACGGTGGTGCCGTTGGCCAGGGTCACCGGGAAATACTCCAGGGTTTGGGTGGTGTTGCGTTCGTGGTCCGGCAGGGTGATCCGGACTTCGATCTCCTCGTCGTTCTGGTTGAAGATCTGGGCCAGGTGGCCGTCGAAGGCGGCCCGCAGCTGACGGCCGACGGCCACGGTGTCCAGGCCCAGTTGGCGGCCGGTGGGGGTCAGTTCGTAGATCAACTGCTCCTTGCCCCAGGGCAGGTCGTCGTCAATGTTGCTGACCCCGCGGTACTGGGAGAGGGCTTTCTGCAGCTCGGTGCTGGCCTGTTTGAGTATGTTGACGTCCGCGCCGATCAGGCGGATGGCGATGGGTTTGCCGCTGGGACCGGTATCCCGCTGGACCATGGCAAAGCGGTTGATGCCCGGGGGCATGCGGATGTTTTCGCGCCAGCGTTCCATGAACTCCGCATTGCTGATGGGGCGCTGGCCACTCACCAGGTCGATGCGCACGGCCCCCAGTTCCGGGGCCACTTCACGGCCGATGGCGTTGAAGAACGAGCGGCCATGGTAGGTCACCACCGCATTAAGCACCTGGGCGCCGTATTCGGATTCCACTGTCTCCGCGGTCAGCTGCAGGCTGTCTTCCAGATGCTGGAGGAAGGCGTTCACGGTCTTGGGCGCGGTGCCGAAATGAAATTCCACATTGGCGTGAATTTCGTTGCCGTCCACGGCAGGAAAGAAGGTGGTTTTGATGACGCCGGTGAACACCAGGCTCAGCATCAGGGCAAAGGCACAGAAACCGCCCACCACCACGCTGCCCCGGTTACGGATCGCCACGTCCACCGCCGGTCGCAGGCGCTGTTCCCGAAAGGCCACGAACTTGCGGTCGAAGCTGGCTTTGAAGCCGGTGGTCCTGGCTGGTTTCTGCTTGCGCAGGCTGTGGTTGAGGTGGCCCGGCAGGATCAGGAAACACTCCACCACCGAGGCGATGATCACACAGATGATCACCACCGGCAGGTCGAAGGCGATCTTGCCCATGACGCCGTGCAGCAATGCCAGGGGCAGGAAGGCGGCAATGGTGGTCATGGAGGACGCCAGCACCGGCGCGAACATGCGCCTGGCGCCGCCCACCGAGGCCCGCTCGGCGGACTCCCCCATTTCCAGGTGGGTGAGGGTGTCTTCCCCCACCACAATGGCGTCATCCACGATGATGCCCAGTGCCATGATCAGGGCAAACAGGCTGATCATGTTGATGGTGCCGCCAGTCAGGTGCAGTACCGCCAGGGTGGCCAGGAACGACACCGGGATGCCCACGGTGACCCAGAACGCGACCCGCACATTGAGGAACAGGAACAGGGTGGCGATCACCAGCAGCAGGCCGCTGATGCCGTTTTCCAGCAACAGGTGAATGCGATCCCGCAGGTGTTTCCAGCGTTCGTTATAGACTTTGATGTGCACCCCTTCCGGCAGGCGGGGGCGTACATCATCCACCCACTGGGTAAAGATGCGGGCGGTTTTCAGGGTATCCTCCGACTCCGTGCGCATCATCAGCAGTTCGATGGCGGGCTGGCCATCCACGGTGATATAGGGTTCGTCTTCCTGGGGGCGGCGTTCCACTTCGGCGATGTCCCCCACGCGCAGCAGCCGGCCGCGGCTGTCGGTAAACAGGGGCATCTGCTCGAAACCCTGCACCGTGCGTTGCTGGCTCAGACTGCGCACCTGTTTTGATACTTCATCTTTGGCGGCGGTGCCGGCCGGCAGGTCGGTGCTGTTCTGGCCCACCAGGGCGGCGATGTTGCTGAGGGACAGGCCGGTTTCGTGGAGGGTGGCGGAGGGCACCTGGATGGCAATTTCCTCTGCCGGCATGCCGACGAAATTGATTTTGCGGATGCCCCGTGCCAACAGTTCACTTTCAAATTGACGGGCCAGCTGGGCCAGTTCCGGCAGTGACTCGGAACCCATGATGACAATGTTGGCGATGGGCTGGAAACTTTCCACCTGTTGAATCACCGGGCGTTCGGCTTCGTCCGGCAGATTGCGGATGGATTCCACCCGCTGCTTGACCCGGTCCAGCACGTTGCCCACGTCCACCCCTTCCTCCAGTTCCAGGGTGATGCTGCCGGACCCGGAATTGGCGGTGGAGGTCATCTTTTTCACTTCGGTGAGGGTTTTCAGCTCCTGCTCCATGGGGATGATGATGGAGCTTTCCACGTCCTCGGCGCTGGCACCGCTCCAGGGCACTGAGATGGTGATGTATTCCAGTTCAAAGCTGGGGAAGAACTGTGTGTTGATCATTTTCAACGCCCACAGGCCCGCCAGGATGAAGAGGAACATCAGCAGGTTGGAGGCCACCCGGTGGGTGGCGAAGGTGGCCAGGATGCCTTTGCGCTCACTCATGGGGGGAGGACTCGGCGGCAGGCTCGGCGATGGGCGTATCCTGCTTTACCCGCAGGCCACCCACGGCGTTGGAAAGCTGGGTGATCAGGATAGGTTCCCCTGGTTCCACAGCACCCCGCACCAGTTGCCAGCGTTCGCCGTCGGCCTGCAATACTTCCCCCAGGCGCTGGATCATGACGGTGTGCAGCAGGCCTTCCCGCACCGTGTAAATTCGTTGCTGGCCATAGAGGGCCGTGGGGGGCAGGGCAAGGCTGTCGGCAATGGGCGGCATGTGCAGATACACTTCCCCGGCGCGGCCCAGGGTCAGGTTGCGGTCCGGCTGCGGCAAGGCAAACAAGCCATCCACGCCGCCCTGGCCCAGCCCGATGGCCCCTGCCAGTCGCTCCAGTCGCAATGCAACCTGCTTATCGTTGAGGGCGAGCACCGCATCCAGTTCGATGTCCCGTTCCAGCGCAGCCTCCACCTGATTCAGGTAGCGGGAGGGAATCTGGGCGCGCACTTCCACATGATCAGCGTCGAACAGGGATGCCAGCACATCCCCCGGTCGTACCCGGTTGCCAGGGGAGGCGTTGATGGCGGTGACCCGGCCATCGAAGGGCGCGGTGATGCGGGTGCGGGCCAGGTCCAGCGCGGCCTGATCCCGCACGGCCTGGGCTTTCGCCAGTTGCGCCTGCAGGCGTTGCAGGCGGTGGGGGTGATCGGCCACCGCGTATTCCCGGTTGTACAGACTGAGAGCCTGGGTCCGGGCCTGTTGCAGGGCTTCATCCCGATTCAGGTCGGAGCCTACATTGCGCTCCACCAGCTTTTCATAGCGGGCGGCGGACTTCTGGGACAGGTCCACCAGTTGTTGTTCTACCTCCAGGGCTTTGATGTCGGTCTGGTAGCGGGCCTGCTCCGAGGCCAGCTGGGCCTCCAGGTCCTCCAGCTCCGCCTGCCGTTGTTGGTAGATCAGGCGCACATCGCTGTCTTCCAGTTCCACAATGATGTCCCCGGCGCGGACCCAATGGCCTTCCTCCACCAGCACCTTGGCCACGTACGCATTGATGGTGCTGGACAGGTTGGACTCCCGGGGGGATTCCAGGCGGCCATAGAGCGTTACCGTCGGGCGATGGGCTTGGGGAGCTGCCGGCAGGGTCTGTACCAGGGGCAGCAGGTCCAGCGCCGGTTTTTTGGGCGGAGCAGAGGGCATGAGCACCAGCAGGGTGATGACCAGTACGGTACCGGCTAAGATGATCAGGGGCAGAGGCGTCTTGGTGCGTAGGGTATTGAGGGCTGCGCGCAATGTGTTCATCCAGGTTGTCGCGTGATTGGACGCGTTATTGGAGTTATTGGAATTGTTTGCTGCATAATGTGGGTAAGATCCACCAGGATGCAAGGGGCGAATGTGACCGTAATTAGTTCAATTTTAGCATCTTAGCGCCTGGGTCATGGCTTGTAACAAATTCCGGGCATGACTTTGGGGCGGCTTCCGGATACCTTAACCGGTTACGCATGATGCTGGCTTTGAGGCAAATCAGGCCCCATTGGTTCCCCAGCAGTAACGAAGCAACGGTCATTCACAGGTATTCTCCATGGTAGACAGTCCCCGCGAGCAGGAACAGCAACAAAAGATTCTGGTAGTGGATGATGACTCCCGCTTGCGGGCGTTGCTGCAGCGCTATCTGGAGGAACAGGGTTTCCTGGTAAAAGCCGTGGCCGACGGCGAGCAGATGGATCGGGCCCTGTCGCGGGAGATCTATTCCCTGATGGTGCTGGACCTGATGTTGCCCGGTGAGGATGGCATGTCCATCTGCAAGCGGATGCGGGATTCCGACAATAACCTTCCCATCATCATGCTGACGGCAAAAGGGGATGATGCGGACCGCATCAACGGCCTGGAGGCGGGTGCCGACGATTATCTGCCCAAGCCCTTCAACCCCCGTGAGCTGCTGGCCCGGGTCAAAGCGGTGCTGCGGCGCCAGGTGAAAGAGCTGCCGGGGGCCCCTTCCCAGCAGGAAACGGTGGTGACCTTCGGTCCGTTCTCCCTGGATCTCTCCACCCGTACCCTCACCAAGGACGGCCAGGTAGTATCCCTCACCACTGGCGAGTTTGCGGTCATGAAAGCCCTGGTGCAGCACCCCCGCGAGCCCCTGACCCGGGACAAGCTGATGAACCTGGCCCGGGGGCGGGAATGGAGTGCCATGGAGCGCAGCATCGACGTGCAGGTGTCCCGCCTGCGGCGCCTGATCGAGGACGACCCTTCCAACTCCCGCTATATCCAGACCGTATGGGGCGTGGGTTATGTGTTTGTGCCGGACGGCAGCGCCGGTTGAGCCCCGGGTTCCCCAAACGGTCATAAAGCGGTCGTAAACTGTCCCTCTGCAACCGGGTTGCATGCCAGACGTTTTGCAGGAAGTGTTGTGCAGAGGGGAGACAGGTGTGATTGCATCCAATATGGACGCGTTGCTGGATCTGCAGGAACAATTGATCCAGCTGCGGGAAGAGGCCCTGGCCATGGCCCAGCGCCATGAAGCGGACATCCTCGACTGCAATGCGGAACTGCAGGGCAGTGCCCGTAACCTGCTGCATTATCTCAGCGTGCGTCAGCGGGACATCCGCCCCCTGCAGCATGCCCTGTCCCGTTTTGGCTTCTCTGCCCTGACCGCCCTGGAACCCTTCACCCTGGCTCACCTGAACGCCGTGATCAGCCTGCTGCAGGCCCTCACCGGGCGTCAGTGTGAGACGCCGGAGCCCCCGGTGGATTACCTTACCGGCCCCCATTTACTGCACGAGCATGCCCGGCGCCTGTTGGGGGAGATTCCCCGCCAGCCCCTGGCCCACATCATGGTGACCATGCCCTCTGAAGCGGCCCGGGAGCCCGGCATCACCCGGGATCTGTTGCAGGCCGGGATGAACGTGGTGCGCATCAATTGTGCCCATGACCTGGCCCAGGATTGGCGCGCCATGGCAGACCATGCCCGGGCGGCATCGGCGGAGTTGGGAGTGCCCTGCCGGGTGCAGGTGGATCTGGCCGGTCCCAAATTGCGCACCGGCGAAATCCCCAGCAGCGGGCGCCTACTGAAGCTGAAACCGCGCCGGGATCTGTACGGCCTGGTGCTGGAACCCTGCCGGGTCTGGCTGCACAGTAATGCGGGCGAGACCATGCCCCCCGGCCTGCACCGGCCGCTGCAGGTGCCGCCGGAATTTCTGGTGGCTTGCGAGGTGGGGGATCGGATTCAGCTGGTGGACAGTCGCGGCCAGCGGCGCAAACTCAATATCGTGCAGGTGCAGCCCGGCAGTTGCATTGCTGAACTGAAACACACCGCCTACATCACCGACGATACCCGGCTGGATCTGAAGCGGGGTGAAGCCACTGTGCTGTCCACCTATCCCCAGGGCCTGGAGGACGTGGTGCTGCCGATTCTGCTGCTGCAGGGGGACCGCCTGATCCTGACCCGGGAACCGCAACCGGCCCAGGCGGAGCAGCGGGATCAAATGGGGGAACTGCTGCACCCTGCCCGCATTCATTGCACAGTGGAGCAGGCCTTTGATCAGGTGCAGCCCGGGCAGCGCGTGTGGTTTGACGATGGCCGCATCGGTGCCCGGGTGGAAGCCTGTGACGGGGCCGAGATGCAGGTGTGCATTACCATGGCCGACCCGCGGGGCAGCAAGCTGCGCTCAGAGAAAGGCATCAATTTTCCCGATACCCTGTTGAGCATCCCGGCGCTTACCGACAAGGACCTGGCGGATCTGGAACAGGTGGCGGAGTTTGCCGACATTGTGGCGCTGTCGTTCGTACGGCAGGCGGCGGATCTGGAAGCACTGCACCAGACCCTGAACCGTTTGCAGCGGCCGGAGACCGGCATCGTCCTCAAAATCGAGAACCGGCAGGCGTTTGAAAACCTGCCCCGCATCCTGTTGACCGGTTTGCGCTTGGGGCGGCCGCTGGGGGTGATGATTGCCCGCGGTGACCTGGCGGTGGAAATGGGGTTTGAGCGTTTGTCCGAAGTGCAGCAGGAGATTCTCTGGCTGTGCGAGGCGGCCCATGTGCCGGTGATCTGGGCCACCCAGATCCTGGAATCCATGGCCAAAAAGGGGATGCCTTCCCGGGCGGAGGTGACCGACGCCGCCATGGCGGTGGTGGCGGAATGCGTCATGCTCAACAAAGGGCCCTATATTGTGGAAACGGTGCACATGCTGCGGGACATCCTGGCGCGTATGGACCAGCATTACCACAAGCGTCGTGCCACCCTGCGGCCGTTAAACGTGGCGCGTCTCTGATCAGGCCGTCGTCGCTAGCTGGCCAGAGGCGGGGGAATTCAGGATAATATCCTGCTGGCATTATTCTGGGTCCACTATGAAACTCATTCCCCGTTCCTCCTTCTGGCGCACCATCTGGCTGGTGTGGCTGGTGATTCTGCTGAGCCAGATTTCCACCTTGCTGTTTGCGGTGTATTACCTGTACCTGCCGGGCATCAAGCAGAATGCCAAGCTGGTGGCCCTGGAGATGGACACCATCCGTTACCTGGTGGACGGTGAGCGTCGCATCGAGCTGCTGCAGCGGCTGCAACAGCAGCACAAAATCGACATCACCGCCGATCCTGAGCTGATTCCGCCGGAAAGCGAAGGCCTGTTCGGGCGCCTGTTTGTGGACCCCATGCGCAGCCGCATTGGTGAAGGCAGTGCCGTGCGGTTGGGTTTCGATCCCTCACCCGGGCTGTGGGTGAGCACCCAGCAGCTGGGTGACCTGTGGGTACGTTTTCCATTGGAGAATGTCGGGCGCTATGAGGCCATTGCCTTTCTGGCCTGGCTGATCGGCACACCGGCCCTGGCCTTTGTGCTGGGCACATTCTTTGTACGGCAGTTGAACCGCCCCCTGAAAAACCTGGAAACGGCAGCCCGTCGCATTGGCCGTGGTGAGCCGTTGAAAAGCCATTTGCTGGAGAACACCTCGCGGGAGATTCGGGCGGTGAACAAGGCGTTCCTGCAGATGAGCGACAACCTGCAGCGGGTGGACCGGGAGCGGGCGTTGTTGCTGGCGGGTATTTCCCATGATCTGCGCACCCCCCTGACCCGCATGCGCCTGACCGCCGAATTGCTGGGGGAGTCGGAATTCACCGAAGGCATGGTGCGCGACATCGAGGACATGAACGCCATCCTCGACCAGTTCATTCTGTTCGTTAGGGATGGCAACGATGAGCAAACGGAAGTGGGCGATCTCAACGAGGTGATCGTGGAGGTGGTGTCGCAGTTTGAATCGGAGGGCCGTTCCATCCAGACCCTGTTGCATGAATTGCCGGGCATCTCCCTGAAACGGTTGTCACTGAAACGCATGTTCGCGAACCTGATAGGTAATGCGATCCGTCATGGCGGTGGTGAAGTGGAAGTGCGCAGTGGTATGGAGGACGGTGAGATCTGCGTGGTGGTGGCGGACCGCGGGCGTGGGCTTACGGAAAAAGAAATGTACGAATTATTCCAACCCTTCGCCCGTGGGGATCAAAGCCGGACCAGCAAAGGCTCCGGCCTGGGCCTGGCCATCGTGAAGCGGATTGTGGACATGCACCACGGCCGGGTGCAATTGCGCAACCGGGACGGCGGCGGCCTGGAAGCCATTGTGCATTTTCCGGTGACCGGCGATTTTGTCCCACCGGATTCCATGATGGCCCGCATCCGTTAACCGCTCCGGGATTGCCTGGCATTGCGATCAGGGGCGATCCCGCTCGCGATCCAGTTCCCGTTGCGTATTTTTCTCTGCCAGTTTCTGTTGCCGGCGTTCCGCAATGAGGGAGCGCTGGTCGCCACCGATGTGCTGTTGCCCCCGTTTCTCCGCCAGTTTGATCTGCTTTTCCCGCTGGGCAAAACGACGCTTCTGCTCTTCCGAGTATTCGTGATGGCAGTGGTGGCAGCTGACCCCGGCCTGGTAGTAGCGGGAGCGTTTGTCTGCTTCGGTGATGGGGCGACGGCAGGCGTGGCACTGGTCAAAGTTGCCTTTGCGTAACTGGTGATCCACGGTCACGCGATTATCGAATACGAAGCATTCACCCTGCCACAGGGACTCGGCCTCGGGCACTTCTTCCAGGTATTTGAGGATGCCGCCTTCCAGGTGATACACCTCGTCAAAACCCTGTTCCTTCAGATACGCGGTGGACTTTTCACAGCGAATGCCGCCGGTGCAGAACATGGCGACTTTTTTATGCCGGGTGGGGTCCAGGTTCTCCGCCACGTACTGGGGAAACTCGCGGAAGGTTTTGGTGTGCGGGTCAATGGCGCCCTTGAAGGTGCCGATTTCCACTTCGTAGTCGTTGCGGGTATCCACCAGCAGTACGTCCGGGTCGCTGATGAGAGCATTCCAGTCCCGGGGCTTGACGTAGGTGCCCACTACGCGCTGGGGGTCAATGCCTTCCACGCCCATGGTGACGATTTCGTTCTTCAGTTTCACCTTGGTGCGATAGAACGGCTGTTCCTGGTCAAAGGATTCCTTGGTGTCCAGGTCGCGCAGACGGGGGTCGCTGCGCAGGTGCTGCAGCACGGCATCGATGCCCTGGCGGGTGCCGGCGATGGTGCCGTTGATGCCCTCACTGGCCAGCAGCAGGGTGCCTTTCACATCCTGTTCCAGCATAACGTCCAACAGGGGTTGGCGCAGTTGCTCAAAGTGTTCCAGGGTGACGAATTTATACAGCGCACACACCACAATGGTGGCGCCGGATGGTGTTTGATTCATGTTGTCCTCGCTGTCTGGAGCGTAAATCCAGGGCGTTGTGTTGGGTTTTTGGTCAAGTAAGCAGACCAAGGGCGGGCATTTTATCGGATATGAGCGCTGAATCAAGCGGTTCGGGTCACGCAGTACGAACGCACTTAGTTTCATTATGGGGGTATACTGGCCCATCAGACCCTTGAGCCAGACCCATAAGCGAAGTGATGCCCGTGAGCAGTAACGACAAAAACGACAGCAAGCCCATCGAATTCAGCCTCCCCGGTCGCGGCAGCAAGGTCATGTCGGCGCTGCAGGCGGTGGCATTCGCCAAGATGATGGGGCAACAGCAGCAATGGCCGGTGGCGAAAGTGATTACCCAGCAGCTGACGGAGCAACTGCCGGATTATCTGGACGGTTGGCTGGCGTTGTTCGAGGCCTGTGAGGCGTTGGAGGACTACGTCATGTTATCGCGGGCGGCCCAGCGTTGCCTGTCCCACAAGCCCCGCTGTGTGGCGGCCCTGATGGCGCTGGCCACAGCGCTGGGGAAACACCAGCGTCACCTGGAGGCGTTGGAAATCCTGGCCACTGCCATGGAAATCGAGCCGGACAACCCCCGTTTGCGCCGTCAGCGGGAGGCGTTGCGCCGGGAGCGGAAGCCGCTGGATACATAACCCCTGCTTCGTGCTAGCATGGGCCCATTCCCGGGGTATACACCAACAGCAAAAACATGCAGTACGCGAAATCCGCCGTTAAAGAAGCGCAAATCGATTACGTCTTTGATCAGTTGAGGGTCACCGGCTGGCCCCATACGGCTGCCGTGGTGGTGACCACCGGCGTGCTCTGGTTTTCCACCCATTCCCTGCTCTCAGTGGCCTGGATGGCGCTCGTGCTGTTCAGTCACGGGGTGCGCCTGGTGACCCTGGACCGACTCTGGATGCAGGCCCGTCAACACGGTGATTACCGCCGTATGAAGCCGTTGCTGGTGATGGGCATGACCTATGCCGGGGCACTCTGGGGACTGGTGCCCATCTGGTTTATGAATGAGCCCCAGACCGAGTCCGTTATTTTTGTCTCCATTGCCCTGGCCGGGATGTGTGCTTCCACTTTGCCGGCGCTGGCGGCCTATCTGCCGGCGTACCTGGCGTTTGTTGTGCCGGCGCTTGCCCTGCTTATCGTCAAACTGTTTCTGCTGGGGTTGAATGCCACAGCCTTGCTTGGCGTGGCCTGCCTGACGGCGTTTGTGATGATCAGCGCCAAGATCAACCAGATTATATCCATGTCCATCACCATGGATTTCCAGAATCGGGAATTGTTGGAGCAGGTGACGGTGGCAAAGGAAAAAGCCGAGGCGGCCAATCGGGCCAAGTCCCGTTTTCTGGCGGTGGCCAGTCATGATCTGCGCCAACCCCTGCAGGCGCTGGGCCTGATTCTGGAAAGCATGAAGTTGAAAGCGCGGCAGCAGGCGCCGGAGCAACAAAGCCTGATTCAGCAGGGGGTGCATTGCCACGACGCTCTGAGTGATATGTTCAACTCACTGATGGATCTGTCACGCCTGGAAGCCAATGACCTGAATGTGAGCCTGGGGCATGTGGAACTCAACGACATACTGCAATCCCTGGTGCGGGAGTTTCAGTCGGCGGCGGAAGCCAAAGGCATCGGCCTGCACCTGCAGTCTGCCCCTTGTGTGGTGCATACCGACCCGCTGATTCTGGGGCGGATTCTGCGTAATTTGATTTCCAATGCGGTCAAGTTCACGGAAACCGGCAGCGTTGAACTGCGGCTGCAGTTGCTGCAGGACAAAGTGATGATTCTGGTACAGGACACCGGTGTTGGCATTCCGCTGGAAGAGCAGGCCCGGATTTTTGACGAGTATCATCAGGTTTCCAACCGCCACCGCTTGCGCCAACAAGGGGTTGGCCTGGGGTTGGCGGTGGTCAAGCGCTTGGTGGAGCTGCTGCATCTGGATTTGCAGCTGGAATCCGTGCCGCAGCAGGGCAGCACCTTCACCCTGGTGGTGCCGCGGGGTAACCCGGCGGCGTTGCCGAAGAAAGAGGAGTTGTCCGGTGTTTCCCTGCAAGGGTGTCGGGTGCTGGTGGTGGACGACGAGCCCGCGCTACTGGAAGCCACCTGCAGTCTGCTGCGGGAATGGGGTTGCGAAGTGCTGATGGCGGACAGTGAGCAAGCGGCCCTGGCCCATGTGGATGCCAGCGCGCCGCCTCACATTGTGTTATCGGATTACCATTTGGGTGGCAGCACCGGGCTGTCGGTGATCCGGTCGGTGCAGCAGTGCCTGCAACAACCGGTGCCGGCGTTGTTGATGAGCGGTGACACCAGCCCGGAACTGATTCAGCGCATTCGTGAACACAGTCTGTTTCTGTTGCAAAAGCCGGTGAAACCGGTGCACCTGCGCAAAGTGATGCGGCAACTGCTGCACGCTTAGCCTATTTGATCAGGCCTAACTTGCGCGCTTCCGCCACACAGTGGTAGCGGCTGTCGGCATCGAGGATGCTCATCAATGCGGATACGTGGGATTTTACCGTGGCTTCGGTGATGGACAGTGAGTTGGCTATCTCCTGGTTGGAATAGCCTTCCGCCACCAACAGCAACACATCCATGCGGCGGCTGCTCAGTTGTTTGCGGATGGATTCGGTCTGACGCCCCACCGTTTGCCGGTAATGTTCCAGCCGCACCTGAGTTTCGGCGGGTAGATAGACTTTGCCCTGCTCAATGGTCTCCAGGCAATCCTTGAACACCTGCTTGCCGCCGGACTTGTGGATGAAGCCACTCACCCCCAGCTGCATGGCCTTGGCCACCAGTTCCAGATCATCGACACCGGACATCATCACAATGGGGGCGGTTACCATCAGGCGATTCAGCTTTTCCAGAATACTGAGGCCGTCGCAATCCGGCAGTTGATAATCGACAAAAATCCAGTCCAGATCCGGCCGCTGTTCAGCCTGGCGGACACCGTCGGCCGCGTTGAGGGCAGAAACAATGGTGGCATCCGGGCGCAGGGTACTCAGAATAACGGCAATCCCATCCTGGAATACCGGGTGATCGTCGATCACCAGAAAGGTGCAAGTCAGATTTTCAGTCACGTGTATTTATCTATTTAAAAGGGCTTTTATAGCTGTGTTTAAACCATAGCCGGTGCCGCAGTGTCAATGCAACTTAAGTAGTAACGCCCGGCAGAAAGGCTGTGCCAGAATCGAATCGCATCCTTGGGGTGTCACCATAATCATAATACTTTTCCAGTTCGACAATTTCACACTTTAACGATTACACAACGAAAGGATCTGCAAATGAAATTTCCAATTCCTGAAGGATTAGGGGGGAACCGGGCGCTGCGCGTTTCCGGTTTAATGCTTGTGTCCGTGTTTATGGCGGCTTGTGAAAAGGCGCCCACCAACGAAGACATTTTTGTTAATCCTCCGGCCAATACACAATTCGAAGGCGACACCGGTTCCGTTACCTTGAGCAAACTTGGCGGCCGCACCGTGTGTTACACCACCGACGGCAGCGCGGTCAGTTTTGCCGGCGGCGACTGCAGTGGCGGCACCTCGCAAACTTATTCCGGCAGTATTGATCTGTCCTGTGCGACCGGTGAAAACGGCACTGAAGTGCTGCGCCAGGTGAGCCTGGCGTTTGAGTGGCAAGAGTCCCCTTTGGGTGGTGCCACTCTGCAAAATCGTGATGCTTTGTTCTTCCTCAATTGCGACGGTGGCCCCGGCGGAACTGATTCTGACGGTGACGGCGTGGTGGACCTGAACGATAACTGCCCCGTGGATTTCAACCCGGATCAGGCGGACAGCGATGACGACGGTCAGGGCGATGTGTGTGATGTGGACCTGGATAACGATGGCATCGAAGATGATGTGGACAACTGTCCGGCGGTGGCCAACACGGACCAGGCCGATGGCGACGGTGATGATATCGGTGACGCCTGTGACCCGGATCTGGACAACGACGGTGTGGACAATGAACTGGATAATTGCCCCGTTGCGCCCAATCCCGGCCAGGCCGATGGTGATGGCGATGGCATCGGTGACGTCTGCGATTCGCTGTTTGACTCCGATGGTGATGGTGTGGAAGACGATGTGGACAACTGTCCTGCCGTGGCCAACGCCGACCAGACTGACACGGATGGCGACGGCATAGGTGATGCCTGTGATGATCCGGAATATGTGGGGACCGACCGTTTCTTCCACGATTACCTGGATTTGCTGGACCAATTGATGGACATCATGCAGTGTCAGTTCAATGGTTGCCAGCAACCGGACGGCACCTTCAACTGGACCATCAATGCCTCCAATTCTGATCTGGAATCCGGCTCGGCCAATTGGAAAGCCACTGTGAATTCCTTCTTCCCGCCCACCGCGTTGATGACCTTTACCGCAACCAATGCTGTATTGAACGGTTGCCTGGGGAATGGTTCGGCATCCGGCGTGTTGAACTCCAGCGCCACTGGCCCGCTCAACACCGGCTCACCCATCCAGTTCCAGTGCAACGGCAAATCCGGTTACATCGTGATGCGCCTGAACCTGACCGGTGGTTCCATCACCGGCGGTTTCTACGATGCCTACTGCCTGGAGCCGGAGTGTGATGCCACCGCTATCCGCTACCGCATCGTTGGCACCGACAGCAACGGCGAACTGATCTACAACCGGGAAGTGCTGGGCAATACTCTACCCTAGAGCCCTAGCGTTTTTTAACCACCAGTGTGTGGTTTAGGCGTGGCCCCGTACCGATATGGTACGGGGCTTTTTTATTGGTTTATGCCGTTGGGTGAGCGGGCAGGCAGGGAAAACTGAGTCGGAAACCGGCGCCCTGCTCCGGTTGGTAATAGGTGATCCGGCCACCCATTTCCTGTACCAGTTGCTGCACCAGGGCCAGGCCAATGCCGGTACCCTGGGCCGAACGGGTCAGCTCATCGCCGATGCGGTAGAACAGGTCAAAGATGCGGTGTTGCTCGGCAGCCGCAATGCCGGGCCCGTAATCCCGGATCTCGAACACCACCTCCTGGCGTTGTTGGTTCACCGTCAGGTCGATACTCTTGTGGGCGGCGTGCTTGCAGAACTTCAGGCTGTTGTCCACCAGGTTCATCATGATCTGCATCATGGCGTCCATATCCAGGGCAAGCTGGGTTTGTTCCGTGATGGCTTGGGTGTGCAGGTTAAGACTGAAGGGCGTGGCCGCCACCTGGGATTGCAGGCGTGAACGTAACAGGTCCACTACCTGGGTTACGGAAACCGGTTTGATGTCCAGCTGCAACTCCTGGCGCTCCATGCGTGCCAGCTGCAAAACATTGTTGATCAGGCGACTGAGGCGTTCGCTTTCGTCTGAGATGAAGCTGAAATATTCCTGCTGCTTTTCTGCTGGTGCCCATCCCTCCCGCAACATTTCACTGAACATGCGGATGGAGGTCAGCGGCGTTTTTAATTCGTGGCTGACGGAGGCGATAAAATTCTGCTGCTGTTGCAGCAGGCGAATCTGGCGTACACCAAAGTGGTGGAGCAATGCAAAAATCACACACAGCAGACCCAACAACAGCAGGCTGGCCCAGGTGATGATGGTGCCGCCTGGACCATCCGGTAAGCGGTTGACGCTGAACACCAGCTCCAGCTCCGCCAATGGGCCCGACAGCGCGCTTTGCAGCAGCAGCGTGCCTTTCACATCCTGAGCCGCCAGCGAGGTGTAATTCAAGGTGCGGCGACGGTACTGCTCCGACGACAGAATTTTCAGCACCGTGCCTTGATAGGCGATCACCAGGTTGGTGGTGTCAGAGAGTCGGCTCTGTTCAAACGCCTGTTGGATGGCGGCCCGGATAAACGCCTGCTGGTCAATCAGCAGGCCCTGGATCAGGCGTTGATTATTGACCCAGGCGTTGCGAAACAGGATCAGGTGTCCGCTGTCCAGCAGGGCAAGATTGAGGTTGGAGGTGGTGTTGTTGAACAGCGTGATGGGCGTGGTCGATGGTACGGCTTCCAACAGATCGGCGCTGGCAGCTAGCGGTTCGGATCGTGACTCGGTTTTGGTTTCCTCTGCCAACGCTTTCTTGCGCGCCCGTTGGGCGGGCACGGCGTCTGACTCTTGGTCGGCAAAAGCGCGCTCCAGCTCCAGTTCAGCAATGTTACCCAGGTTGGAGAGTTTGCTCAGGGTCTTAGCCTGGCGGGATGCATCCTGTTTTTGATTGAGCTGGTCGAATGGGGTCTGGGAACTCCTCCCTTGTGGCTGGCGGGCTTGGGATTGGCGGACTTGGGAATGGTACATTTGGGAAAAAAGCGCCGGAGCGGATGCGGGTGAAACCTCCGGTTGTGGGGCCGGGGCGTCGCTGTCGCTGGAGGCCACCAGATGGTTTTCTCCCAGCACGGATTCAATCCGCTGTTTCACCTGCTGGCGTTGTTGCAGGTCCTCCCGGGTCAAACCACTGGAAAGCCCTTCGGCATCACTGTCGGGCAACAGAGGGGTGCTGAGCTGGCCATTGCTGTTGACCTGAAAATAGCCCAGCAATCCGGGGGCGGCGTCGCCGTCGGGCCACTGCGGCTGGGGTGTTTGTGAAAGGGGCGAGCGTTGCAGGTAGCGGGTAGTGCCGGCTTGCTTTTGATCCAACAGGTACTGGTATTCATCCGCCGCTCTCTGCAGCTCGGTTCGAAGCCAGCGTTGCAGGGCACCGTCGATGCTGCGGGTCAGCTCCTCGGCCAACTGCCGTTGTTGATACAGGGCTTCCCACTTGATCTGCTGACGGGCCTTAAGACTGAGCACAATGGTGGGAATCACCAACAGAATAAACGAGATCCCCAGTACCAGACGTAGGCGGCTGATGCTCCAGTGTCGAAATGGATGGGAGCGGGGTTTGGGCATTAAACCGGCCCTGTTGTGGACAGCAGTTTATAACCGCCGCCGCGTACGGTGATCAGGCATTGCGGATGCTTGGGATCGGCTTCCAGTTTGCGCCGCAGTTTGGCGATATGAATATCCACCGTGCGGGTTTCAATGTTGAGGGTCTGATCGTAGCCCCAGACCTTGTGCAGCAACTCTTCCCGCGGCACCGGCCGCTCGTTGTGCCGATGCAGGTACTGCAGAATTTCCATTTCGCGTTTGGTGAAGGCCGTAGTGGTATCGTTCTGCTGGCAGCACAAATTAACGCTGTCGATGGTGGTGCCATTGGCCAGATGAATTAAATGATCAGGCTGCTCTTCAAAGCCGGAACGCCGCAACACTGCTTGTACCCGCAGCACCAGCTGTGTGATGGAAAAGGGCTTGGCGACATAGTCATCCGCGCCCAGGGATAAGCCATGGATAATGTCTTCATCGGTATTGCGGGCGGTGAGCATGATCACCGGCTGTTTGCGGTCCTGTTCCCGAATGGCGGCGCAGAGGCTGTAACCGTCCTGTTTGGGCAGCATGACGTCCAGCAGGATCATGTCAAAAGCTCCGCTCAGGGCTTTGTGCAGACCGCTGTCACCGTCTTCGGCATAGTCCACGTCAAAGCCATGAAAGGTGAATACGTCCACCAGACCGGTGCGGATGGCCGGTTCGTCCTCCACCACCAGTAATCTGGGCTTGTGCGGCACTGCTGTTCTCCATTGCGAATATTCTCATCATCCTAGCAAGCCAGCCCGATGGCTGCACGTAAACTTTTTGTAAACCCGAGGGCCACAGGTTTTACCAAACTGTGCCTGATGTTTGCGCTGGCCAAGGCCTAGGATGTCCCTATGCCGAAACACTTAACTCACAACATCTCAACAACACAAACTGGCGCAGGGAGATTTTACATGACCGTATTAAGTCGAATGGCAAGGCTGTTCAGGGCCGATCTGCACGGCCTGTTGGATCAGATCGAAGAACCGGACCTGTTGTTGAAGCAGGCCCTGCGGGAAATGGAGGCGGAACACCGGGTGCTGACGGATCAGGCCGACTCACTGCAACGGCAGAATGCCCGGTTGCAGCAATCCAGGCAGCGGCAGCAACAGGAATTGGCGCAACTGCAGGATGATCTGGCGTTGTGCCTGGCCCAGCACAATGACGATCTGGCTCGAGCCCTGTTGCGCAAACAACTGGTGCTGCAGCGCAACCTGGAAGGCTGTGCGCTGCAGCTGGAAGCTAACCAGAAGCAGCACCAACGCGTTGCCACGCAGGTGGAGCAACAACGTTCGGAGCTGGAGCGGATTCGGCAACAGGCACAGCAACTGGATGCCAATAAAAGCGGAATGGGCCCGAGTGTGACAACGGCTTTGGACACTGTGACCGACGCTGAGGTGGAAGTGGCTCTGTTGCGGGCCAAAGCGCAATTCCAAACACGAGTCGCCCAGTCGCACCCTGATAGGGAGCATTCAAACACGACTGATCAGGAAGGTGCGCAATGAACCGCAATGGCTTCCTGGCGAACATCGGGTTTGCCCTCCTTATGAGTGGCCTGGGAACCGGCCTGTTCTATCTCGCCGCAACCTGGCTGTTGTCCTGGATGGCATTGCTGGCGGTGCTGGTGGTATTGGCGGCTTGTTATCTGGTTTGGTTGCTGTATTGCCACGGCAGCCGTCGTGGAATCGCCTGGGTGGTGTTGAGTTGGAGTGCAGTCAGCCTGTTGTTGTTGCTGTTGGGCGGTGGAGCCCTGGCTGCGGCGCTGGCGTTTACGATGGTGGTGTGGCTTACCCGCAGCGGTCTGCGTTATTCCCAGGGGCCGTATCGGGCGGTGAAAGCCCTGCTGGACGGTGGCATCAGTCTGGCAGCGCTGATGCTGTCCCTGTGGGTTGCACAACAAACCCACTCCCTGGCCCTCACGCTGTGGACCTACTTCTTTATTCAGGCCCTGTTGTTCCTGGTTCCCGCCGCGGGTTCTCCAGGCCACGGTGCCCAGGCTGTAAATCGCTTCGACCAAGCCAGGGGCAACGCGGAACGGGCACTGCGTCAACTGCAATCACAACACTCGTAATCACGTCACTCGAAATCGATTCAAGGAGAATTCCCATGCCTATTACAATGAAACCCCTGCTTCTGGCCGGTCTGTTTGGGATCGGCACGGCGGCCGCCGTCGCCATGAACCTGGTGGTTGAGCCCATACCTCATACACCGATGGCTAATCCAACCCAGCCACTGCCGGCAGATCCGCTCACTCATCACCAGATCCATAACCAGGCCCATAACCAAATCCAGCGGCCCCAGGTGGAAGTGGTGTTTGTGCTGGACACCACCAGCAGTATGAGCGGCCTTATCGACGCCGCCAAAAACAACATCTGGTCCATTGCCTCCTCCATGGCGTCCGCCGACCCCGAGCCGGACATGCGGATGGGGTTGGTGGCGTTTCGCGACCGGGGTGATGCGTATGTCACCCGGGTCTTGGATCTGTCCCAGGATCTGGACGCCATGTACCTTGCCCTGTCCAACTTCAGGGCCCAGGGCGGTGGCGATGGCCCGGAAAGTGTGAACGCAGCACTGTACGCGGCGGTGAACAACATGGCCTGGAGCCAGGATGAACAAACCTACAGAGTGATTTTTCTGGTGGGGGATGCGCCGCCCCACATGGATTACGCTGACGAGCCCCAGTACCCGGCGATCATTGAGCAGGCCAGAGCCAAAGGCATCGTGGTGAACTGCATTCAGGCGGGCAATCAGGCCAATACCCGCAAAGTGTGGCAGCAGATTGCCAGTTTGAATCAGGGTGAATTCTTCCAGGTGGAGCAGGGTGGTAACGCGATTGCTGTGACCACACCATTTGATGAGCAAATCGCCCGGCTGTCACGGGAGCTGGATGCCACCAAACTGTTCTACGGCAGCGAGGAAAAGCGTCAGCGCCTGCAAGAAAAAGAGAAAGCCTCCCGGCAATTGTTCGCTTCGGTTCCGGCGTCAGTGCAGGCCAAGCGGGCAGAGTATAATACCAAGGCTGCGGGCGCCGACAACCTGTTTGCCGACAGCGAATTGGTGGAGGATGTTGCCAGCGGGCGGGTGGAGTTGGATGCCCTGCCGGAACAATCCCTGCCGGAGCCTCTGCTTGGGTTGGATAAGGATGAACGAAAAAAGCAGGTGCAGCAAACCGCAGAGAAACGTCAGCAGCTGCAGGCAGAAATCGCCGAGCTGGGCAAGCAGCGGCAGGCTTATATTGCGGATCAATTGAAATCCGATGACGTGGCACAATCCCTGGATGGCAAGATCTATGAAGCCATTCGTTCCCAGGCCGGCAGCAAAGGCTTGCAGTACGAATCCGGCCCTTCCTTCTGACGGGCATCAATACCGGGGAAGGTATCGCAAGACTCCGCGGGCCTTTCCCGGTAAGCTTTATCCTTTCTTGAACCTTAACCCTGCGCGTGCTCATTGTTGGCGTAGCGATGCCCCGATTTGCTGCACCTGAACCATTAGTATATAGGAATAGCGTATACATGTCTGAATTCGACCCACCAACCTGGTATCGCGTGAACCACACTGCGGACTGCCTGTGGGTGGAGCTGCTGGATGGCCGGCACCGGGTGTTGAGCTCCGCTGTTCTGAACGGAGGCCTGGTTGAGGCGGAACATGTGTTGAACTTCAAGGTGCCGCGCCATTTCGAAGGTGATGAGTCCCCGGCCGATACCCTGCGCGGGGTTGCTTCCAGGCTGGGTGACAGTGACAGTAACGGAGACAGTGGCCAGTGGGTGGGCATGATGACGGCGGCTTCCATGGATTCCATGCGTTACCGCCGGGAGGTGGTGCAAGGGGTTGAACTGGCGGTGCTGGTGACCTGTGGTCTGGATAATGCGCGCCGGGTTGGCGACGCTGCTGAGCATCGCGCGATGTTGACGGCGGCTGAACCGCATGGCGTGGGCAGCATCGAAATCGGCACCATTAATACTATATTGCTGTGTTCTGTTGCCTTGTCCACCTCCGCCATGGTGGAGGCTGTGCAGATGATCACCGAGGCAAAAACCGCCGCCCTGGTGACGGCGGGCATCAGCAGTCCCGTGTCCGGGGCGCTGGCCACCGGTACCGGTACGGACGCGGTGGCCGTGGTGTCCGGGCGTGGCCAGGAGCGGGTGCATTATTGTGGCAAGCACGTTCTCTTTGGTGAAGTGCTGGGGCGCATTACGTTCAATGCCGTGCTCGATTCGATTGCCTGGTACCGGTCGCCGGGGCAGTCAGGGTAACGGATTGATGCCGAGGCTGGTGTGCAAAATCACGTCGCATCATTCCATTGAGGAAACGGATCACTCAGGGTTGCCCAATAATCCCTACCTTTCAATAACTCGTTTTCTGATAATAGACAATCATCAAGGGCTTGCGTTATTGCCGCTCGATCCAGGCCCTGACCGATGAACACCAATTCCTGCCGCATGTCACCAAACGGCTCGACCCAGTGCTTTTGGATCGAGGCCAGGTGTTCTTCATCGGCCGGCCAGTGTTTTCTGGGAACGGATTTCCAGAACATACCCGCGAAACCATGGCGTGCGATGCCTCCGGCCTGGCTCCACTGGCCGGCGAACTCCGGGCGCGAGGCCAGCCAAAAATAACCCTTGGAGCGGATCAATTTTCCATACGCCTGGGTGTTGTGGAGAAACTGATAGAACTTTTCCGGATGGAACGGGCGCCGGGCCAAGTAACTGAAACTGCCAATTCCGTATTCTTCGGTTTCTGGCACGTGTTCCCCACGCATTTCTTTGAGCCAGCCTGGGGCTTGTTGCGCTCGAGCAAAATTGAAACGGCCGGTATTGAGTACATCGTCAACATCCACTTTGCCCTGGCTGATGGGAATGATATCGGAATGGGTGTTGAGCGTTTTGAGAACGGCGATCAAGTGCTCGATATCAGACGTTTCTACCAAATCCGTTTTACTGATCAGAAGCACATCCGCGAACTCAACCTGATCAACCAGCAGGTCCGCTACACTGCGTTCGTCTTCTTCACCCAGAAATTCCCCGGTTTCCCGCAAGTGCTTGGCGCCGTAGTAATCCTGCAAGAAGTTGACGGCATCTACCACGGTGACCATGGTGTCCAGCGTTGCCACATCCGAGAGTGATACCCCGTTTTCATCAGCAAAGGTGAAGGTCTCTGCAACCGGTAAGGGCTCAGAGATGCCCGTCGATTCAATTACCAGGTAGTCAAACCTGCCGTCTTTGGCCAGCTTGTTGATCTCCAGCAGTAGATCTTCGCGCAGGGTACAACAGATGCAGCCATTGCTCATTTCCACCAATTTTTCCTCTTTATGGCTTAACGCAACCTCGTTCTGAACAATGGCGGCATCGATATTGATTTCGCTCATATCGTTAACAATAACCGCTACCCGTTTGCCCTGTCGATTATTGAGGATATGGCTGAGAACCGTTGTTTTTCCGGCGCCAAGAAAACCGGAAAGCACGGTCACAGGCAGTTGAGTCATGGGGTGAACTCCATTGAGTAGTGGCTACTCGCAAACCAAGGTAAGTGATATAAGTGTATTTACTTTTGCAAAAGATACATTATATCATATCTTAAATAAAGTCGTGGCCTGATGCTGCATCAGCAAAGTCAATCAACACTTTCATGTCAATTGCGAGACCAAATATGAGTAAGTACAAATTCTTGGGGAAAATGGCCCTGCTGGTATCAACATCGGGTCTGCTGCTCACTGGTTGCGGCGGCGGCTCTTCATCAAACGGAGAAGGGTCAGATCATCGGCATACGGATACCGAGGTGGAGTCCGCCGGAAGGCTGGTGCTTTATGATCAAGACAATGCTGCTCTCAAAGTGCTGGATCTGAGCAGCGGCAGGGTATTGGACAGTCACCCGATAACCGGGGAGGCGCCGCGGCTTTACGCCAGTCCGGGGCAGCGTTTTGCTGTTATTCTACAGCGCACAGAAGGGCTGGTGTCCTTTTTAGACAGCGGACTCTATGTGGAAGACCACGGCGACCATATGCATGAGTACGCAGAGGATCCGTCGATGTTGAATTTTTCTCTTAACGGTAGCAGGCCCACCCATTACACCGTGCACGCTGACCATGCAGCGATTTTCAACGATGCGCAAGCGGGCCTTGCGTCGTCCGTTATGTTGCTGTCTGAGGCGGGCATCTCTGCAGGTCAGATGGATGCAGAGCTGGGTTTGACGAATAACATGCACGGTGTGGCCAAGCTGGTTGGAGACCGCTTGTTTGTAACCTATCGTGATCCTTCCATAATTGACACTACATTGCCTGCTGCTGTGGAACGGTATCAGTATGCTGGCGGTGTTTTCAGTTTTGAACAGCGCTATGAAGAACCCTGTCCCGGGCTTCACGGCAGTGCAGCCACAGACCGTTATGTGGTCTTTGGCTGCAGTGATGGTGTGTTGATGATGGACCTGACTCAGCCAGGTTATCCCGCCAGTAAGTTGGGTAATCCCGCGTCTTTGTTGCCGGACGCTCGTATTGGTTCAGTCTACTCACACCATGATGTGAATGAGTTTGTCGGCGTCGCCGGAAGCCAGTTTTATGTCATGGATATGACTAACGCGGCTGATCCCTATCAGGAATTGGTGCTGCCGGTCGGCGTCTCGCGTGTGTCCCAGGGCTTCAATGCGACGGGAACGGCTTTCTACATTCTTGGTGACGACGGTAATCTCTACCTGTATGACGTCCAGTCCGATTGGACGGCTGCTCCAGCAGTGGCGGTGACTGAGGCAGTTACCACTGATGTGATCAACCCGGTGGTAGCCGTGGCGTTCAATGATGACCGGCTCTATGTGCTCAACACCCATGGTGAATCCGTTGCTGAGGTAAACAGCGTCACCGGCGCTACCATCAGAACGCTGGCCCTGGATTTCACAGCTTCAAACCTGGTCTGGTTAGGGCTCCATGAGCAGCATTGATATGACAATTTGCAAGCCCTTGTCGGGCCAAAACACGAGGTGGTTGTCCGGCGTTTTGTTGTCGGGGTGGGTTTGTTGTGTATGCGCAAACCCGTTCAATCCGGACATTAGTCTGATTCTGGATGGCATCTACAAAACTGAAAATACTGCGCTGTCGGAGTATGAAAGTGGCTTTGGCCTCGGTCATACAGAGCTGTCGATGCGGGGCGCAGTGGATGATCAGTTTTATGGGAGCTTATCCGCCGTGTTGGAAAGTCATGCCGGCGCAACAGAAGTAGAGTTGGAGGAAGTCTATATCAATACCATCGGATTGCCTGCGGGCCTGGATATTCGAGCTGGTCGTTTTCTCTCCCAGATTGGCTATCTGAATTCCCATCATACCCATAGTGATCTGTTCACCGAACGACCAGCGGTGTATCGAGCGTTGCTGGGGGCGCACTATTTTGATGATGGCGTCCGTATGAACGTGCTGTTGCCGACACCGTTCTACTGGCGTATGGGTGTGGAAGCGTTCAATGGCCGTCTGTTGACTGGTGGCGAAAGCACTGATGACATCGGCGTATATACGCTTAACTCACGTTGGGGTGGAGATTTTTTGGGGTCGAACAGTTGGCAGTTGGGGGTGTCATGGCTCAAAAACTGGCACGATCCGGTGGAAGAAGCCGAGGATCATGATGATGGCGAGGATGGGCATGATCCTGACGGGCACGCTCACTCTCATGACGCAGCCTACAGTGGTGAGAACATGTTCATAGCCGATGCTGTTTGGAAATGGGCGCCCCATGGCAATGCCCAACTTGGTCAACTGATCTTGGCAGGTGAATATTTTTATGTGGATGACTTGAATGAGTATGCCACCGATGATGATTTCAATGAAGGTTGGTACGCGTCGGTGGTGTATCGTTTCAATCCTCGATGGTCCGCTGGTGTGCGCTACGGCAATGTGGAGTTGAAAGAAATTCATGGAGATCACTTTCATGATCAGCAATTGGAGGAGGGCAACGTGATGCTGGCGTGGTCGCCATCCCATTTCTCTACGGTTCGTTTGCAATACACCAATCAACAGGGCGAGGGGTTCGATGAACTCAACGATGCCATCACGCTACAGTATGTAATGTCATTAGGAGCGCACGGTGCTCATGAATTTTAAAGCAATGCCAGTGCTGTTGTTTTTCATATCCTGGCTGGGTGTCGCCCCCGCTGCGGCCAACCTTGAGGTGCTGACCTGCGAACCGGAATGGGCAGCATTGGCCCAGGCGCTGGGGGGTGATAAAGTGAAGGCTGAATCGGCTACCACTGCGTTTCAGGACCCGCACCATATCGAGGCGCGCCCGTCCCTGATTGTCAAGGCGCGCCGAGCGGATATGTTGTTCTGTACAGGCGCTGAACTGGAGGTGGGTTGGCTGCCCCTGCTATTACAGAAGTCTACCAACGCAAAAATCCAACCTGATCAATCAGGTTATTTTCTGGCGGCAGAGCAAGTCGACCTCATCGAAAAGCCTGTCAGTGTTGACCGTAGTCAGGGCGACGTGCATGCAGACGGTAACCCACATGTGCACTGGGACCCTTACCGTTTGCTGACGATCGCTGTGGCATTCCGGGATCGCCTGCAAGTGATCGACCCTGAGAATGACGATTACTATCAGCGTCGCTACGAAGCGTTTGCGTCTCGCTGGAGCGATGCGATCACCGGATGGGAGGCTAGGGCAGCATCTCTGCAAGGCGTCAAGGTCTTCGTTCATCATAAAAACTGGAGCTATCTGTTGGATTGGCTCAAGGTGGAGGCAGTAGGTGACCTGGAACCCAAACCCGGTATTCCCCCGACCGGTGCCCACTTGTCCAGGTTGCTCAACACGTACAAGCACAGTGCTCCGATGATGACGCTGATCGCTAACTACCAGGACGACAAAGGTGCATTGTGGCTACGTGATCGTGCTGGGATTCCTGTCGTCAGTTTGCCCTTTACTGTAGGCGGTAGCGAAACATCAACGGATTTATTCACCCTTTACGATGATGTACTGACTCAATTATTGGCAGTACCATAGGCGTCCAGGCAGTATTGTCAGTAAAGGAGCCACCCCAGCCATGACAAGTTCAACCGGGAACCCGCAGATCGTGCGGGTTCCCACCCATGTGATTACCGGCTTTCTGGGGGTTGGCAAAACCTCCGCGATACTTCACTTGCTGAGAAACAAACCTGCCTCGGAACGTTGGGCCGTGTTGGTTAACGAATTTGGTGAGATCGGGGTCGATGGTGAGTTGTTCCAGGGGCAGTACACGGAGCAGGGCGGTGTATTTGTTCGCGAGTTGCCGGGTGGTTGCATGTGCTGCGCGGCGGGCGTGCCCATGCAGGTGGTACTCAACCAGCTGCTGGCTCGTGCCAGGCCGGATCGATTGCTGATTGAACCTACGGGATTGGGGCATCCGGCAGAGGTGGTTGAAGTGCTTACAGGGGATCATTATCACGAGGTCTTGGCCCTGCAGAAGGTGGTCACTCTGGTGGATGCACGCAAGCTCAAGGACGAGCGCTACACCGGGCATGAAACCTTCAATCAGCAAATTTCCATTGCAGACCTGATCGTCGGCAACAAGCGCGATCTCTATCAGCCTGAGGATGAGGCAGCATTGGAACGATACGCCAGGCTGCATGGAAAGCATGGTGTAACTGTGTTGTTTACTGAGCAGGGAGTAATGGATCTGTCCTGGTTGGAGGGGCGCGCGTCCAGGTCGTTGACATCCTGTGGTCACAGCCATAACGCCGAAATTCATCTTCATGCTGAGCCTGGCCCGAGTACCAGGCACGCAGGAAATGAGGATGACCTTCTGCCCAAGAAGATCTTCCCGGCATTTCAAATCGCTTCCACCATCAATGAAGGCGCGGGATATAGCAGCATCGGTTGGCGTTTCCCACAGGAGCTTAGGTTTGATTACAAGAAGTTATACTTGTTTTTAAGTGGAATGAAAGTCGAGCGCATGAAGGCGGTGTTCATTACTGACCGAGGACAGTTTGGCTTCAATCTCACTCTGGACGCGCTGTCTCAGCATCAGCTGGATGGGTGTACCGAAAGTCGTGTTGAAATCATCAACGATACGCTTGATGCGGAGTGGGAGCGAGCGTTGTTGGATTGCCTTATTTAGGCCGGCTCCAGTGCTTCTGGAAAGTTTCGTTTCATCCAGATGTGAGCTATATTATCGCCATGAACGATACGCTATATCGTGAACTGGAGCATCCTCGCAATGGGTAGCCCTGCTTGTAGATGGGAATGAGGAATGAATAAGGCCAAGTTAAAAAAAACACTGAATCGTGCTGAAGAACATTGTCGGGAGCATGGAACGCGATTTACCGAAAAGCGCAAACACATTTTGCAGTTGTTATTGCAATCTGAGGTGCCGTTGTCTGCCTATGAACTGGCAACACATTACCAGAGTGCCTTCGGCGAAACGATACCGGCCATGTCTGTGTATCGTATTTTGGACTTTTTGATGGCTGAAACGCTGGTGCATAAGCTGAATTCTGCCAACAAATACACGGCCTGTGAGCACATAACCTGTGATCATCAACATGAAGTTCCTCAGTTCCTGATTTGTGAGCGTTGTCAGAATGTTAAGGAGGTTGGCATTGAGCCCAGTATCATTGCTGCCCTGGCAGACGAAATTGAGCGCGCCGGTTACCATCTCACCCAACCTCAGATTGAACTGCATTGCTTGTGCGAGCGCTGCTTTAGTGCATCGTAGTCTTTCCCCTGCTACCCATACCAGCCAACCGCTAATTCATTGACAGCGCATCGGCAAAGCTCTATAACGTTGTCCACGATCTCGGCTGGTTGGACTATCACTGTCTGACCCGACCAAGGAACCCGGTGTGAATCCGGGGCTGTACCCGCAACTGTTATTGCAGAGTCAACGCTGCATAAGCCAGATACTTGGAGCCAGATCGATAACTGTTACATCACCGGGCGGGAAAACCTGGTACTGGACAGCCGAATTTTTCATGCTCCCCTTCCGGCTTCAGTACGGCAATCCCTTAAGGTCTGAATTGGTTTCCTTGAGGCACAACCATGCGCATCTTTTTCTACCTCAGTATGCTGACCGGCATGCTCTTTCACGCCAGCAGCCTGTTGGCAGCAACCGCCGATACCCACTTGTTGATGCTGGTTTCACAGCGCAATGCGGAAACCGTCGCAGCGGCAAGTCAGCGCTTTCTGCAACAGTATCCGGATGTAGAGGTGCAGGCGCGCACCGATACCCAATGGCTGGAAATGACCGTCCAGCAGCGTCGTGAGTTGATGAGCAATTCCCGGGTGATTGTGGCGGCGGGGTTGTTCGGGGCCATCGTCAGCGAGTTTGCCAGCGACGTGCAGCGCGTGCAGCCGGCCACGCTGTTGGTGTTCAACAGTGATCATCGTCTGGTGCGCCTGAGTCGTCAGCAAGGTGCACTCTTGTTTAATGACCGCAAGTTGGTGGAAACACTCTCGGCCCTGCGGGCGGATGAGGATCTCGGCACCTGGCTGGCACCGCTGTTGAAGCAGTATCCCCATCAGCGGACATGGCTGACGGCCCGCAGTTACTGGCAGGGTGGCGGGGCTGATAACGTCGTTCGTCTGTGGGGCTGGATGGCACACCAGGCCGGAGCCGCGGTAACGGTGGAACCCGCCCAGGCGCAGCCGTCATTACAATGGTGGTACGGAAACGAATATCACCGCCACCTGCCGGTGCTGTCTGAGCAACCTGTGGTGGTGATCCTGGATCACGCCGGCGAAGACCGCCCCGGCGACACCGAGCTGTTGCGCACTTTGTGTGAAGTAGCAGAAAACCAGGGTGAACTGCAATGCCTGGTGGGGCTGGCGGCCTGGGGAGAGGCCAGTGTCACCGCGCTGGAGCAGTTGCAGGGCGTGGCCTCGCAGCTGGTGGCGCTGGTGATGTTGCAGGATTTTGTCATGGGAGGCGGCGAAGGCCGTGAGCAGGCCACGAACCTGTTGAGTGCATTGAACATTCCGGTGATGAAGGCCATCAAGTTGCGTGACCGCACCCAGAGCCAGTGGCAGCTGTCGGCGGATGGCCTGGCGGCGGACAAAGTGTATTACCAGGTTTCCATGCCGGAAATGCAGGGGGCGAGTCAGCCGCTGGTGGTGGCCACCGCCGGTCAGCAACAGGCCGATCCGGTGAGTGGGATTCGCATCCAACCCCTGGCCAGCGATCAGGACGGCATCACATCTCTGATGGCCCGGGTTGCTCGCTGGCAGCGCCTGCAGTCACTGGCCAATGGGGAAAAGCGGGTGGCCATCGTGTATTACAACCATCCGCCCGGGCGTCACAACATTGGTGCCGACAATCTGGATGTGCCCGCCACGCTCTGGCATCTGCTCAATGCCATGCAACAGGCGGGTTACCACACCGGTACCCTGCCGCCGTCACAGGCTGCATTATTGGACGACATGCAGGCCCGCGGTGTGAATCTGCCGAACGATGCCAGCGCATTGCGCAAGATGAGCACGCAGATCACTCGCCTGGCGCCGGAGCAATATCAACGCTATTTTGACAGCCTGCCGGACACCGTGAAAAAAGAGATGATCCACGGGCCGTTCGGCCTGTTGCACGAACAGTTGCGGGCAGCACTGGCCGCCGGTCAACCGCAGCTGGCCCAGGCCAATCTGGATCACACATTGGAGGAAATGCTGCACCTGCTGGAAGGGGTGGATCACAAGGGCCGCACGCGGGCCCTGGATTTGTTGGGTCAGCTGGAGGATTGCTACCAGCGCAGTATCGATGACGCCGCCACAAACTGTTGGGCGCAGGCGGAAAAAATCATGATGGCACTGCAGCAAACCGGCATTGAAGGGTTGGGTGGTTGGGGCAAAGCCCCCGGCAATGTGATGGTTTACCAGGGCGAGATCCTGTTGCCCGGTCTGCAGTACGGCAATGTCTTCATCAGCCCGCAACCGCCCCGGGGCTGGGAGATCAATGAAGAACTGCTGCATGCCAACCTGGCGTTTCCGCCACCCCATCAATACCTGGCCTATTACCATTACCTGCGGGACCACTTCAAAGCGGATGTGATCGTCCATGTGGGACGTCACTCCACTTACGAATTTCTGCCCCGTCGTTCCGTGGGCTTGGCAACGGACGATTATTCCCGCCTGATCGCGGCGGATATTCCCGGGGTTTATCCCTATATTGTTGACGGTGTGGGTGAAGGCATCCAGGCCAAGCGTCGTGGCTTGGCGGTGATGGTGGATCATTTGACACCCCCTCTGCAGAGCACCCCGTTGTATGACGAGCTGCTGCAACTGCGGCAATTGGTGGAGAGTTTTGAAGCCCATCACGGCAGCGACAACGAGGCGCTGACCCAACGCCTGGTGCAGCAGATCCGCCAGAAGGTGGACGCGTTGGAATTAAAGGATGAGTTGGCCCAGGCCATGTCGGCAGAATTGTCGGTGATGGGCATCGGTTTTGATGAGGTGGACGATGACATGCTGGTGCATGAGGTGGGCCACTACCTCACGGATCTGCAGGAACGCTTTATGCCCATGGGATTGCACGTGTTCGGCCGCGACTGGAAAGCGCCGGCGTTGGACATGATGCTTACTTCCATGGCGCCGTCCACAGCGGATGAAAAACAGGATTGGCAACGCCTGCTGCAACAGTCTCCCGCCAACGAATTGAGTGCCTTTTTAAACGGGTTGAACGGTCGCTATGTGCAGCCCGGCAAGGGTAACGATCCTATACGCAGTCCCGAAAGCCTGCCCACCGGCCGCAACTTTTACGCGCTGGACAACAGCCTGATACCGAGCCCGGTGGCCTGGGAACTGGGGCAGGGCATGGCCCGGGATGCCCGCGCCAACAATTCCCAGCAGCCGGACAAGCGCGAGGCGCAAGTGCTGTGGGCGTCGGATGTGGTGCGGGATGAAGGGGTGATGATCGCCTTCGCCCTGGACATGCTGGGGGTGGAACCGGTGTGGAACAGCCGGGGGCTGGTGGAAGGCCTGCGCCTGCAAACCCTGGCAGAGGACCGGGTGCGGCGCGATATGGTGTTCACCACGTCCGGTTTGTTTCGGGATCTGTACGCGCGCCAGATGCGGTTGCTGGACCAGGCCGTGCTGATGGCGCTGGATGCGTCAGCAAAGCGCATAGTGGCGGAGCATCCGGCCCTGACCCAAACCCTGCAGCTGGCACTGGAACCCCTGGGCAAGCTGCGACAACCCGGCAATGAGTCCCTGCAGCAGAATCAGCTGGCGGCGCACTGGGTGAAAGACAGCCGTGAGTGGCTGGCCCGGGGCCGTACTCCCGAGCAGGCAGCGCTGCTGTCCACCCTGCGGGTGTTCGGTGATGCCCCGGGCAGTTATGGCGCCGGCATTAACCGTCTGGTGGAGCGTTCCGGTGCTTGGCAGCAACGGCAGCAACTGGCGGATGTGTACCTGCGGCGCCTGGGCCACGGTTTTAACCAGCAGCACTTTGGCACCGCCGCCCAGGGCGCGTTCCGGCATGTGCTGGCGGACGTGGAAAATACCTATTTCGGTCGTTCCAGCAATCTGTACGGCTTGATCGACAATAACGATGCGTTTGATTATCTGGGGGGCTTGAGCCTGGCGGTGGAAACCCTCACCGGCACCGCCCCCAATAATTTCGTCATCAATCACGCGGACCCGGAGCGGGTGGTCACCCAGCCCCTGGGGGTGGCATTACGTCAGGAGCTGCGGGGGCGTTTCCTCAATCCACAATGGCTCACCGGCCTGATGGATCATGGCTACGCCGGCGCCAGAACCATGGGCAATGAGTTCCTCGAGTACCTGTGGGGCTGGCAGGTGACCAACCCTACCCTGGTGGGGGACTGGGCCTGGCAGGAAGTGAAAGAGGTGTATCTGGACGACCGCTATGATCTGGGTCTGGATCAGTTTCTGGAGCAGGGGCACAACGCCCATGTCAAATCCAACATGCTGGCCATCATGCTGGTGGCGGTGAACAAGGGCTTCTGGCAGGCGGAAGACACCACGGTGCAGCAGCTGGCCCGGGATTTTGCCCGCCTGGTGGTGGCGAACGGATTGCCGGGCAGCGGGCATACCGATCCCGATCATCCCATGCTGCCCTGGCTGGAAAGGTTCCTCGCGCCGGAGCAATGGCAGGAATTCAACGCCGTAGTGGAGGCCGCGCGCCTGCAGCAGCCAGTGCCGGCGGAAATCCACCGCGTCACCGAGATCACGCTGGATACGGCGGCGGATGCCAACATCGATGCCGGGTCGGCAAGCCAAGTGGAAGAAGCGCTTTCCTCAGCGCCGGTGCAGGCGGTTTTGATTGCGTTGGCCCTGCTGATGATCGGCGTGATGCTGATGGGCTTCCGCCGCAGTTGGCGGGTGTAACCGTAGATACGCAGAGGCGATCGCCTTGATAACCACTAAGACAATCACCAAGACAATCACGAAGACAACCACGAAGACAACCACAAGTGAGGTAAACCATGGTTCACGGAATGGCATTGGGCATTTTGCACCATCTCGTCAGTTGGCTGCTGTATCCGGTTCTGGCGGCGTTGGCGGTGTGTCTGCTGGCGGTGTTATGGGAAACCGGCGCTGCCCTGGGGGAAAAGTTCGGCGCGTTGCAACGTCTGCAGGGCCGTGGGGTGGAAGGTTTTGAACGTTATGCCCTGGGCCGCCTGGAACGGGTGGATTTGCTGGCCCGTTGCGGCCCCATCCTGGGCCTGATGGGCACCCTGATTCCCCTCGGGCCGGGGTTGTCTGCCCTGGGCAGCGGCGACATCGAAATTCTGGCCACCGCCATGACAGTGGCCTTTGACACCACCGTGCTGGGCTTGCTGATCGGATTGGTGGGTTATGGCCTGGGCCGCGTGCGACGGCGTTGGTACGAAACCTGTCTGCAGCAGCTGGAGCAGGGGCGTCACTATGGCTGAGATAAGGGCTGAGATAAGGGCTGAGATCGTGTCTGAGAAAAAGCCCCGTTCCAGCGCATCAGGTCGACTGCGCCCGGGGGGGCGTTTCCAGCAGGAAGACACCGACCCCCTGTCCGGTTTCGCCAACATCATGGATGTGATGCTGGTGTTTGCCCTGGGCTTGTTGATCGCCCTGATCGCCCAAAACCAGGAGCTGCGTCAGCACTTCAAACTGGAGCCGGTGGAAGTGAGTACCGGGCAGGAACTGGTGGAGCTGCCGGAGTCCCTGCAGGGGCAGGCGGCATCCAGCCAGGGCATGGAGAGCGTTGGCACGGTCTATCGGGATGCCAAAACCGGCAAGCTGATTCTCATTGGTCAATAAATATAAATGATAATCGTTTGCATTTGAGAAAGTGACGCGATATGGTGTGGTCTTACCCGTAACCGACAGATCACTTGACGGACCTTATGCCATGGATACCTCTATCTCAGATGCGGCAGACTACCTCTCTGCCAACGGCTTCATAAACGCCTACCTGCGTGAGTTCGATGACTGGCGCCTCGCGACCAGCCCGCGGGAATGGCAGCTGGGGGGCTTCCCGGAACAGGTCCTGGTGATCCCCATGGGGCGCCAGACCCTGTGGGTGGGAGTGGACTACTGGTCCAGCTGCGGTCGTCACCGCTTTGTCATGCCGGCTCGCTGCGAGTTCGTGGACAACGGCCATTGCCGACGGGTGAAGTTTTTGTGTCTGGCCAAAATGCTGGTGGAAAATGCAGCCCTGCAGACCAACGGCAGTATCGGTGCCATGGCCCGTTTTCTGGAACGCATCATCGAAAGTCACCGTAACCTGGAAATGCTGCTGGCGTTGCGGGATGTTGAGATGGACAAACTCTACCGCCAGCCGTTGTCCTTTGTGGAAGCGGAGCAGGCGCTGTTGGCGGGGCACGCTGTGCACCCGGCCCCGAAGGTGCGCCAGCCCATGACCTTGACCGAAGCGGTCCAGTACGGCCCGGAAGGGGGTGCGGGGTTTGCCCTGGCCTGGATGCTGGTGCGGCATGAGCGTGTGCATTACCACAGCGCCGACGCGGTGACCCTGAGCCAGCGGGTGCAGCAACTGATCGAATCCGATGATCTGCTCAGCGCCGATTACAACGATGTGCCGGATGGTTATACCCTGATCCCCGCCCACCCCTGGCAGCTGGCGCGGCTGCGTTCCCTCCCGGCCCTGCAACAGGCGTTCGCCGACCATCACATCATTGCCCTGCCGCCCCAGGGGCGACGCTGGCATGCCACCTCGTCCATGCGTTCGCTCTATGCGGAGGCGGCGCCCTATATGCTGAAGTTCTCCCTCAGTGTGCGGCTCACCAACTCGGTCCGCCACCTGCAGCCGCAACAGGCGGCCCGCGGTGTGCTGATCAGCAAAGCGTTGGCCACGGCCACCGGCCAGCAGTTCCTGCGCCGTTTTTCCCAGTTTGACATCCTGCAGGAGCCGGCCCACGTCTGCCTGCTGGATGATGCCGGTGAACCGCTGGCGGAAAGCATGCTGGTGTTTCGGGAAAACCTGATCCGGGAGCAAACGGACCGGCAATACAATGTGCTGGGGGCATTGACCCAGGATCACCCCATGGGGGAGCCCTGTCGGCTCACCTCCCTGGTGCAGGAAGTGGCCCTGCAGCAGCGCCTGGATTTGGCGCAGGCGGCACAGGTGTGGTTCGCCGCGTTTCTGGATGTGGCCATCAAGCCATTGCTGCTGGCGCAGGCGGATTACGGCCTGCTGTTGGGTGCTCACCAACAGAACATCGTGCTGGGTCTGCGCGATGGATTGCCGGTGCACAGTTATTTCCGGGATTGCGAGGCCTCCGGTTTCAGTGACGTGGGATTGCGGTTATTCAAACTGGATCGCGCGCAGCCCGGGATCTCCTCCACTCACAACCACATGGAAAGCGGGCACGGGCAAGCACTGTTCGCGTACTATCTCATCATCAATGCCACCTTCGGTGTGATCAGCGCCCTGGGTGCCGATGCCGTGATTGAGGAAGACGCACTGGTGGCACAGCTGCGCGAATTTCTGCTGCAGCATCAAACCCAACTGCGACGGGACCGGAGTGTGATGGGCACGCTGCTGGAGTCTGCAACATTGTGGCAGAAAGGCAATTTCAACTGCTCACTGGCAGACCTGGATGAAAACACCCTGGCCGAACCACTGGCCCTGTTTCAATCCATGGAAAACCCGCTCTGTCCGCAGCAGGAAGCGCCGTTGTTGCAGGCGACCCTCATTTGCTGAGGCAAATTCGACGCCGATTTTCCCAAATTAATACTAGAAACCCCCCGCCAACCCTGACGGCCAATATGCATAGCAAAAGGAGCCCCGGTGGCGCAGCACGCGTCGCCGTTTTACAACGAGATCCCCAGCTCCATAGCGAAAGCTTATTTGGAAATTCGCAACGGTGAGCACTTCTGTGCCCACAGCGCTTATCCCGATGAAGACATTCTGGTTAAGTACGGTGTGGCTCGGATGGGCTTTCTGTGTTCAGGATTGAGACTCTAAAAGCCGATCAGCCGTTATAAAAAACGATTCACTTCCGCCACTGTGGTGGTAGGGTCTTCTTCGTGGGGAACGTGTCCGAGTCCGTCGAACATCACCAGTTTGCCGTTGGGCAGATCGGCCTCAAAGCGATAGGCGATGCTGGCGGGAATCAGGTGATCCTCCGATCCCCATAACACCAGCGTGGGTTGCTGCAGGCTTTTCACCAGCGCACTGCGATCGTCCTGTTCGTTCTGGGCAAATCGTTCCCGCAGGGCACCACGGTTGCCGGCCCGCAACGCCAGGTCAAAATAGCGGTCGATCAGTTCCGGTGTGATCTTCGACGGGTCACCGTACACATCGCGCACACTGGCTTCCACCGCAGAACGCGGCAACGTGTATTCCATCACCTGATTCAGCAGCGGTGTTTGGGAGATCAAAAACGCCAGGGGCCAGGTTTCCGGTTCATAGGGATACCCGCCGGCATCCACCAGAATCAGTTTGTCCACCCGTTGCGGATGGGCCGCGGCAGTACGCCAGGCGATGGCTCCCCCCAGGGAATTCCCACCCAGTACGAAGTGCGGTACCTGCAGGCTGTCCATCACGTCCATGACAAAGGCCACATAGGTATCCATGCGATAGTCGCCCGTCTGGTTGGGGCCGGTGAGCCCAAAGCCGGGCAGGTCAAACCGGATCACGCGGCGGCTTTGTGCCAGTTCTGCCACCCAGCCGTCCCAGGTGTGCAGGCTGGCGGAGGTACCGTGCAGCAAGACGATGGGGCTTGGGTCCTCCCGTGGGCCTTCGTCCCGCAGGTGCACTTGCTGACCGTTGATATGAATAAATTGGGAGGGGGCTGGCGCCCAGCGTGCGGCCAGTTCTTCCACCGAGCGATCCGGTTCCCAGGTGAAGGCCACCAGAGCGGCACTCAATACCACAACCATCACGATCAATCCGCTGATCAACTTCAATAAAAACTTCACTTTTTACTCTCACTGTTCTGATTGTGACGCACAAAAAAAACGGATGCGGTGGGTTCTACTGCATCCGTTGTCAATGGTGCCCGGGTTGTGGAATCCGGGCAAGGGGTTAAATCTTCAGGCCGACGCGGCCCGTTGTTCAGGCGTTTGATAATCGCCTTTCAGCGTGTGGTAGACCGGGGGCATATAGCGGACTTTGGCGGGCACCAGCGGCAGCGCCAGGCGCAACACCCGCGCCAAACGGCGGAAGCGTTTTTGCTGGCGCGCATCCCAGCTCAGACCGTAGCGTATGCGCAGGGTGGGTGGCAGGGTGGCGACGGTGTTGAGCAGCGCATAGTTGCCGGCACTGCGGTAAAACGAACGCCAGATCCGGTTGGGAACCAGCTTCAGCGCCGGTGGCTTTTTCATGGCACTGAGGCTCACGTCCAACAGGTAACGGCCGGTGTCAGTGACTTCCAGGCGGTTGCTCACCATGTGCTCGAAATACTCCCAGAAACTGTTCACGTCCTGGGGCATGTCTTCGTCGCGAATGCCCAACACCCGGCCCTGTTGCACCCACTCGTCATAGAGCTGGGCTTCCTGCTCGGGGGTGAAGGGGGTGTCACCAAAGTATTTCTGGGTGTTCACCAGGGTGTAATAGGTGGTCATGTGCACCCAGGTGTAGGCTTCCGGGTCCAGGGCGAAGTAACGGCGGCCTTTGTCGTCGGAACCCTTGATGCCGCGATGCAGTTCCCGCAAATCACGACCGGCCTGGGGTGAACCCTCGGGGCCACCGTACAACAGGCGCAAACCCCACTCGGTGGTGCGCTTGAGGCGACCCCAGGGGTCTTTCTTGAAAACGGAATGATCGCCGACGCCGGCCCCCACCACAGGGTGGGATACCTGCAACAACAGGGTGGTGCCCGCAATCAGCAGTTGCAGGTTGTCACCGGCGTGTTGCCAGGCCAGGCTGTCGGGCCCCAGAGCTTGGGGAACGGGCTTTGTTTTTATTGCTGGTGCTGTACTCATGACTCAACCCGTCTCAGTCAGGATAAATGAGTGCCTTATGGTCTGAGACAATACTCTTATTTCTGTCTCAAAGTAAAGGGGGTTACAGCCAGCGCCGTACCTGTTTACAGTAGTCGCGGTAGTGCTCACCGAACAATTGGTTGAGAGCCTGCTCCTCAGGGAGGATCTGGAAGCGGTTCATATAGGGTATGAAACCCAATCCCAGCAGGAGGGCGGCCGGGCTGTCCAGAAACAGTGCCCAGGCCAGTATCCAGCACAGGAACCCCACATACATGGGGTTACGGCTGAAGCGGTAGATACCGGTATTCACCAGGGCGGAACTGCTGTCCGGTTGCAGGGGGTTCACCGTGGTGCGGGCACGGCGAAAATCGATCACCCCGGCGAGGGCAATCAGGACTCCGGCCAGGGTGAGGATGCCTGCGTTCCACCAGCGCCAGGGGGCGGGCAGTCCAAATTTGGGTGTCAGCCAAGCCAGCACGCCCATCAGGATGCCAAACAGGGGTACCAGGGCCAGGGGCGGTATTTTCAGTTCGAGTCCACGCCTTTCCATTGCTTGCCCCATTCAATGTCCGTGATTCGGTAATGGCCGTCCACCTTTTGCAGGGCCAGGGTGATGGCCTCGAGTTCGCCATCCCCTTCTATGGGCATATAGATCCATTGGCCGAAATCGTCTTCGTCCACCTGCTGCAGCGCGTCCGGCACCGGGGCGGCGTCTTCGGTATCAAAGTGCACGATCATTTCATCGAATTCGTGTTCCAGGTCGCCGGGGCTGATGTCCGCGGCCAGTTGTGGCGCCAGCAGCTGATGGGCGGACTCGAATTCCCGGGCCACAATGCGGGCTCCGAATTCCAGGGCGGCGGTGCGTAAAGCCTCTTCCAGTGGTTCCATAACGACTTCCCGGCTGATGTGGATGGATAGAATGAGGTGGAGAGCCCACTAATATACCGAAAGCCACATTCTGGCAATGGGTTTTAGTGCATAGACGTTAATGTAGAGGCTTCAGTGGAGCGGCTTTTGCCAGAACTGTGCCTGGCCGGCGTTTGGGTCCAACTGATATTGCTCAAAGCCGAACTTGCGGTAGGCACCCTGTGCGGTGGTATTGCCGGACAGCACTTCCAGGGTGATCTTGCAGCAGCCACGCTCCCGCGCCAGCGTTTCCACCTTGTCCAGCAGCATCTGGCTGAGGCCCAGGCCACGGTAATCCCGATGGACCACAATGTCGTGGATGTTGATCAGGGGTTTGGCGGCAAAGGTGGAAAAGCCCTCAAAACAATTGGTCAGGGCGGCCGGCTGGCCGTTCACATAGCACATCAGGCTGAAGGCAAACGGGCGTTGGGCCAGCCCCGCCACCAGATTGGCCTGCACCGCGTCCGCCAGGGGTTCACCGCCGCCCATGGGGTCACGAGCGTAATGATCCAGCAATTGCACCAGATGCCGGGCCTGCTGTGGATCGTGGTAATCCACCAGCAGGGTTTCAATATTATGCGGTTCTTGATAAGGCGGTTTTGGGTTCATGGTCTCAGCCTGAGAATCTTGCCGTTGTCCTGGTCCGTGAGCAAATACAGGAACCCGTCGGGCCCCTGCACCACATCCCGAATCCGTTCGCCCACCTCCTGCTCCAGCAGGCGTTCTTCCCCCACCACCTTGTGGCCATCCAGTTCCAGGCGCACCAACTGGCGGAATTTCAGGGAGCCCACAAACAGATCCCCTTGCCAGGCGGGGAAGGCGTCTCCGCTGTAGAAGGTCATGCCCGAGGGCGCGATGGACGGCACCCAGTAGTGCAGCGGTTGTTCCAGCCCTTCTTTGTGGGTGCCTTCGCCGATTTTGCCGCCGCTGTACTCTTCGCCATAGGTGATCACCGGCCAGCCGTAATTATGCCCGGGCTGGATCAGGTTGATCTCGTCGCCGCCGCGGGGACCGTGCTCGTGCATCCACAATTCCCCGGTCACCGGGTGCAGGGTTGCCCCCTGGCTGTTGCGGTGGCCAAGGGACCAGATCTCCGGCAGCGCGCCCCGGGTTGCCACGAAGGGATTATCCTTGGGTACCCGGCCATCGGCCCACAGGCGGATGATCTTGCCGTGGTGATTGTCCAGGGTCTGGGCGTCGTCCCGGGGCAGGTAACGATCCCCCAGGGTGATAAACAGATGGCCGGCCTGATCGAACACCAGCCGTGAACCGAAATGGGCCCGGGATACGTATTTGGGTTGCTGGCGGAACACCACCTGCAGATCGGTAAGGCGATTGGCCTGCAGTTTGGCCCGGGCCACTGCGGTGGAGTTGGTCAGTGGCAGGCTGCCGGGCTCGGCGTAACTGAAATAGATCCAACCCTGATAGCGGGCCACATCCAGCAGGCCGCCCTGGCCACCGGTCCAGATGTCCGGCAGCCCCTGAATCGGGTCGCTGAGTGTGGCGGGCGCTTTGTTGGCGGTGTTGCCAGCAGCAGGGGTAACCGTGACCGTGCGCAACTGGCTGGAACGCTCGCTCACCAGCAGGCGGCCGTCTGCCAGAAAATCCAGGCCCCAGGGGTGGTCCAGGCCGTGGGCTACCACCTCCACCTGAAAGCGGGCCTGCTGGGATTCCACCGCCCACAGGAGGCAGGGAACCCAGAGGCCCGCCAGCAGAATCAGAGCGCGCATGGCGGTGGTGGATCAGCCGAATTCAGCGATGAACTTGTTGAGCTGGTTCACCATGTCCGGTGAACCCACGAACAGCGGACAACGCTGATGCAGGGAGGTGGGCTCGATGTCCAGGATGCGTTTGCCCGGCCCGGCGGTGGCGATCCCGCCTGCCTGCTCAATCAGGAACGCCATGGGGTTACATTCGTACAGCAGACGCAGCTTGCCTTCCGGATAACGGCTGGAGGTGGGGTACAGATAGATGCCGCCCTTGATCAGGTTGCGGTGGAAATCCGAAACCAGGGAGCCGATGTAGCGGGAGGTGTACGGGCGCTTGGTGTCCTTATCTTCCTCCTGGCAGTACTTGATGTACTTTTTCACCCCTTCCGGGAAATGTACGTAGTTGCCTTCGTTGATGGAGTAGATGGTGCCGGTTTTGGGAATCTGGAAATCGGGGTGAGACAGGCAGAACACACCGATGGTGGGATCGTAGGTGAAACCGTTGACGCCATTGCCAGTGGAATACACCAACATGGTGGAGGAACCGTAAATCACATATCCGGCCGCGATCTGCTTGCTGCCCGGCTGCAGGAAATCGGCCTCGGTGACCTGGGAGCCCACCGGAGACACCCGTTTGTAGACACTGAAAATGGTGCCCACGGACACGTTCACATCAATGTTGGAGGAGCCGTCCAGGGGGTCGATCAGCACCACATACTTGCCGTCGCAGTTTTTGGTTTCCTCGAACTTGACGAACTCTTCTTCTTCCTCAGACGCAATACCGCACACCACACCCCGTTGTGCCAGGGCATTCTTGAAACGCTCGTTGGCGTAGACGTCCAGTTTCTGCTGCTCTTCCCCCTGCACGTTCTGGTCACCGTGGGCGCCGGTGATGTCCGCCAGACCGGCCTTGTTGATTTCCCGGTGCAGGATTTTGGCGGCCAGCCGGATGGAGGAAAACAGGGAGGTCAGCTCGCCGCTGGCTTCCGGGTATTCCTTCTGGTTGTCGATGATGAATTCGCCGAGGGTTTTAATGATTTCCATGAATGCGGTCCCTTAATGTCTTGAACAAGGTCTAGTAAGAGCCAAAACGGCAGTGGAAACGAGTGCAATGCAGAGCGCTAGTGGCTCTAAATCATACCGGTTTCAGGGAGGCTAAACCAGCGCGGGAAAAGACCGGCCCTTCACCCGCTGGGTGTCGGACCGGAGTAGGGTAGAAAGCGGTGGTGCGAAGGGTTCGCTCAGGCGGAAATGTGGGCTTTGTCCCCCACGTAGGCGGTCAGCAACGCCAGCCCGTGATCCCGCAGGGCGCGACTGTCCTTCTGGGAGGGGTGAAAATCCGGCTTGTAATAGGTCAGGTAATGTTTACCCAGTTCCGCCAGAACCTCCCGGTGCCGCCACATGCCCTGCAGGCGGTCTTTCAGGCGCCAACGCCTGGTGCGGGGCTGGTCTTTGGCGGCCTGCAGCAGTTGGGCGGTGTGCAGGGCGGAGAAGAAACTGAACATCACGGTGGTGATGGCCATCTCACTGACCCGCAGCCAGTAACCGCCAACCTGCTCCTGATACACGTCATAGGCCACCGACTTGTGCTCGCTCTCTTCGATGGCGTGCCAGATCCACAGGGGTTTGAGAGGGTCATCCACCCCGTCAATCAACTCCGGGTGGGCCAGCAGCAATTCGGCAAACAGGGCGGTGAAATGTTCCAGGGCGCAGGTCTTGGCCAGTACCCGGCCGGGGGAATAAAAGCGCTCGATCCGCTTCAGCCCCATTTTGGTGTAGGCGTCGATCCTGTCCACCGGGATGCCCTTGCGGGTCATCATGTCGTTGAAAGTCTGGTGTTCCTTGCCGTGGTGAGCCTCCTGGCCGATGAAAGCCTTCACCCGCTGCCGCAGCTCCGGGTCTTTGAGGTTGCTCTGGTAATGGCGTACGGAACGCATGAACATGCGTTCCCCTTCCGGGAACGTGCCGGAGAGGGCGGTCAGGAGCATGGTGCGCAGGGGGTCGCCGTCAAACCAGAAGGTGGAGATGGCCTCATCAAACTCAAAGTCCATTTGGCGGACAGGGATGTCGTCGGTGCCGATGCGCTTGGTGGTGGTGGCGGCTGCGGTCATGGTGCTCCTCCGGAAATCTGGTGCTTTGGTACCAATATGATGTCAGTATAGGGAAAGCCGGGCGGAGTCTCACAGTCTGCCGGTGCTAATTAATTGTCATATTGGGCCAGTGGCGTGTGAAGTGGATTGAAAATTCGCAACCGACCATCTGACAACGTTTGACGTCAACCGGTGAGAGCCGGAAAATACCGACTGCGAATGTTGCTGCCTCCCCCAAGTGGCAGTCGAACGAATAATAATAAACGCCAAGAATCTCCCGATGCTGTTTAATACCCCACTGTTCCTCGGCTTTTTTGTCCTGTTCTTTCTGCTGTATTGCTTTGTCTTTACCCAGCCCAGGGGGCGAGCCCTGTTCCTGGTGGTGGCCAGCCTGGTGTTCTATGCGGGTTGGGATTACCGCTTTGTGCCCCTGCTGGTGTTCAGCGGCGTGGTGGATTTTTTTGTGGCTCAGCAGATTGAAGGCCATACGGAACAGCGTGCCCGCAAACGTTGGCTGCTGGTGTCCATTGCCACCAACCTGGGTATCCTGGGGATCTTCAAATATTCCAATTTCATGATCGACTCGGTACAGGACACCCTCAGCTTCTTCGGCATGCCGGTGTCGCTGGGAACGCTGGAGGTGGTGTTGCCGGTGGGCATTTCGTTCTACACCTTCCAGAGCATGAGTTACACCATCGATGTCTATCGGGGCGAAACCCGCGCCCGCCGCAACTTCGTGCCCTTCTTCGCCACGCTCTCATTTTTCCCCCAGCTGGTGGCAGGCCCCATTCTGCGGGCCAAGCAGATCCTGCCCCAGATCGAGCGCTTCCCCCAGGTGACACCGGACGATGTGAAGTTCGGCTTTGTGCTGATTACCATGGGACTGTTCAAGAAGACCATTGCCGACCTGTTGGCGGCGCCGGCGCAGACCCTGTTCAACAGTGATGCTCCCCTCAGTTGGCTGGAAACGGTGACCGGCGTGCTGGCGTTTGCGGGTCAGATCTATGGGGACTTTTCCGGCTACAGCGACATCGCCATCGGCATTGCCCTGTTGCTGGGCATACAGATTCCCTTGAATTTCAACACCCCCTATTTTGCCCTCTCGCCGGTGGATTTCTGGAAGCGCTGGCACATATCCCTCTCCAGCTGGCTGCGGGACTATCTATACATCGCCCTGGGGGGCAACCGTAACGGCCGCCAGATTCGCAATGTGTTCATCACCATGCTGCTGGGTGGTCTGTGGCACGGTGCTGCCTGGACCTTTGTCTGGTGGGGGGCGTATCACGGCACCATTATTTCGTTGACCCACTTGCTGCGCCGCACCCGCCTGGGCCAGTGGCTGGCCGGCATTGAATTGAGCGCGTTCCGCTGGTTGCAGTGGTTGTTCACCTTCTATCTGGTGTGCATCGGATGGGTGTTCTTTCGCGCCGAAAGCATGGGGGATGCCTTTGCCATTTTGGGCGCCCTGCACAACCCGGCTTCCACCATCGAGGCTCAACCCTATGCCGGCGGTGTGCTGGCCATGGTGGCCCTGGTGATTCTGCTAATTCACTGCATCGACTACGGGATTGTGCACCGCCGGGAGCTGATTACCCGGCGCTACCCCCGATTTGTGCCGCTGCTGATTCTGGGGCTGACCTTCACCATTCTGATCGGAGAACCGGGCTATGAGTTCATCTACTTCCAGTTCTAGGCGGATGGCCTTCTATACCATGCTCATCGCCGCGGTAACCCTGTTGCCGGCCATGGGGCTGGTCAACTGGCTGACCCGTTCTGCAGAAGCCGGTGCCGGGGATATTTTTGGCATCCAGCGCATCCGCTCGGTGACGGAATCCCTCGACTACATGGCCGCAACGGAAGGTAATACCCTGTTGTTCATCGGCTCCTCGCTGGTAAAGGATGGGTTTTCCCCCCGTATTTTTGATGCCACCGTGCAATCCGTGGCTCATAAAGAGGTGACCAGTTTCAACGTGGGTATGGGTAACATGAAGCCCTCTTACCTGAAGCTGCTGGTGCAGCGCATAGCGGACACCTACGCCGCCCAGGGCCGTCGGGCCGACGTGGTGCTGCTGGAATTCAATCCGTTCCTGGTGACCCAGGCCCGGGAACAGTTTCGGCCGTTCATGACCGAGCAGGTGCAGGCCATGCTGATGTCGCCCCAACAGGTGGGCGCCACCTTCTGGCAGGACCCGGAACGGTTCGCCCGCCTGGTCAGCATCAAATACCTGCGCCATGGCGTTTCGGCAGAAGCCATTACCGGTGGCCTGCGTTTTCTGGTGGGGCAGGCCCAGGCCCAGGCGCCGCTGATGGCGCAACTCACCGAGGATCAACTGAATCACCTGCAGCAGCTGGCGGAGTTCCGCAGTCGCCTGAACCAGTATATTCGGGAGGAGCAGCCTGTCACCGGAAAATCCCATGTCTGGAATCCGGTCACCCAGGGCGGCCTGATCGACATGATGGACCTGTCGCCCCAGGCCCAGGAAGTCGCCGCTGAAATCTCCCGCCAGATGCGTCATCCCAAGGCCATGGCAATGGATTTACAGAGCCGGATACAATGTTGTGATATTGAAAACCTGACCGTCAATGACAAGCTTATCAGCGAGTTTCTTGATACCGTAGACAGCGCCCGCCGCTTTTCGGATCGGGTTGAAATCGTGCTGCTGCCGCGCAATCGCCAATGGGTGCAGTTATCCCCATCAGGGCAGGCGCATTTGCAGGCTGTGTTGCAGCGGTTGCAGCAACACACCGGGCTGACCATTCGCAACTATCAGGAGCATGGGGCATTTGATGGCAGCGATTTCTATGATGTATCCCATCTTTCCATGGACAAGGGGCGGCCGCTGTTTTCCAGTGTATTGGCCAGGGATCTGGCGGCGACGTTTGAAACGTTAGAATAGACGCTCGAAATTTTTGAATAGGCGCTCGAACTCAACGTCAGTACAACAGGCCTCTAACAAGAATAAAGTGACAGGAGTGTGACATGAAGACCACCAGCGTACAGTTGAAGGGCAGCTTTGATGTGGCGCGCCTGCGGACGGATCTGGAAGCCGCCACCGCGCAATTCCAATCGGCGCCCCAGGTGGGCAAATACCATGACGGCAGCTGGACCGGCATCGGCTTGCGTAATTTTTCCGGTGATCACGGCAACACCCTGGCAGCGCACACCGGTCACAGCAAAGATACGGCGGTGATGGCCCATTGCCCCTACTTCAAGGAAATTCTCGATGGCATCGGTTGCCCGGTGTACGTCGCCCGCATTCTGTTCTTGCCACCGGGCAAGGTCATCGGCGAGCACAGTGACGCCGGCTTTGGCTGGAACTACGGCATGGTGCGCCTGCACATTCCCATCGTTACCGATCCCCGGGTGGAATTCAGCATCGGCGATGAGGATGTGTACTGGAAGCCGGGTGAATTCTGGTTCGGTGATTTCAGCAAACCCCATTCCCTGCGCAACAAAAGTGATATTACCCGGGTGCATCTGGTAATGGACTGTCCCATCACGGCGCAAACCCTGCAGTTGTTCCCGTCAGACTTTGTGGAGCAGGTGCGGTCAGAAAGCGACATTCTACAGCTCAATCCAGTGGAGTTGGATGAAGCAACCCTGCGAGGCTATTGCGGAACCCTGGTGGTGCGGGGGCCGTTGTTGGGGATGACCGTCCCCATCTCTGCGGATGTGACGGTGGACGACGGCATGCTGGCCGTGAAGATCCGCGGTCTGCCGATTCTGTATCACTTCACCCCCACCGGCGATAACACTTTTCAGTGCAATACCTACGAGCTGAAATGGGCGAAGAGCCCGGATCAGCAGGATGCCAGCCTGGTGATCGGCAAGGATTACAAAAACGGCAAATCCCAGGAAGTGACGGTCTATAAACGCCAGCCCATGGGGGTGCGCTTGTTCTCCTGGGTGCAGCGCCTGTTGGTGGGCGGTGTGTGGGGCGCCTACTTTGGTGTGCTGAAAATCAAGCGTACCCTGTCCGGCAGCAAGCACGTTACCGAACAGGTGGGGTAATCCTGCCTGGCCTACTACGGGACCTAGCGTGTAGAGGGACCTAGCGTGGTCGGCTGGCGGTCAGAATCACAAATTTGGGATTACTGGCGGTCAGCTCCACATCCTTGAAATGAGGCTTCAGGGTCTGGTGATAATTCAGATGCCGGTTGCCCACCACCACCAGTTTGCCATCCTCTTTCAGACAGCGTTTGGAACCCTTGAACATGCGCAGGGCGATGTTGGAATCCAGGCGGCTGCCGTCATGAAACGGCGGATTACACAGGATCAGGTCCACCCGATCCTCAAAGCCGTCCAGCCCGTCCGCAGCCAGATATTCACAGGGGTTCTTCAGACCATTCAACCCGATTGATTCCCGGGCACTCCGCAAGGCCAGCCAGGAGTCGTCCAGCAAGCTCAGCATCGCAGCGGGATTCTTGTGTCCGGCAAAGCAGGCCAATGCGCCGTTGCCGCAGCCCAGATCCAGAACGTGTTGGACAGCACTGACGTCGGGGAAGTGTTCCAGCAGAAAGCGGGTGCCCATATCCAATTGTTGTTGGGAAAACACGTTGGCGTAGTTCAGCAGTTGCAATTCGGTGCCGGGAATGCCGTAACGCACCGGCTGGGGCGTGGGCGGTTGCAACGCCGGGTCCAGTTGGGCGAATACCAGGCGTGCTTTTTGGGACGCTAGAGAGGTGCTGGCTGGCCCGATGATGCGTTCAAAGCATTGCACCATGGATTTGCTCAGGTGTTTCACCATGCCGGCCCCGATCAGCCGGGTCTGCGGTGTAAGCAGCGGTCGCAACAGGGTGAGCTGGTACTCCAGCAGGGACAGGGTTTTGGGCAGGCGGATCAGCACCGCGTCAAACTGGCCCTGGGGCTGCTCGGTGGATTCCAGAAAATGGTCCGGCGCAAAGCTCAGCTGATTGCGTCGCAGGTTCTGCTGCAGCGCCAGTTTGCTGCTGAAGCTATCGTTCCAGCTGAATGGGCGGCGATGGTGTAGGCAGGTACCCAGTGCGCCGTGCAGGTCATTCACCAGCAGCATGCGCTCCGGTGCCGGTTCGGCTTGCGCTATTTCTTTCAGCAGCAGGGTATCCGCTGCGCTCCAGGCCTGTTGCGGGGATTTGGGGTGGTAATGCAGCGGCAGCAGTTTGAATTGGCCGAAGGGGGAGTCGAACAGGTCCATAGCGAAAGCCCGGTGATCAGTTTGGGCGCCACTATACGCAAAATCTCATCTAAATCCAGCACAACCCAAGTGCTGGGTGAGATCCCCATAAAAAAACCGCCGGACAGGCCGGCGGTTTTTTCGGTGCGGGTGCCCGGCGGGATTAACCGACCTGGGGACCGGCGTTGCGAATCTCGTCAGAGACGTCGCTGTACTTCTTGAAGTTCTCGGTGAACAGCTCAGCCAGGTGCTGGGCGCGGGCCTCGTAGGCATCCTTGTGCGACCAAGTGTTCTGCGGAATCAGCAGGTTGGGGTCAACACCCGGTACATCCACCGGTACATCCAGGTTCAGGATGTCGATGTGCTGGGTGGCCACTTCGTCCAGAGCGCCGCTCAGGATGGCGGTGATCACGCCGCGGGTGGTGGGGATGTCGAAGCGCTTGCCTTCACCGTAGGGGCCACCGGTCCAACCGGTGTTCACCAGATACACCTTGGAATCGAATTCCTTGATGCGCTTGATCAGCAGCTCAGCGTATTCACCGGCCTGACGGGGGAAGAACGGAGCACCGAAGCAGGTGGAGAAGGTGGTTTTGATGCCGGCGTCAGAACCCATCTCGGTGGAGCCAACCAGGGCGGTGTAACCGCTCAGGAAGTGATACGCCGCTGCTTCGTTGGACAGGCGGGAAACCGGAGGAATCACGCCGTTCAGGTCGCAGGTCAGGAAGATCACGTGCTTGGGCTCACCCGCACGGTTTTCCAGGACACGCTTTTCGATGTTTTCCAGGGGATAGGCGGCACGGGTGTTCTGGGTCAGGCTGCAGTCGGTGTAATCCGGGTTGCGGTTTTCGTCCAGCACCACGTTTTCCAGCACGGCTCCGAAACGGATGGCGTCCCAGATCACCGGCTCATTCTTCTGGCTCAGGTCGATACACTTGGCGTAGCAGCCGCCTTCCATGTTGAATACCGCGCCTTTGGCCCAGCCGTGCTCGTCATCACCGATAAGGTAGCGGTCGGGGTCAGCGGACAGGGTGGTTTTACCGGTACCGGACAGTCCGAAGAACAGGGCTACGCCGCCGTCTTCACCCACGTTGGAAGAGCAGTGCATGGGCAGCACGGATTTTTCAGGCAGCAGGAAGTTCTGCACTGAGAACATGGCTTTCTTCATTTCACCGGCATAGCGCATGCCGGCGATCAGCACTTTGCGGGCCGCAAAGTTCAGAATCACACAGCCGTCGCTGTTGGTGCCGTCACGTTCCGGCTGGCACTCAAATGACGGTGCATGCAGGATTTCCCAGCCTTCTTTGGACTTGGGATTGAATTTTTCGGGGGTGATGAACAGGCAGTGGGCAAACAGGTTGTGCCAGGCGGTCTGGGTGGTGACCTTCACTGCAATATAATGATCAGGGTCTGCGCCCACGTGCAGGTGGGAAATGAACTGGTCATCCTTGGCAACATGATCGGCCACCCGATCCCACAGTGCGTCAAATTTGTCGGCGGGGAAAGGGCGGTTGACCGGGCCCCAGTGAATGGATTCGCTGGTGCTGGGTTCGTCCACAATGAAACGATCCATGGGAGAGCGGCCGGTACGGGCACCGGTTTTGGCTACGAAGGCACCGTTATGGGCCAGCTCACCTTCTCCACGCTTGATGGCTTCTTCAATCAATAACGTACTGCTCGGATCGGTAATAATCTGGGGAGTTGACATGTTTCCTATGACCTCACTATTTCGGCTTGTGGCCGAGCTTTACTAACAGATGAAAATAAAAGCTGTTGGCTATCGTTATGAGATAGCGGTTCCGCAGGCAGTGCCTCGGCGGGAGCTTCTCGCAAGCAGGTTGAGCATACTGGGCTGTATCCGTGACAGACCGATGAAATCCAGGGGTTGCTGTCGCGGAACCTGCTCGGCTTAACGCCAGCCCGAATTCGAGCCGCGCATTATGGCAAATTTCACGGAAAAACGCTAAGCCTTTCGGCGGTGCCCCAGATGGGGGCCCATAGGCTCCGAATGGAAGCGCTGTTGTCATGCGTGATTTTTACCAGAAGTAACCACTTACAAACTGGGCCTTTGTGGCGGTTAAGTGACCGCCATGACAGTGCTTTTGCTCAGTTTATGGTCTTGCTGTCCCCGTTGCTGTCGGTTGCACCATGAGTGAACAGCATGGCCACATCCACTGCGTCAAAGCGATACAGCTCGTTGCAATACTGGCAGGTTACTTCGATCCTGCCCTGTTCGGCAATGATCTCCTCCAGCTCCCCCCGACCAATCTGGGCCAATGCGTCTGCCGTGCGCTGGCGGCTGCAGCTGCACTCAAACGCCACAGCCTCGGCGGGAAACAGCTCCACCGACTCCTCGTGGAACAGCCGCCGCAAGACCGTGGCGCAGTCCAGGTTCAGTAATTCTTCCGCGGTCAGGGTGCTCGCCAAAGCGGTGATGCGCTCCCATTCCTCCAGCTGCTGTTGGGGATCAACTTTGATACGGGAATGAGCAGGCAATACCTGTACCAACAGGCCCCCGGCCCGGTTGTTGCCGTGGAACAGCTGAATCTGGGTGCGCAATTGTTCAGAGCGCTGGAAATAGTGCTCCAGGCACGCGGACAGGGTGGCGCCGTCCAGGGGCACAATGCCCTGGTAGCGTTCCCCCTGCAGCGGGGTGATGGTGATGGCCAGGGTGGCATTGCCCAGCATGGTGCGGAAATCCATGCCCTGGGTATCGCCATCCCAGCGGGCGATGGCCCGCAGCTTGTGATCGTGGGTGCATTCCACCGAGAGCAGGCTCACCACATGCTCGCCCCGGGCCTGGATGATCATGCTGCCCTCGAACTTCAGGGTAGCGCTGAGCAGGATGGCGGCGGCCATCATTTCCCCCAGTACGGATTGCACCTCCAGGGGATAATCGTGTTTGGCCAGCACGGTCTGGTAGCTGGCATCCAACAGAGTCCATTGGCCGCGTACGCCGCTGTCGTTGATGATGAATCGATGGCTGATGTCGGTGTTGCTCATACTACTCGCTCTGTTGATGGCGGAACTGGATGATCTGGCGGCGCTGCTTCTTGTTGGGGCGGTTGTCGCTCCCCGGGTGGGCGGCGCTCATGGCCTTGCGCTGGGCGGACGCCCGTTGCCGCAGTTCGATACTGGCGTCGGTTTCCTCGTACAGGGCCGCAGCGGCCACAGCGTTGCCCCGCCGGTCACTGAGGCCCATCACCACCACCGTCTTTTCATCAAACCCCTGGCGCAGGCGAATCTGGGCCCCCAGGGTCACCTCTTTGCTGGCTTTTACCCGGTGGCCCTCATAATGCACTTTGCCGCCTTCGATCATGTCTTTGGCAATGGAGCGGGTTTTATAGAAACGGGCAGCCCACAGCCATTTGTCGAGGCGAATTTTTGAATCGGATTTGGCGTCCTGTCCCATGCTGAAGCGAACCCATGATAAACCGAGAGTGATGATGCTGTTTTCTGATCAGCGCAACGCTGCATTATAAAGGGTATTGTGGGGGGAATGGGAATTGTGGGGGTGGCCGCAGGCAAAAAAAAGGCGCCGCATTGGCGCCAAAGTATCGACTACACAACTCAAATGCTTCACTTACATGATGGGCTTTACGCTAACGCTGAGTGCACAGCGTTGAGACGATACTAAGAAATGACGCACCGGTTGCCTAAACCTGTCAGGAAACTTGGACCACAAGCCATGGCGCTTTGTCCTGTCGACAGTGTTGCGGCGGCTGTTTACCCGGCGATCGTTTACCCGGCGATCGGGGGATAGATCTGGCTGAAGCAGTCCAGGCCGATGAACTCCTCGGTGTCCATGGCCTGTTGGCGGCTGTCCGGCTGGAGCACCCCAAGGGTATAGGCAATGCCGGCGCGCTTGGCGGAGCGCAGTACTGCCAGGCTGTCATCGATGAGCAGGGTGCGGGCCGGTTCGTAGTGCATCACTTCCTGCAGGCGGCTCCACAATTGAGGGTCCTCCTTGGGCAGGCCGAAATCGTGGGAGCTGAAGATGCCATCGAAATGGGGATGCAGGGGGATTTCGCGCATTTTCAGGTCCAGGCTGCCGCGGTGGGCGTTGGTCACCAGCACCGCTTTGCGACCGGACGCCTTGACCTTCTCCAGAAAGGTGATGGCATTGGGACGCAGGCCGATGCGGTCCTTGACCTCTTCTTTCATAGCGACGATGTCCAGCCCGGTTTCCCGGCTCCAGAAATCCAGGCAGTACCAGTTGAGGGTGCCACGATGTTCGCCGAAGCGGGTGAAGAGTTGGGTTTTGGCGTCATCGAGGCTAATATGGTTCGCCTCGGCAAAGCGCAGGGGTAAAAACTCCATCCAGAAGTAATTGTCGAAATACAGATCCAGCAGGGTTCCATCCATGTCCAGCAACACGGTATCGATGTGATCCCAGCAAATCATGAATGTGAATACTCCAGAAGTTGAGTCAGAATTGAGCCATAATCATGCCGCAAAAGCCTACCATACTTGACCATCAATTAGTGGCGGAAAGTCGCCTGTTCGGCATCGAGCGATTACAGCTGCGGTTCAGCAATGGTGAGGAGCGGGTCTATGAGCGCCTGCGCACGCCCCGGATTCCTGCGGTGCTGGTGGTGGCGGTGAAAGACAACGGCAACGTGCTGTTGGTGCGGGAATACGCCTGCGGAACCCATAACTACCAACTGGCTCTGCCCAAAGGCGCCATGGATGGGCACGAGACCGTGTTCGAGGCCGCCAACCGGGAGCTGATGGAGGAGGCGGGCTACGGTGCCCGGGCCTTTACCGAGTTGAAGGCGCTCTCCATGTCGCCCGGTTATATGGGGCATATGATCCATGTGGTGTTGGCGGAAGACCTGTACGAGAAAACCCTGCCCGGCGATGAGCCGGAACCCCTGGAGCGGGTGGAGCACCCCCTGGAAGACATCGACAGTCTGTTGTTGATGGACGATTTTACCGAAGCGCGATCCCTGGCGGCGTTATACATGGTCCGCGACATCATGAGAAACAGGAAGTAAGTAATGAGTGATCTGGTAACCAAAGAATTGATCGAGAATGTGCTGGCCATCGCCGAGCAGGCGGGAGACGCCATCAAGGTTGTGTATGACCGCAAGGAAGCTGTGGAGGTGATCCGCAAAGCCGATGACAGCCCGGTGACGGAAGCGGACCACGCCGCCCATCACGTGATCGTGGCGGAGCTTAATCGCCTGACGCCGGAGATTCCCGTGTTTTCGGAAGAGTCCGAGCAGATCCCCTATGCCCAGCGCCAGCAGTGGACCCGCTACTGGCTGGTGGACCCGCTGGACGGCACCAAGGAATTCATTAACCGCACCGGTGAGTTCACCGTCAACATTGCCTTGATCGAGAACCATGAACCGGTACTGGGGGTGGTCACGGTGCCCATCAAAGACCAGGCCTATGTGGGCGGTCAGGGGGTTGGCGCCTTCAAGGTGGACCACGGCAACTGGCAGAAGATTGCCGTGCGCACGGTGGTCAACCGGGAGTTGGTGGTGGTGGGCAGCCGCCGTCATGGCGCCGAAAAACTCAACGCGCTGTTGGCGGCTATGGAGCAGGAAGGCTATTCCTCTGACATGACCAGCATGGGCAGTTCTCTCAAATTCTGTTTGATCGCCGAAGGCAAGGCGGACCTGTATCCCCGCTTGGCACCCACCAGTGAATGGGATACGGCGGCGGCCCAGGCGGTGCTGATGGAAGCCGGCGGCCGGGTGCTGAACACCGACTTCGAGCCACTGACGTACAATCGTGAAGAGAGTGTGCTGAACCCGGAATTCTATGCCCTGGGTGATCCCGGCGTGGACTGGGAGCGCTTGCTCAAAGCCTAGGCAATTGCAATGGCCATTGGGCTAATGCCCCAGATGCGGCTACTCTATACAGTTAAGGCAGCGCAGGATAACAACAACACTTGCCCCATTGACCAAGAGGAGCCGCTCCATGGATCTGTATTTTTCCTATCTTTCCACCTATTCCCAAAAGGTTCTGCTGGGCCTGTACGAGAAAGACGTGGCCTTCACCGCGCATCTTGTAGACCTCACCGATGAGCAGGACCGGGAGGAATATCGCAAGCTGTATCCGTTCGGCAAAGTGCCATTACTGATTCGTGATGATGGCCGCATGATCCCTGAATCCACCATCATTCTGGAATACATTGATGCGGCCTTTGAGCAGGGCCCGGTGTTGATTCCCCGCGATACCGAACTGGGTCGGCGCACTCGTTTCATGGATCGTATGTGCGACTTGTACCTGAATGATCCGGTGGTGAGCCTGATTTTTGAAAGCTGGAAACCGGAGGCGGAGCGGGACCAGGGGCTGATCAGCAAAAGCAGTGAGCGCATCGGCATCATGTACCGCTTTATGGATGACCAGCTTGGCAACACCGGCTATCTGGCGGGGGATACGTTTACCATGGCCGATTGCGCCGCCATGCCGGTGCTGTTCTACGCCAATTCCTTCGCACCCTTTGGCGGCTTTGACAACATCTACCGTTACTGGGAAGAAGTTTCCCAGCGGCCCTGTTTTCTGCGCCTGAAACAGGAGGCGGAACCCTACATCAACGCGGTGATGGGTGATCGCTAAGTGGGGTGATCGCTAAAAGCGATAGCCGGCGCTGACGGCGAAGGCGGGTGCCTCCAGCCGGTACTGATCGCTGCGACCAAAGGCGTTGCGGCGGTTCCAGTCCGAGTCGAACAGGCCCAGCAGGTTGTAGCCATGCAGGCTCAGTGTCAGGTCGTCCCGGTTGTAGCGCAGGCCCAGGGTCCAGAAGGCGCGATCTTCATAGGCTTTGCCGCTGCCATCCGTCCGCGGCAGGCTGGAGACACTGTTGTTGTTCTCAATGCGATTGTAATCCGCCATGGCTTCCGAGCCGTCCAGGCCGGTCAGATAACGCAGGGAGGTGAAACCTTCCCAGGTACTGGTCAGGCGTCGTGTATAGATCAGTTTCAGGCTGTGGTTGGCCCAGTTGGCCAGGTCGTCGCCGTAGCCGTAGACCGAGGCACTGATGAACTGTCCGCTGTTGGCCTGGTCCAGCTTGAAGTCCTGCTCAGCCACGTAACTGTACATCAGCGCCAGGCTTTGTTGTTGCCACTGCCAATGTAATTCCAGCTCCAGACCCAGGGTTTTCAAAGTGCCGATGCGATTGATCTGCATGACACTGGAATCCCACCCCACCAGATCGTAATCGTTGAAGAACAGACTGGCCAGGGAGCGATGGCGACCGTCCCATTGGTGTTCCCAGGCCAGCTCCAGCGCGTTCATGGTTTCGGTGCGGCCATCCCGGCGCCCGGTGCTCAGGTGGTATTCCCGCAGGTTGTCATCGTCCGCCCGGCGCACGGAACGGTTCAACAACAGTTTGTACTGGTTGTCCGGATCGGGTTCATACACCAGGCCCAGGCGTGGGGAATGCATCCAGTCGGTGTAGGCGTGGCGATCTGAGCGCCCGCCGGCGAACAGGGTCCACAGGTTGTTCAGGTGCCATTGATAGTCCAGCAACAGGCTCAGCATGTCGGTGCGCCATGTTCCGCTGTCCAGGGCAGTGAGGGAATTGCTGATGAAAGGATCGCTGTGGGGATAGCCCAGACTTTTCTTGCCGAAGGTTTCCACGCTGTATTCCACTCCGCCGGAAAGCTGGTGGGCTGCAGTGGCTTGCCAGTGGGCCAGCAGGCGGCCCATCCATTCATCTTCGCGGTAATTGCGGTCGCCGTATTCGATGTCCAGCACGTCGGCACTGAGGCGGGCATCCAGTCGCAGATCCGGGCTTATTTGTGGTTGGTAATCCAGGGTAATGGTGCCCTGCTGGTAGCCAAAGCTTTCGTCCAGCAGTTCGGCGGGGTCGACGTTGGTATAGGAGCTCAGTGACAGATCCCGTGCAATGCCGCCCCGGGTGTAACGGGCCCAGGCGGTGAGCGCATCCTGTTGGTATTCCAGGTGCAGTTTATGGCGCGGTAGCTCACGGTGGGCGCCATTGTACGGGGTGACGCCGAAGGGCACCGGTTGGTGAGCGGGCACGCTCTGTCCGTTGATGGCATTGGTGAAGTCCAGGCTGAACTGCATCTCCGCATCGTCGTGATCGGCCCCTTTGTACTGGTCGATGCCGTAGTAGGCAAACAGGGACCCGCCGGACTCAAAGTGCGTGCCGGATCTCAGCTCCATACTGTAAAACTCTTCGCCTGCGCCGGCACGCACACGAATATCCTGGCCGTCAAAGCCGTCGCCGTTCAGGGTTTTGATGTTGATGACACCGGCGATGGCGCCGGGGCCGTACACGCTGGAACCCGGACCCCGGGTGACGTCGATGGACTGGATGTCGCCCAGCAGGGAGAGATAGCGTTCGCTGATGATGCCCAGGGAGGTGTGCTCGTTCATCAGGCGGCCGTTGACCAGCAGCAACATCTTGGTATTGCGGTCGCTGATGATGCCCCGTAATCCCATGGGGTTGCCGTTGGTTTTCAACCAGACCTGAAACCCGGGCACATAGGTTTCCAGCAGCTCATCCAGGCTGCGGGCGCCGGAACGCTCGATATCCTGGCGGGTAATACGAGTGACACTGGCGGGTTTGTGCCGCCACTGGGTCTCAGTGAGGCTGCCGACGCCGGAAATCCGCACGCTCAGCAGGTCCTCCAGGGGCAGGGCAAACAGGTCACCGCTACGGCTCTTCTGTGCTGCGTGGCCCAGGTTGGCTGCACTCAGGCAGGTCGCCAGCAGAGCTATTCTGATCAGGTGTTTCAAAATGAGTCCGTGTTATTGTGGTGGTGCTATCCATGTGTCTGAACCATTAAGGGCTGATGTAAGGGTTGTTGGATGAGACGGGCTTGTCAAGGATTCTCCGGTGGGTGTTGTTGGGCTTCTGGGCAGAGTGCTGTGGCCTCTGGCGCAGATTCAGCTTGTATCGGTTTCTTTTTTGTTCACATCAAAAATGATAATGATTAGTATTAGCAAAACTGTTTGGTGGAGCTCGTACTATGGTTCGTTTTTTGGCGCGATGGATTGTCCTGTTGGGATTCATGGCCTTCTTTTCCTCGCCGTTGCAGGCCGGCCCGGAAGTGGTGGTGTACTCCACCCGCAGTGAAAGTTTGATCAAGCCCATTTTTGATTTGTATACCGAGCAGACCGGGGTCAAGGTGGTGTACCTCACCGGTGAGGCCGGCCCGTTGATCGCCCGGCTGCAATCGGAAGGGGCGCGTACACCTGCCGATATGCTGATCACGGTGGACGCCGGCAATCTGTGGCAGGCGGCCGATAAGGGCCTGCTGCGGCCGGTCAAATCCCGGGTGTTGGAGGCGGTGGTGCCGGATCAGTACCAGGATGAGGATAACCGCTGGTTCGGCCTGTCGTTGCGGGCACGGACTGTGGTGTATTCCACCGAACGGGTCAAACCCGCCGAGCTCAGCACCTACGAAGCACTGGCTGAGCCCCGCTGGAAAGGGCGTCTGTGCCTGCGCACCTCGAAAAAAGTCTATAACCAATCGCTGGTGGCCATGCTGCTGGAGCACAACGGGGCGGATAAAACCGAACAAATGCTGAAGGGCTGGGTGGCCAACCTGGCGGCGCCGGTGTTTGCCAATGACACGGCGCTGATCGAGGCCATTGCCGCCGGTCAGTGTGACGTGGGCATCGTCAATACCTATTATCTGGGCCGCTTGCAGCATCAGAACCCGGCCCTGCCGGTGGCACTGTTCTGGGCTAATCAGTCCACCACCGGCACCCATGTGAACCTGTCCGGTGCGGGCATCACCACTCACGCCAAGAGCCCGAAAGCCGCCCAGGCGCTGCTGGAATGGCTGGCCAAGCGTTCCGCCCAGGAAGCCTTTGCAGGCATCAATATGGAGTACCCGGTGAACTCCGCCACCCGTTGGGATCCGGTGGTGAAATCCTGGGGTGAGTTCAAGGCGGACAAGCTGAACCTGTCCATTGCCGGTCAACGTCAGCAGGAAGCCATCATGTTGATGGATCGGGCGGGGTATCCGTAACCCCCCCCATTAGCAAATCTTCATGAAAATATTATTGCTAATAGTTATCATTTGAGTATATTGCACCCCTTAGGCCAATTTATGAACTAGTGGGGAGCAGTATGAGTGACTTTGCAGTGTTGCTGAGCCAGGGCGGCGCAGTGGTCAGCATTCTGATCGGTTTGTCCGTGATCGCCCTGACCGTGATTCTCGTCAAGGGCTGGGACTTTCTGCGCTTGCGCAACCTGCCGGAGGCAGCTTACCAGTCGGCACTGGACGGGGCACTGCAAGGGCAGTTTCCCGCTGAGTTACAAGGCTCCCGTGACCTGGTTGCCGGCTTGTTGCAGCACATGTCTGCGTTACCTCTCAGCATCCGCCAGGAAAGTGAGCGGCTGCGGGCAGAGTCCCGGCGCTGGGCTCAGCAGGCACTGGGTCAGCTCACCGGCCACCTGCGGATTCTGGAAGTGGTGGCCAATATTGCGCCCTTGCTGGGCCTGTTCGGAACGGTATTGGGGATGATCGAGGCCTTCCGCGCCATGGAAGCCGCCGGCTCCCAGGTGGACCCTGCAGTCCTGTCCGGTGGCATTTGGGTGGCGTTGCTCACCACCGCCGTCGGGCTTGCAGTGGCGATTCCCGTATCCATGGCCCACAGCTGGTTTGAACGTCGGGCGGAAGTCCAGGCCCACCGCCTGCAGGATACCATCGAGCAGCTCATTACCCAGCAGGTGTCGCAGCCGGCGGCAGCGCAGCTGGCACCATCCCGAGCCGCCTGAACCATGACCGGTCTCCTGTTTCGGTCACGGCGCCGGGCCATCAGCCTGACTGCGTTGATCGACGTGGTGTTCATCCTGCTCATGTTCTTCATGCTCACCTCCAGTTTTCAACAGTGGGGCACCCTCAGCCTGCAGCCGGTGGTGTCCAGCCCCGGTGAGGAGCCGGCGGACCCACTGCTGGTGACCCTCAGTGAACAGGGCGCTCTGGCACTGGATGGGAAGGGGTGGCAGCTGGCGGATTTCCGGCAACTGGATGGCCGTCATCAGAACTGGTTTGACCCGCAGCAGGCAGTGATCGTGCTGCCGGAAGCCGCGGTGCCGGTGCAGGACGTGATCGAGTTGCTGGACCGGATACGCAGCCTGGGCGTGGCCAATGTCAACTACGGTGGTGTGGTGCGCCTGGGTGATGCTGACGGAGCCACACGACCATGAGCGCGCCCCTGTTGCCGTCGCGACGTTCCACCAGTCTGGATGATCGCCTGATTCCGCTGATCAATATTGTCTTTCTGCTGCTGATCTTTTTTCTGATTGCCGGTCAGGTTACCCAGCAGCAGAACACCCGTATTCAGGCACCGGAGTCCGTTGCCGAACCGACCCTGCGCAATCCGCAATGGTTGCTGGAAGTGGACGCCAGTCGCCAGTTGCGACTCAACGGTGAGTCAGTGGAGCTGGCGGATTTGTCCGCCCGCCTGATGGCGACGGCGGGATCATCGCAGCAGGCTTTGAGTTCTGCACCATCCGCACCTGCCACACCTACCAGGAAACTGGCGCTAAAGCTGGATCGTTCCCTGCGTGCCGGTGACATGGATGAAGTGCTGCAGGCAGTGCGTTCTGCGGGCGCATTGGCCGTCACATTGTTGACTGTGCCCACTGCGGATTCTGCCCCCGGTGCCGCACAGCCATGAGAGGGCTCCAACGATGAAGTATTGGCATTGGAGCATTGCCTTCCTGTTGGCACTGGGTATCCATGGCTCGTTACTGGTGGTGTTTCCGCGGGCACAGAATTCGGGGGCGTATTCCGCGGCCGCCGATGGCCATCAGGGGTTGGATGTGGGGCTCGGCCAACTGGGGTCCTATCAGGATAAGCTGGAAAGCAGTAAACCCCAACCGGAAGTGGAGGTCGTTGAACCTGAGCCGCTGCCGGAACCGCCTCCTGTTTCCAAACCGCAACCGGTCAAGGCAGAGCCCAAGCCGGTGCTTGAAGCCGTGCAAACGGACGTACCACCCCCGGAAGCCCTAACGGTCAAAGAACCGGAACCGGCAACCGTTCAGGAACCCGTGGCGGACACACCTAAGGAGCCGGAAACGGTGCCCGAGGAGTCGACTCCGACCACTCCCAGTGAAAAGGCAACCGCAGCCCTGATCGAGGCGGAGAGCAACAGCAAGGCCATGCAACAGGCCACCGGCACCCAGCAACAACAGCGGTCCGGTGGGCGCAAAGGCAATGCCAAGAGCTACTTTGCAGAGTTGATGGCCTGGTTGAATCAACACAAGGACTATCCGCCGGAACTGAAAAAAGAAAAGCAGCAGGGCGTTGTGGTGTTGACCTTTTCCATTAATCAATCAGGGGAAATCACAACAGCCAAAATCAAAACCAGCTCTGGGTTTCCGCAGTTGGATCAGGCCGCGTTGAACATGTTGGCTCAGGCCAATCCAGTGCCGCCGATTCCCGAAGCCATGGGGCGTGATCGGTTGTTGCTGACCATTCCCGTTGAATATTCGCTTATTACCAAGTAATGATAGCTAGGAGTAATTGCATGCCTGTTTCCTCACGTAAAGCACAGCTCCCCCTGAGCCTGCGCCAACCTTCCAGCTTCGGTGGGTTGAACACCAAGAAAACCACACTGGCTTTGGGTATCAGTGCGCTGATGTTCAATCCAGTGGCCCTGGCCCAGGAGGAAGAAGAAGCGGTCGAACTGGATACCCTGCAGATCGAAGACCGCACCATCGACACCAATCCCTATGCGGAGCCCGGCGCGCCTTACAAGGCCAAAGTGTCCGGTGACCAGCGCCACGTTAAACCGCTGGCGGAAACCCCCCAGACCATCAACGTGCTGACCGGCACCATGATCGAAGAATCCGGTCGTACCGACCTGAAAGAGATTCTGCAAGCCCAGCCCGGCGTGACCATCGGTACCGGGGAAAACGGCAACGCATTTGGTGATCGCTACATCATTCGCGGCCATGAAGCCCGCAGCGATGTGTTTGTGGATGGCTTGCGTGATCCGGGCATGACCACCCGGGAAAGCTTTGCCACAGAACAGGTGGAAATCACCAAGGGCCCCAGTTCCACTTTCGGCGGTCGGGGTACCACCGGCGGTGCGGTGAACAGCATCACCAAGCAGGCCAGCACCGAATACAACTTCACTGAGTTGTCCGGCGGCGTCGGTACTGACAACTATTACCGTGCCACCGTGGATTCAAATCAGGTGCTGAGTGACACCGTGGCCGTGCGTGCTAACGTATTGCAGACGGCTGAAGATGTGCCTGACCGTGCCCCCGCAGATCGCGAGCGTACCGGTGCGGCGTTGTCTGCCTCATTCCAGGCCACCGACAAGCTGAATGTGATTGCGGATTACTACTACCTGAAAGCGCAGGATCGCCCTGATCTGGGCACCTACATCATGCCCGACGGTGGCAAGCCGGTGAAGGACATCCCCGTTTACTCCCAGGACTCTGATTTTCAGGATTCTGAAATCAATGCCTTTACCCTGCGGGTGGCCTATGACATCAACGATCAGCTCCGCGTGACCAACGCTCTGCGTTATGGCACCACCGACAATGGTTATGTGACCACCGGTGTGCGCGGAAACGAGCGCGCCAGTACTGATCCCGAAGCGCCGGGGGCCTACACGGTCGCCTTGAGTTCGCGTCCTCACCAGGGTTGGCAGGAAGTTGAATACTTCGTGGATCAGCTGAACTTCTATTTTGACACCATTGAAGCGTCCGGCATTGGCCACAGCTTTGTGTTTGGTCTGGAATACTCCGACTATAAAGTACTGAACGGTGTGTATGAATACTCTCAGAACGGTGCCACCAATTGTATGTTACCGGGTCGAGGTAGTAATCCACCCAGTGGTGGCTACTGTATTATGGATGGCAATGGAGATTGGGTCAGCGATCCCACTGGCCTGACCCAGCGTGATATCAACAAAGGCGATTGGGATTCCGACTGGAACATCGATACTATCTCCGCGTCTGTGATGGATACTATCGACTTCAATACCGATTTCAGCATGTTCCTGGGGTTACGCTACGATACCTTCGATTACAAACTGGATCTCACCGGTGACGATGTTCGTTACGATGACGGCTTCTGGAATGGTCACGTAGGCCTGGTGTATGACGTGGCGGAAAACGGCAACGTTTATCTGACCTGGAGCACCGCTACCAACATCAGCGGCGGCGAATCCGATGTGGGCAACAACTGCGGCTACGGTGGCTTCTGCGGCATTGGCGAACCGGAAGATGTCACTAACTGGGAGTTGGGCACCAAGTGGAATCTGTTCGACCAGAAATTGCTGGCTACCCTGGCGGTCTTCCGCATTGAAAAAGACAACGTGATGGAAGGCAGTGGTTATGGCGACGAAGACGCGTCATCCAACACGTCGGCCAACCAAGTACAAGGTATCGAAGCGTCTTTCGTGGGTAATATCACTGAAAAGCTGAGTGGTCAGTTCGGTGTGGCGGTGATGGAGTCTGAAGTGCTGGAGTCTGCTAACGAGGACAACATCGGACGTGAGCTCAGCAACTTCGCAGATAACAGTGCTTTCCTGCAGCTGCGTTATCAATTGCTGGATCAGTTCGCCTTTGGTGGAACCGCCACGTACAAGAGTGAGATGTACGCCGGTCAACCGGATACCGCTGCCGGCTATAACACCACCATCGACGATTACTCATACACCGTGCCCAGTTACACTGTGTTTGACGTGTTCGCCGAATACGACATCACGGACGACCTGAATGCCCGCTTGAACGTCACCAACGTGACCGACAAGGATTACTACCTGGCGGCTTATCGCAGCGGTTCCTTCACCTACATAGGGGATGCTCGTCGCGCTGTGCTAACCTTCACGTACCAGATGTAAGACGAACCAGAAGGCATCCCGGTGGATGCCTTCTGTGCTTTAGGGCTAATGAAATGAGTAATACGGATTCCAGCATGAGCGGCAGCGCCCGACCCAAGTTACAGGGCATTCCGGCCGCGGTTACCTGCGTGGCGGACTATGAGCGCCTGGCGGCGGAATTCGTGGACCATCCAATTTTTGAATACCTGCAGGGCGGCAGCGGCAACGAGCAAAGCCTGCGTGACAATCTGCGGGTGTTCGATGAGTGCTATGTGCAAAACCGACTGCTGGCGGACGTTTCCCAGGGCGGTACGCACACTACCTTATTACAACACCGACTGCGCCATCCCATCCTGTTGGCGCCGGTGGCGTATCAGAAACTGGCGCACCCGGCGGGCGAGGTGGAAGCGGCCCGGGGCGCCGATGCATTGGAAGCCGGCTGGGTCACCAGTACATTATCTTCCTGTTCCCTGGAAGACATCGCGACTCAGCACCAGGGCATGCGCTGGTTTCAACTGTATTTCCAACCGCAAAGAAAGCACACGCTGGAATTGGTGCGACGGGCGGAGTCTGCCGGTTACAGCGCCATCGTGGTGACCCTGGATGCCACCGTGCAGGCCTCCAGTCGGCGGGCCCAACGGGCGGGGTTTGCCTTTCCCGCTGGCGTGAGTGCCGTCAACCTGCAGGGCCATTCCGCCCCGCCCCAAGTGGCGTTGACGCCGGAGCAGAGTGTGATTTTTCAGGGCGCCATGGCGGAGGCTCCCAAGTGGCAGGATCTGGAATGGCTGCTGGACAACACCGAATTGCCGGTGTTGGTGAAAGGCGTGCAGCGTGTGACGGACGCGGAACGGTTGCTGCGCCTGGGCGTGCAGGGCCTGGTGGCGTCCAATCATGGCGGGCGCGCTTTGGACGGTATGCCGGCGCCCCTGCGGGTGTTGCCGCAGCTGCGACAGGCTCTGGGCAACCAGGTGCCTATCCTGCTGGACAGCGGCGTCCGTTCCGGGTATGACGTGTTCAAAGCCCTGGCCCTGGGCGCCGATGCTGTGCTGATCGGCCGGCCGTTCCTGTACGGTTTGGCGGTGGCCGGTGCCCTGGGTGTGGCCCACGTACTGCGCCTGCTGCGGGATGAGCTGGAGCTGTGTATGGCATTGGCTGGCACACCGACGGTGGCGGATATTGGCCCGGATGCCGTGCTCCGATTAAATTGAAACGCTATCTGCCAAGACACTATCTGTTAAGACACTATCTGCCAAGACCCAGGAGAGCCTCATGTTGATTGTGATTGAAAACCTGTTGTCGGCGGAGGAAGTGACCCAGTTTCGCCAGCACCTGGATCAGGCACAATGGGAGGCGGGCAGTCACAGTGCCGGCGAAGTGGCCCGCGCGGTGAAGTCCAACCTGCAATTGCCGGATGACGGTGAGCTGGCCATCGCATTAGGTAATCACCTGTTGCGTGTCCTGGCGCAGCATCCCCAGTTTGTGTCGGCGGCCTTACCCAAAACCATTTATCCACCCAAATTCAATCGCTACGCTGACGGTGGCCACTACGGTGTCCATGTGGACAGCGCGGTGATGCAGTTGCCCGGTCAGCGTGACAGCCTGCGCACGGATCTGTCGGCCACGGTGTTTCTGTCCGCACCCGAGGACTACGACGGTGGGGAGTTGATGATCGAAGGTCAGTTCGGCGCCCAGGCGGTGAAACTGAATGCGGGGGACATGGTGTTGTATCCTTCCTCAAGCCTGCATCAGGTGTTGCCGGTAACGGAGGGCGCCCGGGTCTGTTCCTTCTTCTGGATTCAAAGCCTGGTGCGGGACGACAGCCAGCGTGAGCTGCTGTACGACCTGGACCAAAGTATCCAGGCCCTGCGGGCGGCGGGGGGGACGCCCCACGGCGAGATCAGCCGTCTCACCGGCATCTACCACAACCTGTTGCGGCAATGGGTTGAGACCTGATTAAGCGGCGCGACGCAGGCTCAACAGGCACACCGCCAGCAGCATAACTGCCCCTATACCTTGCCCGGCCATACCCTGCCAGCCACTGTGCGTCGCAGGCCACAGCAGCAAGCAGCCACTGGCCAACAGTATTGCTCGGTGCCATCCACTGAGACTCGCTTCCAGATAACCCTGCAGGGCTCCCACCAACGCGTACAGCCCCAGTGCCGCACTGATGAAAATCCACAGAGCCTGCCCACTGTCACCGCCGATCAACGGCGTATAGGCAAACAGCAGGGGAATGATGTAGAGCCCCTTGGCCAGCTTCCAGGCGGCAAACCCGGTCTGCATGGGGGGTGTTTTGGCAATGGCGGCGGCGGCAAAGGCGGTCAGGCACACCGGTGGCGTCACATTGCTGTCCTGGGACAGCCAGAAAATAATCATGTGGGCGGACACCAGGGCGGCGCTGATCAGGGCCGGTGACAGAGCCTGCTCCAGCAACATGGGCTTTAGCTCGTCCGGTAGCGTGGCTAGCAGGGCCTGGGCGCTGGCGTTGCTCATAGGGGCGCTGAGCTGGGAGAGGGCGTCCGGTGCGGTCAGCAAGAACAGTCCCCGGGCCGCTTCCGGCAGTTCCCCCGCCAGCATCAGCCCCAGTATCTGCTGCTCGGCAATCAGTTGATAGAGAATCGGTGCGGAGAGTGTGGCCAGCACGATGTAGGAAGCGGTCACCGGCAGACCCATCCCCAGAATCAGCGAAGCCAGGGCCACCAGCACCAGGCTGAGCAGCAAGCTGCCTTCCGCCCACTGGCTGATCATCAGCGAAAAGGTGTTACCAATGCCGGTGGTGGTGACCACGTTCACGATCAATCCCACCGTAATCAGCAGCAGTGCGGTGGACGTCATATTGAGCGCTCCCTGGTGCAGGGCCGCCACGATATCGCGCAGGGTCATGGGGCGCTTGGAGCACCAACTGGCCACCACCACCGCGAGGATGGCAATGCCGCCGGCGTAGGTGGGAGTGAAGCCCAGCACCAGGGCGCCCACCAGAATCAGAATGGGCAGCAGTGAAGGCCAACCCTGCCGCAGAACCTGGCTGACGCTGCGTTCGCTGAGGGACTGGCGGGGCAGGTTCAGGCGGCGGGCTTCCACCCGTACAAAAAATCCGATGGACAAAAAATACAGCAGCGCCGGCAGGGCCGCGTAGCCGATGATCTGCAGATAGGGCACCTGGGTGTAGTTGGCCATAATGAAGGCGCCGGCACCCATTACCGGGGGCATTAACTGTCCGCCGGTGGAGGCGGCAGCTTCAATACCGGCGGCAAAGCGGGGCGGAAACCCGGCTTTCTGCATCAAGGGAATGGTGATGACGCCGGTGGAGGCGGTGTTGGCCACGGCGGAACCGGACACCGACCCCATCAATCCGGACGCCACCACGGCCACCAGGCCGGGGCCACCGGTCCAGCGCCCGGCGGCGCAACGGGCCAGCTCGATGATTACGTCACCGGCGCCGGAGCGTAGCAGAAAGGCGCCGAACAGAATGAAAGTAAAGACGTAGGACCAGGAAATGCGGGCAATGGAGCCGAACATGCCCTCGCCTCCGTACACACTGCGGAACAGCAGGGTATCCAGGGACAGACCGGGGAAGTTGAACAGGCCGTCGATCCACTGCCCCCACCACACCACATAGCTCAGGGCCACCAGGGTCAGGATGGGAATGGTCCAGCCCAGGGTGCGCCGGGTCCATTCCAGGGCCAGCATAATGACGACTATGGCGGCGGCACGATCCCACGGGCTCAAGGCCACGCCACGCTCATACAGCGCCACTTCCTGCCAGCCCAGCCACAGGCAGGCGGCGACGCCCAGCACGCCCAGCAGCAGGTTCACTCGGCGCCGGGTGGGCAGGGCCGGAACGGTCAGGCTGCACAGCAGGCCAAAGCCGGCGAAATGAAACAGCGCCACCCACAGATCCGGTAACGTGCTCAGGGTGTTGAAGTAGAGATGGCAGAGGGAGAGCACCACGCCCAGCACGGTGCCCATCTGCGTCATCCGGCGTTGGCCAGGGCCCATCTCAATCCCCGGCGATCAGCTTGGCGGGAAGCGTCAGCCCTTTCTCCTTGAAGTAGCGTGCGGCACCGGGATGCAGCGGCATGGGCAGGCCCACGATGGCCCGCTCCAGCGCCATATCCCGGGTGGCTTTGTGAATGCCGTTCAGGAAGGGAAGGTTTTCATAAATGGCCTGGGTGATGGCATACACGGTTTGTTCCGGAATATCGTTGCGCACTGCCAGAAAATTGGGCTGGGCCATGGTTTGCACTGGCTTCAGTTGGCTGGGATAGGTGTTGGCGGGAATGGTGTAGGGGGTCCACAGGTCCAGGCCCTGATTGGCCCGGGCGATCTGTTCGGGAGTGAAATCCAGAATACGCAGGTTTTCGCCCAGGGCGGCATAGGCCTGGGTGACCGCTCCCACCGGAACACCGGCAGGAATATTGAAGCCTTCAATGGTATTGTTCTGGATCGCGTTGGCGCTGGGGCCATAGCCCAGATACACCAGATCCAGCTGGCGCTCGGGGTCGAAACCCAGGCCTTCCAGAATGAAGCGCCCGGAGCCCTCGGTGCCGGAATTGCGCACCCCGATGGAAAACTTTTTGCCGGCCATAAGCTGCAGGTCGCTGATGTTCCCGCTTTGTACGTAATGGCTGAAAATGGCGAAGTGTTCCACGTTCTGCCACAGCATGGTCACCGAGCGCAGTTGCTTCTGCGGACCGCTTCCCTGCATGGCCCCTTTGCCCTGCCAGGCCCAGGCTCCGTAGAGCCCTTGCAGAATGGCAAACTGGGCTTCATTGTCCTTCAGCAATTTCACGTTTTCGGCCGAGCCGGCGGAGCTGATGGCCGAGAGCGCAATGCCGGTGGTGGGCTCCAGTTTCACCTTGGTGAGGGTGGCCAGGGCGACGCCCACCGGGTAGTAGGTGCCGCCGGTGGTGGCGGTGGCCAGAATGTAGCGTTCTGCGGACCAGGCGCTGCCGCTCATGCAGGCGATGCAGATGATAACCAATGCCCGGAGGCGGTGAGACAATCGGCCTTTCACGTGCAGGCTCCCCCATAGATCAGTGAATGTTCTTGTTGTTGCATTTCGGCGCAGTTTATCACACACTCGGGACACGATTGAGCAAACTGAACGTCGGGGCTAGTTGTTTAATTGGTTATTTTTCATGTGGTTGTCCAATTGCTAAAACACTCCCATTGGTTTTTGTACAGTTCTTGCTTGGTTTGTTGTGAAGTTGGGGTAACACATTTCTGAATATCTATACATTGGGGAATCCGATATGAACGGACGTAAGTGGATTGTTGCGGTTAGCGCCTGCTGTATGCTGGCTATGTCTGGTGGTGTTATGGCGACCGAAGGTGCCAAGAAGAAAGCAGCGGAAAAGAGCCAGCCTGACCGGCCCGCAGTGTCCAAAGGCAAAGGTAAAGATAAAGCCTGCAGTAAAAAATCGGAGTTCTGCGAAGAGACCACCAGCGTACCTGAGTTAAACGCTGCATCCGGTTTGATTGCGCTGAGCCTGATGGCAGGCATCGTGGCAGTGTTCAGAGAGCGCCGGCTCTCTATCAAGAACAAGGCCGCTTAATCTGCCCTGGATTCCCAGTGGGCCAGTTCTCCATCTGATTCTGACGGTACGCCTGTGTGGTTGTATGCTGTTTCGATTTTCACAGGCGCCTTCCTGCTCTTTCAGGTTCAGCCGTTAATCGCCAAATACCTGTTGCCCTGGTTCGGGGGTAGCCCGTCTGTATGGACCACCTGCATGCTGTTCTTCCAGGTGATGTTACTGGTGGGGTATGGCTACGCGCATCTCAGCACTAAGCTGAAGTTGCGCACCAACGTTATCCTGCATTTGGCCCTGGTGGCAGTGGCGGCCCTTCAGCTACCGATCATTCCTCACTTGTCCGGTTCGGTGCAGGGCCTGGATTCCCCGCAATGGCAGGTGATGTTGCTGCTCTTGCTTACTGTCGGTCTGCCCTATCTGGTGCTGGCGTCCTCTTCACCATTGCTGCAGGTGTGGTTCAACCGGCTGTATCCGCAACGATCACCGTACCCGCTTTATGCCCTCTCCAATCTGGGTTCCATGGGCGCCCTGCTCAGTTTTCCGTTTGTGTTTGAGCCCAATGGGTCGCGGGTGCTGCTGGCGCAGGGCTGGTCCGCCGGGTTCCTGCTGTTTGGCGGGTTGACCCTGGCCTGCGCCCTGCTGCTGATCTGGCGGGCGAAGGGAAAGAGGGAAGGGGCTCTGCATGTGAAGCCGCAGTCCACAGTGGCGCCACCCCCGGCCACCCCCCTGGCCACCACTCAACTGTTGTGGCTGGGCTTGTCTGCGGTGCCGGTGATCCTGCTGTTGTCGTTTACCAATCTGCTCAGTCAGGACATGGCGGCGGTGCCGTTTATCTGGGTGTTGCCCATGTCGATTTATCTGCTGACCTTTATCATTGCGTTCAGCGGGGTGGGCACCGGTTATCTCCGCTGGCTGCGATTTTTATTGTTGCCGGTGGTCACCGCCGTACTCTGGTTCAAATTGATCGGCCCGGACATCAGCATCCTGTTACAGATTGCGGTGTACTGCGTGTCCCTGTTCGCCCTGTGCCTGTTGAGTCATGGGGAGCTGGCGTTTTTCAAGCCCCACGAATCCTACCTGACCCGCTTCTATCTGTTGGTGTCCCTTGGGGGCGCCTTGGGCGGCGTGTTCGTGGCTCTGGTGGCGCCGTTGATCTTCAACGGGCTGCATGAAGTGTATGTGGGGCTGGCGGCGGTGTTGCTGTTGTCCATGGTGTCCGCCGCCGTGATGAACAACGGGGCGTTGCGCTTGGGAATGCCCAAGCTGGAATACGCGGTGCAGGTGGGCATTCTGTTGTACCTGATCGTGCCGTTGCTGAGCTTCGATCAGGATACGGCGCTGCATCGCAGCCGCAATTTTTACGGCACTCTGGTGGTGGAACGGGAAGCCGTGGGCACGGCGGATGAGAAAAAACGTCTGGTACACGGCGCCATCACCCACGGGGACCAGTACGTGCAGCCGCACAAGCGCGCCTACGCCGGCACCTATTACGCGCCGTCCAGTGGGGTGGGGCGGGTGCTCTCACAGGTGACCGGGGAGCGTGCAGCCCATGTGGGTTTGATTGGTCTGGGGGTGGGAACGCTCACGGTTTATGGCAACGGTGATGACCGCTTCCGCCTGTATGAGATCAACCCGGACGTGGTGGACATTGCATTGCAGCATTTCACCTATCTGGCGGATCAACCTAACCGCATCGATATTGTGGTGGGTGATGGTCGGCTGTCCCTGGCGCAGGAGGCCGCCAATGGCTTTGATGTGCTGGTTCTGGATGCGTTCAGCGGTGATGCCATTCCGGTGCACCTGCTAACGGCAGAGGCCTTCGACGAGTACCGGCGTCATCTGGCGGAAGACGGTTCTATTCTGATTCATATCAGCAATCGCTTTCTGGATCTGGAGCCGGTGATCACCGCTCTGGCCCGGGACAACCAGCTGCAGGTGCTCACCCTTGCCGACCAAGGCGATGCTGACGATCGCTACTATTCATCGGACTGGGTGCTGGTCAGCAACAACCGGGATTTGCTCACTTCCGATCAGATTCAGTCCGTGGCGGTGGTGCCGGCGTCCGTGCCCATTCGCCCCTGGACGGATGACTACACCAGCCTGTTTTCCGTGCTGAAATAGCCATTGCCCGCATGGGGGGAACCGCTGGGGTTAAATGGGTTTTGCTGCAGGCTGCCGGGTGAGTGGCTGCAGGGTCACTCTCCGCTCATCGCCACTGAGCTGCAACATCACATCGTAGCGCTGATCCAGGATCACCAGATCTCCCTCTGTTGCACTGTGCTCATAGCGCACCAGTTCATAATCATCGCCCTGCTGTTGCAGCAGTTGGCGCATGTGCTTTTCTGCGGGCCATTGGCCGGTTTGCATCAGCTGTTCCATCACCAGGATGCGCAGGGTGGTGGCGCGGCTCAAGGCGTTGGCGGTGATGGCATTGCGCAGGTGCTTCAGGCTCAAGGCCACCTGGTCCAATCGTTGGTTGATGTCCACCACCCGCTGGGGTTGATCTCCGTTGTCCGCCAGGATCTGCCGATACAGATGGCTGACGTTGGTCATCTGCTCCAGCAGGCGCTCCGATGCCTGCAGGGCATGGTCTGGGAGGATGTTGTCCGCCTCGTACAGGGGCAGTCCGTAGCGCAGTTCATCCGCCGCCAGGGCGCTCCATTGAGTGGCCGGTGTGCGTTCCGCCAGGGCTTCAAAGCGGGCCCGTGCCTCATGGTAACGACCTTCCCGTTTCAGTGCCTGTGCCTGGTTGAACAGGTCGGATGCCTCCCGGTCCGGCGTGGGGGCCTGTGCCACCTGTGCAAACTGCAATTTGGCATTGAGGCGTTTGGCGGTCTCCCGGCCGACAAATTCAAAGGCGTTATAGATGCCCTGGTAATCCATGCCGTGAATGTCCAGGGAGACGCTGGCCACGTAGCTGGGCTGATCCTGCAGATGCAATGCGGCGGTCAGCTTCAACACCTCGGCCGGGCCGATCAGGGAGATCGCGAGATCCAGGCGACCGTCCGCTGGCGTTGCGGCGGGCGGTGTTGCAGGCAGGATTCGAAACTGCCCGGTGCCGGTGAACTCACTGAGGGCTGTATCCACCGCGGCCGCTTTCATGTCCCGAGTGGAAAGTGGGTACCAGTCACCGGTGTGAATGGTGACCTGGTTGATGACAGTATAGGGCTGGCGGGCGAAGCACAATGTACAGCTCAATGCCAGCAGCAGGCCAACGAACAAACGCATGGCGAAAACCTGTTGCAAAGACGTTATTGTGTTCAGTATAGGTGGAATACGCGGCCGTGGGTGGCCGCTCAGGGCGCATCCATGGATTTCAGGGTTTGTGCCAACAGGTCCCGCCGCTGTATCTCGTTATCCACGTAGTTCAGCCATTGGTTGGCCGAAGTTTTGGCGCCATCGAACTTGGCGGCTTCCTGGAAGGCGTAACGGGCATCCTCAAATTCGTTCATGTTGAACAGAGACAGCCCGAGGAGCATGTAGGCGTTGTCCTGTTGCTTGAGATCGCCTTTTTTGAGCCCCGCCCGCAGATAGCGCACCGCCTGATTCCACTCATCCAACTGGTAATAGGTTGAACCCAGCTGGATGTCGATTTCCCCGGATTGGGATGTTGCGGCGGCCTGCACCAGCACCGGCAGTGCTTTCCTGGCTTCCTGGGCGGTGGACCAGGCGTAGGACAACAGCTTCAGGTTGTCTTTCTCCGGCCGGATGATGCCCTTGTCGATTCCCGTTTCCAGTACCTTCGCGGCTTTGTAGGGGATGTCATTGAAGATCATCAGTTGCGCCAGGGTGAGCCACTCGCTTTCCCGGTCCAGCAGACCCTGGCGATAGGCGATCTCGAGGGTGCTCAACTGTTTGCTTTCCTGCTTCAATTCACCATAGGCGCTGGACAGCTGCACCCAGTATTCCTTCTTCGGGTAATACTGGATGAGTTTCTCCAGCACATCGGCACCGGCCTGGTAGTTGTTCTGCTCAAAATACAGAGCCCGTAATAACAGGTACCAGCTTTCCTTGGCGCGGCCCTCATTTTTTTCGGCCATGGCAATGGCGGACTGGATGGGCGGCAAGGCTTTTTTCATCTGATTGAGTTGATAGTAAGCCTGGCCCAGCATGATGTAAGCCTGGGGAGTTGGGGTGTCGGTGAGGGCGAACCAGCGGTCCAGGTAGTCGATGGATTGTTTGTAATCCTCCTGGGCAAAATACAATTGACCGGCGCTGTACAGGGCTTCCAGTTCCAATGCCCGAGGCAGGGCCTCCTGGCGCAGCAGGTTTTCATAACTCTGGATGGCCTGCTGGTGGTTGTCCTGGGAATAATAGATGTAGGCGTAGAACTTCCACATCATGGCCGCTTCGTAGCTGTTCAGGCCGGAACTTTTTTTCAGTCCGTCGAGAATTTTCAATGCTTCAGCGGGTTTGTTTTCCTCTGCCTTGGCCTGGGCTTCAGTCAACACTTTATAAATTTTCTCCCGCAGAGCCGGTGTCTTCACAGTTTGTCGCTGCCCGTGTGCAGATTGGGTTTCAGCAGCCTGGCTGGCGCTGCAAAGCAACGTGGTGGGGAGCAACGTCAGCGTGCCCACTAACACCAGACTGAACCTGGATCTGCGCGATCGGCGGTTGGGGGCTTTTCGGTTGAGGCCTTGGTTGGGGCCTTGGTTGGGGAGTATCTTCATACTGGCATACTTTTTTGGTTTGGAGTTAACCTTGTTTTTGGAGCTGACCTTACTTTTGGGAGCTGACCTTGCTTTGACGTTAGGCAATAGTGTTGTGCTCATTGTTCAATCTGAAACGTCAGCTTGTTCTGTACACCTGCCACGTCAACGGGTTCGCCGTCCACAATGCGCGGTTTGTACTTGAACTTAAGGGCGGCCTTAATGGCAGCAGAATCAAAGATCCGGGCTGGATCGGCCTCGATGACCACCGGATCTCTCACCGAACCGTTTTTGGTGACGGTGAATTCCAGGATCACATAGCCTTCAATGCCACGGGACAATGCCCGTCGCGGGTAGATCGGCTGAACTTTTACAATGGGGAGCAAATCTCCGTCGGCAGCACCCAGGCCAAAACCGGTGGCAATGTCCAGGGTTTTGTCGATGGGGGCAGCAGCGATGGCAAGACTGCTTTGCTCCATGTCCGGCGCTTGCAACTCGGGTTGTACGGTCGTCGGTGGTGGCGCTTCCGGCTGGGGCGGTTTGTCCGGGCGACGGTCCTTGGTTTTAACCGCTTCCTCCTGCTTCAGGCGTACGAAATCCACTACATAGCGCTCGCCATCGTCTCCCAGCTTTTGCCGGGCGGTGGAAATCAGTGACATCATCAGCAGGTACAGGGCGAGGGTGATGACCAGCGCCGGAACAGTCGAGAAAAGGATTCTGGAGTACATCTTGAGTCAGCCTCAACTCTCATTGGCGGCGATGGACACGTTATAGACGCCGGCCTGGCGCGCTGCGTCCATTACCTGTACCAAGCGTTCGTTCTTGGAGTTCTTGTCTGCCTGGATCACCACTGAACCCTGGGGATTCTCCGCATGCAGCCGCTCGATGTTGGCGCGTACAGCACGGGGGTCCACCTGGCGTTTATCGATCCAGATCTGATTGCGTTCGTCGATGGCCACCAGAATATTGGCGCGTTCCTTCTTCTGCGCTGTTTCCGCATCCGGGCGGTTCACATCGATACCGGATTCCTTGACGAAGGATGCCGTGACGATAAAAAAGATCAGCATGATGAACACCACGTCCAGCATGGGGGTGAGGTCAATGCCGGCGTCTTCTTCTTCGGTGTTCAGTTTGGATAATGCTCTTCTCATAATGCGTACCTCAATAATGGGGCCTGGCGTTCCACATCCACGCTCGAAATCAATGTTCCGTTGTCAGCCCATCTTCAATCAGCTCGCTTTCCCGCTGGGCAAAGCGTTTCAAATAGGTAATGGCAAAGAGCCCGGACAGGGCGCCCACCATCCCGGCCATGGTGGGAATGGTGGCTTTGGAAACCCCGGCGGCCATGTTGCGGGCATTGCCGGTGCCAAAGAACGACATGCTGGTGAACACCTCGATCATGCCGGTCACCGTACCCAGCAGCCCCAGCAGGGGGCAAATGGCCACCAGTGTCTGGATCAGCGCCAGCCGGTCGTTCAGTGCTTCCCGGCTTTGCGAAATCAGCGCCGTACGAATTTGTTGGGCGGGCCAGGATTGCCGTTCCCGGCGGGCGTGCCACTGCTCCAGGGTATTGATTTTGTCCTTGCGGTAGTGGATCTGAAAAAACCAGACCCGCTCAAAGATCAGGGTCCACATGCCAAAGATGTTGATCCCGATCAGCAGCAGAACGGTGCCTCCGGTTTCCAGGAACACCCGCAGGGATTCATAAACATCATGCAGCGCGTAAATCATGTTCCTGCTCCATTCGCACAGCAATCATTCCGGCGCTTTGTTCTTCCAGAATGTGCAGCACGTTTTTGGCGATGGAATTGGTTACGCTGTGGAGAAAGAGGGTGGGCAATGCCACCAGCAGACCCAGCACCGTGGTGACCAGCGCCTGGGAAATACCACCGGCCATCAGTTTGGGATCGCCGGTTCCGAACAGGGTGATGGACTGGAAGGTGACGATCATACCGATCACCGTACCCAACAGACCCAGCAGGGGGGCTGCCACTGCAATGATCTTCAGCAGGGGAATGAAGCGTTCCAGGCGGGGCTTTTCCTTGATAATGGCTTCGGCCAGTTTCAGCTCCAGGGTGTCCGGGTCCAGGCTTGGATTCTTCTGGTACACTGTCAATACACGGCCCAAAGGGTTTGACGTTTTTGCATCGTCAGACCTGGCCTGGGCACGAACTTTGGAGCGGGTGATCGATAATGTAATGACCCGCTCCATTGCCAACAGCCATGACAGAATGCCGACACCGATGATGATGTAGCCCACCAGACCGCCTTGCTCCACCCGCTCCCGGGTGTTCGGTTCCTTGATCAGGGCTGACAGCAGGGTGCCACGGGAGGGATCAAGTCCGAATTCCACCAGTTCCCCTGGTGCAGCAGTACTGAGGGTGGCAGCGGTTTCCACAAAACGGGTGGATGGTTGCCGCAGCAGTTCGGCGATTTTGCCGGTTTCGCTGTCGTACTTCAGGTACTTGCCGTCTGCCACCAGATTAAAGGTGCCCACCCGGATAACCTCTGCCTGCTGTTCCTGGCCGGTGGCATCGATGATGGCATGGTTGAACCTGACGACGTTGCCGGATTCGGTCATTTCCCGCTGCAGCTCGAACCACAGGCGCTCAATTTCCTCAATGGACGCGAGCTCGGAGCTGGTGCCCATTTTTTTGGCCAGCTGGGTGAGAAACTCACCGCGGTTCTCATACTGGCTGCTGGTAAGGGATGTCTGAAACTGGCTGGTGGTGTCACCGGCCACCTGTTGCAGTACGCCGAACAGTTCTTTCAGCGAACCCAGGCGCTTGTTCAAGGCTTCCTGCAGTGCGGCGGTTTCCAGCTCATTTTTTTCAAACGTTTCTTCCAGGTCAGAGCTGCGTTGCTCTTCCTTGGTTCGGGTTTGCTTGGCTTCCGCCAGAATTTTTTCCTGGTTGCTCTTTTCGGACTGAAAGCGGGCTTCCCGGGCGCGGTTTTCCTGCGCTTCGGAAATCCGGCCCTGCTTCACCAGGTCCAGTAACTGATCCAGGTTTGCTGCCGGTGCTGCCAGCAGCGGGCTGCTGAGGGCCAAACCCAGCAGTAGGGATGATAAGGTCACACGGGTTTTCATTGTACTGCCTCCGCCGCCGGAATCGGTAGTTTCAAAAGATTGGGCGCGACTTCCTTGCGAGCAATGCGCAGGCCATCCCGGATGGCACTGCGATACTGGTTGGAAAGCGGGTCCCATTGCTGGCTGCCCTTGTTCCAGATGCCGGAGAGTTGGGAGTCATCCGTCTGGTACATCAGCGATACGCGGCCGATGCGCAGGAAGTCCACTTCGCGCTGGCTGCCGTTGATGTCCAGGGTGCCCCGATAGGCTTCAATGGTGCGGCCATATTCGTTTTCAATCTGGTAGGCTTCCAGCACCTTGCGGAATTTCTCTGCTACGGATACATCGGAGCGCTCCATCAAATACTCCAGATTGCTGATGCGTTCCTGGCGTTCATCCTGCAGGAATGGCACATCCAGGGCGACGAATTGTTTCAGGCCCTCGATCATGCTCAGCATCAGGGGAATAATCTGGCGCTCAATCACGGTGACCTGGTCAATGGAGTGATTGATGGACTGCATTTCCTTCAGTTGGTTGGCGATCTGCTTTTCCAGTTGAGTGTTATAGACCTGCAGGCCATCGATCTCTTTGCTGACAACCTTGTACTCGTTGAACAATTTATCGGTTTGTTGCGACAGCGCATCTATTTTTTTCTGTGACTGCTGGGCAGAAACATTGGCGCTGGTGTTCTCGCCAACGGCTTTATCCAGGCTGGCGGCCATGCTGTTGGATGAAAGAAGAAAGCTAGCAGACAGCAGAAAAACCGAATGTCGAACTAGTAAAGGGGGAATGAATTTTCTCATGAAGCTTTCCCTTCTTTGTGTCTGATGTTTGTATCTGTGTTTGATGGATTAAAAGTTATAGCGCAGTGAACCAATCACGGTGCGCGGTGGCCCGTAGGCTGATTCCACCAGGCCTAACGAATCAATCTGGTTAAAGCCACCGATCACGTATTCCTTGTCGTTGACGTTGCTAACGGTCAGGGCTGAGTCGAAGTCCGAGTTCATCATGTTGCGCCAGTCGAAGCGCAAGTTCGCCACGGCATAGGATTTAACGTTGATGGACTCATAGGCAACCTCACGCAGGGCGTCGTCGGTTACCGTAACCTCGAATTCAGAGGGAATGGCGAAGTTAACCATTTCATCCTGCCAGTACACCGAACCGGACAATGTCATCTCGCCCAGCTCCACGCTGGTGGGCAAAGTGTAGGACGCAGAAACCGTGGCGGTATTTTTCGGCGTGAAACCAAAGTCGTCATCAGAGGCATCCACTTCCACCAAGGTGTCGGTGTCGGGGTCCCTGACTTCGGCGATCCACTTGTCATAGCTGGCGTCGGTATAGGCGTAACCCAAGGTCAGTACCAAATCGTTGGTGACAGCCCACATCACGTCTGCCTCAAAACCCTGAATGGTGGCGGAAGCTGCGTTGATGGTGCTGGTTTCGAAGTTGCTGCCGGTGAACAGTGCCACCGTTTTCTGGATGTCATCGTACTTCTGCACATAGGCCGCCATCGCTGTGCGCACAGAATCCCATTCCGCTTTATGGCCGATTTCGTAGGTGACTACGGTTTCCTCATCAAACGGCTTCAGGGTTTCGTTGTCCACGGCACGCAGGTTGAAGCCGCCGGAGCGATAGCCGGTGGAGACGCTACCGTAAATCAGTGTGCTGTCATCCGGGGTATAGCTCACCACGATGCGACCGGTGGGTGATGAGAACGTCTCGCTTTCGGTGCGGGCACAATCCGGTTCGGTATTACCGTTTTTATCTTTCACCGCACATTCCAGCGGGTCGGTGACGAGGTTGAATTCCAATGGTGGTGTGGGAGGTGCCTGTGTCTGGTTCTTCACCGTGACGCTGCGCTCATCCCAGCTTTGACGTAAACCCAGGGTCAGCGCCCATTCTTCGTCAAAGTGGTAGGTGGCCTCACCGAAGATGCCATAGGCCTCGTTGTTCACGTCTCCAACCGGTGACGCCTGATAAATAAAGGCGGGCAAGAAAATTCCCGGCGCCGGCGTGGGGATGTTGCCGGAGAACACCTGCGTCAATCCGTCTTGGGACGCACTCATCTTGTACCAGTACAGGCCGGTGATCCATTCGATCCTGTCGGTGCTGCCCAGCAGCTGGAATTCATTGCTGAATTGCTCTGCATCAATCACCTCTGCCCCTTCCGGGTTACGGGTTACCTCAGCGCCGTAATCGCTGATCCCGTTGGAAAAGATGGGGAATGCAGTGCCATCGGCATCCACGGTACGGGTGGTTTCCACCGTGCGATAGCCGAAAATGTTTTTGATGGACAGTGAATCCGAAATTTCAAATTGTGTGGTGTTGGATGCGAAGAAGTTCTCCACCGTTTCCCTGCCCAAAAGATCAATTTCGACATCGTGGGCAGAGCGGTTTTTCTGGCGCGCCAGGGCGGCGTCCATTTCTCCGTTCTGGTTATAGGCTGCTTCGATCAGGCCCCCCAATTGAATGGGCGCATAGCCGGAGATCACCGGTGCCCGTGACAGCATGTCGTTCTCGTCATAGGCCAGCATGGTCAGGTTCGAGAAGTTGTCGAAGTCCAGGTTCATGCCGATGCGCAAACCCTGGGAATCCTCATCCCACAGTTCTTCACCTTTCAGATCATTGTCCGATACCACATCCTGGTATCCATCCCGTTTGGTGGTGAACCCGGCAACCCGGAACTGCAGGTTGTCACTGACCGGCATGTTGAATGCGCCTTCCAGCCCCCACAAGTTATAGTTACCAGCTTTAATCTGAATATAACCTTCCTGTTCCAGAGTGGGGGCGGCTGGTGTAATCAGTAATGCACCACCTGTGGTGTTGCGGCCAAAAAGCGTGCCCTGCGGTCCTTTCAACACCTGAATGTTTGACAGGTCGTAGAACGCCAGATTGGTGCCCTGAGACGGTGTCATGACCACTTCATTAAAATAAATGGGAATGGATTGATCCAGCGATAACGTGGTATCGGTGGGGCGTTGTCCGCGCACCGCCACGATGGGGGCGTTGGAGGATGTGCCGGTGTTGGAAATGGTGACGGCGGGAACCGCAGTGGCCAGGCTTTCCAGCTCGACAATATTCTGCTTCTCCAGATATTCAGCATCCATTACTTTTAATGCAATGGGCACTTCCTGTGCGTTCTCTTCCCGGCGGCGGGCCGTAACGGTGACTTCTTCCAGAGCCGGCCCTTTGTTTTCTGCCGCCGGCGCCTCCTCGGCGAACACCGAGGTGCTGATGCCGGCGGACATCATGGATGAGACCGCCACAGCCAGCAGGTTTGCATTGAAGCGCAATCTGGCAGCGGTGAGGTGATCATGCGTTTGGGAAAGGGTGTGTACTGTTTGGGGTGTAACTGCAGTGCGCGTTCTGGTTCCACACATATTCAATCTCCATACTACCTTTTTTAGCTTTTTTGTTATCGGTTGTCTGTTTGTAAGAACGTTGAGTTCTTTATGACTGTTCTTATACGGGCGCGCGTCAAGCGTTGGGCACCGCGCTGTTAATTTTTTGTCCCTTAAAAGCGGGGGAACTCCAATCTAGCTTTCGCTGGTGAATGTGTAAACGCATCCCCCGGGAGGGCGTCTACTTAGTATTGGAAAAACAGAAATTGCGCAGAATTTCGAAATTTGAATTGGGAATGAGAAAGCGAACACTTTGTATATTTCGAATTGGTCTGGAGGTGTTTGCATATATTGAATGGGTGGGGAAGTGATCTACCTAAGAAAACCTCTTTAGTTTGTAAAATCTGGTCGCAGGTCGACAAAACGATGTTATATCGGCTGGCTTTTTACGGTTGGATCGAGTACAACTGAGTTGACAATTACAACAACAACGAATTTAAACGTGCGTTTTTTGCCTGCGTTTATAGTATTTAAAAAATCATGGAATTCATCATAGAAAGGCAAGTTGAGTTACCCCATGTCTGCGTCGAAGTAGCCACCGTCCAATGGTTTGATGTTACTGAGACGCCGGTCTATACCTGTTACAAATTATCTCAGCGCCTTTCGGACGATCACCCCCCGTTGCGGGTTGGCAAACTCACCACGCCCCACACTTTTCCGCGTACTCGCTCTGTTGTCTTTTTACCACCGGGATATTCTGCGCGCCTCTTTCCTATTGAAAAGCCGTTGCGCTTATTGCACTGCGATTTTAATCGCGAGTTCTTTGAAGACATCACTCAGCGGAATCTTGAGAGCTGGCAAAAACACCTGACGGCGTTGTTGGCGATGCGCAATCAGCGCATGGAGTTTTTGATGCAAAAGCTCTATGCCGAACTGGACCAGCCCGGCTTTGGTCAGAACATGGTGATTGAAGCCGTGTGCAAATTGATGCTGGTGGAGCTGGCCCGTCATGCACAACAACTGGATATTGCCGCCGCCAAAGACCAGGTCAGTTCGGCCCTGGCGCCTTGGCAGTTGTCCCGTATCCAGGAACGGGTTGCTGTGTCTCTGGAATTGGGTTATCCCAACCTGGAAGAACTGGCCAAACTCTGCGGCATCAGCCAGGGGCATTTGTCGCGCTCTTTCAAGCAGGCCACTGGACGTCACATCCATAAGTTCATCGCCGAAGAACGCATCCAGGCCGCCATGCGCTTGCTGAGTGACGATCACCTCAGTTGCAAGGACGTGGCCGAACGCCTCGGCTTTAAAAGTTCTGCGTACTTCTCCACGGCGTTCCAACGCCTCACCGGCAAAACCCCTTCCGAATTCAAACAGCAGGCGGTGAATCAGGATCTGGAAGTGCGCATGGAACTGGAACACCGCTTTATGTGACGACGGTGTGGCCGCGTGGTGCATGCACCGGAGCATTATAGCGGGGCTGGAATATGGGAAGGTATGGCTGTGCCGGTGCAGAGTGATTGAGTTGCGGATGTGGGCAAACGGTTGCCCGCACCAACAAAAAAGCCCCGGTATCAAACCGAGGCTTTTCAATATGGTGCCCGGAGGCGGAATCGAACCACCGACACGGGGATTTTCAATCCCCTGCTCTACCGACTGAGCTATCCGGGCGTCAAGAGCGCGCTATTAAACCCGCAGAAGGGTTTGGAGTCAATAGCTGTTCGTTCCAATTCAGAAACTTTTCTTAAATCAGTCGCTTGGCGGGACATAGCCTTCCGGGCGTTCGTATTCGTCTCCGGCAAGGAACTTGTCAAACTCGGTCTGCAGAAAGGTCTGGGTGGCTGGGTCCAGCACGTTAAGTCGCTTTTCATTGATCAGCATGGTCTGGTGCTTCAGCCACTCCTGCCAGGCCTGTTTGGATACATGGTCGAAGATATCCTGGCCCCTGGGGCCCGGGTAGGGTGCGCGCTCCAGGCCTTCCATGTCCTGTTGGTACTTGCGGCAAAAAACCGTTCTGCTCATGGTGTTCAACTCTCTTGCTGTAGCCGTTGGATCAACTTGCTGATGGGGGCGGGCAGCCCCAGGCTGGCAAGCTGGCCCTCGTTATACCAGACCTGTTGCGCACCTTCCATGATGGCCTGGGGTTTTCGCCCCAGCGTGACCCGGATGGGGTGGATATCCAGGTGATAGTGGGAAAACGTGTGGCGGAAGGGTTCCAGGGCATGAACCTCACGGGGTTGCAGGTTGCCCAGGTCCAGGGCGCTGTGTAGGTCTGGTTCCCCCGGGTATTCAGGAAAGCTCCACAGTCCGCCCCAGATACCCTGTTCCGGGCGGCGGTACAACAGCCATTGTTGACGGCATTCCAGCAGCAGCATCCAGGTTGCCCGCACCGGTTTCTCCTTTTTGGGCTTGGAGTGTGGATAGGCGGTGGGCTGGCCCTGGGCGGCGGCCTGGCACAGGTCCACCAGGGGGCAGACGGTACAGGCCGGTTTGCTGCGGGTGCAGAGGGTGGCCCCCAGGTCCATCATGGCCTGGGTGTAGTGGCGGGTCTGCTGTGGGTCGCCGGTGGCGTGCTCCGCAGGGCCTTCCTCAATGTAGCTTTCGGCAATACCCCACAGGCGGTCGGCCACGGTCTTGTCCCCGGGCCAGCCCGTCACCGCGTGCAGCCGGGTCAGCACCCGTTTCACGTTGCCGTCCAGAATGGGGGCCGGGATGCCCATGCTGATGCTGGCAATGGCCCCGGCGGTGGAGCGGCCGATGCCCGGCAGCGCCGCCAGGGCGTCCACGCTGGCCGGGAACTCGCTGCCATGATCGGCGCACACCACCTGGGCACATTTGTGCAGATTGCGGGCCCGGGCGTAGTAACCCAGGCCGGACCAGTGCTGCAGGACGTCGTCCAGAGGGCTTTCCGCCAGGGCCTGCACGGTTGGGAAGCGGGCCATAAAACGCTCAAAATAGGGGATGACGGTGCTGACCTGGGTCTGCTGCAACATGATTTCCGACACCCACACCCGATAGGCGCTGATGTCCTGCTGCCAGGGCAGGTCTTTGCGACCGAATTGCTGGTACCACGCCAAAATTCGGGTGCGGAACTGATGGGGGCTAAGTTGGGATTCCGGTTTCAATTATCAATACTTTATCTAGGTCTTGGGAGGGCGAAAAAGGTTCCGCCCGACAGGTTAGTAATGCCTTACTGTTCTTAGGCATTTGGCGAAGTTGTCCACTATACTGAAATTTTACGGAGTAGTTTAACTCCCCCAGGCACTCGGGCGAAGACCAAGGATTGTGCAGCAAGGCTCCCTGATCAAGTTGAATATGGACAGACGCAAGGCGCGCTTCAAGCTCGCACCCACCATTCAGAACAAGTTGTTGGCGGTTATGCTGATTGTGGCATTGGCCCCCATCGTTGTCTTCGGCACCCTGGCCTATTTCAAATCCCGCGAAACCATCATCAACCAGGTGGGTGAACGCCTCCAGGCCACGTCGTTGCTGGCCATGTCCCAGATTGACCGTACCTTTGGCTTCAGCCAGGAGAACATCCGCTCCTGGGCGGCGCTGGACGTCATGCAGGCGGTGGAGCGGGGTGACCCGGAAGGGGTGGTGTCCGAAATGCTGTTCGACTACCAGCAGGCCTATGGGGTCTACAACACGCTGGTGGCGGTGGATGTGGACGGGGTGGTGGTGGCCGCCGGGGATACCGAGCTGATCGGGATTTCCCTGCGCGAAGTGGCCTGGTTTGAGCGGGTGATGGAAGAGAAAAGTGCCTTCCTGCTGCCCCTGCGCCTGGACCCGGAGCTGGGCGGCTACGGCGTCAGCATCGTGGTGCCTATCTTCCGCAAGTACCAGCCGGACAAGATGGTAGGCGTGCTGAAGGCAAGCCTGGACTGGCGTGAACTGCTGTTGCAGGTGAACGCCATCAACGTGGTGCCGGAACAGCAGGAAGACAGCGGCTATGCGGTGCTGATCGACGCCGATGGCTATATTCTGGCGGCGCCGGATTTCATTCTGTTCGACGATATGGATTACGACGTGGATGACCCCACCCGGGTCTACGGGCGGCGCTGGTGGGTGGTGGACAACCCCATGCTGCTGGACCGCTTGTTGAACCGGCCTGGTCATCGCTACATCCGCAAGGGGGAGCAGGAGTTGCTGCTGGTGAACATGCCGGCGGCGGAATTCAAATACATCCGCAACACTGGATGGAGCCTGGTGCTGGTGCGCGATGCCAACGACGCCCTCAAGGACATTGCCTTCATCCGGGAGCGGGCGGTGATGATCGGCCTGGTGGCGGCCCTGCTGATTGGCTTGGTGGCCTACGTGATGTCCCACCAGATCGGGGCTCCCATTGCCCGCCTCTCCGCCTGGGCGGAGGAGCTGTCGAAGGGCAACCTGGGGCGGCGCATCAGCCTGCGTTCCAACGATGAACTGGCCCAGCTGGCCAACGCCCTCGACCACATGCGCGGTAATCTGAAGAAAAACCTGGACGAACTGTTCGAGTCCAAGGAGCGCTATCAGTCCATCATCGGCTCCATTGACTGTGTGGTGTGGGAGGCCCAGTTGAATCCCACCAAGGTCACCCTGTTGTCCGGCCAGGTGAAGCATGTGCTGGGCTACAGCGCCGAGGAACTGCTGCGGGAGCTGCCGCAGTGGCGGCGCCATATCCTGCAGGACCATCACCAGCTGGTGGTGGATGCGTTCCGCTACGCCACGCGCGAAGCCAGCGATACCTATGTGGAATTCAAGGTCCGCCACAGCAATGGCGAATGGGTGTGGGTAAAGGCCCTGGTGAGCGTGGTGATCGAAGGCCTCAATGTGGTGGGGCTACGGGGCGTGGTGGTGGACATTGATGAAATCGTGAAGGCCTCCGAAGAGATGAAGGAAGCCCGGGACCTGGCGGTGAAAACCGCCGAGGACAAGAGCCGTTTCATGAGTATCGTCAGTCATGAAATCCGCACGCCGATGCATGGCATGTTAGGCATGCTCGATGTCTTCAACGATGCCGGGCTCACCGATGAGCAGCACGAAATGCTGGATCTGGCCAAGCGTTCCGGCCGCAACCTGCTGTCCCTGGTGGACGACGTGATGGATTTCTCGCGCCTGGAAAGCGGTGAAATGGAGTTCCACTTCGAAGAGGTGAACATTCATGAGCTGTTCAATTCCAGCGTGAATCTGGTGGCGGTGGACGCCTACCGCCGTGGCCTGGATCTGGGTATGGTGGCGGAGGCCAGCCTGCCCCAGCGGGTGGTGGTGGATGCCACCAAGCTACGCCAGGTGCTGACCAGCCTGTTGTCCAATGCCGCCAAGTTCACCGAGCATGGTTCCATCATGTTGTGGGCGGAGATGCTGCCGGACGACCGGCTCTATGTGGAGATCAAGGACACCGGTGTGGGGATCGCCGCGGAACGTCAGGGCGATCTGTTCAAACCGTTTGTGCAGGAGGACCTGTCCAGCACCCGCAAATTCGGCGGCTCTGGCCTGGGGTTGGCCCTGTGCGATGGTCTGCTCAAGGCCATGGGGGGCAGTATCGGCGTGCGTTCCATCAAAGAGGTGGGTTCCTCCTTCTTCTTCGAATTGCCGGTACAGGTGCCGGCGGGGCAGACTTCCCTGGCCTGCCGGGTGACGCCGGAATTTGCCAAACACTATTCCAATTCGGCTGTGCTGTTGATCGGCGATCTGCCAGCCACCCAGATGGTGATGCAGATGGCTTGTCAGCAGTGGGGCCTGGACTTCCATTGGGAAGCCAAGGAAGCCCGCGTCATCCGCCAGCTGGATGAGGTGCTGCACAGCCGCAATTATCGCTGGATCTTCATTGCCCAGGAGATCAGTGATCGTTTCTGGGAGCGCCTCAATCCCTATCTGAACGAAGCCAACGCCCCCAAAATCATACAGTTAAGAGTGCCTACGGAGCGTTACGGACAGCGCCCGCTGCCGCATTTATATGTGCCTTTCTCCCAGCGTCAGTTCGCCGACTGCCTGCTGGGTCGTGGCGAGGAGCAGGCGCATGCGACCAGCCCCGGCGTCAGTCAGAATGTGTCTTTGCCCAAGGTACTGGTGGTGGACGACAACGAGGTGAACCGGCGGGTGGCCTGCGGTTACCTGCGCAAACTGGGTTTCAGCTGCGATATTGCCGAGGATGGGCTGCAGGCCCTGGAGGCGGTGAAGGAACATCATTACGGCCTGGTGTTTATGGACTGCCAGATGCCGGTGATGGACGGTTATGAGGCCACCCGCGCCATCCGTGACGTGCTGGGCGGCAAGGCCCTGCCCATTATCGCCGTGACTGCCAACGCCATGGAGGGGGATCGGGAGAAATGCCTGCAGGCCGGCATGGATGATTATCTGGCCAAACCCCTACGCAAGGACAGTCTGCAACAGGTGGTGATGCACTGGCTGTCCCCGCAACAGGCCCAGGCGGTGGCGAACCGTCCTTCGGCTTAGGATTTTCACCGCCTTCGCGTTATAATCCCCCGCTTTCCCCATACCGTCAGTGGAGACCCCATGTCGCAACGTACGGCCCGCGTTGAGCGCAATACGCTGGAAACCCAGATTACCGTGTCCGTGAACCTGGACGGCACCGGCCAGTGCAAGCTGGATACCGGCGTACCGTTTCTGGAGCACATGATTGATCAGGTGGCCCGCCATGGCCTGATCGACATCGAAATCGTGGCCAAAGGGGACCTGCATATTGACGACCACCACACGGTGGAGGATACCGGCATTACCCTGGGGCAGGCATTGGCCCAGGCCTGGGGCGACAAGAAGGGTGTGCGCCGCTACGGCCATGCCTATGTGCCTTTGGATGAAGCCCTGTCCCGGGTGGTGGTGGATCTGTCCGGCCGCCCCGGCCTGGTGATGGATGTGGAGTACACCCGCGCCATGATCGGCGGTTTTGATGTGGACCTGTTCGGTGAGTTTTTCCAGGGGCTGGTGAACCACGCCATGATCACCCTGCACATCGACAACCTGAAGGGCAAAAACGCCCACCACCAGGCCGAGACCATCTTCAAGGCCTTTGGTCGTGCCCTGCGCATGGCGGTGGAGCGGGATGACCGCATGGCGGGCGTAATGCCGTCCACCAAAGGCTCCCTGTAAAGCATTCTGTCGGAAGTAGTGAAATGAGCAAATCCACCGTTGCCGTGATTGATTACGGTATGGGTAATTTACACAGTGCCGCCAAGGCCCTGGAGCACGTGGCACCGGGGGCCAAAGTGTTGGTGACGGCCGATGCCGAGACCATCCTTTCCGCCGATCGGGTGGTGTTCCCCGGTGTGGGGGCCATTCGTGATTGCGTGGGTGAGATCCTGCGCCTGGGGTTGGATGAGGTGGTGCGCGAAGCCGCCCGCAGCAAACCCTTGCTGGGAATTTGCGTGGGCATGCAGAGCATGATGACCCACAGCCAGGAGAACGGCGGGGTGGACTGTCTGGATCTGTACGCCGGTGAGGTGAAGTTCTTCGGTGACAACCTGAAGGATGCCTCCGGTGAGAAGCTGAAAGTGCCCCACATGGGCTGGAACCAGGTGCAACAGGTGCGTGCCCATCCCCTGTGGAAAGACATTCCGGATAACTCGCGCTTTTATTTCGTGCACAGTTATTACGTGACGGTGCGGGATGAATCCCTGATCACCGGCCGTGGCGAATACGGCGTACCCTTCGTGGCGACCCTGGGTCGCGATAACGTGTTTGCCGCCCAGTTTCACCCGGAGAAGAGTTCCCGCCCCGGGTTGCAATTGTTGAAGAATTTTATGGAGTGGGACGGAGTCGCTTGAGTCTGTTCCTTCGTGGAATGAGATCTGGTGGTGTCAGCCGGGTAGCAAATGGGATCTGAAACTCGCCGTGAACCCATCCATGGGGGCTCCACAGCGACACCCCTGTCGCTGAGGGTTTCAGATCCCATTCGCCACCCGGCTTCTGCAGACTCTTTCGCGCCACTCAGAAACGCTTTTATGTTGTGATGATATGAGAACCAATATGCTGATAATCCCCGCCATCGACCTCAAAGACGGAAAATGTGTGCGCCTGCGTCAGGGCCTGATGGACGACTCCACAGTGTTTTCCGATGACCCCGTCGCCATGGCGGACCAATGGGTGGAACAGGGTGCCCGCCGCCTGCATCTGGTGGACCTGAACGGCGCCTTTGAGGGCGAGCCGGTGAACGGCGGTGTGGTGCAGGCCATTGCCAAAAAGTACCCCGACCTGCCGATCCAGATCGGTGGTGGTATCCGCAGCCTGGACACCATCCGCACCTATCTGGAATGCGGCGTGGACTACGTCATCATCGGCACCAAGGCGGTGAAAGAGCCGGCCTTCGTCAAGGCTGCCTGCGAACAATTCCCCGGTCACATCATCGTCGGCATCGACGCCAAGAACGGCCTGGTAGCCACCGACGGCTGGGCGGAAGTGTCCAGCATGCAGGCAGTGGATTGCGCCAAACAATTTGAACACGACGGCGTCAGCGCCATCGTCTACACCGACATCAGCCGTGACGGCATGATGCAGGGTGTGAACATCGAAGCCACCGTGGCCCTGGCGCAGGCCATCAACATTCCGGTGATTGCCTCCGGTGGCGTCACCAATATCGATGACGTGAAAAACCTGCTGAAAGTGGCCGGCGCCGGCATCGAAGGCGCCATCACCGGGCGAGCCATTTACGAAGGCACCCTGGACCTGAAACAAGCGCAGGCACTAGCCGACGGTGAGCAATAATGGGACTGGCCAAACGCATCATTCCCTGCCTGGACGTGGACAACGGCCGCGTTGTGAAGGGCGTGCAGTTCGTGGGCATCCGCGACGCCGGTGATCCGGTGGAAGTGGCCCGCCGTTACGACGAGCAGGGCGCCGATGAAATCACCTTTCTCGACATCACGGCCAGCCATGAAGGTCGCGACACCATGGTGCACACGGTGGAGAAGATGGCCAGTCAGGTGTTTATTCCCCTCACCGTGGGCGGTGGTATTCGCAAGCTGGAAGACATCCGCACCATGTTGAATGCCGGGGCGGACAAAGTGTCCATCAACACCGCTGCAGTGTTCAATCCGGAATTCGTCGGCGAGGCCGCTGCCAGGTTCGGCTCGCAATGCATCGTGGTGGCCATCGACGCCAAACGTGTCAGCGCCGACGGTGAGCCCAAGCGCTGGGAAATCTTCACCCACGGTGGTCGCAAACCCACCGGCCTGGATGCCATTGAATGGGCGCGCAAAATGGTGGCGTTGGGCGCGGGGGAGATCCTGCTTACCAGCATGGATCGGGATGGCACCAAGAACGGTTTTGATCTGGATGTCACCCGCGCCATCAGCGATGCGGTGCACGTGCCGGTGATTGCCTCCGGCGGTGTGGGCAACCTGCAACACCTGGCGGACGGGGTCACCCTGGGTAAGGCCGATGCCGTATTGGCGGCCAGTATTTTTCACTTTGGTGAATACAGTATCCAGGAGGCCAAGCAGTTCATGTCCGCCCAGGGCATTGAAATGCGCATGGACTGAAGCGGAGCCCGACATGGTGGAACTGGCAGAACAGCACATCATCGCGCCCTATGACAGCAGCTGGTATCAGAAAGGCTGCGCTCTGCGGCGCGAGGTGTTTATGGACGAACAGCACGTGTCGCTGGAAGACGAGTTCGACGGCAAAGACCCGGATGCCACTCACATCGTCACCGTACAGGAAGGCGAGGTGGTGGGAGTACTGCGCATCCTTTGGTTGCCGGAGCACGCCAAGATCGGGCGCTTTGCGGTGAAAAAGCCGTTACGCAATCAGGGCCTCGGCTCCCGCCTGTTTCACTCCGCCCTCAGTTTTATCGAACGCCGCGGTCAGGAACGGGTGATGCTGGAAGCCCAGATCGACCGCATTGCCTTTTATGAACACTTCGGTTTTGAAGCCTACGGTGAAGATTACCTGGACGCAGGGATTCTGCACCGGGCCATGAAAAATTATTAAGCCTTGAGCAGTGCCAGGGTTGCTTCGGCAAAATAAAACCGCTCCAGGTGGCGGCGAATCAGGGGCTCCGCAATGTCGTGTTGCAACAGCAGTTGCGCCAGGTCCGGAGCATAGTTTTGGATTTCCGACACCACCATATCCTCGGTGACCCCCAGATCCTGCAGGATCGACTCCAAGGTATCTTCCCCGTATTTATCGAAGAAAAATTTCACCCCGGCATCGATGTACGACTTCAAGTAATCGGTGTGGCGGAACTCCAGCCAGAACTCATAGCCCAGCACCATCAGCTCCTGCAGATCCGTTTCGCTGAAATAACGCTGGAAGCTGGCGACCGGCCAGGTCTTGATGTCGTCCCACAGGTCCAGCACGCTGTTGAGCGCGGTGTCGCGGTAAAGATCGTTCTCCAGAATGTCATCCACCAGCCGAACCGATTGATCCACGCTGGCGCGGGAGAGTTGCTTGCCCACCGTGTGCAGGTTTTCCGCCAGGCCGGGGGCCTGTTCATTCAACCAACTGCGCAGTCGTTGCAGGCCGTTGGCCACCGGCGCCAGTTTTACCAGTTGGTTCTCCTCCAGGGCATAACCCTTGGCCACGGTGAACACCACGTCCGCCAGAAATTCACGGAAGGGTGCGCTGGCGCGGATGTTGTTAACCGCCTGATCCAACAGGCTGCCCTGTTCGAAGATCTTCTGCAGAAAATCGTTAACGATTTTCTCTGAGATGATGTCTCCCACCTGGGTCAGATCGTTGTTGGGATGCTCGTATACGATATTGGCGATTTCACCGAACAGCTCGGGGATGCCCCCTTCAATTTCCATCTCGACGGCATAGCGCAGGGCAGTGGCTTTGACCTTGTCCTCAGCCACCGCTTGCCGCAGTGTGAGGGCCCCCACGCGGGTGTAGAGGTAAGGCAGCTCCTGTTGCAGCAGGGGCAACAGCTTGTCGGCGTTCAGTTCCTGCAGCCAGAATTGAACCTGTGCGTCCAATAATGCCTGGGCTAATGCTTGGGTTTGATCTGGCAGTTGATCTGACGATTGGTTTGACATGGCTCTCGTGCGGTTCGCAGGGAAGATGTCTGCATGTTACCGCAGTCGCCGGTGGAGTACGAGATTGCCGGCTGAAGCATCGGTCACGATGCCCTCAGTGAATGGGCGTCAATTGGAAAAGTTCAGGCGCTGACTTGCCGGGGCCGGCATGGCCACGATGACGTCCATGATCTCCTGCAGGTCGATGGGCTGATCCACCGGTTGGCCGTAGTACATCACCAGTTCGGAGGCGTCCACCAGCTCCACGCCCATGGATTCCAGGCGGGGCAGGGTCATGGCCAGGTAATCCAGGGTGGCGGGATAGGGGTGACCAATGGCAATGGCGTGGCCCCGTTTGCGGGCAATGCGTACCAGTGAACGGAACATGCGGTCGATGGCGGCTTCTGATTGCACATTGTCCAGGAAGATATCCCGCTTCAGGGAGGGGATCTGGTAGTGCAGGGCCGAATGGTTGGCCACCGAATGGGGGTTGGTCATGCTGTCGATGAAATACAGGGGGCGGTCCTGCACGGCCTGCATCAGCCAGTGCATGATATTGACGTCGGCGGTGACGCTGCTGCCCATATGATTGTTGAGCCCGACGATGTGGGGCACGGCGTCCAGGGCTTTTTGCACCCGCTGCTTCACTTCCTGTTCGTCCAGGTCGCTGGTAAGCCCGCCCTGATCGAGCCGTCGGTCGGGATCGCTGCTTTCCATGGGCAGGTGCAGGATCACCTCACGGTTGCGATCATGGGCAGCCTGGGCCAGGGCGACACCGTGGGGAGTGAACGGGATGATGGCGTAGGTGATGTTGCCCGGCAGTTGCAGGGCCTGCTCGCCAGCGGGGCGGTTGTAACCCAGGTCATCCAGGATGATGGCAATCTTGGGCCGCTCGACCTGCTGCTGGGGTGAGGCCTGGCGGGTGGCGCCCCCACTTTGGGTGGGTAACATCAGGGCCAAGGACAACGTCAGAATGGCGGTGGTGATTCGAAGCATGGCGTTTCAGTACGGCAGTGATTACCTGAAAGTGTAGTGTATTTCGCCGAGGGGTGGCGGTGGCCGGAGCGCGAAAGGCGCGGTTTTGTGAGCCAGTTCTCTTGTGCGGGAATTATCTTGCAAAACAGCGGCTTGAGGCAAGAAAAGTGGTAGCTCCGGAGACTCCCGGTCTGGAGCCCCTGAGCCAGGAGCCCCCAGGCAGCGGGGGATGCCCGCTACCGGGGTCAACAGCCGAGGGGAGCTTCAGCTGCGTCCGTTGTCCTGTTTGACCAGGGCTGCAGCAGGGGGGCGCTTGAGAACATTCAGCGCTTTCAGCAGGTTCAGGGCTTCGTAGAGTTGATAGTCGGTATCCGAAAGCGCTTTCTTGTCATCGCTGTTTGCATGCTTGTCTTCCTCCCCCTCAGGGTTTTCCAGGTGGCCGGACAGATCCCGCTCTTTCACCCGGTCCATTTCCTTCACCCGTGTGAGTTGGGCGTTTTCCACCACGATATCCGGCTCGATGCCCTGGGCTTGAATGGAGCGGCCGCTGGGGGTGTAGTAACGGGCGGTGGTCAGTTTCAGGGCTCGGTTGTTATGTAACGGAAGGACGGTTTGCACGGAACCCTTGCCAAAGGTGGTGGTGCCCATGATCACTGCCCGGCTGTGGTCCTGCAGGGCCCCGGCCACGATTTCGGAGGCGGAGGCGGAGCCGCCGTTCACCAGCACCACGATGGGCACACCGTTCAGCTGGTCACCGGGGGAAGCGCGGAATTTCATGTCGGAGTCCGGCAGGCGACCCTGGGTGTACACCACCAGGCCGTCATCGACAAAGGCATCGGTCACATCCACGGCGGCCTGCAGCACACCACCGGGGTTGTTGCGCAGATCCAGTACCAGCCCCTTCAGGTCTGATTTGTTTTGTTGCTTCAGTTTTTCCAGCAACTTGATCATGTCACCGCCGGTGTTGATCTGGAACTGGGACAGTCGCACGTAGCCGTAGTTGGATTCCAGCAAGCGGCCCTTCACACTCTGCACTTGAATGACAGCGCGGGTGACCGTGATTTCCAGGGGTTTGTCCACCCCGGCGCGAATGATGGTGAGCACAATGTCGGAGCCCGGTTTGCCGCGCATCAACTTGACCGCTTCACCCAGGGTCAGACCTTTCACCGGCGTGCTGTCCAGTTTGATGATCAGGTCACCGGCTTCCACACCGGCCTTCAGCGCCGGGGTATCATCGATGGGGGTGATCACTTTGACGAAACCGTCTTCCATGCCCACCTCAATGCCAAGCCCGCCAAACTCGCCGGTGGTGTTGATCTGCAGGTCCTGGTAGGCCTCCGGTTTCAGGTAGGCGGAGTGGGGGTCCAGTTCAGTGAGCATGCCCTGGATGGCGTTCTCCAACAGGGTCTTGTCGTCCACGTCTTCCACGTAGGCCTGTTTGATACGGTCGAACACATCGGCAAAGGTGCGCAGCTCATTGATGGGCAGCAGGCCCTGGTCTTTGCTCTGGCTTTCGGCGCTGGTGGTTTCTTCTTCCGCCGCTTCGGGCTCTTCCTGGGAGAAGGACAGGGGACTGATTGCCAGCAACGAAATCAGCAGGCTGCGTGTCCATAGCGGCCGCCAGTTTGACAAAGGTCGATAACCCATTGTGAGCTCCTGTAAAGACGGAATGTGATTAAGACCGCGAACCCGGCGCCGGGTTTCACATCAAAATCATTTAGTTAGCTTGTTTAGCTTAGCGCGAAACGGGGAGGGCCGCACGGTTAATATTAGCCGCGGCACCAGCGGGAGGGGTTCTGGGGTTTGCCATCTTTGCGGATCTCGAAATAGAGGGAGGCCTGGTCCTGGCCGCCACTCAGGCCACTGTAGGCGATAACCTCGCCGGCCTGCACCCAGTCCCCCGGACCTTTCAGCAGGGTTTCGTTGTGGCCGTACAGGCTCAGGTAGCCGTCCCCGTGATCGACGATGGTGAGCATGCCGAAGCCCCGCATCCAGTCGGAAAACACCACCCGGCCGTGGTGAACGGCTTTCACCGGGCTGCCTTCCTGGGTGCGGATCAGTACTCCGTTCCAGCGCAGGGAGCCGCTTTCCCGGCGATTGCCGAAGCGCTTGATGACGCTGCCCTGGCTGGGCCAGGCCAGTTTGCCCTGCAGTTTACCAAAGGGTTGCTTCCCCACATTGCTGGGCAGGTCGCTTAAGGTGGCCTGCACCCGGTGCAGCACGGTTTCCAATTCGCTCTGGCTGGCTTTCAGGGAGGTCACCCGGGAGGCATCGTTCTTCAGGCTGTCGTCCAGTTTGGCCAGGGCCTGCTTGCGTTGTTCTTTGGCGGATTGCAGGCGCTGCTGTTCATCCGCCAGCTCGGTTTTGAGGGTGGCCAGCTGCGCCACTTCTTCATTGATCTGGATTTCGTTGGCTTTGATTTCGCTCAGGGTCTGGTTGAACGCCTGAATCCGTTGCATCCGCGCCTGGTGATAATAGTCGTAGTATTTCATCTGGCGGGCCAGCTTGTCCGGCTGCTCCTGGTTCAGCAGTAGCTTCACGTATTCCTGGCGACCGGCGCGGTAGGCGGAGTTGATGTCCTGCTTGAGGGCCGAACGCTGGGCTTCTTTGGCCCGGTTCAGTTTCTGCTGGGATTGCCGCAGTTCTGCCAGTTTGGCATCGGAGCTGGCCATGGCGCGGTTGACCTCCCGCAGCTTGCGGCGGGTGTCGCTGATGGCCTGCTCCGATTGCTTGAGGGCCTCTTCCGTGGCACTGCGGCGGGATTGGGTCTGCTTGATTTCTTTCTGCAGATCCTGGATGCGGCGCTGAATCTGTTGCAGCTCTTTTTTGGTGGCCACCGGGTCCACGTTGGCCAGAACGGGAAAGGCCCAGCACAGGGCCAGGCCAATCACACAGCTGATGCAGAAGCGGGCGGCTGCCATAGGCTTCGCGGTCACAGCATTCGGCATCACAGCAGAGGCTGACCACTCATCTCGGCGGGCTGCGGCAGACCCATCAGTTTCAGCAGGGTGGGTGCGATGTCCGACAGTCGCCCGCCCTGGGCCTGCAGCGTTACCGCGCGACCGCCCACGTACACCAGGGGAACCAGCTCGGTAGTGTGGGCGGTGTGGGGCTGGCCACTGTTCGGGTCTTCCATCTGTTCACAGTTGCCGTGGTCGGCGGTGATCAGCATGTCGCCACCGCTGGCGTCCACTGCGCTGACCAATCGCTCCAGGCAGCCATCCAGGGCTTCCACGGCTTTTACCGCGGCGTCAAACTTGCCGGTGTGGCCCACCATGTCGCCGTTGGCGTAGTTGCAGATCAGCACGTCATACTGACCGCTGTTGATGGCCTCCACCAGCTTGTCGGTGACTTCCGGGGCGCTCATTTCCGGTTGCAGGTCGTACGTGGCCACATTCGGCGACTTCACCAGGATGCGCTCTTCGCCGGGGAAGGGGTCCTCCTGGCCGCCGCTGAAGAAGAATGTCACGTGGGCGTACTTTTCGGTTTCGGCAATCCGCAATTGGGTCTTTTGGTTGTTGGCCAGGTATTCACCCAGCACGTTCACCAGCTCCTCCGGCGGATAGGCGCTGGGCGCTTTGATGTCCGCGGCGTATTGGGTGAGCATAATGAACTCCGCCAGGGCGGGGACTTTCTTGCGTTCAAACCCGTCGAAATCCGGATTGATGATGGCGCGGGTGATCTGGCGGGCGCGGTCGGCGCGGAAGTTCATGAAGATCACGCTGTCGCCGTCGTTGAGGGTGGCAGGGCTTTGGCCTGTGGCGGCGATCACGGTGGGTTTCACGAATTCGTCGGTTTCATCCCGCTCGTAGGCCGCCAGCAGGCCGTCCACCGGTGTGGCGCTGGTGTAGTCTGCCTCTCCCAGGGTGAGCAGGTTATAGGCGGCGGCCACCCGCTCCCAGCGGTTGTCCCGGTCCATGGCGTAATAGCGGCCGATGATGCTGGCGATGCGGCCGTTACCGGTTGCATCCAGCTTGGCCTGAATCCGTTCCAGGCTGGGTTGGGCTGATTTGGGGGGCATGTCGCGGCCATCCAGGAAGGCGTGTACGTACACCTGCTGCGCCCCCTGCCGCTTGGCCAGCTCGATCATGGCCAGGAAATGGTCTTCGTGGCTGTGCACGCCGCCCGGTGACAGCAGGCCCATCAGGTGCACGGCACCGTTGTTGGCCTGCGCTTTATTCACCGCGCTGACCAGGGCTGCGTTCTCGAAAAAGCCGCCGTCTTCGATGTCTTTGGTGATGCGGGTGAAATCCTGGTACACGATGCGCCCGGCGCCCAGGTTCATGTGCCCCACTTCAGAGTTGCCCATCTGCCCCTGGGGCAGGCCAACATCCATACCTGATCCGGAGATCAGGGTGTGTGGGCGCTCACTCCAGAGTTTGTCCCAGGTGGGGGTGCGGGCGTGGGCGATGGCATTGAATTCAGTTTCGGTGCGGTGGCCGAAACCATCCAGAATGATCAAAACGTGGGGTTTGCGTGTCTGGCTCATGATTCCAACTTGTCGGCTACATCTCGGTGAGTGGAGTTTCCAGAAAGATCGTCAGCATTTTACCCGAAAAAGTCGTTCAAAGCATGAGGCGGCGTTGCCAGCGGTGGTCGCCCTTTACCGCTTTCGGGTATACTCTGCTGCTATTTCATGCCCTGGCCCTGCTTGAGCCAGGTAACCTGTTGAATTTCTGGGAACTTTAAATGGATCGTCTGCTTGAGTTTACGATGAATCACCCCGAGCTGGTGGGTACCTTCGTGGTGTTGCTGGTGCTGTTCTTTGTGCTGGAATCCCGTCGCGGGGGCAAAACCGTGTCCAGCCAGCAGCTCACCAACCTGATGAACAAGGATGAAGGGCTGGTGCTGGATGTGCGGGAAAGCAAGGAGTTCCGTGAGGGTCACATCACCGGTGCCCGCAATGTTCCCTACAGCAAATTGAAGGATAACCTGGGTGAAATCGACCAGTTCAAGGACAAGCCGGTGGTGTTGGTGTGTAAAATGGGTCAGCATGCCGGTGCGGCCGGTAAGATCCTGCACGGCGCGGGCTTCAAGAATGTTCTAAGATTATCCGGCGGTATCACTACCTGGAAATCAGATGGTCTACCCCTGGTGAAAGGTAAGTAATTTATTTAAAGATAAGTAATTTATTTGAAGGCGAGTAATTAATCCTACACAGGTTGGAAGTATGGTTGATGTTGTAATCTATACCACTCCGTGGTGCCCCTATTGTATCCGAGCCAAGCATCTGTTGAAGGCCAAGGGCGCCGGGTTCACGGAAATCGATGTGAACGGTAAACCCAACCTGCGCCAGGAAATGGAAATTCGCAGCGGCGCCCATACTGTGCCGCAAATCTGGATCGGTGACACCCATGTCGGGGGATGCGATGACCTCTACGCGTTGGAACGCATGGGTAAGCTCGACCGCCTGTTGACTGCCTAAGCCAAGCGGCAGCCCAGGCAACCACTCGAAGTATTACAGACTAGGTGATTAGAATGACTGAACAAGCCGCTGGTCAACAGCCCCAGCAACAATTTCAATTGCAGCGTATCTACCTGAAAGACCTGTCCTATGAAGCGCCAAAAACCCCGCTTCTGTTCAAGGAACAGTGGAAGCCGGATGTGAATCTGGAAATGAACAACAGCGCTTCGGAAGTGGAAAGCGGCATCTATGAGGTGGTGCTGAAGGCCACCGTGACCGTGAAGAACGGTGACAACACTGCCTTCATCGCCGAAGTGTCCCAGGCTGGCCTGTTCCTGCTGCAGGGCGTGGAAGGCATCCAGAAAGAAGCCATCCTCAAAGGCGTCTGTGCCAACATCCTGTTCCCCTATGTACGCGAAACCGTCTCCGACGTGGTGGCCCGCGGCACCTTCCCCCAGTTTTTGTTGCAGCCCATCAACTTTGAGGCCGCCTTTGCCGAGAACCTGCGCAAGCAACAGGAAAAGGCCCAGCAGGACGCGCAGCCGGCTCATTGATCAGGCCAACAGTTCATCACACTGATTGGCGACGGCTTGCCCCAGGGTCACCTTGCTCAGGGCGGCGTGCTGCTGGGCATAGGCCTGGGCGTTCTGCCTGAGTTCGGTGGCGCCCAGGGTGTCATTCACCACGCGGGTAAACTGCTTAGCGGATTCCACTTTGGTCACGATCTGCCCCAGCTTCAGCTGATGCAGGGTTTGGGCCGTCAGCAGCTGCTCCAGCTGGATGGGTAATACCAGCATGGGGGTGCCGGAAAGAATGCTTTCCAGGGTGGTGCCACTGTTGCCGTGACCGATAAACAGGTCAGCTTGCGCCATGGCGGCGGCCAGCTGAACCGGCTCCACACTGAACCTGAAGTGTTCCGATTGGTGGGCGGCCAGGCGCTTCTCATCGCCCCGCGGGCAGGCAATGTAGACATTGCCGTTGCAGTGGCTCAACCCCTCCACAATCGCATCAAACTGGGGGTGACCCGGTTTCAGGTAGGCCAGGATTTTGGGTTGTGGCCCGGGGCCGAACTGCACCGGCTTATCGACGCCCGGGGCGCCGGACTTGTGGTAGTACAGGCCGTCTTGGCGGATATCCCCGTAAAGGTCGAATTCCGGTGGGGTGTTGATGATGGTACGCTCCACCGCGAACAGGTCGGCAATGTACTGGATGGGGGGTTGCCCCCGTTCGCCGAGCACCTGATTGATGGTGTGAACCACCCGTTGTTCTGACTGTTGGGCCGCACCGGCCTGGGACGGGTCTGTCAGCCAGCTGCGAATGGGGTGGCCCGGAACCGGTTGCCAGAAGCCGGCGCCCACCATGATTTTCTTGCAGGGCAGGTGGCGGGCGGCCAGGGCCGCAGTGGGGGAGTAGTCCATCAGCAACAGGTCAGGCTCCGCCAGTTCGATCAGGTTGGTCCAGGCCCGGGTGAGCCCTGTTAATTCTTCTGCGTGCAGATAGCCGGACAGCAACAGGGTGTCCGCCAAGCTTAACACCGGCCGTTGCATGCGGATTTTAGGCAGGAACACCGGCGCCTGCAGCAGCTGTTGTCCATCCCCCCGAAAAAACGGTGCCGCTCTTGATAGATCCTTCAGGGCCAGGTAACAGTGGTAATCCCGCTCGTTCAGAGCCTGGGCAATGTGAGCCAAGCGGGCGATATGACCCAATTGCCCCCCTAATTCCCAGGTGCAGAGGACGGTTTTGCGGGATGGGGCGTGTGGCATGAACGGGGCTACCTCAGTGGCTGGGGGCGTTGTTTACAGGCGCTATCAGGGGATTTTATGGTAATAGTGCAAGGGATGCAGAGACATATTATCTACTCTTGTGCAGTTAATGTGGGTAAAATCTGCGCTCTAATTCTCGCTAATGGAATGTCGACATGAAAATAAGACCACATCATGGGGTGCCGCTTCTTCTGCTCTCGGCGGCGATATCAGAGCAGGTCTATGCCGAAGTCACCGCGCAGGACGATTTCGCCAGGACTCCGGTAGAGCAATCGGTGGTGATCAATGTATTGAACAACGATGAGTTCACCAACGAGCAAAGCTTCACTCCTTTTGTGCTGGTGGATGACGGCGAGAGTGGTCTCAAACCGGCGGACAACGGGGAAGTCACGGTCAATAACGACGGCTCCATCACCTATACACCCAACGAAGGCTTTGAAGGTCAGGACACCTTCGAGTACGAAGTGGAAGACTCGGTGGATTACGGTACCGACGTCGCCCTGGTTACCGTTGTGGTGGGAGACGGTGGTATTCAGACTTTGGTGGGTGGAGAAAATGAAAAAACCACGGCCAACATGATTGAGTCAGTGTGTGATGCCTCCAACAGTGAAAACATTTCCCGTGAACTGAGCGAGTCCTGCGCCGAACTGGATGGGCTGTCCAATGATGAGCTGGCGGAGCTGGTCACCCAGATCAACCCTGAAGAAATCCTCATGGCCCGGCGCATGATGTCGGAGCTGAGCCGCAGCCAGACCCAGCGCATCTATTCCGGCCAGCAGTTGCTGCGCCAGGGTCTCAATCCCAGTCAGATCGTATTGAATGGCACCAGTATCCCGCTGGCAAATTACAAGGGGGGGGCCGCCTCTTCAGAGCAGCTTTCCCGTTTCGGTATTTTTGGCACCGTGCACATCGATCAGGTGGAGCACGATGCCAGCAGCCTGGAATCCGGTTATGAATCCGATTCCTATGGCGCGACCGTGGGGCTGGACTATCGTCTGCGGGCGGACCTGCATGTAGGCGCGGCGTTCGATGTGGTGACCCATGAGGTGGAATACGACGACAAGGGCGGTGAACTGGATTCCGATGTGTACAGTTTGACCGGGTACATGTCCTGGTTCCGCGATGCCTTAGGCGTGGACCTGCAGCTGGGCTATGCCAGTGGCACCATCGATACCCGCCGGATCATCACCATCCCCGATACGCAGGTGGTGAGTGGTGATACCGACAGTGATCAATGGAATTTAAGCACCCAGGTGCAGTGGACCTTTGCCCGCGATGCCTGGACTTTGACACCCTACTTGCGGCTGGATTTCATTTCCACCGAAATCGATGCCTATGAGGAGCGCGGTGATAGCGCCTGGTTGATGGGTGTGGGTGACCAGGAGATGGATCAGCTGTCCACTACCTTGGGTCTGGAAGGCAGCTATGTGCTCAGCTATTCCTGGGGTGTTTGGGTGCCCGGCTTCAATCTCAGTATGATCAGTGAGAGCAATTCCGATTATTCTGCAGTGGAGTTTTCGCTGTTGGGTGATTCCAGCAGCAATGGGGATTTCTCGCTGCAACCGGAATCGGAAGACAGCCTGTTCTATGAAGCGGAACTCAATTCAGTCCTGATCTTCGCCGGTGGTCTGTCCACTTTTGCTGCGATCAAAACCGTGGCGGGCTACGAGAACATTAACGCCTATCAGATCAACTTCGGTTTCAACTATGAGATGTAAGGCGCTACTCAACGTCCGAGCGTAAGCGCTGCCACAATGCCTGATAGGCTTTTGCCGCCTGAGAACCGGCGGCAAAAGTCTGGATGGGCGCTCGATGAATCCCCATCTTTTCGAAATCGCTGGCATAGGGTATGGCCACCGGTTCCTCATCGCCGATGATGTTTTTTGCGTCTTCCAACACGTCGTTATGAATCTTGCGGCGGCGATCCACCATGGTGAAAAACGGTTGCAGCTGCACGCGACGCCAGGCTTTTTTCTTCTGCAAAAATTCCCGTAACTGTTGATAGGAACGCAGGGACAACGGTGAAGGCAGCAATGGCACTGCTAAAATGTCACAACTGGAAAACAGGCTTTCGGACAGTTTGGAGTATGCGGGAGCGCAGTCGAAGATCAGCAGCTTGTTGCGCTCGCTGAGGTCTTCCGTCAGTTTCTGCAGCAGGGCGCCGGATTTTTCCTGGTCTGCCAGCAGCAGTTCCAGTTTGCGCAGGCTCAGGTCGGCCGGGATCACCGAGAGGCGGGGCTGGGGGGTGTGCAGACGCAGTTTGCCAATGGGCACTTTGCCCTTGAACAGGTTCAGGGATTTTTGGGGGTGTTCGTCATCCACACCCAGATACCAGCTGGCACAACTTTGTGGATCAAGATCCCACAGCAGGGTGTTGACGCCGTCCTGGGCGGCCTGCCAGGCGATGTTGACGGCGGATGTGGTTTTACCCACACCGCCTTTCACGTTGAAAAAGGCGATTTTTTTCATGCATCTCTTCTGGTTTGCGCTCGTTGCCTTCCACTGTACTACAGAATGCGCTGCAAGTTGATGACGAAGGAAAGAGAATAGGGTGATTGCTAGAGGGAATAGAAGACATATAGCCCGTATTCTTCGTCGGGAAAACCGATCTCATCATCGTAATCGGACAGGTAAATCTGGCCGCCCCAGTGCCTGCCGGCATAGAAGTGAATTGAATAGGTCAGGTAGTCGTAGTCGTCGAAAATATCGTTGTCGGATTGCTGGTAATCGTAGCGGATGCCCAGTTCAAAATGGGTGCCCAACATGACTCTTGCGTCCAGCGCAGAGTAGCCGTGATCGTCGACGCCCACTGAGCTGTTGTCTTCCACCACGAAAAAATAACCCAGGGTTGCACTCAGGCTCAGCCGATGATGGCTGGCCATCCAGGTGGTTTCGGCGAACAATTGCCGGGCTCCGTTGCCCAGCCCTTCGTATTCATCGCCGTTGTCGTGCTGGTAGCCGAATCCGATGCTGCCCGCCAGCCAGAGGGTGTCCAGTGGGAGGAAGTAGTTGGCGAAGACTTCCACGTCGTTCCAGCCGGTAGTGTTGTCGCGCTCGCTGTCGGTTTCGACACCGCCGGTTTCGGCGCAATAATCCAGGGAATCCTGAGTCAGTTGTGTGTTCTGTACCAACCACCATTTTTGCAGGGGCGTAAGATTGTTGAGTTGATTGCAGGCCCGGGCCAGATTGGGATAAAGATTATTGAAAAAATATTCCCCATCGACGGCTTGCCAGGGCAGTGTCAGGGCAATGTGCCAGTCTCCCCAATGCAGCCCCGGGGTCAGGGTGATGGAGTCGATGGTGGCGTCAAAGTCGTCGACCTCGAATTCAAAACGTTGTTCGGTCCGTTCTGCGCTGATGGCAAAGGTAGGGGAGAGGTCGGCCCCCTGAGCGGAGTGTACTGCCACCTGGCTGAACATGCCGGCGGCAATCAGCGTCGCCGGCAGACTTTTGTTGTTATGCATACTGCTTTCGGTTTCCGGTTAGCGTTTGGAATTCATTCGACGTTTCAGGCGTTCTCGCAGGGCGCGGCGTTCTTCCGGTGTGGCAGAACGGAAACGTTCTTTCATGACGGCCCGTTCCCGCGGTGACAACGATTGCCAGCCGGAGCGCAGCTGTGTCCGTTCATCCGCCGGTAAAGCGCGGAACCAGCGATAGCGTTGCTTGATGGCCTCCTGGTGTTCAGCGGGCAAAGCCCGAAACGCCTGGAACCGTTGCTTAAGTTGGTCGCGGGTTTCCGGCGGCAGGGATTGCCAGCGCTGGAAACGTTGCAGAATGCGTTGTTGTTGCTCTGTCGGCAGCGCCTGGAAGCGATTCGCCGCGGCCAACAATTGCTGTTGCCGATCGGTGTCCAGTTCGGACCATTCGCTTGCAAACGGTTGCAGCAACACGCGGCTCTCGGCAGGTAATGTCTGCCACTCTACGGATTCCGCCATTGCGGTTCCTCCCAGAAAAAGCAGTGTAATGACAAGCCAGTGTTTCATGGTGCTTGCTCCTCATTGTCATTTGGATCGGCCGTGGTTTGCTCCGTCTGCTGGGTATTGGCCAGGTCCATGGGGTCGAACAGATCTCCCTGCTGATCGCTGTATTCCATAAAATAATCCCAGAATTCTGCCGGTAGAGGTGCGCTATCCGCCCGTGCCAGGGTTGCGAACAGCAGGGCATACCAGAGCACTCCGGCTCTGCTGTGTCGGAATCGACGGTGTTGGAGTCGGCTGTCGCGAAGGTCAGGCATCGGGCACCTCGCCAATGGCATCCAGCATTTCCCAATCCGCGAGCATCTCCGGATCCTCGCTCAGGTAATGATCGGTGAACAGGGCGGCAGGCGTCTGCGGCGCGGAGGGTTGGTGCAACGACCAGGGTATGGCAATCAGCAGCAGGATGGAGGCGGCTACGGCCATTGCCGGGCGCCAGGAACGCCGGGGCGGATGTTGTGCCTGCATGCGTATTTGCTGCAATTGCTGCAGCGTGTGCTCGTCCAATTCATCCAGGCTGCGATCCAGTGATCGGGCCAGGGTTTGTTGGAGTCTGCGGTCTTCTTCAGTCATGGGCGATCTCCACGTTCATTCCTGTTGCAGTGCCTGGCGCACGCTGCGCATGGCTCGGTGTAAGTGAGACTTTACCGCGCCTTCGCTGCATTCCATGGCCTGTGCGGTGGCGTTCACATCCAGTCCTTCCCAGACTCGTAATAAAAATGCCTGTTGCTGGCGTATGGGCAGTTGCTCCACCTGTTGGATGACGGTTTCCACGTCCGCTGCGCGACTCAGCAAGTGCTCCGGGTTTTGCTCGCTGGGATCGGCGAAGTCTTCGATGCTGTCGTCCTCTGCTGGGTCTGTTGCGTCTGCGTCGGCTTTTTTCCAGGGCCTGAACCAGCGTTGGCTGCGTTGTTGCCGTCGATGCCAGTCCATGATCTGGTTCTGCAGGATGCGGTGGAACAGGGGTGGCCATTGCTCCGGACTTTGATCGCCGTAACTGCGACACAGTTTCAACATGGCGTCCTGCACAATGTCCAGCGCTTCCGCCTGATTGCGGGTGGCCAACAACGCCATGCGATAAGCACGGCGTTCCACGTTGGCGAGAAAGGCATTCAGATTCAGTGCGGCTACATTGCTGGTCATAGTGCGGGACTATAGCAGTTGCCGGTTATTGGTCGCCACCGTCACCCCAGCTGCGCTTGGTTGTTGCGCTGTAGGTTTTGCCGTTGTAGCCGGTAGCGTCCACCGTCCGCGTCTGAACCTGATTCTCGTGGTCGACACTGACGCTCACGTTTTTAGTGGCCACCTGACCGTTGGCGTTGGTGCGGCTCTGGCTGCGGACAAACCCATCCTCGGTTTTGGTGGTTTGCCGAATAGAGGATACGGTGTCGCCGTTGGGGCGGGTGCCTTCCATGGTGCGGGTGTAGGTTTGTTTGGTGGCGTCGTACTGGCCCTGTACCTTACGGCTGGCGGTTTTGCCCTGGCCGGTGGTGATCTGGGTGGTGCGTTGGAAGTGGCCCTGGCCTGCCACTTGTTCCGTGGTCCGGCGCAGGCTGCGGTCGCCGGCGGTGCGGGTGACCTCAGTCTGAAAACTGTGGCGTTGGGCGTGGCGCAAGGTGTCGGCCTGCGCGCTGTTGATGAGGATGCCGCCAAGCAGGCAGGAACCCAGGATCAGTGAATTCAGTTTGGACGTATTCAGTTTCATGTTGATGCTCCGTTTTTTGGGTGGTGATACCGGTATTAACGCAGCAGGGGGAGATGGGTTTACCTTTCATTGAAATTTTCTGATCAGGCTAGCGGGCGCCGGGAAAACCCAGTTGGCGCCAGGCTTCGTACACCACGATGGCGGTGGCATTGGACAGGTTCAGGCTGCGGCTGTCTGCCTGCATGGGAATGCGGATGCAGCCGGTCATGGCCGGGTGTTCACGGATCTCTTGTGGCAGGCCCCGGGTCTCCGGGCCGAAGACGATGGCATCGCCGGCCTGGTAGCGCTGGCGGTGGTAGTGCTCGCTGCCCTTGGTGGACAGCGCAAAGCAGCGGGCGGGGCGCACCGAGCTCAGAAACGCCTCAAAATTGTCATGCAATTGCACGTTGGCCCATTCGTGGTAGTCGAGGCCGGCGCGCCGCATGCGCTTGTCATCCAGTTCGAAACCCAGGGGCTTGATCAGGTGCAGGCTCATACCGGTGTTGGCGCACAATCGAATGATATTGCCGGTGTTTGGCGGAATTTCTGGCTGAAACAACACAATGTTTAGCATGGTGGGTCCTGCGGGTGTCCAGTGTTGGCCTTATCGGTGGCGTTCAGGGGGCCTAATAAGCTGATTAAAAAGTGGCCCTAACTGCGTGATATTGATCACCATTTTCTGATTGTCGTCTACGCTTTCATAAGATGACAACGTTTCCCTGATTGGGTTTGGGTGATGAGTAGTTGGTATAAACAATTGTTTCGCAAAGATAAAGCCGGCTCGGATACGCTGCTTGGGATCAGTTTAAACCCCAACCAGGCGCTATGGTGCCTGGTGCGTCAGACCGATCAGGGGCCGCAGATTACCCAAACTCATGCCCTTGAGCAAACCTTTAGCTCGCCGGGTGAGGCGCTGAAAGCGCTGTGCGAGTCGGCGCCCGTGCCAACGGCCCCCGCTCACATCTGCCTGGGACACCAGTACTACAACCTGTTGCTGGTGGATGCGCCCGATGTGCCGGAGGCGGAGCTGCGGGAAGCGGTGCGCTGGAAGGTCAAGGATCTGATTACCCAACCCCTGGAGCAGGTGGTGATGGACGTATTCAGGTTGCCGGCGGATGCCTATCGCGGCCGTATGAATATGTCCTATGTGGCGGTGGCGGAACGGTCCCAGGTGCAGGCCGTGGTGGACGTTTGTGACCAGCTTTCTGTGAACCTGCGGAGTATCTCCATCAATGAGTTGGCCATGTCCGGTCTGGCAGGGCAAATGAGCGAACTGCAGGAACGGGGCGCAGCGTTTCTGTACCTCAATGGGCAGGGTGGCACCATCAACCTGATTGAAAACGGCAGCCTGTATCTGACCCGCACCATCGAGTTGGGTAATGGCGGTGCGGTGTTCAGTGGCAACCTGGATTTCCAGCAGGACCCGGTGGACAACCTGGCGTTGGACGTGCAGCGGTCGTTGGATTACTACGAGAGCCAGATCGGCAAGTCGGGCATCACCGCCTTGTACCTGGTGTCCGATGCCGAGGAGCAGAATGGGTGGTGTCCCGGCCTGGCGGAGCGCCTGCCCATCGCTGCCCAGTGTTTTGAATTGAGTGCCGGGCTGCAACCGACGGACGGCTCAGCTGTCGCGGCCGGAGCGCTGGCTCCGGCCCTGGGTGTTGTGTTGGCCGCACTGGCCACTGCAGCATCCGGCGGGACCAAAGCGGCGGGCATGGGGAGGGTGGCGTGAGCGCAGTGATTCAACGCGTCAACTTCTATCAGGACAGCTTCCGCAAGCCGGTCATTGTTCTGCCTTTAAAGCAGATGCTGATGGTGTTGGCGGCGGTGGTCGTGGCGGTGATCATGCTCACCGTGCTGGAGTGGAGTCGCACAGTGCATGCACGCAATACCCTGGCGGATATGGAGGCGTCCCGTACCAGGATGGAAGCCTCCATTGAGCGTCTGCAAAAAGAAGTGGATGCGATTGTGCTGGATACCCGCTTGCAGCAGCGGGAAAAACAACTGCAGCAATCACTGCAGGGCAAGCGCAAGTTCCTGGGCCAGTTGCAGCAACAGGGTGACACCCATCATGTGCATTTCTCCGGTTACCTGCAGGCGCTGTCCAATATGGATACCCCCTCCGTGTGGTTGACGCGCATCGTGATGCGTTCCCCCGGGCCGGAGCTCAGCCTGTACGGTGTCACCGATAAACCCAAGGCGATTCCAGACTACATCTCGGATCTGAAGCAGGAAGAACACTTCCAGGGCTTTGGCTTTCGGGTGTTCAGCCTGGAGCGTATGGAGGAGCAAAACCGATTCCTGACATTCAGTGTGAGTACGCAGTATGACCAGCAGTCTGCGAATTAAATATCAGGAGCTGGAAACCAAAGCCCACAAACTCAGTGTGCGGGAGCGCATGATCATCGTGGGTGCCCTGGCGGTATTGGTGCTGGGGGTGGTGGATCAGTTGCTGTTGCGGCCCTGGCTGCAGGAGCGGGACCAGATGGAGAAAGACAAAACCGCGCTGCTGAAATCCATGGAGGCGTCCAACCGTCGTATTGATGAGTTGCAGAGCGCGATTCTCAACAACCCCAATAACCAGTTGAAAGCCAATATTGAAAATCTGCTGGAGTTGCATGAGGAAGTGGATCACAACATTGCGGCCATTACTGACGGCATGATCGCACCCCAGCAGATGCCGGTGATCCTGGGCGAAATGTTGAGTGAACGCTTTGGCCTGAAAGTGCATAGCGTGAAATCAAAAGCGGCGGAGCAGTTGCTGGTGGCCGATGAACAGGATCAACAGGCGGCGGCGATTTATCGTCACGACCTGGAATTGAAGATGGTGGGTTCCTTTTTTCAGGTGAAGAACTACCTGGCGGCAGTGGAAGCGCTGCCGGAAAAATTGTTATGGGACCGCCTGGAATATGTGGTGGAAGAATATCCGAAGGGGAGTCTGACCCTGGAAGTCCATACTCTGAGCTCGCAGGAGGAGTTGTTGCGTGTTGCCCATTAAATTGCTGTTGATGTTGGCTGTCCTTGTTGGTTCGGTGTCCGCGCAGGCGGCGGGTGATCCCACTCGTCCTCCAATGTTCTCCAACACCAAAACCAAAACGGCCTATGCGCCGTTGCAGCTCAGTATGATTTTGAATGACGGACACCACAAACGCGCCATCATCAACGAATCGGTGGTGGGGGTGTCGGATCAGGTGGCGGATGCCAAAGTGCTTTCTATTGCCGAGGATTCGGTGGTGGTGAGTCGAGCCGGTCGTAGAATTACATTGCGCATGCCCATGGCAGCAGTGAGAAAGGAAAGTGTGAATGAATAAAGTGTTTGCCCAGTCTGTCTTGGTTGCCGCCTGCCTGGCCTTGGTGGCGGGGTGCGCTTCCTGGTATCAACCCAAGCCGCAGGCCGGCACGGCGCCGGCAGCGGCGAAGCCATCACAGGCTCAATCACAGCCGCAATCGAAGAGCGGGACAACCCCGCCCGTGGCCGCATCGAATTCCCAGCCTGGCACACAAGCCACGGCGGCGTTGCCGGTGGCGCCGGCTCCGGTTGCCCCGGCAAAAAAAGCCAAGCCGGAGTTGCCCCGTTTTGATGTGACGGCCAGTGATACCCCGGCGCGCCAGTTCTTCATGAGTCTGGTGCACGGTACTTCCGTCAACATGGTGGTGCACCCTGAGGTTACAGGGAACATCTCCATCCGTCTGCGCAGTGTCAACCTGGAGGAAACACTGAAGGCCGTGCGCGATGCCTACGGTTACGATTTTGTACGCAAACCCTATGGCTACCAGATATTGCCCCGCACCCTGCAGAGCCGGGTGTTCCGCATCAATTACCTGAATATCAACCGTATGGGGCTGTCCACCACTTCGGTAAGCAGTGGCCAGGTGAGCATCACCGGGGAGGACGACACCACCGGCAGCTCCACCAGCAGTTCCCGCGAAACCCAGGTGCAACAAAGCAGTAATATCAAAACCGAGAGTAACAGTGCCTTCTGGCAACAGCTGGCCAACGTATTGACCATGATTGTGGGCACCGGCGAAAAGCGCAGTGTGGTAGTGGACCCGGTGTCCGGGATTGCCGTAGTCAAAGCGCTGCCGTCGGAGTTGACCGAAGTGCAGAACTTTCTCGACAGTGCCCAGCTGAGCCTGAAGCAGCAGGTGTTGATCGAAGCCAAGATTCTGGAGGTGGAATTGTCGGAAGGATTTGCCACCGGCATCCGTTGGGACACCTTTGGTGAAGGCTATAATGGCACCCTGGAAACCAGCGATAACCGTGTGGCCGGTGGCCTGGAGCAGGCGGACTTCAGCTCCCTGGTGAGCGAAAGTGTGTCGCTGATTGGCGGTGTGTTCACCCTGGGAGCCAACTTTACCGACTTCACTGCGGTGTTGAACCTGCTCGAACTGCAGGGCAATGTGCAAGTGTTGTCGAGCCCGCGCATCTCCACACTCAACAACCAGAAAGCAGTGATCAAGGTAGGCTCTGACGAATTTTTTGTCACCGATATCTCCAGCACCACCACCACCACGTCTTCCACGGTGAGTGATACGCCGGATATTACCCTGACGCCGTTCTTTTCGGGTATTGCCCTGGATGTGACGCCCCAGATTGCGGACAGTGGCGAGGTGATTCTGCACGTGCACCCTTCCATTTCCGAGGTGGTGGAAAAGCGCAAGGACATCGGTCTGGGGGACGAGGATCTTTCGCTGCCCCTGGCCTATAGCACGATTCGGGAAACCGACAGCATCGTGCGGGCGCGCACCGGCCAGGTGGTGATCATCGGTGGCCTGATGCAGGATGTATATAAAGAAGAAGTGTCACAGATTCCTTTCTTAGGGGATCTGCCCCTGATCGGCGATGTGTTGTTCAGCCAGAAACTGCGCCGCAAAAGTAAAAGCGAGCTGGTGATTCTGTTGAAGCCTTTTGTGGTGGACGACAGCCTGAGTAACGAGGAAGAGATCCAGTCCATCGAGCACCGCTTCCAGCCGTATTTCCCGGATATAAACCGGTCCCCGATTCTGCAGGATGAACAGGCTGCAGAGGATGCGGAAAGCGAGGAGCCCTGAGCCATGGAAGCACCCAAACAACAGGCGCCCAAGGTTCGCATCGGAGATTTGTTGGTTTCCAAAGGACTGATCGTCGACGCTCAGCTGAAACAGGCGCTGGACGAACAGAAACGCACCGGCAAGAAGATCGGCAAGGTGGTGGTGGACCTGGGATTTGTCACCGAAGCGCAGATGCTGCAGACCATGGCCAATCACTTTGGCTATCCCTTTGTGGACCTGGCCCGTTTCCGCCTCAACAATGAGCTGATCAAAACCCTGCCGGAAACCTATGCCCGCCGCTTCCGCGCCATTCTGCTGGCGGAGCAGCCCGACGGCATCCTGGTGGGTATGGCCGATCCCCTGGACCTGCTGGCCATAGATGAACTGCAGCGCATTCTGAAACGGCCGGTGCATCCCGCGTTCGTGAAAGAGCAGGAGTTACTGGGGGCCATGGACCGCTCCTATCGGCGTTCCGAGCAGATTGCTTCCATCGCAGTGGAGCTGGACTCGGAACTGGAAAGCACCGACTTCGACCTGGAGAGCCTGGCCACCACCACGGATACGGCAGAAGCCCCGGTGGTGCGCCTGCTGCAAAGTATTTTTGAAGACGCCGTGCAGGTGCGGGCGTCGGATATTCACATCGAGCCGGATGAACAGGTATTGCGGGTGCGGTTGCGTATCGATGGTGAATTGCAGGAGCAGGTGATGAAAGAGCGGCGCATTGCGCCGGCGCTGGTGTCCCGCCTGAAAATCATGTCCGGCCTGGATATATCGGAAAAACGCCTGCCGCAGGATGGGCGTTTCAATGTGCGGGTGTTGGGCAAAAGTATCGACGTGCGCTTGTCCACCTTACCGGTGCCCTACGGCGAATGCGTGGTGATGCGTTTGCTGGATCAATCCGCCGGCATGCTGTCCATGGAAAAACTGGGGATGCCGGAGTCGATCCAAAAACGGTTTGAAAATCTGATTCAGCGGCCCTATGGCATGGTGTTGGTCACCGGTCCCACTGGTAGTGGTAAAACCACCACGCTTTACGCCGCCCTGTCCATGCTCAATATTCCGGAACGCAAAATCATTACGGCGGAAGACCCCATCGAATATCGGTTGCCGCGCATTAACCAGGTGCAGGTGAATAGTAAAATCGGCCTGAGCTTTTCCTCGGTGTTGCGCACGGCGTTGCGGCAGGACCCGGACGTGATTCTGGTGGGTGAGATGCGGGATCATGAAACCGCAGAAATCGGCTTGCGCGCCGCCATGACCGGTCATATGGTGCTGTCCACGTTGCACACCAATGATTCGGTGTCCACCGCCATGCGTCTGATCGACATGGGATGTGATGCGTTTCTGGTGGCGTCCTCCCTGCGGGCGGTGATTGCCCAGCGCCTGGTGCGCAAGATCTGCGAGCACTGTATTCAGCCCTACCAGATGACACCGCAGGAGTTAACCTGGCTGGGCAATATCGACAGTACGGCCCTGGAGGCGGAATTTCACAAAGGCACCGGCTGTCACCATTGCAACAATACCGGGTATAGCGGTCGTATCGGTGTGTATGAGTTACTGGAGTTGGATGAACCCTCGTTGTATGCCTTGCGCAAAGGCGATGCTGCGGAGTTTTCCCGTGCAGCCGCCAACAATCCGCACTTTCGCAGCCTGAGCCAATGTGCGTTGGATTATGCCCGCACCGGTGTCACCTCGGTGCAGGAAGTCTTCAAAATCACCGCTTCCCTGGATGACCGTTAAACGTCATGCCCACGTTCAGCTATCGCGGTCGCACCACCACCGGCAATGAAGTCACCGGAACCCTCGAGGCCGGCAACAGCCAGGCGGCGGCGTTACAATTGCAAAACCAGTCCATTACGCCGGTTTCCATCCAGGCGGTGCAAGCGAAAACCACGTCAGGGTTATCGCTGTCCTGGTCATTCCAGAAACGGGTCAAACACGATGACCTGATTATGCTGTGCCGGCAGATGCGGGCCCTGACGCGGGCGGGCATTCCCATTATCCAGGCCATTGCCGGGCTGGCGGACATCAGCAAGTCACCGCAGATCAAAGCGGCACTGGCGGATATCAATGTGCGCCTGGCCACCGGTTCCACCCTGGCCACGTCCATGGCGGCCCACAGTCGGATCTTCAATTCCATGTTCGTCAGCATGATCCATGTGGGGGAAAACACCGGCCGGCTGGAGGATGCCTTTGCCAAGTTGATCTCCCACATCGAAATGGAACGGGACACCCGTAACCGCATGACTCAGGCCATGCGTTACCCCATGTTTGTGCTGGGTGCCATGTTTGTCGCCATGATGATCGTCAACATGTTTGTGATACCGCAGTTCGCCAAGGTGTTTGCCAAGGTGGGGGCGGAGTTGCCTACCCCCACCAGGATTCTGGTGGCGGTGTCGGAGTTCTCGGTTGACTACTGGTGGTTGATTTTCGGGGTGGTGGGTGGCGGCATTTTTGCGTTCGTCCGTTACATCAATACTGAACCGGGGCGGCTGTGGTGGGATCAGAAAAAACTGCGCATACCCATTATCGGCGGCATCTTTGAAAAGATCGCCCTGTCCCGTTTTGCCCGCAGTTTTGCCATGACCTTTGAGTCCGGCGTGCCGGTGTTGCAGGCCCTGAACATTGTCGGCCCCACGGTGGGTAATGAATATATTGCCAGTAATATTGATTCCATTCGGCGGGGTGTGGAGCGGGGTGATTCCCTGGCGCGCACATCGGCGGCCGCCGGTATCTTCTCGGATCTGGTGTTGCAGATGATTGCCATTGGTGAGGAAACCGGTTCTTTAGATAAGTTATTGCATGACGTGGCGGATTTTTATGACGAAGAAGTGGACTACGAATTGAAAGGTCTGGCCGATGCCATTGAGCCTATCATTCTGGTTTTCCTTGGGATTCTGGTGCTGATTCTGGCGTTGGGTGTGTTCCTGCCCATGTGGGAATTGGGCTCGGCCATGAAACGTTAGTAAGAAAAAGATGAAAGGTTGTAAAGATTCGTTAAACGGACATTGCTGCTGGAATTCTGGTCTATATTTATGAAACAAACCTTAAATTCAAGAATTGGTGTGAAAACAACGACTTTATCGGCAAACCTAAAGGTCAACGCCAACACCCGGGGCTTCACCCTGATTGAGATGGTGGTGGTCATCGCGCTGATTTCCATCCTGGCGGCGGTGGCGTTGCCGCGGATGCTGGACACCTATGACAACGCCCATGAAGCGGCGGTGTTTGGTGCCGGCGGTGCCCTGGCATCCGGAGTGGTGCTGGTGCGCAGTCAGTGGGTCGCCAACGGCGATTCCCTGGCAGTGGACGCGGTGGACGGCTTCGGTAACGACGATGTGGCCACCAGCAGCGAAGGCTGGCCCACGGATGTAGGACAGGGCGCCGGTTCCAACAACAGCGATGTCATGGACAGCTCAGAACGTTGTGTAAGAATTTGGCGGGGCGTGCTGGTGGCCAATGCGCCATCGGTTTCAGCCAACGTGGCGGCCAGTTCAGATTATTTAGTGGATACCGTGAATGGCAACTGCCGTTATCTGTATCGGCGTACGGACCAGGGCAGCAACATCGTGTACAACGCCCGTTCCGGCGAAGTGATTACCACCATTAATTAAGTGTTTCATAACAGGTTTTACAGGAGAGGTAGAACAATGCAAAAGCAACAATCGGGTTTCACCCTTATCGAACTGATCATGGTGATCGTGATCCTGGGTATTCTGTCGGCGTTCGCGTTGCCACGGTTTGCGAACCTGAGTGACGAGGCATCCACTGCGGCCGTGCAAGGGGCGCTGGGTTCCGCCAAGTCGGCTGCAGCCATCAGTCACGCAGCTGCGTTGGCAGAAGATGTAACCGCTTCGGTTGACCTGGAAGGCACCACCATCAACCTGGTGAACCTGTACCCGGCTGCCGAGTCCATTTGCGACGCAGGCCAACTGACCGACGACTTTGATTGTGAAACAAATGCTGGCGGTACTGCGACCATCGTGGCTCCCGGGACGCCTGCTGACAATGATCCTTGCTTCACCTATACCGAAGCAGCAGCCGATAGTTCCCCAACTTTCAGCGTGATTGGTACATGGACTTCAGGTACTCCTAACACCTGTACCTAATACGCATCTCGATGAGATCGCAAAGCTCCGGCTTCACTCTGATCGAACTCATCACAGTAATCACCATTATCGGGGTCCTGGCTGTTGTGGTCGGACCCCGTTTTGCTTCTACGGATGTGTTCGAGGAACGCACCTTCTTTGATGGCGTGGCGCAGGCGGTGCGTTTTGCCCAGGCCAAAGCCTTGGGCAGCGGTTGCATCACACAGGTGCAGTTCAGCGGCTCGGGTTTTAGCGTTACCGTGGACAGCGACTGCGACAGTGCTGCGTTTGCAGGGGCTGCGGTGGTCAATCCGGATGGATTTGACAGCGGCTACACCGAACTGAGCCCGTTGCCCGGTGGGGTGTCCTATTCCGCAACGGTGAACCCGTTGCTGTTTGATCCCCAGGGCCGGGCCATGAACAGCGGCCTCGCCATCTTGTCCGGCGAAGCCGTCATCAGTGTGGGCGCACGGGAACTGCGGGTAGTAGGTGAAACCGGTTATGTATATCAACCATAAAGGCATGACCCTGATTGAACTGGTGATGGCCATCGCCCTGGCCGGCATTCTGGTGGCCGCCCTGATGTCCTCCTACAGCTCGATCGTTGGCCGCAGTGCCGATCCGATGATTCGCGTGCAGTCCATTGCCATCGCCGAATCCTATCTGGAGGAAGTACTGCAGAAACCGTTTCTGGATTCCGCCACCAACAGCCGTTGTCCCGGGGCCACCGGTGGCCGCAGCACGTTCAATAATGTCTGTGACTACAACGGCTATTCCAGCAGTAGCATCACGCTGCCCAATGGCAGCGCAGTGTCGTCTTTGAATGGCTACAGCGTCAGCATCAGCGTTGCTGACATCGCTGTCGGTGAGTTGGGAGCCATTCCCACCCATTGCGCCCTGAAGGTCACCGTCACGGTGACCAATCCCATTCAGGATGCCATGTCGTTAACGGGGTACCGCACGGATTATGAAAGCGATCCCGACTGCAGTTAAGGGTTGCTCCGGGTTCACCCTGGTGGAACTGATCATCGTCATTACCCTGGTGGGGGTGGTGGCGGTGATGGCATCCACGATCATTTCACAACAGATGCAGGGATACGTGGACACCGCACGCCGGGCTGAACTGGTGGGTAAGGCCGATGCGGCCCTCAGTCGCATGGCGCGGGATCTGCGTAATGCGGTGCCCCACAGCATTCGGGTCAGCGGCAGCGCCATTGAATGGGTTCCGATCAGTGGATTTGGTCGCTATCGAAAGTTTCCCACCACAGGGGTCGGTGACGTGTTGGATTTTTCCGTGGCGGATGACAGCTTTGATGTGTTCGGCAGCGTGCCGGCTGTGGCCGCGGGCAATCGCATGGTGATCGCCAACAGCTCCGCTGCAGCCAGTGGCTACAACCTGTATCAGGCAGCCAGTGACGGCAGCTCATTGCCATTGGGTTCCCATGTGATCACCGCAACCGGTGTGACCCTGTCAGCGGCTGCCGGTGTGGTATCACTCAGTACTCCATTCCAGTTCTCCCAGGATTCCATCGCCAGCCGCTTTTACATTGTGGATGGCGCCGGCAGTTATGTGTGTAACCTGTCCGACGGTACCCTGCGCCGTTATCAAAGTTACCCGTTGCAGTCCAGCCAGCCCACCAACACCGCCTTGGCCCCCCTTGCGTCCGCCGCTACATCCCTGCTGGTGGATGACGTCAGCAATTGTGTGTTCGGCTACACGGCGCTGGATGAACAGCACGGGATGTTGACCATCGAATTGGAACTGAGCCTGGGCAGTGAGTCCATTTCCCTGGTGCGCTTTGTTCATGTGGAGAACCGCCCATGAGTGGTTTGAATGTGAAGCGCAGGGGGCGGGGCATCGCCCTGCCGGCGGTGATTTTTCTGATGGTGATTGTCACGCTGCTGGTGGCCAGTATGTCCCGCCTGTTGTCATCGGAAACCGCCACCGCCAACCTGAACCTGCTGGCCAAGCGAGCCTACTGGGCAGCCCAGAGCGCCAATGAGTGGGCGGCATATTCCATTCACCTGAGCAGTGCCTGCCCCACGGTGCCGTCCAACTTCACTATCAACGGGTTCGCCATCAATCTGGCATGCACCAGCTTGAGCTATACCGAAGGAGCCAGCAACGGCGTCATCTACACCATCAACACCCGGGCGGTGATGGGCAACGATCCGGCCCAGCCGGATTACGTGTCCCGTTCAGTGGAGGTGATTCTGGATGTGCACTAGTCGCAATCTACGAGTGCGCTTTGGCGGACTACTGTTGGTGCTGCTGTGGCTGGTCAGCCCGCGCCTGTGGGCGGCGGAGTGCGCGGCCATCTGGCCGGATCGTGATACTTCCCAGACCACCGCGCGGGCCACCCTGCCAGCGTTCACCGGCACCACTCAACTGAACCTGAATCGAACCCTGGGGGCCGGCGATTTCCATTTTGCGTCTTCCAGTGAGAGTAGCGGTGATCTGAGTGTGAACGGCGGGCCAACCACTCGTATTTACATCAACGGTAACCTGATCATCGGTGGCAATACGGATTTGAACCAGAACGGTGATCCTGAAGACCTGATCATCATCGTCAACGGTGATCTGAATTTCAATTCCAGTTGGAATACCATTAATGTCAACGCCATCATCTATGCCACCGGTAATGTGAACCTCAATAACGATGTGGTGGTCAACGGAACCGTGACGGCAGAGGGTTGGGTCAACAACCCAAGCCGCATCAACTACGACAGTAACGCTGTAGCCAACGCGGATTTCGGTACGTTGTGCGGTGCTGCCGAGCCGGTGCTGGAGATGGTCAGCCTGGAGTGCGGCGCCAATGACCGTTTGATTGTGAGCTTCAGCGATGCCAGTGATCAAACCGCCCTGAGTTCCTCTGCAGAAGTGACCGGCAATTATGTATTGCAGGCAGACAGCGGCACGGTGATCGGGATCAGCGATGCCGAACTGGCGGACAACGGCTTTGAGGTGATACTGACGTTGGCGACACCGTTGACCGCAGGCGAGAACTACACCCTCACTGTGAGTAACATTTCTGATGAAGAAGGCACCACACTGGCCAGCGCCAGTGCCTCGGTGTATTACACCACCACCCAAACCGGACTGGTGGGGGAATACTATTACAATTCCACTCTCACCGATCCGGTCACAGAGTATCGGGTGGAAAGTCAGGTCTATGGCAGCTGGAATTCCAATCAGACTCCGTTTGGCAGCGGCACCAGTGGTTTCTCCATGCGCTGGGAAGGGTACTTTGTTCCCGCCAGCACCGGCACCTATCAGTTCCGTACCTACAGTGATGATGGTGTGCGCTTGTGGGTGGACGACCTCAGTGACACCGGAAACATCAACAACTGGACCGATCACTCGGCCACCTGGGATCAGGGCAGCGGACTGGCGCTGGAGGCGGGGGTCAGTTATCCGCTGCGCTTGGAGTACTACAATCGCAGCGCCAATGGGGAACAGGGTGAAATCCAGTTGCAGTGGCGTCTCAACAGCGGCAGCTATGGCACCTCATCCGCAGCCCTCAACACCTGCCGTGCCGCCCCGGATGCTACTAACGGCCTGGTGGTGCATTACACCCTGGATGGGCCCACCTGGAACGGTACTGCCAATGAAGTGCTGGACAGCGCTGGCGGCGGTGTTCACGGCAATATCGTAAATGGCGCCATCAGTACACCGGCCCGAGTGTGTAATGGCGCCGAGTTGGATGGCAGCAACTTCATCCGCATTCAGGATAACGTGGCGCTGGATCTGACCGACGAACTGACGGTAACCGCCTGGATCAACTTAAGCTCGTTCAGCAATGAACTGCGCGCAATACTGTCGAAGGATGAAAACTACGAATTCCATATAGATCGCAATGGGGCTATTTACTGGTGGTGGAATAGTAACGGGGGAACCCGTTCTTTTGATTCCGGGTCGTCACGCATTTCCTTGAACACCTGGCATCATGTGGCCATCGTCTATGCCGACGGGCGCCAGAGTATTTATCTGAATGGCAATGAAGTTGCGTTCCGCACCTACAGTGGGGAAACCCTGGTAACCAATGCCGACCCATTGGAAATCGGTGCCGACCAGGGATTGAGTAATCGCAACTGGGTGGGTCAGATTGATGAGGTGAAGATTTTCAAGCAACCCCTGACCCAGGCCGACGTACAGGATGTGATGAACGAAACCCATCCCTGTGCCAATGCCCTGGATGCCTTTACGGTTACGGCGGCGGCCAGCGCCAGTGTCTGCGCCCCCACCACCGTCACCATCACCGCCACGCAATCCGATGGCAGCACTTACAGCACCTTCACCGGTGCCGTGGATATCGCCACCAGCAGCGCCCATGGTAACTGGTCCATCGCCAGTGCCAGTGGATCGTTGAGCCCCAACCCCGACAACGATGATAACGGTGCGGTGCAGTACACCTTCGTCAGTGGGGATAATGGCAGCGCCCAGCTCTACCTCAGCAATACCCATGCGGATCAGTTGACGGTGACCGCCATCGAAAACGGCGGCACCGCCACCGGCACGTCCGGCACCATCAGCTTCAGCGAGAATGCATTGCAGATTGATGTGGTGGACGGCTGGGGATCGGACTTTGTGGCTGGCCGTGATCATGCGCTGCGGATACAGGCATTGCGCCTGGACCCCAGCACCGGCAGTTGTGGTCTGTTCACAGAATACCAGGGGGATATCGATCTGAAAGCCTGGATCAGCCGCAGTGCGGAAGACCCTGGCGGCGTGGCCCCGGCCATCACCACCACCAGTGGAAGTCAGGCATTACCGAATGCAGAACCCGGGGCCAACAATGTGACGCTGAATTTCAGCGCGGGTGAGGCGTTTGCAGATTGGGTGACCACGGATGTGGGCCAGTATGGCCTGACGCTGAAGGACGACAGCAGCGGACAGCTGTTGGACATCTACAATAATCCGTTGCCCATCGAAGGCAGCTTAAGCCCATTCACCGTGCGTCCATTTGGTTTTTATCTGGAGGCCGTGGGCAACCCCGCCGCCACCGATGTCAATGGTGGTGCCTATGTGCGGGCGGGGGAAAGTTTTACGCTGAATGTGACCGCAGTGGGTTACCAGGCATTGGATGACGGTGACGGCGATCACCACCCGGACCCCGGCGCCAACCTGTCTGATAATCCGGTTACAGCCGCCTTCGGTCAGGAACAAAACGGCGCTGCCGAATCGGTGGCCTTAAGTGCGACACTGTTGTTACCCGCTGCAGCTGAAGCACATGACCCCGGCCTGTTGGGAACCACCTCGGTGAGTGGATTCAGTGCGGGCACGGCCGCTACTACAGTACGCTATGACGAAGTGGGCATCATCGAACTCAACGCTGTACTGACGGATACCAGCTACCTGGGGGCCGCCAATGTGAGCGGCCAGATAGCCAATGTGGGGCGCTTCTATCCGGCCTATTTCTCGGTGACGGACAATGGTCCGGCGCTGCGGGATGCCACCGGCAGCTGGACCTGCCCGTTCACCTATCAGGGCCAGCCGTTCGGTTTTGATACGGAGCCCCTGATCGCGGTACAGGCTTTTAATATGAATGGCGATGCAACAGAGAACTACAGCGGGGACTTCTGGAAACTGGATGTACCGACCCACAGCATAGAACTCGACGTCAACAGCCTGCCCACGGGTTCCGCCTGTGAAAGCGGGGGCGCGGTGGTGGCCGGTTGCCTGACTGAAAACAGCGCCACCGTGAACAGAAACTGGAGTGTCAACAATGACTACGACGGCAACGGTGTGGTGGTGACTGATGATCACAGCCTGATCCTGAACAAGTTGAACGCCACCCCGGACGGCGGTGATGTGCCCTACAGCCCGGCCCTGGATTATCGGCTAGCGGCGGCTGCCCTCACCGATGGTGACGGAGCCTGTTATCAAGCCTCGGGTCAACCCAACGGCAGTTGTGCGGATTACCTGATCGACGACATTACCGGCACCGACATCCGTTGGGGCCGGGCCTGGGTGGACAGCGCCCTGGGCAGCGTGCTGACGCCCCTGCCGGTGACGTTACGCCTGCAATACTGGAACAGCAGCGCCCAGTTCCAATTGAACGAAGACGATGATTACACCACTTGCGCTGGCACTCTGGTGCAGTCCACGGACCTGTCTTTAAGCAATTACAGTGGCGAGCTGAATGCGGGAGAAACCAGCGTGAGTACGGTCACCGGCTATCCGGGTTATTACATCAGCACGCTCAGCGCACCGGGCTACCAGGGCAATACGGCCAACGCCGGCAGTGTGCTGTTGAACTGGGTGCCGGAGACCTGGCTGCAGTTTGATATTGATGGTGACGGGGCCAGTGAAGACCCGGCCGGGGTGGCCACCTTTGTGGGGCAACCGGCGAACCAGCCTGTGCTGTTCCGCCGGGAACGTTTCCGCTGAGGCGCGGCCGTTAGATTTTGCTGGCAATGCCGATGGAAAATCCGCTGATCTCCACACCGTCCTTGTCGTAGTAGTTCATGTATTCCACGTTCAGGCTCATTTTGCGATCCAGGCTCAGATCGGCGCCGAAGCCCCAGGAAACATCGGTTTCGCTTTCGGAATCGCTGCCGAAGTAGTCATTGGAATATTCCAGTTCTGTGCGGGTGAAGCCCAGTACCGCATAGGGGAAAAAGCCGGAGCCCACTGGAGCGCCTGCCCGCAGATAGCCGCCAATCATGCTGTTCAGCTCAACGTCGGTTTCAAAAATACCGGAACCGACGCTGTCGTCACCCACCCCCAGGGACACGCGCACTTCACCGCCAATATTGTCGTTCATCATGCTGCCCAGGCGGCCGGTGATGCCGGTGAGGGAGGCCTCTTCACTGATGTCCTGAAATTCCGCATCCACAAACAACACACTGCCGCCTACATAAGGATCGGCGGCCATGGCGGAACCGGCGGCCAACAGGGCCAGGGCAAAGGCGGAACGGGTTACTGTTTTATTCATGATATTCTCTCCGTTGGTCAAAGGTGGGCCACTGCCCACTGGGCGTGTTTATACCATAGGCGTTGCAAACTGAATATGAGCTGAATCAGATCTCCGGCCTTGGGGGTTCAGCTGAATGAAATAATGCAGCGTCAGAATGACCAGGAGTTGATCAGGGTCTAAGATGGCCACCGGTGGTGGTGGTTAAACTGGTTATATCCTCTAACAGATTAATAGGGAATCGTATGCTTGTGGCACTGGGCACCGTGTTGGGCGGCGTCGGCATATTTCTGCTGGGTATGATCTATCTCACCGACGGTCTGAAACAGTCCGCCGGGGAAAAGCTGGATCAGTACCTGCATCGGGGCACCAATACCAAACGGCGGGGCTTCTTTTCCGGCTTTATGCTGACGGCGCTGGTGCAAAGTTCCAGCGTGATCACCGTGGCCACCATCGGCTTTGTCAACGCCCGGCTGTTGACCATGGGGCAGGCGGTGTGGGTGGTGTTCGGCAGTAACGTGGGCACCACCATGACCGCCTGGATCGTGGCGCTGATCGGTTTCAAAATCAATGTGCAGGTGTTCGCGCTGCCCATGGTGGGGGTAGGGGCGTTTATCCATATTCTGTCCAAGCAGACTCAGTGGCGCGCCTTGGGGGGCGCCCTGGCGGGTTTCGGCCTGTTGTTCGTCGGCCTGGATTTCATGCAAAGCAGCATGGAGACGTATCAGGATCGATTCTTCGTTCTGGACGAAGGCAGTTTCGATCTTCAACACGTGATCATCCTGCTGCTGATGGGCTTTCTGATGACGGTGGTGATGCAGTCCTCCAGTGCCTCCATGGCGATGATCCTGACGCTGGTGAACGGCGGGGTGATTCCGCTGCCGTTGGGTGCGGCGGCGGTGATTGGCGCCAATGTGGGCACCACCTCCACGGCGCTGCTGGCCACCATCGGTGCCACTGCCAATGCCAAGCGGGTGGCCTGGGCACACGTCAGTTTCAATGTGGTGGCCGCGGCGGTGGCGCTGTTGTTGCTGCCGCTGGTGTCCACTGTCTTCGCAACCGCTTACAACCGCGAGCTGGCCGGTGGTAACGCGGCGTTCTGGCTGGCCATTTACCATTCCCTGTTCAACCTGTTGGGCGTGTTGATCATTATCCCTCTGGAGCCGCGGGTGACCCGCATACTGACCCGGCGCTTTAAAAAGCGGGAGGGCGCCCATTTTCAGTTGCGCTACCTGGACAAGAACATCGTCTCGATGCCGCCGTTGGCGTTGCAATCCATTAGTAAGGAGCTGGACAACCTGGCGCAGCTGGTGGCATCGGTGATTGTGCGGGAGGAGAAAGGGCCGGATACCCGCGATCAGATTGAGCAGCTGCAACGCCTGCTGGAACAATTCGACGGTTATGTGGTGGCCACCCTGCGTCAACCCATGGCCCCCATCAACGCCGATGCGTTCAGTAAAATCATCAAGTCCAGCCAGAGTTTGCTCAATGCCCTGCAGTGGTATCAACTGACCCTGCAACAGGGCGCGCGCCCCAAAGATCCAGCCATCGAGCAGATACTGCTGCCGTTCGAACTGAGCTTTCGCGATTTTATCCAGGCGGTGGCGGCGGAAGAGGATCACCTGCGTATTCAGCAGCGCCTGGAGCAGGTGTTGGCGGAAGCGGAGCGGGTCAACCGGGATGTGTTCACCCGTCTGCGGGGGCATGCCGTGTTCAGCAGCGATGTCAGTCTGGCCACGCAGTGGGTGGCGTGGCATCGACGCATCGCCCAGCAAATGATGAAGGTGTTGCGTCGGGCTGAGGAAATTGATGACCTGATGCATCCACAGGAACCATCTGTTACCTTAGAGCAAAATCAAACAGCGGAAAATTAAACCCGGAGCGGCCTGTAAGCCGCTTCCGGCAACTCATTCTGGTGGTGAATCCCATGATCAAATCGGTAGCAATTACCGGCGCTTCTTCCGGTATCGGCAAAGCCATTGCCTACGAGTTTGCCCGCCGTGGCGCGAGCCTGGTGTTGCTGGCGCGACGGCTGGAGCTGCTGCAAGCGTTGGCGGACGACATCCGGGCGCAATACCCCGCGCTGCAGGTGCATTGCCTGGCGCTGGATGTGGCCCAGACGGAAACCCTCTACCCGACCCTGGAGCAGGCGCAGTCATTGCTGGGGCAGCTGGATTGCGTGATTGCCAATGCTGGCATCACCGGGGTGAATAAAACCGGTGCCGGTGACTTCAGCCGTGATCAGCAGATCATCCAGGTCAACCTGGTGGGGGGCATGGCCACCATCGACGCCGCCGCACGCCTGTTCCGCCAGCAGGGTGGGGGCACGGCCGTGGGCATCTCGTCGGTGTCGGCGTTCCGGGGCATTCCCGGCAGCGCGGCCTATTCCGCTTCCAAGGCCGGCTTCAGCAGTTATCTCGACACCACCCGGATTGAGCTGAAAAAACACGGCATTCAGGTGATCGCGGTGCATCCGGGCTTTGTCAAAACCGAAATCGCTCCCAACATGGAAAAGTATCCGTTTGTCATCAGCGCTGAGCAGGCGGCGCGGGACATTGTCGACGGCATCGTCAAAGGCAAATCCAACATCATTGTTCCGGCTCTGCCCTGGTCGGTGCTGGGGCGTGTCATTCCCTTTATGCCCGATGCGGTGATTGAGAAGGCGTTCTGATGGAATCCACCTGGCTCGCCATGGCCAAGCGGCTGCAGGCGCTGGCAGCCACTGGTCGTCACTTCACCCGTTGTCCATTCGATCTGGAGCGCTATCAGGAAATCGAAACCATCGCCCTGCAAATGTTGGCGGATCTGGGCTCGGTGCCGCTGGAACGCATTGCCGGCCTGTTTGACGAAGGCGATCCCGGCTATGTGACGCCGAAGGTGGAAGTGCGGGGCGCAGTGATTCGGGACGGCCGCATCCTGCTGGTACAGGAGAAGGAAGACGGTCGTTGGGCCATGCCCGGGGGCTATGCGGACGTAGGGATTTCCGCCGCCGGTAATGTGGAGAAAGAGGTGTGGGAAGAAGCCGGGCTGGTGGTGAAAGCGCAACAGCTGTATGCCCTGCGTCACAAAGCCCAGGGGGACTATCCCCCCGATAGCCGGGACTTCTATAAACTGCATTTTCTGTGTGAATGCGTGGACCCGGCGGCGGCCCCCACACCGGGGGTGGAAACCGTGCGCGCCGAATTCTTCCCGCCGGACGCATTGCCGCCGTTATCCCTGGGTAAGAATTTGCCGGAGGACATCGCTGCGGCGCTGGCCTTTGCGGCCGACGGCCGGTTGCACTCCTGGTTTGACTGATGCACGCGGACTGATCCGGTTAGGCATATCAAAACCCTGTTTAAGTAGAATCCTTTATAACCCCTGAACGATGTTGTTCTCGTTGCCCCGTTATCTACACTTAGGGATAGCAAGGGAATTGCATGAGGGCAGATTGTGGCGTTGGAAAAGGTTCTGGTGGTGGACGACGACGGGTTGGTGCGCAAACTGGTGTGCCGGGCGTTATCCAACGATTACGAGATCCTGACCGCTGCCAACGGGGCCGAGGGATTGGAAAAAGCCACCACCGAAAACCCTGACTTCGTGCTGCTGGATGTGGAGATGCCCGGCATGAACGGCTTCGAAGTGTGTGAACGCCTGAAGCAGAATCCAGCCACCCAGGACAAGCCGGTGTTGTTCCTGTCCAGCCTCAGTGGTATCCAGCAGCGCATGCTGGGCTATGAAAAAGGGGCTGCGGATTTTCTGGTAAAGCCGTTTGAGGCCAGCGAGTTGTTGGCCAAACTGCGCCTGCTGGGCCAGTTCAAACGTGATCGTGAACAACTGAATCAGAAAGCCCGGCATGCTTCCGCCACGGCGTTGACCGCCATGCGTGGCTCCAGTGAGTTGGGGCTCGCCATCCAGTTTATCGAAGCCACCTATAACGTCACCGATTTTGACACCATCGCCCGGCGTTTCTTTGATGTCACCAACCAGTTGGGACTGAATTGTGCGCTGATGTTCCGCACCCGCGGTGGGCCCAGCTTCTTCAGTGCCAAAGGCGCGGTTTCCCCGCTGGAAAAAGAAGTCATCAGCACCCTGTATGATGCAGGCATACGCTTCAACGATTTCGGTCACCGCACCCAGATCAATTATTCCCGTGTTGCTTTGCTGATCAAGAACATGCCCATGGATGATCCGCAGGCCTATGGGCGGTATAAGGATTTCCTCCCCACCATGCTGGGGTCCACCGATGCCAAGGTGAAAGCCCTGAACACCGAAATGGCGTTGGTGGAGCAAACCCGAAACCTGACCCAGTCCTTTAATGTGGTGCGGGAAACCCTGGTGCAGGTGGGGCAGAATCTGCAGTCCAGCCAGAGCGAAGTGCTGAATCTGTTGGAGACCACCATTCAGGGCCTCGACCAACGTATACCCACCCTGGGATTGGACGAAGACCAGGAGAAATATCTGATCAATACCCTGGACGGTGCTTTGTTGTCATCTCAGCGTATCATCGACGGGGGCGAAAGCGCCCGCGCAGCCTTTCAGACGGTTTGCCGGCTCCTGGAGCACCTGGCAGACCGTCAGAAGAAGCTTTTACATGAGGTGGTGCAGGAAGATAAAGCGCCCCACCCGGGTGGAGCGCCTGCAGACAGGGAAATCAGCAGCGACGTGGAATTGTTCTGATCCCGTTACTCGTCGCCGTCATTCGTCGCCATCGTCGTCATCATCGGAATTGTTGCCGTTCATTCCCAATTCCTTGATCTTGCGGGTCAGGGTGTTACGCCCCCAGCCCAGCAATTCGGCCGCGTCCCGGCGCCGGCCAGCGGTGTGCTTAAGCGCGGTCTCGATCATGATGCGTTCGAACGCCGGCACTGCCTTGTCCAGAAGCCCCCGTTGGCCCCGGGCCAAGGCCTGGTCTGCCCAGGCCCGCAGGCCCTGTTCCCAATTGGATGAGGCGTCCTGTGAACCGTGGGATTCCTGCAGCTCCGGTGGCAGATCGCTGATCAACACCTCGCGACCGGAGGCCATCACCGTCAGCCAGCGGCAGGTGTTTTCCAATTGCCGCACGTTGCCCTTCCAGTCCAGGGTCATCATGTATTCTTCTGTTTCCGTCAGCAGCACCTTGGTTTCCACATTCAGTTCTTTGGCGGCTTTCTGCAGGAAGTGGGCGGCCAGTTGTGGAATGTCCTCCCGCCGCTCGTTCAGCTTCGGCAGGTGCACGCGAATGACGTTGAGGCGGTGGAACAGGTCTTCCCGGAACTTGCCGTCTTTCACCAGGTTTTCCAGGTTTTGGTGTGTGGCGGCGATAATGCGCACATCCACTTTGACGGCGGTATGGCCACCCACGCGATAGAAGGTGCCGTCCGCCAGCACCCGCAGTAACCGGGTCTGGGCATCCAGGGGCATATCGCCGATTTCATCAAGGAAGAGGGTGCCGCCATTGGCCTGTTCAAAACGACCCTGACGCTGTGCTGCCGCGCCGGTGAACGCGCCTTTCTCATGACCGAACAGCTCGGACTCGATCAGGTCCTTGGGAATGGCCGCCATATTCAGGGCGATAAAGGGCTTGTCGGCCCGCGGGCTGTGGCGGTGCAATGCTCCGGCCACCAGTTCCTTACCGGTTCCCGATTCGCCGTTGATGAGCACGGTGATGTTGGAATGGGACAACCGGCCGATGGCACGAAACACTTCCTGCATGGCCGGTGCTTCACCGATGATGTCGGTGTTGTTGTTGATGACCGGTTCCCCGCTGCTGGCCTGTTGTTCCTGGCTGTGGGTCACGGCCCGCTTTACCAGCGAGACGGCGTCGTCCAGGTCGAAGGGTTTGGGCAGGTATTCGAAGGCGCCACCCTGGTAGGACTGCACGGCGCTGTCCAGATCCGAGTGGGCGGTCATGATGATGACCGGCAGGTTGGGATAGTTATCCTGGATATGGGCCAGCAGGCCCAGGCCGTCGGTGCCGGGCATGCGCACATCGGTGATGATCACGTCAGGCTGTGTATTACGCAGCTTGTTTAGGGCTGAGTCGCCGGACTCAAAGGTGGAGGTGTTGATGCCTTCCTGTGATAAGGCCTTTTCCAGTACCCAGCGAATGGATTTATCATCATCAATAATCCAGACGTTTTCTTCACCCTGCATGATTTACGCTCCAACATTGGTATGCTCTTCCGGTTGTTCCAGAGGCAGCAAGAGTCTAAAAATGGTTTTGCCCGGGTTGCTTTCACATTCCACCAACCCGTGGTGTTGATTAATGATCGATTGCGAGATTGATAACCCCAGACCGGTCCCGCTGGCGCGACCACTGATCATGGGATAGAACATGGTTTCCTGCATTTCCTTGCTGATGCCGGGGCCGTTGTCCTCGATTTCCACCAGCAGGATCAGGCGATGGCGGGTGTGGCCGATGGTGAACTGGCGCAGGGCCCGGGTGCGCAGGATGATGGTGGGGCTTTCCTGTTCCTCAAACTCGGTCAAGGCCTGTTTGGCATTGCGCACCACGTTGAGGATGGCCTGGATCAATTGATCCTTGTCGCCACACATTTCCGGCAGGCTGGGGTCGTAGTCCCGCTCGATGGACACCGGATCGCCGGTTTCCGCCGTCAGCACCGAACGTACCCGTTCCAGAATTTCGTGGATGTTGACCTGAGCCCACTTGGGTAACTTGCGTGGCCCCAGCATCTGGTCCACCAGATTGCGCAGGCGGTCCACCTCCGCGATGATGATGTCAGTGTATTCCCGCAGGGAGTCATCTGGCAGTTCCCTTGCCAGAAGCTGTGCTGCCCCACGTATCCCCCCTAAAGGATTCTTGACCTCATGGGCCACCCCCCGTACCAGGGCACGGGTGGCATGGTGCGCATTAATCAGGTTGTCTTCCCGGCTGATCCGCATCAAGCGATCCAGGGGCCGCAGCTCCAACAGCAGGCTGTGGTTGTTGGTCGATTCCCGGATCGGCGTGATGGTGTAGTCCACGGTGGCCAGCTGCGGGTTGTTCAGGATATAGACCTGGGCCTCCCGTTTGGTGAACGGGTGCAGGTCCCGCAGGGCGTTTTCCAGATCTGCCTGGGTGCTCTGGTCCTTGTCGTTGATCAGGGCGTTGATGCTCATGCCCGCCAGTTGCGACTGGCTGGCCGCCATCAGCTGCTCCGCAGCGGGATTAACGTATTGCACCTTCATTTGTTCGTCCAGCAACACCACAGCGGTGGTGAGATGGTCCATCAAACGACGTGGTTGATCGTAATTGTTTGATACCCTTGCTGTATTCACTGGATTCATCGGGACCTCAGATACTATGGGTGTTGCCAATGCAAAAACTAAACCACCTATGCAATCGCGGGTTGAAGTTGGTGCGTCTGGTGAAAGAATGTGTCTGGTTTCCGGGCCCGCTTGCCCTCCAGGTCCCTGTTTTGGCGCCAGCTAAGCGTTGGAATCCGGGTTGATTTGGCACACGGGCACCTGGGATGCCCCTTATTGGGTTTCCCAGGTGGTGATATCAGGGGATTTTAGGGAGTTTTGGTCTCGGAGTGAACCAAAATGGTGCGGCTGGATTTTAGGGGCTTTTTCTTGGTGCCGGCTTGGGAGAGGGACTGGGGGTGGGGGCAACAGCGGAGCGTTTGACATAGAAGGTGATGCTGTCACTTTTGCCCACTTCTTTGCCGTGGTTATCGATGGCGCTCACGTGGGCCACATACTCCCCCCGGTCCAGGTTGCTGATGTTGAAGGTGGTGGTGCGCTGGGGCTTGCCATAGGGGGCGCCGTTGAACACCAGCTGCACCTTGTCGTTATTGCGCAGGTTGGGTGAGACCGCCACCTGCACCGTGACCTGACCGCCGTTGTTGATGAAGTGCTCCCCATCGCTGGGAATGATGATGGTCATCTTGTTGTAGCTGAACTTGTCGCCTTCCGGAGCGGCCTCCGGAGCCGTATCAATCTTGGGGATGATGGCGGGTATGGTGGGCACCGGCTGCACATCCATTTTTTCAGCCCCCTCGGTGGGCTCGTCAGTAAACACGGTGTTGCCGCTGGCATCCTTGTACTTGTAGACCGTTTCGGCCGTCGCCGGCACGGCAACCAGGGCCAGGAGGGTGAGGATCACCGGGGTACGGATCATGGTGTTGCTCCATCGGTTGTTGTTATCTACTCATTAAAAACCATTTCTGGCACCAGATACAAAAAAAGCTCCCGATTTTGGGAGCTTTTTCCGTTCCAGGCTGATCGCCGCGGCGATTAGCAGGAGTAGTACATCTCGAACTCAACCGGGTGAGTGGTCATGTTCAGCTTCTCGACTTCAGCGCGCTTCAGGTCAACGTAACCGGCGATCATGTCTTCAGTGAACACGCCACCTTCCATGAGGAAGTCTTTGTCGGCTTCCAGAGCATCCAGAGACATGGTCAGGTAGGAAGACACTGTGGGGATCAGCTTGCCTTCTTCCGGAGGCAGGTCATACAGGTCTTTGTCCGCCGCGTCGCCGGGGTGGATCTTGTTCTTGATACCGTCCAGGCCGGCCATCAACATGGCAGAGAATGCCAGGTAGGGGTTGGCGGAAGGATCAGGGAAGCGAACTTCGATGCGGCGCGCTTTCGGGCTGCTGACCCACGGAATACGAATGGAGGCAGAACGGTTCCGGGCAGAGTAAGCCAGCATAACCGGCGCTTCAAAGCCGGGTACCAGACGCTTGTAAGAGTTGGTGGAGGCGTTGGTGAACGCGTTGATGGCGCGGGCGTGCTTGATGATGCCGCCGATGTAGTAGAGGGCTTCTTTGGACAGGCCCGCGTATTCGTCACCGGCGAACAGGTTTTTGCCGTCACGGGACAGGGACTGGTGCACGTGCATACCGGAACCGTTATCACCCACCAATGGCTTGGGCATGAAGGTGGCGGTTTTGCCGTAGGCGTGAGCCACATTGTGTACGCAGTATTTCAGGATCTGAACTTCGTCGGCTTTTTTCACCAGGGTGTTGGGGCCAACACCGATTTCGCACTGGCCGGCGGTACCCACTTCGTGGTGGTGCACTTCGATGGCCAGGCCCATCTGTTCCATGGCGGCACACATGGCGGCGCGCAGGTCGTGCAGGGAATCCACCGGAGGCACGGGGAAGTAACCGCCTTTCACGCCGGGACGGTGACCGATGTTGGAACGGTCGAAATCTTCATGGGAAACCCAGGCGGCTTCTTCAGAATGGATGGCGTACATGGAGCCGCTCATGTCGGATTTCCAGGTAACGGAATCGAACACGAAGAATTCCGGCTCGGGGCCGAACAGGGCACCGTCGGCGATGCCGGTGGACTTCAGATACTCTTCTGCACGACGGCCAACAGAACGGGGGTCACGCTCGTAGCCCTGCATGGTGGCAGGCTCAACGATGTCGCAACGCAGGTTCAGTGTGGTTTCGTCAGTGAAGGGGTCGATGACCGCGGTGCTGTCATCGGGCATCAGGATCATGTCGGATTCGTTAATGCCTTTCCAGCCGGCAATGGAAGAACCATCAAACATTTTGCCGTCGGTAAAGAAATCGTCTTTGATTTCGCTTACCGGCAGGGAAACGTGTTGCTCTTTACCACGGGAGTCAGTGAAGCGCAGGTCAACCCAACGAACGTTATTTTCTTTAATAAGAGAAGTGGTCTTTGCAGACATTCTGAAGTGTCCTCCAATTGGAATTTGAAATTAGGGGGTGTGACCAAGTGAAGAAGTCCTGTCGATTCCCCCTCGGGTCTTCGACAGCCCCAACCGGCAGGTGCGAAAAAGGAATTTGATTCACGCTGCGGGTGTTCTGGTCTTGCCATGAGCAAAGCAATCTATTTGCCACTGGGTTTTACCGGGTAGGGGCCCCGGTGGGCAACAGTAAGATTTTTTTCGGGCCGTGTCCAGCCCACAAATGGTGCGGGCCAAGCGTTTGTCGCGCAGGCTGCAACCCAGCGTTGTCAAGGTGTTGGGCCATTTGGTGATCATCGCGGCACCAACATGGAGCGCTGGCGCTAAAGTGACGCGTTATTCACCACTGTCGCCGCAGACCTCGATCACCACCTCGATCTCCCGTGCCTGTTCCTGGCTGGACAGGATGGTATGGCCGTTGACCCGGCACCAGGCGGGGATGTCGTGCAGGACACCCGGGTCGGTGGCCAGCACCCGCAGCCGGTCCCCCGGCGTCAGCTGTTGAATGGCATTCTGGGTTTTAATGACGGGCATCGGGCAGAGCAGCCCGCGGGCATCCAGTTCGTGTTGGGTCATGGTCATTCCTCCGGGCGCCCATGATAGCGGCGCGGTGCCGGATTGGAAATTGGAAATGATAAAGCCCCTGGCGGGGCTTTCCTCATCAGGACCAGTTCTTCAGCAGTTTGTTGTACTGCTTGACCAATGTGGTCCAGATCTTCTTCTTGTTGTTCTCGTCCTGCTTCAGCAGTTTGTTCTGGTCCTTCTCGTCGACGAGGGCCTGCTTTTTGGCTTCGTAATCGGCGATGGCGTCGGTCAGGTCCTGGGTGGTGCTGATGACTGCGGGCTCCTGGGCCTGGGCCGAGCTGGCGAGGGAGTCCGCCAGGTCGTTATAGCTGTTGTACTGCGCCATAAAGTCGTTGTACTTGGCCTGATAGGCGGCTTTGCCGGTAGCGTTGTACTTGTCCAGTTGCGCCTGGGCCTTCTGCAGGTAACCGGCGCTTTTCTTGGCTGCCTTCTCCTGGTCTTTCAGGGCTTTGGAATAGGTCTTGGCGGTGTCCTTAGCGATTTTCTGGGCGTCTTTCACGGCCACCTTAGCCGCTTTCTCTGCCTCTTTTTTGGCGGCGTAGGCGGCATCGCTGTCCAGTTTGGCTTGCGCAGCCTCGTTGTAGTCGGTTTCCGCGTCATTCATTTGGCTATAGGCAATTTGCAGCTCAGATTGCACCGTGGCGTTGGGGTCACCGAAGAAATTGGCAATCTGCGGGCCGGTGATGTTCAGGGCAAAGCGGGCATCGGCCCCCTGGGATTGAAACCGGTCCACGCCGCAGGGCAGGCCTTTGCAGGTGATGTCGGGATTGGAGAACTTGTAGACCTTGCCGGTCCAGTAGTCCACGTTGAATTCAGACTGGTAGGCCATGATGGTGGTGAACTGATTATTCACCCCGTGGCCCAGGGCATAGCTCAGGGTGCCGCCAGAGCCGTCCTGCTTGCGGGAATGGCGTAATCCCATGTTGTGCCCCAACTCGTGGGCAGTCACGTAGTCTCCGCAGGAATTCACCGCCACGTGGCTGTACTGATAGTTCTTGATGTACGGCGCCGAGAAATCACCGTTGGTGTTCATGCCGCCGACCCAGGCCAGTCCGCAGCTGCCATGATTGGCATGATAGGGGCGGAACAGTACCACCATGTCCGCTTCATGCACTTCGCGTAATCCGGCAATGGAGCTGAAGGCGCCGCTGCCGTTGGTGATGTCGTTGAGAGCAGTTTCGGCGTTGTTGGTGTCGGTGTAATTCACCTGCACACTGTGCTTGATGTTGAGTTGCAGGTCGATGCCGCTGTCGCTGTATATCTGGTTGGAGGTGGCCACCAGGTGATTGAAGCGGGTCATGGGGTCGCCGGCATACAGGTCGTTGGTGCCGCTGGTATAGACGATCAGCAGATCGATGGTGGCTTCGGCATTGGCCTGCAGTGAAAAGGGAAACAAGAAGGCCAGGGTGGCCAGGGAACGGGTTACGGTTTTTGAAAATAAGTGTGTCATGAAACATCTGCCTCGTTTGACTTTACTGAAAATCCTCCATGATTCACAAGTAATTGCGCGCATCCTTTAAAGTCATTAATCCGTGTGCGGTGATCAGGTCTCCATGTGGGTGTCATCCTCTTTCTGATGTATGTGCTGCTCTGGAATTTCCAGAAAATCCTCGTGTCCCGGTCGGGTCAGCTCGTGCTCCGCCGGATTCTTGTAGAGCCAGCCGACGCCCTCCACCGACTCCATGGAGTAACTGCCCTCCGGCGTGGTGATCATGGCAAAGGTCGATGTTTTCCCGTAGGTCATCACCACCGGATAGTCGTCTCCATAACCGTCCAGATGGCCACTCCAGGAGTAGTCGCCGTTGCGGGTGACTTGGCTGTTTTTAACGTTGACCGTGACCTGCTTGCCATTGAGCAGTGTTAACTGCACCCGCTCGCCCTCGCCAGGGTAGGTGGTTGCAGCATCGGTGTTGACCACCTCGTATTCACGGACGTCGTCATGCAGCATAAATGTCGGGGTACGCTGCTGCTTGGGGTCCGGTTGCCAGGGTCGGTTCACCGCTGCAGAAGCCGTGTCGCTGGTGGCGGCCGGCTCGGTCAGGTCGTTGTCTGACGCGTCGGGCTCAGCCTCAATGGCGTCCGCCATGGCCAGCGCCTGTTGTGCTGCTAACAGGGTGGGGTTCTGGCGTGCAGTGTGCGTTGGGGTTTGGGTGCTGGGCGCTGCCGATGGCTCACCGGAGGCAGGAACAGGCAGCAGATCTTCACTGCTGGCCACCGCCGAAGGCGCTGAGGGTAGGGAAAAACCGCTTTGCTGGTAGGCAATAAAGCTGCCGATCCCGGCCACCAGAAAGTATCCGGCGGTGATGAATTTGTGACTGCCAAGCATGATGCACTCGCACAACGTGTAGGGCTAACTCTGATGAAAAATAGACCCCAACCGTGACTGCTGCCACAAAATCAGAAAAACTGCTCAAGAAAATCTCAATGCTGCCGTGCATGAAACCTGCGGGCATAAAAAACCGAAGTCAATTTGTCTGCCCGCTCAATCCGGCGTGGTGACAAATCCCAGTTTCTCGATGCCTGCCCGCTGTACTGCGGCCATCACCCGGATCATATGCTCGTAGGCCACTTGTTTGTCACCCCGCAGGTGTATTTCCGGTTGTTCCTGAGCGCCGGCCGCCACCTGCAGGCGCTGCTCCAGTCCCTCGAACGACACCGTGTCGTCGTTCCAGTGAATGTTGCCGTCGGCGGTCACACTGATGGCGACGGTTTTGGGCTTCAGTTCATTGGGAGTGTTGCTGGCCTGGGGCAGATCCACCTTAACTGAGTGGGTCAGCACGGGCACAGTGATGATGAATATGATCAGCAGCACTAACATGACGTCCACCAACGGCGTCATGTTGATCTCACTCATGGCCTCTTCGTTGTCGTCCAGTCCACTGCCGAAAGCCATCTTATTTCGCCTCGCGCTTGGGCATGGCGGTCACGTTTTTGCCTTTGCCGCTGCTTTTTGCAATGGGGGAGCCGGTCAGGAAGAAGGCATGCAACTGATGGGCGAAACGGTTGAGACGGCCCAGGATCAGTTTGTTTTGCCGCTGCAGGGCGTTGTAACCCAGTACCGCGGGAATGGCCACCGCCAGGCCGAAAGCCGTCATGATCAGTGCCTCACCTACGGGGCCGGCCACTTTGTCAATGCTGGCCTGGCCGGAGACGCCGATACCCACCAGTGCGTGATAGATGCCCCACACGGTTCCGAACAGCCCTATGAAGGGGGAAGTGCTGCCCACCGAGGCCAGGATGGACAAACCACGTTGCAATCGTTCTGCGCTTTCATCAATGGAGCCCCGCAGGCTGGTGGTCAGCCAGTCCGCCAGCGGCAGTTTGCCGTGCAGGTCTTCCTGGTGGGTGGCGTGGTGGTCCAGGGCGATCTGGCCGTCTTCCGCCAGTTTATAAAACGGGTTGGGGCCGCGGCCACGCCCCAGTATCTGCATGCCCTCTCCCAGGCTGTGGGCGTGCCAGAAGTTCTGGATCGAGCCGGCCACCCGGCGCAAGCGCAGCAACCCCAGGGAGCGCACCAGGATCACATACCAGGATAAGACTGACATCACCAGCAGCATGATGGCGACGCATTTGATGACCGGGTCACCCTGTTCCCACAGGGCGGCAATACCGTAGGGGTTGTTTTCCATGTTGCTTCTCCTGTTCTGTGTCTGCGGTCAGCCGTTCAAACTGAAGGTGACCGGTTGCAGGTAACGATAATCAATGGGCTCTCCGCCGCGGGTGGCCGGGTTGTATTTCCAGCGCCGCACGGCGTCAATGGCGGATTTGTCCAAGCGGGGATAACCGCTGGATTCTTTCACTTTTACCTCTTCCACACGGCCATTTTTCAGCACCAGCAATTCCAGGAGCACCGTGCCTTCTTCGCCGCGGCGGCGGGACAGCCGGGGATAGGCCGGCGCCGGGTTCTGGTGCTGGCGGGCGTCCACGTGGGGCGCAGTCACCGGTGCGCCTTCCTGGGAATTGGCCTTGGCCTTGGTGGGCGCCGGTGTGGGAGGCGGTGGCTCGGCTACCTGGGGCTGGGGCGCCGGTGGCGGGGGCGTAATCGCCTTTTCCGGCTGCGGTTTTGGTTTGGGCTCAGGCTTGGGTGGTTCCACCGGTTTTGGCTCGGGCTTGGGCTCGGGTTTTGGTGGCTCAACCGGTTTGGGTTCTTCAGGCGGTTCGGGTTTGGGGGGGATGGGTTCCTGTACGGCTGCCGGAGCCTGCACCACGTTGGCGGGCGGAGCCTGAATCAGCACGCCGCTGATGGTGGGCAACTCGTCCGGTAGGGGCTCCTGTTTCTGCCACAGCGCGGCCGCGCCCAAAGCGGCCCCATGGGCCAGCAGGACGACGGTGAATAACAGGCTGTTGCTCCATGGATTTTCCAACAGATTACCCAACTTCGGCAGACGATGACAATGAGGCTGGAGTGGAATGTGCTTTCCTGTAGACCACACCTCAGTAATCCGAACAGCGTACCAGATTTTAATCTAAATGAGAATTGTTTCTATTGGGGCCGTTAGACATACCAGGACTGTTGGATGTCATTGGCCTCCATGGGCGTCACATCCACTTGGCGGGCCACGCCGTTTTTGTCCTGGATCTCCACGGTGACGCTGGGGCTGTTCTTGCCCTGGCTGAACCGGGTGGCGATGCGGGCGGCGGTGAGCAGGTCTGCTTCCGTGGGGGCACCGTCCACCAGGCTCAAGGGGCCGCCGTGGCTGACGCACTTGATGGAGTGGAACTGCTTGCGATATCCCATCAGAAAGTTGTTTTCCCCTTCTTCCCGGCTGATGATCACCTTGTAGTGCTGGGCCGGGCGGATATGGCGGCCCACCTTCAACAGCATGATGTCGTCCAGCTCATAATCCTTGCGGCCGCGGGCGGTCCACAGGTCCGCCAGTTTGCGGGAATAGGATTCGTCGGTAAGGAAGCAGCAGCCGCCGCTGGGCTGGGCAAAGTCCTCCAGGCCGAACTCTTTGGCCAGGGCGATCTGGGGCTTGCGGTTGCGACCGTTGAAGTTGTACAGCTCGTCGCGGTTCACCCAGCCTTCCCGTTCCGGCAGGGTGGGGGGTAACAACTTCGCACACAGGGGTCGCAGCAGGCGGTCGTCCGCGCCGGATTCCCGGGCAATCAGGGGCATGGTGTCCTTGCGCTGGGATTTGGGGCGCTGGCCGATGACTTCGCCGGTGATGATGAAATCAAAACCCTTGTCCGTTGCCATTTCCCGCGCCTTGTTGAGCATGGCGTTGGCTTTGTCCACCATGAAAATCTTGCAGTCCAGGCACGGGTTCAGGTTGGCGCCGTAACCGTGCTGGGGATTCAATACAATCCGCTTGTACTCTTCCGAGATGTCCACAATATTCATGCGGATGCCCAGCTGCTCAGCTACCCACAGGGCATTGTTGCGCTTCTGTTTGTCCTTATCCTTCTTGCGGATGGCGTGGGTGTGGCCCTCCACACAGAAACCGGTGTAGAAGTTGACGCCTTCCACATGAATACCCTGTTTTTGCACGGCTTTAACCGCCAGCATGGAGTCCAGGCCGCCGGAAATCAGAGCAATTGCCTTGCGTTGAATAGCCATAGTGATCCGCTATTTACTCGTAAAGTGACTGTATTGATTTGGGGTCGCGCATTATACAGAAAAACGCGCCGGGCGGGTGGTGATTTTGTAAAGACGCGCATCGGGGGCCCGGCCGGTGGATGGTGGAATCCAGAGAGAAAGCAGTGGCAGCAACGAAGCCAGAAGTGTACATTCCGCACCAAAATGATGCCAGTGCCTGCTCTAAATTGGTGCAATCGGTTGGTGGAGGGGTCAGGAAAGGGTCCGTATGGGCCCTGGGTAGAAAGGGGCAACTCGACGTATTCCGCGGTCTGTGGCCGGTTGGAGCCGGTTTCGGCACGCGCGGGCATTGTCTTGGGGCGTCGGAATCAGATCGGCACGATAATTGTATTATGACCGCCATGTAAAACTTTGCCGGAGTTCAAACCGGTTTCTATAACCAAGGCGACTGCCTTGATCACGACCTCTGTTCGGAGCAATTAAATATGAAGAGTAAGTTGGAATATATCTGGCTCGACGGTTACAAGCCGACTCAAAGCCTGCGCAGCAAAACCATGGTCCGCAAAGATTTCAGCGGCAAGCTCGAAGACTGCCCCATGTGGTCTTTCGATGGTAGCTCTACTGAGCAGGCGGAAGGTAATGCATCGGATTGTCTGTTGAAGCCGGTAATGATTATTCCTGATCCAGGCCGCATGAACTCCTATCTGGTTATGACCGAAGTTCTGAACGCGGACGGTACTCCTCACGTGACCAACGGTCGTGCCACCATTGAAGACGATGATGATGATTTCTGGTTCGGTTTCGAGCAGGAATACTTCCTGTGGGATCCCAGCACCAATATGCCCCCGGGCTTCCCTCCTGGTGGTTACCCACCTCCGCAGGGCCCTTACTATTGCTCCGTAGGCGCACGCAATGCCTATTGCCGTGACCTGATTGAAGAGCACCTGGATCTGTGTCTGGAAGCCGGTCTGAACGTGGAAGGCATCAACGCTGAAGTGGCCGCCGGCCAGTGGGAATTCCAGATCTTCGCCAAGAGCGCAACCCGCGCCGGTGACGAAATCTGGTTGGCCCGTTACCTGCTGGAGCGTACTGCTGAGAAATACGACCTGTCTGTATCTTGGCATCCCAAGCCCCTGGGTGATACCGACTGGAACGGTTCCGGCATGCACGCCAACTTCTCCAATGGCGCAATGCGTGACTTAGGCGATGAAGGTGTATTCACCAAAATCTGTGATCAGTTCGGCCGTCACGTTCCGGAATGTATCGCGGTTTACGGTGCGCACAACGAGCAGCGTCTGACCGGTAAGCACGAAACCCAGTCCATCGATCAGTACAGCTATGGTGTTTCTGACCGTGGTGCTTCTATCCGTATCCCCATCGGGACTGTGGAAGATGGCTGGAAAGGCCGTCTGGAAGACCGCCGTCCGGCTTCCAACGCTGATCCCTACAAGGTGGCAGCGGTGATCGTGAAAGTGACCAAAAAAGCACTGGCCTGATCCGATATCACATCCTCTGACGGATTTTAACCGGTCCGTTTAGCCGGGGGCGGGACACCGCCTCCGGTTTTTTTGTGCCTGAATGTCTGTATTGATGAATGTCGCGTGGGGTTGTCAGCGCCGCTGGCCCAGCAGATCAGCGGCCCAGTTTTCCTGCAGCACCCGAATCACGTCAACCATGGTCTCCGGCCGTTGGTTGGGGTCTTTGTGCAAGCATTGCAAAGCCAGGCGTTCCAGCAGGCGCGGCACCGGATATTTGCTGACGGTGGAGGGCTTGGCGGGCTGATGGTGTTCCACCGCCTCCAATACTTCGTAGCTGTGGGTGCCGGTAAACGGGGTGCGCCCGGTGAGCAGTTCATAGAGGACTGAGCCCAGGCTGTAGATGTCGGTGCTGTAGCTGATGTCGGGGTCGCGCCGGATCTGTTCCGGGGACATGTAGCAGAGGGTACCCTGCAGGTTGCCCAAGCCGGTCATGGACTTGTTCTCTTTATTGATGCGGGAATTGAGCGGCTTCGGGCTGGATTCGTCCAGCTCCTCGTCAGAAGTGCCGTCCTTGCGCCAGACCTTGGCCATGCCCCAATCCAGCAGCAGCACTTCACCGTAGGGGCCCACCAGAATGTTTTCCGGCTTGATGTCCCGGTGGGCCACGCCGTGGGCATGGGCATAATCCAGGGCGTGGGCAATCTGCTCGATTACCTCCACCAGCTGGGTCAGGTCGTAGCGCTCCCGGTAGTTCATGATCTCCCGCAGGGTATAGCCGTGCACCAGCTTCATGGTGAAGTAGCAGTTGCCGTCGCGGTCCCGGCCGATTTCGTAAGTGGGCACCGTGTTGGGGTGTTGCAAGAGGGCAGACACCCGGGCTTCCCGCAACAGGCGGCGCTGCTCTATGGGGTCGTTGATGAACTCAGGACGCAGGGATTTGTAGACCACCACACGGGACAGGTGCAGGTCCTTGCAGCTGCGGATGATGGACTTGCCGCCGGTGGCCACAGTGCCGATGAACATGTAGCGGGTATTCGGGTTGAGCACTTCCGGCAGGGGCCGGTCAGTGTCTTCCAGGTATACATTGCTGTACTCCCGGGGTGGTTGCTGGAACTGAAGCATAGGGTGACCACTGGGTTGCCGGCATTGATCGGATTGTACAGAAAAAATAGCCCAACTTGTGGCGAATTTGTAAATCCTGCTGCCAAGTTGTCAGTGGTTTCCTGTATACTCCGCGCCCTCGAAGAAGTGTTTAGGGCTGAGGCTGTAAGTTTGTGATCGAAAAAATCCGTAATATCGCCATCATCGCGCACGTTGACCACGGTAAAACCACCTTGGTTGACAAGCTGTTACAACAATCCGGCACCCTGGGTCGCAAAGACGAAGGGGAGCGGGTGATGGATTCCAATGACCTGGAAAAAGAGCGCGGGATCACCATCCTGGCCAAAAACACCGCCATTCGCTGGAACGATTACCATATCAATATTGTGGATACTCCCGGGCACGCCGATTTCGGCGGCGAAGTGGAGCGGGTCATGTCCATGGTGGACTGCGTTCTGCTGCTGGTGGATGCCCAGGACGGCCCTATGCCGCAGACCCGATTTGTGACCCAGAAAGCCTTTGCGCAGGGTCTGAACCCCATCGTGGTCATCAACAAGATCGACCGCCCCGGTGCCCGCCCGGACTGGGTTATGGACCAGGTATTCGATCTGTTTGACCGCCTGGGTGCCACCGATCAGCAACTGGATTTCCCGGTGATTTACACCTCGGCCCTGAACGGCATTGCGGGCTTGGACCCGGACGCCATGGCTGACGACATGACGCCGCTGTTTGAGGCCATCGTCGAGAAAGTATCGCCCCCGGAAGTGGACCTGGACGGCCCGTTCCAGATGCAGATCAGCTCCCTGGATTATTCCAGCTTCCTGGGTGTTATCGGTATCGGTCGCATCAAGCGTGGCAAGATCAAGGCGGGCGCCCCGGTGAAAGTGGTGGACCGTGAAGGCAAAGTGCGCAGTGGCAAGATCCTGAAAATCATGAGCCACATGGGCCTGGAACGGGTGGAAGTGCAGGAAGCCGAGGCGGGCGACATCGTGTGCATTACCGGCATCGACGAGCTGTTCATTTCCGACACCGTGTGTGCCCCGGAAGCGCCGGAAGCCCTGCCGCCTTTGACGGTGGACGAGCCCACTGTGAGCATGATCTTCCAGGTCAACACCTCACCGTTCGCCGGTAAGGAAGGCAAGTACATTACCTCCCGTAATATTCGTGACCGCCTGCAGAAAGAACTGATCCACAACGTGGCGCTGCGGGTGGAAGACACCGACAGCCCGGACCGTTTCCGCGTGTCCGGCCGCGGTGAATTGCACCTGTCGGTACTGATTGAGAACATGCGCCGTGAAGGCTACGAGCTGGCGGTGGGTTCTCCGGAAGTGATCGTCAAAGAAGTGGATGGTGAAATGCAGGAGCCCTTCGAGCAGCTCACCATCGACATCGAAGAAGACAACCAGGGTTCGATCATGGAACAGCTGGGGCTGCGCAAAGCGGAAATGACCGACATGGTGCCCGATGGCAAAGGCCGCATCCGCATGGACTTCATCGCGCCTTCCCGCGGTTTGATCGGTTTCCGTTCCGAGTTCCTGACCCTGACCTCCGGTACCGGCATCATGAACTCCACCTTCAGCCACTATGGCCCGATCAAGGAAGGGGACGTCACCAAGCGCCAGAATGGCGTTCTGATCTCCATGATCAGCGGCAAGGTGCTGGCCTATGCCCTGTTCAATATCCAGGAACGCGGTCGTCTGTTCGTGGACCCTAACGTGGACGTGTATGAAGGCCAGATCATCGGTATTCACTCCCGCGGCAACGACCTGGTGGTGAACCCCACCAAGGGCAAGCAGCTCACCAACTTCCGTGCCTCCGGCTCCGATGAGAACGTGCTGCTGACGCCGCCGATCAAATTGTCCCTGGAACAGGCGCTGGATTTCATCGACAAAGATGAGTTGGTGGAAGTAACCCCTGAATCCATCCGTATCCGCAAAAAGTTCCTCAAGGAACACGAGCGTAAGCGCGCTACCAAGTAAGCAGTAACTGCATTACTGGACCCGCGATCCTGCATAACGGCTGCTGGTGCAAACCGCAGCCGTTTTTTATGGCGATTTGTTCACTGCAGTAAAATCATCACACAAATGTCGATAGATAGTTAATAAATTGACGTAACAGCGCCATGTTGCGGCGTTAGTTTCTAAGCCTCCTGCATACTTCACCCAAGCGTACAACAAGGAGGCAATATGAAACGGTCACATACCGCGTGGCTGGCTGTGGGTCTAACCCTGTCAGTTGCAGCATTTCAGGCACAGGCAAAAGGATTCTCCGGGCACCCTGGGAAGGGCGGTCACAAGGGGTTGGAAAGCTACGAAGGTCAGGTCCATGTGGTGCCGTCGCAGAGCGGTGCCGCGACCCTGGATTACGTGGAAGGCCGGGTATTCGAAGATCGCAATTTCAACAGCGAACCGGATCGGCGTGAGCGCGGCATCGCCGGGGTGATGGTGTCCAACGGCTACGATGTGGTGATGACCGACAGTAAAGGATACTATCGCTTGCCAGCGCAGATTCGTGGCCTGGACAATTTTACGGTATTTGTGACCCAGCCTGCCACCCACCGTGTGCCCACTGATCGCGATAACATTCCCCAGAATTACTACCATCATATTCCGGAAGGTTCCCCCGGTTTGCGTTTTGGTGGTTTGCCTGCCAGCGGTCCGCAGCCGTCAGCCATCAATTTTCCCATGATCCGCGGCCAGTATAAAAAGCAGTTCAAGATCGCAGTATCCGGTGACCCGCAGCCCTATTCCAATAACGAAGTGAGTTACGTCCGCGATGCACTGGCCAATGAACTGGCCGCCCGTGATGATCTTGAGCTGTTGTTGGTGGAAGGGGATGTGATCGGTGACGACCTGGGTCTTTACCCCCGTATGAAGCAAATTCTGAGCGCAGCGGGTGTTCCGGTGCTGGCGGTGCCGGGCAATCACGATCTGGATTTTGATGCCACCACGGACGCCAACAGTCTTGATACCTTCAAACGTGAGTTTGGCCCGGCTTATTATTCCTACGATATCGGTGATGTGCATTTTGTGGTATTGGATAACATGCGCTATCCCTGTACCCCGGAGGTGGACAACGCCGATGGTCGCCATGGTTTTTGCGACAATCCGGCAACCGCACCCCGTTATAACGGCATCATTGACCAGGGGCAGATGGAGTGGCTGGCAAACGATTTGGCGCTGGTGCCCCGGCACAAGCTGATTGTGCTCAACATGCACATTCCCCTGGTGTCGTTTGTGGACATGACTTCCACCCAGCACCAGACCGACAATACCCAGTGGTTGTACGACCTGTTGGGTGACCGGCCGGCGATTGCCCTCAGTGGTCACACCCATACTTTGGAAAACTTCCGCAAGGGAGAATATTTTGGTGGTTGGAACAGTGCGCTGGGCCTGGGTGCCACCCCCATTCCGCAAATCATCACCGGTGCTACCTCCGGTTCCTGGTGGACGGGTGATCTGGACGAATACAACCTGCCCATGTCCATCCAGCGGCTGGGAGCTCCCCGCGGTTACCTGATATTTGAGTTTTTCGGTAGCGATTATGCCAGCACATTCAAAGCGGCCAACAAGCCTGCTGACGAACAGATGTCCGTGGATTTTCTATCGCCCACGTTCCTCAGCTGGTTCCAGGCCATGAAAGACTGGTATGACCTGCCCGCTGACAGCCGTCCGGAAACCCCGGCGGTCAATATCCATGACCTGCCGGACACCAGCATTCTGACCCTGGCCGACCTGCAGCAGGGCACCCAGCTTGTGATGAACATCTGGAACGGATCGCGGGACTCGAAGGTCTGGGTGCAGATTGATGATCGGCGTCCGGTGACGGTGCAGCGCACCCAGCAGGGTGAAGGCGAGGACAAGGTGGTCAGCCTGGACCCCTTTGCGCTGAAGAAGCAGATGTACGTGTTCCGCTACGCCGCCAAGAGCGAATCCGGCAACGAGCGCACCCAGGGTTTTGAGTTATTCCGTGGCAGCCACTACGGCACAGCGGACCCTCAGCCATTACCGGCCTCGCGCTGGACCCAGTCGTCCAACCACATCTGGGCGTTCGATATGCCTTTGGATCTGGCGCCGGGGATTCATGTGGCAAAGGTCACTACAGTGGATGCCTACGGTAATCGCTACGAAACCACGAAAACCTTTGAAGTCGCCGAGGAGCGCCCGGCACCGTTCTTCCGCTCCGAGTTGTTCGAATAAATTCTGCGCGCTTTAGTGGCGCTCCCTTCAGCCGGCCCGTTTCGAGGGCCGGCTCACTTGAGAAAACCATTCCTTTTTGAACCCACTTTCACTACAGTCTGTCCTACATAAGACCAATCCACACATAACAAGGAATTTTTTATGGCAACGGTTACACTACAAGGCAATCCCATTGAGACAGTAGGTGAATTGCCGGCAGCGGGGAGTGAGGCGCCGGCTTACACTTTTGTGCAGGGCGATCTGTCGGAGCTCACGTCCGCTGCCCTGGCGGGCAAACGGGTGATCCTGAATATTTTTCCTTCCATTGATACACCCACCTGTGCCACCTCTGTGCGTACCTTCAACCAAAAAGCTGCGGCGTTGGATAACACAGTTGTGGTGTGTGTGGCGGCGGATCTGCCCTTTGCCATGACCCGCTTCTGCGGTGCAGAAGGCATTGCCAATGTGAAGATCGGCTCCACCTTCCGTTCCAGTTTTGGTACGGATTACGGTGTTCAGTTCAGTAGTGGGCCGTTGCTCGGGCTGCTGTCCCGTGCGGTGGTGGTGATCGATGAGAACGGCAAAGTGCTGCACACGGAGCAGGTGGGCGAGATCGCCGATGAACCCGATTATGAAGCGGCCCTGGCAGTCCTGTAATACCGCATTCATCAAGGAGTAACGAACCCGTCATCCTGAACCCGCCTTCACAAACGTTGGCGGAGAGGATGACGGGTTTTTCTTTTGCGCGGTGCTATTCAGAGTTCGCGGTATTATTTAGAGTCCGCGGTGCTATCCAGCGAACGGCGCTTCTAGAGTCACGCCGGCACGCTTTCGGGCGATCAATCGATAAGAGGAATCAATGTGGCAATAACACGGATTGGACACAGCTATCGTGACCGGGAATCGCGAACGGTTTTGGATGTGTGGTTTCCCCGGGATAACCAGAAAATTGAGCGCAATTGCCTGGCGAGGAAACTGGGCCTGATTGAGGCCGAATGGGTGGAGGTGTGTATTGAGGACGTTGCCAGTCCGCCGGCCTCCACCGCTGAGGTGTATCTGCGCCTGCATTTGCTGTCGGAGTGCGCGATGACGCCGAACTCCATGAACCTCGACGGTATATTTGCGTTGTTGCAGAACGTGGCCTGGACCTCTGCCGGTCCGGTGTTGCCCAATCGGGTGGATGCACTGCGGATGGCGCTGGTGGCAGAGGCCCATCATCTGACGGTGTTTTCCATCGACAAGTTCCCGCGCATGGTGGACTACGTGATTCCAGCGGGCGTCAGGATTGCGGATGCCGACCGGGTCCGGCTGGGTGCGCACCTGGCACCGGGTACCACCGTCATGCATGAGGGCTTTGTGAATTTCAATGCCGGCAGCCTGGGGGAATGCATGATCGAGGGTCGGGTCACACCGGGTGTGGTGGTGGGAGCCAAATCCGATGTGGGCGCAGGCTCCTCCATCATGGGCACGTTGTCCGGCGGCGGCAAGCAGGTGAATGCCATTGGCGAGCGCAGCCTGTTGGGGGCAAACGCGGGCATCGGCATTTCACTGGGGGACGATTCCATTGTGGAGGCGGGGCTTTATGTCACCGCCGGTACCAAGGTGCGCCTGCCCGATGGCACGGTGGTTGCGGCCCGGGCATTATCGGGCCAACCCGGATTGCTGTTCCGGCGCAACAGTCAAAGTGGCTGCGTGGAAGCATTGCCCACTGACTCCGGTCGCTGGGGTGGCATTAATACCACACTGCACAACAACGACTGAATATGAATAAAGTGGTGGCGAGTTTGCCTCCGGTCACACCGGGTTGCTATGCGGCGTTGGCACCCAAGTGGTTCACCTACCTGGCACGGCTGATCACGCTGCTGTTCTGCTCGGTGATTCTGGTGGCATCGATCCGATCCTGGGATGAGATGCCGCTGCTGGCACAGATTCTGGTGGTGACACTGACCACTGTGTTCTTGATTGTGGCGATTCACCCGCGGGGGTGGGCGCGGTTGTCCATGGTGCCGTTTGTCTTTGCCGATGCGCAGGGCATGTATGTGCCCAGTTCAAATGCCCGGGTGCTGGGCCGCAAGTATGAGCCCCGCTGGTTGTTTGTGCCCTGGGAGAATGTGTTCAACCTTCGTGTGGCCACGCTGGTGGACAGCGAAGGCAGGCAGGACTGTGGCGCTATGGACGTGCGCGCTACCGACGCTGAAGTGCAGGAATTTTTCTACGTGGGGTTAGAGGGCGAGCAGAGCCCGGAACCGGACTGTGTGCCGGTGGCGTTCTACTGCAATATCCCGCCACGGGCGAAAACCGTGGTGGGCTATCTGAAGCAAGTGAAACCTTGACCCGGCTGTGCCTGCTCGGGGAAAGCGGACCGCCTCTGAGCCCTCTGGACCCTCTGAACCCTTTAGTGTTCCAACAGCAGACGCAGTTTGTCCGGGTTGCGCAGGGCATAAATCCCCTGAATCCCCTGGGCGTCGATGACAAATTGGAACGCCGTCACCAGCTCGCTACCCGCAAACAACAGTAAGCCCGGGGCGCCGTTGAACCAAAGCTGACGGTGATGCAGGTTGGCACCGGCTTGCCTCAGGTTGGGCGTGATGGCGCGGCCGATCCAGTCCAGTACCGCTTCCCGCCCCGACAGGACACGGCGGGCGGCTGCGGCCTTGCCACCACCGTCGGAATGAAAGATGACGTCCTCACTGAGCAGGTGCATCAGTGTGTCGGTGTCCCCCAGTCGGGTTGCGTTAAAGAAGGCTTCAGCCATCTGCATATGGTGTTCACTGGAGACGGTGGATGCGACCGGTGTGGCGTTCAGTTTGGTGCGGCCGCGACGGGCCAGTTGTCGGCAGGCGGCGGCGCTTTTGTCCAGCATGATGGCTATGTCATCGAACGCAATGTCAAACAGGTCGTGAAGAATGAAAGCGGCCCGTTCAGCGGGCGAAAGGCGATCCAGCACCACCAATAGCGCCAGCGTAATGGATTGATCCAGTTGGTGCAGCTGGGCTGGGTCGGTGTGGTTATCCAGCAGCGGCTCCGGAAGCCAGGGGCCCAGGTACTGCTTACGTTTTTCTTCCGCGCTTTTGCAGTGATCCAGTGCCAGGCGGGTGACCACCGTGCTCAACCAGGCAAATGGATTCTGGATCTGCTCGCGATGCTGTGACCAGCGCAGAAAGGTTTCCTGCAGGATATCCTCGGCTTCGTGCACGGAGCCCACAATGCGGTACGCCAACCCCAACAGGGGCTGGCGGTGTTGATTGAATGTATGCAGAGCCGGATCGTCTGTTGCCATTAATCGATTTCCACTTGGATCAGCGCGCAGGACAGCTTTTCATCCAGCGCGCGCTTGATGGTGGGGAACACCTTGGCGCTGGCCACACACAGGCCCAGTTCCAGTAGTTGACCCTTACTGTAACGGGAACGCATCTGTGCCATCAAATCGGAATCCACCACGCCCTGGCCCGCCACCTGCTGTGCATACTGAAACAGCTGGTGCAATGGCTCAGGCAGGTCCGCCCCTCCGGCCAGAGCGGCTTTGACCAGGTCGACCGATACCTCCTGCTCCCGCGCCATGCGCACGTTCAGCTGTAGACAGGCGCCGCAGTCTTCCACCATCATGGCGGCGATCTTGGCGACCCAGTAATCATTCACGGTCAGCAGCTCGCGGTGGCGGGCCATGGGCAGGAATTGTTGAAAGAGGTCGAAGGCGTTGGGGGTGTGGTGCAGCATGTCTCTCATAAAGCCGGCGTCGTAAGCGTAGTGGGTCTCAAAGTCCGTGATGAATTGCAGGGCATCGTTCATGGGGTAGCTCCCGGTCAGTGGGTGTTATTCCAATGACGATCCAGGCTGGCCGAATGTGACAGGCGTCTTAAGAAATCCGATGCGATGCACATTCTGTGCTGACGGGTTAATGATCCGCTGATAGGGGACATAGTATGTTTACCGGATTGCACATGCGGCGTAGCTGAAGAGGGAACGAATCATTATGAAATGTATAGTCATTGGTGGTGGCCTGTCGGGCCTGTCATCCGCGGTCTGGTTGGCGGAAGCCGGGCACGACGTGACCCTGTTGGAACGACGGGGCTCCCTGGGCGGGCGCACCATCGCCATCCCCCAGCCGGAGGTGGACGATGTGCCGGACAACGGCCAGCACGTGTTTGCCAGTGGCTACGAAAACCTGTTCCGTTACCTGGAGAGCGTGGGCACCCGCCAACATGTGGCCTTCCCGGGGCATATGTCCATGCGGCTGCCCGGCGGTGCCGTGCGGCGCAATGCCTTCTGGGGGCTGGACGGGCTGCGGGCGGCGCTGGGGGATCTGCCCGGCGTAAACGGCCTGGACAAAGTGCGCACCGCCATTGCCCAGGCTAAGTTGTTCCGCGATGCGTTGCGTCAGCCGGAGGACCTGGACCGTATTACTGCCGATGAGTGGTTCCAGCGGATCGGTATGCCGGCCTCGGCCCGCAAGGCCATGTGGGATGGCATTGTCATCGGCCTGACCGGCGACAAGACCGAGATTTCCTCCGCCAAGGTGCCGGCGGATCTGCTGGTGACCGGCATTCGCCAGGCGCTGAAAACGGGGGAGCCGGTGTCCATCGGCTATCCCACTGTGGATCTGGATACCCTGTTTGTGACGCCGGCCAAAAAAGTATTCGAAGCGCGTGGCGTCAAGGTGCGTTATCGATCCCCCGTGGCCCAGGTCAATGTGGAGGCCGGCAAGGTGAAGGGCGTGACCCTACGCAGCGGGCAAACCCTGGAGGCGGATTGCGTGATCTGTGCTGTGCCGGTGTGGCAGGTGAAGGGCTTGCTGGACCAGGTGCCGGAACATGAGATTTATGACAGGGCGGTGGCGGAGCTGACGCCAGTGCCCATCGTCAGTGTCAACCTGTATCTGGACCGCAGCATCGGCATGCAGGACTGGGGTGAGATCCTGTTGGGAGGGGAAGGTGTACTGGAGCAGGTGTGGGACCGGCAGACCATGCACGGTCGCTCCCCGGATAAGAACTGGTTTTATTCCACCACGGTGTCCGCGTCCTATGAGCTGATCAAATGCTCCAACAAGGAGATCGTGGACACCCAGATGGCGTTGCTGCGAAAGTATTATCCCCAGGCCCGGGATGCGCAGGTGATTCACAGCCATATCGTGCGCATGCCCAATTCCACCATGGCCCAGCGTCCGGGCAGTGCCGGTGTGCGTCCGCCGCAGAAAACCTCGGTGCGGGGGCTGGCGGTGGCCGGTGACTGGACCCAAACGGATTGGACCATCACCATGGAAGGGGCTTGCCAAAGCGCGGCCCGGGCGGTGGATGCGGTGCTGGCGGATTTTCAACTGGCGCCCCAGACCAAGCCGCAGACGGTGTCACCGGGCTTGCGTCAGAAGGTGGCTGATCTGGTGCTCTGATCGGGTTGAATTACCCACCGGCCGTGTTCCGGGGCCGGTGGTTTGATTCAAGCCCATATTGTCTGTTCCCCCCAATCTTTCTCTCCTTATTTCTCCCACCCTCCTTTCGTCGGCTTTTGCTCAAATTCGACTCAATCCCTGTGGTCTTACTAGAACGATGGTGCTAATAATGGGAGACAAATCGCCGTCGTTGTTTATATGAGAGCAATTTGACAATTTATTTTGCAAAACATATTGCAAAATAAATTGTATTTGGACACTATGTTTACAGATGCTCATAAGTCATCTGATTGAGGGTTAGCCACCCAACAAAAATAAGAAACAAAAAGCAGGGTCAAACAACAGGATCAAACGACACACAGGAAGAACGGCGAAACAGGTTGTGTGCAGAGGGGCACCGTTTCTCTACCGGTGACTAGCGAGTCGAAAAGTGCCGCGCAGGCAACCCAACGCGACTCTAAATCATCCCATTCACAGGCCGTATCTCTTCATTCTGGTGCTCATGTTGTTCCCCGCCGAGGAGAGCAAATGACACGGCTAATAGTGGCGCTGGGGTTCGTTTTTTCTTTGCTTGCCCCCACATTTTGCTTAGGCAATCCGGAAGCACCGGGGATGTACGACGCACGTAACATGGGGATGGGTGGAGCCGGTCTGGCGCACCTGAAAAGCCCGGCGGCGGTGTTGCATAATCCGGCGAACCTGGTGCAGAACCCCACCTCACAGAATCAGAGCGCCTTCACCTTGTTGGGGGTGAAACTGGGTGGTTCCTTTGCCGGGCCGGATCATTATCAGGAGTCCGACTGGATCGCCGTGCCTCTGCCGTTCTGGGGCTATGTCAACAAACACTCCAATGATCTGGCCTATGGGGCATCCTTTTACCTGGCCTTAGGCTTTGGTGGCGGTTATGAAGATGTGAAGCGTTACGGCACCGGCAAAAAATGCACCCGTTCTCCCAGCGATGTGATCCTGACCGACGGCAATGGTGGCGTGATGTTGGATGCGTCTGCTATCGATAATGACCAGTGCCTGTCCCGGGGGCGGGAGGAGATGGTCAACCTGGCTCTGTTTGAGCTGGCCTTTCCCGTCAGTTATCGCGTCAATGATCGTTTCCGGGTTGGCGTCTCTTTCCGTTTTCCCTTCGGCATGTTTGAACAGCAGACCACTGAGGATTTTGCCGGTGCTTTCACTGAGCCGGATTCACCGGTGGGGTCCTACGGTTTGGGTTACACCCAGGTGCAGTCCAAGATGTACGGCGTGGGTACACCGGGAGTGTTGCTGGGCATGAGTTACGACGTAACGGAATATTTCACCGTGGCCGCAGCCTATCGCACCAAAACCACCACCACCATGAAAGGCACCACCGATGTGGTGTTGGAATCCAATATGCTGATCAACCCGGCCCTGAACATGCTGGGTGGCTTGCCGGTGGGGGCATATGCGGATCTGGTGAATTCCATTCCCGGTGTGTCGCAGTTGGTGTCCATCACCAGCAATGATGACATTTACAACGTGGCGGAAAAAATTGCCACCGACATCGATTCCCAGATTTCCTGGTCCACAGCGGAAGCCATCGAGCTCGGCATCGCCCTGCAGGTGACACCGACAGTGTTGTTCGCCATGGATTGGCGCCGCGCCTATTACTCGGAATCCAACAAGGATTTTATCGTGGAACTAAAGGAGCCCATTTTTGAGTCCACGGGTCTGGACCGATTGGGCCAGACGCTGGATTGGGAGGACGCGGATGTGTGGAGTTTCGGTGTGGAATGGAATTTCAAGCGCAATCAATACCTGCGCTTCGGCTACAGCGTGGGCAATAGCGCCACGCCGCAAGCCTACACCAACGCCTTCACACCGCCCCCCGCAGACAAGCAGGATTCATTTTACATCGGCTATGGCACTCAGCAGGGCCGTTGGATTCTGGACATCGGCTTTAACTATGCCACGGTGGAATACACCATCGATCAGCCCTATGACAGTGAGGGCAATCCGGTGGACACACCCACCTGTCGCGCCGGCCAATTGGTGAAATCCGGTTGCCCCGGACTGCAGACGGTGGAATCGGTATTCCTGGGGTTGTCGGCTAACTACCAGTACTAAACACCAATACTAACACCCAGACTAAGCACACCTACTCACAACGAAAACAAATCAACCGTAACGCAGTATCGCGGGTTTGTTGTTTCGCGCTAAGGAGAGCGTATGAAACAGGCAACTCAACGACTGCCTGACGGGCGGTTATTGTCTTTGATTTTTGCAATGCTACTGGCGGTCAGCTGCCGGGATGCACAGGCGGTCGTGGCCGACAGTCTCACCATCGGCAATGCCAAAGCGGTTTCCCTGGGGCACGCAGTCACCGCGGACCCGCCCGGAATCGATTCCATCCATTTCAATCCCGCCGGACTGGCGCGCATCAAGGGGCGTACGCTGCAGCTGAAAGTGGTGGCGGCGGACTTCTCCGTGGTGATGGAGATCGGTGACTATATTGAGCCCCGCAAGTCCCAGTTGCAGGCCATGGAGGCGTCCGGCCTGTTCGAGGACGGTTACTTTTATGATGAAGCCCACATGAGCACCAGCGAGACCAGCGGTGCGTCGTTGATGCTGCCGTTTGTGGGCATGACCGATCTGCCGGCGATCATCGCGCCGTTGGGCGGTGCTTCCTATGCGCCGCCCGGTAAGGGCTACACCCTGGCCACCAACGTGTATTCCCCCATGATGGTGGGCTTCTATCGGGAGGAGGATGACCCGGGCCGCTTTATTGGTGAACGCATGTCGATGATGCATCTCACCTACTTTTCGCCCAGCATCGGCGTCAGCATCACCGATCAACTGGATATCGGTGCGGCGCTGACCTTTAACTACATCGGCGTGGGAATGGATCTGCCCATACGGGCGCCCCATGCCGGGCAATTATTCCTGGGGGATCTGCAGAGCCAGTGTCCTATTGCGCAGAATGATGCGTTCGTTGGTTTTCAGGACCTGGCCTCGGAGTTGTGTGAAGGGGAGCGCCTGGGTCTGTACAACCAACTGGCGTACCTGGAATTCGAAGTGGAAAAGGCCTTGGTGCCCGGATTCAACTTCGGGGTGTTGTGGCGCCCCACCGCCTGGCTCACCCTGGGGGCCAATTACATTGCCTCCTTCCCTATGGACATGGAAGGCTGGTTTCGCTGGACCAATGGGGATAACTGGAATGGTTTTCTGCAGCCGTTTCTGGTGCCGGATGCCAACGGCGTCACCCTCGCAGGGCAGATCGATTCCCTGTTGCGGGTGTTGGGCTGGTCGTTTCCCCAGGGGGAAAGTTATACCGAGGGCGATGCCTTTATCTCCATGGATATGCCGGAGCAGTACATGTTCGGGGCCAGCATTCAACTTACCGAAAATTTCAAACTGAACCTGGATTATAAATTTGCCGGCTGGTCTGCCTGGCAGGTGCTGGAAGTGGAGTTTTCCGAGCCGGTGGATTTTTTGCGTCTGGCGGAAATCGTGCAACCGGATCTGGCGGGCAAGCAGCGCATCGCCTTTCCCCTTGGGCTGGAAGACACCTGGAACTGGGCGGTGGGCATTGAGTATCAGTATTCCCCTACCACCGTGTTGCGGTTTGGGGTGGAGGATCGCCCCACCTCGTTGCCGGCAGATGGGCTGACGCCGTTGCTGCCGTTAGGGTCCGGCACATTTTACGGCGCCGGTTTCGGCATGGAGCTGGCCAGTGATGCGATTCTGGAAATGGCGGTGGGTTATATGAAATCCAGCCTGGACATGCCCGGTGGAACCGCAGACGTGGGCAACTCCCTGGATGCCTCCAAACTGATCTACAGCCCTTACGCCGGCTCGGATCTTCAGGTGGAGCTGGAGACCTTCATGCTGGAGTTGAGTTTCACCCAGCCGTTTTAGAGCTACTCACCCAGACTGAAGGCATCCTGGGCCAACTTCAAAAAGCTCGGCGGCTCACCGGCGCCATACACTTCCAGGGCAGCACCGCTGATGTAGGCGGCGTGGTCGTCGGCCAGAAACAGGCAGGCATGGGCAATGTCATCCGGCACCGCCATGCGCTTCATGGGCAGGGATTCCTCGATCAGGCGAATACCGGCCTGGCCGCCGTAGTGATCGTGAGAGGCTTCGGTTTTGATCATACCGGCGATGATGGCGTTGACCCGCACCTGGTCTGCTCCCCATTCCTGGGCCAGGGAGCGAGTGGCGTTGATCAGGCCGGCTTTGGCGGCGCCGTAGGCGGCCGTGCCCGGTGAGGGCCGTTCACCGGAGATGCTGGCGATGTTGATGATGCTGCCACCGGTTTTGCGCATGGCGTGATAGGCCTGCTGGGCCAGGATCATGGGGGCAATCAGGTTGAGGCGGATGATGGACTCCGTCAATCGCGGTGACGCATCGGCTGCTGCCACCGGCGGGCTGCCACCGGCGTTGTTGATCAGGACATCCAGGCGTCCGCTTTGTTGGAGCACCGCGTCAATGAGTTGTTGAGTGGCGTCCGGCTGGCGCACATCCACGCTGTGAAACACCGCGGCTTTACCGTTAGCGTGCGGGAGGGATTCCGGTGCGCTGCGCCCACAGATAAAAACATCCGCACCGGCTGCCAGGAATGCTGCGCTGATGCCGAAACCAACGCCTTTACTACCGCCGGTGACGATCACGCTTTTGCCGGAAAAATCAAACATGGTTGCCTCGTTACTGCGTCCGTTTCAGATATTTCCACACCCCGGTGGCTTTGCCCACCAGCGCATCACCGCACCAGGCTTCGCCCTCCATGAACGCCATGGTGGCGGTGGCATGGGTGACCTTGCCATAGGCCATCAAAAACTCGCCGGCGGTCATGGGCGCAAAAAACTGGGTGTTCATGGATACGGTGACCGCCGGTTGCATATGGCGACTGATACAGGCGTTCATGCCCAGCGCTTCATCCAGTATGGTCATCAGCAGGCCGCCGTGGCCCCGGTTGTTGCCGCCGATATGATGATCCTGCAGCAGCACACCGGCCCAACCCCGAATGCTGCCATCGTGCAACGTCTCACGCTTATAACGGATGGGGCCGCAGTGATCGGAATAGGGGGCAAAGCCAGAACTGTCGAAACCGGCGGGAATCGTCATGACATCAACCCCGTTCCAGAATCGCAGCACCGGTGGGCACACCGGCACCGGCAGTAATCAACACGTGATCCACGTTTTGCACCTGGTTGACCGAGGTCCCGCGAATCTGGCGCACCGCTTCGGCAATCCCGTTCATGCCGTGGATATAGGCTTCACCCAATTGGCCACCGTGAGGATTGACCGGCAGTTTGCCGCCGCGATTGATATGACCGTCTTTGACAAAGTCCTTGGCCTCGCCGCGATCACAAAAGCCAAAGGCCTCCAGTTGCGGCAACACCCAGGGAGAAAAGTGATCGTACAGACAGGCCACGTCGATGTCGTTGGGCGACAGTCCGGCCATGGCATACACCTCACCGGCGCAAGCGTCGAATTCGGGAATGCCCGACAGCGTTTCACCATAGAACGGCGTCATCATACGGGATTCTTTCACAATGCTTTGGCGCGCGCTGGCGATTACCGCCGGGGTGTTGGCCAGGTCTTTGGCCCGTTCCACCGACGTCACCACAAACGCCACCGCGCCATCGCTTTCCTGGCAGCAGTCGTACAAACGCAACGGATCAGCAATCATGCGCGATGCCTGATGTTCTTCCAGGGTGATGGGGCGCTCGTAGAAAAACGCGTTGGGATTGGTGGCGGCAAAATCGCGCATGGCCACTGCCACCCGACCGAAGTCTTCGCTGGTGGCGCCGTATTCGTGCATGTAACGGCGGGCACTGAAGGCGATCCAGGCGGCCGGGGTCATAAAGCCGTAGGGAAAATAGTGACTGAAGTTGATGATGTTGGGATCGAGCGGACTGCTATTCATCATCTGACCGCTGCCGAAACGCAAACCGGAGCGTTCATTCAAGGCACGGTAAATTACCACGGTCTCACACAGGCCGCTGGCGATGGCGGTGGCGGCGTGCACAAACGGACCGCAGGCGGCGCCACCACCGAATTCCGTACGGGAGAAGAATTTCAGTTCCTTGCCGCCCACTTGGCGCAGGATTTCGTTTTCCCAGTTGTTGTCCATGCTGAAGCTGGCCATGCCATCGATGGCGCTGCCGTTGAGTCCGGCATCGTCCAGCGCGGCTTTCACCGCTTCACAGGCCAGCTGCATTTCACTGCGGCCGGAATCCTTGGAAAATTCGGTGGCGCCGATGCCGACGATGGCGGCTTTGCGGGATAAGGTATGGCTCATCCGTTTGCCCCCCCATTCTGCTGCGCCCCGGCCAGTTGCACCACCGCAACACCGCTCACGTGATTGCCCATGCCGTTTTTGCCTTTGAAATTCACATGCGCCAGATGGTGTTCACCGTCCTGGCTCAATTCGGTCACTTCACCACTCATGATCATGGTGTCGCCGGGAAAATTCGGTGCGCCGAGGTTGAACTGGATTTTTTTGATGCGGCTGCCGGGGCCCGCCCAATCCGTCAGGTATCGGCCCACAAAGCCGTTGGTGGTGAGGATGTTCATAAAAATATCCGGGGTGCCCTTGGCGATGGCGGCATCCTTGTCGTGATGCACATCCTGAAAATCCTGGGAGGCCATGGCGGTGGACACCACTAATTTCGCCGTAATGGGCAATTCAAATTCCGGCAAAGAATCACCCACTGACAGTTCAGCGGCGATTACGTTTCTGTAGTTAAGATTTGAGTCAGTCATCATCGCCTCCTTACGGTTTTTCTGTAGTAGATGGGTCAGCAGCATGAAACAGAGGCAGGGTCATATCCTCCTGCACTTCCGTCAGTTTCATTTCCACCGGCATACCAATGTTGATGTCATCCGGTTTGGTGCCGATTAACTGCGACACAACGCGCACGCCTTCATCCAGATCCACCAGCACTATGGCATTGGGATAATCGAACGGTGGAATTTCCGGGTAGTGCATGACGGTGTAGGTATAGACCGTGCCTTTGCCTTTGGACTCGATGGTGCTCCAACTCAACGACTGGCAGTGTTCACACATGGGTTGGGGTGGATGACGCAACTCGCCGCAGTCATCGCATTTCTGGATCAGCAGTTTGCCGTCCCGCAGCCCCTGCCAGAAATGGGCGTGGTCGTGGTTTTCCACCGGATGGATGCGATTGATCTTGCCGGGGGCGCTGGGCTTGCTGGCGCCGGCGGGCTTTTTCGGGACCTGATATTTGAAATAGGTGATGCGGGCTTCCGCAAACAGCTCGTCATTCTGGTCCATGAACTCCGCCAGTTGAGTGACGAAAAAACCTTTGCCGATGCCGGTGGTTTTCAGGTCGCTGACGTTGATGATGGTACTGTAATGGTGGGCGCGATCGCCTTCTTCCAGGTAGCGGTGAAAGGTCTGGTCATAGCTCACCGCCATGATGCCGGCATAGCCTTCCTGCTCCAGGACGTCGAGAATTTCAAACAGATTATCGGTGGTGGAGCCGGGGCCGTCGTGGCCGTTCACATCCCGCATTGACCACATCTGCATCATGGCCGGTGGGGCCACCGCTTTATCAGCAGAGAATTCGCTGTGCTCAGCGCGGTATTGGTCGTCCAGATAGAGTGGGTTGTGATCCCCCATGGCGCTGCACCATTGCCAGATCTGGGTTTGGGAAACGGGGTTCCAACTGTTGTAGGGCCCCACCCGTTTGTGCATCAGGGGTTTGATTTTATTGAGAATGTCCGCAGCCGACGAATCCGACATGGCTACTCCCTCATGTGCTGATGATCGTTATTGTTATGCGTTACAGCACGATTGTAATAAATTATGCATTATATTTGCAAATATAATGCATAATTTATGTTCCGCTCGGTTCTGGTGATCAAAGCGGCTTGTTGCTTAGGCGGCTTCGCTGGCAGCCTGTACCAGTTGCACCAGATCCTTGCCGGTATCCGCCAGGTCGTCGGCGCTGATGGACAACTGCTGCGCCAGGATCTTCTTGGCCTGCATGAATTCCTTGGGGCTGTTGATGCAGTCGGCGGCCAGGATCTTATCCCCCTGCAGGTACCAGGCAACAAATTGGTTGCCATCCGGATTGCCGCGCAACACCACGCGATCATAGCCTTTGTTGAAGCCTGCGATCTGCAGTTTGATGTCGTACTGATCGGACCAGAACCAGGGCATGGCGTGATAGGCCTTCTGATTGCCACAGATGGACGCCGCCGCGGTTTTGGCCTGTTCCATGGCATTGGGCACGGATTCCAGGCGCAGGCGGTAGCCCAGCAGATTGTTGGGGTGGAAGGTGCAGTCACCGGCCGCCACAATATCCGGGTCCTGGGTGCAGGCAAACTCATCCACCACAATGCCGTTCTCGATCTCCAGGCCGGCTTCCGCGGCCAGCTCGGTGTTCGGGATCACGCCGATGCCGATGATCACCAGGTCGGCATCCAGGGTCAGGTTGTTGTTGCACTGCACCTGTTGTGCCTGACCTTCACCCAGAATGGCCTGGGCCTGGGCGTCGGTGATGATCTTCACGCCGTGGCTTTCATGCAGTTTGGTGTAGTACTCAGACAGCGCCGGGGCGGTAACCCGCTCCAGAACCCGGTTCATCATCTCCAGCACGGTCACGTCCATACCCAGCTTGCGCAGGGATGCTGCGGTTTCCAGGCCGATGTAACCGCCGCCCACGATCACCGCTTTGCCGCCTTCCTTGACGCTGCCCTGGATGGCTTCTGAATCCGCCAGATCCCGCAGATAGTGAACCCCGGGCAGATCCGCACCGGGGATGTCCAGCTTGCGCACCCGTGCGCCGGTGCACAGGGCCAGTTTGGTATAGGGCAGGGTCTCACCGCTGTCCAGGGTAATGCTCTTGTTGGCGCGATCGATTTTGCTGACGCGGGTATTCAGCTTGAATTCAACGCCGGCTTTTTCGTAGACCGAGGGTTTGAAAATCTCCAATTGGTCAGCGGTTTTCTCTTGCATCAAAAAGGCTTTTGACAGCGGAGGACGATGATAGGGGGCGATGGGCTCGTCGCCGATCACCAGAATACGGCCTTCCCAGCCTTCCTTGCGCACACTATTGGCCAATTGGGCACCGGCGTGACTCGCGCCGATGATGATACAGACTTGTTCTTCACTCATTGGGTTATCCCTCGGACTGCCTTTATTTTAAATATTGAAAAATGAATAGCTGTTGTTGTTGTTGTTAGTATACTGTGTATACTAACTCCATCCAAGAGGGGACAGGGGCCTCAGACCCTATGCCCTAAAGGGTTTTCTAGCAACCGGGACATGATAACAAGAAATGCAGGAGTAGAGAGAGATGCCAACACTAGAGATTACTGATTTAGCGGGAAATGTTACCTCTCTGGAGGCGAAGTCGGGGGAAACCCTGATGGAGGCTCTGCGGGATAATGGCTATGACGACATTCTGGCGATTTGCGGCGGGGTCTGTTCCTGCTCATCCTGCCATTGCTATATCGAGGACGAGTGGAAAGAAAAACTGCACGCACCCAGTGAAGACGAAATGCAGTTGGTGAGCAGCACCGAGCATTTCAAGGACAGCTCGCGCCTTTCCTGCCAGATAACTCTCACCGATGACATGGACGGCATGAAGGTCACCATCGCCCAGCAGGACTACTGATATTCGATTGGTAGAACAAACCGGCCAGTTCGACGCGGGACTGGCCGCTGAATACAACGTGACCAGTGGTTCTCATGCTGACGCTTTACTGCGCAGTCGCTTTGTAGTGAAATTCACTCATGACCACGACAACCACCAAAAAATCAGCGAAACGGGTTTATGCCGGCCAGAGTGAATCGGAGCGGGTTCATGAGCGCCGGGAACGCTTTCTGGAAGCGGGCCTGGAAATCTTTGGCCGCCACGGCATGCGTGGCGCTACCGTGCGCAAGCTGTGTAAAGAGGCCGGCCTTACCGAGCGTTATTTCTACGAATCGTTCACCGACACGGAAGACCTTTACTGTGCGGTGTATAACGGCCAGATCAGCTCCCTGACCCAACGTTTCCTGTCAGAATTACCCTCCCTGCCGGAACCCCTGGAAGATCGTATCCGCGTGTGTCTGCAGTTGTATTTCTCCCTGATGCGCGACGACCGCATGGTCAGGGTGCTCTACATCGAAAGCATGGTGGGCTCGGATCGCGTCAATGAAATTCTGCACGGTATTGTGCGGGCGCAATCGTCCCTGGCGGAGACCATGTTGAAGGTGGACAACCCGGACCTGAAACTGTCAGCGGATTTTATTGAGGCCATGTCGGCGGCCATCAACGGCGCCTGTTCGGCCACTGCGGTACAGTGGATGTTGAGTGGCTACAAAATTCCCCAGGAAACGTTGGTGGAAAGCTTGAAGCTGGTGGTGCTGGGCACCATGCGGGAGCTGAAAGCGGCCTACGGCGTCGGCTTCTGAAATGAAAAAGGGCCTGCATTGCGCAGGCCCTGGTGTTTTCTGAGGGAACAAAGAGGGAACGAATCAAGCGTCCCGTGGGAACAGTTTGTCCAGGTGGCTGTTGCTGAAAATCCCGTGAGGGTCCATGGCATTAAACTGCGCCACGGCGGTATGCCAGTTGTTGTCCTCCGGATAGCCTTCGGTCCAGGTGTTGGGGTACACCTCCCGCAGAATTTCATCGTTAGTCCAGGCGCCGCCAAACTGGCCGTCAGCGGTGTAGGCGTAACTCTTGGTCCATTCCGGACGCACCAAACCGTAGCTGGCGTAATTGCTGTAGAACCACTGCTCCAGACGGGTGTTGAATTCCGCTGCCAGGGGCTGGTCCGGGTTGTTGTTGATGGCAAACCAGATGATGGTGTCCTTTTCCGGATGATCCGGGTGCGGACGGGCGCCGGACAGGGTGGGCTCCACCGCACCGGGAATCAGCACTTCGTCGGTGCGTTCCAGGCCGTGGGCGCGAATCTCAACCGGCCCCACATAAGGATATTCGTGACGGGACTGGAAGTCTGCCAGCAGTTCGGTGAAATACTCATACCACTCGGCCAGGGCGCGCTGCAGGTTTGCCCGCGACACAATCAGGCCCCAGGCGGCCACCGTCAGACGCGGCGTCATGGGTTGCACATAGAGCGTGTTGGTGTACGCAGAACCCCACAGGTCGTTGATCAGCGTCTCCGGGTCTTCATTGGCCATCATGCTCGCCAGGGAATCCACCGAGGTCTTGTTGAACTGGGGCACAATGCGGGGGAAGGTGCGCAGGGTGGAACCCAGCATATCCGCCTGCCAGGCCGGCATGGTCACGCCTTCCGACAGTTGATAGGGTTCGAACACTTCGCGGGCGTGGTCCGGTTTCTCCGGCGTCACGGTCCAGGTCTTCAACCACACCAGATTGTCCGGGTTGAAGGGGTAGTAAATGATGTCCACGGTGCCGTACTGATCCGACAGGTTGGAGAAGGAGTTTTCGGTTTCGTTCTCCGGCAGGGCGAGCACTTCCGCGGCGGTCAGATCCACGCGGCTCTGCAGGCGGATTTTCAGGTTGGGGCCCACCTGAACTTTGACCGCAGTGATGAATGCCCGGGCCAGGCTGGTGAGCAGGGGGCCGATGGCCGGGTCGGTGCGCTGGTACGTACGCAGCACATATTCACCCAGGGCTTCGTCCCAGGCCACGGCGGTGATTTCCAATACCAGGTTGCTGAGGGTGCCCCAGGAATGACCGGGTTGCAGGGTTTCGCCGGTTTTGGGTACGGCGGCACCGTGAGCGTTCATGGCCAGAACACCGGCGATGGAAACGCCGCCGGGGGCGGTGGTGTGATACAGGCCGAGATCGAAGTTCTCCAGTTCTGCGCAGATGTCTTCAATAAACGCGCCGGCACCGCAGCTGACGGATTTGACGCTGTCATCGGCGTTCACCACGATGTCGGTCATGTATTCGTGGGTGTTCACGATCAATATGTTTTCGCCGCTGTGGCCGCGGGGAATGAGCGTGGGGGCAAAGCCGTGAGCGCTGCCCATGGGGCGCAGACGATAGCCGTGATCCTTTGCCCAGTTGGCGATGGTAAGAACCTCGTCTGCATTGCGGGGCGAAGTGAACCAGACGCCCGAAATCTTGGTTTCGCGGGCCCAGTTGATGAACGTTTGCTGGTACAGTTCGATGCCTTCGGGAAATTCCGGCGGCTCCGGGATCGTGTTACTGCCAGAGCCGGCAACGAATTTACACCCGGGCAACAGCGTGGTGGCGGCGGCCGTGGCTGCAGCGCCGCCCAGGAATTTACGACGGCTGAATTCGGGCTGTTGTTGGTTCTTCTCCGCTTTCATGCTTGTTCCTTTGGTTTCCAGTAGTTTGCGAGATTAAGGTGGTTCGGTATTCGCTGCCTGCCTCAGTCCAGAGCCGAAGTGGGTACCATGGGCATTACCACACTGGATGGATATTCCGGACTGATGTGAATGGTGGTAACACCACCTTCTGCCATGGCCTGGCGCGGATAGTTCAGCATCGCCATCGCCTGATTGCTGGGGCTGATGGAAATGCGTAATTTGTTGCCCTTACGGATGATGGCGCTGGTGGGGAACACTTCAATCTGCATTTTCACCACTTCACCCGGGATCAGCGGTTCGCTGGTTTCTTCTTTGAAATAATGATACGGCTGGATCATGACGCCTTTAATAAAACGGGACCGCGATTCATCCACGAGACGACCGCTGGCGGCCAACTGGCCGTTGGTGATAGGCAGCGATTGACGGGCAGAAACTTCTTCCACCTGCACCGACACCACCGCCTCGGTCACCGTGCTTTCAATCCAGATATCCGCTTGAATAGGGCCGTTGATGTAGTAGTCCTCTGCCATGGGTGCGGATTCAAAGATCACCCGCTGCTGAGGTACCAGGTCGCTGTTGCTGAAACAGGATTTGGGCAGGTTCAGGCCCAGGGTCCATTGATCGAAACTGCGCGAACACTCGGTGCCATCATTAATGTGCAGTTCTACCCCCAACAAACCATTGGCGTCGTAGGCGCGGCCACTGGGGTGTTCCGGTTGGGTCATCTGGGGGACGGTTTCCGCTGCGGTGGGGGGGGTTAAGGTCAGGCCTTCATCCTCACGCAGATACCAACGCTCCGGCTCCAGCAACGGGTGCGGCCAATCGGTGGCGGTGGCGTAGTGATCGTTGCGGAATGCTTCCGGCGTGCTGGCTGTGGGGTAATTCTTCACGTGCTGCACTACCTTGGGCATGGCTTCAATGTTGGTGTCCAGGCCTTTCAGGTATTTATCGAACCACTGCAGCAGTAACAGGTCCACCGGCGGTACGGTTTCGTTGCCGATGTGGGTGGCCACGAAGTTGATGAAGTGACTGCCATCGTAGATCACCAGCCGGCTGTCCACGTTGTTGTTCTTCAGAATTTCGTACATCAGGGGCTCATCGCGCTGGAACAGGTCATGCAGTGCGCCGAGCATGAAGGTGGGCGCTTTGATCTTGTCAAAGTGGGTCATGGGGGACCGCAGCGTCCAGTAATCGGTTTCGTAGTTATAGGTGGGCTCACCGTCGAGGGCCGAATTGATCATGGGCAGGAAGTAGGTCTGCATTTGCAATACATGATCGTCGGTGGCTTCCAGAATGTGGTTCATGTGCTTGGGGTTCAGCAGGGCGGTGGGCACGTTCTGGGTAGCGGTGAAGTGGGTCAGTTGCAGCCACTTGGCCATGAACAGCCCATTGAGCATGCCACCAATGCCCACAGTACCGCGCATGGCGTCACCGAGGGGCAGGCTGGCAAACACGGCGTCCACCAGTTCCGGTCGCAGCTGCGCAGTGAACAGGGAAGTGATGGCCATATAGGAAACACCGGCCAGGCCCAGCTTGCCATTGGACCAGGGCTGGGAATCCGCCCACTCCGCTGCGTCGATGTAGCCGGCCTGCTCATTGGGGCCCAGCAGGTCCCAGCCGCCGCTGGAGACACCGTTGCCGTACACATCCACAGCCACCTGCGCGTAACCGCGACGCACAATAAAGGAGTCGGTAACGCCCAGCATCAGGTTGCCCGGTACTTTGCCCAGCATCAGGCTCAACAGGTTGGTGTTGTAGGCGGACTGGGTAAGAATCACCGGGAACGGGCCCGGGGCCGGGTTACCGTTCTCATCCGCCGGCAGGGTTACCCGCACGCCGAGCTTCTTGCCGTTGATGGTGTCGATAAACTGCAACGGCAGGTTGACCGCTTTGGGGTACTCGGCCGCGCGCTGATAGATGGTGCCGCTGCTTTCCAGCAGAGGGGTGGAGTGCGCATCGAGGATGATTTGCTCGCTGGCAGGAATCACCGGTGTCGTTTCAGTGCTGGACTCGGTGTTGCGTTGGGCTGGCGTCGGATTGGTTTCCGTGGCATCGCCCCCGGAACAGGCCGCCAGAATTCCCCCCAGGAATACGGTGCAGAACAGCATGGCTGTCGGTTTAATAATGGTCTTGTTCATTACTGCTTTGGTTCCCTTGAGTGACCGGCTTTGCCCACAGGAATGTGGCCGCGCTTTCCTTGGTCGGATGATCAACATGAGTACTGCTTCCCTGTTCGTTAATGTTGTTATTCAGGATTTTTTAGTTTGAATGTCAGTGGTTTATCCTGTTTTTCGCCAATTAATAATATTTTTGACAATCCGTGTTGTCAATTTTTTGGTGGCTTATTGATCAATCAGAAAGAGGGTGAAAACCGGGAATTCAGGGCATCGGATCGGGTTGGCCAGATACCCGCCCCAGCAATTACAGAGGGTTAGCCGGAGTCGTTTCAATAGACGTCGTTTTGTTGGAATTTTGTCAACGTCAGAGGGCGGGGCACCCAGGATACATGGGGCCGGGAATTGGCTACGCGTTCACGGCCTTGAGGCACAGCTCGTTATAGATCTGCTGTGCTGCGTCCAGTAGATCCGGTGCAACGGCTGCACTCGCGGGGGCGTGGGCTTTGGGCGGGGTTACCCGCTCTGCCTGAGTCAGTAGTGAGGCAGGCTGCTCCAGTTCCAGCAGTGCGCCCAGGGTGGTCAGGCTGTGGTGGGGATCTTTGCAGAAGTGGTCAAAGCTGAACAGGCGGATGCGGGGTTCAAGCTGGCTGAGCAGAGTGCGGTAGGTGGCACACCAGTATTGCAGCCAGAAGCTGAGGCTGTCGGCGTGATCCAGGGATTGGTGCTGCATCCAGTTGCCAAAGTTGATGGGTTTGAGGTTGGCGCCGAAATCATAGTGCCCGATGCCCCGCATGTAGCGGCGGGCAAAACGGTCGCTCTGGTGCAATTGCAGAAAGCCCAGGTGTTGTCGCAGCAGGGACGCCGCGTGCTGCAACGGCTGGCGGAAAGGCACCAGTACCTGGGCATCGGGAAAGCGCTTCACCAGATAGGGCAGGCGGGCGATGTTCATGTTGTTCTTCGACAGGTAGCGGCGGGGCTGGCGCTCAGGCGTGGCTCGAAGCAGCAGGATCTTGCGGAGATGACGTTGAAAAAACTGTTCGAACTCGGGGTGGGTGAAGCGCGGGTCCCAGGGCTCCACCCAGTGCGCCTGATACTGCTTGGGCCAGAACTCTGCCCACAGGGTTTCTTCGAAGGCTTCCGGGCTTTCCTCGCTCACCAGCATGCCATCGCCGTGGGCTCGCTCCTTCAATGTGGCTTCACGCCGAAACCAGCGGGACAGCCTGGACCACAGCAGGGGGGTGAGCAGCAGCGGCATGTCGCGATAGGTGTGCACACCGAACTCGCCGCTGGCTTCCAGCATTTCCAGCAGCAGCGTTGTGCCCGCTCTGGGCAAACCGGTGACGAACACGGGGCGTTCTGGCTCGATGGGCTGCAGGGCGCCGGCGAACAGTTTGTCTTCAAGATCAGACAGTGCCACCTGGGCGCCGCGACTGGCAAACGCGATGTTGTGGACCCAGCGATCCAACGCGGAGTAGTCGGAGCTGGAATCCACTAGCGTACCCGTTGGCGCATCAGGTAAAAGGCCGCGCAGCCGACCACCAGGCTCACCAGCAGGAACGGCCAGCTAAGTGAAGTGGTGACCACGGCCTGCAGGGACACCCACTGCAGATGATCCAGTGCCCAGATCACCGCCACTGGAATCAGTAACGCCAGGCCACTGCCGACGATGATCAGCAGGAAGGACTTGAACAGGCGCAGAGAAAAAGCCTGCATGGCCTTTTCCTTTTCCAGGTCGCTGAGTTCACGGCTGTTCAACGTGGCCAGCACCTGGCGGGAGAGGGCCATGACCTCGCGACTTACCGTCACCACCCGGAACAGGGTCAGCAGATAAATAAAGGTGCCCAACAAAAACAGGGCAAGTACCCAGCTCAACATTAGCCGTTGCGGGTGTGGGTTTCCGCCTGATCGCGGGCTTCGATCACTGCGTCTTCTTCAATGCCGGGGCTGCGGCGGCCACCGATGAGGCGCTTGATGGGGTACCAGAAGAAGCCCACAAAGGCGACGAATACGGCCAGTAACAACGCCAGCAGTGAACCGATGGCAGACAGTCCGGCGCCAGGGCCGACGTAAGCGCTCGCCAAGGAAGGTATGGCGGCCAGTAAAATCATTGGGATTACATTTTGAATTTTCATGTTATTGAACTCCTTGGTCGAAGTACTTTTGTGTATTTCCCCGCTTAATACTTCAAACTGCTCATCTAAACAGGTTCAGTGTTGCGTGTTCCTTATTTGCGTGTTTCAGAATGGCGAACGGCGCGTAACGATTGCCTAAAGTGTTTCGCATTGCTGGCGCGCCCGGCCGAAAAATTCCCCATTCATTTCCGGCGGCAGGCGCTCAACCTCCTCCATGATACCAAGCCAGCCCGGTTCGACAACGTTATACATTTCCCAAACGATCTCGCCGTTGCGATCCACTTCCAGGGCACGTCCCAGTCGGCTTTCGGAAATCAACAGGTTACCGTTGTCCAACCACTGGTGTTTGCCCATTATATTGGTGAAAAAAAGTTGCTGCTTCGTCCCTTGGTAGGGGATGGTGGTGAGGTTCGTGCTGACGTCTTTCACCAGGATGCGGCTGGCGGGGTGGTCTCCGTCTTCACGCCGGGATGTGTTGTGATTGTCGAACACAGAAATGCGATTGCCGTCGAGGAAATCCGGATCGTGCTGGCGCACAAATTCGTTGCTCAGGCTGTATTTCAGTTGCCAATGCCGGTCGAACACCAGCACCGTGTTGGTGTTGCGCAGGGAAATCATGATGTCCCCCGCCACAAAGTGCCCCGGCTGCAGATCACGGCTGAACACTTCCACATCGTTCAGGTGCAGGGTGTCACCCTGGCTGTAGGGATACCAGTTATCCAGGCTGGTCTGGTACAGGGCGCCATCCAGGTTGTTGTCCCGCAGCAGGTCAAATACGGACTTTTCCTGCAGTATCTGGCCATCGGCGGCCACCTGCAGGATCATGGGTTCGACAAAATTCGGTTTATACAATGGTAAATCCGGATTTGCCTGGGTGTGGTTGCGCTGGGCCGAGACCCAGATCGTTTCATCGTCGTCGATAAAAACGGAATGGTGGGTGCGATAGGGCAGACGCCACACCACCTTGCCACAGGCATCCAGCCGCACCAGGCCCAGGTGTTCAAAGTTAAACACCAGATCCCCGTTGGACAGAATCTCTGCGCCGTGAATGTGGGTACCGGGGCGGTCTTTCGGAATTTCAATCCAGTGCAGATAGGCCGGTGGCTCGGGCCAGATATCCCACCACTGGATGGACCAGTTCTGCACCGGGTTGGCATCCGCATCGATGACGCTTACTGCCAGGCTGTGGTCGCCCTCCACGGTCACGGTTTTGGTCAGACCCGGGGCCATGCGTTCAACCTGTTTGACGGTGATGGTCTCGGTTTGCGGGGATTTGATGTAGAACCAGTACAGGGATTTGTTTTCCGGCATGAGATAACGCAGGGATTCCGCCGCTTCGATCAGGGTGTAATAGGGAAAGGTGCGGTTGAGGGACGCATACATGCCATAAATCACGCTGATGAACACCAGTGCGAACAGGAACATGATGCGGGGAATCCAGTTGAGGATCGAATTGTGTGAGCCGGACTTCATAGTGAACCTTTAACGCCAATGCTTTTTTTGTTTTTTATCAGGCAATGGAGTGGGGTGTCGCGGGGTTAACTCTCAAGCCTTCCATGCATTAATTGATTACTAAAGCAACATCGATGCGACGAGCCCCTTTTATAGGGGCTGCTGCATTCGGTTGCAACCGTTGTTCCTGAGAAAGCGCGAAGAGTTGGCAGTTTTTGCGGCGTTGGTCGTTTTAATAGGCGGGGTGCGCGAGTTTGGCCTCGTTGCGGGCAGGGGGATAGTCGGTGTTTTCCGGGCGAATCCCGGTGACCCGTACGATAACGCCCTCTTCCGGTTCTGTCTGGCCACCGATCTGGCGGGGCGTGGGCCACTGGTCGGTATGGGCATGCACCGAATCAAAGGTTACCCGGCGCGCGAACTCCGCAAAGATGATGCGCAATTGCTGGCGTGCCTGGTTCATGCCAACGCAGGCCCGCCGCCCCCCACCGAAAGGGAAGTATTCGTTGGGGCCGAATTTGTTTCCTTCCAGCCAGCGCTCCGGCCGGTATTCCTCCGCATCCTTACCATAGACACTGGGATTACGCTGGGTGAGGTAAATGCAGGGGAACACGCAGGCGCCTGCTGGAATGAAGGCGTCGCCGATGCGGGTGTCCTGGGTCAGCCAGCGCACGGTACCCACGGCGGATGGGGTGACCCGCTGGGATTCGTTAAGGCAGGCGGTGAGGTAGGGCAGCTCGGCTATTTTCAAAGGATCGAAATGGCCTTCGGTGGCGATACTGGCTTGCACTTCCTGGCGGATCTTCTGTACAACGTCGGGCTTTTTCAGCAGCCAGAGCATGAACCAGGCAGAGGTGGCAGCACTGGTTTCATGGCCGCCGATGAGCAGGCCCACGGTTTCAGAAATCACCCGCTCTTCCGGCAGCAGGTTGCCGTCTTCATCGGTGGCGCGGGCCACAATGGACAGCATGTGGGATTCATTGGCGTCCATGCGTTTGCGAATGGCGCGGATATCCTGCCGGATCAGGTCAGCCAGTTGCACTTTCAGGTCGATGGCCTGCTTCCAGGGGAACAACCCTTTTTCACCATCACCAAAATCACGCTGCCGGGTGCGCTTCAGGTATTGTTTGTTGAGAATGCCGCGGTAGCGTTTGGCCCCGATCATGGAACCAATGGCGAAGTTGGCGTCGCTGCAGGCGGATAACAGCCAACCCAGCATCAGGCGTTTGTAGTTGTCCTTGCGATCGCCCTGCCGCAGATTGAATACCGTGTAGCAGATCACGTCCAGGGTGATGTCGCCCACCAGTCTGGGGATGTTGAACTCATCCCCCACCATCCAGGAATTGATGTGCTCGGTGACGATTTCATGCATCACCCCGGCACGGTCTTTCAATCGGTTTGTGTTCAATGGCGGGATGATCATTTTGCGGGAATCCTGATGGGCTTTCTGATTCAGGAATACCGTGTTGTCTTCGCCCACATCCATGGGCAGTTGGGTTTTGGAGGCGTCGTACTGTTCCGGCTTGAGGGAGAAAACATCCTTGATGGCTTTCGGGTCGCTGAGAATCACCATGGGCCCCTGGCCCGGTAAACGCAGGGTGAAATAGTCACCGAATGCCTGTTGTTGTTTTTGCAGATAGTCCCACAGGCCGTATCCCATGTTCATGGCCTGCTTCACTTTCATGTCTTTGGGGCCGGGGGGCAATTGTGGTGTGCGTGCACTGGCGGTCATCGTGATTCTCCGTATCCTGGATGAGTTGCGGGAGTATCAACGCCGCCGGAGACCGGCTCCGGCGGTGGTGTGGGCGTACGCCGGAATCAGTCGTCGGCGTCCTGCAGTTCCTGTTGTTTTTTCATGTTGTCCCAGAAACGCTGCGGTACGTGTTCGTTGGGCACTTTCACAAAACTGGCTTCGGTGGGATCGCCATTGGTGTAGGACTGCTCGCCGCAACCCATGCCGTCTTCGTCGAAAATAAAGAACAGGGCCATGCGGATGGTGAGCATGTACACGGCGTCTTCGTCATCCGGTTCAATGCCAAAGGCCACCGGCAGCATGGCACCGGGGTACATCTGGTGCACGTTGCCTTCCAGCACCAACGTGTCTTCACCGACGATGAATTTTTCCAGTTCCAGGTGAATCACGAACAGGTTGAAGGTGACCAGGTTGCCATAGAATACGCACAGTTCATCGTAGGACTGGGGCTGGATGCCTTCCATCAGGCCGTCGTCGCCTTTACCCCAGCGGCGGTAGTCCTGATGCTGGCGGGAGCAGGATGCCATCAGCGTATCAAAATCCCCTTTGCACTCAGCGGAGGCGTGATCCACAAAGTTCTGGCAGATCAGTTTCTGACGCTCGGTAACGCATTTGGGCAGGATGTTGTCGCGGACAAAATTCGCCAGATAGTCAGGATCGAATTGATCGAAGGGAATGGGGCGCTCGGGTAGGGTTTTGCCAATGTACATGGATTCCTCTCCTACAGTATTTCTCGTTGTTTTTGTCTTGTCGTGGTTTCTTTATGACTAAGGTTTACACCGTATACTCATTCGCGCCCTACATCAATAGGCCGCTGTTCCCGGCTACCAATCTCTGCGGCCGTTATCGCTTAAGAATTCAGCAGTCACGATCCCGTACCAACCGGTAACCGGCTGAAAGTAAAATACTTTAAACCGCCGGTGCCTGAATTCCTGCAAACAGCAGTTGGAGTCGGCTATCGTCCATTTGGACTACGCAGGTGGAGGTGGCGCGGAACACGGTGTGCTGAATGCGCCAGCCATCGGTCTGTTTTATGTACTGATCCTGGTAGTAGCCCGCCAGTTGGGTGAGGGTGTTGGCCTCGGTGTTGATCTGGTGAAAGTACAAATCCCAGGTGGCGCTGGCCTGCTGAGGTGAATGCCACTGGATCTGTCCGTTCTGGCCGTGGTGCATGTCGATGATGTGATCGTGGCAGGCCAGTTGTTGGTACAGCGCGAGAAAGTCCTCCCGCCGGGTAAAGACGCCCAGAGCGCCGTAGTCGATGAGCACGTCTTGCGCGGTGAAGCACTGGCCGATGGCGTCCACATTTTTGCGATCGCAATGATGCAGGTACGCGGCTTTCAACTGGCGGATGGCTTCGATATCTTCCAGCCGTTGAATCCGTTGCGGCCAGTCCGGCCGGGCTTGGCTTGGGTTATCGACATGATGATGGTTGTCAGGCATGGGCCGTCTCCTGTTCTGCCCGTTGCTTGAGGGCATAGGCCATGTTGTTGAAACCCTCCTGCATGGATTGAAAATACAGCCAGCGCACCAGGGGGGTGAGCAGCCCACGCAGGTGATCTTCGGTGTGATAACAGCAGCGGTCTGCACCCAGGGCTTCGACGGTTTGCCAGCGGCGCGCCCGCAACAGACGATCGTGCAGCATGTGCATGCCCCAACCCAGTTTGTGGGGCGGGTGCACCCCGGTGATGAATTCCCGTTGCAGGCGTTTGCCCCGCCCCGGCAGGTTCACATGCAATTCCACCGGACTGCCCAGCTCGAAACTGGTGACGACTTTTTCTGTAAACGGGTTCCATTCCGGATAGCGGTCTATGTCCAGCAGAATATCCCACACGGTGGTCTGCGGGGCATGGATTTCCACCCGATCGGAATACACCGTGAACTCAGCCATCAGGCGGTGCCCGCTGCTGTCTGGCTGGTGGCGCCGGAATGGATTGCGCTGGGTGCTGTTGCCAAGTGTGGTGCGGATGACGGTGTCGGCAGCCTGTCAATCCATTGCTGGGTTTCCTCCCACAGGCGTTGGGCCACGACCCGGTTGTCGGCTTCCGGGCTGGCGGCGGCCACCGCGCAGCGGTCAAAGTAACGGCCCCCCTGCAAGCCCGGTTGAGTGGCACAGTAGATCTGGGTTTGTGCCCCTTGCAGCGGGCTCAGCATAAACAGCATCTGCAGGGGATTCACGATCTGCAGTAATTTTTGCATGCGCTTATTGGTTTCCAGGCCTTTGATGGCGATGTTGGTGGCGATGGAGCCGGGATGCAGAACATAGCTCTGCACATTGTGGCCGCTATAACGACGCTGCAGTTCAAAGGCGCCGTGCACCAGTCCCAGTTTGGATTGCCCGTAGATGAGCCAGGAGCTGTAAGGCCGACTGGGATGAAACAGCTCGCTGTTGAGGCCTTTTTGATGCAGGTGGGAGGCGACAAACACCACCCGGGCGGGTTCCATTGGGGTGCCGGCCTGCTGCAGACGATCCAGCAGGCGATGGGTCAGGTGCATGGCCCCCATGTAGTTGGTGCGCCAATGGATTTCAAAGCCGTCGTCGGACAGGTGAGGCTCTGTCCAGCTGCCCAGGATGTCGGAGTGCACACCGGCATTGTTGAGCAGGATGTGCAGCGGCGCGTTGATGCTGTTGTGATACCAGCGCACAAAGGTTTCCACCGACTCGGCGTGGGTCAGATCCAGTGGGTGACCCTCCACCGCACTGGGGAAACCATCGGCCTGCAACTCGGCCCGTAATTGCTGAACGCAGGCGTCGGTTTTACTGCGGGTGGTGACGATGACACGGGCGCCCCAGGCGGCCAGGGTCTTGGCCGTCTCATAGCCGATGGAGCCGGGTGAGGTGCCGGTAACGATGACGGTTTTATGGTGCAGGTCCACCGGCGCCGCCATGGGTGGCTTGGTGAAAATCCGTCGTAACACGCTGGTGATGGCAATTCGAACGTCGTTCATAGGCATTCCGTTTCCCTCCGGTTTGCAGTGAGATAGGGTTGGATTAATGGCGCGCTGCATTCCCACAGCTGTTTTCCATTCAGGGCATCCAGCGCCAAGGGGGATGGCTGTTTTGCTCTCATCATGTGCAGATAAACATTGCTGTGTTCGGCCAGGTCCGGTGAACAGGCCAGCAACATGACCGGCTCGGCTGCCTGTTCCGGTGACCGGAACAACAGCTTCATGATGGGGGACAAAATCGGCTTGATATAAACCGGTGATTCGCGGGCGATATTGGAAGCGATGGGACCGGGGCACAGACTGTGGAACAGAACCTGTGGTGGGCCGTCGCCATTGACGCGGCGTTCCAGTTCCTGCACGAAGGTGGTGAGGTGCAGTTTGCTCAGCCCGTAAAATTTCATGCCGTGCTTGATGCCGTAATTCTGGAATGCCGCGAACCGATTGAAATCAATGGGGGGCGATGACTGGTGCGCCTCTGAAGAGACAAACACCACCCGGGGCAATGCGGATGGAGCGCGATCCGCTGCGCGCGGAATCACGCCGTCTTCGAGCCAGCGCGCCATCAGTAAACGGTTTGCCAGAAAGTGCACGGCGAACATCACTTCGTGACCCTGGGGGGTACGGCGGGCGTGCAACGGCATCAGTCCGGCGTTCATCACGGCGATGTCCAGGCGGATGTTGCGGGCCTGCATCCGGTCACAAAGTTGCGCCACCGAAGCCAGGTCCGAGAGGTCGGCCTGCAGCATTTCCACATTGGGGTTGCCGGAGGCCTGTTTGACCGCTTCACCGGCGTCGGGGATGCCGCTGCGGCACACCATCAACAGGTGGGCACCGCGTCGCGCCAGGTCAATGGCGACGGCTTTGCCCAGGCCACTGTTGGCGCCGGTGACCAGGGCCACTTTACCGTCCAGGCGCAGCCCCGGGTCCAGCGGCGGCAGTTGATCCTTGCGGCTGAACAGGTCCAGCAGGCCGGTGACCACCGCGGACACCACACCTTTATGACCCACGTTATTCATTTTCATAAGGGATTCCATAGCGGCGACGATAAAAGGCGTATTCCTGCTCGATGTCTTCCCGGGTCAGACCAAAGTCCGCCAGACGATAGACATGTTTGCCGTAACGGTGCTGCACGTTGCGCTGGCTGGTGTGCTTGGCCGCGGTGGCAATGGCCTGATCAAACGGAAGCCCCGCGAACCGGTAAATGCGCTCCACCTGGGCGACAGGGTCCTGCAGCAGATCGTAATAGGACACATCGATAAAACGCTCCTCGCCGTATTGCTCGCGCACGTTGATGGACAATTGCATCAGGCGGTTCACCTTGCGTAACCAGTGTCGCGCGACTTCGTGAGCATCCACCTGATCACTGAACACGCCGCGGCCATGGGACACCATGCTGCAAAAGGAGCCGGTGGTTTTTTGTGGGTCGCGGTGGGTTTGCACGATGCTGGCTTCGGGGAAGACCTTGAGGATGACATCCAGGTATTCCATGTGATGGGGTGTTTTCAGTACCCAGTTTTGGGCCGGGCGTTGCCAGGTGAGGATCTTCAGCAACGTGCGCAGGTATTCATAGGCGCGGGTGTGATCCTGCTGTTCCAGCCAGCGGGCGTAGGTGGGGACATGCAGTGTGGCCTCCGGGGACTGGCTCATAAAGCACAGGTCCAGCAGCAGTACGTCCTCTTCCGGGGCATTGTGCTCCACTGGGTGAATGGCAAAAAACTCCGGCGCCAGATATGCCAGCCCTTTCTCGGCGGTGCGCGCCATGGCAATGCGTTTTTTTGGATTGCCGGATGGCTCATTGGGCAACGGCAGGGGGTTCAGGGCTTCCCAGGACAGCAGGGCACGCATATTGGGGTCAGCGGCCAGCAGGCGGTGCAGGGTGGTGGTGCCGGTGCGCTGCAGGCCGGCAATAATGATGATTTTTCCCAGATCCAGCTGCAGAATCTGCGGCTGCTCTTTGAGTAACTGCTGCACCCGCAGGCGTACCGCCAGCGCGCTTTCCAGTCGGTTTTTCTGAATCAATCTACCCAGCGGGGTGAGTTGCGCTTCCTGGTTGATGGAATCCACCAATACCTGTAACGGCTCCAGGAACCACTCATCACCAAAATCCGTGAGCCCGGTTTTCTGCCGGGCCGCGGCGATCAGTTGCCGGCAATTCAAGTCGTGTCCCCAGCCCAGTTTTTGCGCCGCCCGGCCGGCCCGGTTGAAGAGGGCAACGGGCAACGGACGATAAGGTTTATCGTAGCGGTTGCCGGTCTGCAGTGTGGATTTCCCCATGGTCTGTACTCATGCTGTAGTGGTCTTTTGTTGTTGTTTTTGTTGCTGTGTCAGGGCGTGCAGCTGTTGCAGGCTCAGCACCTGTGTGCGCGGTTGCGGGTGATGCTGGGCCCGGATCCAGCGAAAGCACATGGTGCCGCTCTCATGCCCGGTGGTGTTGATCCAGTTGGGCAGGCCGGGGTCCCGGTGGGCCACCACAATGCGCACTGATCCGTCCGTTTCGTAATGGGCAAGATGTTTGTTGGTGTGAATGCGGTAATGGGTGTAATCCAGGGATTCCATCCAGTAATTGTTGAGTTGGAAATTCCAGTGCTCACAGGGCGGCGGTGTGACTTCAATCAGCAGCACCTGATCCGGCGCCAGAGCCCAGTGACTGTGGTAATAGATGATGTTGGGATCACCGCCGGCGGCGGTGGAGGTTGCAGGGTCGAACTGGGGCAACTGATTGCTGTGCTGCTGGAAATCCCGCGCCCACTTGGCAAACAACAACGCGGCACCGGCCACCAGGGTGCTGGTGGATTTCAGGCCTGCGTCCACTTGCTGGGGCGTCAGGGGGGCTGGCCCCGAGTGCTCACCGTCGGCGCAGATCCGCTCGATGTGCAGTTCGGCGGGAATTTCCCGCTCCCGCTCCAGAAAGGTTTGCCGCACGATCAGGTTGCCGCTGTCTGCATGCATGGGCAGCCAGTTTTTCGGATGCGGCCGGCAACTGACGATGATGTCAAAGCTGCCGTCGGCGTCGATCTCCAGTTGCGATGCTTCAAGGTAACCGGAAGGGGGCATGCCGCCGCCCTGGCCGTAGTGGCCGATCTGGGTGCCGAAACCCAGGTACTTCACGCTGTTGCGGCGGCCGCGGATGCGATAGTCGTAGGCCCCGCTGATGCAGGCGGTCTGGTAGAAATTGTCCGGGTTGTCCGCCCCCATTTTGACGGTCTCGTGCACCACACGATGCAACACCGGTGCTTTGGGGTCCGCGTGTTCCAGAAACGCCATCAGGCCGGCGCGGGTCAGGCGGGTCAGGTAGCGATAGCCCTCCGCCTGGTTGAATGCATCCTGCGGTGTGCCGGGAAAACTGAGGGCAGCACCGGCGGCTTTCAAGGTGTCACAGAAGTCTTCCCAGCTCTGTCCGGAGAGGATGCGTTCCTCGGCCACAGAGGCGGCGCTGATCCCCCGCAGCTGACGCCACCACAGGGTGATCTGACGGACACGATTCAACAGGCTAATAGCGAGTTTCATAAGGCTCCACCGCTATCCCATATAGGCCTGGCCACCGTCGATGGCGATGCTCTGGCCATTGATGTAGGCACACTGGTCGCTGCACAGCAGGGCCACAAAACGGCCGATGTCCTGCTCGCAATCGCCCACCCGTTGCATGGGCAGGGAGCGGATAAAGGCCTGGGATTCCGCCGGGTTGTTGTCCATCCACCATTGCAGGCCGGGGGATGCCGCCAGGGGCAGGATCACATTACTGCGGATGCCGTCTTTGGCCCATTCGCAGGCGGCGCTGTGGGTGAGGGCGCGAATGGCCTCTTTCACGGCAGCGTAACCGCCATAGCCGGAACTGTCCCAGCGTTTGGCGGCAGTGGACGCCAGGTTGACAATGCAACCGCCGTTTTTCAGGTGGGGATAACAGAGCTTCATCAGGCGTAAGGTGGCCATGGGGCCCGACTGCCAGCCGCGCTCCAGTTGTTCGTCGCTTAACTCCAGCAGGTTGCCCAGGCACATTTCCTGGGCGTTGTTCACCAGGATGTCGAGCCGGCCGAACCCGTCCAACACCTGCTGCACCAGCGGTTCCAGATGCGCTGCCTCCAGCACGTTGCAGGTCAGGGCAAGCGCCTCGCCGCCCCGTTCCCGGATCAGGTCGCAGGTGTGCTGGAGTTTGGCGGGTGTGCGCCCGGCTACGGCGATGCGCGCACCCTGCTCCGCCAGCGCCAGGGCAATCCCCTGGCCGACGCCCTGGCCGGCACCAGTGATCAGGGCCACTTTGTTCAGTAGGGACTGAGGAGCCTGAAGTTGAGTATGGGATGGAGAATTGCTGTGTGCGGAAGCCATGATTCTTCCTATCAATTATTAGTTTTTTTCTGCACGGTAAAGTATGATCTGCATAAATGCAATATATATTGCAAAATGATTTTAAAATGGTTTGTGGATGAGGGGAATGAATATGAATGCAGCCGTGGACGCCGTCCGCAGTAAAGGGGAGGTAACCCGGGAACGGATTCTGGACGCGGCAGAGCAGCTGTTTGCGGAACTGGCTTTTGAAGGCACCACCCTGCGGGAAATCGCCGCGTTGGTGGGTATTCGTGAACCCAGCCTGTACACCCATTTTGCCGGTAAGGACGCCATTTACGCGGCCGTCATTGATCGGGCCCTGATCCCGTTCAGTGACCTGCTGCAGGACTGGAACCGCTCGGAACTGACCGTAAAAACCCTGTTCGACATGCCTGCCAGGCTGGTGCAGTTGCACGCCCGCCACCCGTACAGTGCCCATATCCTGCATCGGGAGTTCACCAGTCCGCCGGCGCGCATCAGCCCGCAGGTGCTGCAATGGCAGCAACAGTTTGTGGCGCAGTCGCAGCGCTTTATGGAAGGTCTGCCGGACGGGGTACTAACCGGTGACGCCCGGTCAGAGGAAACAGGGCCTAAGAAAACCGGAATGGAGAGGTCAAGGATCAACAAAACCCAGGTGGTGGCCAACATGATCACCTGCACCAACCTGATCCTGGGGATCTTTTCCACCCGGGGTATGCAGATGCAGCTGTTGGGGGAGGACTATGACGCTGAACAGGTGTTGGCGGAACACCTGCGCCTGGCCAATCGCATTTTCAAGAGTCTGGTGATGTCAAATTAGAGTCACAGCCTGCTGGTAGCCTGAACTGTCAAGACAGTATTCGGTAGGTGGTGCATGTTTTCAGTATTTCGGTGGTTGTGGTTGGGCAGTATTCTGGCGTTGCTGTGGGCTTGTGCTGTTGCGCCAGCAGATTCTGACGTTAGGCCCGAGGCGGAGACGGTAGACCCGCGACATGCGGCGGCGGTGCATTTCATACAGCCGATATTTAGCGTGCTGGACTGTGAAAAGAAAGGTGAGATCGAGGCCGGTGAAATAGACGAGCACTTTGCCGAACTGTATTTCTTTGTGGATCGGGACCGCTCCCGAACCATCAGCCTGCAGGAGTTCTCTGCCTCCATGTCTCATTCCTCAGCCCAGCAGGACGCCTATCTGTTTCAACAGATGGATACCAATCAGGATCAGCTGGTGTCCATCATGGAATATCGACAGTTTGTGTTCGAGGTATTGCAGGTGGCGGATACCGACCGCAACGGCAGTGTGGATGAAGACGAGGCGGAACTGCACAGCTTTCGTCGGGCGGGAAATCCGTAATGGGGCAGATTCACATTCATAATCTGTTTCCGGTACCGGTGATGCGGGTGGAGGGCTTTCTTGACCAGTCCGCCATCGCCAATGCCGTGGACGCAGTACGCAATGTTGCCCGTCTGCACAATGCACAGACCGATCTACTCTCCCATACCGAGGTGATTCGGCCGCAGCAGAATCCGCACTTTGCCCATATTGGTGAACTGGCGCAGGATTACCTGCGGGATTTCGGATTTTTGCTGTTCGGAGAGAACCTGCGCTGGCATATCAAGGAAATGTGGATGAACCAATTGTCCCGGGGCGGACATCAAGTGATGCACTCCCACGCCAACAGTTTTATCTCCGGTGTGATTTATCTGACGGAGTCCGATGAATCTGCAAAAACTGTTTTCCATAACAGCATGGGCAGTCGCCAGTTCGTATTTTCCAACAGTCATGCGGAATCCGCCACGACCCCTTATAACGGGGAACGTTGGGTGGCGTCCGACATGCAACAGGGTGATCTCATGCTGTTCCCCAGCTACATGTTGCACGCGGTGCCCCGTAACGAAGGGCAGGAACGCATCACCATTGCCTTCAATGCGTTGCCCGAGCGTTTGAAAAGCTGGGACTACGAAGTGCGCTTCAGCGAATAATGTACTTGTCTGTATACCGTTTTCGGCTGCTGAATATCTGTGACCCTATTTCATTTCAACGGCCAAACAGCCGCTGCCGCAGTAATCTCGCTTCCGGTTGCTGCGGATTGGCACTGTCCAGCTCGGTGAGCAGATCAAAGGCCTGGGCCGGGTCCACCGCCGCCAGGTTGCGGGCGCTGACAAGCAATGTGCGATAAGCAGGATCAAATTCGTCGCTGCTGCGCACGATTTGCAACAACGGCTCCCGGCTCCTGGCCAGCAGTTGTTGTACGTTATGACTGTCCTGAGCGCGGGTGCCGGTGCGAATGAAGGCGTCACGGGCTTGCCAGTATTTCTCCAGTTCGGTTGCAAAAGGCGATGTGCGTTGCTCTGCGGTCAACAGGTTGCCCCGCTGGGGTGACAGTGTCGCCAACAAATGCATCAGCCGGTCGGAAGGGTGGGATTGTGGCTGATACACAAAATTTGGAGCCCGATAATTCACCAGCGGGTGGTCATCGGTATTGATGGGGCCAGCACCGACAAATTGGCGCATGGCATCGCTATCCCCCAAAAACCCACCAAAGAGGGCGAAGTCGGAGTTGAGCCGGTTTAGCACCAGCTGCTGTTGCAGGCGGGGGTCGTGCACCCGTTGCAGCAACCAGTCAGCGTGGTAAGGCCGGGGCTTGATGGTGCCCACCAGGCATAGGATGGGTTGCTCCAGGCTGAGGTGCCCAAGATGGAGCTGGGCGTCGGGGAATACGGTAACAAAAGTGCGGATGATGGTTTTCAGCGTATCCAGATCCAATTGGAACAGGGGCAGCCACTGGGCGAAGAGTCCGTCATCTGCCAGACGCTCGCGCACGGCAGTGAAATGCTCCCGGGTGTAGAGCGCACCAGCACCGTCGCGGGAAGGATGAAAAATTTCTGCAATGATGACGTCGTAGTGCGCGGCGCTGGAGAGCACAAAACGACGGGCGTCCGCGGCCATCACCGTGCTTGCATTGGGCCAGTGGGCAGGCGTTACGCCAAAGCTCGGCATCAGCTCAACGGCTTCGGGAAGCAATTCCACGGCAGTGGTGGTCAGGTCCGGATAATATTGTGAGGCTTCGTAGGTGATGCCGGTGCCTAGGCCCAGATACAGGGCCTGCCGGGGTTGGCCGTGCAGCAACAGCGGCAGATGCGATTGACGATGATCGGAAAAGCGTGAGGCGGTACCGCCCATGGTGAAATGATTGTTCACTTTCAGGTGGCGATGGCCGGAGGCATCCTCCACCACGGCAACTGCCGCCATTACGCCTTCACGGTAGTCGATGATCTGGCTTTGCTCCGGCACTGTAATGAAACGCAACGGGAACGGCAGCATCAGCAACAGCAGTGTCAGGCACAGTGCCACAGGGGCTTCTCTGAAGAGCCGGTTCCGCCAACTCGTGGGTCGTGGCAGGCTCGCCCGGTGGAAGAACCACTGTGCCAGCACCAACAACAAATAACCCATTGGCACCATTGCCAGGGCCGTTTTGGCCCCCAGCAGTGGTAGCAGCATCACCCCGAACAGCCCCGGGGCAACAGCCGACCCGAGTGTGTTCCAACCCAATAAGTTTCCCAGCCGCTGATGCTGGGTGGCCCTGCTGGCCAGGTGGCTGAACAGGGCCCCCATGGCCAGGGTGGGCGGCAGAAACACCAACGTGGCTACCACCAGTTCCGCCAGCACTGTACTGATGTTGTGAGCGGACAGCCATGCGCTCAGGGCAGGATACAGGGCATGCACTAACCACAGTGCGCCGATGCCGGTGAGGCACAGGGTTGCAGTGATGGACAACAGCCGTTGCAATCCTGTTTGCCAGGTGGATGCAGGTGAAGTAGCGCGGCCAAGTCGGTGCTGATAGAGCCAGGAACCGCAGGCCACCCCGATCAGATAGACCGCCAGCACCGAGGCGAAACTGTACACCGTGTTTTCCAGAATCTGGCTCAGTACCCGCACTACGGTGATTTCGTATCCAATGCCCAGCAGCCCGGTGCAAAACGCCAACCCATACAGCCACCCAAGCGTCTGGGGCGGTTGCTGGCTGCTGGGCGAGGTAACGGCGGAGCGCGAGGGAGTGCCTGAGGAAGAGACTGGCTCCTGCTGCGACAGCAACATGGGTACGGCCAGCGCACACAGGATATTGACCACCGCCAGGGAGACCTGGGTCGAGCTCAATCCCAGCTCGGGGATCAGTAGAAACGTAGCGAACAGGGTGCCCAGCACGGCACCGAATGTGTTGGCGCTGTACAGTGCAGGAATTTTTCCTGGCTGTCTCCAGTGTGCGCTCATCACCCGCTCCAGGGCCGGCAGGGTGGCACCCATGGCGAAAGTGGCCGGCAGCAACAGCAGCAGCGAAGCGCCGAACGCGTAGCTCCAGTGGACCAATCCGGAAGGTGTGGTGCCGATCAGGGTGGGTAAGATCTGGTTATACACTGGTATCAGTTGTGTCAACAGCAATGACCACAGGGCGATGGCCAGTTCCAGTCCCAGATACCAATACTGGGGTCTTCGGCTGCGGCTGATGACGTTGTTGAGGACCAGTCCCCCCAGGGCCAGGCCCACAAAAAAAGCCGCCACCACTGCCATCACGGCCACGATTTCATGACCCAATGAGACCGCCAGTAATCGGGTCCACACCATCTGATAGCCCAGGCCCGCCAGCCCGGATAGCATCACCACCAGATAAAATAATCGGATTCGACTGCGCTCAGTGCCTTGGGTCATGGTGCAGCGGGGGCGATCAGTACGTTGAAGGCCAGAAACATCATGCCGATGGCGGCAATCCAGCTACCGCCCGCACGTACGGCGATGATACCCCAGGACGGTCGTGTGATCAGTTGGCGACTGGTGGCAGTGAGTACGGTCACCAGAAGGTAGGCCGCTGTGGTCACCCCCGCCAGGTAGAGCCCCAAGTTCTTGCCGTACAACTCCGGCATGCCGTTGGCGTAACCATGGCTGATGCCGGTCGCCAGGATCAGGCCACAGTAGGCGGCCACAGGCAAGGGTCTGGCCAGCAGCACCAGGCCACCCAGTAACAGGAAAGACAACAGGTTGATAACATCAAGCCAATGCTGAGGAGGAAGCAGACTGCCCAGGGCACTGCCTAACAGTACCGCCAGTGGGAACAACAACAGGGTGTGGCGACTTTGCGGGGCGGACTGCAGGCCGGCCAGTAAACCCAGTGCCAACCAGGGTACCAGATGGGTTAATGTCGTGACCGGATGCAGCAGGCCGGCGTAGTACTCACCGAATCGGGTGGACACCAGGTGGGCATGGGCCCAACCGGGCTGCAGCAGGCACAGCACCACCGTCAGGCGCCTCATGGCGGTAAGTGAAGTGAGTCGCATAGGGTGTTGCATAAAGCGTTACATCCAGCCCGCACTGGCTGCAGAAAAATACACCCCGAGGGCCGCAATCATTCCACCCAGCCCCCGGATAGCCTGGGTGCCCAGGGGCCAGCGCGTCAACACACCCAGCCCGATGCCGGCCAGGTGCAGCAGGCCGGTGCTGATGACAAAGCCCACTCCATAGGCCAGCGGGTTAGCCGCCCCCGGCAGTTCCGCCCCGTGCGCATAACCGTGGAAGACCGCGAAAAAGCCGACGATCAATGCCGCGAGCGCCAGCGGCGGACGTGCACTGAACAGCACCATAATACCCAGCACCAGAGCGGATAGAGCGATGCCCATTTCAATGGCGGGCAAGGGGAAACCCGCCACTCCCAGTACTCCGCCAAACGCCATCACCAAGGGGAAGGTGATGGGCAGTAACCAGATTGCCGGTTTGCCCAATTGTGCTCCCCACAGGCCCACCGCCACCATGGCAACCAGATGATCCAGGCCGTAGATAGGATGCAGAAACCCACTGATGAGTCCGCCGGCGACGCCGGTCTCTGTATGGGCAAACGCCGGGGTGGCAAAGAGGCTCACCGCTAGCAGCAGCAACTTGGTGACGGTGGAGAAGCCGGTGTTGATGTTCATGATAATTACCTGTCAGTGTCGTGTTTAAACGGGATTCAGGATCAGGTCTAGCCGGGTGAGAAACCAAAAGCAGCCCAGGGTGCCGATCCCGTAGATTGCCGCGGTTTCGCTCCAGCGCGGAAAGTGGGATTGCAGGCTGCGATGACTCCACAGCAGCATCAGCACAATGACGACGAAGCTGATCTGGCCCAGCTCCACACCCACATTGAAGAACAACAGCGCCGCGGGCAGGTTTTCTGCAGGCAGGCCGATGCCGGTGAGCGCGCCGGCAAAACCAAAGCCGTGCAACAGACCAAAACCAAAGGCGATGGCCCAGGGCATACGTGCACTCCAGCTGGGTTCCCCGCGCTGGTATTTGAGAACCTCCACCGCGATGATGGCGATGCTGAGGGCAATGGCAGCATTCACTGGCTGCTCTGGAACCCCTAACCAACCGAGGGTAACGGCGGCCAGGGTGATGCTGTGGGCAACGGTGAAGGCGGTGATGGTTTTGAACAGCATCCAGCGACTGCTCACCAGCCACATCAACCCCAGAACAAACAGCAGATGGTCCACCCCGAGCATGATGTGTTCAAATCCCAGGGGAATGTACGATGCCACGATTTGGCTCAAGGGCAGTTTGCCATCCGGTGTCAGCATGATAGCCGGGTTCGCGCCGGTAAGGGTGTAGGTCTGGGTTTCCTTGTCCAGTCGTTCAATCTGAACCACCGCTGCAGAATAACGTTCTCCCAATTGCAGCAGTGCTAAGCGGCCATGCAGGTTGTCGCTGCCGCACTGTAGGCGGGGATGGTCGTATTGGCAGTGTTGTGGGAATACCGCGGTGGGGGGCAACAGGTTAGTGGATGATGAATAGGTCCACTCCACGTTGTACAGACCCGCTTGACGCTCACTGAGGGTGAGCAGGGCAATCGGTGTCTCGTGGGCAATAGCCGTGTTGCCCAACGTCCACAGCAACAGCAGTGACGGCAACGACAGCAGGCCACGCCAGCGCATATCAATTAATTCCCGCCGGGCCTGGCCCTATGGAGCGGGGATTGACATGAGCACTGATCTGGCTCAGCGTCTTGCCCGATGTTTCCACCAGGGCATTGAGTTCCGGGCTCAGGTTCAGTCGAATGGTGTATTGATCGGCCAGGGCCTTGGTCTGGTCGGCCATCTGGATTTCATTGCGAAATTGTTTCCAGTCCCGAATCACCTGATTGCGAACCTCTGCCAGCCGGGCCGGCTGTGCGTCGCGGGTGTGGGTAAGACGGGCGAGCATAATCGGTGTTTCTGCATTGATTTGTGACCAGCGTGGTTGGGCACCGGTGCCAGCCGGTGGTGCGGAATCCAGCAGAGCACGGGCAGGGTGTGCCCCCAGCATGGTCTCCAGGTTGCCGAGAGGGCGTTGCTGGTAGCGTCGCACCAGCAGCGCTGCTTGCTCTGGTGTGGAGTCGCCCTGGTTCAACGCGTTCAGTAGTGCTGTCACTGCTGGCCCGTTCAATTCTTTCGGCAGGGCGATCAGCTCAAAGTCGTAGTAAGCAGGGTCATCGTACTGATCGCGATGAAACTCAAAGAAAGTAGTGAGCTCATCTTCACTGGGCGTATCCACAATGATCCGGTTAAACAACACGTTGCGCATTTTCAACACCAGGCGATTGCGGATCATTTCGTCGCCCTGATCCATCTCCAATTGCTGCGCTTCGCGGTAAAGGATCTCGTTCTGGGACCATTTGATGATGAGGTTGTTGAGTTCGTCGGCCGTGGGTTGGCGTCCCTGTCCTTCTTCAAATATTGAAATCAGGTCCAACAGCCGCTGGTCGTCGATCACAATCCGTCGAGGATCGTCACGATTGCCCATGACGTAGCCATCAACGGCGAACAGTACGGCCGCTAACAGCAAAAACTGCAGTAAAGGCTCCCGCAGCCATGACAGTGATGAAGACATAGTCTGGATACTTGCGTGTCAAGCGAAAAAGGTCGCTAAGGTATCCGTACCGGCGCCCTGAATTCTGTTGTGGATGTTATGAAACCCTGGACTCCATAAATAAAACGGTTGTGCTACAGAAATATGAAACGGGCCACCAGAGCACTGATTTATACAAACGTGGGCTCAGTTTTATTTGTGCAACATTAGGTTAGTGAAACGTCAAGAAAACATCACTTAACTGACACCAAGAAACATTAAAAAAGACCCGGCTAGCCTGGCGGAAATGGTTTCCAGGGAGGGGCGTGCCTTGTTGGCATGTTGCCGGGTGCAATGCAAATGTCTTGCTTCATTTCAAATTCATACTATAGAAAGAACTCGGGGGTTCTTCATGAACAAGAATGTTATGTCTGCTGCCCTGGCTGCGGCTGTGGTCGGTGCGGCGGGTAACGTCAGTGCCGGACAATACCTTTCCGGTGACTTCCATAACCACACCACCTGTTCCGACGGTTCCACCTCAGTTAAAACCTTAACCCGCAAATCCCTGGAATACCTGGACTGGTTTGTCCATGTGGGCCACAGTGGACGTGGTGCCCGTGATTGTCGGGTCAGTGATTTTCTGTACCTGAACCGTGACAGCGAATACAACCGCGGCCTGTGGGTGAATTCTCTGCCCTCCGGTGCGGCCGATATCAAAGGTGATGTCAGCTACGAGACCATGCGCAATGGTGCTCAGGTTCAGTCCATGTGGCGCTGGCAGAGTCTGCAGGAGTACAACCTGGGTGGCATCGTGGACGAGCGTAATCAACCCGGTAACGAAGAGAAAACCGCGTTCCTGGGACTGGAGTGGGTGGTGCCAGGGCACGAGCATTCCAGTAACTCCATCAGCACCGGTCAGTACGGTGCGATGCCTAATTCCGATGCACTGGCCCAGTTTGAGTACTGCTTTGCCCGTAACTCCGACGATACCAGTCAGGGCGGCGGTCAGGGCTGGACCTGTGAACTGAGCGAGCTTGGAAACTACACGCTTAAGAACCTGTTTCTGAATCGACCCGAGGAGGGCATTGCGGATTACAACTCCACCCTGGTGGGCGGCATCAACATTGATGATGCTGGAGACCATGTGAAGTCCACCGCCGCGGTGTTGTGGATGCAGGAGAATTTTCCGGGGCAATCCTTTGCAGTGCAATCCCACGTAGAGCGTCAGGGCGCTTTCATTGAAGACGATGACGAAGGCTATAACGTCGAACACATGCGTGACTGGAATACCGTTGCACCGGACATCGCCTTTGGCTTTGAAAGCCAGCCCGGTCACCAGGCTGTGTACGACCGCGGCAGCTATAATGCCGGTCGTCCCACTTCTGGCCTGTTTACCTTCGGCGGCACCGGTTGCTACGGTGCGGCGGAAGCAGCCAAGCCCGGTATGGACTTTGATGGCAGCCCGTTGACCCAGGCGGATTTCGCCGCCGGTGCCGACTACGAGGTGGTTCCCGATAATATGGACCCGGCCAAAGTGACTCTGTGTCGACCCGGTGTGCGCACCATGTGGGATGCCATGCTGAGCGAAGGCCGCCGTTTCTGGTTCTTCGCCAGTTCTGACTGGCACAGCCGTGGCAGCTTCGGTCCGCTGGATTTTGAATCCACCAACGACTTCTGGCCCGGTGAATACCAGGAGAATTTCGTCTGGATTGAAGAACAGGATGTGGAAGATCGTGCCCAGGCTATCGTTGATGGTCTGCGCACCGGGAACTCCTTCACCGTGCAGGGTCAACTGATCACCGGTGACCTGACCTTCAAAGCCTGTAATCGACGCCAGTGTGCCACGATGGGTGAAACCCTTTCGGTACGCAAGGGCGAAATGGTCCATGTGCTGTTGGAAGTGACCGATCCGGCCGGCAAGAACCACAGCAAGTACGGCTTCGACAATCCCTCGCTGCTGCAGATTGGCAAGAAGGTGCCTCTGAACGAACCGGAACTGGCGCAGGTGGACCTGATCATGGGTGAAGTGAACGGACTGATCAGCCCGGCGAACCCGGAGTACTTCAATCCGTTGGCGCCAGCCAGTACCCGTATCGTTAAGACCTGGGATGATTTTGCTGATCATGGTCACAAGTGGGGCCACAAAAAGCATGCGAAGGATAAAACTTCCAAGCTGCTGTATGTGTTCCGCGCCACCGAAGACGCTTATGTCCGTGCCCGCGGCAGCAACATTCCGGCTGGTACTCCCAACGAACGGGATATGTACGGTAATCCGCTGGCGGATAACCTGAGCGATAACATCCTATGTGATGATGCCGCCTGTCCTCCTCATGTTAACGGTATTCTGACCGCTGATGTGGAAGCCTGGGCTGATGTCTGGTTCCACACTAACCCGATCTTCATTGACTTAAAATAATAATTACAAAGCAACACGCAATAAGGGCCCGCGACGGGCCCTTTTTTAATGCAATGTGTTGCTCAGGTTGGTTGTTAAATTATTTTGCAGCCACCAGTCTCAATCACTTTCACCCCACAGGTACTCATCAATTTCCCGCATCATAAAATGATTGTCCTTCACGGTGCGGGCGATGTTTTCCGCTTCCGCCTGGGAATAACCGTGCAGATTAAAGCTGGTGCGTCCGGCTGGATGACCCTGGTAAAACAGTTGGATTTCCAGATTCCAGTCGGCGCTCTGTTGCGGGTCGGGGTTGAGGCGGATGTGGGCTTTCAGGTTGCGTTCCAGTTGGGTAATGAAGTTCAGGGTATCCATCGCGGGTGATCAGCCGTCCCAACCTTCGTCATCCATGGCATCAAACCGGCTTTCGTTCTGCCCCTGCTTTTTCTTCAGAATGTTGGCCAGCCAGAATGCCGGTGTACCCTGCAACTCGCTCTGGATGCCGGCGATGAGTTCTTCCACATCCGGCCCGCCGGTGACTTTCATGGGGGTGATGCCCAAGGCAATCAACTGGCGGCTGGCAGAACCGCCTACGGAACCGCAGTAGACAATGTCCGCGCCCATCAGCCAGGACAGCTTGGGTTTCAGTTTGTCCTCGTTGCCGTCCTTTTTCTCATAACCGAAATCCTTGTGGGTGATGAGATCGGCGCTGTCGGCACTGATGCTGTAAATGTAAAACGCTTCCGCCGAGCCAAAGTGTTGATCTACCAGGTCACCGTCGGAAGAGGCGAAGGCCACAATCAATTGACTGCTGTCATCGACAGCATCGGTAACGGAGTCGTAATCATTGCTGACAGCGATTTGTTCCATGGACATGGCGGTTCCTCCATCAGGTTGCGGATGATAGCCGGTGTGTTGGCCAGCGCTCTGTTGGCCAGCGCTCTGTTGGAATGGAATCTGCAATCCCCGAACCACCCGGACGGCCTCCAGTGCGTTCCGGTGTTGAAGCAATAACTGCAGCTGGAACAGATGGTTATTGCTTTTCAAGGCGACAGTGTCAGTGCCGTTGCAGGGCCAAACCGTTGACTGCTATATGACATTGTCATGTTTGCGACAGGCGCCAGGAGTTCTCATCCAACCATGATCCGCAGTATTGGCCTGCAGGCGGCCCAGGAACAAAAACGTGGGCAATACGACATTCGAACCCGTCATCTGGATGCCGATGGCAATCCACGTTTCGTGAATCACCTGATTCGGGAGTCCTCCCCCTATCTATTGCAGCATGCCCACAACCCGGTGAAATGGCGCAGCTGGGATGCCAGCGCGTTTCAAGTGGCCAAAGAGCAGAACAAGCCGGTGTTCCTGTCGGTGGGATACAGCACCTGTCACTGGTGCCATGTGATGGAAGAAGAAAGTTTTGATGACCTGCAGGTGGCTGAGCACCTGAACCGGAATTTTATTGCCATCAAACTGGATCGCGAGCAGCGCCCGGACCTGGACGAACTGTACATGACTGCATTGCAGATCATCCGTGGCAGTGGCGGCTGGCCCATGTCGTTGTTCCTGACGCCACAGGGCGCTCCTTTCTTTGGTGGCACCTATTACAGCAAGGCCCAGTTCATCGAAGTGCTGCAACAGGTGCACCTGTTATGGCAAGAGGAACAGGCAGAGTTGATGCACCAGGCTGATCAGCTGCTGATGCAAGTCAAAGGCTATCTGGAACCGGTGCTGAAGCCGCAGCAACCGGACCCGCAGTTGCCGGCCGTGCTCAGCCAACACCTGCTCAAACTGCAGGATCAAGAACACGGCGGCTTTGGCCAGGCACCCAAGTTTCCGCAGGAGCCTTATCTGTTGTTCCTGCTGGACCAGGTGGCACGGGATGTACAGTGCCCGCTGCCGCACAACCCACTCTGGCAGATGCTGAGTGGCGCCCTCGACGCCATGCTGCAGGGTGGCCTTTATGATCAGGTGGGCGGCGGCTTTCATCGTTACGCGGTGGACCCGGGTTGGCAGGTGCCGCACTTTGAAAAAATGTTGTTTAACCAGGCGCAGTTGGTGCGGGTGTATGCCCAGGCTTTTGCGTTGAGTGGCAATCCGGAATACCGGCGCCTGGTGGTGGAAACCCTGGCCTATGTCAGCAGGGAAATGCGCGACACACAGGGCTTGTTTTTTTCCGCCAGCGATGCCGACAGCGAAGGCGAGGAAGGCCTGTTTTATATCTGGCGCCACACCGAATTGAAAATGCTGCTGGAGCCGGCGGAGTTTGAACTGCTGACCCGTTGTTATGCCATCACAGAACAGGGCAACTTCGAGGGGCGCTTGGTGTTGAACCTGCAATCGGATTTGCAGGACGGTGCCCGCAGTCTGCAGATACCCTATCCGGAACTGGTGGAGCGCTTGGCGCGAATCCGGCAGACACTGTACCGGCACCGGGCGTTGCGCCGGCCACCGTTGACGGACCAGAAGGTGATTACCGAGTGGAACAGCATGATGATTGCGGCCTATGCGGAGGCCGCACGGCTGTTGGATGAGCCGGACTATTACGACATCGCCCGCCAGGCGGCCACCACGTTATTGGCTTTGCATCGACGTGAGAGCGGTGCCCTCTGGCGTTTGAGCCTGGGCGGGCAAGGTTCCGAGGAAGCCTTGCTGGAGGACTATGCCCATCTGCTGGATGCCCTGTTGCGACTCTATGACGTAGCTCAGGACCCGCAGTGGTTGCAGCAAGCGATGACACTCTACTGTGCCGTCATGGAGCAGTATTGGGACAAGGAGCAGGGAGGCTTCTTTGTGAGTGGTAATCAGGTGTCCGGGCCGTTGCCGGTGCGCAGCAAGAATGTGGCGGACTCCGCCACCATGTGCGGCAATGGTTTGATGCTGACGGTTTTACAGGATCTGCAGGATCGAACCGGTGAGTGGTTGCTGCGGGATAAAATCAACGCCCAGCTGCGAACGTTTGCGGCCTCGGTGAACCAGGCGCCCCTGTCGTCGCCCATACTGGTGAAAGGTGTTGTGCAAAGGCAACAGGGCAGTGCCCAGTCGCAGCAGTATGGAGCCGGAGGTGCCCTGTGGGCCCGTTTACAATGGCGGGGTGTTCAGGCGCATGGCGAACAGCGCTTACAACTGACTGTCAGCGGTCGCAGTCCCTGTCACATTGATCCCCAGCAGGTAACCGCCGTGCATTATGGGGTGGACCAGCGACCACAGGCCATACCGTTGTCTCTGGCAGACACTGTGAATGACCCTGCTGCGGTCGTCTGGGAGTGGACCTGGATGCTGTCGCTGCCCCATACGCCGGGTGCCGGGTTAAAAGTGGGTGTCACCGTGCAAGCCTGCAATGCCGACCGTTGCCAGGCACCGGAACAACTGGTGCTGGTGTGTTGGCCGCTGCCGAGCCCTTAAAACACCAGTGTAATGATGGAGTGCAATTTGCCCTCCACGATAAACGGTATAAAGACGCAGCGCTCATGGTTGGCGTGATCACATTCCTCCACCAGGGGGCGGCCGCTGAGCCAGGTTTCACCCAGGGCGCCCTGGCCGCGGGTGAAGGCCGTATCCAGATAACGTTGCTCCAGATCGCTGGATTCTGAGCAGAAGCCGGTACGGAACAACAGGTAGCGGTCATCCCGGTCAGGCACCCAGACTTCAAAGCGCTTGGCGATGGGCGTGGACAAGGTGGAGAGGAACGTGACTACGCGCACATCCTTGGAAGAGTAGCTGAAGGGAATCGCCAGGCCGCTGGTGATTCCGCTCTCCTCGGCGTTGCGCGCCCTAAGGAAACTGTTGGAATGCGGCAGATCATTGATCATTACCGGTCGGTTCTGATCCCAGGCCTGCCCCGGCAAACCGCGACCGCGTAGCATGGTGAGGCGTCGTGAGATCCAGCCAAACCGTTCCAGCTGTCCGTAATAACCATCCGCCAGTTTGAGTTCGTTGTTGCTGCCGGAGGGGTTATGCCAGACTTCAACGGCACCGGACAGGTCGCTGCCGGCTCCGCAGAACAACACCACCACGCCCAGCAGGAAGTCCCCCGCGAACACCGGAATCGATAACGCGCAGGCCAGGCCGGCATCCTGGGCCAGCTGGCTGCGCTTGAAATCCTCCCCGCTGAGGTCGGTCCAGATCAGCGGGCGGCGCTCTGCCCAGGTTCGCCCCGGCATACCCTCGGCGAAGGCGAATGCCATGGCTTGGCTGGCGGATTCAAATTGCGCCAGATCACCGTAGTGTGAAGATGCCAGGACCAGAAACTGGCCGCTCAGGTCCGGTTGCCAGACTTCCGCGGCTTTGACGAATAACGACATATCGACAGGCTCCCCAAGGCTGATGCTTGGTTCAAGGCTACTATCAGTGTCCGGCCGCTGGCAACAATTCCGTCACACTTGACCGTATCCGACTTGGCCTCGCGTCGCATGCAAACCCGCTTAGTGTGAAGATTGATCAGTTTATGGGCCAATGCCGGGCAAAAAGCCGTAATTTTCACAGAGGGCCTTTCAGGCTCTGGACATTCGCCGGCTAAGAGCACAAAAATACTGGTCTCTCCCAACCATCGTCGTTATTCAGTCTTCGGGGTCAAGCACAGTACGAGGGGTGGTGTATTCCAATGGAAGTGGTAATACCTGGCTACAAAATAGTCAAAGTGATCGGCAAGGGCGGCATGGCCACCGTCTATTTGGCGGTGCAGGAAAGTTTCAACCGCCAGGTGGCGCTGAAAATAATGGCGCGCCACCTGATGGGTGATGAGGTGTTCAGTGAGCGCTTTTTCCGTGAGGCCCGCATCATCGCCAGCCTGAATCACCGCAATATTGTACCGGTGTTTGATGTGGGGCGGGCCGGGGCGCATCACTACCTTTCCATGGAGTATCTGCCGGGCGGCGATTTGAAGCAGCGCCTCAAGCAGGGCATTCGCGCCGAAGAAGCACTGCACGTCATTTATGAGATTGCCACTGCCCTGGCCTACGCCCATTCGAAATCCTACATCCATCGCGATATCAAGCCGGAAAACATTTTGTTCCGGGAAGACAATACCGTGGTGCTGACTGACTTTGGTATTGCCAAAGCCCTCGACACATCCGACTGCAACATGACGTCCACCGGCATGATTGTGGGCTCCCCCCATTACATGAGCCCGGAGCAGGCACTGGCCCGTGAAATCGACATCCGCTCCGATATCTACAGCCTTGGGGTGGTGTTCTATGAGGTGTTGGTGGGCAAACCGCTGTACGATGCCAACTCGTCGGTGGCGGCGGCCATCAAGCACATCTCCGAGCCGATTCCAAAACTGCCGGAGACTTTCTCCTATCTGCAACCACTGTTGGAAAAAATGGTGGCAAAGGCTCCTGAAGACCGCTATCAATCCGCCGGTGAAGTGGCCTTTGCCCTGGAACCCTATTTGCGGGCGGCGCCGGAAAACTGGAATACCGTTGTGCTGGAAGAGTTCGTCAGTGAAACCGAAGGTGGCACCCGGATCATAGTGCCAGCCACGGGTCAGCATCGGGCGGCAGTGGCGACGCCGGCCCCCATGCCCACCGGTCGACATGCTGCTGCGGCTGCGCCCACCCTGCATGGCGACGCAGCCAGTGCCAAATTAAGCAAATTAAGCAGCCGGGTGTCCGAGGCGGCGATCCAGGTTGAGCATAAGATCGAGGCGCGTCTGAGTAACCTGCGCTCCGGCATTCTGGCGGACCGCAGAAAGCAGGGGGCAGCGGCGGCGGTGGTGTTGCTCTTGGTGGGGGCAGGACTGACCTTGTCCAACCGTGGTGAAGATGAGTTGCCGGCCCCATCGCAACCGGTGGCGCAGACGCCGGTGATGGCGCCCGCTCCGGCGTCGGACGCTGCGCCCAGCAAGCAGCCTGATCCTGCCCTCCGCATAGCACAGGCAGGTGATACGCCTCCACCCTCTGAGGCACCGCAAACCAGTACCCAGGTATTTAATAAGCAGGTATCCAAGAAGCCGGAATCCCAAAAACAGGAATCCGAAGCACAGCAACGCACGCAGCAACTTACACAAAAACAGCTTGAGAAACCGGCAATCAAGACACCGGCAATCAAGACACCGGCACCCAACGCACAAGAACCCAACGCACCCGCAGCGCTGGAATCAACTGCCCAGGCATCAGGGCAGGGGAACTCCGGTGATGTGCTGGCCAGTTATCTGGATGACCTGGACACCAGTGCTGGCTCCGCTACGCCGCCGGAACAAACAGCCCATCTGGATCTAGCTGCAGATACTGCTCTGGATTCCGCGACCACAGAACCCCCACTTGAGCAGAGCGCGCCGGACACCATAACGGACGTAGCGCAATCGCTGGAGCAACCACCGCAACCCGATGAGCAAGAGGGCCGGTCCGCTGTTGGCATCATTGCCACCGCCGAGGCGGCACCGGAGGAGCAGAATGAGGAGCAGCAGACGATGCAATTGGCGTTGCTGGAAACTGCGCCCACCCGCTCCAGTGACACTGAGCCGGGCTTGATGCAAGACGATGGCTCGGGTTCCGCCTCTGGGGAACTCGAAATCTTGTTGCAGCAGGCCCGGGAGGCATTGCGCCGCGACCGCCTGATGTTGCCAAAAAAAACCAGCGCGTACACTCTGTACCTGCAAGCGCTGGAGTTGAATCCCACCAATCCGGAAGCACGCCAGGGCCTGGATCGCATTGTGGCCAAGTATCTGGTGCTGGCCAGCCGGCAATTGAATGAGGGCGAACTGGACCAGGCCCAGGAATATGCAGACCGGGCCGGCGCGGTGGCAGCACTGGACGCAGTGTCAGCGGAGCAGAAGCAGGAAGTGGGGCGTATGCAGAGCACCATCGAGCGCGTCCGCTACCTGGAGGTCATGGAGCAACTGGAAACCTGGATTTCTGTTGTGAAACAGAAGCAGAACCTGACACCGGACGACCTGAACAGTGCCTACGAGTCCTACATGTCGGTGTTGAATAACAACTATCGTGATCCAAAGGTGAATGTGGCCCACGAAGTGTATGCCAATGCATTCTTCACCCTTGGCAAACGCTATTTCAAATCCGATGACCTGGAGATTTCCGGTGACCTGATTGCCAAAGGGTTGGAGATCAATCCCGAACACGAAAACCTGCAGGATCTGAATGCCCGCTGGGAACGTAAGAAGAATGGCGACGAGTGGTTTATGGACCGCTTTTACTGATACTCTTGCCCGTACGTGTAAATTGACATGAACTTGAAAATCACATGAACAAGGAACGTGTTACGGATATCAGTAAGACCATGGCGCAGACGATTCCGGGTTTTGAATTGGTCAAAGAGATCGGCATTGGAAGTGTCACCAAGGTGTACCTGGCGGTGCAGCGCGAGATTGCCCGCGAAGCGGCTGTTAAAATGCTGTTGCCGCAATTCGGGCGCGATGCGCGCTTCAGCGATGACATCCTGCAGGAAGCCCGGGTGGCCGCCCGCCTCAACCATCGCAGCATTGCGCCTATCTATACTGCGGGATACACCGATGGCGATGCTGACGCCAGTTTCTACATCACCATGGAATACCTGCCGGGTGGAAATCTGCGCAGCCGGATCGGTCAGGGCATGGCGCTGCAGCAGGCCACGCGGATTCTGGTGGAGCTGGCGTTGGCGCTGGACTACGCCCATTCCAAAGCCGTTATCCACGGCTGTGTGAAGCCGGAGAACATCCTGTTCCGGGAAGACGACAGTGTGCTGCTCAGCGATTTCGGCATGGCCAGGGTCATCAACGAATCCTTCAGTGAAAGCGCCTCCTCGGGTGTGTTGGATTATTACGCACCTTACCTGAGTCTGGAGCAGGCGTTGGCGCGGGCACCGGATGCGCGCTCGGACCTCTACAGTCTGGGGCTGGTATTCTATGAGATGTTGACCGGGGAGCCTCTGCGCCCGGCCAACTCCACGGTGTTTTCCGTCATCAAGAGTGCCTATGGATCGCTGCCGGCGGCGTCGTTGCCGGAGCGTTTTGGCCACCTGCAGGCCCTGTTCGAAAAAATGGTGGCCAGAAATCCCGATGACCGCTTCCAAAGCGGACAGGCGCTGGCGGATGCAGTGCAGCAGGCGACAGTGGCTGAGCACGCCACTGCAGAGCCTACTACTGCAGAACCCGCTACAGCAGACTCCACTACAGCAGAACCCAGGGTTGCGCGGGTGACCGAACCGGCTGCAGTGGCAGCGGTGGCCCCCCTGGCAGCGGAAATGCCCGTTGCCCGGGCTGATGCGAATGCGAAGCCGCGACCCCCGGCGGTGGCGGGCCCGGATTCAGAAGGGGACAGCGTCGCTGACGATGATACGGTACTGATGCCTGCCCGTGCTCCGCAAGCCGAGGGCATGTCGGCTCCGCAGCAGGGCGGCGGTCGTATTCAGGCGGCGGTCATGCGCAAACAGGCCGCGCAGTCGCAAGCCGCCTCACAAGCCCCCGCTCATAGCAAAGCAGGGCCTGGCAAGACCGCGAGTGCAGAAGCGGCCGCAACGGCGGTGAAAACGCAGGCCAAGAAGGCCGGGAACAAACCGGCAGCAGGGGGTGGCGCTCAGGGTGGCAGCATCCGGGTGCCACTGGGCAAGGTGTCCCCCCGCAGCCTGACCCTGCCGGCTGCTCATCCGCCTGGCCGTCAATCCAGTAACTCATACCATTACCCGGACGCCGCCCGGGATGATCAGTTGACAATGAAAGCCAAGGTTGTTCTGGCAGGTTGTGCGGCATCGGTGGTGTTGTTGCTGTTCTTCCTGGGTATGGATGGCAGCGGTCGCGTGCCGGAACCTCTGGCGGAGGCTTCCTCACCGTTGCGCGCTGCAGATGATCAGCAAGCCAACCGCAACCTTCCAAACCTGCCGGAGCAGACGCCACTGATACCGCGCGAGGCGCTTGCGCCGCAAGCCGCCCTGACCAGTATGGAACCCGTAACCGATCCTGTACCGGCACCGATGACGGAGGTTGTGGCAGCTGTTGACGTTGAACCCGACCTGACGTTGGCGGGGAATGAAGCAGCACCGGCTGCTACGACAGATACTCCGGAACGGATCGAGACCACGCTACAGGCACAGGCACAGGCACAGGCACAGGCGCATGCACAGGCGCATGCACAGCCACAGGCCACCGAGCCCACGGACGCAGATGCGATGGCGCTTGCTCCGGCGTTAGAAGCCGACACAACAGAGCCATCGCCCGCAGCGGAAATAGAAGCCCTGATGGCCGACGCCAATCACGCCATGTACAACAACCACCTGATGCAGCCCATGGAAAACAGCGCGTATCAACTGTATATGAACGTTCTTGAGCGGGACCCGGACCACGCCGCCGCCAAAGCCGGGTTGGGCCGCATTGTGGACCGTTACCTGGCCATTGCCAGCCAGCATCTGAACGAAGGTGAGCTGGATCAGGCGGAGACCTACGCTGCCCGTGCGCAACTGGTGGCAGCCCGGGATAAGGTGGACTATGAATATGAACTCAAGGTGGAAGACAAGCTGGTGGTGATTCGCCGTTTGAAGAACCTGGAGGTGAGCGAGCGGTTGGAGCGCTGGCTGGCCCGGTTGAAGCGTAAGGAAAAATTATCCGTGGTGGACATGGATAACGCCTACGCCGCCTACATGGCCGTGTTGGAGCTTAATATGGCGGATGAACAGGTGAAAGCCGCGCAGGAACTTTACGCCAACGCGTACTATGAAATGGGCAGTCATTATCTGGACGACGAGAATCTGGAAACCGCCCGTGAGCTGATTGCCAGGGGATTGCAGATCAAACCCAAGGATGAGGACCTGCGGGCACTGGAAGCGCGCTGGGTGCGCTGGCATGATGCCCAGCCCTATCAACAATAGGCCCTATTGATAACCGACCAGCAGTGGGCCGAATCCCACCAGCAGCAACGTGGTGGACATCACCAGCAGCGGCAGCAGTAACCGTTCGTGCCGATAATAAAAACGGTCGCCTTCCGCAGCGGCCAGGGTGGCTTCCTCTTCACCGACCACCTGCCGGGTAAAGATGTGGCTTAAGGCCACCGGTGGGCTCAGGTATCCCAGCTCCAGTGCCACCAGGCACGTCATCCAGAAGTGCACAGGATCAATACCCTGCTGATAGGCAATGGGGGCAATGGCCACTGACACCAGACCCACCGCCGCCATGGATTCCATAAACATACCGATCAGAACGAACATCGCCATCAGCGCCGCCATGACCCAGAACGGATTGCTGACATCCAGCAGGAAGCTGGCAGACACCGTTTTGCCACCCAGGCTGGTGATGATCATAAAGGTGGACATCATCATCAGCAGTCCGCCGATATGAATGGAGGCATCGGTCATGGAATAGGTGAGTGACCCCCCTAATGTGTCCTGCCGCTCCGGCTCATGATAGAGCGCTGGTGCTCGGCTGACTTTACGTTCAAACACAATCCACCAGAAGATGATCACCGGCAGGATAATGGGGGCGGAAAACTGGTCCAGCCTGGCGTCGAGAATCCACAGATAGGCGCCGGTGACCAGGGCGAACACCAGCAGATAGGGCAGCAGGGGTTTGGCGTTGCCGGTCATCTGCGGCAGGGCATCCCGCGCTGTGGCAATCTGCAGGGGATCGCGGCGGGTGATCATGGCATACACGAAAAACACAAACGCCGTCAGCAGAAACACCCGGATGCCCCAGTAGAACAAATCGTCGGTGACCACTTCTTTATTCAGAATGGAAATGATCACCACGATCAGACAGGGCTTCAACACAATGCCGGAGCTGCCGCTCATGGCGGTGGCGGCCAGGGCCAGTTGCCGGCGGGTGCCCACCTTGCGCAACTCCCGATACACCACCGCCCCCATGGCCAGAATAATGATGGAGGAGGCGCCAGTGTAAGCCGTGGGCATGGCCATCACCACAATGGCGACAAACGCCAGCAGTTCCGGTGGCAGTTTCCAGGGTGTGAACAGGCTGAACACCCGTTCCCCCAGTTGGGTTTGCTTCAGCAGCATGCCGCACCAGAGATAAAGGGCCACATCAATGTAGGTGCCGGAGTGGTCGAAGAAAGCACTGAAATACAGGGATAACCCGGCCGTATGCTGTTGGTGCACCAGCACAATAACGGCGAACAGCAGCATGACGATGGTGTAAAGCGGTACCGACAGCAGGGCGTGGGTCAGGGAGCCCTGTTGCGGCAGGTGCTTGGGCAGGGTCAACAATTGATACAACGACAACAGGGCCAGAGCGCTGGAGCCGATCACCAGCCCGTTGATGATTTCCGGATTGGTGGCGGCGATGTCGGATGACAGGGCATTGTGGCGGAAGAACCAGGCCGAGATCGCCAGGGAGCTGTTGGCGGTCAATTGCAGGGTGGTGGAGAGTTTGTGATCCAGCGCCGACAGCATGGGGCGGAAACTGATGTGATGGCGTTTGCCGGTGGCCAGCCCGGCGGAGATAAACAGCAGTGCCATCAGCAGCAACGTCTGGTGTTCGGTTGAAAAAATACTGGCTTGGGAAAACACATGCTCCACCGAGCGGTACAGCTCCAAGGCTGGGGTCAGTTGTGCCAGATAGCGGGCGGCCTGTTCATGGGCCAGGGCACATTGCTGTTGTTGTTTGACCAGTGAGGTACGGGCGGCATCGCGGTCAAAGCCATCATCAAGCGCGTCATCAAATAAGTCGAAATCATCGGCACCGGCTTCGGCTTCCAGTTGCTGCAGGCGTTGCTCAATATTCATGTGCGGATTGCAGTCCGGGGTGCTCACCTCGGACCGCAGCACAAAGTAATCCTCCCACAGATAGGCACCCAGCTGGGTCATTTGCCCGTGCACGCTTTCACCGGTGCGGGCAAAGATGACAAAGATCAGCAACAGTAGAATCGCCACCACCGGCAATCGTTCCAGCAGGCTGTCTTTGACGGAGTGGGCGGTGGATTCCAGCGACAACTCTTTCACATTGTTACCCTGTTGATGTTATTCGGCATTGGGGTCGGTGCACTCAGCCCGGGTGGGATCTTTCTTGCAGCGCACCTTGCGCAACAGGGTCAGCATGCGGGCATCGTAGAGATTGTCATCCCGGAACGACAATCGCAGCTTGCGGGTTTGCTCGTTGTACTCTGCGCGCTTGTCTTCGGCCAGGGGAATCCACAGGTCTTTGGGAATGTTATCCTCGGCGGCGCGGATCAGCTCCAGGCTCTGGTTGAAGTTACGGATAAAATATTCCCGCGAGTGCTGGGCAAAGCCCTCCGGTAGTCGTGACCAGCGGGCAATGTATTGGGAATTGCCCTGCAGGATGGGTTCGTTGAGAATGCCGCCGTTGGGCTTCAGGCCTTTGTGCAGTTCCATCATCTCATAGAGGATGGCCGGGCCACCGGTGATGTCGATGGCTTTGTTGTTGAACTTCTGGAACAGGTTGGTGAGGGTGGAGGACACCGGCGTCATGCCCAGATCCACCACCAGTTGCCGCATTTCCGGCATGCTGTCCATGACCCCCATGCGCTTGCCGGATAAATCCGACAGGCTGCGCACCCGGTTGTCATTACTGAAAATGTAGACTGCGCCGGCCGGTTGCACGCCGATGACTTCAAACTCACCATTGCGCATGTATTTGGCTGCAGAGGGCTTGGCCAGGGTTTGCAGAACCGTGTGCAAGTGGTCGTACGTGGGCATGGAGGCCGGCGCGTCCAGGGTGCCAGTGAACTTATTGAATTTGCGTGCCTGCAGGCTGGACATGTTGGCCAGGTCGCAGACGCCGGATTTCAACTCCTCGGCCACGATGTTCTCGTTGCTGTAGGGCTTCAGCTCCACTTTCACGCCCCAGTTGAGCGCGGCGGTCTGGTAATCCAGCAGCATTTGGTGTTCCGGCCCGCCTTCCCCCATCATCATAAAACCGCACATGGTGAGGGGAACCGGTTCGGCCGCCTGCAGCAGACTGTGTATCAGCAGCAGGCCGCCGCTGGCCAATCCCAGCAACAGGCTTTGCTTGCTTGGTTTGAATGTCATGCTGATGTCCTCGCGAAGTTGGGCGGATTTTAAAGCAGATCGTCGATGTCCATGGCGTCACTGGGGATGGCCGGGTCATCCCAGAACGTACCCAGCTTGCCGAACGGCGTGCGTTGTCCGGTGTGGGCGGTCCACAGTTTGTCGGAGATCAGGCGGATGCCGCGGGTGGTCATTTCATCCAGCAGTTTCAGATCCGGGTTGGCCGGTGTTTCCTGTTTGACGGCAACGTGCTTGCGCACCACCGCTTTGATGTTGGCTTCGTCCCCCTGGCTGGCATAGAGGGTGGCTTCCAGCAGGTGCACCATCCGTACCCCTTGCTGTTCACCGCTGGCCGCTGCCTGTTGCAGGCGCGCCAAGCCGGCTTGCTCGGCCGCCGTGTCATTGTCCAGCCTGGCTTTGGTGATGTCGGTCACCGCCAATACCCCATTGGGGATGCCCCAGAATGCATCGCTGTTCACGCACTGTAATCCCGCCAGGGCTTTCGGCATGGTGTCCAGGGACACGCCGGCAGCACCGCCGGTGTTGAGGTCAGATTGAAATGCCTGCAGCCCGCCGAACATCCCGAACAGATAACTCATTTCTTCGTGCCGGTCGTCGAACTGCGGGCAGCCGTCAGTGGGGTCGCCGAAGTAACGCACCACCGCCTGGTAGCCCATGTACTGGCGGCGGGCGGCCAGCGTGGTCCAGCGTTTTTGCAGGGTGCGGGCATCCTGGGCGGTGGCCACGTCGTTCTTGCGCATGGCGCGCAGAAAACGCAGTTCTTCCTCTTTGGCTTTTTCGTCCGCGCACATGCCGGAGGCCAGGGTCAGCATGGGAATCATGGGGTCTACATTGGGTCCCAGCGGAAACGTCATGGCGCCCATGCCTTCGCCCATGGCGCACATGACGTCGGTATCGTCGGAGGCCATAAACCAGGGGCTGATGTATTCATTACCGAAAGAAACCATGCCCGAGGCGGCCATGTCCCGGACCGAACAACCGGATAGCAGTACCGTTATCGACGTTATCAGGTGCAGCAACCACCGTGAGTGCATGTCAGCCTCTGTTGTTGTAATTGGTTATGAATTGTTATGGTTTTTTTGGGCTAAAAGCTGGATTCAAAAGGTATTGCAGGTGCTTTGGAATGTCCTAGTCCACTTGGACGATGGGTGCCCAGGGGGTTGTCCGCATAATGATTTCAACGCCGAACCAATAACGGAATCCTCACGATGTTTGAATTGACGGAAGACCAGAAGAACTTGCAACACACCGTCCGGGAGTGGGCCCAATCCGAGCTGGCCCCCATCGCCTATGAGCTGGACCAGAAAGCCCAGTTTCCCACCGACCTCTACCTGAAAATGAACCAGGATATCGGCGTCTGCGCCATTCCGTTCAAAGAAGAACACGGTGGTTTGGGGCTGGGCATTCTGGAGATGTCCCTGGCCATTGAAGAGCTGGCGCGGGCGGATCAGACCTTTGCCCTGTCAGTGATGGTGGCGGTGGCTACCGGCCTGACCCTGCAGACGTTCGGCAGTGATATGCAGAAGCAGGAATTCCTCCCCGGCATCGTCGCCGGAACGGCTGTGGGTTCCATTGCCGGTACCGAGCCCCAGGCCGGGTCCTGGACTGCCGGATTCACCACCCGTGCCGACAAGAAAGGCGACAAGTGGTCCATCAGTGGTGAGAAAGCCTTCATCACCAACTCCGGTACGGACATCACCGCCTATAACCTGGTGGGGGCCGTGACCAGCCCGAAAGACGCAGAGCGAACCAAAATGAGTTTGTTCCTGGTGCCCGCAGGAACCCCCGGCGTCACCATCGGTAAATCCTATGACAAGCTGGGCTGGCGCTCCTCCGACACGCACCCCATCTATCTGGACGGCGCGGAAGTGGGTGACGAAATGATGGTGGGCAACGAAGGGGATGGCCGTTACATCGTCCACAAAACCTATCAATCCGCCCGCTGCTTCCTGTCCGCCTGTGCCTTGGGCTTGTCCCAGGCCTGCCTGGATCACTCCATTACTTACGCCAAAGAGCGCCAGGCCTTCGGCCGCACCCTGGGCGGTTTGCAGCTGGTGCAGAAGATGATCGCCGACATGGCGGTGAAAGTGGAAACCTCGCGCATGCTGGCACGCTCAGCGGCCATGAAAGCCGATGCCGGCACCGCCAGTATTTATGAATTGGCCATGGCCAAGTACTACTGTTGCGAATCCTCATCGGAGGTGGCCGATCTGGCCGTACAGGTGCACGGTGGTTACGGCTTTATGAATGATTGTCCGGTGTCCCGTTATCTGCGCGATACCCGCATTACCCGCATTGGCGACGGCTCCAGCCAGATCCAGACCATGATCATTGCCAAGGAACTGGGACTGGATGTGACCTTCACCTGAGGTCGCAATCAAGCCCACGCGGAGCATCCATGAGTCGCATCAATCAATTCCTGCAGGGCATCAAGGTGGTGGATTTGAGCCGCCACCTGCCCGGCCCGCTGGCCACGCTGATGATGGTGGACCTGGGGGCGGACGTGATCAAGGTAGAACCCCCAAATGGAGAAGAGCTGCGTTTCATCGGGCCGCCGGGTGAGCACGGGCATTCCGCTTATTTTGATGCGGTGAATGGCGGCAAAGTGGGGTTGCAGCTAAACCTCAAATCCGCAGCAGGCCAGGCCAGGCTCGCGGAGTTGTTGCAGGATGCGGATGTGCTGTTCGAATCCTTCCGCCCCGGAGTGCTGGATAAGCTGGATCTGTCGGTGGCGGACTTGCGGAAACGGTATCCGCAACTGGTGATCTGTTCCCTCAATGGCTACGGCACGCAATCGCCGCTGCAGCAAGCCGCGGGTCACGACATCAACTACCTGGCCATGAACGGCGTGCTGGAAGGGACCGGCACCGCAGACCAGCCGATAGCACCCTGGCCGCCGTTGGCAGACTGCTCGGCATCCCTGTTCGGATTGAGCAGTGTCTTGGCCGCCTTATTGGAACGGCAACGCAGTGGACAAGGCTGTCACATCGAAGTGGCATTGGCGGATGCGGTGATGCCGTTGATGGCGTTTTCACTGGTGGACGCACAGCAGAACGGTTCCGGAATGCCCCGCGCCCAAGCGTTGTTGAACGGCGGTGCAGCCCGCTACCGCATCTATCAGACGAAAGACCGGCAACGGGTGGCGCTGGGGGCGGTGGAAGCGAAATTCTGGCAGGCGTTTTGTGAGGCGGCAGGCCGACCGGAATGGTTGGCGCGCATGCACGACCCGTTACCACAAACCGCATTGCAGGCAGAACTGGAGCGCTATTTTGCCGGGCTCACGGTGACGGAATGCGAGGCGCGTTTTGATCCTGTGGCGTGTTGCTTCAATGTGGTTCGGGATATGGCCACAGCCCTACACAGCGATCATATGGAGACCCGGCGGTTGGTGGCTGAGTGTGATGGTGTGATGCAGGCCCTGTATCCGGCCTATGTGGACGGCATGCCGCCTGCGCCACGCCCGGGGTTTCGCGATCAGGCAGCGCACAGGGTGGACGCACAGTAATAACCAGATTGCCATTGCAGTGGGTATGGCACGCACATTAACCGGGACAGACATAATTACAACGAGGAATATACGATGAATATTCGAGACATGATGCGTCGTTCAGCCCAGTTCCATGCGGATAAACCCGCCATCATTGCCGGCACATCACGATTGACGTTCGCCCAGGCCTGGCAGCGGGGTTGTCGCATGGCGAACCTGTTGTTGTCCATGGGGCTGAAACCCGGCGATGCGGTGGCGTCGCTGGAGGACAATACCCTGGAGGCGGTGGACTTCTTCCTGGGGGCGGCCATTGCCAACATCACGCGGGTGCCGCTCTATGCCCGTAACGCCCGCAGTAGTCACCAGTACATGATGGAACACACTCACTGTCGTGCGGTGGTGGTGGCAGAACATTACGCAGACCAGTTGGAAGGCATGAACCACGAGCTGGCAGAACTGGAGCACATCATCGTGCGTCAGAAAAGCGGCTACGAGGACTGGTTGGCCAGCTTTCCGGATACGGACCCAGACGTTGCGGTGGAGCCGGAACAGAATTATGTGATTCGCCATACCGGCGGCACCACAGGCAAACCCAAAGGGGTGGCCTTTACCCACCGCTCCTGGCTCGAGATCGGTCGCAACTGGTTTTTCACCCTGCCTCCGGTTTCCCCCGGTGATGTGTGCATGCACATCGCGCCCATCTCCCACGCCTCCGGTTATATGTTTGTGCCCATCTGGTTGATGGGGGGTGTCAACCTGGTGGTGGAAAAATACCAGGCCGATGCGGTGGTGGATCTGATGGAACACGAAAAAGTGGCGTACATGTTTGTGGCGCCCACCATGGTGAACGACATCATGCACGTCAAAGGCGTGGAGACGCGGGACTACTCCAGCCTGAAAGTGTTGATGATCGGTGCGGCGCCGATTACGGAAGCCTCGGTGCGCAAAGCCCATGGCACCTGGGGCGATGCGCTGTGTCAGCTCTACGGTCAGTCTGAAGGCGTGCCGGTCACCATGACCATGGCATCAGAGTGGGTGACGGAGGTGGCCGGTTCCAATCCGCTGCGTTCCTTGGGCAAAGTGCATCCGTTCTGTGAAGTGGAAATTCGCGATCCGGAAACCCAGCAGGCGCTGCCTTATGGTGAGGAGGGCGAGATCTGTTTCCGTAACGACGGTCAGATGAGTGGTTATTGGGAAAACCCGGAAGCCTCCGCCAAGACCGTGGTGCGAGGCTTTATTCACACCGGTGACGTGGGTTACCTGGATCACAATGGTTACCTGTATATGTTCGACCGCAAGGACGACATGATTCTGTCTGGTGGTTTCAACATCTGGCCGACGGAGCTGGAGAATGTGTTGGCCACCCATGAACAGGTGATTGAGGTGGTGGCCTTTGGAGTGCCCCACGAACGCTTCGGTGAATCCCCTTATGCCATTGTGATGGTGGATGATCCGGCGCTGGTGAGCGAGCAGGAACTCATTGAAATGTGTGCCAAGGAATTGGGGTCATACAAAAAGCCCATCAAGGTGGAAATCCAGACCACACCCTTACCCCGCACGCCGGTGGGCAAGATGAGCCGCAAACTGATTCGTGCACCGTATTGGGAAGGCACAGGCCGAACTAAGTAGTTGGAAATCTGAATGAGCAGAATAGCGAGCAACGTCAACAAGAATGCCGACGCCTACCGTGATAACTACGCGTATCACACCGAGTTGTCATTGCAACTCCGCAGTCGCATGGAAGAGGCCATCAACGGTGGCCGGGACCATCTGATCGAACGTCATCGCCGGCGGGGAAAGCTGCTGCCACGGGAACGTATTGACCTGTTGGTGGACCCGTGTACGCCGTTTTTGGAGTTCTCCACCCTGGCAGCTTATGAGCAGTACGGTGGGCGGGTGCACAGTGCCGGTGTGGTGACCGGCGTCGGTGTGATTCATGGGGCCCACTGTGTGATCGTGGCCAATGATTCCACGGTGAAAGGCGGCGCCTATTATCCGGAGACGGTAAAGAAACACATCCGCGCCCAGGAAATTGCCGATAAGCACAACCTGCCCTGCATTTATCTGGTGGACTGCGGTGGTGCCTACCTGCATGAATGGGACCGGGTGTTTCCGGACCGGGATCACTTTGGCAATATTTTCTTCCGCCAATGCAATATGTCGGCCCGGGGCCTGCCACAACTGGCGGCGGTATTCGGCGTCTCCACCGCCGGTGCGGCTTATATTCCGGCGCTATCTGATGAAGTGGTGATGGTGCGCGGCAATGCCACCATCCACCTGGGCGGTCCCTCCATCGTTAAAGTCGCCATCAACGAAGACATCAGCCCGGAGGAGCTGGGCGGTGCCGAGATGCACACCACCGTATCCGGGGTGTCGGACTATATTGCCGAAACCGAGCAGGAAGCCTTGGCCCGTATGCGGGATATTGTGGCCGGACTGAATCGCAAGCCGGCCTGCCAGCAACGGCGCCAGGACAGCAAGCCGCCGGTCTACGACATCGATGAGTTGAAAGGCATCGTGAGCCGGGATTTTGCCCAGCCCTACGACATTCGGGAGGTGATTGCCCGGTTGGTGGATGCCAGTGAATTCCAGGAATTCAAACCCCAGTGGGGCACCAGCCTGATTTGTGGCACCGCCCACATTGACGGCTATCCGGTGGGCATTCTCGGTAATAACGGACCGCTGTTTGCTGATGCGTCGGTGAAGGGCGCGCATTTTATTTCCCTCTGCGAGCAACGCAACATCCCCCTGCTGTTCCTGCAAAACGTGCCGGGCTTCATGGTGGGCAAAGCGGCGGAGCAGGGTGGTATTTCCAAACACAGTGCCAAGCTGGTGTATGCCATGTCCTGTGCCAAAGTGCCGCGCTTCACCATCGTGGTGGGTGGCTCCTACGGTGCGGGAAACTACGGTATGTGTGGTCGTGGCTTTCGACCGAACCTGATGTTTGCCTGGCCCAATTCGGTGGTGGCCACCATGAGCCCCGATATTGGCACCAACGTGGTGATGGAGTTGGCCAGGTCCAGCATCAGCAATAAGGCCACGCCGGAATCCCTGGCGCAACTGGACCGGGACACCCGGGCCATGTACGCGGAAAAGAGTAACGCCTACTACGCCACGTCGCGGATCTGGGATGACGGCATCATTGAGCCGGAACAAACCCGGGATGTGCTGGCGCTCTGTCTGGCAGTGGCGGCTATGCTGCCTTTGGAAGACGAGCGTAGTTACGTGTACCGGATGTAGAAGGATGGCACAGAGGGGATGCAGGAAGGTAAACGTGAGGTTTGGGAACGTCAGCGGCCATGGACGGCCGCTGTCGAGCGCACAGGGATGTGCTTGCAGCGATTCCCAAACCTCACGTTTACCTTCCTGCGTCACCGTACCCGATTCTGAGAGTGAGTAAACCAAAAATGAATTACAACACCATTCAAGTGACCATCGATGCCCGCGGCGTGGCGACGCTGTTGTTGAACCGGCCTGAGCGCCACAACGCCATGAACGATGAACTGATTCGGGAAGTAACCGAAGCCGCCGTGGCGTTGGATAACAATCCCCAGGTACGGGCCGTGGTGTTGACCGGCCAGGGCGAATCCTTTTGCGCCGGCGGTGATCTGAAATGGATGCAGGGAATCTTTGATGCCAGTCGTGTCGAACGGGTGGCAGACAGCGCTCGCCTGGCGCGCATGCTGCGCACCCTGAACGAACTGTCCAAGCCCCTGATTGGCCGCATCAACGGCCAGGCCTATGGGGGTGGTACCGGTATGATGTCGGTGTGTGATATCACCATCGCCGTGGAGTCTGCCAACTTTGCCCTCACCGAGGTGCGTCTGGGGTTGACCCCCGCCAACATCTCCACCTTTGTGGTGGCCAAGATGGGCCGCTCCAATGCCCGCCGCACATTCCTTAATGCCCGCCCGCTCACCGCAGCTAAAGCCAAGGAATTAAAATTGGTGGATGAAGTGGTGCCGGACGATCAACTTGACGCCGCGGTGGAAGAAGAGCTCAAGTATGTATTGCAGTGTGGACCGGGTGCCATTGCTGCCACCAAAAAACTGATTTTTTATGTGGACAGCCACGATACCGACACCAATCTGATTTACACCGCGAACCTGTTGGCGGACACCTGGGAATCGGAAGAAGGCCAGGAAGGCATCCATTGCTTTTTCAATAAGGAAACTCCCCGTTGGAGGCAGAAATGAGTGCCATAAAACGATTGCTGGTGGCCAACCGGGGTGAAATTGCCTGCCGGGTGATTCGGGCCTGCAAACGCCTGGGTATCGAATCGGTGGCGGTGTTCTCCGATGCGGACCGCCACAGCCAGCACGTGCAGCAGGCGGACATGGCCGTGCACATCGGCGGTTCGGCGGCCAATGAAAGTTACCTCAATGCAGAGGCCATCATTGCGGCCGCCCGCAAAATCAGCGCTGATGCCATCCACCCCGGCTATGGTTTCCTGTCAGAAAGTACCGCGCTGATTTCCCTCTGCGCGCAGCAGGACATTATTTTTGTCGGCCCCAGTGTGGAAAGCATTGCGGCCATGGGCTCCAAGATCGAGGCCAAAGCCATCGCCCAATCCCTGGATATTCCCACGGTGCCCGGTTATAACGGTGAGGCTCAGGATCTGGAAACCCTGCTCGATCAAGGCCACAGCATCGGCTTTCCTCTGCTGATCAAAGCCAGTGCCGGTGGTGGCGGTAAAGGCATGCGCATCGTACATGCGGCAGGCGAGTTTGAAGGGGCACTGAAACAGGCGCGGCAGGAAGCGCAGAGCGCGTTCGGCGATGATCGGGTGTTGTTGGAAAAATACATCGTTCGCCCCCGTCACATTGAAGTGCAGTTGTTGGGTGACCATCACGGCCACGTGCTGCATTTGCTGGATCGGGAATGTTCCATCCAGCGCAATTATCAAAAGGTGATTGAGGAAGCACCGGTCAGCCACCTGGATGAATCCGTGCGGCAGGAGCTGTTCGAGTGTGCGGTGCGCCTGGGCCAGCACCTGAATTATCAGGGCGCCGGTACGGTGGAATTTATTCTGGATGCCGACAGCCGCGCAGCCTATTTTCTGGAGATGAATACCCGTCTGCAGGTGGAGCATCCCACCACGGAAATGGTCACCGGCCTGGACTTGGTGGAGTGGCAGATCCGCGTTGCCCGGGGTGAGCCCCTGGCGTTCACCCAGGACGATATCCATGCCAATGGCCATGCCATCGAAGCCCGCGTCAATGCGGAAGATCCCGCCAACGATTACCTTCCGGAGATCGGCACCATCACGCTGTATCGCGAACCGGTGGCGGAAGGGCTGCGCATCGACAGCGGTGTGGCCCAGGGCTCCGAGATCACCCCGTTTTACGATTCCATGGTGGCCAAGATCATCGCCCACGGTGGCAGCCGGGGACTGGCGGCGCAACGCCTGCTGCAGGGTCTGAACCACTTTGCCATCGGTGGCGTGAAAACCAATCAGGAATTCCTCACCAGCATCATTACCCGGCCGGCGTTTCACCAGGAACTCAGTACCCAATATCTGGCGCAACAATTTCCCAACGGTTGGCAGCCCTGGGGTGAGTCCATGCACGCGGCGATTGCCGCAGCCGCCTGTGCCCTGCAACAGGAAACCCTGCACAACCCTGCCCCGTTAAGTGGATCACCCTGGCAGTCCATGGGGGCGTGGCGTCTCACGCAACTGAGTGGCACTCCGGCCACCAGCCGGTTGTGGCTGCAAAGCGCGGCCGGGTTGCAGGAGATTCGGATTCAGGGGCGGCAGGGCCACTATCAGGTGAGTCTGCAGGAAGGCCAGGATGAGCAGGCCGAGTGGGTGAGTTTTCCTATTCTGCTATACCCTCCTCAACAGTATCCGCCGCAATTGAATTCGTTGCAGCAAACCCCCGGTCAATGGAGGGTGGAGCTGGAAGGCACCCATCGCAACCTGGATATTGTGATACGTGATCGGCATGTGTCTCTCAGCTCGCCACGTTTGCGTCGCAGCTATCAGTTTGTCGGCCTGGAGGAGAGCCAGTTGGGGGCGGCTGTGGGCAGCAAGAACGCCGGGAACGAGGTACGGGCCGCCATGCCTGGGCTGGTCACTGATGTCTTGGTGAAAGAGGGTGACGTGGTCACTGCCGGTGCAACCGCAGCGGTCATGGAAGCCATGAAACTGATCCATAATTTGCCCTGCCCGGTGAGCGGTGTGGTGAAGGAGGTGAGAGTAGCTGCCGGCGACAAAGTGGAAGACGGCGCCCTGCTCATTGCCATTGAACCCGCAACCGAGGATTGATCCATGTTGCCGACACCTTATTTTCTGGACGAACACCACATGCTGCGGGAGCAGGTACGCCGTTTTGTGGAAAAAGAAATCCTGCCCAATGGCGATGCCTGGGAGCAGGCCGGTTATGTGCCCCGCGAACTGCTGTTGAAAATGGGGGAGCTGGGTTTCCTCGGACTGACCCACGACACTGACTACGGTGGCAGCGGCATGGATGTGCGGGCGGCCACGGTGTTGGCGGAAGAACTGGGCCGTTGCACTTTTGCCGGCGTCACCATCACGGCACTGGTGCACACCAATATGGCCTCACCGCATTTGGCGTTGGCAGGAACCCCTGAGCAAAAGCAGAAATATCTGCCGGACATCATCCAGGGTAAAAAAATCACCGCGGTGTGTGTGACCGAACCCGCGGCCGGTTCCGATGTGGCTGGCATCAAAACCCGTGCACTGCGGGACGGCGACAACTGGATCATCAACGGCAGCAAAATATTCATCACCAACGGAGTCCATGGTGATATCTATTTTGTGGCAGCGAAAACCGATCCCAACGCCAAGGGCTCCCGTGGGATTTCCATGTTTATTGTGGAAAAGGGTACGCCAGGATTCAGCATCGGCCGCAGTCTGAAAAAGCACGGATGGCGCAGTTCCGATACCGCAGAATTGTTCTTCGAGGATGTGCGGGTGCCGGCAGAAAATCTGTTGGGGGAGGAAAACCAGGGCTTTTACGCTGTGATGAAAAATTTCCAGCATGAACGCATTATGCTGGCGGCCATGGGGGTGGGAGAAGCCCAGAAAGCGCTGGACCTCACCATTGAAAACGTAAAGCAGCGGCAGGCCTTTGGTGGCGCCCTGTTCGACAAAGACGTTGTGCGCCTGAAACTGGCGCAAGCCCAAACCAAGGTAGATGCAGCCCGCAATTTTCTATACTACGTAGCCTGGCTGGATGCCCAGGGTCACGACTGCATCAAGGAAGTGTCCGGCCTCAAAGCCTGGGCCTGCGAAGTCACCAACGAGGTTATGTACGACTGTGTGCAACTGCACGGCGGCATGGGCTTTATGGCGGAAAGCGTGATTGAGCGCATGTACCGCGATGCCCGGGTGCTCACCATCGGTGGTGGCGCGACGGAAGTGATGTACGGCGAAGTGGCGAAACGTCTATGAGCCACTCACCTATAAACCAATCGCATACCGCCAAACACTATCCGCTGCAAACGGCGCCTGGCCAGGGGCAAGCCATTGCCATCAATGATCATGTGAGATGGCTGCGTTCCCCCTTGCCCATGTCCCTCAATCACATCAACTGCTATCTGTTGCGGGACACGGGTGGCTGGTGTGTTGTGGATACCGGTATGAATGGTGACGCCGCCCGCCAGCAATGGTTGGATGTCATCGAATCCCAATTGGATGGCGAACCCATCACCCGGGTCATCGTCACCCATCATCACCCGGATCATGTGGGGTTGGCGGGATGGCTCTGCGACAGCCACCAGGTACCATTGTTTACTACGGAAGCGGAATATCTCTACACCTGCGCGCTTAACGGGGCGTCCGGTGATGCCAGCCGTCAGGGGCCCTATTGGGAAGTCACCCGCTATTTCAACCAGACCGGCATTTCCGATACCGATCGCAATGCGCTGCTGGACAACAAAGACTACAACCACCTGGTGTCCTCCGTGCCCACCGCGTACCACCGGGTGCAGGATGGGCAGCGTCTGCAGATCGGCAGCCAGCAGTGGGAGGCCATCACCACCCGCGGCCATGCACCGGAGCACCTGTGCCTGTACTGTCGGGAGCTGGATATCCTGATTTCCGGTGACCAGGTGTTGCCAGAGATCACGTCCAACGTCAGTGTTTCCCCCATGGCGCCTGCCGACAATCCGCTGGAGGACTGGCTGCAGGCCCACGACACAATGGCCATGCGGGTGCCGGATTCGGTGCTGGTGCTGCCGGCCCATCAACTGCCGTTCACGGGACTGCACGGCCGCCTGCAAGAGGTGGTGGAGCATCACCGGGAACGGCTGGAAGCCTTGCTGGCGTTGATGGACAGCCCCAAGTCAGCCCAGGCGCTGACCACAGAATTGTTCGATAAGTCTTTGGAACCCTTCCAGAATTTTCTGGCGGTGGGGGAGGTGGTGGCGCATCTTCATTACCTGTTGGCAGAGGGGCGCACAAAACGGGAACTGATCGGTCAGGTATATTATTATGGTCGTTCCTGAGTGCGATTTTCTATAGGGGGAACAACGATGAATCTGGAACAAGCCACCTTGGCGGAATGCTTTGATGCAGTGGTCAACCAACGCCGATCGGTGCGCGGCTTTTTGAATACGCCGGTGCCACGGGCGGTGATCGAGCAGGTGTTGACGTTGGCCAGCCGTGCGCCGTCCAACTGCAATACCCAGCCCTGGACCACCCATGTGGTCAGCGGCGGCAAGCTGGAACAATTGCGGGACATCCTGCCCCTGAATACCCAGCGCGGCCGCATGACCCTGGACTTTCCCTATGAGCCCAAATACCACGGGGTGTATCAGGAACGGCAGTTTGATGCGGCCAATCAGATGTATGGGGCGGTGGGCCTGGAGCGTAAGGACAAGGCAGAACGACTGGAAGTGTTTATGCGCAACTATCGCTTCTTCGGTGCACCCCACGTGGCGTTCCTGTTTCTGCCGGAACATTTCGGTCTGCGGGAAGCCGCCGATGTGGGTATGTATGCCCAAACCCTGATGCTGGCCCTAACCGCCCACGGCCTGGGCAGTTGCCCGCAAACGTCACTGGGCTTTCATGCCGACGCCGTGCGGGAGGTGCTGGAGGTGGATGCCAGTCACAAGTTGCTGTTCGGTATTTCCTTCGGCTATGAGGATACCGCGGACCCCATCAACAATGCCCGTATCGGGCGGGCCGGGCTGGCGGAAACCACGGTGTTCCACGATCTCGAGCCGACACCAGAATAAAATACCGGATGAGAACCACAGCACAAGATTTCAAGCAAAAGCATAAGAAAGTACAAACAGAAGCAGCCTTAAAAACAACAAAGCAGTACAGCACACAAGGAGAGCAGCCATGTCCAAACAAATCGATTGCACCTGGGATTTTGTGGTGAAAGCCCCCGGCGGGAAAGAGGAGAAAAGCATCGTCAGCCTGAAGTCGGAAGGGGAAACCCTCACCGGCACCATGAACAGCGAGGAGTACGGTGTTCAGGAAATTGAAGACGGCAAGTTCGATGGTGAGACACTCACCTGGAAAAGCAAAACCACCAAGCCCATGAAGCTGACCCTCAAATACACCGCCACCGTGGACGACGACAACAACATGAGCGGCTTTATCAAGGTGGCTATGGCCAAATTGAAATTTACCGGTACGCCGGTGCAGGCCTGATCAGCCGTCAATTCACAGCGCAAAAAAAAGGAGGAATGCCTTGGGCTTCCTCCTTTGGTCTGGACATCAACGCTGGTTGCGCTTGAGGTTACTCCTCAAACCTGATCCTTAAATCTAAACGGTGCGGCGCTCCCGGTATACCAGCAGCAAACCACCCAGCAAGGCCAGCGCGATCATTGTGCCATTGCCGTTTATTTCGGGCACTTTGACAGCGGAGTTGCGTACCAGCGCGACCCCGGTTGCGTAGGTGAAGAATTCACTATCGGCCAGGCCATCCGGGGAGTAGTCCGCGCTATAGCGATCACGGGTTGTTTCCACGGTGGAATAGGAGTTGTCCGAATAGTAGGTGTAGTAGACGTTGGCAATATTGTATTGGTTGTCACCGTCTGCATCGCCCCCGAAGAGTGCAGCAGCGTGCGCTTCACAACCGTAGTACTCGTACGGATCGCAGGCAAAATCGGTCAGCCCGAAGTCGCTTTCAAATCGACTGTAACCGGGGTGGGTGGCCGGATCCCAGGACTGGTAGGTTTCGTTTTCGTTGGTGTCAAACACCTTGGAGGGATCGGAGGAGGGCGCACCGTAAACAAACGTCTCGTCTGTCAGAGGGAAATAGCTGTTCAGCAGATCAGCCATCTCCTCATTGGTGGCCAGGCGCCAGCCTTCACTTTCAAAGGTAGTGAGGGCTTCGTTAATGGACATACTCAGGGTTTGATCCCAACGCAGCCATTCCAGATCCCCGAACGACACGGTAACCGAATCGTAGGTGCCATCATACCAGCGCGGATATTCGGTCAGTGCCTGGGAAAAAGCGGAAAATGTCAAAGTCAGGGCCAGTACGGCTAATTTGGAATGAATTTTATACGCCAGTTTCATGTATACCTCGGTCCAGTGAGGATAGTAATTTGCAAGGTAACTTTATTAAGCAAACCATATACCAAATGGGAATACTGTTATGTCTAAGTGGCTGCTAACCATGGAGTCTTTATATCATAAGGTCGGTTTATGGTTTTATTAAATTATTCACTTTTAGATTGAGTCGACATTTACAAAGCGTGTAAATATTTCCGACACTGACCGGCTCTAGATGGTTGATAATTATGCAAAAAAACCGATCACGCCAGTGCGGTAATGCCGCTGCGGTTTCGTCCCATAATGTTGCTACTGATTGACCAGACACCGGTGTAATCTAACCTGTGTCTGAGCCGGCTTACTCAAAGCGATGCACTTGATCGCATAAGCCGGTGAGTGACGAGCGCGCTGCAGGGCCAAGATATCCGCTAGCCTTATTGAAATAACAGGAATCTCATGACGTCACGGAACCCCCCGGCAACTTTGGACTATGAAGATCTTGGCTTCGGCATAACCCGTATTGATAGTGGGATGATCCGGACAGGGTTGGCGGCCCTCTACCTCCTGCAGAGTGAGGGTGAATGTGCCCTGGTGGAAACCGGCACTCATCGCAGTATTCCCGCCATTCAGGCGTTGTTGCAACAACGGGGCATTGCGCCGCCGCAACTGAAGTACATCATCCCCACCCATGTACATCTCGATCATGCCGGCGGCGTCGGTGGTTTGATGCAGTGTTTTCCCGACGCCACGTTGCTGGTCCATCCCAAGGGGGCCCGTCATCTGATCGATCCCGCAAAGCTCAAAGCCGGCGCCATTGCCGTATATGGTGAGGATCAATTCGCCCGGGTGTATGGGGATGTGATCCCGGTTGACGCTGACCGGGTACAGGCTATGGGGGATGGCGAACAGGTGAAGCTTGGTGACAGGGCTCTGACCTTCCATGATACCCCCGGCCATGCCCGCCACCATTTCTGTGTCCAGGATTCCATATCCAATGGGCTGTTCACCGGTGATACTTTCGGCCTGGCCTACCCCGAGCTGGCCACGGCGGCCGGCCCTTTTATTATTCCCACCACCACACCGGTGCAGTTTGATCCGCAGGCATTGCAGCAGTCCATCACCCGGTTGCTGGCGTTGCAACCGGAACGCATGTTCCTGACCCATTATGGGGTGGTGGAGAATCCGGCGCCGCTGGGATCGGCACTGATCGAGCAGATCAGGGCGTACCTGAACATGGTGGCGCGGGCCCGGGGGGAGCCAATGGAACAGTGGGAACCCTTTTTGCGGCAACAGCTGACGGACTACACCTTTGCCCGCGCCGGCGCACATGGCTGCACCCTGAATCCTGATGCTCTGCAGCGGGTATTAGGCATGGATATGGAGCTGAACGCCCAGGGCCTGGCGGTGTGGATGCAATCACAGACCGGCTGAGGTCAGCGCTATACTGTAATGATACGGACTGCAAAAGAGGTCAGCACGATGACGATCACATTACAAGAATTACAACAACAGGTGCGCGCCCAAAAAGCCCGCATTCCCTCCCTGTATGGTGCGGTGGACTTTGAGCAGACCCCCTTTCGCTTTACCGATGATCCCCAGGTCAAAAGCCAGCTGCCCCGTCGTCTGGAAAAGCGCTTCCGGGACAACCTGCTGGCCGACCGGGAACGGGTGGAGCGGGCCCGGGCTTACACTCTGCTGGGGGATTCCGTCGCCGATGCCTATGCAGCCCTGATGCCCCGTTACGGGTTTCGCCCGTTGATCAACATGTTAACCCTGGCCTGCGACCAGGGACTGGATGCCGTGCCGGATGCACCCCGGGAGCTGGTGGAATTTGTCCAGGCCATGGAGCGGGTACCGGGTTGGGTGGATCTGGACCTGGTGGAAAAAGGCGCCCGCATCAGCCGTAACCAGATGGCCAACCTGGTGCCCTTTGCCATCCGTGGCACTTTCATAGCCACCTTCATGAACCAGTATTCCGGGTTACCCATGGCGCTCACCGGTGCGCTGTCAGGGGAGGCAGCGGTGCAACGGGTGAATGAAACCGCCAGCTTTTTTACCACGGCCACCCTGCCGGGTGCGTTGCGTCGTTATGGTGTAGGGTTCAAGGCGGCGGCCATGGTACGGCTGATGCATTCCATGGTGCGCTTCAATTTGCTGACCCGCTCCGAACGCTGGGATGTGGCGGTGTACGGCATCCCGATTCCCCAGGTGGATCAGATGCCGGCGGGCACTATTCCAGCGTTCCTGTCCGCCTTCAACGCCATGGGCCGTAAAAATCCGGAGTTCACCCCGCAGGAGCGGGCCATTGTCGAGTTGTGTCGCTACCAGAGTTATCTGCTGGGATTGCCGGAAGAGCTGTTGCCGGCCACCCCGCGGGAAATCGTCGATGTGATGATGACCTACGCCGGCACCCTGCGGGATGGCTATGATGACGAAACCTGCGGCGCCCTGGTGCGGGCCACCATGGGGGCTTATCGTCCCCGCGACAAAACCCTGAAAAGCCGCCTGCACAATGAAGTGGAAAAAGGCTTTTCCAAAGTGTTTTTCAACCGCGTATTCCTGAGCGAAGGCAATCGTGCGCTGGCCAGGAAAATGCGGGTGGCGGCCTCGCCGCTGGATTACCTGTCGTTTGCCATGGTCACCGCGTATGTGCTGCCGCAAATGGTCGCCACCCGGGTGGCGCAGCGGATACCCGTTGTGGACCAGCTGGTGGATCAGGTGCTGATCAACAAGATCAATCGCCTGTTGGTGGAGTACGGGCATCCGGAATACACCACCGATGCCTCCAAATACCGCTCCGGCTGACAGGCAGGTCAAATGCCTATTGGTTTTTTCGTTAAGCCAACAACGCCTTGATCAACGAACTCACCCGGCGGGTTTCCTCCTGGATGTGGATCTCCTGTTGGGTGTTCAGCATCAACATCAGCCAGTAGCCGTTGGTGGCGCGGGCGGCGGTTAACATTTTTTCCAACGGTTCGCGGTGGCGGGGCAATTGCAGTTTTGGGCCAAAGGCCTGCAGTATCCAGTCGCGGGTTTTTTCCTCCAGGTGCTCAACCATGCGCGATGACACCAGCGCCATTCCGTTCAGCAATTTTCCCAGTACCTGGCGTTCAGACGCAATCTGTTCCAGGGAATAGCGGACACTGATTTCCAGGCGGGATTCAAAATCACGGCTGTCAGTGCGGCGGATGCGATCGGTCAACTCGAAGATGGCGGAGTCCATAAAGCGCTCGATCCACGCCAGGTAGATATCCTCCTTGTTGCCGAAATACTGGTAGATGGTGGCGTAGGGGTGACCGCTTTCCAGGTGGATTTCACTCATGGTGGTGTCGCCGTAATCCAACGTCACCAGCACCCGGGCTGCGGCATCCAGAATCTCGTTGTACTTCTGCACGGCGCGGGCCTGTTGGGGTTTACGGCGATGGCTGATCTTGCGTCTCATGCTGGTAACGGGGGCTCCTGTTGGCGTTGCGTTAGGGGTGTTGAAAATACGAAAGATTGGCTGCGATGGGCGCCCGCTGCCGTTGCAAGTCCGCTGTGGCGATTACTAACTTATTGATTGAAAAGGCTTGTGACAGCCTGTGCCTGGCTCTGCGCTTGCTGACAAAACACGAGAGTAAGCTAGGTTTTCTCGCATTAGAATAATCGAAGTATCGTTCATCTCAGAGTAGGAGGTCAAATGGCACATCCAACGGAAGCGCCCACCCGGGGCACGCCCCGAGCCATCGCCGGTGTCAACGCCCAGGGTCGCGCGCCGGGCCGGGGCTCCATCATGTGGGATACCCTCACGGACATGGCGCACCTGCCCCTGATGCCGCCCATTGCCATCATGCAGTCTGCATTGCCCGCGGTGGGGACTGCGGTGAACAAATACGGCATCTACAAATCCGATCCCCAGGCCCGCGGCCGTCGCACCAACTGGTCCATGATTCGGTTTTTGTACGATGGTGGGGATTTCGCCCGGCAAGAAGCCCAGGATCTGCGGGCTTTGCATGCGAATATCAAAGGCACTCTGGATGATGGCCGCAAATACTTTGCCCTCAACCCAAAAACCTTCCGCATTGTGCCGGATACGTTTCTGGATGGCGTGATTCGCATTCGGCGCGACATGGGCCGTCCGCTGAGCCCGGCGGAAGAGGCCACCCTGTATGAGGAATACGTGCAGTTGTGTCTGTTGCTGGGGATTCAGGAAAAAGACATCGAGCCCACGCTGAAGGATTTCTACGAGTACTACGAAAACCTGATCATGACGGAAATGACGTACAACGATACGGTGAAGTACCTGACCACCCGCGCCATTGAGCTGCCGGCCCGCTTCAAGTACGCCAAAGCCGCCCAGCCCTATGCGGATTCCGCGTATCAAAAACTGGTGTATCCCACCATGAAGCTCACGGTCATCGGCCAATTGCATCCACTCTATCGACAGCGTTTTGACCTGCCCTGGAGTGCACGTGATCAGGAGCGCTATGAAAAACTTTGTCGGCGCCTGCAGCTTTACGCGCGACTGGTGCCCCGGGTCATGCGCTATAACCCGGTGGCCTTGTTGGTGATGCTGGGTATTCACGGCCCAGGTTTGGTGACCCTGGAGGAACTGGGGCGCATCGAAGAGAAGAAAAAGGCCTACGAACGCCACAAAAACACGGTGGCATCCCGCTCCTCATCCGCTGTGTGATTCTGGTCTTACAGCGCACCAGCATGTGAACAGTTGCCGCATGCTGGTGCGCGCACTGACTTGCAGCGCTTCCTTCCGGGAAAAACCCGATCCTATTATCCTGCTGTTATACCGCGCTTTTTTCGGGCTTTTTCGGCTTTTTCTGAACCTGTCTTGAACCACGTGGAACGCCCCTTGCACCTGCACCGTTATCAGTCGGCCGCACTGATAACGCGCCGGGCGCTCACGGGGGTGTTGCGTCAGGCATGGGAACACCAGGCTGGAGACGCTGAATGCCGGACCATTGGCAAGACACCGTCGAATTTGCGCAGGCATTTCGAAGAACACTACACGCGCAACCGGAACTCAGTTGGCAGGAACACCAAACTGCTTTGGCGGTGCGCAACGCACTGGACGCGATGGACATTCCGTGGCGAGCCTGTGCGAACACAGGAACTGTAGCCTGGCTGAACCGGGGGAGCCCGGGTGCCAGCATCGCGTTGCGCGGTGATATGGACGCGCTGCCCATCACGGAACAAACGCAAAAAGCCTGGTCATCCCAGGTGCCCGGCTGCATGCACGCCTGTGGCCATGACGGTCATACCGCGACCTTGCTGGCCACTGCCCGTTGGCTCAAACTTCACGAATCCCTGCTGCCACAACCGGTGACTTTGATTTTTCAACCGGCGGAGGAAGGCTTTCACGGCGCGCGGGAAATGATTCGCGATGGCGCGCTCGATGATGTTGCCTGTATCTTTGGATGGCATAACTGGCCAGCCTTGAAGTACCGCACCATCGCCTGCCCGGATAGCCTGGTAATGTGTGGTAACGGTACCTTCACCATCACCGTGATCGGGCAGGGCGGTCACGCCAGTCAACCGGAGCTCTGCATTGATCCGATCCTGGCCGCCAGTGCCATAACCCTGGCGCTGCAACAACTGGTGAGCCGGCGCCTGTCACCCCAGGCCGCGGCGGTCATCAGCGTGACGCAGTTCGATGCCGGGTCTGCCCCTACGGTGATACCGGAAACGGCCCAGCTGGTGGGCAGCATCCGGGTTCCCGATGAAGCCACCCGCCACCACATCAATCAACTCATAACCGACGTGGCCACTCATACGGCCGCCGCCTGGGGCGCCCGCTGTGAAGTGCGCCATGAGCCCCGCTATCAGGCCACCATCAATCACGGGGCGCCGGCGGCGTTAGCCCGACAGGCCTGGCAGGATCTGTATGGTGCCTCCATGTTGGATCACGGTCATCCACTTCCGATCATGGCATCGGAAGACTTCAGCTATTTTCTGCAGGAAATTCCCGGCGCCTTTGCGCTGATCGGCAGTGACGACGGGAGCGGTCACCACATCCCCTGTCACAGCCCCCATTACGATTTCAACGATCGTTTGATTGCGGATGTGTGTCGCTGGTTTTGTCAACTGGCCGGCTTGCCCAAACCGGATCAAACACCACAGAAGGAGACAGCATGAGCATCTTTGAACAGCGAGAATCCAATATCCGGGCCTATGGTCGGATGTATCCTGCGGTGTTTTCCACGGCGAAAAATGCCCGTCAGATGGATGATCAGGGGCGGGAGTACATCGACTTTTTTGCCGGTGCGGGGGTGCTGAATTTCGGCCACAACAACCCGCGCATGAAACGGGCGATGATTGAATACCTGGAGCAGGATGGCGTGCTGCACAGCCTCGACATGCAGACCACCGCCAAAGCCAAATTCATGCAACGGTTTACCGATGTGATCCTGGCACCCCGCAACATGCCGCATCGTATGCAGTTCATGGGGCCCACCGGCACCAATGCGGTGGAGGCGGCCATGAAGCTGGCCAGGCGCGCCACCGGGCGCCATGACATTGTGGCCTTTTGCCACGGCTTCCACGGCATGACCCTGGGGGCGCTTGCCGCCACCGCCAATCAGTATTTTCGCGGTGCCGCCGGTGTGCCGTTGCTGCATGTGCAACACGCAGAGTTTGGTTGCCCGCAAACATTGCAGGAACTGGCCTCCCGTTATCGCGATCCGTCCAGTGGGGTCACGCCGCCGGCGGCGTTTCTGCTGGAGGTGATCCAGGCGGAAGGGGGCGTCAACGTGGCGGACGCTGCCTGGTTGCGTGAGCTGGCGGCGCTGGCGAAAGCGGTGGGCTCGGTGCTGATTGTGGACGAGATTCAGGTGGGTTGCGGGCGCACAGGATCGTACTTCAGTTTTGATGGCATGGGTATTGAGCCGGACATCATTTGCCTGGCCAAGGGCATCGGTGGGATGGGAACGCCCATGGCCATGAATCTGGTGCATCCGGAATTGGATCGACACTGGTCCCCGGGGGAACACACCGGCACCTTTCGTGGCCAGAACCTGTCGTTTGTGGCGGGAGCCGAGGCCCTGAGTTATTTCCAGACCCACCATTTTATGGATGAAGTGGCCGAGAAGGCCCTGCTTGCCCAACAACAACTGCAACCGTTACTGGATGCCGACCACAGCCTGCAGCTGCGCGGCAAAGGGCTGATCCTGGGGCTGGATGTGGGGGACGGTGAACGGGCCGCAGCGATTGTGAAACGGTGCTTTGACGAGGGCCTGATCATCGCCAGTTGCGGTACCGGCGGGCGGGTTCTGAAACTGATTCCACCCCTCACCATTCCACCGGAGGATCTGGTGGAGGGCCTGGACATTCTGATCAACTCTGTACGTTCAGTAATGGAGGCAGCGGCATGATTGAACGGGATGATATGACGTTTCCATTCTCCGAATTCCAGCGCCGCCTCCATGAGCTGCGCCAACGCATTGCCGAGCGTCACCTGGATGCGGTGGTGATCACAGATCCGGAGAACATCACCTATCTGACGGATTACCAAACCACCGGTTACTCGTTTTTTCAGGCTCTGGTGGTGCCGTTGGAAAAAGAGCCTTTCATGATCACCCGGGCGCTGGAGGAATCCAATGTATTTGCCCGCACCTGGGTGGAGTTGACGCGGCCTTACCCGGATACCGGGGATGCCATCCAGATGCTGGTGGATGCCTTACGGGAGTTTGGCCTGGCGGACAAACGCATCGGTTATGAACGCAACAGCTATTTCTTTCCGGCGTATCAACAGGATTGCATTCATACCTCGCTCAAAGATGGAAAATTGCTGGATTGTTTCGGCATTGTGGAAGAGGGGCGCATCTGCAAGTCCGCTGTCGAGCTGGAAATCATGGGCAAAGCGGCCATCGCCACCGAGGCGGGTATGAAAGCCGGCATCGAGGCCTGCCATGCGGGCGTGACGGAAAATGAAATCGGTGCGGCCATCAGTGCAGCCATGTTCCGTGCCGGGGGTGAAACGCCGGCGGTGATGCCCTACGTGACCTCCGGGCCGCGCACCATGATCGGCCATGCCACCTTCGAGGGGCGGGTGGTGCAACCCGGCGAGCATGTGTTTCTGGAAGTGGGGGGCTGCTATCGACGCTATCACACCGCCATGATGCGCACGGTGATCCTGGGGGAAATGTCCGATGCCATGTACCAGGCCCAGGAAACCATGAAGCGGGCGCTGGATGCTATTCACAATATGGTGCAACCGGGCATGACCGTATCCGACGTGGATAATCTGGTGCGTAACATCATTACCGACAACGAAGTCGGTGCCCGCCTGATTACTCGCTCCGGATATTCCATCGGCATTGCGTTTCCGCCGAGTTGGGATGAGGGCTACATCATCAGTCTCAAACAGGGTAACTCCGCCATCCTGAAACAGGGCATGACTTTCCATATGATTCCATGGATGTGGGGCATCGAAGGCGACAAAACCTGCGGTATCTCCGACACCATTGTGATTACGGAGGATGGATGCCGCTCCTTCTTCTCACTGGCGCGTGATTTCACGGTGAAAAGCGAAAGCGCGTCCCCCGACTGTATCGATCTGTCCGCCGCCCGCAAAACAGAGCCGGCCGACGATGGCGGCATCGAGGGCAATAAATCGTCAGACCCGAAACGCAAACAAGCGGCCTCGTCGGCCTGAGGAGAACGAGCGATGTTGAAACCTGTTAATCCGGCCACCGGTGTTGCGTTGCCGGAAGTGCCGAGCCTGGATGCGGCCAGCGCGGCCGCGGTAATCGATCGGGTGGCGGCCGGTTTTGTTCACTGGAAACAACGCAGCTTCCGGCAGCGGGCGGATGTTGTGATGAACATGGCGGCGGCTATGCGGGAGGCCAAACAGGAACTCGCCGAACGGATGGCCATGGAAATGGGCAAACCGCTGGCAGAAGGATTGGGAGAAGTGGAGAAAAGTGCCTTCTGCGCTGAGTATTATGCCGAACAGGCCGAGGCGTTTCTGGCGCCGGAATCGCTGCCCTCGGATGCCAGCAACAGCTACGTGCAATATCCCCCGTTGGGTACGGTGCTGGGCATACTGCCGTGGAATGCGCCGGTATGGCTGGCGCTGCGTTTTCTGGCGCCGGCCCTGATGGCGGGGAACACCTGCGTAATGAAAGCGGACCCGCACGTACCTGCCACGGCCCAACACTTGACGGCGCTGTTCCACAGCGCCGGCCTGCCCGCAGACGTTATGGATAACCTGCCCATTGAAACGGCCGATGTGGGCGCGGCCATTGACCACCCACGGGTCAAGGCGGTGTCGTTCACCGGCTCCTCGGTGGCGGGGCAGCGGGTGGCAGCGCAGGCGGCGGCGGGTTTGAAACCGGCGGTGTTGGAGCTCGGTGGCTCTGATCCCTGCATCGTGATGGCCGATGCGGACCTGGACAAAGCGGCAGACGTGGTGACCCTGTCGCGTATGATCAACGCGGGGCAGTCCTGCATCGCCGCCAAGCGTCTGCTGGTGGAAGCTTCAGTCTACGACCGCTTTTGTGACCTGCTGCGGCAACGTTTCAGCGCAATCGTTATGGGTAATCCACTGGATACACGCAACCAATTGGGGCCACTGGCCCGGGCTGATCTGCGGGACGCGTTGCAGCGCCAGGTGATGGACAGTATCGCGGCAGGTGCCCGCTGTATTTTAGGGGGCGATCCGGTTGCCGGCCCCGGCTATTTTTATCCGCCCACGTTGCTGCTGGATGTGAAACCGGGTATGCCGGTGTTCGAGCAGGAAACCTTCGGCCCGGTGTTGGCGGTGACCCCGTTTTCGACGTTTGGCGAGGCACTGGATTTGGCGAACGCCACCGAGTACGGGCTGGGAGCCAGCATCTGGATCCGCGATGACGAGATCATCCAGACGGCCATCACCAGCTTGCAAGCCGGCCAGGTGGCAGTGAATGGTATCGTGAAAACCGACCCCCGCTTGCCCTCTGGTGGCATTGGTCGGTCCGGTTATGGTCGTGAGCTGGGCCCCCACGGCATTCGGGAATTCGTCAACACCCAGCAGATCTGGATCGCCTGATCCGGTTTGCACACTGGAATTGAAATCGGTATGGTAAAAAAGCATCGCCATTGATTGGAGTCTTTCATGTCACTACGCAACGCCGTACAACTGATCTGCTACCCCAATCGTTTGGGTGACAATCTTCGTGATCTGCATACGGTGATTGAAAAACACCTGCACGATGCCATCGGGGGAGTGCACATACTGCCGTTTTATCCTTCCAATGCAGATGGTGGTTTCTCACCATTGAGTCATGAGCAAGTGGACCCCGCAGTGGGCACCTGGGAGGATATCGAACGTATTTCCAGTAAATACGATCTGTGTGCAGATCTGACGGTGAATCACATTTCTGACGAGTCCGATGAATTCAAGGACTTTATTGCCAAGGGTTTTGAGTCCGAATACGCGGACCTGTTTGTCCACGTGGAGAAGCTGGGTGAAATCAGCCCCGACGATCTGGCCAAAATTCATATCCGCAAAGAGAAAGAACCGTTCCGTAAAGTGACCTTTGCCGACGGCAGCAGCGCTTCCGTCTGGTGTACGTTCACTGAACGCCAGATTGATCTTAATTACCAGTCTGAAAAAACCTATGCGCTCATGGAACGTTACATCCGGTTCCTGGCAGGCAAGGGAGTGAACCTGTTTCGGTTGGACGCGTTCGGCTACACCACCAAAAAAATCGGCACCAGTTGTTTTCTGGTGGAGCCGGATGTGTACCGGTTGCTGGAATGGGTGAACGAAGTGGCACAGAAGCACGGCGCAGCCTGCTTGCCGGAAGTGCACGATCACACCAGCTACCAATACGCGATATCGCGCCGCAATATGCATCCATACGGATTTGCCCTGCCGCCCCTGCTATTGTATTCCCTGTTGGATGCCAACAGTGTGCACCTGAAAAACTGGCTGCGCATGTGCCCCCGCAATATGGTGACGGTGCTGGACACCCACGACGGCATCTGCATTCCCGATGTGGAAGGGGTGCTGCCGGACGATAAAATCAAAGCCCTGATCGACAATATCGACGCCCGCAGTGCGGACCCGATTCTGCGTCGTTCGGCGGCCAACGTGCACAGCGTCGGCGCCATTTATCAGCTCACCTGCACCTTCTATGATGCCATGATGCAGAACGATGACGCCTACATTGCTGCCCGCGCCATTCAGTTTTTTGCGCCGGGGATTCCCCAGGTGTACTACGTTGGCCTGTTGGCCGGCGAGAACGATCGGGAGTTGATGGAAAGCACCGGTGAACTGCGGGACATCAACCGAAAATTCTACACCCTGGAGGAAGTGGATGAGGCCATCGAGAAACCGGTGGTGCAGCGCCTGCTGAAACTGATGCGGTTCCGCAGTAATTATCCGGCGTTTCAGGGGCGGTTTGAGTTGAATTATTCCAATGACTCCAGTGTGGCCATGGCCTGGCGTCACGGCGAATACTATTGTCATTTGTTTGTAGACTTGAATTTTAATACTTCCACCATCATGTATATTGACCCGGAGGATGGCTCGGAACACAGTTTCCATGGCTGATGGCAACAAAGTGCACCGAACTGTCGCACATACCACAATACGTTGTGCTGTGTTATCCGGTTGATTGAAAAAAATAAATGCGCTGTGGCGCCCGTGGGTACTGGCCTGTGGCGATTTCAGGGTTGTCTGCTGAACCGTTATGGTGCATTTATTGCTTAATACAATTTGTTGCAGTGTCTGGAGCTCGAGCCCAAAGCGGAAGCCAACCAACGCTTGTCTTAGTTTTCATTCTGCGTACTTTCGACAGCACAAAGCACGTCGTTTTAAGAATCTCCTGACACCCATCAGTGCTGAATGGCACCGGTTTCGGTGCCCCCAATCAGGAGGAAACAATGCTTTTAGCAACCGATCTAGATGGAACCTTTTTAGCCGGTGACCCAGATAGTCGTCTGAAGCTGTATCAACTCGTCGTATCCCATCCCGAAATTCAACTGGTCTTTGTGACCGGCCGCGGACTGGAAAATGTGTTGCCGTTGCTGGCAGACCCCACCCTGCCGCATCCCGATTACATCATTTGTGATGTGGGTGGCACCGTGGTGGACGGTCACACCCAACAGCCCATTCAGGCCATCCAGGGGGAGATCGACAGCATCTGGCCCGGGGAGCGTCTGGTGGAGGATGCTGTTGCCCATCTGCAAGGGCTGCAACGGCAGGAGGTGCCACAGGAGCGGCGCTGTTCCTATTTTTGCAGTGCGGATGCCATCAGCGATGAACTGAAAAAAATCGTTGAAGAGGATCTGCAGTGTGATTTGCTGTATTCCTCCAACAAGTTCCTGGATGTGTTGCCCCGTGGCGTGAACAAGGGGCGCACTTTGAAGAAACTGGTGGAGCATCTGGAGATTGAAGCAGGCCATGTGCTGGTGGCCGGTGATACCCTCAATGATCTGTCCCTGTTCGAGCTGGGTTACCATGGCGTGTGTGTGGGCGCCTCCGAGAAAGGCCTGCTGGCCGCCACCGAACACTCCACCCAGGTGCTGCACGCGCAGGCCGCCGGTTGTGGCGGTATTCTGGAAGCCATCGAGCACTTTGGCTTTCTCGGCACCAAAGGCATCGATGCGGAAACCCACGACGTGCTGGAGCCGGGGCAATCGGATCTGGTGATCGTCTATCACCGCCTGCCCTATGAGGAAATCGAGGAGGATGGGCAACTCATTCGCCGGCGACCGAAATCCCCCAACGGCATCATCCCCACCTTGTTGAGCTTTTTTGCTGACGGAAAACCCGGGTCCTGGGTGGCCTGGTCGGTGCATGAAGGCAAGGGCCGCAGTTTTGAAACCCACACCGAAGTGGATGCTGAACAGTATCCCCATCTGGTGGCCGCGCGGGTGCCGCTCACCAAGAAAGAAGTGGATATTTTTTACAAACGTTTTTCCAAAGAAGCGTTCTGGCCTACCCTGCACACCTTCTGGGAGCGCGCCAATTTCCGCGAGGATCATTGGGAGATTTTCCTCAAGGTGAACCGCGCCTTTGCCGAACGCACCGCCCAGGAGGCAGCCGAAGGCGCCACCGTGTGGATTCATGATTACAACCTGTGGATGGTGCCGGCATTCCTGCGGGAGCTGCGCCCGGATGTGACCATCGCCTTTTTCCATCACACCTATTTTCCCTCCGCCGATGTGTTCAACGTGTTGCCCTGGCGCAAGCAGATCATTGGCAGCCTGATGCAGTGTGACGTGATCGGCTTCCACATTCCCCGCCAGGCGGAAAACTTTGTGGACGTGGCCCGCGGCGTGATGCCGTTGGATGTGAAAGAGCGGGTGAACTGTGCGCCGCGCTTCCTCACTTATGGATGTGCAGTGGGACTGGATGAAATGACCTCCGAGATCCAGGTCTATGATCGCCGGATACGACTGGTGGCACACCCGGTGGGCCTGGACCTGAAACGGGTGTCCAGTGCATTGAACGATCCGGCAATCCAGGCGCGGATGGCGCAACTGCGCTATGAGTTCAGCCGTACCAAGCTGATTCTGTCGGTGGAGCGCCTGGATTACACCAAAGGCATTCTGGAAAAGCTGGAGGCCTACGAACGCTTGCTGGAAGAGCACGGTGAACTGCAGGCCAAAGTGTCCCTGTTCATGGTCTGTGTGCCGGCGGCGCGGGAGATGACCATCTACCGCAAGCTGCAAACCCAGATCGAACAGGCCGTGGGGCGCATCAACGGTCGCTTTGCCAAAGTGGGCTGGACCCCGGTGCAGTTCTTCTTCCGCGCGTTTCCGTTTGAGGAACTGGTAGCCTATTACACCGTCGCCGATGTCATGTGGATCACGCCGTTGCGGGACGGTTTGAATCTGGTGGCGAAAGAATACATCGCCGCCCAGGGCATGACGGAAGGCAATGGCGTGCTGGTGCTGTCAGAATTCGCCGGCGCGGCAGCGGAATTGAGGGGGGCGGTGCTGGCCAATCCCTACGACCAGCAGGAAATGGTCAACGCCTGTTACCTGGGGCTCACCATGAACAAGGACGAGGCCCGGGCCCGCATTCGGGAAGCCTTCGATATCGTATCCCACTTCGATATCCAGCAATGGGGTGAGGATTTCTTTGCCGCGGTGAAGGACAGTCAGTCCACCTTGCTGGAGTTCGATCTAGACACCGCAAAAAAGTCGAAAGTGGCCTGATGGAAGTGGAGTGAAGGGCGCGCTATCTCCGTGCCCTTGCTCTCTTACACCAGCGCCGCCGGATTGGATTGGATCAACCGGCCCAGTTGCGCGGCCTGTTGATCCGCTCCACCCAGATAGGTCTCATTCTTTTTCGCCCAGCTGAAAAAACGGTGCACCGGGTAATCCAGATCCTGGCCGATGCCGCCGTGCAGGTGCAGAAATATGTGGGCGGCAATATGGCCGGACTCACAGACCCAGTACTTGACGCTGTGGGCCGTCAGATTGGTTTCCAGATCATCCGCCGCACCCTGATCCAGAATATCCAGCAAGCGCCAGTACACACCGCGCAGCGCCTCGATGGCCATGTAGCCGTCAGCCGCCTGTTGTGACACCGCCTGAAACGCCGCCAGGGGTTTCCCAAACTGGGTGCGCTCGGTGGTGTATTCCGCGGCCCGGCGCAAGCCTTCATGCAATACACCCAATTGCAGCGCCGCCATGGCGGCAAAGGTGTGCTGACGTTGCCATTGCAACAGGGTTTCAGCCTCACTGTGGGTGGCCATCAGGTTGTGCGCCGGCACGGTAACCTGGTCAAAACGGATGTGCCCGCTGGCTTCGCCGTTGGTGGCCCGTTGGGAGGTGATGTGCAGCCCGGCGCTGCCCGCGTCAACATAGCCGACCCAGTAGCCGCCATCCGCCAGGGTGGCGGTGACCAGGAATCCCTGGGCGAAATGGGCATAACCCACCAGATTGCTGTAGCCGTTCAGCACCCAGTGTTCCTCCCCGCCGTTGGCTTGGGAAGCGGGTTGTGCCGTGGCGGTCAGTGGCGTGTGGGCCTGCAGGCCCTGGTAGGGGCGAACCGCAGACAGAATGGTCTCGCCGCTGATGACGCCGGGCAGCAGTGTCTGTTGCAGGTCTTGCGAGCCGAAGCGGGCAATGGGCAGGGCGGCCTCCACAATGCTCTCCAGCACCGGAATCGGCGCCACCGACTTGCCCTGCTGTTCCAGCAGCAGGCACAGCTCGGTCATGCCCATGTCCGATCCACCCACCGCTGCCGGCAGGGCGGTGCCCAGCAGTCCGCTTTGGGCCACCTGTTGCCACAATTCCCGGTGCAGGGGTTGTTCTGCCTGGTACAGGGTGCGAATGGTGTCGTCGCCACACAGGTCGCGGAACATGCGCACCGCCACATCCTGGATGGATTGCTGATCTTCGTTGTAACTAAAATTCATTTCGGCTGGCTCCGTTCAAACTGACTACAGGCACCATTACACAATGGTGTTGGGCATACGCAGGGCAAAGGATGCGGTCATTGAGCGCATCACTTCCAACACACCGCCGCCCACCGTCATGATCTGTGCCGCGCGGTAGTCGTATTCCAGATGGCCGCTGAAGAGGGCGTCCGGGCTCGGGTATTGCACAGCGCAGTCCTCACCGGCCAGTTCCTGCAGTTCCCGCAAAATACGAATCTGCTCCAGGGTATTGAACACCTTGCCGCCGGAGGCCAGCCCCACATCGATTTTATGTTCGTCCACCATGTTGGCGTTACGCAGGTTCAGCACTTCCATCGCCTGCAGGCGGGCGTACAGGGCGCCCATCTTGGTGGCCACCAGCGGGTCGTCGATGGCGCGTTTGCCGTTGGCGTCCGCGGTGGACAGGGCCTGTAACACATAACCGTACTGCTTGCGGGAGATCACCGACATGGCGGCCAGTACAATGCGCTCGTGATTCAATTGCGAGGTAATGACCTTCCAGCCGCCGTTAACCTCACCCACCACCCGGTTGGGGGGAACTTTCACGTTCTCGTAATAGGTCATATTGGTGTCCACACCGGCCAGGGTGTGAATCGGCGCATGGCTGTAGCCCGGGTCCCTGGCATCCACGATGAACAGGGTAATGCCGTCTGACGGACGTTTACCATCATTGCTGGTGCGGGCCGCCAGCCAGATGTATTCGCAATCGTGACCGGCGCTGGTCCAGACCTTGGTGCCGTTGATCACCCAGTTTTCACCGTCGAATTCCGCTTTGGTTTTGAGAGAGGCCAGATCGGTGCCGGAACCGGGTTCCGAATAACCAATGGCGAAGATGCATTTTCCAGCGGAAATCTGCGGCAGGAAAAAGGCTTTCTGCTCATCGGTGCCGAACGCCATCAGGGAGGGGGCCACGGAATTCAGGGTGATCAGGGGGAAGGGCGTATGGGTTTTCCAGGCCTCTTCAAACAGGATCAGTTGCTCGATGGCGGTGTAGTTCTTGCCGCCGTACTGTTCCGGCCAGCCCAGGGTCAACATGCCGTCCCGGCCCAATTGCTCCACCAGGCCCCGGAACACCGGGCCACCTTCCTTGCCCATACAGGCGGCCACCTTTTCGGGGCTCATCAGGTTGCTGAAGTAGTCACGTAATTCCTGGCGCAGCGTAATCTGGTCTTTGCTGAATCGGGTATCCATAAAACATCATTCTTATGAGTGGATTAAGACGCTTTGTTGACCATGTTATATATTATGCAATGTTATTGCAAATATAATGCATAAATTGTCTGGACAGGGGTGCGTTGCTAGTATGTCAGCCCCGAAATACCTTAGGAATCCCCCATGAGCAGCGCCCTGTTTATCTCGGCACCCGCCTCCGGTCAGGGCAAAACCACCTTTACGGCGGCGCTGGCCCGGCTGCTGGTGCGCACCGGCAAGCAGGTGCAGGTGTTCAAAACCGGCCCCGACTATCTGGACCCCCAGATCCTGGAGCAGGCATCCCGGCGGCCGGTGGCGCAGCTGGATCTGTGGATGGCCGGGGAGGCCTGGTGTCGTCACCAACTGCACCGGGCGGCCCAGGAGGCGGATGTGATCCTGGTGGAAGGGGCCATGGGCTTGCTGGATGGCACTCCCTCCAGTGCGGATCTGGCGGCCACCTTCGGTATCCCCATTCTGTTATTGATGGACGTGGCCGGCATGGCGCAGACCGCCGGGGCGGTGGCAACGGGTCTGGCCCGGTATCGGGACGACTATCAGATCGTGGGGCTGGTGGCCAACAACTGCGCTTCGCCGCGCCATCGGGACCTGGTGGCGGCAACCTTGTCGCCTCAACTGCCCCTGGTGGCGGCCATCTCCCGCAACGAAGCCATCCGCCTGCCGGAACGCCACCTGGGACTGGTGCAGGCGCAGGAAGCGGCCGCAGAACTGGAGCGCTGTTTTGAACAGGGGGCCGACCTGCTGCAGGAGACTGACCTGCTGCGCTGGCTCGATAGCCTGCCCCCGGTGACCTTTGCCCCGGCAGATGACGTGCAGGTGCAACCGCTGCTGGCGGGCAAAACCATCGCCGTGGCCAAGGACCTGGCCTTCAGTTTCATTTATGAGGCCAATGTGCAGTTGTTGCAGGCCATGGGTGCCCGCCTGCGCTATTTCTCCCCGTTGGACGACGCCGGTATTCCCCCCAGTGACGCTCTTTGGCTGCCTGGTGGTTATCCTGAGTTGCATGCGGAACGGTTGGCGGCGAACACGCCGATGCTGACGGCAATGAGGGCGTACCATGCTGATGGCAACCCGATCCTGGCTGAGTGCGGCGGCTTTCTTTACTGCCTGCACAGCCTTGCCAATCTGCAGGGGAAGGCGTTCCCCATGGCAGGCCTGATGCCGGGTCGTGGCGTGATGCGGGAACGCGGCGGGTGTCAGGGCATGCAATCGGCGCCGTTGCCGGAAGGGCTGGTGCGGGGGCACGCTCATCATCGCTCCGCCAGCCTGGATACGCCGCCGCCCATCGCCTTTGGCCAACGACCAAACCACCCGGCGCCGGGTGAGGCTATTTTCCGGATCGGCTCGCTGACGGCGACCTATCTGCATCTGTATTTTGCGTCGAACCCGGAGGCCATTGCCGAGGTGTTTGGGGCTTCTCCCTTCAAATATTGAGGGTACTGCGCCTAAGTGCTTTTCCTGCTGTGACCTTTCTACTAATTGACCAGTGTCAACTATACTGACTTGACAGACTGTTGTTGTTCCACATCACCGCTGTGGTTTGCGAGGTGCGATGGGATCAACAAAGAAAAGCAAGGACCTAGTAGAAATGTCTAAGGGACAGGGACCTGACCGCCCATGAGTAAATCCATCCTGTACGTGGAAGATGATCTGGTTCAGGCCACGTTGATCAAACCCATGCTGACAGACGAAGGCTATTCGGTATATCACGTTAACAATGGGTTCGCCGCTCTGGAATCGCTGCAGAGTTCCCAGTTCGACGCAGTGCTGACCGATCACTACATGCCCAACCTGAGTGGCATCGAACTGCTGCAGGAAATCGGCAATCGGGGTATCCAGATCCCGGTGGTTATCATGACCGCTGCCCACGACATCAGCCTGGCGTTTTCCGCCCTGCGATTGGGGGCAGCGGATTTCATCTCCAAAGACACTGACGGCAATTACCTGAACATCATCGCGCCGGTATTGGAACGCGCCACCGAAAAGCATCAATTACAACTTGAAGCTCTTCGCTTGACCCAGCAATTGGAGAGGGAAAAGCACATCTCCTACACCACCATGGATGCCTTGAACCAGGGGGTGGTGGTGCTGGATGACCTCCAGCGGGTGAAATACTGTAACTTGTGTTTTCGCAATCTGTTCCAGGTGGAGCGTGAGACAAAACTCGTTGGTTCGGAACTGAAGTGGCTGGTCAGCCTGTGTATCGCCAATGGCCGTATTAATGGAACACGGGACCTGAAAGACGCCTACGCCCTGGTGCAGGGATTGTTGGAGAACCCACAGGAACCCCTGCAACTCAGCTTGCAGAAATCGGTGTTTGAGATCCGCACTGCACCCCTGGGGGATTCCGGTCACGTGCTCACCCTGGCGGACATTTCCCATCAGGTGGAACAATTGAACGCCCTGGGCGGGGTCATCAATCTGGCGCCGGTGGCTATGCTGGCGGTGGAAAAATCCGGCAAAATCGTATTGGCCAACCGCAAAGCCTGCGAATTGCTGGAGATCACTGTAGAGCAGGTAAACGAGATCAGCATCAACCGTTTTGTGCCCTTTGAATCCCGCCATGGTCATCAGGCATTGATCAGCAACTATTTTGACAACATGATTCCGCGGCGTATGCGTGAGGGCATGGACCTGGAGTTGTTGAACAACAAAGGCGCGGTGATTCCGGTTGAGGTTTCCCTCAGCGGCATTGAGATGTACGGCAAGCAACGGGTGCTGGCCACCGTAGTGGACATCAGTCACCGCAAGCAGGCCGAGCGGGTGATGAAGCAGGCGCACCAGCTCACACAATCCATCATTGAGCAATCCCCCTTCAGTATCGTGGCCACGGATATTCAGGGCAAGATCATTGCTGTCAGCCCGGCACTGGAAGCCATGCTCTGGTATGAACGGGACGAGCTGGTCAACCAACTGAATGTCACACTGTTCCATGAACAGGGTGAACTGGATACCCGGGCGGCGCAGCTTTCCACCGAATTGGGAGTGGAGATTGACGCTGGTTTTCAGACACTGATCGAAAAGGCAAACCGCGGTGTGGTGGAAGGCTGTGAATGGACCTATGTGCGCAAGGACGGCTCCACCCTGCCGGTCAACCTGACGGCAAACACCCTGCGCAGCGAGGAGGGAATTGTTACCGGTTACCTGTTGGTGGCCTATGACATCACCGACCAGAAGCGGGCCAATGAGTACATTGAGCACATAGCCCACCACGATGGGTTGACCGGCCTGCCCAACCGCACTCTCATGCAGGATCGCCTGCAGACTTCATTGCTGCGGATGAAGCGGCAGGGCGGTGGTCTGGCGGTGCTGGTGCTGGATCTGGATCGCTTCAAGCGCATTAACGATACCCTGGGTCACCTGGCCGGTGACCAGCTGTTGAAAACCGTTGCCAAACGCTTGCTGCAGTCCGTTCGGGAGTCCGACACTGTATGTCGAATGGGTGGGGATGAATTTGTGGTGTTACTACCGGATATTCAGACGGTTAGCGATGTGGAGCGGGTATGCCGCAAGATCCTGGAACTGGTGGCCAAGCCCATTACAGTGGGATTGAACAATCTGGTGGTGACCCCCAGCATCGGTTTCAGCCTGTACCCTGAACATGGGGACAGCTCGGAAACGCTGCTCAAGCATGCGGATATGGCCATGTACCACGCCAAGCAGAGCGGGCGCAGCGGGTACAAGGCATTCAACCACGATCTGGCATCCGATAATCTGGAAAACTTGGCCATTGAGCAGGCGTTGCACGAAGCCTTCCGCCACGACAAACTTGAGGTGCATTACCAGCCCCAGTTGAACGTGCACAGCGGCCAGGTTGAGTGTTTGGAGGCCTTGCTGCGCTGGCCCGATGAACAACGCGGTATGATCCCTCCCGCCCAGTTTATTCCCATGGCGGAAACCACCGGATTTATCACCACCCTGGGGGAATGGGTGGTGCGTCGAGCTTGTGCGGATGCGCAGCAATTACGGATGAAACAAGGCCTGGATTTTAGGGTGGCGGTGAATGTGTCACCCCGTCAGTTCGAGCACGCGAACTTCCTGGATGTCGTAAAATCTGCGCTCAAGGAAAGCGGATTGCCGCCGCAATGCCTGGAACTGGAAATTACGGAAAGCATGTTGATGGTGGATTCGGACAGCATCACCAGTAAGTTGGTGGCGTTGCGCCAGATGGGGGTACTCCTGGCCATCGACGATTTCGGCACGTGCTATTCCAGCCTGTCCTATGTCTCCCAGTATCCCATTGATGTCATCAAGATTGATCGCAGTTTTATGGCCATCGAAAAGAAGCAGAACGTGGCCATTGTCAGCGCCATCGCCGCCATTGCTGAAGGGCTGGAACTTGAGGTGGTGGCGGAAGGGGTGGAAAGCAGCGAGCAGTTGCAGTTTGTACAGCGCAAAGGGTGTCACCTGGTACAGGGCTTTTACTACTCACCGGCGGTTCCCCTCAAGGACCTGGTTGCGACGATCGCCATGGTGCAGTCGAAAGGACAGGAGCAGGCGTCGCTGCGACAAATCTAACGCGAGGTGCACTCCATGCTGGACGAGAAGCAACTGCCACTCAAGATCGTGGTGCCGGTGATCCTGGTGGTGGCAGTAGTGTTGGGCTGGTACACCCATGAATCCACCCGTACCCGGCTCTATGAACAACAATCGCAACGCACATCCGAGCAGCTGAGTCTGCGTGCCAACCTCTTGCAGCGACGCCTGCAGGAAGACCGCGCCAAGGCCCATTTCCTCTACTCCACGCCGCCGGTGCAAGGTATTGTGCGTGCCACCCTGAATGGCGGTGTGGACCCGGAGGATGATACCCGCCTGGCGCAGTGGAAGCGGCGTCTGGAAATCATTTTTGAAGCCTATCTGGAAGACAATCCTTCGGTGCAACAGGTGCGCTACATCGGGCTGGCGGATGACGGCCGGGAGTTGGTGCGTGTGGATAGGGCAGGTGGCAATCTCAAAGTCCGTCGCGGCAAGGAGCTGCAGGCAAAGGGCGGCCGAGTCTACGTGCAGGATATTGGCAAGCTGAAACCCGACCAAATCTATGTGTCCGAGATCAACCTCAACCGCGAGTACGGTGAAATCGTTTTCCCCCATCAGCCCACCTATCGGATCGGGGTGCCGGTGTTCGATGCGGACTACAACATATTCGGCATGATCATATTGAATTTTGACGCCCAGGCGTTGCTGCATTCCCTGACACTGGATATGCCCGCTGAACTGGGCCTGGCGGTGATGAACGCGCAGCGGAAACTGATTGCGCACCCGATGGCGGATTACGCGTTTCGCCACGAACTGGAAGGAGAATTCAGCTGGGAGAGTCTGTACCAGACGGTTGCCAGCCCGGTGGCCACCCTGGGACTGGTGCGGGATAACAACACCGGCCGGGCTTTTTTCTATCAGGAGTCCACGGTTCCCCTGGATCAACGGGTCACGGATCGCTACATGGTATTGGCGGTATTGCTGGCGCAAACCCATGTGGAGCAACTGTTGTATGAGCAGAGCACCCGTTCCCTGTTGGTCGGCGGCGGCATTGTGGGGCTGTTGCTGCTGTTCCTGTTTATATTCCAGTCCAACCTCAACAAGAACCTGCGGCTCATCAACACCCAGGCCCGCTTTGAGTCCATTATCGAAGGCTCATCGGATGCCATCGTGGCCATGGACCCGGCGGGCAACATTCAGCACTGGAATACCTCCGCCCAGGACATGCTCGGCTATTCCGCCCGCCAGGTGGAGGGACAGCCACTGTGTGACGTGCTGGGGCTGGGTGATCAGCAGGCGATGCTGGAGCAGGCCATTAAAACCATCGCTGAGGGCAAGTACCACGAGCCGGTCAGCCTCAATCTCAAAAAACGCAATCAATCCTGCCTGTACGCAACCGTGTCCCTTTCCCTCATCGCCAACCAGGGCACCATCATGGGAATCTCCGCCATCTTCCGCGATGTCACGGCACAGATTGAGGCGGAAAACAAAATACGTGAAGTGAATCTGAATCTGGAGCTGCAGGTGCAGGAGCGTACCCGGGAATTGGAACAGGCCCGGAATGAGGCGTTGTCCACCAGCCACACCAAGAGCAGTTTTATCGCCAACGTCAGCCACGAGATCCGCACGCCCCTGAACGGCATCATCGGTATGTTGAAACTGTTGCGTAAAGCCAACACACCGGAGCAGCAACAACGCTATCTGGCCATGGCAGAATCCAGCGCCGGATCGCTGGCATCGTTGATCAACGACGTGTTGGATCTGTCCAAGATTGAAGCTGGCAAGCTCGAAATTGACAACGTCAGTTACGACCTGGAGCGCTTGATCTCCGATATGGTGGTCTCCATGTCGGTGCGCGGTCACGAGAAAGATTTGGAATTGGTGGTGGATACGGTCAATCTGCAGCATCCGCAGGTGATCGGTGACCCCAATCGGGTGCGGCAGGTACTGACCAACCTGTGCAGCAATGCCCTGAAGTTTACCCACAGCGGCTGGATACGGGTGACGGTAGCCTCGACGGCAACCGAGGATCATCACTGTATCATCAGTGTGGATGTGGAAGACACCGGCATCGGCATTGCTGAGTCCAAATTGGATTCCATTTTTGAGGCGTTTTCCCAGGAGGACAGCAGCGTAACCCGCGAATTCGGTGGCACCGGCCTGGGCTTGTCCATTACCCGCCAGTTGTGCCAGATGATGGGCGGCGATATTGAGGTCAGCAGCACCAAAGGCCTGGGTAGCGTGTTTCATTTTACCATCACACAGATTGTTCAGGAGGCTGCGGCGGCAGGGCCTGATGACGCAGTGGCGCCGGATCTGAGCGGGCAGCGCTTTTTGGTGGTGGAGCCTTGTAAACCGGTGGCCGCCAGTATCGCCAATCAACTCCGGCACTGGCACGCCGAGCGCGTGGATTGCGTGGAGGCCCTGCCCGAAGATTGGAGCAGCGGGTCGGACTACCAATTGAGTCTGGTGGATGAGAAGGTGATGGCGGCCGAGCACGCCGCCACCGTGTCCTTTCCTTATGCGCTGATGATCCACCACATCAACAGTGACCCGGTTCAAGTGGCCAGCGGCGATCAATGTTTTAAGCTGGTGAAACCGGTCACCCGCTTTGAATTATTACGCCTGCTGAAGCGGGTGGAAGGTGATGAATCGGCGGAATGGCAGGCTGCCTCCTGCCGTGGTGGAGCGCTGCCACCGGAACAAACGACAGGCACCCCGCATAGCCGCAGCTTGGATCTTAAAGGCGTGCGCATTCTGGTGGTGGATGATAACCCGATCAACCAGGAAGTGGCGGTGGGCCTGATTGAGGATTCCGGGGCGGCCATCTCCACTGTGGACAATGGCCAGGAAGCGGTGGACGCACTGGCGGAAACACCCTTTGATCTGGTGCTGATGGACTGCCAGATGCCGGTGATGGATGGGTACACTGCCACCCGGCAGATACGCAGTGGTGCGGCTGGGGAGCCGGCACAGAAGGTGCCGATCGTGGCGATGACGGCCAGCGCCATGGCGGGCGATCGCGAGCGTTGCATGCTGGCGGGAATGGATGACTACATTACCAAGCCCCTGGAGCCGGCAGAGCTGGAACCCAAGCTGGTGTATTGGATAAACCAGATCAAACGTCGTCATCCCATTGTGGCGGGCGGACCCATTGCCAAGCCCCGGGCCGCTGACCCGACACCGGTGGCCCTGGCGGAATTTCCGCTGCTGGATCGCGAAGCGCTGCAGCGCAGAGTGCGTCACAAGCCGGAGCGGGAGCGGGAGATGATCGCGATTTTCAGTGAAGTATCACCGGCACGGGTTGAGGAGCTGGACGAGGCCATCCGGCAAGGCGATGCACCCCGGGTTGCTGCGCTGGCGCACGCTCTCAAAGGCTCGGCTGGTAGCCTGGGGGCAGTTCGCGTGCAGCAACTGTGTCAGACCCTGGAGGTGACAGCCCAGGGCCCGAACCCAGGATCATTACTACCTTATCTGGAGCAGCTGCAACAGGAGTTCGCAGATCTGATGGCGCACCTGGAGACTTTAAAGGCAACCCCGGGCCGGGATAGCAGTCTGGGCTGAACCGCGTTTCACCCTTACATCAAGATCCGTATTTTTGCCAAACCTGCAGAATGCGTGTGTAATATCGCCGCAGTAAAGGCATAGTAGAAATATGGCTATCGCGAGCGTAAGGAGCACCCGATGAGTGGAATCAAACAGGTAGTCCAGTCCGTCAATTCACTGCCGGTGTTGGGGAAATGGGTTAACCGGGTGGCCACCCATTATTACTGCACCACCACGTCCGCGCGTCCGCGCCCGTTCAGCCTGTGGTCCCATCAACCCAAACCGGAGCCACGGGAGGAGTGGGGTGAGGTGGGTGAGTACACCACCTGGCCCATGCTGATCGACAAACAATTCTCCGCCCGTCACCTGGCCCCGGCGGAGCGCACCTATGTGGAGGGGTTACCGGAAGACACCGGCTTCGACCCGCAGACCCAGCGCTGGGGTGAGGTGACGGAGCTGTTCCGTCGCCAGGGCCCCATGCAGACCGATCGCTCATCGCTGCTGTTCATGTTCTTTGCCCAGTGGTTCACCGACAGTGTATTGCGCATTGACTCGTTCGATCGCCGCAAGAACACCTCCAACCACAATATCGATTTATGCCAGATCTACGGCTTGAAAGAGACCACCACCCGTTTGCTGCGAACCGGCAACGGTGGCCTGTTGCGCAGCCAGCAGATCCGCGGTGAGGAGTTTCCGGATTGTCTGGGGGAGCTGGATCAACAGGGCCAGTGGCAGGTCAAACCGCACTACCGGCGCCTGCCCTATGCCTCTGCCGAAAAGCTGGACCTGATCTTTGGCAGCTGGCCGCAAGAGCGTCGCCACCGGCTGTACGCCACCGGCCTGGAGCGGGGCAATTCCTCCATTGGCTATGTGGCGGTCAGCACCCTGTTCTTGCGGGAGCACAACCGGATCTGTCGCGCCTTGCAGGCCCAGTACACCGGCCCGCAGTGGGATGATGAGCGGCTGTTTCAGACTGCGCGCATGATCAACATCGTTATTTTGATGAAGCTGGTGGTGGAAGAGTACATCAATCACATTGCGGGCTATCCGATCTTTAAATTTGATCCCGGCTTTGCCGAGCGCACCCCCTGGTACCGCGACCCCTGGATCTCAATGGAATTTGATCTGCTGTATCGCTGGCATGGGCTGGTGCCCACCACCATCAAGGTGCGCGGCAAAGACGTGGATCACACCGATTTTCGGGTCAACAATCAGGTGCTGGAAGATCTGGGGCTGGGGGAGCTGATGACCCTCGCATCGACCCAGGCGGCGGGCAAAATCGGCCTGGGCAATGTGCCGGATTTTCTGTTGGGCGCGGAACACGCCACCCTGCGCATGGGGCGTGAGTTCCGGTTGCAGTCCTTCAATGCCTACCGGCGTGCCTTCCGCCATCCGTTATTCGGCATCAAACCCCTCAAATCCTTTGCCGAGCTCACTGATGATGTGGATCTGCAAAGGCGTCTGCGCGATTTATACAAACACATCGATAATGTTGAGTTTGTGGTGGGACTGTTCGCAGAGAAGCCCGGCAAACAGGGGGCCCTGTTCGGTGACCTGCTGAACGCGATGGTGGCCTATGATGCCTTTACCCAGATCTACACCAACCCGTTGCTTTCCAAAAGCGTCTACAACGAGCAGACCTTCACCCGCTATGGGCTGGACCTGATTGAGCAGACCCGCAGCGTGCAGGATCTGTTGGCGCGCAACAGTGTCGCGGGTCAAGCGGGATTCAGTGTATGATTTCCATTCATTGTTGCTGAAACATTCCCATGGAGACGGAGGTATCCATGACCAGAAATTACCTGGCGGAATATGATGCGGCATCGGAAGCTGAAAAATTTCCATTGGTCAAACAGTGGATGGAAACGGAACCCCTGACTTTTTTCGCGCAGTTGCGGCGCGAACGGCCGGTCCTGGTGACCCCCGAGTGTACCTTGCTGTCCCGCTTTACCGACATTCGGGATGCCCTGCAGATGCCCAGGATTTTTACCGTGGCGTTGTACAGGACCAAGATGGGCGTCAGCGATGACGATCCGGGGTTTATGATGGCTCACGACGACAACCCGCTGCACGAACGGGAACGGGCCATCATGCTGGGGTTTTTGAATCGGGATGACGTACCCCGGATCAGGGAGCTGGTGGCGCAGGCAGCCCGGGATCGGTTGCAGGCCGGCGCCGGTTCGATGGAGATGATCAGCCATTACAGCCGTATCGTGCCTACGGTGTTGGTGCGCGATTATTTCGGCCTGGACGGTGTGGCGACTGACAAACTGCTGGACTGGTCCTACTGGAATCAGTACAACACGTTCCACAATCAACCCTTCAACCTGCATTCGCCGGAAAAATTCCAGCACATAGAAGAGCAACAGGATCGCTGTGTGCAAGAGATGCAGCGATACATCAAGGCCCTGCTGGTGCGCAAACTTATTTCCGTCAACACCCGGGAGCGCCTGATACGGACTCCGCTGGCCGCCTTTAACCGGCTGCGTCGCGGCTTGGGGTTTGCCCCCATCCGGTTGCGGGACGATATTGTGCAACGGATGTTGCTGACCTGCTTCGCTGAAAACGTGGATTTTCCGCTGGAACGGCTGGGTGCCAACATCGGCGGCTTGCTGGTGGGCACGGTGGAAACCACGTCCCAGGCGGTGGCGCAGACCGTGCGGTTTTTTCTGGAACAACCGGACTTGCTGGCGCAGGCCCGACAGGCGGCCGCCAGCCCCGATCCGGAACACTTTGATGCCATGGTGTGGGAGGCACTGCGGTTTGTGCCCATCAGTCCGTTCCTGTTTCGTCAACTGTCCCAGGAGTACACCATCGCCCGGGGCACCGATCGCCAGACCACGATACCCAAAGACACCAACGTCTTGATGCTGACCCAGTCGGCCATGTTCGATGACTATTGCCACCTGAACCCGGAGCAGTTCATCCCGCAACGCAACTGGTATCACCATTTCAATTTTGGTTTTGCTTCCCACGATTGCATTGGCAAGCACATTGGCAGGGTCATGATTCCGGAAATGGTACGCCAGGTGTTGCGGTTGGAAGGGCTGCAGGCGACCTCTGCCATGGATTATCAGGACGGCCCCTTCCCCGAGACCTATCGCCTGAAGTGGAATCCATAACACCGCGTGGGGGAGGGCAGAGGATAATCCCGGGCCGGGTGCCGAATCAGGCGGACGCGCTGCTTTTTTGCAGCAGATCGATCACCTGCTGGGAGAACCAGGGCATTTTCATGGCCTTGAAGTCACGCAACGCCAGATCCAGGTGATGATGGGCCTGGGTCTGCTGTTTGTGGCGCAGCAGTATGCTGCCCCAGAGCAGGTTGTTCTTGGCGGTCTCGTGGCGGGCTTGCCGAATGTGGGCGGAACTGATGGCCCGATCCAGATATTTACGGAAACTGCCTGGATGTTGATGTTCCGAGATCTGGGCCAGGGCTCGATAGGCCATTGCCTCCCCCAGGCGGTCGTTATGCCGGGCCCGCACCAGCGCCCGGGCGGCATATTTGCGCGCGGCCTGCCACTTGCCCACTGACACCAGCATTTCTGACAGCCAGCCATAATTCAGCGAGAGGTACAGGAACTTGTGGTGCTGCTCCAGGTTGCTGGTGTGGGAAAGCACCACGCTGATGGCCGATTCATTGCCTTCCATTTTCCATTCGGCATAGGCCGCCAGGGACAGATAAATACTGGACATATAAGAGCGGCTGATACGCTGGGCGGCATGGTGTGCCCGGATCGCAATGTCGCGGCCTTCTTCCCAGCGCCCCTGCCACAGGTTGACCGCCGAATACAAGCCCAGCACAGAGCCTTCCACGTGGAAATAGTCTTCTCCCCGCAGGGACTCCAGCGCGGTTTCAAAACAACGATAGGCGGGGTCAAACAGGCCTTGATCACCCAGGATGGTGCCCTTGCAGGCCAGCGCATAGGCGGAGCCTACACTCAAGTGCTTGCGCTTGTAGTGCAGCTGCTTGGCCTGCATGGCGTTGTCCAACAGCACCAGGGCCTGATCGTAATCACTGGCGGAACCTTTGGCCTGCCCGAGTAAGGCGGTGGTTTCCACCTGCAGGGGCCAGGCGCTCATCTGTTGGGCCAGCGCCAGCGCCTGCTCGCAGTGTTCGATGGAGTGGTCGGCGTCCCCCAGGGCGTAATACAGGTAGGCCAGCCAGTAATGTATCTTGGCCATGGTTTCGAAATCGTCATGCACCCGGGTCAGGGCCAGGCCCCGCTGGAAAGATTCCCGGTGATCCAGCAGCGGGTCGAATACACTCACCCAGCCGAATTTCAGCAGGATGGATTTCCAGCGCCCGTAGGAACTCTCGGCACAGGTATCCGGATCGAGCATGGCCAGGGCCCGTTTGTACTGCGAACCGGCGCGGTCCAGTGACATGGTGGCCATCGCCCGGTCACCGGCCAGCTCCGCATAGAAGCCGGCATTGAATCGATCTTCCGCCCCCTGGTGGTGATAGGCCAGCAACTCCAGGTAGTTGTCGCTGCCCCGCTGGTGCAGGTTGGCTTCCAGCACCTTGGCGGTCTTGGCGTGGGTTGCCCGCTTTTCATAAAACCCGATTTTGTCGTAGGCGACATCCCGGGTGATGCCGTGTTTAAAGCGCAGTGTACCTTCGGTGCCGCCCTGGTAGATCACGTCAAGGCTGGCCAGTTCCGCCAGGCGTTCGCTGGTGACTTGCGGCCCGGCCACTGCTTCCAGCAGCCACTGATCGAACTTGTTGCCCAACACGGCGGCGATGTTGACCAGCTGATGCAATTCCCCCGGCAGGCGTTTCAGCCTGGCTCCGATCAGCCCGGACAGGGTGACGGGCACTGAATCCAACTGCCCTTCATAGATCCGGCTGAGGGGGGCGGCGCTCATGGATTGGCACAACTCCTCAATGAACAGGGGGTTGCCGCCGGATTGCTCGTACAGGGTGTTGGCAAACTGCTTGAGCAAGGAGGGGTTGAACAGGCCGGAGGCCAGCAGGGTGCTCTGCTCCAGGTCCAGGGAGTTCAGATACAGCGTGGTGCCGCGAAAACTGCGGAACTGATAGGCGGGCACGCGGGTGGCGGTGACGATGAACACCGGAAACCGGTCCAGCTCCCGCATCAGGTTGAGCAGGGCCTTGGAGGTCAGGTCGTCAGCCAGGTGCCAGTCATCCAGGTACAGCACCACCGTTTTATGCTTGGCCAGGTGGCGTATCAGGGCGGTGATGGCGGCAATGCTGCGCTGTGCCAGCAGCGTGCTGTCCACCGCTTTGGGGTCACCTTCGGCCAGCTCCAGCAGAGCGAGATAGTCATCTTCAAAACGGCTGAGGGCCCGGTAGTTCAGTCGCAGAATGTCTTTGAAGCGGGTGCGTGAATCCAGCTTGATGGTGTTGGACTTGAGGCCGAACAAGGTGTTGATGACCTGAATAAACGGCTGCAGGGGGCGCCCGCTGTCACCGCTTTCACAATAGGCCTTGAGGACAACGGTGTTATGGGGCGTTTGCGCCAGGAACTCCTCACAGAGCCGGGTTTTGCCGATGCCCGGGTCGCCACACAATTCAAAATACTGACAGCCATCCTGTTGCAGCCGGGCAAACTCGCCGAACATTTGTTTCAGTTCTTCCTCGCGACCGATCAGTTGCCGCAGGCCCCGCTGCCGGCTGGCTTCAAACCGGGTGCGCACGGGGGTACGGCTCAGCACCTTATAGGCATCCAGCTCATTGCGCTTACCTTTCAGCTTAAGGGGCGGGACCAGTACGGTATTGAAATAGGGCAGCAGGTTGCAGATGGTGGCGGCGCTGACCAGGATTTCCCCTGCCTTGGCGGCGTCCGAGAGGCGGGCCGCGGTGTTGAGGGCATCGCCGGTGAGCTTGTAACGCCCCTGGATGCTGTCGCCTTCCTGGACGAACACCAGGTCGGAGTGAATACCGGAGTGAAGTTGTACCTTGGAATTGGGAATATCGAGACCGGGAACCGGTGGAAGTCTGGCGACTTCCTCATGCAATTCCAGCGCCGAGGTGATGGCGCGGAGTACGTCATCTTCCCGCGGTTCAAGAAAGCCAAAGGCCGCCAGCACACCATCCCCATAGAACTGGTTGATGACCCCACCGTGGCGGGTAATCACCTCTTCCGCCAGTTTGCGCACCCGACCCAGCAACTCCGCGAACACTTCAGGGTCGAGCGACTCCCCAATGCGGGTGGAGGACGACAAATCTGCGAACAGGATTGTGGTGTGGGATCGCAGGGTGGGCATGATGCTGCTTCCTACATCGAAGTCGATATCGATTACGTTCCAGAGAGACAAATGACTGTATTAATAGTGATCAATTAGAGCAGAAAGGGGCGCTGATTAACCAATACTCGATATGGTAGGCAATGCCGGGGGGTTTGGAAACAAAAATGTTTCGCATGTCTGCCCCTTAATTCTTCACACTGAACATCCGCAACCAGATGTTCTGCACCTGTTGCAGCGGCAACAATCGATGCAGCCAGGGCAGTGCTGCCACCCCCGGGCCGATCAGATAAGCAGGCTTCAGTGTGCGGGCGCAGATCACCTTGCGATAGACCCGCTCGGCGAACGCCTCCGGTGAATACAGTTTGAAATTGTCCGACACGGCGCTGGCGCCATCCAGAAAATACTGCCGGTACTGGCTGCGCAAGGGCTCTGGTATCGCCTGCCATTGCTGCTCGCTCAGGTCCTCTCCGAACGCCGTCATGGGGGTGGCCACACCACCGGGGGCCAGGGCGGTGACCTCCACCCCGAACGGCGCCAGCTCCATGCGCAGGTGGCGGGTGAGGGCGTCCAGGGCGGTTTTGGAAACCGGATAGGAGGAGCCCATGGGTATCGTCAGGTAGATCGAGGCGGAGGTGATGTTGATGATGCGGCCGCGGGCCTGGCGCAGCAGGGGCATCATGGCACGACACATCTGCAACGGGCCCCAGAAATTGCTTTCGAAGGTGTAGCGATAGTCGGTAAGGTCGGCGGCTTCCACCACACCGGAATTGCCGGAATAGGCGGCGTTGTTGATCAAAAGGTCCAGGCCCTGGGGTCTGTCCTGGTGGATCACCTGCCTGGCGAGCTCAATTTGCTCGGGGCGGGTGACATCGCACTGCACCGGGGTCACGTTGTGGTGGCCGTACCAAGGGGCGCCGCTGGGGTCGGTACTGCGGTAGCCGGCAAACACACGCCAGCCCTGCTCCAGCAGTTTGCTCACCAGGCCGGCGCCAATGCCGCTGGCACTGCCGGTGATGAATGCCGTCTTCATGTCAGGCCGGCTGCCGGGCTTGGATTTTGGCATGGGTTTGGGCTTCAGGATGGGCTGGGGCATGAGCATGAGGCTGCCCGGCGGACGTGTGCCGGCCGGTCACGGCAGACTGGGCCCGCTGCACAGCGTGGACACCGGCCCGGCGCCCGGAGAATACCCCATCAGCAATGGACAAGCCGCTGACGTAAGCGTTGGAGGCCACACCGATGGCACTGCGGCCGGCAGCAAACAGGCCGGGGATGGGCTCGCCGCCCTGGTTAATTACCGCCCCGGTCTGTTCACACACCTGCAGCCCCCCCAGGGAGATCACCGACGTGATGTCGCCTTTGCCGGCGGACATATTAATGGCATAGAACGGGCCCTGCTTGATCTCCTTCATGTCGCCCGGTTGTTTGCCGAAGGTATCCGCCTGCTCGCCACGGGCCGCGGCGTTGTAGTCGGCCACTGTTTGCTGCAGCGTCTGTGGATCGACCTTCAGCCGTTGCGCCAGGGCCTCCAGGGTGGGGGCGGATTTGGCGGTGCGCACGGCGGTTTTGGCCTGCATCCAGGTAACAAAACGGGAATGCTTCAAATTCAGGTTGGCCAGGCTGGATTCGAACAGGGGTTTGTCCATCACCAGGATGCACTCGCCATGGTTCTCCGCCATCATGCGGGTGCCGATGACGGCGCCATACATGGCCTCATTCACGTAGCGCTTGCCCTGCAGGTTGACGATGGCGGCCTTGGGCCAATCCACCGGGGGATTGATGAAACGCCAGGCGGTGGCGGTGCCCAGCCGTTCTGCCGCCCCCCCAGCGCTGACCCCCAGGGCAATGCCGGCGCCGGTATCGCCGGTGGTGCCGAGCTTCAGTGCCCGCTGGAACTTCGGTAGGTATTGTTCCGTCATGTCTTTATTGAGGATGAATCCCCCGGCCGCCAGCACCACGCCGCCTTTGGCCCGGTAGCGTACCGGTTTGGCACAGTGCTGTTCCAACGCGAAGAGTTTTTTGCGATAACCCTTGGCGGCCGGTGCGAAATAGATCTGGGCATAAGAGGCCAGGGTGGAAAATACTTTGTGCTTGAACCCGTTCCAGCCGCCGCGCACCTGTTGCGCTTCCACCCCGATGACCTCGCCCGCCGGGTTGAGGATGAGTCGGTTGACCCGGCTCTTGCGGATGGGGGTGACGCCTTTTTTCAGGGCGCTTCTGATCAGGGGGCCGATAAAGGCGGGGCCGAATGCGGTGAAGCGTTTGATGCCGTCCGCCAGGTGGCCGCGGGGGGCAGGTTCCGCATCCTGGGTGTAAATCAGTTCGTTGCCGGAGTAATACAGACTGTGGCCGTGCACCGGGTAACTGGTTTTATTGGGGAACAGGGTGCCGCTGTAGCGGGTGCCGTTGGCGGTCACAAAGTCAAAGTTGCCGGGGCTGTCTTCGCAAAATTTGCGCAGGGTGCTCGGGCTGACGGCGTCCTGCACTTCATGGCGCAGGCAGTTGAACATGTTCTCCGGGCTGTCGTTCACACCCAGGCGCTGTTGCAGGGCAGTGCCGCCGCCGGCGTACATGACGCTGCCGCTGCGGGCGGTGGTGCCACCCCCCTCAAAACGATCGATGAAGGCGACCTTGGCGCCCCGGTCCAATGCTTCAATGGCGGCACTGACGCCGGCGGCCCCCAGGCCCACCACGATCACATCGAACTCCCCATCCCAGTTGACCGAGCTTGCGTCTGCCACCAGGGGCGGTTCCACCCCGGTGCCGGGCAGTTGATCCAGCTGGGTCGCCCGGGTCTGGGGTGCGTTGTTGTCACTTGCCATGGGAGCCGCCTTATTGTCGTGGTGCTGTTGCTGTGTTTGTTGTTGTGCCGATACTGTAGTGCTATCGGGTGCCGGCAGAGGACGCTGTGCGGGTGCAGCCAGCCCTGCTGGTGTTGCGCCAGTCTATCATTATGCTAGTATATTGCAAAAATAATTGCATAAATGGAAGCCACCGCCTTTTTCATGCTTCAATGTGGCTAAAAACAACAACGAATGACGTGTCCAGCCGACCGTAGCGAGGCCTCCGTGAACAAGCTTGATCTATCCGATAATCGCAACCGCATCCTGCCCAAGATGTTGACCCTGCAGGCCCAACAGTCCGCGGACACCGAGTTCCTGATCACCGACGAGCGGCGCCTGACCTTTGCCCAGGCAGAGGACGAGTGCAATCGCATCGCCGCCGGCCTGCAGGCACTGGGGGTGATGAAAGGGGATCGGGTCTGCTTTTACCTGGACAGCGGCATCGAGACCGTGCTGGTGGCCCTGGCCACCAACAAGTTGGGTGCCATCTGGGTGCCCATCAACACCGATTACAAGGGTGCCTGGCTCAGCGAAACCATCCAGCGCAGTCGTGCCAAAGTGTTGATCACCGAAGTGGCCCTGCAGGATCGGGTGCAGGCGGTGGCCGACAGCCTGCAGGATGAGAAGCGGGTGGTGCTGGGGCCGGACGATCAGATTACGCTGGCCGATGCCATCAGCTTTGCGGCGCTGGAGGATCACGCCCCCCTGGTGCCGGACTACAGCGACATGGAGTACGGCGACAGCTGTGCTGTGTTGTGGACCTCCGGCACCACCGGCAAATCCAAAGGCGTGCTGCAGAGTCACAACAGCTGGGTTCGACCCATTGCCCAGGCGGCCTCCATTTATTTTGACAGCCGCGAGGGTGACGTGATCTATAACGTGTTGCCCCTCTATAATTCCGGCGCCTGGATTACCGCTGTGATTCGTGCCCTGTATGAAGGGATTCCGGTGGTATTGGAAAAGCGCTTTTCCGTCACCACCTTCTGGGATCGCATCCGTCATTTTGGTGCCACCCAGACCTTCACCCTGGGGGCCATGCATCACTTCCTGTTTAATTCACCGCCCAGTGACGATGATCAAAACCACCCCTTGCGGGTGGCGCAGATGGTGCCCATGCCCGATGCCATGCGGGAGCCGTTTTCCCAACGTTTTGGCGTGGAGTTGCTGCCCATGGGGCTGGGTCAGAGTGAAGCCATGCTGATCTTCACCCAAACCCATTGCATGGGAAAAGTGCCCTTCAGTTCATTGGGCTGGCCCCTGGACGACACCGAGATTGCCTTGCTGGATGATGATGGCCAGCCGGTACCGGAAGGAGAGGTGGGGGAGATCTGCATGAAGTGCCTGCAGCCCAACCTGATTTTCAACGGTTACTTTGACGATCCCAAAGCCACCGCAGAAGCCTTTCAGGACGGCTGGTATCACACTGGCGATCTGGGCAAGCGCGATCCCAGCGGCGCCTACTGGTTTGTGGATCGCAAAAAAGACGCCCTGCGTTACGCCGGACGCAATATTTCCACCATGGAGGTGGAGATGGTGCTGCGCAAGCATCCCATGGTGAAAGACGTGGCGGCCTTCGGCATTCCTTCGGCAGACGTAAAAGGGGAATCCCTGCTCAAACTCAATGTGGTGTTGAAGCCGGATGCGGACATCACCCACGAGCAGATGGCGGCTTTCATCAACGAAAACGCACCCTACTACTTTGTGCCCCAGTACATGGAGTTCGTGGAAACGCTGCCCTATACCCCCACCAACAAGGTGCAGAAATTCAAACTGCGGGAGGCGGGCATCACGCCAGCCACCTGGGTGCTGAAAGACTCAGGCTTCGTGGTGCAGCGCTAGTTGCAAAAAACCGTTGGCCACATCGCGCAGGGTTGCATAGCTGACGTGGTCGTTGCTGGATTCCCCCAGCAAGCGCACATCCTTCGCCAACAGATTGGCACCATGCTGGAACTCCGCCGGCGTGGTCATCCTGGCGCAGACCTCAAAGGCAAAGCTGCGCCCGCTGCTGCCCTGTACCAGGCGGATAAATTCCTCCCGCGCCATACCCAGGGCATCCGCCAGTTGCAAGGCATGGTGCGCCAGGGCCAGGTTGGCTGCCATCAGATTGTTGTTCACCAGCTTGGCCTGTTGGCCTGATCCCACTGCGCCCAGATGAATGATGTCGTTGGAAAAGGCTTGCAGGATGGGCCGGACCCGCTCTACTGCGGCGTCAGCGCCCCCCAGCATCACGGTGAGGGTGCCTGCAGCGGCGGCCGTGCCACCGCCACTGACCGGTGCATCCAGCAAGGTAACACCACGGGCCTGGGCGGTGCCGGCCAGTTCCTGGCACAGCGCGGGGGTAACGGTGGAGTGCACGACGATACAGGTTCCTGGCCGCATGGCCGGAATCAGTTGTTCGCAGATTTCCCGCACGCCGTCATCATCCACCACGCACAGACCACAATAGTCCACTTGCTGCGCCAGGGCGTTAATGTCGTCGGCGTATTGCGCGGCGCTGTTGGCAAAGGGCTCCAGGCTCTGCGGGCGGCGTGCCCACAACACCAGATCATAACCGGCCGCCATCATGCGGCGGGCCATGGGGGCACCCTGACTGCCCAGGCCGATAAAGCCCAGTGTTTGCGTGGCGATCTCCTGCATGATTCCTCCTGGCCAGGATTACTCGGTTTGGTAGCCGTACTGATGAATGATGGTGCGGGCCTCTTCACTGCGCAGGTACTGCAACAGCGACTGTGCCGTCTCACTGTTGGCAGCTGACTGCAACAATACCGCATCCTGGCGGATGGGGCTGTAGAGTTCGGTCGGAACCACCCAGCTGGAGCCTTGGGCGATGTGGCCTTTACCCATCACCTGCGACAATGCCACAAACCCCAGATCTGCGTTACCCGAAGCCACAAACTGATAGGTTTGCGCAATGTTTTCCCCCTGCACCCACTGGCGTTCGGTGCTGTCCCGCAGGCCCAGTGCCTGCAGCACTTCCAATGCGGCACTGCCATAGGGGGCGACTTTGGGGTTGGCGAAAGCCAGTTTGTTGAAGCTGCCGTTTCTTAATCGGGTGAGAGATGGGTCAATGAAATCCGCTTGGGCGGACCACAGCACCAGGGCGCCGATGGCATAGGTGAAGCGGCTGCCGGCGACGCTGAGGCCGGCCTGTTCCAGAGCAATGGGTTTATCCTGATCGGCGGACAGAAACACTTGGAAGGGGGCGCCGTTGCGGATCTGCGCGTAAATCTTGCCTGAAGACCCGAACGACAGTTTTACTCTGTGCCCGGAGTGGTCTTCAAAACGGGGCACCAGACCCTTCATGACAGCCGTGAAATTTGAGGCCACCGCCACCTGAACCACATCGCCGCGGGCGTTGTTCACCAGCATTGGGAACAGCAGCAAGACCGACAACAATGAGACCCTGAACAAAGCGCGGTGGTGCATCCGATATCCCCTGCTGACGACAACCCTGCAAATTGCATATCGCATATTGCCTATTGGTTCAGGGTTAGGCAAGTCACGTGCCATGGCCTCATCGCTGCTAACGCCTTGATTACAACCAACGCGTGTGAATTTTCCCACATTGGGGAGCCACATATTGTGGCGGGATTATCACAAATTTACAGTGGCCCCGCGCGGTTCTGACCTCTATCCTTTTACTGATCGCCTCAGTACTGCGTTTCAATAACACAACAATAAACAAACCCAACAAGCAAACCCAACAAGCAACTTGCTCATGAAGGAGCCCGCTCATGGCTGATATTTATCTGGATGTACCCTTCGTGTCCCAACTCAACATCGGCGGACATGCCGGTGTCGGTCGGGACGAAACCAACGGTTGCTGGTACGCCACCTGCTGCATGATCGGCTATTACCATGAGCAGGGTCCCCGACTGGGGGTGCCGTCCCAGTATGTGAAGCCTGATGGTTCACCCCAGGATGTGGACAAAAAAGGCAATACAGCACCGCTGCCGGTGCGCCCGGCGGTGCTGCCGGAAGTGGCCAAGAACGAAGGCCTGGTGCAGGTACCCTTGCCGAAAGATAAAAAATGGACCAGTGACGGTCTGGCGGAAGTTTTAAGGGAGTGTGGCCCCTGCTTTGTGGGCCGTGGCTTTAATAAGAACGGCAAACTGGTGGGTGGGCACATTATCTGCCTGGTGGGTGCGCGGGGCAGTGACAATACGGTCACCATTCACGATCCCTGGACTGGCCCCAATCAAACCATGTCCATCAACGAGTTCAATGCCATCTTCCCGTGGAACCGGCCCGAAGCTCCCTGGTTGATGATGACCCGGGCCCCCAAAGTCCAGACCCGGGCCCGCTCCAACGCCATCTCCGTCCCGGTGGGGCGCCCCCGCTCCAACGCGGTGTCTGCTCCCAGTGGGCGGCCCCGTTCCAACGCCATTTCCCTCTGACGGTGTCGTGCCGGGTACTGGATTCAGTGCCCGGCTTCTGCTCGTTGCTTCAACGCGGTATTCATGTCTGCGTAACCCTCCTCAATGGTTTCCAGTGAGGCGAAGGGAATGGCAATCCCGGAGAAGTGTTCTTTGTGAATGAGGCGGGTTTGCTGTGCGTTGATGGGTTCCAGCAGAAACACGTGCTCGCCAAAGAAAATACCCCGAATGCCGCCACCCCAGGTCAACTCCCGCAGCGGTTCCAGTCGCATGACGCTGGGCTGAATGAGCACACTGTCGCCATTGGGCTTATGGATCTGCAGATCCAGGGTGTTGCCCACCGCAATGGTGCCGTTCACCCTCACATGGTAGGGGTTCCATTCCGCATAGGCCGAGTTGTCCACCAGGATCGCCCACACTTGCTCTGCCGGGGCATTTATATCAATGTTGGTGTAGATTTTTTTCTCCGGCAGGCTGCTGCAGCCTCCCAGTACCAGGGCGCAGCAGGTGGCCGCTGTGGTGAGCGCGGTTTTGGGATTGTAACGGGCGAGGATTCCGCCCAGCCATTGCGTCAGGTTGCTTTGGGTCATGTTTCTGCTCCTGTCATAAGCGTGGATTGATTGATGCCGACAGGAGGGAAGGTTAGCGTTCAGCGCTGGTGCCCGCCTTAACCCGGGTTCAGAGAGTGTATGTGTTGCTGCGTTTGGAGTCTGTTCAGGGTTAGAGCTGGCCTTGTTTCAAGCGGCGGCGGATTCTGGAGAGGGCAACGTCGGTGATGCCCAGATAAGAGGCCACATGGTAAAGCGGCAAACGCTGCACCAGTTCCGGTTCAGTGTGGATGAAATCCTGATAGCGCTGCTCGGCAGAGTCCAACAGAAAAGCCGCTTCCCGCTTGGATTTGCGCACCGCCAGGGATTCCATGCACAGGCGCCCGAAGTTGGCCCACGCCAGCGACTGGTGATACAGCGTGCCCAGCCCCTGCAGCGAGATTGCCAGCGTCGCGGTGGGTTCTAACGCCTGGATATGGAACCGGCTGGGAGCCGGCTGCAGGGTGTGTTGGATCGCACCGGCAAACTGGCCTTCCAGGGCGAAGGATTTATTGTGTTCCCGCCCATCCTCCGTCAGATAGTAGAAACGCACCAGCCCCGAATGGATGAAATACACAGAATCTGCCACCTCCCTGGCGCGGTGCAGACTGGCGCCCTGGGCAAAGCTGACCGGCTTGCAGATGGCGCGCACCTGGCCCCGGTCAGCCGGATCACTCATGCCGGCAGCGTCAAGCACTTGATCCAGTTGCGCGAAACAGGATTCCCCGGCGGCTGTTTTAGCACCGGTGTTGCCACGGGGTCGTGCATCGCTTTGCGCATCGGTTTGAGCGCTGGTGCTCTCATTGCTGTCTGCGTTTTCGTCAGTGCTCATCATGCTCTGCTTTGGTGTGTCGTGTGTACTTCGCCCGGCGCAGGGCGGCGTTATGACGCCCTGCTCACGTGCTGTAATGCCGCCTCCAGCTGGTTCACAGTGCGATCGATGTTCTGCAGTTTGTCCAGCCCGAACAGTCCGATGCGGAAGGATTTGTAGTCTGCCGGTTCATCGCATTGCAGCGGCACACCGGCCGCCACTTGCAGCCCCAGTTCCAGGAACGGTTTTCCGGTCTGCAATGCGCTGTCCGCGGTGTAGAAAACAGCGACGCCGGGGGCGCCGAAACCGTCGGCGGCCACACTCTTGAAACCATGCCCGGCAAACAGGGCGCGCACCCGCTGCCCCAGCTCCAGCTGTTGGGCTTTCACGGTATCAAAGCCCAGCGCTTTGGTCTCCAGCATGGTGTCGCGGAATGTCTTCAGGGCGTCGGTGGGCATGGTGGCGTGGTAGGCGTGACCACCGCCTTCGTAGGCGGCCATGATCTGGCGCCATTTCTTCAGGTCACAGGCGAAGCTGCTGCTGGTAGTGGCTTCCAGTTGTTCGCTGGCAGCGGGGCTCAACATCACCAGGGCGCTGCAGGGGGATGAGCTCCAGCCTTTTTGTGGTGCCGAGATCAACACGTCCACGTGGTTGGCCACCATGTCCACCCATACCGTGCCGGAGGCGATACAGTCCAGCACAAACAGTCCACCTACTTGGTGCACGGCCTCACCGACGGCTTTGATGTAAGCATCCGGCAGAATAATGCCCGAAGCGGTCTCCACATGGGGCGCAAACACCAGATCCGGTTTTTCTTGCAGGATGGTGTCCACCACGGTGTCGATGGCGGCGGGGGCGAAGGGGGATTGTGCCGCGTCGTCGAGGGTGTGGGCCTTCAATACGGTGCTGCTGGCGGGAATCCGGCCGGCTTCAAAAATCTGGGTCCAGCGGAAACTGAACCAGCCATTGCGGATCACCAGGCATTTTTTGTCGTGGGCGAACTGGCGTGCTACCGCTTCCATGCCATAGGTGCCGCCGCCGGGCACCACCACCACCGCGTCGGCGTTGTACACCCCTTTGAGGGTATCGGAAATATCCCGCATCACCTGCTGGAACTGTTGAGACATGTGATTCAGTGAGCGGTCGGTGAAGACGACGGAATATTCCAAAAGGCCATTGGGATCGATATCAGGTAACAAGCCAGGCACGGTGGTCTCCTTGATCTGCTGCCACAGCGGCAACGTTGGATGAGTAATGGGTTGGGCTGAGTGGATTGTTCCAGAGGGGCGCGCTTCACACAACACCAATACCCCATTTACCCGGCCTGCAACGGGTATCATTAACTATAATCAAGAGGATATCGGCTTCTAACCCCCTTCGGTGCCTGGCTTTGATTCGTTATCTGATTGATTTACAGCTTAAATTCAAATTCTGGCTGGTTAACGGCGTGAGTTTTCTGGGCATGCTGCTGCTGGTGCTGGCGGCGATGGTGGATCATCGTCAGGGGATGCTGGACCAGGCTGCAGCCCACAGCCAGCAGATACTGAGTATGGTTGCGGCCCGGGAACAGACCCAGCCGACGGCCCGTACCGAATATGGAATGCCGGGGTTAAAGAACGTGTTCGAGATCAAGGATCAACAAGTCCACTGGTTGAACGCAAACCATACCGGCAACAGCCTGCGGGCCGTCTGGGAAACCCTGCCCCGCCAGACAGGTGTGCATGACGCCCTGCAACATCGAGGTCGGCTGGCGCGCGGGTGGGCGGACAGCTTTGACGCTGGGACCGAGCGTTATGTGAGCGTCCTGCAGCAAGGGGAACGGCTGGTGGGTATGCCCCTGTCGGTGCCCACGCTGTGGGAACTGGCCCTGGCCAAGAGCGGATTCTATGCCCTGGTGGTGTTGGTGTTGATGTCGGCCGTATTGTTCTGTTCGCAGATGCTGATCCGGTTTGTGTCCGCGCCCATGCAGGTGCTGCGGGATACCATGCAGCGGGTGCAGCGGGATGGTGACCTGCGGGTGACAGTGGCCTCCCATTCCCGGGATGAAGTGGGGCAGATGACCGAAGCTTTTAATGTGATGGTGAAGGATCTGGCTCGCATCGTGACGGAAATTCGCACGGCCTCCATGACCATGGATGTGATGTCCAAAGACCTCGTGAAGGAAGTGGACCGCAACGCCCACAGTATCGAAGTGCAAAAAGAGGAAGTGGCACGCCTGGTGGACGCCATTGCCCAAATGGCCTTGAACAATCAGGCGGTGCAGAGCAATGCCACCGACAATACCCAGCGCTCGCTGGCGTCGGTGACGGTGGCCCGGGAAGGCAACCAGCAGGCGGAATTTGTGGTGGCCTCCATCACCCGGCTGGCGGAGGAAATTCGCTCCGGCGCCAATGTAGTGCAGCAACTGGCCGAAGAAACCGGAGCCATCGGTTCGTCACTGGATGTGATCAACTCCATTGCCGAGCAAACCAATCTGTTGGCGTTGAACGCCGCCATTGAGGCCGCTCGCGCCGGTGAACAGGGGCGGGGTTTTGCGGTGGTGGCGGACGAGGTGCGCAACCTGGCGCAACGGGTGCAGGATTCCACGGAAGAAATCAAAGCCATGTTGCAACGGCTGGAGCACAGTTCCACCAAGGCCGTGGACGTCATGAATGCGCGTTCCGATGAAGCCGGTCGGTGTGTGGAGCAGGCGGACAACGCCGATCGGGTGATCCACGAAATCGCCAGCAACGTGCAGGCGATGAGCGATGCCAATAATCAGATTGCCCATAGCATCAGCCAGCAAACCGCAACCGTGGATGAGGTGAATCACAGTGTCCACAAACTCAGCACAGAAATGGAAGCAGTGTCCGCCAGTGTGAAACGCAATGCCGGTGCCGCGCAGATTCTGGCGGAATTATCCCACCGCATGACACAGGCCATCGCGCACCTGAAACACTGACCTAGAACGCTTTCTTGATCAGCCGCAACACCGAGCCCAGTCCGGGGATTTTTTCATACACACCCTCAGCGGCGTCCCAGTAATCCACATGGCTTTTCACCCGCCCGTCGGCAGCGAATTTCAGCAGGCTGCCGCCGTGGATGCACTGCTGCTTGCCCAACGCCTTAAAGCGAAAATCCCAGGTGATGAAGGCTTTGTCACCCTGCTGAATGCGGTCGTGGATTTCGAACTCCAGCCCTTTCAGTTTGAGCATGGCTTTGAACAGTTTGTACAGTGCATCCCGGTTGTGGACCTCATTGAACGGGTCACGAAAATAGCAATCCTCCGTGTAGTACTGGTCCAGCTTCTCCAGCGCGCCGTCGTCAATGTTTTCGAACAGTTCCAGTATGGCTTCCATTGGTGTTCCCCCTCAGGTGTTTCCTTTTAGAAAATTTTTCCCGGATTCAGTAACTGCAGCGGGTCCAGTGCCTGCTTGATGGCCGCCATCACCGCCACGCTGGTGGCGCCTTTTTCCTGCTGTAAATAGGGTTTTTTGCCCAGGCCGATGCCGTGCTCCCCGGTGCAGGTGCCGCCCATCTCATGGGCTCGGGCAATCAGGCGTTGATTGATCCGTTGTGCCTGTTGCAGGCGCGGTTCATCGTCAGGGGCAATGCTGAACAGCAGGTGGAAGTTGCCGTCCCCCACGTGGCCCACAATGGGAATGGACAGGCCTTCCTGCTGCAGATCCGCCTGGGTGGCGTCGATGCAGTCCGCCAGGCGGGAGATGGGCACGCACACATCGGTGACCCAGCCACGCCCGTTGGGTACCTGGGCCAGGGCGGCGTAATAGGCGTTGTGGCGGGCGTGCCACATGCGTTTTTTTTCGTCTTCGACGGTGGTGGCGACAAAGCTCACGCCGCCGTTGGTCTCGCACAGTGCTTGCGCGGTGGCGGCCTGTTCCGCCACCAGCCCCGTGCTGCCGTGAAACTCCATAAACAGGGTGGGCTGCTGGGGATAGTCCGTGCCGCAATACTGATTGACGGCACGCAGGCTGCCCTGATCCAGCAATTCCAGGCGGGCTACACCGAGCCCGTATTGCATCAGGGTGATCACTGCGGTCACGGCATGCTGCACGCTGGGGAAGCACACCCGCGCGGCCAGTACCTGTTCCGGGATGCCGTAAAGTTTTAACTGGATGCGACTGATCAGGGCCAGGGTGCCCTCCGATCCCACCAGCAGTTCTGTCAGATTGTAGCCCGCGGATGACTTGCGCGCGGCGCTGCCGGTGACCAGGGTGTCGCCATTGGCCAGTACCCCGTGCAGGTTGAGAACGTTGTGTTTCATGCCGCCGTAACGCACGGTGGTGGTGCCGGAGGCATTGGTGGCGACCATGCCACCCAGGGTGGCGTTGGCGCCGGGGTCCACCGGAAAAAACAGGCCCTGGTCTCGCAGGTGCAGGTTCAACTGTTCCCGGGTTACGCCGGGCTCCACCACACAGTTCAGGTCGCCGTTGTTCACCTCAAGAATACGGTTCATCTGTGAAAAATCAATGCACAGTCCCCCGCTAACACATTGCAGCTGGCCCTCAACACTGGTGCCGGCCCCGAATGCCACCATGGGGGTGTGGAATTGATGACACCATTGCGCCACCTGGATCAATTCAGCCTCCGATTGCACGAATGCCACGGCCGCCGGTGGCTGGGGTGGGTGATGGCTTTCGCCGTGACCGTGTTGCTGCAAGGTGTCCGGATGGGTGCTGAGGCGCGGGCCCAGCAGCCGGGTCAGCGCCTGCATCAATGTGCCATCAAGTTGTGTCTGGACGAACTGTGCGTGGGCCATGTTGCTCCCTGTTGCTCCCTGTCCCGGTTGCCTGCCGGTCACATCATAACGCAGCCTGCGGCTTTTGTGATTTCATATTGCGCGCTGTCCGGGTTCCAGCGGGCATCCGGGTGGATGGCAACGATGTCACCGTCATGGAACTCCAGGGCCCAGAGTTGCCCGCCTTCTTCTCGCAGAAACAGGCCCAGGCTGACAAAGCAGGTATTGGCATTGTCTTCCTGGTAGTCGTTGTCCGGGCAGAACAGGGTGTTGATGGTTTCGCCCCGCTCAGTGAATTCCGGCATGATCTGTACGGCGTCGTTGAGCGAGATAAAGCGTCCGCCCAGATCAATGAGAAGCTTGTCCCCGTACAGTTTCACCAGGCGCTGTGTTGCGTGCGCGCCGTAGCTCTGGTCGATCAACAGGGTGGTGGGGGGTTGCAGGTTCAGCATGGTGATGACTCCTTGTGGTTTGCCTTACCTGTACGTTATGAAATGGCAGCCGGTTGCGCTGGTCCGTCCCCGCCAAGCATTGGCCGGCCATTTATCCTGATCCGCCAATGGGTTATCCCAGTGCTGCCAGCGGCCTGGAGTGCTGCTCTTTCAACCAGGCCGCTGGCTTGTTATGATCGCCTCAGAACCCGCGGGTTCTGGTTTTTTCTGAACGGGATGGCATAACACATGACAAAACGAATATTGGTCACCGGCGCCACCGGTGCCCAGGGTGGCGCCCTGATCCCCCTGCTGTTGGAAAAGGGCTTTAGGGTGCGTGCCCTGACCCGGGACCCGGCCAAGGCATCGGCCCAGGCGCTGGCCCGCCAGGGCGTGGAGGTGGTGGCCGGGGATCTGGACGACGAGGCTTCCCTCCATCGGGCCTGCAGCGACTGTGACGGCGTGTTCTCGGTGCAGAATTTCTGGGAGAAAGGCGTGGGTCATGCGCGGGAAGTGGAGCAGGGCTGCAAGTTGGCCCGGGCGGCCAAGCAGGCCGGGGTGAGCCATTTTGTGCAAACCTCGGTGGCCAATTGCGATGCCGCCGCCGGAGTGCTGCATTTTGAGAGCAAGCACAAGATTGAGCAGTACATCGATTCTCTGGGGTTGCCCCGCACCTTCCTGCGGGAAGTGTTTTTCATGGAGAACTTCACCCAGCCGGTGATGACCTCCGGCGCCAAAAAGTCCATGAGCCCCTTCTGGGTGTTGCCCACCATCATCGGTCTGCTGGACCCGGGCACCCGCTTCCACATGATCTCGGTGGCGGACATCGCCTGGTTTGCGGCGGACGTGTTTGAGCATCCTGAGCAGTTCATCGGCCAGGAACTGGATGTGGCCGGGGACGTGCTGACGGCAGCGGAAATGAAAGCGGTGTACCGCAAGGTGACCGGGCGCCGCTTGCCGCCAGTGTCCCGCTGGCTCATGCGCCTGATGCTGCGTCTGGTGAATCCGGAATCCGCCCGCCAGTTCCAGTGGAACAATCAGCAGGGTTGGAACTTTGATATTGCCCCGTTGCAGCGGCGTCACGCCGGGCTGCGCAATTTCGAGGGCTTTTTGCGTCATCACTATGGAACGAGGGCATAACCATGACCCAGACTCTGGAAACGGTGGAAGTGCGCCGTCAGTTCGATCACCCGGCCGGCCTGGTGTGGGTGCTCACCGGCGACTTCGGTGGCCTGCAAAACTGGTTGCCGGGGGTGACCGGCGTCACCGTCACCGGCAGCGGCAGTCGGCAAGAGGGCGGCAATGCGGAACGTGCCGTCCAGTTGCTGGACGGCAGTGTCACCCGCGAATCCCTGGAAAGCCAGGATGAGGCGGCCATGTGCTATGAATACGCCATCCTTTCCATGAAAGGCTTCAAGGAAGGGCAGGTCTACACGGCACGCTTCCAGGTCAAGCCCTTGACCAGTGCGGAAGGAGAGCGCTGCGAGGTGATCTGGAGCGCCAGGTTCAGCGTACCGGAGGATTTCAGCGCCGATCAAGTGGCCAAAGCCCGTAGCCGGGTGGAACAGATGTACGGATTCTTCCTCACCCACCTGGCGGGGCTGTTGTAAGCTGTGGGCGGTTAGTGAGACAGGGCCCTGCGGCGCACATTTTCGCTCGATCAAGCTGAGCGTTTTGGACATTGATTTGCCCCCCCAGCCTGATTAGGCTCTGACTATCGCGTCATGGGCGCGTCATAACGACACTTGCTGTGCCGCGGGGGATTGCCCGCCGGCGCCATTTTAGAGGGAACCCAACATGCCATACTACCCGGAAATCAATAACCTGGGAGACATCGCTCGCTATCACGGCCAGCATCGCCCGGATGCCACGGCCTTTGTGTTCAAGGATCGGGTAACTGATTATCGCACTTACAACCTGAACACCAACCAGATTGCCAACGGCCTGCTGGCCGCCGACATTGCGCCCCAGTCCCGCGTGGCCGTGATGGGTAAAAACTCCGACTGGTACTATGAACTGCTGATTGGCGCCGCCAAGGCGGACATGGTGGTGGTGGGCATCAACTGGCGCCTGGCGCCACCGGAAGTGGCCTACATCCTCAACGACGCCGAAGCGCCGGTGCTGTTCCTGGAGCGTGAATTCCTGCCCATGTACGAAGCCATCAAGGGCGAGCTGGGTCATATCAAACAGGTGATCCTGCTGGAAGACAGCGACGACCAATACCCCTGTTTCCCCCAGTGGCGTGATGCGCAATCCGATACAGACCCCGATGTGGAAGTGAAGCCCGATGATGTGGCGGTGCAGATGTACACCAGCGGCACCACCGGCCACCCCAAAGGTGTGATGGTGTCCCACCATGCATTCTATGCCCTCAACCGGGCGCAGGCGGAATCCGGCGAGCCGGAGGAAGAGTGGACCACCTGGACCGCAAAAGACGTCAGCCTGAACGCCATGCCCAACTTTCACATTGGTGGTACCGGCTGGGCACTGATCGGTCTTTATGCCGGTGCCAAGAATGTGGTGCTGAGTGAATTCACCCCGGCTGGCTGCCTGCAGGCGATCCGCGACTTTGGCATCAGCAAGATGTTCATCGTGCCGGCCGCCATGCAGTTCGTGCTGGCAGACCCCACCTGCAAGGACACCGATTTCTCCACCCTGAAGTACATGGTTTACGGTGCCTCGCCAATCCCCTTGCCATTGTTGAAAAAAGCCATGGACGTGTTCCAGTGCGGCTTTATCCAACTCTACGGCATGACCGAAACCATCGGCTATGGCACTTACCTGCCGGCGGAAGATCACGATCCCAACGGCAACCCGCGCATGCGCTCTGCCGGCAAAACCCGCCCCGGGATCGAAGTGGACATCAAGGACAACGACGGCAACCCGGTGCCCACCGGTACCATCGGCGAGATCTGCATCAAGTCTCCTTCCAACATGATTGGCTACTGGAAACGCCCGGATGCCACTGAGTCCACTCTCATCAATGGCTGGGTGCACACCGGTGACGCCGGTTACAAGGATGAAGACGGCTATGTCTACGTGCAGGACCGCATCAAGGACATGGTGGTGTCCGGTGGCGAGAACGTGTACCCCGCCGAAGTGGAAAGCGCCCTGTTCGGTATGGACGCCATCGCTGACGTGGCGGTGATCGGTGTGCCGGACGACAAATGGGGCGAAGCGGTGAAAGCCTGTGTGGTGTTGAAGCCGGGTGCCCAAGCCACCCAGGAAGAGATCATTGCTTTCGCCAAGGAGAAAATTGCCGGTTTCAAGGTGCCCAAGTCCGTGGATTTCATGGACGTGTTGCCCCGCAACCCCTCCGGCAAGCTGTTGAAACGGGAGCTGCGCAAGCCCTACTGGGAAGGTCGGGAACGTCAAGTAAACTAAGTTCGAACCAAAGTATACATCTTGTTTCGAAGCTGATCCCTTGCTAAGCTCAATAGAACTGGCGGGTTCTGGTCACGGCCGGACCCGCCTTTCTTTTGCGGTGCCTTGCGCGAATACCGATACGTCACAACAAGATTTACAAACCGAAGGCACCTTTTTTCAGCAGCTTCAGCGGCAATACCTGTGCGAGGGAAATTCCATGAACATGAGTGCCAGCCACCACATCCGTTATGTCTCCCGTATGGGTGACCCCAATCGATCCCGACTCAAGCCTGTGCGGCGCCTGTTCCGCCTGATGTACGGCAGCGACCCCCACCCCACTACCGCGCAAATGCAGGACATCGAGCGCCACATGCTGATGGGGGACACACTGGCGGACGCCGTGGTGCAGATGTACAAAGACCTGCCCACCGGCCAGGGTCGCAAGCTGATGGACCAGGCCCTGGAACAGGGCATCGACAGTGTGGACAATCCACCCCAGCCCTTGATCGACCTGTTTGCCCAGGTGGACGATGAACCCATCTGGCTGGATCGGGACAAACTCAAACTGGGTTGTGAAGTCTCCCGGCGGGTGGGGCCCTTTGGCGAACTGGTGTTGCGTAATCTGGCGTTGATGGGCGGCTATCTGGGCGGTGCCGCCGCCAAGCCTCTGGTGTTCACCGGTCAGCTGGATCGCATGACGCCCCGCCGCTTAGTGGAAACCGGCAAATTCTGGATGGACGTGACCACCGTCGGCGGTCTGGAACGGGATCAGGAAGGCTTCAAAAGTGCGGTGCGGGTGCGGCTGATGCATGCCCAGGTACGTCGCATGCTGTTGGAGTCCGGCAAGTGGAACAGCGAGTGGGGCCACCCGCTGAACCAGTGGGACAGCATGGCCACCATCCTTGAGTTTTCCTCCATTTTTCTCACCGGTCTGCGGGCCATGGGCTTTCTGTTCAGCAAGCGGGAACGGGAGGCGGTGATTCACCTGTGGCGTTATGTGGGTTACCTGATGGGGGTGGAAGAGCGGGTGCTGCCGGCCAACGAAGCGGATTCCATGCGCGCGCTGTACCATGTGATGGCTACGGTGTGCGAACCGGATGAGGATTCCCTGCGCCTGGGGCAATCCCTGGCCAGTGCACCGCCGACCCTGGATGGTGAAGGCCCGTTGCTGCAACGACTGGGTGATCTGGAGCAGACCCTGCGGGCGGGCTATACCCGCTATGTGCTGGGGGATGTGGCAGGGGATCGCCTGGGCCTGCCCAAGGTACGATGGGCCAAATTATTCTGGCCGGCGCAGGTGCCGCTGCGGGTGGGTTCCGAGTTGTTGCGCAAGTCCATCCCGGGGGCCAATCAACTGTTGGTGAAACTGGGTGAGAAGGCCGCTGCGGAGGAATTCACTGCACGCATCAAAGCCACTCAGGCGGATACGACTTTTACGCCGGTTTCCAACCTGGCCCGGTAATCTCGGGCCTGCCGAAGGCTGTGACGGGCACCTTCATTCCTGAACCGGCGAATGACCGGTGAATGAAGGTGCCAACGTCTTGCCGTGTCGGATTTGCAGAAGCCAGCCTCCTGTTTGACATCCCCGCTCGCAACCTTCACCATGAAAAAGACTTAGTCACCCGCTCGCAGAAACCCGCTAAAGGGTTTGCTGTCTAACAGCTTCAAGTGCGTAACCGTCTGCATGGCAAAGGAGGGTTTCTATGTCCGCCACCGTGAACGACTCGTTTCATACCCGCGATCAACTTCAGGTTGACGATCACACCTACCACTTTTTCAACCTCAGCAAACTGCAACAGAACGGACACGAATCCGTCGCCCAACTGCCTTACTCGCTCAAGGTGCTGCTGGAAAACCTGTTGCGTAATGAAGATGGGCGTTCCGTCACTCCGCTGCACATTGAAGCCCTCCTGGCCTGGCCGCAAACCCGCAGTTCCCGTCAGGAAATCGCCTATCGACCGGCCCGGGTATTGATGCAGGATTTTACCGGTGTGCCTGCGGTGGTGGATTTGGCGGCCATGCGCGATGCGGTGGCCAAAGCCGGCAAGGACCCGGCCCTGATCAATCCGCTCAGCCAGGTGGACCTGGTCATCGACCACTCGGTGATGGTGGATCGGTTCGCCGACGGGTCCGCCTATCAGGATAACGTTGCCATTGAAATGGAACGCAATCAGGAGCGCTACCAGTTTTTGCGCTGGGGGCAGAGCGCCTTCAATAATTTTCGTGTGGTGCCGCCGGGTACCGGCATCTGCCATCAGGTGAACCTGGAATACCTGGCCAAGGTGGCCTGGACTCAGGAGGTGGACGGCAAGCCGTTCGTGTATCCGGATACATTGGTGGGCACCGACAGCCATACCACCATGGTTAACGGCCTGGGCGTACTGGGTTGGGGCGTGGGTGGAATCGAGGCGGAAGCCGCCATGCTGGGCCAGCCGGTGTCGATGCTGATCCCGGAGGTGGTTGGCTTTGAGTTGACGGGGGCGTTGCGTGACGGTGTGACCGCCACCGATCTGGTGCTTACCGTGGTGCAAATGCTGCGGCAGCACGGTGTGGTGGGAAAATTTGTGGAGTTCTATGGCACAGGATTGGATCAACTGCCGTTGGCGGACCGTGCCACCATTGCCAACATGGCGCCGGAATATGGGGCTACCTGCGGGTTCTTCCCGGTGGACGAGGAAACCCTGCGTTATCTGCGTTTGTCCGGACGCAATGAACATCAGGTGCAGCTGGTGGCGGAATACTGCCAGGCCCAGGGGCTGTGGCGGGATGAGCGCCACCCTCGTGTGTACAGCAGCAACCTGACGCTGGACATGAACGAAGTGGTACCCAGTGTTGCCGGCCCCAAGCGCCCGCAGGATCGTGTTGCCCTGCCGCAACTGGGCAAAGCGGTGTCGGATATGATCAACCTGTCCGGCCGCATGCAACCCAATCGGGTGGCGGTGCCCGGAAGCGACTACACACTGGGGGACGGGGATGTGGTGATTGCCGCCATCACCTCCTGCACCAACACCTCCAATCCGGCGGTGATGCTGGCGGCGGGGCTGGTGGCGCAAAAGGCACTGGCCAAAGGTCTGGTGCGCAAACCCTGGGTCAAGACGTCATTGGCACCGGGCTCCAAAGTTGTGACTGAATACCTGGCCAAAGCGGGCTTGCAGTCGGCCCTGGATCAGTTGGGGTTCAACCTGGTGGGCTACGGCTGCACCACCTGCATCGGCAACTCCGGCCCCCTGCCGGACCCCATCGAAGCGGCCATCGAGACGGGCCGGCTTACGGTGTGCTCGGTGTTGTCCGGTAACCGCAATTTTGAAGGCCGCATCCACCCCCGGGTGCGTGGCAACTGGTTGGCATCGCCGCCGCTGGTGGTGGTGATGGCTCTGGCCGGCACCACGTTGTTGAACCTGGAGCAGGACCCGGTGGGCGAAAATGCCCAGGGTGAAAAAATTTATCTGCGGGATCTCTGGCCCAGCAATGCGGAAATCCAGCAGGCCATGGCCAATGTGTCCGATGCCATGTTCCGGGAGCAGTATGCGGATGTATTCAGCGGTGATGCCCAGTGGCAGTCCATCAAGGCGGAGCCCAGCAAAACGTATCCCTGGCAGGACAGCTCCACCTACATTCAGAATCCACCGTTTTTTGCTGCAGACCAACAGCACGAGGTGGCGGACGTCCATGCGGCTCGGATACTGGCCCTGCTGGGTGACAGCATCACCACGGATCATATTTCACCGGCGGGCAGCATCGCCGAGGCCAGTCCCGCCGGCCGCTACCTGTTACAGCATGGGGTGACCAAAGCGGAATTCAATTCCTATGGCTCCCGCCGTGGCAATCACGAAGTCATGATGCGGGGCACCTTCGCCAACGTGCGCATCAAAAACGAAATGTGCCCCGGGGTGGAAGGCGGGGTCACCCGGATGCAGCTGGAAGCATCCGAGCTCTTTGACACAGAACTGTCCATTTACGACGCTGCCATGGAATATCAGCAGAGCGGGGTGCCCTTGGTGGTGATTGCCGGGCGGGAATATGGCACGGGTTCGAGCCGGGACTGGGCGGCGAAAGGCACCCGCCTGCTGGGTGTAAAGGCGGTAATTGCCGAAAGTTTTGAACGCATTCACCGCTCCAACCTGGTGGGTATGGGGGTGCTGCCGCTGGAATTTCCTGAGGGGGTTAACCGCACCACCCTGCAGCTGGATGGCAGTGAGCAGATCGACCTGGACGGCATCAGTGCAATGGCGCAAAGTGGTTCCGCGCCCGAAACCATCACCATGACCATTACCCGCAAGGATGGCAGTCGTGAGTGCTGCGAACTGAATTGTCGCCTGGATACCGACGATGAATTCCAGTACTTCATGAGTGGGGGCATTCTGCATTTTGTATTGCAACAGTTAGTCGGGTGAAACGGAATGGAATGGAGAACCGAAGCCGATGCCATGGGTACGGTGCAAGTGCCGGCACAGGCCCTGTGGGGTGCCCAGACGCAACGAGCGCTGACACACTTCCAGATTGGTGATGACCGCTTTCCGCCGCAGTTCATCCGGCAGTATGCGCTGCTGAAGAAAGCGGCGGCCCGGGCCAACGTGGAATTGGAAAAACTGGCACCGGATCTGGGTCTGCTCATCGAGCAGGCCTGTGATGAAATCATCGCAGGGGAGCACGCTGATCAGTTCCCCCTGGCGGTGTGGCAGACCGGCAGCGGCACCCAGACCAACATGAACCTGAACGAGGTGATTGCCAACCGGGCCAATGAATTGGCCGGTCAACCCCGGGGACAGCGGGCGCCGGTGCATCCCAATGATCATGTGAATCTTTCCCAGTCCTCCAATGACACCTTTCCCACTGCCATGCATCTTACCCTGGTACAGGCATGGTTGACGCAACTGGCACCGGCGCTGACGCAAGTGCTGCAAACCGTGCAGCAGAAGCAGCAACAATTCCAGCACCGGATCAAAAGCGGGCGCACCCATATGATGGATGCCACCCCGGTTACCCTGGGGCAGGAATTCAGTGGTTACTACCATCAACTCCATTACGCCCAGACGCAACTGGAGGCGGTGCAGGCCCCGTTGCAGATGTTGGCCATTGGCGGCAGCGCCGTGGGCACCGGCCTGAACACCCATCCCCGTTGGGCTGCAACGGTGGTGCGCCAACTGGTGGAACTCACCGGCATCGCGTACACCGTTGCGCCTAATCCGTTTTCCATGCTGGCCAGTCACGATGCATTGGTCGACCTGCATGGACGCATCAAGTTACTGGCCACCGTGCTCTATAAAATGGCGGCGGATCTGCGCTTGATGAGCAGCGGGCCGCGTTGTGGCCTGGGGGAAATCACACTGCCTGCCAATGAGCCCGGCAGCTCCATCATGCCCGGCAAGGTGAACCCCACCCAGATTGAAGCGCTGACCATGGTGTGCCTGCGGGTGATGGGTAATGACAGTGTGATCACCATGGCCAACAGTCAGGGTCAGTTCGAACTCAATGTGTACAAACCCCTGCTGTTGTACACCCTGTGGGAATCCATGGGGCTGCTCAGCGATGCCATGGGCAGCTTCAATCAATACTGTCTGCAGGGCATTGAAGCCAACACCGATCAGTTGGATGCTTATCTGGAACGATCACTGATGTTGGTGACCGCGCTCACGCCCCACATTGGTTACGACAAGGCCGCCGCCGCGGCAAAATGGGCGCACGAGCACAACGCCTCTTTGAAACAGGCTGTTATAACATTGGGTTTTCTAAATGGGGCCGATTACGATAAATTAGTGGTTCCTGCCAAAATGCTGTCACCTTGATGGCGTTATGCTCCGGACAACCATGCCTAGGGGGAATAAAGGTGCGTCGTACCAAAATTGTGGCTACCGTGGGGCCCGCCTGCGATAGCGAAGTCATGCTCAAAGCCCTGATCGAAGCGGGTGTTAATGTATTCAGGCTGAATTTTTCCCATGGCAGCGCAGATCATCATCAGGCCGTCGGCGAGCGCATTCGCAAGGTGGCGGCCCAGTTGGATACCAGCGTGGCTACCCTGGTGGATCTGCAAGGGCCAAAAATCCGCATCGCCCGTTTCAAAAGCGGTGAAATCACGCTGCACAAAGGCGATGCCTTTATCCTGGATGCGGCCATGGATGAAAGCGCCGGTGATCAGCAGGCGGTGGGGCTTGCCTACAAGGAACTGCCCAATGATTGCGAGGCCGGTGACACCCTGCTGCTGAATGACGGCCTGATTGAACTGGCGGTGGAAAAGGTGGAAGGCCCTGCGGTGCATTGCCGGGTGGTACTGGGTGGTGTGCTCAGTGACAAGAAAGGCGTTAACCGCAAGGGCGGTGGACTCACTGCCAAGGCGCTCACGGACAAGGATCGCGCTGACATTGTAACGGCAGCCGCCATGGATGTGGATTATGTTGCCATTTCGTTTCCGCGGGATGCCGCCGATGTGCATGAAGCCCGTGAGCTCTACCGGCAAGCCGGTGGTTGCGGCGGTCTGGTGGCCAAGATCGAGCGGGCCGAAGCCGTGGCGGAAGATGCTACCCTCGATGACATTATTCTGGCGTCCGATGGCGTCATGGTGGCGCGGGGTGATCTGGCGGTGGAAATCGGTGACGCCGAGCTGGTGGGCGTGCAAAAGCACATCACTTTTCGTGCCCGGGAACTGAACCGCTTTGTCATCACCGCCACCCAGATGATGGAATCCATGATCAGCAATCCACAACCGACCCGGGCGGAAGTTTCGGATGTGGCCAACGCCGTGTTGGATGGTACCGATGCGGTGATGCTGTCGGCGGAAACCGCCACCGGACAATTTCCCCTGGCCACCGTGCAGGCCATGAACCGCATCATTCTGGGGGCGGAACGCTCGCATCAGATGCGCGATCAATGGCGGCGGGATGATCATGTGCCGGACCGCATTGATGAATCCATTGCCACCGCGGCCATGTATGTGGCCAATCGTCTGCCGGGGGTGAAGGCCATTATTGCTTTGACTGAAACCGGCTCCACGCCGATCATGATGTCACGGATTCGTTCCGGCCTGCCCATCGTGGCCTTCACTCCCCACGCGGCCTGCCAGCGTCGCCTGACAGTGTATCGCGGAATTCAGACGGTTAACTTTGACAGCGCCACAGTGCAACCGGTGGAAGTGAATCAGAAGGCGGTGGATGTGTTGCTGGAGCAGGGAGTGGTGACCGCCGGTGACAAAGTGATTCTCACCAAGGGCGACTTTGTTAACGTCAATGGTGGCACCAACACCCTGAAAGTGGTGGAGGTGGGTGGCGTGATTCTGTAACCGCCACCCGCTTCAGCTGTCCCATCTTACTTGGCGGGGCAGCTTTCCAGGGTGGGCAAAGGTTGCGGGTTGCCGCCTTCCATTACGTAGAACATCTGGTGATCCCGATAGGCGGTGTAAACCGTGTAAGTGACCCCCGACATTTTCTGGGCGGCCTTGGGCACGTTCTGCGCGTCAAAGTAGTAGGACGTGCCCCCTTCGGTTACTTCAAGGCATTTATATTTCCAGGTGATTTTAACCGTTTCGTCGGCGTTGACCTTCCAGGTGGTCTCATCCGGGCCTTTGCCCGTCACCGTAATATTCTTTCCGCTCTTGTTGTCCACCATGCCACTCCAATAGATGGTGCAACCCTGGGCCAATGCCGCAATCAGTGCCACGGTCATGATTTTCAGCGCGTTGGTTTTTAAGATGTTCATCTTTTGTTCTCCTATGGGCTTCTAAAAAAACGTTCCAAAGGACTCACCTTAACCCAATTCATGGCAGACGGATACGCCAAAACTCGAAGGCCTGCCGGGCCAGTTGTTCCCGAAAATCCGGATGGGCGATGCCGATCAGGGCCCGGGTGCGTTCCCGCAGGCTTTTGCCGCGCAGGTTGGCGATACCGTACTCCGTCACCACATGGTGGACACTGCCTCGGGGTGTCACCACCCCGGAGCCCAGCTCCAACACCGGCACGATGCGGGAGTATTTGCCGCCGCCAGCGGTGGAGGGGAAGGCGATGATGGAGCGGCCATGTTCCGACAAGCTGGCGCCCATGACAAAATCCAGCTGTCCGCCCACGCCGGAATAGATGTGGGTGCCCAGGGAGTCCGCGCAGATCTGACCGGAAAGATCCACCTGCAAGGCGCTGTTGATGCTGACCATATTGGGATTGCCGCAGATGGTCTCGATGCTGTTGATGTATTCAATATCCAGGAACGCCACTTCGGAATTGTCATCCACAAAGTCGTAGAGTCGCTTGCTACCCATCACGAACCCTGTCACCAGCTTGCCCGGGTGCTTGCGTTTGCGGCTGTTATCGATCACGCCGCTTTCGCACAGGGGAACCACGCCATCGGAAAACATTTCCGTGTGAATGCCCAGGTGTTCATGTTGTCGCAGGCAGGCCAGGGTGGCGTCGGGAATGTCGCCGATGCCCATCTGCAGGCAGTCGCCATCATCAATCAGGGTGGAGACCTGCTGCCCGATGCGGCGGTTGACCTCGCTCAGCACCGATGGGCTGTGCTCCGGCATGGGCAGGTCCTGTTCATAGGCAATGTTGATCTGGTTCAAGTGAATAAAGGCATCCCCATGGGTGCGGGGCATGCTTGGATTGATGTGGGCGATCACCGTGCTGGCCACTTCGCAGGCGGCGCGGGTGGCTTCCACGGAAATGCCGAGGGAGCAGATGCCGTGCCGGTCCGGTGGGGCAACCTGCACCAGCACCACATCGATCAGTTGTTCGCGGCGGCGGAACAGGCGTGGAATTTCCGACAGGGAAATGGGAATGTAGTCTGCTTTGCCTTCCTGGATCAGCTGTCGGTTGTACTGGCTGGCGAAATAGGCTTTGGGTGCCAGGTGGCCGCCATCCACCGCTTTGGCCAGACCTTCCGCGTGCTCCAGGTGCAGTTGAAAGAGTTCAATGTCCCGGTGTTGCAGGGCATGCTCTGCCAGAGCATCCAGCAACACCCAGGGGGTGGCGGCCATGGAGTGCACCCAGATTCGCTGCCCGGAGCGAATATTCTCTACCGCCTGCAGGGCGGAATCCACGAACACGGTCATTGCAATTCCTTATTTGAGATACAGCCATACCCCGGTGCCCAGGGTCACCACCCCGAGTAACGCCAGAATGCCGATATCATACGCCTTCAAGGTGACTACTGTATTGCGTTGCTCAGCGGACAGATGTTTTTCCCGCATGGCCAGGAACACCGGCACCGCAAAGCTGATACCGATGAAAGTGGCGACAACAATGTAGCCCCACACATAGCGTATTCCCAGGCGGCGGCTTTCCAGCACCATCCAGATTTCCACCGCCAAGGCCAGGAACAAAATGTCGACCGCCAGAAACGTGCTGGCCGGGTTGGCGTTCACCAGTGCATCTTTCCAGAATTGGACGTTGGCGTCGATGATGCCGCCACCCATGTAGCTCGGAATGTGTACCCAGGTGAGCACGAGGGCGCACAGGCCGATGAGGAGGTAGATATAAAACAGTGGTGAGTTATTGTTCATGAGTAGATCCTTGGATTGATGGAGCGTTGTTGAAATACGTCTTTCCATGAGTTGCGTCAACAGGACTGCCATCATTCCATGTTATTGATCTGATCTCCAGAAGAGGTTGGGATTGTGTTTACATGGGGAGCAGGCTGCACTACTATCCAAATGAAAATAATATTTAGTGATGCGTTCTGTTGTCGCCACATTGGTAGCCGGCGTTGCCGTCTTTATGCGTTGCCGAAGCCCAACTCAAGGCTCAATCTCGTTCAAGGGTTCAATTTCGTCCAAGGCTCAGTCCAGTTGCAAGACAGGAGAACCACGTGCATCCGCTTTCTGTGCATCCCATTTTCAAGGAACCCATCCTGCACTTTCTGTTTATTGGGGCGGTGCTCTTTGGGCTGTATGGCTGGCTGAATCCAGGCGCAAACTCGTCAACGGGGGAAATCCGTGTGGACCAGGGTCGTATCGACCAGCTGGTGGCGCAGTTCGAAAAGTCCTGGCAACGTCCGCCCAGTGCGGATGAATTGCAGCTGCTGATCGACGACTTCATCGTGGAGGAAATTTTTTACCGGCAGGCGTTGTCCTTGGGGTTGGACAGTAATGACCGGGTGATCCGGCGTCGACTGCGACAGAAAATGGAATTTCTCACCACTGAAGCGGCCCGCTTCTATGAGGCCACGGATGCCGAGTTGAGTGCATACCTGCAGCGGCATCCTGACAAGTTTGAAAGCGGGAGCCAGTTCAGCTTCGAACAGGTGTTTTTCAAAGGGCAGGAGCCGCAGCTGGCAACGCGCATCCAGGCCGCTGAACAGGCATTACGGGCAAACCTGCCGGTGACAGGGGATGCCACCTTGCTGCCCGGCGTCGTCCCCCTGAGCCCGGCATATGATATCGACAGTCGGTTTGGCGACGGCTTCAGTGCGCAGCTGGAGTCATTGGCGATTGGCCAGTGGAGCGCGCCGATTCAGTCCGAATATGGTGTTCATCTGGTGAAGTTACTGGCCAGGCAAGCGCCGCGCTTACCAAGTCTGGCCGAGATCCGGCCGACTGTGGAACGGGAATGGCGTAACCACAAGAACCAGGAAGTAAAGTCCGCCATGATTGAGCGCCTGAAGTCAGGCTACAGCATTGTGGTGGAAACCCAAACAGAAGGCAGGATTTAGCATGCGCCTGTCCCTGATACTGACCGTTATGTTGTTTGCAGTCGCCAGGGCACAAGGCGATGATCTGCGCCCCGCCTATCTTCAGCTGACTGAAATCAGCCCCGCAGTCATCGAGGTGTTGTGGAAAGTGCCGGCGCAGGGGGGCAAGCAGCGACTGGCGCTGGATGTGCTGCTCGACGGGCAAACCGAACCCACGGCGGATGTGATGGACGGTTTTATCGGTGACGCCCACTTGCAGCGTTGGACTCTGCCGCGGGAGGGTGGACTGTCGGGGCTGGGTGTGAAGATCGAAGGATTGGTGGCGTCTTCTGCCGAAGTGCTGGTGCGGGTTGAATACCTGGGTGGGGCGAGTACTGTGCACCGCCTGACGCCGGATGCACCCTATTACAGCGTGGGAGTGGCGGGTGGAATACTGGATGTGATCGCGGCCTATTTCCTGCTGGGGGTGGAACACATTTTGGGTGGCCTGGATCACCTGCTGTTTGTGCTGGTGTTGGTGATGCTGGTCACGGATCTGCGCAAGCTGGTGTGGACCATCACCGCGTTTACGGTTTCGCACAGCATTACCCTGAGCCTGGCGGCGTTGGAGCTGGTGCGGGTCCCGGTGCCACCGGTGGAAGCCTGCATCGCCCTCAGTATCTTGTTTGTGGCGGCGGAGGTAGTGCGCTCCCAGCGAGGCGTGCCCAGCTCCACAGCCCGCTGGCCCTGGATGGTGGCATTCAGCTTCGGGCTTTTGCATGGCCTCGGTTTTGCAGCGGCACTGGGGGAAATCGGATTACCGCCGGGGGATGTGCCGGCGGCTCTGTTGTTCTTCAACCTGGGGGTGGAGGCAGGTCAGCTGTTGTTTGTGGCTGTCATATTGGTTTTGGTCTGGTTGATTAAAGTGATGATGGGCGGGGCAACGCAGCGGTGGCCCAGGCACTTGGCCGCGTATGGCATTGGCTCCATGGCCGCATTCTGGACCATTGAGCGAACATTGAGTTTTTGGGGATGACGGGCTTGTGGGCTTGTGGGCACGAGAGACCCGTTCCCACGGCAGCGACCTGCGAATCAAATATAAATACACGGGCAATTCACGGTATCTAAAAAGGAGTTTCATTGTGAAAAGTATTCGACATCTGACACTGATCGGCCTCACCGGTCTGTTGGCCAATGTGAGCTACGGTGGCATGGACACCGGAGCACTGGATCAAAAAACCGCTGAGAAAGTCCACGGCGGCAAGTCGTACTCCCCGTACGTCAATCGCAGTTTTCCCACCCGCCCCTATTTTGGCGACACTCACCTGCATACAGGATTTTCCATGGATGCTGGTGCCTTTGGCGCAAAACTCACGCCCCGGGATGCCTATCGTTTTGCCCGTGGTGAGCAGGTGATGGCGTCCTCCGGCCAGCCCGCAAAGCTGGCGCGGCCACTGGATTTTCTGGTGGTATCGGACCATTCCGACAACATGGGCATGTTCCCGGATCTGTATGCCGGAAAGCCCAACATTCTGGCAGACCCCGTCGGAAAAAAGTGGTACCAGATGATCCAGAACGGGCAGGGGCCGGCGGCGGCGATGGATTTGATCGGGCGTTTTTCCCAGGGTACTTTTCCCAAGGCACTGATGTATGCACCAGGTACTGCACCCTACAAGGCCGCATGGCAGGAAACCATTGCAGCGGCTGAGGCCTACAACGAGCCTGGTCGCTTTACTGCGTTTATCGGCTATGAATGGACATCCCTGGTGAAGGGCAACAATCTGCACCGCAATGTGATCTTTCGCGATAATGGCGACAAGGCCAGCCAGGTGGAGCCCTTTACCGTATATCCACCGGCAGGCAGCGATAACCCGGTGGATCTGTGGAAATGGATGCAGAACTATGAGGACAAAACCGGCGGCCGGGTATTGGCCATTCCCCACAACGGCAACCTGAGTAACGGGATGATGTTCCCGGTGGAGAAAGCCTTCGGCAAGCGCCTGAACAAAGAGTATGTGCAGCAGCGGGCAAAATGGGAGCGGTTGTATGAAGCCGCCCAAACCAAAGGTGATGGTGAATCCCATCCCTACCTTTCCCCCAACGATGAGTTTGCGGATTTTGAAACCTGGGACAAGACCAACCTGGATGGCAGTGTGCCCAAAACCAAAGACATGCTGGCCGGAGAATATGTGCGCAGTGCGTTGAAGAACGGTTTGAAGCTGGAAGAAAAATACGGCACCAACCCCTATAAGTTCGGTATGGCGGGGGGCAGCGATGCTCACACCGGTCTGACGGCGATGGAGGAGGAAAACTTTTTTGGTAAAACCACGCCCCAGGAGCCGAGCCCCGAACGCATCAAAGGCCTGTTCGTGAATAACAAGAAAACCGGCGTGGTGGTGTATGACTGGGAAGTGGGTGCCGCCAGTTACACCGCCGTGTGGGCCGAGGAGAATACCCGGGCAGCACTGTGGGATGCCATGGAGCGCAAGGAAACCTACGTGACCACCGGGCCGCGTATGGTGGTGCGGTTCTTTGGTGGTTGGGATTTCGTGGCGGCGGATGCCAATACCCGCAATCCGGCGGATGTGGGTTACGTAAAAGGTGTTCCCATGGGTGGAGACCTGCAGAACGCCCCGCAGGATACCGCGCCTTCGTTCCTGGTGGCGGCCCTGCGTGACCCCATTGGCGCCAACCTGGATCGCATTCAGATCGTAAAAGGCTGGCTGGATGGCAAGGGTGAGCTGCAGGAAAAAGTCTATGACGTGGCCTGGAGCGATCAGCGTAAACCCGGCAGCGACGGCAAGCTGCCGCCGGTGGGCAGTACGGTGGACCTGGAAAACGCCACCTGGACCAACACCATCGGTGCGCCGGAGCTGATCCAGGTTTGGCAGGACCCGGATTTCGATCCCAAGCTGCGGGCGTTCTACTATGTCCGGGTCATCGAAATTCCAACCCCCCGTTGGACCGCCTATGACCAGAAGCGTTTTGGCGTGAAGGCGCCGGAAGACGCCCGTTTGACCATTCAGGAGCGGGCCTACACTTCTGCCATATGGTACACGCCGGGGTGACACAATGAATTCTTTTCTGGCGGGGGACCCTTTTCGGCAGAATCGATCCGGTATGATCAGAAGCATTTCGCTCGTATTTTTTACACAAGAGAGGCAGACATGAATTCAAAAACCATCGCCCTGTTGGGGCTAAGCCTGTTGTGGATAGCGCCGTTGGTGAATGCCGAAAACAGCCCCAGTGACTATGCGATGAGTGAACGGTTTTATGTCTCTTTAGGCGGCTACAATGTGTTTCGGGCTGACTCATCCATCTCTCTGGTGAGCAGTGAGTTGGGAACCGGTGTGGCGCTGAGCCCGACGGACACGTTGGGCCTGGATATCGAAACTACGGTATTGAAACTGGATGGTTACTACCGTTTGTCCCCCACTGGCAAAATTGGTTTTTCCTGGTATCGCATTGACAGCGAATCTTCCAAACGTCTGGAAAACTCGGTGGACTGGGTGGATTCGGATGGCGAACAAATCACCATTGCTGCGGGCAGCGAGATGGAGAGTTCGCTCATATACGATGTGATGAAAGTGGGCTACTACTGGTCCTTCTATCACAATGAAAAGGTGGAATTGAGTGTGGGTGGGGGATTTCACATTTCCCGTTTTGAAGTGGACCTGGATGTGAAAACCGATTCCAACGGTAATCCGGTGTCTCATAACAGTGGAAATGTTGCGCAGACCCTGCCATTACCCACCCTCGGTCTTGGTGTCAATTATCGAATCAGCCCTGATCTGTATTGGTATCTTAGTGCAGAGGGTTTTTATCTTACCTACGACGATTGGGATGGCTCCTATACCGAAGTGCAATTGGGCATGGAGTATGCGGTATTGGACCACGTGGGTGTCGGGATTGGTTTTGTGGGGAACAGCTTGAACGCGTCTGAAGATACACCGGAATACAAATTGAAATACCACAACCAGTTTAATGGTGTGAACCTTTATGTCTCCTGGTTTATGTAGACATCGCACCATTGCACAGGGAACTTAACCAAACAGTAGGAGTGCAATTTATGAAAATCAATCGATCCGAAATGGTAGGCGTCTGCAGCAGTCTGTTGATTCTGCTTGCCGCTGGTGGCTGTGCGTCGCAGCCACCGGAAGATACCGGTCCTCTGACGGTGGACGTGGATGAATCCGTTGTGGTGGAGCCGGGTGTGCCCGGTGGGATCGGCTCCCGGATCATGACGTTGACAGCCGAAGTGGAGGCCATCAACCACAAGAAGCGCAGTGTGACGTTGGTGGACGCTGAAGGTAACCGTCAAACTCTGACCGTAGGGCCCGAAGTGGCCAACCTGGACCAGGTGGAGAAAGGGGATATGGTGCAGGTGGCCTACGCAGAAGAGCTGCTGGTTTATGTGAAGGAACCGGGCGACCCCGAAACCGATGCCATGGATGCGGACGCGGTCGTGGCCACTGCCCCTGAAGGCGACAAGCCCGCAGGCCTGGCAGCCGGCTCAGTGCAGGTGACGGCCACCATTTCCGCTGTGGATCAGAAGAGCCACACGGCGATTCTGATGTTCCCTGACGGCGAAAAACGCATGGTACCAGTGCGCGATGACGTGGAAATCAAACCGGAATATGTGGGCCGCGAAGTGGTGATCCGCATTTCCAAGGCGTTTGCCATGTCGGTGGATAAACTATGATGGCGTCAGGTGAATTGGCCTTCCGCCATCAGAATGACCTTGCCCCCAACCCGGCACTTCGCCTGGTTGCCACCCCGGTAGTCAAACTCCACATGTAACAGGCTGCGGCGGCTGTTGTGGCCGCCGCGTTCAATGCTGGTGGTATGGGTACCGCTGGCAGTGTTTTCCTGGCAGCACAGATAGGCGATAAATTCCGGAATCACCGAGCCGATGGGTGGGCAGGCAGCTGCCTCCTGCTTGGGGGTGATCAGCCGTCCATGAAAGTCCGCGCCGCCGCCGATGGAGCCGGGCGCCACCAGTAACATGGAGTGGGCGTAGATTTCGGCCAGCAGGGTAGACCAGAGACCGGTGTTCAGGCGAGCACCCAGGATGTGTTCCGGGCGGGTGACGGGTACCACCAGCACGGGGCTGTCCACGCTGACCAGCCTGGGTTTGTAGCGGGAATAGGAGAGATGTTTGACGTCGATGTTGAGGGCTTCGGCGATGCGGGACAGCTCTGGCACAAAGCGGTCTGTGGTGAAGTCGAAATGCCGCGCGTACAGCGTCAGGCGGTCATCCGTGCTGGTGCTGTCCTGGTGGGTATCGACGGACTGATCACCGTCCCGCAGAGTATAGGTTGAGTAGCCCTGGGCCTGCTGGCCAAGCCCGAGCTCGAAAGCCCGTTGCGCGGCAGCCAGAGTGGTGTGGGCTCCGAAGGTGGTTTTGCCCTGTTCGTTGTAGACCGAAAACGGCTTGTCGGCCTGGGCTGGATCGTAAAACACCGTTTCTGCATACCCAAACTCAGAGGCGAGCTGTATCTTCAAGGGTTCGTCCAGGGTGGCGTCGGCGGTGACCACCGCAATTTGAGTACCGGCAAATGGGGTTTCGGCAAATACGTCATACAATCGATAGCTGATATTCATGTGCGCTCCCTGGCTTTGTACTTGTTGTTATGTTTGCAGTGTAATTCACGCTGGAGGCTCTGGCCAGAATGCGTCTACACCAGCAAGCCCACCAGGGCCCCCGTCAGGCAGGTGGCCAGGGTGCCCGAGACCAGGGAGCGGGCGCCCAGTTGCAGAATGTCCCCGCGCCGTTGCGGCGCCATGGCGCTCAATCCCCCCACCATGATTCCCAGGCTGCCGAAGTTGGCGAAGCCGCACAGGGCGTAAATCAGGATCAGGGTACTGCGTTCAGAGAAGGTGCCGGGGGCCATCCGCGACAGTTCCAGGTAGGCCAGGAATTCATTGAGCACGGTTTTCATGCCCATCAATTGTCCGCCGCGGACGGCTTCGTCCCAGGGCAGGCCCAGCGTCCACATCAGGGGGGCGAACAGCCAACCCAACAGCCGTTGCAAGGTGATGGCGCCACCGGCGAATTCCGGCAGCAGGCTCAGGGCGCTGTTGAGCAGAGTCACCAGGGAAACCAGCACCAGTAACAGGGCCAGAATGTTGAGGAACAGTTTGAGGCCTTCTTCGGTGCCGTAGGTGATGGCATCCATGCTGCTGCGGGCCGGGGAGAGCATGGTCACCGGGGCGGAACGGTTGTCACTGGACCCGGATGTAGGTGACGTGGGTATGGGTGCAGGCGGAATCATCATCACCGCAAACAGGATCGCCGCCGGGGCACTCACCAGTGATGCCACCAGCACATGGCCGAGGGCGTTGTCGATCAGGTTGCCCAGCAGGGTGGCGTACAGCACCATGACCGTTCCCGCCACCGTGGCCATGCCGGCGCTCATCAGAATAAACAGCTCTGAGCGGGTCATGTTCTGGATATAGGGGCGGACACACAAGGGGGCTTCCACCATGCCCACAAACACGTTGGCAGCGGTACTGACCCCCACCGCGCCACTGACATTCATACTGCGCTGCAACAACCAGGCAGCGCCGCGGATGACGGCGGGCAGAATTTTCCAATAGAACAACAGGGCGCTCAGCGCGCTCATCACAATGACGATGGGCAGGGCTTTGAAGGCCAGCACAAAACTGGCGCCGGGATAGGATTCGGCAAAGGGCAGGGGGCCGCCCCCCAGGTAGCCGAACACCATGGAGGAGCCGGCTTCGGCCGCCTGCTGAATGGCCAGTGCACCACGATTGATGGTGCGCAGTAACGCCTGAAACCAGGGCAGATACAAGAACACAATGGCCAGGGAGCATTGCAGCAGCAAGGCCATGGCCACGGTTTTCCAGGGAATGGATTTGCGGTTTTCACTGCAGACAAACGCGATCAATAACAACACAACAATGCCGATCAGACCCTGACCCTGCACGATAGAACACCCCTGTGTAACCACTATGAACTGGCTAAGAGTTATACCCTGCGGGGGCACCCCCTGCAATGATTCAGAGGCAAAGCTCGGGCAGTGGGCGGGGGAACAGGTCGGAGTAGGAGAGGAATTCGGTCACTTGAGCAATGTGCTGCAGGGCCTTGGGTGCCAGGGGATAACGCAGGTCATAAGGGTGCAGGCCGATGCGCAGGGGCCGCTGCTGATGGCGGGCTTGATACAGATTCTGTTGGTTGTAAGCAGTGAGAAACCAGGCCCGCAGCGTGGTATCGGCTTCGTAACCGGTGAGCGGCAGACGCTGCTGCAGTCCCTGTTCAAGATCCATTACCCCCGGCAGTGTTTCCAGCAATCGGAACGGACGCTGTGGCCACTGCAGCCAGTTCAGGTTGCCGTTGGCCCAAGCTGGTGGCACATAAAGATCCGGTGTGGGCAGATCCCGTTGTTGAAACCAGGCAAAGCAGTGCTGCACCCGTTGCCGCAGATCCGTTTCATTTCTGGAAAGATGCTCCGCCGCCGTGCGCGACAGCAGCAATCGATGACACCAGTGGTAGAGGGAGCGGGGTGTGGGCGCACGGTGACTCCAGCCATGTCCGGCCAGGGGATGGCCCTGTTGCGCCAGAGCCTGCAGCCAGTGGATATCCGCCGGCTGCCAGTCTTTGCCCGGTACGATCAATAAGGTGATTTTGTCGGGTTGCAAACGCTCCAGGCGGGACAACTGGTACAGCATGTCGCTCACCTGGGGCCGGGTTTCCGGCATCACATCGTGGATACTGATCAGGGCCTGCAACCTGGAGTTGTTCATCTCAACTCACCGTATCTCAATGGACAGTCAGGTTTGATACGCCGCCAGCCGCCGCAGCACGGCAAAGGTGGCAGAGGGAATCGGTCGCGGCAACAGGTGGGCTTTGTTGGCGGTAATCTGCAACACCGATAACCATTGGTCCAGGGTGTCTTCATTCAACTGCCGGGCGCCGCGGTAACCCTGCTGGCAAATGTAGGCCCGCTCGGCGGTGGGCAGGGCTTCGATCCGCTGCAGTGCCTGCAACAGGGTTTCCCCCGCTTCCATCACCACCAGGCCTTTGGCCAGGGTTTTCCAGTCGTTGATGCCACAGGCCGGTGTGGTCAGTACCAGGCGTTTGCGGGCCATGGCTTCCAGAGCCACGGTACCGAACGCCTCCACCGACGAAGGCAGGATCAACAGATCGTGTTGATCCACCTGTTGGCGCACCGTCTGACGGGGACACCAGCCCAGGAACGCCAGGTTGTGGCTGCGTTTGACCTGTTGTTCCACCATGGCGCGCAACGGGCCGTCACCGACGATGCTGAATTGCAGATCCGGTCTTTGGCTGGCCAGCTCCAGAAAATGATGCAGGTTTTTTTCCGCTGCCAGGCGCCCTACGAACAGAATCTTTTTGATGTGTTGCCTGGGTTCGGAGATGGCCGGTTCGATGAATTCCGGCGCCAGGGTGGTGCCCACCAGATGCGGATGGGGAATGCCCTGGCGTCGCAATTGTTGCACCTGGGGCTGGCTGATGGTGGCAATGCTGGTGCTGCCACGGAACATGAACAGGTTGGTCCAGGCCAGCATGGTTTGGGCGAAGCGGCCGGTGATGCCCTGCCAATACAGGTCCACCAGTTTGGAATAATCCGTTTGATGGGTCATGCACACCGGAATGCTGAGTTTGGACGCCAACCAGAAACCCGCCACCGCAAACAGGCCGGGGCCGGGCACCACAATCACATGGGGTTTCATGGCCATGGCCAGTTGGGTGAGTCTGCGCATGCGCGGCAGGAACACCTTTTGGGTGGCATCACCGGGCATGGGCAGGGCCACGCCCTGGCAGGGGTGCGGTGTCTCCAGACTGGGTGCCACCAGTTCCACTTGCGCCACCCGTTTTTCCAGGTGGCAGGCCAGGTCCTGAAAGTAGGTGCCAACGCCGTTGCGGCCCTGAATGGCGTCAACAATAAACAGTATGCGAAGTTCTGAGTTCATCATCGTGCCTTAGTCCGATTCTCGGGCAGTATCCCGCTTGAATATGGAATTTGTGTTACGGTGCCGTCACCAACTTGTTTCAAATTATTCCGCCGCTTCGTAGCCCAATTGCTGGTACACAAAATCGAATTGGGTGAACAGCGCGTCTGCGGAAATGCCGAGCCGGTGACCCTGATACCGGTGTCCGCTGCGATAGTGGCGGGCCTTGTCCGCTTCGGCCTGCAGCCAGTGCTGATAGGTGTGCGATGGGGTCAAGCCAAACGCTCGGTAGAGTTGTTCAATGTGCTGCTGGGGATGGGCAGCGAGCTGTTCCATGCGCACCACCGAGTGAGCTTGCAACAGGGCAGGCAGGTGCCGCATCAGGTGTTGATAGTAGTAGACCAGCATGTCCATCAGATGGGTGCGCCACCAGCCGGTGTCCACATGGCCGCTGAACAAGCGCGCGCCCACCAGAATGGAGCTGACCTGCGACGGCACGGCCTGGTTCGGGTTGCGTACGCAGGCAATAAAACGCGCATCGCTGAAACCGCTTGCCAGGGTATTTAGCATGGGGGTGAAACTTGGGTTTTTGGAGAGAAAGGTTTTGTCGACACCGTGCACATACAGGTGGCGCTGAATCAAGCCCCGATAAAAGCGTAACAGGCGAGACTTCTGCTGCGGGCTGGCGGCATCATCGAAGCGGCTCAAGTTCAGAAAGCGTGGGTCGCCGAACGGTAACACCAGCAGAAAGCACTGCAGCACCGGAATCAACGCCAGATAGTCTTCTTCGGGATCATGGAGCCGCGTGCTGTGAACACCATCCAGTCCGGAAAAGATTTTGTTTTCAATCCAACTCAGTAATCGTTGCGCGGGCTTGCCGATGAACCTGTCCAGTGCGCCCAGGCCGCGCCACAACGTGCGTTGGGTGATGGAAGGGGCGAAGATCAGCTCCCACAGGGTCATGGTGGTGAAGCGCTCCTGGTCTCCCGCCAGCAGGCGATGCAGGAAGGTTGTGCCGCTGCGGGGAATGCCCAGCACAAACACCGGCGCCCGTACTTCGACTTTTCGGAACTGCGGAAAGAAGCAATGGTCCAGCCACAGGAACAACCCGGTAAGTAACAGGTAGCCGGCAAACAGGGGCCAGAACAGCAGCATCACCAGCAGGCGCTGCCAGGAGAACCGACTGTAGGCGCCATCGGCCACCGGCAAAAAACTGTAACGCAACAAGCGCGGTATTTGTTTGAGAGTGGCTACCAGCATGGACGCTGCTTACCTTCTTGGCAGAATCGGTGAACAGCATGGGGCGGTTATGGGTCAACTTGATGACAACAGGCAGGGTTGGAGGCGGTGCCATTCAGCCGTTTTGGCACCCTTTCCCACCAGCGATTCTGCTTGGGGGGCTTTTCCGTGGCCGGGATGATACCGGGAGGGGCACTGTAAGTATCTGATTTTAAATGGGAGAGCGAACGAAGAAAAATGCGAGTTGAATATGAGCAGTTGCTCATTTTAAAGTGGGTGTCTATATGTTGTCCAACAATCTTATCAACAGCGAGCAGGCGAATTGAATTATGGAAAACGTAGCAGTATCTTTCCCTGACCCCACCCCGCAATCCAATCCTCAACACCCTGATACCACCGCGATTCCCAGTCGGGCTTTACCCTGGGAGAAAGCCAGTCGGCAGTGGCTTCCCAAGCGCATCGCCCAGTGGGTGTTCGGCGCTCCCCTGGCCCCCAGCGAACAGGAATGGCAGCGGATCACCGAGGCCCTCTGGCAGGGAGACGAGGCCATGGATAAGGTCGTCGCCTGGATGTTCGAGAGCAACCCGGGCCAGCGCAAACGGCAGTTTGATCAGGCTCTGTTAAACGGGATCGAAACCGTCGCCGATGCGCCTGCCGAGTTGAAGGCGTTCTTCCAGCACATCGACCGGGAGCCGGATTGGCTGGATCGGGATATGATGGAAGAGGGAATCGCTGCCAGTCATTTTGCTGGGGATGTGGCTTTTTACGTGTTGCGGGACATGGCCCTGATGGGGGGCTATGCCTATTTCAATACCCTCAACCAGGCCCTGGCCATGACCGGGGCGTTGAGCAAGAAAACCTCCCTGCGCCTGGGGGAAACCGGCAAATGGCTGAACGATGTCACCGAGCCCGGCGGGTTGGATCGCTTTGGCGAGGGCTTTATTACCACCATCCGGGTGCGCATGGTGCATGCCCTGGTGCGCCGTAACCTCAACACCAAGCCCCAATGGCGGCATGAAAAATGGGGGCTGCCCATCAATCAGATGGACATGCTGGCCACCTATTTGGCCTTTGGCCCGGTGACCCTGATGGGGGTGCGCATGTTTGGTGTGCCAGTAACCCCGGGCCAGTCCAAAGCGGTGATGCACATGTGGCGTTACATCGGTTGGCTGCTGGGAATGGATGAGCAGTGGCTGGCGCTGACTGAGCGGGATGGCCTGCGTAAGCTGTATCATACCTTCCTGACCCACAACGAGCCGGACGAGAAGATCCGCTTTTTGGGTGAGGCGCTACGGGATGAGCCATTGAGCCGACGCATGCCTGGCCTGGAATCCAAACCGGGGCTGGCCGGGTTACTGCGCAAGTACCACTATCACAAACACATCAGCAATTCGGCGCTGATGTTGGGGCCACTACAGCGCAAACAGCTGGGCATACCAATGCTGGCAGTGCCCTGGTACCCGGTGATGACGGCGCCCTTCCGACTGGCTCAACACCTTTACCACCGCATGCGCGGCAGCACGGCGCGGGCCCTGTTTGCGGAGCGCCTGCGGGAGCGGCAATTGCGCTTACTGGACGCCTACTTTGAGGGCGAGGAGAAAGACATCATCCAGCCGGATGCGGATCACCCCGCCCATGTGAGCTAGCCCAGTTTGATGCCGGACAGATAGGGGTGGGCCATGATCAGGCCCACAAATACCGCCGCGCTGATGCCCAACAGCAGCACTTCTATGTAAAGGCCTTTGGCAGGCGGTTTCTGCCATTGGCCCTCCCGCCGATTGATCACAATGATTTCAATGACCGCCCAGGTCAGTACCCCCCCGAACAGGGCCACTGAGCGGGAATCCCCGTTGGCCAGCAAATGGGCCAATGCCCACAGGGCCACCCCGGTGAGCTGCGGGTGACGGATGATCCGCTTCAAGCGGGAGGGCAGCTTGGCGGCCACAAACAGCACCACCGCAAAGGTCATGATGCCGATGGTGGCCAGGTGAATCTGCTCAGACAGGGTGTAAAGGTAGATTGGCAGGGAATGCCGCCAGCCCATGACCATCATCAGCAGCGCCGCGAGAATCAACAGTGAGAAGCTGGCGCGATAGCCGTTTTTGCCCAGGGCCCCTTGCCAGCGGGCTTTGATACCGGGGGTTACAGCGGGAATCAGGTGAACCACGGACCAGAGAATAATGCCCAGAATAATCAGTGCCACGGTGCTGTCCTTATTGTTATACGTGGCCGATAGGTTATTGTGCCGAGGCCAGACTCGTCAACACCAGGGTCACCAGCATGGACTGCTGGGTGACGCCCATCTTTACGAACATGGAGCGCAAGTGGGCGCGCACTGTATTTTTTTTGATGTCCAGTTCGGCCGCCACTTCGTCGGTGGTGTGGCCTTCTGCCAGCAGAATGGCGATGGTGGCCTCGGACATGGTGAGCTGGTACAGGTCCATCAGGGTGCGCACCGAGATCTCCAGGTTTTTTTCCGGATCCTGGATCAGTACGGTGACATAGGGGGTGACATCGGACTCGTCGTGGGGGGCCACCGGCAGGGGTTTGATCAGCAACTGGTAAGGTTGTTTGCCGTTATCCCGCGGTACCGATAGCGCGTACACCTGGGCCCGTTCGTTGCGCCGCACCAGGTCAATGGCATCGTGCACCTGTTTGTTGAAGGTTTCATTGAGGGAGCTGTTGTTGAGCTTGATCTTGTTCTGGGCCTGATGAAAACCGTCAGCGGCTTTCAGGAACTGCTCTGCCTTGGTGTTGGATTGCAGGATGGCCCCTTGCTTGTCCAGGGTGAAAATGCCGATGGAGCGGCGGGCAATGGAGTCTGCATAGATCTGGCGTTCGGAATCCAGTTGCCGCAGTTGAATACCCAGCGCCACGGACTGTTCCAGGTGTGGGATCAGTAAGCGCAGGAACTCCTTTTCCGCCTCGGTGAAATTACCCTGCTTTTTTTCCCGGGTGAAACGGATGGAGATGCGGGAATTTTTATCATAGGCCCAGTCGATACCGGCGATGTAATAAATATCAAAGGGTTTGAGAAAGAGTTCGTAATATTCGCTCTTCAACAATTGTGCCCGCGGTGTGTGCTCATCCAGGGTCACCACCTCTTTCAGGGGCAGGTTGATCAAAGGGTCCTGGGCATACAGCTGGGTGTAGCTGCCTTCCTCGGTGCCCAGCAGGGCAACGTCGCTGTCTTCGCCGCTGGTGTAGATCAGCCCCGCATCATGGGTGGTGGGGGGGCGCACAATCAGGGTGGCGTGCTGCAGGTTCAGCAGCCCTTTCAGGCGGGTGAGAAAGTCCTTGTTGGTGGCCTGGGAGGAAGCCGCTGAGCCGTACAGGGAACACAGCAGATCAGACAGGGCAACGTTGTCGATGTTCAGGGACATGGGCACTTCTCATTGGCTTGCTTCACAATCGTGGTAATCCGGCAAGTCTTATGGTTTTGGGAGTCTAGATTTTGTTATACAGCCGATACTACCTTACTTACTTCTAAACTCCCAAAACTTTCCCACGCTTTTCCTGAACGCGTGATGCGGATGGAAAGAGTGATGCAATTCAGAGGCTTAACCGGCCTTTGCTTGTGCTTTGGCCAGCTGCATGGCCACGTCTTCGATCAGGTCCTCCTGCCCGCCGATGGCTTTGCGCTTGGCCATTTCCAGCAGAATTTCCTGTGACGGCACGCGGTATTTGGCCCCGGCCCGCTTGGCAAACAGCAGGAAGGAGGAATACACGCCGGCATAGCCCAGCACCAGTGAATCCCGGTCCACCCGCACCAGATGGTCCATGATGGGGATGATCTTTTCCTCCGCCACCGCCATCAGTTTGAAAATGTCCACGCCGGTATCGGCTTCCATGCGGTCCAGCACGGCGGCGAAGATTTCCAGGGGCGTGTTGCCGGCACCGGCGCCGAGACCTGCGGCGGAGCCGTCGATGCGGTTGGCACCGGCTGCCACTGCCGCCATGGAGTTGGCCACACCCAATGCCAGGTTGTGATGGCCGTGAAAACCCAGCTCGGTGTCCGGTTTTAATTTGCTGCGCAGCAGGCTGATGCGCTCGCTGACTTCGTGGGGCAGCATGTAACCGGCGGAGTCGGTGCAGTAGATGCAGTTGGCGCCGTAGCTTTCCATCAGCAGGGCCTGCTGCAGCAGATCTTCGGCGCTGATCATGTGGGCCATCATCAAAAAGCCCACAGTATCCAGGCCCATCTGGCGGGCCATACCGATGTGCTGCTCGGAGACATCCGCCTCGGTGCAGTGGGTGGCCACGCGGATGGTGCCCACACCCATGTCCGCCGCCATTTTTAAATGATCCACCGTGCCAATGCCGGGCAGCAGCAGGGCGGAGACCTTGGCCTGTTTCAGTTTGGGAATCACCGCGTCCAGATAGGCTTCGTCGGTTGCGGCAGGGAAACCATAGTTAACGGATGCGCCGCCCAGGCCGTCGCCGTGAGTGACTTCAATCAGGGGCACACCGGCGTCGTCCAGCGCACAGGCGATATCAATCATCTGATCCACACTGATCTGGTGACGCTTGGGGTGCATGCCATCCCGCAGGCACATGTCATGGAGGGTGATTTTCTTGCCTTTGAAATTCATTACAGTGCTCCTTTGGACATGGCTTCAGCGTACATTTCTGCGGTGCGCAGGGCGGCGGCGGTCATGATGTCCAGGTTGCCGGAATATTTCGGCAGAAAATCTCCCAGACCTTCCACCTGCAGGAAAATGGTGACGCGGTTGCCGTCGAACACCGGGTCATTGGTAAGCTGATAGCCGGGCACGTATTGCTGCACGTCGGCCACCATGGCGTGGATGGATGCGAGGATTTTGTCCTGGTCCGGTTCGCTCTCGGTAAGGCAGTGCACGGTGTCACGCATGATCAGGGGTGGTTCCGCCGGATTCACAATGATGATGGCCTTGCCCTGTTTGGCGCCGCCGATTTTTTCGATGGCGCCGGCGGTGGTGCGGGTGAACTCATCGATGTTTTTGCGGGTGCCGGGGCCGACGGATTTGGAGGCTACGGTGGCCACGATCTCGCCATAGGAGACCGGTTGCACCCGGCTCACCGCCGCCACCATGGGGATGGTGGCCTGGCCGCCACAGGTGACCATGTTGACGTTGTTTTTGCGGCCTTCACTGAGCAGGTTTTGCAGGTTAACCGGGGGAATGCAGTAGGGTCCGATGGCCGCCGGTGTCAGGTCGATCATGATGGCCCCCTGTTCGTTCACCTTACGGGAGTTTTCTGCATGTACGTAGGCGGAGGTGGCGTCGAAGGCGATCTGGATGTTGTCTTCCTGCATGTGGGGAAGCATGCCGTCCACGCCACTGGTGGAGACTTTCATGCCGAAGTCCCGGGCCCGTTTGATGCCTTCGGATTCTTCGATGCCCACCATCCAGACCGGTTCGATCCAATCGCTGCGCATGGCTTTCATGAGCAGGTCGGTGCCGATGTTGCCGGGGCCTATGATGGCGGCCCTGAGTTTTTGTGACATGGTGTTGTGTCCTCGTGATCTTTAAAAAATGTGATCTTCAATATGTTCGTTTTGCTGAGTTCGCACTCCGAGGGGCGCGGAGGACGGTGGCAGTGTCCTCCGCTTTGTGCGTGCTTATCTGAACGTTATCGTGGCGCTGCCTACGCCTGACAACTCCATATGCATTTTGTCTCCCGGCACCACGGGCTCCAGTGGTACCAGTGAACCGGAGAGAATCACTTCCCCCGCTTTGAACGGTATGCCGAATTCCCCCAGGGTATTGGCCAGCCACGCCACTGCAGTCAGTGGGTTGCCTTGTACGGCAGAACCTTTGCCACTGCTGATTTTGTTGCCGTTCTTGAATACGGTGACTTCCAGGTTGGGCAGGTCCACTTCATGGGGATTGGCTTGTTCGTCTCCAATCACGTAGACACCACAGGAGGCGTTGTCAGCAATGGTGTCCTGGATTTTGATTTTCCAATCCTGAATGCGGGAATCCACGATTTCGAAGCAGGGCATGATGCATTCGGTGGCAGCCAGTACGTCTTGTTCGGTGACGTCCGGTCCTTTTAAATCCTGTTTCAGCAGGAAGGCAATTTCTGCTTCGGCCCGAGGCTGGATCAGGTGACCTGCGATGATGCAATCCCCACCGTTTGGAACCTGCATGTTGGAAGTGAGAAAACCGAAATCCGGTTGATATACGCCCAGCATTTCCTGTACGGCAAGAGACGTCACACCGATTTTCTTTCCTACTACGGTTTCTTTGGTGTGATGCAGGCGTGTCCGCAGCATGGCCTGGGAAATGTGGTAGGCGTCCTCGATATCAATATGGTCAAATCGCTCGGTAAGGGGCACCAGGGTCTGCCCTGCGCTCAAAGCATGAAACAGTTCTTCGCCCAGGTGTTGGCGTTGTTGGGGTGTCAGGCTCATACCGGGTTGGATTCCAGAAAATCAATGCTGCGTTGGTTGAATAAATCCGCGTGTTCGATCATGGCCCAGTGGCCACACCGGCTCAGGGTAATCATCTGGGCATCCGGGCAATGGGTGACGATCTTCTCCGCTCCGGATACCGGGCAAAAGCGATCCTGGCCGCCCCAGAATCCCAGGATGGGTTGTGTGATGCGGGCTAACTGATCCGTCAGGTTGGGAATCACCATGCGTTTGAACACGCTGCTGTTTTGGGTTTTGAGAACGCGAAAGCGTTCTTCTATCAGCTCATCTGTAATAAACCCGGGATCGTGCACGATGAGTTGCAGCACCTCTTTCAGATAGGTGGGTGTGAAGTCCGGGGAGTCCAGCGGTACTTTGGTCATGGCCTGAATGCCGGGCATGGTCTGGAAGTAGGTGATCTGGTCTTCCAGTCCGCCGCAGCCCATCAGGATTAAATGACTGACCCGTTGCGGATGCTGTAATGCCAGCCCCAGGCTGATGGCGCCACCCAGGGAGTTACCCACCAGGGCAAAGCGGGGCAGGTCCAGTTGGTCGGCCATTCCCATCACGGCGCTGACGAAAAAATCCAGGGTGTAATCGGTATCCGGTTTGTCGCTGTCACCAAACCCCGGCAGGTCGGGGATAATGGCGCGATAACCGGCTTCGGCAAAGGCATAGGCGTTGTAGCGGAAGTTCAGCCAACCGCTGGCACCGGGGCCGCTGCCCTGCAAAAACATCACTGGATAGCCGTCGGCCGGACCCAATTCACAATAGTGGATGCTGAGGTCATCCAGCACTTTGAGTTGTTGGCTTTGCGGTTTGGCTGGCACAGTCATAGTGTTTTGCTCATGTTGAATGTTGGAAGCGTTGTTGAGTTTTACTGAATGTTTACTGAACCACGGCCGGGTTGTACGTCAGTGGTCCACCCAGCATGTCGCGGTGGGATTGGGGCTGCGAACCGTCCACATCGCAAACCCCCAGTTCCTGACCGATCTCGGCACCGATAAAAGCCTGGCCGGTTTTTTCCATCAAATGTTTATCCCGGTACAAGGCATCAATCACCCGGCCGGTGAATTCCGGCGACTCCGCCATCTGGAAAAACGCGGCGTATTTTTCCGGGTCGGCGGCCATCACCGCGTCCAGCCGTTCGGTTTTCAGCACGCCCATCCAGATGGAGGCGCAGGCGACATTAAACGCTTTCAGGTCCTGCGCCATGTCCCAGATCATTTTGTCACTGCCGGCTTTCTGGGCGCCGTAGGCCGGGCCGTGCATGTAGCAGGCGGCGCCCGGGGAACTGGTGTTGACGATGAGGCCGCTGTTTTGCTGTGCCATCATTTTGGCCGCGTGGTAGCTGGCCACATAGCTGGAGCGTAAGCCCACATCCAGAATATTCACCAGCGCCAGTGCCTTCTCCCAGAACGGGCCAGGGATCACCAGGTCATCATGCAGACAGGTGGCGTTGTTCACCAGAATATCCAGCTGTCCACGTTCGTCCTGAATCTGCTGAAACAGTTTTTCCACCTGGGCGTCGTCGCTGTGATCGCAGATCACCGGTACACCCACACCTCCCAGTTTGGTGACGGACTCTGCCGTGGCATACACGGTGCCGGGCAGGGGCGCGTCCCCTTCTTTCTGGCTGCGTCCGGTGACGTACACAATATCGCCCAGATGACCAAACGCCTGGGCAATGCCCTTGCCGGCGCCACGGGAAGCGCCGGTAACCAATACCACACGGGGTGACAGATTCATGGTCATGGCAGCACCCGCTTACAGGAAGAAGTCGGTGTTTTCCAGGCCCAACTGCACCGCGCCGTAGTTGCGACCGAACTGGTAGGGATTGTTGGCCACGTGGGCGCGCCCCGCCAGAATGTCCAGCACGAAACGCTGCAGTGGGCTGCTGGTGAAAATGGCGCGACCGCCGCACATTTTCTGCAGTTCCAACACTTCCGCCAGGCAGGCTTCCGGCACCGCTGCGGATTCGTAACGGTATTGAATGCGCTGGTTGATATCGGTGGGGTTGCCGGCGTTGGCATCCGCCATCAGCTGATCGAAGGATTGCAGCAGGCGCAGCTTGAGTTGGTCCACCAGAGCCTGGGCGCGGGATACGGCCATTTGTGCATGGGGGTCTTCTGCCGTTTTGGAGCCGTTGTTGCTGCCCACTCGCTTGGAGGCGATATCACGATAGGCGTTGATGGCCCCCTGGGTGGCACCGATGGTGGAGCTGGACACTGCCCGCGGGAACAGTTGGCCGAAAGGAATCTTGTAGAGGGGGATCTCTTTCGAATCAATGCCGGGGTTGGTGCCGCGGAAACCGTCGAGGGAACTGTGGGTGCGGTATTCGGGAACGAAGGCGTCCTCCACCACAATGTCATTGGAACCGGTACCCTGCAGGCCGAAGGTGTGCCAGGTGTCCAGCACTTTGAAGTCACCACGGGGGACCAGGAAAGTACGGTAGTCCGGGTTGGGATTGTCTGCTGTGGGTGGCACCACGCCCCCCAGGAATACCCAGTCGCAATGATCGCAGCCGCTGGAAAAGGCCCAGCGACCACTGAATTTGAAGCCACCGTCCACCGGCTCCACTTTGCCTACTGGCATATAGGAGGAAGCAATCAGCACGCTGGTGTCGTCTTTCCACACGTCTTCCTGGGCCTGCAGGTCAAACAGGGCAATCTGCCAGTTGTGCACGGCGATGACCCCGTAAATCCAGGCGGTGGACATGCAGCCTTCGGCCAGGGCCATTTGCACTTCAAAGAACACCTGGGGCGCCATCTGATAACCGCCCCAGCGTTTGGGTTGCAGCACCCGGAAGAATCCGGCTGCCTGCATTTTGGCAATGGTTTCGTCGGGGATTTTGCGCTCCGCCTGAGCGCGGGGTGCCTGCTCCTGCAGATAGGGAATCATGTCTTTGGCCCGTTGGATGATCAGCTCCGGTGTGACGTCCTGCAGGCTCTGTTCTTGTGCTGTCATGGTGATTCTCGCTTGTTGTTATTGATCCGCTGCGGTGCTACACAGCGACGGGCAATTCCAGATCGGCATAGCGACCGGCATGAAAAATCAGGGGTGGCAGGCCACGGTTGTCGAAGGCCAAAACCCGGCCCACGATAATGATGTGGTCGCCGCCGTCATATTGGTGTTCTGTCTGGCATTGAAATACGGCACTGTAGTCTTTCAGTAACGGTACGCCACCCAGACCTTCATCGTGGTCCACATTGCAGAAGCGATCCTCGCATTTGGATGCAAACTGATTGGACAGGGCCTGCTGTTCGGCATGGAGTACGTGAATGGCAAAGCGGTCGGCGTTGGTGAAATCGTCAAAGGCGTTGGATGAGCGGGCAATGCTCCAGAGCACCAGCATGGGTTCCAGGGAGACGGAACTGAAGCTGTTGGCGGTCATGCCGATCTTGTTACCCTGGCTGTCCAGGGTGGTGACCACGGTGACGCCGGTGGCGAACTGCCCCAGGGCACCGCGAAACGCTTTCTGATCTGCCTGCGACTGGGTCTGATTCATCTGAGTCATGTGAGCCTGAGTCATGGTTCGTTACTCTCTTGTTGTCCTGATACTATCGTCGCAACCGGCTGCGGAAATGTCCTACCTCAAATGGCCTAGCTCAAATGGCCTGCTATTCCATACCCACGCTGAAATCGTGCCCCCAGAAGCTGTTGACGGTGCTTTGGAAGGGGGAATAGCGGCTCCAGTCCGCCACCGTGCGACCTTCCGCGCCGTACTCCAGCATGAAGCCGGATGGGGTGGCCATGTAGAAACTCACCATGTGGTCATTGGCGTGACGGCCCAGGGTGCCGGTGAGCTTGATGTTGTGGGCTTTCATGCGGTCCAGGCCACGCCCCACTTCATCCACCCGGTCCACTTCCACCATCACGTGCACGCAACCGGCAGGCATGGGGCTTTCGAAAATGGCCAGGCTGTGGTGACGTTGATTGCAATGCATGAAGTAGAGGCGCTTTTCCGGTTCTGCGGGGTCCGGGGTAAAGCGCACTTTCATCAGGTCGGAAACCGCGAAACCCATGACGTTTTTATAGAATTCGTAGCAGCTGTCGAAGCCGGGTGTGGGCAGAACCACATGGCCAAACCCCTGGTCACCGGTGATGAAGGACTTGATGCCAACGGGGGAGGCGAATTGACCGAAGTCGGACACCGGGCCCCAGTAGAGTTCATGGCGGTTGCCGTCCGGGTCAGAAAAACTCACCAGATCCTGCACCCCCCGTTGTGCCACCAGGTCGCGGCTGCCCCGCTCGAAGGCGACGCCCTTTTGCTCCAGGGTATGCAGCGCAGCAGTGAAGGCATCTTCGCCGGCCAGTTCCCAGCCACTGAACGCGTAGCGGTCGGTGTCGGCCTTGTTCACCACAATGCGCCAGGGCCGGTCATCCATTTTCAAATACACGCTGTCATCCTGGCTGAGTTGCGCCGACACATCCATCATGCCCAGCACCTTGGTACCGTAGTCCACCCAACGCTTCGGGTCTGTGCAGTTCACTCCGATGTAGCCCAGGCTGTGTATGTTCATCTTGTTATTCCTTTGTTTGGTGCAAATGTTGGGTGCAATTGTTGGGTGCAATGAAAGAGTTCAAAAAATGGGTGCGTTAATGCCTGCGATCCACTAAGAAAGCGCCCGCAGTTCAGGTTTCAGTACCTTGCCCGAAGCATTCATGGGCAGGCTGTCCACGAACGCCACCTGGCGCGGCACCTTGTAATTGGCCATGTGCTCTCGGCACCAGGCGATCAGCTGTTCCGGGGTCAGGGTGCTGTTGTCTTTGCGCACCGCGAAGACCTTGGCCACTTCCCCCATGCGCTCGTCCGCTACCCCGATGACGGCATTCATGATGATGTCCGGGTGGTTGGCGATGGCTTTTTCAATTTCGGCGGGATAACAGTTGAAGCCGCCGGTGATGAACATGTCTTTCAGGCGGTCGGTGATTTTCAGGTTACCGGCTGCATCCATCACGCCGATATCGCCGGTGTGCAGCCAGTTGTCGGCATCGATGCTGTCGCGGGTGGCTTGTTCGTTTTCAAAGTAACCCTGCATCACATTAAAACCCCGCACCACGATTTCACCGGGCTCGCCCCGGGGCACTTCCTGGTTGTGGGAATCAACGCAGCGCACTTCCACATCGGGAATGGCGCGACCGGAGGTGGTGGCAATGGTTTCTGCACTGTCTCCCTGGCGGCAGGCGGTCACCAGGCCACAGCTTTCAGTGAGGCCATAGGCGGTAATCACCGTTTCAAACCCCAGGCGGGATTTCATCTGCCGGATCATCTCCACCGGAATCACTGCGGCGCCGGTGGTCGCCCGGCGCAATGAAGACAGATCGAACTGCTCCAATTGGGGATGGGCCAACAGGGATTGAAACAATGTGGGTGGTCCGGGCAAGACGGAAATTCGGTCGTCACTGATGCGTTGCAGAATGGCCTCAGTATTGAATACCGCGTGGGGCAACAGCGTCACCCCTTTCAACAGGCACACCAGAATCCCGGCTTTATAGCCAAAACTGTGGAAGAAAGGATTGATCACCAGGTAGCGATCGCCGGTTTGCAGTCCGACGATGTCAGCAAAATGGGTAAAGGCGCGAAGATTTTGCTCGTGACGGGTCATCACGCCTTTGGGGTGCCCGGTGGTGCCGGACGTAAACAGGATGTCGGACAGGTGCGTTTCGCTGACGCTGTCCATGCGCTGTTGGATGGTGGCCGCGTTGATGCCGGTACCCAGCTCCAGAAAGTGTTCCCAGGTTTGGGTGCCGTTGGCCTGTGCGTTGGTCTGTGCATTGGTCTGTGCGTTGGCCTCGCAGCTGGCCCGCAACACAACGCGATGTTGAAGCGCCGGTAGTGACTCACCCTGTAATTGTGCCGGGTAATCACAGCCCAGGAACTCACCGATGCAGAACAGCAGGCGGGCGCGGCTTTGCTGCAGAATGTAGGCGGCTTCGCTGCCTTTGTAACGGGTGTTCAGGGTAACCAGAACCGCGCCGGCGCATTGGGCGCCGATGGCCGCTATGACCCATTCACTGATGTTGGGTGCCCACACCGCCACCCGGTCTCCGGGCCGTATATCCAACGCCATTAAGGACCCCACCACAGCGCGCACCTGATGGGCAAATTCACCGAAGGTAATGCGGGTGCGCCCCTCTTCCAGGAACAGGGTTTCGTGGTAGCGCCGGGCGGCCTGATCCACCAGTTGCGGAATGGTGCTGACAGCGGTCTGCATGGTTGTTTGTGCCTGTTTTATCCAGCTTTAGTGTTAGGAAAAAAGTATCGAAACGGCCCCTGGGTGTCCTAGTCCACTTGGACGATTTTAGTGACAGGCAAAATTCCCATAATGCCCAATAAGCACTCAGGCAAGTTTTTTCACTCAGTTGAATGGTGGCTAACTGCCCGATTTATCTGGGAAAAGATCAGGCCCGCAAAGCGAGCACTGGGAATCATGAACACGTGGAAACGAGAGACTCTATCGATGAATAAAGTGCAGTCCGCGCAAGAGGCCATCAGCTACATCGAAAGTGGTATGACCATCGGAGTTGGCGGTTGGGGCCCAAGGCGTAAGCCCATGGCGTTGATACGCGAGCTGCTGCGCAGCGACGTGCGGGATCTCACTGTGGTGTCCTACGGTGGCGCGGATGTGGGCATGCTCTGCGCGGCAGGCAAAGTCAAGAAGCTGGTGTACGCCTTTGTGTCGTTGGATTTTATTCCACTGGAACCGTATTTTCGCGTTGCCCGGCAGCAGGGTGATATCGAAGTCATGGAGGTGGATGAGGGCATGATGCTGTTGGGATTGCGGGCCGCTGCCTGGCACCTGCCTTTTATTCCAACGGCGATTGGTCTGGGCACCGACATTATCAAAAACTGCCCTGAATTGAAGCGGGTGGACAGCCCCTACGACGATAAGGAGTGGGTGGCCATGCCCGCGTTGAATCTGGACGTGTCGCTGCTGCATGTGGATCGTGCCGATGCCCGAGGTGTGTGTCAGATCAAAGGCCCCGATCACTACATGGATGACTGGTTTGCGCGGGCCGCCAAACACACCATCGTCAGTTGTGAAGAGCTGGTGGCCACGGGTTACTTTTATGATGGGGAAGAAGCGCGCCAGGTGTTTTGGGAACGCTCCAATACCCACAGCGTGGTGCCCATTCCCGGCGGTGCCCATCCTTCCTCCTGCAACCCTTTCTATGGCTTCGATACCCGGCACTTCAAAGAGTACGCGGACTCGGTCAAGGCTGGCGGCTTTGCAGCCTATCGCGACAAGTATCTGGGTGGCGCCAGTGAAGAGGAATACCAGCAATCTGTGGGCGGCCTGGAGGCCATCCGCAGGTTGCCGCTTCCGGTTTACTAAATCCAGGCAGTTGCTGAATCAAAAAAGGATAAGCGGGATAACACCATGAATCAGACAGTACAAGACGCATTACCGGACTACAGCCTGGCGGAACTGATGATCTGTGCGGCGGCCGAAGCGTTTCGCGACGACGGCGAAATTCTGGCGACCGGCATTGGCCTGTTGCCCCGGTTGGCGGCCAGCCTGGCGATGAAAACCTGTAATCCCGACATGATGATGACGGATTCAGAAGCCTTTATGTTGAGTGAGCCCAATCCGGTGAGTGGACGCGAGCCCTCCCAAGACAAGGGGCATGTGGGCCAGGCCCAGGAAACCTGGATGGGGTTTTCCCGTATTTTTGACAACGTGTGGAGCGGCAAGCGCCATGCGCTGGTGGGACCATCCCAGATTGATCGCTATGGCCAGACCAACATCTCGGCGTTGGGGGGCACCTATCAGCAACCCAAGGTGCAGATGCTGGGCGCGCGGGGGTTTCCCGGTAATTCAATCCATCATGCCAATTCCTTTTTTGTACCGGCCCACAGCAAGCGGGTGTTCGTGGAAGAGGAATGCGATGTGGTGTGTTCGATCGGCTACAACCCGGCGCGGCTGCCCAAGGGCTACAGTTTTGACGACATTGATATCCGTCGCGTGATCACTGACCTGTGTGTGATGGACTGGAACGGGCCCAATCACATGTTGCAGTTGTTGAGCGTGCATCCCGGGGTAACCCTGGAGCAGGTGCTGGATAACACCGGCTTTGAAGTGCATGTGGCAGGCGAGGTTCCGTTGACCGCAGCGCCCACACCAATGCAAATGGACATCATCGGGCAACTGGACCCGCTGAACTTCCGCGCAAAACAAATCAAGGATAACCCCCCGGGGGACCGGCGCTGATGCTATAGGGAACGGCGTAGCCAAAGCGCACGACAATTCGATTACAGCGGTGACGACATGAGTGAAGAAACTAACGCGGCAGCTGGCACAAAAACAAGGCAACCGGCCCTGGAGGGCTGGTTTACCCTGAATCAAGACCAGCCCCATCTGATTGGCAATCAATGCAACAGCTGCGGTACCTATTATTTTCCGCGGGCCAGGCATTTTTGCAAAAACCCCGTCTGCAATGGTGAGCAGTTTGACGATGTGGAACTGAGCCGCACCGGTAGAGTGTGGTCCTTCACCAATGCGGAATATCAACCACCACCGCCGTATGTCGCCGCTGAGCCTTTTGTGCCTTTCACCATTGCGGCTGTTGAGCTGGCCAAAGAGAAAATGATCGTGTTGGGGCAGGTAGTGGCCGGCGTCAATCCATCGGACCTGAGAGCGGGTATGGAGATGGAGCTGGTGCTGGACACCTTGTTTGAGGATGACAGCGCGGAACACATTACCTGGAAGTGGAAACCGGTTGCGAGTAATCACCATGAGTCATGATATTGCGATTTTAGGGGTGGGTATGCACCCCTGGGGGAAATGGGGCCGCAACTTTACCGAGTACGGGGTGAAAGCCGCCCGCGATGCGCTGGCGGACTCCGGGGTGGCCTGGCAGGACATTGGTTTTGTTTCCGGTGCGGCCACCATGCGCTGTGGTTACCCCGGTTATGTGGCCGGCGCCACCTTCGCCCAGGCCCTGGGTTGGCAGGGGGCGGAGGTGAATACCAGTTACGCTGCCTGTGCCTCCGGTTCCCAGGCGTTGGCGGCGGCGCGCAGTAAAATATTGTCCGGTGCCTGTGAGGTGGCCCTGGTGGTGGGGGCGGATACCACGCCCAAAGGATTCCTGGCCCCGCAAAAAGGTGAGCGCCCGGACGATCCGGACTGGGTGCGGTTTCGCCTGGGCATTACCAATCCAACCTACTTTGCTCTGTATGCGCGACGCCGTATGGAAATGTACGGCGATACCCAGGACGATTTTGCCCGGGTGAAAGTGAAAAACGCCGAGCACGGTTTTGAAAATCCCAACGCCCGTTATCGCAAGAAATTCACCGCAGATGACGTGGCGGCCTCCAATATGGTAGCGGACCCGTTGCGCCTGATGGACATCTGCGCCACCTCCGATGGCGGTGCTGCACTGGTAGTGTCGAGTCTGGAGTACGCCCGCAAAATCGGCCGTGGTGATGCGGTAAAAGTGGCGGCTATTTCCACGGTCACACCCACTTATGCCTCGGCGGTGATTGAAATGCCGGATATTGCCACGGATTCCGCTGCGGTGGTTGAGGCGCACAGCTTCCGTGCCGCGCTGCCTGTAAAAGCCTACGAGGAGGCGGGTATCAGTCCGCGTGATGTGAGTGTGGCGGAGGTCTATGACCTGTCCACCGCACTGGAATTGGACTGGATGGAAGATCTGCAATTATGTGAGCGGGGTCAGGCGGCCCAGCTGGTCCGTGACGGCGTGACCAAAGTGGGTGGCCGTCTGCCGGTTAATCCCAGTGGTGGTCTGGCCTGTTTCGGCGAAGCGGTACCCGCCCAGGCCATCGCCCAAGTGTGTGAGTTGACCTGGCAGTTGCGCGGTCAGGCCGGTGCCCGGCAGGTGAATGGTGCGCAGGTGGGCATCACCGCCAATCAGGGCCTGTTTGGTCACGGTTCCTCAGTGATTTTGAAACGGTAGCCTGCATCATGACGCATCCCGCATTAAACACCCGTCTGTGCCGGCTTTTAGGCTGTGATTACCCCGTTATCCAGACGGCCATGGGCTGGGTGGCCGACCCCGCATTAGTGGCGGCCACCTGCAATGCCGGCGGTTTTGGGTTTCTGGCCGGAGCGGTGATGACACCGGCCGAGGTGGAGCAGGGCATCCTGGCCATCAAGCAAAAAACCCAGCGGCCGTTTGGGGTCAACTTCCATATGTATGCACCGGGTGCGGCCGACATCATTGAGCTGTGCATCGCTCATGGGGTCAAGGCCGTCAGCTACAGCCGGTCACCGGCCAAAGCCATGGTGGAAAAACTGAAAGCGGCCGGTGTGGTGTGCATACCCACGGTGGGTGCGCTCAAGCACGCGGTGAAAGCGGTGGAAATGGGAGCGGATGCGGTGGTGGTACAGGGGGGAGAAGGGGGCGGTCATACCGGCTCAGTGTCCTCCAATATTTTATTGCCGCAGGTGGTGGATGCGCTGGCTGTTCCGGTGGTGGCTGCCGGTGGCTTCAAGGACGGTCGTGGTCTGATGGCGGCGCTGTCCTACGGTGCAGAGGGCATTGCCATGGGGACACGCTTTTTGTTAACCCAGGAATGCCCGGTGCCGGAGAACACCAAACAGGAATACCTGAAGTCGGTGACCGAACGCATCATTGTCAGTAAAAAGCTGGATGGCATGCCGCAACGCATGATCATGAATCAGTGTCTGCAGCAACTGGAAAGTAAAACACCAATAGGCATGCTGTGGCTGGCCGTGATGAATGGGCTGGCCTTTACCAAACTCACCGGTGGCTCGTTGCTCGGCATGCTGCGCTCGGCCTGGAAAATGAAGCAAAGCAATGGCATGACCCTGGGCCAAACCCTGATGGCTGCGAACGCACCCATGATGATCCAGGAAGCCATGGTGAAGGGGCATCCCCAGCAGGGCATTCTGCCCAGCGGCCAGATCGCCGGTACCATTGATGATTTGCCCAGTGTTGCGGCGTTGATGCAGCGGATTGTGGCGGAAGCGGAACAGGTTCTGGAGCGCTTTGCCCCGCTTGATACAGCGTGCCCCGCGTCTGCCAATTTCGAATACTAAAAACCAAAAGAGACTTTTCATGGCCTTTGAAACAGCAATTGAAAACGGAATCGCCGAACTGGTGTTTTGCAAACCGCCGGTGAACGCGTTCAACAGTCAGGAGTGGGCGGCCATTTCCAAGTGCCTGGATGCGCTGGGTGAGGACCCGACGGTGAAAGTCATTGTGATTCGAGCCGAAGGCAAAGGGTTTTGTGCCGGGGTGGATATCAAGGAACTGGCGGCGGACAGCAGCAAAATTGTGGCGGTGAACAAAGGCAACTACGATACCTTCAAATCCATTCACCTGAATCCGAAGCCGGTTATTGTGGCCCTGCATGGGTTTGTGTTGGGTGGCGGCATCGGCATATCCGGTGCGGCGGACATCATTGTGGCATCGGAGTGCGCCCGCTTTGGCGTGCCGGAAGTGGATCGTGGTGCCATGGGCGGTGGTGCCCATCTGCAGCGCATGTTCCCGGTGCAGAAAGTCCGTTACATGTATTACACCGGCGAGTTTATTGACGCTCAGGAAGCCTGGCGCCTGGGCGCCGTGGAAAGAGTGGTGCCATTAGCGGACTTGCGTACGACAGCCCTCGACATGGCGGCAAAAATCGCAGCCAAGAGCTCCCCCATGATTCAGTTGGCCAAAGAAGCGCTCACTGGCATAGAAGACGGCAACCTGGAAGACAAATACCGCTGGGAACAGGGCTTTACCCTGCAGGCCTATACGGTGGAGGATTCCCAGGAGGCCCGGGATGCGTTTGTGGAAAAACGCGACGCCAATTTTGATCAGACATCCTAAGCGGGGCTGCAGCGTATGGATTTGAATTACACAGCGGAACAGATTGCCTTTCGCCATGAAGTTCGCGCCTGGTTGCACGCCAACGTGCCCGCCACACCGTTGCAATCCTTTGATACGGCGGAAGGCTTTGAGCAGCATCGGCAGTGGGAGCAAACCCTGGCCCAGGGCAATTGGGGTATGGTCACCTGGCCCAAGGAATACGGTGGCCGCGGTTGCAACCTGATTGAGTGGCTGATCTTCGAAGAGGAATACTATCGCGCTCAGGCTCCGCTCCGAGTGAACCAGAACGGTATTTTCCTGTTGGGGCCCACCCTAATGGAATACGGCACACCGGAGCAGAAAACGCGCTTTCTCACCCGTATGGCCAGTGGTCATGAAATGTGGGCCCAGGGTTGGTCGGAACCGGGCGCCGGCAGCGATATGGCGGCCATTCGCTCCAAAGCCATTCTCGACGGGGACGACTATGTACTTAATGGCCAGAAAGTCTGGTCCACCCGTGCCGTGTTCGCGGATTGGGTGTTCTGTATTTTTCGTACGGATGCCGACTCCGAGCGCCACCACGGTCTGTCGTTCGTGCTGGTGCCGCTGGATGCGCCGGGTATTACCGTGCGCCCCATTCCCCAATTGAACGGCCTGCCGGGCTTTGCCGAAATATTTTTTGATGATGTGCGGGTGCCGGTTGCCAATCGTTTGGGGGAAGAAGGGCAGGGTTGGAACATCGCCATGGCCACCGCCGGTTTCGAGCGGGGGTTGATGCTGCGCAGTCCGGCCCGCTTTCAGGAAACCGCCAAAAGATTGGTGGCGCTGTATCGCGCCCATGCCAATGATATTCTCGATCTGAGTGTGGAAGACGCAGTGGTGAAATCCTTCATGGATGCGGAAGCCTATGCACTTTCCACTTATCAAACCGCATCGCGCCTGATGAAAGGCGGCAAGATTGGCTCAGAAGCATCCGTGAATAAAATCTTCTGGTCGGAACTGGATCAGCACATGCACGAGACGGCCATGCGTATTCTGGCCAACAACGCGGAGCTGTTGCCGGATGCCAAAACGGAAACGGATACCGGCCATTGGATGGATGGTTTTCTGTTTGCCCAGTCCGGCCCCATCTACGCGGGGACCAATGAAATTCAACGCAACATCATTGCCGAGCGTCTGCTGGGCATGCCACGCAAATAAGTGATGGAGTAGCCAGGCATGGACTTTACCTTCAGCGATGATCAAAGGGTGTTTTGCGATAACGTGAAACAGTTTCTGCGCAGCGAGGTAACCCCGGAGCGTCTGCGCAGTGGGTGGGACAGCGCCAGCGGACGCGACGATACCCTGTGGCAACAGATGGTGGAATTGGGATTGACCGCCATGCTGGTGCCGGAGGCATTCGGTGGCCTGGGCATGAACGAACTGGATTTTGTGCTGCTGGCACAGGAATGCGGGCGTGTCGCACTGGCCGAGCCGTTGGTGGAAACCGCGTTGGTGGCGACCCCGCTGCTGGCCTGCCAGGCGGAGCGCGATAGCCGTTGCGCCAGCCTGTTGGAAAAAATCGCAACCGGTGAACGCCGGGTGGCAGTGGGTCACGCGGTGAACCCAACCGTCAGCGATGCCCACGTGGCGGATTACCTGTTGCTGCCCAGCGGTAACGAAATTCATTTGGTGGAACAGGAACGGGTGAAACTGATTCCAATGCAAAGCGTGGACCCCAGTCGCCGCCTGTTCAAAGTCGAGTGGCGTCCGGAAGAGGAAACCCGCCTGGTGAATGGCGCGCCCGGTGTGGCTGCATTGGCGGCCACCCTCAATCGCGGTGCCCTGGGGGCAGCGGCCCAACTCATCGGCCTGGCGGAAGCCATGGTGGACATGACGGTGCAATACACCGCAGATCGTACCCAATTCGGCCGGGCTATCGGCAGTAACCAGGCATTGAAACACCACATGGCCAACTGTGCGGTGAAGACCGAGTTCGCCAAACCGGCGCTGTATCGTGCTGCGTACACCGTCAGCCAACGGCCGGTGCACGCGGACTTTGCAGTATCCCACGCCAAGGTGGCGGCGGGTGAGGCTGCCCTGCTGGCGGCGAAAAACAGCATCCAGTCCCACGGTGCCATGGGTTACACCTGGGAGTGCAACCTGCATATCTGGATGAAGCGGGCCTGGGCACTGGATAAATTCTGGGGCCACTCCGGTTTCCACAAGAACCGTTTGCATCAATGGTTGATGAATCCGAACGCCAAGATCGGGGCGGATAAGACCTTTGGTGAACAGGGTTGAACACGATATGAGAGAAGAGGCGAAGTTCCGTTCGGATGAGAACGTCAGCGGCCATGGACGGCCGCTGTCGAGCGCACAGGGATGTGCTTGTAGCGATTCTCATCGGAACGGAACTTCGTCTCTGAACGGGTTCAGTGCGCTGAATCACACAAGACTTAGGAGCAATTACCATGGCTGAAGCCTACATAGTTGACGCACTGCGCAGCCCCACCGGCAAGCGCAAAGGGGGCCTGGCCCATGTTCACGGTGCCGACCTGGGCGCCCACGTATTAAAACATCTGGTGCAACGCAACAACATTCCCGACAACGAATACGAAGATGTGATCTTCGGCTGCGTGGACACCATTGGACCCCTCGCCGGTGACATCGCCCGCACCTGTTGGTTGGCCGCCGGGCTCAGCGACGAAGTGCCTGGCACCACCATCGACCGTCAATGCGGATCTTCCCAGCAGTCCGTGCACTTTGCGGCCCAGGCCATTTTATCCGGCACCATGGACGTGGTGGTGGCCGGCGGCGTCCAGACCATGACCCAGATTCCCATTTCCTCGGCCATGATGGCGGCGGAGCCCCTGGGTTTCAGCGATCCCTTCACTGGTTCCAAAGGCTGGGTGGCCCGTTATGGCGACCAGCCGCCCACCCAGTTTCGCTCTGCACAAATGATTGCCGACAAGTGGAACCTGTCCCGCCGCGCGCTGGAAGAATTCTCCTACGAATCCCACCAACGGGCACTGCGTGCCATCGCGGAAGGCCGTTTTGATCGGGAGATCGTGCCGTTGGAAGGCGTGACCATGGACGAAACACCCCGCAACACCTCGTTGGAAAAAATGGCGGAACTGGAAACCCTGTTCGGCTGTGACAAAGTGACCGCCGGGGTGTCCTCGCAAACCTGCGACGGCGCTTCCGCCATGTTGCTGGTGTCCGAGGCGGCCCTGAAACGTTACCACCTCACGCCACGCGCCCGCATTCACCACATTTCCGTGCGGGCGGAAGACCCTATCTGGATGCTGACGGCACCGATTCCGGCCACGCAGTATGCGCTGAAAAAAGCCGGGATGTCGCTGCAGGACATCGACCTGGTGGAAATCAACGAAGCCTTTGCCTCCGTGCCGTTGGCCTGGTTGCAAGAAACCGGTTATGACCACGCAAAAACCAATGTGAACGGCGGCGCCATCGCCCTGGGGCATCCCCTGGGTGCCACCGGAACCAAACTCATGACCACGCTGCTGCATGAACTGGAACGCACCGGCGGACGCTACGGTTTGCAGACCATGTGTGAAGGCGGCGGTCAGGCAAACGTGACCATTATTGAGCGGCTGTAAGAAAGTAGGGCGAGTAAAGGTACGAGGAACTAGGTATGAGGAAGCGGTGGTTTTAGAGTTCAAGAACGTCAGCGGCCAAGGACGGCCGCGGTCGCGCGCGCAGGGATGCGCTTGCAGCGATTCTTGAACTCTAAAACCACCGCTTCCGGGCCCATTTAGAACTGAATTTAGCCTGAGATTACCGGAGCAAAAGAACATGCCAACCCCAGAGCAAAGCACAGAACAAAACACAGAGTTATGTAAAAACCGAGTCGTGATCATCACCGGAGCCGGCGGTGGCCTGGGTGCCGCCTACGCCAAAGCGCTGGCCGCCGAGGGCGCCAAGGTCATCGTGAACGACATCAATGCCGCAGCAGCCCAGGCTACCGTGGACAGCATTGTGGCTCAGGGCGGCAGCGCTGTGGTGAACACCTCCGACATCACACACTATGAAGATTCCCGCCACGCCGTCCAACAAGCGGTGGAAACCTACGGAACATTGCACGCCGTGGTCAACAACGCAGGCATCTGTCGGGACCGCATGTTCGCCTCACTCACCGAAGCGGATTGGGATGCCGTGATGGCCGTGCATCTCAAAGGCCACTTCTGCATCAGCAGCCATGCGGTGCACTACTGGCGCGATCAAAGCAAGCAGGGAGCCACTGTGGACGCCCGCATCATCAATACCTCCTCTGGTGCCGGCTTGAACGGCTCCATTGGCCAGTCCAACTACGCCGCAGCAAAAGGCGGCATCGCCTCGCTGACCTTGAATCAGGCGGCTGAACTGCGTCGCTATGGCATCACCGCCAATGCCCTGGCCCCGGCGGCCCGCACCGGCATGACCGAAGATGTCTTCGCCGACATGATGAAAAAGCCGGAAGACGGTGGTTTCGACTTCTATGATCCCGCCAACGTGGCGCCCCTCGTGGTGTGGTTGTGCAGTGAGGAATCCAGCGCCGTCAGCGGCCGGGTGTTTGAAGTGGCCGGGGGCAAGATCTCCATTGCCGACGGCTGGCGCACCACAGAAGGCGTGGATAAAGGGGCGCGCTGGGAAGCAGCCGAACTGTCCGCCGCCATGGACGAACTGTTAACCAAAGAGACGCCGGCACAGTCGGTGTACGGCGCCTAGAGTTTGGGTTAGGGGGCCCGTAACTCAATCCCTCGTTACGGCGCTCCCCTTTTTTTATTCAAAACAGACGAGAACCGGTCACCATGGAGTTCGCATTCACTGAAGAGCAGAACATGATCCGCGACACCGCGGAATCCTTTCTGCGGGAAGTCTCCACCAGTAACGCCATTCGCGCGGCCATGGAGAGCGCGGCTGGCTATGATCCGGCGCTGTGGCAGAGTATCTGCCGCGATCTGTATTGGCAGGCCATTCACGCACCGGAAGCCTATGGCGGCATGGGGTTGGGCTATGTGGAACTGGTGGCCATGCAGGAACAGATGGGGCGCTTCCTGTTGTGTTCGCCGTTCTTCGCCAGTGTGGGTCTGGCCAGCAACGCGCTGCTGGTGGCGGGCACTGAACAACAAAAACAAACCTGGCTGCCTGAACTGATGGCAGGCAAAACCGCAACCCTCGCCTTCGGTGGTCAAGCATTGGCGCAACGGGGCGGCACTTGGAATGTGGCGGCGGTGGAGGCCACCTGGCAGCCCACGGCGGACGGTTATGTACTGAACGGGGAATATCGCTACGTACTGGATGCCACCACGGCCGACATCCTGATTCTGGCAGCCCGGGAAGTGGGCAGCGTCGGCGAAGTCGGCGTGGCATTGTTTGTGGTGGCTGCTGAGGCTGAGGTTGAGGGGCAGGCTGAGGTTGAAAGTATCGAACGTAACGCTCTGCCCACCATGGACCAAACCCGCCGCCAGGGCTGCATCACCCTCAACAACTTGCGTGTTCCTGCGGAACAGCGTTTGGGTGAGCAGTGCGATACACGCGGCGGCCAGACCCTGCAAATCATTCTGGATCTGGCCACCATCGCCCTGGCGGCAGAACAAATGGGCGGTGCCCAACAACTGCTGGATATGACCGTGGCCTACAGTAAAGAGCGTTCCCAGTTCGGCCGCCCCATTGCCGGGTTTCAGGCCATCAAGCATAAAGCAGCGGACATGATGCTGCGGGTGGAAGTGGCCCGCTCAGGGGTGTATTACGCCGCCTGCATTGCACAGCAGGCCCTGGATGCCCTGTTGAACGGCACCCAATACAACACCCAATGCGACACCCAATACAACACTGGGGCGTTGGCAGAGGCCGCCAGCATTGCCAAATCCTATTGCTCCGATGCGTATTTCAAAAACGCCGGTGAGGCCATTCAGATTCACGGCGGTGTGGGGTTTACCTGGGAATACGATGTGCACCTGTATTTCAAACGGGCCAAAGCCTCGGAACACTACCTGGGCAACGCCGCCTGGCACCGTGAAAGGTTGGCGTCGCTGTTGTTGGATACAGAACGGTTGGACAAAGCTGGGTTGGATACAGAAGAGTTGGATACAGAAGAGTTGGCCACAGCAGACATGCATCAGGAGGCGGCCCGATGAAGCTGACATTCAGCGCCGCAGACGAAGCCTTTCGTGAAGAGATCGCCGCTTGGTTGCAGCAGAATTTGTGCGGCGAATTCGAAGCCATCCGTTTTCGTGGCGGCCCCGGTGATGAGCACATGTACCACGAACAGCGTCACGCCTGGGAACAGAAAATGGCAGAGGGTGGTTGGACCTGTATCGGCTGGCCAAAGTCTGTGGGGGGGCGTAGCTGTTCCATTGAACAACAGGTGATATTTCACGAGGAGTATGCCCGCGCCGGTGGACCCGGTCGGGTGGGCCACATCGGCGAAGGCCTGGCAGGCCCCACCATCATGGCCTTTGGTAGCGAGGCGCAAAAGCAGAGATACCTGCCCGGCATCGTCAGCGGCAAGGAACTCTGGTGTCAGGGTTATTCAGAGCCCGCTGCTGGCTCCGACCTGGCCAACGTCAAAACCAAAGCGCGCTTTGACAGCGCGCGCCAACAATGGGTGATCAGCGGGCAGAAAGTCTGGACCTCCCTGGCTCATGAAGCGGACTACTGTTTTGTCATCGCCCGCACCGACCCGGATTCAATCGCCCACAAGGGGCTGGGCTTCTTCCTGGTAAAAATGGATCAGCCGGGGGTGGAAGTCCGTCCCATTCAGCAGATCACCGGCACCTGCGAATTCAACGAAGTGTTTTTTGATGAGGCGGTCTGCGCTGCTGACGATATGGTGGGTGCTCCCGGTGATGGCTGGAAGGTGGCCATGGGTCTGTTGGGTTTTGAGCGGGGTGTCTCCACCCTGGGACAGCAGATGCAGTTCCAGAATGAATTCAACGACATCCTGCGCATAGCCCAACAGAACGGCGCTGCGCAGGACCCGGTTTTGAGGCAGCGCATTGCCAAGGCCCACACGGAACTGAAAATCATGCGCTACAACGCCATGCGCATGTTGTCGGGCCAGGCCGGCAGTGATGGCGCCCTGCAACGGGAAGCCCTGATCTACAAATTGTACTGGGCCACCTGGCACCGGGAATTGGGTGAACTGGCCATGGATGTGCTGGGGCCGGAAAGCCAGATTCTGGAAGCCGCGCCCTATCAATTGAGTCGCTTACAGGCCATGTACCTGTTTGTGCGCTCTGACACGATTTACGGCGGCACTAACCAGATACAGCGCAACATTATTGCCGAGCGCGGCCTGGGCATGCCCAAAGAAGCCAAACCCACGACGGCAGGAACCCAGTAGGAGCAGACCATGAACATCCATAATCCCACCTATGTGGCAGGGCATCAATTACTGGCGGGAAAATCCGTCCTGATCACCGCGGCGGCGGGGGCGGGCATTGGCTTTGCCGCAGCCAAAAAAGCAGTAGAGGAAGGCTGTCGCGGTATTGTGTTGAGTGACATTCACGAAGGTCGCCTGCAGCAATCGGTGCAAACCCTGCAAGCGGAAACCGGATTGGATGCCGTGTTCGGCCAGGTGGCCAATGTGGCACTGGAAGACGACGTACAGGCCCTGATCGCGTTTGCCGAAGATAAACTTTCCGGCGTGGATGTGCTGATCAACAACGCCGGCCTGGGCACCAGCCGCACCTTGATTGAAATGGATGACGACGAGTGGTTCAAGGTCATTGATGTGACCCTGAACGGCACCATGCGCATGACCCGGGCCATGCTGCGCAGCATGAAACAGCGGGGCCAGGGCGGCGTAATCGTGAATAACGCGTCGGTGTTGGGCTGGCGGGCGCAGAAAGAACAGAGTCATTACGCGGCCGCCAAAGCCGGTGTGATGGCATTAACCCGCTGTGCCGCGTTGGAGGCTGCCGAATTCGGTGTGCGCATCAACGCGGTGTCCCCATCACTGGCGGTGCATCCCATGTTGAAAAAATCCGCCCCGGCGGAATTGCTGGCACAACTGGAAGGCAGGGAAGCCTATGGCCGGGGTGCGGAAACCTGGGAGATTGCCAACATCATGATGTTCCTGGCGTCGGATTACTCCAGTTACATGACCGGCGAAATCGTTTCCTGTTCCAGCCAGCATGCCTAGTGCAGAACTACATTGAGAGGACACACCATGTCAGCTGAAATCCACGCAACTGAGACCAGAGCAACTGAAACTGAATCCAAAGCCACCGTATTCAAATCCCCCCTGGACCTGGAAGCCGCCGTGGGCCAGGTGCTGGGTGCCAGCGACTGGCTCACCATAGACCAGGAACGCATTAATTTGTTCGCTGATGCCACCGGTGATCATCAATGGATTCACGTGGACCCGGAGAAAGCCCAGCAGGGCAGCTTCGGCTGCACCATTGCCCATGGGTATCTCACATTGTCGCTGGTGAATATGTTCCTGCCGCAAATCGTCGATGTGCAGGGCATCAGCATGGGGGTGAATTATGGCTCCGATAAATTGCGGTTTCCCGCCCCGGTGAAAGTCAATTCCCGGGTGCGCGGCGTGGGGGAACTGATCGCCGTGGAACAGGTGAAAGGCGGTGTCCAGGCGGTGATACGGGTCACCGTGGAAATCGAAGGCGAAGCCCGGCCCGCCTGCGTGGTGGATACCATCTCCCGTTACTATTTCCCGTAACTATCTCCCATTACTATCCTGAATGAATTTATTCAACACTCAACAGAATCACAGGTGAATTGATATGCGCGAAGCCGTTATTGTTGCCACTGCCCGTACGGCGTTGGCCAAGTCCTTCAGGGGTGCCTTTAATGACACCGAGGCGCCGGCACTGGGTGGTGCCACCGTCAATGCCGTGGTGACCAAAGCCGGTATCGATCCGCAACAGGTGGAAGACTGTGTGTTCGGCGCCGCTGCGCAACAGGGCACCCAGGCCTATAACCTGGGCCGGCTTTGTGCAGTGGCTGGTGGCCTGCCGGAATCCACAGCGGGCATGGCCATAGAACGTCAATGCTCATCCGGCTTGATGTCCATCGCCACCGTGGCCAAAAGCATCATGTGCAACGAATACGATGTGGGCATCGGCGGCGGCGTGGAATCCATCTCCCTCACCCAGAACAAGCATAAAAATACCTATCGCAACGTATCGAAAACCGTAACCGCCATCGATCCCAGCGCTTACATACCCATGATCGAAACTGCTGAGATTGTGGCAGAGCGCTACGGAATTTCCCGTGCGGTGCAGGATGAATATGCGTTATTGAGTCAGCAACGCACGGCGTCCGCTCAGCAGCACAACCTGTTTGCCGATGAAATCATTCCCATGACGGTGACCAAGGCCAATTTCAACAAGGAAACCAAAGAAACCCACTATGAAACCCTGACCCTGAACCAGGATGAGTGCAACCGCCCTGACACCACGCTGGAAAGTTTGCAGGCGCTGGAACCGGTGTGGAAAGACGGCCATTGGGTGAAGCAGGGTAAATGCATCACCGCCGGCAATGCCTCGCAATTGTCTGATGGTGCGGCGGCCTCACTGCTGATGGAGGCCAAGCGGGCCGAGCAGTTGGGATTGAATCCGTTGGGTGCTTATCGGGGCTTGGCGGTAGCCGGTTGCAAGGCCGACGAGATGGGCATCGGCCCGGTGTTCGCCGTGCCCAAACTGCTCAACCGCCATGGCCTGTCGGTGGACGACATCGGTCTGTGGGAATTGAACGAGGCCTTTGCCTCCCAGGTGATCTATTGCCAACAAAAGCTGGAGATTGATCCCCAGCGCATGAACGTGAACGGCGGTGCCATTGCCATCGGCCACCCGTTCGGCATGAGCGGTGCCCGCATGGTGGGGCACGCGCTGTTGGAAGGCAAGCGTCGCGGCGTCAAGTATGTGGTGGTGACCATGTGCATCGGCGGCGGTATGGGAGCGGCCGGATTATTTGAAGTCTATTGAGTTGAGTGCGGTGATGGAAGCCGGTGATCCACGGCTTCGAAATGCGCCTGCAACCTGGCCAGATCCAACCCATACACCTGGCGGCCCTCGATTCGGAACAGCGCCAGGCGTTGCAGCCGGGACAGGATACGGCTCACCGTTTCCACCGCCAGACCCAGATGGTTGGCAATGTCGCGGCGTGACATGGGGATCGAAAACTGCTGGCTGGGTTGGTTCAAGCGGCGCAAGTGCAAAGCGTATCGCAACAGCAGAAAGGCCACCCTCTGGTCGGCCGATTTATGGTTAAGCACAGCCATCATCCGCTGATTGCGCTCAATCTCCCGGGCCATCATCCTGAAGATGTGGTGCTGCAATGCCGGCACAAAGGTGCTGATCCGTTCCAGGCGGGAAAAATCCACCGCACACACCGAGGCCTGTCCCAGGGCCACAGACGTGGTGGCGTACTGATGTGTGTTGATCCCGTCCAGCCCAAACAGATCGCCGGGATAGTAAAAGCCGGTGATCTGCTCGCAGCCACTGTTGTCCAGCAGAATCGTTTTAACGGCGCCCGCGCGCACAATGTAGAGGGTGTTGAACGGTGTGCTTTGGCGGAACAGGTATTGTTGGCTGAGCGGATGGGCTTGCAGTTGTCTTACCAATGAGTTCAACAGGTGCCGGCGCTGGCTGTCGGAGGTGGCATTGAGTGAGGCCGGCAGGCACTGCGCCTGCAGTTCACAGGCTTCGCACGGCGCTTGGTGCGTAGACGACGCGACTGGTAATGCTGCAGTGTCCACGTTCACCAGATCAATGTGCGGTGCTCCGTTCATGAAGCGTTCTCCGAGTCCATTCTTGTTGTTGTATCGTGTCGTGTGCGCTGCTGCTTTTTCTCTGATGCCTTTAAGTGTAGACCCGTTTGCTGCGTCATGGGGGGAGAATTGCGAATGTCTATGAGCGGATTTTGCTCAGTCAGCCAAACCGTGGGCAATGAATGCCTGCGGGGTGCTCAATGGTGGCCACACACTCATTGCAATGCAGGCAACGGCTTGCATAGTGCTCAGAGCTCTGGGCTTGTTGCGGCAGGTCAGGGTCACTCAGCAACGTGCGACCCAGTTGAATAAAGTCAAAGCCCTCCTGCATCAGGCGGGCAAAACTGTCGTTGCTGCTGGCCCCACCCACATAGATCAGGTTGCATTGCACCGCCTCGCGGATGCGCTTGGCCTGCTCCAGAAAGTACAGTTCCTCGTAAGGATAGGACTTGAAAATAAACGGGCCGGATAACCGCAGCATCATCCGCATCAAGGGGTTGGGTTCCGCCTTCAGCATGGGTGGCAGAAAGCTGTCACCGCGGAACATGATCATGGGGTTCATAGTGCTGGTGCCGCCGCTGGTGATGATGCCATCGATGCCGGCACTGTCCAGCAGGCGGGCAATCTCCACCGCGTCGTCATAGTCCAGGCCGCCCGGCACCCCCTCGGTGAGGCTGATTTTACCGATGATAGGGAAGCTCTCCCCCACAGTAGAGCGCACCGCCTCCAACACCTGCAGGGGCAGGCGCATCCGGTTCAGCAGACTGCCGCCGTAATCATCCGTGCGCCGATTGGTTTTCGGGCTCATGAACTGGCACAAGCCATAGCCGTGACCGAAATGAATTTCCAGGCAGTCAAACCCTACGGACTTCATAAAGGCGGCGGCACGCTGGTAGGATTTGATCAGTGCTTTGATGTCGTTCAGACTCATGGCGTCGCAGAACAGCATGCCCTGGGCCACCCCCAGCAGGTTGATGCCGAAGCTGGGTCCCAGGGGGCGTTTGCGCTCAAGCTGGCGGTTTTTGGAGAAGCCCCCACCGAAGCCCATCTGGCCGCTGACCTTGGTGTCCAGTGCATGCAACTGCTGAATCAGCTCAGTCAATGCCGGACGCAGGCCGTCGTGCATATAGAGCATGTTTTCGTTCAGGCGCCCATCGTTGGTCACGGCACAATAACCGAGGGTGGTCATGGCGATACCGCCCTGGGCAATCCTGCTGTGGAAGTCGCTCAAGCGCTGGGAGGGCACCCCCCCGGGGGACATGCCTTCAAAGGTGCCGGCCTTGATCAGGCGGTTCTTCAGTTCCAGGCCGTTCAGCCGGGCCAGGCTAAAGCAGCGTTGCAGGTGTTCATTCGCAGTTTTCATACACTGGTCCCACCAGGGTCATATCCCAAAGGGCTTGCGTCAGACGTGCCTGAACGACCTGCATCAGGCTGGGTTTTCGTTATTGGCGTTTTGCGTTGTCCCGGATCTGCACCGTCAGGCTGTCCAGGATCAGATCCATCTCGTTGCAGAAGGCCCGTCGGCTGTCCTGCATGTCCTCCATCATGGCCTGGCCGCACATCAACAGCCAGGGATATTCCTCCACCGTGGACTGCGCCTTGGCAATGTCCTCCAGATTCGGTGTGGTGCCGTTCTTGATGGCGCTCCAGACACTGGGGAACACGGTCTCGACCCCCCGTTCCCGCACCGGGATCAGAATGTTGCTGCCGGTGGCCAGTTCCGAGAGTGCCGCATGGGCGGTGAGGGACTGCTTGGGGCTCAGGCCGGCGTTCACAAACACCCCCAGGGTTTCGTTTTGCCAGCGCAATACCGCCGGACCGAAGCTGGTGGCCTGGGTCATGTAGCGGATCATGTTGGGGGCTTCCGCCAGGGCATCCCACATGCGCAGGAACGAGGTGCGAATCCAGGTGCGCCACTCTTTAGGGTCCACATCGTCCGGCACCAGGCGGCTCTCTAACATGTGTTTGTCGATGACGGCCGCGGTGAGCTCATTCTTGTCATCAAAGTACTTGTAGATGGCCATGGGGGTCACTTTCAGCACGGTGGCGATTTTGCGCATGCTCATGGCGTTGACCGGGTCTTTCTTCGCCAATTTATAGGCGGCATTGATGATCTTGTCCTGGGACAACGCACTTTTTCGATTACTGTTGGCAGCCATTGGGTTGCAGGCCTCTAAGGCAAACGGTCTAAAGCGAAGGGTTCGATCAGCGCAAGCGTCGAATCCGGAAAAGGGCACAGTTTACAACATTTTTTCCGGATCGCTGGGAGCACCCTTCTGACAGGCAATGCCGGCGATGGCGTAATGAATGATGGATTTGAAATTGACATCCCGGTCCAGGTCCCGCTGGCTCAGGTTGACCTGGCTCAGGGTGGGCAGGCGGTCGGGATGGGCGTCCAGGTTCTGGAACAGGCGGCTGTAATAGGGCGCGTATCCACTGCGGGCCTCTTCAATGGTCTGCAGTTCCTGCTGCACATAGCCGGTGATGGTGGTGATCAGAAAACTGTGGGCCAGCAGGGCAGCGCGGGGTTCAAAGCCAAAGTCCACCAGGATGCTGGCTTCCTGTTCCAAATTGAGGAAGTCCGGGTCCAGGGCGGCCTGCACAAAGTCCAGCAGGTCCGGGTGCTGTAGCAGGGCACCGCGATAATAGTCCGCCAGCACCTTCAGCCAGCTTTTCCAGGTGTGCCCCTGGGGGGCAGGCAGGGCCGGCAAATCGCTGCGGGAGAGGGAGGCGCGAATGCGGCGCAGGCCATCAATGCCGCCCACATGGCGATACAGGGTTGTCACATTCACGCCGAGAAAATCCGCCACGTCCTTCATGGAGATGTCGTCCATGCGCGCGCCCACTTCCCTGACTGCGTTTTCAATCTTCTCCATGTCGATTGAAGGGGTGCGGCCACGGCGGGATTTGCCCCGTGAGCCCGCTTGCATAAAGGTGTTGGTCTTGGTGGCGCTCATGAATAATCCTGTGTCTGGAATCAAATCGGGTGGCGTGTAACCACATTAAGCCCGGCTATTGTAGCCAATTTTGCAAATTATCTGCAAAAACTGTCTGCTGGCCCGGTTCAGCATCAGGCCGGCTGCCGGTGTTGCGCCTGCTGTTCCAGTTCGGCCACCATGCTCTCCCGCATCTTGAACTTCTGGATCTTGCCGGTCACCGTCATGGGGTATTCCTCCACAAAGCGTATGTGGCGGGGTACTTTGAAGTGGGTGATTTTGTCCTGGCAGAATGCTTTGATGGCCTGCTCAGTCAATGGGGCGCCGGGGCGGGCTTTCACCCAGGCACAGACTTCCTCACCGTATTTGGCGTCCGGAATGCCGAACACCTGCACATCCTGGATGTCCGGATGGGTGTAGAGAAACTCCTCCACCTCCCGGGGATACACGTTTTCGCCACCGCGGATGATCATGTCCTTGATGCGGCCCACGATCTGCACATAGCCCTCCGCATCCATCACCGCCAGATCCCCCGAGTGCAGCCACTGTTCCGGGTCGATGGTCTCGGCGGTTTTGTCCGGATCGCCCCAATAGCCCTGCATCACGGAATAGCCCCGGCAGCACAGCTCCCCTTTTTCACCCAGGGGAACGGTATGGCCTTCGGCATCGACGATTTTCACTTCCTGGTGAGGCCCCACCTTGCCCACGGTTTCGCAGCGCTTGTCCAGGGGCGCGTCGATGGCGGTCATGTGATTCACCGGGCTGGTTTCGGTTTGCCCGTACATGATGGTGACGTCCTGCATGTGCATGCGGGCGATGACCTTGCGCATCACCTCCGCCGGGCAGGGGCTGCCCGCCATCACGCCGGTGCGCAGGGATGAGAGGTCAAAGCGGTCGAATTCAGGGTAATCCAGTTCGGCGATGAACATGGTGGGCACGCCATGCAGGGCGGTGCAGCGTTCCGCCGCCACCGTTTCCAGCACCGCCTGGGGATCAAAGGCATCGCTGGGGAACACTGCGGTGGCGCCGTGGGTGAGGCAGGCCAGATTGCCCATCACCATGCCGAAGCAGTGATAAAGGGGCACCGGAATGCACAGCCGGTCCTGCTCGGTCAGGTGCATGCCCTGGCCCACCTGATAGCCGTTGTTCAGAATATTGTAGTGGGTGAGGGTGGCCCCTTTGGGGTTGCCGGTGGTGCCGCTGGTGAACTGGATGTTGATGGCATCCTGGGGTTGCAGTTGCTGGCTCAGGGCCTGCAGGCGGGCGTGGTCGGATTCGGTGCCCATGGAGCACACCTGCTGGAAATTGAACATGCCGGGGCTGGAGGCATCCCCCATGCGGATGACCGTGTGCAGATGGGGCAGCCGGGCCGCCTGCAACTGGCCAGGTGCGCTTTGTTCCAGCTCTGGTGCCAGCTGGTTGAGCATGTCCAGGTAACGGCTGGTTTTGAAACTCTCCGCCGCAATCACCACATTGCAGGCTACCTTGTTCAAGGCGTATTCCAGTTCATACAGCCGATAGGCCGGGTTGATGCACACCATGATGGCGCCGATTTTGGCGGTGGCAAACTGGGTCAGGCACCACTCCACCCGGTTCGGTGACCAGATCCCCACCCGATCCCCCGGCTTTACCCCCAGGTTCAGCAACCCGCTGGCCAGGCGATTGATTTCCCGCAGGTAATCCGCATAGGTCCAGCGGATACCCTGGTGCCTCACCACCAGTGCCTCCCGCTCCGGGAACTGTCGGGCAATGCGGGACAGGCACTGGCCGATGGTCTCTTCCAGCAACGGTTGGTGGGCTGGGCCTTTCAAATAGCTGACTGCATCCGGTTGCATGGCGCGCTTCCTGTTTGTTGTTATGGGTTGTTATGGGTATAGCAAACCAAATATACAATTAATTTGCAATATTATTGCATAAATCATCCGAAATCTTATAATGGCCGCAACGGAGATAATAAAAACAGCACCATTCCAAGCATAACGCAGAGGTGAACGCCCATGGCAGCCGTACCCCAAACTGTACAGGATCAGGGTCCATTTGATGAGGAGGTGGACCTGCTGGTGGTGGGTTCCGGCGCCGGGGCATTGACCGCGGCGGTGGTGGCTGCGAACGAAGGCTGCAAACGGGTACTGGTGGTGGAGAAAAGCGATCAGTACGGCGGCACCTCGGCCATGTCCGGCGGCGGCATCTGGATTCCCAACAGTCACTATGCCCGGGCCCAGGGGGCGCAGGATTCGGCCCAGGAGGCCTTTACCTACCTTAAGGCAGTGATCGGGGATGAGGTGTCGGAGGCGCGTCTGCGAACCTATGTGGAGCAGGCGCCGGAAATGCTTCAGTACCTGGCCCGTCACACCCGGGTGGCGTTTGAATCCGTGCCCTATTCCGATTACTACCCGGAAATGCCCGGCGGCAAGGAAGGGCATCGCACCCATCAGCCGCTGCCGGTCAGTGCCAAACACCTCAAGCAGCATTTTCTGCAATTGCGCGAACCGCCGCCCCAGGTGCTGGTGGCGGGCAAGCTCACCATGACCATGAAAGAAGGCCGCGCGTTTCTCACCCAGGCCAAGGGCTGGATGTTCACGGCGGTGATGATGGCCCTGCGCTATTACCTGGATATTCCCGGCCGTTTGCAGGGCAAGCGCTCCCGCCGGCTGACCATGGGCAACGCCCTGATCGGGCGCCTGCGCTGGACCATGCTGGACAAGGGGATTGAGCTCTGGTTGAACTCACCGCTGGAATCCCTGATTGAAGACCGCGGTGTGGTGTTGGGTGCGGTGGTGAAAAAAGACGGTAAAACCCTGCGCATTCGGGCCCGTAAAGGGGTGGTGATCGGTGCCGGTGGCTTTGAGCACAACCTGGAGATGCGCCAGCAGTATCTGCCCCAGCCCACCAACCCCGACTGGAGCGGCTCCCAGACCAATAACACCGGTGACGGCATCCGTGCCGCCATGCACATCGGCGCCCAAACCGATCTGATGGAACACGCCTGGTGGGCGCCGTCGGTGAAGATTCCCAAGTGGGACCGCCCCTACGTGATCTTTGCCGAGCGCTCTCTCCCCGGGTTGGTCATCGTCAACCAGGCAGGCAAGCGTTTCCAGAACGAGGCCGCACCTTACCTGGAGTCGGGGCAGGCGTTCTATACCCAGAACAGCGCGGAGGCCTCCACCTTCCCGTCGTACGTGGTGTTCGACGCTACCTTCCGCAAAAAATTTCCCTTTGGGCCGATTCCCCCGGGTTACTCCATGCCGGACAGCCGCATTGCCAAGCGGGTGTGGGATGTGCTGGTGAAAGCTGACAGTATCGAGGCGTTGGCCCGGAAAATCGGTGTGGACGCCAACGGCCTGCAGGACACGGTGCGCAAGAACAATGAATACGCCCGCACCGGCAAGGACCCGGAATTCCAGCGGGGTGAGAGCTACTACGATCGTTACTACGGGGATGCCCGCACCGCCCCCAACCCCTGTATTGCACCGATTGGGGAAGCGCCGTTCTATGCGCTGCCAATCCATCCCGGTGACATCGGCACCAAGGGCGGTGTGCTCACCGATGTCAACGGCTGCGCTGTGGACCAGGCCGGTGAGGTGATTCCGGGGTTGTATGTGATCGGCAACTCCGCCGCCTCGGTGATGGGCAGCAAATATCCCGGTGCCGGCGCCACCCTGGGCCCGGCCATGACCTTCGGCTATCTGGCGGCCCGGCATGCGGCCCGGCAGCAGGATGTGGCCCTGATTAGTCGTACCCACAGTCAAACTGCTGAGCCCGCTAAACGCGCGGTACAAGCCTAACCTAATCATCATGAGGAAATGGAAATGACTCTAGCGGCGGAATTCGATCAAGGTGCCAGTCTGGTGTTCGGCGGCAGCGGCGGCATCGGCGCGGCCATTGCCACCCGCATTGCCCAGGGTGGCAGTGATGTGGCCATCACCTATCGCTCCAATAAAGCACGGGCGGAGCAGGCCGCCGCCACCATTGCCGAGCTGGGAGTAAAGTGCACCATCCATGCGGTGGACATCGCCAGCAAGGAACAGATTCAGGCCGCCATTCATGAGGCGGCAGAGCGTCACGGCCGCTTGCACAGCGTGGTGGTGGCCGCCGGCTCCGACATCAAGCAGCCGTTTCTGGCGGAGGTGACCGATGCCCAGTGGGAAGAGGTTATCGAAGGGGACCTGAACGGATTTTTCCGCATCGTGAAAAACATCATCCCCCATTTTCGCAGTCATGGCGGTGGCTCACTGGTGCATATTTCTTCCGCCGGCCTGGGCCGCACACCACCGCGGGACGTGCTCTCGGTAGCCCCCAAGGCGGCCAACGAAGCCCTGGTACAATACCTGGCGAAGGAAGAGGGCGTGCACGGCATCCGCGCCAACAGTGTGGCGGTGGGAGTGATCGAAACGGGCATTTTCAAACGCCTGGAAGCCGAAGGGGTGTTTGATGCCGCCTGGAAAGAAGCCGTGCTGGCCACCTTGCCCATCAAGCATTTCGGCCAGCCAGAGGACATTGCCGAGGCGGCCGCGTTTTTCGCCTCCAACCGCTCCAAATACGTCACCGGACAATTGCTGTTTGTGGACGGTGGCTATGCGGTGTGAGACGGTTTGAATTGTATCTGACTCCGAAACCTGATGTAGGCACAAGGCGGTGAGCAGGCGGGGGGTGTGGACCGTCAGCGGCCATGGACGGCCGCTGAGGAGCGCACAGGGATGTGCTTGTAGCGTGTCCACAGCCCCCGCCTGCTCACCGCCGAAATTGAATACTTTGCGTAACCCGATATTGGGAGTAAAACAACAATGAAACGATACCAAGACAAAGTCGCCCTGGTGACCGGCACCGCCTCTGGCATGGGGAAAGCCGCCGCCATCCGCCTGGCCGCCGAAGGCGCCAAAGTGGTGTTGGGGGATGTGAACGAAGAAGGCAACCAGGCCACCGCCGCCGAGATCGATGCCGCCGGTGGTGTGTGCCGGGCGGTGACCTTCAACGCCATGGAGGAAGCCTCCTGCAAAGCCCTGGTACAAAGTGCCGTGGACACCTTCGGCCAGATCGACGTGGTGGTGAACGCGGCCGGCATCGCCGGCTTCTATCACCTGGAAGAACTCACCGCCGAGATCTTCAACCGCATCATGAACATCAACCTCAACAGCACCTTCATCATCTGCCGTGAGGCCATTCCCCACCTGCGTAAAACCAAGGGCAACATCATCAACTTTGCCTCATTGAACGCCAAAGTGATGACCGCCTACCAGACCGCGTACTGTGCCTCCAAGGCCGCCGTGGCCGCCATCACCAAATGCATGGCGCAGGAATTCGAAGCCGATGGCATCCGCGCCAACGTGGTCTGCCCCGGCGGCATTGCCACCCCGCTGGTGAAGAACATTCGCTTTCCGGAGAACATCAACAAGCGCCTGCTGGCCAATCTGCACCCCCTGAGCCGTCAGGGTCAGCCGGAGGAAGTGGCGGCATTGGTGGCGTTCCTGGGCTCCAGCGAAGCCAGTTACATCAGTGGGGAGGATATCTTCATTGATGGTGGCTCCCGTTCGGCCATGTAATACCGAGCCGAGTCTGTCACTGACCCCATAAAAAAACCGCAGGGTTGAAACGCCACCTGCGGTTTTTTTGTGGGGTCGAAAAGAGCTGGTCTAACTGACTTTGAAGTTCCCCACCTGCTCCATCAGGGCGGTGGATTCCTGTTTCAGTTCGGCGCTGGCGCTGCCGATGGTTTCCGCCCGCTGGGACAGTTCACAGGCATGGGCGTTGATCATGTCGATGTGCTTGGTGATGTCTTCCACCACCGAGGACTGCTCTTCCACTGCGGCGGCTACCTGAATGGCACGGCCGCTGATGGTGGTCAGGTTGTGGGCCACATCGTTGAGTGAGGACTCCGCGTTGATGGCCGTGTCCACCGTGGACGCCGCATTCTGTTTCACCGTATCCATGGCGCTCACCACATCGTTCACCCCGGACTGCAGCTTGTTGATCATGTTGTTGATGTGCTCGGTGCTTTCCTGGGTTTTGCTGGCCAGGGTGCGGACTTCGTCGGCCACCACAGCAAAGCCGCGGCCCTGGTCTCCGGCCCGGGCCGCTTCAATGGCCGCGTTCAGGGCCAGCAGGTTGGTCTGCTCTGCAATACCCTGGATCACATCCACCACCGAGGCGATGGCCGAGGCCTCACCTTCCAGGCGTTTGATGGCTTCCACCGATACGTCCACATGATCGGAGAGCGCGCCGATGTCCTGGATCGCGCCTTTGAAGATCTTGGCGACGTTCTGCGCCTCCCGGTCCGCGTGGTTGGTTTCGCTGGACACTTCCTGGGTGTTGCTGGAGACCTCAGTGATGGCGGCGGCCATTTCCGTCAAAGCGGAGGCCACCACCTCAATGGAGGAGGCCAGTTCGTCGATGGACTGGGCGTTCTCATACATGGTGTGATCCAGGGTGGACGAAGAGTGGCTAACGCCCTTGGCGCTTTGGGTGATGCTCACCACCAGAGTTTCCATGGAGGTCAGGAACGTATTGAAGGTGTTGCTGATGGTGCCCAGTTCATCGTTGCCCATGGATTCCACGCGGGCGGTCAGGTCGCCCTTGCCGGAGGCAATCTCAGACAGTGCCTGCTGTAATCGCGAAATCGCTTTGATGATGGCCCTGGGCAGAAAGATCGCCACTGCCACCGCAATCAGGATCACGATGCCGTTAAGAATCAGGGACATCTGTATGGAGCTCTGGCTGTGCTCGTTCACGGTGTTGGCCAGCTCGGTGGAGGTGGCGGAAAGGTTCTCACCGATTTTATCCAGCACATCCCGTGAGGCTTCAAACTGGTCTGCCAATCCGCCTTTGCTGAGGCGGGCGGCATCCGCTGTGGACATGCCGTTGCTCTTCACATTCTCAATCATGCTGCGGGAATTGCTCTCCCAGCGGCGGAAACTGGAGAGGAACTCGTTGACCAGGCCCTTGACCGGCTCGTGGATGTCCAGCTCCTTGACCCGGTTCAGGCGGTCGGCCACCTGTTCCACGTTCTCCTCGAAGGATTTGAATACCGCAGCATCGTAGCCACCCATGGCAATGGTGCGCTCTGCGATCTGGGCCTGATACAGATCCCGGTCGGCGTTCAGGGTCATGTCCAGCGCCGGGAAATAGTTCTCCTGGATGGAATTGAAGTCGGACGTAATCGCGCGCATGGTGCTGACCTTGTTGATGGTCAGCATGATCAACAGCACTGAAATCACGCCGATGGGAATGGCCAGCTTCCACTGGATGCTCAGGTTTTGCCACATTTTCATATCCGAACTCAACCAAAAATAATCCATTTACAGATTCAGTTTAGAAGGTTTCTGCAAGTGGGCAATAGCCTTTGGTCTAAGTGATGTTCGGATCAGAAGCGGTTTTCCGGCCCCCAGTAGGCCCGCATGGACACCACTTTGCCCTGGTCGTTGAACTCGAACACGTCGATGATCTCCATGGTGACCGGCCCCACTTTGGCCTGGAACGGGAATGCGGCGGCGTTGCCGGTGCAACGCACATTCCCGGTCAACTGCAGTTGTACGCCCATGCCTTTCATGGCACCGTAGAACGTCACGATGGCCTCGATGCCCTCATGGGGGGGCGTACCCACCGGGTCTTCCACCGTGGCGTTGTCCGCGTAGATCTCCCGGATCATGTCCAGGTCCACGGTGCTCACAGCTTTCATATAATTTTCAACGGCTTGCTTCATGCGGGCTGCATCGGTCATGGTCGAATCTCACTGGTCGGATGGTCATTGCATTGCTATTTTGTGAGTATATTTGCATTATGCTTGCAAATATACAAGGTCATTGATAGCGTTAGGTCCTCAGGGATTTTTCGGTATTTAAGTATACGGTGTATACTTGGTCTGGGTTTCCCGTTATAGTGGCAACTGCAACGTGCATATCACAATAAGAACAGCGCCCCGGACTGCGCCCTGAAAAGTGGCCAGGGGAAAGCATAGAGGAGAGCATCATGAGCAAGTACGCGAAAATTGAGGCAGCCCCGGTGGAAGAACGTTATGCCCGCGGTTGGTATTGCCTGGGCAAAGTGGCTGACTTCTCCCGTCAGCCGGTGGCGTTGAACTATTTCGGCAGCAAGCTGGTGGCTTACCGGGGTCAGGATGACCAGTTGATTGTGCTGGATGGCTATTGCCCCCACATGGGTGCGGATCTGTCCCAGGGCTATGTGGAGGGGAACTCCCTGCGCTGCGCCATGCATGCCTGGCGTTGGGGTGAAGACGGTGTCTGCGATGATATCCCCTACGCGAAGAAGATTCCCGCCAAAGCCTGCATCAAACCCTGGCCGGTGCTGGAGCGCAACGGCCTGGCTTACGTCTATCACGACCCCGAGCACAACCTGCCCATCGCGGATCAGCTGCCGCCGGTGATCGAGGAATACAGCAATGGTGAATGGTCGGACTGGGAGGTGGTCCTGATTCCCATCGAGACCAACTGCCGTGAGCTGGTGGACAACATGGCGGACAAGGCCCATTTCGGCCCGGTGCACGCGTCCGCCGCCCTCAAATTTGAAAACACCTTCCACCGTCACATGTGTGTGCAGCACATGGAAGGCAAGAGCCCACGCCTGGCCGGTGATTCCATTCTCACCACCACCGCCACCTATTACGGACCCGCGTACATGATTACGGAAATGAGCGGGGAGATGAACGGCGTTCCGGTGCAGTCCAAACTGCTGGTGAGCCACATTCCCACCTCCACTGAAAGCTTCGACCTGCGCTTTGGGGTCATGGTGAAGCTGTTCCCCGGTATGAGTCAGGCGGATTCCGATGCCATGGTGCGGGGCTATGTGGAGCTGACGCAGCAGGCGTTCTTCGAAGACGTGCAGTTCTGGCACACCAAGGTGCGGGTGGATAACCCGGTGTTGTGTGACGGCGATGGTCCGATTCACAAACTGCGACAGTGGTATAACCAGTTTTATGTGGACATTGCGGATGTGCCGGATACCTGGAACGACAAGAAGACCTACAGTGTGGATGCATTCAACCCGATTCCAGAGCAGAAGCTGGTGCAGCCGGTGACTGCCGACGGCACCGAGCACGAAGCGAACACGGCGCTGGAAGCCTGATATGACGAGCGCGTTCTCTACCACCACCGACGGGGCTGACGTTGCATCTTCTGCATCCCTGCCTCAGCCAGCATCCCCTGCTTTGCGGCTGTTTGCCCTGGTGCTGAAACTGCTGGGCTTGAGCCTGTGGGGAGTGTATCTGTTGTATCTGCCCAGGCCGCAGTGGTTTCAGTCAGAGGCGGCCCTGAAGCTGGCGGGATTGATTGAGCCGGGTATGATTTTCTACAGCCTGGCCACCGCGGGGGCGGCGTTCTTTGTCTGGGGCTCTCTGATGGCAGTGACCAGTGCGGGGCAGGGCATCAGCCGCCGGCAGTTGCTGCGGGCATCGGCCCTGGGCATGTTGATGCTGGCCCTGATGCGCTTGGGCACCACCCTGTTTCCCCACGGACCGTTCCAGCAACTGCTGGCGCTGCCCATTGCGGAGTTTGTGGTGTTCACCCTGATCGCACTATTGCTGTTACGGGCATCCCGAACATGACCGACGACATCGTTTTTAACAGCCTGTTGATCGGTGTGTTTGCCAGTGCCCTGTTGACGGTGCTGGTACTGCTGTTCGTCAATGCACCCTATGGCCGCCATCAGAGCAGCGGCTGGGGACCCACCATTTCAGTGCGGCTGGGTTGGGTGTTGATGGAATCCCCCGCCAGCCTGGTGTTTTTGTATTGTTATTTCAGCGGCGCCCAGGCCTTTGAGCTGGCGCCCATGATTCTGCTGGTGCTGTGGCAGCTGCATTACCTGCACCGGTCCTTTATCTACCCGTTCCAGATCAAAGTGAAGCCCGGGGCCCGCACCACGTTACTGGTGATCGCCCTGGGGGCCCTGTATTGCGGCATCAATGGCTATCTGAATGGCACCTACATTGCCCATTATGGAACCCACCTGAACCAGGACTGGCTGAGTGATCCTCGCTTTGCTATCGGGGTGGGGTTGTTCGGCTTTGGCTACTACCTGAATAAAAAATCCGATCATATGCTGCAGGCATTGCGGCAGCAGCATCCCGGTGAATACCAGATTCCCTATGGATTCGGTTTCCGCTGGGTGTCCATGCCCAATTATTTAGGGGAGATCATCACCTGGAGTGGCTTTGCCCTGGCCAGTTGGTCTCTGGCGGGTCTTTCCTTCGTGGTGTTCACCATGGCCAACCTGGTGCCGCGGGCGCTGGCGAATCACCGCTGGTATCGGGAAACCTTCACGGATTACCCCCAAGACCGCCGAGCGGTGATTCCTTATATACTGTGATGGGTCTGTTGTAACGGGTATGTTGTAGTGCTGTGCGTTGCTGCTCGGGTGTCCGGGCTCAACTGATCAGGCCCAGTTCGCGGCCCCGGGCCACCGCCTGGGTGCGGCTGGTGACCGACATCTTTTCATAAATGTGGCGGATGTGGGCCTTGGTGGTGGTGAGGGCAATGTGCAGGGTGTCAGCGATGGCCTGGTTGCGGTGGCCCACGGCGATCAGGTTCAGCACTTCCAGTTCGCGGCTGGTGAGCTGTTCCGGCAGGGTCACCAGGGTGGCATCCCGTTGTTTGAGCAGTGCCTTTTCCCACCAGCCGCTGTGGCCCCGGGCCTGCAGTCGTTGCAGGGCAGGTTGCAGGAATCCGCGCCCATCGAACAGCATCTGGTAATAGCCGGCGGAATCGGCCGATTGAATTGCGCAGTGCAGGGCATCCGCCGCTGCGTCCACCTCGTCGTAGCGGCAGTGCACCATGGCCATGGTCAATAACGCCCGCACCCGGTTGATCAGGCGGCCGTGGCGGGTGGCCGTTTCCAGCACCAGGTTCAGCTCTTCCAGCGCCGCGTCTTTCTGATGATCCAGCGCCAGGCAGCGGGCCAGCACAATACGGTCTTCCTCGTTGGTGTAGCGCCGGTTTTCCCGCAGCCGCTTTTCGTTGTGGCGGCACCAGGCCAGCGCCTCTTCCAGTTTGCCCTGCTGCAGCATGATGCTGGCTTCGATCATGCCGGCATTGGGGGACATGGCGGACCAGTGGCTTTGATCCTGTGCCATCTGGCTGGCGGCGGAGCGGGTCAACGCCAGGGCCTCTTCCCAGTGGCCCTGGGTGGCCTTCAGTACCGCCCGCATCAGGTTGATCAGGGCACTGTGGCCGTTTTCGGCCCCTTCCTGCTGATGCTGCAGCAAAGGTTCGATGGCCTGTTGCGCTTGCTCCAGTTGCCGGGTCTCACGGTAGATCGTGAAATACATGATGTTCTGCCAGCGGTCCAGTTGGTCCTCACACTCCCCGTTGGTTTGTATCCAGTGCCGGACCTGGTCCAGGGTGGCCAGCGCCTTGTGGGTCAAGCCACACTGGAAATACACATGAGAGAGCAAGACCGATACCGATAGCCCGCAGAAGTAGTTTTCCTCGCTAAAGGACGCCTCCATGGATTGCTCCAGGTAAGCGCGGGCGGATTGCTGCTGGCCGCTCTGGAACTGTTCCAGCCCCATGGCGAACAGGGTCACCGCGTTGAGCTGCTGGTGCTTGTCGGTGGAATGTTCCATGGCCAACTCGGACCAGCGGGTGGCTTCCTCATGCTGGCCGCGGAAGCGGGCGATGTGGGCCCGAAACAGAAAAATCTGCATGCGCAGGGCTTCCTGATCCCGCCCCTGCAGGGAACGGTCCGCCTGATCCAGATAGGGCTCGGCCTCCAGCACCCGCTCAGTACAGAACAGGGTCCAGGCTTTGGTGAGGGCCAGTTTGGGGCGCTGGGTTACCACCGCAACCGGCAGCCGGTTCAGCCACCAGTTAAGGGATTCGTTCTTGCCCGCCAGCATGCGGGACACCCCTAGGGTTTCAATCAGGTCGGCGGCCTCAGCCCACAGTTGGGCCTGCAACAGGCACACAATGGCTTCTTCCTCATCGCCGCTTTGAACGTACCACTGGGCGGCCTGGCGCAGAAACAGGGTGAGCGATTCGGGGATCAGTTGCCGCGCCAGGTTCTGGATGTTTTCCCGGAACAGGTCGTGAAACCGGAACCAGGTGCCGGTGGCATCCAGGGGAATCAAAAACAGGTTGTGTTTGATCAGGTGCTCCAGGCTGTCCTTCACCGGGCATTCCGGGAGCTCCGCCAGGGCCTGTTCGCACAGGGGCAGGCTGAAGCGGCGCAGCTGGGTGACGTGCAGCAGAAACTGCTGGATGGGTTCCGGCTGTCCGGCCAGTACCTCTTCCGCCAGGTAATCCATCATGGACTGGTTGTGTTTGCGTTCCAGCAACGGCTCGGTGGCCTGCTCCCCGCCTTTGAGGCTCAACCCCGCCAGCTGCAGAGCCGCCGCCCAGCCTTCGGTTTGATTGTGCAATACGTCGATGCTGTGGGTGTCCAGTTGCAGGCTTAAGGTGTTCTCCAGAAACTGGCGTGTCTCTGTGGATTGAAAACACAACTCCTGGGCCTTCACCTCGGTCAGCTGCTGCTGAACCCGGCGTCGCGGGATGTGGATCGATGGCTGGTTACGGGCGGTGATCACCACGTGCAATCCGGCGGGCAGGCGGTCCAGAAACCAGCTTACCTGCGCCAGCACGGCTTCATCCTGGATGCAGTGAAAGTCGTCCAGCACCAGCACGTGCAACGGCTGCCCGCTGGCGGACTGGTCCTGCCAGTGGTTGATCAGGTGCACGATGTGGTCTTCAGGAGCGGATGTCAGGTCCCCCGGCGGTAGCGGTCGCTGCAGGGCAAAGCCCACGTAACGCCAGAACCGTTGCGGGTCGTTGTCCTGAAGGTCCAGTGACAGCCAGGAATGGGGGCAGTCCAGCTGATCCAGCCATTGTTTGGCCAGGGTGGTTTTGCCGTATCCAGCGGGGGCGTGGATCAGCGTCATGTGCCCGGGCGCCGGTTGGCCAAGGCGCTGCAACAGCCGCTGCCGGGGTATGGCACCAGCCCGGATTGGGGGGGCATAGAACTTGGTCTTCAGCAACATGGTCAGTCTGATTGACTCTTATTGGCTCTGCTTGTGTCTGTTTTTGTTGTTGGTTTTGGGGCAAATTGGACGTCAAAGTCGTCTAACTTGTCCTGAAAGCCAGCCATTGTGGCCGGTTTTTACAAGATTCAGTCTTGAGAAGGAGGATAACGGAAATTAATGTGACGGTGTGAAACAATTTATTGCAGAAAGCAGGGGCGCAGACCCCGGTGCGCAGAGGCCTTACTCTTTGAAGGCCTCAATCAGGTCGGCGATGACGGTGGCGTTCACCATATTCAGCAGATTATCCATGATGTCGGTGGAACTGGGGACCCAGGGCTTCATCCCGGTGAGGAATTCGGTGCGCTCACCCAGATAGCGGTCCAGATCCCGCTCGGCCTGTTGCGTATCTTCCTGCTCCAGCATGTTGAAGATGAGTTCCAGGTGTTCCAGCATGATGCGGCCATAGAGGGCGCTTTCGCCGTAGGTGCGCATGGCGTCCACCAGCCCGCCTTTCAGGTCCAGTTCCGACTGGAACTTGGAAACTGCCTTACGGGCCTGGCGCCGTAGGCTTTCCGCTATGTCCAGGCTTTCTTTCAGGTCCATGATGGATGCTCCGCTGTTGTCGTCCCTGGGTTAAAGGATAGACCATGCCGTCGCGCCCATCGTAAGTATTTGCCGGTCTGTCAATCTGGCCTGTCTGTCTATACTGAAATGGTCACACTTTGAAATGGTCACACTTTCCAAAAGACAGTTGAGGTAGTTTGATGCACGCACTGTTGGCTCCGGGTATTGCCCTGATCTCACGGGTCAGTTTCGCCAAGAAATTCATCCTCATCAGCTTGCTGTTCTACGTGCCCCTGATGACCTTCAGCGGCATGATGGTGCGGGACTCCCTGATCGAAATTCACAATGCGGAGCGCGAGCAGGACGGTCTGGCACTGATCGGCGAAATGCTGGCGGTGAAACGCCTGCTGGAGCAGCAGCGGGATCTGCGGGTGGTGTCGAATATCCATCGCGAGGCGGATGTGCGGTCGCTGGAGAACCAGGTGACAGAGCAGGCGTTGAAGGCCATTGACCAGCTGCTTGAGCGTCCGGGCCCGCTGGCCGAAGATGCAGACTTTCGCACCCGGCTCAGTGAGATTCGCCGGGAAACCGCGGGTCTGGCGGCGGTGGGTGTCAACAACGAAGAGGGGCCGGAATTCACCTATCTGGCCATGGCTGGCCCAACCGGTAAGCTGCAGACCCTGATCAAAACCGTGTTTGAGACCAGCGGCTTGAACCTGGAAAGCGACAAAAGTGTGCTGGGCATGCTGGACCTGCTGACCCGGCACCTGGCCCGCCTGAATGACATCAACAGCCGCCTGCGCGCCATCGGCGCCTACGGCCTGACCTACACCTATCTGGATGGTTACACCCTGGAGGCCCTGGAAAAAGCCCTGGGTAACCTGGACCTGTTCCGCCAGGAGTTTCCGCTGACCTTCGCCAACGCGCTGCCCGCTGCGGCCGGCTCGACGCTGGAGGCCGAGTTGGTCAACTTGGAGCAGGTGCTGCAGGAGGAGCGGCGCTTCGTGGATGAGAATGTCCTGCTGGCCACCACCTTTGATCTGGGCTGGCGTGAGTACTTCGAGCAGCTGACCCAATTCATCCACGAGCAACAGGAGTTCAGCCAGCTCCTGCTGACCGGAGCCGAACTCAAAATTGAAGACAAAAAACGCGCCCTGTGGGCCGGAACAGTGCGGATTGTGGTGGCATTGGTGGCGCTGCTGCTGATCACCGCCTATGCCTACAGCGCCTTTTATGTGTCCCTCAATGATGCCATCGAGCAGGTGCGCGGTGCGGCGGCGCGGATGGCGGAAGGGGACATGACCGTGCGCCTGGAGCAACGCAGCAACGATGAAATGGGCCGTCTCATCATGCGCTTCAACCTCAGTACCGAGCGGGTGCGGGAGCTGGTGACCCATGTGTCCGCCAGTGCCGACCAGGTCACTGAGCTGGCGCAGAACGTGAAAGGCTATTCCCGGGACAGCAGTTCCGGCATGGCGGCGCAAACCCAGCGCACCCAACAGGTGGCGGCGGCCATCAGTGAATTGACCAACACCGTGCAAGGGGTGGCGGACTATTCCAAGCGGGCGGAGGATCTGGTGGCTTCCACCAGTGACAAGGCCCGTCGTGGCAGTGAGCAGGTGGGGGAGACCCTGCGTCAGGTGAACTCGCTGTCTGAGGACATCGGGCTGACCAGCACCACCATCAACGAGCTGGCCCAGGACAGCCAGAAGATCGCCCAGGTGATTGATGAGATCAAATCCATTGCGGCCCAGACCAACCTGTTGGCCCTGAATGCGGCCATTGAGGCTGCCCGCGCCGGTGAACAGGGGCGGGGCTTTGCAGTGGTGGCCGATGAAGTGCGTTCCCTGTCCCAGCGCACCCAGGATTCCACCGGCAATATCGAAGCCATCATCGACAACTTCCTGAAAAAGATCGAGCAGGCGGTGGGCGCCATGGCCCACAGCAGCGAGGTGGCCGCGGGCACGGTGGAGGATTCCCGGGCGGTGGGGGCGGTGTTCGATGAAATCCGGCAGGACCTGGCCAGCGTGGTGGAGATGACCAGCCAGATTGCGCTGTCGGTCAATCAGCAGGCCCAGGTGGCCCATGAAATCGACCAGAACATCCACGACATCCGGGATTCCGGCGATCAGGCCACCCGACAGGCGGAAGCCACCGCCCAGGCCAGCGAGGCAATGGCCCTGGAGGCCAGCCAGCTGAAAAGCATCCTGGGTGCCTTTAAGGTATAAGATACGGTGTGAGCCGGGCCGCTTGAACCGGCTCCCGCTAAAAAATTGTTACAGAAAAAGTTTCCCCAACAGGGCCGGCACCGCAGTCTCCACCTTCAGGATTCTGGGCCCCAGGCTGATGCATGCAAACCCCGCCCGCTGCAGCTGTTCCACTTCATAGGGTATAAAGCCCCCCTCCGGGCCCACCGCCAACAGACAGGGGGCGGTGACCCCGCTGGGGCAGGGGCCGGCGTCCGCCGTGGGGTGGGCAAGCCAGGCCGGTTTGCCCGTCACCAGTGCCGGCAGTTCATCCTCCACAAATGGCTTGAAACGCTGCCGCAGATGCACCTGGGGTAACACGCTGTCCCGGGCCTGTTCCAGCCCCAGCAGCAAGGTTTCCTGCAGCGCCTGTTGCTGCAGGAACGGTGTCTGCCAATAGCTCTTTTCCACCCGGAAACTGTTGATCAGAAAGATTTCTTTCACCCCCAGGGTGGTACACGCCTGCAGGGTGCGACGCAGCACTTTGGGGCGCGGCAGGGCCAGCAGCAAGGTGACCGGCAGCGGCGGTGGAGGCGGGGTGTCCAGGGTGATATCCAGGGTCACGCTGTTGGTGTCCAGCGTCACCACTCGGGCCATGCCCAGCGGCCCCCCCAGCAACCCCACCCGCAGCCATTCCCCGGGCTTGGGTTTGATCACCGAAACGAGATGATGATGGCGCCGGTCAGCGATCACCAGGCGGCCGCTTGCGGTGTTTTGTCCCCATTCCCGGGGGTGGATCAGGATCACATTCATGGCGCGGATTATGGGGCTTTGGGCGGCGAAAATCCAAAGCTGAAAATGGCGGTTAACTGTGGGATAATGGCGGCCCTTTTTGTCCTTGGGGGGCTTGGGGAGAGGTAAAATGCCCGTAAATTCAATAGGGTATTGAGCAGCCTCGATTCCGCATGTCCTGTGACATCCGTGTTGTTTTTCATCAATGTGAATGAGCGTTAAGGTGATTGACTCAGCGGTCGCACGATTGAATAATGCAGCACCCTCAAGATACAGATTTTTAATATCGGCACACAACTCGCTGATCTTAAATAGGTTTTTCTGCTATCCCGGTTTTGGCTTGAGGTGATCCCTCGCCCAAGACAGCTGAAAAGCCGCCAACAGTTCCAGCGATTCAACCAAAGAGCGTGTAACAGCATGGGAATACAGAAGAAGCTTGTTCCATCATTGGAAAACCCCTTTCACGAACCGGAAACCAAAGAATTCAAAATCCCCGGCGAGATTGCCCGGGAACCCGGTATCTATGAAGAATCCCTGAAAGAAGGCTGGGAGATCATGCAGCGTCCCGAGACCGCTGCCGGGGTCAAAGCCATTGAGAAGCAGCATCTGAAAAAACGGATGACTGTGTGGGAACGGATTCGAGTCCTCACCGACAAAGATCCCATCGTGCTGTACCAGAACTGGGGCAAGAACCTGGACGGTGCCTCCATCGTCACCGCCATCGTCAACATCGACGGTCGTGATGTGGCTCTGTACGGCCATGACTTCACCGTCCGCGCCGGTTCCATGGACGCCACCAACGGCCGCAAGCTGGCCAGCCTGATCAAAATGGCAGGTGAGCGTGGAATCCCACTGATCGGTATGAACGATTCCGCCGGTGCCTTCGTACCGGCCGGTGTGGGTGGTCTGGACGGTTACGCCGAAGCCTTCACCGCGCTGCGCAAAATCAGCGGTGTGGTGCCCAGCATCATGTGCATGTTCGGCTATAACGCCGGTGGTGGTGCCTACCTGCCCCGTCAGGGCAGCTTCATGATCCAGCCCCAGGATACCTTCTACGGTCTGACCGGCCCCGGCGTTGTGAAATCGGTGCTGGGTGAAGATGTGACCGCTGACGAGCTGGGTGGCCCCGGTGTTCACGGCCAGTCCGGTGTCACCGATTTTGTGGTGCCCGACGAAGTGTCCGCCCTGCGCAAGGCCAAAGAACTGCTGCGCTACTTCCCGGACAACAACAGCTCCATGGCGCCCTACCTGGAAACCTCCGATCCCCTGGACCGTAAAACCTGGGACGCGGACATCCTGTTCAAGAAGGCCTTCAACTCACCTTCCGGTTACAACACCCCCATTGATATCCGTATCCTGATCCAGCAGATCTGCGATCACGGCGACTACACCGAATTCCAACCCGACCGTGCCCAGAACACCATCTGCGCCTTTGGCCGGATGGGTGGCAACGTGGTGGGCATCGTGGCCAACAACAGTGCGGTGGCCTCTGGCCAGATTGACATCGCGGCGTCTTACAAGAACGCCCGTTTCATCCGCTTCTGTAACGTCTACAACATTCCCGTGGTGTTCATCGAAGACACCACCGGCTTCCTGCCCGGTACCGACCAGGAACGCAATGGTATCGTGCAGGCCGGTCGTGCCATGCTGGATTCCATCATCGACCTGCGTACGCCCCGCATCCTGTTGATCGTGCGTAACGCCTTCGGTGGCGCCTACGCGGCCTTCAACAGCTACGCCACCGGTGCTGACGTGGTGCTGGCTCTGCCCACCACCCGCCTGGCGGTAATGGGTAACGCCGGTAAAGAGTTCGTTTACAAGAAAGAGCTGGCAGCGGTGCGGGCAGCGGTGAAAGGCAAAATTGCCGAGCGCACTACCCAGTTGCTGGCCGCCGGCGGCACCGAAGCCCAGGCCAAAGAGCAGGCTCAGGTGGAAGTGGCCGAGTGGGTCAAGCAGCAGGAAGCCATGTATAACCAGAAATACGAAAAAGCCCTGATGAACCCGAAAGAGGCCCTGAGCCTGGGTTCCATCTCGCAACTGGTGATGCCGTACGACCTGCGCTCCAGCCTGGCCCAGAATCTCAACTTCCTGTTGCGTCACTATGAAGCCAAGCCCATGGGCGGCGTGCAACGCGAATTCCATTAATCGGCGCCTGCAAACAGGTAGAAGAGAATTTATAGGATTTAGAAGATGAGCAACGAAAACTACACCAACAATCCTCTGGTGAACAAAGACCGCCGCCGCAAGTCCACTGATTCTGCGTGGGTCAGCCAGTTTGATTGCAGCGATATGAAACCCCTCATCATCTGTCGTGGTCCGATCCGGAAGGAAGTGATGGATGTGTGGGAAGAGATGGGCATTACCGATTACGGTATTCTGCTGTCCGAGAAGGACTCCATCACCTACAACAACGCCCTGGCCCCGGAACTGCGTCAGATCAATAACCCCGATCGCGTGCACCGGGTGCCGGATTACACCGGGATGGACAAGGATGAGCGTACCCAGCGCATCCAGCAGATCATCAGCATTGCCAAGGAAAACGGCCACGACTCCATTTTCGCCGGTTACGGTTTCATGGCAGAAGACGAAGCCCTGGTCAGCGCGCTGGAAAAAGCCGGTTTGAACTTCATCGGCCCCTGCTCTGGCACCGTGCGTGGCGCCGGCGCCAAGGATGAAGCCAAGCGGACTGCGTTGTTGAACGATGTTTCCACCACCCCCGGTATCGACAACCTCACCAGCCTGACCCTGATCCGCAAAGTCGGCGATCGCGCCGGCCTGAACGCCCTGGCAGCAGAGAAAGGCCTGGAAGTAGATGCCTCCAACTGGGAGGAAAGCGTGGCCCTGGAAGACGCCGCCGACGCGGTGCTGAACGCCTCCTATGCCAAATCCATGGACATCATCACCACCGATGAAATCTGCGCCGAAGCGATCACCCGCGTGGCGGAAGTGTTCGGTCGTTACCCCGAGAACCGAGTGCGCCTGAAGGCCATCGGCGGCGGTGGTGGTAAAGGCCAGCGTATCCTGCAGTCCCCGGCCGCTTTTGACGGTGAGTTGGATGCGCGCATCAAGAAGGCGTCCTCCATTGCAGCAGAAAAGCTGATCGAAATCCTGCAGGAAGTGAAAACCACTGGTGTCGGCGACAACAAGAACGTGTTGATCGAGCTGAACATCGAAACCACCCGTCACCAGGAAATCCAGGTGATCGGTAACGGTGAATGGTGCACCACCCTGGGTGCCCGCGACTGCTCCCTGCAGATGCACGAACAGAAACTGCTGGAAATTTCCAACACCAGCGAAATGCTGGAAGAAGCCATTGCGGCTGCAGAAGCCGCCGGCAAAACCGGTGAAGTGGAAGCCCTCAGAACCGACCTGTCAATTCTGCAGCGCATGGAGCAGGAATCCGAGCGCTTCGGTCTGGCGGTGGGCCTGGATTCGGTGTCCACCTTCGAATGTATCGTGGACAAAGACAGCCACTTCTTCATGGAGATGAACACCCGGATTCAGGTGGAGCACCGTGTTTCTGAACTGTGTTACACCCTGAAGTTCGTGAATCCCGAAGACCCCAATGATTTCCTGCTGGTGGACTCCCTGGTGGAAGCCATGACCCTGTTGGCCCGCCACGGCAAGAAGCTGCCCAAGCCGGAGCGTATTCCCCGTGAGCGTGCGTCCGTGGAAGCCCGTCTCAATGCCACCAATGCGGCGTTGAAACCCCACGCCGGCGGCATCATCGAATACTGGTCCAGCCCCATCGAAAACGAGATCCGTGATGACCAGGGCATCAGTGCCCGTAACCCGGACTCCAATCAGTTCATCAAGTATCACCTGGCCGGTGCTTACGACAGTAACATCGCCCTGTTGTTGTCCGTGGGTCAAAACCGCAAGCACAGCTACGAGGAAATGGCGGAGCTGCTGCGTCGTACCAAAATGAGCGGGGAAAACCTGGCCACTAACCTGCAGTTCCATTACGGTCTGGTGCATTGGTTCCTGGCTGAAAACGTACACGCCAAGTCCACCACCAAGTTCGTCATGCCCTATCTGACGTTGGTGGGTAAGCTGAAGGCCGCGATCTCCGATTTTGATCTGGAATACGCTTTCAACCACGCCAAGGGTATCTACAAAAAGCAGATCGCCGAAGCCCACGGTGCCGGCGAAGAGCTGCAGTCTGCCATGCAGGCCATTGATGCCGCCATGGAGCGCAAGCACACCCTGTTGTTGCGGGCGCTGGACATCCTGACCCGCGATCCGCACATCTTCTCCGGTTGGGTGAGCCTGAACAAAGCAAATGTTCAGTTCGACGGCGATAAAGTGCTGTGGACCCGCAACCCGATCCAGGTGCTGGATGAAACCTACCACTACCTGAACATGGATTACCGTGCTGACCTGCCGGCCGCCGAGTGCATCTGGAAACACGACAACGAAGTGCTGCAGAAAGGCCTGCAATTCTATCGCGACCTGGAAGCCAAACTGGGCCAGTCCAACTGGGTAGAGCTGAATGCCCTGCTGGCGGAATCCGCCCCACAGGGTGGCCTGGACGCCGACACCTGGACTCAGGTTCAGGCGGCTCACCTGGGCTTCCAGGCGGGAATGGAAGTGATTTCCGCACTGCCCAAACTGGCCAATCAGGTGGGCTTCTACGCCCTCAAGGTGAACGACGACCTGACCGTCTATATCCCGGAAGAACTGCACGACGAAGCCCTGCAGGGTCGCATGATGAAAGTGCTGGTGCCGCCGCCGGCCACCAAAGCGGACGAGATCGTGGCGGTGAGCGGTGGAATGTTCTACGGCCGCGAAGTGCCGGGAGCCCCTCCGTTTGTGGAAGAAGGTGCCCATGTGGAAGCCGGTCAGCCCATCTACATCATCGAAGTTATGAAGATGTTCAACAAAGTAGTGGCGCCGTTCGCCTGCACCATCGACAAGATTCTGCTGGACAACACCGACGGTTCCATCGTCAAACAGGGGCAACCCCTGTTCAAGGTCACTCCGGATGAGAAAGTGGTGGAAGTGGACCCGGCGGTGGAAGCCAAGCGGCGTCGGGATTACACCGATTCCCTGCTGAACGGTTTGATCTGAAGGACCGCTGTTGATGGATAAGCTCGATCACGTCCGCACCAAGCTCAAGGAGCAGGTGCCCCTGATCACCCATATGGGAATCGACGTGATCTCCTGGGACGGCTCCACTGTCGTGGTGGAGGCGCCCCTGGAGCCCAATCTCAATACCCACGGCACCGCCTTTGGTGGCAGCCTGTATTGTGTCGGTGCCATGACCGGCTGGAGTGCTCTGCACCTGACGTTGATGGACGCCGGGCATCTACCCAGTGTGTGGCTGGCCAAGGGCGAAGTGGCGTACCTGAAGCCGGTACGGGGTGTGCTGCGGGCACAAACCACCATCACACCGGAGCAGCGCCAGCAGATCCTGGAGGGTTACGAGGGCAAAGGCCGGGTGAAAACCAGCATCGAGGTGGTGATCCATGAAGGGGATGCAGAGGCGGTGCGCATGAGTGCATTGTATGCTGCCATGAAGCAGGACCCTTGAAGGGTGACCTGCTAGATTTGCGCCCTTGCCCTTATAGTTAAGTAAGCGCAGGCCGGCAAAATCCGTAAGCAGTTCAACAATAAGCGGTACAAAAAAAGGAAGCCAGTGGCTTCCTTTTTTTGTACAAACAGACACCAAATCAGTCATTGATCTTGTAGAAAAAGAGAGTAATGTTTATACGATACCGGTGGCGACTGTATCCCGCAGCGCCCATCGTGCACCCTGATCATGCCAATAATAAGGAATAATAATGCAGCACTGGTTCTCCTCCCGTCGGGTAATGATCCCGGTTTTTTTCTCCTTGTTTCTGCTCGGTTGTTTTGCCACCCAGGCCCGTTGGATGGCCTATGTGATGGTGAACCCGGACGCGTTGAACGAAGCCCTGCTGGACGCTAACGGCAACGCCGTACACCTGTCGCAACACAGTGATGGGGTGCATATCGCCACCTATGACAACGCTGGGATGGTGATGCTGGAAACCGTTCTCGACGTGACTCTGTCGGGCATCACTCAGGCCGTGGCACTGCCCAATCAGCAATTGCTGTTGGTGGGTCCGACCCTGGCCGGCTCCTGGGTGGTGGACGTCAATCTGCACCAGATAACCCCCTTTGATGTGGCTACCCTGGCCTTGGGGATGGGGGATCGATCCATTGGCGGAGTCAGCACCGTTTTGGGCGAGCAGATCGCGGTGTACGGCAGTTTCGAAAACCAGGGTTGGGCCCTGCTGCTGGATTTGGCGACGGCCACCAGCCAGGCGCTGGATGTAACGGCCACCCAGTCCGTGGTGGCGGTGTTCGGTTATGACGGTCTGGCGCTGGAAGTGGCCACCGAGTCCGGTCGTCAGGTGATTTCCTATGGCGCCGACCTGCTGGAATCCGGCCGCTTCACCCTGGGCAGCAATGACGAGTTGATCGGGGATTCCAATGGTCGCCCTGCCTTGTTCAATAAGAACAACCACGATGTGCGGGTGGTGGATTCAACAGGTACCACACAATGGACCTTTGTGAACGACGAACTGGAACAGGTGGACGGCAAATCCGTGGGCCCCGATGGCAGCATCGTGCTGTGGGGGGATAACGCCAGAATGAATTTGCTGGGGGTGGTGTTCGACAACGTGCACCTGCTGCGCATCGATGCAGATGGCCTTTTGAGCTACCACTATCTTGGTGGCGACAGCATGGTGAACATCGCTTACAGCAACGTGAAGCAGTTTGAGAACGGCCTGGTTCAGATCAGCTTTCAGGGCTGGACCGGTGAAGTCAGTGGCCTGCTGCTGGGGTCGAACCTGGGTACGCCGTTTACCGTGACCAAGCGGGTGTATCATGATTTCGTCACGGCCAAGGGCAATAAAACCAAATGGATGCTGGAACCCACACGGGTGGAAACCTACGCGCAGTGCGGGTCCCTGTGTGTCAGCATCGTCAGCTCAAGTGAAGGCCATTGCGGCAGCCTCGATGTCTTTAACATCGGTGGCACCGACCTGCTGACCCTCAGTCGGGTGTGTGGTTACACCAGCGAGGATGGATTGCCACAAGCCAACGTGGTCAAACTCGCCCGCTACTAGTCTTCGCCTCATCGGTTTGCCTGCAGGGTCGCTGGATCGATCAGCACCCTGCGTGTTTTAGTCATTATTCTCCCCGCCGTTTGCTGCTAGTGTTGCCCCATACAACAAAACCAATATGAGGTGACACATGGCCAGCGCGTTTCAATCCAATCTCCTGCAGGGTAAAACCGCCCTCATCACCGGTGCCGGAAGCGGGATCAACAAGGGGATCGCCCTGCATTTTGCCCGTCATGGGGCCAAGGTGGTGATAGTGGGGCGGCGCCAGGAAAAACTCGACGCAACCCGTGCCGAGATCGAAGCGGCGGGTGGCCAGGCCCTGGGTTGCTCTGCGGATGTCCGCGACTATGCTGCGCTGGCGGCGGCCGCTGACCAGGGTGCAGAGGCCTTTGGGCCGTACGACATTGTGGTGGCCGGGGCGGCCGGCAATTTCATCGCCCCGGCGGCGAGCCTCAGTGCCAACGGTTTTGGCGCGGTGATCGACATTGACCTGAAAGGCACGTTCAACACGTTTCGCGCCTGCAGTGATCATTTCGCGGCCGCCGATGTCAGCCTCATTGCCATTTCGGCGCCCCAGGCAGTAAACCCGATGCCGTTTCAGTCCCATGCCTGTTCGGCCAAGGCGGGAATCGAGATGCTGATCAAAACCCTGGCCATAGAGTGGGGCCCCAGAGGGGTGCGGGTGAACGGATTGTCCCCGGGTTATGTGGAGGACACCGTGGGCGGCAACCTGTTCATGTCGGAAGATGGCGGCGCTGCGCTGAAACAGCGGATTCCCCTGCAGCGGGTGACCAATGTGCGGGAAATGGCCGAGATGGCCCTGATGCTGTGTAGCCCGGTGAGTGCCTATATGACGGGGCATGTGATTGCCCTGGATGGCGGTGTGTCCCTGGTGGGCGGGGGTGTCTGGCAGAGCTAGGCGGATGCCCCGCGGGCGTAGCGGCGCTCACTGAGACCGGCGTTCACCAGAATCAGCAATAACAGGCACGACAGGCCCACTACGGCGTTCCAGCCGCTGTGGGTATAGGCCAACCCGGACAGGGTGATGCCGGCCCAGCCACCCACGTAATAGAACAGAACGTAGAGTGCGTTGGCCCGGCCCTGACCACCCGAGAGCTTGCGGTTGATGGCGCCCACCGCGCCAGCGTGCACAGTGAAAAAGCCCGCACACATCATAATCAGGCCCAGCACAATGGCCCAGGCTGCTGGCAGCAGCAAACAGCCCAGCGCCAGAGCCAGTACCGCGGTGCCCGCCAGCAGGGTGGTGCCGTTGCCCACCCGGTTGGCAATCCGCCCCGCCATGGGCCCCATAAAAATCCCCATGATGTAAACCAGGTACACCAGGGTGATCTGTTCCGTGGAAAACCCAAACTGCGGTTCACTGAGGCGGAACGGCAGGTAGTTGAAGGTGGAGGAGAACAGGGCAAAGCCGCCGGCACCGCAGGCGAACAGGGCCAGCAAATCCCGCCGTCGCAGCAATGCCATAAAGCCGGTTTTTACCTGTGGACCATGTTGCAACGGGCGCCGGGGTAACGACCACAATGCCATCGCGCAGGCCACCAGCAGAAAGACACCAGCAGAGACAAAGGCATAGCGCCAATGCAGCGGCGGGTGAATCCAGCCGCCCAGAAGTCGGCCCCCCATTCCACCCACCACGGTAGCGGAAACGTAATAGCCCATCACCACGTTAAGACGGGCCGGGGGCAGGGCCTTGGCCAGATAGGCCGCAATGCAGGTGGTGAGCGCGGGCACGAACAGGCCCTGCAGAAAACGGCCTGCGATCAGCAACCACAGGCTGTTGGTGAGTACACAGACCAGGCCTCCAAGCAGCATGGCTCCAGTGCCCACGGCAATGATCGGGCGGATGGGCAGGCGGTCCGCCAGTACGCCAAACGGCAGGTTGGCCAGGGCAATGCCCAGCACCACCGCCGACACCGTAAAGGAAACCAGTACACTGCTGGCGGAAAATTCCTGCTGCAGCACCGGCAACACCGGCTGGGTGATGTAAATGTTGGTGAAGCACGCCGACACCAGCGCGAACACCGCCAACTGCAGGCGCAGTAAGGCTGAATCAGACATGTTTGGGATACCGAGGGCTTACTACCGGGTGCACCCGGGAGGGGGTATGCTAGCGCAGATCGTCCGCGCGGGGAATGCGGCAGCGGCCCTTCAGCGCTAACTGCTTGATTTATACCGTATCTGCTTTCAGCTAAAGGCGGATTAGGCTACAGTTAGTCCATATTCGGGTTGGAGTGAATTGAATGCAGGTACTGTACCCAGACATCAAACCCTACAAAGAGCACAGTATCATCGTCGACATGCCGCACCGGCTTTATGTAGAGGAGTGTGGTAATCCCAACGGACTGCCGGTGGTGTTTCTGCACGGTGGCCCGGGCGCCGGCTGCGAGGTGTTTCATCGGCGTTTTTTCGATCCCCAGAAATACCGAATCGTGCTGTTCGATCAGCGCGGCTGTGGCCGGTCCACACCCCATGCCAGCCTGAAGAACAACTGCACCCAGGACCTGGTGCGGGATATGGAAGTGATCCGGGAGCACCTGGGCATTGATCAATGGGTGCTGTTTGGGGGTTCCTGGGGTTCCACCCTGGCGTTGTTGTACGCCCAGGCTCATCCCGAGCGGGTGCTGGGTATGATCCTGCGGGGTATCTTCCTCTGTCGCCGCAAGGACATCGACTGGTTTTACCGCGAAGGGGCCAACCGCATCTTCCCGGATCACTGGGAAGAATTACTCAAGCCCCTCAAGGGTCAGGCGGACCCGGATGTGCTGTCCGGCTATCACCGTTTGCTGAATGGTGAAAACGAATTGCAGCGTATGGCGGCGGCCAAGGCCTGGTCCAGTTGGGAAGGCAGTTGTGCCACCCTGCGCCCCAACCAGAGTGTGCTGGGCCAGTTCACCGACGGCCATACCGCCCTCAGCCTGTCCAAAATCGAAGTGCATTATTTTATTAACAATGCCTTCATCGAAGAAAACCAGATACTCAATAACATGGCAGCAATCCAGGATATTCCCGGCATTATCGTGCACGGTCGTTACGACATGATCTGCCCCATGGATCAGGCACAGGAGCTGCACCGCAACTGGCTCAACTCCGAACTGAACATCATCCGGGATGCCGGCCACTCCAGCATGGAACCCGGCATCGTCAATGCCCTGATCAAAGCCACCGACGAAATGGTCCGTAAACAGAACAGTCGTGCCTGATCTCAACGGGATCAGGTCTCCCTCCCCGCGTTAACCGGTTCACACCTTTTGCCATCCACATTGCGAGCTCGCCCTGGGCATCCTTTACTGACGGAGTAAGGGAGTTCGGTTCAACTAGACAAATTCATATTGGCCAAGTAATTGCTAGTTGCTCCGTAAATGTGCAGTTTAAACGTTAAGGATGTAACCCATGCCTCGAAATACTTTCTTTTCCGCCGTCGTCGCCATATTTGTGTGTCTTTTTTCAGTGCAGGCATTTGCCGAAGTGCTCACAATGGGTTCAGCCCTGAATAAAGCCGGTCGTCAGCGCATGCTCACCCAGAACATCATGAAGAACTATCTGGCATTGGGTCTGGATGTGGATGTGGTGCGGGCCCGCGATGAGCTGGACCGCAGCGTCGCCCTGTTCGAGGAACAGTTCCAGGAGCTGACCGAGTACGCGCCGTCCAAACAGATCAGCGCTTCGTTGTCTCAGGTGGAAGACCTGTGGTTTGAATACCGTTCTTTGGCGATCGGCAAAGTGACCCGGGAAAACGCGGCTAAAATCATCGATCGTAATAATGCCATTCTGGCGGCCTGCCATCAGGTGGTGCTGGATCTGGAGGCGTTTGCCGGTCGTAAGTCAGCCAAGATGGTCAACACCTCCGGTCGTCAGCGCATGCTGTCCCAGCGCATTGCCGCCTATTACTTTGCCCACGCCTGGGGCTTCCGTGATGGCGAATTCGTGGCAGAATTCGAGAAAGCCAAGCGGGAATACGGGGCGGGCCTGGATACCCTGACCGCATTCGACAGCAACACCAATGACATCAACCTGGCGTTGAAAAAAGTGCAGGCCCAGTGGGCATTCTCCAATACCGGCTTTGAGCAACTAGAGGATGGAAACTACGTCCCCCATGTGATCTCTGTGACCACCACCGGTATGCTCAAACGCATGGATTCTATCACTCATCTGTATGAGGACCTGGATGTGTCCCTGTCCAGTGGCGCCGTGGCCGCCAACAGCATGGAACACTGATCCCGCTTGATTCTTCCCCGCTGAATCTTCTACGCTTTGCATCCACTACGATGAACAGGGATGCAAAGCGTATGAACCTCCGCAATTTACTGATAACACTGCTGCTGTTGGTCGCGTCACCGCTGTCGGCGGCCGACCGTGGCTGGGATCACCTCAGCTTCAATAACCCTGAGCAGGTGGTGGAGTATTTCAATAGCATCCATTACACCCTGGCCAATTGGCAGGCCGGGGATCGCAGCGTGCCCAGGGTGTATCTGTCGACCATTCCAGACCGCTGGCGGGCCCATTACGCCGGTGAGCTGTCCACGGCGGACAAGAAGCGTTACTTCTTCTTCATCCTGGCACCCATGGTGTTGCGCGCCAATGAAACCATTGCCCGACAACGGGCCTTTGTAGAAGGCATGCAGCAGGTGCCGCAGTGGACGGACACTGACACGGCCCAGCTGCGCGCCATTGCGGAAGAATACGGTGTCGCGGCACCGGCTTCCCCTGGGGACAGCACGGCCTTCGCTGCCTTGCTGGCGCGGGTGGATGTGGTGCCAGCCTCGTTGGCCATGGCCCAGGCGGCAATAGAAAGCGGCTGGGGCACATCGCGCTTCGCCAGTGAGGGGAATGCCTTGTTTGGGCAGTGGACCTGGGGCGAGGGCGCCATCGCACCGGAACGGGTGCGCACCGAACTGGGCAACTATGGAATCAAAGCGTTCAAAACGCCCTTTGAGTCCATCACCGCCTACATGCACAACCTGAATACCCACCAGGCCTATGCAGAACTGCGTGGAATACGCAGTGCTGCCCGCAGCGCCGGTGAGCCCCTGTCGGGCAAAGCGCTGGCAGCCGGCTTGTTGAAGTATTCGGAGCGTGGCGAGGCCTATGTCAAAGAGCTGCGCGCCTTGATCCGGGTGAACCGGTTAAGCGCGGTGGACCAAGCCTACCTGCGGGATAATAAAGCGGTGGTGCTGGAACCGGTGGGCGACGGCGTATGAAAGGGTTGATCCAACGGGTGTCCGGCGCCAGTGTGAGCGTCGCAGATGAGACCCTGGGCGAGATCGGTGCCGGGATCTTGCTGCTGCTGGGCGTGGAGAAAGGCGATGACCACGCCCGGGCCGACAAGCTGCTGCACAAAGTGCTGCGCTATCGTATTTTTGAGGATGACAGTGGCCGCATGAACCACTCCCTGCTGGACGTGGCCGGCGGTCTGTTGGTGGTGTCGCAGTTCACCCTGGTGGCGGACACCGCCAAAGGCCTGCGCCCGAGTTTTTCCTCGGGCGCAGATCCGGAGCTGGGCGAAGCTCTCTATAGCTATTTCGTTGCCCAGGCCCGGGATCAGGTGACTGCGCTGGCGAGCGGGCGTTTTGGTGCCGACATGAAAGTCTCACTCACCAACGATGGGCCGGTTACGTTTTTGCTGGAGTTCTAGCAAGGCTGGGTATCAGGTACAGGGCCGACAGCAACGCCAGGCACCATACGATCAGGGGTGCCGCCGCCAGGTCCCAATACAATGAGGCCAAAAGCCCCAGCCAGTACGCAAGGATACCCACTGTCATTGCCGTGAGCAGGCGGTAACGCGAGCAGTTGACGGTGGCCAGGGCGGGAATCACCAGGCTGGCAAACACCAGATACACTCCCACCAGCTGCACGCTGAGGGTGATAATGACGGCAAACAGTGGGTAGAAAATGAATCTGGCGTAGCGTTGTCGTAACAGCAGCCACAATACCGTAGCCGGGAGCAACAGCAGGGCGCTGCTGTACACCTGATCCAGCGTAACCCAGAGGATCTGGCCTGAGAGTAATTCCTTCAGTGATTCGCCCCCATGGGGGTCCCCGGCCAACAGCAACAGCCCCAGCGTCGCCGCCAGGACAAACAACACGCCGATGAGTGGCTCCTGGTATCGGCCTAACCTGGATTCAGTGAGGGTTAACAGAAGCGCACCACCGATGGCGGCGGTGCCGGCAATCAATTGTTGTCCCAGGTAGCTGGAAACATCCAGCATGCTCGCCACAATCAAACCGACGCCGGCGATTTGAGCGACCGCCAGATCAATGAAAATAATGCCCCGTTTCACCACTTCAATGCCCAGCGGAACGTGACTGATGATGATGATCAGCCCGGCGATTAACGCCGGGCCGATGAGCGACCAATCCTGCCAGGACATGATCAGTCTCCCTGCGCCTGCAGAAGCAGGACCAGTGAGCGGTCAAACAACGCCGTCAAGGTATTGCTGTGCCCGTCTCCCCCTACGGTAAAAGGCAGCGTGACCACCGGGATATCCAGTTTATCCGCCAGCCAGCGAGCGGCTTTGTCATCCTGGTAGGCCGCCAGAATGATCAGCTCCGGTGGTTGGGCGGACAGGGTCTGCAGCAGGCGCTTCTGGTCTGCGGCACTGGGCGGTACCCCGGGCTTGGGCTCGATGGTGGCCACTTGATCCAGTTGCAGCCACTCATTGAAATACAGCCAGTCCTCGTGCTGGACCACAATGCGCAGGCTTTTCAGGGGGGCGGCTTCCGATTCCCATTGGGTGATCCGGGCATGCCAGTGGTCCTGGAATTGTTGCAGGCGGCCGGCATACTCGGCGCGCCCCGCCGGGTCCAGCTCACTGAGTCGTTGGCTCAAGGCTGCGGCAATGCTGAGCAGGCGCCGCGGGTCCAGATGGACATGGGGGTTGCCTGCCGCATGGACGTCGCCATCCGCCCGGTCCAGAGAGGTGGGAATGCCCAGGCGTTCCACCTGCATGGCGGCCTCAAAGTAACCGGGCTGGTGCATCTGCACTTTGGCATTGGCGGAGCGCCGCAGCAGTAATGGCAGCCAACCGACTTCCAGTTCGGCACCGGTGCACACCGCCAGGTCCGCCCGCCCCAGCCGGGCGATGAGGGAAGGGCGTGCTTCCACGTGGTGGGGGTCCTGCATGGCGGTGGTGGCGCTGAACACCGACACCCGATCCCCGCCCAGTTGCTGAGTCAACGCTGCCCATTCCGGCTCGCAGGCGAACACCGACAGTTCACCCCGGGCCAATATTGGCGTCAGTAAGGTAATGATGATAATCAGAGTCTGTCGCATGGTTGTACCTCAGTAACTGTGGGCGCCGTGGCTGCCCAGGCTCATGGTGTATTGAATTACCCAGAGATCATCGCGGTCTTCGCCCCAATCCCGGTGGTTGTACTGCAAGCGGATGCGGGAGAATTCGCTGGGGGTGTATTCCAGCATGGCGCTTTGGCGGGTAATGGTTTCATCACTGCCCAGTTCGGTTTCCTCCAGAAACTCTTCCATGTCGATGCCGTTGGCATCGAGTTCGCTGAATTCGTTGTCCGGGGTGATGGCGTCATAGCGCAGGCTGCTGCTCCATTGCGGGTGGAAGCGATAGACGGCCTGCAGGTAATAGCCGGACTGCTTGCCGTCGTAATCCGCCTCAAAGTAGTTATCCTCTTCGCTGAAATGGGACAGGGCGGTTTCCTTACGTTGAAAATACTCGGCCTGCAACACCAGTTGCTGGCGTCGGGGCTGGCCACCGGGAGCCCACTTGAACACTGCATCCACCCCGATGATGTCCACATCGCCATCTTCCATCACCAGTTCAGAGGCGTGCTCTTCTTCCTCCTCATGGCCATGGGAATGGCCCTCGCCGCTGCGTTCGTTGAAGCGGGTGCTGTAGCCCGAGGCCCCCAGTTGCCAGCTGGCGGTCTGGCCCAGGTCATTACCCAGTTTGATGAACAGGGCTTTGCCGTCATTGCCGTCGTTTTCACCACCGGGGAAGCTAGCGCCCCGGGTCCACTCGGCGCCGACTTCCAGAAAAAAGTCAGCCGGTGCCAGCCAGCGGGCCTGCACGCCGTCGTCGTACAGAGTTTTGCCGAACAGCGCGGTATATATGAGCGGAGCGTCGTAGAATGACCAGGCGTGCTCATGCTGGCTGTTCAGGTAGCCAATGCTCGACAGAAAGCGGCCGAACTTGAGGGTGGCGCCATGGCCCAGTCCCAGGGTTTCCAGATAGGCTTCCTCCAGCTCTACCTCAGTGCTGCCATCGTGGTCGGCGATCACCAGGCTGGCGCTGCCGTAGAACTGGTCATCCACATTGGCACTGAGGGTCAGTTCGGAATGGCCCAGGCTGAAGCCCTTGGCGGGCAATTCGGATTCGGGGCCCATTTGAAAACCGGGCAACTCCAGGTCGTCATGGTATTCGGTATAACGGCCGTCCAGGATCAGGCTGATGGCCGGGTTGAATTCATTGCCGCTGACATAACCGGTTTGCGCCAGGGCGGACGTTGAAACGAAGGTGGTGGCCAGCGCCAAAACGCGGGCACGAGTCAGTATCATCATGATTAACTCCTGATTGAAAAAGTTCAGTTAGTTGGGAATTGAGTTAATCAGAACCGGGGCGGGCCACGGGCAAGGGGTGGGAGGTAGGCTGTGCCTGTCCATTGGGTTGGCGCCAGGTCAGCAATAATCTGGGGAGGGAGAGGGGCTGCGGTGGCATCGAACATCGGTGCCAATGCCGCGGGATTGTGATGGGCCAGTTGCAAGTCGTCGCAGAGTTCGGTGCTGTCATGAAACCAGTGGGTTGCTTCATGGGCGAGCACCTGCATCTGGCTGGCCTGAAGCCAGCCCAGCAGAAGCAGTAACGGCAGTAAAGAACGTTGGCGGATCAGCTTCTGCAGCAGCATAGCCTTTTACGGGTCCACCTTCGCGGGCGCCTTGGTGTCAGAGGCGTCGTCTTCTTCGTCTTCATGTTCTTCGTCCTCATGCCGTGGCTTGCGCTTGATCAGGCGGCCGAACAACAGGCCCAACTCGAACAGCATCCACATGGGGATCGCCAGCATGGACTGGGAGAAGGGGTCCGGCGGGGTCAACAGCATGCCGAACACAAAGCAGAACAGGATCACATAGGGGCGCTTGGCGCTCAAGTCCTTCACGGTGGTGACACCGGAGAGGATCAGGATCATGGTGGCGATCGGAATCTCAAAAGCCAGGCCAAAGGCGAAGAACAATTTAAGCGCGATGGACAGGTACTGGGCGATATCCGGTGTCACTGTGACGTTTTCGGGGCTGGCCATGACGAAGAAATTCATGATCAGGGGGAAAATCACGAAATGGGCAAAGGCTATGCCCGCGTAGAACAGCAGCACGCTCAGCACCAGCAGCGGCAGGGCATAACGGCGCTCATGGGCGTACAGGCCGGGGGCGATGAACCGCCATACCTGACCCAGCACCACCGGCATGGCCAGGAAAAACGCCACCACCAGGGTCAGCTTGAAGGGCGCGAAAAAGGTGGAAGTGACATCGGTGGCAATCATGGTGGTGCCTTCCGGCAATTGATCCCGGATGGGCTTGGCCACCAGTTCATAGATGTCGTTGGCGAAGTAAATCAGGCACAGGAATACCACCAGGATCGCCAGCAGGGACTTCATGAGGCGATCGCGCAACTCGACCAGATGGCCGATCAGCGTCAGATTGGATTCCGGGGCTGCGGACGGCTGCTCTTTTTTCATGCTTTGGGGGATTCTTGTTTGGGTGCCACGTCCGGTGCAGGTTCGTCGCCAGAGTTCAGCTCGGCGCTGGGCTCGGGCTCCGGTATGGGCTCAGCTTCGTTTTCCGGTGCGGTCGGGTTGTGACGGGTGTCCGGGTCGTCATCCGCGGTGCCCGCCAGGTTGCCGCCGATCTGGTTGCCTGGCTGCCAGGGTGACGGTGTACCTTCCACCTGCTGCTTCAGTTCCTGCAGGGATTTCTGGGCTTCGTCCAGACCGGACTCATCCAGTTGCTGTTTGATGCGTTGCTGCATCTCGTGCATGTTGACTTCGCGCTCGAATTCCTCCCGCACACTGGACACCGCCCGGCGGATTTTCCCGATGTAGGCGGTGGTCATGCGCACAGCATGGGGCAGGCGTTCCGGGCCCAACACCAACAGGCCCACCACGCCCAGCAGGACCAGCTCAAAAAAGCCAATATCGAACATGAAGCTTCCTCAGTCGATCAGGCCTGGTCTTTTTTCTTTTCGGCAGTGGCGTCGATGACGTCACCCTGTTGTTTGGTTTCAGCCAGTTTCGCCTGCTCTTCTTTTTTCTCTTCGTCGCTCATGGCTTTCTTGAAGCCCTTGATGGCGCCGCCCAGGTCGCCGCCCAGGTTACGCAGGCGCTTGGTACCGAAGATCAACAGAATGATCGCCAGTACAATTAACAGTTGCCAAATTCCGATTCCGCCAAAACCCATGGGGTTACTCCCGTTTCTATTTGTTTCGGTTCGCTTTCTCTGCCAGTCCTGACAGATCAAAGCGACGTTCCAGTTCGCGCAACACATCCGCCGAGGACAAATCCAGCTTGTGCAACATCACCAAGGTATGGAACCAGAGGTCTGCAGTTTCATAGACGACGTCCTGATACTGCTTGCTGTGTTCAGCGTCTTTGGCCGCCAGCAGGGTTTCGGTGGCTTCCTCGCCCACCTTCTCCAGGATCTTGTTGAGACCCTTCTGATAAAGGCTGGCCACGTAGGAGCTGTCCGCCTGTGCCTGCTTGCGTTCGGTGAGCACTTTGTCCAGTGCGGCTAATGTGTCATTCATATAACATTATATGAGAACAATATTACAAGCATGTAATTTGTTCTGCTTTCCGGTTAAAAATCATCAATCTTGTGACTGGCCCCGCAGCCGGGTCAACAGCAGTGCGCTGCCGATGCCGCCGCTGATCCAGGCACCCAGGGGAATCTGCTGCCAGTCCGGTAACAGATCCGGGTTCAGGCCCCAGCAGAGGCCAAAGCCTAATCCGATCAGTCCCAGCAGGGTAATGATGCGGTCCCGCCGCAGGCGCCCCAGGTGGCGTTCTTCCACCTGTTGCAGCAATTTCTGCTGGTTCTCGCTCAGTTTACGCATTTCCTGCAGTGCATCCCATGCCAATTTGGGCAAATGGGGGATTTGTTCGATGAGGGCGGGGGCATTGCGTTTCACTGTCTGCATGATGGCCGAGGGCCCGATCTGGTCGCGAATCCATTGTTCCAGCAGCGGCCGGCCGATGGCCCAGATGTCCAACTCCGGATACAGCTGGCGGCCGAGGCCCTCCACGTGGATCAGGGTTTTTTCCAGCAGCATGAACTGGGGCAGGGCCTGCATCTCAAAGCGGCGGGCGGTCTGGAACAGGCGGATCAACACCGGGCCGAACTCGATTTCGTGCAGGGGGCGCTCCAGCACCGGCTCCAGCACCGTGCGCAGGGCGTTCTGGAATTCATGGATTTTAGTGTGCTTGGGCACCCAGCCGGCTTCCACCAGCAGGATGGCGATCTGTTCGTAATCCTTGTCCAGCAGCGCCATCAGCTGCCGGGCCAGCAGGAACCGCTCCTCTTTATTGAGGGTGCCGACGATGGCGTTGTCCAGGGACAGGTACTGGGGATTCTGCGGGTCCGCCAGATTCACCATGACGTTGCCAGGGTGCATGTCCGCATGGAAGAAATTATCCCGGAACACCTGGGTGAAGAAGATTTCCACCCCCATTTCGGACAGGTACTCCAGTTTTACCCCTGCTTTCAGCATGGTCTCGGTGTCGGATACCGGCACGCCATAGACCCGCTCCATGGTCAGCACCTTGCTGGTGCTTAAATTCCAATGAATATCAGGCACATAGAGCAGGGGGGAATCATTGAAGTTGCGGCGGAACTGGGCCGAGTTGGCGGCCTCCTGGCCCAGGTCCAGTTCCCCCAGCAGGATATGGCGATAGTCTTTCACCACCTGCACCGGGTGGAAACGGCGGGTTTCCGGCACCAGTTTCTCCAGCCAGCGGGCGCCGGTGAGCAGCAGGGCCAGGTCCCGCTCCACCAGTTTTTCCAGGCCAGGGCGGATCACTTTGACCACGATTTCGCGGCCGTCTTTCAAGGTGCCGGCGTGCACCTGCGCCACCGAGGCGGAGGCCAGGGGCTTGCGCTCCAGGGAGCCAAACAGATCGTTGATGGAGCCCTTCAGTTCCTGCTCAATGATGTCGAACGCCGCCTGCTCGCCGAAGGGGGGCACGTTATCCTGCAGGTTGGAGAGATCCGCAATGGCCTCTGCCGGCAGCAGGTCATGGCGGGTGGACAGCAGTTGGCCGAACTTGATGAACACCGGCCCCAGCTGCTCCATGGCCAGGCGGGCCCGGCTCCAGGGGTGGTTGGTGGTGGCGGCGCCCCAGGCCGCCGGGTGCAGGCGGATCAGCCATTTCAATGGGCCGGTGGCGGCGTGGTCCGGCAGCAGCTCATCCAGGCGATAACGGGCCAGCAGGGTGAAGATGGTGAACAGTCGGGCTAGGCGTCTCAAGGCGTAGGCTCGTTTTCATCAGAAGGTGGATTCAGGCTGTTCTGCAGCCGTTGCAGCCGTTGCAGGCGGGCCTGCAGGCGGTCGGTGTCCTCCCGCAGGTCCTCCACATCGCTTTGGAAGCGCTGGAATTTGCGCGGGGTCAGCACCCATTCCCGCTCTTCGGCGATCAGGTGCCGGGATTGCTGCAGCATGGTCTTGGCGGCACCCCGCAGCCAGCTGAACCCCACCTTCGCCACTTCTGCCACCTGGTGGGCGGCCACATCACCAATCAGGTCCCCCAGGGCGCTTTCCAGATCCAGGTCCAGATCCCGGATGACCTGCAAGAACTGCTGGGCCAGCTGTTGGTCCCCTTCCAGTTCAATGCCCAGCCGCATCAGGTCAGCGGGGGTGGCATCCTCGCTGCCAATCTGGCGCAGCAGGGCCACGGCGGGCCCGCGGATGGTGACGTCGGGTTCATGATCCCAGTGATTCTGGAAGCTGAGGCGGCGTTTACCCACTTCCATCAGCAGGTTGAAGTCCGGGCGCTGCAGTTCGATGCCCAGGGATTTACCTTTCAGCTTGGTGAGCTGCAGGCGGGTCACCGGTGCGTAGTACAGGGCTCGATTGGCGGCCCGCTCCAGTTGCTCGGTGAGGAAAATCGGAATCAGGGACTGACGCTGCGGGTCCATTAGTGCATGCCCATCAGTACTTGAAGCCCCGGTGCAGGGCCACCACGCCTCCGGTGAGGTTGTGGTAATCCACCCGGTCCAGGCCGGCTTTGCGCATCATGTGTTTCAGGGTCTTCTGATCCGGGTGCATGCGGATGGACTCGGCCAGGTAGCGGTAGCTGTCGGGATCATTGGCCACCAGCTTGCCCATCATCGGCAGAATGCTGAAGGAATAGCGGTCGTAGACTTTTTCAAAGGTGGGGTTGGTGGGCTTGGAAAACTCCAGCACCAGCAGCCGGCCACCGGGCTTCAGCACCCGGGTCATGGACTCCAGGGCCTTTTGTTTGTCAGTGACGTTGCGCAATCCGAAGGCGATGGTGATGCAGTCGAAGGTGTTGTCGGCGAAGGGCAGGCACTCGGCATTGGCCTGCACATATTCGATATTGCCCGCGTAGCCGTGGTCCAGCAGTTTGTCCCGCCCTACGTTGAGCATGGAGGAATTGATGTCCGACAGCACCACCTTGCCTTCATCCCCCACGATACGGGAAAACTTCATGGTGAGGTCGCCGGTGCCGCCAGCCAGGTCCAGGATGGTATGCCCCGGGCGGGCGCCGCTCATTTCGATGGTAAAGCGTTTCCACAGGCGGTGGATGCCCATGGACATCAGGTCGTTCATGATGTCGTACTTGGCGGCAACGGAGTGGAACACTTCGCCTACGTACTTTTGTTTATGCTCGACCGGGACGTTTTTATAGCCGAAATGAGTGGTTTTTTCGTTGGACATCAGGGGCCTCCAAGTGCGGAGGCTATCTTCGCGGATTAGGCCGCCGGAAGCAAGACCGGCCGGGCTCCCTCCCGGGCCGCTGCAGCAGGGGCCCGGGAGGATCAGGCTGTGATAGCAAGCCGTGATATGAAGTCACCCTTCACAAACGGTGACCTTTAGGCCATGGAAAATTACAGTACAATGGGTATATTCGAGGGCTATCATCGACCCATGATTTTGGGCAAGACAATCAGAATAACAATGAGTTGGCACCATGTTGAGCGACCTATTTGATACTGTGAATTCGGTGGTGACCGGTGGGGAAAGATACCTCAGCGCGACCCGGGTCGGGTTTGAGATTGAGCAGTCCTACCGGGCTTATCGCAACCGCTCCGCGGAGCTGTCGCCGCTGGAGCAGCGTAAATTACTGGCACAGACCCACTACAAAGGGGCCCGCAAGCTGACTCAGCTGTTCCATGATAACGGCGCCATTTGGGTCAAGTTCGGCCAGTTCCTCAGCTCCCGCTCCGATATCCTGCCCATGCAGTATGTGGCGGAGCTGGGCAAGCTGCAGGATGACGCCAAACCGGTGTCGTTCCGGCGCATCGAGGAGGTGCTGGCGCGGGAGTGGGGTTCGGACTGGCGCGACCGCTTTGCCCGTTTTGATGAGAAAGCCGTGGCCGCCGCCTCGGTGGCCCAGGTGCACAAAGCCGTGCTGACGAGCGGGGAAACCGTGGCGGTGAAAGTGCAGCTGCCCCATGCCCGCAAACTGTTCCGCCAGGATTCCATGGTGTTCAAAGCCCTGGGCACCTTCGGCGCGCCCCTGATCAGCCAGTTTGACCTCAAGCAGGTGACCGAACAGATCATTACCATGACCATGCAGGAGCTGGATTTTCTGGCGGAAGAGGCCAATCTGCGAAAATTCTCAGCCTTGCCCCACGCCAACCTGATCTATGTGCCGAGGATGCATGAGCAACTCAGCACCAGTCGGGTGTTGGTGACGGAGTGGATCGAGGGAACCCGCCTGACGGATTACCTGAACCAGAATCCGGCCCGGGCAGAAGCGCTGCTGCGGGAATTATTGAGTTGCTACGTGCAGCAGATCACCCATTTCGGTTGTTATCACGCCGACCCCCATCCGGGTAATTTTCTGGTGATGGCAGATGGCCGGGTGGCGGTGCTGGATTATGGCGCCATCGGTGAGCTGACGCCGGAGGAGACCCAGCATTATGCGGTGTTGCTGCAGGTGTTGTTTGGCCGCATTCATACCGATCAGCCCCTGGGTGAGTTGTTCCGCAAGGCCGGGTTTGTGGCCCGTAACCAGGCGGTGTTTGAGGAGGTGGCCGAACTGGTGCTGAAGGAGAACCTGCGCCGTCATGAGGCCACAGATGTCTTGAAGGTGGCGCTGGATAAAATGCGCGATCTGAAAGTGCAGATCCCGGATTCCTTTGTGACGGTGGCCCGGGTGGTGTTGACCTTCGGCGGCCTGCTGAAAACCTATAAGGTGGTGGTGGACTAACTGCGGGAAACGGCGGCCAGCTCCGCACTTCCCTGTGCACCGGTGGGGTCTGGCTTGCCCACGCCCACGCCGGCGGCCGCGATGGCTGGGGCCCGGCGGTCCATAAAAGGCTTTTCCACCAGGGCAAACGCCAGCAGGCTGAAGGGCATGGTCAGGGCCAGCAGTGCCAGGAACACCAGCAGGAACCAGTGGTGCTGATACACCAGGTCGGCTCCGTACTCCAGCTTCATCCATTGCGTCCATAGCCACATCAGGATCATGGCCAGCATGTAATGAAACAGGTACATGGAATAGGACAATTGGGCAAAGGGATACCAGATCCTCGCCCCCAGTACCCGTTGCAACGCATACCCCAGCCAACCCGGCGCCGAGCACATCAGGATCACCCAGCAGACGGCGATGCCGAACAGGTTGCGGTCCATGATCAGCATCAGGCGCGCCGCGACCACCGAATCCCCCAGCCAGTGTTTGTTGCCGTTCACCAGAATGCCGGCCACGGCAATCAGTATGAACACCAGTGTCAGTCCGGTGGCCAATGGCCGGTGGTGGGTGATCCGTTGCAGCAGCGGCTGGTGGTGAACGCTGAGGTAGGCCAGAATCACGCCGCTGATCAAGGTGCCGAAACGGGTATGCAGATTCACGTATAGCGTATCGAAATAGTGAAAAATGTTGTCTTTACCGGAGAATATTGACTGGTAGGGCTGATGCCAGAACACCGGGTCGCCCATGCTGATGGCCGCGATGATCACGAATGAAGTGATGAAGAGGCCGCACAGCCATACCAGGCGATGGTGCGAAGGCAAAATAAGGGTGGTCAGCAGGAACGGCAGGACGATGTAAAACTGCTCCTCCACCGCCAGGGTCCAGGTCCAGGGCATGGACATCTGTTCCAGGGGTAAAAAGTTGTTGATGTACAGGGCGTTGGCCCACAGGGTTTGGGAAAACTTGGGCCCTGCCAACAGAAAAAACACAACAATGGCCAACAGGTACACCGGAGTGAGCCGCAGGTAGCGGCGCCAGTAGAATGCCCTCAGGTTGATGCGACCGGTTTGCAACTGTTCCTTGAACAGCATGCGGCCAATCAGAAAACCACTGATAACGAAGAACACATCGACCGTTTTATCCAATCCCCAAATCCAGGACAAATATAAAGGCGTGTCATAGACGAACTGGGTAAAGGCGGCTTCAGGCACGAACATGTGCAGCAGAAAAAAGCTGTGATAGAGCAGAATGCCGATGCAGGACAGGGCACGCAAACCATCGATGTGGGCAATATTATTGTTCGGTCGCTTAAACGCACAGGCAACGTTGCGTTTGAAGCTGCTGGCTTTTTCCATGAGCTTGCTTTTATTGTTTTACTTGATTGCAGCAGGTCTGTTCATGGTAAAGCGCGCCAGCAGCGAATGTAAACTGGCTAAAGCGGACAATAATGTATGGGTTTGGTGCTTTGGCGTTACAGTTGTTCGATGCCGTGTGTACATATTTCCAGAAGGTAGAACACCAGCATACTGGCACTGAGGCCCGCGCTGCAGACCATCGCCAGACTCCAGGGCCGGGATTTGTGCTCATCGAGGAAATAAAAAATCGGGAAACTGGCAATGAAATAGGTGGCGTAGATCAGGGAGCCGAAGGCCAGCATGGCGGGCATGTTGGTGTAGTAAAAACTGCTGGCCATCAGGGGGTTGGCCATGGCTTTGGTTTCCATCCAGGCCCAGGCGTAACCCACCAGCAGCGTCAGCGGTAAAAACAGAAGCCCTTTCAGGGGCAGGCCGGAGCTCATCAGGCGGCGTAAGACCAGCACGGCCGTGGTGTGGTACGTCATGAAGTAGGCGTGGGTATAAAAGTACATGATCACCGGCACCGGCTGGTCGTTGTGGCCCACCAATGCCGGGTCCAGGGTGGTGGTGGCGTTGGGAAAGTGATAGACCATGCCCAGTACATCGAAAAAATATTCCGAACCAAAGTAGTTGCCAAAGACGCTGAAAATGCCGATGTAAAGGTTGGCTTTGAGCCAATAGCTTTGCCGCCAGGGCGTGCCCAGGGCCTTTGGGTAAAGGAACATGGGCACCAGCAGCAGCGGTAGCGCCACCGACAACGAATGCAGCAGCAACGCGTTGTCACTGAACGTGGCCTGCCAACCGGTGAACATCATCATCGCCATGGACAGCATCCACAGGGGGCTGTAGGCCAGGAAGAATTTCTCTCCCCAGGCCCGGTCCGGATTGTCGGAAAACCAGCGTGGTTGATTGGATGACAGGGGCAATGTGCCCAAGGCGGCGGAGGATGTTGTCATGGGTTCACTTCCCGGTGATGGCGATTTTGACCAAGGCGATGAAGTTCCGGAATTTTTCCCAGCGGGATAAATCCGGACGCAGTTTGCGGTGGCCGGGCAGCAGTTCGCCCTTGGCCTGACGGTGAATTTTTTCTTTCACCACCGGTTCCAGCAATCCGGCCCCGGCCAATTCAAAGAACAGGGCTTTGGCATTGCCCAGGTCGAAGAAATCCCGTTGCCACTTCCATTGAAAATTGCCGGCGTATTCAAACCAGCTGCCGCCGATGCCGGAGATTTCGTAATAGGTGCCGTCGGGCCGTTTGAAGGGCGCCCGTTGTTTCCAGAAACCAATCACGGTGCCGCGCTTCTCATCGATAATGATGTCGTGATACGGGTACTGCCATTCCTCAAAGCCTTTCATCTGATAGCCCAGGGCAATGTCGCAGATTTCTTTGCGGCCGTGGGCCACAAACTCTTCGTTAGGGCCGATGTTCCAGCCGTATTCGGCGTCCTCGGTGTACATGGGGCCCAGGTACTTGGTCCAGTTGCCTTCCTGTTCGGCGTCGCGATTGGCCTGCAGCCAGCGCTCCACCATTTCCTCCAGCTCCTGGCGGGTGCAGACGGGGATATTGGTTTCCTGTGCAGTCATGGTGTGGTTTCCTTTTGGCATAAATCTGTTTGTTAAAGATCAATTGAGTGTGTCATTCGGTTTCGATGCTGAGCGCCTGGTTGGGGCAGTGGGCGACGGCCCGTTGCGCCTGATCCAGATTGCGCAGCAGCGGGGTTTCCTCCACCAGGTGCAGGGTGCTGCTGGTGTCCACCTGGAACAGTTCCGGTGCTTCGCCCATGCACATGGCATGACCCTGGCAGAGTTGCCGGTCCACCTTGATGCGGAAACGGCCGGGAGCAGGGCTGCTCGCCGGAATTTGTGACGGGCTCTGTGACGGGTTCTGTAAAGAGTTGTGCATTGGACAGCCCCCGCCTGGCGCGGGCTCTGCGGTGGTTGCCGCGGTACGTTGCTGCACGCCTGCCCGCAGTCGGTAGCGCACCCGGCAGGGCGATTTGGGTTGCACGATCATCTCACCGTAGTCGTCCACGTAGGTGTGGGGCGGGTCCACCAATTCAAAATCGTAGCGCCGCAGCAGTACCGCAAAAATGGCTTTGATCTGGAACATGGCAAAGGCGTTGCCGGAGCATTTGTGTTTGCCACCGCCGAACGGCTGGTATGCCATCAGGTTTTTATCCTGGCTGCGGGGCTGGGCGTAACGGTCCGGGTCGAAAACCTCCGGGTTGTCGAACAGGTGCTGCATGCGGTGAGTCACCGGCGGGCTGGCCCAGACCATGTCGCCTTTGCGAATGGTGTAGTCCTTGAATTGCAGGTCTTCGGCCACCTGCCGCATCAGCACAATCAACGGCGGATGCAGGCGCAGCACTTCTTTCAGGGTGTTTTCCAGTTTGGGGATTTCCCGCAGGCTTTGAAAATTGACCTCCCCATCGACGCCAAACAATTGGTCCAGCTCCTGGCGCACATCACGCAGGATCTGGGGGTGCTTGAGCAATTCCAGCAACACCCAGGCTGCTGTGCCGGAACTGGTGTGGTGCCCGGCAAAAATAGCGGCCACCAGTATGCCGGTGATTTCATCGGTGCTCAGTTCGCTGCCGTCGTCATAGCGGGTGTCGATCAGCATCTGGAACATGTCGGTGGGCTTTTCCGCTTGCTGTTCCCGCTTGTGGACGATGTCCCGCACCAGCTCATGCAAGCGCTGACGCGCTTTGTCCCGCTTGCGGAAGGAAGGCAGCGGCAGGTTGGGAAAACTGTAGGCCAGCGCATTCACGCCTTTTTCCAGGTCGTGATAGATGGCAGCAAACTCGTCGGTGAGCTCGTAACGAAATTCCCGCCCCAGCAGGCAATGGCTGGCGGTGTTGATGGTGAGCTGCTTCATGGCCGCCACCAGGTCCACTTCACCTTCGCTGCCCCACTGGCGCGACAGATCTTCGATCTCGATCAGGATTTTATCCGCGTGGTTGCGCATGGCCTCGCCCCGCAGCGCCGGCATCAGCATGCGCAGTTGCTGGTTCTTGCGGTCGATGGGGGCGTCGAACACGATGCCTTCGCCGAAGATGGGCGTCATCAGTTTATAGGCGGCGGATTGATCCAGTTGTTCATCACTGGAGCGATAGAACAGGGTGCTGGCCTCATCCCCGGTCAACAGAATCATGCGCTGGTTGAAGATTTTGAACTGGGCGATCTCCCCCAATTCATCGGAGACCCGTTTCATGAACAGAAAGGGATTGCGGGCGAAGGGGACCATGTGCCCCAGCAAGGGCAGTCCGCCGCCCAGGGCCGGTGGCTCTTTGCCTGCCAAGTGATTGTTGTTTAAGGCTTCTACGTCCGCCATAAGCAATACCTCTGTGCTGTGATTCTTGTTATTGGGTACTGCGCTGCTCCCAGCATCTGGTTCGATACTAAACGACTTTACATATACTGTATAGATGTAAAGTTATAAAAATGTTGAACCCTGGAGAGGGCACGGCGAGTCGGCAGGCGGCACGGAGTTTGAGTGGAAAGAAAACAGTGGTTGAGGAGTGGGAGGCGGCCGTGACCCTTTTCTGAGCGCCGGCCAGGGACACTCAGAAAAGGGTTGGCGGGAAGATTTTGAAAGGCTGTGGTGCTGGCGGGTTGGGCTTATCCGGCCAGATTCAGGGCTGTGACGTTATCTGCCCGTACTGGCTGCGGGAAGGTCATGTGATCGCGGGTTACATAGGCCGCCATATCCCATTCCCGGATCATCAGTGCCAGATACCAGACGCCAGGGGGGGGAGTCTGCGCCTGTTGTTCATGATAGATGTCGCGGTAGCAGTTCTGGCCACCAAGAGGCTGCAGCGAGCAACCGGCAATCAGGTGGCCGCCAAAGAAGGCGCCGCCCTGATACGGTGCAGGCAGGGCCCACAATTCCAGAGACAGGCTGCCGCTCAGATTACCGGGCGTGCGGTTGTTGGCGATCTCGTCGGCGTGCAGAGCAATCCGGTCGTTCACCAGGTTATATCCGCTGTGTCCGTTGAGGGAGATTTCCCGAACCGGGCTGGGGATCAGCGCCAGACGGGTCTGCGGTAAAAGCATTTGGTTCGGTGATGGCTCCATGTGGGGCTCCCGGGGTTGAGGCGACGGCAGACAGGGTGTCATAGCCGATCAGGGCTGGGGATTATATCCATCTGATGTGAAGATTCTATACTTTTTTGGCTTAATCAACGGTTGGCGATTCTTTGGCATACGCATCGAATGTTATTTCGCCTAAGTTGCTGAGCGTGCCAGACGCATCTGTTGGGTGCTCTGCATTCTGTGTTGCGCCTTTGTGTTGTGAATTTGCGGGCCCCGTTTTCACTCAAGAGCGAAAAACCCCTTTCTAAACGACTTTACATATTGTGTATATATGTAAAGTGTGTAAGACTCCCATGCATCGTCATCTTTCGTGCATCGAAGCAGTAGTGGGACAGCCTTATGAAGTCAGCCAAAAACACCAATCCGGATACCCAGCAACGTATCGTCGAGGCCACCGTACGTTGTGTGAAGAAGTGGGGAATCGCCAAGGTGACCCTCAACGACATTGCCAAAGAGGCCGGGGTGACCCGTCCCACTGTGTACAGCTATTTCAGCAATCGCGATGAAGTGGTGCAGTTTGCCATGTTGCAGTCGGCCTACGGTTTTGCCCAGAAGCTGTTGCGACACATCGAAGAGTATGAGTCGCCGGAGGAGCGCACCATTGAGGCGGTGATGTTTGCGCTGAAGCGGCTGCCCAATGAACCCTACCTGGAGTTGATGGCCGATTCCGGATTGGCGGACATCATGAATGAGAATGCCCTGCGGGCAGAAGAGGGCAACGAGATACGACGTTCCATTTTTCGCTTGATATTCCGCGGGCTGGACGTTGAGGGTGAAGAGCTGGATGAGATTGTCGAGGTGTCCACCCGTTTTGTGCTGTCGCTGCTGACGGTGAAAAGCGAGAAGAAACGCAGTGACAAGGAGATGCGGGCGTTCCTCTGTCGGCGCCTGTTGCCTGCTCTGGGATTGGACCCCACTGCTGCGGCAGTGGTCAAACTGGTTAAAGGATAATATGGATACGGATGCATACGATTATATTGTAGTAGGAGGTGGTTCAGCAGGTTGTATTGCAGCGGCCCGCCTGGCGCAAGCCGGCTCGCACAGGGTGCTGTTGCTGGAAGTGGGTGACCCCGCCAACATCAACCCGGAAACCCTGGCGGCGGATGGTTTTAAGGATGCGTTTGCCAATGATCGGGTGATGTGGGATCGCATGAGCATCCGCCAACCGGAGTGCGGCAAACGCTCGCTGTATGTGGGCACCGGCACGGGTATGGGCGGCAGTGGTGCCGTCAACGGCATGGTGTACACCCGCGGTGATCGCCAGGACTTTGAGCAGTGGCCGTCGGGATGGCAGTGGGGGGATGTAGCCCCGGCATTCGCTGAAGTGGAAGCCCTGCTCAAGCCCCGTCCGCGCCCGGCCAGTGCGTTCACCGATCTGTTTATCCGTGCCGCCGGCAAACTGGGCTTCAAGCGCAAGGACGGGTTAAACGACGGTGACCTGAATGGCACCATCGGCTACAACGACATGAATTACGAAGGCGCGTTTCGGCGCCATTCCTATGCGGCTTTCCTGCGCAACCAGGAGTTGCCAAACCTGACGGTGCTGACCCAGGCCCGTTGTCACAAGATTTTGTTCGAAGACAAGCGCGCCGTGGGAGTCCAATATGAGCGCCATGGCCGCGTCGGCATTGTGCGGGCGCAACAGGAAATCATATTGTGTGCGGGCGCCCTGGAAACACCAAAGTTGCTGATGCTGTCCGGCGTCGGCCCCCATTGGCAATTGCAGCAACACGACATCCCGGTGGTGCACCGGCTGGACGGCATTGGCCAGAACCTGCAGGATCACCCCAACGTCTGTCTGTTTTATCGGGCCAGGAACGCCATCGATTTCGGTTATCCGCAGCTCTATGGTTTTCATCATGTAAGCCCGGCTTCCCATTTGCCGGACACACAGCCGGATACCTGCTTTGTCCTGTTCTCTGCCCCTTCAGCGTTAAAGCATTCCATGAAACGTATGTTGCCGTTGATGATGCTGCCGGGTTTGCTCTATCGCCAGCGTTGGTTGCGGCGCAGTATTCGATCCTTGATCGAGTGGGCTTTCTTGCTGCCGCCTCTGCAGCAATACGTGGAGCGCATTTACGGCATCGTGGTGATATTGGGGAAACCCTTGTCCCGTGGATCGGTGACGCTGGCCTCCCGCAATCCGGAAGCTCAGGCGCAGATTGATCCGGCCTACTATCGACACCCTGCAGACCTGCAAACGCTGGTGGCTGGAGTGGAAATGGCGAAGGCCATAGCCCAGCAGAGTGAGATGGTGCAATGGGGTAACCAGGGTCTGGTGCGGGCGGTAAACCGTCAGCATCCGCAACAGGTGGCCGACTGGATTAAAGGCGCCACTATGACCACCTTTCATTTTTGCGGCACCTGTGCCATGGGGGAGAATGCAGACAGTCCGGTGGATACCCAGTTACGGGTGAAAGGGCTGGAAGGTTTGCGGGTGGCCGATGCCTCGGTGATGCCGGTGATTCCGGTATCCGCCCTTAACGCCCCCAGCATGATGATCGGTTGGCGGGTGGCGGACTTTATTCTGAAGCCGAAAACATCACAACAACAACCCGAGCAGGAAGGTGCCGCAAAAAAACCTACAGCGCGCACTGGTCCGAAGAATAAGGGAGCCACTAACAAGCTGACCGCTAATAAGGCAACCACTAAAAAGGGAACCAAGCCGATATCGGCAGAAGGATAAGGTATGACTGCAGAAGCGCTGATCAAACAAAAAAGTGAGCGGCAGACCCAGGGTGCCGAGCCACCCGCGGAACGGATTGCCTGTGTGAATCCGGCCACCGGTGAAATATTGGGGGAGGTGATGGCCACGCCGCCGGATCAGGTGACCCAGTGTGTGGAGCGGGCACGTGTGGCGCAGCGGCGGTGGGCCCAAAGCTCGTTCAGGCAACGCCGGGCTGTGTTGGGGCATATTCTGGATTACGTGCTGGCCCATGCGGACGAGCTTTGTGAAGAGATCGTCAAGGATTCCGGCAAAACCTATGAAAACGCCATGCTGGGGGAAATCCTGCCCATCTGCAACAAACTCAAGTGGACCATGAAGTACGGGGAAAAGTATCTGCAACCGGAGACCGTTCGCTCCGGCATGCTGATGCACAAGAAAGGCCGTATTGAGTATCACCCGCTGGGTGTGGTGGCCTGCATTATTCCCTGGAATTATCCGCTGCAGAACATCTTAAGTTCGCTGGTGGCGCCCTTGATGGCGGGCAATGGGGTGGTGTTGAAAGCGTCAGAGATGGTGGCCTGGTCCAGTGCGCGTTTTCAACGCATCACCGACCAGGCGCTGGAGAAAGAAGGTTTCTCCAAAGACCTGGTGCAGATCATCAACGGCTATGGAGCGACCGGTGCGGCACTGGTCCGGGGTGGCGTGCAGAAAGTGTTGTTCATCGGCTCGGTCAACAATGGCCGCCGCATCATCGAAGGCAGCGCCGAGCATCTGACGCCGGTGGTGATGGAGTTGGGCGGTAAGGATCCATTTATTGTCTGCCCCGACGCCGATATGGAGCGGTCGGTGCATTCGGCCCTGGGGGGAACCTTTATTAACCTGGGGCAGAACTGCATCGCCTCTGAACGCATACTGGTGTTCGACACGGTGTACGAGCGCTTTGTGGCGCAGTTGTCGCAGCAGGCTGCTGGCCTGCGCCAGGGCGTGCCGGATCGCAACGGCTCGGTGGATGTGGGGGCGATTACCTCCCCGCACCAGATCGCCCTGATCGATCGGCTGGTGTCCGCAGCGTTACAACAGGGTGCCCGGGCGCTCGTCGGTGGCCAGATCAAGCCCATGGGCAACGGGCAGTTTTATCCACCCACTATCCTGGTGGATGTGACACCGGACATGGAAATCGCCTACAGCGAGGTGTTCGGGCCGGTGATGCTGATCTTCAAAGTGCGGGATGAGGCGGAAGCGGTGGCCCTGGCCAATGCGACGGAGTTTGGTTTGCACTCCACGGTGATGAGCAATGACCGGGTGCAGGCGGAACGTATCGCCACGCAACTGGAGGCGGGGGCAACCTGCATCAATGACTTCGGGCTTTGTTACCTGAATCAGGATCTGCCGTTTGGGGGCGTCAAGTATTCCGGCTTTGGCCGTATGAATGGGCGGGATGGGTTGCGCGCCTATACCAACCAGAAAGCGGTGCTGACCGATCGCTTCGGCTTCGGTGTGCCACCCAAACTGTTTCCGGTTAAGCCCGGTGACTATGACAAAGGCCGGGAGACCGTACGCCTGTTGTTTTCCAGAAGCGTGCGCCAGCGCCTGCGCAGTCTGTTCAGCCTGGCGTGGCTGGCACTGAAAAAATAAGAAGGAGGGGAACTGCAATGACCATGGGATTTTTTATCGCACTCGGCTGCATTCTGGTATTCGATGGCGTGGTGATGGCCTTTTTTGCCTGGGCGGTGCACTCACCCCGCTTTGCCCGCTATCGAATCCGAACACCGGATCGGCAGCGCATCAGCAACGGGCGTAAGGCAGTGAACATTGCGCTCAATGCCATGTTGGCGTTGTCATTCTTTGCTTTTGTGTTCGTGTATTTTGGTGACAACCTGATTACGGCCGAGTCCGTTCCCGGTGTGATGATCTTCGGTGAGGTTCTCGCCTCTTTGATGCTGTACGACTTCATGTATTATTTTCTGCATCGGGGCATGCATCACCCGAAGTTCATGAAATACGTGCACGGGGTACATCATTATGTGCGCTTCCCCACGTCGGCGGAAAGTATCTTTCTGCACCCGGTGGAGAACATTGCGGGCCTGGGGTTGTTGTGCATTGCCATTGCCATCGTGGGGCCCATCAGTGCGGTATCGTTCCTGATGGTGTTCTTCATTCATCACGTGGCCAATATTCTGGTGCATTCCAACCTGGTGCTGCCGCATCCGGCGTTCAGGCTTTTTAATTTTTGGGCCATCAAGCATGATATTCATCACGGCAAGCACTTGAACCGGAATTATGCCTCTATCTTTCCCTTCTGGGATCAGATGTTCGGCACCTACGCTTAATGAATGCTGATACAAAACCTGTAAATAAAACCTCGATAATAAGAAGAGAACAGCCATGGACAAGCGAAATATTCTGGTGACGGGCGGTTGCGGCTTTATCGGCAGCAATCTGGTGAACGGTTTGGTGGATGCGGGTCACCGGGTGACGGTGCTGGATTTCGGTGGCAAACCCTTTCGCGATGATGTGACCTTTCTGAACATCAACATTTGTGATCGGGATGCCGTGATCAAGGCCTGTGAAGGTATGGACACCATCGTACACAATGCCTCTATCGTGCACACCAAACACAATCAGGAATCCATCATCTGGGATGTGAATTACAAGGGCAGTTTGCATGTGATGGAAGCCTGTCGTGTACATGCCATTCCGCGCCTGGTGTACATCAGTTCTGCCAGTGCCGTTTACGAAGGGGAGGACATCGCCAACGGGGATGAAACTCTGCCCTATTCCTCCATCTCGCAGGCACCCTATGCCGACAGTAAAATTCAGGCGGAGAAGGAGATACTCGCCTTCAGCGGCACCACGGTGACACAATGCTGTGCCATTCGTCCCCATGTGGTATTTGGTGCCGGCGATAATCGTTTTATGCCGGCCATTCTGCAAAAGGCCCAGGAAGGTAAACTGAAACGGGCCATCGGCAATCGGGACAAACTGTCGGATTTCACCTACGTGTCCAATCTGGTGGACGCAGTGGTGATGGCGGAGGCGAAGCTGGTGGTGGGCGCGCCGGTGTGTGGGCAGGCCTATTTCATCACCAACGGGGAGCCGGTGGCGTTTTTTGATTTTATCGAGAAGGTGCTGTTACAACTGGGCTATCCGGCCATCACTGGAAAAGTGCCTTATTGGCTGGCGTATTCGGTGGCAGCCATTGCCGAGGGGATTGATACTTTGAAGGGCGGGACACTGAATGCGGAAAACGGTCTTACCCGTTTTTCGGTGCGCTATATGGTGACCCATCATTACTTTTCCATTGACAAAGCATTGCGGGATTTCGGCTGGAAACCGAAGGTGTCGCTGGAGGAGGGGATTCGATTGACGGTGGCAGCATTGAAACAGGAACAGGTGCGGGCGGCTTGAAGGTCGTGGCGAGTTTGCGTCGCTTCTGATCTTGTTCGTGCTACAGCAGCAAACTCAATCCGCCTTCCAAACCCCGATCATGCCCGGCTCCCGTTTCTCACCAGCCTGTTGCAGCTGCTCCAGGTAATCCTGCCACAATGCCTCCTTCTCCAGGCACAGCTTGTGTAAATAGTTCCAGGAATAGAGTCCGGAATCATGGCCATCGTCAAAGGTGATTTTTACCGCGTAATTGCCCACCGGTTCCAGGTTGCGAATGGTCACAAAACGTTTTCCGGTTTGCAGTATGGGCTGGCCATGGCCCTGCACCTCCGCTGACGGCGACAACACCCGCAGCATTTCGTAACTCAGGCGATGGTGTTCACCGGCAAACACCAACTCCATTTCCCTGGATTCGGTGTGCAGTTTGATTTCGGTAGGGACAGGTGTGGTCATAGTGGAATCCAATTACAGAATATAACGGCTCAGGTCTTCGTCACCGGCCAGGGTGCCCAGGCGCTCGTCCACATACTGTGGTGTGATGACAAACGGGTTTTGCTCGGTGTTCATGGACATGTCGGCCGCGTCAAACGAGATCTCTTCCAACAGCCGTTCCATCACCGTATGCAAACGGCGGGCGCCAATGTTTTCCGTGCGCTCGTTCACCTGCCAGGCCACTTCCGCCAGGCGACGAATGGCATCCGGCTGGAACTCCAGTTTAAGGCCTTCGGTTTCAATCAGGGCCCGGTATTGCTCAGTCAGTGATGCATTGGGTTCCGTCAGGATGCGCTCAAAATCGTCGGCGGTCAGGGCCTGCAGCTCCACCCGGATCGGCAGGCGGCCCTGCAGTTCGGGCACGAGGTCCGACGGTTTGGCCAGGTGGAACGCGCCGGAGGCGATAAACAGGATGTGATCGGTTTTCAGCATACCGTATTTGGTGCTCACCGTGCAGCCTTCGATCAAGGGTAACAGATCCCGCTGCACCCCTTCCCGGGATACATCCGTACCGCTGGTTTCGGAGCGCTTGGCCACCTTGTCGATTTCATCCAGAAACACAATGCCGTTTTGCTCCACTGCTTCCACCGCTTTGACCTTGAGCTCTTCCTCGTTCACCAGTTTGGCGGCTTCTTCATCCCGCACCAGTTTATAGGCTTCGCCCACGTTCATGCGGCGTTTTTTCTTTTTGCCGGTATTGAGGTTGGAGAACATGCTCTGCAGCTGGCTGGTCATTTCTTCCATGCCCGGTGGCGCCATGATCTCGACCCCAACGGAGGCAGCGGCCACATCGATCTCGATTTCCTTGTCATCCAGTTGGCCTTCCCGCAGTTTTTTGCGGAACATCTGGCGGGTGGTGGATTCGTCGTCCTTGGATTCCGCGTTATTGCCCCATTGATCCCGGGCCGGTGGAATCAAGGCATCCAGAATGCGGTCTTCGGCGGCGTCTTCGGCTTTGCTGCGATTCTGCACCATCTGTTCTTCACGCATCATTTTCACTGCGCCGTCCACCAGGTCGCGAATGATGGATTCCACGTCGCGGCCTACGTAACCCACCTCAGTAAATTTGGTGGCTTCCACTTTGATGAAGGGGGCTTTGGCCAGTTTGGCCAGGCGGCGGGCGATTTCGGTTTTACCCACACCGGTGGGGCCGATCATGAGGATGTTCTTGGGCGAGATCTCGCTGCGCAGTTCCTGGGGCAGCTGCATCCGGCGCCAGCGGTTGCGCAAGGCCACGGCCACGGCGCGCTTGGCATCCTGCTGGCCAATGATGTGTCGATTCAGTTCGTCAACGATTTCCCGGGGTGTCATGTTGGACATTAGGCGCAATCCAGTTCTTCGATGGTTAGATTGTGGTTGGTGTAGATGCAGATGTCCGCGGCAATGCGCAGACCTTTTTCTACGATGTCGCGGGCTTCCAATTCGGTGTTCTCCAGCAGGGCGCGGGCGGCGGACTGGGCGAAGGGGCCGCCGGAGCCGATGGCGATCAGGTCGTCCTCCGGCTGGATCACGTCACCGTTGCCGGTGATGATCAGGGAGGCATCCTTGTCGGCCACCGCCAGCAGCGCTTCCAGGCGGCGCAGGGCGCGGTCGGTACGCCAGTCTTTGGCCAGCTCCACGGCGGCGCGGGTCAGGTTGCCCTGGTGCTTTTCCAGTTTGGCCTCAAAGCGCTCGAACAGGGTGAACGCGTCGGCGGTGCCGCCGGCGAAACCCGCCAGCACTTTGTCGTTATAGAGGCGGCGCACTTTGCGGGCATTGCCTTTCATCACGGTATTGCCCAGGCTGACCTGGCCGTCGCCGCCGATGACTACTTTGCCGTTGCGGCGGGCGGAGAGAATGGTGGTACCTCGATATTGTTCCACGGAGATTCCTTGTAGGGTCGATGGGGCGTTAGCGCCGGGTGCGTTGTGTGCACTAAGCCAGTCATATGGGGGCGGATTTTACTTTTTCAAGCGCAGCACAATGTGCTCGATGTGGTTCTCGGCCAGGGTGGTTTTAGCGGCTTCGAGCTCGGAGGGGGTCTGGAACGGGCCGACCTGAACCCGATGCCAGGCTTCGCCCGGGCCCAGCTCCACTTTCTGGATCTTGACGTCCAGCCCCATGAGGATCAGCTCGGCCCGGCGATGGTCGGCTTCCTGGGCTGAGCGGAAGGAGCCGGTCTGGATCAGGAACCGGTCCTGGGGGCTGGGGGTGGGAGCGGCCTTGCCGGGCTTGGGTTCCTCCGGCGCAGGAGCCACCACTTCCCGGTCTGGCAACAGGGTGTAGAAATCGAACTTGGGGCTCTCTTTGCCGGATTTGGGAAAACCGGGGGCGGTGACCTCGATCTCCTTCATCTGCCGATCGGTGGGCTTGATCCCGGCCAGGTAGTACAAAAACGCCAGAAACAGGCCAGTGACCACTCCGGTGAATAGCCAGACCCAGGCCGGTAATGTGGAATCGGATTTTGCCAACGCGTTGTTCCCCCTGTGTGGTTCCTGATTCTACATTTTTTCCGGCGCACTCACGCCCAGCAGGCTGAGTCCGTTGGCAATCACATTTTTCACCGCAATGGCCATGGCCATGCGCCCGTTGCGCAGGGTGTCGTCTTCCACCAGAACCTTGTTGCCGTTGTACCAGGTGTGAAAATCCTGGGCCAGGTCCCGCAGGGCATAGGTCAGCTGATGGGGGGCCCGGTTGCGGGCTGCGTTGGCCACGGCTTCCGGCCAGGCCGCCAGGCGCTTGGCCAGATCCTCGATATTGGATTCCGGCAGTTCCGGTAATGCGGCCAGGCCGGCGCTCTGATCATAGCTCAGGTTACGCTCTTCCAGTTCCCGCATCATGCTGCACACCCGGGCGTGAGCATACTGCAGGTAGAACACCGGGTTGTCGGCAGTCTGGGAGCGGGCCAGGTCGATGTCGAACTCCAGGTGCTGCTCCGGTGACCGCGTCAGGTAAAAGAAGCGGGTGGCGTCGTTGCCGGCTTCCTCAATCAGTTGCGACAGGGTGACGAAATTGCCGGAGCGCTTGCCCATGCGGCCGGAAGACAGGGTAACAAACTGGATCAGGGCCACATGGAACAGGTCGCCTTTGCCGGTGAGGGCCTCGATGGCGGCTTTGACCCGGGCAATATAGCCATGGTGGTCCGCACCCCAGACATCGATCAGGTTCTCAAAGCCCCGGTCCAGCTTGTCCAGATGGTAGGCCACATCGGCGGCAAAATAGGTGTGCAGCCCGTTATCCCGGATCAGCACGCGGTCTTTCTCATCCCCCAGCTCCGAGGTGCGCAGCCAGATGGCGCCGTCCTGTTCGTACACGTGACCCCGCTCCCGCAGACGCTCAATGGCTTTTTCGATGGCGCCGGTCTGTTCCAGGGTACGCTCGGAAAACCACTGGTCGAATTCCACATTGAAGGCTTTGAGCGTGGCGCGGATGGCATCCAGTTGCGCATTGAGGCCAAAATCCTGCACCGCGCGATAGCCGTCTCCCAACAGGTTACGCACCTTGTCGATAAGGGCGTCCAGATGCCTTTCCTTCGCCATCTTGATCGCATCCCCGTCACCGTCGGGGTCTTCCGGCAACCCCGCCAGTACGGTGCTGTAGGGGTGGAAATACTGCTTGCCCACGGCATTTAACAGATTGCTGCCGCACTCCTGCACATAATCCCCCGGGTAGGCACGGGACGGAATCGTCACGCTTTCGCCACAGGCTTCCAGATAGCGCAGGTACACCGATACCGCCAGCACATCCGCCTGGCGTCCGGCGTCGTTGATGTAGTATTCCCGGTGCACCGCATAGCCAGTGACCCGCAGCAGGTTGGCCAGGGCCGAGCCGTAAGCCGCGCCGCGGCCATGGCCCACGTGCATGGGGCCGGTGGGGTTGGCGGACACATACTCCAGCAGCACCTTCTCGCCCTGGCCCACGTTGGGGGAGCAGAAAGCCTCGGTGTCGCTCAGCACCTGCTCCACCACGGCAAAGCGGGTGGCGTCGTTCATGAAAAAGTTGATAAAGCCGGGTCCGGCGATGTCCACCTGGGTGATGGCATCGTTCTGCGGCAGGTGATCCACGATCAGCTGGGCCAGGTCGCGGGGCTTTTTACCCGCCGGTTTGGCCAGAATCATGGCCAGGTTGGTGGCAAAATCCCCGTGACTTTTGTCTCTGGTGCGGTCTACCTGAATTCGCCGCGGCGCGTCCTCCGGGATGACGCCCTGGGCAATCAGGTTGTCAAAGGTGGCTTCCAGCAGGGCTTGTAGCGCGTCTTTCGTGGGAACTGTCATGGGAACTGTGCTTCGCTCGATAGATGGATGTTGGCGGATTCGGGAAAATAGCCGCGTATTATGGCGGTTTGGCGCGGTGAATGCCAGAAGGCCGGCCCTGCCGCCAGACGGGCAAACTGAGCTAACTGGTTAAGTTAATTACAGATTGTATGCAAAGGTAGCGCTGCGTAACGAATCGTTTTATGACGTTGTCCGCGCTGGCTACCGGCTTGTCAGTATGCAAAATGAGACGAACGTCCCCACGATTATAATAATACGGACACCCCATGTTGCAGATCATCCGCAATTTCCTGATCCACGCCACCCCGGCCCAGCGCTGCATTCTGGTGGTGTGCCTCGACAGTCCGTTTCTGCTGGCGTTCATGGGAGCGCAGAGTGCTGGCCTGTTCGTAGAGGAATGGCGGCAACTGCTGGTACCCAAATACATCATCGCCGCCAATGTGGTACTGGGCACAGTGCTGCTGGTCTACCTGATCACGGTGCTGCGCCTGTGGCGGAACCGCAAAAATCCCACCCCCCTGCCCAAAACCACCATCCTGGTGGCCACCTGTGCCGGCATTGGTCATGCCTGCGAGGCGTTCCTGGGGGGCAACCTGACCTATCCCTCCAACCTGGTGATCGTGGGCATCATTCCCATCGGTATCCTGATTCTGGATCTGCGCTCGGTGATGATCGGTGCTGCGGTGGGGCTCAGCTTCTACGCCGTCAATGATATGGCCATCTATGCCGGGTTGCTGGACTACGCCCCCGGTTACAGCCCGCAGGCCTTTGCCGGTGGCAAGCACCATGTTATGGCCGAAGTGATGCGCTCCGGGGTGCTCTATGTGAGTGTGGTGGCCTATGTGCTGATCGCCTGGGTGATGTTCGATCAATACGACTATCACCGTACCCGTCTGTCGGCTCTGTCGCGGCTGGATGCCCACACCGGCCTGGCCAATCGACGCTATTTTTTCCAGCGCCTGGAGGAGGAATGCGAACGCCAGCGCCGCACTGGTCAGCCCCTGTGTCTGGTGATGATCGACGCCGATCACTTCAAGCGCATCAATGACACCTATGGCCACCTGATGGGGGATGTGGTGCTGCGGGGCATCGCCGAAGTGCTGGCGCGGCACATGCGGGTGCCGGCGGATCTGCCGGCCCGGGTGGGTGGCGAGGAGTTTGCCATTCTGCTGCCGGAAACGGACCTGGACGGTGCCCTGCGGGTGTGTCGGCGGGTGGAGAAAAGCCTGCAGACCCTGCCGTTCTTCTGCTCCGGCAAGAGCTTCACCGTAACCCTCAGCATGGGGGTGGTGGAAAGCCGTGACCTGCTGGCGGAAAATCTGGTGCATTACGCCGACGCCAACCTGTACAAGGCCAAAGCCCGCGGGCGGGACACCGTGGTGGCAACCGTGGAAGAGGAGGTGCTGCCCCGTGCAAGCGTGGCTTCTCTGGCTTGAAAGCTGGTTTCGCCAGCAACGGGATATCACCGCCTGCCTGGTGATGTCCCTGTTGCCGTTTCCACTCTACCTGGTGTTTCTGTTGATGCCGTTCGTGGCCATGGCCGACCCGGAATACCAGGGTATCTATAACTGGGAAGTGGTGCCGTTCATCCAGATCATCGTACTGCTGTGTGCGCTGGTGCTGGCAGGCGTTGCGGTGTACTGCTGGTCCCGCCGTCGTTCTGACGAAGATCATCCCTGGTTGAGCCTGATCACCGTCACCGTCACGTTTCTGGTGGTCACCTCCATCAGTGTGGCCTACGGCTACAAGGATTCCCCCCTGATGCTGTTGTGCCTGGGCCTGATGCTGCTGGTGCGGGCCCTGTTCAAAGCCGAGGTCTACAAACCCATCTCCGTGGTGCTGGGATTGATGTTCCTGTTCTATGAGATCGGCTTCTGGACGGAATCCCTGGACTACGCCCCCATGCTCACCCAGCCGATTTTTCTCGGTGATGGGCTCAATGCCTGGTGGGCGTTCTGGTTGCGGATTATTTATTTCGGCGTGGCCATTCCCATGCTGATCATGTTCATGGTGCTGGGCTATTTCATGAACCGGGAGAAGCAGGAGCTGGAACGGCTGGTGGTGATGGATTCGCTTACCGGGATTCATAACCGCTCCCATTTCATCGCCTGCCTGGATCAGGAAGGGCGTCGGCACAGCCGCCGGCAACAGCCAATGTGTGTGTTGATGTGCGACGTGGACCACTTCAAGCAGGTGAATGACACCTGGGGCCACCCGGCGGGGGATGAGGTGCTGAAAGCCGTCGGCCACATTCTCACGCAGAGCACCCGGGCCACCGGCGATGTGGTGGCGCGATTCGGAGGCGAGGAGTTCGTGGTGCTGTTGCCCAATACCCGCTTGTCCCAGGGGCAGAAAGTAGGCGAGAAAATCCGCAAATACCTTAGCCATCATATCTTCGGCGAGGGGGATGATTCCTTTCAGGTGACCATGAGCATCGGTGTCGCCCAGGTCAATGACGGGGATGGCGAACTGGCATTGAAGGTGGCGGACGATAACCTGTATCAGGCCAAAGCCCGGGGGCGGGATCAGCTGGTGGCGGGGCTGGCCCATCAGCGCGGGAGCCTGGAATGCCTATAGCGGCAACGCTCAGAACCAGTGTCGAAAGCTTTTACACCCTTTACAGGTGCTATCTTTGGGTTTTGTTTTAAATAACTGAAATATATCAATATTTTTAAGTTGGTATTGCGCTTGCTTAGTCCAGGGCAGGAAATGGTAAGTTGTTTACTACCCTGTTGACAGCGCACCGTTTTACCTTCAAGCGTTAAGTAGCCCGCAGAGTATCAGCCTGCGGGTTTTTTTTTGCGCCGAACTTTTTTGGTTGCAGGTTTGCGGCAGGGTTGCTGCAGGTTTGTTGGTTGTGGAAAGTGGGCAACCCGCAACAAGTGAGTTAGGGTTAAGGTATTACACTGAGCTGAACAGGATACCCCCGGTGAGCGCACCTCCGGAAGACAAGGGACACACCCGGCCGACCCCCACCCGGTCCACCAAAACGCACTTTACCGACAGCACGACCGACAGCACGGTCGAGCCCACCCCGGTGCCCGCGTACCTGCCGTCACGGCGCCAAAGCGCGGAGCGCATCAGTGACCAGGACCGCCTCAATCGAAGTCGCCTGGTGGAGGCGCTTGCCACCGTACTCACCGGGGACAACGACCACCACCAGACCATCGGTCTGCTGGGGGATTGGGGGGTGGGCAAATCCACCACCGTGCACCTGCTCAAGCGGGCCCTCTGGCAGCGGCGTCGGCAGCAACCTTTCATCTTTGGCACCTTCAACGCCTGGGAATACGAGCATACGGATAACCTGCAGGCCGGCATGGCCCAGGAAATGCTGAAGGCGCTCACCAGTTTTCCCCAGGCCCCGGATACCGGTTTTCGGGCAGGATGGCGCCCGCTGCTGTGGTGGTGCGGCGTGCGGCTTCCGTTGCTGTTCCGCTTTGCTGTGGCGTTGCATGGTCCACGCCTGTTGCTGTTGGCGGTACTGCTGTTATTGGCCCTGTGGAATTTCAGTTGGCAGGATCTGGAGAACATGGCCAGCGCCACCATGGCCGCCGGTGCCGGCGCGCAAGTGATGGTGGGTGGCGGAGCCCTGGTGCTGGTGGTGATGCTGCTGCGTCAGGCCAAAGCCTTGCTGGCCATGCCCCTGGCCAAGGAATGGATGACTTATCTGAAGCTGCCGGATTATGGCCAGCACCTGGGGTCCATTCCGGTCATGCGCAAACACATCCACACTCTGTGCAAGGTGCGCCTGAACCCCTGGTTCGGCCCCCGCCAGCGCCTGCTGTTTCTGGTGGATGACCTGGACCGCTGTGGCCAGGAAGGGATCGTGAAAGTATTCGAGGCCGTGCGGCTGGTATTGGATATCCCCCAGGTGACGGTCATCATAGCCGTGGACCAACGTATCGCCCTGGCGGCACTGGCCCTGCACTACGAAGCGCTGGCCGAGCATCACGAGCTTAACCATCCCCAGGCCATCGCCCGGGACTATCTGGCCAAAGTCATACACATGCCCATCACCCTGACCCCGGCCGACGCCCGCTCCATCGATGCTTTCCTGGAATCCATCTGGGAGGAAACCGCAGGAGGGCCGCACGCAGATACAGCGGTCACTCCCGAACCCCAAGCTCCGGCAGAGGACTCACCCGTCGGCCTCAGTGATGCCCAGAAGAAGTTATTCAAACGCTGGGTGCAGCACTTCGGATTCACCAACCCCCGACAACTGAAACGATTGCATAACAGCTACAATCTGTTGCGTCACTACTACGGTGACGAGGGACGGGTCAGTGGCGGCGAATCCAGCCTGCTGGACGGTTTCACCTCGGATCTGGGTTCCCCCATGCTGATCACCCTGTTTGCACTGGAATACATCCACAGTCTGGAGCACGCCGAGGTGCGGGGGCGTTTGCTGCAGCGGGTAAACCAGGCGCGGGAACGTTCTTTTCAGGAGGAAGGGGATGGGGCTGCCACTGATGCGGACCCGCAGGGGCGGATCACGGTGGACGTGCTGCAGGTGATCACCGGCAAGCTGAATCAGGAGGTTTCCCTGGTGCAGGCAGTGCGGCCTTTTGTGCTGCCCAGCATTGTGCAAGAGCACGCTGGCGAGCCGGACACGCCTGCCGCAGAATCCCGCTGACGTAGCAGAGCTTAGCCGGTGCAATCAATCCACTGTCACGGGGTCAATCCAGTGTCACCGGGTCGACATCCACACTCCACTTCAGGCGATTGCCGGCTTCCTGTTCGATTTTTTTTACCGCATGCTTCAGCAGCTGTTGCAGGGCCGGGCGTTGTTCCCCCCGCAGCATCAATTGAAAGCGGAAGCGGCGGGCCTTCTTCGGCATCAGGGCCGGTGCCGGTCCCCATACTTCCACTCCCAAATCCTGCGCCATGGGTTGCAGCCAGCGCTCCACCTGATTGAGAAACTGCGAGGCCTGTCGCGGGTCCTGACTTTCCGCCCGCAATAGCGCCAGGTAACCGAACGGAGGCATGCCCATCAAGCGGCGTTCGTTGCACAGTTCGGTTGCGAATTCCCCATAGCCATCGCTGAGCAGCGTCTGCAGCAGAGGGTGGCCCGGCTGGTGGGTTTGCAAAAACACCAGGCCCTGATCGGCACCCCGGCCGGCCCGCCCGGCCACCTGCAGCAACAATTGCGCGGTGTGCTCGGTGGCGCGAAAATCCGCCGCGAACAGCCCGGCATCAATGTCACAGACCGCCACCAGGGTGACCTTGGGAAAGTGGTGGCCTTTGGCCAGCATCTGGGTGCCCACCAGGATGCAGGGTTCGCCGGAATGAATCCGCTCTAGGTGTTTGGCCATAGCCTGTTTGCGTTGGGTGGTGTCCCGGTCGATGCGAATCACCGGAAACTTGGGAAACAGGCTGGTGAGGTTGTCCTCCAGGCGCTCGGTGCCCATGCCGATGGGGCGCAGGTCGGTGCTCTTACAATTGCCGCAGTAACGGGGAATGGCCAGTTGGTGGTTGCAGTGATGGCAATGCAGGTGCGCCGGGTTGGCGTGGCAGGTCATGCGGTGATCGCAGTGGGGGCACTCCTTGAACCAGCCGCAGTCGTGGCACATCAACACCGGCGCATAACCGCGGCGGTTGATGAATACTAGCACCTGCTGACGGGCCTGCAGGCGGCTCCCCATTTCGGCCAACAGCTCCGGCGCCATGCCGTGGGTGAGGGCTTTCTGGCGAATGTCCAGCACCCGGAAGCGGGGCGGCATGGCGTCTCCGGCGCGGCGGCTCAGGGTCAGGTGTTCGTAACGTCCGCTACGGGCATTGTGCAGGGATTCCAGAGTGGGGGTCGCGCTCCCCAGCACCACGGGAATGCCCAGCTTCTGCGCCCGGATCACCGCCAGGTCGCGGGCATTGTAGCGAAAGCCTTCCTGTTGTTTGTAAGACAGGTCGTGCTCCTCATCGACAATAATCATGCCCAGGTTTTCCATGGGGCAGAGCAGGGCAGAGCGGGTGCCGAGCACGATGGCGGCCTCCCCGTTGCGCACTTTGCGCCAGTTGGTGAGCCGTTCCCGATCCGTCAGGTGCGAATGAAAGCTCACCACTGGCACCGCAAATCGATGCTGAAAACGATGCAGGGTCTGGGGAGTCAGGCCGATTTCCGGCACCAGCACCATGGCCTGCTTGCCCTGCTGCAGGCAGTGATGAATGGCCTGCAGGTAGACCTCGGTTTTGCCGCTGCCGGTCACCCCTTCCAGCAGGAAGGCGCGAAACCCCTCGCACTGGACGATTGGCTGCAGGGCGTGGCGCTGTTCCTCATTGAGCGTCAGCGGGCTTTCCGCCAGCAGCCGCTCCCGTTGCCAGTGCTGGCGCGGCGGGCGATCCTCATGCTGGTCCACCAGGCCTTTCTCCTGCAGGGCCCGTAACGTGGCCGCTTCAATGTCGAAGCCTTTCAGTAACGGTTGGTGCAGCCCTTCCGGGTGTTCCCGCAACACTTCAATGGCGTGCAACTGACGCTTGGCCCGGCCCAACTGGTCCAGCCCGATCAGGCGGCCTTTCTGGGTCAGCTTCCAGCGTGTGGTGATCTCTTCCCAGGATTCATCTTTATTGCGCAGCAGGGTGGGCAGGGCGTGGGCATACACATCCCCCAGGGGGTGGTGGTAGTAGTCCGCTGCCCAGCGACACAGTGCCACCAGGTCGGGCCCCAGGGCGGCTTCGTCATCCAGCAATCCGGTGATGGTTTTGAGGTTGTCGTCACCGTAGCTGGAATGGGGGATGACCCCATGCACAATACCGATCAGCTGGCGCTTGCCGAACGGCACTTTCACCCGGGTGCCCGGTTGCAGCAGGTTGACCGGGGTGTCCGGCTTGGGCAGGTAATCGAAAGTGCGCCGCAGGGGCACTGGCAAAGCCACTTGAATGATGGTGTGGGGTCCGGGCTTGGCCATAAAAAACGTAGCAATTCCAGAGGGTTAGTGTGTGTTGTTCTGAAAAGGGCAGTAAAGGTTAATGCTTTGCTTGCCAATTTGCCACACTTTGGTATGATTCGCGCCCTTGTATACGATACTCGTATTGCGAATATTCAATTAATCCATGCGGTACCCGGCACCGGATCGGGCGGCGGCATGCACTGAGAGAGATCAGGTGACACCATGAGAGAAGGCATTCATCCAGCATATAACGACATCAAGGCCACTTGCACCTGCGGCAATGTGATCGAGACCCGTTCCACTCTGAAAGAAGACATCCACCTGGACGTATGCTCCGCCTGCCATCCGTTCTACACCGGCCAGCAGAAAGTCGTGGACACCGGTGGTCGCATCGACAAATTCAAAAAGCGTTTTGGCGCGGTGCGTCGCTCCAAGTAAGCGGTCCGCGATTCCAGCCCATGGAAACACGGCAAAAGACGCTGAAAAAGGCTCCCATAGGGGCCTTTTTTATTGCCTGTCTGTTCAGTATGCAGGTATTCGCTCTGTGCGCACTGGAGCCGGATCTGGTGGTGGAAACCGTCCAGGTGAAGGACGTGTTCGACGGGGATACGGTGCGGTTGGTGGATGGGCGCAAGGTGCGCTTGGTGGGGATCAATACACCGGAGGTGGCCCACGGCGGCAAGCCGGCAGAACCCCTGGCGGAGAATGCCCGGGCTCAACTGCAGTCCATGTTGAAACAACAGCCCATCCGGTTGCTGGTGGGGAAAGACAGCCACGACCACTATGGCCGCGTCCTGGGGCACCTCTTCGACCGCCAGGGGAACAGCATCATCGCCGGATTGCTGCAGCAGGGGGCCGGATTCCAAGTGGCCATTGTGCCGAACCTGCGGTATGTGGACTGCTATCAAGCGGCCCAACAGCAGGCCCGGGAGGCCCGGCTTGGGGTGTGGGGCGAGCCCTATTACGACCCTATTCCGGCCACCAGTGACGATTTGAAAGGGGGCTATGCCCGGATCAAAGGGCAGGTCGAATCGGTTTCCCTGAGCAAAAAAGCGATCTTTGTGGAGCTGGAGGGGCAGGTATCCCTGAAGATCGAACGCAGCGCCGCTCCCTATATAGATGAAGCGTTACTGGACCGGCTGGTGGGGCTGTCCAGGGTGACCCAGCCGGATACTGCGTTGTGGCTGGAAGCCCGTGGCTGGCTTTCGGATCGCCTGACCTGGAGCGGAGCGGCTCCGGAAAAGGTCAGGAAAGGCCAGCAGAAACGCTATCAGATGAAAATTACCCATCAGGTTGCCTGGCAGATCCTGTAATCTGTCTAATCTTTTATTGAGAGGCTCCAGTGATTTCGATATGCTACACCACCCTCGCTGAACCCGGCTTCAGCAGGGGGCTTGAGGCATTTGCGGCATCTTTGCTGCACCGAAGTCACCGCCGTTCAAGCACCGATAAAATGGGGCGGCAGCCTTATTCCGACCCAAAGTAGTATCGCCAACCCATCAATGGGAAGCAGAATTTTATGTCAGATCTGAAACAAGCTGCACTCGACTATCATGCCAAACCGCGCCCTGGCAAGGTCAGTGTGGAGCTAACCAAGCCTACCGAGACTGCCCGTGACCTGTCCCTGGCGTACAGCCCTGGTGTGGCTGAACCGGTACGTGAGATCGCCCGTGACCCTGAAACCGCCTACCGTTATACCAATAAAGGTAACCTGGTGGCCGTGATCAGCGATGGCACAGCAATTCTCGGCCTGGGAAATCTGGGCGGCCTGGCCAGTAAACCGGTTATGGAAGGCAAGGGCGTTCTATTCAAGCGCTTTGCCGGAATCGACGTGTTCGATATCGAGGTGGACTCAGAGAGTACACAAGCCTTTATCGACACGGTAAAACGCATTTCGCCCACTTTCGGTGGCATCAACCTGGAAGACATCAAGGCGCCGGAATGCTTCGAGATCGAACGGGTGCTGGTGGAGCAGTGCAATATTCCCGTATTCCACGATGATCAGCATGGCACTGCCATCATTGCGGCAGCCGGCCTGATCAATGCGCTGGAGCTGCAGAGCAAGAAAATCGAGGATATTTCCATCGTTTGTATCGGTGCCGGTGCTGCTGGTGTCGCTACCCTGAAACTGATCATGGAAATGGGCGCCCGCAAAGAGAACATTTATGTGTTGGACCGCAACGGCGTGATTCACTCCGGCCGTACCGACCTGAACCAGTTCAAAGCCGCGTTTGCCCACGACACCGAAAAGCGCACCCTGGAAGATGCCCTGGCCGGTGCGGACGTGTTTATCGGTGTGTCCAGCGCGAACCTGTTGACGCCGGAGATGCTTAACCTGATGGCACCCAATCCCGTGGTGTTCGCCCTGGCCAATCCTGATCCGGAGATTCGTCCGGAGCTGGCCTATGACACCCGTGACGACGTCATTGTGGCCACCGGTCGCAGCGATTACCCCAACCAGGTGAACAACGTGCTGGGCTTTCCTTATATTTTCCGGGGAGCCTTGGATGTGCGTGCAGCGCGCATCAATGAGGAGATGAAGATTGCGGCGGTTCACGCCATCAGCCAGCTGGCGAAAGAGCCGGTTCCGCAGGTGGTGAAAGACGCCTACGACGGTATCGAGCTGGAGTTTGGCCGGGATTACATCATTCCCAAGCCCACCGACCCCCGATTGTTGGGCGCGGTTTCTGCCGCGGTAGCCCGTGCGGCGGTGGACAGCGGTGTGGCCACCCGGCCTTATCCCGCCCATTATCCCCTCAACACTTTGGATGATATCCAGTACATCTAAGGTATTGCAGATCACAAAAGGGCCACCGTGAGGTGGCCTTTTGCGTTACTGATCCTGGCTGTCAGTTCAACTCAATCCCAGATCCTGCAAGTACACCAGAATAATCCTTTCCAGTACCGGTGCCTGCTCCATCAATCGGTGATGGTTTTCACCATTCAACAACGATAACAACAGAAATCCGCTCACCATTTTCACCAGCACCCGCAGTTTAGTCTCGGCGGCCTCCGCGCTTCCCAGTCGGGCAACCGCCTCGGGAAACAAGGTTTTCAACATCTGCAGAATGTTTTCCTCCAGACTCGTCAGCATATGTCGGGAGAGGGTTTGCGGCATTTCCTGGAGCAACGAGGCGGTGGCTGGCTGGAACTCTCGGAAGGCGGTGAACGCTCCACTCAGCAGAATGCGTACGATGTGTTGCAGGGGTGTGTCATCAGGCAGGCCGGCTTTCAGTTGGTGAACCGCCTGGAGCATTTTCTCAATGGTCCTGTCCATCCAGGTGAGGAGAATAGCCTCCTTGTTCTCGAAGTATTGATACAGGGTCGGTACGGCCACCCCGCTTTCCAGAGAGAGCTCCAGAATGGTGGTGCGTCGGTAGCCCTGGCTGCTCAAAACCTGAGTGCAGGCGTCCAGCACCGCATTGTACTTTGCCTGGGCTCGTTTCTGCTTGGGTGTACGCCTTTGGAAAGGCGGGCTTTTTTTTCCATCCAGCGAAGGTCTCGGCATTATCTTGAACCTGATCGATTCTGCTAATTACTCAGATTATGCTCCTGTTATCTCTCCGTTACAAAAGGTGGCATTCCATGTATGTGAACCCCGGTCTGGCGCAGCGCCCTCCGCTGGTTGCAGGTTACCCCTGGCTCGGTAACGCCCCCTCGGTTGTGGCCAATCCGCTATTGTTTCTACGTAATGCCTATGCGCGTTACGGTGAGGTTTTCCGTTTTCGTGTTCCCGGCAGGGAGCACACGGTGTTGGCGGGGGTGGCAGCGAACCGGTTTATTGCCGGAGCAGGCAAGGACTGCTTTTCGGTCGACAGCGTATGGGGGGCGGTGGGGCGTTACATGGATTGCCCTCACGCGTTGATCATGGTGGACGGGGAGATCCATCGCTACCAGCGGCAGATGTTGGGGCCTATGTTGGCGGCGCAGTCCTTTCGGGCGAGAATCCCCACCATGTTGGAAACCGTGACCGAGGTGCTTCAGCAGCAGAGCTCCGGCCAGGCTTTGGCGGTAGGGCCCCTGTTCAGGCGTATGCTGTCCAATCAGCTCAGCGAGCTGTTGCTGGGCCGCAAAGCGGACCCCGTCACCGTGGACACCATGATTTATGCCTTTAATGCGGTCACCAAAGTGTTTGCGCTGCGCAGTTGGCCGCGCTGGATGCTGCAGAGTCCAAAGGTAAAATGGAGCGAGTGGGTCACCCGCAGGCAGTTGCAGAGCACCTTGAGCCGGGCAAGGCGTTACCCTCAAACGTCTGCCTACCTGAGCACCGCGCTGGCCGCATTGGATGCCCGGCCGGACTGGTTCACTGAAGGCGACAAGCTGATGTATGTGTTGCTGCCCTATGTGGCGGCTCTGGATACGGTTGCCTCCACCCACGGTTTCATGCTGTTTCATCTACTCCAGAACGAAGTGCTGTACGAGCGTATTCAACGGGAAGTGGACGGAGTATTCGGTGGCGGTATGTCAACGATGGAAGACGTTCGCTCGATGCCGGCGTTAATGGGGCTGTGTCGGGAGGTGATGCGAATGGAGCCCACTGCGTTTGGCATGCCCAGGGTCGCCAGTCGGGATTTTCACTTCCGGGGTTATGATATTGCAGAGGGGGATGAGCTGTTGCTGTTCACAACGGCAGACCATCTCAATCCCCGCTATTTTCGCCAGCCGCAGCAGTTTGATATAGACCGGTTTATCGGGTTGGATTCAGAGCATCGACAGATTGCCTACGCGCCTTTTGGTAAGGGGGCCCACAATTGTCTGGGGGCGAGTCTCGCGGAGTTGCTTTTGCCCCTGCATATGGGGGTGTTGTTATATCAATGGCAGGTGGAGCCCGCGGTTAACCTTAGGAAGGTGAAGACGGTGTTTGCGCCAGCTCCAGTGCTGTCCAGCAACTTCAAAGTGTGGTTGCGGCGCAGACGACCCTAACTAACGAGTGCCGTACACCACCATGGTTTTGCCTTTCACCTGAATCAGCCCTTGTTCTTCCAGACTTTTCAGTACACGGCCTACCATTTCCCGGGAACAGCCCACGATGCGACCGATCTCCTGGCGGGTGATCTTGATTTGCATGCCGTCGGGGTGGGTCATGGCTTCCGGTTGTTTGCACAGGTCAATCAGGGTACGGGCCACCCGGCCGGTCACATCCAGAAACGCCAAGTCTCCGACTTTGCGGGTGGTGGCGCGCAGGCGTCCCGCAATCTGGGCGCTCACCGCGAACAGGATGTCGGCGTCTTCCTTGGCCAGTTGCTTGAATTTGTTGTAGCTGATTTCCGCCACTTCACATTCGGTTTTGGCGCGAATCCAGGCGCTGCGCCCGGCGGCTTCGTCGAACAGCCCCATTTCCCCGAAGAAATCCCCTTCGTTCAGGTAGGCCATGATCATCTCTCGGCCGTCGTCGTCTTCGATCACCACCATCACGGTGCCCTTGATGATGTAATAAAGGGCGTCGGAGTCATCGCCTGCGTAAATCAATGTGCTTTTGGCAGGATATTTACGACGGTGACAATGTGCCAGAAAGTTTTCCGTGTCTGGAATCAAGCGATTTGGTTTTAACGTCATTTCATGACCCGGTAATTGTTGTGATGATTCGAGCGCGCTCGATGATGACTAATGAGCATCCGCTGATGAATGTCAGCTAAGTTATTCATATATTCATTATGGCCCTAAATACCATGTGTCGCTACTTTTGCGCATCTCGGTGGCGTGCAGCATGGGGGGCGGCTTGGTTAAAAATTGAAAACCAATGCATATCAAACAATTATAACGTAAATTTCAAGAAGCATGTGTGAACCGCTCCGCCGTTTTTCTGCGCACAAAGACCGTTTGGCCGGTTAGACGCAAATTTGATCAAATTGTGATCTGTGAGGGGTGAATTTTTTTGCCCATTCGCGGGAGCTTTATGTTATCTTGCGCGCCTGACAGGTCCGGGGCCACCCGGAACAACACGCCTTGCGGGAGCGCGCGATGAAAGCAACCATTCGCTGGGCCGGCGATGTAAAGTTCGAAGCAGAGTCCGGGTCCGGTCACACCGTTACCATCGATGGTCCACCGGACCATGGTGGCAAAAACCAGGGGGTACGCCCCATGGAGTTGATGCTGCTGGGTGTGGGCGGCTGCTCGTCATTCGACGTAATGCACATCCTCAAAAAATCCCGCCAGGACGTAACCGACTGCGTTGCCGAAGTGGAGGCGGAACGGGTGGACGAAGTGCCGGCCGTATTCAAATCCATTCATTTGCACTTCATCGTGACCGGACGGGCCCTGAAAGAAGCCCAGGTTAAGCGGGCGGTGGAGCTGTCAGCAGAAAAGTATTGTTCAGCATCCATCATGCTGGGTAAAGCCGGGGTGGACATCACCCACAGCTACGAAATTCATGAGGCGGCGGAGTAAGCTCCGCCAGCCTGTCAATTTGGGACTCTACCTTTCGAGATTTGAGTAGATGAACGATAACGAAATCCCCCATAAGTTGAAATTGCACGGCTTCAACAACCTGACCAAGTCCTTGAGCTTCAATATCTACGATATCTGTTACGCCAAGACCCCTGACCACCGTCGTGAATACCGCGAGTACGTGGACGAGCTCTACAACGCAGAACGTCTGACCCAGATTCTGACCACGGTGACCGATATCATCGGTGCTACCATCCTTAACATCGCCCGCCAGGATTATGATCCTGAGGGGGCCAGTGTGACCATGCTCATCGCTGAGCATCCGGTGGCGCCGGACGAGGACCCCTCCAAGGAAGAACCCGGCCCGTTGAAGGAGTCTATAGTGGGGCACCTGGATAAAAGCCACGTGACGGTGCACACCTATCCGGAGACCCACCCCGATAACGAAAACGGCATCAGCACCTTCCGCGTGGACATCGATGTGTCCACCTGTGGCGTTATTTCTCCGCTGAAGGCGTTGAACTACCTGATTCACCAGTTTGATTCTGACATCGTTACCGTGGATTACCGGGTGCGTGGTTTTACCCGTGATGTGGATGGCGTGAAGCACTACATCGATCACGAGATCAACTCGATCCAGAACTTTTTCCTGGAAGAAACCCTGGATCTGTATGAGATGATCGACGTGAACGTGTATCAGGAAAATATTTTCCACACCAAGATGCTGTTGAAAGACTTCGAGTTGGACAACTACCTGTTCGGCACCGGGGTGGATGAATTGTCAGAAGACGAGCAGGAGCAGATCAGCCGCAAGCTGCGCCGCGAGATGCTGGAGATCTTCTACGGCCGTAACATGTCCAATTGACGGGCAGCTTGCGCGGTGGAAGAAACCGCTTGAGTGGTTGAATGAAAGGCGCCTCGGGGCGCCTTTTTTAATGTGTGGTGTTTCGGTTTCCGCCTGGGACTACTTGAGTTGCATGCTGTTCAACGCAGAATCCAGCCCTTCCAGATGGGCAACGCAGTTAAAGCGCAGCAGTCTGGGCTCCTGGCCGATGGCCACTTCGGTGACTGAGGTATTGAGGAAGTGGTACTTGTCCCAGGCGTACCAGTCGTTATCAAACAGTCCCGCCAGTCCCAGCGCCAGGGCGGCACCGTGACTTACCGCAACCACTTTCTCACCGGGGTGGCGGCTGAGGAAGGATTGCAGGGCGGTGCTGACCCGATCACCCACCTGGGCAATGGACTCACCCTGATCGGGCGCATAGTCCGGATCGGCATTGACCTGGTTGAAGAAATTGAACTTCTTGTGCAGGTCACTGAAGGTTTCACCTTCCCATACGCCGATGCCGTATTCCTTGATGCCGGGCTCTTCAATTACGTCCAGTTGCAGGATGTCAGCGATTTTTCGGGCCGTGTTGAAGGTTCGTTGCAGAGGGCTGGCATAGATGGCGCTGACGTCCGGATGCTCGCGCTGGATCCGCTCGGCGACCCGTTCCGCTTGGCTGATTCCGGTCTGGGTGAGGGCGCTGTCGGTCCAGCCGTGCCAGCGTTTGTCCACGTTGGCCTGAATTTGCCCGTGCCGGATCAGGATTAAATGGGTTGTGCTCATAACTGCTCCACTGATAGCTGCCCTGATAATAGATCCATGATAGTGTACCAGTTCCTGCTACAGTTAAGGTATCGGCTGTGTTCGTCAGCCGTTAGCCGTCGGAAACTGTGATCTGAAACCTGTAGTATGCGAAAAATCAAATCAACCACCACCCACCTGCACAGTGCCCTGGTTCTTTCCGGTGGCGGCGCCCGTGCGGCGTACCAGGTGGGGGTGCTCAAGGCCATCGCCGATATCATGCCGGAATCCACCCGCAATCCCTTCGGCATCATCTCGGGGACCTCCGCCGGCGCCATCAATGCGGTGGCACTGGCCTCTCACGCCGACAATTACCGTAATGCCGTATACAACATTGAGAGTGTGTGGAAGGCCTTTCGCCCGCAGCAGGTCTATCGCTCCGATCCGGTGGGGGTGTTCAGCAATGCCATGCGTTGGGTGGCCAGTCTGCTGTTTGCCTCCCGCAACCGGTCTTCGCTGCTGGACAACGAACCTCTGGCGAATCTGCTGGGCAATATGATCCGTTTTGATCATCTGCAGCAGGCCATCGATGACGGGTTTCTGCGCGCCATTTCGGTAACGGCATCCGGCTACAGCTCCGGACATTCGGTGGCTTTTTTTCAGGGGTCGCCGGACATCAGCGCCTGGAAACGGTTTCAGCGTATTGGCTTGCGTACGCATTTGAAACTGGAGCACCTGATGGCGTCCTCGGCTATTCCCATGGTGTTTCCGGCGGTGCGCATCAACCGGGAGTATTTTGGTGACGGTGCGGTGCGGCAATTGGCTCCTCTGAGTCCGGCGTTGCACCTGGGCGCGCGAATGTTTGTGGTGGTGGGTGTCTGCGGTAACCGCTCTGCGCCCCTGGTGAAACGTCCGTTGGATGACTACCCGTCATTGGCCCAGATCAGCGGCCATCTCATGAACAGTATTTTCCTGGACAGCCTGGAGTACGACGTGGAACGGATGGAACGCATTAACGACATGCTGACGGTGATCCCGCCCAATGTGCGGGCCAAATACCAGTCCTCACTGCATCCGATTGACAGCCTGGTGATCTCGCCTTCCCAATGCCTGGACCGGATAGCCTCGAAATACCTGCATGTGTTGCCGGTCAGCATCCGGGTGTTTTTGCATGGCATCGGTGCCACCCGCAGTTCCGGCTCCAGTATTCTCAGCTATTTACTGTTTGAGCGGCGTTTTTGCCAGGAGCTGATCGCCCTGGGGTATCACGACGGGATGGCAAAAGCCGCTGAAATTGAAGCCTTTATGGCTAGTGATTAGCGGCTTTGCGAATCGGGGTGATCACCGGCTGGGGCTGGGTGGGAGCCTGCTTGAGATCGTGGTGGACGTAGTCGGTGGAAGCCGGTGAGTTGCCGTCGATGTATTTGAACAGCCGGGATTTCTGATTGCAGTATTCCCCCCGCCAGATGCCGGGAATGTAATGGTCGTTCAGCAGGTGCCCGGTGCGGTCGGGAATGCTGAACACCGCGCCGGCGGTGTGTTCCAGGTGAGCCAGGACCCCGATGCGGCAGAAGAAGTCCATGCCGTTGGCGAAGTGTTCCACATAGGGGATGCCGCGACCGAAGTGCTCACTCAACTCCGGATCAATACGAAAGCTGTCCGCCACCCCGGCGATGCAATAGATCTCCAGCTTGGGCGCGTGATGGCGGTAGCGCTTGTCTTTCAATAGCTTGCGGGCGATGTAGCTGCTGACGATGGTGCCCTGGGAGTGCCCGATCAACACCACCTTGTCGTGGTGGGCCAGCGCCTCTTTCACCACATCGTAGGCAGGGCGGGACAGTTTGCCATCCTTGCGCAGGGTGCGGGCGGTAATGGAATCCCACAGATCCCAAACCGCGCCATAGGTGGGGGTGTGGATCAGGTGGATGGGGCGGTGAAAGGCTTTTGCCAGTTCCAGGCCGTTCAATATCGCAATGGGTGGCGAGGTGCAGATGCCGTTGATGAAGAACCACTTCTCCCGTCCGGAGGTGCTGGCATAGTGTTCCGGATAGCAACCGATGGTGCCCGGGCTGTAGGTCCGGCGCTCCATGGGCACCAGGGTCTGCAGGCTCAGGTTGATGATGTCGCCCCAGTTGTTGTAACTGCCGGGGTGGAGTTCAGACTGGGTCAGGGCTTCCGCATTCCAGGGGGTGGCCAGGAATGGCAACGTCCAGGCATGGTGAGCCGCCAGGCGCAAGTCCTGCAGAATGTGAGCCCGGTTGTGCATTACACGGGACGTGAATTTGGCCACCTGGCGACGAATACTGAACATAAGCTACCTTCATTAATCCTATATCAGTATAGGTGGAATCCGCGGCTCCGTGGCTTGCGTTCCATCAATTTTTGGGCAGGATTCAGTATGAATATCATAAAGTTGGGCTTGTCATAACAAGCTGATATGCTAATGAGCACTAACCGATTATGAGTTTATGAATCAAACAAGGTGATGGATCGGATATGAAAACAATAAAGCAAAGCGTGGTGATCGTGGTGATGAGCCTCATGTGTTCCAGCCTGTGGGCGTTCAGCCTGGAGCGTTATGTGGAGGGCGTTCACTACCAGAAAGTGCCCAATACCCAGCACCAACCGAATACGGTAATGGAGTTTTTCAGCTTCGGTTGCCCGCACTGTTATCATGTGGAGCCGTTGGTGGAAAAATGGTTGGAGAGCAAGCCAGAGGCGGTGCAGTTCAGCCGGGTGCCCGCTACCTGGAACGCCAAGTTCCGCGATCTGGGCCGTTTGTATTATGTGATTGAAAAGTTGGATCTGGTGGATCAGGCCATGCCGGTGGTGTTCGATTATCTGCATGGCCAGAATAAAACCGTGGACGGGCCGAAAGGTGCCTATGACGCACTGCAGGGGCTCGGGGTGAGCGAAGCTGCAATCAACGCAGCCTGGACCGACAACACGGTGGAAACCAAAACCAACACCGCGGGCAAGATCTACGGCCAGTACCAGATTCGTGGTGTACCGGCTTTCATGGTCAATGGCCACTACACCACTACTGTGAAAATGGCCGGCTCCGAAGAGGAATTGTTCGAGGTGGTGAACTTCCTCCTGGGCAAATAACCTTTAGCTGTCCATATCCTGGAACGGCTCAGCGGATTCGGTGGGCGCGATGGGCGGGGAACTCATGGAGTCACCGTTCTCGCTCTCCAGTTCCGGTTCCGTCACCTTGGCGGGAATGGGCTCGGACAACTGTGCCTCTGTGGCGATGATGCCGATGTGGAAGGTGGCAAACCCGGGACTGACCACCTGATCCAATGCCTTGCCCAGGACGATACCATCCAGCGGTGAAATGATGTCACTGCTGGTGTTGGTAATGGGGTCGATGACCTTGCCCAGGAGCTGTCCTTTCTTCACCTTTTCATCCAGTTCCACTTTGGAGAGCATCATGCCACCCTGGTTGGAACGCACCCACGTAGACTGATAGAACACCGGCTGTGGAATCAACCACAGGCGTACGGTCTTATACATATCCAGGTTGTGCAGCAGATTTTTCACCCCTTTCACCCCATGGGAGACGGCTTCCTGATCCAGGGAATGAGGGCCACCGGTCTCCATGGTGATGGCGGGAATGCCGGCATCGGCGGCGGCCTTGCGCAATGTGCCCCCACCACCGCCATGGTGCAGTACACCCATACCGCCAAAGTGGCGGCTGAATTCCAGAATCATCGGATTGGTGAGGTTGCCCCGCAACTGGGGCAGGTTGGTGCGCAGGAATGAGCCGGTATGGATATCCAGCAGGTAGTCGCAGTGCAGGATCACCTTGTGGAACAGGGAGTGAGCCACCCGGGACGCGTAACTGCCGGAAGGATTGCCCGGAAAGTAACGATTCAGATCCCGCCGGTCACTCATATAGCGGGAAGCCCGGCGAAAGCCGTCCAGGTTAACGATGGGCATGCCAATGACCGTGCCCCGCAGGTTGTCCGGTTCCAGCTGGTGCAGCACCCGGCGCACGATTTCAATACCGTTTAACTCATCACCGTGGATCGCCGCCGTCAGGCACATCACCGGCCCGGGTTTGACACCATGGGCCACCAGCACCGGTACCGGAGTGTTCAGGCTGGTCATGGACAGGCCCGGTGACCAATGCAGGGTGCGGAAGGTGCCGGGGGCAATGGTGTTTTTCAACAGCGTAATGGGCTGGGCCTGATCCAATGGCGGCTCATCCTCGTCGCTGGCGCTGGCTGGTTCTGTGCTTTGGGAGTGGGGTTCCACCGGTGCCGGTGCGGGCTCATCGGGTTCGGCTTCGTTCGCCAAGCTGTTGCCTGACAGCGTGAACAGCAGGGTCCAAATGGGCAGAAAGCGTTTCATTGATAAGGCAGCCTTGTGTCGCGCGTCGCTGATACAGGGTACGGGGTTCGCTTGCCGTTTTCGTCACAGTGGCTCATCTCCTACAACCTTCTAAAAAGTAAGCATTAATTTGGCTTACGGATATCAGGTTGTATTGGCAGCGTTGACTATACTGAATGAATCCGCCGTCGAACGCTGGGAGCCTAATGCGTTTTGTTACACAGCAAGGTTGATAAATTAGCCATAAAGATAGCTAAAAATAATAAAAGTTTCAGCCTGTTATTGGCTGTAGGCGGGCTCTTTCCGGCTTTTTTCAGTACCTGTGTCCGTGCAGAAACCATAGAAATTTTGTATGAACAGGGTGATAGCGGTGGTTTTGTCACCAGTGATTGGGTCTGGATACTGTTCTTCCTTTTGGCCGCCTTTGGTGTGGTGTTATGGCTGGTGCGCAGCCATTTCATACAGCTGTTGGCGAATAAGGAGGAGGATCTGGACCGGGCGAATATGCGCCTGCACGAAGCCCAGCGCATCGCCCGCATCGGGAGCTGGACGCGTAATTTTGAAACCGGCGAAACTTTTTGGTCCAGTGAAGCCATGGCGGTACTGGGGCTGGATGAAAGTGCAGATCACATTCCCCACTATGAAAGCCTGATTCACCCGGATGACCTGGAAAGGGTAACGGAAGTGGTGGCGTCGGCGTATTTCCAGGGCGGCAGTTATCAGTGTGATCACCGGGTTGTCGGCAAGGACGGGTTTGAGAAGCACATCCGCCTGGCGGGGCAGGTGCTGTTGGGTGAAGCCAGCAGTCCGGTCCACGAAACCGGCACCGTGCAGGATATTACCGATCGCAAGCTGGCGGAAATGGCATTGCAGCGCAGCGAAGAGCGGATGCGCTCCATCCTCAATGCCGCTCCCTATCCCATTCTTATTCTGGAACTGGCCGAGGAGTTCCCGGTCCTGTATGCCAATGCCAGTGCCTATAGCCTGTTCGGCCTCAATGATGCCATCGTCTGCGAGGAGCTGAAATCGAAAGAGTTCTGGTCCGTACCGCAAGACCGCATCACCTTTATAGATACCGTGCAGAGCGATGAAAATGTGTTTGAAACGGAAATGGTGATGAAGTCCCAGGGTAACCGTACCTTCTGGGCGTCGCTCACCGGCAGTCAGCTGGAGTTTGGGGGCATCCGATCGATATTCATCTCGGTCATGGACATCACCAACCGCAAACGCACCCAGCAGGAGCTGGAGCGCCTGGCGACCACGGACTCCCTGACCGGGGTGTACAACCGCCGCAGCTTTTTTGAGTTCGCCAATAAGGAACTGCGCCGGGCGGTGCGTTATCAACAGCCACTGGCGTTGTTGATGCTGGATCTGGACCATTTCAAAGCCGTCAACGACAGGTATGGCCACCAGGCGGGGGACACCGTGCTGCGGCGCTTTGCCGAGATCCTCAAGCAAAACCTGCGGGAAGAGGATTTGATGGGGCGCATCGGTGGCGAGGAATTTTGCGCCATTCTGGTGTCCTCGGAAGAGCAGGGCGCCTACCTGGTGGCAGAACGCATTCGCAAGCGCTGGATGGAAGAGACCTTTGATATGGAGGAGCGGCCGGTGTCCTTCACCGTCAGTATTGGCATTTCCATCATGCTTAACGAAAGGGAAAGCGTCGAAGACGTCATGGAGCGGGCGGACATCGGGCTGTATAGCGCGAAACGTTCCGGGCGCAACTGTGTCATCGTTCAGGGGGTTGATGCAGGCACCAACAATCAGGCAGAGCAGTTTCGCTAGCCATGTGTTAAGTGCAAGAAATTATTGAAGAAAGCACATATGTGTACTTTTATTAGTGTTGACCGGTAGAAATGTGCCCGTCAATGCGGGCGAGTTCAGGGAAACCGATAACAATGAGAGGAAGAGGAAACAATATGAGAGCGCAGAGAGTGCTGTTGATCTGGAGTTTGTTCTTTTGGGGAATCCAGTCGGCCTCCTCGGCCAGCGGCGAACTCGCGATTATTGTTAATCATTCCAATGACGTCCGTGAAATCAGTGTAGAGGATGTGGCCAGCATCTTTTTGGGAAAAACCCGTCAGTTGCCCGATGGAACCAAGGTTATTCCATTGGACCAGTTGGAGCGGGAAGGCTTGAAAGAAGAGTTTTATCTTAAGGTGGTTAAAAAGAGTTTGCCCCAGCTGAACTCCTATTGGTCACGACTGATCTTCACCGGCCGTGGCCAGCCACCGTTTGCGGTTTCCGGTGACGATGAAGTATTGGAATTTGTTGCTTCCAACCCGAACATGATTGGTTATGTGGATGTCAGATCGCTGCAGTCGGCACAAAACCTGGCCAACATTAAGGTCCTGTTGACCATTCAATAGAGCGGGCGACACGCAGTATAGGTGCGCACCCCAGTTACAGTATCAAGGACGAACATCGGTGAAAACCAGGGCTGTTGTCATTGTAGGAGCCATATTGGTCAGTGCGCTGCTACTGGCGTTCTGGATGAGCCGTACCTTTCAGGAACAACGGGTTGAGACTACCGCACAGCTGCGCTCCACCCTCGACAGTCAGGCACGTATTTCTCTTCTGTTACATCAGCTCGGATACTCCGGATTCATACACAACTTCAAGAACTACGTGCTGCGTGGTGAGGAAGCGTATTACAGCGCCACCCTGGATAACCTGAAACGGCTGGAAGTGATGTTTCAGAACAGCAGGGATGCGTTCAGGGAGGAGCCTTTGGCCAGCCAGGTCAGGCGGATTGAGCGCACCATCAACGAATATCAGTTAAAACTGGAAATCACCCGTCAACTGCACAACCAACAGATTCCTGTGCAGGAAATTGATATGAAGGTTCACGTGGATGACGCTGTGGCCGCGGAAGCCTTGCACGGCCTTATCGCCCAGCTGCAGATCAAGGCGGCTGGGTTGTTGCGCGAGGATGTTCAGCGCGAGCAGCGGCGGGATGACTTTTTTAACCTGATCCTGTTGCTGTGCCTGGTGTTGACGATCGTGCTTTGTATTGTGTGTGTGGCAGCACTGACCGGTTTGCAGCGGCGGTTGCAGGAACAAACGGATATAACCTCCCGTCAAAAACTGCTGGACGCCGCCCCTAATCCTACCCTGGTTGTGGCAGAGAGCGGTGAAATATTGGTGGCAAACCAGGGAGCTGCGCAATTGCTTGAGTGTGATACGCATGCGCTGGTGGGTCGGCAGGTGGAAGCCTTTGTGCCGGAATCCGACCGGATTGATCATGCTGGCTACCGCAAGCTGTTCTTTAACAGCGCTGGCGCCAGAACCATGCGCAATCCGGTGAGTATTGCCACTGCCCAGGGCAACAGTAAAAAGGTGGAGGTGCTGATTGGTCTGTATCAGGTGGAGCAGAAGCGCTATGCCATCGTGAACCTGATGGATGTCTCCAATGTGGAAAGCATTGAACGCCACGCGATCCAGATGGAACAGCATTTCCGGGTTACATTCGAGTTGGCGCCAGTGGGCATTGCTCAGGTCAGCCTCGAAGGGCGGTTTATCAAGGTGAACCGGCAATTATCGTCAATATTGGGGTATGAGCGTCTCACCTTGGAGGACATGTCGCTGGATGATCTGACGCCGGTGTCAGAACGCAACTCCAACCGGCTGACCCTGAAACGGCTGTTGAGCAATGAAGTGGAACATCTGCGCTTTGAGAAACGGCTGTTGGACAATCGCTCGCGCGATGTCTGGGTCACACTTACCATGACGGTGTACCGGGATGAAAGTGGTCGCCCGGAGTACCTGATCGCCATCATCGAAGACATTTCTTACCGCAAACAGTACGAAGAGGAGCTGTTGGCGTCGGAAGCCAAGTTCAAGAGTATTGCCAACCATGTTAATGCCGTGGTGTGGATGGCGTCGCCGGGAATAGAAAAAGTGATGTTTGTCAGCGATCGATACGAAAGCCTGTGGGGGCGTACGATCACCAGTTTGTTGCACGACCCTAAGAGTTTTATGGAATCCATCCTGCCAGAGGACCGGCCTTTGGTTCAGAGTGAAATTGCCAATCATCGCCAGGGCATCTGGAATGTGAATTACCGGATTCGGGATAAGGAAGGTAAGGTGCGCTACATTCATGATGAGGGTGTGCCGGTGCGCTCTGCCAAAGGGGATCTGCTGTTTCTGGTGGGCATGGCGCGGGATGTGACAGACGAACGAATGGCACGGGAAAAGCTGGAACAAAGCAACCGGCAACTGGAACAGCTGGCCAAATTTGATCCCCTAACCATGGCAGTGCGTCGCCCTTATGCCATCAGCGATCTGGAGGAAAGCATCGCGCTGTTTCAGCGTTACCAAACCAATGCCAGTCTGATCTTTATTGACCTCAATGATTTCAAAGCGGTGAATGACAGCCATGGTCACGAGGCCGGGGATCAGGTTTTGATTGAATTCTCCCGGGCTATGCGACAGAACATTCGCCAGACAGATGGTTTCTATCGTTATGCCGGCGATGAGTTCTTGCTGTTATTGCGGGAAACGGATGTGCGGGAGTCTGCCCGTTTCCTGGAAAAACTGGAAGCGTTGGTCATCGGCACTGAATCAGGAGGTGGTGATCCGCTCCAGGTAACCTTGTCATTTGGCGCCGTGGCGCTGGGTGAGGTGACGGTGGCGGATGCCAACCATTGGATCCGCCTCGCGGATGATCGAATGTACGCTTACAAAAAGAATCACAAAGCCAATCAATTGCCCCGTTCTCGACTAATGGAATAGCTGTTTGCAGAGGTCGAGCCAGGCATCGATACTGCTGTTGCGGTATTTCTGGTGATGCAGGATAAAATAAAATTCCCGTTGCAGATTGCGCTGTGGAATGGGCAGAGGAATCAGGCTGCCCCGGGCGAAGGCCTCTTTCAGCGCCACCCGTGACAGACAGCCGATGCCGAGTCCCGCCTCCACGGCCCGCTTGATGGCCTCTGTGTGCTGCAACTCCAGCAGCACCTGGAGTTGAGGCAGAATGCCGTGCATGGCCCAATCGAAGGTCTGGCGGGTGCCTGACCCCTGTTCCCGTAGAATCCATTGGGCCCGCAACAGGTCCCGGTCGCTCAAGCGCTTTTTGCGGGCATAGGGATGTTGCGGCGCGCAGAACGCCACTAGCTCGTCTTTCATCCAGGGCATGATGTTCAGGTCCGGGTCCGACAGCTCACCTTCGACCAGGCCCAGGTCCAACTCGAAGTTTTTTACCTTGCGGGCGATGCTGGCGGTGTTGGCCACGTCCAGCTCCACCCGGGCATTGGGTTTGTCCTGCAAAAAACGGCTCATGATGTGCACCGCCAGGTAGTTCCCGATGGTGAGGGTGGCACCCACCTTCAAGTGGCCGATGGCGGAGTGTTGCTGGAAGGCCACTTGCAGCTCCTCGGCCTGGCGCAGCAGTGCTTCGGCCTGTCCACGCAGGGCGTGACCCAGGGCGTTCAGTTGCAGGCGTTTGCCCACCCGGTCAAACAGTTTGATGTCGAACTGGGCTTCCAGTTCGGCCAGGGCACTGCTGGCGGCGGACTGGGACATGGCCAGGCTGTTGGCAGCCTTGGAAATATTCTCGTAATGGGCGGTGGCGAGGAACACCTGCAATTGGCGGAGACTGTATTTCATATCGGTAAAATCGATTAAATATATCAATATTACCCATTTTACCAATAACTGGCCCGGCGTCTATAGTGGTGGCCATATCAACCTGCATGGAGTATTTGCTATGGCCAACCTGATCACAGAACGCGTTACCAGTGTCCACCATTGGAACGATACTTTGTTCAGCTTTACCACCAGCCGTGATCCGGGGTTCCGTTACAAGAATGGTCACTTCACCATGATCGGGTTGCAGAATGAAGGGCGGCCCCTGTTGCGGGCGTACAGTATTGTCAGTGCCAACTATGAGCCGGAGCTGGAGTTTTTCAGCATCAAGGTGCAGGACGGCCCCCTCACCTCGAAACTGCAGCACTTGCAGGTGGGGGACGAGGTTTTTGTCAGCACCAAGCCCACCGGAACCCTGCTTGTGGATCACCTGCTGCCGGGGCGGAACCTGTACCTGCTGAGCACCGGCACCGGACTGGCGCCGTTCATGAGCATCATCAAGGACCCGGAAGTGTACGAAGCCTACGACAAGGTGATCCTGACCCATGGTGTACGGCACGTGGCAGACCTGGCCTATGAGCAGTACATTCTGGACGAGTTGCCCAACAATGAATTCTTTGGTGACGTGGTGCGGGACAAGCTGATTTACTACCCCACGGTCACCCGGGAGTCCTTCCGCAACCAGGGACGACTCACGGATCTGATGGAAAGTGGCAAGCTGTTCAGTGATATCGGCCTGCCGGAGATCTCGCCGGAGCAGGACCGTTTCATGTTGTGTGGCAGCCCTTCCATGTTGAAAGACACCTGCCGTATCCTGGATGAGCGGGGCTTTAACGAGGCCCGCCACGGTGACCTGGGCCACTATGTCATTGAACGGGCCTTTGTTGAAAAGTAATGTTGAAAAATAGGGTTGAAAAGTAAGGTTGAAAAGTAAGGTCGAACGTTAAGGGGAAGTAGCCGCCTGGCGACTACTTCCCGCGCCAGTTCAGGCTGTACAGGTCGTGACGCCGGTCCAGCAGGTTTTTGACCGTGCCGTTGTTGCGGGCCATCATCAGGGTTTCCGGCCTCAAATCCGCAAACGCAATCATTTCCACGTTCGGGGTGGTGTCGGCGGCGATGCCGTCCCGGGCGAAGGGGAAATCACAGGGCGTCAGGATACAGCTTTGGGCATACTGGATGTCCATGTTGTTCACCTTCGGCAGGTTGCCCACGTTGCCGGACATCACCACATAAATCTGGTTTTCCACCGCCCGGGCCTGGCAGCAATAGCGCACCCGCAGGTAGCTCTGGCGTTCGTCGGTGCAGAACGGCACGAACAGTATGGAGATGCCTTGATCCGTCAGGTGACGGGCCAGCTCCGGGAACTCCGAGTCGTAGCAGATCAGTACGCCAATGGGGCCGCAATCGGTTTCAATGGCCTTCAGGGTGTTGCCACCTTCGATGTTCCACCAGTATACCTCGTTGGGGGTGGGGTGGATCTTCGGTTGTTCGTGGATGGAGCCATCCCGCAGGAAGATATAGGCAATGTTTTCCACCCGCCCGTTGGGCATGATGGTGGGGTGGGAGCCGCCGATGATGTTGATGTTGTAGCGGATAGCCATTTCCCGCAGGGCTTCTTTGAACTGGGGGGTGTATTTGGTGAGGGCTTCCATGGATTCCATGGGGGAGAGCGCCTGATCCTCGATGGACAGCAGTTGCAGGGCGAACAGTTCCGGGAACACCACAAAATCCCCTTTGTAGTCTGCCACCACATCGACAAAGTATTCCACGATGGAAAGGAATTCCTCAAACGAGTGGACCCGCCGTTGCATGTACTGCACCGAGCCGATGCGGATGGAGTCCGGTACCCGCCCGCCGTACTTTTTCTTGTTGGACTTGGCTTCCTCGGCGGGCACCTTGGGGTTGCGCCACATCAGGTGCACTGCGTAACCCAGGGATTGCACATCGGCGTCCAGGTAGTGGGGAATGATGCCGATCACCTCGAAGCCGTTGTGCAACTGGAACGACAACACCTGATCCCGCTGTTTCTTCTGCACCACCTGCCCAACGTATTCCTCCACCGAACCGAACTTCTTGAGTCTGTGGGTGAGGCTTGGCAGCCGGCCGCCGAAGACGATGCCTTTCAGGCCCAGGCTCTGGCAGAGGCGTTTGCGCTCGTTATAGAGCCGTTGTCCCAGGCGATAGCCCCGATATTCCGGGTCCACCGCCACTTCCATGCCGTACAGCCAGTCGCCGTCGGGATCATGGCGTGAGGCATAGCCGTTGCCGGTGATTTCGGTCCAGTTGTGGGATTTCAACGCCAGGTCCTCACTGATGCGGAACGTGGCGCAATAACCCACCACCTTCTCGTTGATGAGGATGACAAACTGGCCTTGGGGAAAGTGATTGATCTGCCCGGTGATCGCCCCTTCGGAATATCCGTACATGCCGGTGTTGGCATAGACCCTTGAACTGAGATCACAGATGGCGGGAGCATCTTTCAACGTGGCGTTGCGGATGACGATCTGGCTTTTCGGGTTAGAGAGGCTGTTGTTCGAGGACATATACTTCCCTTTGAGTGGCGTAGGTAAGGGAAGTATATGTCTTTTTAAGGTTTAACTCGATGCCCGGCGGCTATTCCTCCAGGGGTTTGATCAACTGGCCGTGGAAGCCGATTTGCTGGGCGGTGGCACAGAATCGGTCGAAGTCGCCCACATCCACATCGCTCTGCTCCTGCAGTACCAGGGCCTCCACCAGGCAGCCGGGAATGGCCCGGTTGTTCCAGCCCGGCATCCTGGGCCACATGGAGAAATCTTCATGGTGGAGGACGATTTTTTCCACCGCAATGTCCAGGGTTTTCATTTCCTGGCGGGTTTCGTAGCTGATGCAGGGGTGGGTGTCATCGGCAATCATGGAGCCGGCGGGAATGTGGGGCATCAGATCCCGCATGGCATCGCCGTGATGGGTGAGGCCGATGAACAGTTTGCTGCGCTGCAGCATCTCCGGGTTGCCGCTGCGGATGATCTTGCCGATGGGGGTGTACACCTCTTCCTCTTTTTCATAGCGGGGGTCGAAAGCGATCACCGTGCGGTAAACCCGGGTCAGGTCTTCACACACCATGTTGCCGATGCGACCGGCGCCCCCCAGTACCGCGATGATGTCCTCGTTGCGATAGCGGTCCAGTTGCTGCATCTGCCGGCCTACGTCCCAGATCATGTAGCGGGTGCCCATGGAGCCGTCCACATAGGGGGCCTTGATCTCCTGGCCGGCTTTCATGACAAAGTTGGGCAGGCGGCCGACCAGCGCCACGGTTTCAATCTCCGGAAACTCTTCCTGCAGTTGTTCCAGGTAGGTGCGCACCTTGTCGGAATCCTGCGCCAGTTCGTGTTCATAGAATTTGGAAGCCACCATGATGCCGGTTTGGTTGCGGTTGCGGATGATGCTGCCGATCATCAGGGGCGGAATCAGTTTGGCCATTAACGGTGTATAGTAGGTGCCCACATCTTTTTCATTTCCGTACACAGCAAAAATGAAGCTGGGCTTGATCATTTTCAGCAGAGGTTTGCGTAAGATTGTGTTGGTGATCAATACCGCCAGGCGTCGGGTGTTTTTCCAGAAGGTGCGCTTGACGGCCACTTTGGCCCGCTGATGCCAGGGGGAGGTACTGATAATACCGGTGAGATCCTGCTCGCTGAACCGGATGTGATCCAGTGCCAGCCCGATCTGGTGATCCGATACCCGAACGATGGTGGCGGGCACCGACAGGTTGGACATGCGGTTAAAGGTGACGTTCACCGTCTGCCCCGGTTTCAAGGTAAGTTCGGTGGGTTTGGAAATGCAGAGGCCGCTCTCAGATACATCCCGGGTTTTGGTGGCCAGCCCGTTGTCATCAAGGCTCACGGACACTGGCGTTTTTATGCTGGTGCGCGAATGGCGTCGATACTCTCCGTGTAGTGTGCTCATTTCCAAGTTCCATCTATAATAATCACTAAGGTATTGGAAAGTCTGGACCAGAATTCTGATTCGTCAAAAACAGAGTGCGGAATATTGAACGGATTCAAATTGAGTGCGAGAACTCCTCCGGGGTCTTGCAAACAGCACCGGCTGAACATGGTTGATCTTTTTGTGATCAGCTTCATGTTATTTTCCGTACAGACTGCAATGGCAATGGGGCATCCCCACAGCGGTGGGGAATCTTTCGAAAACCACAAACTCAACGCCTTCACCAGTTACTACATTGATCCAGGCAAGCAGTTGCAGGCGGAAGACATGCTGCAGGTGCAGGAATGGGTACGCAATACCGACGGCGACGTGCTGAACTTTGGTTTTGTGGATTTTGCCGTGTGGTTGAAGCTGAACCTGAACTTTCAGGAATATCCCCGCCGCAACTGGCATCTGGTGATTACCTATCCGTTGCTGGAGCAGGTGGATCTGTATTTTTATGATGTGGAGAGTGGTGCCCTGTTGTGGCATACCGACCTGCCAACCCTGCGGGCTGATCCAGCTGCATTTCGCAGCCACAACATCAACTTTCCGGTGCCCGAGCAAGCCCTGGGCAATGTGCAGGTATTGGCCAGAGTGGAATCCACCACGTCTTTGCAGATCCCCATCGAGCTGTGGAGTGTGGAGTATCTGGTGACCCGACAGAACATGGAGGCGTTGTTCTGGGGGGTGTACTTTGGCGTAATTGTTGCGCTCCTGCTGTATAACTGCTTTCTGTTTATTTCCATGTCGGATGTTACCTACGCCTATTACGTCATGACGTTGGTGTCATTGGTGGGGTTAATGCTGTCCATCTCGGGCTTGGGTGCCCGCTATTTTTGGGCGGATGCGCAGGTCACTCATTATATGCTGCCGCTGTCTGCCTGTATGACGCTGTTCTGGCTGTTGTGTTTTACCTTGAGCTTCCTACAGCAGAACAGCCTGGGCACCGCCTTGCGGCAGGTGTTGCGAGCCATGTGTGCGGTGAACCTGCTGGTGGCCCTTTATGTGATCTACACCCCCGATAAAGGTGCGTTCCTGGCGGGTTGTGTGGGAGCGGTGTCCATGTTTCTGGTATTGGCTGCGGGTGTCAACGCGTTGTTGTCCGGGGTGGAGATCGCCCGTTATTTTGTCTTTGCCACAGCAGCGTTTGTGTGTGGTACGGCACTGTATCTGGCCAATATTTTTGGTCTGGTGGAGCCCTCCCAATTCACCAACCATGCGTTTCAGGCGGGTTCCATGCTGGAAGCGTTGCTGCTGTCCTTCGCGTTGGCCCATCGCATCAAGGAGGAGCGCCGCCACAAGCTGATCGCCATGGAAAAAATGAAGGCGGCCCAGAACGCCATTGTGCAGGTGCAGGAGGAAGCCCTGCAGCAGGCGTTGCATGATCCAATAACCAAGTACCCCAACGATTCACTGCTGTTGAGCCGCCTGGGGGAGATGATTGATCACCGTTCCGGCTATGATTCGTTTGCCCTGTCGATTCTGTACTTTCCCCAGTTCAAGGAAATCTCGTCGTCCTTGGGGCGGCGTCTGGCGGAAGACCTGTTCGCCCAGGTCAGCGGCCGGTTGAACCACGAGTTATCCAGTGACATCCAGGCCATTGCGGTGGAGAAGAGCGCCCGGGTCTATATTGCGGTGCCGGAGTTCGGTAGCCTGGCGTTCCTCGCCAAAGTGGGGGAAGACTATCGCTCCATTCATGATCTGGTGGGCCATGTCATGCAGTTGCATGAGACCGCCATTGAAGTCGGGGGTACCGTGACGCGGCTGAAGGCGCAGTGCGGTATTGCCATTTACCCCAAACACGGTGATCGGGCGGACCTTCTGATGCAGCATGCCAGCGCGGCCCGTGACTATGGCTTTCGGGCTTCGGAATCCATCACCATCTACAGTTCCGATATTGACGCGTTCGGCCGGCGGCGCCTGGCCATTGTGGGGGAACTGCTGAACGCCATCCGGGTGCGGGAGTTGGACCTGTATCTGCAGCCTCAGTTTGATTGCCGCTCCAACCGCCTGACCGGTGCCGAAGTACTGCTGCGTTGGCACAGTGAAAAATTCGGGGTGGTGTCGCCGGTGGAATTCATTGAAGTAGCAGAGGAGGCAGGCCTGATGCCGGAGCTGACCCGCTATGTGATTGAGGAGTCCTTCTGCCTGCTGCACAGTTTCAATGAGGGTGGGCACATCCTCACCTTGAGTATCAACCTGTCCATCAAGAATCTGATGGAGGCAAAGCTGATCTCCTTCGTGACCAGCACCGCGGAACAGCACATGGTGAACCTGAGCGACATTGTGTTCGAAGTCACCGAAACCTCCTCCAGCGAAAACTTCGAGACGGTGATTGAGAACCTTAATCAGCTGGCGTCCACCGGATGCAGCATTGCCCTGGATGATTACGGCACCGGCTATTCCTCCCTCGCGTATCTGAGTCGTCTGCCGGTGCATGAACTGAAGATCGATCGCAGTTTTATCAGTCAGATGTCACGCACCGACAGCGATTACCGGATTGTGGAGAATACGGTGAAACTGGCTCGGGCGCTGCAGATCCAGACGGTGGCGGAAGGGGTGGAGGATCAGGACACACTGACGGCCGTCACCCGCTTGGGTTGTGATCGTGTGCAGGGCTTCTACCTGGCCAAACCGATGCCGGTCTCTCAGTTCAGGGATTGGGTGCTGCGCCGCGCCAGTTGACCCTGCATATAGCGGTGGAACTCATCACTGCCCTGTTCCAATAGCGCACGCCACTGCTGTACTTGCCGGGCAATGGTGTCCATGACGTTTTGAAACGCCTGTTGGCGTTGCTCTGCGGAGTCGAGGATTTTGGAGGGGTCCGGCAAAGCCCAGTGAATCATGGGGGTGTGCTCCATCCAGGCCGGACAGGCTTCTCCCGCTGCCTGCTGGCACACGGCGATGCTGTAATCCGGTTGGAAGCCCGCCATTTCATGCCAGGACTTGCTGTGCAGACCATGGATCTCCATGCCCCGTGCGCGCAGCTGCTGCAGGGTGTCCGGATGTACTTTGCCTTCCGGTTGGCTGCCGGCGCTGGCACTCTCCAGCAACGGCGTTCCCAGGTGGCGGGTGATGGCTTCCGCCAGAATGCTGCGGCAGCGGTTGTGGGTGCAGAGAAACAGGATGCGAACGGGTTGTGGGGACATGGATTGCCTTATTTTGTATGCCACGGTTGAGGGGTGTTCCACAGTTTGATGCATCGCATCAGCATTTGTTTCAGCCTCAGCTATTATTGTATCGGGGAGTTGGGATAACTCACGGAATTATAAAGATTAATAAGGCGTAGTCATGAAGAAATTAGTGATTTATGTGGTGGCGATAGGGGTTGGGGTTCTGCTCAGTTTTCCGTTGGTAACCGGTTTTGCCCTGGAGCGGGCCTACCAGAGCCGGGTGGCCAGTATGCCGCAGCAGCCGGGGGTGGAGATCACCGCCGAATCCTATGACCGGGGCTGGTTTGGCTCTCAGGCCCTGGTGCGGGTGCGCTTGCATCCGGCCGAGTGGCTGGGGGACCCGACTCTGGTGAGCGAATCGTTTGACCTGCTGGTGAAATCCGATTTGCAGCACGGACCGGTCTTGTTCACGGACCTGGGTGTCCGCTTCGGGCTGGGTTATGGCAATCTGGGTTTTGCCGGTGACAACCCTGAAGGACTGGCCCAGACCCTGTCTGAGTGGCTGGCAGCCACGCCGCTCACCATCCAGACCATTATCTACTTTGATCAGACTGCCCATACTGAGCTGGAAATCCAGGCCTATTCCGCAGACGAGGGCGAGGACCACATTCGTTTTGGTGGCCTCAGCGCCTCCTTGCTCACCAGTGCGGACCTGACGCGGTTTGACGCGTCCTTCCTGATCCGCCCCAGCAGTTTGTTGACCACCGACCTGGCACTGGATATGACAGAAGCCTCCGGCGCCATGAATTACCAGGGTAACAATCCCTATACCCTGGTGGGTGAGAGTGTTTTTGCCCTGCCGCGGCTGGCACTGAACAGTAAAGCGTTTTCCCTGATCCTGGAAGACATCAAGCTGAATCACGGCAGCCAGTTGAACCAGGGGAAAATGGATTTCTTCCAGACCCTTGAGATCAGTCGCCTGGAATCTCCGCTTCCCCTTGAATCCGCCCGTTGGCATATGGAGGTGCTGGGGGTATCCCCAGAGGGCTTGGAACAGTGGTCAGAGGTGAGCCTGGAGATCCAGCAAGCGGTCAGCGCCGGTACCCTGCCTGTGGATGCCATGGGTGAAGCTCAGTTGACACCGGAGCTGGAGCATCGCTTGACGCAAGTGATGCAGACGTTGTTACAGCCGGGCCTGGGCTTTGTGCAGCGACTGGATGTCGGCGCCCTGGGCGCGCCGCACCACGCCCACCTGAATCTGGAGTTTGTGGGGCTGCCCGCGGGTGTCAGCTGGGATAGCCTGGAGGACCCCATGCAATTCCTGCCGGCCTTCCGCGGCGCGCTTGACCTGGAGCTGGACGAGGCCGCAGTAATGGGCAGTCAGTTTGCCGCCATGGTGCAACCTTACCAGCAGCAGGGGCTGTTGCTGACGGAACAGGGTAAGCTGGTGCTGCGGGCAGCATTGGCGGACGGTGTGTTGATGTTGAACGACAATCCTTTGCCTCTGGAGGCCATGCTGCAATCCGCCATGGCGCCTGAGCCGGGTTCTGAACCAGGTTCTGAATCCGCTGCGGAGCCCATGGGGTCCACGCTGACGCCGACAGAATAAACCTAGGTGCGGGTATCCAGTCTGGCCAGCAGGGGCGTGAAGTAACGCCCCAGGTAGATGGCCCGCAGCAACACAAAGCCGACAAAGGCGATCCACAATCCCCGGTTGCCCCACAACGGGATGCAGATCCAGCATAGGAGCATGAAGCTGGTGGTGGCGAGGATCGCCGCATTGCGTAATGGGGCCGTGCTGGTGGTGCCGATGAATAACCCATCCAGCTGAAAGGCCGCAAACGAGAGGCAAACGTAGAGGGCGCAGAATGGCAGGAAACGCAGAGCGGTTTCCTGCACCGGCGGCAGGTCCGTAAGCCAGCTCACCAGGGTTCCCCCCATCAGCAGAATACCCAGGGCGAGCAGCAGCGCGGTGGTTGCGGCCAACGCCGTGGTGCGCCGGATCACCAACAGGAACAACGTTCGATTGTTCTGACCCAGGGCTTTGCCCGCCATGGATTCACAGGTGAACGCAAATCCATCCAGAAAAAATGCACTGAACGAAATGAACTGCAACAGGATATGGTTCGCGGCCAGCACCTGGTCACCGAACCGTGCACCCTGATCGGTGAACACCGCAAAACCCAGCAGTAGAAACAGCGTGCGGATCATCAGGTTCAGGTTGGCGTGCAACACCGGTTTGAACTTGTCCGCCTGGAACAGGGTACGCCAGGGCAGGGTCTTCCAACTCAGGTCCGGTGTGGAATTCTCACCCTTGAAATGCCGGATCACCAACCCCAGCGCCAGGCAGAAGACCGTCCATTCCGAAATCGCGGTTCCCAATGCGATACCGGTGGCACCCAGTTCAAAAACGCCTGCCAGCAACAGGTCGAGGGCGATGTTCAGTCCATTGAGGCTAAGCTGCACCAGCAGTAAGTGACGGCTTAAACCCTGGCCGATGAAATACCCCATGAGTACGTAGGAGCCAAGGGTGGCCGGTGCGCCCCAGATGCGGACGGAAAAATACTGTGCGGCGATGGTTTCCACTTCGATGCTGGCGCCGAACAGGGTCAGCGTCAGTTCAATGAGCGGCCATTGCAGCAGCCACAGCGCGGCCCCGATCAGCAGCCCCATGCACAGGGCGCGCAGGGTGGTTTCGAGGATCGCGTCCTGATCATTGCGACCACTGGCCTGGGCCACAAAGCCGGTGGTGCTCATGCGCAAAAAGCCAAAGCCCCAGTAGATGAAATTGAACATCAGTGCGCCCAGGGCAATGGCACCCAGGTGCGCGCTGCTGGCCAGATTGCCGATGATGGCTGTGTCCACCAGACCCAGTAACGGCGTGGCGCTGTTGGCAAGAATAATGGGCCAGGTCAGGACGAGTATGCGGCGATAGCCGGGATCAGGCTGGGTCGGCACGGGTAAATCGGAGCAAGGTGATCTCGGCAGGGGCGCCGAAGCGTTTCGGTGGCCCCCAATAACCGGTGCCCCGGCTGACGTAGATCCACATGGATTCAAACCAGTGCAAGCCGCTGGTGTAGGGTTGCTGCAACGGCACAAAATGATTCCAGGGCCAGAACTGGCCACCATGGGTGTGGCCGGACAGTTGGACATGGGCACCGCAACCCCGGGCCTGAAAAATGGAGCGGGGCTGGTGCGCCAGCAGTATTTTCAGATCAGCCTGTTGCGGTGCGTGGCGCAACGCCCGCTGCGGATCACTTTGATGTCCGGGATCAAACTGGTGGGCGGAATAATCGGTGATGCCGGCCATGACCACTGTCCGCTGGTTGTGTTGGATGACCTCGTGCTCATTGAGCAAGGCCCGTAACCCCAGGGATTTCAGCAGCTCGATCCATTCGTGGGCATTGGAATAGTATTCGTGATTGCCCGTAACAAAATAAGTGCCGTAGCGGGAGTGCAGTTGCGCCAGTGGTTGTACCTCTTCACCCAGTTGTCGCACCCGGCCATCCACCAGATCGCCGGTGATCACCACGGCATCCACCTCCAGTTGGTTCACCCGTCGTACCACTTTCTCAAGGAAACGCCGCTTGATGGTGGGGCCGATGTGGATGTCCGTCAGTTGCGCCAGGCTGAAACCCTGCAACGGGGCGGGCAGGTTCGCAATGGGAATATCCACCTTAACGATGGCCGGGCCCAGTAGAATGCTGAGCAAGCCCAGGAGGCTCAGCAGCAAACCGGCGACCAGCACCACCACGGCGCTGGTGCTGATCCAGGCCGCACTCAGCACGCTGGTTGTGAACAATGAATCAGTAAGCCACAGGCTCAGCCATAACAGGTCCCGCAGGGCGGTAAAGACGAACAGGCTGGACAGCAACCCCATGAACAGCAATCCGCACCAGATGATCAAGGTGTTGAGCCGGTTGTGTTCGCGCCGGCTTCTGATCATGGCCGTCGGGATAAAATACGTGGACGCCACCAGGAGCAGCAGCAACAGCAGGTTGGTTGCCGGCGGAAAGGGCAATGCAGGCAGCAGGCGGGCACCCACGTAAGCGTGCATCAACGCAGACAGCGTATACAGCGCCAAGATCAATTGACTGGTGCGACCCACGAACAAGCACTCCCTTCACTCAGGCTTCGAGCGGTTTAGTGTATACTGGCGCAAATTATCGGGACAAACAGTTTATGAACAAGCCGCAACCCAATGAAGTCTTTGATTCCGGTTATCCGGTGAATCTCATGCAGTTGTTACTGGTGTATTACGACTGGTTTGATGCCAGCCTGCAGAAAGTGTTGGAGTCCAGCGGCGAGAAAGCCTTCAGCAAAGCCCAGTCTTCCATTTTTATGAATCTGGCGGAAGGTCGGAATACGGCGGTGGAAATCGCCCGTCATATCGGTGTGAGCAAACAGGCGGTGAACAAAACGGTGAATGAGCTGGTGGAGCGGGGTTTCCTGACGCTGGTCACCGACAGTGAGGACAAACGCAGCAAGCGGATTCTGCCCACCCGCGCCGGGCTGGAAAAAGGCCGGCAGGCGGCCAAAGCGCTGCATGAGTTGGAGCAGGAACTGGCCCGCCGTATCGGGCGCGACAAGGCAGAGGCCCTGCGCGCCATTCTGGAGGTGTCCCCCGGTATGGTGTACGAGCAGCGCTAGGGTAAGCGATTTACAAAAACGCGGGTTTCACGATGGCCAGAAAAATCACCAGGGGCATAAAGATCGTAATCAATGGCGTGGTGATGCGGAAGAAGCGCCAGTGGTGCTGAATGTAGCGTTGGTATTTTTCCGGTGTACCGCGGGTGCGAATCCGATATTTGTTGCCGCCCATATGGGATAACCAGTAATCCGCCACTTCAATAGGAAAGAACACCAGCACCACAATGGACAGTTTCAGCAGCAGCCAGTGAAAATCCAGATTCCAGTTGCCCAGAACAAACAGTAGTCCGCCGCTCAGCAGTAACACTGGAAATGCCGTGTGTTCCACCACTGCGCCCCGGTCAAACTGTTCGAAGGCCCAATCCCGCCGTTGTCTCAAGGCCGCATCATCGGGGTTCTTACGCCATTTCACATACGCCGGTTTCAGGTACGAGGTATAGGCAATCGCAGTACTCCAGGACCAGGCCATCACTGCAAACACATGCACAAATTTGACCACCAGATAGTGGGGTCCAAAGGTCTCGCGCAGGAATTCAATCATCGTTTACTTCCCATTGTTCTTGTTGGGAGTAGTCTAGCGGGGTTCAGCAATATGGTCAACCATGGTTGACTGTGTTTGGTGGGGAAGTTAGCCGATCACTTGCGCCGTGCCGGCTGCCGTTCATTGCTGGCGGCAGAGCCATTGAGTTGTACGCTGAATTGGCATAGGGTTCGCTACTTTGAAGACTGACCCAATAGATGGACCGAACATGGAACAGACAATCGATAAGAGCAAACCTATTCTGGTCACCGGGGCATCCGGTTACATTGCCAACTGGATCATCCGCTACCTGCTGGAGGCCGGCTGCACTGTCCACGGCACGGTGCGGAATCTGAACAATGAAAAGTCCGTTGGGCCCCTGCGCCAGATTGAGGCGGCGGCCCCGCAGGGCACCTTGAAACTGTTTCAGGCGGACCTGTTGGCAGAACGCAGTTTTGACGCGGCCATGGCCGGCTGCGAAGTGGTGATGCACACTGCCTCTCCGTTTCTGGTGCGCGGCTTCAAAGATCCGGAGCAGGCCCTGATCAAACCCGCGGTGGAAGGCACCCGTAATGTGCTGGAGGCGGCCAATCGCACCGCCAGTGTGAAGCGGGTGGTGTTGACCAGCAGCGTGGCGGCGGTGTTCGGTGATAACGCCGATCTGCGTAAAAACCCCCGTGGCTACTTTAATGAAGAGGACTGGAATTTCTCCAGCAGCCTGGATCACCAACCCTATTCCTATTCCAAGTTTCTGGCGGAAAAAGAAGCCTGGAAAATCCACGATGCTCAATCCCGCTGGCGCCTGGTGACCATCAACCCCAGCATGGTGGGTGGCCCGGCCCTGACCCGCTACAGTCAGTCCACCAGCATTGATACCCTGCGCAGCCTGGGTAACGGCAAACTGTGGCCCGGAGTGCCGCAGATGCGGTTGGGGTGGGTGGATGTGCGGGATGTGGCGCGGGCACATGTGGAGGCGGCGTTCCGCCCGGACGCAGAAGGCCGCCACATTATTTCTAACGGCGAGCCCACCATGCTGGAGGTTGCCACGATCCTGAAGCGGCATTTCGGCAGCCGCTACAAATTTCCGTTCTTTGAATTACCCAAGTTCATTGTGAAGTGGTTCGGCCGCCTGTTGGACGCCAGCGCCAAGCCCCGCTTCATTGAACAGAACGTGGGGCATGAGCTGAAGTTCGACAACAGTCGCAGCCAGCAGCGCCTGGGGCTGCAGTACCACCCGCTGGAGCAGACCTTTGTGGATCATTTCCAGCAGTTGATCGACGACGGTATGATCCGGTAACGCGCCGACCGCCCTCAGAACTTGCGATCGATGGACACGGCCACCAGGTAAGCGTTCACCTCATTCTCAAACGGCGTGGCAAAGTAGGGGTTGTACACCACATCCCCTTCCTTGCAGCTGTTGGCGTTGCGGGATTCGCAGGCATCGGTTTTGGTGTGGGAGTACAGGTAACCCACAGCGGCTTCCACCCGGGTAATTTGATCGTATTGCCAACCCACCCCGGCGGTGAACAGCTCGGCGTCGCCGATGGGGAACAGCAGGTCGGTGCGGTCATCGGGAATGGCGGAGCTGCGGGGCTCATAACCGGCCCGCAGCACCAGGTTGTTGTTCCACTGGTATTCGGCACCAATGGCCCAGGACCAGGTGTCCTCGTAACCCCGGGGGATACGCAGTTCATCGGGGTCGGCGTAGTCCAGCCCGGCGAGGGTGTTGATCACGCTGGCGAGGGTCAGGAAGTCGTTGTTCTGGCTGAAACTGAAGGTCAGTTCATCCCAGCGGCTGTATTCGATCCACTTGGCGTCCAGGTTCACCCGCAGGCGCGGCAGCAGTTGCACGGACGCTCCGAACGAAACCGATTGCGGCACAATATATTCTGACTTCACTGTGCCTTTTTCCACCGCCACGGCATTCACCAGGCCGCCGTCCAACACGGCCAGCACCGCGTCCAGACCACCGTCCTGCAAACCCTCCATGGTGTGGATAAAACTGTCTGTGTATTCCATGGAGTAATCCCCTTCCAGTTCGGCAATGGATTCACTGCGATAGCTGAATCCCAGGGTCAACCAGTCGTTGGCCTCCCACAGCAGGCCGAAGTTAAAGCCCACCGAGAACAGGTCCTCCATCTCCATGGTGAGCAGGCCCACGTTGTCATAGGGCCCCAGGTCAATAGCGGGTAACGGGCTGTCGGGAATGGAATTGAGATTGCGCAGGTAGCCCAGGGTAAGGCCGGAGGCGCGGAAATTGGTTTTGATGCCCAGGCCATGATAGGAAAACGTGATGCCGACCCCGGCAGACAGGCGGTCGGTGACGCGCACGGCCACAGTGGGGGAGAAGTAGGTGACGCGGGTAAGCCCCACCTCCTGACCCTGGTAGGCGCCACCACTGTCGATGTCGCGGCTGTAGCCGATGCCTTCCGGTACATACACCGCAGAGCCGAAAGCCCAGTCGCCGGACGGCCCCTCGAAGGCCATGCCGCCCATGGGCAGCAGCAGCACCGGGCTTTCCTGCAGCCCCATAAACGGCACCATCAGCACCGGATTGCCGGTGGTGGTGACCGTGTTGGCCACCGGGTCCTCACCCCAGCACAGGGCGTGGGCCCCGGCCACCTCATCAATGTCCGTGGGATCGCCAATGGGATAGTCATCCTGGCACTGTTGGGTCAGGTTGTAATACAGCTGCTGGTCGCTGATGGGATCGGGGTTGGGATCATTGGGATCAAAGGGAAAGTCATAGACGTCGGTCGGCAGGGTGGGTTCGCCGAAGCTGGACTCAATCTCCACACTGGCCAGCAGGAACTTGAGGTTGGCTTGGCGCCCCTGAATCTGCACCAGTCCTGCCGGATTAAAGTGGATTGAATCAATCCCCGGTGGATCGGCTGTGACCGCATTGGCCAGACCGAGCGCTTTGGGGTTGCCGATGGACAGGTTGTTGAGAAGCTGGGCTGACGCTTCCGTGGCCATGAAGCTGCATGCCATGGCCAGCATTGGGGTTACCGCTGATTTTTTCATTGTTGTTGTTTTTATTGTTGGTTGGGTGAATCAAAACACTGCCACCGACCTTGTTGGTACTTTAGTGCTAAATGGGGTCGACAGTCAATAGATTGAACAATACAAAACAATTGGCGGTGAAATGCTAGTAAAATAAGGACAAGTTTTGGGCGCTTGGGGCAAAGTGGTCCAGCGCCCGGGGTGATCAGCTATTCTGGTTCAATCAGCTATCCTGGTTGAGCTCGGCGATAAAGGCTTCAGACTGGGCGATGGAGGCTTCCATATCCTTGATCAGGCGGGCCACATTGGTTTCGATGCTGCGCAGCTCGCCTTTCAGGCCATCGATGGCGCGGGCGTTGAGGTTGTGCTTGAGATACAGAACCTGATCCTGCAGTGCTCCCAGCACCGGTTGCATGCGGGATTCTGCCTGGCGCATGGACTTGATCAGAACAGTGTATTTCTTTTTGGTGGCCGCCAGCTTTTGTGCGCTCTGTTTACGCAGGTTGCTGTTGGTATAGAGGGAGAGCTCCTCTTCCCATTCCTCGAACAGGGCTTCGGAAACACTCTGCACAGCGTTGATGCGTTCGCTCACCTCTTCAGCGGCTTTTTTACTGCCTTCATACTCGTCATTGAGGGCGTTGTATTTATCCAGCAGATCCTGGTCTTCGATTTTGATCAGTTGCTGGTACTGCTCCAGGGCAGAGGCAAACTGATCCTTGGCATCTTTCTGGGCGTCCTGCACGTCTTCCACCCGGTCCACCAGAATGTCCCGCTTGTGATAACCCACCTGTTCCATGGCATCGTAATACATGCTCTGGCAGGCGCTGAGCAGCACGGTGATCAGGCTCAAGGTAAACAGGCGTATGGGGGACTGCGTCATGGACATGGGGGCTGGCTCTCGCAGGCAGAAGTGGAAAATTCGCACTCATCATAACAGCTGATGCTGATATTGCCAGCGCATCACGGACAGGGTCTGGGGCCGGGCGCGGTGGGTCCGGCCCGGCGCATTGTGGCCGATTTTAGCTGGCCGCCTGCAGGTCGGCCTGGGGGATGCCGTAACTGGCCGGACGTACCTTGGTGACGGTGACCGGGACGCCGCCCTGGGGCTCGGTTTGACCGCTCACCTGTTGTTGCCCCGGCCATTCTTCGGTGTGGGCGTAGGGTGAATCGAATTCCACCCGGCGGGCAAGCTCTGCGAAGATGATGCGCAGTTGTTGTTTGGCCTGGTTGGAGCCCACGCAGGCGCGACGACCTCCGCCGAACGGGTAGTACTCAAACGGGCTCGGCAGTTTGCCTTCCAGCCAACGCTCGGGGCGGTACTCCAGTGCATCCTCACCCCACACATCCTTGCGGCGATGGGTCAGGTAGGCGGCCGCCAGTACGTTGGTGTTGGGCGGCAGGGTCAGCGGGCCGATCTTGGCTTCCTTCACCAGGCAGCGCATGGTGCCCACGGCGGAGGGTGTCAGGCGTTGTGATTCCGACAGGCAGGCGTTCAGATACGGCACTTCGGTGATCTTCAGTGGATCAAAGCGGCCTTCCGTCGCCACCGCCGCCAGCACGGTGTCGTGCATTTTCTGGTACACGTCCGGTCGCTTCAGCAACCACAGCATATACCAGGCGGAGGTGGCGGCACTGGTCTCATGCCCGCCTACCAGCATGCCCATGGACTCGGAAATCACTCGTTCCTCTGACAGCAGTTCGCCATCCTCGTAGTGCGCGTGCGAGACGGTGTAGAGCAGGTCGGTGCGGTCGCTGTCCGGATGCTGGCGTGCCTCGCGAATGTCCTGGCGCATCAGGTCCGCCAGTTGTGCTTTCAGTTCGATGGAGTGGGACCAGGGCAGGATGCCTTTTTTGCCGCTGCCGAAGTTGCCGGAGGCGGTTTTCTTCAGGTAGGCGGAATGCAACCGGTTACGCCATTTGGATGGGCCGTACATGGTGCCCAGCAAAAACATGGTGTTGTTGGTGGAGGCCTGAATCCATTGCAGCATCAGATCCCGATAGCGGTCTTTCTTGGGGCCGTCGCGCAGGCCCAGCAGGGTGTAGCAGGCAATGTCCAGGGTCATGTCCCCCACCAGGCGGGGAACATCGAACTCGTCGCCCGGTTGCATGGCATCAATATGCCGGGTCACGATCTCGTGCATGACCTGGGCGCGGTCCTGCAGGCGCTTTGACACCAGGGTGGGAATCACCACCTTGCGGGAATGGGCGTGCTCTTCGTTATTGAGGAAGCCGGTCTGGTTGTCGCCGATGTCGATGGGGATCGCCAGTTTGGATTGGTCGATCTGATCCGGTTTCAGGCTGAAAAAGCCTTTCACCATATCCGGCCGGCTTACCCACACCATGGGCTCCATGCCGGGCAGGTTGAGGGTGAACGCGTCACCGAATTCATCGGCACACTGCTGCAGATAGTCGTAGATGCTGAGGCCCATTTTCAGGCCCTGTCTGAATTTGAATTCCTTGGGGCCCGGTGGCAATTGGGGGGTGCTGCTCATGGGGTGGCTCCTTGGGTAGCGGTGATCTGCGGTTGATTTTTGTTATTGGTTGGTGCAATCTCATGGGGTATACGCCGTATACTAAGATGGAAGCCGTGGACAATGCAAGGCGCAATTCAGCGAGCTGGGGTCAGGCCTCGGTCAAAACGCCGCATTCAGCCCGGACAACAACAATAAAAAAACAGGCAATTCAGAGAGATAGAACAATGAGATTTGATCCTTTCCAGGGCCAGGGCTGCGACCACAATACACAGCCGGATCTGGTGCAGCGGGCCCAGCTGTTTATCATCAATCATCCCTGGTTCTGCATCCTGTTTTCTCTGGCCTGGGTGGTGGTGTCCGGCTTTGGCCTGCAATATGCGGAAATCAACAACGACTCCAGGGCCCTGTTTGCGGCAGACAATCCCGGTCTGCAGCGGTTGTTGGCGGTGGAAGATCAGTTCAGCAAGGACGACAACGTCATCATCATCGTACGCCCCCAAAATGGCGACGTATTTACCCGCGAGCATTTGCGCCTGTTGCTGGATCTCACCGAGCAGGCCTGGACCATTCCCCAAACGCAACGGGTGGATTCCCTCACCAACTTCCAGCACACCGAGGTCAGTGGCGATGAGCTGGAGATCCGGGATCTGGTGGAAGACCTGGATGCCCTGAGCGAGGCGGACCTGCTGAACATCAAACGCATCGCACTGCAGGAGCCCAACCTGGTGAACAACGTGGTCTCGGAATCAGGCCACGCCGCGTCGGTGTCGGTGACGGTGATCACGGAAGACCGGCGGGCCCAGGATGCGCCCAGGATCATGGCCTATGTGGATGCCATGCGGGATGAATTTGAACGGCAGTATCCGGACGTGGATATCATGTTGACCGGTACGGTGTCGTTCAAAAGCGAATCCAACGCCACCACCGAGCGTGAGCTCAGTTCCACCTCCATTTACAGTGCGGTGGCCATCCTGATTTGCCTGTTCATCATGTTGCGCAGTGTGGTCTCCGTGATTCAGACCATGCTGGTGATCACCATGTCCATCGTCATCGCCATGGGCACCATTGTCTGGCTGGGCGTGGAGGTGACCCCGGTGATGGGTGGGGCACCGGCCATCATTTTGACCTTGGCGGTGGCGGACAGCATCCATCTGCTGATCACCTATCAGCACCAGATCCGGCAGGGAGCTGACAAATACCAGGCCATCTACGAAACCTTGCGCGTCAACGCCCAGCCGGTGTTCCTCACCAGTCTGACCACCGCAGTGGGCTTTCTGTTTTTGAACAGTTCGGAATCCCCACCCTTCGCCGACATGGCCAACATGGTTTCCATCGGTGTGATGGCGGCCTGGTTTCTCAGTGTGGTATTCCTGCCGGCCCTGCTGGTGATTCTGCCCCAGCAACGTTTTCGCGGCGGGGATCACGATCATCGCATCATGGACGGCTTTGCCGATTTTGTGGTGGATCATCGCAAGCCGGTGTTCTTCGTCTCGTCGTTGGTGTTTCTGGCTTTGGCCCTGCTCAGTTCCAAAAATGAATTTAATGATGTGTGGATGGAATACTTTGACGAATCCTACGAGGTGCGTCGGGCCACGGAATTCATGGTGAATGAGCTGACCGGGAATCATCGCCTGCAGTTTGCGTTTCCCTCCGGTGCGGCTGCCGGGATCATGGAGCCGGGGTACATGCAGGGGCTGGACCGGTTTGCCCACTGGGCCCGGACGCAGCCCGAAGTGGAGTATGTGTCCACCTTTTCCGACACCATCAAACGGCTGAACCGGGATATGAATGGTGGCAATGCAGACTACTACCGCATTCCCGAGCAGCGGGATCTTATCTCCCAATATACCCTGATGTTTCAGATGTCGTTGCCGTTCGGCCTGGGCTTGGAAAACCAGATCGATATGGATCAATCCACCACCCGCGTCAATGTACTGCTGGGTGGGGTGACCTCCAATCAGATTCTGGATTTTGAAGCGCGGGCGGATCAGTGGATTCAGCACAACCTGCCCGCGAACATGCAGGTGCGCGGGGTGGGATTTGATTTGTTGCTGGGAGAGCTGTCCTATCAGAACGGGCAGGGCATGCTGGTGGGTACGGCACTGGCCCTGGTGGTGGTGTCGGTGTTGCTGATCATCGCGCTGAAATCAGTGAAATACGGCCTGTTGAGCATGTTGCCCAACCTGTTCCCGGCCATCATCTCGTTCGGTATCTGGGCACTGATTGATGGTTATATTGGCATCTCGGTCAGTATCGTGGCCTGCATGACACTGGGTATTGTGATCGACAATACGGTGCACTTTCTTACCAAGTATATCCGTGCGCGCACCGAGGCCAACCTGCCCACCATAGAGGCAACCCGTTACGCTTTCAAGACAGTGGGTATTGCGCTGGTGGCCACCACGCTGGTGATCTCTGCCAACTTTGGCATGATGTCTTTTTCCCACTACTATCCCAACGCCAGCATGGGGTTGTTGACCGCTATTACCGTGGCGGTGGCGTTAGCGGTAAATTTTTTGTTTTTTGTCCCGGTACTGTTGTTTGTGGATAGCCGAAATTCGCCGGATCGAACCCAGGGGGCGCCGGTACAAAATGCAGCGACACCGAGTTCCGAGGGGATTCCTCTGCAGCAGACCGTTTAACGCAAAACCTGAACACTGACAACGGAATCGTTACATTAGCCTGAACCGCGTTGCTTTCGTTAACCAAATAATGTTTGGCAAACATTTAAAAAAGTGATTAGATTATAAACATCGTTACCGTGGCTGACCGATGGGGATGCGGTGTCAGCGGGTACTGAATTCGTAATCCAAAGCAACCTTAAAAGCAACCTTAAAAGACGTAGCCTATATGGAAACCATCGTTAAGTTTTCATCTAGGGAAGGGCGCCGCATTGTGCGGCAACAATTGAATGGAAATCATGGGGTGGATGCGACTTGGGTTGCCGGGTCGCTCCGGGTATCGGCAACATTACTGGACATTTCAAGTTTGGGCTTTGCCTTGTTGCTGCCGGCAAAGTTTGAGGCACAGCTGAAAGTGGGTGAAGCCGTTCGGCTGATTGTGAGTCCGTTGTTGGGCGTGTCATACAACGTTAATGGTTTGGTGATTGATAAACAAACCAGCGGTGATACGCTCAAACTGTCGGCCGTCATCGAGCACGAGACCAGTCATGGACACTCGACGCTGACGCCAATTGAATTGTCTCCAACGCACCGCATTCGCGGCCAGTTTCAACATCCGTTTTTCTATCGGCAGAATTTCTATTTTGATGTGGAAAGCCTCTCCGCCCGCGGATTTTCGATCAGTGGTGTTGATGCCGGTTGCGTGTTGTTCAGTGGCATGCGCATCACCCTGCGCCTGGGGGTGTTTGACAGCGACAGAACCATCGAGGGCGTGGTCTATGACGTGTCATCCGACGACAGTAGCGGGCAACGTTGCTTTGTGCGCATAGAGGCAATGACCAGCGAAGTGGAAAAGCAATTGGCGCAATATTGTTTTCACTACTTGCGGAAAACACCGCGCGATTTGCGCAGATCGGGTTTACGTTCCTATTTCGTGAAAGGCTTTGTGCAATTCAAGTTTGTCGAAACCCAGCAGGAATACGAAGATGTGCTGGCCCTGCGTCGCCGCAATTACGCCGCAGTCCGCAAAGTGGATTCCGACGTGCCGTTGAAAAAGCTGTCTTATTTTTTTGATCGCTACAGCCGCATTCTGGTGGTGTATCACCAGGGTAAAGCCATCGGTTCGGCCACCATCATCATTGGCAAGCGCGGCCTTGAACCCATGGAGGTGGAAGTGCTGATGTCCGAAGCGGATTTCCAGCAGCTGCCACCCTATGAAAAAACCTTTGAAGTGGCGGCCCTGTGTCTGGACAAAGGCTATCGCGATACTGACATCCTGCATGGCATGTTTGAGCACATCTACAAATACGCCATGATGCACGGTCGCAACTACATTGTGATCAGCACCGATAAGTATTTAATGGATATGTACAAGACGGTGGGCTTCCAGGATACCGGATTCAGTTTTGTACAACCGAAATACCGCAACCTGAAAATGAGTGTCATGATCATGGATGACCTGACCACAAAATGGGGCAAGGGCATGAATCCGGTGACCTGGTGGGGGGTGTGGGGCAGTGTCAGTTTGTACCTGTACAAACGCCGGGTCATACATTACACACTGCCGGAAAAGCTGCGGGTGTATGGCAGCCGCTGGCTGTTTGGTGTCACCCTGAAATACCGTCAGTTTACCGCTTATGCTCGGGAGCGCTACGGGCAGCAACGAAAGTCGGTTTATCATCACTGGAAACGGGCCAACAGCCGTTAACGTGGCGAGGCAATGGTGCCGTAAGAATGAATCGTATGAATGATTAGTGCCGTAAGAATGAATAGGGACGTAAAAAAGGCCGCTGGATGCGGCCTTTTGCATGCTGGGATGTGAGGGGGATGGTTACTCCACCAGATGATTCACCGGCACTTCCGGGTCCACATCCGCCGCATAGTCCACACCGTCCACATTGAATCCGAACAGCTGCATAAACTCCGTGCGGAATCCCCTGAAATCGCTGATCTGGTTCAGGTTCTCAGTGGTGACCTGGGGCCAGAGTTGCTCGATCTGCTGTTGTACCTCGGGGGTGATTTCCTTCTCGTCCACCCGGTTGCGACCCGCGTCGTCACGGCGTGGTGCGTCGTTGTACAGGCACTCACTGAACAGGCGGTAGATCTGCTCGATGCAGCCTTCGTGCGTGCCCTGTTCTTTCATGATGCGGAACAGCAACGCCAGGTACAAAGGCATCACCGGAATGGCTGCGCTGGATTGGGTGACCACCGCTTTCAATACGGATACGCGGGCATCGAAGCCCTGCTCCCGCAGTGCGCTGGCGGCCCGGTCCAGGTCTTTCTTGGCGGCGCCGATGGTGCCGTCCCAATAGATATCCTGGGTTACCTTTTCCCCCACATAGGTGTAGGCGGTGGTCTTGCATCCGTCAGACAACACTCCGGCCTTGCTCAGCGCCGCCAGCCACATTTCCCAATCCTCACCACCCATCACGGCTACGGTGTTGTCGGTTTCCTCCTGGCTGGCCGGTTCCAGGGTGAATTGCTTGATGATTTCCTTGTCGGTGTCCAGGCCGGTCTGGGTAACGGCTTTACCAATGGGCTTGAGGGTGGAGGAATGCAGCTCGCCGGTATCCGGATGCTGGCGGCGGGGCGACGCCAGGCTGTACACCACCAGATCCACCTGACCCAGATCCTGTTTGATCAGGTCGATGGCCTGTTCCTTGATGGCATGGGAGAAGGCGTCGCCATTGATGTTCTTGGCATAGAGACCGGCGCCATCGGCGGCCTGCTGGAAGGCGGCGGCGTTATACCAACCGGCGGACGCGGTGCGTTTGCCCTGGGCCGGCTTCTCGAAAAAGATACCGATGGTGCTGGCCCCGCCACCAAACGCCGCAGTTATGCGGGATGCCAGACCGTATCCGGTGGAGGCCCCGATCACCAGTACCCGTTTCGGCGCATCTGCAATCTTTCCCTGCTGCTGCACAAACTCGATTTGCCGGGCGACATTGGCAGCGCAACCGGCCGGGTGCGATGTGGTGCAGATGAATCCTTTAACCCTTGGTGAAATGACCATTATGAATACCTTATATTCTGTTTGTTCTGTGCTTTGAAGTCGGTGCTGTCGCGCCATTTTAAAGGGCTGTCCCCGGGTTTGGCCAGTTGCGGCCCCGCCTGCCGGGGCAAATATTATGTTTGCTTACAATTTGCCGTTGCTTGAGCCAGAGCAAGTGCTGCACCCGGCGGCAGTGCTAGAGTAGGCGGAAAATAACCTGATACAGGACAACGGGAAGAGGATGAGGAACCTAACCATTGCGATGACCGGCTCCGGTGGGACGGGGGTGGTGGCGTTGGGAGAGATGCTGTTGCGGGCGGCGGCAGGCTCCGGATATTACGGCATTTTGCGCAAAACCTTCGGCCCTCAGATTCGAGGGGGCGAGTCGGCGGCGGTGGTGCGTCTGGGCCCCCGGCCCCTGGCCAGTTTTTGCGGCGAGATCGACCTGCTGCTGGTGCTGGACTGGAGTCACTTTCAACGCTTTGCGGACGAAATCCCGTTGTCTGCGTCCACGTTGATCATTGAGGATACTGCGGCGGGCGTGCGCCCGCCGCAACTTGCCTCTGAGCTACTGGCTCGGGAGCAGGGCGTGCAGGTGCTGGACTTCAGCGGTCTGGCGCAGGCGCAGGGCTCGGCCCACAGTAACATTGCCCTGCTGGGCTATGTGGCCGCCTGGCTGGGTTGCGATGGGGAACCTTTGCAATCTGCCATCGACCACCGTTTGCACAAGCAGGGGGCCGAGGTGGTAGCCCTCGCCCACAACGTTGCCCGGGTCGGAGCCGACCTGCTGCAACAGGCCCCCATCAACCTTCAGCCACCGGATGTGGGTACTGCGGCAGAAGCCCCCTGGCTGGCCTCGGGTAATCAGCTGGCGGGATTGGGGGCGCTGGAGGCGGGCATCCGGTTTGTGGCGGCGTATCCGATTACACCGGCCTCTGATGCGCTGGAGTGGATGGCGGGCCGGATCGAGTCCCTGGGTGGGCGTCTGGTGCAGGCGGAAGACGAACTGGCCGCGGTGAACATGGCCATCGGTGCCGGCTTTGGTGGGGTGCCGGCCATGACCGCCACTTCCGGGCCGGGGTTGGCGTTGATGAGCGAAGCCATGGGGCTGGCAGTGGCCAGCGAAACCCCGCTGGTGGTTCTGGATGTAATGCGGGGAGGGCCGTCCACCGGCATCCCCACCAAAAGTGAGCAAAGTGATTTCAATCTGGCGGTGTATGGCCTGCATGGTGACGCTCCTCGCGTGGTGTTGGCGTCTTTGTCGCTGGCAGATTGCCACTTCAGCGTGGCCTGGGCGACCCAATTGGCCAGTGAGCGACAGACACTGGTGCTGGTGTTATCCGATCAGTTCCTGGGGCAGTCCATGCAGGTGCTGCCGCCGTTGCCGGCGTTGCCGTTTCAGGCCGAACTGTCCCGGGCCAGTTTGCCGCCGCCGGCCGGCGCCGACTATTTTCGCTACCTGGATACCGACTCGGGTATTTCCCCTATGGCGCTCCCCGGTCAACCCGGTGGTGAGTATACCGCCGATGGGTTGGAGCACTCCCAGAGTGCGGTGCCCTCGGCGCGGGCGCAGGATCATGAGCAGCAGTTGGCCAAGCGCCAGCGCAAGCTGCAAAGCCTGGTCGCCAGTGTGCAGTGGGGGGAGGTGTCGGCGCTGCCCCAGGCGCGAATTCTGATTCTGTGCTGGGGGTCATTGTTCCCCGTTACCCTTGAAGCGCAGCAGCGTTTGCAGGAGAGGGGCACGCCGGTGACAGTGGTGGGCGTGCGCCTGCTGGCGCCGCTGCCACTGGAATCCCTGCTGCGCAGTATGCAGGGCATGGCGCAGGTGTTGCTGGTGGAGCAGAATCATCAGGCCCAGTTCGGTCATTATCTGCAGTCTCACCTGACGCAGGCGCAGCGTGCTGGGCTGCCGGAGTTGACATGCTACAGTCGGCCCGGGCCGCGCTTGTTTACCCCGCAGGAAATCATGCAACAGGTGGAGGGATTGCCGCGTGCTTAAGGCCAAACAGTATAAATCCGGTGTGAAACCCATCTGGTGCCCCGGCTGTGGTCACTACAGCGTATTGAACGCCATCACCAAGGCCTTCGCTGCCCTGGAACAGCCACCGGAGCAGGCGGTACTGGTGTCCGGCATTGGCTGTTCCTCGCGCCTGCCGGCGTACGTCAACAGTTATGGATTCCACGGCGTGCATGGGCGCGCGCTGCCGCTGGCGACGGGCTTGAAAGTGGCGCGACCGGATCTGAATGTCATTGCCCTGGGGGGCGATGGCGATGGCTTTTCCATTGGTGGAAACCACTTCCTGCATGCCTGCCGACGCAATGTGGATCTGGTGTATGTGGTGATGGACAACGAGGTCTATGGCATGACCAAGGGCCAGGCTTCACCCACCACCCCCGAGCACTGGCAACACAGCAAGCTGACCCCCCATGGTCCGGAAGTGCGTCCGTTCCAGCCCTGCGCGCTGGCGTTGGCGGCGGGGGCTGGCTTCATTGCCCGGGGTCACTCCGGTGATCCCAATGGCCTGGCGCAGATGCTGTTTGCTGCGGTCAAGCATCCGGGCTTTGCGTTTGTCCAGGTGTTGAGTCAATGCGTGACCTTCTGCCCGGAGCAGGTGCAGTGGAAAGAACAGGTTCACGCAGAGTCCGTGTGCACGGATAATCCGGCAGAGGCCGCCCACTTCCTGCACAGCGATGACGGCTTTGCCAAGGGCATTTTCTATTGCAATCCGCGCACTCCCTGGCCGCAGCCTCATGATTCGCAGGCCACTGACCTGCGGGAGGGTTTTCGACTGTGACCACGGCACTCTACGAAGATGAACTGCTGTTCCTGGCTCACAGTGTCACCCTGGAGCAGGAGGCCGCCGAGCGGCTCTACGAACTGGCCGATACGTTGGAGGTGCACAACAACCGTCCCCTGCATACCTTGTTTTTGGAGCTGGCGCAGCTCAGTGAGCGGCATGCCAGCGACGTGCTCGCCCACTGTCAGGGCCGCCAGTTACCCGCCCTGCAGGCTTGGGAATACAGCTGGCCGGATGCAGAGTCGCCGGAAAGTTTTCAGTACAGCCAGGTGCATTACCTGATGAGTGCCGAGCAGGCATTACAGGTCGCGCTGGAGGTGGAGCAGAACACCTTGGGCTTCTATTCGGATGTGGCCCGGCGCACAACGCAGCCGTCACTGCGGCAGCTGGCAGAGGGCTTTGCCCGCGAGGAGTCTGAACACGTCAAGGCGGTGCAGGCCCGATTGCAGGCATTGCAGTGTCCGGCGCTGAATAACCTGGATCTGGACCCGCCCCACAGTCCGGAATAGCCTGGGCAGCGTACTGCTTATTGTGCCAGTAGCTGGCGTTTGTATTGCCCGGGCGACAGCCCGGTCCAGTTTTTAAACGCGCGTACAAACGAGGCGGTTTCGGTGTAACCACTCTTGGCGGCGGCTTCCTTCACCGAGGCGTTCTGGCTGAGCCAGTAGATGGCCCGCTCCCGGCGCACCCTGTCTTTCAGGGTTTGGAACTGGGTTCCTTCAGCGGTGAGTTTGCGGCGCAGGGTGCGGGAGGTCATGTGCAGTTGTCCGGCCACGTCTTCCACTGAAATCTGCTGCAGGTCGGCACAGTGTTTCAGCAAGTGGGTTACCCGCTCTGTCAGCTGCTCCACAAACTGCAGTTTGCGGAACCACACCAATGGCACTTTGGCCAGATAACGCCGTAATTGTTCCCCGGTGCGCTGTATCGGCCGATCCATCATGTAGGTGGGCCAGATCAGGCAGTTTTCTTTTTGCCGGAAGCGGGCCGGGCAGGGGAACAGCAGCGGGTACTCATCCCGGTGTCGGGGTTCCGCCATGGCCATGTGCACGGCATTCAACGGGATCACTTCGGCGATCAGCCAGGAGGGAAACCGGTGCCAGATCAGCATCAGCAGTTCGGTCATCACACAATCGGGGTCTTTGTCCGGCTGACTCATGCGCAGGGACAGGCGGGTCACGTCCGCCGCCTCCTGGATGTCGAACAATACCGATCCGGTCACCAGCCGGTAAAAACGCCGGGTTTCCAGCAGGGCGTCCCGCAGGGTGGCGCAGTGAATGAGCCGTTCTGCCAGCAGGGTAAACACCCCAAAGCGGGCCCGCTCGGCCGCCAGACCCATGAACTCATCGTCGGAATCCACCATCACCTTGTGTAACAGCCTGGCCAGTTGATAGGGCGCCAGACGGCTCTGGTCGTCCTGCAGCAGGGCAGGGGTGAGGGCCGCGTACGCCATCAGGGCACCGCAATCGAGCTGCAGGTGTCGCCCCCGCTCCAGATAAGCGCGGGCAAAATGAATGGAGACCGTATGATTGGTGTAGTGGGCTTTCATCAGAAAGGTGCAAATGTCCGAAATAGGTAAGTATAGTGGGCAGAATCCCTAAGTAAACGGCCAAAATTTACCTATTTGGCCACTTTGGGTCCGTTATTGCTAATTAAATGGCTTCAATGATCATTGAGGGATGACGTCGCTTGGTCCACACTTTTAACCCTTGTGCAGCCCAATCTGCAGCCTGCCCCGATCCGTTACTGGATCGGGGTTTTTATCATTCATCACCTGGAAGAGGCCTCTCATGAGCGAGCAAAACGAAGAATTGGATCTGTTTCGTGACATGGTTCTGCGATTCCTGGAGCAGGAAATCGAGCCCCATTTTGAAGAGTGGGAAAAGAACCATATGATGCCCCGCGAGGTGTGGAACACCATGGGGGCCGCCGGCCTGCTGCTGGTGGACATGCCGGAAGAATACGGCTCCGCCGGTGCCAGCTTCGATGTCACCCAGATGATCATGTGGGAGATGTCCCGCCTGGGTTATGCCGGCCTGGCCACCGGCTACAACATCCACGCCAACATCTGTGCGCCCTACATCAACAACATCGGTACCGAAGCGCAAAAAGCCAAGTGGCTGCCGAAAATGGTGAGCGGTGAGGCGGTGTCTGCCATCGGTATGACCGAGCCTGGTGCCGGCAGTGACCTGGCAGCCCTGCGTACCACCGCCGTGAAAGACGGTGACGAGTATGTGCTGAACGGTTCCAAGGTGTTCATCACCAACGGCATCCACGCCGACCTGGTGATTGTCTGTGCCAAGACCGACCCCAAAGCCGGAGCCAAGGGTATTTCCCTGTTCCTGGTGGACACCTCCCTGCCCGGCTATTCCACCGGCAAGAAGATCGAGAAAATCGGTCAGCATTCCAGTGACACCGCCGAGCTGTTCTTCAGCGATATGCGGGTGCCGGCGGATGCGCTCCTGGGCGAAGAAGGCAAGGGCTTTGTGTACCTGATGGAAGAGCTGCCCCGGGAGCGACTGGGTTGTTCCACTCAGGCGGTGGGTGCGGCCCAGGGTGCCCTGGATCTGGCGGCGGCTTACGTGCAGGAACGGCAGGCGTTCGGTCAGCCCATTGCCAAATTCCAGAATACCCGCTTCAAGCTGGCGGACGTGAAAACCGACATCGAACTGAGCCTGGCTCTGCTGGAAAAGAACATTGCCAAGTTCAAGCAAGGCAAAATGACGGTGGACGATGCAGCGGTCCTGAAACTGGCCACCACCGAAATGCAGTTGCGGGCGGTGAACGATTGCCTGCAGATGTTCGGCGGTTACGGCTATACGGTGGAGTATCCCATCTCCCGCTTTTACGTGGACGCCCGTATCCAGACCATCTATGCCGGCTCTTCCGAGATCATGAAAGAAGTGATTTCCCGCGGCATTGTGGGCCGTTAAGGCCGCAGTAGCCGCTGGCGGCAGTTGGTTGCAGAGTGTCCCGTTTGTCTTCAGGTCGTTACCAGGCTTTTAGAAGACTATGGCTTTTAGAAGATGAGGGGATGCTCTATGATGAAAGACATGACTGTTTTTGTGGGCTCACCCATGTCGGGATATTCCTCTGTGACATACCTGATCCGGTTCACCCTGATGCTGTTCGGCATCTGGGGAGCCGGTGCGTTGCTGGGCACGGCCCAGGCAGCAGCCTGTCATGAGGCCAAATCCGGACATGCGGCGCAAGCCGGGCAGGTCGCCGTTGCCCATGCGGACGCTGCGCCATCTGCTCAACGCTCCTCCGTAGCATTGTCGCCATCAGCGCCGATGCGGCATCAGGCTGTCAGCGGTGAACAGGATTGTTGTGCCCCCGGTGCCTGTCATTGCCCGGCCGCGACCTGTGGTGCCGGGCACGGTGTGCCGCTGGCGGCGGCGTTGACCTTTGCCCCGTTCGGTGCCACCGAGCACATTCGCTTTACCCACCGAGTTTATTCCCTGCTTCCCCCCTCACTGCCCAATAAACCGCCGATGGCGGCCTGACCCAGGATAAATCCGTCTGCCCGATGCGTTCGGGCGTACCGTTTAACTTGAGTCGGGGCCGTTATGAAACCGCCGTTTTTTCAAATCTATCGACGCACGGTGTTGGTGTGCAGCCTGTTGGCCAGCCTTACCGTGCATGCACAAATCCTGTCATTGGACGAGGCGGTGAGCCTGGCCCGGGAGCAGGATGCCTGGCTCCAGGGGAGCCGTCATGCCCAGCGCGCCATGGAGGACATGAGCGTGGCGTCCGGAACGTTGCCGGATCCGAAGGTCAGTCTCGCCTTCGCCAATTTACCCACCAACACCTGGGATTTTGATCAGGAACCCATGACCCAGTTCAAGGTGGGCATCAGCCAGATGTTTCCCCGCGGTGAGCAGCGGGCATTGAAGCGCAAGCAACTGCAACTGCGCAGTCAGGTGATGCCGTTTGAACGCCAGGAGCGGGCGGCGCAGATCCAGCAGCAGGTGAGCCACCTGTGGTTGGAGACCTGGAAAAGCCAGGCCACCATCGAGCTGATCGAGCGTAACCGTTACCTGTTCGAGCAGATGTCCGCCATCACCCAAAGCAGCTACTCCTCCGCCCTGGGCCGCACCCGCCAGCAGGATCTGATTCGGGCCCAGTTGGAACTCACCCGCATCGACGACCGCCTTGCCCAGTTGCAGCAGCAACGGGACACGGGCCTGGCCAGCCTGGGGCAATGGCTAGGACAGGTGGAGGAAATGCAGCTGGAAGAAATGCAGGTGCGACGGCCGCAGCTGCAGCTGCCTTCATCAGGGCCCGAGACGCGGCCGCAGATCGCGCTGGTAGCGCCAACTTCTTTGCTGGAAAACGATGTGGACTGGCAGGCGTTGACGCCCTATTTCCTGCAACACCCCTCGGTGCGAATGTTGGAACAGCAGATCGTGGCTACCGCGACGGATGTGGATCTGGCACGACAAAAATATCAGCCGGAATGGGGATTGAATGCCAGCTACGGCTATCGTGAGGATGATCCCATGGGCAACCCGCGGGCAGACTTTTTCTCCGTGGGCGTGTCCTTTGATCTGCCGGTGTTCACCGGTAACCGCCAGGACCGTGAAGTGTCCGCCGCGGTGGCGAAGGTGGAGTCGATCAAAACCCAGAAGTGGCTGCGCCTGAAAGCCCTGCTGGCGGAATTTGAAGCTGCCCGGGCCCAGTGGCTGCGCCTGGGGCAACGTCATCGGCTCTATCAGGATACGTTGCTGCCCCAGATTCATGAGCAGGCGGAAGCCGCGCTCACCGCCTACACCAACGATAACGGCGACTTTGCCGAAGTCATGCGGGCACGCATTGCGGAACTCAATGGCGAAATCGATGCCCTGGCCATTGCCGTGCAACAACAGCAGACCGTAGCCCAATTGAATTATCTGTTTACTGCGGTTGATTCTGAATATGACTCTGCCCAGGGAGAGACCGAGCATGAATAAATTCGCATTAGTGCCTGCCGTATTGGTCGGTGTGGTGGCCGGTGTGGTTGTTGGTGTTGTGGCGGGCGCCGCCCTGACCTGGTTGCTGGTGCCACAGGTCGGCCTGTCGGGGGCAGACAGTCAGAGCAGTGAACCGCAGCCGTTGTACTGGGTGGCGCCCATGGACCCCAACTACCGCCGCGATAAACCGGGCAAGTCCCCCATGGGGATGGACCTGATTCCGGTCTATGCGGAGGATGAAACGGGTCAGGGCGAAGGCCCGGGTACCATCACCATTTCCCCCGAGGTGGTGAACAACCTGGGGGTGCGCACCGCCAGCGCCCACAGTGGAGTGCTGCTCACCGAAATTCACACCGTGGGCTATGTGCAATACAACCAGGACAAACTGATCCACGTGCATCCACGGGTGCAGGGGTGGGTGGAAAAACTGTATGTGAAAGCCGAAGGGGACCCGGTGGCAAAAGACCAGCCCCTCTACGATTTGTACTCACCGGAACTGGTGAACGCCCAGGAAGAGTACCTGCTGGCCCTGGAGCGCAACAACCAACGCCTGATCAGTGCCGCCCATGACCGCCTCAAGGCGCTGCAGATCAACGAGGCCACCATCCGGCAGTTGCGTGACCGGCGTCGGGTCAGCCAGACCATCACCCTGTACTCGCCGCAGAAAGGAGTGGTGGACAACCTCAACATCCGCGAAGGCTTTTTTATCCAGCCTGGCACCACGGTGATGTCCATCGGCGCCCTGGATGAAGTCTGGGTGGAGGCGGAGGTGTTTGAGCGCCAGGCCTCCCTGGTGCAGGTGGGGGCAGAGGTCACCATGACCCTGGATTATCTGCCGGGGCGCCGCTGGAGCGGCAAGGTGGACTACGTTTATCCCACCCTGGACAAGCAGACCCGTACCATCAAGCTGCGGATGCGGTTTGCCAATCCGGAGGCTGCTCTCAAACCCAATATGTTTGCCCAGGTGTTGATTCATGCCCGCACCGACAGCAGCAATGTGCTGATTCCCCGGGAAGCGCTGATCCGCACCGGTAAGAGCGACCGGGTGGTGCTGGCCCTGGGGGGTGGCCGCTTCAAATCCATTGAAGTCAAAGTGGGGCGCATAGCGGAGGAGCGGGTGGAAATTCTGGAAGGGCTTGCGCCCGGCGAAACCGTGGTCACTGCTGCCCAGTTCCTGCTGGATTCGGAATCCTCCAAAACCTCTGACTTCAAACGTATGCATCACGAAGAACGGGCGTCTGCCGATGCGGAGGCGGACCGAAGCGCTGATGTGATGGGCGTCATCAATGGGGTGGATGTGGAAAACCGCGTGCTGAATATTTCCCGCGAGGCCATTCCCAAATGGGGGCGGGAGGCCGCCACCATGGATTTTGACGTGGCGGAGTCGGTGGACATGACGGCCCTCGAGCCCGGTATGCAGGTTCATTTCGTGTTTGAAATTACGCCGGACTGGTCTTTTGTGGTGACCCGTGTGCATGTACTGGAGCAGGGGATGCTGCAGGGGAACGAAGAGGGAGAGAAGCCATGATTGAAGCCATCATTCGCTGGTCGGTGTTCAATCGGTTTTTTGTGCTGCTGGCCACGCTCATCATCCTGGGCATGGGGGCCTATGCGCTGAAGCATACGCCGGTGGATGCCATACCGGACCTGTCCGACGTGCAGGTGATCATCAAAACCAGTTATCCCGGTCAGGCGCCCCAGGTGGTGGAGGACCAGGTCACCTATCCATTGACCACGGCCATGTTGTCGGTGCCCGGTGCCGTGACGGTACGGGGCTATTCTTTTTTCGGTGATTCCTATGTGTATGTGATCTTTGATGAGAACACGGATTTGTACTGGGCCCGCAGCCGGGTGCTGGAATACCTGAGCCAGGTGGCCCCCAATCTGCCCGCCAATGCCAATCCGCAATTGGGCCCGGATGCCACCGGTGTGGGCTGGATATATTTGTACGCCCTGGTGGATCGCAGTGGTCGCCACGACATCAGCCAGTTGCGCACGATTCAGGATTGGTTTTTGAAATTCGAACTGCAGACGGTGCCCGGTGTGTCGGAAGTGGCGTCTGTGGGCGGCATGGTGAAGCAGTATCAGGTGAAGGTGAACCCGGACAAGTTGCGGGCGTTCGCCATTCCCCTGGCGCACATTCAAAACGCCATCCGTCAGGGCAACCAGGAGGTAGGGGCTTCCGTGGTGGAAATGGCGGAAGCGGAGTATATGGTGCGCGCCACCGGCTACGTGCAAAGTGCGCAGGATCTAGAAAACATTCCCCTGGGTGTGAATCAGAATGGCACGCCCCTGCTGCTGAAAGACGTGGCGGAAGTGGCCCTGGGGCCGCAGATGCGGCGGGGCATTGCCGAGCTCAATGGTGAGGGTGAAACCGTCGGCGGTGTGGTGGTGATGCGTTTTGGTGAAAACGCCCAGAAAACCATTGACGGGGTGAAGGCCAAGCTGGAGCAGTTGCAGCAGGGGCTGCCCGATGGTGTGGAGTTGGTGACGGTCTATGATCGCTCTACCCTGATTGCCCGGGCGGTGGAAAACTTGTGGCATAAACTGGGGGAAGAGCTGCTGATGGTGGCGCTGGTGTGCATTGTGTTTTTACTGCATGTGCGTTCCTCTCTGGTGGCCATCATCAGTTTGCCGGTGGGCATACTGGTGGCTTTTATCATCATGTACTGGCAGGGCCTGAACGCCAACATCATGTCGCTAGGGGGCATTGCCATCGCCATCGGCGCCATGATCGACGGTGCCATTGTGTTGATCGAGAACATGCACAAGCATATGGAGCGCACGCCATTGACGCCACAAAACCGCTGGCAGGTGGTGGCGGATTCTGCTGCGGAAGTGGGGCCGGCGTTGTTCTTCAGTCTGTTGATCATCACCGTCAGCTTTATTCCGGTGTTCACCCTGGAGGCACAGGAAGGACGTATGTTTGCGCCCCTGGCGTTTACCAAAACCTATGCCATGGCGGCAGCGGCGGCGTTGGCCATAACCCTGGTGCCGGTGCTGATGGGCTATTTCATCCGTGGCAAGGTGATTGCCGAAAAGCGCAACCCCATCAACCGTCTGTTGATTGCCTGCTACCGGCCGGTGATCCGCTTGTTGCTGCGGTTTCCGGTCAGTAGCGCGTTGGTGGCATTGCTGGTGACTTTGCTGGGCATTATTCCCCTGCGCCAGATCGGCAGTGAATTCATGCCTCCCCTGGATGAAGGGGATTTGATGTACATGCCCACCACTTATCCGGGCATCTCCATCGGCAAGGCGCGGGAATTATTGCAGCAAACCGATAAGCTGATTCGCAGCGTGCCGGAAGTGGAGAATGTGTTCGGTAAGGTGGGCCGAGCGGAAACCGCCACCGATCCGGCACCCCTCACGATGATCGAAACCTTTATTCAGCTGAAGCCGCGGGAGCAGTGGCGGCCGGGTGTCACCACCGATTCTTTGAAAAAAGAACTGGATGGTCTGGTGCAGCTGCCGGGCCTGACCAATGCCTGGGTGATGCCCATCAAAACCCGCATCGACATGCTGGCCACCGGCATCAAAACCCCGGTGGGCATCAAGGTAGCGGGGCCGGACCTGGATGTGATCCAAGGCATCGGGCAACGTCTGGAAATCCTGCTCAAGGATGTGCCCGGCACGGCCTCGGTGTATTCCGAGCGGGTGGCCGGTGGTCGTTACATCAAAGTGGACATCCAGCGTGAGCAGGCCGCCCGCTACGGCCTCAACGTGGCGGACATCCAGCAGGTGGTGGCCACTGCGGTGGGGGGTATGAACGTGGCGCAAACGGTGGAGGGCCTGGAGCGTTACCCCATCAACCTGCGTTACCCCCAGGACTATCGGGACAGCCCGGAGAAACTGGCCCTGCTGCCCATCGTCACCGCCAACGCCCAAGTGGTGACTCTGGGAGACGTGGCCCGGGTTTATGTTGAGCAGGGGCCGCCGGGTATCAAAAGCGAGAATGCCCGCCTCAATGGCTGGACCTTTATCGACATCGACAACGTGGATGTGGGCCGTTACGTGGAGCGGGCACAGGCGCGGGTGAAAACCGAGTTGAACCTGCCCGCCGGCTATTCCATTACCTGGGCGGGGCAATACGAATACATGCAGCGGGCCAAGCAGAAGATGACCTATGTGGTGCCCTTGACCTTCATGCTGATTGTGGTGTTGCTGTACATGAATTTCCGCAGCTTCGCCGAGGTGACCATGATCATCGTCACCCTGCCCTTGGCCATGGTGGGGGGGGTGGTGCTGATGTGGTATGAGGGCTTCAATTTTTCCGTGGCGACAGCGGTGGGCTTTATCGCGTTGGCGGGGGTGGCAGCGGAAACCGGTGTGATCATGCTGCAATACCTGAAGCAGTCGTATGCGGAATTGAAGCGCGGGCCGGAGTCGGGCATCCACCATCCGGCGGCGCTGCAGGCGGCGGTGGTGGAGGGCGCCAGTCTGCGGGTACGCCCGGTGATGATGACTGCCATCGCCACCATCGTCGGCCTGATTCCTGTGATGTACGGCACCGGCACCGGCTCAGAGGTGATGAGCCGGATCGCCGCGCCCATGGTGGGGGGCATGATCACCGCGGTGCTGCTGACCCTGCTGGTGTTGCCGGTGTTGTATTTTCTGTGGCTGCGCTGGTTGGGTGAACGCTCAGCCTAAAAAAAGGGCTGGCACCGGCCAGCCCTTCGAATGTCGACACCGTGGCGCCGAAAACAGGTTAGATAAAATAAACCGGGGGCGTAATGTGCGCCTCGGGGATGTTATTGGTTTTTTGTAATGCGGTATTCAGCATCTGGTCGGTTTTTACCGGGCCGTACAGATGACAGCTTTCCACGTAACCCAGGTTGAACAGTTTGCGCAATAAACCCAGCTCGGCGCGGTTGGGCATGGCTTTGGGGCCACCCCGTAACCACTCCATCACATTGCGAATGCTGGTGGAGTCGTACTGATTCTGGGCCTGGATGCCATCGAACTGGGCCTTGGTGATTTTCATCCGGTCTGCCGGCTTGGCCAGCGCGGTGAATTCATCCTGCAGCGCCTGATAGACCACCAATCCGTTCTTGTCGATCACCTCGGTGGCGTCTGGCTCCAGGGCGCTGGTGCGCTCCGGGCGGCTGGCGCCGGCGGCGGACATGGTCGCCCGCGACAGTTCCCGGAACAATTGGCCTTTCTTGATGGGGATGCTGTATTTGCTGTACAGCTCATCGAGAAAGGCGCTGACACCGAACTGCGGACGGCTGGAATATTTTTCTTCCCAGAAGGTCATGACCTCGTCCCGAACCCCTTTGTCCAGGTTGGCCGCCAGAACATTCAGAAATGCATGCTTTCGATCCTTGAGCGACATGGCTCACCTCCTTTCTTATTTGTAGCTTTGGGTGAGTTGATGGAATTCCGGATAACCCACTTCGTGATGCTCGGTGAAGTCCAGGCCCCGCTGTTCGTGTTCGCTGTCCACGCGCATGCCCACGGCCAGGTTGATGAGGTGGAACAGCACCAGGCTGCCGAAGAAGGCCCAGGCGAATCCGGCACCGATGCCCACCAGCTGGGTCAGCATGCGGTCAATGTTGTAGAGGTCGCCCTGATAGAATATTCCTGCTGCCAGGGTGCCCCAGGCGCCGCCGATACCGTGTACCGGAATTGCACCTACAACATCGTCGATTTTGAGGCGCAGCAGCAGGTGGACGCTGGGAATCACCAGCATGCCGCCGATGAAACCGGTCAGCACGGCAAATTGCGGGTCCATGGTGGCGCAGCCGGCGGTGATGCCCACCAGTCCGGCCAGGGCTCCGTTGACACAGGAGGTGAGCAGAATCGGCTGGCGGGCCAGAATCGCAAACACCACAGTACCCACGGCTCCGGCGCAGGCGGCCAGGTGTGTGTTGAGGGCGATGGTGCCGAGGTTTTCAGAGGCTTCCAGGGTGGAGCCGGCGTTGAAACCGAACCAGCCCATCCACAGGATAAAGCCCCCCAGTGCCACCAGGGAAAGATTGTGACCGGGGATTTCACGGGGCGCGCCGGTGGTGCGATCAAAGCGACCCAGACGCGGGCCGATAACAATGGCCGCGGCCAGGGCACACCAGCCACCCACCGAATGCACCACGGTGGAACCGGCAAAATCCACAAAGCCTTTCTGCGCCAGCCAGCCCTCACCGTTCCACACCCAGGAACCGTATATGGGATAGATGGCGGCCGTGACCACCACCGCGCAAATAATGTAGGCGGTGAACTTGGTACGCTCGGCAATGGCACCACTGACGATGGTGGCGGCAGTGGCGGCAAACATGGATTGGAACAGCAGAACGGTGTAGTCCTGATGGGAGGCGTCGTTCATCATAAAGTGGGATTCGCCGAACCAGCCGGTGCTGCTCTGGCCGAACATCAGGCCGTAACCCACCGCCCAGAACACCAGGCTGGCCAGACACACGTCGATAAAATTCTTCATCATCACATTGATGGAGTTTTTGGCCCGGGTGCTGCCGGATTCCAGCAGGGCGAAGCCCGCCTGCATGAAAAACACCAGCACGGATGCGGTGACGATCCACAGGGTGTTCATATTGATGGTGATGGATTGCTCTCCTGCAAAAGCGCTACCGGAAATCGCAGACAATAAGAGTCCTGCGCATGACAGAATGATGCGTTTCACGGGCTGTTCCTCATTGAAAGTGTGACGGAGTTAAATTTAAAAGTGTCAATAACAGGTGTAGTAAGGCGCGTTGGGTCGGTCAAGAATCGGACAGGTGAAGTCGGTGACCCATGGGTCCAATAAAACACTGTCATGAACCGAAGCGCTTATTTGGTGCATGTTTTCGATCCGCTTTTCAGTGGATTATTGCGCGCGCATGATATTGGTGCAGGGCTGAGATAAATGTAGCTTTTTGTAATATCGGTACCACTCAGCGTGTCGCAGGTGGACTATTGCGGGGGCGTCTCGAGCGTGGTGTCGATTCGCTCCAGGGCGTCCACCCGGTCCAGGGTGCCCACGTCCAGCACTGGTGACGCATCGATGTCCTGGGCGTCCATCATTTCCGCCACCCGCTGCAGTGCCGAGATGATCATGGATTGCTCCCATTCCTTGAGGTTCAGAAACTCCCGGGTGAAGTGATCCTGCAGGGGCAGGGGGGCGGTTTTAAGGACTTCGTGAGCTGCCTCGGTGAGGTGGGCGTGAACCTTGCGCTTGTCCTCCTGGGAGCGTTGGCGATACACCAGCTCACGCTTTTCCAGGCGGTCCATGATGCTGGTGACCGTGGCTTGGCTCAGGCTGATGTCGTTGGCCAGCTCGCCGATAGAGGCCTGCCCCTTATCCCGAATGGCTTGCAACAGCATGATCTGGGGGGCGGTCAACCCGGTGGTTTTGGCTAGATGCTTGGAATGGAGATCCGTGGCCCGGATCACCCGGCGCAGGGCAATCAGTACTGCTTCAATTTGGCTCAACGTCCATACCTTTTTCGTTAGTACTCTTTTGGGTTAGTACTGTGTTTCGTTACTGGTCTTACTCGCCCATACCCTTTTGTTTGCTGCCGGGCAATTATACGTGGCGTGGGCAGCGGGGAACAATCAATGTGATGGCGTTCGTTGATGTGCGCACATATCCATCCCGTAGTGTTCAAAATACATGCCATCTTGCAGGCGGGCTGGACATTATATTTATTTTGAGTACAATGTATATCGTGTTTTTCACTCAAGCCAGTAATATGCCTTTAAAAGACAAATATACGATTGTCTCAGCCAGCCTTCTTGCTATTGCTTCTTTAAATTACTTTGTATTCAAATTAATAGTAGCGTAATTATTTATGACTCCTCGAACTTCACGTCAGATGGATCTGCGCTTCCGCGCGCCCGATTCCCGGGATGGTGCGGACGTCCACCACCTGATCAGCCAATGTCCGCCTCTGGATACGAATTCCCAATACTGCAACCTGCTGCAGTGCACCCACTTTGCCGACACCTCCGTGGCGGTCCACCATGGCAGCGAGATGGTGGGCTTTATTTCCGGATATCGGCTACCGGAGCGCCCGGACACCCTGTTCATCTGGCAGGTGGCAGTCAGTGCAGCCGCCCGTGGCCAGGGCCTGGCGGGGCGTATGGTGCAACACATCCTGGCGCGGCCGGCCTGTGCCGGTGTGCGCTACCTGGAAACCACCGTAACCCCGGACAATGACGCCTCCTGGGGCCTGTTTGAGGGGGTGGCCCGGCGCCTGGAGACCGGGTTGAAGCGATCGGTACTGTTTGATCGTGACCAGCATTTCCGCGGCGATCATGACAGCGAAATGTTGGCCCGCATTGGCCCATTCGAGCGCGATGCCTTACCGGACATCGAAACCCTGTCCAACGTTACCCAATTCACCGGAGCAAAAAACATGAAAATTTTTGAAGAAATCGAATCCGAAGTACAAAGCTATGCGCGGTCCTTCCCCCGGGTATTCAACAAGGCCCAGGGCGAGTATCTGTTCGATGAGGAAGGCAACCGCTACCTGGATTTTCTGGCCGGGGCTGGCACCCTGAACTACGGTCACAACCATCCGGTGTTCAAGGAAAAGCTGATGGAATACATCCTGCGGGACGGCATCACCCACGGACTGGACATGCACACCCGCGCCAAAGGTGAATTCCTGGAATCCTTTAACGAGAAAATCCTCAAGCCCAGGGGTCTGGAATACATGGTGCAATTCACCGGCCCCACCGGCACCAACTCGGTGGAGGCGGCCATGAAGCTGGCCCGCAACGTCACCGGTCGTCATAACATCATCTCCTTCACCAACGGCTTTCACGGCGTCAGCCTGGGGGCCCTGGCGGCCACCGGCAACTCCCATCACCGTGGCGCTGCCGGTGTCAACCTGGGTGGCACCAGCCGCATTCCCTATGATGGCTACCTGGGTGAAGGTTTCGACACCACCCACTATCTGGACAAAGTGCTGTCGGATTCCAGCAGCGGTATCGACAAGCCGGCGGCAGTCATTGTGGAAACCGTGCAGGGTGAGGGTGGCATCAACGCCGCCAGCATCGAATGGTTGCAGCACCTGGAGCAGGTCTGTCGCAAACACGATGTGCTGCTGATTGTGGATGATATCCAGGCCGGCTGCGGCCGCACCGGCACCTTCTTCAGCTTTGAAGAAGCCGGTATCCAGCCGGACATCGTCACCCTGTCCAAATCCCTCAGCGGTTACGGGCTGCCCTTCGCGGTGGTGCTGATCAAGCCGGAACTGGATCAATGGAAACCCGGTGAGCACAATGGCACCTTCCGCGGCAACAACCTGGCCTTTGTCACCGCCAAAGCCGCCATTGATCATTTCTGGTCGGATGACCGCTTCGCGCAGGAAATCCAGCGCAAGGGTGAATACATTCGCCAGCGCCTGGAGTCCATCGTGGAGCAGTACGGCGAAGGCAACTTCACCTCTCGTGGGCGGGGTATGTTCCGCGGTATCAACTGTGTCAACGGAACCCTGGCGGAAAAAATCACCCGCAAAGCGTTTCGCAATGGCCTGGTGATTGAAACCAGTGGTGCCGACGATCAGGTGATCAAGTTTCTGGTGCCGCTGATCATTGGCGACGAATCCCTGAAAAAAGGCATCGATATTGTGGAGCAGGCGATCAAGGAAGTCTGTGAAGAGGAAGGCCGGATTCCAAAAGAGCGTCAGTTCTATGTGGTGAAAAAGGCCGCCAGCTGAAGCAGCGGTTGTGCACGGCAAACAGTAGCGACTCAAACCGATAACAGGCATCAACATGATTGTTAGAACATTACAGGCGGCTGAAAACAGCAGCCGCAAAATCGTTGACCCCAAAGGTAACTGGGACAGCACCCGACTACTGCTCAAAGACGACAACATGGGGTTTTCGTTTCACATCACCACCATTTACAAGGGTGCGGATTTCCAGATGCACTATCAGAATCATCTGGAGTCGGTGTTCTGCATGTCGGGCCGGGGCGAAGTGGAAACCCTGGCTGATGGCAAGAAGTACCCCATCGAGCCCGGCACCATTTATATCCTGGACCAACACGACCAGCATGTGCTGCGCGCCTTTGAGGAAATGAAAATGGCCTGTGTGTTCAATCCGCCGTTGACCGGCAAGGAAGTGCACAATGCGGCAGGGGCCTATGAGTTGGACGCTGAAAAAATAGAGGAATAATCTGCAATGTCTTTTCACAGTGTTGAGAAGATTGGCGGCACTTCAATGAGTCATTACGCCGCTGTTCGTGACAATATTATCCTGGGGCCCCATGGCGGGGATGCGGAATACAACCGGGTGTTCGTGGTTTCGGCTTATGGTGGCGTGACCAACCAGCTGCTGGAACACAAGAAAACCGGCCAGCCCGGGGTGTATGAACTGTTTGCCCGCGGGGTCAGCGAAGAGGGCTGGCGGGATGCTCTGGTGGCGCTGAAGCAGCAATTACTGAGCATCAACGCCGAGCTGTTCACGCAGCAATGGATGCGGCAGGAGGCCAATGCCTTTGTGGTGCAGCGCATGGATGATGCGGAACGCTGCCTGACGGATCTGGGGCGCCTGTGCCAGCACGGCCACTTTGCCCTGGATGCCCATCTGCATACCGTGCGGGAAATGCTGGCCAGTATCGGTGAAGCCCACAGTGCCTGGAACATGGCCAAGCTGCTGCAGCAGGACGGGGTCAATGCCTGTTTTGTGGATCTTACCGGTTGGCGGGCGGAGCAACACATGTCTCTGGATGAGCGTATTGAAACGGCGTTTCAGGGCATTGACCTGAGTCGCCAGCTGCCCATTGTCACCGGTTATGCGCACAGTGAGCAGGGCCTGATGTCTACCTTCGACCGTGGCTACAGTGAAATGACCTTCAGCCGGATCGCGGTGCTGACCGGTGCCCGGGAAGCGGTGATCCATAAAGAATTTCATCTCAGCAGTGCCGATCCCCGCCTGGTGGGTGAGGCGAACGCGGTGCCCATCGGGCGCACCAACTACGATGTGGCGGATCAACTGGCCAACCTGGGCATGGAGGCGATTCATCCCAAGGCCGCCAAAGGATTGCGCAAACACAATATCCCCCTGCGGGTGAAAAACACCTTTGAGCCGGAGCACGGTGGCACCCTCATTACGCGGGATTATGTCAGTGAGTCGCCACGGGTGGAAATCATTGCCGGCTGTCGCGGTGTGTACGCCATTGAGGTGTTCGACCAGGATATGGCAGGCAACATCCACCAGGTGGATCGGGATATCCTGGCAGTGATCGATCGGTTCCACGGCCATATTGTTTCCAAGGATATCAATGCCAATACCATCACCCATTACCTGGCCACCAATCTGAAAACCGTAAAGCGCATCTGCACCGTGTTGGAAGAGCGCTTTGCCGATGCCGAGATCAAGCAGAAGAAAGTGGCAGTGGTCTCTGCCATCGGCAGTGATATGCAGGTGCCCGGAATGCTGGCGCAGACGGTGGCGGCCCTGGCGGAATGCAATATCAGCGTGTTGGCCATGCACCAGTCCATGCGTCAGGTGGACATGCAGTTCATTGTGGACGAGGACGACTACGAGGCGGCCATCAAAGCCTTGCACAGTCAGTTGGTGGAAGTTCACGATCACGGGCGGGCTATTTGCCTGGCGAGTTAACAGGGTCAATTGAACTCTGGGGAGTGTGCTGGTGGTGGTGACCAGTTTTCTGCTGTTTCTGGGGGTGTTTGTTGCCATCGGGCTGAGCTCGGTACGGCGCAGTCGCCACACCAAGCAGGACTATTACCTGGCCAGCAGCTCGGTACACCCGGCGCTGGTGGGTCTGTCGGCGGTGGCGACCAACAACAGCGGCTACATGTTCATTGGGGTGATCGGTTACACCTATGCCACCGGGCTCGCAGCCATCTGGATTATGCTGGGTTGGATTCTGGGGGATTATCTGGCGTCCCTCTTCGTGCACCAACGGTTGCGCCAGGCCACCCAGCGCAGCGGTGAGGTCAGTTACGCCGGTGTCCTGAGCCACTGGTACAAAGGCGCACCGGGTGCGCAGCGGCGTGACGGTCTGCAGCGCCTGATCGGCGTGGTGTCACTGGTGTTCCTGCTGGCGTATGCCAGCGCCCAACTGGTGGCCGGCAGCAAAGCCCTGCACGTTCTGTTCGGCTGGCCGGCGTGGGGCGGTGCCGTCATGGGGGCAACCCTGGTGCTGGCTTATTGCTGGGCCGGGGGCATTCGGGCCTCCATCTGGACCGATGCCGCGCAATCGGTGGTGATGATCACGGCCATGGGCGCGATGCTGTGGGTGGCCACTGTCGCCTTGGGAGGCGTGTCGGAGTCCCTGCATAAAATGTCCAGCGTGGACGGTTTCCTGGATTGGTTTCCCAAAGACCTTGTCTTGCCGGGTTTGGCCGGTGGGGTGCTGTTTGCGATCAGTTGGTTGTTTGCCGGCATGTCAGTGATCGGTCAGCCGCACATTATGATTCGATTCATGGCATTGGACGATCCGCAGCGGATGCGGCGGGCGCGGCTGTGGTACTACCTGTGGTTCCTGGCGTTTTATACGATGGCGACTGGGGTGGGCATGTTGTCGCGGGTTTACCTGGGCGATCCGGCGGCATTCGATGCCGAACTTGCCCTGCCCACCATGGCGCAACAACTCTTTCCTCCGGTACTGGTGGGCTTGATGCTGGCAGGCATTTTCGCGGCCACGCTGTCCACTGCCGATTCCCTGATTTTGAGTTGCTCTGCGGCGCTCACCCACGATGTGCTGCCGCTGCGTATTGAAAGCACCCGCGCCATCAAGTGGGTGACGGCGTTGGTCTGTATGCTGGCGCTCGCTTGGGCATTGCTGAATCGCGAGTCGGTGTTCAGTTTGGTGATCCTGGCCTGGTCGGCGTTGGCAAGTGCGTTCGCGCCTTTGTTGCTGGTGATGTGTAGCGGCCGCCATCCAGGGCAAACACTTTCTATGATTGCGGTTATAGCGGGATTGGCGGTTTCATTGATCTGGCGTTTCGCCGGATTACACAGTTTTATGTATGAAGGTATGCCCGCTATCGTGGTGGGGCTGCTGATCCTGCGGTTGGGACAGCGTCTGTGGCCCGGCCGACGCCCCGCTTCTGTCTGACCTCTTCACTGATTGCTTCGCCAGTTACCCCTTGCCGGTTATCTTGCCTGTCACACGGCCACGATAAAAACCATTTAAACTAAATTCGTGGCATAGTGTCTGACACTGTATTCCCTGCGTTCCTGAAACTGGAGATCCGTTCATGCGGACTGTGCGTTGCCTTTGGCTGAGTGTTTCCATGCTGTTGTTTTGCCTTCCATCCGGGCTCGCCTGGTCGGCCGCGGCAACGGTGGATGTGGTGGTGAAGCCGGTGACGGTGGAGTCCATTGCCGATCCGCTGGAAGCCCTGGGTACCCTGAAGGCCAACGAGTCCGTGGTGTTGACCGCCAACGTGGCCGAGATCATCCGCGCCATTCATTTTGAAAGCGGGCAGCGGGTGGCCAAGGGGGATGTGTTGGTGGAGTTGGACAGCTCCGAAGAACAGGCCGTGTTGCAGGAGGCCAAATACACCCTGAATGAAGCCCAGTCCCAACTGGATCGTATTAAAGCGGTGGCCAAGCGTGGGGATGCATCCCAATCCCTGCTGGATGAAAAGCAGCGCGAATTCTATGTGGCGCGGGCCCGTGTGGCGGCCATTGAGTCCCGCCTCGAAAACCGATTGGTGCGGGCACCCTTTGCCGGTGTGGTGGGCTTGCGCAACCTGAGTCCGGGAGCCTATGTGTCTCCTGGCGATACCATCACCACCCTGGTGGACGACCGGCGTATGAAACTGGATTTCAGCGTGCCTTCCCTGTTTCTGACCTCGCTCAAGCCCGGTGTGGCGATTCAGGCCACCGCCCGCGCCCTGAACAACGCTGTGTTTGAAGGGGGGGTGCAGTCAGTGGATAACCAGGTGGACCCGGTGTCCCGCTCGGTGACGGTGCGTGCCATTCTGGATAACGCACAGGGTCAACTCAGGGCTGGCCTGCTGATGGAGGTGAAGCTGCTCAGCAACCCCCGCCAGGCCATGGTGATTCCGGAATCCGCGCTGGTGCAGGAACGCAACGAGCATTACGTGTTTGTGGTTGCCGGGTCGGGCGATTCGGCCCAGGCCCAGCGGCGCCGGGTTCATATCGGCACCCGTTTGATGGGGCAGGTGGAAATTCTTGAGGGATTGGAACCGTCTGAGCCGGTGGTGGTGGACGGCAGCCTGAAGCTGCGGCAGGGCACCCCGGTGGCCATTACAGAGTCGTCGCCGGCTTTCACCGCAACCGAATCAGGTCATTGAGATGTTGATATCCGATCTGTCCATCAAACGCCCGGTCTTTGCGTCGGTGCTTTCCCTGTTGTTGATCGCCTTTGGCCTGGTGGCCTTTGAGCGGCTTACCCTGCGTGAATACCCCCGCATTGATCCGCCGGTGGTCACCATCAATACCGGTTATCGCGGTGCCGCGGCGGCAGTGGTGGAGACCCGCATCACCCAGATCATCGAAGAGCGTATTGCCGGGGTGGAGGGCATCAAGTATGTGGCCTCAGTGAGCAATGACGGCAACTCCCGCATTACCATTGAGTTCGATGTGGAGCGGGATATCGACGCCGCGGCCAACGACGTGCGGGACCGGGTGGCGGGCATCGCCAACGATCTGCCCCAGGAAGCGGACCCGCCGGAAGTGCGCAAGGAATCCGGCGATGATGATGTCATCATGTGGCTGAACCTGGTGGGAGAAGGCATGACGGTGCCGGAACTGTCCGACTACGCGGATCGCTATCTGGTGGACCGGTTTTCCACCCTCAATGGTGTGGGGCGGATTCTGGTGGGCGGCGCTCAGCGTTACGCCATGCGGGTATGGCTGGACCGCAATCAATTGGCTGCCCGGGGCCTGACTGCCAACGATGTGGAGTCGGCCCTGCGGGCGGAAAACGTGGAGCTGCCTGCCGGCGCCATCGAAGGCGACACCCGCCAGCTGACGGTGCGGGTGCAGCGGGCGTTTGCCAATGAACAGGATTTTCGCAACCTGGTGCTGGCCCGCGGTGACAATGGCTATCTGGTGCGATTGGGGGATGTGGCCAGGGTGGAGCGGGGCACCGAGGAAAGCCGCACGGTATTTCGCGGCAACGGTATTCCCCAGGTGGGTATCGGCATCATCAAGCAATCCACCGCCAACACCATCGAGGTCACCCGGGCCGCCAAAGCGGAGCGGGATCGGGTCAATGCGGTGTTGCCTGCCCATATGAGCCTGGAGCAAAGCTACGACTCCTCAGTGTTTGTGGAAGGCGCGGTGAACCAGGTGTATTCGACACTGGCCATTGCCATCGGCCTGGTGGTGTTGATGATTTATCTGTTCCTGGGCAGCGCCCGGGCCATGCTGGTGCCCGCGGTGACGGTGCCGGTGTCCATTGTGGCCACCTTCGTGGCGCTGCTGATTTTTGGTTTCTCGGTGAATCTGTTAACGCTGCTGGCGTTGGTGCTGGCCATCGGCCTGGTGGTGGATGATGCCGTGGTGGTGCTGGAAAACATCGTGCGACGCATGCAGGAATACGGTGAGCCGCCGTTGCTGGCTGCCTATCGGGGTACCCGCCAGGTGGGCTTTGCCGTCATCGCCACGACCCTGGTGTTGGTGGCGGTGTTTGTGCCCATTGCGTTTCTGCAGGGGGATCTGGGCCGCCTGTTTTCCGAGTTTGCCCTGACCATGACGGCGGCGGTGTGTTTCTCCACGCTGATTGCACTGACCCTGTCACCGATGCTGGCGTCGAAAGTGCTACAGGCCAACAGCCAGCACAGCCCGGTGGTGCGGCTGGTGGATTCGGTGTTCGACTGGCTCAAAACCGGCTACGGCCATTCCATCGAGTTCTGCATGCGGGCACCCTGGGTGGTGGTGGTGGGTTTTATCCTGTTAATGCTGGCCAGCTACTCCCTGTTCAAAGCAATTCCTTCGGAGTATGCACCGCGGGAGGATCGTGGCGCGTTCTTCCTGCTGGTAAACGGCCCGGAAGGTGCCACCTTCGAGTACATGGAAAAGTACATGGATGAAATTGAACGCCGCATGATGCCCTATGTGGAAAGCGGTGAGATCACCCGCCTGCTGGTGCGCACGCCGCGGGGATGGGGCAATGTGGCCAACTTCAATACCGGGGTGGTGATTGTGCTGCTGAACGACTGGAGCCAGCGCAGGGATGCCTTTGTCGTCATCAATGAAGTCAGGCAGAAGATGGCGGATCTGCCCGGCGTGAATGCCTTCCCCATTATGCGGCAGGGTTTTGGTGGCGGTCTGCAAAAGCCGGTGCAGTTTGTGCTGGGCGGTGGCACCTATGAGGAGCTGGCCCAGTGGCGGGACATCCTGATGGAGAAAATCGAAGCGGATAATCCCGGCCTGGTGGGAATGGACTGGGATTACAAAGAGACCCAGCCCCAATTGAATGTGGTCATCGACTATAACCGGGCGGCGGACCTGGGGGTGTCGGTGGGCAATATGGGGCGCACCCTGGAGACCATGCTGGGTTCCCGCCGGGTCACCACTTACAACGACCAGGGCGAGGAATACGATGTGATCCTGGAAGGGGTGCGTGACAATCAGAGCACTCCCATCAGTTTGCAGAATATTTATGTGCGTTCCGAACGGCTGAACCAACTGGTGCCGTTGGCCAACCTGGTGCGGTTGGAGGAATTCGCCGGTGCCACCGCGCTGAACCGCTACAACCGGGTGCGGGCCATTACCCTGGAGGCAAACCTGCAGGATAACCTGTCCCTGGGGGAGGCGCTGGATTATCTGGAAGGGCTGGTGCGTGAGCATCTGCCCTCCAATGTGAACATTGACTACAAGGGCCAGTCCCGGGATTACCGGTTCTCCGGTGACAGCATCCTGTTTATTTTCCTGTTGGGCATCATGGTCACCTTCCTGGTGCTGGCGGCCCAGTTTGAAAGTTACGTGCATCCGTTCATCATCATGTTGACGGTGCCCCTGGCCATGTGTGGCGGTTTGTTTGGGCTCTACCTCACCGGCAGTTCCCTGAATATTTATTCCCAGATCGGGTTGATGATGCTGGTGGGGTTGGCGTCGAAGAACGGCATCCTGATCGTGGAGTTTGCCAATCAATTGCGCGATCAGGGCACCGAGTTCAAGCAGGCGATTCTGGAGGCCACCCAGGTGCGTTTCCGGCCCATTCTGATCACCGGGATCACCACCGCCGCCGGTTCCATTCCCCTGATCACCTCCAGTGGGGCCGGTGCGGAAACCCGGCTGGTGATCGGTGTGGTGGTGTTGGCCGGCACCCTGGCGGCCACTCTGTTTACCCTGTTTGTGGTGCCGGTGGCTTATGAGCTGTTGGCCCGTCGCACCGGTTCCCCGGGGGACGTGGCGAGAAAACTGGAGGCTCAGGAACGCCAGCATCCCTGATGTCCCATTGTTGGTGTGCCTGTGACGTGCCGGTGACGTCCAGGCAGCCTGAAATTGAATTGAGCACTAAGCTTTGTTAGTCTGTGTCCTTAACTTACAGTCGAAGGTCGCGTTACCGTCCTCTATGGCTCCCAAGTCCCCCGTTTATTTCAATTTTGTGGCAAAAGCGCTGCTTATTTGTGCGTTTTTGGTGCATGCCAGTGTCTCCTTTGGTGCCTTTCCTACCCTTCTCTCTACCAGTGATCATAAAGTGAGCGAAGGCTATATTGGTTTGAGTTGGAAACAGTTACCGGAGGTGACGGCGGTTCAATTGCAGGTCGGGTTCGATGCCGACCTGGAGCAGGTGATCCGCTCACCGGTGCTGACCGGGCAGCAGCAGGTTCACCTCAGCGGCTTTGCTGACGGCGTGTATTTCGCGCGCCTGGTGGATGGCAGCGGGGATGTGCTGTCTAACACCGTGAGCTTTGAGGTGGAACACCGGCCGTTGCGTGCGGCCTCTTTACTCTTTGCCATCGGCGCAGCATTATTCTGTTTTCTGGTGATCACGCTGTTCCGTTTCGCTCGCACAGATTCCTGATAACAATTACAAACGGTTCCTATGTTCGCTGCCCAGATCTCTACCCAAACTGCAATCATCATTCTCGTTCTGTTCGGACTCGCCTGGGTTGGCTTCGGCTGGTGGCTGGGGCGGCGTAACCGTACCGTGGACGATTTCATGCTGGCCGGTCGTAATGTGGGGTTGGCACTGGCATCGGCCACCGCCATGGCCACCTGGGTCACCAGTAATACCACCCTGGTTGCGCCTCAGCTTACCTATCAATTCGGCATCTGGGGCATGGTGGGATATTCCATGGCTGCGCTGGGGCTGATCCTGTTCGCCCCCATGGCCAAGCGCATCAAGTCGCTGATGCCGCAGGGTTACACCTGTGGGGATTTTATTCGGGTGCGCTATGGCCGCGGGGCCTGGTACGTGTTTTTGGTGGTGTCGTTCTTTTACGCCATGGGGTGGTTGATCAGCCTGGGTATGGCTGGGGGCATCCTGCTGCATTCCCTGAGTGGCCTGGATTACCAGATCGGCATGACGGTGATACTGGTGATCTGCGTGGGCTACACCCTGCTGGGGGGCTTGAAAGCGGTCATCGCCACGGACTTTATCCAGACACTGATCATCCTCTGCGGCGTGTTGTTCATCGGCTATGTGTGCTGGCGGGATGTGGGGCTGGAAGCCATCTACGAGAGTGTCAGCCAGGAGCAACCAGAGCTGCTCAACCTGTTGTTCCCGGCGGCCATCATGTTTCTGTTCAATAATATTTTCTTCGGTATCGGCGAGATTTTTCACTCCAATGTGTGGTGGTCACGGGCGTTTGCGTTCCGCGAGGGGATTGGCAAGAAGGCCTATCTTATTTCCGGACTGCTGTGGTTGCCCATCCCGATTGTCACCGGGTTTATTGCCCTGGCTGCCCCGGCGCTGGGTCTGTATCCCCCCAGTCCGGATATGGTCGGCCCGCTGGTGGCCGCAAAATTGCTAGGCAGTGTAGGGGCGGTGTTTGTGTTCATCGTGGTGTTCTCTGCGTTGGCCTCCAGTCTGGACTCCCTGCTGGCGGCCACCAGTGATCTGCTTACTGAGGACGTCTACCGTGGCATCATCCGGCCCGGGGCCAGCAACGAGCACCTGTTCAAGGTGGGAAAGTGGGTCATACTGTGTTTGGGCCTGTTGACCTGGGTGTTGTGCCTGAAGCGGGTCACCACCCTGGGAGAGCTGCTGAATTTTGCTGGTGCTTTTGTAGCCAGCACCATCTGGCCCATTGTGTTTGGACTCTACCGGCCCCGCTTGGGTGGCCTCTACGCCGGGTTGGCCATGGTGCTGGGTACCCTGTGTGGGCTGGTGGCGTATGTGCAGATCGGTTTTTACGTGGCGGCCTTAACATCCTGCCTGGTGTCTTTGGTGGTATGTTTGATCGGACTGGCCATCCACAATGAACAATTCAACTGGGAACGCTTGCAGCGTATGGAGAAATAACGTGCCGATAAGTGAAGCGTTATTTGAAGTGTTGGTGGGGGGGGCGCTGCTGGTGACCTGCGTTTCCCCTCTGGTATTGGTGGGGCTTCTGCTGATGGATTGGAAGCGGGGTACGCTATGGTGAACAATGTAAAAGAAGACAATGTGGAGTTTGAGCGCAAGGTCCCGGACGTTTACGGTGACGCTCATCCCAAAGGCCTGCTCAAAGCCATTCACGAAGATGGCGAGCATCTCAAGCAGTTGTCGTCCCAGCATATCATTTCCTCTGATCAGTTCGGCCGTGATGTCCTGCTTCAGTTATTCCGGCTGGCAGCAAAGTTTGAGAGCAATCCGCAGCGTTTTCGTACCCCGTTGCAGGGCAAGATTCTGATCAGCGCGTTTTACGAGCCCAGTACCCGTACCCGTTTGTCGTTCGAAAGCGCCTGGCACCGCCTGGGCGGGGACATCATGTCCATCACCGACCGTTCCACCACCGGTATTGCCAAGGGCGAATCCCTGTCGGATGTGGGGGAGATGTTCAATAACTATGGCGATTGCGTGGTGCTGCGGGACACCAATGAATCGTCGGTGAAAGAGATGATGCGCAGCCTGCGCATTCCCATTATCAATGCCGGTAACGGCCTCGACGAGCACCCCACCCAGGCGTTGGCGGATCTGTATACCATTTTGAAATGGCGGCCGGCGTTGCTCAGTGATGAGGGCGCGGCTCCGGTGCGCATGGGCATCATCGGCGTACCCAACAAAATGCGTACCGTGCGCAGCCTGCTGAAAATGCTCGCCATCTTTCCGGAATACCTGGAAGAGGTGGTGATCGTGCATGAGGAGGGTGATCACATCTGGGATGAAGGCCAGCTGGAACAGTTGCAGCAGGCCGGGCTCAAGATCAGTACCACCACGGAGCTGGAACCGGTGCTGCCGTCGCTGGATGTGGTGTACATCAATGCCATCGCCTGGAAAGGGGATGGGTTCGAATCCTACGGCTCGCGCTTTGTGTTGGATCGCCGTTCACCGTTGAAAAAGGACGCCATCGTCATGCACCCGCTGGCACGGGGTGATGAGTTGTCCACGGATTTGGATGAAACGCCCCACAACTGGTATTTTTCCCAGGCCCGCGGAGCCGTATTCCTACGCATGGCCCTGCTCACCTGTATGTGTGAGCGGATCGAAAGAGTCATGGACGTCTGGATGTAAATTGAAGGCCCGCAAGGGCGCAGCAACAGGAGAGTTTTATGTGCGGTATTGCCGGTGTGTTTCACCGCGACCCTCAGCAGCCCATTGATTCGCAGGTCCTGGTCAATATGGCGGCCATTCAGTATCACCGGGGTCCGGATAATTTTGGCTATACCAATCCGGCCGGTGCCGGCATTGGATTGAGCCACGCCCGTTTGTCGATCATCGACCTGAACGAAGAGCGCGGCAGGCAGCCCCTGGTGTCGCCGGATCAGCAGTATTATCTGGTACACAACGGGGAGTTCTATGACTTCCAGCGCATTCGCGCCATGCTGGTGTCCAACGGCGCCCGCTTTGCCACCAAGAGTGATTCTGAAATCATTCTGCACTTGTATCCCCGTTATGGCATGGAGAAAACCCTGCAATACCTGCGGGGGGAATTTGCCTTTGCCCTGTTCGACAAAAGCGAAGACGCGCTGTACCTGGTGCGGGACCGGTTCGGCATCAAACCCTTGTACTGGAGTGAAACTGCCGACGGCATCGTGTTTGGGTCTGAGCTGAAAGTACTGTTCGCCCACCCGTCGGTGAAACGCCAATTGAATGCAGCGGGAACCTACCACCAGTTGATCCAGGTGATGGTGCCCGGCAGCACGGCGTTCGAAGGCGTGCATCAGGTGCCGCCGGGCCACATGATCAAGGTCAAGCGCAAAGACGGCAAGCTGATCATCAGCCAGAAAAAATTCTGGGACATGGATTTCCCGGTGGCCGGCGAGTACGTCAATCACCACGATGAAAGCCACTATATCGAAGGCGTGCGGGATCAGTTGCTGGAGGCGGTGCAACTGCGTTTGAACGCAGACGTACCGGTGGGATGTTATCTGTCAGGAGGAATCGACAGTTGCTCCATCCTGGGCCTGTCGGCTGCGGCGCGGCAGGACCCGGTCAAAGCCTTCACCATCGGCTTTGACAGCAGTGAATACGATGAAACCCCCATTGCCCGGGAAATGGCAGAGATGACCGGGGCTGACCAGCTGGTGTTGAAGCTGTCGGCGGATGACCTCTACAACAATTTCAGCCGTACCATCTGGCACACCGAGCGCACCATCTACAACACGCTGGCGGTGGCCAAGTTGCTGATGAGCGAAACAGTGAAGCAGAACCGTTACAAGGTGGTGCTCACCGGTGAGGGTTCCGACGAATTGTTCGGCGGCTACCCCGCTTTCCGTAAGGACATGTTCCTGTACGGCCTGGACGACCTGCCCGCCTCCCTGCGTAAAGAATGGCAATCCAGCCTGGAGGAGAGCAACAGCCTGTTCCGGGGCGCCATGCTGCCGCGGGAGGACTTCAATTCTGCCGCCATGACCGATGTGGTGGGCTTTACACCCACCTGTCTGCAGAACTGGCTGCACTGCCATGACTACGCCATGGGCCTGCTCAACCCCGAGTGGCGGGCGCAGCTCAAGGACTACGACGCAGGGGCGCAGATTGCGGCCACCTTTGATCGCAGCCAGCTGGATGGACGTCATCCGTTGGACAAAGCCCAGTACGTCTGGATCAAAACCATGCTGGAAGGACAGATCCTCACCTGGGGTGGTGATCGGGTGGACATGGCCAACTCCATGGAGGCGCGACCGGCGTTCCTGGATCATCATCTGGCCAAGTTCGCCACCACCGTTCCTCCGCAGCTGCGCATCAAGGGTGCCACTGAAAAATACGTGCTGCGGGAAGCCATGAAAGGCCTGTTGCCGGAGACCCTGTACAAGCGCCAGAAGTTTGCTTTCATGGCACCGCCGGCACACACCGACAAGAAGAAATGGCAATCCCTGATGGCGCTGATGGATGAGTTTGCCAGCAAGGAGAAGGTGCAGGCGGCCGGTCTGCTGGACAGCGCTGCCATTGAGAAGATGATCGCCGATCACGAAGATCCCAATATGGATCGGGAGACCAAAGTGCAACTGGACGCGGTGATCAACCACGTGTTGGGTGTGCAGTTATTGCATCACCACTTTGTGGCTCAGGACCTGCCCAAACTGGCGCAGCAGCGTGCCGACGAACTGGGTTGGCACGCAACCGCGTAGGATCTCCGGTGGAAGATCAGAGCGCTTCCTGTAAACGGATAAGGCTGTTCAACAAGACGTTGCAGCCTTTTTCCACATCTTCCCAATGGGACCACTCATCCGGCGCGTGACTGACGCCGCCCACGCTGGGAATAAAGATCATGCCGGTGGGGGTGATGTCAGTAAAGAACTGGGCGTCGTGGCCAGCACCACTGGGCATGAGCTGATAGCTGTAACCCAGGTCGCGGGTGGTGTTCTCGAATACGTCCATGATCTGTTGGGAACAGGCTTTGGGCTCCAGCCAGCTCATCTGTTCATACTCAAACATAAGCCGGTGACGGCGGGCGATGGCAGACAGGGCTTTGCGGCAACTGTCTGCCAGATCCCGCATCACGTCTTCTGACATGTCCCGCCCTACCAGCGTGAAGTCCGCCTCGCCGGGCACCGTGTGGGCGTAACCCGGTTTCAGGTCCACCCGGCCGATGGTCAGGCGGGATTTGTCGGTGCCGTTTTCGTCAATGATGCGTTTGATTTCGTGGGCAAAATCCGCCAGCCCCATGAAGGCATCGCTACGCAGGTCCATGGGGGCGGTGCCGGCGTGATCCGCCTTGCCGAGAAACTTGATCAGCCACTTGAACACACCGGAGATGCCTTCCACCACGCCAATGGTGTTCTTGCTGGCCTCCAGCACCGGGCCCTGCTCAATGTGCAATTCCAGGAATGCTTTTACACTGTCCGGGCTGCGTTTGGCGTGCAGGGCCTGGTGATAATCCAGGCCCTGGTTGGCCATCGCCTGCTTGAGGGAGATGCCGCTGGGATCTTTGGCGTTTTCCAGCCAGCCCAGGGTCAAACTGCCGGTCAGGGCCTGGGCCCCCAGCATGCCGCCAAAGCGGCCTTCCTCTTCACTGGTGGCGATGATTTCGATGGGGTAGGTGAGGCTGATGTCCTGTTCCTGGATTATCCGAATGCATTCCAGGCCGGCCACCACCCCCAGGGTGCCGTCGAACATACCGCCGGCGGGAACCGAGTCCAGATGTGAACCGATCAGGATGGCCGGCTTGCCCTCCGGCCCGAAGCGACCACATACGTTCCCGGCGCCGTCCATATGGGTACGCAAACCGCAGCGCTCGAAATACGCCATCAACCATTGCCGGGCCTGGCGGTCTTCTTCCGTAAAGCCCTGCCGATAGATGCCTTTGTCTTTTTCGTTATAACCGAATTTGGCAAGATCGTAGAGATCCTGCTCGACCCGTGAAATATTGATGGAATAAGTAATGGTGGCTTCTCCGTGGCTGACTGGTGTTGACACTGTACTGAGGCTGTTGTCAAAACTCAAGGACGGCGCCAGTCCCCATAGATCAGTTGCCAGTCACCCTCATGCAGGCGCCATTCCGTTTCAATTTGATAGAGCGCACCCTGCTCAGGAATCAGGCCCTGGCCGCCGCTTACCACGGCCGTCAAGCGTGCTGTGGCGGTGTCGTCCAGCACCTCGATGTGGATGCCGCTGGTGAGTATTTCAATGTTGGCGTGCTTTAGCATATAGAACGCCATGGTGCGCTTGACCCACAGTTTATCGACGCCTGTGCGGGCGCTGAAATTGTCGTGAATCAGCGCCATCACCGGGTCCGGGTCTTTCTCCTCGATGGCCGTTTCCAGGGTGGCAATATGCTCGGCAATAATCTGTTCTGCACTGTCTGGCGGTGAGCAGGCAAGCAGTGTGCTGAGCAGCGTTACCAGCAGCCCGCAGATCAGGAGGTTGCTGCCAGCGCGAATAATGGTCGTGACACAATTCATGGCGATCCCGCTCTTCCTGAGTGGCTAGGTTGAATTTACCCGGTGGCGTTTTCGGATTCCTGAGCCGCTCGAATGCCAGCCCGAACCGCGCCTTCCATATAGCCGGCCCAGTAATCTGAGGTTTCCGTGCCCGCCCAGTAAAGCCCCTGCAGGGGCTCCCGCAAATGCTGCTGCCAATACCCGGTGATGACGCCGGGGGTGCCGATGCCGGTGGGGCCGCCGCGGGACCAGACTTCGTCATCCCAGCGGTTGAAGGCGAAGTCCACCACGTTGGCCGCCGCTGCGCTCTCGCCGAAGTACTGCACCAGGCTGTTTATGCAGCGTTCGCGCACCCGCTGATAAAATTCGCCGCTCGCATCCCGTTCGGCATCCACCTGCTGGGTCAGGTTGTCCAGATCACGCATGGCTTTGGCGGAAATGAATCCGATCAGTATCCCGGGTGGATTGGGTAGCTCGGTGCTGGCCGGAGGGGAGTTGTCATACAACACGTCGATGGGGCCACTGTCGCCACTCAGGTCACTGATGACCTGGCCGGTGAGACCCTGCTCTTTCCAGAACGGGGTTTCGTAATAAATCATGGCTTTGGCGATGGACCCCATGGGCATGCGGTCGTGCAACTGCATGCGTCCGGGGGGCAGGGCCGGGTGAAACTCGATGTGTTTGATCAGGGCCGGGGGCAGGGCCACAATCACCTGGGCGGCTTCCACCAGCAGACGGTCGGAATGCACACGAAAACCCTCTGTTTCCTGCAGCCTGCGGATGGACCGTACCGGGGAATCCAGTTGCAGGGCCGCGCCGGTGGCGTATTCAAAGTAACGCTCGGCATTGCTGTCATAATCCGGCAGTACGCCGTGGTCAAAGCGGCTTTGCTGTGCCGGTCTTTGGGTGCTGTCGGTCAAAAACTCCTGTAGCAATGCCCAGGCAAACTGCTGGGCACCACCTTCCAGTATGTATTGCTGGGCGCCGCCGATGTTGTCGCCGTTGAGCCGCGCTTCCACATTGGAAAGGGCTTCCGGGGAGCCGTTCAGTTGTTCATGCCCGGCGCTGGCCACATAGTGGAACATGAAGAGGGCGGATACCTCAGCCGGGTGAACGCTGAGCAGGGAGGAGCAGAACAGGCGCATCAGGTTGCGGGCGGCGTTGGAGGCCATGTGCTTGATGATCCAGCGTTCAAAGGTCATCTGGTCGTAGTATTCCGCTCGTGGGTGGAGCCAGGGTTTGCCCACCGGGAACTTTTTCGACTCCGCCCGCAGGGCTTCCTGGGCGATGGCTAGCTGGAATACACCATAGTCAATGGGTACTGCGCCGAACGGGCCCTGGGCGTTGAAGGTGGTGGCCTTGGTGCGGCGATAATAAATATTGCGACCCTGGTTGAGGGTGGGCACCGGGGTGATGCCGTAGCGTTCGGCCAGCTCCATCATGCGTAACTGGGGATCGCCGATGAACTCGGCGCCGCCATCCACGGTGAGGTGTTGGAAGGCCCCCGGGCTGTTAAAGCTGAATACCCTGCCTCCCACCCGGTCACGGGCCTCCAGAATCACCACGCTTTTGCCCTGACGTTTCAGCTCCAGGGCGGCAGCCAGTCCGGACAGGCCCCCACCCACCACCAGGGCATCAAAATAGCGGGCATCAGACGCGCTTGGCTCGCTGCTGTCATCGGCCCGTGCTGCAGGGGTCAGGGCGGTGGCGGCAGCGGCGCCGCCCAGCAATGCGCCTTTAATAATGGAACGACGGGACAAGCCGTTCGTGTGCGGTGGTTTAGCCATGGTTTCCCCCGGGCTCTTTCGTTTTTTTGAATGTTCCTGAGCCTACCCCATGTGACGGTTGGGTAAAATCCTTTTCACCCTTGTTCCAGATCAATTGCCCTCTATGGCCATCGTGCAACAGTGATCAGGTTCTTCAACCGGAAACCGGGACCTGAACAGGAGAGAGCCGGATGTCCGACTCATCAGTACGTTATGTAACCATTGATGGCAATGAGGCGGTGGCGTACATCGCCCATAAGACCAACGAGGTCATCGCCATCTATCCGATTACCCCGGCCTCTCCCATGGGTGAGCATGCCGATGCCTGGTCCGCCCAGGGGCGTGCCAATATCTTCGGCTCAGTGCCACAGATCATTGAGATGCAAAGCGAAGCCGGCGCCGCCGGTGCCATTCATGGCGCGCTGCAGGCGGGCACTCTGGCCACCACCTTCACCGCCTCCCAGGGCCTGCTGTTGATGCTGCCCAACATGTACAAGATTGCCGGGGAGCTGTCGCCCACCGTGTTTCATATTGCGGCCAGGTCGGTGGCGGCTCAGGCGCTCTCCATCTTTGCTGATCACAGTGACGTGATGTCCGCCCGCGGCACCGGGTTTGCCATGGTCGCTTCCAACAGCGTGCAGGAGGCGCACGATATGGCGTTGATCACTCAGTCCGCCAGCTTGCGCAGCCGGATACCGGTGTTGCACTTTTTTGACGGCTTCCGCACCTCCCATGAAGTGGCGAAGATCCGGCTGGTGGAAGACAGCACCATCGCCGCCATGATCGATATGGATGCGGTGCAGCAGCACAGGGCCCGTGCATTATCACCGGATCACCCGGTGATCCGGGGCACCTCCCAGAATCCGGATGTGTTTTTCCAGGCACGGGAAACGGTCAATCCCTACTACGATGCGTTTCCCGGCCTCCTGCAGCAGGCCATGGATCAATTTGCCCAGTGCAGCGGGCGCCAGTATAAACTGTTCGATTACGAAGGCGCGGCGGACGCGGAACGGGTGATCATTGTGATGGGATCTGCTGCGGAAACCGTGGCGGAAACGGTGTCCGTATTGCAGGCGCAGGGCGAAAAAGTGGGTGTGCTGAAGCCGCGCCTGTATCGACCGTTCGTTGGGCAGGCTTTGTTGGCGGCCTTGCCGGCCAGCACCCGGGCCATCGCGGTTCTGGATCGCACCAAGGAGCCCGGCGCTGAGGGAGAACCCCTGTACAAGGATGTGGCGGCGGCGGTGTTGGACGCGGTCGGTCGGGGTGAGTTGCCCTTTGCCGAGGTGCCCAAGGTTGTGGGAGGGCGCTTCGGTTTGTCGTCCAAGGAATTTACCCCCGGCATGGTGTGCTCTGTCTTCGATAACCTGAAGCAGTCGCGGCCGCAACACCCGTTCACCGTGGGCATTTACGACGATGTTAGCGGCCTCAGCCTGCCCTGGGACGACGCTGCGATAGCGGCTGCCACCGGCGAGCAGGACATCACCCAGGACACTACTCAGAACACTACTCAGAACACTACTCAGAACACCATCGAATGCCTGTTCTATGGACTGGGCTCCGACGGTACTGTGAGTGCCAATAAGAACAGCATCAAGATCATCGGTGAATGCACGGACCTCAACGCCCAGGGTTACTTTGTCTATGATTCCAAAAAATCCGGCGCAGTCACCGTGTCCCATCTTCGCTTTGGCAAACACCCGATTCGTTCGTCGTACCTGATCGGGGATAACCGGGCGCAGTTTGTGGGGTGCCACCAGACGGTATTCCTGGAAAAGCATGACATGCTGAAGAAGGCGGCGCCGAATGCGGTATTTGTGTTGAATACCCCCCTGGATCAGGAGCAGGTGTGGGCTTCGTTGCCGCGCTCGGCCCAGCACCATATCCTCACTAAGAACATCCGTCTTTACGTCATCGATGCCTACGCCGTGGCCCAGCAGAGCGGCATGGGGCGCCGCATAAATACCGTCATGCAAACGGTGTTCTTCGCCATTTCCGGGGTGCTGCCGAAGGACGAGGCCATTACCCAGATCAAGGCCTCGGTGGAGAAAACCTATGGCCGCAAAGGTCGCCACATCACCCGCCGCAACTTCGAAGCCATCGATAACACCCTGGCGGCATTGGTTCAGGTGCCGTTGCCCAGCGCGGTGAATTCCTCTTTTGAGATTCAGCAAGTGGGTGCCGGCATTGCGGATGACTTTGTGCGTCAAGTGACGGCGGAAATTATTGCCGGCCGTGGCGATCTGATTCCGGTGAGCCAATTACCAGCCGATGGTACTTACCCCCTCAGTACCGCCAGAATCGAAAAGCGCAACATCAGCCTGGAAATCCCGGTGTGGGATGAAGCGCTGTGCACCCATTGCGGCAAGTGTGCTTTCGTGTGTCCCCACAGCGTAATTCGCAGCAAAGCCTTTCCGGCAGCGGCGGTGGTGGATGCGCCTGCCACCTTCAAGCATGTGCAGATCAAGGGCAAGGATTACCCCCAGGGCACTCACATCAGTTACCAGGTGGCACCGGAGGACTGTACCGGCTGTTCTCTCTGCGTGGATATCTGCCCGATTCGGGACAAGAGCAACGCCAGCCACAAAGCCGTGAATATGGCGCCCATCGAACCGCTGAAGCAACAGGAGAAACTGAACTGGGAATATTTCCTCAGCCTGCCGGACATCGATCGGCGCGAGGTGAAAGCCAACACCATGAAAGGGTCCATGTTGCTGGAACCCCTGTTTGAGTTTTCCGGTGCCTGCGCCGGTTGTGGTGAAACCCCCTACATCAAGCTGGCCAGCCAGTTGTTCGGGGATCGCATGGTGGTGGCCAACGCCACCGGCTGTTCCTCCATTTACGGCGGTAACCTGCCCACCACGCCCTGGGCCAAAAACGCCGACGGGCGGGGCCCGGCCTGGAGCAATTCACTGTTTGAAGACAATGCGGAATTCGGCTTGGGCATGCGCGCCGCCTATGACCACCAACGGATCATTGCCGAAGACAGCCTGCGCCGTTTGGCGGATCAACTGCCGCCGGGCTTCGTGGATACGTTGCTGAATGCACCCCAGGCCAGCGAAGCGGATCTGTATGAGCAACGGCAGCGGGTGGCACAATTGCGAGCCCGGTTGACTGAACTGGACAGCCCGGATGCCCGTCAGCTGGAGTCGGTGCTGGATGCTCTGGTGCGCAAGAGTATCTGGATTATCGGCGGGGATGGCTGGGCCTATGACATCGGTTATGGCGGCCTGGACCATGTGCTGGCCTCCGGCCGGGATGTGAATATCCTGGTGCTGGATACCGAAGTCTATTCCAACACCGGGGGGCAAACCTCGAAAGCCACCCCGCGCGGAGCGGTGGCCAAGTTCTCCGCCAGTGGCAAGCCCACCGGCAAAAAGGACCTGGCCCGCATCGCCATGACCTATGAGAGCGTTTATGTGGCCCACGTGGCCTATGGCGCCAAGGACGTGCACACCCTGCACACGTTCCTGGAGGCAGAGGCCTATCCCGGTCCGTCCCTGATCATTGCCTATGCCCCCTGCATTGCCCATGGGGTGGACATGAGCCACAACCATCGGCAGCAGAATCTGGCCGTGGATTCCGGTCACTGGCCGCTGTTCCGGTTTGATCCGCGTCGGGCGGCCCAGGGCAGCAACCCCCTGAAACTGGACTCCAAGCCGCCGTCCATTGATTACGGCGAGTTTGTCAAAAGCGAAACCCGCTTCAACATGCTGTGGAACACCCATCCGGAGCGGGCGGAAGCGTTACTGAATCAGGCGCGGGCAGAAGTGATGGAACGCTACCAGCGTTATCAGCAACTGGCGGCGCTGGACTGGGATGAGGAGCTTCAATAATGATGGACCTGACAACAACCTATCTGGGCTTGACGCTGAAGAATCCGCTGGTGCCGTCCTCCAGCCCCCTCACCGGACACTTTGACGATGCCCGGCGCCTGGAAGACGCCGGTGCCGCTGCGCTGATCCTGCCGTCCTTGTTCGAGGAGGAATTGATCCACGAGCAGGAAACGCTGGATCGGTTTGTGGTAATGCAGGATATCGGGCATCACGAAGCGGACAGCTTCCTGCCGAATGCCCATCATTTTGCATCCCGGCTGGATCAAACCCTGGAGCAGATCAGTCGCTATAAGGCGGCCCTGTCGATTCCGGTGGTGGCCAGCCTGAATGGCATCACCGACAGTGGTCGGGTGGATCACGCCAAGGACCTGGCGGAGGCTGGTTGCGATGCCATTGAATTGAACCTCTACGGCATGAACGCAGAGCCCGGCGCCCGCAGTGAAATCATTGAGGAGCGCTATCTGCATATCGTGCAGCGGTTGGTGGAAGCGGTGCAGGTGCCTTGTACGGTCAAGCTCTCCAACCAGTTTACCGGATTGATGCATTTCGTGACGGCCCTGGAGGTTAATGGCGCCGCCGGGGTGTCATTGTTCAACCGCTTCTATCAGCCAGACATTGATCTGGAGAGCCTGCAGGTCAAACCGCAGTTGAGCCTGTCTTCCTGCCAGGAGACCCTGTTGCGGATCCGCTGGCTGGCACTGCTGCGTCCCCAGGTGGCGTTCACCCTGGCCGCCACCGGTGGGTTTCACGGCTTTCAGGATGTGTTGAAGGCGTTACTGGCCGGAGCCGATGTGGTGCATCTGTGCAGCGTGTTGCTGAAGGCCGGGCCCGAGGTGATTGAGGAGATACTGCGGGGAATGAGCCAGTGGATGGAGGACCGGGAATATCAATCTGTACAGCAGTTGAAAGGCAGCCTGAGCCATCAGAATGCAGTGAATCCGGCGGGGTATGAACGGGAGAATTACATGGACGTACTGGACAGCTACCAACGCAGTTCCGGTGTCAGGGTGTAGGTCTGGGTGTAGGCGTGGTTGGGAGACACCCAGACCTACACCCAGACACCGGAACGCTGTAGATCAGGATCTGGTGATGCCGAAC
>JAYZEN010000013.1:0-251861 GCA_036337295.1 Pseudomonadota bacterium
GGTATATTTGCTTATATTGAGATATTTTATAACCGTAAGAGAAGGCACTCAGCAAACAATGGGGTGAGCCCCGTTGAATATGAGGAAGCAGCCGCTATGGCTGCATAGTTAGAGTGTCTACTTTTTGTGGGGAACACCACACCCCAACTTGGCAATGAAGAATTTAATGGATTACGAAGTAGCTTTTGAAATTTCACAAAGTGGAATTGGAGAGTTAACGTTTGCACTGTCTGGTCTCCTTTTTGTGGGTATTGGGGCAATTCTTATACGATTCCGTTCATCCCTATTTAAGGGTAAGCCAAAGTGGGTTGCTAATCTGTTCAGCTATTTTTTCTTCGGGTTCTCTATTGTTTGGACGTTGGGTGCTGGTATAGGTATTGGATTTGAGCAATCATCTTTGAGGGATAAGTACGCAGCTGGGAATTTTAATGTTATTGAGGGTAAAGTTGAAAACTTTGATCCGATGCCAGCAGAGGGCCATAAAATGGAAAGCTTTACGGTCAAAGGCGTAAAGTTTGAATATTCTGATTTTATGGTTACTCCAGGTTTTCATAATGCTGCTTCACGTGGCGGGCCTATTAAAGAGGGGTTGCCCGTGCGTATCTCATATATAGGTAATACCATATTGAAACTTGAGGTGCCGAAAGTGCTAACAAGGTGATGTAGCGGAAAAACCTATGCGCCGCTTTTTTCGCATGTCGCTACGCGCCATTTTATGCGCAAACAGCTCTGCTTCGGTTCTCCGCTAATCACGGCGTTATATGTTCGGATTGATTTGTGACAATTGAATTCAAGATCAGTGTATTCAAGTTCGTATTTATTCCGCTCTTGGCTATTACGACATGCATGGTTCTAGGTGCTGAGCTCTATTTTAGGGCTAGGAATGGCTTATCTTTTTTCACCGTGGTTGAGATTACAGGATCAACAGCAAGAGTAGGTATGATCTTTGCGCAAATTTGGATTGCTCTTCCCGTTATGTATTGTGTTTTTACATTGCTGAAAGTAACGATAGATGAACGCGGGATATTGGGACGTGACTCGTTGGGAAGGAAGAGATTAATTGAATGGTCTAATATAGCGAATATACGGAAATGTATCTTAGGATTGTATTACAGGGTTTCGTCCCATAACGGTAGTGAAATTGATATTCCGGCTTGGGTAGTAAAAGATAAAAGATTTTTGTCGTGGTTAAATAAACATGGTGTGTGCATATAACAATTTGGTGCAGTGGAACCAGTTACGCTCCGCAAATTTTATGGTATCGCTGCGCTCTTTCTACCATAAAATTTACTCCACTACACTGGTCCACTGACCAAGGCGTTATACGGAATCAGGCTCCCAACGATGAGTTTAGAATGAGACACTTTGCTCTAGTACTAGCTCTTACTTTTCTTCAGGCATGTTCAGAAGATAAATCTGAAATGTCGATACCCAATGATGTACCTGGAATATGGATGGATAAGGGAATTCAGTGTTTTAACGAGATAGCGGATTCGACGTTCGATCTATCAGAATTACCAAGCAATATTTCAGAGTATATAAGCCAATACCTTGATACAGAATACGGTGCACCGAAATATTCAGTGCCAATCGAACTGTCTGAGATAAAGTATGTTGGTGTATATTCTGCTTGTGGTAAAGCTATAAAATTATGGGTTTATCCATGTGGCGAGAATAATGATTGCTACGTAGGTATACAGCCCTGGAAGGATACGTACTATACGAGCATGGTAAATCCGGAGTTTGATCTAAAATGAATGCGTATAACAAGGCAGTGCACGGGAACCAGCTACAAAGGAGTAATTAATTGATGGATGCTGAAACTGTCGAAACTCTTAGAAAAATGTTCGAAGAGTACTACTCAGATAATGGTGTTATTACAGCTGCAATTGTTACTGTTGTAGGTATGCTAGGAGTTTCTATCCTTGGGTTTCTCTCCCAATTGCTGACAACAAATAGGGTGCTAAGAGCTGAGCGCGATAGAGTACTGGCTCAAGTTAATTCTGAACGGTACGCAAGACAGCATGAAAACTGGGAGAATATAATAGTTGAAAATGTAAGTGGTTTGTTGAAATCCACCGATCCAGAAATCAACTCAGAAATAGACCCCGTATTGGTTACGGGGTTTGTATTAAAGATTCAGTTGCAACTTAATACCAAAGATCCGAATCAAAACAGAGTAAACCAACTAGTCAATGAGATTGCATTAAAGGCCAATGGTTGGGAGGGTGAGCAGCAAGCTTCTGATTTGTTAAAAGTGCACGATCAATTGTTAGAAGCCACCAAAATTTTAATATATAGGCCAAACATCAATGCATAACGCTTTGGTGAACGGGAGCCAACTACGCTCCACAAACAAGTGGTTCGCTTCGCTCACTATACCACTTGTTTGTTCCACTACGTCGGCCCCGTTACCAAAGCGTTATGCGAAATCGGCGATGAAGCAATCAACAAGAATAATGTACATAGAGAATAAAGGACATGATGGGCTGGTTGGCTCTGCAAGAATTGGTCGAGTGACGTTTTCCAAATCAGGGAAGTCGCTCCATTATGCAGGGCATACATTTGAGACTCTTAAGGGAGCTGGATTTAAGTCAAATTACTTTGATGTTGAGACCGGAGACCACTATTGGATATCCGGATGCAGAAAAGACGGGCGGGATGCGCTCTATAGCACCACTGCAGAAATTGACGAAGATGTCCGCGAGGAGTACTGGTTATGTATTCGAGAGTTGCCTCAGAATGTCTCTGTTAGTTCTATAAAAGTGCTGAGCAAGTACTGAGGTCTCAGGAAATGCCGAAAAATAGGTCTGTATCTGAGTCTGCAGCAGGAAAGCTAATTTCTGCTATACAGAAAGAATGAGGCGCAGAGCTTGGCGATCCGGTGGCAGATGAGAGCGAGTATGTAATGGGGTTGGCTCATAAGCTGTTGCAAGCAAGAACCGCGAAAGTTATGAAAGGCATATTATGTGGTAAGTCTATCTGTGAGTATCTGGGTATTGATTGGGTGGACAATCATGTCTCCGTAGTTGGCTTCATGTGCATGCAGGCGTCAAGGTTTGGTTTGTCTTGAATAGGTATTTTTAGATCTAGTTGATCTTAGGTAGTCGAAATGGCATGAACTGGAAGTTAATCTGTGCAGGCATTGTAATTTTTTTTCTGGTCTATCATATCTTCAATACCTCAGAAGATAAAAAAAACATGGCTTTAGCCAGAAAAAAATGTGAATTATACGGAAAGTTTTCTGGAGAAAAGCTGTCTGCGCTTTCTTTATATGAGACGACAAAGTCTTCAGGTAATTCAAGCGACTTTTCTAGAGCAGCTGAATATTTGCTCGATCGTGGATTTCTATTCGTAGAATACCCAAGAGAACCAGTAATCAACAGAAGACCTGGCACCCCAATGTATTACGATAGATTCTTTGCAAGCAAGCTGGGGGAGAGTGACGATAGATACTTAAGGCTCTATTTAGCGCCATCATCGGATCATAATTGCATTCCATTCAAACATCATATAACTCGAATGAGTACTTATCTAGATGACACCTTGCGTTGGAAAGGACTCGGGGCTGACCAATGTATCGCCGTTAAGTTCACAGATGTGCTTCAGGCAGAAGTTGAACATCGCAGGGAAGTCGATCAAGATTGGGTTAATCGGGAAGGTTACTGGGGGCGTTGGTCGCAGTTTCGAGAGAGAGCGTCAGGAAAAGTGCTGGCGGCTGTGTGGACTAGCGGTGGGAAAGCCGCCTTATCCTGCATGAATACCTTAGAAGTGGAAAAGCTAGAGCGTTCAATATCGAATAGAAATGATGTAACCAAAGTTTCTCCACCTGTTACCGAGCTTAGGGGATACAACTTTCCCCTACGACTGGAGGCTGTTCCAGAAGCAGTTGGGGAGGAGCAGCCCGATAGTAGGCAGGAAAAACGCAGTTGGTCGACGAGAAAATTAGACTATGAAGACTGGATAGCACCAGGAAGACTAATCGATAATGGCTTCACTTTTTTGAGGCCAGTCTACGGCGATTCAACGCCACAAGGTAAAGACGGTCGGCCTCGTGGATCTGGGGTTGGGTTAGTGGGTGCCAGGCTTTACATTATACGTGAAGGCATGAGACAGATTACAAATATTGAAGATGAAGGCAGAGCGTTTCCATCGTGCGATGGACTAAATCGTCACGGGGAGTATTTAACTATCCGGTGTGACGCACAGAAAGAAAGCACAAATTCAGAGAAATGGCTGAGACAGAACTGGTTGCTCGTTTATGATCACTTCGGCAGACCGATTAAAAAGTACAGATTCAGATTCAATAACTCCGCTCTTTCTGAATATCGTGTGAATGCCGTGCATACAACAGCGTTTATTGGCGAGAACCGAATTTCGGCAATTGTTTACTATACAAAAAGAGAAAACGAAAATATTACCGGGTATAAGCAGGTAGAGGTTACGTTTAAAATTTTGGAAAACGATTGAGTCAAAGTAAGGTACTTACTTTGACTCAATCGACCCATAACTCATGCTATACATTGTTATGCTCACACCACAAGATAAATTACGAGCAAATTTGAAGATCAACAGTGGACCTAGATCAGCTGAGGTCGCATAACAAAAGCAAGCACATGGACGCAGTTACGTTCCTCGGTTTTTGTGGTGAGGCTTCGCTTGCACCACAAAAACTGGTCCACTCCACTGCGCCAGTGCTGCTGGCGTTATGTGAAGGGGCATTAAACGGTGATCTTCCTACAGCGAACTTTCACCCCATTAGTTCACGCCCATGCAGGGTGTACCAACAAAATGGTGTTAGCACCTCTCCAGGATATGTGCATTAATCTAATCTATTGATATATATGTGTTATTTTTCAGCTTTGAAAGTGGCCAACATGTACATACAATGTACATATGATTAATTTCGAGTGGGATGGCGTTAAAGCCAAGTCAAATCTAAAAAAGCACGGAGTCTCTTTTGAAGAGGCAAGATCCGTATTCTACGACGAGTTCGCAATTCAATTTTACTATGATGATAGCTCCCAACGTGAAGAGGACCGTTTTCTTCTGCTGGGGCAGAGTGTGAACTCAAGAGTATTGTTGGTGTGCCATTGTGAGCGTGAGGGCGGCGGCGTCATAAGGATTATCTCAGATCGAAAGGCAACGACGAAGGAGCGTAAATTCTATATAGGTGGCTAGTAATGAAAGCAGAGTATGATTTAGGAAAAATGAAATCCCGTAAGAACCCTTACGCATCGAAGTTGAAAAAGCCAGTTACGATGCGCTTAAGCGAAGACGTTATTGATTACTTCAAGGCAATGTCGGAAGAAACAGGAGTGCCATATCAAAGTTTAATAAACTTGTATCTCCGTGACTGCGTCATGAATCATAGAAAGCTCGATATAAGCTGGCATTCTTAGGCTGTAACCAAGTGCTAACAATGGGGTGCATGCACAACCGAGTTCGGAACACTGCGTTTAGAATTGGAACTTAAGAAATGGGCACAGGAGATATGACCAAGAAAGATGAAAAATCAACAAATACACCGAAGTTACTTTCTGGCGGAAATCCTCAAATACCAAAAGGTGACGGACGAACAGTTGTAAGCGCCTATATTGATGGAATGCCAGGCTGGAAGCAGGATGTAGGAAAGAAGCTTGATGAATTGATTTTGAAAGTAGTGCCGGACGCAACGATGGCTGTTCGTTGGAATACACCGTTCTATGGTATTGAAAATGACGGATGGTTTATCGCTTTTCATTGCCTTACCAAATACATAAAAGTTACCTTTTTCAAAGGTACATCTCTGCAACCAATGCCACAAGAAAGCTCCAAGCAGAAAAATGTGCGATATTTTCATATTAAAGAAACCGACCAAATCGATGAGAAGTTGTTAACCAATTGGATTGAGCAGGCAGCAAAACTACCGGGTGAAAAAGTATTCTAATTTACATCTCAAAATGCATAGCAGTGTGAATATAGATAAACCATGATGCGAGAGATTGGAGATAAGAATATATTCTGTTTTGTAATTGGTGAGCGGAACGAGCGTGGGCTACAGCAAGTGGATATATGGGCCAGCAATACGTTGCTCACTCCCTTCGACAATATGGCTTACTTACCACAATTTATCGCTTCGTTGGAATCTGAAAAATATGACAGACACGGATGGGCTTGAAGGTGTTAGGGCTTGGATTAATGGAGTAAAGCCTGAACATCGGGGAATAGTAGAGCGTGTAGACGCACTGATCGAAGAGATCATTCCTAATGTGCAACGAGGAATCAAATGGCGAAAAGCATCACAACCACTCGGTATTCCCTTTTATGGAACGAAAGAGCAAGGATGGGTGGTTGCGATGTGGTCGTTCAAAGATAAAGTTGGAATCGGATTTATTGCTGGAACAGAGCTTAGTCCTGAGCCACCCGTAACAAAAATGGCGGGGCCTTGGAATCGAGGCGCTACAAAAGGGCGACGTATTGATATTCAAAATGAATCCGAACTGGATGAGTCGTTGATCAAATCTTGGCTTAAACAAGCCCAGGCTTTGCCCGGATGGAGCAAGGTCGATTGAATATGTACTCTTGCGATCGCATGAGCACGGCATGTATCCAACGAAAAATGATTTATAGATTTTGTAAGTAGATAACTTATGGCGAGGATTGAGTACGAGGTGAGCATTGATGCTAGGCCGGAAGTGGTTTACATAGCCTCACAGGATTATTCGATTCGTTATCTCTGGGACCCTTTTCCTGAGAAAATCGAGCTTCTCGATGGTGCGACCAAAATAGAGAAGGGAGTCAATCACTTAAAATGTGAACATGCGGACCGAAAGGGCCGTACTATCACACTGTTAGGCGTGAAATATGTTTCTATGCCAAGTAAATGTTTCGGAGATATTATACCCGGTGACAGACCCGAAGTTTCTGAAGTTCTCGGCTGGTGCCAGGGTAATTAATCGGAAGATAGAATCTGCCAATGGCTATATAAGTGGCGAACAAATATATGACCATGCCAAACTATTTATTACGAGGTCTGTTTGGAAGTCACCAGAAGATTTAGCTTCGTTCATCTATTCCGGAACTCATCACAAGTTCATGGGGCAGGCTGCTATCTGGTTCAAGCAGGCAGAGCAACCGTCATCAGCCCTATGGTATAGCCCGACCTCAGGCTTACCTTCTATTGATGTGTGCTTAGAGAAACTCCAACAAATTCGTCAGTTTGGGGAGTCTGACAACCTTAAAGGGGGTAGAATGGCTTGCTAAATTTGCCTAACGCCCAAAGTTTGTCTTAGGCCCGAGATTCAACAAGGAAGAAGATAAGATGAGAATAATACTAACTATCCTCACAGCATGGGCGATTCTGTCCTCAATGAGCACGCTGGCCGTCGCACAGGGCAAACCCAACATCCTTATTATTTTTCCCGACGATGTAGGCTGGGAAAATCTCAGCGTATATGGGCATGGCACCATGGGATACCGGACTCCCAACATCGATCGCATCGCGCGGGAAGGAGCCATGTTCACGGATCACTATGCCCAACCCTCTTGCACTGCCGGGCGCGCTGCACTGATCACCGGCCAATACCCGATCCGAAGTGGCATGACTACTGTTGGTCGCCCGGGCGCAGAGCTTGGCCTCAAGCCACAATCTCATACTTTAGCTGAAGTGTTGACGTCCCTCGGATATGCCACGGGGCAATTCGGCAAGAACCACTTGGGTGACAGGAACGAGCATCTGCCCACCATGCACGGCTTCGACGAGTTTTTTGGCAATCTTTACCATCTCAATACCCAGGAAGAATTCGAGCAGTACGACTACCCAAAAGATCCAGGTTATTTCGAGAAATATGGCACCCGAGGGGTTCTCCACACCAAAGCCACTGAAAAGATGGATAAGACGGTCGACCCACGTTTCGGAGTGGTCGGTAAGCAGACAATCAAGGACACAGGTCAACTCACCCGTGAACGGATGAAGTCCTTCGATCAGGAAGCGAAGAAACTCAGTCTCGATTTCATCAGGCGAGCGAAGGACGCCAACAAGCCGTTCTTCGTCTGGTTTAACCCGAGCCGGATGCACATGTACACCCGTCTCAGCGACGAGAGCCGCTACCTCGCTGCTGAACACACCACCGAACACGATTTTTATGGCAGCGGTCTGATAGAGCATGATGCCCAGATCGGCGAGTTACTTGATGCCTTGGAAGAAATGGGTGTCCTCGACAACACCATCGTTATCTACTCAACAGACAATGGTCCGGAGCACAGTGCCCGACTCCACGGCGGGACTACTCCGTTCCGCGGTGAAAAAATGACCACGTATGAAGGCGGCGTTCGAGTCCCCATGATGGTTCGCTGGCCTGGCAAGGTTCCCGCTGGCACCGTTCTCAGCGGGATTCAAACCCACATGGATATCTATACCACGCTTGCGGCAGCTGCCGGCGAGCCTGACATTGCCAAAAAGGTTTTGAAACAATACAAACAACCCCTGGATGGCGTTAACAACCTCGACTACTGGATGGGTAAGACCAACGAAAGTGCGCGAGACCACTTTTTTTACTATTACGAATCGAGCATCAAGGCGATTCGGTATAAACAGTGGAAGCTTCATTTCGAGACCAGTGAAAATTATTATGACACCTACAAAAAACAGAAATTTCCGGTAATGTACAATCTCAGAATGGACCCTTTCGAGAGCTTCGATGGTGTCACCGATCGCTCTGACATTGTGCAGGCCAAGCAGTGGCTCAACGAACCGGTGCAGCACCTCCTTGGGGAACACATTCGATCGCTCTCCGAATACCCCCCGGTTCAGAAGGCCGCCAGTTTCGACTTTAGCGAGCTCATTGAGCATTTAATGTCAGGCAAGCAATAGGGGCTTTTTGAATCATACAAGCGGTCGCACCTCAGCTGAACCGAGGTGTTAAATGTTCAGACATCATATTCAGCGAATCTCTACATGAAACTAAAAATTGCGCTATTTTGTTATGGGTTTAATGCTTTAGGGCTATTTCTGTTTGGCCTGATCTATACTTTTTCCCCAGAATTTCTGCCTTTTCATTCAGATGCGATAAGCAAATCTTGGGATGATTTGACACAACCCTATCAGGCTGTATATCTAGGTATGATGAAAACTGAGGGGGCGGGCTTTATGTCATCGGGAATTGCTATTGCCTTCTTGCTTGCTATTCCATTCAAGAAAAGAGAGGTTTGGTGTTATTGGGCGATGACGGTCATAGGAGTGGTCGAGCATGTTCCCAGTATGATTGGCGCTATGAACACTTCTCAATTAACCCCCGCGTCATCTCCGTGGCAATTGAACTTGCTCGGGGTTGTATTGCTTATCATCGGGTTGGCTTTATCTTTAAGCCATAAAAATGAAAGTCTAGGGCACTAAATGGACATTTCGAAAGCACGAGACTGGGCGTGCGGGATTGCTAAGGATGAGTCATTTGGTGCATTCATGTTCTTAGCGTCACACTTGGGGTTCAGAGTATCATGATATGTGCTGGCGCATGTGAATGTGGCATCGTTAGAGTTAATGTAGCGGTCGATGAGAACGCGAGACATATTCATCCCAGAGTTTGCGACTGTGACTATTGCAAGCGCAATCCTTCTGCCGTAATCAGCCATCCATCTATGGTTATAGAGTTACTGGGCAACATCAACGACCTAAAGATTGAACAAAATGGGGATGGTCTTGCTGGATTCTATCGATGCCCATGTTGCGATTCCTTAATAGTGGTAGCATGCGAAATATCCGGCGCTGTACGCGGGGCCGTCAATGTAGATTTGCTGGAGTGTGCAGATTCATTCGGTGAACGCATGAACATTAGCCCAAAATCGCTGACTGCCCATGAAAAATTGGAAAGGTGGGAAAATCTGTGGGGTACAATTCGTGAGAGCGCATAGCAAAGCAGAGCGCGGCAACCCAACAAGACGCACATGGTAACCATATGAGCAAAAAGAGCATAGTCGTGATTCTTTCGCTAGCAGTAGCTCTTATTGTGTTAGCTTTTGGGTATCTGGCGAAACAGAAATATGATCAGTTATTGAAGTCAACTTCCGAAGGTCTGGCACTTGGAAAAGCACATGGCAAGATGATTCACCAAGCTGATTGCTTGCTCGGTTTGAAAATGAAATATGCAAAATGCAGTACAACGGATTGCGAGCTGTCTGCGAATGGTTATATCGCAGGTTGCATGCAAGCAGCAAAGAAAGATGATTTCTGTAGTTCCGTACCGAATATAAAAGATACCAAAAAGGCTATAAGCTGGGTTTCTAGCGCCTGTTCAGATCAAAATCCAGATGGGGACAAATGTCTTAAGTACATGCACAAGTTTGTTAGCGTATGCACTGAGCAGAATGAGTCCAGAAAGATTTCAAAAGGTGAGTTGTTTAAAGCCGGCTTTGATAAAGGGTTGGATAGTTCTCAAAACTGACCGTCTCTCTTATAAGTTCCCTTTATTATTCTTGGAGGATTGTTAGAGGCTGTGAAGGCATTTTCGTAAAAGTTGCCAAGATTGGATTCGTCCTTGTTCCAGTTATTGTTCCAGTCATTGGTCCAGTGTTCTATTCGTTGATGATAGGCACACCCAACATGGTGTTACCGTTTCCCCGCCCCCTTGCGAAATCCGTTACCCAGAATTGTGCCAAGTGCCAAATTGTGTGCTATTACTAAAATGTCTACTTTTTACACAGTAGGCGTTTGAGCAGCGACATGCGCTCACTAACAGTCCCCATAACTGTACTGACATTTCTTGAATGCAGTCACTTATAGAATACTCAGGGAGAATTCCAGATGCCTCTGAAGACTCGTTTCATTCGACATTGTGTTTTACTCATCGCCGCCCTATCCGCCAGTAGTACCTATCTCGCCAGTACGACCTATGCATTCCAGCATTCGCTCGTGCCGGATAAACCGCTGATCCTGATTGGCGCCTCCTATGCCAACGGCAATACACCGTTACAGCAGGATTTGCAGGGCCCGTTGCAGGGTATTTCGGTGGGAGCCGGTGACTATGTCGACCTGGGCATGGCGCTAACGCGCTTCGGTGCCAAGGTACGCAATGAAGGACAGGGCGGCGCCACCACCTTCAGCCGGGTCACCTGCAACCCCGTGTGTGGCACGGCCACTTGGGACAGCTATTCCACCCAGCTGCAACGCGCGTTACGGCGGGTAACCCTCTTCGATGCGAATGGTCCGGCCGGTTATAATGCAGATTACGTCATCATCAGCCTTAGCAACGATTGCCTGCACTCCGATTCGTTTGGCATCGACCAGGCGCTGACCAGCCCCTGCTCTCTGGCGGAGCAAAACGCCTCAATGGACCGCTTGATTGCCGTAGGGCAAGAAGTGCTGGATCTGGGTATGACGCCGGTGTACGCCAAGTTTGCCAGCGCTGAGGATCTTGATCTGCCGTTGTTCGCCCAGCTTTCGGGGCTCACCTGGGCCATGACCAATGAGCAATACGATGATTTTGGTGAGCTGTATGCATCCAGAATCCGTCAGGAACTGCCCGGCGCCATATTGGTTAATGCCTGGGGACACTTTACCCACGGTGGAGACGGTATTCACCCGGATGAAGCCACCGCGATGCGGGCGGCATTTCACTTTCTGCGCGCCATTTACCGAGACCAGAAGCACCATTAAAGCCGGTGGTGCCACTCACCCCAAAGGTTGTGCCGATGGCAATCTCTATGACGGCTTTTCTATCTTGGTGCACCCATATAAACTGGGCCAATCGGAAGATGACTATGTGATAGATGACTGTGTGATAGATGGGTGATTGCGCGAATGGTGAGATCATGTACTCTACTGCAATCCGTATATTTATGGGTGCAAGTATTCTCAAGATCATGAAGTACATATCCAGGTTTACAAGTGAGCTTAAAGCATCAACACCTGAAGTCTGGGAGTGGATGACTTCTTTTGAAGGCATTAGCAAAGAAATGTCCCCACTCATGGTTATGACTGCACCCGCGCACGTGAAGAGTTTAGAGTCTGTTGCTTTTGAGCCAGGAAAACCGATTTTTCGCAGCTGGCTTCTACTGTTTAAGGTTCTGCCATTTGATTATTCGGATTTCACGTTAGAGCGTGTTGATGTTGGCACTGGCTTTGTTGAGCAATCCAGCATGGGTTCTATGCGCTTGTGGAGGCATGTGCGCAACATACAGTCAATAGAAGGTGGTTGTATGTTGACTGACGAACTCACCTATGAGCCTCGTTTTGCCGGTGTTATTGCACACCAGTTTGTGAAAATGCTTTTCAAGCATCGTCACAGGCAGCTCCGCAAACATATGGGGGAATTACCCCAGTAGCCCGTTTGATGGCTGCAGATACCGATGAAGCGCCGAGCTAGTCCAGGTTAAGCCATTAAAACAGTGCGATCAGAATTGGAATTTGGCATCACACATGAATAAATGCAAAGTATGCAACTGTGATCTCGGTGATATCCCGATGTGTTTTGGCAGTAGCTCACCCGCCTCGCTTATGGTTCCGGAAAGCGAGTACCGCAATCGGGTGGAAGAAAATGCGGATCAATGCATCGTTGACGGTCAACATTTCTTCGTCAGGGGCCATATCGAAATACCGGTTAGGGATATCGATGAGGTTTTTATGTGGTCTGTTTGGGTTTCTTTAAGCGAACAGAGTTTTACTCACATGTCTGATCATTGGGACACTGAGGGCCGGGAAAGCAATGCTCCATACTTTGGTTGGCTTATGACTAAGCTGCCTTGCTATACGGATACTTTACATCTTCGCACCAGCGTACAAACCCAGCCGATAGGTTGCGTACCAAAAATCAAATTGGAACCCTCTGACCACCCTCTTTCACTGGAACAACAGAGAGGCATAGACATGGATCGCGTGCACGACATTGTTCACCAAGTCATGCATCACTCGACCGCAGATTGATCTATCATAACAGTAGAACACAACCTGGCGAGCAATCCACATTCTTCTACTGGGCACCCAACATGAAATACATCATTGGTTCCTTGATCATCAGCTTTGGGATTATTTTTGTGGTTATGGTCATCTCGATGGCCGTGCATTTTAAAGCACCGGACAATGCTTTAGCCTATTTGGGAGGCACATGGCTTGTATTGAGCATTCTATGCTATCCACTGGCACGAAAGTGGATACGCTGAAGGCCACTCCGTTTTAAACCGTCTCCGCTTACAAAAAGGCCCCGCTCAATGGCGGGGCCTTTTCATGATCTCTTCCTGATCCAAGTATTCGCCCTTAGCGGCGTACGCGATACTCTTCCAGGAACCACTCGTTCTCTTCATCCCAGGGGAAGAAGGGGTTGCCCACGTTGGCCAGGTCATCACTGAATTCCGGGAAGTGACGCAACAGCACGGTGCGGAAGTTGTTGTCGTCGATCCAGTCCAGACCCTCGGCTGAGTAGATTTCCGGGGTATAGGATTCGGTGAAGAAGCGGTCTGCCATCAAGCGGCGCGAGGCCATGGCGATGAAGATCTGGAACGAGGTCTCGCCAAAGCCGTAACCCGGTGGGCGGTAACCTTCAGCATAGGAGCCGATCATCACGTCAATGGCTTCGATGTCGTCGTTGTACAGGTCACGCAGTTTTTCCGCCAGGGCCACATCGGGTGTGATATCAGTAAAATCGGTGATGGGGTTCAAACTGATCTGGCGGCGGAACTCGTTGTAACGGGGAATGCCGCGCTCACGATCACGCAGGATATCGATGGCACCCAGGTCGGTCATGGCAACGCCGGGTTCGGCCGGGAAATCCTGCAGGAAGCTGGGGAAGTTATTCAGCTCCAGCAAACCGGGGTGAGTGTGACCAAAGGAGTAGAACATGTTGGCCATGCCTTCCTGACGCATCACCTGGGCACCGCCCTGCAGCGCATGCTCCTGCAGCGGGCTCACCTGGCGCACACTGTGGTTGTTGTGATCACGCACTTCCACATAGTCCCGCAGCAAGGGATGCATGCGGTATACCGCAGTGAATTCCTCGGTCAAGCTGAAAGGCACGCCTTCCAGTTGAGTCGGGCCGCCGATGATGCCGTCGGTGGCTTCGTTGCCCAGTTTGGGGAACCAGTAGGGCATGATGCCGCGCCAGTTGGCAAACATGGCTTCGCGCAGGGTGTAGTTTTTCAGAATGGCAGGGGTCCAGTCCACGGTGTGGATCTTGGCCATCAACGCCGCATTGATCAAGCGGGCGGTCTGGAACAGACGCTCATCGGCCCAGTTGGGATGACTTTGCTTCAGCATGTCGGCGATGGCATTGTGCTCACGCACCCACAGGGTATGCATCATCTCCAGGCCAACCCACCAGTTGCGGTTGAAACCGGTTTCCGGCAGACCATCGTCCCCCATGGGCAGGAAGCCGTTTTCCATGCGCATCTTGCCGTCCACCATGGTGCGCAGGCGATGGTTGGTTTCCATGTCGCTGCCGTAGATCTGGGAGCCATCCCACCAGGCGGTGTTCTCGTTGATGAAGGTGGGGGCACGGCCGTCCGTGGGGTTCTTGCTGGGATCTGCCGGGGTGCGGCCCACCGGCATGGTGCCGTCACCGCTGTTGTGGGAATCGCCGCCGTCCACCGGCACGTGAATCTGGTCGCCATGATCCCGCAGACCGTGCTCAAACCAGTCGTGAATCATGAACTGAATCCAGTTGGCCGCCAGGTAGTTCAGGAACGGAACTTCCTTGACGCCGTTTTCCCGGGTCAGCAGCTCTTTACTGATGGTGCGGGGGTTGGGATTCAGCAGGTTGGCCTCATCCGGGAAGGAAACGTCCGGGTTGATGTTGCGCCCCATGCGCACGCCGGCCATCCCCATGGCGGGCAGGTCCAGGTCATTACAACGACCGTCGTAGGAGCGGTAGATCAAATCACTGCCTTCACACTCCACCACCGGCCACTCGCCTTCGGCATAGGTATCGAACAGGTTGTTCTCGAACAGTTCGCACCGTATTTGGCTAAGCGTAAGCAATCCAATCAGCGGTCCGAAGATCCACCATTTCATATATACGTTCATAGTTGCTCCAAGTCGTTTTTATAATTATCTATCGATAACAGCTGAAAGATACGGACGTGTACCCTCATGATTGAAAGCATATCCAGTTTGTTCAAGCCGGACGCCGTACATAGGTATGGGAGACAAACGGGATCGGTGCAAAATGGGAGGGGCTGGGCACTGGGCTGGGTTAGAAGGGATGAGCAAACCCACGAATAAGTCACCAGGATTAATTGATCCATTAATTCAAATGAGTAATGTTATCCACCGGTAAGTCTTTGCAACGATACGCATCCATATTGTGGGCAATTGCAAATTTGGCCGGATGCGACCGGAATGGCCCGCCCATCTGATTTATACAAGGTTAATTTGCGACCACGGCTGCATCCTGTCTAAAATCAGTTTCTTTTTGTGCACCCTCCCTTGGTATGGGGCTTAACCAGGAGCGTGCATTGTGACGGGCAGATCGACACCCTAAAATGAAACACTCGCAGGCATTCACTTTTGACCCTTAGTCTGAAGTAGCACCCAAAGATATTGCGATGAACTCGACTTATAAAAAGACCGCAACAGCGGCGAATGACTTACCCCAGCACCTGCCGCGCCAGCGGCTGGCGGCGCAGGTATTGGCATCACAACACCCTGTCCTGTGGATCGGGGCGCCCAAAGGCATGGGTAAATCCGTGCTGCTGGAACAGCTCCGTGAGCAACTGGTGCAACAACATGGCCAGCAACGGGTGTTGCTGATCCGACTGACGGACGGCCAGGGGCTGGACTATGTACTGCGCTGCCTGCAGGAACACCTGCAACAACACGGCACCCCGACCCGCAGCGATTTCAGCGCGCCCTCCCTGGTGGACATGGTGCATCGCCCTGGTAACCCGCCTGCGCCCAACCACCTGCACCTGTTGATGGACGGACTGGACACCCGCCAGCACAGCGCCCTCATTCATTACCTGGTGGAAAGCAGCCGCAGCCAGAACGGTCTGTTGAAACTCTATCTGGCGGTGGATGATTTTATTCCGCTGCAGAATATTCCGCCGACGGAGCTGTACGGCAGCGATCAACTGCACTGCCTCAATCTGCATGACCTGCGTATGACTGCTGCAGAAGTGGAAACCCTGCTGCTGCAACGTACCGGCACCTGCTCCCCGGAAAAAATCCAGCGCCTGCTGCACAAGTCCGACGGCATCCCGGCGGTGCTGGCGCTGCTGCTGGACCATGCCACGGAGTCAAGCGCGGTACAGTGCCAGCACCTGAGCGAATGGATTGAGGACAATGTGCTGCTGTACATGGAGCCGATGGAGGTGCTGCGCCTGGCCAGCCTGTCCATCATGGACCACTTTAATCTGCAGCAGGCCTCGCAACTGATCGGCGTGGCGGAGAACGCCACCCTGGACTGGCTGCTGCACTACAAGCCCCTTTTGTTCCGCACCAGCGAGGCACATCAGGGTGCGGAGCAACCGCATTTTGTCTGGTCGCAGCTGATGCAGCCGTTCTTTTTCCATTGCCTGTTGCACCGTTATCGAGATCTGTTGCCGCGTATCCTGAAACGCTCTGAACCCTGGTTGACGGATCGCAACGTAAACCCGCAATGCGTTGAGCACGTGATCCGTTCCATCGAGAAGCCCTGGTCCCAGGAGATTCTGCTTTCCCGCTGCCGGATCTGGTATGAAAAGCGTAACGCCGCCTCCATCATCCGCCTGATGGAGCTGATCCCGGAGCCGCATCGCCTCACCGCCCCCTCCCTGGCCTTGTACTATGCCTGGGCGCTGATTCTGCAAAAGCGGATCGAGGATGCCGACCGTTGGCTGGACCGGGTGGAAGGTCAGCCTGCCGACATTGACGATAATGTCTTTGTGCTGCGGGCACTGGCGGCGGCGGGCGCCCACCCACGCCCCACTTACCATGCCCGTTCCGCTCTGTTGGAAGGCTGCCTGGACAAGAACAGCCTGTTCCAGGGTGAGGTGTTGAGTCTGTACACCAACATGTTACACGCGGTGGGAGCCTCCAGCCTGTCCAAACACGCGCTGAAAAAGGCCATGCACTTTCACCGCATTAACCAGAACCCCAGCCATCTCAGCCACGCCAAGTGCCTGCTGTGGCGTTGTGATTTCAACGAAGGCAACACCCGCGAAGTGATTGAGCAGGTGCGCGCCGATCTGCAGCAGATGCAGCCGGGTAACCCTTCAACCCAGCCCCGGGACCAGGAACCGGTACAGCGGCACGCCATCGCCATGCTGCAATCCACCCTGGCGGATTTTCTGTATGAGAGCAATCACCTGACCGAAGCCAAAGCGCTCTATCTGAGCGCCATTCCCGAGTTGATCAATTCGGAGTGGGAGTACGAAAGCGTGGTGGCCCAGGTGGGCCTGACCCGGCTCTACATCAGCGAAGGGGAGATCGAGCCGGCACAGGCGGAAATTGAGCGCATCAAAACCCGGGTGCGCCACCGGGAGAACACCAGCCTCAACGCGGTGCTCTGCTTTGAAACCATGCGTATTCTGCGCCGCCAGGGCAAATCCGTATTGCCCGCGGCGACGGAGTACGAATTGGATATGGATCATCTCAGTGTGGAATCACTGTTCCAGCACCAGCATGACAAGGAACGCCTGCACTGGATCAAGTGCTATATTCTGGTGTTGCTGGAACAACGCAATCACACCTCGGCGTTGATCTACGCAGTGAAAGGCCTGATCAAAAGCCTGAACCTGATGGACAACCGCTACCGCACCCTGTTCTCGTGCATCAAAGCCCTGTGCGAATTCAAACTGGGGCAGCAGGAGGAAGCCAGCAAAAGCCTGAATGAAGCCATGTGCCTGGCGCAACAATCCCGTTTTTTACGCACGCTGATCAACGACGACTTTGGCTGGTGTGAAGTGTGGCAGGCGGTGGATCAGCAGCAGGGCTTCAAAGCCCAGATCGTGCCCAGTTTTATTTCGGAAGTGCGCGCCTGTTTGCAAGCGGATGGAGTGAATGCCGAGAGGTCGTTGACGTCGCCGCATCAGGCCAGCACACCGCAGGCGAACTACCGCAAGCTGGGGCTCACGGACAAGGAATATGAGATTCTGAAGTTACTGGCGGAGGGGCTGTGCAATAAAACCATCGCCAACCGCTCCGAGATTGCCTTGACCACAGTGAAGTGGCATCTGCAGAACATCTTCGGCAAGCTGCAGGCCAAGAACCGCACCGAAGCCGTGGTGAAAGCACAGGAACACGCCCTGATCGGCAGCAGCGAGGGCTAATCCTTCAACCCTACCCGGCATCCCGCTGCAAAGGCTCCAGCACGTATTCCTGGCGCAACTGCTCGGCCTGTTCGATCAGCTCGGCATCGCCCATGCGTTGCAGCACATCCATCTGTTCCTCAAAGGCATCCCAATCCCGGGTTTGGGCGAACACCTGCATCAGGTACAGGCGCAGGTCTTTGCGGGTGGGGCGCTTGGCGATCTCGGAGTGAATCACTGCCAGGGCGCGCTGGTATTGATGGTACATCAGATACAACTCGATCATCTGGTTCACATCGTCGCGGCTTGCTTCCTCCTCACTGCGACTGGACTCTTTGTTCAACACCTCCTGATGGCTGGCCTTTTCCTTGATCTGGTGCATGGCTTTTTGCAGCTGCTCCGGTGAATCGGATTGGCTGCGATCCCGCTTGGTGCCGAACACCAGTTCATACAAATCCTCATCCCGCAGGGATTCGCTTTGTTTGATCTGTTGCACCTGGCGCGAACGCAGACCAATAAACCCGATGAGCAACCCCATGGGCAACAGGCCCAGTAAATACCAGAAACCGGAACCGGATTTTTCGATCAGCTGAATACCGGAGTGCCCTTCACTGCCAATCAGATCCTGGGCCACCGCCAGCGGGGTTGGTGTCTGAGTTGGTGCCGGGATGGGTGTCTGGGCGGATGTCTGGGCAGGCTGCATCTCAGGCAACGGTTGCGCCCGCAATGATGGCGGTGGCGTAGTGGTGTTGACGGACTGGGCGATCTCCTGCTGTAGCTGTTGTGCCAGGGTGATGGTGGACTGCATTTGCTCCCGCTGTTGCTCCAGCCGCGACATTTCCGTGCGCACCTGTTGCTGGAACTCCACCAGTTCCGCCCGCTCGGATTGCAGTGCCGCCAGTTGCGCTTTCAGCTGTTCCACCTGGTTGGCGGGACTTGCCGCTGGGGTTTCCGGAGTGAAGGAAATCGACGGCGCCGCCGCCGGATAAGGATTGCTCGCCACCGGGTCCTGCTGGTGCGATTGAGGGACTGCCGCGGCAGGCACTGACAACAACGCCCCCAGTTTGATCCGGTTAGGATCTCCGTTCACGAACGCCTGGGGGTTGTGGCGATACAGCACGTCCATGGTAGCCTGAGTGGACAGACCGGTGCGCTCACGGAAAGCCCGAGCCACCTTCCACAATGAATCCCCACCCTGCACCCGGTAGCGGCCCTCCAGGGTCACGTCCGCGCGGGTAACGGTTTCAGTGCGGGGAACAGTGCCTGCATCCGGCGTCGGGCGCGGATTCAGACTCACCCGCGGCTGTGCCGGGGTCAGCGCCGGCTCCGGTTGACGCCAACGGGTGGCATACCCGGGCGGGTCCAGCAGCAGGTTGTAACGTCGATAGGTGGTGCCGGTGGGCCAGTTCAGCTCCACCACTATATCCAGAAAGGGTTCGACGATGCGTTTCGAGGAACGGACCAGGATGGCTTTGCTGCCATCCGGCTGGGTCACCACGTCAAACTGCAGGTCCCCGTGGCTGGCGACATAGCGGGCATCAAACCGGCTATACACATCATGTCGGGCCAGATTGACCCGGATTTCCGAGGTCTCGTATTCCCCCGGAAAGAGCAATCCGATTTGGGCGTGCAGGGGTGAACCCAAATAGGACTGGACATCCATCTGCCCCAACCCCATGCCATTCGCAACACCGGCCTGCAGGGCCAGGCCGGCCAACATCATCGTCCTGTATCTCATGGTCAATCCCGAATGCTTACTGAAACTCCATGGTTAAACTGTAGACCAATTCACAAAATTGGTGGCTAATTTATAACCATATGGCGGGATTTTTGCCACGAGCGGCACATTTGGCTCAATATGACCGAATGACCGTAATGAAGCTTTTCGACTATATTTCCTTTAGTCATAACCGGAGCATGACGGCGATGGAAGAGTGGTGCGAGCAGGTCTATTACTTTCCGGGGGAGAACCCGCCCGCCGCGGCCGGCATCATGCTCAGCTGCGGCATTCACGGTGATGAGACCGGCCCCATTGACGCGTGCACCGCCCTGTTGCATCAGCTCCGGCAGCACCGGGTCCAACTCCGGCGCCCGCTGCTGCTGATCTTCGGCAATCCCGAGGCCATCGCCCGCCATCAGCGTTTTGTGGACTTCAATCTGAATCGCCTGTTCGGTACTGCCCAGGTTGGATCGGCCCAGGTTGGATCGCCCCAGGAGGGCAGCACTGAAACCCGGCGGGCCCGGCAACTGGAACAGGCCTGTGCCCGTTTTGCGCAGCAATGCCGGGGCATCGACTGGCACCTGGACCTGCACAGCACCATCAAACCCTCTCACATCGAGCGCTTTGCCCTGCTGCCGGTCACCCGGCGCGAATATCGCCGGCCCTGGGCGGCGGCGCTGGGCCAGGCCGGTTTTGGCGCGCTGGTGCGGCAAACCCAGCGGGCCCATACCTTCTCCCAATTCAGCCACGATCACTTTGATGCGGACAGTTTCACGCTGGAGTGCGGCTCCCACGCCACGAACAAGAGTACCGACACTGCACTCGTCCAGTGGCTGCAAGGCCTGGTGGAAGCGTCCACTACCGCCGCCGGTGACGTTGCCGGGCTGCCTGAGTACCGGGTGGCGGAAGCCATCGTGCGCCGAACAGAGCAGTTCCGCTTTCTGATTGAGGAATCCGAACCGAACTTCAGCGAGCACCCGGCAGGCACGGCATTTTATTGCGACGGGGTTGAGCGTAATACCGGACGTAATACCGGAGATGGTGTGTTTCACTTGCCCGGGCCCCGTTACAGCCTGTTTTTGAACAGTAAGGTGGCCCTGGGTCAGCGGGCCGGATTGTTATTGGAACGGCTGCAGTAGTTCCAGCGGCAGCTCCAACACGCGGTAGACGTCCTCCACGATGGCCTGCATTTCACGGGCGAAATCCCAGTCTGCCAACTGCTCCGGCAGCATCTGTTGCGGGTAACGCTGCGCCACCAGATCCACCAGCCGCTGATGCCGCTCATCATCCAGAATCAGTTTACCCTGCAACGCCCCCAGCTCGATCTCACTGAGCGATATGCGCAGGCGCAAACAGGCGGGGCCACCCCCATTGCGCATGCTCTGCTGCAGATCCAGGTAAGCGATTTCCTGCAAATCCAGGGCAGTTTTCAAGGTGTGCTCAATGTAGTCTTTGACCGCCGCATCCTGCTCGCACTCCGCCGGCAACAACAGGGTGCGCTGGCCTGCCTCCCCCAGCAACTGGCTGTTGAACAGATAGGTGCTGACCGCCTTGGTAACACTGACCTCGGCCTCCTTGACCTCAACAATGCGCAACGGGTCACCGCCCCGCCGGGCCAGCTCCTGCAACACCTGGTCCTGATTGTGGAAGGCTTTTTCATGACACAGCAACAGGCCCTCGTGGGATACCGCAATCACATCATTGTGGAACACACCCGCATCAATGGCCTCGGCACTTTGCTTCACCAGAATCACCTGATCCTCGTGCAGACCGCTGAGCCGGGCCAGGGCGGCACTGGCCTCGCGGGTCTGGCGGGAGGGATACTTTTTCGGATTGCCCAGTGCATGGCTGTCGCTGCCGTACACCAGTACATGCAGGGCCGGCTCTGCTCCCAACCCGATGCGCATGTGATTGGCCGCACCTTCATCCCCAAAGGCACTCACCGCCGGCAGCGGCGACTGCACCTGAAAATAGCGGGCGTCGGCGAACACATAGTGCAGCAGGGCCGAGGTGGCGGCCACCTCCTGACTGCGGTGAAAATGACTGATCAGATTGGCGGGCACCACGACACAGCGGGGCTGTTCCTCTGGCTTGGGCTTGGGCTGGGGCTTGGATTGGGGGGGCTTAAACTGAGACACCACATGATCACAGGAGGGGAACACCGTGGCTGCATTGGCCACCCACATGGCGGACGCCGAACAACACATGCTGAAGATCTGCGGCGCCTGTTGCCAGGCCTGCCGCAACACCGTTGGCGGCGGCCCCTGGAATCCCACCTGACGCAGGGCCGCCAGGTTCGGGCGCAACTGGGGCGGCAGCACGCCCTGCACAAAGCCGCGATCCATCAGCCAGCGCATTTTGCTGAGCCCCTGCAACGCCGCCTGGCGGGGATTGGACACCGCCCCCTGATGGGAGACCGATGCCAGGTTGCCGAAGGACAGGCCGGCGTAATTGTGCGTGGGGCCCACCAGCCCGTCGAAGTTAACCTCACGCCAACGCATGCTGCATCCCCGGTGGTAATTGTCCCGGCAGCGTCACCTGAGCGTCACGCAGCGTAGCCGTGGGATAGGCGCAATAATCCGCAGCGTAATAAGCGCTGGGCTGATGGTTGCCACTGGCGCCGATGCCACCGAAGGGCGCTTCGCTGCTGGCACCGGTGAGGGGTTTGTTGCCGTTCACCACACCGGCCCGGATGCGCTGATAGAACTGCTCGAAGTGGCTCTGCTCATCGGTGATGATGCCGGCGGCGAGGCCGAAGCGGGTGTCGTTGGCCTGGACGATGGCGTCCTCCAATGTGCGGTAGCGAAACACCTGCAACACCGGGCCAAACAGTTCGTCATCCAGCTTCTGCTGGGCCTGGGACATGTCCAACAAAACCGGGGTCATCAAGGTGCCGTTGTCGTTCAGGTGGCGGGGCGCCAGCAGCACCTGCCCGCCCACATTCTGCAGCAGCTGCAGACCATGTTGCAGATGCTGCACCGCGTCGGCACTGACCACCGCCCCCATGAAGGGTTGCGGATCGGCGCGGCCCGGCGCCACCGTCAAGCGCCCACAGGCGGACACCAGTTGCGCCAGAAAGTCATCGCCCCAGGCCGTTGCCGGCAGCAGTAGGCGGCGGGCACAGGTGCAGCGCTGACCACTGCTCACAAAGGCGGAAAACAGCGTCACAAATAACGCCGCGGAAATATCCTGAACCGGTTCCACAATCAGGGGGTTGTTGCCGCCCATTTCCAGGGCCAGCACCTTATGGGGTTGGCCTGCATACTGTTGATGCAGATAGCGCCCGGTCTGCGCACTGCCGGTGAAGAGAATGCCATCCAGCTGCGGGTGTTCCACCAGCGCGGCGCCGGTGGCCTTGTCACCGCACACCAGGTTCAGCACCCCCGGTGGCAAACCCACGGCGTTCCAGATCTCCACCATGGCGCAGGCCACCGCCGGCGTCAGCTCACTGGGTTTGAACACCACTGTATTACCGGCAATCAATGCCGGCACAATGTGCCCGTTGGGCAAATGCCCGGGGAAATTAAAGGGCCCGAACACCGCCAGCACACCGTGGGGTTTGTGGCGAATCAGCAATTCACCCTGGGTGGTGGTTTTGCAATGACGGCCGGTGCGCTCTTCATGCGCCCGAATGGAAATTGCCACTTTGCCCACCATGGCCGCCACCTCGGTGCGGGCATCCCACAGGGCTTTGCCGCTTTCGCGACTGATTAACAGGGCCAGGGCTTCCGCTTGTTCCTGCAAACGGGCCACATAGCGATGCAGGTATTGCAGCCGTTGCTCCACTGCCAACGATGACCAACCCTCAAAGGCGCGGCGGGCAGACTGTACGGCACTGTCCACCTGTTCGCGGGACGCCGCCCGCCCCTGCCACACAAGCTGTTCATCCACCGGGTCCCGGGACGCCCATTCCGCCCCCTGGCCGTTGCTCCAGTGGTGATCAATGCATACCGCGTTATTCATGTTGACTGGCCTCCCGATACAGAACAATGCAGCGGGCCTTTTCCGTGGGTGCCAACTGCAGCAGCGACCACAACTGAGCCACATCGGCCGGGAATAACCCCGCGCTGTCGGGCATCAGCAAGCTGCAGCGAAACTTCGTGCGATTGGGGTTGCACACCAGCAGGGGGTAACCCTGCAACGCCTCCACCTGCAGCCCGCTGGCCAGGTAGCTGTCGCGAATGGCCCGCACCCGGTTGACGTAGCATTCCAACGTGGGCCCCGCATCAAAAATATCAACGCAGCCTTCGTAGCGAAAACCTTCATGCTCCAGCAGCTTGCGGGCCGGTTCGGTCTGGCGATGCACCTTGCCGATCACCGCCCGGGCCGAGTCCGGCAGAAAGCGGGTGTAAAACGGATAGCGCGGCATCAGCTCGGCGATAAATTGCTTCTGGTTCAGCGCCGTCAGATAGTCCGCCTGAGAAAACTCCATATCAAAAAAGTGCCGCCCCAGTCCTTCCCAAAACGGTGAGGTACCGTCTTCATCCAGATAACCCCGCAGCTCCGCAATCACCTTGTCGGCAAACAGCTCCGGATATTGGGCCATAAATAAAAAACGGCATTTGGAGAGCAGCGCCCCGGCCTTGCTGTGGCGGAACTGGGGATGCAGATAGAGGGAACACAATTCGCTGGCGCCACTGTGATCGCTGGTAAGAAACAGGGTGGGAAACTGGTGATAGACATCCAGGGTTTTGGAGGCGTGCACGATGGTGCTGACCCGATAGGTGTAACAGGCCTGGTCCATGCCGATGGCGCATTCGATGCCGGACACTCCCACCAGTTTTCCGCTGGTGGTGTCTTCCAGCACAAACCAGAACAGGCCATCCCCGTGGGCACTCAGGTCTTGATGGGTAGTCACCGCGTGGGAGAGTTTGCGGGAGAGAGTGGCTTCATCCGGCGGCAGGTTGGTGAGACCACCGCCGGTGGACTGGGCCAATTCCACAATGGCCTGGAGATCCTGGCGTTGTGCCAGTCGAACTACCAGCATGTCTTCCTCCCACCGCCGTGCCACTCACCTACATCCCTCACTATAGGCCAAAGCGGTGGTGCAGGGCCAGTGACGGATTCCTTACAGGCGCAGCTCGCCGTTTTCGATCTGCTGAAAACGCTCCGGCGTCAACGGCGCATAGGCCCCGGCCTGCGTATCCAGCAGGTACACCGGGTCCGACGAGTGGGCCGGGTCGAAGCCCTCTTTTTTCAGTTCCACCTTGCGATTCTTGAAAGTGCCGGTGATCTCGTGTTCGTCCCGCACCCGCACAAACAAGGGCACCGCATAGGCCGGCAACGCTGAGCTGAGTGCCGCCGCCAGCGCAGCGCCATCCAGGGTCGCGCCAGGGCCCGTATCGCGCAGGGTAATGGCCGCCATGCCCGCCCGGCCATCCGCATGGGGCACCTGCACGCCGTACACCACCGCCTGCTCAATCTGATCCACCTGTTTAAAGGCGGCCTCCACTTCGGTGGTGGCCACGTTCTCACCTTTCCAGCGGAAGGTGTCCCCCAGGCGGTCCACAAACTGGATGTGCTTGAAGCCCTGATCCCGCACCAGATCGCCGGTGTTGAACCAGGTGTCCCCGTCCTGCAACACATTGCGCAGCAGTTTTTTCTCACTGGCGCTGGCGTCCGTGTAACCATCAAATGGCGCCAACCGGTTGACCTTGGTGATCAACAAGCCCACCCCACCGGTGGCCACCCGGCGCATGCGGCCGTCGGCACCGCGAACCGGCTGTTCGGTTTCCGGATCGCACTCCACCACGGCAAACGGCAATGGACAAAAGCCGGCGGTGCAGTCCACATCAAAGCTGTTGACGAACGCCAGGTTGCACTCACTGGCTCCGTAGAATTCACAGATGCGTTGGATGCCAAAGCGGGTTTTGAATTCCATCCAGATTTCCGGCCGCAAACCATTACCGATCACCACCCGCACCCGATGCTCTTGATCCCGCGGCGAAGGCGACTGGTTCAACAGGTAACGGCACAATTCCCCGATATAACAGAAGGCCGTGGCATTGTGCTGCCGCACCTCATCCCAAAAGCGCGACACACTGAATTTTTTGGTGAGCGCCACACAGGCCCCGCTGGCCAGGGCCGAGCCCCAACTCACGGTCAGCGCATTGTTGTGATACAGCGGCAGCGGCACATACAAGATGTCGTGATGGCTGAAGCGGGCAGTGAGCAGACCCATACCGGAGCCCCCCTTCAGCCAGCGGCCATGGGACATCACGGAGGCTTTGGGCATGCCAGTGGTGCCGGAGGTGAAAATATAAAAGCAGGGTTGCTGGCTGCGCACGTTACCGGTGGTGGCGGGATTCACACTGGGCAGCAGACGGGTAAGGCTTTCCAGATCCTCATAGCCCAAAGGGCACTGGCCCGGATCATCCCCCAGCCACAGGTAACGCAGGTGGGGATTCTGCAGAGGGCGGTAGGCCGTCTCCTCCAGGGCAGCGACAGATTCCTGCCCTACTACCAGTACCTTGGGTTTGATCAAGCCCAGGCTGTGCACCAGCACATCGTCGCGCTGGTTATAGTTGATCATGCCGGCGATGGCCCCCAGTTTGGCCGCAGCGGCGGTGCAGGCGAGCATGTCCGGGCGATTCTCTGACATGATGGCCACCACATCACCACTCCCTACGCCCTGCTGCTGGAGCAAAGCGGCAATGCGGTTAACCCAGCCATTGAAGCCGGCGTAGCTCCAGACTTTGTCTTCGAATTTAAGGGCCGGGCTGGCGGGATAGCGGGCTGCCTGCTGTTCCAGCAGACGGCCAATGGACATTTTTTTGTCGGGGCCCGCATTGAGCATGTGGCGCACCCCATGGAAAAAGGCGGGGGCATCGGGCACCGCACGCAGAATACCGGCGGCAATTTCAGACAAGCTGACTTGTTTATTTGGGTTCATGGCTGGAGGCTGGTGGCGGCTGTTATAACGGTTATTGTTTTGATACATCGCCGCCCATCATCGCAAACTTGATTGCAGGAGGCCAGACTGACCGGTCCCACCCCTGCGCCTCCAGGGTCAATGCGCTGCGATTATTGCAGCGGAATTTTCGGCCTCCACTGCAACCATTCCTCCTTGGCTTCGCTGTGCAGGGTGAACGCCTGCCCACTGGCCACCGGCTCGGTACTCTGCTGCGTCTCCGGCGTGGCAAAGGAGATACCGCCCGCCAGGATCGATTCCAGGGATTCGGTTTTGATGCTGGCGCCACTGAACAACCCCACATCAATGTTCACACCACTGGCGTTCCAAAAGCGGGTACCCGGTCGCACCAACACATGAAAGGGTGGTTCGATGTTGACGTAAACCAGCACTTCATCCGCCGTGGGGGCCAGCTCAAAACCGGTCACCTGCCCCACCACCACATCCCGGTAATACACGTGTAAGCCCGGGCGGATGGACGCCAGCCGTGGTGACTTCAGCACCACATTCAGGCCGCTGTCAGGGCGCGCCACCGGTGCCGGTTCCGCCAGAGCCACAAAGTCATAGTGAGCATCACCGGTACCGGGTTTCACCTCAAAATACTGACCTTTCAGCAGGGTATCCAGGTTGGAGGCGCCGGTGATGCCGATCTTGGGCTGCACCAGCCAGAAGCGGCTGCCCTGCACGGCGAATTGCTGCGGGTACTGGCGTAAAAATGCGTGGGCGGTGACACCGCTCAGATCCGGATTCAATTCGATGCGTTTCACTTCCCCCACAGTAAAGCCCTGGTATTTGATCAGGGTGCCCTCTTCCAGACCACGGCTGCCGGGCAGGCGAATGCGGATGGCAATGCCGTTTTCCCGGGCCAGTTCATAGTCTTCATACAGGTTGAAGACATGGCCGTTGTGCACGGTTTTACCACTGCCCGCATCCGGGTTATAGAACGCGATACCGCCCTGCACGATGCTGGTGAGGGATTCCGCCCGCACTTTCAGTTTGGTGATGGAACCGCTCACCGAAATGCCGCTGGCTTTCCAGAAGCGGGAGTGGTCGTTCACCAGCCGGGCGTATTCCGGCTCGATGGTGATGTCGGCAATCACACTGTTGCGGCTGCGGGACAGGGACACCGCCTGCACTTCCCCCACCGCCACCTGCCGATACAACACCGGGGTGCCACGGCTGACGGAACTGAGCTCGGCGCTCTCCAGTTTCAGGTGCAGGCCGGGGCGGCTGTAATCCACTTTGGGGGCTTCTTTCAGGGCCACAAAATCCCGTTGCGGTTCGGCCTGCTGATCCTTTTTCACTTCCATCACAATCTGACGGCCGGTGAGCAGGGTATCCAGTCCACTCACCCCCTGCAGGCTGATCTCGGGTTTGACCAGCCAAAAACGGGTGGCGCTGGTGAGATAGGGTTCGGCTTCCGGATGAAAGCTGACGGCGGCGGTGACGGCCAGGTTGTCCTCACTGAAATCCACCGCGTGGACCAGGCCGATTTCAAACCCCTGGAACATCACTTTGGTTTTTCCCGGCTCCAGGCTCACCGGCGGGCGGAACGTGATGCTGGCCCGCACCCCGCGCTGGGCGGCGTCGTAATCCTCATACAGGGTGAACACGTCCTCGTTGTCTGCGGGCGGATTGGTGTCGGTGAAGGCCGGGGTGTCGAAGGTAATGCCCCCCTGCACCACCGACAACAGGGATTCCGTCTGCACTTTCACACCACTCAGGTCGGCGCTGGCCTTGATGCCGCTGACGTTCCAGAAACGGCTTTGCTTACTCACCAGACCAGCGAACTCCGGCTTGATGTGAATGCGGATACTGACCTGATCCTGCTTTGGTTTTAACTGGTATTGGGTGACGGAACCCACCACAATTTTCTTGAACAACACCGGCGCATCCACATGCAGTGAGCCCAGGTCTGATGCCAGCAACTCCAGATGCAGGCCCGGCACCTGGGTATCCAGGGGCGGTGGCTCGCTCAGGGCCTTGAAGAAGGTGGTCTTCTTGCCGGTCAGGCCCACTTTGACGCCGATGTAGTTGCCGGTGACGATGGTTTCCAGGCCGGTGACGCCGCTGAGGCTGATCTCCGGTTTCACCAGCCAGAACTGGGTGCTCTCCCGCAACAGCGGTTCCACCCGACGATCGATTTCGACGGTGGCAATCACCCCTTCCAGGTCGGTGGTGTCGAGGCGGATATCCGACACCACGCCAGCGGTAATGCCCTCGTAGATGACTTTGGTCTTGCCCACTTCCATGCCGGTGCCACTGGGAAAATCAATGGTGATTTCGATGGGCGCCTCAACCAGGGATTTCACCAGCAACCAGCCACCGATCACCACCGCCACCATGGGCAACAACCAGATAATGGAGATCGACCTGGATTCCTTCACCAGGGCTTCATGGTATTCCTGATCAGTCATTCGAATCTTCCTGCAAATCCCAGATTAAACGCGGGTCAAAACTCATGGCCGCAAACATGGTGATCACCACCACTGTGGCAAAGGCGGTGGCACCGGGTCCAGCAGTGATCTGGGCCACCGTGCCCAGGTCCACCAGTGTCACCAGAATGGAGATCATGAACAGGTCCAGCATGGACCAGGCCCCCACCACCTCAATGATGCGATACAACACCGTGCATTCGGTTTTACTCAACGCCCATTTGAAGTGTACCGTAAACAACAGCAACATAATGCCCAATAACTTCAGCACCGGCACCGCAATGCTGGCCACAAACACCACGATGGCGATAGGCAGCATGCCTTCTTCCGCCAGTTTGATCACCCCGGAAATAATCGTATCCGGCTCCCCTTCCCCGAAATAAATTACCGTCATGATGGGATACAGGTTGGCCGGCACCAGCAGCACCCAGGCAGCAACCACCAGGGCCCAGGTGCGGGATACGCTGTTGGGAATGCGGGGATGCAGAGCACTGCCGCAACGGGGGCACGCACCTTGATGAGCGCGGGGCGCCCGCACCAGCAGATGACAGTCGGTACACAACACCAGGCCTTCAGCGCGGGCGGACTTCATGGATGCCTCCCCGATAGCGACCCACTTTCTCCCAGATGCTGTGAGTATCGAACAACATGGTGTTGAGGGTGGTGGCCAGCATCATGCCGGAAAAACAGATCATGCCCACGCCCATGTGCACCTGGCCGGAGTCGATCATTTTCACATAGGCCACCAGTATCCCCAGCATATACACTTCCAGCATGGCCCAACGGCGCACGCGGGCCTGCAGCTTCAGCAACAGGATCAACAGGCCACCATAACGCCGGGCCCGGGCCAACAGGCAGATCGACAGCACCAGGGCGCTTTCCAGGGTGGGCGCCAGTATGCTGCAGAACAGCACCAGCAACGCCATCCACCAGAACCCGGCCTGAAACAGGTGCAGCACCCCTTTGACCATGGTGTCCACCGTATCCAGCCCCAGCATGTTGAACGTCATGATGGGCATGGAGAAGGCCGGCACCATGAGGGTAAGGGACGTGAGACTGAGCGCCATGCCGCGATTGACCGGATCGCGGGCCGGCTTGCGCAGGGTGCAGTTGCAACGGGGGCACACCAGCTTCTTACCGGGCGGCAAGGCCACCCGGGTCAGCAGGGCATCGCATTCATGACAGGCTAGGTGCGGTTGGCCGTAGAGCATGGGGGGCTCAGCCGAATCATTTAACTTTAACGGCCACGCCCCGCGCTTCAATGTGGCCGAAGCTGATGATGTCGAACTCTTCTTCGTAGGTCACATGAATCACGGCCGTGGCCCCCATGGCGCGGGCTTTTTGCATCAGCCCCAGGCGGGCGTGGCGCTGGGTGGGAGCCTCGTTGAACACAGAGGCCGGCCGGATCACCACTTCCAATGGGCCGATTTCCTCATAGGGTACATCCAGGTTACCTTCGGTGATGGTCACCGGATAATCCCCCGCATCGCGGTCCGCGCTGGAAGGCACCACGTTGGAGGTCATACGATAGCCGGTACAACCGCCCAGCACGACCAGCGCCACACTGATGAGCAATACTTTTTTCATGGCAAAACAGTCCGTATATCAATTGGTTGGTTATTGTGTCGGGCTGCAATCAAACGCATAACAGTAAAACCCTAACTTACCACAAATTGATCGCCGGCACGCACATACAGGGCGTAAATGCCCAGCTGAGTGGAGAGCAGCTACCACCTGCCATCAAAACGTTACATCCCACAGGGTATATTGCGCCCAGGTTTAACGACAGTCATTCAGGGAGAAACAGATGCCCTACGTCAACATCAAAATCACCGACGAACAGGTCAGTGCTGAGCAGAAGCGCCTGTTGATCGCCGGCGTAACCGAGCTGCTGCAAACGGTGCTTAACAAGAATCCGAGCACCACCGTGGTGGTGATTGATGAGGTGTCCACCGATAACTGGGGCATCGGCGGAGAACAGGTAACGGTGCGGCGGCTGCGGGGCCAGTAGTAGTCCTTACAGGGGTTTCACCAATTGGGTGAGACTGATGTCAAGACACTTGGGCTGCCCCACATTCTGGTCGGTGGGGTAAGGCAGTAACGCCCCCGTGCGCGCATAACCACGGCGCTCATAGAAGCGGATCAGCTGGGTATTCTGCGTCACCACACAAACCTGGAACGGAAGACCGTAGCGGCGGGCATGGGTTTCGGCGAAATCCAGCAGTTGCGCCCCGTAACCCAGACCCTGCAATGCCGGCGCCACGGCAAAGGTGCCGAACTCGACGGCATCTGTCAGTTGTTTAATCGCGATGCAGCTGACCACGTCGCCTTCTTCCACACCCTCCATGCCCTCCACACCGACAATCAGCTCGCTCTGTGGATGCTGGATCAGACTCACCAGTGCATCCCGGTGGATACGGTCTCCGGCCACCAGGTGTTGTTCGCTGGTCCAACGTCGTGCACCAGAGTTACCCCGGTAAGCCCCATTGATCAGTAACAGTAGTCGCTCCAGCCCGTTCAGACTGGTGTGAATCCGGAACAGCATCCGTCAACCGCCGGTGAGAGCCTGGAAGACATAGACAGTGCCACCTTCCGGTACGCGGTCAGACAAGGTTTTACGGTCCACCAGCATGGTGTCGTTGACGCTGATCAGCACATGCCGGCGCACCGCACCCCGTTCATCCAGAACGTAATCGGTAAAGCCCGGCGCCAATTCATTCACCGCCGCCAAGACTTCCGCGACCGATTGCCCCGGCACGATAATTTCCCGGCCTTTTAACCCAGGGAAAAAACGATACAGGTGCGACGTCATCTCCACCCTGACCATGGGCCTGGTCGTGGGCTTGATCGTGGTCTCGGTCATCGACATCAACCAAAGCGAACCGAATACACCGGCGGGAAGTTGCTGCCCAGGCATTGCCAGGTTTCCCCCCGATCTTCCGACAGATACACATTGCCGGTGGTGCTGCCAAAGCACACGCAATCACCGGCGGCATCCAGGCTGTGGCGCAGTACGATGTCGTAGGCGTTTTCCTGCGGCAGCCCATCACGGAACGCCTGCCAGGACTGGCCTGCATCCTCGGTGCGCGCCACAAACAATCCACCACCAATGGCCATGCGCTCGGAGTCCGCCCGCGCCGGCACCACCCAGGCGGTACCCCCTTCCTTCGCATCGGCCGCGATCGGAAAACCGAAGTGCACCCCGGCGTCCGGTTGGCTGACCTTGCTCCAGTTCTGCGCCCCGTTCTCGCTGTAGAACACGCCACAATGATTCTGTTGCCAGAGGTGATCCGGTTGCCCCGGGCAAACGGTGACAAAATGCGGATCATGGCCCCATTCCGCCTCGGGGTTCGGCAGGTAATCCATAAGCATGCCCCGGTTACGACCGTGCCAGGTTTGGCCGCCATCAGTGCTTTCCAGCACACCGGCGGAGGACACCGCCACGTACAGATGGTCCGGGTCCCGCGGGTCCACCACAATGGAATGTATCCCCGGCTCAAACACCCCATAGTCGATGCTGGCCGGGGTGCCGCCCCAGGTGTTCTCGCTGCTGGCGTCGCCGGCAAACAGGTCCCCGCCGCGACTGGGGTGATTCCACAGGGGGCGATTCAACTCCCAGCTGTCACCGCCGTCATCGCTGACAAACAAGCCGCCGGGAATGGTGCCCGCATACAGGCGACCGGGCTGTTGCGCTCCACCGAAGGCCAGGTTCCAGATTTTGTAAACCGTGGCATCCTGATACTCCGGAGCGCCCACCGGGGCCTCTGGGTCAAAATCCGGGGTCGGCAGGTATTTCACAATATAGCGCGCGCCTTCGGGGTACTTGATGGCAGGAGCGTCCTCCCAGGTGGCGCCACCATCGCGGGAACGGGACAGTTTCGGCCCCCAATGGCCATGATCCAGCGAGGCCCACAGCGTGCCATCACGGGGGTCCCGCGCGGCATAACACACAGGCATCCCCTCATGGGCGATGGGTTTTGGCCGCCAGCCAGAGGCGGTTTTTTCGATGATCACGGTACCTTTACGCGTTCCCAGCAGTATGGTGTTGGACATGGTGTCACCTTCAGAGAGGTAAGAATAATAGAGGCAGCAGAACAGCCAGAGTCATACTACCGTGGCCTCCAGGCCAAGACCAGAACCGGGTATGCCGATTCCGTCACAGCCCCCGTGAGCCCGGACCAACCTGAGCAAATACTGCTCAGATACTGACGGCGATCTGGTGTTGCAGGCTGGAACGCAGCGGGTAACTTTGGTCTACACTGGGGAAGACAGGGATGTCATTACGGGTGCTGCATTGGATATCAGCGAACTCAATCTACAGAACCTTCTGGAACACGCTCACATCGGTGTGGTGATTCATCGATGGGATACGTCCATCATTTACGCCAACCCAACCGCACTGCGCCTGATGCGACTCACCTATGAGCAAATGATCGGTAAGGATGCCTTCGATCCGCAATGGAGTTTCGTGGATGATGCCGGCAAGAAACTGCTGATCGAGGATTACCCTGTCAACAAGGTAAAGAATTCCTCGGAACGACTCACCAACGAGATCATGGGCGTAATCGACAGTTCCCGGGAAGAAGTCAGCTGGTTCATGATCAACGCCTACCACGAGGGCGATGAAGGCAACGAAAACCGTTTTGTGGTGGTGACCTTCACCGATATTTCCGATTCCCGCGAGCTGTTCTCCTTCCGCGACATCGTGGAGAACACCCAGGACATTGTGATCGTGACGGAAGCGAAAAACATCGACTATCCCACCGGCCCCAAAATTGTGTACGTCAACAATGCGTTCGAGCAGCTGACCGGATACAGCGAGGAGGACATCATCGGGGAAACCCCCAGAATGTTGCAAGGTGCACTCACAGACAAAGCCTCCCGAGCCCGTATTCAAGAAGCCCTTGAGGCACAGCAGGCGGTCAGCGAAACCCTGCTTAACTACGACAGCAACGGCCGACCCTACTGGATCGAAATGAACATCATGCCGTTGAAAAACAAGTACGGTGAAGTGACGCATTTTGCCGCCATTGAACGGGATGTATCTGAACGCAAATTTCATCTTGAGCAATTGGAAAAACGCAACCAGGACCTGAAAAGCCTGAAGCAAAACCTGGAACGCCTGGTGGAGCAACGCACCATAGAATTACAAAAAGCCAAAGCCAAACTGGAAACCCTGGCCTTCTTCGACCCATTAACCAACATTCCCAATCGACGCTATTTTATTGATCATTCCAACAAGCTGATCAAGTCCTGTAACCGCAGGCAGTTGATGGTGGCGTTTGGCCTGCTGGATATCGACAACTTCAAACAGCTGAACGACACCCACGGCCATGACATGGGTGACCGGGCGCTGAAAATCCTTGCCCAGTGCTTAAGTCAGTTTTTCCGCGTGGATGACGCCTACTGCCGTTATGGTGGCGAAGAGTTTGCGTTCACCGTGGCCATCGAAGAAAAGCAGAATCTGGACAGCATTGCCGAACGTTTGATTCACGGCATTCGCGAACTCAACATCGAGCTGAACGAGCATGAATCCATTTCCATCACCGTGAGCCTGGGCATCAAACTGGCCACCAACACCGATGAACTGGATCTGGAAGCAGAGCTCAAGCAGGCCGATGCAGCGCTCTATCAATCCAAGCAGGATGGCAAAGATCGTTACACCCTGTGCTGATGACCCGGCGTCAGATGGCCCGGCGTCAACAGAATAAAGCCCCACCGTTGCCGGCGGGGCTTTTCCCTTTCGCTCCTATCGTCTTTTTTTTATGGCTTACATGAAGCGTTCATCGCCATCGGCGATGCCGTCCGCATCGCGGTCAATGGCGATACGGTAGCCGGTTCCCACCGGTACGCAGGTGAAGGTGATGGCGTGTTTCTCATTCAGTGCCAGCCCCAGCAACTGGGCCTCGGTGAGCGACGGGAAGATGGCCATGTCGGTGCGATAGAGTCCGCCTTCATAAATGAAGCCGCGCTCACGCCCCAGGAAGTTGGCCTTGGCCACCAAGTCACATTCGCCGGCGAGGGTACGCTCGGTCATCAGCGCGATGCGGTCAGTGGCATCGGTGCCCATGCCCTTGTGATAGGTGACCTGCTGCCCCAGGATGGGTTTGAAGTTGGAATCAAACGCCATCAGGTAGGAGCTCAGCGCCCGACGGGCCGTGAATCCTGCTGGGTCCGGAATGGGAACAGGCTCACCGTGTTCATCCAGTTGGAAGGTGGGCAGACCACCCGGGTTGGGGCCAATGGGGTTGCTGAAATTCATGTTCTTCACAAACACCTGGCCGGTGAGGTGGTGCTCCACGCTGCCCACCGCACCATCGGGCTGGTAGCCGTAGCCACGCACCGCCGGTATGGACGGGTTGATCTGCGGGATGGGGGTCAGGGTGCGGTTGCTGTCCGGTGCGGAGGCAAACATACCCACCTTCTGGTACATATTACGGAAGTGGGCCACCTTGAACACCATGGGCAGATTCTCGAACGAGAGCCGGCCACTGGTACCAAAGAAACCGGGTTTATCGGTGAAGCCTTCGTTACCCGTCGGGTCCAGGGTATGACAACCATTACAGTTGTGCAGGCGATCCACCGGCAACTCCGTCATCAGCATATTGCCGTTTTCATCGAACACCGGATTGCCCATTTCATCCAGCACCGGCATTTGCTGGTGATAGATGGCCTCACCCATGGCTTCCACTGGGGAAAGGGTATTGTCCAGGGCCCGAATCGGGTTGGGTGGATACATCATTTCCAGGGCGAACTGGGTGAAATCATTCATCTCCGCTTGCGTCAGCATGTTGTCACGCCCCACCAGGCCGGGGAACGCCACATTGAAGGAATTGAAGGCGAGGAACTCGTTGAACATACCGGAGTCCGGTTGCTGCGACACCACCGGCTGGCCGTTTTCATCCAGATAGGGAGTGCCGTCCTGCTGGATCGCGCCGTTGCGATCACCGCGCCAATGCATAGAACCGTGGTTGGCCAAGCCGCGCAGGCTTTGGGTGGTCATGGGGCCTTTGATGGGCAGGAATTCCTCAAACAGTTCCGCCGAGGTGGGCAACAGACTGATGATGATTTCCGGCAGGAAGGTGAAAATATCCGTGGGGGAGCCGGTAGTGGTAATCGGCAACGGCGCACCGCCGGGGTTGCCCAGATCCCAGGACAGGTGATCCATGTCGCCGCCGACGTGGCAGCTGGCACAGGCCTGGGTGCCGTTGGCGGAGGTGTAGCTGGCGTCATAGAGGAACGGGCGGCCGGCAGTGATGTGCTCCGGCTCCGGATTGTACATGGTGGTGTGACCGATCTCGCGGCGACGGTCCACATCCACGATGGAGATGCCGTTGTCGAAACGGGTCATCACATAGGCGTTGCCACTGCGTTCGTCATACACCACACCGCTGGGTCCACCGGCACTCAAGGCAATCTGATCCTGCCCGTTGGCGGTGATAGTGCCCGCATCCAGATCGGCCGTGTCATAGATGGCCAGTTTGCCGGAGCCCTGGGCCACCACCATCAACTTGCTGCCATCGGTGGTGACGGTCATGTCCTGCGGGAACGCCAGACTGATACTGCCATCCCCTTCCCCATCCACAATGTGCGGATTGAGGTTGTTGTATTGCATGGCGCCACTGGTGGGGTCCAGCACCGTGATGCGGCTGTCGACGATATCGCCCCGCACCGATGTGACGTTCATACCCGGGTTGTGCCCTTCAAAGCGCACATCGTTGTGAGCATCGGTGTTGGAGATATACACCTTGCCGTTCACCGGATTCACCGCCATGTTGAACAGGGTGGTGCCGGCATGGGGATAGGTCTGGGCCTGAATCTGCTGCGGCGGATACTGGCTGGCGTCGATGGTGAAGACATCGTAATCCGGCAGTTGCACCCGCACCCAGGCGTCAAAGTTGGTGCCCAGATCGTCGTACCAATGATAGCTGCCGTCCGGGCCGGCTTTGTATTTCACCACGCGGGAGGTGAGGGGCTGGCGCGAACCGTCGTCACCAAAAAAGAAGAAGGGATTGGTGGGGTCCATCTGATCGGCGTACACCGTGGCCACCGCTTCTTTGGAGGCGACGGTGGTCTGGTTACCGGAATAAAAGGGCGCTGCGTATACCCGGCTGCCATCGGCACTAACGGCCAAAGCCCGGGGCGTATCAGCGAACAGCACGATTTTATTCAAGCGCTCACCGCCGGCGGCACTGCCCAGGTTGTCGGCGTCAAACACCCACACATCGGCGCGACCGGTGGCCGGGTTGTGCAGATCCGGATCATCACCGCTGTTCTGACCCCGATGGGCTGTGGTGATGAACGCCAAATTGCCGTTGGGCCCGCCAAACACAATGTCACGGGGCTCATCACCCACGTGCAGGGTCCGCACCACGCGGGCATTGCCGTGGCGACCTTCCAGTTTGATGATGCTGACGGAATCCGACAGGTGGTTCACCACCCAGATTTCACGATCGTTGCGCACGGCAACCGACACCGGCTCCATCCCGACGCTGACGGAACCAATGGCTCTTAATTTTCCACTTTTACGACCTTTGCCTTTGCCTGAGGTGCGATAAATTTCGAGCCGGTTATCCGGCGTGTTGACGGCAAACAGGTATTTGCCATCGGGGGACAGGGCCAGCGGGCGTACCTGCAGGGTTTCAAACAACCGGTAATTGATTTCGGGAGTGGGCACTGTATTGGAGAACACCGGCCACTTGCCATGATGCCCCGGATGCATACCATGCGAACCCGGTGACGCCACCACATTGCTGCTGAGTGCGGCACCCACGCACAACGCCCCAGCCGATAATATTCCCACTAAGTTATTCGCTTTATTACTGCTCATCACATTTTCCTCAGTCCGTCGGTGCGATCCCCAAAAGGCAGCGCGCACAACCGCGCACTAATGCACAGATCGCCAATGCATTGGTGTTTGAAAACAATAAAAGTGGTTTAATCCGCGCTGAAGAAAAGCAAGCAACACCCAGGATGATTTTGATTATATCGTTAGAGTTGCCTTGTTGTTGGTGTTGTGAGCTTCAAATCATCGTGAACATTATTGATTATAGTTTGAGCATGATGCACCGCGAGGAAATGACAGCCGTAACTTTCATCCTGTGAACTGCTCTGCACAGACACAAGCTGTAACAAAGCCTGGCAAGGATTTCGCTATGAAATGTCTGGAAGAGACGAGTGTTCTGAATAATCCTGAAAAAAGAATTCACTAGCCGGAAAAGCTCGACGCAACATCGGGCTCAGGGATTATAAATATTCTCAAACCCCTGCTGGCTGAAGCCGTTCATGCGCTTCTTGCCTACCAGAATTACCGGCACGCCTTTGGCGCCCATGGCGTCATAAGCACGACGGGCGGACTGGTTTTTTTCAATATCGTATTCGGTGAAGGGAATATTATTGCGGGAAAAGTACTGACGGGCTTTGGTGCAGTAACCACACCAACTGGTGGAATACATGGTGACTTTCTGATTAAGCGGTTTTCTGACGCTGGGCTCGGCAAACTCCACGTCTTCGTAACTGACTGATTCGTAGGTGTTGATTTCCAATTGAATGGTTTCCACCGCCTGGTTTTTACGGGGCGCGTCACCAAAATGCACCCGCCCCTTGTCATCCACCCATTTGTAGATCTCCGCGGAAGCCAGCGCGCTGATCAGCAACATCCCCATTGTCAGACACTGAATCAGTCGAATCAGTCGAATTTTCGTTATCATAGGACACACATTCGGTTGACGGTATGCGTTTCAGTATAACCCGAATCAGGCCAGGCACACGCAATTGCGGCCCTGATGCTTGGCCTGGTACAGCGCCTGATCCGCTTGCTGAATGACATCGTCACCCTGGTTGCACAGGGTGGCCCGATCCACCACCATCACACCCGCGCTCACGGTCACCATGATGCGCCGGCCATCGCACAGGATCGGCGTTTGCGCCACATGCGCCCGTAAGCGCTCGGCCACCTGCATTGCCTCCTGTTCGCCGGTGCTTGGCAGAATCAGCACAAACTCCTCACCACCATAACGACAGACGATGTCCGAACCCGGACGCAACTGTTCCTGCATCAGGCGCCCGACACTGCGGATACACTCGTCCCCTGCCAAATGGCCATAGGAATCGTTGACCTGCTTGAAGTGATCGATATCCACCATCACCAGCGCGAAGGAATAGCCGGAGCGCATACAATACTGCTGTTCCTGCTGCAGGCGTTCAATAAGAAAACGCCGGTTCTTCAGTTTGGTGAGGGCATCCAGTTCACTGATGTGTTCCAGATCCTGTTTGGTCCGCTTCAGCTCCTGGGTACGTTCGCGCACCCGGCGCTCCAGCAGCATGGAATAATCCTCCTGGGCATCGGCCGCCTCCTGCAGGGCACGCTGCGCCTGCAGCTGTTTGTCGATGGCCAGCTCTTTGGCTTCCTTTTCCCGCCGCACTGCTTTGATGGTCATCTCCTGCACCCGCAGTTTCAGATTGCGCTCCTCGTGATACTTGTCACCCAGTGCAATACACAGCAACACCATATCGAACACCGCGCCCCACAGAATCAGGTTTTCGGATGCCGCCGTCACCTCAATCCAACCGAACTTGTTCAAGCCCATCACCAGCGCCCCGATCACATACATCGTCCAGCCCATCAGGAACAAACGGGACGGGCGATGCCGCAGTGACACCCGCGCCACCATGGCACTCACCACCATCAGCACCGCAAAAAAACTCAACAACGAGGAGCTGTAAGTGGCCACCTCGGCCGGCATGAACGGCGTGATCACAAAGCCCACAAAGCCCAGGTTGCGGACAAACCAGAACAACTTGACCGCTTTGAAATTCTTCTCATTGATATTGAGGAAAACACCGCAGAACCAGGTGGAAAACGCGATCACCGCAAAGGTGGCCAATGCGATGCTCATGTTCTGCAGACCGGGGTAGCTGCTCCACAGGTAACGATTCCCAAGCCCCTGCCAACTGAACACAAAAAACAACAGCGCCAGGGAATGCCCCACATACAACAGAAACGTGGTATCCCGAATGGAAATGTACAACACCAGGTTGTACAGCATCATGGCAAACAGAATTCCCACAAACAGGCCCAGGGCGCTGTCCTGAACTTCCTTGTAGGTGACAAGCTCATATTCCGATAGCAGTTTGGTGGGCAGTTGCAGGGCGGTGTTCGATTCCACCCGCAGGTACACCTCGTACTGCTGGCCGTATTGAATCTGCACCGGGTACAGGGGCATGCGCGTGTCTGCCGGGCGTACTTCCCGCGGTGGCGCATTGCCTTCCACCAGCCAGAAGCGGACGTCCGTCAGAATGGCGTCTTCAATCAGCAGATACCAGTTGCCTGGGCTGACGCTGCCATTGGGAATCTGCAGTCGGAACCAATGGGGTTCAAAGGTAAAGCCCAGGTTCGGCGCCTGCCAACGGGACTTCTGCCAGGGCAGCCCGTTACGCTGCACCTCTTCCGGGGTGTATTGGTTATCCTCAAGATAGTACCAGCCCTGCTCCTCAATGGGGTCCGCCCGGGCCGCACCCAACAGCATCAACAGGCTCAGCAACATCCAGCCGCGATACCAGCCACTACGCACGCCACTATGCAAGGTGCTGCCCTCCTTCACGCTCGAACAGACAGACTTTATTGCGGCCGCTGTGCTTGGCCGCATAGAGCGCTTGATCTGCCAGATCCACCAGCCGCTCCGGACGCTGATTGGGGCGTGGCACCAGGCCCGCCACACCAATACTGACCGTAATATGTCGGGGCCCGTTGGCATCGGCAAAACTGGTGGCCTCCAGCGAAGCCCGCATGTGCTCCGCCAACTGTTGCGCCTGCAACAATGAGCTGTGTTCCAGAATCACGGCAAACTCCTCACCACCAAAGCGCCAGATATCCGCACCCTCCCCCTGCACCAGGGATCGCAACACACCAGCCACCTGGATCAGGCAACGATCCCCCGCCAGATGGCCATAGCGATCATTGATGCGTTTGAAGTGATCCACATCCACCATCATCAGACAGAGTTCAGTCCGGGCTTCGCTGGCACGCCGGCAGGCCCCATGCATGGACTCATTAAAGTGATGACGATTGTAGGTGCCGGTCAGCGGATCTTTCTGCACCATCAGGGAAAGCGCCTCGTTTGCCTGGCGCAACTCAGTGGTGCGCTCTTCGATTTCCGTCTCCAGGCGCTGGTTGGCATCACGGCGGATCTGCAGGGTCTTTTCCTTGGCTTTGCGGGCGGTTTCCTCACTCAGCAGAATGCGTTGTTTTTCTTCCCGTTCGGCGTTCAGGGAATGCAGCAGCACGGCTTTGGCTTTCAGTTTCTGTTCTTTCTCACTGTTGATGCGATCCCCCAACGCCATGGAAAACAGGATCATCTCCAACACCGATCCCACCGACAGGGTTTGTTCCGTCCAGACGTTCACGCTCACCAACCCCAGCCGGTTCATCAGGAACAACAGGGCTCCGATCAGCAACACAATCCAGCCCATGGTGAAAATTTTGATGGGCCGGTCGTCGGAACGGTAATAAGTGAAGATGGCGATGATGCCCATGGTCACCGCCGAAATGCCCAGGAACACCATCAGGTACATGCGCATCATCTCAGGCAGTACATGCACCAGCAGGGCGCAAACCAACGCAGTCCAGCGTGTAATATCCAACACGATCATAAAACGGAAACCACGTTGTTTGAGCTGCATGAACCAGCTGGCAAAGGTGGTGGCAAAGAATATGGTGGCATAGGCCGACACAAACACGGCCACCGAGGACACCGCAAACTGATTGGGCCACAGGAAGCGCAGGCCAAACCCCTTGAGTGATACCTGCAGCATCATGAAGCCAAACACCGAACCAATGTAGGCCAGATAGATCGGGTCGCGCAGGGTGGTATACAGAAACAGGTTGTACAACAGCATGATGAACAGGGAGCCAAGCATGGCCGCGGTGAGCACGCCGGTCATTTCGTCCCACGCCAGGAACCCCTCAAGCGACCACAGCGTCAGCGGCAGTTGCACCGAGTGCTGGCTTTCCACGCGGATGTAATAGGACAGCAGGCTGTGCTCCCCCATACGCACCGGGATCAGGTTGTGACGGTGCCGAATATCCTGCTCGGTGCTACGCCGCTGGGAGCCACCGGCATAATGGGACACCACGTCGCCCTCTTCACTGACGCCATAGACATCCAGGTAATCCGTCAGCGGATTGGAGTTCACCAACAGCCAGGAATTGGATTCCGCGGCCGCCTGCACATCCAAGCGAAACCAGTACACAGCAGCAGTGTGACCGAAATTGGGGATGGCTTCCCCCACCGCCTGCCAATCCTGCTGCTGGACCACCTTCCGCAACGGAGTATTCTTGTCGTGATCCACCCAGACGCTGAGGTATTCCCCCAGGTAACGCCCCTCCAGCGCCGAGTCCAGGGCCAGCAGCTGGGCAGACGCCGACAACGGCGCCGCCAGCCATGACACCGTCAGCACGGACAACAGCAATGCGGCCCGGGTCATCGCGCCACCCAGGGATAGTAGAGTCGAAATCAGCTTTGTCATTTAGATTGTTTCTTGATCGCCTGATACAAATATAGAAAGCCGTCGCGGATTTCTCCATTACATCCTGTAGCGATTCGTAACCGGCTTATAGCGGCTTATAACTGTTAGCACTAGTTATAATCAGGACTATACTCTGTCTGACCTAATTGGCTAAGAATCTGGCCATAACCTGGGCCAAACATCTGATAAAGCACACCGGATTGGGATATGAACCGCGCCGCCCCCTCATTCTTGAGACAGTCCTATTTTTTTGTACGCAACGCCATTGAGCGCCGCACCCACACGGAAAAATTCATCGTGGCGGACAAAACCGCCCATGAGGTGTTGTTTTCCGACGGCCTGATGGAGTTGCGCTACTATCCACACCAGGACGACATTCCGTTCGAGCTGGACGGTGACGCAGTCGCCCCCCAAACGCAGCAACACAAAATCCCGATTCTGCTGGTGCCGCCCCTGGGAGTATTCCACTGGATCTATGACCTGATGGCCGAACGCAGCTGGGTGCGGTTCCTGAATGCCAGGGGGTTTCAGGTGTATCTGGTGAACTGGGGAGCACCGTCCCGCCACGATGCCGGCCTCTCCATCGACACCTACGTCAATCACTGGCTGCAGAAAGCCGTATCCCAGGTGCAGGAACACAGCGGCGAACAGCAGATCTCCATGGTGGGCTACTGCATGGGCGGGTTGCTGACCTTGTTGTATGCCGGAGCCCACAACAGCGGGCAGATCCGCAACATCGTCACCATCGCCAGCCCCATCGATTTTCACGCCAGCCACGCCTACGGCAAGGTGCTGGGCTGGGTGAAACGCAACACCCGACGCGTACCCATTCCGCGGGCACTGGCCGACACCCAACGCTTTCACGTGCCCGGTGATGTGCTGTCGGTGCTGTTCAAGATGACCAATCCATTGGCCGGCGTGGTGAGTTATTTTGATCTGGTGCGAAATCTATCGGACCGGGATTACGTAAAGGCACACCTCACCACCCGGGAATGGTTCAACAACATGCCGGATTACCCGGGCGCCACCGTGCAACAACTGGTGTTTGAATTCGGAATCAAGAATGCACTTGCGGATGGCCGCGTCAGGATTGGTGATCGCGTCGCCGACCTCACCGGCATCAAGAGCAACCTGCTGGCGTTTGCCGGGGCCAGCGACAACATCGTCAGTGTGGCGGCGGCCAAAAAAATCATGGAACTGGGCACCATGGAAGACAAGACATTTATGGTGGTGCCCGGCGGGCATGCCGGCGTGTTTGCCGGCGGCAAGGCCCAGGAACACACCTGGGCCATCACGGCAGAATGGTTAGCGCAGCGTTCTGACTAACCGTTCTGATTAAACACTGAATTCCGTCAGCCAGCAGTCGTGCTTGTTGCACATGCTGAGGGCATAGGCCGTACCCTTGTAACCCTTCAGATCGTGACTGGAGATGGGGCCTTTGGCCTGGGTGGGGTCGAACATGGTTTCGCCCAGGATGTTCATGTCTTTATCGAACACTGTGTGCTTCACAATGTAGTGCTCATAACCGTTCATTTCGTGGGGCGTGGTCACGGTCACCTGCCCGCCTTTCACATCCACCACCGGAGCGTGTCCGGCCACCTTGGCACTCCAGCGGCCCGGGCTTTCCTTGGTGTAATAAACGCTGCCCGCCAGCTTGGTGCTCAGCGCACTTTGCGCGGCACTGGCAACACGGGCCACCAGTGACGATCCCACCATACCCGCCAGCCCCAGGGCAAAAAATTTGCGACGCTCCATCGTGCTCTCCTCTCGAGTTTTATCGATCATTGATCTTGATCATTGTGTTTGAAGTTCGACCCAGACTATGCCAATCGGTTCGGCCAAACAAGTGACTAAATACCGCAAAAAGCACTATTATTAGAACTTTCTAATACACAAGAGAGGGGTCCCCATGCGGCTATTCCGTCAGTTTGTCACCCGCTTCGCCAATCTGTCTTTCCCCATGGCACTCGCTGTGTTGCCCTCGACCGCGAGCCACGCCGACATCACAGCCGACACTGCAGCCAACTCACCCAGCCTGGCGCAACTGGAACAGCAGGCCAAAGACATCACCCAGTTGTTCGGCCAGGAGCTGAAGGCCGTACTGCAGGGCACCATCATGGCATCCGGACCGGTGGAGGCCATCAAAGTATGCCGCAGCAGCGCTCCGGCCATTGCCAATCGCCTGGCCCAGGAACAGGGCTGGGAAGTGGCCCGCACCAGCCATAAGGTGCGCAACCCCGACAACGCCCCGGACGCCTGGGAACAACAGATCCTGGCCCAATGGCAGGACAAGATTGCCCGCGGTGCCCCCGTGGCCAATTTGAAAGCATCCGCATGGGTGACGGAAGGCGGGATCAAGGTGTATCGCTATATGAGCGCCATTCCCACCGGAGGCATGTGCCTGAACTGTCACGGCAGCAACATTGCCGGACCGGTGCGCAGCACCCTGCAGGACCTGTATCCGCAGGATCAGGCCACCGGCTTCAAAGAAGGGGAATTGCGGGGGGCATTCAGCTTGAAGAAAAGCTTTTAAACCAGCAGCCTAGCGCTGCTGGACGTCATCCAGAATGGTGGGGAACAGGGCCAGCGGATCGGTGCTCTCCCCCGCCAGGTAGTGCTTTTTCAGCTCCGGCAACAGGGGCTTGATGGATTCGCACAGGAACGGCTCTTCCAGGGCGATGATCTGATAGATCGCCCGCTTCAGCAGGGCTTTGCGCATGGTGCTGCCGTTATTGTTCTGAATGGAAATGGACTGCAGGAACGACGACCAGGACACCACCAGCACCCAGATATTCAGGATCAGGGCGTCGATCTGCTCTTGATTGGCCAGCAGCACACCGGCATCCGCCATGGCCTGCAGAATGCGCCGACCATCGGCCACGGTGCGCGATGAGAACGCACGGTAGGCATCCCGCAAGCGCTCATCATCCTGCAGCAGGTGCTGCAGATCCCGGTGCAAAAACCGGTAATCCCACATGCTGTTGAGGATGGCTTCCAGGTAATTGACCTTGTCCTGATAGGACGCGTGACGCCCCTCCGGCACGATCATGAAACCTTGCACCTCCTGCTGGTAACGCAGGAACAACTGGAACACGATCTCGTTCTTGTTGCGGAAGTGGTAATACAGGTTGCCGGGGCTGATGTTGAGCGCCGCCGCAATGTGATTGGTGGACACGTTGCGTTCGCCCTGTTCATTGAACATTTTCAGACTGGTCAACAATATGCGGTCTTTGGTTTTCATGGGGGAGAAGCGGCCCTTACTGCGCGATCCATTCCCCCCATAATATCGCAAATTCCCCCACTGTTAATGGCCAAATCGGCAATTTGGCACCCCAGATCGGGCCAGTTTGGGGCCCGGGCCGGGTCAATCTCGCAGCAGAGAGGTCATAATCAGCCGCCTGGCGTGCAGACTATAACGGTTGCAATAGTGTCATTCCGGATTTGCGCAGCAAAAAAAAGCCCGGTGCATGCACCGGGCCTTTATCAGCAACGTGAAGGTTGCTTAAGGTCTTACTTGTCAGCCGCTTTCTTGGCTTTCACTTCTTCGATCACCGCTTCGGCAACGTTCTGCGGACAAGGCAGGTAGTGCGAGAACTCCATGGAGAACTGACCACGGCCTGAAGTGATGGTACGCAGGTGACCGATGTAGCCGAACATTTCTGCCAGCGGTACGTCAGCCTTGATGCGAACACCAGTGGCGCCTGGCTCCTGATCCTTGATCATGCCGCGACGACGGTTCAGGTCACCGATTACGTCACCCACATTGGCGTCCGGGGTGAACACGTCCACTTTCATGATCGGCTCAAGCAACTGCAGGCCCGCTTTCGGCAGGGACTGACGGAACGCACCTTTGGCTGCAATTTCAAACGCGATGGCGGAGGAGTCAACAGCGTGGTAGCCACCGTCGTACAGCTCGATTTCAACGTCCAGCACCGGGAAACCAGCCAGCGGACCTGTCTCCATCATGCTCTTGAAGCCCTTTTCAATAGCCGGGAAGAATTCCTTCGGTACGTTACCGCCCACAACGGTGGAGGTAAACTTGAAGCCGGAGTTCGTTTCTCCCGGACGGATGCGGTAGTCGATCTTGCCGTACTGACCTGAACCACCGGATTGCTTCTTGTGGGTGTAGCTGTCTTCAACGGCCTTGGTGATGGATTCGCGATAGGCCACCTGTGGCTTGCCCACATTCAGATCAACACCGTAGGTACGCTTCAGAATGTCGATCTTGATGTCCAGGTGCAGTTCGCCCATGCCCTTGAGGATGGTTTCACCGGAATCCTGATCCGTTTCTACCTTGAAAGTCGGGTCTTCAGCAACCAGCTTGCCGATGGCGATACCCATCTTCTCGACGCCAGCCTTGTCTTTCGGGGACACGGCGATGGAAATTACCGGCTCCGGGAACACCATGGCTTCCAGGGTACAGGGGTGATCCGGGTCACACAGGGTGTGGCCGGTCTGTACGTTCTTCATGCCGATGATGGCAATGATGTCGCCCGCCTGGGCAGAGGTCAGCTCGGTACGCTCGTTAGCATGCATTTCCACCATGCGGCCGATACGCTCAGTCTTGCCGGTGAAGGAGTTGAGGATGGTGTCACCCTTGTTCAGCTTACCGGAGTAGATGCGTACGAAAGTCAGGGCACCGTAACGGTCGTCCATGATTTTGAACGCCAGGGCGCGCAGCGGTTCATCGGCAGAAACAAGCGCTTTCTTGCCAGTGGGCTGGCCTTCTTCGTCGGTCAGGTCCTGCGGGTCAACTTCAGTGGGGCTCGGCAGGTAATCAACAACCGCGTCCAGAACCAGCTGGATGCCCTTGTTTTTGAACGCAGAGCCACAGTAAGTGGGGAAGAAGTCGAGCTTGCGGGTGCCTTCGCGAATGCAGCGCTTGAGGTCTTCGATGGAGGGCTCTTCGCCATCCATGTAAGCCATCATCAGGTCATCGTCCTGTTCAACGGCCGTTTCAACCAGTTGCTCGCGGTACTTGGCGGCTTTTTCCTTCAGTTCTTCCGGGATTTCCTCAACCTTGTAGTTTTCGGGCTGGCCGGAATCATCCCAGATGTAGGCTTTCTGGCTCAGCAGATCCACCACACCCACGAAGTCGTCTTCGATACCGATGGGCAGGGTCATGACCAGCGGGTTGGCAGCCAGGACTTTCTTGACCTGATCAACAACGCGGTAGAAGTCAGCACCCATTCGATCAAGCTTGTTAACAAAAATGATCCGGGATACTTCGGATTCGTTGGCATAGCGCCAGTTGGTCTCGGACTGCGGTTCAACACCGCCGGAGCCACAGAATACGCCAACGCCGCCGTCCAGTACTTTGAGGGAGCGGTACACCTCTACGGTGAAGTCAACGTGTCCGGGGGTGTCGATGATGTTCAGGCGGTGATTGTTCCAGAAACAGGTGGTGGCGGCGGACTGGATGGTAATGCCGCGCTCGGCTTCCTGCTCCATGAAGTCAGTGGTTGACTCGCCGTCGTGCACTTCGCCGGTTTTGTGGATTTTACCTGTGAGCTTAAGGATACGCTCGGTGGTCGTGGTTTTGCCGGCGTCAACGTGAGCGAAGATGCCGATGTTGCGATATAGGGCTAGGTCAGTCATGGCTTCAAACTTTCATGGCAGGTTAGGGTGGAAAAGCGCGCAATTATACCGATGAACGCTCCGTTAAGATAGCTCTCGATTATGTCAATTATCTTTCATTTTTGAGACGCTCCGAGAGGGGATTGAGGGGGCCTGGGGGTCTGGTTTGGGTGGGTTTTGCTGTATATGTGGACAGTTTGGGGGTGGGTTGGGGCTTGGGATTGGGTGGTGGGGGTCTGAAATGGGGCTTTAGAGTTGATATTCTGATGAATGAAATCGCCCAAATTTGTTGGAGAACTGCACCGGCTATTGATCAAAAAACTAAAAATAAACTAGTGACTCTATCGTCTGATGAGATCTGTCTGCTTCTGATGTCGCATTTGAATCTAAAAATTAACAGCATGCACAATCCATCATAATATATCACCAATTACGCGGGCCTTTATTCAGGCACTAGAATAAGCTCTATACATTACCAGGTAGATTTGGTGAACAAAACTTCACCAAGACACGAACCTAAAAGGTTACAACTTATACTCTTCAATAAATTTGATTGGATCAAGGTCCGAATTTTCATGCTGAAATACAGGTATCTTGGAGTTATATGACATGATTTCAACGAATACGCCGCGGTTACCAATAAGCCTTTTCCCCATGTAGTTTTGTTCGCCGATAGCAATATATAGAACATTCTCATCTATATCAGGGGTGTTTTCTGCAATTCTAAACCACACTTTTGAATCGCTATATGTTGATGCAGTTTCTGCATATCGGATAAGAGATCTCATTAAACTTTTAGGAATAGACTCTATTGGTGGCAACAAAAAACGTCGAGAAATTTTCTGGCTTTGAAGCATTGTTTTTGTGACTAAACTTCGCTCATAATCACCACCATGCTCATCATCTAACAACCAGTGATACTTCTTGGCTTCAATTCTGAACCACTTCCTACTTACACCACCTGCTTCATGAGCTTTAAATAAGCTAATAACACCATCATGAATTGCTTCAACAGCAGATAATGCTCGTAACTCCTTGAGGTGTACAAGTTTAGTAAGGAAAGCAAAATATGATGAATGAGGTATATTAATGTTAACAGTTTTTTTGACGTTTTTATCAATAGATTCCAGAGGAAACAATACGTTTCTAATTTCGAAAAAGCTTTTTCGTGCAAAATCATGAATGATTTCATTCGGAGTGTTAGGAGTCAGCGATTTTATCCAGGAGTCCAATTTCTTTTTCGTCTGAGCACTTAGATTTTCACTCTTATCACTGACAAGAATTGTGGTTACCCCTTTTAAATCAGTTGGCAAATCGGCCCGCGGACCTATCATTGCAATTCTTTCTCGCCCATGACGCCCCATAAACAAGCCAGCTTCAAAAATGACATTTCCTCGGACTGTAAGTTTATGGCTCCCACGAATAAGCGTTTTATCGTCCGGCGTTACAACAAATATTCCAGCAGTGGCAGACTCAACTATCTGTTCTAATGCCTCAATAAATGTCCTTGAAACTCCGAATACATCCTCATCCCACCATCCAACCACATCGATACCGTCTAGTTTCTTAAAATAACTTTCGATGCTTTTCGCCAACCTTATCGCTTCAGTAGATGAGGCGATAAATAGCTTTACATTTTCCATATTAGCTTTCCCAATCGAATTTTGTCATGAGCCTCTACGCTTAATTGTAGTTTCGTTTTGAACGTTATTTCTCACTTCAAAATTTATACCGTCCCGATCGAATACAACTGAGTTTGCAGGCCCATCATCGGTCCATGAGTCTGTCATCACTTCGCAATAAGCTCCTGAATCTAGAAAAACAATGAAGCTATTTACTAACTCCTCTGGAGAAAATTTGTCAATATAAATGTATCCAAACCAATCTTTTGAGTAATGGCTATTGCCTACAATTGCTACTTTATTAGCTGATGAAGATTGAGGCTCTTTAATGTTCCCTTTACTATCTAGAAGAACTGCTTTGTGAATACCTTGATCCATGAAAGGGTGCTGTTCCAGGCTGAAACCATAGCGCAGGGGGCGTGGAAAATGGCTAACGTTAGAATCAAGGGAAACAAACATCTGACCATCCTTTTTGAATGCATGAATTATTCTGCTAACAAAATAACCGCAATCAACTACTAGAGAACGACCAAGCTCAAATTTGATGGTCAACTTGTTTCTGAAGCAGCTCTCGTATTCCTGATAAAGGATTTTTAATTTTTTGCCGTATTCCATCCAATCAAATGACCGGCCGTCATTATAGTTGTGCCCATGACCTCCACCGAGATTAATTGATAAAAGCCTGTGTCTAGATGTTTCTGGAAGCTTGCTGGAAAAGCTAAATATCTTTCTTGCAGATTCGATTTGCGCGTTGACGTCGCGCTCATTTGTATGGTCGTAAGCATGAATTGATGTCAGAAAGAAATCGCTTTGCCTAGCCATAGAAATTAGTTCGTCAGGCTCAATTCCTCTTTTCTCTTTAAAATCATTTTGCAAAGACACTCTCGCGCCAAAGTTTTTCCTTGGATATTTTCTTCTGAACAAGTCAATTTCGGGTGCGCTCCCTATATTCAGAAATACACCATTCTCCACTGCCACTGAAAAGTCACTACTTGAAAATCCAAACCCGGAGCATTCAATTTGTTGTGGTTCAAATCCAAAATCTAACGCTCTAAAGATACCCCTAGGTCTAACCACTGTTAGTCCAAGTTGGGATTTCCCAATAAGTTCTAAAATTCCACTACACCTGTTAGCTGACTCGAAGAAGAATAATTTGTAGGGGATTCCATCTAGTGATGATTTTATCTCATCTATTCTTTCAGTTAGTTTTGGAAGGTTGTAAATATAGATGGGGGTGCGATGCTGAGTTGCAATACACACCAATTCGATAGCCAAGTCCGCCGATAATCGTTTAGTAAGATTGTGCAAAAAAGAAGCAATCATAGCAAATGTAATATTTACGGTTTAGTTAAATAGTATTCCCGTCTCTATGCTGGCTAGAGCTGGAAGACGTTGAGTGCTCAAATAACGAAAATACCTATCAAGAAAATAGCCTACACGCTATGGAATTATGCAAAATACGAGCCTTAACTATGTAATATCCGTCCATTAGCTACTTATCACGCCTACTATCCGGGGCTAGGAGGATTTAGCGAAGTGGGTAAGGGGTTTACAAATTACGATAGATATAGCGTACCTTGGAAAAGCACACGATCTAAAAGTACCCTGTGTGCACCACTGCCGTGCATGTCAGTATTGATACAGTGTTGTTGGAACCATGAACCTCCCCCGAGGCGCACAATTGCTGAATACCATCTACTCTGTCAGTTGACCTTTGACGTCTGCTCCGAGCTTACAAGTGGATTTCAGATCAATATTTTGACGTACATTTGATAAGGATGGCAATTGCTTAATTATTGAACAGCCATTTTGTTACGGCCAATAGCGGACGCTCTAACATCTTTAGCTATAAAAAGGTCAACACGAAAACGTGATATGGTAGATTTCGACCTACAGCACCTTGTAGGACTGCTTGCTATATTTCTGGCAAGCTCTAGTTTTTAGCCATTACGGTGAGCTTAAGGTTTTTTGCATCTACTCATCACTGTTAATTAAAAAGCCTCTAATCTCAGAAACGAGTGCATCTATTCTCTCAGAATTAGCCGTTAATACTAATTCGTATAGACAATTCTGACTCATTTGTCGGTCTACAGTTAGGTACTTCCAATAGCTTTTAGAGGCTTTTTTTTCATCACCGGATTCTTGGTAAGAGGGCAAGCCGACCTCAGGAAGCAGTTGATCTCTATTCCTATAAATATGTTTCTCAATATCTTCTACTGGAATTGAGAATACCTTGGTTGGTCCATTGTACTTAGAAGTAAACTCATGCAGAGAATCACCATCAACAATACACACAATATTTTGGGGATCAGAAAATATTGTAGTTAAATCATTCTTCTCTAAAAGAGTTTTAAGCTGGCTAACACCACCTAGACCAATAATTTGATACTGGTAAAAAGGCACTATCCCAAACTTGATTATTATAAATTTAATGAACCCCTCTAAAACAGGGTCCTCTGTAATGATATATCGTTCAAAACCTTTAAACCCATAGAGGTCAGATTTTATGTATCCATAGGATCTTTGCTCAAGCGATACCTGATCGCTATTCCTTTCGAGATAATACAGCCCCCCGTCTTCTACAGTGCTCATAAAAGCCAATGAGTGAGTTATTAAAATTAGCCTTACCCCATATTCATCAAGCAATGATTTAATAGCATCATAAAGTTTAACTTGTGCGGCTGCATCAATGGCGACATCAACCTCGTCGATCAAAATAAGCTTCGCACCGGAGGTTATCAACCGGTAAATCTGGACTAAAAAATATTCTCCAGAACTAAAATGATCCTCACGAATATAGAAGTCTCCTTCGCGCAACAAAAAGTAATAAGTGCTCTTATTTACTTTTGTAGCCTGCAGATCAACAAACCTGTTGTTAGCGTATATTGATTCTAAGAATCTAGATAATTCATCGGCTCGAGAGTAATCCGATGCTGCAATATTTGCTCTTATCTCTGAGTCATTACCCGCGACCATAGAAAATTGACTGAATCTTTCGCCATAGGGTATTGGAAGCTCCGCCAAGATGGCATCTTCAGGGGGGAGCTCATCTTTTGTATCAAGAGATTGTAACTTGTGGTTATAGTACAAAGAAAATGGCGAAAATCCTTCTATCTCAAACTCAATTTTGCTTCCTGCCCTGACTGAGTTTAATCCGGATGATTTTGAATAAATATTAGGGTCTTTGAAGAAATGGAAAGCTTTTACGAGGGTTGTTTTACCGGCTCCATTCTTACCAGTAATTACAATAATGTTGGATGGAGGATAGTCAAATACAACATTAATCTCATCAATGTCTTTGACATTTTTCAATGTAACCTTATCGCTGGTCATTCCACTTATCCTCCATAAGAGTTTTCAGCGAAAAGAAGCCATACTTTCTTTGTATTTTTTCAAGATAATGCGGATCAACAGATCTGGCATAGTGCAACAAACCAAACAACGAGTGCTCGCTACCTCCAAATTCTTTATTCAGGTAATCCTCGTATTTATCTTTATCAGTTGAATAGAAGTGGAGAAGCAGTTCTATTCTTTTTTTGTATTTACCATCAATGGTAATATGTCCATTGGGCAGAACTACAAGACCCAGTATTTTTACCTTATTACCCAGCTTAGTTATGTGTGTCTTGCTTTCTTTAAGCTTTAAATTGGGCGATCCATGTCTGACCAGTAGATCCTGGACTATATGTTTCAAAGACGACAACTGATCATAACTGTTACCTGAGATAATGATGTCATCAACATACCGCGTATAAATCAAATTTCTTTCTTGGCAAAAGAGTTTAAGAGCCTGGTCAAAGTCGTACAGGTAAGCATTGCTCAAGCGAGGGGAAGTTGAAAACCCTACGGGAATAGATCCACCAACAGTGGTAATCTTGACGACATGATCAATGTAATTTCCAAGGTCAATGATAGGTATTCGTTCAACATCTCTTTCGAGAACCCGCTTAACATCACTTGAGTTAATGCTTGGAAAAAAATCTTTAATATCCGTTAAGAAGAAGTACTTACTATTAGCGTGAGATTGAACCGCGGTTAACGCGCTTTTACCTTTGATGAATGAATGTACAACATCTTCATCCTTGAATAAATGTCGTAGTATCACCCGATCGATAAAGCGCAAGTAGGCCTTCAGCCTTTCATTCGTACTTGTCCTGAATACCTTGCGGCCACCAATTTCGAATGTTTCGATCTCTTTCTCGATGATAAAATCGCAGAAATCGGTGAAAGCGCTTTGATCGTGGAATACGGCATTGAATGCTTGTTCAAAAGTTCTTTTATCCATGAAGTCCACGCTTGGGATTCAAAGGCCGCCACGTCAAATCAATGTTCATTATGAGAAGCTTTAGCTTACTTAGGAGATTAGGAGGGAAAAAGTATATGCACAATCTTCAACTACCCACCCTCCCCCGGATGGAAGGGAAAGGGGTGGACAGAAGAAACCAGCCTGTTGGCCGATAGGGACCAGCTCGACGACTGGAGATACTCCTAGTCACTGGTCTTAACATTATACTTCCACCCCTCAATAGCGTCAAACTGCCGAAAACACATATTTTACAACATATAACAATATGTTATGGAGAGCAAAGCTCCCTTCTTACTCGAATAGAAATTAGATTCACAGGGAAATTGCCTCCGATTACACCCTGATGACAGCTCATCTTGTTAAGGGCAACTGTGGCTAACGCGAACCCGGCCGATGCTGTTTGTGGGCTAGCTTCCTTCATGAAATCGGACGTTAGAACGGTAAACATCACCACTAATTGATCAGTAATTAAAGTTCCACCCCTAAGGCTAAGGAACGAAAATGAGCATTACGACTACTGGCCAGCATACACCATGGAGCAAAGGCCAATTAGCATGTCAGAAATTGCCCCTCAAGCTAAATGACATATGGGCAATTCAATCTTTAGAGTCCCCTTTGGCCCCAAATCAGCCACAATAGCCAAACAAGTGATCAGCAGCTCAATCCCAGTCTACTCATCACCCATAAACCCCGAATATCCGCCACCCACTCTCCCCCTGTCAACACCCAACTCTTCAACGCCCCCTCCAACAAACACCACAGTTGATCCACCACCCGATCTAAGGAATCGATGTTTTTGCTCGCCCGGCGACTTGAATGGTTACGGAGCCGGTTTACCCTAGCGGCAGGCCCCACCCAGTTCCACTCCGGCAATCAGCACCGGCGTCAGCCCCAAGGCCAGATCCTCCAGAAAGCAGCCGTATTGGTGCTGCGGTTGCGGATGCTGGAATGCCACGTGGTGGCCGGTCATGATGCCGTCCTCGGCATAGCGCACCACGCCCACGGTGCGCTCTGCCCGATTGCCGGTCACGGGTGAGAACAGCTGCTGGTATCCCGCCGTTTGCAGATCCGGCAGCAATTGGTCGGCGGGGTCCACATCCAGTTCATGATTGATGAAGTCCGCCTCCAGGCTGATCAGATAGGGGCGCTGCATGGGCAGGGTTACTTGCTCGTCGTAGTGGCCTTCCACCACCAGAACATGGGGGGCAGGAGTGACGGGGTCATTGGACAGGAGTGTGGCCACGTTGGCCGGGGCCAGTATCAGTTCCGCCAGAGCCCACACCGGGTGGAAGGGATCGCCGGCCACGGTGCCGGGTTCTACGTTCAGATAAATGTCCTCGATCACTGCGCCCACATCGGTTTCCCCCAGGGAGTAGTACAGGGCCAGGCCCAGTCCGTAGTTGCCGGCGCCGGTGGCGATCAGGCCGCGGTAGCTTTCCGGGTCGGTGGCCACCGAGGCCGAGGCAGTCATGGAACCCAGCGACTGGCCCATCACGGCCTGCAGGTTGCGATCAAAGTGGAATTGGCCGTCGGCTGCGAACGCCCCCGGGCACAGCCCGGCATCCAGTGACAGATCCATCACCAGTCGGCGGTATTGCGCCCGCTCCGCCAGCATCTGGGCAAAGTTGTCGCGCATGGCTTTGGGGTTTAAAAAGTTATAGGTGGTGTGGTTGAGGGTAAAGCCGGGGATCAGTTCCAGCACGGTGTCCAGCAGGCGCAACTGCTCCTGGTGATCTGCCCCCAAATGCCCGGCCATGGCGGCGGTGGCCCAACCCCGTTGCGCGGCCACCTGGGCCGGGCTGCCCAGATAAATCTGGCTGCCGTCGGCGTGCGTTAGCCCGCGTTCAAACACCTGGGTGGCCAGGCCACCGGTACCGTGGTGGTAATGCAGCAGCGGGTATCCGCTCGGTGGCATGGGTTGTTTGGGAATGGTAACGATCACCGGGGCCGTGCGATGGCGTCGAATCACGGGGTTGTTCTGGGCATCGAATTCGATGCTGCCGCCACTGAAAAAGGGAATCAGGCCTCGCTGCAGCACCGGCACCTGCCAACTGGATTCCAGCACGCAATAGTCTGCGGTTTCCTCCCGCAATACCCAGGGGCTGTTGAGTGGCGCCGGTGTCCACTGGGCTGCTTTTTCCACGATGTTTTTCATATAGTGGCTGGCATTGCCGGTGGTCCACACGGTGGCGCCGATGATGTCGGCGGCTTCCATAGTGGGTGCATTAGAGTGTGCTTCGATAAACTGGGCCAGGGGCGCGTACACCTGCTGCGCACGGCGGGCATCACCGGGCAACAGCAGCGGGTTCACTGTCCTTGGGTTGTGGCCCTGCAGCAGCGCGGTCAGCTCCGGATTCGGTTGAATGCTGTCGGCCTGTTGGGCAAATTCACGCAGCACCACCAAGGCATAAGTGGTCTGTTCGCGCAGCGGTTTTCCCACCGGGCGCACCTGCAATAAATTCTGCGGGCGATACTGATCCGGCTTTGCCGTCATGGCGATAGCCAGGGGATAGCGGGTGCCGTAATCCGGTGAAGCGGGATCAATGTCGATCACCTGCACCGGCGCAGTGTCGCTGGCAAAGTCCACCGGGGCAAGATCGTCCACATGGGCCGCCCGTTGCAAGCCGGTGCCAAACTGCATGTACAGCGGCATGGCCGGCGAATAGCCGAATGCCTGATGTCGAATCTGATGGGTGTAGGTAAGGGAAAACAATTGCAGCGGCCGGGGGAACCCACTCACATCGATGCGCTGATCATTATTTTGCAGATCATCCTTACGCAAATCCGTCGGAAACCCCTGGGAGAAAAAACCATCCCGCCAGGAAATCTTCAATACCATTTGATCGTCGCCCACATCGGCATTGCAGCCGCCGGTGAGCATCAGGCTGGTGAGGGCCAGGCAGGGCAGTATCCAAACACGAATCCAGTGGGCGGCCCAACGGCCAGGGCTGACGGTCAGCACAACGCATCTCCTTATGCTTCTTTTTTTTATGTGCAGGATCTTCAATACAGAGGAACATCCCGTTCCTGCTGCCATTCTCGAAGTCTGAACCCGGAGAGACAATTGACCTGAGGCGACAATCTTTTTTAATAAAAACCTTAAACCGAATTATCAGGATGGATGCATCCGGCTCAGGGTTTGAACAACACCACCCGCGGCACAATGTGATTGCGGCTGGCGCCACCTTGCAACACAAACCCACTGGCCAGCCAGTAGGTGGTGCGCGACGGGTCGGGGCGAATGTCCAGGTAATCCCCCCAGGCACCGTTACCCGGTCCATGGGTGGAGGCCTGACCCAAGGTCATCTCCCAGGTGCCGGAGCTCTGATCCAGATGGCCCACCGCATGGGTGGGAAAACGCCCGCCACCGCCGCAAAAGGCGGTCACCCCCACATCGCCCCGCTGATTAGGGCACATGGCGGGATAGGCCCAGGCGCGGTCCGTGCTCCACAGATCCGGTTCGTCCACCAGCGTCATGTTGTTGCGGTTGATGCGCACCACGCGAATAAACGGATGCGGGTGATCTGCATCGGCCGCTGCACTCCAGGCAAAACCCAGGCGATCTTCTGCCATCCAGCCACCGGTGACCCGGGCGTCCAGGCGGTTTAACCAGCTGCCACCATCGGGCAACGGGGACACATAATTGCGATCCGCCCAATCGCTGACGGCGACGCTGGTTTGGGTGACGGCGGAGGCGTTGTCGGCCCAGCGGAACACTTGCAGTTGCGGTGCGCTGTAACTGAGGCTGGCAAAATAGGCGACATTGCCCGCGCCCCTGGCAAAGCGCAGGGAACCAAACTGATCCGTGGACCAGGCCTGGCGTTGCAGTTCACCCCGTGCTTTCAAGGTGGCCATGGGAAAGCGCAGCACCACGGCCCGTTGCCAGTGATCGGAGGCAGTGGAAAACAGGTTGAAGGACAGCAGCAGGTTGCCGTCGGTTTCCAGCATGTCCGGATAGTCCAGCCAGACATTGCGCCAGTTGGAATCGATGTCCTGGGGGGTGGTATCCCAAAACGTCCAACTGCCGGGGGCGCCGGTGGAACTGACCGCCACCCGGATGCGATTGCCGGTGGCGTTTTTGGCGAACTGCAACAGCCACACCCACAGCCGCCAGGGCTTGGAATACAGCACCAGTTGATCGCAGCAAAACCCGGCCCCCGCCGGCGGCAGTTCGGTGTAGGGATCGATGAATTTCCAACGGGCACCGGCACTGGTGGAACGGGCAGCAAACCAGTTGCCGGTCACGAACATGCGCTTGCCGGAACAGGCCAGACTGGGCTCGGCAATGGTGGCCGTCTGGCGGCCGGTGGCGGTCTGGTTCAGGCCGATATCACTGAGAATCGTGGTCATCTTTGATGTTCGCTTCCGGGCAGGGTTTGGTTTTTTTGCGGGTGGCAGTGCGGGAGCTTGCTGCACCCGGCCTCGGTGCACCCGGCCCGGGCGCCTTGCGTTGGGGGGAGATGTTCTGATCCTTTTGGTCGAAATCCGGTTTGCCCGGCACCGTGGGTTCCACCTGCAGATCCGGATCGGATTGATGCACCGGTTTCTGTTTGCTTTTTTTGTGGAGGGTGCCGGGTTTTTTCGCGGCCTTTTTGGCCGGCTTTTTTGCTGCGCTCATAATGCTGTCACCGATTTACTGTCACCAATATGCTGTCACCAGCCGTACGCCGTAACCGGCCATCACCGTCCAGAACAGAATGGCAAAGCCTTTCTCCCCCACCTGTTGATTAAGACTGCGACCCGCCAAAGTGCAGAGCGCCATCACCGGCACCAGCACCGCCGCCAGCATCAGGTGGGATTGCCCCAGCAACCCGGATTGGGTGAACACTGCGGCTTTGGTCATGTCCCCCACCAGGGACACCAGGGACGCCGCCCCCACCAGATACTGGCGATCCAGCGACAGGCTGCGCAGGGCCACCCCTTTCAGCGGCCCCGAGGTACCGGAAAATCCCGAAGTGGCACCGGAGGTGAACGCCAGCAGCCCGGCCCAGGCTTTGCGTGCCGGTGCCTGTATGGAAGCATCTTTCGACACGCCGCGCCGGACCACAAAATCCCCGGCAAAAGTGGCGATCAACGCGATCAGCACGCCGATGGTGACCCAGTGCTCCGGCGCCTGCACCATCAGGCCGGCACCCAGGGCCGCCCCCACCATCACCGCCACCGCAATCAGCGCCGCCTGGGCCAGGGGCAGGGTTTTGCGATACACCACCACCTTGGCCACGTTGTTGGCCGCCAGCAACAGGGCCGCCAGGGCGACGCCTTCTTTTGCCCCCAGTGCCATCACCAGGGCGGGCACCAGAATCAGCGATCCCCCCAGGCCCGCCGCCGCCGACAACACGAACGACGCCGGCACCACCAGAATCAGAATGGACAGGGTTAACACATCGAATTCCATACAGGGTTCCTCGTTAGAAAAGCTGGGTGCCGGGACGGGGCCAGACACTGATGATGCGGGCGGCGGCATGGGGCCAGTGGCGCACAAAATCATCCACCCGGGTGATGGTGCCACTGGGCACCGCCGAAAACGCATCTGCGGTGGAGCCGGCCAGCGCCAGCAACAACACCCGGCGTCCGTTGGGCACCGCACTTAAGTCCACATTGGCGGAAACAGCGCGCGGCATGCGGGCAGCCAGGGGCACACTGAGACGGTGCAAGGCATTGCCGCCGGTGAGCGCCACGTTCCAGCCGGCCGGCACCGCCAGGGGCGCACCGCCCCCCACCAGACTGCGCACATAGGGCACGATGTCGGTACAGTCGGTGGCCAGCAGGGTGTTGTGACTGGGGGCATGACGCCACAGCAGAACGCCAAAGGCATCATTGGCGGGCACCGGTCGGGTATCGCGGTGATGCAGCAGAATATCCACCACACTGCGCTCCCGATACACCTGCCAGATATTGTTGGTATCCCGCCGTGGCACCACGGTTTCCATCAAGTCGATTTCTGACGCCGGCAGCGTCGGTGCCAGGGCATTCTGCCAGGGTGCCCGGTACACGCCGGGGCGCCCGTTTTCATCCTGCCCGTTGGCCATAACAGAGTTCCACAGCGCAGCATCCACCCGCCGGGAACCCGCATTGGGCAGACCCAATGCGCGCCGATGGCGTTCCACCAGGTCCCCGAACTGATCGGACCACTCGCCGTTGGGAATGATGCTGGGGAACAGCCAGCGGAATGCCGTCTGGAACGTCCACAGCTGATAAGTGAGCGCGTTGTTGGTGAGGTTGGTGCCCTGGAACGATGGGGTATTGGTCACGGGTGTTTCCGGACGAATCACAATATCGGGACTGCAGAACACCGCCACATCCGCTGCCGCAGGATGGCGCCGTGGATTTTTCAGCGGCGTGGGAAACATGCGCCGGTCATCCCGTTCATGCACCCGCAGATAGGTGCGGCTGGGTTCCGCCGCCGCCAGGTTAACCTCCCACACGCCGCGGGACTGCAACGCCGCCCGCAACAAACGGGGTGACCCGGCGGCGGCCGCCGGATCGCTCCAGATATGCAGATCCTGCACGGTGGATTCCGGCAGTCCATTCACAAACGGCAGCCAGGCACCGTGGATATTGCCGCCGCCTTTGGTGGCCGTCCACACCGCTGTTGCCGTGCCCACATAGACGTTGTTGACGTTGACCGGGTCCACCACCACGGAATAGGCCGGGTCGATGGGGCTGGCCGCGAGACCGACGGGCGTCGGCAACGCATTGCCCAACCCGGTGGTGCGGAAGCCACCGGCGGCATCATCGTAGTAGTAACAGGTGTCCAGCGCGGCCGTGGGGGGAATCGCCGCCACAGCCGCGCTGGTGGGCGTGGCCGGCACCGCCGGGGTCCATTGACGGGTCTGGCCGGTGCCGGTGAGATAAAAATCGTTGGTGCCCGGCACCGGGGCAATGTCGGTGAAGAAGGTGGCATTGGGGACCACCAAAGGCGCCACCGCCGCCATACCCGGTTGCAACAGATTGGTGGAGGTCCACTGCCCGGGGGTGCCGGGGTTCTCGGTGTAGCGCACCACGCCCCGGTGATACAGCGCCAGCACCGTGGTGGGGTTGACCCACTTCACCGTGATCACCGGCCCAAACCCGGGGGGCACGCCAAAGCCCGCCTGGGCCGCATTGGGCAACCGGTTGGCCAGGCGTGGGTCCCGCGCGTTGGCAAAGGTGGGTGGCACCGTAAGCGCAGTGATGGGCAGCACCCGCCAGGTATTGGGATTGGCCGTGCCCAGATTGTCCGTGATCCATACCCGGTTGGTGCCCAGGGCCACGCGGGCCCGATTGCCAGCCGGTTGTGGAATGGCATCAATACCGGAATAGAAAAAACTGGCCGCAAACTCGGGATCGGAACCCGCCGGGTTCGCCGCGTTCGGCGGAATGGCCGGTGGCACATAGCGACCGGCCGGATCACAGGCCCAATCCGCCTGGGTGAACTGCCCCAGCACATAATGGGATTGCACCGGATGGAACATCACTCCCCCGCCGTCCCCCTGCATGCTGGTTTTCATTTCCCACACGCTGTCCCCCACCCGCACCTGGCGGCCGTTATCCTGGCAGCCCAGCATGGCAAAATGACTGGAGGTGGGATGGGAGGCCATGAATTCCGATTCGATGGAGGCAAGCCCCACATTGCGGGAAGAGAAAGTGTTGGTCTGGCCATTGCGCAGGGACAGGAACACACCCCCATCGCAGCCCACCCAGACCTGGTGACTGCCGTCAGCATTGTTGGCCTTGCGCAAGGTATGCACATCCGGGTGCACGTGGTTGCCCACCAGCCCGGCGGTATCGGCCCCGTGGGTGGTGCCCGGGGGGCGGTCGGACACGCCCGGCGAGGGCACCAGGTTGGCGCCGTTCACATCGAAACACCAGATGGCGGCATTCCAGTTGGCCACCCACACCAGCGAGCCGCCGATGTAGACCCGGTCGGTGCGGGTGCCCGGCGGTGCCGCCGCAGGGGTGTAGGTGGTAGCCAGGATGGCCTGGTCGTAATCCCGCTGGCCGGGCCACAGGTTGCCGTTGGTGGGCACGTTGTTGAGGGGGGTCGCCACCGGCCCCCCAGGCAAGGCCGCTGCCGGGTTGGCAATCTGCCAAACGTGGGGAATCTGCGCGTTGCCGAGGGCGCCGGGGTTGGTGTCCACCTCCCCCAGCACATAGACCCGGTTGTTATCATCGTTCAGCGCCAGACTCATGCGGCCCACCAGGCGGGCGGTGGCCGCCGGCGCCGCCGGTGCAAAGTTCATGGTGATCCAGTTGAAGGCACCCCCGTTGTTGTCAGAGAACGCCACCCCGGAATCCCGAAAGCAGACAAACAGGCGATTGCCCACATACAACAGGTCGGTTGGGTCACGGCTGGCAGCCCAGTTGGCCGGTGGCGGTACCGCAAAGTTGGCGGCGGGTGGCGTCGCCGGGATGGGAGGCGCGGCCATGGCGGCCCAGGTATACGCCAGGCTGCCACCCACCATGCTGCGGGTGCCCAGGAACAAACCGCCGGTCGTAGCAGCGATCACCTGGTCGCCATTCTGCCCTGCCGGGGTGCCCGGCACCCGCACCATGCGCACGATGGATACCCCTTCCAGCAGGTTAATGCCGGTGGCGGCCTCCCAGGGATCGTTCTGGATGGCCTGGCTGGCGGGCCCGGTGGCCACCAGCACTCCCATTCCGCGCATGGACAACCAGTTGGCGGGGCGCTGGCGGGCACCGATTTCGCCGGTCCCCACCATCACAAAATCGTTGGCCACGGCGGCGCCGAAGTTCACCAACAGGCAGCCGCAGGCAAAGGCCGAAGTGTTGCCACCGCGACGGCGGGGTTCGCTGGCCCAGCCCCCCACCGGTTCCCAGGTGGCACCGCCATCCCCGGTATACCAGACCCCGCCCTTGGCGGTGGCGGCATAGGCCCGCTGACCATCATTGCTGACCGCCAGATCCCGCACCCGTCCGGATACCCGGGGCCGGCCGTCGGCCTGCCCCTGACGCACCACCGAGGGCCCGATGGGGTTCCAGCGATTGGTGTTGTTGGCGGGGAATGCCATCGGCGCGGGCGCCCCCATGGCCAGGGCGCGGGGTTGGGGCGCCGCGCCACCCGGCTGATCAGTTGCCTCGTCCAGGTTGAGGCCTTCCCGTTCCATCAGCATTTCCAGTGCACTGTGCAACGCGTCGCGATCCACAAAGCCCGTGCTTTCCTCCAAAAACGCATCCCGCGCCGCCGCGTGTTTCTTCTTGGCGTTCTTGCGTTGTTGCCGTCGCGCTCGGGCCTGCTGCTCTTCCACCTGCTGCGGGGTCAATGTCTCGGCCATGATTATTCTTCTCCGTCAACGATCCTGATCCAGCCCTCTTGGAACTCGTGGGGCATGCGGGGTAACAACGCCGACTGGGTGGCGGAGATGATGGGATCATCGCGCCAGGTCAAGGGTCCTGTGCGGCGGGTGAACTGCTGTTTGTCGCCTAACAGATGCACCTTCGGCAGGCGGATCTCCTCCGGGTCCACCAACACCGGCCCCACCCGCACTGAGGGAATTACCCGCTTCAGGCCTTTGCCCACCCAGGCATCGTTCAGCGCCAGCGCCTTGCGGGGCAGGATGCCGGAGGTGAGGTGCACCCGTCCGGCGGGCAGCATCAACAGGGTCAGGCGATGGGTCTGGCCGGGGCGGAGGTAAAGGGTGTCTTCCGGCACCAGGAAGGGGTGTGCCAGGGGCACTACGTCCGGCACGGTGACCTTGCCCAACAGGCCCAGCTGACCGCGACGGCGGCCGCTGTCCCGGGCGATGGCGGCCACCACTTTGTCCACCAGATGGAAATGGTCGTAGTCGTCGTCCAGATAGAATCCCAGCAGGGCATCGTCACTGCGCTGCAGATCCCCCAGCTGCACCGGGAATGCCTGATCCCGCATGGCTTCGAATGCCGCCCGGCGGACATCGGCATCGGCGCCGTTCAGGTTCACATCCTCCAGGTCATCCGGCAGGTCCAGCCGCAAGGTGGCTTTCACCACCGCAATGGGGCGGCCCACCAGGCCAGCCACGGTGGAGGAGCCCAGGCCGCCGTAGGTGTCCACGGTCCACAGGGTGGTGTCGATGGCCCGCAGCAGCGAGGTGAGGGAGCTGTCGGTGCTCGGGGTGTCCGCGGCGCGGTTCTGCACATCGGTGCGCACCACGCCGGCGGCCAGCTGCCCCATGGGCAGGGCGCCCGGCTCCAGATCCGTCAGCGGGCCCGCTCCCGGCGGCACCGGGCGGCCGGGGGCCGGTTCCCAGCGCACGGCCCCGGTCAGTTCATGGTGGCAGATCTGCCCCAGGGCATTGCCCAGCCGGTCGAACAGCTCCAGGGATTCGTCGATGTGATCCGGCAGTACAAAACCCGCCACCGGGTTCACCGCCAGGTGCGGTTCCAGTTGGTTGATAAAGGCTTCCGGGGCAAACGCCGGATCATCCTGGTAGGCGGGGTCCACCAGGCGGAACAGCCAGCGGGCGCCATTCTGCACCCGGGCGGCCATGCGGATGGTGGCCGGCGCGTCGTCCACTTCCAGGGAGGTGGTGGTGCGGGCAGCGCCCACCGGCACCTCCAGGGTGCGGCCGAAGGCATCCACCAGCCGCAGTTGTTTCAACTCCAGGGTGCCGCCGAACAACGGCACCGGGTCAGCCACCACTTTGGGGCGATCGTCTTCATCCACCGCGGCATGAAAACCCCCGGTGTAATCCAGGCCCAGCAACTGTTCGCGGATACCGTCCAGGGAGGCCGACGCCAGATCCAGGGGCTCAAGAAAATTGGCCAGCGCCGCCAGGGCATTCTGTTGGGAAGTGGAGAGGGTGGCGTCGGTGGCATCCCGTTCCTGCTCCGCCTGAATCCAGCGCTCAATGCTGGTGTGCAGGGCAGTGCTCAGGCCCCGGCCAATGGGACTGCGCCCCAGGATTTCCATGACCAGGGATTCGCCGTCATTGGCTTTGGGTTTCAGTTCCAGATCCGCCAGTTCCCAGTTGGCCATCTCGGTGGTGCCCATCAGTTCCACCCGCCATTCCAGCCACAGGGGCACCCAGGGCTGACGCCAGGCGGTCACCCCCAGGGGGCTGGGGGTCATGCCCACCAGGTAGGAGGCTTTCGCCAGTTCCGCCGCCGCCTGTTTCAACACGCTGGTCTGTTGGGCAGACACGGTGGCCCAGCCATCCCCCGCCGCAGCCCGGGGCGCTGCACCGACCGGGGCGGTGGCCAGGGTGTATTCGCCACTGCCGTCGTAGCGGCCGTCTTCCGAGAAAATCCGCAGCATCTCGCCTTTGATGCGGGCATGGTACTGGGGAAAGTGATCCGTATTCTTGGCGGCGGACTGGGCCAGCCAGCGGGTGCAATAGGGGTTCAGCAAAATGGCTTCCCGCACCACGGTGAGCACTTCCGCCGGAATGGCGCCGGAGCCCAGGGTGGGCACCAGATCCTGTCCGCTGACCACACCTTTGATGGATTTCACCGCCTCGTTGGGGTAACGGCAGCGCAGCCGCCCTTCATCATCGTACAAACCGTCGTAGTGATGGCGCAGGCTGGGGCGGGCGCCCTTGATTGCGATCTGGGGCGCCTGGGGAATGAAGATCCGCGGGGCCGGGCGTTGCACCGTGCGGCGCTCCTGCTTCACCGCGGAGGCCACCCGATCATCCAGTTGTTCGTCCAGGGTGAAGGCAGGGGCCTTGGGGGCTTTGCCCTCTTTGGCAAACACCACTTTGTCGCGCCAGCGGGGCATGGGGTTGATGCGGTCTTTGGTGGGCGGCTGGCGGGGGGCTTTCGCCGCCCTGCCCTTGCGACCCACGGTGGTGGCATTCACCGAGGCGGAATCCTCCACCCGCAGCTGATCGGCTTTCGCCGCCGGCAGGGGCTTACCGGGCAGGGAACGGAAGGTATCACTGTGCTCCCGTTCGGCAATGTCACGCATGCCATCCGGGGTGCCGAGCCGATCCAGCAGGTCGCTGGTGAAGGCGGCGGCCACCATTTCAGACGCCCGCCGCTGACTGAGGGTGCTGCCCAGGGTATTGGCCCCCAACGCCGTCACCAGGTCATCGGTGTCAAAACCGATGGCCACCGACAGACCCTGGGAACGGGGTCGCTCATCCACCCCCGCCGGCGGGCGGTCAATGGGGACGCCGGTGACCATGCCGTGCAGCAGGGCCAGAAACCGGGGCGGCCGCTGGGAGATCAGCACCCGGGACGGCTTGTCCACCGGCATGGACAACTGCTGCGAAATGTCGGCGTAGGTGAAGGTTTCATCCCGCCCCTTGGCCACAATTTTGGTGGGCGGTGCCTCGTTGGGATGTTTGAAATCACCCGTGTTCAGCAGCCGGCTCAGCACCGGCAAATCCGGTTCGCTGCTGGGCTCTTCCGCTTCGGAATCCAGGTGCCAGCCCAGCTCGTCCAGCAGTTCAAACAGCTCCCGCTTGCCGGCCACGTTGAGCGGGTCCTTGCTGGCATCGGAACTCCAGCCTGCCACCACATAGGTGGCGGCGTTGCGATCGAAACCCTGGGTCGCCACCTTTTCCAGGGCGGCCAGATCCTCCAGCCGGTCATGAAAACCAAAACGCCCGGCACTGGCGGTGTAGGAGGCCGTCCACAACGGCGAGCCCCCCACGGTGCCATCCAGGCGTTCAAAGTTGGGCAGGTCGTCGTTGTCCGACGTGGTGCCGTTGAAGGTGCTCAGAGGCGTCACCGAGCCTTTCTTGGCATCAATCACCCAGCCCCGCAACAGCGGCCGTTCCAACCCCACCGGGAACAGGGCGCGAATCACCACCCAGCGATCCGGCAGCTCCTTCATTTCCAGCTCACCGCCGGCACTGGATTCCTGGCCCCGCAGCAGGGCATCCGGCAGCGCCCAATGCAGATGCACGCCGGGTTGCGGGGTTACGCCATCGGCAAAGGGGGCGGGATCACCGGGGCCCCCGGTCACCGGCACCAGGGTTTCCGCCACCTCGGCATGGGCCACATAGGCCTGCACATCCACCGGCACCAGCACGCGACGGTTACGGGGTAGTTTTGGGTCCCAGGTGGTGATGGAACCCAGGTCGGTGTCGGCCCGTACCAGCCAGGCCCAACGTTCATCAAAAACCGCTTTGCTCAGGGTTTTGTTTTTCAGCAGATGTTTAAACATAGGTCAGCCTCACAACTTGAACGTTGCCTCCACTACCTTTTCGTATTCGATGGTGGCCCGGAACACAGTTTCGAAACGGGGCGATTCCACCTCGCCATACACCTGGCGCCAGGGGAAGCGGATCAACTGCAGGGCGTACTCCGCGCTGTCCAGGCCATCGGCGGCACCGGTGTTGGGCTTGGTGGCCAGGGCATCGGACAGGCGCCGGATATCCACCACGCCGGAGGAACCCACCCGGAACGGCACATCGATGTCCTGGCCACCGTTTTCGTCCAGATATTCAAAGGTGTTCTTGTTGCGGGGGCGTAATTTGGCGGAACGGCTGCTGCCGCTGTCCTCATGCATGAAGCCAAACTGAATGCCCTGGCGCGGCTCCTCGATGTGCACCACCTTGGGAATGCCATCGAACAGGCACAGCAGCACTGCCGGTGCCAACCGCTCCAAGCGCAACAGGCGAATGCGACGGGGATCGTCCTCTTCGTAGCGGGCGTCGTCCCCTTCCTCCGGGTCCACGTTGAACGCCCGCACATGCAAACCGGGCCAGCCGGACACCGCCGCCGAGCGCAGCAAAAAACCACTGATGGGGCCCGGTGCGCCCATCTTGCGTTTATCCCCTTCACGGCGCCGCACATTGCGTTCTTCGGTATCCAGCTCAGCGCGGATCGCTGCGTACTGGGCTTCCAGTTGAATGCGGTCGTCGCTGTTCACGGTGCCCACGCTCAATGCCCCCTGCACGATGGCATCGGTCCAGCGCCGGTCCAGGTAAAACCAGCGGATGGATTCCTTGGGCAGCAATTCACTGTCGGCCACCAGGTTGGCAAAGGGCACGCCCTCCAACAGGCGCAAACGCACCAGCCAGTTGCGCAGCTCCGCCGGCATGGCGGTATCCTGGTCTTTCTGGAACTCGGTGAAGGCGGGTTTGACGGTGGTTTTCAGCTCCGCCGCCAGATGGTTCAGAATGTCGATTTTGTTGTTGATCATAGTTCGTCCTCATCCAGCTGACGGGCGCGAATGGAATCCACCAGAATGCGATCCAGCGCATCCAGGGACACATCCAGTTTGATGGTTTCGGTGACGGGGAACGCGGGGCCGGTGAGCACATCGTCCAGCATTTTGTTGGACAGCACGTTGGACACCAGATCAATGCGCTGGGTATTCAGATCCGCCTCCAGGGCTTCGCGAATGCCGATGGTGCCCACCTGATCGATGATCAGATCGTCCATGGGAATCTGCACCTTGCGCAGGTTGTCCAGCATCAGATTGAGATCACCGCCGCGCAGAATGTCCGCGCTCAAGCCCAGCCCGTTGGCCAGCACGTCGGGCGCCAGGCCATCAAATTCCAGCGGCCGCCCCGGGGACACTTTCGGACGCGGCTCACCCAACAACAGCTCCGGCTGTTTGACGATGGCATCCACCAGATAGCGCCCCACCAAGGGCCCCAGCCGGTGCAGCTCATTGAACTCGAAGCCCACCCCCAGAATGCTTTCCCACAGGGGCCGGTTGGCCACCAGCATGGATTTGAGGCGGGCCGCGTGGTAATGCCCCTGGCGCCAGCGCATCAACGAGGCAATGATGGAAGGCTGCGACAGGGTCAGCAGGCGCCCGATTTCAAAGCCGGTGGCCAGGGACAGGTCCTCCCGCCCATCGGGAATCACAATGCGCAACTGATCCGAACTGTGGGCCAGATCCAGGCGGTTGGCGGTGGAGGTCAGGGTGGGATGCGGTACCAGGGGTCCCCGGTACCAGGAACGCACTTCATCCCCCTCCCGGGTTTTATGGTTCAGCCCCACGTGCCCGCTTTCCACCACTTCCAGCGGCAGGCGGCCGCTCAGGTCCGAGGGGGTGTCCCCCACGTCCCCCAGTAAACGGGAATCCAGGTTCTCCATCAGGGAGCGGAAGGTGGTGTTGCCGGTGGTGGTGAAACTCCAGTGCAACAGCACCGGGAAGCGGTATTCCGGGTCCAGTATTCTGAGGTCCACAATGTCCATGATGCGGAAGTCCGCCGCCATCTGCAGGGAGATGTCGGTGGAGGTGGCCTTGGCCAGATCCTTGGTGGACCACTGGGACGTCGCCTTGTGGGGAGTGGCACCATCTTTGGCAGCGACGCCGGATTTGACTTTGAAACTGGCGCTGCCGGTCATCGCTTCAGCCCGGCTGGCTGGCCCGGCGGAAGGCGTTGAAGCAAGAGGCGCCGGTGCAAACGCTCCCTCCGCCAGATTGAAGTCCGCTTGCCGGGCGCCAGCGGTACCCATCACCAAATGATCATCCTGCGCCGCATGTTCGGTGAAGGCCAAGCGTTCGGTGACAAAGCGGGTGGAAAACACCGGGTCCGGCGAACGCTCCAACAGGGCGTTATACTGGCCTTCCAGATTCACCAGGCAGGCCAGGTATTTCACCGGCACGGACTCACCGGAACGGGTTTTGCCCGGCACCGGCAGGCGGTTGCTGATCACCACGGCGAGGAAGCCGTCGTCGTCCCCCATCATCAGCTCGGTGTCGTGGATGTCCACCTCCCGCGCGTGGGCCAGCAGGTCCACATCGTTGCGGGTGGGGAACACTTTATCGATGATGGATTTGCGCACCACCAGGCGATTGCCCTTCGCCACTTCTGCCACCCCGTCCAGCACCACGCCGGGGGTGACACAGTCGGCCACGTCCACGGCGGTGTCCAGCCGCGCCTCGCCTTCGGCAATCAGCACCAGGGCCAGCCAGGGGGTGTTCTGCGGCGCGCCGTCCAGACGCCGCTCCCAGGGCAGGGTGCGACGCTTGATCACCACCTGGGGCAGGCGACTGCCGTAACTGCCGAAGGAATTGGCGGGAGGATAGGTGGACAGCACCTGGTCCGGCGGCAGCACATAGCGGGGCGAGCGGATGCGAACGTTGATCTGCTCCTGGTCTATGCGCAGATCGTCCTCATCCAGGCTGCCCTGGGGCGTGCTGGCCGACAGGTTCTGCGCAGCCTCAAAACGCCAGTCCCCCGCCTCCAGGGGCGGTGTGATCTTGGTATAGAGTTTGAATTTTCCCTCACCGACCGCCATGGTTCCGGCTCCTCTTGTGCGCTGCGTTTGCATGCGTATGTGGATTCATTTCTGCGGCTCCAGGTTACTGCCGCGGGGGCTCAATCCATTCGATGGCACAACCCTCACCCTGGGCAGCCCGCAGGCGTGCCACCACCGCCACCAGACCCAGTTCCGCGATCCAATCGGCAACGTCGTCCACCGCAGCGCTCACCCCTATGACGCCACTGACCTGCCGTGAACCACCCTGGGTGACCCGCACTGACACCGCGGCCGTGCGGGAATCCGGCGTCACCTGGAACAACAGAATGGAACGGGCACCGGCCTGCACCACCACCGGCGTGACCTCGCCACTGGCATCCCGCACATGCTTGGCGCCGTTGAGTTCAATGCCCAGATCTTCCGGGTGGCGGGCTTCGCTGCCACGCAGGATGACCCCCACGCAGCGCACCGCTGTGGCAAAGCGGGTGGACACCGCCGCCCCGTCGCGAATCACATCCCCGGCGATACCCCAGCCCACTTTGCTGCGGGCGCTGTTGCCATCCATGTGCAGGATGCAACCGGAGGCGAGCGCCGAGCGCCCGGCCAGGCGCACCACCCGGGACTGGTCATGCCAGCCCAGCACTTTGCGGCCCCCGCCCAACAGGTCGCCGGCGCCGCCGTTGGCCTGGATGGCGACAATGGCGGTGTGGGCCGGCACGCTGAGCGTTGTGTCGTTCACCACCTGATCCGTCAGCACGGCTCCGTTACCCAGCAACATCACCACCCGCGCTTCCCCGCTCACCTTCAGGCCAGGGCGCTGCGCGCCGGTATCAATGGCCGCATCCGGTAAGCGCAACGTGACCACGTCACCGGGTCGCAATCGAGTGTCTGCCGGTGCTCTTGTGTCTGGTGCCCTTGTGCCCGGTGCCCTGGTGTCAGCCCCTTGATGGAGACCTTTAACAAGGCCGGCACCGATGGCCGCCCCCACCTGGCCACCCTGATAGGAGCGGGCCACGCCACCCAGGTTGGTGCGCGGCACTGAACCCCGGACCACGATGGTTTGATCGGCAACCCGCGACGGCGCCGCGGTGAGATTCAACTTGATGGGCAAGCTGCGACCGAGCCGGCCCCGCACAGAATCCAGGGACGGTGCCGGTCGGCGTTTGATGCGGCGGTTGGCAACAGTGGTGCCCCGCAGCCGTTCCGCCACCCCGGCGCCGCTGGTCATCAGCCCGGTCACAAACGGTGCCCGGGGTTGGCGGCCGACCGGAGCCACCACTGCGCCCATATCGGCAGAGCCCACGTTGGTGCCGTTGGCGGATTCCAGGCCGTCCATCAAGGTGCCAAACAGGGGCGGTGCCGTGCGGGAGCGGGTGTAGGCCACCTTGGCGGTGGCACTGCGTTGGCCACTGTCCAGCAAGCCTTCCGGCGTTGCGGGGGCAGCGGAGAACAGGAACTGGCTCGCCTGGGTGAACGCAGCGTCCACCGACGCGGCCACCGCCTGCACGCCCAAGCCATTGGCCTGGCCCAGCATGGTCACCCGTTTGGCCCCGGAGGCCGACAGGGGCAACGGTTTGCGTCCGCTTTCCACCCGGTAGTAATCGATCTCCGGCCCCACCTGCTTACTGGTGTCCGCCGCAGCCACCAGTTTCAGGCGGCTGCCGGCAAAGATCACGTCGCCCTTGGGCAACGGGCTCGACGGCTGGTTGGCGTCTTCCGGCAAGCCCCACACGCCAATGGGGAAGGCTTCCAATCCATAACTGGGCCCGTCACCGGCCTGGGATTCCTCCTTCATGCCGTTCACCAGCGGCACCAGGTCTGCAGTGCGATCCACCCAGCTGTTGCCGGATTTTTTCTTCAGCCGCAGACTGAAAGTGGAACTGAGGTTGGAGGCGTTCATGGGGCTCAGGCCCAGGGAAGTGCCGGTGCCACCGGGTAAGGTTGGTGTGATGTTTTTCGCCAGATCGGAACGGCCGAAATCAAAACGTTTGGTGGGCACAGTGGTGACCATGGAGATCTCGAATTCCGCAAACACTTCAAACGGACGCTCGGCACTGCCGTCGCAGGATGGCGCCGAGGTATCGCCGTCGGTGGCCGCCGGCAAACTGCCTTTACCGCTGATACCGGAAATGGCCCGGGCCCGACCGGGGCCGGTTTCTTCCAGGTATTTGGGCACGAAACCATCCCAGTCCACAAAGATGCCCTTGATGGAATTGGAACTGCCGAAGCGCACGGTGATGTCGCAGGGGCCCACTTCGATGGAGGCCTTGCCATGGAACTTCGGCCCTTCCACTTCGATGCGGGCACCGATGCTGATGCTGATGCGAATGGTGCCGAAGAAGGTTTTGATTTTCACTCCGGCGGCAATGCGGGCGTAGGCATCCGCCATAAAGTAGAACGGATCAAAATAGACGATGGCGTTGGCGCCGAAGGAAATCCGCGCCCAGATAAAACCGAAATCCGCACTGACTTCAATTTCCACCCCGGCCATCAACGCTTCTGAGGTTAACGCGAAGTAGGAACCTCCCTTGATGACAATGGCATTGGACACCCGCCATTCCAACCCCAGACGCGGTACCACCGGATAACCGTTGCGATGGAAGCTGGGGTGATAGCCACCCAGGGTCAACACGAACTGGCCGGCGTTCTCCCCTTTCCACCAGGTGGCAAAGGCAAAGCCACCGGTGAGCCGCACTTCCGGATACAGCAACCAGGAGTTATCCGTCAGCTGTGCCTGGATCAGGAACAGGCCTTCCGAGGACGAGAAACGCGCCAGCAATGCCAACTCGATAGACACCAGCGCAGCCTGGGGACGGGGCAAGGCCAACCGTGCCAGACCAAACAGATTGATATCGAGCCCGTTGCCGATGGACACCGACAACACCGCTACCCCATCCACCAGCGAGAAACTGGTGAAACTGATGCCGGCGGCGAACCAGAAATTGCCCGGCTCCGGCGGGAAGTATTCCGCCAGCTTGCGCAATTCGTCCAGGGGATTGGCGGACACCGGGGCGGAAGGGTCCAGGGCCTTGATAAAGGGGTATTCGCCAAACTTGGACATATCGTCCGGCACCCTCAGACCGCGCTTGATACCCAAGCCGCCGCCAATACCAGTGAGGAAGAAGGCCGGTGGCCCGCCGATCGGCCCTTGTATCGCACCGAACACGAAGAAGGACGGCAGGCCCTTGTCTTCGTTGTAGCCGCCAAACAACGACAGGCCATAGACACCGAAGCGGCCCATCAACATGCCCACGTAACCGATCTTGCCGTCGATGTTGGTCTTCAACAGGCCACCGGAAATGGAGAGCCCGGAGAAGTCACCGGAAACCCCCAGGCCCTGCAGATCCACCGCCCAGTTTTCCAGGGCAAAGACGTCGCCGCCCAACCAATGCAGACCCAGTTGGTCCACTTCCGCATTCAAGCCGAACAGGGACACCCGGGCATCAAACAGCAATGAAATACCGGTGACCGTGCCGTTGGTTTCCCGCACATCAAAACCGAACTGTTCCAGGTAGATGGGTCCCAGCTGCCGTTGAATTACCAGCCACCAGGGGCCTGGTGGATCACCGGCACTAAGGCTGATGCCCAGATTCTGGCCCGGCGGTTTTTGAATAGCGATGGTCGGACTGAAGGCCGGGCGCGCCGAGGGTGAGGCATCGTTACCGGCATCGCTCATTAAGTTATTCGCCACCCCGTTGTCGCCACCGGCGGCCGAGGGCACCATGGCCAGGCCGTCCAGTTGCACCTGCACGCCACCACCGCCGCCACCGGAACCGGCCTCGCCGTACACATGCACGCCGATGGCATCGATGCTCATGATGCCCAGGTTCAACAACGGGCCGGCATTCTTGCCCACCCGCACGCCCAAACCGGCAATGGCGAAACCGGCGCTGAACTCGAAGTTGTCGCCGACTTTTTCAATCAGGTACACCGACAGACCAGGCACAATCCCCGGCGATTTGATCCAGCCGGCCACGATTTCCAGGTCCACGGTAGGATCACCACTGGCCAGGGCAATGCGCTCTCCCGGGGTCAGGGAGATGGAGACGCCGGCCTGATTTCCGTTTTTGGTGAAGCCGATATCCACTTTGCCGTCGATGGTGATTTTAAGGTTGGCACCCGCCAGGTTGAAGGCAAGGTTGTAGAGACGATTCAGCAATGCTTCGGGGTCGGAGAAATCCGCAAACAGTTGCGGGTCCAGGGTGGCACCACCGCCGGTGAACACCACGTCCTGCAGGCTGGCCACCACCTGGGCGCCCATGGGGTCCAGCGCCTCAAGCACAATGCCGGACGCCATGGAAATGGCCTGGGCCAACAACGCCAGTGCCACCGCTTCCGGGCTGCTGTCTTCGGTTTCACCGCCCAGCGTGCGGTTCACCAACACCACCCGCGGCGGTGAGGCATCCAGCGCCCAACGGAACTCCACGCTCTGGTCCCCCACCCCATCGGTGGCCAGGCCCACGCCTACCATGCGGGTGAATCCGGCGCCACTGACGCCGGCACGAATGGTGGCCACCGGCATCAATTCCAAACCGTTGCCCACGTCGAATCCGTCGGCAATGTACGACACCGCAATCTGCACCCCGCTGCTGCTCAGGCGCACCTTGTCGGCACTCAGGGTGCCCACATCGGCAATGGCGATGGCACCGGCAAGCTCAATGGCCGGACCGCTCACACTGCCATCGAAGGTCACCGCAAGCGGTGCTGTGCTGCCGAGGTTGAGGCGGGTGATGCCAGGTCCAACCACGGTGGTGCTGACCACGGTGCCGGCCGGGTCCAACGCCGCGGCCAGTTGCCCGATGGCAGTGGCCACCAGATTGGGCAGGTTCGCCGTCAGCGCCGCCACCGGGTCTGCCGCGAACGCCGAGATGCGGGCATCAGTAAAGCTGTTCGCTTCCAGCAGGTTAAGGGCGCCGCCGATTTCAAACAGGGCCAGGCCCACATCCTTTTGCAGGGACGGCGTGGGGTTGCTGCGTTCGGCAATCAACGCATTCAAAACCAGCGGAATCGCCATGCCCGTACCGGTGGCCAGCAACGATGCCGCACCCGGCCCGTTGGGATAGATCGGCATGGGGGCTGCCGGGGGTCGCAACAGGGCGATGCGGATATCCGGCGATATAGCCAGGGATACGCCCTTGCCATCAAAGGTGACGGCGGTGGTCAATTGGGGCAACACCGATCCATTGCTGCTGATGGCAATGCCACCGTTGATGGACACCGCCATCGCCGCCGTTCCCAGGGTGTGGTTGAGGTCTATCTCCACTCCCAACAACAGGCGCCCGGCATCCACGGCGTAGGTGAGGGTAACGTCCTCGCTCACCGGCCACCCCGCGCCGGTGCGAGCGGGCACCACCAAATTCGCCACCGCGTCCAGCGTCGTCACTGCCTGGCCAAAAGGATCGGACGACCAGGCGCTGGTGGCGTGCTGCAACCAGGCCATGGGGTCCAGGAACAGGGCCCAGGGCAGCAGCATGCGACGTTGACCGAATTCCGGCACCGGTCCCAACAGGTTGAGGCTGTCCAGCAGCGTGTCGATGGCGGTGCGGGCGCTGTCGTCCGCTTCATCCCGCAGATGATTGATAAAACCGGTGGCCAGGGTGGCGGGCACCAGGGAGGCGGATAACCGGATCAGGTCCGATGGATCGGACAGGTTCAGCAAGTCGATGGTGGCGGTGTTGGCGGCACCGGGCAAGCGCCAGTCCAGGCCCAACTGCCCGCTGCTCACTGCGGCGGTATCAATCGAAGTACGCAACTGAATACCACCGGCGCCCGGATCAATTTCCCCCAGGGAAGCGGACACGGCCACGCCGCTGCTGTTGATGCGCACGGACGCGCCCACCGGCACCAGCTCTGCCGGAGCGTGCTGGGCGGACACCTCAATGGAACGGGTTTGCAGATTCAATGACACGGTGGCGCTGTCGATGGTCCAGGCCAGGCTGCTGCCACTGCCGGTGAAGCCGCCGATGGTGCGCAACGCGCCAGCCATGCTGGTGGCTGACTGGGTCAAGGCATCGGTGATCACCAACTGGGTGTCGAAGATCAAACGGTCAAAGCCCTGGGGATCGTAACCACCGGAGCGCACCAGCCCCAGGTCCGCCAGCAACTGCGCCAGTTCAGCCGATTCCGCCGCCAGGCGACCGATGACTTCCGCCATCAGCAGATGCACTTCCGACGTGGGCAGGGTGGCCGCTATGCCATCCGCATCCGGTTCGATCACCCAGCGCTCCCGCTTCACCCCGAAACAGTTGGCTTCGTGAAAGGTAAAACGCGCCTTGGCAACCGGAGAGCCTGAGCCGCTGCCGGAATTGCCAGAGCTGCCTGAATTGATAGGTAAGTACAGGCGCACCGACAGCCAGCGGGCTTCCACATCGTTCTGCAGGGCACCGGGGCCGCCGATCAGCCAGCCATCGTTGACGCCGAAATGCAGATCCAGAATCACCTGCTGATGGGTATGCACGGCAAAGCTGTCACCACCGGCACCCCGATCGCAGGAGATCAATTCCAGGATCGCCCCGGCACCCAGCAGGACCGGCCCCAGGCTGACATCGAACACCGGCAGGTCCACACCGGCGTGCAAGGCGGTGGGTGGCCCTGCCGGCTCCTCCAGCGATTCATAGCGATAGGCGATGGCATCCGCCACCAGTTCCGCCAGGCCCCGGTCCACGGCATCGCCATCCAGTTTGCCGAACACCGCATCCACGTTGAGCCCGGCCCGGCGCACCTGGTCACTGGCCAGGGGCAGCGTGCCTAACGCGGTGCCGGAATACCCCGCCGCCGCCAGCGCCCGCTCTATCACGTAAGACATCTGCAACAACGGACCGGATTCACCGGCCAGCAGATGTTCATCCATTTGCGCCAGCCCGTCGTCGAGCGGACGTCGAATCTGCTGCAGGAAGCGCAGGGCATCACCGCTCAGACCGGTGGTGTAACCGGACACAGCCAGCGGGGCCCAGGGGCTGCCCACCGTCACCACCCGCTCGATGGCCGGCGTGGTCTCCGCCGCTTTGATGGCAGCGGCACCGGCGGCGCCGTAAGCCACCACCGTGATGGCGTCGGCGCGACCCAACAGGGCCGCTTTCAAACGTTCGGCCTGCTCACCCACGGCGCCGCGATCCGGCCGGGCCGCAGCGGCAGCGGCCGGGTCCGGCAGCGCCAACGACCAACTGCCGTCGCCGCTCGCGTCCACCGTGCCACTGGCATTGCTGCTGCGGGCATCAAAACTGTGGCTGTCAAAACAGGTGGCCCAGACGTCTTCACAGCCCACATACAGCACGGCACCGGGCACCGGGTCCAGGGCTTCCATAAGAATGGCATCGATGGCACCCAGGGCCACCAGCTCCCGATAGCTGTAGCCTTCGATATCGATCCCGTTGACGCCGGGTGGCAATACGGCAGGCTGCCCCAATAGGCCGTCCGTGCCGGTGATACGATCACTCAGATTCTGAAGCCCCTGGGCCAGGCTCTGCCGACCCACAAGCAGGTCTTTCAGATCAGGAATGCTACGGCCCGCATCCTGCAGCGCGGCCACCAGTACACCTTCCTCCGGCGGCTCACTGCGATCAAAGAACCCCGGCGGCGGCTCGTAGCGGGTTAACGGCAGGCGGCAACCCGGGTCCAGCCACACTGCCACACCGGGCGCCCGTGGCTCCCCGGCGATGGCCAGGCGGAATGGGTCCCGTTCGTTGCCACTGCCCAGCGGCGCCGACAGGCGGAAGCCACTGATCAGGTAGGCCAACGGACTCAACGCAGTGCGCACGTTACTGCAATCCAGGATCAAATCCCCCAACCAGGCGCGCAACGCCGCTTCCGGATGACTGATCAATTCCCCCAATTGCAGGCGGGCCCCCTGACCGGACCAGCCCACCAGGTTCAACAGTACATCCACCACAGGGGAACCTATGCGCGCCAGCAGTGCTGCTATGGCCTGCTCGATTTCATTCCAGTCAGGGCTGTAGGTAACGCTACCGTCCCCATGAAACTCAGGCAACGGAATGCTCACGGACAGCGTGCCGGATGCATCACCGGAAGGTTCGAGCCCCCCTTCCAGTTCCAGCGCCAAACCGGGCGCCGCCACGGCCAAGCCCACACCATCGCGGGCGTTCCAGGCCAGCTCAAAACCAAATGCGCGGGCCAATAAGTCCACCGGCCCCAGATCCAGACGGGCGGTGTTGCGATCAGCACGCCGCAGATGCAGGCCACCGGCGAACACACTGAAGAACTGCACCGCCGGATTCACCACATCAATGCGCGCCATGCGGGCCCGCACCGCCATCACGGCTTCGTAATCGGTCATCACCGTGGCGGCCAACTCGGCAGACAACTCCAGGAAAATGTAATCGCCCTGCAGATACACCAGCACCTGCAACGGGCCAATCTCGATCACCCAGGGTGCCACCTCGGTGCCAGTGCCGGTGATGGCTCCGGTGGCGCCGGTGATCAGTTCCCGCAGCGCTGCCAACACCTCCGCAAACGCGGCGGCATTGCCTTTCAGGGATTGCCAGTAATCCTTGAGTTCAGCCAACGGATCGGTGAGCAACTCCAGGGGATTCAAGGCGGTGATGCCGGCCGGCGGGTTGATGCCCAGCAGGACGGCCACCAGTTCCCCGGGGCGCCCCAGATCATTGAGCGCGTTCACCAGGGCGGAATTGATGACACCTCCGGCGGCGTCCAGCACCGCCTCCGGGCTGGACAGATCCAGCACTGCATGGGCAGCACCACCGAGGGTGACGTCGTGGGCGGTGAGCATAAACGCCGGCTGCCCAGACAACAGTTTGATACCCAGATGAATGGAGCCAATGCCCGGATCACCCACCAGCAGATGGGTGGCCAGCCCGGCATCGCGGCCGAATACCGCGCCGGCTTGCAGGGACGGCAACGCGCTGATGTCACCGGTGGCGGTATCGGTGGTGAGCAGGTCGGCACTGATGCGTACTTCCGCCCCGGTTTGCGGGCGCAGTGCCACTTCGGTCCAGGGTGTGATCTGCACCCCGCCACCGCTGGAAGCCGTCACCCGCAAGCCGATGGCGCCGGTAATGATGCCGGAGCTGAACTCGATGGCGCCTCGGCTGGCGTTCACCGTGCCGCCCACCAAGGCGCCGAACTGCCCGAGCCAGGCGTTACGGGCAGCCGTCACGGTGAAGATGGATTCCAGCCATTGAATCAGTGCCGGCACGCCGCGGGTGATCAGCCCCTCCAACGGAAAGGCAGGAATGTCGGTGACCGTACGCAGACCGAACATGCCCGCCAGGGCGGCGAAGGGAGCAGTATCGGGATTGGCCGGGTCCAACGCGTCCGCCTGCGCCTGCAGCAGACCGGCCATGAATTCCAGAAACTCCGGGCCCAATTCCGCCAGGGAATCCACGTTCAGATCGAAATCTTTCGGCACACTGGTGCCGGGCAACTGCAGACGGCGGAAGCCCACCGCCAAGGCGAAATTGTCCGCCGGATCAGTGGGAATCAGGATCGATAAAAACACACCGCCCACGTACAGCTCACCGGCCACCGGGGCCCCGTTGGAGATGGTGACTTCCAGTGACAACTCGATGTTGGCGCCGGAACGCCCCAGCACCAACCAGTCCGGTTGGCCGCCGGACACATCCATGGACGCGCCCCCTTCACGGGCAAACTGGAACACCGGCACATGCGCTTTCACCGCCACCGACGGCGTGGATGAGCCACTTTCATACTCGATGCCAAAGCCCACCCGGGCGCTGTCACTGGCCTGCTCCACCACCACAAAAACGGTGGCGCCGGATTCCGAGAACAGCGGCACCCACACCGCTTGATCTTCCGTTTCCCGCTCCGGCGGACCCAGCACATCGTCCACGAAACTCATCAACGCTTCCCGTTGCTGATGGGTGTACATCATGGAGCTGAGGCCACGCTTGCTGCCGTTGGCCGTACCAATAGGGTCCTGGAACCATTCACCGCGCAGCTGACCATCCTGGGTCAGGCCAACGGCTTCCGCCAGGGTGGAAAAGACGTCGAGACTTTCTTCCGCACCCATGCTCAGACCCCCGCACTCAGTGAGTAACGTGACACCGGCTGAATCAGCAGCCGGTCCGGTTCTGCACCGATGCTGCCGGGCACCAACGGCAATCCGCGGGCATCGCGTCCCACCTGCTCACAGATGGTGCTGGCCACTTCCAGCAGGGATTCCCAGGCAAAGGCAATGATCGCATCGGCCCAGGTGTCCACCAATCCCCGGGGCCCCTGCAGATCCTGGAACGATGACATCACCAATCCGCTGGCGGCTTTCTTCTGGCCGACACCGATGGGCACCGGAATGGTCAGCTGTTGAAACTGATCGCATTCCACGCTCACGTTGACGGTAACCACTCCACTGGTACAACGCAGCGTGGTCTGATCGCTGTGCACCAGCAACTCGCTGTCAGCGTGATTCCACACCACCAGCGGCGTGGAATTTCGCGGCAGGTCCAACACCACACGCACCACTTCACTGAGCACGCGCTGGGCATCTTTTTCGGGGATTTTAAGAAGATCCGGCGAGGCTTCACCGGTATTGAGAATAACGCTTTGATCCAACCGTTTCAGCCACTTGAACTTGTTGAAGTCAGCGACCAACTTATCGGTGAACAGGGTTGCCATAACACTCCCTCGCGGCCAGTTTCCAATATGGACGACGCTGCCAACGACAATAGCGATACTTGCCGTGCAGCAAGCAGGAAAAGTGTTAAAGCTTGGTTAACAAGCGCGGCGGGGGATGAGAGAAAAGCTCAGTTTTTATACTACAAACACAACACAACCCACGTCGTTATAGATTACTGCGTTTCCGTAGAGAGCTTGTTAAGAAGGACCCAATTCCTGACGTAATGATTTACCCGGTCTAAATCCTTGAACAATTGCCTGAGCACGTTAAATCATCACTCTTGGGTTTTCAACCGGCACCTTGCAAAAAGCAAAGCTTTCACAAATTAGTCCGCTTGGAAAAGTGAACCTTGGCACAACTGACTCAGAATTAACCAGCTGTGCCTGAGGCTTAACCCAGCACCTGATCGTTGTCCACCACGTAATCTTTGGCACCGTGGATTCCATAGGCGTTGTACAGTCCCATGGTGCTTTTCTCACACAGACGGTCGAAGTCGTTAAACAACAACTTGGCAGGCAAAGCACAGCTGAGTATGCCCGGCTCCTGCGCCTGTTCCGCGTGACGAATGCGCTCAATGTCCGCCGGGTGGGAATGCCAGTACTCGGTTTGTTCATCCCCCAGGCTCTGTTCAATTTTATTCATGATCTCATCGCTATAACGGCGGGCAATGTCCTCCACCGCCGCGGGAATATTCTTCAGCAGTTTATCCCGCTGATCGAGCGCATCAAAATTGTGGTGACGCACGTAGGAGGCGGCATAGGCCAGCTTGCGCAATGACAGGGAACCGGCCCGAAAACGCTCGCTGCCCACCACCTTTGCTTCATACAGGTCAGCATCAAATTCCATTTGCTGGGAAACCCGGCTGGTCATTTTGATGTGGATTTCCAGCAGCTGTTGAAACAGCAGGCGCACACCGCGCAAGGCGTAGTCCGTGGCCAACAAGGTAAAATAGATCGCCGGCACATCATCGTAGTTTTCACGCCATTGCAGTAACCGGTGGTGCCAGAAATCCTGACCGTGGGCACACTCCGACAACCAGCGGGTGACCCGATTGATCCAGGCGTACACCAGCATGGATTTGCGCTGGGAAAAATGACCATACTCATGAGCAATGATGCCCACCAGCTCCTGCACCGTACAGCCCGACACCAGGGACAACCCGACCACCAGGCGTAACTTGCCCTGCCACAGACTCACCATGCCTTTCACCGGCCCCGCGGCGGCATTCACATCCGGAATCAGTTCGATGAATTCCGGTGCCGGTACACCAATGGCCTGGGCCATCTGCTCCGTCAGGCGATAGAATTTTGGATTCTTTTTGCGATCGAGAATGTAGGGTGACGGCGCCCGTCCCCGGGGCCACAGCGGGTACAGCAGGAACAACAGCAGAATGCCGCCGATCACGCTGGGTACCAGCAACAGCACGATCCAGGTAGTGGGACGAAGATTATGGGCACGCTCACCGATGCTGCCGAAATATTCCACATGCCCACTGAACAGATACCAGGCCAATGCCAACACCACCGCCGCCACCAGGGCACCGTAGATGGCCGGGGCGATGACCGCCGACAGCAACGCCAGCACCATGGATTTCTGATATTCGCGGCTCAACGCGGTGGGCTCGATGGGATGGCTGAAGGTTTTTTCCAGCAGCGCAAAGGTTTCATCCTGGGGTGACGCCGACTGCGTTCCAGCCGCCTGATAGCCCTCGATTTTTACCTGCAGCCCCAGTTTTGAGAACACGTCCACATAGTGCAGCGCCTTGGGGTTATCCAGGTCCGCCTTGATCACCATGGGTCCACTGAGCAGGGCTCGAGCCTGCTGCGGCTGGAGTTTGATATTGAGAAGCGCCTGATAGACCTCCTCTTCCTGTTTGCCGCTGAGCACCGCCCCCTGCGATACCACTCGATACCGTTTCGCCACTGTCAGGTCCTTGTTCTCTGGAGTTAAATGAAGTTATGCGGAGTTACTACAAAAAGCGTAGGCGCTGTCAGCGGGATTGCCAGCCACTGCGGGCGGCTCCGGCACCCCATAGACCTCACCTATCAATGCCATACATATTATAGATTTTACTCATTAAACCTCATCCCCTATTCTGGCAGGAAGGCTACACTATAGAGTGTTCATCTAACTCTGCTATGGTGGTACAGCCTGGACGAACTACCGCGCCGACCTCTGGTCCGCACTCACTGAGAACGAAAAGGACGCTTGCTATGAACAACAACTCGAACAACTCTGCCGGCAAATGCCCCGTGATGCACGGCGGCAGCACCTCTGCCGGTAAAACCAGTACCGATTGGTGGCCCGAGGCCCTGGATCTGGATATCCTGCATCAGCATGACACCAAACCCAATCCCCTGGGGGCGGAGTTCGACTACGCCGAGGAGTTCAAGAAGTTGGACCTGGCGGCGGTCAAACAAGACCTCACCCAACTGATGACCGACAGCCAGGACTGGTGGCCGGCAGACTGGGGTCACTACGGCGGCCTGATGATCCGCATGGCCTGGCACTCAGCGGGCACTTACCGGATCGCTGACGGCCGGGGTGGTGGTGGCACCGGCAACCAGCGTTTCGCACCGTTGAACAGCTGGCCGGATAACGTCAACCTGGACAAAGCCCGCCGCCTGTTGTGGCCCATCAAGAAAAAATACGGCAACCGCCTGTCGTGGGCCGATCTGATGATCCTGGCGGGCAACGTCGCCTATGAATCCATGGGCCTGAAGACCTTCGGCTTCGCCGGCGGCCGCGCCGACATCTGGCACCCGGAAAAAGACATCGACTGGGGCTCGGAACAGGAATGGCTGGGCAAGGGCTCTGAGCGCGCCTATGCCGAAGACCGGGATGCCATGGACAATCCGTTGGCCGCCTCCCACATGGGTCTGATCTACGTGAACCCGGAAGGCGTGGACGGCAATCCGGACCCATTAAAAACCGCCAAGGACATCCGCCTCACTTTCTCCCGCATGGCCATGAACGATGAGGAAACCGTAGCACTGACCGCCGGCGGCCACACCGTGGGTAAAGCCCATGGTAACGGCGATGCCTCCAAACTGGGCCCGGAACCGGAAGGTGCCGACGTCGCCGAACAGGGCTTCGGCTGGCACAATCCCAAGGGCAAAGGCTTTGGCCGCGATACCGTCACCAGTGGCATCGAAGGTGCCTGGACCACGCATCCCACCCAGTGGGACAACGGCTACTTCCACATGCTGTTCAGCTACGACTGGGAACTGAAAAAGAGCCCCGCCGGGGCCTGGCAGTGGGAGCCCATCAACATCAAAGAGGAAGACAAGCCTGTTGATGTGGAAGACCCCAGTATCAAGTACAACCCGATCATGACCGACGCGGACATGGCCATGATCAAAGATCCGATCTACCGGGAAATTTCCGAGCGTTTCTACAAGGACCCGGCCTATTTCTCCGAGGTGTTTGCCCGCGCCTGGTTCAAGCTGACGCACCGGGACCTGGGACCGAAAAGCCGCTATTTGGGCCCGGAAGTGCCGGCCGAAGACCTGATCTGGCAGGACCCGATTCCGGCGGTGGATTACAGCCTGAGTGAAGCCGAGATCAATGACCTGAAAGCCAAGATCCTGGCCAGCGGACTCAGCGTGGCCGAACTGGTGGCCACCGCCTGGGACAGCGCCCGCACCTACCGCGGCTCTGATCACCGTGGCGGCGCCAACGGTGCCCGCATTCGCCTGGCTCCGCAAAAAGACTGGGTCGGCAATGAACCGCAACGGCTGCAAAAAGTCCTGAGTGTGCTGGCAGGCATTCAGTCCGGACTCAGCAAGCCGGTCAGCCTGGCCGACCTGATTGTGCTGGCTGGCAGCGCGGCCGTGGAGAAAGCCGCCCGGGATGCCGGGGTCAATGTGACCGTGCCCTTCGCCCCCGGCCGTGGTGACGCCACCGACGCCATGACCGATGTCGAATCGTTCGCGGTGTTGGAGCCGATTCACGACGGTTTCCGCAACTGGCTGAAACAAGACTACGACGTAGCGGCGGAAAAACTGATGCTGGACCGCACCCAACTGATGGGCCTTACCGCTCCGGAAATGACCGTTTTGGTGGGTGGCATGCGGGTGCTGGGCACCAACCATGGCGGCACGACCCACGGCGTGTTCACCGATCGGGTGGGCGTCCTCAGCAATGACTTCTTCGTCAACCTGATGGATATGCGTTACCAGTGGAAGCCGGCGGGGAACAACCTGTACGAACTGCAGGAACGTAAGAGCGGTGCCGTGAAGTGGACCGCCACCCGGGTGGACCTGGTGTTCGGTTCCAACTCCATCCTGCGCGCCTATGCTGAGGTGTACGCCCAGGATGACGCCAAGGAAAAGTTCGTGGTGGATTTCGTCAACGCCTGGACCAAGGTGATGAACGCGGACCGCTACGACCTGAAATAACCTTTCAACGAACGGCCACGACGGCACACCGGTAACCAACGGTGTGCCGTCGTTTTTATCTACTGTGCTGCTGAAAGAATTCCCAGATCAGGTCGGTAGCATTGATCTTGTCGGACGTGGCCCCCACCATGAATTGCGGTAAAATGCTGCGGCCACCGGCCCAGGTGTGCCCCAATCCTTCCACCGTCACATAGCGCACTTCCACCGCGCCGTTTTTCTGCCCATACCTTTCCGTACTGACGCCCTCATCGCGGGTGACCGAGTACGGCTGCTCGGGCAAGCCCAGGGCCCGCACCCATTTGAGAATGGACTCCCGCACCGGCGGCTTGGGTTTGGAGCGCACGGCATCCGCTTTGCCGGTGGCAAGCCTGGGGGCACCGCCCTCAATCAGGTTCAGGGGGTCGTCGGTGCCGGTGATGTAAAGCATGGACACCGGCGGGTGCAGGCTGCCCGGTTCAATCCAGCAGGCGCCGGCCACCGGCGCAATGGCGGCAAACCGGTGCGGCAGTCGGGCGGCAGCCAAAAAACTCATGGAGGCGCCGTTGGAAAAACCGGTGAGGTAGATGCGGCCCGGGTCCACCTGGTAGAGCCGGGATAATTGCGTGACCAGGGTATCCAGAAAGCGTACGTCGTCCACCGCCGCCTGGCCCTCATAGAAGCGCTCCGAGCCATCGTTCCACAATTGCGGATTGAGGGCGAAACTGCTGCGGCGCTGGGGATTACGGGCCGCAGCATTGGGGAACACCGCGATAAACCCCGCCTGGTCCGCTTTATCGGCCCACCCGGTTTCCCACAGGGTGGCCTTGGCACTGCCGCCACCCCCGTGCAACACCACCACCAGCGGCCAGAGCCTTACCCCGCTAACATTGGTGCCGTCGTATTGTTTGGGCAGCTGCAGCACGATACTGCGCTCCAGGCCATCCACCGTCAGGTTCAGGCTATGGCGGCCGGCTTGCTGCGGGGCATGGTCTGCCGTCAACGTCTGCGCCGCCGTGCAGCCGGTGGCCACCCAACAAAGCCAAAGGATTCCCACCGCCCTGAGCCGTTGTATCAAATGACGCTATCTCCAAACCCGAATGATTTCATGGCTGTCAAACCCGACGTTGTCTCGGTGATTACGGTGATACACAAAGTTCGCGAACAAATGCAGGAAGAAGAAAAAGTCATCGCGATTCGGGAACCAGTATTCACCAAAATTCGGATCAAAGAAACAGGCATCTCCCCCCTGTTCCCCGATGTAGACCGCAATGGCATGGGATTCCCGCACATTGCGGCTCTTCAGAATAATCATGGCGTAGCCGCCATGGATCCGCTCCAGTTCCGTGCGCAGTGCCGACGCACTCATGGGTACCGTGGTACCCCGGTTCGCCCCCAGGCCCTGATTGCGCAGCCAGTTCTGGTACCCCATGATCCAGTCGGGAAAGCGCTCCAGGTTCCGCTGCCATTGGGCAATGCGCTGGTACTCCTGGTGATTGAACTGGATATAGGTTCGATTGGCGGGGTTCCAGATGCCCCCCAGATGATTGACCAGAGAATCATCCAACGCATGATACTTGATCCAATGGCAGGATAGTGCCAGACAGATCCCATTCCCCGCCGGGCCGGCGATAAAGTCCAGGGGCAGGCCCTGACTGAAATCCCAGGTACAGACTCCATCGTAGTTGTCGACCAGTTGTTGAACGTTATTGAGTGCATAAGCGCGGTTTGGCATTTTTCCTCTCCTGATAGAACAGTTAATTCGATCCCGATGACCTCACCGGGATTCGATCCTCGGTTCTAATTACGCGGTGGGTGGGAAAATAGTTGCGCTGGGTGAACGTGAAAAAGTCACAAAATCAATACCCTAGTCAGTACTCGATCAGGCAGTGTGTTGATGGGGCTTTGCAAAGGGGGGTGTGTTGACGGGGACGTGTTGACGGGGGGTGTGTTGATCGCTCGCGCGCCAGGCGGTCAGCGGAACGACCTGAGCAAATGCGGCATTTCATGACCTGAGTCAAAGCCAGCGCAACTCAGGGCCGTTACAGTACACAGACTATACAACACTGTTGATTATGGAATTAACGCAGGAGCTATAAGAATTATGTCCATGCCCGCCAACCCAATGTACTTTGATTGCGATAATCATTTTTACGAGTCTGCAGAATCCTTTCTGCGTTATCTGCCGGAACGCTATAAAAAAGCCCTGCGCTTCATCGAAATCGACGGCAAGACCAAAATGATGGTGAATGGAAAGTTGTCGGATTACATTCCCAATCCCACCTTTGAAGTGGTGGCGGCCCCCGGCAGCACCGTGGAGTACCTGAAAGGCAACAACCCCGAAGGCAAGTCCTATCGAGACTTTATGCAGGTGCAGCGCTGCATCCCCGAATACCGGGTCAAAACCCCCAAGCGCTATGAATTGCTGGAGGAACACGGCCTGTGCGGCACCCTCATGTTCCCCACCCTGGCCTCGGTGGTGGAAGGTCATATGTACGAAGATCCGGACCTGTGTCACGCCATGATTCACTCTCTGAATCAGTGGATGCTGGATGAGTGGGGCTTTGGCGAGGATGGCCAGTTCTTTGCCACGCCGGTGATCACCCTGATGGATGCGGAAAAAGCCCTGGAAGAAGCCCGCTGGATTGTCTCCAAGGGTTCCAAAGTGGTATTGATGCGGCCTTCGTTCGTACCGGGCCTGCGCGGCCCCCGCGGCATGGGATCGGCGGAGTTCGACCCGATCTATGAACTGCTCGCCGCCAACAATGTCATCATCACCTTCCACAATTCCGACAACGGCGTGTACGACATGTACGAGCGTCACCAGCGCAGCGAACTGGGCCTGCAGGGGGAGTACCAGCCCTTCAAGAAAACCGACCCGCTGGAACTGGTGATGGACCTGAACCAGGCCACCGTGGGCCACAACCTGGCCGGCCTGGTGTGCCACGGCGTCTTTGACCGTCACCCCAACCTCAAGGTGTGTTACGTGGAAACCGGCGTGGCCTGGCTCTACCCCTTATGGGAACGGATGGCCCACGTGTACAACATGGCGCCCCAACTGTTCACCCGTCACCCTCATGACACCATCCGCGAGCACGTGTGGTTCCACCCGCACTTTGAAGAAAACCCGCAGCGACTGATTGATCTGGTGGGTGTGGATCACGTTATTTTCGGCAGCGACTGGCCTCATCCGGAAGGGCTGGTACGCCCGGCAGACTGGGTGGAATGCCTGAGCGGTTTGAGCGCTGAAGACAAAGATAAAATCATGCGCACCAACATGATGAAGCTGCTGGACCTGGTTCCACAGGCAGAAGCCAAGTACGCCAACGCTTAACCCTAGGTGTTTGGTGTGAACGGGCTGAACCGGGTTATTCACCTTTCAGCCCGTTCACGTTGAACGCGTTTTTATCAGGCCTTGCGCGTGATAGTGATGGGCACTCCGCCATTGGGTTGGGTCGTACCGGCAACATTACTCTCCCCCGGCCACACCCCGTCACCACTGTAGCTGGACTGCCACTCTGTGCGCAGCAACAGATAAGCAAACAGAATTTTCAATTGCTGGCGAGCCTGATTCATGCCCACACAGGTACGATGTCCGCCACCAAACGGGAAAAACTCGCTCGGTTTGGCACCCCGGTTTTCCAGCCAGCGTTCCGGCCGATACGAATCCGCATCATCACCCCACACATCCTGACGCCGCCCAATGAGATAGGGCGAGACCATGATGCCCACGCCAGCGGGAAGATCGTAACCTGCAACCCGGACATCCTTCACCAGACAACGCATTGCAGCCAAAATGGTCGGCGTCAGGCGCTGGGACTCCATGAGCGCGGCATTCAGATAGCGTAACTGACTGACGGCCAGGGCGTTGAACTCACCGTGCTCTCCGATCGAGGTCTGGACTTCCTCTACAATTTTTTCCACGACCTGCGGGTGTTTCAATAACCACAGCGCAAAAAAACCACCGGTACCAGCGGAGGTTTCATGTCCGCCGAACAATACTGCCAGAGACTCTGCAATCACCCTCTCCTCCGACAGCAACTCGCCTGCGCTGTCGGTGGCAATACTCAAGTAATAAAGTATGTCGTTGCGATCACTGTCACCTTCAGCCCGAGCTGCCCGGATATCCTCGCGCAGCATCCGGTCCAACTGCACCTTGAGGTCCACGGCTCGACCCCAGGGAGTAAAATAAACGCGTCGTTCCCGCATGGCTCCGGCCCGCGCGAGCTTGCGCTGGTAACGATGATGCATGCGTTGCCGCCAGCGGGTGGCGCCCACCAGAGTGCCCAGCATGAACATGGTATTGTTAGTGGAAAGATGCAGCCACTTCGCCATCAGGTATTTATAGCGCTCCTTCACCGGCCCGGCTTGGTGCCCAGTCAGGGAATAACAGGCGATATCCAGGGTCACGTCCCCGACAAATCGCGTCATGTCGAGTTGCTCTCCCGATTGCAGCGCATCCACACGAGCCTTGATGATCTCGAACATCGCCACAGCACGAGCCTGCAGGCGTTCCGTATTGACATTGGGGATCAGAATCTTGCGACCATCCCGATGCTCCGTCCCGCCCAGAAAGCCTGTGTTTTTCTCACCGATATCAATCGGGAACGGCATTCTGGACTGGTCAATGTGATCATCGGGAATGGCCAGCACGGCTTTCACCGCGGCCGGTGTATTCAGAAACACCATGGGCGGCGATGCCGGCACGGTCAGGGTGAACGCATCACCCAACTCACGCATGTTTTTACTCAGGTATTCGAACGGCGCTTTACTCAGGGACAGGCCCTGTTTCAGCTTGGAATCTGCCGGGCGTTGCGGCAGCTGGGCTAGATTGATGGCAGTACGACTCATAGGGGTGACGCTTCCTGATTATTATTATCCCCAAGATCTTAGCAATGAATCGCAGGGCTGCTGAGCTTGAACGGGTACTAATTTTAGAGAATGTCTTTTTATGAAACACTCAAACGGAAGGTGTTCTATAACTCCCGGAGGCCTGAACAGGATGCATCCATCACGCGGGCGCCGTTAACTGTGAATATTCACCAAAATCAATCAACGGAGCGCGCAACTATTTTCTCCCGGTCAGCGTATCTACTACGACAACCACCATTGTCGGCCTTTTTGACCATTCGAATTCAGGGAGAACACCATGCAACTCAGATCACTCAACATTGCGACGGCGGGCACCCACTCTGGTGCCCGGTTTCGTGCCAAATCCAATGTCAGCCACCTGCTACTCTGCCTCTGTGCCTCCACCAGCCTGTTGTTCGGCTGCGGTGGTGGTGGCGGCGGGGGTGGCGGCAACGATGACGGCCGTGGTGTGGATCAACCGGATGCCAACGCCGCTTTGCCCAGCCGCTCCACCAACATCGCCCTCACCTCCGACGACCGTTACCTGGTGGTGGTGAATCGCCAGAACAACAGTGTTTCTGTGCTGCAGGTGAAGGATGATCAGGGTCAGGACACCGAGTCGAAAGTGGGCGAGGTCAGCGTGGGTCAGGAACCCCGCTACCTGGCCCTGACACCGGATGACCAACGGGCCTATGTCACCAATGCCGTGGACGGCACCGTGAGCGTGATCGACCTCAGTGGCGCAACGCCCAGCCTGCTGGGACACCCGATCGCGGTGGGCACAGAACCCCGCGGCATCGCCATCAGCCCCAACGGGCAATACGCCTTTGTTGCCAACCATACCGCCGGCAGCGTGTCGGTGATCGATCTGCACAGCAACGCGGTCATCAACAACGTGGCGGTGGGCGGTCACCCCATGGCAGTGAGCATCAGTAACGACGGGGATACCGACGATCACGACGAAGTGGTGTACGTGACCCGTTTTTTTTCCGAGGTGATCGACCCCGACAATCGGCCCGATGGTTTTAACGACGCCAAGCAGGGTGTGGTCGATCATTTTGGTGTGCAGGCGGCCCTCACTCCCCACGCCGGCGTGGCCCACTACACCATCGCGCCCCTGGACAACAGCGGCTTCAATGCCGACCGTCGCGCTTTCTGCCAAAACACCCGGGACATTCTGCAGGAGCAGGGCGCTACGGTGTTTTTCAATTCCGGCGTCAACGGTGACGGTGATGGCGCCGCCGCTCTGGCCAGTGATGTGTTCTGCCCGGACACCAACAGTGAGGATGCCGCTGCCGATGGTGCCATTGCGAGAACCCTGCAAGGGGCCTACCCCAATCAATTGTTCAGCGCCGTGCTGCGGGATAGGAACCTGTACCTTCCCAACGTGGGTGCCTCGCCGGAGCCGCCGGTGAAATTCAACCTGAACGTGCAGGCACTGGTGACCACACTGGACACCCGCACTGGGCACCAGGTCACCACCAACCTCAACAACCAGATCAAAACCGAAGCCCAGCCGGCAGACCCCACCACATCCCTGGATCGGCTGTTCGGGAACGAACTGGTGGCCATCGATGCCAATGCCCAGGGCAATGATTTTCTGATGGTAAGCCGGGGTGGCAACTATGTGGTACGCGCCAGCGTGGCACCGGACGGCACCCTGGACATCGGTGCACCCAGCGGCGTCACCCGCTTCCAGACCGGTAATATTCCCACCGGTGTGGTCATGAGCCGGGACGGCACGCGGGCGTATACCAACAACGAAGTCAGCACCTCCGTCACGGCACTGGACCTGACCACCAACAGCGTCCTGCAACGGGACATTTCCTCCAGTGCGCCGCCGGCACCCGGCACCGCCAAACACCGCAGTATTGTGGGCAAACTGGCGTTCTTCACTGCCCTGGGTATTCCGGATACCCTGGACCTGAACGCAGACGGTCACTTTGATGTGGCGATCCGGGATATCGAGCCCCTCGCCTTCCGCGGTAAGGCCTCCGATAACGCCTGGAGCAGCTGCGCCTCCTGTCATGATGATGGCCACAGCGACAACGTTACCTGGATCTTCCCCACCGGCCCCCGCCAGACCATCGCCCTGGAAGGTACCTTCTCCAAGCTCAATCGGGCGGATCAACGGATCCTGAACTGGAACGCGGTGCGCGGCAGCGTCACCGACTTCAACAACAACTCCCGCGGGGTACAGGGCGGCATCGGTCACGCCACCGATGTGGACGGAGTGAACCGCACAGCCGAGATCTTCAACCATGGTCCCACCGGCGGTATCAGTGACGCCCTGGATGCCATGACCGATTGGGTGGCCGGAGCGGTGCGCGCACCCATCATGCCCACCGCGGAGGCCAATGCGGAGCTGTATGCTCGCCCCCTGTTCGATGCCAACTGCAGCGCCTGTCACGGTGGTGACAAGTGGACGAAAAGCTCGATCCAGCATTATCAGAACAACCCCACCTTCAACAACGATCCGCTGGGCGCCAATTTCTTTGCCCAGGGCCGGGAGCCGGCGCTGGATGCCAACCTGACGGTGGGTGGCCCGCAGATCATCGCCCTGGCGCTGAATGGAGACACGCTGCGTTTTCTGGATGACGTGGGCACGCTGGACAACACAAACCCACTGGAGCTGCGCGGTGCGGGTGCCATTGGCGGGGGCGTGATCTCGGTACCCGGTGATCCCAACGAAGGGGTGGCAGTAAGCCCGCAGTCCACTCAAGGCTTTGCCGCACTGGGCGGTGCCGGCTTCAACGCGCCATCCCTGTTGGGTGTGGCCTACCACGCACCGTATTTCCACGATGGCAGCGCTGAGACCCTGGACGAAGTATTCAACCGGCACCGTTTGCCGGATGCAGGCGGCCAGACCATTGCTGAGTTGATTGACAATGGTGCTGACCTGGAATACCTGAAAGCCTTTGTGCTCTCAATTGATGGTGAAACGTCTCCCTTCTACTAAGGTGATTTGAAACAAGGGCAACACACCAAAACCAGACAGGCCGGGTTGTTTCTCAATCCGGCCTGTTGCGTGGCAACAGTTGAGTCACCGCACTCACCGGCTGCGGCTTACCCAGTAAAAAACCCTGCAGCTCGTCGCAACCGGCCCGGCGCAGGAACTCCGCCTGGGCCTCGGTTTCAACACCTTCGGCAATGGTGCGCAGACCCAGTTGGCTGGACAATGCGATGATCGCATTGCAGATGGCTTTGTCACTTTCATCCCGATGCACACAGCGCACAAAGGCCTGGTCGATTTTCAATGCCGTAATCGGCAACGATTTGAGTGACTGCATGCAGGAATAACCCGTGCCAAAATCATCGATACTGATGTTGGCACCTTTGTCTCTCATCCAGATCAGATTACTGATCCCGGTTTCATTATTCTGCAGACAGGACTCCGTCACCTCAATATCCAGGTAGCGGTACGCCACCTGGTGTTGTTCGACCGTATTGCCAACCCACTGACCGAAGTCCCGATCTTCAAGTTGCAAGGCGGAGACATTGATCGAGATTCGCTTGGGGTCAAAGCCGTCGGCAAGCCAACACCGCAACTGCCGGCAGACTTCGTTGAACACCCATTTGCCGATCTCCAGAATCAATGAACTGGTTTCGGCATACGGGATTACCTCCCCCGCACCCAGCAAGCCTTCCACAGGATGCTGCCAGCGAATCAACGCCTCCACCCCTGCCAATGCTCCGGTGCGGCTATCGAACTGGGGTTGGTAGAACAACCGCAGCTCATTCTCTTTCAATGCTCGGTGCAGTTCCTGTTCCCGGTTAAAATGGGCGGTCACCTGGCTCGACATATCCGGCTGAAAAAACACATAACTCACCGCACTGTCTTTTTTGGCAGAGTACATCGCGATCTCTGCCATCCTGACCATTTCATTGCGATCCCGGGTGTGTTCCGGAAACAGGCTGATGCCGACACTGGCCCGCGGCACCACTTCCAGACTGTTGCCGATGCGCAGCGGTCGTGACAGCACCGTCAGCAGCTTCCTCGCCAACGTCTCCAGATCCTCCGCAGCGTCCACCTGATGCACAATGATGGTGAACTCATCGCCCCCCCAACGGCAGAGGGTGTCACAGGAGCGTAGAACCGAGCGCAGCCGCAATGCCACCGCCCGCAGGAAATCGTCGCCCATCTGGTGGCCCAGCGTATCGTTCACCCACTTGAACTGATCCAGGTCCAGGTACATCAAGCCGACGGCATATTCCCGTCGACTGGCCTGGGACAGGCAGGTATCCAGACGATCATAAAACAGGTCCCGATTGGGCAGTCCGGTGAGCGAGTCGTAATAGGCGGCATTGGCCAGCTCTTTCTGCGCGTAACGGATGGGGGTGATATCCGAGACCACCACCACGTACTGAATCTCGCTCACCCCCGGGTCCGGTACCAGCCCAATATTCACCAGCGCATGAATCAGTCTTTCATTTCGGTCATGAAAGCGTGATTCACCCTGCCAGCTACCATGGACGTGCAAGCTCTCCCACATGGCCTCACAGGTCTTCGCCCCCAGGTTTTTTGCCGAAATCAGGGCCAGTTCGGACCCCACACAATCCTGTTCCTGAATGCCGGTGATGCGCGAGAACGATTGATTCACGCTTTCTATCCTGCGCTCCCGATTGAGCACGACAATGCCATCCACACTGCAACGAAAAGCGATGTCTGCCTGCAAGAGTTTCTCCCGGGCCCGCTTTTGTTCAGTGACGTCCTGCAGTACACCCACCACCCGCACCGGGGAGCGCCCGGCACTGAAGGATTTACCACACAGCCGGAACCAACGCCGGTGCCCCTGTGGGAGCATCTCGAATTCCAGATCCACCTCGCTTTGTGGGTGTCGGCGCAGATGTATCAACCCCTGAACGACTTTGGCGCGATCGGGCTCTACAATGTTGGATTCCAGTTGGCGCCAGGTCAGCTCCCGCAGCTCCTGCAGTGATGAATATCCCATTATGACGGTGTCGGCCTCTGCATCGGTTTCCCAGGTACTGAGTTGGGCCGCATTCACCGCCAGCTCCAGATGGGCTTCGCGGTGGGCCAGTTGTTGAATGTAGCCGTGCCGGTCCAGCGCCACCTGGATGGCAACATGCAGCTCCCGTTCGGTGAAAGGCTTTAACAGGTAACCATAGGGCTCAGTTTGCCGGGCCCGGGCCAGGATCGAATCTTCAGAATATGCCGTGAGGAAAATGATCGGAATGCGGTGGGACTGCTTGATCTCGTCCGCGACCTCAATGCCATCCTGGCTGCCCTTGATGTGGATATCCATGAGGATGATGTTCGGGTTGTGCTTCTCCACCAGCGCCAATGCACGCTTGCCTGAGGATGCTGTACCCACCACCTCATAACCTAGTTTGGTAAGCCGCTGCCGCATATCCAGGGCAACGATGTTTTCATCTTCTACAATGAGAACTTTCACAGTATTCATAGACTTCCTTGCTACGGAAAGACCACACATCGCTGACGCCATGCGGGTGCCCAACGCCCGTTCGGGACGAATCAGAGCGATCGGTATCTTTTATAGTACGCCATGAGGCAAACCCTGCAACATTCAATCCGCCATGTCGCTATCCTTACACCCCGGTGCTGGCGGCTTCATTCTGTACCCAATCGATATCCATATGATTTTATTGGCCTTAATAAGTTCCTATAACAAGCTCCCATGCAAATTCATCAGCTGGTGCGCATATTGCTGGGCAGTGGTCATGGCTAAGATACAGATCATTGTTGGTACCGTGCAGGGCAACGCCTGGAAAGCAGCGCAGTCCGCTGCCGTGATTATGGACAGGCTGGGCCACCACACCCAGGTGAATGAGGAAACCACCCCTCAGGACCTGCTGCGCGACCCTGCCGAAATTTTACTGGTGTGTTGCTCCACCACCGGCAACGGCGAGATTCCCCGCAACCTTTATCCGGTGTATTCCGCACTGGATCACGAAGTGCTGGATCTATCCGGGCGCCATTACGGCGTCATCGCATTGGGGGACCGGGGTTATCCGCGCTTTGCCCACGCCGGTTTCCTGCTGGAGGATGCCCTCTATCGCTCCGGTGCCAGGCGCGTGGGCGAACTGCTGACCATTGACGCCCAGGTGGAAGAGCGACCACATTTTGCCGCGGCACTCTGGGCCAAAGACTGGGTAAATCATTTTCACCATGAACTACATTGATGTCATGAAATTCTGCCTGTCGCTACCCAAGGCAGAGCGCAAGCTGCTGACGCCATCCGGCACCGCCTTTGCCCTGACGGTGGATTCCAACACCTTCGGCTACTTCCAAACCGGAGCGCCGATTCAATGGCAATTCACCCTGCGGGTGACACCACATCACTACGTTGAACTGCCGGACCCGCCCAAGGTACGCCAGGTGAAGGATCAGCCCGATGAGCATTGGCTCACCATTGAACGGGTGGAGAATTTTGACGGCGAACTGCTGAAGCAACTCATCACCTGGTCTTATCAGCAGGCGCAAACTCCGTAACGTCACCGCGCCCCGACTCAGGCTCGCTCATGATCACTGGATTTTCGGTCGTGACTGTCCTGTTCATGATCCGGCCGCTGCTGGTGCCACTGTTTGTTGGCCAACACCATCAACGCCGGTGCCAGCAGGTAGGTGGCCACCAGTGCCAACACAATGCAGCCGGCGGTGGTAATACCAAAGATCACCATGTTCGACATCAACGACTGGGTATAGATGGAAAAGCCCACGCTCAACACAATGGAAGTGATCAACATGGCCCGGCCGGTGGAGAGCAACGTGGCCTCCACCGCATGAGCGGGATCACCGGTCTTCAGGTAGATGCGGCGGAAGCTGTGCATGAAGTGAATGTTGTCGTCCACGGTGAGCCCGATGGCGATGGACCCCACCAGCATCGTGAGCATATCCAACCGCACCCCGGCCAGGTGCAATCCCGCCAGGATAATCAGAATCGGCAACAGGGAGGGAATCATACTGAGCAGGCCCAGCTTCAGATTGCCGATCAACAGAATCATCATCAGCGTAATGATGACCGCAGCAATGCCGTAGCTTTCCGCAGTAGAGATCAACATCTTACCGAAAGTGACCCCCAGAATCGGCGCCACGCCAGTGAAGCTGACCACCACGTCGTGGGGCGCCATTTCCGCCTGCAGATAGGCTTGTACTTTCTCCACCACTTCCTGGGCATAAATCGCATCAAACCAGGGCGTGGTGACTGTCAGCCGCGCCACCTGATAACCCTTGTCCACCACATTGAGAATATCGTCCGGTTCGTCCAGCTCCACCAGGAACAGTTCCTGGCTGATCAACGCCGGATCATCCGGCACGGCGTACTGGCTTTCATCATTATCGTGCAGTGCCCGGTTGGATTCCTTGATGATGTTCACCACACTGATGGCTTTGGTGATGCTCCAGTGCTCTCCCTGCCAGGTGACGATTTCCTGTTGCACCTTGTCCAGCGTCTGCAATAACGGCGCGTTGATCACGCCCCGGTCTTTGCCGGTATCCAGCAGAATTTCAAAGTTGATGGTGGACCCCATGTGCTTTTCGTAATTCTTGATGCCCTGCAGAGCTTCGTTATCCTCCGGCAACCAGGCCAACGGGTGATGGGAAAACTGGATCTGGCTGGCAATGGCCACCGCCCCAACCAGCAATGCCAACCCTGTGCCCGCAATCCATTTGGGGTGCCGGGTGGACACCCGGGCCGACCAGGCCAGAATGGGCTGCAAACCCCGGTTGGATTCCACGGTAAGCGGACGCCGCTTGATGGGCAGGATGGCAATCAGGCTGGGCAGGATAAAGATGGTGAGCAGGAAGGCAATCAGTGAACCCAGGGCGCCGTAAATACCCAGTGCCGCCACCAGCGTCAGATCCGACGTGGCGAACGAGGCAAGACCGGCGGCGGTGGTGATGCTGGTGAAAAACATGGGCAAGCCGGTGTGCCCCATAGCCGCAGCCATGGCGTGAATTTTTTCGTCCCCGGCATCGTAATTGCGGTAGAACATGGTCAGCAGGTGGATGCTGTCCCCCACACACACCGCCAACAGAAACGCCGGCAGAATCGAGGTGCTCACCTGCATGGGCGTGCCGAAGATGGCCATCAGCGACAGCGTCACCAATACCCCCAGGGTCATGGCCAGCAACGGCATGAAGACACCGGACCAACGCCGGAAAATAATAAACAACAGAATGCCGATGATGAGATTGCCCAACGCGGAGAACACCGTGAAGTCCCGCTCCAGAATTTTCGACAGCATCATGGCAATGGGCATGCTGCCGGTCAAACGGATCTGATCCGACATCACGCCCCGGTACTGATCAAGAATGCTTTGTATTTTGACTTCCGCCTCGCCGGATTCCTTCTCACCCAGGTAACCCCGTTGCCACTCGCCCTGGGCATTCTGGCTGTGCAGAAAGGAATCCAGGCGCACCAGCATGGCCACCATCTTGCCATCGGCGGAAATCAAAAAGTTGCGATAGTTGTCGCTGTTGAGGACATAGTCTTTGAGCGCCTGCAGTTCTTCGGGATCGCTGGGCAGGGTCTCCGGCAGCAATTCTTCGATGTAGAGGGTATCGTCCGCCCCATAGGTGTAACGGGCATTCGCCAACGAATCCACCGTGTCCACATAGGGCACCTCGTCTTCCAGATGGCGGTGCAAGGCATGCAGCTGCCCGGTGAAGGTCTGGTTGAATATATCGTCCACTTCAATGGTGATGATGAACACTTCATCGCGGCCAAAGGTTTCCTTGAAGTGATCGTAGAGCTGGATTTCCGGTGAGCCTTTCTCGAGGAAGCCTTCAATGCTGGTGTCCTGTTCCAGGTGCGGCAACTGGGAGGACATGGCCCCCACAATGAGCAGGCAGCTGAGCAGCCAGATCCAGGGGTGATGCCCCATGGACAAACCGAGAGATTCAAACCCCCGCTCCACGCGGGCTTTCCAGTTGGATTTATTCTTGTTAGACATGTGTTTGAAAAGACCCCAATTATTCAGGCTCCATAATGAGTTGAGGCGAATGTTTGGTCAATAGGCCGTATGGCCTATTGACCAATTGGGCACACCGATTGATCATTAAATATATTGGGCTGATCCGATCACAAGGCTCAATCACACAAGGCTCAATCACAGGGCCCATCACAAGGACATTTGCCATGACGTCTGCCGCGCTCAACCAGAATCTCGCCCAAGCCCCCTGGATTGCCGAACTGCCGGAGGACTTCTATCGTCGGCCCCAGCAGGTCAAAGCCCCGTTCGATCCCGGCACCAGCCTCACCGCCCTGGTGGACCTGGCCATTCGCACCGGGCTATCCGCCTGGATGGCCGGCATCAGCTTTCCCAGCTACCCCGGTGCCAGCCTGGCACAGACCCTGCGTGGTGAACACGCTTCCCATCGCGGCAGCGATGCACAGATCTTCCATCAGCCACGCCCCATGCCCACCTTCACCGTCACCGAGTCCACCCGCCCCAAAGGGGTGGAAGGCGGCGTCTTCGAACAGGTGCAGTGGCGCTCGGTGTATGAGGCCATCAACCATCAGTCGCATCAGAACAACGATGAGGTGGTGGCCTGGTACTGGCGCCACGGCGACAAGCCAAGGCCCACGGTGATCCTGGTGCACGGATTTCTGGCGCCCTGGTGGGAGGTCAATGATTTCTATCTGGGCTCTCATTTTCTGTATCACCTGGGTTGCGATGTGATACTGAAAACCCTGCCCCATCACGGCCCCCGCAGCCGCCGCGCCAAGAACGTCAGCGGCATGGATTTTATGTCCCGCGGTATTGACGCCCTGAACCATGCAGTGGTGCAAAGCACCTACGATATCCGCACCCTGGTGGATTTTCTGCAATCCCGCGCGGTGGACCAGATCGGCATCACCGGCGTGAGCCTGGGGGGGTATACCACGGCGCTGATGGCCGGGCTTGAGGATCGCTTTCAGTTTGCCATTCCATTGGTGCCGCTGATCAGTCTGCCGGATGCCATGATGGAATGGAAACCCCTGGACACCATGATCAAGGGCGCCATGCGCTGGTACAAAGTCAGCATGCAGGAGGTACGCGCCACCACCGCCTTCCACAGTCCGTTATCGCGCCCGGCCTTGCTGCCCGCCGAGCGCCTGCTGATCATTGGCGGACTGGGGGACAAACTGGCCACCCCCCGCCATTCGGAAGCCCTGCAACAACACTGGGGGCAGTGTGCATTGCATTGGCACCCCGGCGCCCATGCCCTGCCGCGCCAACAACAGCACACTAATCAGGTGAAAAAAGCGTTTCTGCAGGACATCGGTTTTATCGATTGAAGCAGCAGTAATTCAATCGCTTGAACAGTCAAGCCGGATAGCATGAACCGGCAACACCCTGCGGTTGACAGCCAGGGTGTGGCAATGAGTCAATAGAGTTTTCCTTCCAAAATAACTCTAATAAATTTTGGCATATGCCCTTATTTGCACTCTCAAGGAGGAACGTTGAGTGAAGAAACTCGGCTTCATCGATGACACGTTTTTGCGTTTTGAAAGTCGTCGACAACCGCTGCACATCGGCACCCTGATGTTGTTCGAACCCCAAGGCGAAGCACCCAAAGACTTTGTCAGCAAACTCACTGAACGGCTGCGCCAATCCAATATGGCGGCGGCTCCGTTCAATCAACGGTTGGTGGTGCGCCGCGGCATTCACTACTGGAAGGAAACCAAGGACTTTGACCTGGCCCACCACTTTGTCCATGTGGCCCTGCCCAAACCCGGCCGCATCCGGGAACTGCTGGCCATGGTATCGCGGGTACATTGCGGGCACCTGGACCGGGCCTATCCGCTGTGGCGCCTGTATCTGATCGAAGGCCTGGAAGACGGCCGCTTTGCCGTCTACATCAAAGTACATCATGCCCTGATGGACGGCGTTGCCGGCATGCGCCTGCTGCTGAAATCCATGTCCACCAACCTGGACACTTCACTGGAGCTGCCACCGCCCTGGGAAGTGCCCACCAAGAAATCCAGAACCCGCAACCTGCCGGTACCCAGTCCCGCCACCGGCAGCCTGGCAGCGCTGCGCTCCCTGGCCCGGGAGCATGTGAATTCGGTAATCCCGGTGTTGAAAGAAGTGCGTAGCAACATTCGGGACATCTGGAACCGCAATCCGGATTTTGTGTTCGGTGGCCAGGCCCCCCGCAGCCTCTTCAATCAAAAAGTCAGCGCCACCCGCCGCTTTGCCGCGCAATCCTATTCCACACCCCGTATCAAAGCGGTGGCCGACCACTACCAGACCACCATGAACGATGTGGTACTGGCCATGTGCGGCAGCGCCCTGCGACGCTATCTGATGGACCTGCACGAATTGCCGGACCGGCCATTGGTGGCAGCGGTGCCGGTGTCGGTGCGACGGGACAACTCCGAATTGAGCAATGAAATCTCGTTCACGTTTGCCCATCTGGGCACCCATCTGAGCGACGCCCGCGAGCGCATGGTTGCCATCAAAAACTGCATGGACTACAACAAGGCCCATCTGCGCAAACTGTCCCCGGATCAATCCCTGGTGAGCGGTGCCATCAAGCTCCTGCCCGGTGCGCTCAATGCCATCACCGGTTTCTCCCCGGATTCGGTACTGGGCAACGTCATCATCTCCCATGTGCCCGGCCCGCGCCGTACCATGTACTGGCAGGGCGCCAAGTTGTGTGGCCTGTATCCGGCGTCACTGGTGGTGGATTACGGCGCCCTTAATATCACCCTGATCAGCCGCCACGATTTTGTGGATGTGGGCATCATCGCCTGTCGCAAAACCGTGCCGCAGATGCAGCGTTTGCTCAAGTACCTGGAAGACGCACTGGTGGAGCTGGAAGACACCATGCAACCGGCAGGCCCCTCTTCTACCCCGACAGCAACCTCAACCACGGCTCAACGCCCAGAAAAAGATACAACGGTGGCGTTGGAAAATTAATTTACTCACACCGACAGAAGGAATAACACCATGTTCAGCCATGTAATGTTTGGCGCGGATGATGTCAGCAAAGCCAAAACATTCTATGACGCCACCCTGGGTGCCCTGGGCTATAAGCCCGGCCACACCGACGACAGGGGCCGCTGCTTTTACGTCACACCCACAGGGGTGTTCGGTATCACCCAACCCATCAACGGTCAGGCCGCCACCTACGCCAACGGCGGCACAGTGGGTTTTGTGGCGGCGAATGAAGCGGCCGTGGATGCCTGGCACCAGGCGGGCCTGGCCAACGGTGGCACCGAATGCGAAGATCCCCCGGGGCTTCGCGCCGGTGGTTTCGGCAATCTGTACGTGGCCTATTTACGGGACCCATACGGCAACAAAGTCTGCGCCATGCATCGCAGCGGGAGTAACCCATCATGAGTTTTCAATTACTGGTTCAGTTTCCAGTTAAGCCGGATCAGGTGGACGGTTTTCTGCAATTGCTGCAAGGCGCCAAATCCAGGATCGCCGCAGCCGAAGGGTGTGAGGGCGTGGAGGTGCTGCACAGCACCGAGAACCCGGGCAAGGTGGTGTTGTCGGAAATCTGGCAAAGCAAGGAACTGCATGATGCCTATGCCGAAAAAATGCGGGCCTCCGGCTCCATGAACGCCATGGCGGAGTTCCTGGCCGGAGCGCCGGAATCGGAGTTTTTTGAAATCAGCTGAAGGCGTCTGCCAGCGGCACCCCGGCGTGATTGATGATGACGCCGGGGGCACCTTGCAACAAACGCTCCCGGATATCATCCGGCACCGGGGTCTTGGTGAAGTCCGCCGCACCCACCATCACATACACGGTTTCGCATTGCGCCACGGTTGCACCGGTGGCGTGGTTCATCAGCTCAAATACCAGGGTAAACGAACTGGTGCCCACCTGAGTTGCCCGCACCGCAATGGCCAGCACGTCATCGAAACGGGCAGAGGTTTTCCACTGGGTGGTCTGTTTCACCACCTGGCAGTCCAGTCCCCGGGCCAACAGGTTTTTATAGTCGCCGAACACAGCCCGAAAAAACTCGGTGGAGGCGGTATCCATGTAATCTCCGTAACGGGCATTGAACACCACCTGTTGGGCATCGCACTCACAATAACGAACTTTTAAAAGATAGGTAAACACGGAGCTCATCGGTTTTCTCACCCATAACCTGAATGTTTTTCGGTGCCTAACACACCAGAGACAAAAGCCACTTTAACACTGGCCAGCAACCCACTGAAATAGTTCATTATACTGCTGGACAATATGATCGTGGATTTTAAGTCCCCATTATTATGACGCAGATGGGAATTCTTTCTTAGGCTTTCTGTATGTACCTCGTTAATCCAGGTTGCGTTTAAGGAAGGACTCAGCCATGAAAGCTCCCGTTATCTCCCCCCGCCATTGTCTGCGTTTGCCCACCTTTTTTGTGTTGCTGCTGGCATCACAGAGCCTGCTGCTGTCGGGCTGTTCCAGTCACAGTGCCCTGATGGTCCAGCAAGTGGAACAACAAACCGGTAATCAGCAAAAAATCCAACAGGTCATGGATGCCCTCAAGATCACCGAGGCCCGGGTGGCCGTGGCCCAATCCAATAATGTGGACGTCTACGCGCCCACGCAAATGGCTGTGGCGAAAGACGCCCTGGCCGAAGCCCGGCGCTACTCGGACCGATTCCAGGCGGACCCGGACAACGTTAACCGTTCCATCTCTCTGTTCTTCGGCGACAGCATGGGTGACAAGGCCCTGGCGCTGATTGCCAAAGCCAATACGGCATTGGACCAGGCGGAAAACAACAAACAGCAGGCGGATGCCATTTTCGGTGCGGCCAATGAAAACTTCGTATGGCTGAAAACCTTTCAGGCGCCGGCGCATTTTACCGATGAATACGAAGAGCTGGAGCGCACACAACAACGGTTGATTGAGTATGTGGCCGATGGCAACCCGGAAGCGGCTCGTCAGGGTTTGCCCCGCCTGCTGCAAGAACAGCGCTCGCTGGAAATTGCGGCCGCCCAGCGGTTTTACCTGAATGACCTGACACAGAACCTGGCCCGGGCCAACGGCGGCACCGTGGATCGCTTTGCGCCATTGAGTTACAGCGCCGCCATCGGGGCTCTCAACCAGGCCAACGGAGTCATCGCCCAGAATCCAAGGGATGAAGCCGCGGTGTTGCAGGTCAAGGCCAATGCGGAATTCTCCTTCGCTGTGGCCGGGGCAGTGGCCACTGACATGCAAAACCTGAGCACGATGGACCACCGGGAAATGGAACGCTGGCTGATCCTGCTGGAAACCAAACTGTTTGAGTTGGGCACCGCCCTGGGCGCTGCAGATGTCCGCGATCACCCATTGCTGCAGCAACTGCAATTGCTGACGGAAGCCTCCAACCAACGCCCGCTGCCGGCACAACAGGAACCATCCCTGGTGGCAGCGACACCAGCAACCGATGAAGCCGCTGCGTCTGCGGAGCCACCCGCGGAGCAGGCCATCGACCAGCGCATGAGCCAATTGGAGCAGTCCTTGAGCGAGCAGATCAAAGCCCTGTCAGAACAGTTGCAGGACATGAAGTCTGCTAACCAGAACGCCCAGGTCAGCCCTGCCTACCAGGCCAGCCCCACCTACCAGGCACCGCAGCCCACAGCGGAGCCAGCCCGGCGCCAATCCCTGTTCGGCTACTAAAATCGTTCTTGGTTTGGCTGCAAAAATAAAAAAGGCACCCGAGAGGGTGCCAATGGGGGGGATCAATCTGACAGGATCATGAAGCCTGCTTGAACCAGCTTTCCACATCGCGTTTGATCTGCTGAATTTTATCCTCACTGGACTCTTTCAGCTCCGTGACTTTATCGCTGGCATGGCGAATCTTGTTGCGCAGCCGGTCGGCCTCTTCCTTGGCTTTGAGTTTCAGATCCGCACCGGCCTGCTGATTTTTCGCCGCGGCCTTCTCTTTGCGGGCGTCTGCTTCTAATGCTTCCAGTTGCTTTTCCCAGCTGTCGATCTGCGACTCAAACTTGTTAATCAGGCTGTCTCGTAAACTCATTGCTAAACTCCTTGCTTATAACATGTCGTTGCACAGAAGAATTAGCAGAGAACGTGCCAAACATAACAAGTATCAGAATTTCAGACAGTTACCGAGTTTCCGGGCCCAGCCCGGCAAGGAACGAGGGATAAAACCTGTAAGAATTACAAAGCCGTTTGCAGTCTTCACATTGTTATCGTGAAGCACGGCCAGAGAATTGCCACACCGCTAACGGCGTTCACGCCATCGAGATTCCACCATTCAAACTGATGGCCTGGCCGGACAATTTGGCCGCCGCCGGGCTGGCCAGATACGCTGCCAACGCCGCCAGATCCTCGGGCTCCACCACACCCAGCGTTGCCATGGTCTCGGCTTTGCCGAACAGTTTTGCGGCAAAGGGATCGGCCATCAGCACGTCATACAACGGCGTGTTACGAACAATGGAAGGGGTGATGCAGTTGACCCGAACTCCGGCACGCTTCGCTTCGTTCGCCAACGCCCGGGAGAACATGATGACCCCGGCCATGGCGGTGCCGATGGCCACTTCCCCGGGGGTGGCCACCTTGCCGGCATCCGATGCCATGGTGAGAATGACACCGCGCTTCTGTGCCATCATATGGGGTAATACCGCGCGCGCCGGCAGCATGGCCGACAACAACGAGCCCTTGACCATGCCTTCAATGTCTTCGATGGGAATGGTGTGATAGATCGCCGGCATTGGATCGCCCCCGGCCGTGCTCATCAGGATATCAACCGCACCAAAGGCTTCAACACAAGCTGCCACCGCCGCCTCGGCGCCGTGGACGGTGCTGGCATCCCCGGCAAAAAATGCAAAGGTGGTGGTGCTGAATTCTGCCTGCAACCCACCCAGAGTTTTCTCGCCCCGCTGCGGGTTGCGGCCCACAATCATAATCCGCTCCGCGCCTGCGGCTGCAAACGCTTTCACACAGGCCAGGCCAATGCCCGCCGTACCACCAAACACCAACGCGGTGTGCTTCGCCAAAGAGGTCGTCGCCATGGGTTACCTTTTCCGCCGCTTCCAAAACAGTTCCAATCATTGTTCGGAAACCGGTCCGGGCAGGCATCGTCTGGTTGACTATTGACAAGCCATGAATACGGCCAATCACGTTCGCCTGCCGCTATCAGAGCGCTTCCAGCAAATCAAGCAGGTAACCCCCTCCACCCGCGAAAATATATTCCTTCCCCACCCAGTGCCCACGCCAACGGCGGTGCCTTAGAATCATCGTCAGGTTTCCTTCCTGGTGACAATGTCATGATGATGATTATGCTGGCGGTCGGTCTGGTCCTATTGGTGGTGGGCGCCGATGTGTTGGTGAAAGGCGCCTCGCGCCTGGCCGTAGCGGTGGGTATCTCCCCGCTGGTGATTGGCCTTACCATCGTGGCGTTTGGCACCAGCGCCCCCGAAATGGCCGTCAGCGTGGGGGCCGCCTGGTCCAATGCGGCCGACCTGGCGCTGGGTAACGTGGTGGGCAGCAATATCTTTAACGTGCTGTTCATTCTGGGCATCTCGGCCATCATCGCTCCCCTGGCGGTGGCGCAACAACTGATTCGCCTGGATGTGCCCCTGATGATCGCGGTCTCCATCGTGGTCTGGCTGATGGCATTGGACGGCCGAATCGGCCATTTGGATGGACTGCTGCTGTTCGCCGGCATCCTGGGTTACACCCTGTTCCTGATCCTGCACAGCCGCAAGGAAAAAAATCCTGCGGTCATTGCAGAGTACGAACGGGAGTTCGGCGCCACGCCACAAAAACCATCCAACCCCTGGACCAATGCTGCCCTGATTCTGGGCGGCCTGGCGCTGCTGGTGATCGGCTCGCAGCTGTTGGTGAAAGGCGCGGTACAGATAGCGCAACACCTGGGTGTGAGCGAGCTGGTGATCGGTCTGACCATCGTGGCGGCGGGTACTTCGTTGCCAGAAGTGGCGACCTCGGTTATCGCCAGCTTGCGCGGCGAACGGGATATTGCAGTGGGCAACGTGGTGGGCAGCAACCTGTTCAACCTGATGGCGGTACTGGGGCTCAGCGGTGCGGTCTCGCCGGAAGGATTGCCCGTGCCCGCCAGTGCGCTGGCATTGGATATTCCAGTGATGGTGGGTGTTGCGGTGCTCTGCCTGCCGATTTTCTTCACCGGATATGTCATCAGCCGCAGCGAAGGCGCCGTGTTTCTGTTCTTCTTCATCGCCTACACCTTCTATGTGGTGCTGTCGGCCAGCCAGGCCGCGATCCTGACACCATATTCCAACATCATGCTGAAAATCGTGGTGCCCGCGGTGGGGTTTTACCTGCTGACCCTGGCGCTGCGGTACTTTTTCGAAGGCGAGTAACGGTCAGTTTGAAGGCAAGTAACGGCCAGGATTCAAGCTGCCGTTACTCGTATCACACTCGCTTCAGGCCAGATTATCCTGAAAAAATCCGGTAATCCTGTCGAAGGGAATCTTGTCCATCTGGTCGTAAAGATCCACATGGTTGGCCCCTTCAATGATCATCAGCTCTTTCGGTTCTGCCGCTGCCGCGTACGCGGTTTCACTGAAATACCGGGAATGGGCTTTTTCGCCGTGAACCAATAAGATGGGGCGGGGTGATATTTCTTCAATATAGGACAGCAGCGGCAGGTTCATGAACGACAACGGACTGGTAAGCGTCCAGGCACCGTTGGAGTTGATTGCACGGGGATGAAAACCCCGTTGCTTCGATTTGTAGTAGCCCGCGTATTCCACCACATACTGCGGCTCCCCCCCTTTCAACTCCAGGGATACGGGGCCCAGTGCCGGCTGACCGTTTTCCGCATCGGACCAACGCTGCCAGCTCAATTGCTCCAGTGCCTGGCTGCGCTCTGCCAATGTCATACTGTCGTTATAGCCTTTGGACATCACCCGGCTCATATCGTACATGGTTGTGGCCACCACCGCTTTGATGCGCTTGTCGACAGCAGCGGCATTCAGAGCCATCCCACCGAATCCGCAAATACCGACGATCCCGATCTGTTCCCGATCCACATTGGCTTGCAGGCCGAGAAAATCCACTGCGGCGCTGAAGTCTTCGGTGTTGATGTCCGGCGATGCCACATGACGCGGTTCACCACCGCACTCCCCGGTATAAGAGGGATCGAACGCCAGGGTGATAAAGCCCCGTTCTGCCAGGGTTTGCGCGTACAACCCGGAGGCCTGTTCCTTCACCGCGCCGAAAGGTCCGCTGATGGCCAGCGCCGCCAGCTTGCCACTGCTCTGTTTTGGTTGGTACAGATCCGCTGCCAGGGTGATGCCATAGCGATTGGTGAAGGTCACCTTTTTGTGATCCACCTTGCTGCTCTTGGGAAAGGTCTTATCCCACTCTTGGGTGAGGGTCATAGACGTCTGCGAAAATGCAGACGCCGCTGTTGATGCCATCGTCATAGCCGTAAGTCCTCCAGCAAGTTTCAATAAATGGCGGCGGTCAATGCCCGGCCCGCCCGGAAGAATTTGTTCACTGTCGTTATTCATCTTGGTTCCTCATTGCTGAATCATTGCCAACCACCGCCGCACTGACTTTTTCCTTCCAGATGACATTCTGTCCGTTTTTGCTGCCCGTGATCACCAGGTGCTGCATCGCCTGGTCCAGGGTTGCGCCATGCCAGTGGTCCAGGTCGGGCGGGCACCAAACCGCCTCCCCGGGCTCAAAGCGGATCACCTTGCCATCCCGCGTTCCGGTGAGGGCCGTACCGGAGATCACAACCATGTGCTGCCCGGCGGGATGCTGATGCCACGCCGTTCTGGCCCCGGGCTGAAAGGTGACAAAGGCGCCGGAGTAATGGGCGCTCGGGTTCTCCGGAAAAACCATTTTCACCTGCACGTCACCGCTGAAGTACTGCTCCGGCCCCTTGAAAGCCTGTTGGCTGCCTTCTGGGTAGTGCACTTGTGCCGACAGGGTGGCCCCCATGCCACCGCTGAGCAGCGCCGCCAGGGCCTTGATGCTGTTTACAATCTTGTTCATGTCTCCTCCCTTGTTCATGCCTGTTCCCAATGCTCACAGGATCATTGTCGACCCTGATGCAGAAGATCGTTAGAGCATTCCACTGGATTTCTTGCCTGATCCTATTGCAGTCCTGACTTTGGGTGGAAAGCGGGCAGCCCAGGGGATACAGTTCATTCTGAGGAGGTATCGAACCTGATGAATTCCAGCACCCAGCTACTGCCCTACCAGCGGGCCATGGCCAGCGTCATCGCCCACCGGGTCCACCACACTGCGGACTGGCCCACGCCGATTCCAGACCTGTTGTTTTTCCGGCGGGAGGAGCCCACCGCGCCGGATTTCTGCCTGATCGAACCCAGCGTGGTGCTGGTGGTGCAGGGCACTAAACAGATGCTGATCGGTGGTGAAGCCTTTCCCTACCACCCATCGAACTTTCTCATCACCTCACTGGATCTGCCGGCCAGCTCACAGGTGGTGGTGGCCAGTGCCGACACCCCCTGCCTGGGACTGGTGCTGAAGCTCGATATGCGCATGATTGCCGAACTGATCGCCCAGGGTGGTTTACCCCACCAGCGACACAAATCGGGTGGGATCAGTGTGGGGCTGGGCACCATGACCACGGCGATCATGGAGCCATTCAAGCGCCTGCTGGACCTGCTGGACGAGCCCGCGGCCATTGAGGTGCTGTCGCCCCTGATCAAGAAAGAGCTGCATTACCGGCTGCTATTGAGTGATCAAGCTGGGCTATTGCGCCAGATTGCCTCCGTTGACGGGCAAAGTCATCGCATCGCCAAAGCCATCGACTGGCTCAAGCTCAATTACGCGTCCCCCCTACGCATCGAGGAACTCGCTGCGCTGGTGCAGATGAGCGCCCCCACCTTCCACCATCACTTTCGCCAACTGACGTCCATGAGCCCGCTGAAATATCAGAAATGGCTGCGACTCAATGAAGCTAAGCGATTGATGTTGAACGAACATATGGATGCGGCCAGCGCCGCGTTCCGGGTTGGGTATGAAAGCCCCTCCCAATTCAGCCGGGAATACAGCCGCTTGTTCGGGGCACCGCCCAAGAGAGACATCGAAGGTCTACGCCAACGCACCTATAACCAGCGCCAATAATCCAGCAGGCACTGCTCCCACGTGTTCGCCTCACCCATTGACTATAACACTCGTTATACTATAATCCAACGGTCAGAACCCGGCATTAACGGAACTGAATACAACACGGAGACCACCATGCGCACCGAAAAGACTGCTTGCATCCTTTGCTCACGAAATTGTGGACTGCTTGTCGATATTGAGGATGGGAAATTCACCAAGATTCGGGGCGACAAGGATCATCCCTTATCGCAAGGTTATATCTGTCAAAAAGCCGCCCGACTGGACTATTACCAGAATAACGAAGATCGCATTGAGCACCCACTTAAAAAGCAAGCCGACGGCAGTTTTGCGCAAGTAAGCTGGGATGAGGCTTTGGACGATATTGCCAGGCGTTTATTGAGTATACGTAAGCAATATGGTGGTGAAGCCTTTGCCACCGCCGGTGGTGGTGGTCAGGGTAATCACCTGGGCGGAGCTTATCTGGGTCAAATGCGGGCCGCCATGAACAGCTACTATAACTACAACTCGCTGGGGCAAGAAAAAACCGGTGACTTTTGGGTTAACGGCCGTCTGTTCGGTAGCCAGGAATGTCATACTGCGGAAGACATTGAGCATTCTGATTTCATCATCTTCCTGGGCTGTAACCCTTACCAATCCCACGGCATTCCCAATGCCCGGGACACCCTGAAAGAAATCAAGAAAGACCCGAACCGTACCATGGTGGTGATTGATCCACGGCGCACGGAAACGGCCAAAGCCGCTGATATTCATCTGCAGCTTAAACCCGGTACGGATGTGTATCTGTTAAGTGCCATGCTGGCGATCATTGTGCGGGAGCATCTACACGACGAAGACTTTCTTAAAGAGCATTGCACCGGGTTTGACGCGGTCAAGAGCATGCTGATGAATGTACCCATCCAAGAGTACATTGCCGCTGCGGATGTGCCGATGGAGGATGCCTTGAAAGTGGCGCGGGGCTTTGCCCAGGCTGAATCTGCCTGTGTGCGGGCGGATCTGGGTATCCAGCATTCCAATCACTCCACATTGAACAGCTATTTTGAAAAGTTGTTCTTCCTGATCACCGGTCAGTTCGGCAAGAAAGGCGGCAATAATCTACACGATTCACTGATCCCCATTCTCAGTCATACGGACGAACGCAATCCCAAGTTCAAGCGTACTGTGTATCACAATATGTTTGCCGTGTCCGGCATTCTGCCACCCAATATTTTGCCTGACGAAATTTTAAAAGCGGGAGAACGTCGGATTCGTGCCATGATCGTGGACAGCTGTAATCCGGCGTTGACCTGGCCCGATGCAACGGTCCATAAACAAGCCTTTGAGTCATTAGAGCTACTGGTTGTAGTTGATGTGGCCATGACCGAGACAGCCCGGTTAGCGGATTTTGTGTTACCAGCGGCTTCCCAGTTTGAAAAGTGGGAGTTCACCGGCTTTAACATGGAATTCCCCAAAAATGGCTTTCATGTGCGACATCCGCTGTTCCCTGTGAAAGGTGAAACGCTCATTGAGGCGGAAATCTACACCCGGTTGCTGGAAAAAATGGGGGAGCTGCCAAAAAGCTTCCCCATATTGAGCCGCATCGCCAAATACGAGCCCGATTTCAGTAGCCATGCCGGGTTTATCGCAGCATTGGCTGCCACGTTTGCGGCAAATAAAAAGCGGATAAGGTATGGTGCGTCTATTTTGTATCGCACCCTGGGCCCAACGCTGGAGAACAACGCAGCAGCGATCACGCTGTTGCTGCCGCTTTCGATCAGCCTGGCACAAAAATATCCTGATGCGGTGCGGCGGGCTGGGCATGATGGCAACAAACTGACTCAAGGTGTCAATTTGTTCAACGCCATTCTGAAAGCCCGCTCGGGCCTGATCTTCTCCGAGCATAGGTATGATGACGTGTGGCGGTTGGTGAAAAATCCCCAGCGCAAAATTACCTTGGCAATCCCTGAGCTACTGGATGCTATGGATAAGCTGTCCATCGATGATCTGACCAGTGAACAATACCCCTTCATTCTCTCTGCAGGGGAACGCAGAAGTTACAACGCCAATCAAATCTATCGAGATCCCAAATGGCGCAAGATCGATCCCAATGGTTTTATGCGCATGCACCCTGCAGACGCTGAGCGCTTGGACCTTGCAAAAGGTGATCGCGTCAAATGTCAGTCGGAGACCGGCACCATCGAGGCGGAGATCGAAATTGATGACTCGGTCAGAACGGGTTATCTGATGATGCCTCATGGGTACGGATCGAATTACCAGAAAGGCAAGGTAAACGGGCCCATGATTAACCTGATTACTGGGTTAGATCACTGCGACCCGATTCACCGGACCCCATTGCACAAGACCATCCCGGTCAATATTGAAAAGCTCAGTGCATGAGTGCCGCATCCAACAAGATATGCAGTTGCTCGGTCACCTGATCAAAGGGTTCTATGTCTTTGGTCGCCCGGCACATTGCCAGCGCCCCTTCGGTTGATGCAATGATCATGGTGGCCAGGGCGCCAGCCCGCTCCTGTTCAATGCCTTCCTTCACCAGGGCATCACCCAGCAACTTCCGCCACTGGTTGAAAACAGCGGCAGCCACCGCGTGGGCGGCTTCCACATCCTCATTGGTGGCTTCTTCCATGGCTGCCGCAACCACCGGGCAACCGGCATTGAAGTGTGTGGATTCAATGACATCCCGCCATACCTGGAGGAAAGAATTAACGCCGGTTACCGCGCCATGACTCAGGGCTTTTTGCAACATGCCGGAGATCTTGTCGCCGGCAAATTGAATGGCTTCGGTGATGACCTGCTTTTTCCCGTCGGGAAAGTAGTGATAAGTTGAACCCAGTGGCGCTTTGGCTGCTTTCGCCAACTCTCGAATACTGGTCGCATTCATCCCTCGACGACGTAACATGTCCGCAGCAGTGGCCACCAGTCTGAGCCTGGCTTCGGGATTGGTTCGTGCCATGAATAGTCTCTCTACTTCATTAAGGCTATTGTTTATTAAAGCTAGCGTGCATTATAGCGCGCATAGCACAACATTATAACATGCGTTATATGGCTTAACGGGTTCTCCAATGAGCTTCCCCACGGTCTCGGTCTGGCCTAATACCATTGCCACCGTCACTTCCGTTCAGGGGTCACAATGCTTATAGTAGGCAGCTCTGAATATCAATTAAACGAGCCCACAAGGTGACAATGTTGAACGAGCTCAACTTAAGCCCTGCATCAGCACAACAGGTGGCAACGTTCGTCAAGGAAGGCGTTGTCACCGTGCAAATGAACCGGCCTGACAAGCTAAATGGCTGGACTCAAGAAATGATGTCAGCCTTCAAGGAAGCCTTTGAAAAAGCCTGTCAGGCTGACAGCATTAAAGTCATTATTTTCACCGGCTCGGGCAAATACTATTCGGCGGGTGCCAATTTGGCCGGCACCGTACAAGTCATGCACCCAAAGACACTCCACCAGATGATCGTCGAGGCCAACCAGGCGCTGTTTGCAACCTTCCTGGATTGCCCCAAGCCTATCCTGGCGGCCGTGAATGGCCCAGCCTTGGGTGCCAGTGTGACCTCGGCGGCGCTGTGCCAGAGCATCATCGCTGCGACTCAGGCCACCTTTTCCACACCGTTTAAAGCGCTGGGTATCACACCGGAAGGCTGTTCCACCGTGCAATTTCCCCGCCTTATGGGGGACGTTAATGCCGAACGCATGCTGGGTGAGGAAGGCTGGAAACCCACGGCGGCAGAAGCCCTGGAAGCCGGATTGGTGCAATGGGTTGTTCCCGACGATCAGCTATTGGATAAAGCGCATGAGATCGCGCAACACTGGATTGCCTCGGGTGAGACCAAAAAGTTTCTCAAAGACAGCCAACTGGAGGAGCTCAGAGCCGCCAATGCGAGGGAATCTGCGGCGTTGGCAGATGCCTTTCTGGGAGCGGATTTCCTGCGCGGCCAGGGCCAGTTCTTGTGGAAGAAAAAGAAGCACGCACCTGCGGCTGTATTCTATTCTCTCTGGGCCCTGAGACCGCTTTGGGGAAGACTGTTGTAAGTCGTCAGGTACTACGCCACCCCCTCAGGCTGAGCTGCATCGGGCTCAGCCCGCGATTGCGTCACTGACTCATTATTTTAAACCCCCTAAGACCGCCCGTTCCTCGCAAAGCCAAACAATCGTCTATTCTATAAAGGAGGGGGCCACGTTTTTGACTCCGCCCGATATCACAGACCGCACATAAATCATTGTTAAAACTGATAATTCCAGGCCGAATTCGTGATTTCATGGACACACCCGCTGAACATTGTCCGGCGCACGCCGTACCGGTTCGGACTCATTCTTGGTTTACTCTGGTGCGCTACAGCGATCACCCCAGCGATCGCCACAGTTCAGCATGATGAGGTGATTTCGGTTGGTGACGCCGACCACTATGAATTGGGGGGATACATCGGCATTCTCGAAGACCCCAGCGGTGAACTCACCCTCGACGACGCCCGAGCACGACTGGATGAATACATCCCGAGCCAAGACACCATCCCCAACTTTGGCCAATCACAATCGGCGTACTGGCTGCATTTCTCCCTATCGAATTCCACTCCGAAGCGGCTTCAATGGTACTTGCGTTATGCGCATTCAATGATGGATGAAATCGATTTTTATTCATTCCGGGACGGTCAATTCATTTCACACCAACGCGGTGGTCGCCTGTATGGGAAAACCGAGCAGGGCTTTCCTTCCCGCCATGCAACGTTCCCGGTGGAGCTCAACCCCCATGAAACCCGGGACTACTTTTTACGGGTAACCAGCGGGAACCTATTCTATGCGCATCTGATTTTATTGTCCGATGAAGCGGCGGTGCTCTACGAACGAAAAGACCAGCGCCTGCTTGGTTACTACTACGGAATCATTGCATCCATTTTCGTATTCAGCCTGTTTTTGGCCGCCTGGTTACGGCAAAAAGTGTACTACTATTACCTGGCCGTCATCGTCTTGCATCATTTCATGACCTTTATCTGCGTCAATGGAATCGCCGATGAATTCCTGGGATTACACAGTGTTTTCTGGCAGCGCGAAGGCATATTGGTGTTCTTGAATGTGGCGCTTATCGCAATCGGGGAATTCAGCAAGCGCTTCCTGAATATCAAGGTTCATTCGGCTCGGCTGGCATTCTTCCTGAGTGTCACGCAATGCATTCTTGCGGTGGTGGCTACGCTGCCCTTTTGGGTGCCTTTTTACTACGCATCCACTATCTCCACTTTATCGGCCAGCCTGATGGCGATCATGATGCTCCTGTGCTGCCTGAAAAGCGTGGCGATCAAAGAACCCGGTTCGAAATTATTTCTGGCGGGCTGGGTCACCACGATCACCGGCGGTCTGGCCTATGCTCTGATCGGATGGCGCTTGATGCCGGTAACACCACTGACCGAACATGCCTGGCAAATAGGCTCTGCCATCGAGGCGCTGTTGCTCTCGGCCGCCATTGCCGATCGCATCAGGGTGCTTAGTATGCAGAAGGAATTCGCACAAAAAGCATCGGCTGCAGCCAAAGAAGAACTCCTGCAGGTACAAATTGAAGTGAACGCGGATCTCGACAGGAAAGTGCGTGAACGCACCCAGGCGCTGGAAGCGGCCAATGAAAAATTGCAGCGTTTGTCTACCACAGATGAACTCACACAGCTTCGAAACAGGCGCTACTTCAACGAACGGTTTCAATCAGAATTTTTACGCGCCTATCGTGACCAAACCGCAATTTCAGTACTGTTGTTCGATATCGACCACTTCAAGAGCCTGAACGACCGCCATGGCCATCCTTTCGGAGACCGTTGCCTGATAGAGGCCGCAATATTGTTCAAAGCGAACATCAGACGCCCAGGGGATACGGCAGCACGTTACGGCGGTGAAGAGTTTGTGGCGGTCTTACCCAATACCGACCTGCAAAGTGCCGTGGCGGTGGCACAGAATATCCTGGCAGCGTTCAGGCAGCTGCAGGTGGATGCATCTGGCCATCCGGTAACTATGACAGTCAGTATCGGAGTTGCGTCTACCGTTCCTGCTGCACGGGATGGGCATGAAGAGCTGCTGCAAGCAGCGGATTCACTGCTCTATCAAGCCAAGGAAAAGGGCCGAAACCGTATTGAGTTTATTGCGCCAAACTGAACGACATCAGCGGTTTAGTGCCGTGTGAACACATTCCTGGCATCGAAAAGCAGACCTTCACAAACTCAATCATGTGTTTCCGAGCCACTAAAGATCGTGATGAAATATGTGGACTGGAAAGATACCAAATTGGCGATTCGCTCTACAACCCAGCTCGGAACGTTTTCACTTTGGTGAACTGCCCATATCCTAGGCTGGAATTCGGATAGTGCCCTATCCCCCAGTGATCAGAACACCGGGGGATAGAACCGTTCACGGTTTTTAGGGAGTGACTATATTGAACCAGAAATCAAAAGTTTCCAGATAAGACAGCATCTCATCCAGTTTCTTTTCTGAACCTTTGATCTTGATACTCTTATTCTTGATGGCATCTTCCAGTGTTAACTGCTTCAGCATGATTTGATTCAGCGTTTCCTTACTGAGGGTGATATTCGCATCAGCTTTTTTCAACTGTACCCCCTCACTATGGTTAATTACTCCATTCACCATTTCCACGCCATACTGCTTGTTGAGATCCGTAAAATCGAAATTGAGTGTGATCTTTTTATCCGCAGCCCTGTCCCTGTTCAAACGCATTGAGAGAAAATCAAAGAAAAGATCCAGATCCATTGATCGCACAGTGTCTGGGCTGGCTGTGTCGGGTGTAGGTAGCTGCGCGACGCCTTCTCTAAGCTCTTTCGCACCCGTCAAATAGAAGTTGCGCCATGGGCCGCTTTCGGATTGATAACCTAACTGTTCCAAGGCGTCCGCTTGTAAATTCTTTGCTTTCTGATTGTTTGGATCGGCAAAAACTGCGTGATTGACCACCTCTGCGACCCATCTGTAATCGCCTTTGTCATAATAGGATTGTGCCTTTTCTAGCAGTGCGTCGACCCCACCCATCATGTCCACATAGCGTTTGGCTGCATCGGTGGGTGTATGCTCATATAAGGTCGCCGGATTGCCGATAAACCAACCCAGGTAAAGCACATAGGTTGCTTTAACATTATGGTTGATTGAGCCGTAGTAACCCCGGTTGGAGAATCGCTTGGTGATTGCTTCTGGTAGCTTGATCATCTCCGCGATTTCTATCAATGTATATCCTTTGTTGGCCAAGCGAAGAGTTTCGTCATTAATAAAACGGTACATATCGCGCTGTAAGCTCAATTGCTCTTTGATGGCTTTCTCGCCCCACACAGGCCAATGATGCATAGCGAACATGACATCGGCATCGTCACCCCACATGTGCAGCGCCTGATTCAAATACTTTGACCATACCAGCGGATCGCGAATCTTGGCTCCGCGTAGCGAGTAGGTGTTGTGTAAAGTGTGCGTTGAGTCTTCGGCCGAGTTGATGGCTTTTAGCTCCTTGATATAGAACAGCATTTCTGAAGGAGCTTCGCTGCCTGGAGCGTACAGGAATTCATAGGTCAAGCCATCGATTACCCGTGTCTCGCCAGTTTTTTCGATAATGTCGGTCGGGGGAATCAGCGTTACCGTTCCGGCTGAAGTGGTTGAACCCAAGCCAGCGCCTACCTGACCTTTTTCGCTGGGTGGCAACAGATTTCCATACATATAGGAGGCGCGTCGACTCATCGCTGTTCCCGCCATAACATTTTCGGCTACCGCTGCTTCCAAGAAACCGATTGGAGCGTATATTTTCACTTTACCTGCCTTGACGTCAGCCTCATCCACCACTCCACGAACCCCACCATAATGATCGACGTGGCTGTGGGTATAGACGACAGCGACCACAGGCTTCTTGGGCCGATTTTGATAATACAGATCGAGCGCGACTTTAGCCGTTTCAGAAGAAATCAATGGATCGAATATCGTGATGCCCGATTTCCCTTCCACAATAGTCATGTTAGAGAGATCCTGGTTCCGAACTTGGTAGATTCCATCAGTCACCTTGAAAAGTCCGGAAATATTCAGCAATTGCGATTGGCGCCACAAACTGGGGTTAACACTGTCGGGTGATTTTGATCCTTCTTTGATGAAGCCATACTTCGCTGGATCCCAGATCATATTGCCAGCCTCGCCCTTCAGCGGAGTAGACGGCAGGGGGGCAATAAAGCCTTTGTGGGCCAGTTCGAAGGAAGTCTTGTCTTTAAAAGGAAGCGCTTTGTACAAGCCTTCATTGGCAGCCTTGGTGGAACTTGTCGCTGACTTGGGTTGATCAGCTGCCACTGATCCCTGTGCGATTAACACACCAGCCAAGAACATTGATAGCGTATTCGGGACAAACATTTTCCATTTCATCTGTTTTTCCTCAGTGGTTTATATCCAGCTTATAAAATCAATCCGAGAGTTCCATATTGAATCCGACGACCACCTGCCATTCAAATTCTCCAGGGAGGCTATCTGCAATGGATAACTGTAGCTCAGAACACATTACAAAGTAGACTGTAATCGCGACTAGTTGATACGCTCAAAATCACCCATTTTCCAAGACTTATCGAAAAAGGCTTTTTTGGGCGCATACAATCTGAAATACGGAAACCAGCCTTCACCCGGATTGGTCATCATCCAGTTAGCCGTTCTGTCTTTTGGCACTTTTGAATTGTCCGGTCCGAAATACAAATCCACCGATCCGTCGGAATTGTACTTGAGACGCTTGTCACGCGAATCCCGGTTTGCATCAACGAATTCAGTGATTTTAGAGTTGATCAATCCTCTGGAATGTTCACTATAGGGTGTCAAGGACCAAAACTGTTCAAATGGAGCATTGGCGGGAATACGGAGTTTGTAGTGCTCTCCCCCCTTCAGGAATTCGCATTCTTATCCCGTTTGGTACTTAAGTAGATCTGACCTACACCGGGTGTCTCGGTCTTCATCCCCTTGGTTGTAGTTACTGCTTCGTAAAACCAGGCCGCCCGTTCGTCTACGAAATAGCGACGTTCGTCTTCTTGTTCAATAGGAAAATCAATCAACCTATACCATTGAGTTCCTTCCCAGTATGGCTCGGCAAAATACGGCTGCATGGCGTTGGCTCGCGCAACAAGCTCCGCCATATTGGCACCTTGCGCCAGGATTTTTGCATTTCGTTTGTTCGGCGAGAATGGTTTGCCGTCCTCAATGCCGAAGTAGCGTAGCCAGGACACAAAGATCTTGTCTCTTCCCCGAACGGGTTCACCTTGAATTGCTTTGTGTACGGTTTCAAAGTACCCCAGCCCCAGCTTGGGCGTTCCTGACCACACCTTGTCCAGTTTGTAGGCAAAGCGAGGCGCTGCTGCTGTTGATGAGAGGGGATAGACTTTTACTTTTTTCATGAAGGCTTTCAAGGCGTCATCACCGGGGTCAAGCACCCGGAAACCGACACTCAGCTTGTTGGTTCTTGATTGAAAAACATAGTCGGCTTTTCCTTGGTACTTCTCCGGCTTTTCTTCGGGACCAACGATGATGTAGGTACCTCCTTTTCCCTTGTCAGGACCGGAGAGGCCCATGTCGCAAACGGGATATTCCCACCAGTCCATGATTGCTGCAGCGTATTGACCCGCGGGCATTTCAACAACAACCGGGCCCGCTTCCTTCAGATTCGGCCAACCGAAAATGTACGGTGTGGTGGCGTTGGAAGTAATGATGCCGATGTGCTCTTTAAGCGTGGTATAAACTGTGAAGCCATCACCGAAAGCATCTTCCTGGCCATCCTTCCAAGATTGAAACTGAACAGTTGGCAATGCCCACAAGTACAATTCAACCGCCCTTTGCAGATCGCGCACTTCATATAGCCGCTGCGTAGTTTGATCCGTAGGGTAAGTATTGTCGATCTCCAGTGTTCCCACCGGGGACATAAGCGCTTGAGTCCCTATCAGGTTGGACTCTTCTATTGGTTTGCCATTTGAAGCTTGCACGGTAGCTGAAAGCAGCGCAGCCACCAGTGGCAGAAATACAGCAGCCAACAACGAGCGACGAACCATGAAGCTTTCTCCTTGTATCAGGCTCATTTGACTTTCTTGATCACCGGTGGCTTCCAGGTGCCATCCAATATGGCTGGTTGGCCCCAATACGCTCGAATATATAGGGAGAAATGACCTGCGGGAGCCGGCAGCCAGTTGCTCTCCTTGTCCGCACCGGGGGAAGCATTGCCGGCATAAATCGTCAGAGATCCATCCTCGTTGTATTGCAAATCCTTGTTTTTGGTGCCCAGAGAGTATCGCCCTAACGGATTGGGGTAAAACAAGTGCTTATCGTTGTACAGCGTCAGTGACCAGAAGCCTTTCACCGGTGGTTCCTGACCTTTGTCGAAGGTAATGGAATACAGGCTTGCACCGTTGAGTGAAGTGCCGCTTGCATCCAGGTCGGTGTAGAAATATTGCGTCTCATTAGGGCGATTATCGAACATGTTAGATTTTGCGGTGCTGCTTCGCATAGCATAATCCAATCCCCATTGAGCGTTATTGACGGAGCGGTTCCAACCATTGCCCGCGGGCTTGCCGTTGTTTTTCCATTGGAAGAAAGAAGGTATAACGGACTTTTCCGTTTCCACTGCGGCTTCTACAATCGCTTTTCTGATTTCCGGGTCGCGCTCACTGATTGCCAGCAGGGCACGATAGTTCGCGTACATGGCCTCTTCGCCAGGGAGTGGCGGTACCTGATCCAGAACGGTTGGCAATTGGTCGAAGAACTTCTCCGGAATAACCCACTTTGTCTCTCCATCGGATTTAGGGCCTTCAATGCTGGGAAGTCTTGACCAGTCTACTGCTTTCATGGTGCCGTCGAACTTGGTCAAGGGATAGATGTTGACCTGACTGATCAAGGGCTGAATGGCTTTTTTGTCTTCAGGTGTTGAGTCCATGAATACACGTGGAATAACGTTCACCAGGTCTGTGGAGGAATGAATCACATCAACGATACCATCTGGCTTGACGCCATCCCATTCCGGCCCAACCAGCAGATAAAACCCCGGTTTGGAACCATACGGTTTTCCCAGCTCGCCCACCTGATCGGTTCGGTGATCGTAAAAAGCGTATACCCAGAACCGGTCTTCGAAATTTGGCACCTGAACCACCACTGGCTGTTCATTGAGTGCAAAAAATCCAAGACCGTAAACCACGTCCTGATTGGGACAGGTAACGAAGGTTTCAGCCGGGTCAATGTAGTCGTGTAGCATGGCGATGTGTCCTTGTGGAGCTACTGGTAGTACGCCATTCAAATACGATGGTTGGGGTGCCTGGGTAATGCCCGCCCGGCGGTTGGACTGGTTAACCAGGGGCCAGCCCCACACGTAGGCCTGTGCCGCAACGACTTTTGCGTATTCAACGGAAATTGATGCTTCATGAGAAGGCTGGGTCAAGCTCGCAGCGGTCGTCGTTTCTCCTTCGCTCATGCCTTCGCTTTGTTTCGACAGATTCGCGCAACCGGAACTCAGGGCGATGGTCATGAGTGAAGAAGCGATCACAAATTTGTTCATATACGATCCTTGTTTTAGTGGATTGTGTCAGAGAATCAATTCAGAAACTGCATATTAAAACCTACAAAAATCTGCCATTCCGGTTGTCCAGGGCCGTCGTCCGCCACAGAGAACTGTGGCTCCACAAACAGATTGTATACCGTTTTGCCTTTCTTGAAGACTTGTCCGATGCCCAGCCCCAGTGGCATGCTGTAATTGTCATTTTCCAGGTTATAGACCCAGATCGGTGCAGATCGCAGGTAGGTGCCACCGCCGAGCTGATACATGCCAAAGGGTTGGAACGCTGCCATATTGACGTCTTCCCGGTCGTCGTCACCGGCAAAACTCTCTTGCCAGGTTAAAAGATAACCATATTGAAAGCGGGTAGAACTGGCGTTGAAAAGAACATTGGCAAAGCCGGCAGACCATTTCTCACTGCCCAGTTCCTCTTTACCGGCCGTTGGTGCTGTAATTTGAGGACCGATACCAAAGCTGATCGCTGGATTACCGGTATCGATCAAGTACGCGGCGAAAACATTCAGATCGCCAATACCGGTTTCCTTATCGCCATCGATTGATGAAGGAAAGGTATTGATCGGCAGGGACGCGCGCATGATCCAGTTGGTTTTACCTGCCGAGAAGGGCTTGGCAAAGCGCAACCAGGCCTGATTGGCCGACTCATCCGATTCAGTCAGCTCCCCCATATAGTAATCCTGGATGTTGAAAGCCGTCATATTGGCCAAAGGGTTATTAGCTTGAGCCGCTGCATCCGCCTGATTCTGAGCGTTGGCATTCGAAACAAGAGAGGCAGCGGCGATCGAAAGTAAGCGGATGACATTTTTCTTACACATGATGTATCTCTGTTCCTTCCTTTGGAGCGCTTCCATGACCGAAAGTCTAACCGCAGTCCGATGGAACGCGCGGATCTAGATGCTGGGAGATTGTATCCAGCAAAGCGCTATAACCGTACACATTAATGTGCTTCAATACTATCCGAAAACCGAAACGTTAAAGCCTAAGAAATGGACTGAAAAATATGGAATTTCAGAGCCTCGTCTATGAAGCACTAGCACCAGAAGAACTCACTGGGGTAATCAACCAAACGGACATGGAACACCGGATTATGCCCGGAGGGGTACTGTCTGCGAATGTGGACGTGCTGGTTTTTGAGCACGCCACTTTGCAACAGGGTCGTTATGAAATGGGAGTTCATATCAGTGGCGCCTGGCCAACGGGTTGTGTGTGTTTAGGACTGGTCGTGGAATCTCCAACGACGGTTGCCATAAATGGTTTTCTCTGCCCTTCCCGCAGTGTGCAACTTTACAGCGAGGGTAAAGAACTCAACTACTGTGCAGCACCCGGCAGTACATGGTTTGCTTATTGCGCCCCTCGCGATTATATCCAGAGCTTCATCGTTGATTTATTCGGCTTACCGCTACCAATACCTCATGATGGCGTAGTCAGTTTCAAACCCAACGCGCAGTTAGCCACATCGGTGACACAGTTAATATCCAGCGTCTTCACAAGCGCACGAACTCTGTCAGACAATAGAACGCCCGCTGAGCCACTACCACTATTGGAGCAGCAGCTTCTTTATAAGATTGCGTTATGCGTGTTCGGTACTCAAAATTCCCTTTCTCATTCGCTGGAAATCCGCCACGCCGATAAACGTAAAATTTTGATGACAAGAGCTGAAGATTTTCTGATGGCAAATCTGGCGGAACCCTTCAATCTGCATAGATTTGCGCTGGAAGTGGGCACCAGCGCAAGAATGCTTGAATACCATTTCAAGAAATGCTACGGAATAACACCCAACCAGTGGTTTCGCTGCATGAAACTAAACGCCGTACGACGAGAGCTATTGGCAGACCCTGGGGGAAGCAGCACCATCAGCCGAACAGCCATGGCTTGGGGGTTCTCACACCTAGGCCGTTTTTCAGTAGAGTATCGACAACTTTTTGGAGAAACGCCCAAGCAAACAACCAAGAGAAAATGAGCATTTTATTTTTGGAACGTCCGCTTTGGGTAAAGGTATTGCTATTGTCATTTTCTATTTGATGTCTTATTCCCACTTGAACCCCCCTCAACCACAGCATAGATCAGAGTTCATTTTGCTCAGTACTTTTTAACCGATTTTTAACTTCAATCCACTGCGCCATATAGCGCGTACTCTTCAAACGGTGGTGACGCAACATTTGGCCGTAAAAGTGCGCCTGCCGGTGCTCATCCAGTGTCGCCCTTAATCGGGTAATCCGCTGGCTCAGACGCACCGCGTGATCGGCAAATGAAAAGCGCTGTTCCAGTAACCGTAAGCCATTGTGGTGCAGGGGCAGCCACTGATCTTCATTCTGATACACACCCACCGCAGCCGACGCAAATGCTTCTGGTGTATCGGCCACCAGAGCACAGGGAGCGGCGCCATCAGCGTACATGCCTTCGGCACCGATGCTGGTGGTGACGGCCGGTGTGCCATTGCGGGCAGCATCAATCAGTTTGCCTTTTAGGCCGGCACCAAAGCGCAGCGGGGCCAGCATCACCCGTGCCTGCCCCACTACCCTGTGCGCGTCGGGGGCCCAGCCTTTCACCAGAAAACCGCTGCGCTCGTTGTGCAGCTGAGTGGCTTTTTTGGGTGGGTAGGCGCCGTAAATATGCAGCTCGGCCCGTGGCAGTTGCTGCCGGATTAATGGCCACACAGTCTCTTTCAAATAACGTACCGCGTCCCAGTTGGGATCGTGGCGAAAATTACCGATGGACATAAAATGCGCCCGTTGTGCAAACGGCAGGGTGCTTGGTGCATCCGTTCTCTCTTCCATAAACGGCACATAGAGTAACTGAGTCGTCGGAACCTGAAAAAATCGCGTCAGATATTCGATTTCGACGGTGGAAATCATCAGCGACAGATCGCAGCGCAGTATGGCGGCCACCTCGCGCAGGGCCAGCTCGCTGTGACGGAATTCCATGTCTGGAACAAGCGGCAAGCTGGCTGGCTGCCGTTTCAGCTGGGCAGCACGGGCATGGCGCAGACTGTGAAGATCTTCGGTGTCCAGCACCCGTAACGCCCCCGGACAGTGCTCTTCAACGCGCCAGCCGAATTGTTCTTCCATCATAAAGCGGTCGAACATCACCACATCCGGGTTCAGGTCACGGACGAATCCATCAAACGAAGCGCAGTTCAGCGCCAGTGCCACGGCCTCGATATCCAGCGCTGCCAGATCAGAGGCATGGGGGCTGGCCTCCGCCGGCGAGCCATACACCACGCGATAACCATCCTGCTGAAAAGCTCTGATCAACTGCAGCAGGCGGCTGCCCGCCGCCGAGGATGCGGGTTCCGGCCAGACGTAGCCTATGACAAGCAATACAGGGGATACGGACATAATTCAGGTCAGAGTAAAACGGGTCTACATCATACAGCGTGTTGATTTGCACTCAAAACTGACCCATGGTTCCGGGCCACTACTTTTGCTATAGTACGCCGCCCTTTCCCCCTGTTGTAGTAGGTCGCCAGCGTGATCACCACCGCCAATATCACCATGCAGTTCGGCGCTAAGCCCTTGTTTGAAAACGTATCTGTTAAGTTCGGCAATGGCAATCGCTATGGCCTGATCGGCGCTAACGGGTGCGGCAAATCGACCTTTATGAAAATTCTGGGCGGTGAGCTGGAGCCCAGCGCCGGTAACGTCGCCATCGACGCCAATGAGCGCCTGGGCCGGCTGCGTCAGGATCAGTTTGCCTATGAAGACTTCAGCGTCATCGACACGGTGATCATGGGGCACACCGAGCTGTGGCAGATCAAGCAGGAGCGGGATCGCATTTATTCCCTGGCAGAGATGACCGAGGAAGAAGGTATCCGCGTGGCGGAGCTGGAAGTGGAGTTTGGCGAGCTGGATGGCTATACCGCCGAATCCCGTGCCGGTGAATTGCTGCTGGGCCTGGGCATTCCGCTGGCACAGCATTTTGGCCCCATGAGCGAAGTGGCGCCCGGCTGGAAATTGCGGGTGTTGCTGGCCCAAGCCCTGTTTTCCGATCCCGATATCCTGTTGCTCGATGAACCCACCAACCACCTGGATATCAACACCATTCGCTGGCTGGAGGAGTTACTCAAGCAGCGCACCAGCACCATGATCATCATTTCTCACGACCGTCATTTCTTGAATAGTGTGTGCACCCATATGGCGGATCTGGATTACGGTGAACTGAAAATCTATCCCGGCAACTACGATGATTTCATGACTGCGATTACCATGGCGCGGGAGCAGATGCAGTCCGATAACGAAAAGAAACTGGCCAAGATTGCCGAGCTGCAAACCTTCGTCAGCCGCTTTTCTGCGAATGCGTCCAAAGCCAAACAGGCCACCTCCCGCGCCAAACAGATCGAAAAAATCGAGCTGACTGAAATCAAACCCTCGAGCAGGGTCAGCCCTTTTATCCGTTTTGATCAGGCCAAGAAACTACACCGACTGGCGCTGGAGCTGACGGAGCTGACCCAGGGCTTTGGCAGCAATATTCTGATCAAACGCTTCAGCCTGATGGTGGAAGTGGGTGAGCGTGTCGCCATTATCGGCCCCAACGGTATCGGTAAAACCACGCTGGTCCGCACGCTGATGGGTGAGCTGGCGCCCCAATCCGGCACCGTAAAATGGAGTGAGAACGTCGATATTGGCTACTACAGCCAGGATCACGGTGACGATTTCGAGCAGGATCTCACGCTGTTTCAATGGATGATGCAGTGGAAGCCGGAGCGGGGCGATGAACAACTGATTCGCGGTACGCTGGGCCGCATGCTGTTTTCCCAGGACGATATTGGTAAAAAGGTCAGTAGTCTGTCCGGTGGTGAACAGGGGCGCATGCTGTTCGGCAAACTGATCTTGCAGCGCCCTAATATTCTGATCATGGACGAACCCACCAACCACCTGGACATGGAATCCATTGAAGCGCTGAACCTGGCGCTGGAAAACTACCCCGGCACCCTGATTTTCGTCAGCCATGACCGTGAATTTGTCTCCTCGGTGGCCACCCGCATCATCGATATGCAACAGGATACCATCACCGATTTCAGCGGCAGCTATGAAGAATATCTCCGCAGTCAGGGTATCTATGAGGTGGTCAAGCCGGGCTGAAGCTTACACCCGGCTTGTGGGCCTTCAATGGCGCTGATGGCATCTGGCAGCGCTCCTTCATCCAAGTTGAACACGGTTTGAAAGCAGCTGAAACAGAGCAAATCCACCCTTTGATCATCCCTGCCATTGACACTTTAGAGTAAAAGCTCTAAAAATGGATGCGTTGTATACGGAGGGTGCCCAAATACCCTGAGAGGCCGTTTTGCCGGTGCTCATCCACCCCCGCCGCTATAATTGACACAAATAATCAGAGGGAAAGTCATCATGGTCGCCAAGGTAGCCAATATTTCGGATCACAGCCCGGACATCGCGGACATGGAGCGCATTTTCAAAGCCCAGCGCGCCGCCTACCGGGCTCATCCCATGCCCAGCGCCGAAGAGCGTATCAGCACCATCAAACGCATGAAAAACGCCATCATCCGCCACGAGGACGCCCTGGTGGAGGCGGTGAACCGGGATTTCGGCTCCCGCTGCCCCACCGAAACCCGGTTTGTGGAGCTGGTTTCCCTGGTGGAGGTCATCAAGTACCACGTCAAGAACGTGCGCAAATGGATGAAGCCCGAAAAGCGCAGCATGCCGGTGAACATGCGCCCGGCCAAAGCCAAGGTCATCCGCCAGCCCCTGGGTGTGGTGGGCATCATCGTGCCCTGGAACTACCCCTATTTTCTGGCCCTGGATGCCGCCATCGCCGCCCTCACCGCGGGCAATCGGGTGATGATCAAGATGTCAGAATTCACGCCCCACTCGGCGGACGCCATGAAAGCCATGCTGGCAGAGATCTATCCGGAAGAGCAAGTGGCGGTGATCACCGGGGAAGCGGACGTGGGCATTGCCTTCACCAAACTGCCCTTCGATCACCTGATTTTCACCGGCTCCACCAATGTGGGCAAACACGTGATGGCCGCCGCCGCGGAAAACCTCACTCCGGTCACCCTGGAGCTGGGGGGCAAATCCCCGGTGATCATCCACGAATCCTTCCCCATGAAAGAAGCCGCCGAGCGCATTTCCTGGGGCAAGTGCATCAACGCCGGCCAGACCTGTGTGGCGCCGGATTACATCCTGGTGCACCGCTCCCAGAAAGACGAGTTCGCCCGCGTGTTCAGTGACGTGGTGTCCAACTGGTATCCCACCAAGCTGAACAACGAGGATTACACTTCGGTGGTCAATGAGCGCCAGCTCAACCGCCTGAAAAGCTACCTGAAAGACGCCGAAGAAAAGGGTGCCAAAGTCGTCCCCATCAATCCGGCGCGGGAGGATTTCTCCACCTCCGGCAAGATGCCCATGACCATGGTATTCGACACCACCCCGGACATGCTGATCGAGCAGAACGAAATTTTCGGCCCGCTGTTGATGGTGCGCACCTACGACAACCTGGAAGAGGCGGTGCACTACGTGAATGACCGTCCCCGTCCGCTGGCCCTGTACTATTTCGACTACGATCAGGCCCGGGTTGACTATGTGATGACCCACACCCACGCCGGCGGCGGTTGCGTCAACGACACCCTCACCCACGTGGCGGTGGAGGACGTTCCCTTCGGTGGCATCGGTCCATCTGGCATGGGGCACTATCACGGCTACGAAGGCTTCCTCACCTTCAGCAAGTCGAAGGGGATTGTGCAGAAAGGCAAGATCAACCCCACCAAACTGCTGTTCCCCCCCTGGAACCGCCGCATCCACAAGATGGTGCTGAAGATGGCCTTCAAGCCGGACTGATCACATCACCGCAAAAATATTGGGGGCCCCATTACCCCCAGCCGGGCGCATTTTCCATTTGGGATGCGCCCGCTTTGTCATAGCAAAACAATCATAAAAAAACAGGTATCACCATGCACCAATACAACGAACCAGCGTTCAATCGCCGCGCGTTCCTCAAGTTGGGTGTGCTGGGCTCCAGCGTTCTGGCCACAGCCGGAGCACTGGGGTCGCTGCAGGGTTGCAGCAGCCACACCGTCGAGAGTGAAGCCAGCGAGACTCTGTCGCTGCAGTATCTACGGCAAAAGGACGCTATTATCCTCAGCGCCATTGCACCCGTGGTACTGCAGGGCAACTTCCCCACGGAGCCCGCCCAGCGTCAACGCACCCTGAATCAACTCCTGATCGATATCGACCAGTTCATCCAGAGCACCTCACCCCAGGCCCAGAAGCAGATCCACGAACTGTTTGACCTGCTGTACCTGGCGCCTTTCCGCATGCTGGTGGCCGGCGTCTGGCCGCAATGGCAGGAGGCCAGCGCAGAGGACATTGCAGACTTCCTGGCCAGCTGGCAGGACAGCCGTTTCAACACCCTGCGTCAGGGCTATGTGCTGCTGACCCAGCTCCCCACCCTGATGTACTACGACCAGCCCGAAAACTGGACCGACGACATCTACCCGGGGCCGCCCCGCCACATACCCAGCTGAGTGAGACCAAGATGAGCAAGAATATTGTAGTGCAGGGCATCCCGGACCTGTTCCGCCAGGGCATGGCCAACGGTTGGGTGACCCATAACGGCGCGGCATTGGAAGCGCCATTGGCATTGGATTGCGATGTGCTGGTGATCGGCACCGGCGCCGGCGGTGGCACCGCAGCAGAAATCTTCGCCCAGCAGGGATTGAAGGTGATCATGCTGGAGGAAGGCCCCCTGCAGACCTCCAATGATTTCGACATGCAGGAAAAGAAGGCTTACAGCAGCCTGTATCAGGAAGGCCTCACCCGGGGCACCGCCGACGGTGGCTTCACCATCATGCAGGGGCGCGCCGTGGGCGGCTCCACCACGGTGAACTGGACCGCCAGCTTCCGCACACCGGATCAGACCCTGGACCACTGGACCCGGGTCCACGGCCTGAAAGGCTTCAGCAAAGAGGAGATGGCCCCCTGGTTTGAAAAGATGGAGCAGCGCCTGCACATCAGCAAATGGAACATGGTGCCCAACGCCAACAACAGCGTGATCGCAAAAGGCTGTGACAAGTTAGGTTACGACTGGGCCATCATTCCCCGTAACGTGAACGGCTGCTGGAACCTGGGTTACTGCGGCACCGGCTGCCCCACCAACGCCAAACAGAGCATGCTGGTCACCACCATTCCTGCGGCCCTGGAACTGGGGGCGGAGTTACTGTATCGGGCTCGCGCCGACCAACTCATCATCGACGGCGACCAGGTCAAGGGCGTGCGCGGCCATGGCCTGGCGGACAACGGCATCGACCGTACCCAAACCTTCACCGTCACCGCCCGCCACACGGTGATGGCCTGCGGCGGCATCAATGGCCCGGGCCTGCTGCTGCGTTCCAATGCCCCGGACCCCCATCAGCGCATCGGCAAGCGCACCTTCCTGCACCCGGTTCCCGCCACCCTGGGGGATTTTCCCGAGCGCATCGACGGCTACTATGGTGCGCCGCAATCGGTGTACTCGGATCACTTCCAGTGGCGCAACGGCACCACCGGCCCCGCCGGCTTCAAACTGGAAGTACCGCCCCTGCAGCCGGGTTTTGTGGCCTCCATCGGCATGCTGCACGGTCAGGCCCACTCCGATCAGATGAACCGCCTGCCGTACCTGAACATGATGATCGCATTGCTGCGGGACGGCTTCGTAGAGGAAAGCCAGGGGGGCGAGATCTTCCTGCGGGATGACGGCATCCCCGGCATCCACTACGAGATCAACGACTACCTGCGGGAAGGCATCGTGCGGGCCTGGAAAACCATGACCGAGATCCAGTTCGCCGCCGGTGCCAAAGCCGTGCGCCCGGTGCACAGCCAAAGCCGCTATGTGAGCACTCTGAAGGAAGCGTTGCAGCAGGCGGACAGCCTCAATCTCGACATCAACAAAATGCGGGTGGGCAGCGCCCACGTGATGGGGGGCTGCGGCATGGGGGAAGATCCACAGTCCTCTGTGGTGGACAGCCTGGGCAAGTTCCATCATCTGGACGGCCTGCATATCATGGACGGCTCCACCTTCCCCACCAGCATCGGAGCCAATCCACAACTGTCCATCTACGGCATGGTGGCCAAGCAGGCCACGGCGCTGGCGCAGGCGTTAAAGGGCTAGGCTGGTCTCCGCTGCACACCCTGTGGTGGTAAGCCCGAGCAGACGTGGCAGACACGGCAATGCTGCCCCGTCCGCACCCTGTGCTATCATGGCGCCTCGTTTGACTGAAGCCAGCAGAATTGTGCAATGAGCAGCGCCTACAAGATCGAATCCCGACACTATCATCCCCGTTTCTGGCCCGTGTGGTTATTACTGGGCCTGGGTTGGTGTGTGGCGCAACTGCCGTTCCGCTTGCAGCTCAGCATCGGCCGCGGCTTGGGGCGTCTGGCACGGGCCATCAGCCGCGAGCGGCGTCTGGTGACCCGCCGTAATCTGGAAGTCTGTTTTCCGGAGTTGTCGAAAGCCGAACGCCGGCAGTTGAATCACGATGCCTTTGACGAGCTGGGCATCGGCTTTATCGAAATCGGCCTGGCCTATTGGGGCCGGCCCGCCCTGGTGGACCCACTCTGTCATTTGAGCGGCATGGAACACATCGAGCAGGCCCAGGCGGAAGGCAAAGGCGTATTGCTGATCGCCGCCCATATGACCTCGCTGGAACTCTGTCTGCGCATGTTCTCCGAACGCCACCCCACCGCGGCCATGTACAAACCCGCCCACAACGATTTATTCGAACAATACAGCGCCCTGAAACGCGCCCGCTACACCAAGCCAGTGCCCAACCGCAGCATCCGTCCGTTCCTCAGTCACATGCGTCGCGGCGGCATCGGTTTCTATCTGCCGGATCAGCATTACGGCTCCAAGATCAGTGTGTTCGCGCCCTTCTTCGGCGTGCCCACCGCCACCATCGCCAAAACCCCGGAGTTCATCAAAATCAGCGGCGCCAAGGTGATTCCCGTGCTGTTCGGCCGCCGGGACGATGGCTACCACATTGAAGTCAAACCGGCCATTGAAGGCTACCCCACTGGCGACGATGTCATGGACGCCGCCCTGCTCAACCAGTGCATCGAAAACAACATCCGCACCTATCCAGCCCAGTACCTGTGGCAGCACCGCCGCTTCAAGAGCCGCCCCAAGGGCGAGCCTTCCATCTACTGAGGGATGAGCGACGTGAGGCTGGGAGGATGGATTGACCAGGCCGCCGTGGCGGTGCTCTATCGACAGGGGCAAGCCGGTTGCGAAATCTTCTTTATCCAGCGGGCGAAAAAACCCGGTGATCCCTGGTCCGGTGACATTGCCTTTCCCGGCGGACGCAAACAGGTGGAAGACGCCAGCCTGAAAGACACCGCCATTCGCGAAACCTGGGAGGAAACCGGACTCGACCTGTTTCATCACGGCGCTTTCAAACGCAAACTGTCCCATCAGCTGACCCGCAGCCACCGTCACAATACGCCCATGATCGTGACGCCGTTTTTGTTTCACTGGCAGGGGGATGATGAAGTGAACCTGAATCACGAGTGCGATGATGCGCTGTGGATTCCATTGGATTTTTTCAACGACCGGCTGATGCGCAGCTCACTGACCTGGAAGCAGGGGCACTTCTCCCTGCAGATGCCCTGTTACCACTATGCTGAGAAAACCGTTTGGGGACTGACCCTGCGCATGCTGGATCAGATTCGCCAGCGCCGCGAGCTGTTCGTCTAGCGCAGCACAAGACAGATAAAACGGGGGATCAGGTCAGTTCCGGTTCGGAGCGGACCTGTTTCAGGAACGCCGACACCTTGTCGGCGGTGAGGGGTCGGCTCAACAGATAGCCTTGCATGGCATCACAGCCGATGGAACGCAGCAGTTCCAGTTGCTCGCGGGTTTCCACGCCCTCGGCAATCACCTGTTTGTTGAACGACTTGGCCAGATCCACCACGCTGCGGGTAATGGCCTCACTGGCTTTATTGAGCCCGATTCCGGCCACAAACTGCTGGTCGATTTTCACCAGGTCAAACGGCAGGCGATGCAGATAACTCAGGGACGAATAGCCGGTACCAAAATCGTCAATGGCGATGGTCACCCCCAGGTCACTGAGCTGGCCCAACTTGCGGGCCGCGCTTTCGGAATCCACAATCAGGATGGATTCCGTCACCTCCAATTCCAGATCGGTATAATCCAGGTTGGCACTGTCCACCGCCTCCTGCACCACCGACACAAAGTCCATGCGCTCCAACTGGCGACCGGACACATTCACCGACACCCGTTTCACATTCAGGTTGTCCATGCGCCAGCGCGCCATCTGCTGGCAGGCTTCCCGCAGCACCCATTCCCCCACATCCAGGATCAGGCCGGTGTCTTCCGCCACATCAATAAAATCCGCCGGGCATAACAGCCCGGCTTCCGCATCCCGAATCCGCACCAGGGCTTCCACACTGAATTCATTACGCTGCAAGAACCACTGGGGTTGATACCGCAATTCCACCTGCTTGCCATCCAGCGCATTGCGGATGCGGTGTTCGGCAGTCACCCGGCGCTGCGAGGCCCGGTTCATTTCCTCTTCAAAATAACGGTACTGGCCACCGCCTTCCGCCTTGGCCCGATGCATGGCCGTGTCCGCCTTGCGCAGCAGGGTATCCACATCCATGCCATCACTGGGGAATACGGCAATGCCGATGCTGCCGTTGAGGAAGTGCTTCTTGCCTTCGATGGTGAAAGGCGAGCCCAGCATGGTGATGATCTTGTCCGCCACCCGGGTGGCCCGCATGGGGGTATCAATGTTGTTGAGCACAATCACAAACTCGTCACCGCCCTGGCGCGCCACGGTGTCCTCCATGGTGACACACACCTGCAGACGCTCGGCGGTGCGAATCAGAATCTGGTCCCCCAGGGAATGACCGTCGGTGTCATTCACCTGCTGGAACTTGTCCAGATCCACAAACAGGATGGCACCGGCGCTGTTGTTGCGGGTGGCGTGCTTGATGGCCTGGTCCAGGCGGTCTTTCATCAACTGCCGGTTGGGCAGCTGGGTCAGGGGATCAAAGTGGGCCTGGCGATAAAGTTTCTTTTCCCGCCGCACTGCAGTGATGGCCACCGCCAGGCGATCGGCAAAATCCTTCAGCAGGCCGCGATCCTGCTCCGGGAGGGTGTGGGAAGTGGACCAGCCCAGGGCCAGCACACCGCGGTTCTTGCCCGCCGCCATGATGGGGAACAGATAGGAACTGCCGTTGAGCACCTCCTCCCGCTCCGACCACAACCAACCCAGGTACTTGGCATCGGTTGCCGAAGCTTTATGGCTGGCGGGCAACACCCCCAGCCAATGGCTTTCATCGTCACCCAGGGTCTGCTGCTGCATCTGGTATTGGCCGGTGGCCTTGGCGTAATGGAACACCCACATTTCATCCACGTTGTCGGGATTGCGCAGGGCCACCGCCGCTGCATCGCTGGACACCAGCTCATGCAGGGTGCTGAGGGTGGACTGGGCCACCTGATCCAGGTCCGGCACACTCAGGATCAACTGATCGATCTTGGACAGGCCTGTGAGCAACTGGAACTGCTTGCCGATCTGATGGGCCATCTGGTTAAAAGCCTCGGCCAGATCCCCCAGTTCATCCCGGGTGGGAATGGACAGGCTGACCTCGAAATTGCGATTGGCCACCGCGTGGGTGGCATCCATCAGCTGGCGCAGGGGCCGCAGGATTCGCCCGATCTGCAGGACACTCACCAGGGCCGCCAGCAGCACCGTCACCGCCACCAGCAACGACAACACCCGCTGCAGAATATTGAGGGTCTGGAACACATCCGCCCGCGGGTGGCTGACCCACAGGCGCCAGGCCTGGTTGACGCCAAACTGGTTCTCCAGGAACACGCTGCGCACACTCACCTGCTGAATGGCGTCGCCGTCCTCCCAGTCCAGTTGAAAATTGGACCGGTTGCCCTGGTCACGAATCATCTGCTGGAAGCCGCTACGGCTGATCTCATGGGCGCGGGAGCAATACAGGGGCACCGCATCGCTGCCGAACACACAGTAATTCAACTCCGGATTGCGATTGTCACTCTCGCCCAACAGATAGCCCACGTCCAGATCCGCCAGATAGAGGCCGTCATCGCCGGTGTCGGGCTGCAGCAGGATGGCATGGCCGTCCGGGTTAGTGAGCAAAACCCGCATGCCCCGCACCAGCCGCTCCCGGGCCTGCAACTGGTCACGCATGCTCAGGTGCTGCAGGTGGTACTCCAGTTCCGACCACTCCAGGCGCTGCAGGCGTTTGTAGGGCGAGAATTCCAGCCCCCCTTCGGCAACCGTAGTGGTCTGTGCCCGGTAACTGGCGGCCACCTGGCTGCTCACCAGCAGCAGGCGCTCATAGAGGATAGTGCTGTAGAAACGGGCTTCCTTTTGCAGGTTGGCGCGGCTTTCCTGCAGCAGGGCATTGCCCACGTAGTTATAGGAAAAAGAGGCGAACAGCAGCATGGGCAGCAGGGCCGCCAGGAAGACCAGGATGAAAAATTTGCGGCCAAGCCCGCTGCGCAACTCTTTTATTTGAACAAACATATCGCCAGCTAAAGGCTCGAAGTACAGGATTCCAGGATGTCTTTACCAGCATAGCATAGGCACCGCAGGCAAAACCGTGCCCATTCCTGATTTCTGCAGTCATTTCAGCAACATCCCATTGCAGTGCTTTATAGTAGGGTGGTTTCCGGCAGAAGCCTAATCCGATTTTGGCGCCGGGGTGCGGTGGTTGAGCTTGCATCAGGCATGCGTTACCCTTCGCCCACCTTCACCCATTCCGAGACCAGAGCATGACCTCACACACCCGCGTCGTCTATCCAGGCACCTTCGACCCCATGACCAACGGCCATCTGGACCTGGTGGAGCGGGCCTCGAACCTGTTCGACGAAGTGGTGGTGGCCATCGCCGCCAGTGAGAAGAAAAAGCCCCTGTTCGATCTGCAGCAACGGATCGCGCTGGCCCAGGAGGTGGTGGCCCACCTGCCTAACGTGGAGGTGAAGGGGTTCCGCAAACTGCTGGTGCATTTCTGCCAGGAGGAAAAAGCCAATGTGCTGCTGCGGGGCCTGCGGGCAGTATCGGATTTCGAATACGAGTTCCAACTGGCCAACATGAACCGCGCCCTGGATCCCGGCATTGAAACCGCTTTTCTCACGCCCTCTGAACATCTATCCTTCATCAGCTCCTCACTGGTGCGGGAAATCTCCGGCCTGAGCGGAGACGTGAGCCCTTTCGTACCGGCACCGGTACTGGCGGCCCTGAAGGCAAAGCACGGTTAATGCCCCTACAGAGCATCCGTGGATGAAGTGCAACTGGAGCAGTACACTGCTCATGGTAATTAGCGAGTAGAGAGACCCCCATGGCCCTGATAATCACCGACGATTGCATTAATTGCGATGTGTGCGAACCGGAGTGCCCCAACGGCGCCATTTCGCAGGGTGACGAAATTTACGTGATCGACCCCGGCAAGTGCACCGAATGTGTGGGTCATTACGACGAACCCCAGTGCCAGCAGGTATGCCCGGTGGACTGCATCCCCCTGGACCCGGAGCACGTGGAAAGTGAAGAGCAACTGATGGAGAAATATGAGCGCCTGCAGGCGGAAGGTTAACGCCGCGGGACTGGACTTCTGGTGCGGGAACCACTAAAAAGGCCTCACGGCCTTTTTTTTGTGTCCATTCAAGGAAGGAACATGTTGATTCAATTCCGTTTTTCGCTCTGTGTTTTACTCGGTGCGCTGGCCTGCCCTTGGTCTGCCGTATCAGCCTGGGCTGAGGTGCTGCCCAAACAGGCAGCGGTGGCATCCGCCCATCCCCTGGCCACCGAGGCGGGCATCAAGATCCTGGCCTCCGGCGGCAACGCCTTCGACGCGGCGGTGACCGTCGCAGCGGTGTTGGGGGTGGTGGAGCCCTACAGCGCCGGCATCGGCGGTGGCGGGTTCTGGATGCTGCACCGGGCCAAAGACGGCAAAACCCTGATGCTGGACGCCCGCGAAACTGCCCCGGGTGCCGCCCACCAGGATCTGTTCCTGGATAAAAAGGGCGAAGTGGATCGCGACCAGGCCATCAATACCGCCCTGGCCGCCGGCATTCCCGGCCAGGCCGCCGCCTTTGTCCACCTGTCCCAACACTATGGCACCCTGCCCCTCAGCGATACCCTGGCCCAGGCCATCCGGCTGGCCGCCGGCGGTTTCCCGGTGAACAAGGTCTACACCCATCTGGCGGAAAAACGGGCATCCACCCTGCGCCGCTACCCGGCCAGCAAACGTATTTTCCTGCGGGACAACCGTGCGCCCCAGGACGGCATGATCGTCCAGCAGGGCTTGGCCCACACGCTGAAGGAGCTGGCAGCAAAGGGCTTTGACGGCTTTTATAAAGGGGATGTGGCCAAGCGCCTGGTGGAAGGCGCGAACGCCCACGGGGGCATCTGGACCCTGGAGGACCTGGCCAACTACAAGGTGGTGGAGCGGGAACCGATCCGGTTCAACTACGGTGACGCGGTGATCTGGTCCGCGCCACCGCCCTCTTCCGGCGGCGTCGCCCTGGCCCAGATGTTCGGCATGCTGTCGCTGTTCAATATGGAGGGCAAGTCGGAAGCAGACCGCACCCACCTGCTGATCGAAGTGATGCGCCGGGCCTATCGGGACCGGGCCGAATACCTGGGGGACCCGGATTTCGTCACGGTACCGGTACAACGCCTCACCAGTGCCGCGTATCTGGATGACCTGGCCAGCAACATCTCCATGGGCCACGCCACCCCCAGCAGCACCCTGGGTCTGCCCAAGGCCACCGGCAGCGGCACCCACACCACCCACTTTTCCATCATCGACAAAGACGGCAACCGGGTGGCGGCCACCCTGTCCATCAACCTGCCCTTCGGCTCTGGCGTCACCGTGGCCGGTACCGGGGTATTGCTGAACAACGAAATGGACGACTTTTCCGCCAAACCCGGCAGCCCCAACGCCTACGGCCTGATCGGCTCCCAGGCCAATGCCATTGCCCCGGGCAAGCGCCCGTTATCCAGCATGACCCCAACCTTCATGGAATACGGCCCCAAGGACAACCGCCAGTTCGCCCTGCTGGGCACCCCCGGCGGCAGCCGCATCATCACCATGGTCATGCTGGGTATGCTGGAGGCACTGGACCAGAAAGGGCCCCAGGCCTGGGTGGACCGCCCCCGCTTTCATCACCAGTTTGTGCCGGATGTGGTACAACACGAGCCCGACGCCTTCAGCAAATCCCTGAGCAAGGAACTGGAGCAACGGGGGCACACTTTAAAAGACGTGGGACACCAGTACGGCGATATGCACGCCATACGCTGGTACATGAACAACGGCAACGTGGAAGCCGGTTCCGACCAGCGCCGGTTGGGCAAGGCCCTGCTGGGTGACCTTCAATGAGCGGGAGACTACGCATGCAACCAAAAGGGCTGTTATCGGGCCTGATGTCGTGCCTGACAGCGGGACTGTTACTGACCGGCTGCGACGAGAAGCCGCTGCCGGAGGAAACCATTCCCCAGGTGTTCGTGGTCAAAGCCAGCGAGCAGCCCTATCACCCCCAGCGCGGCTTCAATGCCCATATTGCCTCCCGCAGCGACGTGGACATCAGCGCGGAAGTCTCAGGCAAGGTGATCGCCATTCACTTCAAGGAAGGGGATGACGTCAGCGCCGGCGACCCGCTGTTCGATATCGACCCGGCCTCCTACAAAGCCGCCCTGGCCCGGGCCAAAGCGGAGCTGGCCCGGGCGGAAGCCAACAAATCCAATGCCGAGAAAAACTTCGCCCGCGGCAAGAAGCTGGTGGATGACGGCTACATTTCCGCTTCCGAGTACGACACCCTGGAAGCGCGGGAGCTGGAATCCATCGCCGCGGTGGAATCGGCCAAAGCCGCCCTGGAAAGCGCCCGGGTGAACCTGGAGTACACCGCCATCAAGGCGCCGCAGGACGGGCGTGTGGGCCGGGCCAAACCCTCCGTGGGGGATCTGGTCAACCCCAGTTACGGCCCGCTGACCACCCTGGTGGGCAAGAACGACATGGAAGTGGTGTTCCAGATCCCGGAACGCCTGCTGCTGGCAGCACAACGACCGGACGCCCGCATCACCGTAAAAGACATTGAGGTCACCGTGTTAATGCCCGATGGCCGCGAGTACGCCCACGTGGGCACCATCCATTATTTTTCCAACCGGGTGGACGCCTCCACCGGTACCGTGGAAGTCCGTGCCGCCATTCCCAACCCGGACGACATCCTGCGCCCGGGCCTGTACGTGCAGGCGCTGGTGCGGGTGAAGCAGCCGATCATGGTACTGATGATTCCCCAGGCCGCTGTGCAGGTGGACCAGCGCGGCACCTATGTGCTGGCGGTGGACGACACCGATACCGTGACCCGCATCAACATGGTCACCGGTGAGCGGGTGGGTGAAAACGTATTGGTCAACTCCGGCCTGGACACCGGGGACCGGGTCATCATCCGCGGTGTACAAAAAGTCCGCCCGGGCAGCCCGGTCAAAGTGGAAGAATACAAACCCGCCACTGAAGCCAGCACCGGGAGCAGCACCCAGTGATCAGCACGACCTTCATCCAACGCCCCAAGTTCGCCATGGTGATTGCCCTGGTGATCACCATCGCCGGTTTGATCTCCATGGGCCTGCTGCCGGTGTCGGAATACCCGGAGGTGGCACCACCCCAGGTAAAAGTGCAGGCCAAATGGCCCGGCGCCTCGGCCCTGGTGATGGAGGAAAGTGTCGGCCAGGTGATCGAGGACGTGGTGAACGGGGTGGAAGGCATGGAATACATGTCCTCCAATTCTGCCAACGATGGCAGCTACAACCTCACCATCACCTTCGGCGTGGGCGACGACCCGGACATGGCCCTGGTGCGGGTGCAGAACCGGGTCAAGCTGGCGGAACCGTCCCTGCCCACGGACGTGCGCAACCAGGGCCTGACCATCGACAAGATCTCGCCGGATATCCTGTTCACCATCAACCTGTATTCCCCTGACGGCAGCCTGGACGAGTTGTTCATCGCCAACTATGGCCTGATCAACATCCAGAACCAGTTGAAGCGGGTACCCGGAGTGTCCGATGCGGTGATGTTCTCCACCGCGGATTACTCCATGCGGCTGTGGCTGAACCCGCCCCAGATGACCGCCCTGGGCATCACCAGCGACGACATCAACAACGCGCTGCGGGAGCAGAACGTACAGGCCCCGGCGGGAAAAATCGGCTCCCCACCCTATTCCGGCAACCTGAGCACCGAGTACACCCTGCAGTTGAAAGGGCGTATGAAGAGCCGCGAGGAATTTGAAGACATCATCCTGCGGGTGTCTGAGCAGGGCGCCATCGTGCGCCTGCGGGATGTGGCCCGGGTGGAGTTGGGGCAGTTGGACTACAAGGTATCCGGCAGTTTCAAAAACCAGCCGGCCACGGTAATGGCGGTGTACCTGCTGCCCGGAGCCAATGCGCTGATCACCGGCGACGCCGTGAAGCAACGGCTGGTGGAAATGGCAAAAACGTTTCCTGATGGACTGGAATATGTGGTGGGTTACGACACCACCCGTTACGTGGAAGTGTCCATCCAGCAGGTCACCACGTCCCTGTTGCAGGCGGTGGCCCTGGTGGTGCTGATCACCTTCATTTTTCTGGGGGACTGGCGCCCCACCCTGGTGCCTTCAGTGGCGATCCCGGTGTCCCTCATCGGTACCTTTGCGGTCATGCTGATCACCGGCATGACCATCAACACGGTGACCCTGTTCGGCCTGATCCTGGCCATCGGGATTGTGGTGGACGACGCCATCCTGGTGGTGGAGAACACCGACCGCCACCTGCAGGAAGACCCCAAAATCAGCACCAAAGATGCCGTGACCCGCACCATGGAAGAAGTGAGTGGCCCCATTGTCGCCACCACCCTGGTGTTGCTGGCGGTGTTCCTGCCAGTGGCTATGCTGCCGGGCATCACCGGCGTCATGTACAACCAGTTTGCCACCACCATCTGCGTGGCGGTGGTGCTGTCCTCCGTCTGTGCCCTGACCCTGAGCCCGGCGGTTGCAAGCCTGGTGCTGCGCCGCTCCGACAAGCAACCGCGTTGGTACCGGGGTTTCAACCGCGGCTTTGATGCGATCACCCGCCGCTATTCCGGGGTGGTGGGCGCCATGCTGCAACGGCGCACCCTGATGTCCGTGGGGTTCGCGGTGATCATGGGGCTGCTGCTGTTGGGCACCCGGGTGATTCCCACCGGATTTGTGCCGGTGGAGGACAAGGGTGTGTTGCTGCTCAATGTGCAACTGCCGGACGCCGCCTCCATCACCCGCACCCAGCAGGTGATGGAAAAGCTGCAGACCATCATCGAGCAGGACCCGGCGGTGGAATCCGCCACCCTGCTGTCCGGTTATTCGATTCTGGCAGGGGCCGCCCAAAGTAACGGCGGCACCGGCTTCCTGGTGTTGAAACACTGGAACGACCGGCCCAGCATGAGAGACCTGTCCCTGGCGGTGTCCGCCCGCATCAACAAGCTGGCCTATCACCAGGTGCCGGAAGCCCTGGTGCAGACTTTCCCACCGCCGTCCATTCCCGGCATGGGGCTTGTCGGTGGCCTGGAACTGGTGGTGGAAGACACCCAGGGCCGCTCCCACGAGGAACTGGCCGGTGCCATTCAGACCCTGGCGGCGGCGGCCAATGAATCCCCCTTGATCCGCGACGCCTTCACCACCTTCCGCGCCAACGTGCCCCAGTATTTTGTGGACATTGACCGCAACAAGGCCAAGACCCTGCAGGTGCCGCTTTCCAATATATTCTCCACCCTGCAGAGTCAGCTTGGGTCCAGCTACATCAACGACTTTTCCCTGTTTGGCCAGACCTTCCGCGTCATGATGCAGGCCGCGCCGGAATTCCGCTCTGAGCTCAATGATGTGGAAAGCCTGTACGTGCGCTCCGCTTCCGGCAGCATGATTCCCCTGTCCACCCTGATTCGCATCGAACCCATTCTGGGGGCCGATGTGGGCACCCGCTATAACCTGTATCGCTCCGCAATATTGCGGGCCAGCACAGAAGTGGGCTTCTCCACCGGGGACGCCATGAGCGAGATGGAGCGCATTGCCCTGGAGGTACTGCCCCAGGGGTATCAGGTGGAATGGACCGGCATGAGTTACCAGGAGGCGAAAGCCGGCAACCAGGCGATCATCGCCTTCGCCCTGGCCATGGTTTTCATTTACCTGTTTCTGGTGGCCCAGTACGAGAGCTGGTCGATCCCCTCCGCCATCATTCTGGTGGTCCCCGTCGCAGTGGCCGGGGCCATCGGCGGCCTGCTGCTGGTGGGCCAGATCGGCATTCCCCAGCTGGGCGCCCTGGACCTGTTCGCCCAGGTGGGCATGGTGCTGCTGATCGGGCTGGCGGCCAAGAACGCCATCCTCATTGTGGAATTTGCCCGGGAACGGCGGGAACAGGGTGGGCTCTCCATCCTGGAAGCGGCCGCCGAGGCCGGACGCCTGCGGTTCCGGGCGGTGTGCATGACCGCCTTGTCCTTCGTGCTGGGGATACTGCCCCTGGTGCTGGCCTCCGGCGCCGGCATGTTCAGCCAGCTGTCCCTGGGGCACACGGTGCTGTGGGGCATGCTGGCGGCCCTGCTGGTGGGCACCCCCATGATTCCGGTGTTCTACGCCATTGTGCAATCCATGCGGGAACGCCTGAAAGCCAAACTGAAACATTGATGATCTGCCATTTCACTAAGGGAATTCCATGTCTGAACCTCGCTACAACGTGATCCTGACCGGCGCCATTCAACCCGGCCAGGACCGCACCGCGGTGGCCGCCCGCCTGGCCAATCTGATGAAACTGCCCCAGGAGAAGGCCCAGGCATTACTGCAGGGAACGCCGAATAAGGTCAAGGGCGAGGTGGATGAAGCCACCGGAGAACGCTACCGGGCCGCCCTGGAAAAATCCGGTGCCGTGGTGGAACTGCAGGTGGAACCGCCAGTGGCCTCTCAGCCGGAGCCCGAGCCCCAACTGGAACCTCAATTGGAGCCCATGGCTGCCGCTCCAGCGCCGCAGGTGGAACCGGCTGCCGATACCGAGCAGGACACCACCCCCTACGCCGCCCCGGCGGACGATCACCTGCACCCCGACGAAATCCGCTATTGCAGCCATTGCGGTGGTGAAGCGCCCCGCCTGGCCCGGGTCTGCCCCCATTGCAAACGCAAGCTGCCCACCCTGGGCCGCAGCCGCGAAGTGGCCGCCCTGCTGGCGTTTCTGCCCACCGGCTCCTGGGGTATCCACCGTTTCTATCTGGGCCAGTGGTGGGGCATTTTCTATCTGCTGTTCAGCTGGACCCTGATCCCCAGCCTGGTTTCCCTGGTGGAATTCGTGGTGTTTCTCTGCACCAGCCGGGAAAAATGGGATGAGAAACACGGCCACAAATCCGGCTCCAGTGCCTGGGTCTGGCTGATTGTGGGCCTGTTCCTGATGATCATGGTGGTGGGCATCCTGGCGGCCATTGCCATTCCCGCCTACCAGGATTACACCGTTCGCGCCAAGGTCAACCAGACCCTGCTGGAAGCAGAAGCCATCGAGATGGAGGTGGAGGACTTTATCCAACGTACGGATTTCGTCCCCAACAGCGCCATTGACATGGGGCTGGAAGAGGTCGGCCAGTTCACCCACAGCAGCTGGGTCATCACCGAAAATGCCGTCATCACCATTACCTTCGACGACGGGGTGTCAGTGATCGCCGGGGAAACCCTGACCCTGGTGCCCTACCTGCAGGACGAGCAGTTGATCTGGGACTGCACCGGTGGCACCGTCGTGCCCAAGTACCGTCCCCAGGAGTGCCGCCCCTGAGCAAAAAAGCTCGGTGGAACACCGGGGCCATGACAGGCAAGGGGAATTTTCACATTCGGGCGAACCAATTCCCCCTTGCCTGCACCCCATGCCCGGGTAATCTATGCTTAAAAAAGCATCAGGGTAATTTGGGATTACTATGAAACTGGAATATCACAACGGCGTGCGGATCACTCCCCACAGCCACGAGCTGTCTCCGTTCGAACGCATGCTGGAACGCTACAGCGAGATGGCGGAATCCTATTACGCAGCGGAACGGGATACCGGGCTGACCCAGGAGCAACGCCAATCCGCCCTGGGCAAGGCCAAGGCCCACCTGGAGCGGGAGCGGGGCCACCTGCAGGTGATGGCGGACGTGCAGGGCCAGCTGGCGGCCTATCGTGCCAAAGGCAGAGAGGCCACTGAAGGCTCCGGCAAGCAGCGTATGGAAGCCATCAGCCTGCTGAGTGCGGAGGAACACCACCCCACCGAGACCCTGGAAAAATTCATGCGCGCCGAGGGGGTGCCCAAGCCCAGCCCGGAACACACCGCCCACCACATTGTGCCGGGCAAGGGCAAACTGCCGGTGGTGAACAACCAGACCCGCATGCACCTGCACATTCACGGCATTCGCATCAATGATCCCGCTAACGGGGTCTATCTGGTGGCCAAGGATGCTGCCACCCCCCATTGGTCCATGCCTGCCTCCCGCGGCCACCTCACATACCACACCCACGAGTACGAGCGCTGGGTGTCGCAAAAGGTTACACTGCTGCGCAGCATGGATGCGATCAAAACCCAGCTGCAGATCATTGGCCGCATCCTGCAGGACAACGAACCGAAGATCGCCATAGGCTCATAAACATGACGGTTTACGCCATCCGCACCGATTATTACGGTTTTCAACAGCTGGATTTGCAGCTCACAGATCTGTTCCCCTTTGTTCCGGACGACATCGACTTCGACGATGTGGTGCAGTTCAGCCAGCGCAATGCCTCCCTGCAGGCCTGGTGGCAAACCCCGGACACCCGCTTTGCCCCCATCGAAGACAAACCCAAGGGTGAGATCCCCGACCTCAGCCTGTGGCTGTATGCCACCCTGGTGCTGTCCCCCAAGGCACACCGCCTGCTGGGGGAACTGTTACAGCCTTACGGGGAGTTCCTGCCGGTCAAGGTGGCGGGGGAAACCTTTCAGATCTTCAATTGCCTGCGCTTTGGCGAGGAAGATAAAGAGGCCTGTGCCTTTGACCAGGCCGATGGAATGGAGTTGGGGTTGAACCACCTCGAGTTTCAGGCCAGCGTCGAGCAGGAGGTCATCTTCAAATCCCGCCTGCAGAACGCTGCCTCGCTGTTCTGCACCGATCGTCTGAAAGAGGTGGTGGAGTCCTGTGAGTTGAGTGGCGTGGTATTCGATACGAATCTGATTGAGGTGTTCGAGGAATAACAGCCAATAAAAAGCCCTGCCTCCGGTTAAGAAGCAGGGCTTTTACGTGTCCTTCTACGTGTCCTTCGAGGGCGGGATTATTCGCCGGTGCGCTCGGCCACGGACAGATGTTTCTCAGAACAACCCAGGCAGCGCAGGAAGGTGCTCTTAAAAGGGGTCACCACCAGAGTGTCGCCGGCTTCACCCACGTTTCCACCCAGGGCAGAGAACGGCAGAGACACCACAAACAGGCCGGTACCGATAACCGTGGCCACCAGGGTCAGGGGACGCACCAGCAGCACATCACCGGTCATTTCCAGACCACTGGGCCGATCCGTCACCGTTTGCGCCTGGGATACCGCCGGTGCCGCCGCAAACAGGGCCATGGACAGGGCCACCATCACGGATCTAAAAGTGCTCTTCAGGCTGCGCATAATCTTTCCTCTTTATAATTTTCTCGAAGGTAGCCACCTAAGTGCTTTATTCTAGTGTATTCCCTAAATGGGAAACGATCCACTTTTGGCGCCCACAGAGCCACCTTTTTCCAGTGGATTTTGTACTGGATCAACTTTTCGCGGTCATTTTGCCAGCGCCAGCGTATTTTAAGTCTGGCACAGTTTGCAGAAAACGGTAGAGCGTTGCCCCAATCGAATTTCGGTCAACGGGGTTTTGCAGGCCAGGCAGGGCTGGCCCCCGCGGCCGTAGACCCGCAGGGTCTGCTTGAAATAGCCGGGCTTGCCGTCACCGCCCACGAAATCCCGCAAGGTGGTGCCCCCCATTTCAATGGAGGCCGCCAGCACCGCCTTGATGGCCTCCACCAGTTTTTCATAGCGCGTCCGGCTGACCCGCCCCGCCGCCCGCTTGGGATGAATCCCGGCCATGAACAAGGCCTCATTGGCGTAGATGTTGCCCACCCCCACCACCACATGGCTGTCCATGATGAAGGTTTTGACACTGCTTTTGCGGCCTTTGGCCCTGGTCACCAGGTAATCCACATTAAAGGCGTCCGTAAGGGGCTCCGGCCCCAGCTTCACAATCAGCTCATGTTGCAGCGGGTCCTCCCGGGTCCAGAGCCAGGCACCGAACCGGCGCGGGTCGCAATAGCGCAGGGTGGTGCCGTCGCTGCACTCCAGATCCACATGATCGTGAAACATGGGGGGCTCACCCGGCGCCGTAATGCGCATGCTGCCGGACATACCCAGATGGGCGATGATGGTGCCACTGCTGAAGCGGAACAGCAGGTACTTGCCCCGCCGCTCCACCGTTTTCAGTTTTTTGCCTTCCGCTTCATGAATGGATGGCGGCACGGGCCAACGCAGCCTGGGCTGGCGGACATGCAGTGCCTTGACGCGTTTGCCGACGATATGAGGCTCGATGCCACGGCGGGTGGTTTCCACTTCGGGTAATTCTGGCATAACAACTTCTATGTCACGATCCAAGGTTGAGGTATCAGGTCTGAGGTGCGGCCAGTGTATCGGTGTGCAGCGACCTTCTTCAACCTTTGGCTGCCATTGCGGTACACTGGCTCTTTCCTCAACTGACCACCACCCCAGTGTTTGATGCCTATGACCCAGCCATCCCATCCCGGCACCCACCCGCAGGTCGCGATTCTGGGGGTCGACACCGGCGGCACCTTTACCGATTTTGTTCTGTTGCAGGACGGCGCCCTGCGCATCCACAAGGTACTGTCCACCCCGGACTCACCGGAGCGGGCCATCCTGCAGGGGATTCAGGAATTGGGGCTGGACGAAATTGTACGCAGCGGCGCCCTCACGGTGATTCACGGCTCCACCGTGGCCACCAATGCGGCCCTGGAAGGCAAGGGCGTGAAAACGGCCCTGGTCACCAACATTGGCTTCAAGGATTTGCTCACCATCGGCCGCCAGACCCGGCGCGAACTGTATAACCTGCAACCCACAGCACAACCCATTCCGGTGCCCGCCGACCGGTGTTTCGAATTACCCGGGCGTGTGGATCGCAACGGCACCCAGCTGGATGCCCCCAGCGCCGACGACCTGGCCGTCCTGCGTGAGCAGCTGCGTGTGGCCGGGGTGGAAGCCGTGGCCATCAACCTGCTGTTTTCGTTCCTCAATCCGGCAGCGGAACAGGCCATCCAACAGGCCCTGGCGCCGGACTGGTTTGTCAGCGCGTCCCACCAGGTGCTGGCAGAAGCCGGCGAATACGAACGTGGCATTGCCACCTGGCTGAACGCCAGCCTGGGGCCCAAAGTCAGCCATTACCTGCAGCGGCTGCAGGCGGGAGTCGCCCCCTGCCCAGTGTCGGTGATGCAGTCCACCGGTGGCACCATGGACGCCACCCGGGCCGGGCAACGGGCCGTGGATATGTTGTTGTCGGGGCCGGCCGGCGGCTTGGCGGCCGCGCAGTTCATCGCCCGCCAAACCGGGCTGGGCAAACTGCTCACCTTTGACATGGGCGGCACCTCCACCGACGTGGCATTGATCGACGGCGGCATTCAGTTGACCAGTGAAGGCCGCATCGGCCCCTGGCCGGTGGCGGTGCCCCAGGTGGATATGCATACCATCGGCGCCGGCGGTGGCTCCATCGCCTATGTGGATGCCGGGGGCCTGCTCCAGGTCGGGCCGGAATCTGCGGGTGCTGCACCGGGGCCGGCCTGCTATGGCAAGGGCGGCCGCCAACCCACGGTGACCGACGCCAATGCGGTGCTGGGGCGTCTGCAGCCGGAATATTTTTTGGGCGGCAAGATGAAACTGGACCTGAGTGCAGCGCAACAGGCGGTGGACACCCTGGCCCGGCCCCTGGGACTGACCCGGGAACAAACCGCCCAGGGCATCATCGACATTGCCAATGAACATATGGTGCGCGCCCTGCGGGTGATCTCCATCGAGCGGGGCCACCACCTGGACGATTTTCATTTGTGTTGTTTCGGCGGCGCCGGCGGCCTGCATGTGTGCGCCCTGGCCCAGGCGCTGGAAATGAAACACGCCATTGTGCCCAATCAGGGGGGCGTCCTGTCTGCCCTGGGCATGGTGGTGGCCCCCCAGTCCCGCCAGCTGTCCCACGGTGTGCAAATGCTGCTGCGCGCCCTCTCCCACAACGAGCTGGAAGATCACTTTACCCGCCTGCAACAACAGGGGGAGGCTGCCCTCGCTGCGGAAGGGGTGGCCGCGGAGGCACTGACCGTGGAACGCTCCCTGGATATCCGCTATCAGGGCCAGCGCTTTTACCTGAACGTGGACTGGCAAGCGGACCGGGCAGCCTTGGAAGCCAGTTTTCACCAGCAACATGAGCAGCGCTACGGGCATCGCCTGTCCATCCCCCTGGAGCTGGTGAACGTGCGCTGCCTGGTGCAGGCTGCCCCGCGGGTGCAGGCCTTGCCCAGTCTCACCCAAACCACCCCTGCCGCCCCCCGCGGTAGCGCCCAACTGGCCGGCTATGGCAAGCCCATCCCCGTCTATTGGCGGGAGGATCTGGCCATAGCCCAACCATTGGCCGGCCCCGTTCTGGTGGCGGAAACCATCTCCACCACCCTGGTGCAACGGGGCTGGCAGGCGCACCTGGACCGTTGGGGCAACCTGGTGCTGGAACAGATAGAGTATTAATACCCCAGCAGCGGCGATGTTTGCAGTTTTTGCTAGAGTTAAAGAACTGACAGGAACGCAGAACACGGACGTCGCATCATGGAACGCCACATTCTCATCGTGGACGATGAGCCGAATATTCTGAATGCTTTGGAACGCCTGCTGGAAGAGCAGGACGACATGACCGTATACCGGGCCAGCGGGGGCGTGGAAGGCCTGGCCATCATGGATGCCAACCCCGAAATCGGTGTCGTATTATCGGACCAACGCATGCCCAACATGACGGGCACCGAATTCCTCAAACAGGTCAAACTCAAACACGAAAACGTGGTGCGCTTGATTCTGAGTGGCTATTCCGAGCTGAGTACCATTACCCAGGCGATCAACGAAGGCTCCATCTTCAAATTTCTCACCAAGCCCTGGGAAGACGATCTGTTGCTGAAGGCCATCTGCGAAGCCTTCGACTACTATGAGCTGTCCAATCAAAACCGGCTGCTGAACGCCGAACTGCAGGCCACCAACCACAAACTGGCGCAGCTGAACAGTAACCTGGAACAGCTGGTGGAAGAGAAGACCCGCAACCTGCAGCTCCACATTGCTTCCCTGCGGGTGTACCAGGAAGCCATGGAACATTTCCCCTACGCAGTGATCGGCCTGGATGACGCAGACACCATCGTGCTGGAAAACCAGGCCGCCCGCCGGCGTTTCACCGACGACAACACCAGCCTGCTGGGCCTGCCCACGGCCCTGGCCTTTCGCGGTCAGTGGGAAGCACTACCCGCGCAGCTGACCCCCTCCGCAGCCCAACACTTTCATTTCGACCTGAATAACCACCGGTTCAGCGTCTTTCAACTGGGGGACAGCGTGCGCCACCTGGGCACTCTGCTGATCGCTGCTCCCGGCACCGGAGCCCCCCACCATGACTGAATTCGACGCCGTCCTGCTGGAAAAAATCAACCGAATCCAGCCCCTCAATCCCGTGATGATGGAGCTACTACAGGCCATCCAGAGCCAGAAAAACCAGGCCAGCGACCTGGAATCCATTATTCTCTCAGACGCCAACACCTCCGCCACCATTCTTAAAATCGCCAATTCCCCGTTTTACGGTCTCTCGGGCCGCATCAAGAGCGTGCGGGACGCCTGCGTGCTGTTGGGGTTCGACCAGTTGCGCAACATTATCTATGCCACCGCTCTGGACCAGGCCAGCGGCCATGGCCCACACCCGCGCTGGAGCACCCAGCTGCGCAGCCACACCCTGGCCTCGGCGTTGATTGCCGGAACCCTGGCCAAACAACTGAGCCCGCCCGTGGAATCCGGCCAGGCCTATGCACTGGGACTGCTGCACGAACTGGGCAAACAGGTCCTGCTGTCGGAGCTGCCGGAACTGTTCGAGGAATACATGGCCACAGACTCCGCACCGGATCGTGGCCAGCTGTTGTCGATCTTCAGCGAGGCCGGCGCCATCATTGCCCGCAAGTGGCGGCTGCCTGAGGTGTTTCAGCATTGCATCACCAATGCGCTCAAAGACCGTGCCGAACCGGATTCGCACCCGCACGAACTGCAGCTGGTGCGCTGTGCCCACGGCCTGGCCCAGGCCCTGAATTACCCCTCTCCCGGTGATGACAGCCAAAATTCGTTCGAGGATTGTCTGAGCGAGATGTATCCCGGCCTGGACAGTGCGGCGCTGTTGCCTCAGCTGCAGGAAACATTGTCCGGTAACGCCGATCTGGTCGCCCTGCAACAGGAGGTTGCCCCATGAGTACCAGCCACATTCTTCTGGTGGACGATGAAGTCAATAATCGTAATGCCATTCTGCGCCTGTTTGAGGATTACGATATTGAATTCATCGAAGCCGGTAATGGCCAGGAGGCATTGGACCAGCTGCAACGCCATCCGGTGGACTTGATCCTGCTGGACATCAGGATGCCGGTGCTGGATGGCTTCGGCTTTCTCGAACAGTTCTCCGACCTGCGCATGAAACCCAAGCCGCCGGTGTGTGTGATGACCGCATTCAACGATTCCACCACCCGTCGCAAGTCCATCTACCTGGGCGCCGACGATTTCATCAATAAACCCATTGACCCGGTGGAACTGGAAACCCGCATCGCCTCACTGCTGCGCATCAGTCATTTTCAGCAGGACCTGAACGCGTTCAATCAATCCCTGGAAGAACGGGTCAATCAACGCACCCAGCAATTGCAGCAGGCCCATGAAAAACTAAAAGCCACCGAACAAACCAATGCCCGGGCCTATCGGGAAATGATCGGCCGGGTGGCACGGCTCACGCAATTCAACCAGAGCATCAACCGCATTGACCCGCACCGACTGGGGCACTGTGCCGCTGCCATCGGCTGGCTCTGTGACCTGCCAGAGGAGCAGGCGGAAAACCTGTCACTGTCCAGCCAGCTTCATAACATCGGCATGCTGGCGCTACCGGAAAAACTGCGTGAAGCGCCAGCGGAAGGTCTGACCCGGGATCAGTTGGTAGTGTTGTCCTCCCATACCAAGATGGGCAGTGACCTGTTCAAACAATCCGAGATTCCCCTGCTGAAACAAACCCACAACATTTGTCTGTATTGCGAGGAACATTACGACGGCAGCGGGCTGCCCAACAAAGCCAAGGGCAACAGCATTCCCATTGAGGCCCGCATCTTCACTGCCGCCAGGCTGATTATGGAAACGCTGGCCCAATACCCGGGGGACCGCCTGTCGCGTGTGCGCAGCGCCTTGCTGGATCACAGCCAGCACCTGGTGGACCCCGACATCGTGGAGCGGCTCACCCGGGACCCGGACACCCTGGACAACCTGATTCGCGAACTGGAGTAGCCCATGGAACGGCGCGCCACCGACCAAATGATTCTGATGGCCCAGATGATGGCGGACACCAACGATCCCAATTTGGGCAAACGACTGGACAGCTACACGCCGCTGCTGTTCATCGTATTCGCCGGTATTGTCATGACCGGACTTGCCCTCTATGCCGCCAGACAATGGGAAGAGCATGTGGAGTCCAGCATCATCGAAACCCACGAACGCGCCTTTCACAATGAGGTGGCCAGCAACCTGGCGGCGCAGGCCCAGAACACCAACGCCATTCAGGGGTTTATAGAAGCCTCCACCCATGTCAGCGCGGAGGAATTTGAAAGTTTTGCCGGACGGCTGCTGCAGACCCACTCGCGGACCGCGTTTCTTGCCGTCCTCGATTACAACCAGGCCAACTATATCAAGAGCGGACTGGGCATCAAAAGCGGACTGGGCGATTCAGAGCAACTGTTGGCAGCTCTGCGCGAGGCCAGCGCCCGGGCGGCGTTTTCCCCCACCCCATATGGTTATGTTAACTGGACACGGCCCGACAGTGACCAGCACTTTGTCGTGCACGAACAGCATTTTCGACTGGACCCCACAGCCCCGCCTATCACCATCATGTCCGGCATTCTGCTATCCCAGGTGATTACCACACCGGATCTGGAGCAACACGCCCACGTGGAAATCATAGATCAACTGGGTCAGCAGGCAGAGCACGAATATAACGCCCATCAGCATGACCTGACCCTGCACACCAGCGAATCCCAGCTCGGCAAAACCCACATAAAAGTCAGCATCCAGAGTACCCTGGAAGCTCTGCAGAGCGCCAGAATCCTGAAATGGATTCTGATTTCCTTCAGCGTGGTGTTCACCTCGTCATTCTGCGTGCAGTATGTGCTGGCCCAACGTTCGATTCGCAAATTGGCCACCCTCGCAGTGGAACGCGCCAACGAGTTAACCGCCATCAACAGTGATCTTAGCGAGGAAATCATGGGGCGCATCGAATTTCAGGCCCAACTGCTCAGCAAGAACCAGGAAATCCAGGAAATGAACGAGCAATTGGAAGAAGCACAAAACCAGCTGATCCAGCAGGAGAAGCTGGCCTCCCTCGGGCAACTGGCAGCCGGCGTTGCCCACGAGATCAATAATCCGGTGGGTTTTATCAATTCCAACCTCACCATGTTGAAGAAATACTCTGAACGCGCCATGAAACTGATTGCCACGCTGGATGAAATCATTACCGAACATTCCGATACCGAGGCCCAAACCCGTTTGCAACAGGAGAAAAAAGCCCAGAAATACGACTCACTGAAGCGCAACATGGCGGCGGTGATCGATGAATCCATGGAAGGTGTAATGCGGGTCAAACAGATCGTCCAGGACCTGAAGGATTTCTCCCGAATTGATGAGGCCGAGTGGCAGTGGGCCGACCTTCACGCCGGTATCGACAGTACACTCAACATCGTCTGGAACGAAATCAAATACAAAGCTGAGGTTCATAAGGAATACGGTGAATTGCCCAATGTGGAATGCGTGCCTTCGCAGATCAACCAGGTGATCATGAACCTGCTGGTGAACGCCGCCCATGCCATGGACCAGAACGGTAACATCATCATCCGGACCGCGGTAAACAACAACAAAGTGATCATTGAAGTGCAGGATGACGGCAGCGGCATCCCCGATGAGCTCATCAGCAAAATATTCGATCCGTTCTTCACCACCAAAGAGGTTGGCAAGGGGACCGGGTTGGGGCTCTCACTCTCTTACGGCATCATCAAAAAGCATCATGGCGACCTGACGGTGGATTCCACCCCCGGTGTTGGCACCACCTTCACGATCACCCTGCCCATTTCCCGCACCACCAACAAAGAGCAGGCCGCTTAATATGAGCACCAATGACGCCGTAACGCCCGCCTCCGGTCGAATCCTGATTGTGGACGATGAACCTCATATTCTGTCCAGCCTGGAACGTCTGTTCGAAGAAGAGGACTTCGACGTATCTACCGCCGCCAACGCCGACGCAGCGCTGGAGATGCTGGATGAAGCCGCCATGGACATCATTGTATCCGACATGCGCATGCCGGGCATGGACGGTGCCGCCCTGCTGGCCTGCTGCGCAGATCGCTGGCCCGACATGGCACGCATCCTGTTGACCGGCTACGCCGACATCGAGTCCACCATCCGCGCCATCAATGATGGCCGCATTTCCCACTACGCATCCAAACCCTGGAATGATGAACAGCTGGTGTCCAAGGTGCGTGAAGCATTGGAGGTCAAACGCCTACGGGAACGCAATCGCCAACTGGTTGAAATCAAGGAACAACAGCGGGCTGAACTGCAGCGCTTGACCGAAAACCAGGAGAGCATCATCCAGAATCGCACCGCTGAACTGGAGCAAACCGCACAGCAACTGGATATGGCATATCAGGAGTTGCAGGAAAGCTATTACCAATCGGTACCACTACTGAGCCACCTGATTGAAATGAACGAGCGCCACAAAAAAAACCATTGCAGTCGCGTGGCCAACATCGCCAAGCTGATCGGTGAATCCATGGGCTTGCCGGACCGGGACTTACGCCAGATATTTGTAGGCGCCCTGCTACACGACATAGGCAAACTCGGCCTGGAGCAATCCATCCGTGCCAAAGCACCGGACAGCTATACACAGCTTGAAACCAAGCGCTATCGACAACACTGCATTCTGGGGGAAAGCGCTTTGCTCTCCTTTGACCCGATGCGGGAAGCCGCCGCCATTGTCCGCCATCATCATGAGCGTTTTGACGGCAAGGGTTTCCCCGACCACCTGTCCGGTAGTGATATCCCCTTGGGTGCGCGCATTGTGGCGGTGGCCAACGACTACGACAATCTGCTGCTGCCCACCAATTTTCTGGGCAAGGCACTGGCGGACGCGCAAGCCCATGAGTTCATCAAACAGGAAGCCGGAAAACGCTACGACCCGGAAGTGGTGACCGCATTCGATCACGCCATTGATGCGGTGCGCCAACTGTTGGCCAATGATAAAGAAGTGGTATTGACGCTGGACAAACTGGAACCCGGCATGGTGCTGAGCCAGGACCTGATCAACCAACATGGCATGGTGATGCTGGTGGCCGGCCGTACTTTATCGGAGGCGCACATCAGCAAGTTGAAACAATTCGAAACCAGTTTCAACACCAAGCTGAACGTGTCCATCAAACAAAATGTGACCTAATCCCTTGAAAAACAAAGTTTGTTAAGTGCTGAAAACGCTGTGGGGAAGCGCAGGAATGCACTAATAAATATCGGCAAAATGCTGCTTTACTGACCAAACACAATTAAGATCACAAAACCCGGTGTGAAGCGGTCACAACCCGCATGGCGGCGCTTCACAAACTGGAGAATCCGCCTTTTTTTACCCTATCAACACCCTGTCACCCTACCTACACTTGCCCCTGTACTCCTTACCAGCAGTTTTTCAGGTAGATTTGATAATGAATTTTCGCAGTGCAATTTTTGTGGGATGTATCCTGTCCTTATCCGCCCCGAGCCTGGCCCTGGCGGCCAGAAACCCGTGTACCGCTGACGGCCAGCTGAAACGCTGGGCACAGAACACTTATGACGCCAACTACTGTTCCAACACCGTGGCCAACACCGCGCCGAGTTTGTCCATCGTTTTCCCCGCAACCGGCAGCACCATCGAAACCGGCAACAGTATCACGTTGCAGGCCAGCGCACTGGACCAGGAAGACGGTGACATCAGCAGCGACGTATTCTGGTACAGCTCTGTGGATGGCACCATCAGTGCAACCACCGCGCTGTCAGTAGGCAAACACACCATCACGGCCGCCGTTGGTGACAGTGGCGGACTGATCAGCAAGACCTCGATCACAGTGACAGTGAACGAAGCACCACAAAATTCCGCGCCGGTACTGGCAGTATTGTCGCCGGCGACAGGCAGCACGATTACTGCAGGCACTACACTGAACCTGCGTGCCAGCGCCATGGATAAAGAAGATGGCGACATCAGCAGCAACGTGTTCTGGTACAGCTCACGTGACGGAAAAATCACGTCAACACCCATTCTTTCCATCGGCGAACACACGCTGTACGCCGCCGTGTACGACAGTGACGGCGAAGTGACGAAAACGTCCGTCAAACTGTCCGTGATTGAAAAACCCAACACACCTCCCAGCCTTGCCATTACATCCCCGGCCAATCAAAGCACGTTCACCACCGATCAGGTGCTGAGCCTGAAAGCAACGGCCAGCGATGCAGAGGACGGAGATCTTGGCACCACAGTGACATGGTCGTCATCCATCGATGGCCGCATCCAGGCCAACACCAATCTGACCGCGGGCACCCACATCATCACCGCATCGGCTTCTGATTCCGGAGCCCTGACCGCCCAGGACACCATTACCGTAAACGTGACCGAACCCGTGCAGAACTCAGCACCTTCCCTCAGTATTGTTTCACCGACCAACGGCAGTACCGTTGAAGTCGGGGGCTCTGTTTCCCTGCAGGCAAACGCTATCGACAAGGAAGACGGTGACATCAGCAACAAAGTATTCTGGTACAGCTCACGCGACGGAAAAATCACATCAACACCTGTTCTTTCCATCGGCGAACACACGCTGTACGCCGCCGTGTACGACAGTGACGGCGAAGTGACGAAAACGTCCGTCAAACTGTCCGTGGTGGAGAAAACCAATAGCCTGCCCACCGTTTCCATCACGTCTCCTGCCAATCAAAGTGCGTTCACCACCGATCAGGTGTTGAGCTTGAAAGCCGCTGCCAGTGATGCTGAAGACGGTGATCTGGGGACTGCGGTAATATGGACCTCATCCATCGATGGCCGCATCCAGGCCAACACCAATCTGACCGCGGGCACCCATATCATCACCGCATCGGTTTCTGATTCCGGAGCCCTGACCGCGCAAGACACCATCACCGTCAGCGTCAGCGAAGTCGCCGAAAACTCCGCTCCGAGCCTGAGCATTGTATTCCCTGCCAACGGCAGCTCCGTAACGGCCGGTAGCCCCCTCACGCTGAAAGCAACGGCCACCGACAAGGAAGACGGCGACATCAGCAACAAGGTGTTCTGGTACAGCTCCCTGGATGGACAAATCGATGCCACCACCGCCCTGTCCGCCGGTGAGCATACCCTGTATGCCGCTGTCTATGACAGTGACGGCGAGGTGACAAAAACCTCCATCAAACTGTCTGCGGTGGAAGAAGCCAGCGATAACAGCGCACCCTCCGTCACCATTCAATCACCTGCCTCCGGTCACGTGGTGGAAGAAGGCACGGCTCTGCTGTTGAAAGCCAACGCGTATGATGTGGAAGATGGCGATATCAGCGGACAAGTCACCTGGTACAGCTCCCTGGACGGCACTGTGGGCAATCTCACCACGTTGTCGGTCGGCGAACACACCCTGACGGCACGAGTACAGGATGCGAACGGCCTGACCGCTGAAGATCAGATCACCTTGAGCGTTGTGTCACAAACTGTGGTGTCGGATTCCCACTCCATTACCATCAGCTGGGTCGCTCCCGCCGCCCGTGCAGATGGCTCCCAACTGCGCGCCAGCGAACTGGCCGGGTATCGCATCCTCTGGACCAACTCCACCACCGGCAGCTCCGGCACGGTTGAAGTTGACGGCGGTTCCACCACGTTCCACGAGATCGACGATCTGGAAACCGGTCACTATCGCATTACCTTGAACAGCGTCGACAGCAACGGACTGGTGAGCCTCGCCAGTGAGGAAATCACCATCGACCTGCGCTAATTTCCATCCCCCATACCGGTGAACGGGAGCAATTAGCGTTCACCGGGCACAAAAAAGCCGGGCTGTGTATAGCAGCCCGGCTTTTTTAAATCCGCTTAAAAATCAATTACTTGATTTTAGCTTCCTTGAACATCACATGCTTGCGAACAACGGGATCAAACTTTTTGATCTCCATTTTTTCAGGCATGGTGCGCTTGTTTTTGGTGGTGGTGTAGAAGTAACCGGTACCGGCACTGGAAACCAATCGAATTTTATCACGCATGATCCTGACTCCTTACACTTTCTCGCCGCGGGCACGCAGTTCAGTCAGAACTGTGTCGATACCCTTCTTGTCGATGATACGCATACCTTTGGAAGATACGCGCAGTCTCACGAAGCGCTTCTCGCTCTCAACCCAAAAGCGATGGTGGTGCAGGTTGGGTTCAAAACGGCGCTTGGTTTTGTTGTTTGCGTGTGAAACATTATTACCAGTGATCGGACGCTTACCGGTCACCTGACAAACCTTAGCCATTACTCGTCTCCAAATCGGCTATATCGGCGTCCGACACAACCTATCAAATTCAAAACTGTTACCCTGATTCGGGGGGCTGCTTTATACCAAACCCCCTGGTCAAAAGCAACAAATCCTTTCAAATCGGCCAGATTGGCACACTTAACCACGTTTTGTTCAGGGTGATTGTCAGATACGGCCAGTGCCCGGCTCCGAACTTTCGTTCTACACTTTGAACCATATAGATTGAAGCACAGAGATTGAAGCACAGAGAGAAACGATCCCGAGACATAATAAGGAGAAGGGACAATGAGCGACTGGTTCGACTATCTGGTGGTGGGCGGCGGCTCATCGGGCTGTGTCATGGCAGGCAGGCTGACCGAAGACCCCAACGTCAGCCTGTGCCTGCTGGAGGCGGGCGGTGACGGCACCAGCCCCCTGATCAACATCCCGGCAGGCCTGGTCATGATGGGCCCCACCAGCATCAACAACTGGGCCTTCGACACAGTTCCCCAACCGGGCATGAACGGTCGCCTGGGTTATCAACCCCGGGGCAAGACCCTGGGCGGCTCCTCGGCCATCAACGCCATGGTCTATATCCGCGGCCATCGCCGGGATTACGACGAATGGGCCAGCCTGGGCAATACCGGCTGGTCCTATGATGAAGTACTGCCCTACTTCCGCCTCAGCGAACACAATGAGCGCATTGACGACGAGTACCACGGCCGCAACGGGCCACTCTGGGTCAGCGACCTGCGCACCGGCAGCCCCTTCCACGACTATTTCAAGCAAGCCGCCGTGGAGTGCGACTTCCCCGTCATCGACGACTTCAACGGCGCCGAGCAGGAAGGGGTCGGGGTCTATCAGGTGACCCAGAAGCACGGCGAGCGCTGGAGCAGTGCCCGGGCCTTCCTGCTGCCCCACCTGGAACGCCCCAACCTGACCGTGGAAACCCATACCCAGGTGCTGCGTATCCTGTTCGAGGGCAAGCGGGCCAAGGGCCTGGAGATCAAACAGCGGGGCAAGGTCCGCACCCTGTATGCGCGCAAAGAGGTGATCCTGAGTGCCGGCGCCTTCCAGTCCCCCCAGTTGCTGCAGCTGTCCGGGGTGGGTGACCAGGCAGAACTGTCCCGCCACGACATTCCCCTGGTGCATCACCTGCCCGGAGTAGGCAAGAACCTGCAGGACCACCCGGATTTCATCTTTGGCTATCACACCAACAGCATGGACACCTTCGGCTTCACCTTTGGCGGGGTGGTGCGGCTGCTGAAAGCGATTAAACACTATCGCAAGGAACGCCGGGGCCTGTGGACCTCCAACTTCGCTGAAGCCGGTGCTTTCCTCAAAACCGACAAGAAGCTGGATGCGCCGGACATTCAACTGCACCTGGTGACCGGCCTGGTGGACGACCACGGCCGCAAACGCCACTACGTGCAGGGTTTCTCCTGCCATGTGTGCCTGTTGCGCCCCCGCAGCAAGGGCAGTGTGGGCCTGCTGAGCAAAGATCCCGAACAGCCGCCCATGATCGACCCGGCCTTCCTGGCCGATCCCCAGGACCTGGAGGACATGGTGGAAGCGTACAAGATGACCCGCCGGCTGATGAACGCACCCGCCATCAGCCGCTGGATCAGCGAAGACCCCTTCACCGCCGACGTCCACAGCGACGACGACATCCGCGCCATCCTGCGACAGCGGGTGGACACCGTGTACCACCCGGTGGGCTCCTGCAAAATGGGCGTGGACGACCTGGCGGTAGTGGACCCGGAATTGAAAGTGCGGGGCATCGAAGGGTTGCGGGTGGTGGACGCCTCCATCATGCCCACCCTGATCGGGGGCAACACCAACGCCCCGGCCATTATGATCGCCGAAAAGGCGGTGGACCTGATCCGCGGCACCAGCCGGGTGGCCGCCATGCCGGAGGGGGCCGCTCCGGATCAGGAGGTGGCCCATGCCTGACACTCAGCCAACCGACAGGGACCAGCACGACGTCATCATCGTCGGCACCGGATTTGCCGGCATCGGCATGGCGATCCGGTTACAGCAGGCCGGTTTTCGCCATATCACGCTGCTGGAGAAGGCGACGGAGCTGGGGGGCACCTGGCGCGACAACCGTTACCCTGGCGCCGCCTGCGATGTCCCCTCCCACCTGTATTCCTTTTCCTTTGAGCCCAATCCCCGTTGGAGCCACGTCTTCGCGCCCCAGCCGGAGATTCTGGACTACCTGAATCATTGTGCCGACAAATACGATGTGCGGCGCCTGATCCGCTTTGGTACCGAGATGGAGCAGGCGCACTATGATGAAACCCGGAACCACTGGCAGGTGCAATTGAAAGGCGGGACCACCCTCACCTGCCGCTACCTGATCACCGCCACCGGGCAGTTAAGCCGTCCGGCCCTGCCCGATATCCCGGGTATTGATGAGTTTCAGGGCAAACGCTTTCACTCCGCCCAATGGGACCCGGAGCTGAGCCTTACGGGAAAGACCGTGGCGGTGGTGGGAACCGGCGCCTCGGCGATACAGTTTGTTCCGGAAGTGGCGCAACAGGCACAGCGGGTGACGGTATTCCAGCGCAGCCCCAATTACATCATGGAGCGCAAGGACCGCCCCTACTCCCCGTTGGAACTGCGCATGATGGCGCGCTTCCCCTGGCTCACCAAGCTCTATCGCCTGCAGATTTACCTGAACTTTGAATCCCGCAGTCTGGCCTTCAGTCGGTTCGGCTGGCTGATGACCCCGATGGTGAAATGGCCCTTTCTGCGGCTGCTGAAAAAACAGGTGAAAAACCCGACCCTGCGGGAGCAGCTGGTGCCGGATTATCCGGTGGGCTGCAAACGCATCCTGCTCACCAACAACTACCTGGAAGCCCTGGAACGGGACAATGTGGAACTGATCACCACCCCCATCTCCCGCATCACCGCCACGGGAGTGGAAACCGCCGATGGTCGTACCCAGGAAGCGGACGTGATGATCTATGGCACCGGCTTCGCCGCCACCGAGTTCCTCACCCCCATGCAGATCACCGGCCGGCAGGGTGTGAACCTGAACGACGCCTGGCAACGGGGGGCCGAGGCCTATCTGGGCATCACCGTGCCGGGGTTTCCCAATTTCTTCATGCTCTATGGCCCCAACACCAACCTGGGCCACAATTCCATTATCTACATGCTGGAAAGCCAGATCGTCCATGTCATGCGCTGCCTGACCTTTATGCGCGATCATCAGGTGGCCCACATGGAAGTGGACACCACCCAGTTCCGCCGCTTCAACCAGCGGATTCAGCAACTGTTGCGGCTCACCGTCTGGAATGGTTGTAAGAGTTGGTATGTGGACGCCAACGGGCACAACAGTGTGAATTGGCCCGGCAGCACCCTGCGCTATCGCTACTTCACCGCGCATCGTCACCTGGAAGGTTATCGCTTTGAGCGACCGGCAGCAGAGTACCCAGCTCCGCTGCTGTTGGAGCCGGGCCGGATAGAAGCCGTCATGGCCAGCCTGCTGCGTGGGTTTTTACGACTCGGTTTCAAACCCTTCATGCGCCCCCGGTTCAGCCTGGCGTTCCAGCGTCGCTGGAGCGATCTGCTGGGTCGCGCTGTCACGGGCAGCCGCCAGGCCTTATGTTATCAGTTCCAGGAACACGGCCTGCAGGGGGAGATCCTGGCCCCCAAAGCCAACGGGGCCCACGGAGTGATCCTGTTCCTGCACGGCGGCGCCTACTGTGTGGGCAGTCCCGCCACCTGCCGCAGCCTCACCAGCCATCTGGCTGCCGCCGCCGGCATGGACGTGTGGGTGCCGGACTATCGGCTCGCCCCGGAGCACCCCTACCCGGCCGCCCTGGACGATGCCCGGGCCGCCTATCAACTGCTGCAGAGCAAGGGTTATCGCCCCGCCGACATCATGTTAGCCGGTGACTCCGCCGGTGCTGGCCTGGCACTGGCTTTGGCGTTGCAGCTGAAACAGGAAGGCCAGCCACTGCCGGCGGGCTTGCTGCTGGTGTCGCCCTTTGTGGACAACACCCTGAGCGGCGCCACCCTCCACAGCAAAGCCCGCGATGAGCCCATGTTGCGGGAGGAGTGGCTGCAAGCCGGAGTTCAACACTATGAGGGCCGGTTCCCGGGCCGTTCCCTATTGGATGAGGATCTGGGCGGGTTGCCGCCGATGATGGTGCAGGTGGGGGAAGATGAAATTCTGCTGGCAGACGCCACCCGTCTGGCTGACAAGGTCAGGGCCGACGGCGGCGCCGCCACCCTGGAGATCTATCACCGGCGCTGGCATGACTTCCAACTGGCCGCAAGCCGGTTGCGCTCGGCCCGCAAGGCGATCCAGGTACTGGCCCGGTTCGCCCGCCAGCGCGTGGACGCCTCACAGCAGGCCCCGCTCCGCCATGGAGACCACTTCACCGTCACCGACGATGAAATGATCCAGCACCCGCACGTCCACCAGGTCCAGGGCTGATTGCAGTCGCAGGGTGATACTGCGATCAGCCGGGCTGGGCTCCGCCACGCCACTGGGATGATTGTGGGCAAATATCACCGCCGCCGCATTCAGGGCCAGCACCCGCTTCACCACCTCCCGCGGATAGACGGACGCCCCATCGATGGTGCCGCTGAACAACTCCTCAAACCGGATTAGGCGGTTCTGGTTGTCCAGGAACAGGCAGGCGAACACTTCGTGGTGATAGGCCCGCAGCCGTGCCTGTAAAAAGCGTCGGGTCAGGGCCGGGCTGGTGAAGGCCTCGCCCCGGTCCAGGGTCGCCTCCAGATAGCGCCGCCCCAACTCCAGGCAGGCCTGCAACTGCGCCCACTTGGCGGTGCCCATGCCATGGATCTCACTGAATTGCTCTGGCGTGGCCTCCATGGCCTGGCGCAGTCCGCCAAAATGCCCAAGGATGTCCCGCGCCAGTTCCACCGCACTTTTGCCCTGCACCCCGGTGCGCAGAAAAATCGCCAGCAGCTCGCTGTCGGTGAGGGCATCCCCGCCCCGTGCCAGCATCTTCTCCCGCGGGCGCTCCTCCACAGGCCAATCGGTTATTGCCATGGTGCTGTTTCCTGTCCAGACTTTGACAGATAGACGCCGGCACCGAAAAAAAGCCCACCGGAAAGCGGGGCTTGTGCAGCTCAGCCGGGGCTTTTAACATGCACTGATCACGAACGATAAGTCACTGGAAATACTGAACTATGCCGGACACCCCGCAGCAGGACAGCCCGCAGCAGAATATCGCGCCATCGGACAGCAGCCTGGCCCTGGCCAATCGCCGCATCGTACTGGGCGTCACCGGAGGGATTGCCGCCTATAAAAGCGCCGAGCTGATACGGCGACTGAAAGATCTGGGGGCAGACGTGCGGGTGGTGATGACCCCGGCGGCCCAGGAATTCATTACTCCCCTGACCCTGCAGGCCCTGTCCGGCAACCCGGTGCACACCACCCTGCTGGACACCGAGGCGGAAGCCGCCATGGGCCATATCGAACTGGCCCGCTGGGGGGATCTGATCCTGGTGGCACCCGCCAGTGCGGATTTTCTGGCCCGCATGGCCCACGGCCACGGCAACGACCTGCTCACCACCCTGTGCCTGGCGGCCCGCTGCCCTCTGGCGGTGGCCCCGGCCATGAACCAGGCCATGTGGGCCAGCCGCTCCAACCAGGACAACATCGCCTTGTTGCAGGCCCGCGGCATTCCCCTGTTTGGCCCCGCCGCCGGTGAACAGGCCTGCGGCGATGTGGGCCCCGGGCGTATGCTGGAGCCCACCGAACTGGCCCGCCTTACCGCCGGCCTGTTTCCGCGCCAGCTGCTCACCGGCACCCGCATCACCATTACCGCCGGCCCCACCCGCGAGGCCATTGACCCGGTGCGCTACATCAGCAACCACAGTTCCGGCAAGATGGGGTTTGCCCTGGCCGAAGCCGCCCGGGATGCCGGAGCCCAGGTGACCTTGATCAGTGGCCCGGTAAACCTGCCCACCCCGGACCGGGTGCAGCGCATTGATGTGGTCAGCGCCCAGGATATGTATGACGCCAGCCTGGGCGCCCTTAAGCAGACCGATATTTTCATTGCAACCGCCGCGGTGGCGGATTTCCGTGTGGAAAATTCACACAATCAAAAGATCAAAAAGCAGGATAATAGCGACACGATCCAAGACGGCAGAATGACCCTGACCCTGGTGGAGAACCCGGACATCGTGGCCGCCGTGGCCAGCCACTCCCCCAAACCCTTTACTGTGGGCTTCGCCGCCGAAACCCAGGACGTGGAAAACTATGCCCGCCAGAAAATCGCCCGCAAGGGACTGGATATGATCGTGGCCAACGACGTCAGCCGCAGCGATATCGGCTTTAACAGCGACCAGAATGCGGTCACCGTCATCTGGCCGGATGGGCAGCAAGCCATTGATCTGGCCAGCAAGGCACAGATCGCCCGGGACCTGGTGACCCTGATCGCCACCCACTACCAACAACAGCACAAAAACGCCCGATAGCCTAAGCAGTGTCGGCCAGAACTGCTACGCTGAACAAATAGGTAAAGGTCTGAACATAGGTAAAGGTCCAGGTATTCCCGATCCAGATTGGCCGTGACCCAACGCTAAGCAGGACACCTCATGGTTAAGAAAGCAAAGCCCGCCAAGGCTGATGCCGAGAAAAAAAGCAAAAAAGTAAAAGACACCAGCAACGAACAGCACACCGTCAAGGCCGGCCTAATGGGCATCATGCTGCCCGCCATGGTGGGCTCCGCCCTGGTCACCGCCGTCTGTGGCGCCCTTCTGTTACTGCTCGTGATCATGCCCGGCGCCGAGAAACAGATGGCCATCCTCGGCACCGCGCAGGCTGAACACTTCGTCAATGACCTGACCCAGCTGGGCCAGAGCTACCAGGCCAGCGTACAGCAGATGGCGGACAGCGCCCTGGTGCGGGATGCCCTAAGCAACGGGGTCAACGTTGAGCAACGTGAGCAGGAACTGCAGGCCTTGTTCCCCGCCGCCAGTAGCGTCCACATTTTCAAAAAGGGCAAGGCCCAGAAAGACGCCTCCAGCGTTCCCCCCATCAGCTTCGCCCAACTGGACATGGTGGCCAAGTCCGATAAGAAGAACAACGCCGTGCCGGAAATCCACCAGCACGATAACCGCTCCTACCTGACCATCGTCAAGGCCGTGCGCAGCGGGGAAAAGATCATCGGCAGCCTGTTGGTGAGTTTCGAGCTGGATGCCCTGAAAGCCAGCTTACCGGAACTGAAAGCCGAGCAAGGTTATGTGGAAGTGATCCAGACCTTTTCCAACAAACCCCAGGTGATGTACACCAGCGGCAACCCCCAGCACAAAACCGGCCCGGGCTACGAAGCCAAAGGCCAGGTGCCCCACTGGAGCGCCCGCTTCTTTCCGGCAGCCAGCACCAATATCATCGCCAGTGGCAGCACCACTGCCTGGATTCTGGTGGCGGTGTCCGTGATTCTGGTGCTGGCACTGTCCGGCACCAGCTATTTCCTGTTGAACCGCAGCCTGCAAAGCAACGCCATGGCCCTGGCAGCGTTTCTCCAGGCCCAACTGCAGAAAGGCAAAAGCGACAAGCCGTTCACCCTGGGCATATTTGCCTCCCTGGCCCAGACCCTGGGGCGCCTGCTCTCCGACTACGAAACCAAGGTGGCACGCCAACTGGACAAAGCCAAAGCGGCGGCCGCGGCCAACCCTGCCAGTGGCAAGGGCGCCATGCCGGACTTTGAGCCCAACTACCGCAACGATGACGTGCTGGATATGGACATGGACCTGGATGGGGACGACCATGACCTGCTGAGCGCCGCGGCCGAGATCGACGACAGCCCCCTGCAGCTGGAAGACGTGCAGGTGGCCGAGCCGCAAATGGCCAGCATCGACGTCAGCGTGGCACCGGAAATATTCCGCGCCTATGACATCCGTGGCATCGTCGGGGACACCCTGGATCAGGACGTGGCCTATGCCCTGGGCGCCGCCATCGCCAGCGAAGCCAAAGAGGCGGGCCAGGAAGCCATTCTGGTGGCCCGCGACGGCCGCCATTCCAGCCAGGAGCTGGCCGAATCCCTGGCGGACGGCATCCAGTCCACCGGCTGCGACGTCATCGACCTGGGGATGGTCCCCACCCCGGTACTCTATTACGCCACCAAGACCCAGCGCACCCAAAGCGGTGTCATGGTCACCGGCAGCCACAATCCGCCCGAATACAACGGCTTCAAAATCGTCATCAACGACGAGACCCTGGCCCAGGACCGCATCCAGGCCCTGCGCAAGCGCCTGGACAAAGGCAAACTGGTGAAAGGGCAGGGCCGCTATGAGGCCATGGATGTGGTGCCTGAATACATGGAACGCATCTGCAGCGACGTGGTACTGGCCAAGCCCATGAAAGTGGTGGTGGATACCGGCAACGGTGTGGCCGGGCCGCTCACCAACCAGCTGCTGGAAGCCCTGGGCTGCATGGTCACCCCGCTGTTTGCCGATGTGGACGGCGATTTTCCCAACCACCACCCGGACCCCAGCGCCCCGGCCAACCTGCAGGACCTGATCCGCACGGTGCAGGCCGAAGGGGCCGAACTGGGTCTGGCGCTGGACGGTGATGGTGACCGCCTGGGGCTGGTCACCCAGAGCGGCAAAATCATCTGGCCCGACCGCATGCTGATGCTTTACGCGCGGGATCTGCTGGCCCGCAACCCCGGCGCCGACATCCTCTACGATGTGAAATGCAGCCGCGACGTGGCCGAGCTGGTGAGCAACCTGGGGGGGCGGGCCATCATGTGCGCCACCGGCCACTCACTTATGAAGGCCAAGATGAAAGAAACCGGCGCCGTGGTGGGGGGCGAACTGTCTGGCCATATCTTCTTCAACGATCGCTGGTACGGCTTTGACGACGCCATCTACAGTGCCGCCCGGATGCTGGAGATCCTCTCCATGGAGCCCTTTGAATCCGACCAGGTGTTCGCCGAGTTCCCGGAGAAAGTCAGCACGCCGGAACTGCACATCCAGGTTTCCGATGCGAACAAGTTCAAAATAATGGAAAAACTGGAATCCCAGGGCAATTTTGAGGGCGGAAATCTGGTCAAAGTCGATGGAGTCAGGGTAGACTTCCCCGATAGCTGGGGGTTGATCCGCGCATCCAACACCACTCCGGTGCTGGTGGCCCGCTTCGAAGGGGATACCGAAGCGGCTCTGGAAACAGTAAAATCCGTGTTCCGCGAGCAACTGTTGGCCGTTGAACCCAGCTTGAACATCTCTTTTTAAATACCAGTATTCAACATAAGAACCGGACGCCGGGTGCCACAACACCTGGCGACAGCGATCATGACCCTTAGCAAAAACCAAGCACTGAACATCGCCCAGGTACTGTCAGAAGCCCTGCCTTATATCCAGCGCTTCACCGGGCGCACCATCGTCATCAAGTTCGGCGGCAACGCCATGGAAACCGAGGAACTCACCAACAGCTTCGCCCGTGATGTGGTGATGATGAAACTGGTGGGCATGAATCCGGTGGTGGTCCATGGCGGCGGCCCCCAGATCGGCGACCTGTTGAAAAAGATCGGCAAGCAAAGCGAATTCGTTGAAGGCATGCGGGTCACCGACGCCGAAACCATGGACGTGGTGGAAATGGTACTGGGCGGCCTGGTGAACAAGGACATCGTCAGCCTGATCAACAACAACGGCGGCAAGGCCGTAGGCCTGACCGGCAAAGACGGCCAGATGATCCGCGCCAAAAAGCTCAAGCTCAGCCGCAATGCGCCGGGTATGGACGCCCCGGAGATCATCGACATCGGCCATGTGGGTGAAGTGGAATCGGTGGACACCGCGGTGATCAATATGCTGGTGAACAGCGATTTCATTCCCGTCATCGCCCCCATCGGTGTGGGCGCGGATGGCGCTTCCTACAACATCAATGCCGACCTGGTGGCCGGTAAAGTGGCGGAAGCCCTCAAGGCGGAAAAACTGATGTTGCTCACCAACATCGCAGGATTACTGGATAAACAGGGGCAGGTACTGACCGGCCTGTCCCCGAAGGAAGTGGACGCCCTGATCGACGATGGCACCATATACGGAGGTATGCTGCCGAAAATCCAATGTGCCCTGGATGCAGTGAAGGCCGGCGTTACCAGCTCCCACATCATCGACGGACGTGTTCCCCACGCCGTATTGCTGGAGATCTTCACCGACGCCGGAGTTGGCACCCTGATCACCAGCGAGAATGTCTGACAATGGCCATCAGCGAGCGCAAAGCCTCACGCAAAGAACAAATACTCCAGGCTCTGGCCCACATGCTGGAAGCCTCCCCCGGGGGCCGCATCACCACCGCGGCCCTGGCCAAAGAGGTTGGCGTCTCGGAAGCGGCCCTGTACCGTCATTTTCCCAGTAAGGCCAAGATGTTCGAAGGCCTGATTGAGTTCATCGAAAACTCCCTGTTCTCCCGCATCAGCCTGATCGTCAAGGAAGCACCGGACAGCACCGCCCAATGCGGCCAGATCCTGCACCTGCTGCTGGGCTTCTCCGAAAAAAACCCGGGCATCACCCGCATTCTCACCGGCGATGCCATCACCGGGGAAACCGACCGCCTGCGCCAGCGGGTGATCCAGCTGTTTGATCGCATTGAAACCCAATTGAAGCAGATCCTGCGGGAAGCGGAATTGAAGGAAGGCAAGCGCACCCAGTTGAGTGCCACCCAGAGCGCCAATCTGATGCTGTCGGCAGCAGAAGGCCGCATCTGTCAGTATGTTCGTTCCGGCTTCAAGCGCTCCCCCATGGAAGGCTGGGACGACCAATGGAAGCTGCTGGCACAGGCCCTGTTCCGCGCCAACGCCTGAGCCTGCCCCAAACCACCGGTTAAGTGCCTAACGGCCGGCGTTGCGCTTCTCCATCAGGTATTTCAGGCGATCAATATCCTGCTGGTACTCGTCACTGATCGACACCTTTTCCAGCTCTTTCTCCGCAATGGACTCCTCCGCACGCCGGATCTGACGGCCGAAGCTCTCCATTTTTGACACCAGATATTCCGGCACCTCTTCGCCGGAGCGCTCACGGGCCGCCGCCTGGGCCTGGGCCGTGTTGTATTCGCTCTGCAGCTTGGAAATATTGCCCCGGGTCACGTTGATGTAGACATCAATGGCTTCCAGTTTGCGATCCCGGGCCCGTTCAGCGTCTTTGGGACTGGAGAAGATGGCCAGTAACTGCTTGTCCCGTTCCATCTGCTCCGCATCCAGGCGCTTCTGCCGATCCACCTCCGCCTGCGCCGCCAGCTCTTCTGGGGTCATGGCCCTGGGCACCACCTTGATGACGGAGCCCCGTTCATTGAGCACCTCATACCCGCGGGGTACCACTTCCGGCGGCAGGGTCTGGGTCATCACCTTGCGCCCTTCATCGTTTTCATAACGGTAAAAGTTCACCGCCGACACCGACTGGACCATCAGGATGCCCAGCAGGCCGATCACCAGGTTGGTCACGTTCAAACTCAAAATTCCCCTCTTCTCCACTGTTCGTCCGCTCGAATTCAGACTGCGTTGGCGTTGCCCGGAGACCATTCAACCGGGTTGTGAGCGGAGTGTCATTTCTTCATTCTAGCCTGCAGATTGCGCAGTGTCGTACCCGGGCACCGAGCCAGGCTCAAAAGTGACGATCAGGTCGCTTATCCAGATGTAACCGACGTTGCCTGAACCGGAGCTGAACCTGTGCCGCCGCTGACGATAAGTCAGCATATAATTCAATAGGTTAAAGCCGAAGCTAGCACAACTAAAGCTAATTAATTTATTATTGCAATCTTACGTAACTCTTGTCTGCAGATTCCCGCCTTAAGGTCTATATTTGAGATTGGCTGAATAACAATTAAACGGCCGCTCGCAATTACAGAGGTGCACCTATGCCGCGTCAGTTCAACATTCTCTGCGTAGACGATGATCTGGGATTCCGTCGCTATCTGACCAAGTCACTGGATGACAATTACCACATCAAATTCTATGCCCTGGGCTTTGAGTGTTTGGCCAAGTGTCAGGAATGGAATTATGACCTGATTATGGTAGATGCCACCCTGCCGGACATGGTATCGGAGCAGCTGGTGGAAAAGCTGAAAGCCATTCCGGAAGTCAGCACTGTGCCCATTGTGATCGTGTCCTATAAGGATTCCGAGAAGGAGCGCACCCGCTTCGCAAAATGTGGTTGTGATCGTTTCCTGAGTAAAGTGGCCAGCCCCCAGGACATCAAGCTGCTACTGCAGGACGTGATTAACGAGGCCGCCTGAAAAGGTTAGGGGCTCAGCCCTTCAGTTTGACGCCATTATGAGGGCGCGAGAAGACGCCCTCAAACCACTCCTGACACTGCTTCTTATCCTGCCGCTTCTGCTCCATCAACCAGGTCAACATCAATAACACCGCCTGTTCCAAGGCTTCATTGTCCAGACCTTGGTTGAGCATACGGTTCATGGCCTGCTCCAGTACACAGCGATCGTGAAACAGCCCCAACCGCTCCCCCAACTCCTTCAGCTGCTTGATCAACGCCTTATCCCGGGGGCGGGGCTTGTCCACCAGCATCTGCAACTGATAAAGGTAGTACTTGGTCCATTTGCGGCACTGGTGGTACACCTCATCATCGTCGGAGGCTTCCGCCTCATAGGCCAGCTTGCGGGCCTTGCGATAGGCGTACTCCAGCCCGCTTTCAAAGTCAGGCTGCTTCTTGCCTTTCAGTTTTTGCTGCCAACGCTCAAGTATGGCGGTAAAGGCAGCCTCAGGTTCCAGCGGGCTGGCGGACTCTGCCTTATCGTCCAGACGCGCCTGAAAATGATCCAACAAGGGCTGCATGTCGCTGCCGTGGCTTTGCTGGTACTGATCCACCAGATGACCCAGGGTTTCATACTGCACCACCGCATCCCGCTGCCCGGAGTAGGCATTGGCCAGGGCTCGAATGGATTGGTCCACCGCTTTGATGGCCGTCTTGCCTGCCACCGGTCGATACAGCTGCAACAGCGCCCGCAGCCGTTTGGTACACACCCGCAGGCTGTGCACCAACGCCGGAGACAGGGTATAGGGATCTGTGGCGGAAGCCTGGGCCTCCGCCCGGATTTTTTTGAGCAGTTTGTTGACCCGCTGCTGGGCCAGTTTGAAGACCGGGTCGGTTCCGGAACGGGATTGTGTCATAGCGCCATAGTACCCCAGACAGGCGTAAAATTAGGGGGTTACCGTGACGATTCGGTGACAAGTCATTGCCGTAGTCACTGAGCGTTGATCACTGAACCCCGAACTGCTCCCGATAGGCTTTCACCTTGGGCAGGTGCTCCGCCAGCGCACCGGAGGCGTGCTCTTCCATATAGTCGATCAGTTGATTCAGGTTGATGATGCTGATGACGGGAATGCCAAAATCCCGCTCCACCTCCTGAATCGCCGACCGTTCCGCCTTGCCCTTTTCCTGCCGGTCCAGCGCCACCACCACACCGGCGGGGCTGGCGTCGGTCTGGCCGATGATGTCCATGACTTCACGGATGGCGGTGCCGGCGGTAATCACATCGTCAATGATCAGCACCTTGCCCGTCAAGGGCGACCCCACCAAACTGCCGCCCTCCCCGTGGTCTTTGGCTTCCTTGCGGTTGAAACACCAGGGCAGATCTTTGTTGTGGTGGTCTGCCAGTGCCACCGCCGTGGCGGAAGCAATGGGAATGCCTTTATAGGCGGGACCAAACAACACATCGAACGCCACGCCCGCATCCTCTATGGCAGCGGCGTAGAATCGCCCCAGTTTGGCCAGGGCCAGGCCGGTATTGAACAGGCCGGCATTGAAAAAATACGGGCTCTTGCGGCCGGATTTGAGGGTGAACTCGCCAAATCTAAGCACGTCCAGGCTGAGGGCAAACTCGATAAATTCGCGCTGGTAGGGTTTGATCATGGCTTACCACCCCAGGGCTTTTTGTTGCAGCGCAAACAATTCCTTGATGCCCTTTTCCGCCAGATCCATCATGGCATCCATCTCCGCCCGCTGGAACGGTGCACCTTCTGCAGTGCCCTGCACTTCCACCATGCCGCCGTGCTGAGTCATCACCACGTTCATGTCGGTTTCGGCGCCGGAGTCTTCCGGATAATCCAGATCCAGCACTGGAGTGCCCTTATAAACACCGACCGAAACGGAAGCGATCAGTCGCTGCAGGGGGTCTTCCTTGATCATTTTCTTGTTGAGCATATGGGTGAGGGCATCCACCAGAGCCACGCAGCCACCGGTGATGGAGGCGGTGCGGGTGCCGCCGTCCGCCTGGATCACATCACAATCCACATAGATGGTGTTCTCACCCACTTTTTTCAGGTCCAGGGCGGCCCGCAGGGAGCGGGCGATCAGGCGCTGGATCTCGAGGGTGCGCCCACCCTGCTTGCCGCCGGCGGCTTCACGCCGGTTGCGGGTGCCGGTGGCCCGGGGCAGCATGCCGTATTCGGCGGTCACCCAACCCTGGCCCTGGCCTTTCAAAAAGCGCGGCACCCCTTCTTCCACGCTGGCGGTACAAATCACCTTGGTGTTGCCGAATTCCACCAGCACCGAACCCTCCGCGTGGCAGGTGTACTCACGGGTGATCTTTACGTCGCGCATCTGGTCCGGTTGACGTCCGCTGGGTCGCATGGTGTGGCTCCTTGACTGTTTGAATGGTCAGTTTCGTGTTTCTAATTTTCATGTCTCTATAAGGGCGCACAGTATACTGAAAAACGCCGTCGATTTAGCACATTATCACCGATATTAGGTTGCCACCGGCAAACTCGGTTAGAATGGGCCTCCGCCCCACGCCCAGTGCCAACCAGGAGCCCACTTGATGATTCGCAGCATGACCGCCTTCAGCCGCAAGGAACACACCGCCCCCTGGGGAACCCTGTCCTGGGAATTGCGCTCGGTGAATCATCGCTACCTGGAAGTCCACCCGCGCCTGCCGGATACCCTGCGGGATCTGGAAAACCCGGTGCGGGAGGCCCTGCGTCACAGCCTCAGCCGCGGCAAGGTGGAATGCACCCTCAAGCTCAAATCCGAACACGTGACCCCCGTCAGCCTGGAAATCAATGAAACCTTCGTGAAACAACTGCTGGAAGCGGCCCACAAACTGGGTAACCTCACCGGCGAGAGCGGCACCCTGTCGGTCACCAGCCTGCTGAACTGGCCTGGCGTGGTGGCTACACCGGAAACCGATCAAAGCGAAATCCAGCAGGCGGCGCTGTCTTTGCTGAAAGAGGCCCTCAAGGAATTCATCGCCAACCGGGAGCGGGAAGGCCAGGTGCTGAACACCATCATCGGTGAACGCCTGGATGGCATCGACCAACAGGTGGCCATCGTGCGCCAGCACCTGCCGGAGATCCTGCAGGCGCAAAAGGAAAAACTGAAAGCCCGGCTGGAGGAAATCAGCGCCAACGTGGATCAGGATCGCCTGGAGCAGGAGATCGTCTACCTGGCGCAAAAAACCGATGTGGACGAAGAGCTGGATCGCCTGGAAACCCACGTCAAAGAAGTGCGCCGCACCCTGAAGCAGGGTGGCGCGGTGGGACGCCGCCTGGATTTCCTCATGCAGGAACTGAATCGGGAAGCCAACACCCTGGGCTCGAAATCCATCAACACCCTCACCACCCAGGCCGCGGTGGAATTAAAAGTACTGATCGAGCAGATGCGCGAGCAGATCCAGAATATTGAGTGACATTCACATGGATCAATATTCATTCAAAATACCTCTGAATACCGCATTATACCGTTAGCCAGCTGTTCATTCGTGCCCACCCTGATTGATAGCTATCCACCATAAGTGGTGGGCAGGACGGTGGGTAAGACCTATAATTACCTCCCTACATCACTATTTGCCCACCGTTTTTATGCAGGGCGAGGAGGGCAAGGTGTTAACGGCCACTAAAATCAAAGCCTTAGCGAAAGGCGAAACCAAGAAACATGCTGATGGTGGTGGGTTGTATTTCTGCGTGCGCCCACAGGGCTGTTACTGGATGCTCAGGTACACGGCTGCAGACAAGAAACGCAGAGAGCTAACTCTTGGCCACTACCCAGCAATGGGACTCCATGACGCCAGAGCCGAAGCCGCAACAACACGAGCAGGAATAAAGCAACGGGGGGCCGATCCAGTGATTGATCAGAATCGCCCACAAGCTCACATCACCACTGTGGATGACCTGGCACAAGACTGGCTCACCAACGACATCGAGCGCCGACTAAAGCACCCCCAGATTCCCCAACGCGTTTACCGCAAAGAACTGTCACCCAAGCTAGGCAAAATAGCTCTCAGCCAAATAACACCTATGGACATCAGGGCCGCTATTGACGCTATCGTTAACAGCGACCGCCCATCAATCGCCAACGATGCCCTCATGTACTGTAAGCAGCTGTTCAGGCACGGCATAAGGCTGGGGCTTATTACAAGCAACCCAGCAGAGGCTTTCAATGTTCACCAAGCAGGAGGTGTTGAGAAGTCTCGCCATAGAGCCCTAAACCTTGATGAGCTGAAAGTGGTTTTTAGGGTATTCCGAGAGAATCCACAGGAGTTTACCCGGGACAACTATTTAGCCGTTGCATTACTTCTAGTATTAGGGGTGCGCAAGGGTGAACTGATAGCCGCCAAGTGGGAGGAGTTCGATTTTGACAAGGCACTGTGGGCGCTCCCACACGAACGAAGCAAAACGGGAGCAGCAATCACCATCCCATTGCCCACTCAAGCCGCAGAGTGGCTGCAGGAACTCAAAACCCGGGCCTATGGTTCAGATTATGCATTTCCGGCCCGCAGAGTTAGCAAACGCCGCCAGTACATCAGCGATGACACACTAAACCACGCACTTGCAAAACTGTTTGGGCAGAAAGTAAGATCTGGGAGTCCGCCTATCAATAGACTAGGTGAAGCAGGTATTGAGCACTTCACCATTCATGATTTGCGCCGAACATGTCGATCATTACTTTCTAGCCTTGGCATTCCAGGGCACATAGCTGAGCGCTGCTTAAACCACAAACTTAAGGGCGTGGAAGGCATTTATGATCGGTATGATTACATGGATGAAAGACGTGATGCCTTACAACGATTGAGCGATTTGGTTTCACAAACCATCAACCTGAAGCAAACACATTAAAGAGATTAAAATGGAATTGACTGTATGGATTCTGGTTCTCGTAGGTGGTTATGGATGGGCCAATACATGGCATGCGACCACCTACAAAACAGGACAAATGACAGGGCATGTTTTGTATTTCTATTGTGCTGTTTATGCAGTTGTATCCTACGCCTCAGCAACTTTCCTTTACTTCATTATTCATTGGGAAACCCTCCCATTAGTTGAATTACCTAACGAGCCACTTATCAATTTGGACTACTGTTTTCTCAAACTAACTTATGATTTCGAAACGATTTATAGCTCAACGCAACCATATAAAGAGAGAGTCGCTCTTTATGCATTTTTGTTTGGAATTTCAATTCCGCATTTATTAAACACAATTGGAGCACAAATTGAGAAGCGCTACCCAACCTGGGCATTATCAAATGTTTCTCTGAGAATCAAAGAACTCGCCAATGATGAATTTGGCCAAATGCTAATGGAATCGGCTTTAACTGCTAAACCAATTCTATTTACCCTTGAAACTGGGAAAGTTTACGCCGGAATGGTTAAGAACATACCTAGGGGATCAATAAAAGCTATCGCTATATATCCACTATTTAGCGGATTCAGAGATGATAACAAGGCTGTAAGGCTGAACACTAGCTATGTTGACCACTACATTAAAAATCACGCGGATTTAAATTTGGACGCCTTTACAGTTGTGATCCCCAGAGAGTTTATAACCAACATACACTGGTTTGACCTAGCTGTATTTAACGATATCAATCAGGACAAAGTACTTACGTCGGTATAATTATCGAGGGGATATTAACCTTCCTCTACAACTGCACCGGACTTTAAAAACATACCCTTATTATTTGAAAGGTAATCCGATGCAGCTCTAACCTGACGTTTGAAATCATCAGACTTTGCCAGCTCATTTGAATTAACCTGGGCAGCACCATACTTATCAACAAACTTAACACGATTAGGGTGCTTTTTAGCCAAGGACAAAAGGTACTTAGTCCGCTCTGACATCACTTTAAATCCCTTGTTAAGTTAATGAAAACAACCACTTGACAGAAATACAGTACTAATTAAGCAATACAATTATGGTACTTGTAGGCCTCGAGGTCAATTAAACCAAGCACAAACAACTATACCAATCAACCACCGACCGCCCTACTAAGCAAAAAAAGCCCACTGAAGGTGGGCTAAGTACAGGGGTTTATAATTTGGCCATAAGATTTAGCAGCTGTCTCTTTTTGTGCAGTAGGTCAGTAACGTAATCACGTTTTCGGGCCGGATGTGAGTTAGTAATGCGATTGTGGATTTTGATCAGCTCATTCGTACGCGTTTCAGATTTTGCCTGATCAAGAAAGCCGCTAGCCTGGGATACTGGCAGATATTTACAATCTCTAGCGATGGATGCGCGGATAAGATCAACAGCATGTTGCCCACCCCTGTTTGAGTTAGCAGATTCCACACTGATCATATCTCTGAACTCTTCAATTGCTTCTGTCAATTTAGCAATGCGCTTCATGTTCTTACGTAACTGAGGGCCACTTTGCTTTTGAACACGCTCCTGCAATTCCCGTAGCATTCTTTCTAATTTTTTAATCTCTGCAGACAAATCATCGTTTTTCATCATAAACTCCAAAATAATAAAATGACCATGTAAAAATCAACCTCCCATCGACGGTCCCTAATAACGTTCACTGGAAACTTTAACCCCATATCCCCCTTTACTGATCAAGCATCTTCCATTGCTGTTTACTGATACCAGTCTCACTTTCAGAAAACTTGGTTACGTCCACGCTGTATTCATTCATCGCTAATTCTTTCAACCAACGAACAGTCTCAATAAACGCACCGCCATGCTTAGGTAAATGATGAAGACAAGCGCAACCAGTGGATTCCGCAAAGGCTTCTCGCTGTAAAGTCCAGTACTGCTTTGCGGCCTCATGCTTCAAAGCAGTAGTAAAGTAGTCCTCAGCTGCTTTGGTCCATTTCGATTGATATTCCTTGGTGCTCATGAGTTCATCACGTGCAGCCATACGTTCTTTATCAGCCGCATCCTGAAGCACCTCCACCACCTCACGAGCCTTCCTCAGATCTTCAGTCAACTCAGCGTATCGTTGGCGCAGCGCAGTGACATTATCAACGCTCGAAGTGCCCGCATTAATCGCGGCAATTTGTTCCTCAACGGATAGAGCGGGGAGATAACCAGCACTTGGCTTGGTATCATTAAAGGACTCAATGTGACTTAATATTTCACTGCGTTCCTTCTCAATTTCTGCTTTTTCAATATTGGCTTGTACTAACTGTTCTGCGTATTTCATGGTTAATTACCCCTGTCATAGCTAAAGAATACTGGTTCAACACCCCCATTGAGTTGCACTAGGGTGCGCTTAATCTTCTGGGGGCTAATGTCACCACGCCCTTCATCATGAGCTGCCAGCAATGCCCGACAACGCATAGCCTCGTTATAGCTAATGGCACCGCGTGCTAATTCCAGGTTCACCCACTTAATTGCGCGTTCAACATTCATTTTCTTTAGCCCTCCAGATCTACACCCACAATATACAGTCATGGCATTAGCTGTGCGTTTGGCAAAAATAAATCCAGTTCAGCTATTTGTAGTGGTTGAATGTTTGATGGGCTTGTCTAAACCCACAGGACAGAGGAAGGAAAGAAGCAGTAAATTCGCCCACAGATTGGCATGAATGTAATGATGAAGTTTTCACAAAAAAAGGATTTTACTTTTTTGCATATGATGTGGGGAGTCTCAATTAGTCTCATAATATTGATTGAGACACACAACAACATATCGTTTTTTATTTACTAATATATTCCTTTAAAACTACATTACTACATTAACTCTATATAAATCATTGAATAACAAATAAAATAAAATTTAGGTAGGATGCAGTTTGCATGTACTTTACATGTACTTATGTACTTTTAATTTTAGGTCCAAAAATCAGCATAGGTGGCATGTAGTTTTGTGGGTTTTAAAAGTACATGCTGATATCAATGAAATGATAACCATGTTCCCGCCTTCTATAATCAAATGGCACTCCCAGAACATTAAGGCTTGTTTGCAACCCTGTGGAAAATGAGCCACGCCCCATCACCTTTAGCCCACTATCTCGACACCAGTTGCTATAAGCCAGATAAGCATTACTCAATGGCAAGCTGCTACCAGGAGCCACCTGAATATATTCGGCAGCCCACTCAGTAACGGTATTGCTTCGCACCTGAACTGCCACATAAGCCTGTGGGCGGCGCTGCTGGTCTTCATTAACTATCTGCACAGCCTGATTCACATCATGCTTCAGCAGGTTATGAACGAGCCCAGGCAAGCCCGCTTTAATGTCTTCCAAATGGCGGGGGTTCAGCTGGTAATTAACAGCACCCACATGGACCGGAAGCCTACGGCGCTCAATATCACGCTGGTTGGTGGGAAACCGCAATGAGTCGTTTGAAGTGACGATCATCAGCGCATCATTAACAATGTCATACTGTGATTTATTCTTGGGGTTGATCTTGATCTCATCACCCCCAGTAAGCTTTTTGAAAATTGCCTGTTCCTTGCGAAGGATTTGCCCATCGTGTTCACTGCAAATCAGTACACGCTTCCCAGGAATAGATTCTAGTGCGTGACTATCGGACAGCCCTGCAATGGAAAAGCTGCCACAGTAGTCACCCGTTAGGGCTTTAACAATTGAACAGTAACTTCCCTTACCGCCCCCAGCGCTACCGGTGATCTCAAGGTACTTTTGCAGTTCACGCATAGGATGGTTACGGAGTATCAAGGCCAGATAAGCGATCAACAGGCATAAGGTTGCAGGATCACCAGCTGACAGATTATCCAGCACGCTCCTAATATAGCTCCAGTCACCTCCATTAGAGTCATAGTCTACCGCTAGCGTGTGGGTGAAATAGTCATCACAGGTGTGCGCTCCAAACTCTCCAGCCTTGATATGTAGCACACCGTTACTAAATGCTATCTTATCCGGGTCAGCGTTGAACCTGACTTGCTGCAACCGAGGCATTAGGTTGTCTATGCTGTTTCTCACCAGTGATTGTTTGTAATCACACCCCAAGTGATCATCAAATATCGGAATCAGACCCCTCATCAAGTCAAAAGGTTCATAGTGCACCCCATTGAACTGATAGACCTGGCCGCTCAATTCACATATTTTCCATACGTGGCCAAAGCTATCTGCAAGGTTGCGACCATTTAAAGATTCACAATTTGTTAGTTGGCCACAGTCTGCTGCACGCTGCAACGCTATCGCTCGCTCAGCCAGCTTAGCTTCTTTTAATTCAGTTGGTGACTTCCACACATCGGAGCATTCAGCAGCCGCCCGCAGAATTGAACGCTGTAGGTAAGTTACGGGTAATCCATTGCAATCTCTGCCCGCACTGCGGTCGAGCTTACAGGGCTGCTCAGCGCCCCGGTACATCCCCACATTACTGGCCCGGTACAATCGTTCCATAGCGGCATGATTGCGCCCCGTATGGAATGCCAGGTGGTTCAGTAGCGCCATGTCGGTACTGGACTTATCCTGTTGTTCCCACTCTTCCAAGCTAAGAGAACACAACTCATTAAGACTCAGCGCACCATTGAATGGATTCGCACAATTAGCAGCCTTCCGGCGCCTAATGGTATCGAGAGCAAGCCCGTTATCTTGAGCCACCCACAGACTTAAATCATTCCACTGCTCACTCCCTGGGGCACAGGGGGAGAAGTATCCCGCCACCAAATCATTGAATAGCTCATTACTTGCAGGAGCTGTTAATACCTGCTCAAAGGAAGATAGCCCGAAGATACGCAAAGGTTCACCAAGAATAATGTGCCGCTCATTGGTATACAGTTCGATTTTAAGAACTGTGTTTTTGCAAGCATGTTGAGGGATAGCGCCTTCATAGCGCCCCCAAATGTGAAGACCGGTTTTGCTGATGGATGTCTCAACATAAACGGGCTTTCCTCGAGCCCTTTTTACTAACTCCTGAGCGATGTCATTTAGGTTTCCAGCATTATCTATGCAGCCATCAATATCAAGACACCATACACCGTTGCCATTGAGCACATAACTAACATTCAAACCGGTTGATTGAGCCTGCTGCAGCGTTAGCCAATTTGTGGGGTCCAAATGGTTTATGTGGCTTCCACAGTCATCCACGGGGATTTTGGCATCATTACAGTTAATATACTGCCTCATCATGCCACCCCTGCACTGTTCAACCGTTCCTTAACCTCACTCAGTCGCCAACGGCTGCACCCGGGGGTGATCCTGACGGGCTGTGGAAGTTTGCCAGCTTTAACCCAGCGCCAGATGGTTGCCCGGGAAACATCGAAATAGTTAGCAAGTTTTTTATCGTTGATCCAGGTAGGTTCCATCATGCCACCCCCCGAGCCTGCAAAATCCATTTATCGATGTCAGACTCAAGCCAACGTTGGCCCATTGGTGTATCAAGTGGCTCGGGGAAAGCACCTGCTTTGCGTAACTTCCACAAGGTAGTGCGGCAAGCACTGATCTTTTTACAGACTTGGTTTTGCGTGAGTAATTGCATTGATCTAGCCTCATTGCGATTGATTGAGACTAGACCTTACCAGCAACTTTCAGTCATCCTAGCTGGCAGAAATAAAACCCGTTCCGAAGCCATTTTCAACATAACGCTTTATATGGCCAAGCAAAAATTCAATGCAATCCTTTTGATCAGTCCAATCCGAATCATCTTCCCAATTCCAAAGATCATCGGGGCACGTATTCGACGTTGCTTTAGGGTCTAAAGACTTTCTCAGATCAAACATTGCAGAGCCTATTTCAGTCTTTGGCCTTGGCTTTCGCCTTGCTTTCTTCGGCTTTCCTGAATTCCTAATAGTTCTAACTGTTCTTTCTTTGACGCCAACTATATGTGCAATATGGCTATCGGTATTACCATGTGACTCAAGTTGATGTATGGCTGTCTCAAGCTCTTTTCGAGTATCGAAATTACCCGTTTCTTCTTTACGACCTTTGCCAATAGCATTTCCCTCTTTATAGTTTTTTTCCCACGCTGAAGTGCCTTGGGTAAGCGCCCGCTCTAGACGTTTCTTCTTATCCTTGGCTTTGGTCAGGCTGCATGCTTGATCGCCCAGTGCCGCAAAGGCTTCTTTCTCAGATATGATCTTTCGAGAACCATCTGTCCAATCATCATTATCATCCTCGACACCAAAGACTAGGTTGAGCTCCATGTGGGCAGACATGAGAGCCCATCGCACCTTATCTTGGTAACGCGCTTCCTTAGGGACTGGTGGTAATTTGGTTGCTCCCGATTTAGCTAGGTCGATTATCCAATCCGTTATCCATTGATCTCTGCACCCTGCCATGATTGCCAAATAGACGCCTTTGGGATCTTTTGTAGGTCTGGGGTCAAATGGCTCGAATACTCCATCAGTGCGAGCCCTGTGGATAGCCTCATCACATTGCTTCCACAATGGCTTTGACTCTTTGGACTTTTGGGGGCTCCAAAACAAACCCTTGGGGACATTTACAGCCTGCCCGGATTCTGGCACCTTAACCCAAGTACCACATACACTAATCATCTTGCTCACGACCACCCCACTTATAACCAAAACCAAACACTCAAGAAGAAAATACACAGAAATAGTTATAAACGGTTATGTGCAATTGGTCAAATATTGTCCCCAACCAGCTCTTACGGTGGGCATTTTGGTGGGCAAAAACTCAATTCTGGATTTTAATCTATTGAAAATAATATATTTTGTTCGCACACCCTATAAACAGATCCAGAATATTGAGTGAAGCCTATGTTTAGCGCCAGCAGTGAACCCCTGAACCAAACCGAACTGGAATTTGTCGATGCCATGCTGCACAAGTATGCCACCGACTCCTCCATCCTCAACGTATCCGAACTGGACGGCTTTCTGACCGCCCTGGTGTCCGGCCCCAACATGGTGTTACCGAGCCAATGGATGCCGGCCATCTGGTCGTCGGATGAGAAAGACGAATCCCCTACCTGGGAAGGCGACGACGAGTTCAGCCGCTTTGCGTCACTGGTGATGCAGCACATGAACAGCAACATCGAGATGCTGATGGACGCTAACGAGGAATTTGAAGCCATCTTCATGGAGATCGAAGAGAATGGTGACATCCAGCGCCTGCCGGACGACTGGTGCCTGGGTTACCTGCGTGGCATGGCGGTAAGCGGTGGCTGGGAGCAACTGCCGCAGGAATATGAAAAATACCTGATGGCCATCGGCATTCACACCGACCCGGACATGGAAGAGGAACTGGAAAAGCTGGACGAGGAAACCCGCCACACCATGATCGGCGCCATTGAACCGGCGGCGCAGATCCTCCACGGCTACTGGCTGGAACAACGCATGCACGAGCCCGGCGAATTTATACCACCGCCGCAGACCGTGCAGTATGATCAACCCAAAGTGGGCCGCAATGACCCCTGCCCCTGTGGCAGCGGCAAGAAATTCAAGAAGTGTTGTTTGCATTGACCACTTGCCAATCAGACTGTATGCATATACAGTTACCACACATTCAACCAAAACTCCACGAGGTGATACATGGCTGTTGTGGCAATGTGGAAGTGCGATAGAGATGGCAGTATGTTCAGTGATAAAAAAGATGCAGACGCCCACGATAAAATGCTGGAACTGGCCGAGGCCTTTGCAGAGCTACTGACCCAGCATTCCAGCAGCATCAAAGAGCAGGACGCCGAGCAATTGGGACTGCTGTTATCCAAGAACAAGGAACTCATCATGGCTGCCTGTAAAGGCAAGCCGGAAGCACTTTCACAGGTGAGCGCGGAGGAATCCACCTCCAATGTGACGCCCCTGGCGGCGAAGTCTTAAGGGATAAACCGTTGTGGATGAGGCAGGTAGTGCCTGCCTCCAATAATCATTTCTAGCGGACTACAAACCCAAAGCCTGAGCCGATTCAATCATTTTGAATGGAGCCTGCAGCGCCTTTATTCCTTCAAGCTGCAGGCGAACGCCCTCCGGTAATTGCTCGTATTGTGCCTGCGCCCGCAACACATCGACCAGGTTAGACGTGATCAATTGGCCACCATCTTCCTCCGGCCTATCCGGCTGCAGCTCATGCAGAACGCGTAAATTAACAATCACGTTGGCGGCTTCTGGATAAGTGCACTCCAGCGAAGACTTCAAATAAAAATAGGATAAGGCCGTTTTCAGCTGCTCTTCATCCAACCCCAATTGGCTGATGGCTTGCGCAGGCAAAATCGTTGCCGACTCGGAGCACTCCGACTCTTTTTGCGCTAATGCGGTCACACTGCGGGCCAGGTTTTCCCGCGCAATTTCCACGGCAGAAGGGGCTCTAGCGAATACGCAGGAGGAGATGAGCGCTGCCGACACGATAAGAGGTCTAAACATAAAACTGTCCTTAGTGAATACTGCATCCTCGACTGACCGCAGCCCAGAATTGTTTATAGTCCTATTACTCTCTTCATATCGGCTTCTGACAGGAAATCACTATCGATCTTAATAACGCTCTTATCCGGGGTGAGCAAAAATAAGAAATAGGAATCATCAAGCTCGCTGTAGAACACATCCATATTTTCCTTTTTCAACAGCCCGTACTTTTTATCATTTGCAAATACCTTCGCGAACATAGTCACTTCCTGCTGATCACATTCGGTCTTTTTTAACTCGCCAAAAGCTGCTCGCACGAACTCGATGCTATCGCACTGATATTGTGGCTCAGCCAGAAAGCGGGTGAACGCCACATATTGCTTACTCTTTTCTGCACCATAACGCACAACAAAAAAATCGCTGTCATCACCTTTTACACCCATAGCCTGTGGGCTAGGGGGCACCGAAAAATTCAACCCGGCATAAGAAAGTAAAACCCAATCGTCTGCCATGCACCCGGCGATGACCAACGAGCACAGCAAAGCCACTAAAGCTTGCTTACATCCGTTCATGTTAAATCCCCATCAATGCTTCATTTATTTTTGACTTATAACGGACCCCAACAGCTCCGCGGCAAGCGTTATAGATTGCCGTATCGCCGGACATAACACGCTTGCCGATCTTGGCAACCTGCTTCACAACCCATTTAACGTCAGCGGCGCCATAGGTAGGACGAGGGACTAAGTCCATGGAATCGGAGCACACATTGGCTTGCTCAAGAGCCTCATAGGCAACCAGCGCGGCCTGCTCATTCACGGACTGAGGAGAGGCAGTACCCTGCCCCCAAAAGTAATTAATGACGGCAGCGAGGTATTCGCGGTCGTAAACGTCCATATTTATGAATTCCCTTAAATACTTCAATTATAAAGCAGAACCTTACATAGCCCGAAGCATGCTGTCGATAGTCATTGTCTTACATAGAGGCTCTCTCACACTCCTGCAATAGCGGCATCAACCCTCAAAACAATCACTATCAAGCTTGGGTATGCGCACCATGCGGGATGACACCATCCATTCTTAATACGTCCCACAACTTCCAGAGTTTTTGGACGATGTCGTTGTGGGTTATGTTAGTCCTCAGTGGGGGTTACCATAGCGGTACGCCCTTCGCAGATATTCAGTAGTGCCGGAAATGCATAGATGGCCGCTGTGCGACCCTGCCCTTGCCTGATGATGGCTAAAGGCCCCTGTTCAGTTGTGAGTTGACGCAGCAGCCCATGCAGGGTTGGTTTTTGGATTCCCGACCATTGCACAAAATCACTTACTTTAAATATCGGCCGATCAAATATACCGTCTACTAATTGTGAAGTGTGCTGAGAGTGGGTCAACTCGCGCACCTGTTGTTTGGTCTGTTCATAAAGGTTCATAATCAATCTGACTTTGGTCAGGTTACTTTCTGCCTGCCGAATAATGGCATTAAGGAAAAACTGTATCCAACCGGTCCAGTCCCTGTCTTTCGAGATTGCATTCAATCTGGAGTAGTATTCAGCCCGATTCGATTCCAGATACTCGGACAAGTAAAACATCGGGCTGGATAAACGTTGCTTGGAATACAGAAATAGTGGAATGAGCAAGCGTCCGATTCGACCATTTCCGTCTTTAAACGGGTGCAGTAATTCGAACTGTGCATGAACAATGGCCGTCTGCGCCAGTGCGTCAAAATCATTGGTACCCAGATAGGCCTGCCACTGCTCAAGGTGATCACGTAATTGAAATGGGTTGGGCGGCACAAAGCTGGCTTCTTCAATAGAGCAACCAGGCCGACCAATCCAGTTCTGGTCATTCCTGAATTGACCAGGGTCTTTATTCTGACCCCGCACGCTATCCATCAGAATATGGTGCAACTGGAGTATCAGACTCAATGTAATTGGCCTGCCGTGCTTGAGCTCTTCCTGAGATAGCATCAGAGCTTTGCGATAGTTAAGAATTTCCAGGATGTCTGCATTTTTATGATCATCAAACTGAGCACCGGCTTCATGCTCCAGTACTTCTTCTACTGTAGCCTGGGTGCCTTCAATTTTGGATGACAAAACCGATTCCCTTTGCATCAATGGAGAAAGCATAACAGCAGGATTCACTATTCCCTGCAGCAAGCCGCTGTATTCTGCCAATCGAGCATTCGCCTCACCCACTTGGGTGATCAGTTTTTTGTAATCGATACCATCCAGAGGCAGGCTATCCGGCTCATAGGGTGTCATTGGGGTATTTACTCCTTGGTTAATTTGCGATTCTTCCTTGAACCGGGGTGGGCGTGGGACTGCTTTTCGGTCCAAAAAGGTTTTGTATTATATTTTTGAAATTATCATACGCAATGCCGGTTGCGTATATCACGCCATACGCAAGACTATTATCGTATGATAATCGCTGACAAACGATACACAAATGGATGACGTGTCTAAAATTTCCATTTTTCTAAACACGAGATCCTAACGTGTATAAAAATCCCAACTTTTTATACACACTCCCCCTGCTCCCACAAGCCGTCATCGAGTGCCACCAATGTCATATCTAATTGATTATTATGAATTTTACCCAGGCGCATGGCACGCCCTTTCATGGTGGGCAGCGGATTGATAGGGCATGCAGTCCTTCCAGCTTGGCCCGCGCCCCTCCTAGATTTTTAAGTCTTCCCCCTAAGGCGGCAATACGTAACGAAACGTCAGATTGATGCGCCCACCCGTCACTGCATCCTGCGCCGGCACCCGATGTTCCCAATGCTGTTGAAATCCCGCCTCCATCACAATCAGATCACCGGAATGCAGCCACAGGGATTGCACGTTGCCCGCCGCGTCTGAACGGCATGCGCCATCGCCCAGGGGGCGCACTTCAAACACCCGGGCCTGCCCCAGGCTGAGTGAGGCGATCACCGGCGCCGCGCCCATCTCCCGCTCATCGTCGCTGTGCCAGCCCACATAGTCCTCGCCATTACGGTAGTAATTCACCAGCACTGCGTTGAACCGGTGGCCAACGCGCTGCTCCACCCGCTGCCGGATACTGAGCAGCAGCGCCGTCCAGGGACGTGTTTGCAGCAGGTTATTGCTATAGCTGTAGACAATGCCCGTATCCGCATGCCAGGTCTGCAATCGCGGCAAACGGAAACGCCGGCCGGCGACCTCGTAATGGTTGTCCGGCCACGGCTGTTGCTGGCGCAGGCGTTGATACAGTTCCTCACTTTCCCCCCGCGGGTAGAAGCCCGGCATGACCGACAGCCTGTCCATGGCAGAGGAAGCAACGGATGAATCAGTGAAGGAGGGAGTGGGCTTGTTCATCGACGTTTCGCACCTGCGGGAACACACTCCGGTTTCAGCAAATCCTGCGCCAACCGTCTATTACCGCCGGCACTATCAACGGTACAGTCGCCGGCGCTAACACAAACACGCTCATCTACCCAGAGTGACCGTGGGCAATCAGACAATGGGCCCACCACCCCTGTCGCAAAACCGACAATATCGCCATACACACCACCAAATTCCCTTGGATTCGAGCCATTCCCCATGGCACCCGAATTGCTATCCACTTTATAGCTGTTATTAGAACCGTCATCAAAACCGTCGTTGCACAACAACGTTGGAAACCACCGATCAATGCGAGGAGATCACCATGGCCGGCGCCCATTTCAAACTCTGCAAAACCGCGGATCAACTGTTCTTTTTTGAATTTTTCGACAAGGAAGGCACCCGCTTGCTGATGAGCGGTGAGTATGAGTCCAAGGAAGACGCCGCGCAATCCATCAAGGACGTGCAGGTGGGCTCACTGATGAGCCCGCAAATCGGTGCCGGCAAGACGCCGGACGGTGACAGCTTTTTCGTCATCAAAAACAATTCCGGACAAGTGCTGGTGAAAAGCGTCCTGTTTGAATCCGATATGGTCTTCAACAACGCCCTGCACCGGGTAAAAGACAGCGCCTGCATCGCGGAAACCGTCGACCTCACCTGAATCACAAGCGGGAGAACGCAGCATGCCAGTCACCCCCCTCACCAGCAAACTGGAATTCACACTCTGTAAAGAAGCCGCCAGCATCGCCACCACGGCCACCGAGCTGGCGGCCATCCAGCAGACCCTGATCAGCCAAATTCCGCAAGCGGAGTTTCAGGTGGCCCTGTCCAGCGTCGTGGCACCCCTGACGGACACCTATCAGGCATTGGTCTACACCCTGGACCCATTATTCAGCATCAAAAGTGAATCGGACTTTCACTCTGTGTTCCCCGGTGCCTGGGATCAGTATCAGCAGCGCTTCAAGGAGAAAAACAGCATTCCCCGCAGTTGTGTGGAATCCGCTTACGAGGCCTATCTGGTGTTTTCCCAGCGCAAAGAGGCGAAAACCGGATTTCCGATCCTGCGGCGTACCTTTGATCGCCTCCTCAATTACATCGATCGCTACGTGGATAACGACAGCTGGTTGCTGATGAACATCGACAACGTTTACAAGATGCTGAACCTGCTGCTGGGTGAAATCAATGAACTCAATCAACGTGATCCGGAAGAAGCCTGGTTCACCTACGATCAGGCCATGGAGGCGGTGCTGCCCTTTATGCAGATCATCAACCGCCGGGGGCAGGCGTTGGCAGCAGGGTCAACAGGAGCGCAACCACACACCGAGGCTCCGGCACTCGCCGCCGGGTAAAGCATGGTGCACCGCGGTTGCGGCTGCACCTTAATGCACGCAGCAATCCTTCAACTCAGCGGGCACACACATAAAAACAAGCATTTAGGGAAGGTTGTTAGCGCGGAATAGTATTTGCAGTCTCTTGGTTATCCGTTGCCGGGAACCCTGACTGTTTATGAACAAAGCCGAACTATTCGCCTTCCTGCAATCCGGTTGGCCACCGGCTGTGACCCTGTGCCTTGTCTCCCTGGTGCTGGTCTGGTTGATCAAACGCCTGACCCTGAATCGACTGCAACGCATCGCCGACCGCTCCCGATTTTATTATGACAGCCTGCTCATCAGTGCCCTGCATCTGCCACTGACGCTTTTGATTCTGCTGCTGCACCTGTTTTTTCTGGAATACCTGCTGATCACCTTCGAAGCAGAGACCTTCAGCCTGCAGCCCATCCTGTCCGGCGCGGCCAAAATTCTCATCATCGTCGCCATCATCCTGTTCGCCGACCGCTTCCTCTCGGGGCTGCTGCAGCAACAGACCACCCGCTCCGAGGCGCTGAAAACCAGCAAGGGCATCCTCATGGGGATTACCCGCGGCATTGTGTTCGGCATCGGTGGACTCATCATGCTGGGCACCCTGGGGATTTCCATCACTCCTTTGATTGCCTCCCTGGGCATTACGTCCCTGGCGGTGGCGCTGGCGCTGCAGCCCACCCTGGAAAACTTTTTTTCCGGCGTACAACTGATTGTGGACAAACCGGTTCGCGTGGGGGATTTCATAGAACTGGATTCCGGTGAACAGGGCTTTGTGGAAAAGATCGGCTGGCGTTCCACCTGGATCAGGATGCTGCCCAACAACACCGTCATCATGCCCAACAGCGCGCTTTCCAACTCCAAGATCATCAATTATTTCTATCCGGAAAAAGAGCTGTCGGTGCCGGTGGAAGTGGGCGTGCACTACAACTCGGATCTGGATCATGTGGAGCAGATTACCCTGGAGGTGGCCCGCGAGATTCTCATCTCACACAAATGGGGTGTAGATGATTACGAAACCTTTGTCGTGTTTCACACCTTTGACAGTTCCAGCATCAACTTCACGGTGATGTTGCGGGCCCAGGAATATTTTAACCGCTTTTTCATAAAATCCGAGTTCATCAAGGCATTACACAGGCGTTACCGGGAGGAAGGCATCGTCATTCCATACCCCATCCGCGCCATCAACACCTCTCAGGAAAATGGGCGCGATCTTTGCAGCGACACTGCAAACCAGACAAACCGGGGTACGGACACATGACGCTACACATCAGCATTGCCACCGCCAGCAGCGAACTGGGGGATACACCCATCAACCTCGCCATCACCAAACTGGCCGCAGACCTGGCCCGTGCCCGCAGCCAGAGACGTTTACCCGCCGGCCCCACGCTGGATTTGAGCTTTCTGTTGCCGGGCAAGCTGGATAAACCGGAATTCTCCGGCATGCGGATGGGCGGCTATACCCACGACAACAACATTCTGTTTTTCGAAAAAGCAGTACCGGAAGGCATGATCTATTCTGAGCGCGCCGACGACTACGTGGCCATGGTACTGCAGGATGTGATCGACAACGCCGACAGCTTCTTCAGCGAGAATCATATTTCATTTGACGTCAAAGCCTGGCACAACCTGGTGTACGCCATCACCGCCGCCCTGCCTGCCGACGCCTACCCGATCAACACCGGCCTGTAAGCCACCCGTCATGCACTTCGCTTCTATGCATCCGGCGTTATGAAACCAATCGTTCTCAATAGACTTTCCAACCCTGACACATATCATGGGTCAACCTGTACAGACACTGCCATACTTAGCGTTCATGTTTCATGAATATCCAGACGGACAGGGTGGTAGGTGCAGTGCAGCAGATCAGCAACATCGATTCAGTAGCCAAGCAGATTCAACAGGAAAGCGCGGGCAAAGCCGACAAGCGCGAACTGACCAAGCAGGACATTTTCAAACACGGGTACTATCCCTACAGCAAGAAAATGACCCGCCGTGAATACGAAACCAAAAAGCAGGAACTGCAGGTGGAGTTGCTGAAATTTCAGAATTGGGTCAAAACCACCAAGCAGAAAGTGGTGATTCTGTTTGAGGGCCGCGACGCCGCCGGCAAGGGAGGCACCATCAAACGGGTAATGGAGCACATGAACCCCCGTGGTGCCCGGGTGGTGGCATTGGAAAAACCCACCGAAACCGAAGCCGGCCAGTGGTACTTCCAGCGTTACATCGAACACTTCCCCACGGCCGGTGAAATCGTCCTGTTTGACCGCTCCTGGTACAACCGGGCAGGTGTAGAGCGGGTAATGAATTTCTGCAATGAACAGGAATACCTGGAGTTCATGCGCCAGACCCCGGAGCTGGAACGCATGCTGACCCGCAGCGGTATCCTGCTGTTCAAGTTCTGGTTTTCCGTCAGTCGTGAGGAGCAGTTCCGCCGCTTTCAGGAACGCCGCAAAGACCCGCTCAAACAATGGAAGCTGAGCCCCATCGACCTGGCCTCGCTGGACAAATGGAGCGATTACACCAAAGCCAAGGAAGCCATGTTTTTTTATACCGACACCGCCGACGCGCCCTGGACGGTTATAAAATCCGACGACAAAAAGCGGGCCCGCATCAACGCCATGCGTTATCTGTTAAGCAAAGCCGACTATCCCGATAAAAATCCCGAAGTAGCAATGGACCCGGACCCGCTCATCGTCGGCAGCGCCCGCGACATCCATGAGCAGGACGAGAAAGTGCTCACGCGCGATGATTTGATCAGTTAAGGAGTATTTAGATGGCACAGAAACAAACCCGGCACGCACAACAGGTGGTGGACGCCTTCAAGGATAAGCTCAGCAAAAGCGGCATTGAACATGTTGGCCAGAAGCATTTCGAGGAGCTGCAGTTGCTGATCGAGTCGGCCATAGATGCCGCTGTGTTTTTGGAGATGGAACGGGTGGCGGACCAGGTCAGCAGCCTGGCCCATTCCATCCGCAACAGTGCCGAGCACTTCGACAGCTGATCCAAATAAAATCCCCCGGCCTTGCGGCTCGGGGGATGTTCAAATTGTCTCGATTCCATTTGTTTCTGTTCAGACCAGTATGATCCGGTTTTAAAACTCTTCCCACTCATCATCGTCATGCACCCTGGGGGCGGCAGGTGTTCTTACTCCACCCCCAAAGGCCGGTGCCTTCGACGGCGCAGCTTTGCCCGCACTGGGGGCTGACCGTGCCGCCGCGGCTCTTGGCGCTGCAGCGTGACCACCCTGCACCATGGTGGCACCGTGATCCAGTTTAAAGAAGCCCACCAGATTCATCAGTGAACGGGCCTGTTCTGCCATGGCTTCCCCTGCAGCGCTGGCCTCTTCCACCAAGGCCGCATTTTGCTGGGTCATTTCATCCATCTCACCCACGGCCTGGTTGATCTGGATAATGCTGGAGCTCTGCTCACTGGCCGCGGCATTGATGTCACCAATCATGGCAGTCACTTCCCGCACCGCCTCCACAATCTCGGCTAAGGTGGTGCCGGACCGGTTCACCAGGTCCGTACCGGCTTCCACTTTCTTCACCGAATCCCGGATCAGATCCTTGATTTCTTTAGCCGCACCGGCAGAGCGCTGTGCCAGGTTACGCACCTCGCCCGCCACCACGGCAAACCCGCGCCCCTGCTCTCCGGCCCGGGCCGCTTCCACCGCAGCATTGAGCGCCAGCAGGTTGGTCTGGAAGGCTATCTCATCGATCACACCGATGATATCCGCAATGCGTTTACTGGAGCTGTTGATCTCCTCCATGGCCACCACAGCATTCTTGACCACCTGACCGCCGGATTCCGCTTTGCCCACCGCGTTCTGCGACAACTGGTTGGCATGCTGGGCATTGTCACTGGTTTGCTGCACCGCCCCGGTCATCTCTTCCATGCTGGATGCGGTTTCCTCCAGCGAGGACGCCTGCTCTTCGGTACGCTGGCTGAGATCGGCATTACCCTGGGCAATTTCATTGGCACCGGTGGTAACCGAAGAAGACGCCTCGATGATGTTGGCGATAACCTCTTCCAGTTTGTCCACAGTGGCGTTGGCATCGTCCTTCAGGCGTTTGAACAGGCCGTCATAGTCAGCGTTGATTTTCTGGGTCAAATCACCGGCAGCCAGGGCCGACAACACCCGGGCAATATCATGCATGCCGTCATTGGTGACCTTCATCAACTCGTTAAGCCCATTGGCCAGGTTGGCAAAGAATCCCTGTTTGCCCGCCAACGGCAGGCTCTGACTGAAATCACCCTTGGCTGCCGCTTCCACGATGCTGTTGACTTCGTTCTCCACCACCACTTCCTGGGTTCGATCCAGCCATTCCACCACGGTGCCCAGGCGTTCACCGGTTTCCGACAATACGGGATTCGCCACCAGGCGGAAGGTGCGGCCACCCACCTTGATCTGTGTATCGTAAGTACCTTTTAACTCACGGATCAGGCGTTGCTGGTGTGCCGGGTTCTTATGGAACACATCCATATTCGCCCCCATCAGCTTGCTGGCCTGAAAATTCGGCAGATCTTTACGCAAATCCCGTTCGGCCGTGGACATCATCTCCTTCAGGGATTCGTTCATATAAACGATCTGGTTATTGGCATCGGCGATCATGGTGTTGGTGGAACCATTATCCAATGCAATACGCACCCGTTGATTCTCACTGGCAATCTGCAGCTCTTCCTGCTCTTGTGCCAATTGATCGGTCATGTCGTTCCATTCCACAATGGTTCCGATCCGCGCACCGGCTTCATCGAACAGGGGCGTGGCAATCAAGCTGAAGGTCAGGGTGCCTACCTTGATGCGGGTGCGGTACACTTCTTTCAACTTGTTTACCATGCCACGCTGATGGGAAGGGTCCTTATGGAAGATATCCATATTCGCCCCCATCAATTGCGACAGATTGAAATTGGGCACATGCTGCCTTAGCTCATCGTTGCGCCGCTCCAGCATGCGGGTGACCGCCTGATTCAGGAACACAATGTTGTAATCCGCGTCGGCAATCATCACTGAGGTATCACACACCATCAACGCATCCGCCAGGCGTTTGCTCTCGGCACTCAAGCGCTCCGCCTCCTCTGCCGACTTCGCAGATTCCTGCGCCGCCTCCTGTTCCCGCTGACGGGTTTCCCGCAAGGCGGTTTGCAATGAACGCACACCGCCCAGCAGGCTGGCGATTTCATCGGTTCCCTGAACAGCGATTTGGCCTTCCAATTGGCCATGCTGAATGTTGGCCATGTGTTCATTGGCCGCGTTCAACCCTCGCAGCAAGTTCCGAATCACCAATACCGTCAGCCCCAACGCAACCACGAAGGCAATGATCATTTCCGCCAGCGTCCGATTCTGCTCGCTTTGCATGGAATCAATGCGAGCCTGCAACAGGCGCTGCAAATGGGGCACGGTATTCTGCTGCAAGGTATAACCGGCGCTCACCAGATTGGTGCCCTGTGCAAACAGTTCACGACTGTCCAGGTCCGAGCGCTCGCTATCAATAATCTGCTGCACGTGACTGGCGAAACGATCGCTGGCGGCCTGCATCGTGGCAATATCACCACTCAGCGCGCCGCCGATGGAATCACTGGCCTTCTGGGCCGAGCGCAGGGCGTCCCGCACTTTGTCCACGGCGATCGGTTTCAACGCAATCAAGTTTCGAAGCGCGGCATCCGGCGCCCGACCATCCGCCACCGAGGCCGCTGCCGCACCCCGCATACGGGCAGAGTATTCAATGGCACGGGGCAGGGTGAACGACATCAGCTGCATCAGATAGAAGCTGTCTACTTCCGGGTCCAGGGTCAGGTTGGACTGATCGGAGTAAAACTCGATATACACCAGGATGTCTTCGATCATGCGGGTGTGGGCGGCGAAGCCCTCCGCAGGGGCGAGGGTGTTGAGTGATGACTTTACGCTCTGCCAGGTGCGCTCGATGTTCGCCAGGCGATCCCCCAACTTCACATCGTCACGGTACTTTTGCTCGAGGGCTTTCAGCGTGCTGAGCGCCGCCTCAAATTTCCCGGCGGCCTCCAGCATGGGCCCGCGGGCGGCTTCCACCCCTTTCGCCACCTGGATACCGTTGCCCCGGTGCAGTTGCGCGGATTTGATCAGTTCAAAGGAGGGTTGATAGAACTCTGTGCCGTACAGTTCTTTCGCGGAGAAATATTCGCGGGCACTCCATTCGCTGAATACGATGCTGGCGATGATGCCGATTACCACGGTAAACAGCCCCACCACCAAAGCCATCTTGGCCTTCATACTCAAATACGTTATCCAGTTCATTTCCGTCGTGCTCCCTGCTATTTACGAAGACCTGTGGCATGGGCAGAATTCACCCCTTAACTATTAGTTATAGCATCGCCTGCCAACTTCGCTACAGTGCTCCCCGCCGACGGTACGGGGAGCACAGCCCCTATACAGCAGCCCCTACACCGCGCCCCACACCTCGCGCTTGGCATCGGTGGTGCAGGCCAGCGCCTCATCCAGGGTGGCGGCCGGGTATTTGGGTTTGTAAGAGGCCAGCTCCGCGGCCAACGTCACCAGCTTGTCCGCCGGGGACTGACCCTTGAAGTCGCCTTTCTCCAGCGCCAGCTCTTCCATGGCCTCGTTCCAGGGCACCCCCTGTACCAGGGGAATCAGGGTCATATCGGCGCCACCGAGTTCAATTTTCATGGGGTCTTTCAAATCGACGATGAACAGGATTCCCTTCAGGCCCGGCGCAAAATCACTGCCGTACTTGTCCAACAGAGTGGGGATGTCTGCCACGGAGTCCAGGCCACCCACCAGCAGGGTAAGGGTCTCACCGGCCACCAGCACTGCGCCCCGCATCACCAGCTCCGGCGGCATGGCATGGCCTTTGTCGTCCTTCTCCCCTTCCACCAGGATCAGGTCACCACGGTAACCCCAAACCCCTGCGTCGCTGGTTTCCTCCAGGAAATTCTGGTTGAAAAACAGCCCTTTATCTTTGTATTGCTGTAATAGCATGATCAGCTCCTAACGGTTTTGTGATATTACCGACAGGGCAATTCCCGTGCCCAGATCGCTGCGACCAGAATTGTCATAAAAACAACATGTTAACAATCTGAACCCTTGGCGCGTTTACCTCACTTGTCGCACTTGCGACAAACCACTTCAGCCATTGACCCACCGGTCCCAAACCCGGTATGTTGCCGTGGCCTGTCCTAATCACAACCAAGCTCACAATCAAGCCAATCGACCAAGGAGAAGTTTCCATGTACATCGCCATGAACCGGTTCCGCATCGCCCTGGGCCGGGAACAGGATTTCATCAACATCTGGAAAAACCGCGAAACCCATCTGGACGAAGTGCCCGGCTTCAAGCAATTCAACCTGCTGCAGGGCCCCTCCGACGAACAATGCACCCTGTTTGGCTCCCACTCCGTCTGGGAATCCGAGGAGGCCTTCATCAACTGGACGCAATCCGAAGCCTTCCGCAAAGCCCATGCCCAAGCCGGGGATTCCAAGGGCATCTATCTGGGTCCGCCGAAATTTGAGGGTTTCAAGGCGGTGCTCTGAAGCACCGCTGCGCGCTCACCCGGGCACAAGCCCCGGCCCTGACGCCCCTGCCTAAACCGGTTATAATGCCGCGGCGACCTGCGCCGTGGCCCCCACATCGAAATATCCGCCACTTGCCACTAAACTGAATCACACAGCCTGTAGATCAATAACCAGAAGCGAAAAGAAAGGTACCCCATGCAAGGCACCCTGTTTGTTGTATCGGCCCCCTCCGGTGCTGGAAAAACCAGCCTGGTCCATGCCCTGGTGGAATCCACCCCGGACCTGCACGTCTCCGTATCCCACACCACGCGCCAGCAGCGACCGGGCGAGGTGGATGGGGTCAATTATCATTTCGTGAGCAAGTCCACCTTCACTGACATGTTGAACGACAATGCCTTCCTGGAGCACGCTGAGGTGTTCGGTAACTGGTACGGCACCAGCAAGCAGGCGGTGGCGGACCAGCTGCAGGCGGGACTGGACGTGATTCTGGAAATCGACTGGCAGGGGGCCGAGCAGATTCGGCGCCAGGCCCCCCAGGCGGTAAGCGTCTTCATTCTGCCCCCCTCCCGTACCGTGCTCCAGCAACGGCTGGTGGGCCGAGGCCAGGATTCCGATTCCGTGATCCAGGGGCGTATGGCCCAGGCCACGGAGCAGATCTCCCATCATGTGGAGTTCGATTACCTGATCATCAACGATGAGTTTGAAGTGGCCCTGCAGGAGCTGCGCTCGGTGATCTCCAGCCAGCGGCTGCGCCACAGCAAACAGGCGGAAAGGCACGCAGATCTGATCACCAGTCTCTTGTCTTGATCCCACAAAACGGTACAATACCCGGCTTGGCCGAAAAAACACTGAGGTAAAACATGGCACGCGTGACCGTTGAAGACTGCCTGACGAAAGTAGACAACCGATTCTCTCTGGTGCTGGTTGCGAGCAAGCGCGCCCGCCAGATCGCCACCGGCGGTAAAGACCCCTATGTCGAGTGGGAAAACGACAAACCCACTGTCGTGGCCCTGCGGGAAATCGCCGAAGGCTACGTGGATCAGTCCATCCTGACCCGCAAACCAGAGCCCAAACAGTTCCGTGAGAGCACTTTCCACAGTGCCTTCAACAACCCCGGCCTGGAAGATTAATTCACTTTCAATCTGCTGTTCTCATTACCGCTCAATCCCATTACACTAAATCCTCTGAGGAGGGATTGAGCAGTTGCAAACCGTTGAAACACTTATAGAAAAGCTGGACTATCTGCCCGTTGAGCAGCGCGCAGACATCGAGCGCGCCTATTATTTCGCCGAGCAGGCCCACGAAGGCCAGTATCGGCGCAGCGGCGACCCCTACATTGTCCACCCCCTCGCCGTCGGCAAGATCCTGGCAGACATGCACATGGATGCCCAGAGCGTGGAAGCCGCCCTCCTCCACGACGTCATCGAAGATACCCACGTCTCCAAAGACGACGTCACCAACGCCTTTGGCGAAGTGGTGGCAGACCTGGTGGACGGTGTCTCCAAAATCGGCGCCATCAAGTTCGAATCCAAGGCGGAGGCCCAGGCGGAGAACTTCCGCAAGATGGTACTGGCCATGACCAAGGACATCCGCGTGATCCTGGTGAAACTGGCAGACCGTCTCCACAACATGCGTACCCTGGGGGTTCTGCACCCCACCAAACGCCGCCGCATCGCCCTCGAGACCCTGGAGATCTATGCCCCCATCGCCAACCGGCTGGGCATGAACAACATCCGGGTGGAACTGGAGGATCTCAGCTTCACCCACATGTACCCCATGCGGGCGGCGCGCATCAAAAAGGCCACCAAGACCTCCCGCGGTCATCGCAAGGACATGGTGTCCCGCATCCAGGAGTCCATCGACAATCGCCTGGCACGGGACGGCCTGAGCGGCCGCGTCATCGGCCGGGAAAAGCACCTGTACAGCATCTACAGCAAGATGAAAACCCAGCGCAAACCGTTCAACGAAATCATGGACGTATACGGCTTCCGCATCATCGTGGACTCCGTCGACATGTGCTATCGGGTATTGGGCGCCATCCACAACCTGTACAAACCCATCCCCGGCCGCTTTAAAGATTACATCGCCATTCCCAAAGCCAACGGCTACCAATCCCTGCACACTACCCTCATCGGCATGAACGGGGTGCCCATCGAAATCCAGGTCCGCACCGAGGAAATGGACGCCATGGCCAACAACGGGATTGCCGCCCACTGGCTGTACAAGTCCGACCCGGACCCCGCTGGCGGCGCCCAGAACCGGGCCAAGGAATGGTTGAAAGGCCTGCTGGAAATGCAGCAACGGGCCGGTAATTCCCAGGACTTCCTGGAAACCGTGAAGATCGACCTGTTCCCCGATGAGGTCTATGTGTTCACCCCCAAAGGGGACATTCTGGAACTGCCCACCGGCGCCACTCCAGTGGATTTCGCCTATGCCGTGCATACCGATGTGGGCAACAGCTGCGTGGCGGCGCGCCTGGACCACCGTCTGGTGCCCCTGTCCACACCGATCCAGAGCGGCCAGACCATCAAGATCATCACCGCACCGGGGGCCTGCCCCAACCCGGCCTGGCTCAGCTTCGTCACCACCGCCAAGGCCCGCGCCAACATCCGGCATTTCCTGAAGAATCAGCGCCGCTCCGAATCCGTGGCCCTGGGTCGCCGCCTGCTGGACAAAGCGCTGTCCAGCTTCGACCTGGCCCTGGAGGCCATTTCCGAGGAACGCATCACCACCGCTCTGGCGGAAGCCGGCTTCAAAACCCTGGACGACCTGCTGGAAGACATCGGCCTGGGCAACCAGATGGCGCAGATTGCCGCCCGCCGCATGCTGCCCCACGAAGGCGACACCAACGACGCCGGTGGCGTCAGCAAGCCCAAACCGTTGGTGATCCGCGGCACCGAAGGCATGGTAATCGCACTGGCCAAATGCTGTCGCCCCATTCCCGGCGACTCGGTCATGGGCCACCTCAGCTCCGGTCGCGGCATGGTGATTCACCGGGATAACTGCAAGAACATCGCCTCGGAACTGAAAGAGAATCCGGAGAAATGCCTGTCGGTGGAATGGGCCAAGGATTTTGAAGGGGAATACGCTGTGGACCTGCGGGTGCAGATGGAAAACGAACGCGGCGCCCTGGCCAGCCTGGCCTCCCTCATCTCCCAGGCCGACGCCAACATCGAAACCATCAACATAAAAGAAAAAGATGCCCACCTGTCAGTGGTGAGTCTGCGTATTTCCATTCGCGACCGACAGCATCTGGCCAAAACCATCCGCCGCATGCGTACGCTGAAAGCCGTGCATCGCATCGTGCGGGTGCGCAACTGATTTATTCTGGAGACCAACCATGAGCAAGCGCGAAATCATTTCCACCGACAAAGCCCCTCAGGCCATCGGCACGTACTCCCAGGCGGTGAAGTGCGGCAGCACCGTGTACCTGTCGGGCCAGATCCCATTGGACCCCGCCACCATGACCCTGGTGGACGGTGATATGGAAGCCAGCATCGTGCGCGTGTTCGAGAATCTGAAAGCGGTGTGTGAAGCCGCCGGCGGTTCCATGCAGGACATCGCCAAACTGAATATCTTCCTGATTGACCTGAGCCATTTTGCCTTGGTCAACGAAGTGATGGCCCGTTACTTTGAGCAACCCTATCCGGCCCGCGCGGCACTGGCGGTGGCATCCTTACCAAAAGGCGCGCCGGTGGAAATGGATGGGGTAATGGAGCTGTAATTCAACGTGAACGCCATATCTTCCAACAAGCCCCTGGTCCTCGTTGACGGATCGTCCTACCTGTATCGCGCCTTTCATGCCCTGCCACCACTGGTGACCTCCAAAGGCCAACCCACCGGCGCCATCAAGGGCGTACTCAACATGCTGATCCGCCTGCGCAAGGATTACGAGCCGGATTACATGGCGGTGATTTTTGATGCCAAGGGCAAGACCTTCCGCGACGACCTGTATCCGGAATACAAAGCCCATCGTCCGCCCATGCCCGATGACCTGCGTTCCCAGATCGAACCCCTGCACAGCGCCATTCGCGCCATGGGTCTGCCGCTGCTGATCATCGACGGGGTGGAAGCCGATGACGTGATCGGCACCCTGTGCGACATTGCTACCCAAAACGGGATCGACACCATCGTCTCCACGGGTGACAAGGACATGGCTCAACTGGTCAGCGATCACGTTACCCTGATCAATACCATGAACGACTCGAAGATGGACCGCGACGGTGTCATTGAAAAATTCGGTATTCCGCCGGAGCGCATCATTGATTACCTGACCCTGGTGGGCGACAGCGTCGACAACATTCCCGGCGTACCCAAGTGCGGCCCGAAAACCGCCGTCAAATGGCTCACGGAATTCGGTTCGCTGGACGACCTGATGGCAAACGCCGACCAGATCAAAGGTAAGATCGGCGAAAACCTGCGCGCAGCGCAGGACCAGATTCCGCTGTCCAAACAACTGGCCACCATCAAACTGGATGTGGCACTGGAGCAACAACCCACCGACCTGAAAATTCAGGAGCCAGACAACGCCCAGCTGCTGGAACTGTACAAGGATCTGGAATTCAAAGGCTGGACTGCTGAGCTCTCCGACGCCGAGGGTGCAACAGACACCAGCGACGGCAACGCAGCACCCATTACCGAAACCCAGTACGAGTGCATCACCACACAGGAAGCCTTCGCTGCGTGGCTGGAGCAATTGCAGCAATGCGACGTCTTCGCCTTCGACACCGAAACCACCAGCCTCAATTACATGCAGGCGGAACTGGTAGGCCTGTCTTTCAGTATTGAGCCGGGCAAGGCCGCCTATGTGCCGGTGGCCCACGATTACCCCGGCGCGCCGGATCAGCTGGAGCGCGCCTGGGTGCTGCAGCAAATGCAACCGCTGCTGGCAGCCGAGACGCCGAAAAAAATCGGCCAGAACCTCAAGTACGACAAAAGCGTGCTGGCGCGCTACGACATCGAGCTTAACGGGATCGGCTTCGACACCATGCTGGAATCCTATGTGCTGAATTCCACCGCCTCACGGCACGATATGGACAGCCTGGCGCTGAAATATCTGGGCCATAAAAACATTGCCTTCGAAGACATTGCCGGCAAGGGCGCCAAACAACTCACCTTCAATCAAATCGACCTGGCCCAGGCCAGCGATTACGCAGCTGAAGACGCCGACATCACCCTGCGCCTGCATCAGGCGTTGTGGCCGCAGCTGGAGCCGGAAACCAGTTTACGTCAGGTGTTCGAAGACATTGAAATGCCCCTGTTGCCGGTGCTGTCCAAAATCGAACGCACCGGCGCCCTGGTGAATGCGGACATGCTGCGCCTGCACAGCCAGCAACTGGCCAAGCGCATGCTGGAACTGGAAAAAGAAGCCCACGACATTGCCGGCGAGCCGTTCAACCTGGGCTCCCCAAAACAGTTGGGGGAAATCCTGTTTGAAAAGCTGGGACTGCCGGTTCTGCAGAAAACCCCCAAAGGTGCGCCGTCCACCGCCGAGCCGGTACTGCAGGAACTGGCGCTGGATTACGAACTGCCTAAAGTGCTGATGGAATATCGCGGCCTCAGCAAACTGAAATCCACTTACACCGACAAACTGCCGGAACTGATCGATTCCAACACCGGCCGCATTCACACCTCTTACCATCAGGCCGTGGCCGCCACCGGTCGCCTGTCTTCTTCCGATCCCAACTTGCAGAATATCCCCATCCGCAACGACGAAGGCCGTAAAATTCGACAGGCGTTTATCGCCCGACCCGGTTGCAAATTGCTGGCGGCAGACTACTCGCAAATCGAACTGCGCATCATGGCCCATTTGTCCGGCGATCAAAGTTTGCTGGACGCGTTTAATCAGGGATTGGATATTCACAAAGCCACTGCCGCAGAAGTCATGGGTGTGGCACTGGAAGACGTTACCAGCGACATGCGCCGCAACGCCAAGGCCGTCAACTTTGGATTGATTTACGGCATGTCCGCCTTCGGCCTGGCCAAACAATTGGGCATTGGCCGCAAGGAAGCCCAGAACTACATCGACACCTACTTTCAACGCTATCCCGGTGTGCACGATTACATGGAACGCATTCGTGAACAGGCCGCGCATCAGGGCTATGTGGAAACCTTGTTCGGACGCCGCCTGCATTTGCCGGAAATCAATTCCCGCAATGTTCCCCGTCGGCAAGCAGCGGAACGCACCGCCATCAACGCACCCATGCAGGGAACCGCGGCAGACATCATCAAACGCGCCATGATCGCCGTGGATGCGTGGCTGGTTAAAAATCAGCTGGAAACCCGCATGATTATGCAGGTGCATGATGAATTAGTGTTCGAAGTCCCGGACCAGGAACTGGATTGCATCACAAAAGAAGTAACGCTCCTGATGGAGGGCGCGGCGGATTTGAAAGTTCCCTTGCTAGTGGAGGTCGGGGTGGGCGATAATTGGGATCAAGCTCATTAGCTTAGGTGGGTCACCCCAATGCCCACTTGAGATTCCCTGATGGGCCCAAATAATAACCATAATAAGCGCGGATTGGTGCCCTGGCCCGGTCGGACACTGAAACCGAAAAAAATTTTTCGAATTCAGTGAAACTTTTCCCGACCATCATCGTCTTAATACATGAAGCTAAGGCAGCAATCCCCAGCCGAGTAAAATCGGCTACAGCAAACCGGCTTTCCCCCAAGAGCCGGACCCTAGGCCGGTAGCTTGCCCCAAGGCTACCGGCTCTTTTTTTTCTACTCCTGTTCAAACCCGAACCAGTTCGCCAATACCGCCCGCGCCTGTTCCACGCCACTTTTGTTCAGCGATGAAAACAACTGCACGCTCACCCGGTCACCGTATTCCTTGACTGCCTTTTTCACTGCAAACAACGCGTTACTCGCGGGGCCCCGTTTCAGCTTGTCGCTCTTGCTGAGCAGAATGTGCACCGGCATCTCGTAGTGGCGAGCCCAGTCCAACATCATCAGGTCGAACTCCTTGAGCGGGTGGCGCACATCCATGACCAAGAACAAACCGGCCAGGCACTCGCGCTTCTCCAGGTATTCCCCCATGTTGGCCTGCCATTCCTGCTTCAGTTTTTCCGGCACCTTGGCATAGCCATAGCCCGGCAGGTCCACCAGCTTCCACTGTTCGTTCAGGCTGAAAAAGTTGATCAGCTGCGTGCGGCCCGGTGTTTTACTGGTGCGCGCCAGCCCGGAGTGGTCCACCAGGGTATTCAGGGCACTGGATTTGCCGGAGTTGGAGCGGCCGGCAAAGGCAATTTCGACGCCGGCTTCCGGCGGGCACTGCGGCAGGGTGGCGGCGCTGATCTCAAACTGGGTCTGGCGCAGGAGGATAGTGAACAGGTCCTGGGGGTTGCTCATGGTGATTTCCGGGGGCTTGAAGATGATGGCGGCATTTTCTCCAATATTCCCCAGGGCTGTAAAGGACATTACCCCTTAGCCGGACTTTGTTATATAATCCACCCAATTTTTTGCACACACGGCGAAGAGAGAGGGGTTCCGTTTGCGCGGAAACCTTGCCAAATCAAGGGTATATAAGGGGTTCGTTCATGAAAAAACTGATGCTCGCTTCTGCAATGATCGCGCTGGGCCTGTCTTTCAATGCGCAGGCGGAAGCACCCGCCAAATACAACACCTTCTGCATGGCCTGCCACGGCACGGGAGCCGCCGGTGCCCCCAAATCCGGTGACAAAGCAGCCTGGGCCGCCCGTAGCGAAGCCGCTGGTGGCATTGACGGCCTGGTAACCAGCGCCAAGAAAGGCAAGAACGCCATGCCCCCTATGGGTCTGTGCAGCGACTGCAGCGATGACGAGCTGAAATCCATCATTGAATTCATGTCGAAGTAACGTCGGCACAACACACTGATTTTCAAGCATTAAATTAGGACGAAAATATGAAATTGGTAGCAAACGTGCTGGTCGCTGCTGCGCTGATGGCGAGCGCAGGCATCACCAACGCCGCTGGCGACGCCGAAGCCGGCAAAAACAAATCCGCAGTCTGTGCCGCCTGTCATGGCGCTGACGGCAACAGTGCCATCCCCAACTTTCCCAAGCTGGCGGGCCAGGGCACTGCGTACACCGTGAAACAGCTGCAGGACATGAAGAGCGGCGCCCGTTCCGTGCCGGAGATGGCCGGAATCGTACCGGGCCTGTCTGATCAGGATATGGCCGACCTGGCCGCCTACTTTGCAGCCCAAACGCCTTCCAAAGGCGCCGCCGACCCGGCACTGGTTGAGCGCGGCCAGCAATTGTTCCGTGGCGGCGATGCCGACAACGGCGTAACCGCCTGTGCCGGTTGCCATGGCGCCACTGGTCAAGGCATGCCGGAAGCCGGTTTCCCTGCCCTGGCCGGTCAACACGGCGCCTATCTGGAAGCCCAGTTGAAAGCCTTCCGTGCCGCCGGTCGTGAAGATCACGATGGCAAGCGTCGCGATAACGACGGCGAAGGCAAGATGATGCAGGCCACTGCGGCCCGCCTCAGCGACGACGACATCAAGGCACTGGCCAGCTACATCAACGGCATGTACTGAGCCCGCTGCACGGCGATGGTACCCAAAGAACCCCGGCCTGATCCGGGGTTTTTTGTGCATGGCCGGGCACTTATCGCCATGATTGGATTCAGTTTCCATTCAGGTGGAACCCGCTAGCCTGAAAACAGTCAGACAATACAGTCACAGTCATACCAAGACCGCTAGGAACAACGATTCAGGAATTCAGGACGCTTATGAACAACGCACTTTCCCTCAGAACCACACTGGTGGCCACCCTGGCCCTGTTCACCTCCCTTTTTACCTCCCTGCTCCAGGCGGAAACCTACCGTGAAGGCGTGGATTACGAACTGATCCAGCAACCCGGCAAGGTAGAGGTTCCCGGCAAAATCGAGGTGCGTGAGTTCTTCTCCTTCAGCTGCCCTCACTGCTTCAGCCTGGAAAGCTACACCGCCGAGTGGAAACCCACCCTGGCGGAGGATGTGAATTTTGTGATGACCCCTGCGGCCATGCGCAAGGACTGGGAGCCCCTGGCCCATGCCTATTATGTTGCAGAGGCCCTGGGCAAGCTGGAACAGATCAAACCGGACCTGTTCAGCGCCATTCACGTGAAGAAGCAAAACCTGTACACCCAGGCAGAGCTGGCCGGGTTTTTCAAAGGCTACGGCGTCACTGAGGATGACTTCAACAAGCTCTTCAACTCCTTCAGTGTGCGGGTAAAAGTGCGCCAGGCCACCGCCCTGGCCAAGACCTACCGCCTGCGGGGCGTACCCGCCCTGGTGGTGAATGGCAAATACGTGGTCAAATCCCAGACTGGTAAAACCTTCGCTGACCTGCTGCAGGTGGTGAACTTCCTGGTGGACAAGGAGCGGGCTGCCTCCAAAGTAGCCGTTGCCCAATAAGCATCCAGGCGGGAGCAAGCTGGCTCCCGCCTCTTCATTCCGCAATTGCGAACCCCATTCATAGAACAGCCACGCTTTAGCGCCTACAATAAATATTCCAGGCACGTTGAGTGAGACCGCGTGAACTTCGACATCAGCACCCATAACCAGACCGGCTTCCAATCCACAGAACAACCCAGTGTGTTGCGTCTGCTGAGCTACAACATCCAGGCCGCCATCGGCACCAGCCAATTCCATCACTATGTGACCCGCAGCTGGCGTCATGTCTTACCGGACTGGCGTGGCCTGCAGCGGCTGGATCGCATCGGCCATGTGCTGGCCCACTATGACCTGGTGTGTCTGCAGGAAGTGGATGGTGGCAGCCTGCGCAGCGGCTTTGTGAACCAGGTTGCCTATCTGGCGGAGCTGGGCCGTTTCGAATACTGGTACCAGCAGCTGAACCGCAACTTCGGCCGCCTGGGCCAGTTCAGCAACGGCGTGCTGTCGCGCTTTGTGCCCTATGAGATCGAAGATCACAAACTGCCCGGACTGAAAGGTCGCGGTGCCATCGTCGCCAAATACGGCAACGACAAGCACACCCTGGTGCTGGTGGGATTGCATCTGGCCCTCAGTGAACGCGCCCGGTTCCGGCAACTGGATTATGTGCGGGAGCTGATCGAGCACTATGAACACGTAGTGGTGATGGGGGACATGAACTGCCGCAGCGAGCAGATCATCGACACCCCACTGCGGGATACCCACCTCAAACAAGTGAGCGGCGACCACCACACCTACCCCAGCTGGAACCCCACCCGCAACATCGACCACATCCTGGTTTCCCCCAGCCTCAAGATCAACCACGTCAAGGTACTGGACTACGATTACTCCGACCACCGCCCCATCGCCATGGAAGTGGCGCTGCCGGAGACCCTGGCCGATGCCCTGGCGGAACAATCCCTGCTGCGCTCCACCTCCCCCAATTAACGGAACTTTTCCTAATTTTTTTAAGTCGCCACTGGGAGAATCCCACAACTTTTCTATACTCTTTAAACAAAGAGAACGCAGAATTACCCGCGCCCATGGCTGACAGTAATGCACTCAATTGGAAAGACAAATACCTGACTGCGCTTGAGGAGTTTGAACTCAGCCAGCAGCGGGATCAGTCGCGCCTGGACCTATTGCGCCGCGGCCTGGTGCGGGTGAGCCTGGCGGCAGACGGCCTGGACCCCATTCTGGACGAACAATTGGATGAGATCCGCACCGCCTTGCGCGGGGGCCGCGACATTCAATCCCTGGAGCCGGTGATCGCCCAGCTGGAACGCACCATCATGGCCCTGGACGACCGCCGGAAGGATGACCAGAGCGAGCTGCAGGAGCTGATCGACACTCAGCTGGAAAAATACCTCGCCCTGAGCCTGCCCCGGGCCGACAAAACCACCATCAAGAAATTACGCAAATCCCTGCCCGAGTTGCTGGCGGGCAACGGCATGCAGTCCGATATGATCAAAGGCCTCAACCAGGCCCACAATCGCGTCACAGGTCACCTGTTGGAACGCATTGAAGAGTTGGGCCAGGGCCAGAAAGGCGGGCTGCTGTCCCGCCTGTTCGGCGCCTCCAACCCGGAGAAATCTGCACACCTGGAGGCGGACGCTGACGGTGTTAGCGATTTGACCGAAACGCCGGATCTGGCCGCAGCGGATTACGATGCACGGCACCCGGATGAGCAGGAACTCGCGCCACCGCATCTGAATATCGAACCCGAAGCTGCACCCGCTACAGTGGCTGAGTCTGCACTGGAAATTGCCCCCGAAATAACACCCGCGACCAACCCGGACAGCGCGGATCAAAGCGATCCCCAGCTACCGGACCGGCTGAGCCGAATCCTGTGCAACCTGCTGGAGCAGCTGGAAGTACCCACTGACTTCACCACCCGCAAGGAACGGCTGGTGGACCGCATCAAATCCGCCTTCAGCCTCAACAGCCTGCCGGATTTTCTGGACGAAACCACTCAGCTGGTGGCCTCCACCCGCCTGGTGGCCCAGAAGGAATTCGAAGGTTTTCTGGTGGCCTTGCACCAGCGCCTGAACGACATCCAGGATTTTCTGGTGACCGCCCGGGAAGGGGAGGAACGCAGCCAGCAGAACCAGGAGAAACTGGATCAGGATGTGCGCCAGGAACTGGCGGACATGCGGCAGAACGTGGCCGACACCAACGACCTGGGCAAACTGAAACTGGACATTGAAAGCATGGTGAACCGCATTGTGTCCGCCGTGGACCTGTTTCAGTCGGAAGAACGCAAGCGCCGGGAAGACGTGTACCAACACATCGAAACCCTGGGTCAACGCATGGCCACCATGGAAGACGAAGCCACCCAACTGAAGAGCACCCTGGAAGCGCAACGAATGGAAGCGTTAAGGGACGCGCTCACCGAACTGCCCAACCGGGCTGCCTACGATGATTGCATCGAAGCAGAGTTTTCACGCTGGCGCCGCCACGGTCGCCCGCTTTCCCTGGCCATCATCGACGTGGATCATTTCAAAGCGGTGAACGACAACCTGGGGCATCTACGGGGTGACAAAGTATTGAAACTGGTGGCCCGGGAAATTTCCCGCCGGGTCCGCAATGAGGATTTTGTCGCCCGTTACGGTGGCGAGGAGTTCATTGTGATCATGCCGGAAACCGATCTGCACGCGGCCCACGCGGCCATGGAAAAAGTGCGAGCCTCCATTGAAGCCTGCCCCTTCAACTTCAACCAGAAGCGCATTCCCATTACCGCCTCGTTCGGCATCTCGGCCTTTGTGGAAGGGGATGAAATCGTCACCTGCTTCGAACGGGCCGACCAGGCACTCTACAAAGCCAAGGGAAACGGTCGAAACCGGATAGAACTGGGCTAGATACGGCCACCCACCCCCTCCTTTTGGCCGGCAACACCTATCCCCCCCTCCCGCGGACATGATCTAATTTTTTCTGTTCAGTCACACCTATCCAATCCTGGACATCGACAATAACAAAAACAACGTACCTGGATTTAGTACATGACGACTCTACGCAGCTCCGCTTCGTTAACGTTATTGGACAAGGTCAACGTCTGTCTGCAGGACTTCGGGGACCATGTCATGCATCTGATTTTTGATGTGCAGGGCGTTCTGCATCTGGAGCGCCTGCAACAGGCCCTGCGGCTCAGCCTGGAACAACATCCCATCATGGCCATGCGCCTGGAAGGTAGCGGGCTGCAGCCGAAATGGATTCGTCACACGCCTGCCACCCTGGCCCACTACGAATTTTGCGAGCACCACCTGCTTAACGGTGGCTCCGGCAATCATTCACTGCAGCACGCCATTGATGAATTCATGCTGCAGCAGTTTGATTATCAGCGTGTACCCATGGTGAAAGTGCGGGTCATTCAGCACGCGGCCCGTAACACCACATCACAAGATGCAACGCATACTATCTGCATTAAGGTCAGTTGTGTCCCCATCGATGGGAGGGGATTTTTGATTTATGTGGAGGATGTGCTCGCCCTGTATGAAAAACTGGAGCTGAACCCTTCCTTCCACCCGCAGCCCGGCACACTGAATCTGCGCAGCACCAAAGCACTGGTGCCGTATTTTCGCCCCCGGGATCTGTTGCCCCTGTTGTTCCATGGGCTCAAACATCAACTGCAGGACAGTCGCACCGCCCACAACTGGCAGGTGCCCTGCGTACCCGACAGCGCCATTCACAAACGTTATCTTTGCCATCAGTGTTCACCGCGCACCCTGCAGGCACTGACCCGCTTTCGGCGACAGCAAGGGTTGAGTTTCAATGATGTATTGCTGGGTGCCTATTACCTGGCACTGCATGAACAGATTCAACCTGAGCACCAGGGCCCGTTCTGTGTGCTGAACACCTATGACCTGCGCCGGTACGAAACGGACAAAGCTCCCCACCGAGTGGCCAATTATTCCAGCTTTATCAATACCAATGTGTCGCTCTCCGCGGGCAGCACCTTGTTGCAGGCCGCCCGCGCCGTACAGGATGCCATCCACCAGCGCAAACAGCATTACCCCGGTATTACCGAAGGCCCCTTTATCTGGCCCTTGTTGACCTTTCTGCCGTTCGGCCTGGGCAGTCGCATCGTGAAATTCCTGCTCAAGCATCGGGGCGAGAAAATCCCCGTGTTCACCAACGTGGGCGTGATCCCGGTGGAACGCATGCGGTTCAACGGCATGCCGATCCGCAACGTGCGACCCTTTGCACCATTGGAATACCCACCCAAACTAACGGTGACACTGGCCACCGCCGGCGAGGTCATCAGCCTGAGCGTGGGCTACAGCAACCGCCATTTTGCCACCGACAACATGCAGCGCCTGTTCACGCGCATGGAACAACTGATTCAGGCCACCTGCACCCAAACGGTAACCGAGGCGGCGTGAGCACATGATTGAGCATCTGGTTCGACGGCGCTGGTGGTATTGTGTGGGCACCTTTCTGGTGATGGTGCTGCTTTCCAGTCAACTGCTGCATATGGTGTTCAACGGCAACGTGAACGTCATGTTTGATGAAGACGATCCCCATTACCAGCGTCTGCAGCAACTGAATCAACAATACATCGACTCCAATTATCTGGTGCTGCTGTTCAAACCTGCACGAGGCAGCGTGTTTGACAATGACAACCTGCACATCATCCGTGAGTTGACCGAAGCCCTGTGGCAACTGCCTCACGTAGTCCGGGTGGATTCCCTCACCAACTTTCCCCGCCTGCAGGTGGAGGGGGATTCCCTTATAGTGGCCAACCTTGTCCCTGAATCATCCCCCTCTGCGCCCTTAAGCCAGGGCCAACTGGACGCTATTCAACGCTACGCGCAAGAGGATCAACAGTTACATGGGCGCCTGGTGTCCCCGGATGGACAGGCCGGTGCTCTGTTTGCCAGCGTGGTGTTGCCGGAGGATCACCTGACTTCGGTTTTGGAATTGAGCCGCCATGCCTTGGCACTGCAACGGGATTTTGAGCAGCGTTACCCGGGCCTGGAGCTGCACCTGAACGGCGACATCGCCATCGAAAACGCCATGCTGCAGGTGACCATGGACGACATACTGCGGGTGAATCCGTTGGTGTTCGCCACCATCTTCATCCTGCTGGGAATATTTCTGCGTTCGGTGATGGCCATCGCCGCCACCGGTGCCGTGGTGATCGCCGCCACCGGCATTGCCAGTAGCATTCATGTGTTGCTGGGATTTGAAATGAATCCCATCACCATGATGGCGCCGGCCATCATCATGATCCTCGCCGTGGCAGACAGCATCCACGTACTCACCCTGTTTCGCATTCTGTGTGGCAACGGTACTGCACCCCTGCAGGCCATGACCCAAAGCCTGCGTAAAAACCTGAGCCCGGTGTTCTGGACCAGCGTGACCACGGCGGTGGGATTCCTCGGCATGAACTTTGGTGATTCGCCACCATTTCGCACCATGGGCAACATGGCTGCCATCGGTGTGGTGTTTGCGTTTGTCTGCACCTTCACGGTATTGCCGGCGGTGGCCCTGCAATTCGGCAATCGGTTCCAGGATCAACCGTTCAGCCTCACCCGCTGGATGGAACAACTCGCTCGTTGGGTCATCGCCTCCGGGCGCGCCACGTCAGTGATGGTGGTCGCGTTGTTGGGTTCCCTGGCGTTGTTGCTGTGCATTCCCAATATGAAATTGAACGACGACATCTCGGAGTATTTCGACGAATCCCTGCCGATTTATGATTCCATCCAGTTTGCCCGCCAGCACACCAACGGCGTGCAGTTTATTGTTTATTCCATGGAATCCGGCCAGCCCAACGGCATCTATCAACCAGCTTTTTTGAACGCGGTGGAGGCCTTCACCGATTGGTTGCGGCAACAGCCCGACGTGAGTGCCGTGACCAGTTATCTGGATGTATTGAAACGCATTCACCGCACCATGAACCAGGATCAGCCGGAGTTTTATGCCATTCCCGATGATGCCGCCCTGATTGCCCAATACCAGCTGCTGTATGAGATGTCCCTGCCCCAGGGCATGGACCTGACCCACGACATTGCAGAGGATCATTCCGCTCTGAAACTCTCCGTCAACGTGCGCGACAGCGACAACCAGACCCTGATGAACCTGGAACAACAGATTGACGATTGGCTCGCCCAACATCAACCGGCGTTGCGCAGCCAGGGCAGCAGCCAGTTGCTGATGTTTGCTCACATGGGTTCGAACATCATCCGTAGCATGGTGGATGGCTCCCTCTTCACCCTGGCCTTCATCACCCTGTTTATGATCGTCGGCCTGCGTTCATTCAAGTTCGGTCTGCTGAGTATTATTCCCAATCTTTTCCCGGCCATCGTGGTGTATGGCATCTGGTCTCTCACGGTGGGGCACGTCAATCACGCGGCGGCCATGACCTTCAGCATCTGCCTGGGGCTGGTGGTGGACGACACCATTCATTTCATCAGCAAATATCTGTCCGCCCGCCGCCAGGGCCGCTCACCCCAGCAGGCCATTCACGACAGCTTCATTCAATCCGGTACCGCCATCGTCATCACCTCGGTGATTCTGATCTGCGGTGTGCTGTTGCTGTCTCTATCGAATTTTACGGTGAACGACACCATGAGCCTGATGCTGGCGGGCATCATCTCCACTGCCTTGCTGTTCGACCTGCTGTTGTTACCCAGCCTATTGCTGTTTGCAGACCGCTTTGCGGTGGAACCCGATACCCGCATTGAACCTGATACCAGTTTTAAACCCGAATCCCACGTCAACACCTGACTGTTACCTGGAGTAAACACAATGACCATGACACGATTCGAAAGTATAGGGGTGTATCTTCCGGAACAGGAAGTCACCACCCGTGAACTGATTGACAGCATGGACACCGAACCCATGTTCGATCTGGAAAAGCTCACCGGCGTGAAAAGCCGTCGCTGGCGGGCACCCCATGAAGACTGTCACAGCCTGGCGCTGGAAGCCATCGAACGCTGCCTGGTGAACTCCCGCTATGAAGCCGACGAAATCGACGTGATCATCTGCACCTCAATCACCCGTTTTAAAGACGGGCTCAAGTTTGTGTTGGAACCCTGCCTGAGCAGTTACCTGAAAAAACGCCTGGGCATGAGGGAAGATGCCTTGAATTTTGACATCACCAACGCCTGTGCCGGCATGTTCACCGGCGTACACGTGCTGGACCAGATGATCAAAAGCGGCGTGGTGCGCAACGGCCTCATTGTCAGTGGTGAGTGCATTACCCCCATTTCCGAAACCGCATTGAAAGAAATCAACAACCCGGTGGATGAACAGTTCGCCTCCCTCACCGTGGGGGATTCCGGGGCCGCTGTATTGATGGATCAGTCCCCCAGCGACGACGAAGGGGTGGAGTTTCTGGAGTTGCTGACCTTGTCGCAGTTCTCGGACTTTTGTTACGGCATGCCCAGCGATAAAAACCCCGGCGTGGCCATGTACACCAAGGCCATGGAAATTCACGCCACGGTGATTCAACGCCTGCCGCAAACACTGGGCCATTTTGCCGAGAAATACCAGGTCAGCGGCGCGGACTTTGCGCACGTGATTCCACATCAGACTTCCGAGCGCGCCATCCGCTCCGCCCTGGCCCTGTGCAGCGAATCCCTGGGCGACATTCCCAACATTTGCGTGTCGCTGGACCGCTACGGCAACACCTCTTCCACCTCGCACTTTGTGGTGCTCAACGACCACATCCAACAGGGCCACATCCAGCCCGGGCAACGCATCCTGATGCTGGTGCTGGCCTCGGGTATTGTGTTGGGCGTGGCCTCCGTTCGCATCGGCAACCTGACAGGAGCACACTGATATGGGCAGCATGATCAAAGCCACCGCACTGGTCACCGACAACGGCTTCAGCGCCATCGACAACGCCACCCGCGCCGGACTGGACTGCCTGCAACAGGCCGGCATTCAGCCGCAACAGGTGGGCCTGCTGATCAACGCCGGGGTGTACCGGGACGACAACATCATGGAACCCAGCATCGCCAGTTTGATTCAACGGCACATGAACATGGGATTGGATTTTGCGGCAGACAGCCCCAACCAGGTCACCTTCTCGTTCGACGTGGTGAACGGCGCCTGCGGCTTTTTGAACGCGGTGACCATCGCCGATGCCTTCCTGCGCAATGGCAGCGTGGAATACGCACTCATCGTGTGCGGCGACGCCCACCCTTCCAAAACCGACCACCCGGAGTTTCCCTACGTGGCGGTGGGAGCGGCCGCCCTGCTCCACCTTTCCACCGCTGCCGCCGACGCCAACAAGGGCTTTGGCCCGTTCGCCTACCGCAGCAACGAATCCGACTGCCTTTCCCACATCAGCACCTATGGCGACCTGGCCCAATTCGGCGACCAGGGCCGCGCCCAGGGCCAGTTCCAATTCAGCAATCAATATGTGGAGGAATTCCGCCGCTTGAACGTGACCCTCATCAACGAGTTTTTAGCACAGCATGAGCAGCCCCGGGTGGACTTTTTGTTGGGATCGGATCTGGAAGCGGGCTATTGCAACAGCGTGTGCGCCAGCAGCGATTTAAAACGCCAGCCCACCAGAGCCATGGAATTGTTCGAACATTTCAACGGCGACCCCCACACCGCAGCCCCCATCGCCGCCTTTCACCAACTGCAGCGGGAAGTGGCCAACCCCAGCGGACTGTCGCTGTTATTCCACGCGGTGGGCTCCGGCGACGCCAGTGCCTGCGCACTGTATCGCTCATGACGGGCAACGCACTGGTCACCGGCGGCGGCGGCTTTCTCGGCCGCTACATTGCCGAACAACTGCAACAAAGGGGTTATCAGGTCACGGTGTTTTGCCGTGGCCACTACCCGGACCTGGAACAAGCCGGAATACACGTGCAGCGAGGCGATGTGACCAACCCCATCCAACTGGAGAATGCCATCGCCGGGCAGGACCTGGTGTTTCACGTGGCCGCCAAAGTGGGCTATTGGGGGGACTACCAGGATTACTACGCGGTGAACGTGCAAGGCACCGATCACGTCATCCGCGCCTGTCGCCAACAGGGCGTAAAAAAACTCATCTACACCAGCTCCCCTAGCGTCACCATGAACAACATCGACATTCACGGCGGCGACGAACAACTTCCCTACCCCAAGCACTACCACTCCCACTACTCCGCCACCAAAGCCATCGCCGAACGCAAAGTACTGGCCGCCCACAACCCCCGCGGCCTGCACACCGTCGCCATTCGCCCCCACCTGATCCTGGGCCCCCGGGACAACCACCTGCTGCCCCGCATACTGCAAAAAGCCCACAGCGGCCGCCTCAAACAGATCGGCCCCGGCCGCAACAAAGTGAGCGTCACCTATGTGGAAAACGCCGCCCACGCCCACATCCTGGCCGCCGAATCCCCCAACACCGGCGGCAACGCCTACTTCATCAACGAACCGGACCCCATTCTGCTCTGGCCCTGGTTAAAGCAGATCCTAGAGAAGTTGGATGCTCCGCCCCCCAGATACCGCGTTCCATTCGCCCTGGCTTTTGCCGCCGGTTGGGTGCTGGAAAACCTGTACCGCGCCTTGCGTGTAAAACAGGAACCACTGGTGACCCGCTTTATTGCCTCGGAGCTGTACCGCAATCACTACTTTTCCATCGACAAGGCGCGCCGCGATTTTGGCTATGAGCCGCTGTACAGCTTTACGCAAGCGGAGGCGAAGACGTTGGAGTATGTGCGGGGGGAGCTGGGGTTGGGTGGGGAGTAGGCTTTATTGTTGGGTATTTTTTGTTCTGGTTGTTTCTTGATGGTTAATTCGTGCGGGTTAGTTTTCTGTATTCGTTATTAATATAGCGGGTTGACGACTTTGTCATACTGCGGTCAAATGGCTGTGGGGTGACTGTATTTGGACAGGCGATTTTTGAGGCCTGCTGGATATGGTGGATTTTTAGTGATTGATGTTTAACGGGCTGATATGAGTTCTTCGTGAATCTGTGCAAGTGGATGGAAGTGGGTGCTTCCTTGATGTATTTGCTTGGTTAGGTGTGCGGAGGACGTAGATATGAATGTTATGGCTAAACCGGCTTTGCATCTACCAAAAGGGTGTTAAAGGAAGATTAAAATGCAAAACATGAAAAAATACTTTGGGTTTGAAGTGAAGGTCTCTAATTTTCTTCACCCAGAAGATTTCTCTATCATTAAGGATAGGCTCGTTAGTTTTGCTAATTCAGAAGGTTTGGATCTTGATCAGTATCGTGTATATCTTCATCAGCTCGTAATCTTAGCAAATGAATCACATTTTGGATTGGGCGGTGGTTTGCCCGCCAGGGTTGAAAATGTGTTATTAAAATTTTCGGTCAACTACAAACAAAAAAGAGATGGAGATATTATTTTTAAAAATAATCTTCTTGAAGAAATGGAAGGAGTTAAATCGTATACCCTTCCTCATGAAATTTGCTACACAATTCCTCCCAGCTATTTTCTTGAAAAGCAACAATTTCAGAATGCAATTGTAACGTTTGTCAGTAAATCCCTTCGTCGCGAAGATTTCAAAAAAATAAAAGTCTGTGTTTCAGCCAACGCTACTGCAGCATTTAGGCCGCTTATACAAAGCAATCTTGCGGCGGAATCAATAACTAATCTGGATCTTCCTTTAAATAAGGGAGTGGATTTTGACAGCGAAATAACATTAAAGCTTCAAGGAAAATTAGGAGAGGTTAAAATGCCAGGAGATGATTCAAAAACAACTAATATCTTTAACATTCAACAAGCGGGAGCAGTATCCGCATCGGGAGAAATAACGACTAATAATAATCTGAACCAACAGCAGCAAGGAATTCCCTTTGACCATGTCATCAAGGAAATGAAGCACCTTCAAACCCTGCTTGATAAGGAAGGACTTCCTGAGCCAAGAAAAAAGGAAGTGGAGGCACTAACAGATGCAATTCAATTGGCTGATTCAAAAAGTGAATTTATACCAAAGCTAAAAGAGGCTGGTAGCTGGCTAGCTGATAAAGCCGAAAAAGTAGGCGTCTCTCTAGTAGCGGCGGCTATAAAAGGTCAGCTAGGTTTGTAATCAAGGCCATAACAAGTTGCAGCACGCGGAGCCAGTTACGCCGCACCAATATGTGGTCGCTCCGCTCTTTACCACATATTGTCACGTCGCAACTGGTCCGGTGTGCAAGGCGTTAGAACTTAGATCAGCTATTACCAAATCCGAATTATTGAAGTAATCATTCGTCAGCAATTTAAGGGGGGGCTATGGATGAATTCCGGCTTGTAATTGAAATAATATCGTTATCTCTATTGGCGGGATCAGTTTTTTACGCGGCTCGCCAAATAAAAAGCAGCCATGATTGGAATCGTAGAAAAGCTGCACAAGATATAGCAATTAAATATGCTGAACTTAACCCGAATAAGGTTGTAATTAATGAATTTTTGGAACGCATAGGCCATAAAGAGGCGCTAAAACTAGAAGAATTAAAGGACGAATTTAAAAGGGCTAGCGATCTCAGAGATGCTATCGATACGCTTCTTAATTTCTACGAGTTCTTGGCAATGGGCGTGGCGCAAAAAGTATATGATGAGAAACTTATTAGAATATTTTGGGGCGAAGCCATGAGTACGAATAGAATTCGATATAAATCGTATATTGATAACTCTATTAAGGAAGAATACCCAGACCTGTGGAGATATTTTATATCCTACACAGCAAAGTGGGATTCACAAAAAAATCAAATTCAAGAGCGAGGCTCAACTGGGTAAATTTTGTTCGTCAAATTCTAACAATTTGGTGCAGTGGAGCCAGTTACGCTCCGCAAAATTAGTTATTAATTCCCTCAAGGAGAAAGGAATAATGAAAGCATACCTATTCGCATTCTGTATTTTGGCGTCCTTGAGTGGATGCGCATCATTTACTCATTACACAAAGGAAACCGATTTGAAGAATTCCAAGGCGGTTTTTGTGGATGCGAAGCAAAGAGGGATCTACAAGTTTCAAGTAAAAGACCCGCAAGGAAACGTGACTTGGGAGGGAGTTTGTGCGGAGCCATCACCTGATGCAGTATCAGCTCTAGCAGCAACTTTAGGTGTTGATCTTTCAATAAATGATAAGGGTCAATTTGGGTTGTCTCAAGCGATATCCGAAGGTGTTAGTAGTATCGGCCTCAGAACTGCGGCCATTGAAGCACTGCGGGATATTATGTATCGAAACTGCGAAGCTTATGCTTTAGGCGGAGTATCTAGCATGGGATTGGAGACACTCCAAAGAAGATTTCAAAGCACTATGGTAGCGATCTTAGCAATAGAGCAATTGACGGGCGCTGTTCGTCCTCCCGCCACTATTATAGTTAGCAACTCAAAAGCAGGTGATGCTGATGCGATCGTTGACCTAACTAATAAAACTGAAACAGCGCGAAAATCTCTAGTAGATGCAAAAGAAATCGAAGAAAAAGCCAAATCCGAGTTTGATTCGGCAACCACAAAGCAGAGCGACTCCGGGAAAAAAGTAGGGGATGGAAAAGCTGAGTATGACCGCATAAAAGCACTCGCCACTCAAACAGATGAAGAAAAGAAAAAAGTTGCTGAGTATCAGGCCCTATTAAAAGAAGACGACGCCAACAAGAAAGCTACAGAAGAAAAGAAGAAAGAATATGACACAGCTCAAGCGACCACCAAGGAGCGAGACCAAGCGCTTAAAGCTCTGGACGCATCAAGAGTTGCCGCTCTAACTGGAGGAGGGAGCTCTGGTAATGCCGGAGAAATTGAAAAAATTGCCCCTCGAACTGCTTTATCCGACGCGGCTGTTAAAGATATAGCGCTCGCTGTTACAAAAATCGTAGAGACAACGGTAAGCCTAAATTACACATCCGAGGTTTGTACGACGTTAGTGGGACAGCATCCAGAGATAAAACCGGAGTACGGGTCACCAACATGGGCTTGTACAGTTTTGTTGACATCCCAGGACAAAAGCCCGAGTGCTATTCAGCAGCAGTTGTTTAATATTTTAAGTAAGCCGGAGTAGACAGGTATGCCTAACAAGCCAATGCACGCGGAGCAAAAAAAATCAGATTCTTCCCGGTGAGCTAATGAAGAAGATAGGCTGGTTTATAGTAGGATTTATCGCTTCTACTTTCCTCTTTTTCTGCGCGGTCTATCTGCTCGGTTGGGCAACGGAGTACCTGGGCTTTCCTCTTTACGAATCGGAATCAGATCAGCAACGGAACTTCAATATAGTTCTTGTGGGTTGGCTTTTAGTTGCAACGGTATCTGGGTTCCTCACCACAAGAATAAAAACCGGCATGTCCACCCCCAATCACTCTCAGAGATAAGCACACCGGCACCATCACGGCATCCTGAAATTCGGGGAAACCCCCTTACTCAAAAACGCCATCTGGTCCACCAGAATGCGATGGTTCGCCAGCAGGGCGAATTCAAACACATTCGGTTTGTAGGGTATGGCCAGCAGCGGCATACCGGCTTCTTCCGGTGTGCGGCAGGCTTTGGCCTGGTTGCAGGGTTTGCAGGCCGTGACGACGTTTTCCCATACGTCCAGGCCGCCCCAGGCGCGCGGGAATACATGGTCACGGCTCAGGTCCCTGGCTGCAAACTTGCGGCCGCAGTACAGGCAAACGTTGCGGTCGCGCCTGAACAGAAAGCGATTGTCCAGGGCTGGTGAAAAGTCTGCGGTTTTGGCCGCTTTGCGGGTCGCCACGATGGGCGGCACGGTCAGCTGGCTGGTGTGGCCGTTGCCGTCGCGGCCGCCGGTTAAGACGATGCTGTTTTCCCCCAGGGACCATACCACCTGATTTTTTACCATCAGGGTGGCGGCTTTTTCCGGGGTGACCCAGCGGATCGGGGTGCCGCACACGCCCAATCTCAGTATCCAGTTTTTAATGGTCATCCCGCTTTCCCCTTTTATTCACGCTTGTTCGTCAATCTTTTTTGCCGTGGCAGCCTGCGCAGTGGTTTCGCCTTCGACCTTTTTATCGAAGTAACAAAAAACCCCGGCAGGATATCCAAACCGGGGCTTCTGAATGGGATCAGTGCGCACCGGGTTGGCAGATTGCCTTCCAGGTGCATCCTGAAAGGCGTTTACACGTCGAGTTGTTCCTGTTTTGTGATTATCGATGGGCTCAGTGCCACCAACCCGCTGCAGCGCCAGCGCCCATCCACGCCATAACCGATCAGCCGCGCGCAGCGTCGCCCCTGGTGCTTATCGCCCAGGTGGTGATCACGGTTGTTGAGGGTGAATGGATGGGTGTTCATGCTGCACTCCGCGCAGTAAATGTTTGTGTGCTGCCTGCAAGGCGAAATTCGTGCCATATTGAGGGGTTCGCCCAACATTTGCCAGATGTGGGGGCAAGAACCTTATGAAAGGCGTTATTTTTGCGCCCGGTGGCGGCTTTGCTCAAGTAATTCGAATGACCCGCGTCACTCGCTGCTCCTGATGTTGTATCAATTACGATAGTTTTTATCTAGTTTGATATACCCAACCGCCGCACCGCATCAAAGCTCAAGCCGTACTTTTTCAAATACACTCCCAGGCGATGGCTGTCGTTGGTGGAGGATTTCTGCAACCGCGACACATCGTAAAGCGCGCGACCCGCCTCCGCCGCCGACTGGCAACCCGCACACACCCGGATCACGGCCTCCAGCTGCACCCGCTCGATGTAATCCAGGGAACGCACCAGATCCACACCCAGGCAGCGTTCCAGCATGGCATCGGCTTCTGCCGCGTCCAGCTCCAGGCCCCAGCGATTGTGCAGGGTGTCGATCTCGTTGCGCACCACTTCGGTGGTAATACGCCCGCCGTCGCACAGGGTGGCCATGCGGGTAACGCTGGCGTTCAGATCCCGAAAATTGCCGGTCCACACCGCACCGGGGCTCAGGGCAAACTCCAGATAGGCTTTGCGCGCCTCGCGACTGAACGTCACGTGGGCGCCCTGCTGCCCGGCGTATTGCGCCAGCTCGTAATCCAGATTGGGCTCCAGATCCTCTTTGCGCTCCTTCAGCCCCGGCAGCTGGTACACCCACAGGTTGATCCGCGCCAGCAGATCCTCACGAAACGCGCCCTTGCGCACATCCAAGCGCAGATCCCGATTGGTGCCGGCAATCAGCTGAAACGCCGACTGCACCGGTTTGTCGGAGCCCAGCGGCAGGAACTGCTTTTCTTCGATGGCCCGCAGCAGCATGGCCTGCTCATCCGCCCCCAGCTCGCCGATTTCATCCAAAAACAGCACACCGCCATCAGCACTTTTCAGCAGGCCATCACGGGCGCTGGCGGCCCCGGTATAAGCGCCCTTGCTGTGGCCGAACAGGGCCGACATGGCGTTATCCCCCCGCAGGGTGGCGCAGTTGATTTCGACAAAGGCCCCGTCCACCTGGCGCCGCAGTTTTTTCAGTTCATAGATGCGCCGCGCCAGTTGGGATTTGCCCGCGCCGGTGGGACCGGTGATCAGCATGGGCGCCCGCGACTGAATCGCCACCCGCTCGATCTGCGCGATCATGGTGTTGAAGGCTTTATTGCGGGTTTGAATGCCCGCCTTCAGATAATCCGTACCCTCCAGATGTTCCTGCTTGAAACGGGAGGCAATTTCGTCATAGCGGGATAAGTCCAGGTCGATCACCTGAATGGGATACTCTTCCGCCTCGGTTTGCCGGGGCGAACTTTGCAGCAGCTTGCCCGGGAACAGCCGCGCCTCGGTGACCAGGAACACGCAGATCTGCTGAATGTGGGAACCGGTGGTGATGTGAAAGTAGTAGTCATCCCGGGAATGGAATTTCTGTTTTTTCAAAAACGCAGACAGGGTCAGGTACACCTGGGCCAGATCCCAGGGCGCATCAAAGTTCACCGGCAGGCAATCCATCCGGGTCTGGGGCGACAGCATTTCAATATCCCCCTGGATATCCTTCACCAACCCGGCCTCCGCCTCGTTATACAACAGGCAAAAGTGGTGAATGGGCAATTCAGACTGCTGAAACAGCGCCACCGTCGGCCGCCACTTTTCCCAGCGCTGATCCCAACGGCCCCGCCGCCGACTGGCCCGATCCATCACACTGCCCAGAATCCCGAACACCACGTTCTTTTTCTTCACCGCCACATCCTATTCATATTGATATACTCATTATCTTTATAAATATAACGGGAATATGGGTTTGGCGATACCTGAGCGTGGTGGATCACCACGCGACCACGATTAATACCAGAAAATACAATAGGTTATGCGTTTTTATTTCTTGATCTGACTGGATTGGCACAGTCCTGGCTATAGATCTGGCACATCGGGGCGACCATTGTTCAGTACTATAAACAGCCCCACTCAAGCACAACGAAAACGACAAACACCAACCAGAGTGTGAACACCATGAACGCGAATTACGAAGTGATGCATGAAGATGGCGTGCCCATCAAATCCTGGACCCGGGGCGTACCCTTTGAGGACAAAGCCCGGCAACAGCTAAAAAATATCGCGTCCATGCCATTCATCCATCAGTGGGTGGCGGTGATGCCCGACGTGCACCTGGGTAAAGGCGCCACCGTGGGCAGTGTGATTCCGACCGTGGGCGCGGTGATTCCCGCCGCCGTGGGAGTGGACATTGGTTGCGGCATGATGGCGGTGAAGACCAGCCTGAAGGCGGAGCAGTTGCCGGATAATTTGTTCGCGCTGCGCTGTGCCATCGAGCAGGCGGTTCCCCACGGGCGTTCGCCGCAGTTTCGCGGGCGCCGCGATAAAGGGGCGTGGAGTGATCCACCGACCGATGTGAATGCGGGCTGGGCGCAACTGGATACGGCCTTCACCTTGTTGAAGGATAAACACCCGGTGTTGGAGAAAACCAACAACATCCATCATCTGGGAACATTAGGGACCGGTAATCACTTTATCGAGATCTGCCTGGATGAACAGGGTGCCGTGTGGGTGATGTTGCACAGCGGGTCCCGTGGTGTCGGTAACCGCATCGGTACGCACTTTATCGAGCTGGCGAAAAAGGAGATGGAGCGTTGGCACATTCAGCTGCCCGATAAGGATCTGGCGTATCTGCCGGAAGGCACCGCGCACTTCAACGATTATGTGGAGGCGGTGGAGTGGGCGCAGAACTTTGCCCGCATCAACCGCGAAGTGATGATGAGCCGGGTTTTGCACGCCCTGCAGACAACACTGAAACTGCCGTTTGAAGCGCGGACCGAAGCGGTGAACTGTCACCACAACTATGTGTCCCGGGAACACCACTACGGCCGCAACGTGATCGTAACCCGTAAGGGTGCCGTGCGTGCTCAGGCGGGTGAGATGGGGATTATTCCCGGCAGCATGGGTGCCCGCTCCTTCATTGTGCGGGGGCTGGGGAATGCAGAAAGTTTTTGCAGCTGCAGCCATGGCGCCGGTCGGGTGATGTCCCGCACGGAGGCCAAAAAGCGGGTCAGCCTGGCGCAGCACATTGAAGCCACTGCCGGTGTGGAATGCCGCAAGGATGCCGAGGTCATCGACGAATCCCCGGCAGCCTATAAGCCCATAGATCAGGTGATGGAAGCCCAGAAGGATCTGGTGGAAATCGTCTACACCCTGAAGCAGGTTGTCTGCGTGAAAGGGTAAACCGAGTTTGAGTGTTGGTTTGAATGCAACGGCGCGGGTTCTGTATGCCCGCCCGGCACGAGGTGCGTTACTGATCGTGTACCCATTCTTATTCAGCTTAAACACCAAGCATGTAGCTCACTTGGTTAGAGCGGTCGACTCATAATCGATTGGTAGCGGGTTCGATTCCCGTCATGTTTACCGGAAAAGGTCTTCAACCTTGGGGTTCGACTCCCCGCCATAGTAACACCGGAGCCCATGCTGTTTGGGGAACGGTTCGCCGTCCTCAGCAGGCTGACACTGGCAGACAGTGTTGTGGGTTTGTTCATCGCGCGCCAGCCGGAATCTGGTACGTGGGGCCGCGGCAGGAGCCGACATGCGTGTGAGAACGCGTATGGGCGACAGGGATGTCGCCGGCCACACCCGCCACAGGAACGCTGTAGCCCTATGAGCACAAGCAACGCTTCATGCGGTGTCAGGTGGGCTCCACCCGGTGTGACTATTGAATTTAACCATTAAAGATGAGGAGGTAGATAGATGTTTTGGAAAACCGTTTACATTGCCTATAACGAACGCGGCCTGCTGTACCGCCATGATCGTTTGCAGGGCGTATTGCAGCCAGGCCGTCATCGTGTGAGCCTGTTGGGCGGTCCGATTCGCCTGGACAAGTACGATGTCAGCTCAGTGGTGTTCGAGCATGTTCGTGCGCGTTTTTTGCTGAACCAGCATGGACCGCTGCTGAACGAACACCTGCACAGCGCGGACATGGGCGACGAGCAATTGGGCCTGGTGTATCGCAACAATCACCTGGTGGATGTGATTGCCCCTGGCGCGTTTTACGCCTACTGGAAAGGCATCGAGGATGTGCGCATCGACGTGCTGGATCTAAAGGCCGGTGCGGCCGTCAGCGATTCGTTGCTGGGCGTATTGGGTCGTGGCGCTAACGTTGAGCTGCGCCAAAAAGCACAATCCCTGATGCTGTATGTGGAGGTGCCCGAGGCCCAGGTGGGTTTGATGTTTCTGAACGGCAAGTTCGAGCGGGAACTGAATCCCGGCCGTTATGGCTTCTGGCAATTGAACCGCCACATTCAGGTAGTGAACGTGGATCTGCGGGTGCAATCCGCCGAGGTCAGTGGCCAGGAAATCCTGACCAAGGATCGGGTGAGTTTGCGCATCAATCTGAGTGCCAACTATCAGGTGGTGGACGCCCGCCAGGCAGCCCTGAAAGTGAAGGATTTCACCGGCTTCGTCTATCGCGAGCTGCAGTTCGGTTTGCGGGAAGTGGTGGGTGAAAAGTCACTGGATGATTTGCTGGCGGACAAGGATGCGTTGAACAACACTATCTTCAACAGCGCATTGGAAAAGCTGTCGGCGTACGGCATCCGCCTGTTGAGTGTGGGCATCAAGGACATCATCCTGCCCGGTGATATGAAAGCGATCCTGAATCAGGTGGTGCAGGCCCAGAAGGAAGCAGAAGCCAACCTGATCAAACGCCGCGAGGAAACTCAGGCCATGCGTTCGCTGCACAACACCGCCCGGATGATGGACAACAACCCGGTGCTGTTGCGCCTGAAGGAACTGGAATCCCTGGAACGGGTGGTGAGCCGTATCGGCCAGATCAATGTGTACGGTGGTCTGGAAGCGGTCATGACCGATCTGGTGCGATTGAAGGATGTAAAACAGGAGGGCAAAGTGTCTGGCTGATGAAAACCACCCGCTGCGGTGGTTTCCGTTTTTCATTTCTTTTCGAACAATTGATCAGTTCAATAATTTCCGCAGACGATCCAGCAATACTTCCTCATCCAACGGCTTGGTAATCAGGTCGGTCACGCCGGACGCCAGAATCTCTTCGTCTTCCCCTTTGATGGCGTGGGCCGTCAGGGCGATGATGGGCAGGTGCTGGAACCGCTCCTGAGCCCGCAAGCGTCGGGTCGCCTCTTTGCCGTCAATGCCGGGCAGGGAGATGTCCATCAGCACCACATCGAACTCTTCCTGCTCCATGCGGGTCAGGCAGTCTTCAGCGCAATTGACGCCGGTCACCAGATACTCTTCGTCTTCCAGTATCCAGGTCACCAGTTTCATGTTGTCCGGGTTGTCTTCAACCACCAGTATCTTGTTGCCCATAACCAAGCCTTCTGTACCTACTTCTTTGCCCGCTCCATGGATTAAGTGTAGCTGCTTTTTGGGCGCGCAAAAGCCCCCACAAAATGGCCATAACCTATTGAATTACTTAAACATTGGATTATGACAAAACGGTGTAGGCCAGCCTGCTGCCTAAACCTCGCCATATTGGGCGGCGTTGCCCAACCAACGCTGGATCAGGCGCTCGGCCCGCACCGGGTCTTTCTGCAACAGCACTTCCGCCAGTTGTTTGCTGTCCTCCAGCAGGGCTTCATCCCGCAGCAGGTCAGCAATGCGAAAACTCATGTCCCCGGTCTGGCGGGTACCCAGAACCTCGCCAGGGCCGCGCAGGTGCAGATCTTTCTCGGCAATGACAAAGCCGTCGTTGGTCTGGCGCATGATGTCGAGCCGTTCCCGCCCCAGTTTGGAGAGGGGCTTTTGATACATCAAGAGGCAGAAGCTTTCGGTGGAGCCCCGCCCCACCCGGCCCCGCAACTGATGCAGCTGGGCCAGCCCCAGGCGTTCCGGGTTTTCGATGATCATGACGCTGGCGTTGGGTACGTTCACTCCCACCTCGATCACGGTGGTGGCCACCAACACCTGCCGCTGGCCTTTCTTGAACTGGTCCATGATGTCGGCTTTTTCCGCCGGTTTCAGGCGCCCATGCACCAGACCAATGGCGATATCCGGCAGGAACAGTTTCAGCTGCTCGGCGGTTTCCTCCGCTGCCTGGCACTGCAGCACCTCCGACTCCTCAATGAGGGTACAGACCCAATACACCTGGCGCCCTTCGCCACAGGCGTGACGCACCCGATCCACCACCTCATGGCGACGGGTACTGTCCACTACCACGGTTTTCACCGGCGTGCGCCCCGGGGGCAGTTCATCAATGACGGAGGTATCCAGATCCGCGTAGGCGCTCATGGCCAGGGTGCGGGGAATTGGGGTTGCGGTCATGATCAACTGATGGGGCGCGATGCCGCTGGACTCCCCTTTCTGTTTGAGGGCCAGGCGTTGATGCACGCCAAAGCGATGCTGTTCATCAATGATCACCAGCGCCAGGTTGCGATAGCGCACCTCCTCCTGAAACAGGGCGTGGGTGCCCACCACCATGTGGGCGGTGCCGCTTTCAATCAGCCCCAGTTGTTCGTTGCGCTTTTTGCCTTTTAATTTGCCCGACAGCCAGGCCACCCGCAGGCCCAGTGGCTCAAACCATTCGATAAAGGCGTGATAATGCTGTTCCGCCAGGATCTCGGTGGGCGCCATCATCGCCACCTGATAACCGGCATCAATGGCCAGCAGGGCCGCCCGCGCCGCCACCAGAGTTTTACCCGCCCCCACATCCCCCTGCACCAAACGCAACATGGGATGGGGCTGCTGCAGATCCTCACAGATCTCCCCATGCACCCGCTGTTGGGCCGCGGTGGGCTGAAACGGCAGCCCCGCCACAAGCTGTTGTTCCAGTATCGATTCTGACGGGAGTGACACCGCATTCTGTTCCTTCACCCGTTGCCGCAACTTCAACAAACTGAGGTGATGGGCGGTCAGCTCTTCCAACGCCAGCCGCTGCTGCGCCCGGTGGGAACCGTCCAGCAGGGCCTGCACCGGCGCATCCCCGGGGGGGCGATGCACATACTGCAGGGCTTCGGTCAGCGAGGGCCATTGCGCGGCGTGCATCACTTCTGCGGGCAACAGCTCCGCCACTTTCTGGGATTTGCCCAGCAGCCGCAACACCTGGTCGCTGAGTTTGCGCAGAGTAGTTTGCTGAATGCCTTCGGTGGCGGGATACACAGCGGTTAACGCCGCTTCCACCGGCGCCTCGGCGGATTCCATAATGCGGTATTCCGGGTGCGCCATTTCCTTGCCCAGCCCGGTGAGGCGCACCTCGCCATAACAACGCACAATGGCGCCCGCTTGAAAATGATTCTTCTGACTGGTGGAAAAATGAAAAAAGCGCAGATGAATCTGCCCGGTGCCGTCTTCGATGCGGCAGATCAGGCTGCGGCGTTTGCGGATCACCACATCCGCCATCAACACCCGTCCCTGGATCAACACCTCACTGCCATCCCGGGTGGCGCCGATGGGCACCAGCTTGGTTCGATCCTGATAGCGAAACGGCAAGTGGAACAGCACATCCTGCAGGGAATAGATGCCCAGCTTGGCCAGCTTTTCCGCCTGGGCCGCGCCCACGCCCTTCAGCTCCGTTACCGGTGTGGTCGCGAAAAAATCCGCCATCAGAGATTCGCTGCGCCCTGCAGGGAACAACTGGTGATGGCCTGCACCAGGGCTTCGATGGCCTTGGGTCGGGAGAAGCGTTTGCGCGACACCAGGGACACCCGGCGATAGGGCGTCTTGCCGGCAAACGGGCGCTCCACAATGGTGTCACTGTCGTAGATGTGTTTGTCGGAGGAGGAGCTGGGCAGAATGGTGATACCGAGACCGGATGCCACCATGTGTCTCAGGGTTTCCAAAGAGGTGCCCTGGGGCAGGCTGGTTTCGTCACTGTGTTTGAGAATGCCGGGGCAGGCGTTCAGTACCTGATCGCGAAAGCAATGGCCTTCCCCCAGCATGAGGATGTTTTCTTTTTCCAGCTGCTTGCGGGTGACCTTTTCCTGCTTGGCCAGGGGGTGCCCCGCCGGAATCAGCACTTCGAACGGCTCGTCGTAAAGATCCTGGATTTCCACATCCGGTTCTTCAAACGGCAGCGAGATGATGATGGCGTCCAGCTCTCCGTTACGCAGTTTCTGGCGCAGCACCGCAGTGTAGTTTTCTTCCAGAATCAGCGGCATTTCCGGCGCAATGGGTTTGATGTTGCGAATCAGGTGGGGGAACAGATACGGGCCCACAGTGAAGATCGCCCCGATGCGCAGGGGCAGGTTGATCTGGCCTTTGCCTTCCTGGGCGATCTGCTTGACCAGCTCGGCCTCTTCCAGCACTTTGCGGGCCTGGGCCACGATGCGCTCGCCGGCCATGGTCACCCGCACGTCGGAACGATTGCGTTCGAAGATGGTCACATCCAGTTCATCTTCGAGCTTTTTAATGGCCACACTCAAGGTGGGCTGGCTGACAAAACACCGTTCAGCGGCGCGGCGGAAATGGCGTTCCTGGGCCAGGGTCACGATGTATCTCAATTCGGTCAGTGTCATGGAATATCCGTTCGATTGGGTAATGATATGGCTGGTCACGATGAGTTTTACACGATAGCATATGGCGATTGCAACCATAAGAATTGAATAAATTTAACTATCAGGGGAAGACACCGGCACATGGCGCGAATATTGTTGGCGGGATGCGGCTCAATCGGCACCCAACTGGGACTGCAATTGCAGAACGCCGGGCATCAGGTGTGGGGGCTGAAACGCTCCCCGGACACCCTGCCGTTCCCGGGCTTGCAGGGGGATCTGGGTCAACCTTTGGCCAGTACGCTGCTGCCGCCCGCACTGGACTACGTGATTCACACCGGCACCCCCGCCGAGCGCAGCGACGCAGGTTATCGCGCCGGCTACCCCCTGGCAGTGCAGCACCTGCTGGATGCCCTGGGGGAGCAGCGCTTGCAGCGGTTCATTTTTGTCTCCAGCACCGCGGTGTATGCCCAGGATGACGGCAGCTGGGTGGATGAGACCAGCGCCACCGAACCCCAGGCTTATAATGGCCGACGGGTGCTGGAAGCCGAACGGCTGGTGCAGGCTTCGGCGCAAACGGCCACCTGTGTGCGCTTTGGCGGCATTTATGGCCCCGGGCGCAACTGGCTGCTGCGTCGGGTCCAGGGGGGCGCCGACGTTCAGGTGGAGCCACCCAAATACACCAACCGCATCCATCAGGATGACTGTGTCGGCGTGCTTGCTCATCTTTTGCAATTGGCAGAACAGCGCGCGACACTGGCCGAGTGCTATTTGGCGGTAGACGACGATCCGGCCGATGAAGCCAGTGTCTGCAGCTGGTTGGCGCAACAATTGAAAGCACCGCAGCCCACCCCCAATAACCCGACAGACACACCGCCGGCGCAGAACAAACGCTGCCGCAATCAGCGCCTGCGCAACAGCGGCTATGCATTTCAGTATCCTTCCTTTCGGGAAGGCTACCAGGATGTTCTGCGCGGCCAAGCTGAATCTACGCACTGAATAAATTGAATAAAAGGAAACCATCCATGTACCACACACTGTTTCGACGATTTGCCCTGATCAGCGTGTTGCTGGGCAGCCTGTTGACCCTCAGCGGCTGCGGCATCAACAACATCCCCACGCTGGACGAACAGGTGAAGGCCGATTGGGCCCAGGTGCAGAACCAGTATCAACGGCGCGCCGACCTGATCCCCAACCTGGTGTCCACCGTCAAAGGCTATGCCGCCCACGAGCAGGAAACCCTGCAGGCGGTGGTGGAAGCCCGTGCCAAGGTAGGCTCCATGCAGGTGGACAGCAGCATTCTCAACAACCCGGAACAGCTGCAGCAGTTTGAAGCGGCGCAAGGTCAGCTCAGCAGCGCCTTAAGCCGCCTGATGGTGGTGGTGGAACGCTACCCCGACCTGAAAGCCAACCAGAACTTTCTGGCCCTGCAATCCCAACTGGAAGGCACCGAAAACCGCATCTCGGTGGCACGCCGTGATTTCATCCAGTCGGTGAGCGCGTATAACACTGAGATCCGCACCTTCCCCGGTCGCATCTGGCACAGTCTGCTGTACAGCGACATGCCCCTGCGCGAAACCTATGAAGCCACCACCAGCGGTGCCGAAGAAGCGCCCAAGGTGGAGTTCTGATGCTGCGCGCAACGCTGTTGCCACTGCTGCTGTGCCTGAGCACGCTTGGCAGTGTGAGCGCAGCCCCCAGTTTTCCGGCCCTCAGCGGGCGTGTGGTGGACCAGGCCAATATGCTGGCAAGCAGCACCGAACGCCGCCTCAGCCAGCAACTGCAAGCCCACGAAAACGCCACCGGCAATCAACTGGTGGTGGTCACTCTGCCCAACCTTCAAGGTTACGACATTGAGACCTTCGGCTATCAGCTGGGGCGCCACTGGGGCATCGGCCAGAAAGGCAAGAACAACGGTGTGCTGTTCATCGTGGCGGAAAAGGAGCGACGCATACGCATCGAAGGGGGCTATGGCCTGGAAGGCACCCTCACCGATGCCATCAGCGCCAACATCATTCAGACCATCGTGCAACCGGCCTTTAAACGAGGCCAATTTGAACAGGGCATCGAAGGCGGCACCAGCGCCATCATCCAGGCCTTGGGTGGCCAGTACCAAATGCGCAAAACCCAATCCAAAAGCAAGCTCAGTAACTGGATCATCATCCCCATCATTCTGTTCCTCATCTTGCGTGGCTTTGGCGGCCGCGGCGGCTTCGGCGGCAGACGGGGTGGGATCTACTATGGTGGTGGCGGCTTTGGCGGAGGTTCCGGTGGCGGCTTTTCCGGCGGCGGTGGCAGTTTTGGAGGCGGCGGCGCCTCGGGGGGATGGTAATGGCTTTATTCACGGAATCCGAACTGAAACAGGTGGCGGATGCCATCAACAACGTAGAGCAGCATACGGATGCAGAGTTGGTGGCGGTGCTGGCCCGCCAGTCCGACGATTACGTTTACATCCCCACACTGTGGGCAGCCATCATCGCCTTGCTGCTGCCCCTGCTGCTGAAATTCACCCCCTTCTGGCTCAATGGCGAAGAGCTGCTGATGCTGCAGTGGTTTAACTTTATTGCCCTGGCGCTGCTGTTCCGCGTGCCCCCGATCATGATGAGCCTGGTGCCCAAATCCGTAAAACGCTGGCGCGCCGCCAACCTGGCCCGACGCCAGTTTTTGGACAACAACCTGCACCACACCAAAGGCGAAACCGGGGTGCTGATATTCATCGCAGAAGCTGAGCATTACGTTGAAATCATCGCCGACCGCGGCATCAGTCAGCATGTAGCCAATGACCAGTGGCAGGGCATCGTGGATGATCTGGTGGCCAGCATCAAACGCAAAGACACCCTGACGGGGATGCTGAAATGCATCGAGGCCTGCGGTGAAAAATTAAAACAACACGCCCCGGCTACGGAAAGCAAGAATGAGTTGCCGAATCACTTGGTGGTGCTGGGGTAACCGTACCGCCAAACATCAATAACACTTGCAGAACGCGACAACATTTCGGCCTGTTGCCGCTTCCCGCACGGTCGCGCCCGTATAATTCAAGGACTTGCATGATTTAGAGGGATTTAATTGTGACCAATAGACTTTCAGGAATACTCATTCTTATCACGTTCCTTGCAACTGCGTTTTCTGCACAGGCAGATACGTTTCGTTCCCGCGTAGTCACTGAAATCGACATCGATAAACCCATCGCCGACGTATTTGACTATGCCACCACCGCAGGCAACTGGAAGCACTGGCACCCCAACACCTTCAACGCCAGAGGTGCCACTGACCACTCAGCCACTGAAAATGAAGAAATCATTGAAATATTGAAGCTGGGCTTCGTGGTGGGCCCACGCTTGTATTGGACCGTCGCCGAACACACCGTGCCGAACAAGTGGCGACTGCTTGGGAAAGATCGAGCCGGGTTAATCAACGTGGAACTCACCTATACCTTTAGTATGAATGAAGACGGCTCCACCCGTTTTCGTCGAAAAATGATCTTGGATATACCCAAAGACCTGCTTCGCAACCCGATTAACGCGCTTGTGTTTATCGCTTATAACAGAAGAACATCCGCCAAAGCGCTGCGCCAGCTTAAGTCTGTGATCGAAGCTGATCCGATGTAGTACCCGATTATTCACCCAGGTCGATTTTCCTGAGCAGCGTTTCCAATTGCTGCTCAAAATCCTGGGGTTTGGAATCGACTCGAAAATAGAAAGGGGGGCGCCCCTGCCAATCCTCCGACCAGACGGCATCGCGCCCCTGTTCCATGAACTTCACTATGGCAATCAGCACATTGTCCTGCAGGATTCGGGCGTTCATCAGCGGGTTGCCGGAGGGTTGCAGTGGGTAGTACACCAGCCAGGGGCGTGCGTTTTCGTCCTTGGGGTCCAAGCGCCTTAGGTACAGATAAAGCGACTGAAAATTGCTGAAGTAGGAAAATTTCTCATAGCGCTGCGCCCATACCTCACCGGAACGCCACGTATAGACAATGCGGCGCTCACGGTCGAAAAACAGCGGTGCATGGCGCCGCATGGACACTGACCAGGCACCCAGGAAGAGAAGGATGGTAATGGGTATGGACGTCATCAGAATGTCGGTTTGGCGGGTTCGGTCCGGATAGGCGTAGAAATTATGACTGTAACGCATCTGAGTCATGTACGTCATGAAGGGAAGGGTTCGACCCTCAAAGACGGCGACAAACTTCTGTAGAGATTTACTATCTGACGCCGTTAGATAGTCCTCTCCATGCTTTTCTATTTCCAGGTCTATCCGCCACAACCCCCTTTGCTCCGCGCCTTTCCAGGAACGATAGACATCCTCCCCCTGCAGACACAGCACCGCCACCATGCCCAGCATCCAGGGAATAAAGAACATATTACGCACGGCGACATAATTGTCTTTAAACGCCAGAGTAAGTTGATCAATCCCCAGAATCGGAGGCGTCGGCTTTTTGAAACGCGGCAACTCGCGGCTCAGTAACTGTGCTGACTCATCAGCGAGCGGCTTGGCAGCTGGCAGGCTCTTTACAGTTCTCAACATTCAGACCTTTCAGGCAACTTCATCATTGATCATACCGACCACAGGACTCTCAATCAGACCGTCGTCCGTCAGATAGCGCATCGGTACGACTGTGTTGGGGGTGGGTTTATAGGCCCAAAACAATTCAATATCCTCCTGGGCGTCGAACTCCACCAATACATTCGTAAAACCATCCCGCTCTTCAAACCTGGCGGCTTCTATAGCTTCGCCTAACTTGGCCGTCAACGCCTTATTCTCCCGCCACACACCGGCACTGAAAACATTAAAATCAATATGACGAGTACGTACCTCATACATAATATCGGACACACCGATCTGAAATCTGGGCAACGAGAACTTTAATGAGAACGTTCTAGTATCACCGGAGGTATCAAACCAACCCTCTGTATCCGAAAGTTCCAGCGTTGGCATGTTCAGGTAGTTCATAAACTCCTGTAATTCAACTTTGTACGCAGACAGCACCATCGGATTACTCGCCATCTCTTTGGCATCTTCAATACGGTCTGCAACGTCAGGCCGGTCGTCCTCGAATTCCCAAAACCCATATTTACTGCTCACACCCCAGAAGCAATTTTCCAACAACCGCTGGAAATCCGACTTCCCATATATCCACAGCAGTGCCGCACCTGTCCCCATACACAATAACCCGACCACTATTACAACCAGGCCGGGGGGAGCCCCGACCCCAGTCGCAGTGGCACCGCCACCGGCAGCCGCTGCGGCCGCGCCTACACCTTGGAGAGTGGCCAGTATAATGGCAATAGAACCCACTGCCAGCACAAAGTGCCCAGCCGCTTCACCTCGATTGTCGCCCTGCCAGGAGTTGATGCCGTTCCAGACCGAAGCAGTAGCCGAGGCAAAATTTGCTACCACGATGACACGGGAAAACAGCTGTGACTTCAACAAGGTGCCCAGCACCGAGGCTCGATCACTCAGTTTCGGTGCCAGGGAGGCGATTACCTGATTGGATGCCTGCGCTGAAGCACTTGCCGAGACGCCCACCGCAGCTCGGCTGATGGTCAACACATCCACCGTCAACGACGTCACGGCGGAGGCGAATTGAATCAGGCCATGCACAGTATGCCCCCGCTGCAAAGGGTCATTATCGTAATAGTCCGCCTGCAAATACAAGTCATAGATCACGCGGCAGTTGGCGTAAGCGGATAAACCCGCAAAGCCGGACTCTGCCGCCACCCCAATACCCTCACCCACACTTTTCGGCACCACAAAAGAGAATCGCTTTCCAGGCAGGCGGGTAATCTCGATTTCTGACAGTTCCACATAACGGGGTATGGTGGTCTTTTTGGTTTTTTGTCCCCAATCAAACATCTTCTGGGCACGGGACAGTGCCTTTTCTGCCGCCTTTAATACATCATCCCCTGCTGTCCCCGGGTAAGACCGGGCGGACGCTTCAATCTGCTCCGCCAGAATCTGCCCCAACTTCTCCGGCGTATACCGTACTCGATTGGCATTATCCACCGTTATGCCCATAGCCTTGTGCACATAGGGAATGACCTGATTGACGGTGTACTTGTAAACATTGGCCAGAAAGCGATTCTTGGCCCGCACCGACACCTGTGCCTCATAAATGGAGAACACTGCAATTTTGGCCCACAGCGGGCCCAGTTGCTGCAGCAGTTTATCCATTGGGACGCCCACCTTGGCCGCCCAATCTACGGTGTCCTGCGGTGCAGTCACTATGCCTTTGAACACACCAAAAAACGCCACATAGGCATTCTTGTCGTTGTTGAAGTCTTCAAGTATTTTTTCTATAACGGAATTGCCCCGGTCAGAGGACAGTATTCCATTGAAAATACCCGCACCAATCTCACACAGTTTGGCCAACTCCGCGGTTGCTTCATCCCCTTTCGCGGTATCCTGACAAAAGAATTTCTGGAAATAGTTGTCCAGAGAACCGACCTTACCGGTCACCCCCGCGCCGTGCATGAACGCACGATAGAGTTCCACAAACTGTTCCTGTCGGGCCGCAAAGTCCTTGAACTCCTGATCAATTCCAGCCCAGTATTGATCGTAATCCCCCCAATTTATCGATTCCTTCAGTACATCCTGCAGCGCTTCATCGTTGGATTGTTTCAGCTGCCCCACTAGCTGCCCAATGGTAAATGGATAAAGATTCTGCGATGCATAGGCCTTCTCCCACAGCGCCAACTTGGCGTGCACCTCGGCAATGTCTCTTTGTCTGCCGACCGGATCATGCAATGCCACCACGCGGGCGGTTTCACCCGGTTTGGTTTTGCGTCTCAGCGCCAGTGCAATCTGGTCCGCATCCATGTCGTAGCTGGACTGAGTCGTCAGCACGTCGAGCGCCAGGTCTTTCACACTGGGATCTGTACTGCTGTTTTTTATCCGTAACAGGCGCGCCTTCTGTTCCCGATAATCCTCAACCAGGCGCGCCAGATTCTCCGCAGTGGCCGGCACCGCCGCCGGATCGTCGCTCTTAAGCTTGATCCTTTGCATGGACGCAGCCCGCTCACCCGCATCTCCGTTCATTTTATCGATGATATCGGGATGCCACTCGTGCTCACTATACGCAATACTGATTTCAGTGACCTCCTTGCGCACAAAAACGAAGGGATAGCCTCCTTTGACGCCCCCCGATGTATCCTCTTTAAGACCACCCTGGGCATTCACTCCATTAGCGAACTGGTATTTTGGAAAACGCTCTTCCAGCTGCCCGTTATTCTCCACCGGTGCATATTTAAAGATCTGGAAGTGGCCGCCGTTCGGGCCATCTTCTTCCCGTATATAAATCCAACCAGGTCGCAACAATCTTGGCACATAGCCGTTGGTACTGTTCAGGTCTGCCGCATCCAGCATGGCCGAGAGTGGAGGTGGTTCCGTTGGCGCGAGCAACGACTCCTCAAAGAAGTTTGCATAGGCGTAGCGCACCGGATAGATCGGGGTAACGATCGTACCCACAACCAGGGTATTGACTTCGTTCAATGCTACGGGCCTGGGCTCAACACCAGCAGCGGGCGGGGTTTGATTGGTGGTCATGTTGGGTTCCAGTGCGGATGATGCGTTTAATCAACACCCAAAATCTTTTTGGGCAGCATGATAGATGTCGGGTGATGGTTGTCCATCTACGGTCATATTGCAGGCGGCCTGATACGACATTATTCCTTCTTTGGTACGCCTGCCATAAATGCCATCGACTACACCACAATCGTGCCCAAGGCTGTTGAGCCTGGCTTGCAAACCGGCGAGCGTATCGGCAGGATCAAGGTGCGCCAATTGCAGTTCGAATCGATGGCTGGGCTCTGCCATGTCTGGATCATCAAACACGTCCAGGTGCATGACTTTGACATTGGGATCATCCACTTCGAGTTTGAGCGTGCCGTCTGTACCGCTGACCACCGGCTTCTTGTTTCCATTGATGGAAAGCTCAGCAGGGACTTTGCTTTTGGGTCGTCCACTTTCATCCAGCAGGCGTAGCGTGAGCTTCTGCGTTTCCCGATCCACATAAAAAACATGATGAGCACCGGTTCGAACCGTGACACTTTTGCTTTCAGTTTGCGGGATCTGGATTTCATCACCGGCACAAATGATATTGGGGTTGGGTCGCTTTTTTCGAAACGCGGCATTGGCGTCATGAAAGTAAATATCCCGCCAATTTGCGATCTTATGCTGGCGGGCGATGGTGAAGAGGTTTTCGCCTTGCTGAACGATATGAGTGGTTGGCATGGTTTCAGGTCTTCAAATGAATTTATTTCCAGGGCTCGCTGTCCGGAAAGCTGACTTTGCAATCCCCCTTGGGTAGCCCCTGAATACGGGCCACACCGTTTGCGTCGGTGACACCCGTGTATTGCTTGCCGTTTTTGTCCGTCACCACATACTGGGTGTTGGCAATGGGGTTGCCCTGGGTATCGCACATCTCCAGGCTTACGTTATCCGGAAGCGCTTCAATCTGTTCGCGGGTGATGCTGGTATCTCGACTCGCCACTGCCACCCTCGTCACCGCCTCATCCGGATTCGCCTGCCCACCGGTGACCGACTGGGTGCTGACCACCTTGCTGGCCACCGGGGCGGTGTTGGGCATGGCGGGTGCGCTGGCGCTGCCAGGTTTGTCGCCCTGATCGGCGGGTTTGGGTTCACGGGGGGGCGTGATTACTGCGGGTCGGCCCGGGGTGGCCGCGCCGCCGGTGTTGATGCGGACCATGGGGCCTTTGATGGTGACGCCGCTGGGGTCCAGTTTCACCAGTCCGCCACCGGCCTTCAGGGTCAGCTCCACTCCGGCCTGGATCACCAGCGACATGCCGGCTTTCAACACAATGTCCTGACCGGCCTGCTCCACATAAGAGCCGGAGATTTTGATCTGCGCCGCCTGCCCGATGTTCTGTGACAGGTTCTGGCCGATCTTCTGATGATGGTTTTGCTTAATGGTGGTGTGCTGGTCGGCACCCACGGCCTGATTCATGTGATTGCCCACGGTGGTGTGCTGTTCGTTGCCCACCCACTCCTTCCAATCGTTTTGGGTGTACAGATCCAGATCCTTTTCGCTGTGCAGGTAGATCTGCTCCTGGCCTTTTTTGTCTTCGATGCGCAGTTCGTTGAAACCGCCTCCGCCGGGGCTGCTGATGCTCTTGAACGCGGTGCGGGTTTTGTGGGTGGGCAAGGGATAGGGCAAGGCGTTGGTGCCGTTGTAGAGGGTGCCCGTGACCAGGGGACGGTCCGGATTGCCCTCCAGGAACGAGACGATGACCTCCTGGCCGATGCGGGGGATCACCATGGCGCCCCATTGGTTGCCCGCCAAGCCCTGGCTGACCCGCAGCCAGCAACTACTGGCCTCATCATACTGGCCTTCCCGGTCCCAGTGGAACTGGACCTTCACCCGCCCAAACTGGTCGGTGTAGATCTCCTCCCCCGCCGGGCCGGTGACGAAGGCCGTTTGGGTACCTTCCACCCGGGGCGGCGGCGTGATGGCGGGGGCACGAAACGGCAGGGACGCGGGCATGGCGCCAAATTCACAGCTGAAGCGGCTGCCCTCACTGCTGGCACCTTCCCCCAGGGATTGGGGCTGGCGCCCCTGCACCCGCACAGACAGCAGAATCGCCTCGGCATTCAGGTCCTGGCGCGGATGGTCCTTCACCGTGAAGCGGTAGCCCGGCCACAGCCGCGGGCAATCCGATTCGCCTTCAATGCTCTGGCGTTGGGCCTGGTGGGCTTCCAATTGCAGCCTGGCGTAGCGCTCACCCTGGGCGGGATCATTGAAATCCCCGCGATAGTGGTATTGTTCCAGACCCTGATAAGGGCCGGCCTGCGCGCTCTTGTCCAGCCGCAGCTGGCTCTTCTCAAAAAAGTAATCCCGCAGGGTGACCTTGCCCGGCCGGATGGCAGCACGGGCATGCAACCGGTAGATGGATTCCTGGTCGGACACCATGCCCGTGCGTTCCTTGTAGCGCACGGCACGGGCACCGGCAATAGGCTGGAAGCGCCCGTTGTGATCACAGATCACCAGGGTATGGCGATCCGCATGGTGTTCGAAAAAGTAGAAGAGCCCCTCTTCCTCCAGCAGCCGGCTGATGAAGTGAAAATCCGTTTCGCCATACTGGGTACAGTATTCCCGCAGTGGATACTGCCCCCTCAGATCCAGGCTCACATCCTGGCCCTGGATATTGGCTTCCTTCAACACCTGGCGGATGATCTCCGGTACGGTTTTTTGCTGGAAGATGCGCAGGTTGCTGCGGTAAAGCAGAAACGCCAGCTTCGGCACCAGAGTGACGGTATAGAGGGTGAACTGATGGCCGCTTTCCCCCTGCCGGATTTGCAGGATTTCACCATGGAAATAGTGCGGATGGCGCTCATCAAACAGGGTCAGGAGGCCATTTTTGCCAACCAGCTTTTCCAGCGCCAGGGCATTGTTTTCGCAGGCCAGCTCCACTTCACAGCGGAACAGGTCAGAAACCGCCGCCTTTATGTCGAATCCCACCACCCGCAGGGTGTCCGGCAGGCTGGGAATCTGGAATAAAAAGCGAGTCACATTGGCAGGTACGGTCATGGGGTCAGCACTTGGGTTTTGTTAGCCTAGCGTCATACGGAATATCCGCGCTCTGAATAAAGACAGCGCCCCAACAAAGATCGAGGCCCTAATGACCGACTATCGTGACGAAGCCACCGCCCCCAAGACCAATATTGAGGAGTTCCGCAAGATCGTGGAAAGCCGACGCTCCGTGCGCCGCTTTACCGACGCTCCGGTGCCGGATGAAGTGGTGGAGGACTGTCTGGATCTGGCCATGCTGGCCCCCAATTCCTCGAACCTGCAGCCCTGGGAGTTCTACGTGGTGCGGGACCCGGCCGTACGCGCCAAACTGGCGGAAGCCTGCCTGGGCCAGAACGCTGCCACCACTGCCCAGGTACTGATTCCCATCATTGCCCGCCCGGACACCTGGAAGCAGAACAGCCTGCGCAACCTGGAGTTCTGGCCGGAAGAGACCATGCCCAGGATCATCAAAAACTATTATTCCAAGCTGGCCCTGATTCATTACAACCCGGGCCCGCTGGGTTCCTTTGGCCTGGCCAAGAAAGCCATGGGTCTGGTGGCGGGCCTGAAACGGGCGGTGCCGCGGGGGCCCTACGGCATCAATGAGATGAAGACCTGGGCAGTGAAGTCGACCGCCCTGGCAGCGGAGAACATGATGCTGGCGTTCCGCGCCCATGGCTACGACACCTGCCCCATGGAGGGGTTTGACGAACACCGGGTGCGCAAGATTCTGGACCTGCCCTCAGACGCCATCGTCACCATGATATTGGGTGTGGGCAAACGGGCCGAAGACGGCATCTATCACCGCCGCTACCGTTTTCCGCGTGAAGAATTCATTCACCGCATCTGAGATCGCACCACATTCCGGCACTTGCCATAATAAACCAGTCGGTCTATTATCACCCCATGAGCAGCAAAGGCCAACAGACACAAGAGCGCATTCTTTCCGCAACGCTGGATTTGATTGAACGGCAGGGCTTTCACAGCACCGGCCTGCAACAGATCATCAAAACCAGCGGGGCACCGAAAGGGTCGCTCTATTTTCATTTTCCCGAGGGCAAAGACCAGATTGTTGCCTGCGCCCTGCAGCAGGGGGCCGAGTTCATCAACACCCTGATTCAGCATGCTTTCGCCATGGCACAGAACCCGGCCCAAGGCGTGGGCTGGCTATTTGATGGGCTGACCCGGCGCCTGCTGGATTCCCACTATGAAAAGGGGTGTCCGGTGGCCACCACGGCCCTGGAAACCGGTGACGCGCATCCTCAGGTGCGACAGGCCTGCGAACAAGCCTATGACCTGTGGCAGTCCTCCATTATCCAGGGCTTGCAGCAACAGGGGATGGATCGGGAACAGGCCAATCGGGAGGCTCCCCTGATCCTGTCCATACTGGAAGGGGCGCTGATGCTGGCCAAGGTGCGCCGGTCGCGGCTGCCCCTGGATCAGGCCCGGGATGCTGTGCTGATGCGACTGACCTAGGGTCTATTTTTTGATTCTTGAAATATATAGACCGGTCTATTTTTACACTAAACTGATCAACTGACCGGGTTTACCACACCCTCAATTAACAGGAGCAACTCGATGCAGACCACACCCCAAACCATTCTGGTTACCGGCGCCAATGGACTGATCGGCCGTTGGCTGGTGCCGGCGCTATTGGATCAAGGGTACCGTGTTTTGGCCGCCATGCGGCAGCATGAGTCCCGCGCAGCGGAATACCAAACCTGGGTGCAGCAGCACGTGCAGCAGCCCTTCCACCCGGAACGCCTGCAGTTGTGCGAGTTCCGCCTGGAACAGGTGGACACTCTGTTCTCCGCACCAGACCGGCAGCACCTGATTGCGGTCTACCATCTGGCGGCGGCGTTTCACTGGGGATTGGATCGACGCCATGCCCACCAGGTCAATGTGGAAGCGGGCAACCGGGTGCTGGAACTGGCAGCCGCCTTGCCCAACCTTCAGCGCTTCATCTGGATTGGGGGTTACCGGGTAGCCTATGCCCCGCAGCTGGACACCGACGGACTCTATAAAACCCTGGGTGGGTATGAAGCGTCGAAGCAGATTTCCCATCAGCAGATGAAACAGAAAGCCAACCAGCTGCAACTGCCCTGGACGGCGCTGCACCCCAGCTCGGTGATCGGTGACAGCCGCAGCGGGGAAACCACCCAGTTCATCGGGGCGGCGGAGCTGGTGCAACAACTGCAGCAGGGCAAGATGCCGGCCATCCCCGGCGACCGCACCACATTCCTGCCGCTGGTGCATGTGGATTTTGTGGCGGAGTTTGCCAGCCGCCTGCTGCAGTACCCTTCCTCGGTGAATCAGGAGTACTGGCTGCTGGACGACACCACGCCACCCCTGCCGCAATTGCTGCACCGCATTGCCCATCACCTGCAGGTAAAAGCCCCCAGCCGCCAGGTGCCGTTATGGCTATTGCGAAGGTTACCTGCATTTTTACTGCCGGGCTCCAAGGAAACCCTGTCGTTCCTGGGCTCAGACCGCTATGACGTCAGCAACACCCGGCAATTGGCTACGGAAATGGGCATCGAAGCACGGCTTCAACTGGGCAATCTGGAAGCCTGGGTGGATTATCTGGTGGAGCACCGGTTACAGCTCCATACGAATACCTGAGGAGATCTTCCAGGAATCCAGGTATTCGTGGCTCACCAGGCTTTCCGCATCCAGATAGAACATCAGCCCGCCCGGCACAATCATCTGGACACCGGCACCCACCACGCCGTACAGGTCGTCCGGAGCATCGGTGATGATGGTGAATGCCGGAGCGTCCGGTGCCACCACCAGATGCGTTTGTACCGTGCGGGCATCATCTTCCTGCTCGCGGGTGATCTCGGATTTGAAGTATGGAACCAGAACCCCCTGCTGCAGGCCCAGGCTGTAGGCAGCGAACAGCGCCAGGGTAAGGGTTTCCGAGTCCACCGTCTGCCTCGCGTACGCCAGGTTCAGGTTTTCGATGGGGTCGCCACCGGTTTCCTCGTAGGCATCGATGTCCAGCTCCGACCCTTCATAGCGCAGCGCCAGATCCAGCGCCAGCGCCTGCAGGTTCATCTGGTAACCAGCCCCCAACCCCCATTGTGTTTTCTCGGAATCAAAACGGGCACGGGCGGTGTTGCGGATGAGGCCAAACCGCACATTACGGTCGGTGTCGTTCTCTTGCTGCAACCACCCCAGATAACCATCTAAATAAAAAGATGGTGAGAGCTGATAGCTGGCGAAGGCCACCCACTCCTGGCTTTCGGTACTGACCTTGCCGGCGTCGGTGTTCATGTCCAGATCGGTTTCCTGCCAGGAGAACGCGCCCCCCGCCAGCAGCCGCTCACTCAGCCGGTAATCCAGCCCCACACTGGCCAACCAGGCGCTGCCGTCATAACCGGTTTCCGCGTCGGTATTACTGCGTTCCAGATTGCGGTAATCGATTCCGCCAAACATGCCCAGGCCGTTGAACTCCATGCGCGCAACGGCTTCGCTGTCCTCGTTTTCCGTGCCCGGCAGTTGCAGCCGCTCCCGGGCCGCCAGTTCGTTCGCTCCCTGAGTGCCGGTATTGCCGGTTTGCGACAGGGTTTCCCCGCTGCCGCCCACGGTTTCACCGGCCGCCGCACAAGTGGCCACCAGATCGCCCTCCGGTGCGTCACAAATCACCGTGTTCAGATAATCAAAAAACGCATCGTCGTTGGTGGTGGCATGGCACAGGGGCACCAGGGGCACCACACCGAACGCGCCCAGCAAAACGCCGTGCAGCTTCCATTGCTTGAGGTTGAACATGAGATCACTCCATCTCTACGGTGAAATTTCCAGGCCTTTGGGGAGGGCTTGGTGGATGCTCAGTGGACTGGGTGCACTGTGAGCCATCAATGGATTTCATCGCCTCCCCCAGGTTAATCCGGCCACGGTGTTGGTTACGGGACGGGTCACTGCAGTCGTCAAGGGCCGCGCCCGCTGCACTGAACACAGGATCTGCGGATTGCCGCAGCAGGGTTACGATCTCCGCTGCGGTTTTTTCCGGTGCCATGGACCACAGCACCGCGGCCGCTCCGCTGACAAACGCCGCGGCCTGCGAGGTCCCAAACCAGGTCGCATAGATGCCGTTCTCGTAGCGCGTCACACCACCACGGGGGGGAATCTCCGGCGACCAGGTGGACATCACCTCACTGCCGGGGGCAAAGGTGTTCACCCAACAGCCCCGGTTGGAATAGGACGCCACCCGATCGCGCAGGTTGGTGCTGCTGTTCACGCTGCCCACGGACAGCAGATTGTCGACCCCGGCCAGAGTGCAGGCGGCCGGATAATGAGGCTCATCAAGGCCACTGTTCATGGCCGCCGCCACCACCAGAACCCGGGCTTTCGGGTTCTGGGCAATGGTCTGCAGGGCGTTGCAATAGCCATTGCTCAGGGTGCTGCCGAAGCTGGCGTTGATCACCACATTGACCTGCTGATCCTCGGAATATTGGGCCGCCGCCTTCAACCCCTGAATGGTGGACAGTTCCGTGTCCGCCCCGGTGCCGTTGACTTTGTGCACCAGATTCTCACGCAATACCCTGAGGGGCAGAATGGTGGCCTGCGGCGCTACCGAGGCAATGCCTCTGCCGTTATCCGTGGCCGCCGCAATGATGCCCGTAAGGTGGGTGCCGTGGCCGTTGGGATCGACGCTGGTGGCCACGCCGCCGTCCTCGGTCTGGATGAAATCCATGCCTGGCAGCACCGACGCCGGACTGTCTTCCGGATGCAGTACCAGGCCGCTGTCCAACACCGCCACCACCACGTTGCGGCCCTTGGAACAGGCCCAGGCGGGCTCGGGGTTAATCTGCTTCAAACCCCGCTGGGTTGGCGCTGACTGATCTTGATAGTATGGATCGTTCGGTGGTGCTGCGACTACGTTACCCCAAAACAAAACGGTCGCCAGGCTCACCGCCACAGGGCCGGTATGCGCCTTGAAAAACATGGATTGCTCCCTTTGCTACCCCAATGAATAACCCAATAACTGCACGTTGAATTCTTATTAATGTGCTTAGGCAAACCGAAGCATAAACGCTGGTGGCCGGTTTTCCAAGCTTTCGCGCCCGCGCCTGCCCGGGACCCGCTCGACCAACGTCTAATACCCATCCTACATGGGGTGGTTTAAAACGTTTGATGTACAACGACAATAAAACAAGCATTCGGAGGGTTCGTGTATGGCGTTCAAGAGCAAGGAAGACGCGACCGCTTACTGGGCCGCCAACGTCAAGTTGATGCTGACGCTGTTGGTGGTGTGGTTCGTGGTGTCTTTTGGTTTCGGTGTGATTCTGGTGGATGTGTTGAATCAAATTCAGCTGGGTGGTTACAAGCTCGGCTTCTGGTTCGCGCAGCAAGGTTCCATCTACACCTTTGTGGTGTTGATTTTCGTCTATGCGAAAAAGATGGGGCAGTTGGACCGCAAGTACGGCGTGGACGAGAAGTGAGGTAAAACACCATGGATCTGCAAACCTTAACCTATATCGTGGTGGGCTTTACCTTTGCCCTGTACATCGGCATCGCCATCTGGGCCCGGGCCGGCTCCACCAAAGACTTTTACGTAGCCGGCGGCGGGGTTCACCCCATTTCCAACGGCATGGCCACGGCGGCAGACTGGATGTCGGCGGCGTCATTTATTTCCATGGCCGGCATGATTGCGTTCATGGGCTACGGTGGTTCGGTGTTCCTGATGGGCTGGACCGGTGGCTTTGTGCTGTTGGCCATGCTGCTGGCACCCTACCTGCGTAAATTCGGCAAGTTCACGGTGCCGGAATTCATCGGTGATCGTTACTACTCCAAAGCCGCCCGCATTGTGGCGGTGGTGTGTTTGATCATCGCCTCGGTGACCTATGTTATCGGCCAGATGAAAGGCATCGGGGTGGCGTTCTCCCGCTTCCTGCAGGTGGATTACGGCACCGGCTTGCTGGTGGGCATGGGCATCGTGTTCGTGTATGCGGTACTGGGTGGCATGAAAGGCATCACCTATACCCAGATCGCCCAGTACTGTGTGCTGATTTTTGCCTACACCATTCCGGCGATTTTTATCTCTCTCAACCTCACCGGTAACCCGATTCCGCAACTGGGCCTGGGCTCCACCATGGCGGGAACGGATACGTTTCTATTGGACAGGCTGGACCAAGTGGTGACCGAGTTGGGGTTCCATGAGTACACGACGCAATCGAGGCTTAGTCAGCTCAATATGTTCGTGTACACCATGTCCCTGATGATCGGAACAGCCGGTTTGCCCCACGTCATCATCCGTTTCTTCACCGTACCCAAGGTAGCCGACGCCCGCACTTCCGCCGGCTGGGCCCTGGTGTTCATTGCCATTCTGTACACCACTGCGCCTGCGGTTGCCGCCATGGCACGCATGAACTTCATGAACACCATTGAACCCACCAAGGGCAATTACATGACCTATGATGAACGCCCCAACTGGTTCAAGAACTGGGAAACCACCGGTTTGCTGGAGTTCAAGGACAAGAACGGTGACGGCAAGGTGCAGTACAGCGCCAACGCCGAGGTCAACGAAATGGTGACCGTGGACCGTGACATCATGGTACTGGCCAACCCGGAAATCGCCCGCCTGCCCAATTGGGTGATCGCGCTGGTGGCCGCCGGTGGCCTGGCCGCGGCTTTGTCTACCGCCGCCGGGTTGTTGCTGGCCATCTCGTCTGCCATCTCCCACGATTTGTTGAAAGGGGTGTTCATGCCGGACATCGACGAGAAGAACGAGTTGATGGCCAGTCGGGTCGCCATGGCCGGGGCCATCGCTGTGGCCGGCTACCTGGGCTTCAATCCGCCGGACTTTGCCGCCGGGACGGTGGCGCTGGCCTTTGGTTTGGCGGCGTCCTCGATCTTCCCGGCGCTGATGATGGGTATCTTCAACAAGCGCATCAACAAGGAAGGGGCCATTGCCGGTATGGTGGCGGGTATCACCGTGACCCTGCTGTATGTGTTCCAGCATCAGGGCATCATGTTCGTCGCCAGCACGGCCTTCCTGGGTGATCTCAAACCCAACTGGTTCTTCGGGATTGAGCCCAATGCCTTCGGTGCCATTGGTGCGGTGGTGAACTTTGCGGTGGCCTTCCTGGTCTCCCGGGTGACCCAGGAGCCGCCGGAACACGTGCAGGACATGGTGGAAAGCATCCGTATGCCGGCCGGCGCCGGGGATGCCCAAGCCCACTGATCTGTAACCCACGGCCCGGACACAATCCGGGCCAGACCCCAAGCCTCCATCACCACAAGTACTGGGGGCTTTTTTTTGGGTACTATACTGACGCTGACGCCAATACACTGACGCCAGCCAGCAACCATACGAGTCGCACATGTTTCGCAACAAACACATCATTGTCGCCCTGATCGTAGCCCCCATCCTGGCGGTGATCGGCTATCTCGCCACCGATGCCTTGGTGGGTGAGAAACCCCACAAGGCAGAAGCCGGGCAATCCTATTCCCTGGTGGCACTGCCCAACTGCCGCTACCCCAGCGGGCATTGCACCCTGAAGAACGCAGAGTTCCAGGTGGATGTCAGCGTGGACCAGGCCGGTGTCAACCGCATGACCCTGAGCCTGACCGCAAAGCATCCGCTGCAGGGCGCCAAGGCGGCCCTGGTGGAGAATGCGCAGCAGCCGGGTGATCCGGTGGACCTGACCGCCACCGACAACAGTGCCCAGCACTGGACCGTGGACCTCAGTGGCGACCACACCGAGCTGAGCACATTACGCCTGGTGGTGGCCGCTGCGGACGCCATCTATTTCGGGGAAACCGGGCTGACCTTCATCGACTACCAAACCAGCTTTGGCAAGGATTTCCGGCACGAGTAGTTCCGGTGTCGAAAAACTTTTCACCAAGCTGTCACAATTCCCAGGCCATGGCCGTTAATTGGTTGTAATTTAAACGGTTTCAAAAAGCGGCCCGTAATATGCAATTTCACTTCTGTGCCGGATGGCTTCATTCGGCCAATTGAAAACATTTTTCTCTTTTTTGTTTATTTGTTTGTATTCATCCAATTGGGGGGTGAGTTGCATGACTCCGTTGTTCAAGTTGTTTCTGATGTGTTCCGTCACGCTGTTGGCCGCCATCAACGTAGCCGATGCCTTTATCCTGGCCCAGATGCCGGAAGCGGTGGAGCTGGCGGCACAATAACGGCAACCGGATTGATCGCAAATCAGAAGTGCGCCTGGTAACTGAGTTCGATCAGGTAGGCGCGCACGTCGGTCTTCAGGTTAACGCCGGCATAGGGGTTGTAGATTAGCTGGTTGTAGTCGTTGGCATTGCTGCTGGTATTGTTCGCGGCACTGTTTTCCGACACCAGCATGCCGATGCCCACTTCCAGCAGACTGTCAGCACGGGGCACATAGGCAAACCCCGCCCCCACCAGATAGGCATCGCCGAAGGGCGCCAGGTAATCCGCCTTGTCGGCCGGGATGGAGTTGCCCCGATCCTCATAGCCGAAGCGCAACGCCAACCGATCGTTGTAACGGTGCTCCACGCCCAGGGCCCAACTCCAGACACTCTCGTAGCCGCGGGGAAACGCCAGCGAGGCATTACTGACTTGTTCCGGCGCCAGATAACTCAACACCGGTAAAAACTCGGGCGGGTTGTCGAATTCCAGTTTGAATTCATCCCACTGGGCGGTGTCGGTCCACTTGATGTCGGCGTTCAGCGTCCAGTCCGGTGTGACATCCACACTCAAACCCAAGGCAAAGTGCTGGGGCACGGTGAACTCCAACGACGCCTCACCCTCTTCCACTGCCACCCCTTTGGGCAACGCCAGCACGCCGGTGGCGGTATCCCCCACCCAGGTACTGTTCAGACCACCAAAAAACCCCAGCCAGTCCTCACCGTAGGTAATTCGGTAATCCCCCTGCAGCGTCTTGCTGGCACCGCTCTGATAGACCATGCCCACCGCCAGCCAGGCGTTGGGCTCCCACAACAAACCGAGATTGAAAGACGGATTCAGGTAACTTTCCACCTCCACCTCAATATTGCCGATGTCCGTGAATGGCCCAAGATCCCCTTCACACAGGTTGACCACTTCAGCAATTTCCGGGAACTGGCACAGCAGACCGCTAAAGCTGTCCACACCCACCAGGATGGCGTTGGGCAAACGGAAATCCAGGTCGATGCCGACCCCGGTGTAGTTAAAATGCAGGCCCACGCCGAAGGTCAACTGGTCGTTGATGGGAAAGGCCACCGTGGGGGAAAAATAGGTGAGATGGGTGAGCCCCAGTTCATTCCCCTGATAACGCAGGGGGCCATTCTCGGAGCGCTTATAGCCCACCACCATGGGCGCAAATACCGAAGTACCCATGACGAACTGGCCGTCATTCAGCTCCACCGAGGCACCACCCAGGGGCGCCACTAACAGCGGGATTTCCGTCAAGCCGACAAAGGGCAGCATCACCGACACATCAGAGGTAGCGCTCTCCCCTTCCGTCACGGGATCGGCCGCGTCATCGTAACCGAATTGATCCATTAACCGCCGATAGCGGTCGGAGTGTTCCACCTCACCCTGGATGGTGAACTGGCCGGCGATCACTTTCAGCTGATACTGACGGCCTTTGACTTGGTACAGACCGGCGGGATTGTAATGAATGGAATCAATCCCCGGCGTATCGGCGGTCACCGCATTCGCCAATGACAGGGCCTTGGCACTGCCCACCGTCAGGTTCTGTGCCAACTGCCCGTGGCCTGGACTGGCGAGACACAACAGAACGCATCCCAGTATTGGTTTCTTCATAGGTCCGGATACAGCAACATCTCCGGTCAACTCCACAGCATTTTTCTTATAATGCTATTGGGTTGATGCAGGTGCTGCCTAGTCCGAATGAAGGGTTTTCGGCACTATTTGTGACTGAAGAGTTCTCTTTAACGGATGCGCAACATCAGGTTTTCAGCCGATAGCCGGTTTTGAAGATCCACCACACCCCCAGCAGGCACAGCACCAGGAACAGCGCCGTCATGGCCAGGCTCACCGCCACGTTCACGTCCGCCACCCCGAAGAAGCTCCAGCGAAATCCACTGATCAGATACACCACCGGATTGAACAGGGTGATGGTCTGCCACAGGGGCGGCAGCATGTTGATGGAATAGAAACTGCCGCCCAGAAACGCCAGCGGGGTCACCACCATCAGCGGAATCAGCTGCAGTTTTTCAAAACCATCGGCCCAGATGCCGATAATAAAACCGAACAGGCTGAAGGTGATGGAGGTCAGCACCAGAAAGCTCAGCATCCAGATAGGGTGCTCGATGTGGTAGTCCACAAAGAAACGCGCCGTTACCAGAATCAGGGCGCCGACAATGATGGATTTGGTGGCCGCCGCCCCCACGTAGCCCATCAGGATCTCCACGAAGGAGACCGGCGCCGACAGAAGCTCATAAATGGTGCCGGCAAAGCGGGGAAAATAAATACCAAAAGACGCGTTGGAAATACTCTGGGTCAGCAGGGTGAACATCACCAGCCCGGGAATGATAAAGGCGCCGTATTCCACACCATCAATGGCCACCATGCGGGAGCCGATGGCCGAACCAAACACAATAAAGTACAGGGACGTGGACAACACCGGCGACGCAATGCTCTGCATCAGTGTGCGCCAGGTGCGGGCCATTTCAAATTTATAGATGGCGCGAACAGCGTAGAAGTTCATGGGCGCGCCTCCCGATTGCCACGTACCAGATTCACAAATATTTCCTCCAGGGAACTCTCGCTGGAATGCAGATCCCGAAAATCAATGCCATTGTTGTTGAGCTCCCGCAACACCTGGGCAATACCGGTGGTTTCACTCTGCACATCAAAGGTGAAGGTGAGAGTATGGCCATCCTCCGACAGGCTGAGGGGATAGCTTTGCAAGGGCGCGGGGATCGCCGTTAACGGTTGTTGCAGGTAGAGGGTCAACTGCTTCTTGCCCAGTTTCTGCATCAACGCTTTCTTCTCGTCCACTACCACGATTTCACCTTTGTTGATGACGCCGATGCGGTCCGCCATCTCTTCAGCTTCTTCGATGTAATGGGTGGTCAGGATGATGGTCACACCCTGTTGACGCAGTTCCCGCACCATCTCCCACATATCCCGCCGCAGTTCCACATCCACTCCCGCGGTGGGTTCATCCAGGAACAGAATTCCGGGCTCATGGGAGAGGGCCTTGGCGATCAACACCCGGCGTTTCATGCCCCCGGACAGCTCCATGATGCGGTTATGGCGTTTGTCCCACAGGGACAGATCCTTCAACACTTTTTCAATGTGGGCATCGTTGCGCGGCTTGCCAAACAGGCCGCGGCTGAACGCCACCGTGCTCCAGACGCTTTCAAAAGAATCCGTGGACAACTCCTGGGGCACCAAGCCAATGATGGAGCGGGCGGCGCGGTAGTCTTTCACCACATCAAAGCCATCCGCCAACACCTGGCCCGCGCTGGGATTCACAATGCCGCAAATAATACTGATCAACGTGGTTTTGCCGGCGCCGTTGGGGCCCAGCAACGCAAATATTTCACCACGCTGAATGTCCAGATTGATATTGTTCAGAGCCTGGAAGCCGCCCTCATAGACCTTGGACAGATTCCGAACGGAAATAACCGGCTGCACGCAGAGTTCCTTATGTTGAAGGTTTGGATCGTGTGTTTGGCCAAACATGGGGAGAGCAAAGACTAACAGAGCCCTGTGCAAACCGACAGGTGCATTCGTGCAAACCCGGAACAGCGGCAACGGGGTGCTGTGTTGATAACGGCAGGAAAAAAAAGCGCCGGCTACAATGGCACCGGCGCTGGAGGCTTAGAGTTGATAGGCCTGGGGATGTTCGCGGGCATCCCGCACAATGCGCCAGATGGAAGGCAGATACTGCTTCTCTTCGGGCAACATGGGATAAAAAGTACGCACGGTCCAGGCGAAGGAATTGAACAACAGCTGGTCCAGCTTGTTGTAACGCAGGCCGATGCGTGTGCGGAATTGTTCAGGCAATGTGCCGACGATCACCTTGTGCTGGGTGTATCCCCACACCAGGGCAATGGCTTTCCATACCGGCATGGGCATCTTGGACTTGGGCGGCCGTGGATAATGCTTATAGATGAACAAAGGGTCCAGCAAATCATCCAGCACCGGCCCCTTCTCCAACACGTTGTCCAGAATGTGGTTATAACGCTCCCAGTACTCCGCTTCGGTCTGCGGCAGGCTGCGGTCGATGATACCCAGCATGGTGCCCATGGCTTTCCATTCTTCAAACAGCGTGGCCCGCTCTTTGGGGGTCAGACGATGATTACTGAAATAGCGATACAGACGCAGCAGGGCATCGTAACCGGTCATGTGCACAAAGGCGTAGGCTTCCGGGTCCAGGGCGTGGTACTTCTTGCCGTTGCTGTCGGTCCCTTTGATGGAGCGATGCAGCTCCCGCAGGCGCACCCCCATATCAATGGCATCCTGGGGCTTGGAATACACCACCGGCCACAGCAGCTTGAGGGAATCCTTGGCCCGACCCCAGGGATTGAGCTTGTATTTTTTGTCCACGCTCACAGCGCGATCCACCATGGGATGGGCTGACTGCAGGATAAATGCCTGGGGCAGAATGAACTGATACAGATAGGTTCCAAAATCCCGCCACATAAGCGAGTCCGGGCCCAGCTTGCGGATAGCGTTTTCGGCATCCAGGTTGCTGGCTTTCACCGATTTGATTTCAACCACGCTGTCTGCGGTGATCGAGTGGGATGTAGACATTATGGATTCTCCTGTATATCCATTCACCAACATGAGACATGCGGAACAATATGTCTCATGTTGGCAAAAGGCAAGAGCCGGTTACATATTTTCTAAACTAAGTGGACAAAGTCAGCCGCTGGTTACAGGGCTCCGCCACCATTGGGCTGCCTTGCCCTGTTTAAGTCGAACGAATTAAACCCTGTGCTGTAGTGCAGCCGGAATCAGGGTAATAGTGTGCATAGGCTGCCGGGTGATTGAGGTGGTGCCAGTCCAGTTTCTCCACCGGTGTGTTGGGGAAGCAGGGTGTCCGGGTTCTGGCCCTTGCTGCACTACGGAATATTTTGCGGGTACGTACCTAGACGACAAAATTCCCGGGATTACCTATAGTCCTAAGAGAATCCAGTCCTGGAGTTTACCATGTCCTACCAATTGGAGGTTTTTGCCAAGGAAGGCTATATTTGTGCCGAAGCTAAATGCGATATCAATCGCATCATCGCTGCCGAAATGGCCGAAGAAGTCTCTGAAGTGTTGCAGCGTGAAAACCTGGAGGCGGCCTTAATTGACGTGCGCAATAGTTGCAATACCGATAGGCCTGCCCAAAACTACCAGTTTGCTTTTGACGACGCTCCCAATCTAAACCTCAGGCCGACTGACCGTATTGCCATTTTGTCCGCCCCCGACGATCACTCCCATGACTTCACTGAAATCGTCATGCGAAATAGCGGTTATAACGTACGTCTTTTTCAGGATGAAGATGATGCCCTGGCTTGGTTAGCTACATAAACACGTCGACGAACTTCCTTGAACTGTGGCTAAAAGTCGTTCACGGGAATCCACAACGCAGTTTTTGGGCAATAGAGCTAAATCCTAAATATGAAAGTATATCGAATTTATCTGCAGCTTTTTCTCGCTTGTATTCCATTAATAGGACACTCGGAAAGTGAGCGTGAGTTATTGAGAAATGAAATAGCCCTTTATTCTAGTGACCTTTCCTGTCATTCAAACGAAGAGTGTAAGACAGTGGGGATTGGAGCTCGCCCATGCGGTGGATTTAGCGAATACATAATATATTCGACGCGCTCTATCGACGTAGAGAAAATGGAAGATATGGCATCAAGGTATTACGAGCTTGATCGAAAGTTCAACTATGAAAACAATATGGTGTCAATTTGTACCGTTGAAACGCCGAGAGTGAGTGTAGTGGTCTAATGATACCGGACACCAACATAGGTGGTAAACTCGCCACCATAGAAGAGGTGTCTAATGAGCAGGAAACGACGAACTTTCTCTCCTGAATTTAAACAGGAAACAGCCAGCCTGGTGCTGGATCAGGG